>NZ_CP151956.1:0-4800000 GCF_038593035.1 Paenibacillus sp. FSL R10-2778 | reverse complement strand
GCAGTGCCAAAAACACCTATGGTACAGGTTGTTTTATTCTAATGAACACAGGCACAGAAGCTGTAGCCTCCAGTCATGGCTTGTTGACCACTGTAGCTTGGGGTATGGGAGATGAACTCTATTATGCCCTAGAGGGCAGTGTGTTCGTGGCCGGAGCGGCTGTTCAGTGGCTGCAGGAGGGTCTTGGTCTTATAGAGGAGCCAGCAGGCTCAGAAGATAAAGCACGGGAAGTAGAGGACAGTGAAGGGGTTATCGTTGTGCCTGCGTTTACCGGACTCGGGGCACCCTATTGGGATATGTATGCCCGTGGAGCTATATTTGGCCTTACTAGAGGCACTACCTCAGGACATCTGGTACGAGCTACATTGGAGTCCTTAGCCTTTCAATCTAGAGATGTAATAGGAGCTATGGAAAAAGACGCAGGCATGCCATTGACCGGCCTTCGTGTGGATGGCGGAGCTGTGCGTAACGATTTGCTGATGCAATTCCAGTCTGATATCCTGGGCAGTGAGGTTACTAGAACAACCTATGCGGAGACAACAGCTTTGGGTGCGGCGCTTCTGGCCGGGTTAACGTCCGGAGTCTGGACACGTGCCCAGCTAGAGAGCTTCAACAAGGCTGAGAGGGTCTTCTCGCCTGAGATGGGTATAACTGAGCGGGAAGGTCGTTACAACGCCTGGAAGGACGCTGTAGCGCGTACCATGGGTTGGGAGAAGCATGAAGGATATCAGTGATAAAGGAGCTGTATATATCTATGGTTAACGGAACCGAATCTGATCTGCCGGGCGGACTATCTAAGCCGGCGCTTCGAGCCCTGCATGGGGCTGGATATGTTCAGCTTCAACAATTCAGCAAGCTTACTGAAGCAGAGCTTCTGCAGCTACATGGATTGGGGCCAAAGGCGATCGTCCTATTACGGAGTGCTCTCGCGGAAAAGGGGCTCACCTTTGCAAGTAAGTCCTGATGTTGCGTTCATATTTATATTAAAAAACGGCAAGCTTAGGTGAATCCCTAGCTTGCCGCTTTTTGTTATACAGCTCCTAATATTCAATAACAAATGCTACATTTTGCCAACCGGCGCCCACTGTCCAGAACAGGACTTTATCACCACGTTCGATCTTTCCAGTAGTTACAGCTTTATGTAGAGCAATAAATGGGCTGCTGGTAGAGGTATATCCGAATTCATCCCCTATGTATACCGCTACATTGCGATCAATGCCGACTTTCTCACACATCTCTAAGATATTAGGCAATGAAAACTGTGAGAAGCAGGCTGCTTTAATGGCTTCAGGCGCGATATTGTTGTTAGACAGTAGAGTACGAATAGACTCAGAAGCAGCATCTATACAAATGGAATTATCAAAAGGAATAAACTTCACATTAAACTCTCCAGCCGCTACACCTTGTTTACCCAGTTTAGCCAGGCCTGCGCACGGGAACTTGGAATTATCGCAAACACAAGGATCCGTTTGGTAGATAGAGTCAATGAAACCGACCACATCCTCAGCTTGTTCAAGAATGACTGCCGCCGCTGCATCACCGAAGTTAGCGTAATAGACTGGATCATTCTTATCGGCATGAGGGGTTACATAATCGGAGCCGATGACCAACGCTCGTTTAATCCTAGGATTCGCTTGCATCTGACGGCTAACCTGTTCCACAGAAGCCGTCATACCCGCACAATTAGCATTACTGTCAATGCAGATCGTATGGGATGCGCCTTTGATCAAACGGTGAATCATTAATGAGTTGGTAGGAAAGATATACTCAGGAGTTTGACTTGCATAGGCAATAAGGTCGATATCGGCACCTGTGAGACCACTTTTCTCCAGAACATTCCTGGCAGCCTCAAAAGCCATCGTAAGGGAATTCTCATCCGCATCCTTAATACTATACCGTGTAATACGACCTAATGCGGATAATAGACCTCGAATATCAATGCCTTTTTCGTCAAAATGCTTAATGAAAAAGTCGTTACCAACTATATTGCTGGGATGATAGATATCAATGCCTTTAATACGAATTCCGGTCATAATACGCCTCCAGGAAAGCAGTAAAATGTGGCCTACATATTAAGATTAAAAGATCTAGACTGTAACCGCAGAAATGATCTCGATGTTATCGAGTCCAGCTTTACGGCCAAGACGGGAAAGCTGCATTTTGAGGATCGGGTTATTTTCAAGCGTTAGATTTACTTTTACAAATCCATCATTCTTAAACATTACAAAGCAGCTTTCTAAAAGAGGTACAACATCTGGTGCAGTTACATTTAGCTTTCTGCAGTCGATTTTTAGTTCATAGTCAGCTGGAGTAATTGGATTGATAGTTTGTTGATAAGCTTGAATAGATTTTAGACCATCTTCTTCAGAAAATGTTCCATCTAACTCAATGTTAATAACCTTGTTTGTAGTGTCTGTCTTCAAAACGAAACTTCCCATGCCTAAATCTCTCCCATAGATTGAATTTGTCCAAAACAGTTCGACTGCAATATCCAGCCATGTATATCCATTTAGCTGTTTTATAAAAGTCAAAATTCGACACTATACAGCAAGTAATGGGATATTCCGACTCTATTATAGGCATATTTTTCAAGTGTATGCAATAATAAAGTCGAATTTTGTATATTGTTGTCGAACTGTTGGGTTATTGGATTTCTTCTATGGTTGCAAGCAGGATATTAAAAGCTGTGATGATTCTAGGTGCCCCTATAACGGGTACTAAGTGTAATAGAATACCTTTAAGCTGTTCTACTGTAACTCCAACACGAAGGGCCATGACATAATGAACGCCCAACTGTTCGAATTGACCCATTGAAATTAAAGATGAAATGACTGCGATTTCCTTCCAGTCAGGGGCTATAGTATTACGTTGAAAAATATCGCCATAGGCATTCCCCATAATAAATTCAGCCAAGTCAGGGAAGTGGTCTTTAATTGGAGCTAGTGCTTTTGCGCCATAGTCTCCTGATAGATTCGTGAAGTGGTTGAGACCACTGTTGATATTTTCCTTCATGGTTAGCCTCCTAGTTTAGGTTCAAAGTACGGTGTGCAGTCGGAGGGACTTCATCACGGTCTGTTAGCAGTTCAATAACGGCAACATGGTTTAGAGCTACCGCATCTTTAATTGCAGCTGTGAATTCATCCGCAGTCTCACATTTGTAGCCTTTAGCACCTAGAGATTCAGCGAATTTCACGGCGTCCATTGGTACTTCATATAGAGTTCCATCGATACGACCTGTGGTTTTCTCCATACCCTTAAGAGCCATATCTAGTTGCTTATTATTGACCACGATAAAGATGACAGGGATATCTTTGCAGACAGCGGTGTTAATCTCAGCGCCGAGCATCATGAAACAACCATCACCTGTAATGCAGAGGACAGTTTCTTCAGGAGCTGCAACTTTTGCACCAATAGCCATGCCGATCGAATTACCCATGCAAGCAAAATACGCATCAAAAACAAAGCTGCCCGGTTTCTTAACCTTGTACCATTTTGCAGCGTGGAATCCATGACTTCCATCATCAACGAAAATTGAATTATTATAAGGGATCAAATCACTTAAAGTACTCATTACCGAAGCAAGGGAAAGATTCTTGAGGGTTGGAAGCTCTTCTGAATAATCCGTATCGGCCAAAGCCTCACGTTTGGTGATTGTGCTTGGGTCAATATGATTTAGGCAGTGCACCAAATTATCGCGCAGGTCCCCGGTGACCGGTATCGTTTTGGACAATAGTATTTTTCCGACAAAGGTTGGATCAATATCAAATTGAATTAAAGTTGCTGGATGATTCTCCCGTTTAAGATTACAGATGGTCATATCACTTAAACGTGATCCAAGCACTATAAATAAATCGCTTTTATTCAATAAATCGTCCCCGTGGGTCGAACCGCCAACGCCAATAGGACCATGATAGAGTGGGTGATCCCAGACTATAGCCCCTTTTCCACCAGGAGATGTTACTACAGGAATATTAAAAGTTTCTGCGAGTTGAACAAGCTCTTTATGTGCTCCGGAGCGGTTAATTCCTTTACCCGCAATAATCAAAGGATTCTTAGCAGCTTGAATAGCATCGATGACTCTATCGATATTAGCTAGACTAATTAGAGATTCTCTTTCTGGGATTACTATATTGCATTCTTCCAATACTTCAGTTTGTACATCAAAAGGAATACAAAGATGAACAGGACCCCGTTTGGTCAGGGCCACAGAAATCGCATGATTAAAAATAGTACCGAAGTGATCCCCACGTTCAACCAATTTACTGAACAAGGTGGCAGGTCTGAACATATCAGCTAAATCAGCCAGAAAAGAGGTGGAGTCCTGACATTGAGGAATTCCAAGCTCTGTAATGGATTGGTGGCCGGTAATAAATAGGACAGGTAGGTTGTTAGCTTTCGCGTGTGCTGCTGCTGTAAGCAGGTTAGTTCCCCCAGGACCCGAAGTACCAAATGCTACGCCTAGGTTACCCGTTTTCAGCGCATACCCTGCTGCTTCGAATCCGGAGCTTGCTTCATGTCTGCCGGGAATAAATTCAATACCGTAATCCACCATCTTTAGAACAATTGGACAAATGGATTTGCCAATGATCCCAAAAGAATGTGTGACTCCAAGGTTACGTAGTGCTTCCGCCATGTAATCTGCGACTGTCTTCAAAAGAAACACCTCACAAGTTTTTTGATATATATTAGTTATTAATCTACCGAATAGATACGATAGATCAATATACTCAAAAAGTAAAAACCTGTGCTCTATAGTAAGCACAGGTTGGTGGCATAAGGCGCCGCTAAGACTGAACAATAGTTCAGCCGTCCTGGTTCCTCTGCAACCTGGCAATCATGGCCTCAAACGAAAAAATGAGGCTGTAGATCCATGGTTTTGCGTCATCCTCTTTCGAGGATTTTGCCAATATTAATTTATAGTTGATAAGAATAATTTTCCTTTACAATATATTCCTCATTAATTTTTGTCAACATAATCCGCTAAAAAAACTCGAAATTTGACGAAAGTCTTGTCCAAGAGATGAAGTTTTGCCTCGCGAAAAAAACTGCCACCTAAGACTCAGCTTAGGTGGCAGTTGATAGTTTTGAACTAGAATTTAAAGATATGAATGGTTTTTTGCAGATTAAATACGGCCTGGGTCATTTTTTCCGTTTCTTCTGCAACAGACTGCAGGGCATTAATCTGTTCATTCATAGCCGCCGATACCTCTTCCGTGCCAGCAGCAGTTTCTTCGGTGATTGCTGAGATATTCTCAATTGCACTGGAAATTTTCAAGGCACTTTCTAGCATAAGATCACTCTCCGCAGAGAATGAAGAGATTTGCTCGGTAATGTACTGCACGCTTTGTACAATTTGTGCGAAAATATGGGCAGATTGAGTGATCATTTCATTCTGAACCTGCACAACCTCTTCATTGATGGCAATATTATCGATGGCTTGTTTAATATCTGACTCAATGCTGCGGACCAAGCCGAATACTTCTTTTGTGGATGCCGTAGATTCTTCAGCAAGCTTGCGGACCTCTTGAGCTACAACGGCAAAACCCCGACCATGCTCTCCGGCACGAGCAGCTTCGATGGAGGCATTCAGTGACAGCAGGTTGGTCTGCTCAGCGATCTCTGTGATGGTCTTGGTGATCATCGTAATCCCGCGGGCATTTTGTGAGAGAGCTTCAATAGTATCAGCCACTTTTTGTGTAGCCTCTATGTTTTTACGCATGCCTTCAGCCTGTGTATCTACGGATTGGCGCCCTTGCTCAACAAGTTCTAAGGTATGTATTGAACGTCTGTTCATTTCTTTGGTGGAGTTCGTATAATTGGATACTTTGGTCTCAATGTCTTTAATGGATTCTGTCATATCAGCGATATCCGTAGATATTTCATTTGCACCAAGAGCGAGCTCAGTAGAAGAAGAGGCTACTTGTGCCATGACAATTTTCAGGTTCTGGTTCTTATCTTCGATTCCGCGGCTTGCATCCATAACTTGACGGGTGATCTGCGATGCATCGGTCAGAATCTTCTTGAGCTTATCAATCATTGTGTTAAAGGAGCGGCTTACGTCACCCATTGAGCCATTTTCGTCCGCTCTGCTAGTGAAATCGCCCTTCGAAATACTGTGAGATACATTAGCAATATCATCAAAAGATGATGTAAGCGTTCTCTCCACGAAGCGAGCAACAGGTAAAGTCAGACCTGCAAGAACAACTACTAGTATAATTCCTACGAGAAATTGACCTAGAATCATTAACGTAACTAAGACAGGAATAGCAAACAGTGCGGCAACGAGGTAACATCCGGCAACAATTCTTTGTTTTAACGGAAGTTTGTGCATCCAGCTCATTGGTAAAATGTCCCCCTTATTAAATTTTATGTAATGGTGTTATTATAGGGGATTTATAGGTCATTGGTCTATAGAGAAGTGTCATAAATCTTCTTTAAGTAGTAGATATTTAGAATTCATGTCAAAATTCCTCATATATTGTGGAAATTGTTTTAATAGCAGACTTTACCATCCCTACTAGTTCGATAGGAGCTAAAACAATAACTGAAGGAGAGAAAGAGAGTACGATACGACAGGCAGATTCTATAGCATTAAACTCGGCCTCCACGTTCATCCACCCAGTATTAGCAGAGGGTTCTACTAAAGTTATAGTTACATATCTTTCACGCTGTAATTCTTTAAGAATAGACTCATTCACCTTTAAGTTCACTACATATTTTGGCAGTGCTGCTTTAAAAGCTAAAGTCGATTGTTCCCAGTAGCTTTTTAAATCAAAAGCCTCAGGTCTGACAAATGATTCATAAGTTGCGTCAGCTTGTATTAATCTCGACACGCGAAAAGTCCGCATTTCACCCTCGGTTCGTGCCACTACATACCAAACTCCACGTTTTGCGACTAACCCGAGAGGTTCAATGAAACGCTCCTTCATCTCGTCATTCCGTGGGTAAGTGATCTTCACTTTACGGTCTTCCCAAACAGCTTCCTGCAGGACAGATAGGAACGGATATGTCTCGTCGGAAGGGTGCCAGCTGGCACCATCTATATGAATGCGTTGGCTCAGGTAACTGGCTGGATTATTCGGCCTGGATGGGGAAGCAGCCTCCAGCTTAAGCACGGCAGAAGAGAAGTCGTTTTGTATACCCAGATCTTTTAAGATTGAGGAGTCTGCGGACAGCAGCAGAGTAGCAATTTCTGAGGGCTTCATACCCGTTAAGGAGGTCCGGTATCCTTCTGTGAGCATCCAACCTCCTTCGCGTCCCCGTTCGGCAAGAATCGGTATTCCCGCTGTACATAAGGCTTCCATATCTCTAAACACAGTTCGTTCAGACACTTCTAAGGTCTGGGCTAGCTCACGGGACGTCATCTTTCCACGATTTTGCAGCAAAAGTAAGATGGATAACAAACGATCGGCTCTCATTAAGGGAACATTCCTCCTCCTAATAAATGTTAGTTAGTTCTTAATTAATTATTATATTATATATGTCAGTTGGTGTCATATTAAAGAATTATACTTATATAAGGTAAGGATTAAATACAGAACATTTAGAGAAAAACAAGTGTAGAAAGGATTGAGAACATGACTTTAAAAGGAAAAGTAGCATTGGTCACCGGAGGCAGCAGAGGTGCTGGTAGAGGAATTGCATTGGAGCTGGCAAGGAAAGGTGCATTCGTTTATATTACGGGCAGAACGACAGAGGCTTCTGGCATAGAGCATAGCAAGCGGAGCATTGATAACGTACTTAGGGAAATAAAAGCGGAGGGAGGGTCCGGCAGCGCCATACGATGTGATCATACAAAAGATCAGGAGACAGAGGCGGTCATTCGCCAGATTGCTTCAGAGCAAGGAAAGCTTGATATTATAGTCAATAATGTATGGGGCGGCAACGATTTACCTATTGAGCAGAAGTCTTTCTGGGAGCTTCCTACAGCGCATTGGGACAATATGTTTAATGCGGGTGTGAGGGCACAGTTGATAACAAATTATTATGCAATACCATTAATGCGTGAGGCAAAAGCTGGCGGTCTAATCATCCACACAACCTTTTGGGATCATTACAAATATCTAGGAAATTTCTATTATGATCTTTCTAAAAATACACTTGTGCGTATGGCCTACGGGTTATCGAATGAGCTTAAAGAGGACAACATTGCAGTTATTCCGCTTACTCCGGGCTGGATGAGGACAGAGGCGGTGTTGGAGAGCATGAACACGGATGAGGAGCATTGGCATGAGGTTGAAGAATTGCAGATGACTGAATCCACAACCTATATCGGTAGAGCAGCCGCTGCTCTAGCAGCCGATCCTAAGGTTATGTCTATAACCGGACAACCGCAGCAGGTTGCTAAGCTGGCTGAAAAGTATGGATTTACAGACATCGATGGTCGGACTGTTCCCGCATTCTTAGTCTAAACAGCAAACTTGATCTGTTTGATCCCATATGTGCGTATGAAGCAGTATAGGACACAGCTGATCTATAATGCAGCATTTTCGTATATTTAGAACGCTATCGGTCCCCAGAGACGCTATTGATAGGCAAAACACCTGATTTAGCTCCTTTTTGAGGAATAGTGGCACTAGAGTCCGAAACCCTGCTTCAAAGGCGAAATTATTGCATATAGGGTCATCTGGGTCCGTAACCTCAAGGGTGTCCGTAAGCCTCCACGAGGGAACTCGATTCGGTGTTGTAAATGAAGCCGAAACAGGTCGACGATCAACAACAAAAGCAGCGAAACTCCTAAAAGGGGAGGATCGCTGCTCTGTTGTTTGATTTCTATCGTATTGCTTACAGAAGAATGATTTCTTCGGCAGTGTTGATTTCTGGCAGGCCAGCAAGCTTCACAAGCACATGAGTAGGTACAGCTTTATCAACGGTCAGCAGCATGATTGCTTCGCCACCAACGATTTTACGTCCCACTTGCATGGAAGCGATATTGACATCATTTTCGCCCAGCAATGTGCCCACAAGTCCGATAATCCCTGGTTTGTCGTTATGGGATACTACAATTTGATGTCCTTCAGGAGCGATATCAACCGGGAACTTGTTCACTTGAACAATTCTTTCTCCATAACCTTGCAGCAATGTTCCGGCTACGAGACGTTCTTGGTCGTGATCTGTTTTAAGGGTCACGGTAATCAGATTAGTGAAGCCTTTAGTTTTGGAAGCTTTAGTTATTACTACATTAACGTCGCGTGTTTTTGCCAAGTGCATGGAGTTAACGATGTTAACATCCTCAGCGAAGTGGCGGGAGAGCACGCCTTTCACAATATAGCGGGTAAGTGGTTGGGTATCGACATCTGACAGATCACCCGCATACTCAACATGGATTTCACGAATAGCACTATCTGTAATCTGGGTAACAAAGCTGCCCAGCTTCTCACCAAGTGTGAAGTAAGGCTGGAGTTTGTTCATTACGCTTGGAGCAACTGGAGGAATATTTACAGCATTGATGAACGGTTCATTACGCAGAATATGCAGTACTTGTTCCGATACATCGATCGCTACATTCTCCTGAGCTTCAATTGTAGAAGCGCCCAAGTGAGGAGTCACGATAATTTTTGGATGCGACAAGAATGGGTGATCTGCTTGTGGCGGTTCTTTTTCGAATACGTCAAATGCAGCGCCAGCAACAATACCGCTATCAATAGCTTCTACTAACGCCATTTCATCAATTACACCACCACGGGCACAGTTGATGATGCGCATTCCCTTTTTCATCACTTCAAATTGCGGGCGGGAAATCATATGGCGTGTTTCCGGAGTAAGTGGAGTGTGCACAGTAATGAAGTCTGCTCCGCGGACTACATCGTCAACGGAAGCTAATTTTACTTCCAGTTTCTCAGCACGCTCAGCAGTTAAGAAAGGATCAAAAGCAAGGATTTCCATGCCGAAAGCTTTGGCACGTTTTGCCACTTCGCTACCGATTCTGCCCATTCCCAGTACACCTAAAGTTTTGCCGCGAAGTTCTACACCCACGAAGGTTTTTCTATCCCAGGTTCCACCAATTGTTTTTGCGTAAGCTTGTGGAATGTGACGGGCCAAAGCCATCATCATTGCAAAAGCATGCTCACAAGTTGTAATGGTATTTCCATCAGGAGCGTTGATAACAACAACCCCACGTTGAGTAGCAGCTTCCAGCTTGATATTATCTACACCCACACCTGCACGACCAATGACCTTTAAGTTTTTTCCAGCTTCGATAATTTTTTCAGTTACTGTAGTTTGACTGCGGACGAGTAGACCATCATATTCACCGATGATTGCAACGAGCTCATCTTCACTGAGACCTGTTTTTTTGTCTACAACTACATCTGTTGCGTCCATCAATTGCTGAATGCCCAAATCACTGATTGGATCCGATACTAATACTTTAAACATGGTTTCTTATCCCCCTTAAAGTTGAAAAGCTTTATATGTCGAGGACGCCCTGATGGGCAGTCCACAATACCAGAAGGTTCACGAACTAGTAGAGAAAAACATGTAATAATAGTAGATCAACGCGGTGTCGCACAAAAGAAACAGCGTGCAAGAGTACCGCGAAATCGGTAACTTTGGGCATAAGGTAGTATTTATGGGGGATTAGGGAATTAAAAAAACTCCCAACCCCATACTACTGCCGTAGTAAGGGACGAGAGTTATCTTCGTGGTACCACCCTAATTCACTGCAACTTGGAAGAAGCAGCCTCATTGGCCTGCATAGGCCACACTGTTAACGGAGTTGATCCGATTGTACCTACTTTAAGGTTCGATACAATATCTCAGGAGCGCTAAAGATAGCTGTTCGTCACCGGTTTGCACCAACCACCGGCTCTCTGAAGACTTCCAGGATCTTTGTTCCATCATCGGTTTTGAATGATTAATTTTTTTCATAATGTAACACGGTATGCAAGTTGTGTCAATAGGCTTTGCAAGCAGCGTTTCTTGAAGTGAACTTCATTTTTCGTTATGATTCAATAACTGGTTCTATTCAAAAAAGAACGGAAGCTGTGGAAGTGTCTCCCTGTTATAATACTGTTCCCGCCATTTTACAAAATCCTGTTCCTGCACAGCACCTGTAGAAATCAACAAGGTTACTGAGGACTGGATATCCGAAAGATTTAATGAGCTTGCAGTGCCTGAGTAAATCATATCGTCTATTTTAGCAGTGATGTCCTGAGGATCATAACCTGCAAAAATTCCGCGATTCAGCATCATGTCAGCGATAGAAGCATTCTTCAAAAGAAGCGGCATTTTTTTCCACTGGATGAAAGACATCGTTTTTAGTTCGCCAGGTGCAGAAGGTATTTTCTGGTTTGTCTTAGAGCCCCATTTTAGCATAGAATCATAGAAGTTCTTTTGTGCTAACAGACCGTACTTCACGGCGCCGGTTGTAAATTCATCATTTTTCAATAACTTGGCTGTCTCTGCACCAGAGGCACTAGTAGAGACTTTGCCGGAGGCCTTAGAAAATAAAGTTAAGCTTTTGAGTACATTGACCTGTGACTGATGTAATAGAGGAGAGTTAGTGAAAATTGAATCTTGATTAACTCTTTCATATTGCTGGTCTGCTAGAATACTTAGATTCTTCATTACTGCCGCATTCATACGAGCATCTGTGCTGCGCGCTAACTTATCTACTTGAATGTTCCAATTCCGCTTGAATTCCCGATAGGGCAAAAATACGTTATGATAGAAAGTAACAAGATCCTGCTGTTGATACGAGCCCGTGAATTCTACTAATCCATTCATGCTTGATTGATTGTCATATTTGGCTTCAGTTTTGTCTGCGCCAACCTTGACGCCAGTAAAAAATGCGGCGAAGGCGCAAACTAAGAAAAACAAAAAAACTAGCGTGTATAACATTTGATTGCGGGACTTACGTTTGCTCATAATAAATGCTCCTTTTTCTGGGGGGGATTATCCTATGTATTATGTATTGATAGCAACACTATGGACGGTTTCTCTCTCGGAGCGGCCCGAAAAAAATAAAGAACAGGCAGGTCACGATGAAAAAATTCAAATTTGGCGAGATTAAGGTTAAAAAGGTAGAACCAGGCCAGTTGACAGACCGTCTTCTGCTGCTCAATCTCTATATCACTCAGGGGCTCACATTAATTATCGGTTTGATATGGATATTATTTCAGAAAAGAAATCCTTTTCAGCTATTAATTATTCCAGAAAAAGTACATTTTGTGGCATGGGGCCTTGGTCTTGCTGCTGCAATGCTAATTGTTGACTATTTATTGACACATATTGTCCCTGAGGAGAGCATGGATGATGGTGGAATAAACGACCTTTTATTTCGAAATCGCCCTGTGTGGCATATTATCGTCATAGCAGCAATTGTATCGGTATGTGAGGAGCTCTTATTCCGCGGAGCCATCCAATATTCCATTGGCCCTTATTGGACGAGTATAGTATTTGCTCTTATTCATGTCCGTTATTTACGTCACTTTGTACCTACCGGCTGGGTATTCTTAAGCAGTTATGGTCTTGGATATATTTACATTCAATCGGGCAGCCTCTGGGCTCCTATACTATGTCACTTCTTCATCGACCTGATCTCAGGTCTGGTGATCCGCTATAGGAGGGAATCATGAGTGAGGAATTAAGCCGGGTAAAGTCTCGACAAAAACAACACAAAAGTGAAAGCAAACATCCTGGCAAAAGTAAAAAAGAGAAGCGGACTTCGGAGGCTGTAAAAAAGGCTACTCCTGAAAAGAAGTCTACTCCTATAAAGAAAAATGCTACCGCTCGGGTTTCTACAGCAACTTTATCAAGAAAAGCTCGCCGCCCAGCAGGTTCTGCAAAGCGCTCTTCCACAGGAAGTAAAGAGAAGGACGAAGAATCTGTTCCTTCTCGTTCAGATACTTATTCTTCAGAAAAAGTTCGTTTAAGCAAGATGTTTGTAAATTCTTTGATTTTTACCTTTGTTATTTTGCTAATCGGGCTGCTTTGGTGGGGAATTGAAGGAGCGCCTCCGCTGAGCACATTATGGTGAGCACATGGGCATGGGGAATGGCTTTGGTCATTTTATTGATAGCTGCGGCCGTTGTCATAATTATGGTGATTAATGCTTTTAGAAACAGAATTATTACCGAGGAAATAATGCTAGATTCGCTACCTGAAGAGTTTGATGGATTTCGTATCTTGTTTATAACAGATATCCATCGCCGCCGCCTTCCTTCCGCGCTTCTGACACCATTAAAGGGTGGGGTAGATGTTGTTTTTCTGGGAGGAGATCTAACGGAAAAAGATAGTCCTTTAAATCGTCTTGTCGATAATATGACTCTAGTTACTTCTATTGCATCTACCTATGTAGTGCATGGAAATCATGATTATCGGGCTAATATATCAAGGGTAGATGAGATTATTCAGGACAGTGGTGCAAAACTGTTAATGGATGAAAATGTGGCTTTTGAACGTGAGGGAGCTAAACTTTGGTTAACCGGAATTGATTTTCCGAAAAATGGGGGCAAAACTCCATACGGTCCTTTTCCGCAATTAACCACAACCCCTTCTGCTGAAGACACGTGTCGTATTATTCTTGTACATGATCCGCTTTGGTTATCGAAGCGCCAGAGTGTGCCAGCGGACCTGATTCTGGCAGGTCATACGCATGGGGGGCAGGTGATCCTTCCATTTGTGGGTCAAAGACATGTAGAGCATTTCTATCATAAATATGACGCTGGAAAGTTTAGTTGGCCAAGAGGGGACGGTTCCGCAAAAAATGCCCTGCTGCTGATCAGCAGAGGGTTTGGAACAGCACATCTGCCACTTCGCTGGGGCAGTCCTGCTGAAATGCATGTGCTGACACTGCGTAAATCAACCCAATAGTGCTTACTCTTTCCAGTAAGAAAAACTGGTAGCGTAAAAAGGGGGTTCCAAAGCCATGCAAATGGCTTTTGGAACCCCCTTCTATTTTTCGTTTGATTCGAAAACAATTGCACTGACGAAGCAACTATCGGACATGTAAAGATGAGAAGATCAACGCATTTTTAGCTCAATGCTGCGCGGATCAACAAAGCTGTAGCCTTTACCCTCAAGTGTAGTGAGCAAGGTATCCAGTCCCTCAACGGTCCATGGTAGCTCATGCATCAGGATATTACTGCCGGAATGCAGCTGATCGGTAACATTACTGATCAATTTTTCTGTCTTACCCGTTTCCTTTTCTTTCATTTCCCAGTCAAGTGAGCCTACAGACCAGGTCATGTACAACATTCCATTCTCAGCCGCGACCTTCTTGCCAACATCCCCGCCGGCACCATGTGGCGGACGGAAAAAGTGAGGAGCTTCTCCTAATGTTTCTTTGACAATATTTTGAACATCTTCGATTTGCTTTTTAACCTCAGTATAGGACTTGTCTTTCAATACAATATGATCCCAGCTGTGGTTGCCGATAATTCCACCGCGGTTATGTATTAACTCCAGAAGCTCAGGATGCTCCTTAACACGATAACCATTTACGAAAAAGATGGCTTTAGCTTGATGTTTGTCCAGAACATCCATCAAAGGGTTAATCATTGCAGCATCTTTAGGACCGTCGTCAAAAGTGAGCAGAACCACTTTTTTATTTGTAGCTTCCTCATTAGGAACGATGTCGTAATTTTTGTTCATATGGTACAGCAGTGGAATTTCAGCGGATGCTTCACCCTTACTGGCTGTACTATTTCCTGTAGTACCTCCATCTGCTGTTGCTTCAGGGGTAGGACTGGCTGTTGCTTCAGGTGCTGGCGCCGTAGTTTCTGCGCTTTGTGTAGCTGCCGCCGTGGGCGGATTGTTTGTGGTGTTTGTTTCCTTGGCTGTATTTCCATTTGCACCGCTGTTGCCACAGGCTGTAAGCAGCAAGGTAGCCAATAGGAGCACTGATGTCATTTTACCCACTTTTTTCAACTCGCTTTCTTGTTATTAGGTTGTATGAGCCGGAATCTTTCCGCGAACACTAAACATGATTTTACCATACAAGGAGGCTGGAAATATGAATACTTCGTCATTTTTATGCGGGGTGCTGATGGGCGCCGCAGCCAGTATGATTATGTCCAAAAAGCGGAATTCTTTAATGTCTTCGCTAGGGCAATCGGGTGGTTCCATGAGTGGGGCTGCAGATAAAGCAAAAGAAAAAATAATCGGTATGGCCACGACTGGTTTTGGTAACACTGCTGTTTCAAGCAGTAATGCTCAAAGTAACGGTTCAAGCAGCGCAACCTCTGAGCATAAGACTGAATCACCAGTGAAGTCGAAGGAATCCAATCTTAAATTGTTAAAGGAATTCATTCGCAGCAATCCTGAAGTAAAGAGCGAAGTAGAGCAGATTCTTAAAGAAACGCATACAACCATACCGGGATTGTAACCGTAAAGGACTCCATCAGAATCATTTTGGGGATGAAATATTCCGCAGAATGATTCTTTTTTATTATTCAGGGCCTTGAAAATGGTTTATTCAATAGAGAGGATTTTATATATTTATTTACGTGCATTTATCTCGGCAAAATGATAACATACTTACATAGTAACCATTTTTGGCTCATTACTCGGGACTCATCATACATTATAATAAATGAGCTTGCAAAAGGAGGATCCTGTCATGAGAATAGAGCGATTAAGTCAAGATAAGATACGGATTTTCCTCACTTTTGACGACCTGAGCGAGCGGGGCATCCAGAAGGAAGACATGTGGCAGGAAGTTCCTAAGGTTCATGACCTGTTTACGGAGATGATGGATCAAGCATATAGTGAACTAGGTTTTGATGCCACGGGTCCGCTTGCCGTAGAAGTTTTCGCATTGCCCGCGCAAGGCATGGTCGTTATAGTGACCCGAGGAAAATATGATCACCATCAGTACGGTGCGTCCGGGGAAGAAGAATTGCCAGAAGAGATTTATGAAATGGAAGTTACTCTTGAACAAAGCGACTCCATTGTATATGCATTCCGCGATTTCGAGGTTCTGGTTGAAGCGGCTCATGTGCTCATCGGTAATATTACTTCCCAGGGGAAACTGTATTCTTATAACAATAAATGGTATCTGTATTTCGATCCAAAGGAATTTGAAGAAACGGCGTTGTCAGGTCTTGTTGGCGTACTTGCTGAGTTTGGAGATTCCTCACCGGTCACAGAAGCTGTTCTCGATGAATACGGGAAAACAGTGATGCCGGAGAATGCGGTCCAGTTATTGTGCACTCATTTTAAGCGTCAGGAGTAATTAGGCAAGACTAGGGGCTGATGACCATTGTTTAGGCCGATCAGCCCTAGTCTTGTTGTTGGTGATATGTCGGTCATTCTTGTATCAAAGTTATCATCTACCTTGCTGTGTAACGGCAGTAATAGGGTTTAGGGGTGTAGGGAGGTTATTCGGTGCTCGTGTTATCGGTCATTACGTCGGCAGTAGCGCCGGGACTTGCTCTGTTGACCTTTTTTTATCTGAAAGACAAGTATGATCAAGAACCGCTTCATGTAGTCATTAAAGTATTCTTGCTCGGCCTTCTGATTGTGTTTCCAGTAATGATCATTCAGAGAGGGCTGATGCTGGGACTAAATGGTGGTCCCTACGTGGAGTCGTTTCTCATATCCGCTGGCGTGGAAGAATGTCTAAAGTGGTTTGTGCTGTACCATATGATTTACAATCATACCGAATTTGACGAGCCATATGATGGGATACTATACGCTGTGGCGATTTCGCTCGGCTTCGCAACAATAGAAAATGTAATGTACGCTTGGTATAGCAACGCTTCTATCGGATCAATGTTTCTAAGAGCACTTCTTCCGGTTTCTGGACACGCTATGTTTGGTGTGATCATGGGCTACCATATGGGAAGGGCGAAGTTCTCAAAAGGAGTTCATACCCGCAGAATTCTGGTGTTTTCTCTCCTGTTGCCATGGATGTGGCATGGGATATATGACTTTATTTTGAGTACGACAGCCAACTATTGGATATGGTTTATTGTGCCTCTGATGGCTATCCTATGGTATGGAGGTATGGGAAAGGTTGCTAGGGCCAACAGCCGTTCTCCTTTCCGCTTTCTGAAACGTGAAGAAGAGGTTAACCTATAATCGAGATGGACACACTTATATTCGAAGGGCAGTTCCTAGTAAGGAATTCCAGAGAGGAGAGAGGTGTCTTTTTTTGCGTATAAAAGTACGTATCGTTTGCAAACAGTGCGGTGAGACCTACATATTAAGAGGGATTAAAGAGCATGGTGTCATTCAAACCGGCTTTAAACAATGCCTTTGCAGTAATAGCAGTGGCTTTGAGATTGAAGAGAGAGCTTGAGCGGACGTTATAGTCACATTGTGTAGCAACTTCAGTGCATAAGACTCCTAGTTTATTGTCAAACTAACGCCAATAAGCTATCGAAAGGAGTCTTGTAGCCCTATGTACAAAAGATTAAGTGCTGTAATGTTCCCGCTGACCGCGCTGCTGCTGATTGGTGCGCTTGTGTGGGGTTATCAGGAGAATCAGGAGAAGAATTCAATACTAATTAAGGCGGAGAACCAATATCAACGCGCCTTTCATGATTTGTCCTATCATGTGGACCGTCTTCATGGTGAGCTTGGAAATACGCTTGCGGTTAACTCTGCTTCTAATGGGATGCACCGCAAAGGACTTGTGAATGTGTGGCGGATGACTAGTGAGGCCCAAAATGAGATTAACCAGCTGCCGCTGACCTTGCTGCCATTTAGCAAAACAGAGGAGTTTCTGTCCAAAATCTCCAACTTTTCTTATAAAGCCGGGATTCGTGACTTCACTAAAAAACCTCTGACAGATGGAGAACTGAGCAATCTAAAAGCATTGTACAAGAACTCAGGAGAAATCTCTAAGGATTTGCAAGAGGTACAAAATAAAGTCATTGGCAATCGGCTGCGCTGGATGGATGTTGAAACGGCGTTGGCGACAGAAAATAAAGCGGAGGACAACACGATTATTGACGGCTTCAAAACGGTGGATAAACGTGTAGGGGCATACCCTGAGCTAGACTGGGGACCTTCAGTAGCAAGCATCTACGATAAACGTTCCGTCAAAATGCTCGGAGGTACCCCCGTGACTGCCGAAGACATCAAACGTAAGGCGTTGAAGTTCGCGGATGCGGGCTCCAATGCTAAAGTGGATGTTAAAGAAAATGGGAAGAACACTGAATGGCCATCCTATACAGCAACTGTTAGCGCTTCGAATAAGAAGCACACCATTAGTATGGATTTCACCAAAAATGGCGGGTTGCTGATCTCTTATTATGACAACCGTGAGGTTGGCCCTGCCAAAGTTTCTATTAAAGGAGCCGTTACCAAAGCAGAGCAGTTTCTTGAGAAAAAAGGATATCCCCATATGACTGCAGTCAGCGCTGATCGTTACGATAATATCGGGAATTTGACCTTTGTAACCAAACAGAATGATGTATTGATTTATCCTGAAAAGATGACCATTCGTATGGGGCTGGATACAGGTGATACCATCGGTTTTGAGGCCAGCGAATACGTCAATGAGCACAAGGACAACCGGAAGCTTCCAAAACCAAAGCTTACCCTTGCAGAGGCGAGAAAATTTCTGAATTCTGATTTCAAGGAACAATACAATCGCTTGTCCTGGATTAAAAATGATGATTCCGTCGAGGTCTTGACTTACGAGTTCGGTGGAGGGGTCAATGGCTCAAAGTATCGTATTTACATTAACGCCGAGGATGGCATTGAAGAGTCTGTGGAAGAAATCAGACCTTCTTCGGGGTCTGAGGCAAAATAAAGGGAGGGCGCATCCAGCAGTTGGGTGCGTCCCTTTTTTTTGCAATATCTATAAAATATATCTGACTGGCTGATATTCCCATGCTATAATCAGGGGTAGTGATAATTACTAAACTGATGTGGCGGTGACATCTTTGTATCCTAAAATTAACGAATATCTATACATACAGGTTGCTTCCAGTGACGCTGCTGAAGCAGAAGTTGAATATAGATCAAGAATTGCAGAGACGGAAGAAGACGCATTCCTGATTGAAATTCCTATGCAGGAGAGCAATGGTCGTCTAAAAAGGCTCTTTATGGGGGACGAGCTTTCGGTTTATTTTTTAACTGAGGGTGGCATCAAAAATTACTTTAATACTTATGTACTGGGCTTTAAAGAAGATGTAATTCGTATGGTCCGGATTCAAAAGCCGGAGACAGATTCGATTTTTAAGATCCAGAGAAGAAGCTTTTTCCGAGTGAATGCAGATCTAGAGCTTGCTGTGAAGGATAGCCTTGGCAAACGGTTCCTAGTTCGTACAGATGATATTGGTGGTGGAGGAATCTCCTTTTTGGTGGATAACCAGGTTAAGCTGGAGGTTGGTAATAAATTGTCCTGCTGGGTATTGGTGCCTTATCGAAACGGAAGCACGGAGCATGTCAATTTTGAAGGTGAAGTAGTGCGCATTAAAAAGCTAGAGAATGGACGGCTTTTAGCGATGTTGAAATTTGTCGCTATTTCAGATTTGGAACGCCAGAAAATTATCCGTTATTGCTTCGAACGTCAGTTTGATTTCCGCAACAGATAAGCATTTTTTACAGCTCTATTAAGCTGTCTGATTTTGCACTGAAGTATAAACTGTGGTATAATTTTATAAGTCGCAGGCAATGCCTGCTTTTTTCTTGATAATATCATCAAGCATAACAATTTATGTGTGCTCCTTGATATTGCAGGAATAGTTTTCGTAACGCTAGATGCTTTTTTTATGAAAGAGTGTTTGAGGAGGAATGCCCCGTTGGATAGGCAGGGTACACATACTTATGACAGAATAAACGTCGCCATCGACGGACCTGCCGGGGCAGGCAAAAGCACTGTAGCCCGATTGGTAGCCCAGAAGTTGTCTTATATCTATGTCGATACTGGTGCAATGTACCGGGCAATCACCTGGTATATGATCCAAGAAGGCATTGAACCGGAAGATCAGCATCGAGTGAACGAGAAGGTTCGCGACATGGTGATTGAACTTATTCCGGAACGAGACATTCAGAAGGTGCTGATTAATGGGGAAGACGTGACCCCACATATTCGGAGCCTTCAGGTTAGCGGCCTTGTGTCGCAGTATGCGAAGATCGAGGATGTAAGATCCAGACTGAGTCAATTGCAGCGTCAGATGGCGCTTCGCAAAGGCGTGGTAATGGATGGCCGCGATATCGGTACAACCGTGCTGCCGGATGCCGAGGTAAAGATTTTTATGACGGCAAGTGTGGAAGAACGAGCTCTCCGTCGTTATAAGGAACTGAGAGACGCGGAATCGGTGACGCTTCAGCAGCTTGAACACGATATTGCAAAGCGGGACCGTCTGGATGAAGGACGGGAGATTTCACCGCTGCGCCGTGCAGAGGATGCTATTCTTCTGGATACGACCTTAATGAATATCGATCAAGTTGTGGAGGCCATTGTATCCCACTGTAGATCTCATGTTGACGGGGAGAGAAATCATTTATGATTTATGCAATTTGTGTTGGATTGCTTCGCTTGATTTACGCAATCCTTTTCCCACTTAAGATTGTGGGGAAAGAAAATGTGCCAAAGGAGGGCGGGGTACTGCTCTGCGCTAACCACATTAGTCTGCTTGATCCAATGACTATTGGAATTAAGCTGGACCGTCAGGTAAAGTATATGGCTAAGGCTGAACTGTTTGAGGTTCCGGTGCTTGGCTGGCTCATTAATAAATTGGGTGCTTTTCCGGTGAAACGTGGCGGCGTAAGCAAAGAATCCATAAAAACGGCCCTTAACACACTTCGTAATGGTAATGTCATGGGTATCTTCCCGGAGGGTACGCGTAACTCTGATGCCGGAGTGGCCAAGAAGGGTGCTGCTAGCTTTGCACTTCGAAGTGGCGCAGCAGTTATTCCAGCGGCTATTATCGGCCAGTATAAACCCTTTCGACGCATGGTCGTTGTCTATGGTGCTCCTGTAGACCTTAGTCAATTTGCCGGTGCGGGGAGCGAATCTCTCGAGGCTGTTACCGATGTCATTATGGATCGCATCCGTGAGATGAAAGAGACAGGTAAACCAAGTGCTAGTTAAGGGATGAGCAGAACAACAAATTTTGCTCAATGTTTTGATTAAATAACGGCATAGCCGCTATTTTTTGGAACATACTATCATCAAGTGTAAGTGAAATATTATGCATTGCTTGTTTTGAACTCTGCTATACGCAGGTTTAAATAAATGGGGTTTTGAATCGAGGAGGCTAATCACATGTCTGAAGAAATTAAAAATCAGGAAGCTGCGGAAAAGAATGAATCCGTAGAAGCGGTGGATTCCGCTGTGACAGAAAATAACGGAGCTGTAGAAGAAGTTGCTGCCGTTAACGAAGAAGAAGTGACTAACCAAGCTGACTTGGAAATCATTTCTCTGAAAAAAGGCGATACCGTGAAAGGAACAATCGTCAAAATCGAAGATAACCAAGCTTATGTAAGCATTGGATATAAATACGACGGTGTGATTCCAATTCGCGAATTGTCCGCAGTACAACTGGACAACGCTGCTGCAGCAGTAGAAGTTGGACAGGAAGTAGAATGTAAAGTTGTCAGCATCAACGACAACAAGGAAAGCCTTGTTCTTTCCAAACGTGCTGTTGATAGTGAAAAATCATGGGAAGATCTTGAGAAATACTTCGCTTCCCAAGAAGCTTTCGAAGTTACTGTGGCTGACGTTGTTAAAGGCGGCCTCGTAGCTGATGTTGGAGCTCGCGGATTTATCCCAGCTTCCATGGTAGAGCGTCACTTCGTTGAAGATTTCAGCGATTACAAAGGCCGTACCTTGCGCGTTAAAGTGAAAGAACTTGACCGTGAGAACAGCAAAGTAATCTTGTCTGCTAAAGAAGTTCTTGAAGAAGAATTCGAAGCTAACAAGCTGAAAATTATGGCTGAACTATCTGAAGGCCAAATCATCGAAGGTACAGTACAACGTCTGACTCAATTCGGCGCATTTGTTGATGTGGGCGGAGTTGACGGTCTTGTACACGTATCTGAAATCGCTTGGAGTCACGTAGAGAAACCTTCTGATGTAGTATCTGAAGGTGATAAAGTACGTGTTAAAGTATTGAAGGTTGATCCTGAAAAAGGAAAAATCAGCCTGAGCATCAAAGCTGCTGCTCCAGGTCCTTGGGACTCTGCTGCTGGCGAAATCAACATCGGTGATGTTGTAACAGGCGTTGTAAAACGTCTTGTGAACTTCGGAGCATTCGTAGAATTGCTTCCGGGTGTGGAAGGTCTTGTGCATATCTCACAAATCTCCCACAAACACATCGCTACTCCACACGAAGTATTGAAAGAAGGACAAGAAGTTCAAGTGAAAGTTCTGGACTTCAATCCATCCGAGAAACGTGTTAGCCTGAGCATCAAAGAAACTGAAGAAGCTCCAGCTCCATCTGCTAGACCTGAACGCAGCAATAGCAGAGACAGAGCTCCTAAAGAAGTTCTGAACAACCCTAACGTTTCCCTTAGCAACGAAGGCCTTAGCTTTACGCTTGCTGAACGTTTTGGTGACAAGCTGGACAAATTTAAGGGGAATAACTAATCCCTAAACGAGCTTTTGAATATACGGGTAAAGTAATCGGCGAGCCCTCGATACGGGGGTTCGCCGATTGTCTTTTTTTCGGAACTGGTCGGATTGATGAGAGTTAACATGATTGTTAGCCAATTTAAATGTTTTTTGCTATGATGAGTAACGTAAGGATGACAGGAGGAATGAATATGGCAAGACCCGTTGTGGCAATTGTTGGGAGGCCTAACGTCGGAAAATCGACGATATTTAATCGGCTGATTGGCGATAGATTAGCCATTGTAGAAGATAAGCCGGGGATTACACGTGACCGGATTTATGGTATTTCAGATTGGAACGGTAAGTCGTTCAGTGTGATTGATACCGGAGGTATTGAAATTGATGGAGAAGATACAATTCTGAAATCAATCCGTGTTCAAGCGGAGCTGGCGATTGAAGAAGCGGATGTTATTGTATTTATGTGTGAGGCGAAGAGTGGTGTGACGAATTCAGATGAAGAGGTAGCTCAGATTCTGTTCCGTTCAGGTAAACCAGTCGTTCTTGCCATCAACAAAGTGGATAATATGAAGCGTGCGGATGATATTTATGAGTTCTATAGCCTTGGTTTTGGCGATCCAATCGGAATCTCTGGTAGTCACGGAACCGGACTCGGAGATTTGCTTGATGCTGTAGTTGAGCGCCTACCTGAGAAAATAGATGATGAATACGATGAGGATGTCATTCGTGTAGCTTTGATTGGCCGTCCGAATGTAGGTAAATCCTCTCTGGTTAACGCGATTTTGGGCGAAGAACGTGTTATCGTCAGCGATATTGCAGGGACAACAAGAGATGCTATCGATACTCCTTTTGAACGTGATGGGCAACGTTATGTGCTTATCGATACGGCAGGTATGCGTAAAAAAGGCAAGGTATACGAGAACATTGAAAAATACAGTGTTATGCGTGCTATGCGTGCGATTGAACGGGCTGATGTGGTCCTCGTTGTAATTAACGGCGAAGAGGGCATCATCGATCAGGACAAGCATATTGCTGGTTATGCACATGAAGCTGGTAAAGCATCTATTTTTGTTGTCAACAAATGGGATGCCATTGTGAAAGACGATAAGACTATGCAGAACTTCGAGACGAAGATTCGTGACCATTTCTTGTTTATGAGTTACGCACCGGTTGTCTTTTTGTCGGCTTTAACCAAACAGCGTTTGCAAAAACTGCTGCCTGTTGTACAGCATGTATCTCAACAGCACGCACTGCGCATTACTACACATTTGGTGAACGACGTTGTATCTGATGCAATCGCGATTAACCCTCCACCAACTGACAAAGGCCGTCGCTTGCGTATTAACTATGTAACGCAGGTTGCGGTTAAGCCGCCTACGATTGTGGTGTTCGTGAATGATCCGTCGCTGATGCATTTCTCCTATGAACGTTATCTGGAGAATAAAATTCGCGCAGCATTTAATTTCGAAGGAACACCAATCCGTCTCTTTACACGGCGCAAATCCGAAAACGAAGGTTAGGGGAGAAGAAGTGTGGCGCTTGAACTTCTGGTTATCGTTGTAAGCTATTTGCTTGGTTCTGTCAGCTTTAGTGTACTGCTTGCAAAGTTGCTAAAGGGAATTGATATCCGTCAATACGGAAGCGGAAATGCGGGAGCTACCAATACACTGCGTGTATTGGGTAAAGGTCCTGCAATACTAGTGCTGTTGCTGGATGTGCTGAAAGGGGTGGCCGCTGTATGGTTAGGAACCTGGGTCGGCGGTTGGGGAACCTGGGTTCCGGCTCTTTGCGGAATCGCTGCCATCATCGGGCATAATTGGCCGCTCTATTTTCGTTTTCGTGGGGGGAAAGGCATTGCTACTACGATCGGTGTTATGGCTACGCTTTGTTTATGGCCAGCGCTGCTCGCCGGTATCATCGCCATCCTGTCTATCTTTATCACCCGTTACGTGTCCCTTGGCTCATTAATTTTTGTAGCACTGACACCAGTGGCTTTATTGTTGACAGGATTTACACAACCTGTGCTCTGGACCAGTATTATTATTGCGGTCTTCGCCTTCTGGCGGCACCGGACGAATATTGTAAAGATCGTAGAAGGCCGTGAGAACAAGATAGGCTCAAAAGTTAAAGGAGGGAATCGTGTTGTCTGATAAAGTTACCGTACTTGTAGCGGGGAGCTGGGGAACTGCGCTGGCTAGCGTGCTGGCTGCAAACCACTCGGAAGTTTATCTGTGGACACGCAACTCTGATCAAGCTGCCGAGATCAATGGCTCTCATACGAATAATAAGTATCTGCCTGACATCGCACTGCCAGCTAACATTATTGCAACTACGGATATGGAAACGGCAGTGTCCGGTTCTAAGGCGGTTGTAATTGTAGCTCCGTCTTCAGGAATGCGGCAGGTTGCTCGCAGTCTGAAGCCATTCTGGAAGGATGACATGTTATGTGTTCATGCTACGAAGGGCTTTGAGTCAGAAAGCAATAAGCGGATGTCCATCGTAATTGCAGAGGAACTAGGCTGTGACGAAGGGCAGATCGTCGTCCTCTCCGGTCCAAGTCATGCAGAGGAAGTTGTACGCCGGTGTCCTACAACCGTTGTAGTTGCTTCACCTGATGACAAACGTAGCGCCGAAGCGCAGGAATTGTTCATCAACAACGATTTCCGTGTATATACGAATCGTGATCAGGTAGGGGTAGAGCTTGCCGGAGCTCTTAAGAATATTATTGCCCTTGGTGCAGGTCTATCCGATGGCCTTGGATATGGGGACAATGCTAAAGCAGCGCTTTTGACCCGTGGACTCGCCGAGATATCTCGGGTGGGAGTTGAGCTTGGAGCCAATCCTTTGACCTTTGCCGGCCTTGCCGGAATTGGCGACCTTGTTGTGACGGCTACTAGTCAGCACAGCCGTAACTGGCGCGCTGGGTCCATGCTTGGTCAAGGCAAGCCGCTGGCCGAGGTGCTGGAATCCATGGGGATGGTAGTCGAAGGTATTCGTACTACCGAAGCAGCTTATGCAATTTCGCTCAAGCTGGGTGTGCAGATGCCGATTACGGATCAGATTTATCATGTGCTCTTTCAAGGAAGAAGCCCACGCAGTGCGGTTGAAGCCTTGATGGGTCGTGATCGTAAGCCTGAGCTTGAGTCGATCTCCCAGGAAACTTGGGAGCAGTGGCATTCCTGATCCTGTTCACCTTTTTCCGCAAATTCTCATATGTTGTAATGGGGATTGACGGAGGAGGGATGAAAAGTGAGCAGAGATTTTTCCAAGGATGCATTGAACGCCATTAACAAAAAGGCGGGCAAGAACATTACGGAAAGTGCCGTCAAAAAGCTAGCCAGTACGGTAAAGCCAGGAACTACGCAGAATGAAGCCCAGCTCCGCCAGTTAATTAAGCAGGTGTCATCAATGGCGAAAGTGCCGGTCAGTGAAGCTACTGTGCAGGAGATTATCAATGCCGTTAAAAAAGGCGGCGCAGGTTCCAGCACAATGGAGTCTTTAATGAAAATGATGCTTAAAAAATAGCTTTATGTTGGGTGAGCAAAAGAAAACGGATCAATGAACGATTCCGTCGTCTTTTGCTTTTTTTTATATTCCTGATAATTTTCACGAAGCGTAATCTATTTAAAATAATACATAAAAAATGATGTTTTTTTACAGAAAAGGATAAGGTCATGATATAATAGTCCCTAATAAATTACAGGCGAATGGGGGCTTTGACCATGGATCCGATGACAAAAATGTGGTTATCCCTGATTGCGATGCTGATTATGGGATTATCAGTATTTCTTATAACTTTTGCTCGGAGCAAAACCAAGGGATTGCTTAAGGCTGTACTGTCTATACTTGCTTTTGTCATCATGTTAGTGGGCCTATTGGGCGGAGTTGTTTCAATTATGTAAGCAGTTACATAGTGTTGAGGAAGGAAGTAACATCATGAAATCACAAAAAGGAGTTACCGTTGTATTTCAACCAGAAGGTCGTAAAGCTGTTGTGAACCGTGGCATTTCGTTATTAGAGGCCGCTCGTAAAGCAGGAGTGCCAATTACAACTAGATGCGGAGGCAAAGCAGGCTGCCTGATGTGCAAGGTTACAGTCGCGAAGGAAGAGGCTTCTGCAGTAAGGCCTCCCGGAGATATTGAGCGGCGTAAGCTTGGATCGGCCTTAGAAGAAGGAACGCGTCTGGCCTGTCAGGCTGCCGTATGGAGCGACGTAACCGTTCAGGTGCCGGAAGATCCACTGAAGGCTGCGGTGCGCCGTAAGCTTGAAGCAGCGCGGCGTGGGGAAGAAGATGAACTGTGGTAGCGTAAGAATGTCACCGTGGGAGGGACTCGGTTGGAGTTTATAGGATATAAAATGAAACTGAAGGCAGGGGCCAAGCTTTTGCTAGGGATGGTATCGCTCGCGCTTACGCTTTCGGGTTGTCTATACCCAGGTGATGAGAAGCGGGCTAGTGTTAATTATCGGGAAAGTGTTAAACGGATACAAGCAGCCGTTGATGATTATCAACAGGAGGAAGAGGTACTGCCCATTCTTAATGCGGATGAAACTACTCCAAGGTATGAGAAGTTTCGTATTGACCTGGGGAAGTTGAATAATAAGGGATATTTGGATGATATACCGGCTACCGCTTTTGAGCAGGGTGGAAGTGCTTATTTTCTTATTTTGAATGAGGAAATTGATCCTGTGGTGAAGGTGATGGACCTTGTTACGGTTCAAAAGGTGAATGACGTGCAACGACAGGTTAACCGCTATAAATCAGCTCATGGCGGCAACCTCCCTGTGCTTGATGAGCTATACCCCGGATTGTATACCATTGATCATAAGCAGGCGGGTACAAGCTCTATAACCTTAACTAGCGTCTATTCCGGTCAAGTTCTTGACTTTATCATGGATAAGGATGGAACTGTCTACGTAGATTATGTTTTTGATATCATGGCTGCCGTCGATAAGAAGGGTGGAGAGCACGACAAGAATCAGGACTTGCGACTGGATCTGGAGGAAGCTTCATATTACGTTCCCGTAAAGTCTTTGCCGTATCTATGGATTAATAATCAGCCGATCCCACAGCCTCCAAGTTAGAGTTATAGTTTAAAAGCGTCTAAGCTTCGGTTTTATCCGGGGCATTAGGCGTTTTTTGTTTATAACCTTTTAATCTCAGCATCCACTAAAAATAGTTCTATCAACGAATCCTACCTCATAAGATGGATGAGTAAGCTTCCGGGCGTCAGACGCCTTGCGGCGCGCAGACTTAACTTTTTTTGAAATTACATTGTGAAATGCGCGAATATGGGTCATAAATTCGTTCCGGATACATATGATGATACTAGTCCAAATGCATGTCCGAGCATTCGGAGTTTAGCGCGGGGCAAGTACGTCCCGGTCGAAAGCAGCTAGGCTTCGGGCGGGCATACGATAAGTCCGGTTGATGTCCTGCAAGGGTCAGATTACCGGCGGAACGCGAAGTCGATGCTCTTCAGGCATTTTTTCTTCGGAGTAATATGAGGAGGGGATCTCTTTTGGAAAAAGTGGATATTTTCAAGGACATTGCCGAGCGTACCGGCGGAGACATTTATCTTGGCGTCGTCGGCGCGGTTCGCACGGGGAAATCGACATTTATCAAGCGCTTCATGGAAACCATTGTCCTGCCAAACATCACGAATGAGGCTGATCGAGTAAGAGCTGTGGATGAGCTTCCGCAAAGCGCAGCAGGCAAAACGATTATGACGACAGAACCGAAGTTTGTGCCAAACAACGCAGTCCAAATCAAGGTTGCGGAAGGGCTTGAGGTTAATGTTCGTCTGGTAGACTGTGTGGGTTACGCTGTAGAGGGTGCAAAAGGTTACGAGGATGAAAATGGACCACGAATGATCTCTACACCTTGGTTTGAAGAGCCTATTCCTTTTCAGGAAGCGGCAGAAATCGGGACACGTAAGGTTATTCAGGAGCATTCAACGCTAGGTGTAGTGGTAACAACAGATGGTACGATTGCAGAAATTCCGCGGAACTCGTACGTGGACTCTGAAGAGCGCGTCATTGCAGAGCTGAAGGAAGTGGGTAAGCCGTTTGTGCTTGTCATTAACTCCACCCGGCCACGCAGTGAGGAAGCGCAGCAGCTCCGTAACGAGCTAGCCATCAAATACGATATCCCAGTTATGACGCTAAGCGCCGCAAACATGAGCGAAGATGACGTAACGGGTGTGCTGCGGGAAGTGCTTTATGAATTCCCAGTGCATGAAGTAAATGTAAATCTGCCAAGCTGGGTTATGGTGCTTGGAGAAAACCACTGGCTGCGTAGTAGTTATGAGAACTCCGTTCGCGATACTGTAAAAGACATCCGCCGCCTGCGGGATGTTGACCGCCTCGTATCTCAGTTCACCGAATATGACTTTATTGATAAAGCTGGCCTAAGTGGTATGAACATGGGTCAGGGTGTAGCAGAGATCGACCTGTATGCTCCAGAAGAGCTGTACGATCAAGTTCTGATGGAAGTGGTGGGGGTTGAGATCCGCGGTAAGGATCATCTGCTCCAGCTTATGCAGGAGTTCTCACATGCGAAACGAGAATACGACCGATTCTCAGAAGCTTTGGAAATGGTCAAGACTACTGGCTATGGTATCGCGGCTCCATCTTTAGCCGAAATGGCACTCGACGAGCCAGAACTGATTCGTCAGGGCTCTCGCTTCGGGGTTCGCTTAAAGGCTACGGCACCATCCATTCATATGATTCGGGTGGATGTGGAGTCTGAATTCTCGCCAATCATCGGAACGGAAAAGCAAAGCGAAGAGCTGGTTCGTTATCTGATGCAGGACTTTGAGAATGATCCTATTAAGATTTGGGAATCCGATATTTTTGGCCGCTCCCTACACTCCATTGTAAGAGAAGGAATTCAAGGCAAGATAGCTATGATGCCGGATAATGCGCGCTACAAACTGCAAGAAACGCTTGGCCGCATTATAAATGAGGGTTCCGGCGGACTTATTGCAATTATTCTCTAAGCTGAATATAAATAAATTCAAAGAGTGGGAGAAATCCTGCTCTTTTTATTTGTATATATCCTAAAACTTGATACCTAGTTCCTATAATAACGGTGAATCTGACTCAATTATTCTGATGAAATAAAGACCTTAACTGCTCCTATAGGTCTAACAAATTAGATCGAATTTAGATAAATATGCAAGTATAGATGATAATTTCTGCTCCTTTTTTGAGTAACAGCTTGAATTTATGGATGGGCTGTATTACTATAAGTTTGTTGCGCTTCAAGGTCTAAGGGCGCCAAAGTTAAGTTTTAAACGGGATTATCACGTATATTTTACGTTGAAACGGAAACAGTGTATGATACCGGAGAATTTACTCAGGGAGGTGAGAAAACATGAATAAATCAGATTTGATCAATGTAGTTACAGAAGCAACTGAACTTCCCAAGAAGGATGCTACTAAAGCTGTAGATGCGGTTTTCGAAGCAATTACAGAAGCACTGCAAAGCGGTGATAAAGTACAACTGGTTGGATTCGGAAACTTTGAAGTGCGTGAGCGTTCTGCACGTAAAGGCCGTAACCCGCAAACTGGTGAAGAAATCGAAATTCCTGCAAGCAAGGTACCGGCATTCAAACCCGGTAAGGCGCTGAAAGACGGAATCAAATAAAGATTTCTACATACCTATCCCATAGTCTTTTTAAGAACAACTATGCCGCCCTCCAAGGCGGCATTTGTTTTTTGAAATACTATGAACTGTATAATAGGTTTAGAGGAGGATGAGTGATGATGGATAAAAATACGGGTACTACTCCGCTTCCAACGGGCAGCGACTATATTGTGGTTAAGGCTAAAGATAATGGCGTTCAGGTCATTGGGTTAACCAGAGGTACAGATACACGTTTTCATCATACAGAGAAGCTGGATAAGGGCGAGGTATTGATTGCCCAGTTTACTGATCATACCTCAGCGATGAAGATCCGCGGTAAGGCTGAAATATGGACAAAGCACGGACAATTGGAAAGTGAAAGCTGAAAAGCAGGCATAGCCTGCTTTTTTTCAAAATATAGTAAAGATAAATGATCGTATTCCGCTAAGAGTGGGAATTATGGATAAGGGGGGCGTGTTCATGAACAAGGCCTGGTGGGTTGGAGCCGTATTACTCTTGACTGCAACCTCTGCTGTAATATTGCCCAAAGTGGCAGATATGGATTCAACCTTACAGCAGCGAAATGGTGCAGTGGAGACTTTTACTGGCGGCTATAACACGGTGCTAGACAACGATAATCTTGTTGATGTTCTTGGCGCACTTCCATTGACCTTATCCATTGATAGCGTAGACTGGGAGGATCACGTTCTGTCTCTGGATTTAAAAGTGAGCGGAAATGATCATGAACCCCAGGAGCTTTATCGAAATATGGCACAGACTATTTCTTTTGCTTTTCAAGAAACCTCGAATGTGGATCAGCTCCTGCTGCGCATCGTGGTCATGGATAAATGGCTGGATAGCCGCCGGCTGCTGCTAGCAGGGGATATCAGACGCGCGGAGTGGTCCGTTGAACTCCAGAATGAACTTCAGTCTGCGGGTAATTTCCCCATTTCCGAGCGTCTCAAGACGGGCTTCCGTATTAGTGAGACTGAGCTCTGGAAGAAGCAGTTCATTTATCCTTGAGAAGAATAAAAGAAACTCAGTTGTATCACAGTGCGTGACAAAAAAACATGTGATATAATAGACAAGATTGTGAACAAAGGAATTAATATAAATGTCAATGGCTTCGGAGGCTGAAATGAAACCGTACTGCATACCGCAACTGGCAAAACCCTACACCGACTACGACATGATTCAGAAGCATACGGATTTGCCGCCGTTTTCTGATGGCCGGGGTCATTTGTTATATATTTTTCTAAACCATGGATCTTCTGTAAAAGGAAGTACTGGTGAGTTGTATACGCTCGTAACCGCACTTATTCAACTTGGACTAGATACACATGAGGTAATTGACCGCTCGAATGATAGACGCGGTGGAGATCCTATGCGTTCCCGTCAATTAAAGGTATTGGCTGGCGATTATTTTAGTAGCTGGTTTTACCATCTGCTTGCAAAGAGTGATCAGATTGAGATGGTTGGAATCTTGAGTAAGGCGATTGCTGATTTCAATGTCTTGAAAGCGAACCTCTATGTGAAGATGAGAGGAATCCGTCTTTCGGCTGAACAATACTTGCGGCACATGGTACAGCTCAATATGCGGCTGTTCCTTTCTTTTACGCCCATGATCGAGAATTCCTTAGTGGAATTGTGGGAGAAGTTATTGACAGAGTTCAGTCAGTGCGAAACGGTTGCCATTGAGCTTCAGCGTTGTGATAACCTTGAGAATGCAAGCAATGGTTATTGCTACTGGAAGATGCTGGAGTCAGCGACAGAGGAAGAACGCAAACAGCTTCAAGACCAGAACCTTGATCAGAAGGACTGGAAGATGCTGAAGATGAAATATAAATGTGATTCTCTGCTGACGGACATGCTCCATCAGTCGATTCAGTCGATTCAGGGACTATTACAAAGCGTTAAAGACGAAAGCCTGCTTAGAGAGCTTGAGATAGCGCTGGATCGTATTCTCCTGCAGATGAAAGTCTCAGGACAAGCAGCCGTGGAGGGTTAGTGGATGACTATGGACAAAACTACAACTGCTGTGGGTGATAACAGCAAACCGAAGGAACAGTTTGTGCACTCGGTGTTTGAGAGTATTGCAGGTAAATATGATTTGATGAATGACATCTTAAGTTTTCGCCGGCATAAGGCTTGGCGTAAGTTCACGATGAAGAAGATGGGCATGAAGCGCGGGGATTCAGCTGTAGACTTATGCTGCGGCACTTGCGATTGGAGCATTGCCTTGGCCGAAGCCTCACAGACAGGGAATGTGATAGGGCTCGACTTCAGTGCAGGCATGCTTGAAGTGGGGCACCGTAAGGTGGAGGAGCGCAAGCTTCAGAACCGGATCTCTCTCGTACAGGGCAACGCTATGGAGTTGCCTTTTGAAGACAACGCATTTGATTATGCAACGATTGGTTTTGGACTCCGCAACGTACCGGATCTTGTTCAAGTGCTGAACGAGATGAAACGAGTGGTGAAGCCCGGAGGAATGGTGGTCTGCCTGGAGCTTTCCAAGCCGATGAAACAACCGTTTAAAGGTATCTATTTCTTTTATTTTCAGCGTGTTCTTCCATTGCTGGGCAAGTTATTCGCTAAAAGGTATGAGCAATACAAATGGCTGCCAGAATCGCTGGCGCTGTTCCCTGACCGGGAGCAATTAGCTGCTATTTTCCGTGAAACCGGACTGCAAAAAGTGGAATCCTTCCCCTTGACCGGAGGCATCGCGGCATTACATATTGGGCTCAAGGAGAACGGGAATGTTTAAGAAAATCGGTATCTTTTTACAAATGATCAAGTTTGAACATACGGTATTTGCTTTACCTTTTGCTTTTATGGGCGCTTTACTTGGTTCCGTTGTCATGTTTGGCACGCTACCTACCTGGAGCCAGATTGGTTGGATCGTAGTGGCTATGTTTGGGGCACGGAGCGCTGCTATGGGGCTGAATCGACTGATTGACCGGATAAGTGATGCTAAGAATCCACGCACAGCGGGAAGAGCTATTCCTGCAGGATTATTGAAGATCGGTGAAGTTGTCATTTTTATCGGCATTTCGTTTTTCTTACTCTTTTGGGCAGCCTTTAAGCTGAATCCTTTGTCGGCCAAGCTCTTGCCAATCGCAGTTTTCCTTCTTGTCATTTATTCATTTACTAAGCGGTTTACATGGGCCTGCCATCTTATCCTCGGTCTGACCATTGCGCTTGCACCTTTAGGCGGTTGGGTAGCTGTAACTGGTAGTGTGAATTGGACTTCAATGGTATTTTATTTCACTATTGTGTTTTGGACTGCAGGTTTTGATGTAATTTATTCTTGTCAGGATGTTGAGTTTGATCTAAAAGAGGGCTTGAAGTCCATTCCGGTTCGGTTCGGGGTTCAAGGTGCACTCTTTATTGCCCGCGTATTTCACATTCTCACGGCGATTGGATTCGTATCGTTGCTGTTTATGACGGATTTAAGCTGGTGGTATGTAGCAGGCATGATCATCGCATATATCATTCTCTTTTATGAGCACTACATTGTATCTCCGAGTGACCTGAGCCGTCTGCAGACTGCTTTTTTCACTATGAACGGCGTATTGAGCATCGTGGTGTTCTCTTTCACTTTGATTGACTTGGTGGTGCAGTTCTACTAATGACGCTTACTAAACCGAAAAACATCGTGGTTGGAATTACAGGAGCAAGCGGTGCGATATATGGTGTTCGTCTAACTGAAACCTTGCTGTCACTAGGCTACTCCGTGCATTTGGTAGTTAGTAATGCGGGCTGGCGCGTATTTAAAGAAGAACTTGGCTATATCGCATCAGACCGGGAGGGCTTTTTGAACGAAAGGTTCAAAGGCTATCCCGGTTCTCTGCTTTATCATCCTGTTGCGGATATCGGCGCATCCATTGCAAGTGGTTCGTTTCGTGTGGAAGGGATGATTATTATGCCTTGCTCTATGGGAACATTATCCGCGGTAGCGAATGGGACCTCTGATAATCTGATGACACGTGCTGCTGACGTTATGCTCAAGGAAGGCCGCCCACTGGTGCTTGTACCTCGTGAGACTCCATTGCATGCTATTCATCTAGAAAATATGTTGAAGCTGTCCCGTCTGGGAGTTCGGATGATTCCCGCAATGCCGGCTTTTTATTTTGGGCCGCAAAGTATGGATGATCTGATTAATTTCATGGTGGGCAAAGTGCTTGACAGCTTTAATATTGAACACAATTTATTTCGAAGATGGGGGGATTGAAAGGATGGACAATAACAGCCACACCATCATCGGCAAAATCAGCTATACCAACTCATGGCCGGTATTTCACAATTTTCATCCCTCTGCATTGAAATATTCTGCAGAGATGGTGAGTGAGGTACCTGCCATTCTTAATCAGGGGATGAGCCGTGGAACTATTCATGTAGGTGCTTTATCCTCTTTTGCTTATGCTGAGGCCAGTGACAAATTATTACTTCTACCTGATTTATCGGTTAGCGCGGACGGTCCTGTGAGATCAATATTCCTTTTTTCCAGGGTGCCATTTGCTCAGATTGGCAGCGGTAAGATCGCTGTTACGAATACTTCTGCAACCTCGGTAAATTTGCTGAAAATTTTAATGGAAAAAGCTTTTGGCAATAAACCGGAGTATATTAGCGCTAATCCGGATTTGGATGACATGATGCATGAAGCGGATGCCTGTTTATTAATTGGTGATAATGCTATTAAGGCCTCATGGCAGGATCAAGGTTATATCGTTACTGATCTGGCTGAGGTTTGGAAGGAATGGACGGGCTTAGGGATGACCTTTGCGGTCTGGGCAGTGAATCGAAAGGCTGCGGAGGACAAACCGGAAGCTATTTCTGAGATTGCAGAGGCTTTTGCCGAGAGTAAAATGCGGGGATTGAGAGATTTAGATCCTATTGTACAAGCAGCTTGTTCTAACATTGGAGGAACAAAGTCTTATTGGGAAGGGTACTTCCGCAATTTATGTTATGATTTTGGAGAAAGGCAGCAGCAAGGTTTGAACCTCTATTTCCGCTATGCCTATGAGATGGGCCTGCTGCCGCAGGAAGTGAAGATGGAGATTTGGAGCCATAAACTGTTGACACGGGTGAAAGAATGAAACGACTGCAAATATTCGGATTACTGAACAGAGATATGGATCAGATTGAAAAAGAGCTGTACCGCAGTGTACAGGGGGATGACGATCTGCTTACAGAAACCTCCCTGCATTTATTAAAGGCAGGCGGCAAAAGATTACGTCCCGTATTTGTCCTAATGGGCGGGAAATTCGGTAAGTATGATCTGGAAAAACTGAAACGGGTGGCGATACCGTTAGAGTTGATCCATAGCGCTTCACTGGTCCATGATGATGTGATCGACGATGCAGAATTGCGCCGTGGTGAACTCACCGTGAAAGCAAAATGGGGCGATAAAATTGCCATGTACACTGGTGACTACATATATGCAAAAGCGCTGGTTATGACTACGGAGCTGAAGAATCCACGAATTCATCAAATTCTGTCTAAGGCGATGATCGAAATGTCGATCGGAGAGATGGAGCAGATTCGTGACTTTTTCAACAGTGAGCAAAGTGTACGTCATTATCTACGGCGTATCCGCCGCAAAACAGCCCTGCTGATTGCAGTTAGCTGCCAACTCGGCGCTCTTGCTGCTGAAGCAGATCCAGAAGTAGCTCGTTTGCTTTATAATTATGGATATAACGTGGGTATGGCGTTCCAGATTCGTGATGATTTACTGGATCTCTCAGGCACAGAGAAACAGATCGGTAAACCTCCGGGCAGTGATATGCGGCAAGGAAACATTACACTTCCAGTGATTTATAGTCTTGAGGATGAGCGACTGCGCGAGTCATTGCTTGAGGAACTGAAGTCTATACGTGAGGGACATAGCACGGTAGGACATGCGATTGATCTCATTCTTTCCGGAGACGGAATCGCCCGTTCTGAGGAGCTCGCTTCACGTTATATCGACAAGGCGCTGGCGGCGCTGGAACAATTGCCTAACAATAAGACTAAGCGCAATCTGCGCGATATTGCGTATTTTATAACAGGAAGAAGTTATTGATCTTCTGGTGAGATTGAAATTAAACGTTTCCAGAAAGCAATGTTTCTGTTAAGATAGCGTCAAAACAACCCTTCAAATGGGAAAATGGAGAGTGCTTCTATGGAAAAGACGTATCTGATGGTCAAGCCTGATGGAGTTCAACGTGGATTAATAGGGCGTATTGTTGCCCGCTTTGAGGATAAGGGGTTTAAATTGGTCGCTGCTAAACTGATTACAGTTAGTGAGGATCAAGCGAAAAGACATTATGCTGAGCATGCAGGCAAAGACTTTTTTTCAGAGCTGGTCTCTTTCATCACTTCAGGTCCAGTGTTTGCAATGGTATGGGAAGGCGATGATGTCGTAACTTTATCCCGGACACTCATAGGCAAAACAAAAGTTGGAGAAGCTCTGCCAGGCACGATTCGTGGCGACTTTGCCAGCCATACACCACTTAATTTAATTCATGGATCAGACTCGCCTGAAAGTGCAGAACGGGAAATTGCTAATTTCTTTGCTCCAGATGAACTGAATCAGTATAACAAAGACATCGCAGTCTGGATGTAAGGTCCAGGTGGGAGGCAGGGGATTAACATGTCTGATCGTAATGTTGCAGCATTAACAACAGATCCAGATTATAGCGGATTTATTCACAACGTTAAACAAAGCACCGGAATTGATCTGGCTCAATATAAAGAAGCGCAGATGAAGCGGCGTTTGACGACTCTTCGGATGAAGAATGGGTATCATACCTTCAGTGATTTTTTTGCAGCGATGATGAAAAATAAGGACTTATTTTATGAATTTTTAGATCGAATGACGATCAATGTCTCTGAGTTCTGGCGGAATCCGAATCGCTGGGAAGTTTTGCGGGATATTATCCTCCCTGACCTCCAGCAGTCGGGCCGCAAATTAAAGCTGTGGAGCGCGGCATGTTCTACAGGCGAAGAGCCTTACACGCTGGCTATGATTTTGTCGGACAAGAATATATTGGCGCAGACAGGTATTCTTGCCACTGATATTGATGATGGCGCTTTATCCAAAGCAAAGCAGGGTCTTTATTTGGAACGTTCTTTAAAGGATGTGCCGAAAGACGTGGCAGCACGTTATTTTACGCCGGAAGGCCCTGTCTTCAAGGTCAGCGATTCACTTAAGAAAAACATAGATTTCCGCAAACAAAATTTGCTCTTGGATAAGTTCGACGAAGGCTTCGATCTTATTATTTGTCGCAATGTAATGATCTATTTTACTGAAGAAGCGAAGAACAAGCTCTATCATAAGTTTTCGGCTAGCTTACGTCCGGGTGGTTATTTGTTTGTGGGCAGCACAGAGCAAATCTTTACACCGGCTCAATATGGCTTTGAATCGACGGAAACTTTTTTCTATCGTAAAAAATAAATACTTTTTGCTCCTTCGCCATTAACTTCAAAGGTATACTTTCGCAAAAGTTCAGTGATACTGGATAGTAGAATCTGTACGCTAAGTGAAAGGAAAGTTAAACCGATGGACAAAAGCAAGGTCATTGCCGCGTACAAACGAGGCTTTATCACCGTTCGTGAGTGCGGGCAAATTCTCGGTGTGGAAGAAATGCAATTGGAGCGCCTTCTGCAGCTGGAAGAGCGTAAGTCTACATTCCCTCCACCAAGCCAGCGGCTCGGCAGCTAACAAACTGAGGACCCAGCCGAGGAGCGCCATTCATACTCTTAAGGGTATGGATGGCGCTTTTTATTTCGGTATACATACAGTGTTTCTAGGGAGATCCCTTTCTTGTCAAAGCGGATTCCCTATACTATAATGAGCAAAGATCATAGGATTTTAGCGGTTTACAGTTTAAAAGTATAAAAGGGGGAAGACATCATGAGTTTACGCTATTTAACAGCGGGGGAAACGCACGGCCCCCAGCTAACGGCTATTATTGAGGGATTGCCAAGTAATTTAACTTTGGATTTTGAAGAGCTTAACTTTCAATTGCATCGTCGACAAAAGGGATACGGACGTGGACGCCGCATGCAGATTGAAAAAGATACGGCACAAATTGTAGGTGGAGTACGTCACGGCTATACTACGGGTGCTCCGGTAGCCTTGGTAGTAGAGAACAAGGATTGGACTCACTGGAAGAATATTATGAATATTGAACCTATTCCAGGCAGTGATGAAGAAAAACGCCGGGTAAATCGGCCGCGCCCTGGACATGCAGATTTGAATGGTGGATTGAAGTACAATCATACGGATCTTCGCAACGTTCTGGAGCGCTCCAGTGCCCGCGAAACCGCAGCCAGAGTTGCATGTGGCGCTGTAGCCAGACAGCTGCTGGCAGCTTTTGGTGTGAAAGTAGCAGGTCAAGTCATTCGCATTGGTGAAATTGAGGCACCTGCAAATGATCTGCCTATCGATGAGCTGATTGAACGGACAGAACAGTCTTCTGTCAGAGTTGTCGACAAAGAAACGGAACAGAAAATGGAGGCTTACATAGATCAGATCAAGGAAGAGGGCGACTCCATCGGTGGAATCGTTGAATGTATCGTCGAAGGACTGCCCATTGGACTTGGCAGCTATGTACAGTCAGACCGGAAGCTGGACGGTGCGATCGCTGGGGCAGTGATGTCGATTAATGCCTTCAAAGGCGTTGAAATCGGCATTGGGTTTGAAGCAGGTAAATTGCGTGGATCGCAAGTCCATGATGAAATTATGTATGAAGCTTCTAAAGGATACTATCGCGCAAGCAATCGTTTAGGCGGTTTTGAAGGCGGGATGACGAATGGCATGCCGGTAGTGGTTCGTGGTGTTATGAAGCCTATTCCTACCTTGTATAAGCCACTTCAAAGTGTAGATATCGATACGAAAGAACCTTTTACAGCTCAAGTAGAACGTTCGGATGCATGTGCGGTTCCAGCGGCATGTGTGGTTTTGGAAAGCGTAGTGGCATGGGAAGTTGCCAAAGCATTTCTTGATAAATTCGGCGGGGATTCTCTCGAAGAAATTAAAGCGAACTATGAAAACTATCTTGCACAATTGGAGAGTTATTAATCATGCGTACAATCAATGTAGATTTGGGAGATCGTTCTTATCCAATCCACATCGGTAGTGGTCTGCTGCAGAACATTGGCCAGTACTGTGCTGAGGCTGGACTGTCCACTCGCAGCCCGCTACTGGTTGTGAGTGATAGTGAAGTAGCTCCACGGTATTTACCGGCGCTTGAAGAAGCTTTACGTCAGCAAGGTTATACCGTAGTCAGCCATATTATGCCGGCAGGGGAAGCATCCAAATCATTAACCGTGTATGAAGAGGTTATGACGACCGCGATTCAAGCGGGACTAGATCGTAACTCAGCGGTGTTGGCTTTAGGTGGCGGGGTTGTTGGTGATTTAGCTGGTTTTGTAGCAGCTACCTACATGCGCGGAATAGGATTTCTACAAATTCCAACGACGATTCTAGCCCATGACAGCAGCGTAGGCGGCAAAGTGGCTGTCAATCATCCACTTGCCAAAAATATGGTTGGTGCGTTCTATCAACCTTCGCTGGTGCTTTACGATTTGGATACCCTTCGCACGCTTCCGCCGCGCCAAGTCTCTTCTGGCTTAGCTGAAGTAGTGAAGCATGGTCTGATTAGTGACAAAGAATTTGCATATTGGTGCCGTGAACATGCTGATGAGCTGCTTGCTTTGAATGCTGAAGCTCTCGGCTATGCCCTTGAGCGCGGTTGTGCGATCAAAGCTCATGTCGTGGCGAACGATGAACGTGAGCATGGACTTCGGGCGATCCTGAATTTAGGCCATACGATCGGCCATGCTATTGAAGCGGTTGGCGGATACGGTGTGTTTTTGCACGGTGAAGCGATTGCGATTGGTATGGCGGGTTCGGCGCTGCTGGCTGTAAAGCTTGGACGTGACCGATCCATCTATGAGGATACAGTATCTATGTTATCTGCACTTTCACTGCCTATACAGCTTCCTTCTGAATATGATGAAGAGGAGCTAATGGAAGCAATGATGCATGATAAGAAATTCAAAGAAGGCAGAATGACTTTTATTGTGCCTGATGCCATAGGAGTAGTTAGTATTGTAAACGATGTACAGGAATCGCTTGTGCGAGAGGTTCTGGCAGAGCTTAAAAAGGAGGGGAAACCGTGGTAAATCGAGGGATTCGCGGAGCAACTACCGTGATTAATAACGAAGAAACAGAGATTTTGCGTGAAACCGTTGTGCTGCTGCGGGAGATCGTTGAACGCAATAATGTTATAGCTGAGGATATTAGCAATGTATGGATTACGATGACCAATGATCTGGATGCTACTTTTCCGGCAAGAGCCATTCGTGAGATTGAGGGCTGGGAAATGGTGCCGCTTATGTGTTCAACCGAGATCCCGGTCAAAGGCAGCCTGCCGATGTGTATCCGGTTAATGGTGCAGTTTAATACGGATAAATCACAGCGTGAGATCCGCCATGTGTATCTGAATGAAGCTCAGAAGCTTCGTCCGGATTTGTCGCAGAGTAAGTCTTAAATTTGAGTTGTGGGTTGTCAATGACCCTTGTCATCATGTATAGTGTAATTAGCCGAGTATAGAAGAGTTTAGTTGAGTTGAGATGAGTATAGTTGAGCAGAGTGCAAGAAATTTTTGCGAATATAAGAAAGTATAAGCTTTGTTCTATACATTCTTATATTTCACGCATATACGCTTACCGTCCTTATAAGGATGCTGAAGACGTTTATGCCTGATTAGCAGTTTTTGTGTACGCAGAGTCTTTATTTTGATATATACTGGAGTGTTATTTCACATCCGTGATGTATCTTATTTAGAGATAAGTCTGTAGGCACAACATAACGATGCTGATCATTGCTCAAAAACATATACTTACTTACACAAACCCTCTACTTTGGTAGAGGGTTTTTCTGTGTTTCGGAAAGATTTATATAACCAAGGGGGCATCTAAAAATGACGAATCCGAGTGTTCAAGAGGTGGTAAAGCTGTCGCAGGATTATAATCTGATTCCTGTTGTGAAGCGGCTGCTGGCTGATATGGAAACACCTATCCGGTTATTCCAACGTTTTGCTGAACGTGACCGCGCGTTCTTACTAGAAAGTGTAGAGGGTGGCAAACAATGGGCCCGGTATTCGTTCATCGGCAGCGATCCCTTTTTAATGATATCGGGAAAAAAGGGTGCGATTAACGTAGAGATCGACGGTAAGAAAAAACAGCTGCATGGAAAGCCGATTGAGGAGCTTAAGGCGCTGCTTCGTTCATACCGTAGCCCTAAGCTGGATGAGATGCCGCCATTTACTGGAGGAGCGATCGGATTTTTTGGATATGATCTGCTGCAATATTATGAGAAGCTTCCTGAGCATCCAGTAGATGATCTCCAAATGGATGATATCCGGTTTATGTTCTGTGATCGCATCATTGTTTTTGATCATGTGAAACAACAAATTCTCCTAGTTGGCAACCTGCATGTTAAAGACGGTGATACGGACTCAGATATCAAATCCAATTACGAAAGCTTAAGTCGTAAGCTTGAGGATATGGCCGAAGAGCTGCAGAAGGAAGGGCCTAAGGAAAATGTGAACCGCCGCAGCATTCCGCAGGATATTGAGCTGGGTGAGATTCATTCCAACCTGACTAAAGAACAATATATCAACAACGTAGAACAAGCGAAGGAATACATTCGGGCTGGCGATATTTTTCAAGTGGTGTTGTCGCAGCGCCTGCATATTGAAACGGAAGTTTCTCCACTGCATGTATACCGGATGCTCAGGACGCTTAACCCATCTCCATATATGTATTATTTGAAAATGGATGAAGAGATTATTGTTGGAACCTCACCGGAAGCGCTCGTAAAGGTAGATGGAAACCGTGTGGAGACACGGCCGATTGCCGGAACAAGACCAAGAGGTGAAAGTGAAGCTTCGGATCGTGCTTACGCCGCGGAGCTGCTGGAGGATGAAAAAGAACGTGCAGAGCATTTGATGCTAGTTGATCTAGGTCGTAATGATTTAGGAAGAGTGTCCAAATTCGGTTCTGTAAAATGTGATTCCTTTATGGAAATTGAAAGATACTCTCATGTCATGCATATGGTTTCGAATGTGTCAGGCACGCTTAGCGAGGATAAAGATTTCTTTGATGCCTTTCTCTCCTGTCTGCCAGCCGGTACTGTCTCAGGAGCACCTAAGCTACGGGCAATGGAGATTATTGCTGAATTGGAGCGAGAAGCCCGTGGTGCTTATGCGGGGGCGATTGGATATTTGGGATTCTCGGGAAATATGGATTCATGTATCACCATCCGTACAATCATCTTCCGTAAGGGCAGAGCATATGTGCAGGCTGGAGCGGGTATCGTTTGGGACTCAGTTCCGGAGAAAGAGTATGAAGAGACGGTGAATAAAGCGAAGGGCATGCTAAAAGCTATTCGTATGGCAGAGGCTATGTTCCCACCCGAGATAAAAGAGAAACAAGTCATCAATCAAGATTACATGTACGCATATACCCCTGAACAGGTGGTTTGATTAATAAAAAAGATTACATTAAGGCTGGGAGGATGAACATTATGGATGCAACAAAATTGATACAATCAGGAATCGCTGGACTAATCGAAGGCAAAAGTCTGACACGTGTAGAAGCACGGGATATAATGGGCGCAATCATGCTGGGAGAGGCTTCACAGGCACAAATCGGATCACTGCTAACCGCTTTACGGATTAAGGGAGAGACCGTGGAGGAGATTACGGGGTTTGCGGAAGCCATGAGAGGTTTCGGCACACCTGTCCTTACTGAAAAAGCGCGTCTGCTAGATACATGTGGTACGGGCGGTTCCGGCATCCATAAGTTTAATATTTCTACCGCCTCAGCGATTATTTCATCAGCGGCTTCGGTACGAGTTGCCAAACATGGCAACCGCTCAGCTTCCGGTAGAGCAGGAAGTGCAGATGTACTTGAAGCTTTGGGCGTCAACATTCATCTGAATGCGGATCAGGCTCGGGAATGCTTGGATCGAATCGGCATTTGTTTTTTATTCGCACAAATCTATCATCCTTCGATGCGGCATGCGGCAGCACCGCGTAAAGAGCTTGGAGTGCGGACGATTTTTAATATGCTTGGTCCGCTTACGAATCCCGCTGGTGCTGACCGTCAGCTGCTGGGGATTTATGATCGGAATAAGACAGAGACGGTGGCTAATGTACTGAAGGAGCTGGGGTCCAAGCGTGCGATGGTTGTTAGCAGCTTGGATGGTCTGGATGAAATCAGCATCTCGGCCCCTACATTAGTGTCTGAGCTAAAAGAGGGCATCGTAACCACGTATGAGGTAACGCCAGAGGCATTAGGTCTTAACAGACATCCATTGGAAGCTGTGCTGGGTGGAGATGCAGCTGAAAATGCGGCGATTATTACCTCGGTCCTTCAAGGGCAGATGAATCCTTATCGCGATATCGTTCTTGCTAACGCCGGAGCCTGTATATATGTTGCTGGTCTGGCAGATACCATGGCCGGAGGCGTAGAGAGAGCAAAAGAAGTAGTGGATTCAGGCAAGGCACTATCCAAGCTTAATCAGCTTGTAGCTATGACGGAGGAACTTAATTATGTATCTTGATAAAATTGTCGCGACTAAGATTAAAGAGGTTGAACTGCTCAGTAAAAACTTTTCGCTGGCACAAGCAGAGCGTGATATTGCGCTTCTTCCGGCAACAAGAGGCTTTCGTAAGGCTCTGACCCAAGGGAAGAACAGAGATATGGGCTTGATTGCTGAGGTGAAGAAGGCTTCTCCTTCCAAAGGGTTGATCCGTGAGGATTTTGATCCTGTTTCCATTGCAAAAGGGTATGAAGCTGGAGGTGCAGATTGCTTATCTGTTCTGACGGACACAGAATATTTCCAGGGCAGCGCAGCTTATCTGCAGCAAGTGAAGGAAGCTGTAAATCTGCCGCTGCTTCGCAAAGATTTTATTATCGATGAGAAGCAGATCTACGAAGCACGTCTTCTCGGAGCGGATGCCGTGTTGTTAATCGTCGCTATTTTGACACCGGCACAACTATCTCATTTTATAGATATAGCTTCAGGGCTTGGATTGGATATCTTGATTGAGGTGCATGACCGAAATGAACTGGCGGTTGTACTGAGCACAGAAAAGATAACCCAACCTAACGTCCTGCTAGGAATTAATAACCGTAATCTACGTACCTTTGAGACCTCTTTGGAGACAACAGCCGAGCTGGCAGCTCTTGTGCCGCAAGGTGTTCCAGTGATCAGCGAAAGTGGAATTTCCGGGTCAACAGACATCGACTACTTAAGAACTACTGGTGCTCACGGAGTGCTCGTTGGGGAGTATCTAATGCGTCAAGCTAACGTAGAGGATGCGGTTAACGGTTTGCTCGGTGAGCTTCCTAATGGAAAGGACCGTGTACGGCATGGCTGAGACATTAGTAAAAATCTGTGGACTTCAGGACGTTGAAGTGCTAAAATCTATGTTACACTTACCACTAGATTATATCGGATTTGTTTTTGCACCTAGCCGCCGGAAGGTATCCATAGAGCGTGCTGCCGAACTGATTGCAGAGCTTCCAAATTGGAAGACTGGTGAAATTCCTAAGGCTGCCGGGGTTTTTGTTAATCCGGAGCTGGATGAGTTGAACGAATTGCTGTCTGTGGTGCATTTAGATGTAATTCAGCTTCATGGACAGGAGAGTCCAGCTTTTTGCCAGCAGGTTCGCCGAGCTTATCCACAGGTTCAGGTATGGAAGGCACTGTCCGTTGCGGATCAAGAGCGGGATAAAGCTGAAAATGAATATAGCTTGGAAGATTACGCAGCTGCAGTAGATGCGGTTTTATTAGATACTTATGATCCATTGCAGAGTGGCGGCTCCGGCCGAACGTTCGCTTGGAATAAATTACCTGCTTACCAAGAAATTGCAGTACAACATGACTTGCCCTTGTTTGTGGCTGGAGGGCTTCATTCAGATAATGTTGGTGAATTGCTTGATACCTATGCCCCGTATGGGGTAGACGTGTCGAGTGGAGTAGAGACTGACGGCATTAAGGATATTCAAAAAATGACAGCTTTTGTGGAAAGGGTGAAGCAATCATGATACAAGTACCGGACCAGCATGGACGTTTCGGTTCATTCGGAGGCCGCTTCGTGCCCGAGACTTTGATGAATGCATTGATTGAGTTGGAGGAGGCTTACCGTAAGTTTTCGGCAGATCCAGCTTTTCAGGAAGAAATAGATTATCTATTAAAGCAGTATTCCGGACGGGAGACCCCGCTGTATTATGCGGAGCGTCTGAGCAAACATCTGGGAGAAGCTAAAATATATCTGAAGCGTGAAGATTTGAATCATACAGGTGCCCATAAGATTAACAATGCGATTGGTCAAGGGATTTTGGCCAAAATGATGGGAAAAACGAAGGTAATCGCTGAGACGGGTGCGGGTCAACATGGTGTAGCCACAGCTACAGTTGCAGCTTTGCTAGGTATGGAATGTAAGGTGTTTATGGGGGAAGAGGATACACGTCGCCAGGCCCTTAACGTATTCCGGATGAAGCTGCTTGGTGCAGAAGTGATTCCCGTTACTTCCGGATCGCGTACTTTAAAAGATGCCGGCAACGAAGCGCTTCGCTACTGGGTTAGCAATGTAGACGATACCTTCTATATATTGGGTTCAGCTGTAGGACCACATCCTTATCCGATGATGGTCCGTAACTTTCAGCGGGTTATTGGGGATGAAACACGGCGCCAGATTCTGGAGGCTGAAGGAAGGCTGCCGGATGTGCTCGTAGCTGCTGTAGGCGGTGGCAGTAATGCCATCGGTATGTTCTATCCATTTGTTGAGGATGAAAATGTCGGTATGATTGGTGTAGAGGCGGCTGGTAAAGGCATTGATACCCCTTTTCATGCGGCAACAATGAGTAAAGGAACTCATGGCGTATTCCAGGGATCGATGAGTTATCTCCTGCAGGATGAGCATGGACAAGTAACAGAAGCACATTCCATCTCCGCAGGCCTGGATTATCCTGGTGTGGGTCCTGAACACTCCTATCTAAAAGATATCGAACGCGCAAAATATGTCCCGATTACAGATGCAGAGGCGCTAGATGCACTGAAGCTGCTATGTGTAACGGAAGGCATTATTCCAGCGTTAGAATCGGCGCATGCGATAGCACATGTTGTAAAAATGGGTCCAACCCTTACTAAGGATGACATTGTTGTCATCTGCCTGTCAGGCCGGGGAGACAAAGACGTAGAATCCATTATGGCGTATACAGAAGGGAAGGGAACTGAATGACAACCCAAACTACAAACCGGATGGATTTGGTATTCCGGAAGCTAAAAGCTGAGAACCGGACCGCATTGATTCCTTTTCTGACTGTTGGAGATCCGGATTTGGAGACTACTCTTGCCATCATCACTGAACTGGAGACAGCAGGGGCAGATATTCTGGAGCTTGGAGTACCATACTCTGATCCGCTTGCAGACGGCCCTGTAATTCAGCGAGCATCTGCCCGGGCACTGCGGGGTGAAGTTCACCTGCGCACTTGCATGGAGACCGCGTTAAAGGCTCGTGAAGCCGGCAGCAGTTTGCCATTTATCTTGTTTTCTTATTACAATCCTATCCTGCAAATGGGTCTAGATACGTTTTTTGCTGATCTGAACAAGCATGAAATTAGCGGACTTATTATCCCGGATCTTCCCGTTGAGGAATCAGCGGAGATGCGGCGCCGTAGTGATGAAGTTGGAGTCAACCTCATTCCTTTAGTTGCACCAACCTCAAGCGAACGTATTGCAAAGATTGTATCCGGTGCGAGCGGTTTTATCTATTGTGTATCTTCATTAGGGGTGACTGGAGAAAGATCCTCTTTCCATGCGGATGTAGAAGCCTTTATTGATTCCGTTCGTCAAGCTACGGATCTGCCAGTGGCTGTAGGATTTGGGATCTCTACTGGCGAACAGGTTGCCCGTTTTGCTCAGATTTGCGATGGTGTTGTAGTAGGGAGTGCCATTGTCCGCAAAATAGAAGAGGTAATCCCGTTGCTCGATCATCCTGCTACGCGGAATGAGGGACTGTTGCAAATTCGAGAATTTGTGGCACAATTAAAAAGACCATAACAGTGTCATTCTGACCTGTGTATAGTGGAGTAATCAACTATGGAGAGCGAGGACTATTGTATGAATCCAAAACCGAATATAGTTAATCTCCCTGTCTACAAACCAGGGAAACCTATAGACGAAGTCAAGAAGGAGCTTGGCTTAAGTGAGGTTATTAAGCTTGCATCCAATGAGAACCCGTATGGAGCTTCACCGAGTGCAAAAGAAGCAATTCTAGCAGAACTTGAGAATCTTTATCTTTATCCGGACGGCTCAGCCGTTGAATTGACTTCAGCACTTTCCAGCCGTCTTGGCGTGAATAACGACAATATTATTTTTGGCTGTGGCTCAGATGAGATTATTGCACTTATTGCTCGTGCCTTTTTCTTACCGGGTGATGAGACAATCATGGCGGACCAAACCTTCTCCGTGTATAAGAGTAACGCAGACATCGAAAGTGCGGTATCTATTGAGGTGCCGCTTGTAAAAGGTACACATGATCTGGATGGGATGCTGGCCCGTGTAACGGACCGCACTAAGGTTATCTGGATCTGTAATCCGAATAACCCAACAGGTACGATTGTTCCAGAGGAAGCTTTGGTTTCTTTCCTGGATGCTGTGCCTTCCAATGTAATGGTTGTCCTTGATGAGGCATACTGTGAGTATGTAACAGATCTTTCATACTCCAATGGCATCCAGTTACTGACTCGTTACAAGAATCTGGTTGTGCTCCGCACATTCTCTAAAATTTATGGCTTAGCTGCATTGCGTATTGGATACGGTGTTGCGAGTCCTGAGATCATTTCGTTGATCAACAAGGTACGTGAGCCTTTTAATACCTCACGGCTTGCTCAAGCTGCAGCTCTTGCTGCTTTGAATGATCAAGATTACGTACAGGAATGTCGTCGTCTTAATAGCGCGGGTATTGTCCAATTGCAAGGTGAATTCAAACGTCTGGGCCTAGAATCCTTCCCGGCACACGGGAACTTCATCATGGTAGATGTTCGAAAGCCTGCTACAGAGGTCTTTGATGCTTTGATGCGTAAAGGAATCATCGTAAGAGCGGGTCATCAGGTTTATCCGACTTATATTCGGGTTACTGTGGGCTCGGCTGAGCAGAACACGGCTTTTATCACCGCGCTGGAACAAACTCTTATAGAGAGTGGAGTACGCGCCTAGTAATAACAGCAAGTCAAGACTAAAGAAGGCAGGTAGTTCAAAGAACATGACGACAAAAATAGCAATATTCGGTGTCGGTCTGATCGGAGGCTCACTGGCCCTTTGCTTTAAAGGCAAGGAGGGCCTGACCGTCGTTGGCCATGCCCACCGTCCTGAATCCGCGAGTAAGTATATTAGCAGAGGTGTGGTCGATAGTGCCACATTGTCTGTGGAGGAAGCGGCAATCGATGCCGATTTCATTTTTTTATGTGTGCCGGTGGGTATGCTAGAGGATTATTTGCAGCAGTTAAGCAAATTGCCGCTCAAGCCCGGCTGCATCATTACAGATGTTGGAAGTACGAAAGCTAGTATTGCCGCATGCGCGGTCTCTTTGGATATTCCTGGAGTACATTTTATCGGCGGTCACCCTATGGCAGGATCAGAGCGTTCAGGTGTTGAGGCAGCTTCATCGCTGTTGTTTGAGAATGCCTATTACGTATTAACGCCTCCACCGGGAGTGCCAGACGAGGCTTATCATGCGTTGGAATCCTTACTCCACCTTACTAGAGCGCAGATTGTACGCCTTAATCCAGAACGTCATGATGAGATTGTAGGCGCCATTAGTCATTTGCCACATATTATTGCCGTTGCGCTGGTAAATCAGATTAAAGCTTATGATGATACTGACTCCTTGTATAGTACGTTAGCTGCAGGAGGCTTTCGGGATATTACACGGATTGCGTCCAGTGATCCAATTATTTGGCGTGATATCTTGTTAAACAATCGTTCAGTGATGCTTCGTTTGTTGAAGGATTGGAACGAGGAAGTTTCTTCTTTTGTTCGTTTGCTGGAAAGTGAAGATGGTGTAGGGATTGAAGAGGCATTTCATGAAGCCAATGGCTTCCGTAGTCAGTTGCCTGAACGGCGTAAAGGTATGATAGCACCTTTATTTGACCTACATATTGATGTACCGGATCATCCGGGGATTATCGGTCGTATTGCTACAGAGCTGGGGGATCAAGGAATTAACCTTAGCAACGTACAAATTATCGAAAGCCGTGAAGATGTGCCGGGGATTATGCGTCTCTCTTTCCGTCAGGAGAACGATATGGAGCGGGCGAAGATCCTGTTGCAGCATCATGATTATACGGTATACGTGTAGTATTAAGGTTCGTTCGGGTTCATTTTCAAATCATAAAAAACAGTAAAATAGCGATTCTCATGTGAATAGAGAATCGCTATTTTTTTTGTTTTTTGGGTTATTGGATGCTTATTTCAACATGCCGTCAGTATCGTCATCGGCATCTGTACCACCATAAGTACCACCATAAGTACCACCATAAGTACCACCTAGTACTTACGGACCCTAATGACGTTATTTGCTCGTTTTTTGCCTTTGAAGCAGTCTTTCGGACTCCACAGACGCTATTTCACATAAAGAGGCTTATATTGGGTGTTTTTCGTGCCAATAGCTGCTATGCGGTCCGTTAGCATCCCAAATGCGGATTAATGCTGCATTTAGGTCAACTGTGTCCGATAGCGACTTCGTACAAGCTAAATGTTTATTGGATCAACGAAGAAAAGAAAGGAGTGCCGCAAAATGCTTCCGGATTTATACCCGCGGACTCTAATTTAGGTTTGGTTTGTTGCAACTGTTCCCAAACTCGCTTTCTTCATTCTGATCAGTATTTCTTCCATGAAATTCTCTGGTACTTGAGTTTATTTCGTCGTAACTATTTCGACTACCTACAAAACGATTTCTTGCTGCTCCTAGACCGACAATAAAGAGTAAGACCGAAGCTCCAAGCAGTATGAAAAGTGGCACGTTCCAACTATTTGTCGTGTCATGCAAATATCCGATAAGGGCAGGACCAATTGCGGCAAGCAGATATCCGATCGATTGCGCCATACCAGACAGTTCCGCTGCTTGATGCGCATTTTTAGTACGTAAACCGAAAAACATCATGGACAAGCTAAAGGCGCAGCCTCCACCAATTCCGAGTATGATGATCCACAACAGAATGATATTGGAGCTTCCGTAAAGCAGTCCGAGCGTTCCCGTCAAAAGTAAAATGGTTGTAATGAACACTAACGAACGTTGATTTGACATTCGCCCTGCAATAACGGGGACAATAAAGGTAAATGGAAGCAGCGCTAACTGCATTATTGAGAGGTACCATCCTGATTGGCCTGAGTCAATGCCTGGCTGTTTTAAAATTTCAGGCAACCATGCGATTAGCACATAGAAAATCATGGACTGCATCCCCATAAACAAGGTTACTTGCCAGGCAAGAGGGGAACGCCAAACCTTCACATCATTGCCGGCCATCTGTTGACTCGTCGAGGCTGTTTGCTTCGTATGCTTCCTTAATTGAGGCAACCAGCAGAGGATCGATACAAAGCTTAGGATCCCCCAAATTCCCAATGCACCCTGCCATTTTAAACCAGCGTTTGCAGCTAGCGGTACACTGATTCCCGATGCGATCGCTCCAGATAAACTCATTGAAATTGCAAATACACCAGTCATGGCACCGATTTTATTAGGGAAATCACGTTTGATTAAACTCGGCATTAATACATTACAAACGGCAATTGCAAATCCAAGAATTGCAGTTCCAATATACAGATTTGCAGCCCCAGATAAAGAACGTATTACAATTCCAACAGTCAAAAAGATCAGGGCAAACAAAATTAAAAGTTCAACTCCATACCTACGTCCTAGTTTTGGTACTAGAGGCGATAATAAAGCAAAGGTAAGTAAAGGTACCGTTGTGATCAAGCCTGCTAAAGTATTGGAAATATGAACGTCACCCCTAATGAGACCCACTAAAGGACCGACCGAGGTTAAGGGAGCACGTAAATTTGCGGCAATAATAATAATGCCGAGTAGTAGCAGCCCTAAAGATGATGGTACGAATTTTTTATTCGGCATTCTTCATTTTCCCTCCCAGAATTAATGCGTACTAATATCCGCGCGGACAATGAAAGTATAGTATAATATATTAAATTTAACAATAAGTATTTTAAAGTTTACTTTATTGAGATGGTTCTATAACTTGAAATGCTTATATTAGATAAAAAAATACAACTCAGAGTTTCCATTTAGAATGGAATACTGAGTTGCATGTAATAGGTGAAATTTTCGACTTTTAGAAACCATATTTTAAGGAGATATGGAGCACTGTTTCGCTATTCGTATGATTGGTATAAGAGTGAGGGCGATCTGCACGAAAACTGATCGTATCATATTGATTCAATGTGTACATTTCTCCATCGACTCGTATTTCAATGGAACCAGTCATTACTGTCGCAATTTCAGTTGTATTCACATGATGACCTTCAGGGTGATACGAACTATTTGGCTGTAAGTAAGCCCGACACATTTCAATATCGTTGCTTACATTTTTAAAGACGGGTTCTATGATCCAATTCTTTTGATCATTAGAAAACCGAAGACCTTCGCCTGCTCGATACAAACTAACAGGGTCTTCAGATTTGAACAAAGCTAATAGGGGCAAAGATATGCCTTTTGAAATTTTCCATATTATTGCCAAAGTTGGATTTGTCTCGCCACGTTCGATATTCCCCAGAGTAAGTTTACTTACGCCCGTTAATTCCGCTAAGTCATCTAAGCTCATGTTTTTTTCTTTTCTGTACTTTTTCAAGGCACCGCCGATTTGTAGTACCAGTTGTTTTGATTCATCGATTTCATCCATTTCAAATTCACCTCAACAAATAACTTTATAGCTAGTATATTGTTTATCCTGACTCTTTTCCATACGATTAGGATTAGAGGGTGGATTACACACGCAGCTATGCAAATGACGTCTATGTAACGAACCTGCCCGTAGGCTTATCACCTTCCCCGGTTTAATCCTTTATTTTTGCAAAAGGAGGGATAACAATGGGGTGAGCGCAGAGGAGTCTATATTTGTAGGTGATCATCCAATGAATGGCGTACAAGCGAGCCGTAACGCAGGGCTGCAAGCCATTGGGAAACGTAATGAGCAGATATCTCTTCAAGTGGACGTAGACGGGGTAATAGATGATTGTGGGGATTTGTGGAAGCTAATTCGCTCGCTATAGTAAAAATAATCTAATATAGATCATCTAAAAAAAGGTAGAGCGCTTTCAGGACAAAAAAAGACCGCTTACAAAGTAAGCGGCTACAGTTCACAATAAATTGGAACCGTTAAGTATTGGATAGGAGTGGAGAGAAACCATACTGTACTTTTATTATATGTATACGTTTACATTTTGTCAACAGTTTTTAAAAATTGATAAATGTGTTATTTTTAAAGCCGGATTCTAAGTCAGAAATCCAATGTCGGGTCTTGCTGGCGAGTCGACCTATCTAAAGTCTATTAATGTCATCCTATGAGAATATGTGGTACAATAGAGCAGGTATGTTTCTAGATTCGTTTCTATATTTATGTAAAATTAGAAGTATGCCTTATTTCTTTTTGTCTTCTTCATATACATCATGCCTTAATTATCGGGTAGTTGAATATACATAGGTGTATTTCATAAAAAAACTAAAAATTTGCAGTAACACCGCAACTTTTAAAGCCCAAACCGGTATAATAAGTACGGACCGGATGGGAAAAGACGTGCAAGGGCGAGGAGGGCCAATCTCACCATGACGGATTCCCAGTTGATCCAGCAAATCAAACAAGGAAACACGGAATTATATTCAGAATTAATGCGTCGTTATCAACGTAAAATACTAGCATTTGTATATCATATGCTTAGAAATTCACATATGGAGCTTATCGCAGAGGACCTTTGTTCGGAGACCTTCTACAAGGCATTTCGTAGCTTGCATTCCTTTCGAGAGGTAGATGCTTCATTCTCAACATGGCTGTACACTATCGCCCGCAACACTGTTCTAAGTGAGCTTCGCAAGAACCGTGCCGGTAATGTATCTCTGGAAGAGAGTGGATATACACCAGTAGCACCGTTTGAAGTTGCACCCGAGCAGGCTGCATTGCGCAATGAACGGATGAATTTGGTCCGTGAGGCGATAAATAATCTTCCCGAAAAACAACGCTCTGCACTTATCCTACGTGAATATGATCAAATGGACTATCAAGAAATCGCAGAAATTTTAGATCAGAGTGTAAGCTCAGTGAAATCATTATTGTTTCGTGCCAGGAGTAGTGTGAAGCTTCAACTCGAATCCTATTTCAATGAGCCTGAAGTTGAAGAGCAGGTTGAGAGGGTGTAAGGCGAATGAATTGCAGGGAAGCGCAAGAATGTATTCCGCTCTTGTGGGACGCTCCCCCCACACATCCTAGGCGGATTTTACTTGAAAGACATATTGAAACTTGTCCTTACTGCGCTGCAGAATGGGCTCTATGGCAAGAGAGCAGCCTGCTTATGCAAGATTTGAGGGAAGAGATCAGTGAAGAGCGTGCTGAAGCCATAAATGTTAAAGTCATGGAGCGGATTTATTTAGAGAGTCCATGGTTGATGCCCGGTGACGGGAAATCTGCTGGAACCTCTGCTATTGTTCGCCATCGGCTTAGCTTATGGATCGCATGCTTCTTGGCAATATTTCTGTCCAGCGTTCTTTATTTTACGATGTTCAGAACTCCAGGTGATGCAGTTGTTGCTCAGAGTGGAATTGTGGAGACAGGTGTCGCTGGATCCTCGATGGAATGGCAATCAACGTATCCAATTTTGGGCTCTGAAGGTGGGATCATTGAACCCCTTGTAGTAAGTATGGGACCCACTCATCCTCAATACTGGATGATGTTATCAATGTTAGGTGTAGGCTTTGCAGTATTTTCATTAACTAGGCTGAATCGTTATCGCCGATCATAGAGGGTTATTAGACGTATGTCTTTGCTTCCGTTGTTTATAATATTCAGAATATTGAATGAGTCCCTTTACTTAATGTAATGAGGGGCTTTTTGCATTGTAAAACTCATAAAAAGAAGACTTTTTATTTCATCCATGTTACATTAAGAGACAAATACTTTGCTGAAAAGGGGGAGGCAACATGCTAATCGGCTTGATACGCCATGGATTGACGGACTGGAACGCGATAGGGAAAATACAGGGACAAAGTGATATTCCACTTAATGATGAAGGACGGATGCAAGCTGCAATGCTTGCTGACCGCTTATTACAGGAACCGTACAGCTGGGACTACTGCGTTACTAGTAATCTTTCCCGCGCTGCTGAGACCGGTAAGATTATTGCTGACAAGTTAGGGATTCCGCTATTAGAACCTGATCAGCGTATCCGGGAACGTGCTTATGGGCAGGTAGAAGGGCTTACTGCCGCAGAACGTGAAGAGAAGTGGGGGAAGGAATGGAGCCAGCTCTCCCTCGGTCAAGAAACCGACGAACAGCTTCAGGCTCGGGCTCTTGCTTTTATGGAAGATATTTCTGCACTGCATCCCAATCGGAATATACTCGTCATATCCCATGGAGGATTTCTTGCTCAGCTGTATACTGCTCTTTACAAGGATAAGTATTCTGAACGAATTGGCAATCTATCCTTGACGATTCTGGAGAAGAAAGAGCGGGAATGGAACCCTATTTTATATAATTGTACTCGCCATATCCTGCAAAATCAGCATTAACCCGGGCTTCGGGTTATTTTTTTTGCAATAAAGGGAATAAAATAGGCAGTATTCCCCATAATGGTAGTAAAACGGTGAGGCGATAAAACATGAATCTGGCGGATATGCTTACTTATGCAGATATTGGACAGCTGACCGCCATAGCGGGCCGCTACCGGTGTGAATGCAAACAGAATTCCAAACACGACTTGATCCAAAGTATTTTGATTATGCTTGGAAGCAGAAGTTTTATGGAGTCTCATATCCGGGAATGCGCTCCGGAGGATTTAAGGTTTTTGAATACATTGCTTTTTGATGAACGCACCTACTTTAGTCTTGAGGATTTGTTGGCTGTGGCAAGGCAAGCGTCTTTTGATGCACCTGAAGGAAAAACTGGAGGTTTCCGGGAGATGGTCTCTCGCTTCAAGAGTGGAGGCTGGCTCTTTAGTGGTTCCTCACAGCAGACCAGATATTTGTACCAGGTACCCAAAGATTTAAAAGAGCGTTTTCGGGAGACGATGAGTGCGCATATCAAAGAGAGCATCGCAACTAGCCCTGAACCTGTGATGTATCGCAGTGAAGGAGAATTAATGATCAGTGATCTGGTAATGCTGCTGAGATATATTAAGGACAATGAGCCAGAACTGAATCAGGAAGGGGCAATGTATAGGCGTTATCAGCAAGGTGTGATGAACGCGCTTCATATTCCGGAGGAGCTTCTTAGCAAAGGCGGTTGGAGGTTTGGTTATGGGAGAGCTTGTGAGCATTATCCTCCAAGATTTGCGCTTTTGTATGACTATATTCGTCACCGCCGCTGGATCTCTGAGGAAGGCTTCCGGCTAAGGCTTACTGCGACCGGTGAGGCTGTGTTAAACGATGGAAAATGTGATTCGTTGATGCAGATATTCTCTTTTTGGTTAAGACTATATAAAGGGGCTGTGCCAAATCTACCTTCACTTGTGTATTGGATAAGCATCAGCGCCGGTAATTGGGTGACAGTACCTTCTTTAGTAGATGGTGTGGGGTGGCTAATTAAACCGTTTTATTATGACAGTGCTGCTTCTATTCTAGAGCAACGTATAATACGGATGATGGTGCACCTAGGCATGCTTAAACTGGGCGAGACTTCTGGTGGACTCGCTGTTATGATGACACCATGGGGGATAGAGACAGCCGTGCCTAAGTATCTTCGGTAGGTGCGCGTGCAAATGCTTATGGGGATTACATATGCAGAAGTAGGAATCCGTTATTGTTGCTGATGGGTACAATAGAGGAAGTGTTTAGCGGAATGGGCGAATATGTAGAACGAAGACAGGATTGATGAATATGCTTTAGTAGGTGCCGATTCTCTTGAAACCGAAAACATAATCATCTTGATGAATATCAAATAACAAGAAAAAAAGGATCTCTTAAACAGCGGAGGTGTATCGAATGGACAAAATGAAGGCTACGTATGAAGTGATGCTAGGACTTGCGGCAGAAATGGTGTGGGATGAAGCGCTGCGAAAGCGTCGCTCCGACATCTTGCACCGTGAGATTGACACGGCGCTGGCTACCGGAGATGAGATGGCTTTCCGAAATCTTACTGAGGAACTTAAAAGTTTGGCATAAAGAAATGCGCTTAGCGCATTTCTTTTTTTGCTTATAATCTACTCAATTTGCTTAATCGGACGAAAATATAAAATCTAAATCTGGACGTTCCTCCTCCTCCTTCAATATAATGGGTTCTATAACTTCAGGAAGCTTTGCGAAAGAACGGAAAAATTAACAATTATACATAGGGAGATGAATGGGAATGAAATTCAGCGATTTTGAAGTGGGCACTTGGGAAGAAAATCAAAAATTCTATGATACATGTCTCATACCTTTTACAGGATTAAGTGGACTGGAGAGTCCTCCTGAGACCGTTCAGGCACTCGAAAGATTACGTAATTTCATGGATATGGTGGAAATACCGTTCAAGGGGCGGATCGTGACTTACCCAGCCATTCAGTACGCTGGAGAGGGCTATGTGAATTTAATTAATGAGATTTGCCAAAAAGTCAAATCCAGTGGTTTCCAGCATGTAGTGGTGTTGACAGCGGATGTACCTCTCCAAGAAGGCCAAATCTATGAAAGCGATTTAGTTCTCTCTCTGCCTATCATTGAGGCTTCTCATGAAGGGAAGAATGACAGTGAAATTAGGATGAAAATTCAAGACATGTGGCGGAGATGAACTCCTTATAAATGTGACAGAAAATCAACAATTATAGGTTGAAATCGCTTTTTAGCCTGTCACAAATTAGACAATATTCTTGACGGGTTTTGGAGCCTAAGCTATTATTAGGTTGAATCCAAATGGTATGTGATGTATTTCATTGAAAAGATTTGAAAACGGATTATTTATATTGAGACATCTCTGATCGGACACCACAGATACTTTCTTATATCTTGAGAAGGGGGTTATATAACAGTATGAGCAGCCATAATGAACAACAGGAGACATGGCCTGAACAACCACCCAGCCGTAAAGAGATGTCGCGCAGGCAATTTTTGACCTACACGCTTGGTGGCGCCACTGCTTTTATGGGGGCGGGTACAATTCTCCCCATGGTCCGTTTTGTCGTGGATCCGATATTACATAAGAAGGGTGCTGGAGATTTTATCAAGGTTGCTGAGATAAGCAAAATCACCGAAGAGCCCCAGGAATTTACTTTTGAATTGAAACAGAAGGACGGATGGTACGACAGTACAGCGACACTCACTGCGTGGATCCGGAAAGACGCGAAGGGTGATATTTATGCGCTTTCACCGATCTGTAAACATTTGGGATGTACGGTCGGGTGGAACAACGATAAAGCTCATCCGGACGAATATCACTGCCCATGCCATGGTGCACGTTATACAAAGCTTGGCAAAAATCTCGAAGTTGCTCCTAAGCCGCTTGACCAGTATAAAACGAAATTCGATAACGGGTGGGTGCTTTTGGGAGACATTGTGCCAAATACAGTAGCTCGTGAGGAGGCGTAGTTCTGATGTTTAAAAATGTCTATAACTGGATTGACGAACGTCTGGATGTTACGCCGATTTGGAGAGACGTGGCCGATCACGAGGTTCCTGAGCATGTTAATCCGGCCCATCATTTCTCTGCGTTCGTGTATTGCTTTGGCGGACTGACCTTTTTTATTACAGTCATTCAGATTTTATCAGGTATGTTCTTAACGATGTATTATGTTCCGGACATTATTAATGCTTATGCTAGTGTTGAGTATTTGCAGACAAGTGTTGCATTTGGACAGATTGTCCGCGGGATGCATCACTGGGGCGCAAGTCTAGTAATTGTTATGATGTTCCTTCATACAATGCGTGTCTTCTTTACAGGCTCTTACAAAGCGCCGCGCGAGATGAACTGGGTAGTTGGAATGCTGATTTTCTTCGTAATGTTGGGACTTGGTTTAACAGGTTACTTGTTGCCTTGGGATAATAAAGCTTATTTCGCAACAAAGGTAACTCTTGAAATAGCCAATTCTGTTCCAGTGATGGGGCCGGTGCTGAAGGAACTGATGCAAGGTGGAACGATTGTTGGTGCCGAAACCTTAACTCGTTTTTTCGCACTACATGTATTCTTCCTCCCAGCGGTGCTTCTTAGTCTGCTCGTAGGACACTTTATTATGATCCGCAGACAAGGGATTTCCGGACCGTTGTAAGTTAATCTGAGAGAGGAGGAATACGGATGGCGCATGGAAACAATTCTAAGGAAAAGGTTGTATATGTCGGTGATTCCAGAGTTCGCAGAGGGAACGGATTTATCACACCTCCGGACTACACGGCTTACCCCGGCAAATCGGAAGCCTTTATCCCTAACTTTCTACTGAAGGAATGGATGGTCGGAGTCGTTGTACTTGTAGGAATATTAGTCCTTACTATTTCAGAGCCAGCTCCGCTAGGGTTTCCAGCAAATGCTAGTGCTACGGTTATCCCGATTCCTGACTGGTATTTCTTGTTCCTCTATCAGTATTTGAAGCTCCCATATGCTTCAGGTGATTATATCGTTCTGGGTACACTAGGAGTTACTGGTGTGGCTTTTGGTTCACTTCTGTTGGCTCCCTTTCTGGATACGGGTAGAGAGCGTCGCTTTTACCGTAGACCGATTGCTTCATCTTTAATGTTCTTGTCGCTTGCAGCAATTGTTTATTTGACCAATACTGCCTGGACTGAATACAAACATGAAATGGCTGAAACGGGTCAGATTCCTGAAGATGTTCAACGGGAAGAAAAGGCGGCGGAGAACAGGGCTAAGGGTCTGCCGACCTCCAGTGCCGTTAAGCCAAAAGAAGTAGCGATTGTGGACAAGGATGATCCTGCTATGGGGCTCTTCAAGCAAGCCACTTGTATCTCCTGTCACGCAGCAGATTTGAAAGGGGCGGGCGGTCCTTCACTTCGTGGAGTTGGAGACACCCATGACAAAGAAGCAATCCTTACTATTATAAAAGAGGGTCAAGGGCAGATGCCAAAAATGTACGATACCGCTTTGGGAGCAGGTCTATCAGAAGCGGATATTGATACCTTGGCCGGCTGGCTTGCCAAACAAAAAAGCGAACAGTAAAATAATGATAACGCAACCTGATCGTGCATGCGGTCAGGTTTTTGTATGTCTAAATGCGAAGTGCCATTACTTGGGGAGGTTAATAATCTGTATGCCAGTTCATTGGTTTAACAAACTGTTTAAGAACCGGGGAATTATCTGGTTGTTATTTATCGTAAATTTCCTGGGTACAATTTATGGTTACATATGGTATGGCAATCAACTGGAGTTCACTGCGGCTAATTATCCACACTGGCTGCTTCCATTTGTTCCGGATAGCCCAACCGCAAGTTTGTTTTTTACCTTGGCTCTGTTGCTGATGCTCTTCCCTCCAAAAAGCTACACAGGAAACAATGTAAGGGAACTTATTGAGGCTTTGGCGGTCGTTACGTCAGTGAAGTACGGGATATGGGCAGTGAGTATTATTTTTGCCGGGGGTTATCACGGTGATGTTTTGGTTTGGAAAGATTGGATGCTGGTAATCTCCCATACGGGGATGGCAGTTGAAGCATTGATTTATGCGAGGTTTTTTTCTTTCCGCAAAATGATTCCATTAGCCCTGCTTTGGACACTCGCCAACGATATGCTGGATTATTCTTACGGAATCTATCCGTGGTTACCTTCTGTTTTGAACGATTATGTTATACAGGTACAGTACTTTACAATGGCGCTTACGCTGCTTAGTGTTGCAGCTGCTTGGTTGTTTAGTAGAAGACAAAGACCGGTAGAGTCAATCTATCAGTTCAAGAATAGACGTTAGTAAGCAGTTCTATCCCTTGTCCCCCTGCCATACATTTAGAATTATAAGAAGTATAAGTTTTATACTATGCTTTATCCTTATAATTTTACGAGAAACGAATATCGTCTTTAAAAGACGACAACGTCGTTTCTTCTTAAGTAGGAGGGGGATGTCTCATGCTCCGCGGGAGATATTATGTAGTGGTTGTTCTAGTATTCTGCTGGCTGCTGTCCAGTATGGATGTTGTAAAGGCTTCAGCAGCGCTAGGGGATGCTGGTGAAGGGTCTGGCAAAGCTTCGAAGCAAAGCGCCGACGTTAGTTCGGGCAACGGTTTGGCAGTAATGAGCGGAAAGACCGGAGCGCAGCAGCTGGAACAAGCTGCTGAGGCATTGTATGGGTATGTTTTGGAAGGGGATGTAATGAAGGTCCGACAGGAGACCGAAGCGATCTCCAAGATCTTTGTGTCCTCATCCTTTGAAGGAATGACCTCTGTGGAGGGGATTAATGCATTGTCAGGGGTCATTATGGACCTGAAGGCTACCGTGGCAGGCGCGAAAATAAATCCACAGCAATGGGAAGCGGCAGCCGCCAAGCTACGTCTAGCTGCCAACAGTCTTAATCATCCGCGCCAGCCTATTTGGCTTCAGTACTACAAGCTGATTCGCGAGGATTTAAATGCGATGGAGCAAAGTGCGGTTGCAAATGATTTGGCGGGCTGGAAAACAGCTCTGGAAAGACTGCAGGGCAGGTATGATAACATCCGGCCGGCAGTGATTGTCTCCCGCCAGCCTGAAGTTGTGAATGCTTTTGATTCCTGGCTCTCATATGCGGCCGGCATTCCTTCGTCCTCACAAAAGGTTGAACGTGCCCGCCTGCTTGAAATTGTATCTTATGGTCAGGATGCGGTAAGAGTAATGTTCGGAAAAGAGAAGGATGAACCTGCTTTGTCCTTGCCGCTGGCATCGCAAGAATTTGGGATTTGGGGAGGGTTAGCCGCAAGCTTCATTATAGCTGCGTTAGCCTATGTAGCCTATCGCAAGTACCGTGGTCAGAATCAGAATTGGAAGCCGATTCCGTAGGGTGAAATTATAAACAGTAAAAAGGAGTGTGGGCTTGAAATGGCCTACACTCCTTTTTATTTAGGTTTCTCGAAAGCCTTCTCCATGTACGTCGTGTACATCGCTAATAATTACGAAGGCGCGTGGATCAACGGATTTGACCAGCAGACTTAGCCGGCGGATTTCTTGCCTTGAGACCACACAGTACACCATATATTTGGCTTGCTTGGAATAAGCACCAATGGCAGGGATGAGGGTTACACCACGGTCCATTTCGGCTGTAATCAGATCGGCAATTTGTGGTGCTTCATCACTGATAATTGTAAATGCCTTGGCAGCATAGGCGCCTTCTTGGATAAAATCTATCACTCGTGATGAGATAAAAACTGCGACGAGTGTGTAAAGTATTTTTTCTTTAGGAATGTAGAGGATGGAAGAGCCAATAATAATAATGTCGATGGCCAAAATAATCTGCCCCATGCTCCAGCCAAAATTCCGTCCCAGAATTCTTGCGACAATATCAACACCACCTGTTGTACCCCCAAACCGGAATACAAGCCCAAGCCCCGTTCCAAGCGTTACTCCTGCGTACAGTGCCGCAAGAATAAAGTCGTGTTCGGTACTGAAGGGGATAATCCATCCCGCAGTAATCATTCGTTCGAAAACCCACAGGAAAAAGGTCAACGCCCCGATCCCTACACCTGTATACACAATTTGCCGCCCGCCTAGGACTTTCCAGCCCAGCAGAAACAAAGGAAGGTTGATCAGCAGTGTGGATAAAAAGATGGGAATACTAAAGGCATAATTAAGGAGAAGTGTGATCCCGGTTACGCCGCCTTCCATCAACTGATTAGGAATGATGAAATACAGTAGCCCGAAGGCATATACTGCGGCTCCGAGCAAGATGGGAGCGACTGTCTTGCTGATTGTAATTACCTTTTTTGAATTCATGAAATCCCTCGTTAGGCCTTTTGTAGGCAGTTTTTCTTTTTCTATAATAAGTATACCTTTTCTTGCGTGTGTTAAAATATTCAAAAAAGATTGTCTTCAAAACGTCTTTACGATAACATAGGGGCAAACAGAAGGCAAGATATACAGAGGGGGAGAAGTTACATTTTATGGACAAAAGTCTTGGTGACATACAGCGTGAAGTAGACGCTTATATATCGCAGTTTAAGGAAGGGTACTTCAGTCCACTCTCTATGCTGGCCCGCATGTCCGAGGAAGTCGGAGAACTGGCTAGAGAAGTCAATCACGAGTTCGGCGAGAAGCCTAAAAAGTCTGATGAAGCTGAGAATTCCATTGAACTTGAACTGGGAGATATTCTGTTTATTACCGTTTGTTTTGCGAATTCTCTCGGGATAGACCTGACGGAAGCGCATAATAAGGTAATGCATAAATTTAATACCCGTGATGCGGGACGTTGGACACCGAAAGACACCGATTAGGCCTCTATAACATATGCTGTACCAAACCAACGGGATTTAGCCGTGAGGATGGTGTGTATATGGATCATAAGGATTATGTAAGAGAGGCCTACCGCTCGATATTGCGCAGTGACTTTGCCGAAGCTATTGTTTGCTTCGAGTCTGCAATTGCAGCAAGCCCTGCTGATGCCGAGGTTAGATATCGTTGTTCCATAACGTATGCCCGCAGTGGTATGCTAGATAAAGCTTTAGTTCATGCTCAGGCTGCTGTAAAGCTGGACACCAGCAAACCTGAGTATAGTCTGCATCTGCAGCATTTGCAGGCTATGATGCATGTACAAGAAGCCAAACGGTTGATAGAAGATGAAGATAACAAAACTCGCAACCCTTATCATCCGATTACACTGCTCAAAGAGGCTATTACCCTTGATCCATTATATGGGGATGCTTATGTATGGCTTGCTATCGCGCATAACCGAGTGAATGAACATTTACAGGCTATGACTGCCTTAAAAGAAGTGATTTCGTTACATCCGGATGATTCTGGCTTGCGGGAATTGATGAGAGACCTTCAGAAATCCATACAATCGTATATGCAATAACTATATAACTAGTGAGAGCGAGGATGGAAAAAATATGAATAACAAGATCAGGGTCGTTGTATCCGGCGCAGGCGGAAGAATGGGTAAAGAGGTTGTTAAACTTGTATTGCAGGACGAAGAGCTGGAGTTAGCAGCAGCAGTAGATCGTTCTTCAGGCGATATTGATGCAGGGCGTCTGGTAGGTCTGGAAGACTCAGGCGTTATTGTAACTTCTGATCTTGAGGCCGCCCTCGCGGGAAGCAACGGAGATGTCCTTGTCGATTTCACTACACCGCAGTCAGCGTATACGAATACAGCGCTAGCTATTAAGTATGGAGTGCGTCCGGTTATCGGTACAACCGGATTCACACCGGAGCAGATGGTGGAACTGGACAAGCAGTGTCAAGAACAGGGGATCGGCGGACTTATTGCTCCGAATTTCTCCATTGGAGCTATTCTATTGATGAAATTTGCGGCACAAGCTTCAAAGTACTTCCCGCATCTGGAAATTATAGAGTATCATGGTGACCAGAAACTGGATGCTCCATCCGGAACTGCGGTCAAAACTGCAGAAATGATTTCGGAAGTTCGTGAGGAACTTCGTCAAGGTAATCCTAAAGAGGAAGAAACCATTGAAGGTGCCCGTGGTGGTTACTATAACGGATTCCGGATACATAGTGTCCGTCTTCCTGGTGTGTTTGCTCAAGAAGAAGTAATTTTTGGTGGATTCGGACAATCCTTAAAGATTCGCCATGATTCTTATGAGCGTGCAGGATATATGCCAGGCGTTAAGATGGGTATTGAAAAGGTAATGGGATATACAGGCTTGATCTATGGATTCGAGCACTTTATAGAATAGACAGGAGAGAACACCATGTTAAAGATCGCATTTATTGCCCACGATCGTAAAAAAGATGAAATTGTAAATTTTGTATTAGCTTATGAACATGTATTTGAAGGTCATGAACTTTTTTCTACAGGGACTACTGGCCAACGGATTATGGATGTAACTAACTTAAAAATTCATCGTTACATGTCTGGTCCATTAGGTGGAGATCAGCAAATCGGTGCAATGGTAGCACAGGATGAACTGGATCTTATTATTTTCATGCGTGATCCTTTGATGGCGCAGCCACACGAACCTGATATTTCAGCTCTACTTCGTCTGTGTGACGTATACGGGATACCGGTAGCTACGAATATTGCCACAGCGGAAGTTCTTGTGAAGGCGATTGATCGTGGTGATTTTGCTTGGCGTGCACTGGTTCACAAATACAAACCGGGTGTTGATGAATGAAGCTGGACATTCTTGTATTTGGTGCGCATGCAGATGATGCGGAGATTGGTATGGCAGGAACCATTGCAAAACATACCGCTGCGGGACTTAAGGTGGGACTTTGCGATTTAACAGCCGCGGAAATGTCATCGAACGGTACAGTAGAACTTCGCAAGCAAGAAGCGCAGCAAGCTGCAGACCTTCTCGGAGCATCCGTGCGGACAAACCTGGGTCTGCCAGATAGAGGGCTTTTTATTACAGCAGAGCATGTGGCGGCTGTGACTGCTGAAATTCGCCGCTTTTCTCCTACGATAGTTTTTGCTCCTTATTGGGAGGATCGTCATCCCGATCATATCGCCTGTAGCAAGCTGGTGGAAGAGGCTGTTTTTAATGCCAAGCTACGTAAATATATGCCGGACAAGCCGGCAATTCCTGCTCCTCAGCTGTACTTCTATTTTATCAATGATTTAGGACGTACCGATCTTATTGTTGATGTTACTGAACAATATGGCTTGAAGGAGCAGGCATTGTCCTGCTATCGCTCCCAGTTCACCAAACCTCCGGGTGCGGATACTGTATCCACACCGTTAACGGAAGGCTACATTGAACGAGTCCGTTCGAGAGATATGCTGCTTGGCCAGCGCAGACTGATTCCTTATGCAGAAGGGTTTGCAACCAAGGTACCTCATACGGTGGAATTGTTTACTTAAGGAACGGATATAACGAAGTTTGTATGATAATATAATAAGCTGATTAAGATTGATCCAGGAGCGCTTGGAATTAATACGCCATTGCGCTCCTGAGAGCTTTTATTGAACAGCTTAGAGAAATGAAGTCCTGTGTGATTTTGAAAGAAACGGTGTTCGCTTTTTTGAAAGCGGCCGACAAACAATAGATGATTCATTACACGAATCAATACTGGAGAAGAAGGAGACAGGAAGATGGATCGTATGCTAAAAATAGGAATTACCTGTTATCCGTCTCTTGGCGGTTCAGGCGTAGTTGCGACTGAATTAGGTAAACTCTTGGCCGAGAAGGGTCATGAAGTTCATTTTATTACACATAGTATCCCGTTCCGGTTGGGAACGTTTCAGAAAAATATTTTTTACCATGAGGTAGAAGTAAACGATTATTATGTATTCCGCTATCCCCCGTACGATCTAGCGCTTGCTACGAAGATGGCTCAGGTTGCCAAAATGCAAAATCTGGATCTTCTCCATGTTCACTATGCAGTGCCTCACGCAGTGTGTGCTTTCCTTGCAAAGCAAATGCTAGGGAACGATATGAAGGTTGTAACCACTTTACATGGTACGGATATAACGGTGCTTGGTCAGGATGAATCGCTTAAAGATTTGATTCGTCTGGGGATTAATGAAAGTGATGCCGTTACAGCGGTCTCTCAGGATCTTATTAGAGAAACACGGGACGTACTCGATATTACCCGCGACATTGATCTTACTTATAACTTTGTGGATCACCGGGTCTATTATCCGCGTGATGTAACGGATCTGCGGGGAGATTTCGCAGCGCCTGATGAGAAGATTCTGATGCATATCAGTAACTTCCGTCCTGTAAAAAGAGTCAGTGATGTTGTTGACGTTTTTGCCAAAGTGAATCGTGAACTGCCTTCACGCCTGCTGCTTGTAGGTGAAGGTCCGGATCTTCCCAAAATTCAAGCCAAAATTAGCGAAATGGGTCTGGAAGATAAAGTTCGTTTTCTGGGAAGGCAGGATGAAATCGCTCAGGTGATCTCTTTAGCTGATCTGCTTCTGCTACCTTCCGAGAAGGAAAGCTTTGGTCTGGTTGCTCTGGAAGCAATGGCTTGTGGCGTACCGACGATTGGCTCGCAAACCGGAGGCATTCCTGAGCTTATAGAGCATGGAAAGACTGGATTCCTTGCCCCGATTGGCGATACAACGGCTATGGCTAAATATGCAGTTAAGCTCCTGTCGGATGAACGTATGGTGCAACAGTTCAGAGAAGCTTGTCTACAAACAGCCTGCAAAGATTTCTGTAAGGATTCGATAACGAAACAATATGAAGATATTTATTACCGGGTGCTGGGGCGCAAGGTACTTGGACTGGACCCAGTTCGGGGGTAAGGAGTCATATATGGAATGGACAATGGCACCTTCTGCGATGGCAATTGCAGCGGAGATTGTAATTGCCGAGTTAACCCAAAATGGTCACGAGGCTTATTGGGTTGGAGGATGTATTCGCGATGAGCTATTGGGTAGGCCAGTGCATGATATGGATATTACAACCTCAGCACTGCCGGAGGAAGTGATAGCTATCTTTGCGCGCAGTGTGCCAACAGGATTAGCTCATGGTACGGTCACCGTGATACAGGATGGTTGTGGGTTTGAAGTGACGACATACCGGACAGAGAGTGGTTATGTAGACCACCGTCGTCCTGAGCATGTTTTTTTCGTCAACGATGTGAAGGAGGATCTTCGTCGTCGTGATTTCACGATCAACGCGATTTGCTGTGGATTAAATGGGGAACTTATTGATCCTTTTGAGGGTGAGAAGGATCTACAGCTGCAGGTGATTCGCTGTGTAGGCGATGCGGAGGAGCGGTTTGACGAAGATGCGCTTCGTATGCTTCGCTGCATTCGTTTTGCATCGGTGCTGGATTTCTCCATCGCGAAGAACACGTGGAGGGGCCTGATGCGCCAGCGGGATAAGCTGGCGCATATTGCTGTGGAGCGTGTCCGCGCGGAGCTGGACCGCATCGTCGAGGGGCCGCATCTTCTGCGCGGCCTCGGCATGCTAACGCGCTGCGAGCTGCTGGCGCGCGGCAAAGCCCCGTTCCCCTGGACCGGAACCGATATGGCGGCTGCTGCCGCCTTAACGGCCGGGATCGGGGAACTGGAGAGCGCCCGCCTGCGGTGGGCGCTTCTCCTCCATGCCCTGAAGCAGTCGGCCCAAGAGGCCGATGTGCTGCTGCGGGCATGGACGTTCTCGGGGACGACGCGGAGCGGCGTCGTCCAGGTGCTGCGGGTCCGCGAAGTTTGGACCGCTGCGATAGAGGCCATGCCGCCGGGTACGGGCAGCATGGAAGGTCTGCGGCGGCAATGGATCGCCGCCGTGCTGGTCTTCGGCGTGGAAGCCGCCGAAGGGTGGCTCTCGCTGCTGGCGATCCTGCCAGCAGCCGCACCTGTACTTCCTACTGCGGCCTCTTCTGCCTTTTCCGTCGTGGAATCGACAGAGGCCTCAACAACACCTGCCGCTGTAAATGTACAAGCGGCAAGAGAATGGATCGCGCAAATGCCGCTAACCAGCCTTTCAGAGCTTGAGATTACAGGCAATGAGCTGGTGGAGGCTTTGGACAAACGTCCGGGACCATGGCTAGGCAAAATGTTAAATGGACTCCTGCAAGCGGTCGCTTCAGGTGATTTACCTAACGATAAACAATTATTACTGCTTGAAGCAAAAAGGATGGATAGACATGAGCGATGATAAAGCGCTGTCGCTAACTGAGCTGAAGCGAGAGACCTCCGCTTCGAATTGGGTAGGCGTCATTCAGTTGCTGGAATCTGTGGTGTCCACTCAAGAAGAAGCTAAGTTTTTAGCGGAAAACGGCGCGCCGGAAGGGACAACTGTCATCGCGGAAGAACAGACGGGCGCCCGAGGCCGAATGGGAAGAAAGTGGTTTTCTCCCCGTGGCAAGGGCATTTGGATGAGTATTGTGTTACGGCCCCAATTACCCTTGTCGGAGACTCCGCAGCTGACATTGCTGGCTGGGGTTGCCGTCTGTAAGGCAATTCGACGGGTAACAGGTGTAGATGCCGGCATCAAATGGCCGAATGATCTGCTCGCAGGCGGTCGTAAGATTTGTGGGATTTTACTGGAATCTTCTCTAAGAGAAGGGGAGCTTCATTATTGCATTGCTGGAATTGGCATTTCCGCGAACATGACAGAGGAAGATTATCCTGATCATCTGCAGGAGGTCGCGACTTCACTTCGGATTGAGCGGGGTGGTGCTCCAGTTGACCGTTCTGAGCTGGTAAAAGCGGTTTTGGACGAGCTGGAGATGCATTACAATTTGTACATGAAGCAAGGTTTTAAACCTATCAAAGAGCTCTGGGAGTCTATGTCAGTGACTTTGGGTCGCCAGATCGCACTGAATAGCCCTCAGGGGCGTTCTGAAGGTGTGGTAGTAGGTTTGGATGAAATAGGTGGTCTGCTGCTTAAAAACAGCTTGGGAGAGATCTCTAACGTATGCTCAGGTGAGATTGAACTTTTATAATATTTTTTATATGACAAGGGTATCATCCCTTGTCATATTTTTTTCGTGTAATTCCGAGCTTTTTTTGTTATACTATGGGTCGGAGGCGGTATCGTTTAACGAACTGTACTCTTGAACTGAAGAACTTTTTTATATTTTTATTATTGGAAATACCTTCATAACTGCGTTTGACGGTTACGTTGGATTCTGCTCTGAGCCGTAAGGACCGAGACAGAAGGGACGATCGCAAGTGACTCTTTTTTGCCCTTCGGACCTTTTTAGCAAATGATTGCTAAAAGGTTTTTTTGTTGCGATTTTTACGGGCAGGTTACTTAAAAAAGGAGGACGAAAAGAGAAATGGCAAACAAACAAGCGCTAAATATTGTAAAAATGAAAAAAATGAAAGCAGAAGGTGTGCCACTGAGCATGCTGACCGCTTATGATTATCCGTCTGCAGTTCTTGCAGAAGAAGCAGGTATCGACCTTATTTTGGTTGGTGACTCTCTTGGGAATGTAGTCCTTGGATACGATACAACTTTACCGGTAACGATTGAAGATATGGTGTACCATACCCGCTCGGTAACTCGAGGAGCACAAAGCACCTTTATCGTGGCGGATATGCCATTTATGACTTATCACGGAAGTGTAGATGAAACTCTGCGGGGAGTGCGCAGATTAATGCAGGAAGGGCGGGCTCATGCCGTCAAAATGGAAGGTGGACTCGAGATTTGTGAGACTGTAGCTACGGTGGTAGCTGCGGGAGTCCCTGTACTGGGACATATCGGGCTTACTCCGCAATCCGTGAATATGATTGGTGGCTACCGGATTCAAGGCAAAGATGCCAAAGATGCGCAACGCCTGATGGATGAAGCTAAGGCGCTTGAGGCCGCAGGTGCTTTTGCAATCGTTCTGGAGCTGGTAACGGAAGAAGTAGCCCAAGCGATCTCTGAAGCGCTTAGCATCCCAACCATTGGGATCGGTGCAGGCCGTTACTGTGATGGACAGGTATTGGTTTTCCATGATTTGCTGCGGTATGCCTCACCTTACCGTGAGAAACGTTTTGTCAAAACCTATGCGGATGTGGGTAATGTAATTCGTGAGGGCATCAGCCAATATGTGAAGGAAGTAAAGGAACGTTCCTTCCCAGATGAACGTCACGTTTTTAATGCAGATGAAACGGTTTTGGAATCTTTATATGGCGCTGCAAGAAAGGAAGGGAAATAAATGAGAGTCGTCAGAAGCATGGAGCAGCTGCGCGAAGCTTTGGAGTATATGAGACAAGGTGGGCACGCCCCGATTGGGTTCGTTCCTACGATGGGATACTTGCATGACGGACATGCCAGTCTGCTTCGCCGGGCTGGAGAAATGAGCAACACAGTGGTAATGAGCATTTTTGTGAATCCTTTGCAATTCGGGCCAAACGAGGATTATGATTCCTATCCGCGTGATGAGCGTCGTGATTTGGAACTCGCTGAACGTGAGGGAGTAGATATTGTATTTATCCCCAGTGTGGAAGAAATGTATCCGCAGCCTACTCGGACTACGGTCTCGGTATCGGAGCTTACTACCCGGCTTTGTGGGGCTTCCCGCCCTGGGCATTTTGATGGTGTAACCACAGTAGTTAATAAATTCTTCAATGTCGTACAGCCGGATTATGCTTTCTTTGGGCTGAAGGATGCTCAACAAGTTGCTGTGCTTCGTCGAATGGTGTCCGATCTTAATATGAATGTCGAAATTATTCCTTGTCCGATCGTTCGTGAAGGGGATGGACTTGCACTCAGCTCACGTAACGTATTCTTGTCTCCAGAGGAGCGTAGTCAGGCATTGGTGTTATCTCGTTCCTTACGTGAAGCGCGTCAGTCCATTGAAGAAGGAAAAGTAACAACCGTTGCTGAAGTGCGGGAATTGTTGACATCGGTTATTTCCAGCTCCCCTTTAGCGTTGATTGATTACGCGGAGATCTTAACATTCCCGGATCTTGAAGGATTAGAGGATGAAGCTCTTTTATCAGAAGTGGATGGGGAAATTATTATAGCGCTCGCCGTGAAGTTTGGCAGAACACGCTTGATTGATAATAATGTATTTATTCCAAAGGAGGTTGCTGCACTTGTTTAGACATATGATGAAATCCAAAATTCACCGCGCAACAGTAACGGAAGCGAATTTGAACTATGTGGGCAGTATTACCATTGATGAGAGCTTGATGGAAGCCGCGGACATTCTTGAGAATGAAAAAGTTCAAATTGTGGATAACAACAATGGTTCGCGACTGGAAACCTATGTAATCCCTGGACCGCGTGGAAGCGGAGTGATCTGTCTTAATGGTGCCGCAGCTCGTCTTGTTCAGCCGGGCGATACAGTAATTATCATTTCCTATGCGATGTTGTCCTCAGAAGAACTGGAGTCACATAAGCCAACGGTGGTATTCGTGGATGAGAATAACAAACCAGTGAAGCTGGCTGATCATGAATTGCATGCTACAATCGCATAATGTATGGACTTACGCCATGTAATGAATGGCAGGGATGAAAGACCTCGATCTCGCAGAAAATGAAGTCAGGCAAGCTGAACTGATTTCATCTTCAGTAAGGGGGATCGCCCATGTTTCAACATTTGTTTGCTGAAATGAACAAGGTGCTTCAGGAGATCGTAACAGATTACCCTACAGCGGAGGGTGCCCGCCGGAACGAGCTTTTATGCAATTATAATATGCTGCATAGACTGAGCGACAAAGTGATGGATGAATGGCTCGCTTTTGCTGAGAAGCTTAGTTCCTTTCGCGAAAGTGCGGATTTTACAGCAGTGGTCGAAGAGGAAGTGCCGGAACAGGAAGCACCAGAGCTGTGTATGGATTCCTTTGTAAGAGGTCAGGGGTATTATAAGCTGCTGATGTATGGAAAGTGTATTGATCAGTTTAAAGAAGTTATTGCGCAATACCCGGATAGCTTGGCTGCTCGATTATATTTAGCCATCTCTTATCTGCAGGAAGGTGACGGTGAGGCCGCTTGGAGTCATCTGAACCATATGCTGGGCTTGATACGGGAAACCAAGCTGAAAGCCATGGTTTATAATGCTTTAGGGTGCATACGAGCCTCACAGGAACGTTTCAATGAAGCGCAGGAATTGTTTGATCTTGCTTTGCAGCATGACCCTGCGCTTCCGGAACCAAACGTTAACTTAGAGGTATGCCGCCGTCGTGGAGGGAAGCTGCATTTTGGAAATCAGCTGGTTTCCCTTTTGTAAAAGAATAACGGTTTTGGAAATTTCCATTCAAGCGATGCATCCCCTGAACCAGTGGTGTGCATCGCCTTTTTTCGCAACTTCTGTTATGCTGATTAAGAGTCTCAATTGAAAGGGAATAGAATTATAATGAAATTTGCCGTGCTTGATTTTGAAACAACAGGAACCCAATCCGTGGGTGAAATTATCCAGGTTGGCCTTGCAATTATAGAAGAAGACCGGTCCATCTCCCGGGTATATGGTTCCTATGTCAAGCCCGGAACGCCGATTCCTCCTTTTATAACAGGTCTGACGGGGATTACCGATGATGATGTTAAGGATGCGCCTGAGCTGGATGAGATGATGATGGAGCTTGTTCCGCTCTTGGATGATGTTGTGCTTGTAGGGCATAATGTCGCTTTCGACTTCCATTTTTTACAAAATGCTTTAGATCGTTGTGGTTATTTGCCATTTCAAGGGCGGATTTTGGATACGATTGATTTTCTGAAAATTTGCTTTCCTTCGCTCACATCTTATCAACTAAGCTCTGTCAGTGCTCATTTTGGAGTGACACATGATCATCCGCATCAGGCAGATAGTGATGCACTTGCGACTGCTTTAGTGCTGTTGAAATGTCTTGAGGAGCTCTACGAGCTGCCGCTGCTTACGATCCAGAGACTCTGTGAGCTGTTTACCGAAGAGGATAGTGATCTGGGCTGGTACTTTGATGGTCTGCTGCGAGAGCGGGAAGCGGAGACGCTACAGCCCGAAGGTGATCTGACTTTCTATCGTCAATTAGCGCTTGCAGTAGGAGATTGGACGGAGTTAGCGCCACCTAGAGATGAGCATGCTGAGAATCCGCTAGCGAATTTATCTTTTACTGATTATATGGACGAAGTAACCAAACGACTTAAAGACACATTACCGCAGTATGAAAGCCGGGAAGCTCAGGATATTATGATCAATGAGGTGATGACGGCACTTGCCGAAGACAAACACCTACTGATCGAAGCGGGCACAGGAACCGGTAAATCGCTCGGTTATTTGTTGCCTGCCATTTATCAAAGCGTTCGCACCAATGAAAAAGTCATGGTCAGCACTCATACCATTAATCTGCAGGACCAATTGCGCGAGCGGGATATCCCTTTGTTAACGCAGGTAGTTCCTTTTCCGTTTAAAGCTGCTATTTTTAAGGGAAGAGGGCATTATTTGTGTCTGCGTAAGTTTGAGCATAAAATTAATAAAAAGGACTTTATAAGCCCAAGGGAAGATGCGCTTACTGCCGCTCAGATGATTGTATGGCTCACTCAAAGTGAATCAGGGGATGATGAAGAGCTGAATTTAAGCGGCCGGGGCGGTGATTTCTGGGAGACGGTGGCAAGCGATACCGATTCCTGTCTGGGCCGTTCTTGTCCTTGGTTCCGCAAATGTTATTATCATAGGGCCAAGCATGAAGCTGGGATTGCTGACGTGGTTATTACGAACCACTCCAAGCTATTCGCAGATGTTAAGGCTGGGCACCAGCTGCTTCCGGCTTACGAGCATCTTGTCATTGATGAAGCACATCATTTAGAAGATGTGGCTGGTAAACATCTTGGCATGCATATGAAGCATTTCACTGTGGCACACACATTATCGCGGCTGTATAAAGATAGCCGAAACGGACAGCTTCCTGCTCTGCGCCAGATATTACAGTCGTCAGGCAGTGAAGAGGCTTCAGAATGGAGCGGAGTCATCGATCGGATCTACCCGGATCTGCTTACCGTCAAAGAAACCTGGGATGCACTCAGCGACAAGCTGTTCAGCCTTTTGCCGGAACGCAGTGATGCAGGGGCAGGGGAAGCGGGACAACTGGTTATGCGTTTGATTCCCGCCCGTAAGCCGAAGGATTGGGATGAATTGGTTGCACTAGAGAACACTATGAATCTGACGTTAAGCGACATCATCCGTAAGGGTGATAAAATGCTTAACGAGATGCGCGACCAGGAAAGCCAATCCTCAGCAGACAGTCTTGTTACTGATATTAGCGGTTTATTTAAGGATTTGGCTTCCATCCGTGAGCAAGTAAGATTCTTTATGGGGCTGAATGACGATAATGTAGTATATTGGCTGGAGGCAAATGGGAATTACCGCAGCAAATCACTGCAGATGTATGCTGTCCCTGTGGATGTTAGCAGCCAGCTTAAAGAGTTGTTCTTCGATAAGAAAAAAAGCATCGTGCTTACCTCGGCGACGCTGTCTGTAGATAAATCTTTTCAATTTATGATTGATAATCTCGGACTTAACGAAGCTGCGGAAGAAGGACGTCTAATGACCTCACTTCTTCCTTCTCCCTTTAAGTATCGCGAGCAGGCACTGTTAGTTATACCGCGTGATTTTCCTAGTGTGAAGGGCAGTGTGGGCGATGCTCGATTTGTCGATACACTCGTACAGTCATTATCGGAAGCTGCTAAAACAACACGTGGGCGGATGCTGGTTCTGTTTACTTCTTATAAAATGCTGCGTCAGGTATATGATCCGCTTAAAGAGGCTTTAGCCTCACAAGAGATTACGGTGCTTGGTCAAGGCGTGGAAGGTGGCAGCCGGAGCAAGCTGATCCGCCGCTTTCAGGACAGTGCAGCATCCGTATTGCTGGGGACGAGCAGCTTCTGGGAAGGTGTAGATATTCCAGGTGAAGCACTGACTTGCCTGGCCATCGTGAGACTTCCGTTTCAACCGCCGAATCACCCGTTGGCGGAAGCGAAGTCGGAGTTATTACAGGCCCAGAAGAAGAATCCGTTCATGAAATTATCTGTTCCTCAAGCGGTTATTCGTTTTAAGCAGGGATTCGGAAGACTGGTTCGCACGGCGCAGGATCGCGGAATAGTTATTGTTTATGATACAAGGGTTATTGAATCTCATTACGGGAAGTATTTCCTTTATTCATTGCCTGGTCCCAAAATGGAGCATATGCTTACTGATCAAATGGTCCCTCGCATAGCGGAATGGCTAGAGGATGGCGGCGCTTCTTAAAACGCTCGTCTTCAGTTTAGCTCCTCCTTATCCTTAAGGGCGGTGTGTTACAGTACCGTCCTTAATAAGGAGAGGTAGACGTTTGAATATGGATTTTCACAAGAACATTACTATTTTTAGGAGGAAAAATATGAAATCGGATAAAATATCAGAAGCCGTTGTTCGCAGACTGCCTGTGTACTTGCGTTTTTTGAATGATCTCCAGAATCGCGAAATATTAACAGTTTCCTCTCAGGAACTTGGACAAAAGCTTGATCTTAATCCCGCACAGATTCGTAAGGATTTAGCATATTTTGGTGACTTCGGCAGAAAAGGTATCGGCTATGATGTAACGTATCTTATTGAGAAAATCCGTCATATCCTGAAGCTGGATCAACAGCTTAATGTAGCTTTAGTTGGAGCAGGTAATCTCGGACATGCCTTGTCTAATTACAATGCATATCTTAAAGATACTATGAAAATCACGGCTATATTTGATTCGTACGCTCCTAAGGTTGGACGTAAGATCAACTCCCTTACTGTGCAACCGATGGATGAACTAGGCAGCACGATTCGTGAGCAAGGTATTCGCATTGCCATTATTACCGTACCTGATTCAGAAGCTCAAAATGTAGCAGATATTCTCATTTCTTCTGGGATTGAAGCGATTTTGAACTTTGCCCCTGTGATTCTGAAGACACCACCGAATATCCGGGTGCATGCAGCTGATTTTACAACTGATCTGCAAAGTCTTGCTTATTACTTGCGGGATGGAAAGGAAGAAAGCGAACATGAACAACAATAAAACGATAATTAAGGGCGGGTATTTTCTGACTCCGGGAACGGATGAGCCGGTTCTGAGTGGATATATGACTATTGAAGATGATTTAATCACTTACATAGGAAAAGAAGAGCCTCAGATGGAAGCTGGAGTGCAAGTGGTTGATGGCAGCCGTCTGCTGTTCATGCCTGGACTTGTAAACACACATGGTCATGCGGCGATGTCTTTGCTGCGTGGATATGGAGATGATTTAGCGCTACAAGTGTGGCTTCAGGAGAAGATGTGGCCAATGGAGGAAAAGTTCACCGGTGATGATGTATACTGGGGAACCTCCTTATCTGTATTGGAAATGCTGAAGGGTGGAACTACGACCTTCCTCGATATGTATGATCATATGGACCGAGTAGCCGAGGTAGCTGAGTTATCAGGTATCCGTTCCGTATTGATGCGTGGTGTGATCGGGTTATGTCCAGAGGATGTACAGAATCACAAGCTTGCGGAAGCGATTTCTTTTGCCCGTAACTGGCATGGAAAGGCTGAAGGCAGAATTACTACTATGATCTCGCCGCACGCCCCTTATACTTGCCCTCCGGACTTCCTGGTTAAGTTCGTGCAGGCAGCGCATGATCTGGATTTACCGATGCATACGCATATGTCCGAAACGAAACGTGAAGTGGAACAAAATGTGGCGGATTACGGGTTGCGTCCTGTAGCTCACTTAGAGAAGCTTGGCATGTTCACACGTCCCTCGATAGTTGCACATGGTGTTCATTTAAATGATGAAGAGATTGAGATCTTGGCTCGCCATAATGTGGGTGTATCTCATAATCCGGGCAGTAATTTGAAGTTGGCTAGCGGAGTGGCTCGGGTTACTGATCTTCTAAAAGCTGGTGTGAAGGTGTCTCTTGGCACGGATGGCGCGGCAAGCAACAATAACTTGGATATGTTTGAAGAGATGCGGCTTGCAGCTCTCATTCATAAGGGTGTCAGCGGTGATCCAACGGCTGTTCCAGCTCCAGAGGCTCTGCGTATGGCTACAGAATATGGCGCGCAGTCCATCTTTTTAAATAATGTAGGCAGACTTGCTGTAGGGATGAAAGCAGATTTCATTGCTATTGATATCGATCAGCCGCATTTGCTGCCACACACAGATCTGTTGTCTCATGCGGTTTACTCTGCTAGCGCTAAGGATGTTGAGCATGTGTGGGTGAATGGTAAACAGGTCATCAAGCATGGACAATGCTTAACCCTGGATGAGGAAGCTATCCGGCGTAAAGCGCAAGAAGCCTTCGAAGGTTTATTGAAGCGTTAAGTCTGGAGAATAACGAATAAATAATAGGCTGCGACTTTTTGCTTTTAGCAAAAGTTGCGGCCTTTTGTGTATTTTTAAGGCTGGGAAAGCTAGAAAATTATGAAATTTTGGATAAACACGCGGGTGTGTTATATAATCAAAAAAGATATATTACTAGAAAGGGAGCTGTACCTTGAAGAAAAGGAAAAAATGGATCCTCCTGGGGTCAGTTCTGATTCTGCTCCTGGGGTTTGGACTTATCCAGTTCTATGCCTATATTATGAAAGATCAATGGAACGAGCGTGATATCGCTAAGGATGTTGCCAAAACCAGAGCGGGTCTAACAGAGGTAACCAAAGCACAAAAATCGGTTTGGGATGAAAATGCAGTGTACTGGGTATTAACAGGGAAAAATGAAGCCGGGACTGCTCTTATGGTCTGGGTCCGCTTTACGGTAGATGGAAAATTTGCTGAAGGCGACGACGCAGTGTTTGCTGAGGAACTAAGTAAAGGAACCTCGGAAGCCCAAATACGCGGCATTATCAAAGCTGATCTTCCGGACATAACGATTGAACGCTTGCTGCCGGGAGTATATAACGGAGAGTATGCTTGGCAGCTTTTTTATAAACAGAGCGGTCGGTATTATTATCAATTTTATCGCTTTTCGGATGGGTCCCGAATGGGCGAAGGTTACAGTTTACCTAAAAGTTAAGCTGAACATAAGGAAATTAAGGGTGTCATAGTAAACAAGCGAACTTATAATAAGTTCGCTTGTTTACATTTATTTGATGTACAAAAGTGATATACTAAGTGATATACTGAATGGGTGGTTATCATCGAATATTCTCTTAAATTCACATACGAAAATAGGCCGATTGATTAAAAATCAAGGCCGGTTTTGTCGAAAGTGAGGAATTTATTTGGTATTGATGGAAATATTTAAAAAATTAAATTTTAAATATATTCACATTTATTTTGAAATTAGTATATACACCTGTGATATACTACTACTTGTAATTAGAACAGCAATAAGAGACTTCAGTCTCTCTGATGAGCTCTCAAGTAGCTATAAATTATTATAATGAGCTTTATATTTTGTCATCTTTGAGAGGAGGACGTTTCTTGAAATTACGTCTTGTACCTGTGCTGATAACGTCTCTACTGTCGGCTACTCTATTGTTTGGTGGCTTCTTTTTGTATCGTCAGTTTGCAATGCAGGAACCACTTCAGAAGATTGTATCTCAATATGAGGGCGTCAATAATTCTCATATCAGTATTAACCGCAATGAGGTCACTTTGAAACTTGATCTCCAGCCAGGCACGAAATTACGTGAGCTGGTTCAGTACGTCTCCCAAGAAGGAAAATCGATGATTGATGGACGTACACTAAAACTTGATGTAGAACAGAACTCCAGTGAATTGCTGGATGAATACTGGGATAAAGCGATGTTCTCTGTAGCTGAAGCCATGGAGAGCCGTAAATATACACTTATACCCACAGAACTTGATGGACTCAAAGCGCAATATCCGCAATATAAAAATGTGATAGCCTCAACAGAAATTGACGACAATAATGTCTATGTAAGCTTGAGTAATGGAAAAGAAAGCAAATTTATTATTTTGCCGCGAAAACCTGCGACATTGGGGGTATGGAATAATGCCTAAATACCTTAAAGAAATTCTAATCGGATTTGTTCCTGTCTTGTTTATTTTCATGGCTTTTCTAGGCATTAATATATTCCCGATTGTAATTGCTGCTGGGATGCTCACGGCTTTACTTATCATTGCTCATTTAAGAGGCGGACTTGCGGTAAATGCAGGTGCCGGGAAGAAACGCAAGAAGGATGGACCTTCAAAGCTTACTTTTGAAGAAATTGGCGGGCAAGACAATGCAAAACAGGAGCTTCGTGAAGCGTTGGATTTTTTGATCCGGCATGAGGAAATCAGCAAATTCGGGATTCGGCCTTTGAAAGGGATTCTGCTTACAGGCCCTCCAGGAACAGGTAAGACCCTTATGGCTAGAGCAGCAGCACATTATACGAACTCTGTATTTGTTGCAGCATCAGGCAGTGAGTTTGTAGAAATGTACGTAGGTGTCGGTGCCGGCCGTATCCGCGATTTGTTTAAGGATGCCCGTACCCGCGCCCTTAAGGAAAACAAGCAAAGCGCTATTATTTTCATAGATGAAATTGACGTAATTGGCGGTAAGCGTGAAGGCGGACAGCAACGAGAATATGATCAGACCTTGAATCAGCTGTTGACTGAGATGGACGGGATCTATAACAATGAAACACCACGCATTCTACTGGTAGCAGCCACTAACCGTAAAGAAATGCTTGATTCAGCATTGCTGCGTCCTGGCCGGTTTGACCGTCATATTCAAGTGGACATGCCTGATAAAAAAGGCCGCAGATCGATTCTCGAATTACATGCCAAAAATAAGCCGCTTCATGCCAATGTGAACCTCGACAAAATTTCCGAAGAAGCCTATGGTTTTTCCGGTGCTCAGCTCGAAAGTGTTATGAATGAGGCAGCAATTTATATGATGCGTGAGGAATTGACAGAGGTTGAGCAGCGGCATCTGTCGATGGCGATTGACAAGGTTATGATGGGGGAAAAAACGGACAGAGAAACTAACCACGAAGAGAAAAAACGGGTGGCAATCCACGAATTGGGACATGCCATTATGGCAGAACTGCTTCGTCCGGGAAGTGTTAGTCAGGTTACGCTGACTCCGCGGGGGCAAGCCCTTGGTTATGTACGTCACAATCCTCAGCAAGAGCAGTATTTGTACACCAAAGATTATCTAGAAGATCAGATTATGATCGCACTTGGTGGAGCGGCTGCAGAAGAAATGTATTATGGCGGAAGAAGCACAGGTTCGCGTGGCGATTTTGATCAGGCCCTGAATATTGTCGAAACCATGATGAAATCCGGATTGACTTCGTTGGGCATCGCCAAGTTGGAAATGGTTACCACTGAAGAGCTTATGAAGGAAAACAGTAAAATATTGGATGAATTGATGGTACGTACTCACGACCACCTTGAAAAGCAACGAAATGTATTTGATTACTCCCTTGACATTTTAATGAAGGAAGAAGTGCTCTCTGGAGAGCAATTTCGATGTCAATTTCGTGACAGCGTGCGTTTACCAGCATAAATATTTATGCTGGTTATTTTTTTTTACTTTTCAGGCATGCTAAGATATCATTATATGTCGGGCTTTATAAATTTTTGCGACAGACAAGGTACAATACAAAAGTATAGATACCTGAAAGGATGGAGACTTTTTTATGAATTTCAAGAAAATTGGTGTCATCGGCGGTGGCACAATGGGACAAGGGATTGCCGAAATGCTGGCAGCCAAGGGCCTGGATGTATTGCTGGTGGAGAAAACCCCTGAGAAACTGGACTACTCCTACGAAATGATCGAGACAAGTCTAGATAAGCAACTGGAGAAATGGGCGATCACTCAAGCTGAGAAAAAGCTGATTCTTAGCCGCATTCAAAAAGTGACACATTTCGCAGAGCTGAGCTCTTGTGACATGGTTATCGAAACAATCGTTGAGGATTTAGAAGAAAAGAAAAAAATATTGAATCAACTGGATCAAGTATGTCCAAACCACATTATTCTTGCCAGCAATACGTCAACACTTAGCTTGACTGAACTTGCAAGTTCTACAATGTATCCGGAACGCGTGATCGGAATGCATTTCATATACCCTGTAGCTAAAGTGGATCTTGTTGAAATTGTACGCGGTCTGAAAACTTCAGATGCTACTTTTGAAGATACAAAATCCTTTGTTGATGAAATTGTTGAGAAAAAAGGTGTAATGATTTATGAATCCCCAGGATTTGTAACATCACGCCTCATTTGCTTGTTTATCAACGAAGCTATGCATGTACTGCAAGAGGGCGTTGCCTCCGCACAGGATATTGACGATGCTATGCGTATTGGTTATCAATTCCAATATGGACCGCTTGAAATGGCTGACAGATTTGGTCTGGATTCGGTTCTTGCTGCACTCGAAAATATGTTCCGTGAATATGGTGAGCTGAAATATCGTCCTTCCACGATCCTTAAGAAGATGGTGCGTGCAGGACAATTGGGTATGAAATCAGGCGAAGGCTTCTTCCAGTACGACAAGGATGGTGACCGTATATGAATATTCTAGTAATTAACTCCGGTAGTTCTTCTTTAAAATATCAATTGTACAATATGGCTGATGAATCCGTTTTGGCTAAAGGTTTGGTGGAACGTATCGGGATGGATTCCTCCATTCTGAACCATAAACCTACTGGTAAAGCTGAAGTAACAGAAGTAAGTGAAATTTTGGAGCATAACACAGCGATTCGTAAAGTTCTAGCTTGCCTAACGGATAAAGAGCATGGCGTTATTGAATCCATTAAAGAAATCAATGCTGTGGGTCACCGTGTAGTACATGGTGGTGAATTCTTCAAAGCTTCCGCACTTGTGGACGCTGATGCCAAGACTAAAATTCGTCAATTGTTTGACCTTGCACCCCTGCATAACCCAGCAGCAATGATGGGGATTACGGCTTCTGAAGTAAATATGCCGGGTGTACCGCAGGTTGTTGTATTCGATACTGCATTCCATCAAACAATGCCTGAAAAAGCTTATATGTACGCGATTCCTAGAGTACTGTACAATAAATATAAAGTTCGTCGTTATGGCGCACACGGTACATCACACGACTTCGTAAGCAAAGCTGCTGCGGAGTACTTGGAGCGTCCGTTGGAAGATCTGAAGATCATTACTTGTCATATCGGTAACGGAGGTAGTGTAACTGCAGTTCAAGATGGAGTGTCTGTGGATACTTCCATGGGTATGACTCCTCTGGAAGGTTTGATGATGGGGACTCGCAGTGGTGATCTTGATCCAGCAATTGTACCTTACGTGATGAACAAGGAAGAATTGTCCGTAGGAGAAGTTAACTCCATGTTGAACAAACATAGTGGACTTCTAGCAATTTCGGGCGTAAGCAGTGATATGCGTGATATTATTGAGGGTATGGAAAAAGGTGAGCCTAATTCCACGCTAGCTTTTGAAATGTATGAGTACCGCTTGCGCAAGTATATCGGTTCTTATGCGGCTGCTATGAACGGTGTAGATGCTATCGTATTCACTGCTGGTGTTGGTGAAAATGCTTCATTGCTACGTGAGAAACTGCTAAATAACCTTACGTTCCTGGGTATTGAGTTGGATGTTGAAGCTAATAAAGTTCGCTCCGGCGACCCGCGTCGTATCTCTACGGTAGATTCCAAAGTGCAGGTGCTTGTAGTTCCGACTAACGAAGAACTTGTCATCGCACGTGATACAAACCGTATTGTGCAAGGAATTAACGGCTAAATTAGAGGAGAGATTGAAGGCATGGCTAACAAGAGTGTAATCAAGAACGTGAATGAACATGTTGGAGAAAGTGTTGTTATCGGTTGTTGGGTAAACAACAAGCGCTCCAGTGGTAAAATTCAGTTCCTGCAGCTTCGCGATGGTACAGGTTATATTCAGGGAGTTGTAGTGAAATCAGAAGTGCCTGAAGAGGTATGGGATGCAGCTAAGAGCCTCACACAGGAAAGCTCATTGTATGTGACCGGTATTATTCGTGAGGAGCCTCGCAGTCAATCCGGTTTTGAAATGACTGTTACCGGAATTGAAGTTCTGCACCTTACAGAGAATTATCCAATTACTCCGAAAGAGCATGGCGTTGATTTCTTGATGGATCACCGTCACCTCTGGCTCCGTGCCTCGAAGCAGCGGGCTGTTCTGGTTATTCGTGCGGAGATTATCCGGGCAATCCAACAGTTCTTCAACGAGAGCGGATTTACAAAGGTGGATCCTCCGATTCTGACGCCAACGTCAGCAGAGGGAACTACTAACTTGTTCCACACGAAATACTTCGATGAGGATGCTTACCTGACCCAAAGCGGACAATTGTACATGGAAGCTGCAGCTATGGCACTGGGCCGTGTATATTCCTTTGGACCCACCTTCCGTGCGGAGAAATCTAAGACTCGTCGCCACTTGATCGAGTTCTGGATGATCGAGCCGGAAATGGCCTTCACAGATCATGAAGAAAGCTTGAAGGTTCAGGAAGAGTTTATTAGCTTCGTAGTGCAATCCGTATTGAAGAATTGCCGTGCGGAGTTGGAAGCGGTAGGCCGCGATATTTCCAAGCTGGAGAATATCAAAGCACCATTCCCACGCATTACTTATGACGATGCGATCAAGTTCTTGAATGATAAAGGCTTTGAAGATATTGCTTGGGGTGATGATTTTGGTGCACCTCATGAAACAGCAATCGCTGAAGCATACGATAAACCTGTATTTATTACTCATTATCCTGCTTCATTCAAAGCGTTCTACATGAAGCCGGATCCAAATCGTCCTGAAGTCGTACTGTGTGCTGATATGATCGCTCCTGAAGGTTATGGAGAGATTATTGGGGGTTCACAGCGGATCGATGATCCTGCGCTGCTTGAAGAGCGTTATAAAGAGCACAATCTTTCGATGGATTCTTATAAATGGTACATGGATCTGCGTACTTACGGATCTGTACCTCACTCCGGTTTTGGACTTGGGCTTGAGCGTACTGTAGCTTGGATCTGTGGTCTTGACCATGTACGTGAGACTATTCCATTCCCACGTACACTGTACCGCCTCTACCCATAAGTTCTTAGGATTTGAACAAAGGGGGAAGCACATGGACGGCAAGACATGGAGTACCTGGAGCGAAGGCGTCTCCTTCGGTCTGGAGAACGGAATGGCCGTCATACCTTACGCTTTACTGAAGTATTACCGGAAGCTGAATTTAAGCGGAAGTGAAGCCATGCTGCTGATTCATCTGCTCTCCTTCAGGCAAGTGGAAGGGATTGAGTTCCCTTCTCTGGAGGAGCTTCAGGTCGTAACTGGTCGTAGCATTTCCGTTCTGGCCGGAGAATTGCAGAAGCTCATGAAGGAGGGTTTCATTAGCATCGATGGAGACAACGATGAGCTAAGAGATATCCATTATGAACGCTACAATTTCTCAGGGCTATATGGAAAGCTAGGTGCTTATCTTGCGACAGCTGTACAAGAAAATGAGCAAGATAAGGACAAGGGGGCATATGCAACATCAGCTCCCCGGGCTGCTGCGTCAGGTGGAGGATTCGGAACTCCCCCCATATCTCCTTCTTCTCTTGGAGATAAAGAGGAAAGCCGGAATCTATTCAGTATTTTCGAGAAGGAATTCGGGCGCCCGCTGTCTCCAATGGAATGTGAGACGATTTCCAGCTGGGTGGATCAAGACCGATATCCTGAGGAGCTGATTCTGTTAGCACTCAAGGAATCCGTATTTGCGGGGAAGGTTCATTTTCGTTATATCGACCGGATATTGCTGGAATGGGCCCGTAACCGGGTCAAGAACGCTCAGGATGTTAAGACATATACACAAAAATTCCGCAATGGTGGAAGATAGATCGTTTAGGAGAGAACCGTATTGCTTTAGCTATTGCTAGAGTCTGTACGGTTCTTTTTTTATTTTTTTAGATAAGTGCAGGGGTAGGCGAAGAACTCAGCGTCTATTGCTGTGGGAAGGAGGGGAGAGTCATTGAGGAAGAGCTATTAATCAAGCGGATTTGCCAAGGAGACGAAGATGCGTTTCGTCAGTTTGTAAATACATACAGTCAGCATATATACAAAATCACCTATTCTGTATTACGTGAAGTCAAAGGGGCTGAAGACGCTGCTCAGGAAGCTTTTCTTCAGATGTATAAATCTCTCCCTGACTACCGTTATCAAGGCTTAAAATCATGGATTACGCGGATCGCCTTAAATAAGGCTATTGATGCCAAACGTAAACGTGATCGGCTACGAGAGTTACCTGTTGACTATGAGCTTGTGCTGAGCCAGACACCTTCTAATGAGGAGGATGTACTAGCCACTGTTGTCCGTCGTGACCGGATGAATCGTCTGTCGGGTGAGATCAACAATTTACCGGAGGGTCATCGGGAAATTATGGTGGCTTATTATCTGGAAAATAAAAAATATGAGCAAATTGCTGCTGAAAATGAAATTACTCTGAAGACGGTGGAGTCCAGACTATATAGGGCGAGACAATGGATGCGAAAACATTGGAAGGAGGACGAATGGCTATGATGAAGAGTGGAGAAAACTTAATTCGCCGCGAGCAGGCAAAAGCTTATCTTGAAGGGCAAGAAGATAGTATAGAACGAGAAGAATGGGAACAAATGCTGCTCGAGGATGAAGACATATTTGTTTCATATATGGAGATGCTGGATGAGCTAAAGGAGGATCTGCCTTCATTGGAGAATTCGTCTGTTTTTACAGAGAGAGTTATGGGAGATTGGGTGGCTACGGTGAGATCTTCAGTAGTCATAGAAGAAGTAGCGGGGCAAGAAGAAGGATCACGGCGTTATCGCTGGTATGAAAAAACAATCTTTCATTATGCCGTTGCTGCTTCGTTAACGCTGTTGATTATGTCTTCCGGGATGTTTGATAAGTTACTCACGGGTGAAATGGAGCTTGTTGTCCCTAAGAAAGAGAATTCGCCATCTTATAGCGAACAATTCATGCAAGCCACCAGCGGATGGTTGAGCCGGATTATGGACGGAAGACAGAAATGAGAGGAGAAATGAACAATGCAACAGCAGCGTAATAAAATTAAGGGTCTTTTTCTTAATATGATTCCTGGAGCAGGTCATTATTATATGGGAAGACGCCCACAAGGGATTGTTTATTTTTTGCTAAGCTTTGGTGTGTTATTTATGTCATTCTTAATCGCTATGGCGGAAGGGGATGAGGGAATTCTGGCATTGGGCGTGATCGGATTCTTACTTCTATGGATCCTTTCGATGATTCATCTGGTGATTAAATTACTGCAAATGCCCACTCCAATTGTAGCACCTGATGGATCAATGCTGGATTTTAGTTCTACTATGCCCGTAAAGACGGAGGATAATGAACGTGTGCATGTCATCTTATTGTCTTTCATTCCTGGATTGGGTCATTTTCATATGGGGCTGATGCAGCGTGGACTATCCTTTCTGATTTCATTTTTCGGATTCATGACCGTTATGTTATTCTTGGCTGGAATTACTTCGAGTGATGCATTTTTGCTGCTGTTTGGAGTATTGCCAGTAATTTGGCTGTATTGCATGTTTGATGCAGTTCAGTTGATCCATCGTAAACAAGCAGGAGAAATGCTTGTTGACCGCACATTATTCGAAGAGATGGAGGCTGGACGTGAGGAAGGACGACGCAGCAAAGTATTAGCGACATTACTATCCGCATTTCCTGGTGCTGGACAGATGTATCTGGGACTGCAAAAAAGAGGGCTCCAGCTCATGCTTCTTTTCTTAGGAAGTATTTATGTCATGGATCTATTGCGGTTAACATTGCTCTTTTTCCTTATCCCGGTCATTTGGTTCTATAGCTTATTCGATGGCTTACAGTTAGTTAGCCGATATGGACGTGAACCTTTGCAGGATAAGCCGGTTATCGAAGGTTTCTTAAATCATCAAGGCTGGCTCGGAGCAGTCCTGATGTGCCTCGGATTATACTTTATTGTTGTGAATGTCGCAGTTCCTGCCATCGATATCAGATTTCCAGAATGGCGGCTGGAATATCGCGTAAATGAATATTTTAAGACCATTGTCGTATCCGTGTTATTGATTGGTGGAGGGGTGAAGCTGATGACTGGAAGTAAGAATAATAAAGGTAGAAAAGGGGCGGGGGGTCAATCTTGAATAATCCAATAGAAGTAGAGCCGGGAGTCATGGTAACTAGCGAGTTTCCAGTGAACGAAGGGAAATCTAGAAGTTGGCGTGTAGGTACGTTGTCGATGGGACTGAGCCTTTTATTTCTCGGGGCATTAATAATGGTCTCGCAGTGGAAAGGAGCGGATGTGTTCGAGACAACGCTTGCTTGGTGGCCGCTCATTTTTATCTTACTTGGTTTAGAAATTGTAATTTACACCTTATGGTTCCGTGGTAAAGGGAAAATGTACTATGATGTGCTAAGTGTTCTGTTCGTCGGATTTCTGGCAGTGTGCTGTTTAGTATTCGCAGGAGTCAGCTCTTTAGGATTAACACAGGAACTTAGACATGTGATCTCATCTACGGAGGAGAATTATTCCTTGCCGGAATGGAAGGGGAATGTTCCACAGGGTGTAGGTACACTTATAATCCAGGCTGCCGAACCTTATGGAATTATGGTTGATCGAACGGCTGGGAACGAGTTGAATGTATTTGGGAGTTATTCCACGGCAGAAGGGCAACTCAAGCAAGAGCAAGAGAAGCGGCTGTTGCAAACTAAGCAAGTCGGAGACACATTTTACGTTATCTTAGGAGACATACCTAGACATCTAGTATTCGATAACTCCAGGAATGCGTTGAACGTGACCGTTGCGGCTCCTGTAAATCTAAAGGTAATCGTAAGAGATAATTATGGAAATGTTGTAACAAGGTAAAAAAAGATCGCTTCCCACCCGATGAGGGGATGGGCTGCGATCTTTTTTTGGTTAAGAACGAAGCTCTTTCTCTAGGGCAGCACCCATTTCACGTGAGCGCTCGGCACATCGGTTAACGGCAGCAATCACAGTTTCAAAGAATTCCCCTCGTTCAAGCACTTCTATAGCTGCTTGTGTTGAACCGTTAGGGGAAGTAACCTTCTTACGAAGTGCTGCGGGTTCTTCTCCCGTCTGTTGTACCATTCGGGCAGCTCCCAGCACAGTTTGAACAGTTAATTCGGTGCTTTGATCAAGTGGCAGCCCACCACGGATACCAGCGGCGATCATGGCTTCCATCATGTAATAGATATACGCAGGCCCGCTGCCTGAAATTCCGGTCAAGGTTTCCATACGTTCCTCATCAATGACTGTTGTAAGCCCGACAGCCTCAAAGATATTAAGAGCAAGGCGACGGCCTCTTTCGTCTACTTCTTTGGAGAAGGCTAGACCAGTGGCACCCAGACCGATGGAACTGGAGGTGTTAGGCATTGTGCGAACAATAGGCTGTGCTTTGCCAAGTAAACCTTGCATGGTTCGAATAGATAGACCTGCAATGACAGAAACTACAATCTGATCCGGAGAAAGAAGCGGGCCTAGTCCGCGTAAGGATTCTGCAGCATCTTTAGGTTTCATTGCCAGTACTATTACTGGTGCGTTACGTAGGTATTCTATTTTTTGTTCGGGATCATTCGTGCCTATTACACCATAACGGCTTTTTAATTCTGCCAGACGTTCACTGCTGCTGCGATTGAGCATGATGACATTATCGGACTTCACGATATTGCGGCTAATCATCCCGCGAACGATGGCTTCTGCCATGGAGCCTGCGCCATAAAAAACAATATTATGATTCATGAGTGGAACTGAAGGTTGCTGACACATGGCTAAAATCCTCCTAAAGTTGTGTGATAGAATACTTAAACGTGTATACTAACCCCGAATTTGTCCCGTTCCGTAGATCTTATATTTGGTTGAAGTTAGTGCAGGCAGACCCATCGGGCCACGAGCGTGGAGTTTCTGGGTACTAATACCAATCTCTGCACCGAATCCAAATTCAAAGCCATCCGTGAAGCGGGTTGAGGCATTGTGATAAACAGCGGAAGCATCCACTTCTTGTAAAAAGCGTGTGGAGTTCTCCTGATCTTCTGTTACGATACATTCCGAATGTTTCGTGCCATACTGGGCGATATGCTGCATAGCTTCTTCCAAATCACTGACGATTCTAATATTAAGGATATAATCATTGTATTCTGTAGCGTAGTCTTCTACGGTTGCAGGTAATACCCATGGGACAAGAGAGATGGTTTGTTGACAGCCACGAAGTTCTACATGAACCTCACGGAATGCTTCGGCTAAGGATAACAGATATTTGCTCGCGTAATCCTGATGAACGAGTAGTGTTTCCATAGAGTTACATACCGAAGGGCGCTGAGCTTTGGCATTTAAACTAATGTTCTGTGCCATTTCTGGCAAGGCAGTTGCATCGAGATAAGTATGGCAGATGCCTGCTCCAGTTTCAATTACGGGAACGGTTGCGTTAAGGACTACATTTTGAATAAGAGAGCTGCCTCCGCGCGGGATAATCACATCTAAAAGTCCGTTCAGCTTTAGCATTTCATCTACTGAAGAACGATTTGGGTCTTCAATCAGCTGAAGCGCGTTAGGCGGCATTGAGGTTTCAGCAAGAGCATTGTGCAGAACCTCGACAATTTTACGGTTGGAGGACAGGGCAGAGGACCCCCCGCGCAGCACAACAGCGTTGCCGGTTTTGAGACATAGACCCGCAGCATCAACAGTAACATTGGGACGTGCTTCGTAGATGATGCCGATCACACCAATCGGAACACGCAGCTTCTGGATGTTGAGGCCGTTAGGACGTTCAATGCTTTCTAGCGTGTCACCGATAGGGTCCGGTAATACAGCGATTTGTTGCAAGCCTTCGGCAATGCTGTTAATCCGGTCAACATCTAATGCCAGCCGGTCGAGCATGGATTCCGGAGTTCCATTAAGTCTTCCTCGTTCCAAATCCTCCGCATTGGCGGTGATAATGGCGGGAGCTTCGCGGCGAAGTGCATCGGCCATGACCAGCAGTGCTTCATTCTTCTGGCCAGTTGTTAAGCTTGCTAGAACTCCTGTTGTCTCCTTGGCTAATTTACTCTTATTAATAACTTCACTCATGACGTTTCCTCCCTATATTTGAATTGAAAAAAATGCTTATCTCAGTGTAATCCATTCGTCACGGTGAATGACCTCAAGCCGGTGTACTTCTCCCAGCTTCGGTACAATTTCACGGCTTGGCAGACCTTGAATGCTGCGCAGCTGAGCATCATCGTAATTTACAATCCCACGTCCAAGCAATTTGGAGTCGGGTCCAAGGACTTCTACAACATCTCCTGCGTGAAAACTACCTTCTGTCTGTTTGACGCCTACAGGCAACAGGCTGTGTCCGCCATGTAGCAAAGCTTCTACAGCCCCTTCGTCCACGTATAGGGAGCCGAGAGGGGTAGACATAAAGCCTAACCATTGTTTTTTGACGGGAAGAGAGGATAGCTTCGTTGCAAAATAAGTGCCCCTGCCTTCTCCCGTTGCAGCAAGCTGTAAATCACCAGGTTCGGTGGCTCTCCCGACAAAGACAGGAACACCACCCCGAGTAGCAATCTTGGCCGCATCGATTTTGGATCGCATACCGCCTGTTCCAACACTAGAGCCAGCTCCACCAGCAATAGCATATATCTCTGGTGTAATGTCATCTACGAACTGATAACGGACAGCATCCGGATGCTTGCGGGGATCTCCACTGTATAAACCATCCATGTCGGTTAAGACAAGCAGTCTAGAGGCTTTTAACAGGTTGGCTACGAGCGCAGAGAGGGTATCATTATCGCCAAATTTCAGTTCATCTACGGAGACAGTGTCATTCTCGTTAAATACGGGCACCGCTCCTTGGCGAAGTAGCTCTTCTACAGTCATCATAGCGTTATTCATGGCTCTGCGGCTGCAGAAATCGGTGCGAGTCAGCAATATTTGCGCGGTAGTAATTCCATGCTGGGCAAAAGCTTCCTGATAAGCCTGCATCAGCAGTACCTGACCCACAGCCGCAGCGGCCTGCTTCTCATGTAGCAGCTTCGGACGTGCTGGATAACCGATACTGCGGAAGCCTGCGGCTACCGCACCAGAGGTTACTAACAACACCTCACAGCCGTTTTTCTTCAACTCGGCAATCTCTGAGGCAAAAAAGGAGACTGCTTCACGATTCAAACCGCCCTCGGGTCCGGTCAGCGAGCTGCTGCCTATTTTGACCACGATTCGCGTCGTCATTTCTATCCACATCCTCTTCGTTTATTAAGTCCTGAAAACAACAAAAAGCCCCCATCCTTAGACTTAGCAAAGGACGAAAGCTTATAAACTTCCGCGGTACCACCTTCATTGATGAGGGATCATCCGACTTCATTCTCATAACGGGAGGATCCGTCCTGTTAGACACAGGCCGCTCGGGGGTAGGATTCGGAACGAAAACCGCGGTAAATTCTTTCAGCCTGTCGGAATCTACTCTCTAGGCGCGGTTAGACTCATTCTTACTGGTCCCGTCTGCACGTTTCACTTATTTTCAATAGAATACCATGGAGCTGGTTGCATTGCAAAGGGAAAACGTAGGATATATTTCTTCATGCAGAAAGCTCTATATATTATGTTTAACCTCAAAGAGAAGGGGTAAAGAACTTATAATCTGTTACCAGGAGGTGGATTAAATTGACTAAAGACAACAATGCCGAGCAGGGACAGAATCAAGATTCAAACGAAGTAGCAGAGCTTCAGAATAGTGTGACTCGTGAATTTGTGGAAGAGCACACCGGGGCTCCAGTTGATAAGGGATTGACTGATTCAAGTAAAGCACGTGTGTCGGATGATCAGAACCGCCTGATTACACAGCGTAATTTGCGTAAATAATCTAGTACTGTTAAAAGAGGTTTACCTGAAAAAGTGCCCCGGCAACCACGCGAATGGTTACTGGGGCACTTTATTTGTATATATTCTATTCTTCCGTTAATTCAGACACGGTTGATTTGAATGTTTCTACAAAAGCCTTTGCGGCCTTGGATAAATATCGTCCGCGTCGATATGCTACAACTAGCGTACGACTAGGCACTGGATCAGCGAGCGGTAAGTAGACTGGAACAAATTCACTTCGCGGTGCACGAGCGATAAAACGAGGAACAAGAGTCACGCCCATACCTGTTGCCACTAGGGATTGAACGGTTTCCATATTATTGCTCTCGAAAACGATTCGTGGCTCGAATCCGGCTTTCCGGCACAGCTCCACAGTCATTTTGCGGAAGCCCTGACCTTCCTTAAGTACGATGAAAGGTTCGTCCTTAAGCTCTTCAAGTGAGGTCCGTGTTCCATCTAAGATTCGTTTAGCGAGCGGATGTTCAGGAGGGACGGCAAGATCAATTCTTTCCTCTCCAAGCTCTTCATAAGCTAGAGCAGGAATTTCGAGGGGTAAGGAGAGCAGGCTTAAATCGGTCTGACCACTTGCCGTGAGCTTCTCTAGGTTCATCGACGAGTCTTCTAGCAGCGTAATTTCTACCTCAGGATAATTTTGTTTGAAAACTGGAAGCACATGCGGCAGAAGATGTGCACCTGTAATCGGCATACTGCCCACAACTACACGTCCAGTGCGCAGTTCTGATATGTCGGACATCTCTTGTCGCAGCAGCTCCACTGCGTCAATGATAATCTGGGCTTGTTCAACGAATTTAGAACCTGCGTAGGTCAGCTCAACTGAGCTGGTATTACGCTGAAAAAGCATTACGCCGAGCTCTTTTTCCAGTTTGGAAAGCTGCTGGCTGAGCGAGGGCTGGGCAATATGCAGCTTGTCCGCTGCACGTGAGAAGTTTTTTTCGGCTGCGATTTGCAGCACATACTGCAGTTGTCTCAGTTCCATATATGGACTCCTTAGGGAAATGATTTACTTATAAGTATATCCTATTGGATTATAGTTTTGTATAGGCAACCCGAAAGAGCATTCACTTCATCACTCCCCAGGATTTGCTGAGCCTGATTTCAAGAGAGTAACCCTTCCACACTGACCGAAGTATCCGATATCCTCTCACGGTATATTTTTAACGCCGGATCTTGAGGGTAGCTATGAGAGATAACTGCATTCTGTACAGCTATTTCGTATGCAAAAGGGATCATTTTGGTTTTAAGTGTATTCTATACAACTAAAAACTAGTGTTGTCAGCTAAAGGGCGATAATTCAAGAAAATAGCTGCACAAAATACAGTTATATTCATTAACGAATGATTCACAGGAATATAGATGTACAAAATACAACTAAATGCTCCTACACATCGCGCTTGCACATCGCTCCTACACATCGCGCTTGCGCAACGCTCCAACACATCGCGCTTGCGCAACGCTCCAACACATCGCGCTTGCGCAACGCTCCAACACATCGCGCTTGCGCAACGCTCCAACACATCGCGCTTGCGCAACGCTCCAACACATCGCGCTTGCGCAACGCTCCAACACATCGCGCTTGCGCAACGCTCCAACACATCGCGCTTGCGCAACGCTCCAACACATCGCGCTTGCGCAACGCTCCAACACATCCTGCTTGCACATCGCGCTTGCACATCGCGCTTGCACATCGCTCTAATATACCTCCAACACACCCTAACTCAGCTTATAGGTTCAGACTATCACTTTTATAGATATCATATCTTGGAATTATAAAGACAGGGGTGTTATATTTAGATCATTCAAGAGAGACTCCACGCTCTCTTCCAATGAACGATTCTATTAATGAGGTGAAATTATGAGCAACAAGACAATGTTTGAAAAGATTTGGGAGAATCACGTTATTCATCAAGAGGAAGGTAAACCTAGCATTATTTATATTGATCTGCATTTGGTTCATGAAGTTACTTCTCCGCAGGCATTTGAAGGTCTTCGTCTCAGCAACCGGAAGGTTCGCCGTCCTGAGCTGACTTTCGCAACGATGGATCATAACGTACCAACTAAAGATCGTTTTAACATTAAAGATCCAATCTCCAAACAACAAATTGATACCCTTTCTAAGAACTGTGCTGATTTTGGTGTAAGGCTGTTCGATCTGAACGATATTGATCAAGGCGTTGTACACGTAATGGGTCCTGAAATCGGCTTGACACATCCTGGAAAAACTATCGTTTGCGGCGACAGCCATACCTCCACGCATGGTGCATTCGGCGCGCTGGCATTCGGTATCGGAACTAGTGAAGTTGAACATGTAATGGCTACCCAATGTTTGCAGCAATCCAAAGCTAAGACTATGGAAGTACGCTTTACAGGCAAACGCAACCCTGGCGTAACAGCAAAGGATATGATCCTTGGTGTTATTGCTAAGTACGGTACTGATTTTGCCACAGGATATGTAATTGAGTATACAGGCGAAGCTATTCGTGAATTGTCGATGGAAGAACGTATGACTGTCTGCAATATGTCGATCGAAGGCGGAGCAAGAGCTGGCTTGATTGCCCCTGATGAAACTACTTTTAATTATCTGCGTGGACGTCAATACGTACCACAAGGCGAAGCTTATGATGCTGCTGTAGAAGGATGGAAGAGTCTTGTAAGCGACGAGGGCGCCCAGTACGATACGGTTGTTGAATTTGATGTGGAAACATTGATTCCACAAGTGACCTGGGGTACTAGCCCGGGTATGGGTACTGACATCAACTCCAGCGTACCGAATCCGGCGGACTTCACCACTGAAAATGAACGTAAAGCTGCTGAAAAAGCGCTTGAATATATGGATTTGACTCCTGGAACACCTATTTCTGAAATTCCGATCGATTATGTATTTATCGGTTCCTGCACTAACGGGCGGATCGAAGATTTGAGAGCTGCAGCAGTGGTAGCTAAAGGTCATAAGGTGTCTGAAAAGGTTACTGCCATTGTTGTTCCAGGCTCGGGCCGTGTTAAGATGCAGGCTGAGAAAGAAGGACTTGATAAAGTCTTTACTGACGCTGGCTTTGAATGGCGTGAAGCGGGATGCAGCATGTGCTTGGCCATGAACCCGGATGTTCTGCAGCCTGGACAACGCTGTGCATCTACCTCGAACCGTAACTTTGAAGGACGCCAAGGACGCGGAGGACGTACACATCTTGTATCTCCAGCTATGGCAGCCGCAGCTGCGATCAAAGGTCGTTTCACTGATGTACGTGATTGGAATTATAAGACGGAAGCCGTCAGCTCATAGAACTAGAGAGAACACGGGAGGATAAAACTATGGATGCTTTTAAAAAATTAACAGGAATTGTTGCACCAGTTGACCGGGTAAATGTAGATACGGATGCGATTATTCCAAAACAGTTTTTGAAACGGATTGAACGGACGGGATTTGGACAGTTTTTGTTCTATGAATGGCGTTTTGATGAAGAAGGTAATGATAATCCAGCCTTCGAAATGAATAAACCACGTTATCAAGGGGCTTCTGTTCTGATCTCACGCGCTAACTTTGGCTGTGGATCCTCTCGGGAGCATGCACCATGGGCGATTATGGATTACGGGTTCAGAGTTGTAATTGCACCTTCTTATGCGGATATCTTCTACAATAACTGCTTTAAGAACGGCATTCTGCCGATTAAGCTTTCGGAAGAGCAAGTGGATGAATTGTTCAAACGGACAGCTGAGCATGAGGACTACAAGCTGACAGTTGATCTTGAGAACAATGCTTTACAAGATGAATTCGGACTGAGCATCAGCTTTGATCTGGATGAGCACCGTCGTCAATTCCTGCTGCAAGGCTTGGATGATATCGGTTTGACCCTTCAACATGCGGATGAAATTGCTGCTTATGAAGAGCGTCATGCTGCAAAGCTATTCTCTTAAAAAGAGGATATAACTGGTCTGATTCTTAAACTTTACAAAAAATACGCAAAACTTCTATTTCCGGGTGTCGGAAATAGAAGTTTTTTTGCTATAATCGATATATTCATTGGTCATTAAGGAAACATTTGGTGATTTCTGTCGTCTAAATACTTATCTAGGATCTATTACTTGCAGAAGGAGCGGAAAATGAGAATGAGAAGAGCTGGGCTTCGTGTATTGCTGCTTTTGTTACTGCCTTTATTATTTTTAACATCCACCGGACAAGAAGCTGCCGCAGCTGGTAGCAGCACAGGCAGAATTATTATGGACAATCAGGAACTTGCTTTGCCAAAAGGAATTAAACTCGAAAATGTAAATGGTAGCGTTATGATTCCGGTCAGAGTGGTAGTAGAGAATCTTGGATTCGAGGTGTTATGGGAGCAGCAGACCCGGAAAGTAACCGTTCACCAGGATGGTAAAAGCATTGAGCTGGCGGTAGGACGGAAAACAGCTGATGCAGATGGGGTGACATTTGATTTAAATGCAGCTCCTAAGCAGAGTGGCGGCACAGTACTCGTTCCAATTCGTTTCGTAAGCGAGCAGTTCGGCTTAAAGGTGGGCTGGGATAATGTTGATAAAACCGTCTATTTGACAGGTGGACAAGTTAGCAATCCTGCAATGACACCTGAGGGGAATACTACCAATCCAACAGCAACTAATACACCTGCTCCAACTCCAAGTGCTACGCCGGGAAGTGACAACGGGACAACGGCTGGCAGTGTAGTAACTTCACCCAGCCCGACACCAGTTCCACAAACAACTACGGTACCGGGAAGCACAGCAGGAATTCCAACAGGCCCTCTAGTAAACGGGGCAGTATTCACTGAGAACCGACTTATTATCGCTGTGTCGGGGGCTACTAAGCCAAACGTTACAAAAATGAGCAATCCTGATCGAATCGTCGTAGATTTTCCGGGTGCTGCGTTCGATCCGAATTTCATTGGAAGTCTTACGGGTGTTACCACCACTGGCGGTCCACAAGGTAAGCTGGACGTTGCCGGCTACCCGCTCGTTTCTGAGATCCGTTATGCACTGTTCAGTGTGAGTCCGTCCACTGTCAGATTCGTAATTCAAACGGTTGGAAATCAACCGTACCAGCTTAGTACGGATGAAAGCACCGGGCTGGTTACGATTGATTTGAATGTAACTAACAGCGGAGGCAACACCACAGGGGCTAATGGAACGTTAGGTAAGCCAATTGTAGTTCTAGATGCGGGTCATGGTGGAACTCAATCAGGAGCTGTCAGTCTCACAGGAAAGCTGGAAAAAGTCTTCAATCTGGCCGTCATCCGCAAAGTACAAACGCTGTTAACGCAGGAAACATTAGTTGACGTGGTGTTTACTCGAACTGACGATGCTACATTGGGGCTTCAGGATCGCGTGAAAATTGCGGAGGCTGCTAAAGCGAATCTCTTTATTTCAGTGCACGCGAATTCGCTAGAGGTTGGATATCCAAATAGAGATAAAATAAATGGCAGTGAAACCTATTATTCTCGCAGTGATAGTCTGCCGCTTGCTCAGATTATGCATAAGCATTTATTAGCCGCTACTGGTTTTAAAGACAACGGGATTCGTACGAAAAGCCTTCATGTTACACGGGAAACCACAATGCCAGCAGTCTTGCTAGAGGTAGGATATCTTACAAATTCAGGGAATGAATCGGCGATGTATAGTGAGCAGCTTCAAGAGAAATTAGCGAGAGAAATTGTTGCCGGAATTAAGGAATATCTGGGGCTTTAACACTTGAGGTTGGTGAGATTTCTCAATTTTTATGGAATATATTCGCAACCTTTATAGATTACCAGCGTCTAATAGAGGTCTGAGGTTGACGGAGACAGGGGCACCACGATCGCCATTCACAGGCGAATACTAGATTCTTAGAGGTGAAGAATGAAGAAATTCAGTTTGATGTTGTTTTTGTTGCTCTTTGTGTTGGTTTTGCCTGAGCATGGACATGCTGCTGCCGCGAATAGCAAGATTTATCTAGACGGCAAAGAGATTACTGCAGGGCAAAAAGTACCGGTTGAAAATGTGAATGATACTATCATGGTACCGTTGAGATTGATCTCCGAGAGTCTTGGTTATACCGTGGGCTGGGATCAAAAAAGCAAAACGGTGACGATTGAACAGCAAGGTAAGGTCATCAAACTTATTGTTAATCAAAAGACGGCTTCGGTTGATGACAAAACAGTACAGCTTAGCACTGCGCCTGTCCTGCGGAGTGATACGACACTTGTGCCTATACGGTTCATAAGTGAACAGTTCGGTCTCACCGTCACTTGGGATAATGCGAAGAAGATCGTATACCTCATTACCCCAGGATCCTCAAATGAAAACGGAAGTTCAAATGGAAACTCTGGAAATGGTGGATCTGAGGTTGTTGTTCCACCGGTAGATCCTACTAAGAATTTAACCATGATAAATGGTTTGAGCTTTAGTGAGAATCGTTTGAGCATTGCGATGGAAGGTAATTCCGCGCCAAAAGTAAGTGTAATGACAGGGCCGGATCGGTTAGTGATTGATTTTCCTAATGCCACTTTCTCAGATCTTTTTGGGACGGGACAAGTTCTTGATCCTGATCTGAATGGTAAACTGGAAGTGAAGGATTATCCTGATGTATCAGGCGTCCGGTATTCGCTTTATAGCTCCAATCCTTATACTGTACGTTTTGTAATTGATTTGAATTATCCTAAGAATTATAACATCAGCGTATCTGGGACGGATTCTAAGTTGGTTATCATTGACCTGAATGCAGAAAGTACGGATGATACTTCAACACAGCCAGGTAATGATGGCAAGAAGCTAGTAGTACTGGATGCAGGGCACGGAGCTAAAGATTCTGGTGCAGTAGGAGTAACAGGAAAATACGAAAAGAATTTTAATTTAGCTATAGTACTTAAGACAGCAGCATTGCTGAAAAAAGAAAGTAATATCGACGTCGTACTGACACGCAGTGACGATACATTCTTGGAGCTCAAGGATAGAGCGGCTATGGCTAATAATCTAAAAGCAGATCTATTCATTTCTGTACATGCCAACAGTTCCGCATCTTCTGCGGCAAGCGGGACAGAAACGTATTATCAGCGGGAAGCCAGTAAGGCCTTAGCAAAAGTAATGCATAAGTATCTTGTTGAGGCTACAGGGCTTAGTGATCGCGGTGTACGATACGGGAATTTCCATGTCATTCGTGAAACGAAAATGCCTGCTGTTCTACTTGAAGTAGGATACCTTAGCAATAAGAAGGATGAGACATTGCTCTTTACGGAAGCATTACAAAACAAAGTTGCTGCTTCAATAGTGAGTGGAATCAAGGAATATTTGGGTATAAAATAACAGACCAGTGGCAGACGAGCGCCGCAAAGTCAGCTTTCTGCTTTTATCTATAAAAAGGCAAGAAGTGGTTTTGCGGTACCTGTCTGCCCGTATTCATCTAGAGGAGGCGTTTATTAATGTTTAAACAAAAATGGACGATGGTTGGGGTTGCTGCGCTGCTTCTGCTAGTGATTGCTGGCTGTGGAGATAAGCCTACTGCAGCTCCTGCTAATGGAGTGGAGCAAGATACTACAAACGTTGTAAGTGGTGCGGGAGAAAGTACCCCAGCTCCGTCTGATGATCAGGAAACCGAAGTGGCTAGCACTCCGCAACCGACAGCAGATAATACTAATGCAGAAACTCAACCGTCTTCGAAGCCGGTAGAAAATGAGACACAAAAGCAAAGACAGAGTATTGAAGTTTATTACACAGATTCGCAAATTATGGACTTAGTGCCTGCTAAAACAACGATTAACTACTCTGATGATGTGGAGAAATATACAGAGACGTTCAAAGCACTGCAAAGTAGTGAGAATACAGATCTTGTACCTTTATGGGGCAAAATTGAACTGAAATCATTGAAGTTTGTAGAGGGTCAAATCGTAATGGATATCCATAAACCAGATGAAGCTCAACTTGGTGCGGGCGGAGAATCCTTTGCCATTACTTCACTTGCCAAAACTTATTTTCAATTTGCGGAAGTAAAAAGTATCGAAGTTTTAGTTGATGGTGAAAAGGTAGAAAGTCTAATGGGCCATGTAGACCTGCTGCATCCTATGACTAGAGATAATTTCTAATTGGTTATTTAACAAAGGAATTAGGCATCTAGTTGACGAATTTTAAACATACTATTTATTTGAGTCATAGAGAGGGGAATAATCTATTGTCCGCGCAAAAAAGGTCAAAACGTCCATTGAAGGCTTATTCTAATAAAGCAGTGTCGGCTGTTATGGCTGGTGTTATGGTTTTTGGTGGTGCAAGTGCAGTGTTTGCTGACACAGCTGCCACTACACCGACATCAACCACTACACAATCTGTAGGGATTTTTAGCGATGTGAAGACAGGCTTCTGGGCTGAAAAACATATTTACAAACTCGCTTCACAAGGGATCGTGGTTGGAAATAATGGATTGTTCCGTCCGGGAGATTCTGTAACTCAGCAGGAAGCGGTGCTTATGGCCCTGCGGTTTATGAAGCAGCAGGATAAAGTGGATGCTTCTTCAACGGTTGCATTGCCTACCGATTTTAAGGTTACGAATTATTATAAGGATTATGTTGTGTTGGCTTTTCAACAAGGATTACTTGATAAAGCGACCGAAATGGCTCCAGATAATCTGAAGACTTCTTGGGGAGAACGTAAAGCATCCCGAGAATGGATTGCGGAGCTGTTAATCCGCTCCCTTGGAAAAAACGCAGATGCAGCAGGGGCCGCTAGTGAGCCGACTGGCTTTGCAGATGATGCCAAAGTGTCTGCAAACAAACGTGGTTACATCAACATTGCCGTTGATTTAGGCCTAGCCAACGGACTTGATGGCAATCGTTTTGATCCGCAAGGAGCTGTAACTCGTGCGCAATTGGCGACTTTTTTCAGTCGTGCCGCAGCTCACAATACGGTTGAATACGACAACACGTTATCGGGAACGATCAGTCAATTAGCAGATGGGAAACTATCCGTCTATAACAACGGAAAGACTTCTACATATACCTTGGGAGCAAGCACCGCTTATTTCACAAGTGCTTCTGAAAGCAGAATCAATCTAAGTGATGTTCAACCCTACACTAAAGTTACCGTAATTGGAGCGACTTATAACGTGGCTTATGTTGAAGTGACTGACCCTACACAACAAGTAGAGAATCTTTCAGGAAACTTTGCCATGGTAGCTCCAGGTAATAAGCTTTGGTTAAAGTCACCAACAGGGTTTACTGAATATTACTACGACGAGACTACTTCCTTTGTGGATGTAAATGGAGCTAGAATTGAACCTGCTTCGCTGGTAGCAGATAGCGTAGTTTCATTGCAACGTGAAACGTACAGTGGTTCGCACAAAGTAGTGAGGGTTCAAGTGACTTCAGGGGTTGTTAACAAAACAACAACAGGCACCATTCAAAGTGTAGATCTTACGGGCAAAAGAATTACTTTCAAAAATACCGCGGGTATAGTAGAGACTTTTAAATGGGAAGATGGGACTTCTTTATTCAGCTCTCAAACATCAGTGTTACAACCTGCTGATCTGAAGACAGGGAATGCTGTCAAATATACGATTCAAGATAATGTGATCCGCACTGTAGAAGTAACAGAAGGTGTTGAACGGACAGTTGAGGGGGTACTTACCGAGCTGACTAGCTCCACAGTTGTTTACAAAAAAGCGGACGGAAATCGTGAGGTTAAACTGCTTGGTACTAAACCGACAATTGTTATTCCGAACATGAGTGGGCCTGTACCTGATGATCTAATTGCTGATACAGTAGGCGGTGACAAGATTCAGCTTACCTTAAACAGCAGCGATCAAGTGACCAAAATTGAAGTGTTAAGCCGTCAAATTGATCAGTATAGCGGAGCAGCTGTTATAGATTATAATTCTAAAACACAATTGTTGACGGTTATGGATACTAGCAATAAGGCTCATATAGTACAGTTGGATGAAAAAACTAAGTTATCCTACGATGGTGTACTTCCTAACTTAACTAGTATTGGTGCAAGACTCACCGAGAACCGTAAAGTGAACATTAAAGCAATCGGACAACGAGCATTGTCTCTAGAAGTTGTTACAAAGTATGAAGGAACGGTTACGGCTGTCAATGTAGCTGCTAGAACTATAGTTCTGAAGCTTAATGACGGACAGAGTGTGACGCTTCCAACTCCACAGCTCATTGATATTTTTGGTAAAACGAACGCAACCGTAACAGATATTCCAGTTGGAAGTTATGTGACAGCTTCTTTAACAGCTAATCAGGATTTAATCGTAGTTTTGAAAGTAAAGACCGTTCTTCAGGTTGAAGCGGCAACTGTAAATTCTGGAACTAACCGATTGAGCATCAAATGGAATGGTGGAACCAGCGAGATCAATACTTATGCTATCCCGATGACCAATGAAGCTGGTGAAAGCATTAAACTAACAGCTTTAAAAGCGGGTGATTATCTTAACGTGACCTTCGATGGAAGCACACCACTGGCTATTCAAGCAGTGAAGCTTACAACAGGCCAGATAAGTTCTGTAGATGCCGCTGGGAATACCTTGGTTGTGAAAGATTATTCTGGAGCAGCACAGACCTTAGCGGTGAGCGGAGGGGTAAAAATCATTCGTGATGGCTCGACAACGACGGCTCTTAGCAGCTTGACTACAGGTGACCGAGTGGAGATTCGTAAGGATACGGATGGAGTAATTATCGTTCGTGTAATGTCTCAGCTTAGTAGAACCTTCTCACGCTATGAAAGTGCAACTAACTTATTGTCGACTAAGAGAGCTAATCTAAATGATAAATATCAATTCTTTGTTCCTACTAATGTATATATTCATCAGGGAGATTCGACTTTATCCGTGCAATCTTTGAAAGAAAATGATAATATTATAATGTATTTCAATAATGATATTTTGGTTGAAATTGTGAAACAATAGTTGCAATGGTGGATTTCTGAGTGAATCACCGTCTTGACACAGGGGGCTTTACCTGCGTCAAGACGTTTTTTTTGAAATATAAGAAAGTATAAGTATTGCTCCTATACTGTATGTCTTATATTTCTCGCTTAAACGCTTACTGTTCTTATTAGGACACTCAAGGCGTTAATACTTGAAATATAATGCCAGTATCGTATGTGTTGAAATGTATGAATCCATACGTTATAATACATACTTTGCTTATATTTCTAACATTTGAGGTGAGACGCTCGATAGAATTTTCTGAGCGTTTTTGCTCCGTGGAGGGGACACTATGAAAGCTGCAGACGTCCGCCACATTTTGGATACGATTGGAGATTTGTTTCCGGATGCGCATTGCGAGCTGAATCACAGTAATGCTTTTGAATTAACAATAGCGGTGCTGCTGTCAGCCCAATGCACGGATGCAACGGTGAACAAAGTGACCGAGGACCTGTTCCAAAAGTACAAAGCCCCCATCGATTATATTTCTGTGCCGCTGGAGGAATTGGAGGGGGATATCCGGCGCATCGGCTTATATCGTAACAAAGCTAAGCATATCCAAAGCCTGTGCTCTATACTCATAGAACAGTATGGCGGAGAAGTGCCTGAGGCACATGACTTGCTTGTAACGTTGCCAGGAGTAGGTCGTAAAACTGCTAACGTAGTAGTATCCAACGCATTTGGAGTTCCTGCCATTGCTGTGGACACTCATGTGGAGCGGGTTGCTAAACGACTTGCATTGGCAGGCTGGAAAGATTCTGTGCTGGAAGTGGAGAAAAAGCTGATGAAGGCTGTGCCACGTGATGAATGGACCCTCACGCATCACCGGCTAATCTTTTTCGGACGATATCACTGTAAGGCTCAGAATCCAAAATGTCAGGTTTGTCCGCTCCTTGATGTATGTCGAGAGGGCAAAAAACGTATGAAAACGGCTGTCGTCAGGAAAGCTAAAGATCATACGCCAAAAAGTTAAAAGTTAGAGTTGAAGAAGAGGATGGGATAGAGATGAAATGCATTTCTGTATACACAGATAATTTTGAGGTATTCTCGGATATTTTTGACCGCGTAGTGGAAAGCCCGCTGGAAGAAAATGAAGAGCAAGAAGTAGAGGGCATTACGATCAGTCATTCCGGTGATGTGCCTGAGCACTATCTGGAGCGTATGTCTGTAAAACCAGAGGTTGTCGTAATGAGAGACAAATCTCGTGGATTGACTATTCTGCAGCACGGAAAAGTTTTTGAAATTCTGTTGCCTGTTTTGGAAACTGCATAATTGAGAAGTGACCTGAAATGGAGTCGGCCCTTGGGGCTGGCTCCTTTTTTTATTGAATATCCTTATATTTCTACGAGAAACGACGGTTGGCTTTACAGGACGACAACCTCGCTTCTTTTTTGGTATCATTTCGTAGGAGATGATAGGTTATTTTGTAAGTAGTGTGTATTTAATTTGTGTCAAACTGGTGATAAACTGTAATTATTATTTATAAAAAATGTTCCGCGCTAAAGTTCAGAAATTGCACCTATATAAGTTTTGCATAAAAAAGAGCTTAAATCAGTATTCATGAATGGATTAAGATCAGTGCATGATTAGAAGGTAACTGTGGAGGTGGAATGTCTGTGGGAGCGGAACAGGTTAGAATTCAGAGAGAAACATTAAGTGAAACAGCATCGCAGCTTTCCCGGCTGAAAGATTTAATGCGCCACTGGGGCGATGAGAGTGCTGAACGAATATATGAAGATTTACAAAATAAAGAGGGTGGGAATGAACTGACCCTTGCTTTTTGTGGGCATTTCTCGGCAGGGAAATCCAGCATGATTAATCTTTTATGCGGCAGCTCAGTGTTGCCTTCCGGACCTGTGCCGACTAGTGCCAATATTGTTTCTATTCGTAGCGGGGCTCCACGAGTGCTTATCTATCCAAGGGTGGAGGGAAGTGAAAATGAATCTACCCCTGTAGAGACAACACCAGAAAGATTACAGGAATATTGTCGAAATGGCGGAGAATATTCCGCGATTGAAGTCTGGAATGAGATTCCTCTTCTAGGGAAGCATGGTGTTCTATTGGATACGCCTGGCGTAGATTCGACGGATGATGGCCACCAGGCCGCCACTCGTTCCGCGCTGCATTTAGCTGATGTCGTCTTTTATGTTATGGATTATAACCATGTACAGTCAGAGAATAATTTGGCTTTTGCCAAAAATCTTAGTGACTGGGGCAAACCGCTCTATCTTATTGTTAATCAGATAGACAAGCATAGAGAACAAGAAATTTCCATTGAAGAATATAAACGCCAGCTTGAAAATGCTTTCGAGCAGTGGGGGATTCATTGTGCGGGGATTCTGTTTACCTCACTCAAAATGAAAGAGCACCCGCTGAATCATTGGGATAATCTGCTGAACCTTATAACAGAGCTGTTGGAGCACAGGGAACAATTGCTTCAATATAGCTTGTCACGTTCCATTCATCATACAGCAGATTCTTCGCTAACCGCGTTCCGTGAAGACCAGCAGGAGGAACGGGAAACTTTTTTAGCTGAGCTAGAGGGTGCAGAGGTTACAGTTGTGATGGAAGAGCTGAAATCGCTGGAAGAAGAGAAGGCACTGCTTGAGGAGCTGCCTCAGCAATCACGAGCTAGCCTGCGAAGTGATCTTGATGCCTTACTCAATAATGCTAACTTAATGCCTGCGGATGTTAGAGAGGCGGCAGGGAGCTATGTGGAGAGTGTCAGCCCAGGCTTCCGCTTAGGTTTGTTCTCTACAGCCGGACGGCGGGAGAAGGAACAAGGCAAACGACTGGATGCCTGGCAAGGATTACTGGTCCGAGAGGTTTCCGCTCAGCTGGAATGGCATCTGATTCAGCTGGTACGTCAATGGGCGGAGAATCTCGGACTGTGGGCAGAGGAGGCAGAGACGACTCTGAAGCAAGGGTTCCCGGCGGTGAGCCAAGAATGGCTGGCGGCTGCAGTTAAGCCGGGAACGGGGAATAGCGGCGAGGCGCTGCTCAATTTCTGCCGCACACTTGCGGCAGATCTGAAGAGCCAATTCCGCCGCGCTGCGCTGTTAGTTGGCGATGAGCTGCTGGCGAAGCTGCCATCGCTTATCGAGGAGCAGCGCGCGGAACTCCAGCGCCGCGAACAGGCCCTTACCCGGCAGGCGCGCGCTGCCCGCGCGCTAGCCGCCCTGGACCGCGCGGCTGACGCCCGCGCGCACGAGCTAGCGGCGCTGCTGCCGCCGCGCCGGACCCTTACCCCCGGCATCCTGCCGGAGGTGAGGGTCACCCCGCTTGCGGCTGCGCAGAGCGCCGCACCGCGGGCGACCCAGCCGCGCGAACGCGCCGCGGCTGGAAGTGCCGCCGCCGCAAGCTGGGCGGCGGGAACGGCTTCGCCGGCGGGCGGACGCCGCCGGCTCTCGGCAGCCGCTGACGCGCTGGCGGCTGCGGCAGAGCTGCTGCGCCGCGAGCCAGCGATGGCATCGGCGGCGCGCAGTCTGGCCGCACGGGCGGAGGATCTCGCCGGCGGCCGCTTTACCCTTGCGCTGTTCGGTGCGTTCAGCGCAGGCAAATCTTCCTTCGCCAACGCTTTGCTCGGCGAAGAAGTGCTGCCCGTGTCGCCACACCCTGCCACGGCCGCAGTTAACCGCATATTGGCGCCGGAAGGAGACTTCCGCCATGCCAGCGCGGTTGTAACGATGAAGAGCATGGCGGATTTCTGGGATGACATCTGCCATTCCTTCAGCGTGCTGCAGCTTGGAGAGCCGCAACAGGATACGTGGACAGCAGTACTTGCGAGCCTGCCAACACGGGGAATTCACCCCTCTGCGCTGCCGCATGCAGGATTTCTAAGAGCCGCAGCATCCGGTTGGGCTGAAGCTGAGCCGCTATTAGGAACGGTGCGGACGGTTGATTTGGATGAATATCGAAACCTAGTTGCGGAAGAGACCCGGGCTTGCTTCGTGCAAGGGATTGACCTATATTATGCCTGTCCTTTGACGGAGAGCGGGATTGTGCTCGTAGATACACCAGGAGCAGATTCACTGCATGCACGCCACACTGGCGTAACCTTTAGTTACATGAAAAATGCGGATGCGATCTGTTTTGTGACCTATTATAACCACGCCTTTTCGAAGGCGGATCGCGGCCTCTTGGCCCAGCTGGGCCGCATTAAAGACAGCTTTGCTCTCGATAAAATGTTCTTTATTATCAATGCTTCTGATCTCGCTTCAAGCGAAGAAGAACTAGATGAGGTTAAAGCACATGTCGTTCAAAATCTGCGTGCCGGAGGTTTGCGGTCTCCGAGAATCTATGCTTTGTCCAGCTTGCTTGCTCTAGAAGCTAAAACTCAACATAATCACGATCTTTATGAAACCTCCCGCTTCAATGAATTTGAGCAAGCATTATCCAGCTTTGCTGGTGATGAGCTTCCTCAGCTTTCACTTAACGCAGCTGCTGAGAGCATCGCATCGGTTCGGCGCCGGGCTGAGGAATGGCAGAATCTGGCTTCCAAGGCGGCGAGCGAGCGTGAAGCCGGGTTAAAAGAACTGCAGGAACGGCGGCAGTTCGCCATGAAGCGGTTATCTCTTTTGGAGACTGAGGAACGTCCTAGCAGAGATCTTATTCATGAAAGTGAAGAACTGATCTATCATGTGTGCCAGCGGATTAGCTTCTCCTTCAACAGAAATTTTCAGGAATCTTTTCATCCCTCCTTACTGCGTGAGGATGCAGGGAATTTAAAAGCCATTTTCTCTGCCTGTGGTGCCGAACTAATGCGTACTACTCAGCGCGAGCTTGAGCAAGAGCTATGGGCAACAACGCTGCGGCTAGAGAGCACGGGACGCAGGCTTGTACATGAAGCTGCTGAAGCGGCAGCTACAGAGCTACTCTTTTCCACGGAGGAATTTCATCTTATGGAGAATGAGGAGCAGGCTTGGCCATCTCCTAAGGATCTGGAATGCCAGCTTCAGCCTGTGCAGTGGTCCGCTTTATGGGGCCATTTCAAATCCCCGCGTTATTTCTTTGAGGGAACTGGGCGGGAATTAGTCAAAGGTGCGGCAGAGCCGCTTTTGAAAGAAGCGGTTAATCTTGCAGCGGCAGTGCAGAAGGAAAAATTAATTGCTCATTACGTCGAGAATATCAGCAGAGAATTAAAATCTGCTGCCGAAAGCCTGCAAGAAGGGCTTGCGGAGCAAGAGAAAGCGATGTTAGATCTCCTTAAAGGGGGTGAGACTGCAGATCATTGGGGCCAAATAAGCCACCAATTATCACGTCTAGAACAAACTTTCGTTGATAAAGTCGACAAAGTTCTGTGAAGTTTGTAGGAAAATGTCGAAGAACACTTGCAATCTGGCGTATGATGGATGAAAATAAAGAAGCCTGAAAATATACAATGAAACTGTTACGTTTTCTGAAATTCATAAAAACGAGACAGTCAATTTGCCGAAAGAGGTTGGAATCGACAATGTGGGGAGCTCCTTTTTCAGCTCAAAGCCGCAAGCTGTTGCTGCTGGGCAGCGGGGAACTGGGTAAGGAAGTCATAATTGAAGCTCAACGCCTTGGCGTAGAGACCGTAGCTGTAGACCGTTATACCGATGCACCGGCGATGGGTGTAGCTCATCGTTCACATGTAATTGATATGCTGGATGCAGAGGCGCTGAAAGCGCTGATTCGCTCTGAGAAACCGGATGTCATTGTTCCGGAGATTGAGGCAATTGCCACTCATGCTCTTCAAGAGCTTGAAGAAGAAGGCTTTTTCGTTGTTCCGACGGCGCGGGCGGCTCGGCTGACCATGGACAGAGAAGGGATTCGTCGTCTTGCGGCTGAAGACCTTGGACTGCCAACTGCTGATTACCGTTTTGCGGATAGTCTGGAAGAGCTGCAACAAGCTATAGCCGAGTTAGGCACTCCTTGTGTCATTAAGCCGATTATGAGTTCTTCTGGCAAGGGTCAGAGCGTATGCAAAAGACCTGAAGATGCAGAAAACTGCTGGAACACTGCTTTGGATGGAGCGAGAGCTAAAGGGACACGGGTTATCGTGGAGGCTTTTGTTACTTTTGAGAGCGAGATTACTCTTTTGACGGTGCGATCTGTGTCTGGTACGGTATTTTGTCCACCTATTGGACATATTCAGAAGGATGGAGATTACGTGGAATCCTGGCAGCCTCACTTTATGAAGCCAGAGCTGCTTGAAGAAGCGCAATCTATTGCAAAAGCAGTAACGGATCAGCTCGGAGGTTTCGGTATTTTTGGAGTGGAACTTTTTTTGACAGATCGAGGCGTATTGTTCAGTGAAGTGTCACCTAGACCCCATGATACGGGGATGGTCACGATGGCGACGCAGGATTTATCTCAATTTGCAGTGCATGTCAGAGCTATTCTTGGTTTTCCTGTCCAGTCAGTACAATTGCTGACACCTGGTGCCTCAGCTACGCTGAAGGCTGATGGAGAAGGACGAGCCTTTGCTGTGACCGGAATTGGTGAAGCTTTGGAACTGCCTAGGACTCAGGTTCGCGTATTTGGTAAACCGGAAGTTCGTCCTGGTCGGCGGATGGCAGTAGCGTTAAGTGCGGCGGAAGATGTGGAAATCGCGCGGACGATAGCCAAGCAGGCGGCGTCTATGCTAAAAGTGGAGGTATATGAGGATGAACAGTAGTACCATGGCACCTGTACTGGAAATTCGCAAATGCGGCTTGAATGATCTGGAGAGAGTTACAGCGCTTCTGCGGGAATTCGGCTATCCAACAACGCTAAGCGTGATGAAAGAGAGACTGGAAAGCATGGAGAACAGCAATCTCCAATGCACACTTGTAGCAGAGCTGAACAATGAAGTTGTGGGTATGATCGGCCTTAGACAGGTAAGCTCGTATTACAAACAGACAGATTGTATCACTGAGATTACTGCACTTATCGTATCAGAAGAACTCAGAGGAAACGGACTCGGTAAAAGACTTGTGGCCGCAGCAGAAGAATGGGCACGTGAGCAAGGTTGCTGCCAGCTTTTCCTTAGAAGTGGCAACCGCGTAGAACGCGCACCGGCACATGCTTTTTATCGTCATATCGGTTTCGAAAAGACAGCAGGCTATCGCTTTAACAAAGCGTTGCTATAATACTTATAGGTTACCGATCATCCCCATCCCAGCTACGGCGGGATGGTTTTTTTTTTGCTCTGGAACTCTTTTTTTATATGTATTTAATATATTAATACCTAAAACTATTTAAATAACTTAACCATAGATGGATTGGTTTGAATCATATACAATAAAATTTATGACATCTAAAACGTTTCCAAAGAGGGATGAGACATGTATAAGCTAGTTCTTGCTGAAGATGAAGAAGACGTTAGGGAAGGCGTTATCGGGCAGATTGACTGGGAGCGTTACGGATTTGAGATTGTCGAGCAGGCGGAGAATGGACGGGAAGCTGCGGATGCCATAGACCGTTTGCTGCCGGATGTGGTAGTTACCGATATCCAAATGCCTTTTATGAATGGACTTCAGCTGGCTGAATGGATTCGTAGTCATCATCCTAACACTAAGATTATCATTTTGACTGGGTATGATGAATTTGAATATGCTCAGAAGGCGATAAAATTGCAAATTGATGAGTATATTTTGAAACCGTTCTCTTCACAGGAATTAATTGAAGTATTGCTTAAGGTTAGAGCCACTATCGAGGCTGAAATTGCAGAAAAAGAAAATGTATTTGTACTCAGTGAGCATTACCGGAAAAGTCTGCCAGTGTTAAGGGAGCAATTTTTATCGTCCCTTATTTCGCGTAGACTGCGTACGGATGAAATTGCTGAGAAAAGCTCTGAATATGGCATAAAATTAACGGGACGGTGGTTTCAGGCTTCGGTAATTAGTGTGGATTATATTCGTCCTGAGCGGGAATCTGCTGGGGTTACAACAGGCAGGCAAATTTCTTTACGAGACACTGGTGAAAAGAATTTACAGTTATTCGCTGTGCTGAATATTGCTGAAGAAATATGCTCGAAGCATGGTTTTGGAAGGGTGTTTATTCATCGTGATGAGGTCGTATTGCTCACAATCCATGAAGAAGGGGAAGAAACTGATATCACTGGAAAGACATTTGAGCTTCTTGAAGAAATCCGCCAGAACGTACAGCGTTTTCTGAAGCTGACGGTCACGGCAGGCTCCGGAACGGTCTGTTCATCGCCTGCTTTGTTATTTAATTCTTTTGGGGATGCCTTGCAGGCATTAGATTATCGGCTTATTCTCGGCAATAACCGGGTGATCTGGATTGAGGACGTTGAGTCACGTTCCAGCACACTGCTAACCTATGATGAACTAACCCAGCAATCCTTAATCCGGACGATTAAACTAGGTACGGTGCAAGAACTAAAAGAGGTTGTTGAGGATTTATTTGCCGGTCTTGACGCAGAGCAGGTGTCTACACAGGATTATCAGATTTTTTTGCTGGAGATTTTTACATCTATCCTGCGAGTGGCTAAAGAATCCGGCAGTGAGGCTGCAAAGTATATTGGTTCTGGCATTTCGTCGCTAACTGCCATCAATAAATTTAATAGTATGGCCGAAGCCAAGCAATGGATTATTGCAGTCTGTAGCGGTTTAATGGATACGATTGCATTAGAACGTCAATCCTCCTATAAGCTGCTTATTGATGAAGCTAAAGAATATATACGCAGCCACTATGTTGAATCTGATATTTCCATCGGCAAGGTTTGTCAGCATTTACATATAAGTACCGGCTATTTTAGCAGTATTTTTAAGAAGGAAATGAAAATGACGTTCGTTAGTTATCTTTTGCAAATTAGGTTAGAAGCAGCCAAGGAACTTTTACGATCCACGGAGCTGAAGGCCTTTGAAATTGCAGAAAAAATAGGTTTTGCCGATCCTAACTATTTCAGCTTTTGTTTCCGCAAAAAATATGGTCAATCTCCTAAAGAGTATAAAAACAGCTCCAGAGGAGGGTAAAGATGCTGAAGGATAAACCTTATTCCTTTCCTCTAAGACCGCAGCATCCCAAAGGCGGAAAACGTCGGTTGTCCTCCAAGCTCCGAAGCATTCAAGTTACGATTACACTCACTTTTACATCTGTTGCCGTGCTGGTAGCTGTCGTTGTCAGCCTTATGCTGTACAACAAGTTTGCCAAGACCGCAGAAGAGAATGCCAATATGAATATGCAGCAGATCATTGAGCAAGTGAATTACAATCTGGGTCTTTATGTTAAGGGAATGCGCAATATTTTTGAGACAGCGGAGGAGCAGATTACGAATAGCCCTTCCGTGGATTCCGCTTTATTGACGGAAAGAATGGCTATGCTAATGGGGAGCAGAGAGGATCTGGTCTCGGCGGCTGTTTTTACACCACAGGGGAAATATGTCGTGGGTACACCCGGTCAGAAGCTGCGCAGCAACACACAGCTGGAGACTCAGAGCTGGTTTACGACGGCGCAAAGAACATCAGAGCTCTCCTATTCCGCACCTCATATTCAGAATTTGTTCAAAGGTCAATATATCTGGGTCGTGTCTATCAGCAAATTAATTCAATATAAGGAGAACGGAGTCTTAAAAACCGGCATCCTGCTGATGGATTTTAACTTTCGAACCATTGATGAGCTGAGCAAGCAGGTTAAGCTTGGCAAAAGAGGATACGCTTACATCCTCGATCAGCTAGGAAATATTGTGTACCATCCCCAGCAGCAGCTGATTTACGCTGGCTTAAAATATGAGAATGTGGAGCCAGTACTGGAATATGCTTTTCGTAGCTATTTGGATGAGTCTACGGGTGAAAAACGGTTTATCACCGTAAGAACACTGGAACAGACAGGCTGGAAGATCGTGGGCGTGGCTTATTACGATGAGATTGTAACCACCAAACGTGATCTAAACACTTTTTTATCCTGGTTTTTAGCGGTAGTCATTTTATGCGTAATTATTGTATCCGTCTTTTTGTCTGCACGTATTGCCCGCCCTATCCGCAAGCTGGAACGGACGCTTCAGCAGGTGGGCGAAGGGGATCTCAACACCCGAATAGATGTCAGTGGGGCGTATGAGGTGGAACAGCTGTCCAAACGGTTTAACCTTATGCTGCAACGTATCCGTCAACTGATGGATCAGATTATTTATGAACAGGAAACCAAACGTAAAGGTGAGCTTGAAGTACTGCAATCCCAGATCAATCCGCACTTTCTGTACAATACCTTGAATTCTGTGATCCGGCTCGCTGAACGCGGCAAGACTGAGGAGGTAGTCACGATGATTCAGTCCTTATCGAAGTTTTTCCGGATCAGCCTTAGTAAAGGGAATAATATGATTACCGTGCAGGAAGAGCTTGATCATGTTCGTCATTACCTTGTGATTCAGAGCTTTCGGTTCAAAAATAAGTTCCGCTACGAGATTGAGGCTCAGGATGAAGTGCTGCAGTGTCAGACGATTAAGCTAATTTTACAACCTATTGTGGAGAATGCCCTGTATCACGGGATTGAAATGATGCCTGATGAAGGTTTTATTTCGATCCAAGCGGAGCTGAAGGATGATCTTGTCGTCATTCGCATTCGTGATAATGGACTGGGTATGTCCGAGGAGACTATGAAGGTTCTTTTGACTGGCGGCAGTAAGAGTATGCATGGCTCCGGGGTAGGCGTTAGAAATGTAAACGAGCGTATTGAGCTGTATTATGGGCGTGATTATGGTCTTTCTTTTGAAAGTGAAATTGAAGAAGGCACTACGGTTACTCTTATCTTCCCGGCACTCGCAGCAGGCGAGGGCAATCCTGGACATGAGGAGGATGAGACATCGGTATGAGAATCGTTCGTTTTTGGCTAACCCTGCTGGTATGTGTGGTGTTATGGACAACCATCACGTCTTGTTTCAATTCGGCACCTAATTATATCAACACGAACAAAACCCGCAATATTCATCTTATTGTAAAAATGAACAAAGGCGACTATTGGAATACAGTTAGATTGGGTGCAGAAGCCGCGGCACAGGAATTTAATGTGAAACTAACGTTCAAAGCTCCGAATGCTGAGAGTGATATTGCGGAACAGGTCAGAATGGTTGAGGACTCCATTAAAGAAAAAGCGGATGTTATTATTTTAGCTGCCAGTAGCTATATGGGACTTGCACAAGTGGTTGATCGGGCGGCATATTCCAAGATTCCCGTATTGTCTGTGGATGCAGAAGTCGGTTCGGCCAGAGTAAGAGCCTATGTGGGTTCAAACGGCTATGAAGCGGGACAAAAGTCTGCAGAAAGACTCATTCAGCTGCTAAATGGATACGGGGAGGTCGGCATCATTAACTTCACAAATTCATCTTTGGGGGCGGAGCAGGAGTCTTCAAACGGCATTGAATATGGTGCTAGGGACGCGGAGGAGCGGGAAAAGGGATTTTTAAATTACGCTGCCCGATATCCGAACATACAGGTAGTAGAGATTTCTTATACCACTTCGAGTATTAGTGATGCTGAAGAACTGACACGGTTAATGCTGCTGAAACATCCAAATCTTCGCGGGATCGCCAGCTTGAATGAGACAGCTTCACAAGGGGCGGCAAAAGCTATCCAGAGCCGAGGGCTGCATAATATTAAAATGGTTGCTTTCGACAGCTCCCCGTCAATGATGGAGTTGCTGCAGGAGGGTACGGTTCAAGCGACCGTAATCCAAAATCCTTTTAGTAACGGGTATTTAGCCGTAAAACATGCCGTTGAGGTAATCGAAGGAATGGATGTTCCTGAACGTGTCGATACGGGTACTAAACTCATTGATTTGGACAATATGCTGTGGCCTGAGAATCAGAAATTGTTATTTCCCTTCGTCAGATAGTGGACGGTTTATTTTTGAAAAGACGAATGCCATCCTTAAAATGGGAGGTATTCGTTTTTTGGGTTCAGTAGAATTTTTATAAAAGTGAGTAGGATTTTATATTCGAAACCGTTTTCACCTAAGGCATAATATGGATGTGCCCGAGAGAATTCAGGGTTAAACCAAAAAAAAGAAGTATAAACAGGAGGTCAATGAATAATGAAAAAAATCACTTCCGTTCTTTTAGCAAGCGCAATACTGGGTGCCGCCCTGGCAGGCTGTGGCAATAGCAACAATAATGCAGACAATGGTAAAGCTACCAACGCACCAAAAACTGAAAATGCGGGCTCTTCCACTGAAACGCCAAAAGTAGGGGTTGCCATTTACAAATTTGACGATACCTTCATGACAGGTGTTCGTAACGCAATCGACACTGCTGCCAAAGGCATTGCTACTGTAGATATCGTAGATAGCCAAAATTCCCAACCCACACAAAATGACAAAGTTGACTTGTTCATCACCAAAAAATATAAAGGCATGCTGATCAATCCGGTTGACCGTACTGCGGCTGGCGTTATTATCGAAAAAGCAAAAGCGGCAAATATTCCGGTGGTCTTCCTGAACCGCGAGCCGCTGCCAGAAGATATGAAGAAATGGGATAAGGTTTATTATGTAGGCGCTAAGGCAGAAGAATCCGGAACTATGTCCGGTCAACTGATCGTGGATTACTGGAAGGCACATCCTGAAGCGGATAAAAACGGCGATGGTGTCCTCCAATACGTAATGCTAAAAGGCGAACCGGGGCACCAAGACGCTGAGCTTCGTACTACTTACTCCATCCAAGCAATTGAAGATGCCGGCATCAAGGTAGAAAAGCTGGCTGAAGATACTGCGATGTGGGACCGCGTAAAAGGGCAAGAAAAAATGGCAGCGTTCCTTGGCTCCCATGGCGACAAAATTGAAGCTGTGCTTGCGAACAATGACGATATGGCTCTCGGTGCCATCGAAGCTCTGAAAGCTTCAGGTTACTTCACGGGTGATAAATTCATGCCGGTAGTAGGTGTAGATGCTACTGCTCCTGCGATTCAAGCGCTACAAGATGGAACGATGCTTGGTACCGTGCTGAATGATGCGAACAACCAAGGTAAAGCTGCGATCACAGTTGCTGCTCTGCTTGCTAAAGGAGAAACACCTACAAAAGATAACGTAGGCTTTGATATCACAGACAACCAATACGTGTGGATTTCCTATAAAAAGATCACCAAAGACAATATCGATGACGCCAAATAATAACGCTCTAATCTAGATGGAATTCATGATCATATGGCAGCAACGGGGAGCGGATATTCGCTCCTCGGATTTCTTTCAGGCAGGGAACAGGATGAAACCGCTGTGCCTCTCATGAAAAAAGAAAAAAGCGTAGGGGGCGTAACAACATGAAAAAAGCTGAGTTTTTGCTAGAAATGAATGACATTACTAAAGAATTCCCCGGCGTCAAAGCGCTGGATGCAGTTAGTTTAAAGGTCAGACCAGGTTCGGTGCATGCCCTTATGGGCGAGAATGGTGCGGGTAAGTCCACTTTAATGAAATGTCTCTTTGGTATTTATTCACCGGATGCCGGTGAGATTTTTTTGGAGGGTGAGAAGACCTCTATCGGAAGCTCAAATGACGCTTTAAAAAATGGGATCTCCATGATTCACCAGGAGCTGCATCCCGTGCCGTTCCGAAGTGTGATGGAGAATATCTGGTTAGGACGTTTCCCAACCAAAGGGATTGGACCTTTTCAGTTTATTGACCATAAGAAAATGTACACTGACACGGAGAATTTGTTTAAAGATCTGGATATCGATCTGAATCCCGAGACATTAGTGGGAAAGCTCTCTGTATCCAAAATCCAATCCATTGAAATTGCGAAGGCTGTCTCTTTTCACTCCCGCGTTATTGTAATGGATGAACCTACTTCCTCCCTGACCAGTGTGGAGGTGGAGCATTTATTTCGAATCATACGGGACCTTAGGAGTAGAGGCGTGGCTATTATTTATATATCTCACAAAATGGAAGAGATTCTCGAAATTTCTGATGAGGTTACCATTATGCGGGACGGTAAAAAAATCGGAACCTGGCCAGCGGCGGAATTGACTACAGATCTTATCATTTCCAAAATGGTCGGCCGTGACTTGACCAATCGATTCCCAGAACGTTTTAACGTGCCTGGCGAAGTATATATGAAGGTGGAAGGATTAACCTCCCCTGAAGAAAGATCGTTTAAAGATGTTTCTTTTGAATTAAGACGAGGTGAGGTTTTAGGGATTGGTGGTCTGGTAGGCGCTCAGAGAACAGAGGTTATTGAAGCATTATTTGGCCTGAGGGCTATCAAATCGGGGACGATTTCTATCGATGGTAAGCGCATTCATATCCAATCTCCCAAGGATGCTAAGAAACACGGAATGGCTTTGCTTACGGAGGAACGGCGTGTCACCGGTATTTTTCCAGTCTTGTCTGTTCATGAAAATGGCGCAATCGCTAATCTGCATCGATACCAGAAACTACTACTTCTACTAGATGGAAAAAAGAAAAAAGAAGAAGTCGATAAAATGATTGAAAAATTACGGACCAAAACTCCAACAACCAAAACGCTGATCATGAATCTTTCTGGTGGGAATCAGCAAAAAGTGCTGCTCGCCAGATGGCTTTTAACCGAGCCCGAAATCCTGCTTCTGGACGAGCCGACTCGCGGTATCGACGTAGGGGCTAAATTCGAGATTTATTCGATTATTGCCGACTTGGCGCAGCAAGGGAAAAGCATCATTATGATCTCCTCAGAAATGCCGGAGCTGCTCGGAATGTCTGACCGTGTAATGGTCATGTCGGAGGGTAGGCTTACCGGAATACTAGAAGGCGAGCAAGCTACGGAAACCGAAGTTATGCGGCTCGCTGCACAGCATTAGGATAGGATTTCAATGATAGTTTTGCTGGGCGAAACTAGATTTGGTTTACGAAGAGAAGTACTCTTCGCGTAACTTTAAGGAGGAACACTACTAATGAACGCTAAAAGAGCCCAATCTTTTATTACTCAAAATGCTATTTATATTGTCTTGGTAATTCTAATTATGGGTATTGCCTTATATGAGCCGGCCTTTATCTCTGTAAATACTTTACGGGACATTCTAATTCAGTCGTCAACACGGATTATCATCGCGCTTGGTGTTGCCTTCATCCTTATCACAGCTGGGACGGACTTGTCTGCTGGACGTGTGGTTGGTTTTACAGCGGTAATCTCTGCATCGATGTTGCAAATTCCGGATTATTCCCGGCGCTTTTTTCCTGATCTGCCGCAGGTGCAAGTGTGGCTTCCGATCCTTATAGCTATTATCGCTGGCCTTCTCTGCGGACTCGTCAATGGTATTGTCGTCTCCAAGCTGAACGTCCCGCCGTTTATCGCAACACTGGGTACGATGGTTATCGTCTACGGCTTGAATTCCTTGTACTTTGACATGGACCCCAACCAATCACAGCCAATTGGCGGTCTGCGTCCAGATTTCACTACAATCGGTTCCGGGTTTATCGGCAAGGGGCAATATTCAATCCCGTATATCGTGCTGATAGCCTTGGGTGTCGCCGCCATCGTATGGGTGGTGTTCAATAAAACCAAGCTGGGCAAGAACATGTACGCTATCGGCGGTAACATGCAGGCAGCTAAAGTATCTGGCATCGATGTTTCCAAGAACTTGATCTACATCTATGCGATTGCTGGAGCCCTTTATGGTTTGGCGGGTGTGCTGGAGGCTGCCAGAACAGGTGGCGCAACCAATAACTATGGTAACATGTATGAGCTTGATGCGATTGCTGCTTGCGTCGTGGGCGGGGTGTCCACAACCGGTGGTATCGGAACAGTGCCAGGTGTTCTGGTCGGTGTTATTATCTTTACCTTAATCAACTACGGCCTGACCTTTATCGGCATCAGCCCTTACTATCAGTTGATTATCAAAGGTCTGATCATCATCGCCGCGGTCGCGTTTGATATGCGGAAGTATTCTTCGAAGAAGTAGCTGTGTGGGGGATGTGTGGTGATTATAGCGTTTGCTATTTATGGCAAACGCTTTTTGGTTTGTTCATTTCGCTTGCGGATATAAGCAACTCGTAAGAATCAGTTCATAAGATACAATTCATATGAACCTATTTAAAGTACAAATTCATAAGTGCCAATTCATATGATGCAAATTAAAAGTACCGATTTATAAGAAGCAATTCATAAGTACCAATTCACAAGTACTGAACGTCGCCCCCTTGCTCCTCGCATAGGAAAACTACGCACGAGCACGAAAACTACCCACAAAAACTAACCACAAAAACTATGTATGAAAAACTACCCACAAAAACTAGTTTAATTAGTTAGGGATAAACCAATTTCGCTCCCACTAGTACCATTGGGACCAGCATCAAGTACAGCAATAATATCAACTACGCCAATAATATCAACTACACCAATAATGCCACTGTCAGCACTGCTAACTACAGCGCTGCTAACTAATGCACCACTAACTACGGTACTGCCAACCACAACACTGTCAACCACAACACTGTCAACCAAAACACGACTAACTACAGTACTAACAACTAAACACAACACCAAAACTACCCACTAAAATGCCACCACGACCAAATAGTGTCACCACCACTAACACACAGATCTTCAATGGCTACTACCAACATGAAACAAACATACCACTAAAACTACCCGCCAAAATGCCACCACGACTAAACAGCGCCAGCAACACTAACATCAACATTACTTACCACCACCAACTTCAATCAACATTGCCACCCCTGCTCCATCAAATCTAATATTCCACCAATAGGACTTACTCCACCCGATAGTTGCACCATAACCGCCACGGTACTACTACAGCATCATTACCATCACCAATTATTATCATCAACACAAACACGGTTATCACAATCCTCTCAACATTAACAGCATGAACACGGCAATCACCGCCACAAATCAATATCAGCAGCAATAACACTACCATCGCCATCAGGAGCACCACGAAAACACATCATATTCATCATAGCTCACCAACAATATCAACAAACTAATTTTAGTAACAGAACAGAAGCACCATGAGGCGAAAGAACGGTATAAATCCCGTAGAATTGGCTGAAACGAGCTACGTGAGGTGAAAGAACGGTATAAATCCCGTAGAATTGGCTGAAACGAGCTACTTGAGGAGAAAGAACGGTATAAATCCCGTAGAATTGGCTGAAACGAGCTACGTGGGGCGAAAGAACGGTATAAATCCCGTAGAATTGGCTGAAACGAGCTACGTGAGGTGAAAGAACGGTATAAATCCCGTAGAATTGGCTGAAACGAGCTACGTGGGGCGAAAGAACGGTATAAATCCCGTAGAATTGGCTGAAACGAGCTACGTGGGGCGAAAGAACGGTATAAATCCCGTAGAATTGGCTGAAACGAGCTACGTGGGGCGAAAGAACGGTATAAATCCCGTAGAATTGGCTGAAACGAGCTACGTGGGGCGAAAGAACGGTATAAATCCCGTAGAATTGGCTGAAACGAGCTAACGTGAAATTATGAGAGGCAAAAATGCCCTAGAATACGCCGAAACGAGCGACGGAGGAGGAAAGAGAGACATTAATGCCCTAGAATACGCCTCCCCCTAACCCCAAAGATCAAAAAGCACATAAACCAACGTTCTCCCATATTCTATAGGCAAATGCCTTTGTTAAAGGGGAGCGACTGGATGTTAAGGATTAGGTTGAATGAGCTGGGGAAAGGGAATGACAATGGTCTGATACAGGCGGATGTATGGAAATGGGATGGCATTGGCTGGAACGAATATATTACTCAGCAGGATGAGGATTTCATACGCACGGAAGAGGAGTTGTTCGTCACGATTCCGGCAGAAGCGGGATTATATCGTGTAGATTACTCTAATAAGCCTTTTGAGGCGCCATACTTATTGCCGGAGTGGGTGGGGGACAATCTGCGGACCACGGGTCTGCATCCGGCGCCGTTTAATCTCAAAGAGGGCACACTTTGGGGATATATTAATGACGAGGGCCGTGTTCAGATTGAACCCCGGTACGAATATGCTGAGGATTTTCAGAAGAATGGTCTTGCCGTAGTTCAGCGAAAAAATAGCAGCGGGCTCATTGACAGCACTGGAAGAGAACGAGTGAAGCCGATCTATTCATTTATTGCGCCTTTTTCGGAAGAGCGCGCGGTCGTGTCGGATGCTAAGGGGTACACTTTTATTGATGAAAAAGGCAAAGAAGTGACGTCCGCCCGGTATGATTATTTGAACTCATTACATGAGGGGCGAGCACTATTTTCAAAACAAAATACGACCGGCGGCCAATCGCTATATGGATATGTGGACGCGCAAGGCAAAGAGGTGCTGCCCGCGATTTATGTAGATGCCAATGATTTTATGAACGGCATGGCTTTGGTTAAAATCAAAGAAGGAGAGTATGCGCTCATCGATCCGGATGGGAACATTCTGCATACGTATAACCATCCTTTCGTTGGAAGTCCGGGAGAAGGTTTACTAGCCTTTCAAGCGACTGAAAACGGTAAATATGGCTATTTAAATACGGATGGTTCTGTAGCCATTCAACCGCAATTCACCTCTGCGTTACCTTTTTCAGAAGGACGTGCGGTGGTGAATACCGCTGAGAATTATGGCAACGCCTACGGGCTGATTGATAAACAAGGAAAAATGATCATCCCGGCAAAATATTATGAAGTATTGCAGCTAGGTGAAGGCAGAGTAGCCATAGGAACGCCTGTATTCCCCAGCCAGCCTTATCGCGGATCACGTTACGTAATTGCAGATGCGGAAACGGGAGCGGTCCTGAGCAATCACACCCTGCTTGGCGTGAACAATTATCAGGAAGGCTTGGCGTCTGTATTTGATGCTAAAGATACTTATTTTATCGATAGAAGTGGAAAAAAGGCAGCCCAGCCCCCAGTTATTCCAGGGGCAGGAACACTCACCCTTAGCGGACGTTTGATAAGAGCAGATGTAGATCAACGCACATCTTATTATGATCGGCAGGGAAAGCAGGTTTGGCGCCAAAATGGAGTCATTCCGCTGAGACCTCCCTATTCCGTAGTGGAGAAGAAATACAAACCGAACAGGGATTATCTGGTGTATTATCCGGTCGTTGAGGGGATTGCAAGTGCGGAAGTTTCGCGAGAGGTTAACGATAAGCTGCGCAAGCTATCCCTTGCTGAAGACGTTGGGAGTGGAGGGATTTCCCAGGACTTTAGTTATAATGGTGATTTTTCAGTCTCTTTCTTCCGTAAAAACCTGCTGGTGCTGGAGCTGACCGGTTATCGTTTTCCTTTTGGAGCAGCACATGGAATGCCTACCAAAATCTATCCGCATATTAATTTGCGCAGCGGCAGGTTCTATAAGCTGGGGGACTTGTTCAAGCCAGGCAGCAGATATGTGGAGAAGCTCAGTAAAATTGTGGGTAAACAGATCGAGAACGATCCACAATATTCATATGTTTTTCCGGATACGTATAAAGGAATTACCTCGGATCAGCCCTTCTTTGTAGATAATGAAGCGTTGTATCTATATTTCGCACCTTATGAGATCGCTCCGTATTCTGCAGGTTTTCCAACCTTCCGGATTCCTTATGCGGAAATCATGGGATTGATCTCTACGGAGGGCGAGTTCTGGCAATCGTTCCATTAATCGTCAGGTATCCATAGGTTTGCTGAAGTTGCCGTCCTTTCGGGGAGGGCGACTTTTTTTGCTTTTTCTCGCTTTTTCTCGCGAATAACAGGTAAAATGGTATTTTTAGGCAGGAAAACAGCGGAAGAAAGCGAATGTATCTAGGAATCGGAAATCTTACAGTCAAGACTATTATATGTAAAAAATTAGAAGCGCACATTTGAGAGATTTATGCTACAATGACTGAGGAACAAATTACAACTTTGTAACATTTGTAGATGGTCACTCTAGGCAGAAGCATATATTACACGCAAGAAAAAAGGAGATGGCAGATTGAAGAACAAGACATTAAAAGCAATCATCGGTGGTAGCGTGGCAGCTGTTATGGCACTTAGTATTTCTCTTCCATTGGAAGCAAATGCGGCATCGAATGAATCGACAGTAACAATAAAAGGCACAAGTTATGAGCAAATATTACAATATTTTAAACAAGCTAATCTTGAGGGATTCCCTTTTTCGAATAGCACAATCGTGGTAACTAAGCCGCAAACTGGAACAGTACCAAACAAAAACAACACGACCACAACTACAACTACAAAACCGGTTACAAAGCCAGCAGACACAACTACTGTAACTAAGCCAACTGATAATACAACTACAACAGGTGCTGTGAGCAATAAAGGAACCTATGTTCAGCAAATCGTAACGCTGGTAAACAAAGAACGTGCAGCAGCTGGTTTGTCACCTGTAGCTGGATTGGACAGCCTGCACAAAGTTGCCGCTACAAAAGCTACAGATATGCGTTCGAATAACTATTTCTCACATACTTCACCTACGTATGGTTCACCTTTTGATATGATGAAATCCTTTGGCATCACTTATAAAGCCGCAGGTGAGAACATCGCAATGGGACAAAAAACACCAGAAGAAGTAATGAAGGCATGGATGAATAGTCCAGGTCACCGCGCTAATATTTTGAATGCTAACTTCAATTATATCGGTGTCGGTTATGATAATAATTACTGGGTTCAAGAGTTTATTGGTAAATAATACGAGTAGATGCTTCAGGAAGAAATCGTTCTCCGATGTAAGTCGGGGAGCGGTTTTTTTTGTGTGGTGAAGATTAAAAATGCAACAAAAAAAGAAGTAAGGAACTTGTCCTTACTTCTTCTGTCTAGCTCTATGGGTTATGCAGGGGTCGAACCTGCGACCTGCCGATTAAGAGTCGGCTGCTCTACCAGCTAAGCTAATAACCCGTAATGTCTAAAGAGTCAACGGTGAATATTATATAATGGCATTAATTAAAAAGCCAGTATTTTTTTATTTTCAAAAAAGTCCACACTCGTTCCTCGGCAAAAACACTGTAGCAGCGGGATTTTTTTCTTTGCTAGACATTTGCAAAACTTGTATGGAAGAATTATGTTTATGTAACATAGTTAAGATCTTTGTAAATTGTGGAACAATACATAATAGAACGGCATACGGAGGGATAGCTTTGAAGGATTCGAAATGGACATGGCGCAGCGTCAGCTTGATTTCCATAGTAACAACTATAGTTTTGATGGTTGGTTTAGTTTATGCGGTTAAAGATATTATCTATCCGGTCGGAGAGGTTACCGAGAGCAGCTTGCCTCAGCAAACAGCCGCACCGGTGACGGAGACTGTCAAGCTCCTAAAAATTGTTGCGCTCGGGGATTCGCTAACCAAGGGGACCGGTGATAACACCGGAGAAGGGTTTGTTAAGCGTACGGTTACTGGTTTATCCGCAAAAGGTGTCACCGTAGACTTTTTAGGCAATATGGGGATTAACGGGTTGACTACTGCGGGGCTGTTAAGCAAACTGAACGAAGATGGTGTGGAGTATGCCTTGCGCATGTCGAATGTTGTTCTGCTATCCGTCGGAGGAAATGATCTGTTTAAGGATTCGGATATTCTTGAGAATAATGGGGCGCAACAGGGCAACACAACTTCATCAACCTCTGGGCAGGAGCTGACTCCAGAGTCTTTATTAGCCGCTCTGCCAGAAGCAGCAGCTAGACTGGAGAAGATTCTCGATAAAATCTCACAGATCAATCCGAATGCGCAAGTTTACTATATGGGGCTGTATAATCCCTTTGGCGATATTCCAGAATTACTGGCACCAGGCAATCAAGCGGTAACGAAGTGGAATAATACGGCAATGGATATTATTAATGAGCATAGCAACATGACCTTGGTTCCTACGTTTGACTTGTTTAACAGACATTTGGACAAGTATCTATCCACCGATCATTTTCATCCTAATGGTGATGGCTATCAGCGAATCGGAGAACGGTTCATACAGGCTGTGCAGTAGTATATAGGTGAGTGTTAAATTTTGCAGTAAGATCATGTAGGTAAATGCCCTTTGAGCAAGTACAAACCGAGAAAATGACAGTCACAAGGAGCTAAATTAAATATGACAAAAGCGAATAGTGAAGACTCCGGCACAGTCGTCTTGTCTGTGGACGGGGTACGTAAAAAAATAGGACGAAAATGGATTATAGATGATGTCACTTTCGATGTGAGAAAAGGGGAGATTTTCGGCTTTCTCGGGCCTAATGGCGCTGGGAAGACGACCACGATCCGCATGCTTGTGGATTTGATTCGACCTACTGAGGGCAAGATTACAGTATGTGGGTACAATGTGAACCGAAATCCGGAAAAAGCATTGCAATATGTAGGCTCTATCGTTGAGAATCCTGAGGTATATACCTATTTGACCGGGTGGGAGAATTTGCAGCATTTTGCACGGATGCAGCCTGGCGTAGACAATGAACGTATTAGCGAAGTGGTAGATATTGTTCGATTAGATCAGCGGATACATGATAAGGTAAGTACATACTCGCTTGGGATGAGACAACGATTAGGCATTGCGCAGGCGCTGTTGGGACGTCCACGGCTGCTTATTTTGGACGAGCCGACGAATGGACTTGACCCTAAAGGCATTAAAGAGCTGCGAGAATTCATTCGCAAGCTGGCGGATGAAGGGCTGGCGGTGTTCGTATCGAGCCATCTGCTTAGTGAAATTCAGCTTCTTTGCGACCGTGTAGCGATTATTAGTAAAGGGCGTGTATTGGCAGTAGGTGCGGTAGATGAGCTGATCGCTCGTAATTCGCCGTATGTACTTTGGGAGCTGGAGCCTTTTGCTGAGGCCCGGGAAATGCTGGCTGATCGTTCAGATATTCAAATTCAGAAACTGGAAGACGTCACATTAGATGACTCAATTATTGCCGGGATGGGCCCCAATTCTTTAATAACGATCATGGATCAGGATCTGATCCCCGAGATTGTGGCCGTAATGGTTACTGCTGAAATTGAGGTGAGAGCTGTGCATAAAATTAATCCGACACTGGAACAGCTATTCTTGAAACTAACGGAGGGTGAGAATGTTGAGTAACTTGCTTCCGCTAATCCGTAATGAGTGCTTGAAGATTATAAAAAAGAAACGGTTTTATGTTATACTGCTGATTCTGATTGTACTGGTGCCTATGTTCACCTATGCACAGATGCGTTCAGCCGAACGGAGTCGGGAGAAATTTAATTCCAATTGGCGGCTTGAGATCCAGCAGCAGATTATCGATAATCAAAATTCACTGGGCAGTGACCGGATTCCAGAGGAATGGAAGACTTATCGGCGAATATTTGTACAACAGCTTCAGTATTATCTTCACCATGACGTTAATCCGAATGAACCTAGCGGGGTTACCTTTACCCGAGAATTTATGGATAATTCGGTTACATTATTTATTCCATTGCTCATTATGGCGGTGGCCTCAGATTTGGTCTCGGCCGAAAGGACAACTGGAACTATCAAAATGCTGTTGACTAGGCCGGTCAAGCGTTGGAAGGTGCTCTTTAGCAAAATGACAGCACTGCTAATGTTTGTCTCGCTTATCGTACTTTCCACATTTGCAATCAGTTACTTTATCTCTGGTCTTGCCTTTGGTTTTAAAGGTTTTAACATTCCTGTTTTTACAGGCTTTAAAATCAGTGGTGATTCGCTAGATATGTCTACTGTACATGCAGTGCCCCAGTGGAAATATATGCTTATGCAAGGTGGTTTGATTTGGTTCGTAAGCGTAGTGGTTGCACTGCTCGCGTTCATGATCTCGGTGCTAGTTCGCAGTACTGCGGCGAGTATAGTAGTTATGATGGCAGCGCTGATTGCAGGTAGTATACTGACCAATATGGCCTCTGCCTGGACAACAGCGAAATATTTATTTATGGTAAATCTTGGACTGACCAGCTATTTGTCTGGTACTCCCGCCCCCATTGAAGGGATGTCCTTGTCATTTTCCATGGCTGTGCTGGCAGTATGGGGGGCCGCTTCGGTGATCATTTCATTCGCCGTCTTTACGAAAAGGGATATTTTGAATTAGAATGAACAAAGTGACCAAAACGTTTGTTTGCATTTCTTAGAAATATAGGAGAGTATAATTTCACGTTATATTCTATCCTTAGGTTTTTGGCAGTAACGGATACCGTTCTTAACATAAAGGACGGCCAAGCCGTTTCTTCTTAGTATAGAGAAAAGAAGGAGGAGCATGAATGCTCGAACAGATCGATATGTTTGCTGAAGTTTCTAATAACGGCGAGAATGGCCGTACTGGATACGATGCTGACGACATTCAAGTGCTCGAGGGTCTGGTTGCAGTACGCAAACGACCTGGCATGTATATCGGCAGTACGAGTTCTTCAGGACTACATCATTTAGTATGGGAAATCGTAGATAATGCCGTAGATGAGCATTTAGCCAAGTATTGTACAAAGATTGACATACTGCTTCGCAAGGATGGCTCGGTAACCGTTAGCGATAATGGACGGGGGATCCCAACTGGAATGCATAAGACAGGGGTACCTACCCCGCAAGTTGTATTTACAATTTTGCATGCGGGCGGTAAGTTCGGTGGATCGGGTTATAAAAAATCAGGCGGTTTGCATGGCGTAGGGGCTTCTGTCACAAACGCTTTGTCTGAATGGCTCGAAGTAGAGATTTATCGTGAGGGCAAAATCCATCGGCAGCGGTTTGAGTACTGGGTGGACAAGAAGGGCAAGGAGCATGTTGGCGAACCTGTAACTGGTCTTGAAGTTCTGGGTAACACCAATAAAACGGGTTCGAAAATTACTTTCAAGCCAGATATTCGTGTCTTCCCAAATGGAATTGCTCTGAATTATGACACGCTGGCAGAGCGGGTTCAGGAGATTGCTTTTCTGAATTCCGGTCTGCGTATTACACTGCAAGATGAGCGGAGCAACCGTCAGGATGAGTTCTTTTATGAAGGTGGAGCCAGTCAATTTGTGCAGTTCCTCAACGAAGGTAAGGATGTTCTCCATGATGTTATTCATTTCAGTGCAGAAAAGGATGATATCGAGGTAGAAGTAGCTCTGCAATACAACGGAGGCTACACAGAAACCTTGGCTTCCTTCGTAAACTCCATTCCAACTCGCAGCGGAGGCACACATGAGACCGGCTTTAAAACTGCGTACACTCGTGTATTAAATGAATATGCCCGCCGCACGCAATTGCTTAAAGAAAAAGATAAAAACCTGGAAGGTAATGATCTGCGGGAAGGCATGATGGCAGTTATCAGTGTGAAAATGTCCGAGGTTGAATTTGTTGGACAGACGAAGGATCAGCTTGGCAGTGCTTCCGCCCGTAGTGCAGTAGATTATATCGTTTCTGAAAATATGGCGCGTTTCTTGGAAGAGAATCCACAAGTTGCGCAGAGCCTGCTGAAGAAATCGATTCAAGCGTCGAAAGCCCGGGAAGCGGCACGTAAAGCCCGCGATGAGATCCGCACAGGCAAGAAACGCAGCGAAAGCTCGAATCTTGGCGGTAAGCTGTCTCCTGCACAATCAAAGGACGTTACACGTACGGAGCTGTTTATCGTGGAAGGTGATTCCGCCGGTGGTTCAGCTAAGCAAGGCCGTGACTCTAAGATTCAAGCGATATTGCCGCTAAAAGGTAAACCGATGAATCCGGAGAAAGCTAAGCTGCTGGACATCCTGAAGAACGACGAGTATAAAGCAATTATTTCTACAATAGGTGCTGGAATTGGTCCGGATTTCACCGTCGAAGACAGCAATTATTCTAAAATTATCATTATGACCGATGCCGATACCGATGGAGCGCATATTCAGGTGCTGCTGCTGACATTTTTCTATCGTTATATGAAGCCTTTATTAGATGCAGGTAAGGTCTTTATCGCTCAGCCTCCGCTTTATAAGTTGACCCGCAAAACGGGTAAGCTGGAGACCGTAAGGTATGCATGGAGTGATGAAGAGCTGCAAAATTACTTAAAGGAATTCGGCAAAAACTTCGAGCTTCAGCGTTATAAAGGATTGGGCGAGATGAACCCCGATCAGCTGTGGGAAACAACGATGAATCCAGAGTCGCGTACGCTGCTTCAGGTACAGATTGAGGATGCCGCTAAGGCGGAGCGCCGTGTTTCAACACTTATGGGTGACAAAGTCGATCCACGTAAACGCTGGATTGTTGAAAATGTCGATTTCACCGAAATTGTAGAGTAATGTCAGTGCTGCAAGTGACGATAATCCCGATTTTCTAAGAGTTTGGTGATTTATGGGACCTAGGGGATTTTGGAACTGTAGGAGCGATAGTGCCCGGAATTCCAAAAATCTCTGAAGTACCTGAGACTCACCACACTATTTTAAAACGGGCAGTTTGAGGAACAGAAGGTGAGCAAAGTGAGTAGTTTATCAGAACAATTTTTGCCGGCATTTCTGGAAGAGGTCGTCGGTGACCGCTTTGGTCGGTATTCCAAATATATTATTCAGGACCGGGCAATCCCCGATGTCCGTGATGGACTTAAACCCGTGCAGCGCCGGATTCTTTATGCGATGTACGACTCCGGCAACACCCCTGACAAGCCATACCGCAAGTCAGCCAAAACTGTCGGAGATGTAATGGGTAATTACCATCCACATGGTGACTCCTCTATTTACGATGGTATGGTACGTATGGCACAGCCTTGGAAGATGGGGCATGTGCTAGTTGACGGTCACGGCAACTGGGGCTCTATGGACGATGACCCAGCAGCGGCAATGCGTTATACAGAAGCACGGCTGTCTCCCATTGCAATGGAGATGATGCGTGATATCGAGAAGCGGACGGTCTTGTTTAAAGATAACTTTGACAATACCGCCAAAGAGCCTGTTGTGGTTCCTTCCCGGTATCCGAATCTGCTCGTAAATGGCACGAGTGGGATTTCTGCTGGTTTTGCCACTGAAATTCCGCCACATAATCTGCGTGAAGTAATTGACGCTTGTATCGCAGTGATGCAGAAACCAAATATTGAGCTGGAAGAAATTATGACCTTCATGAAAGGTCCGGATTTCCCTACAGGCGGCACGATCATGGGCGGAGACGGCATCATGGATGCTTACCGCACAGGTAAAGGCCGTATTTACCTGCGCTCCAAAACAGAGATTGAGAATATGCGGGGCGGCAAGCAGCAAATCGTGATCACGGAAGTACCATTCCAGATTGTAAAATCACGGCTGGTTACTTCCATGGAGAATATTCGGCTGGAGAAAAAGATCGATGGCATTGCCGAGGTTCGTGATGAGAGCGGCCGTGAGGGACTGCGGATTGTAGTCGAACTCAAAAAAGAGGCTGATGCTCAAGGCGTGTTGGCGTATCTGCTCAAAAAAACCGATCTTCAAATCACCTATAACTTCAATATGGTTGCTATTGTTAACAAAGCACCTCAGCAGCTTGGTCTAAAAGCCATCCTGGAAGCTTATATCGCCCATCAGCGTGAAGTTGTGACTCATCGCACCCAGTTCGATCTGGAACGCGCTGAAGACCGTGCTCATGTCTTAGAGGGCTTAGTTAAAGCACTAAACATCCTGGATGAGGTTATCGCTGCGATCAAAGCTTCGAAAAATCGTCAGGATGCTCAGAACAATCTCGTATGGATGTTCGGCTTCAGTGAACGCCAAGCCGATTCGATTCTTACTTTGCAATTGTATCGTCTGACCAATCTGGAGATCACTTCACTCCAGAAAGAGTTAGATGAAATGATGGCAAAGATTACACATCTGCGCGGTATTTTGGATAGCGACAAAAAGCTAGTTGCTGTAATTCGTAAGGAACTGCTGGAGATTCGCGACAAATACGGCATTGATCGCCGTTCTCTGATCCAAGGCGAAGTCGAGGAGCTCAAGGTTAGCCTTGAAGCGCTGGTCAATGCGGAGGATGTGCTCGTTGCTCTTTCAGCAGATGGATATATTAAGCGGACTAGTATGCTTTCCTTCACCCGTTCTGGTGGGGAGCGTCATACCTCAGGCGTCAAAGAAGGCGATCATATCGTCAGGCTGCTGGATGTAAATACCCGTGACAGTCTGCTGGTATTTACCCGCAAAGGGCAATACTTCTTGCTTCCTGTGCACCAGATCCCGGAGTTTAAATGGAAAGAGCCTGGTACAGCGATTGTGAATGTTATTGGATTGTCTAAAGGAGATGGAATCGTTAGTGTGATTCCGGTGAATAATCTAGATGATCCGCAGCAGAGCCTTGTGTTTGTCACCCGTCGGGGTCAGGTGAAGCGTACAGAGCTCAAGGAATACTCTACAAGCCGTTCTGGAGCTGTAGCGGCCTGTAAGGTAGCCGAGGGTGATGAGATCATTACAGTGGCTTCTAGTACGAATGACAAGGACATTGTGCTGGTCACCCGTGAGGGAATGAGTATCCGATTCCATGAGAATGAGGTTAACCCTATGGGTCGCGTTGCATCCGGCGTAAGAGGAATTCAGCTGCGCGAGGGCGACGAGGTGATTTCCTGCTTCTGGGTCAGCGAAGATGAAGGCGAAATCCTTGCCATTTCTGATATTGGTTATGCGAAACGTTCATTACTTGTGGATTATCCATCACAAAGCCGTGGTGGCAAAGGAATGCCAACCTTCGAATTCAAGGAAGGCAAACGAATACGTCCAAATGGCAGCAGGTTAGCAGGGGCTTTCTATTGCAAGGAGCCATTAGAACTGAATGCCGTTACCCGTGAGAATGCCCACCATACGTTCTCCTCTGAATCAGCGCCGCTGGGCGAGCGTCGTTCTACAGGCAAACAGATTGTAGCTGTGGAGAAAAAGGATGAGATCATAAATCTTTTCCCATCAGTTCATTAAAACTAGCGATTAACAAGTGATTTTATAACGGCGTTTAGTCCGCTCTTTTGGAGGGTTGACTAAGCGTCGTTTTTTATTTTTTTATGCTGAAGGTCTGGCAGATTTATTTTTTCTTCGTTTGCAGGAAATGGAAGTTGTTTCGCGAAAATGTAGATATACCGGATAGAACCGCGAGGAAAGGAAGGAATAAGTGTGCATGCTTCTGAATTCAGTAAAATTTGGCATAAGATTTTAAAAGATTATAAATTACATATGGACAGTAATCTTGCTCCAACGCTGACGGATGCCCAACTTACTGTACTTGAACTGCTTCAGGAACGCGACGCCATGAAGCCTTCTGATCTGGCTCCACATTTGGCGACCAGTCCTGCAGCGGTTACGATGTTACTTGATCGGATGGAGAAGCATGAGCTTATTGTGCGGGAAAGAGATGCTTCGGACCGGCGGATTGTATGGGTGAGTATAACGGAGACTGGAATGGAAGAAACTGCACGGGGTCTAAAGATCCGCAGTGATTTTTTTGCGGAAGCGCTTGATCCGATCTCCTCTCATAACCAACAGTTACTGCTCTACTTAATGGGCAAAATGGTTGTGACAACTACACCGGAGGGTTCTACACCTTGAAGCAAATAGCTTGGCTGTATCACTACTATGATGAATCTACAGGTCCATTTCAAAATCTGTCTGATCTGCCATCCCAAGAAGCGGAACAGGTTCTGAATGATCTACGTCAGCGTAATAAAGGTTTTGCGAGTAAGCGTTCAGCAGATTATCTAGATATTCGCCGGGGTCTTGAAGCAAAGGCCAGGGAATTATTTATAATAAAAGGTGGTAAGCCTTCTAGAGCCTGTCCGCATTATATGACGCTGGGAGAATGTCCGTGGTTATTAGACTGGTATCCTAGAGGTAAAAGCCTGTAAATTACTATTGAGCAGTTTGATCCTGCTTCGATCAGTTTCACTTACGGGGATTTGTTTCCTACTATGAGATATAAAGATGGCAAACCTTATCGCAATCAAGTTTATACATGGGACGAGATTATAGATGTAATCGATAAATTCGGTATGCCACAGGAATGGAATGCCAATGGTGACAAGGGACCTGAACGATATATTGAGGTTCAAATTTGGGATGATAAGCCTTTAATAAATATGATAGGGTATTAGATTTGGATCTACACCCCATTTAGAATATATGTATAAAGAGCCGATGGAAGCAATGCGGAAAATGTTGAAGAAGATAGAGGCGTTTAGAAGAATTAGATGAATGTAGAAATACATAGAAATATATAGATATATATAGAAGTATATAGATATATATAGAAGTATATAGAAACATTTAGAAGCGTTTGAAAGTATATATAGGTATTTAGTGGCATCTAGAAGTAAGAGAAACATGTAGAGGTATCTAAATGTATTTAGTTGTATTTTGTACAGCTATTATTTGTAAATTACTCGAGCATTGAGATATAACTGTATTTTATACAACTATTTTCTTGATTTACTTCTCTTTTTACAGTTTCCCTGATTTTTAGTTGTAAAGAGTACACTTAAAATCCGACCTACTGTTTTTTTATTCGGAATAAGTGTATAGAGTGCAGTTATCTTACTTTCATTTCAGATTCCAACTAGGATCCACTACTGTACCACTACTGTACCACTGCTGATCCATCGCTAAACAGAGCGGTGGACCGTTAGCTAAGTTCAGGCTGGAAGGTGGAAAGGATGTTTAATCTCTCAAAATGATGTTTAATCTCGAAGGGATGTTTAATCTCAAAGGGATATTCCATGCCCGGCTGGAATAATCGGACTAAGCATTCGTGCGGAGCTAAGAAGAACACTCCAACGTGGACCCTCTTCCCAAAGTCTCTGATCAAGTAGCAGACGCAGAACCAAAAACAAGGCAGTGATTCTCCACTAACCGGAGAATCACTGCCTTGTTTTAAATAACAGGGTTTGTTTCATTGCCTAAAAAGGGCTGCTTCAGGACAGCCCTTCTTGTAGTGTTTCACGCGGCCACAGATCCCAAGGATGGGTTTGTGGGGGCAGAGAGATGAGTTCCACTTCTTCTTTAGTAACAGGGTGAGGGAATCCTACAAGTGCTGACCATAACGCAATTTGTTGCCCCGGTCTGTTCACTGAAGCCCCGTACTTCTGATCACCGTATAATGGACAGCCGATCGAACTCAGCTGCACCCGAATTTGGTGGGAACGCCCTGTAAGTAAATCAATCTTAAGCAGGCTGTATCCTTCTGCACTGTCAAGCACTGTGTAATCCAGAATTGCTTCCTTGCCGCCGGGAGTTCCTTTTCGAACCACAGTGACGGTGTTACTCTTTGCGTCTTTAAGCAGCGTATCTGTAAGACGGCCACGAGTGGCTGGCGGTTTACCATGCACGACTGTTAAATACACCTTATGAAAGCCGTGAGTACGGACACTCTCGGATAGTCTTGAAGCCGCTTTGGAAGTCTTGGCAAAAATCATTGCTCCCCCAACCGGTCGATCCAAACGGTGGACCAGACCTATATAGACGTTGCCGGGTTTGTTGAAACGTTCCTTCACATCTTCTTTCAGCAGGTTCAGCAGGTCAGGATCGCCTGTTGCATCCTCCTGAACAGGAATATTCACGGGTTTTACAATCCCCAGAAGATGGTTGTCTTCGTATAACACTTCAAAGCGTTGTGATCCGCCGCTTACAGCCTCATTGTTGCCGGAACTATGCTGTGTCATGGCTTACGCCTCCCAGCGACCCAGGATACCACATGGCAGGTTCATGCCGGAGGAGGTGATCGGAAGACCAATTTCGCCGGAGGTAAGTTTTCCGCCATAACGTTTGCCCATGGTCATGGACAACATGTTGCGCAGTACAGTTGGAGAAATTCCAGTGGTGTAGGAATTAATGAGCATGAACAATGGGTTGTCGCTCATAATCTCCATACAGCTCTCAAGGAAAGGGTACAAGCTTGATTCAAGCTTCCACATTTCTCCACCAGGTCCTCTTCCGTAAGAAGGAGGGTCCATAATAATCGCGTCATATTTGCTGCCGCGGCGTTGTTCACGTTGTACGAACTTGAATACATCATCCGTGATAAAGCGGACTGGACGTTCTCCAAGACCAGACAGCTGAACGTTTTCTTTCGCCCACTGCACCATACCTTTGGCTGCATCCACGTGAACGACAGACGCACCGGCACTCGCCGCTGCCACAGTAGCTCCACCTGTGTAAGCAAAAAGATTCAGCACTGAAATTGGACGGTTAGCCGCTGCAATCTTGTCCATCATCCAGCTCCAGTTGGCTGCTTGTTCCGGGAATAGTCCTGTATGCTTGAAGTTTGTAGGACGTAAGTGGAATTTTAATTTACCATAGCTAATCTTCCAATCGTCCGGAATGGTTTTTTTCATTTCCCATTGTCCGCCACCAGCGGAGGAACGGTGATAATGTCCGTGCACATCACGCCATTTAGCGGTCTCATTATTTAGAGGCCAAATAATCTGTGGATCAGGACGACGCAAGATAATATCGCCCCAGCGTTCGAGCTTCTCTCCACCGCCTGTATCAATTACTTCATAGTCTTTCCAATCGCTCGCTATATACATGATTTAATCCATCCTTCAAAAAAATTCATTTAGCCTTTATTGTACAACATTTCACCTGATTGCTACAAACAAATTACACCTCAACCAGCTTCACCAATAATTTTGTCCAATGCTAATGAAGTGTATAATATTCCCATGCTTATGCGGCTATTCAACTGGTGCTGCAAGACTTGATTGTGTATGATCAGATAGTAGAGTTCTTACCCTATTTACGATCGGAGAACTAAAGCTATGTTCAATCTCTCACCGCTGTATTTCCCTATAACTGCAAAACCCAACCACACTAGTGAGTTTCTGCCCAGCCATGCCTTGCAGCCGTTTATTCGCTGTTTTTGGGGTTCTGTAGATGTGGAGTCTATACAACAACCTGAGACGGAGACAATAATTCCGGACACCTGTATGGATATTATTTGGGATTTGGATAGAGAATCAGGCAATACAAACACTTTTTTCTCCGGCATCAATGACACTCCATTTGAAGTCTCTTCAGACAGAAAGCCAGGGGGGAGTTCAACCTTTGGTATCCGGTTTCAGTTCTGGGCGGTTCATTTTTTTGCAGATGATCATCTGCGGAATGTCTTGAATGCACATGTCGATGTAGAACAATATTTTGGCACTTTTAAAAAAGAGCTTGGTCATCTATTGGAGAAAGTAAACTCGATGGACGAAAGGATTGCAGCCGCTGAAGCCTATCTGCTTCGTCGTCTTGAGCGTAGAGGGCGGACTAACGATCGGATGATGAACGCAGTCTATACTATGGTTAAACAAAAAGGGATTGTGACCGCAGAGGATTTGGAGACCAGTTCTAATTTAAGCAGACGACAACTTGAACGGCTTTTTCAAGAATATATAGGTGTATCGCCCAAAAAAACAGCAGATCTCGTGCGGTTTCAGAATGTATGGCGGGAGATGTGTCATTTACCTGGGCAGACAAAGAATATGCAGGATCTTATTTTCGCGTATGGTTACAGTCACCAGTCCCATTTTATCAATAATTTCAAAAAATATGCAGGAAGAACCCCACTTGAAGCCTTGGTCTATGCAGGCCGAAGAATGTCGTAATTTTGCAATACAAAGCGTGTCAACCTTGTTAGACTAAACCCAAGTAAGAAATGAGACATATTATGAGAATGAGAGGGGACAAGTTATGATTTCGTCTTTTGAAGGGACTAACATTTACACTAAAGATACTGAGGTGTCAGCTAAATTTTATACGGAGGTACTAGGAATTCCTATGCCTTTCGAAGGTTACGGTAATTTCGACGGGGCAAAGATTGGTTTTGATAAGAAGCAGCCGGGAATTATTATTTGGGATGCTGCAAAATGGGAAAATCTTACGACAGGTTTTGTTAATTTAGTATTCGGCTGTGATAATCTGGATGAGACATACGAGCAGTTGAAAGCTAAGGGACTGGATTGTCAGCCACCTGTTACGATGGAATATGGCGGTAAAGAAATGAATTTTCGTGATCCTGATGGGAATCACATAACCTTGCTGGAAGGTGCTTATTAAGCTTCTTTTTAAGAAAAATGAGACGGAGCGCAAACCTCAACCGTGTGTAATAACGGGGAGTTTGCGTTTTTTTAACTTTATTTATTGACAATGATAATCATTATCAAATAGAATGAGGTGAAGCGTATATGATTTAAATTTAAGGTGTTAGTAGGGGAGGAACAGGAGTTTATGGCTAAAGTGCTTGTGGCATATGCTAGTTTAACTGGCAACACTGAGGAAATGGCTGAATTGATTGTAGAAGGAATACGCCAAGCAGGCGGTGAGGCTGTTTTGAAGTCGGTCACTGAATGTAATGCGATTGAGATAAAATCATATGAAGGCGTTCTGCTAGGGGCATACACTTGGGGAGACGGAGAGTTGCCGGATGAAGCTCTTGATTTCTATGAGGAGATGGATGAACTTGATTTGACTGCTATGAAGTCAGCAGTTTTTGGTAGTGGAGATACAGGCTACGCCATTTATTGTGGGGCAGTGGATGTTATCGAGGAGAAGCTAAAGGAGCGTGGAGCAGTCATTTTGCAAGATAGCCTAAAGATTGAGTATGGCCCTAATGCTGCCGAAAAAGAAGCCTGCCGTCAATTCGGACGTCAATTCATCGAAGCCTGTATGGCGGTAACCTAAGATGGGTGGGCCAGTGGGAAGTTGGTTTAACAAGCCAAGGGATGTACATAGCCCTCCGTATAAACGGCTGCACGATTATCGCATGGAGCATATTATGCTGGGCGGGACTGAGAATTTAGCTAGCGGAGCTCCAGCGACGGGGCTCCCACGCTGGCGCCAGCAGATTCAATATGCTGTGGGACATACACTTAATGACTTCTATAGTCTGTTGCCGGAAGTGCGAAGAGAGACACCTATACAATTTCTGTTAGAGCGCCGGTGGCCTCCTAGGGGAGATGCTTTTCCCTCCCTTTTGCAATATTGGGATATCAAAACGAGTGTAGCTGATGAGCTTATGCGTATCGTTTCAAGCAATCATCTACAGGAGATTCCAGTGATGTTATATGAACAGTGGCATGTCCCAGTTCCAGCGCTGAATTTGGAGTTATCGATGATTACGCAGCTGGCTTGGAACTCTTCAAAAAGTGGCCGAAGCGTGAACATTCAGAAATTTATGGTTAATGACAATGAGGATATCATCACTGGATTTATGCATATGGCCAATGTTTTTTGCCATCATGCTTATGGTGAGCCAGCGGAGACCGTGGAAGTTTTCTCGCTGCTGGATGGACGTAAATACTGCTTTGATGGAGAGGCAATCTCGCTTATGGAGTCACTGGATTATGTGCGTCTGTTATCCGTATTTCTTGAGCGGGAAGTGTTAGCTGACGGTTCCTTAAGCTGCAGCGATCGTAGAAATGAGAGAGGCGAAGCGAATTATTTACTATAATAAATAGGCCTCCTTATCTGCAGGTTAGAACACCAGCAAGTAAGGAGGTCTTATTGTGACTGCTTTATTAAAATCTCAAGAATAGGTCTGGGGATTAGCCGATATATCGGTAATAATCCTGTTTATTCTGAATGACAAAGCCGCAGCTCTCATACAGCTTAAGTGCATTGGGATTATCCAGTGCGACCTCCAGATTTACACCATTATAATTTTTGCGCTCTCGTTCGATGGTCTGAAGAAGGGCGCTGCGGCCAATGCCAAGCCCACGTAGCTTTTTGTCGACTGTAAATCCATAGATCCAGGATTCATTATCTTCAGTCCACACCCGCATCTTCCCAACAGGCCTGCCGTCCATCTCGATCATAATATTCTCTTGCATACCTTCCTGTTTGTGCAACTCATACTGCTCTGCAGCATCTTCTGTCTTCATATCAAAACCTCCACAATCCAGTTCGACCAGAATGTGTGCCTCTTCTTCACGAGCTGGCCGTAAGACGACAGTCCCTGTTGCTGAGCTGACATCAGATGACACCATGGAATTGCCATCCCATTTCATTTGATATTCAGCGTGATTGAACTGCAGAGGCAAGGTTTGCAGGAAAGCAGTTCCAGATGAAGAAGCGGCGGGTGCATTTAGAAGAAGAGTAGAGACTTTATTGCGCTTGATTATGGTTTGTGCTCGGTTCCACAGAGAGGTGAAGATTCCGCGTCGACGGTAGCCTGGCCGAACCATGCCACAGACCTCCATATCGCTTCCAAAACCATAGAGTCCCAAGAAACCGACCAGTAATTCGTCCTCATAAGTCACGAGCCATTCCGTATCACCTGCGCTTGATGGCTGGCGGAGCATATCCCAATTCAGTTTTAATGAGATTCCTTCATATTGCTCACAGCGTTGTTGTAATTCCTCAATATTCTTAAAAGTGTCGGCAGTCGTCAAACCCGTTTCCCCCTAAAGTGTATTTGAACTATTATAAGTTCGCATAGTTACTAAAAAAGCTTCGCGGAAACGGGAGCAGGTTTTAAGCTCTCCCGCCAGTATTCCCGCTCAGCACGTCTTTGTACTCCGGGTGCTTCTCGAATTGATGCGCAGCATAGGAGCACACGGGTACAATTTTTAAATTCTCATTCCGAGCCTTGTCCACAACAGCACGTACAAGCTCTTGTCCAGTACCTTGACCGCGCAGTTCTTCGGAGACACGGGTGTGGTCAATGACTAATTCCCCGGCTTCTTTATCCAAACTGTATGTGATTTCGGCAAGGTCCTTACCGTCATTAGCAACAAAAAAACGTCCGTTTTCATTTTGAATTTGCATCTTATGGCTTCACTCCTAATTAGTTATTGCCTATATTTTACTACCATGAATTGCAAAAAGCGAGGAGCGAACCAGATTGATTGTTCGTCGGGTTGAATGTTTTTTTTCCTTGTTACCCGAGGATCGCTGCACTGCATTTTTGTTCATGTGGGCAACATGGCTATAGCAGAATATGAGCAAGTGAGAGTTAACTAACCTCGAGTATTTGTTTTGGTAAGCTGGGAACGGTGGAAGTCTGGAAGTCTGGAAGTCTGGAATGATGGGAACGCTGGGAACGCTGGGAACGCTGGGAACGCTGGGAACGCTGGGAACGGTGGAAGTCTGGAAGTCTGGAAGTCTGGAATGATGGGAACGCTGGGAACGCTGGGAACGCTGGGAACGCTGGAACCCCCGGAACCCCGGAACCCCGGAACCCCGGAACCATGGAACCCCCGAACCCCGAACCCTCTGTCCTAATCCTCTGCGGAATCTAACGGACCCAATTGACGCTATTTGCACATTTTTAGTCATTTGAGTAAAGTTTCGGACCCCAGTGCAGCTATTCCTTTGGAATAGGCACGAAATAGGCATTTATAGTGTCAATAGCGCCCATGGAGTCCGATCGCACGTAAAAAAGAGGATAATACTGCGAATAAGGTCAACTGTTTCCGATAGGTGTCCAATATCGTAGGATCCCAATCCGTCGCAGAAGCTTACGGACCAGAGTCCTAATCCCCCGCTGATGCTTATGGACCAGAGTCCTGATTTCCCCACTGATGTTTACGGACCCAGCAGACGCTATTTGCACATTTTTAGTCATTTGAGCAAAGTTTCGGACCCCAGTGCAGATATTCCTTTGGAATAGGCGCGAAATAGGCATTTTTAATGCCCATAGCGCTTATGGAGTCCGATAACATGCTGAAAATGGGATAATACTGCGAATAAGGTCAACTGTGTCCGATAGGTGTCCAATATCGTAGGATCCCAATCCGTCGCAGAAGCTTACGGTCCAGAGTCTTAATTCCCCACTGATGCTTAGGGACCCAGCAGACGCTATTCGCACATATTTAGCCTTTTGAGCAAAGTTTCGGACCCCAGTGCAGCTATTCCTTTAGAATAGGCACGAAATAGGCCTATTTTATGCCCATAGCGCCTATGGAGTCCGATAGCATGCTGAAAAGAGGATAATACTGCAAATAAGGTCAACTGTGTCCGATGGAAGAGTATCCTAATCTCCCGCAGGAGCTTACGGACCCAATAGACGTTATTTGCACAAGGTCAACTGACCGATGGAACAAAATCCTAAACCTCCGTAGAACCTCTCGGACCCAGCAGACGCTATTAGCACATATTTAGCCTTTTGAGTAAAGTTTCGGACCCCAGTGCAGCTATTCCTTTAGAATAGGCGCGAAATAGGCATTTTTAATGCCCATAGCGCCTATGGAGTCCGATCGCACACAAAAAAGGGGATAATACTGCGAATAAGGTCAATTGTGTCCGATAGCGCAGAGTCCTGATCTCCCGCTGAAGCCTGCGGACCCAGCAGACGCCATTAGCACAAGCTCAGTTGTGTCCGATAGCGTCCACGCTAACGGAAATGACAGCTAAACCAGCGTGCAATGCAGAGAATTCGGTGCTGAAATAGCAGCTAATGAATTTTTATGCACTCCCGTTTATAGAGTAGCTTGCGTATTCTCAGGATAATACAATAAGATTAAGAGAATATCTCACTACTGAAAAGAACCGCTAGCAGGAGGAATCATTGTGGAATACAAGGTTGAGGTTGAATTTGGATCGATTTATGAATTGTTGAACAGCTTACATACTTATCTCTGCAAAAAATCCTATAAGAAGATTGATTTAGGGGTAGCGTGGGCTAATGAAATTGAAAGCACGCTCAGTGAAGAGCTGTTATCCCGTCTGAAAGAAACCGAACTAAACAATGAGTGGAAAATGTTGAATCTGCTCATTTACTGTTGTCCATTTAAAGATGATGTAGACAGTGTGTTGAACTGGATTGAAGGGTTATCGGTTGGCGAGTTATACGAGACCTTATCAAAGTATGTAAAGGTATTTCCAAGCCATATGGAGGATTACCGTAACCGCGTAGTATTTTTACTCTCCGAGTGGAACCGCCAGTACTTTAGCCAATGCAATCCTGCGATTTTGAGCAAACTACAGCAGCATGCGGATTCCAAGAACATGGAGCTTAATGGACTGGACACTGCGGATTTCGTGAACAAGACGACCAACGGATTTTACTTCATGCCTACGGATGGGCTTAAGAAGCTCGTACTGATTCCACAGTATCATTTTCAGCCTGCTAATATCATTTATTGCTACGGTGAATTAACGATCTGCCATTATGCGGCGTGGATATCGATGGAGAATGAGGAAATCTCCCCTTTTATGTACAGAGCGATCCGTAGTCTGAGTGAAAAAAGCCGGCTAAAAATCCTCCAAGCCCTTAGTGGTGGCCGTAAAACGTTTACCGAAATTGTTAAGCATGCGGGGATCTCGAAGGGGATTGTGCATGATCATATTTTTAATCTTCGTTGTGCAGGTTTGCTTCATGCCTATATTGAAGGGGAGAATGTCACCGGATACAGTCTGCGTCTCGAAGGTATTCATCGGATGAATGAGCAGCTATTCGAGTATTTGAAATAATGATTTTGAAAAAATATAACCGCCTGAAAGCTAGAACTTCTCTTTTACAGAGAGGGTTTTGGCTTTTTTTATTTGTTTTATTTATCACCCAATTCTGTTTATGGAGAATTTTTTTTAAGTTCTCTCTTTACAGAACTAGAAAACCTTTCTATAATGAAAATCAGATGTTATTCATACTTAACGGGTAGGAATTATAGTTATTATTCTATTCAGAGAGAAAAGGGAGATAGGTACATGAGAAAAAATGCGATTGTAATCACTTCATTACTGCTTACGGGGTCACTGTTACTTTCTGCTTGCGCTAACAACAGTACTAACGAATCCTCATCCGCAAACAATGCGGCTGCAGGCTCCAATTCAACCAATGTGGAAGCAACCACTGCACCAGAGATTGTTCCTGCGGGTGCTCTAAGCGAACCTTTTACTGCCACGGATTTATCCAAACTTCCAGCGGTGGCCCAGAAACGTACAGATACCATTATCGTCGGGCTTACGGACCCAAGCGGAGCGTTCACTCCTTATTTTCAACAAAGTGGTTATGATGGCAATGTCTCTTCACTGCTATACGCTTCTCTCGTAACTGTTGATGACAAAGGCGTTCCAACGCCGGAGCTTGCGGAGAGCTGGGATGTTTCGGATGATCAGCTTACATACACGTTCCACTTGAGAAAAGATTTGAAATTCAGCGACGGTTCACCGTTAACAGCGGATGATGTGGCATTTACATGGACGATCCAATACGACAAATCGTATGACGGTAGCTCCCAGCTTCCATCGTTAAATGTTAAAGGCGGCAAAGCCTATAAGGAAGGTACTTCCCCTACAGTTGAGGGCATTAAAGTAATTGATCCACAGACGATCTCAGCAACCCTTGAGCAACCAAACGCAACAGCGCTGGTACAGCTCGGCTCGAACGTACTGTCGAAAGCTTACTATGGCAAGGACTATAAAATTGGAAATCTTGAATACATTAAAAAGCTGCATGAGAAGCCGCTTGGCGATGGACCTTACAAGCTGGAGAAATTTATTCCAGGTCAAGAAGTTCGTTTTGTAGCGAATGAAAATTATTTCAAAGGTAAACCAAAGACGGAGCATTTCATCTACAAAACTACGGAAGGCGACGTATGGCAGTTCGTAGAAACTGGTGAAGTGGACTACGCTTCCTTTAGTGCGACAGACGAGAATATCGAGAAGCTGAAAGCACTCGGTTTTGTGAATATTATTCCTTACACTCCAAGCACCTATGGTTACTTGCAAGTTAACCTGAAGCATGAGCAGCTCAAGGATAAGCTTGTACGTCAAGCTATTGTGTACGGTTTGGATCGTCAGAGTATTTATGTGGATGCAGCGCAAGGTGCAGGGTCTATTGCCAACATCCCGGCATCGCCGATTTCCTGGTCTTACACTGAGGAAGGTATTAATCCTTACAAATATGATCCGGAAAAAGCAAAACAATTACTCGATGAAGCTGGCTGGACGGTAGGCGCGGGGGGTATCCGTGAAAAAGATGGCAAACCGCTGTCCATCCATTACCTCGGTTCGAAGAGTAAAAACACAGATATTTTCATCGCTGTAGCTAAAGAGAATTTTGAAGCGTTGGGTATCGAATTCCAGCCTGAGGTTTTCGCAGACTTTAACTCACTGGTATCGAAAGTAGAAGGTGGGGACTACGATCTCGTATCCTTCTCCACAAGCATGTTGACTGATCCGTCTGACGGGTTCATGCAATTCTTCGATGGAGAAATCACGGATTATGACAATCCGAAATTCCTGGAGCTGTACAACAAAGCCTTGGCCACTACTGATATTGAGGCGCGCAAAGCGGTATATAAAGAGCTGTATCAGCTTTTCAATGATGAACTGCCTATTATTTTTACAAGTTATAAAAAGACAGTATACGCCTATAACGGACGTATTGAGAATCTATCGGTCAGCCCGTTCATCGGTCTTGCTGGCAGTCTTCCAACTTGGAGCCTGAAATAAATAAACCAGTGTCCCCTGCCCTGACTGGATTCAAGGGCAGGGGACGAATCATAAGGAGTCTGTCATGAGCGCTTATTTATCGAAAAGACTGTTGTACATGGTCATCATCTTATTTGCGGCATCATTATTGATCTTCTGTCTGTATGCTTCAACTCCCGGTGACTTCATAACCGGAAATATTAAATTGACCGCTGAACGCAAAGCTGAGCTGCGTGAAATCTACGGCTTAAACAAGCCTGTGCTTGAACGGTATGGGATCTGGATGAAGAATGCGCTGCATGGTGATTTCGGGTATTCCTTAGCCCAACAAAAGCCTGTGCTGCAGCTTTTTAATGATTATATTTGGAATTCCTTTCTGCTGGCTGCCGTATCTACGTTTCTGACGTGGGTGATTGCGGTCATTATTGGCGTCATCTCTGCCTATAAGCAGTATTCATGGTTCGATACACTCGTGATGATCGCTATATTCGCAGCAATGTCGCTGCCGTCATTTTTTATAGGCTTATTCCTGATCAAAATCCTGGCCGTCGATCTTAAGTGGCTGCCTCCAGGTGGAATAATCACCACGGGTAGTAATGCTACGGGTTTGGCTTACTTTAAGGAGATAGTAACGCACATGACCCTTCCGGTTGTGGTTATGACCCTTCTTGGATTAGGTTCGCTCACCCGTTATTTCCGCAGTAATATGATCGATGTCTTAAAACAGGATTATATCCGTACGGCACGCGCCAAAGGCCTGAAAGAACGCAAGGTGCTCTTTACACACGCCTTACGTAATGCCTTGCTGCCCGCAATTACACTGGTTGGTTTTGAGCTTCCGGCACTATTTGGCGGATCACTTATTATTGAGAAAATATTCAATTGGCCTGGGATTGGCCAACTGTATATGCAGTCCTTCGGACTAAGGGATTATCCTTTGCTGATGGGCTTTACGATGTTTATTGCCATACTTACCGTCATAGGAACGTTGCTTTCGGATGTTTTGTACCGGATTGCCGATCCTAGAGTTCGGCTATAGAGAGGAGGAAGCTGACGTGGCAGTTCAAAGTAATGTAGCTGGGATTGCGAAGCCGCAGACCACCAAAGGAAAATCCTCTTTATTCCGGCAATCCATGCGGAGGTTGCTGAAGAACAAGCTGGCGGTATCCGGATTTGTGGTGGTGATCTTTATGTTTGCGCTTTGTTTTATTGGTCCGCTGTTCTCACCCTATACGGATAACAAAATTAATATGGCCATGATGAACAAGGCACCCAATATGAAGCATTGGCTGGGCACCGATGCACTGGGCAGAGATATTCTGACCCGGGTAATGCAGGCGGGGCGCATTTCACTGACTGTGGGACTAGCATCAATGGTTCTTTCGGTGTTTATCGGTGCTCTTCTGGGGGCTATTGCTGGGTATTACCGCGGTATTGCTGATCAAATCATAATGCGGATTGCGGATCTTCTGTTGACGGTTCCGAGTCTGCCACTGCTCTTTATTTTTGGTGCGTTATTATCGGAGTGGAAGATTCCAACGGATTATCGGATGTATATCGTTATGCTGATGCTTAGTATTGTTAGCTGGCCGGGTATGGCACGTATGGTACGGGGGCAAATGCTTAGTCTGCGTGAACGTGAGTTTATGCAGGCGGCGGTAGTATTAGGCCTCCGTGACCGGCGTAAATTATTTAATCATTTGCTGCCGAATATCGTTCCGTTGCTGATCGTTATGGCTACCCTTAACATCGGTGGTGCTATATTGAGTGAATCGGTTCTTAGCTTTTTTGGACTAGGTGTTATGCCGCCAACTCCAACCTGGGGCAATATGATTGATGCTGCGAATAATATGATCGACTTTCAGGATCGGCCGTGGCTGTGGATTCCACCAGGGTTATCGATTTTTGCGACAGTGATCGCGATCAATATCTTTGGGGACGGACTCCGGGACGTGCTTGATCCTAAACAGAAGAGGTAGGTGACCCTCAGATGAGTGATTTAATGAATATAGACGGTCTAAGTACATACTTCTTCACGGAAGAAGGAAAAGTGAAAGCCGTTGATGATGTAAGCTTCCGTGTTCGCGAGGGAGAGACGGTATGTATCGTTGGAGAATCAGGCTGCGGCAAAAGCGTGACCGCGATGTCCATCATGGGGCTTGTTGAGGAACCCGGGGGCAAGGTAGCCCAAGGGAAAATTGATTTTCAGGGTGAAGATTTGTTGAAAATGGACAAAAACACACTGCGGACCATCCGCGGGAATGAGATCGCGATGATCTTTCAGGAGCCCATGTCCTCCCTTAATCCTGTAATCAAGATCGGTGAGCAAATTATGGAGCCGCTGATTGTACATTTGAAGATGAACAAGAAACAGGCGCGCATCCGGGCGATTGAACTGATTAAGCAGGTAGGCATATCACGACCAGAGCAAATTGCTGATAGTTACCCGCATGAATTAAGTGGAGGTATGCTGCAGCGGATTATGATTGCTATTGCCATTGCCTGCAGTCCAAAGCTATTGATTGCTGATGAACCGACTACGGCGCTGGATGTAACGATTCAAGCGCAAATTCTGGATATGCTGCGTGAAATTAAAGATAGCTCGGGCATGTCCATTCTACTAATCACCCATGATCTTGGCGTAGTGGCAGAGATGGCCGATTATGTGATTGTTATGTATTCCGGAAAGATTGTGGAGGAGGGTGAAGTTGTTGAATTGTTCAACAACCCCAAACATCCCTATACAAAAGGGCTGCTCAAATCGAAGCCGGTAATCAATCAGCGACAGGATGAGCTGTATTCCATACCAGGTCAAGTGCCAAATCCGCTTGAGCTGGTGCCCTCTTGTTATTTTCATGACCGATGTGAGCATTGCATGCCTGTATGTGTCAGCCAGCAGCCCCAGCTTAAAGAGGTGGCCAGCAGACAAAAGGTAGCTTGCTGGTTGTATGAGGAGGCGGTTGTTCATGCCTGAAGCACTACTTGAGGTCAATCATTTAAAGAAATATTTCCCTGTTACTAAGGGGCTGCTTAACCGAACCGTTGGGCATGTAAAGGCTGTTGACGATATTAGCATCACACTTCAACCTGGGGAGACGTTTGGGCTTGTAGGGGAATCTGGGAGCGGCAAAAGTACAGTCGGACGGACGATTTTACGGCTAACGGATAAAACGGCAGGTGAGATCAAGTTCAAAGGGATAGACATTCACTCCCTGTCGCCCGCTGAATTGCGCAATATTAGACCCCAAATGCAGTTGATCTTCCAAGATCCTTATAGCTCACTTAACCCACGGGTTCGTATAGGTGATGCCATTGGTGAAGCTTTACTGGATCATGGTTTATGCTCAAGGTCCGAGGTGCGAGATCTGGTGCTTGAAGCGCTAGCGGCTTGCGGGTTATCTTCTTATCATATTGATCGCTTTCCGCATGAATTCTCCGGGGGGCAGCGGCAGCGGATCGGGATCGCCCGTGCGCTTGTTTTGAATCCTGAGCTGATCATTGCAGACGAACCAGTTTCAGCACTGGATGTTTCCATCCAAGCACAGATTATTAATTTATTCAGTAAGCTCCAGCAGAGTCGAGGGTTAACGTATTTGTTTATCTCCCATGACTTGAGTGTTGTGGAGCATTTGTGTTCAAGAATCGGTGTCATGTACCTGGGCTCTATGATGGAGACGGCTTCAAGAGATGAACTGTTTAAGAATCCGCTCCACCCGTATACCAAAGCGCTGCTGTCGGCTGTTCCGATTCCTATTCCAAAGCTGAAAAGGGAAAGAATTGTACTTAAGGGAGATATTCCGAGTCCGGTAAACCCGCCTTCTGGCTGTAAATTCCATACCCGTTGTCCCTTTGCGCAAGAGGTTTGCAGATCTGAAATCCCGGTATTTCGTGATGTTGGCAGTAACCATTTTGTAGCTTGTCATTTAGTTTAATAGTTGTCACAAATATAGCAATGATTTACTCCTAAGACATGAATAATTAATGTTGAATTGTATAATAATACAATTTGACCTTATTTTTGCCTGGGCTCAAAAGTCGTGAGAGGTTTCAAAGCCAGGTCAATGGGGTAATTAGAGAGTGGTTAGGTTAGGCGTACATATCTAATCGGTCTAGTATAAAATCCCTACTTAGGAGGAATCATCGTGAATACAACAGTACGTTTGACAGAAAGATCCGGCTCGACTTCTTCACAGCGCAGAAAAGGCTTTGTACCGGTAGTCGTGTACGGTGCAGGTTCAGATAGCCAGTCCTTTACAGCGGATGCTAAGACAATTTCAGGTATTTTAGCCAGCAACCCACGGGCTGTTCTTACTTTGGAATTGCCAGACTCGGGCAAAAAGAACGTGGTTATTCAAGAAATCCAACGTCAGCCAATTTCCAAACAACTGCTGCACATTGATTTTCAGCAGATTGATATGAAGGCCAAATTGGATACAAAAGTAGCGTTCCACTTTACAGGTGAACCGGTAGGTGTGAAGAGCGGCGGCGTGCAACAAATCGAATTGCATGAGCTGGATATTCGCACACTTCCAGATAAAATAGCTGCATCCTTTGAAGTGGATATCAGTGGACTAGATATTGGTGATCAATTGCTGGTATCTGATTTGCCGAAGCATGAAGGCTGGGAAGTATTGACGCCTGAGGACACATTGATTGTCCGTATTTCACCTCCAGCAGCGCAAGAGCCAACAGAAGAAGATACTGCTGAACCCGCTGTAGCTGAAACTGCTGGCGAAGATAAAGCAGAATAGTATAGAGATAAATAGTAAAGAGCAGATAGAATCCTTGTAAAGGAGCTGTCTGCTCTTTTTGTTTTGTCTTCATAAATATGAATTCATAAAAATGATGCTGGTCTTTCGTATGATTTCTCAAATGGAAATTTTGGTTGTTTCGCCTCATTTAGTTAAAAATTTACATAAAATCGTTGACGAACGGGTTTCTAAGCCTGAAAATGAGGACAATTACCATGGTAAAATATTCAAAAGTCCCTGTTGTTGCTGTTTGAAAACGCTTTAGTTTTTATGCTTCAAAGAACTCTTATTGCCTAGTTCATCATGATTAAGAGGAGGAAAGTTATGAAGATGAGGAAGCTGTTTTCGATCTTAATGACAAGTTTGCTGGTGCTTGGGGTAGCTCTACCCTTTGGTGGAAAAGCGAATGCAGATGCTGCAAGTGACGCTTCAAATCGTGCTTTAATCTGGCTGAAGGCCCAGCAGGATGCAACAGCGGGGTATGCTTTTGAGGGACTGGTAGATAGCTTTGAAGATTTCTGGGGACCAAACAACCCCAAACAGATTGTATACACATATGATCAAGCGGTTGCAGCTATCGCCTTTATTGTAAAGGGTGAACGGACGCGGGCAGAGCAGGTTTTGAACAAAATGCGGGACATTCAAGACCCATCAGGCTTCTGGCTGAATTCTTATTGGTATAACAACGGCTTCGGAGAAGAAATCCGTAAACATGTGGGACCCGTTGTATGGATGGCAATGGCTGCTATGGCTTATGAGAAGCAATATAATGATTCACGGTATCGTCCAATGGCGCTCAAAGCACTAGATTGGAGTTTACAGTATAAAAAGGCTAATGGCAGTATTGCAGGGGGATGGAGTGGTTGGAGTAATTCCGATGAGCCTTGGAGCTCAACCGAGCACAATATCGATATTTACCGGGTATTGCAGTATTATGCTTCGGTGGATTCCTCAAAGGCAGCCACTTATAACAGTGCGGCTTCTGGAGTCAAAACCTTCCTGGATAATTATGTGTGGGATGACACAGTCAAACGTTTCAAGGGGGGCTGGAAAAACGATACAAATCTGATCGACCCCAAAATACCTTTAGACGTGAATCCTTGGGGAGTATTAGCTTTAGGCGTATCCGGAACACATAACTACGGCGCAAGCTTAACCTATGTGGAAAATGCCTCCGGCACCCCGGGAACACTTGCGAATCCGCGTTACAAGCAGACGCTTACTTACAATGATGCTGGGAATACGCTCACCGGATATGATTTTGACTGGACAGATGAAGTATTGCCAGCGTATGACGATAACGGAAATCAAATTGGCAATACGGGTGCTGACGTATGGTTTGAAGGAAGCGCATTCATGTCGCTCGCTTATTATCTGCAAGGCAATGCCTCAAAGGCAGACGCTATTAATACAGAGATTATTAAAAAACAAGGCACAAGCGGTGCTTCGCTTGGGGGTATTCCCTACTCGCTGAAAGGGTCCAGCAACAGTTATTGGGTGATGGCGCAGCAAAACTGTGTTTCCAGCACAGGTTGGTTAATAATGTCCCTGCACCGGTTTAATCCATTCACAGGTCAATATTTGACGGGTGGTGGTAATACTGGGGATACAACCGCGCCAACCGCTCCCGCTAATCTAACGGTAACCAGTAAGACGGATACAGGAGTTAGCTTAAGCTGGTCCGCTTCTACCGATAATGTTGGCGTTACAGGTTATATTGTTTATCGTGGAACACAGCAGGTGTCCACTGTGGGGGGAACTACAGCTACTGTTAGTGGACTTACTCCAAGCACAGCCTATACGTTTACAGTAAAAGCTACAGATGCAGCAGGTAATTTATCCTCCGCTAGTAATACCGCAACAGTTACTACTAATCCCACTGGAGGCAGCGGAGGCGGTGATCATGTGACGGCTGACTTTACAGCAGGGGTAACGAGACTTTCTGCTACAGAGGCGAGTATCTATATTACACCTGTAACCAGTGCCCTTTATGTAGATGTGCATTACAAGATTAACGGGGGTTCCCAGCTTAATTACAGGATGACTAATAACTCAGGAACATGGAAGCAGACGGTGAGTGGATTAAGCGCTGGCAGCAGTATTGAGTACTGGTTCACTTACGAAAAATCCGGCCCGCAATATGATTCAGCACATTATACTTTTGTTCAGTAAGATTAGCAGATCGTAAAAATCATTCTAAGAGAAGGCTGTTCCATGCTGCTATTTATAGCGGCGGGGGCAGTCTTTTGTTGTGGAAAAAATAGTGAATGACCGTTAAATCCTTCTCAAGACGGAGGTCTGCTCTTAAGGTATGCTTTAAAATCTTTGGGGGAGACGTTAGGACACGATGGTTACTAGCGTAGGTAGGTATGAGGGGAGTTTAATTTATTGGTTTTACAACGTAACAGTGTTATGTTACGATGGCTTCAAGGAGTGATAAGCATGGAAGAGGATTTGATCTCAAAGAAGCAGCTATTGGATTTAACCGGTATATCTTATGGGCAATTGTACCGCTGGAAGCGGAAGCAGTTGATTCCAGAGGAATGGTTTATCCGTAAATCTACGTTTACTGGACAGGAGACTTTTTTTCCAAAAGACATGATTTTGTCCCGTATCGATAATATTGTGAATATGAAAGATGGACTTTCTTTGGATGAAATGGCTGATAAGCTATCAGATAAAGCTTCTTTTGACAGAGTAAGTGTATCTGCTGCGGAAATTATAGAACGTAACATTGTTTCGTCGATGACGCTGGGGAAATTTGGAGAGAGGCTCGGTGTCAAGAATGGATATAGCTTCGATCAACTCACTTATTTATTGGCTGTAGATCGCCTGCTTAGTGCAGGGGAGATGAGTATGGAGGAAGCAGAGCTGCTGTTTCGAACCTTAATGGATAAAGCCTCCAATCTTGAGAGTGGCAGCTGGGAGTTATTTTTTATCCGCAAAATGGGGGTGTCATCCTTTATTCTGGCTCAGGCACCAGCAGAGTTATGGTTCGATGAAGGGGTAAAGCTGGTCAGTAAAATACTCAGTGCTGATGTTATAGAACAATTGAAAGGTAAGCTTGCTTTTAAGCTTGTTGAATAGGGGGTTAGTGTAATGGACAAACGAGAGCTGCCGGATCTGATTATAAACGGAGTCAGCGGGGGGGCAGGAGGTACTTATAACAGCGTGCGAATCGATGGTGTAGGCAAATTAACGGGACCCATCGTGACGCGAATTTTTAAAGGAAACGGGCATATGAATTTGAAGAATGATCTCTCGGCGGAAGAAGCGGAATGCAATGGAACGATGAAAGTGCTGGGCCATTTGCGTTTTAACTCCCTAAAAGTGGACGGAATGATTACTGTCGGGGAGAGCATTCGGGGAGAAAGCTGCACACTTCATGGAATGCTGAATATCAAGGGTGATTGTGAGCTTGAGGATTTTGCGGGGGAAGGAAGCTTTAGTGTCGGAGGTTTACTTAGTGCAGGACATGTAGACTTCAAACTGCAAGGGCAGGGAAAGGCGCATGAAATTGGTGTGGAGAGTCTACTGATCCGGCAAACGAATAGTGGAGTCTGGAGCAAAATGTTAAGTGGAATCATCCCTAAATTAAGATCGGAGCTGCGGGCTCGGACTATTGAAGGAGATTTTATTGATTTGGAATATACAACGGCTGATGTTATCAGGGGCAATATTGTGATTGTAGGTCCAGGCTGTACTGTTGAGCGGATAGAGTATCGTGATCAGATCACAGTACATCCTGAAGCAAAGGTTGGAAAGGTGGAGAAGATCGGTGACTGAAGAAACAATTCGGAGTAATTTGAAAATAATGGGCACAACGACCTCAGCGGGAGGCTTTTTTCGGGATATTAAGGTTACTGGGGAAGGTCATTTTGCAGGGGATGTAGATTGTGAGAAGTTGAGCCTGACTGGAAATGCAAGGGTAGATGGAAACCTGCTAATGACCAAAATGAAAATAACCGGTGAGATGACACTTATGGGTAATCTTGAAGGGGATTCCTTGCGGGGTCAGGGGGAAATTAAAGCAGCCTCCGTAAAAATCGACGATATTCATCTTAACGGTAATTTGGAGGTTAATGGTGATTGTGAAGGTGAACATCTGCGTATTTCGGGCGCTCTCAATGTGGCAGGACTGCTAAGTGCGGAGCAACTGGAGATCAATTTATATGGTCTAAGTATAGCGAAAGAGGTTGGAGGCAGTGCTTTAACGATCAAAAAAAGCAAGACCGGAAAATTCCTGCATTTGATGAAGCAGAATCCTAAAGTGCTTTTTGAGGCTGGGCTCATTGAAGGCGATACGATAGAGCTGAATAATACAAAAGCAAATATTGTCAGAGGAGATCGGGTAATCATCGGTGTGGACTGTGAGATTGATACTGTGGAATACCGTAGTGCTTTGGAGATTCACAAGAATGCAATAGTGAGGCATCAAGTAAAGCTGTAACACATAGTTATAGATCTTTTGACAATGGGGAGTGGAATAAATGAGTGCTGCCAAAGCGCCCAATCTGGGCATTGTAATCGCAGGTCTGCTGTTAGGAATACTGATGGCCTCCATGGACAGCACCATCGTTGCTACAGCAATGGGCAATATTGTTGGAGAACTAGGCGGTATGGACAAATTTGTCTGGGTAACATCAGCTTATCTCGTAGCTGAGATGGCGGGGATGCCTATCTTTGGCAAGCTGTCTGATATGTATGGGCGTAAAAAGTTTTTTGTTTTTGGGATTATTGTATTTATGGCGGGTTCAGCGCTTTGCGGGACGGCAGATACGATTACTCAGCTGGCTGCTTATCGGGCGATTCAGGGAATTGGAGGCGGTGCGCTAGTGCCGATTGCTTTTGCCATAATGTTCGACGCCGTACCGCTGGAGACACGGGGCAAGCTGGGCGGTGCATTTGGTGCGGTATTTGGATTATCGAGTATTTTTGGTCCATTGCTAGGCGCGTATATCACCGATCATATTGCTTGGCAGTGGATATTTTATATTAACTTACCGCTTGGACTGTTGGCTTTTGTGATGGTCGTTTTCTTTTATAAAGAGTCACATGAGCATTCCAAACAACCTATTGATTGGCTGGGTGCGGGCACACTGCTGGGCTCTGTCATCTGCTTAATGTTTGCGTTGGAGCTGGGTGGAAAAGAGTACGCTTGGGGCTCATCGATGATCCTCGGCTTATTTGCAGCTTTTGCTATATTGGCGGCAGTGTTCCTTTTTGTAGAGACGAGAGCGAAAGAGCCGATCATTTCCTTTGCGTTATTCAAAAAAAGACTGTACGCCGTCAGCATTCTGTGCGCGCTATTTAGTGGTGCTGCATTTATCGTGGCTTCCGTATATATCCCGATCTTTATCCAAGGTGTATTAGGGGGTTCGGCTACCAATTCAGGACTTGTCCTGCTGCCGATGATGGTAGGCTCAGTAATTACCGCCACAACGGGAGGATTCCTGATGGCAAAAACCAGTTACCGCAATCTGCTGATTCCTACGTTTGTACTTTTGGTGATCGGCACAGGGCTGGTAGCAACGCTTACTCCGGAAGCTTCACGTCTCTTGGTTACCTTGTATATGATTTTAATCGGATTAGGCATTGGCGCTTCCTTCTCTGTGTTAAGCACAGCAGCTATTCATGGTCTGACTGCGCAGCAACGCGGCTCTGCCAGCGCAACACTGAATTTCATTCGTTCGCTTGGCATGACCATCGGAATAACCACATTTGGCATTATTCAAAGCCATTATTTCTCGGGCAGTCTAACTAAGTTGCTCACAGCAAATGGAGGAGGAGCTGCTTCTGCGGGGGCTGCTGGGGTTATGGATTTTAAAGATCCGCATTCTCTGCTGTCGCCTGAGACTAGAGCACTGATTCCACCGGAAATTTTGAGCAAAATTACGGAGGGACTTTCCTCTTCCATTGCGAACACCTTCGCTTGGGCGGTTATTCCTGCTGCGTTAGCTTTGCTGGCCTCCTTTTTTATGGGGCGCCAGAAAATGGATGCCTCCGCGGAGGGGAAAGTTCAGACGCCTGGGCATTAGGCTGTGGCGAAAGGCGCGGGCATTCGAATGAAGAGCGGAATGTAGTGCGCATTATGCGGAATGCAGTGAATTGGTTGTAAACAAACTAGGGTTGTAAAGTGATGGAGCAGCTTCTCATTTGAGAGGCTGCTTTTTTATGTGTGGTTGGGAGTACAAATGAGCATGAACCCTCGAAGTAAAGGAGCTGAGTTCGAAGGTTGAGTAAATGCGATGAATTCTGGAAATAAGAGCATCTGAGTCCGATAGCAGGAGGGAATGCGATGGATTCAAGAATGAGTCCGCTAGCAGGAGGGAATGAGATGAATTTCCGAGAGAAGTGTGCCTAAGAATGATGCATGGAGTGTTGCGGACTGTATAGTCGCTATTGCTGATTTTTGAGCTACTTTGCCGTAGTTTCGGACTGTATAGCTCTTATCGGCATGAATTTGCTCATATTTGGACTATATTTGTGTGGATAGCTGCACCTGAGTCCGATAGCACGAGAAAATGTGTTGAAACCCGGAAATAAGCGCACCTGGGTCCGACAGTATGAGGAAATGCGATGTATTCTCGATAGAAGTGTGCCTAAGAATGATGGGTGGAGTGTTGCGGACCGTATAGTCGCTATTGCTGATTTTTGAGCTACTTTGCCGTAGTTTCGGACTGTATAGCTCTTATCGGCATTCATATGCTCGTATTTGGGCTATATTTGTGTGAATAGCTGCGCCTGAGTCCGATAGCACGAGGAAATGTGTTGAAACCCGGAAATAAGCGCACCTGGGTCCGACAGTATGAGGAAATGCGATGTATTCTCGATAGAAGTGTGCCTAAGAATGATGGGTGGAGTGTTGCGGACCGTATAGTCGCTATTGCTGATTTTTGAGCTACTTTGCCGTAGTTTCGGACTGTATAGCTCTTATCGGCATTCATATGCTCGTATTTGGGCTATATTTGTGTGAATAGCTGCGCCTGAGTCCGATAGCACGAGGAAATGTGTTGAAACCCGGAAATAAGCGCACCTGGGTCCGACAGTATGAGGAAATGCGATGTATTCTCGATAGAAGTGTGCCTAAGAATGATGGGTGGAGTGTTGCGGACCGTATAGTCGCTATTGCTGATTTTTGAGCTACTTTGCCGTAGTTTCGGACTGTATAGCTCTTATCGGCATGAATTTGCTCATATTTGGACTATATTTGTGTGGATAGCTGCACCTGAGTCCGATAGCACGAGAAAATGTGTTGAAACGCGGAAATAAGTGCACCTGGGTCCGACAGCATGAGGGAATGTGATGAATCCAAGAATGAGTCAGACAGTATGAGGGAATGCGATGTATTCTCGATAGAAGCGTGCCTGATTTCGCTGCATGAAGTGTGTTGGGGACCGTATAGTCGCTATTGCTGATTGTTGAGCTGCTTTGCCATAATTACGGACTGTATAGCTCTTATCGGCATGAATTTGCTCATATTTGGACTATATTTGAGTGAATAGCTGCCCCTGAGTCCGATAGCACGAGGAAAAGCGATGAATTCCGGAAATAAGTGCATCTGGGTCCGATAGCGTGAGCAAATGTGATGGATCCAAGAATGGGTCCGACAGCATGAGCAAATGCGATGAATCCAAGAATGAGTCAGACAGTATGAGGGAATGCGATGAATTCTCGAGAGAAGAGTGCCTGATTTCGCTGCATGAAGTGTGTTGCGGACCGTAGAGTCGCTATTGGTGATTTTTGAGTTACTTTGCCGTAGTTTCGGACTGTATAGCTCTTATTGGCATGCAAATGCTCGTATTTGGACTATATTTGAGTGAATAGCTGCACCTGAGTCCGATAGCACGAGAAAATGTGTTGAATTCCGGAAATAAGTGCAACTGAGTCCGACAGCGTGAGCAAATGTGATGGATACGTGATAGTAGGGTGCCCAAGTATGATGGATGGAGTGTTGCGGACCGTAGAGTCGCTATTGCTGATTTTTGAGCTACTTAGCCGTAGTTTCGGACTGTATAGCTCTTATCGGCATGCATATGCTCTTATTTGGACTATATTTGAGTGAATAGCTGCACCTGAGTCCGATAGCACGAGGAAAAGCGCTGAATTCCGGAAATAAGTGCATCTGGGTCCGATGCCAAAACTATGAAGTGTGAAAAACCATAGCGGACGAAGAGGACATAGCGCACCATAGTTGATGTAGTGAACGAGGAGAGTCTAGTTGCCCATAGCTCCCAAGCGCTCCTTAGGAAACCATCTCTTTCAGCGGCAGGATGACGGGAATTTCCGTCATCCTGCCGCTTTTTATAAGCCAAAAGGCATGTAGGCTCTCCATCACTAGACCCACAGCGATTAGGTAGAAAATGGTCGAAATATATGCGAATTTGGTTCACAAGCATCAGACGGTTCTCCAGTGAGGCCGTTCTGTGTTCTATCTCGTCATACGTAAAGGTTCTGATACTATGAAAACGTAATCAAAATCTGGGTATAGGAGATTCCGACATGGGGGTACCTTCTGGTGAATTACTTCCCAGCGTCGATCCGGTTCATCGATCCCGCTGGAAGATGAAGAACAAACATAAGTTGTTCTTCATGGCTTTTCCGTTTCTTGTTGTCACCTTTATTTTCTATTATCTGCCGATCAGCGGATGGATTTATGCATTTTATGATTTCATTCCCGGAATACCGTTGTCTGACACGCCATATGTCGGGTTGAAATGGTTCAAGACGATTGTATCCAATCCAACACAGACCGCAGAGGTTGTGCGCGTGCTGAAGAACACTCTTGCCATGAGTTCACTAGGACTAATTACCTCAATATTTCCAGTGATCTTTGCGATTTTTCTGACCGAGATTAAGTCAGGCTGGTATCGCAAGATGGTGCAGACGCTAACCACGATTCCGAACTTTATCAGCTGGATTCTGGTATATGCATTGGCCTTCTCGTTGTTTTCCGTTGATAACGGGGTCATCACACACATTTTAGTGCAGCTTGGAATCGTTGATGAGGGTTATAACTTTTTAGCCTCCAGCTCAAATATTTGGGTCACGATGATCATTTGGTATTGGTGGAAATCGTTAGGCTGGGGTGCCATTCTCTATCTTGCTGCAATCGCAGGCATTGATCAGGAGTTGTATGAAGCCGTAGAGGTGGATGGTGCAAGCCGGTTCCGTAAAATCTGGCATATTACCATTCCGGGTCTTATCCCAACCTTCTTTGTCCTACTGCTGCTCTCCATAGGTAACCTGGTCAATAACGGGATGGAGCAGTACTTTGCCTTTCAAAATGCGATGAATAAAGATTCCATAGAAGTGCTGGATCTTTATGTATACAATATTGCGTTCGCTAACAACTTTCCGTTTGCCACAGCTGTCAGTATGCTGAAGTCGGTTGTCAGTGTAATTCTACTGTTCGCGGCAAACACATTATCCAAGATGGTGCGTGACGAATCTATCATTTAAGGCAGGGGTGATCCCATTTGAGAAAGAAAAAACTAACTTCTGGAGAATTAATCTTTCAAATTATTATCTACACACTCTTTGGATTGTTCACCCTGTCATGCATTTATCCATTCTACTATTTGTTCATTAATACGATCAGTTCGAATGATCTTAGCGCAGCAGGGTATATCAAATTTTATCCAAGGCAGATCCATTTTGATAACTATAGTAAGGTTCTAAGAATCAGTGGTTTAGGTCATGCGGCTACAGTCTCTATTTATAGAACAGTTGTTGGTACTTTGCTCACCGTTGGATCTTCGGCATTTCTTGGGTACTTGTTCACCAAAAAGGAAATGTGGGGCCGGAGTATTTGGTACCGCAGTGTTGTAGTTACGATGTATTTCAGCGCAGGGCTGATCCCATGGTATATCACCATGCATAACTTGCATCTGACTAATAATTATCTGGCTTATATTTTGCCAACCATTATTACTCCTTTTAATATCATTTTGGTCAAAACCTTCGTCGAGGCAATTCCACCCTCACTTGAGGAGTCGGCGTCAATGGATGGAGCAGGTTACTTCCGGGTGTTCTGGAGTATCATTGTTCCTCTTACAACACCTATCTTGGCTACGATTACGATTTTCTCAGCGGTGAATCAGTGGAATGCCTTTATTGATACGGCGTTTCTGATGACAGATACGAAATACTTTACGCTCCAGTTCTTATTATGGCGTTATTTGAACGAATCCAGCTCGCTTGCAGCCTTAATTCGTAATTCGCCAGATATGGCCGCTAGTGCAGCGAATATGCAGACTCCAACCTCTGTGCGGATGACTGTAACGATGATCGTCGTATTGCCGATTTTGATCGTGTATCCGTTCTTCCAACGCTTTTTCGTCAAAGGAATTATGATCGGTGCGGTTAAAGGCTGATGGGTAGCCGCTCTGGACTAGAACTGGGTTTTCCTCTGCTATAAGCAGAGTTGAACTATAAGTGAAGAGATGAAAGGGAGGGTATAAAGCAATGAGAATAAGAAGAGCATCGCTTGTCATGCTATCCGTAATCCTGGTCTTCGTTCTTGCAGCATGTGGCGGGGGGAATAATACGGCTAACTCGGGCAAAAACACGAGCACAGAGAAACCTACGTCGGCTGCCACGAATGCCCCGGCGGAAGAGACAGCAGCACCGGATGACGGAGCGCTTGATCATTCCAAGCCGCTGAAGCTGACTGTATTCTCAACAACCGCTAACTATGCCGGTCCACAAACCGGATGGTTTGCAAAAATTATCAAGGATAAGTTCAACATCGAAATGGAGATTGTAGCTTCAAACCTGACTGGTGGAGATACCAAAATTTCTGCAATGATGGCTTCCGGAGATCTTGGAGATATCATCATTTTCGGTGACGACAAGAACCACTATCCAAATGCCATCAAAGGAAAGCTGCTCTTGGACTGGACACAGGACGGTCTTTTGGACAAATACGGAAAAGACATTTCTAGCACTTTTCCAAAAGCTATTGAAAAAGCTAAGGTAGCTTTTGGCGGTGGATCATCAGTCTTTGGTATGGGGAACAGCGTAGCTTCTAATCCATCCGGACCCTCTGAAGGAAAAGATATGACTTGGGGTCCAGACCTGCGCTTTGATCTTTACCAACAAATTGGAGCGCCAGAAATTACAAAGATTGAAGATTATCTGCCTGTGCTGAAAAAAATGCAAGAGCTCGAGCCTAAGAATGAACAAGGCAAAAAAACCTATGCTTTCTCGATGTGGTCTGATTGGGATGGCAACTATAAAATGACATTGGCTAAACAGTTCGCTAACATGATGGGCTATGACGAAATTCCTGATACTGCTGTGTATGTTAAGGCAGATGAAGAAAAGTATTATGACTTCTTATCCGAAGATAGCTGGTACATGAAATCGCTCAAACTGTATTTTGAAGCTAACCAGATGGGTCTGGTTGATCCGGACTCTATGACGCAAAAATTTGACGATGTTGTAGCGAAATACAAAGATGGTCGTCTATTGTTCTCTTGGTTCCCATGGCTTGGAGCTGCTAACTACAATACACCAGAAAGAACAGCCGAAGGTAAAGGTTTTGCGCTGGTTCCGTTCAAAGATGAATTGATGTATTCCACAGGGTTCAATGTTTACGGTGGTAACGGTATTATTGCAATCGGCGCAAAAGCTAAGGAGCCTGCTAGAATTATGGAATTCATTAACTGGATGTACACACCGGAAGGTGCAATGATTTCTGCAGGAAGTGGTACAGCAGTACCTAACGGACCTCAAGGTCTGACTTGGGATATTGATGCAAACGGCAAACCTGCAGTGACTGATTTTGGTTGGAAAGCTTATACTGATCAACAGAATACTCAAGTTCCTGCTGAATACGGCGGGGGTGACTACTACTATGGCTCCAATCAAATGAACTTCTCGTTTGTGGTTCCGGCGATGGTGAATCCAGAGAATAGTGAGCCATTCGATCATAATCTGTGGACAACAACCCTAGAGCGTAACCCTTCCAAGCTTGATAGTGACTGGAGAGCGAAAATGGGTGTTCTGACTCCTAAGGAGTATTTTGAGAAAAACAATCTATTGGCTGTAGCACCACAAGGCTTCACTGGCAAAGAACCATTAACCATGGATAAAACAGTGGAACAAAAGAATAAACAAATCGGTACGGTTATTCAACAGATTTCCTGGAAAATGGTCTTTGCTAAAGATCAAGCGGAATACGATAAGTTGAATAAAGAAATGCATGATAAGGTAAATGGTCTTGGGTATTCTGAAGTTATGGATTTCTCGATTAAAAAGGCTGAGGAATTGTTCGAGGCCCGTAAAAGCGTTAAATAAACACGGCTAGTAACTATAAAATAAGGCGGGGCGGCGTGGAGGCTGTTCTGCCTTATTCTATTCAATTAAGGATAAATGTGGTATTCTCACATTAATATAAAACGCTTTCAGATAGAAAGAAGAGGATAATCCAGATGGTAAGAGTACCCCTGCGGAGTCATACTCCAGCTGTCAAATCCTTACGTAATACCTTATTTATCTATCTAGTAATCGGAACACTACTTCCGCTTCTCTTAGTAGGATTCGTAACCTACACCTCTATTTACTCCATCCTTTCAGGTAAAATTGGCAACGGGATCAGCGCTAGTCTGAGACAGGAAGCCTCAAGCCTGGAGAATGCCATCGACAATATGGATTTTGCCTCCAAACAGTTTGCTCTGGACGGTCAGATTGTGCAGGAGATGTCCTCATTTATTCAGGAAAAACAAATTTTTCGCAAATCGCAAATGATGAATTCCATCAACCAGAAGATCAATCTAGTCAATTTTACGAACCCTTATATTGGACTTACAGCCTACATTATGCCGGACAGCGATGATCCCGTTCTGTTCACCAACATGAGCGCACGCAGAAATTTTGATATCAGTACATTGCCGTCTTTTATGCGATATAACGGGGCTGACTATTATGGACCACATCCCACTATGTACGCTGTTGGTGATAATCTCGTATTCTCGGAGCAGCGGATTGTCCGTGTGCCGGGCCAGCATAAGCTTTATATTTATTTGGAGACGAATTATAGTTTGTTTCGCAAAATCTTCAATCAGGAGTCCTACGGGATGAAAGTAAATCATCTGCTGGTCAATCAGCAAGGTAATAGTACAAAAGTGATCGATGGCAAACTTCCGCTAAGTATTATTAAAGCTGCGGGAAGCAACTCCAATCTCACCCATGAAACGCTAAGTGGATATCATCTGTTTCGTTACGCGAGTCCTCAGGGCTGGAAGCTTATTGCCGTTGTGAAAAAATCAGAATTCAACAGTGAAATTTATTCTTGGTTTTATAAAATGATCTTACTTGCCTTCTCCACCCTTCTTTTTGCCGGGTTTCTGGCTTGGATCATCTGGAGGAAAATTTATGGTCCGTTGCGTAAGGTCAACCTTGAAATCAACCGAATGGCGGAAAATGTTACCGCTCCGGTAGCCTATACGAATGTGGAAGAATTTGATTTCGTGCTTACCAACTTTCAGCAGATGAAAAAACAGGTGAATGAGCTGATTGTTGCGGTTGCCCATAATGAGAAACAGAAAAGCCAATTTGAGATTGAGAAGTTGCTCAGCCAGATCAATCCTCATTTTTTGCATAATACCTTAAATACGGTACAGTGGATGGCCCGGCTAAACGGCCAGAAGGAGATCGACAAGCTGGTCACTCTTCTTGTAAAGGTGCTGCATTATAATCTGGGAAAGCAAAGCATCATTGTTACCATTGGCGAGGAAATTGAAGCGATTCGAAATTATATGGAGCTGCAGCGTATTCGTTATGATTATGAATTTGAATTTAACGTTGAAGCTGATGAGGATGTATTGTCTGTGGCTGTCCCGAGATTTTTGCTTCAGCCTCTGGTTGAAAACTCGATTTATCATGGATTAAGCGATAATGGCAAGGTAGATGTTGAGATAACGAAACATGGTGAAGGAGAAGTTCAGTTATGTGTAAAAGATAACGGCGCTGGGATGGATGCAGATACATTAGATCAGCTGTTGTCTGATGATGGAGCGAAAAAACGGGGACTTGGAATTGGTTTTTCATATGTGAACCGGATGCTTAGAACCTATTATGGAGAACAAATGAAGCTAGAGATGTTCAGTAAGCCAGGAGAAGGTACGGTTGTATCCATTGTGATTCCGAGGAAAGGTAAGGAGGACTTCGATGATTAAGGCTGTAGTTGTCGATGACGAGAGACTCGTGCGAAAAGGCTTCATTTCCCTGATTGACTGGTCATCCTTAGGGATTGTTATAGTTGGGGAGGCAGGTGATGGTAAATCTGCTTTGGAGCTGCTTCAACAGCAGGAAGTAGATTTATTATTTGTGGATTTGACCATGCCAGGCATTTCAGGCTTCGAGCTTATTAAAATGGTTAGACAACGGTTCGCAGGCATTCGCTGTGTTGTCCTTACTTGTCATCATGAATTTGACTATGTTCAGGAGGCTATGCGTTTAGGAGCCGTTGACTATATTGTAAAAACACTGCTTGAGATGGAAAATGCGGATGAAACCATCAGACGTCTTGTCGATCGTATTAAATGGGAGGACAATACACGGGATGCTCTGGTTCGTGGGGAAAGTAAACGTATGGCTGCTGATAAGGCTCTGCTGTATTTGCCACTAAATCATCAATGCAATGAAGAAGAATTGTTTCAGCTGTCCAGCGTGAAAAATAATCCGCTCATTACTTTTCATGAGATGTGGATGTCGCCCTTATTACATCGTTTCTCAATAGATGAGAGCAAACGTGAGCTTAAGATCCAGCTATCCGGACGATGGCAGACCGCGCTAATCAGTGGATTGAGAGATCAACCGTTACAGGAATTAGAGGAACAGCTCACTGCGAAATTACGCCGTATTCTATTTTATCATCCTGAACCTGAGGATTTGACCTCATTGAAATATGAAGACATAAAGAAGGAACCAGCGGCTCCCTACTCAAAACAAGAGGCGGATAATCTGCTGGAGCAAGCACAGAATTTGAAGTGGACAATTGATGGAAATGAGTGGGAGAAATTTGTAGCAAACATAATTCAGCAGAAACCCCGTTCTGATCAGTTTCTGGCGTTTGCACACTCTCTAATACAAAGCTGGAGCTCTTTACTTTTAAAGCCTGAAGATGCTGCTCAACTGGAAAGGGACATCTCCCATAATCTGAACTGGTGCCATTGGAAGAACTGGCTGCGGCGATTTTCTGATCATGTGGGACGAAGAATGCTGGAACTTGGATTAACTAAAGAGGTTATGTCCTGTCTTATTCGTGCAGTTCGTTATATGCAGAGCCATGCAGGTGACAAAATCAATCAGAGCGACGTAGCAGCCGTCATTAATATGAGCCGTGGTTATTTCAGCCAATGTTTCGCTCGTTTTGCCGGAGAGACATTTGGTGAATGTTTACGGGGAATGCGGCTGGAGCTTGCCAAATCACTGCTGCTGGAGACTACACTTCCCGTCTGTGAGATTGCTTCGCGGTCCGGTTTTGAGGATGATCGTTATTTCAGCAGATTGTTCAGAGAACGTATTGGTAAATTACCAAGTGAATTCCGTGCGGAGGGGAAAAACCAAATATGAAATTTTGGAAATCTATCCTCCTAGTGTTTATGGTCATTGGAATGACATCATGTCGTGACAATAATGGTATTGTAGATTCGGTTGCAAGCCCTCAGGCAGGGGATGAAGCTACTTCTATCGCTTATAGCAAATATGAGGATCCGATTGTGATCCGAGTAGGGTTTAAGGTTCCCGACTCGCGGCTTAATACAGGTGACAGCAACGATAACAATCCAATCACCCGTTATTTAGAGAGCATTACGAATATCAAAGTGGTTCACTCCTGGGAAGCGAAGGGTGAGGATGCTTTTACGCAAAAGGTACAGCTTGCCATTGATAGCAACGATTTGCCTGATGCCATGGTTGTGGATCGGGATCAACTGAAGAAATTAATTGATAATGATATGATTGAAGATTTGACAGAGACTTATAAAATATATGGATCTGAACTTATCAAGGATATGTACAATTCTACAAAGGGTGAGGCATTAGAGGACGCTTCCCGCGATGGTAAACTATATGGATTACCAAATGTAGCTATTGATGCTGACTCTCCCGTGCTGCTCTGGGTACGTCAGGATTGGCTGGAGAAGCTGGAGCTGCGGCCTCCTCAAACTTTTGAAGACATCGAGAAAATTGCCAAAGCTTTTATTGAAAAAGACCCTGATGGAAATGGAAAAAGAGATACCGTCGGTCTAAGCGGCTACAAAAATATCGTATATGGAACTAAACCATTAGTTAATGGTCTGGATGCTGTGTTTAGTGCATTTCACGCTTTCCCCACGAATTGGATTAAGGATAACAACGGCAATATCGTGTATGGCTCCATTACACCAGAGACCAAACAAGCGCTTGCTAAACTTGCTGATTGGTATAAACGCGGGTTGCTGGATCCGGACTTTGCACTATATAAGGAAACTCAGGAGCCTATTATTACAGGTAAATCCGGGATGTTTTTTGGTCCTTGGTGGATGCCTTATTATCCTTTATCAGAGGCAGTGGCTTTGGATACGAAGGCAGAATGGAGAGCATATGCAGCTCCAGTTGACGATTCCGGTAAGTTTGTCGCTCATTTAGCGCCGGTAACAGATCGATATCTTGTTGTGCGTAAAGGGTTTGAACACCCTGAGGCTGTAATCAAGCAATTAAACGTGTTTACAAGACTCGAAAGAAGACAGGATCCTAATCAAGAGGAGGTAAAAAAGCTGGGTGATTTCTCTGCGCAGACAGGCATTCAGCTGCGTGCATATTATCCGTTCGATCTTCTGATAGATTATAGGGATGCGATTGAGAAACATTATGCTGATATCCAGCAGGCTTTGCACGGAAAGATAGACCCGGATACATTAAATTCTGATACCCGGCTCATTTATGATCAATGGGTAGCGGAAACAGAGCAGCCCAAAAAAGATCTTGAAGGCTGGAAAGCAGCAAATGCGTATAAATACGGAGTAGCTGTGTTAACCTCAACTGCTATAGAGGGAGTGCGTGGGGTCTTTTATGGGAACACCCGGCTTATGAAGACTAAATGGCCGGAACTGCAGAATCTGGAGAATGAGACGTTCTTAAATATCATTGTGGGTGATTCACCGCTTAGTGATTTTGATGCGTTTGTAGCTAAATGGAAGAGTATGGGCGGAGAAGAGATTACGGAAGAAGTTACTGAGCTCGTAAAGCAAAAGTAAACGTGGGATGCCTCAACAGCCTAATGGCTGTGGGACATCCTTTTTCTTATGTTCTATTCTTCGTTTTTGCTGATTTTTTGCAGCAGGAAATGTAGTTGCTCTACTTCTTCATCGGTTAAATGGCCCACAAGGCTTTTATTAAATTCATCTAAGATGGACTGTAAAACTGGGAAGAAATCGATGGCTTTCGGGGTAGGATATAGAAGGTGAGAGCGTCGATCATTAGGATCGTCTTTGCGCTCGATATATCCCGAGTTCTCTAATTGCTTCACAGAACGTGCTGTAGTTGCTTTATCGAACTTCAATTCGGCAGTTAACTGATCCTGAGTAATGCCTGGCCGAGAGAGAATCAATTTAAGAAAGCTATGCTGTCCACCACTACCGATTCCATAGGGGACAAATTGCTTAACCAGTTTCTTTTGATTTTGACGGTGAAGATGGGAAATTAGCTTCCCGATAGGCTCTCTTGCCAATATAGACACCTCTTTGGGTTATATGTTCGTTCATTTGTTGCCTTGAAATAAAGTGTACAATAAAGTCGTTGCGCACGCAACTAAATTGTTGTACACTGGGTATGGCGAGTTTGGTTGCGTGCGCAACTAAACAGTGATTATTAATATTTAATGAGGTGTTAGTTATGAGTTCTGTAAGTGCAACCTATCAGGAGGATAAAGAAATTCAGAAGAAGCGCTGGATGATCTTAATTGTTCTGAATATTTTTACGTTCATGTCCACCCTTGATGGTAGTATTGTCAATATTGCTCTGCCTGAGCTATCCAAACAACTGAAGCTGCCCATGGCGCAAATCGAATGGGTAACAACAGGATATTTAATGGCGATCTGTGCGGCGATCCTTTTCTTCGGCAAGCTTGGAGATATCGTAGGAAAGATTCGAATTTTTAAGATTGGCACGATTGTATTTGTTATTGGATCTATGCTGTGTGGGCTTAGTGTAAGCTTACCAGCCTTAATTGCTTCGCGCGTAATTCAAGCCTTAGGTGCTTCGATGACCATGGCGAACAGTCAGGGAATTGTTACGGATATCTTTCCTGCCACGGAGCGTGGTAAAGCCCTTGGTTTCATTGGTACATTCGTGTCTCTGGGAAGTATAGCCGGTCCAAGTCTAGGCGGGATTATGGTTTCCACCTTAGGCTGGGAGTATATCTTTTGGGTAAACGTCCCTATTGGCCTGATCGCTATATTTTTTGGATGGAAGGTATTGCCTAAGGATTTAACGAGAGTGAAATCTTCGATTGATGTGCCGGGCAGTTTACTGTTCGCTGTCTTTATCATTACTTTGTTCGCAGGATTATTACTAGGTCAACAGCTTGGATATGGTAACAGCTTAATTGTTACATCAATAATTGTTGCTGTAGTCAGCTTCGTTGCTTTCATATGGATGGAGCTTCGCAGAAAAGAACCGCTGTTGCAGCTGTCATTATTTAAGAATCCGTTGTTTTCTTTAAGTATCTTATGTGGTTTTCTCGTATTTACAGCGAATTTCTGCTTCAATATTATCGCGCCGTTTTATGCACAGAACATGCTTAATTTATCGCCATTCTATGCAGGCTTTTTGTTAATGCTGTTGCCGATATGTATGGTAGTCGTGGCTCCAATGAGTGGAGCGCTATCGGATAAAATAGGCTCGGAATTTTTGACTTTTGCAGGGCTGGTGGTCATGGTTATTGCGCAGTTCGGATTAGCACAGCTTCATGTAGGAAGCTCTGTTGTGCTGGTAGGTGTGTGGATCGCTATGCTGGGGATAGGAAGTGGTTTATTTCAATCGCCGAACAATTCGCTTGTCATGTCTAAGGTACCAAGAACACAGCTTGGTTCTGCGGGTAGTGTCAATTCGTTAGTTCGTAATGTGGGTATGGTTGTCGGCATAACAATTGCTACTACAATTCTTTTTCAAGTGATGAGCAGTAAAGCCGGCTATAGGGTGACAGGGTTAGTTCCTGGTCGGCCAGAGTTATTTATCGAGGGCATGCATGTAGTGTTTGTAACCTCGGCATCGATATGTCTAGTGGCTGCTTTATTAACTGGCTGGAGATTGGTGAGTGCAAGAAGCGCCAGAGTGCAGTCATCGGAAAGATAACATACCATGAAAAAGATCCTTCTGGCGCTACGGCTAAGAAGGATCTTCTTTGTGATGAAACTGTAAGGCTTCCTTAACGGCTTGCAAGTATTGATATTGATAACGTACATCCGGTTCTAGGTAGGCCCCTTCAGCCCATTCATTCCAGGCGTTGATATAAATATATTCACTTTTGAACATTTTTTTGGCGCGCTCAATTTGTCGTGAAAGGTATTGGCCGAATTTTTGAGGATTAGCGCCTAAGGTGCTTTGTCCGGCAGGGCCTTTACGTGGTGTGTTATCCCAGTTGACAAAGGCTCCCGGATATATGATTTCTCCGTCTCTATGGGGTGTCCGCTCCAACATAGATTCCCATAACTCATCATAATCAATTACGATATGCCTCTGATCCTCCACCTGCTTTGAGCTCCATAAATGCTTAACCCCGCCATGTGCGAATGTGTAATGCGGCTCAAATTCCAGACTGGCATCGAATCCTTGCTCTTTCTTTAGAGGGAAACCGCCCAGTGTCCGGACCAGATGAAGTCCTTTAAGTCCGTTCTGCAGAGCCAATTCGCGCCAATATTGAAGCATTTCTTCACAGTGCGGGATACTAGCAGACCGATAAATGATAAAGACAGGCTTATCCTCCACCCGGATATAACGATCATCTTTGAAGGCTTCCAGCAAAGCAAAAAAGTGCATTCGCCAATCCCGTTGTTCTCCGTATTCCTGTGGCATCAGGACATCCTCTTCGGTACCATCCCAGCTACGTGTCCAGGGTTCGTTAGCCCAAGAAAGGCAAAAGGGGAAGTCAGGCTCTTTGCTCGCAAGAATCTGCTGAACCGGTTGTTCCAGCAGCCGCCTGCCATTAAACCAATAGTGATAATAACAAAAACCGTAAATGCCATGAGCCCTTGCCGTCTCTGCCTGCCATTGTTTCACTTTAGGATCCGTTAAATCATAGTAGTAATTATTTAATGGCTTCTTGGGCTGATCATGTTCAGGATAAAGGGCTGCAGCCTTCCTGACATTTGTCCATTCTGTAAAACCCTCACCCCACCAGGAATCGTTCTCAGAGATCTGATGAAACTGAGGCAATACAAAAGCAATGCATTTCAAGTCAGGTCACCCCCTATGGTTCCTTGAATATTTTTCTCAGCAGTAACTTTCCTTGCTGGATATAAGAATGGTTATATTTAAGTTCCTTTAGGGCACGAGAGGCAGAAATTCTTCTTTCTTCACTATGTGAAAAATAGTGCTTAAAGCTATCGGAGAGCTCTTTGAAGTTCTGGAAACGAATGAGATCTTCTTCTGCAATTCGGTAATTATGAAGATGGGGATGATCCTCCACTAACTGAAATACACCGCAAGCGGTGACCTCCATAATCTGCTGCACAGAACCAGTGCAATTGATGACGATTTTTGCTCCATTATAATAGCTGGACATATCTTCACTATGGGTGATATCAATGAAATTTCTGGGGGGTTCCCAACCACGCCCGGCGATCATTACCTTAAGGCCTTGAAGTAGGTCTGAATATGCCAATGTGTAAAGCACACTATCGATTTGAAAATCGCCAAGAATGAGTACATCACTCTGATAACAGTCCTCCACACGTCTTGGATAATAGAGATCCGTATCCGCAGCATATGGGAGATAGCTGGAGTGTTTGCCCCATAAACCCTGGTAATAGATCAGATTAGCTATGTTCTGTGTGAAAATATAATCGAATAACAATGCCAGATTACGTTCTGTTGGAGTAAGACAAGCGGCATCTGCCATCCATACCGCTTTGGGAACATTGGAAGCTTTCAGAGCAGGGAGGTTCTCCTCCGGAAATAGGGTCTCCGATCCTAGAGCTAATATTAGATCAGGTTGAAAATGGGCTAAATATTCCTCCAGATTATGCTGGAATTTAATAGCAAGTACTTCTTTGACCAGATGCCTTAGTTGATCTTTAAAAAGTCGTACATTAGGCATTTTACCGCTTGCCTCTGTAGGAACCAGCAGCAATATTCTTAATTGTTTGAGTTCCCGTTGCAAAGGCTCTGCTCTATAAGAGTTCATCTCTAGGATGAGGTTATGGTGTTGCGATGGATTAACTTGGCTGATGGTGACTTCGTGACTTGAAGGCCTTTCAGGAGTGAGCCTATTAGCTGTCTTCTTCATAATTCCTCCTGTGTTCTGTGGAGCCAGTCGTCCGCTCTAGCACCGAGTCTTGCTAATCATTATATGTGTAGGGGGTTATTTTGACTTTAGGTATAAGACCATTAATCAGAGTCTCGAAGATAAAAAGCGGATTTAGTGAAAGCTGTATATCTATCTATGACAGGGCTGGCTTGTTTAACATAAGATGTACTATAAAACCTGAAAGGGATGATCGCCTTGCCAACCTTCGATAGCGTTCTAGTTACAGGAAGTCAGACCATTCAAAATGATCTGCACGTTAATGGAAATGAGACTATCGATTCGAATCTGCATTTGAATGGTAGTCAGACTATAATGGGAAGCCTAAATGTGAACGGCAGTGAATCCATACTCGGTCATCTGGGGGTTACCGGTGAAATTAGCGGGGCAGGCACCATCAGAGCTGCAACCCGGTTGATCGCTACGAACCAAGCAACATTGCCACCAGGCGCTCCTACCAGCCTGCAACAGGTTCGATACTTTTCTGTAGGTGCTGTAGGTCAGACGGGTCTCGTGCTGAAGGGCACAGATGGAAATGATTATGTATTATTTATCGATTTGACTGGCGGAACGCCTAATATCGGCATTCAACGGGCTTAATCAAGATAAACTAATATTCTCAGCTTTAAAATATAAAAAAACAGCAAGTCTCCTAAGTACAAATAGGGACTTGCTGTTAGAGGTTTCTATTAATTCTTAAAGCTATGAATTGGTGCAGGGATTCGTCCGCCACGATTAACGAAATTCGCGCAGTTGAAGCCATTCACTGCCATAACTGGTGCATATCCGAGCAGGCCGCCAAATTCGACCATTTCACCAACGTCCTTGCCGATTACTGGAATCACGCGAACCGCAGTGGTTTTGTTATTCACCATGCCGATTGCAGCTTCATCCGCGATGATGCCGGAAATGGTCTCCTTGGTGGTGCTTCCGGGGATAGCGATCATATCCAGTCCCACGGAACACACACAGGTCATAGCTTCCAGCTTCTCTAGTGTAAGGGCACCCCGCTGAACCGCTTGAATCATGCCGTGATCTTCACTGACTGGAATAAAGGCTCCACTAAGTCCACCTACATAGGAGGAGGCCATTACGCCACCTTTTTTAACATTGTCATTTAGGATCGCCAGAGCAGCGGTTGTTCCCGGAGCCCCAGCTTCCTCCAGACCCATGACTTGAAAGATTTCGGCAATGGAATCTCCGATTTCTGGAGTAGGAGCTAAGGATAGATCGATAATCCCAAAAGGAACATTCATCCGTTTGGAAGCCTCTTGAGCAACTAGCTGACCGACACGTGTGACTTTGAAGGCTGTCCGTTTAATGGTTTCACATAAGGTTTCAAAATCCTGTCCTCGAACCTCTTCAAGCGCACGTTTGATGACACCAGGACCGCTGACGCCAACGTTGATGACACATTCCCGCTCTCCAACCCCGTGAAATGCTCCGGCCATAAAAGGGTTGTCCTCAACGGCATTACAGAAGACTACCAGCTTGGCGCAGCCGATGGAATCCCGATCCTTGGTGCGTTCCGCAGTTTGGATAATGATATCACCCATTAATTTCACAGCATCCATGTTGATTCCACTTCTGGAGGAACCGACATTGACCGAGGAGCAGACTCTTTCAGTGACTGCCAATGCTTCTGGAATACTGTCGATCAGAATACGATCGCCTTTGGTGCAGCCTTTTTGTACAAGTGCAGAGAAGCCGCCGATAAAGTTAACGCCTACCTCTTTTGCAGCCTTGTCCAGGATTTCAGCAACAGGTACATAGGTATCTGTCTTCACCGCACCAGCGGCAATAGCGATGGGTGTGACAGAAATCCGTTTGTTAACGATAGGAACCCCAAATTGTCTTTCCAGATCTTCACCCGTCTTTACGAGCTTTTCAGCGGATCTGGTGATTTTGTCATATACATTTTGATTAAAGGTGCGCATATCCGTGTGGGCACAATCCATGAGGCTGATCCCCATCGTTATGGTACGCACATCCAGATTCATTTCACGAATCATCTTATTCGTTTCTTGTACTTCCACTAGTGATATCATGGTCAGCCATCCTCCTAGATTCGGTGCATAATATTAAAAATATCCTCATGCTGAAGCTTGATTTCCACGCCAATCGATTCGCCAAGCAAATGTAATTCCTCTACAATATTCTCAAAAGCTTTAGTTGAGCTAGAAATGTCTACAATCATCATCATGTTAAAATAATCTTGAACAATCGTTTGCGAAATATCCAGAATGTTCAAATTGTGTTCGGCTAGATATGTACATACTTTTGCGATAATCCCTACTTTATCTTTTCCTAATACAGTAATAATCCCCTTCATGAATACAGCCTCCCTTTGTATTTGTTGATTTCACCGTGTATACGGAATGAACCATTCCAACTATTATTGCAAATGATGAAACAAGCTTCAACCAAAGGTTTTTTGTCAGTTTGATTAAATATTTATTTTGGCAGCTAAAATTATAGAAAATTCATTTGACAGCCTATAAAAAATGTGATGAACTGAGAGTTTGATATGATAGTCTGAAGGAGTAAATATGACTACACAAAAATATAAAGACATGGTTGAGCAAAGAACGAAGATGACCCTCCAGGAATGGACGGAACAGGCGGAAGTGAAGGAAAAGGACATTTATCGTTTTTTGCATAATTTAAAAGGCACTGCTGGAACTGTCGGATTACCGGATGTCGAACAATTTGCCGAGGATACGCTGCCCTATTTCATGGAAAGCAGTCTTAAGAGTTGGTCAGTCGAGGAATGGGGGGATTATTTATATCCACTGATTCCATTGTTTAATGTCCATTCATTGGCAGCTTCAAGCTCTGTCAAAGCATTGGATAAAAAGGGACCTGCTGAGACGCTCACGCAGAATGATATTCTTCTTATCGACGATGATGTAGAGTTAGTTGCTTATCTGAAAGAGTCGTTGGAGAGGCAGAATTACTATGTAAGCATTGCCTTATCTGCTGAACGGGGACTTAAAATCTTTTATGAAACGAAACCAGATCTCATTCTGCTGGATATTCTTTTACCGGATAAAAGCGGGATTGAGGTGTTGAACCAAATTATCGGCAAGGCTAAAAAAGAACGAATTCCCATTATTATTATAAGCGGGGAGTACTCCAAAGCGACGCAAATGCAGGCGTATTCGCTGGGGGTGATGGATTTTTTACCGAAGCCTGTAGATATTGATTTATTTCTGGTATTGATCAAAAATCGCTTTCAGCTCAAAAGAGAATGGCAGGAGTCCATCATCGTCGATGATTTGACCGGCGCATTTAATCGCAAACACTTCAATCAAGTCATGAAGCAGCTGATTGGTGATTTTAAGCGGACCAACCGCGTATTTTCGTTAGCGCTGATTGATTTGGATTATTTTAAAAACGTTAATGATACATATGGTCACCTAATCGGAGACGAAGTGCTGCAGGGCTTTTCCGAGCTTGTGAAGAATTCCATCCGTCTGGAGGATACCTTTTGCCGTTATGGGGGAGAAGAGTTTGCAGTGTTCTTACCTCACACGGATGCGGAATCTGCAATGTTGGTTATACAACGTATTCAAGAGCGGTTTGCGGCGACTGATTTTTTTGCGAAAAATGAAATCTTTCATGTGACTATCTCTAGCGGGATTTCTGAGGTAACAGATGCCGAGAATATAGCCGATAAATTGATTGAGGAAGCAGATCAGGCTCTTTATGCCAGTAAGCATGCTGGAAGGAATCAGACAACGCTTTATTCGGACCATTTATCCACTACTAAAAAGCATTCGGTTCTGAATGTGATTGTTGTGGATGACGATACGCTAATTCGGAGAATTGTGACCAGTCAGTTCGCCATTTGGGAGCCGGAGAATATTGCTGAGGTGAAGGTTAGCAGCTATGCGAATGGGCTTGATTTCCTGCAATCGGATTGGTATGCCGTGGATGAGAAGTATATTATTTTGCTGGATGGTGTGATGCCTGATCTGGATGGAGTAGAAGTTCTGGAAAGAATCCGCAAAACGTATCCGGAAGTAAATATATTAGTGATCATGTTGACGGGAAGAAACAATCAGGCGGATATTGTACATGCCCTGCAGATGGGTGCCGATGATTACGTAGTCAAACCGGTCCATATGCCTGAGTTATTGTCGAGGATAGAGCGGTTGGCTCATAGATTTTTGTTCTAATTGGGTTCTGAATATGTTGTGAGCACCAGGAGAGATCTAAAGCGGAGGGAACTAGGCAGCTATGCAAAAGGTAATGGTAGTGGATGATGAAGAAGTATTACGAATGTTAATCGTAGACACCTTAGAAGATTTGGAAGACGTGGAGATCCACACTGCCGAGAACGGATTAGAGGCGCTTTCAAAATTGTCACAGGATCATTATGATTTGGTGATATTGGATTATATGATGCCTGAAATGACAGGGATTGAAGTCCTAGGCCAACTGGATGATGAGAAAAAGAAGGCTACAGCTATTTTAATGTTAACAGCCAAAGCCCAAGATGTAGATCGTCTTCGAGCGGTAGATGCAGGCGTACGTTATTTTATGCCAAAACCTTTTAGTCCGATGGAACTCTTGCAGATTGTGGAGGGGATCCTAAGTGACAAAGGGAAGCAGCTCTAATCACAGTATTAAAAATAGATATTTTCGTATCATTGCCTTGGTTTTTTCGTTAATCATTCTTATGGGATCTGTATTTTTGTTTTTCATAAACAATGAGCAGAACAAATTAAGTAGAGACCGTGAAGTTCTGCAAAATAAGGCGGACACGATTAACGAATTGGCGACTGCGTTAAATGAGGTTTTTTTCCGAGCGAGGGGATTCAGCGCACTTAAGAGTAACAATGAATTAGAGCTCTTAAACTTAGGACTTGTTAACTTTGATAAGATTCTGGAAACCTATTCTAATCTCAATTTATCTCCGGAAGAAGCCTTGTTTAGAGATGGTTTGAAAGCCTTTTATGTTCAGTACAAAACTAAAGTTTTGCCGGAAGCGATTCGGTTTGTCGAGGCAGACGATTATGTGTCTTTGAGAGCTCTATCCGCAGATGGCAACACGAAATCAGTAAATGATTTTTTAATGTATACAAAAGAGTACAAGCAACGATCCGATGCCTCATTAAATACTATGGCTATGGATTACATCAAACGTGCCAATGAGTTTACCTTTATCGCATTCTTTTTCAGCACGATTATTCTGCTAATCTTCACCTTTATGATCTGGCGGATTCTGAAGAACCTAATAGATCCTATTCTGAAGCTGGAAGGGGCAACCCATTCCCTGGCTGCAGGAGAAGAAATTCTTCTGGGCAAGCTTAAGAATCAAGATGAAATTGGCCGACTTTATGATGCTTTTCTAAATATGGCTAGAAGTATTCAAGATAAAGAAGAAGAATTGATGATGCAGAATGAAGAGCTGCATGCGCAGCAGGATGAACTTCAGGATCAGCAATATAGGCTGCAGCGCTCGCTTAGTGAAATTGAGAGTATGATGAAAGCCTTGGATCAATCGTCTGCCGTCGGAATTCTTACTGCTAAAGGTGTCTTTACCTACGCGAATGATAATTTAAGTGGATATACCCGCTATAAAAAGTCTGAGATTATCGGTTACACCTATAAGTTATTTGAACTTTATAATCTCTCTGATGAGGGTTATCAGAAAATCTTTAACAAATTAAATACAGGCGGAGTGTGGAACAATGAGCTGCAGATTCTAGCCAAAGACGGATTGCCCATCTGGCTGCATCTGACGATTGTGCCGTACCTGAATGAAGAGGGTGTGATTTATCAATACATCCTTATTGCGAACGATATCACCTCAATGAAAAGCGTACAGCAGGAGCTAGCCGAAACGTTAAAAAACACAGAACAGACCAAGATGATGCTTGAACTTAATAATCAGCTCAATCATGATATTACTTATACTTTGGATAAACATGAATTTGCCGATAAGTTTATTGAGTTTATGCATCGCCTGTATGCCTTTGATTCGAGTTTCTTCCTGCTTGTGAAAGATAATATCGCGGCTGTGAAAGGCATTCCGCAGGAGAATGTGGAGCGTTATCTTGATCATGAGAATAATGAGATGTTATATCGCTTGCAAGCGGAAAAAACGTACCTAATCAAGCGCCTGGCCACACAATCAGAGCAAGGGATTTCTGCGAGTGAGGTCTATGTTTACGACTTCTACACTACTGTTGTGAACGCAGAGGATGAGATTCTTGCAGTGTTCTGTGGCAGCCGGATTGGTTATTCCTTCAGCAAAGAAGAGATTAATGAGGTTCAAGGGATGATGAACCGCGTAGCGCTGGCGATTGAACGTTTATTCATGTATGAAGAGATTGAACATGGCCGAAAGCTGAATCGGGACATCGTAAATAATGTGAACGAGGGCATACAATTTGTGAATACAGAAGGTATGCTCCTGCAGATGAATAAAGCGTTGAGCAACATTTTTAATTATGAGTGGACAGAAGGAGCTTTGATTCCCCGTCAGAAATGGATGGATTATTTCATTGAGCACTCGAATGAGAATCATGAACTTCGGATGTTTTTTGAAAAAGCGATTGCTGAGGATGCTCTGGAATCCAGCAGCATGCAATACTCCATTGGAACTGAATCGATGAAGCATATTGATGTGTATGCGATCCCTGTATTCCGTCGCGAACTGCGTATTGGTACATTGTTTGTCTACAGAGATATCACTAGAGAATATGAGCTGGATCTTATGAAATCTGATCTTGTCAGTACGGTAAGTCATGAGCTAAGAACACCGCTATCGAGTGTACTTGGTTTCACAGAACTGTTATTATCTAAGACCATGAAGCCTGAGAAGCAGCTTAAATATCTGGAGACGATTCATAAAGAAGCTAAACGACTGACGGAGCTCATTAATGATTTTCTTGATTTGCAGAGAATGGAGTCAGGTAAGCAGCAATATATCACGGAGCATTTGAATCTCAGTGAAATTGTATTAGGTGTAATTGATCAATATAAACTGAGCAGTACCCATCATGTGCTCCTAGTGGATGAGGCTTTAAATGCGGATGTTGATGTGGACAAGGATAAGATTGTCCAAGTTCTGACGAATCTGTTAAGTAATGCGATTAAATTCTCGCCTGATAACAATGAAGTTAAAGTACTGCTGCATAACGAGTCGGATAGAATTATTGTACGTATCCAGGATAATGGTCTTGGCATTCCTAAGGATCAAATAGGACAGCTATTCCAAAAATTCAGAAGAGTGGATAATAGCGCCTCTAAAAGAATTGGAGGAACAGGACTCGGACTTGCTATCTGTAAGGAGATCATTGAGAAACAAAAGGGAAATATCGGTATAGATTCCGTAGAAGGAGAGGGCACTACCGTCTGGTTTAGCCTCCCTATCCTCCATGCGGAAGCGAGCCGGCAACAGGATGAGCTTAATAAATGGAGCACCGATAAAGAGCTCAAGCCTAATGTAATGATCGTTGAAGATGATTACAGTCTTTCGTTGCTTTTATCAGAAGAGCTTAAAGGGAAGGGCTTCCGTGTTACCCATCATTACCATCCACAGCAAGCTTTTGATCAGGCCTTGAAAACACCATTTGTGGCGATTGTGGTAGATTTGATGTTGGGTGAAGAGCTGGATGGCTGGGATTTGATCCGAATGCTTAAAGAAGATCCAAGAACTGAAAATATACCTATCGTTATTTCTTCTGCTCTGGATCAATCGGATAAGAACCAATTAAACGATGTAATTCAAAAATATTTAACTAAACCTTATCCGCCCGGCGAGCTGTCGAATACGCTTGAGGAGATAGTGAAGATTAAGACGGGGATCGGCGAGGTGTTATTTCCCGAAAGTAAGCAAAAATTATAGCTTTTATTTATCACAATATTTTATAAATAGTATCACTTTTTATAATGAAACCGATCAAAACAGGTTAAATCATACTGTTTTGATCGGTTTTTACGTACTTTATAGATGATTTTTCAATAAAATACAATTATTAGGGTAAATCGACATCATTGATCGTTTACAATTATTGTGATAGCCTGATTTCATGAGGTACGGATCATCAGAAGATTTCATGTTTAGGAGAGGTGGATATTGTTGCAACTACAGGTAACGAACAGTCCTTTTAACGAGAGCCAAGTCGAGCTACTCAATCGTCTTCTACCATCCTTAACGGAGACACAGCAAATATGGCTTAGCGGTTATTTGTCAGCCATGGGCTTTACTACTGCACCATCGGCAGGTGCCGGGGTTCAAGCAGTACAATCAAATACGATAGGAAATGTGGAAGGTAGTGCCGTTAGTCAACCTGCAGCTTCACGTGAAGTGACCGTGTTGTTTGGGTCCCAGACAGGGAACTGCCAACGGCTGGCTGGGAGCTTGTCCCGCAAGCTGGAGGAGCAAGGATTTCAGGTCACACTCACTGCGATGAACAGCTTTAAGCCCAATGCGCTTAAGAAGGTTGAGAACCTCCTATTGCTGGTCAGTACACACGGTGAAGGCGAGCCGCCAGATAATGCACGGATGTTCCATGAATTTCTCTATAGCAAAAGAGCTCCTCAATTAGAGAATCTGAAGTTCTCAGTGCTGGCACTGGGGGATACCTCCTATGAATTCTTTTGTCAGACCGGCAAGGACTTCGATCAGCGGCTTGAGGAACTTGGCGGCAAGCGGTTAAGTCCGCGTGTGGATTGTGATCTTGATTATGATGATTCGGTTACCGAGTGGTTTGAAGGCGTCATTAGTGCCTTAAATGCACATTTAAATGCTCCGGCCATTGCGGCAAAAGCGGTTCAAGCTGCAGAAGACGCAGATTCTCAGGAGCCTTTGTATACCCGCAACAATCCTTTTAAAGCGGAAGTATTGGAGAATCTAAATCTGAACGGACGTGGTTCTGACCGTGAGACCCGCCATTTGGAGCTATCCCTAGAAGGTTCTAACATACAATTTGAGCCAGGGGATGCGCTGGGTGTCTATCCGGAGAATCATCCTGAATTGGTAGACGCTATTATTCATACTATGGGCTGGAATCCTAATGATATTGTTCCATTAAATAAAAAAGGGGAAGACGGCACCTTACGTGAGGCCCTTCTTCACCACTATGAAATCACTGTATTGACCAAACCGTTACTTGAACAAGCGGCGAAGTTATCTTCTTCTAACCAATTAAGTGATCTATTGTCGCCAGAACGTGCGCAACAGCTTAAGGAATATATTCAAGGCCGCGATCTGCTCGATTTAGTTCAGGACTTCTCTCCATGGGAGGGTTCGGCCAGTAGCTTTGTGACTATTTTGCGCAAGCTTCCGGCACGACTCTATTCAATTGCCAGCAGCTATAAAGCTAATCCAGATGAGGTTCATTTAACGGTTAGAGCTGTACGTTATGAGGCACATGGCCGTGAGCGTTATGGGGTCTGCTCGGTACATTGTGCTGAAAGAGTCCAGCCGGGAGATACGTTGCCCATCTACATTCAACATAATCCGAACTTTAAGCTTCCGACGAATCCTGATGCACCGATCATTATGATTGGACCGGGCACAGGTGTTGCACCCTTCCGCTCTTTCCTGGAGGAACGTGGCGAGCTTGGGGCGGAAGGTAAATCATGGCTGTTCTACGGAGATCGGCATTTTGTGACGGACTTCCTCTATCAGACGGACTGGCAGAGAATGCTTAAAGACGGCTTGTTAACTAAGCTGGATGTTGCTTTCTCCCGTGATACCGAAGAGAAAGTATATGTTCAGCATCGCATTCTGGAAAAGAGCCGCGAGGTCTACGAATGGCTGCAAGCGGGAGCTCATATTTACATTTGCGGAGACGAGAAGCATATGGCACATGATGTTCATTCTGCTCTGATTACTGTCATCCAGCATGAGGGTGGTCTGAGTCCTGAAGAAGCGGCAGCTTATTTGGATAATATGCAGCAGGCGCAGTGCTACCAACGTGATGTTTACTAATGGATAGAGGAAAGTTATCGAATGACTTCGGGGGGAGATAACAACAATGGCAAACAATGAAAAGGTTAAGCCGATCGGCGGGCCTCCAAGCGATGTTGAGCACATTAAGCAAGAGAGTAACTATCTGCGGGGCGCGCTTGTTGAGACATTAAGCAATCCGATTACCGGAGGCTTGCCGGAAGATGATAATCGGCTGCTGAAATTTCACGGAAGCTATATGCAGGACGATCGGGATTTACGCAACGAGCGTGAACGGCAAAAGCTGGAGCCTGCATTCCAGTTCATGCTTCGTGTAGTTGCCCCAGGCGGGGTAGCGACACCAGAGCAGTGGCTAGTGATGGATGATCTGGCACAAAAATACGGCAATGGAACCTTACGTCTGACTACCAGACAGGCGTTTCAAATGCATGGGGTACTCAAATGGAATCTTAAGAAAACCATCCGCAGCATTAATGATACGCTGATGACGACGCTGGCAGCTTGCGGCGATGTTAACCGTAACGTAATGAGTAATCCGAATCCTTACCAGTCAGAGGTGCATGCAGAGGTCTACGAATGGGCGCGCAAAGTAAGTGATCACTTATCACCACGTACGCCTGCTTACCATGAAATCTGGTTGGACGGTGAGAAGGTAGTAGATAGCTTAGGCGAACGTGCGGAAGTAGAACCGATCTATGGACCGGTATATTTACCGCGTAAATTCAAGATAGGTCTAGCGGTGCCTCCTTCTAATGATGTGGATGTATTCTCGCAAGATCTGGGTTTTATCGCTATTCTGGAAAATGAGAAGCTAGTCGGCTTCAACGTTTCTGTAGGCGGCGGTATGGGGATGACTCATGGCGATACCAGTACTTATCCTCAGTTGGGACGTATAATTGGTTTTTGCCGTCCGGAACAGTTAATTGATGTGGCAGAAAAGACCGTAACAATCCAGCGGGATTATGGTAATCGCTCTGTCCGCAAAAATGCACGGTTCAAATATACGATTGACCGCCACGGTCTGGAATGGTTCGTAGACGAACTGCATGAAAGACTCGGATGGCAGCTTGAAGCAGCACGTGATTATCATTTTGATCACAACGGAGACCGTTACGGCTGGGTGAAGGGGACCAATGGAAAATGGAATCTGACACTTTATATCCAAAGCGGACGGATTCATGACCAAGAAGGATACACCTTGATGAGTGGCTTGCGGGAGATTGCTAAGATTCATACTGGAGATTTCCGGCTAACGCCGAATCAGAATCTAACGATTGCCAACGTCACTACTGCCAAAAAACGCAAAGTAGCTGAGCTGGCTAAACAGCATGGACTAACAGATGGAGCACATCTTTCTGCATTGCGGCGCAGCTCCATGTCCTGTGTAGCACTGCCAACCTGCGGACTTGCGATGGCTGAAGCGGAACGCTATCTGCCTTCGCTGATAGATAAGCTGGAGCTTGTTATAGATAAAGCTGGTTTGCGGGACGAGGAAATTGTGATCCGAATGACCGGCTGTCCTAATGGCTGTGCTAGACCGGCGTTGGGTGAAATCTCGTTTATCGGAAAGGCTCCAGGCAGATATAATATGTATTTAGGAGCAGGCTTTACGGGTGATCGCCTCAATAAAATGTATAAAGAAAACATAGATGAGAAGGAGATCCTAGAGACGCTTGAACCTATTCTTCACCGATATGCCAAAGAACGTCAACAAGGCGAGCATTTTGGAGATTTCGTGATCCGTGCAGATTATGTTAAAGCCGTTACCTCTGGACTTAATTTCCATGACTAAATGAAAGTAGATTTAAAAATGTCCCGGGGCCAGTTGATGGCTGCCGGGATTTTTGTGGTTTGGGCTTAGTTAGATGCGCGGGGTGTCGTGTCGTACACATAATGCTCCAGAGGTAAAGAACGGTAGGTGAGCGCAGACGAGTAGTAGACGAATAGTAGATGAGTACTAGATGAGGGGCCGATGAGTAGTAGATGAGCGCAGAAGAGCGGCAGTAGACTAACAAGGTGACGGACTCAGGAGCCCTTATTTCCTGAAATCTTGCCAATTTGACGAGTATTCGGACACCAGCGCCGTTATGGGGATGAAAAGAGACAGGAACAGGCCTTTTTCAGAGGAATAGCGCCTCTCCAGTCCGAAAGTTGCTCAAAACGGCTCAAATCGCACAAATAGCGTCATCTGAGTCCGAAAATCACGACAAAAGCGCTCCAAAGGTAAAGAACGGCAGATGAGCGCAGACGAGCGGCAGTAGACTAACATCAGAGTAGCAAAAGGGTCATATTAGATAGTGGGACAGAGTGATATTAGCGCAGTAGGAGCAATTGTAGAGTAATACGCAGAACAGCAGGAGCAATAGTGAAGTAACGCAGAACAGCCAAACAAAAGAGCAGTAACCGACTAGCGGCACAATAAACGATCGGCAGTAGACTAACATCAGAGTGGTGAAAGGGTCGAATTAAATCGATAGTAAAATAACATTAGATGGTGAAAGAGTAAAATTAGATTAGCTCAGCAGTAGCAATAGTGGAGTAGTACGCAGAACAGCCAAATAAAAGAGAAGCAACCGACTAGCGGAACAATAGACGATCGACAGTAGACTAACATCAAAGTAGTAACATTCCGGGAGCAGGCTAACAGCAGTAGATCACCGTTGACTGACAAATCTAGCAACAGCCTTCATTTGATCTACAATAATCTAGTAAGATCCCAACATCTGCGCTACAACAGATTCAATTTAAAAACCAGCAAGTCTCCAATTCCGGGAGGCTCGCTGGTTTATGTGTTTAAGGAGCGATACCGGAGATCAGTACATCGTTTTGATACAGGGTTACTTTGTTCCAAGTGCTGAAGGAAACTTTGGTTGGATCGAACGAATAGTCATTTGCTTCATTGAAGTTAGACCAGTCGCTTTTGTGCACGCGTAATTGGATTTCTCCTGACTGCCCACCGGCAGGTATGGAGCCCGCGCTAGCATTGAAAGTAAGCTCAACGTAAGAGTCGGCGTTCGTCCCACTTGTGGACCCGAGGGCAACCGATATATTAGAAGCACCGACCTGCGCCCAATCGATTACTCCATTGAGAGAGGCACTTCCATCTTTAGTAAAGTAATAACGAATTTTCAGTCCATTTAAATTGACTGCCGTTGTTCCGTTGTTATAGATGTTGAAGTAGGGCTTGATTGAGTTATCAGTAGCATTGGTATCTGCTGCACGGTAGTAAAGTGCCAGATTACTGGATGGCGAGCCGGTAGGAGTGGCTGTAGGTGTTACTGTAGCTGTTGGCGTAGGTGTTGGTGTTGGTGTTGGTGTTGGCGTAGGTGTAGGTGTAGGTGTAGGTGTTGGTGTAGGTGTAGCTGTTGGTGTAGGTGTTGGTGTAGTGCCACCATCCGGCACAGGTTGGTAACCAGGTGTTGTGTAAATTTTATTAAGCACGGAGGTTGCTAAGGTTCCGTTTGCTCCATTAACGACTGTATTTCCCCAGTTGCTGAGTGTTCCTGCTGGACCGCTGGCTAGATCCAGATATTCAACGCCTCCGCCATTACCATACCAGGACCAGGCGAGCCAGCCCACCTTTTTTTCCTTCGTGTAGCTCATAATGGTGACTTCATCGACATCTCCACCCGTGTGCTTGTCACCGAATTCGCCGATAATCACAGGGGCTCCAATAGCCAAGGCACTATCGATATTACTCTTGACTGTAGCAGCATTACCTCCAGCATATTCGTACATATGAATTGAGAAAATAGTGTTTTTTAAGGTATCTGAATTAAATACAGCCTGACCACTAGTGAAAATAGATTGTGGGTATTGACCCCATCCCGCTGCATCTACAACTAAAGTGTTCTTAATGCCCGCATTTCTTAACGCAGGAATTGCTGCTTGGTATCCACTGGCCCATGTTGCAGTGTTCCAAGAACCGTACCATTCATTAGCAATATTCACAATGACACGATCTTCTTTACCGATCAAAGCATCCTTGATGCTGATCCAATAGTTTACTGCAGCGTTAAGGTCAGAGGTGTTGTCTGAGCCCGTAGCATCATGCACTTCCAGCATGGCAATCATTTTATACTGATCACAAAGCTTAAGAATATTTTGGACATCAGCTAAAGTATCGAGAGACCACTTGCTGCCATTAGAAAGTACAATTCTGACGGTATTGGAGCCAGTCGCTGCGATGGCCGGTATTGCAGTAGCCAGATCGTTTTTGTACCAAGTGTGTGCATGATTCACCCCACGCATTACAAAAGGACTGCCAGTAGCATCGTATAAAGTGGTACCGCTTACATAAAAACCTTTAACAGAAGTGTTCGCAGCCGCTGCCTGCTGTTGAGGTAAAGAAATAGAAAGAGTAAGGATACTAATTAATACTAACAAACTGATTTTCCGGAACGAAAAATGCTTTCTGAATTTCATCAACATTTCCTCCTTAATCAAATAGGGTTGCTTCTTTGATTATGCGTATCCTCCAGGTGGTTGCAGTAAATGCACTCAATTACAGGCATGTATCACCTCCTCAGTTATTTTGAATATAACATATAAAGGAATTTTTAGGAATAATAAATAATTTAACGATAACAATAACTTTATGTTTTATTAGATAGATAAGAGAAATTACTGATAAGGCACTCGTCTTTCATCTAACATTTTCATAAAAATGATGTTATTTTTAGATTCAGCAAGGAAAATATAATTTTTTTTGCCTAATGATTTGGATTTCTCGCGATTTTCTTTCATAATATAAAGGGTAAACTAAATACAAAAGAAGAACCGTTGCCCGAGAGCGATGTGTTCTGTACAGAAGAGGCGATATTATGATTATCATGAAAACGATGGAAGAGATCGAAAAAATGCGTGCGGCGGGAAAAATTCTCGCTGAATGTCATCGTCAAATTGCGCAAATTTTGCAGCCTGGTATTACGACCTGGGAAATTGATGAATTTGCAGAAAAATTTATATTGTCTCAAGGAGCTACTCCTGAGCAAAAAGGATATAATGGGTACCCGTACGCAACCTGTGCATCTGTAAATGATGTAATATGCCACGGATTTCCGAAAAAAGAGCCGCTAAAAGACGGGGATATCGTAACCATTGACATGGTTGTTAACTTAAACGGCTGGTTGGCAGATTCGGCCTGGTCTTACGGGATTGGCAATATTAGTGAACAGGCGACCAAACTTCTAGACACTACTAAGGAATCTTTATTCCGTGGAATCGAGCAGGCGGTTGCAGGCAACCGTATTGGCGATGTTGCGCATGCCATCCAAGTTTATGCAGAGTCTAACGGGTTTTCTGTAGTGCGTGATTTTATTGGCCACGGGATCGGTTCAGAAATGCATGAAGCTCCGGAAGTGCCTCACTATGGTCCAGCAGGGAGAGGGCCTCGTCTTAAAGAGGGGATGGTATTTACCATTGAGCCCATGCTGAACACAGGCAGTTACAGAACAAAAATTGATGCGGATGGTTGGACTGCGCGTACCATTGACGGCGGATTGTCAGCACAATATGAGCATACCTTAGCGATTACCCCACAAGGAACGATTATCCTGACTGAACTGTAATTTTGATGAAAAATAAAATGACCAGTCTCCGTAATGGAGATTGGTCATTTTTTATTAATCTGTAATGTTGCGAGTGTAATATTCAATGATATCTTTTCTCCTAATAATTCCAACAAATACACCCTCATTATCAATCACAGGAACGAAATTCTGATCCGCAGCGAGCGTCAGCATATCCTCCATTTCTGCATTAATGAGAACACTTTCGTTATGAACATGCTTTTGGATGTCGCTTACTGGAACTTCCCCTATATTGTCAAAGGTTAAATCTGCTGTGTTTTTCAGCTTCCACAATAGATCACCCTCCGAAAGTGTTCCTACATATTTTCCTTCATTATCAATAATAGGGATAGCCGTGTAATGGTGCTGTTCTAATTGTTCTAAGGCTTCCAGCATGGATAGTGAGTTAGTGATATAGGCGACTTGATCTTTTGGCAACAAAAAAGAGGATATTTCCATCGGCATGAACTCCTTTGTATTATGTTATTTTTTGATTAGGCTACTTTTATTTAAACATACTTTTGGAATGGATAGAATTTTAAATTTTCACCCCTTGAATTATAGGTAATAAGTCCTATTGAATAGAGGTCGTATTTTGTCGATTAAAGATATATTATCCTAGAGTGGAGTTGTTCAGATGGCATTGTATCGAAGGCTTTCATTAACGTTTAAATTTGTTATGGTGGTAAGTTTAGTAATTATTGTGATCTTTTTCTTTAGTTTAGTCGCAAACCTGGCTAATCTGCGTAGTGTGAGCATATCCAACGGTGAACTTCAGGCAGAGGTCGCAGGAAAAAGTTATGCGGAGACCATTCAGAATAGAATGATAGACATTCAGTCGACGGGTGAAGCGCTCGCTGAAGTACTCCTTGAATCAAGAGAACGTCAAACCTTGGACCGTGAAGATGTTGTTTCTACAATGAAAACTATGCTTGAGCACAGACCAGAAATTTTTGGGATGAGCATATTATGGGAACCCAATGCTTTTGATCAGAACGATCAGGCTAATATAAATAAGATGCCATATGATGATGGTACGGGGCGTTTTATTCCTTATGTCTTTAGAAATCAAGGTGCAATAAAGGTTGAACCCTTAAAGAATTATGATGTAGAAGGTGCGGGTGATTATTACCTTTTACCAAAAAAAGAGAAAAAACCGGTCTATATTGAACCCTACTCCTATGAGACGACTGGTGGAGCTATAGAGATGATTTCGGTCATGCTGCCAATTTTGGATAAAACGGGTGCATTTCTGGGGACTGTAGGGTTCGATGTTTCGTTAACCCAATTGCAGGAAGAAGCCGTTAACTATAAACCTCTGGGAGGTTATGTTTCTTTAATCACTGGTAATGGCAAATATGCAGCCAACCCAAATGATCCTCAAAGTGTACTCAAAGAATTCGGTGATACAGAAGATAAAACAGTACTGTGGAAGCGTGTGAAGAATGGGGAGGCCAAACTGGGATACACGATAAATTCCAAGGGAGAAGACGTGCTGCGGACTTTTGTTCCGATACCAATGCCTGGAAGTGACCAGGTCTGGTACACACAGACAGCGATCTCTAAGGATGTTATCATGGCTGATTATGAACAAGCTAAAACAGAATTTTTTATCATTATGATTATTGGGATTTTGATTTTAGCTGTTATTGTTGGTCTTCAACTATGGTTGATGGTAGTTAAACCGCTTCGTTTGTTATCTGAGAAATTGCAGCTGATGTCTCAGGGGGATTTGACTCAAACCCTGCAGGTTCGAAATGATGATGAATTCGGCAAAATGGCTACACATTTTAATCATATGACCCATAAGCTTCGAGAAATGTTTGGACTTGTCGCTGATCTATCAATGTCCGTGGGAGCTACCTCTGAAGAGCTGACAGCTAACGCTGAGCAGACTGGAAAAGCTGCTGAACAAATTGCTGTGGCAATTGGACGAGTAGCCGAAGGAGCGCAGCTGCAGAATGATTATGCGGGTGATTCTTCAATGGCGATGAGCGAGCTGAATGTTGGAGTGCAACGGATTGCTGACTCTTCGTCATCGGTATCTGCATCTGCAGATGAAGTTACCGATCAGACGAAAAAGGGCAGTGCCCAGCTGCAAATGGCAGTGAATCAAATGTCGGAGTTAAAGCTGTCTGTAGATGAGACGAGTCTGGCGATTGAACGTTTAGGCGAACGATCTGCTCAGATCAGCGGGATTATCGGCTTGATTTCGAACATAAGTAAACAGACCAATCTGTTGGCACTAAATGCGGCTATTGAGGCGTCCAGAGTGGGTGAACATGGCCGAGGTTTTGCGGTGGTGGCCTCAGAAATTCGCATGCTGGCAGATCAGACTAAAAAAGCTGCCGAACAAGTTACTGCTTTGGTTGAAGATGTGGTGCAAGATACTAATCAAGCTTCACAAGCGATGGCTGTCGGCAATGAAAAAGTAATTCTTGGTGTGCAGAGTGTATCTGATAGTGATCTTTTATTTACGTCGATTCTGACAGAGATGACACAGGTAACCGATCAGATCCAAGAGGTCTCAGCAGCTGCACAGCAGATGACCGCGGGAACGGAGCAAATTTCAGTTACCGTTAAACAATTAGCCGATCTTGCTTCGGAAGCTTCCTCTGACTCCCAAAGTGTGGCAGCAGCCTCTGAGGAGCAGCTTGCTTCTATGGAAGAGATCTCAGCCTCGTCGGAGTCACTCAGCTCAATGGTGCAAGACCTGTTGGATAAATTATCTTACTTTAAAATTTAGATTCCCTTTTCAAATATAGAGAAGGGCTGGCACCTAAAACTATGAAAATGACTGCTGTGTCGAAACCACATGTTTAGTCACTGGAAAATACGCTTAGTAACCTGCTAACGGACACAGTGGTCCTTAAACGTACGATTATCCGATATTTGGAATGTTATCGGACTCCAGTGCAGCTATTGGCCTGAAAAATGCTTATTATGAGCCTCTTTCCAAGGAATAGCGTCACTGGAGTCCGAAATCTAGCGGTAAAGAATAAAAACATGTAAATAACGTCTACCGAGTCCGAAAGCCCCGTAGGATAATGAATGTGTAGTCGCAGCAGGCCGCGAATGACCAAAAAACGCTGAACAGCGATTCTTCGATAACAGAAGAATCGCTGTTTTGTTGATTTTAGGATTTTGAAAGTGAGGAGGTCAGTCTCCGCTCGTAGAATCACTTATGGCACAGCTCCTTCTTTCTTCCCATTTTCTTCATAATGCAGAAGAGTATCTATTTGGTGTTAGCTGTGTTATAATCAATCTATCGAAAGTATTTACCTGGCGAATTCACATAGCGTAGAGGGTTATTCTTTAGACGTTAATAACCTTGTACCATATGTGAATTTTTATTTTTTTAGAGATTTTTTGAGGATAAGAATAACATGTAAATAAAAATAAGGTGGTAATTATATTATGCAAACAGGAACAGTGAAATGGTTTAACGCAGACAAAGGTTTTGGTTTTATCGAGGTTGAAGGTGGAGAAGATGTATTCGTACATTTCAGCGCAATTACTGGTGACGGATTCAAGTCCCTGGATGAAGGACAACGTGTAGAATTTAACGTGGTTCAAGGTAATCGTGGTCAACAAGCTGAGAATGTTGTAAAACTGTAAGTAGTAAAATGAATCCCCAAACGTATCGTTTGGGGATTTTTTTATAGAAAGGTGGCGGATGTAAATGCAGGTGTTTGAAGACTGGAATTTAAAAGTTAAGAAAACCTTTAACGCTACAAGTAACAAGGAAGTATTGACGGTGTCTGAAGCGGGAAGCTTGCTCGGGCTGTCTAAAGACCAAATGAAAAGTTATGTAGATCAGCATAAGTTGACTAAAGTTCCGATCATGAGAAGTGTCGTCAGATATCTTTTACTGAAGAGTGAGATCGATATGATTGTGAAAAAAACCTAAGATCATCATTAATAAATAGGGTAGACCAATCCTTGATAGGATATGGTCTTTTTTTGTCTCACAAATTTCTTATAAATAGAAACTTATCGACCCTAAGATCGTCTATAATAATGGGATATTTTAGGTAACAGTGTCATCCAGCAAAAAAATATCCTCACATACTGGTGGTTATCTATCAAAACATTACGTGAGATCTAAGGAGAAAATTATGAAACGACTAGAGCGTAAAGATTATTACAAAGCTATTGAGCCTTTAGGAAAAGTGAAAATAAATACGATGTTTGCTGAGTCCGTGGTTAAACAAGTCATACCTGGCAGCGTATATGCTGACGATATCGTTAACCCGCGTGCTTTTTACATTGCTCACCCTTGTGGAATGTCTTTATTAATTGGAGAGTCGGATAATGAAGAGTTTAAGCGCGATCTTTTTGATTACATAACCAATAAAAATATGATTCGGCATCATCAAGAGTTGCTGCAGGCTGATCCAGCGGGAGGCTGGCCGGAAGTTATCGCTTATTGGAGTGAACAGGAAATGCTCCATAGAAATACAAGGGTCAACTTCAGCTTTAACCGCGAGAAATATCTGAAACAGAAAGCTTCTTATCTTAGCCAAGACCTTGAAGTGGTGCGAATGAACAAAGAACGGTTTTTGGCGGCAACAGGAGGTGTCAATCCTAAGGCGTTTTGGAGGAATGAAGAGCAATTTATTGCTGAGGGGCTGGGCTTCAATATTCTTGACGCTGGGGAAATTGCCTCTACGGCATTTTCGGGTTTTGTTAATGAGCATCAACTGGAAATTGGCATAGAAACCTCAGAAGCACATCGGGGGAAGGGCTATGCCTACGCGGTCTGTTCAGCCTTAATAGAATACTGTCTAGAACATCAGCTTGAGCCGGTGTGGGCGTGTCGTCTGGATAACCAGGGTTCTTTCAACTTAGCGCATAGATTAGGCTTTGAGACAACCTACATGATTCCCTATTATCGGCTGGTAGAATCCGTCATCAGGAAGGGTTAAGGATCCGAATGAAAAATAAACAGACTACCCATTCAGCTTCTTCATTTTCTTTAAGTAGAATTGAGAAAAAAAAGGTGAAGAAGAAAACTAAGACCAGCAAGAAAAAAAAGATCTGGTTATTTACGCTTGCTATCGTACTTATTGCTGGGCTAGGATCTTATGTTTTTCGTAAAGAACTGCTGATTTTCGGATTTAATAATGTTGTGGCTCCGACTATTGAACACACGCTTGATGGATCATACGTTCCTTTAGAAAATAATGAAAACGCTGAAGCTCCCGGATTACAGCCAACGGCGGATAACAAGGATCGTCCATTTTCTATCCTCCTATTGGGTACTGATCAGCGGGGAAAAGAGAACGGGCTTTCTGATTCGATTATATATACTGTGATCCGGCCAGTTGATCATAAAGTATTGTTCGTGTCGATCCCTCGTGATTCCTATGCAGAAATTATCGGAGCGGAAAAGGTTAAAGGAGCTAGGAAAGAAACCAAGATTAATGCAGCTCATTCCTATGGCGGTCCTCAGATGAGTGTAGACACCGTTAAAAATTTATTAAACGCGCCTATCGAGTATTACGCTACTATTAATTTTAACGGTCTTGTGGGCGTTACAGATGCTCTAGGGGGTGTTGAACTTCCGATTACCAAGGTGATTGAGAACAAGAGCCCGGATCATGAGAAATTAAGAATTGAACCGAACAAACCGATTTATTCTGGCGCTGAAGCATTAATGTATGTAAGATACCGCGAGGATTCTGATTTTAAACGAACGGAGCGGCAGCGGATCTTTTTGAAATCTGCGCTTGAACGGATGAAGAGAGTAGATAATATCCTTAATATACAGAAAATCATCGAAATAGCAGGCAGTAATTTCCAAACCAATATGAAGTCAGACTTTATTCTTGATTTGGCGAAAAGAGTAATTCTTGAAGGGGGTACTCCTGAGATCACAAGCCATATGTTGCAGGGTGAGGGCAGACGGAAGGATCAATGGTATTACATGCTTGACGAAAATGATGTGAAGCGTACCCATGAGTTGATTGAGATTTGGCTGAATCCTGACTCTACCGATACGGATCTGGCCGCAGCTTCTGCGGATGACGCAGCATAGATGTTGTGACTGAATTATTTTATTTTTCATGTGGAGGTTGATCTCTCTGGCTGCAAAAACAAATGAGCAAATGTTACTCGAATTTAAGTCCCTCATCCCGTTCGTAGAATCTTTAGGTGAAGTATCAGACAAACATTGGAATCAGCCTATTGCAGCTGGTAAATGGACTTTAAAGGATATCATCTGTCATCTCATGTTATGGGATAAATATTTTTATGAAGGTGCGATTAAGAAAATAATTCTCCGGGAACCGATCACAACCAAGCAGTTGGATTTTAACGAGTTTAATGCTAACGCTGTAGAATATGCTAAATTATTATCTGAACAAACATTAATTGAACAATTTGTACGTTATAGAACTAAAATCATAGATGCAGCTGTAGGCTTAACGGAAGAGGAATTCAATCAGGAATATAAGGATGGAGATCGCAAAAAATTCAGCGTTCGCAAGTACTTGAGAAGTTTTATCCCACATGATAAGCATCATAAAAAACAGATTGAGCAGTTCTTAAAACCTTAAAACTTGGCGCGATTTTGAACTAACTTCATGGATTGGCGTATGAGGATAGGACCAAACATGCTTCCGGCAGAGGCGGCAATTAAGGAATGGAAGGGGAATTTTATAGCAAAATAAAAGACCCATCCAGCAACAATATCAATAAGGATGAACTTCTTGATCTCGGATAATGGTATGGTCACGAAGACAATGGATTGTTTGTTTCTCACAGCAATGACCTCCTAATTTTAAGAAAACATCTTATAAATCCACTGTTCATTCTATTTTGGAACTAAGATGTCCCATTCCGTCTAAATCTACAATCGAATCGTAAAAAAAGGAAGTATGCCTTGCGTATCTTTTTCGCAAAGTGTACTTCCTTTTTTGTATGTGAGGATATTATCCGACTAATATTTGGCAGGGTATGGAAAGTCACAGAAGATATATTCAATCACTAGTACAATGTAAGCGTTGTCTTTTGTGAAAATATATCCTAAAGGAGCTAAGCTATGAGAGTGAAGAGACTATCTTTTAACCAGCTTGTGTTTATCTGTTTAGGTTTTCAATACTTGTTAATGCGTTTGTTCTCTGCCGGCGAGGCGATCGTTATCACATCGATAGAGCTAGTAATATATATTGTTTATACTGTCGCCACCCTTGCCGGATTGTTTCTCCGGAGCAGACGAATTGATAGTGAAGCTGTATCCGGGTTGTCGTCGTTATTTTTCAGCGTGTTATGGACGGTGTCTTTGTTCTCACAATTTCGGAAAGAAAGTTATCCAAATGCTTTAACAATCATTAATTCGCTGGGGGTGTCTTCAGCGGTAATCGTGATGCTCACGCAATTTATAATTTTGGCCAAGGCTTAGGCCTTAGCTGAAAAAAGGCGGGTGCCCAGTAGCTGTTTTATGGCTATTGCGGCACTCGTTTGTTTTTTTTCATCCCCAGAAATGAAAGCTCACCCTGTTCATTTCGTTTAAATTCAAATTCACTGTCATGCTTGGTATGATGGAATCTTGTTTCTGAGATAGGATAGAACGGTGTAACCTCTTCATCATTCCAGACAAAATAATAGTCCTGGCCCCTACGCTCCACGCTCGCTTTGCAGCCAAATCCCTCATAGGTCCCCATATATTCAGCATACATGCTATCATCAAGTGGAAAGGCTCGCGGGAATATCGGCATTTCGGCAGGCTCACCGAATACTAATCCAGATAGAGATTCCGTTAACTTGGTAATGGGGACACAATCATAATTGGTCAACATGATGACGGTTGTCTGCTCTTCTGGATATCTGTGCATTTCACTTCGGAAGCCGCGATAAGCACCACCATGATACATTCTTTTGCGATCATAACGTTCGTCCAAAAACCAACCAAATCGATATTTGAGATTACTTGAATGAAAAGCCATCTCCAGAGTATCGTGAGACACTAATTGATCGGAGTATAACGCTTGATCCCACAGGAAAAGATCAGCAGCCGTCGAATACATGGCACCCGCTGACAGGATAGAGCTCATATGTATGTATTCACCCTGAGTATACTCTCCCCATGAGGAATGATAAGGTGAGGCTAATTTTGAAATGATTTGCTGATTGTTATAAACTCCTGTATTTACCATGCCAAGAGGCTGTAATATAAAAGTAGTGATATAATCTTCAAATGTCATGCCAGTAATCTTTTCAATGATCATTCCTAATAAATAATAACCCGAATTATTATAGGAAAACGATGTGCCGGGCATAAATGCAGGCGGTTGACTCACAAATAGCTGTAACATCTCCAAGGGAGTCAGCTTCAGTTTATTTAATTTTTGATTATATTCGGGTAGAGAAGTGTAGTTGGCTATACCCGAGGTATGTCCCAGCAGATGAAGGATGGTCATCCCCTCGAATGCATGCTGTTCAGGAAGATATTTTAAGATCGGATCTTCCAGTCGCAGACGTTTTTGTTCTTTTAGCATCAGAATCGCCATGCCAGTGAATGACTTGGTTAGCGACCAGATCCGGAATTTGGTATCTATAGCGTTCGGGACCTGATGTTCAAGATTCGCATACCCATATGCTTTTTGTAGCTTGATTTCTCCATGCTGAGCTATCAAGACTGTGCCGCTCAATGGCCAGCTTTGTTCGTATTTATCTAAAAATTGCTCCAGACGCTGGGATTGTTTATCCACAGGTAACCCCTCCTTAAAGGCATATTCTAACATAATACTAAATTCTGTTGAAGCGGAGAGAAATCCATGAGATATGATTGTTTAATTATTGATGATGAAACTGAACTTGCGGAGACCACCTGCGAATATTTTAATTTGTTCGATGTTCAAACCGCGTTTGTTACAAGCGCTGATGCCTGTCGAAGCTTTTTACGTGAGCATCAGGTCTCAATGTTACTGCTTGATATTAATTTAGGCGGTGAATCCGGCTTCCAGTTATGCAAAGAGCTGCGTCAGACGTTGGGGATTCCCATCTTGTTTATTAGTGCCCGCTCTAGTGAAGATGATGTATTGATTGCTCTTGATATCGGAGGAGATGACTATATTCATAAGCCGTATACCCTGCGAGTGCTGCTCGCAAAAGTGAAGGCGGTGCTTAAACGCCACAATAACGAAGTTATAGCGGAGGCAGCTATCCTCCAAGCCGGCCCTATCCAGATAGACCCCGAACTTAGGAGGGCAAGCCTTAATGGCGTAGCTCTCAAGCTGAAAACGATGGAATATAAATTGCTCAGCTATTTGATTCAGCAGAAAAATAGGGTAATCCCCAAAGAGGAGTTATTTACAGAGGTATGGGGAGATGTTTTTGCGGGGGATGGCACCTTAAATGTACATATCCGTCATCTACGTGAGAAGATTGAGCAGAATCCTAATGATCCTCAGTACATCCGTACAGTATGGGGCATCGGTTATGCTTTTGAGGACAAATAGTTATGACAAAAAAACTGCTGTTGGCCCTTCTGCTTACTATATTTGCCGCAAGTTTAGCGCTCACCTTCCTAATTCTTAATTTGCAGGTGGAGACAGGAACAGATAGAGTGGCGATCAATACCATTGTGAAGCTCACGGAACAGAACTGGGACAAGCTTGATCCGAAGCTGTACAAGGAAAGTCCTTATGAATTTGCCATTATAGATACCACGGGAGTACTTAAATATCAGACGGGAAATGTGATTTCCGTTACTGTTAACGAAGCCATCAATAATCGGGATACTCTAGTGGACGTTTTTGTTCAGGATAAGATGGTGGGGAAGGTGATTATTAATAATGATTACCGTGCGATCTTTATACATATGAAAAAACAATTTATACAAGTTTCTATTGTGATGCTGCTTCTGCTTACAGTTCTAGGCGTTCTCTATATTTGGTTCCTGAATCGATCGGTTCTCCGTCCGTTCCGCAAAATGCAGCAATTCGCGAAGCATATCGCGAGAGGTGATCTGGAAGTGCCGCTGGAGATGGATCGTAATCATCTGTTTGGTGCTTTTACCGAAAGCTTTGATATGATGCGGGAAGAGCTTGCAGCGGCTAGACACAGCGAATATTTGGCGAATAAAAGTAAAAAGGAACTGGTTGCTAGTCTCAGTCATGACATTAAAACACCCGTTGCTTCGTTAAAGGCGATCACGGAACTGATGTTATTAAGCGCAAGGGATGAGAAGACCGGCAGACAGCTTAACACTTTGTACTCCAAAGCAGATCAGATTGATCGTCTGGTGACTGATATGTTCCATTCGACCTTGGAGGAACTAAATGAACTTAAAGTCAGCTTAACGGAAGAGCAAAGCCACCTGCTGATCCAAATTATAAATAATGTGAATTTCTATGAACGGATTTCAGCAGCATCTGTGCCTGACTGTCTCATTACGGTGGACCCCTTGCGGTTGCAGCAGGTGATCGATAATGTTGTGAATAATTCCTACAAATATGCCTACACAGACACACCCATAGATATTAAGTTCGAGATCACGGATCATTATCTGGAGGTAGATATTCTGGACTATGGTCCCGGGGTTCCTGAAGAGGAGCTGCCTTTAGTATTCAATAAATTTTTTCGGGGCAGTCTGGCCGTGAGCCAGAATGGTGCAGGTCTAGGCCTGTACATTTCCCGTTATATGATGCAAAAAATGCAAGGCGACATTCTGTGCTCCAATCGGGAGGACGGATTTACAGTTAAACTGCTAATTCCTTTAGCAGGACAGAATTAAGAATTAGCTAAGGATTGCACAAAGACATGTTAAGAACATTTAACGTACGATAAGGTTGCAATTACGAATGAGCTTGTGATTGCAGCCATTATATTTCGCGTAGAGCTATAATTTTTTTTTAGCGCAATTAATGAGCATGAATGTAAATGGAGTGTTCAACATGAGCGAAGTGAATAATAAAGTGCTGATGCAGACTAATAAGCTTGGAAAAACCTTCTCCCATGGAGGAACTCAGCAGCATGTTTTGAAAAATCTGGATCTGACCTTATATCATGGTGATTTTACGATTATCATGGGCAGCTCTGGTTCTGGTAAATCAACACTGCTGTATGCCATTTCGGGTATGGATAAGCCAACACTTGGAGAGGTTCTATTTGAAGGTCAGGATATCACAGCCATGAGTAATGATCAGCTTGCGATATTCCGGCGGAAGAATTGTGGGTTCGTGTTTCAGCAGATTCATCTGCTGGATACGATGAGTGTCCTCGACAATGTATTATCAAGTGCTTTTCTTGTACAAAAGGATAGAGCAGGGGCTGTAAAAAAAGCCAAAAAGCTACTCTCTGATGTAGGTCTGGATGACTCTGTCTGGGGCAAGTTTCCGGCGCAAATCTCAGGTGGCGAAGCTCAGCGGGCCGGGATTATCCGGGCATTGATCAACAGTCCAAAAGCGGTTTTCGCCGATGAGCCGACGGGTGCGTTAAATAGTTCAGCAGGAATAGGTGTACTGCGCGTCCTTACTGAGGTGAATAGACAAGGGCAAAGTATAATTATGGTTACTCATGATCTTAAAACCGCGTTGCGTGGAAATCGGATATTGTATTTACGGGATGGAGTCATCGTGGGAGATTTGCGTCTTACCCCTTATAGCGAAGATAACGGACCTGAACGGCAGCAGCAATTACAGTCCTTTCTAACCGAATTGGGGTGGTAGGGATGAGCAGCCTAATAGGAAAATTAGCTTGGTCCAATATTCGTAAAAGAAAAAGTGCTACGGTTACGCTCTTCATTCTTATCATGATAGCTGTGCTGCTGCTGAACATTGGTCTTACGGTCATTTTGAAGCTCAATTCCTTCCAGCAAGAAAAAATGACTGAATTAAGGACTCCAGAAATAAGTGCATATTTTCCAAAAGATGATTATCTAGAAGAGTATGAGGAGCTTGTGGATAGTTATTCATATACAGAATCCTGGGAGAATGAAGCAGCAATTCTGTTAGCAGATGCTAAAATGAAGTACGGACAAACGGACACTACGGTAGCTTTTATAATTCTTAACATGGATACACCGCGGACCAAGGGACTGTTCAAGACAACGACTCCACTAGGATCTAAGGATGCGGATATGATCTATCTGCCTTATTTGTTCCATGTTGGATCGGGGTATAACCTTGGGGATACTTTTACTTTTGTATACGATAATAACTCATTTTCTTATACCATAGGTGGCTTTATTGAGGAGCCGTTGCTAGGGACGTTAACTAATGGAGCTTTAAAAGTATTTTTGAATGATGAAGGTTATAAACAGTTGGGGGAACGTCTTGGAACTGAAGCTCAGTACAGCTTTCTATCAGCAAATTTAACCGATCCTTCAAAGGATGTAAAGCTGGAGCAAATGCTTAGTGAGCGGATTTTCGCCTCAGGAAGTACGGATCAATTTCAAGTCATGCGGGCAGAGGTTGGGCTCGAAGGGAACCGTGTTTTTGTTAATCTTTTAGCAGCCATTTTAATCGTATTTGCACTGATTATGGTTCTAATCTCGCTTATTGTCATCAGGTTTCAAATATTGGGGCATATTGAAGACAATTTAACGAACATCGGTATTTTAAAAGCTAACGGCTATACTTCATGGCAGATTAAAAATGCGCTTCTGCTACAGTTCACCTCAGTTTCCATCATTGCAGCTATACCGGGAGGCGGGTTATCTGGGCTGGTTATGCCGTTGGTAGGGAATATGATTTCGTCTTCAATCGGACTTCTGTGGCCAATATCCTTTGAAGGGGTCAGTGCAGTGCTTAGTTTGGTTATTGTCTCTGGACTAGTGCTACTTGTTACCTATCTGTCGAGCCGGCGAATTCGGAACATTACTCCGATTACAGCTCTGCAGAGCGGAATCCTCACTCACAATTTCAAGCGGAACCCAATTCCACTCGAAACATCCCGGATGAATCTGCAATTCAGCTTAAGCCTTAAAGCTTTAGTAAGGCAGGCGAAACAGAATATGATGATCGTATTGATCGTTGCCGGATTAACCTTTTCTAGTATTTTTTGCTCTATATTGAATTTCAACTTTAAGGGAGATACCTCCGCCGTTATAGAACTGGTAGGTATAGAACGCAGCGACTTTTTGTTATTGCCGAAAAACGGTGACCTACAGCAGGGGAAGTTTACAGAATTAGAAGCCATGCCAGGGGTTGAAAAGTTGACTGTATTGGATAGCATGGTCGCTTCGATTAAAAACACCAGCTTTATGCTCCGGGTATCTGACGATTATAGCAAGCTGGAGACACAAACCATATACAAAGGGCGAGAGCCAATTTATGATAATGAAATTGTGATTTCCGGTGTTATTGCAAAGTTGGAAAATTCAGAAATAGGGGACGAGGTCCCGATCACTTTTAATGGTGTGACGGAGAATTATTTGGTTACTGGCTTAAGCCAGCAGATTAGCCAACTTGGAATGGTGGCGAGTATGACCGGTGATGGAATGAGAAGACTTCAACCGGAGTACACCCCTCTGTCCATCAATGTGTATCTGAAAGAGGGGGGAGATGCGCAAGCTTTTGTGAAGGATCTGGAAGCACGCTTCCCTAAGCAATGGAACATTACTAACATTCGAGAAACGGTTGATAGTACGCTCAGTACATTCACTGCCGCAGTATCTTCTATGACAGCAGTCATCACTGTGGTGACGATTATAGTAGTCAGTCTGATTTTGTATTTAGTGATTAAGACTTTGATTCTGAAGCGAAAACGTGAGTTCGGCATTCTTAAAGGAATGGGTTATACCACTTTTAATCTGATGACGCAGATTACCTTTAGTCTGTTTCCGGTGATTGTGGTGGGAGTAGCTTTGGGGAGCATAGGGGGGTATTTTTTCTCAGACTCAGCGTTTGTACTATTGCTCTCGAGTTTAGGGATTTATAATGTCCAACTGGCGGTTAGTTTGCCTCAAGTATTGCTATTGTGTGCAGCCATTCTAGTAGTCGCTTATGCGGTGTCTATGCTTGTTGCCCGGCGAATTCGGAAGGTTAGTGTGTACGATTTGATTATGGACTAATTTAAGCGAAAAACAAAAAAACAACGAGCAGGAGGTTAGTTACTCCATGCCCGTTGTTTTTTTATTACATATTTATTCGTCCGTCATCATAATTGAATTGCCAGTCGATGCCGAATTTATCTTTTAGACTACCATAACAAGAGCTCCAGAAGGTTTCTTGCAGTTCCATAACTACTTTACCGCCCTCTTGAAGCTTATCGAAATATTTCTTTATGTTATCTAAATCCTTACTAACTACGGAAAGACTAATATTGTTTCCTTCGATAAAAGGCATACCTGGAAAAACATCAGAAAACATTACATTACTGCCTTCGATATTCAAGCGGGTGTGCATAACCAAATCTTTAGCTTCCTCAGGAAGAGTGAAATTGGGATCGGGTGGTGTTTCACCAAAGGTCATGATTTGTGGACGTTCAGTGCCAAACACCTCTGCGTAAAACTCTGCTGCGTCACGACAATTCCCATTGAAATTAAGATAAACATCGATAGACATTTTTTTCACTCCTTAAAGGTTTGTTAGCGTTACTTTGAAAATACTTAAAATTCAAAATACCTTGTCACTTCCACATTGTATCATTTACCAGTTTATAAACAAATATTCTTATAGTCTCATTATTAAACTTTTATTTCATCTACTATCTTCTAATTAAAAATAGGATATGGTAGTATTCAAGAAAAGGGATAATTTTCTATAAATTAAATAAAATTATATTTATGTTAAATAGTTAGAGGATTTAGGCTCTTGTTAGATTTTTAAAACGGAGGGGAGGTGATGATGAGTGCGGGTAAGGCATAGAGGAGGTGACCATTCTTTAAAGGAGTGAATACTGCAATTGTAGCATCGCGTGGCTATTAATAAATTATTTACGAATTTATTTAATTGTCGAAAGGAGAATAATAAATGACAAAAGCACTAAGGAAGCAAATGTTGTTATTGCTTACGATCATGGCTTTAGTTATCACCGGATATGCTCCTTCTACCACGTATGCCAGTGAGGCACATGTTGACAATCCGTTTGTAGGAGCTACAGCATATGTTAATCCTGATTATGCCGCACTGATTGATACCTCTATTGCTCAGGTTACCGATAGTACTTTAGTTTCCAAGATGGAGACCATTAAAAAATATCCGACAGCCGTATGGCTGGATCGAATTGCTGCAATTTATGGCGGGACAGAAAACGGAGGCAGAAAAAGTCTTGAGGAAACATTAGATTCCGTACTCGCGCAAAAGCAACCCAACACGCCGATTACAGCCACATTTGTAATTTATGATATGCCAGGGCGGGATTGCCACGCTTTGGCCTCCAATGGCGAGCTGCCACTGACGGCAGCGGGTTTGACAACCTACAAATCAGATTATGTTGACGTAATCGCCAGTATTTTTGCAAAGCCCAAATATAGTGACATTCGTATAGTGACTATCGTAGAGCCGGATTCGCTTCCGAATCTAGTTACCAATCTCAGCACACCACAGTGTGCTCAAGCTAACTCCACGAATATTTACCGTGATGCTACACGTTACACTTTAAATGCTCTCCATGCCATTCCAAATGTGTATACTTACATGGATATTGGTCACTCCGGCTGGCTCGGATGGGATACTAACCGTGGCCCCGCTATAGACCTCTTTACTTCGGTTGTGTCAGGCACTACAGCTGGACTTGCTAGTGTCGATGGATTCATTACGAATACAGCCAATACCACTCCACTAGTAGAACCTAATCTTCCAGATCCGAATCTTACGATAGGCAGCCAGCAGCTTCGTTCTGCAAGTTATTATGAATGGAATCCGTATTTTGATGAAGCCGATTTCACAGCAGCTTTGTATTCAGGTTTTGTAGCAAAAGGTTGGCCTTCCACGATCGGCTTCCTTATTGATACTTCCCGTAACGGGTGGGGAGGACCTAATCGTCCGACTAGTGCAAGCGGAACAACCGTTAACGCTTATGCGGATTCCGGTCGGATTGATAAACGTCTCCATCGCGGCAATTGGTGTAATGCCAGCGGTGCCGGAATTGGAGAAGTTCCACAAGCAGCACCCGCAGGTTATGCAGCCTCACATTTGGATGCATTCGTCTGGGTGAAACCTCCGGGAGAATCTGATGGCTCCAGCAGTGCCATTCCAAATAATGAGGGCAAGGGCTTTGACAGAATGTGTGATCCGACTTATACCAGCTCAAGCGGCACACTGACCGGTGCATTACCTAATGCGCCTGTATCAGGCCACTGGTTCCATGATCAATTTGTTCAGCTGGTACAGAATGCTTACCCTGTAATTCCTCTGAGTAACGGAGGGGGCACTGTAGTTCCTGCGGCACCCACTAATTTGGTAGCGACAGCGGGAGATGCAAAAGTAAGCCTGAGCTGGACGGCATCCAGCAGTGCGACTAGTTACACCGTAAAACGAGCGGCCACAAGCGGAGGGCCGTACACAACTGTAGCAACCGGGCTAACGACAACGAGCTACACCAACACAGGCTTAACGAACGGAACAACCTATTACTATGTTGTAAGCGCAACCAATAGTGTAGGAGAAAGTGTGAATTCGGGACAAGCGAATGCGACCCCAGCGGCGGTGGCGACTGTTCCGACGGCACCCACTAACTTGGTAGCGACAGCGGGAGATGCGAAAGTAAGCCTGAGCTGGAGCGCATCCAATGGTGCGACTAGCTACACTGTGAAAAGTGCAACCACAAGCGGAGGCCCGTACACTACTGTAGCAGCAGGGCTAACGACCACGAGCTACACTAACACCGCCCTAACGAACGGAACAACTTATTACTATGTTGTAAGCGCAACCAATAGTGTGGGAGAGAGTGCGGATTCTACACAAGCGAGTGCGGCTCCAGCAGCAGTGGCGACTGTTCCCGCGGCGCCAACCAATTTGGTAGCGACAGCAGGAGATGCAAAAGTAAACCTGAGCTGGAGTGCATCCAGTGGTGCGACTAGTTACACTGTGAAAAGTGCAACCACAAGCGGAGGGCCTTATACCACTGTAGCAACAGGGCTAACGGCAACGAGCTACATTAACACGGGCTTAACGAACGGAACAACCTATTACTATGTTGTAAGCGCAACCAATAGTACAGGAGAGAGTGTGAATTCGGCACAAGCGAGTGCTGTTCCACAAGTTCCGGCAGCAATTAGTCTGACGTTGCAGTATCGGGCGGGAGATACTAATGCGACAGACAATCAGATCAAACCTTATTTTAATATTAAAAATAACGGCACAACCCCAGTGAACTTAAGCGATCTTAAAATCCGTTATTATTTCACTAAAGATAGTAATCAGACGTTAAATGGCACAATTGATTGGGCACAGATCGGCAATAATAATGTTCAAGTCGCCTTTGCAGACTACACTGGCACGAATGCAGACACTTACGTTGAACTTTCGTTTGCTTCTTCGTCTGGTTCCATTCCAGCTGGAGGCCAGTCCGGAGATATTCAACTCAGAATATATAAATCAGATTGGACTAATTTTAACGAAGTCAATGACTACTCCTTTGATGCTACTAAAACTGCTTATACTAACTGGGATAAAGTGACGCTTTATCAGAATGATGCTCTCGTATGGGGGATTGCTCCGTAACGGAAAGCAGGGGATAATTAAAAGAGCCGCTGGAGTGATCCAGGCGGCTCTTTCTGTATTATTTAATTCGTTTACCGAGTAGCACAAGCAGCCAGATGATTCCAGCCCCAACAATGGCGTGACCAAGTCCCGCAATATGGGGCAGGAAGCTAATATCACTGCCGTTAATTTGCAGCATTCCACGTGTAGCCATTGCACCAATCGTGATTAGAAGACCAATGTTATAGACAATGTACCATGCACCAAAAGATTTAGCCTCATGGATATTAAATAACTTGTCTAAGATCATAGCAATAATAAAGAAAAAGAATCCTAAGACTAGAATGTGAGTGTGAAGCGCAACTAATATAGTATCTCCTGTGAAATCATTCATTTTAGTAATTTCGCGATAGGCCACTCCGGCTATCAAACCAAGAATTGCATAGAAAAAAGACGTGTAATACAATTTTTTCATAAGAATATCTCCTTTGTAGTTATCGTTATGATTGAAGTGTATCAAGCAATTAAGAACGCAATATGAACAAATGATTACAAGGTGAAAAAAATCACTAGTTTATAAAATACATTATATCCTAAAGGAAGTTTCACTTTCCACGACGAACTGTACTACTAGAGAAATGAGAGGAGACTTAAGGAAAATATGATCGATAACGTTGAAGGATTTCCTGTGCTCGAAACAGACCGCTTTATTTTGAGAAGAATTACACTGGATGATGCTAAAGAAATATATAATTATTTTTCAAAAGATGAAGTGACCCAGTATTATGATCTGGATAGCTTTACCGATATACAGCAAGCGATCAACCTTATCGAAAGATGGGATGAACGTTTCAAAGGCAAACAAAGCATTCGCTGGGGAATAGCCAGGCGTGAGGATAATATAATGATTGGTTCGTGCGGATATCATAACTGGGCGCACAGAAATTTCAAAGCAGAGATTGGGTATGAATTATCTCCACTTTATTGGCGGCAGGGTGTGATGACGGAAGTCCTGACAGCTATTATTGCGTATGGCTTTGAGCATATGAAGCTCCATCGAATTGAGGCGCTTTATGATCCGGCTAATATTGCCTCCAAGAAGTCTCTTTTGAAAGCGGGCTTTAAGTATGAGGGATTGTTGCGCGAATCTTTTTTTGAAAAAGGTAGATTTGTAGATGCGGAGATTTGCTCTTTGTTAGCTTCCGATACGAACTAAGAAGTATAAAATTAAAAAATGCGAGTTAACCATAATGCGAGAGGACGTATTATGGTTTTTTGTTTGTGATACAATAAATAGATTATCGAATTTATCCTACGTGATACTAATCCAACATACATATCATGATGAAAGAAGGTGAAGGTATGGAGTTTGAGTATTTGCTTCGTGTAATTGGCGCGGGAATTTGTGGCGTATTAGTTGGATATGAACGCAAAAGCCGGATGAAAGAAGCTGGAGTTAGAACACATTTTGTTGTGGCCTTAGGTGCTGCACTCATGATGGTCATCTCCAAATATGGGTTTCAGGATCAAGCGGATTGGCCTAATCTTTCTCTTGATCCCGCTCGGATAGCTGCTCAGGTAGTAAGCGGAGTAGGTTTTTTGGGCGCAGGAATGATTTTTATGCAAAGACACACAGTCAAAGGGCTCACTACTGCTGCAGGGATTTGGGCAACAGCCGGAGTGGGCATGGCTATAGGGTCTGGTCTTTATATTCTTGGCGTAGGAGCAACGATAATCATTTTACTTGGGCAAAAGATCTTACACAGTCGTAATAGCTGGCTGGCCGCACCAAAAACCCAACAGCTCGTTATAAGTCTAGCTAACACAGAAGGCGCTATGGGCCGAATTCAAGAGTTGCTTAAAGAACACAAAATCGCTGTTCTAAGTTTTCATGCTGAAAATAACAGTGTAGAATCCGAATTAAACGTAGAAATCGTTGTAAGATTGCCTGAATCATTTAATCCAGTACAATTGTTATCGATGATCCAAGAGGACGCAGCGGTTAAGACCGTTGAGTTTCAATGATTTTTTAGCACCTTCGATGTAACTAACTCACTTCGCATCAAAAGCTACCTCCTTTTTGAGAGTTTCCTTTTGATGCGAGTGTTACCTTCAATTTACCATCGATTCACACACCCTCAAAATACCACTTTCAGTCTTTCTGTTCCAATTAATAGGTTCAAGATTCAAATTAAATGCTAATTCATGGGCTTATATGTTATGTCTGTGTTATATATTGAGTGGTTTTTGTGTTGGTTATCTTTCGTTAACCGCTTACATTTATTTTTAAATAAAAAATATGTCATTTATATTGACACATAAACCATGACCCTTTATTATTAATCCCATCACTGGAGAAACTAAATTAAAATTTAAATCAAAGAATACATTATCAGCGCTTTATTTGCAAATAATTTCTTATTTTTGTGGTTTATTAATCCAATTAATGCACTGGAGAAAATAATTAGGAGAATGCCCGTGAAAAAGCACGATCAGGATTTTATGAAGCGACAAAATCGTTTAACGGTTTTCGAAATTATAAAAAATCAACAACCGATTTCTCGCGCTTCTATTGCTAAACAGACTGGTATGAGTCCTACGACTGTAAGTCGAATTGTCGGAGAGTTGACGGAGGAAGGATATTTACTCGATTCAGAGCAGGTATCATCAGGATTAGGTCGGAAATCAACGTTAATAGGTATGATGGACGCTTCTGTATTATCGGTTGGCGTTGAACTGGATCGCAGTCTTATGTCTATTGGAATTGTGGACTTACAAGGACAGCTTATCTGCAGTAGTCAATTTCCCCGTACACCAGACGAAAGCCCGGATGGAACGCTGGAACGGATTCATGAAGCCATTGAGCAATTGTTCCAGCAGCATGTGATTGACAGAACACGTATCGTGGGTATTGGCGTTGGACTTCCCGGCATTGTGAATAACGAAGAAGGAATTGTTGTCTTCTCTGTTCAGCTAGGATGGAAAAATGTGCCGTTAGCCAAACGCTTGAAAGAGCTGACAGGTTTTGAAATCGCTGTGGACAATGAGCTGAAAGTAAGGGCTCTTGCTGAACATCTTAAAGGAGCCGCAGTCGGCTCAAGCCGTACGGCATTATTGGGTTTCGGTCAAGGCGTGGGTTCTGCGATGATTCTCGAGGGAGAGATTTATCGAGGGGTGATGAACAGTGCGGGTGAAATTGGGCATACGACAGTAGATCCTAACGGAATGATGTGTGAGTGCGGCAAAGCGGGCTGTTTACAGACCTATATAAATATCAGTTCTTTATTATCTGAAGCTAATCGGATTCGCCCGATCCGTACGATTGAGGAGTTATTCGCAGCAAAACATGCAGGAGAACAATGGGCGATTCACTTGATCGACCGTGCACTCATGTATATGGCCATCACCATTAATAATGTCGTATGCATGTATAACCCCGACAGCGTGATTTTAAGTGGAGAACTCGTGGACAAATTCCCGGATATATACGAAGAAGTTGAGCAGCTGTACCTCTCGCGCTTTACCTGGGAGCCGCTTCGTGGTTCCTTTACGATTCATCGCTCGTTGCTGAATGAGAAGGGTGTAATTATCGGATCGGGACTTTTATCGCAGAATCGATTTTTTGCCTTAGATTAAATTAACTACTGCTGGGGAGGTTGTACAGATGGGATTTACAACATTGGTAGAAGAATATCGTGGTGGCCTGCTGGAGAATGTGCATTATGGTGCAGTTAGTGTAGTTGATGAGAAGGGCAACATTTTGTACAAAGCAGGCGATCCGGAGCATATGACTTATCTTCGCTCTGCTGCTAAGCCATTCCAAGCTTTGCCGGTAATGAAACGCCGGATCGATGAAGTATATGGTTTGACAAGTAAAGAAGCTTCGCTGTTTACCGCTTCACACCGGGGAGAAGTCTTCCATATTGAAGCGCTTGAAGCTCTTTTTCAGAAAATGGGATTAAAAGAAGAGTCACTACATTGCTGCTCTACATACCCGCTGAATGAAGAAGCCAAAGCAGAACGTCACCGGGCAAATGAACCCACTCGTAAAATCTTTCATAACTGCTCAGGCAAACATGCAGGGTTAATGGGCCTTAGCAAATATATGGGTTGGGATATAAACACTTATTACGATCCTAACCATCCTGTACAACAGGAGATTCTTGAGATGATGGCTTATATCGCTGAAGTTCCCAAAGCGTCCATCCCGCAAGGTATTGATGGCTGTGGACTTCCTATCTTCGCACTTCCGCTTCATAAAATCGCTTATTCCTATCTAAAGCTAGCGTGTCCCGATTTAATTGAGGATACGGATATACGTAACGCAGCCGCTGCCATTGCAAAACTTATGAACGATAACCCGGTTATGATTGCTGACACGAAATTTGTATGCTCAGAGCTCCTGAAGGATGACAATCTGACGGCTAAGGGTGGAGCAAAAGGGGTATACGGTATCGGACTCCGTAAGGAACGAATGGGTATATCACTGAAAGTATCCGACGGATCAGAACAAGTCTGGCCATGTATTATCGCATCGATTCTAGAACGTATTGGTTACAGCAATCAAGACACAATTGATCGCCTATATGCACTCGTGCCTAACACGATTGTTAATGATGGCGGTACTGTAGTCGGCGAACGCCGTGCTGTATTTCAATGGGAGATCTAGAGCATAAGGTCAAGAATAATCTTCAAGTTTGGTGATTAATCGGACTAGAAGCTTTTCTAATACATCGTTTGAATAGGGGAGTGTAAAAAATGAAAGCAAAAGGAAAAGTATGGTCAATGTTCATGCTGCTGCTTATTACAGTAGTAGTGACTGCAGGGTGCGGCAACAAAGCGAGCAACGAGGGACAAAACGGCAATACTGCTGGTGGAACTGAAACTAGCACCCCAACTACAAAGAATGATAAAGACATTGTAATTGCCATCAATTCTAACTTTATTACGCTGGACCCTCATAACGCAAGCGATACGCATTCAATCAGCGCTGCCAGAACGATGTACGAAGGTCTGATGGGTTTTGACGAGAATATGAACGTGGTTCCTGTTCTTGCCGCAAGCCATTCCATAAGTGAAGACGGGTTGGTCTACACGTTCACGCTGCAAGAGAATGTTAAATTCCAAGACGGTACTGACTTTAATGCTGAAGCGGTTAAAGTAAACATCGCCCGTATTCAAGATGAGAAGAACAATCTGAGACTGCGCAAAAGCTTCGCAAAGGTAGCGAAAGTGGAGACTCCTGATGCTAAAACCGTGGTTATTACACTCAGTGAGCCGTACAACGCATTTTTAAATAAAGTAGCTATGGCACCTATTATTAGTCCGAAAGCTTTAGAAGAAAATGGCACCGATATTTCGAAAAATCCTGTAGGGACGGGACCATTTAAGTTCAAAGAATGGGTGCAAGGCGACCGCTTGGTTGTCGTTAAGAACCCTGATTACTGGCAAGCGGGCTTGCCAAAAGTGGATAGTGTGACCTTTAGACCTGTGCCAGAGAATGGATCACGGATAGCCATGCTAAAAACCGGCGAGGCAGATTTTATTTATCCAATGCCAACGGAGCAAGTATCTGAGGTTGAAGGTCTTGAAGGAATTACTGTAGATACCATCGATTCGACAATTGTCCGTTATGTAACGTTAAATACGATGAAAAAACCTTTTGATGATGTGAAGGTACGTCAAGCCATTAACTATGCTATCAATAAAGAAGCTTATATCAAAGTTGTGAAATCGGGTCTTGGTGCTAAGCTTGATTCCACGATGTCTTCCAAAACACAATACTATTCCCCGCAAACAGGTTATGACTATGACATTGAAAGAGCTAAACAATTGCTTGCTGAAGCAGGTTATCCTGATGGATTCGAAACCGAAATTTGGGGTGAAAATGAATCCGAAACTATGAAGGGGATGCAATTTATTCAGCAACAGCTAGCACTTGTAGGGATTAAGGTAGACGTGAAATCCATGGAAGGCGGCACATTGTCCGACCAAATTAACTCTGCTAAGACACCAGAAGAAGCAAAAATTCAAATGTGGTATGTCAGCTGGTCTCCGTCTTCAGGTGATGCAGATGGTGCAACCAGAGGGTTGTTCAGTAGTGAAATGTTCCCGCCTGCTGGCTCAAATACAGCCTATTACAAAAATGAAAATGTAGACAAATGGATCGCTGAGGCGAATAAATCTGTTGATCCAGAAGCGGCTAAATCCATCTATGGCAATATTCAAAAAACAATTTGGGAAGATGCTCCATGGGCATTCATGGGCGTCGACCAAATCATCTCAGGCAAAAGATCGTATCTGGAAGGAGTTAAGGTCTTCCCGGATGGTTCCATTAATGTCCTGAATGCAGAAGTGAAATAATGCTAAACAAACGTTAGGTTTAATATCCCAAGAAATGAACGAGGCCGCTTCTGTAGTATGGTGGGAAGCGGCCTCACTAAATCATTTGTCGATACTGAAGGGGGCTTATGAGTTGGGTAGATATGCTTTACAAAGACTCCTCGGGGTTATTCCGCTGTTGTTCATTGTATCGGTGCTTGTCTTTTTGTTTATTCACTTAATCCCAGGCGATCCAGCCCGACTTATTGCCGGTAAAGATGCTACGCTTGAAGAGATTCGTGGAATTCAGGAGCAGCTGGGTCTCAATCTGCCTTTGTGGAAGCAATACATAAACTACATGGGTGATCTGCTAAGTGGGAATCTGGGCAATTCGATCCGTTCAGGGATCCCGGTTACTGACATGCTGGAAAGCAGAGTAATGCCTACGTTGTGGCTGACTTTTCTTAGTATGGCCTGGGCTCTAATTATTGGTCTTCTAATTGGCGTGGTTTCAGCCGTTTATCGCAATCGGTGGCCGGATCATTTAGGGACGTTGACAGCCATTTCAGGGATGTCTATTCCTGGATTTTGGTTAGGCTTGGTACTCATTCAAATTTTCTCGGTAGAGCTTGGTTGGTTTCCAACGGGTGGTGTTGATTCCTGGAAGTCCTATATTCTTCCTTCCATTACACTCGGGATGGGAATTATGTCTATGTTGGCCCGTTATTCTAGGTCATCTATGCTGGAGACCCTTCGGGAGGATTATATCCGTACAGGACGTGCAAAAGGCTTACGCGAGTATGTTGTTATCGGCAGGCATGCGCTGCGCAACTCTTTGATTCAGGTGGTTACCGTAGCTGGACTTCAGTTTGGGTTCCTGCTCGGCGGCTCTGTAATGGTTGAGACGGTATTCAGTATTCCGGGTCTTGGCAGGCTGCTAGTAGACTCCATTTTGTTCCGGGATTATACAGTCATTCAAGCCTTACTGCTTCTGTTTGCTACACAATTTATTCTTATCAATCTATTAGTAGATTTATTGTATGGTGTTCTTAATCCGAAAATAAGGTTTTCTCAGTAGCTAATGCGACTAAGAAGCAGAATTTCAATAGATTTATAGGGTGAATTTAGGATCAGGAGGGATATCATGAGTGACAATTCGGCGGTGATGGGAGCAAAATCTCCATTACCCGGAGAGGTACTGGCCCCGGAGAAAACAAAAGGCCGTATGGGTGTTTTTTTACGTAAGTTCAGTAAACAAAAGATGCCCCTTGTGGCCGCATTTTTTATTATATTGCTATTCCTAATTGCAATTTTCGGGCCATTTCTGACCCCGTATAATCCTGATGAACCAAACTACGATGCTCTTATGGCAGGTCCTTCTGCTGCACATTGGGCCGGGACAGACGAATATGGCCGTGATATTCTAAGCCGTCTGATTGATGGTACTCGCTTAACCTTAGCGGTCAGTCTCAGTTCCGTCTTAATCGCAGGTGTACTTGGAACTATCCTAGGTCTGTTAAGCGGATATTATGGCGGTTGGCTAGATCGGATAATTATGCGTGGCAGTGATGTACTATTTTCTTTTCCTGACTTGCTGCTTGCCATTGGGATCGTCGCCATTCTCGGTCCGGGTCTATCCAACGTTGTTATCGCAGTTGCAGTCTTTGGTACTCCATCGTTCGCCCGAATTATTCGGAGCGTAACGCTGTCTGCGAAAGAAACATTGTTTGTGGAAGCGGCTCGTTCCATGGGAGCGAAGCATCGCCGGATTATTTGGCGTCATATTTTTCCTGAGACCGTGCCCAGCATTATCGTTAATCTATCCATGAAGATTGGCGGAGCGATCTTGGCCGCTGCATCATTGAGCTTTCTCGGAATGGGTGCAAAAACAACAGAGCCCGATTGGGGCGCAATGTTAAGTATGGGACGTGATTATTTAAGTATTGCTCCACATATCGTTTATTTTCCGGGGATAGCCATCTTTTTAACAGTACTTGCATTTAACCTGGTCGGGGACGGACTGCGTGATGCTCTTGATCCCAAAATGAAAAACTAAGGAGGGACAAGACATGACTCAACATTTGTTGGATGTACAAGGGCTGAAAACGGAGTTCAAACGCGGCGATGGAAGTATAACTGCGGTTGCGGGGGTAGACTTTGCTATTAAAAAAGGTGAAGTGCTAGGCCTGGTTGGTGAATCTGGTTGTGGCAAAAGTGTAACCTCATTATCGATCATGCGGTTGCTTAAAGATACGCCGGGCAGAATTTCTGAAGGTTCTGTGCGTTTTGAAGGAAAGGACTTGACGAAGATTTCTGAGAAGGAGATGCGCCAAATCCGGGGAAATGATCTGGCAATGATTTTTCAGGAGCCGATGACCTCTCTTAATCCAGTGCTGCGGATTGGGCTGCAATTAACAGAGCCGATTAGACTGCATTTGGGTTATGGACGCAAGAAGGCTCGTGAGCATGCGATTCATATGTTGCGGCTTGTAGGTATCCCTCGCGCAGAGGAATTAATCGATGAATATCCGCATCAACTATCCGGCGGGATGAGACAGCGGGTTATGATTGCAATGGCCATGTCTTGTCATCCAAAGCTGTTGATTGCCGATGAACCCACGACCGCACTCGATGTAACGATTCAAGCGCAAATTCTTGATCTGATGAAGCAGTTGAAAGATGAACAGGATATGGGAATGCTGCTCATTACCCATGATCTTGGAGTAGTTGCGGAATTATGTGACCGGGTAGTTGTTATGTATGCTGGTCGTGTGGTGGAAGAAGCCTCTGTTCAGGAGCTGTTCGCCAGACCGCAACATCCGTATACCAAGGGATTGATTCAATCGGTACCTAAGCTGCGCCAGAATGTACATCGCTTGGAGTCTATAAAAGGGAATGTGCCAGACCTTTCACAAATGCCTGCCGGCTGTAAGTTTGCGCCACGCTGCGAATTTGCCATGGAGCGTTGTCTGTCGCAAGAACCTGAGCTACTTCCGATTGAGGGGCTAGAGCGCAAAAGCCGTTGTTGGCTTACACAGCAGGAGGACACGGAAGGAGCGGGATGTTTATGAAAGAGACTCCATTAATTGAGGTTAAGGGTTTGAAGAAGTTGTTTTCTGTGAAGAAGGGCTTCTTCGGAACGACTAAATATTTACACGCCGTTGATGGGATTTCATTCGCCATTCGTAAGGGAGAAACGTTCAGCCTTGTAGGTGAAAGTGGCTGTGGAAAATCGACTACGGGCAGGCTGGTGACTCGCTTACTGGAACCCAATCATGGAGAAGTATGGTTTAAGGGACAAAATATTAGCCATATCTCAGACAACCAGATGCGGCCTCTGCGCAAAGATATGCAGATGGTGTTTCAAGACCCTTATGCTTCACTTAATCCCCGCATGAAGGTGAAGGATCTTGTCGCCGAACCCCTGCTTATTCATACAAAGCTGTCCTCTAAAGAACGGGATAAACTAGCTTGCGAACTGCTAGAGACCGTTGGATTGAACAGTTTCCACGCCGAGCGATTCGCGTTTGAGTTCAGCGGTGGACAGCGGCAACGGATTGGGATTGCCCGGGCTCTGTCCGTTCGCCCAAGTCTAATTGTGGCGGATGAACCCGTGTCAGCGCTGGATGTATCGATTCAGTCCCAAGTGTTGAATCTGTTACAGGACTTGCAGGAGGAATATGGCCTGACGTATTTATTCATCTCTCATGATCTCAGTGTGGTCGAGCATATTAGTGATCGAATTGGGGTTATGTATCTGGGTTCTCTTGTGGAGACGGCTGATAAGGATACATTGTATGACCGTCCCTTGCATCCTTACACCCAAGCGCTGCTATCTTCAGTTCCTGTGCCCGATCCAAGCTTGAAGAAGGAACGCATTATTCTAAAAGGGGATCTTCCAAGTCCAGTTGATCCGCCGACGGGCTGTCGTTTTCATACAAGATGCCCTTCCTGTATGGAAATCTGTAAGCAACATGTGCCTGTATTCCGGGAAGTTGAACCAGGTCATGAGCTCGCTTGTCATCTGTTTGATGAAGAAATGTTGAAACTAGAACGATAATTTTAAATGTGAGTACACTTTACGGAAAAGAAGGGACAGCTATGAATATCTTGTTCGATTCCGCTAATGGGGCGGATACGCTTATCTACTTAGCCTATGAAGAGGAGCCATTTCCTCTTCGGCTGGGAGAAGCTCACAAACAGAGTGGCAGTGTGACATGGTTATATGCTCGCTCTGAGGAAGAGTCCGATGTGATAGCAATTGGAATGGGAAAACGCCGGGCTCTTACGCTTGAGAAAGTTCGCCGAGCAGCGGGATCTGCCGCCCGTACAGCTCTAAGAGAAGGACGAAATTCAGCTTCATTTGTTCGTAGGACAGCAGAAAGTAATATTTCCGCTGCGGATGAGCTGCAAGCATGGATTGAAGGCTGGCTTCTTGGATTATATCGTTTTCAAACCTATCGTGGCGTTACTAAAATAGACATTTCAGTTGATTTGCTGCTCCAGACAGCCGATTGGCCTGAACTGACTAAGCCTGAACTGGAAGTTGTACTAAGTACTGGCCGCATGCGCGCTGAAGGAGCAGTAGTTGCTCGCGATCTGGTGAATGAGGTGCCCGGGACTCTAAATCCGGATCGGTTCGCAGAATGGATGGTCGAATATTTCGAGCGTGATAACGCAGCAGTGAAAGTTCATGTCTACCGGGGGCAGGAGCTGGTTGACCTACAGATGAATGGGTTGCTGGCGGTTGGAGCTGGCAGTAAACACTCCCCAGCCCTCGTTGAAATTCGCTATGAGAGTAACCCTGAATTGCCAATGCTGGCATTGGTGGGTAAAGGTGTTACCTTCGATTTGGGTGGGATGAATGTTAAGACCGCAAGTGATATTAGCGATGCACGTATGGACATGGGTGGCGCAGCAGCTGTTCTTGGGGCGCTGGATATTTTAGTGCGGAATCAAGCTCATGTAAATGTGACCGCGTTGATCCCCGTTGTTGATAACGTACCAGATGCTGAAGCAATGCTGCCATCGTCTGTTATACGCTATCCTAATGGGCTGACGGTTCAGGTTGCAAATACGGATGGCGAGGGGCGGCTTATTATCGCGGATGCTCTTATTCATGCAGCAAATATCGGGGCAACTAAGGTCATTGATATTGCAACACTTACTGGAAATGTTGGCGCAGCGTTAGGATTAGGTATCGCCGGCATATGGGGTGATGGAGAGATGACGCAGAGCCTCGTCGAAATCGGTGAGCGCAATGGAGAACGACTGTGGCCCATGCCGCTTATGGATGAATACGAAGTCGATCTTCGAAGCAATTACGCTGATCTGCGCAACGTTAGTACTTCACCTTTTGCAGGTGCGATTACAGCAGCGCTTTTTATACGGCGTTTTGTAGCGGAATCGCTGAGCTGGGTTCATATTGATATGGCTGGGACGGTTCAGTACAAACAGGATGTGGGGTATTCAGAAGCTGGAGCAACGGGCTATGGTGCTCGACTGCTCGCTGATTATGTCATGAAACAGGCACAACAATAACAACCGGAAGAGTGGAGGAAAGTTATGAGATTGGAAGTCATCGCTACCTGTATGGACGATGCCCTTACAGCAGAAGCGAACGGGGCTGACCGCCTGGAGCTCATTACTGCGATTACGGAAGGCGGATTAACACCAGGGATAGGATTGGTGCAACAAGTTGCCAAATCGGTTAACATTCCTGCGTTTGTTATGGTTCGCCCGCACAGCCGTTCTTTTTGCTATTCAAAGTATGACATTTTGACCATGGCAGCAGAGATAAAGCAAATTGCAGCCAGCGGTGCGGCGGGGATTGTGCTTGGTGCGTTAACCCCGGAAGGGACTATCGACGAGCGAGCGCTTGAAACATTATTGCCGTTGACCGAGGGATTGCAAGTTACCTTCCACCGTGCTTTTGATGAGTTGAAGGATCAAATAGAAGGTTATCGAACGCTTTGTAAGTATCCGCAAATTACGCGTGTGCTCACTTCTGCCGGGCCAGGTCCGGCACCTGAAGCTATTCCTGCTATGCGGAAGCTAGTCGAGGAATCAAGGGGTAAATCGGTAAGTATACTGGCTGGAAGCGGTCTGAAGCCGGAAGGTATTACTTCATTTATACATCAGACTGGAGTAACAGAAGTACATTTTGGGTCGGCTGTACGTTATGACAAAGACGCTTTGTCGCCAATCGATCCAGCAGCCTTACGGGCGTTAGCGGAGAGTATTCATTCTAACGGCTAATAATAGATAGTGAAAAGGTGAATGGGTTATGCAGAAGGTTGAGAGCTACGTAGTTGGAATCGATTTAGGAGGCACAAAAATTGCCGCAGCATTGTTTGATTCAAAGGGGACCGTGTTGAAACGGGAATTGATGGAAACGGCTGGGGCACGTACCGCTAAAGAAGTGGTGCAGCGAATGATCGATATGATCCGCTCCGTATCCGAAGGGCGACCACTCACAGGAGTGGGTCTGGCTTCTCCCGGAGCTGTAAATAGCCAGGACGGGATCGTTATTCACGGCACCAATCTTCCGGAGTGGGATAATGTCCCACTGAAGCACTGGATGGAGTTGGAGCTAGGCGTTGAAGTAAAGGTAGTGAATGATGCGAACGCTGCGGCTTGGGGCGAGTATGTCCGAGGTGCTGGCAAAGGTGCAGACAACATGGTTTATGTTACCTTTAGCACAGGGATTGGAGCAGGTATCGTCATTGACGGCAAGCTGCTTCTTGGCAAAAATTCATTTGCTGGTGAACTAGGTCATAATATTATTGACCCGAACGGAACGGAATGCAGCTGTGGAAGATTCGGCTGCTGGGAAGTTTTCGCTTCGGGCACAGCGATTCGGGATATGGCGCTGCGAAGTATGGAGAGCAGCCCGTCGATGATTACGGAACTGGCTAATATAAATGGAGAAAAAATTACTTCGCGGCACGTATTTGAAGCCATGGCACTTAACGATCCCGTGGCCGTCGAGGTTATTGACCGGAGTATTCATTATATGGCACTAGGTCTAGCCAATGCAGTACATACGTTCAATCCTGATCGGATCGTGATCGGTGGAGGCGTGAGTAAGGCTGGAGATTTGTTATTCCCTGCACTGGTGGAAAAGACGGAGCTATTTGTCATGGATCCTTATAAGGGTACTTTTACAATTGAACCTGCCGCGCTCAAAGACGATGTAGGCCTAATTGGAGCAGCTGCATTATTTCATACCGCTTAGGTGGAGTGAATGATTGATCACAGCTTTCATTAACGGAGGAGTTGGAGAGATGGGTACAAGAGAAGAAAGAACGAAATGGTTCTTACAGGATAGGTTCGGGATGTTTATCCATTGGGGATTATATTCAATTCCTGCTAGAGGGGAATGGATACGCGGCAACGAGCGGATGAGTAGAGAGCATTACATGACGTATTTCGATGAATTTGACGCCTCTCGATATGACCCGAAGAAATGGGCAAGTGCAGCCAAAGCTGCGGGTCAGAAATATGCTGTGCTTACGACCAAACATCATGACGGGTTCTGTCTGTTCGATAGTAAGCTGACTGATTTCAAAGCGACTAATACGCCTGCTGGGCGTGATCTAGTGCGGGAATATGTAGACGCTTTCCGTGCTGAAGGGATTGCAGTAGGTCTATATTACTCTATCATAGACTGGCACCATGAGGATTATCCCGGTTATGGAGATAAGGCACATCCTGATCGGGATAACGAAGCGGTCAAAGATAAGCCGATTGATTTCGATAGATACTTGGAGTATATGCATGGGCAAGTAAAGGAACTGCTCACCAATTACGGTAAAATCGACATTATGTGGTTTGACTTCTCCTACGATAATATGACAGGGGAGAAGTGGAAGGCGACGGAGCTTATCCGGATGATTCGTTCCATACAACCTGATATTATTATCGACAATCGATTAGGTGGCAATATTCGTGCGGCAGAACCTGAGGAGTATGCTGGAGATTTCTTCTCCCCCGAGCAGATCATTCCGCCTGGCGGCATTGTTGACGTAAACGGGCAATCCATCCCTTGGGAAGCCTGCATTACCCTGAATGACAACTGGGGTTATCATTCCGAGGATAAGAATTATAAATCGACCAAGCAAGTCATCCGTACGATGGTCGAATGTATCAGTAAGAATGGTAACCTGCTCCTCAATGTTGGACCAGATGCCAAAGGTGAAATGACGCGGGAATCCCTGGTTATCCTTGACGAAGTTGGGGAGTGGATGCGCCTTAATGGAGATAGTATTTATGGATGCGGGAAGTCTTTGCTACCTAAGCCAGAGTGGGGACGTTATACGCAAAAGGGCAATAAATTGTATGCGCATGTCTACGACCGTGGAATTGGCCCGATCTATTTCCAAGGCTTGAAAGGGAAGATTAATAAGGCTAGATTACTACGTGATGGTACCGAGCTAAAGGTGGAGGTGCCGTGGATGGCTGAGGAATATTCGGATGTTGACGGTGGAGCTTTTATTACATTAAAAGGCGCGATGTTACCTGATGAGATGGATACGGTTATCGAGCTTGAACTATTTAATTAAATCAGAAGGAGTTGTCCCATATGCCCTGAATGGCTGCTGAGACAACTCCTTTTTTTCGTATTCTTCGCCAACATTTGCACATACGAAACACCTATCGGACACAGATGACTCTAAACCCAGAAATATCGCACTTTTGGGATGCCAACGGACTGCATAGTCGTTATTGGCTTGAAACACCCCCGATATGGAGCTGATTCTAGGGAATAGCGTCATTGGAGTCCGAAGCCCTGTTCCAAAGGCAGAAAATGTGCAAATAACGTCATCTGGGTCCGCAACTCTCAGAGGGGGGTGACAATGTTGAAGTTGTTGAAGCATTTGAAGCAGGCATTCAACGAGTCAGAAAACAAAGCGGCGATTCTCCAAATAACAGGAGAATCGCCGTTCTGTGAATACTAAAGGCGAGCCTTGCGGAAGCCCTCATATATATTGAGGACCGCGACTAAAATCAAGATTGCTATTCCTCCACCTACTAGTCCCGTTTCAAATTGGTTAGCTGTAGTGTTTAATAAATTAGACATGTAATTAATAAATTCTTGGTTAAATACACTCGGATTTATAAGGATAACAGCGAATACAATAAGTACAATGAGCTCAAGGACCGTATTACATAATGCTAATTCTCTAGTCCATTGTCTCTTGATTAATTTATATATAGTTAACGCGACTTCTAATCCGATCACAATAAGAATAATAGGCCAATAATCAAGTAATACATGCTGATTAAAAGCTGGGGCCACGAAGTTAAGTGCGCCTTCACCGCCTCTATAGACTCTGATCAGGTGTTCAGCATTAAAATAAACAGTAGCCCAAATGGCAGTCCACAGTAAACTTCCGAACACTTCGAAGCTTGTAATTGCTTTTTTCTTATGGACAAGCGCGATATCCTTCAAATCATCAGGAGTCCATTTCCTTAATTTTGTAGTAAGAGGATGACCTTCCTTTCCTTTATCCGCCCGTTCGATAATAGCGAACACAACAGTTATCCAGAAAAAGACTTGGATGCCTACTTCAAGGAAGGTTCCAATTCCTGTACTTATAACTGCAGTAACAATATCCGCAACTGTTTTATCGCCGCTGTAGCCAATCAAGTAATCAGCAACCAGAGCGATTAAAGAAACAACTACAGCGATGGGTATAATCATTTTTAATAACGTAACATATAAATCGAAATAGCGTGGGCCGATGAGATACATGGGCTGATCGCGGTACTCACTAGCTAAAATAGCTGGATTGCCCAATTTTGCAAGGACGGCTTTTACCTCTTTTTCGTCATAATCATCCGGTAACATATCCTCGATGGTTGAGCGTAATTCTAATGCGATGTCTTCCCGATTTTGTTCTGGTAACCTCCGAGTAACTTCATGAATGTAAATCTCAATCAGCTTCATGGTCATCCTCCCCTTGTAATAGGCCGTAGAGTTCTTTCGAATTCTTAAGCCATTCTTCCTTTAGCTGTAAAAAAATCTCTACGCCATAGTCACTTAGAACATAATACTTACGGGGTCTGCTCTCGGATGTGTCCCAGCTGCTCGTCACTAATTCCTGTTTCTCTAATCGGCGAAGTAATGGATATAGGGTGCTTTGATCGATGATGATGCTGGATTCCTCCAACAATTGAACGAGCGAATATCCATACTGGGGCGTTCGTAATTGACTTAAAACGGCTAGCGTTAACGTACCTCTTCTAAGCTCTGTGATTAAAGAATTTAATAAAGTACTCATTCACCCACCTCATTATTTAAAATATAAGGATTTATAATCTCTTATAAATTGTTCTTATATTTTTGGTTTAAACGCTTGCTGTCCTTAAGAGGATGTCGAAGTCGTTTATACTTACTATGTGTCATACAGTATTTGATCTATACTATGCATCATACACTATTATTGTTCCAACATCAATTGAATAAAATAATTTTCTGAGAAATAAATAGGAAAACTTTTCTATTTTGTGAAGCAGTTTAATTAAAAGGAGGTCGTGATTTTTAGTGACATCCCGAATGCTTCTACATGGGAGGTAGTTGAACCGGTTCATAAGGGCAGAGAGTTATTGTTGAGAACGGCGGAGATTTCCCATTATGATCAGAAAAAACGGGAGTATGATCATTACGAAGTCGAGGAACTTGGAATTATTGATTTTAATAGATTTGATTATGGTGATCCATGGGTATTTTAATCATGATGTTCCAGATGTATTCTTTAGGCTTTATATACCGAAGTGGTATTGGCAAGTTATACTGAGTGAAAAGACTCAGCTATTTGAGAATAGTTAGGGGAATTAAGCGATGAATATACTGATTGCTGAAGATGAAGCTGATATAAGAAAACTAGTGAAAATACATTTAGAAGATCGATCCTATCGAGTATTCGAAGCCAAGGATGGCATTGAGGCTTTAGAGGTTGTTAATCAACATGAAATAAATCTTGCCATTCTGGATATTGTAATGCCCAGGCTTGATGGGCTTAATCTGCTGCGACGGATAAGAGAGAAAAGCCATATTCCGGTTATCTTGTTAACTGCCCGCGGTGAAGAAATTGATAAGATAGTGGGCTTAGGCCTTGGAGCAGACGATTATATGGTGAAGCCATTTAGTGCTTCAGAGCTTGTGGCTAGGGTTGAGGCGCAGCTGAGACGAAGAAATGTATACGATCTTAGCCAATCGATAACTGAAGAAACAATCCAACATAGAGAATTGAAGCTGAATTTAAAGGAATGTATGTTGTACATAAATGAAAGTCCAGTTCTTCTAAATGCCAAGGAATATAAGGTGTTACAATGTCTGATGCAGAGTCCTAATCAAATTTTTACGCCCAAAAAGTTATATGCAGCGGCGTGGGAAGAAGATTTCTATAGTGATAATAATACGATTATGGTTACCATCAGCCGTCTAAGGAATAAGATCGAACGGGACCCACACCATCCCGAATATATCGTTACAGTGCGTGGACTAGGTTACAAATTCTACAACCCAGGTAAATAAGATGAGAAAACAAAATATATCCTATCAATTGTTAAAAAACTATATCGCGATCTTTCTTATAACAACGGTTATAACGATATTGGTGATTGTTGCTTTGTTTTGCATGAACAGGCTGGGATCTAAGGACATTATTTATAATCAGTTAACGGCTGCTAAGCTTATGCAAAATGACTATCAAAGAATTGACACTAGTGTTGTTAATGATGTCGGGGGCAGTTTACAGGTTGTGAATTCCAATTACGAAGTCATACATTCCATTGGCAACAATCCATTTACGTCCAAGCAGATTAGTGTCAAAGAATTTACGGATTTTCTAATGAATACTGGCGCTAACAAAGATATGATCACTGTTGAATATAATGAGCAGGAACAATTTTGGCTGATCGTCTCTTTACCTATACAAGTGAAAATGACAGGCAGTTTCCATTGGAATTCAGATTCACCTATGCAGGATCATACCCTTCAAATGCTTGGGTTTATTGGGTTAGGTTATTTGTTGATTCTGATTCTAAGCACGATGATTTATGCGAGAATTACGGCGGTTAGTTTCATTAAACCCTTAGACCAGTTGTCCGCTGCTGTTGAAAAAATTAAGAATGGGGATTATTCAGCAAGAGTGCAGGTAGGCGGGAATCGGGAGTTTAGTCAACTGGAGCAGGCTTTTAATCATATGGCAGAAGTGATTCAGATCCAGACCTCGTTAAAAGAACAGAGTGAAAACAATCGAAAAAATCTAATATTGGATATATCCCATGATTTAAAAAATCCATTAACAAGTATTATGGGTTACGCAGAGCTTGAACTAAAAGAACAGGTGAGCGGTCGGATAGAACATTTGGAATTTGCCAAAATAATATACGAAAATAGTATCCGTGCCAATGTATTGATTCAGGATTTGTTTGAATTATCGAGAATGGAAAGTCCCGAATTCCGCTTGGATGTTACAACAGATGATTTCTCAGAATATTTGAGAGAAGAAATGATACATATGTTGCCCGAGCTTGAGGCTGCGGGTCTGATCCCTGATTTTGTAATCGAGCCAGAAGAAATAATTCTACAGTTTGATAAAAAAAGAATGAATCGAGTATTCTCAAACCTGCTTTATAATGCCATCGCTTATCAGGAGCAAGGTTCTACGTTTCAAGCTGTGCTGGAAAAGGTGAATGATGGAGCCAAGCTTACTTTTATTAATTACGGCCAACCATCAGCCTTGAACCCGGCAGGTTCTGGATTAGGGTTACTCATTGTTCAAAAAATAATAGCTGCTCATGGAGGGACTGTTCAGCTGAATACGCAAGATAACCAGTTTGAAATTATAATTGAGCTGAACCGGCAAATTTAAGGTCTATGTAAGATTACATTAAGTCGTATGAAATTTCCCAATGCTAAAATGGTTGATATTCAGTCTATTAACAATTTTACTTGGGGGAACAGATTATAATGATTGATGAAAAATTAAGTAAAAGGCAATTGATCTTGGGCGTTATATTAGCAGTAATGTACTTTTTAGGATTGTTCTCCATTCTCTTGATCAGGCCGGTTATGGGAATTCTTAACCATGTTTTTATTTGGCAGCCAGAACAACAAAATCGAATGGCCTTAATGTTGAATAGTCTGATCTACATAGGAGTGATTATAGGTTTTAGGAGATTCTATAAACAAGCTATTCATGATTTCAGACAATACTGGGTCCGTAATATGTTATGGATGGTTTGGGGACTTTGTTTGATTATTATCATCGGAAGTATGTTGATTCCCACACTAATTTTCATTTTTCATCCTATTACAAAGTCTGTAAATGAGGTGGATTTACGGGCAATGTTGTCCTCGTATCCATTTATTTTTACAGTGAACGTGGTATGGATTGGCCCCGTGATTGAAGAATTAGTATATCGGGTTACCATTTATAGAACGATCCGCAGGAAAAGTCGTCTTCTGGCTTATCTGATATCCTCCTTTTTATTTGGCTTCCAGCATGTCTATAGAGCCGTGGTGTTCCAGAGCAACTATAACGAAATGTGGAATGTCTTTTCCTATATGGCTGCTGGATTAATCTTTGCCTACCTATATGAGAAAAGAAAAAATATATTAGTGCCTATAGGCGCGCACATGTTTAGTAATGGTTTATCTGTACTTCTCTATTTCTTAAGTTAATACGAAATTTGACTTCATATCAGATTACTAGTAAACTGATAATCAAATAGATCCAATTCCAAAGCAATGGATGTGGCATAATGCGAGACAATGGATTCACTGAAGACAACAAACTAAGCTTATTGATCTGGCTGCGGCTGGTAAGAGTTTATGACAATAGTAATGATCTTTCCAATGAGTTCTTGAAGCAGTTTGATTTAACGGTTAGCCAGTTTGATGCGTTAGTACAAATACTATTACATCAGCCTGTGACACAGATGGAAATGGCCGAGCATTTAACCATTACTAAAGGTGGAGTATCACATATGCTTGGCAGATTAGAAAAAGAAGGATGGATTGAGCGTAAGCAGGATTGGAAGGTGAAGTATATTTCTTTAACTGAAAAGGGACAGGCGCTTATCGAGAAGGTTCTTCCTTTGCAATCGGATTTCCAAGCTTCGTTATTCGATCCACTGACGGACGACGAGAAGAAAGTATTTTACAGCATGTTTAAGAAGATTCACCGCCATAGCCTGAATGAGAATCGAATTCCACGAGGAGTTCAGTAGTATTGTAAAAGCTTTATGCTGAATAAAGCTTCCTTTTTTCAGCATCAGTTTACTAGTAAACCATAATCATATTAGGAGGAAATTAAAATGAGCCAACCACAAATAACCGGACAACATCATGTATCAATGATTACTAAAGACGCTAAACAAAACCTATGGTTTTATACAGAAGTACTGGGACTAAGACTTGTCAAAAAAACCGTAAATCAGGACGATCCAACCATGTACCATTTATTCTATGGCAACTCTAATGGCGCTCCAGGCACCGAGGTATCCTTTTTTGAAATGCCAAATGCAGGCCAGACCCGGAAAGGAACGAACAGTATTTCTGCAATCTCTCTTCTCGTTCCTAGCGATGAGGCTTTAGTATATTGGGCTAGAAGATTAGATACATTTGAAGTTGCTCATGAAGCTATCGTAAGTATAGAGGAGCGCAATTCGCTTACTTTTCAGGATAGTGATGAATTAACGGTTCATCTGGTTTCCGCAGAAAAAGATAATGTGACTCAGCTGGTAGAACCTTGGATTACTGATGATATTCCACCACAATATGCCATTGTTGGATTGGGACCCGTTGAATTGACTGTCCGTGAGGCTAGCCGTACAAAGGCTGTTTTGGAGGATATTTTAGGCTATACACAAGTTCGTAGAGTGCCATCCATGGGTGATCCGAAAGTTATGGTGGATATTTATGAAACAGCTAAAGGCGGCTTGTACACTGAACTTCAGCTCAAAGAAGTTAATGATCAAGACCGGGAAAGACCGGGAAGAGGGAGTGTCCATCATGTGGCTATAAGAGTGAAGGATCTGGAAGAATTAACCGCATGGGCTGCTAAAATCACAGCTTCAGGGTTCAAGAACACAGGGGTCATTGATCGTTATTACTTCCATTCCTTGTATTTCCGTGATCCGAACCATATTCTTTTCGAGCTTGCTACAGATGGTCCAGGGTTTGAGATTGATGAATCTTTTGACACATTGGGCGAGAATTTGACCTTGCCTTCTTTTCTGGAAGAACGCCGGGAAGAGATTGCATCGAAGCTTCATCCTATCCAATAATACAGCTAAGAAAGTAGGACATCATCATGATGGAACAATATAGAATCGACGAGAATAAGGGTTTAGAAATAGGTTTATATACTTTAGGTGATCATGTTGCAGATGCCTTAACAGGTAAACCAATCAGTGAACGACAACGGATTCAAGAGATCATTGCTGCCGCCAAATTAGCAGAGGATGCTGGATTAGATGTATTTGGAGTGGGGGAGAGTCATCAGGCGAAATTTATTACTTCAGCAGCATCGGTCGTACTTGGAGCTATAGCAAACGCAACGGAACGAATCAAACTCATCAGTTCAGCGACTGTATTGAGCACAGCGGATCCTGTACGTGTACATGAAGAATTTTCGACATTGGATTTGTTATCCGGAGGCAGAGCAGAGATTGTTGCTGGACGTGGATCACGATTAGGAGCTTATGAACTGTTCGGATATGACGTGAGGGATTATGAAGAATTGTTCGAAGAGAAGATTGAATTGCTTATGAAAATAAATAACGAAAAAAGAATTACCTGGGAAGGGCAATTCCGTCCTGCTCTGAATGATATGGAGATTTTTCCGAAGCCTCTGAATGGTAAACTGCCTATCTGGCGAGCGGTTGGTGGACCTCCGGCAAGTGCAGTTAAGGCAGGAAGAATGGGCATCCCGATGATGCTGGCTGTTCTAGGTGGACCTGCTTCAGCGTTCAAGACCTCTGTGAATATGTATCGTCAGGTTGCCGCACAATCAGGTTTTAATCCGGCAGAGCTGCCGGTGGGTACAACCACCCTTTTATATATCGATAAAGATTCACAGCAAGCATTCCGTAACTATTACCCATATTTAAATCACATGATGAAAGAGCTTCGTGGATCAGCGTACCCTAAAGACCAATTTGCTGAAGCCATGAGTGTGAGAAATGCGCTGCTCGTAGGCAGCCCACAACAGGTTATTGAAAAAATCCTTTATCAACATGAGCTGTACGGACACAATCGTTTTCTGGCTCAGATTGATATTGGTGGTTTACCTTATGCTCAGGTTGAGCAAATCATTGATTTGTTGGGATCGGTAGTCGCACCAGCCGTAAGACGGGCCACAGCTAAGAAATAAGAAAAACTATGAGATTGGAAAAAATTATATTAAAATTATTCCAATAAGGTTAAACGATGGTTTGAGAAGGATCACTTAAGGAGGCAAAGTGTGACGAATAAAATGATAGCTGCGCAACGTTTATACAACCAGAAGATCGTTGATTCCAAGCTAATCAAGCCCGAACAGGTCGTTAAAGAATTAGGGGCAGTACAGGCGCAGGATTACATGCAGGCGATGTGGGCGATCGGGTTACGTACTCCATCTTCGAGTTTAGCTGATATAGAGCGTGCTATCGCTGATCGTAAGATGATTCTGAATTGGACGCTGCGAGGTACGCTTCATTTTGTCCCACCGGAAGATGTAAAGTGGATGCATCAGCTATCTGTGCCGCGTTTAGCAGGACAAACAAAGCGGCGGAATGCAGAGCTTGGGCTAGATGATCAGACACTAGAACGTTGTAGACATATTATAGTTAATGCTTTACAAGGTGGAAAGCAGATAGATCGTGCACTTCTACTTCAACTTATAGAAGAAGAAGGTATTCACACAGGGAACCAGCGTGGTTATCATATGTTGTGGAATGTTGCGTACCAAGGGTTGATTTGTTTCGGACCGATGAATGGTAAGCAGCAAACGATTGTTTTGTTAGAGGAATGGGTGCCACAGTTTCGAGAACTTTCTTACGATGAGTCATTGTATGAACTCGCTCGGAGATATTTCACCGGACATGGTTTAGCAACTGTTCAAGATTTTGCTTGGTGGGCAGGCATCACCCTTACCGATGCTAGAAGAGGTCTGGAAGCGGCCAAAAGTCAACTGCAATCAGAGGTTATTGATGGCAGTGAGTATTGGATGTCTGCTCATCGGCTAGAGCCAGCTGCTGAGGACTCGGGCGTTCATCTGCTTCCGGGTTTTGATGAGTACATTCTGGGTTATAAAGACCGAAGTGCCGTTCTAGAGCCCGACGTTGCTCCTTTAATAGTTCCGGGGAATAATGGTGTTTTTCTTCCGACGATTGTTGTGGAGGGTCAGGTGGTGGGTACATGGAAAAGAACCCTAAAGACCAAGGGGATTGAGATTATGATCCATCCTTTTGCCGATCTGGGCGATACGGAAAAGTTGGTACTTAAAGAAGCTGAGCGATATGCCGCATTTATTGGGCTGCCAGTACTCAAAATGAATGTGAGTGGTTCATTGAGATGAGTATTTCACTATTCTCACCAATCTCATCATTCTGATCATTCTCACTATTCTCACCATTTTCATCTTTCTTACCATTCTTTTGTGTGCTTCTTTCTCGCTAACGGACACCGTTGCGCTTATTAGCACCTAAATGCTAATTTGCTGAGTTTTTCGGACTCCAATGCAGTTATTCCCGTCGCAGCACCTCTTTTGACCCCTATTTTTGCGGAATAGCGGCATCTGGGTCCGATAGATTCGTAAAAAGGCTATTTTTAGCTCAATAGCGTCTCCTGAGTCCGAACGGCATAATGGGTGAGGGGTGAGGGGTTAAATGGATACCGATTACCGAATAGCCGCTCACGAATGCACTCTGAGTAAAAAATAACCCGGCAGGGCGGACCTGCCGGGTTATTTTGATGAAGCATATAGTTAGCTTAATTAGATTCGTCTAGCTAATTCAGCGCCTTCCCAAATCGCATTCAGCGCTCTACGCGCTTGCACCGCATCGCCAATTACATGATAAGGGATGGAGCTTTCCTCCAAGAAATCCTGAAGGATTTGTTTGTTGAGGGCGCGTGAACCTACAGCAATTATTACATAATCAGCAGGTAGGCTGTGACGTTCGCCGTCTTTTTCAACAATTACGCTATCCCCTTGAATCGCCATACATTTGCTGTTGGTCATTAATTCAACGCCATGTCCATATAGACTTTCCATGACACAGATTTTCCGCAGAAGCCCTAGATCATTAGCAACATCAGCTTGCATTTCAACTACAGTGATTTGATGTCCGCGCTCTACAAGCAGTTCTGCGACCTCAAGCCCCACTAAACCACCGCCGATAATAACGACTCTTCCTTCTGGATGAACCGTTCCCCATAACACATCATGTGAATTGACCACATGTGAACTGTCGATGCCTTCCACAGGCGGAATAATAGGAGAAGATCCGATTGCAAGAATGACCTCATCTGGCGCAATTTCTTGGATTAATTCAGGTGTAACCTCTGTATTCATTCGAATGTCTACACCTTCACGTTTAGCGGTTTCTCCCATATTCAGAGCGGCTGCAGCCATTTCCTCTTTACGTGGTGCGGCACCGGCAATATAAAGCTGTCCGCCCAGAATGTCATTTTTTTCGCATAATATTGGATGATGCCCACGTCGTTTCAGGGTGACAGCTGCTTCTAATCCGCCAGGGCCACCACCAGCAATAAGTACTTTTTTGGGGATACCCGTTTGCTGCAATTCATATTCACTTTCACGGCCGGTTGCAGGATTAAACACACAGCTGATAAATGGAACATTAGGATTCACGAATCCATCGAAGCAGCCTTGGTCGCACCCCACACATTTAACGATCGTGTCTGCACGTCCGGCTAAAGCTTTATTGCAGAATTCCGGATCTGCCAGCTGCGCACGCCCAATGGCTACAAAATCAGCCAAACCCTCCGCAATAATCCGGTCTGCAATTGCTGGATCATTAATACGGCCTACGGCAATAACAGGGATGTTAACCACAGATTTAATTTGTGCTGCGTTATCTACATTGAAGCCTACAGGTAAATCGATCGGCGGTACTTCATATTTAATTGCAGCGCCAGCAGGGACCCCACGAGATACATTAATAGCATCAATTCCAGCTTCTTCAGCGAGCTTTGAGAAGAGCTTCATATCTTCCAGTGTAAGTCCGCCCGGTAGATCCTCAATCGCAGAGATTCTCATCAAGATAGGGAACCCAGGTCCAACCGCTTTCCGGATAGCCCGGATACAAGACAGCGGGAAGCGGCAGCGATTCTCCCAAGAACCGCCGTACTCATCCTGACGAAAATTCATTGCAGGACTTAGAAATTGTTGGGGCAAATAACCATGGCCGGCATGGAATTCCACACTGTCAAATCCGGCTTTCTTCGCACGTAATGCTGTATCTGCGTAAGCTTGAACCATCTCACCGACTTCATGATGCGCTAGTTCACGTGGTATATGAGTCACGCCTTCAAACGGAACAGGTGAAGAGGAGACCTGAATTAGGTTGGGAGTTACTTTACCTCCATGCCATAACTGTAGACAGCTTTTGCCTCCTGCCTCTCGAATAGCTAATGCTAATTGAGCCATACCTGGAATGAATTTATCATCATAAAGGGCAGGAGCATCATCGGAGGCCGCTGTTGGGTGAATAGTTGTTACTTCTACAGTATTTAAGCCGTTGCCGCCTTTAGCTCGTGCTACATGGTAATCAATCAGACGATCACTGACGTATCCACCCGGCGCGTTCATTTTCGTGCCCATCGCTGGTAAAATGACCCGGTTCTTAAGCTCCATATTTCCGATTGTGCCCTTGCTAAATAGATGTGTGAATTCCATACGATAACTTCCTCTCTACATATAGGTTAAAAATAAATAGGTTATTTTAACCTATATTAGCGAAAGAGCAGGGCGAAAGTATGTGCAAAAAATCACGAGTGATTTGGCAGGAATGTAGTAATTGAGGTAATATAAGAAAATGATGAACCGGATACGTATTCCGGAAGCCCGGAGGATGATTATGGATATTGAAGTTTTGATTCTGGCCCAATTAATGAAAGGGGCCAAACATGGTTATGAAATTAAAAAAAACATTATTTTTGTAATGGGCAATGATAAAATCGTAAACAATAACTCGCTTTATCCAAAGCTGAAATTATTTGAAAAGCGAAAATGGGTAATCAAAAAAACGGAAATTCAGGAACGCCGGCCTAAACGTTATGTATATTCTATAACTACTGAGGGTGAGGAGCGGTTTAACACCTGCTTAACAGAATTTACGCTGGAGACTATTCGAATTGATAATGAATGGTCTATTCGTCTTGCTTATTATGAGCTTTTGGATCGTGAGACACGTAGAAGATTGCTTGATTACAGAGAGACTTATATGAACGAAAAGCTGGACCATTTACAGCAGTTATCCAAAGTAGTTGGCAATAGTGAGGATATGGATTACTCTGAGGAGCTCTATTTTTACACCCGAAGTATGGTTTTACGAGAGATCGAGTTAATTAAGGAGCTGTCACGTAAATTAGAAACATAAGGAAACCGTTGGATTAGCTATAAAAATAGAATTTTATAAACACACCTCGCTGTAATCGTTAATTAACGGTATATTTGTAAAATCGATTCATAGTTTAGCTTTAGGTTTTCCGCTTGTGATTGGTATCATCATCTTTATTTTGGGTTTGATCATATTGGGAATCGAATATTTCACACCAGATTAGTTGAACAATGGGAAGAAGGGGTGTCTTCTTGAAAAGAATATACATCGCAGTCCTAAGTTTTGTACTTCTGCTTGTATTAACCATTTGTGATCGTGAGGAAGTCAGCAGCACGGCGATGCCAGAGATAACCATTCATATGGATGGAAAAGTGAATCAATCTCAGACCCTCTCCAGAGAGGTGGGCATAGAACTGGATGATGAGAGTGCGCTTTTTCAAGCACAAATGAAGGATTCTGCGGCTTCTATTCCTTATGTAAAGCTTGGTGAAACCATCCACTAATTCGCAGATCGAAAAGCAACGTTTAAACTGGAGTCTAATCTGGCAGCCTTTTTGAGTTCAAATAGTAAAGATTATGAGCCTGGAGCAACGATCAGAGGATTTCATCTGACAGGTAAATGGGCGGATCAGACTAAGGATATCATTTTTGTTGTGCGAACAGATGCTAAGTAAATACTGTATTTTAAAATGAAAAAGACTACCCAGAAAAAAATCTGGCTAGTCTTTTTTTACTCGCTTTTATTTATTGGCTTTAAAACCTGATGCTTGCATAAGCTTGGTGAATACTTCGGTGTTTTCGTAGATTCCCGTAAATAATTGTGCATTTTTGCCCATAGCTGTGATTGGAATATCAACCGCAGTATGGCCTGAGGTCGTCCAGTCCACTACAAAATTGTGTTTGGAATTGGCGATGGCGAATGGACCGTCTTCTTTGGATATGCCGTCACCGGACTCATCATCTGCGTCAACTGCTTCAATAGAAAATCCGCCGGTCTCATGGTCGGCAAGCACTAGAACCAGTGTATCTGGATTCTTTTTGGCGAAGTCTTTGGCTACTTGCACGGATTTGTCCAGTTCTTGACCTGATTTAATCGTCATTTTAGCGTTGTTTTGGTGTGCAAATTCGTCAGTGCCTTCTTCTTCCACCATAAGGAAAAATCCCTTTTTATTTGTTGCTAGCGTATCTATAGCTTTCTTAGTCATCTCTGGCAGTGATACCACCGGATTATAAATATCTCCTTCACCTTCAGGCTTTTGCTGGAACATTTCCTCGTTTGCGAAAATTCCAAGCAGCTTGCCGTCCTTTGCTTTTTGCATATCCGCTTTGTTCGTTACATAGGTGTAGCCCAATTGTTTAGCTTTATCAACTAGGTTTCCTTGTGTTCCTTTGCTTTTTTCTGAAGGATCTTCAGCGGGTTCATCTGGGAATTTGCCGGGATTGCCTGCAGGGTACCAGAAATCCTCACCCCCACCGAGCAGAACATCAACCTTGCTCTTAGTCAGAAGCTGAAGAGCGATATCACTTTGCTTTGAGCGGTCTTCAACGTGAGCACCAAATGCGGCGCCAGTCGCGTCTGTAATCTGACTAGTAGTAACGACACCTGTTGATTTCCCGGCATCTTTAGCATATTCCATAATGGTCTTAACACTTTTTTTATCGGCATCCATTCCGATAGCACCATTATAAGTCTTCACACCGCTGGCATAAGCAGAAGCAGAAGCAGCCGAATCTGTAACAGGGACAGTGGAGCTTGTATGAATTAATCCAACGTATGGCATGGAATCCATTGCTAGATTTCCTTTTTCACCTACGGTGGCAAGCCGGATGGCATCACGCTGAGCAGCACCCATTCCGTCTCCAATAAACAGAATTACATTTCTTGTGTTCGAAGATGCTGCGTCTGCTTGATTAGGTGCATTTGTAGTAACAATGCTGGATACAAAAAGAGCAGTTGCCGCTGTTGCTACAATTGCTGTTTTGACGCCATACTTTTTCGGTGATTTCATAATTTCCCTCCTAATGTATGTTTACAGTCTCATATTATAGTAGTTACATTAAGAGAATATTTTCCGGACTTGTAAAAAATGTAAAATGATATAGCGAATTTAAATTATCGGAGCTGTGATAAAAGATTTTAAAATAAAAAATATCTGGGTGTATTATTGGCATATTGGATATATTCATCTCCGAATACGGACTTTAAATGTTGCTCTTCTTGAAGAATTAGTAAATGAATCGCGGCAATGTTAAGAATGAATATTAGGAGTGTTAACAGATTGGGGTACATCAGATACAATCCCAAAAACATGAGATCAAACCCGACAAATGCAGCGTTTCTACTATATTTATAAATACCGTGTGTGATGAGTTTGGTTACAGTAGTCTTATCAATCCCAACTCTCCATGAAGTGCGCATAGCAATCATAGCTTGAATAAAAATGGAACATCCGAGGGCAGCTACACTAACACCGATAAAGTGAACTACAGGAATATCAAACGTTTTGCCTACAAGTGTAACCATAAAGGACTCTGCTACGGAAAAAACAAACCATGCTGCACCCCATAAAAAAGTAGAGGTTTTTACCAATAGCTCGATATAATGGAGCTTAGATAGTTTAGCGCCTTTAGCCAGAACGTTTCCTTTAATCTGGTTTTTCTTGTAAAGTATAAGGAGCTTTAATAGATAAGAAATTAAGAAGATGCAGAAAAGAAGTAGAGATAGGATATTTTTAAGATCGCTCATTATGATTTCCTCCTTACCAATACATATGAATGATTGCTCATATGTTTGTTTATATCTTATTTCCTAATATTGTACATGTCAACTAATTATTGATTTAGGGGGATATCGTGAAAACAAATGTATACAAAAAACGGTGGCTTTGGGTGTTGGCTATCGTGGTTATTGCACTTGCAGGTACTGTAATCGGTATGCTAGTTAGGCAAACTGGGTTTGCAACCTTTACTTCCAATGCTTATGGAGTCTCTTTGAAGTATCCAACGGAATGGGTCGTCGATTCAGCAGATGATGAGAAGGGTCAGGGGGAGGATGGTTTTTTTCAATTATCAGCTATGTCTGGAGAGGGACAATCAATAGATGAAGTAGCTGAAATCATTGCCTCCCATCAGCTGAAGCCTTATGGCTCCAATCCGCAAATCACTGAACTGACATTAGAGGGGTTAAAAGAGGAAGAGAAGGCAAAGTTGATTATGCCTTCTGCTGACCAAGGGGAGGAATGGAATCATCAAGCGGCGCTTATAATTAAATATCCCGAAGCGGTGAAAATAGGAGATGATGTATACTATTATTTTATTTTGCAGGGTGATAAGGAACATGTGGAGGAGATAGGTCAGACCGTAAGATTTACGGGTAAACCGTAAAGTGCTTGCGCACGAAGGTAGTCTACGGTTTTATTTGCAGGGATATCCAAGAAATATTCCGACTGCCATGTTTGCGTTTTTTGAGCTTGGCGACTCGTGGGAATGTCCCAAGGCGGGTAGACTCGAAAAGCTCTTTTTCCACCTTCACCTTTATCAGATAGAATATCTTGTTCTCTTAGGACAGCTTTTGGAAAAATAAATTGGCCAAAGTGATTCCCATTTCGTGTACTTATAACGAAGAGATCAGCAGGATCTGAGATGTCATAGGGTTGGATGGGATAATCTCCAATTCGCTCCCATAGTGTCACAAATTGCCCGACTTTAGTGGGTGTGATTTTAGCCACCCGGAATCTAATGGCCAGCACATTTAAGGTAAAGATATATGCTCCGTATTCCGCATTTTGCGGTTCAAGAATTGGTTCGGAGCAATCAAACCTGCAAGGATTATATACTTCTTCCATGGTAGCAAGTAAGTCACTATGTAGGGTATCTAAAAAGCTCAGCTTCTTATCATTCATCTGTTATTCTCCCATTTGAGTTCGTAATGTTCACTATCTTAATGCAAGTGAACCGAGTTCACAAGTGTAGGAATAATAGAGAAATTGAACTTATGCTTAACTTGGAATCTTCAGAAGTGGTTATGGCGGAAACCTATTCGGGGAGTTGTTTGTTTTACTTACTGACGTTTTGTCATTTGTTGGATTTTTTTTATTGATATGGTTTTCCAAAGCAAAATAGTTTGTGATTTTTGGGGGAGTAGAAATTTTGGATATGATGAACATACTGGTTGAAGAACGCCATTGTCCTTTATGTAAAGAATTGAATCGTTGTGGCGCTGAAAGCGGTGACTGTTGGTGTTTCCATACAGAAATTCCACTCGAATTGCAAGAACAGATCCCGGAAGAACTGAGAGGGAAAGCTTGTATCTGCCAAAAATGCGTAGAAGCATTTAATAAACATTAACGGGGATTTTAATAAACTCTCGACGAAAAACATAATTTCATTGTATATAATTAAAGTGTAATCTAAAAAAATAATGGAGGCGCAGATGAGGAAGCCAATAATTGCAGTAGATATGGATGATACAATTTGCCATCTAGTGAAGCGAGCCATATACCATAATAATAATGATTTTCCCACGCATCTGCTGCGGTATGAGGAAATGCTTGATTGGAATACGGATCATTTACGTCATCCGGATTGTACACAAGATATTTTCTATGGGCGGCCCGGTCTGTATGAAGAGCTTGAACTGTTTGACGAACATGTCGTAGGAGAAATGGAGAAGCTGCATAACGCTTATGATGTAATTATAGTTACGGCAGCCCAACCCCAGTCGGTGGTGGAAAAATGGAACTGGCTGCAGAAGCATATGCCGTTTATTCCGATTGAAAATTTCTTTACCTGTAAGCGGAAAAATCTTATTAACTACGATCTATTGATCGATGACGGGGTGCATAACCTGGTTCCGGCATTGCAGGAGGGAAGAAAAGTGCTTTGTATTCCGCATCCATGGAATTTGCGGGCCCGTGAACAATATGCTTTTCCATTATTGACCTCATGGGAAGGTGCAAAAGAGAAGATAGATCAGATGTTAGGACGTCCAGAGAACGAATGAGACTGTTTTTTTATAGATGATGTACAGAAAAATATCCTCCGCCAAAAAATGAAGGTATCCCATTAGCCATTGTGGCTTTTGAGATACCTTTTTTATGTCTATTGCAGAAGCGCAATTTCATTATTATGCTCTGGATGTAAATATGTTGAATTAGTGACATTTCGATTCTTGGACTCTTTTCTTTGTATATTATTGTATATAAAAGGAGTGGAGATAGTAGTGAGAACAATCGGAATTGATTTAGGAACGACCTATAGTCTTGCTGCTTATTGGGACGGCAGTCAGGCTGTAATTATTCCCAATGTACTCGGGGAGCATGTAACACCCTCGATTGTTAGTGTAGATGCAGGGGGAGAAGTATTAGTTGGAAGAATCGCACAGGAACGACTGATTACACATCCACAGTTAACCGCCTCGACTTTTAAGCGCTTTATGGGATCAGCAAAGAAATACAAACTAGGTACGATGACTTTTACTCCTGAAGAGTTATCTTCTTTTCTTCTGCGGTCACTGAAAGAGGATGCGGAAAATCATCTAGGTGAGTCCGTAACGAAAGCTATAATCAGTGTTCCGGCTTATTTCAATGATGTTCAGCGGAAAGCAACTAAGAAAGCGGCTGAGATGGCTGGTTTACAAGTAGAGCGGCTTATTAGTGAACCTACGGCGGCAGCACTCGCTTATGGCCTGCATCAGAATCAGGAGACTTCATTTCTTGTTTTTGATTTGGGTGGAGGAACCTTTGATGTGTCAATCCTGGAGCTTTTCGAAGGGGTAATGGATGTTAAGTCGATTGCCGGAGATAACTATCTTGGCGGGGAAGATTTCACAGAGATACTAGTGGCCTATTTTATCCAAAAGAATAAGCTGGACGCTGAATCGTTAACACCAATAACGAGGTCGATGTTGTATAAGCAGGCTGAGCAGAGTAAACGAATTCTTGGTACAGAGTCTGCTGCGACTATGCGGATAGTTATTAAAGAGGAAGAATACGTGCTGACTATAGAACGCTCAGAGCTTGAGCAATTGGTACAACCATTACTAATACGTCTAAGACAGCCGATAGAAAGAGCATTGCGGGATGCTTCTCTGCAGCCTTCCGATCTGGATGGGATTGTGATGATTGGGGGTGCTACTAAAATGCCTCTGATTAAGCAAATTATCAGCCGTATGTTCGGGAAAATGCCTTATGCGAATATCAGCCCAGATGAGACCGTCGCACTGGGAGCTGCGGTTCAGGTGGCGCTGAAGCAGCGTGATCAAGCGCTGGATGAAATGATTTTGACGGACGTTTGCCCCTATACATTAGGAACCAGTGTTCTGCGAAGAGGTTCAAGCGGACAAACGTCATCTGGACATTACTTTCCGATCATTGAACGTAACACTCCGATTCCTGTTAGCCGGGTAGAACGTCTATATACAGCCGCAGATAATCAAAAGATCATAAGTGTGGATGTGTATCAGGGGGAGAGTCCTCGCGTTGAAAATAATCTTTTTCTGGGAGAAATGGAGTTTCAGATTCCGCAAGCACCTCGGGGAGAAGAAAGTATAGATGTCAGATATACATATGATGTGAATGGGATTCTTGAGGTGGAGGTTACAACCGTTTCAACAGGTCAGAAGCATCAGATGATCATTGAGCAAAATGCTGGTGCAATGACGAAAAAGCAAATTGAAGCTCGTTTACTGGAACTGCGGAGTATCAAAATTCATCCGCGTGAGCGTACCGAGAACAGGCTTCTGCTTGCTAGAGGTGAGCGTTTATATGAAGAGGTGCTTGGGGACCAACGGAAATTTATCGCACAGTGTCTGAAAGTATTCGAAGATGCGTTATATACTCAGAACGAAAAAGTGATTGAAAAAGCGGCACAAGCTTTCAATGAGCAATTGGCGGAAATTGAAGGGTGGTCATACTTCACATGACAATCTGGAGTATGTTGGAGATTGAACCCACAGATGAACTAGCTATCATCAAGAAGGCCTATGCCAAAAAGCTGAAATCGCATCACCCCGAAGATGACCCTGAAGGATACCAACAGCTTAGAGAAGCTTATGATACAGCCGTGAAATGGGCCCGCTCCGGGCAGCGTATAGCAAGCACTGTCCCTTCATTTATAGGTGAGGATAAGAAAGAAATAGCAGAAGCAATATCAAAAGAAATAGAAAAAATGGTGATACAAGCAGAAACAGTAATACGAGTAGATGAAGCTGAGGAGGAAGAAAGCGAGGAGGAAGAACAAGAAGTTGCGGAGGAAGACACCGAGGAAGAAGTAGAAGGGGCTACTACTATACCGCATGAAAACGAGTGGGCGCTGTTTCGCCCACTTCCCATTCAACTTGATGCTGATCTTCAAGAACAGCCAGCAGATATTTTTGACAGACAAATTAGGGAACTGTATGCGGACTTCTCGCGCCGGATTCAACAAGCTTCGTGGCATTCACTTTTGAATGAAGATTTCATGTGGAGTATAGAGCATCGTGATCGGCTAAGGGATAAGCTTATGTTGTTCCTTGATCAGCATCGGAATTTGCCTCATGCCGTATGGGAGGCGTTGGATTCATTTTTTCATTTTCGTGAGGACAAGGAAATATTTCTTCAACGTTATGATAATAAGTTAGTCGAGTACATACTGGGGCAGGTCGACGGAAGCATGGAGATGCGTTATGAGTGTTTCCTTTTGCAGGAGTCTCTTGAGTTTGACATAGAACACTATCTAAATCTGAGGCAATCCGCTCAATTCATGCTGATGGAGGATAAACATACTGAAGCGGGTCAACTGCTCGACGAAGCAAATAAGCTGTTTCAGTATGATCCTGATCTGCAATTATTGCGAGCTAAGAATTGTCTGGATACTGCTGATTATATGGAAGCGCTGGTGTGCTTGGACCGAGTAACCACTATGTGGCCTAACGAAAGAGACGGTTACTTATTAAGAGGGCGGCTTCTCTACTATTTGCAGCGTTATGAGGAAGCGATGAAGGATTGTGAATATTTGTTGCAAGAGGATGCTGGAAATAGAGATGTGCAATGTTTAATTCTGGAATGTAAGATTGCATGTTCTCAAATTGAGGAAGCTCTTACACAAACGGAGACTAATGAGCCTAAAAAGGACGAGTTCATTCATTTTCGTTACCTTGCGAATAAGTTCATGTTGAAGAACAAAAAACTGTATCCACAACGTCTTCGTATCTCCTCGCTCGTAAGCATTGGAAAGAGCATTATAGGATCTATATTATTCTATCTATTGGTTTTCCTGAAATTAAGCTGGTTCTATATTTTGGTATATACCATATATTATTTTTCAGTTTCTGAGCTTCCCCCACTTGTCAATGCGGTGTTCATTCTTATTTTTCTATGGAAAATCAGGAAGATTTGCAAAACAGCATACCTATTCACGAACTAATATCAGGAGGCTCTATATGCTGAAGGAATACAATGTTAAGCAAAGAAAACGATTGGAAATGTATTTCCGCTGTCTTTCCTCTACCTGCATACGTGGTCTCTTAGGGAGATACTATGTGGTTTATGAGTTTGATTTCAGTAATGTCTTCTTCAAAAGAGGATTAATCAAAAATGCTTGTGAAAGATGGAATATCGAGGATGCTAACTCCTTTCATCGCCAGATTCGCTGGCTTCTAGAAGATGGCAACCGTGCAGAATATAGATCTTTACATGCTCGATTAGCCACACTTTCCGAAACCTCACGCAGTAAATATCTTGAGGCACATAAGGATCATGAGGATTTTGTTAATCTGAAGGTTGTTGCACAAGGTATACATCAGTTGCCTTCTGGTGACATTTCAGCTTTTGGATTAGCTTGGGTAATTTATCTGAGCCGGATTGGTTATGTTGAGGATTATTTGAAGAAGGAAGAAGCCTGGGAATACAAAATAGAAGCCGCAAGGCAGCTACAAGAACGCTATAGCAGTTGGGCGGATTATTATATAGCCTATTCCTTGGGCAGCAAATTTTCATTAGTACAATCCGGCGGATTAGATAATCTATTTGAGACGGGATTGCAGAAGCTCATGCGAAATAGCAGCATTCTATACAGGGAAGCCGTTTGGGGGCAAAATCTGCAGCCGGAAGCCACTTAGTCCGAACTTAGGTAATTAATACCTATTGAATACCTAATGAATCCCTATCCCGTGTTGCTTAAGGACCCAGAGGACGCTATTTGCAAATTTATAGCCCTTTGAGCCGGTTTTCGGACTCCAGTGCAGCTATTCCTTGAGGAAGCGGTCTTTTGTGGTGTTTTTGATGCCAATAGGTGCTATGCGGTCCGTTAGGAATCCAAATGGGGGATAATGCAGCGTATAAGGTCAGCTGTGTCCGATAAGCTGCGTCGTAAGTGCAAATGTGATCCAAGCAAACGAAGTTTAGTAGTTTAGTGTTACAACGCGAGCAAAGGTATCTCCATGGATCAGATCAAAGAGCAAGCTAAAAATAAGATGCAGCAGTAAGACCAAACAGTAAAACCAAACAATAAACAATAAGACCAAACAGTAAACAGTAAGACTAAAACTCAACAGTAAAACCCAACAGTATATCCCAAAACGAGGGAGTTCCAGCTGCTATAACGTAGCTTTTGGAATTCTCTCTTTTTTGTGATGCCGGATTAATCTTGACAGGATCTAATATTTGTATATAATTGGAATAGACCGACGGTCGGTCGATAGAATGGAGGACGTTGCAGATGAGAATTTCCAAAGAAGCGGAAGAACGTAGAAATGAAATATTGGATACAGCAGAAATGCTGTTTTTTACGAAAGGGTATACCAAAACGACAGTGAATGATGTCTTGCAGGCTATAGGTATCGCGAAGGGAACCTTTTACTATTATTTTAAATCGAAGGAAGAGGTCATGGATGCTGTTGTGCTGCGATTTATTGATGCTGGTGTAGCAGCTGCTAAGCAAATTGCTGCAGATCCTAAGCTGACCGTTCATGAAAAGCTGCTGCAAATCATTATGGCGCAAAAGCCGGATACGGACAGAAAAAGCCAAATGATTGAGCAGTTCCATCAGCCTGATAATGCACAGCTGCACCAGAAAAGCCTGGTGGAAACCATTTTGCGGCTAACTCCTGTTTTGACGGAGGTCATTGAGCAGGGCATAGAGGAGGGACTGTTTCACAATCCGTATCCCCGGGAGACGATGGAATTTCTATTGATCACCTCTCAATTTCTTTTTGATGAAGGGATATTCAAGTGGCAGCCTGAGGAAATCATCCAGAAGATAAGAGCGTTTATCTATACGATGGAAATTACGCTGGGGGCGGAGAAGGGCAGCTTCGACTATGTGTTTCAAATGTTTGAGTAGGGGAGAGGGAATATTCTGAACAACAAATCCTTCGGGAATTTTATGATCATTTGGATGGGGGAGTGGATATCCAGTGTTGGCAGCGGGTTGACAGCTTTCACCTTAGGGGTTTATGTGTTCCAGATGACACAGACTGCCTCTAGCGTGGCACTTTTAACCTTATGTGCTTTTCTCCCTTCCATTGTGATCAGTCCTTTTGGCGGCGTGTTAGCGGATCGGTTTGATCGGCGATTGATGATGATAGCAGGGGATTTGTTGTCTGCTTTTGGACTTGTATATGTTCTCATCATCATGCTGCTGGGTGAACCTCATTTATGGCAGATTTGTCTGGGCGTGACGTTTAGTTCGATTTTTGTATCCTTGCTTGAACCTGCCTACAAGGCTACCATTACAGATTTATTAACAGAGGAGCAATTTGCCAAGGCTAGTGGTTTAGTTCAGCTTGCTGCGTCCTCAAAATATCTTCTTTCCCCTATCCTTGCCGGGATTTTGCTTAGCTTTATGGATATAAAAACTATCCTGCTTATAGATATCTCAACCTTTCTAGTTACAGTTCTTGCAGTGATGGCTGTTCGCAGGAATCTACAGACTGAACACAGAGTTCCAACGAATCAGTCGTTTGTAAAAGATTTGAAGGAGGGCTGGGATGCTCTTATTTACACGAAAGGTGTACTGCAGCTTACGATCATTTTGTCTGTCGTTACTTTTTATGTGGGTTTTCTCCAAACCTTATATACGCCTATGCTTTTACCCTTTACGGATACGAAAACTCTAGGCACGGTATTATCTGTAAGTGCTATAGGGATGTTGCTCGGCAGTCTGATTATTGGAGTTTTTAGCATCGATCGTAAATATATCAAAGTATTAGCGCTCGGCCTAGGATTCGCCGGACTGTTTTTTTCTTTGGTGGGTCTGACCACGAATGTTGCTTTTATTACAGCTGCTGGCTTTTTATTTTTTGCAACGTTGCCTTTTGTTAATACCAGTGCTGACGTTATGATTCGCAACCATATCCCAAATGACACACAGGGGCGGGCATGGGGGATCATTGGCATTTTATCACAACTTGGTTATGTGGCTGCGTATGCTTTTGCTGGCATATTGGCTGATCAAGTGTTTAATCCTCTTTTACGAGAGGGAGGTCTGCTTGCTTCATCAGTAGGTAAGGTGATAGGCACAGGGGAAGGACGGGGAATCGGCTTATTATTTATCATCTCTGGTTTGCTCATCATTATTATGGCATTTGTGATCCCCAGAATGAAATCAATTCGCTGCCTTGAACGTGAATAATTGAATTCCGTATTAGAGAGGAGAAGGCCCGTCAATGCTGCTACGAATTGTAAAAAGAGACCTTCAACGCAATAAAATCATTACCTTCGGATTATTTGTGTTTATCATGTTATCGGCTTTGCTTGTTGCTTCAGCGTCGCAAGTGATTATTGAATTGTCGGGGTCCTTGAATCAGCTATTGATTAAATCTAAAGCCCCTCATTTCGTGCAGATGCACGCAGGACAAATCGACAGTTCAGCAATCGAGAGCTTTACAGCCGCTAATCCACTGGTGAAAGATCAACAAACCGTAGAGATGCTTAACTTGGATGGATCTAACGTTTATCTAGGCAGTAACCAAGGCTCGGAAGCAAACAGCGTGATGGATATCGGCTTTGTAGAGCAGAACCCTTCGTTTGATTTGCTGCTGAATTTAGAGAACAAGGTGATTGAGGTATCGGCAGGAGAAATCGCTGTCCCCATTTATTATATGAAGCAAAAGAATCTGAAAATCGGCGACGTAGTTAGCGTTCTAGGTGAACAGTTCGATAAAAAGTTTGTGATTACTGATTTTGTAAGGGATGTCCAAATGAATCCAGCCATGGTCAGCTCCAAACGTTTTGTCGTAAATGCTGCTGACTTTACAGCGCTTAAACAACAGCTCGGCGAACCTGAATACCTGATTGAATTTCAGCTTACAGATCTATCTAAGCTCAATGATTTCCGCAATGAGTATCAATCCTCAAATCTGCCCAATAAAGGCCCCTCCATTGACTATCCTTTATTTAAAACGCTGAATGCACTGACGGACGGGATTATCGCAGTTGTTATTATTTTGGTAAGTGTTCTGCTGATGCTGATTGCTATTTTATGTCTCAGATTTACGATGATCGCTACCTTGGAAGAGGATTACAGAGAGATAGGTGTCATGAAAGCGATTGGGATCACGCAGCAAGATATTCGCAGCATTTATTTAGCAAAATATATCGTGATGGCAGCCGTCGCCTCTGTATGTGGATATTTACTGTCTTTAGGTGTGGTGCGTTTGTTTACAGCCAATATTACTTTGTATTTGGGCGTTGCTCCTGCCAGTATCCTTCAATATTTTGTTCCTGTCCTGGCGGTAGGTTTGATCTTTGGAGTTGTTGTATTCTTTTGCCGGATGATTCTTAGACGCTTTAATCGCATCACGGTTGTAGAAGCTTTACGGTCAGGTACGAGGGGTGAAGCAAGGATGAACACAAGCAGATTTTCACTTAGCAAGCGTAAATTTGTTAACGTGAATGCTTTTCTCGGGGTAAAAGATGTTTACGGGCGCTTCACCATGTACGGATTATTGTTCTTCGTATTTGTGATCAGTTTGTTTATCGTTCTAGTGCCAGTGAATATATTGAATACCCTTCAGTCTCCCCGGTTTGTTTCTTATATGGGCGTCGGTCAGAGCGATATTCGCATTGATTTGCAGCAATCGAACCAAATAGAGAAGCGTTTTAATGAGATGATAACCAAGCTTGGAAATGACCCGGACATCTCTAAATTTTCTCCACTGATTACTTCTAGATTTAAGGTATTAGGTAGTGATGGTGTATGGGAATCGCTAAATGTTGAAACCGGTGACTTTACTATTTTTCCGCTCTCGTATGTTCATGGAGGAACTCCTAGAAGTGCAAATGAGATCGCTCTTTCTGACCTGAACGCCAAGGAACTGAATAAAAAGGTGGGGGATATCGTTCATTTAGAGGTTGCTGGGGTGGCAAGAAAATTGACCGTTAGCGGGATCTATCAGGATATAACTAATGGTGGCCGAACCGCAAAAGCGCAATTGCCATATGATTCGAAGACGGTTCTCTGGTATGTAGTAGCTTTGGATGTGAATCCGGGAATTTCCGTCCAGGCAAAAATGGATCAGTACACCAAATTATTTTATCCAGCAAAAATCACTCATCTGCAAAGCTATTTAGCTCAGACATTAGGAAATACAATTCGCCAATTGAAGCTGGTTACAGGCTTATCCATCGTTATCGCATTTTCGATTTCGATATTGATTACCTCTTTATTTCTGAAAATGCTGCTTGCCAAGGATTCTTCGCAAACCGCTATTTTGAGAAGTGTTGGCTTTACGTTAGGAGATATTCGTAGGCAATACCTGGTAAGGATGCTGATAATATCAGGGCTGGGCGTCATTCTTGGTACTTTTGCGGCTAACACTCTCGGGCAAAAAATTGCTCAAATGCTAGGCTCTTTCATGGGGGCTTCTAAGATACAGTTTGTAGTCAATCCGGCGGTAGCCTATCTTATTCTTCCTCTACTTTTCATGCTGATTGTAGCGCTCACCACCGTAACAAGCACGATCTCAATCAGAAAATCCAGTATAGCCAAACTAATTGCCGAATGATAGGAGGTGGCAGAATGTTCATATTAGAGACGAAAGGGTTAAAAAAAAGTTATTCAACAGGGCAAGGAACTCCGCAGTCGATATTAAAGGATGTTCAGCTTCAGGTGTCTCAGGGGGAATTCATAGCTGTCATGGGACCTTCTGGTTCAGGAAAATCAACATTGCTGTATACGATCAGCGGGATGGATAAGTTGACAGAGGGAAGTGTTATTTTTAAAGGGCAGGAGATCAGCGGAGTTTCAGAGAACGAATTAGCCGGTCTGCGCTTAAAGCATATGGGCTTTATTTTTCAGCAAATGCATCTGTTAAAAAACTTGAATATCCGCGACAATATCATCCTGTCTGCTTATCGGGCGAGAACCAGCAGCCGTAGAACTATCAATAAAAGAGCAGCTGAGTTAATGAACAAAACAGGAATATCTGCGCTGGCTGAACGTGATATTACACAGGTGTCAGGAGGACAATTACAAAGAGCAGCAATCTGCAGAGCACTCATTAATCAGCCAGATATATTATTTGGCGATGAGCCAACCGGGGCGCTTAACTCAAAAGCAGCTAGTGAAATCATGGACATATTAGCAGATATTAATCAATCAGGAACAACGCTTATAATCGCCACACATGATGCTAAAGTCGCTGCTCAAGCTGAGCGTGTTTTGTATATGCTAGATGGCAGCATTGCAGCTGAGCAACGGCTTGGAAAATATAATCGCGTAGATGGGGAATTGAAAAGGCGGGAGGAGAAGCTTGCGGCTTGGCTATTAAAGCTGGGGTTCTGATTGGGGATCTAGCGCTGTACGAATGTCAAACAACGTTTTGCAGTTTAATATCTGCCCAGCACTAAAACCTATCCTATATGCAATAATAACCACTCAATGCGAAGGCATTAAACAATTAAAAAAACTATTAACGCACCTCGATCATTGCTGATGCTGGTATAAACCGAACAAAAAAGCAGTTGCCCCGGCACATCCGGATAACAGCAATTGCTTTTTTGTTCACTTACTGATTCTTTAGAAAGCTTACGGCACTACGTAGATATTGGGTTTAGACACAGTGGCCATACCGTTGCCTAGGAAAAATCCTGTGTGCGGAGGTTGATTGTAAGCTGTATTCTGCCAGGCAATGCTTAACCGATATACTGGATCATGCATTAAGGTATATATTTTATTAGTGGTGATGTTCGTAGTTGTATAGATTCGTAGAGCCGAGTTATCGGACTTTCTCCAGATAGCCTCTTCGCGCCAGTCTCCAAGCAGGTCGGCCTGTAGGCTTGGCGTTGCTTTGGTACTATTGTTGGATGCTACGCTCGCTCCGGTTAATAAATTGGTAACGGAGTTGCTTGCAGGGTTCCATTTATCAATCTTGACACCATCCAGCAGTTCGCGGGACAAGTCGCCATCCCACCAGATTCCAAAATTCACAGAAGGCATTGAGCTGCTTATTTTGGTGCCTGTAATGGAGTATAGGCCAACGCCGTGAGCCCATACCTCTTCCCCGGGATAATTGGGATCAATATCGGCAGCCATCCCCCGGCCGGTATCTTTTCCCGTGTATACACCCCATAAGACCGTCCCGTTTGCAGCATCCCATACCGCAGCACCATAGGGAGAACTAGTGTTTTCCATGACTTTAAAAACTTCGAGACCGGGGCGGTTCGGATTTAAATCGCCTACATGCAGCGCGTCTCCATGACCCAGCCCTGTATTGTATAAGGTCGCACCGTTATTATCAATAGTTAAGGCACCATAAATGATCTCATCCTTACCATCGTTATCCACATCGGCAACACTTAAACTATGATTACCTTGACCGGCGGTTCCAGCATTGGTGGAGCTATTGCTATCAAAGGTCCATTTACGGGTCAAAGCACTGCCATTCCAGTCAAAAGCTACAACGACTGTGCGTGTATAATAACCACGTGCCATAATGATGCTTGGATGTACTCCATCCAGATAGGCTACACCTGCTAAAAAGCGGTCTACTCGATTGCCGTAATTGTCACCCCAACTGGATACGGTTCCTCTGGCAGGAACATAATCAATCGTGGTTAAGGTTTTGCCCGTTTGTCCGGAAAATACACTCAGATATTCAGGCCCGGTCAGGATATATCCACTGGAGTTGCGATAATCTGCACTTGTGTTTCCAAGGGTTACGCCAACTCCGTCAACTGTACCGTCTGCTGTTTTGCAGACTACTTCGGCTTTACCATCACCATTGAAATCATAGACTAGAAATTGAGTATAATGTGCGCCAGCCCGAATATTTTTACCCAGATCAATTCGCCATAGCCGAGTTCCATTCAGCTTATAGGCATCCAGATAGACATTGCCTGTATATCCACTTTGCGAGTTGTCTTTGGAATTGGAAGGATCCCACTTCAACACGATTTCATATTCCCCGTCACCGTCTAAGTCGCCCACGCTGGCATCATTGGCACTATAGGTATAACTTACGCCATCTGGCGTAGTGCCGCCAGCCGGAATTTGAATTGGAACGTCCAAATAATTGTTGGCCCATACATTTGCTGCTGGGGAATCAGATTGCTCAATACCGCCAACGATTGCTCGAACTGTATAGCTAGAAGAAGTTGTGCCGGCGTTATCCTGATAATTCGTGCTGTCCGTGATTGGGGTAACGTTTACTTTTGTGCCATTGCGGTATAAATTAAAAGAAACCGACAGTTCTTCTGTTCCGAGTAGCCGCCAGCTCACAAATACACCACTGGATACCTTCACTGCTACTAGTCCCCGATTTAGCTTTTCCGCTTGCCGGGCAGATGCTGCCGACACAGAGGAAAGAGAGCCAAAAGCTGCCGTCCCTAAGGTAAAGACTAAAAACCAAATGATTACAAGATACCCTGATTGATGTAACCGCTTACTCATTAACGAAGCCTCCTTTTCATTTTTGGTTCACGAGGGTTACACAGGATGTCATAGTGAACAGTACATAATATTTCATAAAGATAAAAATATGTTTTAAATTTACTTGAACCATTTTAAATGAGTACGACTTTACTCACACAGAAAGGAATACATAACATGGAAAATATAAGCTATAATTTAAAATTCGCTACACTTTGTGCCAAATATAATCTGGGTCTGTTGATGAATGAACCTGAACCGATAACAGGCGGACTCTTGCACAGAATGTATCGCCTGCAAACGGATAAAGCGCAATACGCAGTAAAGGCCTTAAATCCTCAAATTATGCAACGAGATACAGCAATGTCCAATTATATTTTTTCTGAAATGGTTGCGAATCTGGCTTATCAAAAGGGAATCCATGCTGTTCCGGCAATTGTATCTAATGGCAGTAGTATGCACGAGGTTGAAGGGCAATTTTATTTATTGTTTCCATGGGTTCAGGGGAAGGCATTACCTTTAGATGAAATAGATTTAGATTGTTGTAAAAAGATTGGGGCAATTCTTGCGCAGCTCCACATCATCGATTTCTCACAGGGAACGGATGATCATCACTTTGAAACGCTTAAAGCGTCTAATACTGCAGTTGCCAATTGGAAAGAGCTTGCTCTCAAAGGAGAGCAGCAGAGTGCAGAATGGTCAAGCTTGCTGGCAGATCACCTGCATAAGATAGAGAATTGGGAGTCATTGATTCATTCATCAGCGAGTCTATTGACGAATCATTATGTTATCAGCCATCGGGATTTAGACCCCAAAAATGTCTTGTGGGATGAGCGGAAAGTTCCAATAATAATCGATTGGGAAGCAGCAGGACCTATTCATCCGACGTTAGAGCTGATAGATGTAGCTTTATATTGGTCAGGTTCTGAATCGGGAGATTTAAGCAAAAAGGCATTCTCAAATTTGATTAACAGCTATCTGGAGCATGGCGGAGAGATTTATGCGGATTGGCAGGTTGTGCTCAACTATGGCTTTTTGGGAAAATTAGAATGGTTAGCTTACAATATCAGACGTTCGCTAGGACTGGAGAGCTCGGATGACGCAGAACGGGAGCTGGGTACTTGTGAGGTAATCCGTACGATTAATGCATTACAGAACTACGCAGATTTTATTCCACAATGTTTATTATGGTTGGGAGATTTAGAGGAAGGTAGTGCCTAATCTATTAAAGGAGAACTTATTTATGAATGTTGTTAACGCTATGATGGAAGATATAAATGGATGAGTGTGCTCCGATGGACCGGAAGGGGGTTCACGCCAAAAGTTTAAACTGACTGTACGTTAAAAAGGAGGACTTATGAAGAAGTTTATAGTTATATCTGGCGTCTCGCTATTTTTGTTGGCGATTTCTTTTAACCCATTGTTCAACTATATACGTGAGTACATAATCTCTGATCAAATTAATCAGCGTTATGAGATAAAGCATGCTGAAAAAGAAAATAACCCAATAAACGTACAAGAGATAACGGTTGATGATAAGAATATTAAAATCAGGGAAGAAAAAACAGGCAGGAAAGCAGATTTGACCCCATGGGATGAAGAGGAGAAGGTCCCGCCTGGTGATATTGTCAAAGTTCAGTTCTTATTAAATGATCAAAAAATCTCCACCCCTGATGAAATATGGCTATCCAATCGGGACAGAGGCAGCAGGTATTTTTCGTGGATAGATATTCTCACAGTAAAGGACCGAAAGACTGGTGAGAATCAAATAAATATAGTCCAAAGACTGACCGACGATAGTCAACCCATGGAAACAAGAAAATGGAAAATCATCACGATTGCACAAGACGGAGAAGTAGACGAAGAGGTTCTCAGCTATGCGCAAAGAAGCAACAATCATTTAGGCGTCAAGCTAATCGAGTTCTCCGGTACCTCCCTTATGGGTATGGGCTATTATTCAGATGTTACTAAGGCCTATCCTAGTATTTTCTTCCCACTCCTATTTCCGTTTTTAACTGGAATAGCGGGTCTCCTGTTATTGATTTTTCTGGTTGTTTTATTACTGTTTGAGCTTCATCTTAGACGCGTTATTAGAAAAAGAGGGCGATAAAGAACACAGGATACGTTCTGAAATTACTTGTAGTTTCGAATTACCTTTAATTTAGTGATAGTTGATAAGGCAAACAGCAGCAGTAAGACTCCGATTGAACCCATGACAGGACCAGGGCTGAAGAGATCAGACAAGGATGAGACAGCAGTAAGACCAATGGATGGGGCTACACTCATGATAGAACCTAATACACCGAACACCCTACCTTGGAGGTCTTCTGAAACTTCCAGCCTAAGGATTGTATTAATCAGCAACGTGCAGAATGAGAACATGAAGCCAATTACAAGAATGATAGGAATGGCAATCGCAGCGGAAGTGACGAATGATAACAGGAGGTACAGGGGACCGAGACATAGCAGTCCAGTCATAATAAGAAATCCTCTATTCTTCAATTTGGAGCCGAGCAGTAAGATCAGACCGGATCCGATCATATAACCAAGTGGAATACAGGCTTCAATAAGTCCAAACTGAAAGGGAGTGGAATCCCACACGTTGACAGCCATAACCTGGGTCAACATCAGGGAGGGGACAAAAAATAAGGTTAAGGTAGGAAGCATAATCATAACGGCGCGTGCAAAAGGGTACCTCCAAATATAGCGAATTCCATCGATCAAATCCTGTGTGAATTTCCGTTCTTTCTTGGGCACGTTATTTAATTGAGTTGGCAAAGGAAGGGAACGGACCGCTAACACGAGCAGAAAGGAGAGGAAGAATGTAGCTCCATCAAATAAAATAGCGTCGGCTGCTCCAAAACTCGCTACGAAAATCCCACCGGCGGAATAACCAATAGTCCGGCAGATGTTTTCAGACAAGTTCAACAGTCCTACCGCTTTTTGTAGATGTTCTTTACCAACAACAGTAGTGATAGAAGCTTGGTATGCCGGGGACTGGAATAAAGCTGAAATGGTCGTAAGACCCGTCAGTATGGCGACGATAATGAACGAAGTAGAGGGCAGGGAAATGGCTAAAGCTAGCGTCACTACGAGTCCGCAACTTATCAGATCTGTGATCAGCATGAGGGTTCGACGATTGACCCTATCCGCAAAAGTTCCCCCTATCGATCCGAGCAAAGAACTAAGCAATAAATTGATTATCGTGATGATGGCAATCATTTTGGCGCTGCCGGTCGTTTGCAGTACCCATAAACTTAAAGCAATACTATGAAAAGTGTTACCGAACAAGGAAATGGAGTACGAACTGAGTAGCAGCAGGAATCTCCGATTTCCCCAAAGAGAGGGATGAGCTTGAACAGCAGAGGGAACTTGTTTCACTAATACAGGACCAGGCATAAGTTATGCTCCTTTCAACTTAAACGCTTAAGTGAATAGCCAAAAAAATTATTCTACAAAATAACAATTATTTTCTTGTGCGGAGTAGTCAGAATGATGCAATAATTTGTCCATGAGTTCAAATGCAGTAGCCGCTTTATCCCCTGTGAAAATGAATTTATGAACGTCATCGCCTAATATTTCCGGACAATTGCAGGTGCAAAGAACAGAGAGTTGTTCGAACCTCCCGTTTTTTCCAACGTAACTTCCAATAAACTCATTAATGACAATAGCCTCTTTATAGCCCCCCTCCTGTAAGAATGTATTTAATTCCTCCAAATTGACAACGGTGAATATCGCTTCTTCAGGTAATGGAAGACTGTCCTGAATAAAGCGGGTGAGGAAAGAATTATTGAAGCTCTCCATAATTAAACATACCTTTGAAAGGTTCTGTGGTTTTACCTTTTGCAGAGCTGCTCGATAGTTGAAAAGGACTTGCTTAAAGAGTTTATCTTCAATCATGCTGTCGATCAGAATCAAAGGAATTCCTTCTACAAAATGTGTAGAGATCGAATAAAAGGCTTCCTCACGCACATCGATCAGAAATACAGCCTCCAGTTTTCTTTCTACGATAATATCCAAAGAAGGCTGGTCAACATCAAGTGAATATAGCAGCGTATGGTAACCAGCATTTGTTAACCGTTGTTCCAAGGCATGTATAAATGAGAACTGGGCATGGAGCTTCCAGTGTGGGGTATGGACTGATGTGTTAACAAGCACACCGACCAATCTTGTTTTCTGATTCGCAAGTGAACGTGCTGCCAGATTCGGTATGTAATGCAGTTCCTCGGCAAGCTGAAGAATCTGCTGGCGCGTTTTCTCAGGAATGGTTTGGTTGCCGACACGATTCAGAACATAGCTCACTGTTGCGACGGAGACATTGGCACGAAGTGCGATGTCCTTCATGGTTGTCTTTTTCACCAGTAAATAGCTCCCTTATCCTTGTGATATTTTCTAAAGATTAACATTCTGATTCTAAAGCGTCAATGGGGGGGAGTGAGCAGTCAGATGACCCTGTTAAGTAGCTAGAAATGGAAGAATGTAGCCCTTGAGATTCAACTCTGGGAAGATCTGCTTGATAATCGTCTTAAGCTAAATTATACGAAACAAGCTTTATGCAAAAGCTGAAAAAATGCTTATTAACCCAATGGTCATCCTTCCGCTGTATTATTTTTATGCTGGAGTTTTGCATAAACCTAACATTAAAAAAGTAAGTGTAGAGTATGATGGTTCCATATCTTTTTCAAGAGAATATCTAATCTAAAGATTTATAGTAATAAAGATTATGAGGATACTTCCGCAGTTATTGGGAGTGTCCTTTTTGTATGGAATTAAGCACCTTTGTGACCTTTCTTAAAATTTGGGTAAATAAGTATTAAGATCCATGAACCTAAAACGGGCAGCGAGATGAGGTGTTACTTATGGATACGATTCCGGATGGAAAGGAGTGATCTTTGTGAAACCGCTTCAGATAACGACACAATATTGTGAAAATTTTCACCTGTTTATTAAAAATTTTAATATATAATTAATTTATAATCAAAAACAAGGGGGATTTCAAATGAAGTTATTTAAAATGATGTTAGTAGCAGGCGTCTCGGTTGCAGTCTTGTCTGGTTGTGGTGCGAATAATAATAATGCGACTAATTCGGCGGCTACTACGGCTCCAACTACAGAGCAAACGGATGCAGTTACTACAGCTTCAATCGTAAATCAAGCAGATGCGTTTACCAAGGCTGTAAGTAAAGATGGAAACTGGATTATTGCCATTCTAAATGATGTGACGATTGCCCAAGATGTTGTTGTTGAAGGCGAATTCCATGATAAAGGGGCCGCAGACGGCGATATCTACCGTAAGATTGCTCTTTATGCCCAAGATGCTGATCACAAAGTTACTGCCAATTACACACTCACTGTACCTAAGTTAACTGTACAAAGTGAAAATTTACGGGTTCAAGGCGGAACCATTAAAGGTGATGTTTATGTAGAAGCGAACGGATTTAATCTGCATGAAACCTCGACTATTGATGGCAATCTTTACTTCGCAAACGAAGATGTGAAAGCAACTGCAGGGATTGAAGGTAAAGTAACTGGGGCAACTGAAGTTAAATAAGTTAGTGATGATTTCGATTAGGTAGATGTAGAAGTTGAAGGACTAAATAGATAGAATTATCCGGATAGGTTCAGGAAAATGGAATCAGTATGAATGGGCAAACTCATAATGGACTACACCCCATCTAATTACCATATGAGAGCCGACGGAAGCTGTGAAGTAACAAGTAATGGAGTATTGAAGTGTACAGTAGATGGTTTTAACTGTATTTTGTACAACTAAAATGCTCAAAATGCTCGGCCAATGAAAATAGCTGTATTTAGTACATCTATTTTCTTGATTTAATACTCTACAGGCTATTTCTTAAGTTTTTAATTGTATAGAATACACTTAAAGTTAGAATTAGCCCTTGTGGATATGGAATAAGTGTATAAAATGCAGTTATCTTACAAATTTCAACAAGATAGTGCGTTACAACGGAGTGGGTATCCGAAAGCTACGAATGATTAAGCTTAGCTCGTAACCTACTCAAGCAAACCACCGCAGACCCAAAACACCAGGCAGTGAACCTCCAACGGAGAATCGCTGCCTGGTTGTTTTTTGTGGATGAATATATGAACTATTGTTGATTTTCTTCATATTGACTTATAATATTACTACCACTACTAGGAGGAACACATATGTCTAAGGAGTATTCGCGCACATATATTGAGAGCGTAAAGCTTGAAATGTTAAATAGGTTGGGATTAAAGCAGGTGTTCTTCAAGGAGCAAATAGGGGATAGCTTAATTTTTGAAGCTGTGGGCTTTGATAAAGGGGCAAAACACCGCTTTTGCGTTAGACCAAAGACGAAAACGATTGATGAATTCATTTCAGGCAAATGGATGAAGGTCCGCAGTTTTATAATCAAAAGTGTGGATATTTAATGTTGAACCCTATAAAGGTAGCCCCGTTAATCGGAGTTACCTTTTTATTTTTTGACCCATAGTCATTGATAATGTGAAGTATCTCCATACAGATCAATGGTTGTATTGTTATCAGTTAGGGTTACTTTACATAATGCTGTAGAGAGAATATCCGGTAACTCCCCAATTTCCTGCAATGATTTATTGAGAAAATAAGCCATAATGACTTTTAAAGTCATCCGATGCGTGACGATGAGCACTTCTAGCCCTGCGTTATCGTTTATGATGCGCTCTATTGTCGGCACTACTCTTTGTTCAAGCTGCTTGTAAGTTTCACCTGAGGTTAGAGGAATATATAGATCGGGTCTGGTGAAAAAATGGGAATATTGTAAAGGAGATTCTAGTTGTATCTGATCCGTATTCATTCCTTCCCAGCTCCCCATGTTAATTTCCATTAAAGAAACTTGCTGATGAATAGGTAAACTCCGCTTTCCCCGTAAAATCTGCGCAGTATGCAATGCTCTTGGACTAGTACTAGAATAAATTGCGCCTAAGTTTTCTACTTCCAAACGATCTCTTAACCATTCCGCCTGCTGTTCGCCCAAGGCTGTAAGCGCAGAATTTTGATGCCCTTGCATTCGTTTTTGTAAATTCCATTCTGTTTGCCCGTGGCGGGTTAAGTAGAATACTGTCTTTGTCATTAACGTGACCTCCCTTATGAATAGTTGTAAGTATAAGATAAATAAATATAAATAAACAATATATAATAGTTAACATCCATAATGTATAGTTATAGTAAAATAGCTGAGGATAAGCGGCGAATACAGATATTATTTTATAAAGTGAGGAAGAGTTGACGATGAACTATCATGTATTAAAATTGTTTTATTACGTTGCGATCACAGGTAGTGTGACCAAAGCCTCTGAACGTTTGCATATCAGTCAACCCGCTATATCAGCTCAAATCCGTAAGTTTGAACGGGAGAATCATATTTTATTATTTGAAATTAAAGGAAAGAGGATGGTGCTCACCCCTTTAGGAAAAAGGTTAATCGAACCTCTTGAGAAGTTTTTTGCCATGGGTGATCAAGTCCAGCAAATCATTGAAGACTATCACAAATTTCCTGAGGGGAATCTGCGGATTGCAGGTAATTATTTGGCGACAAGCATCCTCATTCCCCGGTGGGCGTCATTATTCAAACAATCTTTTCCGGAAGTTAACATTCAGATCACTACTACTAATTCTCATGGTGTCATGGAAAAATTAAATAATTTTGAAGCAGACGTGGCGATTTACAGTGATATGGAGTTTCCTTCGCATAATACAGGAGTGTTCGAACATCGGGAGTTATATAGGGACGAGTATGTATTCGTGGTTTCTTCCCATCACCCTATTGCCAATCAGCAGGCTAGCTTTGAAGAAGTAATGTCTGAAGCATTTATTATGAGGGAAGAGGGCAGTGCAGCCAGAGAGCGGCTTGTCCGGTTGTGTGAAGAAAGAAGTGTACAGCAGCCAACGATTGGGCTTCAATTTAATGGAGTGAATGAAGTTATTCAAGCTGTCATTGCCGGTTATGGAATTAGTTATGTATCCGCTTTGTTGGCGAAACCTTATCTTGATCAGGGAACATTAGCTAAAATAGCAGTAGAAAATGTAGTCTCCAAGCATTCGATATGGATGGGCTACAGAAAGAAGGAACTTCAAGAAAGTTATATGCAGTCGTTTATTACGCTCGTTATGAAACAATTAAGTATAAAATAATATTAGGAAATTAAAGATAATCTTATGGTAAACTATGGATAAAAATTAGGAGGGGTCATAATGGATCAAATTGTATTCAAACAAATTAAGTTTGTGCGTAGTGTTACTGTGCGTGCTGTCGAGGGACTATCTGAGGGAACTTTGAATAGCATTCCAGAAGGGTTTAATAACAATATCCGATGGAATTTGGGACATATTTATTTGGTGCAAGAGAAGTTTGCCTTTCATTCTGCTAGGGAGCTTATGTAATTGCCGGCAAGCTTTGAACGCTTATTTGCGAAAGGGACTAAACCAGCCGAGTGGAATGAGGAACCGCCAACGCTTGAAGTTTTACTTGAGATGCTTACGGAGCAACCCAAACGGATCCAGGAAGCTTTTCACAATCGCTTAAGTGAGCAAGTAACCCCTCTTACAACAGGAAGTGGATTAACCTTAAATTCAATCGGTGAATTCATAAATTTCACACTTTACCATGAAGGTATGCATTTCAATACAATAAAATTATTAAATCGCTTTGCAGATAAATAAATTCAAATAACAAAAGATATCGATATATAGTTGGTATCTTTTGTTAGCTTTATGATCGAAAAAAAGATTTGTAAATGAAAAGGTTATGTGATAATCTAATTTATGTAATACATGTAACCGGTTACACATTGGGGGATGAATGAAAGAATGATGACGATCAAAGATGTCGCAAAAATAGCTGGAGTTTCGGTAGCAACAGTCTCACGGGTTATAAATGAATCTGGATATGTGAATATCGATACTCGCAAAAAGGTTGAGGCAGCGATCAAAGAAATGAATTATACCCCTAATGAGGTTGCAAGATCATTATACAAGCGGAAATCTAAATTAATCGGGCTGCTCTTGCCTGATATTACTAACCCGTTCTTCCCGCAGTTAGCGCGGGGGATAGAGGATCGGATGCAGGAGCAAGGTTATCGGATCATCTTTGGCAATAGTGATGAGAACGAGGACAAAGAGATGGATTATATTCAAACCTTTATCCAAAACAATGTCATTGGCATGATATCGTCAACCAATTTCCCTGAGAGTGACGTTTATTCTAACTTGAAGATTCCGGTCGTATTTCTGGACCGTACTTCTAATGATAGCCCTTCCGTATACGCAGATGGCAAAAAGGGCGGACGTCTTGCAGCACAGGAGATTATCGCACGGGGAAGCAAAAAAATTACAGTGATACAAGGACCGGCGCATATCAAACCAGCACAAGATCGATTTCTTGGGGCGATTGAAGTCCTTAATGAAATGGGAATCAGCTATAATGTGATCGAAACTTCATCCTTCTCCCATACAGTAGCAGAACAATGGGCAGTGGAGTTATTTGATAAATATATAGATACGGATGGCGTAATTGCCAGTAATGATATTGTGGCGACGGCAGTCATTCATGAAGCGCATCGTTTAGGTAAAAGAGTGCCGCAGGATCTGCAAATCATCGGATTTGATGATATCCCGCTCAGCAGCTTGTTGTCACCTGCTTTATCCACCATTCGCCAGCCGGCACATGATATGGGTAGAGAAGCAGCGGGTTTACTTATTAAGCTAATTGAGCAAGATAAGGTGGAAGAGAAGATTATTCAACTACCCGTTAGCTTTGTGGAGCGGGAAACTACAAGAAGTAAAGAATAGATGACAACATGAGAAAGGTTGATGAATATGGCTAAGATATGTGTAATTGGCAGCTGTTCAATGGATTTAGTAGTGACTTCGAATAAGCGGCCTCACGCGGGTGAGACTGTGCTTGGAGAACAATTCTCCACCGTTCCGGGCGGTAAGGGTGCGAACCAAGCCGTCGCTGCTGCCCGACTAGGAGCAGAAGTTACGATGGTTGGTTGTGTAGGTGATGATTTCTATGGTACCGCTATCATGGATAATCTGAAAAAGAATCGCGTTTTTACCGCCAATGTGGAACCGGTTACACATGTCGAAAGTGGAACAGCTCACATCATTTTAGCGGAAGGCGATAACAGCATTATCGTTGTAAAAGGAGCCAATGATTTAGTTACTCCTGCATTGGTTGAACGGGCACTTGATAATATTAAAGGCTCTGACATGGTATTAATCCAACAAGAAATTCCGGAAGAGACGGTGTCTTATGTAAGTGAGATTTGCTATAAATTCAATGTGCCTATGTTGCTTAACCCAGCACCTGCTCGGCCTATCAGTGAAACGATTATAAACAATGCCACCTATTTAACTCCCAATGAACATGAATGTGCAATATTATTTCCTGAGATGAGTACTGCTGAAGCTTTACGCAAATACCCCAATAAGTTATTTATAACCGAGGGCAGCAATGGTGTGCGTTATTACGATGGTAAACAGGAAGTTTTAGTTCCCACCTATAAAGTGAATGCTATAGATACCACTGGAGCAGGAGATACTTTTAATGCGGCATTTGCTGTTGCTCTAGCCGAAGGCAAGTCTATTCGAACTAGTGTAAAGTTTGCCAATCGCGCCGCTTCTTTATCCGTCACAAAATTTGGTGCCCAAGGTGGCATGCCAACAAGAGTAGAGGTGGAGGTGAGTCTTTAATTATGAAAAAACAAGGAATCTTAAACAGTCATGTTTCCAAAGTGCTTACTGACTTAGGCCACACCGATACGATTGTCATTGCTGATATTGGATTACCCGTTCCATCTGGTGTTCCAAAGATTGATTTAGCGCTTAAATTGGGAGTTCCCAGCTTTCAAGAGATTGTCGAAATCATATCAGAGGATATGGTCATAGAGAAAGTTATCGTGGCAGAGGAATTAGCAGCAAAAAATAAAGGCACTTCTGAATACTTGAATGACAAATTTAAGGAAATACCTATAGAGGCGATTTCACATGAACAATTTAAATTGTTAACCCGGCATGCGAAGGTCATCATTCGTACGGGGGAAGCTAAGCCGTATGCAAACTGTATTTTACAAGCCGGGGTCTATTTTTGATAAAAAGGGGGTTCAAAGCATATGCACATTACGATGAAGGATATTTATAAATCTTTTGGGGCTAACCGTGTGTTGACGGGTGTGGATTTTGAGCTGAAGGATGGTGAAGTTCATGCCCTAATGGGAGAGAATGGCGCAGGAAAGTCTACTCTGATGAACATTTTGATTGGACTGCATCAGCGTGATCAAGGAACCATTAGTATAGATGGTCAGGAAACATACTTTAACAATCCCAAAGAGGCTGAACGTTATGGGATCGCTTTTATCCATCAGGAGTTGAATGTGTGGCCGGATATGACAGTTCTAGATAATCTGTTTATTGGTAAGGAACGAACCTCCAAACTAGGGATCTTAAATATGAAAGAAATGAAAGCGTTAGCAAATGAACAGTTTCGTAAGCTCTCCGTAACGATTCCCTTAAATCAAGAGGCGGGGGAATGTTCGGTAGGGGAGAAACAGATGATTGAGATTGCAAAAGCGCTTATGACTCATGCAAAAGTTATCGTCATGGACGAACCGACAGCGGCATTAACCGAACGGGAAATCCAGAAATTGTTCGAAGTCATAACTTCCCTTAAAAAGGAAGGCGTCTCCATCGTGTATATTTCGCACCGGATGGAAGAGATTTTTACGATATGTGACCGAATAACGGTCATGCGAGATGGGAAAACAGTAGACACGAAGCCCATTCCAGAGACTAACTTCGATGATGTAGTTCGGAAGATGGTAGGGCGTGAATTAACCGACCGGTTTCCTGAGCGTACCTCCAAACCCGGAGAGGTTGTTCTTGAAGTTAAAAATGCCACGAAAAAAGGGCAATTTAAAGATGTTAATTTCTCCGTTCGTTCGGGTGAGATCTTAGGTTTCTCAGGATTAATGGGATCTGGACGAACAGAAATGATGAGAACCTTATTCGGATTGGAATCGTTAGACCGTGGTGAGATTATGGTGCGAGGAGAAAAGGTCACGATTCGAAATCCCAATGATGCGATGAAGGCGGGGATAGGATTCGTTACGGAGGACCGTAAAGATGAAGGGTTAGTGCTTGATTTCTCTATTCGAGACAATATGGTGCTTACAAATTTATATAGCTTCGCTCCTAAGGGTGTAATCAATGATAAAAAAGAACAAGAATTTGTAGACATACTTATCAAGCGGCTGCACATCAAGACACAGTCTTCCTCCACTTTAGTCCGGAATTTATCCGGGGGGAATCAACAAAAGGTGGTCATCGCCAAATGGATTGGGATCGGCTTAAGTGTGCTTATCCTCGATGAACCTACCCGTGGAGTGGACGTAGGAGCTAAACGGGAGATCTATCAGCTCATGAACGAATTAACAGAGCGTGGAGTCGCCATTATCATGGTATCGTCAGAGCTTCCTGAAGTCTTAGGAATGAGCGACCGGATCGTAGTGGTTCATGAAGGGGAAATTAGTGGAGAGCTATCACAACAAGAAGCTACGCAAGAAAAAATCATGACGTTAGCTACAGGGGGGCAATAGTAATGACAACTATCAAAGGTGAGAGAGAAAATAAAGGTTTTCAAATCGGGCAAATTACACAGAAGCTAGGTCCATTACTAGGGCTGATTATTCTAATTGTTATCGTTACGGTGTTGAACCCAAGCTTTATGGAGCCCCTTAATATCCTGAACTTGCTTAGACAAGTTGCCATAAATGCGCTTATCGCTTTTGGGATGACCTTTGTTATTCTAACGGGTGGTATCGATTTATCGGTGGGTTCTATTCTAGCCCTATCCAGTGCCTTCACAGCTAACCTGATGTTGTCTGGTTGGGATCCTGTCTTAGCCATTATTGTAGGTTGTTTAGCGGGTGGCGTGATGGGGATGGTTAACGGACTGATGATTACAAAAGGTAAAATGGCGCCATTTATCGCTACGTTGGCGACCATGACGATTTTCCGGGGATTAACACTTGTATACACAGACGGTAATCCGATCACAGGTCTCGGAGACAGCATGACCTTCCAATTGTTTGGCCGTGGATATTTACTGGGAATACCTGTACCTGCTATAACAATGATCATCGTCTTCGCAGTCTTATGGGTTGTATTGCACAAAACTCCATTTGGTCGTAAAACCTATGCCATTGGTGGTAATGAAAAAGCATCTATTATTTCAGGGATTAAAGTCGACCGCATTAAAATAATGATCTATTCATTGACCGGTATGTTGTCCGCATTGGCAGGAGCGATCCTGACTTCCAGATTGAACTCAGCGCAACCCACAGCAGGCACATCTTATGAGTTGGATGCTATCGCAGCTGTAGTATTAGGCGGTACGAGCTTAACTGGTGGTCGTGGACGTATCGTGGGCACATTGATTGGTGCACTGATTATCGGGATTTTGAACAATGGATTGAACTTGCTCGGCGTATCCTCTTTTTACCAAATGGTGGTCAAAGGGATCGTTATTGCCATTGCCGTACTCATAGACCGTAAGAAAGCCGTATAAGGGGGATTCCAACATGAAAAAGTTAACTTTGATTCTTACTTCCTTACTATTAATTCTCATGACAGGTTGTTCCTTGGAGCCTCCAGAGTGGGCTAAGCCTAGCAGTGGTGGAAGCCTGGAGAATATGAAGATTGGATTATCCATATCTACATTGAATAACCCCTTCTTTGTATCCGTTAAAGATGGTGTTTTGGCCGAGGCTAAGAAGCAAGGCTTGGAAGTCCTTGTCATTGATGCCCAAAATGATTCTGCTAAACAAAGTAATGACGTCGAAGATTTGATGCAAAAAGGTGTGAATGCGTTATTGATCAATCCAGTGGATTCATCAGCGATCTCGACGGTAGTGCAAACAGCTAACAGTTTAAATATTCCCGTCGTTACGTTGGACCGTTCCGCAGATCAAGGGGATATCAAAGCTCTTGTTGCCTCTGATAATGTAAAGGGTGGCTCTATGGCAGCAGAATATATTGTAGAGCAGCTTGGGAAAGGTGCAAAGGTCATCGAGTTAGAAGGATCCCCAGGAGCGTCAGCGACTCGGGAACGCGGTAAGGGATTCCATGAGATTGCGGACAGCCAGCTAGAGGTCATTGCTAAGCAAACAGCTGATTTCGACCGCACGAAAGGCCTGACCGTTATGGAGAACCTTCTACAAGGAAATCCTGGCGTACAAGCAGTTTTCGCTCATAATGATGAAATGGCGCTAGGTGCTATTGAAGCGATTCAAAGTTCAGGCAAGAATATCCCTGTGATTGGTTTTGATGGAAATGAAGATGCACTTAAATCCATCGAAGCTGGTAAATTAACAGGAACCGTTGCGCAGCAGCCTGAATTAATTGGCCAACTAGCCATTCAAGCCGCTAAGGATGTATTAGAAGGCAAAACCGTAGAGAAGCTGATTGCGGCACCGCTTAAACTAGTTGTTAAAGAGTCAAAATAATAATCATTATAGAAAAAGACTGCGCTCACCGATTTGGTGAGCACAGTCTTTTTTGCTATACATTGCAGCTTATTCTTCAATAACTCTATCCGGTAGCTGTGTAACATAGCTGTCTGACAAATGGAGCAGCTGTAAGGCACGCTCGAATTCGTCTTCTGTGGATTGCAGAGGTTGGTTGCCGTTACCAGATAAAGTATAATGCTGGCCATCCTCGAAGCCACTGCCGGATAAGAAGAGCTCTTCGTTATTTACGAAAGATCCTGTAGGCAAGTAATACCGTTGTGGTAGTAAGTTATAAGTTGATTGATTCAAGAGATCTTGTCCGAAATGAATATGATCTGCAAGAGAGACACCCAATAAATTAGATACGGTAGGTAAAATATCCACTTGCCCGCCTAGTTGTTCTTTTACACTAGGAGTTGTAATCCCTGTCGCTGACATGATCAACGGAATATTAATCAATTCACGTTCCGAATATTCATGGCCGAGAATCTCTTCCAGTAGGAGATGATCATCCTCTTTTAGAGAGAAGATAGGCAGTCCACGATGATCCCCGTACAATACGATCAAGCTGTTATCCCACACACCGTTTTGTTTGAGATCATCGATAAAAAGTCCCAGCGCATAATCAGCATAATTCTGAGCCCGAATATAATCGCCAACAAGCGTTCCTTCGAATCGCTCTGGAAGTGTCATTTTGTATTTATCCTCTGGGATGGAGAACGGATTATGAGATGACATCGAAATTACATGGGAGTAGAAAGGTTGCTCATTCTGATCCATTCTTGCCAGCTCTGCAGCTGTTTTTTCATACAAAACTTCATCAGAAGCGCCATAGAATACAGTGTCTTCTTCCCCGAAGTAAGTTTTATCATAATAACGATTGAATCCCAAAGCACTATAAAGCTCACCACGGTTCCAAAAGTCGACTTCGTTCGTATGGAATGTTGCCGTATCGTAACCTTGTGCTTGCAGCAGCTTGGGTAAGCTTGGAAGCTCTTTAGGAGCGTACATTTGGGTAGCTGGACCATCAGGGGGTACATAAAAAGAAGTGTTCACAATAAACTCTGCATCTGAAGTGTTGCCTTGTCCAACCTGCTGGTAGAAACGCGGGAAGTAGAAGCTGCTGGCGGCAAGCTTGTTCATATTTGGTGTGATTTCTTGTCCATCAATCTTTAGATTGATTAAGAAGTTCTGGAAAGACTCCATTTGCAGAATGATTAGATTTTTTCCTTTGGCGGCTCCAAATAAAACCGGATTAGAGCTAGCTTGAATTCCTTTAGTTTTATCAATAGTGGATTGCGTAATCTCAGAAACGTCAATTTGTTCTTCCTCTTGATCAGCTAGCAGAGAGTAGGCTTCATAATTAAGAATGCCCATTTGTTCCGCTTTAATCGTTTCGTTCATACTGGCACGGTTTGGAAAAATATTCATTGCACAAATGATGATGGAAATACAGAACAGGACTGCCACCGCTTTACGGTTACTTTTGCGCGACATGGCTTTTTTCCAATCCAGCGCTTTCTGTTTTCTAAACATCACCAAGCTGATGACAATGATATCCACAAAGATAAGCATATATTGAGGACGAAGGACCGAAAATATACTTTTCTTTACGGCTCCCACTTGTTTGACCTGATCTAATACTTGCGAAGTAGCAATGATGCCAAAATGATTATGATATACAATTAATGAGAAAAATAGAGTAGTAATCAATACATTGACAAGCATGTAAATTGCAATTTTTCGTTTCGTAGCGAACCATTCAATCAAGCAAAAGACTAGAAGTACAAAAGGGATTTCTTTAAGCCAAGTGGTCCAAGTAGGGCCATCTTCAAATAGAAAATACCAGGCAAAATAGCTTTTAACAAGCATAATGAGAGAGAAGAATAGCAGGGATCTTTTACTAAGTGTACGAGGTTCTTTAAACGGCATTGCTTATGCCCATCCTTTTCTTTTTAGATTAGTTCATTCTATTACATTGAAGCGTTTAAAATCAACTAGATTTGGGTATGTCTGAGTGAAAATTTCCTGAATATTACAGTTTAGGTGGATTGAATAGTTCACGATATATAAAAAAAATTTATGAAGATGAACTTTTTACAGTGCTCCTGACTCATATAGGGGAGAGAGGTGAAGGCATGGATGTTGTTCGATTGGTGAAAAAAGCTAAAAAGGGAAATAAAGAAGTTTTGCTGCAATTAATCATGTATGAAAAGGATGTTTTTTATAGGCTTGCGTACAGCTATATGGGAAATGCGCATGATGCTATGGATGCCATGGAGGAAATGATAGTTACGTTATACGAGAAGATTGACCAACTTAAGAAAGAGGAGTCTTTTTACAGCTGGAGTAAGACGATTTTGGTAAACGGCTGTAAAAGGCAACTTCATAAGCGAAGCAAGCTGGTGTTATTAGAGGACTGGAGCATCACTGACGAGAAGGAAAAAGCCGATGTTACATCAGGCGATCCTTATCATAAAAGTGAACAGCAAATGGATATGCAGGCGTTATTGTTACATGTGAACGAGCAGCAAAGAGAAGCAATTCAATTGAAGTATTTTCATGATCTCGATTATCAAACGATAGCTGAGATCACACAGGTCTCGATCGGAACTGTTAAATCAAGGATCTACAATGGATTACAAACGCTGAAAAATCATTACAGAGGTGATGTTTATGAACAATAACGTCGAACAACGATTAGTGGATGAGAAGAGGAATTTAGAATCCATAACTGCACCTGAGGGTTTAGAAATGAGATTAAGAAATGCTTTAGACTCGGCACCTCCAAAAAGAATAAAAAGAAAAAGCTCGCCCCTCTGGAAGATTGCAGCCGTCATTATATTAGTGATAATAGTTTCTGGAAACAGTTATAATGCCTTCGCTTATTATGGAAAAAAGTTATTTGGTTTTGATGAGGTGTTAGAGGGAACTTTACAACAACTCAATGAACAAGGAATGGGACAAAGCATAGACAAAAAGACGACGTTAGCAGATGGAACAGAACTTACGATTAACGGAATTATGGCAGATGCCAATCAATTTATTGTGTATTACACGTTAAACAATCCTAAGGGACTAGAGGAGACGGGAGATCATTTTAGTCCTTCAAAAATAGAAGGGTTTCTCACGAATTCCAACATAAGAAGCGGCGTATCTTTAATCAACGACGAACATACAGAAATAAAAGGCACGATGACATTTGATAGCGTAAGCCCATTCTCGAAAAAACTAACACTTCATTACTGGGGACCTCCACAGAAAGGGCAGATGAGTGAAGGGAGCATAACGTTTTCTTATAATCCAAATCAAGCGATGGTGACTCAGATCAAACAGTCGATTAATAAAAAGGTCAAAGCCGACAAAGGATCAATTACCTTCAAGTCGATCACGGCCACACCCACCATGACTGTGATTAAAGGGAGTATGAATGTCGAGAATTTCGATCGAATAAGATTAGGGTTAGAAGGCATTCAATTAATTGCCAATGGAAAGCCTGTAGAAATATTAGGTAGTAGCAATAAAACCTCGCTGGGTGGGAGATCATTTGATATTCGTTATGACACCTTGCCAAAAGAATTACATTCATTGCAGCTGGTTGTTAAAGAGTTTGTTGGATATCAGAAGCTGGAAGAGAAGTATCCTCTAAATGCTGATAGTAATGAGCCGATTCTACTAGGGGATAAAGAATTATGGATTAAAGATGTGACCAAGACCGCTCAAGGGATTGAAATAACTATTGCTACAGATGAGGATGTAATGCTGGATGGTGTGTCTATAGAAAATGCTGACGAAAACACGGCTTTAAAAACAACAATTAATCAAAAAGAGTCAGAACAAACGAACGGTAAACTCATGAAGGAACGCACCTTATTATTTGATACACAAACGAAACCTGAAAGTATTCTGATAGAAGGAATACATTATATGAAGGAATATAACAAGGTCATTGAGATTCCTGTGGATTAAAAAGAAGTGCCATATCCATAATTTATGAAATATAGTAAGCTATAATAGTCTGAGAAAGTGAGGGGGTTATGGAAAATATAGGTGCTTATAAGGTGAGTCGTCCGTCGTTAATGTCGCTTCTGTTTTCTATGATTTTTTCAAGTGGCATACTATTGTTAAATACCAGAAATAATATGGAGTATAATGTATTACTTTATTTTGGTTATATATGGTCGGCTTTCTGTCTGATTGTTGTAATCATATTGCTCTATAGGATCATTACGATTAGAAAGTTCATTGAGGTTCGAATTCATCCGGACGCTATAATAGTAGAAAACAAAGAAATTCAAGCGAATCAAATTGATAATATTTATGTAAAGGGCTATTTCATACCCGTAATAGGCATTAAACCTGTAGATCACAAATTTCCTCCCTATAAATTATGTTTTAGTTTTCTTGACGAAGAATACAAGGGAATGAAAGAACTAACCGCATGGGCCGAAAGTAATCAGATTAAACTATCTAAAAAAAGATTTATGAGATGGCTTTAACCGGGCTTTTACCAGTCCACCATACCGCGCTTTATGCGCACAGCGGAAAGGATGGGTGTCCTAAAAGCCGAAAATGGCTGCTGGGGCACCTCATTTTTTTTGCTCCATCATCGTCCCCCAAACGTTGCTCGTTTTCTCCATCCGCGAATCCTGAAACTTCGTTTGCTTCCTCCATCATCAAGAACCCTCTACTTTTGTCACCTCCGCTATCCCCCAAAAAAAAACTACACTTTCTTCGATCACATTTGCACACCCGTAAGCATCTATCGGACTCAGATGACCCTTAGACGCGTCATATCCCACTTTTGGAATTCTAACGGACCGCATAGTCGCTATTGGCCTGAAAAACACCCCGAAAGCAGCCTTTTCAGGGGAATAACTTCACTGGAGTCCGAAACCTTGCTCCAAAGCCGAAATATTCGCAAATAACGTCATCTGGGTCCGAAAGTAACCATCTTCCATCATCGAATTCCCAAACCTCGTTCGCTTCCTCTATCCACGAATCCTCATACTTCGTTTGCTACTGCTATCACTGATTTTCCAAATCCCGCTGACATTCTCCATCGTAGACCCCCAACCTCGCTGATCTATTCTCCCTCACCGATTTCTCAAAGTTGGCTCACTTCCGCTATCATCACCTTTAAGCCACACTTTCTTCGATCACGTTTGCGCGCCCGGAAGCATCTAACGGACTCAGATGACCCTTAGACGCGTCATATCTCACTTTTGGAATCCTAACGGACCGCATAGCCGTTATTAGCCTGAAAAACACCCCGAAAGCAGCCTTTTCGGGGGAATAACTGCACTGGGGTCCGAAACCTTGCTCCAAAGCCGAAATCTTCGCAAATAACGTCATCTGGGTCCGAAAGTAACCGCCATCCATCATCGAATCCCCAAAACCTCGTTCGCTTCTACTTTTGGAGTTCTGACTGCCGTATAGAGACTGATTACGCCAATACGCTAATAGGTAGAATGAATGATAAATCCTTAGTTTTTTGTTGCAAATACAACAATTATGTTATACTATTTTCCTGTCACATCTGCATAACACCATATAATTAGAGCTCGAAATAAGAGTTTATTTGTAAATTGATATTTTAAAAGGAGAAAACGATATGGCTATCAATATAAAAAAGTGCACATTCGAAGATCTAGGTTCACTTCAAGGAATTAGTGTTGAAACATTTAATGAGACATTTAGTAATCAAAATTCATCTGAAAATATGAAGGCCTACCTGGATAGTGCATTTAACTTAAAACAATTAGAAAAAGAATTGTCGGATAGCTCATCAGAATTCTATTTTATTTATTTTAATGAAGAAATCGCTGGGTATTTAAAGGTAAACACCGAGGATGCTCAATCTGAAGTAATGGGTAATGATTCACTTGAAGTCGAGAGGATCTATATTAGAAAAAAATTTCATAAACAGGGGCTTGGGAAATATCTAATAAATAAAGCTATAGAAATAGCGGTACAATGTAATAAAGAGAAGATTTGGTTAGGGGTTTGGGAAAAAAATAAAAACGCTATTAGCTTTTATGAAAAAATGAAGTTTGTTCATACAGGAACTCATTCTTTTTATATGGGTGAAGAAGAACAAATAGATTTTATTATGACAAAACAACTATAACATTTGTCTAAAATGATGTTAACTGAGAGGAACGATAGGAGGCTTAGAATGAAGCAACTTTATATAAAACAAAAGGTATTCAGTCTAAGTGGTAAATTCACGGTAAAGAATCAGCAGGAGCAAGATGTCTATTACGTAGAGGGCAGTTTTATGCAAATTCCCAAGACATTCTCCATCATGAATACAACAAGAGATGAAGTCGCACTTATTACGAAAAAAGTGTTCAGTTTTTTACCAAAGTTTTTTGTAGAAGTAGATGGTCGAGAGGTATTGACGATTAAGAAGGAGTTTTCTTTCTTTAAAGCACGTTATACGATTGATGCGGCTGACATTGAGGTACATGGTAATTGGTGGGACATGGATTTTCAGGTTTTACAGCATGGTTTAGTCATCGGTAAAGTGAACAAGGAATGGTTCACTTGGGGGGATAGCTATAAGGTTCAAATATTGAAGGATGAGATGGAGACGCTCATGATTGCATTCGTTGTCGCTATTGATTGTGTGAAGGCTGACCAGGCATCTACATCACATCAGTGAAGATTCAATATTAAAGTTAAGAACTTAGTAAAGTGATGTGGACGGAATAAATTCTGCAGGTAAAGCTGAGTGTAATTGGTCAGTTTATCTATGATGCGCTGAACGTACCATAAGTAGAGGCAAGTTAGGTTTCCGATAGTGCCTATGTTAGATCTTATTGTTGATTTTCATTTTTTGAAAAAACGTCTATTGCGCCCAAACGCTCTCTCCGCGAATGCATATGATGATTATGCCTACTCATTGAAAGGAGCGATCACATATGGGATTTTTTCCAACACCGGGTGCCGGCGGAGGATTTCCAGGATTCCCAGGCGGACCAGGCGGACCTGGCGTGCCAGGAGGACCAGGGGGACCAGGGTTTCCGGGTGGAACCCCCGGAGGCGTTCAAGCGCCGACGGCTCCTCCACCGCAATTCGTGCCGCAAATGTCGTCTACCACATTTGCCATTGATCCCGGCGGGATCAGACGCTGCCTGTTCCGCAACACATACATTTGGCTGAACAACGGCGAGCAATTCTGGTTCTTTCCGGTATTCGTCGGACGTAATTCTATTGCAGGGTTCAGATGGAATGGTTTTTTCTGGTCGTACTTCGGCATTGATTTGAATCGGATTAGCTCGTTCACGTGCTTCTAAGGCAGACAACATAGAGAACAGCCAGCAGGCTGTTCTCTATGTTGTGCAAATTATCGTGTCCCGGGAGTTGTGAATTTCTCAAAAGATACATAGTGAAGAATCGTTTCCCCTGACGCTAACGTTAATGCTGGATCAAAAAAGGGACTACTCTGCGAAGGATAGCCTTAAAGCTTGCCGTTACAGACAGCGCGTTGAGCCATCTCATAAATCACGGTAATGCGGAGGGATGGGCACGTTGGTGATCCATTGTGTTATGAATTCAATTAGTTTTTTTGCCGCTGGAGAGGCATTTTTAATGGAGGCGGCTGCAATACCAATAGAACGATAATACTCGCCTTCCAATGGGCGATAACATACAATGTCGGGGAGATGTGACAAAATCATTTCTGGGAGAATACTTAACCCTAAACCATTTTGTACCATGGCGATTATGGCATGATCATCTTCTAATTCATATTTGATCGTGGGTGTGAGTTTATTTTGCGAGAAAATTCGCTTTACATCGGTGTCACAACCCGCAATGGGCATGATAAAAGGTTCATCAATCAATTGCTCAAGGCGGATGGTTGATTGGCGCTCGAGAGGATGATTCTGACACATAATGCAGACCATCCTATCTTTTTGAAGAGGGACCACATGAAAAGCATCTCGAGTAGGCAGATTAACAAATCCCAAGTCAGCGGTTCCATCGGCAATCCATTCTTCTATTTCAGAGTAGTTACCATCAAGTAGTTTTATTTCAATATGTGGAAACTGATTTTGAAATTGTTTAATGATTTGGGGCATCCATTGGATCGATACACTAGAGAAAGTACCTATTTTCACAGTTCCGATTTCGACACCCTTTAATGCAGCTACTTCTTGATTGAGTTTTTCATTAAGTTGGAGGATTTCTCTGATATGTGGGATTAAACGTTCGCCATCGTTGGTTAACCGGATACCCGATCTGTTTCTTATGAGAAGACACAGTCCGAATTCAGCTTCTAAGCTAGAAAGCGCATGACTGATGGCTGATTGTGTTAAATTTAATATCTCTCCTGTTTTGGTAATGCTGCCGATCTCAACTACCTTACTGAAAATTTGATATTTTAAAAGATTCATAATGATTTCTCTCCTCAATAATGTATGAAAAAAATTCATTAAACTAACAATTAATATTCATTATTTTTATCTTAATTATAATAGTATAATCTGTTTTATATAAAAACATCTACGATTAAAGGGGAGTTTGAGCGGAATGGTTCATGAATCAAACGGATCTTATTATGCAGTCATATTTTCAAGTCAACGTACGGAGGGGGATAACGGGTATAACCTTATGGCTGAAAAAATGGAGCAGCTTGCGTCCGCGCAACCTGGGTTTTTAGGAGTGGAGAGTGTCAGGGATTCTTCAGGAGCGGGTATTACGATTTCTTATTGGGAGAGCTTGGAGGCGATTAGTAACTGGAAACAACATCAATCTCACAAAGTTGCTCAGGAGAAAGGTAAGAAAGAATGGTACCAAAATTACAAAGTGAAAATTTGTAAAGTTGAAAGAGAGTATTCTTGAGTGGTAACATATTACTGCAAAGTCATTGGGAATCAATCCATTGAAGCGTACAACAACAATCATTTTATTTCAAAAGGATGCGAAGAAACTTATCCGAGAAAATAGAAGAGTCCGTTACTAATTAGATAAAATATAGATATGGGATGGTTTTTAGATGAACTATCAAATTAAAAGGGCGACCCTTGAAGAAAAAGAAATCCTCAACAACCTAATGCAATTTTATATGTATGATTTCTCCGAGTATATGGATTTGCACCTTGAAGAAAACGGAAAATTTAATGATTATCCCCTCAACGATTACTGGACAGAAGAGTCGAATTTCCCATATCTTTTAACTCTGAATGGGAAAAATGCTGGATTCGTTTTAGTCAAATTAAAAAATAGAGATGATGATTTATACTTTTCCATTGCAGAGTTTTTTATTATAAAAAAGTATCGGAGAGTAGGATTAGGTAGACTAGTTGCAAAAGATATTTTTAATATACATAAGGGGCAATGGGAAGTTTACCAATTAGATAATAACGAGCCCGCACAACGCTTTTGGAAAAAGGTGATAGAGGAATACACTGGCGGAAAATTCACTGAACGAATTGAAGCAGGGAGAAAGACACAGGTGTTTGTTAATCGAGTTGAATCTTAAGCTAGGGTACAATATATCAATAAAAAGCGGCAGTCGTGGACTTTATTTTCTAGTCCAGGGTTGCCGTTGTTTTTTTAGGATCTCCAGAAGGGATGTTATAGGCCAGTTGTCCGGGTATTTTTGAGTAGTACAAAATCACTTCTAATGTTAAAATTACCCAAAAAGTATTTTAGGAGGCTAAGACGGGAATTATGCTAAATATACAGCAGATTGTAGAACTTATTCCTCATCGGTATCCGTTTATTTTAGTGGACAGAATTATAGAGTTGGAGGAGAACAAAAGAGCAGTAGGTATTAAAAATGTATCCATTAATGAACCGTTTTTTAGCGGCCATTTTCCTGAGCATCCTGTTATGCCGGGTGTTTTAATTGTGGAGGCATTAGCCCAGGTAGGCGGAATCACAATGTGCAAAAACGAGAAGCTGATGGGCAAGATGGGGTTATTAGTTGGCATAGATAATGCCCGTTTTAAGCGCCAAGTAACGCCTGGGGATCAGCTTCTTCTCGAATTCGAAGTCAATCGGATGAAAGGTGAAATTGTAAAAGGCAAAGGCACCGCAACAGTAAATAGTGAGCTTGTATGTGAAGCTGAGATTTCTTTTGCATTTGTGCAAAAAGGAGGTTCAAAATGAAAAGGATGCCGTTTGTACGACCAACCGAACATTACGATCTGCAAATTAAGGATATTGACGAGCAAATATGTGCATTGATCAAGCAACGAAAGGAAATCTCGAATAATAATCCAGGATTCCCACCGTTTGAATCTATCTCTAAATGGGCAGAAAATTATGAGCTCTATGAGGATTTTTTGAAAGCGGTATTTGGGACGTTGCTAAGTGAAGATCATTTTAAACCGATGGTTGAGCCAATTGATTTTAGAAAACATATTGCAGTTCTTAAATCAATTGAGAAAGATGGATTTTTTTATACACTGACCTCTATACGCCAATATAGTAATGCTAGTGTGGTCACCCTTAATATAGATTGGGACATGACAACTGAGCTTCCAACAAATTCTCATAACCATAGCTTTTTCGAGCTGTTTATAGGCGAAGAATATGATAGTCGAATGATGAATGGCGGAAGTTCAACCGGACAAGCTTCTTATAATTACGTAATTTCTCCACCGCTTTCTGACGATCCTTCAGGTGTTATATTAGAGTTCAGGGAACATGGTAAGCCCTTCAAGAACAATGAGACAGGAAATCAAATTGTTTTTAGGCTGTAGTACTTATTTCTTCTCCGGAAAATATTGCTTATAGCTGTCTCCATTGCTATTATCAAAAGTGGAGATCCGAGCGAAGTTAAATTAGGCGCCGCTCCATATCACAGTTAACGGATTTTTAGTGAAATAAAAACCGGCCATCCTGAGGGGATGGCTGTTTTCTGTGAAAGACAACTTAATGATTCATTTCCGAATGCGTTCCTTCCTCAGGAGATTTGCCTTCTGGTGGGATCCAAACGATTTGATGAATATTATTGTCTGCTACTAAATAGGTATAAGCCCAGCCCGCTTCATTTTTAAATCTAACCGTTAAATGATAAGGATTATATTGTCTACCTTCTGGCCGGCTAATCTCCCACTCTTGATAAGGGTATTTTTTCTCCAGATATTGATTAAGTTGTTCTGTTTTTTTAGAAACTTGAAACTCAATCCAAACGGGACGAATCGCAAAGGATAAAAGCAAAAGTAATGTTAATATAGAGGCTACGATTAAACCGAGTTTTCTAATCCTCGTAGGTGAAACTAATACTATAACAAAAATGACAAGGACAAACCCAACCGACGTTACAATTTCGATTACGGTTATGGGATGCAATGAAATCCTCTCCTTCTCTCAGATACAGAAAGGTGGCAGCTCTAGATTTATGCGCCCTTAAAAACTACGAAGGTACAGTTTACAATTTAGATATTCAGGAATACGAAAATTGATGACCCCAAACAGACTTCAGATGTCTGTATTTTTTTGCTAATTGTGGTTCTATAGTATGATTTTTTGGGATTATTTGAAAAATGGTTGAGAAATACATAGTGTATAGTCAATACTGTGACTTATAATGTTAGCTTAGGTAATGATCTAAAACTCTTAATATAACCTTGAATATATTCATTTACGCAGCAAAAGGCTGAAAGGAAGTCATCTCTTGTTTGAAACCCTACTTTTAAATTTTTTGTTTTTGCTTTTTCCAGTATTAACATTTCTAATATTCTTTGAGAATCGGGCCTATTCCTACAATAGATTGATTCTCGTTTTTATGTCTGCAGTGACCATGAGTCTCTGTATTGCAAAACCTATCAGACTTGAAATTGGCTATATTTTTGATTTAAGGTACATTCCGTTTATTATTGTGGCACTGTTTGGAGGATATAGGAACGTTCTTCCTCTATATATTATTTTGAATGCTTACAGATTCTATGTGGGTGGAGGTGGCGTATTTTATTCGTTTCTATTTGCGACAGCGATTCTGATTTTGGTGCCGTTATATAAAAATAGATTTTTAAAATTACCATCGAAGGGCCGTGTGATTGCGGCAAGTCTGATTGCTTTGCTAATTATGGGGGTTTATCTGTTAATTTTAGGTTTTGTTCAGGATTCCTTAGACAGGCAATTTTGGATTCTTTCATTAAATGCGTTGACAACTCATGTTGGGGTGATGAGTGTCATTATGATTTTGATTGAGAAAATTATCTCCAATATTAAAAATCGGGAACGGATTGTCCAATCGGAAAGATTAAATGTCGTCAGCGAGCTAGCGGCAAGTGTATCCCATGAGATCAGAAATCCACTTACAGTGACTAGTGGTTTTTTGCAGCTATTAAATAAATCTAAAACGATGACGCCAGAGGAAAAGGGCTTTGTAGAGTTATCTCTACAAGAGCTACAGCGAGCAGAAAAAATTGTAAGTGATTATCTCTCCTTTGCCAAGCCACAATCTGAAAACATGGTTTACTCCAATATGAAGGCAGAATCAGAATATACTAAAAATATCATAATGCCTTATGCCACTATGCACAAAGTAGATGTCCAATTTAGTTTTAATAATTCGTTAAATAAAAACTATGACCGAAACCAGATTCAGCAGTGTCTAATTAATTTATATAAAAATGGTATAGAAGCGATGAAGGAAACCGATGGCGGTACGCTATTTATCGATATATTTGAAAAAAAACAAAATATTATGATCAGTATTAAAGATAACGGAGTCGGCATGACTAAAGATGAAATATCGCGACTCGGTAAGCCGTATTATTCGACTAAAGCAGAAGGAACGGGGCTGGGTATGCTTATGGTCTACAGTACCGTCGATAAAGTGAAAGGAACTATTGAAGTCGATAGTGAAAAAGGCAAAGGGACAACGTTCCTTATAACTATCCCAACATAGGCAAGTTGCAGAGAGTATCTTTTGCTGTTTATACCCCACTAGGAGTGTGTAATACCTCTCATGAATGGATTTCGTGTAAAAAGGGCAATGAGCCTGTACGAGTCCCATCTGGAGGTGCAGCAATGGAGATATTTGTATCTATAGGCGTCAAATTGGTCATCAGCTTTTTTGGTTTGTGGATCATTACCTTTATTACCGGCCGCAAGACGCTTAGTCAATTGACACCACTCGATTTTCTGTCTTCATTGATTTTAAGTGAAATTGTCGGCAATACGATATATGATGATGAGGTGAAGATCTGGCATCTGCTGTTTGCTCTTTTTATTTGGACCGCATTATCTTATCTGTTCGAAAAGGTGACCACCCATTTTGTGAAATTCGGGAACATGGCGGAAGGCCGGACAGTGCTGCTAATTGACGATGGCAAAGTGAATCAGGATTTGTTGGAGAAATACGATATTGAGTATACCCAACTGCTGTTCATGCTGAGGCAACAAAATATCTTCTCCCTAAGTGAAGTACGGTATGCTCTGCTTGAAACGAACGGCTCTCTATCGGTTATGCGCAAGTCTGAAGCTGAGCAGTCTTCTGCTTTTTCCATAACAGTTATTGATAAAGGCAGGGTACTGGAAGAGTCCATGCGGGGCAGATCGATGAACAAGGAGCAGATTCAGGAACGCGTCAGAGAGTCTGGTTATAATTGCATTGAGGATATTGCCTATGCTGAATATAAAGAAGACGGAACGCTCTATATCCTTCCCAAAAACAAACCATAAATCAACATGATGAGACGCTGGAGCCGGGAGGCTCAAGTGTCTTTATTTGAAATCAGGAGTGCCCAGTGGATAATAAATTTTAATGGAGGTATGGATGATTAGTTTAGGATTATGGATCTTAACCGCTCTAATTGTGCTAGTTGTTGTAATGTTTCACGCAGGAGCATTATTAGATTTTATCCGGCCTAGTGTGCTACAAACTCAACTTTTTGGTCTTCACATTACATTGTTTGGAGTAGTTGTGATATTAGCCTATGAGGGTGGTCACGGGATAGGCGTTTTTATTGGATTAATTGGACTGTTTACGGGGATCTTGGGCTCTTTTAGAGATTCCTCTAAACCGGAGGATAAAAAGAATATCTGACAGCTTATATATTTACTAACTTTCGGAGGGGTATAACTTTATGGAGATTTCTTTATGTAAAGCAGACGGGAGCGACGCAGAGTTTATTCATGAAATGCAAGTCAAAGCCTTTATGCCATTGCTGGAGAAATATAAAGATTATGAAACCAGCCCAGCCAATGAATCTGTGGAACAAATCAGGGATCGAATTAATCAGTCTTTTGCAGATTATTATATGATTAAGTATTTTGATATTGCTGTGGGCGGTGTCCGTATCGTTAAAAAGGATAATAAAGCTTATCGGGTCAGCATCATCTTTATATTGCCAGAACACCATGGAAAGGGGATTGCCCAGCAGGTTTTTGCAATCATTGAACAGAGATATAAAGATGCAAAGAAATGGGAGCTGGATAGTATTATACAGGAGCAAAGAAATTGCTATTTATATGAAAAGTTAGGGTATAGAAGCACGGGGGAAACCAAAAAAATAAATGACAACTTAACATTAGTTTTTTATGAAAAACATATGAGTTAAAGCCATAGCGTTATACTTAAAAAAAAGACAGCGGGCAGTTCATGTCCACTGTCTTTTTAACAGACAAATCAATACACTCGAATACGCTTCACAAATAACGATAAAATCAATCCTATAGCTGCAATTGCTGCGATAAATAAGTAAGCATGTGTAATTCCAGCGGTTAATATTTCAGGCTGTGCAGCGGTTGGATGTGTGTTTGCGAATCGTGTTTGTCCGCTAGACATTAGCGTAACAGCGAACGTTGTACCAAGAGCACCTGCAATTTGCTGAAGTGTACTCATAACAGCAGCCCCATCCGGATAGTATTTCACGGGTAATTGATTTAACCCGTTGGTTTGAGCGGGCATAATGACCATAGCTAATCCGATAAACATTGCGCAGTGTATTAAAATAAAGGTTAGGCTGCTGGTTTCAGTAGAGTTTCTTGTAAATAGAAAACCAGCAATGGTTGCGATAAAAAATCCAAGCGGCAGCAATAATTTCGGACCGTATTTATCGAATACTCTACCCGTAACTGGAGCCATAGCCCCGTTAATAACACTGCCTGGAAGAAGTAGAGTACCCGCCATTGTGGCCGATAACAATAAACCTCCTTTTAAATATAAAGGTAATAAAATTGCAGAAGATAAAATGATCATCATCCCTAAAAAGAGCATTATAAGACCTATAGTAAACATAGGATATTTAAATACCCGTAAATTCAGCATTGGGGTTTCCAATTTAAATTGCCGTAATACAAACAAGATTAAGCTGATGAAACCAACAATAAGAGGCAGCAAAACAATGATTTCACTCAAAGAATGATCAGCAAAGTTACTAAAACCAAAGACGATTCCACCAAATCCAAGAGTAGAAAGCAAGATGGATAAAATATCAATTTTAGGTTTTGTGATGTTGGCTACATTTTTGATGAATGTTAATCCGAAACCTAATGTAAATAACAATAAAGGTAAGCTTATCCAAAAGATATACTCCCAGCCTAAATGATCTACAATTAAACCGGATAGAGTAGGTCCAAGGGCCGGTGCACACATAATAACGAGTCCCATCATTCCCATGACAGTTCCGCGTTTATGTGCAGGGAAAATAATAAGAATAATATTGGTCATTAATGGAAGCAATAAGCCTGTCCCTAAGGCTTGCACTAATCGTGCAATTAATAATGAGGTGAAATTAGGCGAGAGGGCAGCAATTAATGTGCCGACGATAGATAATAGTAAAGAAGCTGTGAATAATTGTCTAGTGGTAAACCATTGCATTAATAGGGCGGATATTGGAACGAGGATTCCTAATACAAGTAAATATCCTGTGGTTAGCCACTGAACCGTTGAGGCGTTGATTGAAAATTCATCCATTAAATTTGTAAAAGCCATGTTTAAGGCGGTTTCACTGAATAGCCCGACGAATGTACCTAGCATAAGCGAGAAGGCCATAAGAGCGGGACGTTTAACTTGAACAGTTGATGTTGATTCCATGATAATGATGAACCTCTTTTCAGAATTTTGATTCGGATTATTTTTGCATGATAGATGATATATCAACTATAAGGGAGAGAGAAATGCTTTAAGCATCTCTTACATTATCCTGCACACGAGTTAACAAAGTCTTAAGTGTTGAATAATCCGCAGGGGATAGTCCTGTTGCGATAACTTCGTTTAATTTAATAGTCACCTCATTTATTGTAGACTCTAATTTTCTGCCTTCGTCTGTGACAAAAACATTTACTGAACGGCGATCCTGCGTACTTGTTATTTTGCGTATATAACCTTTGCTCTCTAAGCTGGCGATCATTCGGGCAACACTGGCTTTGTCCTTCCCGAGTTTATTAGCAATCTCATTCTGAGATAAACCTTCTTTCTCAAGCAACAAAGCCATAAGTAAATGTTGTTCAGGCGCAAGTCGAACAGGGGCAAGCAATTTTGTTAAATAATTTGCTATTTCCAAATGTAAATCGCGAATAACTAAACCTAGCGGGTCTTTGGAATCCATATGATCTCTCCTAATAGAAGAATAGATGATATATCAACGTTATTGATTTGTCTATATTAGCATAAAGTAACAGATGCTTGTCAAGGTAAAGAAAATGAATAGAGTCATAGGCTTAGATACAAGCGACAAAGTTATTTAATGCCCAATCACTTGATGATACATAGTCATATGCTGTTGTGAAATTGAAATTAAAAAAAGTTATTAGGGAGGGATTAAAATGGGATATAATTGTGTTGGAGGCGTTCAAGAACAAAAAAAGGCTCCAGTTTGTATTAATCCTTGGACATCAACGGGTACAATTCTTGTGCTTTACATTCTTCTCGTCATTATCCTTAAAACTTGTTGGATCTAGAATATATGCAAATTGACGCCCCAAAGTTTTTTTCTTCGGGGCGTTTCTTTGTTTTCTTTAGTTAGCTAATAGACAACGTTAAGGATTCTGGATAGACTTAACGGGAATAATCGGGTTGTGTCATAGAAATAGGCTGAGGATTGGCAAGTACCCATCGCACCGCCAGCTCGCATAATCTGGCCGGTTGCTCATTGCCAGCGATGTTGCGGAACCGTTTGGCGAGTGATGTTGCCTCTTGAAGAAGGACGGGCTCTAAAGGCGTTCCCGTGCTAAAATGCCGTATCAGTGCATCCAGCATTTTACGGTAATCGGCATCCCAGTTTCCTCCGCCATTATTAAGGATTTCATGAGAAACCCGCCCTGTGATGCGGATAACCTCACCCTGCACCGTTGTCGCGTGTCCTGAAGCAGGGACGAGAAATTCCCACAGCTCTTGGTGCTGTGCGGGCCATGCGGCTTCCGTTACCTCGATAGGAGAGATTCCATCATGTCTCTGCAGTTTCGCTATAGGCTCGACATCAAATTGCCGGTACAGCTCCAGGAGAGCATTTGCAGTTTCCTCCAGTCGATCTTTATTGTAATTTGTTCTGACGAATTCAAAATCCTTGCCGATACGCCGCACGGATTCCTTCATCTCCGGCGTGATTACTGCTCCTGCATCCAGCATAATTCGCGAGATTTCTGCCATGTGAACTATGTCGATATTCCGGCATTGTAATAATCCTTTGGCGAGAGGTGTGTTTTTTCGGTTATTTTCTGCATGGACATTTGCGCCGCGTACCACCAGATCACGCACTACTTTTGTTTTGTAAGAAGCTGCTGCTGAGTGCAGCGGTGTCTCATTCTGGTAATCCAGGGCTTTCATATCTGCACCTAGTTCAAGGAGTAAGGGGACATTTCCGGACCAGGTTGCAGCCTGAGCATGAAGAGGGGTACGCTTATAGTTGTCGGCAGCGTTGATGTCAGCACCCTGCTCCACAAGCCAGAAAACCATTTCATCCGGTATTTGCCGGAAGCTGAGGGCGGTACCTTTGCTGAAACCCCCACGGGCATCCCATTCGCATAGCTCAAATACCTCTTTTAAGGCAGATATATCATTCGTTTTAACCAGCTCGGCAAAATTGGCGGGTAATGTTTTTTTCTTTTTGCCCATATCATTTTTCCGCTCCTTTATTAATAGATAAATAGCAGATAACTTCTTGCAAGTTTATCATATAGTAGAATTGAACACTAATTCATGCAGGACGAAAAGGTTGAAGATATAAACGTAACTTTATTGGAAAAGAGTGGGATATCGTTTATATGGCGATCCCGAAATCATAGACTATTAGAAAATGAAAACATTAAGCTTGTGTCTTGGAAATATATTCGGGATTTACGAAGGACATCGAAATTACGCTAACACAAGGCAATCAGACAAAGTGATCGACTCTGCCTTTTTTGATTTTTTAAGTTCGTTCATTTCTAATTTTTCTGAACTCCTTAGGAGTTATGTTTAAGTGTTTTTTAAAAGACTGGATAAAGTGATTTGCGTTATTGAAACCAACTCGCTGTGCGATTTCAGTTATCGTGTAGTCAGTTGCTATTAACAAATCACAGCTTTTATTAATGCGATATTTAATTAAGTAGAGATACGGAGTCATATGGATACTTTTCTTAAAACCTCGAGTGCACTCCGATACACTTAGATGTGCTGTATCTGCTATTTCCTTCAATGTCAAATTATTAGAATAGTTTTTGTGAATAAAACTAAGCATTAATTGTAGTCTCTCTTGCTGGAGTCTGTTATATTTAGACGATTCCTCAGAGGATAGAGAAAAATTTGATATAAGGATTAACCATAACTGGACTGTTTTGATAGAAACTTCGTACTCCCATCCCCATTTTTTTTTCGATTCAAATTCTTTTTTCATATCCCAAAGAATTTGTAGGATTTGATTATGCCAGTCCTTATCTCCTTTGATTTCTAAACTTAACAAGAATGAATTGGTATACGGAAGTACATACTTTTTTTCCATTGCACTATCAGAATAAAAAGCAAGTAACTTCTCTGGGAAGTTAAAACTAACATATTCACCCTCTTGGTTAAGGTACGTAACAATATGAAGTACGCTCTTATTAATAAAGATGGCCTGACCTGCTTCTAAATCATAATTGATTCCGTTGACTTGTATGGTTAGTTTCCCTTTGGTCACTAAAGTAATTTGTAGTTCTTGGTGCCAATGTAGATCGTTAACCCCTCTGCCATTAGGAATAGATTCATAATTGGTATGAGTGTACATGATGTATGGAAATGCATCATCAGGAAATTGAATGGATTCGTGCAATTGCTTTTTCAAAGTGCTTATTCTCCTTATTTGACGATATTTCTATATAAATTAAAGATATAGTTGCACAATATAGACCCTGACGGTGATATTATTATATCCAGCCTAGACTTATCATACAATTCTGTGCACAGGGATTGTCACACATTTTGGAGGAACTATGGTTAATTCAAATAAACCGTCTATACTATTTCATCCGTTTATTCTGTTATTTATCAGTATCTTGTCCGTTTCTATCTCTTCAATCATGATTAAACTTTCAGATACACCTACTTCAGTGGCCGGGATGTATAGATTGTTTATTTCTGTAATCATCATGCTCTGTTTTACATCTGGGAAAATGGCTCGTTCTACTGAGATGAATAAAAAAGATTGGGTCATCGTTATTTTATCCGGCCTATTTCTAGGGTTACACTTTTTATTCTGGATGGAATCATTGGTCTATACTTCAGTTGCAAGCTCCATGGTGATCTTATCGTTACAGCCGCTATTTGTTATGATGGGGTCTTACTTTTTATTCAAAGAACATGTTAACCTGCTAACCGTTTTTTGCCTGATTGTTGCTCTTTTAGGTTCGATTGTTATTGCATGGGGAGACATATGGGTTTCGAAAGATGCACTAATTGGCGATGGTTTATCGTTAATTGGCACATTCTTTGCTTCAGTCTATCTGTTGGCCGGGCAAAAAGTAAGCGGCAAAATCAATGCAAGTCTATACAGCATTTTCGTCTTTTTTATTGGTGGTACTGTTATGCTCGTGTACAATTTGATAAATAATGTCTCATTAATTAATTATGCTTCATCAGATTGGATTTATTTTTTGCTTCTTGCAATAATTCCAACTATTTTTGGTCAATACATCTTTAACCTTTTGTTAAAGTCGATTGGAGCAACTACTGTCTCGGTTGGGATTATTGGTGAGCCTGTTCTTGCTATAGTCCTTGCATATCTATTATTAGGGGAAACTATATCGTTATTCCAGTTTATAGGTGGCATAATAACCTTATTCGGTATGGGAATGTATTTTTGGGCGAAATCTTTAAAGTACAACATTCAAAATAAGTAAATAAGCAGTCGGAAAATATTTTAGCTAAATAGGGGGTTGGCAAATGGTAACTATTGATGATTTATTAAAACTTGATGTTCGTGTTGGAACAATTATTAATGCGGAGTTTTTTGCAAAAGCAAAAATACCTGCGATTAAACTCCTAATTGATTTTGGACCAGATACCGGAAGCAAAACATCAAGTGCACAGATTACTAAACGATATAAGGCCGAAGAGATTGTAGGGCAACAAATCATTGGGGTAGTTAACTTTCCTGCTCGAAATATTGCGGGTTTCCAATCAGAAGTATTAGTTCTTGGAGGAATACTGGATAAAGGGGATGTGGTTCTCTTGAAGCCAGATATTAAATTACCTAATGGGACACCTATTGGGTAATATAGGGTAATTGTAGTATACAAAAATTGATAGTAATCGGAGAGAAGACAATGGAAGAATTAACAAGCTTAGCATCTGAAAGTATTGAGGCAAGTAAAACGGCGTTAGTCGTGATCGACTTGCAGCAGGGAATTGTCCACAGTCCAAAGCAGGGGCCGCATACAAGTGCTCAAGTGGTTGAGAATGCCAGCAAATTAGCCCAATCCTTTACGGAGAAAGGAGGATTTGTTGTTCTGGTGAGGGTGTCATGGCTAGATGGGCAAGATATGCTTAAACCTAAAACTGATTTGAAAATGAATTCCGTGACCTATCCAGAAGGTTGGGACGACATCGTACCAGAATTAGCGAATATCAAAAATGCACATCTGATTACCAAACGGCAGTGGGGGGCATTTTTCGGTACAGATCTTGATTTGCAGTTACGACGCCGCGGTATAGACACGATCGTATTATGTGGTATTTCTACCTCGATTGGTGTGGATACTACTGCTAGAGAAGCTTATCAGCTTGGTTATCATCAAGTTTTTGTAGAAGATGCTATGACCGCGATGGCTAAAGAAGAGCATGATTATGTATGCAAAACTATCTTCCCTCGCATAGGTAAGATCCGGTCGAGCGATGAAGTAATATCCATGTTGAAATAATATAAAAAAACCTCATGCTCTCTCTGTGATCTCAGAGATTGTCATGAGGTTTTTCAGTTGAAATTATGTCTTACATAAAGATGAGGAGAAGTATCCCAGCTAAGAAGCAGTAATAAGAGAAATACTTCAAATTACCTTTAGCCATAATCCCCATAAACCAGCGCATGGAGAAATAAGTAACGATAAGTGTAGTAATAAATGCAATCAAGTATGGAATGGCTAGCTGCGAGCGGTTAGGATCGTGGGCAATATCAGATGCGCCCATAACGAGTCCGCCCAAACTGACAGGAATATAAAGCATAAAAGAAAAGCGTAAGGCAGTTTCTTGCTTCATTCCCACAGCGATGGAAGAGATGACAGTTGCACCAGAGCGGCTTATCCCAGGAATAAGGGCGACTGCTTGGGCAAGTCCGACTATAACTGCATCCTTCGCTTTTAAGTCACCATCTTGTTTACGTCCGCGAAGGTTACGGATCAACCATAAAGCTACCCCTGTAACCAGCAAGGCGATGGATACGGTATGAACCGACGAGAAGATATCCTCAATCTGATCCTTGAAGAGTAAGGCAACAATTACCGCAGGCAAGGTACCGATGATGATGTACAAAGAGAACAGGAAATCCGACTTATATTCCTCTTTGCGGGTCAGAATAAATTGAACGAATCCAGTGATCAATCTTCCGATATCTTTGCGGAAAATAAAACAAATCGCAATTAGTGAAGCCGTATTTGTTAAGATTTCAAATGATAGCCCATTTTGTTTTAAGCCTAGCAATTTCTGTGCGATGATCAAATGGCCGCTCGAAGAGACGGGGATTGGCTCAGTTGCCCCTTGAACAAACCCTAGAAACAAGTATTTAAGCCACAGTATAATATCTTCCATTTTACCTCCCAGTATTTTTGTAATCTTTTCAATCATATCGTATTCAATAAAGAAATGACAATAGAACCATCGTGCCATATTCAATTGAACGAGTTATACTAATTCGTAAGACTATTAAATGAGGTGGAACTATTTGTAGTACATTACTAAAAATTCAGCAGCATGATATTCCAAGAGCAGCCAGTGTTCTGGCCGAAGCATTTGCCAAAAATGATCCGTTATATCAGCATATCTTGCCTGATGAATCAACCCGATTACGCGTGTTGAATATTTTTTTTCATCGTTACATTGAGATGTTGTATCCATATACGGATTTACTAACGACTTCTACTCACTTTGAAGCAGTGGCTTTAGTGTTCCATTCGGAGCGTCAGACAGGGACAGTGATTTCGAACGTCAGGTATATGAAACAGATAGTCCTTGCGATAATTAAGTCATTACCGATTTGCCGAATCATTGGGGTGCGAGGATTTATACGTGGTTTATCTATTTTGTGTAGTATGAGTTCCTTGTGGTTATCAATGTTTGGGGATCAGAAGTATAAACATTTGGATATGCTTGCAGTGCAGGATCAATATCGAGGTCAAGGATATGTATCAAAAATCATGACACCGCTACTCGCGGAATGTCGTATGAGCAATACGTTATGTACATTAGAGACACAGACACCGAGCAATTTGCCCATTTATGAGCATTATCAGTTCCGTACGGTTAAGGTCATTCCTCTACCTAATAGTTCACTTGAGCAGTATTGTATGGCGTTTACGCCAGGAGTTGCCGAGTAGTTAATAAAAAGGGCGGTCCCATTCAGCCATTTCATGATTTTGGGGCAGTCTTTTTTTTGCGGAGTCTATAAGGGTTAATGAAGCTTCAACAGAAAAATCAGGGCATTTCTCCCTGTAATTCTGCGATCTTTGTCATCCGGCTAGAATCTATTATTTTGTTTAACAAAAATAGCATAACCTTTGTAGGATTGTTATAATAGAAACATATATTCCCGTGCTTCAGAACCCTATACAGGATGTATAGGGGTTTTATTTCTTTTAGTGAGGGAATCGAGAACAAGTATGGGGTTGTCCGAACAGGGAAAAGAGGATCGGAGAGTTCCGCAGGAAATTTTAAATTATGAAGTGATGGCGAGGTTAGCAGAAAGATGAATTGGTCGGATTTTGGCGAACGAAACAAACGATTGAATCCCCTGTGGAATTTGGGGGCTGGCATGAACCTTGGCGAAATCCAACCTTACAAAGAAATGGTATCTTTAAGCGTTCTGCTGCAAGTCTATTATCTGGAGCTAGAATCGAATGAGAGAAGATCCAAAGAGGATATTATTGAGCTTACTTGGACTGCGCTGGAACGTTTTAATATCGCCAATCTTGGGACTACCGAATCCGTAGAGCGTCTCGTGGACGGTTTATTGTGGAGCGGGAATGGTGGGGATTTCGAATCCTTTTTCTATGATGATGTGACCCGGCAAATGTCCGTGCAGAAATATAAGTATTTCACGGTGGATGAGGATGCGACTCGCAGCAGTTGGGAAGAGAACGGCAGAACCATCTATCGACTCTCTGAATATGCAATGGAGCTCATTTTTATGAGCCATGAGATTATTGATGAATTTCAGATCAGCATCAAACTGCTCGAGATTCAAATGCATATAAAGCATGGGCGCGTAACTCGGGCTCTTCAGGATGTTAATGAACTGATCTCCCGTGTCCGCAAGATGACCCAGCAACAGCAAGAATACCGCAATGCGTTACGCCGTAATCCAAAGCATATTTTTAGTGAATTCGGGGTAGCTCGGCATCAGCGACTCGAAGAGATTCATCATCAGTTCGAGGAGGAACGCAAACATTTTGACAGTATTCACCGTTCTCTGGCCCGGCTGGCCAATGATGAGAAAGACGTGATCGACTTCAATGAGATCCGTATTCTCTCTGAACGAGTCGAGCTTTCTAGGCGTGTACACGATGAGCTGGCTGAGGTAGTGTTGAATATTTTTGAGATGGAGACCAATTTAAGGTTGAACTTCCCTGAATTATTCTGGGGAGCAGCCGGGTTTAACTTCCGTACACATGTATGGGAGGAATGGGTGAAAGAGGAGGGGCTGCCAAGCGGTGACAGTCTTGAACTGCTGCTCAGTGGATTATTCGCTCCGAATCAGGACTTCGTTTATCCGCTTCCTTGGGCTTGGGAGGAACAAGAGGTAGGGTTTATCCCCGACTTAGTGATGGATGATTTCGAAGATGAGGTGGACACAGAGCCTGTTCAATATATTCCTAAAGGTATTCCATGGGCAAAAGTAGTAGAGCTGTGGAAGCCGGTTTTTGCTGCCTTGGCTGAGCAGGGAAGCTTTACCTTTACTGCAGACGCTTTTTCCGCCGAAGAACTAACAGGGTGGGCAAACACACCGGATGCTGTTGATCTGTGGGTGCAGTTTTTTCATACTGATATTTTAATGCAGGAACAGGCACCAGAAGGTGGTAGCGGCGTTTCTGATGAATGCCAACAGCTAATCCAATATGTACTTGCAGAAGATCTTCTGTTGGAGAGTTTACGCGGCAAAACGCTGCGGACGAGCATTGCTCCAGAACCAGCCTCAGGGGTACGGTGTTCTGGTCTGGATATGAGTCCATATATGATTATGATCGTGGAGAGGTGAGAAGTTACTAACATGAGTTATACATTAGAACAGGTACAGCAAGCTTCGCGGCTATTTTTTGAATTGCTCCGTAAAAAAGTAATTCCTCTCGATGACCCTGCAGCGGCAGAATGCCTTCAGGATGCAGGAACTTATGATGCACTTCAGTATGTTGCTAAAGAAGGGGGCTGTCGGGTGATGAATTCCGGGCACCGTCTCCATCTGCTAGTTAATCCGCTAGGGTCAGTGTTTGCAACCAATTTCACCCAGTTGAAGAACAAATATTCACGTGTTGAGCGTAAAACTCACTTACATATTATCAATATTATTATCCTGGTTTTTCTAGCCGAAATGGATCAGGATGAGAATCATTTTAAGTCGGGGCAGGACAGTATGTCCTATATACAAATTGCTGATCAGGTGTCGTCTCTCTTTCAGACGTGGATTCAGATGGATGAGGAGGGACGATTCAGCCAGCAGTGGCAGCTTGATATCCAAGCGATGTTTAAGGTATGGACCAGTCTTTACATGCAGACTAAGAGTCAGGAAGAGAGTGATCTTCTGACCAGAGGCGCAGGCTCACGAATTGGGCTGATTCATGAAGGCATGAAACTTCTGGAAGAGGAGAAACTCGTATTCATCTCTGAAACAGAGAAGCGTATCTTTCCTCGGGAAGAGCTTTATGAGAGAATGCGTTATTTATATCATGATGTCGATCGATACCAGGAATTAAAGAGCCTCATTGGAAGAACTTTAGCTGAGAAAGACGGTGCTACCTATGCCGCGGATTGAACGCATACGAATTACAGGACTTAAATACGAGAAGATGCTCAAGAAATACGACGACATGATTCTGGACCTCTGCAACGAAGAGGGACCCGCTAATACGCTTATTACGCTCATGAATGGCGGTGGAAAGGGCGTACTGCTGCAATCTATTTTCCAGCTATTGATGCCCAAAACACCATGGGGCAAAGACAGTGAGAACCAGGTTGAGGCATTCTTTCATAATCATAAAAAACAACTTAAACCGTACACTTTTCACGTAGCTATCGAATGGCATCTCGACAACAATGAGCGCAATGAGTATATGACCACGGGAATCGCTATGACGGCACATAATTCGCTTGATCAGCAGGATATCAAAGTGGATTACTTGCTGTACGCACTTACAGATTACGGTGAAGCGGCTGAACTTACGCTATCAACGTTGCCGTTATTTAACGAGGTGACTGCTGAACCTACGAGTTTTGAAACGATCCAGCAATTTGTGCGCGATCGGCGGGGAGAGATTGTACCTTTTGGCAGCCATAGCTCGGATTTGAAAAGATATTATGACTTCCTGGCTACCCGGGATATCCATATCGCCGAGTGGCGTAATATGCGGCGGATCAATGGTGAAGAGGGCGGTATCAAAGGTTATTTTAAAAAAAATGATGCCTTCACCAATCATAACTTGTTCGAAAAGCTGATTATTCCTGAAATCGGATCTAGTCTGAATGAAGGATTAAAGGAAGACGACAATACGCTGCAGCGGATGTTTATCGATACAGCAACAGTGGCTCAGCGCTTGCCGATGCTTGAACAGCGGGAGCAGGTCTATACAGAGTTTCTTAGTATGGCTGCACCACTTTATGAGCTGGTAAAACTAGGCGTGGAAGCAGAAAACGTAGTTCAAGAAACGGAATTACGTGGACGCCAAATCTATACGGTTATCTATGAAGAGCAGAGAAATGCAGAAGCTGAGCGAAGTAAGATTGCTGATGAACTGGCTGGACGTTATCAGGATGCGAAGCAATTGCGCTTTGAGACAGACAATCTTAAATACTTACGCAACAAGGAAGAAACGGAACTGAAGCAAGAAGAGTTTAAGAAGCTCAGTGATGATCAGAGCCGTGCGCGTGGTCGGCTGGAGGATTCCAAAGCGCAAGAGAAGAAGCTTGAAGTAGCTTATTTTCTGGCTAAACGGTTGCTCCATACCCGGCAAATTGAGCAGTGGCAAAAAGAAATTCAAGCTATCGAAGGTTCTCTGGAGATGAAAGAACGGCAGGAGGTCATTCAGGCAGCCAAGGAACAGCTGCGGAAACAGTGGGATGTGGTGTTTAATCTCTGGCAGCAAACGATCAGAGAGTTTGGGACAGCACAGCAAGACCTAACGGCGGAAGAGAGAAGATTGCGCAAGGAAAGGGAAAGTTTCTTGGTAGAGCTGGCCGGGCTGGATAATCAGATCAATGATTTGACCTTATCTATTCGCCAATACACGGAAGAACTCGGAGCATTCGCAGCCCAATATGGGCAGGATGCCGCCCATTCTCCGGCAGCTGCCCTGCAGCGTACGATCTCAGCGGCCAAAACGATTCTTCAAGACATTGGAGACTTGGAAGAACAGCACAAGCAGGAAGAGATTCGGAAGCTGGCACTGCATAAGAGTCATGCTGAGCTGAGTGAGAAACGGCGTTCTTATGAGCGTGAAGCGGACGAGCTTGGGGTTCTGCTTGAGTCACAGACTCAGAAAGAATCCCAATTATGGTCACAGCTCGTTGTACTGCTGGAAATGTATGAAGAGCATAATCGTTTAGGAGCTACTGGCCTTTTTGAAGAACAAGATGTTATCCCGGCACGTTTTATCCGAAAAATAGATGAAGTAGAGCAACAGACTAAACGTTCCAGAAGGGATTACTATAATCAGCTCATGGATGTGGAACTTCAGAACCAATCCTACTGGCTACCCAATTCAGATATTCTGACGGTCAAAGATACACTCGATTCGTTAAAGATTCAATCAACACTAGGTAGTTCCTACTTAAATGACCGTCCGTATCTTGAACGTGAGGAAGAACTGGAGCAATATCCGTTACTTCCATATAGTTTGATTATGACCCGGCGCGAAGCTGATAAAATTCAGCCGGAACTGATGAAGGACACCTTGCTTAAATCAGCGGTGCCGATCTTTATCCGTGAAGAGATGGCAGCTTCGCATCAAGATCAAGCATCCTTCATGCTTTTTGCGAATCAAGGGCCGCAAATGGTCTTGCAGCCGGATCGTTTCCAGGATTGGAAGAGCAGTATTCAGGGGAAGCTCAAAGAACAGGAGCAGATCCTTCAGGACTCTGAAGCTTATTTATCTAAGTTAAAATCGGTGCGTCAAGAATATGAACGTTTATTCCAAACCGAGAATACCATGACGCTTACAGCCAAGCAGGATGCCCTTATTAAACTGCAGGCTGAACTTCAGCAGAGCATTAACAATCTGAGCCATGAGATGGATGAGAACGAAGGGACGCTTACCCGGATCGGACGGGAGCTCGCTGAGAACAAAGTTCTAAGTGTGGAGCATGAGCAGAGAGCGGGGGTTCTGCAAGCTTGGATTGAACGGACGAAGAAACAGGAACAAGATTATAAGGAAAAACAAAAAATAATCGAACGAAAGAATCTGGTGAGCAAAGAGTTAGCAGGTAAAGATCAGCAGCTTGAACACCTAAAGGTGCAAATGGAAAGCTTGAGTGGACAACGCAATAAATGGACGAGAGAAACCGAATATGCGATGTTCCCCAGACTGCAACGATGGTTTCCTGAGATAGTTTTCCCAACAGATCACCAGCTTTCTGATGAAGGAGAAGTCATACCTATAGATCCTGTAGAGCAGAATCTTCTCTTGCAGCAGCTCAGTACCGTGGAAAGTCTACAGCAATCATTAACTGAAAATGAACTGGAAGTTCGGACAAGAGCTGCACAGATTAAAGCAGCAAGCGAGAATCTGGCTGAGCTTGAATCCAGCCTGAATCAAGTGGATGTGAATTGGCGGAAGGCGACTGAACCTACGGAAACGTCTGAGACCATTATGGCTGCAAGAAATCACCAAAAGACGGATACTACTTCGTTGGAGGAAGACTATCAGATTGTTCACGACGGTTACATCCGCTGCCAGACTGAATTGGAGAACTTGCAGAAAGAGTTGCGCAAAGTAGAGAAGGGGATCAAAGAGAAACATGAACGTGCCGTGGAGCTTTGGAATGAGGCGCTAGGGGATAAGGAGACAGAAATTCAGGAGCGCTGCCAAGCGAATGAGCTTATGCTTAATCAGTGTAAAAGATCCTTGGACCGAATCGATGTCCTCCTTCAGACTTTATCCAATCAAATCAAAATAATGAACGCGCATATTGAGGATCGCGTCAACCTACGGAGTGTGCCAGAAGAAATAACGCTGAGGGTTAGAGAAAGCTGCGAGCCTCTAGTAGCCGACTGGCTTCTCCGCATTAAGGATAGCCGGATTAGACAGGATGAGATCTCCAAAAAGGTGAAGGAAGAGAAAAATTCCTTAACCGAAAAACTTGCGAAAAATGAACGGAATTCCGAACTGGAGACCAAGATTCTAGATCGATTGAATACGGTCCATTGGGATAATTTCGCCATTGCACTGCAAGTCCTAGATTCCATGCTACGCAGTTCGCGCGATCAGATCGAGAGCATTCAAAGCGATAAGGAAGGCATGGATCTCTCCCGCAAGATGTGGGTTGGCCGGGCATCTCTACGAGTGGTTCAAATCATTGATATTATGAAGCGAATGGAACGCCGGATGATTATTCATAACGAGAATAATTATGCCTTCCCGCTGGTACGTCTGAACTACAAGAATATCAATGTGCCAAGAACAAGCGATGAGGTAGAGCCGATGGTGAGTGACTACTTCAATCAATGCATCAATGAATTGCTCAAAAAGTATCCCAAGATAGAACAAGTGCCGGCGCTGGTAATCAAAGAGGTTATTAATGACGGACGAATTGTCTATGCAGCGCTGCAGAACCGCTTTCCGATACTTCAAGTGTATAAACCGGTAACGGAGAATTATTTCCTCTACGCCGCACCGGAAGATTATCATTATTCGGACTGGGAGATTATTAATCGCGGCGCACTGGATGAAGCAGTCGGCAGTGGTGGGCAACGTCAATCTGTACAGCTGCTGGTCGCAATGATGATCATGACGCATAAACGGGTGAATCGTGAGAATAAAGGCTGGACGGTCTTTTTATATGACAATCCTTTCGGAGAAATGGTCTCCAATAACGTGCTTGACCCCGTCTTTGAAATTTCCAAGGCGCTCAAATTCCAATGGCTGATTGTTACGCCGCCGGAGCTGGTGAAGAATGATGTCAGCGTGCGCTTTGGCGTGTATTGGCAGCTTTATTTTGGAGGCGTCAAAGGGGACATGCTGGAATCGACCCTGATCAAGGGAGGAAGAAAGCTTATTCCTGTCTCGTTGTTCTGAGTATGGAATGAAACTTAAAGAAGCTCCAGTATGCATCACGCTGCTGGGGCTTCTTTTTATTAAATGTTAAAGATGGTGTGGTTATTTAGGTTTGCGTTCGGAAATATATGAACCGGTGAGCGTTAAAAAAGTTCCCGTCAGGATCGCCCAGGTGATCTTTTCATTCAGAACAAGGGCAGAAGCTGCCACTGTAATTACAGGCACAATATAGATGTATACACTTGTTTTTACAGCCCCTAGAATCCCTACAGCTTTATTCCAAGTCAAAAAACACAGTGCCGAGGCACCCAGACCTAAGAAAAGCAGGTGAGCTACATTTGAAATCTCTTTGAATCTACTCAGACCCAGCTGGAAATCAAACAGAAACAGAGGAGGCAGCATAAACAGCAGACCATAGAAAAATACTCTGCGGGTAGCCCCTATAGTATGAACCTTTAGTAGGCTTATTTTTCGCATCAACACTGAATATATTGCCCAAACCACAGGTGCCAGCAATGCCAGCAAGTCGCCGATGGGGTTCAGTGGCAGAAGATAACTCCCGTTCAGCCCAATTAATATAATTCCTGCCAAGGCTATCAAAAATCCTATAAAAAACTGCCTATGAAATTTCTCTTCTTCTAAAAAGAAGTGAGCGATAACCGCCGTGAAAAATGGAGCGATGGAGACAATCACACCTACATTGGATGCAAGGGTATAGACTAGGGCAATATTTTCTATAAGAAAATATAACGTGACTCCACAAAGACCTGCTGAGATAAAGAGTAATTCCTCTTTAAAGGATGTAGTTCGGATTGGACGTGAATAGATCAGTAACAGTACAAAGTACCCAATAAGAAAACGGAAGAACAGAATTTCCACAGGCGTAAAGTCTTTTAACAGTATTTTTGTGGAGATAAAGGTGGTTCCCCAGATTAAAATCGTAAGCAATGCCAGCAGATGTCCTGTGTTAATCTTGCGTTGATTTATCATTTCGTAAGTTCCATTGATGACTTTACTCCCGTTTGTTGAACAAATATACGCATATATTGCTTAGGGGTTAAGCCTATGAGTCTTTTAAAAAAATTTGTGAAATGGCTCTGATCACTGAATCCGGTTAGAGAGGCCACTTCTATTGGCAATATTCCTTGTTCTAAAAGCCTTTTGGCGTGGTTGATGCGAATAGTTTCCAAGTAACGGTAAGGTGATATTCCTTTCTGTCTGGTAAATAAACGCAGCAAGTAATATTTACTTAAGCCGCTCAATTCACTTAGCTGGTTCAGCGTAATGTTCTGCGCATAATGTAACTCTATGTATTCGCAAATGATTTTAATTTCAGAAGTAGGCTCTTGAGCGGGACAGAGGGTTTCTGTCTCCGTGTATTCTCTCAGAAGCTGCTCAAGGAGAAATAGAAACAACTCTTCTTTTTGAAAATCGGATTGATCCTCTAATATCATTTGGTGCAGATCGTGTAAAGGGCTCGACAGTTCACTTTGGTAGAGGACATTGTGTGTGAACCGCGGTAAGTAGTCTATGCCGGTAATTTCTAGCACATACTCACGCATGACTTCCGGCTGAATATTGATGCAGCGATAGTCAAGCGTTCTCCCGTCTATCTGTTCACAGGCATGGGGATCCGCCGGATTAAAGATGACCACATCTCCGCTGTTAAGAATATGCTCTTCTTGGTTACATAGCAGATGTCTTTTTCCTTGTTCAATAAAACCTATGACATAATAGTCATGAAAATGGTTGGGAAACTTCTGCATAATACCTTCGAATCGATAGGCCTCAAATTTTAAGTCACGATCGAAAACAACTGTTCGAACTTCACGAGTCATTGCTGCACCTTCTTTTCCAATTATGTATAACCATTATAATGTGAAAATTAGGGGCATTCTTGCATGATGTTGCGATACCTCATCTTCTACATGATAGGTTCCTCAGGTGTAATGATCGTTGGAATACTCACAGTAAAAGTTGTTCCTTGCTCCAGAATACTTTCTATAGAGATCGCTCCGCCATGATTATGTATAATATTTTGTGTGATCATATAACCTAAGCCTGTTCCTGTTTCTTTGGTCGTATAAAATGGTTTGCCGAGGGCATTGATCTGTTCCTCTGTCATCCCACAGCCTTCATCCTGCACACTGATTCGGGCTTCTCTGTCATAGGTTTGCACATGAATATAGATGTTTCCCCCATGATTCATTGCTTCCATCGCATTTTTAAGTAAGTTAATAAATACCTGCTTCATCTGATAAGCCTCACCATTGATCCAAATGGATTGATCAGTACAGACAGGGAGGATCTTGAGATTTTTTAGGGCAGCTTGTCCATTCATTAGTGTGGTGACTTGTTCCAGCAAAGACAATAAATCCACTGGTTTACTAATATGAGTGGTTTGGGGTTTAGATAAGACAAGCAGTTCGTTGACGATGAACTCGATGCGTTTCAATTCTGACTCAATAATGGAAATATATTTATCATTCATCCGCTCGGAAGAGCGCAGTAGCTTCATAAAGCCATTAATGGCTGTAAGAGGATTCCGTATTTCATGAGCGATTCCAGCTGCTAACTGTCCTGCTGTGGATAATTTCTCGGACTGTATCAGTCGTTCATCTTCCAATACTTGCTCGGATATATCTTTGAATATGCCAATGTAGGCTTCGTTTCCCTCATAAATGATCGGCAATGTAATCCCATCTACATATTTCTGCTGGTTATTTAAACAATTAATCAGGTAGCAGACAGAACCTGTTGTTCTATCAGTGTTGAATTTCTTTCTTCGTTCTGAGAGAATTTCATAATTAGAGTAGTCTACAATATCCATAGTCGATAGACCAAGCACTTGATCTAGGCTTTCCGCATGGATTAATTGTAAACCTGCCGAATTTGCATACAGAACAATCCCTCCCCTAGTGATAAGCACGGGCTGAGGCAGTTCCTCCAGCAGCTGTAGAAAAGAGCTCTCTTTTTCAAGTAGATGGGAATTCACAACCTGAAGCTGAGTCTCCATTTCCCTGATCAGGGTTTTATTCTCGAATTGAGTAAAATAATATATGGGTTGACCATTGTCACCCAGAAGGATAGATATGGAGACCTTTAAAGATAACCGGCGTCCGGTGGGATGGAAATAATCTACTTCGAGTCTCTGCGGATCAGTGCTCGTAGGTGGAAGAGAACTTCCTAATGAATTGAATTTATGAATCTGATCTAGTAGGGTACGGACGGTTGGAGAGGGTGTCGTTAATTCGGTTTCATCATACCCCAAGAGGTCGCATAATGCTGAATTCAGTTTTAGGAACGTTCCATCAAGCGAAATAAGGGCCATACCCATCACGGCTTGAGTAAAAACAAAGTCAAAACCTTGAAAATCATTTGTCCGCACAGCAGGTTACCTCTCTTCTTTATGGGGGAGTGAGTGTTATTTCAAAATGCAATATGTCTAACAGTCATAGTATAAAACATATAACTCAATAAAACATATAAAATTTCTGGGTTATTAGATATTCATACAACAGTTAAATAAAATCAGGTAGAATAGGAAGATACGTTGCATTTTAAGACAAGTGGAGGCGTTGTATTATGTTATCAGTTGTTGGTGAAATTCAAGGAATTAATCGTTACCCGGTCAAGTCATTTGCGGGTGAAAAATTAGAAAGCTGTATGATTGAACCGTATGGAATGCTTGGTGACCGTTTTTGCTCCTTTTACGATGAGTCAAAAGAGGGCTGGCGAAGATATATCACCGCTAGAAATATACCGAATATGCTTACCTATCAAGCGCAATTTATAGATGGACAAATCCATGTAACGGCATCAGACGGGCGAACCTTTGGATGGGATGATAATCTATTGGAAGAAATCCAAAGCCAAATCAAAACTCCAATCACTATGTCTGGTCTAAAAGCTGCACATCCACAGCCAGAACATCCGCAGCTCCTATCCGTGGATGGCGCTAGTATTCTACTCATTACGGATGCCAGCTTAAAAAAACTGGAGGCAACCTGGGGGCATTCCTTGGATCAACGTCGTTTTCGCGGGAATTTTGTTATCGCGCTGAATGATGATTCTCTTTTTGAAGGAGATTGGATTGGACGCCGGCTCAACATTGGGGATGTACAGCTACAGGTAGATAGTTTTTGTGAGAGATGTGTTGTGATTACGATGGACCCGGATAGTCTCCAGAAGGACCCAGTGCTTTTGAAAAAATTACATAAAGAGTTTGATTTGCATTTCGGAGTCTATGCCTCAGTAATCAAAACAGGGGAAATTCGAATCGGAGATAAAGTAGAAATAGTAGATTAGATATATAATCCCAATAGTATAAACTTCCTTTACATTACTCCATGGATAAATTATCCTTTAAAGGATGACGATTTCATATCGGGAGGTTATGTATGAAGAAAAATTTGGCATCCTTATTAGTTGCATTGCTTCTATTGGTGTATGTCCCTACTAGTGTTTTAGCAGCGGATAGCAGCAAAGGGCAAACGTATGTGAACACTCAGAAGGTGGCAGCAGAGAAGGCGGCGTTCTTAACGGAGAAGCTGGGGACGACTAGTCTCCAATATGCTCTTATTGATGGCGATAATATCGTTGTGAGCGGTCAATCTGGATTTAGCCATGTGGAGAGTAAGACAGCACCAAGCGTCACAACGATGTATGGTATTGGCTCAACGAGTAAAATGTATACAACAGCTTCTATTATGAAGCTTGTTGAGCAAGGAAAAGTAGATTTGGACGGTTCAGTCGTATCTTATTTGAATAATTTTACGATGGAAGATTCTCGTTATAAGCAAATCACTGTACGGATGCTGTTGAATCATTCATCAGGTCTTGCTGGCTCGAACTTATCCAATTCTTTCTTATTTAATGATTCCGATCCTATTGCAAAAGATAGTTTGCTAGAGACTTTGTCAACACAACGTCTGAAGGCCGATCCAGGCGCCTACTCAGTATATTGTAATGATGGCTTTACGTTGGCTGAGTTGATTGTTGAAAAGGTCAGTGGCACGGACTTTACCACATTCATTCATCAAAATTTCACAGAACCTCTAGGGCTTGAACATACGAAAACGCCTGTAGATTCTGTAGCTTCTTCTCAGCTGGCTAGTGTCTATAATGCTACCTACTCAGCAGCTTTACCCAAAGAAACCATTAACGTGATTGGAACAGGTGGTATCTATTCCACTGCTGAGGATTTGGTGCGTTTTGCAACTATTTTTACAGGCCAATCGACTGGCATTTTGTCAGAAAAGTCTGTAAAAGCGATGGAACAAGAGGAATATAAGCGTGGAATATGGCCTAAAGGAGCCGATAATTCGTTAGCTTATGGATTAGGCTGGGACAGTGTGAACTTATATCCATTTAACCAGTACGAAATCAAGGCTTTGACAAAGGGTGGAGATACAGGTCTGTATCATACCTCATTAGTTGTACTGCCCGAGCAGCGGATGGCAGCAGCAGTAATATCTTCTGGCGGATCAAGTACAACGGACCAGATGCTTGCCAACGAAATTTTACTCAGCGCTTTACAGGAAAACGGAGTTATTAAGGAACTGAAAGCTACACCAACATTTAAAACTTCGAACAAAGAAGATATGCCGCAAGAATTGTTAAACTATGCGGGTGTCTATGGTGATTCTACGCAACTAATGAAGATAGAGGTTAGTAAAGCTGGGGAATTGAGTATATCTTCAATTATAGCTCCTACAATGCCTGCGCAGAAATTTTCCTATAATTCGAACGGTGAATTCTTAGATGCAGAGGGTACAAGTAAAGTTAGCTTTGTGAAGGAGAGCAATGGCCGTATCTATCTTTGGAGTCAAGGGTATGGGGTGATTCCAGGACTTGGTGAAACTGCCGTTACCCAATATGCAGCTGAGAAGCTTGAACCTAATGCTCTATCTCAAGAGGTCACTACTGCATGGCAGCAGCGCCAAGGGAAATTGTATTTTGATGTCAGCGAGAAGTACAGCTCCCAATATTACATGAGTATGCCGGTAGCTGGAATCGCTATGTTCCCTGACGCACCTGGTTATATGGGCTCGAATAAAATAACTGGGCCTAATAAAGCAGAAATGACCGTGCAAATCCCAACCATCGCTGGACGCGATCTTGCGGATCTTATTTTTGAAGAGAAAAATGGTGTGGAGTATTTAAAGATTGGCAATCAATTGTTTATACATCAAGATGCGGTTAAACCTATTTATGCAGGCCCGCAATCTATGGTAACTATCCAATCAGATGGATATGCTAGATGGTATGGAGTTCCTGAAACGGCAACAGGTAAGATAATGACAGTAGAGCTGCCAACCAAGAGTTCTTTTGCCGTCTATGATGAGAATGGTGTATGTGTGAATTACTTCACCATAAGCGGTCTTAAACAAGTCAAACTTCCTAGCAACGGCAAAATTGTATTTGTAGGTGATGTCGGTGCGAAGTTTGAAGTGACCCTCAAGGCGCAATAAACGTATATAAAAAAAGAATCCTGTTATCAAGATTTTCGTCTTGGTAACAGGATTTTTTATTTGAAATTTTGTGAGAATTCTCTTATTTTATCTACCAAAATCCCTTTTAGCTGATCAGTACCTTCCTTTGGAGCCTTATAGGCCTTATAACCTCCAAAAGATTCAATACAAATCGCAGCTTCTTTCAGATCATCAGGGAAATTTTTCTCTATTAATTCTTCGGTTTTCTTAGGTTTCTCGTTGCAAATGTAGTAGCCCATCTTCTTAGTCAGTAACTCATCTTTATTTTTTTTGATAAAGTCACGAATGGCTTTATATATTTTTTCATCTCTTACTCCTGCTCCTAAAATAATGCTATCAAATGCCTCGATATTCGGCTTCTCTAATTCTATATTGCAAATTTTGCTCTGAGGTAGCTCTTCTGATAATACTTTTGCACATTGTTCTGTTGCTCCAGATTTTGTAGCGTATAGAATAAGTACTGCCATTGTGTTCCCTCTTTTCAGTTAAGATTAATCGTGTTCCCGCATTGAAAAAACTCTCGCATACCAATTATCTTGATTATCGAGATATAGTATATTTTATCGAATATACTGATCATTTGTCAAGCCAACGGCAAGCTCCTGAGTGTTAATTAGATATCCTTATTATGGTATCATGGGAATAATATTAATCTAATGCTAACTATATCTTTAATGAAATATACAAAAATAAGAGGAGTGAACGTAAATTGGGGATCATCGTAATGCTAATCATCTATTTGTTGCTTGGAATATTCGTGATTAAAGTAGGCATCGATAACTCTAGAAGTACGCAACTATCAAAAGAAATATTAAATGAGTTAAAAGAAATCAAAGAACTAATGATCAGAAATAAATACGAATGAATTCTATATAAGAGTGGAGGTGAACGAAAGTGAAAATTGGACTTATACTTATAATCCTTGCTTTTTCTAACCTATTTCTAAGGATATGGATTGTTGGCCCGGATAAAGAAAAACTTCCTGAAGACGGTTATGAGCTTAATATAAAAGGGAAGCTTATACTTGCACTTGTGGGATTAATTACGGGGATTGTGATAATAATTGCCGATGGCCCAGAGGGTACGGTTATGAAGTGGTTTTGGATTGTAGTTATAATAGTAGCAATAGGATTTCAGTCGTTTATCGACTGGAAATTTCTAAAACATACGAAACAGCACATAGTTTCACTTATTCTGTTAGTCCTAGGTGTGGTATTAGTTTATTTTATATTCTGATCTAGTTTCATTCGTACCGGTATCGGACCCAGATGATGTTAATTGCTAAATAATCGCCTTTTGAGCAGCGTTTCGGACTCCAGTGCAGCTATTCGTTAGAATGTGACTTATATTACGGGTTTTTATGCCAATAGTGGCCATGGGGTCCGATGGAATTCTTAAAGTGGAAATATACTGCTGTTAGAGTCGATGGGGTCCGTTAGTGACTTTGTGACTGCTGATGGTTTCGAATCATACGAAGAAAAGAGGTGTTCCGGCGGCCAGCATATGGCTTGTTGGGCACCTTCTTTTTGTGTTCACATTATACTTCTGCTTTCGTAGCCACGAGTGGACAGAATCCAGGGTTCGTTATACATAATTCTTGAGCGAATTCCGGTTGGAGCTTGGAGAGCTCGGCGAAATAGCTGCTGATTACGTGATTACCACTTGTAGATCCATTCTGGAAAGACAGTGAGTTAAAAGTATGGACATGATTGTAATAATACTTTTTTTCCCGTTTGGGGAGCTTATAGACATGTGGAGGTGCGTAGGTTACAACATCAAAAAGATTGGCATACCGGTAACTCTTCCGCACATATTGTTTGAAAATATTAACGAAGTCCGGATCACCTACCCGTGGGGAACCATAAGTATATAGGTTAGGTGAGGTGTAAGAGGTATTTGCCGCAATATCTAAGGTACATAAGGTGGCGAGCGCTCCACCGAGGCTGTGGCCCGTAATGTATAAGGTCTTGTCAGGAGATAGCTTGGAGAGCGCAGAGAAGATGCCGTCCCGAGCTGAAGAATAAATGTTGGTGAAGCCACGATGGGTGAGAGAGTCTTCTTTAAGATATTTGAACCGTTCCTGTGAAGCGAGGACGTTGGATATCCAATTGGTCGTCGTACTGGTTCCCCGAAAAGCGATAATAATCTCTTGTGGAGACTCCAAAATAAAGCCGAAACGTTCCCATACATTATTGAAGGATTGTGCTTCAATGGGATGACATAGCTGATAATCTAATGGAATGACGAAAACTCCATCTATATTTGAAAATTGTGTATAGGTCTGCCCGCAGACTGCAGCTAGAAAGATCGCCCTTTGCTCTTGCTCATCCCTCTTACTCACGTACATCCCGCCTTTCTTTCCTACACTATATTAGGGGGATGAAGGAGTGTTTCCTAAGAAAAAGGATTCCCTGAAACTTCTCTCTGAGTTACTATATATAAATAAGTCCAACAGCGTGAGAAAAGGGGGAAATGCATACATGAGCAACTTATTGGAAATTTTACACAAGGAAGTCGTGCCGGCAGAAGGCTGTACGGAGCCGATTGCAGTTGCGTATGCCGTCTCCTTGGCGGCAGAGCTTCTCGAGGAAGAAATTACGGGGATTCAGCTGCATCTCAGCGGTAATATTATCAAAAATGCAATGGGAGTGGGCATTCCCGGGACAGGCCAGACAGGCCTGCCCATCGCAGCAGCCCTTGGAGCGGTGGTCGGCCGTTCTCACAAGGAGCTGGAAATTCTGTCAGGTCTGACGCAGGCTGAGTTGAAGATGGCAAATGACCTGCTGGATAGAAAGCTGCTAAAAGTGGAGATAAAGGACACTCCTGAGAAATTATATATTGAAGCCCAATTGTTTACGCAGAACCATACGGCGACTGCCATTATTGCCAGAGAGCATACCCATATAGAATATTTGGCTCTGGACGGGGAGAAAATAACACCCCGGAATTCAAAAGCCGACTGTGGCAAGCCTGGTCTTTCCGACACGGAAGAGTATGCGGGCTCAGTTGACCAGATATTCGAGTTTATCTGTACCGCTCCTTTTTCAGACCTTAGCTTTCTCTTGGAAGGGGCGCGGATGAACAAAGCGATCTCTGATGAGGGATTGCGAGGCGATTATGGCTTGCAAGTAGGTAAGAAAATGAATCAGCAATCTGCGGTGAATCTGTTCGGCAATGATGTAGCGAACAGAATTATCGCGGCTACCGCAGCGGCTTCAGATGCTCGAATGGATGGCAGTGCAATGCCTGTGATGACAACTGCGGGCAGTGGCAATCAAGGCATCGCCTGTACGCTTCCCGTTATAGCTCTGGCGGAATTGCTGGACAAGGATGAAGAAATGCTAGCTCGGGCGCTTGCACTGAGCAATCTGGTCACTGTGCACATCAAACATTATATCGGGCGTTTGTCCCCATTATGTGGTTCAGGGATTGCAGGGGGAGTAGGAGCAAATAGCGGGATCATTTATCTCATGGGCGGCAGTCTTGAGCAGATCAAGCATGGGATACAGAATACGATAGCTTCTTTGTCAGGCATGATCTGTGACGGTGCGAATTCTACCTGTGCGCTGAAGATTTCCACCTCCACCAATACGGCGATCCAGGCAGCCACTCTGGCTATGAACAACATTGCTCCTACAACCAAGGATGGTGTAATTTTCGAAGAGGTGGAAGATACCATCCGCAACATGGAGCGTTTGGTTCAGGAAGGGCTGGCGGATACTGACAAGACCATTCTCAATATTATGCTCTCCAAAGGCGGAGCGAATTAGCTTCCAAATAAGTTGAAAACAAGATAGAACATCATAATTAAGACCGCCCGGTTCCCTGCATAAAATGGCAGGAAGCCGGGCGGTCTTTGTAACACTTCGGCAAAAACATAGGTCTGCGAGAAGATTTGCATTAAATTTTAACATAACTTATTCTGAGTTAATAAAGGCATAGAGACTGAGGGTATGAAAAGGAGATAATATGACAGAGAAAATAGATATAGGCTGGAATTTTGCGAACAGTTATACTCATCTGCCGGAATCAATGTTTACAAGGATTAAGCCAACGCCTGTGCGTAAACCGGAACTGATTATTTTTAATGAACCATTGGCTACTACTCTTGGGCTGAATAGCACAGCACTACAGAGTAAGGAGGGTCTTGGGATTCTTGCCGGCAACGAAGTTCCTGAAGGTACCCTGTCGCTTGCACAAGCTTATGCTGGACATCAATTCGGACATTTTACCATGTTGGGAGACGGTCGAGCAGTGCTGCTGGGCGAACAGATCACCCCTCAAGGTGATCGTGTAGATATTCAATTGAAGGGTGCGGGAAGAACCCCATACTCTCGTGGTGGCGATGGCCGGGCAGCGCTTGGACCGATGTTACGCGAATATATCATCAGTGAAGCTATGCATGGACTTGGGATTCCTACGACTCGCAGCTTGGCGGTGGTAGCTACAGGGGAGCCGCTAATTCGGGAAACGGAACAGCCGGGGGCGGTTCTGACCCGGATTGCTGCCAGTCATTTGCGTGTTGGAACCTTCCAATATGTTGCTGCATGGGGGACTGTGGAGGATCTGCGTATTCTGGCTGATTACACGTTGCAAAGACATTATCCAGAAGCTCCTGTGGAAGATAATCCATATCTTGTTCTGCTTCGGGAAGTAATGGAACGTCAAGCAGCGCTAATTGCCAAATGGCAGCTTGTAGGTTTTATTCACGGAGTGATGAATACTGATAATATGGCCCTTAGCGGAGAAACGATTGATTATGGTCCATGTGCCTTCATGGATGTGTATAATCCTGAGACAGTATTTAGTTCCATAGACCAGCAGGGTCGTTATGCTTACCACAATCAGCCCGGGATTGGCGCATGGAATCTCGCCAGATTTGCCGAGACTCTCTTGCCATTGCTGGCTGACGATCAGGCACAGGCGATTAAGCTGGCTGAGGAGGCAATTTCAGATTTTTCGGAGCGGTCCTATCAATATTGGCTAACGGGAATGAGAGCGAAGCTGGGAATCTTTAACGAAGAGTTAGAGGATGTTGCTCTGATTGATACCCTCCTTGAACTGATGCAAAAATATCGGGCTGACTACACTAATACATTTCGGTCCTTAACTCTAGGCGTAATGGAAGATGCTGCTCTGTTTGGCACCCCTGAATTTAAGGAATGGAATGAGCTGTGGCAGGCGCGACTTAGCAGGCAGCAGGAATCACAATCCTCTTCGCTGAAGCTGATGCACAGCAGCAATCCTGCGATTATTCCACGGAACCATCGTGTAGAAGAAGCGCTTGAGGCAGCGGTAGAGCGGAAAGATTACGATGTGATGGAGAGGTTACTTCAAGCTTTGACTAACCCATACGCCTACTCCTCTGAACAAGAGGAATACTCGGCACTTCCTGAGGAATCCGCATGTCCATATCGTACATTCTGCGGTACTTGATTTGCATATAATTTATCTGGAAAATGGGGGAAGGAAGAATGTTTCATGCTTATGATGTTCTAGCCAATCAGTTGCTGGCCAATGCGAATGATCCGAGTTGGTATGTGCCCCTTGAAGTGGCGGTTAAAGACTTAAGTGAAGAAGAAGCTTTTTGGAAGGTAACGGAAGAAAGCAATAGTATTGCTGAGATTGTGCAGCATCTGCTTTACTGGAATGAAACTTGGCAAACAAGGTATAAAGAAGCCAGTGTTCAGGCGGTTCCTCCAGTGGATAGTAATAATAATACCTTTGTCGTTGCAGAAGGGAAAACGTTCCAAGCGCTGCAAAAACAACTTTTAGAGGTTCTTTTACACTGGCAGGAATTGATTAAGAAAGAACAATTGGAAGCTGATGTTCAAGGATTTCCAGACAGTAAATGGTGGGAAGTCCTCGGAAATGTAACAACCCATAATGCTTATCATGTGGGCCAAATTGTTTATATTCGAAAGATACAGAAGAGCTGGAACCGCGATGTGAAGTGACATTGTGAAGTGAATCCTAAAGAATAGACATTTTAAAGGCGTTAGCGGATGCACATTCATCTGGCTTTCGTCTTTTTTTACGTATTAATACTTATATATACTTAATTATTAACTTATAAACGCTTGTAAATACTTATAAAATGACTTATGATGACTTTAGGAGGTGAATTTCATTATGTATCAAGAGGAACGATTATTAAAAATACTCGAATATTTGAAACAACACCAATCGATGAGTGTTCAAGATATCTGTACGCAATTTGAAGTCTCAAGAGATACTGCCCGACGGGATATTGTTAGGTTAGTACAAGAGGGCGTCGTTGTTCGGACGCATGGCGGTCTAGCGTTACCTGAATTGCAAAAAGAATTATTATCTTATCAAGATCGTTTGATCGATGAATCCGAGAGTAAGCAGAGAATAGGGAAGATCGCGGCCGGGCTTATCCAAGATCGTGAGACTGTAATTTTAGACGTATCGACCACTGTACAGTTTGTTGCAGAACAAATTAGTGCGCAGGATATTACGGTTGTCACGCACTCGATAGATAATGTAGGGATTTTATCCCATCGCGAGGATCTGCTAATTTATGTACTTGGTGGTTACTTGAATGTGAAAAACCGCTTGTTATATGGTTCTTCCATTATCGATAGACTTAGTGAAATTCGTGCGGATAAAGCCTTTATTGGAGCATCGGCGATCTGTGCTGATGGACTCTATTATCCTTATGAAGAAGATGCGCGGGTAAAAAGAGAAATGGCTCGAAGATCTGATCAAGTGATTTTAGTAGCGGATCACACCAAATTTAATGCTAAATCCTTTTATCGGCTAGACTTTGATTTCGTTGATATTTTAGTTACAAATCGAGAGCTTCCAATCGAGATCAGAGAAGTTCTAGATCAGAAGAACATCACAGTTATTGAGTGCCTAGATGAAGCTGAAGAGGTTCGAAATCAAGAGTGATAACGACTGGAGGAGAATGTTTATGACTTATATTTTGCAAAATGTACAAGTAGTGCTTCAGAATAGTATAGTTTCAGCGGCCAATGTATGGATTTCTGAAGGAAAAGTGATGAGGATAGACTCAGGAGATATTTCTATCCCAGAGGGTGAGTATGAACGGATTGATGGCGGAGGGCATTTGTTAGTGCCCGGAATGATAGATGTGCATATTCATGGCGCTAACGGGTTTGATATGATGGACGGTACTGAAGAGAGTATTCAAGAAGTATCGAAGGCTTGTGCAGCTTCTGGTTGCACCTCATTTCTGGCTACCTCTGTGAGTTCTACGATGGAGGATCTTTTAGAGATGATTCGTAGTGTCAAACGTGTAATTGGGTATGAAGTGGGAGCAAAGATCGCAGGCATTCACTTAGAGGGACCTTATCTAAACCCCAAGAGAAAAGGAATGCAAAATGAAAAGTATCTGCGGCATCCTAACTTAGAGGAAATGAAGCTCATTTTCCAAGAAGCTGGATCACTCATAAAAATGGTTACGATTGCTCCTGAGCTGCCGGGAGGCATGGAGCTTCTTTCCTTTTTGAAAGAACAGGGAGTAGTGATAGCGATTGCTCATTCGGATGCCACATATGAGGAAGCCAAACAAGCTTTTGCCGCTGGGGCAAGTCATGTTACGCATTGTTTTAATGGCATGCGGCCGATCCATCATCGAGATCCGGGGATTGTGGTTGCCGCTTTCGAAGAGAAGCATGTGAGCCTGCAAGCTATTGTGGATAATGTCCATCTGCATCCTGCAATTATCCGCTTGATGCATACCATGAAAGGACCGGAAGGAATGGTCTTGATCACAGATGCCTTACAGGCAATGGGGTTAGGGGATGGAAATTATATATTTGGAGGACATCAGGTTACGGTATCTGGTGGCATAGCGCGATTGGAAGATGGCACGCTGGCCTCCAGTACAGTTACCATGAATGAAGCCTTACGTTATACTGTCGAAACTGGAATTTCGCTCACAGATGCCGTGCAAATGGCTTCAACTACACCGGCCAATATTCTTGAACTTCAACAAAAGGGGACGATCACCTCTGGCTTGGATGCTGACCTGGTTCTCTTGGATGATGAATTCAAAGTGCTCTGGACAATGGTAGGAGGGCAGATCTTACAGCTGTGACCGGTATTCATGTGCGGTTATTCCGAACACGCTTTTAAAATGCCTGTTCAGATGAGTTAGATCCACAAATCCGCAATCTACAACAGCTGCATAGATATCCTTGGTTCTCTCTATGGACTGCTTGGCACGCTCTACCTTGCAATTTAAGAAAAATTGATAGGGTGATATTCCTGTATGTGTCTTAAACTCGCGAATAAACTGATATTTGGATAGACCAAACTCTGTGCAGAGATCGTCCAGCTTCAGCACATGGTCTAAACTGCAGTACATCATTTCCTTTGCTTTTTTGAGAAATTTATTATTCGTTCTACGATCGGTAACTATTTCAGTATTAGAGACTAAATGAACCAGAGTGAATAGCAGTTCACTGCACAAAGACTCCTCTTTGCCATTCTGAATGGCATGGTTTAGGGCTAATATGCACTGCGCCAATTTGTCATCGTATAAGATAGGAGTGGCGAAGCGGAGTTCTTTTTTTCTTAATATCTCTAACATTAGGGTTGGCTTAATATAAAGCATGACATAATCAATGCCACCTTTATCATACGCATTGCCATCATGCGTTTGTTCTGGATTAAACAACATTACGCCATTTTTATGAGAGGATTGCAAACTACCGTCAAGATTATATTGCTGAATGCCACGAAGGGTCACACCGAGTGCATATTCCTCATGGCAATGTTTTTTATAGGTGAAATCAGTAAGGCTGGCGGATAAGGACAGGATCTCTGCTGACTTTTTATAGTTAAATTTCTCCACGTTCTTAACCTCCGCGACTTTATAGGATTCCCGATATCATAATGGCCGAGTATACTAAAAACAGTGCCATCACGGTATTTAGAACTTTTTGATGATTTTTCATAAATGTTCTGAAGATTGTCCCAAATACAACCCATGTCGTAAATGCAAAAAATCCGATCACAGTTATAATTATAACAAACATAAACAAGGCAAGCGAAGAGGTATAGAATGGCATTACGTAGTTGGGAATGACCGTTAGTGTAAATACTAGCACTTTAGGATTCACAAGCTGCATAAGCACGCCTGAGCGGAAATTGGCATTGGGGTCAGGCTGGTCTTCCATTGAACCCATTTTAAAGATTTTATAAGCAAGGTAGAGCATATATAAACTCCCAATGACTTGCATAATGATCAGGATATTTGGGATGATTTCTACTAGAACACGGTTCAGCAGAGTAGAAAGGATGAGTAATAAGCCAAAAGCCAGCGTAGATCCGTATACATACCCCATTGATTTTTTAGCCCCGGAATGTTGCACGGAAGAAAGAATAACAATATTGGTAGGACCGGGTGTAAATGTAGCGACAACGCAATAGATCAGAAAGGACAATATATTCATGATGACCTCCAGTAAAGTAGTTCTATGAATATAAACCTTTCAGTCTGAATGCTGATAGTATATTATTGCAGGATTTTTAAGAATTCCGGCCGGGAATAGAAGAGGTGTCCGAATCAATGAATAAGAGTAATCCAATGACCATAAGCACACTTTCTCCAGCTGATTTTGAATCCACATGCTCTGTTTTTGAAACTTCAATCCAAGATGCCTTTGAAAAAGAAGGGCTTGATCATTTACAAGACGATATCCAAAGTGAAATAGATCATAAAAAGCAAATGGTGATGGCTTCACTGGATACTACGACTGGGGAGCCTTACTTCCTTCTTGCAAAAATAGAAGAGCAGGTTGTCGGTACGATTTCCTTTGGACCTTGTGGCGAAGATATTCAAACCTGCACGGATCATCAGTTAGATGAAATATGGGAATTGGGCAGTTTATACATTATGCCAAGTTATCAGGGCCAAGGTGTGGGTTCAGCCTTAATTAAGGAAATGATGATATTTCTAAAAAAGCAAGGGGTAGAGCAGTTTTGTCTGGACAGCGGTTATAAACGTGCACAGGTCAGGTGGCAACGTAAATTTGGGCAGCCTTATAAAGTAGTAGAAGACTATTGGGGACCTGATTCTGTCCATATGGTTTGGTTTTGTAATGTGAATGATCATTTAAGCTAGAGATATATATTACATGAAAATAACAGTCCCTTTGCTACGCGCAGAGGGATTTTTTGTTTTGTTGGATAAAACGGGTGTAATGTCGTTTGACAGATGATCTTTTGCCGGGTAATATGAATCTTATATTTAGTAAATTAGTAATTTAGTAAATGAGTAAATTAGTAAATCATAAAATGGAGAGTGACTAACATGAAAATTCCAACAACTCTAAAACATAAACCTGTAGTCGTGTCAGAAAATTACGAGCAGGTTGATGGCCGCTACGCCGGGGACACAGATGCAAAAGGTCTGTCCCTAGGATTAGCACAATGGAACGATAGAGGAAAGGTCGACATCTCAGCAAAGGTATGGAGACATACAGGGGACAAATGGTCGAGACAGTCCGAAGAGCTGCCAATGCACAGAGTGCTTGACCTGGCAATTTTGATTTGCAGAAGTAGTTTGTATTTTCAAGAGGCCTATCGTTTTCCAAAAATGTATGATCCCGAGAGCCCTATGATTGATCGTATTGGACTGCAGGGAGATGCAATGAGTGTATCTGTATGTGCAGATAATCCCATGATTGATAATGATATTAAGCTGTTCGCTCAGGCGCTTAGTGATGATGGTGAAATGGTCGGAGAACGACTTTCGGTATTGTCCCGTTTATTGAAAGAAATGGGGTACTGAAATTTAGCAGAATGGCCTGTGAAAGGAGAATCATAAATTATAATGGACAAAAGTAAACGTAAAGAACTTCAGGAGCAATATAAGCAGCTCAAGACGTACATGGGTGCTATTCAAATTACAAACAAAAGAAGCGGGAAAATATTCGTTGACAGCTATCCCAACCTGAAGAATAAATGGATGACTATACAGATGCAATTAGATATGGGCAGATTTGCGAATGCAGAGCTGCAAAAGGACTGGAAGGAACTTGGAGCAGAAGCCTTCAGCTATGAGGTGTTAGAGCAGAAGGAGTCAGAAGACGTAACCGACGTGCGCTGGGAGCTTAAACTATTGAAAAAGAAGTGGTTCGAGAAACTGCAGCCCTTTGATGACAAAGGATATAATAAGCCACTAACCCATTAAGCCAAGTATAAAGAAACCTTTAGCTTTTATAGCAAGGGTTTCTTTTTTTAGGGATCGTATTTCACTCCGGATTTTATGTGTCGTAATATTATATATGTTTTGTCGCATTTTCCTACTAAAAAAGCTGTTTATTATGTGTTATTTTTATAGCAGATGTCAGAATAACATATATACGGGAGGCACAAGTAAATGACCATTAGAATTGGTAAGCTCAGCTATTGGCATGTGCATGCATGGGATTATACCAAGCAAGCTCAGGAGCATGAAGATACCGTATTAGCTGCAGTTTGGGACGAAAACGTAGAGCGTGGGAACAAAGCTGCGGAAAGCTTGAATATTCCTTTTTTTGAATCACTGGATGATCTGCTTGCGCAAGAGGATATAGATGCCGTTATCGTGGATGCACCAACGAATATGCATAGAGACGTAATCGTGGCTGCGGCCAAGGCGGGCAAACATATTTTTACAGAAAAAGTTATTGCCCCAACGTTAAAAGAAGTTAACGCAATTATCGCAGAAGTTAACGAGAACAAAGTGAAGCTAACGGTCTCCTTGCCTCGTTTAAATGACGGCTATACATTAACTATTCAAGAGATTCTAAGTCAGGAGCTGCTCGGCAAGATTACTTACGTTAGAGTTCGCTTATCCCATAACGGAGCAACGGAAAGCTGGCTTCCTGATCATTTCTTTAGCTTGGAGCAATGTGGAGGCGGAGCTTTGATTGATCTGGGCTGTCATCCCATGTATTTGGCAAAGCTTTTCTTAGATCAAGATGTGACTGGGGTTAGTGCTAATTTTGGGTATGTAACCGGTAAAGAAGTGGAAGATAATGCTGTAGTGACATTATTTACGGATTCAGGAGCAATTGGTGTGGTGGAGGCTGGTTTCGTGAATAGTCATTCGCCGTTTACTATCGAGGTGCATGGAACTGAAGGAACGCTGCTTTACGGAACACCAGAGAATAAGCTTCTTCTTAGAACGAACAAATCCACAGATAAAGAAGAAGGCTGGAAAGAAGTAGCCCTGCAAAGCAATCGTGAAAGCGCCTTCCATCAATGGGTTGATCATATTCAAAATAATACACTCGCCACTCAAAATGTTGAAATGGCAGTTGAGCTTACCAGATTAATGGAGGCGGCGAACCGCTCGGCTAAAGAAGGCTGTGTAATTCCGATTGGGAGGACTTAACGTTGAGCAGCTTTCCCTATGAGATGATGTTTGAGAAGCAGGACATGCTTGAAAGATTGGATATCACGATTCTATGGGGACATTACGAGATTACAGTGTTTAGATTTCATTTGACATCTTTTCCACCGGGCAGAGTAGTCGAGTTCCATAATCATTCTGAATTTGAGTTTCATTTCATTCCGCGCGGGAAGGGAGAAGTCATTCTTGGGGATCAAAAGTATCCTCTGTCAGAGGGAATGTTCTATCTAACCGGACCAGGTGTCATGCATCGTCAAGAGGCAGCCGTAGATGAATCCATGGAAGAGCTATGCCTGCATGTTGACATCAAGAAGAGGATCCGGGATGATGCGGATCTTTGGGAGGTTGCGGAAGCTGAGACCTGTGTGGAGAAGCTGAAGTGTTTACCCTTGGTCCCAGCACAAGATTATCACGGGGCTATGAAGTGTTTTCGAGAAGCGTACGAAGCATGCGATGGGAAGTTGACCGGATATTATACTTCAATTAAGCATCTCGTGATTAGTATTTTATTAAAGGCCGTTAGAGCGTATGATTCAGGCGGGATCCGCACGGAGGCGCCGGTTAGAGATATGCTGACTTACCGGTATCAATACGCAATGCAATATATGGAAGCGAATTATTCAGGAACGGTTACCTTAGAAAATGTTGCGGAAAAGCTAAATATTAGTTCAAGGCAGCTGCAGCGGGTGTTTAAGCAAGTAAATGCAGAACAATCATTCAGTAGGGCGCTTGAGGACATCCGATTGCAAGCGGTCTGCCGCAAGCTTGAAGAAAGCAATTATCCGATAGAACAAATCGCACAGTCGGAAGGGTTTACCAATGCTACCTATTTGCATATTGTCTTCCGCAAGCGGTTAGGCATGACACCGGCAACTTATCGAAACAGCAAACAAATCCATTAGAGGTGAGGGTGAAGGATATGAGTAAGGTTTTTCGTGTAGGGATTATTGGATGTGGTGGTATTGCGAATGGCAAACATCTTCCAAGCTTGAGCAGACAAAGTAAGGTTGAGATCGTGGCTTTTTGTGACATTATTAAAGAACGTGCTGAAGAAGCAGCGGAGAAATACGGAAATAATAAAGCTACTGTCTATACGGATTACACTGAACTATTAAAAGATCAATCCATTGATATTATTCATGTGCTTACGCCTAATGATGTCCATGCGGAAATATCAATCGCTGCACTAGAAGCCGGAAAACATGTGATGTGCGAAAAACCAATGGCTAAGACAGCGGCAGATGCCAAACGAATGGTTGAAGCAGCGAAACGTACAGGCAAGAAGCTGACCATTGGATATGACAACCGATATAGAGAAGACAGCTTATATTTGAAAAAAGCCTGTGAGTCCGGAGAGCTTGGTCATATCTATTTTGCAAAAGCGCATGCCATCAGACGGAGAGCCGTACCGACCTGGGGAGTATTTCTTGATGAAGAGAAACAAGGCGGCGGTCCGCTTATCGATATCGGAACTCATGCGCTGGACCTAACCCTTTGGATGATGGATAACTATAAACCTAAAGTCGTGCTGGGCACTAAATATCATGAACTTTCACAAAAAGAAGAAGCTGCCAACGCATGGGGACCGTGGGACCCTAAAAAGTTCACCGTGGAGGACTCAGCCTTTGGAATGGTCGTAATGGAGAATGGCGCAACAATCATGCTGGAAGCGAGCTGGGCTCTGAATTTACTAGACGTACATGAAGCGAAATGCAGCTTAAGTGGGACGGAAGCAGGCGCAGATATGAAGGACGGACTTAGAATTAACGGTGAGAAATTCAGCAAGCTGTACACTAATAAAATTGAGCTTGGGGCAGGCGGCGTTGCCTATTATGAAGGAAAAGCTGAAAGTGCTCCGGATATAGAATTAAGAAAGTGGATTGAAGCGATTGAACAGGATAAGGACCCGGTTGTAACTCCTGAACAGGCTTTTATTGTTTCGCAAATATTGGAAGCTATTTATGAATCGGCGCAGACCGGCAAGGCTGTGTATCTGGATTAGATTTTGACAACTATAGCGATTTAGAGTAATATCCACTTGTGATTTAATTATAGGGATCTGAGACAAGACTCTCTCTTTACCGGGAGAGTTTTTTTGTTTTTTACTTGTTTAGACTCTGGGTAATAGGGGTGGAAATCGTGGATACTATTGATCGCAATCATGTGCTTATTGTGGAAGATGACGATAATATTAGACGTTTTATATCTATAAATTTAACGAATAACGGGTTTGTGGTTAGTGAAGCTGCTTGTGGAGAAGAAGCCTTGCAGAGCTTTGAGGTGAGCCGTCCAGATGTTCTGGTTCTGGATATCATGTTGCCTGATTCTAATGGGTTCGAAATATGCCGAAAGCTAAGAGAGAAAGACGCTGGGGTCATCATCATTTTCTTAACCGCTCGTGGACAGGATATGGACAAAATCAATGGCCTTGAAATGGGTGCTGACGATTACATTGTTAAACCTTTTAATCCATTAGAATTGGTAGCACGTATTAAAGCGATTTTGCGCCGTACAGAATCAGCTCTCAAGCCGCAAAAAACGATACTTCAAGCTGGACCGATTCGGCTGGATCTGAATGCAAACAAGATGTTTAAGCAGGATGACAGCATTGAATTAACTCCGAAGGAATTTCAGATGATGAAGACCTTTCTGGAGCATCCGGATACAGCACTCTCTAGGAATGAATTAATGAATCTTGTCTGGGGAGAAGATTATATTGGAGATCCTAAGACGGTAGATGTTCATGTGCGTAAGTTAAGAGAGAAAATTGAGGTTGATCCTTCTAGTCCGCTTTGGATTGAGACGGTATGGGGGCTCGGATACCGCTTTAGAAAGGATGGTTGAAGAATGGGGATTCAGAAAAGATTAGTAGGAAGCTATTTTGTAGTCATCTGTCTTACTGTGCTCATTCTTGAAATCATTCTTAATGTATCTGTGCGATATTATTATTTTCATAACATAGAGGAAACCCTGATGAATCAAGCAGAGCTATCGGCTTCTTTTTTTCAGCAATACTTTGGGGACCAGGATCTGGAGGAACAATCGGATAGGTTACTGAAGGGTTTTGCGAGTCATTCCGATGCACAGGTACAGATTATTAATGTTGAAGGCCGGCTGTTGCAGGATTCAAATGGACTTCAAGGCGATCTTACTATGACTGAGTACATAGATGTGCAAGCAGCAATAAAAGGGCAGCCCGGCAGTTGGAAAGGTGCGGACCCTAACACAGAGGAAGCGATTTACGCGGTATCCTATCCTTTACAAGCGAATGGAAACATCGTGGGGGGAGTCAGATTTATCACGTCCTTAACGGAAACTATACATACAGTTAAACAGATTACGGTTTTACTGATCGGGGTGGGGATCATCGTCATTGGCATTGTCACCTTACTTGGATTATTACTGTCTTGGACCATAACCAGATCCATTAAAGATTTGAAGCAGGCAGCAGACCAGATGACCGAAGGTGATTTTAGCATCAGAGTGCATAAGCGCTATCAAGATGAGCTGGGTTCATTGGCGGATACGTTAAATATGATGGCAAGCCGAATCTCCAAGAGTGAACAGCTTAAGAATGATTTTATCGCTTCCGTATCCCATGAACTGCGAACGCCCTTGACCTCGATCAAAGGTTGGGCAATTACCTTAAAGGCGAGTGAGGTGAGTAATCAACCTCTGTTTTATGATGGGCTTGATATTATTGAATCCGAAAGTGACAGGTTAACTCATATGGTGGATGAATTATTGGATTTCTCCAAGTTGGATAACGGAAGAATCGCCGTTCACTTCACATCTGTGGATCTAACAGAACTACTGCAGCATATCGGCAGACAACTTACCCCTAGAGCGACCCGACAAGGCATCTCACTAGATGTAAAAATAGAAGAACATCTGCCAGTGATTCAAGCTGACGAGAATCGTGTGAAGCAAGTCATGATTAATCTCATTGATAATTCGCTCAAATTTACTGGTTCATCAGGTCGAATCTTTATCACCGCTCATACGGTTCCAGGGAAAGTCGTGATTTCTGTAGAGGATACAGGCTCAGGCATCGCTGAGACGGATTTAGAGAATGTGCGGCAAAAATTCTACAAAGGGGATCAACAGGCTTCGGGCAGCGGCTTGGGATTATCCATCTCGGAACAGATCATTAAATTGCATCATGGAGAGCTGCGAATAAGCAGCACTTTAGGCAAAGGAACGATTGTCCAATTTGACTTACCGATAGAATAAGAATTCAAATTTAACTATTTCATAACCACTTTCATCTCTTTCACAGATAAAATACTATATATGCGGACAAGCGAGGAGTCGATGATCCAAATGCCGAGCAAATTCATAAAAATAGGTACCCTGTTGACAACTTTATTTTTGCTCGGAGGATGCGGAGTCCCGGCGACACCCGGAGAGCTGATTAAACCTCCATCATCAGAAGCAAATCTGCAACGAGACAAAACGAGCCAGGAATTTATTAAGTGGCTTCCAGACAAAGCTCAATTGATAACTCCGATGAAGGGACAAGAAGATAATGCCATCTCCTTTGGCGATATGGATGGAGACGGAATCGACGAAGCTGTAGTTGTGTATGAGTACAGTAAAAACAAAGGATACACTATAAAAGCAATGTTGTTGAGGCAGGAAAATGAAGCTTGGCAGAAGATTTCCGAGGTTGAGGGGTTTGGGTATGGTCTAGATTATGCCGGATTCTTTGATGTTGATGAAGATGGCCATAACGAGCTTGCACTGGGCTGGTCATTGGGTGAGGCTGGAAATGGTATGGATATTTATACGCTAAGTGAAGATAAACTTAAGCTGTTATCGAAGAAGGCGTATCAGGGCAAATATGATCTGAGGTAATCATTTAACCTAATCATCCGCAGCGCTTCATTGAGAAAAAAGAAGTAAAAGTGCTCAGCGGATTATTTGTAATGCCCATTTTCATGCATATATCCCCTACACAACAAGAAAACTACAGAAATTAAATAGAGGTTGTAAATGCTTATCTCTACCAAAATTGCAAAGCTGGACAGATCCGTACTTTTCCTCACCACCTGCTTAGTTGGCATGGGTACTGTTGCTATTTATGAAGCGACTACGGATACGCGGTTAGACGGTCTTTACATAAGTTATTTGTATTTATTTGCTTTATTTTGCCTACCCATGTTATTCATTGCTTTGGTAGATTATAAGATTCTATTAGGCAGGTTAGCCTATCTCTTTTATGGCGTGGGCATAGGTTTACTAGTACTAGTCAAGCTGGTTGGAGAAAACCTCAATGGTGCCGTGCGTTGGTTAAGTATTGGGAGCTTTCAGCTTCAGCCCTCCGAGCTGGCTAAAATATGTACGGTGCTGCTCATTGCTCATCTATTAGGTACACGAGAGGGCCAGCGGCTGCGGTTTTTTCAAGATTTAGTGCCGGTCGGTTTTGTTTTTTTAATTCCTTTCATTTTAATAATGGATCAGCCCGATTTGGGTACAGCACTCGTATTTGCTGGCATATTACTTAGTATGCTGTGGATTGGTAACATCCGTGCTCTATATATGATTCTGATCCTTGGTGTTGTGATTATTTCGATCGGCACGATACTATGGCTGTATTATGCTAACTTCGACCTGTTATCCAAGATTGTCGAGCCCCATCAACTGTCACGAATCCAAGCTTTTTTGGACCCGCAGAGCGATCCAGATAAGTCTTGGCATGTAAAAAACGCAATGATAGCCATTGGCTCCGGGGGATTATCGGGCAGTGAAGGTATTTTTTTGCGAAAAGGATATATTCCATATGCGTATTCCGATTCGATCTACGTAGTCATCGGGGGAAAATACGGTTTTATAGGTTCATCCGTGCTGCTGATGCTTTATTTGCTGCTCGTGTACCGAATGATCTTTATTGCGCTGGATAGTAGGGACCGTGCGGGTACCTATATTGTCACCGGGTTTATCGCTATGTTCATCTTTCAAGTTTCCGTTAATCTTGGGATGCATATTGGGTTACTGCCCCTAACGGGGATTTCATTGCCTTTTATTAGTTATGGAGGCAGCTCGTTGCTAACTAATATGATAGCGATTGGCATAGTGCTAAGTGTTAAAGTTCATAAGGATGAAAGCGCTGATTGAATAAGCTATTGGAACTGAGTGGAGGAAATTATGTCTAACAAACGCAAGTGGACAACAACCCGTAAAATTCTGACGAGCATTGGTCTTGTCTTAGGCGCAACTATTATAGGGATTGGAGTATATGCAGGGTATTTATACAAAAAGACGGATGATGCGATACAGCGTATGGCAGCTCCAGTCACCGTACAACCCACTGCTGCTCCAGAGGAAAAAAAGGAGACGGTATCGGTTGAACCTATGATTTTTCTGCTTGCCGGGGTAGATAGCCGGGACGGTAGCGGTGGGGTAATGAATACCGATGTTCTGATGCTTGTCAGCTTCAATCCGGACACGAAATCGACGAGTTTCTTATCTTTACCCAGGGATTTGTTGCTAAAACCTAAATCGTTACCTTCCCGTAAAGCCAATTATTATTATGCATATCATTACATAAAAGACAAAACAGAGGCTATTCCGAATACAAAAGAGTTTTTCAGCAATTTACTCGGTCTGCCGATTGATCACATGGTTGTGGTGAATTTTGATGTGTTGCAGGAGACCGTGGATTTGCTTGGCGGACTGACTATAGATGTCGATATGGATATGAAATATACCGATACGGCAGATGGTACACACATCGATTTAAAGAAAGGCTTGCAGAAGCTGGATGGCCAACAAGTTCTTGATTTTGTGCGGTACCGTAAATCGAATCAAGGAACGGCTGAATCCTCCGATTTCCAGCGCAATGATCGGCAGCAGCAAGTAATCAAGCAGATTCTGGATAAGCTAGGAAATTTCCAAGGCGTGTCCCAATGGGGAAATGTATTGGATATCATTGGTGAAAATGTGAAGACGGATATTCCTCAAGCAGATCTGCAGCAGTGGTTATTCAACTTTCCTAAACTTAAACCAGAACATATTAATTCCTTACATGTGGAATCTCTTTGGAAGAGTCCGTATGTCTATGTGAATAAAGAGGATCTAAAACAAGCACTTACTACTCTGAGTACGGAAGCAGGCGTCAGCTCCGAAAGCTCATTACACTTGGAGAATGTTGGAACGGTGGATTAACATCTATAACCCTGCTCTTAAGAGCAGGTTTTTTTGTTTGTTCTACTATAAATCCCGCTAACCAGTAAAGTAATCCGCCAAGAGGTAGAGGCCTGACTTCCATGCATAGTACCATAAACACAGCGATTATAACGAATCGTATATTGTTTCTGGTTTACTTGAGAGGAGAAGGGAATTTTATGAAATACAGACGGGGTATTATGTTTCTAATCGTACTTACAGGAATGATCTCAATAGCTGCTTTTAATCCGATTATTGGTCCGCTTGCGCGAAATTTGGGGCTGAGTGATTTTCAATCAGGATGTTTAGTATCGGTGGCGGGGTTATGTTGGCTGCTCGGAGGATATTTCTGGGAAAAACAAACGTTTATGAGCCGAAAGTGGCTGCTTGCTTCGATTATGTTCGTCTATATGGCCACACTCATTATTTTTGCACTATTGGCTGATTATGCAGTAAATGCACAGAGTAAAGAGAGTCTGTTTTGGAGGTTCTTTTTACTTCGCGCAATCGCTGGCTTTTTCTTTGGAGGAATTCCGGCATTAGCACAAGCTTATGTTATGGGCTGGAGTACAAAAGAAACCCGTACACAAGGAATGGCATTATTTGGTGCGGCCAACGGTCTTGGTTTCGTAGTAGGACCCGCAATGAGTGGAGGAATGGCTTCACTGGGCCTGACCTCACCAATGTACGCGGCCGCTATTTTATTGTTCACCTTGGCTATATTGTTTCTGGTGTTTATTCCTAAAGAAAAGAATATTGAGATTGAGCGGCAGGCGATTTCACTTTCCCCCAATGATCGACGGATACGCCTCTATTTATGGATTGGACTTTTGCTTTCGTTTGCTCTGAATATCGTGCAGGTTACTATCGGATTTTTTGTGCAGGATAGCTTGGGTTACAGTACTCAGCAAGCCACTCAGTTAATTGGAATGGGGCTGGCGATCTCGGGAATAATGGTAGTGCTCTCGCAAATTGTAATCAGTAAGTATCTCAAATGGCATCCTAAAAAAGTGCTGCTCGTGGGACTCTTATTTGTTGCCTTAGGCTTGCTGGGATTGTTATTGTTCATCAGATTTGCGTATGTAGACTTTACATTTTTGGGTATTGGCATCGGCTTTACACTGCTCGGCTACAGTGCGGGTGCTTCAATGGCGGTTCAAGACCATGAGCAAAGAAGCGTTGCTTCCTTTATTGCGGCCCTGCAAGGTGGCGGGTCATTCATAGGGCCAGTTATAGGGACGGCCTTATACACCGTTAATATGGCGCTTCCTTATTCTATCTGCGTACTGTTGATATGTATTGTAGGTCTCGCTAATATGAAGAAAAAAGCGGCGGATCGTGTGGAGAGTTGTTAAAGAAGAAAGGCTGCTCTTAGGAGCAGCTTCAGGCTGTCGAGGGTGACTCGACAGCTTTTTTTGTAGCTTTCTGCTGGCAGTGAGTTTATGTAGAAAATAAGGAGAAAGAGTTTTTTACCTCGTATTGAGCTTCCAGTTAATAGTATAATAAGAACTCGTAGGAGTTATTTCAATATGTTGTAGAGAGGTTATCCACAATAACTTTATACGAATACATACTCATATTTTTTTGAGGAATAAGGAGATGAAAGCATGACTGTAAATACTACAGCGGAACAAATCCGCATTATCGAATACGATTCTTCTTATGCTGGGGCGGTCGCAGAAATGTGGAACCGCAGCAACGAAAGCTGGGGCGGAGGCACCAATCAAAGAACTGAGGACAGTGTGCGCCGTGAGATGGAGATCTCGTCCAATCTTAATGCCTTTCTTGCCGTTGATGGCAAAGAGGTAGTCGGCTTCTGCAGCTTCGCCCACTACCGTCAAGATGAAGGGGCTTTGTATGTCCCGCTATTGAATGTACGCCCCGATTATCACGGATACAAGGTTGGCCGCAATCTGATTCTGAACGCTGTTCGCCAAACAATAGAAGCGGGCTGGCCACGTCTTGATCTGTTCACTTGGGCAGGTAATACGAAAGCCGTACCGATGTATAAGAAATGCGGATTTTTTTGGGAGAAAAATGAAGATTACGTCCATCTGATGAACTTCATTCCAACAGTACTGCAAACGGAAGCACTTGCTCCTTATTTTGAAGAACTGGATTGGTATGCAGACAGTACCCGTGAACTTCCCATCCAGCCAGATGGCCGCCAGGAGCGTGGCTTTGATTTCTTTGATTACACTTGGCAAAAGGGAAAACTCTCCTTGCGGGCGGAATTCGAGAAGACTGGCCGCGGTCTGACCGCTCTTGATACACCAGACTATGAAATCTCTACGGAAATTGATGATCATGATCTTGTGTTTGGTTCGACCTACAAGATTCGCTATCGCATCAAGAATCGTTCGACGTCTGAGCTGGCCATTGAGATCGAAGGCCAGAACGATAAAAATATCCGTTTTGCTCTATCTGCTGCGCGAATACTCGCTCCAGGTGAAACGGTTATCGTGGAAGGTGATTTTGAGCTTGATTCAGTTCGGGAAGAGCAGAACGATAAGAAGACACACCCCGTTGTTATGAGCAAGTGGATCATCGGTGGCAAGCGTGCGGAATTCCGCATTGGCGTTGCTCCTAAATTTCCACTCAAAATGAAGATAGCGCTGCCACACCGGGAACTGTATCTGGGTCTTCCTTCGGAACTGTACCTTAATGTGGAGAATAATTTTGCTGCAGAAGCAGAATTTTCTTTTGATTTGCCCGAAGACGAATTCCTCGTATGGGCGGACCGTACAGTAAGCTTTACTGTTCCAGCTAAGAGTAAGGCTTCTATTCAAGTACCCTATACCCTAACTTCATACGGTCTTTATTCACAGGCTATTGAGGTAACGGCCGTTCCGGTTGGAGAGAAGGCAGTCACCTTCATAAGCAAACTATCCGTTTTAATGAAGGGAACGCATGGCCGCTTTGGCGGGGAAAACGGGGATCAGTGGGTGGCTGTGAATGGCGCTTACTCTATTCATCTTAATAATACCGACAATGGAATGTGGATTGAATATCCCGGCTCGAGCCATAATTTCTGGTTGACCCATCCGAAGTTAGGCAAGCCATTCGCAGAAGAATTCTCTAAGAAACAGGCCAAAGAAGTAAAGATCTATTCTGAAGGGGAGAGCCAGGTTCTCGAAGCTCTTTACGAGTCGGAAGAATTTCCGGGTCTTGAGATAAAAAGAGTGGCTAAGCTATTTGCCAACGGAATCGCTGAGTTTTATAGCGAGGTCTGCAATACCAATAGTGATATCCTGGAAGAAGACATGTATCTGTTAACGAATTTCGGCTTTTTCGGTAAACAGCTCATCTTGCCATATCAGGGCCAATACGTGGACATGGGCGATGCTTACTCAGGCGATCCAAGTCTTTGGGACAGTGCACAAATTACGGAGAACTGGTTGTTCTGCAAGGAAGAGAACGTCACATGCGGAATCTGCTGGGATCCTTCGCTAAAATTGCTTCGTCCGGAATACCCGCTTGGGCTGGAGCATAATCTTGGCCGAATCTCCGCTGGAGATGTCGTACGGACAAAAACTATGGTGTTTACTCTTAACACCTTCCTTAAGTGGTCGGAATTCCGCGCCTTTGCCCTAAAACAGCAGAATTCGGTCATACCGGTGTTGGATGACCATCTTGAGCTAACGCTCGGCGGTGGAAATCCTTTTGCGGCAGGGGCACTTCATGCCGAGCTAATCGAACGAAAGATGACACCGCTTGATGGAAGCCTTGAATTGTATGTACAGGCTGATGGAGAAGAGGAGCGAAGTGTCGCTGAGATGGAGTTGCAAAGAGGACAAAATTTGCACTCCGCTGGTTTTGAACTCTCTACTGAGGATACAGAATCACCAGAACACAACGAATCTGGCCGTAAGGTCCGGGTCGTCTATCGTGGTGAGGATCGCATTCAAGAGCGAACAGGCCTCTGGTTTCCACAAACGGAAACAAGCGTTGTTTGTGGGATAGAAGAAGGACCTGCGGGTCCCGTTTACACAGTGAGCAACGGAGTTCTATCTATTGCAGCTGCTCCTGATTTCGGCAGCGTTGTGCATTCCTTGAAGCACCAAGGAGAAGAGTGGCTGGACAGCACCTTTCCGAAAGCTGAACCACGTTCCTGGTGGAATCCTTGGCATGGTGGACTCGGTGTGGGTATATCTGGCATAGGCGGATTTAGCCGGTTGCAGGAGCCAAGAAGCGCAGCTTGGACGGAGCAGATGGATGATCACGGCAACGTCTGGAAGGGATTGAGACTGACCACTTCGATGGAGAAGCAGGAAGCAAACCGGGGGATCACGATCAATCAGCATTACCTTATGCTGCCCGGAGTCCCTGTGCTCTGTGTGTTGATTTCAGTAACCAATGAAAGTGGAATGACGCTACCGCATTATTCGCTATCCGAGGATAGTTACTTTAAGCCTTCACCAATCTATTCGGAAGGCTGGATGGATCTCCCAGAGGAAGGCAACTTCCCAATCGGGAAGGTCGAAGCCCATCTGGAATCCAAGGGGCTTATCCGAATCGGTGCAACTTCGCGTAAAGACATGCTGCATGTGGTGCATGGTTATCCTAATCAGAGAGCTATGTCTTACGTGAACAATAAGGTATTCACATATGGTGTGAATCACCATCTACTACTTCTGAACGGAGAAACCGCTTGGACACAGCCGACCTTCATGATCATGGGAGAGCTCGCTCTGAATCCAGAGGTAGTTCGTAATCTTATGAAGGTGACCTTTGCTAGTGTTTCTGACAAAAAGGAGACTATAAATGCCAATCATTGATATTCACATTCATCTGTCGGACATCGATAGCTTTCATCAGACAGCACTGGATCTCTCCAAAGTTGATTACACAGCTGCTGGGCTCAAAGCGGAGTTTGACAAGAACGACGTTGTTCTCGGCATTGGAATGGGGGTCACGGAGCAGACGAAGGGAGCTTTCCCTGACTCTGCCTCTCCCAATCCGATGGGACTCGACTTGGAAGCCAGTGTGCCGCCATTCTTAATGGAATGCGTGGGCATTAATCCGAATATGCTCGGAGGAAAGGATGCTTTGGATGAGCTGGACCGAATAGAGGCAAGGCTGCAAGCTCCTGAGGTAGCTGGTATTAAGCTCTATGCCGGGTACTATCATCATTACGTTTATGACAAAATCTACTCGCCGATCTATGAGCTGGCCGCCAAGTACGGCACGCCTGTAGTTATTCATACCGGTGATACGTATTCGATGAATGGATTGCTTAAGTATGCGCATCCCCTTACCGTGGACGAACTGGCGTTCCAACGGCGCGACGTGAACTTTATGGTCTGCCATCTAGGCGATCCCTGGGTGATGGATGCTGCCGAAGTGGTCGCCAAGAATCCGAACGTCTATGCCGATTTGTCCGGTCTCGTTGTTGGTGATCGGCCTCATTTTGAGCGGTTCATGAATGAACCCCTGTTTATGGATCATTTTCGCCGGGCGTTGGTGTACTCTGATCACTATGAAAAAATGTTGTTCGGTACCGATTGGCCACTCGCGCCTATTGATCTCTATGCGGAGTTCGTCCGCCGGCTTGTGCCTGAGCAGCACCACGAGAAAGTATTTTATGAGAATGCCTTTGCATTATTCCCACGCATCCAGCAGAGAATTGCAGCGCTCTGAGCGGAGCGGGACAGTATATCTGAAGCGCAGGAAAATAATATAATTACGAACAAGCCATCCTTAGTTAGTACTAAAGGATGGCTTGTTTTTACATTTGTATGATGACCATGCCTATTTTTAGATTGAGTTTCCAAATTTTAATCTTCCTTTTCTTTACTTAACAGATCAGCTAGCTCAACCGAATTCTTATTTCTTAAATCCAGCATCTTTTCGCTATTGCTAGCTTTAATCAGGAAACCATCTTTCGTTTTAAAATCCATATAAAGGCTGAATCCGGCCACCTTTGAATTAGCGTAAGTAACAGTCATTCGATAAGTCGGTTCACCCACATCAACAGACCCGCGTACTTTTTTTACAGTTCTTATAGCATCTTCGAAGATTTGAAGGCTTTCACGGTCAGTATAAGTAATTTCTGTTGTTTCGGATGCAAGATACACACTTACGATCTTTTGCGTGGGTCTGACTAATACAAATAATAAAATCAGTAAAATTATCAGTGAAAATGATAGAATACTAAATTTTTTCATAACCTACCTCCTTACTTAAGAATAATGCAGACCAATCACTTAGTTTCCAAAATAGTTATAAATTTCAGCTGAGTGTGCGTTGCTTATCTCATTGTTGGAATCTTATAAAAATTCCTAGGGTTCTATTTATTATTTGCTACTGGACTTGGGAAACCTTTATTAAAATAATAAACGTCTAAGAATGTATACATATTTTAGAAATAATGTGCTTGCTTTTTAATTACACGTTTGTATAATGAATGTATTACACAAATGTATAAAAAGGAGAAATATGGATGAATAACAAAATCAAACGCTTGCCAGATGCTGAACTGGAAATTATGCTGGTGATTTGGAGAGCCGAGAGTTGGGTTAGCTCCTCTTATATTTTGAATCAACTGGGGGATAAACGTAAGTGGGCGCTTGCTACTTTGATGACAGTGCTGTCACGGCTGGTTGAAAAGGGCTTTCTATCTTGCGAAAAAGAAGGGCGGAGCAACCGTTATCTCGCTGCAATTTCTGAGACAGATTATAAAGAGAGCGAAGGGAAGTCTACGCTTGAAAAGCTGTTTGGCAACTCTGTGCAGGATATGGTGATGTCCTTATACAACGGGAAGGCGATTGATAAAAGCGATCTTGCTGAGTTGCGGGAACTGCTCGATAGAGTAGATAAGGAGGAATCCTGATGATAACAGGTCTTTTTACAGATTTTCTGGTTATTTCTGTGACCCTTAGTTTAGTTATTATCGGCTTAATCACATTAACTCCCTTGTTAAGAAAACATTATTCGGCTAAGTTGAGCTATTGGATATGGTTGATCCTAACCTTGCGATTATTGTTGCCATTCAACTTTTCCTTTACCAATCCTCCTGTGGCGATTCAGCTACCCGAAGGTCAGGCCATAGCAACTGTCTTTCAAAGCTCAGTGTCCCAGAATTTGCAGGCGGATACGCCAGTAATCTCTCAGCCGGTCCAGACAGGGGATGTAAGCCATATCCCTTCTATAATTAATATTTTAGCTTACATCTGGGTTACTGGCGCTGTGCTTTTTTTAGGGTATCATTTGCTGAGTTATTTCTTTTTCAGGAAACAGGTGTTACGTTGGAGCAGCCCTCTTCAGAGAGAGGATATGTTCTCCAAGCTCAAACAAGTCGCTAAAGAAATGCATGTAACAACCACCATTGCGGTTCTGATAAGCAGTAAAGTTCCGAATCCGATGCTAATGGGTTTTTATAAGCCAACACTATTCTTGCCGCATGATCAATATAGTGACGAAGAGCTGGAGTTTATCTTAAAACATGAGCTGGTCCATTACAAAAGGCATGACATCATATATAAGCTACTGCTACTGATTGTGCAGGCACTGCATTGGTTTAATCCATTGGTCTGGTTCATGGCACGCGAAGCTGTCCGCGAAATTGAAATTTATTGTGATGACACCGTTGTACGTAAGCAAAATGCGGCATATCGAAAGAAATACTGCGCAGCCATTTTATCGGTTATGCAAAGTAATGCTACACGGCATGTAGCTTTATCAACGAATTTTGCAGGAGGAAAACACTCGATGAAGCAGCGATTTGGCAGTATTTTAAATATGAAAGAAAAACGAAATGGAGTAGGCGCATTTCTTGCGGTCTTAATGGTGGTTGGTGTAACAGCAGTGCTAGCAGCCTGTACCAACCTAACCGGCCAATCTACAGATACGGCGGCGCTCAAACCAGGTACTATTTATTCCTACAGCTCTAGTGGCGAACAAGTGGTTGTGCATGACGCTGGGAATGCGTATTCCATGGACGAGGATGGTAATGTCTCTGTCTCCTATCGGAAAGGGGAGATCCAAGCGCAAACGCCTTTAAAACTTGATACGACTGGAACAGAAATGGGGATGGGGAGAGCGGATACCGGATTTTATATCTCCGAGGACAAAACTGCAATTGTATATGGATTTGCGGATGGTAAAGAATCCCCTCTACATGTATTAATCAGTGATGACATGGGGAAATCGTGGAATAACTACAACATTGCAGGTGCAAAGGGTTATGACGCCAAGTTCATCGGGTTTACCGACAAACAAAATGGATGGATCGTCTCCGGAGGTTCTGCAGGCGTGGGACGCTCATTAAATTATGTATACCAGACCTCTGACGGCGGGAAGACATGGACGGAGCTTGGAAATCCTAACGATTTATACGCGGAAAGTTTAGCCGGGGCAGGGTTTTCTAACAAGGATATCGGATTCTTAGGGTTCAGATATTATGAAGATAATGGGCCTGTTATTTATTGGACCAAAGATAAGGGGCAGTCATGGGAAAAGCTCGTGGTATCCCTTCCGGAAACCTTTAATGAATATCAAAAAACGCCGCTTTCACCTATTTTTAATGGAAAAGAAGGATTGTATCCTATTCTGCTCAGCAAAGAGGGCAACACTGTAGGTACCATCTATCTGTCGAGTAAGGACAACGGCCTGAAGTGGACGTATGATCCAGCATATGATCAAATGGGCGATTCTAAATAGAAGCAAGTGGAGCAGGGGGTGATCTACAAAGATCTCGCCCCTTTTTTATATGGAGAGCGGACGAATTTAATATGTAGCGGCTTTTAATTGTATTTTGTACAGCTATTTTTTAGTTTTTTGCCGCTAAAGCTGATAACTGTGATTTTTAATTGTATAGAATACAGTTAAAGTGAGAAGTTAGCCTTTTACAGACGAAATAAGTGTATAGAGTGCAGTTATCTCATAGGTTGCATAAAGTTACAGCGATAAAATATACGGGGAGAGGATAGCGGAAGCAAGTTGCTGTCAGTGTGGAATGGATGCTCGATCGTAATTCGGCTGGACATTGGAAAATTCTATGGATTTTTCTCCGAGGGTTGCCCAAAGAAGACATTAAAGTCGGATAGCTACGATTTATGAATATCTGCTTAAACAAACCGCTACAAACCAGAAACACCAGGCAGAGCTTCTCCAATAATCGGATAATCCATGCCTGGTTGTCTTTTTACTATTTTTATAATAACGAGACTTTATTTGAATCTATCATAATCTGCTTTCGTACGACGCCTCGTCACCGATAAAAGAGGAATAAATTACTTTTTCCAGCCTCCACCGCTATGTGAGGAGGACTCTACATAGTCTACGTTGATTTTGCCGGTGCTTGTTCCTACCTCAGTGTTGAAATTATATTGTCGCAGGTTCCAATCCTCGAAGGTTCCCTGCCAGTCATTATCTACGATGAAGGTGTAACGTGTTGTGGCGGAATTAGTGCCTCGAATATGAGAGCAGACTGCTCGTGATCCGTAGATACCCATTTTATAACCTTTGGAATTTTTAGTACTGCTGTCTAGCACTGATTTTATGCCTTGAAAATAAGGTACTATATTGTTTGTGATTTCGGTAGAGGTCATATCGCGGTCTATCGCAAAATAAATCGGAGTGCTGCTGGTTTGTCCCAAATCACTTGCTAAGCCTACAGCCGTTTCAGCATCTTTAACCCCATTGGCTTTCGTAAAATGATCGAGCGATTTGCTGATTTGATAAAGGGATATGATATATAATCCCCCATCTGAAATCCGTGTAATCTCAGCTGAGGTGAGACCATCCTGGTATCCTTCCACGCGATTTAAATATCGGCAAACGAATGTGAATTTATTATTTTTAAGTGTAGTTAATCTTGCTGCTGTTACATTTGTAGCTGTATCACAACCTAAAGCCATTGTAATTGCCTTCTTTCAATTATTTTGTTTAAGGATTGGCGCCAACCTCCCTATCAATATATGAGAAAATTTTCACAGATTCTTGGGGGAACAACGAAATGAGAGAAAAAGAGGCAGATTGAGAGGAATAATAGAAGGAGAGACTTTGAACTTAGAATTTACCATTATTGTTAACTTATAGGAATCTTTGGAATTAAACTGCGTCTATACCCTATGAAGAATTTATGATTTTCTAACATGGAGGTTGATCAAGATATGGATAAAAGATGGTTGCTAGCTCCAATACTTGTTGCATCATTGCTTGCTGCTCCAGTTGCGAATGCGGCATTGCCCGCTTACTTCACTTTCATTATGGATGGAGGCGGGAAAGGTACGAGCGCTGCACTAGTAAAGGATGGGATTACTTATGTTTCAGCCAGTCACTGGGAAGCGGCAGGACTTAAGGTTGTATGGGATAAATCGCATCAAAGAGCGGAGTTTACTGGATGGGGAAAAAAGATAGCCGTTCGTATTGGAAGTAAACAGGGGGTCCTTGATGGTAAATTGGTAAGTGTAGAAGGTGTTCCTTTTGAAATTAATGGTCAACTCTATGTACCTGCCCGTTTTCTTGTAAATTCATTAGGAGGAACAACGGTCAGCTGGGATGCGACGAAGAGGATATATACAGCAACTGGGCTATTGAACTATGCTAGTGCCAGCGCACAATTTGCTGGATCTACTTATACAGTGGATAAAAAACAGGGGGTTTATATCTAACAGATTCCGCAGGACAAACTCGCTTGCTAACGAACCTTGGTTCGCAGTTATTCGATGCTGTTCAATTCGATTTTCAGAAGACGCCGAAAGGTCTAATCTATCTAACCGTAACAGATGTTTACGGAGAACCACATATCAATAATAAATGGTATACGATGATTATTAAGGATGGAATGGTCATTCGGCACGCAAGTGTAGGGTACCATCTTCGTTATGGTGACAATGTGAAAATAGCTGGCGATCAGCTCCTGCTTACCAATGGGAAAATATTACGATTAATTGAAGATGGAACAGGGAACGTAACGGAGACGATTAATCTGAACACCCTAGGTGGTAATTCGGGTAATTATTTAGTGGAGGGAATGGACGAGGATTTTCTGCTGATTCGGTCCAATCAGCAAGGTTTCCTCATGATGATAGATCGTAAAACAGGTGCCAAAACATTGTTGTACAAGGCACTTCTTGACGTAGAACAGCAAAAATATGCCGAAACAAACGACCTTCCTTTTTTTGGAGACAATCTGAAATTCCTGAAAAGAGAAGGGGATGCCCTGCTTTTTAATAATGAATATGTAAAAGACGGTAAGGTTTATAAGTTAATGCTGGACGGTTCATAATGGGGAGGCTGAGTATTATCTCCGCAGGTTATCATAGTAAGATTTGATCCCAAGGTTTAAGAACCTTCCTTTTTTTGCTAACTAGAATAATATAAGATCATGCTTAAACGGGTCAATGATTGTCCTGGATTATAATATACATGGGGTTTGTCTGCGTTAAACGTGATAGAATCACCAGATTTTAATAGATATTCATTATCATCGACACGCAAAGACAATTCACCATCAAATACAGTGATTAATTCTTCAGTTCCTTCCATATGTGGATTGGCATCAAGGTATCCACCCTCGTCTATCTCAACCGTATAACCCTCAAATCGTTTGCTTTCATCAAATGGGAAAGAGGGATACACCCGATATTTTCCGTTGTCTTCAAGCAGTGGCTGAATTTCATTTCTTAATACGACTCTTGTGTCAGGCTTTGGGTAATCTATCAGCGCAGAAAATGAAGTTTTTAATCCATTGGCGATCTTCCAAATGGTTGTAATGGTAGGTGCCGATTCGCCTCTTTCTATTTGACCAATCATTGTTTTGCTTACTCCTGTTAATTCAGCCACCTTTTCCAGGCTTAAATCTTTACTTCTTCTAATCTTTTTTATATTCTCCGCAATGATTTGATTTATCTCTTCCACGGTAATTCTCCTATCTCTATTTACTTTATAACGACCAGGATATACAATAAAACGCACATAAGGACGTTATAGCGTCTGATAAATACATTATAACATACAACGAGGTGTAATTCAGTGATTGTTTCTTTGTTTTTATATGCATTTGTGGCTAGCTTTACTCCGGGACCTAATAACATTATGGCAATGACTTTTGCAAACCAGTTTGGTTTACGAAAAACAATGAGATTTTGTTTAGGAGTGGGCACAGGTTTTTTCGTGATCATATTGTTATGTTGCTATTTTAATATACTTCTGATCAATTTTATCCCTAAGATTGAATCTATTATGGCTGTGATAGGCGGAGTCTACATGTTTTATTTAGCATTTAAAATTATTACAAGTAAACATCAAGAAAGTGATGGAAGTGGCGATAAACACAACAGTTTTATTGCGGGTATGCTTTTACAATTTATTAATCCTAAAGGGATATTATATGGAATCACAGTTACATCTACATTTATTCTTACCTCTCATTCTTCCTATTTTAGCTTATTGAGTTACTCTATAGTCTTAGCATTCATCGGGTTTATGGGCACTTTTAGTTGGTGTTTATGCGGTTCTCTTTTCAAAAAAATGATATCTAAATATAGAAGTCAATTTAATATACTTATGGGATTGTTGTTAGTGTATTGTGGAGTTTCGATAGTGATAGGATGATAATGAATGGAGCCCCATGTCAATAACGCCATAACATTGAACCGGCTTGATAACCTGACCCCAATGTCCAAAATAATAAGTTGTCGCCACGTTTGATCAAACCATGTTCAATAGCACAATATAAGGCCAGAAAGGGACTGCTTGTGCCTGTATAGCCATATTCGTCGGCTACATAAATAATTTTATGTTGATCCAGGTTCAGCTTAACTTGAAGTAATTTAATATTAGCCAATGTAAATTGTGAAAAACAAAAAACTTGTATATCCTCGAATGTTAGGTGATGTTTGTTTAATAATTCAACAATAGATGCTTCCGCAAATCGTACACTGTCTATTCCGCTGAATCTCCCCCAGTGTAAGTAGCGGTGTTCAGCCCCATCACGCAAAGACTTAGCCAATCCTTGAGCGGGGTACACAATTTCTTCTGTAAAACGGCTGTCCGAAAGATACCTTACGTCAATTAATCCACTCTCTGAATGATCTTTTTCTAAAATGAGGGCTACGGCGGCATCGCCAAAAATTGAATATGTTATTGGATGTGAAGGATCAGCCCATAAATTTAAAAAATCCGAACCGATAACCAACGCTCTATCTCTATCAGGATCATCGTATAAAGTACGAGCAGCCTGTTCAACCGCAATAAACATTCCTATACAATTACCATTCAAGTCATAGCAAAGCGTATCATCTTTACCTTTGATAGCTTTGTGAATAAGCAATGAATTCGTAGGTGATAAATATTCCGGAGTTGAGCTGGAAAAAAGAATCAGGTCTATATCTGCAGATTTCAATGATGCAGCATCAATTGCCTGTTGAGCGGCATTAATCGCCATCGTCAACGAGTTCTCCTTCGTTCCTTCAATAACATGGCGGTTTTTTCTGCCTGTCTTTTTAAGAATCCGCTTAATATCTATACCTTGCTTTTGAAAATGGTCAATAAAATATTGGTTGTTAATCACTCTTTCAGGACAATAAATGGAGACTTGTTTTATCGAGATACCTTCTAACATAGCATGATCACTCCTTGTAATAATTTTGCAATCACATTACATTAAGTAATCTAAAAGTATCTATTTACCTAACAACGCCTGCTTATTTCTATAAGCTTGTTTGTCCAAATCTTATTTGATGTTATACTTTATGATCTTAACAAAGCATAACATTAATTAGTAAAAAATTCTATAAATTACTATAAATGTAACTATATCGACGCATCTAAAATATCCACTAAGATTAAGTCCACAGCAACCATGTTGCGAGTGGACTTTTTTGCTTTTTATATTTTTGAATTAGGGATGAATAAATCAGGGGTACTTTACAAAAACTTTATTCGATTAAGTCACTACTTTGCCAAATCAGGAGGGGTTCTTATTAAACCATTTATCGTAATAGTAGCGCTATTACTCGTTACTGCTTGTTCGGGTAATCACTCGGCCAACAACCAAATGACAACTCAACAAACGAAGGTTGACAATCATGCTCGTAAAACTGCCTCAAGTTCAACTTTAACGCAAGCATCTTCCATTTCCACGGAGAATGCAGGGAATTCAACAATTAAGACTAAACAAGTTCCTGGCGATGTAACGAAATGGCTGGATGGGTTCATCCGTACCAATCCACCTACAGGAAGCACAACAGATCAAACAACGTATCCGCAGCAGTCGGCGAAACCACAATATTCTGCAAATCCGCAACATTCTGCTGTCCCACAGAAGTCTGCAAATCCACAACCATCCACCAATACATCCCAATCGGTACAGCAAGTATTGGATCTGGTGAATAAAGAAAGAACGAATGCAGGCTTGAAGCCTCTTAGCTTAAATAGCGAACTTTCGAAAATGGCTTTGGCTAAAGCGCAGGATATGTATGACAATAACTATTTTGACCATCAGTCTCCTACGTATGGATCTCCGTTTGATATGATGAAAGCATTCGGGATCTCATACAATTCAGCAGGGGAAAATATCGCCAAAGGTCAGTCGAGCGCAGAAGAAGTAATGAACCAATGGATGAACAGTCCTGGTCATCGTGCCAACATCCTGAATAGCAGCTTCACAGAAATTGGAATAGGTTACTATAACAGCGAGTGGGTTCAAGAATTTATTGGTTAGAGCGAGTAACGTAATAAACTTAACAGGGGTGTCCTAATAAGCTAAAAGTGGCTGTTGGGCATCCCTACTTTGCTTCGTTTGATCCAATAACAATTGTACAGACCAAGCCCATCGGACACAGCTGACCTTAAACGCGTCGTTGGTCCATATTTTGCATCCTAGCGGACTGTATAGCAGCTATTCCCACTAAATACACTCAATATGAGTCTTTTTTATGAGATGGTGTCAGTGGAGTCCTAAACTCTGCTCTATAGGCCAAAAAATTGCAAATAACGTCCTCTGGGTCCGGAAATCTCAGAATCTTCAATCGTGATGGCAAGCAATTATGTAGAGTAATACTTTTCCTGGCGGGCTGGATCCAAGAAAAGAAGAAGCTGAAGTCTGCGAAATGATATAGGGGAATGGAATCCGTTTAGAACGGGTTATTTTTTGTGTTGATTTATATGATAACGAATAAAAGTGACCAATAGAATCAGAAGAAACGGCAGGATGTAAGCTAGGTTAGTGATCAAGGGCCATGTAGTATTCACGATTTCCTCAAGCTCAGACTCCTGTGTGTAAGTCGTTACAGATAACAGCAGGCAGACAAAAGCAAGTGGGAAAACAATTAAACGTTCATCCTTCAATCTCAGAAGCTCCTTTAGTACTTTAATAAGAATAAGCAGCAGGATAGAAGCCTTGAAATAGAACCCGATAATGAGTGAAAAACCAATCACGGATTCGATTCTTTCAATGGTTTCCTGAAAATAAATGAGTCTCGCCAACTGATATAATGAATATTTCAAGCTGCCGGACAGTGGTCCCAATACCATAATACTGCTAATGACAGAAGCAATTAACGTCAGGGCATTGATGATGAGTGCAAGATACATCTGTTTTCCCAGTTTAGAATTGTCTTCTTTACGCACGAACGGTAAAATCATCGAAAAAACGATAAGCTCGGAATAGGGAAAGCCATAGACTACATATGCAGCACTTAGGATAGGCCTAAATCCATCAGGCATGATGGGCAGTAGGTACTCGGGATGATACAACCCTGCTACGAGTATCCAGACTAAGATGATAAATCCGAACATTAGTGACATTAGGACGGCTGCCATGCGGGCAATCACTTCAATTCCAGCTAGAGCTGTCATCGCAATCGTAATAAAAAACATGGTATTTACTGCGTAAGTGGGCGTTTCTTTTAACATCGTGCTTTTGAAAAAGGTTCCGATCTCAATTACAATTCCTGCGACATTCCAAAACAGTACACAAGTGAAAGGAATCAGGAGGACGAGGGTCAGTCCGTTTCCAAGTACGGAGCGGCTTTGTTCCACAAGCGAAAGATCTGGCGCTCGTCGGTTCAAATATAGAATACCGGAAAGCAGAGCCATTCCTATGGCCGAGGCGATTAAGAGGGATATCCAGGCTCCGTTGCCGGCAAAGTTAGTTAGTGACGCAGGGACGATAACGATTGAGGAACCGGTCATAAAGAAGAGAAACAGCATGGACATTTGGATCGAACTAACACGTTCTTGCTTATTCATACGTTCCTCCTCATTCTTTAAGCTTATGAAATGGCAGGGTTGATCCAATGGACGATGTGCTCAGCTGGAGCCGTGAATAAATTGAAGATGGAATCTAAATTGGGCCATGGCTTAGCTGCAATAAAGATAAATCCGAGATAAAGTACGGGTAGTAATAATACTCCATAAACTACTCGATCGCGGATGGAGGCTTGTCTAAACCTTGGGATGTCATGGGCTAGCATAGCGGAAGCTAATAAGAGAATGCAGATTATTTTTCCCACCATAGCTACTTCTCCTTTGTTCCAAATATTGTGCCTGAGTTCATTCCAGTGCTTAACACTTTGACATCAACGTTGATATCGAACTGAGTCTGGGCGAATGTATCCTTCCATTGAGGCTCTAGTTGTTTCCACAGCTGCGGATTTTTTCGGTAAATCTGATTGCCAATTCCGAGTGCGTCGATCTTTTTTGTTTTCAAAAACTTGGTTGCGTGCTCAACCTGTTGTTCAACCTGAGTTATGATACGCTGCTCAAAAAGCTTCATGTCCTTATTGTTTTTTAAATGTGAGCAACGTAATTCTCCGATCATCCCTTCAATAGCAATGTTTACACCGACGGACACAGAACCGTTTTTTACGATTGGAGTAAGCGTACTGTTGAAGGTAAGCACTTCAAGCGTTTCTTTTTTCCGCAGCGGTACTTCGGTCTCATCCGGGCAAGGAAATTCTAGTACTCCATAGATATATCTATCCGTCAGCATCATGAATGCTTCTGTATCCTTCTCCTTTAGAATGTCAATCATTTTACCGTCATGAATTACAGCCAGCCCAGATATCAAGGGTTTATGATCCAAACTGGAATTATGGAGGTAAGGGATGATGGAAGTATTGGAGGGGCTACACATTTGTATAGCCAGCTCATAGAGAGGAATCTTGGAAGTTTTTGCGGCATATAGAGCACCGCTCGTCTCCATTCTCTTATACTGTTGACCAATGGTCTGTTCGATAAACGGGTTGATATCTAAAAATGGTGCCGCAGATTGCTCAGCGATGAGAGGAAGAACAGTACCACGCGGTTCTTGATCCCTGGAGAAAAAATCAAGTACCTCCCGGATGTTCGAGGTTCTGGCTAGTTGCTCCCCGATTAATATGACACGCATATGATCCCATTTGGCTTTTCGGCCAAATTTTGCCGGGATCTCCCTTATTGCTTCAAAAAAGGTTTCTCCACTCGTAACAATATTAATTCCCTTGGACGCTGGATCCCCTGCTTGTCCCATTTCTATTTTGGTGGAAGGATTATAGAAATGTGTCGTGATTACAATCCGATTGTCTTCGCTTTGGTCAATGGCGACCGCCTGCACATACCCATACTCGTCCAATTCTTTATTATCCCAGCATCCGCTAGTTAGAGTGAGTACAAGAAGGGAAATTAGTATGGTAGTAAGCCGCTTCACTATATCTACTTCCTTCCCGAAGTCTTTTTATATAGGTGTCGATTCCGTGGTGAATGAAGCAGCAGTCTTCTCGGAAGTAGAAAAATAGAATCACGTACTCTTTTAAGATCTAACGGAGCTAACGAGTCTAAATACGGTTCTCCTAAAGAGCGCAAGGTAGCCAGATGGAGATAAATTAGAATAAAACCGACCATGATGCCAAGTCCTCCGAATGTTGCCGCGAGAATCATTAAGGGAAACCGTAAAATCCGCAGCGCAATTGCCATATTGTATTGTGGTAGCGCAAATGAGGCAATGCCCGTCAAAGCGACGACAATGACCATGACCGGAGAGGCAATCTGCGATTGAATAGCAGCTTGTCCAATGACCAAAGCCCCAACGATACTGACGGCCGATCCAATCGGTCTGGGTAAGCGTATGCCCGCCTCTCTCAATAGTTCAAAGAAAAACTCCATGATCAAAGCTTCAACCATAGCCGGAAAGGGGATTCCTTCGCGTGTGTTTAGAATGGCAAGCAGCAGAACCGTGGGAATTAGTTCGGAATGGAAGTTGGATAAGGCAATATAGGTACTGGGTAACAGCAGGGCAATGATGAAGGCAGCGACCCTAATCATTCTTATCAATGATGAAAAAATGGTCCGGTAGTAATAATCTTCGCTATTCGTAAAAAACTCCATGAAATTCCCGGGACAGATCAGAATGGAAGGACTTCCGTTAACCATAGCAATAATTTTTCCGTCTAGCAGAGCTGTTATAGCTGTATCCGGTCGTTCTGTATAGCGGACTTGTGGAAATGGTGAGTAGAGCGAATCACCGATCCACTCTTCGAGATAGGAAACGTCAAGAATTTCTTCCTGATCAATACTTGCTATCCGTTGTTTGAATTGATTTAATGTTTCTGGTTTGACTACTCCATCCAGATAACCATAGGACAACGTTCTTTGAACCTGCTTACCAGAGGTAAAGAACTCGAACTTAAGATTAGTAGATTTCAGCAAACTACGAATAACACCTACATTACGCTCTAAGCTTTCTATAAAGCTGACGTGGGGACCTTGAACAGTAGGCTCTGAAATGGGCTCAGAGGTTTGGCGCTGTTCTACATCGAAGGCATAATAGGCAACGGCTTTTTGCCAACCTGTAAAGAAAAGGACAACTTTCCCATCAAGAATCCCCTTAATGGCTTGACCGATATTGTCCATTAATTCAAGCAGCGGTGATGAAACACCATTTTTTTCAAAATAGGAGATGACATCTTCAACGGTCACGTCCAAGGTGGGACCCAGCTCATGCGGAACTAAATTCTGCAAGACATCTTTAAAATAATTTGTAGGGTCAGACTTAGTAAGTGTATTGAAATAGACGGATGAGGCTTCATACTTAAGATCCGGGCCATAATGCCATGGAATAACCTTTAGGTCCGAACAATTCGCAAAACAATTATTAATAATCTGTAAGTTGTCTTCGAGAGACGCAGAGATAGCATGGGAAAAAAGATCCTTCATTGAAAGCTCATTTTCGGCTTCGAATTGAGGGTGCACCTTAGGATTAGACGGAGGTGTCTTGGCGTTAAAAAATTTCCGCATGCAATTCTCCTTAAATAAATGAGATGTTAAGTGATTTTTATCTTCTCCCTTATTTAGGAATTTATTCGGAAGGTGGAGATAGATCAAATTTTTCGCAAAAAGAACAATTGGAACTGGCTCAGGGAAGAGATGCGATGTTATAATGAACATAATTTTTTTCAGGAGGTGCTCCTTGTGACCCATTCCATTCGTTTATGGTAATCAGTGGTGCAAGACAAGTGGACTCATTCATTTTTTGAGATATGGAAATGAGTTTATTTGTGATGTGCCTGTTTCAGTGTGCCTATGCTCATGGAATGAGTTTATTTAAGTTTTTAATCAAAGGAGATGACCTTATGCAAATACAATGGAAAAAAGCCTTCGCCCTTATTTTTAGCGGACAGATTTTCTCGATTCTCACGAGTTCGATGGTTCAATTCGCGGTGATCTGGCACTTGACGGAATCGACAGGGTCAGCGGCAGTTTTGATGATTGCTGGGTTGGCAGCGTTTTTGCCGCAAGCGGTCTTGGGTCCTTTTGTAGGGGTCTGGCTGGACCGTTGGAATCGTAAAATAACGATGATTATTGCTGATAGCGCAATTGCGCTCTTCAGTCTGATATTAGGTATTTATTTCATGTGGGGGGAACCGGGACTTGGCTTTGTGTATGTCATTCTGAGCCTGCGTTCGGCGGCATCAGCCTTTCATGCTCCGGCGTTTCAGGCGGCTGTTCCGTTGATTGCTCCTGAAGAAGAATTGACAAGAGTCGCGGGCTGGCAGCAGATGGTGTTCTCTTTCTCGAATGTAATGGGTCCTGCACTTGGGATAGCGGTTTACTCGGCAACTTCGCTCGGGGCAGTATTACTACTCGATGTGGCCGGGGCTTTGATTGCGAATCTGATGCTGTTCATGGTGAAGATCCATCAGCCTAAAGTGCAGTCTTCAGCTGCGCCGTCTTTCGTTCAAGAATTCCGTTTGGGTTGGAACGCACTCATTCAAGCGAAACCCATTGTGTTGATTACGGGGGCTACTGCGGTGTTTAGTATCGCATTTATGCCCTTGGCGACACTGTTTCCTTATATGACATTGTCTCATTTTGGCCGTGGAGGATACAGTGCCAGCCTGGTGGAAGCGGTGTTCAGCATCGGGATGATTTTAGGCGGTCTGCTATTGTCGATGTTCTCATCTAAATGGAGCGACATTAGCTATATGAGCGTAGGTCTGCTAGTCATCGGTCTTACCTGTGTGGTCAGTGGTTTGATTGGTCCGAATGCATTTGTGATCTTTGCCATTCTCTCGTTCTTGATGGGTAGTGCGGCACCCTTCTTCAATGGTCCCTTCATGGCGATGATCCAACGTTCTTTTGAACCCGAGATGCTTGGGCGTGTCATTTCACTCGTGACCAGCATTATGATGTTGTCTTCGCCAATTGGGCTGCTGTTGGCAGGACCTGTGGTGGATCGATACGGTGTGCAGCTATGGTTCCTCGGTTCAGGAATTGTGGTGATGCTGACCGCTCTGTTTATTTTCATCCAGTTTCGGCGGCTGGCGTCCGCGATTCCGATGAATTGACTAGGGTAAAAACTTCCCTGTAAAAAAGAGTTTATAGGCCGGTCCGAGAGGATCGGCTTTTTGGCGGTTCTTCATATTTTTTCAAATTATAATATGATAGAATTACGTTCACTTGGAGGGATACATAATATGAATCTTCACATTGCAATCTGTGACGATCAGAGGCAAGATGCCTCGCGGTTGGAAGAATTACTCATGAAGCAGATAACTAGCCTGCAAGGGATGACTGCCTCTATTGAGATTTTTGAATCAGGCCAAACCCTGCTTCAGGCAATGACGACTACCGCATACGATATAGTTTATCTGGATATGGAGATGCCCGAGTATAACGGTATAGAAGTCGCAGAGAAGATCCGGCTCAAAGATGCCAGGGTATTAATTATCTATGTCACCAGCCATACAAGTTATATGAGAAGAAGCTTTGCGGTTCATCCCTTTCGCTATTTACTGAAACCCATTGATGAACATGAACTGCAGACCGCCACAGTCAAAGCCATTCAGCAATGCATGCAAAGAAACAACGTGCTGTCATTCTCAATCCATCATATGAGCTATAATTTAAGGGTAGATGATATTATGTATATCACGGTAGAACGAGGCAAAAAATTGGTCCTTTGTACTGAACAAGGGACTTACTCGTATTATGGCAAACTGAGAGAGTTGGAAGGACAGCTGGGATCACATGATTTTTGTCGCGTACATACGGGATTCCTAGTAAATTGGCTGTATGTTCGTTCTTTAAGCAAAGAACTTATTCAGCTGAAGAACGGGGTGGAGCTTCCCGTCAGCCGCAGTAGAAGCTCTGATTCTTTACGGTCCTACCATGCCTTTATAGAAAAGAGGCTCTTAAGATAAATGTCTTTCATCCGGGAGATTAGTCCTTACTTTTTTGGTGTATTTATGCTCGTCCTTATATATGTCTCGCAAGGGGTCACATTTTATATTTTTCTCAAGAAATTCCTGATCCTGAGCAGGAGCAAACAGTCATTTATAGGTTGTCTTATTATCTTTTATATAATTAAATCGCTTACCGCTGCTAGCTTACCTCTAGTTGATTCGGTCATCCTTCACCTGCTTGTGTATAGTCTGATTACCATTATTTATTTCCGCGGCAGTGTGCTACAAAAGCTGTTCTTTAGCAGTTTCTATACAGTGTTTACGGTGGTTATTGAGATGCTGGTATGGTCTGGGATTCAGCATATCCCACTCAATGCCGAGGGAATAGATACAGTTAATTTCTGGTGGTTATCTTTTGCTTTCCTATTTGTTGTTTTGCTAAGCATCATGTTATGTCTGCTATTGCTGCGGTTGTTCAAAGTGGATACCACAACGTTACTGTCGAATCAGGATTGGGCTGTGCTGAATCTTGTTTCTGCGGGTTCTTTGCTTATTATTATTGTGAATCTGAGAAATTCCAGTGATAAACCTTTTGATATTCCGTTTGATTTTGTATTCATCCTGCTTGGGATTCTTGTAATTAATGTGGCTGTAATGTTTATATATCAAAAGTTAATGAAACGGATGCAAATAGAATTGCATAATCATGTGCTTCAGCAGCAAGTGAAGGATTACACGAGTAAACTGAAAGTTAATCAGGAAGCACAGCGTTTGCGGCATGATCTGAACCATGTGTTGATCCTTATTCATTCTCTGCTGGACGAAGGAGCTGTACAAGAAGCCAAGCGATATATTGCGGAGCTTGCTTCGACACAGGAGGCAGGAGAAAAGTATATTTCTTCTGGAAATATAGCTATTGATGCCATCTATAATGAGAAGTTCGCCAAAGCCGAGCTACATCAAGTTACAATGCAATCTCATTTTCGCATCCCGCAGGACCTGTTACTTGCAGGCAAAGAGGTTGAAATTGCAATTATTTTAGGCAATGCATTAGATAATGCAATCGAAGGGGTTCAGAGATTACCAGAGTCAGAGCAGAATGTTATTGGGCTGGAAGTGATTTATTGCGACGGGTTATTGGTGATTTCTTTAAAGAATCCTGCATCTCTGCTTACAGAGGACGGGCAGGGCTCTTTTTTGTCCAGCAAGCGGAACTTTGGGCGTAGAGGGTTCGGAATCGAAAGCATTGAGTATGCGGTTCAACAGCTTCAAGGAAGCGTCAGTTTCAGATATGAGAATGGGCAGTTCATGATGTTGGCGGTATTACCACTGCCTGAGTAGCAATCCGCAACCAACTACTCCACCTAACCTGCAAGTTACGGTCTCTTTCCGCTGGTAAGCAGCGGTCCATGATATATTGAGGCTGTTCTTATTAAAGGGAGGGTATTCCGTTGACATTGTCATTGCTCATCAGTGCAGTCCTTCAGCTCATCTTATTCAGCATCATTCCCTATACATACTGGTTTTTTACAAGCAGAACAACTTCATCCTTTGCCATGTGGATTGGCTGGAAGAAACCCCACTTGCTTTCTAGGAAGCAGTTCATACTATGGTTTATACTTACAATGACTATATTCACCAGCCTGGGAATGCTTACAGCAATCTATATGCTGGATAAGAATACTTTGGCCAGCTCACAGTTTTATGGTACAGGTCTTAAAGGTTTGATTCCGGCATTGATTTATTCTTGGTTACAGACTAGCTTGTCCGAAGAGATTCTGTTCCGCGGCTTCATTGGTAAACGGTTAAGTTCGAAATTCGGATTCGGAATTGGAAACTGTGCTCAAGCTTTATTATTTGGTGTCGTACATGCTGTGCTGTTATACAGCAGTTCCGGATTATTGAATTCTGCTGTTGTAATGATTCTTACAGGTTTTGTGGGTTGGAGCATCGGAATGTTGGATGAGAAATTATCCGGCGGTTCGATCATTCCAGGTTGGGTTCTGCACGGGCTGACTAATCTGATTTCCACCATTTTTATGATGTATCAATGGATGTAGCAATCAAAGTTTTTAGAGAGTACATTTTAAAAATATGGTAAACTAAAAAAGTCTTAAATTATAAGATTAAAGTTTATATACCATTTTTATTGGGAGGTAGATATTATGAAAAACAATGTCAGCTTGCAAAATGATATGGGGATAACGTTTAACTGATCAAGCGTTGACGTTTCCCCACCATTCGAAAGGGGAAAATCATTTGAATCAGGTATTATTAATCATCGATGCACAACAAGAATTAATGGATGGAAACGAAAAGGAAAGTGCAGTATTCAATAAAGAGCAGCTTATCCGGAATATTAATAAAGTGATTGAACAAGCAAAAGAAGCCGATGTCGAAGTTGTGTTCGTTAGGGATCTAGATGTCGCTGAAGGAACAGGTACAGGCTTTCAAGTTCACAATGAAATCAACAGGTCTGCAAATGCCAAAATCTTTGATAAGCTGGCAACGAATTCTTTTCACGGAACTGAGCTGCTACAATATCTGAAAGATCAGCAGATTGAGCATGTGGTGATTATGGGATGTAAAACTCAACACTGCATCGATACTGCGGTTCGGACGGCTACGGTTAGCGGCATGGATGTTACATTGGTCGGAGATGGTCATTCTACAACGGACAATGATGTTTTAAGTGCAGAACAAATCATCAAGCATCACAATAAAACATTACATGGGCACTACAATGTCGAACATTTTTCTATGGTCAGAAGTTCCGAAGAAGATTTGTTTCGCCCAACGCATGACTCTTATAGATAATAATTCAGTGGCGGCACTTAAATGTGCCGCTTTTTGCTGTTTTGCATTATCTCTGATTTTCGTCACCTATACTGATAGACATATTCGCCTAAACCATTCCCATCCCATCTTTATGGGATTGTTCTTGCAAGGGATCTACTTATAATTGTTAGTAATTCTTAAACAATATGAGTAGGGACGGGATCAACATGATGGCAGCAAAAGATATAGAGTTTAAAAGCACACACGGGCAGCGGCTGGGAATGATGGCGGCTATTTGTATGGGGGCGTTTATTTCCCATTTTACAGCTGGAATTGTGAATGTGTCGCTTCCTTTTATTGTGAATTATTTTCAGACAGAGCTTGGGAAGGGATTATGGATCACAACAGGTTATCTGCTAGTGATTACGGCTCTTCTTCCTATTATGGGGAAACTGGGAGACCGTTATGGTTTTCGCCGGATTCACAATCTTGGATTTGTGATTTTTACTGTGGGTTCTATCCTGGTCGCTTTTTCACCTAATCTGCCAATATTGCTAACGCTCAGAGTTGTACAGGGAGTAGGAGCTGCGATGTTCCAAGCAACTAATATTGCACTCATCACCATTCATATGCCGAAAGAGCAAAGAGGTCGTGCACTCGGAATTTTAAGTACAGCTGTCGCGCTGGGCGGGATGACGGGACCTATAGCGGGAGGTTTGATTGCAGAGTGGCTGAGCTGGAAATGGTTATTTTTAATCCATGTTCCTGTGGCGATTGTGGCTACAATTATGGCATATCGGTACATCCCGAACCGTGTGCAAGAGCGCAAGCCGGGTGCTATCAGCTTCGTGGGGGCCAGCTTGTTTATGGCATTCATCACCTTGGTCCTTCTCGTAATAACAAATGGGAGCAAATGGGGCTGGGTGTCCGTGCGGACAATGACAAGTTTGGTGGGGGTTTCCTTGTTGTTGATTACTTTTCTATTCTGGGAGCGGAAGCAAAAGACTCCTTTTCTACCCTTACAAGCATTGAAAATTCCAACTGTAGCGGGAGGCTTGATCGTTAGCTGTGCCTCTTTTATTTTATCTAATACATTGCTTGTCCTCATTCCATTTTATTTGATGGGGGTGTCGGCTCCGTTCTCGTCATCTACGACAGGATATATTATGGCGGCTTATCCCATTGCCTTGGCGTTTGCAGGCCCTCTCGCAGGCTACTGCTCCGACCGTTATGGCTCTCATCGTCTGATGCTTATGGGACTGAGCTGCATGGGAAGCGGGTTTATCTTGTTACTGGTGTATTTAGATCATATACCGATTTATGGAATCGCGGCGATTCTATCTCTTATTGGCCTTGGTATGGGGCTCATTGCCTCTCCTAATAATAGCTTCATTATGCAGCAGACACCTCGGGAACACGTGGGTTCGATTGGCGGATTAATTGCTTTAACAAGAAATGCGGGTATGGTCTTTGGCTCAGCACTTGGACTTGGTGTGATGAGTGGAGAGACAGGACAAGGGAGTCAGTTGCAGGCGTTCAAATTGGTTTTTGAGATTAATATTTTCATTTGTTTAAGCGTTATTGTATTAATGGTTGTTATAAATAGAAGGACATTTAAATCTGCTTGATCTAAAAAAATGTGTGTGTAATCACAACTCAAGCTTTGGTGTTCTGTTACGTTGGAAGTAACGAATGATTATCTAGATATGGAGGATAACGATATGTTTTGTTACCAATGTGAACAGACACCGAATGGCGGATGCACCGTTGTAGGGGTATGTGGCAAAAATGAAACCATTGCGAGTTTGCAGGATACCATGATTTTTGCATTAAAAGGAATTGCAGCGTATGCGACACATGCCCGGCAGCTAGGATATAGCGATCCCGAGGTGGATCGTATCACCCACGAAGCTTTGTATATGACGTTGACCAATTCCAACTTTAATACACAGGAACATTTGGAGATGGCGATGAAGGTCGGGGATGCGGCGGTTCGCATCATGGATGTACTGGATCGTGCGCATACGGACCGCTTTGGCATTCCGCAACCGATCACAGTCAGTCAGAACAAAATTGAAGGTCAATGTATTGTTGTAACAGGACATAATTTATATGCGCTGGAGGAATTACTGCGGCAGACAGAGGGGAAAGGCATCAACATTTATACCCACTCAGAAATGCTGCCTGCGCATGGATATCCTGCACTCAAAAAGTATAAGCATCTGAAAGGCAACATCGGCAAAGCATGGTATGATCAGCGTAGATTGTTCGAGCAGTTTCCCGGTGCAATTCTTGCTACCACAAACTGTGTAATGCCGATTAAAGGCACGTATGCAGACCGCTTTTTCTCATATGAAGTAGCGGGGCTGGAAGGTGTAGAGAAAATAACGGGCGACGATTTCTCCCCATTAATTAATCGTGCGTTGTCCCTACCTGCGGCTGATGTAGAGTCAGATCTGGTACTTACGACCGGATATCATCATGAAACTGTAATCGGGTTAGCACCAGAGATCATTCAAGCTGTCAAAGACGGGCATATCCGCCGGTTTTTCGTCATTGCTGGTTGTGATGCGCCAGGTACTGGCGGGAATTACTACCGTGAGTTGGCGACTTCCTTACCGAACGATACTGTCATTTTAACGACTTCTTGCGGAAAGTTCCGTTTCAATGACGTAGATTATGGCACCGTTGGAGACACCGGTATTCCGCGTTACATTGACCTTGGGCAATGTAATAATTCCGGTTCTACAGTGAAGATTGCCATGGCTCTGGCTGAGGCATTTGAGTGTACGGTGAACGAGCTGCCTGTCAGCATCGTGCTGTCTTGGTTTGAGCAAAAAGCAGTAGCCATTCTGCTAGGCTTGTTCAGTCTCGGCATTCAGGACATTCGCATCGGACCAAAGCCACCCGAGTTCATTTCACCAGGTGTACTGGATGTTCTGGTAGAGCTTTTTGGATTGAAGCTAATTACTACTGCTGAAGAAGATATGAACGCGATGTTGGCGTTGTCGTAGAGTAAAAATCAAAGGTTGCCGCCCATAAGGGATTGGCAGCCTTTTTTTGATAGGGGATTTAGGTGATACATCATTGTTGAAGCATAGCGATCCGTAATGGATGGTCATGCTTCTTAACTTGCCATTACAAGATGAGCTTATCGCGTGCTCGCCACATAATTATAGAGGGTATCTCTCAACTCGAACTCGTACGTCAAACCATTAACAATCCCCACAACATGATCGTTATCATACAGGTCAAGCATGAATCCAGCCATTTCCTTCGCGGTATGATATTTCGGCACAGTCCCATGATATTCGAATTCGGGGACATCGAAAGAAAGCTTCGCGAATTCTGTTTCTGTTGCGGCAGGTGCTAGCACTTTAGCCTGCATAAGTGCACCTTGACTCTTCAACTCATGAGAGAGTCCTTCAGTAAAGGCACTCACATAGAACTTAGTCGCACAGTACGTAATGGCATTTCCCACAATCGTATAGCCGCCACCGGATGAAACGTTGATTAATTGTGTTCCTTCAACATTGGAATAATCACGAACGAATAGAGAGGAAAGGATCGTCAACGATTCAATGTTCAGATGCAGCATTGCAGAAATTTTATCTAAATCTTGCTTGGCCACTGAAGCGAAATTTCCAAACCCCGCATTGTTGATCCAAGTTTCGATTTCGAACCCTTGTAGATCCTCATAAAGCTTATAAGCATTACTAGAAACGGATAAGTCAGTTACTCGAATAACGACATCTACATCGGGGGAGTTATGATTGATTTCAGATTTTAGCTCCTCCAGTTGCTCCCTTCTGCGGGCTGTAACAATTAAGTTTTTACCGCGAGCCGCAAAGGCTAGAGCGGTTTCAAAACCTATACCTGAACTGGCGCCTGTAATTACAGTATATTGCATGTGAATTCCTCCGTTTTTACAAGAATATTTAGTGTTTCAACAACGATGTAATCATAAAGCTTAGAGTTTACTCTAAGTCAAATATTTTTTATAATTATGGGGACTCTTAAAATTAACATAGATTCGGGGGCTTGTATGTATACGATCAGCGATGTAGCCAAATTACTAGGGATTACCGCATATACACTGAGATATTATGAAAAGGAAAAGATTATTGCTCCGATGCGGAATGCGAATGGAGAAAGAATATATGATGACTCCAATCTTGCTTGGCTGCGATTTGTGATGAGGTTGAAACAAACCCAAATGCCGATCTCACAAATTAGAGAATATGCGCAGTTATATTTAGAAGGAGAGCATACGGCCCAAGCCCGCTTGAACCTCCTTGAGAATCATAGTAACTCTATACAGAGCCAAATCAGAAACTTAACAGCCACAGAGAAGATGTTGAAAGACAAAATTGCAGCCTACAAAAATTCCCTTGCGAAAGAGACAGGCATTTACTAAGCAGGCGACATAAAAGTATGCCAATGATTAAGATAATTGTGAGATCAAAAAAAGGGCCCTCACGATTCATTAATAGACGCTAGTTCCGCACGTATGTTTGCGGATCAGCGTCTTTTGCTTTTGGGCTAGGCTCCGGCAAAATAGCCGTATGCCTCGCTATTCGCATCCTCGTCTCATTCGGCAACACCTTATTGACAGCGCTAGACGTATTCGTTATTGTGTTTAGAAACATGATTCAATTGAGAATGATTATCTCTTGAGAATTTAAAGGGAGTTTGCGAATCAGTTATGGATGTTCTGAAACTTATACAAATATGGAACCAGGTGATTATGAGTGTACTGGACGTACGGCTAAAGCAGGCCGGAATCGACAACGATTTGAATCAATACCGTTTGCCGGCAAGCGCATTTTTATTCGCTTTTCAAGGACAAGGCGAGTTGTGGGTTGACGATGAGGTATGGCTGTGCGATCGTTTCCATGTACTACACGCCGGCAAAGGCTCTCTGGTGACGGTTCGGAGCCGAGAAGCGCTGAATGTATATATCGTACTCTACAAAGCGTTTCTCCCCGCTTCGGCCTCGTGCGAATTTCATATGATGATGGAGGAATCCGACCCGTTTCTGGAAAGCTGGGGGTTCCCGCCTGGCGAACCGCTGGCCATGCTTGAGCTGCTTCAAACGATACGCGACGGTTGGCTTAAATCTGACGACGGATTGACCCGGCTGTCGGCCAAGGGAGACTTTATCCGCTTCGTTCACGCTGTCCTGAGGGAGCGTCTGTTCGGAGCCGGCGAGCCCTCTTTATCGGAGCAAGTTATTCGACATTTGTCCAGGAATTATCGCCAGCCGATCTCGTTTGAGGAGCTTGCTCGGCAATTGAATTACAGCCAACAATATATATCGCGAAAATTTAAAGAACAGACAGGGCTCAGTCCGCTGGACTACGTCATTCGTTTCCGAATGGAAGATGCGAAGGCTCTGCTGGCCGGTACGATAGCAACACAACAGGAAATAGCATCACATGTCGGTTATTCGGATCTCATTTATTTCAGCCGCATGTTCAAAAAGCATGCCGGCATGACGCCAGGTCAATATCGTAAACGATACGGCCAGTTCGTTTCAGATTATGCAAGGAATAGGTCACAATCGTCCGTTGTTCTAAGCCGGTCATTAAGCTATCCTTTTTATGTGAGTGATATTGATTATCAATTTCAACAGGATGGGGCGAATAAAATGACTAGAGCAACCCGAAGTTTTTATGCAGTGATGCTGTTATGTTTGACCGTGATGTTAACAGCTTGTGGTGGGTCGGTGAACAACGGAGGTGCAGCGAACAGCCAGGTTGCCGTCAGCGCTTCTCCAACCATGATCACTCAAGAGTCAGAGGTTTTGGCATCTTCTGAGATCAAGGTAGTCAAGACCGCTTTCGGCGATGTCGAAGTTCCTGCACACCCTCAGCGCGTAGCGGCAATTTCTTATCTCGGCACCGTACTTGCTCTGGAAGTCCAGCCGATCGCAGCCGAATCGTTCTTGATGTCGAGTCCTTATCTCGAGGGAATGCTGGACGTCGTGACGGATGTAGGCGACTCGTTAGAGAAGCTGCTGGAACTCAATCCGGATTTAATCATAACGCATAATCCACAGCCTGAGGTAGTCGAGAAATATCAGATGATCGCACCTACGGTATCGGTTCCTTACAATCAGTTTGTATCCATTCAGGAAGAAATGCTGTATTTTGGCGAGTTGCTGGATAGACGTGAGGAAGCGGAGAAATGGAACGAAAAATTCGAGAAGGAAATTGCAGACATTCGGGAGAAAGTCCAACAAGCCGTTCCCGAAGGAGAGACGCTTTCGATTATGCAAGAGTACGATGGAAACGTGAGCCTTTTTGGTCCGAAGTCGGGACGAGGCGGCCGGCTGATGTATGAAATAATGGGGCTGAAGCCGCCGACGACGGTTCCAGAATTTATGCTGAAGGAATCCTACTATGAATTTTCGCTGGAGAAACTTTCGGAGTACATGGGTGATTATTTGATTCTGACGACGGAAGCCAGCTTGGAATCGCTGCAGGCTGATCCAATCTGGGGGTCGCTAGAGCCGATTCGCAACAATCGGGTATTTTTATGGACGGAGAACCAATCCTGGTACCGCGACCCAATCGCCGTGAAAAGACAAATCAACGATTTGACCGACTGGATCATCGAGGCAGCGAGTCGGTAACTGCCTAGAGTAAGGATTGATCGAACGGTAATATAAAATCAGAACTTGCCGTTACAGCCAGCGCGCTGATCCTTACCATAAGTGACGACGAAAAAATTTTGTTTTGGAAAGATGAAGAGTGTTGTGGGGGTGCGGAATAGCTCGACTGAGGGTGTCCTAAACGTCATAAAATGGCAGAGGGATACCCTCCTTTTTTTAAGAGCGGAGTGGGGAAGGGACTAGAGATTGTGTTGAACGGTCAAGGTTATAACTCTTTCTGTGCAAAGGTTATTTCTAAAATCCAGGTGAAAAGTAGGTAGACTCAGGACAAGCGATCACTATAATGGAAATATGAGACATTCATAGAACCGATCAATAGGATATAAATAAGAATCCGGCTGATTAAAAAAGCGATTAGAGGAGGCCATTTCGTGGGAAGATCATTCGCAAATTTGCATATCAAGTCGAATAACCTTGAGAAGACTGTCGAAGCATTAAGAGAGCTAAGCGAAGGGCATGCCAAAGTATTAGGCAAGAAAAATCATGAAGCTCCAGAGAGCAAAGTTGTCATGTATGTAAGCAAAAGCAACGAAAACTGGATCAGCGTGCTCCACGATTATTTTGTATGGGGTACGGTGAAGAAGGCCGGTAAAACGTTGTCCCAGCTTACCGGGGAGCCAGTGATGACCGCCGGATATATGAATGAGGAGATATTCGAGTTGTCGTTGTTCGAGAATGGAGACATTCAAGCCGAAAAGATCTTTTGTGAGCAGTGGACGAGGGATGAATATGAACAACTCCGGGAAGAGCGTCTCAATGATGATTACTTGCGAAAAGCGTTGGATATCCGTAATGAGGATTTTGACGGCTTCATTGGCATTACGAGTCCGGGACTAGCCGTAGATAAGCTGTCAGAAATCGTAAGCATGTCTTTATGGAGTGACTGGGAGTGGATCCCGTACGAAGAAGCTCTCAAAAATCGATTTGTGAAATATGAATTTTGAAAATACACGAGTAAATGGCTAAGGACCTCTGAGATGACATTTTAATACATGGCGGTGAGCAAAAAGAAATGGATAAATTAAAGAACAGCGGATTTTATAAACTTAGATTCTTCATCAGGCCGGAAGAGTTTGAAAGCGTTTTGAAGCATTTTGAACATAAGCAAGCGCAATTTCATCTAACCAATTATGCCCAGACAGAGCATGATCTGAAACAGGTGTATGAAGCATATCAGACCTTTTATCATTATTTTACGGCAGAGAAAAAAAGGAATGAGGGTCCCCCTTTCTTTGTTTATTCCATTTCTGTTACGTCTGATAATGAAAGCTCCGGATTTTTCGCGAGAAATGAGAGTGTCTATTTTCCATATTACGGACAATGGGCAGAGGATGAACTGCCGTGTATCTTGCTATCATTTCCTAAAGGCTTTCAAATAGCTTTGGAAGATGAAAAAGGGAAGTATTATATCTATGAGGATATTCGGGATCATAAGCCGTTAACATATACGTTTTTCGATGAAATAACGGGTGCTATTAAAAAAATGACAAAGCCGCTTCGCTTCTCAGCGCATGATGCAGATGCTATGAAGGAGCAAAAGCCTTCTGTGCGTATAAGCCATGGTGCGATTCACGATTTGAGCAAATCGTGGATTTTCAATAAATATGGGCTTGTGATGGGTGGCAAATAGTTCAGGGCAAATTACACCGAGGCATTGACCAAGCTGGAGAATTCAAAAATTGGGGATTGATATGTTGCACTCTCTAAAATTTCAGTATTATCTTGGATAAAAAAGCTGCTCAACCTGCAATATTTTAAAGAATTCACTATCTGGAAGAGTTGCATGTTGGGGGCAGCAGGAGGAGTATTTATGTACATCGTATCTCGGCCAAAACCGCTGTCTGATGGTCAAAACCAAGCACTTGCAAAGGAAGACGCCACTGTTTATCCACCGGGCTACCTCCGGTTTTTGCGGCGATTCGGCGAAGGGACTTACAGAGGGTGGCTGAATGTTCAGTTTCCGGATGCGGAGGTGCTTAAATCTTTTGCAGAGTACGGATTATGGGAGCATGACGAGAATAGCCCCATTACTGAACAACAGATCGATGAGTGTATCGTTATAGGTACAACGGTGGACGGTGATTTTCTGGCAATACATCCCCAGACAACTGGGCTGCTTTGGCTACCTCGGCATGCGGAGCACGTAAAGGCGATTTCCCTGCAGGCAGGGGAGCAGGAAGACGAAGGGTTGTACGCCTTGGTGCTGGACGAAATTTATCGTCAGGTGTATGGAATCAGTCAAGGGGAGAGCGTCTATTATGAACCGTGGACGGGCACTCGCAGCCATCGCTTTTTGCGTTTGCCACAAGGGCAAGCCCAGCTTACGCTACCCGAACTGGCTGGATTGTGCCAACATGAATTTCCGCCGGATTTGTTTATTGAGAATGCCTATGTTTGTTTCCTGTTCTACCGGCAGCTGGGAGGATATGTACGGTTGAATTATGCCTACCAGCAAGAGGTGGCCATCTTCTATGAACAGGATATGGGTCAGGCGTTTGCCGTAATGGAGCAGTGGCTCTTATCGAAAGGCTGCGAAGCGATTTCAGAAAATAACAGCTAATCTGGGTGCTCCGTAAGTCTGGGAGAGGGAGGTATGCATGAAACTAGTTTTTACTTTGGATACACATGGAACGTGTGTGGGTCAATTGAGAGATGAACTGCTGCCCTTAGAGGAATTAGCAAATACATGGGAGTTTCCCTATGATATCTTTTTTGTGTTGCGTGTTTTACCTGAAGGTTATGGCCGAAAAACATCCAGACGGCTTGATAGCAGGGATCATACCCTCGAATTAGATATCAGCATAAGTTATGAGCAGTACCAACGGATGTCCAAGCATGAGCAACGTGAGGGATTAGGTATTCACCTTTTTAACTATTTGTCAGAGTCAGTTGCTAAATATAATAAGCATGCAGATAAGGAAACCCAAAATCAACTACTGGACCTAGTGAAAAAATGGATGCTCGAAAACAATTGGCTAAATGGAAAGTTAAATCAAGCACGGGACCTACTTTCGCAAGACATGGATCTTTATGAAGTCAGCCAGAAATTGCAGATGCCATTAGAAGAGATTGAGTATATCCTTCTCCGTATGAATGACTATGAGCCAACTGATGTTCATCCTGATAACCTTGTAGTAGAAAAAGCACCGCCATATCATTTCTAGAAGGCTGGAGCAAATAGAAGACATCCTGCCTGAACGGATCCACTAACGGAAAGGAGGAAGCCGATGCAAGAAATAGAGAGGCTGGCGATAGAGATCGCCGATGCTGCTAGAACGTCTTTTCGCGCTCTTTTTGAAAATGGCGAATGTTACTATTACTGTACCCTTTACACTACTGGCGAGGGACATGCGCCAAGTATCTCCGCCTGGTCGTGGGAAGCTTTGGAGGTAGAAGCAGCCAGGCAAGGCGTCGAAAGTGACACACCGGCATCGGCGATTGCGGAACTTATCAAATGGTCTTATGCGGATTCGCCCTATTGTTGTTTCGGCGATGAGAACTTTGATAATGTTAAACAACGATTTACCGATCGTTCTTTCATTGCGGTTCTTGAGGATGACGAAGGGAATCGCGAGTTTGATTTGAGGCTGAAGGCCATGGAGCTGGCGATGAAAATACTCGATGATGAAGGTGTGTTTGCCTTGAATCAACTGCGAGAGTCAGTATGCGTCCTTGTCGAAGTCATGCCGCCGGATGAGATCAATACTGAAATCGCCCTCCGTTTGAATCGGGCAGAATCTCCAGCTATGCAAGTATGGTTGGAGGAAGCGGCGGAGTAGAAGCCTCCGCTTTCGGAAATCGTCTACTATATTCGGATTTAAAATGAGAGGAAAATAATTTATGAGCAATCTTTTCAGATTCATTCCTATTAGCCAACTAGCAGATAAATTTCCCGAAGGATCTTGGTGGGCGAAGTTTTACCAAGATTTTAGTGACGAGCAACTTGCCGCTTACTATGAAGGGGATTTGACGCTGCCTTCTCTTAATCTAGATTGGGAGCAACCTTTCCCGCAACAAAAAGAGGTAATCATCATTTTTATAGAAGGAAATTTTACTGTAGACAATCTTTATAATAAAGAAACGGATGGTGCCATAGGGCTTTTGGTGACCGGTAATATGAGTGCGAAAAATATAGCTGTAGGCGGTCAGGAAATTTATGTTTCGGGCAACCTGATGATTGAGGAAATATTATGTGGCTCCTACAATCATGGGGAAACGATTGTTAAAGGTGATCTCAGCGCTGCGGTTTTGGTTCAGGATGACGAGTACAGTTTCAAAGTGGACGGACATAAATCGATCGCCTGCTTAGTAAATGTGTGGGAGGGGGACGGCGTATTTCAGGAGCTTCCGGTAGACATTCATGAAGTGTTGATTGATGAAGTTTTTTTGGATATGGAAGAGGATGAGGAGGACTTTTCCTTTGGTACACTGGTGAACGTAATTAAAGAAGGCCGTTCTGCTCTAAAAAAAATAAAGGAATCCCCCGCTAGCAAGAAAGCTGTTCATTTATATTTCACCCATAACACAATCAATGAAGAAAATATATTGAAGTTGACGCAGTGTATTTTAATGCCAAGTGACAAGCCTTCTTTTAATTTTCGGGAGCAAGACGTTTTTTTCAAAGTTCAACTGGAGCATATTGATGCTGACGGGGATGAGCGGGATCTTAGCGTTTATATGAATGATAACCGGCATCACTATTATATTTGGCTGGAGCAAGATCATTCTGTCGGTTTGTTGAAGAGAACCATAGAAGAAGGGTCTGAGTGGGAGGACATTACAGAAGAGTCTCAGGAACAACTAGCAGAGATTAGCGATTGCTGGACGATGTTGCTGACCTGCGTTAATATGACTGAGCTTTATTTACGAAACATTGAGGTACAGTATGTGCAAGACATTTTGCAACACACTGTAATTCAGGAATTATATTCGGAAGTGGAGGAGAATGGCGGGTTCTGGGACGGCTCTAAATGTTACAGCTTCCGTCAAACGCATACAGACGAGGACGGAGACCTTCTACATGGTCGGATTGAAATCAGGACTCCAGATGAAGCGTATTATTTTTATACAGTGGACAATGGAACTTATGTTTCCCGGCATTATCAGCCGCCCGATCAATATGGCAAGCAGGACATGTCCTATTTGGATCTTAGGCGCTGGGAAGCATCAGAGCGGTATTTTACAAGATTCAAACAATTTATTACAGAGAAGATAGAGTCAGGTGTGAATAGTTAGATCTTGATATGCATTAGAGGAAAGGATGATAGAAATGCCAAATGATAGCCAAGCTGGTCCTTCATCTGGTTCTGTTAGAGAAGTTGGTAGTTATCCTATCAACCTGACAGGTCCACGTAGTCATACTCTTGTCCTTAAGCCCGGTGTGGGCAGTCTATCCATGGGTCCGTCGCAATTGGGGAAAAAGGTTGACCTTCATGTCGCGTCTGATGCGCCTATCGATTGGACCGTATTCGATGTCTTTGCCACACCGGCTGGCTCTCCCTGGCCGCGATTTCTGCATTATACAGGCAGTGATTCAGGCTTCTTTGACTGGGCACAGAAACGTCCCATTGAAGAGATGACATGGACTCCGATCCTGTCTGCAGACACGGTGGCGGACGCCAGTCAGTCCAATTTGCATGGCTTGCATGTCGAGTTGGAACCATCCGGGAGGTCCCTTAGCCTAATACTTCCGAAGCAGCCTTTCCGCCTGAGTGTGTCCGGCGATCTATCACGCTTCTCGGCCACAGGTGATATGCCATCTTCTCTTACACTAGCACCGCGCACCGGCCGACGTAAGAATGATCCCCCTTTTTTGCTGCCCGATATGGGGGAGCTGCACCAGGTAACGAGCTTGACGCTACATAACGCACCGCTGGGACAGCCCATCTCGCTAGAGTGTCTAAACCGGTACCCAAACCTTAACTCACTGAGTTTGTGGGGAAACTTCTGCGACCTGAATTTATTAGCTCATCATACCCAGTTAACGAATCTGGAGCTGCGCTTCATGCCTGATCTGGGGGACTTGCCGACCTTAAACGCGTGGCCGTTGCTTGACAGATTCATCGCCTACAATGTCGAAGAAAGCGCTGGCAAGCGTATAAAAAAGCAAATGAAAACTCGCGCTGAAACCCGTCCTTGGACCGACCATGCTTCAGTGAGCCAATTACGAAAGCCAGAGTGGTGGACGACCGAGTTTGGCCGCCCATTCTCCTCCTGGGCTAAACGTCTAGCCAAGCTGGCTAATGAAGCTTACAACGTTGCACAGGTAACCTTGTCCGAAGCCCGTAGCTTTGCTGAAGCCGAGGCCGCCATTACCGCTTTCACCGTGCGCTTCAACAATCTTAAGGGCATCGAAACCACCGAACGAGAAGACCTTGGTGAAGCGGTATGGCAACTTAGCCAGTCTGACCACCTGATTGGCCAGCCTATCACAGAGGAGATGGCTCAACGCTGGTTCGATGCAGCACGCGATTACTAAATGAATTGAAAGTCACACCCCTAGAATAGAAATCGGAATGACCCAGGGGGTTATCCAATGTCTATTCTAAGGGGGGCATTTCACTATACTGGCGGGGTTTTGTTATACGATCATCCCCATTTCTCGGAGTCTATCTTTAATTTTCTTTAAACGAGCTTCTTTTTCGGTGTCTTCAGTTAATACCTCTACAAATGTTTCGTTATACTTCTTAATGATCCTCTTTAAAGTTAATTCTTTCATTTCCTTTTTACTGTGGATGGTAACATGAGGGACAGCTGTATAGTTTTCTATGGTCTTGGGATCTGCAGAAATTCGTTCTAGTAAACTAAGTAGAAGCACCAGTCTTTGCTGGCCCAACCTCGGAACTTGATATAGTTTTTTCCATGTGGAATTGAATAGATGTTCAAGATCTGTATATCCCTTCGAGGATAGAGCATTTATGAGGCCTGTTAAATTTGGACCCCGTTCTTCTGCATGCGCTACAGCAACAATACAAGCAATATTCTTAGAATAAAGATGCGCCGGAAGTGGAAAAAAATGTATTAATGCCGCATTTCCGTCGATGATGTCAATCATGATGATATACCTCCATTAAAATATGTGTTCACTATACACGTTTAGTATTCTGGCAAGGTCTGAGTCAGCAGGGTGAATTTCCCTGACTTGTCCAATCGATTGATACACTCTGCATTATTAAACCCCAAGCTACTGATCATTTTCTGAACACCAGCAAAACCCGTTACATAAGATCGTAGAATATGTAGCAGATATGATTCGCTGCGCTTCATAATCATTGCTAAGTAATGATATGATATAGGTATCAATTTTGTGGGGTGCACTGATATGGATTTCCGAATCAAAGAACTAGTTAATGCTACACAGCAAACCTATGGACTGGACAACTACTATTTACATACAAATGAAATTTATCGCGAAGTTACGATGCTGGGAGAAACCGGCTATTTGCTTAGTATGGAATGGTTTCCTTCTCACATTAAGGAATGGAAGGAAGATTATAATCCGGAAGGAACTGCAGTCATTACGCTTGACCTGCTATCCAATAACTATAAAAGTGTTATTTTTGTTGGAGGGAAATCTTATGCAAATCGAACAACGTTCCAAAACATTGAATTAAACGGCGTTATTCAGTGGATGGAAGCTGAAGTAGGGCTTGAATATGGTAAACAATTCTACCTAGTGAAGGAAGAAAGAGGAGAATATCATTTTGCTGAATGTATAGACGGTATACCCATCTCTCCCGGCGGGCGAATGGAGTTACGCTTCGATGCGGAAGGTAGAATTATTTTTTATAGTGTCTATGGCCAGTTTCCTTCCAGCTCCCTTGTGCAAAAAGAGAATTATTCTCTCACGCTTCAAGCGGTAGAGCCACTGGCTAAAAACCAACTACAGCTTATAGAATATCCAGTGTACGAGATGAAGCATCTCCTGCCGATCTATGGGATAGAAGAAATCTACATTACAAATGATGGAACAACCACAATTCTATTTGAGATGATATCAGGAACGAGAGCACGACTGAATATTGATCAAGTAATGCAGTGGGAGCAAGCGGACACTAAACAGTTCGCAAGGACGGAGATCCGTCTGCAAGAAGTGGTTACAATCGAACAGGCAATAGCACGTGAGCCGCATCCAGATTCATTTTCAATCACAGACATAGAACAAGCCCAATGTATAACCGCAGTCGAAATTGGTTTAAGCCAGCTCTATCCGGAAGAATCCGGACAATGGATATTGAAGACTTTACATCGGGAAAGAGGACATATTCAAGCGACATTGAGGAAGAATGTATCAAGTAATCGTATTTTTCAGCGTAAGCTCCTTCTGTTCATCGATACGAACAATTATAAGGTTATAAATTATATGGATAACAAGCTAATGCTCGATACGTTTGATGAATTCAAGAGTGAAGGGAAAATTGCTGTGAGCCATGACGAAGCTTATGACAAGCTCAAGGGATGGTTCGAATTAACACCCGTCTATGTATATGATCCTGGGCAGAAGAAGTATGTGCTGTGCGGAAAGCTGGATTGTGATTATGCCGTGAAGGCCACCAGCGGAGTTGTGGTAGAGTGGGGTAGTTTGGAATGATAGTGAAACCAGATTGATTTAGTCAAAAAGATAACATCCGAAACTCATGTCCAAGAGACATGGGTTTTTCTTTATGTAGTTGGATTTTCTTGCAGAAGTTGTCTAATTTAAGACTTACTAAATTTTGTCCTTTTTTTAGGTCAGAAAGTTTTTTTAACTAGATGCCAAAAATTTAGATTTACACGCAGAGAAATTCCGGTGAATAGCGTCAAATAGAAGTAGACGTTAGGAAAAAAGAAAGTTTCGTTAGGTACAATGGATGAAATAAGAGACAATAACCGTTTTAAGGATGGTGAAAAAGTTGGGTTTCAAAATACGTAAAAACACGGTGCAGTCCGTCTGGATGATGTGGGAAAAAACTTTTGCGTTGCTGTCACATTTTCGCGGATCACATAAGTCACGCTTTGGTATATGTACCGTGATGCTAAAAAAGCACCGGGGACAGCCTATTGTATGCCAAGACGCCACGGTCATCAATCAGGGAGAGTGGGTGGGAGAACTCCACCTCGACAATGAAAGAATCCTGAAGTTGATCCGGTCCGAAGGATCGGATCGTGCCGCACTGCAAACGGCTCGCATGCTGCGCAAATCAATGCAGCAAATCAATGAAGCGTTCGAATCGCAGTCGGAGTTCAGGCAGGTCAAGGCTTTATTGGGGATTACACTGCTCCATCGGGGATTAACGCACGGTCTTGGTTTTGAACAACAAAATATAAAGTCCGGCGTTTTCGAACGCATCACCACCATCTATCTTCGATTGCTGCTGTCTGCCATGCATCCTGAAGGGAGACAAAGAATCAATCGGCGAACAGAGCAACTGGTCCCGATGTTACTGATCCATTCACGCGCCTCACTGAAAAATCGATTTTCACCCGGACAGAACTACTCTGGATAGGTCTTATGCTTGTTATAAGGAGGTGTAATCATACTTACATATCTGATAGGAGGAATACTATGTGCCGCTACTCTTTACATGTTTATTCCAAGTTTGATTACGCGAGTGAGCGGCTTTGGTGTTTTTCGCAAAGGAACGGTAGAAAAACAGGTCGCATTCACTTTTGATGATGGGCCACATCCAAAATATACGCCGGAATTGCTGGATTTATTGAAGTTACATCAAGTGAAGGCTACTTTTTTCGTGCTTGGATCGCGAGCGGAGCAGTATCCAGATCTGATCAGAAGGATGGATCGGGAAGGCCATCAGATTGGCATCCATAATTACTGCCATACCTCTAATTGGCTGATGCTGCCCAGTACGATTAGGCGAGAACATCTGGAACGCTCCGCTGATATTATAGAGTCTATTGTCGGAATCAGACCCAATCATTACCGTCCACCCTGGGGATTAATCAATCTATTTGATTTCTTTCGGCACAAGCAGTATCGAATTGTTCTATGGTCGCTGAAGGCGAGTGACTGGAACATCCGGGCCTGTCAAACCCGGATGCAGGCCATTTTATTAGGTGGAATCACCGATGGCTCCGTTGTTTTACTTCACGACAGCGGAGAGACTGCGGGCGCGGACCGGCATGCTCCTTATTTTATGCTGCAAGCTTTAGAAGAAGTGCTAAACCAACTACAGGCAAGAAACTTGCAATTTGTTCGGCTTGATGAAATGTCTTGATGTATTCCAGTGATTTGTTATTAAGACTTAAATTGTTTGCGGAAGCAGAGCGGCGAGATGCCCATTATTAATTTGAAGGTTCGTCCAAAGTGGGAGGTGTTATCGAACCCAACCATTCCCGCAATTTCAGTAACATTAAAAGAAGAGCCAACCAGCAAATCACGCGCTTTTTTAATGCGGATGTTATTGATATATTCAATGAAGCTGAACCCGGTGGATTCTTTAAAAGTGCGGCAAAGGTAGGAAGAGCTTATGTCGAATTGCCGTGAAATCTCACAGAGCTTGAGCGGTTCCATATAATGTTGATTTACATAATTAACGATGTCCAGGACTTTCTTATGTGTACGATTGGATTCTACAAATGAAGCTACGCGGCTGTCAAATAGTTTACGATTAAGATAGAGAAGCAGCTCCACCAATAATATTTGTTGGTACTGTTCATATCCGCGGGCTTGCTTCTTCCCCTCCTGGATCATTTTCTGAAAAAGCTGTTCGATGAAATATTGATCCATCCCGGTCATCTTCAAAGCGCGGTAATCACTTTTGAACAATTCGAGCAGTTCCTCACATTGACTGCCGGTGCAGAAATGCTGCAGGAATTCTTTTTTAAACAGGAGTGTAACCCGTTCATACATATTGCAGCCGGAATTGACCAGTTTGTGCATTTCGTGAATATCCATAAATAGCAGTGTTCCGCCCGCAACCTGGTAAGTTCTGTCCCCTATAAAATAATAAAAATCCCCGGATATTAAATACAGAATCTCATATGCATCATGATAGTGTCTTGAAGGCATGCTGGTGTATACCTGTTTCTTGCGGCTGATGTCAAAAAGAGTAGACTCATAAAATACCGGTTTCATTCAGCACCTCCTAAGAGGATTGTAGACTTAATCTATGCTTTGTAGCAACATATGTATAAAAATTAATATTTACAAGAAAATACGTGCTGTTTGGACAAAGTTTTTGAGATAAGCTTAAATTGAATTACCAAGTGTTGGAAAAAGGAGGGCTGTCATGCTCAGATAGGTTAGGGATAAGGTTCACTGCCACTAAAAGTTAAAGCGCTTAAACTATTCAATTAAAGGAGAGATTGCGGTGCTAAATTCAACGAAGAGTAAGGTTTCCAAGAAGATGAAATTTTCATTGATGATTCTGCTCAGTTTTTCAATGATTTTTTCTTATGGCTGTCTGTCCAAAACATCTCAACAGAAAAGTTATGCGGCAGGGAACCCTGATTCTAATTTCTCACCGGCAACACTTCAATTCTTGCGTGACAACACAGGTCTGGATGGTGAGCAGTGGAACAATATTATGATGCTTGTCAACAAACCGGAGCAGGACGATCTGAACTGGATCAATTTTTACGGATATTGTGAAGATATTGATGATGACCGCGGGTATACGATTGGAATATTCGGTGCGACTACAGGCGGCTCAAATGATACCGGTCCCGACGGTCCGGATCTGTTCAAGGCATATGACGCTGCCAAAGGCGCGAGTAATCCTTCGGTTAAAGGCGCATTGGCCCGGATCGGTGTTAAGGGTTCGATGAAAGGGAAGATCCTCGAGATCAATGAAAGCGAAGAGAGCTTCTGCAGAAAAATCGGCAATTTGCAAAATGATCCCGAGTGGAGAGAGGCTATGTGGAAAACGTTCTACAATATCTATATTAAATACAGTGTGGAGCAGGCCCGCAAACGCGGCTTTAACTCGGCATTAACTATTGGTTCCTTCGTGGATGCAGCGCTGAACCATGGAGCTACCGGCGGCTCCGAGACCCTTCAAGGGCTTTTGGGTAAATCCGGAAGCATCACGGATGAGAAGACTTTTATGACCAAATTTTATAAAGAACGGACCAAGATTGTGGATACTAATGAGTATAACTCTCCGCCTAACGGCAAGAACCGTGTGAAGCAGTGGAGCAATTTGCTGAACATGGGAGAGACAGACCTGAAGGGTGCAGATTCAGCAATCCTTCAAGTCACCGACTGGGAACTCCAATAACAGGAAGGTAAGGGTAGCAGAACCGCCGTTCTGCTCGGAGACGGCGGTTCGATGATAAGTGAGATTAAGGAAGAGGGAGATGGGCTGAATGGATAACAACCGATCTTATCTCAAAAATAGATTTTACAAGGTAATCAGTCTAATGGTTATAGGTTTGCTGCTTGCCATGGAGTTGACTGGTTTTGTCTCAGCAGGAAGGGAAGAAATTGAGGAAGACCTTGTAAATGAAGCAACTGCAGTTCAGGAAACGATTGCCCAGTGGATTTTTAAAGACAAAGGCGAAAACGGTGTATTTCCGGCTACCGGCGGGGTATATCAGACATCTTCATCCATTCGTGATGTAGGAACTAATACGGATGCGTACACCTATGAGTCAAGTGAGAACAGCGTACGCAACCAGGGCTGGCATGAAGGAACGGGCCTAAAATACTGGCTTGCCACGCTTTCTACCCAAGGCTTCGAAGGGATCTTCCTTTCTTCCCAGCAAACCTCTTCAAGTACAGGACCCAGGGATTTTAAGGTGCAATACAGTATAGATCAACAGGAATGGACAGATGTTACGGGCGGCAACCTTGTTCTAGCCCAGAACAATTTTAATTGTTCCAATAATTCCTGCAAATTAACTAACCTCGCTTTACCTGCCGGAACAAACAATCAAGATGTACTCTATATCCGCTGGGTGGTAAACTCTGCGAAAAGCGTAAGCGGGGGAACGGTGTCCAGCTCAGGCTCAAGCAGAATCAAAGATGTGATAATTAAAGGAACACGCAGCAGCGGCGAACCTGGGGACACTCCCACACTTGAGGTAAGCAAAACGCCCGCTTCAGGGGCTGCAGATGTTCCCCTTAACGCAGAGATCACCGTGAAGTTTAACAAAGCCATCAGTCTCGACAGTAGTTATCAAGTTGTAATCACAGAAAACAATCTTCCTCTTACCAACATTTCTGCTTCACTCCTCGGTCAAGACACAGTCAAAGTCAGCCACCCTACTTTCACTGCCGGCAAAACTTACAACGTGACCGTCCCTAAAGAGTTTGTTAAGGGAACTACGGATGGCCGGACACCTGAGAACGATATTACCTGGAGCTTTAAGACGAAGTCTCCGGATACCGGCATCAAAACACCAACGCTTCTGAACATGACTTTTAATGGAGACCCGAAGACAAGTATTGCCTTTGACTGGTATACAGCCGAAACCGTCAGAGGTACAGTAGTGCAAGTAGTGGAGGCCGCCAATGCGGGAGGAAGCGAGTTCCCGGAACAACTGGCAGCTTCTTATGAGGGCAGCGTAACAGTTATTGAAACCTTAATGACATCAGGAGACAGAAGCTCCAAAAAGTATAAAAAGTTCGCTAGCCACAAGGTTATTGCAAGCGGTCTTAAGCCTGGAACTAAGTATATCTACCGGGCCGGTAACGGTGATGCGGACGGCTGGAGCGAGGCGGGTTCTTTTACTACGGACAAGGCGGATAATCAGGATTTCCATTTCCTCTATGTAACCGACACCCAAGGCTCAAGTAAATCGAATTTCGATCTGTGGCAGGATACTTTTAAGAGAGCTATTGAGAAAACGGTAGATCCCAAGTTTGTTCTTCTTACAGGGGATCTAACGGATGACGGTGATCTGGAGCAGCTGTGGCAGTGGTTCTTAGGTGTGCCGAAAAAAGAATTTGCCAATGTGCCATTTGCACCGATTATCGGCAACCATGAGATAGAGGATTATCCGAATAACAACTTCTATAACCATTTTAATCTTCCAAAAGATGTCGGGACGGGCGCTCATGACGGGTCGGTATATGCTTTCGAATACGGCGATGCCCTGTTTATGCAGATCAATTCCCAGTACGAAGGGGAGGTTAAGCCGTATAAAGCGGATATTCAATTCACGAAGCAATTGGAATGGATGCGGAATCAAGTGGCAAAGACCGACAAGAAGTGGAAATTCGTCTCGATGCATAAGGGAGCGTATTCTTCAGGGGATAATGCTTCGGCAGAAAGCGACCGGGTAGAATTTTACCGGAAATATCTAATTCCTGTATTTGATGAGCTGGGTGTGGATATGGTGTTTGAGGGACATGACCATATGTATATGAGGTCTTTTCAAATGCTGAACAACGTTCCGATTAAGAATGTCATTACCGATGAGCAAGGAAATGTGCTGAATCCTAAAGGGACCGTGTATCTGATGGGCAACTCGGCCGCTTCGAAATTTTATGCCATTAATCCAGATGCAGACACTTTTTTTGCAGCAAAAAACGACCAGCCCAATAAGAAAATGTTCGTGGATGTTTCCATTACAAGCGACGTGCTGAAATTCACATCCTACACAGCTGTTAAAGATAAACCTCTTGCCGTCTATGATGCTTACAGTATTAAACGGACTGACGTCAAACCCGGCATTGTCGAAAATCCAAGTGCAGTAAGACAGTCAGGGAACCGTGCAGTTCTTTCGTGGAAAGCGCCAGCAAATAGCTCTGAGCCTGTGCGAGGTTACCGGATGTACGAGAAAAATGATAAAGTCAGCACAAATTGGAGCGTGTATGTGCCGACGGTAAGCGGTCAGACGAGTTACAGTTATACATTAAACGGCATAGATTCTGCTAAAGCCTACAATTTCGTGATTAAAGCAGTGGGGACAAGAAATAATTCGCTTCCAGCAGAGGCAGGAATGCAATGAATGGATAGAGGAGGCGTTGACGGGGCTTAGGCATCCGTTAACGTCTTTTTTTCATAGTTGTTGAAGCTGTCCATTCCTCCTAGGGTAACTCCTCGGAAAGATAGCTTCACTTTTTACCAGATCATGAGCAGAATCGGCAAGAGGGTTTGGGGTGGGTCCTACGAAACCTAGAATTGGGATGATAAATTTAAGTGCCATCCATACATAGACCCCAGGTAAGCCGTGAATCAAAAATACGCAGATCCATGACAGTAAAGCTGCAGCCAACATTGTACTACCTAAATACCCGAATGTTTGAGTTATTCTTTTCATATTCGCTCCTAACGTATAAGAAAGTGTCTAATAGGTAGATGAATATAACTGGAAAATCACTTCGGCTGCTAACCTATCCGAGGCTCGACCCGGTGATTTGGATAATACCACCGTAGGGAAATCTGAAAAACAATCATTTGTGCAACTGTGTTTGTCTTGTACCGTTCTTTGAAGTTAGTAATAGACTATATCAATCTCAGAGAAGGAGTTGATTTAGTTGGCTAACAGTGATATACGTCTTACTCTTTGGTCGGGTACTAATTTTACCAATCGCCGGATTCGATTCAGACGTGGGGGAGTTGCGGTTCGTGATCTTGGAGCGTTTCGGTTTAACAACGTTCTCTCGAGTTTCCGTCTCAGAAATGTTGTGCAGAGCTCTCAAGTAACGCTTGTACTATTTTCGCGAATTAACTTTCAGGGATCGTTCCGTGTATTCCGTGGCAGCCAAAACGTAGCGAACTTGAATAATTTTAACTTTAACAATGTCACATCTTCGTTGATATTGGTAGACCGTATCCTTACAAGCTCCGAAATTTCCCAAATTCAAAGCACGGGTAGAGCGCCTCGAGATGTCCTCGTAATAAGACAATAATAATGCAAAGGGTGCCCCTAGGGCGCCCCTTTTTTACAAATATCAGTAGCACAGGTCAAGACAAAATATGCATAGAATTTAATATAAAATAAGAGAATAGGTGCTGCTCCCGCATACAATCCTCCTTTAAACTAGTAACGTACTTAACAAAATCTGCTAGAGGAGGATTCAAATGCGCAAAAAGGTTATCGGGACAATTTGCAGTACAGTTATGGTTTGCAGTCTGCTTGCAGCAGGCAACGGAACATCCTACGCCAATAACTCTGATGCTCCTACCAACAAATCGGTCAAAAACGTAATCCTGTTTATTACGGATGGGATGAGCTTATCCGATGTGAACTTGGCCAGATGGTATCAGGGAGGTCAGGCGCTTGCGTTGGATAAGTATTTCAGCGGGCTGGTGAGAACCTATTCTACGGATTCACTGACCACAGATTCCGCTGCGGGAGCTACGGCTTATGCCACAGGCCATAAGGTTAAGAGTGAGACGGTATCCATACTTCCAGACCGAATAACGATGCCTTTCGTAAGCGCAGTTAAACCAGAGGACATGAACAAACCTCTGCCTACCCTTATGGATGCAGCGAGAATGGCAGGGAAAAGTACAGGAACGGTATTCACTTGTGAATTAACGGATGCGACACCGGCTACATTTTTAAGTCATGCATACACGCGTGACAATGCGCAGTCTATTGCAGAACAGATGGTCTATAGTGGTGTAGATGTACTACTTGGGGGCGGTTCCGGGTATTTGGTACCCGGCAAAGAAGACATTAACCGCAAGGACGGAGAAGATTTAACCAAAATCCTGAAATCAAATGGGTATGAATACGTAACGGATAAAGCAGGTTTAATGAATTCTAAAACGAATAAAATCTGGGGACTATTCAACCCCGAAGCACTGGATGCTGATTTTGACCTGAATCCGCAAAAGCAACCGAGCCTTGCCGAAATGACCAATGTAGCGATAGAGAAGTTGTCACAGAACGAGAATGGTTTTATTCTGATGGTCGAAGCAAGCCAGATTGACTGGTATGGTCATGATAACGATCCAGTGGGGATTATGAGTGAGACCTTAGCGTTTGATAAAGCCTTCAAAGCCGCTGTTGATTTTGCAGAAAAAGACGGGAATACAGCAGTCTTATCGGTTTCGGATCATGCTACCGGCGGGCTCAATATGACGAACTATGATTCTACCAAAGATCTAATCTCCGTGCTGAAGAAAGCGAAGCACACCAGTTATTACATTGAAGGCAGTATTAATGAGAGCAATTTCAAAAAGGTCCTTGCGGATAATTATGGACTTAGTGATCTAACCAAAGAAGAAGCGGATCAAGTCAGATTGGGAATGCAGGATAACCTTTCGCCAGTCATCGGTAAAATTTTGGGGGATAAAATAGGTGTAACCTTCTCTACGGATGATCACACATCGGAAGAAGTTGGATTGTTCGCCTACCATCCGGCTAATTTTAAACCGACCGATTTCATGAACAGCGGTGTAATCCAGAATACGGATGTGAATAAGTATATTCAAGAAGTGACCGGACTCAATCTGGCGCAGCTTCAGGATACACTGTACGTATCCAGTGATAAATTCAAGGCCAAAGGAGCTACGATTACCCTAGATAAGACCGATAAGACTAATCCGGTGGTTGTAGTGAAAAAAGCAGGCCAAGTTCTCAAGCTGCCTATAGATAAAAATATCGTCATTCAGGATGGCAAAACAACGAAACTAAATGTGCTGACAGTAATGATTAAAGATAAAGTGTGGATTTCGCAGGATGCTTTGGACTTAATTCTCTAATTCTTAAAGTTCATGTTGTGATCTGTCGCCTAAAAGTTAAAGCGCTTAAACCCAAAAACCCCTTTTTAAAAGGGGTTTTTGGGTTTAGATAAGAAATTCCGACTTGAATTGAGGCGAGGAAAGCGAAGCTTTTATCGTTTGATTGCAGGCTTTGTTCCATAGGTCATCAAGCGCCAAACCTTTTCTAAAGGGCCCATGGAAAAAAAATTGAACCAAATGGTGCTAAAAATGATTTGAATCATATAAATCAGAACTGCGATGTAGAGAATATCTTTTGGTGAAACGACTTCGAGACCTATCATTGAAATGATTGCCGTCCCTATAATGCTTTGTGCTACATAATTTGAAAACGCCATTTGACCCACCCGTGATATGGGTTTCAGGAATTTCACCATTTGTTTATTTTCTAATAGTAGAAATAATGTTGTTAAGTAGAACAAAGTGGTTGGGAGAGATCCTAAGCCCGTAACTGAATCTACATTGCTGTTCCCATTTTGAGAAGCGTTCCAAATCCATAGTGAAAAACCAATGAACAACAGAAATGATACCATTTGAATCCATCTAATGGGTCTTGTTAATTCTTGTATGTGTGTAAGCCAACCTGACTTTGCGGTTAAAAAACCAGCTAAAAACATAATAAAGATTTGTATAGCGTCATTAGAAAAAATATCAAGAATAGATGAGATTGCCCCTTGAGAAGGCAGGAATATTTTTACCACTAAGGAAATGATGTAAATGGATGTCATACCCATAAGCCACTTTTTAAGTGTAGAAACCGTTGTGTGATAAAAAGGGATCAGAAACAATCCGATAATGGCATATGCGGGCAGAATGGTTCCCCAAAAGATAAATACATGAATGATTCCCAGCAGCAAAAGGATTAGTAAACGTCTAGCCATACGCCATCTGGGTTTATCTCCCCGGCTTTCGGCTCTTGAGGCGAAAATGTATAGACCTACACCAAATAGGAATGAAAAAATAGAAAAGAACTTTTTTTGTACGAAGATGATTATCAAGCTATGGATGATTCCATTAATGCCACTATAGTCTGGTAAGGGATCTCCTTCCATAATAACTTTAAAGGCTCCAACATTTATAAGCAGAATGCCAAAAAGAGCAAGTCCGCGAATGATGTCGAGTGAAATGATTCTTTCTTTTTGCGAAATGGAGGGATTCATTAATAGTGCTCCTTTGAAAATATTTTTATTTGCCTAGGAGTCAGTATAAGTTGCGAACCTTACATTAAATTGATGCCAACATTACAGGATCCTTAAATTTGATAAAATGTTCCAACTCCAGTTGAATTAGAATCAGTTTTATGGTTAATATGAATACTAAATCATTTTGGGGTGTGAACTAGAAATGTCAGCATATACTCAACCGATCTTTGTGGCAGCGATCTTTTTTGTGGTTTTAGCATTTGCCTTATTTATCCCATGGCTCATTTATACCTATAGAAAATATAATTACCTTCCCTTTTCTACCACGTTAATTTCGTTTTCGTTTATCTTTTACTTTCTAGCAGCGTTATTTTTAGTATTGTTGCCGTTGCCGGAAATACGTAACACTTGTTCTCTTCAAAAACCGGGTACACAACATTATTCACTTATGCCATTTCAATTTATAGTGGGCACCTTTGGGAATAGTGGCATCGTGTTATCACAGCCTGCAACTTATAGGCTATTATTTAGCCAACCCTCATTCTATCAAGCGTTTTTTAATTTCTTGCTATTATTACCTTTTGGTGTTTATCTGCGATACTTTTTTCAAGATAAGAAATATTGGAAGAAAGCTCTAGGCTTCACGTTCTTATTAACTTTATTTTATGAGATAACACAGGTAACCGGCATTTACGGGATTTATAATTGCCCTTATCGTATTTTTGATGTGGATGATTTATTGTTAAATACTACTGGCGGTGTACTGGGGTTCTTTATTGCTCCAGCTGTGTTGGCGTTATTCCCGTCAAAAAAGAAAATTAAGGAGAAAGCGGAAAGATTATTAGCGCTTGATGAAGTAAGAGGGATGTCTGTGTTACTGGCTGTTATTATTGATCTATTTATCAGCAACCTAGTAGTTAAAGTTGTGTTGAGTATGACCAACGTTAATATGGTTAGTGAATTTATTGCGAGCACCATTACACTTTCTGTAACCTTTTTTATTATTCCGATGATTTGGAATGGATCGACAATCGGTACGAAAATAATGCGTTATCGCTATGACAGTAAAATAAGTCGAGTGGAAACTAACAAACGATTATTTAAACGCTTTGGTGCCATTTACGCGATGTACTTCATAACAGTCATTGCGAAAACGTTGAATAATGTGGAAATATCAATGGATTCTCCATTTTATAAGGCATCTATATTCTTAACGCTAGGTGCTGGATTGACCTCTCTCATTTTAACGATCGTATTGTTCGTTCATGTTATATTAGTCGTGTTTGGCAAACAAAAACGCCGCTTTTACTTTGATGAAGCTTCTGATTTATATACAACCAGAAAAAAATGAATGCTATTCAATAGCAAAGGGATACTCCGTAGTCTTAAATGGCTACAGGGTATCTTTTTTTTGTAGATTTAAGCTTGTTGTAAGGTTGGCATGAATTTGCTGTAAGGTTCGGTGCCTATAGTATAAGTATCAGCAAATTATGAGGTGAAATGAATGGAACCATTATTAAAAGTAGAAAACGTAAAAAAAGTGTACGGGAAGTTAAGTGCTGCTTACACAGCGTTGGAAAACGTGTCTTTTGACATTCATGAAGGTGAGTTTGTAGGGATTATGGGACCTTCCGGAGCGGGAAAATCAACCTTGCTAAATTTGTTAGCAACCATAGATTCTCCAACAGAAGGAAAGATATATATGAAGAACAAGAGTATTCATGATCTGAAGGAAACAGCTTTGTCAGACTTCCGGCGTGAACATCTCGGGTTCATCTTTCAAGATTACAATTTACTCGATTCCTTGACGGTAAAGGAGAACATATTGCTTCCCCTGGCGATTGCCAAAATTCCAGCGAAGAAAATTAATCACCTCGTGACTCAGATCTCTAAAGTATTTGGGATTGAAGATTTACTGGGGAAATATCCTTACCAAATCTCTGGGGGTCAAAAGCAAAGAACCGCTGCGGCTAGAGCGCTCGTGACAGAGCCTGCACTGATTTTGGCTGATGAACCAACAGGTGCACTTGACTCCAAATCAGCAACAGATTTATTGGAAAGCTTAAGTACTTTAAATGAAAATAACAATTCGACCATTATGATGGTGACCCATGATGCCTTTGCCGCAAGCTTCTGCCGCCGGATCATTTTCATCAAGGATGGTTCATTTTCAACAGAAATCTATCGTCGTGATCAGACACGCAAAGCCTTCTTCCAAGAGATCTTAGAGGTTCATGCGGCCATTGGGGGTGAGGTAGATGACGTTATTTAGTCTAGCAAGAAAAAATATAGCCAGAAACTTCTCGCAATATTTTTTATACATCGCATCGATGGTGTTTAGTATCGTCATTTACTTTACATTTGTGACCTTAAAATATAGTGATACGATAGCAGAACAGACGGCTTCATCCCAAAAACTGGGTTCCCTAATGAGTGGAGCGGCAGTCATTCTTATCTTTTTCGTGTTCATATTTATAGCTTATTCCAATTCATTTTTTATGAAAAAACGTAAAAAAGAAGTCGCACTGTATGCGTTGCTGGGGGTACGTAATCGTCAAATCGGTTTTATGCTCTTTTTTGAAAATTTATTATTAGGATTATTCTCTTTAATAGTAGGGATTGTATTTGGCTTCCTTTGTTCAAAAGGATTTATGACGATTTTGATTCATTTAATGGGTTATGACGTTGTAGCCCCCTTTACTTTTTCAATGGCGGCAGCGATGAACACGGCTATCGTATTTCTGGTTATTTTCTTAGTGACATCGTTTCAAGGCTACCGTTTGATCTATCAATTTAAGCTGATTGATTTATTTCATGCTTCCAAAAAGGGAGAAGTGGCGCCTAAACCATCTATGATAGTAGCTGTTCTTGGAGTGTTACTTATTGTCTTGGGCTATTGGCTTGCAATGCAGGACCTTTTCACTTCTAAGGTATGGGCAAAAATCGGATTTCTCATGACCGTATTAATTATTTTAACAACGGTAATTGTGGGTACATTTTTATTGTTCCACAGTGTGACTGGCTTTCTGTTAGCAATGATTAAGAAAAATGAAAAGTGGCTGTGGAAGGGCCTTCATGTAATAACCATTTCGCAGCTGCTCTATCGTATCCGTGGGAATGCACGTACATTAACTGTGATTGCTGTGTTGAGTGCTACAACAGTAACTGCCGGTGGAGCGGTCTATAGCCTGTATTACAATACGAATGACTCGGCAAAAACGATTAATCCGAATACCTTTATGTATCAATTAACAGATGCAGAAATGGATAAACAAGTAAGTGCTGTACTGCCAGCTACAAAATACGATGAAAATATCGAAGCGCTATCCATTACGTTTCATACGAAAGAATTAAACTCGCGATCCTCGTTCGATAGCTCTGATAAAAGAGGGTATACTGTTATCGATGAAAAAACATACAACAATTTAGCAAATGTACAGCATAAAGAAAAATTAAATGTAAAGGATGGCTACGCGGTTATTTTAGATATCGGATATAACAAAAGGTTCTCACCTATGTATACAGGAAAAACTATAACAACAGGCAACGGCCATCCACTCACATTCCAAAGCTTTAAAACACAAACCGTATTAAATGCAGGTACAGCAGGTATAACAGTTGTAGTCTCGGATGAACAGTATAAAGTATTACGGAATGATGGAGAAGTGCTACGCTATCGTGTTCTTGGGGTAGAGGATGCCTCTGTGGATTTATCTGCAAAAATTGCAAACCAATTACCTGAAGAAGCGCTATTTTCAAGCAGGCCTCAAGATTACCAAACAAGCTTGGAAAGTGTGGGTTCTCTACTTTTTATAGGAAGTTTCCTTGGACTCGTATTTCTGGCTGCAACAGGCAGTATCATTTACTTTAAAGTTTTAACTGAGGCAGAAGAAGATAAAGCACAGTACAATATGCTGCATAAAATGGGTGTCAGTGCAAAAGAAATGCGGAAATCCATTGCGTCACAGGTATTCGTTATCTTTGTTGTACCGCTTATAGTAGGGTTATTGCATAGTGTAGTGGCTTTAAAAGCATTCTCTAGTCTACTGATGATAGATTTAGCAAAGCCAGTGTTGCTCTGGATGATTGCTTATACCCTAATTTATGGGTTGTATTATTTCTTAACCGTAGCTTCATACAATCGTATTATCACACTAAATAATAGAACAGAAGGATGATTGAGATGAAAAAATTTCTAATTACTATGGGTATTTTGTTTGTTGTTGGGGTTGTAGGTGTCTTTGCTCTAGCAAAGATTGATTTCAATCGCATGAATGCCGAAAATTATTATTTACAAATTACAGAGGATGGGGAACCCCATGAATATAAACTGAGTGATGGTACAGTGATGACTTCCTATTCCTATACACTAGAAGCTACAAATGCCAAAGGTAATACAATTCCACTGGAATTTAATGCACAAAAAAATCTTCGTAAAGGCGCCTACTTAAAAATGTATGTAAAAAAAGGTGATCAAGTCTCCTCATATGATGAAGTGAAGGTAGAGGATATTCCGCTAAAAGCAATAAAAAACTAATAAATTGAAGAAGGGCTGTCTCCAATAAAGGTAATGGAGCACAGCCCTTTTCTCTGCCTAATGAGTAAGTAAGGCATTTGTATTATAAAAGTATAGTAATGGTGGTTCCGGTATTCTCAATGCTCGTCATATCGAGTTTCCCCTCATGAGCCCAAATAATGTCTCTTGCGATGGCCATTCCTAAACCAGTACCATGCTTACTCGTTGTGTTTGTACCCCGATAGTAGCGTTCGAAAATATGTTCCAGATCTTTAGCTGGAATTCCATGACCATTATCAGAAATTGTAATTTGGGTATGCGGACTAATGGTTTCCACTCGAATCTTCACCACAACATTTTCATCGTTATGCACCAGCGCGTTGTAGATCAAGTTAAGGATCGCTCGTTTTAGTAATTTTTTATCTACTTTATGTACAGCTTTAACCACATTTGCCTCAAACTCTATCTTCCGTTCACCAAAGGTCGGGTCATTTAAAAGTTCAATCGTCATTTCTCGTAGAAACTGAACGAGATTCACCTCTTCAAATTGCAGGGATAGCTGGTGATTACGCAAACGTGTCGTTAAATTGAGGTCATCTAACAGATCTTTCATATACATCGATTTACTCTTGATAATTGACGTGTATTCCTGTAATTCTTGGGCTGTTAAATCTGTGGCACTGTCGTTAATAAATTCTGCATAACCTTGAATAGAAGCAAGTGGTGTCTTCATGTCATGTGAAACATTGCTAATCCATTCCTCACGCATTTGATCGAGACGTTTACGTTCCTCTTCATGTCGATCGAGCTTTTCAGATAGTTCATTCATATTACGAAAAACATCTTCATAAACACCTTTGGGAGTAGGCATTTTCTTAAAACGTCGTTCCCTGAGCTGTTGAATACCCTCTATTAATGTATGAAGGGGTGCAGTTAACTTTTTCCCAAATAGAAATCCAATGAGGATTACAATAAGCACATCAACGATTAAAAAAATGAAAAGAAAAACATTAACATCTTTGAAAATTTTAGCGTAGTCATAGGTCATTACGTAGCGGCCTATTTTAGGATTATTAATCCCTAAAAAGTAACTGAAATGTTGGGCTTCGCTGACAAAAACCGTCGTGCGTGCATCTAATTCTTTATATTTATACATTTGTACAATTTCAATAGGAGAATACTCTGTTTTCAATTCTTCAGGGGTATAAAATGCTGCTGCTTGCTCCCCTTGGTCATTCAAGAATTGTACCCAGGCGCTCATTTCTTGTAGTTTTTTGAGACCTTCTTCATTCACAACAGGTTTGCCAGCCTGTAATTCTACGTATTGTGAAAAGGTTCGGCTAAAGGTTTCTGCAGATGCTTCTTCAGTGCCAAAGTTATTATTATTTACCTTTATAACGAATAAGGAAAGGAACAAAATCGCGTTTACAATACCAACGATCACAACAATAGTCATAACCGATCTTAAAAAGCGGAGTGTCAATTTCCATTTCAACTAGTCTCACTCCTTGGTATTTAATTTATAACCTAACCCTTTAACCGTCAAAATAAAGGAAGGATTTGAAGGGTCTGCCTCAATTTTTTCGCGTAAGCGCCGAATATGTACCATCACTGTATTATCGGAACCAAAAAAGTCCTCACCCCACGCCTGTCCAAACAAGGTTTCTTTGCTTAGAATCTGATTGGGATGATGCATAAAACAGCTCATTAAACCGACTTCTTTGGCGGTTAGCACGAGGACCTCGCCATTCTTTTTTAATTCTGTCTCATTGGCACTAAGCTCAAAGGGGCCAGCTTGTAAGCTTTTCGGAGCTTTTTTTTCTTCTGTAAAGCCAGCTCTTCTCAGTTGTGCCTTTACCCGGTAAGCGACTTCTTTCGGACTGAACGGTTTAGTAATATAATCATCGCCACCTATCGCCAGTCCTAACAGCTTATTAATTTCCTCGTCTTTTGCAGACATAAATAAGATGGGTGCATTTGATGTTTCCCGAATTTTTCTGCATAAGTCATATCCTTCTCCATCTGGGAGCATAATATCTAGCAATATAAGCTCAGGCTTATACTCCTGAAACTTGTCCCAACCCTCTGCAACGGTCCCGGCAGTTACAACGTCTGGAACACCTTCTTTATGTAAAACAGCCTTCATCAGACGCGCTAAATCATCTTCATCGTCTATGATTAATACCCATTTACGACTTGCCATTTATTTCCCTCCAAATCCGTCTTTATGTACATTATTACATTATAAAGAACTCTTTATTTCTTGCGCAAAAAAATCGCAAAAGAAAGGCTTGCATGAAGATGGATATTACTTAGACGAACATAGCAAAGCAATATTCGGTCATTTATTAAAATTCATTCTAGATATAGACAAATCAGGTAAGGAGGAGAAATTGTTACGCCCCCTGCCTTCCATGGCATTGATCTGCACTGTATATGGCCCTTTGAAGATGTTCGCTAAAATGATGGAAGAAGGTGAGTTACTGTATTCGCTTGAGCTCGAAGAAGAACTTGCAGACAGCTTTTGGAATGCCAATAGATTGCAGCGACTTGCAAGGAGTGCAAGCAGCCTTAACAGGAACAACTGCAACCAATGCTGATTTGCAGAATATTTCACAGGATGACTTTGTACGTACAGCCGTGATTATGCTGGTCGGAATCATAATTGTGCTAATAGTCATTACGCGCTCTGTGTCCAGTTCTCTGTTCATTATTGCTTCCTTGGTGCTAGTGTACTTACTTCTCTTGGAATCAGTGAAATCTTGAGCTGGATCGTTCCATTTTTCAGCTTCATTATGATTGCAGCCCTGGGCGTTGATTACAGCATATTCCTGATGATGCGGTATAACGAGCTTGAAGGGGATGTTGGATCACCTGCGCCGCGTTGATTCCTTCGGGCGTAACGACACTTATACAGGTAGCATTCGTATTAATCATTGCACTATTATTAAGTGTAGCGGCCATGCCGGTGTTCTTGACTGCATTAATGCAGCTTGCTAGCAAATTAAATGGTTCAAGTACGGTGCTACATCAAAGAATGTCGTTGACAAATCGAGTCATATTTAGACGGCAGTAAAATTTAAAAATACATGCGTATTACGTATGCTGAGAACAATAGAAAGAATCTTCGGGGACCTTTGTGGTCCCTTGTTTCACCATATCAGAAAGTATATAATTATCGACTATACCTTACAACTTTATTACGCTATAATCAACGTAAAGTCACCAGATGACCTAAGAGTAGGATGATTTTAATAGATTAATTAATATTAGCTTTGATATGCCGAAACGTATTTTGTTATTGAAATAGGTTGTTTATATTGTTTATGATATTAATAAAGGTGTTAATTAAATCTAGAGTAGGTAGATTATGAGTCTAAATGACAACGTATTAATTAAAATTCGTGATATGCGAGAGAGTTTTACACCAGTTGAACGATTGGTCGGAGATTACATTTTAGAAAATACGGAAGAGATCCCTCATTTGTCGATTAAGGAATTGGCTCAATCGAGTAAGACAAGCGATGCATCTGTCCTTCGTTTCTGTAAGACGATGGGTTACAGCGGATACCGCAATTTTATTGTGAGTATATCGGCATCTTTGGGTTCTCGTGATGAGGATTCAAAGGCTCAATATACAGATATTCAGCCAGGTGATGATCTCTCGACAATTATATCAAATATTTCATTGAATAATTGCAAGTCCATTGAGGATACGCTTAGTGTTATTGATCGAAAAGAAATTACAAGAGCTGTAGAATTACTATGTCATAGTAAGCGAATTGTTTTCTTTGGAATAGGTGCTTCGGGACTCGTTTGTATGGACGGGGAACAGAAGTTCTCGCGAATTAATAAGATGTGTCATGCCTATACAGATGGTCATAGTCAGCTCACGGCAGCAACTTTACTTGAGAAAGATGATGTTGCCATTTTCATTTCTAACTCTGGAGCAACTAGTGATATTATTGATGCACTGGAAATTGCCCAAAAGAATAGAGCGAAATGTATTGCGATTACGAAGTACAATAAAAGTGAGCTTGCGGAGCGGGCGGATATTGTACTGAGCATATCCACACCTGAAATAACAATCCGCAGTGGGGCTATGGGCTCACGTATTGCGATGCTTACGATCATCGACATATTATTTGCTGGTGTCGCAAGTGCAGAATATGAAGAAGTAAAAACCTACTTAACAAAAACGCATAATATATTAAAGAAAAAACTTAGAAATTAGGTTCTGATAGAATGAATGTGAAGGAAAGCATTGATCATGGATCAATGCTTTCCTTTTTTTGTATTTCATTCGCTTATTCGTGTACTAAAATGTACTACATATCAATCCATGTTAGATTATCTACATGATGAATACGTTGATCTAATGAATATAATAAGTAGTTTAATTCAATAATTAATAGCTTGGCACACAATAATGAGGAAGAAAATGAATGGAATCGAAGACGAAACATCATCCGGTTGAACGCGGATGATGTAACTTTATGTTTCGTTTGGAGCGATAATCAGCAAATAATACATTTTTTTAAATCGCTTTAACCTTAGAGCCATAGCGATCAAAGCAAATGGTAAAAATTTAAATTGTATCTTGTAAGCGCTTTATAAATGTGGTATAACATAGTATGTAAGAAATGAAATAAAACATCAGAATTTAATTTCTTTATGAAATTATATTTCAAAATCTATTGACGAAGCGATGGTGTTGTATTAGTATAAGAGCATAATAATTGTAAGTTAATATAACACGTTTTGTTAACTAAATGACAGATTAAGACTGGGAAGAAGGAGGATGGCTATGAATGACTACCTTGCGGGATTGACAACAGAGGCTGTGAATCCAGACACATTAATGATTGATGAATGTACTACGGAAGAAATGATCCAGTTAATGAATCAACAAGATGCACTGGTCCCCAGAGCTATAACTGAGGAGATTCCGCAGATTGCAAAGGCGGTAGATATTCTACATCATAGGTTGTCTAATGGTGGAAGAATGTTTTACATAGGAGCTGGCTCATCAGGAAGATTAGGTGTTCTGGATGCTTCCGAATGTCCTCCTACCTTTGGTACAGATCCTTCCTTGGTGCAGGGCTATATCGCTGGTGGTGATATTGCTTTGCGTACTGCGGTTGAAGGCTGTGAAGACGATATGGATGAAGGGATCGCATTAATCGAAAGCATTGGTGTAACAAACAAAGATGTACTTATTGGGATTTCGGCAAGCGGTAGTGCAAACTACGTTATTGCAGCTTTAGCGAAAGCAAAGGAACTTGGAGCAGCCACTATCGGTGTTTGTAACAACAGAGGCTCAAAGTTCGAACCCATTGTAGATGTTTGTATAACACCTGTTGTAGGACCTGAGGTCATTAGCGGTTCGACTCGATTAAAGGCAGGAACTGCTCAGAAGTTGGTGCTTAATATGCTGACAACATGCACAATGGTCAAGTTAGGAAAAACGTACAACAACTTGATGGTTGATCTGAAGGCTAGTAATTTTAAGCTCGTAGATCGCTCGATTCGTATCATCATGAACACGACTGGTGTAGATACATCAACCGCCGCAGAAACACTTGATAAAGCATCTATGAACTGTAAGCTGGCAATTATGATGATTAAATCGGGGTTAGATGCAAAAGAAGCAGAACAAGTACTTAACGCAAACGGAGGACGCTTGAAACAGGCAATCGCATCATTGGTTTAGGTGTGAAAAGTGGAATAACAGGATGGATGCTATTAATAATTGAGGAGGCTGTTTTCGATGAAAAAAAGATCACGTGGATTAACTCTGTTTTTGTCAGGAATCATGATGGTATCACTCTTATCGGCTTGCGGAGGAAACGGAAATAACGCTACAACTTCTACAGATTCCGGTAATACAGGAACTAGTAACGGTGGTTCTGAGCCTAAAAAGGATACGATTACAGCACTTTTACCTCCGATATCAGCGAACTATCAAACACGTTTTGCTGATATGGAAAAAGAATTTAATACACTACATCCTAACTTGACTTTGAAAATCGAACCAGCGAGCTGGGAAGATATGACGCAAAAACTTGATACTCAAGTAAATGCAGGGTCTCCTCCAGATATTGCTTTTATCGGTGCTTCAGGAATTTCGAAATATGCAGCACTTAATGTACTAATCGACCTTAACGGTGCCCTTTCTGATGAAGCCAAGGCCGATTATGACGAAGTTCCATTGAAATATTTCCAACTAGGTGACGCTCAATACGGCCTACCAGCATATATGGAAATCCACACTATCGGTGGTAACAAACAATTCCTTGAAGAAGCCGGAATTGATTGGAAAAGCATTCAACAAAACGGTTGGACTTATGAAGAGTTCCGTAATGCAATTTCTAAAGGCGTAGTGAAAAATGATAAAGGTGAAACTACTCGTTATGGTTTCGTGTTCGCAACATCTGGTGTAGCATCTAAAGACTATCTAGCTATTCTTGCTAAAACTGCAGGTTTACCAGATTACTTCGATAAAGATCTTAAATATACGTATACAAGCAAAAACTTCTTGGGGCTACTTACATCTATTCGCGAAATGATCAACGATGGTTCTATGCCTAAAGAGCTAAGCTCTATCGATGCTGGCAAACGGTGGAACATGTTCCTAACGGGCCAAACGATGATCACAGGTAAAGGTTTATCTGCATTTGAAAACTCTGCTCGTCTAAACAATGAGAAGATTAAAGCGAACGATGGTTCAGCTGTTGCAGATTCTATTGAAGTTGATTATATTTCACTTCCAGTCCCAACATTCAACGGTGCCGATTATGTCCCTACTTCAATCGTTGATGGTTATATCGCACTTCGTGGTAAAAAAGCTCCATCTGAAGAGCACATCAAAAATATTGCCCTAGCAACGAATTTCTTGTCTTCTGGTTCAATTGCTGCTAACTACAGTAATGAGCTGTTCTTATCACCAATTACTGAATCTGCACGTAATGCAGAAGTACTTGAAAAATTCCCTCGTAACGAAGATAACGTTGCTGCAGGTAAAGCTATGATGGCAAAAGCGCTTCCGGCTCGTACAGATATTCCTACTGATCTGGCTGCTGAAGCATTAAAAATTGAAACAGAAGTTATTATTCCTAAACTACAAGCCTTACTTGCAAATGAGATTGCTCCACAAGAAATGTATGATGCAGTTAAAGCGGCTGCAATTAAATCTTTCGGTAAAGATGGTATTGTAGTTGACTAGTCTGTCGTAGGCTGACATGTGAAAGCTGTGCGTAGCTAGAACGTACAGCTTTCCTTCTAAATTAGCTAGAGCTTGTACTGTTTTTAGAAGAGAGGTGCGACCCAATGAATCAAACGTTGACTAAAAGAAAAAAATTGAAGCTCGAAAGTGACTCAGGTTGGGGATACGCGTTTATCGCAGTAGCACTTATTGCGTTTTCTTTATTTACCGCATATCCAGTCATCAATGCTTTTATTATCAGCTTACAAAAATATGGTCCATTAGGATCCACTTTTGTCGGCATGGATAACTTCGTTAACTCGTTTTCAGATGAACTTTTCTGGAAAGCGCTGAAAAACACGTTAGTATATACGCTATTAACTGTTCCGTTTAATATTCTTCTGTCATTTTTAATTTCAATTTTGATTATTCCTTTCAAGAAAAAAACACAAACGATCTTTAAAGCACTATATTACTTGCCAGCCGTAGCATCTGGTGTAGCGCTTTCTGTTGTGTGGCTGTGGATCTTCGATCCTTTAAAATCAGGTATTGCCAATAAGCTCGTGAGTTTTTTAGGTATTGAAAATCAAAACTGGCTTGGTTCCAGTGCAACTGCAATGTTCTCACTTGTGTTAATGTCATGGTTATCAAGTCATGGTACAGCAATTATTATTTATATAGCCGCATTACTCGCTATTGATAACAGCTATTATGAAGCAGCTGAAATTGATGGCGCGTCTTTCCTGCAAAAGCTTTGGTTTATCGTTGTCCCTTTCCTTAAGCCAACAACGCTATTCCTACTTGTTACGGGTGTTATCGGTTCCTTCCAAGTATTCCAAAACGCTTATCTTATGACAGGCGGTGGACCAGACCATGCAACAACAATGGTAGGTTTGTTAATCTTTAACAATGCGTTCACATATTTTGAGTTTGGTGAGGCAGCGGCACAATCATTAGTTCTAGCAGCGATTATCGGATTTATCTCATTCCTTCAATTCAAGTTTATAGGTAAAGATGTAGAATACTAGGAAAAGGAGCAGAATACTATGGGTTTGTACAACAACAGCTTAAGAAGCAAAGGGTATCTGTTTATACGTAATGGTGCAAACATTACGTTCCTTATCCTATTCGCCGCAGCTACCATATTCCCGATATACTTTATGGTCATTTCCTCGTTCGGTGATCCGGTAGAAGCTGGTGCAATGAGCTATTCTATCCTACCAAAGAAGATTTCATTTGAATCTTATAAATTCTTTTTTAACTTTAGCCCGCATACATGGGACTGGTTATTGAACTCTTTTATAGTGGCAGCGTGTATCACGGTATCTAACGTATTTTTTGCTACTCTTGCTGGATATGCTTTTGCAAAAATGAAATTTAAAGGGAAAAACATTTTGTTCGCTATTTTGCTGGGATCTATGATGATTCCTGTTCAAGTTACTCAGGTTCCACTATATATTTTGATCGTAAATATTTTTGAATTACAAAATACGTACACTGCGTTGATTATGCCGAGCATAGTAACGGTATACAATATCTTCTTGGTTAAGCAGTTCATGTCCTCCATTCCAGGTGAAATTATTGAATCTGCTAAAATCGAAGGTTGTTCCCAGCCTAAAATCTTCTGGTATATCATTATGCCTCTATCTAAAACAATTATGGCAGTACTAGCAATCCTAACGTTCATGGCGGCATGGAATGACTTTTTCTGGCCGTTCCTAGTAACGAATACGATGGATATGCAAACCATTCAGGTCGGCTTGAAAAACTTTCGCTTTGCGAATACAACTTACTTTGCACCGATGATGGCGGGGGCAACCATTTCAGCAGTTCCAATGTTTATTTTGTTCTTCAGTTTACAAAAATACTTCCTTGAAGGGGTAACAGTTGGAGCGGTGAAAGGTTAATGGACAAACAATCAAAAGTGGATGCAACATACTTAGTTGGCTTGATGTCAGGTACATCAGTAGATGGTATTGATGCAGCAGTAGTTAAGCTTTTCCCTTCAGCCGAAAAAGAGCATGGAGTAGAGATTGAATTACTGGCTTTTGAAAACACACCTTTTGAGGTGCAAGTTAGAAACTCCATATTTGAGCTTTTTGATCCCGCTAGCGCTACGATTGATAAGGTTGGCGCAATGAATATGTGGCTTGGCGAATTATACGCCCAAGCCACATTATCCGTTATAGGGAAATGCGGCCTTTCGCCTTCGCAAATATTCGCAGTAGGATCGCATGGTCAAACAATCTATCATGCTCCGGAAGAGAATGTTATGGGCGGCTATAATCTGCATTGTACCGTTCAGATTGGGGATGGTGCAGTTATCGCCAATCGCACAGGGATTCCTTGCGTATCAGACTTTCGAGTTGCTGACATGGCAATGGGTGGACAAGGAGCTCCGTTAGTACCATTTACCGAATACTTATTGTTTAACAATCCAAAGAAAACACTACTGATGCAAAATATTGGAGGAATAGGCAATGTGACTGTTTTGCCTGTAAATGCCTCACCGGATGAGGTATTTGCTTTTGATACGGGTCCTGGAAATATGATTATCGATGGCCTTGTATCGCAATTATTTATACCAATGACAATGGATGTTAATGGCGAAATTGGTGCGGGCGGTCAAGTGATTGATGAGCTATTGAAATGGATGCAGCAGGATAAATATTATACGATGCCGTTACCAAAATCGACAGGCAGAGAACGGTTTGGCCAACAATACGTGGCACAAATTATTGAAATGATGAAGGTTAATCACTGGAAAGCAGAAGATGTTGTTGCAACAGCTACGTACTTAACTGCCTGGAGCATCGTCGATAGCTATGAACGGTATATTGCACCGCAGCACCAGGCTGAGCAATTGTTAATTGGCGGCGGTGGAAGCTATAACAAGACGCTTTTGCGTGATTTGCAGCACTTATTTGCACCGCATAACGTGCAGGTGCTGACGCAGGAGGATATCGGTGGTAATAGTGATGCTAAGGAAGCAATTGCTTTTGCTCTGCTAGCGTATTACACGATGGAGCGCTTACCAAACAATATCCCGCTAGTAACTGGAGCATCACAGCCAGTAGTAATGGGCAAAATTTCCTGGCCCTATATTGGACGTTCACAGGAGGCTTAAATGTTGCAAATCAGACCCTTTTCAATTGAAGATCACTCTGCAGTTGTAGAGCTTTGGAATCGTGAGGCTACAAAATATGATTATAAGCCATTTACAGAGCGAGAGTTTCAAGATACATTCATCGACCATCCTTATTTTGACGCTGACTGTATATGGGTAGGCTGTGACGAAAAAGGGATTGTTGGTTTTGCAGCTGGCTGCTGCGGTGACGATCTCCCTCTTGGAGATGTGGCGGGTTATATTACGAGTGTTATTATAGATACCCATGTGGCTTCTCTGGAGCTTTACGATGCTTTTCTATTGCGTTTAGAAAAAAGATTCCAAGAACTTGGGAAAAGACAAGCGGATGTATTGTTTTTCAACCCTGTTAAGCTGAAGTGGAGTATACCAAGTGCACCTCAGCATGAGCATAATAATGCCCCGGGCATCAGTAAGGACCTGCCATTATATGAAGCTTTAATGGCTAGAGGCTACGAAGATCGTGCGACGCAATGCGGCATGTATTTAAAACTCGGAAGCTTTATAGTTCCCGAAGATATTTTAGATAAGGAAACCAATGCAAATAGCAAGGACTATTACATTACGTCCTATGTCCCTGATTTACATACAGGGCTTGAAGCAACGCTTGCTGCCCTGCAAAATCCGCAGTGGAAGAAGGATATTGTTACTTACGTGAAGGTTGGCGCACCACTTGTAGTAGCTGTGTACGGAAACGAGGTTGTGGGCTTTGCAGGTCCAATTATTTCGCAGCCTGATGGAAGAGCATTTTTTTGCGGTATCGGAGTGCACCCAGAGCATGAGGGGCATGGCCTTGGCAGTGTATTGTTTTTCCGAATGGTTGAAGCTTTTCAAAATGTGGGCTGTCAATATATCTCTCTATTCACTGGAAATAATAATCCGGCTCTTCGAATCTATCAAAAAGCGGGCTTTACTATTGAAAAACAATTTTCTATATTGCGGAGGGAACTTTAAAGATGAGCGAAAAATTCACAGTATTAGCAATTGGAGCGCATGTTGGTGATGTGGAGCTAGCTTCTGGTGGTGTACTCGCTAGTCATAGTTTAAAGGGAGATCGCATTGTGACATTAGCGTTAACTGCGGGTGAACGAGGGGTCCCGGCAGGACAGGATATGAAGGAATATCGTCAGCAAAAAGTGAAAGAGGCACAGGTTTTTGCGGATATGCTAGGTGGTGAAGCCATTGTATTCGATGATTATTGTGACGGAGAGTTGCCTGACAATCAAGAAATTCGTATGGAGGTTTGTGATGTAATTCGTCGCGTGAAGCCTAACATTATTATTACACACTGGAAAAACAGTATGCATAAGGACCATGCGCTAACGCATCATATCGTAAATGATGCCCGTTTCTTCGCAAGTCTATCATCCTTTGAACGAGCGCTCCCCGCGCACTTTGCAGCAAGATTATATTACTCCGAAAACTGGGAGGATGCGGTTGATTATGTCCCTTACGTATATGTGGATTTCGATCAAGCGGCATTTGATCTATGGATAGATGCTTTAAGCAAGCATTGGTTTGTGACGAATAGCAAATCTTTCAAATACATGGATTACTATAAAGCACTAGCAGTTGTTCGCGGCTGTGAAGCAAGAAAGACATATGCAGAAGCATTTATGGTGCCAGCTGAAACGGTGAAGGTTAGGCAGTCTAGTCTTTGGTAACTATTCAACTAGCTAAGAGGGAGTGTTTCTATGTATTGCAGGAAACATTCCCTTGTTCTATCCATTTATGCGAAAAAGCAGCTAGGAGGCAGCTTCATATGGTGTTAAATGGGATTGATTCTATAACGAATTATCGTTATTTGTTCGAAGGTAAGCGCGTAGGATTGATTACAGCGCCGACAGGTCTTACGAAGGATTTTGCATCAACGATTACTATTTTACATGAAAATTTTAATCTTGCTGCGATGTTTTCACCTGAGCATGGCGTTCGCGGAGATTTGGATGCAGGGGCAGTAGTAGACACTTACATGGATCCTTTTACGAATGTTCCAGTCTATAGCTTGTACCGTAAAGACTCCAAGCGTTTAACAAAAGAAATGCTGAATGAAGTAGACATCATTGTATACGATATTCAAGATGTTGGTGTTCGCTATTACACATTTATTTATACGATGCTGTATGCACTTGAAGATTGTGCAAATGCAGGTGTAGAATTTGTTGTTCTTGATCGTGTTAATCCGCTTAACGGGGTAACGGTAGAAGGGAATGTCTTGAAGCCCGGCTTCAAATCATTTGTTGGAAATTACGAGCTAGCCGTACGATACGGCTTAACAGCAGGTGAGGTAGCAACGATGGCAAATGATCAAATGAATTGGAATGCATCGCTGCATGTCGTTCGTTTGGAAGGCTGGGAACGGAGCATGTCCTTCCCGGATACAGGATTAACTTGGGTTCATCCTTCACTTGGAATACCACGATATGAAACGGCGTTATTATATACAGGAACATGTTTATTTGAAGGCACAAACTGCTCCGAAGGACGTGGAACAACGTTCCCTTTTGAAATGATTGGTGCTCCGTTCATTCAAGCGCAGCAATTGGCAGATGAGATGAATGCAAAAGGTATCCCGGGTGTGTTTTTTCGTCCAGTTCATTTCAAGCCAACGTCATCTAAACATTGTGGCGAGCTATGCGGCGGGGTACAAATTTACATTACAGATCTCCAAGTGCTGAGGCCTTTAGAAGTTGGGGTAACCTTATTATTTGCGATAAGAGATTTGTACGAGCAATTTTCATTCCTGCCTCCTGTGAAGGAGGGCTCTCGTCCATTTATCGATTTGCTGGGGGGAGACAACATGTATCGTACGGACAATATGCAAGCCAAGCAGCTGCTTGAACAGTTTGCAGCGGAAAGCAAGCAATTTGCAGAAATAACACAGCAGTATCATTTATATCGCTAGAGGAAGGTGAATAATTGATGAGAACAATAGAACATATGAGCCTGCGCGAAAAGATTGGACAAATGTTCGTAACAGGCTTCCCTTCAACCGAGATCACTCCTGAGCTGAAGGAAGTTATTGAGCATTATAAAGTCGGCAATATTATTTTATTCTCACATAATATCGACAATAAATATCAATTAGGCGAGCTTGTTACTGAGCTGCAGCAATGGTACACGACACATACTGGTATCCCGGGCTTTATTACGATCGACCAAGAAGGCGGTCGAGTCACTCGTATGCCTAAAGACGCGACCAATGTTGCTGGAGCCATGGCAATTGCTTCTTCAGGACGACCTGAAAATGCGTATGCAGCAGGCAGAATGACTGCCAGAGAATTGAAAGCATTAGGTATTAATTTTAATCTAGCTCCAGTTATGGACGTTAACAATAATGCATTGAATCCAGTCATAAATGTTCGTTCCTATGGTGATTCTGTTGCAACAGTATCCCAGTATGGAATTCAAATGATGAAGGGATTGCTCGATGGAAGCGTCATGTCCTCACTTAAGCATTTTCCAGGTCATGGTGATACAAATGTCGATTCACATATTGGCTTGCCTACCATTGAAAAAACACTTGAGGAATTAGAGCAGCTTGAGCTGCTGCCGTTTAAGGCCGCAATTGAGCAAGGCGCTCAAGCGATTATGAGTGCACATATTTTATTTCCGAAAATTGAAAAATCCGGTGTGCCCGGAACTATGTCTCATACCATTATTACAGAGATATTAAAAGGAAAATTAGGATATAAAGGGTTAGTTGTATCGGATTGTTTAGAAATGGACGCGATCAAACGATACTATGGTACGGCAAAAGGAGCGTTAGGAGCTGTTAAAGCAGGTATTGATTTGGTATTCATTAGCCATACTCCTGAGACAGTGAAGGAAGCGATTCATTTGATCGAAGAAGCTGTAGCCACCGGTGATTTGGATGAAGCGCTGATTGATGCAGCTGTTACAAAAATTTTAGCTTATAAAGCACAATATGCGACGATTGAGGAGCTGGATTATGAACTAGTTGGCTGCGATGTACATCGCCGAGCAAATGAGCTAATGCGTACGGAAACGATCTGCCTCATGAAAGGTGAGCTCCAGCCCATTCATACCGGTGACGAGCAAGTGTTATTTATGGGTTCCTATTCATACCGCACCGATCTTGCGTCCAGCAGCTTGAATCAAGCTCTTAGCTTTCCGCAATATATGGGGGAGCATTTCAATACAGCTTATGAGATTATCGACATTGACCCGAGCGAGGAACAAATCAACGCTGCGCTGCCAAAGGTACAAGGCTACAAGCATATTGTTATCGGCTTGTTCAATGCGCGTGAAAACAAAGGTCAGCTTGCGCTTGTTCAGAAGCTGCTGGCAGCAGGCTGCAAAGTAACGGCCATTACATTAGGTCGCCCGTATGATTTACCGTTAATCGAAGGCGAGTTCTGCGGAATTGCGGCATTTGAGTATACACTTGATGCATTCAAATCACTCCTTCCAATCCTAAATGGTGAGGTTGTACCCACCGCCAAGATTACGATTCAGATGTAGACAAGCATAAACGCCTTCGGCGTCCTTTCAAGGACGGCAAGCGTTTCTGCGAGAAATATAAGGATAATATATCGCGTGAAACATATAAATTCTTATCTTTGAAAAAAGTACAACAAGGGGACATAGGTATGGCATTTATCGTTGGAATTGATGGGGGTGGCACGAAAACAGCTGTCACCATTACGCATGACCAGGAAGACTCTTTATTCACCTTTACTGTAGGGCCTATTAATTATAACGGTGGTGATGCTGATGCTATTGCCGCCTCCTTTGAGGGAATTTTTAGTCAAACGAAGCTCTACTGCGGTAATTTACAAGAAGTTGCTCATATATGTATAGGTGCGGCAGGAATAAGTAATCCGCTGGTCATCAATTTTTTGGAGCAGCATGTGAGAAATAACGGTTATATCGGGCCATTAACGATTACAGGCGATCAAGAAACTGCATTATACGGGGCACAAAATGCGATGCAAGGCATCATTCTCATTGCCGGTACAGGATCGATTTGCTTCGGGGTCAATGAAAAAGGAGAGCAGCATCGCACAGGAGGCTTTGGTCATTTGATTGATGACGAGGGAAGCGGTTATAGCATTGGGCGGGATCTATTATCCGCATTAGTTCAAGTGGATGACGGAAGAATAACCGATACGGTCATCCCAGCGATGGTATATGAGCGGCTTGGCTTAAGTACTGTGAAAGAGATTATTGGCTTTGTTTATGATAAAAATACGACGAAAAAAGATATTGCGCAGCTCGCACCGATTATGACGACCGCATGCGAGAAGGGCGATGCACATGCACTAGCGTTAGCGGAGAAATGTGCAGCCAATCTATATGAGCTTGTTGTGCCTGTTATTGAACGGCTTAAGCTATATGAAAGTCCGATTGCGATTGCAGGAAGTGTGCTGCAAAAGTCTCGCTTTGTGAAAGAAGCCTTGGAGCGAAAGCTCGCACAGAGTTACCCGCAAACAAAGCTGATTTTGCCGATTAAGGATGCAGCCTACGGTGCTGTCCTGTTAGGAAGATCAAAAATGAACAACGACTAGTTTTTATCGATATGGAAAAATAAGGGTGTGTCATAAGTCCGAGCAGTTGGACTTGCGACACACCCTTATTTTAAAATGGTAGGAATCAAAAATGGCTTAAAATTTATCGGTCAAATAAAACACGGCTTGTTGTTTCGGAAATAGAGCTTGAAGGATGTTAGCGTCCTCCGTACTGTCCTTTGCTGCGCCTGCTTCATTATAGCCGAACATGATATAAGTCATTAGCTCGCGTTCATCTACTTCTATTGAAGTATAGGGATTGGTATGATTACTAGCATCGGAAACAGAAAGCTGCTTTTGCTTATAATCCAAGTAGATACAGTCCTCATTGCTGCGAAGTGCAATATGCAGCTCCTGGCCTGCAATTAGGTTGCTACGGTTTAGGCGATCTTCTAATTCAGGCTGAAGCTTATGGAAAGTTGAACTGAGATTGATCATTTTCCACATCGCCATATTGATTTGAATTGAATTTGCTTGATGCTGTTGGTAATAGGAATATAGCTTATGGTCCTCTGGGAGCATCGCTAATATTTGCTTTGCATTTTGGCGCAGCTGACATAAGGCATGAAACAAAGCTTCAACACCGTTTTCGGCTTCGTTCAAATACAATAATTCATTAATAAATACTTGTTCAGTATCTTTCTTTTCAATGATGCCATAAGCGACGATTTTTCCATTTCTGCGAAGGAGCAAGCAGTCAACTTTCTTCCATTCCGGCCAGGTCAATAAATCATTCCAATACGGTTTACTTCGGATCACGGTGTAGGTACGATTCTTATTAAATTGTTCATAGATGAAACGGATATCATCGAGATAACAGGCTTCAAAAGGAATGATTTCATCACTGCTTTGCTGCTGCTCCAAACTTGCTGGTTTTTCAATTGCGAAAGCAGTCTCGGGAATAAGTCTCCAGCCAGCTTTTTCATAAAACGCATGCTTACTAGCCAAAAGCAAGCTTATATCATAATCGGTTTCTTTCATATAGTTGGTCTGCGCATGAAGAATTTTGTGTGCAAGCCCCAGCCCGCGGTAATTTAGATCTGTACCGACACTCCCCATTGCACCCGTTTTCAAGATCGCTTGACCGACTCTAATATGAAACGGAAAAATTTGTACATTAGATGCAATCTTATCGTCAACCATCGCAAACCATGTTGTATCTGGATCATATGTGGTGTCTAGGTCTAATCTTTCTTGGAAATAAGCTCGGCCTACGGAAAAGCATTCATCTAAAATATCGTAAATCTTTTCAAGCTGCTCTCTAGTTGGATGGTTCATTACGATGATGTTTGGTGTCGTCGTCATCTTTCATTTCCTCCTGCGCCGTAATGTTGGGATAAATTTAATAAATGAAAAAAAAGGTTTTTTTGAAATTTAATTTCTTAACTTATAGTTTAATGTTGAAAAAAAATTTCGTCAATAATGGAACGTGTGGAATCATAGAAGTGATACAAAATTTAGATTGCTCAATATAGTCTAAATGAGGATTAGGAAATTAGCGACTTCGGCTGAGCAATTACAAGCACAAAGTGCACAAATGAAGGGGCAGCTTAAAAAGAAGAATGATAAACCGTTCAAGAACTTTTTGCGAAAAATCGGAAATATTTTCATACTAATGATTCCTGCATTTGTTGGAGCGGGTATAATTGCGGGGAAGTATGATTTCGCAAATTGAGCTAGACTTAAATGAATTGCCAGAATCAGAGAAAAAAGTAGCGGAGTACATTCTTGTAAATGCTAAAGAAGTGCTGCATATGACCATACATGAGTTAATGGAACAAACCTGAGCAAGTACTATATTAAGCATGGATGGACTTATTTATACTCTGACGCAGTGATCCGCACCATTGCAGATACGAGGCGAGTCCTTTACCTACACAGAATTTCAAACAGATGTACTTGCCATAATTCAGTTTTCAGATGAGTAGCTCTGCGTAGCAAAAAAACTGGATAAATTGTTAATTTCACCCCTACAGTCACTAAAATCGATTATAATAAAATTTATGTTCAAGTCGATCACCTATCCTAAGTTAATAGGATCATCATACGCAAAAAGGCATAGCGCTGAATCGCCTATGCTATAAGGGTTATAGAGTTTTTAAATACACACTTATGTATAAGAGGAGGCGAATGATATGACGATAATGCCTGTTATAGTAATGATCTTTGTATTTGTACCTGCCATTGTACTCATGGTAAGCATGCCTTATTTAACAAGAGAGACGATTAGTTTTGGGGTCACCGTCAGCCCTGTACAATTCCATAGTGAGCCTCTGCGCCAGATGCGGAAGTCATATGCTAGGATTAGTGCTACCGTGCATACCATCCTATTCATTGTTTGTATCCTCTGTCTAATATACGGTGATGAACATTCCAAGCAACAAAGTTGGATCATTGTCACTTATTCACTCGCCATGGTCGTAATCTCCCTAGTCATAAACATTAGCTATCATTTCAAAATGAAAAGTTTACTACCTATGCTGCCTATTGCTCTGGAACCATCGATCATGGCAGTGGACACTGGATTTCGGAAAATAAACATTGGCTTGTCTAATAATTGGTTCCTCATTCATGTTTTAATTACTGTTGTTAGTATTGTAACTGTGCTGCGCAACTACGATCTGATTCCTGATCAGATTCCGATCCATTACAACAGCAGTTGGAACGTAGACCGCTATGCAGCTAAATCTTTTAGTTCTGTGTTTATGCCTACGATCATGCAAGTGTTCATAACACTTTTGTTCATATTTGAGAATTGGAGTATTCGCAGAGTAAAGCAGCAGGTTCAACCCAATGATCCTAACCGTTCCATCAGACAAGACGCAGCTTACCGCCGTACTTGGTCATATTTTATGCTTACAGCAAGCTTCTTAATAGTTATCCTGTTTTCCGTCGTGCAACTAAACATGATATCTCTGCTTAACATGAGTTTCGCTATCCCTATTATCCTAATCATAATAGCCCTTGTCATCCTATACGCCTTGGCCTTAACGTTCTGGGCTGGTCAGGGCGAAAGCCGCTTGGAGCGATCTGCCGATAGCTCCAATGTCAGACCTGTCCATGATGATGATAAATGGCGATTAGGTATGATTTATTTCAATCGTAAAGATCCAAACCTAATCGTCAAGAAAAGGCTCGGAGTCGGCTGGGGATTAAATTTCGGTCACCCAGTAAGCTGGCTGTTTTGGCTCGGAATTATTGTACTGTTAGTTGTGGTGCGGTAACAAAGCTTGGTGGTTAATACTCACCGGAGTATAGGCGAAGTTAGAGTTTCGAAACAGAATATTTACCGAAAAAAACGCCTAAAGGGCGTTTTTTTTATTATCTTTAAGGATCTCAGTAATATCTTTTTTGAATTAAACCGCATCTTAAAGAGTATTTCTCGTATTAATATCTCTTTGTTACAATCAGATTGTTATCTAAAGGAGGGTATAAAATGAACTATCGCAAATTAGGAACGAGTGGCTTACATCTAAGTGAGATTGCTTATGGTAATTGGATTACACATGGTGCTCAAGTGGACAATGATACTGCCCATGCTTGTGTTCTCGCTGCATTGGATGTAGGGATCACAACATTTGATACTGCAGATGTATATTCCGATACGAAAGCTGAGATGGTGCTGGGCCAAGCATTAAAAGGAGTGCACAGAGCTGATATCGAATTGTGTACCAAGGTGTGCCATCCCACAGGGACGGGACGTAACGCAAGAGGTCTGTCCCGCAAGCATATTATGGAGGCGTGCCATGCTTCACTGAACAGATTACAGACCGATTATATTGATATCTATTATGCGCATCGCTTTGACGCAACAGTATCCCTTGAAGAGACCTTCTTGGCTTTTTCGGATCTGGTGCGTCAAGGTAAGGTTCTCTATGTCGGGATAAGTGAGTGGACGGCGGATCAGATAGCAGAAGGTGCTGTTTTGGCGAGGGAATTGAAGGTGCCATTGGTGGCTAGTCAACCTCAATATTCGATGTTATGGCGCGTGATGGAGACGGAGGTAGTTCAAGCTTGTGAGCGGGAAGGGATTGGACAGGTGGTCTGGTCGCCGCTTGCTCAAGGGATTCTGTCAGGCAAATATATGCCAGGTCAACCATTGCCAGAGGGTTCTCGTGCTTCAACAGCTGCGGGCTCACCATTTATGAATAAATTGGCGGGTCAGTGGCTTCGGACTGTGGTGCTTGAGGCGGTCTCGAATCTCTCTTCCATCGCCAGCGAAGTTGGGTTGACGCTTCCGCAGTTGGCTATAGCATGGGTGTTGCAAAATCCACAAGTCTCATCTGCAATTATTGGGGCATCCAAACCTAAGCAGGTTATAGAAAATGCCAAAGCTGCGGGAGTTCGTCTGGATAGGGAAGTGATGTTGGAAATCGATAGGGTGCTAGAAGGACTCGTTGAACGTGATCCTAGAAAAACGGGCTGAATATTATATTATTCACCATTAATAGCTTCTGAACTCATTTGTCCTATGATCTCTAGTAACGCGGATAAGGAGGCACGATCGCAATCGGTTCTCCAAGCGGCATAAAGGGGAATCGATGGTGTGCTTTCTTCAAAAGGACGAAATGCGACACCTTCACGCTGAAAAATAGCAACTGAAGAGGGCACAATGGAAACTCCAAGATTAGCAGCTACCAAGTTTACAATGGTGTACATCTGAATGGCTTCCTGTACAACATTCGGATACACGTCGTGTTGGGCGCAGAAGCTCATAATGAGGTCATGAAAAGGTGCTCCTAAATGACGTGGGAACGATATAAACGGCTCTAAAGCTAAAGAGCGAATGGATAACACCGGTAATTGAGCTAGGTGATGCTGCTCTGGCAAAACGGCAATAAGCGATTCATTGACTAAGGGACGATGCTCGATATGTTTGCCCGACTCTGTATAACGTACAAATCCAATGTGAATCGTTCCTTCATGTAAAGCCTGCCACTGCTGAGCAGACGTCATCTCATGTAATGTGAGTTGGACTTGTGGATAACGTTCCCGAAACATTTTTAACATATTAACCAATACTCCACCAGCTGCAGAATCTATAAATCCAATGTTCAAATGTCCGATAATTCCTTGATCGACTAATTGTGTTGTTTTAATAGAGCGTTCCAGTTGAGATAAAATGGATTTAGCCTCCTCTAGAAATACCGCCCCTGCTGACGTGAGACGAACTTGTCTTTTATTCCGTTCTAATAGTTTCACACCAATTTCATTCTCCAGAGCTTGAATTTGCTGGCTTAAGGGAGGCTGCGTCATATTTAGCTTCTCTGCTGCACGGTTAAAATGCAGTTCCTCTGCTACTGCGATAAAGTATTGTAATTTTTTTATGTCCATACTTTTCATTCTCCCTTGAAATGCTTCTCCAAGCAAGTATAAGGATCTTTGAACGAAAATGAAAGGAATGACATGTCCTCTGAGGTGTTTTATTCGAGTGCCAAATGCGCTAGACTTGGAATGGGTACCCAGTACAATGGCGTACTGTTTGATTGGTCATAAAGGGGGAGAACGACGATGATAAGAGGATTAACAACAGCGGGTTTGGGAGAAATTGCTTCTAATGAAGAATATATCAGACTTGCGAGCCAATTCGGGTTTCAGGCCATAGACGTCAATCCATTAGAGTTGGTACAGCAGTATGGCAAGGATGGGTCCATCCAATTACTGGAAAGTCAAGGCATCATGCTAGGATCATTTGGTTTAGAGGTAGATTGGCGCACGACAGAGGAAAGCTTTAGGAAAAGTCTGAAATCGCTTACGCTGATGGTTGAGGCCGCTGCTGCATTAAATTGCACCACATGCTGTACCTATATTTTGCCTTCGACAGATCTTCCGGTCGCACCGTTCATGATTGCAGCCACTAGACGTTTAAGACTATGTGCAGAAATATTAGGCGCCTATGGTATTTCGCTAGCCTTAGAGTTCGTTGGTCCTCATCACTTACGTACACAATGGGCAAATCCGCTAATCTGGACGATGCAAGATACGTTGGACTGGATGGATACAATTCAAGTGAGAAATATCGGTTTGTTACTGGATTCCTATCATTGGCATACGAATGGATTAACGAGTGAGGACCTGCTGAAATTACAACCGCATCAAATTGCGTATGTCCATATTAATGATGCTAAACCTCTGCTGATAGAGGAATTGCTTGATTCCGATCGATTGTATCCAGGGGAAGGATCCATTGATCTTACCGGATTCTTGGGAAGCTTGAAAAAGATCGGATACAAGGGCGTTATCGCTCAAGAAGTGCTAGCGCCAGCTTCATCACAAAGTTCATCTGAATTATTTTCTCGTTCCAAAGCAGGCTTCGATAAAGTATTCTCATCACTGGAAATCTAACCCCATCGAAACCCACATTGGAAGGAGCGTTAAGGATGAGTCTGTTCAGTCGGACGTTCAAAACAAATGTGGGAGTAATGCCTAGTAAGTTCGCCGCGATGCGATCTGCTTTAATCAATAAATCGCAATAAAAGAATCGACCATCTGCTCTATGGGATGGTTGATTTTTTTCCTCTGAACATAGGAATACATACGTCTATAGGCCTCTTAATATAGTATAATCATACTGTATTGCTCAAAGTTGGAGATAGGGATATAGCACTATTAAATACTATTGACGAATGAGGAGTCTATGAGAACTTCGGAGAATAAAATTAAGTTAAGTCATATGTTGTACATAGTAGTATTCATCTGCCTGCTGATTGCAATACGCTGGAGCTGGTACAATCATTTTAATCTGTCTAATCCTCCTGTAGTGGAGCAAGGTGTGCTCGATTTGCGGGGAGTAGACCTTGAATCACTAAGCTCCTTTCCATTGGATGGAGAATGGGAGTTTTATCCTGAACAATGGGTGAACGCTGCCAATATGGATAGTGTTTTAAAAGGCCAGATGCTTCAGGTGCCGGGTAACTGGAATTCTGTATTCAATTCTGCTGAGCAAAAGAAGGCGTATGGATACGGAACTTATCATTTGCGGATTCTGCTAGATCGTCCCTTGTCTGAGCCACTTAGCTTTTGGTTCCAATCCATCTATACTTCTTCTGAAGTGGAGATTAATGGAACAGTCCTCTCACGGTTTGGAGTGTTATCTGACGAGAAGGAAGAGCATGTTTATGTGACGAAAGCATTCTTAATCAGTTATACACCTACAGATCAGAAGCATCTGGATCTGTTTGTTCGGACGTCAAACTATGAGTCTCCACTAAAAGGGGGCATAATTCGGTCCGTGGAGTTTGGCATTCAACATGGGGTAGACACTATATACTGGAATTCCATTGGCTTGCAGCTAGTCGTAGGGGTCATGCTTCTTCTACATGGGTTGTATTTATTGATTATCTATCTGATGGATGTACGAAAAACAGAGCTGATTATTTTTTTCCTAATGATGGTCGCTGCGGCTGTATCCATTGGGGTTGAACATAATGGACTGTTGTTCAGGTTTCTTCATGTTGATTTTGCCTGGATGCTGAGGTTAAAGGTTCTTTCGTATATAGGGTTTTGTTTATTCCTTTTATTGATGGGAAGAGAACTATTGGGGAATCGACGGAAAGGCAAGGCGTTTTATAGTTACATCCTGTCAGTTCTCATTTTTACTTTATTTATTATTGTAGGTCCTGAAGAGGCAGTGTTATATGTCATCGGAAAAGGGTATTACATGATCCTGTATTACGTTCCAGTGTGTTGGACGGTATATTATTTTTGGAAGATGGTAGCCTTACGAGCTGAAGGTGCTCTATTTTTATTGTTTTCAGTGTTAGCAGTACTAAATAATATGTTGTGGGGGGCTGTCTACTATGCCGGTAGCTCACAATTTATGTTTTATCCCGTAGATTTAATTGCTGCCCTTGCCGCATTTTCCGCCTATTGGTTTAGGAGATATTTTCATCAATCCCATCAAAATGTGTTACTGAACGCTCAATTGGCGGAATCCAATAAATTAAAGGACCGTTTTCTAGCCAATACGTCACATGAGCTGCGCACTCCACTGCATGGGATTATGAATATTGCCCAAAGTGTGTTAACAAGAAAAAAACATGTGCTGGATGAAGAGAGCCAGCGTGACATGGAATTGCTAATTATGGTCAGTCGCCGGATGTCGCTTATGCTGAATGACTTGCTTGATGTTGTGCGATTGCAGGATAAGCGGATTGTGATGAATATAAAGGCGCTGCAAGTGAGGTCATTGGCTGAAGGTGTAATGGATATGTTACGTTTCTTAACCGGTGGGACGAAGGTGGAGCTTCGAATGTCTATAGATGAGAATCTGCCTCGTGTTTATGCTGATGAGGAGCGATTGGTGCAGATTCTGATTAATTTAGTTCATAACGCACTAAAGTACACCGAACAGGGAAGTGTTGAACTGGCCGCAGAACAAGTGGGTGGGGATGTATGGATACATGTTACGGATACAGGAGTAGGTATGGATGAAGCTTTGAAAAAGCGTGTTTTTATGCGCTATGAACAAGGGGCTTACGGTCAAGGCGGCATTGGGTTGGGGCTTAGTATCTGTAAGGAGCTGGTCGAACTGCATGGCAGTGAATTATTGCTGCAATCGCAGCCGGGTCAGGGAAGTAAGTTCAGCTTTAAATTACCTGTAGCCAAAGGGAGCCTGCAGTCATCTATTCCAGATGTTCATACAGAAAAAGATTCGGATCCATTGTCACCATTCAGCACGTGGATAACTGCGGAGAAATCAGCTATGGTGGCTGCCACCTATAACACAAAGGAAGTAGAGGCACTCTCGAAGCTCGATACAGACGCTGACATCATACATGTGCTGGCGGTTGATGATGATTCGGTCAATTTAAAAGTTCTGCAAAATATTTTATCAGATGGAGCCTATCGGATTGATACAACGACTTCAGCCCGTGAGGCGCTGGATATGTTGCATCATGAGCAGTTCGATTTGGTTATCGCTGATGTGATGATGCCGGGCATGTCTGGATATGAATTGACAAGATTGATACGCGAGCGGTTCACGATGTATGAACTTCCTATTATTCTATTGACCGCTCGCAGTGAGCAGGAGGATGTTTACGCAGGTTTCTTGGCTGGAGCTAATGACTATGTACCCAAGCCAGTAGATGCCATGGAATTGAAGTATCGTGCTTCGTCGCTCACTTCTATGAAGCAAGCAGTCAATGATCGTTTGAGAATGGAGGCTGCTTATTTACAAGCGCAGATCCATCCACATTTTCTCTTTAATACATTAAATTCGATTATGTCCTTGAGTGATTTTGACACTGTCAAAATGAAAGATCTTTCAGATGCATTCACTACTTATCTGCGGATCAGCTTTGACTTCTTAAATGCAGGCAAACTTGTTTCGCTGTCGCAAGAGCTGGAGCTGGTCGAGAATTATGTATATATCCAGCAGCAGCGTTTTGAGGAGAGGCTGCAGGTTGAATGGGAGGTAGACGCGAATCTACAGCTTCTAATTCCTCCGCTGACCATTCAGCCACTGGTCGAGAACGCCGTCCGGCATGGGATCTTAAGTCGGGCAAAAGGTGGAACCTTGCGTATTCACATCGAGACACATGCGGAGGCTGTTCATTTTATCATTGCTGATACGGGGATTGGAATGGATGAAGCTCAAGTCAGTAAGTTATTGCAACCAAAAAGTCTTAAGGATCAAGGAATTGGGCTCCTTAATACAGATCGGAGATTAACACAATTATATGGACAAGGCTTGAAGATTCAAAGTATTCCTGGGGTGGGAACTACGGTGTCTTTCATTATTCCTGATTAGGAGGGTTGTAAAACCATCCTTTTCTGTCCAGCTGTAATTGAGTGGATGTGATTTGGATGATCAATTCTTCCACAGCGGATAAGGTTGCAACTATACAGACAATGGTTGTCCAAATGGTGGGGTTACTATGGGAAAGCCATATAGGAGTTACAAATAAGAGAAGCCCGGTGAATTTATTGCCGTAGGTATGGATACTTGCGTAAGTTTTGAATCTGCGGAGGGCAATCCCTATCGATGTTATGCGGAAGCCCGCGATTAAGAAGATCCATAGGATGAATTCGAGGGTAAGACCCAGATACGGATACAAAGTAAATAAGCAGATCCCGATTAGTATCGTGTCGGCAGCAGAATCCAGCTTTGCTCCGAGATGACTTGTTGTGCCTGATTTTCGGGCAATTGGACCATCTATCAGATCGGTGACTCCGCAAAGGATATAAATTGCAAGAAAGGCCGAACTTAGCGGCTCGAAGAATAACAGCATTATTGCCAAAATAATTCTGCCAAGTGTAATACAGTTAGGTATAACTTTCAACTTCAATCCCACCTTTGTTCATGACCTCATTTAATTCTATTGTACCAGAGGAAGAGTATATGCTATTTGGAAAAGGATTATAAGATAGTATTGAAGAAGTAGTGAAGTAGAAGTGTAGATTAGGATTCTAGCGGTAATTTAGGAGGCGATTTTATGAAACAGAATACAAACTTAAAGGTACATACATTAGCTGATATCGAACATCTGAAAATTCACGGCAGAACAACAGGGTCACTTTCTCCACTAACGTTATTTTGGACAGGCAGTGCGGTCGAATTAAATGTTAAAAATTCTGAGCTATGGCTTGAAGTAGAAGCAGATTATGATGTTTATGAACCCTGGATTAGCATCCTGATCAATTCCGTTCCTGTTAGCAGACAAATGTTAGTAGCAGGCAGGTATTGGATTTGTGTATTTAGAGGCATGAATGATCGTGTTGTGAAAAATGTCCGTATTGTAAAAGATGTGCAGGCAATGAGTGGAGACCCTGGCTGCTCTTTGCAGATACATGCGGTGAAGATGGATGGAAAATTCCTGCCTGTTGCGGACAAACCCCACAAGATAGAGTTCATAGGTGACAGCATCACATCCGGAGAAGGAAGTATAGGTGCCAAGGCTGAAGAAGATTGGATTCCAATGTGGTTTAGCGCCATCAACAACTATACCAGAATGACAGCAGATGCTTTAAATGCAGAATATAGAGTTATTTCTCAAAGTGGCTGGGGCGTCCTTACTAGCTGGGATAATAATCCGCACGGTAATATCCCTGATTGTTATGAGCAGGTTTGTGGTCTTCTAACTGGAGCAAAAAACGAAGCTTTAGGAGCTTTTCAAGAACATTCTTTTGAAACCTGGCAGCCAGATGTTGTGGTAGTTAATCTAGGAACAAATGATGGGGGCGCTTTTCAATCGCCAGAATGGAAAGATGAGGTAACAGGGGAGAGCCATAAACAACGTTTAAATGAAGACGGGACCTATCATGAGGATGATATACAAGCTTTTGTCGATGCCGCCGAGAAATTTCTGATGAAGCTTAGAAAAAATAATCAACATGCACATCTCGTATGGGCATATGGGATGCTTGGTATCCCGATGATGCCAGTGATCTACCGCGCGGTCGATGTTTATAGCAAGAAAACAGGGGACAAGCAGGTTTCTGTATTGCAGCTTCCAAATATGACGGATGAGACCATAGGGGCAAGAAGTCATCCGGGAGCATTAGCTCATGAACAAGCGGCAAAAGAGTTGACGGGGTATTTGAAAGGGATTCTAGCGAGCGAAAGTTAATGAGGAATTCATAAAAAAATAAGCCGGAGCGAAAGGATCACGCTCTGGCTTGTTTTTATTTACTTTAGTCTATTTGGTGGATACAGACTTGAACCATTCGTTAACTTCTTTGGTGATTTGATCACCACCATTTGCTTTCCAGTTGGAAACAAAGGAGTCAAAGGCATCTACAGGAAGCTTACCGTAAATGATTTTGTTGAAGGTTTCCATTTCGGATTGACGAAGCAGATTCCATTTGGATACCATCGTTGGTGTCGCAGCGCCAGTGAAATAGTTCTGTCTACGAATGTCTATTTGTGACATAACAACTTTTGCAGCGGCCCAGTTTTCCGGTTTACGGAACTCAGCCATTTGTTTTTCATAAGGAGTTACAGGGGTTTCACCATCAGCAAGTTTAACCAATGTCTTCATGAACAGATCAGGAATACGAGCCGGTCCAGTTAAGAAAGGAAACTCATTGGAGAAGTCTTTAATCTTCTCTTTATCACTAGTGGGCTTTCCATCAATCATGTCCCAATCGTAGCCTTTAGCAAAGCCGTATTCAAATTCACTACCAGCTGCTGGATTAGCTAGGTTATCAAGCAAGTAGTTGTAGTATAAGAAAATTGCTTCAGGGTGCTTAGCATCTTTGTTAATCATGATACTAGCGTTTACCCCAGAGTTCTGCCATTTGGTACCGATGAGTCCGTCTGGACCTGCTGGAACCGGATAAGCTTTGATCTTCGCTCCAGGTACATTTTTCATAAGATCGGGAGCCGGCCAGTCTGGAACCCAGTTTGCTCCTGGTAGAATACCTGCGGCGCCTTTTGTCCAGCTTTCAGCAGATTTACCTTCATCCCAAAGTGCAGAGTCTGTGTGAATATAACCTTTGTCCATCCACTCACTAAGCTTAGCAAGGGCTTGTTTAGCACCAGGGTTAATGGAACCGTATTCCAGATTGCCGTCGGCATCTTTATTCCATTGTTCCTCAATCGTACCGTAAGCACCGAATAACCAGTCGAGTTGGCCCATCCAGGTGTTTGTATTATTTTTCAAAGAAATCGCAAGTGGGAAAACATCTTTAGGTGCTAGACCGTCAGGGTTTTCGTTCTTAAATTTGTCCATGATATTCTCAAGATCGGCGATTGTTTTTGGAGCCTGAAGGTTCAGCTTTTCCATCCAATCTTCACGTAACCAGAGAAGAGTATCGTCATTATCGGTATATTCAAGGATCGGCATATTGTATTTCTTACCGTCTTTTGTGAATGGATACCAAAGTTCTGGGTGTGCTGCAGCATGATCTTTTAGAATTTTATTAGCATATTTGTCGAACAACTCATCGATAGCAATGAACTGACCGGAATCAATCAGTTGATTGGTCAATACTGCATTGGTTGGTACAGAAACGAAGTCAGGCAGCTTTTCGCCAGAAGCAATGGCAAGCTGAAGCTTTTGTCTGTATTGATCGTCATTGGCAGGATACCAAGTATCTTTATGCTTCATGCCCAGTGTTTCCAGCATCCAGCGATCGTGAACATTGTTTTCTTTGGTATCACCTTGAACATATTTCTTCGGCATCAATACCGAACTGAACTCGATGGGTGGATCGTATTTACCTTTTTCAAAAGCAGCATCTGCTTCAGATAAACTAGTCTCAGACGATGTGGTATTGTTTTGTTTGGCGTTTTCATTATTTCCGCCGCCACTGCCACAGGCTGTGAGTGTGATAAGTGCTGTGACCGTTAACAACGACCACATTTTTTTGAATTTGATCATTCTTTAATTCCCCCTACTGTGTATGATCTTTACAAGTGTAACTTTAACAACTAGTCGGGGATGGCATCTATATGAGATTTTTAGTTTCGATAGGACTCTATCATGCTATTTATTATTGTCTCGATATTCCTGCGGCGTTACTCCGAACTGTCGTTTGAACACTTTTATAAAATAAGCAGGGTCCATATAGCCAATCTCCATGCTGATTTCATAGACTTTTTTAGAGGTAGTCTTCAGCTTATGGCAGGCGCGATCCATGCGCAGACGCGAGATATAATCGCTTATTCCTTCACCCGTTTCAATCTTATAAATTTTTGATAAATGAGTCGGATGGAGGTTTACATGGTCAGCCAGAACCCGTAATGAAACATCTAAATGCAGGTTTTTGTCTGTGAAATCTTGAATCTTTTTCACATATTCAGACCTGATGTCTTTAATTTCGTTAGACGTTCCTTCTTTCAATTTGCTCAGAATGCTGAGGGACCATTTTCTAAGTTTACCGATGGTCGAGAACGCTTCACCGCTTTGCAACCAACCGAGATCGTCTCCCGCTAAGTTAGCTAGAGTATGCCCATTTCGGTGTGCGAGATTCGTGAAGGATGCAGTGATTAAAAAACCGGCCTCCATGCAATGCTCCCACGATTCAGACCATTTCTCATCCAGCTCCGCGCAGACAGCGAGTAGTTTCTCTTCCGCAGCATCCCAATGCCCACTTTCAAGCAGGTGAATTAGTGTCGGCGGGGTGTAAAGGGCATCCAAAGGTCCTTGGGTAGTGGAAGGTTCAAATTCGCTGACCCGCATTACGAATTCGCGCTCGTCTCCCACGATCTGCCGGAAATAAGCTGTGGCCTGACGGAAACGGCTCGACACCTTCTCGGGAAACTGGAACCACTCGGTGATTACTATGGACAGGGAACCTTTCAGAAATTGCTTAACCTTATACTGAAGCTGTAAAGAAAGCTTTTCTAGGATGGTTTCTTTGCCGATGTCGGATCCTTTCTCTTTAAGCTGAAGCAGAAACACAAGATATCCATGTTCCTCTTTAACGCCCCAGACCTGCATGAATTCACCCATAATCTCTTCAGCCATATTGATGATGGCATATTCAATTAAGGTTTGATCATTATTGTTATAATGGCTAAATTCTTCTTCCATGCGTACAAGCATCAAAGCGCAATCGCCAGAATGGAAGGGCAAATCATAAGTTACGAGCTTCCGTTCCCATTCGCCAGCTTGAAATTGATGACCTTGCAAGGCATCAAGGAGCAGTTGACCACGTAAAAGCGGCAGATTTTCCCGTAGGGTAAACTGGGTTCGCTTAAGCGAACTGATAAGTTCCCATTCTGTGTTCAATTGCTCGATGGCAGTTTTGACTGCACCGATAATTTCATCATCGGTAGGTGGCTTAAGCAAGTAATCGACGGCATTATGCTGAAGTGCTTTTTTGGCGTAATCGAACTCCGAATGGCCTGATAAAATAATACATTTGATCTTTTTATCACGTTTTCTTATCCGCTCTATTAATTCAATTCCCGTCATTTCGGGCATTTGGATATCCGAGATCACAATATCAATAGGGTTTGTATCGATAATTTGTAGCGCTTCACGGGCCGAATACGCTTTATGCACCTGTTCAATGCCTAGCGTATGCCAGGGTTTAGTCATGGCAAGATTATCTACCCAGTGTGCTTCATCGTCTACTATAATCATTTGCATGTTGTTATTCTCCTTGATGATTCTTAAATTTAGAATATTCATCCTCCGTAGGGATTTCCCAGATAATCTCTGTTCGGAAACCTCCAAGAGGGGATGGTTTATAGGTTAGACAGGATTGATTGCCGAACAGGTGCATGATCCGCTGATTCGTATTCCAGAGCCCGCAGCCCATTTCTTCCTGCAATGGCTCCTGCATTTTACGATTCAAAGCTTCCAGCTGCTCCGGATTCAAGCCAGGTCCGTCGTCATCAATGTAGATCTTGCAGAAGCCGTTCGAAATCTCACCACTAATGCTGATCTCACCCGATGAATACGATTTTGCCACTCCGTGAATGACTGAATTCTCCACAATAGGTTGTAGCATTAGACGTGGCACAGACTGGCTTAACATGTTCTCAGGGATTTCGATATGATAATCAATTCTGGCATTGCGCAGCTTTTGAATATCCAAATAGTTGACGAGCAGCTTGATTTCTTCATCCAGTGACGCGGTTTCCCGTTCCATTCGGGTAGTATAACGGTAGTAAGCACTTAAATTATAAGCCATGGAGACGACAGCGTCCTCATCCTTCATTTGGGCCATATTGATAATATAACCAAGGCAGTTATAGAGAAAATGCGGATTGATTTGCGCCTGCAGTTGCTTAAGTGTAGCTTCGCGGGCACGGATTTTCTCATTGAACACATTCTCTATCAGGTCTTGAATTTGATGGGACATATCATTAAAGCGATGGAATAGAAACGAAAACTCGTTCCGGCCCTCGTTATGAAGACGTACAGAATAATCTCCACGCTGCACGCGCCGTAAGCCTTTAATTAGCTTTTTGATAGGATATTGAACATTTCTATATAGTAATATGGAAGCGGAAATTCCCATAACAAACAGCAAAATCATCGAGATATAGAACAAATCCTGACTGAGCGAAATGGGTTTTAGGATTTGATATAGAGGGACAACATCTATTAAATTCCAATCCAAATAGGAGGACTTCACAGAGCTGACCAGGTAGTTCTTGCCATTGAGTTTGACTACATCCTGGGTAGTATTCTCAGGTGAGTGTTTATCCAGGTAACGAATGAGTTCTTCAGATAGCTGTTTGTCCGCACTGCGATTCAGAATTGGCGAGTTCCCTTTATGATAGAGAAAAGGATCACCTTGTCCACCTTCCTTGTACGTATCCAGCATGTTCTGAATATTCTCATAACTGAAGCTGGCCTCAATCACCAAGTTGCTTCCCGTCAACATCCCCGGCTGAGCTAAGGAATCTGTATAGAACCAGTAGAAGGATTTTAACTCATCTTTAGATTCCAAGCTGTGATCGCCATACGTCCATTTTCCACTCATATTTCTTTTTAAGTAATCCTCATCATACCCAAATGCTCGATTGTAGTTGGAGATGACATCTTTATTTTGCTGTGAATGTACGGCATATCTGGCAGGCCAAATATCTGCAACCCCAGATTGAAGCACCATCTTTTCCTGAATGACATACCGGGTCTGCATCTGATCATATCGATCCGCCCAAATGTTTAATCCGTTGAAGGCTCTGACATTGGGATCTCTAGAAAGGATAAGGGTGAAGTCCATCATCTGATTAATACGCGAATCAATTTGACTGGACAGAAAAGTGAGCTGCTTCGTATTGGACACCTGCAGCTCTTTGCTTACAACATCGTATGTGACGTTATTTGAAAAGGTATACATGATAATGATGGGGATGAACAAGAGTATGATCAGGCAGTTTATTTTGGCAAATAAACTAAACCGGGATTGTGTTAATTCTCTCAGGGATGTAAAGCGCTTCCAAATATTCATAAATGTACCCTCCAGATGATGTCCTAATAAAACCATATCAAGCCTAACAATGTTATATAGTCAAACCTGAGAAACGCCTGATACTATTTATAGCAGAGATCCCCATCACACACAAAATATTTTTTTTGGGAACAGGAGAGAGCTATGGAGGCTAATTCAATACAGCAGGTAGGCCTGGAAAATAAACCAAGTATAAAAAGAAAAAGAAAAAAAGGCTATAAACAACCATGGGTGCTCCACTTCATGGTATTACCGGCGGCAATTATGGTTTTTATTTTTTCTTATATCCCCATGTCAGGAATACTCATGGCATTTCAGGATTATAAGCCTGCATTAGGATTTTTTGATTCCGAATGGGTCGGACTTAAGCATTTTAGGTACATGTGGGAGAACGATTACTTCCTGCAAATTACCTGGAACACACTGTTTTTTGCTTGCTCCAAAATTGTTTTGAACCTGATTATTCCTTTTATATTCGCCTTGTTGCTTAATGAGGTAAGGAATATGGGCCTTAAAAGATCGATTCAAACACTCGTCTATCTACCGCATTTCTTGTCATGGGTTACCCTTTCAGGAATTCTGATCGATATCCTAGCTCAAACAGGGATTGTGAATCAGTTTATTTCGTCCGTTTTCGGCATAAAACCGATCTTTTTTCTAGGGGACGGCAACTGGTTCCGATTTACCATCATAGCCAGTGATGTTTGGAAAGAATTTGGTTTCAACACGATCATTTTCCTAGCTGCGCTATCCGGCATTAATCCATCACTTTATGAAGCTGCTGAAGTGGATGGGGCAGGTCGCTGGAAGCAAACGATGTATATTACCATACCAGCACTTATTCCAATTGCTATTGTAATTGCGACCTTGGCACTGGGCAATGTATTGAACGCCAACTTTGACCAGGTATTTAACCTATATAGTCCTTTGATCTATCAACAAGGGGATATCATTGATACCTTTGTGTATAGAGAAGGTCTTCTCAGCGGACAATTCAGCTTTGCGACCGCAGTTAATCTTTTTAAATCAGCAATTAGTTTAATTCTAATCGTTATTTCATACCGACTTGCCTATAGATTTGCAGGGTACAGAATTTTCTAGAAAGGATGACAACAAATGTACCATAAAACCCTTCCATATCGAATATTTAGCATATTCAATAATGTGCTCCTAACTATCCTTTCGGTGCTCTGCTTGCTGCCATTGTATCACTTACTCATGGTATCTCTTAGTGCGTCCGCCCCAGCCAATGCTGGGTTGGTCACCTTTTGGCCAATTGGCTTCACTTTGGAGGCCTATGCAAAAACTTTTAACAATACTAATTTTCTTACATCCCTGTGGGTGTCGGTAGAGCGGACAATACTAGGAACAGCACTTGCACTGGTAGTAAATACGGTTGCAGCCTATGCTCTTTCTAAGGAAACTAGAGTTTTCCGGGCGCGTAATATCTATCTTTGGTATTTTGTCGTAACCATGTTGTTCAGTGGGGGTCTGATTCCGGGATATATCCTGATTCTAAAGCTCGGGCTGATGAATTCTTTGATGGCACTTATCTTACCTGGATTGGTAGCCGTATTTAACATCATTTTGCTGCTGAACTTCTTCCGTGGTGTACCTAAGGACCTTGAGGAAGCAGCCTTTATTGATGGAGCAGGACATTTTAAGACCTTTTTGAAAATATATTTACCAGTCTCCTTACCAGTCATTGCAACGGTTTCCTTATTCATGATGGTGGGCCATTGGAACTCTTACTTTGACGGTATAATCTATATCAGAGATTCGGATAAGCTGCCGCTGGCGACGTTTATGCAGACCATTATCGTTCAGGCAGATATGTCCAAGCTTGATCCGTCAGCTGTAGCTAACTTGTCTCAACGGACCATACGGGCTTCACAGATTTTCATAAGTGCGCTACCGATATTGTTAGTTTATCCATTCCTGCAACGTTATTTTGTGACAGGGATCGTAGTCGGCGCTGTAAAAGAATAGTCAAAAAAGAGGGAGTTACTGGACTAGTCCATGTAGCTCCCTTTTTTTTTGTAGGTATGGCATGCAAATAAGCATTCCCAGATGAATTGCGCCTTCTAAAATACGGTGCTATACTTTTGGCATGAAATATGCTCGGAGGTGGTACAGTGCTAATGTTGAAATGCCCATTAGCTAGAAGTTCCTCACGCAAAGCCTAATATAGGGCGATACTTTGCGTGAGGTGCGATGGATGGACTATATCGCCCAACTTAATTTTATCGTTTCTATAAATGGGCTTTGCACCTTATGAACTTTTAATATAAATAAGGGGCTGAAAAGCGATGTGTACACCATTTATTAGAAACCATCAATATAACTTAATTAAGAAACAAACGAAATTTGTTCTGCATACCCTGCGAACCGTTGCGGATCGTAGAGTCTTGGAGACTGTAAGATATAGTGCTGCTACGAACATTATTGAGGCATTTCCTTCTCTTACGGAGAATCACAAGCAGATGCTGGAACAAATATCGACCTTCGAAACTGCAGAAGATTTCCAGAGATATCTTAGTGAATTAGAACCATACCTAGAGTCATATCCGACGATTACGCTGAAGCAGATTCAGAAGCTATTCCCTAAGAATAAGAAACTGAAAGTACCTGATCTACAACTCATCGACTATCGCAACATAACGTATTTGAGTTGGATAGATATTGCCAGTAATAAATTATTCATTATCTATCCGTACGAAGGACAGTTCATTGGTATTGAGGGTAGAATCACACCAACGCACAAAAAAGGGTACTGCATGTTCTGCAATCGGCATCAAGAGCTTGCATTCTTTTATGTTAAGACCAAGAATGTGAACGTTTCGCCGGATAATATTTCTGCTGTGGGTCAATACGTATGTCTGGATAATCTGGAATGTAATCGGAGCATAACCGATACAGCTAAGCTTGAGAGGTTCATTCTCTCTGTCCGCAAATAATGTTTAGAAAAGGCTCCCTTAGTGGGAGCCTTTTTTGTTAAAAATATTGTCAGGATATAGACAATCCGTTTCATTGAAGCAATGGGGCACGACATTAGTGGATATAATGAGATTCAAGGGCCGAATGAATAATATAAGCGTTTACAAACAGAGAATTCGAGTGGTTATAAAAATAGTCAGAAAATTTCCATATGACGTGCTTTGTTACTTAAGCTATAATGAGGTCTAAAAAAGAAAACGGGGCGTTATAATGAATCAAATGAAGGGTAACAAAAATCTTCTCTCGGAGAAGGAGGAACGCTTCTCTTCCGCGGGCTTTATTTTTGCCGCCATCGGCAGCTCGGTTGGGCTAGGGAATATGTGGAAGTTTCCTTATATTACAGGAGAAAATGGGGGGGCAGCTTTTTTCCTGCTTTTCATCGTCTGTTTAGTGCTGATAGGGTTACCGGTGCTGTTGGCAGAACTGGCTATCGGACGCAGCGGGCGTGGTAGCGCGGCGACCTCTTTTATGCGGGCTGGAGGCGGGAAAAGTTGGTTTGCAGCTGGAATGTTGCAGGTACTTGCGCCGTTTCTAATTCTCTCTTTTTATATTATTGTTGCTGGCTGGACGCTGAACTATTCGATGATTGCTTTTAATGGACAACTATTCAGCACTACTGATTATGCAGGCGAATTCAATTCGTTTGTCTCCGGATATATGCCGATCGTTTGGCAGGGGATAGCCATTCTGATTACGGCGGGTGTAGTCATCCTTGGCGTATCAGGCGGGATTGAGAAATTTAACAAAGTATTAATTCCTGGTATGGTCGTACTCCTTGTAGTGTTAATGATTCGCGCAGTAACCTTACCGGGTGCATCCGCAGGGGTATCTTTTTTCCTAAAACCGGACTTTTCAGTGTTGACAGCGGAATCTGCGCTAGTTGCATTGGGACATGCCTTCTTTTCATTATCGCTCGGGATGGGGATTCTCCTGACTTACGGATCTTATGTTGATAAAAAACAATCGCTGGGTACCGCTGCCATCGCAATCGGTGCAGGAGATTTGTTATACGCGTTTATCGCAGGCTTGATTATTTTTCCGACGACGTTCTCATTTGGTATTGCTCCTGATCAGGGGCCTTCGCTGATTTTTATCGCTTTGCCAGCCGCTTTCTCGGCTATGCCTTTTGGTGCGCTTTTCGGCGGTTTGTTCTTTATCTTGCTGGCGATTGCTGCTCTAACCTCAGCTGTATCGCTGCTTGAAGTGCCTGTATCCTTCACAATGGAGCGCTGGAATTGGAGCCGGAAACGTTCGGTTTGGATTTTGACGCTGATCTGTTTCCTTCTTAGTATTCCTTTAGCGATGTCACTGGGGATGTTCCCGGAGCTAACGATTGGTGGCAAATCTCTATTTGATGGGCTGGATTTTATCACCTCTAACATTATGCTGCCGCTTGGAGGTCTGCTGATTACCATCTTCGCCGGTTATTTCTGGAAAGGTGCAGCGGAAGCCGCTGGACTACAGGCGCGCTGGTTCCGTGTTTGGCTGTTTATGCTCCGTTATGTGGCGCCGATCCTAGTGTTCCTAGTGCTGCTCCATACCTCGGGGATTATTTCCTTCTAATTCTGAAATTTATTTATCCAAAAATAGCTCTACACCCCCTGAGGGTTGTAGGGTTTTTTTGTGTTGAAAAGAGGGGATTAAATTGATTTTTAATTCCTACTTGACTAGGTGGAATAATTGGAATATAGTATAAAAAAGCTTGAACGGTATGGAAGGGAATGTAACTAACCAATCCATTCTTAACTAATAATTGTATACAATTATACAAATATATTATTGGGATTCGGACCCCACAGATTATCGATGAGGAGCAGTATAGAAATGGCGATACGATCACGAAGGTTATCAAAGGATAATACCTACTATGAATTAAAACAAAAAATTATTGATAGCGAGTTTGAACCGAATCAACCTGTAAATGAAGAAAATTTGGCGGCCTTGCTCGGGGTCAGCCGCACACCTCTAAGAGAGGCGATACAGAGACTGGAGAACGAGGATTTTCTGGTTCGACAGCCAAATGGAAGACTGCGGGTAGCTTCAGTAACCCTTAAAGAGGTTGAAGAAATATTTCTTATTCGCAGCATGCTTGAAGGCTATATTGCAAGAAGTGCAGCTAAGCATGCCACAGAGAAAGATATTGTGAATTTAACGACGATGATTACAAAAATGAAACACTCGTTCCAGCTTGGTGATAATCAGAATTTTGTTACATATGGATTTGAGTTCCATGATTATTTGTCAGAAATCAGCGAACTAAAAACCTTCGAGAAGGTTCTGAATCAATTAAGAGATCATTCGCTTCGTTATTGTCGATTCGTCTCTATGCATGGGGATTGGAACACACAAGCGGATGAAGAACATGATCTTATTTTACAAATGATCGCTGCTAAAAATGAAGATGGTGCTGAAAAAGCCATGCAAGATCATATTTTAAGCAGTCTATCGACTGCGCTTGATCGCATCAAAGGGATTGAAGAAAAGCTGGAAGCATAACGAAAGGGGAGACATCACCTATGAAACCACTAAATGAGGTTGAGCAAGCTTTAGCTAATCAATTAATAGAGGTTCGCAGAAACCTGCATCGTGAGCCTGAATTAGCGTATGAAGAGTTTAAAACCACAACAAAATTACGGGAATGGCTGACCCAAGCCAATATTCACATCCTTGACTTACCTTTACAAACCGGACTCATCGCAGAGATCGGGCAGGGTCAGGGACCCATAGTGGCCATTCGTTGTGATATTGATGCACTTCCCATAGAGGAACAAACTGAATTGTCCTTTGCCTCAGAGATCCCAGGAAAGATGCATGCCTGTGGTCACGATTTTCACACGGCTACTATTTTAGGTGCTGCATTATTATTAAAGGATCGTGAAAATGAACTACCTGGAAAGGTTAGAGTATTGTTTCAACCCGCGGAAGAAACAGGGCATGGGGCGGAAAGCGTCTTAGCCTCGGGAGGACTCCAGGATGTGGCGGCTATATTTGGTCTCCATAATTCACCTGACTTGCCTACGGGAGCTTTTGGAACAAGAACAGGAGCTTTAACAGCCGGTGTTGACCGGTTTGAAATTACAATAAAAGGTGTCGGCGCTCATGCTGCTTATCCTGAAAAAGGTGTGGATACGATTGTAACTGCGGCTCAGATCATTACCGCACTACAAACCATCGTAAGTCGCCAAAACAGCACCACGGAACCAGTAGTGTTAAGTGTTACCCGAATTAATGGAGGCTTCACATGGAATGTATTGCCGGAAAAAGTCGAATTAGAAGGTACAGTAAGAACTTACAATGAAGAGATTCGCCGCAATATTCCAATACAAATGACTCGTCTTATCGAAGGGATTGCTGCGGGAGCTGGGGCAGAGGCCCAGTTACACTGGTATCCAGGTCCACCCGCAACGATAAATCATGGGGAATGGGCGGACTTTACCAAAGAGATCGCCTCAGATTTCGGCTATGAAGTACATGATATTCCTCCACAGATGGGTGGAGAAGATTTCTCTTTTTATTTACAACAGATACCGGGTGCTTTTGTGAATATAGGATCAGGTCCAGCCTATCCCTTACATCACCCTCGTTTCGATGTTGATGAAGCTGCGATATTGCCAGCTGCTAAGTACTTCGCTTTATTGGCAGAACAAGCGCTGGTGAAGTCGCAAGAGGAAGCTTAATCCTAAAGATGATTGAGGGGAATGGAAATGATTGAATTAAAGAATGTTTACAAATCGTTCACTCGGAAAGGGACCACTATTGATGCTCTTAAGGGAATCGATTTAAAGGTCGAGAAAGGCGATATATTCGGGGTTATCGGCTATAGCGGTGCTGGGAAAAGTACATTAATTCGTTTAGTCAATTATTTGGAAAGACCCACCAAAGGACAAGTTATGGTCGCTGGACGTGATTTGGGAACATACAACGATAAAGAGTTGCGTACCGCTAAGAAAAATATCGGAATGATTTTTCAACATTTTAATCTATTAGAATCTAAAAAAGTATTTGATAATGTGGCGATCCCTCTAGTTCTCCTGAAAAAGAATAAAAATGAAATCCGCCAGCGGGTAATGGAGCTGCTAGAGTTTGTTGGATTAAGTGACAAAGCGGGGAGTTACCCGAGTGAGCTATCAGGTGGTCAGAAGCAACGTGTCGGGATTGCCAGAGCGCTTGCCTCGAATCCGTCTATCCTTTTATGTGACGAAGCGACCTCTGCCTTAGATCCACAGACCACACATTCTATCTTACAGCTATTAAAAAAAATCAATGCTGAATACAACATTACCGTGATGATCATTACACATGAAATGTCCGTGATTCAAGAAATTTGTAACAAGGTAGCGGTCATGGAAGAAGGCCGGATTATTGAGCAAGGAAGTGTTCTGGATGTATTCGGAAGTCCAAAACATCTGACCACGCAAAATTTCGTGAAGACGGTTATTCAAAATAGCATGACCTCTAGCGTGCGGAAATCTATCAAAACAGAACCCGGAAGTCAGCTGTACAAGCTTAATTTTGTGGGAGCAAGTGCCTCTGAGCCTATCCTGTTTGAAATGATTCGCTCCTGCGATATAAAGGTCAATATTTTATTTGCGAATACGACGGAGATTCAAGAAACAACACTGGGAACAGTGATCATTCAATTCGATGGTGAGGCAGCAGAGATTAACAATGCATTATCTTTCTTAACAAGAAATGGAGTCGCTGTAGAGGAGGTAGAATCTAATGTTTTCGACCACAGTAACAGGTGATCAATTTCTGCAGGCGATTATAGAAACAATTCAAATGGTAGGGTTCTCCTTGTTTGTTGGTTCCCTGATTGGGATCCCATTTGGGATATTGCTTGTCATCACTCGTCCGGGTGGGGTTTTGGAGAACAAAGCGCTTTACGCCGTACTAAATCCAATTATCAACATCATTCGCTCATTGCCTTTTATTATTTTACTGGTTGCGATTGTGCCTTTCACACGATTGATTGTTCATACTTCAATTGGGACAAGCGCAGCGATCGTACCCTTGATTATCTATATCGCACCTTATATAGGACGGTTGGTAGAGAACTCACTGCTTGAAGTGAATCCGGGAATCCTTGAAGCCGCTGAGGCGATGGGAGCCACTCCTTTTCAAGTCATTTGGTACTTTTTATTGCCAGAGGCGGTTGGATCCTTAATCCTGTCTCTTACTACAGCGACGATTGGTTTGATAGGTGCAACTGCAATGGCTGGAACGGTAGGGGGAGGCGGCGTGGGAGACTTGGCGATTGTATATGGATACCAACGCTTTGACACTGTTGTCGTAGTAGCCACCGTGATTATCCTCATTATTTTAGTGCAAGGTATTCAGTCTTTAGGCAACACGCTAGCAAGAAAAATTCGCCGTTACTAGTTACTACATATTCTGGGAGGGATTCGACAGATGAGTGAATGGAGTAAGCAAGATCGTTTTAAAGCATTATTATCTGGAGAACGGGCGGATCGTCCAATCGGAAGTGGTTGGCGCCATTTTATCGACAAAGAACAAACTGCAGAGGATTTAGCAGAAACTACAATTTCTTTTACGAAAAAATATGATTGGGATTGGGTCAAGATTAATCCAAGAGCGACTTATCTGGCGGAAGCTTGGGGGAATCAATACGATTTTACGGATTATCAGACCGTATTTCCGAGACAGCAAACGACGGCTATTCCAACAGCGGCTAGTCTGTGGGATATCGACGTCAAAAAGGCAGTCCAGTCAGCCCCTTTGGCAGAGCATTTAGATGCGGTTAGAAAAATTCGTCAAGGGTTACCAGACACCCCGCTAATCCAAACGGTATTTTCACCATTAACAGTATTGCTATTTATTGTAGGGCGTTCTGCTTACGTTACTAAAACGGTGTTTGGTATTGAGCACCCGGTAACTTTGGAATCCTTGTTTAAAGAACATCGAGCGGCAGCACATCATGCGCTACATGCGATTTCCTTAACCTTAGCCGATTATGTACAAGAGTTACAGCAAGCGGGTTCTGACGGTTTGTTCTACGCAGTGACGGGCACAGCTCACCCAGGATTATTTGATGAAGCTATGTTTGACGAACTGTCCAGACCTTATGATTCTATTGTGTTAGAAGCAGCAAGCTATGGAAAAAACATTCTTCATACTTGTGGAGCCTACGCCCAGCCTGAGAAGTTCAACGATTATCGGATTGACGGGATCAGTTGGGATACGATAGCCGAGGGGAATCCAGGGTTAGAGGCAAATCTCAAGGCTACTAAAGTGGGTGGAGTCGATCATGGGTTGTTTGCGGTAAACGATATTGCCCAAATCAAGCAGCAGGCTGAAGATGCATTAAAGTTAATGAAAGACCAGCCGTTTATTCTATCTCCAAATTGCGCAATCCCACTCAATGTGACGGATGAGGCGTTGGCACAATTTAAAAAATCTATATTGGAATAGGGGAAATAAGTATGAAAAAGTTAATGTTAGTGATGATGATAGGTGTTCTTGCAGTGTTGACGGCTTGTGGCAATAAAGAGGCGGGGGATTCTGGAGATAAGAAAAAGCTTACCGTTGGATTTGGTGTCGGAACCTATGAGGAACAATTCCGCCAATCGATTCTACCGATTCTAGAGAAACAAGGGTATTCCGTTGACATTAAAACCTTCTCGCAAAACATGCAGGTCAATCCAGCAATGAAGGAAGGCTCCATTGACGCAAGCATATTCCAAAGTACAGCTTATATGGAGGCCATTAACGAAGAAATCAATGCAGATATGGTCGGAATTGCTTATGTTCCAGGTGCTCCACAAGGTCTTTATTCTGTAAATCATACCACGCTAGACGATGTTAAAGACGGTACAACCGTAGCTGTTCCGAACGATCCGGTAAACCAAGAGCGTGCACTGCGTATTCTGGAAGAATTGGGTTGGGTCAAAATTAAAGAAGGGGCAGGCGTAGCGGATTTTAATATTAATAGTATGGAACCGGATAAATATAATATTGATATTAAAATATTGGACCCCGCTCAAATCCTTGTCTCCCTTCAAGATGTTGATTATGGCGTTGTAAATGGTAATTATATTGCTAATTCGGACAGAAAGATTACGGATGCTTTGAAAATAGAAAACACACCTATGGAACACAGAATTATCGTATCGGTTAATAAAAAGGATGAAAATTCTCAGTGGGCTAAAGATTTGAAAGCTGCTTATGAATCCAAAGAGTTTGAAGAATATATTCTTGGATTAGAAAAATATGATGGTTTCATTCTACCTGAAGCTTGGGACAACAATTAATTAAGGAAGTGAACGAAGTGACCAAAGAAAAGATTCATTTTATTGGTGGCGGACAGATGGCGGAAGCGATCATCCGCGCATGTATAGCGAATAACACCTTGTCTGTAAATCAAATTTGTGTATCGGATATTAATGAAGCGCGTCTGCAGTTTTTAAATACCAAATACGGTGTAGATACGAAGAGTTCGCAAGAGCATAACCTGTCTACAGCAGATGTGATTGTAGTGGCAGTTCGCCCACAGGATGATTTAACTACCCTTGGTCAAAACGTACAACAATTCGCTACAGCTTCTGCCGCAATCGTATCGATTGTGGCGGGTGTGACGAATGATCAGTTAGCTGGTTATTTTGGAGCTGAACGGCCCATTATCCGGGTTATCCCCAATACTTTGACCGATACAGGATATGGCTATAGTGGTGTAGCGTTAAATGCTTATGCTACTCGTGATCAAGTGGAGCATTTCCTACTCGGCTTTGGAAAAGTACAATATCTGGATGAGGCGTTAATGGATGTTTTCACTGGATTTGGTGTGGCGGGTCCTAACTATATCTATTATTTCATTGAATCTCTCGTAGATGCAGGTGTACTTGCCGGACTGCCGCGTGACCAAGCCTGGAAGGTTGCACTGGAGAATATGATGGGCTCGGTAGCAATGCTGCAACAGACAGGGCTGCATCCACGACAGCTGCTGGATATTAATAATTCACCTGGCGGTGTCGGCATGCATGGCTTGTACGAATTAAACAACAGTGATTTCGCAGCGGGTCTGCAAAGAAGTGTTCTGGCAGCCGTAAAACGTACTACTGAGCTGGGAGTGAAGTAATCATGGCAACGATGAAATGGGATCATTTAGTTCACTATGTCAATGATTTGGCCAAACCGGTTGAGATCTTTGGAGCTCATGGATTGGTTGCTTTTAAGGGAGGCTCTCATAAAGATTGGGGAACCTATAATGCCTTAAGTTACTTTGGGCTAACCTATCTCGAGTTTCTGGGCATTGAGAATCTTGAGCTGGCAAAGGCAACTGAACATAATTTAGTGGTGAAAGATGCAGTAAAACTTCTACCAGAACATGAAGTTCTAAGTAGAGTAGTCATCCGGACGGATGATATTGAAGAAGTAGCGGCTTCCCTGAAAGCAGCAGGCTTATCATTATCTCCAATTATCGATGGTAAGCGTCTAGATAACGAGGGAAGATTAATAGAGTGGCGGATGATGACCATTGCTGGTGACTTTGGGGGACTGGTCTATCCGTTCATCATTCAATGGATCGGAACGGATACAGAGCGAGTGGAAAGATTAACATCATCTGGAGTCATTAAACCTCATCCTGCGGGAGAAGTCGAAATCGTCCGTGCTGTATTTCATGTCTCCGATCCTGAAGCTGCAGCCAACCATTGGGGAACCATATTCGGACTGCCTGTTACGAAGTCAGAGGATGATACCTTCAGCCTTAAGATTGGCGATAGATCATTTGCTTTCGTGCAAGGAGACGAGAACCAATTCAAGCAGGTGGTTTTTGAAACGGATTCGTTAGAGCTGAAAGGGAAGACGATTTCGATTGGTGATGGGGAGTATGTTTTCGTTTAAGGGACTAGTAACGTTATAACTTTAGAAATAAAGACTTACTTGAAGGGATCGATACCTCGAGTAAGTCTTTTTGCTATTCACCGAAGGTACTAATGATGCTGGCATTTTTTTGTTTTAATCAATTTGTAAGATTTATTGAATTCCATTATATGGTACGATGTCCATGATATAAAAGGAGGTGAAGATAATCGGTGCAGAACAAAAATACGTGGCCCATTTCCTCGCCGGATAAGCTTAATGTGGATCTAGCGTAGATAAAAAACTTTGATTATGCCTCTAAATTTATATTACTATAGACATTTTTCACTTGCCTGGCGCTATGAATTTTGATAAACATAATGGATAAATTTAGATATTACATATGGAGGTAATTACGGATGAAAACTCACTATTACTTAGATTGGTTTTATGATAAGGGCTTTTCTGAGAAGCTAGTCAATGTGTTGCATGAGGATATAACAGACAGAAAATCGCTTGTTATGATTAGCGCTGAATCGTCTGATTTTAGTGATGAACAAGTTAATATTGATAGTGTTTTTGAAAGGACATGGTTTAATCAGGCTAACATTTATTTTGATGAATATCATTTCATTGATGACCGCACGCAGAAGGAAGATGCCCAGCGATTAATTCAAAACGCCTCTGTCGTTTTTTTATGTGGTGGAACCGCTCGGGACCAAAAGCACCTTTTGACGGAATATGAATTATCGGATTTGATTAAAAAAAGCAATGCTGTTGTAATGGGAACAAGTGCTGGTGGGATGAACATGTCTGATGAATATGTGGATGAATGCACTGTTTGTGAAGGTATGGCTCTTAATCACTTTTCTTTTGAAGCTCATTTTGATCATGATAACACCGCAATGATTGAGGAGCGTTTCCCTTTATCAAATAAAATGGATATTTATGTGGCGGCAGACAAAGATGGTGCTGTACGTGTGAAGGGCAACAAAATCGACATTATAGGCAATGTATATTTAATTTCCCACTCAAAGATTCAGAAATTGGCTGAGACGCTCTAATTATGGTTGAGTGGTTGTGACACTGACGGTTAACTGAATGGTATTTGTTTTGAGTCCCTATTTGACAGCACCTTACGAGCAAATCGAGTTGATTACTCCTGCGAAAAAGGAAGATTACGCATAACGCGCATACGATGTTCAAGCCAGCAACATTCGATCTTGAATTTATATCATTCGAGATCCATGTGAAGTTATCGAAATCTGCGATGGTAAGGATATGAAGTTTTAAGTGAAGAAGCGTTTGATACACTGAGAGGAGAAATCAAGTCTCTTTTCTTATGTACTGGGTCTAGAAAGGAGTGAATAAGCAATGGAGTGGAAAGGCGATGCAAATGCCAATAAAAAAAGAGAGTCTCAGTTCACTGAGGAACTATCGGAGTCACAATTATCGGCTTTAGAATATGTTACGAATTACGCGCGAACTCGAAAAAGTGAAGCAGTTCAGACCATCCATGAAATTCTTCAAATGTCTAATGTGGATCGGGAAGAGTTTGAAGATGCTGTGGTCAAAATAAAGTCACATGCGAAGATTGCTCTACATTTCCATCCAGATCGACTAGATCCGGTAAAGAAAAGTGTTGCAGAGGCGCTATTGGAGCAAGGCGTGTACAAGAGCCAATTTGAGACCTTGTTATCCAGTGGTAGTGTATCAGCCTATTCTGGTGGTCCACGTGATTTGTGGGAGGAAAGACTATTTGTAGGGGCATACCAACAAGAGGGTGTTTCGAATAGCGAACGCCCTAAATATGGCGCTCTTGATTTGATGCGTCATTCGGATGGGCCAGCTCCGCGCTTTGGCTCCTGCTATTTCCTCCTATCCCCTGAGGTTTCTTATCGCAGTACATACACCTATATGGATTCGCATCAAAACCCTGTACAGAAAGGAACATTTGCAGAATTTGATGATATGATGGCGGCATTACTAGAGGAGATTTTCTTAAGAGATTCCGCTCTAGGGGAAAAAGATCTTCGATCACAAAAATTAGTTGACCATCTTCGGGTCAACCTCACAATGCCGTTTTCAGACTCTTCAAAATGTGAAGCTAAACGTAATCTTAACCACTATATTGAAGCGCAAGTTCATGGAAACATCCGTCTTAAGGAAGATGTGGAAATCTTAGTAGCCGATCCTTCATTCAAGGGCACTCCAACAGGGCAAATCCTGGAGCAAATATGTTTACAGTATGCCATCCAACTCTATTGGCACATGGGATTCGCGATGTGGGTAGACGAAGTGCCTTCAGATTTTAGAGGGCCTACGATGCCCTCTTTGGCTAAGCGTATTGCTCATCACGGTTATATTGATGCGAGCATGATTGGATCTGCTGCTATGCACTTAAAGCATGATCCTGCAGCTTGGCGTGACCGAGGAACCGAAAAAGAAGTACTTCAAGAATTAAAACTCTTATGGCATGTTTTGGTACGGTACGGAAAGCCGCTCCGAAACTTTAAGTTGTAAGAAGCCAATGTTATTTAACTCCTCCTAATAAATATTGGTGGGAGTTTTTTTGCATGTGGAAATTTTCTCGATTTGGTAGATTTACAAAATATGGAATATATGCTATCTTATCTATGAAAGCGCATCCAAGAGATGGTATATTGAACTTTTATTTACCATATTTAACATAGGGAGGAAAGGTGGAAATGAAAAATTTGCTCAAGAAGGCAATCACAATGATGCTGGCATTTACTCTGCTACTTGGATTGATGACAGCGCCGCCCGTTCATGCAGACAACGCACTTTTCACAATTGAAAGCGAAAACGCTCAGCTCACCTCCGATCTTCAAGTGACTACCCAAATTTACGGACAGCCCAAACCCGGATACTCTGGAAGCGGATTTGTCTGGATGCAGAATTCCGGTACAATTTCCTTCACAGTGACTGTCCCAGAAACCGGCATGTATACGATCTCTACACGTTATATGCAGGAGCTCAGTGCTGACGGAAGGCTTCAATCTTTAGCCGTTAACGGCGTTACGAAGGGTTCGTATATGCTGCCCTATAAGACCACATGGTCGAATTTCGATTTTGGCTATCACAAGCTGAATCAAGGCAGCAACACTATTCAACTGAAGGCCGGCTGGGGTTTCGCTTATTTTGATACCTTCACTGTGGATTATGCCGATCTTGATCCCCTGGATGTGCAACCTGTCCTCAGCGATACTCAAGCGACTCCGGAAACTCAGCTTCTGATGAATTATTTAACGGAGGTTTACGGCAATCATATGATCTCCGGCCAGCAGGAGATTTACGGAGGCGGAAATGACGGCAATTCCGAGCTGGAGTTTGATTGGATTCACAATTTAACGGGAAAGTATCCGGCGATCCGCGGATTTGATCTGATGAACTACAATCCGCTTTACGGCTGGGAGGATGGTACGACCGCCCGGATGATCGATTGGGTGAATAACCGGGGCGGGATCGCGACAAACAGCTGGCATATCACTGTACCCCGAGATTTCACCGCCTATCAGCTCGGGGAATTTGTAGATTGGAAGAAAGCCACCTACAAGCCGACAGAAACCAATTTTAATACAGCTAATGCGGTAGTTCCAGGTACGAAAGAATACCAATATGTACAACTGGCCATTGGGGATTTGGCGGAGCAACTGCAGATTCTGCAAAATAACAATGTGCCGGTTATCTTCAGACCCTTCCATGAGGCGGAGGGCAACGGTGGATTGAATGGAGAAGGTGCATGGTTCTGGTGGGCTTCGGCAGGCTCGGAGGTGTACAAGCAGTTGTGGGACCTGCTCTATACTGAACTTACAGAAACGTACGGTCTGCACAATTTGATCTGGACCTACAACAGCTATGTGTACAGCACTTCTCCCGCATGGTATCCCGGCGATGATCAGGTGGATATTGTAGGTTATGATAAATACAACACGATCTATAACCGCTATGACGGTTTGTCTGGTGTCCCCAATGAGGACGCGATTACCTCGATTTTCTATCAGCTTGTTGATTTAACCGGCGGTACGAAAATGGTAGCCATGACGGAGAACGACACCGTTCCAAGCGTTCAGAATCTGACAGAGGAAAAATCGGGCTGGCTCTATTTCTTACCGTGGTATGGTGAGCATCTCATGAGTTCCGCCTTTAATTATCCGGCTACCTTAACAACGCTGTACCAAAGCAATTATGTAATCACGCTCGATGAGCTGCCTGATTTGAAGGTTAACAATCCAATTCCAAGTGCGTCTATCACACCTGCAAACGTCGAATTTGATAAAAATGCCTCCAATCAGAATGACAAAGCCATCACCGTGAATTCAAACGGCAATACGTTAACCGCTCTCCGGACAGGCGCCAATGCATTGACAGCGACTCAGGATTATACCTTGAGTGGAAATACGCTGCTGCTCAAAAAAGCATTTCTGGCGACACTGCCGGTTGGCGAGCATTCGATCATCTTTGATTTTAATAAAGGACAAGATCCCGTATTAAAAGTGAAAATTGTCGATTCCACGCCAAGCGCATCCATTGCGCCCGTGAGCGCTGCATTTGATAAAGCGGCGAATCTAGCCCAGGATATTTCCGTAGCCCTTACCTTAAATGGACACCAGCTTGCAAGTATCACAAATGGAAATTCCACACTTTTAGCGAGTCAGGATTATACGGCATCAAGCGCTGCTGTTGTTCTGAAAAAATCCTATCTTTCCACGCTGCCGCTGGGACAGAATACCCTAACCTTTCATTTTAATGGAGGAAATAATGCTGTTCTTACAGTGAACGTAGCGGATAGCAGTGTTCCAGTACCCACTGGAGATTTGACGGTCCAAGCTTTTAATGGCAACACAAGTGCCTCCACCAACGGGATTTCACCCAAAATCAAAGTAGTCAATACCGGTGATTCAGCGATTCAACTAAGTGATGTGAAGGTCCGGTATTACTATACGATTGATGGCGAGAAAGATCAGAGTTTCTGGATCGACTGGGCCAGCATCGGAAATGCGAATGTAACCGGCAATTTCGTTAAGCTGGCGACTCCTGTTGCCAGTGCAGATTATGTTTTGGAAATTGGTTTCACGAGTTCGGCTGGAATACTTAATCCAGGTCAGAGCGCAGAAATTCAAACCCGTTTCTCCAAAACCGACTGGTCCAATTACAACCAGGCTAATGATTATTCGTTCAAGGCATCCAGCAGTCAGTTCATAAATAATGAACAGGTCACCGGGTATATGAATGGTCAGCTTGTGTGGGGGATTGAGCCGTAAGCTTTTAATGAAAAAAGGTATCTTTGTGTAATACAAAGATACCTTTTTTCATTTTGGGAAGAAGCAGGGAGTGCAATGGGAGAACCATTTCTGAAGTAGCCAGATTGCTCGATGATCAGTTTCTGGAGAAGGAAAAGCTTGAATTGAGCGAGATTACCATCGACTGTGTTGGCGTAATTGCAGAACTGGAGCAAAGAAATTATGTTGAAATTAGAGAATTGGGTGCTTGTGAGGAATTTTTGTAGCCAGCCGCGGTTCTCCTGAGTCGTTCCTATGGTGTGCAATGTCGCATTAATCCGGCTGCAATGTCGCAAAAGTACATGGAAATAGAGTATGAAGATAGATTATAATCGCTTTATTGATCTGATAATGAAAATCATTATCATACATAAGGGGGAGTCAGCATGAAAAGAACAAAGAAGAGGCAAGCAACCGGTAGAAAGGTAGATGCTGCCCAAAAAGCAGGACTATTAATGATATGGATGATGGCACTGGTACTTGTGCTAACGGCTTGCGGTACTGGAGGTGGAGCAAATGCGGGCACTGCCGCACTGCCATCTGCTTCAGCCGAGCCGTCACCTACATCTGAGACACAGGCTCAGACTGCAGCCTTCCCGGTTACCATCTCGCATATGAAGGGTGAATATACGCTGACTGAGAAGCCGAAGGTCATCGCCGCGCTTGATGTGAAATTCGTCGATCAATTGTTAGCGATAGGCGAGCATCCGGCAGGCAGCGTTGTGGCTGGAGCGAAAGATGCAAAGTTTCCAGAATATTTAAGTGAACAATTGGGTGATGTGAAGGTCCTGGGCACACGCGATGAGCCCAATCTTGAAGCTATTGTAGCGATGAATCCGGATCTTATATTGATGACCGACTTTCAGGAGCAGGTGTATGACAGCGTCAGTAAAATAGCGCCCACAATAGTACTCGACTTCTATGAAGATTGGCGGGATACATCGGCTACCATCGGTATGATAACGGGCAAGCAGGCGGAGGCGAAGGTAGTGCGTCAAGCCTACGAGGACAAAATCGCCGGACTGCGGGAGCAGCTGTCGGCGAAGCTGGGCGACGAAACGGTAGCTCTAATTCGCCCAAGACCGGAAGGTATTCGCGTACACGGTCCCGAACATCGGACCGGAAGCATTCTTTATGAGGATTTGGGATTGAATATCCCTGCATTCGTTCAGGAGATCAAAGATGATACCTCCGTTGAAATTTCGATGGAGACCATCGCTGATATCGGAGCAGATCACTATTTCCTGTTATCGGATGAATTGTTTGCCAAAGAGGCAGAGGCAATGGCGAACAGTCCGGTCTGGAAATCTCATGATGCCGTTAAAAATAACCGCGTATACAATGTGAATTCAACGCTATGGATCGCTTATTATGGGCCAATTGCCCTCAACATTATTGTAGATCAAACCGCGGAAGCGCTGTTGGGATCGCATTAAAATGGACAACTATCTGTCGTCTGCCACCTGGAAGCAAATGGCGGAGGAATACCGTCTGTGGGTAGGTGAACCGCCTGAAGGCAACGTTCGGACAATTGCCCTTAGCCAGTTGCACGAAGAAGCTGCATGCCGCGAGTATGTAAGCTGGCTTAAGGGTTATATCGGTGCGCCTGATCTGCAGGTTGCCGCTTCCATGCTGGCCAAGCGGATCGGTTATCTGTGGATCGCGCCGATCCTGACCGCTATGACCCTTCATAACCGGGAAGTCTCCATCCCGCTGGAGAACTGCTTCCTCTATCATCCTGCTTCCCCAGCTTTTAAAGGGGATACGCGTTTTCCTTTCCTTGCGCTGAACGGGCTTCGAGCGACGGCGGCACCCGAAGACAGGGAAGCGTGGCGAGAAGAGATCGTAGAGGAAATTTTCGCGGTACGTCTTGCGCCGATGCTGCATACGTTTGCTGCAATTGGTCCCGTCTCCATGGCAGTACTTTGGGAGAATATTATGGTACGTATTGCTCCGCTGTATTCTCCTGGAACAGGTGAATTAGGGCAAGAAAGGCAACGAATACAAGCAGATTTTGCCTTCCTGACCCGGATAGCTCCCGGACAATTGTTCGGCGCAAGACGCAATCCATTTACCCGGTTCACAGAGAACAATGACCTAGCTCCGGTTGCAAAAAAGAAACGTATCACCTGCTGTTTTTATTACAGGATGTCGGCGGAATATTGCGGGAAATGTCCGAAAATTGACAATGAGAATGAATCTCAATTAAAATGACAACAGCAACGCACTCACTTATGTTGCGGACGCGCTTTCACTAAAGTATGTAATCCTATTCGAGTGCACCCGTTTAACAGAGGATGCTATTGTCAGGAGATGAGAGAAATGCCGCTGAAAGAACAGGCAAGTTTATGGAGTGATACAACGATCAAGATGCTTGATGTGCGCAGCGGTACTTTGCCACCCGGCGGCGTTATGAGCGAAACCGGATTAACAGCTAATGTGTTGCTGCTGGCAGGCGGCGGGGAAGGTAGGCTTGTGATGAATGGCGAAATTTGCCATATCCAGGCCTATTTCGCTTGTCACGCAGTCAAGGGATCAGCATTTACTTTGACTGCTGGATCAGAAACCATTCATTATACCGTTATTATGTACAAGGCTTTTCCAATGTTGGGGGCTGCCCATGTTCTGTTTCCGCAGCGCAATCACCCGTTACGCACTTCATTTGTTCACCGTCCTGTGCTCCTGGCTGAACTGCATCAGACTGCGGAACAAATCGAAGCCAAATGGAGCCGGGGCGAAGGGCTGGAGCGTTTCCATGCGAATGCGCTACTGCAAGGAATGCTTTACGAGCTTATTATGGAGTATGAATGTGGTCAGAAAGGCACAGAGGCGGATATGGTGGATGTTGTCGCTGCCTATATAGCGGGGCATTATCGTCAGGAGCTGGAGCTTAAGGAGCTGGCAGCGCTTGCCGGATGCAGTACAAGACAGTTACAGCGGCGATTCAAACAGGAGAAGTTACTAGGACCGATGGAATATGTAATCCAGCTGCGGATGGAGAGTGCCGAGCGGATGTTGCGTCATACGGATGCTCCCATCGGCGAAATTGCAGAAAAAACGGGCTATCGCGACATGTATTACTTTAGCAGGGCATTTAAGAAATATCACGGAGTTCCCCCGCAGATCTACAGGCGCACTGCTGCTTCAGGGTTCGGTGCTCTCTTAGCATATTCTGGGCTGCCGGATCGCCTGGCCTCATCGTACCAGTCGCTGCAAGGCCCGGTAATTTGTCATATGCGAGGCGAATATTGCGTCACCGCTTCTCCGAGGCGTATCGCCGTACTCGACGTTCAATATGCAGACCATTTGCTTGCGCTTGGGATATCTCCGGCAGGGAGTGTAGGAACGGGTAGTGCAGCGTTAAAATTCCCCCAATATATCAGGGAAAGGCTTAAGACAACCGAAATGCTCGGAACTTATGAGTACCCGGACCTGCAAGCTGTTGAACGGCTGCGGCCGGATTTGATTGTTTGTACTGAGGTGCATGCCCAGCATTATGAACGGTTAAGCCGGATTGCTCCAACCCTAATGTTTCAACGGAATGAGAGCTGGCAGACGATTCTGGGCCTGTTCGGTGAATTGACGGACAAGCGGACAGAGGTGGAGCGTATTATTGCGGATTACCTGCGCCGAACAGCATTGCTGTCTGAGCAGCTTGCAACGGCGCTGGCGGGTCAGAGCGTGGCCTTGATCCGTCCGCGTGAGTCGCTGGTACGGGTGCATACTGCCTCCCATCGCACAGGTGCCGTGCTGTACCGGGATCTTGGTCTGCCAGCTCCTCTATTTGTCGCAGACACTTCCGACACGGCTTATCATATTACAGTTGATAGACTGCCGGCTGTGCATGCCAGCCATTATTTTTTACTTAGTAACGAGATGATGCAGGAGGGGATATCTGCGACAGAGCAAAGCGTCCGAGGGATGTTGGATTCCGATGAGCGGCCGTATATATACCCGGTAGATGCCGCTACATGGATCGGCTGCTACGGACCGACAGGTATCAATTACATTGTGGATCAGGTAGCCCGTACCTTGCTGGCCTGAGCGGTATCTAAGAGCAACCGCTAATTTCAGGCTATTTTTAGCCTAAACGTGAACAGCTCCTGTGATTATCACAGGAGCTTGTTTGTGCTGCGGATTATTTTTTGTTGGGATAGCATTTAGAATTATCTGTCTGACCTAAAATAAAGTCGATGCTTACTTTATAGAAATTAGCTAGCGTAATTAAAACGGCGCTCGGAACATCCAAATTTCCATTTTTATTGCGGGAGTAGGTGGCTTGTATAATATGTAAAAGCTCCTCTATTTGTTGCTGTGTCAGATCTTTGTCTCCGCGTAAATCACGGATTCCTGTGTACAATGCTCATCACCATAAGGATGAAATCCTTTGAAAACTGCGATATCTACTCATTCTTTTAATTTAACTTTTAGAGTAAGGAGTTTTTTGGTTCGTTCTGTTTAGTAAATAGTCCGTACTCGTCTTATGATAATCTGCTAGCTTAATCAGAATGGCCGTGGGAATATCAACATCACCGCGTTCATAATTACTATAAATCCTCTGGCTGCATTGCAAATACTCTGCCATTTGGGTTTGAGTTAAATCTTTATCTTCACGCAAATCTCGGATACGTTGATACATACTAAACACCTCCAAGGCAAGCATATCTTAGCGAATTATTCGCTATTTATTTTTAGCGATAAATTCGCTAAGATGATTGAAGAGATGATTTGGGAGGGATGACTGGTGAGTCTTTTGGAGGATTTATATTACGGGAAAATCTGTCCAAGTGAACTTTTGTGTTTACGCGATCCCGAGTATATACAGAACTCCAAGCTAATCTCAGAGTTTATGGACATCCTAAAAGCAAAGTTATCTATAGAAGACTTTACTATGATTGAACAAGCCTTGGATCTGAGTGGCATGCAGAACTCTATCTCATCCGCTTCCGCCTATACTCTCGGATTCAGACGGGGGCTGCTATGATAATAGAAGTATTAGAACATAAGGATGAACTTATACACTCTAAGGGAGAAGCTATGTCTTGAAAAAATAAAGATAGAGCTATTAGAGGGTAGAAATCGAGAAGAGGAGAACAAAAATTGAACAATATCATTCCAAACCGCATATGTTGATAGACGAACTTCTTCAGGCAGAAAGTTGGGGCATTATTCAAGCGAAGTTGGTTCCTGCTATTAAGGAAGCTATCGCTATGGGAGAGGTTGAAAAACTCTCTAAACTTAGGACTAAGTTTCCATATTCTTTCGAAAATTCATTAAAGCATTTGAAAAAAGCGGAGCGGGAATTTATTCGAAACGGATGACGGAAGTGGGGGGAACCTCTTAACATGCGCTGGTTATATGAAAAAGATAATTTGACGATCAGTTTTACCGTAGTGAGAAACTAAGCCAGTCGGAGGCGTAGTTGATATACCGATTAGCTCTCTTTCTTCGCTTAGGACGGATAAAAATATCGGTATCAGAAGCAGTGAAAAGGATATCATTGCGGCTATCCCTGAGGCATCCCGCAGCGAAAAGAAAGTAGATGGTGTTGTTAACTATTGGGTGAACGTTACCAAGCTTGACGAAGGATTCTATCATCCTTCCCTTCCCTTGCCTTTGTCGTCAAAGAAGACAAGGTTGAAAATCTAGAGTTAACCAAATTACTTATTGATCTGAGTGAATAAAGAAGGCAGGCTCACATGGCCAGCCTTCTTTATTTAGCTTTACAAGGCGACTTCTTTTTTGTGACCAGCCGGAGGCTCCAATTGCTTCATTGGCTACATAAATTCCCGTTAGAACTGATCCTCCTATTTCTAAGATACCCTGGTTGATTACCAGAAGCAGCTTATAGCCTAGGGTCTTTTTTTTGGTGCCTGTAAAATCGGGGCTTGACCATTAAGGGCAGGGCCTTCTTTACGTTATTCCAGACCATTGACAATTATTGTAAAGATGGTGTATTGTAAGTGATAAGTAGTAAGTAGTAAGTAGTAAGTAGTAAGTAGTAAGTAAATCAAACGCTCACCATACGGAATAAATATCATCCTGTAAATACGAATTAATGGATAGGGGTGGATGGTTATGATGGATCTTAAATTAGCACCAAGTTTTTCATTGATCGCGCTTAATGCACAGAGAAGTCTTCAGATGACTACTGTTAAGAAAGTGTCTTTGCGCTGCATGGCAGCAGCGGTTATATTGGAGCTTTACTTAGAGGGATGTTTTACACAATCTGAGAACAAGTTAACTTTGCACAAGGAAGCACTTGATCAATCTCATTCAACACTCTATAGAGAAACTGTTCTACAACCCTTACTTCATAATAGTGCTGAGGTAACGGGTGACTTAAATTGGTGGTTAAAGAAGGCTTCGAGGAAGTCTAACCATCAATTAAAAAAGTTCGAAACCGCGATTTCAGATTATCTTCAAGCAATGAATTTGCTTGAAGATATACCAAGCCTGATAGGGAGCGACATGTATTTTGATTCTGCTGAAGTTGAAATTAGAGCCTATCGCAGTAATATGGAGGCGTACACGAGCATTACAGAGAATATGCGGGCAGAGATTTTGGAAGAGGGCCCAGTAACAGATGAGGTCATTTGTATGCTATGGCTACTTCGTGAATGTGGATGTATGCATGATTTCTTCTCGCTGAACGAATTAGAAGAGGTGAATATCAAATTACATGATCTATACCAAAGTAACATATGGGCAAAGGCGCTGTTTCCTATACAAATTCGCCAGGGAGTTGAGTTAGGTATCAAACGTTTTTTAGCATTGAAGACAAAGTTTGCGAAGACCTTTATCGGCAGTAGTATCAATCTTATCTTCCCTGCCCTGGAGCGATCACGAGCTGTCTTTATAGAAACAGAGTCCTGGTTTGATAATTCTAATCAAAGGTTAGACGCAGTTATTACAAGATTAATGTCCTATGGACATGAAGTTAAGGTGCTGGAGAGAGGATCGATTGCGACTCTTAAAATTGATAATTTGCTCTACGATGCGATCCCACATTTTGTAATGATGAAAGTGCCAATTCAAGGTGTGCGTCTTATTCCGAAGCGCCCGCTGTAAAGGAGTTGGTTATCAATGTCTAGACAACGATCCATGGAGAATATTATGGCGTCAGAATATGTATCGATAGGGGAATTAGTAAGAATCACAAATGCTCGTTATAGTACACTCAAACATTATACAGAAGAAGGCATGCTGCCCTTTGAACAGGCAGAGGAGAATTTAACACGCAGATATAAAAGAGAAGAAACCGTCGCGCGCATTCTTTGGATCAAAGAAATGAAAGCAAACGGTTTATCTATCCCACAAATTAAAGAAGCTTTAGGAATGAATTAAATTTCCCTTCTCCTTGCAGTCAAATCTAAAGCTAACTCCGCGGGAGCTTCCCCCCATACTGCGCGCGCAATTGCTGCAATTTATCCAGCTTGCTTAGACTACTGTCCCTATTCGCTAATCCCACTCCAAGGATCAGATTCTCAATAATATAGGTGGGGCCAACCATGGAATGGAACTCCCAAACCTCACCTCTCCCCGCATAAATTACGATATCTGCATCTTGGGATCGCGGGTATACAAGTCTATCTGTGATCAGGATGACCTGGTAATTTGCTTCACGTGCATGGTTCAGTATGACTTCAATCTCAGGCAGTATTTGTACAAATCCAAAGACAAGCAAGACATCTTGTTTGTCAGCATGCATTAAGGTCTCTAGCAGCTCATGGCCGCTGGGGGCCATTTTTTTCATTTGAAGACCAAAACGCGCCATTCGATAGATCATTAGCTCTGCTAATCCGGCGCAAGGTCCAGGGCTGTATACATAAATAATCCGAGCTGTAGATATCGCATCTACTGCACGCTTTAGTACATCGTCGCTTAAATAGCGGCGTGTTTCTTGCAAATGATGTGAACAATTGTCCAGCAGCAGTTGAGGGAGTGAGGTATCGTCTGATCGCTGCATGGCATCACGCATTTTTACAGAAGGTGTGGATTCAAAGCGGAAACGGAGCCGGTTTTTAAAATCTTTGGCATGTTTGTATCCCGCAGCTTTCCAGAACCGTGAAACGGAGGCGATGCTCAAATGCAGCTCGTCTGCCATTTCTTGTTCGGTCATATAGACCACACGTTGCTCATTTTTTTGAATAAAGTCGGCAATTATCCGTTGATTAGGCGAAAAAGCGCGGTGGTTCCAATCTTTATACAATCTCTCAATCCTCCTATGATGATGCGATAGATAGAATATAACGTGTGAATATGTTGTAAATATTTTTACAACGTTAAAAATATTGAAAAAAATATTACTCTCATTTAACAAATGAAAAAAGCTGTGATGACATGGCCTTCTTATAATGAAGATAAATTCTTATTGGGAGGCCAAATATTTCATGAGCACGATAAAAACGCGTTACACACTGACTCAGTCACAAAAAATGATGATTTTTGTACTGTCGATGTCGCTTTACGGGTTGTCCAATATGTTTACCGAGCTAGTGCCTGGGATCAAACTGGGCCCGATTGAATTATCCATTGAATATTTCGCCTTCATTCCTTTGACATTATGTATGTTGTTTCACCCCTTATATGCGGCGGTCGGAGCAGCTGTTGGTGAGGTAATCTTCGGGGAATTGATGTTAGGCCAATTTGGAGGTTTAGGGGAGCTGGAGAAATTCATTACCTTCTCACTGGCGATGTACACCGCAGGCCGTATGGTGTCTGATCCGAAAAATCGAAGACAAGTTGGAGTGGCTGCGATTACCGGCGTGGCGATTCACCAGTTTTTTAGCTCCATTATAGATATTGTGAAGGTGTGGGTAGGGGTAGAAGAGCTAGAGGCTGTTAAAGGGCTGGCAGAAAGTATCGTTGTAATTGAGGGAGTAGGGTTCCTGAATGATGTCCTTTTCTCCGGCATTTTGTTCGCGCTAATTCCTACCATGTATCTGGTTCCGCGTTTATATGGAAAAATTGAACCATTACTCGGCATGAAACCGCGTGAGCGGAATATGAAATATGCAACAGGAGCGTGGCTATCTCCTAAGCTGGTCATTGCCGGAACCTTTCTAGTGATGGTAGCAGTGGGTTCGGAATTGTTATCGGAATCGGGCTGGAACTTCGGTGATTTTGAGCTTGCAGGGGCGGAATCGAATGAAAAGACCTTGATTTGGCTCAGTATGTTGGTGGCGGCTGTAGTAGCGGCAACGGCGATTATTGCACTGCTTCGGCGTTCGGCACGAAAAAGACAGGAAGCGGGTCAAGCAGATGCGTAATACAATTCTTGAATTGAACAAAATTAACTTTACGTATCCGGGAGCTGAACAACCAGTACTGCAAGACGTAGACTTACGACTGGGAGAAGGGGATTTTATTGCGATCATCGGCAGTAATGGCTCCGGGAAATCTACTCTCTGCAAATGCTTTAACGGCTTAATTCCACATTATTACACTGGTGATTTCAGTGGAGAGGTGACAGTTTGCGGCCAATCTGCGGATGGAAAAAGTGTAGCAGAGCTGTCCAAACGTATCGGTTATGTTTATCAGGATTTCGAGAATCAATTGGTACGACCGACTGTGCTTGATGATGTGTCTTTTACACCTCTAAATTATGGGTTTACGGATTACAAGGAACGGGGAGAGCGTGCGCTGGCGCTAACCGGACTTAGTGACTTGAGGCATGAATTTATTTGGCAGTTAAGTGGTGGGCAAAAACATCTGCTCGCTCTAGCTGGAGCCCTAGCTATGGATCCGGAAATTCTGGTGATCGACGAACCCGTAGCCCAGCTGGATCCGCAGCATGCCCGTCATATCTATGATATTTTGCAGCGTTTGAATGAGGAGCATGGAAAGACCATTGTAGTGATTGAGCATCATGCGGAATTTATTGCGGATTATTGCAAAAATGTTGTCCTGATGGATCAGGGGGAAATGCGCTGGCAGAAGCCTGTGCGTGAAGCTTTGTCATCTGTACAAGAATTGCTAGAGCTGGGCATATACCCACCGGATGTGACCCGGGCGGCTTGGCTGCTACAGCCTGATGATCAGAAGTCAAAGCTGCTTCCCTTAAATGCTGAGGAAGGCAGTACCCGCATGACGCTTCGTCAGGATGCCAAGGAGACACTTCCAATCGGACGTATGCAAGAGCAGCTCCCCATAGCTGCAAAAGAAGGAAATTCTATCGTTCAGCTGGAGAATGTTCACCTCTCTTACCGTACGATTCATAAGGTGCTGCATCCTGTACTGAATGGAATTCAGCTAGAACTGGGGCAGGAAGAGTCCATTGCTCTTATTGGCAACAACGGAGCAGGTAAATCTTCATTAATGAAGCTGATTGCTGGTATTGTCAGACCTACAGCTGGAACCGTAAAGGTTAAAGAAATGACGGTGAACGGGCTGCCGCCTGAACGTCTCTCCGGTACGGTAGCTTACGTATTCCAGAATCCGGAGGAAATGTTTATCGAGGATTCTGTGCGTAAGGAAATTGCTTATTATCTGAAGGCGCGGAAACTACCAGATACGGATGGAAGAGTGGATGAGATGCTAAAGGCATTTCGCTTAAGCGAGCTGGCTGAACGGGATGCCCGACTGCTAAGTGGAGGGCAGCAGCGCCGGGTATCCTTGGCGATTGGTGCCGCGGTTAGGCCTGCTATCATGTTGCTTGATGAACCGACAGCTAATCTGGACATTTCGACCAAACAAGAAATGGTACATGTGCTGGAGACGCTTCGTAATCATGTGAAGACGGTCGTCATCGCAACTCATGATATGCAGCTTGTCTCTGAATGGGCCAGCAGAATAATTGTAATGCATCAAGGGCGGATAATTGCGGATGGGACGAAGGATGAAATTTTCGCTGACGGCCTTCTTTTACGGCGTGCGGGTCTGGCTCAGACCCAATTGATGGAGCTAAGTCGTATGCTCGGTCTCCCTAGAATTTGCAGTAGCTTAGAAGAGTTTGTGAGTTTAGTGGAAAAGAAGGAGGTAGCTGCAATCCATGGAAGCCGTTAAACGGGCACTTGACCGTATATCTGTAGAACAAATCAAATTGGAGTTGCTCGGAACCGCATATAATAGCAGCAGTACTTTTTTGGGCAGGCTGGACCCGCGAACTCTGCTGCTCTGGTATCTCTTTTTTGCCATCGTGCCTTGGTTTGTACATAACCGGACAATCCTGTTAGGGATGTTCGTGCTTATGGTTTTAACGACCGTCCTCTCCCGGGTCAGCCCTTATATTATTTTTATATTATGTCTCGGCTTAATCAGCCAGATTGGCTGGATGTTTATATTGTCGCTTTTTTTCGGCGGGGGGATTGAATCCTTGCTGCCTATGCTGACACTGACGCTTAAGCTTTCGGTGATTTCGCTGGCGAGTATAACGGTTTTCTCTAGTCTTGATCCGGAACGACTTAGTGACGGCTTACTGTCTTTAGGAATCCCTGATACTTTTGCATTCAGCTTATCTTATGGCTATCGTATTTTGCCTACTTTACTGGAGGAATTCCATCAAATTCTACTTTCCTTTAGATTGAGAGGGCAACGACCGCTTCAACATGGAATTTTCTACTGGCGAACAATCACGTATTATTTGCGAATCGTCATTCTGGCATTTTACCCGCTCATGTTGAACACAGCTAAACGTTCTCGAACAACGATTGAAGCACTTGAGACTCGGGGATTTAGCTACGGCCTTAATAATAAGAAAGTGAAGAAGATCAAGTTATCTTATTTGAAAATGAAGCGGTCCGACTGGTACTTTTTATCCGGATCCACTGCTTATGTCATCTTGATATTCTGTATTGGTTATCTCTACCCTGAACTGGTGTATTAACATAACTTACAAGCTCAAAGGAGACGAATTAGACATGATGAATATTGATCTGCATACCCATGGTAAATTATCTAAAAAATCTACGTTTTCCCCCGAATATTTTGCGGAGATGATGTTCGAAGCCAAGGCAAATGGATTACAGGCTGTAGCATTGACCGAGCATTTTAATACTTCTAATTTCTTTGTGATGTATGATGCGCTGGATCAGACTTATCCCTATAACGGGCATTATTACGATGTGAACGGACTTAAACTGTTTCCAGGCATGGAAGTGGATATCGCGGAGACAGGTCATATCCTCTTGATCGGACTGAAGGAGAATGTTCTAGCTGTCCGCGCTTTACTAGATGAGCATACGCAGGAGGGGAATTTCATACCTTTTAAGCAGTTGCTTGATATGGCCGATGAACATAATCTTTGGAAAATCGGAGCCCACCCCTTCCGAACTTCTACGCCTTTACATCAACTGGATCCGGCATTGCTTCAGCGATTAGACGCTTTTGATTTCAACGCTAAGGATATTTACATGCAGGGGGTGGAGACTTATAAGAACCTGATCACGCCCTTTGCTGAGAAGTTGGGTGTGCCTGTGATTGCTGGCAGTGACAGTCATCAGTGTTTGCAATATGGCAGTGTTGTGAATCGTCTGCAAGACTCCTGCTCAACTGTGGAAGAATTGAAGGAAGCTATCAAACAAGGGAACTATGAAATAGAGGTTTCTCCGTGTCTTCATACCAAAGTAAAGGCTTCGGTAATGATGAAAAAACTATTGAAGCAGTTAATTGGCGAAGCCCCCTCCAGAGATGAAGCGGAGTTAGGATATATGGCGTAGAAAATAGAAGAGGGTTGTTCCATAAGCCATGAAATGATGAAATGGCTACTGGGACAACCCTTTTTGTTGTTCGCTGGATTTTATTACTTTTGCATGTACAAAGATAACTATCGGACACAGATGACCTTAAACGCAGTTTTATTCCGCATTTGGGATGCTAACGGACCGTATAGCCACTAATGGCACTAAAGACACCATATATGAACCTCATTCTACGGAATAACGGCTCTGGAGTCCGAAACTCTGCTCAAAAGGCTGGAAATTTGCCAATAACGTCATCTGGGTCCTCAAATCTTAGAATGTATGAATTATCGTTTGTCTTTCGAATTTTTATTGCTGACACGGGTGGGTCTGGTCACCCAATTCGTGCGATTCATCGGTTTTACAGTATCAATTCTTGAATTGGAAGGTTCATTCGAAGGTTCTGTGGATTCAGTTTCAGTAGAAGCTGTACCCTCTTGATCTACAGTTTTTTTCCTCGATAGTCCTGTACCATCATGTTTGCCTCTGTTCCATACTCTACCCTTACTCATACATACACTCCATTTCTATACGCTTATTCATAAACCATATCATATAAGGACAAGTTAAGGAAGAAAGACATAACACAGATCGAAGAATTTTTCAAGTTATAAAGGTTACTGGAGATTTCATTTTATGGTGGCTATAATAGTACTGATATTGAAAGGAGAGTACTTATATTATGGCAATCAAGATCATAACAGACAGCGGTTCAGACCTACCCCTTGACTACATGGAGAAGTATAATGTTTCCGTGATCCACCTACCGGTTCATTTTGGGCATGAGTTAATGCCGGCTGATACGGACACGAAAAACTTTTATGCTCAAATGCGCGAATCCAAGGAGCTGCCTACCACAGCTAGTCCAAGTCCCAACGAATTCCTTGAGAAGTTCAAGCAAGTGGAGGAGGGAACTGACATTATGGTCATTTGTATGTCCTCTAATATTAGTAGCACTTATCAGACGGCTATGATTGCTATGGAAATGTATAAGGATGAAGGACATACCAATGCAATAGAGGTTATAGATTCCAAAAACTTCTCAGGCGGGCTGTCATTGATTGTCGGCCTGGCGGCGCAGTGGTCCTTAACTTGTTCAAGCTTGCAAGAGCTCAAGGAAAAGGTGCTTCAGCAGATAGAGGAAGTTAACGCTTATTTTACGCTGGACACTCTGGAGAATGTAATGAAAGGCGGACGTCTAAGTCGGCTCTCGGGAGCCGTAGCGTCTGTACTCAATATAAAGTTGCTGCTCAAAATCAGCGAAGAAGGCACTGTCGAAGTAGTGGAGAAGACCCGGGGTCTTCCAAAAGCACTGAATCGTCTGCTAGCGCATTTGGATGAGAAGCAGCATGATTACGAGAAAGCGGTTATCGCTATTGTACACAGTAATTGTGAGAAGCTGGCACTCGAGATTAAAGAACGCATTTTACTAAAGCATCCCTTCAAAGAAGTCTTACTCTCAAGCATGGGTCCGGTTATGGGAACCTATGCTGGGGAAGGCGGAATTGGCGTAGCTTTTTAAAGTAGTGATCCTCACAATCCAGACAAATTACGATCGTACATGGGACGGTTTCCCGTGTGCGATTTTTATTTTATTACTATGTGATAATTTAGCTATTCTTTAGATTGTGTTTAGGCTCTGTTAATAATCACAGAATATAGTTAGATGGGGGGATTATCATGTATACAATATTGATCGCTGATGATGAAGCAGAAATTGTAGAATTGCTAAGATTATATTTAGAGAAAGAGTACACCATTTTGGAAGCAAACAGTGGTACTGAAGCCTTAACGCAGGTACGGAACCATAAAGTTGATTTGGCAATTCTGGATATTATGATGCCGGGTCTGGATGGACTGCAATTATTGAAAAAGATCCGCGAGGTGCATCATTTTCCAGTGTTATTTTTATCCGCCAAAAGCGAACATCATGACAAAATTCTGGGTCTTGAACTAGGAGCCGACGATTATATTTCCAAACCGTTTAATCCATTAGAAATAGTAGCCCGTGTTGGAGCACTGCTGCGGCGTGTACATCATTTCGATGCGCAAGTCGTTGAGGAAAAAGAAGCTGAACAGATTGTATTAGGTGAATTAATGCTGGATCAAAGCCAGTGTCTGCTCTATCGTTCAGGTGAACCTGTGGTGCTTACTTCTACCGAGTACAAAATTTTGGAACTAATGATGAAGCAGCCTGGACGAGTCTTTACACGCAAAAAAATATATGAGGCCGTGTGGGAAGATTTCTATGTGTACGAAGATAATAGTATCATGGTACATATCAGCAATATCCGGGAAAAAATTGAGGAAGATTCCAAAAAGCCAGTATATTTAAAGACTATTAGAGGGCTGGGATACAAAATTGAAGCGCCTATGGAGCAATAGAGATCAACGACCTTTACAATCATCGCTGACGCTGGATTTTTTGTTGTTTATCTGTATTTTGTTTTTTCTCGTGATTGTATATTATTTGTTTATTAATCTTGATGTGACCCATATTTTTGAAAAAAATAAAATCGCTGATCCTGATTTGAAGGTGGAAGCTAGTGCTTATCGAGATAATCTGGAGCATGGGATAGAAACCAAACGTCTTCTGCGGAGCGGGGGATGGATCGAGGTCTTGGATCAAGACATGAAGGTCACCAAGGTTGTTGGAGAAAAAAAAGACGGTGTAACCCAATATACCAGTAACCAGCTTTTAAAAAGTTTGGAAAATGGAGAAGATCAAGCTTACTTTTACTCGTTGACCACGCTAAATGCTCAGAGCGAATCGGAGTGGCTGCTCTTGAAGCTGCCGCGGGAAGCTATCACCATCACCATTAATAGTGATCCCTTCGTGGCCTACTTTAATCATTCGCTTTCATACTACGTCTTTTTGGGTGTGGGAATGATTCTTTTGCTAATTATCGTGTACAGCTATTGGGTGGCGCGGCGAATCAGGAAACCACTGCGTATCATCACGCTTGGGTTGAAGCAGATGATTCAGGGGAATTATGATACTCGAATCGCTTTATATGCAGAGAAGGAATTTTCGCAAATTGGAGAGACTTTTAATTATATGGCAGACGTAATTGAAAAGACGACCAAAGAAAAACGCCAGGCAGAGGAAAGTAAGAAACGGATGATGGTTGATCTGTCCCATGATCTGAAGACGCCGATAACGAGTATACAGGGCTTTGCACAGGCGCTTGTAGAGGGTAGAGGCGAGGATGACGAACGCCAAAAAAGATATTTAAGCTATATTTATAATAAATCCTCACAGGTTACTAAGCTGATTCAGAACATGCTGGAGCTGTTAAAAATAGATTCACCGGATTTCTTGCTACGAATGGAGCATCAAGAACTGGGCGAATTTATTCGTGAAATCATTGCAGATACGTACGGAGAGATTGAACAAAAGAACTTTGTTTTGCATCTAAATGTTCCCGAAGAGGATGTGTTCTTGAACTTTGATGCGGAGCTGCTCTCGAGTGTGGTTCATAATTTGATCTCCAATGCACTGATCTATAATCCTCCAGGTACACATTTGCGTGTGGAGGTGATCCCTTTGGAGAAAGAAGTCATGATTGAAATCGCTGATACTGGAGTGGGTATTCCAGAAGAACTGTGGTCCACAATGTTTGATCCGTTTGTTCGGGGAGATAAAGCGCGGACAGCTTCGGGAGGAACAGGGCTAGGTCTCTCGATAGCTATGAAAAATACAGAGAAAATGGGGGGGACGCTTCATCTCAGTCACTCAAAGAAGGAACCTACGGTATTCACCATCCGGATTCCGAAATAACGAGCTGGAAGACATCCAAATCAGAAGACGGGAGAGAAAGTATGGCTAAACTGAACAATTTCATCAGAGTTTGTCTAGCGATCCTTTTAGTGTTAGGCATTGTATTTTTAGGCTCACGCGTAGATTTTTTATTCACACCGATCCTGTCTTTGTTCAGTGTCATTATAGTGCCTTTAATGCTGGCGGGTTTCTTTTATTACCTGCTGCGGCCACTGATCGATACCTTGGAGAAATATAAGCTGAATCGTTCTTTGGCGATTATCATCGTATATGTAGTTATTTTAGTGCTTCTGTTTGCTTTTATTATCGGCGTTTGGCCTTCACTTCGCACACAATTAGTTAATTTCGTCGATAATATGCCGAATCTCATTGCCTCCTTGAATCAACAGCTATTGAAACTAGAAGATAATGAATTTCTGTCTGCGTTGATCCCTGCTGATGCGAATCCAGCCTCCACATTGACGGATTATTTGAATAAAGGGTTTACGCTGTTAACGAATTACGTTTCAGGACTGTTCTCTTTTGTTTCGAATTTTGCGATCATTTTATTCACCTTTCCGATCATGTTATTCTACATGCTTAAGGAAGGTGGGAAATTCGGACGTAAGATTGTAAGTTTCTTTCCAAAGAAGTATCGTGAAGAAGGAACTACAATGATGACTGAAATCGACAGTGCGCTTAGTGGTTTTATCGTGGGCCGGGTGCTTGTTAATTTGGCCTTAGGCGTTCTGATGTATATTGGTTTCCTTATTATTGGCCTGCAATATGCATTGCTGTTGACTGTAATCGCAGTTGTGATGAACTTCGTGCCTTTTATTGGAGCGATACTGTCTAGTATCCCTATTTTTATCATCGGATTCATTCAATCACCGTCTATTGCCGTCTGGTCCATCATCATTGTTCTGGTAGCGCAGCAGATACAGGATAATTTAATCGCTCCCTACATCTTTGGGAAAAAGCTCGATATTCATCCACTGACTACGATTATTCTGGTATTAGTTGGCGGCGATTTAGGCGGGATCATTGCGATTTTACTGATTATTCCGCTGTATATGATTGTTAAAATCGTCTTGACCAAGGCCTATTATTTGTTTGTCAAGCAACGCCGGGTAGAGATAGAGGTAGAGGAGAGTTCTGATATCTCATAAGTTAATAAAACATTATGGAGGGATTTCTATGAATGAAGGAACGGAGCAAGGACTAATTCATATTTCAGATGATGTGGTGACTTCGATCGTCGGGCAAGTGGTTCTGGACACACCGGGTATTGCCGGCATGTCAGGAAGCAGTATCTCGGACAACTGGGCTAAACGTCTAAGCGGTAAAAATGTAAAAAAAGGAATGTCCGTTGAAGTAAAAGAAGTGGATGTTGCCATCGATCTTCAGGTCATAGTTAATTACGGATGTGTGATTCAAGAGGTCTGCTATATGCTGCAGCAAAATGTAAGAAATGCTGTTGAAAATATGATGGGACTGTCTCTAGTTTCCGTAAATGTTAAGGTTGAGAAAGTCGCTCTGCCATTCTAAGAATAGCCCATTTAATAGGCACCGTAATCTAGGCTTCTGCATAGAATGGAGCAAATCCATTTACGGAGGTCAGAACATCCATGTCGACATTTAACACTGGGCAGCAACAAAATGTGATTTATCAGGCCGATCCTGCTGTGATCCGGCACCTGCACGGTGTCCGTGATTCTTTACATCAATCTTGCAAGCCATACCTTAACCATAAGGTGAACGTACAGACAATAGATGGCTTTGTACATGAAGGCGTTATAGCCGGAGTAGATAATAAACACTTGTATCTGAATGTTGCAGCTAATGGGCAAATGCCCCGCGGGTTTTACAACCCTCATCAGCCGTATCATCCTCATCCGGGCCCGGGACCTGGCCCATATCCAGGACCTTATCCAGGTCCCCCATACAATAATAATGTGATTTTACCGCTTGTGTTGTTTGAACTGCTTGCTATCTCTTTAATCTAGTGCTTGAGCTTAATTGAAGAAGGACATGTGCAGGATTTGCGGTCATACGTTGACGCATCCAGCCAGGTCCTTTTTTTATATGAGCAAAGTATGTGTTAGAAGAAGGTGTTCTCATTATCACTTTAGGGATATAATGGGTACAAACTCTGGGAGGTGGCATATGATTAGATACCCTTTTTTGAAAAAAAATGCGACGATAGGCGTTACAGCACCTTCATCTGGAGTAGGCATTCAAAATGCAGAACTTCTTACACTGGCCTCCAGCCGGTTGAAGTCGCAAGGATTTAATGTCATTATCGGCGAAACGGCATGGAAGCAAGATAAGGCTAAATCTGCACCAGCAAATGTTCGTGGTCATGAGTTTAATGAGATGATCAAAGATGATGGAATCGATGTCCTTATTCCGCCTTGGGGCGGGGAATTGTTAATTGAAGCTCTGGAGTTTATTGATTTTGATGCTTTGCAGGACAAATGGATCGTGGGATATTCAGATATAAGCGTCTTGCTGCTTGCGGTCACGCTGACAACCGGGTTGGCTACTGCCCACGGAGCGAATCTCATTGATTTACGGGGAGAGTATTCGGATGATACTACAGCCCTCTGGCATGCGGTTCTAGAGACACCAGTGGGTGAGTCCATTGTGCAGCATTCATCTCTTAAATATCAGCGGGAATGGCAGCATGATGTGCCTTCGCCATGCGTTTTTCATTTGACAGAGGAGACTTATTGGAAGTCTCTAACTACAGATGCTGTAACGATGAAAGGACGTCTGTTGGGTGGTTGTATAGATGTAATTAGGCATTTGATCGGCACGACTTATGGAAAGCTCCAGCATTTTCAGCAAGAAATGATTCATGACGAACCTATTGTTTGGTATTTGGAAAATTGTGAATTGAACACAGCGGATTTACGCAGATCTTTAGTGCAGATGAAGCTGGCAGGGTGGTTTGAGAATTGTTCGGGGATTATGTTTGGCAGAAGTCCAGCTAATCGGCCTGTGGATAACTATACTGCCGAGGATATCTATGCTGAACTATTTGAAGAGCTTAAGGTACCGATCGTTTATGATATCGATTGTGGTCATGTCCCGCCGCAGGTTACTTTTATTAATGGAGCTTATGCAGAAATTGAAGTGGCAGACGGAGTAGGGACGGTAAAGCAATATTTCTATGAATAGCGTTATATCAAAAAAGGACAACCCCTCGGGTTGTCCCTTTTACTATCATTAGTTCCCTGTATTTACAATCGCTGTGATTTCCTCATCCAGGTCCAGTCTTACATCTTCACGATAGGCGCGAACACCATATTCGCTGAGCATGTAACGCAGGATCGCTTCAATCATATTGGACTCCACTAGAAATTGACTGCGGCCCTGTACCCAAACCTCTGCAGAGTAACCGGTATCTTCTTCCCAGCTCAGTTCTACCTGAACATCCTCTGGGCGAACAGCCTTTCGTTCCGCCATGTGCAGACAGAGGGCATTGATGATCTCATCCATGCTTAGAACAATTGTAGACATTAGTAACGACCATCCTGTTCTTCTAAGCGGCGACGTTCTTTTCTACGACGGAAGAAGGACATCACGAGCATAACCAATACATAGATAGCTAGCATATTAACGGCAAAGCCTAGGAAGTCACCAAAAGCTCCCATTCCACCAAACATTCCACCGAATAATAATCCGGCCAAACCACCGATCATCATGCCTTTCATTAAGCTGCCGCCGCTGAAGAAGCCACGTTTTGTATTTGCAGCAGATCCTGCTGTGGAACTTTTAGTGCTGTCACTTTTTTTGATGTTATTTGTTGTTGTTGATTTTTTTGGGGTTGTTGAATAGCTGCGAGTGCCGGATTTGAATCCGCCGCCACCTCGACGTGCATCGGCAAAGTCTGGAGCAACCACTGCAAAAAACAGAGTGAAGGCCATTAGAATCATCATTACGCGTTTCATTGGTTTCATTTAGTACGAAAACCCTCCTGTGAGCATGAATTTTTGTGTATGGTCGGTAATACGCAGACATGCCCCACAAGGTTTCAATTTTATTTATCATAATTTATACTTTTATGCACAAAAAAAGCGTGGATCCAGGATCCACGCAAACAGCAGTTAGAGAGTCGTCATTCGTTACTTATACCCATCAGCGACAAGCTCAAGCGCTCCGGTTGCCGGATCGATGATCATGCCATGGATAGGTACATTAGGGGGAAGCAGTGGATGACGTTTAATCAGGTCCACAGTCTGAATTACCCCTTCTTCGACATTGTCAAACCCACGCAGCCATTTTGTAAGTTTGATTCCGGAATTCTCCAGTGTAGACAGCACTTCTTCAGATACTCCACGTTCTTTAATGGAATTGATCATATGGTCCGCATTGAGGGAGGCCATACCGCATTCATAGTGTCCAACCACGATTACTTCTTCAGCATCTAGTTCATATAGAGCTACCATTACACTACGCATAACACTACCAAAAGGCTGAGAAATAACCGCACCAGCATTTTTGATGATTTTGACATCACCATTTTTGAAATTCATGGCTTTCGGCAATAATTCAACGAGTCTAGTGTCCATACAGGTGATGATCAGCATTTTTTTGTCAGGATAACGACTGGTTAAATAAGCTTCATAGTCCTTATTCTCTACAAAACTTTTATTAAAGTTAATAATTTCTGATACGTGGCTCATATTAGCTTCCTCCCTTAAATTCCTTGAATTGTACTTACGTTGCGCATATCTCTTACCATGATATTGTTACCATAAATCTGAGAATCACTGACCAGCTTATAGGAAGAGAAACGTTCCTCTGCATCGAGTCGCATCTTGTCTTCATAAAAGATTTCCTGTTGCCGGCTTACGATAAAGGGAAGAGAATTCGTCTCTATCCTAGAATCGCCTTGCTCCACTTCTGAAACAATCAGTAACACATTAATTCCGTCACACCCGCAGCCTACCGTATCATAAAAGAGCTTGAAAAATCCTGGCTGATCTCCAAGCCTTTCCTTCAACTTCCTTTCTGCGAGAGGTGTAACTTGAATCATCATAGCCCTGTTCACGCTCCTTGATTTTTGTTCGAAGCATGCTCTGCTTCTTATGTAACTCATTAAATATTTAAAATTAGAGATGTAATCTCTGAAGTTGATTATACTCATTCAAAAAAGTATCATCAAGAGGAGTCTGTAAAACAGAGAAAGCAGGTGGAGTAGAATGGAACAACAAGTAAAGGAACGATGGGAACAATTCAGCGAGTTATTAGCAAAAATTAGTGGATATTCAGAGGCCATAGAATTAATGCACTGGGATTTGCGCACAGGTGCACCGCGTAAGGGAGTAGAAGTACGTTCCGGTACGATTGGGATGCTGAGTGGAGAATTGTTCAGACTTGAGATTTCACAGGAGATGGGTGACTTCACAGCATTTTTCAGCCGTCCAGAAGTGTTGAGCCAGCTTACAGCTAATCAACAAAAGATCGTCAACGATTGCCGCAAAGAGTATGAGCGCAGTAAGAGTATTCCTTCCAAAAGATTTGAAGAGTACGCTGTCCTGTCTGCTCATTCCCAAACAATCTGGGAAGAAGCTAAGGAGAACAATGACTTTGCTACATTTGAACCTTATTTGAGTAAAATCGTAGCTCTGAAACAAGAGTTCATCGATTATTGGGGTGTAAATGGCACACGTTACGATACGCTACTAGATATGTATGAGCCTGATCTCACGGTAGAAAAGGTGGATGAAGTGTTCAGTCGCCTCCGCAGCCGCTTGGTTCCGTTAGTGGAAGCTATCGCTGCTTCACCCAATAAACCAGATACCAGCTTCTTGCAGCAGATTTTCCCTAAAGAGCAGCAACAAAAGTTTGGTAACTTTATTCTGAAGCAAATGGGCTATGACTTCGACGCAGGCCGCTTGGATGAGAGTGTGCATCCTTTTGCTACAGGGCTGAATCCAGGTGACGTTCGTATTACGACTGCTTATTTACTTGATAACGTGACTAGCGCCGTCTTCAGCTCACTGCATGAAGGTGGACATGCGCTTTACGAACAAAATATCAGCCAAGATTTAGTGGGAACACCACTGGCTCAAGGCGCATCGATGGGGATTCATGAATCTCAGTCGAGACTATGGGAGAATATGATCGGCCGCAGCCGTGCGTTCTGGCAACGTTATTACGGTGATCTGCAGCAGCATTTCCCAGAGCAGCTTGCGAATGTAGATGTAGAGGATTTCTACCGGGCTATTAACAGTGTGGAAAATTCATTCATCCGAATTGAAGCAGATGAGCTTACATACAATCTGCACATTATTGTGCGTTACGAGATCGAAAAGCTTATTTTTAATGAAGGTCTATCTGTCAAAGATCTGCCTCAGGTATGGAATGCTAAATATCAAGAATATTTAGGTATTACACCGCCTAATGATGCGCTTGGTGTATTGCAGGACGTGCACTGGTCCGGTGGAGACTTCGGATATTTTGCATCCTACTCTCTGGGAAATATGTATGCTGCCCAAATCTTGAATACACTCCGCAAGGAGCTGCCGAACTTCGATGAATTGATTGCTGCGGGAAATCTTTTGCCGATTAAAGAATGGTTAACAGAAAAAATCTACCGTTTCGGAAAAAGCCTGACCCCTTCGCAAATTATCGAACAAGTAACAGGTGAGCCGCTCAGTCCAGATTATCTGGCTGATTATTTGGAGGAGAAATACACGGAGATTTACAAACTGTAATCCAGTGAGGTCCGCGTGGTATAATAGAAAGAAAGCTTAGACGGAAGGATATGGATATGGCAAATACTCACACCTACACCCGGAGAGAAGAAGTCGCGAATGCGATTACGCACGGGATCGGAGCTGTATTAAGCGTCGCTGCACTTGTCCTGCTTGTTGTTTTTGCAAGTCTGAAAGGAACGGCATGGCATGTAGTCAGCTTCTCCATTTATGGAACGACAATGCTGCTTCTGTATCTCAATTCAACACTTGTGCATAGTCTCAAAGAGGGCAAGGCGAAGGATTTGTTCGAATTTTTCGATCACTCCTCTATTTATCTGTTTATCGCAGGCACGTATACACCCTTTTTGCTAGTAGCTATTCGGGGAACACTTGGCTGGAGTTTATTTGGTGTTATATGGGGAATCGCAGTATTTGGCGTTTTCTTCAAAGCGTTTTTTGTTAAAAAGTTCTTGTTCATGTCTACGGTATTCTACATTGCTATGGGTTGGCTGATTGTTATCGCCTGGAATCCTCTATCGGCAGTGGTAGCGGACGGTGGTATGATTCTGCTGATGGCTGGCGGAGTGCTTTATACTCTAGGCACAGTTTTTTATGTATGGAGAGGGTTTCCGTTCCATCACGCCATCTGGCATGTATTTGTTCTTGCAGGCAGTGTCACACATTTCTTCGCCATATTGATTTATGTACTGCCAATCCAATAATTTCAAGCGGATTTATCGCGGAAAATATGGATTTTTAATAAAGAAAGAGATGACAAGCAAAAGTGCTTGACATCTCTCTTTCTTTTAGGTATCATAAGGGACGTTGTGAAGGTGTAAAGTGTTTTTCCTTGACGAAGGGGTTGTCCTTAATGAGTCAGGAGAATAGGCTCGAGAAAACGAATCGTATCAATTTGCTTTTTGCCTTCTATGAACGACTGCTTACAGATAAGCAGCAAACGTTTCTTAAATATTATTTTCACGATGATTTTTCCTTGGGAGAGATTGCCGCTGAATTTGAAATCAGCCGCCAAGCTGTTTATGAGCATATTAAGCGGGCTGAGCAAGTCCTTGAGAATTATGAAGAAAAACTTGGACTATTAGTGAAACATGAGAGTCGTACTAAATATTTAGAAGAGCTGCGCAGACTGCCGGAGAATGGGATGCTGCCTGAGCAATATAAACTTCGGTTCGCGGAGATCGTGGATCGCTTGCAGAGGTTAGAGTAGCATGAAGGGAGAAATCTGCATATGGCGTTTGAAGGTTTAACCGGAAGATTGCAGAATGTGTTCAGCAAGCTACGCGGTAAAGGTAAAGTATCCGAAGAAGACGTAAACGAAGCTATGCGTGAAGTGCGGTTAGCCCTTCTGGAAGCCGATGTTAACTTTAAGGTAGTTAAAGAATTCGTGGCTAAGGTGAAAGAAAAGTCCATCGGCAAGGAAGTCATGGACAGCTTTACGCCTGGCATGGTAATTATCGACATCGTCAACAAGGAACTAACCGAGCTGATGGGCGGAAGCCAAGCGAAGCTGGCCAAGTCGAACAAGCCGCCGACCGTCATTATGATGGCGGGTCTACAAGGGGCTGGTAAGACAACCACTTCAGGTAAGCTGGCTAAGCTGTTACAGAAGGGCAATCATCGTCCGCTCCTGGTTGCGGGAGATATTTACCGGCCTGCTGCTATCAAGCAGCTGCAAGTGCTGGGAGAACAGATTAAGGTTCCTGTATTCTCACTTGGTGATCAGACTAGTCCGGTAGAAATTGCCAGACAAGCTGTACAACATGCGAAGGATAACGGACTTGATTATGTTATTATCGATACTGCAGGCCGCCTGCATATTGATGAAGAACTAATGGAAGAACTCAAGCAGATTCACAATGTTGTAAATCCTGATGAAGTACTTCTTGTAGTAGATGCTATGACAGGTCAAGATGCCGTGAATGTAGCCGAGAGCTTTAATAAGCAGCTTGAGCTTACAGGGGTCGTATTGACGAAACTCGACGGCGACAGCCGTGGTGGTGCTGCACTGTCAGTAAAAGCTGTTACCGGTTGCCCGATCAAATTCGCCGCTTTAGGGGAGAAGATCGACGCGCTGGAGCCGTTCCATCCGGAACGTATGGCTTCGCGGATTCTGGGTATGGGCGACATGCTGTCGCTGATTGAGAAAGCCCAGGCGAACATTGATACTGACAAGGCTAAAGAAATGGAACGTAAGATGCGTAATGCAGAGTTTACGTTCGATGATTTCCTTGAGCAAATGGATCAGGTGAAGAAGCTAGGCCCTATCGATCAAATTCTTGATATGCTCCCGGGTATGAACAAAGCCAAGGGCATTAAAGATTTAAAGGTCGACGATAAGCAAATGGGACGCGTTGAAGCCATAGTTCATTCTATGACTAAGGCGGAGAAGCAACAGCCTGAGATCATTAACCATAACCGCCGCAAGCGTATTGCAACCGGCAGCGGAACCTCAGTCGCTGAGGTCAACCGCCTCATCAAACAATTTGATGAGATGCGTAAGATGATGAAGCAATTCTCCGGCATGATGGGCGGAGGCGGCAAAGCCTCCAAGAAAAATGCCATGAAGCAGCTTAAAGGTCTTGGTGGTGGAAAAGGGCTGAAATTCCCTTTTAAATGATCTTGAATGTCTGACCAACTAATGTTGGAAACTATTATAAGGAGGTGATTTTTCGTGGCAGTACGTATTCGTCTAAAAAGAATGGGAGCGCATAAAGCGCCTTTCTATCGTGTAGTGGTTTCCGATTCCCGGTCCCCTCGTGACGGTCGTTTTATCGAGGAAATCGGTTATTATAATCCGATTGAACAACCGGCAGTAGTTAAGATCGATGAGGAAAAAGCTCTTAAATGGCTTCAAACAGGTGCGCAAGCATCTGATACCGTCCGCAACTTGCTTTCCAAAGCAGGCGTGATGAAGAAGTTTCATGAGCTTAAGCAACAGAAATAATGACTGATTGCGAGGGTCCTCTATGGAAGAATTAGTTGGAGTAATTGCTAAGGCTTTAGTGGATCATCCAGAAGATGTGACGGTACGGGCTGTGGAGAAAGAGCATTTGATTGTCTATGAGCTGTCCGTACATCCAGATGATGTAGGAAAGGTCATCGGCAAGCAAGGCAGGATCGCCAAGGCGCTCCGTACAGTAGTCACATCTGCAGCAGTCAAGAGCGATAAACGCGTAACTGTAGATATTTTATCTTAAATAATGCGTACAATGAGGGGCTAGGGATAGTATATCCCGGCTCCTTTTTGTTCAAATATATAGATGAAGCTTGTAGAGGAGAGGGTTATATGACGGAAGAATTAACCGTAGGCCGGCTTGTGAATACACATGGAATTCGCGGGGAGATTAAAGTATTATCCCATACCGATTTTCCTGAGGTTCGTTTCGCTAAAGACAAGAAGCTGTTCGTCATTCCTGCGGATGGCAGTGCAAAATTCGAAGTGACTGTAGAATCCGCTCGAGAGCATAAGGGTATGTTTATCGTTAAGCTTAAGGGATATACCAATATTAACGAAGTGGAAAAGTATAAGGGAAGTTTGCTTAAGGTGCCAAGTAATGATCTGGTTGATCTGCCAGAGAACGAATATTACTTCCACCAAATCGTTGGCTGTGAAGTTTATACGGATGATGCTGGAAGTGAACCGCTTGGCACAATTACGGAAATTTTACAGCCAGGTGCAAATGACGTGTGGGTTGTTAAGCCTGCTAAAGGTCAAGACATCCTTATCCCTGTAATTAACGATGTAGTGCTGAACGTGGACATTGAGGCCAAACGAATTACGGTTCACTTAATGGAAGGACTATTGCCATGATCAGAATTGATGTGCTAACGCTCTTTCCGGAGATGTGCGAAGGCGTATTTAGCACAAGTATTCTTGGTAAGGCACGCGAAAAAGGGATTGTATCTTTGAATGCTGTGAACTTTCGTGATTTCTCAGGAAATAAGCACAACAGTGTGGATGATACACCGTATGGCGGGGGCGGGGGTATGGTACTAAAGCCTGACCCGATCTTTGCAGCGGTAGAACATGTATTGGGGATCGAGGCTAGTCCTTTGGAGAATGGTTCTGAATCTGCAGTCCCGTCGCCTTCCTCTGTGAAGCCGCGCATCATTCTTATGTGCCCACAAGGAAAGACCTATAATCAGAAGATTGCTGAGGAACTGGCACAAGAGCAGCATCTAATCTTTATATGTGGTCATTATGAGGGCTACGATGAGCGGATACGGGAGCATCTGGTTACAGATGAACTGTCGATTGGCGATTACGTGTTAACGGGTGGAGAACTACCAGCACTGACGGTTATTGATTCAGTAGTTCGGCTACAGCCAGGGGCGCTTGGAAATGAAACCTCTGCGATCACGGATTCGTTCAGTACAGGGCTGTTGGAGTATCCTCACTACACTCGACCCGCTGAATTTCGCGGCTGGAAGGTACCAGATATGTTGCTGAGTGGCCATCACGCCAACATCGAAGTATGGCGGAGAGAGCAAGCGTTACAGCGTACACTTGAACGTAGACCTGATTTGCTCGAAAGTGCAGAACTAACATTGAAAGACAAGAAAACACTGGAACGTCTGAAAAATGAAATCAAGCCGGAGTAAAATTTTAATAAAACAGGCATATTTTACGTCTTTTTAACGTATCTTACGTTAAGGAGGCGTTTTTGTTATGTTTACTTAAGTATAAGAAGGGCTATAATCTCGTATTTTTTTGCGTAATTTCCAAAACAAATTAGCATAGGTGCGTTGAACTCTTCTATTTGGGGTAATAGATAGAGGTGGCATAATACTATATGCAGCTTACGATGCAGCAAGCTTAACTATTGAAAGGAATGAACTGAAGTGACTACGAAGACGCGTGAAGAATTCAAGCCTAGCGTGGACACGATCCACAAAGATGCGGAGCCGCTCCGCACCGTGAATGATATTATCGATTATTATACAAATCGCAAATCGTAATTCCCATTCGCCCTTTAAAGCTTGAACATATAAGATTAATAATTAAGTATGAATAAGCAAGTCCAATAAAACCATTAGAGTATAGCGAACGAAAGTTCACTACATCTAATGGTTTTATTGTGCTCTACTAAGAGGTCAAACCCTGTGATTCTGATCAGAATGTAAACGCCCCCTCTTCAAGGAGAATTAAAAACTCTTTGGAAAGGGGGCGTTTGGTTAACTATAAAAATTCGTGGAGGCGCATTCTACTCTTTGCGAAAGAGGCGATATACTCCTGTAAGTAGAGCGTAAAGCGCAAAACATACGAGAACAGTAACTGCCCATGCATAGTTGCGAACGGTATAGGTAAGCGATGATAAAATAATAAAGATGGTAATACGCAGTACGCCTTCCTTAATAAACTGTTTACGTGCTACATTCATTCGATTGGCCTCCTTGAATGGATAGGATGGTACGGATAACAAGCCGAAAATATGTCTTTCCTTATATATAACCTTTGGGAATACAAAAAATGCAGAGAACGGAAAGTAAATATCGATCCAAACAAATGACCTATGTAACTTAGCCGTTACCGACCTGTACTCCTCACCATAGAGTATATCATTACGAATGAGGAGGAGTACACTAGTGGAGGCTTATTATAATTGCTTACGTTGTAAGAATAGAAGGGTACGTATCCTGACTACTGATGGCAGACAGCATGAAGGTGTGATTACAGATGTGGACAGATATAATGTTTACTTAAGAACAGGATCCAATGGACCTGTGCAGACTTCTGCATTTTTTGGTTACCCTTATGCTGCTGACAATATTTTAACTCTCAGCTTGTTCACGCTGTTGGCTATTGCATTAATCTGATATGATGATGCAAAAACAGACCGTCCGCTAATCCGGACGGTCTGTTTTTAGTGGTTGGTTACTCTACTGTAATTGCACCTATATCTGAGCTTAAGGATAACAAAGGACCTCCTCCGTTAACATCACGTTTGCCACCCTCAACCCCGGTGATCTGGCCTAGATCACTTTTAGCCACCAAGCTACATTTCACGCCATCGGCTAGAACAGCATTGAGGCTACCTACATTTGTTGTCGCTTTAAGACGGCTATCACTCTTCATTCCGGCTATATCCATACGTATGCTTCCTGTATTAGACTCTAGAGTGGACTTACCGGTGATGTTAGCTCCTTCGATATCAATAGCTCCAACGTTGCTGACGATGCGGTAATTTCCGTCCAGATTGCGGAGACGAATTTGCCCGACATTATTGGTGATTTGATATTCATCCATACGGGTGGGGATCTCAATGGTATAGTTAATGCTAAAATCTGAATAACCGTATTTGTCTTGAGCCCAAGTCCATAAATCCTTCTTCGGATTTGATTTGGAATTTGTAGATACCTTCAGAGTATCGTCACTAACGTCTATTGAAATCTCAGCGTCATCCAAAATTTTCTGGCGGTCAGCTTTATGAGCGGAGCTGTTATGGGCTAAGATTGTCGCACTCACATTAATTTGATCACCCGTAGTTGATGTAACTTCTATTTCTCCCACTGCATTGTTCATGCTAAGCACTGAAGCAGAGCCGATCTCTTTAGATAAGGATAGTTCTTTGCTAATGCTGTTTGCTTTAACTTCGTCGACCACCTTGGTAGCTGTATCCTGAACGGCCTGCTCCACGCTTGCAGCGGCTTTACCTAGCTCTTGCTTCACAGCCTCACCAATATTTTGCTGCACATCTTCAGTAATATTCTTTCCTAATTCATTATTAGCGGATTGCCTACCCGGTAATTCTGTGCATCCTGCCAGAAGTACGATGGACAAGACGGCTACAGCTGCCATTACGCTAGTTGTATTACTCTTTTTCATTGAATAAAATCCTCCTTATTTTTGGGTATATGTGTTCTTCCCTAAGCGCTACGTTATGTACGTACTTCTGTAAGTATAGCCTATGGGGATTTATTGTAAAAACGGCTGTAGGCGGGTTAATATACTGGACCAAAGACTAGGTATTTAAAAAGTGTTCACTACACTTCAAATTTCAATTGTGCTAAAATGAAATATAGATCTTACGCTCACATTAAAATGGGTAAGGGTACATATAAAAAGAGCGAAGATGCTCTCATATATAATCTTCAGCAGCTACTGAAAAGCGCTTTTTATAGTGAGATGTGCTAAGGCTAGTTTGCGAATACGATATAGACCGTTGCCTTACTTGCATCACAGGGCGGTCTTTTTATTTTCTTACCTCAAGTAAATCATGAAGAGCGGAGGGAGCCAGATGAAATATGTAGTTATTTTGCTTGTCTTGCTAGCGCTGGGTGTTGGGTATTATATCGTTCAGAAAAAGAAAACAAGCAGCTCAAGCGATCCTTTGCGCACAACTAGCAGTAATGTGATCTCAATGGATAGTCATCGCAAAGCCAAACAGAGTCCAGGGGAGCAACCTTGCTCTTCTTGCAAGAAGAAGAATGGGAAGTTGATCTTCTATGCTCAAGACAATGGAACCGTGGTCGGCTTGTGTAAAGACTGCCAGTCTAAGGCAAAAAAAAGAGATATGTTACCGTTATAAAATAGAAAAATAAGTTGTATTAGCCCGTCCTTTATGATATTATTAACTCTGTTGTGTGGAATACGGTGGTCCGCTGCGGATAATGAGGGAGAGCTCAGATCTCTCCGGAAGAGGCAAGAACACCTGTACGGAAGGAGGAAGTCCTTAATGAATATCCTACAAGCTATTACGCAAGAGCAACTTCGTAAAGATATCCCTAGTTTTCGTCCGGGTGACACTTTGAAGGTGCATGTAAAAGTTATCGAGGGAACTCGTGAGCGTATCCAGTTGTTCGAAGGCGTTGTAATCAAACGTCGTGGCGGTGGAATCAGTGAGACTTTTACGGTTCGTAAAATTTCTTACGGTGTTGGTGTGGAAAGAACATTCCCAATCAACTCGCCTAAACTCGAAAAAATCGAAGTGGCTCGTCGTGGTAAAGTGCGTCGTGCTAAGCTTTATTACCTTCGTGAACTACGTGGTAAAGCAGCGAGAATTAAAGAAATTCGTCGCTAGAATAGTGACAGAGGAGAGGGGCTTGAGTTCAAGCCCCTTTCGCTTTATTTTTTTTTGAAAATATAAGAAAAGCATAAGTTTTACGTTATACATTATTCTTATATTTCTCGCATAAACGCATACCGTCCTTAAAAGGACGCTGAGGGCGTTTTAGCTTGGTATACAATGCGTGTGACATATACGCTTGGGGATAAGCTTCTCCGAAAAGGCCTCCTGAAGGAGTATCTGTGGAGGGGTTTTTGGCAGGAGTTTTTTTGTGTTGTATAGTAAGAGTAGTATTAAGAGAGGACGGTGAACTATGCAGCAGGAACAAAGCGAAACTTTGGAATCAAGCGAGCAGAACCCACGTAAACAGAAAAATGAAGTGCTGGAATGGGTCAAGGCCATTGCGATTGCTTTAGTTCTGGTTATACTGATTCGCTGGCTTTTATTCAAGCCTTTTATTGTAGATGGACCTTCCATGCAGCCTAATTTCCATACGGGAGAACGTGTTATCGTTAATGAAATTTTATACGATATAAGATCTCCGCAGCGGGGTGAGGTTATTGTATTCCACGTGCCATCTGAAGGCAGAGATTTTATTAAACGTGTAATTGGTGTGGCTGGAGATACTGTGAAAGTAGAAGGAGATGTAGTTACAGTTAACGGTGAGGTTGTTAACGAGACTTACATCCAAGGCGCTATTGATGCTGCGCATAGTAACAACGCTCTGTATAATAATAAAGATTTTCCAAATGAAAAATTCACGGATGGTACTGTACCAGAAGGACATATTTTCGTTATGGGGGATAATCGCTCGGATAGTACAGACAGCCGGATGATTGGCTATGTGCCGCTGGGTGATATTGTGGGTCGTGCAGATTTAATCTTCTGGCCGATAAAAGATATTACACTGATTAACCATTAAGTTGACAGAAGTCAAAGGAGGTGACGGCAATGGCCATTCATTGGTTTCCTGGTCATATGACGAAGGCTAGGCGGCAAATCGAGGATAAGCTGAAGCTGATTGATGTTGTTATAGAGTTGCTCGATTCCCGTCTGCCGCTTTCCAGCCGCAATCCGATGATTGACGATATTTTGCGGGACAAGCCGAGATTAATTATTTTGAACAAAGCGGATCTGGCGGATCCGGAAATTACTCGGAAGTGGCTGGCGTACTTTAAGGAACAAGGGCATGTTGCCCATCCTGTGGACGCATCTACTGGAACAGGCGTTAAGGAGATTCCGGAGCAGGTCAAGCTGCTGTTGAAGGAAAAGATTGATCGGCAGATCGCAAGGGGAATGAACCCACGGGCTATGCGCGCATTGATCGTCGGTATTCCTAACGTCGGTAAATCAACGCTGATTAATCGAATGGCTGGTAAGAGTATCGCTGCTACGGGTGATCGCCCGGGGGTTACTAAGGGCCAGCAGTGGATTAAAACAGGAGGTAATCTGGAGCTTCTGGATACTCCTGGTATCTTATGGCCGAAGTTTGAGGATCAAGACGTGGGTTACCGCTTGGCCGTGACGGGTGCGATCAAAGAAGAAATCCTGAACATTGAGGACATTGCTTTTTATGCAGTGAAGTATTTGGTCAAGGATTATGGTTCCAGATTTAAAGAACGCTTTGGTATTGAGAAGCTTCCTGAGGATCTTGAGAACCCTGATGAGATCGTTGCAGTTATGGAAGCCGTGGGCCGCAAACGCGGTTGTCTGATTAGCGGTGGACGTGTTGATCTGGAAAAAGCTTCACGTGCTTTGCTGCATGAGCTGCGGGCAGGTAAGCTTGGTCGTTTTACGCTGGAAACACCTTAAAGGCGTTTAAATGAATGGGTATGGAAGAGCCATCCGGAAATTTTCGGGGGCTCTTTTTTTTGCTGATTTGGATCAAATTGGAGTGGTTATTTGTACATGACCATGTGAGCTTTACTATGGTAAGCTACTTATGTAGTTTATAGAATAATTTATAATTGGCGGTGACAGATCGTGAGTACGATAGATATGTTGAGTTATGAAAAAGAGGGCTGGGAACAGTCTTATCGCCGTATAGCCGGCGTAGATGAAGTAGGCAGAGGTTGTTTGTTTGGGGATGTTGTTGCAGCAGCGGTGATTTTGCCGGAAGGGCTTATTATTGATGGCGTCAACGACTCTAAGAAGCTTACAGCGAAAAAAAGAGATGCCTTATTCGAGATTATTATGGAGCAGGCGATAGCTATTGGTGTAGGTTATGTGGATTCTCGCATGATTGATGAAATTAATATTAAACAGGCTTCTCGTCTGGCGATGAAAAAAGCGGTAGAAGGTCTTAGTCATACCCCGGACTATATGTTAATCGATGCTGAAAAAGTTGATCTTCCGTTGCCGCAGCAGGCGATCATAAAAGGAGATGCAAACAGCCAGTCCATTGCGGCAGCTTCGATTATAGCTAAAGTAACAAGAGATAGACTGTGTGAAGGGGTGTGGGAGGAATTATACCCTGATTATGGGATTGCGATACATAAAGGTTATGCGACCAAGCTTCACAGGGAACAAATTACGGCGTTAGGTCCGACACCTATGCATCGGCGCAGCTTTATTGGGAAGATTCTTGCTGAACAGCAAACCCTTTTTTAGAAATATCAGAATATAAAAGACGCCAAAGGCGTTTAAGCTTGGATAAATTCACCGCTCAAAAAAGTCGGATTAATACCGATATAGTAAGAAGAGAGAAAATGGAGGGAGGAGAAACGGTATGAATATCGGAACATTGATCCGTGGATTGCTCGGGGATAATAAACCGGGAGCAGCCAAGTCTTTGGAATTGAAGGAAGGGCAGGTTGTACGTGGTGTTGTATTGTCTGTATCGGATTCGGGAAAAGAAGCCGTTGTGCAGATTCAAGGCACACCTGTTCGTGCGGAGTTGGAAACACCACTACTGCCAGGAGAGACCCTGAACTTACAGGTTGGAGCACCCGGAGAAGGCGGATTGCCCGTATTGAAGCCGGTCTCCCTCGGCGAAACGGTGTTAGCCACCCCGCAAAACATGGGCGAGGCATTGGAATCGCTTGGGCTTACTGACTCCAAAGCGGGTCGGGAAATTGTGTTGGCGATGCAGTCGGGTGGTATTCCGCTTACCAAAGAGACAGCGGCGATTCTGGATGCTGTAATGAGTGCGAAACCTGCGGGCGTGCCGACCTCAGAGTGGCTTGATGCAGCTGTCATTTCTGTAAAGCGGGGCTTGCCGGTTACCCCTGAAAGTGTGAAAGGATTGCAGCAGGCGGTTTTTGGTCCGCAGCTTCATCAGCTTTTGTCAGCGCTCGAAGAACAGATTACGATTTGGGCAGGTCAAGTCGCCGGTGAAGAAACAACAACAGCCGAAGCTAAAACTGGAATGGGTACCCCAACCGGAAAGCTGAATGCTCCTGTAACGACAGGTACGGGCGCTGTGATTAACGGGGAAGCGGTATCAGCAGGTGATGCTGATGCGGAAATGGACCAGGTGGCGGTTAAAGGAACTGGACAACCTGTAAGTAAACCTGCTGAAGGTAGTGCTGGTGTTACTACTACAAGCGGAAGTGCTGCTGCAACAGGAGGGGCAACGGGAGCCGGAGTTATTTCTGATGAACCAATAATTCCTTTGAATTCAGTGAAATCAGAAATATCAGGAAGTGCAGCTGCAAGTACAGCTGTAACTCCTGAGAATGAAACCGGTATTGTAACTGCTAAGCCAGTGGTCCCCGAAGAGGCTGGTGAGGTAGCTCAGCTCTCGAAGAGTGGAAATACTGGTGAACCTTTGACTGGGAAAATAACTTCTACGCTTGCTTCAGGAACTCAGAGTAGTGCTGCTAACACGCAAGGGGACGGAATTGTAAGCAATCAAAATAGTTCTAATCAGAGCGAAACTCATGGCAATGAAATGAGTCTAAATAAAGATAGAGCGCAGGGTAGTGTCAGTGGCGCGATTACAAGCGCCACTGGATCAGCAGGTGCAGATAGCCAAGCTGCTGCGGGAAGCCAAGCTGCTGCGCCTAGCGGGGCTGCCCTGCTCGCGAAGCTGCAGGGCGTGCTCACCGAGCTGCGCGGCAGCATGCCGCAGCTCGCGAACGTCCCGCCCGCTGACGCGGCGGGACAAGAACCTGCCCCCGCGCCGGCAGCGCCGCGCGGGGAGACCACGGCTGCTGCGGCTTCGCCGGTGCAGCCAGACACCGCCCCACCCGCGGATGCGGAGTCGTGGGTGGGGCGGGTGTTGAAGCTGCTCGGTGCGGAGCACGAGCAGCAGGCCGTGCGCGGCGGCGCTTTGCCGGCCGCGGAGACAGCGCGAGCGGCAGCGGGGACAGCTGCAGCCGCGCTAGGCAGTGTCGGCGGGGAGCAAGCTGCCGACACGTTGAAGGGCGTGCTGCTGCAGCTTATGAGCAGCAGCGAGGTGCCGCCCGCGGTAAAAGATGCCGCGAGCGGGCTAGTGCAGCAGCTGACAGGCCAACAGCTGCTGCTGAATACAGATCGGACTGCTCCCTTCGCGCAGGTTACATTGTTCTTGCCGCTGCAAGGTCCAGATGGGCAGGAAACTGCATCGGTTCATATCCAGTCCAGGCGGGGCCGCAAAGGGGAGTTGGATGCAGCTAACTGTCGATTGTGGTTCGATTTGGACATGAAGCAGCTAGGGCAGACATTGGTAGATGTGCAGGTTGTAGATCGAATCGTTAGTCTTAAGCTTCATAATGATCATCCGTGGGTGCTTGAGCTGCTGGAGACGCGGCGTGAAGATATAAAAACTGCAGTAGAATCCATCGGTTATCAATTATCAGGTTTAAGAACCGAACCCTTGCCAGAATTGAATTTGCCTAAAGAGCTTGCTGGCTCCAATACTAATAAGTTTGTTGATTATGTTCCTGAGGCTTACAAAGGAGTGGATTACCGTATATGAATGAGCCTGTACAGCCAATTTCACAAGGGCTCAAAAAAGCGGTCGCTCTCAAATATAGTCCCGGACAAAACGAGGCTCCTGTCGTAGTAGCCAAGGGACAAGGCGCGATAGCAGACCTTATTCTGCAAAAGGCTAAGGAGAGCGGGGTTGCTGTTCAGGAAGATGCAGCCCTCGTGGAGGTTCTTTCAAAGCTTGATCTGGACCAACAGATTCCGTCTGAGCTCTATCAGCTGGTGGCGGAAATCCTCAGCTTTGTGTATCAGAGCGATCGTTCCGCTGGTGAACGGGGACAAGAATGAAAGAGCCCTATGTAAGAAAGCACTATAACCGCAAAGAGAAAGGAACTGCTGCAGAGAACGGAGCTGTGCAGTACCTATCTTCTAGCGGGTATATGATATTGGAACGGAATTGGCGTTGTCGTACTGGAGAGCTTGATATCATTGCGGAGCGTGAAGACTGTATTGTTGTTGTCGAAGTTCGTAGCCGCAGTGGAGAGCTGCTTCAGGGAACTCCAGAAGAATCGGTGAATGCTCGCAAAATAAACCAGGTTCGGAGTACAACACAGGTTTATTTGCATATGAAGGGTTATGAGGAACGGCGGGTTTCTTTTGATGTAATTAGCGTCTTGTTAAATGACGATCTTAGCCTAGCTTCACTTAGTCATATTCGCGAGGCGTTTTAAGAGTAACTCTATTTTCTCATGCGATTCTTTATGAATTTGCTGCTGTTCTGATAAAAAAGTCTTTACATACCTTCCGCACTGTGGGTCATTTCTCAAAAGAAATGGGTAAACATTAGGAGTAACTTTTTAATGTCATCATGAGGAGGGCTGTCTAGTGAAGAATAAACCTTCTGAAATGCAGGTTAGTTTTACATGCCAATATTGCCAGCAGAAGATTGAAGTGAAATTTAAAGCAGAGCCAATATCTGTCGTCTGTTGCGATAATTGCAATAAGACCTTCACGGTAATGCGGCCCACTATAGCGGAGGAAATATTAATAGATTGGGAAAATGAAGCGTTATTTCAAAAAATCCGGGCTGAAAAGTCGCAAAACAGCAATAGCAGTCTCTTAGCGCTTGTAATTAGAGTTATTGAACTGCTTACATGGCGTGACAAAGGCAATGGACAGGTGGAAGCGATCAAGGAGATGCGTGGTTGGCTCATAGACAATGAGGAGGCGCCTCCTTTAGCTGAACTGATTCAGAGTGATGTTAATAAACGTTCGAGTAAGCGGCGCGACTGGGAAAAGTAACATTAACAATAAAGAGGTATTCCGTCATCGCCTCATGACATAGAATGATACGTATAATTTCGTGAGAAATTAGGCGGAAAAGTCCTCGGGGCTCCGAATTTCCTAGGGTTTATGGGTAGTCGGAGCTTTTTTCATACATACTGTCATTAGAATAGGAACAAAAGGAGGGTGCACATGGCTAAGGTTTTTTTCACATCTGATCATCATTTTGGGCATAAGTTGATCATTGATTTTGAATCCAGGCCCTTCAACGATGTAGAGCAAATGAATGAAGTTATGATTGAAAGTTGGAATTCGGTAGTGAATCCGGACGACAAAGTATTTCATTTGGGAGACTTTTCTTTTCTGAATAAGGAGGCAACTCGTGCGATTGTGGCCAGGCTGCATGGATACAAAATCCTGATCCTTGGCAATCATGATCGCGGCCGCAGCCGAAGCTGGTGGCTTGATGCAGGTTTTGATGAGGTTAGTGAATATCCTTTGATTTATAAGGATTTCTTTTTCCTCTCACATGAGCCTATGTACATGAATAAACATATGCCTTACGTAAATGTGCACGGCCATATTCATGGGCAAAAATATGAGGGAAACAATCATTTTAACATTTGTGTAGAGCATTGGAACTATAAACCGTTGACTTTTGAGCAGATTAGGGACTCGGTCGTAGTTAAAGAAGGGGATTGATGTAGGTCTTTAGAGATGTGCTTTCGCTTTTATGTAAAACTTGAATTTCTTATTCTAAAGATAAATTGCTCACAGATTGCGTTAGGACACAACTTCTATAATGTACTTAACAGCTAATATATATTTGGAAAATAAGGAAGCACCTTTTTTCTTGAAGCTATGACACCAAATTAGGGTGTAATTCAGGAGATGAGGTGTTTTTATTATGTACGGGAAAATGTTTAGCGCGTGTCTGTATGGGATTGAAGGGGTAATGATTGGTGTGGAAATCGATCTTGCAAATGGACTGCCGCAGACGAATATCATTGGCTTACCAGATTCAGCGATTCGCGAGGCTGTTGAACGAGTTAGGGCTGCCGTTAAAAATTGCGGTTACCGCTATCCACAGCAACGTATTACGATCAATCTTGCTCCAGCTGACCTCCGTAAAGAAGGTTCCGCTTTTGATCTAGCGATTGCTTTAGGGATACTGATAACTAGTGGCCAGTTGATTATGCCTTCAGCTCAAGAGATGCTTTTGATTGGAGAGCTTGCGCTCGACGGCAGTCTGCGTCCGGTTTCGGGTGTGCTGCCGATGGTTGAAGCAGCGCGTAAAAGCGGGTTTAAAGCCGTTCTGCTCCCGCAAGGCAATGCGGCAGAAGCCGCTTTAATCAGTGGCATAAATGTTTATACCATCGACCATTTGCAAGCGTTAGCGAATGCTGCTGAATCTGTGGCTAGCTTTGGTCCGATTATAGATAAGCTAGTTCCTCTAGAAGAATCTGAAGGATCACCACTTCCTTTTCCTGTATCCGTGAGTATGGGGACGGGGGCAAAAGAACAACCTCCGGTGCTTGTTCTTTCTGTAGAGCATCTCAAATATAACCCTAAATATTCTGATTCTGAGGCTGCTTCTTCCGAAGCGAATGAAATAATGGATGATTACAGTGATGTGCTTGGACAGCAACATGTGAAAAGAGCACTAACTATCGCGGCTGCAGGGATGCATAATATTATGCTCATCGGCCCACCTGGCACAGGCAAAACGATGCTGATCAAACGCCTTCCCAGTATCCTTCCGCAATTGTCGGATAGTGAGGCACTTGAGGTAACCAAAATTTTTAGTGCGGCTGGAAATTTGAAGGATGCACACAACGGTTTGCTGCGAAGTCGTCCATTTCGTTCTCCACACCACACGATATCTTCTGCCGGATTAATTGGAGGGGGCGGTATTCCCAAGCCAGGTGAGGTAAGTCTTGCGCATCGAGGTATTCTGTTTCTGGATGAATTGCCTGAATTCTCCCGGAATGTACTTGAAGTGCTGCGACAGCCCCTCGAAGATGGGGTGGTTACTATAAGTCGTGCCCGGGCTTCCTTTACTTTTCCTGCCAAATTCATGCTCGCTGCATCGATGAATCCGTGCAGCTGCGGCTTTTTTGGAAGCGGTATCTCCCAGCAAAATTGTACCTGTAGTCCATCAAGGATTGCCCAATATCGAGCCAAAATATCCGGTCCATTGTTGGATCGGATCGACTTACAGGTTGATGTTCCCCGCCCGAAGGAATGGAATCGGCAGGGGCATGTTTTATCGTCAGCAGATATGCGTGCGGAGGTGTTGGCTGCTCAGGCCATCCAAGCTAAACGTTACAAACGACTGGCGATTTCATGGAACAGTGAACTTTCCGGTGCTTCCCTTCGGAAATATGCAAGCCTAAACCGAGAGAGTGCTCGAATGCTGTATGATATTTTGGAGAATTTAGGTCTAAGCATGCGAGCGCATGATCGGATTATTAAGCTATCCCGTACCATAGCTGATCTGGAGGGTGCACAGGATATTTCTTCTGCACATCTCGCGGAAGCTGTGCAATACCGTAATCTGGATCGACAGGTATTAGCGGAGGAATATCGATAAAAGAGCAGTGATTCCCGTTAATGAGAATCGCTGCTCTATACTATGGGCCAGTAGTGAGGAACACCGCCGTACCATTATTATCCACTGGTGCTTACGGAACGGACCTAGAGGACGTTGTTTGCAAGTTTTTAGCCCTTGGAGCGTAGATTCGGACGCTGAAGACGCTATTCCTTCGGAAGAAGGTTATATTGGGTGGTTTTCATTCCAATAGCTGCTATGAGGTCCGATAGCATCCCAAATATGGGATTAAGTTGCGTTTAAGATCAACTGTGTCCGTTAGCGACTTCGAATGTGAAATGCCACGTATTCAAACGAAGGTTAGATCGTTTAGCAAATTTCACATACATTTTTCTCTATAATTTCTTACAGTACATTCAGTTCTACTTCGATATTGCCACGAGTGGCACGGGAGTAAGGACATGCGCCATGGGCAGCTTCTACCAAAGATGCTGCGGTTTCTCTGTCAACGCCTTTAACCAGCACGTCAAGCTTAACTGCAATACCGAACCCGCCATCTTCAACTTTACCAAAGCTTACAGTAGCCGTAACTTCACTGCCTTCAATCTTAACTTTTCCAAGACGAGCAACCATGTTTAGAGCACTGTCAAAACAAGCGGAGTAGCCAGCTGCGAATAATTGTTCAGGATTAGTGCCTTCACCACCGGCACCACCCATTTCGCGTGGTGTACTGATCGTAAGGTTGAGTTTAGGGCTTTCTGATTCTATATAACCGTTTCTTCCCCCAACGGCTTTAACTGTGGTTTCATACATCTTTTGTTGAATTGTCATCATAATAAATCTCTCCTATTCATTAATTAGTTTGTGTACAATCTAATTTATCACAATTAATATAAAAGTCAAATTAATTTTTTGCTATTATTATGATGTATGAGTGAATTATGATAAAATAAAGAGATAAGGCGGGTGAATAAATATGAAAATGAGTGAAGAAGATATGCAGAAAATGACTACAACCCCAGAGCTGCTGATCGAGAATCAGCTCTGTTTTACCATTTATGCTTGCTCGCGTGAGATTACAAAGCTGTACCAACCGTATTTGGATAAGATCGGTTTAACTTACTCCCAATACTTAGTAATGCTTGTGTTATGGGAACGGCAGCAATGTACAGTAAAAGAGATTGGTGAGGCGTTATTTTTGGATTCAGGCACGCTGACTCCGCTATTGAAACGCTTGCAAGCTGCAGGCCTAATTATACGTGAACGCTCGATGCAGGATGAGCGAAAGGTATTAATCTCACTAACGAAACAAGGCTGGGCACTCCAAAGTGATGCCGTGTGTATTCCCGGCAAAATGATGGAAGAAACGACACTGACAAATAATGAATCCATAGAGCTACTTGATCAGTTTAAAGACTTACTGAATCGTGTTCACGAAGCTAATATCCAAGATAGTAAAAAGTAAGCGTAGTAAGGAGTCAATGCGATCGTTCGCATTCCGGCATGAAATCAAGCGAAAAAATGTGTACAAATCATGAATATATTTAAGGTAAGCGTTTTAAAAACATGTTACACTATTCTGGGTTCCTTTGTATGGCATATAGGTAAATATAAGCTTAGTCTTATAGATTTACACAATGTCTCTTGCAGAAATAATGCCATTCTTTTTACGAGTGGTAGATCAGTTTCTGCTGGTTCCGGAATAGTGCTGCATGTATAACATCAGCCTATCCCTAACCCCGCGGCAATCAAAACGGAAAGCGAGATGACAACAGGCTGCCTGTTTAGTCACCACGCTACTTTAGGAGGCTACCGCTATGAATATCCACGAGTATCAGGGAAAAGAAGTGCTTAAGAAGTACGGTGTAGCCGTACCGAATGGAAAAGTAGCTTATACAGTGGAGGAAGCGGTAGAAGCCGCAGAGTCACTGAGCACACCGGTTGTTGTAGTTAAAGCTCAGATTCACGCAGGTGGACGCGGTAAAGCTGGAGGAGTAAAGGTTGCTAAGAATATCGATGAGGTGCGTAGTTACGCAACTGAGATTCTGGGCAAGACTCTAGTAACTCACCAGACTGGACCGGAGGGTAAGGTAGTAAAAAGACTGCTCATTGAAGAGGGTTGTCAAATTGTTAAGGAGTATTATATTGGTATCGTAGTTGACAGAGGTACTGGCCGAGTGGTCATGATGGCTTCTGAAGAAGGCGGTACTGAAATTGAAGAAGTAGCTGCAACACATCCGGAGAAAATTTTTAAAGAGATCATTGATCCGGCAGTAGGTTTGCAGACGTTCCAGGCACGTAAGCTTGCTTACAGCATCGCTATTCCCAATGAGCTGGTAGGCAAAACTGTGAAATTCATGCAAGCGCTATATTTAGCTTTCGTGGATAAAGATTGCTCTATTGCCGAAATTAACCCTTTGGTAGTGACTGCGGATGGGAATGTGATGGCACTGGATGCCAAACTGAATTTTGATTCCAATGCCTTGTTCCGTCATAAGGATATTCTAGAGCTGCGGGATTTGGATGAAGAGGATTTAAAGGAAATCGAAGCCTCGAAGTATGACCTTAGTTACATTGCACTTGATGGCAATATTGGGTGCATGGTAAACGGTGCAGGTCTCGCGATGGCGACTATGGATATTATTAAGTATTATGGGGGCGAACCCGCCAACTTCCTGGATGTAGGGGGCGGTGCAACGACCGAGAAGGTAACAGAAGCCTTTAAAATCATTTTATCGGATGAAAAGGTGAACGGAATTTTTGTTAACATTTTCGGTGGTATTATGCGCTGTGATGTTATCGCTAACGGTGTTGTAGAAGCGGCTAGTCAACTGGGTTTGACCAAACCGCTGGTTGTGCGTCTTGAAGGAACAAATGTTGGATTGGGCAAGCAGATTTTGGCTGGATCGGGACTTAATATTGTTGCTGCTGATTCTATGGCGGACGGTGCCCGTAAGATTGTGTCTCTTGTGCAATAATGGCCTGATTTAGGAAGCCAGTTATCGTATTTGACAATATAAGTAGGGATGTGACTTAAGGCATGAGCATTCTTGTAGATAAAAATACGAAAGTTATCACGCAGGGAATTACAGGATCAACGGGTTTGTTCCATACTAAAGGTGCGCTGGATTATGGAACACAGATGGTTGGAGGGGTAACACCGGGTAAAGGTGGAACAGCTGTCAACATCACGCTTGAAAATGGCAGTGAGGTTAGCCTTCCGGTTTTCGATACTGTTGTAGCTGCTAAGGCGGCTACAGGCGCAACCGCTAGTGTAATCTATGTGCCGCCGGCATTCGCAGCAGACTCCATAATGGAAGCCGTGGACGCAGAACTCGATTTGGTGATTTGTATTACCGAAGGGATTCCAGTGCTTGATATGGTAAAAGTGTCCCGTTATATGGAGGGGCGCTCTACTGTATTGATCGGACCCAACTGTCCGGGAGTTATCACTCCTGGTGAGTGCAAAATAGGAATTATGCCGGGTTATATTCATATGCCAGGGTACGTAGGTGTTGTCTCGCGCAGCGGAACTCTAACCTATGAGGCTGTTCATCAGCTGACTACGCGTGGAATCGGGCAATCTTCAGCTGTTGGTATTGGCGGTGACCCTGTTAAAGGCTCGGAGTTTATTGATATTCTGAAGCTTTTTAATGAGGATCCGGGTACAAAGGCAGTCATCATGATTGGCGAAATTGGCGGAACCGCAGAGGAAGAAGCAGCAGAGTGGATTCGCGAGCATATGACTAAGCCGGTTGTAGGGTTTATTGGCGGTGCTACTGCCCCTCCTGGCAAACGTATGGGGCATGCGGGTGCTATTATTTCCGGAGGCAAAGGCACAGCGAGTGAGAAAATTGCCGTACTTGAATCGTGCGGAATCAAGGTTGCTCCTACACCTGCCGAAATGGGCTCAACGCTGGTGAGTGTGCTTGAAGAACGCGGTATTCTTAGCGCTTTTACAACGCATTAATTATTTTATTTAATTGAAGGAATTCACTCTACGCGAGTGGGCTTCTTTCGTGTATAATTATTTCAGAGGTAAGCAACCTTTTGTTCCTATCCAAGGGATAAAAGGTTGCTTTTTTGTTTTTTGACATAGAAAAATATTGAATTACAAGAAAATATTGCATTACTCTAATTCATGTTACAAAATAGGGAAGGCTAACCCCTTCCATTAAAGGAGAGTAAGCTTATATGGAAGAAAAAGATCTGCTGTTTGGTTTTAATGAAGTGGAGGGGATTGGCTGGAAGAGTATCGACAAGATTCGCAGAGCCGGTTTAATGTCAGAACGAGCATTTTGCTGTAGTGCAAAAGATTGGGAAACGATCGGATTGAACGGAAAGCTGTCGAATTATCTTGCTTCCATATATACATTAGAATGGATCGCCAAAAGGCGCTTATTAATGGAAGAATGTGCAGTGAAAATGGTAACTGTGTTTGATGCGGCTTATCCTGTTTTGTTGAAGGAGACGGCACAGCCACCGTGGATCCTTTATTATCGAGGGCGTTTGGAACTGTTATCAACTCCTAGTGTGGCGATGGTTGGCACTCGTATGCCAACAGCTTATGGACGAAAGGTAGGGGAGATTCTCGCGGAGGAGCTTAGTGCAGCAGGTCTAACGGTGGTTAGCGGACTTGCGAGGGGGATCGATAGCATTTGTCATGAAGCGGCGCTAAGAAGCGGTGGAGGGACCATAGCGGTAGTGGCAACAGGGTTGGACAAAGTCTATCCAACTGAGAATATTGAACTGGAGCGGCGTATCTCTCAGGATGGGCTTGTCATTACAGAGTATCCTCTTGGAACTAAAAGTCATCCTGGATTATTTCCACAGCGCAATCGGATCATAGCAGGTTTATCACGGGGGACAGTGGTCGTGGAGGCTGACAGTCGCAGTGGATCACTTATTACAGCCGATGCTGCCTTGGAAGCTGGAAGGGATGTCTTCGCAGTTCCCGGACCTATTACATCACCTAAAAGCAGAGGGGCGTTAGAGCTTATCAAACAGGGTGCAAAGCTGGTAACCAGTGGATTAGATATTATAGAAGAATACACTTCTTATTTGCCGACAAACGTAATAAAAACAGGGAATAATAGCACTACCGAACAGACAGCAGACGACTTTATGATTGAAAAGAAATTGACAAATGAGGAGTCTCACCTATACCATATACTGCATCAAGGCCCTTTTATGTTGGACGATCTGCTTGTAAGAACAGGATGGGATTTTGGACATTTGCATTCAGTTCTGTTATCTTTAATCATAAAAAAAGCGGTAACACAATTACCAGGAGCTATTTACAAGGTAATTTGATATAGAGGTGCGAGTGTTAACGAGGAGGAAGAGTCTATGGCAGATGCATTAGTTATTGTCGAGTCGCCTGCAAAAGCGAAGACAATTGGCAAATATCTAGGTAGTAAATATATTGTAAAGGCATCAATGGGACATATTAGAGATCTACCGAAGAGTCAAATTGGTGTTGAGGTGGAGAATGATTTCAGTCCCAAATATATTACTATCCGCGGTAAGGGATCTATATTGAAGGAATTGAAAGACGCTAGTAAAAAAGTTAAAAAAGTTTATCTCGCAGCTGACCCCGACCGCGAAGGGGAAGCAATTGCTTGGCATTTGGCGCATGCGCTGGATTTAGATAATACACAAGAATGCAGAGTTGTTTTTAATGAGATCACCAAACAAGCGGTAAAAGATGCTTTTAAGACACCGCGTAAGATTAATATGGATCTCGTGAATGCACAGCAGGCTAGACGTATTCTGGATCGACTGGTAGGGTACAAGATTAGCCCTCTATTATGGAAGAAAGTCAAAAAAGGTTTATCTGCTGGACGTGTACAATCCGTTGCCGTGAAGATCATTATGGATCGTGAGAATGAAATCTCCGCTTTTGTACCCACCGAATATTGGAGCATAACAGCGAAGCTTGGAATCCGGGATTCCGTCTTTGAAGCTAAGTTTCATAAGCTGAATGGTGTGAAAAAAGAACTGAACCAGGAAAGTGATGTTCAGGAGGTTCTTGAAGCCATTAAGAACGCATCTTTTAAGGTGAGTGATGTGAAGGAGAAGGAAAGACAACGTCATCCTTCAGCTCCTTTTACCACCAGTTCACTTCAACAGGAAGCAGCCCGTAAGCTTGGATTCCGTGCCGCTAAGACAATGTCTGTTGCACAGCAGCTATACGAAGGTGTGGAACTCGGTAAAGAAGGTACCGTAGGTTTGATCACTTATATGCGTACTGACTCCACGCGTCTCTCTGTCACCGCTCAGGATGAAGCTAAAGAGCTTATAACAGCTAAGTATGGTGAGAAGTTCTTGCCAGAATCCCCACGGCAGTATTCTAAAAAGGCAGCTGGAGCACAGGAAGCGCATGAAGCGATTCGTCCTACCTCGGCATTACGCGAACCTGAAATGGTCAAAGAGTTCTTGAGCCGTGATCAATTCCGTCTCTACAAGCTAGTGTGGGAGCGATTTGTATCAAGTCAGATGTCTTCTGCCCTGCTGGATACGCTTTCGGTCGATATTGCTGCAGGTAATGCTACATTCAGAGCTGTTGGTTCGAAGGTTTCATTCCCCGGGTTCATGAAGGTTTACGTAGAAGGCAACGATGACGGAACTACAGATGAAGACAAGTATTTGCCGCCGCTTCAAGCGGGAGATGCTTTAAATAAGCAGGAGATCGAGCCTAAGCAGCACTTTACACAACCGCCTCCACGATATACGGAAGCAAGACTTGTAAAGACGCTTGAGGAGCTGGGTATAGGCCGTCCAAGTACATATGCCCCAACGCTGGAAACCATCCAGAAGCGTGGTTATGTGGCTATTGAAGAGAAAAAATTCATGCCAACCGAACTTGGCGAGCTTGTTATAGAGCAGATGGAGCAATTTTTCCCGGAAATCCTAAACGTTGAATTCACCGCGAACATGGAAGGGGATCTTGACCATGTGGAAGAGGGCTCAGAAGACTGGGTAAAGGTTCTTGCAGAGTTCTACGAATCGTTTGAGAAGCGTTTGGTATTCGCGGAAGAAGAGATGAAAGAAATTGAGATTGAAGATGAAGTCTCTGATGAGATCTGTGAGAAATGCGGCAAACCTCTCGTGTATAAGCTGGGTCGCTTTGGGAAATTCCTAGCATGCTCTGGCTTTCCGGATTGCCGAAACACGAAACCGATTATCAAGGATATTGGCGTAACTTGCCCTAAATGTCATGAAGGTAAGGTTGTGGAGCGACGCAGCAAAAAAGGGCGAGTTTTCTATGGCTGCGACCAGTACCCTGGTTGTGATTTCGTTTCATGGGATAGACCTTCTATAAAACCATGTCCATCATGTGGATCTTGGATGATTGAGAAACGTAATAAGCAAGGAACCAAGCTACAATGTACATCTTGTGATCATACAGAGGCGGTTCTAGACAACGAAGAAGAATTAGCAGATTAATAGTCTCTATGGGAGGAAAAAAGACAGTGTCAGATACAGCAAAAGTAACAGTAATTGGAGCGGGTCTCGCAGGAAGCGAAGCCGCTTGGCAAATAGCATCACTAGGAGTACCGGTAAGATTATATGAGATGAGACCCGTAGTAAAGACACCAGCCCATCACACGAATCAATTTGCTGAACTGGTATGCAGCAACTCCTTGCGTGCGAATGGATTAGGAAATGCTGTAGGTGTATTGAAGGAAGAAATGCGGCGTTTGAACTCTCTTGTATTAGGTGCTGCTGACCGACACGCGGTACCCGCAGGAGGAGCACTCGCCGTAGATCGGGACGGATTCTCAGGTGAGATCACCCATACTTTGCATAATCATCCGCTCGTTGAAGTCATAAATGAAGAACTTACGCATATACCGGAGGAAGGGATTGTTGTTATTGCAACGGGCCCACTAACTTCACCGGCATTATCTGCTGAAATAAAAGGGCTGCTGGGTGAAGAGTATTTCTACTTCTATGATGCAGCAGCACCGATTGTTGAGAAAGACACCATTGATATGAACAAGGTGTATTTGGCTTCCCGTTATGATAAGGGAGAAGCGGCTTATCTGAACTGTCCGATGACAGAAGAGGAGTTCGACGTGTTTTATGATGCGTTGATTTCTGCTGAGACAGCAGCACTCAAGGATTTTGAGAAAGAGATATACTTTGAGGGCTGTATGCCTATTGAAATCATGATGAAACGCGGCAAGCAAACAGCGTTATTTGGCCCAATGAAGCCAGTAGGACTTATCAATCCGCATACAGGTAAACTTCCTTACGCGGTTGTGCAACTCCGTCAGGATAACGCTGCCGGCACACTTTACAATCTTGTTGGTTTTCAGACCCATTTGAAATGGGGCGAGCAGAAGCGTGTATTCTCGCTGATCCCAGGTCTTGAGAATGCTGAATATGTTCGTTATGGTGTGATGCACAGAAATACATTTATTAATTCTCCTAAGCTTCTGCACCCTACCTATCAGATGAAAGGCAAGGAAAGACTCTTTTTTGCTGGACAGATGACAGGTGTAGAAGGTTATGTTGAATCAGCTGCTTCCGGGCTCATTGCTGGTATTAATGCTGCACGGGCAGCACTTGGACAGGAAGGACTGATCTTCCCGCAGGATACTGTTCTAGGCAGCATGCCAGCTTATATTACTTCTGCCGATCCAGAGCATTTTCAGCCTATGAATGCCAATTTCGGTTTGTTGCCGAAGGTAGAGAAGAAGATCCGCAATAAGAAGGAAAAGAATGAAATGTTAGCTCATCGCGCTCTGGACAGTCTTGCCGAATATGCCAACCGTACAGGACTCGCTTATTCGGAGCCGGAGGTTGTCGATAGCGAACAAAGCCCATCTTAAGGAGGTAACTTACAATCATGGTACCCAGCTTTCATGCGACTACAATTTGTGCTGTAAGACATAACGGACAGGCAGCTATAGCAGGTGATGGACAGGTTACATTCGGAGAGAGTGTTATTATGAAGACGACGGCCAGAAAAGTCCGTCGCCTGTACAGAGGACAAGTAATAGCAGGCTTTGCGGGGTCCGTTGCGGATGCTATTACCCTATTCGAAAAATTCGAGGGCAAGCTGGAGGAGCATCATGGGAACCTGCAGCGGGCTGCAGTTGAATTAGCGAAGGACTGGCGTCAAGATCGTATTCTTCGGAAGCTTGAAGCTTTGATGATTGTTATGGATAAGGAAGGAATGCTCCTGATCTCCGGAAATGGTGAAATTATCGAACCGGATGATGACGTTCTTGCGATTGGTTCCGGTGGTAATTTTGCGCTGGCTTCAGGTCGAGCACTCAAACGTCATGCACCCAATCTTTCCGCTGCGGATATTGCTAGAGAATCGCTTCAGGTAGCTTCTGAAATTTGTGTGTACACTAATTCCAACATTATTGTTGAACAATTATAGACTCAGTGCCATAGAGACAAGGAGGAATTCACGATGGTGAATCAATCGCTTACACCCCGTCAAATTGTAGCCGAATTGGATAAATATATCGTAGGTCAGAAGCAAGCCAAGAAATCGGTAGCCGTTGCGCTTCGTAACCGGTATCGGCGCAGTCTGCTAGCAGAGGAACTGCGTGATGAAGTCGTTCCTAAGAACATCTTGATGATCGGACCTACAGGTGTGGGGAAGACAGAAATTGCCCGGCGTCTAGCAAAGCTTGTTAATGCACCGTTCATCAAAGTGGAGGCCACTAAATTTACTGAAGTCGGTTATGTAGGTCGAGATGTGGAATCTATGGTTCGTGATCTGGTAGAGACTTCTATTCGTATGGTGAAGCTTGAGCGTACGGAGAAGGTTAAGGATCGTGCGGAAGAACTGGCTAATGAGCGGATTGTTTCTATATTGGTCCCTTCCTCTTCCAAAAATAAATCACAAAAGAATCCTTTCGAGATGATTTTTGGAGGGAATTCTGCCCAAGAGGACTCTAAAGAAGACGCTGAGCAGGATGGAAGCCTAAGTGAACGCCGCCGTGGGGTTAGATTTAAGCTGTTAGCTGGTCAGCTGGAAGATGACATCATTGAAATTGATGTTGAGGATACAGCGCCAACTATGATGGATATGTTTGCAGGTCAAGGAAATGACCAGATGGGTATGAATATGCAAGAGATGTTCGGCAGTTTGCTGCCTAAGCGGACCAAGAAACGTAAGCTTCCTATTCGGGAAGCGCGCAAGGTACTCATTCAGGATGAGGCGGCCAAGCTGATAGATATGGATGATGTGATCCAGGAATCCGTGACTCGGGCTGAACAATCAGGCATTATTTTTATCGATGAAATCGATAAAGTAGCAAGTCAGGGAAAAGGGTCTGGACCGGATGTGTCGCGTGAAGGCGTGCAACGGGATATTTTGCCGATTGTAGAGGGCTCGACCATTATGACGAAATACGGTCCTGTGAAGACAGACTATGTACTCTTTATGGCTGCCGGAGCTTTCCATATTGCTAAGCCTTCAGATTTGATTCCAGAACTTCAAGGTCGTTTTCCGATTCGCGTAGAGCTGAGTAGTCTAACGTTAGAGGATTTCGTTTCTATTTTGACGGAACCAGAGAATGCTTTAACTAAACAATATGTGAATCTGCTTAAAACAGAAAATTTAGAAGTGGAATTCCAGAAGGATGCTATACATGAGATCGCCAAAATAGCGGCTTCAGTGAATCAAAATATGGAGAATATAGGTGCTCGGCGTCTTCATACTATTTTGGAGAAGCTGTTAGAGGATCTTTCTTTTGAAGCACCTGAGCTGACTTTAGAAAAAATGGTTATTACCCCGGAGTATGTGCGCGAGAAATTGGCAAGTATAGCTCAGGATCGTGATTTAAGTCAGTATATTCTTTAAAGCGACAAAAAAACAAAAAATCTATGTATTTTGAATTTGGGCATAACGGATTAGATAAATTACAAATTGGTGTCGCGAAAACGTAAAATTATGTCAAAACATGCAATTAAAAAGAAAAAAATGAGTTGAAAATGTAAATAAATAGTAATAAAGTGCTAAAAGCCCTGTCTTTTCTAAAAAGATAGGGCTTATTTCTTATTGTAATAATATACAAATTAAATGAAAATCAATGTATGTGAAAATGCTAAGTGTTATTCATTGCGACAGCGTTCGACGGAATACCGTAAATTTAGAGTATTTTTTTCTTTATTTGTCGAAAGCAAGCAGGTTTTTTGATGGAAGTTGTGGAATTCTTTTCATTATGATAGCTTTGAAAGGAGGAATTGTCTTGGGATTGCTGAATAGTGTCAGTTTTCAACGATTGCAGGGAGGCATTGATGCTGCCTATAAACGACAAAATGCTCTAGCAAATAATGTGGCTAATCAAGATACGCCCAATTTCAAACGTTCTGATGTTTCATTCGAAAGTATCCTGCAACAACAGGAAAGTGGAATCCAATCTACACTTAGAGCGAAAGTTTCGGATACCCGGCATTATCAATTTGGCAGCAACACAATTGTTCCCGCTGCTGTTGAAAATACTGATGAAACTACCTCTATGAACAATAACGACAACAATGTGGATGTAGATCGCGAAATGGCGTTAAGCGCAGAGAATCAGCTTAGGTATAGTTCTTATGTTGAACAGATTAACAGTCAGATTTCGATGATGCGAGCCGTAATTCAAGGAGGATAAGAGAGTATGAACTTTGGAAGTAGTTTTGGGATCAGCGCATCTGCATTAACGGCTCAACGGTTGCGGATGGATGTAATTTCTTCCAACGTAGCCAATGCTGAAACTACAAGAGCATCCGTGGTGGATGGCAAGGCTGTTCCTTACCGACGTAAGTTGGTTGTTTTGGAAACGAACGAAAGTAATAAATTCTCGAATATACTAAATTCGAAAATGAATAATAGCAATGAAGGGGTTAAGGTGCAGTCGATCATAGAAGATACTTCACCATTGAAGCCGGTATACAATCCGAGCCATCCTGATGCGGATGCTGAAGGATATGTCTATATGCCAAACGTAGACATTACCAAAGAAATGGTTGATATGTTATCTGCATCTCGTTCTTATGATGCCAATGTTACGATGCTTAATGCATCCAAGGCTATGGTAAGCAAGGCACTCGAAATTGGTAGATAAATGAATGTTGATTAACTTAAGGGGGGAAACAGTTGATACAGAATATATCTAATGGGGTTCAGGCTGTACAGCAGCTTGCTATGAAACCGACAACTTCCGAAGTTTCATCCACTCCTGCTAATTCGATGGAGAGCTTTGGCTCTTATCTTGAGGATGCGCTCAATAAAGTGGCTGATCAGGAACAACAAGCTAAGGATATGAGTAATAAATTTGTATTGGGAGAAGTGAACATTGACGAAGTGATGATTTCTTCCCAACAGGCTCTACTGAGTTTACAGTTGACTACACAAGTCCGGAACAAAGTGATTGAAGCCTATCAAGAAATTATGAGAACTCAAATATAATAAATCCTAGCTTAGTTTCGGATGGGGTGACACTGTGAATGAAAGATTTGCCCAATATCGGGAGAAGGTTCTCTTGTATTGGAACAGATTTAGTGGTAAACAGAAGATTTTATTCTTTTCAACATTGTTTATCATTCTAATAATAATCGTAGTTATGACCATGCAGCTTTCAAAAACAGAATATGAAGTAGCATTTCAAGATTTGGACAGTACGGATTCGGCTGGAGTAATGAAAGCCTTAGATTCAGCAGGTGTTTCATACCGATTAAGTCAAGATGGAAAGAGTATTTCTGTACCAAGTACAGAAGCAGCTCGGGTCAAGGTGGATATCGGTTCTCAGGGGATTGTTCAAGGTGGCTCTATCGGATATAAAGTCTTTGACGAAAATTCGTCAATGATAGGTACAACAGATAGCGAGTTTAACGTGAAGTACAATAATGCATTAAACGGTGAAGTTGAACAGTTAATGAGACGTATGCAAGGGATTAAAGATGCAAAAGTGCTGATTAATTTGCCTAAAGAGACAGTTTTTGCCTCACAGGCTGATCAGGAGCAGGCGTCTGCATCCGTTGTGCTTTCATTTGATCCAGGATTTAGACCTACCCAAGACAATATTGACGGGTATTTCAATCTTGTGAAAACTGCTGTGCCTAATTTACCAATTGACAACATTACCATTGCAAATAATGAAATTGAATTAATGCCAACAGCTAAAGGTGGACAGGCTGGTGTCACAAACCAAGTTGAAGAAAACTTCGCTCTTCAGAAGAAATTCGAAGAAGAAGTAAAGAAAAATGTGAAACAATTCCTTAGCACTCTTACCGGTCCTGATAAAGTGGATGTTCTTGTGTTCTCAAAGTTGAACTTTGACAAGGAAAACCGGAAGGAAGATCTTGTTACCCCTGTGGATACAGAGAACATGAAGGGGATTGAGATCAGTTCACAAATAATTAGTAATTCGTATTCGGGTCAAGGTAACACGACTGGCGGAGTGGCTGGCACTGGTTCTCAAGATGTTACGGGCTATCCTTCTAATGCGGGTGCGGATACTTCTACCTCGGAGGAATCTTCGGAAACGAGGAACTTCGAAGTTAACCGAATTACTAAAGATGTTATTGCTAGTCCGTATACTGTTAAAGACTTAACCATAAATGTTGCAGTTGAACCACCTTCAGGAGAAAAAAGTTTAGATGATGCAACATCAGCTGCAATTCAAAATATTTTGGTGAATATTGTTCGCGCTTCTCTTGCAGATTCAGGTACTACATATACAGACGCTGATTTGACCAAAAAGGTTTCGGTCTACTCGCAACAATTTGGTGGCACCGATGCCAACACCGTTAAAGGTGGTCTCGCTTCTTGGATGATATGGGCTATCGGAGCAGCAGCATTGCTGGTTGGAGCAGGTGGAGGATATCTAATCTACCGGAGTCGTAAACAGACTGTGGAAGAGGAAGATGAAGACATTCCATTGCAGGTTCCTACTGAATTTCCTTCTATTAACTTGGAGAGCGTGACGAATGAAAGTCAAGTTCGTAAGCAATTGGAAAGTTTGGCCAAGAAGAAGCCAGACGAATTCGTAAATCTGCTGCGTACATGGCTTGCAGACGAACAGAGGTGAACTAATGGCAAAGGCTAGCCAGCAGGGACTTAGTGGCCGTCAAAAAGCTGCGATCCTGCTTATCACACTAGGGCCCGAGGTATCGGCGCAAATTTTCAAACATTTAAGAGACGAGGAGATTGAACAGCTGACTCTTGAAATTGCTAATGTTCGCAAAGTGGACAGCGGTGAAAAAGAGTCGATCATGTCTGAATTCCATCAGATATGCCTCGCCCAGGAATATATATCACAAGGCGGTATTAACTACGCTAAAGAAATTCTGGAGAAAGCGCTTGGGTCAACAAAAGCAATGGAGGTCATTAATCGTCTGACTGCAACATTGCAAGTAAGACCTTTTGATTTTGCACGAAAAGCGGATCCTAATCAGATTCTCAACTTTATCCAGAATGAAAATGTACAGACTATTGCACTTGTATTGTCTTATCTGCAATTTGAACAAGCTGCTGCAATCCTTTCCTCACTTCCTCAAGAGAAGCAGGCAGAGGTGGCGAGAAGAATTGCTGTGATGGACAGTACCTCTCCAGAGGTAATTACGCAAATTGAACGTGTGCTGGAGCAGAAGCTTTCCGCTACAGTAACCCAGGATTATACAAATGCTGGTGGTATCGAATCAATTGTACAAATCTTGAATGGGGTTGACCGGGGGACAGAACGTACGATTCTGGATTCTCTTGAAATTCAAGATCCAGAGCTTGCCGAAGAGATCAAAAAACGGATGTTCGTATTCGAAGATATTGTTAATGTGGACAATCGTTCAATACAGCGCATTGTTCGTGATATCGATAATGCGGATTTACAGCTTGCACTCAAGGTTGCCAGCGAAGAAGTACGGGATGTTATTTTCAGAAATATGTCCAAGCGTATGGCAGAAACGTTCCGAGAAGAAATGGAATACATGGGTCCTGTGCGGCTGCGTGATGTTGAAGAAGCACAGACTCGTATTGTAGGCACGATCCGCAGACTCGAAGAGTCTGGTGAAATTATCATCGCTCGTGGCGGAGGAGATGACATCATTGTCTAAGCTGATCAAACACTCCCAGTATGTTCCGGTTGATGTCTTTAAGAGACTGGAACAGGCCCGGCAATATGCGGGCCTAACTGAGGAGCCCGTTCCCGAGGAGACTTTAAGCGAGACTGACTATCATGATCCCGCACGTGAAGAGGCAGAAGAGACGCGTAAGCAAATGCTTAAGGACGCTCAGGATTTTGCTGAAGAGCAGGTTCGGAATGCATCTCTTGAAGCGGAACAGATTGTAGAGTCCTCGAAAGCGGAGGCTGAAGAGTGGTGGAAACAACGGCGTGAGCAGGATGAACATCTGATCGAAGCTATCAAAGCTGAAGCTCATCAGCAAGGTTATGAGGAAGGTGTTTCTCAGGCTGAGGAAGAGATGAAGCATAAGATCGCAGAGATGATGGAAGAAGCGCGTGCTGTTTTGACTGAGGCGTATAAAGCAAGAGAAGTGATTATTCAGGAAGCGGAGCCTTTTTTAGTAGAGTTAAGCTGTGATATTGCAGAGAAAATTGTGGACAAGCAGTTAACGGTAGAACCACAATTCGCAATGGACTTAATTCGCAAAAATCTGGCTCGTAAGCGAGAACAGGGTTTGATCTCACTTTGTGTATCCCCAGCGCAGTTCGCTTTTGTGAATGCTGCTCGGGAAGAATTATCACTAGCTGTTGATTCACAGGCTGAACTGCAAATCTTGCCCGACTCAACGGTAAAAGACCAAGGATGTGTTATCCGCTCTTCCTTTGGCAGCATTGATGCTCGAATCGACACTCAGCTCGCAGAGATCAAGAAAGAGCTGGTAAGAATTGCGCTGGACACCGATGAGCAGAGAAATGGGGAAGACGATGCTTAATAGCAACCGTTATAAGGAGCAACTTCGTAATCTCGATCCGGTGAGGATCAATGGGAAAGTGACGCAGGTAATCGGTCTAATGGTTGAATCGGAAGGTCCTGACGCAAGTATAGGTGATGTATGCTACATCTACCCTTCTAAAGGAAACAAACCGCTGCAAGCTGAGGTCGTTGGTTTCCGTGATAACAAGGTACTATTGATGCCACTTGGTGAACTGCAGGCGATTGGACCTGGTTGTGATGTAGTGGGCACTGGTAAGCCGCTTAGCGTGCAAGTAGGTTCTGAATTGTTAGGAAAAGTACTGGATGGTCTGGGGCAGCCGCTTGATGGCTCTCTCATTCCAGCACGAATGCCACATAGCTCTACCTTTAATATTCCTTCCAATCCACTTAATAGACCGCGGGTGCAGGAACCCATCAGTATTGGTGTGAGAGCGATTGATGGTTTGCTAACGATTGGCAAGGGACAGCGGGTCGGTATTTTTGCTGGCTCGGGGGTCGGCAAGAGTACTTTGATGGGGATGATTGCCCGGAATACATCGGCCGATGTAAATGTTATTGCTCTGATTGGTGAGCGTGGCAGAGAAGTATTGGATTTCATCGAACGTGATTTAGGACCAGAGGGCTTGCAGCGATCCGTAGTAATTGTTGCTACCTCTGACCAACCTGCATTGATTCGCATAAAAGGTGCTCTTATCGCTACAACGATTGCCGAGTATTTTCGCGATCGTGGCCTTAATGTAATGCTGATGATGGATTCGGTCACCCGTTATGCCATGGCCCAACGTGAAGTTGGACTTGCAGTTGGAGAACCGCCAGCCATGCGGGGATATACACCTTCGGTGTTTGCCAGCTTACCCAAACTGCTGGAACGCGCCGGTACAGGTCCTACAGGCTCTATAACAGCCTTCTATACGGTACTGGTTGATGGTGATGACATGAACGAGCCAATCGCAGATGCAGTCAGAGGAATACTTGACGGACATATTGTACTCAATCGAAATATTGCTAACAAAGGACACTTTCCAGCAATAGATGTTCTTTCCAGCATAAGTCGAGTAATGAAGGATATTGCTCCAGAAGAACAGATTGCAGCAGCGGAGAATGTGAAACGCCTTATGGCCGTTTATAAGGATTCAGAGGATTTGATTAATATTGGAGCTTATCAAAGAGGCTCTAATGCTCAAATTGACGAGTCGATGGAATTTATCGACAGTATATGGGATTTCACCAAACAAAAGGTGAATGAAAAAGTTACGCTGGCTGAAGTTCAACAGTCTTTAATTTCACAGTTCTCAAGGAGTTGATTCGGTATTATGAGGTTTCATTATACTTTTCAAAAAGTCGTTGACTTGAAGGGCAATGAGAAGACACAGGCAGAATGGATGCTCTCAAGCGCGCTTGGAGAATTGCAGGCACAGGAAAGAAGCCTGGATGAACTCATCTTTCAGCGGAGTGCTATCATGCTATCCTTACAAAATGCCGCAGAGCAAAAGACACCTATGATTAAGATTCGTGAAATGCAGGAGTATGTGGAATATCTGGATAAATGCATTGCCCGTAAGCATACGGACATTAGCCGTGCACATCAAGAAGTCCAGAAGAAACAAGATCAGTTAAGCACTAAGGTTTTAGATGAAAAAGTATGGTTGAAGGCAAAAGACAAGGCTGAGACACTGTTTCAGCAAAGTATGATTTTACGGGAACAAAACGAACTGGATGAGATGGCAACCGTCCGCTTCGCGATGAAATCCCTCTAACCCGGGAGGTTTCCGCTAGTGGCTAATATTGATAATGATATGGAACTTGAAAATGAAGGGTCAGCGGGGAAATTTGAGCGGTTCTTATTCTTAATGATACCGATTATCTTCACGCTAGTACTGCTTGGAGTACTGTTGACGCTTTTTAATATGGACATTCGTAATAATGTGCTTGAAGTTGCGAATAAAATTCCTATCCTGGAAAAATGGGTTCCTGATCCGCCTGCGGATCCTTCTAAACCGAAGGAAGAAAGCAAAAAGCAGGAAGTGAGCTCAGCGACAACGATTAAGGAGCTTAAAGCTCAGCTCGCCCAGCAGGAAGAAAACCTGAAGAAGGTTACAGAAGAAAAAACAGCCCAGGATACCAAGGTTCAGGCGCTAGAGTCACAGATTGAGGGAATGAAGAAGGAAGCTGAAACCGCAGAAGCAAGCACAGAAGAAACTGAAGATCCTTATCAGAAACAGGTTTCTGATTTGGCTAAGCTGTATGCGGGCATGAAAGCTTCGAAGGCTGCACCGATCATGGAGAATTTAACTACAGAAGAAATGGTACAGATCTTCAGTGTCATGAATAAAGCGAGTAAAACTGCGATTTTGGAAAAAATGGATCCGCAAAAGGCTGCAGATGTAACAATTAAGTTAAAAGAAACCACATCTTCGAGTGACATGGCGATCGCAGCCCTTCAATCTAGATTGAAGAAAGATGCCGGCACAACAGCAACAGCAACAACCAGTAAGAATTTGGATAAGGAAAAGTTGAATCAGACCTTCAGCTCAATGACTCCTGCTAATGCAGCATCGTTACTAGGAGAAATGTACAAGATTAGCCCTGATAAGGTCGTGACGATTATGAATACCGTAAGTGATAGTGTTCGTTCATCTATTTTGGGAGAAATGACTAAAAATGATAGCGCGCAAACTGCGAAAATTGTTAATCGTCTGATGGGTGCTAAATAGATAGGGAAAGGAGGTGAAAAATAAATGAGTTTAGTCGTTCAATCGCTTGTGAGTGCAAACGCAACTGCAGTAAACGGGAGTTCATCGACTACAACGGGCACAACAACGACGGGTGCACCATTTGCTCAAACCCTGGTACAAACCATGGGAGGCAATGCCAACACCCCGTCGACTCCAGCTGAACCCCTATTGGGAAATCTAGCTTTTTTGCTGCAAGGCCTTTTAAAGGAAGTGCAGCCGACTGGAGAAGAGCAAGCAGGGCAAGACACTCAGAAGGGTGAGCTCCTTGAAAAACTTGCTGCTGATGTTGAGAAGCTGGATGAAAGTATCAGTAGTGATCCAGCTCTGTTGGTAGCCTTGCAAGCTTGGATTCTTCAGGTATCTGCACTTCTATCTGGAAGCCATGCTCCAGAGAATGGTACTACTACAACGGAAGCAGAAGTGGCTGGAAGCTTGTCACCATTGGCACAGAATGCTGATACATTAAGATTTGCAGTTCAAGATGACTTGCAAAGTTTAGTTTCTATGATTCAAGAAGCTGCAGTAAGTGGCAATGAGGAAGTTGCAACTAAGGGAATCAGTTTATTGAATAATTTCACAGGGCTTTTAGAAGAGTCCTCCTCTAACACTAATAAGGGGAAGGGAAAGACCAGCAATGTGAGTATTAATTCTGATTCTTCCTTACAACAGCCCGTTATTACTGAAAGCAAAAATAACCCAACGGATAAAACAATTCAGAATGTGAGCAGTCGTTCCGGAGAAGCTGTTGTAGTGAAAAATGATACGGTTGTAAGCTCGCCTGTGACATCAGGAACTGTGCAAGAAGCTGAAGCAGAGACTGCGAACACACCGTTAATCAAGACAGGCGTAACCGGGGAAACGAAGACAACAGAATCTGCTCAAGATTCCCCGCTAGGAATTACAGCTAACGAAGGGGATCATGAGGTTGTTACTGCGGGGCAGTTATCTCTGCGCGGAGGAATTACAGCACCGCTGAAGGCTGAAGTGCCAACAGCACCTGTTCCGGTTCAGCAATTTGCTCAGGAAATGACAGGTTTCATTACGGGTAAATTAGAGATTGTGCAAAAAGGTGGTATCGCTGAAGCGACTATATCCCTTTTTCCAGAAAATCTCGGACAAGTTGATGTTAAGATCACCATGCAAAATGGTCATTTAGTTGCCCAGTTCATGACTGAACATTCCGGCGCTAAAGACATGCTGGAACAACAAATGAACCAGCTTCGTGCTGCATTGCAATCTCAAGGTCTTCAAGTGGAGAAGCTGGAAGTTACGCAAAATAATACCCCTCTTAATTCGCAATGGGGGCAGGAAGGACGCCAACCTAATTCCGGAAGTGGACAGCAGGGTAGACGCTCCAAAGAAAGCAGAGAGGAAGCCAGTGATGCTGTTCTAGCCGCAGAGCTGAATGGTGAATGGAAGGACTGGGTTTCAAATGCGGGACAAGAAGATCAGTCCCAAGGTGGATCTTTTTCTGCTAAGGCTTAACTTTAATAACAAAGGAAAGAGAGGTGAGTGGTTATGGCGACAACAGTTCCGGTCTCTACTAAAGATCAGTGGAATTATACAACTCCCGACTCTAGTGCACGCACAACGGGTAATTCTACTTTAGGTAAGGATCAGTTTTTGAAAATTTTGATTACTCAGCTGCAAAATCAAGATCCGATGCAACCGATGGAAGATAAAGAATTTATTGCGCAAATGGCCCAGTTTACATCCGTGGAGCAATTGATGAATATCTCAACTCAGCTTACGGCTATGAATCAGTCCCTTGGATCTGTATCCGGGTTGATCGGTAAAGATATTACATGGACAGACGCCGCCACAAAGCTGCCTAAAACAGGTAATGTTGAATCTATCGTTGTTAGCAATGGTATTCAATATGCGGTTGTGGGGAAAGACAGAATTGCTTTAACCGATATTACACAAATTCAGAATGCCGCAGCAACGCCAGAAGGCGGTTCTGGTACAGATAGTAATACTCCGGAGAATAGCGGAGGAAGCGGGGCGACCATATGAGTGACAGGCTTACTATAGGCCAACTGTATCCTGCGTCCCTGCATTCCTCAACGTTACAACGATCTTCGCTGCCTAAGCAGTCTGTGGCGGGGGAAGCTTCTTTTGAGAGTCTACTGCAACAGAAACTATTAAAATTCAGCAATCATGCTGCTAAGCGCCTAGAACAAAGAGGGATAGAGCTTGGAAGCGGCCAGCTGGATCAAATTTCATCTGCTGTGGATAAAGCAGCTGCTAAGGGAAGTAAAGAATCCTTGATATTAATGAAGGATTTGGCTTTTATCGTTAGCGTTCCTAATCGCACAGTAGTTACTGCTATGGATGGTAACTCGATCAAAGATAATGTATTTACACAAATCGATAGTGCAATAGTGATTTCATAATAGGCTGGTCCTAACGGAAAGCCGAGGCGGCCGCTGACCGACTGACGCGGTCCCAATTCACTTGGAAAGTTATTAGGACTCTATAATCTGGGAGGACATTAAACATGTTAAGATCAATGTATTCAGGGGTTTCAGGAATGAGAGGCTTTCAAACTAAGCTTGATGTAATCGGTAATAATATTGCTAACGTAAACACTATCGGGTTTAAATCCGGACGTGTTATGTTCAAAGATATTATGAGCCAAACTGTTTCTGGTGTTACAGCACCGGGTGAGGATGGTCAAGGTGGGGTGAATGCTAAACAAATAGGGCTAGGAGTTAGTATTGCATCTGTTGATACTCTTCACTTAGCTGGTAGTGCTCAAACTACTAATAACCCGACAGATTTACGTATCGATGGGGATGGATTTTTTCTAGTTAAGCTTACTGAGGATCAGGAGACTGCATTTTTGACCCGCGCTGGAGATTTCCACATTGACGCTGCGCGTAATCTGGTTACCGCTGACGGACTCCATGTTTTAGATTCCGAAGGTGGGCTCATTCAATTAGGAGACGATGTAACGGCGTTTTCTATTTCTAATGATGGAACGATTGTACAGACCTTGGCAGATGGAACAACTGGAGCCGGAGTGAAGATTGGTGTAGCTAAGGTTACTAACCCATCTGGTCTGGAGAAAATCGGAGGCAATCTATACCGTATGACACTTAATGCGAATGCAGAAGGCGAACTAGTTCCGACTACAGCAAATAATACAGAAGATGGAACCGGAGCAATCATCTCTGGACAGCTGGAAATGTCCAATGTAGATCTTACCAGTGAATTTACAGAAATGATCGTATCACAGCGTGGATTCCAGGCGAACTCACGTATCATTACAACTTCTGATGAAGTGCTGCAGGAAGTAGTAAACCTGAAGCGTTAATTTAATCAATAATTTCTAAATTTTCTTAAATGGTTCATGCGGAGTCGTGGGGGAGTTACTCCTCCCCCTATTTTGTTAGGAGGCCTGTTATGATATCGGTAACGAGATTAAATGGAACACCGATGTGGATCAATGCCCTACTGGTCGAAATGGTAGAAGAAAGCCCGGATACATATATTACGCTCGTAACTGGAAAAAGACTAATCGTTCTCGAAAAAGCCGATGAGGTTATTACGAAGATCCGGGATTATAACAGGGACATAGGCACATATGCTGCCACCATTAAAATCCAGTCAATGGAGGAGCTAACATGAAAAAGATGATGCCGTGGCTTATCACGATATTACTAGCGATTACTCTGATCGTGGTCGCCGCATTTTTACTAATGGACAGGATCTTTCCGAAAGATACGAACGAGGTAAGTGCTGCTGTTCAAAATGTGGAAACAAAACATTTAACTGCAGATGAAATCGTCGAATTGACGGCAGAGATCATTGATATCAAAACAAATCTTGCTGATCCCGATTTTATCCTTCAAGTAGATTTCGCCTTCCAACTAAGTTCTGCGAAATCAAAGGAAGAATTCGAAAAAATAAAAGAGATCAAAATCAAACCAATAATTATCAAGACGCTTGCAGATACCAAACCTGAGGACCTTAATGGAGCGAATGGAAAAGATCAGCTTAGCAGTAAGCTTATTAATCTGATCAATAAGACATTGACTGAGGGCCAAATTACTCAGATCGAAATCACCAAATTCCTTTTGGCTTCTGTGTAGCTTTATTCCTGATAATTCTTTGATGGGGGGGTGATTGAATTGGTTGATGTACTATCACAAAACGAAATTGATGCTCTACTTGCTGCACTTTCTTCAGGTGAGATGGACGCCGATGAACTAAAAAAGGAAGAAACTCAGAAGAAAATCCGCTCTTATGACTTTAAACGGGCTGTCCGCTTTTCCAAAGATCATATCCGCAGTCTTACACGGATACATGACAATTTCGCCCGTTATCTTACAACGTATTTTTCAGCCCAATTGCGCACCTTCGTTCAGATTAATGTCGTTCAAGTAGAGCAGCTCCCTTATGATGAATTTATTCGCTCCATACCGAAAATGACGATATTGAACATTTTTGAAGCAGAACCTTTAGAGGGCCGCATGGTAATGGAAGTTCATCCTAACATTGCTTTTGCTATGCTGGACAGGTTGCTTGGAGGCTTTGGAACTGCACCTTCTAAGATTAATGCTCTTACTGAGATCGAAACAACAATTATGGAGCGTATCTTTAGTAGATGTTTTGAGAGTCTGCAGGAGGCTTGGAAAACGGTGCTGGATATTCATCCGCGGATGGAAGCTCTCGAGACGAACCCGCAGTTCATGCAGATTGTATCGCCCAATGAGACCATTGCATTAATCTCTCTAAGTACCAAAATTGGAGATACAACGGGCATGATCAATCTTTGTATACCGCATGTCGTTCTAGAGCCTATCATGTCCAGACTTTCTGTTCATCAATGGTTTGTGACAGAGAAGAAGACACGGGATGAAGATGAGCTTCTAGCCATTAGAGCTAGAGTTCATAAAGCGAAGCTGCCGATTGTTGCTGAACTTGGAGAATCGAGCTTATCCATATCTGAATTCTTAGGGCTTAGTGTCGGTGATGTGATTTCTCTCAACAGAAACGTAGATTCTGGACTGTCGATTAAGGTAGGGGAGAAGCTTAAGTTCATCGGAAGTCCCGGAATGGTTAAAGATCGGGTAGCCGTGCAAATAGACGAAATTGTCAATGAAGGAGTTGAAGAATTTGACGAGTAAAGATTATTTATCCCAAGAAGAAATCGACGCCCTTCTGAGACAATCTGCGGAGGGCTCATTAGCTCCTACGGAGAAAACGGTAGATGACTATTTAACACCGTTTGAACAGGACGCTTTGGGCGAAATTGGTAATATAACGTTTGGCAGTGCAGCAACAGCACTTTCCACTTTACTAGGGAAAAAAGTAGATATTACAACCCCTCAAGTTTCGATCATTACACGCGGGGAGTTTGAAATTGCTTTTCCTAAACCGCATGTAGCTGTTCACGTTCAATATGTGGATGGGTTTCAAGGCATTAACTCACTAGTTATTAAGATTAGGGATGCGCAGGTCATTGCCGATTTGATGCTTGGCGGTGCTGGCGAACCTCAGGATGAAGAGTTGAACGAAATTCATATTAGCGCTGTGCAAGAAGCTATGAATCAAATGATGGGTTCTTCTGCTACATCGATGTCTACGATTTTTAATCGTTTTGTTAATATCTCGCCTCCGGGTATCGACATTTTGAATATGTCCAGCGGAGAAGGAGTAGGCAGTCTGCCAGACGATGAGACCTTAATTCGTATTTCGTTCCGGCTTAAAATTGGTGATTTGATAGATTCTACTATTATGCAGCTCTTGCCTGTTCAGTTCGCAAAAGATATGGTATCCATGCTTCTTGGTGATGTTAGTCCTGCAGAGGAGGAGGCAGCGGTCACAATGGCTGAAACACCTGCCGTGACTAATTCTGCTGAGACACCACCTCCAGCACCTCCGGTGCAACAGGCGCCCTCACAGCCCGCAGGAGGAACGCAACCACCATATCCACCGCAGGGTATGCCACCGTATCCAGGGATGCCAGAAGGCGGGTATTATTATCCTCCAGCGGGTATGCCAGCATACGGAATGCCTGGGATGCCACCATACGGTATGCCACCGCAAGGGATGCCATATGGACAGACACCACCGCTTAATTCTGAGGCAAATCGCAATGTAAATGTACAGCCTGTGCAATTTGCAAATCTGAATGGTGGGGCCTTTGGTCATATTGATGAAAATAATTTAAATTTATTGATGGACATACCGCTTAGAGTAACCGTAGAATTAGGAAGGACCCAGAAGCAGATCAAAGATATTTTAGAAATGTCACAAGGCTCAATTATTGAGCTGGACAAGCTCGCAGGTGAGCCTGTAGATATTTTGGTTAACAACAAGCTTATTGCCAAAGGTGAAGTCGTTGTTATCGACGAAAACTTTGGCGTACGCGTTACGGATATCGTCAGCCAGTGGGACCGAATTCAGAAATTACAATAAGCATACTTAGGGAGGATTTTGTAAAAATGGCTAACCGAATTCTAATCGTGGACGATGCAGCATTTATGAGAATGATGATCCGTGACATTTTGTCGAAAAACGGATTTGAAGTAGTGGGCGAAGCTCAGGACGGTTCTCAAGCGATAGAAAAATTCAAGGAACTGCGTCCGGACCTCATCACGATGGATATTACTATGCCTGAGATGGACGGAATCGCCGCCCTGAAAGAAATCAAAAAAGTAGATCCGGCTGCAAAGGTTATTATGTGTTCAGCCATGGGCCAGCAGGCTATGGTTATCGATGCAATCCAAGCAGGAGCTAAAGACTTTATTGTGAAGCCTTTCCAAGCTGACCGGGTTATCGAAGCTATTAACAAAACGTTGGGCGCGTAGGATAAAGTCATGTTATATTCCGAAGCGTTCGGAAGCAGTAACACCCTGCTGAATTTGTTTAAAGTTATTATTGTCCTGGCGATAATCATTGTACTTATAGTGGTACTAATTCGTTTTCTTGGACGACGTAATCAGACCTTTATGAGCAACCGTTCCATAAGAACGCTTGGTGCAATTGGGCTTGGACCTAATAAGTCGATGCAGGTTATCGAACTGGGAAGCAGTCTTTACTTAATCGGGATTGGTGAGAATATATCCATTTTGGATAAAGTCACCGATCCGGATGAGGTAGCATTGATCATTGCGGCATTTGAGGATCAGTCCTCTAACCAGAATAATTTCCTCGCACCGCTTATTGCCAAGGTTAAGGTAAAGCTGCGTGGGGAGGTTCCATCTCAGGAAATTGAACTTAGTGAAACATCATCTTTTTACGAGACTCTGCAATCCAAGCTTCGTTCTGCACCAGAGCGTAAAGAGAAAATGGAAGAGCTGCTTCGGGATGATGTTACTAAGGATGAGTCGAGGAATATATGAAAAAGAAGCTAATTCTTGCTATTCTGCTGTTCGGTATTATCAGTGTGGTTATGATGACGCCGATACATGCTGATCCTATACCTAATGTTAATATTCAGGTCGGTAATGAAGGTTCAAGCAGTGGTACCAGTTCCATATCAATTCTTCTTCTTGTTACGGTTCTGAGTATTGCTCCGGCGTTTCTGGTTCTTATGACTAGCTTTACTAGAATTGTAATCGTATTAGGTTTTGTGAGAACATCGCTGGGTACTCAGAATATGCCTCCGAACCAGGTGCTGGTAGGACTTGCTCTGTTTCTGACCCTGTTCATTATGTCACCAACGCTGGCCACTGTGAATGAAAACGCGTTGCAGCCGTATATGAAGGGGACAATCACCCAGACCGAAGCTTTTGATAAAGCTGCTGATCCGATGAAAGAATTTATGTTTAAACAGACGAACACCAAAGATCTTCTGTTATTTATGAAATACACCGGTTATACCGGATCTACTAAACCGGCTACATACAGTGATATTCCACTGACGGTGATGGTGCCAGCTTTCGCAATTGGTGAATTGAAAAAAGCTTTTACAATGGGCTTCTTAATTTTCATACCATTCCTGATTATTGATATTGTTGTGGCGAGCACGCTGATGGCCATGGGGATGATGATGCTTCCCCCGGTTATGATTTCATTACCTTTTAAAATAATGCTCTTTGTACTGGTAGACGGCTGGTACTTAGTCATTAAATCATTACTTCTTAGTTTTAACACCTGACCTAAAGAGGAGGCATGAGGGATGAGTACGGAGTTTATAATCGGGCTAGCAAGCCAAGCCGTATATTTAGTGCTGGAAGTCAGCGCACCCATGCTGATTCTTGGTCTGGTGGTAGGACTAATAATCAGTATTTTTCAGGCTACGACACAGATTCAGGAACAGACGCTAGCGTTTGTTCCCAAAATCGTCGCAGTGCTACTGGCTTTATTGCTATTTGGTCCGTGGATCGTCACGAAGCTGATTGACTTTACAAGCCAAATTTTGGGTAATCTCTATATGTATATTGGTTAAAGAATGAACATGGAGACCCTACTGCAAAGTTTACCCGTCTTTTTGCTTATTTTTTGTCGAATAACCGCTTTTTTTGTTGTCGTTCCTGTGTTCTCTTCACAAGGGGTCCCGACAACCTTTAAGATTGGCATTTCTTTTTTTGTAGCATTGGTTGTCTTTAGCGCTAATGGAACAGGACTTACAATCCCGCAGGATTTCAGTTATATTTTGCTGATTGCCAGAGAGATATTAATAGGTTTATTGCTAGGTTTCATTGGATATTTGATGTTTATGGCGATTCAGACAGCAGGTTCGTTTATAGATATTCAGATTGGCTTCGGTATTGCTAATGTCATTGATCCTATGACTGGAACATCTGCACCTGTTATCGGTAATTTCAAATATATGATTGCCCTGCTAATGTTTCTGAGCATGAATGGTCATCACCATCTGCTAGATGCTATTGTGTACAGTTATAAATGGGTTCCTATGAATAATGATTTATTTCTAGGCATGATTGACGGTAGTTTATCAGAGTTTCTGGTTCGAACATTTGTGCAGTCCTTTGTACTCGCTTTTCAAATGTCGGCTCCTTTAGTAACTGCGCTGTTTCTGACTGATGTTGGCCTTGCTTTCTTGGCGAGAACGGCTCCGCAATATAATGTATTTGTTATTGGGGTTCCGCTCAAAATCATTATAGGTCTTGCACTGCTTTTAGTGCTCATGCCTGGTCTGGCTGTGCTGTTTCAGAATCTCTTCGATATCATGTTCGAATCCATGGAGAATTTATTGAGTCTCATGGGGAAGAGTCCGTAGGTGACCGTAAGGGGAGCGTATTATGCCTAAGACGAAGCGGTATAGACTGGATCTTCAACAATTCGCCGGTGAAAAGACGGAAAAAGCAACCCCGAAGAAACGGCAAGATGCTCGTAAGAAGGGTCAAGTAGCCAAAAGTGCTGAGCTATCCGGTGCAGTTGTATTGTTATCAGCAATAGTTAGCTTGATGATGTTTGGTGGTTTTATGAAAGAACGTTTCATGAAGCTATATATGGACGTATTTCAGAATCAAATGACGATGGAGGTTACTCCTGAGAATATAACGCTGCTATTTAATCAATATGGACTACAAATACTGATTTTGCTAGCTCCATTACTTGGAATAGTTTTTGTTATGGCGCTTGTAAGCAATTTGGCGCAGGTGGGATTTATGACCACAGGAGAGGGGATCACCCCTAAATTCAGCAAGATTAATCCGATAAAAGGGTTCAAAAATATTTTCTCCATGCGTTCGTTTGTCGAGTTCCTGAAATCCATATTTAAGCTTCTAATTATCGCTTATCTGGTATATAGCACTTTATGGGGAGAAAAGAAGAACTTTGCATCCCTGTCGCATATCAGTGCGGAGGGGATTTTTAAATTTGCGGCCAAGCTGACGATGAGTCTTGGTTTGAAAATCGGGGCTGCCCTATTGGTTATGGCTTTTCTGGACTACATGTATCAGAAATACGAGCATGAAAAAAGCCTAAAAATGTCCAAGCAGGATATCAAGGATGAATACAAAAAAATGGAGGGTGACCCTCTAATCAAAGGTAAGATCAGGGAACGCCAACGTAGAATGGCCATGCAGCGTATGATGCAGGAAGTTCCAAATGCGGATGTAATCATTACGAATCCTACGCACTTTGCTGTTGCGCTTAAATATGACGGTACCAAGATGGAAGCGCCGCAGATTATAGCAAAAGGGCAGGATTATGTAGCACTTCGCATCCGGGAGCTGGCTAAAGAGCACGGCGTCGTGACTATGGAAAACAAACCGCTGGCACGGGCATTATTCCAAAGGGCAGAGATTGGAGATGTCGTTCCAAATGATCTGTTCCAGGCTGTGGCTGAAGTGCTGGCATATGTATATAAGCTTAAAGGTAAGAGGAGATAAGGCGGGGGGGTTAGGACATTGAAAGCTAAAGATTTAACAGTTTTGCTAGGCATCATCGGGATCGTGCTTATGATGATTCTGCCTATCCCGTCCTGGCTATTGGACGTTTTGCTTGTTATTAACATCTCAATCGCATTAATTATCATTCTGGTTGCTATGAATACGAAAAATGCACTCGAATTTTCAATTTTCCCTTCATTGCTCCTAGTAACCACACTGTTTCGTCTGTCACTTAACATCTCGACTACAAAACTGATCCTGACTTATGGAGATGCCGGTTCAGTGGTATCTACTTTCGGTAGCTGGATCGCTGGCGGACAAATTGCTGTTGGATTTATCGTGTTTCTGATCTTGGTAGTAGTTCAGTTTATTGTTATCACCAAAGGTTCAGAGCGCGTAGCTGAGGTAGGCGCTAGATTTACCTTGGATGCGATGCCCGGTAAGCAAATGAGTATTGATGCCGATCTTAACGCAGGCATGATTAACGAAACCCAGGCACGTGAGCGTCGTCGTAACGTAGAACGCGAAGCGGATTTTTTCGGAGCCATGGACGGTGCGAGTAAATTCGTTAAAGGAGACGCGATTGCGAGTATTATCATCTTGCTGATCAATCTCATCGGTGGATTTATCATCGGTATGATGGTTCACGGGATGGACTTTGCTACTGCGTTATCCACTTATTCTGTATTGACCATCGGGGACGGTCTCGTCAGTCAAATTCCAGCTTTGCTGATTTCGACAGCAGCCGGCTTGATTGTTACTAGAGCTTCTTCGGAAGGTAATCTTGCAGAAGAGCTGACAGGACAGTTGTTGTCCTATCCGAAATTGTTGTATATTGTCGCAGTTACGGTAGCTTTTCTTGGACTCTTTACACCCATACATATGATTACAACGCTCCCATTGGCCGGTTTGCTGGCTTTTGCAGCCTACCGTATGGGACAAAATTTAAATAAGAAACAGATTGCCGAAGAGCAACTTGTTGAAGAGAAGCAGATTGAAGAGGTACGAAGTCCGGAAAGTGTCATTAATTTGCTGTCAGTTGATCCCATTGAATTCGAGTTTGGTTATGGTCTTATTCCTTTGGCGGATACAGGTCAGGGAGGCGATCTGTTAGATCGTATCATCATGATTCGACGGCAATGTGCCCTAGAAATGGGTCTTGTAGTACCTGTTATTCGTATTCGCGACAATATTCAACTAAAACCGAATGAATATGTCATAAAAATTAAAGGAAATACAGTCGGTGGTGGTGAATTATTACTTAATCATTACCTTGCAATGAGTCCAGGATATGATGATGAATCTATAAACGGTATTGAGACCATCGAACCATCCTTTGGGCTTCCAGCATTATGGATTGATGAATCGGTTAAAGAGCGGGCTGAATTGTCCGGCTATACTGTAGTCGACCCTCCATCTGTTGTCGCAACACATCTGACGGAGTTAATCAAACGTCATGGACATGAGCTGATAGGAAGACAGGAAACTAAGATGCTGGTGGACAACCTTAGGGATAATTATCCAGTGCTCGTCGACGATCTTATTCCTTCCGTATTGGCGATTGGGGATGTGCAGAAGGTTCTTGCTAAGCTGCTTCGTGAAAAGATATCGATCAGAGATTTGGTTACGATTTTTGAGACATTGGCGGATTATGGGACATACACCAAGGATCCGGATATTCTCACTGAATATGTTCGTCAGTCCTTGTCTAGACAGATTACTCAGCAATTCTCACAAGTAGGAGAAACGCTGAAAGTCATCACGGTTGGACCTAATCTTGAAAAGAAAATTTCCGAGAGTGTGCAGCAATCTGAACAGGGAAGTTATTTGGCCCTAGATCCAACTTCGACACAAACGATCTATCAGCGGTTAAGTGAACAGATCAATCGATTGCTGCAGACAGGGCAACAGCCAATAGTGCTCACATCACCAACCATTCGTATGTATTTGCGGCAGGTGATTGAACGAACGATGCAGGACATTCCTGTACTGTCTTATAGCGAGCTAGAGCCTAACATTGAAATACAAAGCGTCGGAGTGGTGAATTTATGAGAGTAAAGCGTTACGTGGTCGATTCGATGCCTGACGCCATGCTTTCCATTCGCAACGAGCTTGGGAGCGAGGCCGTCATTTTAAGTACAAAGGAAATCAAAATCGGCGGATTTTTAGGATTATTTAAGAAGAAAAAAATAGAAGTTGTAGCAGCAGTAGAAAAGGCAGAGAAGAATAATGTTCCAAAAAAGCCGGCTGCGCCAGCGATGAACATTCCACGGAGTGCAGTACCACAGGCTTATCAAAAAGCGTCATCTGCTTCAACTACATCTTCTATACCTTCCGTACCTTCTGTTTCATTAGAAAAGCCAGAAGAGTCACGGACGTTTGCGGAGATTGCCGCAGCCTTATCAGAAGCTATTAATGTACAAGAATCGACAGCCAAGCAGGCAGAGCCAGAATCTGAGCAGAAACTTCCTGAATTAAATCTGGATGATGAACCTTCTGTATCAGCGTTGTATGAATCATTAGGATTAGAACAATCTTCACAGGTTGCCACCGGTCTCGAAAATGATGTTCTTCGTGAGATTAGAGATATGAAGCTCTGGATGGAGCGAATTGCCAGACACTCTTCAGGTGGAAGAGAATTGCCAGACAGTCTGCAGGAGTTACGGGATCTTTTGTTAGAGCAGGAAATGGATGCTGTGCTTGTTGAGGAATGGATCAGTAACATCTCGGAACGGTGGGTAGATGAAGGGCGTACATGGGGACCAGAGAAATTTATGGGGTCTCTTAAAGAACAGATTGACGGTTTCCTGACGGGGCGAATTGCTGATGGAATTGCCCGGGATACTCAAATTGTATATATTGCCGGACCTACTGGAGTTGGAAAGACCACAACCATAGCTAAGCTTGCGGCAGAACAGCTATTTAAGCACGGACGCAAGGTAGGGTTTATCACCTCAGATACGTATAGAATCTCAGCTGTTGAACAGTTGCGAACCTATGCTGCTATCCTCAATGTCCCACTGGAGGTTGTCCAATCGCCAGGAGATTTGCAAAGAGCACTCTTTCGCTTGGAGAGTTGTGATCTAGTATTAATGGATACAGCTGGCCGAAATTATCGCAATGATATGCTAGTAGCAGAATTGCAAAGCTTGCTTGCGAAGGAATTGAGAAGTGAAACCTATCTTGTGCTTAGCCTGACCTCCAAAAGCCGAGATATGAAACTTATTGCAGAGCATTTCGGCAGATATAGACTGGACAAGGTTATTTTCACAAAGCTGGATGAGACGGGGAGTTACGGCCCGCTCTTTAATGTCCTGAATGACTTCCCACTTACCTTGTCTTATATGACCGATGGTCAAAATGTACCTGATGATCTGCTTATGGCTACCAAAGGACAGCTTAGTGAGTTGCTTCTTGGAACAGGTGAAACATGATGGATCAGGCACAATCCTTAAGACAGCTTGTATCCAGTCAGGATTCTAAAGTAGCTGTAAGAGGGGGATCATCCGCCAGGATCATTACGGTGTGTAGTGGTAAAGGGGGCGTTGGTAAGTCGAATTTTACACTTAACTTCGCTCTAACTTTAAAAGCTATGGGCAAACGGGTTTTGCTGTTCGATGCAGATATCGGCATGGCTAATATAGATGTGTTGATGGGCGTATCGGCGAGATATAATCTATATCATTTGTTAAAAAGAGAAGCGGATATCGAGCAGATTATTCAATACGGTCCGAATTCGCTCCCTTTTATAGCAGGTGGTTCTGGAATGGATGAGCTATTTACTCTTTCAGAGTCTGATCTTGATTATTTCACAAATCAGATAGCACTTATCGCGGACAGCATGGATTATATTTTGTTCGATACAGGTGCTGGATTATCTAAGGAAACGATGAAGTTTATAACTTCTGCCGACGATTGCTTAGTCGTTACTACACCAGAACCAACAGCTATCACAGATGCATACGCATTAATGAAGGTTGTGAATCGTTCCTATCCTGAGACTTCCTTTAAATTGATTGTGAACCAGGCAGGTGATGAAAGGGAAGCCATAGCGACAAGCGACAAGATCCGAATGGCCGCCAGTCGTTTTTTGCAATTAGATATTTCTTATCTTGGTCATATAAGCTCAGATGCCCATGTAGTGCAGGCTGTCAAAAGGCAAACGCCTTTCACATTGGCTTTTCCAAACAGTATTGCTGCAAAAGATATACATCGGCTTGCCCTAAGTTATTTGACCATTGATTCTAAAAAGACCACAAAAGTCCAAGGGATTAAAGGCTTTATCCATAAATGGTTAAAGCGAAGTAAATAGTTGTTCTGAATTTGGGACAGAGGTGGAAATGATATGAAGCCATATAAAGTATTGGTTGTTGATGATTCGGCATTTATGCGCAAGATCATTTCCGATTTAATTGAAAATGACGCTGACTTTCAGGTGACGGCAACAGCAAAAAACGGTCGTGAGGCTATCGAAAAAATCAATGAGCTTCGTCCAGATCTGGTTACTATGGATGTAGAAATGCCAGAAATGAACGGCCTGGAAGCGCTGAAAATAATAATGGCCTCAGACCCTCTGCCAGTGATTATGCTGTCAGGGATCAATGAAGAGGGCATGAAGGAAACCATTCTTGCACTGGAATGGGGCGCTTTTGACTTTATTCGTAAACCTTCGATTACCAACTCTCAGGATATCATGGGAGTGGGAGAATCCTTAAGGGAACAAATGAAAGAGGCTATGATGGCCCGGGAGCAGCGCGAAGCACGTGCTTCTGCATTTAAGTTGCCAGACATACCGCCAGTAGAAGTCGCACCGCCAACTGTACCGAGAGTGATGCCCGGCAAACCCAAGGTAGAACCTAAAGCTTCACTCAAAAATGAAGTGACCAAAAAACCGCGGGTGAAGCAGCTGTTAGATCATACTGATCCTAAAAGAGCAGCAAAACCATTAATCCCTACTCCACCACCTTTATCAGAAAAGAGTAATGCAAGGTCAAGAGTAGAGAATAACGCTACCCCACCAAAACCGTTGCCTAAACCTAAAGTGGAAGTGTCTTCTGACGCTCCTGCAAATCCTCAGGTCCGGAAGTATGGGAGTAATGATCTGCAAAAGTTGGTTGCCGTGGGGTGCTCTACAGGTGGACCACGTGCTCTAAAGGTATTTCTGGAAAAGATTCCTGCGGATTTTCCAGCGCCTATTGTTATTGTGCAGCATATGCCGCCTAACTTTACCAAATCACTAGCCCAGCGACTGAATACCTTCAGCCCGCTAGAAGTGATTGAAGCTGAGCAGGGGATGATATTGCAAAAAGGAACTGCTTATATAGCACCTGGAGGCTATCATTTACAAGTTGTCCCATCCTCTAGAGGGCAATATGCGGTTGTACTCACAAAGGAGGAGGCACGTAATGGCCATCGACCTTCTGTGGATGTTTTATTTGAATCATTGCTGCCGCTCACATCGTTAGAACGTCATTTGTTACTAATGACAGGGATGGGTAGTGATGGGGCAAGAATGATGAAATCCTTATACGACTCTGGGGTAACCTCAACCTTTGCTGAAAGCGAAGAAACTTGTGTCGTATATGGAATGCCGCGATCTGCGGTGGAATTACAGTGCGTCCAGCACGTACTGCCTTTGCAAGAAATTGCTCCAAGGCTGGTGCAAGCTGTTAAATAACAGAAAAGCGAACTCAAAGGGGAGGTGCTCACTGATGGACATGAACCAATATTTATCCATGTTTATTGATGAGTCGAACGATCATCTGCAGTCATTGAACGAGAGCATGATGGGGCTGGAAGCGAATCCTGAGGACATTAGTATTGTACAGGTAATATTCCGCTCTGCGCATACCTTAAAAGGTATGGCAGCAACTATGGGCTTTGAAGATTTGGCTTCACTCACACACCAAATGGAAAATGTTCTTGATTTGGTACGCAACAACAAACTGCGCATGCAGGATTTCATTTTTGATACGTTGTTCAAAAGTTTGGATGCCTTGGAGTCTATGGTTGAGGATATTACGGGAGGAGGCGAGGGTAAAGCGGATGTTTCGTCTATCGTCTCCTCCTTACAGGCTATAGTCCGGGGAGAGATTCCTGTTGCGGGTGGTGAGGCAGCTTCTGTCTCAGGACCTGCTGCACAAGCGGTTGAAACCCCGATTCATTTAGATGAGTTTCAATTTTCTGTTCTAGAACAGTCGATTCAAGAAGGACATCAAGTATTATATGTGGACGTAACCATTCGCAAGGATTGTCAGCTTAAGGCAGTACGTGCATATATGGTGTTTGATCTTTTGGAGCGTTCAGGTGAAGTGGTTAAATCCTTCCCATCCGTTCAGGATATTGAACAAGAGAAATTTGATCAAAGCTTCTCTCTCTATTACATAACTCAAAAAAGTGCTGATCAAATTCAGGCTATGATACTAAATCTGTCTGAGATTGATAAAGTATCGGCAGTAGCATTGGATCAAGACTCTCTGCAACAGCTGGGTCAAGAAACAGCAGCAGCCTCTGAAGTGGCTGCCACGACTACTGAGGCTCCAGCAGCAGCTGCACCTGCGGCTTCTGCCGCTAAACCCCTGCCAACCAAAGAAGAGGGCAACAAACCGGCAGCTCATAAAACAGGTGGGGCACCATCACGTACCATTCGTGTAGATATTGAACGTTTGGACGTGTTGATGAATTTATTCAGTGAACTTCTTATCGACCGTGTCCGATTGGAACAGCTGGCTTCTGAGGTTCAAAATGGTGATCTTACAGAAACGGTTGAGCATATGGGCCGGGTAAGCGGAGATCTCCAGAATATTGTAATGAAGCTGCGGATGGTTCCAGTAGATACAGTATTTAACCGATTCCCACGTATGATTCGTGATCTAGCCAAGTCACTAGACAAAAAAGTAGATCTTATCATCACAGGAGCAGAAACTGAGCTAGACCGAACGGTCATTGACGAAATCGGGGATCCGCTGGTGCATTTATTGCGTAATGCAGTTGACCATGGTATTGAATCCATTGCGGATCGTGTTGCTGCTGGTAAGCCTGAGACCGGTACGGTCTATTTGCGGGCTTTCCACAGTGGTAATCACGTCTTCATTGAGATCGAAGAAGATGGAACAGGGATTTATCCAGAGAAGGTTCTGAAATCTGCTGTGAAGAAGGGTGTTATAACACAAGAGCAGGCAGCCAGTATGTCGGACGATGAAGCTTTTCAGTTGTTATTTGCCCCAGGCTTCAGTACAGCAGAGGTCATTTCTGATGTTTCAGGCCGCGGGGTAGGGCTGGATGTAGTGAAATCTAAGATTTCTTCTTTAGGCGGCAATGTAACGATTTATTCTGCTCCAGGTAAAGGAACAAATTTCTCAGTGCAGCTGCCTTTAACTCTATCAATCATTGCTGCAATGCTTATCCGATTAGGTTCCGAGAAGTATGCCATTCCTTTGACCTCTATAGTGGAAACCGGAATCGTGAAGCAATCTCAGATCCGTACAATCCATGGCAATAAAATGGTAGAATTCCGTGATTCGCATATTCCTCTGGTTTCGCTAAGTCGTCTCTTTTCAGTACCAGATTATGATGAGAGTACCGAAGAAGAAACAGAAATCGTAGTGGTGCGTAAGGGAGAAAGATTAGTTGCCTTAGCAGTACAGGATTTTATTGGCCAGAACGAGGTTGTGATTAAGAATCTGGGTAAATATTTGCCTGATGTACAAGGAATATCTGGCGCAACCATTCTTGGTGATGGTCAAGTAGCACTTATTATTGATCCGAACGCTTTTATTAAATAACTAGGATAGAACAGGGAGGTTCATTCCATGGCTGAAGATATTAAAGTGATAGTGTTTAAATTAGGCGTAGAGGAATATGGAATTGAAGTTGAAAAGGTACAAACTATTGAGCGTATGATGCCCATTACTCGCGTACCTAAGACCTATTCATTTATCAAAGGTGTAATTAATTTACGTGGTGTTGTTATTCCTGTAATTGATCTGCGGGGCCGTTTCGGCATCGAAGAGGCTGAACACACCGATCAGACAAGAATCATCATCGTATCTGTGAATGAAATGGAAGTAGGCTTCATTGTAGACTCTGCAAATGATGTTATAGATCTGAACAGAGATTCTATTGATACACCTCCTGATGTTGTTGGCGGCATCAAGGCAAAGTATTTGGATGGGGTGGCCAAGATTGGAGACGAGCGCTTACTGATTATGCTTAACTTGTCAGAAGTGCTTAACAAAAGCGAAATCGTTCAATTAGAAAGCCTAGAGGGCTAACCTGTGGAACTATTTAAGCACTATAAGGATTTCAAAATGGATGTGCTTAAGGAAGTTGGGAACATTGGAGCTGGAAATGCAGCCACCGCATTATCACAGCTCTTGAATAAGCCTATAGATATGGCTGTTCCTAAGGTACAGCTCCTTAACTTTGAAGAAATAACAGATAAAGTTGGCGGAGCCGAAGAACTTGTATATGCGGTGTTTCTACGTGTGGAGGGTGAAGCTCCAGGTAACCTATTTTTCATTCTGTCACCAGAAGCGGCTATGAACTTACTTAGTCGTATTGCAGGCATTGAGCTATCGAGTGATGAAGAGCTTGGAGAAATGGAGCTTTCTGCACTAAGCGAAATTGGCAATATTCTAGCAGGATCGTATCTTTCTTCTCTGGCAGACTTCACCGCACTTTCTATGTATCCAACGGTTCCGGCTCTTGCTATGGACATGGCTGGCGCTATCCTTAGCTACGGTCTGCTGCAATTCGGGCAGATGGGGGACGATGCTTTATTGATCGACACTACCTTCTTTGAAGGAAAAAACGAAATTGAAGGGCAATTTTTCCTTATTCCCGATCCGGAATCATTCCCGAAAATCTTCAAATCGCTAGGAGTTCCTTTTGAAAATGATTGAAGAACAAAGCATTATTAAAGTAGGGATGGCGGATCTTAACGTTGGAAGCCAAGACAGTTTAATTCGTACCACAGGTCTTGGCTCCTGCGTGGGATTAACATTGTTTGACCCTGGAAAAAAGCTCGCAGGGATGGCGCATGTGATGCTCCCATCATCTGAGATTGCTAGGGAAGGGCAGTTAAACATTGCTAAGTTTGCAGATACTGCAGTGCCGGAGCTCTTATCCCGTCTGCTAGAGCTTGGGGCGGTTCGGAGCCGGATCGTAGCCAAGATGGCCGGAGGTTCACAGATGTTTGCCTTTGCCGGGGGGAGCGACACCATGAGGATCGGGCCTCGTAATGTTGAATCTTGTAAACTAGCACTTGAAAATTTAAAAATTCCGTTAATCGCAGAAGACACAGGCGGCAATTATGGCCGTACGATAGAAATAGCCTGCAACACTGGTGTATTGTTTATTCGCAGTGTGCAAAAAGGCGCTAAGGAACTATAATTATGAATATGATTGGAAACATTTTGATAAACTTGGTGTCGGGTTTGGTAGGTTTCATATTTACCTTTTTTGTAACCTACAGTAACAATGTATTGGGTACTAGTTTATTAAGAAGCCTAATTGCATTTATCATCTGGTTTCTGCTTGCTTTCCTCGTAAGATGGGTATTGGGTTTTATTATGATTCAAACATCGCCTCCGGATGAAGTGGACACTGGCGGCGAAGAACTTGGGGCGAAGCTGGACATCAGCACGCCTAATGAGGATGAAGAATTAATCAATCTACTAAAACCGAAGCCAGGACTAGGAAACGAAAATAGCGAGGGGTTTAAGCCTCTTACACCTCCTAAGCTAGTTTCGATGAAGGATCCTGAAGAATTGGCCAAGGCCGTTCGTCACCTGAAAGAAGAATAAGTGAGGGCTGAGGCGGAATCGGTGATCTTATTGGAAGGTACATTTCGCCGCGCATGCTCGCTGACTAAACTTTGGGAAGGGTGAAAGCTATTGAACGAGCGTAAAGCTTCTCAATTGGAAACTGACGAGCTATGGGAACTGTGGAAAGAACACAGAGACCCTGATGCCAAAAAGAAGCTGATAGAGAGTTATCTCCATATTGTTGATTATGTATCCAGTCGTTTGGCTGTGGGATTACCCAAGAATGTATCCAAAGATGATTTAGCCAGCAATGGGGTTATGGGACTAATTGATGCGATTGAGAAATTCGACTACAAACGAGGATTGCAATTTCAGACCTATGCGTCCTGGCGTGTGCGTGGTGCGATATTAGATTCATTACGCCAAAGTGATTGGGTACCTAGATCCGTTAGGGAAAAAGCTAAAAAAATTGAGGACGCTTATCAGCAGCTGGAGCAGAAGCACTTAAGGTCAGTTAGTGACGAGGAAATGAGCCAATACCTTAATATTAGTGAACTGGAATTTCAAAATATGTTGCAGGATGTGGCTGTGATGTCACTTTGCTCACTGGAAGACCCGATTCGTGAAGAGGAATCAGAGACCCGAATGTCCATACTGGTGGACGATAAAGCTAAGAATCCGGATAGCAAGGTAAATGAATTCTACTTGCGCGAAGCGCTCACCAAAGGTATTGAGAAATTAACGGTGAAAGAAAGGACCGTTGTGTCCCTTTTATATTATGAAGATTTATCTTTAAGTGAGATTGCTGAGGTCATGTCGTTATCTCCTTCAAGAATTTCGCAGTTGCATTCCAAAGCTATTTTGCGGCTGAGGGGAACGCTCGAGAAGAACCGTGATCTCCTTATGCAGAACGATTAACCGTTAGCGGTGACAAGGGGGAGCAAAATTTGATCGGTCAATATGCTTTGAATCAGTACTTGAGTATAACTTTTTCGGAGGACAAAGGAATCGCGTATTTGCAGTTCTCCAAAAAGGATGAGAATTTTTCCTGCTCATCTACAGAACTGGAAGCCTTCCTGCACAGTCACAATATTCGCTACGGTATCAAGAGTGATGTTGTCGAACGTATTTGTAGTCATCCTGAGGAGTTTTTTTGGAGTAAAGTTCCGATTGCTGCTGGTTATCCTGCTGCGCATGGCACGGATGGACGAGTTATGCTTACTGTTGATCTGGAAGAGGACCGCAAACCGCTTGAGAAAGCGGATGGTAAGGTCGACTATAAGGACTTGGTCCGGCTTCGTAATGTGCTTAAAGGAAAGTTAATAGCTAAAATTATCCCTGCCCAGCCTGGAAAGTTAGGGATGACTGTAACTGGTGATGAGCTTGCTTTCAAGGCTGGAAAGGAAGCTCATTTTAAAATCGGGAAAAATGTACTCATTGATAATGATGGCACTTCGATGTATGCAGCGATTGATGGGCTGGTCACGTTAACTGATAACGGGAAAATCAATGTGTTTCCTGTATATGAAGTGAATGGTGATGTGGATTACAGCACTGGAAATATTGATTTTGTAGGTACAGTCGTCATACGTGGGAATGTCCTTTCAGGCTTCACTGTAAAGTCTGCCGGTGACATTCGGGTTGTAGGCGGCGTTGAAGGTGCAGAGTTAATCTCTGGGGGCTCCATTGAAATTACTGGTGGAATTATCGGATATAACAAAGGCCAAGTTACCGCTGGGAAAAGTGTGAAGGTTTCTTTCATTCAAGATGGAAACGTAACCGCTGGGGAAGATGTAATTGTTTCTCAGAGTATTATGCATTCCAATATACGCGCGGGTAGAGATGTTATCTGTAACGGCTCTAAAGGTTTGATTGTGGGTGGAATCGTTCAGTCTGGAGAAAGAGTTGTAGCAAGAACTATAGGTAACACCATGTCCACTGCGACTGTGATTGAGGTAGGCGTGGTTCCAGAGCTTAGAAATGAGATTAACGAACTTCGTCAAGAGCTGCGGCAGCTGCTGGAGAACGAGGATAAAACCTCTAAAGCTTTGTATCTATTAAATCAATTGGCTACTAACGGACAGCTCCCTGCGGATAAAGTGGCGCTTCGCGTCAAATTAAATGCTACTAAACAATCCCATCAACGTGAAGAAAAAAGAATTAAAGAACGGGTGCTAGAGATAGAAAGAATGTTAGAAGATACAGGTAGAGCGAGAGTTGAGGTTATCAAAACCATTTATGGCGGTTCAAAGATCATGATCGGCAGATATACCCGATTTGTTAAAGATCCTACGGAACGGGTTGTGTTTATTTACAGTGATGGGGATATATCTTTAACGCCGTACAATTAATCGGGCGGGCAGCATTTGCGGCCGGCCATTACTTGTGAGAGAAGGGTTAAGATGAGCCTTAAACCGGTGGAACTGCAAATTGCTTTGCCTCGCACCACGGAGGCGGGCAAGATCCAGAATGAATCTCAGCAACGTCCTGCTATCGACCAACATCAATTGGCTGGCCAAAATGTTAAACAAAGCCAGGAATTGGCCATGCGAAGCACAGAAGTGGATGAGTCTTCTGAATCCGCTTTACGTGATGGCGGTGGAAAAGGCAATCAGCATTCAGGTGGCAATTCTTCTTCAGATAAACATTCGAACCCGCCTGCAACCCGTGATGCCGAGCATCCTTACAAAGGACAACGTATTGATCTAAGTCTTTAATAAGAATCTACATGAATCTACATCTGATATGTAAAAGGAGATAAGGCACTTGCAACCATGGGTTTATATTGTGCTAGTAGGTGTCGCCGCTATTCTTTATGCCCTTTTACTTCCCGCACGTGTTAAGGAAGGAAAAGCTAATCAGCAAAGCCTCAAAGAAACAGAGGCTGCGCTTGAGCTATATATGGCAGACATAGAGCGCGAGAATGAGGAACTGGTACAATTAGTTAGTAGTATTAAACAACAATCGCAAACTCATCATAATGTACTGCAGGGACAGGTTAATGAATTACAGAGTCAAGTGGTAGAGTTGCAGAACAGCTCTTTAAAGCTAGAAGCACGAGTGGCCGAGGAAGAAAAGAGTTTGAAAGAACTTGCAGTGTCGGTTGAACAAGGTTCGAAGGTTAAAGTTGGTGTTAACGAAGATCCGTCTCTCCCAGCAGAGATGAGTTCAGTGTCGCCAGATGTGAAAGCGAAACCTATTAGTTCGATAAAATTACGTTACCCAAGATTGTTTGAACTGCATGAGCAGGGCAAATCGATAGACTCCATTGCCAAGACGGCTGGACTTCAGCGAGGGGAAGTGCAACTGATTCTGCAACTTGCCAAACAGGAGGAATCGGTATGATTAAGAACCGTTCATTCTTGTTCGGGCTAGGCACAGGACTAATTACTGGCGCTTTATTACTTCAACTAATGATCTCCGGTGGAGCGGCCCCACTTACCAAAGAACAAGTTCTACAGGGTGCGGAGAAATTGAATATGAAAGTCATCGATGAAGCTGCAGAACCTTCCTCGGGGGAAGCTGAGAATGATAATAAAGAGGAAGTCACAGAGACCGGGGGGCCGACAGCAGAAAGCAAGGAGAACGTCAGCCCCTCTGCGCCGGCTGCTGCAGCCTCCCCCACGCCGGCAGTGTCACCTACAACGCCTGAGAGCTCTGATAAAGCCATTGCGCCGAACAAGCCATCTACGCCTACTAACGGCAAGGTTGAGCAGCCAAAGGTCACTCTAAAGGCCAGTGCCGCTCCAACCGCTGTAGCTCCTGTAACGCCTAAAGTCACAGCAAATGCTAGTGTTTCTGTTCGAATTCCATCTGGCAGCACATTGACCGCAACAACAGATATTTTAGCGAAGGCTGGTGTCATTAAAGATAAGTCTACTTTTCTAGAGGCTGCAAACAAACGTAAGATTAATACCAAAATTCAATCCGGTTCTTATAGCTTTAATAAGGGAGAAAGTATTGACTCAATAATAGAGAAATTAATAACTTTAAAGTGATCGTTGCATACACTGAGATAATATGGTATAGTAATTGACGGTGTTAAAACACACGCCGGTTGATTTCGACAAGGGGTGCTTTCTTCTGAAGAAAGTCTTGCTGAAAGATGACGCATGGCGGAGGAGACACACAATAAACCAAACTTAGGAGGTGTGTGAAGATGGCAGTAATCTCCATGAAACAGCTTCTAGAAGCTGGGGTACACTTCGGTCACCAGACTCGTCGTTGGAACCCAAAGATGGATCGTTATATCTTCACTGAAAGAAACGGAATTTACATTATTGACTTGCAAAAAACAGTCAAAAAGGTAGAGGAAGCTTACAACTTTGTAAAAAGCGTCGCTGGTGACAACGGCACAATCCTATTCGTAGGAACAAAGAAACAAGCTCAAGATTCCGTAAAAGAAGAAGCAGAACGTTCCGGTATGTTCTTCATTAACCAACGTTGGTTGGGCGGAACTCTTACTAACTTCCAAACTATCCAAAAGCGTATTGATCGCTTGAAAAAATTGGAATCTTGGGAAGAAGACGGTACTTTTGAAGTGCTACCTAAGAAAGAAGTTATCCTTCTTCGCAAAGAGAAAGATCGTCTTGAAAAATTCTTGGGCGGTATCAAGAACATGAAAGGTCTTCCAAGCGCGCTGTTCATCATTGACCCGCGTAAAGAGCGTATTGCAGTTGCAGAAGCTCGCAAATTGGGTATTCCAATCGTAGCTATCGTTGATACTAACTGTGATCCAGACGAAATCGACTACGTAATTCCAGGTAACGACGACGCTATCCGCGCTGTTAAATTGTTGACTGGTAAAATGGCAGACGCTGTTGTTGAAGCTCACCAAGGCGAAGACACAACTACTGCTTAAGTAGCGACTAACACATACAAGAACTTAAATGAAAAGGGTGGTTGGCAGGTGGATAACCTCTCACTGCCCTTTTTTTAGGATAAAGGCCTTGAATAATGTAAGAAAACGACAATTACCTGGAGGGAATAAACAATGGCAGTTGATGCAAAAGCAGTAAAAGAACTTCGTGAAAGAACAGGCGCTGGTATGCTTGATTGTAAAAAAGCGCTTGAAGAAGCTAATAACGATATCACTAAAGCAGCAGAATTGCTTCGTGAAAAAGGTCTGTCCGCAGCAGCGAACAAAGCAGGGCGTATTGCTACTGAAGGCGTTGTAGAATCTTACATCCACGCTGGCGGCCGTATTGGTGTACTTGTAGAAATCAACTGCGAAACTGACTTTGTTGGTAAAACAGATTCCTTCAAGGAATTTGCTCGCGATATCGCTATGCAAATCGCTGCAGCAAACCCGCGTTATGTTCGTCGTGAAGAAGTTCCACAAGAAGATGTTGAGAAAGAAAAAGAAATCCTGAAAGCTCAAGCTTTGAACGAAGGTAAGCCTGAGAAAATCATTGAAAAAATGGTTGAAGGACGTATTGGTAAATATTACGAAGAATATTGCTTGCTTGAGCAAACTTTCGTTAAAGACCCTGACAAAACAATCTCCCAATTGTTGAATGAAAAAATCAGCACCATCGGAGAAAACATCTCGATCCGTCGTTTTGCTCGTTTTGAACTTGGCGAAGGTTTGGAAAAGAAAGTGGATAACTTTGTTGAAGAAGTTATGGCACAAGTTAATCAATAATAGTTTCATCATAAATGTGAAGAATTGAATAAAGGCAAGCATCAGAAGAGCGGAACACGTACACGTAGTGTTCCGTCTTTTGCAGAAAGTGAGGGTATACATTTGGAACAGCCGGTATTTAAGAGAGTAGTCCTTAAGGTAAGTGGAGAGTCTTTGGCAGGACAAAACGGATATGGTATTGATGCCGACATGATTATTTCCATCGCTGAACAGATCAAGGAAGTTGTAGAACTTGGCGTTCAGGTTGCGATTGTTTGTGGCGGGGGGAACATTTGGCGCGGGATCGCGGGCAGCGCAAGCGGCATAGATCGCGCTACTGCAGATTATATGGGCATGCTGGCAACAGTAATGAACTCACTTGCACTGCAGGATGCATTGGAGCAAATCGATGTGCCAACAAGAGTACAGACTTCGATCTCGATGCAGCAAATTGCTGAACCATACATTCGTCGTCGTGCGATTCGCCACTTGGAGAAGGGCCGTGTTGTTATTTTTGCAGCAGGCACAGGTAACCCATTCTTCTCAACAGATACTACTGCAGCACTTAGAGCGGCAGAGATCGAAGCAGAAGTTATTCTGATGGCGAAAAATAAGGTTGATGGAGTATATTCTGCTGATCCGTTCAAAGATAGTACCGCTGAGAAATTCGAACAGCTTACTTATATGGATGTTCTGAACAAAAACCTCGGTGTTATGGATTCAACAGCTTCATCTTTATGCATGGATAACAATATACCGCTCATTGTATTTGCCATTACAGAACAAGGCAATATCAAACGTGTCGTTCTCGGTGAGAAGATCGGAACGATTGTTAAAGGGAGTGTAGATTAATGCCACAATCGGTCAAAAAAAATGCTGAAGAGCGTATGGAAAAAGCGATTTCATCGCTAAAACGTGACTTGGCGACATTACGTGCAGGACGTGCAACAACATCGCTTCTCGATCGTATTCAAGTTGAATATTACGGGGCACCTACTCCAATTAATCAGCTGGCCAACATTAGCACTCCGGATTCCCGGACACTGTTGATTCAGCCGTGGGACAAAACATCGATGTCTGATATTGAACGGGCGATCATGAAATCCGATATCGGATTGACACCTGCCAATGACGGCACCATTATTCGTCTTTCTATCCCTCCGCTGACTGAAGAGCGTCGGACGGACTTGGTTAAGCTGACTAAGAAATTTGGTGAAGAAGCGAAAGTTGCGATCCGCAACATTCGCCGTGATGCCAACGATGATATTAAAAAGATGGAGAAAAACGGTATCTCTGAAGATGAGTCCCGTGGCCATCAGGAAGACATTCAAAAAACAACGGATAAGTTCATAGCCGAAGTTGACAAAGTGCTTGTTTCCAAAGAAAAAGAGATTATGGAAGTTTAATGATATTCAAGAGACTGAAGGCCCCTCCGTTAATGGTGGGGTTTGTCTCTTTCTGATAAGAGCTTGGAGGAAACGGAAATGATCAAACGGATTCAAGCGTGGCTGAGCCGTAAAGACAGGCAACAGTCAGTCGAGATTTCACCGGATAACATTCCCCGGCATGTGGCTGTGATAATGGATGGTAATGGACGCTGGGCTAAACGGCGCGGCTTACCGCGCGTTATGGGTCATCAGAACGGCATGAAGGCTGTCAAACGTGCTACGATCGCTGCAGACGAATTAGGTATTAAATACTTAACGATGTATGCGTTCTCGACAGAAAACTGGATACGCCCGAAAGAAGAAGTCGATTACTTGATGCGTTTGCCTGGGGAGTTTCTGGCGATTGAGCTTGATGAGCTAATCGAGAAGAATGTTCAAGTACGCATGATGGGTGACGCTGACGCTTTACCTTCATATACCCGTAAGGCTATGGAAGAGGCGGTAGCTCGAACAAAAGAGAATACTGGATTGATCTTAAATTTTGCTCTTAACTATGGTGGACGCAATGAAATAGAAGGCTGTATGCGCAGTTTAGGGAAAGATATCCAAGCTGGTATATTGTCGCCAGAAGAAATTACATCAGAGTTGATTAACAACAGACTATTAACTGCTGGTTTACCCGATCCTGATTTGCTGATACGTACAAGCGGAGAAATTCGGCTTAGCAATTTTATGTTATGGCAGGTTGCCTATAGTGAACTGTGGTTTACTGATGTGTACTGGCCTGAGTTCGACAAAGAGCATTTGCATCAGGCCGTTGCTGAATATCAACGACGAACACGCCGTTATGGTGGACTGAAGTAGCTTGTTAGGAGATGGAACCTTTGAAGCAGCGATTGATTACCGGAATTGTTGCCGGAATATTATTTTTAGGGTTATGTGTACTGGGAAACTGGCCGTATCAGGTTCTGCTTATTGCTATGGCTCTTATAGGTTTTTATGAATTTGTCAAAATGATAGGTATTCCTACGCTTTCCGGTACTACTGTTCTGGGTTACGCAGCTATTCTAAGCTTCATGATCCCATGGAATTTGCTTGGTGTTAATGAGCCGTTGTCCTGGGAGCAAGGGATTTGGATTCTGCTGTTATTGTTCCTTCTGGTCACCGTTTTTACTAAAAATAAATTAGATATTCGAGTAACAGCCTTGCTGTTTACTGGTATTGTATACATTGGAATGGGCTTCTCTTATATGGCCGTGGCTCGTGCATCGGATGACGGACATGGTTTGTTCTGGACTTTTTTGCTCCTGTTCTGCATTTGGGGCAGTGATGCGGGGGCATATTTTGTAGGCAGAAGCTTTGGCAAGAACAAGCTCTGGCCGGCCATCAGTCCTAACAAAACGGTGGAAGGTGCTGTTGGCGGGGTACTGATCTCGATGCTTATTTCTATCGTGTTTGCGTTGCTTGCTCCTGAACACTTGACGATAGGACGAGCATTGCTTATTGGGCTTTCTTGTGCGATATTAGGACAGCTTGGAGATCTTGTGCAGTCAGCTTATAAACGTGCGTATGGCATTAAAGACTCAGGTACACTTTTGCCAGGGCATGGCGGTATTCTTGATCGATGTGACAGCTGGATTATCGTATTTCCATTCGTACATATTGTAATGCTTATGCCTTACTATTAAACGAAGGGAGAGAGAGTATAACTATGAAAAAAATAAGTGTTCTAGGTTCGACGGGTTCGATCGGCACTCAGACTCTAGATGTCATCGCAATGCACCCAGACTCTTTTGAAGTAGATGGCTTGGCGGCCGGAACAAATACAACATTATTGCTGGAGCAAGTTCGTCGTTTTAACCCGCGTAGAGTCTCTGTGGCAACGAAAGAGCTGGCAGATGAGATTAGATCCAGCCTACCTTCTGGTATAGAGCTTTACAGCGGGAATGAAGGGCTTGTTGAAGTGGCGGCTGGCGGCGATGCCGAAATGGTCGTAACGGCTGTTATGGGGAGCGTAGGGCTTCAATCAACACTAGCGGCAATTGAAGCTGGCAAACATATTGGACTCGCCAATAAGGAGACATTAGTAACGGCCGGCCATTTGGTCACTAATCTCGCTAATCGTAAGGGAGTTAAGCTGTTGCCGATTGATAGTGAGCATTCAGCTATTTATCAATGTCTCAATGGCGAGAACATCTCAGATATTGCCTACATTACTTTAACAGCATCCGGCGGCTCATTCCGCGACTTCACGCGTGATCAGCTTAAGGATGTGACGGTAGAAGATGCGCTTCGTCATCCGAATTGGAGCATGGGCGCGAAAATAACGATAGATTCTGCTACAATGGTGAACAAGGGCCTAGAGGTTATTGAAGCGCATTGGTTATTCGGTCTTCCGTATGAACAAGTGAATGTGCTGCTGCACCCGGAGAGCATCATTCACTCATATGTTGAATTCCGTGACAGCAGTATTATTGCCCAGCTTGGCAATCCCGATATGCGTGTCCCGATTCAATATGCACTTACTTATCCAGCTCGTTGGGAATCTCCGGCACAGCGGTTGTCGTTAGCTGAGATAGGACGTTTGACCTTCCGTGAAATGGACTTTGAACGTTACCCTGCACTGAAGCTAGCGATAGATTGTGGAAAAGCTGGTGGAACGGCGACTACAGCTTTTAATGCTGCGAACGAAATAGCTGTTGCTCGATTCTTGAGTCATGAGATCTCGTTCTTGCGTATTGAGGAGATTATCGGAGAAGTGCTAGATCGTCATAATAACGAGCATAATCCGAATCTGGAACAAATTGAATCCTGTGATAGACGTGTTCGAGAACTGGCGGCTACACTGTAGAACGTAGAAAGATCTCCTTTTCAAAATATAAGAAAGTATAAGTTTCACTTTATACATTATCCTTATATTTCTCGCGTAAACGCGTACCGTCTCCTTAAGGGACACCGATGGCGTTATTGCTTGACTGGAAATACTTACTTTGCCCTAAAAATAGGTTGGGACAGTTGATTCTCTTGTGCCTGATCGGAGAATAATGATAAATTAAGAGGACATACTTCGGTCTTACACCTAAAGGGGGATGATACGTTTGGAAATGGTTCAGGTCGTTTTTTTAACGGTGCTCATGTTTTTTGTACTTGTGACTGTACACGAATGGGGTCACTATTATTTTGCCAAACGCGCCGGTATTCTCGTGAGGGAATTTGCTATCGGTTTCGGTCCGAAACTGTTTTCTTATAAACGGAATGAGACTCAGTTCACTCTTCGCTTACTGCCTTTTGGCGGTTATGCCCGTATGGCTGGTGAAGATCCTGAGATTGTCGAGATTGGTTCTGGACAGACCATTGCGGTAAGGCTCGGACAAGACAATAAAGTTAAAAACATTTATCTGGATGCACTAGACACCCGTAGAAATGTTATCCGTGGTGAGGCGCTGAATACCGATCTCGAGGATAAATTGCAGATTACCTTAGATGTGGACGGAGAAGTTACAACTTATGATGTTCATCCGCAAGCGATGATGATTAAAGGAACGCAACAGACACAAATTGCACCTAAAGATCGTCAATTCGGCAGCAAGACCGTGGGTCAGCGTGCGTTGGCTATTGTTGCGGGTCCTGTGATGAACTTTCTGTTAGCCTTTGTACTCTTCGCCATCCATTTGCAAATGGTCGGTATTCAAGTTGAAAATCCTACTTTTGTTAAGATTGGCGACGTCTCCGAAGGAATGCCTGCGCAAGAAGCAGGACTCCAAAAGGGCGACATCATTGTCTCCATCAATGGTGAGAAGATCGGTGCTGATTACCAAAAAATGATTAGCTTGACCTCGGAGTCCAAAGGGAAAGAAATGAACTGGACGCTGCAGCGGGGAGAGGAAACCCTTAACGTTACGCTAGTTCCTCGTAGTATGGAAGGGCAAGAAGGCGGTAAAATAGGCATCACTCCTGAGCTGCCTACTCGTAAAGCTGGTTTTGGCGAGACGATAACAGGTTCAGGAAAAGCTATGGTCGATACGACAGAAGCTATCTTTTTGGGCTTTAAACAATTGATCAATAAATTCAATATGGATGATATTGGAGGTCCGGTTCGTACGTTTGAAGTAACCGGTCAAATTGCTCAACAAGGTATTCAGTATCTTACATACTGGGCCGCTATTTTGAGTCTATATCTGGGGATATTTAACCTCTTGCCGATTCCGGCACTCGATGGAAGCCGTCTGGCATTCCTAGGTGTAGAGGCACTGCGTGGCAAACCTGTGGATCCGGGTCATGAAGGCATGGTTCACTTTGTAGGTTTTGCACTGCTATTTTTATTAATGATTGCTGTTACGTATAATGATATTTTACGTTTGATCAGCGGCTAATTTTCTTCGGGAGGCATTCCATTACATGGCAAAAGATAAACAATTCGTTACGGAAATCACGCCGCAAAGCGAGGATTTCTCACGCTGGTATATTGATGTTATTAAAAAAGGAGACTTGATGGATTACTCTCCTGTTCGTGGCTGTATTGTATTTAAGCCAGAAGGCTATGAAATATGGGAGCATATTCAGGAGGAAATGAACCGTCGACTCAAGGAAACTGGGCATCGAAACGCTTATTTTCCAGTGTTCATTCCAGAGAGTTTCTTTCAGAAGGAAAAGGATCACATTGAAGGCTTTAATCCAGAGCTGCCATGGGTAACAGAAGCGGGTGGTGACGTACTTGAGGAACGTCTCGCAGTTCGTCCTACTTCAGAGACCATGTTCGGCCACATGTACTCCAAATGGATTCAATCTTATCGTGACCTTCCTGTACTTATCAATCAATGGGCGAACGTGGTTCGTTGGGAGAAACGTACATTGCCATTTATCCGCACTACTGAGTTTCTTTGGCAAGAAGGGCATACCGCGCATGAGAATGAAGCGGAAGCTCGTGAAGAAACTATGCGGATGCTGGATAACTACCGTGATTTTGTCGAGACCTATCTTGCCATTCCGGTTATTACCGGACAAAAGACACCTTCCGAGCGTTTTGCCGGTGCGGTAGATACGTATTCTATTGAAGCGATGATGAAGGATGGACGCGCTGTTCAGGCTGCTACTTCACATTACCTTGGCACCAAGTTTGCCACAGCTTTTGAGATTCAATATTTAAGCCGTGACAATAATTTGGAGTATGTACACACTACTTCATGGGGCTCAACCACTCGCTTGATTGGCTCCTTGATTATGGTACATGGAGATGACCGCGGTCTTGTTCTGCCGCCTAAGGTAGCTCCAACGCAAGTTATTATGATTCCTATCGGACCTCCTAAGACCCGCGAAGCTGTGATTGGGCGGACGGACGAGCTGTTTAAGGAATTGAAGAATGCTGGCGTTCGTGTACGTGTAGATGATCGTTCAGATGTTACCCCAGGCTGGAAGTTTAATGAATATGAAATGCGTGGAGTGCCAGTACGTTTGGAGCTTGGACCACGCGATATGGAGAATGGCGTCTGCGTTCTCGTCTCACGTGTCACTGGTGAGAAGAAGGTTATTCAACAGGAAAACCTCGTAGAAGAGGTTCAAACAATGCTTGAACAGGTTCACAATGAAATGTTCGAACGTGCGCTGAAATTCCGTGAGGACCATTTCTATTCTGTAGATTCCTTGGAGGAAATGAAAGCTTCGATGGACGAAAAACGTGGATTTGCTCTAGCGGGATGGTGTGGTTCCGAAGAATGCGAGTCCAAAGTTAAGGAAGAGACAGGTGCGGGTAGCCGCAATATTCCTTTTGATCCAGCGGAGACTAAGCAAGTCTGCATATGCTGTGGCCAACCAGCCAAGCATACTGTGGTTTTTGCAAAGGCATATTAATCTTTAGGCACCGATCAACAGTCTTGTAGTATTTTAATTTAGCTTCTGGCGAGAGGAGTCGGCGGGCCGTAAGAACCCAATGCTTTTTGAACCCAGAAGCTTTTTAAAATATAAGAATTTATAGGTTTTCACTATAAATTCTTATATTTTTACGAGAAACAGTTGTCGTCTTTAAAAGTCGACTACATCGTTTCTTCTTATCATATTGTACTTTCACTGTATATCATGGATAGTTTTAACTGGGTTATTAAAGGTGGGAGGAAAGCATGGAACAAAACCAGGAGAGAAGAAAAAGGTTCGAGCTCTTGATGAAGCAGGGTGAAATTCCACCTGCAATCATGGACCCCTACTTTTTGGATGGGTATATAGAACGTGTTGAGATCAGTCGTGGCAACCGGGACTGGCAAATCGTTATAGCGAAAGATAGTCTGGTTCCAGCACAGGTATATCGGACATTTTGCCTTAGAATGCGTGAGAAGCTACAGCATATAGCTAAAGTAAGCTTTTTGTTCCTATATGATGAGAAGGTTAGCAGAGCGGAGCTTGTCCAGGAATATTGGGGACTGTTTCTGGAGTGGGTACATCGGGAGATTCCATCGGTAAACGGCTGGCTGACCCGCTCCTCGCAGGAGCTTAAAGAGGATACTTTAATGTTAACGATGAGTGATTCCACTTCGATGGAGTTAGCTCGCAAAAAAAGCATCGATGGAGCAATTATTAAATTTTATGATAAGTATTTCGGTCTCTCCTTAAAGGTTAAATTACTAATGGCGGAGAACGAAAATAATAATGTTGAAGCATTCGAAGAATTTCAGCAAAAGCTTCAGCAAGAACAACGCGAGATCGTTGAGCAGATGATGACTGCTGTGGAAACAGAAGCTCCTGCTGATGATAGCGATCCTAATGAAGTAATTAAGCTTCAAGTGGGGTATGAAATTAAGGAACAGGCCGTGCCGATTCTTGAAATTCAAGATGAAGAGAAGAAAATTACAATTCAGGGTACCATTTTTGGTCTGGATCGTAAGGAGCTTCGCAATGGCAGTACCTTGTTCACTTTCAGTCTGACCGATTTTACGGATTCTCTACAAATGAAGATGTTCGCGAAGACTAAAGATGATCTGAAGGTTATGAGTCAGCTAGCTAATGGCAAATGGGTAAGAGCACGCGGGAAAGTAGAATATGACCGTTTTATGCAGATTCCTGAGCTCGTGATGATCCCTTCGGATTTAACGGAAGTTAAGGCACCGCCTGCGCGTAAAGATACAGCTCCTAAGAAACGGGTGGAATTCCACCTTCACACTACGATGAGTACGATGGATGCGGTCACTCCGATCACTACCTATGTCAAAACAGCTGCCCAGTGGGGGCATCCTGCGATTGCGATTTCTGATCATGGCGGCGTTCAGGCTTTTCCTGATGCAAACCATGCAGCTCATAAGCATAAGATAAAAATGATTTATGGCGTGGAAGCTAATGTTGTAAATGACTCTGTGAATATTGTCGAGAACGCTCAGCCTTTGGACTTGAAGACAGCTACCTATGTAGTGTTTGATATAGAAACCACGGGTTTATCGATTACCCGCAATAATATTACGGAGCTGGCGGCCATTAAAATGTGCGAAGGCAAAGAAGTAGACCGTTATTCTACTTTTGTTAATCCGCATGAGAAAATCCCTTATCATATTCAGCAATTGACCAATATTACGGATGAAATGGTTAAGGATGCTCCTGATCTTGAGCCAGTACTGCGTAAGTTTGTTGAATTTGTGGGTGATAGTATCCTTGTAGCTCATAACGCCAGATTTGATATGGGTTTTATTCAGGCCTCGTTACGTAAAATAGGTGAACCTGTGCTTCCGAATCCATCTCTTGATACGCTTGAGCTCGCGCGGTTACTATATCCAAGCATGAAGAATCACAGGCTGAACACATTAGCCGATAAATATAAAGTTCTTCTGGAAAGCCATCACCGTGCGATTGATGATACCATAGCACTCGGCGGTATATTAACAGGATTGCTCGCAGATGCTGAAAAGATGAAGGGCATGACCCGCCTTGATCGACTAAACGATTATGTGGGTAATGATCTTTCGAACACACGACCGTTCCACTGTAATATTTATGCACTAAATCAAATAGGGAAAAAAAATCTCTATAAGCTCATTTCCATGTCACATACGGAATATTTCAAACGTGTACCTTGTATTCCGAAATCCAAGCTGGAAGAGCATAGAGATGGACTGCTCGTGATTTCGGGTTGTGAACGTGGAGAGTTTTTTGAAGCAGTACTCAACAAAACGACTGAGGAAGCCATGGAGGTTGCTCATTTTTATGATGTGCTGGAGATTCAGCCATTGACCATGTACATGCACTTGGTGGACAAGGGCTTTGTAGCAGGCCCTGATGAGCTTCGCGATGTAGTCCGGAAGGTTTGCGAAATAGGGGAACAGTTGAATAAACCTGTTATCGCAACGGGGAATGTACATTATCTTGAACCCCGGGACAAGCTGTATCGTGATATTACGATTAATGGGATCACGGGCTTTAGTCCGCTTAAAGACCAACGCAAACCGGATGCACACTTCCGCACAACAGATGAAATGCTGTCTGAATTCGAATTTCTTGGTGCTGAAAAAGCGATGGAAGTCGTTGTCACAAATACAGTTGAGCTGGCGGAGCGTTTTGAAGAACTGGAGCTATTTCCAGATAAGCTATTTACACCAATTATTGACGGGGCGGACGAAGAAATTCGCGAGACCTGCTACAATACTGCCAAATCCATTTACGGTGAAGAGCTGCCTGAGGTAGTTATTGCCCGTTTGGAGAAAGAGCTTGCACCGATTATTAAATACGGGTTCTCTGCCAACTATTTGATTTCTGAACGTCTTGTTAAAAAGTCAAATCAGGATGGGTATCTCGTAGGCTCGCGGGGTTCCGTAGGTTCTTCTGTAGTAGCTACATTTCTTGGGATTTCAGAAGTAAATCCTTTGCCTGCGCATTATATTTGCCTAAACCCCGAGTGTCGCCATAATGAATGGTTCCTGGACGGTAGTGTGCGGAGCGGATTCGATTTACCAGATAAAGTCTGCCCGGATTGCGGTCAGAAGCTCAAAGGTGAAGGCCAGGATATTCCGTTCGAGACCTTCCTTGGATTTAAAGGGGATAAAGTCCCCGATATCGACTTGAACTTCTCAGGGGAATATCAGCCGAATGCACATAACTTTACCAAAGAAATGTTTGGTGAGAAAAATGTATTCCGTGCCGGAACGATTGGTACCGTAGCTGAGAAGACAGCCTTCGGATTTGCAAAAAAATACGAAGAACTGCACCAGAAACGTTGGCGTGGAGCTGAAGTTGGCCGTCTGGCGGCTGGCTGTACAGGCGTTAAACGTAGTACGGGACAGCATCCGGGTGGTATAGTCGTTGTTCCAGACTATATGGAGGTAGAAGATATTACGCCAGTACAATTCCCGGCGGATGATGTCAATGCTGAATGGAAGACCACACACTTTGATTATCACGCTTTTGACGCGAATTTGCTGAAGCTTGATATTCTGGGTCATGATGATCCGACGATGATGCGGATGCTTCAGGATTTGACAGGTGTTGATCCAACTTCTATCCCGATGAATGATCCGAAAGTAATGAGCATGTTTAACTCTACAGATGCACTTGGAGTAAGACCTGACGAAATCAGATCACCGGTTGCGACCTATGGTGTGCCCGAAATGGGTACCAAGTTCGTACGTCAAATGCTTATTGAGTCGAAGCCGTCCAGCTTTGCTGACTTACTGCAAATATCAGGTTTGTCTCATGGTACTGGAGTTTGGCTTGGTAACGCTCAAGAGCTTATAAAGAATAACACTTGTAACATTAAGACCGTTATCGGTTGTCGTGATGACATCATGCTCTTCTTAATTTATAAAGCGGGAATGGATGCGAGCTTAGCCTTTAAAATTACCGAGAGTGTTCGTAAAGGTAAAGGTTTGTCTGACGAATGGATCGAGGAAATGAAAAAGTGCAAGGTCCCACAATGGTATATTGATTCTTGTCTAAAGATTCAATACATGTTCCCGAAGGCGCATGCTGCTGCATACGTAATTTCTGCAGTACGTACCGCCTACTTCAAGCTGTATCATCCTATTGAATATTATGCGACTTATTTCTCTGTACGTGCAGCAGATTTTGATATTGAATTGTGCTGTAAGGGGTATGAAGCCATCAGCCGTCAGATCGTAGAAATTGAGCAAAAAGGATTTCAAGCTTTGCCTAAGGAAAAGGCTATGTTGCCTGTCCTTGAGATGGCTTTGGAGATGACGGCACGTGGGTTTACATTCAAAAACATTGATCTTTACCGTTCAGAAGCGAATAAGTTTATTGTTGATGACAAGAGTTTGATTCCTCCGTTTTCTGCTTTAGCGGGAATTGGTGAGAATGCTGCTATCAACATAGCTGCTGCGAAAGATGCTGGCGAGTTCCTGTCTATTGAAGATTTCCAGCAGAAATCAAAGGCAAGTAAGACGGTTATTGAGCTGCTGACCGGCATGGGCTGCTTCCGCGGCTTACCGGAAAGCAATCAACTTTCCCTATTTTAAAGGCTTTAACAACACTTATTTCATGGCTAGAAAAGAGTGCTCCAAAGGGGGAGTCAAGGGCTAGCACTTGTCAGTCCAGTTTCCCTATGGTATAATTTCTTTGGTAATAATGAGATAAGTCCGTTGTGTAAAGAGTGGGGAAACCCACTCTTTATCTTTGGTATATAGCAAAAGACAAGTTCGTGGAGGTAATTTTCTTTTGAGCACACCCAAATCTAAAATTAAACAAACGGTAGAGCAGATGCTCGGGCCCTATCTCGACGACAATGGTTTCGAACTGGTGGACGTTGAATACGTGAAGGAAGGCTCCAATTGGTTTCTGCGTATATTCGTAGATAAAGAAGGCGGCATTGATATTGATGACTGCGGGATCATTAGCGAATATTTCAGTCAGAAGTTAGATGAGAATGATCCTATTCCTGAGGCATATTTCCTTGAGGTTTCCTCGCCGGGAGCAGAGCGTCCTCTCAAAAAAGCTTCGGATGTAGCTAAAGCGGTAGGTAAGGACGTGTATGTGACTGTTTATGAGCCGATTCAAGGACTCAAAGAATTTGAAGGTCGTTTGCTCTCGTTCGAGAACGAGGAACTGCTCATCTCCGCGGGCAAAAAAGAACATGTAGTACCGTACGCCAAGGTCGCAAGTGCGAGATTGGCCATTATTTTTTAACGTCTTGAAAGGGGGGCCGGAAATTCATGAGTATGGAGTTTATTGAAGCAATGAATGAGCTGGAGAGGGAGAGAGGCATCAGTAAAGATGTGCTGTTTGAAGCGATTGAAGCGGCGCTGATCTCTAGTTATAAACGTAATTTCAATGCAGCACAGAACGTGCGTGTTGACATGAATCGCAATACAGGTGTCATTAAAGTGTTTGCCCGCAAGTTAATTGTTGAGGAGGTCCTGGATACAAGGACTGAAATCTCGTTGCCGGCAGCCAGAGAAATTAACCCGCATTTCCAGCTGGAAGATATCGCTGAGCTTGAAGTGACACCGCGTGATTTTGGACGTATTGCCGCACAGACTGCTAAGCAGGTTGTAACTCAACGAATTCGCGAGGCAGAGCGTGGACTTATCTATAATGCTTTTATCGACAAAGAAGATGATATCGTTACTGGACTAGTTCAACGTCAAGATATGCGGAACATTTACATTGATCTTGGTAAAATCGAAGCGGTTCTTCCGCTTAGCGAATTGATGCCAGGTGAAAAGTTCAAACAAAGCGAACGCATCAAGGCTTATATCACAAAAGTTGAGAATACAACAAAAGGTCCGCAGATTATGCTCTCCCGCAGTCATCCTGGATTACTGAAGCGTCTGTTCGAGCTTGAAGTTCCTGAAATATTTGACGGTGTAGTTGAGATTCGTTCTGTAGCCCGTGAAGCTGGCTTCCGCTCGAAGATTGCTGTGTATTCCCGCAATCCAGAAGTAGATCCCGTTGGTTCTTGCGTAGGTCCAAGAGGCACACGCGTTCAGACCATCGTTACTGAGCTTCGCGGTGAGAAGATCGATATCGTCCGTTATTCTGATCTGGTGCAGGAATATGTTGCGAATGCACTTAGCCCTTCAAAGGTTCTTGAAGTTCAAGTCTTTGAAACGGAGAAGATGGCGAGAGTTATCGTTCCTGACTATCAATTGTCACTGGCTATCGGTATTAAAGGGCAAAATGCACGTCTTGCCGCTAAACTTACCGGCTGGAAGATTGATATCAAGAGTGAAACTCAAGCGGAGCAGGAATACGGCAGACCGAAATCTTCTATTGATGAAATGCATCAGGATTCCGTCTCCATAGATTAATTAACCTGCTTGACGGGAGGCGTTTGTAATGAAACAAAAAAAGGTGCCGCTGCGTAAATGCGTTGCTACCCAAGAGATGATGCCTAAAAAAGAGCTGATTCGTGTGGTAAGAACGCCTGAAGGTGAAGTGCTGATTGATCTGACGGGCAAGAAGTCAGGCCGTGGTGCTTACATATGCGGCAAGCTTGAATGCTTTCAGCTGGCACAAAAGAACAAAGCACTTGACCGTGCATTGAAATGTCAAGTGAGTCCTGAAATCTACGCCCAGCTAGCCCGGGAGTTTACTTCCGTGGAAGAGCAGTTTCTAGCAGCAAAGGATAGTGAGGATAATGAGTAAGGCGCTTTCTTATTTAGGGCTTGCCATGAGAGCAGGCAAGATAGTCACCGGTGACGAGGCTGTACTCAAAGCTGTACGGTCTTCAGAGGCGAAGCTGGTCGTTCTGGCAGGTGACGCTTCAGATAATACCCAAAAAAAGTTCCGTGATAAATGCGGAACTTACGATATTCCACTAGTAATCGCATTTCACCGGGATGAACTCGGTGCAAGTATTGGTAAAGACCAGCGCGTAGTACTGGCCATTACGGATAAAGGATTCGCGGAAATGATCTCCAAGCAACTCGGAGATACTGTCGGAGGTGGATTTATTGACTAAAGAAGAGAACAAAGATAAATTGCGCGTGTACGAATACGCCAAGTCACTAAACATGAGCAGTAAAGAAATTATTACTATTCTGAAGCGTTTGAATGTCCCTGTGAATAATCATATGAGTGTCATGGAGAATGGATCCGTGAACAAAGTTGAACAGTTCTTTAAGGATATCAAATCAAATGCTGCAGCCAAGCGGGATACCGGCACCAGCAGCCGGCCGGTAACAACCGGTGCGGTAACAGCCGAACCTCAAAGTGCTCAGAATGCCAACAAAAATCAACAGGAAAAGCAGGTAGGTATGAACAGTAACCAAAACAACAACCAATCGACGACGTCCCCAAGGCCCCAAAGCGGACAAGATTCCCGCAGAACACAAACAGGTTCAACGCAGAATGCACGTCCGCAACAAAGCGGTGCTCCACGTACTAACAGTACTAACAGTACTAGCAGTACTAGTAGCAGCCGCCCGCAAGGCAGCAGTACTGGCGGCAATCGCCCACAAGGTAGCAATACCGGTGGCAGCCGTCCGCAAAGCAGTAATACTGGCGGCAACCGTCCACAAGGTAGCAATACCGGTGGCAGCCGTCCGCAAGGCAGCAATACTGGTGGTAGCCGCCCACAAGGCAGCAACACTGGTGGAAGCCGTCCACAAGGCAGCAATACAAGTGGCAGCCGTCCGCAAGGACAAAGCAGTGCACCACGCACTGACAGCCGTCCACAAGGTCAATCTGGCACAGGCGGAGGTTTCACACGCGGTGATGACAGAGGTCCTAAAAAGAACACAACTGGTGGCAGACCGAATAATAATCAAAGACGTTTCGATGATGGTAAAGGTGGTAACTACCGCGGTCGTGGTGGTAAGAATGGCCGTGGCAAGAACCAGCCAATGGTACACCGCGAGAAGATCGATAACACACCTAAGAAAATCATCGTTCGTGGCAGCATGACCGTTGGTGAAACAGCGAAATTGCTTCACAAGGATGCTTCTGAAGTAATCAAAAAGCTGATTTCGATGGGTGTTATGGCTACCATCAACCAAGAACTTGATATCGACACCATTTTGCTACTCGCTGCTGAATTTGGCGTAGAAGTAGAAGTGAAGATTCCTGTTGACGAGGACAGCTTCGAAACAGTGGAAGAGAATGACAATGAAGAGGATCTTCAGACTCGTCCTCCAGTAGTTACTATTATGGGTCACGTTGACCATGGTAAAACTACACTACTTGATGCTATTCGTTCGACCAATGTGACGCTAGGCGAAGCCGGCGGAATCACTCAGCACATCGGTGCTTATCAAGTCGAAATCAACCAAAAGAAAATCACGTTCCTTGATACACCTGGTCACGAAGCATTTACTGCTATGCGTGCTCGTGGTGCACAGGTTACGGATATGACAATTATCGTAGTAGCTGCTGATGACGGTGTTATGCCTCAGACCGTTGAAGCTATTGCACACGCTAAGGCTGCTGGACTTCCGATTATTGTCGCTGTTAATAAAATCGACAAACCGGGTGCAGATCCTGATAAGGTGAAGCAAGAGCTTACAAGTTATGAACTTGTTCCTGAAGAGTGGGGCGGAGATACCATCTTCGTTAACCTCTCTGCGAAACAACGTATTAACTTGGAAGAACTGCTGGAAATGATCCTGCTCGTAGCTGAAGTTAATGAGTACAAAGCGAACCCTGACAAACGGGCACGCGGTACTGTTATAGAAGCTGAGCTTGATAAATCCCGTGGACCAGTTGCTCGTATACTCGTTCAGAACGGTACGTTGAAAGTCGGCGATGCCTTTGTAGCAGGTAACTGCTTCGGACGTGTACGTGCGATGGTCAATGATAAAGGTCGTAAGATCAAAGAAGCTGGACCATCTACTCCAGTAGAAATTACTGGTTTGACTGAGGTGCCACAAGCTGGCGATCCGTTTATGGCTTTCGAAGATGAGCGTAAAGCGCGTGCGATTGCTGATAGACGTTCTACTTCCCAACGTCAATCTGAGCTGAATACGAACACCCGTGTAACTTTGGATGATCTGTTCCAGCACATTAAAGATGGCGAGATCAAAGACCTTAACGTGATTATCAAAGCTGACGTACAAGGTTCAGTCGAGGCGCTTAAAGGATCCTTGGCTAAGATCGAAGTGGAAGGCGTACGCGTGAAGATCATTCACAGCGGTGCTGGTGCGATTACTGAATCCGATATTACGCTTGCAGCAGCATCGAATGCTATCGTTATCGGCTTTAATGTTCGTCCAGACGCACAGACCAAAGCAGCTGCTGAGCAAGAAAAAGTAGATGTTCGTCTGCACAACATTATCTACAACGTAATTGAAGAAATCGAAAGTGCCATGAAAGGTATGCTCGATCCTATCTATAAAGAGAATGTTATCGGTCACGCCGAAGTTCGCAGCGTGTTCAAAATCAGCAAAGTGGGTACCATTGCAGGATGTATGGTTACTTCCGGTAAAATTACCCGTAATGCTGAAATGCGCTTGATCCGTAGCGGAATCGTAGTGTTCACAGGTAAGGTTGATACTTTGAAACGTTTCAAAGATGATGCCAAAGAAGTGGCGCAAGGTTATGAATGTGGCATAACTTTGGAACGCTATAATGACGTCCAAGAGGGCGACATTATCGAAGCGTTTCTTATGGAAACTGTAGAGCGCTAAGCGAAGAGGTGAATATAGATGTCTAAAATTAGAGCAGGACGAGTGGGCGAGCAGATCAAGAAAGAGCTTAGTCAACTTATCCAAAGCGGTCTGAAAGACCCTCGAATCGGTTTTGTAACTGTAACTGGCGTAGACGTGACTAACGATCTATCGCAAGCTAAGGTATACCTAAGCGTGTTCGGGGATGAAGAGCAGAAGTCAGACTCGCTTAAAGCGATTGAGAAAGCCAATGGTTTTCTTCGCTCAGAGCTTGGCAAGGCCATTCGCCTTCGGCATACACCGGAGCTGATCTTCAAGATCGACGAATCTGTCGCTTATGGCAGTCATATTGAGAAGCTTCTTGGAGAGCTTCATAAGAACGATTAGAAATAAGTGATTAAAGTGGGGTTCAAAATAGCGTTATGCTATTTTGAACAACCTTTAAAAAGGAGACGGCGAATGCAGAGCTATGAACAAAGTCTCCAGCAGACCCGTGAGTTTCTGCTGGAACACGACGATTACCTTGTAGTGTCGCATGTTCAGCCGGACGGAGATGCAGTCAGCTCCACCCTTGCGGTGGGCTGGCTTCTCTCATGTCTGGGCAAAAAATACACTATGCTGAATGAAGGACCAATCCCGAAGCGAATGGAATACCTATGGCATTCGGATGAAATCATCAATATGGCCTCTAGTGAACCGCCCCGTCAATACAGCAACGTCATCTGTGTGGATTGTGCGGATTTTCAGCGAGTAGGGCTCACAAATCGCTATTTTGCGAATGAGGCTCTTATCCTGAATATTGATCACCATCCAACAAATAACGGTTATGGATTCGTTAATTTAATCAAACCGGATGCAGCTGCGACAGCGGAAATTTTGTTCGACCTGCTGAAGACATTCGAGATCGAATGGGATATTGATATCGCCACAGCTATATATACGGGTCTGTTAACAGATACCGGTGGTTTTCGTTATACCAACACATCACCAAAAGTAATGGCAGCTGTATCTGAGCTATTATCCCTTGGAGTTAACGGTCCTGAACTCGCTGAGACATTGCTTGAAGAAATGACGCTGCCACAGGTTAAAATATTAAATAAAGCCTTAAATACGCTGGAATTATCTCCTGAAGGAGATATTGCCTGGCTATATGTTACACCCGAGCATATGATCGAATGTGCTGCTGCTAATGAAGATTTGGAAGGAATCGTGAACTACCCTCGTAATATTCGGGGCGTGGAAGTAGGCATTCTTTTTAAAGTTATTCACGAACATGCGGTCAAGGTTAGCCTACGTTCTGCCGGTAAAGTAGACGTGGCTGCATTGGCGCAAACGTTTGGAGGCGGCGGTCATACCCGTGCTGCAGGTGCGCGTATAGAAGCTACGCTTGAAGAGGCAATAGCTCAGGTGCTTGAGGAGGTAAGACGTCATTTATGAGTGAACTAGAAGGTGTTCTGGCGGTTTATAAACCGGCAGGCTTCACTTCACATGATGTTGTAGCCAAGGCACGTCGTATTCTCGGCATGAAACGGATTGGTCATACGGGGACACTAGATCCCCAAGTGACTGGTGTATTGCCGCTTTGTCTGGGACGTGCGACTCGCGTTGTGGAGTATATTCAGGAGCTGCCCAAAGAATATGTGGCAACACTGAGACTGGGGATGTCCAGTGATACTGAAGACTTAACTGGAACCATTACGGAAACTGTAGATGAGGTTCATGTAACTGCGGAAGAGATTCTTGCAGTGCTTGCCTCTTTCAAAGGCGTAATTTCTCAGGTTCCTCCCATGTACTCTGCGGTGAAAGTGGACGGCAAACGTCTTTATGAATTGGCTAGAGAAGGCAAAACCGTTGAACGGAAAAGTCGTGAAGTAGAGATTTATGAAATCGAAATGACGGATATGACTTGGGAAGGTAATCATCCCGACATCACTTTCCGGGTATTATGCTCCAAAGGCACGTATATTCGTACACTTTGTGTTGATATCGGTCGTGCGCTTGGGCTGCCGGGTGTAATGGTGAAGCTGGAGAGAACAATGTCGGCAGGAATTTCTGCCAGCCATTGTTTATCCCTTGAGGATATTGCCGCGCACAAGGAAGCCGGAACATTGGAAGATCATTTAATCGCTGCTGATGAGGCAATTTCGCATTTGCCTAAGCATACCGTTATGGATGAGAAGAAGAAGGCAGCACTGCAGGGTCAACGTTTGTCTTCGCGGTTCATTGCTCCAGAAGTGAAGACAGCAGGTCAAATTCGGCTATACGATCTTCAGGGATTGTTTCTTGGCATTTATGAGCTGGAAGAGACAGGTGCTATTGCCCCAGTAAAAGTGTTTGCACAAGCTTAAATCAATTTTACCAAGTGAATTGTAGGTGAGAAACAGCGTGAGAACCGTAACGTTAACCTATCCGATGTCGCCGGAGACTGCTGCCGAATGGGCACAACCTCAAGTGGCTGCTCTAGGGCAGTTTGACGGCCTGCATCGTGGACATGCCAGCGTCATTACATCCGCTGTGGCCTTAGCCCGTAAACAAGGTGTGCCGGCTGCAGTCCTTACATTTCATCCTCATCCCAAAGATGTTATGGGTAAGGGGGATTATGAAGGGTACTTGACGCCACCCTTTGAAAAGCAAGAGATTCTTGCCAGCATGGGTGTCGATATCCTGTATGTTGTTGAATTTAATGAACAGCTTTCCCGGGTTAGTCCTCAGAATTTTGTCTCTGTTATGCTTTTGCCGCTACATATTGTAACTGCAGTTGTTGGCTTTGACTTTCGCTTTGGCTACCAAGGTGAAGGCGATGTTGAGATGCTTCGTAAGCTGGGTGAAGGTGTTATGAATGTGGAAGTTGCTCCTCCTTTTCTGCTTGAAGGCGAAAAGGTTAGCAGCTCCGGCATTCGCAAAAGTCTCCAAAATGGAGATCTGGGACTGGCAAACTCCTGGTTCGGACGTTGCTATCATCTGCGTGGTGAAGTGGGGCATGGTGAGAAGAGAGGCCGCACAATTGGTTTTCCAACTGCCAATTTGAAGCTCAGTGATCATTTTGTCATTCCGACCAAAGGTGTATATGCGGTCCGAGTCTTTTATAAGGATAAAGTTCTGTACGGGGTTATGAATGTGGGTGTTAAACCAACCTTTCATGAGGGTGTGTTGACTCCGAGCTTTGAGGTACATCTGTTTGACTTCGAGGGTGACCTGTATGATCAAGAGCTTAAGGTAGAATTGGTATCTTACATTCGTCCAGAACGGAAGTTTGACTCCATTGGGGCATTGATTACTCAGATTGGCGAGGATGCAGAAACCGCGAAGAAGATTCTGGAGTATAATTTATAGTCATCCCGGACAAGCCGTTTACTTTTGTTAATGGAGATGCTATACTAAGTAACGTTGCTGGCTTACAGCATCATAACCTTAGCTTGGTTGCACGTTCTCACCGACGGTGACGAGGCTAGTGGCGATTATATTGAAGGAGGTGAACAGGATGGCATTAACTCAAGAACGTAAACATCAATTGATCGACGAGCACAAAACTCACGAATCCGATACTGGATCCCCTGAGGTGCAAGTTGCTATCCTAACGGAGAACATCGTTAATTTGACTGACCACTTGCGTACGCACAAGAAAGATCATCACTCCCGTCGTGGATTGTTGAAAATGGTTGGACAACGTCGTAAACTTCTGGCGTATTTGAAAAACAAAGACATCAGACGTTACAGCGCCCTGATCGAAAGACTGGGATTGCGTCGTTAATTTTCCATAAGATTACTCTTAAAGCAGCCTGGTTGTATACCGTATGTCCTTCTCGGAGCGACAGCGGGACAGCTGGGTTGCTTTTTGAAAATTTAGGGAAAACTTAATATTAGGATCGATGAGATTATTCGCAAAAACGGCGGCTTTACTTTTCAGTAAGGCCCAGCCGTTTCTTCTTATATGCATACAGAATAGGCAACCTCCTTTTGGGACAAGCCTTTCCAAATCATTTAGATCGATATGTGAACCTGCTATTTTAGACTGCGGGTCTACTACTATTCAAGGAGGTATTTATGGAAAAACGTGTAGAAATGCAGCTGGGTGGAAGACGCCTTGTGCTGGAAACGGGCCGCCTGGCTAAACAAGCAAATGCAGCTGTTATGGTGCGTTACGGGGATACTTCGGTATTATGTACCGTTACGGCTTCGAAAGAGCCTAAGGATCTGGATTTTTTCCCGCTTACAGTTAACTATGAGGAAAGATTATATGCGGTAGGTAAAATTCCTGGCGGATTTATTAAACGGGAAGGTAGACCGAGTGAGAAAGCGATTCTGTCAAGCCGTTTGACAGACCGTCCAATCAGACCACTGTTCCCTGAAGGATTTCGTAACGATGTTCAGGTATTGAACATGGTAATGAGTGTGGATCAGGACTGCGCACCAGATATTGCTGCTATGATCGGTACTTCAGCTGCACTTAGTATTTCCGATGTGCCTTTTGATGGACCAATCGGCGGCGTTGCTGTAGGTCGGATTAATGGAGAGTTTGTGATCAATCCGGATATGTCTCAGCAAGCAATCAGTGATGTTTATGTAGTGGTTGCTGGAACGAAGGATGCAATCATGATGGTTGAAGCAGAAGCGAACGAAGTGACGGAAGATGTGATGCTCGAAGCGATTATGTTCGGTCATGATGAAATCCGCAAGATCGTTGCAACCATTGAAGAACTGGTTAAAGTGGCTGGTAAAGAAAAAATGGCTGTGAAGCTGCATACAGTGAATGCTGACGTGAATACTGAGGTCCGTGCATTTGCTGAGGCTCGTCTGGTGGAAGCCGTTAAAATAGCTGAAAAACATGCGCGTCAGGAAGCGATTGATGTCGTTAATGATGAAGCGGTTGCGTATTTCGTAGAGAAGTACATAGAAGCACCGGAGCTTCTGAAAGATGTTAAAGAAGTCCTACATGATATCGTGAAGGATGAAGTAAGACGTCTAATCACACATGATAAGGTTCGTCCAGATGGACGTAAACTTGATGAAATCCGTCCGATTGAATGTGATACAAGTCTGTTACCGCGTACACACGGTTCCGGTCTGTTTACACGTGGACAAACACAAATCCTTAGCGTTTGTACTCTTGGGGCACTAGGTGATGTGCAAATTCTTGACGGAATCGATCCTACTGAAACGAAACGTTTCATGCACCATTACAACTTCCCGCCGTTCAGCGTAGGGGAAGCTCGTCCGCTTAGAGCACCAGGACGCCGTGAAATCGGTCATGGAGCACTTGGAGAACGTGCATTATCCAAGGTTATTCCTAGTGAAACTGAATTCCCGTACACGATTCGTCTAGTATCAGAAGCGATTGAATCTAACGGTTCTACTTCCCAGGCAAGTATCTGTGCCAGCATTCTGGCTATGATGGACGCTGGTGTGCCAATCAAAGCACCTGTAGCCGGAGTAGCAATGGGTCTGATCAAAGACGGAGAGCATGTCTCCATCCTGACGGATATTCAAGGTATGGAAGATCATCTCGGAGATATGGACTTCAAGGTAGCTGGTACAGCAGAAGGTGTTACAGCTATTCAAATGGACATTAAGATTGCCGGTATCGACCGCAAAATTCTTCAGGATGCACTTCAGCAGGCTAAAGAAGGCCGTCTGTTCATCTTGGACAAAATGAATGAAGCGATCTCTGCGCCAAGACCTAATCTGTCCAAATATGCTCCAAAAATCATTATTATCAACATCAATCCGGACAAAATCCGTGATGTTATCGGTGCTGGTGGTAAGATTATCAATAAAATTATTGAAGAAACCGGCGTAAAAATCGACATCGAACAAGATGGCCGTGTCTTTATCGGTTCTTCAGATGAAGAAATGATCCAAAAGGCGCGTTCGATTATCGAAGGACTTGTGCGTGAAGTACAAGTTGGAGAAATCTATGTGGGTACAGTTAGACGTATTGAGAAATTTGGAGCATTTATTGAACTAATTCCGGGTAAAGACGGATTGGTACACATTTCCCAATTGTCTACTGAGCGCGTAGCTAAGGTTGAAGATGTTGTAGCTGTCGGGGATACAATTACCGTTAAAGTTACCGAAATCGACCAACAAGGCCGGGTTAACCTGTCGCGTAAAGCGGTATTGACTTCGGAAACTGGAGCTAAAGCTTAAGTTTCGATTGTAGAGGTACCTTTTCTAAAGTACCTAATAGCATAATAAAAGGAGACAGAAGCGATTGCGTTCTGGCTCTTTTTTTATATGAAATAAAGTAATGTGCATCACTATCACGCCTCTGGCCTCTGTTCTTATGACATAAATTCCTCTTTTGTCTCATAGATTGGGACAAAGTGTCTTTGTATTCGTGTGGAACGGACTACAAGTCGTTTCTACCGGGGAGGAAGTCGTCATGAAGACGGAAAAAGTGGCTTTAGTGGTTGCTTGTATTGCGATCGTGATAGGAATTGGCAGCACTCAGGGACCGGTAAAGGACATGCTTGCGCAATTGAAGCCGCAGGATGACCTAGCTGTGTGGAAGGATATTTCTAAGGCGGAGAACAATGATCTTCGGACACGGATTGAGACCGCCGCAGCCAAGCTTAATGCCCCTCCAGTGAATGCTGTGGTTGATCGGGTATGGAAGGCGATTCCGGGTTATAACGGGCTTGAAATTGATGTAGAGAGTACATATCGGAATGCTCTTTTGGCACCAAAAGAACCTATAAAATTTGTGTATCGGCAGATCGAACCACAGATATCCCTGAATCAACTGGGAGCTGAACCCATATATCGTGGGAATCCGGCTAAGCCGATGGTATCGCTGATGATTAATGTGGCGTGGGGAAATGAGTACATTGTGCCAATGTTGGATGTTTTGGATGAAGAGAACGTTAAAGTTACGTTTTTTCTGGATGGGAGCTGGCTGAGTAAAAACCCGGAACTGGCTAAAGAAATGCTAAAACGCGGTCATGAGATGGAGAATCACGCTTATACCCACCCTAATATGAGTACTTTAAGTCGTGCGCGAGCTACTGTAGAAATTGAGAAGACACAAAAGCTGTTAAAGGAATCGCTTGGAGTCACTAATAAATGGTTCGCCCCCCCTTCTGGTGATTTCGATCAGGAGACCGTAGAAATTGCAGGCAGTTTAGGGCTCAAAACCGTACTTTGGACCGTGGATACCGTAGATTGGCGTAATCCGTCTCCTGAATCTGTGGTTGCCAAAATCACAAGCAAAGCGGAACCGGGCACTCTAGTCCTAATGCATCCCACAGCCGCATCCTCTAAAGCTCTGAAGGCCATGATACGTGGAATCAAAGCAAAAGGGTTACAGCTAGGCACAGTTAGTCAAACGCTCTCAGCAGAGCGGCTAATCCCCTCTAATGTTGAGTGAGAGATGTATTTCTGGTAGGATTATAGGCACGTGTAATTAAATTAGATAGAACATGGCTATTAGCCAGGAGGACTTGAAGTGGAAAAAATAGTGTTATCCAATGGTTTACGAGTGGTAATGGAGAAAATCCCGACCGGCCGGTCCGTTTCTTTCGGAATCTGGGTAAAGACAGGCTCTCGGAATGAACATCCTGGAAACAACGGGATATCCCATTTTGTAGAACATATGCTTTTTAAAGGAACGGATCGGTACAGCGCCAAGGATATTGCTGAGCAGTTTGACGCCATCGGCGGCAATGTAAATGCGTTTACCTCAAAGGAATATACATGTTATTATGCTAAAGTATTGGATGAGCATCTGCCTATCGCTGTAGATGTGTTAGCGGATATGTTCTTCCGTTCACGGATGGACGCTGAAGAGCTGGAGAAAGAAAAGAATGTCATCCTTGAGGAAATTTCCATGTGCGAGGACACGCCGGATGATCTTGTGCATGATTTGATGTGTGCTGCTGCCTACAAGGACCATCCGCTTGCGTATTCCATCCTTGGCTTGAAGGAACGGCTAATGGAGATGAAGCCGGATGATCTTCGGGCGTATATGAAGGAACAATACACGATTGAGAATACGGTTATAAGCGTTGCCGGCAACATTAGTGATGGATTGATTGAACTGCTGGAACAGCATTTTGGTTCTTTTGATAATCATGGTACAAGTGCTCCGCTGACTCCACCAGATTACTATGGAGAGCTCATATTTCACCGCAAGAAAACAGAGCAGAATCACATCTGTCTTTCCTTACCAGGTGTCCGTTCTGGCGATCCCCTGCAGTATGCTATGGTGCTGATTAATAATGCCGTAGGCGGAGGGATGAGCTCCCGCATGTTCCAGGAAATTCGTGAAAAGCGCGGATTAGCTTATTCGGTGTATTCCTATCACAGCTCCCAGGCAGATTCTGGTCTGTTTACGGTCTATGCTGGAACAGCGCCCAAGCAAACAAAGGATGTCATGGAGTTAATCAAGGAAATGATGTACGAACTTGCTACCAACGGCCTCAGTGAAGATGAGCTGAGAAAAGGTAAGGAGCAGCTTAAAGGCAGCCTCATCCTTAGTCTCGAAAGCACTAGCAGCCGAATGAACCGTATCGGAAAAAATGAACTTATGCTCGGAAGACATAATACATTGGACGATATGATCGCCAAAATTCAGCTAGTGACGATGGACAATATCAACAGTGTGCTGGATCATATGTTCGCGGAGCCGCTTTCTTTAGCGATGGTAGGCTCATCAGATAAAGCTATTGCAAATGTTAGGAGAGATGATCTTGTCTTATTACGTACAAATCAATAAACTTGCTGGAAACGAGGATGTAAATCTTCCTTGTAAAATGTCGGAGCAAGCTTCCGGTTATGATCTTTATGCTGCCGTTGCGGGTGAAATTGTACTTGCACCAGGAGAGCGGGCATTAATTCCAACAGGGATTTCACTGGCTATGCCAGAGGGGCTTGAAGCGCAGATCCGTCCGCGTAGTGGACTGGCCTTGAAGCACGGGATTACCTGCTTGAATACACCTGGAACTATAGACGCCGATTACCGCGGAGAGATCAAAGTGCTCTTGATCAATCTGGGGCAGGAGCCTTTTGCTATCGCTCGCAATGAGCGGATTGCCCAAATGGTATTTCAAGCCGTTCCAGTGGTTAATTTGGTGGAAGTGGAAGAGTTGTCCGAAACTCAACGCGGAGCCGGAGGCTTTGGCCATACTGGCAAGTAAGATTGTTGTTACAATTCATTTAAAAAGCTTACGAATTCATGCCCAAGGCATGATTCGTGAGCTTTTTTTATTATGTAGAGTTAATTATCCAAAGTTTTAATTCTTCGATTGTTATACAACTAACTCCGACTTCCCCATCGAATAAACTCAGCATTGTCATTGGCGCTCTGCCACTACTCTAACCCTACCGTCAAAGTAAAGACGAAGCCCCTATCGGACCCCAGTGCTCTTATTTATAACAATTCTGCTTAATTCGGCTGTTTTCGGACCCCAGTGTCACTATTTGATCAAAAACACCTGATATCGAGCCTGTTTATATCGAATAAGAGCACTCCAGTCCGAAACTCCTCCTAAAAGGCAAAAAATACACAAATAGTTGCATCTCGGTCCTTAACTCATCAGCCGTAACCCGTAACCCGTAACCCGTAACCCGTAACCCGTAACCCGTAACCCGTAACCCGTTAGTTCATCATCAGCCATGCGTGCCGGGGATTTCATTTCCGCTCTTCACCCATTAACTATGCCCAGCATAAGATGCTTTATAGTCGATAGTGTATGTTGAAAGGAGCGTCATCCCTATGCTTACTGGCGTCAGGATCGTGTTCCTGGGCGGGGACGCGAGACAGCTTGAAGTGATTCGGAAATGTGTGGAATTGGATGCGACGGTAAGCGCTGCCGGGTTCGATAAGTGGGAGACCCCTAGCCCAGGGGTGAGCCTGGAACAATTGACGGTAGAGCTGCTGAGTAATGCAGATGTATTAGTGTTGCCTACGGTAGGCTGTGATGATGAAGGAAATATTAGTGCTCTATTTTCTTCTGAGCGTTTAACGATTCTGGAGGAGCATTTCACTGCGCTGCCATCCGATTGTTTAGTTTATACCGGTATGGCTAAAAGTTACTTGCGCGGGATGTGTACCAAGCACTCACTGAAGTTAATCGAACTGCTTAATCGTGATGATGTGGCTATTTACAACTCTATCCCGACAGCGGAGGGAGCGCTGGTAATGGCCATTCAGAACACGGATTTTACGATTCACAGCTCGAAATCAATGGTGCTTGGTTTAGGTAGAACTGGGTTTACAATGGCTCGAAGTCTACAGGGACTGGGGGCCATTGTAAAGGTTGGTGTCAGAAAACAAGAACATTATGCACGTGCTGAGGAAATGGGCTGGAAGCCTTTTATGACCAATGAGCTGCTGCTTCACGTACCCGATGTGGATCTTATATTTAACACGATACCAAGTATGATCATCACCGCGCAGGTGCTCTCGCGGCTTGCGCCGCATTGCGTAATTATTGATCTGGCATCTGCACCAGGCGGCTGTGACTTTCGTTATGCTGAGAAACGTGGGATTAAGGCGATGCTGGCTCCAGGACTCCCTGGCATTGTAGCTCCAAAAAGCGCTGGGATTATTATGGCAAATGCGCTGGTACAGTCGATTTCGGACGAGGCTTTAATCAAGGGGGACGAATAAAATGGATTGGCACGGAAAAACAGTAGGGTATGCGATCACTGGATCTCATTGCACTTTTGCTGAGGTAATGCCACAAATTCAGCGCTTCGTAGACGGGGGAGCAAACGTAGTACCTATAGTTTCTGCCTCTGTACTAGGAACAGACACCCGCTTTGGGACATCGCAAAATTGGTTAAAACAGTTGAAAGATATAACAGGGAATGATATCATTTCTACAATTGTTGAAGCGGAGCCGCTGGGTCCTTCCAAGCTGCTGGATGTGCTGACAATAGCACCTTGCACAGGAAATACAACGAGTAAACTGGCTAATGCCATGACGGATAGTCCCGTGCTAATGGCAGCTAAATCACAGATGCGCAACGGACGTCCACTAGTTCTAGCGATATCTACAAATGATGGATTGGGCCTAAATGCCGCAAATATTGCTAAGCTTCTGGTGGCTAAACATATTTATTTTGTACCATTCGGTCAAGATAACCCTGAGGGTAAACCTAACTCGCTCGTGGCACGCATGGATCTTATCCCGGAAGCTTGCTATGCCGCTTTGCAAGGTAAACAACTACAGCCGATGATCATCGAACGGTTTCATTCAGCATAGAAAATTGACAGAGTTCGGCTGATTTTGTTGTGGACAATAAAAGGGGAGATGCACCAAATGAGCAATGAGAAATGCCAAGATAACGTAGTGGAACCAGCTAAGTTCATTGCTATCAAAAAAATATAAGCAGTATTGCTACCGTCCTCAGGTTCGAGGGCGGTACAGCCATTTAACAACTTACTTAACGAATAAGCTCACGTACCGTAATCTTTTCACGAATGATTAGTGTGTTTGCTTTGATAATAATGGGGGAATTATACATGGGTATTCTGGTACAAAAATTCGGAGGAACATCGCTATCCACACCGCAAGCTAGAGAACACGTAATCCGCAATGTCAAAAGGGAGCTGGCAAGTGGCTATAGTCTTGTAATTGTTGTATCGGCTATGGGCCGTCGTGGAGAGCCTTACGCAACTGACACTTTGCTGGATTGGGCTGTGCAGAACGGAGATGCACTTCCAGACCGGGAAAAAGATCTCTTGATGTGCTGTGGCGAAATTATTTCAGCTACTACTCTATGTGGGCTGCTGGAGAATGAAGGCATCGCTTCTACAGTGTTAACGGGAGCTCAGGCAGGATTTCTGACAGATAGCAACTACGGTAATGCCAGAATTCTGGATGTGCGTCCGGAACGCATTCTCCGTGAGCTGCGTGAGGATAAGGTAGTTATTGTTACCGGGTTCCAGGGCCAGACTGAGGCGGGTGATTTGACAACTTTAGGCCGTGGCGGCAGTGATACCTCTGCTACAGCACTGGGTGCTGCTCTTCATGCTGATATGGTGGATATTTATACGGATGTTAACGGAATTCTTACAGCAGATCCACGGATCGTTGAAGATGCTAAGCCATTAACTTACGTTAGTTATACTGAAATTTGCAATATGGCTCATCAGGGAGCGAAAGTCATTCATCCACGTGCGGTTGAGATTGCTATGCAGGCACAGATCCCAGTTCGTGTTCGTTCAACCTTTTCAGAAGCTGAAGGTACGTTGGTTACGAATCCAGAAGGATTTAACGATATCCAAGCAGGGGGAATTGTGGATCGATTCGTTACAGGGATTGCTTATGTCAGCAATGTTACACAGATTTCTGTGGAATGCCCGGACGGTAACGGAACCGGAGTGCAGCTGCAAATCTTTAAGAGTATGGCAGATAACGGAATAAGCGTTGATTTTATTAATGTAACACCTACGGAAGCTCTTTATACGGTTTTTGATGACAAATCAGAGAAGGCTATTTCTGCTCTACAGCAGCTGGGTTTGCGACCTAAGAGTTTGTCGGGTTGTGCCAAAGTTTCTGTTATCGGGGGCGGAATTAATGGTGTGCCTGGTATTATGGCGCGCATTGTTGAGGCGCTTAGCTCGCAAAACATTCAAATACTACAATCCGCGGATTCGAATACAACGATATGGGTGCTTGTGAAAAAAGAAGATATGGTGCAGTCCCTGCGTTCGCTGCATGCTATGTTTGAATTGCACCGCTGACAAGGAGGAATTCAAAGTGGATTTCGGAAGATTAATAACAGCCATGGTAACCCCTTTTGATGGGGATGGAGAAATCAACTGGGATGTAACTTCACAGCTTGTCGATTATTTAATTGAGGTACAGAAATCAGAAGCTTTGGTTGTCTGCGGAACGACAGGGGAATCGCCTACATTAAGCGATGAGGAAAAGCTGCAGCTGTTTTCTTTTGTGCTGGAAAAGGCGAATGGACGTTGTAAAGTTATTGCTGGAACTGGCAGCAATAACACGAAACATTCCATTCAGCTGACGAAGGAAGCGGAGAAAATAGGCGTAGATGGAGTGCTTTTGGTCGTTCCTTATTATAATAAACCGAATCAGGAAGGTCTTTATCAGCATTTTTCCACGATTGCTTCAGAAACTTCATTACCAGTGATTCTATATAATGTTCCAGGTCGAACAGGTGTAAGTATGAGCGTGGCCACTACCCTGCGGCTTGCTGAGATTCCGAACATCGTTGCTACGAAAGAATGCGCGTCTGTAGATCAGGTAACACTTATTGCCTCTGATTGTTCAGATGATTTCCGTGTATATACGGGTGATGATGCCTCAGGTCTTGCCAGTCTGGCTGTCGGTGGATACGGAATTATAAGTGTATCTAGCCATGTGGTTGGTGCGCAGATGTCAGAAATGATTTACGCTTATACCTCCGGCAATGTTCAGCTTGCTGGAGAGATTCATCGCCAGCTGTTCCCGATTTTTAAAGGAATGTTTGAATGCCCACAACCGCTGCCCAATCCTTCAGCTGTAAAATATGCTTTAGGACTCAAGGGGATCCCTGTGGGCGGAGTCAGATTGCCGCTTATTTCGCCAACGGAAGCGGAAGCGGCTTTTATTGAAGCACTATTTCACTAAGAATTAATCATTGCTGATGTACGTTCTAAACCGGCTACTCTATTGAGGGAGCCGGTTTTTTCATTTATATTTTTTTTCTGAAATATTGAGGCGAATTTAAGGAAAGAATTTGGATACGAGGCGGATGACTTGTCTTTTGCCAAAAAAATCATGTATAATGATCTTAAGTGACTGGGTGCGGTTAAAATTAAATATGCGGTAATCTTCCGTCAATGTAATACATTGTGAGACAGGATAGGTCCCAAGATGAGTCTGTTTAAATAAATGACATGTCTTCGCGCGAGGGGCGCGACGGTGAATTTTGACGGCGTTTGTCCGCTTCAATATGAACTTTACTGCCCGGAATCGGGAGCTTTCGCATTGCGCATTTTACAGATTTCAGGAATTTCCTCGTCGATTGGAAGTTATTGGCTGTTTGAAAGAAATGTGTTCAGCGCCGCTGAAATAATCGAAGTTCGATATTTACCAATAAAAGTATGACGTCCAACATCATAGGAGGGTTAGATTCATTTGTCCAAAAAAAACAACAACGATAAATTGACGATTTTCGCATTGGGCGGAGTCGGAGAAATCGGGAAAAACATGTATGTTATTCAATACGGAGCTGACATTGTAGTCGTGGATTCGGGACTCAAGTTTCCGGAAGAGGATATGCTCGGTATTGACATCGTAATTCCTGACATCTCGTATTTGACAGAGAACCGTGACAAGGTAAGAGGTATTGTGCTTACTCACGGACACGAGGATCACATCGGTGGTCTGCCTTATGTCCTTAAGAATTTGAATGTTCCAGTCTATGGAACAAGATTGACTTTAGGTCTTGTAGAGAACAAATTGAAGGAAGCGAACCTGCTGGGGGACACCAAACGGATTCTGATCAACGAAGATTCAGAAATTCAATTGGGTAACTCACTTAAGGTAACTTTCTTTAGAACCAACCACAGTATTCCTGATTCCGTGGGTGTATGCATTGAGACTCCGGAAGGAAATGTTGTTCATACGGGCGATTTCAAATTTGACCACACCCCAGTCAACGGTCAATTTGCAAATCTGCATCGGATGGCAGAGATTGGCCAAAAGGGCGTACTTGCTCTTTTGTCAGATAGTACGAATGCTGAGAAACCAGGCTTTACCCCATCTGAGAAGAATGTCGGTATTGTGCTGGAAGATATTTTCCGCAAGGCTGAGCAACGTGTCGTTGTAGCAACTTTTGCTTCCAATGTGCACCGTATTCAACAAGTGGTTAATGCAGCAGAATCTACGGGTCGTAAGATTACGGTAATTGGCCGCAGTATGGTCAACGTTGTATCCATCGCTTCAGAGCTTGGATATTTGAACGTACCTGACGGAATGCTGATCGAACCGGAAGAAATGAATAGAATGGCAGCAAATCGTGTAGTTGTTCTTTGCACAGGCAGCCAAGGCGAGCCAATGTCTGCATTGACACGTATGGCACGTTCTAGTCATCGTAAAGTAGATATCCTGCCAGGCGATACCGTTATTATTGCGGCAACACCTGTGCCAGGTAATGAGAAGTATGTAGGCCGTACTATCGATGAATTGTTCCGTCTTGGTGCTAATGTGATTTACAGCGGTTCCAACTCCGGCGTTCACGTATCCGGTCACGGTAGTCAAGAAGAACTTAAGCTTATGCTTAACCTGATGAAACCGAAATTCTTCATTCCGATCCACGGTGAATACCGCATGCAGCGCAAACATGCTTTACTGGCAGAATCGGTTGGCGTAGAGCCACAGAACATTTTCATCACTGAAATCGGTGAAATTGTTGAAATCCAGGGCGGTGCCGCTCGTAAGGCTGGTAAAGTAACAGCTGGTAACGTATTGATTGACGGACTAGGTGTAGGCGATGTTGGTAACATTGTATTGCGTGACCGTAAGTTGCTGTCTCAAGATGGTATCTTGGTTGTCGTGGTTACACTTAGCAAGCAGAATGGTGCAATTGTTTCTGGACCTGACATCATTTCACGTGGTTTTGTTTATGTTCGGGAGTCCGAAGGGCTGCTCGACGAAGCTAACCGAATTGTATCCAGTACATTGCAACGCCTGATGAGTGAAAAAGTAAATGAGTGGGCTTCCCTTAAAACAAGCGTAAAAGATTCGCTGGGCCGTTTCTTATATGAACAAACGCGCCGCAGACCGATGATTTTGCCAATTATCATGGAAGTGTAAGGAGAGTTTCTCCTTCAATGAATATATAGCTAGGGCTGAGCCCCTTTTCCCCGGAAATATTGGACGGTTTCCACGGGAGAAGGGGTTTTTGTATGTTCATAAGCTGAAAATTGCATAATGCAGCACCCTGAAACGTCATACTAAGGATTGTTAGTAAGGCAACAGCAGACTAGAGCTGCATATAACAAGGGAGAGCTGCGAAGATGAACTACATCGAAGGATCAAATGGAGCAAAAAATGAGGAAGTTGTCCCAGGAGAAACTAATCCGAATCCTAATGAAAATATGCCGCCCACTACAATGGGAGCGATTAAGGAGCTTGGACAAACAGTAGTCCCAAGTGGAGAGCCTGATATTTTTTGCTTAACGATTATTGGTCAGATTGAAGGACATATTGTTATGCCTCCACAGAACAAAACAACAAAGTATGAGCATATCATTCCGCAGCTGGTGGCAGCTGAGCAGAATAAAAACATCAAAGGCCTGCTTATCATTTTAAATACGGTAGGTGGAGATGTAGAAGCGGGATTAGCAATTGCGGAAATGATTGCATCCCTCTCCAAGCCAACGGTAACCGTAGTCATTGGAGGCGGGCACAGCATTGGGGTGCCGATTGCAGTTTCCTCCACTTATTCGATTATTGCTGAAAGTGCAACGATGACGATTCATCCGATTCGAATGAATGGTTTAGTGATCGGAGTGCCGCAAACTTTCGAGTATATGGAGAAAATGCAGGAACGTGTCGTTAAATTTGTGACTTCCCATTCGCGTATTTCTGAAGAACAGTTCCGTGATCTCATGTTTAAGACAGGTGAGCTCAATCGTGATATCGGGACGGCTGTGGGGGGCTTGGATGCCGTTAAATATGGTCTGATGGATGAGGTCGGCGGGATCGGAGCGGCACTTGCGCATCTTAACCGAATGATCGGCGGGGATTTCTCAGCATCGACTCCAGGAGGGATTACGCAATGACACTGTACACAGTAGTTGCAATGGAACAGGTGTGGGAGGGGGCATTTAACAATTATGCCGCAACCCGAGAAGTTAGTGTGCAGGGCATGCTGATGCAGGTTGAACCGATGGAGGAAGGACGTGCGCGGATTGTGAGATTATTGGATTGTCCGCTGAACCGTTATCTAGATCCGGCGTTCTCTCCAGGTTCGATAATTACATTAACATAAAGATTCATTTTCTGACAAAAGAGAACATAGGTACGCCACGCCATTATATGGTATAATGTTGTTCCGGGGGTGGCTGGCGTGGCTAAACGAAAAAAGAAGAAGAAAAAAGCGCTGCTCGGCAGCGTTTTAAAATATGAAATATATGGAATTTTATTAATAACTATTTCCGTCATTGCACTGTCTGGTGAAGCAGCCGTAGGGCGCTCACTTTCAAGTATGGCGGGTTACTTATTAGGGAGATTTTATTTTGTGTTGCCGCTTATCGGCATTTTTTATGGACTTATGGTGATGATCCATCGAAGATGGCCTTCCTCGTGGAACAGCAGGCATACTGGCGTGCTTCTGCTTCTATTGTCTATGTGCCTTATGAGCACAATATCTGCAATGGAGCAGAAGCTTGGCCCGTTGTCTTTGTTACATCCTGGCAATGTAATGACACAAATACATAATGATCTTTCGGGATCACTTTCACCTGGCTCGAACGAAAGCAATGTCTATATGCTGGGTAAGGATATAAGCGGAGGGTACATCGGCGGGTTGGAGTATGCAGCGCTGTTATGGCTTTTTGGTAGTCTGGGCGCTAAGCTGCTTATGATCGTCATGCTGGCGATCAGCTTTATGCTAATTACCAACTTGTCCTATGTGGAGATTTTTACGCTTTTGCGAGTGCGCTTGGTTAAGTTTGTGGAGGGGATTCGTCTCCATGCTGCAAACCGTCCGAAGGCGGTTCCCGTAGCGGCCAGACCTTCTAGAGCCGCTGCTCCAGCTAAGGCTCGGCAGGTGAAGCAGCCTGTCTATGATGACGAGGAGGAAGAAGACGAAGACGATCGGTATTTGCCTAATCGCAAACAACCTGTCCTTATGAAAAAAATATCTGGCTGGTTCTCAGGCTCCACGCGTTCACAGGTGGAAGCAGATTCTGAGGATGACGATCAGGGTCCAATTGTGACAAGTGCTTCAACCGGTCCGATTATTTCGGGATTAACTCCAGATAGTCATGTAATTCCATTAGACGATATCGATCATGATTTTGATGATGCGGATCTGGATATTGAACCTGTGACGCCTATTATTCGTGACTTCTTTGAACATATCCGTTCAGAAGGGTTAAACGAAGAAGACCGGGAAGAGTGGAGTGAATTCTCACCCGCAGCTCGTGGTGAAGCAGCTAAACCTGCTGTAGCCGGACCTAATGCCGTTAAGCAGCAGCCTACGGATGAGTCTGAGGAGAATGTAAGCATAGACTTGGAAGGCCTGCTAGGTGCTTCTCCAGATGGAGAGATTATTCCTGCTCCTCCAGCACCACCGCCACCGAAGCCATATAAGCTGCCATCGTTCCGTCTTCTAGCCAAACCTAACAATGGTGGCAAAGCTGGAGATCAGAATGATTATATGCAGACAGCCCGTAAGTTAGAAGCAACACTTGAAAGCTTTGGGGTACGGGCTAAGGTGCTGGAGGTAGTAAGAGGCCCAGCGGTTACGAGGTATGAGATACAACCGGATATTGGGGTTAAGGTTAGCCGTATTGTAAATCTGACGGATGACATTGCCCTTGCACTTGCAGCCAAAGACATTCGGATGGAAGCGCCGATTCCGGGTAAATCTGCAATTGGGATAGAAGTTCCGAACTCTGAGGTGTCTATTGTTACCATGCGCGAAGTTATGGAAACACAGATTTTTCAGGAGGCTGAATCCAGATTATCGATTGCTTTTGGCCGTGATATTTCCGGCCAGACCATTATTGGCAATCTGGCTAAGATGCCCCATTTATTGGTGGCCGGTGCAACTGGCTCCGGTAAATCTGTCTGCATCAACGGGATTATAACAAGCATCTTATACAAAGCTAAACCTGATGAAGTTAAATTCCTCATGGTCGATCCTAAGATGGTAGAGCTGAATGTGTACAATGGAATTCCCCATCTTTTGGCTCCGGTTGTCACAGATCCAAAGCGGGCTAGCCTAGCTTTGAAGAAGATTGTTGTGGAAATGGAGAAGCGTTATGAGCTATTCTCCAAATCGGGAACACGGAATATGGAAGGTTATAATAAGCTAATGGCTGAGAATCCAGCGGCAATTCTCCCGTATATCGTTGTTATTGTGGACGAGCTTGCGGATTTGATGATGGTTGCAGCCAATGATGTCGAGGATGCAATTTGCCGACTTGCACAAATGGCGCGGGCGGCTGGAATTCATTTAATTATCGCTACACAACGCCCTTCAGTAGATGTAATCACAGGTTTAATTAAAGCTAATATTCCGTCCCGGATCGCTTTTGGCGTATCGTCCAATGTGGATTCACGTACCATTTTGGATATGCCCGGTGCAGAGAAGCTGTTAGGCCGAGGTGATATGTTGTTCTTGCCAATGGGCGCATCTAAACCTATTCGTGTACAGGGAGCTTTTATGAGCGACCAAGAAGTAGAGACTATTGTTCAATATGTCAGCAGTCAAGGTGAAGCCGAATACGATGAGTCCATCGTTCCTGAAGTGGATGATACAATCACAGAGGATCAGGAGCCGCAGGATGAATTATACGAGCAGGCCGTACAAATTGTGCTGGAGGCTAAACAGGCTTCAGTGTCGCTGCTACAGCGTCGTATGCGTGTCGGTTATACCCGTGCAGCCCGGTTGATTGACTCTATGGAGGCTCGTGGAGTCATCGGTCCTTACGAGGGCAGCAAGCCGCGTGAGGTGCTGGTGTCACTTGAGCAATATCAGCATAACAAGATCAGCTCCTAAGCTGGACAAGCCCGTCGAAACCTTCAATAGACAGTAAAAGAGATGGCCACTTTATGAAGTGGACCATCTCTTTTTTGTATCCTGAGTACTTATTTGACTCTTGGTGCAGCAAGCAAAGCTTCAACAATATAATCCAGTTGCACATTTAGAGAATAGATATCACTGTAATAACCTAATCCAAAATCAATTTCCATCAAACGGCCTTCTTTCACGGCAGGGATATTGTTCCAAATTGGGTTTTGGGTCAGATCAGCCATACCATCATAAGAGGAGCGGAAGATATAGTCACCGCTGTATTTGCCAAGGACTTCAAAGGATACGGATTCGCCATCCGCACCAGTCGCCGTATCTATTTTCTGTTGAATGATTTCCGGCGCCTTCATGCCTAAATATTCATAAATGATTTGCGAACCACGTCCGAATTGTTTGCTTGCCACAACAGCCATACTGTTGTCTTTTCCACCTTCCATGATGGATATTGTGTGATCCAGAATACCAGCTTCTTGCAGCTTTTGTTTGCTGTCTTCAACTTTTTTATGGAAATCAGTAAATAATTCTTTTGCTTGATCTTCTTTGCCTACGACTTGTCCAATAAAGGACACCCGTTCTTCTGTTGACATTTTTTCATACGGAACTAACACTGTTGGTGCAATTTGGTGGAGGGCTTCATAAGTTTCCTCTGACGGCACGATGATAAGATCAGGATTTAGAGCAAGGATTGCTTCAGGGCTAGCCTCAAACCAGGTGCCAAGCTTTTGCACATCTTTTAGCTCATCTTCAAATGCAGCACCCTCGGATACATCGGATACACCTATAGGTTTAATGCCTAGAGCCAGTACATCACCGAGCAAATAAAGAACTACGACTCTTTGTGGACTAGTGGGAACGGCAATGTCTCCTTTAACTGTGGAAATTATCCGGGTTTGTGCTTCGACAGCAGCTTTATCTGTATTTGCTCCTGTACTTGTTTCTGCTGAGGGGGTTGGTGTCCCATTGCTTGACGCATTTGAATTTGTGGTTCCCGTGGAACAAGCGCTTAACACTATGGTAAAGCATAATAACAGGGTGAGCAGTAATGATGGTTTGGCATTTCTAAACATTGGTAATTCCCCTTCTCCGTTATATTGATAATGATTATCATAATCAATATAACGGAGAGGTTGTGTTCGGGCAATGTCAATTTGTGCACCTTGGGATGGCATATCACGCCAACTGGGTTGGGTGATCAATTTATTTTTGTATCGGACAGGGGAGGTTCCGTAATATTTTTTGAACATTTTTCCTAGATAATAGCCATCAGGATAACCTACTGCAATTGCGATGTCATGCAAGCTCGCCTCAGTGTTCAGGAGCAGTATTTTCGATTTTTCCATGCGGATGCTGATTAAGTACTGAGCAGGGCTAGTCTGCAGCCGTGTTCTGAATAATCTGGATAATGTTCTAGGGCTGCTGTTTACCGCTTTAGCTAATTTTTCAAGAGAGAAGGTTTCCTTATAATAAGTCTGCATATAGCGAATTGCTTGATCTAGCGGATCAGGTTGGATTAACTGTGTTTCCAGCGTATGCAGCTGCCTAAGTATCTCATAAATCCATTGATAAAACAGTGTTTTAACATGCAACCGATCCAAAAGACCTGTTTTGCCCCAATCAGTAAACATGTTCTCCATCTTATCAAATAAGGGCAGTGGACTAGTAGGCGTAAATCCATATTGAAGATTAAAGGGATTATTGTGTTCCATAATTGCTTTTAGATTGTTGCGTGAGGCGAGTGAAAGGTTTGCTTTATATAAAATTAAGTAATACTCCAGTAGTTCCTCCGTGCGTAAAAATTGAATGTTCATTCCTTTTCCACCATGAAGGATATGAAAGTTGCCGATCTCATGCGGGATCTCGTCAATCAGTATTTCGGCTTTGCCGTTTATGATCAACAAGAATGCGCTTGAGGGCAGCTGATAATGTGAATTCAGATCACTTGATCGTTGAAAAGTATGGCGTATATCAATAATTTCTATTAATGCGTGGTTCCACAATAAAATGTGGTCCTTTAAATTCATGATTAATATCAACTCCAACGTTTTCTTATTTCGATTATAGTTGATAATTATTCTCAATTACAATGAAACGCTATTACTTCTTTTTTAGTAATGCATAGGATGTCCTGACAGTCGTCATAATAACTTTAGCCATCCATGCAGAACTCACAAAAGAAAGGTAGAGCGAACCCCTATGAAGAAACATAAGTTGTGGATCTTTGCTTCTTTAACCCTTGCACTTGCTGCCGCGCCGTTTGCAGGAATGCTGCTCCAGGGTAATGGCATACTACAGACCAAGCAAAGTGCTGCTGCGTCATTTGTCCATGAACTAAATCATCCTGAAGAAGAGGCCTTGCCTGCCTTCAGCACGACTCCGATTAAACTCGGTTCTTCTGGTCAGGATGTTTATGAGTTGCAAGGACGTTTAAAACATCTGGGCTTTTATGAAGGGAAAATAGACAGTCAGTTTGGTCCGAAAACGAAAAATTCAGTAACGTGGTTTCAATGGAAGTTTGGAATGAAGTCTGATGGCATCGTAGGCGCTAAGACTAAGCTGAAATTGTATAACGCAACTAAGAACTGGAAGCCAACAGAGTCGGCTTCAGCAACCGGAAATAATACAGCAAACAACAACACCGGTAACAAAACAAATACAACCAATAATTCGGATTCAGCGTCTCTGTCTTCAGGGAATACGATGGGATTATCAGAAAATGATCTCAAAATTATGGCTAATGCCGTCTATGGTGAGTCAAGAGGTGAACCTTTCGAAGGACAAGTTGCTGTTGCTGCAGTAATCTTGAACCGGGTAAAATCTCCGAGCTTTCCAAATACGCCGTCTGGCGTTATTTTTCAGCCGGGAGCTTTTACAGCTGTAGCTGACGGGCAGATTTATTTGGAGCCAAATGAGCAGGCACGAAAAGCAGTGCAGCAAGCGCTGAATGGCTGGGATCCTTCGGGTGGATGTTTGTATTATTTCAACCCTAAAACGGCGACCTCCAAATGGATTTGGACTCGTCCACAGGTCAAGACTATCGGCCAGCATATTTTCTGTATGTAGATAAGTAAAGAAGTAAATCCAGAGAGCAACCGGGAAGAGGCATCCGGTTGCTTCCTTACTTTGGAATGGTTTAGAATGGTTATTAATTCATAAACATGTTAATGAGCAACTATCCACGCGGTAAAGGAGTTTTGGACTTGACTAATAATGTATTTCAGCATGGCAACGTTGCAGGTATGCGTATTCACGTGATGCCTACCAAGGCGTTCAAGACCTACGCCATCTCACTTTATGCCGGCGTCCCACTTAATGAGGATACGGTAACCCCTACAGCACTTGCTCCATTTGTGCTCCGCAGAGGTACCGCTTCTTATCCAGAGACTACTCAATTCCGCGAGCGTTTGGAGGAGCTGTATGGCGCTGGATTTGGTTTTGATATTTATAAAAGAGGCGATTATCAGATTGTTCAGTTTCGCATGGACACCATTAATGACTCCTTCGTGCAGAGTCAGGAGAGCTTGCTTGAACAATCCTTTGCTTTCCTAGGAGAAGTCCTGACCCGTCCGTTGGTGGAGGATGGAAGCTTCCGTTCCTCCTATGTTGCAACAGAGCGTGAAACAGTGCGCAAGAAGCTGGAATCTATCGTAAATGATAAGATTCGTTATGCTGCAGAACGCTGTATCGAAGAAATGTGCCGTAACGAGCCCTATCGTCTTCATCCACTGGGTCAAAGAGCGGATTTGGATCGGATTACTCCAAAAAGTTTGTACGAATCCTATAACTCATGGCTGGATGGAGCTATTTTGGATCTCTATGTAGTGGGAGATACGACTACTGAGGAAGTTGAAAAGCTTGTGCAGCATCACTTCGGACGCATTCAGTCGGAGGTGGGCTTATATAGCTCCAAGTTTGTCCCAGTATCCGTCAGCGAGGTACGGACGGTAGAGGAGAAGCTGGATGTCAGTCAGGGCAAGTTGAACATGGGTCTGCGCACATCAATTACGTACAAGGACGATACATATGCGTCCGCACTTATGTACAACGGAATATTAGGAGGGTATCCGCACTCCAAACTCTTCGTCAATGTACGGGAGAAGGCCAGTCTTGCATACTATGCTTCTTCACGCTATGACGGTCACAAGGGGATTGGAACGATACAATCAGGTATCGAAACGCAAAATTACAACAAAGCTGTTGAAATTATAGAGAAACAATTGGAAGAGATGAAAGCTGGCAATATCAGTGATCTGGAGTTAAGCCAGACCAAAGCCATGATCCGCAATCAGCTTTCCGAGATTCCGGATTCTGCTTTTGAGATGATCTCTTACGACTTCAACCGCCAGTTGTCAGGAAAAGAACGGACAGCGGATCAGCTGCTAGAAGAGGTGGAACAAATCGGTGCAGGGGAAGTAAAAGCTGCAGCGGAGACCTTTCAGCTGGATACGATTTATTTCTTGACAGGGAAGGAGGAATAGAGATGGAACAGATTCAATACGACAGACTTCAAGAGACCCTTTATCATGAGGTGATGGATAATGGGCTTCAGGTTTATGTATTGCCAAAACCAACATTCAAAAAAACTTACGCCACATTTGCAACTAAATATGGTTCTGTAGATAACCATTTTTATGTCGCAGGTGGAGAAGAGACCACTGTTCCTGATGGTATAGCTCACTTTTTGGAGCACAAAATGTTTGAAGAGCCAGAAGGCGATATTTTTGCCACTTTTGCCTCAAATGGAGCTTCAGCTAACGCCTTTACAAGTTTTGATCAGACGGTTTATCTTTTCTCGGCAACAGAGAACATAGAGACCAACCTTAGTACACTCGTTGATTTTGTACAACGACCTTATTTTACGGATGAAAATGTAGAAAAGGAAAAAGGGATCATTGGTCAAGAAATCAATATGTATGCAGATAATCCAGACTGGCGCGTGTACTTTGGCCTTATTGAGGCGATGTATTCGAAACATCCGGTTCGGATTGATATTGCCGGAACTATAGAGTCGATTAGTACGATTACGAAAGAAACACTGTACACTTGTTACAACTCTTTTTATCATCCCAGCAATATGCTGTTGTTCGTAGTGGGTGGTGTGGATCCGGAGAAGGTATTCTCCTTGATTCGCAGCAATCAGCAGGGGAAATCTTATGGTAAACAAGGTGAGATTAAGCGTATTTTTGAAGAGGAGCCGGAACAAGTCGCTACGAAGCGCTTAGAAAGCAAACTCGCAGTTTCGATGCCTAAGATTATGTTTGGATTTAAGGAAAAAGTTGATGGTCTTACAGGTGAAGCTGCGCTTAAGCGTGATCTCGCCACAAAGCTTATGCTTGATTTGCTGGTTGGCAGCAGCACAGCGTTGTACCAAAAACTCTATGATGAAGAACTGATCTCAGACAGCTTTGGCCATGAATTTAATAGTTCAGAACAATATGCTTTTTCAGCTATGGGTGGAGATACCAAAGACCCGGATTTGCTGCTAAAACGAATTAAAGAAGAAGTGGATCAGATCTTAAAGTCTGGCTTTGCTGATAAGGATTTCGAGCGGGCACGGAAAAAGAAAATAGGCGGATATTTGCGCATGCTGAACTCCCCTGAAAGTATCGCACATGAATTTACACGTTACCAATTCCGCGGTGGTGACCTGTTTGAAGTTCTGCCTATTTACGAATCGATTACTTTAGCTGAAGTGAATGAGCGTTTACATGCCCATGTAAATTGGGAGCAGCTCGCTGTTTCACTAGTGGTGAGTCCTTAAATGGCGCTTTTGGGAGAGAGCAACAAACCATTAGGAGAAATGACAGTTCTGGTGACAGGGGGCAGCGGGGGAATCGGTGGCGCCATTGCAGAACGGTTTGCCTCTGTAGGCATGAATATTGTTATTCACTACAAGCACTCACATGAAGCTGCTAATGATGTCGCTCGGCGTTGTATGGCCCTGGGAGCAAAGGTAATGACTGTAAATGCGGATATGAAGGATCGCAGTCAGATTGTACGAATGGCGGAGAAGCTTGAAAGTATTGGAATGCAGCCGGATATTCTTGTCAACAATGCCGGTAAATCTCATTATGGGATGCTGGCTGATGTGAGTGAAGAGGAATGGGACGATATTATGGCCATTAACTTGAAAGGTACCTTTATGTGCAGCCAGATTTTTATGCCGTACATGGTATCCCAGCGTTATGGTCGAATCATCAACGTTTCTTCCGTGTGGGGAATATCGGGAGCCTCTTGCGAGGTCGCTTATTCAGCCAGTAAAGGCGGAGTAAATGCTTTTACTAAGGCGTTAGCCAAGGAATTAGCACCTTCTGGCGTAACTGTGAACGCGGTAGCTCCAGGAGCGGTTAATACGAATATGTTGTCTAACCTACAGGAGGATGAGGTCCGGATGCTGGAGGATGAGATTCCGGCGGGACGTTTGGCTACACCGAACGAGATCTCCTCACTGATTTACTTTTTAGCACTGCCTGAATCCGGGTATATTACTGGGCAGATCATTAGCCCTAACGGTGGCTGGATTACGTAATGCTTAACTTGGAGAAAAGCTCCAGCATAAGAATCTATCGTCTGAGACATATTATAAGTGTTGTTTTTTAATCTCTCGTAAGGCGGCTTACAGCCTGTATGCAGGTGTTTGACCGTAAACATGAAGGAGGATTTAAGATGACACAAGACGATAGCGTAATCAAAAATTTTGACACCTGGAAGAAATTCCTAGGTAAACGGGTTGTACAGGCGGAGAAACTTGGGATGAGTCAAGACACAATCTCTAAGCTGGCTTTTGAAATCGGGGAATTCCTTGATGAAAAAGTGGATCCAGCAAACACTCAAAACCGTGCGATCAAAGAGCTATGGGATGTCGGCAACGATGAAGAAAAGCAAACGATTGCTAAACTCATGGTCAAGTTGGCGAAAGACAACGCCTAAGTTTGCGGAAAAGCTCCCCCTGTGGGAGCTTTTCTGCAATTATTACAGGACTGACCTTGCCTTTCATTTTTATTTTATATATCATTAACATGACCCGTGTAAAAGACCGCTTTGCCGGGGCAGCTTTTTTTGCTGTATTGGCAAAGGGTAGGGAAAAGGAATCTATGAGGTGTACAAGTGGAATATAAACAGTGGTATATGGAATACAAGATTCACAAGAACAGACCCGGTCTGCTTGGTGATATCGCTTCAATGTTAGGGATGCTGGAAGTTAACATTCTGACGATTAATGGAGTTGAAGGAAAAACTCGCGGAATGTTGCTGGAGACCAATGATGATGAGAAAATTATGCTGATGGGCGAAATGCTCAAAAAAGTTGATAATATTACAGTTTCAGCTCTGCGGTCTCCAAGGCTCGTGGACAAGCTGGCTGTACGCCATGGGCGATATATTGAACGGGATTCAGATGATCGGAAGACGTTTCGTTTCACCCGCGATGAGCTAGGTCTATTGGTTGATTTTCTCGGTGAACTGTTTAAAAAAGATGGGAATCAGGTTATAGGACTTCGTGGTATGCCCCGTGTAGGAAAGACGGAATCCATTATAGCTGGCAGTGTCTGTGCTATGAAACGCTGGACATTTGTCTCCTCCACATTATTGCGGCAGACGGTGCGCAGTCAATTGGCTGAAGATGAGATGAACCCACATAATGTATTTATAATTGATGGTATAGTTAGTACGATCCGCTCTAATGAGAAACATTATAATTTATTGCAAAATGTTATGAGCATGCCAAGCACAAAGGTTATTGAGCATCCAGATATTTTCGTACGCGAATCTGAGTATAGTTACGATGACTTTGATATTATTATTGAGCTGCGGAATAATCCAACGGAAGAAATCTTGTACGAGTCATTTACGACGAGCTACAGTGATGATTTATAGAACACAAACGATGAAGAATACACTTCCGAGCATGTTTTTTTATAAAGCTGGTTAAGGAAGTTTACATTCATAGAACTTACAGGAGGTGATGGTATGTCGGAACTGGGCCGGCAATTGAAAGAGGCACGTCTGCAAAAAGGGATGAGTCTTGACGATGTCCAGGAAGTAACAAAAATTCGCAAAAAGTATTTGGAAGCCATCGAGTCTGGAGACTACAAGGTGCTTCCAGGAAGTTTTTATGTGAGGGCGTTTATCAAAACGTATGCAGAAGCAGTAGGCATGAGTCCTGACGAACTGCTCGAGGAGCATGGGAACGTACCTGCACCACCCGCAGACACGACCATGGAGACGGTGATTCAAAAGCGCAGCCGTAGACCCGAAACCGAACGGAATGCAAAATGGCTGCCAACGGTGCTGATGTGGACATTCCCTATATTGATTATTGTGGTGATTTACATTTATGCTTCTAGTTTAAACAAAGCAGACCCTGATCAAGTTGATCAAACAAATATCACCAATAATGTGCAGGATCCTAATACAGCACAAACATCTCCACCCGCATCAGGAGGCGGTGTAGTAGCGCCTACTTCCTCGGCAGGTGCAGAAGCAACTACTGAGCCAACTACGGAGCCTACGCCAACACCGACACCAACGCCGTCTCCTCAATCGATCACGGTTACACCAGATGGGAAGTCAGGCAAAACAACGAAATTTAAGGTTACAGCTCCTGCCGGAAGCGAAGTTAAGGTTGAGATTGTTGCTACTGGAGAGAGCTGGCTTGAAGTTTATAAAGGCGAAAACTCTAAAGGTGAAAAACTCTCCTTCGGAACTACAGGAGCTGGAGATCATCTGAGCTTCGTTCTTGGTAGTGAGGGCATGTATATTAAGTCTGGATATTCCCCAGCAACTGAGATTACCGTAAATGGTCAAGTAATCACGGATGAGAAGACGTCCTCACGTCTCCTGCTTAATCTTGATGACGGTTCTGGAAGTGAAGGTACCCAAAGTGAAGGGACAGGCGAATAACAAATAGGATGTATAGACTTTGGCTTTAGGGAGAACATAAGACTGTTTTCAGTTTTAGCCAAAGTGAGGTGTACATCTTATGACAGTTAGCTGGATTGTAGCTGGCCTTGGGGTTGTTGTCAGTCTCATCGGATACTATTTGACACCAGGTGCTTGGGGATACGGAATTCTCGGATTCGGTATTGCACATATTGTGCTAGGAATTCTGGATATGTTTCGTAATCCGGTCCGAAGCAGATAGAAGCTGTAGAAACACGTCTCCAACGGCGTACTTCCGGTGGAGACGTGTTTCTACCCTTTGAACCAAACTCACTCGAAGGAAAAGCTCCACTTAGTGGGGCTGTTTTCTATGTCGGGTGAGCTACATAATGATTTATCCAAAATTAGACTTAATAGTACCATTCTCTTATAATAGTAGCAGACTAATTGTATAAAGGACGTGGAGTTTAATGAGTTCAGAATGTTCATTTGATATTGTATCCAAAATGGATATGCAGGAGTTAACGAATGCTATTCACCAAACAGAGAAAGAGATCGACAACCGCTTTGATTTTAAGAACAGCAAAAGCAGTCTGAAGCTGGAGAAAGATGCACTTATTATCGCCTCTGAAGACGAATATAAGCTCAACGCTGTTATTGATATTTTACAATCAAAGATGGTGAAAAGAGGCATTACCCTAAAGAATCTGGATTTCGGTAAAGTAGAACCGGCTTCCCTGGGATCTGTACGTCAACGTTTAGGGCTTAAGCAAGGCATTGATCAGGAGAATGCGAAAAAGATTAATATTCTGATTCGTGATTCAAAATTAAAGGTGAAGAGCCAGATCCAAGGGGATCAAATTCGTGTGACCGGTAAGAGCCGCGACGATTTGCAGCAGATTATTCAGATCTTGCGTAAAGCTGATTTGCCGCTGGATCTACAATTCATGAACATGAAATAGAATTTTGTGCCCCGCAGTGCTTATTAGCACTAACAACGCGGGGTGCTTTCTGTTTTTTTGACACCTATTTATTGCTATAATATACTTGCTTAAGTAGAAATGGATTAGCCTGATTTAGGCAATTTGTATGAACGATTTAGGGGAGGAAAACTTCAGTGAATTTGCCCAACCGCATCACGCTAGCTCGTATTTGCCTGATCCCGATTATGATGTTTTTTTTACTGGTGGATTTCAGTTTTTATCCAGAACCGATACATTGGGGCTCGTTTCAGCTATCTGTTAATCATTTGGTAGCAGCTGTAATCTTTTTGCTTGCGGCCAGCACGGATGGAATAGACGGCTACATTGCTAGGAAATATAATATGGTCACCAATCTCGGTAAACTCCTTGATCCACTTGCGGACAAACTGCTGGTATCTGCAGTTCTGATTTCACTTGTGGAGCTGGGCAGATGCGATTCATGGATTGCTATTGTAATCATCAGTCGTGAGTTTGCAGTCACCGGACTTCGCCAGATTGCATTGCTAGAGGGAAAAGTGGTTGCCGCCAGCAAATGGGGCAAGATAAAGACGGTTGTACAAATTGTTGCGATCTCACTGCTGTTGTTGAATAATTTCCCATTTCAATTTGTCAGTATTCCTGTAGACGATATTGCTATTTGGGCCGCAGCGCTGATCACTATTTATTCTGGAATTGATTATTTTGTGAAGAATAAGGATCTGCTACAGCTGCATAATGCGTAAGCATGTAAGCTGGATATACAAGGAAAGGTAATAGGTGAAGCACCTATTACCTTTTTTGAAATCCAAAAGCAGTGTACCTACATTATAACGAGGAGGCGAAAGCCAGGTATGAAAGCGGAGATTATTGCAGTAGGGACAGAGCTTTTGCTCGGTCAAATCGTGAATAGTAATGCCCAGTTTTTGTCTATAGAGCTAGCTGCCATCGGGATCGATGTATACTTTCAAACCGTTGTCGGTGATAACAGCAGCCGCCTGCAGCAAGCCATCGAGATCGCTCAGAGTCGGGCCGACGTTATTATCTTTACGGGCGGAATTGGCCCCACTGAGGATGATCTGACTAAAGATGCACTGGCTGCATCGCTAGGTAGAATGCTCCATATTGATCGTTTGGCGATGGATCATGTACAACGTTTCTTTGATGATCGTAAGATCGTTATGACCGAAAATAACCGCAAACAGGCACTTATAATTGAAGGAACTACACCGTTGCCGAATGAAATCGGTCTTGCGGTTGGGATTGCTTTTGAGCATGAGAAGAAATATTATATTGTGCTTCCAGGTCCACCTCGTGAGATGAAACCGATGTTCGTAGATAAAGCAGTACCGTGGCTACAGCAGCACGCCTTGACGAACGAAACACCGCTTTATTCAAAAATGCTCAAATTTGCCGGCATCGGAGAATCACTGCTGGAGGACAAGCTCATCGAACTGATTCGCAGTCAGACGGATCCAACGATTGCTCCGTATGCCAAAGAGGGAGAGGTAACTGTTCGTATTTCGACAAAGGCCCCTTCTGAGCATGAAGCTACAAAAAAGCTGGAGATACTGGAACAACAAATCAAGGAGATTTTGCCGGAACATTTGTATGCGAACATTGATGTGCCGCTGGAGCAATTGATTGTGGATTGGATGGCGGATGCCGGCCTGACCTTAAGTGCGGCAGAGAGCTGCACCGGAGGTTTGCTGATGGAGAGCATAACAAATATTCCAGGCAGTGCATCGATGTTTGCCGGCGGAATCGTCTGCTATTCGAATGACTTAAAGAAAAAGCTACTGAATGTGCCAAGTGCTTATTTGGAGGGACCCAATGCTCCTGGAGCCGTAAGTCGAGAAGTTGCCGAGGTGTTGGCTGACCAAGTGAGAATGATTGCAGACAGCGATTTCGGCTTATCTGTTACGGGTGTGGCTGGACCGGGTTATTCTGAGCGCAAGCCTGTTGGACTTGTATTTATCGGCTTGGCTGAACGGGGACGTAAGACAGAGGTCTATGAGCTTAATCTTAAAGGTACACGGGAAAATATCCGGTTGCGTACTGTAAAGGCTCTGCTGTATCGTCTGTGGCGGAGACTTGAGGAACGCAAGGTGGAGACACCTCTTGAGGGTTCAGACTTGTAATGGGAGATTAGCCCAGTTATAATAAACACATACGGAAGAACCGTGGCACTGAGATTTCTTTGCTGCGGTTTTTTGTATATTTGCAGAGATTTTGATCACGATGGCTACTCATGATCATAAGTCGTTGATGTCCGGTGAAGTGGGGAATTTAACTAACTTCTATCTCCGGAGGGAGGCTTACAATAAAAGGGATAAATAACGCCCAAGACAAAAAAAACGAATGTATGTTCGAAAAAAAGCTTGGCAAGACCTTAAAAACACGTTATTATATTACTATAAACAGTGAAGGAAGTGGTCTGATTGTCAGATCGTCGTGCAGCGCTTGATATGGCGCTTCGTCAAATAGAAAAACAATTTGGTAAAGGTTCGGTAATGAAACTGGGAGAATCCACGCATATGCAAGTGGAAGTTGTACCTAGCGGATCTTTGGCACTTGATATTGCGTTAGGTATAGGCGGACTTCCAAAGGGACGTATTATTGAAGTATATGGACCGGAATCTTCAGGTAAAACAACAGTTGCTCTTCATGCTATTGCAGAAGTGCAAAGACAAGGCGGACAAGCTGCATTTATCGATGCCGAGCATGCGCTTGATCCGAAATATGCACGTAACTTGGGCGTAAATATCGATGAATTGCTGCTTTCTCAGCCAGACACGGGTGAACAAGCGCTGGAAATCGCCGAAGCACTTGTTCGTAGTGGAGCCGTTGATATTATTGTCGTTGACTCCGTTGCTGCTTTGGTACCTAAGGCTGAAATTGAAGGCGATATGGGTGATTCCCACGTCGGATTGCAGGCTCGCTTGATGTCTCAAGCACTTCGTAAGCTTTCTGGTGCCATTAGCAAATCCAATACGATCGCTATCTTTATCAACCAGCTTCGTGAGAAGATCGGTGTTATGTTCGGTAACCCTGAGACAACTCCGGGTGGTCGTGCATTGAAATTCTACTCTTCTGTACGTTTAGATGTACGTCGCGTAGAGAGCATCAAGATGGGGAACGATGTGGTTGGTAACCGTACTAAGATCAAGATTGTGAAGAATAAAGTAGCTCCTCCATTTAAACAGGCTGATGTTGATATCATGTACGGTGAAGGGATTTCCAAAGAGGGAAGTCTTGTAGATATCGGTACTGAAATGGATATCGTGAATAAGAGTGGTGCATGGTATTCCTACGAAGGCGAGCGTCTCGGTCAAGGTCGTGAGAATGCTAAACAGTTTTTGAAGGAACATCAGGATATAGCCCTTATTATTGAGAATAAGATCCGTGAAGCAAGTAATTTATCCACTATTGTTGCTGCGCCGAAGAATGAAGATATTATTGCAGAGCAAGAAGAAGAAGAGAAATTGCTTCTCGAAATCGAATAGTATATTAAGCAATAGGACGCCCTGTGATTGATTGTTGCAGGGTGTCTTTTCTTAACAAGTAATGAAAGTAAGACGATAACCGATCTATTGCTATGAGGTGACAAACAACTATGGTAATACAACTGGATTTTGAAGCAGAAGAACAAGATGAGCAGGTGTTATCTGATTTTCCTGAAGGAGAACTCTTAGAGATCACTAAAGTAGAACGTCAAAAGAAATCTGACCACCGTTATATCATACATTTCGGAGCATATAACATGACTGTGCACGAGGACGTCATGATTAAATATCGAATGATTACTGGTAATTCTTTTATGAAGGCTGATTTGTTGGAAATTGTTGTAGCTGATGAGCGTCAACGAGCTTATGTAGAAGGCCTCCGTTATCTAGAACGTAAACCACGCACCGCTATGGAAATGACTCGCCGTTTACGCCAGAAGGAAATAGGAGAGACTATTATTGCGGAAGTGGTGCAGCGGCTGCAGGAGGAAAGACTTCTTGATGACCCTTTATATGCTAAGCAATGGGCAGAGCAACGAATAGCGAACCAGCGGAAAGGGAAGATGTGGATTCGACAAGAGCTACGTGAGAAAGGGATTGACAAAACCCTTATATCGGAAGCTTTGGAGAATATTACTCCTGAACAAGAGCTGGAGAGCGCACTCGAAACTGGGCGCAAGAAATGGAATCTCATCCGTGGAGAAGCTTCAGATAAGCGAAGAAAGACTGGAGCCTTCCTTATGCGCCGTGGATTTTCGGGCGATATGGTTCGCCAAGTGATCAATACTTTACTTGCGGAAGACAATTATGAAGGTGAAGATGAGGAGTTTTACTAGAATCACTGATTCTCTTGACATTAATGCGTATATCGACTCTCTTGACAATGTCTTTTTATAAATAATAAAATATAACATGAATCGGCATAAAATTAGAATCCTTTTTCCTTCCCAAAAAGGAGACTGTTTTAAACGGTTCACGTACAACTCATATGAAATGTAATCGCCGGATAAGGCGGGCAGTGTGCATGTGCAGCATGTGCAGTATGGCAATCGGTTGTTTACCGGTTTTTTGTATGGTGATGAACGGATAGTTAAACAACTGCACAATTCCCAGGGATATACCTTGGAGAGGAACCAACGAGGAGGTGAACAGATGCTGGAATCATGGATCTGGGTCATTATCGTTCTCGTTGTAGCTGCAATATTCTTTGGGTTCGGTTATTTTATTCGTAAATCCCTTGCAGAAGCTAAAATCCAAAGCGCAGAAAGAGAAGCCGTTGTCATCGTTGAGAATGCGAAGAAGGACGCTGAGGCGCTGAAGAAAGAAACAGTATTGGAAGCTAAGGACGAAGTCCATAGAATCCGTACTGAAGCTGAGAAAGAAACTCGTGAACGTCGGAATGAAATCCAACGGCAAGAGAGACGTTTGCTGCAAAAGGAAGAATCTCTGGATAAAAAAATGGAATCGCTTGAAAGAAAAGAAGAACAAGTAGCTAACAAAGAGAAACGAATTGATGAAACCCAACAGCAAATTGATGTTATTTACAAAAACCAAGTCACTGAATTGGAACGTATCTCCAATTTAAGCATCGAAGATGCAAGAAGTATCATTCTTAGCAATGTTGAGCAAGAAGTTCGCCATGAAACGGCACAAATGATCAAAGAAATTGAACAGCAGGCGAAAGAAGAAGCGGATAAGAAATCCCGTGAAATCATCACACTCGCTATCCAACGCTGTGCAGCTGATCACGTAGCGGAAACAACGGTTTCAGTTGTTACGTTGCCGAATGAAGAGATGAAAGGTCGGATTATCGGTCGTGAAGGCCGTAATATTCGTGCTTTGGAAACTCTTACAGGTATCGACCTCATTATTGATGATACGCCGGAAGCAGTTATTTTGTCAGGATTTGATCCAATCCGCCGTGAAGTGGCCCGTACGGCACTTGAGAAATTGGTGGCTGATGGACGTATTCACCCCGCTCGTATTGAAGAGATGGTGGAGAAATCCCGCAAAGAAGTGGACGAACGGATTCGGGAATATGGTGAACAAGCTACTTTCGAAGTGGGCGTTCACGGTTTACATCCAGATTTGATCAAGATTCTGGGGCGTCTGAAATTCCGTACAAGCTATGGTCAAAATGTATTGAAGCACTCCATGGAGGTTGCTTATTTAACAGGACTGATGGCCGGTGAGCTTGGGGAAGACATCGTGCTTGCAAAACGTGCAGGATTACTCCATGATATCGGCAAAGCGCTGGATCATGAAGTGGAAGGTTCGCATGTTGAGATCGGCGTTGAACTAGCGAAGAAATATAAAGAACATCCGGTTGTTATCAACAGTATCGCATCTCATCATGGAGACTGCGAAGCTACCTCGGTTATTGCTATGTTGGTTGGTGCCGCTGACGCATTGTCGGCTGCTAGACCTGGTGCTCGCCGTGAAACACTGGAAACGTATATTAAACGTCTAGAGAAACTGGAAGAAATCTCAGAGTCATTCGAAGGCGTTGAGAAATCATTTGCTATTCAAGCGGGCCGTGAGGTGCGCGTGATGGTACAGCCAGAGAAGATTGACGATGCAGAGGCATTCCGTCTTGCTCGCGATATTACGAAGATGATTGAAAGTGAACTGGATTATCCAGGACATATCAAGGTTACCGTTATTCGTGAGACACGGGCTGTTGAATACGCTAAATAGGCAATAAGTAGATAACATACGCTTCGGAAATAACGATATTTATGATCGTTTCCTGGTACATGTTTCTGCTAGGAATATAAGGTTAAAGGATAAGATATAACTTATACTTTCTTATATTTGATGAAAATTGGCCCCTAAGCGGGGCCTTTTTTCTTTTAAATATGAAGACTTATCCGCTAGATGAAGAGGTTAAGATTAGGAGGAGAGAAACATTAAAGTACTATTCATTGGAGATATCGTAGGTAGTGTAGGCAGGAAGGCACTTCGGGAGATGTTGCCCTCATTAAAAAGCAAATATCAACCACATATAATTATAGTTAACGGTGAAAATTCTGCTGCCGGTAGAGGTATTACCAAAGCGATCGCAAATGAATTTTTTAACTGGGGCGTTCACGGAATCACCATGGGCAATCACACATGGGACAACAAGGATATCTTCGAGTTTATTGACGATGAGGCTCGGATTATCCGTCCTGCTAATTTTCCTCCAGGAACTCCGGGAAGAGGATATACAGTTGTTAAAGGTAACGGCAAAGAGCTGGCTATAGTTAACCTGCAAGGCCGCACATTTTTGCCTGCGATTGATTGTCCCTTCCGTGTGGGTGAAGAAATTGTGGAAGAGCTACGTCGAGATCATAAATGCATTCTCGTTGATTTCCATGCAGAGGTTACCTCTGAGAAAATCGCCATGGGCTATTTCATGGATGGTCGCGCATCAATTGTAGTAGGGACCCATACTCACGTTCAGACGAATGATGATGTGATTTTGCCGGGTGGAACGGCTTACTTGACCGATGCGGGCATGGTTGGTTCAAGCGAAGGGATTCTGGGTATGGAAAGAGATGCAGTACTTTATAAGTTCACTACACAGCTTCCAGCACGATTTGTTGTTGATGAAGGCAAGTGGCAGCTTCACGGTTTATTTGCAGAGTTAGACGAGAGTACTGGCGCGGCTACCCGTCTGGAGAAAATACGGCTACGTGAAGATGAATGGGTAATGAGCTAGTAGTAGGATAAGATAAGTGATTTTCCGGGTAAATTCGCCGAATAAGGGTAAAGTGTGATATTTATTATATCGAAAAAGAGTATCTATTGTACCATTTTCTCCAGAGTAGTCCGCAAAAAGAAGGAATTATTTCTTCTCTCGCGAATAACATCTAAAGTAGTGGAAGAACACCATTATTTTCCCAGGGGAGGTACTTACTATGGATGTATTAAAAGTATCAGCTAAATCCAATCCAAATTCCGTCGCCGGCGCTTTAGCAGGTGTTCTTCGTGAACGTGGATCGGCCGAATTACAAGCTATTGGAGCTGGAGCACTGAATCAAGCAGTCAAAGCAGTTGCCATTGCCCGGGGATTTGTTGCACCAAGCGGAGTAGATTTGATCTGCATTCCGGCATTTACAGACATTGTGATTGATGGAGAGGATCGAACCGCGATTAAATTGATTGTAGAACCCAGATAATAGAAGCATAGAACGGATGAACCTGTTTACTTATGTAAACAGGTTTTTTGCTTTTGATATATAGTCTGGCGTTTTTAAGCATAGAATCTGGAATAGGGCTGCATGAAAGCGAGGGCTTGGGATGAGAACCGATAAGCTACAGGTTGCGGATTTTCATTGTGATGTTCTGAGTAAAATGCAAGCATCACCGGATATGGATTTTAAGAATGATCCTCGGCTGGATGTTACCGGAGATCGGTTGGTAGCGGGCGGTGTGGAATTGCAGATTTTTGCAATATATCTTTCGGCAAGTAGAGGTAGACCTAGCTTTGAGAATGTTTTAGGACAAATTGATTTGTTCCGGCAAAAAATAATAGGCGCAGAGAGCCTTCAGTGGCTGCGTTGGAAGGAGGAGGTAGGAAAACGAACAGCTGGAGCATCCCCATGGGGAATGCTCTCTCTGGAGGGTGTAGACGGTCTAGAAGGGAACTTGTTTTATGCACAGCTCTGCTTTGAGCTTGGCGTGCGGTTTTTGGGAATCACTTGGAATTATGCCAATTGGGCAGCGGATGGTGTTCTGGAGCAGCGCAACGGCGGATTTACGGAAAAAGGGCGAATGCTGATCGAATGGTGCAACGACAGTGGAATGCTGCTTGATGTGTCGCATTTGTCTCAGGCAGGTTTTTGGGAGCTAGCCGACTTAAGCACACGTCCGTTTATAGCTTCCCATTCGAACGCCGCAGCAATCTGTGGGCATGTTAGAAATTTAAATGATGAACAGATTAAAGCTTTGATTGCAATGGACGGAAGAATGGGCCTGACCTTTTATCCGTGGTTTGTATGTGATGATGGAAAAGCTCGTATGGATGATTTATTAAAGCATATTGATCATGTATGTAGTCTAGGTGGCGAGAAACATATGATGTTTGGTTCGGATTTTGACGGCATTGACACTTGGGTAGAGAACATGGAGCATCCGGGAAAATACCCTGAGCTCGCGGAGCACCTGCTTCGTTACTATCCAGAAGCTTCCGTAAAAGGTTGGTTATATGAGAATGCGGTCTCCTACCTGCGCACAAACTTACCTTCTCAGGTGTCTAAATCATGACAATCCTGCTCTAAAAGTATGAATTGTCGAAAAAAAGGCCCTCGTTATGATGTGGGGCTTTTTATTTTTGGTTAAGAAGATGTATAATGGTTAATGGCTTGTACAGATACTAGAGAAAATACAAGGAGTGACTTTACTATGAGTAAGACTGTACCCGTAGGTGTGTCGGCTAGACATATTCACCTTACGCAAGAGCATGTGGAGGCTTTGTTTGGCCCAGGATATCAACTAACGGAGTTCAAACCCCTCTCTCAACCAGGACAGTTTGCAGCAAATGAGCAAGTAGCAGTTATCGGCAGCAAAGGTAAATTTGACAAAGTAAGAATTTTGGGACCTGCTCGTCCGGCTTCCCAATTAGAAATTTCCCGTACTGACTCCTTCGCACTTGGCGTGAAAGCTCCAGTTCGCGAATCTGGAAATATTGATGGAACACCTGGCATTACGCTTAAAGGACCTGCTGGCGAAGTAGAATTGGAACAAGGCGTTATCATCGCCGCTCGTCACATTCACTTCCATACTTCTGAAGCTGAAGCTTGGGGCATTGCTGATAAGCAATTGCTTAAAGTTCGCCTCGGAGGCGACCGTGGTCTCGTATTGGAGAACGTAATTGCACGCGTATCAGACAGCTTTAAACTGGATATGCATATTGACACTGACGAAGCTAACGCTGCAGGTGCCAACAACGGCGATACTGCTGAAATCGTAGAATAGTCATCATAGTTATAGCAAAGATAAGAAGCGGGGGAGAAATCCTCCGCTTTTTTTGCGTGTCTGATCGGCGTACTGTAAGGATTGCGTGTCTGATCGGCGTACTGTAAGGATTGCGTGTCTGATCGGCGCGCTGTAAAGATTGTGTGGTTGATCTGTGTGCTATAAGGAATGCGTGTCTGATCTGCGTGCTGTAAGGATTGCGTTTCTGATCTACGTGCTGTAAAGATTGCGTGTCTGATCCACGTGCTGTAAGAATTGCGTGGCTGATCGGCGTGCTGTAAGGATTGTGTGTCTGATCGGCGTGCTGTAAGAATTGTGTGTCTGATCGGCGTGCTGTAAGGATTGTGTGGCTGATCTGCGTGCTGTAAGGATTGTGTGGTTTACCCGACGGCTTGTACTTATCGGACTGTGTTGCAGCTATTTCAGCATTTTGATCTATTTTGCCAAGGTTTCGGACTGCATAGCTCTTATTGCTTTATATTTGTACTGATTTGGGCTTCGAAGGTGTGAATAACTGCATCTGAGTCCGATAGCGTGTCCAAAATCCATGAATCCTCATAATAAGGGCGTCTGAGTCCGATGGCTCAGCAGGCTTAACAGGCTCAACAGTCTCAGCAGTCTCAGCAGTCTCAGCAGGCTCAACAGGATCGACAGGATTAACAAAAGATACGCCGCAGGATAAATTGAAGAGGAGTATTTTACGGTTAGCAAAAAAATTTCTGTAAGAGCAGAACGGATAGTATCCTGAAATGGATTTTTAATGAAAATTGGTGTGATGATAAAGAAAATCTATTATTATGTAACTTATTGTGTTATGATTATGGTTTATGACGTGACAAAAGGATTTATTGTTAAGAATATATGTATTAGAAATTAAGGAGACCCAATGACATTTAATGAACTGAATATTGTGCCTGCAATTTTGAAGGCTTTAAGCAAAGAAAACTATACATCACCTACACCAATACAGGAGCAGTCGATTCCAGCTGTATTAGCGGGTAGAGATTTACTTGGATGCGCGCAAACGGGAACAGGAAAAACAGCTGCATTTTCCGTGCCTATTATTCAATTGCTAAGCGAACAATCGAGCCCAAACAAATCCAATAATGTGCGACGCATCCGCTCGTTGATTTTAACACCGACAAGAGAACTAGCGATTCAAATTGCTGATAACATAAAAGCGTATAGCCAATATACAGATATCCGCTCTGCTGCCATTGTTGGCGGTGTGTCACAGAAAGTGCAAGAGCGCGCACTGAATCAAGGTGCCGATATTCTTATTGCTACCCCTGGTAGACTTATCGACCTGATCAATCAGAAACGTGTAGATCTGCAATATGTACAAATTTTAGTTCTGGATGAAGCTGACCGGATGCTGGATATGGGCTTTATTCATGATGTGAAACGAATCATCGCCAAAATGCCTACGAAGAAGCAGACTCTGTTTTTCTCGGCAACGATGCCAACTGAGATTTCTAAATTGATCAAAACATTGCTTGTGAATCCAGTGAAGGTGGAAATCACACCTGTGTCATCTACTGCGGATAGAATCAATCAATCGATCTATTTATTAGAGAACGGAAATAAGCAAAACCAATTGAACCTGCTGTTACAGGATAAATCCATCGTCTCAGCTTTGGTGTTTACTCGTACCAAACGTGGTGCAGACCGTGTTACCCGCGATCTGGCTAAAGTGAACATTGCTGCTCAAGCCATACACGGCAATAAATCTCAAAATGATCGCCAGAACGCCTTGCGGAATTTTAAAAGCGGTGCGACTCGTGTTCTCGTAGCTACGGATATAGCTGCCCGGGGAATTGATATTGATGAGCTGTCTCACGTAATCAACTTCAACTTACCGAACATTCCGGAAACCTATGTGCACCGGATCGGTCGTACAGGCAGAGCGGGATTGAGCGGAACGGCAATTTCTTTTTGCGAAGCTGAAGAGCTTCCTTTCCTTAAAGATATTGAAAAATTGATTGGAAAATCGATTCCGGAAGTTAAGGACCATCCTTATCCGATGTCTCGTAAAACGCAAATGAAGACAGATCGTTCGGCGAAACCGTCAGGTTCGAAAGCAGCAGCTTCGAGACCATCGTCTTCCAGACCGTCGAATTCCAAACCAGCAACTGCTAAACCTGCGGCAACAAAACCGGCAGCAACAAAATCAGCGGCATCTAAACCAGCTAAAGCAAAACCTAAGTCTAACCCTCCATTGAAGCCAAAGTCCGAGTGGTTCACAAAAGGAAGACAAAAAACGAGCAGCAGATAAGTTAGTTTGAATGCGTATCGTTTCTATAGCAAAATAAAAAAACCGTCAGAGTAAATCTGATGGTTTTTATGTTTTATTTCCTGATAATTTACAACAAAAAACAGCCGCTAAACAGTTCCTCACTGTACAACGGCTGTTGTTATTTCATTTATGCGGTTGCTTCAATTGTATTGTCCTGAACATAGGGGCTCAGTTCTTGCTGAAGTCCTGCGCTGATGGAAGTCATAGGGAGGCGAAGCGTATCCGAGGACAGTAGGCCGTTTTGGCTAAGCATCCATTTAATTGGAGCGGGATTCGATTCCTTGAATAATAGGCGGATGATCGGCAGTAGTTGTTCAAAGCTTTCTTTAGCGAAGTCCACTTGACCAGATGTAAAGGCTTCAAAGATACGAAGACATTCTGCCGGGAAAACGTTGGCAGTAGCGAGCATCCCCCCAGCTGCTCCGCAGCTAAGCATTTCATAAAAGAGGGAATCATCGCCGCCAAGCACAGGTTTAGCACCTGTACGGACTAACTCTGTAACCATTTTTGTACTGCCTGAGCAGTCTTTTAAACCGACAACATTATTCATTTCTAGGATTGTACGTGCAGTATCTACCGTCATGGCCGTACCTGTACGACTTGGAATATCATAAGCCATGATTGGTATGCCTACTTCTGCAGCTTTGCGGAAATGGGCAATGATACCCTCTTGTGAAGGACGACTATAATAAGGTACGACTACTAGTGCACAATCAGCACCAAGGTTTGCAGCAATTTCCGTGCGTGCAACCGTAGAGGCTGTATCATTGGTACCTGTACCAACTACTAAGGGGATTGATGTGGATTGTAGAAGCTCACGGGAAGTGTTTACTAGAAGCTGCATTTCATTTACGGTTACAGTGGGCGATTCTCCGGTGGTTCCATTAACGACCAGACCTTGTATGCTGTTGTTAATAATGTTCTTTACATAACGCTGATACGAATCCAAATCAACTTCACCAGCAGCATTGAACGGGGTGACCACGGGGACATAAACTCCATAAATCTGTTGTTCTGTAAGCATAAATTATCGGCCTCCAAAATATTTTAATTCCTCTACATACACTTTACCATGGAAAGTAGCATCGTCGTTAGCTATAATAAATGATATGGATCATCAAAAATATTGATGTTAGGGTGAGGTAATGGATTTAACCTATTTACGAACCTTCCGCGAGGTGGCTAAACGTCAGAGCTTTACGCGAGCTGCTGAAGAATTGGGATATGCACAATCAAGTGTGACGATGCAGATTCAGAAGATAGAGAAGGAATATGGAGTACCTTTAATAGAGAGGCATGGCCGTCAGCTGCGGCTTACCCCGCCAGGAGAAGAGTTATTGAAGCTGTTCGTGGAGATTTTGGATTTATATGATCGTTCAAAAGAAACCATCGCCCAGCAAATCGGAGGTACGCTAACTATTGGGACGATAGATTCTTTAGCGGCTTTTTATTTACCTCCTTACCTGCAGCAGCTAAGGACTAAATTTCCGAAGCTGGATATTCATCTGCAAACGATGCAGGAAGCTAATCTTCTTGCCAAAATAAAAGATGGCGAAGTAGATCTAGGCTTAATGTTGGATCGCACCACTGCGGATTCCATCCTTGAGCGTACGATCGTCAGAGATGAGCCGCTTGTTTTGATAGCTCCCATTCATCATCCGCTTGCCCAGATGGATACGGTAACCCTACAGGATCTGAATAACTGTGAGCTAATAGTCTCGGAGGAAAGCTGTATTTACCGGAGTTTGTTCGAGAATTTGTTAAAAGAGCACGGGATCATATTCCGCATAGGTTTTGAGCTTTCGAATCTGGAGGCCATTAAACGTTGTGTAATGAATGGTCTTGGAATTGCTTTGTTACCAAAAATCGTGGCAGAGGAAGAAATTGAACGGGGAAGCTTGGCTGAGCTGTCCTTTGTTCATCCCGAAATTCATTTTGATCTGCAGCTTCTGATGCACCCTAAGAAGTGGAAATCACAACCACTGCAATTTCTAATCCAAATGCTGTTTGCAAATCATTAGTTTATTTCCATCAGGGTCTTTTACTACAAACCATTTTTGATCTTGAATTTCGGTTACTATATCTACACCGAGCTCCTTTATATAGTTGAAAGAGGCTTGCAGATCATCGGTTATAAGCATAAGAGCAGGTGTTGTAATTGGAGGAGCCCCTTCAGGCTCTAAACCTCCCCACATGGGCATGGTGTCCAGAATGATCCCAGTGCTTCCTTGCATAGTTAACGGACATAAATGACCGTTTATAATCGAATGATCTGCTTCTTGGAGTTCTAGGACTTGGCAATACCAGTTACGAGCTTTTTCAATATCGTGTACGGGGATAAATACACTGCCAATCAAATTCTTAATGGGACTTGTTGCTGAAGAATTTACAATGGACTGTGCTTGTTCATGCATTTGAATCCCTCCAGAGAAGATGCTAGACCTTTATTTGTAATTTATGTATCTAATCTATTTAAAACATAGAATCATCCTATGTGCAAGTTGAATGTTATTTATCGATCAAATCCTAAATTTGTATGCAAAATACAGCTTTATTTAATGAAAGTCGCTGTAAATATTGACATTGAAAATCAGTTTATGTTATATAAAAAGAAGAATTAGCACTCATCTAAGAAGAGTGCTAATCACGATGTGCTGGACAAGAAGGTTATTTTGAAAGGAGATTTATTTATTCATGGCCAAAAAAGAGTTTAAAGCCGAATCGAAAAGATTGCTGGAAATGATGATTAACTCCATTTATACACAACGGGAAATATTCCTGCGTGAGCTGATTTCCAATGCAAGTGATGCGATTGATAAGATCTATTACAAAGCATTAGCTGATGAAGGCCTGGTCTTCAATAAAGAGGATTATTATATTAAAGTGACCGCCGATAAGGCGAACAGAACCTTGACGATTTCCGATACAGGTATCGGGATGACACAAGAGGAGCTGGAGAATAACTTAGGTACAATCGCGAAGAGTGGATCTCTTGCTTTTAAGAAAGAGAACGAAGCTAAAGATGGCCACAACATCATCGGGCAGTTCGGGGTGGGCTTCTACGCTGCGTTTATGGTGGCTGATGACGTTATAGTGATCAGTAAGGCATTAGGCAGTGACGAGGCCTTTAAATGGGAGTCTAAGGGCGCTGACGGCTATACCATCGAGACTGTCGAGAAGGATTCTATCGGCACTGATGTGATTTTGAAGATTAAAGAGAATACGGAAGAAGATCAATATGATGAATATTTGGAAGAATACCGCCTGAAATCCATCATTAAAAAATACTCCGACTTCATTCGTTTCCCAATTAAAATGGACGTGAAGGAGCAAAAGCCAAAAGAAGGCACGGAGAACGAGTTCGAAGAAGTTATTCAAGAACAAACCGTAAACAGCATGGTGCCTATCTGGCGCAAGAACAAAAGCGAGCTGACTACAGAAGACTATGATAACTTCTATGCAGAGAAACGTTACGGCTTCGATAAGCCGCTTAAACATATTCATATCAGTGCTGATGGTGCTGTAGTGTACAATGCAATCCTGTTCATTCCAGAAAATACGCCGTTTGACTATTACACAAAGGAATATGAAAAAGGTCTTGAGCTCTATTCCAATGGTGTGCTGATCATGAACAAATGTGCGGATCTGCTGCCTGATTACTTCAGCTTTGTAAAAGGTATGGTGGACTCAGAGGATCTTTCCTTGAACATTTCCAGAGAGATGCTCCAGCATGACCGTCAGCTGACTCTGATCGCTAAGAACATTAAGAATAAAGTGAAAAGCCAACTGCAAAGCCTGCTGAAGGATGAAAGAGAGAAATATGAGCAGTTCTATAATGCTTTTGGCAGACAGCTTAAGTTTGGTGTCTATAACGATTATGGGATGCACAAAGACACCCTTCAAGATTTGTTGATGTTCTACTCCTCTAAGGAGAAGAAGCTGGTTACGCTGGACGAATACGTCTCAAGAATGCCAGAAGATCAGAAATATATCTACTATGCTTCCGGAGAGTCGATCGACAGAATCGAGAAGCTCCCGCAAACCGAGCTTGTATCGGATAAAGGGTATGAAATTCTCTACTTCACTGATGATATTGATGAATTTGCGATCAAGATGATTCAGTCTTATAAGGAAAAAGAATTTAAATCCGTATCCAGCGGAGATCTGGGGATCGAAGCCGACGAAGCGGACAAGCCAACGGAAGCGGAAGAGAACGAAAACAAGGAGCTTTTTGAAGCGATGAAGGACATCCTGTCCGGCAAAGTGAAAAATGTCAAAGCTTCCAAACGTTTAAAGACTCATCCGGTATGTCTCTCTGCTGAAGGTGAACTGACAATCGAGATGGAAAAAATCCTGAAATCGATGCCGAATGGCCAAGAGGTGCAAGCGGATAAGGTACTCGAAATCAACATCCATCACGAAGTGTTCCAGTCCTTGAAGGCGGCAGCAGAGAACGACAATGAAAAGCTCGGTTTATACACGAACCTGCTGTACAACCAAGCCCTGTTGATCGAAGGTCTACAGGTTAGTGATCCTGTTCAATTCACCAATGATATTTGCAAAATCATGAAATAATATGAAGTACAGAGACCATCCAATTGTATTATGATTGGGTGGTCTTTTTTATTTCAGTATTTCATTTTGTTGTGCGAAAAAGGTAGTAATCAATTTCAGAGTCATTATTTGTGCAACCGCTGATCGAATAGATAATTTCACCTTGTGTGCTTTTTTTACTCGTCACTTCGGAGCAGGTATCGGTTCTGACTCCTGTGTTGCTTCCACCGAATGCATCATTAGAAGTATCATAGCTGTAATTAATCACGTTACCGTCAAATTTTAAATCCTTAAATATGGGATCGCCTTCATCTGTGTAACTTGTAACGCGTATATTGTCTGCTTTGTTGCTGGAGAGATTAGTTATAAATTTCTCGAATTTATCGAGGTTGTACACTTTTTCAAAAGAAACAATATCCCCTCTACTGATGGCTTCTTTGGAAGTATAGGGTTCACTTTTGGGAACAGAATTAACTTTATGATCGGAACAACCCCATACTCCTGCTAGTAAAAGAACAGATAGTGTAAGCAAATTTACTTTTTTCACTGAGGGACCTCCTTGTAACGTATTTATATAAAAGACGGAGATTAACTGGAAAAGTTACAGAGAGCTTGATGTTTCGCATTGACAATAAACAACAAATTGAGTATTATTTTCTCTAACTTGAATATGTAAAAGCAAAGAAGAGAAAGAGTACCACGGCAATTCTTTCAACAGAGAGCTCCGGTCGCTGAAAAGGAGTAAAGAAAACCCTTGGGAATATGGTCTCAGAGCTGCGCATCGAAACCTTATGGGTTGTAGGCTGCGCCGGAACCTGCATCCGTTACAGTGCTAGGGTATAAACGTTAATTAACGTCGTACCTGAAGAGGTAAATGTCATGAGGCATTTATAAAATTAGGTGGTAACACGTGAGTAGAACTCTCGTCCTTTGTGGATGGGAGTTTTTTTGTTGTCTAAAAAAAGGAGGAGAAGGTTAATGAGTAATGTGTTTATAGGTGGCGCTTGGCCGTATGCGAATGGATCTTTACATCTGGGGAGATTATCAAGTGTGTTGCCTGGGGATGTGCTGGCACGATATTTTCGCTCCAAAGGGGATAACGTATTATATGTATCAGGCAGTGATTGCCATGGCACACCCGTAGCAGTTCAGGCTGCGAATGAAGGGATTACGCCGGGAGCTTTTGCAAGCAGATATCATGAAGAGTTTCTGAAGTGTTTTGAACAGCTGGGATTTAGTTATGATCTATATACTCGAACGGATCAACAGCAGCATCATAAGGTTGTGCAAGCGTTGTTTACAAAGCTGCTAGAGAATGGTCATTTATATAAAAAAACCATTGCTCAATGTTACTGCGAGGTGGATCAGCGCTTTTTGCCAGACAGATATGTGGAAGGGACTTGTCCGGTATGTGGTGAGCGGGCGCGAGGGGATCAATGTGATTATTGTTCTACGATTCTAGATCCTGCCGATTTGTTAGACAGAGTCTGCAAATTATGTGGGAATACACCAACAGAAAGGCCGACAGAACATTATTATCTTAGCTTATCTAATTTTCAGTCTGAATTAACGGAATATGTAGAGGAAGCACAATTTTGGAGAGAAAATGCTATAAAACTGACCAAACGTTATTTACAAGAAGAGCTGCAGGACCGCGCGGTAACAAGAGACTTGTCTTGGGGTGTAGATGTTCCTGTGGCTGGATTTGAAGATAAAAAAATTTATGTTTGGATTGAGGCGGTAAGTGGTTATTTATCAGCCAGTAAGCAGTGGGCTGCACAGTCCGGAGGAAGCTGGGAGGATTTTTGGTTAGAGGAAAAAGGGGCGATTACCGCTTATTATGTGCATGGTAAAGACAATATTCCTTTTCACACTTTAATATGGCCGGCTGTGTTATTAGGAGCAGGAGGTTTGCATTTACCGGACAGGATTATATCTAGCGAATATTTAACCCTTGAAGGGCAGAAATTCTCCACTAGCCGAAATTGGGCGGTCTGGGTACCTGATATTTTAGAGCGGTATCAGCCAGATTCTATTCGTTATTTCTTAATTGCCAATGGACCTGAGAAGCGGGACACGGATTTTTCCTGGAGAGAGTTTATTTATAGCCATAATGGAGAGCTGCTTGGAGCATTTGGTAACTTTGTGAACCGTTCATTGGCTTTTGTAGATAAGTTTTATGAAGGGAAAGTGCCAAATGGGCAATTAGATAAGGGGTGGAAGGACAATATCGACCTATTGTATCTGGAATCAGGACGGCTTATTGAGGCTGGGAATCTAAAAGATGCGCTGGAGTTTATTTTTTCTTATGTGCGCAAGGCAAACCAGTATTTCGATCTGCAAAAACCATGGATACAGATAAAAGAGGATCAGGTTTCTTGTGATTCTGCAATATACACATGTGTGCAGATTATTGCGAACTTAGCGAATTTGTTGCATCCGTTTCTACCGTTCTCTTGTGACAAGATCAGGGGGTTCCTGTCGTTAGAACTACCGAATTGGCAGCCTTGCTCGGTGCCCCCTTACCAACAGGTTACTGATTTACAATTATTGTTTGAACGAATTGATATTAGCCGTATTAAAGAAGAAGAGGATAGGCTAGATCAACAGGAAGTGAATAAATAGAGCTGGTATTTATCCATTCCTGAAGCTTTCAATAAACTTGGAAGCCAAGGATGATAAGTATTTATCCTTAATCCAGACGGCGGCGACCCGTGTGCGTAGTGATTCACTACTGATTTCTTTATAGATCAAATTACGGTTACTCGTTAATTCGAAAGCGGATTTGGGGATGATTCCAATGCCAAGACCAGCGTTTGCCCAGAGCAGTGTTGTTCTAGCATCATCATTCATACAGAAAATCAGCGGATCAAAGCCGTTCTCAAGACATGTTTCCCGGATAAGCTGCTCAAAACGGCGGTAGATAATAAGCGGCTTATCCTTTAACTCACCGATCTCAATAAAGTTTTCATCCGTTTTCCAGTCATACTCAGGTGTCATTACGGCAATCATAGGTTCAGCTTGTGTGTAAAGACATTCTAAATTTGTACCATTAAAGGGTGTCCTAACAATCCCGACTTCGACAATACCTTTATTCAGGAGGTCAATGATTCTAAAGGTATTTCCTTCATGAATCTCAAACTTCACACCTCTATACGTTTTGTGGAACTCACATAGCCGATCTTGAAGCAACGTAGCTCCAGAGGAAGAAACAGTACCAATGGCTAGGGTTCCTTTTAAACCTTTGACAAAATCAGTGAGCTCACGGGCAGTGGAATCTGCCAGCTCCAGGATTTGTTGGGCACGGTCCCGCAATATGGCTCCAGCTTCAGTGAGCTGCACGCTGCGTGGACCTCGTTCCACTAGCTTTACACCGAGTTCTTCCTCTAGGAGCTTTAGCTGCTGGCTCAGCGGAGGCTGGGCCATTTGCAGTTTTTTGGCTGCAGATGTAATCTGTCCTTCCTCAGCTATCGCCATAAAATATTTAAGTTGTCTAATATCCATATAAAAATCCTCCGAACTTGAGATATGCTAATCGTATGGGAGCGATACGAATCCAATATTATTAATATGTGAGTAGATATGCCATAATCATAACTGTTCTTATACATATTTCAAGTGGTTAAATACTTCTTATGTTGGGTGTGGATGAATTTGTTCAAAATTGCAGTATATTTAAAGCCGTACAAAAAAGAAGCGATCATTGGACCGATCTTCAAACTGATGGAAGCGATTCTGGAGCTGATTTTGCCTACCATTGTCGCATTGATCATCAACAACGGGGTTGGCAATCATGACAGCGCCTATGTTTACCGCATGGGTGGCCTAATGGTGCTGATGTCACTGCTTGGCTTCGGCTGCTCCATGGTATGCCAATACTATGCAGCCCGGGCTTCACAGGGATTCGGTACGACACTACGCAATAAGATGTTTAGACATATCACCTCTTTGTCGTATGCTGAGCTGGATACCTTAGGTACACCTACACTGATTAATCGGATTACCAATGACGTAAACCAGCTGCAAATTGCTGTGGCTATGCTAATTCGTCTAGTTATTCGTGCACCGTTTATCTGTATCGGGGCTATCCTAATGTCCATGATTTTGGATTTTAGATTATCGCTGATTCTAATTGCGGCAACACCGGTTTTTGGCATTATTTTATATTTTATTATCACCCGCAGTGCTCCTTTGTACCGAAAATACCAGCAGAAGCTGGATGCCCTTGCGCTCGTACTGAGTGAGAATTTATCGGGGATTCGAGTGATTCGTGCTTTTGCCAAAAGACATACAGAAAAAGAACGTTTTGATGCTTCGTCCGATGATTTGACTACTACAGCGATCCGGGTTTCGCGGATTTCAGCTTTGCTTGGGCCGATGACTACACTTGTAGTAAATGCGGCAATCATTGCTATTTTGTGGGTAGGCGGAATTCATATCGATGGGGGCCGATTGTCTCAAGGGGAGATCATTGCTTTCATCAATTACATCACTCAAATCTTGCTGGCGCTGATAGTGGTCTCCAACTTGGTTATTATTTTTACAAAAGCCTCATCCTCAGCTAATCGTGTAAATGAAGTGCTGGGTGTTAAGGTCTCCGTGTCTGAGGAAGGAAATGCAGTGATTGCTGCCCCTGCCCCTGCTGCCCCTGCTATACAATTCGATCACGTATCCTTTGGGTATAATACGACAGGTGAATCGGCATTAGAGGATATATCTCTAGTAATTAATCGCGGAGAGACCGTGGGCCTGATTGGCAGTACGGGTTCAGGTAAGTCAACTTTTGTGAATTTGATCCCTCGTTTTTATGATGCGGTTCAAGGTGAAGTGAAAGTGGATGGTGTGAATGTCCGAGATTATAAGCTGCATCAGCTTCGTGAGAAGATTGGGATTGTACCGCAGAAAGCTGTGCTGTTTACAGGAACGATCGCTGAGAATATACGTTGGGGCAAGGAAGATGCAACTGAGGAAGAAATCATGCAGGCAGCCTCTATTGCTCAAGCGGAGGAGTTTATACGTAAATTACCCGAAGGGTTGAATACGCAAGTATCTCGTGGGGGATTAAATTTATCCGGTGGACAAAAGCAGCGCTTAACCATAGCTCGTGCAGTAGTAGGAAAGCCATCGATTCTTATTTTGGATGACTCCTCCAGTGCGCTGGATTTCTCCACAGATGCGGCACTTCGAAAGGCTCTCAAAGAGAGCAGCCAGGAAATGACCGTACTCCTTGTCTCGCAGAGGGTAAGCACTGTAAGGCAAGCGGATAAAATAATGGTATTTGAGGAAGGGCGGATCGCCGGTGTCGGAACCCATGAGGAGCTGATGCGTGGTTGTGAAGAGTATAAAGAAATCTGCCTGTCCCAGCTATCAAGTGAGGAGTCGGGCCAATGAACAAAAATAACATTTGGAAAAGACTTATTGTATACACAGGGCATTATAAAAAAATAGCTATAGGTGCAGTAATCTGCGCAATACTCAGTGTGATTGCCAGTCTAATTGGCCCGCTGCTCATCGGCAGCGCCATCGATTTTATGATCGGGCCGGGAGAGGTTGATTTTGACGCCGTACTTAGACTGCTTTTGATTCTGGCAGGGGTGTATATTGTCGGCAGCTTTTTCGGATGGCTTCTTACCTACCTGACTAATCGAATTGCCTATCGGACTGTATATGACTTACGGCGGGAGCTTTTTGATAAATTAAATGTTTTGCCGTTAAAATTTCACGATAACCACCCGCAAGGGGACAGCATCAGCCGGTTTGTTAATGACATGGATGCGGTCTCTGATGGACTGCTGCAAGGCTTCTCAACACTGCTCACGGGGATCATCACTATCGTGGGGGCAATTGTACTTATGTTGTACATTAGTCCTTTAATGACCCTAGTTGTTCTTCTGTCAGCACCCGTTACATTTTTTGTGGCAAGATTCATTACGATGCGCTCCCAGAAGATGTTTAAGGAGCAGGCTAAAATTCTGGGCGGTCTCAACGGATACGTGGAGGAAATGATTGGCGGACAAAAAGTGGTCACAGCTTATCATTATGAAGACCGTGCACTGACCCAGTTTGAAGAACGAAACGAGACTTTGTACCAGACTGGCGTGAAATCACAATTTTACGGTTCCTTGTCCAATCCGACAACACGGTTAGTAAATAATATTACCTTCTCTGTTATCGCGATGATCGGTAGTGTTATGGTGATTCGCGGGCTTGTGACGGTAGGGGATTTGTCCAGCTTTTTGATCTTCTCCAACTTGTTCGCTAAGCCGTTTAATGAAATTACAGGTGTGATTACGCAGCTTCAATCGGCAACGGCATCAGCGCAGCGGATCTTCGCCATTCTAGACCTCTCGCCTGAACCAGCGGATGCAACAGACGCCAAAATTATGAATACAAGCCAAGGGACGATTACCTTTGAAAAAGTATCCTTTGCTTATAATCCTGAACGTCCTCTGATTAATGATTTCAGTCTGGAAGTGAAACCAGGTACCCGGGTTGCAATTGTAGGGCAGACGGGAGCGGGGAAGACCACACTGGTTAATCTGCTTATGCGTTTTTATGATGTGGATAAGGGTTCCATCAAGATTGACGGTGTGGATATCAAGACGATTACCCGTGACAGTCTGCGGCGTAATTTCGGGATGGTGTTGCAGGACACCTGGCTGTTTGGCGGCACAATTAGAGAAAATATTGTCTACGGCAAACCTGAGGCTACCGAAGAAGAGGTCATCGCTGCTGCTAAGGCTGCAAATGCTCATAGCTTCATTAAACGCCTGCCTGAGGGATATGATACAAAGATCAGTGGCTCAGGAGATAATTTGTCGCAAGGACAAAAGCAGCTGCTTACCATAGCACGAGTGATGCTCGTAGATCCGCCTATGCTCATTTTGGATGAAGCCACCAGCAGTATTGATACGCTGACTGAGGTACGGATTCAGAAGGCTTTTCTAAAAATGATCGCTGGTCGGACCAGCTTTGTAATTGCTCACCGTTTGTCAACGATTCGAGAATCGGATCTCATTCTTTTCATGAAGGACGGAGACATTGTCGAAAGTGGCACGCATGACCAACTCCTAGCCAGCGGTGGATATTACGCCAGATTATATAACAGTCAGTTCGCATCAGCTTAGACTTTGCATTAAGAAAAAGAGCATTCAATCCCTAAATTGGGGGTGAATGCTTTTTTTGGTTGAGTTAGTTTTGTTTGGTTTGGTTTGGGTGTAGCCCGCCGTCACCAAAGTCGTTTGCTCAGTGTTCCAATGTAGTTAGCTCACCGTCCCAAAGTAGTTTGCTTAGCGTTCCAAAGTAGCTATCTCATCGTCACCAAAGTAATTTGCTTACCGTTCCAAAATAGTTTGTTTCCCCTTACGGACCGTATTGCAGCTAAATGGTGTTTTGGTGCCTTTTTTCAAAGTAACGGACTGCATAGCGCTTATTTGGCTGATTTTGCAGCAAAAAGGAGCGGATGTGGCACAATAGCTTCATTTGAGTCCGAACGGGGTGGAAAAGAGCGTGAATTTGCGAAATAAGGGCGCCTCGGTCCGATACGTAGCAATGGCTGCCACCACCAAAGGTAGATTGCTTCTGATCCGGAGTAGATTGCTTAGAAAGTCGTTTGTTTAGCGTTCCAAAGTAGCTATCCCATCGTCAGTCTTCTTAGCGTTCCAATTTAGTTAGCTCATCGTCAGTCTGCCTTAGCGTTCCAAAGCTGTCAGCCAACCGTCTCCAAAGTAGTTTGCTTAGCGTTCCAAAGTTAGCTATCTCATCGTCACCCAAGTAGTTCGCTTAGCGTTACGGACCGTATTGCAGCTAAATGGTGTTTTTGGAGACTTTTCCCAAAGTAACGGACTGCATAGCACTTATTCGGCTGAATTTGCAGGAAAAAGGAGTGGATATGGCACAATAGCTGCATCTGAGTCCGAACGGAGTGGAAAAGTGCGTGATTTTGCGAAATAAGGGCGCCTCGGTCCGATACGTAGCAATGGCAGCCACCACCAAAGATAGATTGCTTCTGATCCGGAGTAGAATGCTTAGAAAGTCGTTTGCTCAGTGTTCCAATTTAGTTGGCTCATCGTCACCAAAGTAATTTGCTTACCGTTCCAAAATAGTTTGTTTCCCCTTACGGACCGTATTGCAGCTAAATGGTGTTTTTGACGCCTTTTTTCAAAGTAACGGACTGCATAGCACTTATTCGGCTGAATTTGCAGGAAAAAGGAGTGGATATGGCACAATAGCTGCATCTGAGTCCGAACGGAGTGGAAAAGAGCGTGAATTTGCGAAATAAAGGCGCCTCGGTCCGATACGTAGCAATGGCTGCCACCACCAAAGGTAGATTGCTTCTGATCCGGAGTAGATTGCTTAGAAAGTCGTTTGCTCAGTGTTCCAAAGTAGTTGGCTCATCGTCACCAAAGTAATTTGCTTATCATTCCAAAGTGATTTGTTTACCGTTACGGACCGTATTGCAGCTAAATGGTGTTTTTGACGCCTTTTTTCAAAGTAATGGACTGCATAGCACTTATTCGGCTGATTTTGCAGCAAAAAGGAGCGGATGTGGCACAATAGCTTCATTTGAGTCCGAACGGGGTGGAAAAGAGCGTGAATTTGCGAAATAAGGGCGCCTCGGTCCGATACGTAGCAATGGCTGCCACCACCAAAGGTAGATTGCTTCTGATCCGGAGTAGATTGCTTAGAAAGTCGTTTGTTTAGCGTTCCAAAGTAGCTATCCCATCGTCAGTCTTCTTAGCGTTCCAATTTAGTTAGCTCATCGTCAGTCTGCCTTAGCGTTCCAAAGCTGTCAGCCAACCGTCTCCAAAGTAGTTTGCTTAGCGTTCCAAAGTTAGCTATCTCATCGTCACCCAAGTAGTTCGCTTAGCGTTCCAAAGTTAGCTATCTCATCGTCAGCCAAGTAGCTAACTCAACGTCCCCAAAGTAGTTTGTTTGCCCTTACGGACCGTGTTGCACTTAATCGTAATTTTATCCCACCCGTTAGAGGTAAAAATCTCAAAATAAATATTTGCAAACGAATGAACTATCTGGACGGGCTAAACGTATTATAAGAAACGTATATTGAAGACGACGAAGCTACAGTAAATATGGCATATTGAGAGTGTTATGAGATTGGAAGGGGAGTGGCAAGATGTTGACAATCAAACATTTTACCAAAAGCTATAAGGGTGGCAAGAAGGCGGTAAATGATCTGAATTTGGTGGTCGAAAAAGGTGACATCTACGGCTTTATCGGTCATAACGGTGCAGGTAAAACAACGACTATCCGAGCAGTGGTCGGAGTTTTAGATTTTGAGGAGGGAGATATCGAGATTGGTGGGTACTCCATTAAAAAAGATCCCTTAGCCTGCAAAGCGATTACTGCGTATATTCCAGATAATCCGGATTTATACGATCATCTGACGGGCATTCAGTACTTGAATTTTATTGGTGATCTTTTTAGCGTATCGAAAGCGGATCGGGAGTTATTGATAAAGAAATATAGCGATGAATTTGAGATTACCTCTAATCTGGGGGATTTGATCTCCGCGTATTCTCATGGTATGAAACAGAAACTCGCGATTATCTCTGCGCTTATTCATAAACCGAAGCTGCTGGTTCTGGATGAACCCTTTGTGGGACTTGATCCAAAAGCGGCACACACGCTCAAGAGAATTATGGCGGATATTTGCAGCCAGGGCAGTGCGATCTTTTTTTCGACGCATGTACTGGACGTGGCCGAGAAGCTCTGCAATAAGATCGCCATTATCAAAGCGGGTGAATTGATCACTCATGGGAAAACAGAAGAGGTGAAGGGTGACAGCAGCCTTGAAGATGTGTTTTTGGAGTTGATAAAACATGATTAATATCTGGAGATTGACGAAAATTCAGCTAATCTCATCCTTTGGGTTAAATAAAGCTTTGCATACACGAGATTTGAAAGAAAGACGAAAAATGCTTTTGCTGAGCATCGGTATCTTAATAGGGATTGTCATGATGGCAGTGGTTTCGTTTGGATATAGCTTCATGATAGCAGAGACCCTTGAACAGATAGGCCGGCCAGAGCTGCTGCTTGCGATTATGATGGCTGTTACTTGCTTGATTGGATTTTTTACAACGATCTATAAGGCGAGTGGGGTATTATTTGGCTCCAAAGATTACGATCTCGTAATGTCGCTGCCTATCAAAACGAGCCATATCGTAGCAAGCCGTGTAGTTCAGCTCTACGTGCTGAATATACTGTTCTCATTGATGGTGATGGTGCCAGCAGGTGTAGTTTATGCTATAAAGGTAAATCCGGCAGTAGTGTATTATTTATTTTTCATGATAACGCTGCTATTTATCCCATTAGTGCCGATCATTGCTGCAACGATTATAGGGACATTGATTAGTTGGATTTCCTCACGTTTTAAAGGAAGTCGTTTAATAAGTCTTATTCTGACTTTTGCCGTAATCATTGTTATTATTTTGGGTTCAAGCCAAATGAATGGGAATGACCCGCAGTTACTTGCGGATATGAGCACACAAATTGCCGATCAAATCTTTAACTTATATCCTTTGACGGTCATGTATGTAGATGCTGTCTGCTCGTATCAGGTAGCTCCTTTACTATTATTTATAGGAATTTCATTACTTTCTTTTATGCTGTTTACCCTTATTCTTGGCAGCAAATATAAAGCAATACACACAGGTCTTACGACTTCTTACTCAAAGAATAAGTATCAAATGAGGTCACTTGCAGTCTCTTCACCGCTTTACACATTGTATAAAAAAGAGCTGCGCCGCTATTTCAGTTCTTCTATATATGTGCTAAATACAAGTATTGGTATGGTAATGCTACTTGTCATGGCGATCACCTTACTGTTTGTTAGCTCAGAGCAATTAGGAAAGATTATTGAGATACCAGAACTCTCTAATTATCTAAGCAGATTGGCGCCACTATTTGTTTCCCTCTTTGTAGCATTAAGCTGTACGACATCGAGTTCGATTTCGCTTGAAGGTAACCATATTTGGATTTTAAAAAGCGCTCCCGTTCCGACAAAAACTATATTATTAAGTAAAATCACAGTGAATCTCACCATTACTGTGCCGATTGTGATTGTTAGTAGTGTGCTTCTTATGATTTCTCTGGGCACTGGCTGGATGGAGAGCTTGTTATTGCTAATAATCCCCGTCCTATACGCTTGTTTTACCGCAATGGTAGGTGTGATCGTAAACTTGAAGCTTCCTAAACTGGAGTGGACCAATGAAGTCTCTGTAATTAAACAAAGTGCTTCGGTCCTTGTAGCGATGATTATAGGATTTATCAGCTTGCTGATTCCATTTGGTTTTAGTTTTCTTTTATCTGATCTAAATGGTAATCTCGTTATGTTAGGTATTGGTGTGGTGATATTAGTAGCGTGTGGAGTGATGTATAGATACATCCAGTCCACAGGAGAATTTTTATTTCGGGCTCTTTAAAAAAAGGGCATTCCAAAAGCCGAAATTGGCTGCTGGGATGCCCTTTTTTTGTGCAAGATTTATTTTCGTGAAAAATCCCTAAGTTCTACCGTCGCTCTTGTTGTTCTTGTCGTTCATTAGCTAACTGTTCAATTCCACCCACCATTATTTTTAGACCTGTATAGAACATCTTATCGGAGCCAATTTCATTAAAAATATTGTTTTCGTACATTCGTTTTATAACATTAGGTCCATCCCCGGATAAGTGCTCAAGCGATTGTTTAAAAACCACTCTAGCATCTCCATTAGGTTCATTTTTCATGGCTAAGTCAATTCGATCCTGCTCATATTTGTCCAATTCGAATGAGATTACATAGTTTAACACGCATGCTATCAAGGAGAATTTATCACTATCGTTTAAAGGAAGATGATCCACGATCTGAAGCAAAGTATTCAGTAAAGATAGATAATTTGGTTCAGAAGGCAAGGTTCTCATCATCAGCTGAGCCGAGCAAGGATACTTATGTAAAACCCCACGAATTCGGTCCACAAAATTAAATAACTGTTCTTGCCAAGTACCTTCGAGATTCGCAGTTTCGAGGGCTTCTTTGGCGACCTCATTAGCAAGCGTCTGGAAAATGCTCTGTTTACTCTTAAAATGCCAATACAGAGAGGCGGCTTGTATTTTTAGTAGTTCTGCTAATTTACGCATACTAAATGCCTCTATGCCGATATCATCCAACAGCTCCCAAGAAGCTTTTATTATATCTTGTTCAGTGATTTGCAGATTTTTGATTCTCATCGAAACGACCTCCTGTTACTGTCTTTCTCTATCATAAGCGAAGATGAATGGCTGGTCTACCATCGTTAGATTACCGCTTTATCTTACAGTGTTAGATATTTTTATTTACAAGCAAATAAACGGGTGCTATATTAATCTTACACTGTTAGTTTAAAGGTGCGATTTTTTAAAAAAAGGAGGCAGCAGTTAGCAATTTTATTAGTAAAAATTAAAAAGGATGTGTATAGACCCATGAGTAATCTTCAAGTGGAACAATCCCAACCAGTCACCAAAGAATTTTCTATAAAAGCAATACTTCCCGTAATACTGGCACTTATAACAGGAATGCTGCTGGTTATGCTCGACAGTACAATTATGAATGTAGCGATCCCGCAGCTTGAAAAAACCTTTAATGCCAGCCTAAAAACAATACAGTGGGCCATTACGGGTTATACGCTGGCTTTATCCGTAATTATCCCATTGGCCGGTTGGTTCTCGGATAAGTTTACTGCCAAACGTGTTTTTTTAGCTTCGATCGTATTGTTTACCATAGGTTCTTTATTATGCTCTATGGCACAATCCACAACAGAGCTGATAATCTTTCGTATTTTGCAGGGATTAGGCGGAGGGATGATTGCTCCAATTGGTATGGCTATGTCATTCAAAATCGCACCTCCCGATAAAAGAGGTTCAATCATGGGATTGCTTGGACTACCGATGTTAATTGCGCCTGTTCTTGGCCCTGTACTGTCAGGATGGCTGTTGGAATATGCCAGCTGGCATTGGATTTTTCTGATTAATGTTCCCATTGGCATTATTGCAATGATTGTTGGAGTGAAATTTCTTCCGGTAATAGAGAAGGGGAATAAAGCTAAATTGGATATTTGGGGTGTGATTTTATCACCGCTCGCCTTCTCCAGCTTGGTATTTGGGGTGCATAGAGGGGGAGTAGATGGCTGGGGGGATCGTATAACGATTATATCTCTTGCGTTCAGCTTCATTGCTTTAGTCTTGTTTATTTTCGTGGAATTGCGCCAAAAAGAACCGTTATTGGAACTTCGCTCTTTTCGATCTCTAGAATTTAGTAAAGGTATGATTTTGACCTGGATTAATCAGTTCGCCTTATTTGGTTCGATTCTGTTAATTCCAATTTTTTTGCAGCAGGTCAGAGGTTTTTCTTCCTTTGAATCGGGGCTTTTAGTTATTCCCCAAGCATTAATATCCTTTGCTGGCATGATTATTGGAGGAAAGTTATTTGATAAGTTTGGAGCTCGGCCCGTTGTGTTCTCTGGACTTGTGCTGCTGTCCACCGGACTCTTTCTCTTGTCACGTTTACAAAATGATACAAGTGTATACGTTATGATCAGTTATTTTGCCATTATGGGACTTGGCCAAGGATTAACTACTATGCAGCTCGGTACACATGTGCTTAAAGCCGCTCCGAAGGATCTGATCAGCCGTGTTACCCCACTTACTGCCTCTGCGCAACAAATTGTGGGTTCCTTTGCTGTCGCTATAATGTCGGGCTTATTGACTTCCAATATAGCTACACATATGAGTCAAGGGAATCAGAAACTACCCTCAGCGGCTATGGTTGCAGGATTCCACGACACGTTCCTAGTTTCATTGGGCTTGGCGCTGTGTGGTGTGGTTCTTAGTCTCTTTTTGCGTAATCCGAAGAGCTGATCCTATCGTACTCTACCAATATTTTAGCGATGTTTATTGATTGTATCCTTGGTATAATTCAAAGATTGATAACCAAGGGGGAATCTCTTAACCCGTGAAAAATATATTTGCTAGATTTACTATAATAACCCTCGCTGTCGTGCTAGCCGCCGGAGTATTTATTCAGCATATATCGGCCGATAACGGGGTTCCTTTTGACGATATAAACACTAGTTATGCAAAAAAAGAAATCATAGATTTATATAACCGGAATATATTAACTGGCACCTCGAATACTAAATTTTCACCTACTCAATCGATTACTAGAGCTGAATTTATAACAGTTCTTGATCGACTGTTGAAGCTTGATCCAGCGTTGAGTCCGGTATCTCCTTATACCGACGTAGCCAAAAGCGTTTGGTATTACGGCTGGATTCAGGCTGCGGTTCAGCTTGAACTGGCGAACGGCACTTCGGCAACTACTTTTGCACCCGCAAAAGCAGTCACTCGGCAGGAAGCGGCTGTGTGGATAGCCAAAGCTCTAAAGCAAACAAACACTGCAACTGCCGCACAAACTAATTTTAAGGATCGGCAACAAATTGCTAGCTGGGCAAGTGCTGCTGTAGCTAAGGTTAATGATCGCGGAGTAATGAAGGGCGATAATAGCGGAAATTTTCGGCCCGCGGACCCGATAACCAGGCAAGAGACGGCAGTGCTGATGGATCGGGTGCTGCAACATACAAGCTGGGCGGCACAGCTGGAAAGTAATCCGGACAAACGTATTGTTATAGGCTGGCAGTATGGTCTCACGACGGCACAATTTGAGAATCATGTTCTGCAATCGAACGTCAACACATTATCACCACGTTGGTATTATGTTGGGAAAACAGGGGCAGTAACGGATTCGACAGACGCCTCACTGGTAACTTGGGCAAAAAAGAATAAAAAGCAAGTCTGGGCGATGGTTGGCAATCGATCGGATCAAGAAGCGACGCATCAGATACTGTTGAGTACAACCGCAAGGAATACGGCAGTCAATCAGTTAGCTGCTTTAGTGAGTAAATATGGATTAGATGGACTAAATATAGATTTTGAAAATGTAGCGGCCGAAGATCGTGTGTATTTGACTTCGTTTATTACTTTATTAGCCGAGAAAATGCGTTCGCTAGATGTTATCCTGTCGATGGATGTATCTCCTGATCTTGGAACGGATTGGACAGAAGCTTTTGACTATGCTGCCCTAGGCAAGCAAGTGAATTATATGGTGATGATGGGTTATGATGAGCATTATGACGGGAGTCAAGTTCCGGGGTCCAATGCCTCGCTTTCTTATGATCAAAGGGCTGTGAATACAATCCTAAAAGTTGTACCTAGTCAAAAAGTTATATTGGCATTGCCCTTATATAATCGGGATTGGACATTGAACCAGAAGGGGACGGTTTTATCCTCTCAATATATTACGCTTCCGGAGCAAAATCAGATTATCAGCAGCTATGCATCGAGACCCGTGTGGAATCCTTCGCTGGGACAATATGTCGCGGGCTACTCGAAACAAGCTATAAAACATACGATCTGGATTGAGGATGGGCGTTCATTAATAACTAAATACAACTTAGCGGTTACTAAAAAACTAGCTGGAGTAGCTTATTGGTATATAGGCGGAGAAAGTTCTGATGTATGGTCCAGCTTAAGGAATGCAGAGAAATTTTACGATTATACTTTTTAAAAATATGAAAGACTGGATGCGAATAGCCGCTTAGCTATATTGCTGTCCAGTCTTTTTATTGGGTTACTAAGGCATAGCTGGTAGGATTAGATTGATTAAATCAGCCTCGCGTTACGTATTTTTTGAAGTTTTTCACGTTTAGAACTTTAACATTTTGAGCTAGAAGTTTCTTGTCGCTAACGACCCAAGTGTGATCTTTGGAGTTTTTTCTACGAATCGCAGCGAAGTTATACTTATTTCCTGCATAGATCTTAAAGCCCTGTGCAGCACAATCCGCACAAAACTTAACGCATTCACCTTTATTCCAATCTGGAAAGGAAATCTGCTGGAAGACATTTCGTTTTACGAGTAGGGTCGCTCCCTGAACATTGGTTACCTGTTTATTTTCCATATGAAGATAACGAAGCAAAAGTAGCTTCTTATCAGTTAAATACATATAGTGAGCTCGTTTTCCAACGATATCAGCTTTAGTTTTATGGAGGATGTTCATACTATCCGTTAAATAGTTGGCAGAATAATAATCGTCGTCATCAAATTTAGCGATACAACTATAATTCGCTAAGTGCACACCAAAATTCAGACAAAACCCCAGTGAACGATATTCAGGTAGTTTATAGATCCGTACATTTTTATGTTTTTTTGCAGCATGTATATAGTCTTCTATTTTCAAGCTATCATTATTAATGATCACGATAAGCTCTTTTGATTTGAAATTCTGTCGTTGATAGTTATCAAATATTGTTTTAATACAATCCATTCGTTTTGTACAAGTTAGAATAGACACGGCAGATGAAGTAGATTCAGCAGTTAATTTCATAACGAAATCTTTGGACGGCGTCCAACAAAATTCCTGTAGTTTTTAATATTCCGGATGATCTTATGGTTAGCTATTAGTGTACTATCACTGATGATCCATGTATGTTTTGAAGAGTTTTTTCTACGTATGGCAACGAAGTTATTTTTACTTGCAGAATAAACCTTATAACCTTTCTTTTTGCTTCTGCTGCAAAAGAGATCATCCTCACCTACGTTTTTATTAGGAAATTTTACATGATCGAATACTTTTCGGTTGAAGACGAGCGTAGCGCCAGGGAGATGGGTAACTATTCGGTGTTCATCATTTGCGAAACGAAGAATCAAAGTCTTTGAACCTAGTAAATACATATAGTGAGCCCGTTTTCCAAGGATATCAGCTTTAGTTCTTTTTAAGGTCAGAATACTTTCCGTCAAATAATGAGGGGCATAGTAATCGTCGTCATCAAATTTGGCGATGGTATGATATTTGCATTTTGTTACGGCATAGTTTAAGCATGAACCGAGAGATTGCTGTTCAGGTTTACGATATATCTTAATATTTTTGTATTTTTTAGCTAAGGTTTGGTAGGGGGATAGTGGAATTTTATTATTATTGATAATAATGATAAGTTCTTTATTTGCATATCTTTGTCTGCTGAAATTTTGGAGTAGGTTGTTTAAATAATTATGGCGATTGGTACAGGTAATAATGGAAACACCTTGTTGCTTCGCTTTGTTGTGAGGTACAGCACTCATTTAACCAACCCCTCATATGCATTTTTGGGAAAAGTCTCATAATACGATATGTCCAAGTTAGGATAGAGTAACGGCATATCAACCTCTTAAAAGCAAAAATGGACTTGTTTAAAGAACACAAAACCCACAGTGATAGCTGTGGGTTTTGTAAGAGAGACAATTCATATGAAACGTTTTGGATGTTTGTTCAGAAATAAGATTCAATGATGGATACGCTATTCTCGATTCTCGCCTTACTCTGCGTTAAATAATCTTTGGTCCAATCATCTAGGTTAGACATATCAAAACTCCGGTACATCCCTGTATAAACAATAATCTCTCTTAATCGAAGAAAAAGAGGAATTAGCTTCAGCTCATTTTCTGAAATCCTGTTCTCTTTAACGTAGCCTTTTAGAAAATGCTCCATAAAACGCTGACATTGAAGCTGCCTGTCCTCCATACTATCATCCCCGTAAACGTAGACTAGATAATACAGTTGAATGGCGATATCTTCTACAAACCAGCTGTACTGAGCTTCATCAAAATCAAACAAAGTCAGCTTACCATTGTCGACCAAAAAGTTGCCTACATTGATATCCCCATGGATGAGACCATAGGTATTTATTTCAGCGTCGAGATGCTTTAGCCGATTCATAAGCGCCTTACAGCTTTCTAAAACGCCACTTTGGGATGGAGGAATAAACTTCGTTACATTCTGCAGGTAGTAGTTCTGATGCCACGCATGTCTTTTGGACTGTGGTTTATAAGATTTTGCTAATCTGTGCATTTGTCCAGTGATCATGCCACACTGCTCATAGAGGTCTAGATCCTTCAGGCAGTCTGGGTAACCTATTCGTTTTCCTTGTGCTTTTTCAAAGGAAGATACCATAAAGCATGAATCATCAATCTCTATTTGCTCAACTAGATTACCCAGAAGAGAACCCACGGGTCTTGATACGGAAACGCCATGATCTGCCAGGTATAGAATCCATTCAAGTTCAGCCGTTAACAATTCCATACTGCGCAGCGAGCTATGAGTAAATCTTAGAATATATTGATGATTGCTAAGTTGATATTCATAAACAAAATTTTGAAATCCGCCAATGAAGCTTAGCTCATCTATGGGGATACCGTATTTCGTGCAGGCAGCACTTACAATCTGATCCTTAAATAAGGACTTAATCTTTTGTTCCAAGGGTTCTACTCCGTTCTACACTACAATGATTTTATCGAAATCGTTCTGGAGCTTTCCTGGACCTTAATAAGCAGCGGCCGTTCTTGTGGGTTGAGATTTGGGGCATGAATGGCCAGCATAAGTCTGCCCGTCAAATCACGAAACAACATTCCATGTCCGCCATCTTTGGCATAAAGAGGCTCAGGATCATGTTGCCAAGGTCCACTAATGTCACCGCTGACGGATCGGGCTAAACCCATGGCATAACCACTAGCTCCACTGCTAGACCACAACATAAGCAGTTCACCACTGCTAGTCTGATGCATAAAAGGACCGTCAGTTACGTATTGCCCTTCTTTGCCGCCTACCGTCCAAGGAGCTTGTGAAGCCTGGAAAAGCAGCATAGGTTCGCCAATAGTAGCACTTAAATCCTCCTTCAGCCGAACGGCATACATTTCTCCATCCGTCACTTCAATCCATTCACGGCAAAAGATCATCCAAGGTTTGTCTTCTTTATCTACATATAACGTTCCGTCAAGGCACTCCCAAGAAGCAGGGGTAATCGGATGATTACTGATAGGGAGATAAGGACCCTCAGGTGTTTCCGCGCTTAATATTTGTGTCCCCCGTGGAACGCCATGTCTTTTAAAAGAAGCGAACATATAATATTTTCCGTTGTAGCGGTGAACCTCTGGTGCCCAGAAATGATGATCAGCCCAAAAATCAGCATCTGGACGAAAAGCAGCAATGGGCCCGGACCATTCCTGAAGATCTGAGCTGATATATACATCGAAGCCGTGAGGTGCGCCACTCCAAGCTGTTAGGCCATCTGTGCCAAATAAATAGTATTGTCCAAGTTCAGGCACAGATAGGATATAGGGATCTCTAAAGTTAATATCAGATAATGTTTTCATTAAAGGTGCCCCCAATTTACAAGCTATCATCTGCTTAATTTTACAATATCTTCTTTAGGCTTGGAAGCGTTACTTCATTTGCTCGCCTTGTAGCAAACGTATTTTCATTACTCCGGGTGTACAGCCGTAGTTTTTTCGGAAGACACGTATAAAATAATTAGTCTCCATGCCCAGCTGAAGCGCTATATCTTGAACGGGAATCTCCACATCCTCCGTCATTAATTGCAGCGCCCGCTCCAGCCGCAGATTCTGCAAATACTTATGCGGAGTGACCCCATATTCCTGCACGAATAAACGCTGGAAATGCTGCACAGAGTACCCGACTGCTGCTGCAAGATTGGAGATCAGAAGCGGTTCTGTGTAATGTTCGTTGATCAGCCCGACGGCTGTAGTTAGGGCTTCATTTCGGACCGACTCAAAGGCTAGACGTTTACCGGAGCCTTCTGAACTCTTGGCAGGGCGCAGCATTAAGAGCAGTCTATAGAGTGTGATAGACAACTCTTGCATCCACATCTCGTCCTGCCGATTGGGGGCAGGAGAATTCACCGTATGCCAGATTTGGCCGATTTCTTCCCAGCATTGTTCAAAACGATCCGTTCGATAAGGAACAGAAGGGAGCAGTTCAAGCGCTTCCAGCAATCCATGAGCTTGACTGCCTTGAAAGCCGATAAAGCCAACATGCCACGGTTCATGAGAGGTAGGATAATATTCATGACCACGATCGGGCGGGAAGGCAAAAGCCATCCCCGGTTCCAGTATGATTTCTGTGCCACTTTCCAGATCACGAAATAACCCGGTTCCGGTCCGGATTAAAAAGATTTGATACACAGGAAATCCTGCTGGGCGCACATGATGGAATTGGATATGGCGACCTACAGAGTAGGGGGATAGGGGCAACGTTCCAGAGTCGCGCGGTAATTCAATCAGAGAAAAAGGCAGCAGGTTTATCACCTCATCTTCATTTTGTGCTATCACTTCGAGACTATATTCCTACTGATTGAAATGACTTTTCCTATATTATAAATAGTATAAATGATGATTACTGAATAAGATAGCTTACGCTTCTAGCCTATCATCAGAGAATAGTCCCATTCTATATATGGGCAGAATTGAGAGGATGATCGTACACAATGAATAAAAAACATTCCCCGATAAGCAGTAAAGCTGGTGTCATGCTGCACGGTGCTGATTATAATCCTGAACAATGGCTGAAATATCCGGAAGTATTGCGTGAGGATATCCGATTAATGAAGCTGGCGGGCTGCAATGTCATGTCCGTAGGCATTTTCTCGTGGGTATCTCTTGAACCTGAAGAGGGTGTGTTCACTTTCGAATGGTTGGATGGTGTACTTGATTCTTTTGCAGAGAATGGGATTTACGCTATCTTGGCAACGCCAAGTGGTGCCCGCCCAGCATGGATGTCGCAAAAATATCCAGAAGTCTTAAGAGTGGAGCGTAACCGTGTTCACAATTTGCATGGCTTCCGTCATAACCATTGCTTTACCTCACCAGTGTACCGGGAGAAAACTGCAATTCTGAATGCAAAGTTAGCGGAACGGTACAGCCAGCATCCAGCCATTATCGGTTGGCATATTTCGAATGAGTTCGGTGGGGAGTGTCACTGCGAGCTCTGCCAGGATGCTTTTAGAGAATGGCTGAAAGTGAAATATAATAACAGTTTGGATGAGGTGAATCATGCTTGGTGGGCTACTTTTTGGAGCCATACCTACACTTCATGGTCACAGATTGAATCCCCAGCTCCACATGGTGAGACACAAGTACACGGCTTGAATCTTGACTGGCGGCGTTTTGTTAGTGAACGGACGATTGATTTCTGCCAGCACGAGATCAATACCGTTCGTCCTTATAATCCAGAGCTGCCAATCACGACGAATATGCATATGATCGATGGCATTGATTACCGCGAGCTGGCCAAAATCCTGGATGTGGTCTCATGGGACGCTTATCCAGACTGGCATTATACCGAAGACGGTGACGATACTAGATTGGCAGCATGGACGGCGATGCACTACGACTTAATGCGCTCTTTTAAAAAGAAACCGTTCCTGCTGATGGAAAGCACGCCATCCCTTACGAACTGGCAATCGGTCAGTAAGCTGAAACGTCCCGGAATGCACAAGCTGTCTTCCTTGCAAGCGGTAGCGCATGGTTCGGATTCTGTGCAGTATTTCCAATGGCGCAAAAGCCGCGGATCAAGTGAGAAGTTCCACGGCGCAGTTGTAGACCACAGTGGCCACTCCGAGACTCGAGTATTCCAAGATGTAGCGGAAGTAGGAAAGACGCTGGCGGGAATGACGGAAGTAGTGGGTACGTCCACTCCGGCGCAGACGGCGATTATTTTCGATTGGGACAACCGCTGGGCGATAAAGGATGCGCAAGGCATCCGTAATTCTGGATTACGTTATGAGGAGACGGTGCTACAGCATTATCGTGCACTTTGGGAGCTGGGCATTCCAGTTGATATTATAGGCTCTGGAGATGATCTGTCTGCTTACAAGCTGGTTGTTGCCCCTATGCTATACCTGATTAGTGAAGAGAATGGAAAGCGCATTGAGAAATATGTGGAGCAAGGCGGCACATTCCTCGCAACCTATTGGTCAGGAGTAGTTAACGAAACGGATTTATGTCATCTGGGAGGATTCCCTGGTCCACTGCGCAGAACACTGGGGATTTGGGCAGAGGAGACAGAAGGGCTGCACAGCCGTGATCTGAACGGGTTAGTAATGGAGGTAGGTAATAAACTTAAGCTAAGCGGTGACTACGATGCGCATGAGATAGCCGAGCTGATTCATTTGGAAGGTGCAGAGGCTTTGGGGCATTATCGCAACGATTTCTATGCGGGCCGTCCAGCGCTTACAGTCAATCGTTTTGGTGAAGGAAATGCGTACCATCTTGCTACCCGTGTGAAAGACACTTCGTTCTATGTTGAGCTATACGCAGCGATCACATCTAAGGCAGGAATTACCCGTGCGATGGATAGTGAGCTTCCAGCAGGTGTGACTGCACAACTTCGCACAGATGGCGAAAGTGATTATGTTTTTGTGCAAAATTTCAGCGGCAGTCCGCAAACGGTAGAGCTGGATGGAGCGGAATACACAGACTTGGAAACAGGTCTTTCAGCTCCGGCCCTATTGAATCTAGCGGTGAATGGACTTGCGATGTTGAAGCGTAAAGCATTAGTATAATAAAAAGGCAGGACCTGAGTTTCAGGTTCTGCCTTTTTTTTGAATAGAATCAGTTCTTAACTCTTCCCATCATAATGGTGTTATACAATTTGCCGTCCGATAGAAGTTTATCTTTCTTTAAAATCCCTTCAATTTCAAAGCCAAGCTTTTGATATAGCTTAATAGCGTTGGTGTTCGTTTCCAGCACATTTAGGGTGATCTTTTGAATACCATTAGTGTCAGCCCAGGCAATCGATTCGGCGAGAAGATTTTTTCCAATACCATATCCCCAATAATCCTGCAGCACACATACTCCAAATTCTACTTTATGAGCAAATCTTTTTAAGGGATAACCTTCGCATCTGGAGAACGCAACGATTTGATTATCAACTACTGCGACTAGAAAAAGGTTATTATTTTTCTCGGAATCGGCTTGAATAAGCTGTTCAAACCCTTTTTCGTCAATAAAGGCTTCGCCTGGTTCCCGATCTAATTCTCGGTTTCTCCATCGATCCGCACCCTTAATTCAGATAACACTTTAGCATCATGAGAGGCCGCAGATCTAATGCTGTATTGGATTCCATTCACTGTAAATGTTTGAGGATTAATGATCATATGTCCTCCGTGACGATGGGTGATGTTAGAATTATTGCTTCGATGCCCTCAATGATCCGAGTGAAATAGGCTGCTTCATGAGGCACAAAATGAGTCCGATCCACACTTTGTTGAATGTTGATTTTTTGTCCGTTTGAATCCACTTTGAAACCATTGATTTGTAGACTATGTATTTCTCCTTGCCAAAAGCTTCGGAAGTCGGCAAACTTTGTGATAACTATTCCTGCGACCTCTTCTTCTTGCAGCTTAAAATCGTCCAGAGGATAAGGATTGTTATAAACAAAAACATGCGCTCGTTCTTTATCGATAAGATTTTCTTTGATCATACTGTAAGGAATCGTACCTAAGGGAATCAGTTCATCAAAAGCTAGCTCCAAACCGAGTTCTTCTTGAACCTCGCGAATCCCGTCCTCTACCGTTTCGTGTGTCAGCAAATGTCCAGCGGCCGTGATGTCCAGCAATCCTGCATAATCTTGTTTCTGCTCACTACGAAGCTGTAAATAAATATAGGGGATTTCTTGGGTTTTGCTTATAAACCAGCAGTGGAAGGTCTCGTGCCAATGTCCTAACCGATGTACTTCTGCCCGTGGAGCTGTACCGATTCGGTGTCCCGCTTCATCAAATATAGTAAGTATCTCATTATGCATAGAAAAGCTCCTTTGTGAAAATATCTACTGCTTAAAGCCTATCATAAAAACGATCGAATTGCTTAATGTCCCCAAGTGATTTTTATTGACATCGTTAAGAAATATATGTATATTTTTGGATGTTAATCAAAGGAGGAGTTAAATGAATTTAGTAGCCATGAAGCGGGAAGACTTGGACACTTTAAGTGATGAAAGGTTAGGATGGGCCTGTATGGAGCCTACCTTTCAGCTGATTCGCGGAAAATCGCCATCGACCAAATCAGAAGTGATCTCGAAGCTCACAGAGGGGCAACAAGCCTTATGTATGTTCAGAGTGCTATATGGTCACAGCTGTAATTCCGAAGGGGAATATTATGCTTGGATTTCCTACATGCAAGACCTGCCAGGGTATTGGACAGGGGTGATAGGAGGCATACGATTTTTTGACGATTCACCCATGATTCTTTTGCTTCAGGAAACAAAGACATTTCTCGAGGAAAGAAATCATCGACTGGGTAAAGAGTGGGCGGATGCGGCCATCACGGATTTGGATCGAGACCCTCAGCTGTTAGAAGTAATTAGTGAGTTATTCGAACGATATAAGAACCTGACACCAAATACGCATAGAATTATCGGCGAATATATTCGCACTCATCCAGAGGAGTTTGTAGAAATAGGGTGTTCATAATTATGAATATGAAGAAACGTTATGTATTTCTCGTACTTATTTTTTTATTAATCGAAATCCCTGTAATCATTAATCTCTACCATAGTTATAATTCATTTGAGAATTTAGTGTTGGATCAAATCGATGAAACAGAAATCACCTCAATCGAGATTGAGAAATCTTTAGTGGATGAAAAGGTAGTGATTGAAGATCCGAAGGAAATTGAAAAGATCATTTATGCTTTTTCAGATGTAAAATTGAGAAGAAGTAGTGCTTTGGACAAATCTACGGAGACCTACTGGATAAGTATTATTGTGAATAACAGCTTGAGGTTTGGCATGAATCTTACGGATACTAACTTCCTGTATGTGACAGATCTTGATAAGAAGGACAAATACAGTTCGGGAAACTTTAGAATGACTAGTGCTTTTGATGTGAATTCCATTGCAAGCTTATTTAAATGATGCACAACGATCCACAACCACTGATACTGAGATTTTCGGACCCAGATGCCCCTATTTGCGAATTTATCGCCTTTTGAGCAGGTTTTCGGACTCCAACGTCGCTATTGCTCATGAAAGAGCTTATAATTGGTGTTTTTTGCACCAATAGCGGCTATGAGGTCCGATAGCTATCCAAATAGCGGATAAAACGGTGTATAAGGTCAGCTGAGTCCTTTAGGTGCTGCATGTGCAGATTGGTTAGTTGAGTCCTTTAAGCTGCTGCGTGCGCAGATCGCTCAGTTGAGTCTTTAGCTGCTGCGTGTGCAGATTGTTCAGCTGTGTCCGATAGTGTTTCATATCCATACAAAAAATGGGTGCCCCTATGGGACACCCATTTTTGTATGGATTATCTAGCCATCCATCCGCCATCCACATTAAGAACGTGACCGTTCAAGTAGTCAGATGCTGCGGAAGCCAAGAATACGGCAGGACCTTTAACATCATCAGGCGTTCCCCAACGTGCTGCAGGGATACGGTCTAAGATAGAGTCCGAACGACTTTGGTCGGCACGGATTGGAGCGGTATTTTCAGTAGCCATATAGCCTGGTGCAATTGCATTGATGTTCAGACCGGAGCCTGCCCATTCATTGGCAAAAGCTTTAGTAAGACCCGCAACCCCGTGTTTACTCGCAGTGTAACCAGGGACATTGATTCCGCCTTGATAGGAGAGCATGGAGGCGATGTTAATGATTTTGCCGGATCCTCTTTCCAGGAAGTGGCGGCCTGCGATTTGCGACAGAAGAAAAACTGTGTTCAGGTTCAAATTGATGACATCAAACCAGTCTTTTTCACTATGATCTTTTGCCGGTGCACGGCGGATCATTCCTGCGCAGTTTACGAGAATGTCAACATGTCCGGTCAGCTCTAGCGCTTGGTCAAAAGTGCTTTGCAGCTTGCTGTGATCACTTAAGTCAGATTCGATACTAACTGCTTTTACTCCAAAAGCTTTTGCTGCATTTACTGTTTCTTCACTCGAATTAAGGGAGACAGACGCAACGTCTGCACCGGCTTCTGCAAATGCAAGCGCGATTCCTTGTCCAAGACCTTGAGCTGCGCCTGTTACAATAGCTGTTTTACCTGCCAAGCTGAATAATGATGACATATAAATTACGCCCCTTTATTGTAAATGGATTGTTATTCCGGGTTTACCCGCATTCAATGGTAACGCCTGCACTGCGGAACTGATCTGCCGTTTCGGGGGAGAGCCCTTTGTCCGTCAGAATCACGTCAACTTCTTGTAGGGAAGCGAAGGTACGCAGTGCAGTATGGCCGAATTTATGATGATCTACAACCGCGAATACCTTACGGGCTGTAGATACAAGGGCTTGCTTGAACTCAATTAAATCTCCGGTATAAATGGAGAGCCCATGCTCTATATGAATAGCAGTCGATGAAAGGAATGCTTTTTGAATATTAAGCTTTTGTACATAGGAGACGGCTTCAGGACCAGCCAACATATTACGGACACGATAACCACCGGGAACGACCAGACGGATGTTATCTTTGGGAACCAGTTCGCTGATGATGTATACATCATTGGTGACTACCGTTAGTGGCATATTGTCCAGACGCCGAGCAATTTCAAGCGTAGTGCTACCGCCGTCAAGAGCGATAATATCGTCCGGTTCAATATGAGCAAGCGCACGCAAGGCAATCTCCGTCTTCTCGTCAGAGTATTTATCCAGCGGGTCCTTGGAGGGCAAAATACCAAACTGGTCGCTTTGTGCCAGCACAGCTCCGCCATGTACACGTACGATCAGCCCTTGTTCCTCCAGCCTGCTTAAATCCTCGCGTATTGTTTTTCCAGTAACCTGAAGCTTATCGCTCAGTTCATTCACCGTTACATCTTTTTGGTTCAGCATAACTTCCATAATCATCTCGTGTCGTCGTATCGGGTTCATCCGCCTGCCTCATCTTTCCGTAGTTGATTTATCTCTATTGTAATTCTTTCATGGATACGGGGTCCATATCATCATATCTTTTATTATCGCCAGCCATACTCCAGATAAAAGTATAGTTATGAGTGCCGACACCACTGTGGATGGACCAGCTTGGAGAAATAACGGCTTGTTCGTTATGCATTACGATATGGCGGGTTTCGTCAGGTTCTCCCATCAGGTGGAACACAACGGAATCGTCCGGAAGATCAAAATAGAAATAGGCTTCCATCCGGCGTGGATGGGTATGTGCTGGCATGGTGTTCCACATGCTGCCTGGTTTCAGTTGGGTCATACCCATAACCAGTTGGGCACTTTGCACACCATTTGTGTGAATGAAGCGGTGGATTGTCCGCTCGTTAGAGTTCTCCAGACCACCCATCGCACCGGATTCAGAATCGGCCAGTGTGGTTTTGGTAGTAGGGTAGGACTGATGGGCAGGAGCAGAATTCAAATAGAATTTAGCAGGTTTGGAAGCGTCTGCACTTTTGAAGACTACATCTTTAGAGCCTTGACCTACATAAAGACATTCTTTGAAATCCACTTCATATTCTGTGCCATCTACAACCACGGAGCCTTTACCACCGACATTGATGATGCCCAGTTCACGGCGTTCCAAGAAATAAGTAACCCCAAGTTCTTTAAGGTCAGTAGTTAGCGCAACCTCTTCTTTTACAGGATTAGCTCCACCAACGATCATACGATCTTCATGGGTTAGGACAAGCTTTAGCTCATCAGGAGCAAAAATAACGGGAATGTGGAATTCCTTACGGAGGCGCTCAGTGTCAAATTGTTTTACTTCATTAGGATGGGATGCGAAACGTCTTTCCATTGAATGTTCAATCTCCTTTGTGTACATATTATCGTTCGTATAGGTACACTTTAGTCCATTTATGTTCATTTTACAAGTGCTAATCTTTTTTATTTCGTTTATTTATGTTTATTTATTGGTTTTTCCAATTGCAAAATGAACGGAAAGTGTGCACAATAGAGCTATTATGCTCGATTTTCATGAATGCCGGAAGATGATATAAAACTGAAACGATGGAGGTTGAAATGTAATGCCGGGGTTGAAAAATATCCAGAGTACTTATAAGGAACGTCAGCAAGAAATTATTTTTAATATAGCACTGGAAGCAGAGCAACGCCCTTTATTGGAAAGTGGACTCTGGTTCCATGATGATGTGCGAAATAACTTTTATTATGCTTCGTATCTTTTTGCAGCGGCTGTTGATGATTCTTTTGAGCTGCCTTTTGATCGTGAGCAAGCGAAACAGAAAGCACAGGATGTACTGCTGGAGATCTTAATGCTTCAGAACCGGCAGCCCGGCACGGAGTTATATGGTCATTGGCCGCTCGGTTTGAATCCGGTTCCGCGAGATGCGTCACCGCATGAGTTACCAGTGGAGCTTATGGGCAACCTGCTGGCGTATTTTTGCAAAAGATACGGAGGAGCATTAAATGCTCAACTTCGCATAGTTCTGAATACAGCGTTTGGACATATTTATCGCAGTGATTTCTACCGTAAGCCGGTGGTTACTTTTGGGCATCATGAAGCTAAATATACAGCTGCTAAGCTGATTTTTGGCACCCTGTTTGCGGATGAAATATTGCTTGAGGATGGCCGGCAGAGTCTGAAGGATACACTGGCTTATATTCGTACTAAAGGGATGCCGGAATACGGCAGTCTACCGTGGTTTTGGCATTGGGTGCAGGCATTCACCTGCGCGTTGGAACTTGTCCCGCCTGAGGATACGGAGCTTACTACGAGCCTTAAAGAAATGCTTGACCATTTATGGAATGTACGAGCTGAATTCTATCTGCGTGGCGCTTGGGTTGGTGCGCATTCTAGAGGCTGGCCGCATGATGTTCCCGGCGATGCTAATGTACTTCATGATTATGTTCAGTTTGGAGATTTCCAGCTGCCTGAGAGGATGCCGCGCACTGAGTATGCCGGTTTATTATTCTATCAAGCATCCGATGAAATATTAGCCGCAGCTATGAATCGCCAGACACCAATGGAAGTAGGGAAGATTACTCAGAAGGTTGTCCCAACGGATCCACAGCCGCAGCCTTTGCTTCATTCCTATGCTTATATTACAGAGGAGTTTGCAGCAGGCGGGATGTGGGAGCGGGTTGAGGAATTCGATAATGAGCAGCTTCGCTGGGCTTTTTCGTTACCTGTGAGTGGAGAGGGAAGCGCAAATCAGCTGTATTTCTTCCATCCGGGACAAGGCTACAATGAGGGAGATCCCCGTCATCAAAGCCGTTATATGGAGGTTCTCTATCACAAGAATGTCATCATTTCTTTATTCCCAATCCCTCAGGGTGAGAAGAATACGATCATCGGTGTACTTCCCCAAGGGGAATGGAAACAAGAGCCTAATACATTGTACGGGCAGGTTGGTGAGACGTATTTTATTATTTATTTATCTCACCCTTATCAGCTGCAGGAACGGTCCAGATTCATAGAGGTATCCGTCGCAGGGATGCCGGGCGGTGTAATCGTTGAAGCATTGGGCATTAAGAAAGCTGCCGAATGTGGTATTATTGGTTTAGAGGCTTTTGCCGCAGCTATGGCTCATAAAGAAAGGAATTTCGAAGTGGGAGAGGTATTAGCAGCGAATTATATCAACATAGATGGTGAAAGCTTAGTTTTGAGTATTAGTAGGGAGTCAGAATTACCGCAAGCTCAGCTTAATGGAATCCAGATCTCATTAGATCATTATTCAGTATAAAAAAACACAATTGCTGTGATAAATAGTAATCCGAGTCGGCCTTTTTTGGCCGGCTTCTTTAATAAGGAGCTACATGAAAGGATGTGATGCCCCATTGCACAGCCCGCAATAGATACCTAAGTATCCGTAAACGTGATTTTGTCCAAAATACTTATAATTGGGGTGAACGACGATTTATCTGGATAAACTAGACCTAACGATTTGGTAATTCAATCCTCCCTAAGCACATTTCCCTTTAGAATAGCGGTGTTAGGTTACTAAATAGTAATTAATTACATTAAACCCTATTTTTCTGAGAGACATTTGTCACAATAAAGGTTAATATCTAAGTGAGATAGAAATGATTGCGCTTACTTATTTTCTAATAAACCTAATCATAATGAATGCGAGGGATATAACAGTGATTGAAACTGAATTTCGTGTAGAAAATGACTTTCTAGGCAGTAAACAGGTAGATAAGAACGCTTATTATGGGATTCAGACACTACGCGCAGTCGAGAACTTTCCTATTACGGGCTATCGGGTTCACAAAGAGTTAATCAAAGCGATGGGGATTGTAAAAAAAGCCGCTGCGCTTGCAAATATGGAAGTTGGCCGTCTCTATCGAGGGCTTGGAGAAGTTGTAGTGAAAGCAGCAGAAGAAATCATCGAGGGTCAGTGGCATGAGCAATTTATTGTAGATCCTATTCAGGGTGGTGCAGGTACCTCGTTAAATATGAATGCGAATGAGGTTATTGCTAACCGTGCCTTAGAACTGCTTGGCCATGAAAAAGGAGACTATCGTCACTTAAGTCCCAATTCACATGTAAATATGGCGCAGTCTACAAATGATGCGTTTCCGACAGCAATTCATATTGCCACACTTTCACTGCTGGAGCAGCTGCTTGTAACGATGCACAGAATGCATGATGTGTTTGCGGTAAAAGCGGATGAATTCGATCCTGTGATAAAAATGGGCCGGACACATCTTCAAGATGCAGTGCCGATTCGTCTGGGTCAAGAATTCGAGGCTTATCGCAGAGTGCTTGAAAGAGATATCAAACGTATTGAGCATACACGCCATCATTTGTATGAAGTCAATATGGGAGCAACAGCAGTGGGTACAGGATTAAATGCTGATCCTCGTTATATTGAATTGGTGGTAGAGCACTTAGCTGAGATCAGTGAATTGCCGCTCGTAACGGCAGATCATCTCGTCGATGCCACCCAAAATACGGATGCCTATACAGAAGTGTCTGCTGCCCTAAAAGTGTGCATGATGAACATGTCCAAGATCGCTAATGATCTGCGGTTGATGGCCTCCGGTCCGCGGACTGGGTTTAATGAGATTTCATTGCCTGCACGCCAGCCTGGATCTTCAATTATGCCGGGCAAAGTTAATCCGGTTATGGCAGAGGTCATTAATCAGGTGGCTTTTCAAGTCATAGGGAACGATCATACGATCTGTCTGGCTTCCCAAGCGGGTCAACTGGAGCTGAATGTTATGGAGCCAGTGCTTGTGTTCAATCTTATTCAGTCCATCAGCATCATGAACAATTCCTTCCAAGTCTTCACAGACTTCTGTCTGGCTGGGATTGAAGCCAATAAGGAGAAGCTTGAGCGGGATGTGGAGCGGAGTGTCGGAATCATTACGGCTGTGAACCCGCATCTGGGGTATGAAGTGGTATCGCGGATCGCTAGAGAGGCGATTTTGACTGGGGAATCTGTACGGGAATTGTGCATTAAATATAATGTGCTGACCGAAGAAGAGCTTAATCTGATTCTGGACCCATACGAAATGACACACCCGGGAATTGCAGGAGCAGCTTTATTGCATAAAGAGTAGAATGTTCCGGAGGATCGAGCTTTTTGTTTGGAAAAAGCAAACCCCCGCCACCGTTTAGGGTGACAGGGGGAGATCCTAAATATGTTTTACTTATATGAATCTACTTCGCGATTGTCTGAAGTAGGTTCTTTTTTTACATTTCAGGCTTAAAAGAAAAATAAAGAACGTAACAGGCCGCGTTTTCTTGGCGGAGCCGTTAGCCTGGTAGAGGCAGTGGACTGGGAATTTTCATAAGAGGTGAGCGGTTTGCCGTTAGACACTTGCAACGGTTCTATGGATGCCGCGATTTGCTTGATCATTATTCGTAGGTCCTCAAGCTCCTCACGCTGCTGGAGCAGTTGGATCAATACTACTTCATCGGCTTTTTGATCGAGTGCACGTTCAACATTGTTGATGCGAGACAAGATATCCTTCATAGGCTCAGCATCTGTGTGCTGTAGTGGGTTTTCCTGTTGTGATGTGGAAATTTGCTGCTCATTCGTGAGTGTGAGTTGTATACATTCCAAGGCCTCTCCGTGATTAATACGGTCTTTAATATGATTGAGCAGGTCGATTTGCTGCTCCGAGAACACATAATGGCCAAATCGGTCTTTTGGAAAAAAATCAGGGAACATGGCAGCCCAACGTTTAATTGTGGTTAGACTAACTGACAGCAGCTCTGCGGCATCTTTTGTTTTTAGAATATCCATTTCGATTCCTCCAGTTCACGTAGTCATGTTATGAGTAATATTCGTTGTCCAGCAGCGGCTCCCTGCACGGTTGACAAAGGTAGTGCGTATTCGCTAAACAAAGTGTAATTACGAGCAATCTCACCCTTTTGGATTTCACTATCTTGCTTTTCCATTCCAAATTGAGTACAGATGAGCCTGCTCAGGGGTATAATTGCATTAGAGGTGAAGGCGATGAACAGGATTGAAGATGAGGAACAAATGACTGAGGAGCAATGGCAGGCTATTTTGCAAAACGATGTTGCTTATAACGACATATTTTTTTATGCGGTGAAGACTACAGGAATTTTTTGTCGACCCTCCTGCAAATCCAAAGCACCCAATCGGGAGAATGCGTGTGTTTTTCAGAATGCTGAACAAGCGCTGGCAGCCGGATTTCGTCCTTGCAAAAGATGTAAACCGACAGGTGAGCGTCTTCCTGATAAGGAATGGGTAGCTGTGATGACGGAGTACATTGATCATAATTATATGGCCCCCCTCACCCTTGAAACGTTAGCTGAGGTATGTCATGGCAGTCCTTATCATTTACATCGAACCTTTAAGAAAGTAACAGGAATCACTCCCGTGGATTATATACAGCAAAAGAGAATCGCTAAGGCATCTGAGTATTTGCTTACTACAGAGCAGGCAGTTGCTGAGATTGCATTGCGCGTGGGTCTGCCCAATACATCGTATTTTATTACTTTATATAAGAAAAAAACAGGGTATACGCCCACACAGTTTCGTCAGCTTAACAAACAGAAAGTAACGTTGGCTTCTGATTTTAATTTGGAGGGACCGAATCATGGAGAATAAAACAAATGCTATTCTATACTGGACATTATTAACCGATAAGGACTGGAGTTTTTATATTGCAGCCACAGAGAAGGGTTTAAGTTATGTGAGTTCGCAGCAGCAACCCTTTGAGGAATTAAGCGAATGGGTTAGACGTCGTTTTCCGGGGAGTGAACTGGTGCAGGACGATGAGAAGATGGCGCCTTATGTGAGGGAGCTTAGTGAATATTTGCAAGGGAACCGGCAGAGCTTCGGCATTCCTTTTGATTATCAGGGAACTCCTTTTCAGCTTGCGGTGTGGAAGGCGTTATGTGAAATTCCATATGGACAAACCTGGTCCTATTCGGATATTGCCACACATATTCAAAGACCAGCTGCGGTGCGCGCGGTAGGGACTGCCATTGGCGCGAATCCGATTCTGATTACGGTGCCCTGCCACCGGGTTATTGGTAAGAATGGGACATTAACAGGATACCGGGGTGGTTTGGATATGAAGACCAAGCTACTTCAGTTGGAAAGAGGAGAGTATACAGCAGATATATGAAAATAGAGTCCAATTACACCTCCCCAAAAACCTTGCTGAATAAAGGAACAGGTTATCTGTCAGGCTACAGTCATTCCTTAAATCCATATACGGGCTGCACTTATGGCTGTTCCTATTGTTATGTACGTCAGATGCCTGTCTCGCTGTTCCGCAAAGAGGAGTGGGGGACGTGGGTAGATGTTAAACAAGAAGCGGCTGCAATTTTACAAAAAGAACTGCACAAAGCGAAGGCGAAAGGTCCCGTCTCTATTTTTATGTCGTCAAGCACAGATCCCTATCAACCGGTAGAGCATAAGGAAGAGGTGACGAGATCTTTACTGGAGGTTATGGTTCAAGATCCGCCCGATTTCCTATTCGTGCAGACGCGTAGTCCGCTGGTTCGCAGAGATATAGATTTATTATTACGTTTAGAGGATAAGGTTCGTGTAAGTATAACTGTAGAAACAGACCGAGAAGATATTCGCCAAAAATTCACACCAAGCGCCCCTTCCATTGCTGCAAGACTGAAGACGTTACAGCTTCTACGTGAAGCTGGCATCCCCATTCAAGCTACTATAGCGCCAGTACTGCCAAGCAGTCCAACTTTTCCAGCAACCTTAAGGGCTTTTGTGGATAGAGTCTGTGTGGATGACTATTTTATGGGCGACGGCAGCGGCGGCAAACGCACACGGAGATTAGGGATTTATTCCCTATATGAAGAGCTGCAACTGGAAGATTGGTATGATCCTGCAGCATATCGCAGAGTGTATGAAGGACTTCAGCAAGTTTTTTCCGAAGAGGAGCTATTCTTGAGCCAGAAGGGGTTCGAGCCTTAATCTGAAACATGGTATAATAAATGAGAGCATTCATACTTAGTATTTAATATACTTAATATCCGTAATAGCTTATTGGAGGATTAGTGTGGCAAAAGCAAAGGTGGCCAAGCGGCCCACAAGAGATGAATTTGTGCTTGAGGAGTTAGGTAATCAGTTAGTTGAAGCTAAGCAAGAAGGTTCTGAGATTTTATTGACCGTATGGGGAAAAGAAGAAGAGGTACGCGGCATGATCGTGGAAATGGATTCGCGAACCGGGAAAGTACACCTCAGTAACCATGAAGAAATCATAAAAGTTCCTTTTATGGATATCATGCAGGTTAATTATCCCAGAGATTAATGGGCACGGCAGCAACAGGAGGTCCTGAAAGCTATCATAGCTTTGGGGCCTCTTTGATCATAAAGGTAAGGAATAGAGGATATAGAAAGGGAGGTCAACAATGCAAGTAACCAAAACCAACGCGATGCGAATGCTGGATGCCAAAAAAATAGGCTATGAAGTGTTCGCTTATGACAATGAAGATGGACTAATCCATGGCACGGCTGTGGCTGAGAAGATTGGAAAGGCGGCAGAGACGGTTTTTAAAACGTTGGTCGCTCATAGCGGCGCAAATCTTTATGTATTTGTTATCCCAGTTGCCGAAGAGCTGGATCTCAAAAAGGCGGCCAAAGCCGCCGGAGAGAAAAAAATTGAGATGCTGCCAGTGAAGGATCTGCAGAAATGGACAGGGTATATCCGCGGTGGTTGTTCACCTGTTGGAATGAAAAAGCTGTACCCCACGTTCATTGATAGTAGTGCAGAAGGGCTGAACACGATGGCTGTCAGCGCTGGGAAGATTGGCCAGCAAATGGACGTAGCCCCACAGTTACTCGCTGAGGTTGTGCATGCGAAGTTTACAGAACTAATCAAATAGCCGAGCAGCAAGCTGGCCTAAATATTCCTTCAATGCTAACCCTGTTGTGGAGATCGCTCCCGGGGATGGACTGAACTTGGCGGGCTGCAGTGCAATATCAGCGCTGGCGATATAATCCGTAGGATAGGCTTGCGCTGTTAGCGCTGCATTCTTAAAGTGCAACATCGCACGGGACATATGAAAACCTGAAGTAACTAATATAGGTTTTTTTAGTCCGGTTTGTTGAAGGATGGCTGCGGTATTTACAGCGTTTTGCTCCGTGTTGAGGGATTGATTTTCGATCAGGATGTCCTCTTCGGGTATGCCGAGACCCAGTAGTTGTCTTTGCGCGATATCCGCTTCATTACCACTGTCGGAGAATACTTGTCCGCCAGAAAATAAGATTGGCAGACCAGTCTGCCGATGGAGGCGAACAGCAGTAAGCAGGCGATTTGCCGCTGATCCGTATAAATTGCCCTCGCCGTCTATATCCGGTGTGCCAGAGCTGGCGCCCCCGCCGAGTACGACGATGACATCTCCTTGCAAAGTTTCCGGCTGCGGATATTTCCGTTCTAGACTGCCGATCAGCGCATCGCTGATTAAGGGTGTCATGGAGAAATACATTAATAGTGTAACCCCGAGTAGAACTAGTGCTGGCCGGCGGTTTTTTTTCCATAACCAAATGACTAAACCTAGCAGAAGCACGATAAACAGGCCGGGGGGAAGCACAAAGCTGTATACAAATTTGATGATGTAAATCAACAGTATCAACCGCCTTCTAAAAATATAAGTTCAGGTTGTATTGTAACATGAGATTGCAAGATTACATATTTACATGCGTATCCTTATACAAAACGGATATTGCCGCAGCTATCAGGATCATCCCCATAAAAGCGGGTGCAGCATGGCCAAGTGATACATATATTTGCCCTCCAATGACAGGCCCGATCATTCTTGCTAAAGCCTGAATAGATTGGCTACCGCCTTGAATCCTCCCTTGTTCACTAGAATCGACAGACTTGGAAAGCATCCCATTGAATGAAGGCCCAAAGATCGAATCCCCAAAACCAAATATAAACATTCCAGCGATAAAAAGCGGATAGTATGAGAACAAAGCAGATAGTGCAATAAGACTGTAGCCTATAATCTCCGAAACCATTCCAAGAATTGCAATCTGTTTATCCCTAAATTTCAGCAAAAGCTTAGGCATGATGAAACCCTGTGAAATGATGTCTTGGAAGCCCATAATTGAAAACATCAGTCCGATTAGTGCAGGCTTCCAGCTGAAAGTATCCATTGTGAATTGTGAAAAAACAGCCTGTAAAGATCCGTTGGGTATCCAGAGTAAGAATGCTGAGACCAGTAGCCTTTTTAAGTTTTTTATGGACAATATGCTTGCAAGCTGTGTAAATGGATTCAGTCTTACCAAGGTAATTTCTTTTAGTCTATTGTTCTTGTCAAGGCTCTCAGGCATAAAAAAGAATCCGTAAACAACATTTAATAAGGTTATTATTGCTCCGAAATACATAGGTACAGAATAACCAAACTTGGCAAGTAAACCTCCTAGCGTTGGACCAATGACGGTGCCTACACCTACAACTGCACTCACCCAGCCAAAGTATTTGGTTCTCTGTTCTGGTGGAATGATGTCAGCAAAATAGGCGAAGATAGTACCTATGCTTCCGCCGGTTATACCTTCTATTAAACGTCCAACAAAAAGTACCCATAACGCTCCTCCTATTCCAAAAACTAAGTATCCAATCGCGGAACCCAAAAGGCATACCAAAAGTAATGGACGACGCCCGTATTTGTCACTCAAAGCTCCAAGTGCAGGGGCTGCAAAAAATACGCAGACTGCATAAACAGACGTCAGCAGCGTGACAACTATAGCCTGTTCTCCCGGATTGCTTATATAAGGCTGCACTAAAAATGGGACAACGGGCATGATGATACTGAAGCCTATTCCGCACAGAAACACAGAGATCAAACCGAAGATTAGAGCGTGTTTATCTACGGTTTGCTCTGTGTTCTGTTCATTATGTGATCTGAATTTGAACATTAAATTCTCTCCTCAAAAGTTGATTTTTTGATTCCTTGGAAACAAATCTGGTACATCACCATTTTTATCACGGTTTTGTTTCCGTGTCAACAAAATAATAACCATAAAAATGCAGCCTTTCTCATAAGAGCCCGGCTGCATGGAGTTTCATTTTCATTATTCGAATTTATTCGGATTAAAATCTATACCCTGTTTCTTTATTTCTGCATCCAAATGCCTACTATACTTTTCTACGAAGCTAAGCATACTGTCAAATTGCTCCTCAGTTACCTTCTCAAATACGGCTTTATCCCGCTCTTGGAACTCTTTGTGCAGGTCCTCATGGATTTTATAAATTACTTTCCCTTGCTCAGTAAGCCTAAAATAGATTTCTTTTTTGTTATCCGATTTTTGGTAGCTTTCGATGAGGCCCTTTTGGATGAGCTTCTTAGTTAATTTACTTATGGCACCGCGAGTCATATAAAAGGACTCTGCAAGTTTTGTGACGTTGGAATCTGCATTTTTTTCAATGTATTCGATGCAATGTACTTCAGAAGGTTTATAACCCTTAAGACTGTCTTCCATCTTATCCTTATTAAGCCAAACCATCTTGTTATATACGTCCCTGAAACCCATCATGACCTGATCTTCTTTGTTCATGGCCTGTCCTCCCAGCGCTCTTACATTAATAAATTATATTGATTTTTTGTTTCTATTTCAACAATATTAAAGTTGAGGATAGTTTGTTTCATTGAACTTTAGATAAAAATAACAGGTGAGTAGTAACAAGCGTAGATATAATATTCTTAAGAAACTGCGGTTTCTTCTTAAGAAAGTTCATCCGCTTGAAGCTGCACCAAAGATTGTTTGTCTGTTATCATAAGATTAAGAGGATTGGACAGCTGTGGGATGATTTCTCTAAGGTAGGAGGACTGCATAATGAAGAGTATTCGGGTACTGCTCGCAGATGATGAACCGGTGATTTTGCGAGGCCTAAAAAAACTGATTTCATGGGAGAAGCTTGGACTCACCATTGTTGGAGAGGCCAGTGATGGAATTGAGCTGAAACAACAGATCGAGGATTGTGATCCTGATCTGATTATTAGTGATATAAGCATGCCAGGATATACAGGGATTGATATCATCCGCGAAATTCATGAAGCTGGCAGAGCGGTGAAGGTTATTTTTATAAGCGCTTATCAGGAGTTTACGTATGCCCGTCAAGCACTGCAATATGGTGCGCTGGATTATTTGGTGAAGCCCGTGAACAAAAATCAGCTGGAACAGGTTGTGAGCAAAGCCGTTTCCCTTATTCGTCAAGAAACAGAAGGCGAGCGCAACAAAGAGAAGCTGAACCATTATGAACAGAGAAACCGCAGATTAACGATCGAAGAATTGCTCGACAAGCTGACGGACGGCAATAAGGGAACAGCAGACACCTTGCTTGATATGGGAATTATTGCGTTAAGTCGCTACGTCAGTATTTGTTTGGTAGAGACGGACGAGTCGTCGGGGCAGCCTTCCAGATGGGAAGAACGAGAACGTAAGCTAATTGATTTTGCTCTGTCTAACATTATTAAAGAAACCGTGGAGCAAAGCGATAATAGCTATATGTTCCGCAAAGGGGAACGTTTTTGTATTCTGCTCCAGCATGAGCATGCTGAGGAACCAGCGAGAATTGCCTTAGACCTCCATGACAAAATTACAAGTTTTCTGAAATTAAAGGTGACCCTTGGGGTAGGCAATCCTGTTGACGGTATGGATGATGCTGATGAATCTTATCGTCAAGCTTTGAAAGCGCTAAATTATAAATATTTTACAGGGCCTAATCGTGTGATTCCTGTTAAAGAGAGCAGGTATGAGAGTGAATCATTGATTCAAGCTCCGCTGCATGAAATCCAGTCCGCCCTTGGGATTGCCATGAAATTACAACACAAAGAACAAATTGAGCAAGAGTGCCTGCGATTATTTCAGACGATCCGGCAGACGGCAGGCGGGAATAGAAACCAAGCCGTTTCTACCGTATACAATACATTCTTGCAGCTTGAACAGGAGCTTATTCAATTCGGTGTGGAGGCAGGTCCATCACTTCAGGATACAAATCCGATTCTTGAACGATTGGCTAATTATTCTACCTTCCAAGAGGTGGAGGAAGATTTCCGTGTGCTTTTGAGCAAAATGTCCGGGCAAATTGGCAGTCGCATAGGCAGTAAGGAACTGAAACAGCTATCCCAGGTGAAGGCTTATATTGAGGAGCATTATCCAGAAAATATTACACTGGAATCTATGGCAGGGATGATGTTTATGAATTCCTATTATTTCAGCAGCTTTTTCAAAAAACATACCGGACAGAACTTTAAGAATTATGTCACTGAGGTGAGGATGAATCATGCCCTTCGTTTATTGCTGCAAAGCGATATGATGGTTTATGAGATTGCTGATAGTGTAGGCTACAACAATGCCCGGCATTTTAGCGATATGTTTAAGAAGAAATATGGCAAGCTGCCACAAGAATATAAGCAATCCTTCAAAAGCCAATAGTCAGATGGATAGCAAAGGGGATGCCTTCATTCATGTTTATCTGGGGCCGAAGATCCAAAAGTATATTTGTTAAATTCTCCGCTTCCTTTTTATTAGTCGGCCTAATTCCGCTTTTTGCACTTAGCTACATTTCTGTGCAGACGTTTTCCGGATATGTCGAGCGTTACACAACAAGCAATTTGCAGCAAATGGTGCTATATATGAGCTATAACCTGAATTCAGCTTTTAATCAGTACAATGAGGTCTCTAAGCTGATGTATACGGGACGATATGAAGGTTTTATCGAGAGTTATTCTCAGAATCAAACCTATAATGTAAATGAGCTGGAGCAGATCAATACGATTCCTATTGAAACCTTTCTAAAAACAGTTCTCTACAGTGATTCCTACATCACCAGTGTTTATTTTCATAGGGAGTCAGACGATAAGCTCTACTATCAGGAAAAAGAAAACAGAGGGGTCAATTTTGATTTGCTGCCTTATCAAGAGTGGTTAACTAAAATGGCTCCAAATCCTTCACAAGTGGCAATTTTCCCTACCCATTCCGAAGAATATTATACAGGTTCAAAGCGCAGTGTGTTCACCATCGGCCGTACTTTAATTGATATTTCCGGGCGTGTCACCAAAGATCCCAAGATAGTAGGGACCTTGTTTATGGATGTGGATGTTTCGTTATTTAATCAGTTCTTCAGAGAATTAAATCTGGGGGGACAAGATGAATTATTCCTGCTGGATGGCGACGGAAATGTATATTTCACGAATGAGACAAGGTCGGCGAATGGAGAGGCTTTTCGGGCTAAAAAGGACGAGGAGATGATCGTTCTCAGTGAAGAGATTCCTTTTCTTAAAGGCACGGTGACTGCCAGAATTCATCGAGCGAATTTATTCGATCAGCTTTTTTCAGCACGTACGACGGTGTTTATAGCGATGTTTATTTGTGCGATTGCAATGATCATCATGGGCGTCTGGTTCTCTAGGCGGCTGGCTGCTCCGATTCGGAACTTAATTAAGCAAATGGCTATCGTAGAATCCGGTAATTTGGATACCCAGATGGTCGTGAACAGCAATGATGAAATGGGTAGACTTAGCCATGGTTTTAACCGAATGGTCGAGCGTTTACAAGCCTATATCGATGAAGCTTACGTTGCCCAGATCAAGCAGAAGCAAACGGAGTTAAATGCTCTGAAGAGTCAGATTCGTCCGCATTATTTATACAACACCCTGGAAGTCATTCGAATGAATGCGGTGGATAAAGATAATGATGAGGTCGCAGATATGATTTTATCACTCTCTAACCAGTTGAAATATGTAATCGACTATGGAGAGGATAGGGTAAGCATACGACAGGAGCTGGAGCATCTACGGGATTATTTCTATATTATCTCTGTGCGGTATGAGAATAAGTTTGAGCTTGTAGTCGATCTCTCACCCGAAGTGGATCTGAACTGGTACATTCTGAAATTGTCACTTCAGCCGTTAGTTGAAAATGCTATCCAGCATGGCTTGCGCAGTCAAGGCAGAGGGACAGTTGGATTGACGATCGAAAAGAAAGATGAAATGCTGTTGGTTACGATCTATGATGATGGAATCGGTATGAGCAAGGAAAAGGTACAGCAGTTGGCTGAAACCTTGGAAGAGCCTAGTTCGCCTAGCAAAAATGTTGGACTAAAAAATGTACATGAACGAATTCGTACAGTGTACGGTGCAGAATACGGGGTATCTATCAGCAGCCGGGAGCATATTGGGACATCAATTCTATTGTTGCTTCCGATTGTAGAGGATCCGTATAAAATCTCGGATTCGGAGAATGCGTAAAGGATAGACGATGAACGGAAGACTGCGGTCTTTCGTTCTTTTTTTACTTATTCTTAAATTCACCGCATATCCCGCTTAAAAAAGTTCATTCTAACTATTTATAAGGAATGCTATTCTATTAGCAACGGAAACGCTTTCGAGAGATGATGCGCACATCTTGCTTCAGTTTCCACGGTTCACTAAAAGGGGAGGTTATTATGATATGTACAAAAAAACAATGATGAAACTATCCGTATTGTTACTTGCCACAACAACAGTTTTGACTGCTTGCGGTGGAAATAATAATAATGCAGGAAGTAAGGCAACTAATACGCCAGCATCCGAGACGCCTTCAAATACACCGCAAGAGAACAAAAAAGAGGTTAGCTTTACGATAGGTTACGCCTCCGGAGATCCGGCCACCAAAAAAGCTATCTCAGATACGGTCAAAAAGTTTACTGCAGCTAATCCGAATGTCACTATTAAAGATTTGAGCGAAACTTCATCCGCTGCCTATCTTGACTGGCTGAAAACCAAGGATGCTGTGGGTGAATTCCCGGACCTGGTGGAAATGCGGGATACAGAAGTTTTTGCCGATGCGGGTAAGATTGTAGAGCTGCCTTCCGATCTGCTAGATTTGTTCGAAGCCCCTCCACAAGTGGATGGTAAGGTGTGGAACGCACCGCTGCAAGTGAACGCTCCCCAAGGGATTATCTACAGCAAAAAAGCATATGCGGATGCAGGGATCACCGAGCTTCCAAAAACCTATGACGAATTCATCGCCATCCAAGAAAAATTGAAAACATCGGGCATTACTCCGATTGTAGTAGGCGGAAAAGATATTTTCCATATGGGCTTCTGGGTTAACAAATTCCTGATTGATGAGGTCTACTCGAAAGATGCAGATTGGAACTCCAAACGTACCGCTAAAACGGTCAGCTTCACTGATGCTAATGTAGTTCAGGGCATAACGGACTTCAAAGAATTGTTCAAGAATTATGTCGATAAAGGTTGGCTCAGCACGGGCGACAATCAGACCGCTTCGATTCTTGTTTCTGGCAAAGCAGCACAATTGTACTCCGGTACGTGGATGTTTACACAAATCGCTGAAGCAGACCCGAACTTTGAATTTGGCTTCTATGCTCTTCCTGACCGTGAAGGGAAAATCAATGTCATTGGTCTTCCGTCACCAGCAGGCTGGTCTTTATCGGCTGAAGCCGCTAAGGATGCAGACAAAACAGAAGCCATCAAAGACTTTATCCGTTTCTTCTTCGCCCCAGAACAGTATTCGAACTATTTAGCAACGATAAATGCGATTCCTTCAACAAAAGAGAAAGTAACCTATGACACAAGTGAACAAATGCAGGTGGCTTTGGATCTTATTGCTGACCCGAATGTAGTGAAATCGTTGGCGATCAATAACTGGTGGGGAGACAATCTAATCCCTCCACAATTCCGTAACTGGTACTACAAGCTGTTGCAGGATCTCGTGGTAAAAGATGGAGATGTAGCGAAGTACATGAAAGATGCGGATACAGAGTATGACAACCAAGTGAAAGCTAATCAGATGTAAGAGCAGCGCCTGATCGAGCAACCTCTGCTGCTGCAGAGGTTCTCTTTTTAACAAGCGCGGTCTTTAAGGGAGGGAGAGTAGCCATGGCTACATCCGCAGTAAATGCTGACAAGTCATTGATAGGCACTGTGCAGCACAAAAAGAAAAAGAAAAAATGGCAGTCCTACGCTCTGTTGTTTATATTACCATCATTTATTTTGTACACCTTGTTCGTTATCGTCCCTACGGTAGGCAGTGTCTATTTAAGCTTCACCTCATGGGATGGCATTAGCGACAACGTAAGGTATATCGGCTTCGCTAACTTTGTGGAAATTTGGAATAGTCCAAGGGTGCATAACGCACTGAAAAATACGATGATCATGACCATTTCACTTGTTGTTCTAGAGAATATTGCAGCAATTGCAATGGCTATGATGGTCGATAAGGTACGCTGGTTCCGGAATTTATTCAGAAGTGTATTTTATTTCCCTACGTTGCTTAGTGGGATCGTAATGGGTTTCGTCTGGGCGATGATCCTGAATTACAACTTTGGTGTATTTAATCAGATTCTGGAGTCTGTTGGGCTTGGAACCTGGATTGTGGATTGGTTGGGCAACCCTAAATATGCGATGCTGTCGATTATTTTGTCTACCGTTTGGAAAGGCGCGGGGTATTATATGATCATTTATCTCGCTGGATTGCAAGGTATTCCGCAGGAATTGAATGAGGCGGCTAGTATTGATGGAGCAGGGGGCTGGCAACAGTTCCGGCATATTACCTTTCCGCTGCTTGCGGGGTCAATGACTGTATGTATGGTATTATCGATGATCAGTGCCTTGAAGATTTTTGATCAGATTGCCGTCATGACGGATGGTGGTCCGGGCTTTGAGACGGAGACATTAACTTATATTATTTATAAGGTTGGGTTTGGTGAATTAAGACAAGGTTTTGGTACTGCGCTGGCGATGGTCTTGTTCTTAATCATACTTATCATTACAGTCTTCCAAGTGAAGGTTCTCCAGAAGCGGGAGGTGCAGCTCTAAGATGACGATGCAGACACGCAAAAGAGTTGGGCAAATCGCACTTTTCATTGTTACATTATTAGTGGCTATTATCTTTTTCTTTCCTATTTTCTTTAATTTGATGTCAGCCTTCAAGAGTAATGCAGAGATTATGAAGGATGCCATTGCTTTTCCGAAAACCCTTTATCTGGACAGCTTTAAATATCTGTTAACCGAAACAGAGTTTCCACGGGCTATTCTGAATAGTCTGATTTTGACAGCATTTTCTATTGCGGCACAGGTCTTGATTATTCCGATGGCGGGCTACGCAATTGAACGCAGAAATGCCAGATGGACCCGGTTCATGTTCGTTTACTTTTTAGCAGGAATGATGATCCCTTTTCAGGCGTATATGATTCCTCTGTTTAAAGAGCTTAGAATGCTGGGGTTATACGGCAGCCTTGCCGGTCCAATTCTAATTTATGTAGCCGGTGCGGTGGGCTTTGGGTGCCTGCTGTATACAAGCTTTGTCAAAGGCATTCCTAGAGAAATTGAAGAAGCGGCAGAGATCGACGGATGTTCTCGTTATGCGATATTCTGGAAAATTGTTTTCCCGCTGCTAGGACCCGTCACAGCCAGTATGGTGGTCTTAAACGGACTTGGAATCTGGAATGATTTCCTGATGCCGATGCTGGTATTGCCTTCAGGACAGGCTAAAACTATGGTCGTGGAAATTTACCGTTATATCGGAGAATTCTCCTCACGTTGGGATATGATTTTTGCAGGAACAGCAATGTCGGTTGTGCCTGTGCTGATTGTGTTTATCGCCTTGCAGAAGTATTTTGTTAAGGGGATTGCGTCTGGTGCAACGAAGGGTTAATTCATAAAAAGGGATATATCCTGTAACCACTTAGTGGGCTGCGGGGTACATCCCTTTTTTTTGTATGCGTAACAATCACTAAAGCGTATTTGGATTCGCGGTTAAACGGCGGTAGCCCATTGGCGGGAGACCTGTCCAGCGTTTGAATTGCTTGCTGAAATGGGACACATCCCGGTATCCTAGCCGGTGGGCGACCGATTCGACAGATAGACTATTATCCATTAGCAGCAGTTTGGCGTGACGAATGATCAAGCGGGATAAATATTGTCTTGGCGACATGCCATAAATTTGGTGGAAAACACGATTGCAGTGAGTTGTACTGTATCCGAGTTTTGCCGCAATGTACTCAATACCGCCGCCTCTTTCGCCTGTGCTTGCAGCAGAGGAGACAGATTCTTGCAGCAATCCTTCGATGGCGTTAGCTAAGGCGACGGTATTTTCCGTAGCTTCTGTATCTGCCAGGAGGGGCATCTCCGAAAGTACCCAGCCGCTGAGCGCGGTTAGAAGTTGCAGCGAAGCATGCAATGTAATCAGGCGATTTCTGTGTGTGTCCTTTGACTCTGACAGGATGGAAGAATTTATGATGACATCTAGAGCGGAACGAATGGCTCGCAGCTCCGGGGTATTCCCACTTAGACTAACAGCGTCTGCTGTTAGCAAAGCTCGCCGTAAAATCAGATCATCAATATCAAAATGTAGGCAGTAATAAGTCATGTCACGACTAGCATTCGAACCGAGGCTGCTATGTTCTACACCGGGACGAATGAACAAAATATCACCGCTTTGCTGGATAAAAGATTTATTGCCGACCGTCATATGTTGCTCACCCTGCAGTACAACGTTAATCTCAAACATAGGATGAGTGTGTACGGGATATTGCCAATCCGGATTTACTTTTCTCCAATGCGCGGCGAAGATATGGAAAGCCGCTTGGATGTCTGGTGACATCTGGCCATCAATAGAATTATGAAAAGCGGGATCATTCGAGATCATTTCAATCCTCTTTTACTGTAAAGTTTGGCTTCATTATAACATAGGTTATTATCGATGTTTGATTTGCCCAAATAAAAGAAGGCTTTAACCCTGTTGTACTTCCGGAAAGATCGATAACATGGAGATATAGCCCGGAGGTATCCGGGACCATGCTGGAAGGAGTGTTATTATTTATGGCGCATAATCAATTTTTTAATGCCCATCATTCACCGATTGGTGCATTTGCGAGTTTCACTTTAGGATTCAAAGGAGCTAGTGGAGGTTTCGATCTGGAGATTGGAAAACCACCTAGACAAAATATATTCATAGGATTAGAACGTGCTGACGGGAAGGGATATGATACACTGCCATTTCATGAAATCGGGGGTGAGGACGAAAGCAAACGTTATGATATTGAGAATCCGGATCCTAATCCTGACAAGGAGAATATTCTGTTCCCTTTTCAAGAGAATAAGATTTCCAGAGATTTTCATGTAGCCACAGACAGCTGGAGTGCGGGTGATTTGACCTTCCGGATTCTGTCCCCCGTTCGTTCTGTACCGGATCCAGAAACTGCCTCTATAGAAGAAATGAAGGATGTGCTGCTGCCTGCAGTGCTGGTTGAACTCGAAGTGGACAACTCCTCATCCGCCACCTCGCGCCGTGCATTCTTTGGTTTTCAGGGAACAGATGTGTATAGCGGAATGAGAAGACTGGATGATGTATCATCGGAGATTACAGGCGTTGGCCAAGGAAGATTTATTGCGATTGCTGCGGAAAAAGGAACTGCAAAGTCCGCACTGCATTTCACGATGGAGGATATTCTAACGGAGGAGCTGCAGGAGAATTGGACCTTTGGACTGGGACGAGTCGGCGCTTTGATCATGGATGTTCCAGCCGGAGTAAAAGAAACTTACCGCTTTGCTATTTGTTTTCACCGTTCAGGTTATGTCACCTCAGGAATTGATGCTTCTTATTACTACAATCATTATTTCAACAATATAGAGGCAGTGGCTGAATATGCATTAGCTAGATTTGATATCCTTAAGCAAGAAGCGGAGCAAGCTAACGATAGATTTACTCATGATGACCTTTCCGCAGATCAAACCTTTATGTTAGCGCATGCGATTCGTAGTTATTATGGCTCCACGCAATTGCTGGACTACAAGAATAAGCCATTTTGGATCGTCAACGAAGGCGAATACCGGATGATGAATACCTTTGATCTTACCGTCGATCAGTTATTTTATGAGCTGCGTTTGAATTCTTGGACTGTACGTAATGAACTAGATATGTTCGTGGAAAGATTCAGCTACGAAGATACGGTGCGTTTCCCGGGTGATGATACAGAGTATCCAGGTGGAATTAGCTTCACACATGATATGGGTGTAGCCAACGTAGTTTCACGTCCGGGATATTCTGCTTATGAGGTCTATGGCATTGATGGTTGTTTCTCACATATGACACATGAACAATTGGTTAACTGGGTGCTGAGTGCAGCAACTTATGTAGAGCATACAGGCGACCGCGGCTGGATGGAACGTAATCTCAGTATTATGGAGAAATGCCTGGATAGCATGGTAAATCGCGATCATCCAGATCCTGAACAAAGAAATGGTGTCATGGGGCTTGATAGCTCACGTACGATGGGCGGAGCCGAAATTACTACGTATGACAGTCTGGATGTGTCTTTAGGTCAGGCTCGTAACAATATTTATCTGGCAGGAAAATGCTGGGCTGCTTACTTGGCTATGGAGAAAATATTTGCAGAGCATGGGCGTGCGGAACAGTCCAAAACAGCAGGGGATCAGGCTGAAAAATGCGCCGCAACAATGGTGGCAAGTGTTACAGCAGACGGGTATATTCCGGCTGTCATTGGAGAAGGCAATGACTCCAAGATCATTCCGGCTATCGAAGGCCTTGTGTTCCCTTACTTTACAGGCTGCAAAGAAGCTCTTGATCGTAATGGACGGTTCGCCGCCTATATTGGCGCACTCGACAAGCATCTGCATGCGGTGTTACAGCCGGGAGTATGCTTATTCGAAGACGGAGGCTGGAAAATCTCTTCAACCAGCAATAATAGCTGGCTCAGTAAAATCTATCTCTCCCAATTCATCTCCCGCAGCATTCTGGGACTGGAATGGGAGGAACGGGGAGCGGCAGCGGATCGTGCTCACGTAGCTTGGCTCACCCATCCGGAGCTTTCCATCTGGAGCTGGAGCGATCAGATTATTTCCGGTGAGATCACGGGCAGTAAATATTATCCGCGTGGCGTTACAGCGATTTTGTGGTTGGATGAGAAATAAGAGTAGATAGTTTCAATAAGTAGAAACGGAATATGCAAAAATACTAAGAGGGGGCTACCCCTCTTTTTTGCTGTTTCGAAGTATACACCTTTCGAAGCTGAGAGGAAATTAATATAGCTTTTACAGCTCATTGACGCGGAGCGTATATAGGCTTGTTATATTGAGGGGAAAAGGGGGATGAAATATGAGAGAAATGGAAGAATCGTCCTTTACCACTACCCAGCCTGTTCTTGCAAGCGATACTTTTGGTTGGGATAAGCTTCAGGTTTCACAATGGTATAGCCCGCAGCAAGCTTTCACCCCATCCCCGGAGTCAAAATATTTAATTGGGATTCACTGCACAGCCTACTACGAAAACTATTACACCATTCATATTACCCCTTGTAATGAGAGCCTTCTTTGTCCTTGGGGCAGAACCTCGCTCTATTTTTTGAAAATTGAAATTACACCAGCGGTCATCGAAGAGATTGCTCGTGAATCAGGTTATCTGAAGGAAGGACATATCCAATTGGACCGCAAATTTCATGTCAAGGATTCCAAGCTGCTGCAATTAGGGCTTTGGATGCTGGAGGAATTGCAGAATGGCGGTGCCAAAGGGAAAATATACAGCGACTCTTTATCGAATATGTTAATTATTCATTTGTTACAACACTATTCTTCTGTGATCCCCCAGCACTCAAACAGTAAAACGCCCGCCAACCAAGAGATATTTCAGGTCATTCAATTTATGCGTGAGCGGCTGGAAGATGAGATTCAACTGACTGATCTCGCAACCATGGCTAATATGAGCCAATCACATTTTATTCGGATTTTTAAACAACAGACAGGGTATACCCCCCATAACTATTTAATCCGGCTGCGAATCGAACGTTCTAAATTTCTTATTCGTTCCGGGAAAATTGGGTTGAAGGAAATTGCGTCTCAGGTGGGTTTCGCCGATCAAGGACATTTTACTAGATTGTTCAAACGAGAAACCGGCCTAACCCCAAAGCTGTATGCGAATCAAAGCACCTCCAAGCCTAATCATATGGTTTATTAATTTTATTCTTGTAAATGAGAGTTTTATTCAAGGAATGAAGTGTTTTGTTCAATTAGAGAGCTGCAGCCAGCTCCTATAATAAGGTTGAAGTAAGGCGTACAAATGCCGAACTACAACCTTATTAGGAGGAGAGAAAACATGAGATTAAAAAGATTATTCAGTCTGATTTGCGCGGGGGTACTTACGACCAGTTCTTTATCTTTAGTAGCATCTGCCACACCTGTCGGACCGGATAACCTAGTAAACACCGAGGTAGAGTCCAGCGCAGAGTCAACTTCAGCTTCTATGATCACTGCTGGATGGCATGAAGTATCCAAGCAAACCTTTTGGGTACTAGATGCTCTTGAAAGAGGACAAGGGGTGGCTACAGACGGGAATTCATGGATCTTTAATTCCTCGTATGGGCTCTTACGGACTGGACTTGATGGAAAATCCGTAAAAGCACGGAATGAATTGGCTATTCCACTGGAGATTGCCTCCCAAGGTGGAGACCATATTGGTGATATTTCCTACTATAACGGTAAAATATACGCTCCTATTGAAGACGGCAAAAACTATCAGCATCCTTACATCGCCCTTTATGATGTGAACACTTTGAAATATACAGGCACATCCTATGCTTTGCCGCTGAATTTGCATATTGGCGGTGTACCATGGGTAGCGGTGGATGCCGCTCGCGGTCAGGTTTATACAGCTCAGTGGAGTAATGCAAGCGTCTTGAATGTACTTAGCCTCGACGATATGCATGTAATCACAACCGTTCCACTTTCCCAAAGCATTGATCGAATTCAAGGTGCCGAAGTGTACAACGGGGTTCTATATGCCTCTACGGATAACGCGACCCAAACGGTTTACCAGATTGATCCGGAGACTGGAAACGTATCTGTGGCCTTTGATCGCAATCTGCCTAGTGGTACTGAAGCTCAGGGAATTGCTGTATTGCCCACCGCTGATGGTGCCCAGCTTCATATTCTTGATGTAGGCTCAAATCGTATTAGTGTGAACTTTCGCCATTATGCATTCTAATTCAAATCCAAGCGAAAAAGGGGCTAACAGAAATGCTAAAGCAATCCAAAATCATTCTGACGCTATTATCCGTTTCTATGCTGGCAGTAGCGGGCTGCGGCCAAGCAAATAATAGTACAGTTGAAGCCAAAGCGAAAACTAATAACGCTCAGCCTACAGCAATCGTAGCAACTCCTGAATCCACAGAGACTCCAGCCGCTAAACCGGTGGAGATTACCTTTTATTATCCGGTTAATGTGGGGGGGCCTCTTACTAAAGTAATCGATGGGATGGCTAATGCATTCATGGAACAGCACCCAGAGATTAAAGTTAATCCCGTGTACACAGGCAATTACGGTGATAATACCGTAAAAATCCAAGCGGGTGTACAAGCTAAGCAGCCACCGGATGTCGCGGTCATGATGTCAACAGAGCTATACAGCATGCTCGATATGAATGCGATTGTTCCGCTGGATGATTATATTGCGAAGGACAAGGACATTCAAATGGAAGACTTTTATCCCGCCTTTGTGGAGGATACTCAGTCTGAAAGTAAAACGTACAGCCTGCCCTTTCAGCGAAGCACGATTGTTATGTATTACAACAAAGAAATGTTCAAAGCCGCAGGACTTGATCCAGAGAAACCACCCACTACATGGGATGAGCTTGTAACTTATGCTAAGAAGCTGAACAAAGACGGTCACGTTGGGCTGGAAATTCCGGGCAATGATGATTCGTATTGGATGTTTCAAATGCTTGCTCGGCAAAATGCTTCTGATCCGAAGCAAAACATAATGTCTTCCGATGGCAAAAAAGCGATGTTTGATACACCGGAGAATGTGGAGGCATTGCAATTCTGGTTGGATTTGTCCCATAAATATAAGGCGATGCCGGAAGGTGTTATTGATTGGGCCACGGTTCCAACAGATTTCATTCAAGGTAAAACAGCCATGATGATGCATACAAGCGGCAACTTGACCAATGTAAAAAATAATGCAAAATTCGAATTCGGTGTAGCGTTCCCACCTGCACAAAAGCAATTTGGATCACCCACTGGTGGCGGCAATCTGTATATTTTCAAGGACACATCTCCTGAAAAACAAGCTGCAGCTTGGGAATTCGCCAAATACATGACGGCTTCGGAACAGGCGGCCCTCTTCAGCAGCTCATCCGGTTATGTTGGCGTAAGAAAATCCGCATATGATACAGATGCAATGAAGAAATATACGGCGGATTTCCCGCAAGCATTGGTTGCAAGAAACCAGCTGGAATATGCGTTCCGGGAATTATCCACTCATAATCATGGTAAAGTATCGACGGCAATAACAAATCAGATTCAAGCGGCATTGGCAGGAGAGATTGATGCCGCAGGTGCGCTCAAAAAAGCGCAAGCAGAAGCAGATCAGGCACTAGCTCCCTTCAATAAGTAATTATTAAGGTATGGGGTACGCCAGGACAGCCTTGGTAGCATGTTCTGGCGTCATTCCATTATTCAATAATCTTAGAAACCTTTAACAGGGAAGGATTGAATGGTATGAATGCCGGATGGAGTGAGAGGCTTAGACGAAACGGATTAAGCTGGGGACTTGTGTTGCCTTCGCTGCTCTTTCTTTGCTTGTTTACTTATTACCCTATGTTTAAATCCCTTTGGCTCAGCTTTTATGAGAAAAACTTAGCAACTCCTGAGCCTTTGTTCGTAGGATTTGAGAATTACGCTAATCTATTGCATGACCATGTTTTTTTGAAGGTGTTCAGTAACAATATATGGTTCGCCCTTGGTACAGTACCAACCTCAATAGTTTTGGCTTTCTTGATGGCACTGTTTGCCGACAAGGCGATAAAAGGGCGGGGACTGGCACGTCTTTCCTTTTTCTATCCGAATATGATCCCAATGATCGCGGTGGCGAACATTTGGTTGTTTCTGTATACCCCTCATTTTGGGCTTTTCGCCAGACTGGCTTCTTGGATCGCAGATCAGCCTGTGAATTTGCTGGGAACACCTGATACGGTGATGGGCGCATTAGTCATCATGATGATTTGGAAAGAAGCCGGATATTTTATGATTTTTTATTTAGCAGGAATGCAGCAGATTCCTAAGGATTTATATGAAGCGGCTGCAGTAAGCGGAGTCAGTACGTTCACTTCCATTCGTAGAATCACAATTCCACTCACGATGCCAACAACATTGTTCGTGGCTGTTGTGGCGATAACGAATTCCTTTAAGCTGGTTGACCATCTCTGGATTATGACAAAAGGCGGCCCGAACAATGCAAGCAACCTGCTGCTTTATTATATCTACGAGTCCACTTTTAATTTCTACGATCAAGGAATGGCCGCATCGATGACGGTGGTCATGATCGTGTTGCTGCTCCTGATTTCCTCTTTGCAGTTTTTTGGCTGGGATCGGAAAATTCATTATGAATAGGAGGTGGAATCCGTGGAGGATAATCCATTAAAGCTGCCCTTAGTATTAAGGCAGAATACACGTAAAGCTTTAGAAGAGGAGCGTATGTTGAACTCAGAAAAAACGAAGCGCCGAATCCAGCAGATACTGTGGCATGCGGCTGGATTTACTTTTGCCGCGGTCTGGATCATTCCCTTCCTATGGGTGGTCAGAACGGCTTTTTTACCCAAAGACGTCGCTATCGATTCGGGCTGGTCTTGGGGCTTTACGTTTGAGAATTTGATTCATGTCTGGAAAGGAGCGCCTTTTGGACGATTTTTAATGAATACATTGCTGGTGTGCGGTGTTGTGCTAGCTGTGCAACTCGTTACGATGACATTGGCTGCTTATGCGTTCGCACGGGTACGTTTCTTTGGAAAAGAGCTGCTATTCCTGTTGTTTTTGGTGCAAATTATGGTGCCGCCGGATGTTCTTATCTTTTCCAACTATCAAGTGTTGAACGAAATGGGTCTGCTGGATACCAAGCTGGGGATTATGCTGCCTTACTTTGCCTCCTCCTTTGGAGTGTTTCTCTTAAGACAATCCTTTAAGCAATTACCCTATGAGCTCGATGAAGCTGCCCGGGTGGAAGGCGCCTCACGGCTGCGTATTCTTTCCAGAATCTATGTTCCACTGTCACGCCCGATTTATGTGTCCTTTGCCATCGTGTCGGTCAGCTTTCATTGGAATGATTTCTTGTGGCCGTTAATTGTAACCAATTCAGAGGAAAATCGCTTGTTAACTGTAGGATTGGCGATGTTTGCAAAAACCACGGAATCAGGCGCACAGTGGTCTGATGTCTGCGCGGCTACGCTGATTGTCTCGGCACCCTTAATGATTGGATTTTTATTGTTCCAACGGCAAGTGATAGGTAGTTTTATGAGCTCTGGCATTAAAGGTTAGGAGGAGGCATTTATGAGGCTGGCGATTATCGGAGACTTACATTATCCGGACGAATTGTTAAACAACAAGGTTTTGATTAAAGAGGCACGAGATGCTTTTTACGGGCAATTTATGAATCTATTTTTGTCCATCCCAGCCGATTATCATATTTCTGTGGGAGATATGGTGCATGCAGGAGAATTTAGCGAATTTAATTATATCATGGGTAAGATTAAGGACAGCAAGCATTCCAGGCGTTTTCTACATGTTCTTGGCAATCATGATACGTACACTTATCCTAAGCAAGAAATCCTTTCCGTCACCCGGCAGCAGCGATACAGTGTGATTGAAGAGACCCATGCGATCATTATATTGCTGGATACCGCACGGGAAAATCGTGACGATTGGAGCGGAACGCTTGATGATGAACAGTTAGCCTGGCTCGAAGCACAAATGAAGCGGACTACAGATAAGCCACTATTCGTTTTTGGCCATCATCCCTTGTATAATACGACGGCTAGATCAACCGAACCGATGATGTCACTGGATCCCAGCTTGGATATTTGGCCGATATTGAAGCAGTGGCAAGGTGTGGGTTTTTATTTTAACGGCCATAATCATGTACATTCCATCGTTAGACAAGAAAACTGGCATTTCATTCAAACGGCCTCCATTCTGGATATTCCTGCTGCTCGAATTCTCACTGTGCTTGAAGATGAGATCCGGTTAGAGATGGTGAGTCTGGCGAGCGAGCAATTAAGTAAATGGTCTTCATTATTTACCCTCAGCATTTTTGATTATGAAAAATATCCGCAGGCTGAAGGGGAGGCGGGAGATCAGGAACTAATCATCAATCGACTTCAAAGGGACAGAAAGCAGGTGGACCAGCAATGAATCGCCAGCCAGTAAGATTAGCCATCGTAGGCGGGAATCGCGGGGCCAGTTTTATGAATGCACTATACTCTCTATCGGATCGGATACATCTGACCGCCACTTGTGACTTGAATGAGTGGGTTCTTAATCAATGGAAAGAGAAATTTCCGGACATCCGAACGTATCGGGATTATCATGAAATGTTAAAAGATTCGGCAATTGATGCGGTGTTTATCTTAAGCCCCATGCATTTGCATGCCAGACAATCTATGGATGCTTTAAAAGCGGGTAAGCATGTCCTAAGCGAAGTGATTTCGATCCAATCTTTAGAGGAAGCTTGGGAGCTTATCGAAACTGTTGAACAAACTGGACTTAAATATATGATGTCTGAAAATTACTGCTTCTCGCGCTCCAATCTGACGATTAAACATATGGCGGATCAAGGCATGTTCGGTGAAATTACTTATCTGGAAGGCGGATACATCCATGATTTACGTCACTTGACTCATCATCCGGATGGATCTCTGACTTGGCGGGGGCAATTACATCAGCAGTATAACGGGATCAATTATCCGACGCATTCTATAGGTCCAGTTGCCCAATGGATTAATCTCAATAAGCCTGATGGAGATCGATTAAAAAGCATCTCGACTTTTGTTTCTAAATCAAGATCCTTACAATATTATTTTGGAGAGCATTATGGAAAAGATCATCCGGCAGCGCGTGAAGGTTTCTGGCGGCAAGGCGACAGTGCGGTTGCGGTCATCCAAACGGAAAAGGGTGTACTGATTGAGCTGCGTGTAGATTGGAGCTCTGTACGACCTCATAATAAAACTCATTATTTGCTGCAAGGAACTGAAGGGGCGTATATTACGGGCCGCCATCAGCAAGAGGAAGATTTGATCTGGTTCAGGAATCTTTCGCCCAAAAATATAGCGGATGGAGAGGAATTGTGGGAGCCTTTAAGCAGCTATCAGCCACTTTATGATCATCCAACCTGGAAAAAATGGGGCGAATACGCTGCTGGGACGAAACATGGCGGAGGTGATTTTATGGTGCTTGAGGAATTCATTTCCGCGATTCAGGAGGATCGCACCCCTTCGGTGGACGTATATGATGCCGTTACTTGGAGCTCTGTGTTTACATTATCTATGGAATCTGTAGAGATGGGTGGGAAAGTTATAGCTTTTCCTGATTTTAGATCGAAGGTGAGAATTTGACGGTGGAACAGGCGCTTTCCAAACTTGTAATGAAAAAAGAAATGCTGTCCGACTTGCCTGCTTTTCATTGCCCCGCTGGGTATCGACTTACGTCCTTCCAGCCGGAGGACGAGCGAAATTGGGAGGATCTTATCCGTCATTCTTTTACGAGAGAAGTTAAATTTACTCATAAAATCAGTGCTCATGTACCCTTGTATTCGGATCGCTTGTTGTTCATTTGCCGCGGGAATCAGCCTGTAGCGACTGCTACGGCCTGGGAATTAGGCAGTGGAGACCCTAAGAGCTGGTACTTGCATATGGTTGGAGTGCTTCCGGAATATTCTGGCAAAGGACTCGGTTATGCTGTAAGTCTTGCTATTTTGCACAAAATAAGAGAATCAGGTGGAGCGGCAGCCTCTTTAGAGACCGATGATTTCAGACTGCCCGCCATCCGTATTTATTTGAAATTAGGATTTCAGCCGGTGTACTTAGACGATAGTCATCCTGGAAGGTGGGACCGAATCCTGCAAAGGCTTTGATTTTGACAATGATAAATGCTAGGAATTAGGGGGGGGCTATACGCCTCCTTATTTCATTCTTGCACCTACTGAAGGAGCTTGATTCAAGAATTAACTTGTCGTTAGGTTTAATTGCTGCTATAGTCATACTGACTTATTAAACGCGTTTAATAAGTCAGTATGACTATAGGTGAGAGAGTGGGAGAGCCATGGCGAGTGAGAAACGACTTCCTTCACAGCAAATGAAATCTGAAATTATCCGAAGTATTCGAACAGCATTATTAGAACTAGGAAAAGCAACGAAGGCAGAGTTAAGCCATAAATTGCAATACAGTTTCCCAACGATAAGTAAATTTCTAATGCAGATGGAAGAGGCAGGGGAAATAACGGTCAGCGGTCTGGATGAGTCAAGTGGGGGAAGAAGGGCAATAAGATACACCTATAATCCGAATTATCGGTTAGGGATGGCTGTTTTTTTGGAAAAAAATGAAACCAATTATACCATCTATAATTGCATTGGTGAGGTAATCAAAGAAGGGAGTTTGCCCAGTATTCTTGAGGAAGATGTTAGTAAACTGGTCATGCTTATTGAAGATGAAAAAAAGGCCAATCCTAAAATCCAATCTGTGGCTATTGGAGTTCCAGGTGCGGTGAATCATGGGCAGATTTTTCTGATTCCGGGTTATGAGAAATATCAGAATTTAGATTTGAAAAGACACATAGAAGATCAACTATCTATTCCGACAATCGTGGAAAATGATATGAATGCCGCTGTAATCGGCTATATGACGCAACAAAATTTGAAAGAGAATATATCTCTAATGTATCTGTATTTAGGGAAAAATGGTCCGGGGGCTGGGATCGCGGTCAATGGTGAAATCGTGCGAGGAAAGACGTTCTTTTCAGGAGAAGTTCAATTTTTGCCACAGTATGATCATAAAAATTTCATAGAGGCATTAACTGGTGATCCTGTTGGACAAAGTATGCAATCGAATCATAGTGTGGATGCGATTAGTCGATTAGTGGCTACTATGACTTCTATTTTGAATCCGCATTATATTATTTTTTGTGAGGATGAATTAGCTCCAGCCATGCTTAATCAAATCTATGAACGGAGTGCAATATACGTTCCGAAGGAGCATCTTCCAGCGTTAGCGGTAAGTAACTTGAAACGTGATTATTTGAATGGATTACAAAGTCTTGGATTAGGCTTATTAGTTTCACAACAAATAGATGAGAACAATTAAGGAGATAACTATGGCAACTTTTTTTCTTATTATTATTTATTTAGCATTTATTAGTTTAGGCTTGCCGGATTCATTGCTTGGCTCCGCTTGGCCAGTGATGAGAATGGACTTAAATGCTTCATTAGGTACTGCTGGAATTCTTTCGATGGTTATTGCAGTAGGGACAATTGTGTCCAGTTTAATGAGTGGTGTTATCCTTAAACGTTTTGGTACAGGGAAAGTGACTCTTATTAGCTGTATCATGACTGCTGTAGCGTTGCTTGGTTTTGCAGGGTCACCTTCGTTAGTCTGGTTAATTATTGCTGCAATTCCACTTGGTTTAGGTGCGGGATCTGTAGATGCCGGATTAAATAGTTATGTGGCTACGCATTATAAAGCCCATCATATGAGTTGGTTACACTGTTTCTGGGGAGTGGGCGCCACGCTGGGTCCTATTATTATGGGCTCTTTTATCTCTGGAGAAGGTCTATGGCGGCAAGGTTATCTTACGGTTGCTTACATACAATTGAGCTTAGTCATTATTCTATTCGTTACACTGCCTTTATGGGATAGAGTGGCTGGGAGCAACAACCACCCGAATGCTGAAAGTGATCCTGAGTTCAACCATCCGGAGCTAGAGCATGCCGCAGAGAACACAAAACCATGGAAATTAAGAGGGGTAAAGCTAGCAATGTTAACCTTTTTATTTTATTCTGCCATCGAAACGAGTATGGGCTTATGGGGGAGCAGCTTTCTTGTAAACATTAAAGACATTCCTGCATCAACTGCAGCGACATGGGTATCATTTTTTTATCTAGGGATTACCTTTGGTAGAATGGTGACGGGTTTCATTACTTTTAAAATGAGTAATAAACAGCTAATTCGATATGGCCAGCTCATTGCTTTAATCGGTACGGTACTGTTAGTATTGCCGCTTCCAACTATAGTTTCACTTGTAGGATTTATGATTATAGGTTTAGGGTTAGCCCCTATTTTTCCGTGTATGCTACATGAAACCCCTGTACGATTCGGGAAGAAACATGCTCAGTCGATTATGGGCTTTCAGATGGCAACAGCTTATACCGGCACCACGCTGATGCCGCCTTTTATCGGCTTATTAGCTTCGAAATTCACGCTGGGTATTTTTCCTGCGATGATCGTTTTTTTCGCCATCGTTATGCTCTTGTGTACAGAAAAGCTAAATCAATACTCAGCAAAAGTAAATGTCGGTTAAATTTGAATTGAATATATTACGGACTAACCCTTCATATATATAGCTATAGGAGGGGGGAGCTGTAAATGTGGTTGTTAATTATTATAGGTGTTGGATGTCTCTCCGGTTTTATATTGTTTAGAAAGAATATATTGGCCGCCGATCCCGAACATTTTCAAGGACCGGAGAAATTGTCCATCATCATCCCCGCAAGAAATGAAGAATACAATTTGCGTTTTCTGCTCGACTCACTCCAGCTCCAAACCATTGCCCCCTATGAAATTATTGTTGTGGATGATTTCTCGGAGGATCGGACCAAGAAAATTGCCGAAAGCTATGGAGTTAAGGTTATTGCCAACAGCAGTCTCCCTGAGGGATGGACGGGCAAGAGCTGGGCAGTCTGGAATGGATATTTACAAGCCTCGGGCGATATTTTTGCTTTTCTGGATGCAGATATCCGGTTAAAGCCTAACGCTCTGGCCTCATTATTAAAAGCAAGGGAGCTATCGAAAGGTGTCATTTCGGTAGTTCCTTTTCATCATACAGAAAAGCTGTTTGAGAAACTTGCCTTAATCATGAATATGCTGGGGATCTTCACATTCACCTCTGTTTTTGAAAAGAATAACGCTAAAAAAGGATTATACGGTTCGTGTATTCTAGCTTTAAGGCAGGATTATGAAAAAGTTAATGGCCATCAAAGTATTAGATCTGAAGTGCTGGATGATTTGTCTTTAGGAGAGAAGTTTATCGCTGCAGGTGTTCCCATTAGAAATTTTATCGGTTATGGCTTAGTATCTTTTCGTATGTATCCGAAGGGGATAAAAAGTGAGATTGAAGGCTTCAGTAAAGGGGCTGTCTTAAGCACCTCAACGTTAAGCCCGCGGACAATTATTCCAATCGCGCTTTGGGTGATCGGACTCATCATCTCAGAAACTGTGTTTATTTTTGCGAATACTTCATGGTTTATGCCTTTATTGATCGGTTATCTCCTTTATATGTTCCAACTCTTTTATTTTATAAAATATGTAGGTGTATTTGGCATCGTTATTCCTGTATTTCACGTGGTGGCAACTCTATTCTTTATCTTGATTATGCTTTATTCGATATATCAGGTCGTTTTTCTGAGGCATGTAAGCTGGAAAGGAAGGCAGATCCAGGTGGGAGGCCCTAGGGACTAATGATCATATTGTGGGTCGCGGGTTTATTTTTGTCGGGATCTCTTATGTTTTCCTATTGGCTTGGTCTTGCGCGTAAAAAGAACTTGAAAGACATTGGCGACGGTAATCCGGGGGCATTGAATCTATGGAAGTCATCTGGCTATAAATTAGGAATTTTTGGGGTGTTGTTGGATTTTTTAAAAGGATATTTGCCTCTTTTATGGGTAATGGAAAGTCATTATAGTCAGAGTTATTTCATTATTCCGCTAGCCTTAGCTCCTATTGCCGGTCATGCCTTCTCTCCATTTCTTAAAGGAAAAGGAGGGAAGGCGATTGCCGTAACCTTTGGGGTATGGAGCGCGTTGACAGGATTCAAGGCCTCTTTAGCGTTAGCAGTTATCCTGGCAGTGTTGAAAGTGCTCGGCAGCGGATACAAAAGCAGAGGAAATTCACCTGTCTCGGATGGTGTGCAAGTGGTTAGCGGAATGCTGCTCCTTTGTGTTTATTTGTGCATCAGTAAGTGGTCTGCTCTTATCCTGTGGGTATGGTTTGGGAGCTTTGTGATCCTTATGTATACGCACAGGTTAGAATGGATTGCATGGGTGAAGGAATATTCAAAAAGGGAGCGGGGGCATTGAAGTTACTTTCTTTGTCGCGATAGATGTTTTGTATAGGTTAATAAACAGGTTTCCAGCGATTAATTTCGGGGAAGCCTGTTTTTTTCGGTTTTATAAGATGCGTTATCTTTAAACAGAAGATTTTATAATGGCTAAAGTTGGTGTATTTTAGTATCTTTAATTATAAATGCTTTCAATTTAGAAAGTTACAGAGATAGGGCTATGAACTAAAGGGGGGCTTGTGATGAAGATCGGCGGCAGATTAAGAAATGGAGGCACATGGTTTACCCATCTGATTTTTTCATTCACATTATTAGCCGTTGTTTTAATCGGACTTGTGGGCAGTTATCTGTATGTTCAGGCTAATCGCTTAATGGTGGATGAGATTGCCAGAGACAGTAAGCAACGACTGATGACTTCAAGTGATTTTGTGGAGAATACGCTGCTGCAAAAATACGAAAACAGTATCCGCAACCGAGCAGTGTCTACCTTGTCGTTAGAAAATCAATCTATGCTGAATTATTTACTGGATAGTGAATGGGAAGGCAATACGAGCAGAATATTAGCTTTTCGCAAGGATCTCGAAATTTTCAAGCTTACTAATGAAGGCGTTTACAAAATATCTACATACTTCGAGAAAGGAAATTATATCATCGATAACAGCCAATTTTATTCGAAGCTGGACAATTCTCCAGATGCTTCCTTCTTGAAAACTTCAGTGACACCAGCCTTAAACCGCTGGACATATAGAACGTTATCGGATGAAGAAGAGGTGTTGACTTACGCAATCGCCCTTCCCTATGGTGCTTTATCAAAAACATCAACAGGCACCATGTACATTGACGTTAGCTTAGAATACATCAATAAAATGATTTCCAGCACGATGAGCTCGCCGATGGAAAAGCTATATGCTTTTGATGAAAAGGGCAGCCCTATTATCCATACGGGCTCGAACGTCGAAGAGGGGCTTAAGACTGCTAAGCAATGGATGGAGTCAGCAGGGAATAATAAGGAAATTCATTATAATAAACGCGACAAATATGTGTTGTCTTTTAAAAATGACCAAACCTCGAATAATCAATGGAAATACGTATTAATACGGCCTATGAATTCATTTGTATCCTCATCAAAGCAGCTGAAGAGCCAAATATTTGTCAGCTGTATCCTGGTATTGTTAATTGGGCTTCTATTCGCATATTTGATTTCCAAACGTGTATATGTTCCGATGAAGAAGCTTGTTAACAATGTTCGCAGCTTTTATCATCCAGGCACCGTAAACTATTCGCAAAATGAATTCGCTATTATTGGTAGTACAATCTCAAAGCTAGGTCGAAAAATCGAAACCTTAGAATCTAAAGCTAAAGTGAATGAACTAAAAAATCTGGTATTAGGTGCAGGCGTTGGCTCGGATTATTACGATTATTTACCTTTGCAATGTCATTACATGACTAGCTATATTCGTATAACTAAGGGAGATTGCGAGGAATTCAGGGCTTTTTATGAACAGCATGCTGCCTATAGCTTTTATAAATTTATCAGCTTAAATACCCAGGAAGCGGCGCTTATCTATTTCAGTGAGTTGAATAAGGATCACGAAGAGCTGGAGCTTCTATTATTGAAGGAACTGGAGCTTATAAAAAATGTGTTGCCTGAGCAACTACACTTTGGAGCAGCGCTTGGATCGAAGGTTCAGGCACCTGAAGAAATACCCTTTTCGTATCAAAATGCCTTACATGCCTATCGATATCGGTTTATCTATGGTTCGGAAGCTATTGCGCGGTATTCACATATCCCGCTTAACGATGTTACGCCACACTTATTCTCTTTTGATCTTTATAAAAATGCCTTAAAGGCGGGCAATGACGTTACGATGAACAGGTTTATGGACGATTTCCAAAGGGTCATGGAGAAAGGTGATGTCCAATTGGAGACAGTTGAGTTAGGCCTGCTTCAGTTGGTTACGGTCCTGTATCAGACCATTATTGAGCTTGATCTGCAACAAATCGTTTCGCCTTCCAGTCTGTTCGATGAGTTCAAAAAGGAGACGTTGGCCGAAACCCTTGATTCCATTCGTGATTTATCGGCACAAATTACAGCTTATATTCAAGAGTCAGGAAATCACGCACATACAGAGATCATTCATAAATTAAAAATCTTTATCGATGATAATATTCAAGAGGATTTATCGCTAAATAAATTATCTGAGGTTGCTTCGTTGGCGCCATCGTATATTTCTACCTTGTTCGGAACCGTTATGAATGAATCGTTCACTGAATATGTAACCCGAGTGCGGTTGGAGAAGGCGGCTGATTTATTAAGAGAAAAAAAGCAGCTGTCCGTGGCTGAGATTTCTGCTCAGGTGGGTTATCGTAACCCGCAATATTTTCACAACAAATTCAAAACACGTTACGGAGTTACACCGGTCCAGTATAGGAACGCAGGCAATGCAAACCATTCGAACCATTCAAGTGCATAATTCTCCAATCCATGTGGAAAAGGCAATCGTCTCGCGATTGTCTTTTCTTTTGTTCGAAAAATTATAGCCCCAATACGAAGATAATTTACTGATTTTAATGAATTTACAATAGAAAAAGCGCTTACAATGCCCTAACGTAAGGGGTGTTCAGACACAGTCTTAACGCAAAATCGTATTCGGAAGGAGAAAACAACTATGAACCCGGCAAGCACTGCTGGCATTCAAAAACAGGGAGAGAATCTTAAGCCGAAAGTCTCGAGGTGGACACATACTTGGCGCCAATACAAAAAAAACAAATATTTATTCTTATTACTAGCTCCCGTGATCATCTGGTATACCGTATTTGCTTATGGCCCGATGTATGGCATTCAACTGGCTTTTAAAGATTATTTTATTCGTGATGGAATTTGGGGAAGTCCTTGGGTCGGCTTAAAGCATTTCGAATATTTGTTCACAGCTTCACCCGACTTTTTGAAAATCATTAAGAACACGCTTATTATCAGTTTTTACCATATCATTTTTGGTTTTCCTGCACCGATCATATTGGCTCTGTTATTTAACGAACTTAGGTTTTCCTTCTTCAAGAAGGTTGCACAGACGATATCCTATTTACCCCATTTCTTATCCTGGATCGTTATTGGGGGGATATTGATCGCTTTGTTATCTCCGAATTCCGGTGTGGTCAATTATATTATTCAGTGGCTCGGCTTTGATCCCATTTACTTTTTAGGCAGCGAGAAATATTTCCGCTTTACGCTCGTTATGTCAGGGATATGGAAGGAAATCGGCTGGGGAACGATTATATACTTAGCAGCATTAGCAAGCATCGATTCCCAAATGTACGAAGCTGCAGTTCTGGACGGAGCCAATCGCTGGAAACAAACGTTATTTATCACCATTCCTTCGATCCTGCCGGTGATTGCTATTCTGCTTATTCTTCGGGTAGGGAGTGTGCTGGATGCTGGCTTCGATCAAGTCTTAACACTTTATTCACCAGCTGTATATGGGGTGGCGGATACGTTAGATACTTATGTGTACCGGATAGGTCTGCAAAACTTTCAGTTCAGTCTAACGACGGCTGTTGGATTATTTAAAAATGTGGTGGGTCTTATCCTGGTGTTATTTGCTAACTTCATAACGAAAAAAATGGGGCAGGAAGGTCTTTATTAATGAATGAATGTAAGGAAGGAGTAACTACAATTGAAGCTATCCACTGGTGAAAAAGTATTCCAAGTCTTTCTAATCCTATTTGTAATCATTCTTTGTATTACGATGATTTATCCCTTCTTGCATGTGCTTTCTATATCGTTTAGCACCCCTGCGGAAGCACTACGGCCGGGAATTCATTTCTATCCCAAAGAAGTTTCCTTCTTTGCTTGGAAGCGTGTACTGACAACAGATACGGTCTGGCAAACGATGGGGAATACGGTTTTCCGCACAGTTGTAGGAACAGTTCTGACACTCGTGTTTCTGTCACTGGGAGCATATCCGCTATCTCGTAAATATTTGCCGCACCGGGGATTTTATACAATGTTCATTGTCGTAACGATGTTTTTTGGCGGCGGGCTTATCCCTACCTATCTGCTAATCAAAAGTCTGGGACTTATAAATTCGTTATGGGTTTATATTGTCCCCGGCCTGCTCAGCACGTTTAATCTTCTGCTCCTGCGAAATTTCTTTATGGGTATACCGGAGGAACTGGAGGATTCAGCTAAAATAGATGGGGCTAATGATATGCGGATCTTATTTACGATTGTTATTCCGCTGTCGAAGCCTGTTCTAGCAACATTAGCCCTATGGACTGCAGTAGGGCACTGGAACGCTTGGTTTGATGCAATGTTGTATATGCAGGATCAATCAAAGATTGTACTGCAGCTTTTCTTAAGACGGCTTGTTATTTCAGCCGAAGGAGATCCGATGTTACCACTTCCTACCAATGAGCAGGCTCCTGAAATGGTCAAAGCGGCTATTATTATGTTTACAGCGCTGCCTATATTAATGATCTATCCATTCCTGCAACGTTTCTTCGTCAAAGGAATTATGGTTGGATCACTTAAGGGTTAGAAGGCTTAGAACGGTTTAAACAGTCCGCTATATCCGCGGGCTGTCTAAATATATAGATGAACAAAAAAAGGGAGGAAATAAAAGAATATGAGGCATACATCCAAGAAATGGTTGGAAATTGCTGCGATAGCCCTATCGGCTTCACTTGTCATGAGTGGTTGCGGCGGGAATGCGGCGAATAATAGCACTAACGAAGCGAAGGCGACGAATCAAGGTCAAGGGGGGGCATCAGCAGCTGAAGCTCCGATTGAAATTATTTGGGCGAACAACTTTAATACGCCAGAAGAAGACGGTAACTATGTGCAAACCGAGCTCGAGAAGAAATTTAATGTAAAAATCAAAAATATTAAATTGGAACGTGGAACTTGGAAAGAACAATTTTCGGTGCTTCTAGCTTCTGGAGATATTCCTGATATCTTCCCGGTCGATGCAAACGAAACGGATATGGTGCAATGGGCAGATCAAGGGATTATTGCGACGATTGATAAGGCTGAAATTGAATCCCTGATGCCGAAATATGCAGCAGCATTGGATTCGGTTGATTCCGGGGCATGGGGCGTAGGCTTATACAACGAAAAAAACTGGGGGATCCCGAAAATTTGGCCAGGTGGTCTTGATGGATTTATTCCGGGCTATAATGAAGCCTGGCTGAAAAATATTGGCTACTCAGAACCTCCAAAGACCCTGGAAGAGCTTGAGGATGTACTCACCAAATTTGTTAATGAAGATCCGGACAAAAATGGGAAGAAGGATACTTACGGCTTAATCGGCCGCGGCAAGCTTCCAGAGCAATTGTTCACAAGTGTATTCTCAGCATTTGCTGTTTCCCCTTATCAGTTCAAGAAGGATGCTTCCGGGAACGTAGTTTATGGAGGCATTACAGAAGAGACGCGATCAGCATTGGCGTTATTGAGCAAATGGTACAAAGCAGGTCTGATTGATCCTGAATTCATAACTAGTGATAATAACGAAATCAATATTAAATTTGCTGATCAAAAAGTGGGTATGGTTGATAACGGGAAGTGGGGAAATTTTTATAAAGAATCTGGGTTTGTCGCAAAACCTGGTCTAGAGAAAGGTCAAATATTCGTGCCTGGCAAGCCGTTTACAGCCCCAGATGGCGTTGCTTATTCTTTCGCGTATGGTGCAAGACAAGCACCGGTATTGTTCGGTGTTCAACTCGAAAAGGATGAGAAGAAACGTCATAAGATTATGGAAATTCTCGAATATGTGTCTACGGATTCCGAAGGTTTTCTGCTGACAGGTTTCGGTCAATTGGGTGTGAGCTATGATATGGAAGGGGACCTTGCCATTCCAAAAGCGGATGAAGAGGTTAGTGCTCCGAAGATGGGAGCAGGTAATTTCTATAATCCACTTAGCTCCACAGACACTTCAATGGAAAAACATACGGTAAAACAAGAATTGCTAGATTTGAGAGACAAGATCACTCCAGGTGTTACACCATTGCTAGATGTACTGGGACCAGCGGTATTAACAAGCAAACCCAAGTATTGGGGCAATCTGAAGACGTTGCAAGATACGTTTGTTATCAAAGCAGTTACAGGAGAAGCGAACACGGGTAAAGATTTTGATAATTTCAAGGATAGCTGGCTAAAGGCCGGAGGTCAGGAAGTAACGGATGAGGTAAATAAAGTGCTGGCAGATCGTAAATAGCAGGGTTCGCTGATTAGTACTGGATGATAGGCTGGAGCAAAAGCTTGCTCCAGCCTATTTATTAAACCCTTAAGTGAGTTGATTCTAAGATAACGGAGGTAAAAATGAGCGAATTAATTATTTATGAGCAGCCGAATGAAGCCCTGGGGAAAGACGATTTTACAGTGAGTGTACGAGAGCCTGGTGGGGTTTGGCAAGCACTGTTTGTTTTTGAAGCAAAGGTGGATATGCATCAGGTTCGATCGACATCGATGGTTTATTTTGATATGGAGGGCACGGTGGAGGTCTCTGTTCATTGTAATAACCGGCAGATTGAACAAGCGGTTATTCGCCCTTTGGCAACCCATATTCCCTTTCAAATCGAAGAGAATACCCTTTTGTTCACATTGGAGCACCCGTGTAAGCTTTCCATTGAAATCAATGGAGAACGTTTTAGTAACTTGCATCTTTTTGCAAACCCCTTGGAGACAGCCCCACCTATACTTGACGATGATAATGTAGTGCTTGTCCAACCAGGAATACATCAATTTGCGGCTATCGCAGAACAAGTTCAGCATTTGTCAGAAAGGGCTAATGGGGAGCGTCAGACGATATATTTTATGCCCGGGCTTCATCAATTCGAGAATCCAATGCTGCATATCCCTTCTGGGACCACAGTTTATATTGCCGGAGGCGCGCTCCTTTGCGGATCCATAATGATTGACCATGCTGAGAATGTTGTTGTTCGCGGCAGAGGTGTTCTGTATTTAGCGGATATGGAGAAAACCACTTATTTAAGAGGCGTTCAAATCCAGCATTCTGAACAGATTGAGATCGAAGGGATCATCACGCTTGATCCTCCGCATTACAGTATATATATCGGAGCGTCTAAACATATCCGCATTCATAACTTCAAAGCTTTCAGTACACGCGGCTGGTGTGATGGAATTGATATGATGGCTAGCTCAAATGTGGATATTAAAGATGTGTTCTTGAGAACTTCTGATGATTGCATTGCCATTTACGGCAGCCGTGGAGAGTATTATGGAGACTCACGCCATATCACAGTTAAAGATTCCATACTCTGGGCGGACGTTGCTCATGCCATGCATGTCGGTATTCATGGTGATCACCAACATAATGGCGATTTTATAGAAAATATTTGGTTTGAAAATATCGATGTGCTTGAGCATCACGAGCCGCAGGAAAATTATTGGGGGGTTATGGCAATCTGTGCAGGGGATAACAATACCGTTCGTAAGGTTACTTTCAAAAATATCCGGGTGGAGGATTTTGAACTGGGGCAGTTGTTTGATGTCCGCGTGGTGTGGAATAAAACCTATAATCCGGTGGCAGGACGATGTATCGAAAATATAGAGTTTAGCGATATCACCTACAATGGGAAGAATATCAATCCTTCCCGTATATTCGGCTATGACGAGGAAAGAGGTGTGAAGGATATTTATTTTTATAATCTTCAGATTAATGGGGAGGTTATTGTCGACCTGAATAACAAACATTTTGTAGTGAATGAATTTGCCAGCGGTATTTATTTGCATTAAATCAGAGGATGTAAATGAATGGAGGAGAACAATGAATTCATTTAAAGAGCTACTCTTTGGAAAATCGCTTAAACGTATTGTTAGGATCACAGTTTCCTTAAGTTTGTTGATAACGCTAGTGCCTTTATCGGCAGAAGGAGCCGCAGTAGAATCGACAGAGCTGTCGATAATTACGGATTACCAACCTACCATTAATGAGGTTATAGATGAAAGCGGATTCAAACATCCGGGTGTTGGCCTGACCAAGGATATTCTTGAGAATATTAGGACACAGGTACGGGCGCAAAAAGAACCCTGGATCACTTATTATAATCAGATGCTTCTCTCTCCGGCAGCTTCAAGGACGGTCACTTCCAACAATCAAAGTGGTGCGGATCCGTTGAAACCAGCGAGCGATGCTTTTAATAGCCAGGGCTTTAATTCAAGATTTATAGCGGATGGTTTGAAGGCTTATACACAAGCTCTATTGTATGTAATATCGGGTGATGAGGTTTACAGAGCCAATGCCATGCATATTATCCGGATTTGGTCACAGATGGACCCTGAGAAATACGTGTATTTTAATGATGCACATATTCATACAGGAATTCCACTTAATCGAATGGTTACTGCGGCGGAAATCTTAAGGTACACAAGTGCTCAAACTGAAGAGCTGAAATGGACGGAAAAAGATGTCGCTGATTTTACGAATAATCTTATTAATCCGGTTATTGAAACGTTCCAACACACAAATGATCGTTTTATGAACCAGCATCTTTATCCGCTGCTTGGAGCTATGTCAGGTTATATTTTTACAGGAAATACAGAGAGGTACAATGAGGGAGTTGAATGGTTTACCGTCAATAAAACCGCTGTCGATCAAGGGCAAAATGGCGCGATAAAAGCTTTATTCAGATGGGTTGATACAAATATTGTAACAGGGGAAAAAGTTAATCCACCCGTAGTTCAGCATGTTGAAATGGGCAGAGATCAGGCGCATGGCGCTGGGGATATAACGAATGTAGAGATTTTATCACGTTTATTATTGGCTCAGGAAACAAAGGTAGATCCGGTAGAGGGGACTGTTTCTAGTGCGCCAAATGCGGTGGGTCCGTATGAATTTCTAGATCAACGGATTTTAAAAGCTGCCGACTACTTTGCTCAGTATATGATTGGCCATGATACACCATGGATTCCAGTGGCGGCACATACAGATGTAAATGGAAATCCAACGATTATCTATAAACACTTGGCTGGCGGTTACAGGGGGAGAATTGGGGGTAATGTCTATGATCTTTATTATTATTATAAATATACAGCTGGAATAAATATGGAGGTTGAAGCTCCTTATTTTAGCGAGATGTTTGCTAAGCGATTGCCTTTCTATTGGGAGTCTCCGGATGGAGGCGGGGATTATTGGCTGTACATTCCTAAAGAAGCAGAGGACGAGGGTACGCTCAATTTGCCGAAGGTGATAACGAATCCAGATTTGAGAGAACTAGAAGACCGGTACACGAAGCTTGATGGTCACTCCACCACAAAACAAGAAGGAGACACTACTTACGTTGAAATTACCGCAACAGATGAGGGCAGTAAAATTGCTTTTGTGGGTGCAAGCAGTGGCGAAGGAATCATTGCTTTTAAGATTCGGACTAATGGCATAGCAACCATGGAGGTGTTTGGCGATACCGTTACGCTGCCTGATACAAAGGGGCAATGGAGGTATATTCAGTATGAGTTCAATGAGTTCCAAGGCTTCAGCGATCTTGTCTATTTTAATGTAAAAGGAAATGGAACAACAGTCGATATTGACCATATTAATTTAAAAGCTGGGGCACAGCTTACCCCTCCAGTATTTACAACAGGAAAGGCACCAGTATCTTTATTTACCTATGAGGGATCTACAGCTGCAATTCAATTTGATTTCTCTGCGACAGACGCAGGTGCAACGGATGTTGTTACCTATCAAGCGGATCAGTTACCTGAGGGTGCAGTGTTCAATGAGACTTCAGGTGTCTTCTCTTGGTCTGGAGCACATGCGGGAACCTACTCCTTTGTAGTGAGTGCCGCAGATGGAACTTCGGTTACAGCCAAGGATGTTAGTGTTGTAGTAGCGAATGATCGGCAATCTGCCGTCAACGCCGTCATTTCTCCTTATCATGTTGATGTGCCTTACACTTCGGCAACGTTAGCTTACTATAAGCAAGTGCACGCTGAGGTAATGGATGTAATTACTACTGCCACTGACGAGGTCTTCTATCAGAAGTTATTTGACCTGAATCTCGCAGTGCAAAGTCTTAAAGAATTGACGCCATTAATGAAAGATGGAAGTGTTAATTTTACGAATATGTTTGTTAGCTCAACCTTTGGTAACGCTGTCCCGAATCTGCTGGACAACACAAATGATAGTTTTGTGGGGTATTATACAGCGCAGGATCGGGCGCATTACATGGATTTAGGACCGGATTTTCAAATATCAGCAGAAAGCTTTGAGCTTCAGGTAAGAGCTAGTTTTCCGGAGAGAATTGGCGGCGTTGCAATGTTCGGATCGAATGACAAAGAAAATTGGACCCGCTTAACCCCCGGCTTGACAACAGTTACTGAAGAGATGCAGAGACTTGAGGTTCAAGCAGACCTGGAGCATGAAAAATTCCGATTTTTGAAAATGGAAATGATAAAGCCTTCGAGTACTATGCTGGAAATTGCTGAATTTAGAATCTTTGGCCAGCGGTATGAGACAGTAAATCAATTAGAGTCCGTGTCCATTCACTCGGATCAAAGCTTAAGAAATCGAATTATACCAGGGGATACGATTCAATTATCCTTTAAGTCTACAGAAATGATCCATAATGCCACGGCCCATATACAGGGTCAACCTGTTGCAGTCAGTTCTGTGGACAATATCAACTGGACAGCTAAGCTTGTGGTGAATGAAAATGTTCCATCAGGTACTGTGAAATTTAAGATCAATTATAAAACGGCAGCTGGAGCGGATGCAGTAGAGACTATTTTTACAACAGATGGTTCTACTTTATTCATTGCAGATCAGACGGGACTTGTCGCTAATGTGCTTGAGATAGCAAACCTAATCGATTCCAGTGGGAGAAATCCGGCTGATCTTTTGGCAACAGCAAAAGTTTTATTTGATAATCATTTAGGTTCTATCACTGATTTTCGTTTAAATGGCAGTGGTTATGGTGCATATCTAACCTTTGACTTTAAAGAAGGCGGCCAGGCATTGCTGTCTAGGGTAGAAGTAATCGGAAGGCAAGATAATTATGCGGGCAGAATTAATGGAACAGTGGTGCAAGGCTCCAACGACAATGTGACGTGGATCACGATCTCTAATGTAGCAGGAAATACGCCGGAATGGCAGACGTTGACGATTAACAGCACAGAACCCTATCGTTATATCCGCATCACCAATGGAAACAACTGGTATGGAAACATGGCTGAACTACGTTTGTATGGTGATGTTACAATCAATTCAAAGCTTGATGCGGTGTCCATTAGCTCCGACCAAAGTATCCAGAAACGAATTGTGCCTGGGGACACGGTGAAATTGTCTTTTAAAGCAAGCGATGCAATTAACCAAGTGAATGTCAATATTCAGGATCAAGTTGCAACCGTTGCTACTGTCGATAAGATCAATTGGACGGCTGAAGCGGTCATGGGCAATAACGCACAACCTGGACCTGTGAACTTTAGTATTAAATACAAGTCAAAGGAGGGAATCGAGGGGCCGGAAAAAACATCAACTACAGATGGTTCCTCTCTGTACATTCCCGATGAGACCGAGTTGATTAGTAATGTGCTTGCGATTACTAATTTAAGTGATTCCAGTGGGAGAACACCAACCGACCTCAGGAATGTTGCGGGATCATTATTCGATGGAAATGCAGGCACAATTACGGATTTTCGGGTAAATGGTAGTGGATATGGAGGATTTATAACGTTTGATTTTAAAGAAGGGAATAGGGTCCAGCTGTCCAAGGCAGAGGTGCTTTCCAGGCAAGATAATTATTTTACACGAATCAATGGGACTGTGGTTCAGGGTTCGAATGATCATACAAGCTGGACGACAATCTCCTCTCCTGCAGGAAAAACGATGGATTGGCAGACCTTAAGTATTAGTAACGCAGAAGCCTATCGTTATATCCGGATCTATAATAGTAGTAATTGGTTTGGAAACATGGCGGAATTACGCTTTTATGGCGTAGTGAAAGGGGCGGACCCAACAGCTCCGGTGACAACGGATGATGCGCCACAAGGTTGGACCAACAAGGATACGTTGGTAACCTTCACAGCTACAGATGCAGGCTCTGGTGTTGCGGCAACCTATTTCACAGTAAACGATGGCGAGCAGCAAACCGGGAATTCAGTTATTTTGTCCAATGAAGGAACACATAAGTTAGTTTATTGGAGCGTTGATAGAGAGGGTAATGTGGAACAGCCGCAGAAGCCTGCTGTGGTGAAGATTGATCGGACCGCACCACAGGTGGTAATTAAAGGAGAGAGTTCCTATACCATAGAGCAGACATTAAACATCACCTGTAGTGCAGCTGATACTGTATCAGGCATCACTTATTCGCAATGTGATTCAACGCTCGCAGATGTTAAAGCATATACGCTGGAAGCGGGAACTCATAGTGTAACTGCGAAAGCCGAGGATGCGGCGGGCAATGTCGGGCTGGCAGAGCATTCGTATAGTGTATATGCGACATTTGACAGCATGTCGGCATTAACCAAAAATTTTGCAGCTGAGACGGGTGCTCCAGATTTAGAAAACGTAACCAATTCACTTAAGCAGCAGCTGGCTAACGCCAAAGAAAAAGCTCAGCAGCATGCTGGCGCAGAAGTTCATAGCTTGCTGGAAGCTTTTAATAGTGAAGTGAATCTCCAGAGCAATCAGGTGTTCACTTCTGAGCAGGCAGAGGTTCTAGTCCGTTGGTCACAATGGCTCCAGAGTACAACTCCGCTTGCTGGTGGAGCCCCTGGAAAGCCAGTGTTATCTGACAATAATGGGCACGACACCGGGCTTCGAGATGGCAGCTATGCCGTCACGATGAATCTTTGGTGGGGGAACAACGGTACCGAGTTTAAGCTCTATGAAAACGATGTACTGATCAGTACCCAGATGCTGACGGACAGCTCACCGAATGCACAAGCCATGAGTACGGATATTGTGGGCAAATCAAATGGAACCTACACGTACACGTGCGAGCTAGTCAACAGCTTCGGTTCGACTACCTGCGATCCGCTAATCCTTACTGTTACAGATGCAGCGCCGGGCAAGCCTATAGTATCCCACGACAACTGGAGTGGGGATGGAACTTACGACGTTGTGATGAATATGTGGTGGGGAACCAATGGTACTGAGTACCGTTTGTATGAGAATGGAGAAGTAATCGACACACAGACACTAAGCACGGCTACCCCTGCGGCTCAGATGACAGTTACGAAACTTAAAGATAAGACACCGGGTATATATGAATACTACGCGGTATTAGTCAATGCATCAGGCGAGACATCTAGCGAGAAAATCACAGTAACTGTCAAGCCAAGAAACTGACCATAGAGCTGATGTAATAGGAAGGCCCTTTCTTCGGGATGACCGAGGGATGGGCTTTTTTATAGCAGTTAAAGGATATTATTGAAGGATTGAGACGTTGAATAACGAACGGAGAATTAGGGAAATCTGTAAATTGACATAACACCTAAAGGTGTTATAATGAAAAGTGAACCCAAAAGGTGTTATATTAAATGAATGCTGGAGGCTATTTATTATGCAAACTCAAGAACCCTTACAAGAAATTCGTCAAACGATTTTACTAAATGCGCCAATAGAAAAGGTTTGGAAAGCTGTTGCCACGGCAGAAGGAATGGCAGCCTGGTGGATGCCTAGTACATTTGAGCCTGTTGTTGGGCATGAATTCATCCTGCATGCTGGACAATTCGGAGATTCTCCTTGTAAAGTAACCGAAGTTGATCCTCCGAATCGTGTTGGTTTTAATTGGGGGAAGGATTGGCATCTTGCTTTTGAACTGAAAGAAATCGAAGGGAAAACTGAATTTACCTTGATTCATTCTGGATGGGACCCTGAAAAAGTTACTGAATTTGGCCAACCACATCCAATCGTACGCGGCTTTATGAACAGCGGCTGGGAAAAAATCGTCCAAGAAAAACTTCCTGCTTATATCGAGGCTTAATATGCCGGTTGCTGAAGCAGGACATGATGTATTTCAAGCGATAGCAGATCCTACCCGCCGCAGTCTGCTCAAGCTGCTCGCTAATAAGGAAATGTCTATTGCATCTATTACGGATTGCTACCCGATCAGCCGAACCGCTGTTAATAAGCATTTACAGGTATTGTCCGATGCGCAGCTTGTTAGCAGTCAGAAAGTCGGACGGGAGACCCGGTATAAGCTTCAGCCAGAACCTTTGCTGGAGCTGCAAGATTGGCTTGCCTTTTTTGAAGGTTACTGGGCTAATAAATTGTTTGCGCTTAAAGAATATGTTGAGTCTGACTCAGACGAGAAGTGATAAACCGGGTGGCGTGAGATCGCGCTCCCCGGTTTTTTGTGTTGTTTAAATTCAGTTTATAAAAGGGAGTTACCATCACAATACAAACTAAAACGTTGGAGGAATTGTAATGGTAAATGAACGCAAAAAAATAATTGAGCCCAACCCTGGAGATTGGGCCGTCGAAGCGCGTGGGCTCGTCAAAACGTTTGGTGACAATCGCGCAGTTGATGGAGTAAATCTGAACGTTAAGGCAGGCACGATTTACGGCGTTCTGGGTCCCAATGGGGCAGGAAAGACGACGGTAATTCGGATGCTGGCTACGTTACTTCGTCCGGATGCGGGGTCGGCGCGAATCTTCGGGCATGATGTGGTAAAGGAGTCGCAGATTGTCCGGCAATTGATAGGGGTTACGGGACAATATGCTTCTGTGGATGAGTCACTTAGTGCTACAGAGAATCTGATTATCTTTTCACGTCTTTTAGGGTTAGGGCGGGCAGAGGCGCGGCAAAAGGCAGCGGAGTTGTTAGAAGAGTTTGGTCTGACGGAGGCAGCGAAACGGCCGCTTCGAAATTTCTCTGGCGGTATGCGCCGACGTCTGGATCTTGCAGCGAGTCTGATTGCCCAGCCCCCGCTTATCTTTTTGGATGAACCAACAACAGGTCTGGACCCACGGACACGTTCGCAAATGTGGGATACCATTCGTCGGTTGGTGAACACAGGATCAACAGTGCTGTTAACTACACAGTATCTTGAGGAAGCCGATCAGCTGGCAGACCGCATTGCAGTTATTGATCATGGCCATGTCGTTGCAGAAGGCACCGTGGATGAGCTAAAAGCTTCAGTGGGCACCACCTCGCTGCACTTAAAAGTCCAAAATCTTAAAGATATCGCTCAAGCGCGCCGGATTGTGGAACATGTGCTGCATATCCAGTCTATTGTGCCGAATGAGGCTGGAAAAATTACTGCACCGATGGCGAACGCTGATTTAGTCACTGATTTGCTTATTGCACTCCGCGAAGCGGGGATTCCACTCGCGGAGATGAGTGTGCAGAAACCGACGCTTGATGAAGTGTTTTTGACGATCACTGGCCATGGAGTTACAGATGAGGCATCCCAAGCATCACAAGAATCAATGAATAAGGAGGCAGCAAGAGCATGAGTATGAGAACTTCTACTATTAGTCCAGGTGCGACCCGACAATTGAAAAACCATACGAGCTTCAAACAATCTGTTCGTAACTCGTTAACGATGGCTTATCGCGGGATATTGAAAATACGTCGCACACCCGAGCAATTGTTCGACGTAACGCTGCAGCCAATTATTTTCACACTAATGTTTACTTATATTTTTGGTGGAGCCATATCAGGAGATGTAGTGAGCTATTTGCCCGTTATTATTCCTGGTATTCTAGTGCAGACTGTAATCACGACCTCCATCGTCACTGGTGTCCAACTGCGGGAAGACATGGATAAAGGGGTGTTTGACCGCTTTAAGTCATTGCCGATTGCCCGTATAGCCCCATTAGCCGGAGCTTTGTTGGCAGATACGATTCGATATACGATCGCTACTGTGCTTACTTTTGTCATGGGCTATATTATGGGTTACCGACCTGATGGCGGTCTGGAGCATGTCGCAATTGCTGCGCTTTTGGTTATTGTCTGCTCCTGGTCGATTAGCTGGATTTTCGCTTTCTTTGGTGTGATTGCCCGAACCGCTTCCAGCGTACAAGGGATATCAATGATTGTGTTGTTCCCACTCACGTTTCTATCCAACGCCTTCGTGCCTGTAGATACGATGCCTAACTGGCTGCAATGGTTTGTCAAAGTCAATCCAATCTCGCATCTTGTGTCAGCTGTCCGTGAGCTTGCTAACTCTGGAACCGTAGGCTGGGATTTCGCTATCTCACTTATCGGAGCCGCTGTGATTGTTGCAATTTTTGCACCTATTACTGTGCGTGCATATATGCGCCGGACATAATTAGAGAGAAGAAGAAAAGCGGCAGAAATGCCGTTTTTTTTGTGTTTTTTTAGCATGTTAAAAAAGCCGTGATCTAAGGATATCCCAAGATTACGGCTTGAATTTATTGAGTAGGGACTTGCAAAGAGGCCTTTTAGAATTAATTATCTTTTTTAAAGAAGGTATGAATTAAATTGGAGACCGATCTATCATACAATATTTTAGCCGTTTCCTCATTTTGAATATGTCCCCCTAAATGCAGATGAATGACGCCATGCAATGACGCCCACACCAGGTTCACAACAAGCAGAGGGTCTTTTTCGTTAATAAATCCTTGTTCGATGGCTGCTGTAATAAGGGCTATCACTTGTTGTAGTGCCGTAAAGATAGCATGTAAGCTTTCCTCCTCCGGTTTGAATTCGCTAAAGGCTCCTCCGAACATAACCATATAATAGCTAGTATGATTCCGTGAGAAATCCCAATAAGCTTGTCCAAGCTCGCGAAGATATAAATTTAGATTGTCTTGTTTTGGAACCGCTTGAAAGGCAGCAGCCAACAATTTACACCCTTGCAGAAAAAGCTCCTTCGCTAAACCTTCCTTGTTTCCAAACAAGTTATAAATGATTTTTGTGGGACATTCCATTTTTTCAGCAACCTTACGGATGGTTACACCTTCGGGTCCAGATTCATGCATAATGGCCGCAGCGGCTTCGATAATGTTCAGTCTTAATATTTCCGCATGCCGTTGCTTTGCTTTTGGGTAGGTTGTAACGGATTCAGCATCTATAGAAGATATTTTGGACGATTTTTGCATGTAGTTTCACTTCCTTAGAACTTTACTTTAGCTTTTTTTAGATAGCCGTTATTTCTAACCCTTATTTTACTGATGTAGAAGAGAAATAGCCAATAATTAAATGTGTAGAACTTTATTTGACAACACAACCTCACTTGGATACAATGATTCTTATTGAAACACTGTTTCTAAATGGTCGTTAAAGGGAGAGAGGATAGCAATGATTACAATTCAAAATAAATGGACGTTGATTACCGGAGCTTCTTCGGGGATAGGTGAAGCGTTTGCTCGAGAGCTTGCAGCCAAAGGAAGTCACTTAATTTTAGTCGCCCGTTCTGAAGATAAACTGATTGCTTTAGCGGAAAAATTAAAACGAGAATTTCAAATTCAAGCGGAGGTTCTAGTTGCTGATTTATCTCAAGAAGGTTCCCCTGACAGGCTCTATCAACAATGTGTAGAACGTGGCTTGAACGTTGATATTCTTATTAATAATGCAGGTTTTGCTACGCATGGGCTTTTTGAACAACTATCTGGTTCGAGACAACATGAAGAAGTGATGCTAAATGTTTTGGCGGTTGTAGATCTGACCCATTTGTTTTTGCCAGAGATGTTAAATAGAAAAAGTGGAGTGATTTTAAACGTTGCATCAACAGCTGCATTTCAACCTCTCCCTAATATGGCTGTATATGGAGCGACAAAAGCTTTTGTATTATCATTTACTCAAGCGCTATGGGAGGAAAATCGGAAACGGGGCGTACAATTTCTTGCGTTATGTCCGGGGGCTACGGAAACAGAATTTTTTAATGTCGTGGGAGCCGATGAGGCTTCGGTAGGCAAACGAGACACTCCAGAAAATGTCGTTCAAGTGGCTCTTCGGTCACTTCAGGCTAAAAAAGTATTTGCTGTCCCAGGATTTACAAACTATATTTCTGCTCAAATGTCACGTTTTTTCACACGAAAACAAATGCTTTATTTTGTTGGACGCATGCTCCGTACACGACATTAATAGGTCAACGTATTCAAGTTGGTGTATTCGTTAGCAATGATCAAGTATTTTAATTATAAAAAAACAACAAAACAGCGGTTCTCCCCAATATGGGAGAACCGCTGTTTTGTGTTTTGACTTGCTGACTTTGACTCAGTTTCGCTTGGATTTACATCAACAAAATCAACATCATCTAACAACATCAAACTACATCAACATCACCATCAACAATCGACATCTAAATCTCAATCACACCGCCGACTCATAATCATCCACTGTGGTACGGACCCAGATGACGTCATTAGTATGTTTTTCGCAGTTCTAGCGTAGTTTCGGACTCCAGTGCAGCTATTCCCTAGAAGTGGGCTCGAATATGGTGATTTGTGCGCCAATAGGTGCATTAGGGTCCGATAGGATCAGAAAAGTGGGGAATTTCTGCGAATAAGGTCAACTGAGTCCGATAGTACCTCGTTCAGGGTAATTAACTAACTAATGTATTAAGGTTCAATAAAAAGGAAAACAAACCAGCGTTGGTTTGTTGCTTCAATAGATAATGGGGCAAGCAAGGCTAACGGACCCCAATGACACTATTAGTATGTTTTTCGCAGTTCTAGCGTAGTTTCGGACTCCAGTGCAGCTATTCCCTAGAAAGGGCCCTAAATATGATGTTTTGTGCGCCAATAGGTGCATTGGGGTCCGATAGGATCAGCAAAATGGGGGATTTCTGCGAATAAGGTCAACTGAGTCCGATAGTAGCTCGTCCGGCAAAGTAAGGGGAAGTAAACACCTATGTTCTTGCAGTCAGCCTTATTGTATTAAGGTTCAATAAAAAGGAAAACAAACCAGCGTTGGTTTGTTGCTTCAATAGATAATGGGGCAAGGAAGGCTAACGGACCCCAATGGCGTTATTAGTATGTTTTTCGCAGTTCCAGCGCAGTTTCGGACTCCAGTGCAGCTATTCCCTAGAAAGGGCCCTAAATATGATGTTTTGTGCGCCAATAGGTGCATTGGGGTCCGATAGAACCTGAAAAGTAGTAAAATGCCTCGAATAACGCCAACTGAGTCCGATAGTACCTCATCCGCCAAACTAAGAGTAGGTAAACGTCACCGTCTATGCACACAGCCTACTAGTAAATCGTCCTGCAAACAACCAATTGGTAAACACCCCGCCCTCGCAAACAGCCTACTAGTAAACACCATCGTCCCCGCAAACACTACTGGCCTGCACCTTCGTATACCTAACCTCATATTGGAAGCTACGTCATGCGCAGACAGCAATTGTGATTTAATCAAGGAAGGTTCGGTCCTCAAATTATGTTGGCCTATTTTTCCATTAACTACTTCATCTGTCGTAGTAATTATGTTATACTGCAACTACTACGACAGATGAAGTAATCATGGGGGGATATTTTTGATCAGCAGTGATGTTATACGCGGCTACAATGATACGATGATCCTCTACATGCTGCTGGACGGGGAATCTTACGGGTACGAGATTTCCAAAAATATCAGGCAGTTAACACAGGAGAAATATGTTATGAAAGAGACAACATTATATTCTGCCTTCACCCGACTGGAGAAAAACGGGTACATAGAATCCTTTTATCTGGATGAGAGTCTTGGCAAGCGGCGTACGTATTACCGGATTACCCCTTTGGGTCTCGCCTATTACCGAGAAAAATGTGAGGAATGGAAGGTTACACAGCAAGTTGTAAACCAATTTATCAAGGAGTGGTGATAGAGCATGGAGACGATCATAGTATATCTGGATAATATGTTTGCGGGTCTGCCAAAGACTCCGGAACTGGAACATCTGAAGCAAGAGCTGCTATCAGGGATGGAGGAGAAGTACCTGGAGCTGAAGCTTGCTGGCAAGTCGGAGAATGAGGCGATTGGTATCGTCATATCGGAATTCGGCAATATTGAAGAGCTGACAGCGGAGCTTGGCATCGATCCAGTTGCGCCAGAACAGGCTATTCCGGTGCTGACGGAAGAAGAGGTTTACGCTTATGCGGCGGCCAGACGAAGCGCTGGATTATGGACGGGGATCGGCGTTTTTCTCTGCGCATGCGGAGTGGCGTTTTTGATCACCCTGGATACAATATTTGAAAATAAGGCTGTTATGAGTGATAAAGGTTCGATGCTGGGGCTGGTCGGAATGTTCGTGCTGGTCGCTATCGCGGTCGGGATGTTTATACACAGCGGAATGAAGCTGGATCGCTTTAAGAGTCTGGAGCAAGGCTTTCAGCTGCCTTATGCTCTAAAAATGGCGCTTCAACGCAGCCAAAGTCTTTATGCTCCGACTTACCGTCTTTCTCTGATTACAGGAGTCTGCCTATGCGTGCTGTCGCCGGCTTTTATCTTTACCACTAGCTATGTCAACGATGACTATGCTCCCTATGGAGTCGCTGCTTTTCTGTTTATTGCAGCTGTGGCGGTGTTTTTGTTCATCTATTACGGGAATATCCAGGGTACTTATACGAAGTTGCTGGAGGAGCCGAATATCACTGCAGAGAAGCAGGAAGAGAACCGATTTGTTGGAGTTGTTGGGGCTGTATTATGGCCTTTGGCGACGGCGATTTTTCTGTTCACGGGTTTTGTCTATGGGCGCTGGGACGTCAATTGGGCAGTATTCCCAATTGCTGGAGTTCTATCCGGCATGTTAAGCAATGTTCATCATGTTCTGAAACGTAAAGATATCTCCTGATGGTGTTAACTGCACTTGTACATTCCTGAACTAGATAGATTATATGTAAGGTATTCTACCAGTTGATTTTGCTGGAAGAATGCCTTTTTTTGTTGGATTTTAACAGGTGAGCTAAATGAGCCCTTTAATATTTTGACATTTAAATTTTAAGTACGGACTTGGACATATGTTGAGAGAAAGAGAATATGAATATACAACAATAATCTTGTTAAAGAGGCGACAATACATTAACTAGTTAGGAGAAATGATCGATGGAATTCGAACTGGGCAGCATTTTGAAACTAGTAAAACGTAGGCTGCTGTTCATTATTGTATTATGTATCGCTGCAGTCGGGCTCGCTGGTAGTGTTAGCTATTATGTTTTACAGCCGAAATACGAGGCGACAGCTTCTATACTTATTCAAGGAGACAGGCAGCAGAAAGCAATTAATGACATTATGGCCGGACAAAAACTGGTAACCACTTACGGGGAGATCATTCGAAGCAGCAGGATAGCGGAAGAGGTTGTCAGAAAGCTGCAGCTAAAAATGACAGCGGAAGAGTTACTCAAAAATGTGAAGACAAGAACCAATAGTGAATCACTCGTAACAACGGTAATTGTGACCAATTCAAAAGCTCAACGGGCAACAGATATCGCGAATGGCTTCGGAGAAGCCTTTAATGCGAATATTCAATCGATTATGGGAGTGGAGAATGTTGTATTTCTCGACCGTGCCAAGGTTCCTTCTGATCCTGTCTCACCTAAGCCGGTCTTCAATATGGCTATTGCCTTCGGATTGGCGCTGATTACCGGGATCGCAATCTCTATCCTCCGGGAAATGATGGAGAAACCCGTGAGAAGTGCCAAAGATATTCAGCTTGATTTGCAGCTTCCGCTTCTGGGAACCGTGGGCAAATTGAAGCCACGTAAACGGCGGAATAAAGCGAAAACCAAATCAGCAGAAGGAGCCACAAGTTATGAAGAAGAAGACGCCAAAATTATATTGCCTGGAACAACCGAAGTCATCTAACGGAGATCAATTCCGAAGCATACGCTCCAATATTCGTTATACCCGCGTTGGTGGAGAGATCCGCTCTTTATTAGTCACAAGCTCGCTTCCGGATGAAGGGAAATCAACGGTAGCGATAAACCTGGCGATTGCCATGGCGGAAGCTGGTAAGACAGTTCTACTCATTGATGGGGATCTACGTACGCCAACGGTGCATAAGGCATTTGATCTGCCTAATTGGATCGGGCTTAGCAGTATCTTAGTGGATCATACCCGCTTAGAGGATTGCATTATTTCTATTGAGGAAGCAGAAGGTTTGTCTGTATTGACCTCTGGTCCGATTTCACCAAATCCCGCTGAATTACTAGGCTCTGAAGGAATGAAGCGATTGTTTGCAGAGCTGAGCGTGCGTTTTGATACGATTGTCATCGACTCATCTTCTGTATTAATGCCATTTTCGGATGCCCTTATTTTGGCAACGATGACTGAGGGGGTATTGCTAGTTGTGAAATCCGGAAAAGTGCTCTTAAAGCACACGAGTTCTGCCAAGCACTTGTTAGAGCAGCAGGGAGCACATTTACTGGGAGCCGTATTGAATTATCGGAAAAAGAGCAGGCGTTCCAAGATTCGTGGTGAAGATTTTGCCGAGTGGGCCTCTTCTTCAGGAATGGTCTGACGTCTATGTCATTTGCTTCTCTTCGTTATTTGCTCGGGAATATCACTTACGCTGGTGCTCAGTTTGTGATTGTGATCCTGTTGAATAAATTCGGGTCATCGGCAATCGTGGGGCAATATTCGCTAGGGCTTGCAGTTACTGCTCCGATCTTTATGCTGTCGCATCTACATCTTCGTTCCGTATTAATCGTTGATTCATCGGGAAAATACTGTTTTGGAGACTTTCTGGGCCTTCGGCTGATAACAACCGCCCTTGCGTTTACGATTACCGCAGGCTTTTGCATTATGAGTGGTTTGGATTGGAATACAGCATTGGTTATTTTCTTCATCGGTCTGTATAGAATCGTTGAATCAATCAGTGATATTTTATTGGGCATCGTTCAAAAGGAGGAGAGATTAGATCAAATCTCAATCTCCAGAATGGCAAAAGGGTTATTCTCCATTCTAATCTTCATCCTCGTATTTATCCCTACACAGAGCCTTGTTCTTGCCTTGTTAGTCATGATTATCGGATGGTTAGCGATAACGATTGGATATGATGCTCGTAAAGCAAGAATATACACTTCTCTCAGGCCACTCTTCAACAAAAGAAGCCTATGGAGTTTACTGATCGTCAGTTCACCGCTAGGCGTGGTGTTGGCGTTGATGTCGTTAAATACGAATATCCCATTATACGCGATTTCCTATTTTAAAGGGGAGCATGACTTAGGTATTTATGCTTCACTCTCATATATGATTGTTGCCTGTAATGTTGTCGTCACCGCACTTGGTGAAGCCATAACACCACGTCTTGCCAGGTGGCATTCAGCCGGGAGACACAAGGAGTTTGTCACTTTACTCAGCCGAATGATAGCGATGGGTTTGGGTTTTAGTGCGGTCGCTTGTTTGATAGGGTGGTTGTTTGGACACAAGCTGTTAACCTTATTATTCAGTTCAGACGTGGCAGGAGAGTTAGGGTTGTTTCATTGGCTACTGGCGTCCACCATGCTGGTATTTATTTCATCCTACCTGTGGTACGCCATAACGGCTACCGGAAGGTACAAAGCCCAGATTCCATTGTTTCTGTGCACAGCATTCACTAATGGCTTATGTTGTCTGATCTTGGTACCTCATTACGGGGTAGTAGGTGCTGCGATGGGGGCTAGTTCGTCGTTATTTGTACAGATGATTGGCAGTGTAGTTGTGCTGTATCGTGTCATCGGAAAGGTAAGAAATCGGGAACAGCGGAAGCGGCAGCATAAGTTCTTTGTTTTATAGGAAAGTAGGAAAGTAGGAAAGTAGGGACTTGTATGACATCTGTATCTGTTGTAGGGAAGCCCTACACCATGCACAATTTATTTCTGTTTGCGGTCATGGGGTATATCATATGCCTTCCGGCACAGTTTGATTTTGGTGGAGCCTTCCGTATCGCCCCGTCGGATCTCTTCTTAATGTTAGGTTTGTTTGCCGCTGGATTTCATCTCAAATTGGACCGGAGGATATTCAGCTCATGGCATTGGGGCATGCTGTTCATTTTTGTTCTAGCTTCCTTTGTATCCATTTGGCGCAACGGCTTCATAACCCAATACGCCTTACTGCAAAAAGATATTGGATTCATACTCCTATTGTTGACCTACATCATGCTTGTGCAAGCCGTAGATAGCTGGGAACGGTTATATAAGATGCTCCGATTTTTCCTGATCAGTGTGCTGCTCTTAAATGGTGTTGCCCTATTCGCTTTTTTCAGCGGAGTAAAGGTTCCGTTTATGGTGCAAGACGGGCGGTTGTCCGGCATGTTAATTGATCCCAATGCATACGGAGGATTGCTGGTGACGGCTTTTGCCATTCATATCATGACGAGTGGGGAGAAGATAAAGCTGCTGCGGGGATGGGTCAGCATACTAGCGACGATAAGCTTAGCCGGGGGCATTATGATGACTTTCTCGCGCTCGTCATGGATTGGTCTCTTCCTTGTATTACTTACACTTTTGATTACCAAACCTTCCAGACTGCTCAAGATCGGAATGGGGTTTGGTGTAGCTTTTATAGCTCTGCTGCTGTATAAAGGCACCGCTTATCTAAATGTGCTGGAGTCTATGTCCAGCAGACCTTCCCAGATCCAGTCGCGTCTTGACATCATTGACAAAGCGGTGGATTGGATCGCACAAAGTCCATTATTAGGCATTGGGCTTGGTTCCTATAATTACGAACTGCGCATTATTATCCACAACACGCCAATATGGTTTTTGACTGAATTCGGCTTATTGGGCTTGATTGTATATGGAGGATTTATGATTTGGTTCTTCATTGTGGGTATCCGTTCTTATCGTGCAGCAGATCCCATTCATAGGCCAATTATTATGGCATTGCTGTTGTCCCATGCGGCGATGATTGGGTTATCGATGGGTATTGAGGCGTTATTCCAGCGGTATTGGTGGTTCATGATGGCGATGAACGGAGCTTGCATCCGGTTAACAGACAAAAACCTGAAAGGAGAGATGCCCTATCGAACCCAACACGTTGAACGGTCAACTGGGCGCAAGCTTCGACAACGAGCAGAGCAACCTCAATAAAAGCTCAAGTAAGGACATCGGGAGTATTCCAGCTGAGGGTGGCTTACAAGCAAAGGTTGCTTTTGTAGCCTCCATATATGGGCATTTCGAGAGTTTTCATTTACCTTACATGGTGTTATTGCTGCAAAAAGGGTGTGAAGTCCATGCTTACGCTCAGCCGGGCGAAGCCAGACAGCGCTTGGAACAGCGGGGAATTGTATGTCACGACGTACCTATACAACGAAGTCCTTTACAGTTGAAGAATTGGACGGCTCTGCGGATCTTAACGAAAAGCTTCCAAGCGGAAAAATTTCAGTTCGTCCATGTACATACACCAGTGGCTTCGATTCTCGGACGGATTGCAGCCCATAGAGCAGGTGTCCCTAGCGTATTGTATACAGCTCATGGTTTTCATTTTTTTAAAGGTGCTCCTTTTCTGAACTGGATGCTTTATTATCCGTTGGAGTATTTGATGGCACGTTGGACGGATGTACTGATCACCATTAATAGTGAAGATTATGAGCGTGCTCAGAAATTCCCTGTCCGAAAAAAAGTAACTTATGTGAGCGGAGTCGGGCTTGATCTTCAGGTATACGGTAGCGGTGAGGGGGATAATGAAATTGCAAAAATGATGGGGGAAAGTCGTCACCAGCTATTTGATTTACCTAAGAGTGACAATGATAATCCTTCATTCGTTGTTCTCTGCGTCGCTGAGTTAAATGCTAACAAGAACCAAAAACAGTTGATCGAAGCACTACATCATTTGGGTGATCAAGCAAGCGATATTCATCTAGCATTCGCAGGTACAGGTCCTTTCGAGCAAACCCTTATAGAACTTGCTACTCGGTTAGAGGTTAGGGATCAGGTGCATTTTCTGGGGTTCCGAAGAGATATACCGGATTTGCTACAAGCGTGTGATGTTGCGGCACTTGTGTCTTATCGTGAGGGGTTACCCCGGGCGATTATGGAGGCGATGGCAGCAGGCAAACCCGTGATCGGCACACATATTCGGGGCATTCGCGATTTGATTGAGCATGAGTCAACGGGCATGTTGGTTCCAGTAGATGATATTGCCGCTACGGCAAAAGCACTGGTTCAACTGCGAGCGGACGCAGCTTTGACCGTAGCAATGGGTAAGGCGAACAAGGACAGGATTATTCGCTATGGATTGCCAGCGGTGCTTCGTGAAATGGACTCGATTTATATAGAAGCGCTGAAAGAACCAGGGATAAAGCCATTTCCGTCTGAATTACAAACGGGTCTGACAGCAGATAGATAATTCATTCTCGCATATACGACAACAAACGAATAAACGAATAAACGAATAATTAGTTAATTAGGGAGAAAGAAGTGATGAAAATGCGGATCGTACGTTTAGTCATGTTGGATGCGGGAATTATAGCGGCTTCAGTGTGGCTTGTGTTTTTACTTCGGTTTGATTTTCAAATCCCTGAGCAGTACATGTGGATGCTTCCGTGGGCGATACTCATTCACATTATGGTGTACGCAGCGTTCTCATTTGGATTCAAGGTGTATAACAATATTTGGCGATACACCGGTATAGGTGAGTTATTGCAGCTGCTAAAAGTGAGTGCTTTAACACTCTGCGGAGTGGTCGCTGTCAATGTATCTGCGCATGTATTCGTCCCTTCCTATCGATTGCCGATTTCGATTTATTTTGCAGCGGGTTACGTATTTCTCGGCATTGCCGGCTTACGTTTAGTTAACCGCCTCATCAACGATAGATTCGAAACACTGGGAACAAAGGGTTCATCCGAAGGCAATCTGCTAATCGTTGGGGCAGGGAAAGCAGGCATCCTCGTTACCAAAGATATCAAGCATTCAAGATTTAAATTCATGAACCCAGTTGCCTTCATAGATGATGATATCTCAAAGCGCAAGCTGGAGCTTATGGGGTTGCCGATTGTCGGTAACCGTAACTTCATTCCCCAGGCAGTCGAGCAGCTGGATATTTCGTTCATTATCATCGCTTTGCCTACGGCTCCTCAAAAGGAATTACTGGAGATCATCGAAATATGCAAATCTACCAAAGCTCAGATCAAGTTAATGCCTAGTATGACCGATATTTTGGACGGGAAAATGGCCATTAACATGATCCGTGAAGTATCCGTAAATGATTTGCTGGGGAGAAGTCCCGTAGAAATTAATACGGAAGAGATTCGTGAGAATTTGGGAAGCGAGTGTATTCTCATCACGGGTGCAGGCGGTTCAATTGGTTCGGAATTATGCCGGCAATTGGCTGCGTATCGTCCGAAGGAAATGCTGCTTTTGGGGCATGGAGAAAATAGCATTTATCTTATTGAACAAGAGTTGCGACAGTTATATCCCGATCAGATCATTCATCCCATTATAGCGGACATTCAGGATGTATCGCGGATCGATAACGTTTTTCAAAAGTTCCGCCCCTCCATTGTGTATCATGCCGCTGCGCACAAGCATGTTCCTCTTATGGAGATGAATCCAGTAGAGGCAGTTAAAAATAATGTGATCGGCACAAGGAATGTAGCGGAAGCGAGTGCTAAATATGGCGCTAAACGGTTCATCCTCATCTCATCGGATAAGGCGGTTAATCCTACCAGTGTTATGGGGGCCACGAAACGAGCCGCGGAAATGATCATTAATGATCAGAATTCCTTAAGTAAGACGGTTTTTGCCGCTGTACGTTTTGGTAATGTGCTGGGCAGTCGTGGCAGTGTCATTCCGTTATTCAAAAGACAAATCGAAAACGGCGGCCCGGTGACGGTTACACATATGGATATGGTGCGTTACTTCATGACGATACCCGAAGCGGTACAGTTGGTTATTCAAGCAAGTGTGCTGGCACAAGGGGGAGAAGTGTTTGTGCTGGATATGGGTAAGCCAGTTCGTATATACGATCTAGCGAGGGATTTAATCCGCTTGTCGGGTCTCGAGCCTGACAAAGATATTCCCATTGTGGTCACTGGCATTCGTCCTGGAGAAAAATTGTTTGAGGAGCTTTTGACTGAAGAAGAAGGGTTATTGGTCACTAACAACTACCGTATTATGATTAGCCGCCCGCAAAGTGTCTCCAGATCTGAACTGAATTTGGTGTTGGGGGTTCTGGAGAACTTGTGCAAACGGTATGAACTGATGCCAAGCAGTCATCAGATCAAAAAACTGCTAAAGCAGCTAATTCCAAGCTATTCGGGCTTTCAGGAAGAACCGCAGGTGGGCACACATGATCTTGAACGCATTAAATCCGAAGTTCATGCGGGAATCTGACCTATGAAGTCGACTAAGCATTCATGGATGACAAGATTATGGGGCAAGCGCGACAAGGCAATTACAGGTAAACGTTCACGCATGCGGCGGGTGGGACGATACAGCCTGATTGTTATTCTTGTTGTGGTTGTAGTTGGGGGGATCTGGATTGGAGGGATATTGAATCCAGACCATCGTTTTAATAAGGCGATACTTAACCCCTTGACGATCCCTAGCTCTAATGTGGTTACGGACAATGAAGCGATGGTGCAATCGCTCAGCACACCAGCCCCACAAGCGCAAACGGATGAGCTTACCCTTATAACGTCTACACAGACTCCAACTGCGGTGACATCTCCAACAGACAAGAAAAGCTCATCCTTTAATGTAGTGCTAATTGGAACAGACACTTGGGGCGGAGAAAGCTCGCGGGCAGATACGATCATGGTTGCCCATGTGATGCCGGATCAACGGAAGGTGAATATCGTATCTGTGCCGCGGGACACGCGGGTTTATGTGCAGAACGTCGGTTATACCAAGATCAATCATGCACATATCGTTGGTGAAACAAAGGGTGGGAATCAGCAGGGTACGCTGACACTGATTCAAGCCGTTAGTGATTTTATGAATATTCCTATTCATTACTACATCAAGACGAACTTCTCCGGTGTTCGTGATTTCATCGATTCGATCGGCGGGATCGATATGCTGATTGATCAGGATGTGACCATCACTCCGGAGATCACCATCAAGAAAGGTGAGCAGCATCTGGATGGTGCCCACACGCTTTATTTAGCAAGGGAGCGCTACTCGACTCCGGAGGGTGACTTTAGCCGCCAACGGGAGCAATTCAATATCGTTCGGGCTGTAGCCAAAAAGCTATTAAGTCCGGAGCATATTCCTGATCTAGCGGGACTGCTACTGCGTGAAAAGAAAGACATTATTGATACGAGTTTTAGTGACAGTGATTTGATGAGCTTAGCTTGGCTATTCAAAGGAATGGATTCCGCAGATTTTGCTTACGAACAGATTCCTGGCCATAACAGCTCTGCTCTAGATCCGCTCGTCCGAACCAAAGTGTATTATTGGAGTGCAAATCCGGAAGAGGTAAAGTCACTTACAGAACGTCTTTTTACGGAATAAGAGAAAGGCGGGGGAAAGACTACCATGTATCGCCATATGAAGCGGGGCTTCGATTTGGTGGGAGCGATCGTTATGTTAGGTGTGTTTAGTCCGGTCATGGCTGTGGTGGCGTTGCTGCTTCGGATAAAGCTGGGAAGTCCTATTTTGTTCAAGCAGCAGCGGCCGGGAATGGGAGAAAGACCCTTCTACATCTACAAGTTCCGAACCATGGCTGAAATGTATGATGCGCAGGGCCAGCCGTTATCGGATGCTCGGCGTTATATCAAATTCGGCGGATTGATTCGAAAGCTGAGTCTGGATGAGCTCCCGCAATTAGTAAATGTTGTGAAGGGAGAAATGAGTCTGATCGGACCAAGACCTTTGCTCATCCGTTACAGCCCGCATTACTCTGAACGGGAGCGGCTGCGATTTACTGTAAGACCCGGAATAACGGGATTGGCGCAGGTATCTGGACGTAATACTTCGGAGTGGAAACAGCGGCTCTCCTATGACGTTACCTATGTTGAGAAGCTAAGCTTTAGATTAGATGCGTTGATCTTATGCAAAACTGTGCTGAAGGTGATCCGCCAAGATGACGTTGTGGCCAATCCGGGTGAGCATAGTCTGCCGCTCGATGAGTACAGAATGAACCAAAAGGAGGGGTCGGCATGAATTTGCGGTTTAGTCCGCTTCAGGAAGATGATATTCACCTTGCATGCCGGCTCTTACAGAGCAACTTGCCAGAGTCGGTCTACAATCAAACCATATTCGCCTGTGGCGGTTATCCCGAATATTTGAAAGCAGCATGTAAATGCGGAAGCCATTCAGCAACACTGCTGATTGGTGCCTATTCTGAAGACCTTCTTATTGGATTCGCTGAATGGCGAAGAATGGAGCAGATGCTGGTTCTGAATAACTTGAATGTGGACGCAGCTTATCGAAAAGACGGCATCGGCGGCAAGCTTATGGCGTACGGGGAGACGTTGGCCCAAAAGGATGGCATTTCGAAGCTGGCACTTGATGTATTTTCGTGGAATGAGCAAGCTCATGCTTGGTATTTGCGGCTTGGTTTTGCAGAGGAAGGCCGGACTTACTGGTATGTAAGAGATTTGGCTCCATCGATTGATAGGGATAGAGAAGCATTGGCGTACATCATAGATGATTATCCGATGGCAGAGGCATATCATCAAAAGTATGGATTCTCTTCTCTTAAGATTAGAACGAAGGAAGAGACTTCAGTTGTGGGCCGGTTAGGTGAACAGTATTATCGTATCCAACTGCAAAGTGGAGGGTGGAGTGGCTGCAATCTTTTGACAGACGTATTAATGGATTTAGACCGGGAGAAAAGGCTATTGTTGCTTTCTTCAGATGCTTATTTGCGTGAGCGAGACCCCGGGCTAATCTTAAGCACTGAAAGTATACGTATGATCAAAATATTGGAGAATCAAGAGGTGTTGTATGAGTAACTTTATCGTGTTAGGCAGCTCTAGTTCAGCGGAATGGGATGCCTATTTGAACCAGTTAGAGACGAAGGATATCTATTTCTCCTCAGCGTTTTTTCGGCTGTTTGAGGATGGAGAGCATCAGCAGGCAGAGCTGTTTGTTTTTAAGCAGGGAGACCAGCTCATAGTTTATCCTTACTTACTTCGCTCCATAAGCCATCTTCCTGCCGTAATCCAACTGGGGCTTGAAGGCGATTGGTACGACATTAGTACACCCTATGGATACGGGGGACCGATATCGAATCTCCCTCCGGGAGCCGAACGAAGTGAGCTGTACCGGCAATTCAGTGAAACGTTCACGGATTACTGTAGAGAGAAAAAGATCATGACCGAGTTTGTAAGATTTCATCCCTTGATTGGCAACGCTACGGAATATCAAAGTGGTCTGACCACCGAATGGAATAGGAATACAATTTATATTGATTTGACTGTGGGTTCGGAGTCAGAGCTCATCCGGCATTATGGCAGCAATCATAAACGGAATATTCATAAATTAAAGTCCGCACCCTTTACGATTCGAAATTCGAATCTGAAGGATCGTATTGAGTCCTTCAGTGAATTGTATTACGGAACACTAAACGATTTACAGGCGGATTCTTTTTATTATTTTCCCAAAAAATTTATAGAAGATACTAGTCATCTACTTGAGGGGAGAGTAGAGCTATTCGAAGCTATGGATGGGGAGAAAACGGTGGCGACCAGCATCGTGTTACATGAACGACCGTGGATGCATTATCACCTATGTGGTTGGGATCGCGCCTATCTGCAGTGGTCACCTACCAAATTGCTAATACACGCAGCAGCCAAGTGGGGGATGGAAAATGGCTTTGAATGTTTTCATCTTGGCGGGGGATATAAGGGGAATGACGACTTATTTCAATTCAAGCACAGATTCGCGACACAACTGGAACCCCTTGACTATTACTTAGGTAAACGAATTTTTTACCCAGAGTTGTATGAGCGGATCATATCCTTTTGTGACACCAGAATATCAGGAAATTACTTTCCGCTCTATCGGCATCCAGATCTCGATATGATATGTATTCCATCTGAAGAAATCGGTCCAAATGGAGAAAGGAGCTTCGCATGAGCATTAGTCAAACGAGCATTCTGCCACGAATCTTGTTATCCCCGCCGCATATTAGTGGTCGTGAGCAGGTCTACATGGAGGAGGCGATACACTCTGGTTGGATTGCTCCTATTGGTCCGCAAGTTGATGCGTTCGAGCGGGAGATGGCCGCCTACACAGGATCAAAGGGTGCACTAGCGTTAAGCTCTGGCACGGCGGCGATTCATCTCGCACTTCGTCTAGCCGGTGTCACACAAGGAGATTACGTGATCTGTTCTACGCTCACGTTCGTTGCTAGCGCCAATCCTATTTTATATTTGGGGGCCACCCCCGTATTTGTCGATTCAGAGCCTGAGACCTGGAACATGTGTCCGCTAGCTTTTCAGCGGGCCTGCCAAGCTTTGAATGACAAAGGGCTGCTGCCAAAAGCGGCTGTTGTCGTCAATTTATACGGACAAAGTGCAGACATGGCGCCCATTGTAGAAATAGCTGACCGATATGGAATTACCTTGATTGAAGATGCTGCCGAATCACTAGGTGCTTTCTATCAAGGCAAGGCCAGCGGAACCTGGGGCCGATTCGGAATCTATTCTTTCAACGGAAATAAGATTATTACGACGTCAGGTGGGGGCATGCTCGTATCCGACGATACCGAAGCCTTAGATCAAGCGCGCTTCTGGTCTACGCAAGCCCGAGACACTGCCCCTCATTATCAACATTCCGAAATGGGATACAACTATCGGTTAAGCAACCTGTTGGCAGCCATAGGACGCGGTCAATTAGAACTGCTTGAAGAGCGAGTAGAGCGTCGCAGATCTATTGGCCGGCGATATAGGGAACGTTTAGGTTCCATACCGGGTCTTCATTTTATGCCGGAAGCGCGCAATTGTCGCAGCACGCACTGGTTGAGTGCGCTGACCATCGATGAAGAAGTGGCGGGGTTCTCTTCACAACAACTCCTGTCATGTCTGGAACAGCACAATATCGAAGCTAGACCTGTATGGAAACCGCTGCATTTACAACCCTTGTTCGAGAGCAATTACTACTATCCTTACAGTGAGGAATACAGTGTATCGGATAAATTATTTTCAACAGGTGTCTGCCTGCCTTCTGGAAGCTCTTTATCGGATGAGGATTTGGAACGTGTCGTTTATGCGATAGAGACATGTAACCAATACCGTTGATTCATCTTATTTAGCCTTCCATCCGCTGGCAGCTGATCCGCTTTCCTTCACATAAAAAGTGGCTTGTGCCGTGCCATCCGTCCGCATGGCCAGACTGCCAACTGGGGCGGTTACGACTCCCTCGGGCGAACCCTCTACTATGAACACCGCGGGCAACACTGCCCCCCCAGTGAGGCGAATGGCCCGTTTGAAGTTACCGTAGGTCGAGAACCATTCAGGGAGCGAATATGGATTATACAAGGTTCCTAGTGATGTGCCTTGCATGCCGATTAGTGTTTCGAATTCTAGAATTCGCTTTACCTTCACTGCTCGGGTATCAAACACCGCTACATTATTGAGGCGCAGAGACGGTTTAGCTGCACCGTAAGAAGAGACTAGCACTACCTGATTGGTTCCGCTATTGCGGACGATCATATTGTCGACAGTAGCCATCGCGTCAGACTCCGTTGTGAATAAATGCAAGGTATTGCCCGTTAAATCCTGTGCATCTATCGTCCCCACATAAAGATCTCCTCCGTCGATTCGGACACCACTTGCTAAGGTGGAACCCGAACCGTACATTCCTAACGAACCGATATGCAATCTTGGTTTACCTCCGGCAGCATTAAACGCTGTATAGATCGCAGGGCCCCCGATGCCATCGAACTTGGCGCTAGCGATATCAATAAATTGTGAATAGATCGTCTGTAGACCGAAGCTAGCTTTATGATCGGTGGAGCGGATAGCCAAGTGATTGATTTTCAACGTCAGTCCATAGGACAGTAAGGCTGGACTTACCGATCCGCTTACACGCATATCTAGTGAACCGATGTCGAGTGTCCAGAGTCTAGCGATAGCATCTGTAAGCCCTGCTGATAGATCGTTACCGAAACCTATGGTTGTCAAGGAGTCGAATCGCTGATAAAAGCTGCGCGTTCCTTTAAAGACATCGGGTTCAAGATCGAGAGAGTTAGCACCAGTAAAACCAGGCGCGCCACCGCGGCTATTATTCAGAACCGCTCTGTTGACATGAAGCTGGTCTACAAAATGGACCACAAAGTTCTTTCGTCCAGCAGTCTCACCGCGTGCATATCCGATGTGCACATTAACGGAGGGGATTTCTTCTGTCCCCCCAATGAAGATATTATCCCCATAGCAATCGTGAGAGTACACTGACTCTATCGTTATATTTTGCGAAGAAGAAATGAACAAGCCGTGAAGCTGATCGTTGACGGCTGTTTTAACAGTCGATGCACTTCCATCAATTTCAAGGGTGCCCGCGATTGTAATATTTGAGGCATTTAAGATTACTAGAACCCTAGTGTCTGAGGGTGGGTTCGGGGCAAGCACAAGTTTGGAGCCGGCTTCAAAGCTTAAATTCGTTTTGGCTGGAATTCGAAGACACCACCAGTCGAGGATGGAGGGGTTACGCATGCGTCCCGAAGATACCTTATATACACCTGGAGGAAAGATTACTACTTTGTTTTTGGCGTTTCCCGCATTGATAGCATTTTGAATCGCTACTGTATCGTCCTTAATACCGTTTCCTACAGCGCCGTACGATCGGACGTTCACATAACCGTTAGTCTCAGGGTCTATTTTAATAGATGTGACCGCACCATCAGAAAGGATGGACGTAGTCACCGAGCTGTCTGGAATAGGGGCAGTAGCCATATACTTCACTCCTTTATCCTTTGATTTTGTATTTTATGTGAATTTTTCGGGGAATGCACGGTACAAAGATCACTCTTAGCGGGCGAAAGGAGTTTTTTATTTTGAAGGTATTGGTAACTGGGGGGGTAGGCTTTATTGGATCCCATGTGGTTGATCGGCTAATAAAAAAGGGCATAGAAACTGTGATTGTAGATAATGTATCCGGAGCCTCCGGTCTGACTTATATGAATCCTGCTGCGGTTCTGTATAAGTACGATATTCGGGATGAGACTTTGCATGAGGTGTTTAACCTTGAAAAGCCAAATGCAGTCATTCATCTGGCTGCACAGATCGACGTCAGAGAATCACAGCGGAACCCGTTATTTGATGCGAATGTGAATATTGTTGGCACGCTGAATGTACTGCGCATGTGCGAGATCCATCAGGTTCAAAAGCTAGTTTATGCCTCGTCGGCAGCGGTTTATGGGAACCCGGAATATTTGAGCATTGATGAGCAGCATCCCTTAAATCCCGAGTCCTGCTATGGTGTATCCAAAAGTGTACCAGAGTCATATATTCGGATGTTTGCCAGCTTACATGGGCTGAAATATACGATTCTGCGTCTCGCTAATGTATATGGGCCAAGGCAAAGTTCGCATGGAGAAGCTGGCGTTGTATCCGTTTTTCTGGATCGCATAAAGCAAGGGAAGGATCTCGTAATCTATGGGGACGGTGAGCAGACTAGAGATTTCGTCTATGTGGAGGATGTGGCGCAAGCGTTCGTTGACGCGGTTCAGACCGAAGGCAGGGTGAATAATGAGACGATGAATATTAGCTGCGGAATACCAACCTCGATAAATACGATGGTTCGGATGTTAGGGGACATCACGGGTCGGGATTTCTTGACAACCTATGCGGAGCCCCGTCCGGGGGATATTCTCCATAGCTATTTAAACAATCAAAAAGCCCAGGAATTATTGTCTTGGTTCCCTAACCATAACTTTCATACCGGGCTGGAAAAAACAATTACTGACCGCTTAAGTGTAGGAAGCGCAGTAGATCATTAAAAGCACCCATTGAAAGGGGCACTCCGCATGGAACGCAAAATGAACTCGGAAATGTTCGTTCTTCGTAGTGTAGCCTGCTTAAGTATAGCCCTGCTGCATGCTCTTTACCGGGTTTATGACGATGGAAATACATCTTGGGTAGAGTCGGTGGGTTTACTGCTAACGTTTGGCACACCTGTATTCGTATTTATCTCCCAATTCGTGTTGTCATTTGCCTATCCCAATGAAATTCCAGCGAGATTTTGGGAGAAAAGAATCAAGTATATTTTATTTCCTTACTTTTTTTTCGGGACCTTGTATGCAGGACTAAAAGGATTGGAGCTGTCGAGTAGTGACGGCATTCCTTTGCTGCAGGCTTTTTGGTATTACCTCTGGCGTCATTTGCTGATTGGAGATTTCCATGGCTATTTTATACTGATTATCTTTCAGTTTTATGCTTTATTCCTCTGGTTTCAGACGTATGCGAAGCGGCTTAACCCCCGCAATGTTCTAATTGTATCGTTCCTTATTAACGTTATCTATTTGGGTTTCTTCAACTTTACTACGCCCGCAGATACGGCAGCCGCCCATTATTTCTGGGATAAAATGTACTGGATTTTCGCACCTGGTTGGATTTTTTACTTTACAGTAGCCTATTACTTGGGACGAAATGAGCTGTGGTTCCGGGAAAAATTAAAAAAGTTCCGCATAGCCGTATACACGCTCCCGGTTCTGACAGGTGCGCTAGTGCTGTTCGTGAATAGTCAAGGCTGGATAACGGCGCATAGCTCCAAAAGAATTGATATGCTTCTATTCGCCTTAAGCATGATTTTGCTGCTCTTCTCCGTGGCATCGAAAATGAAGAAAGTGCCACGTGTACTGGAATGGAGCAGCAGATATTCTTTTGGCATATACTTGCTTCATCCTTTGCTATTGGCTATATTCGTTAAGCTTCCAGCTTCATTTGGGTTGCAAAACCTTGGACTATTTAGTGTTCTGCTGCAATTTGTCGGTTGTGTGGTAGGCTCGGCACTTATAATGAATTTAGCGAATCGTATTCCTGGCGGAGCGTATGTATTCGGTCGGATCGGCGTTGGGATAAACCCAAGCAAACCACCGAAATCGCTGGATAAGCCGATAACTCCGAATATTGGGAATGCAAACTAGCTTGGATTTGAGCGGCCGCTAATCGTCTGTGTTAAGGTGATTAGTGGTCTTTTTTGTTTTTGTATTATTGCGATTACTTCGCTAATTACATTGCTAATTACATTTGCTATTACATCGCGATTACATCGCACTAGCAGCACCCTCTCAATTCTCATTAAAAAAGCAAAATAGTTGTAAAAAGTACATTTAAGCTCTTATGCTCGCAGCTTTAGGGCAGTTTAATTGCATATTTTACAACTATTATTCTAGAATCCCGCCATATTGAGGCAAGTGCTCGTATTTAAGTGTACAGAGTGCAACTAAATCCACAAAGGCTACCCTCAAAGCATATATAGTTGCACAAAATGCAATTAAACAAACTTCGTCGTTACCACGCCTTAGCTGCACTGTGCGTTGGTGGTAAATGCAATTAAACAAACTTCGTCGTTACCACGCCTTAGCTGCACTGTGCGTTGGTGGTAAATGCAATTAAACAAACTTCGTCGTTACCACGCCTTAGCTGCACTGTGGCGCATTGGCGGTAAAGTCCCAGTATAATTGTTGTATTGTGGTCAGTTCACACGAGGTCTTGTTTGTCGGACCGTAGTGCAGCTATTTTCACTTTTTAGTTCATTTTGCGATAGTTTCGGACTGTATTGCGCTTATTTCCATAAAAACACACATTATGGAAGCTACTTTGCACGAATAGCTGCATCTAAGTCCGATAATTTAGCAAAATGAATGAAATTATTAAATTAACGGCTCCTCAGTCCGATCTATAGTGAGGGGGATCTAATTAGATGAACTTCGATTATAGTCGAAGGGACCTAAATTAGTTAGTATAATTAGGTAGTCCCTTTATGGTTTTTTACATCCAGAGAATAATGCATCGTGCAGAATATTAGGAGGAAATGAATAGTGGAACTTGGAGTAAGCACATTTGTCGAGACCACACCTGATGTCCAAACGGGTGAGACAATAAGTCATGCAGAACGACTACGTGAGGTAGTGGAGGAAATTGTACTTGCCGAAGAGGTGGGATTAGATGTATACGGAGTAGGTGAGCATCATCGGCATGATTATGCGGCGTCTTCACCTGCGGTTGTACTGGCTGCGGCTGCTTCGTTGACTACTAAGATCCGGCTGAGCAGTGCTGTAATGATCCTGTCTTCAGCCGATCCGGTGCGTGTGTTTCAGGACTTTTCAACGCTGGACGGAATTTCAAACGGACGTGCGGAGATTATGATCGGCCGGGGTTCGTTTACAGAGTCTTTTCCTCTATTCGGATATGATCTGAAGGATTATGAAGAACTGTTTAATGAGAAGCTGGAATTGTTATTAGCCATCCAAAAGTCAGAAAAAGTGACCTGGAAAGGCAAACACCGAGCAGCTATAGAAAATTTGGGGATTTACCCGCGTCCGGTTCAAGATCCTTTACCGATTTGGATCGGGAGTGCAGGAAGTCCAGAATCTGCGATCCGCACAGGATCACTAGGTTTGCCTTTTGTTTTAGCGATTATAGGGAATGTTCTACCACTGGATTATGCGTCACATGTACAGCTTTACAAAAAAGCAGCAGCTGAAGCCGGGCATGATATTTCAAAATTTCCAATCGCTTCGCATTCACACGGGTTTATAGCGGAGACTAATCAGTTAGCGCTGGAGAAATTTTTCCCTTCAACGCATGCCCGGACCAATGTGCGGGCGAAGGAAAAAGGAACACCTCCGTACCATCGTGCAGATTATGATGCAGCGTGCAGCTTAGAGGGCGCCCTTTACGTAGGTGATCCAGAAACTGTCGCTAATAAAATCATTCATCTGCGCAAGCATGTGGGAATTACGCGATTCTTTTTACATGTGCCGCACGGCACGATGCCTCATGAGGATGTTATGCAGGCGATTAGACTGCTGGGCACCGAAGTGGCCCCACGTGTGCGGGAAGAAGTAGCGCGCTGGGAAGCAAGTAACCGCTAATTTAGTAAGCTGCGTCCTTAGGACGTGGCTTTTTTTGTAAGGTATACTGAAGAAATGAATAGCGTTTTATACAGGAGGGGCAATGGAAAAAAATCATTATTTATCTCAATTCAATTTGCTTCAATCGTTAGGACTGGAAGATCTAATTGAAATGGAAGAATTAACGCGAATAACAGTAGTCCCCAAAAATACATATATCCAAACACCGTCAACCTTTTCTGAAGGACTGTTTTTTGTGAAAAAAGGAAAGGTTCGCTTATACCAATTAAACGCAAACGGTAAGCAATTTACATCGGATATCCTCAGTGAGGGTAATGTTTTTGGTGAAATGGGTATGATTTCTTTTGGAACGAAGGAACATTATATTGAAACGATTGAGGAAAGCCATATCTGCACAATTGATCCTGCAAGGTTTGAAGAATTCATCTCTCACCGGCCTAGGTTTATGATGTCATTATTGCAAGTATTGAGCGACCGCATAAAAAGTATGAGTCAGTTAACTCAAAATCTAGCCATCGGAAATCTGCATGATAAAATATTGTGCGTTCTTTTAAAGCTGGCGGATCAGCATGGGGTTGAGCATAAGGATAATTGTTACAAAATTAATGTTCCTCTATCGCATCAAGAAATCGCTAATTTAATTGGAGCCAGCAGAGAAGCTGTAACAGTGGCATTGCAAGAATTGGTGAAAGCGGAGGTTATTCAGACAGGGTTCAGAACTATCTATATCCAGCGAGACAAGATTTTGGAAAGAAATATAACATAGATATCGAGTTGTAAACGAGATTACAGCTTCATTTTTAGAAACAACGGTATCCTAGCTATGACATGAAGGTGATTTAAGCTTTCAAATCATAGTGAAGGGACGATTTCCATGGAACACAGGAAGGGCGCTCGGAGGGTTACTGAAATCCCCGTTGAGATTGTAGAACTGCTGAATAAAGGATATTTACAGAGCGTGAATTTAACGGAATGGCTTGCTGTGGATCATCTTGTCTTGTTGGAAAATGTACTGAATGAGCTAGGTTTTGAACAGGAAGCTAAACCAATTTTACAAAGGCTGAATGCGTTATCGGAAAAGAAAATCATGAAGCTCATCCCGGTGATTTCACGTGAGTGGCAGCTTCTATTTGACTGTAAATCAGAGCTGGAACGTTCCCGGCTATTTGCTGTGTTAGCTCATCATAAATCCGATAGTGTTCGCTGCTGGGCTGCTTATATCGTGGGCCAGAATCATCAATGGAGTCTAGTTCAAAAACTAACAGCAATCCGTCCTTTTGCAGCGGATGGTCATTTTGGGGTGCGTGAGATTTCATGGATGGCTTTAAGGGAATCAGTCATTGCCGAGCTGGATGCTTCCATTGAATTATTAAAGGCTTGGATTCATGATCAGGATGCGAATATTAGGAGATTTGCGATCGAATTGACGCGCCCACATGGGGTATGGGCAAAGCATATTACAGCGCTCAAAGAAAATCCAGCGATTGCCCTTCCGCTATTAGAACCTCTTAACTCTGATCCGGCAAAATACGTTCAGGATTCTGTAAGCAATTGGTTAAATGATGCTAGTAAAAGCCATCCGGCATGGGTACAGCAAATTTGTGACGATTGGTTGTACCTATCAGGTACCAAGGAAACAAAGCGGATTGTAACCCGGGCAACAAGAAGTATTACTGATCAAAAATAAAATTAGTGCATTACTTTAGACTGGATAATCCAACGCCAAACACTATGAGCTAATAAGTGTTGGCGTTTTTTTATTGTGGAGTTAACTTGGATAATTCAAGAGAAAGACTCCTTCGTGTTTATTATTTAAACCGAAATTCGTGAAAATATTTATATTGTTAATCCTCAAGTCATCTGTTATACTCAGAAACACCAAATGTTATAAAAACTAACACTAATTAAAAGAATGGAGGATTTTCGTATGAAAAAACAAATAATTCGTAATGTAGGTGTCACGTTATCCCTATTTTTAGGGGTGAATTCGTTATCTGTTGTTATGTATGCTAACACGACAAACGATGCATATAAACCAAAAACCCATGTTCTGAAGGCGAATTCGGAGACTGTTCGATGGGGGAATATAGGTAAGGGAGATCCAGCTCTAACTGTGCATTCGGGAGACATCGTAACGGTTGAGGCCATTACACATCACTCTGGTGATGATTACGAGCGGATGATTAAAGGAGATGCGGGAGTAGAGGATATTTTCCACTGGATTGAGGGGGAGAAGAAAGAAGCGCTCCGCGGGCCAGGCGTACATATTATGACGGGTCCCATCGCTGTTGAAGGTGCTGAACCAGGAGATGTGCTGGAAGTTAAGATTCTGGACATGAAGCTGAGACCAAATGGGAATGACCAATACGCTGGCAAAACATTTGGCGTGAATGCCGCAGCGAACTGGGGTTATCTATATGGAGATATGGTGGAGGAGCCGAAAAAGCGTGAGGTAGTAACCATCTACGAGATGGATACGGAGGGTGGAACAGATTATGCAACAGCTGTATATAACTACAAATGGTCTGCGCAAACCGATCCAGATGGTCAAGTGCACCCGACAATTGACTACCCGGGTGTTATCGTTGACCAAAATACGATTGATAAGAACTTCGATGTGCTAAAAGGTGTGAAAATTCCGGTTCGTCTCCACTTTGGTACAATGGGTGTGGCGCCGAAAGAAGCGGATGTTGTTGACTCCGTTCCACCATCTTACAACGGCGGTAACGTAGATGATTGGCGGATTACGGAAGGTGCGACGATGTATTATCCTGTATCCGTAGCTGGTGCACTACTGTCGATCGGTGACCCGCATGCCGGTCAAGGCGATTCGGAGATTAACGGAACTGCGATCGAGACATCGGTCACTGGGGATATACAAGTCATTCTTCATAAAAAAGCATCGCTTAACAACAAGCTGAAAGGTTTAAACTTCCCATTACTTGAAAATGAGAACGAGTGGGTTGTGCATGGATTCAGCTACGCCAATTATTTGGAGGAGCTGGGGGCTAGTGCTCAGACGGATATCTTCAAAAACTCGTCCATCGACAAAGCGATGAAGGATGCCGCTCATAAAACAAAAGATTTTTTAATGGCTGGAATGGAATTGAGCGAAGATGAAGCGTATTCTCTGATGTCTGTGTCAGCTGATTTTGGAATTACACAAGTGGTGGATGGAAACTGGGGCGTACACGCCTTAATTGATAAAGGTCAATTCGGCGATTCCGAGCGCAAGCCCGTGGTTTTACGGAGCAGCTTTGAGAACTTTGGAGCAAAGGTTGGCTGGCAGCCAGCCACTAAGACAGTTACGCTAAGCTACAATGGCAATGTTCTGGAGATGAAGGTTGGAGCGACAACGGGGATTTACAACGGAGAGACAGTGAAGCTTGCAGCCCCAATAAGTGTTGTGAACGGGAAGATCGTGGTCAGCGAATATTTCGTGAACTTTTATAAAGCTAAGCTGGCTAAGACAGAGCAGGACGAAATAGCAATTATTCGATAATCCTAAAAAAATCCATATGAGAAAAGAACCGTCTTTATAGGCGGTTCTTTTTCTTATATATTCAATCCGTCCTGATTTTTGTGACGTTTTAATAAGATTTGGTTTTCTACACGTACCAGTCCATCCAGACAGTAGATTGATTCATGCATAAACCGTTCCATCTCTTCAAGATTCTCTACCAAGATGTGAATATGCAGAATACATGGTCCCGTCATTTCGTATAATACAGCTACGCGTTCGTTTTCCTTTAATACATCGACGATATGATTTAAATGAGCAGGTTCTACTTCAAGTTCCAGGTAGGCGGAGATTTTCTTTCCTAGCTTTTCAGCACTGATGACAATCGAGAACTGTTCAATAATCCCTTGATTGACTAGCCGATCAATACGATCTTTCACCGCGACACTTGATAAACTGACTTCTTTAGCTAGATCAGTATAGGAAATTCTGCTGTTTTGGGCCAGCCGCATCAAAATATGGTTATCGATAGGATCTAGCATGCGGATTCGTTCACCTCTTTTTTCGTAATTGTATCAGAAAAAAAGTGGAAATGCCTAGTAGCGCTTTACAGTAGAAGTGTGTGACGGCATTCTCTGCTGAAGATAGTTGACATAAAAGAATTATTTCACTATACTGGCTGTAATCTTATATACGATATACGTTGAAGGAGCCCAGTAGTAACTTAGTCCCTGTTTCAGAAAGCCGGGGGTTGATGAAACCCGGTACACACTAAGCTTGCGAATTACACTTTGGAGTATCTCGGGTAATACCGAGCGGAATGGCGAACGATATCTCGTCAAGAGTGGTATCAATGGTATGCTTGAGCATAAGCGTTTCATGGGTGCAATCTGGGTGGTAACACGGTTATTCAATCGTCCCTATGTCTACAATAGACAAGGGGACGATTTTTTTTATTTTTAAATATAAGGATTTATAGGGTTCACTTCATCAATACTCCTTATATTTCTCGCTGAAACGGTCCCGTCCTAATCAGGAGGGCGAACCGTTTCCGCTTGGCGGACTGATGTTTCATTTATAGGATAACTACTAATTTTGAGGGGTGTAAGGCAATGAATATTATCGACGAACTAGAATGGCGCGATGCCATCAATCAACAAACAGATGCCGAAGGGCTTAGAGAACTGACCAATCAAAAATCGGTATCCCTGTACTGCGGTGTAGATCCAACAGGTGACAGTATGCATATTGGCCACTTGATTCCATTCATGGTGCTCAAAAGATTTCAACTGGCAGGACATCGTCCGGTGATTCTTATTGGTGGGGCTACGGGAACGATTGGTGATCCAAGTGGACGTCAATCCGAACGCTCTTTGCAAACGCTGGAGCAAATCCAAGCCAACGTTGACGCACTTACAGCACAGATGAAAAAACTGTTCGTGACTGATGGCGACAATCAAATCCGCATGGTGAACAACTACGATTGGACGCATAAAATCAATGTTATCGAATTTTTGCGTGACTATGGTAAAAACTTCAGCATCAATTCGATGCTTGCCAAGGATGTTGTAGCGAGCAGATTGGACAGCGGAATTTCCTTTACGGAATTCTCCTACCAAATCCTGCAATCCCTGGACTATCTGCACCTGTTCCAGCATGAAGATGTGCAGCTGCAAATCGGTGGTTCTGACCAATGGGGGAACATCACAAGTGGCTTAGATCTGATCCGTAAAAAAGAAGGTTCTGAGGCGGTAGCATTCGGACTTACCATCCCGCTTATGCTGAAAGCCGATGGTACAAAATTCGGTAAAACAGCTGGCGGAGCCATTTGGCTGGATCCGAACAAAACGACAGCTTTTGAATTCTACCAGTTCTGGGCGAATACAGATGACCGTGATGTTGTGAAATACCTCAAGTACTTTACATTCCTCTCTAAAGAACAAATTGATGCACTTGCAGAAAAGGTGCAGACCGAACCGCATAAACGTGAAGCGCAAATAACACTGGCTGAAGAAATGACCAGATTCGTGCATGGTGAGGAATTGCTGGAGCAGGCTAAACGTATTACTGCCGCTCTGTTCAGTGGAGATATTAAATCTCTGACCGCTGACGAGATCGAGCAAGGCTTCAAGGAAATGCCGACCTACGAAACGACATTGGAGTCCAAAAATATCGTGGAGTGGCTGGTAGATCTAGGAATTGAGCCATCCAAACGTCAAGCGCGTGAAGACATCACCAAAGGCGCGATTTCCATGAACGGTGAAAAAGTTAGCGATGTAGCATTTGAAGTTACAGCCAGCGAAGCCATCGGCGGACGTTTTATCATTATCCGTAAAGGTAAGAAAAACTACAGCCTGGTGAAATTGTCCTAATAATAAGAAGCCTTCCTTATGAATAAGGAAGGTTTTTTGTTGTATTTTAAGTATAGAGGCCGACTATTTGCATATTAAGTGAAATTTGAAAGGTGAAATCGTCAAAATTATGGTAAGCTTAGGATTCGTGTGATTTATGGATTAACATGATATTCTACAACTATAACAGAAAATTAGGAGTGGTAATTTGAGAAGACAAAAACCAATGACCATGGAAGAATTGATGAATGAGTTACAAGGACAGAAAACGTATCAAGAAGATCCCAATCACATCTCTTTCGAGAAATTGTTTAATGAAGCGTTTATGAGTAAGTATTCCAATTACAAAAGTTTCGATGAGTTTGTAACCAAAGGGAACTTTCAAGTAAAGACAGAAGAAGATGTTGCTGACATACCTGATGAACTGTTTGATCGTCATGTTGTTAGGGAGACGAAGTTTGCGGATTGGAAATCCATGTTGGAAACAGCGAATAGAGAATACGTCCGTAATTAATAAGACTAGTCTCTAACTACCGTTAGACTCATCCACAAAGAAACTGCACACCCTTATTACTTTGTCCCAACGGACAATGGGGAGTGCAGTTTTTTTGTGCCCAGTTATTTGACCAGCTATGATGTTTTACTCATCGTTGACTTGCAGATCTATGATTTAATTGAACAAATAGGAATTAGGTTTTACAAAGATAGTATTACATAGGAGGGGCAGAATCGTATGACTGCATGTATACAAACCTCTAAGCAGGAGACCCTTCATGTCATGTGGAAAACCGTCTCAGAGGATTGTAATCTAGCCTGTGATTATTGCTATTACAGTACTGCCGGGGGACATCCTCAGCAACCGATCCGGGTGATGGATACGGAGCTTCTGGAGCGGTTTATCGCTCAGTACATGAAAAGATCATCAGGGATAGCGACTTTCTCTTGGCAGGGTGGGGAGCCATTATTGGCCGGACTTCCGTATTTTGAACAAGTGATTTCATTTCAAGCTAAGTACGCTCCGCCTCATACGATGATCAGTAATGCACTGCAGACCAATGGAACGCTTATCCATGAGAAATGGGCGAAATTTTTTAAACGGTATAACTTTTTGGTCGGGATTAGTCTGGATGGCCCAGAGCCTATTCATGATGCTCATCGTGTAACGGGTTCGGGAAAAGGCAGTTATGATCTAGTTATGCGTGGGATTCGTCATTTATAGAATGAGGGTGTGGAGTATAGTATTCTGACGGTGATTCATGAAGATAACGTGACGAAACCAGATGAGTTGATGGCATTTTATCTAGAACATACCTTTCCGAATATTCAGTTTATCCCCTGCATGGATTTTGTTTCTCAGAAAAGTGATGTAGCGGGACGCTTCCGAATTACACCTGAACAATACGGAGTCTTTTTATGCCATACATTTGACCTTTGGTACAACGGTGGGTACCCAGAGCTTCCTATTCGTATTTTTGAGAATATGCTTCTTGTATTCATGCATCGTGAGGCAGAGTTATGCGTTCACAACTCATGTTGCCCGAAGATGATGGTGCTTGAAACGAACGGGGATGCCTACCCTTGCGATTTCTTTATTGATGAAGAGCATAGGCTAGGAAATATCGGCCAAACTGACCTGGAAGCACTGCTAAGCAGCCCAGTATATGATGATTTTTTGTTAATGAAGCCCAATATGAATGAATCATGCTATAAGTGTGAGTACCTTAGCTTTTGCAATGGGGGATGTCCGCGCAACCGGAATTGGCTTGATGTTAATGATCGGACTGAGGTTGATTATTTCTGCCATAGCTACAAAATGTTCTACTCATACGCCTATGAACGCATGTTATTACTGGCGAACCGACTTAGATCGGAGCGGATGCTGGAGTACAGGAAAAGTGCAAAACCACTTCCGGGTCGAAATGATCCATGTTTCTGCGGAAGCGGGAAGAAATTCAAAAATTGCTGTCAGGCATTATAGATTAGACTAGACAAGGTTGTCCCAACAGTCATGCAAAGGATTGGGAGCAACCTTTTTGTTATGCTATAGAACCATATGATTTCTCGCCATTATTGCCGCACCCGTCACCACAGCTTCTTCTTTTAATATACCTAGGGAGAAGTGAGGTTGGAATTCAGGATAACGGTAAGTGTTTCTCTGTGCCACCTCCACCGCTGTTTGGAAAAACAACTCGTGAGAGTGAATGAGTGCACCGCCTAGAATGATGGTCTCTGGATGAAACAGGTTGATAATGTTGGCGAGTCCGATCCCGAAGTGGCTGGCAGCTTGGGTAAATAATTCACGCGCGTGTGGATTACCGTCTCTAAAGGCTTGTACCAATACATCATAAGTCAGCTTCTCAGGCGCCACTTTATATCTTTGGAGGATCAGATCGTTGTCCATTTTCGCCTCTGAGCGCGCACTTTGTTCTAGTGCCTGCACAGATACGAATGCTTCCAGAGCCCCGTAGTTCCCGTCATGATTTAATCGGGGTCCATCTGTCTGGATGATCATTTGACCAATGGCATCTTCCATATCCATTGTGCCATGAACAATATTTCCATGCGACATCATCGCATAGCGGAGTCCTGCTCCAGCATGTACATAAAGCATATGCTGAATGTTTGCGTGACGGATAGACCATCGTTCCCCAAGCAGTGCAGAATTGGCACCGTTGTCCAACCATGCCTTGAACCCCGTCCGTTCCTCTACCAGTTTGCAAATCGGCAGATTGTTCCAGCCTGAAGAAGGGAAGTGCAGCGGTTTTAGGATCAAGCCTTGTTCCCGATCAAGTGGCCCCACAGCCCCTATTCCTATCCCGATGATTTGACTGTCCACTAACTGATGGTCCCTAAGGAAAGCGCGTATTTGAATACTGATATGATCTATAAATCTTTCAGGTGTGAATGCCTGATCCATTCGCCAGTGAACTATTGATTTTGGGTTCATTTGCATATCAAATAAACCAAGGGAAGAATACACCCTGGAAATCTCTAAACCGATTATATAACCGTAGGAAGGATTGATCTGGTATAAAATAGGTCTTCTGCCTCCGCTAGATTCTCCAAATCCGCTTTCTATCAGCAAGCCTTCTTCCGTCATCTCATCTAATATCCGGGTCATTGTGCTTTTGGTAAGCGAAAATGTCTGTAAAAGATCCAACTTGGAAACAGTGCCTTGTTCGGCGATTCGGTCGTATAGGAGTTTTTTTGGTGACGGAATATGTGTCGAGCGCTTTTCCACGATATACCTCCAAGCTATATAGGATGAACTTGTACGATCGTTTTTTATATAGTTTGTATTTATTAACATGAATATAGTATAACTCATAAACTCTTGGTTGTATTTTACCGTTCAAAAAACTTAATTCCATTTTGGGAAAAAGTGATATAATGAATTTACAACAGATTATAAAAGGGTGGATTCCATGAGAACAACTATGAAAACAAATATGATACCGAATACAGACCTGAGGATAAGTCTACTGTTTCAGTTGTTTTGGGTATTTGTTCGAATTGGTCCTGTAACCTTCGGGGGAGGTTATGCGATGATCCCTATGATCGAACGGGAAATTTCCGCTAAACGAAAATGGCTGGGTGAAGAGGAGATGGATGAAATTCTATCTTTAGCTGGTGCTGCACCTGGGGGTGTAGGTGTAAATGCAGCAGCATTCATTGGTTATCGTCTTGCTGGTGTGAAGGGTGCGATTGCTGCAATCGCAGGGATAACGATTCCGACCTTTATCATTGTTTGTTTGCTTAGCGCCGTATACTCCCAACTGGCAGACCAGCCAAAAGTCATTGCCGCTATGAAAGGGATAAATGGTGCTGTTATTGCCTTGATCCTAGTAGCTGCATATCGAATGGCCAAGAACGCTATAATTGACAAGACTACCGCTGTTACGGCGTTAGTTATACCGGTTGTTTTACTGGTTTTCGGAATTAATCCCATTTACGTGATTGCAATTGGTTTATGTATTGGGTTTGTATATCTGCAAATTAAACAGCTCTTAGGGCTCCAAGTTCGAACGGAGAAGGAGTCCTTGAAAGCTTCTGATGAAGAATCGAATTATCCGGAGTATTACATCTAGGGGGAAGCGATGTGATTTGGAGTTTGTTTTTCACTTTTATAAAAATTGGCCTTCTTTCTTTTGGAGGAGGGTACGCCATCATTCCGATGATTCAGCATGAAGCTATGGCTGGGGGGTGGTTATCCGAAGGGGAATTCCAAGAGGTAGTTTCCATCGCAGGGATGTCACCCGGGCCTGTTGCAACGAACAGTGCAACCTTGATCGGATATCGTATAGCCGGAATCGAAGGAGCGATTGTGTCAACATTAGGCATGGTTCTGCCCTCATTTTTAATCATCATCGTTATTTCCGTCTTCTTTTATCGGGTGAGGGACAGTCAATGGATTAAAACGTTATTTTATGGTTTGCGGCCAGTGATTACAGGCTTGATTGCCTATGCTGCGATTCGTTTTGGCTTAAATAGCGTGGAACATGCTTTTATTACTTGGCAGACTCTTGGCATGTTGATCATTGTATTCGCTGCACTTTATGGTTTAATGAAATATAAGCTGCATCCGCTCACCATTATCGTTGCTTCTGGCATTCTTGGGGTAGCTTTTTTTTAGACAGAGCCGGGACAATCCCAGATTGGAGGTAAATCATGTCAGAGAATATACGGGCTTGTTGTTCAGCTAGTCGAAATCAAGTCGCGAAACAAGAATCTATTGATGTTTGTAAGGAGAACACAACGGTTCAAGGAATAACAGGGGTGAAAGATTTCTCGGACATGATCCTTATCCCTGGAGGCACTTTTCTTATGGGGACGGATGATAAGGAAGGGTTCCCCGCAGATGGAGAAGGTCCGACTAGGAAGGTTACCTTATCTTCCTTTTTGATGGATGCAACGGCGGTTACGAACAAGCAGTTTGCTGCTTTTATCAAGGAAACAAACTATGCTACAGATGCGGAACGTTTTGGATGGTCTTACGTGTTTCATTCTTTTGTTTCCATGGAGACTGGGAAAAAGGTGACCCAAGTAGCCACACAAACCCCTTGGTGGTGGGTGGTGGAGGGAGCGGATTGGTGTCATCCTGAAGGTCCGGATTCCAAAGTAGATGAACGACTTGATCACCCGGCTATTCACCTATCATGGCATGATGCGGATGCATATTGTCGTTGGGCTGGTAAACGTCTGCCTACGGAAGCGGAGTGGGAGTATGCCGCACGAGGAGGACTGGTTCAGAAACGGTATCCTTGGGGGGACGAATTAAAACCAGACGGAGAACATCGCTGTAATATATGGCAGGGAAAGTTTCCCGATAAAAATCATGCCAGCGATGGTTTTGCAGGTACCGCACCTGTAAGGTCCTATCTGCCTAACGGCTATGGTCTTTATAATATGTCAGGAAACGTGTGGGAATGGTGCGCGGATTGGTTTACTAAGGACTATCATTTATCTTCCGAAGCCGTGAATCCGAAAGGTCCAGTAAGTGGTGTCGCAAGATCGATGCGTGGAGGATCATATTTGTGCCATAAATCTTACTGCAACCGTTATCGGGTGGCGGCTAGAAGCAAAAATACTCCAGACAGCTCTGCCGGAAATATTGGCTTTCGATGTGCGGCTGATTATACAAGTTAGAGCACTTTTACGACTACTACATAAGAAGGAGGAACTTCCTTGTCCTCTATCATCCATAGTCAGTTTGACATCAGCGTGCTGGACGTCCTAAAGATTCAATATCAGAAGCGTATCCTGTTCGATTACGTCCAGTCTTGTTATACCGTCTCTTATATCCAAAAAGGTGAGGTATTGACGACATCCTCCGAAGGAGAATATGTTGCTTCTGCCGGAGACGTGATGATCCACCGTCCTAACGAGCCTTTTAATGTGATCTCCAAAACGGATGGGATACATTATCTGTTTAATATTAACGCTAAAGTTAAAGACGGAGATGACTTTTTTAAGTTATTCCCTTTAGGCAAGGTGATTCGGGTCCGGGATCGAAGCGAATATGAGCGAAGGTTTGACGAGTTGCGAAGCCTGTGGTTGCAGGAGGAAGATGATTTCAGGAATGTTCAGGTCGGTTCATTGGCATTTTTTCTTCTTTATGAAATTATGGAGAGTACCAAGCTTGGCGGGCGCCGCTCTTCACGAGATCCCTTTATCATGGACCGCTTTAACGAAGCGTTGCAATATATGGAGGAGAGGCTTGATCAGGAGATTAGTAGAGAGGAGCTTTCCAAGCTCTATCATATGAATCCTGTTTATTTTAGCCGGGCATTTCAGAAAATATATAAACTGACACCCATGCAAATGCTGCGAAAATTGCGGCTGCAGCAAGCTAAACAAATGCTGGAATATACGGATTATACAATCGAGCATATCTCCCAGAGATGTGGTTATTATGATGCTTCACACTTCAGCAAGGTATTTCGTGGTGAATACGGCAAGGGGCCGGCAGAGTACCGGAAAAGTATCGAATTTACAAAAACAAACATCGCTGCTCCATAGCGGAGTTTTCCATATTCATTTACTCTTATAAGCATGAGCAGATCATTCTAAGCTCCCCGAATCGAGCGTAACCATTTCGATGAAAAGGAAAGGCAGGGAATAACTCATGAGAATCTTGTATTTGGATTTGGATTCGCTTCGCCCGGACCATCTGGGATGTTATGGCTATCATCGGAATACCTCCCCGAATATCGATTCAATCGCTAAAGAAGGTGTCACCTTTACCAACTACTATTGTTCAGATGCTCCTTGCCTGCCGTCTCGTTCCGCTTTAATGTCGGGGCGATTTGGCATTCATAATGGGATTGTAGGGCATGGCGGAACCGCTGCTGATATGCGTAGAGAAGGAGCCAAACGTGAATTCAATGACCGTCTGGGGATGGAGAGCCTTCCGGCTATATTAAGGCAAGCGGCGATGAAAACCGCATCGATCAGCACCTTCTCCGAACGACACTCGGCGTGGACCTTTAACGCCGGGTTCCAAGAAGTGTTTAATGTTGGTGGCAGAGGGCATGAGACGGCAGAGCAGGTGCTTCCAGTGGCACTTAAATGGCTTGAGGATAATGGGGAGTCCGAAAATTGGTTTCTGCACCTGAATTTCTGGGATCCGCATACGCCTTATCGTACACCTGAGAGCTACGGTAATCCATTCAAGAAGGAGCCTTTACCCGATTGGATCACGGAAGACGTGTTTGAGCTTCACCGAATTAAGAAGGGGCAGCATAGTATTGAAGATATGAATACGCTCGCGAAATCGCATTATCAGCAGCATTTCAGGCATCAGCAGGAGATAGAGAACCGTGATGACCTGCGTGTTATCTTTGACAACTATGATGCTGGAGTTAAGTATCTGGACGAGCATCTCGGGAAAGTTTTTTCTAAGCTGAGAGAACTTGGCGTGATGAAAGATACGGCTATCTTGATCTCTGCGGATCATGGAGAGAGTCTGGGTGAACTAGGAATTTACTCCGAACATGGCACAGCAGACGAGGCGACTTGCCGTATTCCGATGATTGTTCGCTGGCCAGGGGGCAAGAAGGGAATCGTGGAGGAGGGGCTACATTATCACCTTGATCTAGGACCTACATTAGCGAGCCTTTTGAATTTGAAAGCGGCTGCTTCTTGGGATGGTGAAAGTTATGCAGGTGCTATTCTGGAGGGGAATTTGGAAGGGCGTGATTATCTCGTAATCTCACAATGCGCGCATGTGTGTCAACGCAGCGTCCGGTTTGCGGATTGGTTATATATACGTACCTATCATGACGGACACCATGGATTCCCGCAAGAAATGCTGTTTGATTTGAAGCATGATCCTTATGAACAACATAATCTTGCCGAAGTGCGTAAAGACGTTTGTATGGAGGCTGTCTATCTGTTGAATGAATGGCATGATCATATGATGGGCTCCATGGATTGTGATATCGATCCATTATGGACGGTACTTATGGAAGGTGGACCCTACCATGCCAAAGAGTATCTGAGCGCATCCTTATAGGATGCTTAATAATATCCTAGTAAATGCGGTGAATGAAAGACATATGAAAGGGAGGTTGCCCTGAATGGGCAACCTCCCTATTTATGTTCTCGCTTTTTGTGGATCTATTAAAGATCCGGGAAGCCTCAAAACGGTCTTCGTCCCGCTACCCTCCTTACTGTACAGCAGAACGCCGCAAGGATCGCCATACTTAAGATTTAGACGATTATTGACATTTAGGAGACCGATATGATCTCCTGATTCTATATTCTTACCAGCCAGCAACTCCGTAAGTTGTTCCAGTCTTGTTGTATCGATACCTACACCATTATCTTCAACCACGATTTCAAGCAGCCCCGCTTCGTTTTTCTCTACGGAGATCAGCAAAATTCCTTGTCCTTGTGCCTCAAGCCCATGACCAAGCGCATTTTCAACAATAGGTTGAAGGATCATTTTAGGCACGGGAATGTGTAGCCATTCCTGTGGACACAACAGCTTGTAAGTAAATTTGTCCGGGAAACGGCCTTGGTAAATCCTCACACAAGATTCCGCGATTTTCAGCTCTTCCCCAAGAGTTACCTCCTCTTTGCCCTTGATGCTGTACTTGAGCATTGTGCTTAAGGCGGTAGTCATCTCGAAGATATCCCGATTTCCTTTTACGATCGCAACGCCCTTGATTGTATCTAAAGTATTGCTTAAGAAATGCGGATTAATTTGACTTTGTAAATACGAATATTCCGCCCGCTGCTTTTCCAGATCGGTCAGATAAAGTTGAGTTGAAGCATCGATTAATTGGTCCGTCAAATCGTGGATCCGTGTGGTCATATCGTTGAACTGTCGAGAGATGATTTCAATCTCAGCATAGCCCTTTAAATCGACCTTGTTATTCAATATCCCCAGACTTCCGCCTTTTAATTGATTCATATAGCGCATAAGCCTAGACAACGGTCTTAAGAGATTCATCATAAGCACAGAATAGGGAATAGAGACGACCAGCAAGATTAAGGCTAGAAGAGCATAGCTGACCTTCTTCAATTTCTCCAGTTCTTTCATTAAATTATGGACAGGAACAGCGGTTATGATTTTTCCAGAGATCTCCGGTAAGCTAAAGGACTGAATTGCATATTTCTTTCCATGAACCGTCTCAACGATGGACTCTCCATCCCTTCCAGTTGCCCGAGTTTGAAACTGCTGGAGCATATCCTCCGGCTCATTGCTATTAGAGTAGATCATGCCTTTATCATCCATCATAAAAAAGCTGGTTCCGACCAATCGGGGATACTCAGAAATTTCAGTTTGAATGGCTTTCATATCTACAATAACTGCGAGATAGCCAATTTTTTCACCATATAGGGACGTGTCACCTGAAGCGAAGATGTTCATCCCGAAAAGCAGTTTTCTCTTGTCGATGACTTTGTCTGGAGGACTGTATCCGCGATAATGAACGATTCCATCCTCCTCAGCTGTTTTCATAAGATCGATAGCATATTTTGTTCTTCCTGCTAAGGAAATACGTGTGTTTGAGCTACCGATAACAATAATATCTAAGATATCCGTGTTCATATTTCGGGCGATGCTCAACAATCCTTCAACTTTTTGGGATAGATCGTAGACTCGAAGCTTATCATTCTCGACTAGGAACTTTTGGACGGTCGAATCGTAACCCACATTCATCATCATGGAAGAGACGTTGGCATAGTTGTCAGAAATCCGTTGTTTGAGGAGGGAGACCAGCTCCGTATTGTATTGCGTATTTTGATTAATGATAGTCTCGCTTGATAGTTGGTAGACTCGTGAAACGATGATTGGGATAATGGCAACAATAAATAACCCGAATAGCAAAACCTGAGTACGGATGGATAGTCTCTTAAATGTCTTCATTGTTTAGTTCCCTATATTGTGTAGGTGTCATTTTGAGATGCCGCTTAAAAATTCGTGTGAAATAGAAATAATCCTGAAAACCGCATTTCTCACCGATTTGGTAAATGGAAAGGTTGGTTTCGATCAGCATTTTACAAGCGTATTCAATTCGTAAACGACTGATATGTTCGATGATGGTCTCGCCGACCTCTTTTTTGAATAATTGGCATAAGTAATTTGGGCTTAAAAAAAACTGATTGGCTAATTGCTGGATCGAAATTTCTTGATTGAAATGGTTGCGGATGTATAACATGATTTCTTTGACTTTGTGGTTTGAGATTCGTGAAATATCAGATTCGTTTCGGTTCATAAAAATATCAAGTGTCATAAGAATCAGATCATCGATCATAGCTTCAGCCGTGCCGTACCGATAATAGAGCTGTTCATATCCTTCAAAAAAACGGCCGCTAACCCGAGTCCCTTCCGGAGGAAATAAGTAGAGGATCGATGTATAGAGCAAATAGGCTTCTTTAATGGTGAACGTTCCCTCTTTGAATAATTTCTTTATCGATTCCATGGCTGCTATGAAACCGAGCCGGTCTTTATTATGAAGAATCCGGGAAATCTCTTTGAGCTTCTCGTCGATCGGTATGTCCTGCTGTGGATTCACCCGGTAACATCCGGGCATCCCCGTTGTGAACATACTGAAAGCAGCATGAGAGGCGGACTCTAAAGACGCATCCAATTGGTGTATATCCGAAATAGGAGGACCGATCCCGACTCCGCACTCTTGTACAACTTCTGTTTGTTCAAGACCCTGGAGGAAGACTTCGTATTGGCACTCTTCCAATAAGTAACCATACCGACGGCGGCTCATTGGGAAGACCAGGGAAGAGAACTGCCTGACATCTACAGGTGAACTTAACCCTTGGATAACAATGGGGATATGAGGGGTATCTTTCGACAAGGGTATTTTCTTCTCATCCAACCATAAGTTAATTCGTTCAAGATCTCCGGAACAAACCGCTTCATAAAGTTCGAAGTCGTGGATAGGTTGTTCTTTAACTTTCTTGGAATCGTGTTGCTGGGCTATTCGGTTGAGCATTCCTTCAATTTCTTCGATTTCAAAGGGTTTGAGACAATATCCGAAAGTACCATAATTCATTGCTTTTTGTGCATAAGCGAACTCGGCATGTCCGCTGAGTACGATAAAGATCGTATCCGGCGCGATGGCCTTGCCACGTTGAATGAGCTCTAGTCCATTCATAACAGGCATCTTGATATCTGTTAGAACAAGGGTGGGGCGAAGCGATTGAATTAATTGAAGGGCTTCTTGCCCGTTTTCGGCATCGTCGATCACTTCAAAGCCGTATTTCTTCCAATTCACTCCTGCTTTAATTCCTTCTACAATCCACTTCTCATCATCTGCAATAATTACTGAACGCATAAGTGAATCCCCCTCTCTTTATAGAACTCTTAGATTTATCCTAGCGATTGTGGACCAAGGGGGGTATGGACGATCTTACGCTCACTATGTCCGATATTACGTGCCACAGGAAGGTCTCCCGCAAAGGTGTGAAAAATCCACATGATCGGAGTTGTATTCTCTATACAAGAGAATTTACACTCCCGATATAATTTACCATATAAATCGCTTACAAGCATAACAAACTCATACAGAAAGGTGGGGAGAAGATTGGCTGATTCTGTAACCGCTCGTACGCCTAAACGAAGCTTAAAAACTCGTGCTCCAAAGCAAAGTTTAGGAAAAACGATTTTACAGTACAAGTATTTTTACCTCATGGTTCTACCGGTGTTAATCTGGTATGCCCTCTTCAGCTATGCTCCCATGTACGGTGTAACGCTAGCGTTCAAAACATTTAATTACAGTGAGGGGATTCTGGGAAGTCCTTGGGTTGGGTTGGAGAATTTTCAAACGCTGCTGACCGACCCCGATTTTCGCAAGGCGTTTTGGAATACGGTCATTATCAGCTTGATGAAGCTGGTCACTCATTTCCCGATGCCCATTATCCTGGCGATTGTTTTATATGAGTTTTCCAGGACAAAAATGAAGCGGTTTTTTCAGACGATCCTGACGTTCCCGCATTTTATATCGTGGGTTGTACTGTCGGGGATTATTATCAATATTTTAAGCAAGGACGGGATTTATAACCAGATCATCATGCTGTTTGGTGGAGATCCGAATTCTCCTCTTGTCGATGAAAATGCATTCAGACCCGTTCTGTATATCACGCATGTGTGGCGAGAGATCGGTTGGGATTCAATCATTTACCTGGCGGCTCTGGCAGGGATCAATCCTGAGCTGTTTGAAGCGGCTGAAGTGGACGGAGCGAACCGGTTTCGCCGTTTGCTAAACATCGCATGGCCGGGTTTGAAGAGTACAGTCGCAGTTCTGTTAATCCTTCAAGTTGGACAACTACTAACCCAAGGTTCGAGCTTCGAGCAAATTTTCAACCTGTATAGTTCGCCGGTATATTCGGTTGCCGACACGATCGATACTTACATTTATCGGACTTCCTTCACGATTGGAGGAGACTTTGGATATATGACCGCCGTGGGTGTCGTCAAGTCCATTATCAGCCTAATCCTTTTATGGGCGGCCAATACGTTCGCTAAGAAGATGGGCGAGGAAGGGCTGTATTAATCTGCAGGAAAAGGGGAGAAGCAAGTGACCGACACAACGGTTAAAAAGAGAAAAAAGTGGAGTGTCTTCGATATCGTCGCATTCGTGGTTCTGGGGCTCCTAGCAATAGTAACATTTTTTCCTTTCTATAATGTTCTTATTATCTCTGTGGCAAAGTTCGAAGCGATTAGTAAAAGTGACTTTTATATTTTTCCGCTTTCGTTTGACCTGTCCGCTTACAAGCTTTTGCTTCAGGATATGAAGTTTTGGACTTCCATCTTTAATTCTGTCATCGTAACTGTGGTTGGCGTGTTGTTCAGTATGACAATCTCTGTGGCGGGAGCTTACGCATTATCCAAGCGGGGTATGCCCGGCAGAAACATAATGCTCAGCTTGATCTTGTTCACTATGTTTTTCAATGGCGGTTTAATTCCTTTTTACTTAGTCGTTAAAGATCTAGGATTCGTAAACAATATACTCGTCATGATCATCCCCGCGGGTCTCAATACGTTTTATCTAATCATTATGAAAAACTATTTCAACACCATTCCAGAAAGCTTGGAAGAATCGGCTAAGCTGGACGGGGCGAATGATCTGTACATTCTTTTCAAAATCATTATTCCGATTTCTGCTCCATTCATGGCGACTTTTGCTTTGTTCTATGCTGTGGAAAGATGGAATGAATGGTGGTATGCGCTGATTTTTATCAGTGACGCTGCAAAAGCACCACTTCAGATTTATCTGCGGGAGACACTCATTACTTCGAATTCCTTGCTAAGCCAAATGGCACAAACGATGGCCGAGCAGGAGCAGACGGGGAAGGTCTACACACCTGCACTTCAAATGGCAGCGATTGTAGTTTCGAGTATTCCGATTATTGTTGTTTATCCGTTCCTGCAGAAGCATTTTAATAAAGGGATTATGGTGGGTTCAATAAAAGGATAAGAAAGATTTTAAATAGATTGATTCTATCCTAAAATAGTATAAAGGGAGGTTTCAAGCATGCATAGAAAGAAAATAATGACATTGGCATTATGTATAACTTTGTTGGCTTCAGTACTCACGGCTTGCGGTGGAGGCAATAACGGCAAAGGGCAGGCTGGTTCAAACGGTGAAACATCTCCGAATTCTTCTAACTCCACGGATAATCCTTACAAGGATCCAATGACCATTTCTCTTGGGTTTTGGGATGCGGATGCCGAGATTGCTAACATCGAAAAGGACCCGATCGCTAAACAAGTATTGGAGAAATTCAACATCACACTAAAACCTGTCAATTTGTCTTGGGATGACTATACCCAGAAGATTCAAATGTGGGCCGCTTCCGGCCAATTGCCAGACATTTTCGCGATCGACGCCGTCGGCACGCAATATCAGCGCAAATGGGTGAATCAAGGCGTTGTCAAAGCGCTCCCGGATCTTTCAAAGTATCCAAACCTTGCAAAATACTTCGAATCGCCAGATATTAAAGGATTAGGAGTAGATGGAAAGTATTATACTGTGCCTCGCCGGATGTTCCCGAGTGTTGATTGGAGCGCACTGGATCGTATGGTCTTCTATCGTTGGGATCTTGCTCAAAAGGCTGGGATCACCAAAGAGCCAGAGACATGGGAAGAGTTTGAAGCCATGCTTGATGCAATCGTAAAGTCGGATCCGGAAGGCAAGCATATTACTGGTCTTACGACGACAACTACCAAGATGCTGGGCGGATTCTTCTGGTTGTATGGCAACCCGGTTGCTACTAGTGATGGAAGCGGCAGTGATTTTAAATGGATCAAAGAGGATGGAAAGTTTATCCCTGCTGTATTCTCTAAAAATGCGCTGCCAGCGCTGCAAAACATGAAGAATATGTACGAAAAAGGGTTGATCGATCCAGACATCGCGCTCGTCAAACCAGCAGAGTCCTATGACAATTTCGTAGCAGGCAAAGCAGCTGCTCTTCTAAGCGGTGGAGGTTTCATAAATTTAAATAGCGATATGTATGAAAAACGCTGGAAAACAGCTTATCCGGATAAGGATATGACGGAGAGCGTGAAGGCGCTCAAGCCGCTTATCGGTCCTGATGGTGAACGCTCTCATGCCATCTTTAAAACATACTGGTCAGAAAGCTATTTCAGCAATAAGATTGACGATAAAAAGATGGATCGCATCATGGCACTCTATGATTATGTGTTGTCTCCTGAAGGCAAGGATCTGTTGACTTATGGCATCGAAGGTGTAGATTATAAGCTCGAAAATGGGCAGAAGGTTGTCATTGAAAAGGGTTCATTAAATGAGAAGTATCCAGCTAGCAGATTTCTGAAGAATTTGGTGGCTTATGAAACTTCAGATAGCTATAACATGGATAACCCGACGATTGCTAATGAAGGAATCCGCAAAGAAGCTGTCGATTACATCGACTGGATTCAGAACAATACAAAGGTGCCAGAATACGACATTCGGTTAACTTATATGTCCACCCCAACAAAGGATAAATTTACTGTGCTTGACCATGATGATTTGCTTAAGATCATGCTTTCCAAAGAACCCGTTGAGAGTTACTGGAATAGCATTGTGAACGATTATAAGGCTAAAGGTCTTGATAAAATGATAGAGGAAGTAAATGAGAAGGCCAAGGAACAAGGTATTGAATAATGGATGAATAGAGAAGATCCGGGCGGAAGTAGCCCGGATCTTCCGTTTAATTATTTGAAGTATGGCTTAGACTGTGCGGCGCTACTGACCGCATACTTATAAGATTGGGAGGGTAAAGTCTATGAACCTTAGCATTCATTTGACAGGGTTAACCGAGAAACAGTTAGCAGCTGTTTCAGAAGTAGCGGGAATATTGAGTATTCGAATGGAACACTCAGGGATACCAGTGATTTGTAAGAAGCAAGGGAAGGGCATTCAAATATCTTACGATGAGGCTCAGGTCACCATTGCGTATGAACAGGAACATCAATTGTTCCGGGCACTCAGCCGATTTCTTGAGAACGTACGCCGTGGAGAACGAGTTGAAATTAATGAACAGCCGGTTTATGAACAGTTAGGCTTCATGGTAGACTGTTCGCGAAATGCGGTTCTTAACTATGAAGGATATAAGGAATTGATCCGGCGTTTAGCGCTTATGGGATATTCAACGGTTCAGTTGTATACAGAAGACACCTACGAACTGGAGGGATACCCTTATTTCGGCTATTTGCGAGGCCGATATACAGGAGATCAAATTCGGGAGCTGGATCAGTATGCCGCGTTATTTGGCATAGAACTGGTTCCTTGTATTCAGACCCTGGCCCATCTCGGCCAAGCGTTGAAATGGCAGGCACATGCACCGCTTGTGGATTTCCAGGATATTCTCCTTATTGATGATCCCAGAACTTATGAGTTAATTGATCGAATGTTTGCTTTTATGTCGGCTCATGTAAGCAGTCGCCGCATAAATATCGGGATGGACGAAGCTCATATGATGGGACTTGGTAAATACCTGGATAAGCATGGGTATCAGGATCGAACCTCATTAATGTTAAAACACTTTAGCACTGTTATAGAGATCGCCAGAAAATATGGTTTCCAGACGATGATGTGGAGCGACATGTTTTTCCGTCTGGCCAGTTCCGGAGAATATTACGATGCTGAAAGTCCAATTAGCCCTGATATTGTAAAGCTGATTCCTGAAGATGTTACCTTGATCTACTGGGATTATTATTCGGAAACGCAGGAGAAATACGACGGGATGTTAAGCAAACATAAGCAGTTGAATGATCATATTGGATTTGCAGGTGGTGCTTGGAAATGGATGGGCTTCGCTCCAAACAATGAATTCAGTCGTCATGTCAGTCTGCTGGCTCATGATAGCTGTGTTAAGTATGGAATTCAAGAAGTGTTGATTACCGCATGGGGAGATAATGGCGCTGAAGCTTCCGTTTTCTCGGTTCTTCCTACCCTTCAACTTTGGGCGGAGCTCTGCTACACGAGATGTTTCGTGGAGAACCATGTCAAAGAAAGATTCAGTAGCTGCGTGCAAGGCAATTATGATGACTTTATGGCACTCGATGCGGCCAACTTGGTTCCGGGTAATTCGGCACCGGGGGGATGTTCTATCAATCCGGCTAAATACTTGCTTTATCAAGATATTTTATGTGGTTTGTTCGATCGACATGTTATTCCTAGCGCGTATTCGAAGCATTATCAGCAAAGTGCAGAAAAGCTCGAACAGGCGATCACTCGCAATTCGCCTTGGCAATCTTTATTCTCTGTACAAGCCAGCTTGTGTCGCTTGCTCGAAATAAAGAGCGAAATCGGGATTTCTATACGCGAAGCTTATCATCGTGGAGATTTAGAGGAATTGGCTCACTTTGCCAAGGTAACTTTGCCACAATTATCTGATTTGGCCAGACAATTCATGGCCGACTATCGAGTGCAATGGGAGCAGGAAAATAAGGTGTTTGGTCTTGATGTCTTTGATCTTCGTATGGGAGGATTGCTTCAGAGAATCAGAACGGCGATTCATCGAATTAATCGTTATGTCGAAGGAAACGTGGAACAGATTGCTGAATTAGAAGAGGAGCTTCTGACGTTCGACGGCCTTGTTGACGAGGGCAACCCCAGGGCGATAAGTGCGAATTTATGGCACACGATTGCAACACCATCCGTGATCGCTGGGGTTTAAGAAGGGGGTGAGGTTATGATTGATACTAATCTGGACAATCAAAAGGGCACAAAGCAGCCTAACCTTCTGCTTATCACCGTAGATCAGATGCGTTTTGATTGTCTGAGCATTATGGGACATCCCGTCGTTGAGACACCCAACCTGGACGCTCTGGCATCAAGGGGGATCTTATTTGAGCACGCGTATTCGGCTACCCCCAGTTGTATTCCCGCCAGGGCTGCTATCATGACAGGAATGGGGCAAAGATCACATGGCCGGGTTGGTTATCAGGATAAGGTTGAATGGAATTACGCCCATACGATTGCCGGAGAGCTTGCTCAAGCTGGTTATCATACGCAGTGTGTTGGCAAGATGCATGTGTATCCTGCACGTAATCTATGTGGATTCCATAATGTGGTGCTTCATGATGGATATCTTCACTACAATCGGGATAAGAACCAAACGTTCCATGATGAACACTATGATCAAGTGGACGATTATTTGCAGTGGCTGCGAAGACAAACTGATGCCAATTCGGATATCACTGACTTAGGCCTCGATTGCAACGCCTCAACGGTTGCCCGCCCCTGGCACTTGCCGGAAGCGATGCATCCAACGAATTGGTGCGTAACCGAGTCGCTAGACTTTTTGCGAAGAAGAGATCCTGGGAAACCATTTTTCCTATGGTCTTCCTTCGTTCGCCCGCATTCCCCCTTGGATCCGCCACAATGTTATCTAGATATGTACAAGGACTTGGAATTTCCTGATCCTCCAATCGGAGACTGGGTGGACGAGAGTGCGGCCTTAAACGCAGCTAAGGATCCAACTTCTTCGTTCACTAATTTGCCAAAGCGCAGATTGGATCGTGCCCGTGCCGCGTATTACGCGCTAATTACGCATCTTGACGACCAAATTGGGAGGTTGATCAATGGGCTGCAGGAGTATGGAGTTTTAAATGAAACTTTGATTCTATTTACTTCTGATCATGGTGAAATGATGGGGGATCACCATTACTTCCGCAAATCTCTTCCTTATGAGGGAAGTGCTAAGATTCCCTTCATAGTGTTTGATCCGGGAGAAACGCTTGGACTTCTTGCCGGCTCCCGGCTTGATTCCATTGTAGAGCTTCGTGATATTATGCCCACATTTCTTGAAGCTGCTGGCGTCCAAATACCATTTACAGTAGAAGGGCAAAGTGTGTTGCCGCTGTGCAGGGGAGATCAGACATTATGGCGATCTTATATTCATGGGGAACAAGCCTATGGAGAAAAGTCCCACCACTTCTTAACGGATGGAAGAGAGAAATTTATTTGGTATTCTCAGACAGGGGAAGAGCAGTATTTTGATTTAGCGGCAGACCCCTCTGAGAAGATTAATGCGATAGGCTGTATTGATAAATTCGAGCGCATAAAAGAATGGAGAGAGCGTCTTATTCACGAGCTGGAGGGACGAGAGGAAGGGTTTGTAAACAACGGTGAATGGATTGCCGGACGCCCAATTTCTCATATTCTAAAGGCATCCCAATTGGGGGAATAATCATAACTTAGGGCAACCTGAACTTTCAGGTTGCCCTAAGTCTGTTAAGGATAGAAAGAAAGGTTAGTGAATTTACCAGCTACTCCGGCGTTCAGGCAAAGGGTCCTGATCTTGAATCATTCGATGGACGAGCAATTCAACCATCGAATGGCGAATATCACTATAATCGGGATCTTCAAAACGATTGGAGTTCTCATGAGAATCCTCTTTCAAATCATACAATTCACCGTAGGTCTCACCTGCGAAGATTATCAGCTTATAGCGTGTTGTACGCAAACACTTAGCGTTAATGCCGCGATCATGAGCAATATAAGCGGTTAGGGCAGAATTACGCACATGGGACTTTCTTCCAGCCAGCACCTCCATCTGTGACACACCTTGAATTCCGTAGGAAGTTTTGAGACCTGCGGCTGCAAGCAGTGTGGGGACAATATCAACATGTTCCATCAAAGCAGGGACCCGTTGCCCGGAAGCAATCCCAGGACCGCGTACGATCATCGGGATTCGTGTTAACCCTTCATAAAACCACGGCCCTTTGTAAATCAGCCCATGGTCACCGAGCAGTTCTCCGTGGTCGCTGGTGAAGAGGATGACTACATCATCGTACATATCTTTTTGACGCCAAGCTTTTATAATACGTCCGATCTGCTCGTCAATGAAGGTAATCATCGCATAATAATTTCGGGTGAGCCGTTTCATATGCGCTTCATCAAGAGAATGCTCCTCACCGCCACCAGGCCAATATCCTCCCTGACTCTGACGCAGCAGATGTGGAGGACGAAGATGCACGTCGTCTGCTTCGCTGGCTGGAGATGGAATGTCAGTGTCAGCGTACATATCCGCATAAGCTTTTGGAGGGTCAAAGGGGTGATGTGGATCGACGAAACTGGTCCATAAAAATAGCGGTTGTTCGGTTTTGTGAGAGAGGATCACATCGATGCTCCGTTCAGCAATCCAGTATGACTGGTGTAGCTCTGGAGGGATTTCGCTCTCCCACACATCGTTTTGAGCATTAGAAGCTCTGTAACGGTCCTTGCTGAAACGTTCTGCCGCTTCAGGGTTGCGCTCTCTAAGCCACTCCATATATTCCCCGATACAATTGTCTTCCGTAATATGATGTTCATCAAATCCGTAGTACGTTCCATCGGAAGCTCTTCCGCGGTCACGATAAGCAGGCTCTTCATATTCTTGTGAAAAGTCCCCCTTCATCTGAGGGCGGAAATGCATCTTTCCTATACCGATGGTTTTATAATCCGCTTTCTTTAAATGATCGCATAAGGTAAGTTCGTCTTCTCTGAGTGTGGTACCGATGTTCCAGGCACCGTGAACATGCGGATACCTGCCTGTAAAAATGGAAGAACGTGAAGGCGTGCAAACAGGACTAGCGCAGTAAGCACCAGTGAAGAGTGTGCCTTCCGAAGCAAGCTTGTCAAGCTCAGGTGTCAGTACGGAAGCGTTTTCGATACCTAGTGCGTCCGCACGCATTTGATCTGTGGTAATTAACCAAATATGAGTTCTTTTTGACATCCGTAACAACCCCCTATGAATATAGTGTATAGCATCACAAAAGCCTCTAGCAACCAATGAATTCTCCATATATTTCATTAGAATCGTCCATATGGGTTGATATTTTTATTACCTATAATTAAATAGTCTATCTCAATGTTGGAGGAGAAATTATATGCGGAAGTTATCCATATCAGGGGATCATTTTACATTAGACGAACAACCCATCCGGTTGCTTTCTGGTGCGCTTCATTATTTCCGGATCGTTCCGGAATATTGGCAGGATCGTTTGCTGAAGCTGAAGGCTTGTGGATTGAATACTGTTGAAACCTATATTCCTTGGAATTTACACGAACCAGAAGAGGGGAGCTTCAATTTTGCTGGATTTGCTGACATCGAGGCTTTCGTTAGACTTGCTGGAGAGCTTGGTTTGCACGTGATTTTGCGGCCAAGTCCTTATATTTGTGCGGAATGGGAATTCGGTGGATTGCCAGCTTGGTTACTTGCGGACAATAACATACAGCTGCGTTGTAATGATAACGTCTATTTATCTAAGTTGGATGCCTATTTCGATGAGTTGCTTCCACGTCTGCGGCCTTTGTTAAGCACTAACGGTGGGCCTGTGCTTGCTCTTCAGGTAGAGAACGAATATGGAAGCTTTGGTAGTGATAAGACTTACCTGAATGATCTAAAAGCAGGAATGATCGCCCGCGGCATGGACGTTCTGCTGTTTACTTCAGATGGAGCTGAAGATCATATGCTCCAAGGGGGTATGATTGACGGAGTGTTCGCCACCGTGAATTTCGGTTCACGGGCAAAGGAAGCCTTTGCTAAACTACGTGAATATCAGCCTACGGGACCGTTGATGTGTATGGAATTCTGGAATGGATGGTTTGACCACTGGATGAAACCGCATAATACACGCCCCGAATCTGAAGTAGCGGAGACTTTGGATGAAATGCTGGCTTTAGGAGCCTCTGTTAACTTCTATATGTTCCATGGGGGGACGAATTTTGGATTTATGAATGGGGCAAATCTTTTTGACAAATATGAGCCCATCGTAACCAGCTACGATTATGATACGCTGCTGGACGAATCCGGCAAGCCAACTGCAAAATTCTATGCAGCTCGGACAATAATTGAGAAATACGTAACGTTGCCGCCCCTGGAATTACCGCCGTTAATAAAGTCACAAGCTTATGGTAAAGTGTTGATGACAGAAGCAGCACCACTGTTCACTCAGTTAGACGTTTTGTCTCACCCAGTACATAGAGCATGTCCCGAGCCAATGGAGAAACTGAATCAGAATTATGGGTTCATTTTGTATTCGACGAAGATCAGTGGACCCCGCAGCAGTACGGAGCTCGTCCTTCAAGAAGTACGTGATCGTGCGCTTGTATTCGCGAATGGGGCCTTTGTCGGTACAGTTGAACGCTGGGATCCGCGAGGAATTCCATTAGAGGTTCCAACGGAGGGACTGCAGATCGACATCCTTGTGGAGAATATGGGGCGTGTAAATTATGGCCCGCTGCTTCGTGATCCAAAAGGCATAACCTGTGGCGTTAGACTCGGCTATCAATTCCTGCATGATTGGACGATTCGTTCTTTGCCTTTAACCCATCTTAAGGGATTATCATTCACACCGATAGATTGCGAGCAACGTCAGCAGCCCACTTTTTACCGGGGGAGCTTTCAAGTCAGTAAGCCTGAGGATACTTTTTTGCAGCTGGATGGATGGAGTAAAGGTCAGGTTTTTATAAACGGCTTTAATTTAGGGCGCTACTGGGAGCAAGGTCCCACTAAAACACTGTACTTACCAGCGCCGCTTCTACGTCAAGGTGATAACGAGCTAATCTTATTCGAACTACATGGCGTAATGGAGCCAGTGGTTACTTTTGTGGATACACCGGAGCTCACATGATATTTAACGGGTGAGGAAGTATCATGATTCTATAGTATAGGTCTGATGATTTTTAATATATAATCAAAACAGCCCAACAATTTATAGGAACTGAAAATGCACGATTAGGGTGGGTTAGAGGAGGATTTTAAATGAGCTATGATTTGATGGCATTCGAGACGTCTAAAGCGCCGCAAGAGAGAGCAGCATTTATGGAGTGGTATGAGCAGCAAGTGCAGTGGTCGGAAGACCATGCCTATAATGATCCATCAGTTTTATCGGAGGCGTTGCAACGCTTTTATAGTGAGTTGTCTGAGCAATTTCCTAATATGAATGTAGAGGACGAGATTTTTGAGGCGATGGAGGAAGCCGGAACGGATAACCGGTTGACTGACTACTCACTTGGCTCATCCGTCATCTATGCGGCTTTCGCTTATTCTGTAGCTGAGGAAGCTTATACGGCGATGCGGGAGTTGGCTATAAAACACAAAGTAGGATTTTTTGATGTAAGCAGCAACGAAGGCGATATTATTTTTCCTTGAAGCAAAATGATTTAGAGTGTAGACAGCTGGTTGCTCTCCTAGTTGTTAATGAAGTAGTGGCAACCAGCATGTTTTCTATCTTCTTTACTCTACAACAGACGGAATAATACAATCCTTAATCAGAGGCCACCGGTCACGAGGCCGAAGTGTGAATTCTGAGGCGATGGCTACGACAAGTTTTTTTTCTGGAATGCAGCAAATGACATTACCACCATCACCTAACGCTGAGTAGGTGTAAACCCCGTCTTCTTCGCGTAGCCACCACAAGTAACCGTAATGATTAGGATTCATCGCTGTTGATTCCTCAATCCATGTCTCCGAAATGATCTGATTATTCTCCCATTGTCCATGGTTCAAATATAATAAACCAAAACGCGCCATATCGCGTGGAGACAACGTAAGTCCCCATCCTCCTGTGGTGATACGATTTGGGTCTTCCACCCACCCCTTCACATTAACCCCAAACAAATCATCGAACCCAAATGAGCTCATCTCATAATCCGGGATTTCATTCATTCCGATAGGTTTAAATAAACGTTCGTTGGCGAACTCACGGGCACTTTGTCCAGTGCTGCGCGTGATGATGGCAGAAAGCAGATGTGCTCCAGCGGTTGAATATTTGAAACCCCCAATTGTTCCTTGTTGGCCTAGCATATCCAGCGTATATTTTACCCAGTCAGGCTGCATACACATTTGCTCCAGCGGTTCGTGCCAATCTGCAAAAGCATAAGGTGCGGTCATCGTAAGGAGATGGCGTAAGGTGATTTCTTGTTTTTGCTGATCTTGAGCAGCGTTTGGAACATAGTCCGGGAAAAACTCCAGTACCTTTTGATCTGCATTGTTAATAAAGCCAGCCTCTATGGCAATGCCTATGAGCGCGGATATGATACTTTTTGTTACAGAGGCCACATGATGTGTATCATTCGGGCTAGCGCCATTATAATATTTTTCATAAGCAATAGTTCCATTTCTTACCACAACAATCCCGTTGATATTGCTATACTCGGATTTGATCCTTGATTCTAGCTCTGAAAGCATATTAGCATCCATTCCTAAGTTTACGGGGGCTGAGATTTGCCAATCTGAAGTTGGATAATTGTTTTTGAGCATGAAAGGTACTCCTTTATGAATTTTTTTTCTTTACTGGAAAATAGACCTCGGTAACCAGATCCTCAGGCACAGCAACCTGTGTCGGGTCCGTTAAGTAGATTTCATAAGGTGAGTTCACCCATTCATAACCTTCATTTTCTATCCATTCTCTCAGCTGAGCATAGACCGAGGTCAATTCTGAATAGGCGCCTTTAAGAACAGATCTCGCACAAAGAGCATCAGGCAAATCTCTTGTACCTTTTACACTCTCTTTTATAGGGAGGGCAAACTCTGTATCATTTCCGGCTGGATTATATTCAAGGCTGTGATATATCGTTATTGGCGTACCGAGCAAAGTGAGTTTTTCAGTGGCGATTTTTTCATATAGCCTGCTAAAATAATGTCCATAACCTAACGCATAGTCATCACTGCTCAACATCTGACGCGTAAAAAGAATATTCATAGGCTGAGTTTCAACAAGCTCTACTTTTATCTCATTCAGGTAAGACATCATGGGAATACCTTTCTCCAGATTTAAAACATCACTATTGATTTGTTGTAAGGTGTATTCATAAGCGCTTATTTTCTCCTGTATTTCTTTTTTCTTGAGATTAAGGGCTGAGTAGAGCTTCTCTTCTGAATGATTCTGTTCCCATTGTAAAATGTCTTTGATTTCTTCCAGCGAGAAACAATAACCTTTCAGACGATTGATAAAAAGCATTTTTTTAAGTTGTTTAATGGAGTAATACCTATAACCGTTCTCAGGGTTAATCTCATCAGGATGAATTAATCCGATCTCATCATAATATCGAAGCGTCTTCGTAGAAACTTCGCATATCTTCGAGAATTCTCCAATCGACAGCAAAAAGTCATCTCCTTTTTTCGTTTTAATTAAGCTTCCAAGCCAAAACATCGATGTTTGGTTCTAGCTCTACTTAACACCTTACCCTAAGGTCAAAGTCAACAGCAAAATAGTGAACCGATTCTAAGGTTACGACAATATATAGGTGAATGGCCATTCAGAAAGGAGTAGCCTACTTGGAAATTGAAGAGTTGAGTGACCTAATAAAATTACATGGCAAAGCAATTTACGCATTTTGTTTTACGCTTGCGGGGAATAGGGTGGATACGGACGATCTCTATCAGGAGACTTTTTTAAAAGCTATGGAAATGCGGCATAAAATGGACCTGAACCAAAATCCGAAAGCGTTCCTTATCTCGATTGCTATCTCATTACGCAAAAACAAACGCAGAAAATGGGCATGGCGGCAAAGAATTGCACCTACAGCAGATTATAATGAAGCGGTCGATCTGGCGTGTACTTCCGATGGAGAGGTTATGCCAGAGGATGCATTGCTGTCCCAGGAGCTTCGGCACATGATTCATGCTGCCGCAGACCGGCTGAATGAGAAACTGAAAATACCGCTCTATCTGTACTATACCGCAGAAATGACCGTTGATGAGATTGCTTCAGCGCTAAGGATTTCACCGGGCACAGTTAAAAGCAGACTTTTCCAAGCCCGCAAGGCGATGAAAAAGATTTTGGAGGTTGAATCCCAATGAATAACTCCGAAAAGTTGGATCAACTGCTAAAGCAAGCGCTAGCTTCTACAGCAGAGCCGACAGAGGAATTAAACGAAAGAATCATCCAACAGTTTAAGGAGACTAAACCAATGAAACCAGCCTATAAAAAAAGAGTTTCGATTGGACTAATGGTTGCTATATTCACGCTTGTAATGTCTTTAACGGCTTATGCAGCTACACAGCTATTTAGCCCCAAGCAGGTTGCTGAGCATCTGGGCCAGCTACTGCTGGCAAAAGCATTCGAAAGCAGGGATGCTGTTGAAATCAACCAATCGGTTATATCTGGTGATTATAACGTGACGTTGAATGGAATAGTCTCGGGGGAAGGTCTTTCAGAACTGAGTAAGTCTGATCAGAATATTAACCCAAACAGATCCTATGCCGTTGTATCCATCGCCAGAATAGACGGTGGCCCCATGCCTGCTACAAGTGAACCGGAGTATGGCCAGGATCCATTCTTTGTGTCACCGCTTATAAAGGGACTAAAACCATGGCAGGTTAATATCACAACAATGAATGGTGGCTATAGCGAGGCTGTTATAGATGGAATTATGTACCGGCTGATTGAATGTGATGGAGTGGAGATATTCGCTGACCGAGGGGTATATCTAGCTGTCAGTAATGGTAGTTCTTTTTTCAGCAAAGATGCGTTTGCTTATAATGAAAGTACAGGGGAAATTAGCGCTAATAACGATTACAAGGGAACCGCTATTCTATTTGAACTTCCGCTGGACCCAACCAAAGCTGACCCTGTCAAAGCTGAGAGCTATTTACAGGAGCTGTTGAAAGAACCCTCTGCCGCCAGCAAAATTGATTCAGCGGTTTCAATAGATGCAGCTGCCTCTATTGATGATGATGAGAAGGAACTAATTAAAAAAATAGAGGATATAAAGAAAAAAATCTCCACCGGCACGATTATTCCTGAATCTGTAAAGGAAGTGCGTGTTGATGAACAAGGGGCTTTCAATTATGAATACGATAACTGGAGTGTTAAGCTTTTTGTCCAAAATATGTTTGAGGAAGGGCAAATCGGTTACTCGGATTCCGTAAGCTTCAGTGCGGACGATAAAGAAACTAGGGCACTTCAATTTTCCAGAGATGAAAAGGGTGTAATCACGGGCAGGATTATTATTTTGAATTAGAGTATCATTCAGATAACTTTTCACAAGACTTATCTATATTCGTTTTATTTATCGTCCATGACCTTCAGATCAATTCTTTGATCGGTCAGTAAAGAATTTAACGAAGAATTTAAAGCAGGAGAGATTGTTGAATATCAAATCATAATAGAACAAAACGAAGTATCTATTCAAAAGATTAAGGCCAATAAGTAGCAGACTCAATGATTGCAATGAAAAAAGCAGGTGGACTAGCCACCTGCTTTACCGATCACCACACTTTAATATAATTTTTGCCCTTATTCAAAAGTGTAAGAGGTCCCAAAGTGCTTTTATTCTCTTTCTTTTTATCCAGAAAATCTGTATCCAGAATTATATTGCTGCCATCCGGATTCTCAAACTCGGCATCCACGATGCGCACCCGCGGCAAAGTTTCAGTTGAATGTACTTCACCTAAGAAGTTAACGAAGCTATCAGGCAGATCAATGGAAAGGAATCCCTCATCTCCTTGATCTACAATAAAGAAGTCTGGATCAAAGCTTTCTTCAACCAGCTTTACATTCTCTTTTTCGAAAGGCTCTGCACTGTTTAAGTAAGCGTTGTTATTAATGAACATAGGCTGTTCAACGAGTTCAAACTCCTCAAGATCACCGTGTAACTTATGGACATTCTCGATATACTCCGCCAAAGAGGTGGTGTAGTTATTGAAATGTGATGTTCCCACGCCTGTCCATCCGTCTTTTCCAACAATGATATTGTTATAGAACCGATCGTCCCCACCATAAATAAGTGAGAAACCGGCAATTTTTGTACTATGCGGAAGATGATATTGCGTGGACCGGTTTAGTACCTTTCGATGAACCATCCTGCCGCCGATCAGATTGTTGATATAGGCTCCACCTTGGGCTACATTCTCTAAAGCATGTTTAGCTGTCAAGATATTATGGTCAACAATGTAAGGGCCATGGCTTACTTCTATAAACAAATCCCGATGATTTTGATAGAACAGATTTTTGCTGATTCTTGTCCCTTGGGTCTGCCAATCCAGCCATAAACCTAAAGTACAATCGTGAATCCGGTTATGGTGGATGTGAGTATCGATCGGTGCGTGAAGCTTGATCCCGGCAATTTCGTGGCCCCAGAATTCCCGTTTTGTCGCAATGTTGTAAATATGGTTATGATGAATTTCGCTGAAAATACAACCTAAGTGGCCGACGATGGCATTTTGGCCGCAATCATAAATGGTATTATGGCGGATAAGATGTGAACCGATCGATTCTTTGCTCCAGCCCTGACGCTCAGCAGTAAAGACGGATTCAAGCTGATATTGATATCCGGGTTTGTCTTTTCGAAGGGTGCGGTAATTATGGCCTGTGGAAGCTTCTTTGCCGATACTGATAGCGCTGCATTTGGCATCGTGAATGATATTATTTTCAATAATCCAGCCTTTGCTCCAGTTAGTGCCCAGCAGTCCGGGCTGGTCTGCCGTTGGAGGTGCCCAAGGTGTTGCCGCATGCGCCATTTCAAAACCTGTTACAGTAATATAATCAATTCCGGTTTCTTCAGGGTAGAAACAAGATCTGCGTACATTGATTTCTACCAGTTCTTTGTTCGGGTTGGCACCTTGGAAATTAGCGTAAATCGTGGTGTGGTCAGGGCTTACTTCGGCAAACCAAACGTAGGTCGTCTGTTTTGGATTTTGGACCGGAACCATCTCTTGTGTCCAGAGATCCTTGAACTCCAGCTTTTCGACAGGAGCTGCCAGTTGATCATACTGACTGACCTCATAAAAAGACATGCCATTTAGATATACATCGCCTAAGTGTCTTGTCTCCTCTATAGTGACGAGCCAATCGCCAGACACTTCCTCAACATACGGATTAAAGCTGCCAAAAAACGTGTTCGGCAAGATCACTTTCCATATTTGGTTCTCAACCTGCTGCCAATCTTGTATATGCTCAGAGCCTTTTATGACAACCTGCTCGTCTTCAGCGGCTTGATAAATAATTCTTCTTTGTTCGCTTAATCCTTTGTATCTTGGTTTTACCCACTCACGATATATCCCTTCATGAACGATAACCTTATCCCCAGCCACAGCTACTGAAGCTGCTTTATTGATGGTTAAAAAGGGATTATGTTGAGTGCCTTGACCTTGATCTGAACCAGTTTTTGATACGTGATATTCCATTGTCCTATAACCTCCGCTTGGTTGACTTTATCCAATATTATAGGAAATAACGTTGTTAGTTCTATACTTTATATAGTACACTTTAAGACAAAATTAGTGTTTCCGTGAAGGAGAATCTACTTGTGGCCCTTTTTTGAAAAACATGGTGTCAGCGAAAAAGATTACTTTAAACTCATTCCATTGAAAAACTATCATTTTCCACTTCATTTTCATCGGGCATTTGAGATTATTTATGTCAACGACGGGCAGTTATCTATCTCCATTGATGGGAAAAGCTATCAGGTACAGAAAAATGATCTGGTTTTTATTTTTCCTAATCAGATGCATGAATTTGAGACGATTGATTTTTCGGAGATTATGGTAATCCTCTTCTCCACAGAATTGATAGGTGATTTTCACATGAATTATAAAAGCTTTATACCAAATGATAATGTTCTCCATGCTGTGAATGAACCTGATTGTACAAAGCTGGATTCGATTTATAGCCAGAAAAGTTTCCTGTATGGTGTATGTGCGCAGTTGATCTGTCAGACATCATTTGCTCCGGTCAAACAGTCCCCGCAAACAAAGGTGCTCTATAAAATCCTGCTTTTTGTAGAACAAAATTATTCTGCCGATTGCACATTAAAAGCTGTAGCAAAACATCTGCAATATGATTACCCGTATTTATCAAAGCTATTTGTCCAGCTGATGAAAATGCCCTTCACAGATTACTTGAATCACTATCGGATCTCACAAGCATGTTATATATTAAAAAACTCGAATCTGACTATTGGTGAAGTTGCCAACCTTTGCGGCTATAGTAACTTACGGTCATTTCATCGGAATTTCCAGAAAATCACCCATCAATCGCCGAAAGGGTATCGGGTTTCCAATCCGCCTGATAAGGAAATGAACTAGAAGACTTAAGGGGGGAAGGAAGAGGATAAAAAGAACTCCAAAACCACGAGTATAGTGGTCTTGGAGTTCTTTTTTTATTTTTGCATCATAATTCTGTAAATCAGCATGGCGGCTTCGGCACGTGTGGAATGGGCAGTTGGTGTAAGCTGCTGCTGAGAGTCTCCTTTAATGAGACCTGCTGATACCAGCGTTGCAATATCATTTGCCGCATAATTAGAAATTTGATTATGGTCAGTGTAGCTGTCTAATGCAGAGGGGGAGGAAGCGGTCGTATTCGATTCCCATACCTCAGCAGCCTTCAATGCCCTAGCTGCCATAACAAACATTTCTTGTCTGGAGATGGAGTCATGAGGGTGGTAAAGGCCGTCGGTTTGGCCCGTAACTACCCCTAATTTCTGAGCTGTCATAAGTCCCTCATAAAAATAATCGTTAGGTGACACATCAGCAAAGCTATTTCCTTCTGCTGCAGATAGACCTAAAGCTCTAACTAATAAAAGGGCGAAATCTGCACGTGTAACAGTCTGGTCGGGCCTAAACTCTGTTTCTGTTACACCATTAATGACACCTTTTGATGTTAGTACTTCTACAATAAACTTCGACCAATGAGAATCAGTTATGTCCCTGAACGTTTTGTGATTGTAAACGGCGGCGTATTGTCCAGAAGAATTTGTTGTTGAGAAAATAGCTTGCTTCTTATCTGAATCATAATTCCCGCCTACTACCGGTTGGATGACTCCGTGCTCATTGACGTTCCACACTACAATAAAGGCGTTGTTCAATGGAACTACAGCAGCTGGATAAGGAAGCCCAATTTGTATGGCCGAATTTAAACTCTCTAATTGAACTGTTGTACCATCTAAAAGTAACTCGTAATCAATAAGCAAACCTTCACCCAATTGCTTCTTTAAACTTCCTGTTGTATCGACAGGCTTGAGGAGCAAGGTAACCGTCTTCACATTGTCCAGTGTCTTCGCCGGGAATAGATTATCCGGAAGTACAAAGGTAGCTAGTGATGTATTGATCTCCAGCTGCAATGTGGATGCTCCAACAAGAAATGCTGCGGCAGGGAGAGTGACTTCAAATGAGCCAACATTTGACGATTGTTCCTCTGCGAGCTGAATTCTTAGGATTTTGTGGCCTGCGGAATTAGGTTTGGCTAAAGCCATAATCTTTTGTAAGGAAGATTCAGTCAATATTGCGCTAGCTTTTTCTCCATTCATAGTAGTAGGTATCTCAATCCTTACGCTACCGTCCAAATGGAGTATAGTAGTGGCCGAATCTCCAACCGATGTTCCGGAACTGCCTGCACTCACGGCAGCCGTCGGACTTGGAGAAGCGGTCGGACTCGGAGAAACAGTCGGACTCGGTGAGGCCGTCGGACTTGGAGAAGCCGTTGGGCTCGGAGAAACAGTCGGACTCGGAGAAGCCGTCGGACTTGGAGAAGCCGTCGGACTCGGAGAAGCCGTCGGACTTGGAGAAGCCGTTGGACTCGGAGAAGCCGTCGGACTTGGTTCCGGCCCATCCAAAGGAATGAACTTCAAGAAATCGCCCCAGATTATATTCCCGTCAGTATCCCGAGAGTAATTGACTACAGGATTTAAGCTGACAAAGTTAGAATCACTCAGTTCTAAACCTGATTTATTCGCCGATCGCGTACCGTCAAACATGAAATTATTGTCCGCAGCTAAAGAAGCTGGATATTGGTCTTTTGCAATGTTGGCAGTTCGGTAAGATAAGAAACCGTCAATCGTAAAGTCTGCAGTAATGTGATCATAAGTGGTGAAGCTTATATTACCACGCGTATTGTTAAATCCGATGTTGTTGATGGCGATCACACCTGGATTACTATTGCTTGTAAAACCATAAGCGCCATTACCAAAGGCGATGGAATCGCGGATGGTATGTGTGACATGAATGCCTTCGCCACCAAGCTTGAAGCCATTTTTATCACCGGCACCTACGGTTCCGTCTGTTAAGAACCCATTGTTGAAGGCGGCGCTGTGCTCAATCAGCACTGAACCTATTGCACCTGAGCCTGCTTTCGTATATAAGTCCCAGCCATCGTCGATATTGTTATGCGCCAGACAACCTCTAAAAATATTACCAACACCCGCAGTCAATTTTGCCGCAAAGCCATCGGCATTATTGTCAGATGGATCACGGTTGTCGAAGGAGGTACTGTTGAGAATTAAGTTGTAGGAAGGCCATTCATTGATTTCTATCGCGGTACCATCAGTTCGGCTGATTTGTAGACCAGTGTCACCATTCGCATAGAAACGGCTATTTTCAACGATGTTATAATTGCCTCCCACCGTAAAGCCCTTGGTATTCCCAGCTGAGCGAGTGAAATCAAGTCCTTTCACATGCCAATAGTTTCCGCTCAAGAGAACGCCTTCTGTTTTTTTGTCAAAATCAAAGATAGGTCTTGCTCCTGGTGCTGCTTCTATATACTTTTTGGCGGAGGCTTTGCCATCATTGTACTTTTTAATCTCAAGTGGTGATTTCCGCACATAACGACCCTCAAGCACAATAATATGCTGACCTGGTTTAACGAAATCAATCGCAGTATCGATATCAAGTGGGAGATTGATTGTTCCATCTCCGGAGCTTGATCCGGTGGGGGATACGTAGATCTCATCATCTTCGTTATAACTTTTTAGGGTGACGGTAAAGTTGCTGATGATCTTCTCATAAGAGGTCAAATACTGAGTATCATCTGGTAAAAAAGTAATGCTGAAGTTCGTATCTCCTTGATCAAGAAGTCTCGTGGGAATAGAAAGACGTTTACCAGCTATTGCCTCGATATCCTGAGCGATGATCGTAGAACCTTGCTTCAACGTCACCGTTCCGTTGACATTAGAGCGCACAATCATTTGGTAAGCTGGATCTGAGGTTTTACTTAGTGAAAGTATATTTAAGCTAGGTGTGACGGGAGTCGCAGGTGGTTCTATTTTAGGAGAATCTGTAGCTGCTGAAGTGACTGTTAATTGAATATTGCTTACATTAATTGTGGCTAAACGAGCAGCATAGAATCCGACATACATTTTTGAATCCTGTACGCTTAGAATGTCTGGTGTGAAATGAATAGCTTGCTGGCCATTATTGAGCTGTCCTGTAAAACCACTATTCGTCTTTGCTAAGGTTAAATGGTAAGGTGCTGCTGGAACAGTATTGGCAGGTGCAGGACGTTCTTTTTGAAGCATGATGGTTTGAATCCCTTTACTGCCAGTCCCATCCGTTTTTTCAACTCCCGTACGGACAAAAAGCTGTGTGCCCAGATCGCTTTTCGTCCCGCCGCTATAACCACCGATGGCAGCTATATTGGATGCAAAGACGCTAGAATTTCCTTGTGTGCCGATGACGTCACGTGCCATAATGCCAAAAGATTCTTGCCCGTCATATGGATTTTTTGCAAAAGCCAACACTTGGATATCCGCAGACAGCACGAAATTATCTTCCGCAGCATCTAGCTCGGTGTAATAGAAGGTAATGCCGTCATGATCTTCGGTGACTTTACCGCCGCCTTCCAAAGCGATCAGTTGGGCGGATCCATCCTCGTTGACAATCGTCTGATTGTTAGTAGCTGAAGTGGACTGACCGAATTGAATGCTTTTCCAAACGGGATCCATCTTTTCTTTTACTGTAACGGAATACGTAATGGGCATAATAGAAGAATCGGTAGGGAGTATGCCAATTTCATACACTCCAGCTGCCTGATTGTTGAACTTGGAAGTGTCGAGCGTATAGCTGTTTAGCTTCTCTCTATCTGAATTATCATACACTTTGGATACGAAGAGATCTTTGCTGTCAAAGTTTTCGTTAATAAAAAAGGTAGTTTTAGGATAGCTGGTGACTTCGATGCCAAGTAGTTTTTTAACGTTGACCTTAACTTGAAAAGAGGTTGTTAAGCCTTTATGCGTAATTGTGATTTTTTTATCCCCAGATGTCGTGGTGTCGAGAGGAGAGACCTTGTATTCATTGTTCAACAGCCGAATCTGTGTACCATCACTGTAATGAGCATAAACCACAAGTCCTTCTAGTTTGAGGGAGTCACCGATATAGTAGAGTGTTTGTTTAGGTTCATTTCGAATTTCTAAAGCGGATAACGTCGCTGCTTTTACTTCCACATTAAAGGTCGTTGTGATTGCCGGCGCCTCTGTTGTAGTAACGGATACCGCTGTGGAGCCTGATTGCGTAAATAGATACGGTAACAAATCACTGACCGGTTGTCCGTTAATGGAGAGGGAATAAAGATCACTGGTCAGCTCTTTGGTCAGGAAGCCGTCGTTATAATTGGCAACAAGAACAAGACCTTCTGGATCGAAGGTATCCCCTGGGTAATATACGGTTTTAGCTGGATAATACTTCACTGATAATGAGGTCATAGTTAATGGAACGATTTGCAAAGGAATGCTCACGAAAGCACCGTTGTAGTTAATGGTTATGATATTTTCTCCAACCTTGCTGCTATCAAAGCCTGTAACAATATAATCCGTAGAAGACAAAACTGCTTCACTCTCATCAGAAAAAATAGCCTTAACGACTAATCCAGTCAAATCAAGGGGTTCACCAACCAGATAAGTGGTTTTCGTCATTGCGCTCGTATCAGCGGTTATGCTGGTTACGATTTTGGATTCAAGCTGGATGTCTATGTCACTGAAAGTAACAGTTGCATCTCTAGCTACATAGATTCCGGCAAAAAGAGTATCAGTGAACGTATCGTCCAGAGTTATGATTTCGGTCTGATCACCCACACTTAATCGATAAGTATCTCCTGATTTTTTAATACTTAGCGAATATACAGCTCCTGCGGACGGGGCCTGGATATCGCTAAAAGGATTTAACTTCACTTGGGTGTCTTTTTTATAAAAACCTTTCATTACCTGATCCAAAGCACCCACCGCCGCGTAGTTAGAAGTGGTTGTGCTTGCATCTCCGTTTGTTCCAACACTGTCGCGGAGCATAAGACCGAAGGATTTCTGGTTAGGTGTGCTGACAGTGCTATTGCTATTAAAAGCAATCACTGAAGCGGTCGCTTTCAGTTCAAAGTTCGCATCCACAGGAATCTCTTTCGAATAAAAAGATAATCCCTCATCGCTGCTGGAGATTTTGCCGCCGTAAGTCGTTATCGTTACAGAGGTTGGACTTTCAATTATAGGTTCGGGGTTCTTAGCTGGACTAGTATTGCCTCCGAAGGCGCTGAAGCCCCAAGGTCCTAGCTCGATTTGGCCTTCTTGACTGAATTGAATGTTTCGGAACGTAACCGTAGTATTTCTAGCGGTATAAAGGCCCGCATATTGAATGGAGCCGTCAAAGCTTTCGATCGTTTTGGTTTCATTGCCGATGCGGACAATATACAGATTTCCGGTCTTTTTGATGCTTAATTCGTAATTCTCTCCTTGGGCAGGGCGATTAGCGTTATCAAACACGTACCCAAGTTTCTGTAGGCTTGTATTTTGCAATTTGTGAAACGCTTTCATTTCTTGATCCAAAGCACCCACGGCGACATAATCTCCAGAGTAGGCTCCGAATTGGTTATCCCACACATTGCCGCGCAGCATTATTCCGAAGGAAACTTGGTTATTGGCTGTCCAAGCATCCACGTGAGCCGTTGCCTTCAATTCAAAATTAACACTTGGATCAACTTCTTTAAAGTAATAAGCGATACCTTCCATGCTGCCCGATACTTTACCTCTATCGTTCGAGCTTCGCAGTGTTGCTGATCCATCCGTGTTCTCCGTAATGCCAAAGTTGGCCGCAGTAATCTTGTCTTGCCCCCCAACATCACCAAATACGCTGCCTTGCCATTCACTTTGAATGTTAATCATTCCTTCATAAGGATCAGGTGCTTCCTCTGCAAACATCGATAACGGAAAAGAGGAACACAAAAGCAGGAAGGTTACGAGCATGGCTAACAAACGTTGTTGTTTTCTCAATGATTAAAACCTCTCCTTATATGATCGATTTTGACCAAAGCTAAGCTTGATCATCCGAAATTATACGTTATCACTAAAGCGTACAGCTATAATCAATACGCCATATAACGCTGTTTATGCAGCAGGAGAGGGATAATCTGAGTTAATGACATCCGGTTTATGCCTTTGCTTCTGCTACTTACGTTGAGTTTTCGGAGTCTGTTGCTGGTGGTTAGTACGCTGGCGTGGTGGTTACGGGCGCCGAAATTGCCGGTAAGTATGCTCGCAATGGAGGTTCACAACCGTTTGAGCAAAAATTACGCCCGCGATTGGAGTTACGGACCATAGTGCAGCTATTTCGCCTAATTCGCTCATTTCCCCTGAGTTTCGGACTGCATAGCTCTTAATGAGCTGAAAAAGTGGATCAGAGGGGTGTTTTTGAGTAAATAGCTACAACTGAGTCCGATAGCGTGGCGAAAACGAGGAAATTCAGCAAATAAGGACTATACAGTCCGAACGTAGGGAGATCATTGGTGATAGACGTAGGCATTCTATAAAATGCGTAGTTTCTGAAAAAATCAAAGCCTTTACATGGGCTTGTGCTGTTGTTAAGTACTTTCCGCGTGGTGGTTGCGGACCGTAACGCAGCTATTTCAGCTAATTCGCTCATTTTCCCTGAGTTTCGGACTGCATAGCTCTTAATGAGCAGAAAAAGTGGATCTGAGGAGTGTTTTTGAGTAAATAACTGCAGCTGAGTCCGATAACGTGGCGAAAACGAAGATAATTGGCAAATAAGAGCTATACAGTCCGAACATAGGGAGTTCAGCTGGCGAGAGTGCATAATGGATGGCAAACAGATTAAAACTGGCTTACAAAGTGAACCAAATCATCTAAATATGGCTCAACAACAATATGTCGTGGAAAAAAGACAGCGGTCAAATATGTTCTTAATGGTGATGAGGCATTCTTTTTTGAGAGCATAGAGTGATCAGCATCAGGAATAAAGAAGACTGAAAGCAGATTTTCAGGAATTTTTTCACGGTAAACACGTTCGGTTTCCTCAACATCTACATTTATATCTTGCCCGCCAAGAACTAAATGGACAGGTGTAGTGAAGTTTTTTAAATCCCCGCTCGCATCTGACTGATAATTTTTAGCGAAAAAACCCCATTTTTCTTTGGAAATTAAATCGTCCGATTGTGCAATTCGCAAGTAACTTTCATACGACGCCTGTTCTTTAAGTAGCAGTAGGATTTGCGCGTTATAATCTTCTCTCTTTTTTATCTCCTGTTCTGAAAAACCTTCTAAAATCATCTCTTGTCTGGTATTGTATTGTCCTTGAGAAATCCATTGAATGGCGGGGGATACAAGAATACTGAAGGCGAGATCAGGCACTTTTTTAACAATCTTAGGAATCACCCAGCCCGCCTGACTTGCTCCCCACAAACCAATAGCTTGATCATCAATCATAGGTAAGGCTTTAGCCCAGTTAATCGCATATATAGTTTCTTGCGCTCTATCCTCCATGCTTTGCTCTAGCCAGTTCCCTGAAGAACCCCCAATACCCGGTTTGTTAAGAGATAAGGAAGCATATCCGGCAGAGGCGAGCTTTTCCCACAAAGGTTTATATGCATCATCGTAAGTATCATTAACTGGGCCATCCCCATGAACAAAAACTACCAGTCCGACGGTTCCAGAGTAACTTTCAGGCAGAACTAAGGTTCCTGTTAGTTGACCTTGAGGCGTATCTATTTCAATTTTTTGCTCAGTCATTGAAAAAGAATGTTGCTGTAGTACGAACAGGACCGCTGCAATCAACAACGAAATGGTAATCATCCAGACAGTTAGCTTATTTTTCTTTTTCATTCATTGATCCCCCAGATTTTAGCGATGTTTTTCTTATCATGTAATGCCAAACAGGCTCTTTAAAAAGTAAATGTCTTACCGCGCTATAGTCAGATTTATGGATCTCAAAGTTCAACTGCTGGTACATATTAATGGCTCGTTTATTCTTGTTAGCAACATGTAGCGTTAGCTTTTCAACCTCAGAATGACTGTTTACAAAATCCGCCGCCCAACCCAGCAACTCTTTGCCAATTCCCTTATTGCGGTGACTGGACCGAACAGCCAAATGAGCCACATAACACTCTTTTGCTCTAGGTTGATAATCCAAAAAATATAACCCAAGGATTAACTTACAAACATTTAAGTATCCAAATTTCTTGAATAGCTGCAAAAAGGGAGCCCGATTCAGTGGTTTAATTGATCCTTTTTTAAGGGAGAGCGTATCCTGCCATTTTAAGTAGATAGTGCCAACCACTTCTCCGTTTTCATAAGCGATTATTTGTTTGGATGATAAAGAAGTAGAATCTTGTTCCCAAAGTCTTATAAGCAGATCAGCAATTTCATTGTCCTCGAGAGAGAGAAGAGAGTGGAATTTCCCGTGAAATGCATCTACCAAAAGCCTGCTTACAGCCTCACGATCTTGTTCCTGGTAATGGGCGATGATAACCTCGTTTGTACTCATTTAGTGGTATCATCTAAGGCATGCTCGATTTGAATTTGAAGCTCATAATGAAGCTTGTCGTTGTTAAACATGGATAGGTACGATTTCTCCAAAATGATGATTGGTCCCAATACCATGTAGTGATGCCCATTTAAAAAGTGTTCCAGCTTGGCAATCTCATGATCTACATCCTGATCGTCTGTTACAAAAAATGCTTTATAGAGATAACACCCTTTTTCTAAAACAATGTCAGGGGCGGGAGTGGTTTCAATGGTTTCAAAGCATAAGGTTACTTGTTCAGAATCGTATACATAATGCAAATCTGTTTCAAATAAATGATGGTACTGCGGTTTTTTTTCATATAAACTTCGTGCAGTTATTGTTTCGTTATCCTCTAGCACCAACCACTTTTTCAGATAACGATTGTCCACATGTTTAATTTGATACTCCCCCTCCATGTTGCCATAATCTGCATGCTCTTTTAGTACCTTTTGTATAAATTGTTGCAGCATTATTAATTGGTTTATTTCTGAGTTGATTTTGTTTAACGATTTCTCTAACAGCAGTTGGTAGTTATTCGTTGCGGATTTACTAATACTTTGGTTAATGGTGCTGACAGGGATGTTTAATTTGCGGAGCAACAGGATATGTGCCAATTGATAGATCTCATCGATGCCGTACATCCGGTACTGATTATTGTCTATATAGGATGGAAACAGGATTTCTTTTTCTTCAAAATATCGAATCTGGTGGATAGATACATTCATAAGTTTTGATAGTTCGCCAATTGTAAGGTACGGATTCAAGGGCGGTGCTCCTAACTGTAAGTTATTTGATGAAATAACTATAAACCTTAGGTCAGACCTAAGGTCAAGTGTTGATTAAAATACGGACTAAGCAGAGCACTTTTTTTCTGAATAATGATTAGTAATAGTAATAGATGGTAATGAAAAAGACTTAGATTTTGGAAGGACAATGCGGGGGTGCAACGGATTAGATTCAGGATCATTTTTTTGTATGAGCCTTGCTGGTATGACCCTAGAGTTGCCATTACGGACCGTAATGCAGCTATTTTAGCTGATTCGCTCATTTTCCGTGAGTTTCGGACTGCATAGCTCTTAATGAGCTGAAGAATTGGGTCAGAGCAGTGTTTTTGAGTAAATAGCTGCAACTGAGTCCGATAGCGTGGCGAAAACGAAGATAATTGGGAAATAAGAGCTATACGGTCCGAACGTAACTTTGTTAATCAAACCAAAATAATCAAAACAAACTAATCAAATCATCACATTCTAAGCTGATAGGTTCGATTGCGTTCTTTTCCACCGACGATCTCTAGTAGCTGCTGTTCAACTAACTCATGTAAAACACGTCGGGCATGGCGATTAGTGACTCTAAGATGATGGGTGAGTTCAACAGGTGTGAAAGGACGCAGAAGACGTCTTGCGAAACGAAGTGTTTCAGCTTCTAACCAAGTTAATGAAGAGGGCGCGTCTGAAGCCATGAATTTGCCGATGAATGCGAGTACTAGTTGTTGACATAGCTGAGGCTCGTCCGTGATTGAGGGATAGGCGATGGATAGGAAGGTCCAACCGTCTAGCGATAATAAGGAATGGCGTCTACATAAATCTTTGAATCGTCGTACATCAAGATCTCTAGCATGCGGACCGTAGCCTTGAATCTCAATTCCGCCCTTTGCTCCACCTGGCATATAGGCCAGATCAAGATAACGATAACCATTGTTGAAATCGCGCACTTCCCATTCGGGGAACAAGTAGTTGAAGTTTCCTACAGCAGGAAACCATACGGCACGCAGAAATTCGACTGTTCCATAGCCCAACCCTTTTGCAAGAAGCTCCTGTCTGCGGGGATTGTTCTCCTTATCCAAGTTGATCTGTAACCATTCCTCTAGTTGCTGTTCGAATCTGGACATTTTGTATATCCTCCTTAAGTAATTTTTTGAAAAAAGAAAAAGCCGCTCCCATACAATTCCTCCTGAGCTAAACCCAGGATAGAGATTGTATAAAAGCGGCGTGTTCTTCACGACCTATAGTTGCTATTATAATGAGTGCTGGGGATTTCTTCAATGAGTTACTGTGTATAAAGATGACGAATTCTAATAGATTTTAGATGAAGGAAGCTAGCATGGTGAACGAGCTAAATTTGCTGAAGTTAATAGTTACTCTAAAAGCGGATTCCTCCCCCGCGCGGCCGCATGGCTTTTCTAGGACGAGCATTATGTGCTTACTGATCCGCAAAAATGGATTACGTGCTCTGCGCAATATCATTATTCATTTTCGAACGTTGCGGACCGTATTGCAGCTATTCGTACATTTTCGCTCGTATTCCAAAAGTTACGGACTGCATAGCTCTTATTAGCTGCATATCGACTCAAAATGGGGTAGTTATGAGCGAATAGTTGCAACTGAGTCCGATAGCGTGTCAAAACCCTCGTTTTTCAACAAATAAGGTCTCCTGAGTCCGCATGCGCGCGGCGTAAGCATTCAGAGTTCCCAACGACATCAGAATTGCCTATCTAGTCCAAGATGTCAGATATCATTGTGTTCATGTCTTCCATGTCACCAAAGTCATGTAACTCCGGGATGAACGGACCGTATTGCAGCTATTCGTACATTTTCGCTCGTATTCCAAAAGTTACGGACTGCATAGCTCTTATTAGCCGCAAATCGACTCAAAATGGGGTAGTTATGAGCATATAGTTGCAACTGAGTCCGATAGCGTGTCAAAACCCTCGGTTTTCAACAAATAAGGTCTTCTGAGTCCGCATGCGTGCGGCGTAAGCATTCAGAGCCGCAAGAATTCTCAGACCCTCTTTTCATACAAGTCCCGCTTTTTCCGAAAAAAATCCTAATAAAGGTCCGTTACTTTGTCGAATTGTGAAGGAAATTAGAAAATTTTATAGAATTATCTATGTTCATCTAAACTTTTTACTCTACATCACGTGTTGCAGGATGGCCCTGGTGATTGCTGCAGCTTTACTCTTCCATAAAAGGGGCCGATACGATGCTCAAAAGGACATTACTTATCTATCTGATTGGTTTAATTTTATTATCTGCGATTCCTCTATCCATTCTTATGGGTCACGATAAACAAGGAAGTCACCTGCAAGTGCAGCATGGAGTCATGGATCTCGCGGCTTGGGATTATGAACAGGATAAGATTATCAAGTTAGACGGTGAATGGGAGTTTTATTGGAGCCAGCTATTAACTTCTGAGCATTTTAGGGCGGGTAGCGCAGATATACCTGATTCTACAGCTTGGATGGAGGTGCCCTCCCGGTGGAACGGCAACATCGTTAATGGAAGCCCTTTACCCGCCTTCGGTTCCGCCACCTATCGGATGGTTCTAAAAAACCTGCCTGTAAGTGGGGTATTCGCCTTGAAAAAAACAAATATCCGCTTTTCAAGCAGGATTTTTGTTAATGGACAGTCAGTTATTGAGGATGGTAATCCTGCTGCTAATGAAGCTGATTATCGGTCAGGGAATATCCCGCTGATTGGGCTTTTTTCGTCTGATAAGGGAGATGTAGAAATCATAATTCAAGTCTCCAACTTCGATTATGTGAATGGGGGCATTCCGGTTTCTTTATCCTTTGGTGAGGAAGCAGCAATGATGGAGGTTCAGCAGAAGAGTACGGCCCGTGAATTTAGCACCGTTGCTATTTTAGGCACACTTGCCCTTATCTTTTTTATCTGCTTTGGGGCAGCGTCCTTATACCGTAAGCAGGATTACTCTTTACTTGTGTTTGCAACTATTTGTTTGCTGTTTGCGATATATCATGGATTGATCGGCGAGCGTTCACTCTTACTCTTTTTCCCTAAACTTTCGTTCATAGTGCTCTACAAAGTAAAGGATATAAGCTCCATCTCCTGCTTTATTGTGCTCGCAATATTTTTTTACCAAATGCACAAAAGCATAATATCTTTAAAATTTACTCAAGCCATAACGATTGTTTTAGGCAGCTTTATAATTCTGGTCGCCATCCTGCCGATTCGTTCTTACACGGTCATTTATCCGTATGTGATTATTTTATATGAGCTGATGTTAATTTGGATGTTATGTAGAGTGGCCACCCTGTATATCAGAAGCGCAGAAGTAAATAGAATCAAATTGCTGCTGATGTTTATGGCGATTCTAGCTATTAATCTATATTCCATAGACATTATTTTGTTTGCTCTTTCTATAAAAGAGAACCTTTGGCTCGGGCAGTTTTACATTGTGGCTTTTAATATCATCATGATCGTGCTGATTGTTCTACGTTTTTTTGAAGCCTACCATACCATAGACGAGATGAAAAACCAGCTGATCGGGCTGGATAAAATTAAAGATGAATTCCTTTCCAACACCTCACATGAACTAAAAACACCTCTAAATGCCATAGTGAACATTACAGCTACGCTGCTGGATGGGGTTGAGGGTCCAGTTAATGAAAAACAAGCGCAGAATCTAGCGATCGTCATAGGGAGCGGCAGAAGATTAACACATATGGTAAATGAACTACTTGATTATTCCAAAATGAAGTATGGAGACATCACATTATACAAAAGCAACCTGGATTTGAAAGCCGTTGTTGATTCCGTCATTGGTATTCATTCTTTTTTGCTCGGAGAAAAGTCGATCCTGCTCGTTAACAGAGTCGCTTCGAATTTCCCTATGGTGAATGCAGATGGCAATCGTCTGATTCAAATTTTCCACAACTTGGTTGATAATGCGATTAAATTTACGGAACAGGGTGAAATAGAGATTAGTGCCAGAGTTATTCAGGAGTGGGTGGAAGTACGTGTGGCAGACACAGGTTTGGGTATCTCACCGGATATGCAGGAGCGTATTTTCAAAGCTTTTGAGCAGGTGGATGAGGCGGAGATCCATAGTCATGGTGGAACAGGGCTCGGATTAAGTATTACTAAGAAGCTAGTAGAACTGCATGGTGGGAACATAGCTGTGGAATCTACAGTGGAAAAAGGTTCGGTGTTTATTTTTACACTTCCACGGTGGGATAAAGCGGTTAAGCCAATCTCGAGGCCAACCCTTAAGGCGGCACATTCTTATAAAGAATTAAGTTTCTCCCATGGTAGTTATCCCCTTTATATCAAAGGCGAGATCAATGAGCCCATTTTAGTAGTGGACGATGATTTTGCCAATCTGCAATCTATGATCAATCTGTTTAAGCTAGAGAAATATTCTATTGTGGTTGTCAATCGCGGGCAGATGGCACTTGAGGAGCTAGCGAAAAACACAGACTTTTTTCTGGTGGTACTGGATATTACCATGCCGGACATTTCGGGTTACGAGGTTCTGCAAAAGATTAGAGAGAGATTTACTCCTTTTGAACTGCCTGTGTTAATGCTGACGGCCAAGAACAGGGTGAGCGATATGAAGATGTCCATGGATAACGGTGCAAATGACTATGTGGGAAAACCTTTTGAAGCTGAAGAGCTAATGGCACGTGTTAAAAGTCTGACCCGATTGAGAGCTTCCGTGAAGACTGCCAAAGACGCCGAAATTGCTTTTTTACGATCCCAGATCAAACCTCATTTCTTATACAATGCTCTGAATTCAATTGCTGAACTATGTGTGGAGGAACCTGAGAAGGCCGAAGAGTTGACACTGCAGCTGTCACAGTATTTGCGAAGCAGCTTTGATTTCAAACAACTGGATTCACTAACGAGTCTGGAGAATGAGCTTGAGCTGGTAGAGGCTTATATCAATATTGAAAAAGCACGCTTCGGTGCCAGATTAAATGTGGAATATGATGTGAGAGTGAATACGGATTACCGGATTCCTCCGCTGATTCTACAGCCTTTGGTCGAAAATGCAATAAGGCATGGCCTAATGTCCAATTTGCGGGGTGGCACGGTAATTATATCTGTAAAAGAATTAGAGAATTCTGTGATTAGCTTTATTGTGGAGGATAATGGATCTGGAATGAGTGAGCATAAATTGAAAAAAGTAATGCAGTCAGATGTAGATAAAAGAGGGGTGGGGCTGTGGAATATCAGTCAGCGCATCAAGCTATTATATGGAAAAAATATTCATATTCAAAGTGCTGAAGGATTAGGCACAACGGTATCTTTTGAAATTCCAATACAGCAGCTTAAGCGGATGGGAGGTTGAGGCATGCTGCGAGCGATTATTGTAGATGATGAGGAGTTATCGGTAAAACGCCTGAAGCGGATCTTATCGCAGAGCGGAGAGATTGATGTCTATGAGACGTTTTTGAATCCTGCGGAAGCCTATGCTTTTGCGAAGGCCAATCCGATAGATGTAGCTTTTTTAGATATTTCTATGCCTGAGACGAATGGGATGAAGTTTTCTAGCCTTTTGCATGAATTGGATGAATCGATAGATGTGGTTTTTGTAACCGGATTTGATGAGTATGCGCTGCAGGCTTTTGACCTGAGTGCAGTGGATTATCTTTTGAAGCCTGTAACTGCGGAGCGGTTGTCTAAGACGTTAGAGAAACTCAAAAAAATAAATCGAAATACAACGGCTGAGCCTACGTTAGAAGTTTTTTTATTTAATGGTTTAAAAGTGTACCGCAGAACGCAGAACAGAGAGCTAATCAAGCTGAGAAGTCCAAAAACAGAAGAATTATTTGCTTTTCTGGTTAGTAAAGGGACGGTTAGCCGGGAGGAAATTATCGACACGTTGTGGAGCGGATTGGAGCCTGAAAAAGCATGGAAGAATCTGAACTCGACGCTGTATTATATTCGAAAAGCAATCGGCGCCAATTATATAAAAGCTAGCAGGAATGAAATTCATGTAGTAGAAAGCAGCATTTATTGTGATCTGTATGAATTTGAGCGATTGTTAAAGCAAATCAGGCAAACCTCTGAAAGACATGTTGAATGGATGATTCAAGCAGAAGTTTTATACACAGGAGCATTACTCAAAGGAAAAGCCTATGAATGGGCCAGTGGCAGGACGCGCAGACTCGAGCATGAATATATAGGATTGCTGGAGCTGGCTGCAAGATTTCATTTGGAGCAGAATCAGCAGCAGCAAGCACTGCATTATTTTGGAGAAATATTAAAATTAGATTCCTTGCGAGAGGACATCTATCATGAAATCATCAACTTATTAATTGAATTAGGGCGAATGAATGAAGCACAGCGGAAATTTGGTCAATTGGAAGAGATGCTGCAGCAAGAGCTTGGAACAACACCCGATCCTAAACTTAAAGCGTTAATGAAACAGAAGTTATTGTAATGGAAGGAACCTTCGAAAGGATGGCTATCGAGGGTTCTTTTTTTGTTTATTTTTTGTTTATCTTAATTTTGTATAATACTCTCGATTATTGTCGAATTAAGGACATGATTTATGCTAGAGGGGGAAATAGAGTTTGAAGCCATCATTTATGAAAATAGGCATTAGTATTTCGTTATGTACTGGACTTGTGGTGCAGGGGGTAGGTCCTATGCAAACTCCAATCATAAGTGCAAAAGCTAGTTTCGGTTGGATCGAGAATAGCCCAGCTATAATAACGTCGATCAATGAAGATGACTATTCCAACGCAGGAGTTGAGGTAGCCAGCTTTTTGACAGGAAAAGTATCGGATCCAGCGTCAACAGGGATTGCTGTAGTAGCTTTAGATAATACCAAAGGGGCCTGGCAGTATTACAACACGGTGGGACGAATTTGGTATAATATCGAGCCGGTGTCGAACAGTAATGCTTTTCTGCTGCTGAAATCGGAGAAAATCCGTTTTGTCCCGGCGAAAGACTGGAACGGAACGGCATCCATTAGCTTTAAGCTATGGGATACAACAGCATCCGGTTATCAAAATTATCAAAAAAATGCGAATACCACAGTATCTGCCGCGTTCAGCTCAGATCCGGGTATAGCCGTAATTACTGTAAATCCAGTGAACGATGCACCTTATCTGACAGAACTAAATGGTGGGGACTATCTTAGTTTTGACGGTAACGGGGATTATGTGACCTTCCCGGATCAACGGATTTATGGGAATTCTTTTACAGTTGAGGGATTTTTGAAGGTAGATGCTTTTCAGACATGGATGAGATTTTTTGAATCATCGATCGCAGAGCAGAACCACAATATTTTTGTGGGTTTTAACGGCAAACGGATGAATTTCACTGCCTACACTAATAAGGGAGATATTAATGTCACTGAGGATTTCCCGATTTCTAAATGGGTTCATGTCGCGATTGTTTATGATCACAGTCAGAAAAAGGGACGGATTTATTGGGATGGTGTACTTAAGGCAGAAGGGGCCATGGATTTAAGTACAGTAGGAAACGTTGCACGTCCGAATAACTGGCTTGGAAAAAGCACGTGGAGACAGGACGGAGATTATAACGGTGGAATGAGAGACGTGAGGTTCTGGAGTAAAGCCAAGACCCAAAGTGATATTGTTCGAGAAATGAATGTCGACTTGACAGGCTCGGAACCTAATCTGGCTTTAAACTATAAATTAGCGAATAGCAATGATGGGAATGTCGCTATTAATACCTCTGGTCTTCCCCTTAAGAACGGCATAATTACTGGGGCAACCTGGAAGCAGGACACAGGTTTTATGGGGAATACTACAACCGATAAAAACAAGTCGGTCTCACGATCCTTTAAGGTCCTCGATGTGGATGGAGATGACCTACAAGTATCAGCTACTTCCTCGAATACGCTCTTAATTCCGAATAATGGACTGAAAATAAGTGGAAGTGGTGAGCAACGAACTTTAGAAATAACACCCGCAGCGAATGCTTTTGGCACCAGTGTGATTTCTGTTAAGGTAAGTGATGGAGCATTAAGCAACACCTACACTTTTAATGTGACCGTAAACAATACGGGGGATATAATCGTAACCGGAGTGACCCTGGATAAACCATCACTCAGTTTAACGGAAGGAGAAGTAGGAGACACGCTTAGTGCCGTAATAGCACCTGCTAATGCCACGAACAAAACAGTAAATTGGAGCTCTAGTGATGAGACTGTTGCAACCGTTGTGAACGGAGTAGTAACTCCGGTTGGAGAGGGGACAGCAGTTATTACGGTAACGACTACTGATGGAAGTTTTACTGCTTCGTCTGTAGTAAATGTGAGTGCCCCAATCCCGCCCGTTGTGGATGTAACTGGAGTGAAGCTAGATCAGGAGACACTGAATTTAACAGCTGGTGAAGCTGATGGACTCCTAAAAGCAACAATAGAGCCTGCCAATGCAACGGATAAAGACGTGATCTGGAGCTCGAGCGATGAAACAGTCGCGACCGTTGTGAACGGAGTAGTAACTCCGGTTGGAGAGGGGACAGCAGTTATTACGGTAACGACTACTGATGGAAGTTTTACTGCTTCGTCTGTAGTAAATGTGAGTGCCCCAATCCCGCCCGTTGTGGATGTAACTGGAGTGAAGCTAGATCAGGAGACACTAGATTTAACAGCTGGTGAAGCTGATGGACTCCTCAAAGCAACAATAGAGCCTGCCAATGCAACGGATAAAGACGTGATCTGGAGCTCTAGTGATGAGACAGTTGCAACCGTTGTGAACGGTGTGGTAACTCCGGTTGGAGAGGGGACAGCAGTTATTACGGTAACGACTACTGATGGAAGTTTTACAGCTTCGTCTGTAGTAAATGTGAGTGCCCCAATCCCGCCCGTTGTGGATGTAACTGGAGTGAAGCTAGATCAGGAGACACTGAATTTAACAGCTGGTGAAGCTGATGGAATTCTAAAAGCAACAATAGAGCCTGCGAATGCAACGGATAAAGACGTGATCTGGAGCTCGAGCGATGAAACAGTCGCGACCGTTGTGAACGGAGTAGTAACTCCGGTTGGAGAGGGGACAGCAGTTATTACGGTAAAGACGAAAGATGGAAGTTTTACAGCTACAACCACAGTTAATGTAGCCGCTCCTAAGCCACCTGACGTTATCGTAACTGGGGTGACTTTAGACCAGACAGAACTTAACTTAACGGTGGGTGAAGGCGAGGGAACTCTACAAGCGACAGTAGCACCTGCTAATGCAACAAATAAAGGTATGATCTGGAGCTCGAGCGATGAGACAGTAGCTAAGGTTGTTTATGGAGTAGTAACGCCGATTGGTGAAGGAACAGCCATCATAACGGTAACGACGAAAGATGGTAGTTATACGGCTTCTACAACCGTTACTGTGAAGGCACCTGTTAAACCAGTTACAGCACCTGGAATTCCAACATCCGTAACTGCAACAGCAGAAAATGGTCAAGCAATCATCACCTTTATCCCGCCGGTGAACGATGGAGGCAGCGAAATCACAGGATATATTGTAACTGCTAATCCGGGAGGTTTGACGGTTACAGGAACTGGAAGTCCTCTGATAATCAGTGGTTTGACGAATGGAACAAGCTATACCTTCACGGTACAGGCAATCAATAAAGCTGGCATCAGCGAATCCTCTGCTGAGTCCAATGCAGTTGTTCCTAGCACTCCATCTGGTGGTGATGTTGTTGTTCCGTCGCAACCAACCCCATCACCAACTCCGGCACCTGTGGTAAATGCTGCTTCCATTCTAATCAATGGTAAAGCGGAAATAGTGGGAACCGCAACGAATGGTAAACGGAATGAGCAAACGTTAACCACCATTGTGTTAGATCAGAAGAAGCTAGAGGACAAGCTCGCCACTGAAGGTAAAGGTACGGTAGTTTCTATCGGTGCAAATAGTAAATCTGATGTTATAGTTGGCGAACTAAACGGACAAATGGTTAAAAATATGCAGGGTAATCAAGCGATTCTTGAGATTAAAGCGGGAAATGCGACATTTACACTGCCTGCTCAACAAATTAATATTGACGCTTTGAACGAGCAAATCGGCAAGTCGGTAGCTTTGCAAGATATTAAGATACAGATTGAAATTAGTGCTCCTACAGCCGATAAAGTTAAAGCTTTAGAATCAGCTGCGCAAAAAGGATCCTTCTCATTAGTTTCCGCGCCAGTTAATTTTACGGCTAGAGGTATCTACGGAGATAAGAGTATTGAACTTTCCCAATTCAATACGTATGTTAAACGTACCATAGCCATTCCTGAAGGGATGGACCCGAACAAGATTACAACTGGAGTGTACGTTGATTCCGAAGGTTCGGTACACCATGTTCCTACTAAAGTGGTTGTAATTGATGGCAAATATTTTGCTACTATCAACAGCCTAAGCGGAGGTACTTACTCCGTAATCTGGCATCCGCTTGAATTTAGTGATGTAGCTAATCACTGGGCAAAAGAGGCAGTGAACGATATGGGCTCCCGATTAGTCATTGAGGGAACAGGTAGTGGTCAATTTACTCCGGATCAAGCCATTACCCGTGCAGAGTTTGCGGCGATTGTTGTACGCGGTCTGGGACTTGAGATGGAACAAGCTGCAACACCATTCTCAGATGTAAAGACCACGGATTGGTATAACAGTGCGATCAACACGGCATTTACTTATCAATTAATCAATGGTTTTGAAGATGGCATGTTCCGCCCTGATGAACATATTACCCGTGAACAAGCGATGTTGATTATTGCTAAAGCGATGAAAATTACAGCGCTACAGACTAAGCTTTCTGTTCAATCGGCTGACGTTTTGTTAGCTCCATTTACAGATAGTAGTGAGGTTTCTAACTGGGCAATCAGTGGAGTTACTGACACTTTGCAGGCAGGCATTATCATGGGAAGAAGCAGTAAAGGGCTTGCTCCGAAAGATGATATGACCAGAGCTGAGGTTGCAGAGATCGTGAAGCGGCTACTTGAAAAGTCGGATTTAATCTAATCTACTGAGCTCCAGAATTGTGATCATTAGAGGATTCGTTCAAAGAACATTGAACGAATCCTCTTTTCTTTTTATGGTTAGCCAAGCTGGAGAATAGCTAATTATCCAGAAAAAATAACTTAGCTCGTTTATACGATAATTAATCATTAATGATGTATTTCAGACAGCACAATCAGGCCATGCAGAACGGCTGAAAGAAATCCTGAAAGCTCATCCGCACCTTGCGAATATGGAGAATAATATATTCGATAGTGATGGTTATACTTCCTTACATTCTGCTGCTTTTCATACGGATAATGTAGAACTAATAGAGTTGTAAATCGAACATGGCGCCGACATTTCTGCTAAAATAAAAAGTGGTGAATCTGCATGGTCGGTTGCGATTAAGCAGAGTAATCATAATGTTGCAGCAATTCTTCGCGGAAAAGGAGTAGTCTTGAATGAAAATCACAGTGGATGATAAGAATGATTCAACGGTAGCTATAATCTCTGGTGAGGAGATCATAATCAATAATGTAAGGGATGCCTTAGACTTAATGATGAATGTGAAATACCAAGGATGCGATAAAATGCTTCTGAGGAAGGAACAGATTACGGATGATTTTTTCGAGCTAAAGTCTGGAGTTGCTGGTGAGATTGCACAAAAATATACAAACTATCAGATGAGAGTTGCTATCGTAGGAGAATTTACAAGCTATAACAGCAAAAGTCTGAATGATTTTATTTACGAATGCAATCAAGGCGATAAAATGTTGTTCAAAAGTACTGAAGCTGAGGCTTTAGCGGCCCTACATTTATGCAAATCGTGGAGATGATCCAGAGAGGAGTTATATCATGGATGAAAGTAAAATCACATATGAATCGATCGATGCCTATATTTCCGGGTTTTCGCTTGAGGTTCAGGAAATCCTTAATACGTTAAGAAAGGTGATAAAAGAGGCGGCACCGGAAGCAGAGGAAAAAATAAGCTATCAGATGCCTACTTTTGCATTACACGGAAATTTGGTGCATTTCGCTGCTTATCCCAAGCATATTGGATTCTATCCAACTCCAAGTGGAATTAATGCTTTTAAAGATGAATTATCAGGCTATAAAGGTGCTAAAGGTTCCGTTCAATTCCCTATTGATAAGCCTATGCCTTATGAATTAATTAGCAAGATTGTAACCTTCCGAGTCGCTGAGAATCTAAAAAAAGTTGAAGCAAAATAAGGTCTCTACTGGTATGAAATAGAGAGGTCCATCTGGTCAGGGGTGGAAGTGTGCATCCATTGTTGATGTTCTTCTTGATGCTGGTGAACATTGGATCCACTTCCGAGGCACTCCTGCCTCTTTTTCCTCATTTCGGACGTCGTACAAACGCCAGTATGATATCCTGGGCATAGTCCCCGAACCCACTTCCGAACAGATTTAGTCCTCGTTTATTGAGTGCATCCTCCCGGATTTCAAAACGTACACGAATAGGTTCATTAAACGCCAGCTTTAAAGAGCTGATTGTAGTCGGAGATGAGAGAGAACCATTACAGCTGCTGCCCGATTCCGAGACACTCCATGTAGTAAGAGCTCCATATTCAGTTCCACTTCTCCAACGTTCAGGGGTCAGTTTCCCTTTGCGGTTCCCGAAATCGGAGGGACAGGTCCAAGTCCCGACTAACTGGTCATTGATGGATAAGCTGATATCACTGGCCCAATCCTCTCGAAATGAAGGGGCTTCTGAGCATACTTCTGCCGAAATGCGGATTTCGTCCAACTCGACGCCTGGAGGCAGGGGGTTGGCAAAATAGTATTCGACATAACCGGCTTCTGCGAACCATAAGAGAGAGGCATCGACTCGTTCAGGCATGTAGAATGCTCTTGGATCATCCTGGGAGCCAATGACGCCACCATCTTTTCCGGCCATCCCGCAGGACGGTTGTATGGAGCAGTGGGAGAACATTCCGATGGGCATATGTATTTCCTCAGTTTGATGCAGCCCATCCCCTAGCTTTGAAGGGAGATCGAGTTGAATAGAGCGACAGGTGACCGCACAGATTTTTTCGCGATTTGCTCCTTGTGTAGACGAGATAAGATTAACCTGTTCTAACGTCTGCACATTGATAGATATCGTTGGCTGAGCTACACCTAACGTCTCAGCTAATTGACTGACACTCATAGGCTTCTCTCCAAGGGCTTCAAGAATGCGGACGCGGACGTCACCAGACAGTGCTTTAGCTACATCTAAAATGCGTGACGCGGGATAACGTATCGTTTCTTGTGAAATATCATTCATCATATTTGTTCCTTTTCGTATAGGATGGGTTGAGGTTATTGTACAATGAAGATCGAGTATTGTAAAATCATAATAAACATTGCGAAAAACATATACTGGTGCTAAAATGGGCTCAACTTCTTATTTTGAAAGGCTGTGCTCGCCATATGACAACTTCTATATTAGCTTCTGAGACACTTGCGATTCCTCGTTCTGAACACCCTCATCCACATTGGCAACGTCATGAATGGATGAATTTGAATGGGCAATGGTCATTTAAGTTTGATCCGAACAATGAAGGTATGAAGGCGTTATGGTACTCCAATCCTGAAATCGCTTACGACTCAATGATCACTGTACCTTTTTCTTGGGTAAGTCCCTTATCCGGAATTGGCTGCGATCAACAAGGAATAGGCTGGTATCGCCGCACCGTGAATGGGCAGGCTGTTGACCAACAAACACGATTGTTTTTACGTTTTGGGGCAGTAGATTATTCATGTGATGTGTGGATAAATGGAGAACATGTAGGTTCACATCAAGGTGGATATGGTTCATTTGAATTTGATATTACACCTTACTGGGTAGCTAATTGTGAGAATAATATTGTCGTAAGAGCTGAGGATTTCGATCATGCTTATCAAGCGCGGGGCAAACAAGGATATGGAGAAATCCGTGGAATATGGCAGCCTGTATGGCTTGAAGCACGTCCCGAAACTTATATGAAAGATGCAAAGTTTGTGACCCGTATAGATGGACAGGTGAAGGTAACTACAAGAATAATTGCGCATGAAACGGGTTCGGCAGAGTTTACGCTGCAATTCGCTGATCATTCTGTTGTTCATACAGAGAAGCTGCAGCTTATAGCAGGGGTGAACGAATGTAAGCTGTCTATCGATGTTCCCAATCCGCATTTGTGGAGTCCAGAAAATCCTTATTTATATGAAGGTGAATTGCAGCTTAGTGGATCGTTTGGTACAGATACAGTCAGCACTTATTTCGGAATTCGCGAAATTCAGACTGCCCGCTTTGAAGATCGTGATTATCGGTGGATCACCTTAAATGGTAAGCCGATATATTTGAACGGTACTCTTGATCAGTCCTATCACAAGACAGGGTTTTTCACCTATCCAACGGATGAAGACATGCGGGATGAAATTTATCTAATGAAACGTTTAGGGCTAAACATGGTGCGAATTCATATCAAGCCCGAAGAACCCCGTAAGCTGTATTGGGCGGATAAGCTTGGCATTCTTGTTATGGAAGATATGCCTTGTTTCTGGGGTAATCCGGATGACAAGGCCAGAGCCTCCTATGAGAGTGAAGCCCTTGAGGTGATTGAACGAGATTATAATCATCCATCTATTTTTTCGTGGGTTATGTTCAACGAGACCTGGGGTTTGAAGACAGATGCTCAGGAGGCTAGCCTCACAAGTGATGTACAGCAGCAGAGTAGTTATCTTAAAGAGACACAGGAATGGGTGCGGGAGAAATATCGCTGGGCGAAGCAGCTTGATCCGACTAGAATTGTTGAGGATAACTCGCCGTGTAATTATGATCATGTGGAATCGGATATTAATACATGGCACTTTTACATTAATGGTTACGAGCAGCTGCAAGCCCACTTAAATGAGGTTGTAGATAAAACATTTCCGGGATCGGAGTTTAACTGTATTGGCGGCAACGTACAGTCTGATGCCCCTCTAATGAACAGCGAATGCGGTAATGTGTGGGGGATAGAAGGTGGTGCAGGGGACAGTGATTTGGCATGGCATTACCGCTATATGATGAATGAATTCCGGCGGCATGATAAGCTATGTGGATTCGTATTTACTGAATTCCGTGATGTTACGAATGAGTTCAATGGTTATTACCGGCTAGACGGGAGCGATAAGGATTTTGGATATGGGGATTTTGTTCCCGGGATGACGATTGCGGATCTGCATTCCCCAGATTTTATCGTGATAGATGCTCCTCCATGCCAGACAGTAGAAGCAGGGCAGAGTGTTAAAGTACCTTTGCTAGGTTCCAGCTTCGCGGACAGCTATCACGGTCATAATTTGAAGCTGAAATGGGAACTGTGGTACGATAATTTGGGGACTCGGGTCACTGCGCAAAGTGGACATATGTCTGTGAAATGGGATAACTTTGGAAACACTATACTTCCTTCTTTGAACATTACAATGCCTGGTCAGGAGGCGGCTGCAATACTTGCTGTTTCTCTGATTAATGAGAAGGGTGAAGCGATCACGCGGAATTTCATTACTTTTGATGTAAGAGGCGGTAATAACACTGTATTGTTTAAAGGTGAAGGAGAATTTATTCAAATTCCAGTGGGAGCTTATACCGATCATAACTTTAAGCATCAATGGGATGCTATCCAAGGATCTAAGATCAATGGTGCTGGGCAAGGTCAGTATGTATACGAGGTTACACTGCCAGATGCAGCAGATAAATCAATGATTGGTGAGATAGAGATCATGTTCGAAGCAAGTGCTAAACGATTGCTGGCGCGGCATGTTGAAGGTACGAAGCTTAATGATATGGGCCTTGATCTTATGCATGGGGCAGATGCGAGGGTGGAATATAATCCGAATACGTATTATATGACGGATGAAGAGCGTCATCCTTCCCGAGTGAACGTTCTGGTGGATGGGCACCGGATTGGTTCTTTCTATTTACCGGATGATCCGGCTGATAGCAGAGGGATTTTGTCTTGGCATTATCAGCCAATAGCGAATAAGCTGGATGAGGCTGGATCTTACGGCTACCTATGCAAGGCAAGTGTACCGGGACAGTTAGCAGCGAAGCTGGATCGCAATCGTGTTTTCCGATTGGAGCTGCAAGCAGAGGACGGCGGGTTAGCTTTGTATGGCCGTAATGCAGGTCGTTATCCACTGGACTTGTTGATTCGTTATCGCTAAATAACCTTAATATGAAAATAAAGCAATCCCAGCTAAGAAGCAGGGATTGCTTTTTTATCGGTACTGCAAGGTATTATTAAAGTTCTTTATCATTAATGCTGTTTAACCAGCTTTCAATCTCTCCAATGACCGAACTAATGCAGCCATCTTCAAAAGGTGAAGTCAGGCCCGCAAGTTCAACCAGCTTGATAAAGGATTTGCTTCCTCCAGCTTGACATAATTCTAAATAATCACTCCAAGCGGATTTAAAATCTTCATTTGAACGTTTCCAGAACTGGAAGGCACATAGCTGTGCTAGTGTATAGTCAATGTAATAGAACGGGGAGGCGAAGATATGGCCTTGCTTATGCCAAAATCCACCCTGTTCCAGATAAGCATTACCTTCATAATTACGGTGCGGCAAATATTTTTTCTCGATTTCTCGCCATGCTTGCTTACGTTCAGCAGGGGTTGCTTCAGGATTGCTGTAAACAAAATGCTGGAATTCATCTACAGTAACTCCGTAAGGAATAAACTGAAGGCTATCTGCCAAATGATTGAAACGGTATTTGTCTGCATCCTCTTCAAAGAACAATTCCATCCATGGCCAAGCAAAAAACTCCATGCTCATGGAATGGATCTCACAGGCTTCATAAGTAGGAAAAGCATATTCAGGTACATTAATATTTCGGCTTTCATACACCTGGAAGGCATGCCCCACTTCATGGGTCAAGACATCAATATCCCCTGAGGTTCCATTGAAATTTGAGAAGATAAAAGGTGCTTGGTATTGGCTGAAGTAAGTACAATAGCCACCGCCTTGCTTACCTTTTTTACTTACTAAATCCACTAGATTGTTATCCAACATAAAAGTAAAAAATTCATCAGTTTCCGGAGAGAGCTCTTTGTACATCTTGGATCCGTTAGCTACAATCCAGTCAGGATCTCCTTTAGGAGTGGCATTGCCAGTCTTGAAGCTGAAGTTCTCGTCATAAAACTTCAAGGCATCCAGACCTAGGCGTTCAGTCTGCCGTTTCTTAAGCTGTTGGGAGACGGGTACGATATGCTCCAGAACTTGTTTCCGGAAGTTGGCTACCATGTCGGCGTTATAATCGGTACGCATCATCCGGTCATAACCTAGCTCAACAAAGTTGCTGTAACCAAGCTTTTTAGCAATGCGGTCACGGACTTTAACTAGCTCGTCATAGATTCGATCAAAGTCACTCTCATGTTCAGACATAAAATCATATCTGGCTTGTGAAGCACGTTTGCGCATATCGCGATCCGTGGACAATTCAAAAGGAGTAAGCTGAGTCAGTGTCCGTTCTTCGCCTTCGAATGGAATCTTGGCGGACGCGATAAGCTGAGCGTATTCTGTAGAGAGTTTGTTCTCCAATTGTAAATCTTCGATGACTTCTGGACTAAAAGTACGCAGAGCTACTTCTGCAAGCTGAAGCAGCTGCGTGCCCCATTCTTGTTCGAATTCGGCTCTGTATTTGGAATTGACGAGTGCTTTGTAGTAGTCCGTTATGTATTCCTGAACGATAGGGCCAATCTCGTCCATGAATTCCTGTTCAGCCTTGTAGAATTCATCTGTTGTATTGATCGAATGGCGAACGCTAACCAATGTCTGCAGGGTATCAAACTCATTGCGAAGCTTGTTAATAGCGGTAACGGAAGCCTTTTGCACTTCTAATGGCTCGGTGTCATTGAGATCTTTAAGCAGGTTGTTAAAATCCTGTTTGAACTTCTCTACATCCGGGCGCTCATAGCGATAATCATTAAATTTCATTAACTATTCAACTTCCTTTCTATACCAGATAGTCTCTATTATATATTCTGAACAGCAATTTACGATAGACCTGTGTTAGCTGTTTTTGAATAAAAAAAGAACAAATGGACAAAAGTGTAAAAACTTGTTAGATGAAATACGGTTTGATATTATCTAAGAATATAGTAGAAATGATATTTATAGCGATTACTTAGCCTTTAGATAACCCGCATTCACTGCATACGGGTTATCTAAGTTTATATACGAAGTTTTGTATTTTTTCACTTTACATCCTTCCTCCCTCTTTTTTTGCTGTAGCCGCACAACTGTCGACAAACTTAATATATCATGATATATTATTATGTATAAGATGAAAAAAATAGAGTCAGGAGATAACGAAAGTCATGAGTGAGACAACATCATCCAAACCGATGTATGAAAAAATATTTGATGAAGTGAAGCAACTTATCGTTAATAAATCCTATGGACAAGGGGAACGGGTTCCCTCAGAGAAAGAACTGGCTGAAGCCTATAATGTTAGTCGGATTACGAGTAAAAAAGCTCTGGAAATGCTCGCCGCGGAACAATTAATTGTGAGAAAACCGGGGAGAGGTTCATTTGTGGCAGATCCAGCAGTCGATTACATGGAATCAGCGATATCTCCGGGGACGGTCTCCGACGGAACTGTTTTCAATTCCTTTAACCATGAGGAAAAGACGATCGGTCTGGTTATTACCGACTTTGGCAACAGCTATGGCACAGGCTTAATTTATGGCATGGAGCAGGCTTCACGTGATAATGATTGTTTTCTGGTTTTAAGAAGAACGTTTGGGGTGCCGGAGAACGAAGAGAAATCTATTCAGAAGTTGCTCAGCTTAGGTGTAGATGGTCTGATCATTTTTCCGGCTCAAGGCGAATTTTTTAATGCGGAGATTCTAAAATTGGTGATAGGGCGGTTCCCGCTAGTTTTGGTAGATCGCCATTTAAAAGGAGTGGCAGCAGCATCGATCAGTACTGATAATATGCAGGCTGCACTCAAAGGTACGGAGTATTTATTTGATCTCGGGCATACTCATATCTCCTTTCTCTCTCCACCTCCAGCGGATACCACAGCTCTTGAAGAGCGGGTAGAGGGATTTATTCAAGCGCATGCGGAACGGGGAATAGCTGTAGACAAGGGATTGTGGGTCAGCGATTTGACCTCAACACTACCGGATTCCTTCAACGATGAGAATATTGAACATGACATTTCGCGGCTAATTTCTCATTTGCAAAAGAATCCAACAATAACGGCGCTTTTTGCTGTGGAATATAATATTGCGCTGCTGGCTAGAACTGCGGTCCAACGACTTGGGCTACGAATTCCAGAAGATATTTCGATCATTTGCTTTGATAGTCCGCCAACTCCACTTGGTTCGGGTTATGCATTTACCCATTTACGGCAAAATGAAGAAGAGATGGGGCGGCTTGCAGTAGAAAATGTATTGCGAATTATGAACGGGCAGAGTGTGTCCAATAAGATAATGCTGGAAGCTCAGTTGATTTCTGGTGAATCCACAAGCTCCGCTAAACAATCTATCTCTAAATAGAATTTTGGCTTATTCTCCAAATTAAACATATATTAGTTGTTATAAAAACCTATCCTTTTGGATGGGTTTTTTTATTTGTTTTAGATATGTATTTATCATTATAGATGTATTGATATATTATTATAATAAAATAAACATATTGACATACTAATTACATGACAATATACTAATCAATGAAAGCGCTTCAAAGTTAAAAGGAAAAAGGGGGTATTATAACTGAAAGCAACTAGAGAAATACCCGAGTCGATGCATAAACTGGCATCTAGCGTAAAAGCACAGCTGAGTGATCGCCCGAAATTAGCCGAAATGTTCGAGAAATGTATGGCCAACACCTGGAACACAACCTTAAAACGAATGCCAAACGGAAGCACTTTTGTTATTACCGGAGATATTCCAGCGATGTGGCTACGGGATTCCGCCGCACAGGTCAGACCTTTCCTAATCCTTGCCTCCGAAGATGAAGAAATTGCAGACATGATTGAGGGACTTGTACGTAGACAATTTACTTACATCCAGCTTGATCCGTATGCTAACGCATTCAATGAAGAAGAAAGTGGGCATGGCCACCAAGAGGATCTGACGGAGATGAGCCCGGGAGTCTGGGAAAGAAAATATGAAATTGATTCGTTATGTTATCCAATCCAACTGAGTTATCTGCTCTGGAAGAATTCGGGCCGTACTAGTCAGTTTAATGAGTCGTTTGTAACAGGCGTAGAAAGAATCATAACATTATGGACTACCGAACAGAACCATGAGCGCGATTCAAAATATCTTTTTCAACGGATGAACTGTCCGCCCACGGATACGTTAGCTCGAGAAGGCAAAGGGACGTTGACGGCTTATACCGGAATGACTTGGTCTGGATTTCGTCCTAGTGACGATGCCTGTGAATATGGGTATTTGGTTCCGGCCAATATGTTCGCGGTGGTTGTTTTACGATATGTGTGTGAAATTGCCCGTGAGATTTTAGGTGATCAGGAGCTGGAAAAGAAAGCTAGAAAACTATCTGACCAGCTTAATAAGGGAATAAGTGAGTATGGAATTGTAGAACATCCAGAGTTTGGAGCGGTCTATGCTTATGAAGTAGATGGTCTGGGACAGGTGAATTTTATGGATGATGCAAATGTACCTAGTCTACTCTCTATCCCTTATTTGGGTTACGTGACTGCTGATGATCCTATTTATAAAAATACCCGTGAACTTATTTTAAGTAGCACTAATCCTTATTTTTTCGCAGGAAAAGCGGCTGCTGGCATTGGAAGTCCGCATACGCCAAATCGGTATATCTGGCCCATAGCTTTAGCGATGCAGGGAATGACATCTACCCGCTTTGAGGAACAGGAAGCCTTACTTCAGCTGCTGGAGAAGACGGATGCAGGAACTGGATTTATGCATGAAGGGTTTCATGTGGATAATCCTGATGAATTTACACGTCCATGGTTCTCTTGGGCAAACATGATGTTCTGTGAGCTTGTACTCATGCGCTGTGGTAAGCAGATTAAGCGCGGTTGAGACCAACAAGGTTTGAATAATCGACTCTAAAGGGGATAGAGAACATGAAAAAATGGCTGGTTACCTCAATTGTTTTGGTAATGACTACTGCACTTGCTGCGGGCTGCGGTGGTAATAACGGATCTGCGGACAAAGAGACCGGAAACACAAGCAAAGCTGGGAGCAGTACCGGGAAAAAGACAGAGCTTACCTTCTGGGGAGATTGGGGCGGTGAGGGGCAGAAGCAATTCGAGACCATGGTGGATGCTTTTAATAAATCGCAGGATAAAATTCATGTAAAATATGTGCTGCAACAGGATATGATCACGAAATTCCTAACTTCTGCGACCAATGGCGGCACTCCTGATGTACTGTTTTGGGACCGTTGGAGAACTTCGCTATACGCCCCGAAAAATGTACTGCATCCGTTGGATGAATACTTAACGCGTGACGGTATTTCCGAAGATGATTTCTACAGTGAATCCCTACGGGAGCTTTCATACGATGACAAATTATATGGGCTGCCGCTTACAGTAGATGCCCGTGCTCTTTTCTATAATAAGAAGCTGCTCGCAGAGGCAGGACTTCAACCTCCAACAACTTGGGATGAGCTAGAGGCAGCGGCTACGAAGCTAACGAAATGGAATGGCAATAAATTGGAGACTGCAGGTTTTTCTATGGGAGATTTGGGACTTTTTAATATGTATCTCCAACAGGCTGGCGGCACCATGCTTACAGAGGATGGAAAGACCAATTTTAATAATGAGCAGGGCAAGCAGGTGCTTGAGTTCTGGGATCGCCTAATGAACAAGGACAAAGTGTATAAAGTAGGGTTCGAACTTGGACTTGGTGAAGGGCAAGATGCTTTTGTCACAGGTAAAGTGGCTATGCTGTATTCCGGTCCGTGGATGCTCAGCACCTATAACAAATATGGTAAAGACCTGGATTATGGAATCGTTCCTCCTCCAGCCGGACCAAATGGTGATAAAGGTAGTGTCATGGGTGGATTTGGGCTAGTGATTCCAGAAGGCTCCAAACATAAGGAAGAAGCATGGGAGTTCATCAAATGGTGGACAGCGAACAAGGATAACGCGTTGCTCTGGGCAAAGACGAGTCTAAACCTGCCGGGTTATAAGCCATCGATGGAAGATCCATTTTTCAAGGATGATCCAAAGTGGCAGCCGTTTCTGGAAACGTTGGAGTTCGCCAAGGTTCGTCCGAACCATCCTGGATATTCCGTGATGGAGACTGATGCTTTGGCCCCTAATTTGCAGCTTAACCAGCAAAACAAGATGAGCATTGATGAGACCTTGAAGAAATCGCAAGAAGAGGGCGACAAAATGCTGAAGGATAATGAAGTAGTGAAATAATAAGTAAGACATTTGAAGTGAAGGGAGGTTTCGCCTCCCTTTTGCTTAGGAGGGGGTAGCTGAAATGGCTTCCATCAGAAAGCTAGAGAAACATCAGGCGCGGACGGCTTATCTGTTTATTACACCCACGGTATTGCTGTTTACAGTATTCACAGTCATCCCTGTGGTAATGGCGCTATATTTAAGCTTTACCAACTACGATGTACTTAGTAGAAACGATTGGATCGGTTTTGATAACTATCGCCGTTTGATAGAGGACAGTTTGTTATGGAAAACATTCCGAAATGTATTTCTGTATTCCATCATTTTCGTTCCATTTAATATTCTGATTTCGCTTCTCCTCGGGATTCTGCTTAGTCGATCCTGGCGTGGGGTAAAGTTGTTCCGCACATTGAATTATCTGCCTACCCTTACATCCGCCGTTGCTGCTGCTACCGTTTGGATCTGGCTTTTGCATCCTGAATTTGGTTTGGTTAACGGATTGTTGTCTTATGTTGGGATTACGGGTCCAGCTTGGTTATCCGAGACCCGAACGGCGATGTTATCCATTATTATGCTTACCCTCTGGCAATCGGTAGGTTCTAATATGATTATCTACTTGGCAGGTCTGCAGGGCGTGCCTGACTATTTGTATGAATCTGCACGGCTGGACGGTGCTAATAAGCTGGCTTGTTTCCGGTTTATTACTTGGCCGCAGCTGCGACCAACAACCTTTCTGGTCAGTACGATGTCCATCATTGGTGCGTTGCAGTTGTTCGACCAAGCTTTTGTGCTGACGCAGGGGGGTCCGGCGAATATGACAAAGACTCCAGTTTATCTGATCTATCAGCAGGGCTTTAATCAATTGCAAATGGGGTATGCGTCTGCACAAGCATTTGTGCTTGCTATGGCCATTCTTATTTTCTCACTTATAAACATGCGGATCACAAAGGCGGAGGAGTCTATTGTATAAGCCGGGCTTGCCATGCAGAAGGGGGATAGAGGTATGGATACTAGCGGAAGTTCGTTATTAAAAAGAAGCTTAAGCAAATCTATCTATTATATAGTGTGCATAGTTATTGCTATCGTAATGTTTCTACCTTTTTATTGGAGTGTTCTTACATCCTTGAAGCCTGACGAAGAGATCTTCGCCATGCCCATCCGGTGGTTTCCTTCACATTTGACCTTAGAACACTATCGTAAGGCATTTACTACGGTTCCGTTTGCGCTCTATTTCTGGAATTCGCTTGTACTTGCAGTAGCGGGTGTATTGGCGAATCTGTTCTTTGGTTCTATCAGTGGTTATGCGTTCGCAAAATTGAATTTTAAGCTCAATAAGCCGATATTCCGCGTGCTGCTTGCGGCGATGATGATACCAGGCATTGTGACGATGATCCCCACGGTTTATGTCATGCGCCATATTCCTCTTTTTGGAGGAAATGATATTTTCGGTAGCGGGGGTAACGGGCTGATGAACTCATTCTGGGGGATTATTCTTCCGGGCGCTTCTGGAACCTTTGCTGTGTTCTTTATGCGGCAATTCTTTCTCACCTTACCTAGTGACATGATGGAAATGGCCCGGATCGAAGGCTGTGGAGAGTTTAAAATATTTTGGCGGATATATTTGCCGTTGACTAAACCAGCGCTGGCTACTTTAAGTATCTTTACCTTCCAAGCGGGCTGGAACAGTTTCTTATGGCCAATGATTGTGCTGAATGATCCCGACAAAGCAACGATTCAGATGGGACTTCAAGCTTTTTCTTATAATTTTCAAACAGACTACGGTCCAATGATGGCTGGAGCGCTAGTAGCAATCTTGCCGATATTGGTGTTGTTTTTAGCTCTTCAGCGTTATTTTGTACAAGGGATAGCCTTCAGTGGTATTAAGGGCTAATGCAATAAAAATCGAACCAGGGAGAGAGTCTATATGAACCAATTGGAGATAGGGATTTGGGAGGAACGGGCGAATCAAGCACAAGCTGCATTGGATTCATTCTTCTGGAATGAAGCGATCAAAATGTACAATATAGAAACACCTTGTCCAAATGGAGAATGCAACACGATTTTTCATTATTGGTGGATGGCCCATGCTGTGGATGTATTGGTAGATGGACTACAGCGGACTGGAGAGAACTGGTATGCCAAAAGGCTTTCCGCACTTCATGAAGGTCTGCTACAACGCAATGGTGGTATGTGGCCAAATGAGTTGTATGATGATATGGAATGGATGGCTCTCGCGTGGCTTCGTGCTTATCAAGCAACTGGAGTGGAAGGTTATAAAGATACAGCCCTTCTTTTATGGAACGACATTCAGACAGGTTGGAACGAGCATATGGGCGGTGGAATTGCTTGGCAAAAATCACAGTTGGATTATAAAAATACACCAGCCAACGCACCGGCAGCTATACTTGCGGCACGCTTGTATCAAGCTTTTGGTGAAGCTGGCAATCTTGAATGGGCGTTAAAAATATACAGATGGCAAAAAGAGCATCTAGTAGATCCGGCAACGGGTTTTGTATGGGATGGCATGAATCGCACTGGCGATGGAAAGATCGATAAAGATTGGAAATACTCCTACAACCAAGGTGTTTTCATTGGCGCAGCAGTTGAACTGTACCGTATCACTAAAGAGCAGGAATATTTAGAGGATGCTCGTCTAACCTTTGCCGCCGCAGCCCATGAACTTGCTGACTCTCAGGGAGGTGTGCTGCCAGATGAAGGAAATGGTGATGCGGGACTGTTTAAAGGAATCCTGATTCGCTATACAGCTGAATGGGTCAAAGCTGATTCCGCAGCAGTTAAAGCTGTAGATTTCCTGCGAGCGAATGCAGAATGTCTCTGGGAACAAGGAAAGTCAGAGGATAAAGTGTTGTTTGGCGCAGATTGGACTTCGACTTCCGCTGGTGTGATTCAGCTCAGCTCCCAGCTTAGTGCGATCAAGCTGCTGGAGAAGATGGCTGAATTAACTAAAGAACAGGGTTGAGGTGAGTTCTTAATGACACAAGCAAAGGAAGCCATAGAAGCAGTCAGTTGGCAGGAAAAGTCCGAGTGGTTCCAACAATGTCTACTACGTAATTATTATAATGCTGAGACGGGGATCATGAACCAATGGTATCCCAGAGCGTACAACGTTGCGGGGGAAAACTTTTATTATTGGTGGCAGGCTCATGTCCTTGATATTTTAGTAGATGGTTATGAGCGTAGTGGAGATCCTGTGTATTCCTTGAAAATTATGGAGCTAAGTCAGAGTCTGCAAGCTTATAACGGGGGGACTTTCAGGCATAATTACTATGATGATATGGAATGGACAGCATTGGCGTTGCTGCGTGCTTATCGGGTTACAGGACATGAAGCCTATTTAAATGCTGTGCTTGATCTATGGGAGGATATTAAGACGGCTTGGAATGAACAGTTGGGTGGAGGTCTGGCGTGGAAGAAGGATCAGCTAGATTATAAAAACACACCTGCCAATGCACCTGCCGTCATTCTTGCAGCCCGGTTATATGAACTTTTTCATAAGCAAGAGGATCTGGAGTGGGCGCTCCGTATCTATGAATGGAACAAGACATATTTGATGGATTCTACGACTGGTTTTGTGTGGGATGGGATGAATAGACTTGGGGATGGCCAGATCGATTACGACTGGGAGTTTACTTACTGTCAGGGAGTGTTTCTAGGCGCTGGCCTAGAGCTTTACAAGAATACGGGTGATGTTCATTACTTAGAAGATGCGAATCGAACGGCTAATACATGTATTGATCGGTTATGCGATCCAATTAATCTGATGTTGCCTGATGAAGGCATTGATGATACTGGATTGTTCAAGGGCATTCTGATTCGTTATTTGGTTCAGCTCTGTAAAATATCTCCTGTAAATATCCGTATTCGCGAGGTTATATTGGCCAATGCAATGCAGTTGTGGGAAAAAGGTCTGGATAAACAACTGGGTCTGTGCAGTTCATCGTGGGAAGTGAAACCGGAGCTTCCGGTTCAGCTGAGTATTCAGCTCAGCGGCTTGATGCTGCTGGAGGGTGCTGCGGCACTGGTGAACGAATAGCCTGAAATATATAAAGACACCTCAAGAGAGGTGTCTTTTTGTTGTTTAAATTAACTATTTGCAATTAAAATATCCGATGTTTCCAGCCATTTAATTTAGCGATAGCTTCAATATAATAGTAGTCTCCATAGATCAGGGATACATCTATGAAGGAATCGCCACTGCCAGTTCCGTGCAATAAAATCGCTTCATGCTCCGGCAGCTCCCAGGTTGCGTAATTTTCGGTCAGTGAGCGCAGAATTCGCTCCGCTGCATTTGCATATAGACTTTTTTCGCCTAAGGGTACGATATCTGCAAGCTCTAATAATCCTGAAGCGGCTATAGAGGCTGCGGAGCTATCTCGGAACATCCGGGTATCATCCTCTAGGCGGAAATCCCAATAAGGGACTTGATCCTCAGGCAAAGCAGAGATGAAATAATGTGCGATCCGCTTAGCAGTGTTCAGGAAACGTTCATCATCAGTGTGGCGATAAGTATTGATAAAGCCGTACAATCCCCAAGCTGTTCCTCGGCTCCAAGAGGATTCAGCCGAGTAGCCTTGACCGCCAAAATTCTCAAGATAAGCACCTGTCTCTGCGTCAAAAGAAATAATATGTTTGGTGGATCCATCCTCACGTATGCCATATTGCATTGTCGTTTCGGCGTGGCTAATTGCAATATGCTTATAGCGGGGATCACCTGTCACTTTGCTGGCCCAAAACAGCAGGGAGATATTTAACATACAGTCGATAATTACCCAGCCGTATTTATCTTCATTCCATGCGCGGATGAATTTGCCTACAGGATTATAGCGGGCAGCGAGGAAATTCGCTGCTTCAATCCCTCTGCGCAGGGCATCTTCGTCACCTGTAATTGTATGTTTGATTACAGCGGTCGGAAGGAATTGGAATCCCACATCGTGATGCATCTCAACCGTTGGTTTAACAAACCATTCCTCCAAGGTACCGTCCCAATGCCAAGCAGCCTCCTTGTAAAGATCTTTTCCGGTCATATCATGCATGATCCAGAGGAGTCCAGGCCAGAACCCTGTAGTCCACCAGTCTGAACCGATATCATCAAATTTGCCATCTTTCCCGGCGAAATGCGGGCACTTGTCACCGATCTGCTCTACCATACGTTCCACTTTTGTATCAAGTCTACCCATGATTTCCTGCCAATAAGGGCTTGTCATTATTATTGCCTCCAGTGTAATTAGGATGTTATGAGTATAGCTTTCTAAAGCTCAGGAAAGTTGTGTTTTGATATAAGGAAATGTTTGATTATTGTCATGTTGAAGTTGGCTTATAATTTAAAACTGACAAAATACAAACATTTCTGCATAACACATTAAAACTTTATCGGTGTTGGAAGCGATACAATCGAAATGAACAGGAGGATGGTAAAGTGGATGATTTACAAGTATATAAAGCACCTAAAGATATCCCGGGACGTGAGGATTATAAGGTCAGAGTACGGCAGCCTGAAGGAGAATGGCATAGCTTGTTTATTTACGAGGTTAAGGTAGATATGCATGAGGTGCGTCCTGCATCCATGGCTTATTTTGATCTGGAAGGTACAGTAGAAGTTGAAGTCACCTGTCTTTATACGGAGATTGATTGTGTGAACATTGCTCCGGCTTCGCGAGGGATCTCTTACGAATATCATGGAAATACCATTTTGTTTAAGCTAACAGGTCCGCAAAAGTTATCGATTGAGATCAACGGTGATATTTTTCGAAATCTGCATTTATTTGCTAACCCTAAGGAGAAGGATGCCCCTCAACCAGAGGATGCTAATGTTCTAGTAGTCCAACCGGGTATACACCGGAAACCTGATCTTTTACGGCTGCTGGATAATGCCGCTGCTGATCCTCGTGAAAAAAGGAAGGTGCTTTATTTCGCTCCAGGCACACATTATATAGAAGAAACAGTATTGCCGGTCCCTTCGGAAACCACGGTGTATCTTGCCGGAGGTTCAGTGCTTGTAGGTTCCTTGGTATGCGAGGGAGTTCATGATGTATCCATTCGTGGTCGCGGTATAGTTTATCTTGCGGATTTTCATCGATTCTCGGCCTTTCGAGGGATACGAATTATTTTTTCGCGATCCATAAATGTGGAAGGTATTACCGTGATTGATCCGCCACATTACAGCATTTTCATCGGGCAGTCTGAGCAGATTGTGATTGATAATTTCAAATCGTTTAGCACTCGGGGGTGGTCTGATGGCATTGATATTATGTCTAGTTCCGAGGTTAGAATCCGGGATGTTTTTATGCGTAATTCGGATGATTGTATTGCTATTTACGGCTCGAGATGGGATTTTTATGGAGATACCCGCAATATTAGCGTTCGTGATTCCATTTTGTGGGCGGATGTCGCTCATCCATTAATGATTGGTACACATGGGGACCATGAACGGAACGGGGACACCATTGAGTCTATTGTTTTTGCAAATATTGATATCTTGAATCATCACGAACCGCAAGAGAACTATTGGGGGGCACTGGCGATTAATGCCGGGGATCGAAATAGGGTATGTAATGTTCTATATGAAAATATACGTGTAGAGCGTATTGAGCGGGGGCAGCTAATTGATGTGCGGGTGGTCTATAACAAGGATTACAATCCAGAGCCGGGGACAAGCATCCGGAACATTACATTTCGCGACATCAGCTATAGCGGGACGGCCAACCCTTCACGAATTTATGGATATGACGAAGAGAGAGCTGTTGAAAATGTGACCTTTGTCAATTTAAGGATCAATGGTGAACTGGTGGACGCCCCCCGCCCAGAGCTGATAGATATTAATCATTTTGCTAAAAATATACTCTTCGTTACTGAAAAAAATACGGTTGTGTAGATTGGATCTAATTACTTTTTCTATATTTTAATGGCGTCGTCCCTAGGACTCTTTTGAACAGTTGATTGAAATATGAGGCATTTGGAAAACCAACAGTGATTCCGATTTGCTCCACAGGCAGGTCTGTCGTTCCTAACAAGCGGCAGGCCTGTTTGATCCGGCGGGCAGTCAGATAATCAACAAGCCTTCCTCCGGTTTCCTGATGAAAGATTCTGGAGATATAGGATTTGGACAAGTGAATCTCCTCAGCTAACTGATCCAGATTAACCTCCTCATGATAATGCTCTTCGATAAAACTCATGATTTTCTCAGAATAGCGCAAGGTTCGCCGTTCTCCTGATTGGAATACATGCTGATCTTCAGTTCCTATATTGCTCAATAATTGAAGAATTAACAGTGAAATGTCTTCGGTATCCTCAGTCAGACTGACTTTTTTATTGTGATTATATTGCTCCAGAATCCACTCCACAGACTCAACGTGATCCTTAAGATCAAAGGCACAATGTGTATTTTTCCCTTGCCAAAGCGCTGTGAATAAAGTCTTCCTTTTCGCAAAACCCTCCAGCAGGTGTTCAGCAACATGTGGATCAATGTAGAAGATGGTTCGTTCAAAAGGACACTCGGGAGAAACCTCAGAATAGATCCGGTGCAGCTGATAGGGCTGGAAAAAGAATAACATTCCCCTGCGGATATCGTACATCTGCTGATTCACAACAACGTTTCCCTGTCCGCCATACACGAACATGACTTCACAGCATTGATGCCAGTGATAATAACCTTTGTAATAGTCGTCGGTATATATTTTATAATCCCAAATCAAGGTCTTATGTTCTTCAAAAACAACAGGTTCGAACAGCTGCTTCATAGGCCCTCCAAGATGACAAAATACAAACATTTTCTTATATCTCATTATAACTTTAATCGTTATGAAAGCGATACAATAAATACGTTAAACTATGAAAAATCCGGTAGTGGAGGGTAACATTATGACGCAAAAAATTGTTAATCCGGTGTTGGCAGGTTTTCATCCAGATCCGTCTTTTATTAGAGTAGGGGATGATTATTATATCGCAACCTCTACTTTTGAATGGTTTCCCGGTGTAGAAATCCATCATTCCAAGGATCTGGTTCATTGGCATTCCATTTCACGTGTGCTGACAGAAGCCTCACAAGTAGATCTGCGTGGTAACGTAAGCTCTGGTTCCATTTGGGCGCCCGCGCTTTCTTATGATCAAGGCGTATTTTATCTGCTATTTACAGATGTGAAATCTCGCAAAAGTGTATATAAAGATCTGCATAATTATTTAATTACAGCGACGGATATCATGGGCCCGTGGAGTGAGCCGGTTAGACTTAATGGCAGCGGATTTGATCCATTTTTGTTCCATGATCTGGACGGAACCAAATGGCTGCTTAATATGCGTTGGGATTTCCGTAAAAATCACAATAACTTCTCTGGCATCGTTATGCAGCAATATGACCCGGAGACTGGCAAATTAACGGGACCTATCCATGAAATTTATAAAGGGACACCTATCGGTGTGACCGAAGGTCCGCAATTGTACCAGAAGGATGGGTACTATTACTTACTGACAGCTGAAGGAGGCACTGGCATCAACCATATGGTCACCTTAGCTAGAAGCAGAAGCCTCACAGGTCCTTATGAGACGGATCCGGATTTCCCGATTATGACCACGGCGCATGATCTGACCTACCCGTTTCAGCAAGCAGGGCACGGATCGCTCGTAGAGACTCAGAATGGGGACTGGTACATGGCGCATTTATGCACACGTCCGATTCCGGGAACGTCAACGATGAATCCGTTAGGCCGGGAAACTGCTATTCAACGCTGTGAATGGACAGAGGATGGCTGGTTGCGATTGGCCCACGGAGGGAAGCTGCCTGCATTGGAGACCGTGGCTCCTGAACTGCCGATATTCACTTTTGAGGAGCTGCCAAACAGAGATGAATTTGATGGAGAGGTTCTTGGATTTCCATACCAAAGCTTGCGTGTGCCCTTTGATGAATCTTGGGTTAGCTTGAAGGAACGTCCGGGTTTTCTTCGTCTGCGCGGCAGAGAGTCATTAGCTTCACTGCATGATCAGAGTTTAATTGCCCGGCCGATTCAACATTTTGAATGCTTAGCTACAACCTGTCTGGAATTCGAGCCGGATAGCTTCCTGCAAATGGCTGGGTTAGTCCTCTATTATGATGACAGTGATTACTATTATTTGCGTGTTACCGCAGATGAGATTCGTGGAACTAGTTTGGGCGTTGTGCTGTGTAGAGGTGGCAAATACGATGAGATTTCCTCTATGCAGCTATCTGTGAAAGATTGGGATCGTTATTATCTAAAGGCGGAAATTCATGGACGTGATCTGTTGTTTTATGCTTCATCAGACGGGGTGAATTGGACAGCTGTCTGTACTCCCTTAGATTTTGGTACGCTTTCGGATGAATATGGCGGCAAGCTTGGCTTTACCGGTTCCTATGTCGGGGTATGTGCTCAGGATTTGGATCAGCAAGCGAAGCCGGCTTATTTTGACTATTTTGAATATAAAGCTTTATAGGTGTTCGGAAAAACCATAACATTCTTCATAGTCTATTTTAGGATAAAATGTTAATTTTTACTTATCTTACATAGAAAGGGATGTTTATGATTTTGAAAAAGACTTATAAAGCCGCAATAACCTGCACGCTCTTACTGAATCTGGCCCTGTCCTCTGCTGCAATGGCTGCACCCATCGACGTCGACGTGAGTAATTTGAAAGAAGTCCAAACTTCTGGACCGGAAAAGGTTTGGGTTGGAGAATGGAAGGGCGACGATACGATTATTGTGGACACACAAGGAAATGTTACTACAGTTGGAGAACTCAAAGAGTCATCAAGCTTTGTACCCCCGGCAGATGACAATCTTATTAATAATGAATTGTTAGCACCGGAGCTAATAACACCTACTTTTGAACCTGATTCTCCGCAAGCAACTCTAGCTTCCGCTTATGGTCATGCGTGGCCGTATACAGCCGAGAATAGTTATGGAATTAACTGTTATGGTTATGCTTTAAGATTTCCTGGGGCAATCAACCCTGGTGATGGAGACGGGGTCTCAAATGTCAGAGATCCTGCCTATTTTACTAACGTGTATTATACTGCTGGTCTTGTGGTTCAAGATGGCAATACAAATCCTTTATACTTTAAACCGGGTTGGCGGATACTTCCGGGCCGAACTGCAACGATTAATTCCGATGAACATCGAATTGCACTAAGAGTGGGATGGATCGACTCAAATGGTAATGGTAAAGTCGATATTCCTGAGGATAACGTTGATTACCACTTCATGCTTCAAAATAGCTCAGGTCTATGGTCAGAGAAACATGGACATCAAGCGTCTCAAAATACGGGAATTTCAGATCCTAGCAATTTCGTCTGGAGCAATGGTTCTCTTTATGGTTTTTACAATAGCGTAACCGTTTATATTGCTGCAAAAGTATTTTAGAATTTCATAAAACATTACGTATGGAATAGCGATAGTCTTTTTTTGAAGATTATGGCTATTCTTTTTTTAGTGTCGAATTGTTTATGGGATTTTGTATACACTTTTGAGTTTTAATGTGATACAATTAAATTGTACACAAATTAAAATAAGGTGGTTATTTTGATGGTATGGGTAGCTAATATTATGGTCGGTGTTGTTGCGTTAATACATATCTATATTGTTTATTTAGAAATGTTCGCTTGGTCAAAGCCAAAAGGGCTTCGAGTCTTTGGAATGACGCAGGAAGTTGCGGATGCTTCTAAAACACTGGCAGCGAACCAAGGGTTATACAATGGATTTTTGGCGGCAGGTTTAATTTGGGGATTGGTTCATCCGAATGTGAATTTCGGCCATCAAATTGAAATCTTCTTCTTATCAACTGTTATAGTGGCAGCGTTATATGGCGGACTGACGGTGAAAAAGTCTATTTTATTTATGCAAGGACTGCCAGCTTTAATTGCATTAATCCTCGTGGTTTCGATTTAAGATAACATAGAAGTAATCGATTAGGTTTCTACCTCGCGTACTTACGTGGTGGAAGCCTTTTTTGCGTAAGATCAAGAAATTATTGGGTAAGGAAATGCGCTGGATTAAAAACAGGAATTATGGATGGTGTACCAAGAAACAACAGAGAAGTGGTTGATTAATGTGTTTTAGCTACAGGTGTGGTCCTTAGATAAGATGTAAGGGACTTTAACAAACCCATTGCATGCTTGTGTGGGCTGAATGAGTAGACAGAATGGCGTTTAATATGAAAATTCTAGACTTTAAAAGTAAATTCTCATCATAAAAAAAGAGCTGCTACCCAGCAGGGATCACCTGTCAGGGAAACAGCTCTTTTTATGTGCTGGTTTAAATGAGGATCTTATTTAATAGAGGCTGCATAAATCGCTTCTACAGATTTGGAGAGGAGCGCGTTAAACTCTTCTTCTGACTGCCCAGCACCTAGTCCCTGTGATAACGCACGTGAGAAGCTGGCGATCAGTCCTTGATTATGGGCGAGCTTATCGTTGGCCTCCGCTTGTGTGTAACCGCCGGACAAAGCGACAATTCGCAAAACATGAGGATCATCCACTAATTCGCGGTAGAAATTATTCTCCGTTGGGATGGAGAGCTTAAGCATGACCTTCACGTCTTTGCCCAGCGTAGACAATTGGGCCGATAGTTCTTCTTTTAGCAGCTTCTCTGAAGCCGTTTTATCAGCACTGTGGATATCAACTTCCGGTTCGATAATAGGAACGAGTCCCGCTGCTAAAATCTGCTTGCCGATTTCAAACTGCTGTTCAACCACCTTTTTGATACCGGAAGGATTAGCCTCTTTAATCACCGAGCGCATTTTTGTACCGAAGATGTTACGTTCGTTGGCCCGCTTCAGAAGATCACTCAAGCCGGGAATAGGCTTCATTAGTTGTACTCCGTCCTCAGGGTCGGCAAGCCCTTTATCGATTTTCAGGAAAGGCACAATCCCTTTTTTCTCCCATAGAAAATCGGCAGTATATTGCCCGTCTATGGAACGATCCATTGTGTTCTCAAATAAGATTGCACCCAGTATATGCTTAGAATCAAATGCAGGGCTCTTGATAATGCGCGTTCTCATCTCGTGAACCAACCCATACATTTGATCTTCATTAGAGTAACTGTCCTCTGCAACACCATATTGCAGCAGCGCTTTTGGTGTACTGCCACCACTTTGATCCAAGGCAGCTATAAATCCCTGTCCCGTCCGAATTTGTTCCCATTGCTCCATATTCATGAAAATTCTCCTTCCCTTCGTGAACTGAATGAAAATTTATATGTTCATTAACTATAACACTTAATGTACCGGCTCTAAACAAATGGTATTGTAAACTTGGCTGGTAACTAGTCTATTGTGAGGTGGTTTGAATCTGCGTTATAAGGACTTCCGGATCTAATTGATCCATGGGGATGACGAGGTATCTACGTGTAAGGTCTCCTGAGTCCGATCCCTAGATGGTGAAGACTTGCAATCTTAGCATACGAGAACGAATCGACGTTTAATGTCAGCTGAGTCCGGACTAGCCAAGATTGATGATACTACAGCATCGTTCGGACTGTATTGCAGCTATTTAGTGTTTTTGAAGCATTTTTCAGAAGTATCGGACTGCATAGCTCTTATTACCAAGTATTTGCTCCAAAGAGGAGTACATTGGGTCGAATAGTTGCATCTGAGTCCGATAGCATGGCGAAATGGGCTAAATCTGCGAAATAACGTCTCCTGAGTCCGAACCCATAGTTAGTGTGGACATACAGCCTAGGTTGACGAGTAAGCATCGTCGTATAATGTCAGCTGAGTCCGGACTAGCAAGATTGGCGATACTACATCATCGTTCGGACTGTATCGCAGCTATTTAGTGTTTTTGGAGCATTATTCAGAAGTATCGGACCGCATAGCTCTTATTACCAAGTATTTGCTCCAAAGAGGAGTACATTGGGTCGAATAGTTGCATCTGAGTCCGATAACATGGCGAAATGACCAAAATCTGTGAAATAGCGTCTCCTGAGTCCGGACCGTCGATGGCGAGGACGTGTAGCCACCGAAGACGAGTAAGAATCGACGTTTGAGGCCACCTGAGTCCGATCCATAGTTGTGTGGACATAAGGCCACGGCAGACGAGTACGAATCGACGTATAAGGACTCCAAGGTCCGATATCGCCGCAGCCGGAGATGCGGGTAAACATAAATGTTACTCCAAACTGAAACTAAAGACGCTCTATGCGAACTTTTAAGCGATCCCCCAAAGCGCACACTTAGCAAACTACACTCACAGGGTACTCTTAGCAAACTTCAAGACATTCACAGGGTACACCTAGCAAACTTCAGGACAATCCCAATGGTTCACCTAGCAAACTCAAGACATTCACAGGGTACTCTTAGCAACCTTCAACCTATCCCCAATGGTACTCTTTGCAAACGTCATCTCATCCCCAATCGTTCTCTTCACAGACTCCAGTCACTCCAATGTGCTTAGCAAAAATTCCTTCGAGCATTCTCAAGTAATATTCCTCGAAGCAGTCACTTTTTATGCTTAATTCCCAAATTTGGGATCAAAACGCATAGTCTTCTTCGAGGCGTGCCAGACCAATCCAGTCAATTACTTAAAGTTAGTTTGAAACACAGTGGAAGGATGAGCTTATTTAAGCGACTGGGAATTTTGTTTATGTTGTAAACAGCTTTGGATGAAGAATTTTAAATCAGAGTGTGTAAATTCAGAACGCCAAAATCCATGCTGGGAGCGGGTTGTTATCTTATTTTCGGATTATTTCCTAGTAAATTAATACGAATAATCCAATAAGATAATTGGTGTGACATTAATCATAATTACCAATTCGAAGCTTTGTGAAAATAATAACTTTTCGTAAATGTCGAAATGAGGTTGACGAATAAAAATATCAGTCGTATGATTGATTCTACTGAGTATGCTAGTAATTAAAAGTAAGTTAATAAATAATATATAACAGCGGGAGGAATGAAAGTGGAATCATCAACATTTGTGCTTTTTGGCGCTACAGGAGATTTAGCAAAACGTAAAATCTATCCTGCACTATATAACCTCTTTTTAGATGGTCAAATTTCAGGTCCTCTCTCAGTGATTGGATTAGGAAGAAGAGAAGTTTCAACTGAAGCTTTCCGTAAGCAAGTCCTGCAATCTTTGCAGACATTTTCTAGACAACCGGCAGTTGAATCTCCACAGTTGCAGGTTTTCTTGGAAGCTTTTGAATATAGCGTTCTAGATGTAGGTAATACAGAGGATTATTTGAAGCTCCTGGAGCATGTTAAACGTCGTGAGCAATTTTTTAACATTCCGGAGAATCGGATGTTCTATTTATCGGTGGGTCCTGAGTTTTTCAAGGAAATTGCCGCCAATATTCACTCCAGTGGTCTGGGATCTACGAAGGGCTGGAAGCGTCTGATTATTGAAAAGCCTTTTGGTACAGACTTGCAAACAGCAAGAGAGTTAAATGACAGCTTGAATGCCGTATTTACTGAAGAGGAGATTTTCCGAATTGACCACTTCTTGGGTAAACCGATGGTTCAGAATCTGGAAGTTCTAAAATATTCAAATCCTGTGCTTAGAGCACTGTGGAAAAATCGGTATATCGCAAATGTGCAAATTACGGCGAGTGAGATTGTTGGCGTTGAAGAACGGGCAGGCTATTATGATAAAGCTGGGGCACTTCGTGATATGTTCCAGAACCATATGCTGCAATTGCTCATGATGATGGCGATGCAGCTTCCAAAAGGCAGTACACCTGAAGAGATCCGTGGGAAGAAAAGATATGTCATGGAGCGCCTCATTCCGCTAAGTAAAGACGAAGTTAATCAATATGTTGTCCGCGGACAATATGCTGAAGGTGAAATTAAAGGTAAATCTGTTGCAGGCTACTTAGATGAACCCGGAATTAGCCAATCCTCACAAAATGAGACGTTTATTGCAGCGCGTTTGTTTATAGATGATCCATTGTGGAATGAAGTTCCGTTCTATATCCGTACTGGCAAGAGAATGAAAGAGAAATCAACAAGAATTGTTATAGAATTTAAAGAACCGTTTAATGATAACAATAACAAAAATAAAGGAAATGACGTTCCAAATCTACTCATCATCGAGATCGGTCCGAATGAAGCCATTACGCTTCAGTTGAATACGAAGGATCAGTTGCAAAAAGGGAAACTTGAACCTGTCCTCGCTACTTATGAAGCCGGAACTTCAGACGTACCAGAAGCTTACGAAAATCTGATCTTTGATGCACTTCGTGGTGACGCCACTTTCTTCGCTCATTGGAAAGAAGTCGAGCTGTCATGGCAATGGGTTACACCAATCCAGGAAGCTATGGAAGAGGGGCTAATGCCACTTCATACCTATGCTTCAGGTTCTTATGGTCCAGATGCGGCTATGGAGCTTTTGGGTGAAGACCGCTGGTGGTTTGATGATACAGATCAGGAGTCAGATCTTCTCGACGCTCAAGCAGAAGTTGCAGCAGCGCAGGAATCTATACGGCCAGGGGCTTAAGCCCCTGCCTGTTTTTTTTGCCAATTTAGCTAAAATACATCACAAGAATCTATAAATCGGAGGGAATTTACATGAAAGTAGGATTAGTTGGGTTAGGAAAAATGGGTTTTAATTTGGGTCAAAATTTGCTGGATCATGGACATGAGGTTGTTGCTTTTGATCTGAATGCACCTGCTGTAGAAGAAATGAAAGCTAAAGGCGCTAGTGGAGCAGTAACGCTTCCAGAATTGGTACAGCAATTGGAAACACCAAGAATCATTTGGATCATGGTTCCGCATCAGGTCGTTGATTCTGTAATCGCTGAACTTACTCCACAGTTGTCTAAAGGTGATATCGTTATTGAAGCAGGAAACTCGCATTATAAGGAATCGATTCGTCGGTATGAGGAATTGAAGGAGCACGGAATTCACTTTATGGATGCAGGTACCTCTGGCGGTATGGAAGGGGCGCGTAATGGCGCTTGTTACATGGTTGGCGGAGATCCCGAAGCTTGGGAAGTTGTGGAGCCTATTTTCCGTGATACAGCTGTAGAAAGCGGCTTTTTATATGCTGGTAAAGCAGGTAGCGGCCATTTTCTAAAAATGGTGCATAACGGTATCGAATACGGCATGATGGCTGCTATCGGTGAAGGTTTTGAGGTTCTGGAAAAGAGTGAATTTGACTACAACTTTGAGGAAGTAGCTCGGGTGTGGAATCACGGCTCTGTTATCCGTTCGTGGCTGATGGAACTTGTGGAACGCGCCTTCTCGAAGGATGCTAAACTAGATGAGATCAAGGGCATTATGCATTCGTCTGGTGAAGGCAGATGGACGCTTGAAACCGCCTTTGATTTACAAGCGGCGACTCCGGTTATCGCAATGGCGTTATTGATGCGTTACCGTTCCCTTGAGACCGACACATTCACTGGCAAAGTAGTTGCTGCACTGCGGAACGAATTCGGCGGACACGCTGTGGAAACTAAATAAGATTGGCCGACTCTGAATTGAGTGTTTACAAGCTCGAATTTCCCGCAATTTATGTTGCGGAGAAATTTGGGCTTTTTATTTTAAGGGGAATAGATAATGGGAAGTATAGTTGGAGTACGAATTTAATGCAGTTTACATATTTTAGGGGTAGAAGGGTAAGTTAGGAAGCAAGGGGGAGATTTCATGCAAAGTGGAATTCGTGAGCGACTTCATTTTCTAAAAAAATTTCTGCATGCGCCCCGACAATATGGTAGTGTGACTCCCAGTTCACATTGGCTGGCCCAGACGTTGCTTGATCCAGTGCCTTGGAACCAAGTGCATTCTATGGCTGAATTGGGTGCTGGGACTGGTGCAATCACAAGGTTTATTCCGCGTGGAGAAAAGACCGGTATGAATGTTCTTTTATTTGAAATAGATCCTGATTTTCGCAGTCAATTAAGAGAGGAGTTCCCCGGATGTTTCTGCAACAATGATTGTCTCCGGCTGCGTCTTGCGCTTCATAACAGCAGTCTGGAGAAGCTGGATTGTATCGTGAGTAGTTTGTCTTTGATGAATTTCTCGAAGCCAGACCGCACTAGGTTTATGGAACAGATCATTTCTTCTTTAAAAGAAGGAGGGTGGTTTATAACCTATGAATATTTTCCGCGGATGAAAACAGAGTTGAGCCAGCATTTTGAGATCCTACACACGAAGTGGGTGCTGCTGAATTTTCCACCAGCGCTTATATATATTTGCAGGAAAAAAACCACAACGCAAGTGCAACGCGAAAATCCCAAATCAACAGTCAACGTAGTCCCAATCTCTCAGGTTTATACAAAAAGATAATCATCTCCATACAACAAATGCCGTCACCCATTACTCATTGGGGAACGGCATTTTTAATTGGGCACCGAAGGCGTTTGAGTCCGATTAATAGAGAAGCTCAATATTCTCTTTGTTCAGGCGCTTCAACCAAACCTCAGAAGGCTGGCGGTCTGTGATCAAAAAGTCGATTTGGCCAAGCTCGATCAGCTTCGTAAAGGCGGTCTTATCGAATTTGGTGTGATCGGCCAGGAGTATGACCTTGTTAGCTTGACGTAGCATATATTTCTTGAGCTCACACTCCGGTTCATTAGAATCTGTGATGCCTCGCTCCATATCTATTCCTTTACAACTGATAACCGCAGTGTCCACATTGTATCTTTGAATGGTGTCATGTGCTACAGGACCCACGAGTGACATGGATCGGTAACGTAAAGAACCTCCGGTAGAGATGATATCCATCCCAGAATTCGAGAACTCATGCAAAATATTAATCGAGTTCGTGATAATGGTCAGATTGTTTTTATTGCCAAGCAGTTTTAGAAACTCAAAGGCTGTGGAGCTAGGATCCACCATTAACGTATCTCCATCATTGATTAAATCTAGCGCCTTAAGGGCGATTCCCCGTTTGATATCTGTATTCAGCGCATTGCGTGTAACAAAAGGCAAATCCTCGTTCGTGTGACGATTCAGCATGGCCCCGCCATAGGTTCGGCTTAGAATGCCATCCTTCTCCAGCTTCTCCAAGTCTCTGCGTATCGTCTCTTCTGTAACTTCAAACATCCGGCTTAGATCAGAGACTAATACTCGTTTATCCTGATGAACAAGATCAATTATTTTTTTGCGTCTTTCAGCTGCAAGCATAGGGATCACCTTTCCGAAATCTTTATATTCCTTAATCATAGCTCCAAATATCTGTGTTTTGCAATAAAATCAACGTAAATTCATGTTTGTTTTCCAATAATATTCACAAAACGGATATAAAACAAATAAAAACAACATTAATAATATTTAAAATGTTGACAACAAAGATTTGGAGGCATACGATGAAGGAGAAAATAAGTCCTGTAGTGGTAATTAGATTTGAAAGATACCAGAGCCGGCCCAGTTGCGATTCAGAGGCCAGCCTGAGGCGCTGCAGCCGGAATACTACGCTCTAGCTTGCAGAGTTGTGTGTAAAACTTTGGTGTTGATAAATTAACTTTAGGAGGCTGGTCAAGCATGAGCACGCATGTGTATTATGTTCCATCGATCAATATTATGGGCAAGGGATGCTTGCAGGAGATTGGTCCATACATCCAAGAGCTTAAATTAAAAAAGGCGCTTGTTGTTACGGACAAATTCCTTATGAAAAGTGGCATTGCTGGTAAATTGCTGACGGTATTGGACGAAGCGGGGATTGAATATGCCATCTATGATGAAGTGAAACCCAATCCGACCTGTAAAAATGTCCACGATGGCGTTGATTATCTCAAAGCGCAGAATTGTGATTATCTGATTTCCATTGGCGGTGGATCACCACAGGATACTGCCAAAGCCATTGGTATCATTGCCACAAATGGCGGTCATATCAAAGAATATGAAGGTGTACACAAGTCTAAGCATAAATCACTGCCGATTGTCGCCGTGAATACCACTGCTGGTACTTCGGCTGAAGTGACCATTAACTATGTAATCACAGACGAAGAACGCAAAGTGAAGATGGTAATGGTAGATAAGAACAGCCTTGCGACGATTTCAGTCAACGATCCTGAGCTTATGGTTGATAAACCCGCTGCACTTACCGCGGCCACGGGTATGGATGCATTGACTCATGCGATTGAAGCGCTGGTGACGCCGGGAGCATATCCGGTAACCGATGCTACGGCACTAGCCGCAGTGGAGCTTATTTTTGCTAACCTGGCTCGTACTGTGAAGAATGGCCATGATATCGAAGCGCGTGAACAGATGGTATACGCGATATTCCTTGGCGGTTTGGCTTTCAATAATGCGGGGCTTGGTTATGTGCATGCGATGGCGCATCAGCTGGGCGGCGTATACGATCTGCCGCACGGCGTATGTAACGCGATGTTGCTGCCTTTTGTGGAAGAAGAAAATGCCAAATATGTGCCTGAGAAATTCAGATCCATTGCTAAAGCGATTGGACTTAATGTAGAGAACCAAACGGATAAACAATGCGCAGATTTCGTAATTGAGTCGATCAAGGCGTTGTCTAAAGAAGTAGGGATTCCAGCCAAATTATCCGAGCTTGGTGTAGAAGAAGTAGATCTTGATCTTCTGGCTGAAAATTCGATGAAGGATGCTTGTGCACCAGGGAACCCTTTTATTCCTACTAAAGAAGAAGTTATTACACTGTTCAAAAAAATATTATAAATCACCCCTTATCATAGGAGATTGTTTATGAATAATCACATCGCCGTTGACATCGGTGCCTCAAGTGGGCGGCTGGTGCGCGGAATATTGCAAGAAGGTATTCTTTCCTTAGAAGAGCTTCATCGCTTTAGCAATAGCTTTACGGAACAAGAGGGTTCCTGTTTCTGGGATATTGATTATTTAGTAGAGCAGATTATGATCGGGCTTCGGAAGGCTAAAACCGATGGAATTACTACCTGTACGCTCGGTATTGATACATGGGGTGTAGATTATGTGCTGGTAGATGAGGACGGGAATCGTGTTCAGGAAGTATACGCCTACCGGGACCGCAGAACGGATCTGGCTGTGGATCAGGTGGCACAGCAGCTTTCACCACAAACCGTCTATGAAAAGACAGGAATCCAGCAGTTATCCATCAATACCTTGAATCAGTTATATGTTCATAAAGAAGAAGAGCTAGCGCAAGCGGATCAGATTTTACTTGTACCAGATTATCTATATTACCGACTGACTGGCCGCAGAATCAACGAGGTTACGATTGCATCTACAACACAGCTGTTGAATCTGGAAAGCCGGGATTTTGACGATGACCTATTAGAATTTTTGAATATCAGGAAAGATCAATTTGCAAAGTTAACTGAGCCTGGTGTAGTGGTTGGTCCTCTTGACGAAGCTTTAATCCAACAATATGACCTGCCTGAATGCCAGCTGATCTGTGTGGCATCCCATGATACGGCTTCTGCAGTGCTAGGTGCTCCACTTCAAGAAGGCTCAGCTTATATCAGCAGTGGAACTTGGTCTTTACTCGGTGTAGAAAGAACGGAGCCTCTAAATTCTCTAAAAGCCATGCAGGCTAACTACACCAATGAGTGGGGAGCCTACGGAACTTATAGATTCCTCAAAAATGTAATGGGCTTATGGCTTATTCAAGAGGTTCGCAGATTACTGAACAATTGCTATAGTTTTGCGGAACTTGCAGAGCTTGCACAGGGAGAAGAGGGGTTTCGCAGCCTGATCCCTTGTAATGCACCAAGGTTTCTTAATCCATCCAACATGATAGAAGAAATCCGCAGTGCCTGTATGGAGAGTGAGCAGCCCGTTCCGGAGACACCTGGACAGTTAGCACGTTGTGTTTTTGACAGCTTGGCGTTATCCTATCTAACTTATTTGGAAGAGTTGGAGGAGCTGACAGAACGTCGGATCGAGGGATTGCAAATTGTCGGCGGCGGGGCGAACAATCGGCTTTTATGCCAACTAACCGCTGACGTTATCGGCAGGGAAGTAAAGGCTGGACCAACGGAAGCGACTGCTCTAGGAAATATAGTAGTGCAGATGATTAGCACAGATTCCATTGCAGACATAACTGAGGCAAGAGCTATTATCGAACAATCTTTTGAAATAACATCATACATTCCGCAGCCGATCAAGCATTTTGATAACATTCTAAATCGCTGGAGAAGCCTTCATCTGTCCAAGGTGAATGAGCTTATCTAAGCGAAACAGACTTGCACTAATTTAGGAGGATAAACAGCATGGATCAGAGCATTATCACTAGTTATAACGAAGCCAAAAAACTATACGCAGCCCACGGTATTGATGTGGATAAAGTGCTGGAGCGACTCGCGCAAATTAAAATTTCCATACATTGCTGGCAGGGTGATGATGTAAAAGGTTTTCTTTTTAAGGAAAAAGAACTAAGCGGGGGCATTGCGGTAACGGGAAGTTATCCGGGCCGGGCGGGTACACCAGATGAACTACGTCAAGATTTAGAAAAGGCGTTATCTCTTATTCCTGGTAAACATAAGGTTAACCTGCATGCTATTTACGCAGATACAGATGAACCTGTAGATTTGGATGAACTAGAGCCACGACATTTTCAATCCTGGGTGGATTGGGCGAAGGAGCAGGGCTTAGGGCTTGATTTTAACCCTACTTGTTTCTCACATCCGAAAGCAGCCGATGGATTCACTCTCAGTCATTCGGACGCGGAGATTCGGAATTTCTGGATCAGACACTGTAAAGCTTCACGTACGATCGCTGAGCATTTTGGGCGGGAGCTGGGTCAGCCTTGTGTGACGAATTTTTGGATTCCAGACGGATATAAAGATACGCCAGTAGATCGGCTAGCTCCGAGAGTACGTTTAAAAGAGTCGCTGGATGAGATTTTTAGTCAGGAAATAGATCCGCTTTATAATATGGATGCCTTGGAAAGTAAACTGTTTGGAATTGGTTCTGAAAGCTATGTGGTTGGCTCTCATGAATTCTATATGGGTTATGGTTTAACAAATGGAAAAGCGATCTGTTTGGATGCGGGACATTTTCATCCTACAGAAGTGATTTCGAATAAATTATCTTCGATTCTGATGTTCAGTGAGCAGCTGCTGCTGCATGTCAGCAGACCTGTCCGCTGGGACAGTGACCATGTGGTAACAATGGATGATGAGCTGCTGGAAATCGCCCGTGAATTGGTTCGCGGGGATTTACTTCCTCGTACGAATATTGGATTGGATTTCTTTGATGGCAGTATCAATCATCTCGCGGCATGGGTCATTGGCACCCGCAACACTATTAAGGCGTTGCTGCGTGCGATGCTGGAACCAGTGGAAGAACTTAAGCAAATCGAGCGGTCCGGGGATTATACTTCACGTCTTGCTCTGGTAGAAGAGTTCAAATCGTATCCGTTTGGAGCGGTCTGGGATTACTACTGTGCATCACAAGGTACACCGGTGCGTGAGCAATGGCTTACTGAAGTGAAAAATTATGAACAAGACGTTTTGTCTTTAAGATAGAAGTGGATACGGAGAGCAGCAAATACAAAGGAGAGAATAGACTATGAGTACATCCTTGTTAGAATCAAAAGGTTATATTGCCAGCAGTGAAGCTCCATTTATTCAGGAAATGTCAGAGATCACCCGTCATATGTGGGAGCTTGGCTGGGATGAACTGAATGGTGGGAATGTCAGCTATTTGCTGGATGAGAACGAGGTGGCTAAGTATATTAATGTACTGGAGCCGTTGCGCACGATCAAACTCACCTTTCCGGTAAAAGAATTAGCAGGCAAGTATTTTATCGTAACAGGTTCAGGCAAATATTTCAGAAATGTGATTAAAGACCCTGAAGCGAATTTGGGAGTGTTAAGAGTTAGCGGCAATGGCGAAAGTGTGGAAGTATTGTGGGGATTGCGGAATGGTGCAGTTCCTACGAGTGAGCTCGCTTCGCATTTTATGAGTCATATTGAACGTCTGAAAGTAGATCCCACACACCGTATCGTGCTGCATACACATGCTACAAATGTTATCGCGATGACCTTCACGCATGATCTGGACGAACTGAAGTTTACCAAAACGTTATGGGAAATGTGCACAGAGTGCCTTGTTGTTTTCCCTGATGGCGTCAGTGTTATTCCGTGGATTGTTCCGGGCAGCAGTGAAATCGGCCGTGAGACTGCCAAAAAAATGAAGGATCACCGTTTAGTCATCTGGCCGCAGCATGGGATTTTTGGCACTGGCTCCACCATGGATGCTACCTTTGGTCTAGTAGAAACGGTTGAAAAGGCTGCGACGATCTACAACCTGATTGGCGGTAGAGAAATCAAACAAAAGATCACAGACCAACAGCTATGGGATTTAGCTAAAGCATTTGGAGTTACCCCTAAAGCGGGGATTCTTGAAGTCTAGAGAGTCATTATAATTTGGTGAAACCGGGCAATCGTAGATTCTGCGAGGTCCGGTTTTTGTTGTCTTTTTCTTAAAATTTGCATTTCCCATCTTTTGGGTAGATAATAAGCTTACTTAAAGTAATCAATTAATAAATTGGAGGTAACATATGAATACAGAGCAACTATTTTTACCTTTTCAAGTGGGGAATCTTTCGCTGTCGAACCGATTTGTAATGGCGCCGATGACACGCGCGCAGTCTCCGAAGGGTGTGCCGGGAAGCAATGTTGCCGCTTATTATCGTAGACGTGCGGAGGGTGGAGTGGGATTAATTGTTACTGAGGGTACTGCGATAAATCATCCAGCGGCTGTCAGTCACCAAGATATTCCTAATATATATGAAGAAGCATCTTTAGAAGGCTGGAAGAAGGTTGTGGAAGAGGTTCACGCAGCTGGCGGCAAGATCATCCCGCAGCTTTGGCATGTGGGGATGGCGCGTACAATCGGCGAGTATCCTAACGTTGAAGCCCTTCCTGTAGGCCCTTCGGGTCTGAATTTAGCAGGTGAGCCGGTGACAGAGCCGCTGACCACAGAAGAGGTTGAAAGTTTAGTAACAGCCTTCGCTCAAGCGGCGGCAAATGCCAAAAGCGTTGGCTTTGATGGCATCGAGCTGCATGGCGCTCATGGGTATCTGATAGACCAGTTCTTCTGGGATAGAACGAATAAACGTACCGATCGTTACGGTGGCGATTGGGTAGGAAGAACAACATTCGCTGTCGAGATCATTAAAGCATGTCGTCAAGCGGTTGGACCAGACTTCCCAATCGTGCTGCGCTTTTCCCAGTGGAAGCTGGGGGCGTATGATGAGAAGATGGCGAAGACTCCAGAAGAACTTGCAAGTTTCCTGGCCCCGCTTAGCGAAGCGGGTGTAGATATCTTTCATTGCTCGACCCGACGCTTCAGTCAACCTGAATTTGCTGGTTCTGATCTTAATTTAGCTGGGTGGACTAAGAAGCTTACCGGGAAGCCGTGTATTACAGTAGGCTCTATTGGCCTGCAAAGCGATTTCTTCGAGGAAGATAAAGCTCAGAAGCCTGAGGATAATATTGATGAGTTAACTGAAAGGTTTGATCGGGAGGAGTTTGATTTGGTTGCAGTGGGCAGAGCGCTTATTAGCGATCCGGCTTGGCCTGCCAAAGTACAGAGTGGAGCGATAGACGAAATCATCCCATTTACTCCTGAAGCAACGAATACGCTTTACTAAAACTAGCAGAATATACAATGACTATTTTTTTAGGTAAGAGGTTGTGTAACTGTTTCAAGAGGAGTGTATCTGCTTATAATAGTAGCATACCCCCCTTAATATGATAGAACTTGACCCTGCCAAACGTTGGCGGGGTATTTTTTTGTCGATATGCAACGCTTCATTACATCATTAATAGACCGGGCACTTCTATGTTAGGCCAGCATTATGTTATAATTTTAAATTAGCAAAGTATAAAAATAATTGTTGAACAATAGAGGACGTGAAAACAGCATGACAAAGGGGAACCATAACTCACCGGACTTAAAATCCGGCAAGGGTTCTAAGGATTATTCGAAATATTTTGATTTTAGTGATGCAAAGGTAATTAGTGAAGAGGAAGGTAAGGTTACTTACCGGATTAAAGGAAGAAATGTGCAAATTAATAGCCAGCCTGACTATAAAGAAGGAAAACGGCGCGGCAAGGAAGAAATAGAAGTGCATTATGATTTCGAGATTCCTGAAGAGATGCAGAATTTCGGAGTGGGCAAATATTATCATATAACGACTTATGGCTGCCAAATGAATGAGCATGACACGGAAACGATGAAGGGCCTATTGGAACAGATGGGCTACCGCAGTGTCGCTGACCGGAATGACGCGGATCTCATTTTGCTGAATACTTGTGCGATTCGGGAGAACGCCGAGGATAAGGTATTTGGAGAGCTAGGACATCTTAAGAACCTGAAGATCGAGAAGCCGGGTCTGTTGTTAGGGGTATGCGGTTGCATGTCCCAAGAGGAAGGCGTAGTCAACCGGATTATGTCAAAGCATGGCTTCGTGGATATGATCTTCGGTACGCATAATATTCACAGGTTGCCACACCTCATTAAAGAAGCGGTATTTAGTAAAGAGCTTGTGGTTGAGGTATGGTCCAAAGAAGGCGACATTATTGAGAACTTGCCGAAGAAGCGGGAAGGCATGCGCGCTTGGGTGAACATTATGTATGGTTGTGATAAGTTCTGCACGTATTGCATCGTACCGTTTACACGCGGTAAAGAACGCAGTCGTCGTCCAGAGGACGTTATCGCTGAGGTGAGAGAGCTTGCGCGCCAAGGCTTCAAGGAAGTAACGCTATTGGGGCAGAACGTAAATGCTTACGGTAAAGATTTTACGGATATTGATTACACCTTCGGTAACCTGATGGATGATATGCGTCTGATTGATATTCCGCGCATTCGCTTCATGACATCGCATCCACGAGATTTTGACGATAAATTGATTGAGGTTTTAGGCAAAGGCGGCAACTTGGTGGAGCATATCCATCTGCCGGTTCAATCGGGAAGTACTGCTGTTCTTAAGAAAATGAGCCGTAAATATACCCGGGAAGCTTATCTGGAATTAGTACGCAAGATTAAGATAAGTGTGCCGAATGCTGTATTAAGTACCGATATTATCGTTGGTTTCCCTGGGGAGACTGATGAGCAATTTGAAGATACCCTATCGCTTGTGCGTGAGGTTGGGTATGATATGGCATATACGTTCATTTATTCTCCACGTGAGGGCACACCAGCAGCGGCGATGGAAGATAATGTACCGATGTCGGTGAAGAGTGAACGTCTGCAAAGATTAAATGATCTCATCAAAGAGAACAGCCGGATCATTAATGACCGGATGCTGGGTGAAGTTGTAGAGGTGCTGGTTGAAGGGGAGAGTAAGAATAACTCCGAAGTCCTTTCCGGCCGTTCCCGCGCTAACAAGCTGGTCCATTTTGAAGGTCCTAAGGAGCTTATCGGCACATTTGTAAACGTGAGAATTACAGATACCAAAACATGGTACATTAAAGGGGATATTGTGGTGGAGGCCGCAGCTGTTCATTAATCACATACGAATGGGGAGATGACTAATGAGTACAGAAGAACAACAGTTGAATAAATATGGAATGAAAACTTATAATACCCGTGATCTGATCGTTCGCGAGGATATTATGGGCAAAGCTAAAGAACTAGCATCATTAATCTCAACCAGTGAAGAGGTACGCCATTTTCAGCAGGCTGAGCAAAAAATTCTTAATCACGAGCGTGTGCAAGGACTGATTGCGACCATTAAGAAAAAACAAAAAGAAATCGTGGCCTTCGAAAGCTTCAATAATAAAGATATGGTCGCCAAAATTGAACGTGAAATTGAAGTGCTGCAAGATGAGATCGACGGTATTCCAGTCGTGAACGAATTTCAGCAAAGCCAGAGCGACATTAATTATTTGCTTCAGCTGGTAATTTCCGTGATTAGAGATACCGTTTCGGAAAAAATAAATGTGGAAGCCGGCACTGAAGCGCCTCCGACCACATGCGGATAACCCACACTCAGTTCAGGGGGCGGATGCAGATCCGTCCCTTTATTTCAATATAAGAGGTAGAAGTGAAGTACATGAACATACATAATCCTTATAATTCAACGACAACGTCGTTTCTCATATAGTCTTTTTTGTAGGATAATGTAAAATAATGGAATTCATCTGTTGATTTATGAAGAACATGTTTGGTACATTTAAAGATACGAATAAGTAAAACTACAGCTTCGGAAAAGGATGGGGCAATTATGAGCGACAATGGGGAATTAACCTATAACGCCAAAAAATATCGTACACCGGATGGTGTTCCGGCCGACATTGTAATGTTTACACTTACCAAACGCGAGCGGAAGACGGTCACCAAGACGCTGCCTTTACGTGAGTTGAAGGTAATGTTAATTAGAAGGAAAAAATGGCCATGTGCAGGCATGTGGGCTCTACCAGGCGGATTCTGTCAGGAAGATGAGTCTATATATGATGCTGCAACTCGTGAGCTGAAAGAAGAGACCGGTGTCGATGGAGGTCACTTAGAATATCTTGGGGTTTATAGTACACCTGGCCGCGACCCTCGGGGATGGATTATCAGCCATGCCTTTTTCGCCTTAGTAGAAGAGTGGATGCTGGAGCAAAGACAAGCTTCCGACGATGCGGGTGAAGTGGGTTTATTTACGTTACAGGAAGCGTTAGAAGAACTGGAGCTCGCTTTTGACCACCATGAAATCATCAAGGATGCATACGTACGTATCCAACAGCAAATGCTGCAGACAACGATAGCAAGACAGTTTTTGCCTAGGCATTTTACGCTAAGTGAGCTTTATCAGGTGATTCAGACAGTAGTGCCGGAATTTAAAGAGCCAAATTTTATTCGTAAAATCACGTCAACACGCAGCCGTCAGGGTATATTAAAAGAAGTGAGAGATGAAGAGGGCAATGCACTCAGCTCCAATCAATACTCACAACGCCCGGCTCAGCTGTATATGTTTACAGATCACGAGCCATTGTTGTCCATTTATACGTAGTGTCTTAAATCAGGGGAGGGACGATTCTCATGAGAGCACTAATAGTAATTGACTTTACCAATGATTTTGTCGATGGGAATTTACCGGTTGGGCAGCCTGCAATCGATATCGAGCCAAGAATCAGCCAATTAACGTCTGAGTTTGTCCAAAATGGCGATTATGTTGTAATGGCTGTGGATTTACATGAAGACAATGATCCTTATCATCCCGAGAGTAAACTGTTTCCACCTCACAATGTACGAGGGACTAGAGGGCGGGAGCTTTATGGAAGTTTGAAAACTGTTTATGAAGCTGACCAGGATTCCATCTATTGGATGGACAAAACTCGATATAGCGCTTTTAGTGGAACTGATCTGGAGATTAAGCTGCGGGAACGTGGCATTACTGACCTTCATTTGATTGGCGTATGTACAGATATATGTGTTTTGCACACTGCGGTGGATGCATATAACAAAGGTTTTACTATTACTGTGCACGAAGATGCGGTCGCCAGCTTCAACGCGGATGGACATAAATGGGCACTAAATCATTTCCGGGGAAGTTTAGGAGCAGACGTTGTTAAGGCATAATACTATAAAAAACATACACATACAGCAACGTGGATATTAGGAGATGAGGACTTGAAGAGAGAACTTGCGCTACATACAGATAAATATCAGATCAATATGATGTATGCTCACTGGGTGAATGGAAGCCATAAGCGAAAAGCTGTATTTGAAGCTTATTTCCGCAAATTGCCTTTCGGAAACGGCTATGCCGTGTTCGCAGGATTAGAGCGTATCGTGGGGTACATCGGCGGCTTGCGTTTCACCGAAGATGATATCCGTTACTTGTCGGAGCAAGAAGAAAATTACGCTCCTGCTTTTTTGGAAGAATTGCTGCAATTTCATTTTCAGGGCAACGTTTATTCGATGAAAGAAGGGGCGTTGATTTTCCCGGATGAACCACTAATCCGTGTGGAAGGGACGATCATGGAAGCGCAGCTGGTGGAGACCGCTATTCTGAACTTCATGAACTACCAGACGCTGATCGCTACGAAGGCTTCCCGAATCAAGCAGGTAGCTCCGAATGATATTCTGCTGGAGTTTGGTACCCGGCGGGCACAAGAAGCGGATGCGGCGGTCTGGGGCGCTAGAGCGGCCTATATCGGTGGCTTTGATGCAACCTCCAACATGCTGGCAGGTAAAATGTTTGGCATCCCTACCAAAGGTACACATGCTCATTCTTGGGTTCAGAGCTTCAGCAGTGAGCAGGAAGCTTTTGATGCTTATGCCAAGGTGATGCCTGATGAAGTTACACTATTAGTTGATACCTTCGATACGTTGCGCAGTGGTGTGCCGAATGCGATTAGAACCGCCAAAAAGCTTGAAGCTCAAGGTAAAAAGATGATCGGTATCCGTTTAGACAGCGGTGACTTGGCCTATCTATCCCGGCAGGCACGGAATATGCTGGATGAAGCGGGGCTCGATTATGTGAAGATTGTGGCGTCCAACGATCTGGATGAGAATACAATCATGGATCTGAAGCTGCAAGGTGCAGCCATCGACACATGGGGTGTAGGCACACAATTGATTACGGCTTCGGATCAACCCTCTTTGGGTGGAGTTTATAAGCTGGTAGAAATTGAGTCCGCTACTGGAGAAATGGTACCGACAATCAAGATTTCTTCTAACCCTGAAAAAGTATCCACACCAGGCAGCAAGGACGTATTCCGGATTATCGGGAAAAATGGCAAAGCGCTAGCAGATTATATCTGCTTCCCGGAAGAGGAAGCTCCACGTAACGGCGGTCGGGTGAAGCTGTTTAATCCGCTGCATCCATACATGCACAAGTATGTGGAGCGTTATGAAGCGCTGCCTATGCTTGAGCCGATTTACGTGAACGGCTTCCAGGTCTATACTTTGCCGGATCTGAATGAAGTTCGCCGTTACCATCGGGAGCAGAAGGATCTGTTCTGGCCGGAATATCTGCGTAAGCTCAATCCAGAGGTATACCGGGTGAATCTGAGTGAGAAGGTCTGGACCAGCAAGCAACAATTGATCGCGGAGCATATTCAGCCGGAGATAGAGTAGGTTTTGTAGTTTCGATGGAAAGAAGCACGGGAAGATTAGATTCCCGTGCTTTTTTGCGTTTGGGTGAAGCCGACGTTTGGGTGAAGCCGATGTTTGGATGAAGCTGATGTTTGGTGAAGCTTGCGTTTGTTAACTTTGATCGCCGCGAGTTTATTTTCTGAAAGTATATAAGAGAGCTTGTCTGCGTATATCTGTTTTGGCTTTTGTTGTATTTTTTGCAACAGAACACTACTTAAAGTACATCGAGAAATTACCATACCCCCAAAAGAATTAGTAAATCCCTTAAAATGAGGCGAATCCGGTGCGAGGAGGCAAATCAACGGTATAAATCCCGCAGAATAAGGCGCATCCGGTGCGAGGAGGCAAATCAACGGTATAATTCCTGCAGAATGAGGCGAATCCGGTGCGAGTGGGAAAATCAACGGTATAAATCCCGCAGAATGAGGCGAATCCGGTGCGATTAGGTAAATCAACGGTATAAATCCCGTAGAATGAGGCGAATCCGGTGTGAGTGAGCAAATCAACGGTATAAATCCCGCAGAATGAGGCGAATCCAGTACGAGGAGGCAAATCAACGGTATAATTCCCGTAGAATGAGGCGCATCCGGTGTGAGTGAGCAAATCAACGGTATAAATCCCGCAAAATGAGGCGCATCCGGTGTGAGTAGGTAAATCAACGGTATATATACCGCAGAATGAGGCGAATCCGGTGCGAGTAGGCAAATCAACGGTATAAATCCCGTAGAATGAGGCGCATCCGGTGTGAGTAGGTAAATCAACGGTATAAAACCCGCAGAATGAGGCGCATCCGGTGCGAGTGAGCAAATCAACGGTCCCATAAGAAAAGGTGTATCCCCGTTCTACGCGATCGCGAAGAATAATGGATACACCTTTTCTCATGTAAGTGCGAGATATATAGTTTAGTTCTTCTTTCGGAATTTAGCGAATGACCAGATGGTAAGCATCAGCAGGAAGCCCAGACATGTGCCTATGCTGATCCGGTTCTGAGTGTCGAAAAGGAAGGAAATCGTGATAACCGACAAACAGATAAGCGTCAAAATCGTAATATAAGGGAAACCCCACACTTTAAAGCTTGGCTCTTTAGGATAGGTTTTCCGCAGCTTAAGCTGTGATAGGCAGATGCTGATCCATACCAAGCTTACTACGAAGCCGGGAACAGCCATCAGCAGCCGGAAAAGTCCATCCTGTGCGAAGTACGCTAACATAGAACCAACAAAAAGAACTATAGCGCAAAGTTTAAGACTGTTGATCGGCACACCTTTTGCTGAGGTCTTTGCTAAGCTACGTGGAGCTTCACCCTGTGAAGCCAAAGAGTGCAACATCCGTGTGGCGCCGTAGATACCAGAGTTAGCAGCAGAGAGCACAGCCGTAATCAGTATGAAGTTCATAACATGGTCAGCACCCTTAAGTCCTGTAGCTGCTAATACCTGCACAAAGGGGCTGGTATGCTCGTTAAGCTGATTCCAAGGAATTAACCCACAGATGATCAGAATTGGAATGGTGTAGAACAGAATAACACGCAAAATGAAGCTTTTGACAACTCTAGGCAACACTTTTTCTGCATCTTGAGTTTCTGTTAAAGTTAGTCCAATCAGCTCAGATCCGCCGTAGGAGAACATGACGACCAGAAGGGCAGAGAAGATAGGTGTCCAGCCTTGTGGGAATAATCCGCCATAATCCGTAAAATTACTTAAATAGGGGGTCCCTTCAGACATAGGCAATAGCCCAAACAATAATGCAGCTCCCAGAATAATAAAGATGATAATCATAGCTATTTTGATTCCTGCTAACCAAAACTCCGTCTCTCCATAACCGCTTACACTCATCATATTGATGCCAATAATTAAAGCACCACTTGCTAGACTCAGTAGCCATAATGGAACATCCGGTAACCAGTACTGCAAGAAGCTTCCTGCCGCCAGCACTTCGATCACGCAGACAGTCAACCACATGAAGCAATATAGCCAACCCACGATAAAGGAGAGCCGTTCTCCAAAAGCCTCGCGGATGAATTCCTTCATATTTTTGTTCGGGTATACCGTGGCCATTTCGGCAATTGCACCCATAACGACTAGTAGCAGCAAGCCTGCCAATACATAGGAGAGAACAACCCCTGGTCCAGCAATGCTTATCGTCTCAGAGCTTCCTTTAAAAATCCCCGTACCGATTACGCCGCCCATCGCCATAAAGCTGATATGCCGTGGAAGCAATTTTTTCTGTAATGATGCTTCGTTTGACTTCACATTTAATGCCTCCTAAGTAGGTTCAAAAAATTACACCAAGAATCAGTTTATCCTGAAATGGACTAGTTGAAAAGTATAAATGATACACATTTGTAGAAATAGAGGTGATTTTTCATCGGTGTGTGATATTTATCATGAAGAATGTGATAAATTCCTCTTATAGAATAAGACAAAATCAATGATTTACCCACATAATCCCCACACTTATATATCTTTCATGAGCATATCGAACTTTTCTGACGCTTCTTTTTTCCTTTTTTTTGTTACATGTAAGTAAATGCGTCTTGTTACTGCGGCATTGCTGTGACCTAGTCTTTCTTGGATCGTCTCGATATCTATTCCAATTTCAGCCAATAAAGAGACATGAGTATGACGCAAACTATGAGGCGTTAGGTTCGAAGGCAATTTTGCAAGTTCCAAATAATCTTTAAACCTCTTGTCCAATGAAATGATGTTCAAAGGGTATCCAGGCAAGTTTTTATTATTAACAAACACAAAGTCATCTTTATCGTAGTATTCGTTTCTCCGAGACATCTTGAATTCGTTACGCCATGCTAATTGATTTTCCAATACCGATAAAACATTTGGTGTTATATCAATTTCTCGACGAGAGGACTTTGTCTTAGGCGTGTTTAAGGAAAATTCAGTTGCTTTACCCTTCATGTAAATGGTCTTGGTTATAGAAATATAGCCCTCAGTCTTATTAATATCTTTCGCCTTTAATGCAGCTAATTCACCGATTCGCATGCCTGTATATGCCAATAAAAAGAAGAGGTTGTAATCCTGCGTTTCACCTTGGATCTTAATAACGGTCAAAAGTTTAGACAATTCATCACGCTCTAGATAATGAGGAAGATCAGTTTTGTTTTCCAAATCTTCAACAGTTTCAGTGTATGCAGGGAGTTCAGAGCCATTTGTGGGATTGTTTTTAATTACTCCTAGCTCAACAGCTTTCTTAAAAAGCATCTTGCAAGTTGTGTTTAAGAGGGAGATTGAATTCTTTGCTGCTCCTTTCTTTTTTTGATCATCAAGCATTTTTTGGTAATCTAATTTTGTAATGTCTCCAATTTTTTTAGTTCCAAAATATGGGGAACACTTTTTTAATTCCCATCTCCTAATATCAACAGTAGAATTTTTCACTTTTCCAGGAGCTGCATACATTAGTAACCACTCATCAGCAAAAGCATCAAATAAAATATCCTTTTCTTCGAAGTAAACACCATTGAGAAGCTCGGCCTTAATCCGAATTCCTGCCTCATATGCTTCTTTGGCTGTAGGAAAACTAGGCGTTTCCTTTTGTTTTCTTCCCGATTTACTTGTACTTTGAATACTGTAACGATAAGTGAACCGTCCATTTTTTTCGCGAACCCCTGGGTACTTAACAGGTTCTTTTGCTTTTCTGGCCATTTTTAAATTCACCCCTTTCAAGAACGGAAATTAATATTTAACGTTTGGCGGAGACATATACCACACCAATTTACCCATGATTCTGAGACTGTCCAGTTCTGGAGACGTAAAGTTTTGAGCAACATGATCCGGATTATAACTATCAGGCTCAAGGACAACCGTGTTATGTAATTTGAAGAATCGTTTTAGGGTAGCTTCATATCCGTTTACTTGCACAGCTACAACATCGCCATTCACAACGTCCTCACCATTGTAAGGATCAATGAGCGCGTAAGCGCCATTAGGGACAACTTTGTTCATACTATCCCCGTTAACTCGGAGAAGGAATGCAGTAGGATACCAGCTTCCTATTTCTTCAGGGATTTCTATGTATTCTTCTACTGGGATAGCTTCAAGAGGCAAACCAGCTGCAATTGAACCATATAGCGGAACTAAAACGGAAGTACCCTTTACAGGAATGGCTTCTTTAGGAAGAACTGTTTTTTTATATTGATCGTCAACGAAAATTAGGGGATTTACTTGAAATAGATCAGCAATATCTTTTAGCTTCGGTAATTTTGGGGACAAATCTCCGTTTTTCCAACGTCCTATAGTTGAGCGATTAACGTTTAACCGTCTCGCTAATTCTGCGTCTGTATAGTTACTTTTGCTAACCAACTCTGAAAAGACTTTACTAAATATGTCCATTTTTTGATACCTCCTGAAATAAATATACAACAGTAATACTTATTTGGCAACAAAATCGTTGCGAAAAATATCATAAACGATAAAATGAATAATTAATGTTGCAAAACCGCAACGTTTGTATTACGATTGAAACACGCTAGGAGGTGAAGACATGGAAGCGAAACAGACCCGATACGCCGAATTAGCTTATATTAGGAGAGTGTTGATAAAAGTTCCTGTTCAAGAAATGGCTGATTTACTTGGGGTCAACAAAGAAACTTATCTGAGGTCAGAAAGAGGGGATAGGGATATCACTCTTGAAGAAGCTGTCAAAATTGCGCATAAGTTCAAGATGACTCTTGAAGAGGTATTCCCAAAATTTTTTAATCAAAATGTTGCGATTTAGCAACAAAAGGAGTACTAATATGGAACTCACAAATTTACCGGAAATTTGTACACCTGAACAAATTGCTGAATATCTAGGCGTCACTCGCAACACTGTCTATCGTTGGTGTAAAGAAGGGGATATTCCAAGCATCAAGGTTCGTAAAGTGCGTCGTATCCAAAAGTCAACTTTGATTCACTGGATTGCCGAACAAGAGAGGGCAAGCTGCAGTTCTCAGGTGTAGCCCTCTATCCGCCATCATAACCACATCATAGGGTTTTATACCTGAAAGGAGTTACCCCATGAGTAATAAGAAAAGTAGATACACTGATTTGGCAACAATATTTCAAAACTGTTTGAATCGTGGCTGTACGCCAGAGCAAATACAAGACTTCGCAGACCGCACTCGTCGTAACTGGTTAGATAATCCAAGTATGTTAGCACTCATAGATGACTTAGAAGTAAGGTATATAGCTTCTCTAGGTGAAGGTAAGGAGGTTTAGTTACGTGACAGTAATCATATGCAGCACAGTCAGATGCCCTTACCCCACTTGCGGTCATACAGGTGAAGTAATCACAGTTAATCATTGCCGCACAGCTCATAACATGGAGCGTAAAGTGTTGTTCGGAAAATACGGCAAGCCGCAAAGTATCGGATACGATCCTCAAGCCGCAAACAAGAATCTAGAAGGACACACGCCAATTCAGCGATTAAATATCGGATACCCTAGCGACTCCAATAACGCGAAAGATAGGAGATCAGCTAGGAGTAAAGGGAGGTAGGGATTTATGCATAAACAAATTGTTAAGGAGCCAGTTACAATTGACAGCCGTGAAGTAGCAGACATGATGGGTAAACGTCATGATCATCTTTTATCAGACATTCGGAGATATGCAGAGATTTTGGACTCCCAAGATCTCGGGAGTCATCAATTCTTCATTCCAAGCCATTATCTCAATGCACAGAACAAAGAACAGCCTAATTACCTCTTGACTCGTAAAGGTTGCGATATGGTAGCCAATAAAATGACAGGAGAAAAGGGTGTGCTCTTCACAGCTGCTTATGTGACTAAATTCGAAGCTATGGAAGAAAAGACCAAGAATCCATTCGCTGGGGCTAGTAAAGAATTACAAGCAATTCTGATGCTGGATATTCGAACTAAAGAAATGGAAGATCGGGTAGAGCATTTAGAAAACCGCACAACGATTGATTACGGGCAGCAACGAACACTAAAAAAGGCAGGGAACAAGCGAGTTTTAGAAATCGTGGGTGGAAAGAAATCAGCAGCCTATAAGGATAGCAGCCTTCGGACGCAAGTATATTCAGCGCTGTGGAATGAATTCACTGAGTTCTTTGAGATCAATTCATATAACAACACATTCATTAAAGATTACGATCGTGCGCTTCACTACGTTCCACATTGGAATCCACCCAACAACCTAATGAGACAGATTGAACAAGCAAATGGTCAAATGTTGTTTTGAACTCATCAAGAATAGGAGGGATCTTATGGACAAGCATACAATTGTTGCAGATCTTCGCGAAGAGGTTGCATTTTGGAAGACAATTGAAGATGATGCGTTGTTACGAGGTGGCGAGATTGATTTCAGTATCTATTTATTTGCTGCTAGAATTCGGCGCGGATGTCAGGATCAGCTACTGAAAGTCTGGGATGAAATTGCATTAAATGAGTTTAGAAATAACCGATCAAATGAAAATCAGCCCACCGGGTTAGGAGCCGGTAGGCTGAACACGAACATAACAAATATAATTACGGTCAGTTTATCAAATGTTGGAGGAAAAAGCAATGCAAGCTAAAGATTGGAATTTACCTATGGTAGATGTAACTGGACGAAAATATGAGGTTACAATCCAATCTACAAGCTTATTTAATGCAGTTTTATCTATGCATAAACGCCAACCCTATGCCGATCCCATCCTTGATGGGATGGATTTCACGGCTCAAGAACGTGCAGTAATAGACCAATCTAAATATGTAAAGGACATGCGAGAAGAGTCGCTAGGTCTTGTTTTAAAAGTGATGAATTATCCGGAATGGATGAGAACTCCAGAACAAAGGAGAAGAGACTTTTTAGAGCGTCAGATAACCCGTGAGAAAGTAACTTCAGGCTGGACCAACGGTAATTTTAACTGTCTAGCCTGCGAGACAGTTATTCCTGAAGGGCAGGTACATCTAACAGCCCATGGCGGTCATATCTGTAATTATCATTGCTTCGGTAACAAATTAATAAGAGATCGAGTGAAATCAGATGGACATTGATATTAAGCAGTATATCAAGGAAATCAGAAAATTGCGTGCTCAGGCTGACGCATACGATGACAATGCTCCTGGAGCAATCATGGAAAAAATACGGCTGCTTACAGCTGCTCACATGCTTATTGGACGAGTATCGGCTGTTAGAGACGGTGAGCATGCTCGTATCTATGCAGCCCGTAAAATAGCTTATGCCAAAGCTAGAAAGGAAGCAAAGCGGGGAGAGAAAGAGATAGCCGGCGATCTTGCTATTGAGGACTTGCGAATGGTTGAGGCTACAGCTCTTGAAGAAAAGATGATGTGGAAGAATGAGTTTTCTTCTCTCCGTGAGTACATTTATGAACTCAGATTAAGAGTACGTGTTGATATGAACACATTAGGAGGTGGGGATTAATGAAAGACGAATCTGCCATGAAGGTTTTAGAAGCAACGGCTATTAGGAGACGGTTGAGAACACTATACGCCGAACATAAAAAAGGTTCGAAGCTTACTCAGAAACGAAAAAATAAAATAGAAAAAGAAATTTTTGAGTTGCAACAAAAAATGAAATCTCTTAATAAAACCTACCAGCCTAAACTTAAGCTTCTTAATCCTAAAACTCTGCACAAACAAAGATCACTTGGAAATTGTATTAACCCTAAGTGTCGGAAAAAGATACCAATCGGACAAGCAGTTGTTAAATACGGTCATAAGGGGTTGTGCTGCGATTATAAGTGTCTGATTGGTGCGATGAATGGAAGCTAAGGAAAGGGGTCTGACATCATGGCAAGGCCATTAAAAGAAGGCCTAGACTATTTCCCATTGGATATTGATTTTGATCAGGATGATAAATTAGTTGTCCCAATAGCTAAATATGGAATGCAGGGACTCGGAGTTATCGTAAAAATTATGATGAATATTTATCGCAATGGATATTTTTATCCCTGGGAGGAGCGTGAACACTATGCCCTTTCCAGTAAGGTTAATGCTGACATTAACACTGTAAAAGAGATCGTAAATGAATGCATAAACTGGGGATTCTTCAATGAAAATGTATACAAAAATTACAAGGTGTTGACATCAAGAGGGTTCCAGAAAAGATATATTGAGGCAGCAAAAAGACGTAAAGAAGTAACTTTATTTGAAGGTCATTTACTCATTGATCCGTTAGAAGAAAGTAAGAAAGTATCACACTCAATCGTGATCGTCAGTGCTGAAAGTACACCAGTTAATGTTTACATTAATCCCGACAAACAAGGGAAAATGTCAGCAGAAAGTACACAAAGTAAAGTAAAGGAAAGTAAAGGAGAGGAAAGTAAAGAAAAAGAAAGTGAAATAAAACCAATAGAGATAGAGGTGCCTCTGCCAGTTAATCCGTTCCGGATGTTTGAAGCTGAAGGGTTTGGCACAATCAGTTCTGTGATATCTGATCAGCTTAATGACTTTATAAATGACTATGGCGAAAGATGGCTTTGCGAGGCTATGCGTACTTCGATAATTGCTGGCAAGCGAAATCTTAGTTATGTTCGTGCCATTCTAAAACGATGGAAATCCGAAGGCATAGACGAGCCATGGACAAAGGAGAAAGAACTACGAAGCAATCCTTCTAGTAATAGTTATAGGAATGGGCGGGGTGGGCAAAGTGGGAAACCACAAATTGAAATTACTAAGAACCCCGTTGCTCCTCCTACACAAGAAGAAATCGAACTTCATGAGAAGTCCATGGCTGAGCTTCTTGATAAAAGAAAACGAGCTGAGGAGGAGAAAAGACGTTGAAATTTCTAAACTGGAAGACTGACACCGAGCTTCTGCAGATAATCAACAATGACTCTCTAGATTATGACATACGCATTCACGCCACCATGGAACTTATAGCCAGAGAAAAAATAAAAAAGCTCATAATGGTGCTCGTCGATCGTAGACGTTCAGAGGTGTGGTGATTATGACTGCTGCTGAACGCCGGGAGAAATACTTGCTAAATGAATTCGATAGAATCTTTGAATCCTTGGAATATCGACTTTTTGAACATTTGGCAGCAGCTGACCATATCGTAGCTAAAATTATTTCAGAGGCATCAACTGCAGGTGTTGGGTTATCAACTAGTCAAAAAGTTGTACGGGCAAAGATTGAGGACATGATTGACCAAATAGCTGAAAAACATGAATTAGAAACTCCAAAAAGAGCGAGGAAAGATTCGAAATGACACATTATGAGGTTGGTAAGAAATACAAAAAGATCGTAACAGTTGCAAAAATGCATGAGGATGCCCCGAGCGTACTAATGATTGATGACATGCGTTATGTACTTGATCCACCAACCACTCCAAGAAAGGGTGAACAAGATGGCTCAAGGAAATAGAGGAGCAGCATTTGAAAACTTAATCAATTACACGAATGAATCCTATGAGAGTAGAGAATTGGCCGTTATCAATAAGCGTTCAACGCCAGTAAAGGTAACAAGAAGTAAAGGAACAAAGGCACTCGCTGGATTCTTTGAGGCAAAATCAACTGTTGACTATGATGGAATTTATCGTGGAAGAGCTATTTTTTTCGAAGCTAAGTCAATCCAAGAGCTTGATAGATTTGACCTAAAAAAGGTTGAGGATCATCAGTACGAGCATCTAGAGAAGTGTCATAAGTTCGGAGCTCTATGCTTCGTACTAGTCGAGTTTAGAAAACAACGTAAAACATACCTTTTACCCTTCACAGCATTACGTGCATACAAGGTTGAGGCTTCCAGGGGCGGACGCAAAAGCATGACATTGGATAACTTCGAGATTGACGCATTTGAAGTTAGGACAGGCCGTGTTCCTCTTGATTATTTGGCTGCAGTAGATAAAATCTGGTTTGCGGAAACGGCATAGACCCCGAGTATGATAGGGGATCGGGCACCTCCATAGCTAAAAATCGAACTGGTGTACCCATATATATAAATTTTAGATAATGGAGGATTTAAATATGAGTAAAGAAATTAACTTTAATAATCTAGCTGAGGGTGCTGTCGGCGAACGTCTGAACATTGAAATGCAAAAACTGGCCGCTAACGTTTTGGACCCAAACACTAATTGGAAGAACGTTCGCAAGTTAACGCTGACCATTGCAATAAAGCCTAATGAAAAGCGAGAGATAGGGTCTGTTGATATTGATGTGAAAACAGCATTGGCACCAGCGAAGGGCGTATCAACAACAATTATCTTCGGAATGGATAACGAAGGTAAAGCGCAGGCAGCGGAACTTGTGTCCGGCGTTAAGGATCAGATGATGATCGATAATGACGGGGATGTAGCTGACGATAGAGGTAACAAAGTTAATCAAGTAGAGCAAAAGGAAAGTAATGTAGTTAATTTCAAATAATCTATTTATCCCTTAGGAGGAATCATTCATGTTAAAAGAAGCATTTCAATATATCGTCGGGCTTGGTAATAAAGGAATTATACCAGTCGGAGGGCAAACTTATGCTACCGGAAATTTGGAATTAGTCGCGGAGGCAACTACAACAACCCTCAAGGTTCGCAATTTATCCGGAATCGTAGAATACATCCAAAATGATTATGACCAGCAACCTCCGATGTTAGTTCATATCGAAAGCCCAACAGAAGTTAGGGTCTTGAGTACATTTAACCGGGACAAGCGTCGTAACGTACTTGTCCAAGCCGAAGCGTTGTTACCAAGTATTCCCTTCAAGAGTTTTTTATCAGTCGAAGAATTCAATATCCTCCTGCAATCATGCTTTGTTCAGAGCGCGGATCGCGACACTCTGCTAAAAGTAGTAGGGAATATCAAAGAAGATAACGTGAAAACCACTGGAGATGATGGTATCTCCCAAAGTGTTACCGCGAAAACAGGTATCACAGCGGTAGCAGATGTTAAAGTCCCTAATCCAGTGACGTTAAAACCGTTCCGCACCTTTGTTGAGATTTCACAACCAACTTGTGATTTTGTCTTCCGCATGCAGGATGGTCCACGAGCTGCGTTGTTTGAAGCAGATGGAGGTGCTTGGAAGTTGCAGGCAATGGCAGACATCAAAGAATATTTAATGCAATCACTTAAAGAAGATATTGAATCTGGAAGAGTATTCATTATCGCTTAACAAAACATACTGGGGCGGCTTCGGCTGCCCCATCTTAAAAGGAGTGATCCTAATTGCCAAACGGAAAAGGATACTTCACTAAAAATGAAATGATGGATACCGGAGCATCGTGTTTTATTCCTGATGCTACTGGTTCATTAACGGGCAGATGGTACGGATCACAATAGTATTAACCCGTAAACGTTGCGCTGATCTGGGCGCACCAGTTAAAGATCGCGAAGATCCAGTGGCCTTTATTTATCGAGTAGAAATCAAAGATGATTACAGGTACGTACCTTTTTACCATAGACAAGCTCACGAAATTAATCGAAAGAAAACAAACTACTTAGAAGAAAGAGTACTTCTACGGAGAGCAAACGAGGAGGTGGGTAAATGTGACCCATCAAACATTTTGGAAGCCTAAGAAAGAAGAGAAACCTAAGAAGACAAACAGCCTAGGGCAGCGCAAGAAGGAGAAGAAAGAGGTATCTCCTTTGAAGCAAAAGATATTTGCAGATCACAAGCCAGGGAAGAACACGGCAGATAGAGGTGAATTTCTTCCTTCGATAGTAAAAGAGTTGATTGATGAAACCGACGGTATTTGCCAACATTGCTTATCAGTTCCTGGGACAACAACCCATCATGTATGGCCGCGTGGGCGTGGTAGGAAAGGGAGAGGAGTCAAGACAAACGGAATTCGCTTCTGTGGACCTTGCCACGACATCGTGCAAACCACTCCGGAATTACTACAATACTGGATTGATGTGTTTCGGGAACGGCACGGTGAATACTTCTGGTTTGATGAACAAGATTGGGACGAACACAATCACAAACTAAATAAGCAGATGGAACTAGAGAAGGTAAAAGAAGAACGATTGCAGCAGATTGAACCTATTGTAGATCTAATCGCAACGGCAGCTGGTAGGGATCTTCGAGTAAAGGAAATTAGATTACTGGAGTCTTTAGAAACTAAGGACTTAAATACCTTTACTGGAATGTTTACTGATGCTCTTAATGGCTATGCTGCTCAGGGATCTTACCATCCTAATGACCGATTTGAAGATTAAATAATTCATATAACAACGAGAGGTGATTATTTTAATGACCGAAACAGAACGGCGTAGACACTTCCAGAGGATTAAATCCCTGAGTAACGATAAGTTTTGGCGCTACATGAATGTACTGCATACCCGAGCTTATACCAAGGCAGAAAACCATTATCAAGAGGCTATGGATATCGTATTAACACCAAAGCAGAAAGCAGCAGTAATTGCTAAGGCTAATGAGATTCGAGAGTTATGGGATGGCATGCCATCAATCACGTTAGATGCTACAGAGGATGCAGAAATGCGGGAGCTGGGAGTTTAAAACAAATTCGGGCATAGCCCATAAGGAGAGATAAACGAAATGGCAAAACAACCTAAGTTCAAGAAATCGGGGCTGAAACCGGAAGACCAAGTAATGATGCATTCATGCTATGAAGCTCGGAAGGAAAAATATAAGGATAAGGTTTGGACGGTGAAATCGGAGCCGTGGGATCTGTGCGGATCGGAAGTAGTGTTGCTTGAAGGTTTTAGTGGTGGGTTTGCTACTGAATATCTGAAGAAGGTAGAGGGTTAACCACCCTCTACCTCCCCGAATAATAAAACATATAGTTGAGTCCAACAAAAAACAGAATTAATAGAGCAATTGTCACTATACCAAGCCAGATAAGTACCTTGCGATTCATCAATGATCACCTCATGAAATTTTCATAATTATACCATAAGGAGGCATAACCAGTATGAGCAGAGCCATTAAGTTTCGCGGTAAGTCGAAAGAAACAGGCCAATGGGTGTTTGGATGTTTGGTGCAGGTAAGTAGTGCCGGATCTTTGGCAATAGCCACTCTAGATAATAAAGGGCACCTTATGCTGCATGAAATCATCAAGGGGACTGAGGGGCAGTACAGCGGCATAAATGACCGGAATGACCTTGAGATCTATGAGAGAGATATATGTAAAGCCGAAGAAATGTTATTTCCCCTTTCTGGTACTAGGACAGGGATCGTGAAGTTTTATGATGGTTCGTTTCTGCTTGAAAATATGGACGGCAAGGACGGAGACTACTTGTTTAGCGAAACAGCTGAAACTACGATCATCGGAAACATTCACGACAATCCGGAATTGCTCGGAGAAGGGGCGGCGAATGCATGAGCGAAGCAGGAAAAGTTTTCTTACCCAGCATGACACCAGAACAGCTTGCATTGCTCAAATCAGATATAAAAGCTGAAATCCTAAGAGACCTAACTAAACAAGATTTAAGAGTGAGCCACTCTGCGGCAAAGAGTCCTTTAGCTGATCTATACGCTAAGTATAAAGGCCCATTATATGAAAAATTCGGCGTTGGTGTATGGGCGCAAGTATGGGAGGCGATACGCAAACTGGCAACATTCCGGGCTGGGCATAGATATATCCGAGAACTACTTCCAAGCGAAGAAGTGGAAGCAGCAGAATTTGCAGAAGGGCTATTAATTCAATTACTTGGTGAGGGGGAATCTCAATGCAGACACCAGAACAGATAGAAGGTTTAAAAAGAATAGCTGAAGACGGAAAAACTGTATTTGGAAGCAATGTTGTGAAATTGTTGCTGGCTGCCCTAGAAGAGTCACAACAACGTATTGGGAAACTCGAACTGTATATTAAGTCACTTGAATTCAACCGCGAGGATACTCAAAAACGTGCTAATGAGAAGTTAAGAGAACGCGACACTAAGTTAGCAGAGGCACAGCAGACCATAGCCCGGCACGAAGAAGCGTTAAACGGGATTATTGCTTACAGCACAGATAAAAACGCAGTAGATATTGCGAGTGAATCAATGGGATACCCAGAAGATGAAAACGAAGAAAAAAAATGCGGATATTGTACGGGCAGACCATTAGTTGATAGAAAGCCTTTAATGAAAAGTCAATTAAGTGATTATAGTGTGTTTATCAATAGTGCGAATTACTTGGAGGATAGCGTGATTGGTGGAAGTGTACCACATTCGTTATACGGGGTAAGGATAAAATTCTGCCCTGTATGTGGTAAGGAGTTGGGTAAGTCATGACACAGTGCCCACGATGTGGATTTGAAACTGAGAACACGATACCGGATGCCAAAGGTAAGGAAGAAGGATACCTTTGCAATGACTGTGTAATTGAATTGACCGGGGAGGGTAAGTCATGACACAGGTAAAGGATATGATCGATGAAAAATTAGACTTTGCTCTTGCTGAGCAACTGGGATGGGTAAACGCATGGGATGGAATAAGGCTCTTGTGGGTTGATGGGAAAACAAATGAGTTTCGCCGCAAAGTTACAGACTGGCATCCTTCAACCGATCCTGCTGCCTCTCTAGAGGTACAGACAAAGGCTATAGAGGTAGATGCAAAAATGTATGTTTGGAATCTATCTATTGTCAAATGGAAGGACGCTGTAGAACCTGAAGATATTGACGGATGGGAATCAATAAATCTTGAAGATATCGGTGATTTGCTCACCGCCACCCCCAGAGAGAGGGCAGAGGCGGCATATATCACGCTACAGGGGGCGCGAGAATAGGAGGTACGCATGCTTAACCAGATCATTAACGCGGATTGCTTCGATATATTTCCAGATATTCAGACTGGTAGTGTGGACATGATCCTCTGTGATCTACCATACGGCACCACGCAGAGCCCTTGGGATTCGATTCTGCCGTTTGATCAGCTATGGATGGCATATGAACGGATCATTAAGGATAACGGAGCAATCGTCTTATTTGCTAAAGCCCCATTTGATAAGGCACTTGCAGCCAGCAATATGAAATTATTCAAATATGAATGGATATGGGAAAAGAACAAGGCAACAGGACACTTAAACAAAAGTCTGATGCCGCTGCAGGCTCACGAAAACATACTGGTCTTTTATAAAAGACCTCCAACCTACAACGCTCAAATGAGTCAGGGACATAAACCAATGAATGCAGCGACTAACAACCATAAATCATCTGTTTATGGCGATGGCATACCGTGGTCAAACGAGGCTGGAAAGACTGAGAGATTGCCGCGCAGCGTCTTGTACTATCCAGTAGTTAACAACGATGACCCTGAGCGAATCCATCCAAATCAGAAGCCTGTAGAGTTGTGCGAATACTTTATACGGACCTATACAAACCCAGGAGAAACCGTCCTAGACAATTGTGCTGGAAGTTGTACAACGGCTGTAGCTGCATCAAGGACTGGAAGGAACTATATCGCAATTGAGCGTGATAAACGACATGCTGCAGACGGAACGCAACGGTTGAAGAATATGCAGCTCACGTTGTTCTAAGGGCCGGAGGCCATCGTCCGACAGCATAAACCCAGCAACGCGGGGGCCGAAAGAGATCATTAAGGGAGTAGGAGTATCCCTCCTCTCCTAAAGAGTAGACAATACGGTGCAGTAGAAGGGAGAGTCGGTTTTTAAACGAAGGCATCTCTGAACGAGAAAATAAAGTCATAGACTGCTGCTGAGTTGTTGAACCAACGTTTCCCGTTAGCAAAAAAAAGTTGTTTTTTACAAGAATATAAAGATTCTACTTTAGTGAATAGTTGTTTCGAGAGCTCTGTCTAGATCATGTGATGCTTCAATAATGGCTGGCTCCAAATTACTCAGCCATTCGGAATACTCTAGACGTGATACCATGGTTGGATTCTTCCTTAGCTCCTTGCATCTCTTCAAATTATCTTTCCATCTGCCACTAAGATGTAAAAGCCCCCAATCTGCTGCTTGGCTTTTAGACAGGATAACACCTTCCTGCCACCAAGCTATAAATTTGGATGCTAACAGGAGCCAGTCAATGGAATGAAGGCTATTTCCCTTGCCAAACTTCCGCATGCACTTGGTATATTCTTTAAAAAAGAGAATGAACTCATCCTTCGAGTAAGATGGAATATTGTCTAGATGGGACTCACCATACAACAAGATACTCTGCTCCTTGATCGTGTACAGGGTGAACAGGTCTAATTGATTTTCTGTCCAGATGGTTTCGCGCTTTGTTCCCCACCATAAGCCACTGCCCTTTTCTCCACTCAGCATATTAATCGTGAGAAAGGCGCCCTCAAGCATATCAGTATAGAGGTTGGGGATCTGTCTATCGACGGATCTTCTAAGATGGGATGATCTATAATTGGATCTTTGTTTTCTTAAAAGTTCGATTTCATTTTGGCTTAGGTCCTCACCAATTACGACGAGAAAATCCAAATCCCCGTATCCCGGGGATAAATCATTGTGGATGGCCGAACCGTAAAGGTAAATGCTTCGCAACTTTCTATTAAGAATGGCTCGGATATTTTCGACAAACATGGACAAGGTTCGCTCAAGTATTTCGTCTTCAAATGATTGGATCAACATTAAGATCGCTCCATTATGAATTTTTATTTTTAGATTTTTCTAAACACTATAATACCATATATTTCAATCTATCTATCTATCTTCTGCCCTAGTTAGCCAAGGTTGCCAGATGGATCCGCGGCAGCTGGTCTTGGTTATTACCATAACTATATCTATTCTGCCCGCTAGCTTAATAAAGCTTTTTCATCAAGAGTCATAGTAATTGTTGTACAGTACGAAGATACAGGGACAGAGAGGGTTAATAGCCCTCCTCTCCCACAAGGAGGATATAACGTGGCATGTTCAGCATTTAACGGTTCTACGTGTTCGGTAAGCGGCAGCTCTTGCATGTTTGTATTTCCTGACAGCCAAGCTTGCGCTGAAATCTACAATGAAGGTCCTGACGCTCATGTCGATAAGTGCGAAGATTGCAGGTTCTTTTATACGAATGATGGTAAGCGTTGCTGTACAACGAGACCTTATTTTCCAGTATGGGAAGGAGATCCTCCTAAGACAGATTATTTAGAAGATGACTTAACGTCTTGTGGTGGATTTGAAGCAGCAGGGGAGGAAGCCCAATGACACAAAGGGACTGGCAAAAGGATATTGCGATGTGCGAGGCGGCAACAGAGGGGCCATGGACTGATTCAGAGGATGATAGCATGTGGATGTTATTCGGCGGTCACATGGGAGCTATGCAACTAATCAAAGCGCCTAAAAGAAGTACACCATTTGCGGAATATTGGCCAGACAAGGTAGATGTAAATTTTATAAAAGGAGCCCGCACAGCCCTTCCCTACTGGCTCAAAGAAGCCAAAGAGCGGGGAGAACGGGAACGGAAGCTGAAAAAGACACTCGAACGGATTGCTGAAGCTACTGAGGATATATTTACGAAAGATGCAGCACGCCACATCTTGTCCATACTTTACCCAGATACCCCAGCACCCACAACAGAGATCAAACAACAATTTGCCGCAAGACCATTAGACGAATGGCATGAAGAAATGGGAGATATGCTGTGGTGGATGTTCCCGATTCAGGAACCGCCATATTGCGGAAATCCATTGGATTCCGATTGGTCTGATTGTTATACGCACTGGACACCATTCGTGATTCCAGCAGCCCCAGCACCCAAGGAGGGCGCAGCCGATGATGAACCTATTTGATGATGTGAAGTGGTACGAATGGGTATGGCTATAAAGGAACTTAGAGTTCACACCAGATATGTAGCATGCTTAAAACAGGTTTTAGTTGGTACTGGTGAGTATGTAGGGATGTTTGATTACATTCATGCTACGGCTGAACAGCGCTGTAAGGCTGCATTACTGGCTGTACTGAACTTATAAAGGGGCTGGATAATCTTCATTTCTTACCCATTAAAGATATAGCATAGTAATCCATAAGCTATTCCGAAGTAAGCAATTACACTCAATAAAGAGATGGATAAAAGAGTAATGATAACTTTCTTGCCGTTCATAAAATTCACCTCTTAATTAAGATAACACGGATTGAGGGAGGAACTAGACACTATAAAAAAGCGAGGTCAGTAGAATGAGATACAAGGACACTCAAAAAGCATTAGCAGAAGGTCATAGACAGTTCATCTTTACTGCAAGCCCTGGAGAACCTGTAAATGTACTGGCGTGGGGTCCGAGCTGGGTTAGATTCAAAGATACGTATAACACATATCCTATCAGTACAAATATGAAGATGTTTTCTATGTTGGTGGAAGGTATTTATACAGAAAAAAGCCCTGATGCGTCAGGGCAATAGCAGCTTTTATCCTCGACCAAATTATACCACAAAGGGGAATGAGGATGAACATCGCCAATAGCAAGGCTCCTGTAGTAAAGGTAACGGACTTAGGTCCAGCAACTGCTCTTAACTATCAACTCTCCCTCAAAGGTGCGGAACGAGCATATAGGAAAGCTGACGCTGATGATAAAAAGGTAATTTCCGGAATGAAGTCAGATTGTGAATTTGTTATTGAGTGGCTGAATACGGGACGAAGACCGGGAAATAAACGTGGGATTGAACGGCGAGCTGGATATGAGAGGGAGATCCTTTTGGATCCGATCCGCATGCAGGCGTTTGCCAGTAACTCAAAAGCTGGCAGCCCTGCAAATTTGACGGATGATCCGCGGTTCCAAATTCAATATGCACTTGATCAGTTGAGCGAAAGGGAACGGGAATGCTACACTTTAGCACACGGAGAATGCATTTCACATTCTGAGATTGCAAGGATGCTCGGACTTGCTGATGGAACGGTAAGCGAATATGTGCAGCGGGCACAAAGAAAAGTTAGTGAGGTAGCTAGCAATTCATTATTCTTTATATAAAAGATAATAGCCACTTTTAAAGTGGCTTTTTTTGTTAATCGCTGGTAATCTGTTCATATTGTTAATCTTTATTTTATCTATAAAGGGGAGATATCATGCGTAAAATATTTAGTGGTTACTATACACCTACTGAGGAGCAATTTAATAAATTATGGAAAGAATGCACGTTTGTTTTCGATACAAATACACTAATTAATTTGTATAGATACCCTCAAAAAACAAGAGATCTATTATTTTTAATTCTTGAAAAAATTAAGGATAGGTTATGGATACCACATCAAATTGCTCTTGAATATCATAGGAACTTTTTGAATGAAATTTATAGGCAAGAAGATGAATATCAAAAGCTAAATAATGAAGTAACCAAGACAGCGGAGGATTTAATAAAAAAGTTTAAAGATTTAAGGCATTCAAACATTAAAGTAGAGGATATAATCTCTCTGATTGATAGAATGACCCAAGAAGTGAAAGACGAATTAGAAAAGCAAAAACAGAACCATCCAAACTTAGAGCTTTTTAAAGATAAAATAGCTGATTTATTTGGTGATAATATGGGAACGGCTTACTCTCAAAAACAACTGGATGATATTTATATAGAAGGTGCGGAGAGATACAAATCTGCAACCCCACCAGGTTTCAAAGATGAAGCAAAGAAAAAAGAAGAATTCTACTATGATGGTGGTATAAAATACATAGCCAAATATGGAGATTTGATTTTTTGGAATCAAATTTTAGACAAGTCAAAAGAAGAAAAATTGGATTCGATAATTTTAGTATCAGATGATGCTAAGGAAGATTGGGTGTATCAAGTTAATGGAAAGAAAAAAGGGGTACACCCTCAACTAGTTCAGGAATTTAAGATGGAATCGGGCAGGGATAAATCTTTTTATATGTATACCACCGAGAGTTTTTTGGAGTTCTCTGAAAAGTATTTAATGGGTATAGAAAATACAAGCCAAATATCTTCAGAGGATATTGCTGTTGCAATGAAGGATATTGCTGAAGTTAAGAAAGAAAAAGAAAAGGAAAAAGAATATTCTAATTTCACTATTGCATGGCCAACCCTTAAAGAAGGTGCATTCAGGTATCGAGTTATATTAAAAATCAATGATAATAAAAGTTATAGAATTAAAGATTCATTTGAAGAAGATCTAAATGAGATTTATGAAGATGAAATTAAGATAGTGAATACATCAGTGAATCATGACGAGATGAGAGTTACAGTTAGAACAAATATAAGAATAAACACTGGAGAGTTCTTAAATAACTTCATGCTACTTCATGAAATGAAAGAATTAAATTTATACAGTGTTCAATCTATTTCAGTGTGGTGATTAAAAAAATGAGCAATATTGTCTAGTAAACGCCCACTATATATAGGAGTAACCTATTAAGTTAGGTTTCTTTATAGAAAATATGTATCGTAAATGTTACCTGAATCCCATTATTGAGTATATGGATTGCTCAAGTGGTATTTCCTTACGTTCCAATAGCATCTCTTATTATTTTGAAGGTAAATCTTCCCTAATGTCGAAATATGGTATTAAGGGGGAGATTATTATATTTTGGATTCTTTTATTTTTCTTGTTGTTCTGTTCGTATATCAGATCTGTATGGGTTAATTTTAAGATTGTTCAAAGGAAGGACTTAGGTGATAGTGGATGGATGAAAAAAATATACTATATTATATTAGGCCCATGGACAATTCCATCTATCCTAAGAAAAAATGACAAAATACTAAGTCAAGAAAATTGTCTATATAATTATTATCAGGATAATCTTAAAAATGGAATATGGTTTAGATCTGAAAATATACAATTTGATAAGATAATAAAACAGTTAAAAGAAGAAGAGTTGAGTTTAGATCAAAGAATAGTTTTAAGGGGTTACATTCGTACAGATGAGATTGGGAAAAAGAGAACTCTTAATTTATTTTCCGTGTTTATTCCGATGCTAGTAGCCGCAATTATTGGCTTCGCGGCAGTTGTTCTCAGCAAAGAAAATGAGATGGGCATCATTTATGAAAATATAGCTGCTACGTTTATCACTGTGATAGTATTAATTGCTATTTACTTTTCGTTACTTATGCATATGTCAAACCGCGAGGCAAAATCTTCAATAGTAAGAACAGCATTAGACGCATACGAGGAATTAATTAAAATGAAAGGCAATTCTTTGGGATGTGAAGGTGATAGTATCAAACCATCATCAAATGTAGAGGATGATGGTACCTCATTGGATATTCCAAAAGCTGCAGAAGTGACGGAGAAGTAAGGTACATGGGTAAATAGTAGCAGGAAAATCCTTCCTTAACGTCGAATTATGATGTCGAAGGGAGGTGTATATTATGGCAAAGACTTATTATGAAATTGCTGCTGATATTACACAGGAGCTTATTAAAGCAAGAGGAGTTGCGGTATCAGGAGTTGACTCTGCGGCTTCCGTTGTAACAAACTATGCTTCAAGTCATCTAAGTGACGAATCTGCTGTAATAGCGTATAAAAGAATTCTTCAAGCGGTAAAGGATGGATTTAACGATTAAAGATTAAGAAGCGCCTTCGGGTGCTTTTTTCATGCCTTTATATGACCTTTTGTGGGGCGATTTCAGCGTTTGTACTGGAGGACGTCCAATTGGATGAAGTTGGAGAATGGCGGGACGGTACAAAGCATAAGGTGTGTTGATGCGTTTGAGCCTGACCCTACAGCAAAACCGACATAACATAACTTTGAATCGATTATGTGGAGGATTTTTCCTTATTATGACGAATAGTGTATGCAATGAGGGGAGGCTCAATAATGATAACCTATGCTGATTTTAAGCAAGAACATGGCGGTGTTAACTATCGTCAGTACTGGGGCTTTATACAGACTGTCGATGAATTAGTTCCTGCTGATACTGTAAAGGTGTACTACCCTGCAAATCTATATTCGGATGACGGGCGCTTAACCCTAACTTTGTTCACCGAAAAAGACATCTGGATTTTGGAAAAGCAGAAAGATGATCTGAACATTACAGTTCACAAAAATTATCAGGTGGAAAGTTTTTCGAGGAAGATTCAATCTCGTAACCGCTGCGGAGGTTCAGCTCTCAATGTTAGTCTACGGAGTGGCGCTTCTCTCCAATTTGACAGCAAAGCTGATGCTCCTAATGAAGATTGGGTAGAAACCTTCACTGGATTCATTGATGATATCTTTGATTTAATCGTGAAAGCACCTTAACCGGTGCTTTTTCTTTTGCACGAAATCTCATCCCGGAGGTGGTGATAATGTAATGGCAAGAGCACGCGATCCAAACCGGGACCGCGCACTAGAGATATGGCGTGAACACGGTGGGGAAATAACAAACAGGCAAATAGCAGAGAAACTGGAAATTGACGAAAAGAAGGTAGCCGTCTGGAAGCAGCGTGATAAATGGAGTGTTGTACAACAATTATCAAATAACGTTGTACAACAGCCAAAGAAGAGTGTTGTACAACAAAAGAATCCAAAGGTTAACAAGAGCCAAAAGATAGCGGCTAGGGGTGACCCGGATAAAAGCGACTCAGCAAAACTCACGGAGAAGGAAGAAATATTCATTCTTGAATACCTCAGAGACTTCAATGCAACTCGTGCAGCAATGGCAGCAGGCTACAGTAAGAAGACGGCTTATGTAATTGGATGGGAGAACCTTAGAAAACCTAAGGTACAGGCCAAAATTGCAGAGCATAAAGAGGCTGTTACCTCTGAACTTGGTTTAAGTGTTCAGCGTGTAATTGCGGAATATCTTAAGATCGCCTTTGCTGATACCTCAGATTATGTTGAATTTGGACAGACTGAGGAACCCGTGCTGAATGAATATGGTCCGGTGCTAGATCAAGAAGGTGTCCAGTTGACCCGTACCGTTGATTTCGTACATTTTAAAAACAGTTATGAAGTTGACGGAACGCTAATAAGCGAGGTTAAGCAGGGGCGCGATGGAGTCAGTATTAAGTTCTACGATAAATTGAAGGCCCTGAAAGAACTGGAGAAATATCTAGGCTACATGGATGAAGAGACTAAACTCCGAGTCCAGAAGATGCAGCTTGAGGTTGCAGCCATCAGTAAAGAAGTCGAATCTGATGTCGTATTCATAAAGGATGATCTCCATGAGTAAGGTTATCAGCTTACAGGAGACCGTTGGTAAGGGATACGCAAAGTTCTGGCATTTTAAAGGACGCTATCGGGTTGTAAAGGGAGGACGGGGCTCCAAAAAGAGTGTGACAGCTGCTCTATCGATCATCGCAAAGATGATGGAGTACCCACTTGCTAATACCTTGGTGCTTCGTAAGACATTCAACTCACATAAAGACTCGACGTGGGCGCAACTCAAATGGGCGGCTAATAGGTTGGGTGTAGGTAACAAGTGGCATTTCAAGAAATCTCCGCTGGAAGCTATATATAAGCCAACAGGACAAAAGATATTGTTCCGCGGCCTTGATGATCCGATGTCAATCACCTCTATTACGGTGGACACCGGCTATTTGTGTTGGGCGTGGTTTGAAGAAGCCTATCAGATTCTTAACGAAGATGATTTCGATAAGGTGGACATGTCTATCCGCGGTCTGTTGCCAGAAGGGTACTATAAGCAGCTGACGATAACCTTTAACCCATGGAATGAAAAGCATTGGCTGAAACATCGCTTCTTCGATATCGAGAACCCAGATACATTCGTGGATACTACAACTTACCGCTGTAATGAGTTCCTGGGAGACGAGGACCGCAAGCTATTTGAATGGATGAAGAAGCATAAGCCAAAGCGCCATAGGGTAGAGGGTGACGGAGATTGGGGTATTGCTGAGGGTGCTATATATGAAGACTGGCGGGAAGAAGAGTTTGATTACCGAGCTATTGCCAAGCAAAAGGGTTACAGGGCAGTGTTTGGACTCGACTTTGGTTATACGAATGACCCTACCGCTCTTGTATGCGCTCTGGTTAACAAAGAGGAAAAGAAGCTGTATATCTTCGATGAACACTATGAGCATGGAATGCTGAACGATGATATTGCCGATATGCTGAAAGAAAAGGGCTACTCTAAGGAGCGTATCATTGCGGATTCCTCAGAGCCGAAGTCCATTGCTGAAATCCGCGGCTTCGGGATCGGTAGGATTAGAGCTGCTGAAAAGGGCGGGGATAGCATTAAGGTTGGTATTCAGACCATTCAGCAATATGAAATCATAGTTCATAAATTCAAATGCCCGAATGTCAGCATAGAACTATCAAGCTATGTATGGGAACAGAATAAAGCTGGGAAGTTCACGAAAAAGCCAGTTGATGACTTTAACCATGCTATGGATGCATTGCGTTATGCTATGGAACAAATCCGCAAACCAGATGCATTCTCATTTGATTAATAGGAGAGGAGGAAACCTATTTGAGTACCACACAGGAAGTTTTCAAAATCATTGAAGACGGAGCAGCAAATGCTATGACGATTGAACAGATCATCAAACAGGAAATCGATGATTGGTACAACTCCCAAGATCGCAAGGACATGCTTGCCGGGGAGAAGTATTACCGAAATAAGAGCGACATACTGGACCGAAAGCGTATGACGATCGGTGATGGTGGGGCACAAATTGAAGCTAAAAACCTGGCTAATAATAAAATCGTTCATGGATTCTTGAGGAAACTTGTTGACCAAAAAGCGGGGTATCTGCTGAGTAAGGAAATGAGCATTCAAACAGAAAACAAAGTTTACGATGAATTGCTGAGCGGATTCTTTGATAAAGGATTCAAACGGATGCTCAAGAGCCTGCTAAAGGAGTCCATTAAGAAGGGCCGCGCTTGGATTCATATTTACTATGATGAAAAGGGCAATTTCCGGTTTAAAATGCTGCCGTCAGAAGAGATCATTCCCCTATGGAGGGACACTGCTCACACTGATCTGCAAGCGCTCATCCGGGTGTATGAGGTCGAAGCCTATCAAGGAACTAAAAAGACCACTATCCAAAAAGTTGAGTATTGGCATTCTAAGGGTGTTAGCCGTTATGTGGTTGGCTCCAGCAGCCATTTGCCCACGCCATCTATAAGCGGTCTCATCTCTGATGTGGAATCGGGAGGGAATAGCGGCCACTTCTCTGTAATTGATGAAAAGGAAGAGACAGATGAGAAGGCGTTGAACTGGGAGCGAATCCCCTTCATATGCTTTAAATACAACGAGGATGAGCTGCCGCTGATATCATTGCTCAAGAGCCAGATTGATGAGTATGATCAAAAAAAATCTGACAATAGCAATAACTTGGAGGATTTGCCGAACAGTGTTTATGTAATCCGTGGATATGAGGGCTCTGATTTAGGTGAGTTCCGTCGTAACCTGTCCATACTACGGGCTGTTAAGGTGTCAGCAGATGATAACAGTGGAGTAGACACTCTTAACTTGGAGATCGACACGGAAGCGTACAAGACTCATATGGATATGACTCGAAACGATATCTATGAATTTGGCCGTGGGGTAGATACTCAAGCAGATTCATTTGCTACAGCACCGAGCGGGGAAGCGTTAAAATTCTTATATGCTGATTTGGACATGGATGCTAATGACATAGAAAATGAATTCCAAGCAGCACTTGAACAGCTTCTTTGGTTCGTTGATAAACATATCGAGAACACCACAGGCGACGATTTTTCTGAAGAAACAGTCAACTTCCTATTTAATCGGGACATCGTCATTAATGAATCACAGGTTATCACTGATGCTAAGAACAGTGAGGGAATCGTATCCAAAGAGACACAAGTAGCAAATCATCCGTGGGTTACTGATGTAAAGGAAGAATTGAAACGTCTGGAAGCTGAAGAGGCCGCGAGTCTTGCAAAAATTGATGAATACGGGCTCCCTAATAATGACACTTCCTCAGGAGGTGGAGCTGATGATAACAAAACAGACACAAGCGAAAATTAACGATCTAATCTGTGCCTTGAGTGATCGAGCAACCACCGATATCGTTTCTGGCTCTGCTGTGCCGCTAAGTACTATTGATAGCCTAAGGAGATTGATAGAGGTTACAGCTGGAGGGATATCCGAAGATAAGCCGCCCGTTTGTGGATTCGTTATTTCTAATCCATCAGAAGAGGCGGGAGCTGATAACGAATGAAGTCAGCAGCTTACTGGTCTAAGCGAATGGAGCAACTGAATGAATCACTTTTAAATAAGGGTGTACCATTCACAAAGGCAATGAATAAGGAATATCGGAAGGCTCAGATATCCATCCAGACAGATGTTAACAATTTCTATCAACGTTTTGCAGATAATAATGGGATTGTAAGCTTATCCGCTGCTAAGCAAGTTCTTAAAGCTGGAGAGCTGAAAGAATTCAAGTGGACCGTTGAGGATTACATTGCTCGTGGTAAAGAGAACGCCATAGATCAGCGGTGGATGAAGGAACTAGAGAATGCCAGTATTAGAGTACGTGTTACCCGTTTAGAATCCATTCAATTGCAGATGAAACAACATGTCGAGGAATTATCTGTTAAGCGTCTATCAGGCACAACAGAGCTATTAGGTAACGTATACAAGGATGGTTACTATCGAAGTATTTTTGAACTTGAAAAGGGTATCGGTATAGGAGCTTCATTTGCAAAGATCGATAAAAGGCAGTTGGAAGCTATCCTATCAGCACCTTGGGCACCAGATGGCAGCAGCTTTTCCCAACGTATATGGACTGATCGCGTCAGGCTGACTGGAACGCTTCGTAACATCTTTAGTCAGGGGCTTATTAGTGGTGATACCTCTAAGCAAATGATAGAGCAGCTTATGAAACGCTTCGATGTGTCACGGAAGAATGCAGAGCGGTTAATACTGACGGAATCAGCATACTTCGCTGGTCAGTCTCGTATAGCCGGCTACAAAGAACTTGGAGTAGAGCAATACCGCTACACTGCTACACTGGACAGCCGGACATCCATTACTTGCCGAGACCTAGACGGGAAAGTATTTGATATCGAAGATGCTCAGGTTAATGTCAATTATCCACCTATGCATGCTTATTGCCGATCAACCACCATACCACACTATGAGGACAACATCAAAGAGCGGGTAGCTAGGGATGAAGATGGCAAAACGTATAAGGTTCCAGAGGATATCAACTACAATGACTGGGCTGAAAAGTACGCTCCCGAAGGTACTGAGACAGTTACTGTTGAAACCCCAACTAAGCAAGCGCCGGAGACTCCATTACCTACTATTGAGGTTCCAGGTGGGCCAACAAAGGATATTCCAATTCCTGTGAAAAGCATATATACCTCGGAACCGGAGAAATGGTATGATGAAACCGGAAAGACTGCTCCACCGCTGATTAATCTCAGTAAGATGGATCTGCCAAAGCTGCAGCCGGACATACCGCGTAAATTAGGTAATATCGACTTGTCCAAACCTGATATCGTTCGCAACTATGTAAAGGATGCTGAACAAGCTATTAGGAACGCACCAGAAGAACATGCTATTGCTCTCACTAAAGAAGGTGAGGTTATCCATGTTAAGGGTGATAAGGCATCTGTTGATATTACAAAGATCAAACCACCTGAAGTACTTAAAAAGAGCATCGTCACCCATAACCACCCTACAGTGGATGGAGAACCCGGAGGATCATTCAGCCGGGATGATGTCTTAGCCTTTATAAGACATGGAATCAAGGAATTACGAGCTGTTGATTCTAGCAGCACATACATCCTGAAGAAGTCAGCCCCAATAAACCTGAGTACAGATGAGATTAACCGTTTACTTGATAAAGCAGAAGATTCGTATCTTGCATTACTAACTATTGAGCAGGCACTCACAGGTTATGACGAAAAGCATCTAACCATGGAACAGCTAGTAATGCTACTTGAATCGCTACAATATACAAAGGAGTGATGATCTTGCGAACTAAAGAAGAGAATAGAGCGGCTATTGCTGAACAGTTTGCCCCGCAACGCGATAAGCTAGGCGAACGATTTGACGCTTTGGTAGACGAGATCAGCGCCGTTAGGTATGAGTATCTTCAGAAGCGTGATAAGCTGCCAAAACAGCTAGTAGGTATTCTGGATGCTACTGCAGCGGACGAACGGCGGTTAAATCGTGAAGAAGCTATGAAATGGGTACTAATCAAACAGAAGTATGGTATATGAAGCACTCTCCAATATGTGAGGGTGCTTTTTATATTGCTGAAAAGGAGGGTGCCATGAAGGTCAGTTTCAGTGATTACAGAAGGAAACTGCCGGCTGTCGGATGGATTGTTTGGGAAATCGACTGCTGGACACAGACTGTGCGCTTATGCAGATGGTGGGCATATCCCTTCAAGCTGATTTACGTATTCTTTCGTTCCCAACGAGTAGGGCTATATCATTGGTTTAACAAAGTCGGAATCATGAAGACGCCTTTAGGATGCCACATGAGATTTTCGGATATTTGGAAACGCGATAAGAAAAGTTAGGCCGTGGTTGAGACTTCCGCGGCCTATTTGCTCATGAACCGGAGCATATCGGTTCACTCCCTAAGCTGGAGAGCAGCTATACAAATCTATGGAGGTAGATGATAAATGGATTGGCTGAAAGAGTTATTGAAGAAGTTGGGTGTTGAAGATTCCAAGATTGACGGAGCTATTGCAGATGCTGGCAAAGAGATTCCGAAGCACTTTGTTCCGAAGAGTCAGTATAACGATGTTTCTACGGCCAAGCAGCAGGCAGAGAAGGATGTCGCTGAGCGGGACAAGCAAATCGAGGATCTGAGTAAAGCTGCCGGACTGTCAGATGATCTGAAGAAGCAGATTGACCAGCTCAAGACTGATAACAAGACGGCAAAGGACAAATATGATGCCGACCTGCAACAGATCAAGTTGGACAATGCCATTACTGCTGTACTCACTGGTAAGGTGCATAACGAGAAGGTGGTAACTGGTTTGATTGACAAGACCAGGCTGATATTTGGTGATGATGGGAATTTGGTCGGCTTGGATGAACAACTCACAGGCTTAAAAAGTACTGATGCATACCTGTTCAAGCCGGAAGCCGATCCACAGCAGCAACAGCCGGCTCCCTCATTCAGAGGGACAACACCGCTTGATGCAACAAAACCTGTTGGTACTACGCCTGAAGGGTACAACGCCGGGAAGTCTATTGCAGAACAAAGAAACCAAGGGAGTGAGAAAAAATGAATTTGAATCCAAGAGTTAAGGAATACGGATCACAAAAGGAAATTCTCTATACAGTTAAAGGATCTATCGAAAAAGTCGGGGGCATTACTCTGGATGGCACTAAATTCGTACTAAACACATTGATTCCAGCTGGTACAGCAGTTAGCATCCAGGCAAACAAATTGGCTAAACCTTGGGCAGATGCTGATACAGGTACACCATATCTGACGAACCACGATGTATTTACGGGCGAAGCTACTACTGTGAATGTGATTGTGGGTGCATGGGCTGAGGCGCTGGTTGTTGCAAGTAAACTCACTGGGGTTACAGCAGCATTTAAGACAGCTGCTGGCGGTCGTTATAGATACTACTAAAATAGAAAAGGAAGGGTGAATAAAGAATGGGAATTCTTTCACTGGATCAATTTAAACAACCTCAATTTATGGGATATGTAGAGAACCGGATTTTGCCAAAAAAATACTTGCTTGATGCTATCAGTGATCACGACACGGTATATGATCTGTCGTTCGATTATGACGTATTCACACAAACGTATGTGCCATCGGCTTCTATTACCGGATGGAATGCTGGAGCTCCACTTCGTGATAAGCAAGGATTCAAAACACTGACTCAAGAAGTAGCAAAGATCCAGCACGGTGTACGGATTGATGAGCGTGAACAGCTTAAATTTATGAATCCGCGGGTGCAAGCTGAAAGGGAGCGCGCTATTCAAAAGGTTTATGATCAAACTGACCGATTGATCGAAGGCGTTAGAGATATTGAAGAATGGTTGCGTGCTCAAGCCACTTATGGGGGAAGCATTGTGTACAAATCTGGGGATGACGTTCTGATTAATGTTAGTTTCGGAGTATCTCCTATCGTCCCAACAGCAACGGCATGGAGTAATCGCGCGACTTCTACACCATTAGATGATCTACGGACAGCTGTACAAGCATATAAAGACGCAAACGGTGGCTTGGCGCCGGTATATATTGATATGTCCAGCAGCGTAATGCTTGATATCACACTCAATGAGCAAATAAGAGGGGCTATCTTCGGAGTAAATAGTTCGATGATTCCAAATCGTTCACAGGTTGAGGCTCTTCTGGCTCAAGCGGCCGACGCTACAATTCAAATCCGGATCAATGACGATCAAATCTCATTGGAAGGAGCGGCAGCATCTCGCTTGCTTCCTGTGAGAACTGTGGCGTTACTAGGAGCGCAGCCAGTTATCACAGTTCACGGCCCTACAGTAGAAAAGGGCTTTGAGCCCGGCATTTATGTTGTTACAAAAAGTGATCTTGGTCCACCGCCACAAGATGAAATCTATGTAGGGGAATCGGCGTTTGTAGGTATCAAACAACCATCCCAAATCTATCGCCTATCGGTCTAAGAGAGGAGCTATTATAAATATGACTAAATATAAAGTTATGACCCCCGTCCTTCAAGGCGGGGTTATTGTTGCTTCTGGGGAAATTGAATTAGATGATAAACAGGCTTTACGATTGCAAGAATTGGGTGCTATCGGAGAGGAAGTCCCTGAAGAATCTGTTCCTTTGGAAGAGATGAAGTTGCCTGCACTCAAGGTGTACGCTAAAGATCATAACATTGATCTCGGTGAGGCTACCAAAAGGGAGGACGTTCTTGCAGCTATCCTGAAAGCTGGTGAGTCTGATGGAGGAGTATCTTAAATATCTACCTAAGCTAAAACAATTGCTCTCAATCACAATAGAGGATACCTCCAAGGATCAAAGGTTACTGTTTGCTCTGGAGACCATTGTTCAGGAGATAAAGACCTATTGCAACATTTCTTCTATTCCTGAAGCGTTAGATAACGTGGTTCTGCATATAGCTGAGGATTACTACCGGACGAAGTACCCGACAGAATTCGAACAAACAGCACCAGCAGTTACTAGTATCAAACGTGGGGATGTTACAACAGCGTTCGGATCCGCTAAGGCTACGGTTACGGTCGGATCTGGAGCAGCTTTCGTGCGGAATTATGCGGCTCAGTTGCAAGCGTTCCGCAGATTGAGGTGGTAACTATGCAATTTGGAATGGTAGCTGCGGAACGTGCAGCGCTGGAGAGCACCTATGAAGGTTTATGTACTGTTTCGGAAATGAAGGATGTAAAAGATCCAGTAACCGGTAAAACACGTCAGCAAACTATCATTGTCTTGGCTAATGAACCGTGTGGACTCTCTCAGTCATCCTTACCTGCTGCCACACAAACAGTGACAGCGGATCAGGTCAATTATGATGCTAAGCTGTTTATCTCTCCTGATGTAACTATCAAGCCAGGAAGCCGAATCACGGTTCAGCAGAACGGCATGGAGTTCAAAGGAGAGCAGACGGGTAAGGCATTTAGATATGCTACTCATCAGGAGATTAAGCTAAAAGAGGTCCTGAACGCATGAGTATGGGGAAGTTCGATTTCACTGATTTGAAGAAGCTGCATAAAAGTATGGTTCAGATGCAGAAAGAGTTCCCAGCCTTTATGGAGGAATGCATCCGGGAATTGGCTGGACGGCTGTTGGCAAAGGCTATAGCTCGGACTCCCGTACTGACTGGAGACTTGCGGCGGGGATGGCAGATCGGGCAGGTGGTAAAGTTACCAGGCGGTGGGGTGCATGTTGAGATCACAAATAACGTGGAGTATGCGCTATATGTGGAATTCGGGCATGTCACTCGACTCCGTACTGGTTGGGTTAACGGTAGGTTTATGTTAACGCTATCGGAGCAGGAGTTGGAGAGGGAAATGCCAGCTATCATAGAACGAAAGTTTCAGAAATTCCTTAATAAGCATATGGGGCGGTGAGTATGCAGGATATAAAAAACGCACTCATAAAAAAGCTATCGTTATTTACTCCGGAGTATCCGGTTTATGACGAAGCAGTGGAGCAGGGCATGCAGCAGCCGTGCTTTTTTGTGCTGTTATTGGAAAGTAGTCAGGTCCGAGGGGTTAACCGGCGCTATCATCGTTTCAATCCCTTTGACGTTCATTACTTCCCGCAACAGGAATCAGCGGCTCCCCGAGAAGAATGCGAGCTAATATCTGAACAATTGTATTCCGAGTTGGAATATGTAACTGGGCATGATGGGCTTTACCGGGGAACAGGTATGAGGCATGAAATAGTGGATGGAGTATTGCATTTCTTCGTTGAGTACAATGTTCACCTGATCCGGGATAAAGCACCGGATATTAAAATGCAGACTATGAAGCAAGGAGGCGGTATTAAGTGAGTGAGAAAAGCATTAAGACAGCTGAGACACCGATTGAGGGGTCATTTACCAAAGAGCAGTTCTTAGCTTCTGCTAAGTATTCATATCAAGACAAAGACATCTTATCGGCGCTACTGGAGCCAGAGAAACTGTATACAGCTTTTGAGGCGCAACAAGTGATCGATGATTTTAAGAATAAGGAGGCTGAGTAGATTATGGCCGGTGGAACATGGACCACTCAAAATAAAGTAAGACCCGGTGTATATGTTAACGTGGAAACGTCTGGCGGGGCATTGGGTACGGTTGGCAGCAGGGGAATAACCTCTTTAGCGCTAACTCTCCCATGGGGAGCGGCTAAGGTCATCACACCGATTATAGCTGGTGAGGATACATTCAAAATGCTTGGCTATGACATTACAGCCCCGGAACTATTGCTAGTGCGTGAGGCACTGAAACGAGCACGTACAGTGTTGCTTTACAAGCTTAACGAAGGAGTTAAAGCGACTGTATCAGTAGGCACTCTGATGGCTACAGCCAGATACGGTGGTACGAGAGGTAATAGCCTGAAGGTTGTCGTACAAACCAACATCGACGATAGTAGCAAGTTTGATGTAAAAACGTTGCTGGATAATGCAGTAGTGGACACGCAGGTAGTCGCTAATATTGCGGGGCTCATCCCGAATGACTGGATTATATGGAGCGGGACCGGCACACTAACTGCAAATGCTGGAGCTCCTTTGATTGGTGGTGCAAATGGCACTGTTACTAATGCGGATCATACTGCATATCTAGCTGCACTAGAGCTGTATGATTTCCAGACAGTGGCACTGACATCCACGGACAATGCGCTCAAAGCTGTCTATGCTGCCTTTGTACGGCGCTTGAGAGAGTCAGAGGGTAAAAAGATACAGGCAGCACTTGAGAACTACCCTGTAGCCGATTTTGAAGGTGTAATCAGCGTCAAGAATGGCGTGGTACTTTCAGACGGGACCATACTTACAGCAGCCCAGGCTACTGCTTGGGTAGCAGGTGCTTCGGCAGCAGCTGAGATGAATGAGTCTCTTACTTATTCGGCATACGACGATGCTGTAGATGTGGCACCAAGGTATACGAGCACACAAATTGAAGCAGCTCTGAAAGCCGGAGAATTTGTCTTTACCCCTTCCGTTAATCGGGCTGTGATAGAACAGGATATTAATACGTTCCTCTCTTACACTCCAAAGAAGGGAAAACAACTTCAAAAAAACCGTGTGCTCCGAGTATTGGATGGTATTGCGAATGATCTGAAGCGTATCTTTGAATCATTTTACATCGGTAAGGTGTCAAATAATGTTGATGGTCGAGCTCTGTTTCGTAAAGAGGCAGTTATCTATTTGGATAGCTTGCAGGGGATTGATGCCATTCAAAATTTTGATGCTCAGACGGATATCACGGTACTTCCTGGTGTTGATTCAGATGCCATCTACGTGGAAGCCAATATTCAACCAGTAGATAGTATCGAAAAAGTATATATGAAAGTGCAGGTGAGATAAATGTCGTTTTTAAAGGCGAATGACACAATTAGCGGACAAGAGGGGCGGGCTTACGCCACAATCAATGGTCAGGTAGAGGAAATGTTCTACATCAAGACTCTTGAAGCATCAGTAGAAAAGGAGAAGGCTGAAGTTAAAACATTAGGCCGCCGTGGTACCCAGCATAAAACTACTGGATGGTCGGGTACCGGCAGCATGACGATCTATTATGTAACAAGTCGTTTCCGCCAGTTGATGATCGATTATATCAAAACGGGTAGAGATACCAACTTTGATATTACGGTAACTAATGAAGATCCGGGATCTACCATTGGGTCTCAAACAATTACTCTACTAGGTGTGAACCTTGATAGTGTAGTTATGGTATCGCTGGATACAGAATCTGATGCACTAGAAGAGGATATCGATTTTACCTTTGAGGATATTGATATGGGTCAAGCATTTAACCCACCAGCCAATTAAAATAAATTTCAGGAGGAATTAATATTATGAGCGATTTCACAGCATTCTACGCACAAAACGCAGCGGTGGAGACTACAGAGGATTTCGTGGTCTCCCCTAGATTTAAAGATAAAGATGGAAAGGCGATTCCTTGGAAGCTACGTAGTATCACTGAAGAAGAAAATAAAGAACTTCGTAAGGCTGCCACGAAGCGAATCAAAGGTAAATACGGACAATTTACATCTGAAATGGATGCTAATGAATACATGGCAAAAATGGTGGTGGCTTCTGTATCTTATCCGGATCTCAAAAATGCAGAAATTCAAAAATCCTATGGAGTACTTGGTTCAGAAGTTCTGTTACGCAAAATGCTGCTTCCTGGCGAATTCTCAGCCCTCAGCGAACGGGTACAGACACTAAATGGTTTTGATCAAGATATCAATGAGCAGATAGAAGAAGTAAAAAACTAATAGAGGAGGGTGACGGTGAGGCTAACTTAGCTTACTACGCCCTCCATGAGCTTCACATTTTACCGCATGACCTTATGGCGATGGGACAGAGGGAACGAGCCGCTATATATGCGATGATCTCTCTCCGGGTAGATAAGGAAAAGAAACAAGCGTCTAGGACCAGTTCTAAAGGACGCAAAAAGTAATAGACCGTTCATTCCCTGTTTGGTATATTGTTAGTAAATATTACCTCTGGGAGTGGAATTTATATGAAAGGCTTACGTAATGTTTTAGCAGTGCTTTGTTTCATCGCCTCTATATTCTTCTTGACATTCACTATATTTTTGTTTGTTAAGCCTGATGTAAATGGAGGGACAATTGGTGTAGTATTTACTTTGATTTTCTTTGCTTTAGGTTATTTCCTTAGAGTTAAACCACATAACCATTTAGACTCAAACGATGATAAAAATGAGTTTTTAGTAACAAGTGCATTGGACCATGTTGAAGGATTGCCTTTAGGTGAGGGAACATTGTGCAACCTATCTGTAACACAAGATAAACTGGTGATAGATGGGGGTGGCACTGACTTTAACATTAACAACTCTCAGATAAGGGCTGTAGAAGTAAAAACGGATACGGAAATTGCAAATATAGTCCATAGTAGTGCAGCTAAAGGAATCGCTGGAGGGTTGTTGTTTGGCCCAATTGGTTTAATTGTCGGATCAAGAGCGACGAACAAAGAAAAAAGAACTAACACGCATTATCTTATAATTAACTATACGAATTCTAACGGTGAGATGGCCGCACTCATGTTTGATGGAGGTCAAACAGCAGCATCGGCACAAAAAATAACACATAAGCTTAGACCAATAATAACGAACAATCCAAAGCAATCAGTTCAATTGTAGTTAATGAAGCACTCCAACGTGGAGTGCTTTTTTATGTTGTGTAGAAAGGAGGAAGCCAAATTGCCAAACATAGCAGCGAGTCTTGCATTAAATGATGTCTTTAGTCAGCGCTTGAATCAGGTTAACGCTTCTTTAGCAGCTACTATTCAGTTAATGGCACGATTGCAATCTCAAATGCAGAATCCGATGGTATTAAGAATCAGCGCGTTTGATGTGATCAGTAATTTAGATATGATTAAACAGCAGATTGCAGCTCTAGGAACAGGTAGCCTGATACGAATAAACATTAACACCACAGAAATATTACAGCAATTAGCGGTAATCAGGCAGCGGTTAGGCGGTGAAGAATCATCAATTAAAATAAAAATCGATGCCGCTGATATTTCATCGCAAATTGCGATTATAAAAAGACAGATTGAATCTGAATTAAGTAGCGTTGTTGCACAGATTCGGATTGAGCTGCCCAGGTCTTTGGAGGCTATGTTTACAAATCTCCAACGCTTGGTATCCCAACTCATTAGATCAACGCGACAATTAAGAACACGCAGTGCAGATGCGGGTGAATTGCAAAGAGCTCTAGAACGTATCGCTAGGTTAGAACGGCAAATTGCTGACCTACAGTCTAGGGTGAACGGACAAATTAATAATGCAACGAAAAACACTTCTAATTGGCTAAGTATCCTCAAAAATGTAGTCGCAGCTTATCTATCTATTGCTGCAGCTAAAAAACTTTTGGAAACATCAGATGATGTGGCGTTGACTAACGCTAGATTAGCAATGGTTAATGATGGCCTTCGAACACAGCTAGAGTTACAACGCCAGGTAATGGACGCGGCGAATGAAACTCGGGCAAACTACCAAGCTACAGCGGATATGGTCACTAAACTCGCTATGAGTACTCAGGGTATTTTTAAAACAGATGACGATATTATTAAATTCACGAAGAGCTTCAACAAAGCTTTGGTAATCTCAGGTGCAGGAGCCCAAGAAACGACTGCCTCTATATTGCAAATGGGGCAAGCGCTCGGGAGTGGGGTTTTACAAGGTGATGAATTAAGGTCCCTTAGTGAAAATGCTCCTGCGGTGATGAGTCTATTAGCGGAGGGACTAGGGGTAGCACGCGGGGAGCTTAAAGCAATGGGAGCTGATGGTAAACTAACATCTGCGATGATTGTTAAAGCATTTGAAAAGCAAAGCGGAAAAATCGATAAGATGTTTAGTCAAATGCCTATGACTTTTGGTTCGGCAATGACAATTATGAAGAACAAAGTAGCTGAATGGATTGGAACAATTAACGGGGCAGAAGGCCCTCTTAGTAGGATTACTAAGATGCTACAGGATCTAACTGCATGGTTAAGTACCAGTGACGGAGAACAATTTTTGAGTGGTTTAAGCGAAGGCATCACCACAACTGTTGATATTGTTGTCTCGTTAGGGGATGCCGCTGCACAGGTTTATAGCTATATTACTACGAATTGGACAACTATTGAGCCAATCGTTTGGGGGATTGCAGCGGCTTTAACGGCGTGGAAACTCGCATCTATGGCTGTTGGATCTGCCTCTATATTTGCTTCAATTGGAACAGGAATAATGACGGCAGCAGTGTTTCTTCAAACAGCTGCTACGGGGGGATTAGCGCTCGCTTGGAGAGGTCTAAATGCTGCTATGAAAGCAAATTTATTTATAGCTATAGTTACTGTAGTAATTGCAGTGATAGCTTGGCTATGGAAGTTATACCAAACAAATGATACCTTTGCAGCAGGGTGGCAAAGGACTTGGAATGGTTTGTTTAACTTTTTTGATCAGGTGCCGATTTTCTTTGCGCGTATAGGATATGCAATAGCTGATGCTTTCGGTTGGGCAAAAACCAAGTCACTAACATTTATGGAGGATTTGGCAAATGGTGCTATAGATCGTATTAATGATTTGATTAATACATTGAACAAACTGCCATTTGTTGAACTTGAGACTATTAGTCACATAGAATTAGCTGCTGGAAAAGCAGCAGAAGAAGAAGCTGCGAAGCAACAGAGGGCGGCAAACATAACTGCAATGGAAAATAGTGCTGCAACAAAAGCTAAAGAACGTGAAGCTAAAGTTCAAAAAATGTTAGATGAGCGTGCAACGAAACGTGAATCTGAAGCAGCTGCTGAGAACGCTAAAAATGCAAAATCAGGAAAAGATGATAAGGTGGCTGGAATGGGGTTTTCTGCTGGTGGTGGTGCCGCAGCTGCTGCAGCTCCAAAAACTGATAAGTTAAAAAAAGTCGATAAGGTCGGCAAAGTAGAGAATCCTATTGATATCTCTAAAGAAGACCTGAAGATTATGCGCGATGTCGCGGAAATGAAGAACATTCAAAACTTTGTGACATTGACACCGACTATTCAGGTCAAGACAGGACCAGTAACCAATGAGGCTAATGTCGATTCCATTGTTAAGAAGATTGAAACTAAACTTAACGAAGATATAGCTAGTACTGCAAAGGGTCTCTATAGCTAAAGGAGGCGATAGCGTGGCTAATGACTACAGCATCGAACTGAGTTTTAACAACCGCGCAATATGGTTTGAAATCCCCGTCCTTCCGGAAGAAATAGAGATCGGCGGGGAAGGCGACGGAGAGACTTATGATATAACGGATCTTGGTGAAATTAATGTAATCAAGGCCGCTAAGCTGAAAGAGATTAGCTTTAGTAGTTTTTTTCCGGCTATCGCAGTCGGTGGTACTGTACCAAGCTATGTATCATCAAAAAACTGGGGGCAACCCGCGGACTACATCCAATTAATTGAAACCTGGATGAACAAGCGCAAGCCGATCCGGTTTATTTTTACGTCAACGGGTCTCAAAATAAATATTGCTGCCAGTATCGAAGAATTTAATTATAAAGAGGTTGCTGGGAGCCCGGGAGATTTTGAATATGAAATTAGCCTGAAGGAGTATGTCTTTTACGCTGCTAAAAAGGTGACGTTGAAGACAAATACAACACCAGCTGGTACAACAACAACCACTAAGAAAGAGCCAGCGAAACGCGCAGATGAACGTACTAAGTCCAAAACAGTTACCATCAAATCCGGGGACACCTTGATGAAGATAGCTAAAAGAGAACTCGGTGACGGCAGCCGGTGGAAAGAGATTCAGAAGTTAAACGGCTTAACAGACGCGCAGCTGAAGACACTCAAAATCGGCTCTGTTCTGAAGCTACCGGGGTGATGATACATGGAGTTATTGATCGATAATAAAAATGGCACCGTCTGGGATGTTTCCAGCATCGTTACTGATATATCTTGGAAGACGATCCGTATAGGTAAGGCGGCATCCTTAGAATTCACCCTTGTAGACCATGGCCCATGGCAAGATAAAAAATTCCAACTGAATAATGGTGATGTGGTTAGGTACACAGATGAGGGACATAAGGTTTTCTATGGATATATTTTCAGTATTGAAACTGGTAAGACGGAAGAAATAAGCATCCTTGCTTATGATCAGATCCGGTATCTGATGAATAGCGGAACTTATGTATTTACGAAACAGACAGCAACTCAGGTAGTTCAAAAGATCGCTCAAGACATGCAGCTCAAGACCGGAACGCTGGAAGATACAAAATACATTATTCCTTCCCAGATCCGCGACGATAAAACGTTTATCGATATGATCTGCATGGCGTTAGATGAGACCCTGATTAACTACGGGACCAACTTCGTATTCTTTGACGATTTTGGGAGCTTGACGATACGTAATGCTTCTAATATGCGCTTTCCTTTTGTGGTGGGTGATGATTCACTCATGACGGATTATTCTTACAGCCGCAACATTGACGATGAGACATACAATCAAATTGTATTGTACAGAGACAACAAGGAGACTGGTAAGCGGGAAACTTACGTTACCAAAGATAGCGCCAGCATTGCTAAGTGGGGATTGCTACAACTCTACGAGTCAGTAGATGAGAATCTGAATCAGGCTCAAATTACTGAGCAACTAACTCAGCAACTGTTCATGAAGAATCGAGAGAAGCGGACGCTTAGTATAGAGGCCCTTGGAGATTACCGGATGCGTGCAGGATGCTACGTTAATTTATATATCAACACAATGAACATAAATAAATTCTTCCTAGTCGATGAATGTACTCATAAGAAAGAAGGCGGAGTGCATACCATGGACTTAGAGCTAAGGTTGGTGTGATCATGATAGATGCGATAAAACGCGCTGCCACTGAAGCGGTGAATGCTGCTGGTCCAGTTCTGGTACAGCTAGGAATTGTAGAAAAAATTAATCCTCTTGTAGTGTTGGTCGATAATCGGCTTTCACTTACGGAGGATTTTTTAATTGTTCCGGAAACCTTATCTGAACAGAAAATATCAATAGGAATCCAAGAATACGTAATTCGTAAGCCGTTAGCTACTGGAGATAAACTTTTACTTATCCGCATGCAAGGTGGTCAACGCTACGTAATCATGGATAGGGTGGTGAGCGTTTGATACCACAGAGCGATAATGTGCTGCTGAATGAGGATATGGAGGATACACCCCAACCAAGTCTTACTTATAAATTAGACCTTGTAAATGGGCGTATAGGATCTGTGGTAGTGGATGGATTGGATGCCGTAAAACAGGCAGTTATAAAAATACTCTCGACAATCCGATTTGAAAACCTGATTTACAGTGACAATTACGGTAGTGAGGCAGATGTTGGAGCGATGCGGGGCCGTGCGGTGTTTGAAACTGAAGTGGAACGATGGACTAGGGAAGCGTTACTGCAGGATGATCGTATCGTTTCTGTAACCAACTTTAGATTTACCTATGATGGCGATGCGGTGCTCGTCTTGTTTGACGTAGAGAGTGATTACGGAAACTATACAGACCGATTGGAGGTGAATGGTGGTGTATGAAGATCAAACGTTTGAAACGATCTTAGAACGGATGTTAGACAGGGTACCAGATGGGCTGGACAAGCGAGAAGGTAGCATTATTTATGATGCTATGGCTCCAGCAGCAATGGAATTAGCTCAGATGTATGTCGAGTTAGATATTAATACAAACCTGATCTTCGCAGACACAACGAGTGGTGATTACTTAGATCGGGCAGTAGCATGGTCAGGTGTTACCAGAAAGGTGGCTACTAAAGCGCAATTAAGAGGGTTGTTTTACAATTCATCCAATACACTTTTAGATATCCCGGTAGGCAGTCGGTTTGCAATAGGTGATATCAACTACAAGGCAATAGAACGGCTTTCTCTTGGTAATTACCGGATGGAATCAGAAACTGTAGGAGCTGCTGGAAATCAAACATTCGGGGCACTACTGCCAATTGATTTTATTAATAACCTAGCTCGGGCCGAACTGACAGAACTGCTTGTTGCCGGAGTGGACCGGGAAACGGATAAAGCGCTCTACGAGAGGTATCAGGAGCGGATAACCAAACCAGTCACCAGCGGTAACAGATACCAATATGAGCAATGGGCTCGGGAAATCAGCGGTGTTGGTCGGGCTAAGGCGTTCCCTCTATGGAATGGACCTGGTACCGTTAAGGTAGTGTTGCTAAACAATGATATGAGAAAACCATCGACAGCGATTGTAGAGGCTGTTCAGAATTTTATTGATCCGACAAAGGACGGGATGGGTGAAGGAGTAGCACCGATCGGTGCAGTTGTTACGGTAGTTGGGGCTACTGAGTTTCCTATTAATATATCGGTGAGTGTAACTCTTGCAAGTGGAGCTACAACGGATCAAGTAAAAACGCAGTTGGAGACAGCGACTAGGAATTATCTGGCCACTCTTGCCTTTACTGACTCGTTAGTCCGTTATACCCGGATACAGAGTCTAATATTAGATATACCACCGGTGATTGATTATACAAATCTGAAAGTAAACAATCAAACAGTTAATATTCAGATACCAGATGATGCTGTAGCAGTGCTTGGGACGGTGACTGTAACATGAGTGGGGCTGACCATTTAAAAGGATATCTCCCAGCTTATTATGCCGACATACTCGAAATGAACGAGTTGATGAACGGTGAAGGACCAGAGTTTGATCTCCTTGGCGCACGGGTTGAAGAATTATTGAACCAAGCATTCCCGGAGTCGGCTACTTGGGCATTGGGGAGATACGAAGAGGAATTACAAATCGTAGTCGATACCAACAAACCTACTGAGCAACGGCGGTCTGTGATCATTTCAAAAATGCGTGGATTTGGCAAGGTATCTGGAGACATGATTAAGAATGTAGCACAGGCATATGACGGCGGCACTGTTGATGTGGCTGTATCTCCAGCTGAGTATAAGATCGTGATTACCTTTATTGATACATTGGGTGTGCCAATTAACATAGATGACCTTAAAAAAGCCTTAGAGGATATCAAACCGGCTCATATGACTTTGTCTTATGCCTACCGTTATTTGCTTATCAAAGAGGTGCATAAGATCATGACAATCAACCAATTGCAGCAGACGCTATTAAATAAATTTGCGGGAGGTGGGCCTGTTGTCCAGTAATACACCCAATTTGAATTTACTCAAAGTTAACCCAGTTACCGATGGTAATGATACTTTTAACATCGATACTATGCTCAATGATAACTGGGATAAAATAGACACAACTGTTGGTAATAAGGTAGATAAGGTATCCGGCAAGCAATTATCTACCAATGATTACACGACAGCGGAAAAGACAAAATTGTCTGGAGTAGCTACCGGAGCTAATAATTATACACATCCTACAGGAGATGGTAATCAACACGTACCAGCTACGGGTACTAGTAACAATGGCAAAGTACTTAAAGCTGGAACAACAGCCGGAAGCTCATCATGGGGAAATGTTAACGGATCGGAAGTTGTAGAAGATGCCACACATCGTTTTGCAACTGATGCTGAAAAGGCAACATGGAACGCCAAAGAAACAACAACAGGATCTCAGGCTAAAGCGGATGCAGCAGTGCTTCCGATTAATAACAGGCTAAATACTGAATCTCTCACAGCTATCAATTTAGTGGCTGGACAACAAATTCTAAACGCAACAAAGAACGCTAGACTACAAGGATTAAAGGTACAGGGGAGGTCGTTAATAGATTTACTTGGTGGGGCTGGGAGTGGAGAGAGTTTAACGGGGTGGTCGTTGGCTGGGTCAACACTCCCGGCTATTTCTACCGCTCAGAAAAAATCGGGTGCTTCATCGTTTAAGATGGCATCGGGTTCAACAGGCGGGAGCTACATGACGCGTGACTTCTCAGTTCAAATTGATAAGGCGCTGCAATATGTATTTGGTGTTTGGGTATTTATTGAGTCCTACACTGCGGGAGCCCCGACAATTGCATTATATGATATGGGGACAAATACAATAAGATACTCAACCTCTCCAAACACAAGTATTGTTGGTAGTTGGCAGTTTGTACCTCTTAAATTACCAGTAAACAATTCTTTGGTTGGCAATGGGTTGAGGATTGTAGTTGGTTATGGAAGCGCGGGAGCAAGCACGGTATATTACGATGAATTACGCCTATACGCCGTATCCGCAACAGACTATGCAGCCATCGGAACCACGATCACAGGCGCTGCTATTGATGCTCTATTGCCTTATGTACCTCCTGGTATTAATGGAGTAGATGGGTTATATGTACGGAGATATGGACGTAATCTGTTGCCACCATTTACAGATAAGGCATGGTCGTTTAACCCGAACGCTAAGGCAAACGGACCATATCAGAGCGTGTTAACGGCTACTGCTGAGTGGCAAGCAATCAGTTGCGCTGTTCCTGTAATGCCTGGGAAAACGTACTATTTAAGTATTGAGGGTATAACGGCTAATAGTGGGGCAGTAGGAAGTTATTTGGATAGTAACAAAAAGAATGACTTAGCTGTTCTTAGTGGTGGATGGATTCAAAATCAGCCACTTACTGTACCAGAGGGTTATTACTATATATTAATAAATTTGGCAAGTAACCAGATAGGGACATACAACTTCAACAATCCACAACTCGAACTAGGCAGTGTCGCTACACCATTCCAGCCCCGCGAAGACTCTCTTATCGCCTTTGGTGGAGTAGAGTTACACGCTAGCCCAAATGACGGCAACGAACCGGATATACTGCGTGAGGTTAACGGACGGTATGAGGTGACGAGGTTATGGCGTAAATCCAATCTTGTGGGTGACTGGTCGTGGTTATTCGATACGAATTATACAGGTTACAAACGTGTACGCGTTACTTTACCAACTCCTAGCGGCATGAACACATCAGAACGGGTGACTAAGTATACCGGAAGCCCCTTATATCCTTCAGCGGGTATTTATACAGCTGCTGATCAATCAACACTTTACAATGGTGTATTATACATTACTATTGCCAACACAGACTCCGGTTGGGGAGACTCCTACACTCCTACATCTGACGAAATTAAGGCTTATTTTAATGGCTGGCGGATGTACAACGGCGCTAGTGGAGTGGCTACAAATCCATATAACGGTACGGCCGGACAAACAAAAGGATGGGTCGAGATTTTGAGTGCTGGCAATCCGGTAGGAGTATTGCCAACAACAATACCTTCGGGCTGGACACCGTATCAACTTCTATACCGTCTAGCAACACCGACCACGGAGACGGTACAAGAGGATGGCGCTCTTTCTCTGCTCGAAGGCGATAACTTTATCGAGGTAGGCAGTGGTTATATATCGAAGGAGCCTGCGAGACCAAAGAAAAATGCTCTATCAGACGTATACTACATTGGACTCAATGACGCGGGTAATGGAGGAGATTCGAACCTTAAAAAACGTGCCTCCGAAATTAAACAAGTATTTAAAAACAGTCTGCCTGATTTTTGGAATATTGATAAGTTAGCAGATGGTACACGTTATGCATGGACGGATAATTACGATACAGCTGCTTCCTACAGCGTCTCTTACATCAAACTGGATAAATCACCAGTACCTTCGGTATCAGGAGCGTACGCCGCCACTGAGAAGATGCAAATTCATGATTTAACAGATGCAGTGACAGAGATAAGCTCAACCGTTAGTGTGTTAGCTGCCAAGAAAGCGGAGAAGGATGCAGGGCCTTGGATTACACCGTCCGCAGTGCTAAGCGGATTTACTGCCTTCGATTTAGCTTATCGCGTGAATAAAGGATTTATTGAATTTCGTGGGTACGTATATTACAACATTACTGACGTACCAGCGGGTACAAAGATTTTTAATTTGCCGACGCAGTTTCGACCTGTGCGAATCACTAGAATGCTTACATCCTCATGGACATCAAAAGTAGATCCAACGTCGAGCGCAGTGTCAGTAGGTGTAAATGGAGATATAACAACAGAGGTCAACGCAAAGCAAAATATTATATTTGATGGTCTACGGTTTCCGTTAGATTAAAGGAGGCGATATCATGAGAAAAGCAGTATCGAAAGTAGACCTAAACGGACTTTATATAGAAGATGTAGAACCGGACGACTCTTTAATAGGGGTCGTCCCTATTTATGCCCAGCCAGAGCCAGAGCCAGAAGAAGCGCCTGAGCTGCCAGGAGATGTTGATCCAGAGTTACCGGAAGAGGATACAGAGCCAGCACCAGAACCTGAGCGTGAGATCATCGGCTATATCGTAGGGATTCCGTTGCCGACCGGACTATATCATCCGCGTTTCGATTTAGCTACATGGGTAGCATATCAAGTTCAACTCGATGAGTATCAGGCAGCATATAACGAATGGTACTTTAGCCAAGAGGTGGAACCAGTAAAGGAAGCGCCTATTCCCCCACTACAACCTGATAACCTATGGAACGAGGGCTTAACACCAGAAGAGATTGCGGAGTTGACGAAGCCCGGCGAACTCTCAGAAATTGAGTTGTTGAAAAAGGAAAATATGCTCCTAAAAGCTCAGAACAACGCAATAACTGAACGTGCCGATTTTATTGAGGATATCATTGCTGAAATGGCAATGCAGATATACCAATGATAGCGCGCATTTTTTACTGGTTCATGTCGAAGAGGAAAGGGGGTGACATCATGATGGCTATGTTTTTCGCACAGCGTGTAATCTTAGGTAAGACCAAATATATCGAGGTTCCATCTACTTTGAGACCAGGAGTAAAAGAAATTTTGGTTGATAGCGGACTTGAATTCCTTGCTGAAGAAGAATAAATAAAGACGGCGCCCATTGAGGCGTTTTTTATTTTGCCCTCGGACCATATCCGGGGGCTATTTATATTGATCAATAGATAGAGAGGGGAGTTGTTTTATGTCAATTGGGGGAGCAAACCAAGGAGGAGGGGGCGGTGATGTAATGCCGATGCACCGATTGGAAGATGTGGAAAAGGGCTTACTCGGTCTTTCCAGTGAATTTGCACGAATATCCGCAGACCTAGCCAATACTAATGCAAAAATGAACTTACTTGAAGCAGCCGGTCTGAGACACGAAGAGAGCATTTTACAAATGGAGAAATCCACAATAAAAATGGAAGTTAAGTTTGGTGAGATCATGGGGAAATTTGATTCTCTTGAAAATAAGATATTCATGCTATTGCAGCAAGCTAATAAGGATAGTGGATCAGAGCGTAAAATGTGGCTTGATTTTGTTAAGTACATCATTGGTATTACCATTGGCGTGATTGTGGCTAACCAATTTTTAGGGAGGTAAATATGCTTACACTAGATCAAGTAAAGAGTAAATCATCTACGAGATTGATTGGTTTACATCCCGTAGTTTTAGCAGCTGCAACAGTTTTAATTGAACGCTGTTACGCTCGGGGAGTTACTATCTTGATAACTCAGGGGTTGCGGACAATAGCCGAGCAGAATGGACTATTTGCTCAGGGACGGACGCAAGCGGAGCTTAATGCAGCTGGATTATCGAGTGTTAAGGCGCAGCCGGATAAACCAAAGGTCACCAACGCCAAGGGTGGGACCAGTTATCATAACTTTGGACTAGCTATCGACTTCGCGTTGTTACTACCAGATGGGAAACAGGTATCATGGGATTTAAAACGTGACGGTGATGGTGACAAGGTAGCTGATTGGACTGAGGTAGTTGAGGAGGCTAAAGCTCTTGGTTTTGAATGGGGTGGTGATTTTGTCTCGATTAAGGATGCACCACATTTTCAAATCACTTTTGGAATGACAACCTCACAACTACGTGCGGGTGCTAAGCCGTCAGAGATCGCTATGGCAAAGGCATCGGCTATTATAGATCGACTAAAAGAGGAGGCAGATGAAGATATGAGTAGATTTGCAGAACTTGAAGAACAAGTGAAGGAACTATCGAAAGTCGTAATAGGCTTGACTAATAGCAAAGATGTACTTAAACAAGCTGCAACAGAGCAAGGGCTGAGTATCGCTAAAGTTTTATCTAGAGTGGATAAGTTGGAGGGTAAGGCGAATCTAACTGAAATACCTGCTTGGGCAAATGAGGCTGTACAAGCTGCATTTGATGCGGGATTGGTAGACACACCAACGGGTGGAAGTTATGACTTTTACCGGATGCTTAAGGTTTTGTATACAGCTGGATTACTCATCACAAGATTGGAGGGTAAATAACCATGCAACCAATTATTGATCAAGCACAACCCTATATTACTGCCGTTGCATTGGCTATTGTTGGTGTATTGGCTACTGTAATTTTGCGAGCAGTAGCGTTGCTACAACAAAAGGCAAATTCATGGTTTGATGCAAAGCTATCGGTATCTCAGCGGGAGCTACTACACAAGATAACAACTGAAGCTGTTGCGTATGCAGAAACTCTCTTTCGGCAAGCTGATGGGGAAAAGAAATTGGGAAATGCAATTCTCTATGTTGAGGAACAGTTAGATAAGAAAGGTATTAGTTTCTCTTCTGTTGAGATAACATCAGCGATAGAACATGCTTACTTAAGTTACGCGAAGAATAAGTAAAATAAAAAAGAATCCCCGTCTTTCTAGTAGAGGATGGGGATTTAATAAAAACGTTCTTGAGAATTAACTGTAAATATGGAATAATTTATTCGTGTTTACTCCAATACGTCAGGATGTTAAGTAAATGACAAAGAATAATAAGGGATCTTTCAGTGAGTCCTTTGGCATGGCTAAGCTTTTAGCTTTTTTGTTGTTAAATTATTTCGTGGATTTAATTACAGTTAGTGCTAAAAGACTTTTTAGCAAGACTTGGATTGCTGTCTTAATTACTCCGTTAATACATTTCTTTTTATGGTTTTCTGCCAAGGGGATCAACATTCCAATATTTAATTTCACTTATTCGCTATACGGTGAAATTAGTTTAACTCAAGCAATTAGCACTGATTTATCAATAATTGAAAGATTGACAAAAATACTGATTATTGCCTTGCCTTTGAGTTTAACCTTTTTTTACTTCAGTTACAAAGAACAAAAGGCGCTTGCCATGAGTAGCGTTTCTTTTTGGAATAGATCGACTGTAGTTTATGGTTTGACCTCTGTTTTATCAATTGCTTTTGGAACACATTTGAAAGGAGCGTTGAATTATTACTACTCAAATACATCATCAATAACTTTGTCACAATTGAACGAAGAGTTTTCTGGTAGAGTAATATTTCTTATTGTATTGAGTTTATTGGCAATAATAAATGGGGTTGAAGCGATTAAAGTTCATCTTTCAAACTTAAATATATCTTCTCAATTCAGATTCGCTTTAAATGAGATTGAACAGAGTTGGAATCTTCTCCCATATTCTTTAGGTGAGTTTCAGAAAGATCAGCTATATAAACGAATTAATAATAATATTAATGCACTCTTTCAATTGTTACTTCTCGGTATAGAGAAAAATACAGTTGATTTTTATAATGAAGCATTAATAAAATGGGAAAAAGCATTACAGTTAATAACTGAAGAAAATCCAGAAACACTAAAGCGACTAATTTTAAAACAAGGGAAAATGGATTCACGATATATTTCATTACAACGATCAATACTTAAAAACCAAGTTAACTTAATTAGTAAATTGTTAAGTTCGCATCGACTTGAAGAAGCAAATTACTCCTTTAATGTATTTCTTAGACTGGAATCTGGGGAACAGGAGTATTACACGGCACTTCATGAATTGGCAATCTTGTGTTATAGACAAGGCAATCTTGGTCTAGTATTAAGAAAATTTAATTCCTTAATAGAAAATCAAAAGAGCAAAGACAAGAAAATAAGCAGTGTGAATTCGATCTATGAACAGTTACTAATTTTAGCGGTTGAGAAAAATGACATTAGGGATCTTTCTGATATTGCTCATTCATTATTGAAAAATACAAAAATTATGCCAATAACTAATAGAACAACCCAAAGAAGAATACCGGTACAAAAATTAACATCAGCAAACCAAGATGAGGCCTTACGTGAATGTATTCTCTATATGATGATACAGACTCTTGTGAAGAGTGTTGAGGTTTCTCATTATTCATGTACAGGATTTTTAATAAAATTTATTGTTTCAAACTTCAATGGTGGATTTATTAAAGAAGTCTATGCTACTTCAGTGGACAACTTAGTAAGGGATAAAAATCATGAAAATCCATATTTAAAAGATAATAGAAATTCAAATATATCGGCATCTTTTAATTTTAATAACAGTTCATTGAGGTATTGTTTTGAAAAAATGTCTGTGCTTCTCTACTCCCAACAACGATTTGTTCAATACTATAACATAGCAATTGATAAATCCATTCAAATTGAACCTTATATCAATATTTCTAAATTACAAAATAATATTAATTACTTGTATAAAAAAATACTAAAAGTAGGGGATAAATACGGATTACTCGTGATAAGTGATTTAAAATTTATTAGTGTCGTAAAAGCTGAAGTGATTAATTTTACGAGTGTATATAAATCAAGCAAACAACCTAATAAAGTCAAAACAACAGTAAGAAATGGAAATGTATCAGGGAAGAAAAGGAATATGGAAGTATAATTGTATATACAAAATGGGAACGTTATGCTTTAATCTAGATATAATGGAGAAAGGAGTGATACTATGGTAACTATCCAAGACGTAGCGTCCTTTTTTATTGAAAGGTCATACAAAGATGGAATACCTATCACGCATTTAAAACTCCAAAAGTTATGTTATTATGCGCAAGCATGGCATCTAGTTTTGTCTTCAAAAAAAGAGCAGCTGTTTGATGCTAAATTTCAAGCTTGGGTGCACGGACCTGTGAATACTGAGATTTTCTCAAAGTATAGAAACTACGGGTGGAACCCAATCAAAAGTGAAAAAAGTAAAGCGCGGTTTAATGATGACCAAGAAAGTATATTGAATGAAGTTTGGGAAGCTTATGGCCATCATGATGCAAAATTTTTGGAATCTTTAACTCACCAAGAGGAACCCTGGATTGAGGCTAGAAAAGGTCTGGCAGAAGACGATTACTCAAATAATCCTATTAGTGAGAAAACAATGAAGAGATACTATTCTAAACTCTGAACACAAAGAAAAGCCCTATCATAAATGGTAGGGCTTTTCTTTGTGTTCAGGTAAATCCGTCTTGCCAGTATATATAGTATGTATACATAATGGTCCATTGTATCTCGGCTATATCGGCAGGGTATTTTTATTCATTCAGTCGTTTCCCCTTCGATCCGCAATCTAATTACTCGTGAAATACTCTCCACCTCAATGTAAGGTACCCAAACCGGACCCTCGATCGTATTGATCTTAACTCGCTCTGGATCTGCTGATACCTCCGCAATACCCTTTATCTTGTCCCCATTTAATAGCCATACAACAATCAATTCTCGTCTTACGGCTGCGACCTTTAAACTTTGCTTAAGTTTTTTATCCATGACCACACCTCGGGTCTTTTATGATTATTATACACCTGGACTTATATCCTAAGGAAAGTTTTACTTACCCACATATACATAATGTTCCAAATAGGTTACATTTAGAAATAGTTGTGCGACAGTTACATTCTATGGATATCGAGAGAGGTTCTTGTTGCAAGGACCTACATTTCAAATGGAGTGATATGAAAGTGATTAGTGAGATCCTTGAGTTGCCCTTTGTAAAAGCATTAGGATGGGGATGGTTATTACCAATATTATTGAGTTCTCTCCCCTTAATTTGGAAGTTTCAACCTGTAACTACTTTAACTTCAACTAAATTTGAAAGGGTGCTTTTCTCTAAGGAAAAAAGATTGTCATTAAAGGTTCTAGGAATTGTAGGTAATGTGATTATGGCATTTTTTTCATCTATATGTTCATATACTATTTACTTTGCTCTTTATAACACAAAATTATTTAAATCTCATTACAATTATATTGATACAACTATTACTGTAATAGCGACTATGTTTCTCGTGTCAACGATCATTTTATTTTTAGTTGGGAACTTTAACTGGAAATTAAAAGTTCCCAAATATAGTATATTTGAATGGGTTTTGAATAGTAGAGAAAAACGGCTACTTTGGATTTTCTCATTCCATATGGTATTTATAATAAGCTGCTTCTCTTTATTGCCTAGTAGTCTGGCTGGAGAAGTTACTAAGGGTAATATCCATTTTGCGAATAAAACCGTAATAATTACATTTGGGATAGCCCTGCTGATAACCAATTCATTTTTAGTGGCTGCAACAAAAGCCATATTTAAGAGCATTATTAAAAAGTTTGCTCGATACACTGGAGAGACTTTTTTTTACAACGAGAAAGAGGAGTCAGTGAGGTGGTACATATATCATTTAGCCACTAAGGATTCTTATTTGTTAGGGGATGCAGTAAATCCAGATGATGCAAAAGTATTTAAAACCATCGCTAAAGAAGAACTGTTATCACAAAGGATATACGTTTATAAAATTCCTAATGAATCGCTTCTAAATCAAGAGGTTGATGAAGGATAAGTCCTTGCTATTTGTTTTCAGCATATTCTTACACACAAGAACAAGATTTTATACTTATTTATCTTCTGTTCTGTCGGAACTAGTTGTATTTCATACATAGGAGTGATCATATTGAGTAATATATACAAAGTCCTCAAGACAGACTCTGAATTTCTAACAGCTGCCCTTAAACAATCTAAAGTGGATATACTTGAACGTCGCGGTGATCTAGCTGACTGTACAATTGATTGTGAGGGTCCAATTCAGAAATGGAGTCCAGTGAGCGTTAAGATTGCTGATGCTTATTACATGAGAAATGAATTTGAGTTTAGGATGGTTTTGGCTTAAGTATGTATAACAAATACCCCGTCAACCTAAAGTGGTTGGCGGGGTATTTGTTGATCTGCTCATTAATTTACTTAAAAATGATTTCGGAGTTTCTATTACTGCTCTAAGCCTAGGTTTACATCGAACGGCACGAGTGAACATTGTGATATATCTCATAAAAGTTTAATTTTTCTTTAATTGTACGATTTCTTCATTACTATTGTTCCACTTAATTATAAGTTTTACCGAAGATTCTTCGTGTTCCATATTTTTCTCTGAAGTTGATTGAATTTGAAGTGAATTAGGATAAGTTTTATCATCGTACAGCCCTTTAGCTGTTATAACTTGCCCTGCGAACTGATAAGAGATAGTAGTTAATTCTTTCTCTTCTCCGATATATTTAATAGTGAAATTAGTTAGTTCTGAACTTTTTTCGTTTTTTATTGTTGCGGTCCAATGAGCACTTTGTCCTTCCCAACTGAGAGTTTTATCAGAGCAACCAATCAAAAAAAATAATGGCAAAATACTTAATAGAATTAGTTTTTTCGTGATGGACACCTACTTTTAATGTATTTTAATCTACTAAAATAATACAATAAATCTGGAAATTATACTAGTAATACTATTTTAATGTGGTATAGTGTCTATATATCACATTTAAAGGAGGAATTTGGTAATGTTGAGAAAAAAAATTAAATTTGGAATTATGACACTTGTTTTTTCGTTATCATTGACTAGTGTAGGTGGTATTGTATCAGCTAAAAATGTAGAGGATGTTGATAATGATTTTATTCCGGAAGGTTTTACAGTAACCAAAGCTTACGATGAGACGGATTTAGATTACAATGTGAGTGAACAGAAGGCTGCTCGTTTTTTTGATAACAGTAATGAGAAGGCTTTACTACTGTCTACGGATGGTGAAACGGAAAGTTCATTAGAAACTGAAATCCTCAAAAATGAAACACACAAGATCCGTGATATTAAAGACCTTGAAACAGGTGAAGAAAGAACTCAGTATAAAACTGATGTTAGTTTAAGAGCATTTAAGGGAGACAATAAATGGGATCCTTCCGGAGGTGTGAATCTATCCATAACGATCTATTCTAGTACCTATTATAATGACATGTATACTGGAATGGATAAAGCCTATGTCCGTTGGGACAAAGAAGATTCTACGATTTCATCTATGACTGCAGACTCGACTATCATACAGGTCGGTCCTGGAAAAAACGGAGCCGTCACGAATCAAAATTATACAAATGAGGGCAATCACCCCGGAAATCCTTGGAATATAATATCTGGAAATACATATTTATTTGAAGTCCAAAATTATAATTGGGAACCCGTATTAACTAGTGGACTAGGCACTCAAATTGGAGTGAAATTCACAACGCAACTTAAAAGAGGAAGCACGACTTGGAAATATACTTTTGGGGTAATGGTTTTAGGAACTTTCCCACAATGGCCAGAATAATGAGATTTTAATAAATGAGATTTTAATAATTGAATGATGAACAAAAACACACTACGCTTATTAAGCTCGTAGTGTGTTTTTATATTCAAGAAGTTAACTGTGAGGTTAGACAAAACAAATTCAAAGGTTGGTCTAGAAATGACAATAACGAAAACCTCTAAGAAAAAGTAATCAAATTAATTGAATACACAAAGAAGCCCGGAGAATAATCGCGGCTCTTTTTTACATTGATTTTCGAACGTATGTTTGGTTATAATACAAACAAACGTTCTTATTTTGGAAGGCTATCAACTTGCAAATGCAGATTGGTCAAACCGTTGAAATTGTTTACTTAGATAAAGTCGGCAAGATTACTCAGCGTAAAATTGAAGTTAAAGGCATAAAGGATGGGAAGATTCGTGCGACATGCTTAAATACAGGAGCGCCAAGAGTGTTTCTAATGGTAAATATATTAGCTTGGCAAACAAGTGATAAAGGAGCAATTGCATGAAGCCATTAACGGATAAAGAAAAAGAAATACTCAGATCATTAATTAAGATGATCGAAATCAATCACTATCCACCAACGTTACGTGAACTCGCTAAGGAGGTAGGGTTGTCATCTACAGCGGTAATTCACAGGCGCCTGGAGCGACTAGAGAGCAAGGGGTACATACAGAGAGGTAAGAACTTACCACGAGCGTTAAGAGTTATTAAGGGAGTCGACGAAGAAAATGAAACCACAACAGCGTAAGAAACTTGAAGGTAATGGTCTTTGGGAGGGAAGTCGGATGATAATGCCTGAGCATAAAAATAGGATTCTGGACGATTCGCTGAAAGAAAAGGTGCGATCAAAGCCTGATTTAGATCCCCAAGCATTAGCTGAAATCTCGCAGGTAGTAGCTCAATCTTTAGAGGATTGCAGTCCGATCACGATTACATTGTTTGGGGAATATGAGTACAGATCCATCCATGGAATAGTCATGAGAGTCGATCGGCAGTTGAAACAGATTAAGTTCCATCATGATGGCGATTGGGAATGGATTAAACTAGAGGAAGTTATTGAGGCAATCACTTAATCGAGTGTCGCTTTATCTCGTATTAAGCTAACGGGCAGGATTGCGTGGAGAGCCAACAAGTAAATATTTACATTTAAAACGTATGTTCTAAAATATATTATGGAACTTAATACATAGGAGGCCCATGTATATGATAAATCGAATTTCAACACCATTTAGTTATTCATCTGCTGTTGCGGCTGGTGACTATGTGTTTCTCGGATTACATCGGGGTTTTGGACAGAGCTTTACAGAACAGATTCACAATACTTTCTCACACTTAAAAGAGACTCTTAATCAACTTGATGTACAACTGGATAATGTTGTTAAGGTGAATGTATACCTAAAGTACATTAAGGACTTACCTGAAATGGAACAGGTTTTTTGTGAGTATTTTGAAAAGGATAAATTCCCTGCTAGAATGACATCTACGACAGAGTTTTTTGACTCTGATTGTCTTATGATGATTGACGGAATAGCATACAAAGGATTGAACTAACGAGAAACTTTTGTTCAACGCACGAAGAAGCAGCACGCGATCCGCAGTGCTTCTTTTTCATTAAGATATAGGGCAGGATTGATTCATTGCTTCGCGAATAACTTAACTAAGGAACTAGCCCAATATGGGAGGATTAAATGAGTATAGAAGATTATAAAAATAATGATGATTTACAACTGTATGATTCAGTTATAAAAAAACTAATAGTAGACCACGAAAACAAATCCATTGAGATTCACTTTTTAAAGGTAGTTGAGCGTGTTGACCGAGGTGAGCATAATTTCACATATAAGGTTAGGGAAGCAATTTTAACTTTCTCAGGTGTCGTTTACGCTAACTTGCCTTATTGTATGGAATTTGATGAATGGAGCGAATTTTATCGTTCTGCAATTGTTAAATCCTCAAGGATGCTTGAAAGAGTCCCTGAGCAAGCAAAATCAAACAAACTACTTCAACATATTTATTTAGGAATTGATAACGGAAACGAATATAACCAACAGGATATAGTCTGTTCAAGTTATTCAATGGAATTAGGACCAAACGAATATATTCTACATGATGATTTTGAATGGTTGTACGAAGAATAAGACGAATTGCTCGTTCAACTAACGAGAAACGATAGCGTAAAGAGCAGACTGCTAATGCAATCTGCTTTTTATATTGAAGTAACGGGCAGGATAGCTCAATCGTTTCTCGAATTCTTTTTGAGATGGAGTATTTACGAACTTCGTGATTAACGTTATGCGACATACAAACTAAATATTTTGAAAATATATGGACGAGAAATTAATATTATACATCTAAGCAAAGAAAAGGAGATTAATTTATGAGTATTAAATTTAGAAAAGTAAGTGAGTTTAACCGTGGTTTAATCTTTGAATTGTTGACAGATGCTTACTTATTTGATTGCAGATATGAACAAAATTGTAGTGCGGATTGGCAGAAATTTGATAATTTCTTCTTTGATAATTTACAGATTGCAGATGAATGTGGGTTTATTACTACATTAAACGGTGAAGCAATTGGTTTTGTTTCATGGGACCCAAGAAATGTACCTGATTATGTGGAAATCGGACATAATTGTATTGCTATAAAACAAAAAAGCAATGGTTATGGTAAAATGCAGCTTCAAGAAGCTGTTAATAGAATCATAAAAAATGATGTTAGGAAAATTGTTGTAACTACTAATATCGACTTTATACCTGCTCAAAAAATGTATGAGAGTGTTGGATTCAAAATACATAAAAAAAGAAAAGTTGAGGGTTTTGTTAGAGAACATATAGATTATGTATATTCTTTAGAAGGTAGGAACTACAAATAACACCATAATCACGCATCGGAACATTCGGTAAAATTCATTACGCTAACGGGAAACGATAGCTCAATAAAGACAATAAGACCCTAAAACAATTATCTAATTAAAATGCCTCATCAGTATAATCACTGATAAGGCATTTTAATTAGATAATTTATACCTTGATTTCTTCCCATCCTGGTGGTAATGGATCCTCAGGTGCTGGTTTTAGATGTGCTGGCAGCACACTAATAAGTAACGGCTCTCCAATATCGAGCAAGACATTTTTTGTTCCTTTAGCTATAACAATGCCGATCTTACTGATATGGAAACCATCTATGATACGGACTTGAACGCCAAGCGTTAATTCTTCGATTTTCAATTCTTCAATCCCCTAAGGTTAATTTTCTTTACTTCGTCCTATTAAGTAGGATGCGATGACACCGTTAAAATACCTTTTAAAGATATTCTAAAAGTGGATGACCAGGGGGAATAACCCGGGTCTCTTTCTTTGTGGGCTTTCCCCACAGGTTCCCCACAAGGAGTAAAAATGTTATTCGTTTTTTCTGTTTTTTAACAATGCTATTGATACATAGAGGATGCAAAAAAATCAATTGGAAAAAGGAACAAAGGTTATTGACGATGTTGTTGATACTATGCATAGATCACGAAGAATGTGATGAATTTAACATCTTAATTTTTAATTTTATTGCTAAATGAAAGTAGATAAATAAGCTTAGGCAACACTTGGAAAATGCAAGATTTGTCACTTCGCGTCTTGCAAAATCAAGTTACAATCGTTGAAAAAGTCAAAAGGATATTATACTAGATGACATTCTGAAAGGGGCTATGTCGGTGGTACAGTTACCAAAAGTGAACGAGCTCGGATTTTTTGAGATTCGTCTGGAGTCAATTGGAGGGTTGGGTGCGAACCTGGCTGGTAAAATGCTTGCAGAAGCAGGTGTTGTCGGTGCTGGAATGAATGGGGTCAGCTTTTCGTCATATGGTTCGGAGAAGAAGGGATCAGCGGTAAAAGCGCATATCCGGTTTTGTGATTTGAATACGCCTATTCGTGACACGTCTCCGGTTGAGCGTCCGCATGTTGTTGGGGTATTTCACGAAGCATTAGCAAAGACAGTTAACGTAATTAGCGGAATTTATGAACATAGCACAGTATTGGTGAACTCAGCAAAATCGCCGGAGGAATTGAAATCCTCCCTGAATATGATGGCAGGAACTATTGCAGTCGTTGATGCTACAACTATCGCCTTAGATGAGAAAAACCGCGTTAATATGGCGATGCTAGGCGCGTTGTTCCGGATGTGTGATTTCTTGGACCCTGAAATTATGAAAGGCGTTATAGAGAAATCACTAGGCAAAAAATATCCACAGGCAGTACAGTCAGCGCTGACCACTTTCGACCGTGGATTTAATGAAGTTAAGTTTATGCATTTCCCACTGCCTGCAGGCGTGACAATGCCTGAATTCGTGCGGTCTGATATTTCCGCATTGGGTTATGAAACACAGCCAATCGGCGGTACCATTACGAATCCTGGCAGCAGCTTTTTAAAGAACTTGAGCATTTCACGCTCCGGTTTGCTGCCTCATTTTAAGCAGGAGGATTGTATTCATTGTGCGCAGTGCGATACGGTGTGTCCTGATCTGTGTTTTGTTTGGGATGAGCAGCCTGATAAGAAGGGACGTCCACAAATGTTCCTGCAAGGTATTGATTATCAATACTGCAAAGGCTGTTTAAAATGTGTAGAAGCTTGTCCTACAACTGCCTTGTCTGGCGAACGTGAGGAAGAAGGCTACGCAGAGAGTCATACGGTCCGGCATATTTTTGATCTCGTTACTGAGGCCTAATTAACGGAGGAAAGGTGGAATACACGTGGCTATAGATTATGAAAAAGAAGTAGGCTCTGCTAAAGTAGAGCAGAAATTCCTATATGAATCCGGCAATGAAATGGCGGCTTATGCTGCTCATCAGATTAATTATCATGTAATGGGGTATTTTCCGATTTCTCCATCGACAGAAGTAGCGCAATTTCTTGATACGATGAAAGCGAATGGCCAGCATGATATTATGCTGATTCCGTCAGATGGCGAGCATAGCTCTGCTGGAATCTGTTATGGCGCTTCAACGGCTGGCGGACGTGTTTTTAATGCTACCAGTGCCCAAGGTTATATGTTCATGCTTGAGCAATTACCTGTACAAGCTGGTACGCGTATGCCTATGGTTATGAATCTAATCTGCCGTTCGATCTCTGGACCGCTGAATATTCACGGGGACCATTCAGATTTGTATTTTGCTTTGAATACAGGTTGGCCTATTTTAATGTGCCGGGATCCACAATCTGTTTATGATATGAACCTAATGGCATTGAAGCTTGCGGAACATGCTAAAGTTCGTCTTCCGGTAATGGTGGCTTCAGATGGATATTTCACCTCCCACCAGAAACGCCGCGTTCAAGCTTTTACTCATCGGGAGGATGTTCATAAATTTGTTGGACCACAACCTCCAACAGGCTTTACCGATACTTTAGACCGCAATAATCCGGTAACGGTTGGTCCTTATATGAACGAACCTGACTATATTAACAATCGCTATCAGCAGTCCGTAGCTATGTACAATGCGGGTGAAGTTTTTGAAGAAATTGCGAAGGAATTTGCTGAGTTAACCGGACGTCATTATCCAATGATCGAGGAATATCGGATGGAAGATGCTGAAGTAGCCGTATTCTTGATGAATTCTGCCTCTGAGATTATTAAGGATGTTGTGGATCAGCTTCGGTTGCAAGGGATCAAAGCCGGTGCAATCTCGCCGAATATGATCCGTCCTTTCCCGCAGAAGCAAATTGCTGAAGCACTGAAAAATGTTAAAGCAATCACCGTTGGTGACCGCGCAGATTCTGTAGGTGGACATGGTGGTAACATGGTCAATGAAATCAAGGCAGCGCTGTTCACATATGGCAACACTACGACTAAAGTAATTAGCCGTATCTATGGTTTGGGTGGTAAGGACTTCTACGCAGAAGATGGTCATGCCTTTTTCCAATTAGCAATAGATGCTGTTGCTGCAGATCGAGTAGACATACCATTTGATTATTATGGCCACAATCCGGGTACACCAGATAAAGCTCCGCAACGTCTTCTGAAGCCAATGGACTTTGACTCACTGAAGACAGGGTTAATCACTGTGAAACAGGATGAAGCAACAGGCAAATTAAGCGTACGGATTCCGCCACTGCGCAGCTTGACGAAGAAACCTAAACGGCTCTCCCCAGGGCATGGTGCGTGTCCAGGTTGCGGGATTTTCTCAGGACTGGAGACTTTCTTCAAAGGGATTGAAGGGGATATCGTCGCACTTTATCATACAGGCTGTGCCATGGTAACGACTACGGGGTATCCGTATTCCTCCCATAAATCAACGTTTATCCATAATCTTTTCCAAAATGGAGCGGCTACCTTGTCCGGTGTCGTAGAGATGTTCTGGGAACGCAAACGTCGCGGTGAGCTGGATGGACTAGGGCTTAAAGAGGACTTTACGTTTGTTATGGTAACCGGAGATGGCGGTATGGACATCGGGATGGGACCGGCAATTGGAGCTGCACTGCGTGGTCACAAAATGATTATTGTAGAGTACGATAACGAGGGTTACATGAATACTGGAGCACAGCAGTCCTATTCGACACCACTGGGTCACCGTACTTCAACCTCCAGTATCGGCAAGCAGCAGCAAGGTAAAGTTACTCAGCACAAAGATACAGCACAAATTATGGCGGCTACTAACATTCCTTATGTCTTCACGGGTTCGGAGGCTTATCCGCAGGATCTGGTGAAAAAAGCGGCAAAAGCACAGTGGTACGCACAAAACGAAGGTTTGGTGTATGGTAAAATCCTGATCGCATGTCCGCTAAACTGGATGTCTGATGATAAGGAAGGCACGAACATCGTATCATTAGCTGTTGAGTCTTGCTTCTTCCCGTTATATGAAGTAGAGCATGGTTCTACGAATATCACATATAATCCTGAAGATAAGGGCAAACGTGTTGAGCTCTCAGCATGGCTGAAGACAATGGGTAAAACTCGTCATTTGTTGAAACCTGAGAATGAGCCAGCTTTACACAGCTTCGAAGAAGAAGTTGAGCGCCGTTGGAATCGTCTCAAGGCAAAACATGAACATCCTGACTTATAAGCTGTGTCTATCTCCAGTATATAAAATATGAAATAACCCGGCAGATTTGTCTGCCGGGTTTTTTTGTGATTAGGGAGCATTTGCGCGTAAGAAGCAGTTTTCGGACACCACTGACCTTAAACACAGCTTTCTTTCCCATTTGGAATTCTAACGGACTCCATAGCAGTTATCGGCCCTAAAACTCCCAAAATGAACCCTTTTTGAAGGAATAGTGTCACTGGAGTCCGCGAAACTTTTGAAAAAGCTAAAAAACCAGCAAATAACGTCTCTTAGGTCCTATGTGTTAAAGACTTGGTCATTTACAGTTAGAATAAAGTCCAGTTTCCTTTTACTCTTGCATGTTGCTCTGCTCTAACCAGAAGATAGCGGGTACAAATGACAAGACAAGCACTACCTACGATTAAAGCGCCGAGAGCCCACCACCAGCTAGTACCGATATTATCGTATAACGCCCCGCGCACAAGAACCAGACTATATGTGAGTGGAAACAGAAGGGATAAACCCGTTGCCCATGCTGGGAATACTGCTGGTGGAATACGAACCCCGCCAAACAGCTCCATTGGTGCTTGAAAGATGTAATAGAGTAGCCCTGAATCCCTTGAGAAGAGAGATATCGCACACAGCAAAGCTCCCCATATAACCGCTGATATCATGATAAGTATTAATACAGGTATTAAGGCGCCCCAGTTAACAGGCGTTACGTCCGCAAGAAAAATGAAAGTCAGAATGGAGAAGCAAGCGAACATCCATATTCCGTGAAATAGTGAATATACGGAACGTCCATACAGGAAGGCCATTTTTGACGCTGGCGTTAGGAACACTACCTCAAGTGTACCCCCTTTGCGTTCTTGTTCGAATAACCATGCGGCTTGCACAACCGTCCAGTATAACTGAAAGACGAGATATCCGCTCAGCAGAAAAAGGGGAATCCGTCCATCTGGTATTACTTTTGAAAGTGCTGATCCTGCTCCGGTTCTAAAGGGCTGCATAGTAAAGTAGGTGGTTAAAAAGGTGAGCGCCGGCCAGAGTAGAAGTGAAAAAAACACTGCGCGTCCCTTAACTCTATTTCGATGCTGCTTAGTGATCTCCGCGCTAAGGGTAAACCATAAGCTATGTAAGTTCATGATACCCTTCCTTCCGAAAGGAGGATAATCGCATCCTCCAAAGTAGGTTTTTCGGATGCGAAGCTTTTAATGCTAAGCCCCTGCTCAGTAGTCCATGGCAGCAGCTCTGTAATGATTCTATCAGCCGAAGGTGTCTTTACAGAAATGCGCTGCAGTCCATCATTTTGAAGTTCTAGTTTTTCTGTTGCGCAGACACCCATTAATTCCGCAGGCTGAGTAAATGTTCGTAGATGCTCTAGTAGCTTGGGACGAAGTGATTCATGCCAGCCTGTAACCTCTAAATGAGCAGTTTGCGAGCCTGCAACCTGATGGACAATCCGCTCAGGTTTGTCACAGAGCAGAAGCTCGCCTCGATTCAGTACATAAACTCGGTCACATAGTTCTTCGACCTCCTGTAAATAATGGCTGGTCAGAAGGATACCCTTTCCACTGTCCAGTGCAAGCTTTCTTATCGTACTGCGAAGCTGCCTGGCAATAGGGGCATCAAGGCCAAGTGTGGGCTCATCTAGAAATAAGTATTGTGGGTCGTTGATAAGTCCGCGGGCGATTTGCAGCCGTTGCTTCATCCCTTTAGAATATTGTTCAACGGGTTGGTCAGCAGCTTGGGTCAAACCTACTTCCTCCAGAAGACGTTCTGCTTCTCTAGCGATGTGAGGGCTGTTCATTCCATAGAGTTTACCGAAGTATTCAAGATTCTCTCTCCCAGTGAGCCGCCAGTACAACATTCGTTCTCCTCCGGCGATCATATTTACTTTTTGCTGAATGGCCTGTCGATTCTTGTGTAGTAACATTCCATCGACTTCAATACTGCCGGAGGTTGGCTCTAGGAGAGTAGAAAGCATACGTATTGTAGTGGTTTTTCCAGCGCCATTTAGACCGAGAAGACCTACGATTTCCCCCGCAGCGATATCTAAAGATAGTGATTTCACTGCTGTCACTGATCTTTTTTCCGAACGGAACCAGCTCAGTTTATGTTTGCTCTCGTAAATCTTAGTAACTTCATGCATATTAATCAATGGTTTCACTCCTCCAAGGTTTTAGAATCGTTCGAACAACCCGCGCTCTATGCGCCGGTTTGTCCATTGACCAACCGTTATGTATACAACACTAAGCAGTATGATTGGCCATATGCCAGGTAATCGTATTGCTTCTCCAGTTAGCAGCGAGCCTCGAAGGAGTTGTAGCGCATAGGTCAATGGGAAAATCTCACCTATAACCTGCAAGTAGTCAGGCAAGTATTGCCTTGGAAACTGAAATCCACACAGTAGAGCAGTTAGCGTAAATAGAGTATTTTGCACAATGAAGGTGTCCCTTGTATATAGCATAATGCTTCCTAGCACCAGCGCCATCGCATAACACGATAGTAAAAATAGCAAAATTCCCACGAAGACAGATAGGAAGTCAACTGAGGGGAGTCGAAGTCCTGCTAAAAGGCCAAAGAAGAGAACTACCAGCAATTCCGCACCACTTCGATACAACTGCTGGACTGCGTTTCCTAGAAAATAACCGCTCCGGCTTGAAGGAGAGAGCAACAGTGCCTCAAGTGTACCTTCCCTCCATTCGGTAATAAGTGCCCTGGATACATTCATCATCATACTGACGGAAAATATACTGAGCATACCTCCAATAATTACATAGGTCAGATAGTCCTCACTGCCACTATAGATAGCAAATTTTGAATCTATATCCCCTTTGATTAGATACACATAAGAAAAATAAGAGATGATGACTAGATAAACTCCATCAATAATGTGCCCGAATGTAAAGGTCCAGGGAAAGGCTCTAAGATTAGATTTTTGGTTTCTTTTTAGGGTTGCGATAGCGATATGCCACATATGTACTCACACCTTTCATTAACCTCATTGTTCAAGGTACTGCCTTTGCAGGATGAGCAGATTATCAAAGACTTCTTTGTTCACTGAATAAAATAAATAATTCCCTTTTCGCTGTGATTGGGTAAATCCTGCTTCACTTAGTTGTTTTAGCTGTTTAGAGACCGCAGCTTCAGAAATACCCAATATTGGCGCAAGCTGCTTGGTACAATGCGGCCCTTTCCACAGCAGTTTCAGAATTCGCATCCGCGTATCATCACTTAAAGCTTTGAGTTGGCGCAACAGGTCACTCGGCGGTCCCTCACTAAAGGCAAGACCGGGAACATCCACCGTGAGAGGCAAAAATAAAGTGTCTTCGAACCAGCCAACAAGCAGATGCGGAAATATGAATGTAGAAGGAAAAACGTACACTTGTCCAAGCTGGTCATAAGGAAAGTAATACGTTACAGCCTTTTGTACTGTCAGAGTCCCGTTCTCTGAGAGGAGGCGTGGGTGGAGCGTATTTAGTGCCTTTTCCGGGAAACGACTGGCTAAGTCTTGAAACTGAGCGGCTGAGATGTTCATAAATGGTTCAATATAGTCCCATTCCTGCCCGAAATAATCATGTTCGTATGTAATTAATGTTGAGATTAACAGCTTGCGAACACTAGCCAGATTGTTTATCAGGTACTTCACGTTTCCACTCAACTTCATCAGCGAACGTATGCTTTCCGATTCATTCAGCCATTCGACTATGGTACTTAGTGCAATTTCTTGATTCATAAATAGATACACTAGCTCTGCATCCGGAAGTTTTTTGAGTAGGGTGATTCCTTGATTGCAAGAAATAGGGACACCCATACGGTCCGGTAAATCTAGCAGAGCGATCCAACGTTCTGACAACTGCCCAAGTGTGTGGATGTTCTCCTGTAGAGCAAGAGGCATTCTTTTCTTGAGCTCCAAAGCCCATTGTAATCTTGTTGGATGGTGTTCTGGTTGATGGAAGACATGCAGACTGCATAATAACTCATGAAAAGGACTGACGACCGTTTTGATCTTTCGATTTAAAGTTTGGAGTGAGCTCATCTCTTTCCTTTCCGATTAACTGTTTGGTTAATCAAAAACCACTTTCGCGTAAAGTGTTCAAAATTATAGGGGGAATGGTCAGGATTGTCAAATCTTTTATGCAGAAAAAAGCGAGAGCACATCTCCATGTGTTGGACATGGATGTTTCTCTCACTTATAGGATTCTTTTAATAGAGTTATGAAGTAGAGTTTTATCTTCTGCCTCTAGGCATCATGGAGTTATCGCACATGATATCTTTAACAGAATAGGTGTAGCAATGGCGAGGAACTGGGACACAGTGATGGCGTCTAACGATTTCTACCGGGTGAATAACATTCACAACTTGAGGGTGGTAATAATCTTGATAAACCACCTTAGGTGGGTCAGTGACAGTTTGGGCCGGACATTTTGGACATTCTTCTGACATTTCCTTCAGCTCCTTTGTGTGTGAACTTACCGTATTATACGCACAGAACAAAGGTATGCTTGGTTATTTGTCTAGTTTATAAAAAAATGGGTGGGATTATTGTTTGTATATCTCTCGCATTACATGACGAAGCTCCGGGATAATTAGCCGTTCCATAGCCAATTTAACGGCTCCAGTGGAGCCGGGCATAGAAAAAATAGCTGTGTTGCCAATCGTACCTGCAATTGCTCGACTAAGGATTGCCGCCGAACCTATATCCTCTGTGTAGCTTAACATTCGAAAAATCTCACCGAAGCCCGGCAGCGTTTTATCCAGCAAGGATGAAACTGCTTCGTAGGTGGTATCACGGGGAGAAATTCCTGTTCCACCCGTGAGCAGTACGGCTTCAACTCCAGTGTGATCAGCGTTTTTATAGAGTAGTTCACGAATGTCTTGATAGTTGTCTTTGATAATGGTACGGCCTATAACTTCATAACCGGCAGCCTCAAGCATGGATTGGATTAAAGCTCCACCGGTATCTGTTTCAGTAGTTCTGGTGTCTGAGACGGTAATGATATAGCAGGACACGGACTGTGGTGCTTCCTTCCGATGTTCTTCAACGGATGACAATGAGATCAGCTCCTAAATTAGAGATGTTCTCATGATAGGGTATGGGGGAAGCAAAGACAAGTTTCGTTATCCAGCGCTAATCTTTTGAGGATATAGGGGTGCCGCTTGCGTGCTTTGGCATCATGTAGTAAACTCGCTACCATACCCGTAATTTGCAAGGAGCGATGAATCATGGAACAGGTTGTACCTGTGTATATATTGTCAGGATTTCTGGGAAGCGGCAAAACTACCCTGCTGCAGCGCCTGCTGGAACATTGGAAAGATCAGGGCTTACGCCCGGCAGTAGTGATGAATGAGCTGGGTGAAGTGAATCTGGATGGGCTGCTGGTTGAGCAAACCGTTCCTATGGCAGAGCTGCTCGGCGGCTGTATCTGCTGTTCTATTCGAGGGGATCTCAGCACAGAGCTAACAACTCTTATCAAGAAGGAATCACCTGATGTTGTTGTTATTGAGGCCACAGGTGCGGCGAACCCGCTGGAAATTGTAGATGGCGTAACCGAAACTTCACTGTATCAAAAAGTAGAGCTGAAAAGCTTGATCACCGTCGTTGACGCCGCGCATCTGCTCGAATTGTACCGTGCGCAGCAGGGCGCAACCTATCGACTGATGCAGGAGCAAATTCGCTGCGCCTCTGTTTTGATTCTGAATAAAACTGACCGTGTCTCAGCAGATGAAGCGGAAGAGATCACAACCGTTCTGCGAAAATGGAATTCTTATGCACCGATTATGCCAGCGGAGCGTTGTGAGATCGACACAGAGGAGCTCCTGCGTAGCGCAGGTGGAGTTCTTACGGATACACAGCTTGAAGAGAGCGACAGCGAAAGCCATGTGCATGAGGAAGCTCTGCAATCTTCAGGAGCCACCCACGCTTCCCACGATCACGTGATGGCATACACACATTACTTCAAACGACCTGTCAACAGCGAAACCTTTGAACAGTTCGTCAAGGAGCTTCCGCGTGATGTTTACAGGGCTAAAGGCATTGTGACCTTTAATGACACCTCCAGTCGCTTTCTTTTTCAATATGCTTACCGTGAAGCTGATTTTATGAAAATCACACCTCAAGGCGAAGTGCCAGACGTAGCTGTATTTATCGGGGAACATTTCTCATCCAGTGAGTTACGCACGAAGCTGCTGGAGATGGAAGGACGTATTTTAGTTCGGCCTGGAACGATCAAAAGAAGCCTGTAATCCGTTCTGCTTCAGAAGAAGCTGTGGTTCATTCCTAATCTTGTAGGTTAATAGTAAGGCATACCATTAAAAATGCAGGAGGTTGAAGGCTATGACCCGAATTCAATATCAGGAGTGCATTGACGCTTGTCTCGAAAGTATGAATGCCTGTAACTACAGCTATGTCTCAAGCCTAAAAGAATATGATCTTGCATCTCTTCGTGAGAGCATGCGGCTCGATCGTGAATGTGCGGATATTTGTTCTTATGCCATTCAAGCAATGACCCGTCAAAGTCCGTTTGTATCTGGAATTTTAAAACTATGTGCAGAAATATGTGAAGCATGCGCGGATGAGAGCAGCAAGCATATACATAATCACTGCCAAGAATGTATTAATGCCTGCCGTAAAGCTGCAGAGGCATGCCGTTTGATTAGCGATGCTGTTGAGGTATATGCGTAAATCGTATAACTTAACTCTCATATATGAACTAATAGCCAGATTGTTGCTGTAGAAATATAGCAATAGTCTGGTTTTTTATATCCAGGTCTGTTTGATTCATGCTATTGGTAGAAAAAAAGGGGAGAAATATTGGATTGAAAGTAAATTTTAGAAAGGGCTGCTATGGCAGTTCTTTCTTTTTTTTGATTCCTAGAAGAGGAAATTCGTAGGGAACCGGAGAATTAACAGTAGATATGAAGGGAGAATGTTAAGTGGCGAACTTAGTAGATCGTAACTTTGCCGGCGGTAGTATAGGTGTTGCTACTTCCCTAATTGAATTAGAGCAGATCAGTAAACAGTATGGACGCCGACCCGTATTGGAGGATGTATCGTTCACTATTGAAAAGGGAACTGTAACAGCTCTGATCGGACGAAACGGATCCGGCAAAAGTACCCTGTTGTCAATCTTAGCTGGACTTGTCCACATTTCCTCAGGAAAGCTGAGTTGTAAGGATCCAAATCTGAGAATTGGTTATGCACCTGAGATGTTTCCAGGGTTGAAGCTGACCCCAGAACAGTACTTGCGAAGTATGGGTCAGATTAGCGGCCTTGCGCCAGTCCGGATCGAACAGGAGCTAACAACGTTATTTCAACTTTTTAAACTGGAGCACTTTCGCAAGCAGTCGATGCTAAATTTCTCCAAAGGAATGCTGCAAAAAATTAATTTGATTCAAAGCTTGTTGGGAAGTCCCTCGTTGCTGCTTCTTGATGAACCTATGTCGGGCCTTGATCTCCCCTCAATGAATAAGTTAGCTGATCTTCTCATCGTTTTGAGAAATAAGGGGACTGCTATAGTCTTCTCTGTACATGAACCCCAATGGATTGAATTGCTTGCGGATCAGGTTCATGTGATACATGAAGGGAAAATTGTAAAGTCAATTCAGGGGTCAGAGAAGCTAAACATAAAACCCTCTACATACATACTATTGTCTAATCTGTCGATTCAGAAACTGCAGCAATTGAAGGAAATGGCAGGTTTCATTTCAATAAATACGTTTAAGGATAGTTGTAACATAGAACGTACGGCGTTGACAGTAACAAGTTCAGAATCAGATACTTTTTTGCGGGTTATCTTGGAGTCGGGTGGTTCAATACAATCGGTAGAACCTCGCGGAGGATCGCATGACTTAGAAAAATGGATGAATCCTAGGAGTTGAACAGGGGGTCTTACGTGTATCCGTTTATCGTTTACATGCTGCGAAGTTATACTCGATCTCAGCGTTATTTCGGCCCGTTAGCAGGGATTGTGATTGCAGTCTTGATATTGTATTCTTATAAGCCCAATCCAGTTATGAATAGCTATGCCGCTACAGCAGTAATGCTCTTTATAAGCTGCGCTTGGATGAGTCTTAGTTTTTTGAATCATGAGCACGCTGTTCATCGGCAGATTGCAGTTGTTCACATGCGAAGTGCGGCTAAACATAGTGCAGGTGGTATCTTAACGCTTGCATTTCTAACGCTGCTGCTAGATCTATTGATTGTCCTTTATCCTTGGGTAACGGGTCATTTTGCAGAATCACCCGGGGGATATCGGTTAATTCTCGCGCTCATAGGACATGGATTATTGGGTATGCTTGGTGTGGCTATTGCCCTATTCTTTCAATCTTCTTGGGTTCAAAAAGGCAGTCATGCGACAGGTATGTTGTTAGCTATCGTTATACTATCACTGGGCGGAGCACAAATCAGCGAAAGTTTGCCTGGTATATTTCATTTTTTGATCTGGTTGTTGCCGCCAGTAACTCCTGTAATGGAGGCCATGATGAAAGCTGATACATTGTCATTAGCGGAGTTGTTAGGTTCCTTTGCACAAGCATTAGTATATATAACACTGCTTATCGGTTTTTATTTGTACAGATCAAGACAGAGGGATTACAACAAAACATAACTTGTATAGATAAAAGGAACAAGGATACAGAAGTGGGGGAAAAGATGAAGGATACATATGTACCTGAGAGTGAACAATCAAAAGAGTTATTCGCCTATTTTGGACTGGCAGTTTATTATGGACAGGCCCTCGAGCAGCAGCTTACCAACTTGCTATTGCTTACTAAGCTATCACAAGGAAAAACGCCAACAGAAGCAGATCTGACAGACCTTTATCAGCGAAAACTCAGCAATTCACTCGGCCAACTCATCAAAGAAATCCAACATCATTTTCCTTTCTCGGAGCAAGAAACCGCTCAGTTGGAGGAAGTGTGGAAACAACGTAATTACATCGTTCATGATTACTTTAAAGAGCGTATACAGGAAACCTTTACGCCTGCCGGAAGGGCTAAAATGATTCGGGAGCTGAAACGTTTTAAAAATAAAGCAAGTAGACTTGAAGTTAAACTGCAAGGCTACTGCACAGAAATGTTCACGAAACTTGGATTAGAGGAGGAAAACTTATTGTAATAATCCTTCTAATCCGCAAGCTGTTACAACCTCTGGTCTAAAATGAACCGAAGAAGCTCTAACACAGCGAGAGAGTGCAGTTAAAGCTTCGCCTAATGCCGGAATCATCTCCGGTGTTAGGCTTTCTCCAGGTTCCCACCACCAATTGTTAATATTCAATGTTTGACTCTTCTTATCCATCACCGGTTCAAATCTGCCAACAAAACGATCATTATATAATATAGGCAGTACATAGTAACCATATTCTCGTTCTATTGCCGGCTTATAGACCTCCCAGCGGTAATGAAATCCGAATAATTGCCGAACCAGCTCACGTTCCCACAACAAATTATCCAGCGGAGCCAAAACAGCCGCAAATGAATCACGTGGTTGAAGCCCAGTCTCTTCGGATTCTTGCAGCATCACAAACTCCAAGGTTGGAGCATCTATACTGCGGATATAAAGCGGAACCTTAATCCCCTCGACCCAAACTTTTCTGAGACTATCCTTCTCTAGCAATCTCTGAATCGCCGCCGCACGCTCTTTGCTCTTCAGTCCGGATATGCCCAGCCATCCGTCTCCAGATTTATTCCATAACAAGCCGATACTTCCTATTCTACGTAACACATACCAATCATGAAATTGTTCTTCCGTGACATTTGGATCGGCTGAACTCAGCAGCTCTGAGGGTAACAAACGTTCAGCGAAATCATAATATCGCCGGGTATGTACACGATGGTGGACAACAATCTCTCCCCAAAAGTACATGCTTTCCATTGCAGCTCGTGATAATCTTGTCGGAGCCCAAGCCCAATCTACTTTTTCCTTTCCGTCTAAATCCAGAGAGGAGAGAGGACCACGCTTCTGAAGCTCTTCACGAACCTGTGCTACAGCGACCATTACAGGTTCATTAGCCTGATGGTGGGAGGCAGCAGCTGTTCTTCTCCGCTTAAAATAAGGCCAATCCTCTGTACAATAAATTGACATGTTCTTGTCCCAGCCATCAACGAGCAACCTGTCTTTATACAGAAGCTCTTGGACCAGTTCTGGCGTAAATCCCGGAATCCGTGCCTGGAGGACCAGCTCATGATTATGGCCAGCGATATTAAGGGGGTCATATTGGATGCAGCCTACGTGACGAACATAGTCATAAATACTAAGTTTTCCAGAAGGGATAGCTCCAGCAGTTAACTTTTGATGAGATAGCAGAAAAAGCCTGGCTTGTTTCTTAGTCAAATTATAAGTAAGCATCGTTTGCTCCTCCAAGGTTATGTATTAATTTCCATAATACAGAACATCTGTTCTAAGATCAAGCAGGAAAAAACCCTGAATCACAATGAAGTGACTCAGGGTTGTAAATTACATTTTCTCAAGAGAGGGTTGCAAGTTTCCGAGTGCTGGACGGTTGCTTGCGCCAGCGTTATCGCCAGAGCTGTTAGCAGCAGCACCTACTTGCAGCTGGTACATACGGAAGTATCTTCCGCCAAGCGCCATCAGTTCATCGTGGCTGCCGCGTTCTACGATCTCTCCGTGATGCAGGACTAGAATCTGATCTGCACTGCGAATCGTGGATAAGCGGTGAGCGATGATGAAAGTGGTGCGTCCTTTTTTGAGAACTTCCAGCGCATCCTGAATGACGCTTTCCGTTTCTGTATCGATGTTGGAGGTAGCTTCATCTAGAATGAGAATAGCTGGGTCAAAGGAGAGAGCTCTCGCAAAAGAAATCAATTGCCGCTGACCCGCAGATAAAGTACTTCCTTTTTCGATGACAGGTTCATCAAATCCTTGTGGAAGATGAGCGAGTAACTTATCCGCACCAACCTCACGCAAAGCACGTTCTACCCGTTCACGGGAAATTCGTTCATCCCCTAGGCTGACGTTCGAAGCAATGGTGCCCGTGAAGAGGTACGGGTCCTGCAGCACGATGCCCATGTGATTCCGCAGCCACTGCTTCGGAATATCCGTAACCTTTTGACCGTCAATCGTAATATCGCCTTTTTGTGGATCATAGAACCGGAACAGCAGATTGATGATTGAGCTTTTGCCGGAACCCGTATGACCTACAAGAGCGACAGTTTCACCCGGGCGTGCTTCAAAGGAGATATCGCGCAGGACGTAGTCTTTTTTATAAGCAAAAGATACATTCTTAAATTCCACTTTCCCTTTGTAGCGTGGCATGGAGCCGTCCGTAACATTCTCTCCAGGTTCATCCATAAGCGTAAACACACGTCCCGCAGATACCATAGAAGTATCCAGGTTCGCCAACTGGTTCACCATACCTGTGATAGGCTGGAACAAACGTCCGAGCACATCGACAAAGGCATACAGAACGCCTAAGGATACAAAGGTTGAACCAGTAATACTGCCATGTCCGAAATACCAAAGCACCATCACAAAAGAGAGACTGCGTAGTGAGTTCACCAGATTGTGGGACGTGAAAGCATTCAGATTTAACATTTTATTCTGATATTTCAAGTAATCATCGTTCAGGTTCTCAAATTCTGCACTAAGCTGCTTCTGACGGCGGAATATCCGGACGATTGACATCCCCTGAATCGATTCATTAATAATGGCGTTAATTTCACTTAGACGTGAGCGAATGATCGTATTGTATTTGGTCGCAATTTTGCGATAGAGCACGATCCACAGCACAAGAATAGGTACAATGAACAAGCTGATCAGACCCAGACGGACATCAAGTAAGAACAGAGCGATATACACGCCAGTTATATTGATAATACCGGTGCTGAAATTGGAGAGGACCGCAATGAATAGATCCTTAATCGCCTCGGTATCATTTGTAACCCGCGACACTACCTTACCAGCAGGCAAATTGTCAAAAAAATGAACGGGTAGTCGCTGGATATGCGCGTATACATCTGTCCGCAGCTTCCGGATTACCTGATTCGCCGAAGATTGCAGCCAGTAGGTTTTTCCGAATTCAGCAAAGATGGAGATTACAAGAAAAATAGCATACATTCCGACCAACTGATAGATCCCAGGAAGCTCGGGTTTGTAAAAAGCGAACAGCTCATCTGCCGAGAGCTTAACCGCGGGATAGATAACTTCGTTATCACCACGGGTGATATGCATCTCTCCATCGATGAACTTTCGTTCACCGTCAGGCTGTGTTACAGCTTCGTTAATAAAATAGAAACTTCTCCCTGCTTGAAGAACACGAATTTCTTGGCCTTTAGTTTCACCGGGCTCAAAGCGATCGCCGCGTTTGTATAAACTATTGTTATATTCAGCCGCCTTATCGGGAGACGTGGTGCTGAAATAGGGCTTCTCGATGGCCAGCATGTGATTGTCGATCATGCTTTTGGCTATAAATGGACCTGCCAGCTCTGCCGCTACCCCGATTGAAAGCAGCAGAAGGGCTGCGATAAAGGTTTTCTTTGCGGTCAATGCATATTCCAGCAGGCGTTTGCCTGTACTTTGTGTCAACCGTGACACCTCCTAAAATGTTTTGCGTAGTCGTAGCTCGTTTATTTATGGTTGTAGTTTAATCATTTGACAAGTTATTTTCGACTTGCTGCCGATCATATTGCTCACGGTACCAGCCATTCAAATCCAATAGTTCCTGATGTGTACCTCGCTCAACAATTTGTCCGTTATCCAGTACAACAATCATGTCGGCATGTTGGACGGCAGAGAGACGATGAGTAGAGATTAATGTGGTTTTTCCGGCACGTTCATTCCGGATATTGTCGATAATCTGAGCTTCAGTACGAGCGTCAACGGCTGATAAGGCATCGTCCAGAATAAGGATATCTGGATTAGCGATAAAAGCTCTGGACAGAGAGACACGTTGCTTTTGTCCACCGGAGAGGGAAACACCACGTTCACCCACCAGAGTATCCAGACCATCGGACAATGTGCCCAGGTCGTTCTGGAAAGCGGCAGCTGTAATGGCTTGCATAATCGTATCGTCATCGGCGTTGTCTAGACCAAACTGAATGTTTTGCCGAACGGATTTGGAGAAAAGGATTTGCTCTTGTGGAACATAACCCATCCAGCTATGCAGCTGATCCAGGGAAATCTGTTGAATAGGCACACCAGAGATAAGGATTTCTCCATTACCTGTCGGATATTCGCGGAGCAATTGTTTGAGCAGTGTTGATTTCCCGCTTCCTGTACGCCCGACTACACCTAATGTCTGCCCTTGGTTCAGGGTTAAGTTTACATGGGTTAGATTGTCTATCGTCGAAGAAGGATAACGGAAAGTCACATCGTTAAGCTCGATTCGAGTAGGGTGGGGAACTTGTACGGGATGGGCAGCATTTTGAACATCGGGTTTGGAGTTTAACGTCTCGTCGATACGTTCGAGGGAAGCTCCACCACGCTGCATAATGTTGATCAATTCTCCAATAGCGAACATCGGCCATACAATCATACCGAGGTACATATTAAAGGAGACTAGATCACCCAGTGTGATCTGATTGCGGAATACAAGGTAAATCCCATAAGTAAGACCAATAATGTAGCTGAGTCCGACACAGAAGCGGATGGTTGGTTCGAAGAAAGCATCGACACGAGCTACGGCCATATTTTTGTTGTAAACATCTTCAGTAATATCCGAGAAACGTTTTTCATCAAGACGCTCTTGGACATAAGCACGGATTACGCGCACACCAGAGACAGATTCGAGCACTTGGTCATTCATATCTCCGAACGCATCCTGCGCTAAGCTGTACCGATCATGAATAGCTTTACCATAAAAAATCATAGCTATTGCAATTAGGGGTAATGGTAATACTGCTGCAAGGGTCAGCTTCCAACTTACGAGAAAGCCCATCGCAAACAGCACAACCGTAAGGTAGATTGTAGAATCCACCAGTGTAAGCATCCCGAATCCTACGGTAGCTGAGACGGCTCTGATATCATTGGTTGCCCGGGCCATGAGGTCACCAGTTCTATTTTTTTCGAAGAACGAAGGTGTCATAGTCATAAGATGATTCATAAATCGGGAGCGCAGCAGGCGCTCAACAAGGTTGGAACCTCCGAAAAGTTTGTGCATCCATATGTAGGTAATCCAATAAATAACTAGCAGCAAAATAAAGATCATGCCGATATATTTGGCAAGCGATGCTGTAGTAATCGAACCGCGTACTATGTCGTCAATGGCATTGCCTAGCAGACGTGGAGGGAGTAATTCAAGAACGCCCACACCTATGAGTAATATGAGTCCAATCAGGTAACGCCTTTTTTCTCGGCGAAAAAACCAGCCGAGATCGCGAAGAACAGAGAACAAGTAAATCCCTTCCTTTCAGGTTGTAATGATTGCTTGTGATGCTGATAAAAGCGCAAGTGATTATCTCTTCAGCAAACAAAAAAGGCATATCATCCGAAAACGGACGATATGCCTGTAATTTACAGCTATCATGCGCACGGTGCGTTACAGCACCAAGCATGTGAGAGACCTTCAAGAACTAAAGTTATGCGGTCCATAAGACTCGCAAAAACTTCAGGATGGCTTAATCACTTGGGCTGCTTCGGTATTCGGTTGAGTAAAAATTCCAACAATAGTAAAATAATATGGCTGTAACTTCGTAAACACCGCGCTCACCCCTTTCATTAATTTGGTAATAACTAGAAGACGTTTAGTTATGTTCAGAGTTTATCATCCGGTTCGCGAATTTGTCAAACTTAATTTTAAATGGATTGGGAAATCATTAATTGCATAAAGTTGTTTGAATATCGACTTATTTTCGTTATGATTAGAATATACAAAGGAGCTGAGAGAAATGAACATGGAAATTAGTCAAGCAGCGGCAGCTTGGTTTAAGAGAGAATTGGACCTTAAGAATGGAGACTATATTCGTTTATTTCCCCGTTATAGCTCGGGAGGTGGACTTCACCCCGGTTTTTCGCTGGGCATTGCTACAGAAGCACCTGGGCGTCCAGCTATTCAGGTCAAACAGGATGATATTGTGTTCTATATGGAGGAGCAGGACTTATGGTATATGGAAGGTTATGACCTATCTATCGTATACTCTGAGTCAGAGGATGACATTGAATATAAGTACGAACCAAAGCCGGTATCCGGCGAAGTGCAGGTATAGTTGTCTTAATGATTGTTTATTTTAATCAGGAAAAGCCCTTGCCAAAAGGCAGGGGCTTTTCAAATGCTGTCTTTAAAATGAGGGTATTCCAGTTGGAAATACATAGGTGTTATCAGTGCAAATTGCGAGAGGTTTCTTCCTCCAGAGCGAAGTCGAAGTCGTCAATATCGTACACCTGAACTGGAACTCCACCCTCGATGATCCGTTGAATCAATTCAAATTGATCCGTTAGGATAGGTACTTTCTCACGTTGTGAGGACAGCAGAAGCTCTGTTTCGATGGGATCGAACATCTCACCGTAGACAGCGGTATCCATACTGTTAATGATGGTGATTTTGGATTGCCCGCCAAGGAGAATACCTGAGCTTTTCGCCCAAGGCACAGCTAAACAGCGGTTGATCTTCTTCGCGTTGAGCGGTTCTTCAAAATAAGCAATGAGCTCACTAATCTTCAACTTAACATGCTTGTCGTCGTCCGGACGGTTCATCAACGGATCATCGCTGTCTCGCAGTTCGTATAGTTCCATCACGGTAGTATAAGGCACTATATATTCTACAGGGCTGCTCGATACGAGAAGCTGGCCGTAAATCGCCATCATGACGGCTTCCGTCACAAATTGTCTAGACATCGTTATCCTCCTGAAGTTCGGTACTGCAATTGTACTTATGATCTAAAATTATAAAAACACTGTAGAGAGCAAAAGTCAACTGTACTTAGCAACTCACTAAAGAGAAGGGACAGAATATTCCTGTGAAGCAATGGAAATCATATTTTACTTTTGTACGACCTTATATGAAATTGATTGTGTTTACGCTGTTTATCGGCATGATCAAATTCAGTATTCCGCTAACACTGCCAATGATTCTGAAATACGTGGTCGATGACCTCCTAATGAACCCGAGCATGGGGATTGAGGAACGGGTATCACATTTGATGCTTATTCTGGGTGGTGCCTTAATTTTATTTGTTATCGTAAGAGGGCCCGTAGAGTATTATCGCCAATACTTTGCTCAGCTTATCACAAGTAAAGTGTTGTTTGATATGCGAAATAAGCTTTACAGTCATTTACAGCGGCTGTCACTGCGGTATTATCAGAATACCAAGGTGGGAGAAGCCATCTCCAGATTTATTAACGATGTTGAGCAGACCAAAAATTTGGTCGAAGTCGGCATGATGAATGTATGGCTCGACACGTTCACACTAGTTTTTGCTTTGGGATTTATGTTTTATTTAAATCCGGTGCTGGCGCTCGTGTCTATCTCGGTATTACCTTTTTACGCAATTGCAGTTAACAAATTGTATAAGCGGCTTAAGCTGTTAACAAAAGATCGTTCCCAAGCTCTGGCTGGCATTCAAGGTTATCTCCATGAACGGATTCAAGGGATATCAATCATCCGCAGCTTTACGATGGAAAAAGTGGATCAGAAGCAGTTTGAGGACATCAACGGTAACTTTCTTAAAAAAGCGATGGCGCAAACCCGCTGGAATGCTATGACCTTCGCAATTATTAATACATTAACGGATATAGCACCTCTTTTGGTCATCGGATATGGTGGTTATCAGGTCATTCATGGAAATTTGACAGTAGGTACCTTTGTAGCTTTCTTTGGCTATCTGGACCGGATGTATTCCCCGCTGCGGAGATTGATTAATTCCTCGACGGTGCTTACGCAAGCCTCTGCTTCTCTTGAACGGGTGCTTGAGCTGCTGAATGAGCCTTATGATATTGTAGACAAGCCGGGAGCAAAAGTGCTAAAGGATGCACGTGGTGAGATTGCTTTTCAGAATGTATGGTTTAAATATAACGAAGAGAATGATTGGGTCTTAAAAGATATTAATCTGAGTATTCAGCCCGGACAGACCATTGCTTTCGTAGGAATGAGCGGTGGAGGAAAGTCCTCCCTTATAAGCTTGATCCCGAGATTCTATGACATCAGTAAAGGCAGCCTCCAAATGGATGGTTATGATATACAGGAATTAACACAGGAAAGCTTGCGAAGGTCTGTCGGCATGGTCCTGCAAGATAATTTCTTATTCAGCGGATCTGTGCGTGAGAATATTTTGTTCGGTAATCCTAATGCCACGGAAGAAGAGGTCATTTCAGCAGCAAAAGCTGCCAATGCGCATGATTTTATTGAGCAGCTGCCACTGGGTTATGAGACAGAAGTGGGAGAACGTGGTGTTAAGCTATCCGGAGGACAGAAGCAGCGGGTTGCTATCGCAAGGGTATTTCTCAAGGATCCGAAGGTTCTTATATTAGACGAAGCTACTTCGGCGCTGGATCTGGAATCGGAGCATTTAATTCAACAAGCGCTGCAGTCTCTTTCTTCGGAACGTACTACACTAATTGTAGCGCATAGACTGTCAACGATTACACATGCGGATCAGATTGTCGTACTTGAGAATGGTGAAATTACTGAACGGGGTACGCATGAACAGCTGATGGCGATAGAGGGTAGTTATGCGCGATTATTTAACGTACAGCATTTAGACGCTTAATATTTTTTTGGAAAAATAATTGAACACCTTAGTGGTCCTCTCGAAAGAGAAGGCCACTTTTTTTGAATTCCAATCAGGGTGGCGGCACACAGTAACTTATACTATGGCAAAAATTCTAAACGGAATCTGAGTCTTTTCGGAGATCATGTGCGTCTAAAGCTTATAAACATCATGAAAGGAAGTGAGGAACGTGAATAAAACCACGCTTGAGGAAAAGGCGATAGCAGGTGATGAAGACAGCTTTACTGCGCTTATTGACGGCATGCAGGAGCGTTTATACCGAATGGCCTACTCCTATGTGCGGAATCAAGAGGATGCGCTGGAGATTGTGCAGGAGACCGTCTTCAAAGCCTATATCTCCATTCATAAATTGAAGCAACCGCAATATTTTAAAACTTGGCTCACCAAGATCGCTGTCAACTGTGCGCTGGACTTTATCCGTAAATCTAAAAAAATCGTGTATATAGATCAAGAGCTGGGAGGCAGCTATGCTCCGAAATCTAGGGAAGAAGTTATGGACTTGCATGAAGCGCTCAGCGGCCTTGATGAAAAATCAAGAATGGTGATTGTGATGAGATATTTGGAGGACTTGCCCATAAAGGAAATTGCAGAAGTTCTCGATATGCCCCTGAGCAGTGTCAAAACCGTTATTTATAGAGGTTTGGAAAAATTAAAAATAAGTATGGAGGAGAGTGAGTACTTTGGATAAGCAACTAGAACGTCTACAGCAAGCCTATAATGAGATTGAAATTCCTAAAGAACTATCATTCGCTTCTCGTAAAGGAATTGAAAGAGGAAAAATCTATAAACAGAAAAATAGTTCTTCAAAACGGGCCTTGAAATGGACAGGATCAGTAGCTGCTGCTGTATTGATTTCTTTTACGGTGGGTGTAAATACGGTTCCTGCTTTTGCGAGTAGTATGGATCAAATACCGGTTCTAGGTAAGCTGGTCAGTGTTCTGCAATTTACGGAAGGAAGTGCAGGCGGTGGAACCATTCAGGATGGAGTAGATGTGAACTTTATTTCGGTGAAACAATTGAAGAATAGCGATCAATTGATTTTGAATTTTGCAAATCCGGATGAAACACAACAGTTAGCAAGCTCATATAACGTAAAGTTTACGGAAAATCCGGCAACAATGACGATTACAGTAAGTGGGGCGAGAAAATTCTCAGCAGTCAAAGATCTGGAGACATTAAAACAAAGCCGATATGTCCAGGATGCTTATCCACTAATTACGCTAGATGATTCGGCTATTCGGTTCAATGTCACGCTTACGGACTCGGTTGCTTATGAGGTAAAGGAATATAAAGAGCCAGCACAGGTAGTGATTACGTTAAAAGAGAAAGGAGACGAAGTAAAAGGGGGCTCTGTATATTCGTTAAGAACGGTCTCACAGCCTTCTGGTGAGGCGCTGGGTATGGCTGAAGAAATGTTATATGGGTTAGAGGATGTGCGGATGTTAAAGGATGAGAAGGGCTTATATCTCGTGGAAGCAGGATATTTTAATACAGAAGAAGAGGCTTTGAAGCAGTTGCAGAAAATTAAGACAGAGTATGGCGTTGAAGATTTATTAGTCGTTGAAAAAAGAGCGGTGCAGCAAATTCCGCAGTCCATTTCTCAGGTGGAGGAATAATGAAGAAGAAGGTTCAATAAAAGGCACAATAAAAAAGACCGCCAAAAGCGGTCTTTTTTGTGCTGTTCTATTACATTTTGCCGATCATAAGTGATAAAATGCCGGCTGCGATCAGCGGTCCGACCGGAACGCCTTTAAATAACGCAACCCCAATCACCGTGCCAATCAGCAGACCTGCAACAACTGTGGGTTGGTTGGTCATGAGCGTAGCACCGCGGCCTCCAAGAAAAGCGACGAGAATGCCAATAGCGATAGCAAGCAAGGACTTCCAGTGCAAGAAGGATTGACCGACTGTCTGCAGCGATATTTTGCCGCTGGCTAATGGGGTCATGACCCCGATGGTCAGGATGATAATCCCGATGGTTAAACCGTATTTTTCTAGCCAAGGAAAAGTTTGCTGTAAGCCAAGTACTCTTAGCAGTAATAGGACGACCATTGCTATTGTTACAGGGGAATTGCTGCTGATAACTCCGAGCGCTGCAAGTCCAAGCAAAAGCAAAGAGGTCATGTCCATCTTAATGTTTCAACTCCTTAGGATTAGAACTTTCTTTTGACACAATGTGATCTGCAATAAGCTTACCATGCCCTCTTCCGGTCTCAATAAACACTTCGTTAGCATTGCGGCCGGAGGCGATTACTCCAGCAACATACAACCCTGGAACATTACTTTCCATGGTAGAGGTGTTAAAAGCAGGCTTATCCATGTCGTCATCCATGATCACACCCGCTGAAGTGAGGAGGGTACGGCTCGGACGGAAGCCAGTCAAGGCAAGAACGAAATCATTATCCAATGCTTTCTTGTCCCCCTTATGATCCGTAACAATTACTGAGCTTGCAGTAATTTCAGTGACACGCGAGCCTAAGTGCAGAGTGATTTTCCCTTTTTGCACCATGCCTTCAAAGATTGGCCGAACCCAAGGTTTAATATTCTCTGAGATGCTTTCACCACGATATACCATATCTACCGTAGCTCCTACACGCATAAGCTCCAGTGCTGCATCTACTGCGGAATTACTGCCGCCAATTACAGTTACCTTCATTCCCGTGTAAGGATGGGCTTCACCGAAATAATGAGTAACTTTAGGTAGTTCTTCACCTGGAATGCCAATCATATTCGGCTGATCAAAATAACCTGTTGCTATAACTACATTTGCAGTGATACGTTTCTGATGCTCACCACGCATATTTGACGTATGTACGGCAAAGGTTCCATCTTCAAGCGGTTCAATGGATAATGCTTCTTCATAAGCGGCGATCTCTAGACCATATTGCTCGGCGGCTCGGCGATAATAGACAAGCGCTTCATGACGGTAAGGCTTGTCGTTGGTCGAAGTGAAAGGAACATCCCCGATTTCTAATAACTGAGCCGTACTGAAAAATTGCATATTTGTTGGATACAAATAAATGGAGTGCACAATAAAGCTTTTTTCAATGATAAGGCTGGACAGACCTTGGCGTTGGCATTCAATAGCTGCCGAGAGGCCGCAAGGACCTGCACCGATAATAATGACATCTTTCATAAAGCGGGTTACCTCCTGATTGTTACTATCTTTTCTTTAAATCCTACCCTAAATTCATGAATTTTTCCATAAGAGCAGATTGAGTATAATAACCATTGCAAGAACAACGTTGATTATTATATAATTAGATATATATCTAATGTATCAATGTATTGTGAAATTCTAGGAGCGTGAACCCAGTGCAGTTGGAGAAAATCGTGAGTTATCATAAAGCTTTAGCTGATCCAACGCGTCTTCGCTTATTGTTGCTTTTGTCCCAAGGAGAAATGCACGGGCAAGCGCTGGCTGAGAAGTTGAATTTATCGCAGCCTACAGTCACTCATCATGCGGCTAAATTACGTGAAGCGGCTCTAATAAAGGAAAGACGCGACAAAAATACAGTTTACTTTAAGTTGAATCCGGAGTTTATCAATAATGGGGCTGAAGCTTCACTGCAATTTATTTTTTCGAAAGGAGCTGAGGATATGGAAGAGCAATTGCCTGAGAATAGTCTTCAGGATACTGTAATTCGTAATTTTTTCTCTAAAGATGGCCGGCTGCGGCAAATTCCCGCACAATACAAGAAGAAATTGATAGCGCTTCAATACATGGTTGAGAAGCTGGAGCCAGGTGTAATTTATACGGAAAAGGAAATCAATGAGTTTATTAAGCAGTTTCATGAAGATTTTGCTACTATTCGTCGTGAATTCATCATGCATCAGTTTATGTATCGTGAGAAGGACAAGTATGAACTAAATCCTCGAGAAGTATGGACTCGGTGGGAATATGTCAAATAATGATCTTTTAAATATTAACATTCTGTGTCGATTTGAAATGTACTGATTAATTATTCGAATTTCGAATAAAATGGAATTGTAAGCGTTATCTGAGACATATTTAGAAAGGAGACTTTCGTTATGTTATTTAAACGCACAAAAAAGCAACCCAAATCAGATCATGTAACCGTCACATTACCTCAAGTGAAACAGGCGATTCGAAAGTTCGAAGAAGATATGCCTGGACCTATTAATAGAACAGCATTAATCTTAGAGGACAAAAGAATCGATATGAGTCGTCTGAAACGTTATTTGGGTGGAATACCCGAACGGAATTTCTATATGTCTCGAGAGACCTATGAAATTTTCGAGGAAGAAGACAAGTTAGTACCGTATTATCTTGATTTAGTTCAGGCTGCTGTAGACAGTTATATTAGTGATACAGGCAAGCTACCACTGCTTGAAGACACCTGGTTGCCAGAGGTTCATTATCGGTTGTTATCTACAGAAAGTTATCTAAAAGAAACACCTCCTTTTCCGCTGTATATTACGGATGAAGAAATGATGCTGACCCATCGGGCAGAGCATTTCGAGTAAAGGAATGACGCAGATATGAATCTTCACAAAGACTGTTCAGTAAAAGGGAAGCCACAAATCCTTTTTGTTGAATAGTCTTTTCTTTGTCTCTAAAGGCATAGTACAATTACATTCTGTAGGTTAGGTTTGAAAATTAACAGCATGTAAGGGGAATTGCTTGATGAAGGAAGTACAAGCTATTTTATTTGATCTGGACAATACTTTAATGGATCGCGACTATACATTTCGCAGCTTTAGCACTCAGTTCGTGCAGGATTTTCTTGGGCATCTTGAACCTGCGGAAGCGCAGGCCGTGATCGAGGATATGATCCACAGAGACGCTGATGGCTACCGTGATAAAGACGGATTTTTCTTAGAACTTAGTGAGATCCTGCCTTGGGAAAAGCCTGTGACGGCTGAACATATCCGAGCGTATTATGATGCGAGCTACATCAATCATGGTGCAGCCATGGAGCATGCTTTGGAGATTCTGGAGTATTGCGTGGAGCGTGGATATACTTTGGGGCTGGTCACCAACGGTAAAAAAGAAATCCAGAACACCAAAATTGATATTCTCGGCCTGCGAGAGTACTTCAAGGCTATTGTTATATCTGGAGAAGTTGGCATTGCGAAGCCTGATCCTGCGATTTATCAATTAGCTTTAGACAGGTTGGGTGCCTCTGCGGATCAAACCTTGTTTATAGGGGATCATCCGGTAAATGATATCTGGGGTGCAGGTAAGGCTGGCCTTGAAGGGATATGGCTGCAAAGGAAACATCCTTGGGATGATCAGCTGGACATCCAACCTTGGAAAATGATCCGTGAGCTGAAAGAATTAAAGGCTATTTTGTAATCTGGAAAATTTGGGGTTGACATTTTACTGCTGCACCAATTATGATAACAGCATCTTAAATTTCGGAAGGAGACGATGTTTTATGACAGTTTTAAATGTAATGAACTCAACTGTTGTGGATACGTGTCTTCCGGGAACAGCTGCTGCCGAATAATTGATTCGTGCAGTTTAGCAGGTAAGCTCAATTACGCTTATTAGAGCCACCGGGAACCGTATAGGGTCCGGTGGCTTTTTTGCGTGTGTAGAAAGATTGGATTGGTGTAATAAATCCACATGTCTATATACCGCCGCCGGAGTCTTTATTTCCGGCGGCTTTTTGTGTTCTCGGAAAACGCCAAGGGGCAAGAAAAAACATAAACATATCTTTTAGGAGGAAATGAATGAATAGCATAAAGCAATATGGTTGGAATGAAAACTGGAGTACAAAATGGAATGAAAAGTGGAGTCATGCAGAGGATAAACAATTTATTCCCGGGAGAATCGTTGGTGACTTTGGCAGTAAGTACAAGGTGTTAACTGATGTAGGAGAGACGTGGGGAGAGCTTGCCGGGAAGCTGAGACACACATTTGTAGCCTCGGGTGATTTTCCTGCCATTGGAGACTGGGTAGCATTGGCGATGCAAGATGGCGGCGAGCATGGAATCATACATGGCGTATTGCCTCGGCAGAGTGTGATCTCACGCAAAGTCGCAGGAAATACACAAGATGAGCAAATTGTTGCCTCCAATGTAGACACATTATTTCTGGTCAGCGCGTTGAATGATGACTTTAATGTTCGCCGGATGGAGAGATATCTGATCATGGCTTGTAATAGTGGGGCAAATCCAGTTATTCTACTCACTAAAGCGGATCTTTGTCCTGATGCAGACAGTAAAATCGCTGAAATGGAGAGCGCGGCTCCCGGAGTATCAGTACATGCTGTTAGTGCAATACAAGATGAAGGACGCGAGAAGCTGCTGCCTTACATTGGTGAGGGTCAAACAGTAGCTCTTACGGGCTCTTCCGGTTGTGGGAAGTCGACAATGGTCAACTGGCTATGCGGGAAGAACCTTCAGATTACGCAGGATGTTAGAGAAGGGGATAGCCGCGGACGTCATACTACTACCCACCGTGAACTGTTTGTTTTGCCGGATGGGGGGATTATCGTAGATACACCGGGGATGCGGGAGCTGCAGCTCTGGGAAGATGAAGGTGGTCTTGATCTAGCGTTTAGTGATATCAGCGGTCTAGCTTCTAAGTGCCGGTTTAGTAACTGTAGACATGAACGCGAAGAGGGCTGTGCTGTACTGGAAGCAGTCCAAACAGGTGAACTGGAAGAGAAGAGACTATTCAACTACCGAAAAACACAACGAGAAGTATTGTACCAAAATAATAAAGAAGCCAAGCTTAAGAGAAAAAGCGCAGCTTCCACTAAAGTGAGTTCATCCAGAACCAGAGGATACGGATGGCGTAAAGAGCTGGATGAATATTAAAAAGAATTGATATAACGGCATAGACATTGAAAAAGGGCGCCCCTTAGCTTTTGAAAGCTAAGGGGCGCCCTTCATTATTGAATTGAATCTAAACGGTTATGGTTTAGAAGGAGGCAGCAGTTTCCTTAGCCAGTTGCAATCCGTTTTCAATGATTTGAGCGGATTGTGCTGGAAGTTGGTTGTGGCCTTCGATGATTACTTGTGTAATATCTTTAATTCCCCACAGGTTAAGGTTACCAACGATGAAGTTTACTGCCATTTCAGCACTTGCAGCAGGACCTTCAGAGTAGATACCGCCTCTTGCATTCAGAACGATTGCTTTTTTACCTGTCAAAAGACCAACTGGACCTTCAGCAGTGTAAGAGAATGTTTTACCAGCTTGGCAAAGGTAATCTACATAAGTGTGCAATACAGCAGGTACAGTCATGTTCCACAGTGGGAAACCGAATACTACCTTATCTGCAGCGATGAACTGATTAAGATATTTATTAACGATAGCGGCACCAGCTGCTTCCTCAGGTGTTGCTTCGTATCCTTGAGCGGCTTTATACATACCAGTGATCAGGGTATTGTCGTAGTATGGAAGTTGCTCTGCGAACAGATCAAGCTCAGTGATTTCATCTTCTGGGTGGTTGAGTTTGTAGCTCTCCAAGAATTCATTGTACAGCTTAACACTTACGGATTGTTCTGCTGGACGGTTGTTTGCTTTAATAAATAGAACTTTAGACATTATGATTTCTCCCTTGCATGTGTGTATTTAATATTAACTATATTTAATATAGCATGTAATCTTTTGTTTGTAAATTATTTTTTTGTTCTTGAAATTTGTTTGCGGTTAAGGAGTTTGAAAAAATGAAAACAAGGTTAATAGGTGATACAAGAGAACAGGAAATAATTTCCTGTCTCTATAAGTTCCAGAATGATCTAAAAGGAGCGATTGACATGTCCATCGATCGGTTTATCATTAAAAAATTGGACAGCTGTCACGAAGAGCATACGCGTCAGAATTTAGTGAAGCTATTTAGACTTCGAATCCAGAAAGCTGAAAAAGCAGAGCAGAAGAATTACAAGATCAGCTGATAATTGCTTAGCTCTTCCTAATAGTAGATTTTTCGCTGAATGAGACAGAGTCCTTGGGTTAAAAAAGTCCGTAAATATAGCAGAGCAGTGATCCTCCCGTTAAGGGGGGATCACTGCTCTGCGTTTTTTAGTCCTGGCAGATTGCTTCAGCATAAAGGGGCAGCAAATGAAAGCCAACCTACGACAAACGTCGCTTTTGGCAGGTGACATAGTAGGGTCAGGCCACCCGCTACATCTAATCTGATGACCCATGCAAAGTCATTTGTTGAGTAACATACCAAGTCAACTGCTAAGTTACACACTGAGTCACATAACTAGTAACGTGTAGGTCACTAACTGAGTCACACATTAAGTCAACCGCTAAACGACTTACTAAGTCACACAACAAATCTCCCGCTGAGTTACCCACTGAGTCACACACCAAGTTAACGGCTAAGTCACCTCACTGACTAACACAACTAATCACCCGTTGATTAACTCACTGAGCTACACACCAAGTAACACCAAGTCACCCGCCGAGTAACTCACTGAGCTACACACCAAGTCACCCGCTGAGTAACTCACTGAGCTACACACCAAGTTAACGGCTAAGTCAGACAACAAATCACTCGCTAAGTGACCTTCCAAGTATCCTCAGCGGCCAACGGACTCAGATGACGCTATATGCGAATTTTCAGTCATTAGAGCAGAGTTTCGGACCCCAGCGCAGCTATTCAGCTTTTTGAGGTCGATAATTAGTGTTTTTCGCGCCAATAGTGACTCTGGGGTCCGATAGAATTACAAATGAGCCCAAAATTTATGTTTAAGGTCAGCTGAGTCCGATAGAATCGTACTATGAGTTCGAAAGCAGTGGCTATGAGTTCAAAAGCAGCGACTAAAACTACAACAGTAGCAACTATGTACGCGACAGTAGCAACTATGTACACGATAATAGCAACTAAAGCAAACTGAGTTTCGAATTTTGATTACCGCGGACTCAGATGACGCTATATGCGAATTTATGAGCATTAGAGCAGAGTATCGGACTCCAATGCAGCTATTCGGCTTTTTGAGGTCGATAATTAGTGTTTTTCGCGCCAATAGTGACTCTGGGGTCCGTTAGAATTACAAATGAGCCCAAAAATTACGATTAAGGTCATCTGAGTCCGAAAGCAGTGGCTATGAGTTCAAAAGCAGCGACTAAAGCTAAAACAGTAGCAACTATGTACACGACAGTAACAACTATGTACGCGACAGTAGCAACTATGTGCACGATAGTAACAACTATGCACGCGACAGTAGCAACTATGTACGCGACAGTAGCAACTATGTACACGACAATAGCAACTAAAGCAAACTCAGTTTCGAATTTAGATTACCGCGGACTCAGATGACGCTATATGCGAATTTTTAGTCAATAGAGCAGAGTTTCGGACTCCAGCGCAGCTATTCAGCTTTTTGAGGTAGATAATTAGTGTTTTTCGAGCCAATAGTGACCCTGGGGTCCGTTAGAATTCCAAATGAGCCCAAAAGTTACGATTAAGGTCATCTGAGTCCGATAGCAGCCGGCTATGGGGATGGCCGGCAAGCAGCAATCCAAACGTGCCATGAAATAGCACAAAATCAGTACAAAGTAGCACCAAGCAGAACCAGCGAACCAAGGTCCCTGACTTTGAGAGTTGAAGCTATGTTTGCCTATGTATGCGCAAATAGTATCTAAATCAAACGGAGTGTCATTTTTGATCAAGTTAGCATCAAAAAGACAACGGGTCCAAGCAGCACCTCTTGGCTACTTAGGACGTTCCTTATTAGAAAGCTGAGGACAGCAATGTTGTGACAAAAAAACTACCCCTCCATTAATAGAGGGATAGCGCCAATGAATCATTTTCACTGTAACTGTGCAATATAGCTTCAGAGCCTTTAATTTCGATACTAATCAGAGAATTGAGGCATTTCTGGAGGGCACTTTTGCCCTTTTGAATTTTGAGCTCCAGCGTACTGTTAAGTAATCTAAGTACTTTTTGAGTGGGCTGTTTATTTTCTGTTGTGAAATACACAGGTACAAGTTTGTTCTGAAATGTGATGAGCATTCTCATTTTGAAATCACCTCGCTACAAGTATTTCATGTTAATGATCATACCCCTTGTTTCTTAATTTTACCTTAAAATTAGCTTATGATAACATAAAGATTGCTAGTTTAATATACATTTATATGTAATACAGGAAGGATACAATAATGTGAATGAGAAAGAACGAACGGATTTAACGGATTTAACGGAATTTTTATTTCCAGATCGGGTAACCGACCAAGTAGTTTTAAATGAATTGTTAAATACTGCGTCTACAGCAGAAAGGATAGGTAGATTCAAATATAGAGAGAAGGAGAAAACTAAAGATCTGTGCTTACAAATACATAAGGATAAAATACTAGCCTACTGCAATAATACACCGGACTCTCCTCCGTGTGTGCTGAAGAACAGAGAGGAAACAGAGAGCTTTTGTCTCGAGTTGTTCGAATGTGAGAGAGCGATGGAGCCCTTTGCTCACGGGATTCCGGCGTTACTAATGTCAAAAAAAAGGTTCAAGGAGCTGAAAAAAGGCTCTGATTCCTCTACGGTTCACAGACTCTCAGAGTGTTTAGCTGCAGAGACAGGAGATGATGTCCATTCCAACCATCTTGCACAAGTGATGAAATGCTTCGACGCAGAGGGAGAATTGCGACTCTGTATTTCTAGTGAAAATGGCTGGAAGTTTCAGTATGCTAGCTTCATAAGCGATCATTCAAGTGGCTGGTTGCTGCGAATGAGCAGCGATCCTTCCCAAGACTGGATTGTAGCTCTTCCTATATCGAAAGCACAATTATGTGGTTCTGTGGCAGAGTGGGTTTTTCATTCCTCCTCTTTTCCTAGTCCACAATAACCGTTGAATAGGGAGGAAGAGTAAGCTGATCTGAATTTAAGGTCACTTTGTCAGCAGTTGTCTTTTGGATCTTGGTGTAAGAGATACCCTCGGCATTTGGATGAAGCGTAATGATTTGTTCATCTCCAGTTAGGTTATGAACAACGAGGACTTGATCCTCTGTTGTTATACGTTCGTAGGCCATTACCCCTGCATTGCCAGAAGTGTAGTCTCGAATTCCGCCATCACGGAGCGCAGGGACTTCGTTTCTTAACGCAATGAGTTCGCGGTATCTTTTAAGCAGTGAGCTGCTGTCGTTAGTCTGGCTTTCGACATTAATGCTAACATCATCAGCGTTATTGCTGCCGACCTCCCAAGTAGTCTGCCCCTCAACCTGATCCGCTGTCATCCATCTCATGGGCTCACGAATTCCTTCATCTGGTTTTACACCAAGCATTCCTATTTCTTCACCATAATAAATAAAAGGATTTCCAGGCAAGGTTAACAGCAGGGCTGCTGCCATTTTTGCATGATCCAGATTGCTGTCTAATTGACTCATGACTCTGTTTTGATCATGATTTGTCAAAAAAATTGCATCGGTAAAATGGCTATCAGATATTTTGGAGTACAAATTATACGTACGTTCCAGCGTAAAGGCAGTCCCGCTGTCTTTTTCAGTTTTCACGGAATTAATAAGGGTCTCAGCTAACCCGAAGTTAAAACTAGAGTCGAAGGCTTGATCCAAATAAGCCCCTACGGTGACTGCAGAATTCTCCCATACTTCGCCGACAATATAAGCTTGAGGATTCACTTCATTCATCGCTTTGCGGAAATCCTGCCACCAAGATACATTTTTATTAGTTGTGGCTTGGCTTTTGTCGCTTAGAAGGTCTTCGTAAATATGTTTAGCAGCGTCTAAACGAAATCCATCAACCCCTTGTTCCAGCCAAAACTTACCGATATCCTTCATTTCATTACGAACTTCCGTATGATCAAAATTTAGATCAGGCATGCCTTCCCAAAAGCCACCTAGATAATGACTACCCAGTAAAGAGTGCCATGCACTGCCACTACCAGCGGCACTAGCTCCATTGGCAGGGCGTCCTTGATCTTCAGCCCATATGTACCAGTCGCGATATTTGCTGTCTTTATTTTTAGCGGAATCTACGAACCAAGGATGTTCTTTGGAGGTATGATTCACGACCAAATCCATAATTACTTTAATCCCACGTTTATGCGCCTCCGTAACGAGCTCTTGTAAATCCTCAATCGTCCCATAATCTGGATTGATTGCACGATAATCTGTCACATCGTAACCATGATAGCTTGGTGAAGGGTTAATAGGCATAAGCCAAATCCCACCGATCCCCAGATCGTCTGTGGTGTCAGGATTTCCGTCATTTAAGTAATCTAATTTCTTGGTAATCCCTTTGAGGTCACCGATGCCATCCCCGTCAGAGTCATAGAATGAACGAACAAAAATCTCATAATAAACCGTTGAGGGCTGTTCGTCAGTGGTAATCGTTTTTGCAGCGGGAGGTGTTGTAGTATTCTGAGCTGTATTTGCTTTTGGCGATGGAGAAGGGGAGGCAGAGGAAGGAATATTGTTATTATTTCCTGAACAACCGGATAGCAGAACGGCAGTTAAGCTAAGAGTCAAAAGTCCGTTTATTGTGTGTTTTTTGGCGATAGGTGTTGCTCGTTTATCCATATAAAATAACCCCTTCTGCTGCAATTTTCCTATAAAGGAAATGGTAAGCGCTTTAATTCTTATAGTACTGTAATCAAATCCTCAGGTAAAACGTTTGCACAGATATAAAAACAGCAAATTCAGTGATATTTATCCATAAAATCATTAAAAACCGCTGATATCATGGATATTCTTTTAATTCCCCGCGATATTCGGGATTTTAACCTTTCAGTAGGCATGTGCATATGCTTTAAGCAAGGGCGAAGGACCCGGTAAGAAAGGAGAATGAAGAATGAAGATTCGGAAAAAGCTGTCATTGTCGCTCATGATCATTACTTTATGCTTTTCAGTACTTGCCGGTTGCGGCGGAAAGTCAGAGACGGTAAAGGTGAAGATTGGGGAGGTTACCCGCTCTGTCTTTTATGCACCCGAGTATGTTGCCTTGACTCAAGGTTTCTTCAAAGATGAAGGGCTGGATGTAGAACTGCAGACGATTCCCGGTGGCGATAAAACGATGACTGCATTGCTCTCAGGAGCTATTGATGTAGCGTTGGTTGGTTCAGAAACCTCCATTTACGTGTATCAGCAGGGCTCGGATGATCCGGTCATTAATTTTGCACAGCTGACTCAAAGGGATGGAACATTCCTGTTCGCCCGGAAGGCTGATGGAGATTTTAATTGGGATAAAGTGAAGGGCTCTACCTTCCTTGGTCAGCCAAAAGTAATTTTAGAAATACCTTATGTAATGCGGCATTACAGCCGCACATCAACGTTAATTATTGAAGCATTAGTCACTTCAACTACTTTTATAAGTTGACGAAGTGCATTTTTTTGTTCTCCACGATTTTTAGAGTGCAGTTCATTATTCATCGAACCTAACCGCTTGATAAATTCATTTTCCAACGCAACTCTTGTCCCAGTTTCCGCTTCGTGAAGTCTTTCCTCAATTGCCATACGTTCTTTATGAATGCGATCCCTCGCTATTCTAAAATCCTCTTTACTAATATCAGCATCTTCAAAAAGCTCAATCTGTCTCTGCATTTTTATATCAAGTTTTTTAAGCCCAGCCTTTAATTGTGCAGCATCGACTTCATTCTGAGAGTCTTTAGTTGTTATTTCTTCGGTTCTGCCACTATAATTTTTGGCATCCATGAGATAATCAAATACTGTATTCTCAAGTAAGTCTCTGTCAATAAAGTGATGGAAACACTCAGCTCGCTTCATGTAACTTGAACAAACGTAATGGAAGTATTCCTTTCCGCTCGGCTTTTTTCGATACCTGCCAAACATCGGACGCCCACAGTGCGTGCAATGAACAAGGCCTGTGAGTAACCAACGTTCATTGTCAGCCTGTTTTCCACTCGTTTTTCTGGCTGTAATCGCAATCTGCAGGCGTTTAAATGTTTCTCTGTCAATTATAGGCTCGTGATGCTCCTCTATCACTATCCACTCTTCCTCTGGGCGTATAAGGCTTTTTCCACGAAGGGAATACCCACGGTTATAAACAAACATACCTGCAATTGTTTCTCTTCGCATCAACTTCCCTACTGAAAGTTGAGTGAATGATTTACCATCCTTAGTTTTTACTCCCATGTCATTGAGTCTTCTCATGACTCGGTGTGCTCCCTCACCTTGCAACATCCATTCGACCATTTTTCGAACTACTTCAGCTTCTTCTTGATTAATTACGTATTTTGAGTCAACCACATTGTAACCAAAGCAAGGACGAGACACCGCCTTGTCTGTATTGGTGACTATAGATAGCATGTTTTCTCTGACACGTTCTCTGTTCCTTCCACGTTCAAACTCTGCGAAAGCACCAAGGATTTGTAAAACCATACGACCTGCAGCCGTAGATGTATCAAACCGTTCACCAGCAGAAGCGAAACCACATTGTATCTCGTCCAATTCATCCACTAACAAGAGAAGGTCTTTGAGGTTCCGACAGAGACGGTCAATCTTAGTAATAACGACCATACTTAATTTTTTTTCCCGTGCCATTTTTAACATCCTTGTTAGAGCAGGTCTTTTCATACTACCTGCGGAGTAACCATCATCAATAAATGTCTCGATTTCTCCCTCTAGCTCCATTGCGTGACAATAAGCGCGAAGGCGTTCTTCTTGTTCATTTAATGAGTTTCCTTTTAGGGCTTGTTCATCTGTACTAACACGTATGTACAAAGCGATTTTCTTCATTAGGTATGCCTACCTTTCATGGTATTTGATATTAAAGGTAACACCGATAAAATTCTATGTAAATAACCATTTTTCTGGATTATGGAAAAAACAGAAAAGAGAAATTAATAAAAAAATCCCAGAATAATAACAATAATTTATCAGTCATTAGGTTATTGATATGTTATTCTTATAGCATAGGAAAACAAAGAGAACAGTACCCGACACAAACATCTGTCAGCTGAGGCGGTTAGCCAAAGGGCAGCATACACGGGCCGACTGTTCTTTTTGCTTTATTAGATGTGGTGGCGGAATACACGGTACAAGGGATCCACAATGCGCATATTCATAGCGTGGAGTATTTATCCCTCGCCCGCATCAATATCACCGCCTGTCACACCGTCTGAGGGCGCGTACCACGAGTTTTAGGTAGTGACGGGACAAATACACTCCCTGTAAGTACAGGCTGGGGAAACGCCTTTGTGCAGTCTGTCATGGGCTATGTGGGGTTGGTGTAACGGGTAGCACCTCGGCTGGGAACGGTCGATAGTGGCGGTTCGAATCCGCTTCTCCGCTTTATGAATAATAAGGGGGTAATATTTTGGAACAACCTTTGTTGGAAAAGTATGAATGCCTATCTGAAGAGTGTAGTGGTCAATTCCTGGTCAATATGGAAAAGTCGAAGGGAAAGAACCTTGCCTGTCCGTTTTGCGAAGGAACTGCTGAAGCAACAGCCAGCGAGAATCCTGACGATAACGAAGAACGTGGTTGGGTGTATGGCTGTTTATATCCACGTTAACCTTGAAGGATTTATCTTCCAGTTGTCGAATTATGGTGATGGGAGGTGAAAATAGTGAAAGTAGAAATCATCGTGGAAAATGAGCATAAAGAAATTTCATACGATAAAATCGTTGTATTGGACGTAGATGCGACTGAACTAACTGCTTTGTTAAATGCAGACAGCATCGTTATTCCTGTTGAGATTGAGCCAGGAGTAAAATCAACAAAAGTTGGGACAATCATAAGCAAGATGTTTAACGCTGTTGATGAAGAAAAAACACTCATTGTTTACATTCAGGAATAGGATCCGGGGTAAGGCTCTAATAACTACAGATCCTTCAATTTACAAGCCATACATAAAGCCATCCACAACCTGGGTGGCTTTTTCTATGCCCAGAAAGGAGTGAACGATCTGGATAAACGCATTAACATCCTATTACAGCTAATCTTTATAGCAGCCATAATATTAACCCTATGGAATGGCATGGAAGGAGCAAATCTTAACCAAAGGTATGAGAGTTCAGTTAAACAGCATGAACTGACTACCGCAGACTATATCAAGTATCTTGAGCGTTCCAAGCAGCAGATACAGGAACTCATTGATGAGAAAGGGTGAAGCAGAATGGCGTATCGTGCGAACATTATTCAATATGTTAAAATCCAGCCTACTTTAAAGGGGCTCATGTTGCTGGCTAAACACCATAATGAATATTGGAAAAAAGATAATAGCATCGGGAATCTTGCGGTTGTAGATGAATGCGTGACCTTAAGGCTTGGTGATCTGATTCGTTTTTTTGGAGAATTCGAAAAGTCGAAAATGGAAGAGTTCTTTATCAATGGTGAGATTATCTTTTTGGACGGAGAACTTGTAAGAGAAGAAAACCCTGATTACAAAGTGGGTGAACGTGTCCTTACTGAGGCTGTGATAGTTGAAGTAGATGAAGGCATTGGCGATGTAAAGATTAAAGTAGGTCTCACAGAAATGTGGCTTAGGGAATCACAGGTGGTTCGCAAATAACAACCCATAATCTAAACCCCAAAAGCTCAGAGGTGAGGGCGAACTAAGGTACATGGGCTGGCTAATCTCACTAGGTATTCTAAAAACGAAGGTGGTGTTTGAATGAGGTTCAGTAAGAAAACCAAAAAGCGACACATCAGGTTCTTAGACAAACGAGATTTTCTAATTAGTTCAATGTCTCGAAAAACGAAAAAATTCATTTTAGGTAGAAAGTTGAATAGGAGATCCTTTAAAGCCAAGATCGCTGAAGGTGTAGGTGATTTTTGTCGTGAGTGCGGCTGCGACTCAATTGTTATAACGACAGCTTCGGTTGACCACCCAGAACTTGTGGGGACTTATTCCTGTCTTAGATGTGGCTGCAAAGGAACTGTATTAGAGGAACACGATAATGGCGCGAATGTAGTTAAGGAGGAATCTAATTGAGCACTACACAAACCAGTAAGGCTATGCCAGCCATTTGTAACGAAGGTTGCAATAACCAGTTTGAGGTGAACGGCTTCCAGACAGCAAGGCTTCCTGGAGCTATAGAGAAGACGTACTTCATATGCCCACACTGCAAGCATGAGTATGTTGCGTTTTATACAGACTCGGAAGTAAGGCAGCTCCAAGATAAGATACGGCGCATACAGAGCCAACTCCAGAACCCACGGGCTGACCAGACTTCCACTCTTAAGAAGATCAAGAAGACGCAAGCCAGTATCAAGGCGGGCATGGATAGGGTGAGAGCAGCGGTTGAGGGAGGCGTAGGTTTGTGACGGCGAACACAGCAATCACTCCAAAGCTAATCCTTGTAGTCGGGAAGGACGTCACACAGGCTCGTGACCTATGGAAGGATCTAGGACTGAGAGACAAGTATCCTAGCGAAGCAAGAGTCAAGTATGTAAGTCGGAACCCCTTCATGTTGGATGGGCTTAATCCTGATGGCATGCTTATTGTATTGATAGGTCAGCACTGGTTGAATCCAATCATGGAAAGTTCAGTAATGAACCACTACATGAAGTTTGGAGCAACGGTAGTCAAGGAGGGCTTGCAATGAAGCGTCCTTTAGTACAGAGACTCAGAGATTTTTTTGGTATTGCTTGGGTAAGTAGGATCGGGGAATCTCATCCGGAATTCTATCTACCATTGTCAGTTTATAAAGACACTTTCAAATGCCACTATTGCAGCAATATATCACCCGGCAAATGGTGCCTACACTGTGACATCCATCCAGCAAGAGGGACTTACTACGATGAGCATGGTCATCCATGTAAGCCAACAGCTAGGATACGACCGATCAGCAAAACAGGGCATCAACCGGCATTCGCAATAATAGATGAATTGCATGAAAACAAGCCGTTGATGGGTAAGCAAGCTAATGTGGAGGAAGCAGATCAAGCTCATATTCATACATTTCCCGAGGGTATGTACTCACATGGACGTTGCTATGAAAAGGCTCAACAAGACGAAGGAGGGAATGGAATGTTCATAAAGGCGGTACACACTAGAGAGGAACTGTTTAGAGTCACAGATGCACTGGATATGTTGAAGAAAGACTACACGATAGTCAAGGAGACGGGATCACCTGATGGTTTCGAATCAGACTCATATGGGATGCCGTTGCCGCTAAAGCATGACACATGGTATGTGACCGAGGTAGAGCCTGAGGGGGAAGCAGTGAGTACTGTAGGTGACATCAAGGTCAAGCTGAACATTGACACATCAGAGGTGCAGGAAGCACTGAAGGACGTTGAGCGACTGTCCGAGGGGCTGACAGGTCGTGGAGTAAATGATGCCGTAGAGGATAAACTGGCGTACCTAGACAGACTCATTGCATTAGCACATGCGGTTGGTCAAGGTGTACCGCGTATGGATGTGTATGGTCGGACAAAAATAGTACTCAATAGTATTCAGGATGACTTGAACTTAAAAGTATGCAGTGAATAGGAACTAGGTATGTTGGGCTAACGGAGGTGGTGACATTCTATGACGAGCAGGCGTGACCAGAACCGTTACTATGACCGCTATAAGCGAGACAAGGGATCAAAGACATTCTATAGGTCTACAGCATGGGAGACTGCAAGAGTACAAGCACTCATCAGAGACAACTATCTATGTCAGCACTGCATAAAGCGTAAGAGATTAACTCCTGCTGATATGGTCCATCACATTAAACCACTGAGTGATTACCCTGATCTTGCATTAGTACTAGAGAATCTATTAAGTCTCTGTAATAGCTGCCATAACAAAGAGCATGGTCTTGCAGGGGAAAAGGTAGAGACACCAGTAACGAATCGAAGGGCGAGGTTCATAGTTTCCAAAGGAAATAGTGAGGTGTTCTGATGATGATAGCTAGCGAATGATAGATAAGACATTATAGCTAATTAAGGTGCCATTACAGGGGGATTCTGGAATAACTCTAACAAGTGTTCCTATGAATGTTATAACGTCTCAGTAAGGCTCAGAGAAGCTGTGACAATGTATTGATAAATAGATGTGAAAATGAATGGGGTGGAAAAATGGGACGGAATAAGACCAGCCCCCCCTGCCTTAAAAGTTAAAACGAGAGGCACAAGGGACCGCGCCCCCAGTTTCGTTTTCGGCGTATGACCATTTCATATATGAGGGGGGGGTGTCATGGAACACAAACCAAAACGGGAGATCAAAGATAGAGCAGCTAAGAAACTATTTGATATCGTGATACGAGAATTAGAGATTGATGATAATCTTTCTGATCGGACCATCATGATAACAGATAACTTGGCTTTGCTTGAGCAGTTAAAACAGCAGCATTTGGCGGACATAAAGGCTCGTGGTGTGGTCGAGCTTTTTGTCAATGGGTCACAGCAAATGTACAGACAGAACAAGTCTGTGGACATGGTAATCAAAATTATTGAACACCAGCGGAAGCTGCAAGCCGAGTTGAAATTGACCCCTGCCTCAGACAGAAAGGTCTCCGGTGTAGTTGATCCGGAAGGTGGCGATAAAGGTGACGAATTTACTGGCTATTGAAGCTTCTAAACTTCAAACCACACAATATGCAACTGCGGTCACAGCGCACCTTATTATTACGTCGAAGAAGGTTTATCAAGCCTGTAAACGCCATTTAAATGATCTAAAAAGGCAAGGAACTCGTGAATTTCCGTTTGTTTTTGATGAGGAAAAGGGATACCGTCCAGTTGGTTATATTGAAAAGTTCTGTAAGCCCTCAATGGGTGACTTTGATCGACTGGAGCTGCAACCTTGGCAACATTTCATAATCGGCTCACTCTATGGGTGGGTGCATAAAGATACCGGGCTTCGTCGCTTTCGCGAGGGGCTTATTTTTATGGGCAGAAAGAACGGTAAGACCTCTATGGTGTCTGGTCTATCTCTTTACGGTGCCTCAAAGGACGGAGAGAACGGAGCTCGGGTCTATCAGCTGGCAAACTCCAAAGAACAAGCTAGAGATATGTTCGATGAATGTAAGGCTATGATCAAGGCGTCCCCGTTACTCAGAAAACACTTTGATGAGACGCTACATGAGATTCGTTTCCGGAAGACAATGTCCAAGATTCTACCGTTGGCAACTGATAGTAAAAAGCTTGATGGTAAGAACTGCAGTATGGGTGCTTTTGATGAGATCCATGAGTACAAAACGTACAAGCTAATCAATGTCATAAAGAACTCAACGGGTGCCCGTACACAGCCGATGATCTTGTACATTACAACAGCTGGTTATCAGTTGGATGGTCCGCTGATGGATTATTATGATAAGGCTGCGGATGTTCTAGAGGGAGTAATTCCTGCTGAGCATGCCTTTTACTTTATGGCGGAGCTTGACCCAGGGGATGACATTGAAAATCCTGATAACTGGGGGAAGGCTAACCCTAACTTGGGTGTTACCATAAAAATGGAGGACATGCTAAAGGAATGGGATGATCGTAAACATATTCCTGCTGAACGTAATGACTTTATCACCAAGCGTTTGAACATCTTTGTCAAAGCGGACGAGGAATCGTTCCTTTCATTCGAAGTGCTGAAGCGGAACAACCAGGAACGTGACCCGAAGCAATTCGAAGGCAAGGGCTGTATCGGGGGCTTCGATCTTTCGGACAGCGAAGATTTTACTAGTGCTTGTCTGGAGTTTCCGATCCCGGAGACGGGCGAGGTGTTTACTATCTCACATTCGTGGATTCCAGCTGATAAAGTGAAGCAAGCTAATGAGGATTTACCGTACAAAGAATACGAAGAAATGGATCTTTTAACGATTATTCCGGGCGAATACGTAAAAAAAGAGTACATTTTTGATTGGTTTGTAGAACAATCTCAGCGCTTTGGAATTGAAAAGATCATGTATGACCCAGCAAAAGCGTTTGGGCTTGTAGAGGCGCTGAAAGCCTATGGATTCGAATGTGAAGTTGTCCGACAAGGACACCTTACATTAGGACCGGCTATGGATGATTTGAAGGAACTGTTTATTGACGGAAAAGTAATTTACAACAACAACCGATTATTCAGATGGTATATCAACAACGTCAAACTGGTTGAGGATAGAAACCGGAATAAAATACCTACTAAACAAGGTCGCTACCGTAAAATTGACGGGTTTGCGGCCTTTTTGAATGCCCATGTAGAGGTAATGAAACAACTTGCCGTAGCTCCACCAACTGGTGAAGTATCCTTTGTTTCAATCAGTGAGCTGTTAAGGGGGTGATGATAAAAAATGAACTTAGGGCAACGAATGAAGCTGGCTTGGAATGTGGTTAGAAACAAGGCACCGATTGGGGCTGAGAACTTTTCAAATTGGTTCCGCAATGGCTTATCAATCTTCCGCGGGAAAGCTGGGGGAGAGCTTGCCAACAACGAAACAATTTTTTCGGGAGTATCACGGTTATCTAATTCTTTAGCGGTGCTACCTATCAAACTATATCAAGAGTTTGACCCGGTTTATTCTGATTTGAACGACTTGGTGGCGAATGCTCCAAACAGAAACATGACATCGTTTGCTTTTATTCGGCTTCTGGAGACACATCGAAATGTGTATGGTAACGGCTATGCTCTTAAGATGTATGACCGATTCTACAACGTCGAGTCACTAGTTGTTCTTGATCCGACAAGTGTTGATCCTGTTGTTGAACAAGACACTAATGAACTGTGGTACATGGTCAGAGGTGACAAAGGAACGTACTACGTCCATAACATGGACATGGTGCATGTAAGTCATATTCAGACCACACAAAACGGGTACAAAGGCATAAGCCCGATAGACGTTCTGAGAAACACAATTGATTTTGATGGGGCAGTCAGGAAGTTCACTCTTGACCAACTTGATACATCAATTAAAGCGTCATTCATCCTGAAGTTGGCTGCTCATGTCGGGGAAGAAAAGAAAAAAGAGATTTGGGCGAATTTCGCAAAGTTCTATCAAGAGAATGGTGGCGTGATCATCCAGGAACCTGGAGTGGAAATCAAGGAGATTAACAGAAATTTTATCGACTCCAAGGTATTCGAAGTCGAGAAGATCACCCGTTCCCGGGTCGCCACTGTTCTTAACATGCCAGTGACTATGCTCGGTGAAACTGATGGTGCTAGTTACAGCAGCATGGAGCAAATGAGTCTTGAATTTGTTACTTACACGTTACTGCCTATTGTCCGTCAATATGAGCAAGAATTTAATAGAAAGCTGCTTACAGCGCAGCAGCGTCAACAGGGACTGTACTTCAAGTTCACTGTCGGCGCTCTTTTGCGTGGAGATATGACGACCAGAGGAGAGTTCTACTTCAAGATGATCCGGTCAGGCGTGTTTAAGCCAAACGAGGCACGTGCTTGGGAAGAGCTACCACCAGAAGATGGTGGAGACAAGCTTTATATTAGCGGCGATCTTTATCCAATAGATACGCCAGTTGAGCAAAGAAAGGGGGTGAGTACAAAGAATGAGTAAAGCACAACAAAATAAGACCCCAAGTAAGTTTTGGGAGATGAAAATGTCTGCGAACGATCCAAGTTCAGCGGACATTTTTGTATACGGAGAAATCACGAAGTATGCATGGGAAGAATATGGGGAGGTTTCTGCCACAACGTTCAAAAATGAACTGGATGAGTTGGGGGAAGAAGTTGAGAAGATTCATCTATACATTAATAGCCCCGGAGGTTCTGTATTTGAAGGAGTGGCCATCCACAACATGCTGATGCGTCATAAAGCCCGAGTAGTCGTCCATGTGGATGCATTAGCTGCATCAATTGCCTCAGTTATAGCAATGGCTGGTGACGAAATTCGAATGCCTAAAAATAGCATGATGATGATCCATAATCCTTGGACATTTGCCATGGGTAACGCTGCGGAGTTGCGTAAGGCGGCTGATGATTTGGACCGTATTGGACAATCCGCGATTCAGAGTTATTTACAAAAGGCAGGAGACAAGCTTGACGAAGCCACTCTAAAGAGTCTGCTTGATGCTGAAACTTGGCTGTCTGCTGACGAGGCATACGCACACGGATTGTGTGATTTTGTTGAAGAATCCAATGAGATGGCTGCGTCAATTAGTGAAGAGCTATTCGCTAAGTATCGCAACGTCCCTGCTGCTATGTCACTTGAACCAAGAGATCCGAAGAACAAGAGTTACACCGAAGCTGAACGCAACGAAATCGCAAAAAACGCAAGTCTAGAATTACAAAATTTGCAATCATACCTGGGAGGTATTATTAATGGCTAAAACACTGTTTGATATTAAAAATGATTTAGTGACAATTGGCGCTGCACTGGCAGCTGCAAAACAAGAAAAGTTGGTTAAGGCCTCAGAGCCAGAAGCAAAGATGGATGACATTAAGGCATTGGAAACAAAAGAGACAGGATTACAAGCTCGGTTTGATATCTTGCAAAAAGAACACGATTCGATGGAAGCTCAGCAAAGAGCGTCACTACAAACGAAAGAGCCGACGTTCAACGTCGATCCTAAAAATCAAATTCAATCAGCAAAAGCCGCATTAATTAGAGCTACTGTTAAGGGGCATGATGTTTCTCCAGATGTAAAAGCTGCTCTAGGAGATAAAAACAGTACGGGCGGAGAAAAGATTCTTCCTTCGACCATGACAACCGAATTGCTTCATGAGCCGTTTGTGAAAAATCCATTGCGGGAGATTTCTACGTTCACGAGCGTTAGAAATCTTGAAATTCCAAAGATCGAATTCCAATTGGATGATGATGATTTCATTGATGATACAGAATTGGCTAAAGAGTTGAAATCTACCGGAGATGTTGTTAGTTTCAGTCGCCATAAATTTAAAGTGTTTGCTCCAGTATCGGAAACTATCCTCGCGGCAACGGATACCAACTTGGTACAGACAGTCGATGGGGCTTTGCAGTCTGGTTTAGCAGCTAAAGAGAAGAAGGTCGCTTATGCGAAAACTCCGAAACCGGGAGAAGAACATATGAGTTTCTACCAGAAAAACGGAGCGGTCTCTGTCATTAAAGAAGTTGATGGCACTACGTTATTCAAAGCCATCAAATCAGCAATTGCTGATCTTCCAGAAGACTTCCGTGAGAATGCCAAAATCACCATGCGGTATGCAGATTACATGGATATCATTGAAGATTTAGCAAATGGTAATGCAACATTGTATCAGGCTCAGCCAGAACAAGTATTGGGTAAACCAGTTGAATTCTGTGATCTTGCTGAAAATCCAGTAGTCGGCGATTACCGGTATTCTCACTTTAACTATGATCCTGAGATCATTTATGACCGTGATAAAAACGTCCGTACTGGTATCTGGGATTTCGTTTTGACCGCATGGATTGACCACCAGATCAAACTGAAGTCCGCATTCCGCATTGCAAAAAAGTCTTAACTCCTTCACCAGCAACATTCAAACCAACAGGCCAAGAGGGTGAACATGAAGGTGTGAATCATACCGAGTTCGAACTGTTGGATGGTGATGGAGTGAGGATTTCCCTCAAAGCCGGGGCGGTCACTTATATCAAAAAGAATGGAGTGAATCTAACTCCGGATGATCAAGAGACGTTGTGGTTCTGTGATGATAATGTAGCTGGACAGTACAATTTCGAAGTAAAAACAACCGCTGGAACGGTGTACACTGCCGTTCTGGATTGGGTGCCGACCGTATAGGGCGGAAAGGAGCCCGTTATGCTTGAGTTACAGCTTGATGAATTGAAGGAATATTTGCGAATAGATGGGAGCGAGGAGGATGTTACCCTCGCTCTTTTTGTTGCAGCAGCAAAGGAATATCTTGCTGAAGCAGGAGTTCCTGAGGACAAGCATGGAACGGCCAGATATAAACTGGCCGTAATGCTCTACTGTTCAATTAACTATGAACATCGAGATCCATCTGAGAAGATTGAAAAGTTCAATTTTTCGCTGGAAAGCTTGATTTTACAACTGAAAACGGGGTGATATAGCATGGAATATCCTGTATTGAAGAAGTTCAGGGATAAGGGTTCGGGTGATATTTATGAGGTTGGATCGAAGTACAAAGCAGAAGCTGATAGAGCTGCTGATTTAATGACTCGTGGATTTATCGGTACGAACGATGATGAAAAATCCCTTAAGCGAACTACTCGCAGTACCGCACGATCCACTGAGAAGAATGACAAGGGAAATGATGAAACATGACTGTTCTAGTTAATCGACTTGATAAGCGAGTGGCCATCTTTCGTCCTCCTGGTGCAGATGATTTAGATGATTGGGGGCAGCCAACAGACGATTGGATTGAAGTAGCAAAGCTATGGGCTGGTATAGAGCCTCTTAGAGGGCAGGACCGAGCTGCTGCAGCACAGGTTACCGCTGATGTTACTACGCGAATCCGAGTAAGGTACCGTGAAGGCATTGATCGGACAATGGTTGTTCGCTACAAAAGCATTGAGTTCGAGATCCTTTACATCATCCATCCATCTTTTAACATGCAGGAGTTACAACTCATGTGTAAGGAGCGTCAGTGATGGTACGTCGGAGTTCAAGGTCTAATATACGTGTGGATGGTGCGGATGAAGTAATCCGGCAACTCAAGCGAGCTAATGCTGAGATCACCAAAGAGATTCGGGATCTTATATCGAAGGCGGCTGAGATAGTATTTCGTGAGGCTGATTCAAGAGTTCCAATCGGTGAGACTGGCAAAACTCGCTTCTCGCTGCAGATGAACATAGGGATATCGGAAAAAGGTAACTATTACGCAAATGTATCTGTAGGGGCACGCAATGGAGATATCTCCGCGTCTGCCCCTTTTTACGTTACCTTTTATGAGTATGGAAGCAGTCACCAACCTCCACGACCGTTCATGCGTCCGGCGATGGACAAGAGTCGTGCAAGGGTCCGAAAGCTCCTAATAGAGGGCGTCAAGGCTGTGGTTGAGAGAGTGGGTGCCTAATGGTTATAGAAACAAAATTGAGAGATTATTTGCTATCCATCAATGAGATTCAATCGCTTGTGGGCAATCGAATCTATCCCGGCTGGTTACCTGAGAAACCAACTTATCCGGCCATTGCATATCTGGTGATATCGGGAGTGGCCCATCATAATATCCCGGTTTCTTACCCCAGATTTCAATTCTCTGTATTCTCAACAAAATACGGTGAGGCAAAAGAGCTGGCGGAGAAGATCCGTAGTGCCCTCCAGCGTTACAAAGGGAACATGGGTGGGGTTAGGGTATTGCAAGGTGTGTGGGAAGGCAGTAGGGACATGTACGAGAGTGACACAAAGCTCTATCACATAGCAACAGATTTCAAAATCATTTATCGGGAGGAATAACAAAAATGGGACGTAATATGACAACAGTTCAGAAAGCAAGTTCTATCCGTTTCGGTTCCGCAAAGTTCGAGGTTGGCGAAGATGTGAACAGTCTCATTGACCTTGGGGCGATGAACGGCATTGTTTTTGAGGAAACATGGGATGAGATGACAGTGACTAGCGACAATGCAGGTGTAATCAAGACAGGTATTAACAACCACGCAGCTGGTATTGAGGGAGACTTGATGGAAATCAACCTCGCCACATTAGCGACAGTTCGTGGTGGAATAGACAAGCTAGAAACCATCGCAGGAACTCCAAAAACAATTACTGGAGAATCTGTTACATTGACCAGTCAAGTTCAGAAACGATTGCTTAACAAGAATGGAGCCGGCACAGTCGTTACAGCGGTAACGGTTAAGAAAGGAGCGACTACGCTAGTGGATGGCACGGATTATGTTTTGGCTGTTGATAGTGCAGGTTATACCGTTATTTCCCGTACTGCTGGCGGTGCTATCGTATCAGGTGACGCCGTGACGGTTAACTACACATTTACCCCACTTTCTGCACAACGTTTCCTCTCAGGAGGTCTGGGTACCTTCAAGCCGCGTGTTGCTCGAATCACTAACTATGATGATGAAGGCAAGAAATTTCAGATTACAATCTACAAAGCTACACCAGAAGGTGGCTTAAATATCACCTTTCCTGAAGCGGATGCCGAGGATCCTGCAATGACGCCAATTCGAATGAACGGTACTTTAGATTCATCCAGAGCTGTTGGCGAACAACTATTCGAAATCTACGATGAACAGGGAGTGTAATAATAATGTCAAAACAACCAGCAATTCTTAACTTAGACGAAGTTGTCCCTGCCGAACGTATTGTAATTCTTGGCGGAAAGCATATTGACGTTTCCCGCATTCCCTCCCGTGTAATTCTCAACATTACTAAGAACCAAGATAAGTTAAGAGGCGGTGGTGATGACAGTTTCTCAGAAATTCTTAAGCAAGTCATCAGTATCTGCAAGCCTTCATTCCCGGATATTACAGAGGAGTGGCTTGGAGATAACGTTGATTTCGATCAGTTGATACAATTGATCGAGTTCGTCCTAGCTCCGCTTAAAGATCGGGCAGGCGGCGAATCAGGAAAAAACGAGGGGAGCCCCAGCCTATAGAGCTGGGGCGTATTTTTGCGCGAATGGGCGCAATGTACTCCTGGGCAACACCTGAATATATGTTAGATCACATGTCCTTTCCCCAGATCATGATGTACTACGATTACGGGATGGAGCATGAAGAGAATAAATCGAACATCTTGGTCGGCCGCATTGGGGTCGGCCTTTTTGGTGCGAAAGAACAGCCGAAGAAGGAACGCCGAGTTCGGGGAGATGGCAATCAAACGCCAGATCGAGCGGCATTCCGTGAGAAGTATGGTAGCCGCATCAAGCGGCCGGAAGGAGGGGAATCATGAGTTTACTTGGCAATCTAGTCATTAACATCTTGGGGAATAACACTGGCTTGGATGATGCAATGAAACAAGCGCAGAAGTCAGTAGATAAGTTCGGCAAGGGTATGGCTGATGTAGGTAAATCTTTGACGTCACTCGTGACGGTTCCTCTCGTTGCGGTCGGCGGTGCTTCACTTAAGGTTGCATCTGACTTTGAATCTGCCTTTGCAGGCGTGAGAAAGACGGTTGATGCTACGGAGGCTGAGTTTGCTCAGTTACGTGATGGGGTCCGGAATATGGCGAAAGAGATGCCTCAATCTGCATCTGACATCGCAAGAGTAGCCGAAGCGGCTGGACAGTTGGGTATCAAAACTAGCGCGATCCTCGGATTTACTAAGACGATGGTTGACTTAGGCGTTGCAACTAATATGACCAGTGACGAAGCTGCCAGTGCTTTAGCACGACTAGCGAACATTACTAAGATGCCACAGGACCAATTTGACCGACTGGGCAGCTCGATTGTTGCGCTTGGTAATAACTTCGCTACTACAGAATCTGAAATCACAGATATGGCTTTACGGCTGGCTGGTGCGGGCTCGCAGGTTGGTATGTCTGAGGCTGACATCTTAGGTTTAGCAGCTGCTTTATCATCTGTAGGTATTGAGGCGGAAATGGGCGGTTCGGCAATTTCTCGGGTTATGGTCCGCATGCAAGTAGCTGCATCAGGAATGAACAAAATGGATGCTCTCACACAAGCGACAGGCATGTCACTCAGAGATCTGCAATTACTAGCAGACAATAACAGCAAGGAATTTAAAGCCTTGGCGGATGCTTTAGGCATGACTCAGACTCAAATGGGTAACATCGTTGACGGTGGAGTCGATTTACAGAACTTCGGTAAGATTGCGGGAATGACATCAGAGCAATTCAGTAAAGCATTCAAAGATGATGCTGTTGGTGCTCTGGGTGCATTTATTAACGGACTAGGTGATGCAGATTCAGCAGGAACCTCCGCTATTAACATGCTGGAGGAAATGGGCATCTCCGAAATCAGACTTCGAGACAGTTTGCTGCGTGCAGGTAATGCCAGTGAGTTATTTGCGGGAGCTGTAGATATATCCAATAAAGCATGGGATGACAACACAGCACTGACTCACGAAGCCACTGAACGGTATAAAACATTCGCTAGTCAGATGCAGATTCTTAAGAACAAACTGAGCGATATCGCTATAACTATCGGGGATGCTATCATGCCTGTGGTGCTAGAAGCAGTCAATTCCATGCAACCACTGATCGACAAAATTGCTAGTATTGCTGAGAAATTCGGTTCGCTTAGTCCAGAATCGCAAAAGTTGATTATCACGATAGCGGCAATCGCTGCTGCTATTGGTCCGTTGCTTGTAATTCTAGGACATGTTGTTAGTTCGGTTTCTGCTTTAATGCCAGTGTTCGCTGCGCTAACAGGTCCGGTCGGGCTGATAATCGCAGGTGTCGCAGGGTTGGTGGCTGGACTCACCTATCTTTATAACACAAACGAAACCGTGCGAAATGCTATAAATTCGGCGTGGGAATCCATAAAAAGTGTCGCTCTTTCTGTATGGGGAGTAATTAGTGATTTCATCATGGGCCAGATAGATAAGATTAAAAAGTTTTGGGATGAAAACGGAACACAGATTCTGCAAGCAGTGACAAACGCTTTTAATGCAATAAAAAAAGTTATCGAATTCATTATGCCAGCCATCTTGTTCATCATCGACATGGCATGGACAGCCATCAAGAATGTTATCAGCGGCGCTTTAGACATCATAATGGGTCTCATTAAGATCTTCACCGGACTCTTTACAGGGGACTGGAGTAAGATGTGGGAAGGTATTAAGCAGCTGCTCGGTGGCGCGATTGATTTCATCGTAGGTTTAATGACTCTTAACTTTCTTGGTGGACTGAAGACGCTCTTTACCAACCTATTAAAATCCGGTGTTGGCTTAATGAAGAGCATGGGCGAAGGTATAGTTAATGCTTTCAAGGGATTACAGTCATCAGCGAATAGCCTAATTTCTAAAATGGTCAGTGGAGTTATCAATTTCTTTAAAAATATGTTCACTGAGGGAATTGGTATTTTTACCAGACTCCGAACATTGGGTGCATCTATATGGGAGTCGTTATCCCAAGCGGTTGTTGGAGTTGCAAAGGGCATCTGGAATAGCATAACTGCTAACTTTCAAGGAATGCTCAGTAGCGTTAAAAATATCTTCGGCACGATTCAAGGAGTCATTGAGAGTATATGGGGCAAGGTCATGTCTTTCTTCAAAGGTATCGACCTCGCTAAAATCGGTAAACAAATCATGCAAGGGCTGGTCAATGGTATCGGCAGTATGGCGAGCGCTGTGGTGGATAAAACCAAGGAAGTCGCGACCAAGATCAGTGACTCGATTAAAAACTTCTTTGGTATTCATTCGCCTTCTCGGCTGACAACCGGCTACGGAGAAAACATATCTGAGGGACTTGCTGTAGGGATAAACAATTCTAAGGGCAAGGCTAAAGCGGCAATCGAACAGCTAACTGGTGAGACTGGAGCAGCAGCTGCCAAAGCCGCGGAGAAAGTAACTAAGGACGCGAATAAAGCTTCTGAAAAAGCCCAAAAGGCTGCTGCGGCAGCTGCAACCAAAGCGCAGAAAGCAGCAGCGGCGGCAGCGACTAAAGCAGCAGCGGAAGCAAACAAAGCATTCAATGCGGCCTTAGATACGGCTCAATATAAGTACAAAATGGGTGAGTTTGATGAAACGGCTTATATCGCCTCACTCGAAAAGGTCAAATCTGCATACGCCAAGACCAGCGCCCAAATTCAGACGATTAATCTTGCAATTAAAAAGGCAAATGACCAGATCGCCAAGGAAGCTGCTGCTGAGGCCAAGAAGCAGTTTGAAGCCTCCAAGACGTACATCGAGGCTAAGAAACAAGCCAATGAGATATCCCTTGAGCAGGAGCTTGCGGCATGGGAGAAGCTTCAAACTCGCTATAAGGTTGGCACCACTGAGCGCATTGCTATTGATAAGCAGGTCAATAAGATCCGGACTGATCTTGCCAAAGAAGCAGCGGCAGAAGCAAAAAAGCTATATGACGAGCAGGTCAAATCAATTGAAACGCTTAGCACAGCTGCCGTAACTGCTCTAAAGGCTCGTTATTCAGCAGAGGAAAAGGTCGCTACAGAGGCCTTACAAAAGCGCATTGACCAGCATAAGGCAGCATCAGACGCCATTATTGCTGGATATGACGCTGAATATCAAGCGATGATTAAGACACTTGACGCTCAGACTCAGGCACAGTTACTAGGCTTGCAAGATCAGATCGACAGCATCGAGGGTCTGACTAAAGCTGAGGACAAAGCAGCTGAAGAGGCAGCGTATCAAAAGAAACTGGCTGACAAACAGAAAGAATTAACTGATGCCGATACCGCTGAATCAAGAGCGAAGATACAGGAAGAGCTTAATGACATGCTCGCCGAGCGGGAACGGAAACACCTTCTGGAACAGCGCCAGGTTCAGATTGATGATCTGAAATCTGAAATGACTCGGATTAAGACACAGGGCGAGCAAAAAGCCGAGCTTCTGAAACAGGAATATGAGACTAAGAAGAGCACAGAAGAGAAGAAGGCCCAAGCGACCACTGACAGCCTTACTGCTCAGATGGATTCTACTAAGACTCATTACACTGCGCTCAACACCGAAGAGGCTTTACAAGCTGAGGTACGACGCTTGATGCTCGACAGTAACAATCAGGAGCTGATCGACCTATTAGCGGAATATAATCCGAAATGGCAGAATGCTGGGCAATCCTTCGGGGAGAGCTTATTGAGTGGTCTTAACAGCACCAAGAACAGCATCAAGGCAGTGGTGGATGAGATCCTCGCTACGGTGGGGAAAACAGCAAAGGCGGCAACATCATCGACGAACATGTCTAATGAGGTAGCCTATCTTAATAGCTTGTTGGCTAACGGTACAGCCGCACAAAAGAAATGGGCGGAAGCTCAAGCCAAAGATTACGGTCTACAGATCGTCAATGGTGTTATTAAAGGAATGCAGTCAGGCACCGCGGCAATCAACAACGCGGCAGCAGCCACAGCTCAAGCGGCAACAGATGGCATAAAGGACACGTTAAAGATCAAGTCTCCAAGTCGCGTAATGATAGCTATTGGTGAGTTTATCGGCAAAGGATTAGCGCTAGGTATGGAACGGCAGATGTCAGCGGTCGAAGGTGCTGCGCAGGACATGGCAGATGCCGCCGCTATGGATCTCAGCTCGCCAAGCCTTAGTGCAATTGACAGCCGTATTCAACCATTAGCGAACGATGCTAGAGCTTCCAGTGGAACACAAGGCGGCTTGCTGGGTGACAGAGAGATGGTCTTACACAATAATATCTATCTGGACGGCAAGCAGATAGAAACCAATGTATCCCGCCGTCAAATGAGTTCGCTCACTCGGGCAACAAGGGGGCTAGGATTAACATGACAAGTAGTATCACTCTCGGAGGTATTCGGGACGTAGATCTAGGGTTTCGAGTGCTTGAAGAGACCAAAGACCCCTTACTCCCTAGCACCCGAGATATGAATGTAGAAATAGCTGGTAAACACGGGCAATATGACTTTGGCGCGGACCTAACGGAACGCGTCTTTTCTTTTTCTTGTGCTTTTGTTGCGGATGGTACTAATTACGATTTGCCAAGTGCAGCAGGTTTGCAGCAACGGGTAAGGGCTCTTGCAAGGCATCTGACTGATGCTAATGGTAGACCCAGAACAATGGAACTAAGACGTGCTTTTGAACCGGATAAGTTCTATCTGGTCAGATATGCTGGATCGGCTTCATTGGAGAGGTTGATATATAACAGCATTGGTATGTTCGAATTGGAATTGGTTGCTTTTGATCCTTTCGCTTATTCGGTTCAAGAGCATATCACCGAGCAAGTAATCACCAGTTCACCAACAACTCTGGTCATTCAATCAGGCGGTAATATCCATTCAGAAGCAGTTATTATCTTGACCAATAATGGGTCTAATACTTTATCGAATTTCAGAATCACAAATGAATACAAACTCGAATAGGAGGCGAAAGATTTGAACGTATCAAATTATTTAGCAATTGCACTGTTGAATCAGGTGTTTAGAAATACGAATTACACACGCCCGACAACCTTATATATTGCTCTCTATACCAGCAACCCAACTGCAGCAGATACCGGGCAAGAGGTAACCGGTGGTGCTTACGCTCGACAGGCAGTGGTGTTTACACCTCCTGCTGCTGTTAATGGGGTGTATACAATTAAGAATAGTGCAGAAATTCCGTATCCAGTGGCAGCCGCTACATGGGGGCAACTCACGCATTTAGGAATTCGTGATGCGGTAACAGGTGGAAACTTATTGTATTACGGAGCCTTAACTGATCCTAAAAGTATTCTAACAAACGATATTTTTAAATTTTCGGTTGGTCAAGTCTCAATTGATTTAAGCTAAGGAGGGCAATCTATTGGCACAACAAACTATGTATCCAGCGATAGCCAATTCGCCGGGAACTGAGCTATCAGCAGCACTCACGACAGCGGCTACAACAATAGCTGTGGTAGATGCAACAAAGCTGCCAGCAGCCCCAAACGTGTTTACAATCGGCACTGATGAGAGTTCAGAGACGATTCTTTATACGGGGAAGTCGGGGAATTCCTTAACTGGGTGTACGCGGGGATTTGATGGAACGACGTCAAAGGCTTGGGTTATTGGTTCGAAGGTTGCCCGTTATTACACCGCCTACGATCACGAAGCATTCCGCAAAAATTTAACGGACCTTTCCGGAGTAACTTCGGAATCTACAACTGATGTCATCCTATCAGCGGGTCAGCAAATTCTAAACGCAACAAAGAACGCTAGACTACAAGGATTAAAGGTACAGGGGAGGTCGTTAATCAACCGACAAATAAACGGCGGATTTAATGACAGTAATGCTGATGGCATTGCAGATAGTTGGTCACCTGCACTTGCTGGTGCGAGCGCTACAGTAGTTAATGGGAAGTATAGTAAGGCACAAAGAATAACGTCTACAGTTAATGATACTTTAGATCATCGTTATCTGGTTGGCGTTAACCTACAACTTTATGCTAACAAAAAATATATTGCACTTGTCGATTTCGAAAATGACGGGACCACACAAGGTGCATTCAGATTCGGTTCACCAGCTGATGCCACATCTACAACCAACACTACTATGTATATAAAAAAAGCTCCTACGATAGATGAAACTAGCTACCTTATTTTGTTTAATCAAAAAGCAAAAGGTGCTGTAGGTTGGGTTCAATTTGAAGGGGCTAGGATTTATGAAATATCAGATGCAGACTACGCAGCAATTGACAGCATGACATCGGAGCAAGTTGCACAGCGTTGGCCTTACGTACCTCCTGGTATTAATGGAGTAGATGGGTTATATGTACGGAGATATGGACGTAATCTGTTGCCACCATTTACAGATAAGGCATGGTCGTTTAACCCGAACGCTAAGGCAAACGGACCATATCAGAGCGTGTTAACGGCTACTGCTGAGTGGCAAGCAATCAGTTGCGCTGTTCCTGTAATGCCTGGGAAAACGTACTATTTAAGTATTGAGGGTATAACGGCTAATAGTGGGGCAGTAGGAAGTTATTTGGATAGTAACAAAAAGAATGACTTAGCTGTTCTTAGTGGTGGATGGATTCAAAATCAGCCACTTACTGTACCAGAGGGTTATTACTATATATTAATAAATTTGGCAAGTAACCAGATAGGGACATACAACTTCAACAATCCACAACTCGAACTAGGCAGTGTCGCTACACCATTCCAGCCCCGCGAAGACTCTCTTATCGCCTTTGGTGGAGTCGAGTTACACGCTAACCCAACGGATGGCAACGAACCGGATATACTGCGTGAGGTTAACGGACGGTATGAGGTGACGAGGTTATGGCGTAAATCCAATCTTGTGGGTGACTGGTCGTGGTTATTCGATACGAATTACACAGGTTTCAAACGTGTACGCGTTATTTTACCAACTTCTAGTGGCATAAACGCATCAGAACGAGTGACTAAGTATAACGGATACCCTTTATATCCTTCAGCGGGTGTTTATTCAGCTGCTGATCAATCAACGCTTTACAATGGTGTATTATACATTACTATTGCCATCACAGATTCCGGTTGGGGGGACTCCTACACTCCTACATCTGACGAAATTAAGGCTTATTTTAATGGCTGGCGGATGTACAACGGCGCTAGTGGAGTGGCTACAAATCCATATAACGGTACAGCCGGACAAACAAAGGGCTGGGTCGAGATTTTGAGTGCTGGCAATCCGGTAGGAGTATTGCCAACAACAATACCTTCGGGCTGGACACCGTATCAACTTCTATACCGTCTAGCAACACCGACCACGGAGACGGTGCAGGAGGATGGTAGCCTGTCACTACTTGAGGGAGAAAACTTTATAGAGGTAGGTTGTGGCTATGTATCGAGGGAGCCTGCGAGACCGAAGAAAAATGCTTTATCAGACGTATACTACATTGGACTCAATGACGCAGGTAATGGAGGAGATTCGAGCCTTAAAAAGCGTGCCTCCGAAATTAAACAAGTTTTTAAAAACGGTCTGCCTGATTTTTGGAATATTGATAAATTAGCAGACGGAACGTTTTATGCATGGACGGATAATTACGATACAGCTGCTTCCTACAGCGTCTCTTACATCAAACTGGAAAAATCACCAGTACCTTCGGTATCAGGAGCGTACGCCGCCACTGAGAAGATGCAAATTCATGATTTAACAGATGCAGTGACAGAGATAAGCTCAACCGTTAGTGTGTTAGCTGCCAAGAAAGCGGAGAAGGATGCAGGGCCTTGGATTACACCGTCCGCAGTGCTAAGCGGATTTACTGCCTTCGATTTAGCTTATCGCGTGAATAAAGGATTTATTGAATTTCGTGGGTACGTATATTACAACATTACTGACGTACCAGCGGGTACAAAGATTTTTAATTTGCCGACGCAATTTCGACCTGTGCGAATCACTAGAATGCTTACATCCTCATGGACATCAAAAGTAGACCCAACGTCGAGCGCAGTGTCAGTAGGTGTAAATGGAGATATAACAACAGAGGTCAACGTAAAGCAAAATATTATATTTGATGGTCTACGGTTTCCGTTAGATTAAAGGGGGCGATATCATGAGAAAAGCAGTATCGAAAGTAGACCTAAACGGACTGTATATAGAAGATGTAGAACCGGACGACTCTTTAATAGGGGTCGTCCCTATTTATGCCCAGCCAGTGCAGGAAGAAGCTCCTGAGCTGCCGGGAGATGAAGAGATCGAAGATGAACCGGACACGCCAGAAGAACCAGAACAGCCAAGAGAGATCATCGGTTATCTTGTAGGTGTTCCGATGCCCACCGGATTGTATCATCCTCGATTTGATCTATTAGCATGGGAAGCATATCAAGACGCTGTACTAGAAGCACAGAGTGACTATGTAGATGCAATGCATGATTGGCAGGAGAGTTATGCAGAAGGCGTAGAGCAAGGCGAGCAGCCTATTTATACGTCACCTACGATACCAGACAACCTTTGGGTCGAAGGCTTAACACCAGAAGAGATTGCAGCAAGAATAAAGCCTGGCGAACGGACTGAAGTTGAGAAACTACGTGCCGAGAATACAGAACTCAAGCTTGCTCTGACGGAACTTGCTGAAGCTCAAGAGGCTGATAAAACAGAGATGCAACTAGCACTCGCTGAAATCGCTGGTTTGATTGGAGGTGAGTAATGTGGCTAAAGTATATTTTGATTTGATCCAAAAAGACTTGAAGACAATTGATGATGTACCGTTGCGCTGGAAAAGTACAGTGCAAGAATTATTAGATGAGGCTGTGTAGGATAAGAGGTTGCAGTAACATCTTCTTCCATGTCAAAATGAGTAAGTTAAGACAGAGATTATGGCAGGAGGAAAATGAAATGGACGAATTAGAATTATCGAAAGACTTATTGAAAGCTAGAGAGAAAGCGATGAAAAATAGCTTGAAGGCTAGATTACGACTAGTAATTCCACTTGCTCTTATGCCCCTATTAACAGTTGGATTACTAACGTTTTTTTTACCAGTGTATCTAGCCTCACATGAGATTAAGTGGATACTATATGCTGGCCTGTTTACTTGTGCAATGATTTTTTTAGGTTATTTTATGTACAAATACAAAACAAGAGATCTGTAATTTTTTACCCTAGCTATTAAACTAGGTTAATTCCGTTTTGGAGACTAACATGCAATAGGACACGCCTATAACGGGCGTGTTTTTTCTTATGCCCTCGGATCTCCGGGGGCTATTTATATTGAACAATAGATAGAGAGAGAGGAGTTGTTTTATGTCCATTGGGGGAGGAAATCAGCAAGGAGGGGCTGGAGGTGTAGCAACCATGGAGAACCGATTGGAAGATGTGGAAAAACGTCTAGTGGGTATGCAGGATGAACTTTTTGTTTTCAGCCAAGAACATCTTAATTTCACTACGGAATTGCGTTTGCTGAAAGAAAAACAGTCCCGGCACGAAGAAGATGTAAAGCAAATAAAGGAATCCACCATTGAAATGAAAATCCAGTTTAACGAGATTATGCGGCGGTGGGATACCTTGGATGCACGTATGTTCCAGCTGTTGCAGCAGTCGCAAACAGATAGTAAATCTGAGCGAAAAGTATTTATTGATCTACTTAAATATGTATTAGCAGGTACGGTGTTTGCCATTATTGCTTTTTTATTTAAAGGAGGGTTGTAATGCTAACCTTAGATCAAGTAAAGAGTAAATCATCTAAACGCCTGGTCGGTCTGCATCCGGTCGTACTGGCTGCTGCGACAGTTTTAATTGAACGCTGTTACGCTCGGGGAGTGCCTATTGTTATTACTCAAGGATTACGAACAATTGCGGAGCAAGATGCTTTGTACGCGCAGGGACGCACTAAGTCGGGAAGCATCGTCACTAATGCTAAAGGCGGGTACAGTTACCACAATTTTGGTTTGGCTGTTGATTTCGCTTTACTGCTGCCTAATGGGTCCAGTGTTTCATGGGATATGAACCGAGACTACAACGGAAACAACATCAAAGACTGGATAGAAGTGGTGGAAGAGGCTAAGAAGCTCGGCTTTGATTGGGGCGGTGACTGGACATCATTTAAGGATTACCCTCATTTCCAAATGGTCTTTGGCTTAACACTTACTCAACTGAGAGCTGGTAGCAAACCATCTGAAACAGCAATGGCAAAAGCAACGGCTAATATAGATCGACTAAAAGGGGAGGCAGAAGAAGATATGAGTAGAATTGCAGAACTGGAAGAACAAGTGAAGGAACTAGCGAAAGTAGTATCTGGATTGACCAATAGCAAAGATGTACTTAAACAAGCTGCAACAGAGCAAGGAAAGAGTATTGCTAAAGTTTTATCTAGGGTAGATAAGTTGGAGGGCAAGGCTAGTCTAACTGAAATACCTGCTTGGGCAAAGGATGCTGTACAAGCTGCTTTTGATGCAGGGTTAATTGACGCACCTACTGGTGGCAGTTTGGACTTCTACCGAGTAATAACGGTGCTTGCTCGCGCAGGACTTTTGATTACGAGATTGGAGGATAAATAATGGACAATCAAAACTTAACGGATGTACTGGCGTTCGCTTCGGTGATCGCTGTTTTTGTGTTGGCAGGAGTGCAGTTCGTAAAGACTTCGTTTAACGTGCCTAAAAATATATTGCCCTTGATAGGATTAGTTATCGGCCTGTTGATCGGCGCAGCTGCTTATCCTTTTACAGAGTTAGGCTTAGTGCTTCGATTATGGGCGGGTGGTCTAGCTGGACTATCAGCAACAGGATTGTTTGAACTAGCGTTTAGTAAGAGGGATGGAACGACTAAATAATGACTTAGCAATTAGTACGCCCTACCTGAATGGTGGGGTTTATTTTATTTTCAGGGAAAGGAGTGTGTCTATGTTTAATCGAGGATCATTTAACCGCATTGCCTTTAACCGTGAATTTTCGGTGTTTGTGTTCGGAAGTGCTGTCTTACGTGGTGATGGCAATCTGAAAGCTGGAGCAAACATCATTGCAACTGGATCAGCGGCTCTACATGGTGAGGGAGGATTGAAAGCGACATTTGTACGGGAGATAAGTTTCGCTGCAAAGATGACCGGAGAGGGCGGCATGAAAGCTACGTTTATCCGGGAACGTCTACACCAAGCCATCATGCACGGTATTGGTACGCTAACCGCAAACGGAAGCCGGTACCACATGGATGAAATCAAATTCACCGGATCATTTGCTCCTGGTGATCGCATAGTTATTGATTCTAAAAATCTCACGTTTACCAAAAACGGACAGAACGCCCTGCACATGATGGACGGAGATTTCTTCGACCTTAACCTTGGCAATAACAACATTGTCTACACAGACCCAGCAACTGGCCGTGAGATATTAATCCGGATTACACACCGGGATAAATTCATATAGGAGGGACTATAGATGCCTAAAGCACCAGTAACAATTTACGATGCACAGATGCGGCGTGTGGCTTTGCTAGAGAATGCGTTTAACATCGAATACAGCATGCCACTTAACTCGTTATGGACAGCTGCCTTCAGCTTGCCGGGAGATGATCCCAAGAACGCAGAATGTAAGCCATTTTACTTCGTAGAGCTATACGATAACAACGAGCGAGTGGAGTTATTTCGCATCGTTCCAAATACCATGAATAGGAATCAAAGTGGTCCAGTTATCAAATATGAGTGTGAGCATGTGCTTGCTACCTTGCTGAATGACGTATTATTTCAATCTCATACAGTCGGTAATTTGGGCGTGTACACAGCTCAAGTAATTCAGTACATCCTTTCCAAGCAGGTGGTACCACGCTGGAAACTTGGAACAGTCGGGTTCGGTCGGCAGTTTGAATACAATTGGGAAAACGATACGTTGCTCGGGGCGCTGTTCAGTGTGCCAAAACCGTTTGATTCAGAATATCAATGGACTTGGGATACTACATCATACCCGTGGACCCTGAACCTTGTGGAGCCAAATGAAGAGGTTACGGCTTATATTCGTTATGGGGTCAATATGACCGAGATTGAAAAGGTAGTGGATCCAACTAACCTATGTACTCGGCTTTATGGTCTTGGATTCGGGGAGGGCGTTAATCAACTGACATTCGCAGATATCAACGGCGGATTACCTTATATAGAAGATGCAGCAGCTCAAGCTGAGCACGGTATACTTTCATCCATCTTTGTAGATAGACGCTTTGAATATGCGGAGACACTACTTGCACGATGTCAGACGCTGCTTAATGAGCTCAAGGTTCCGCGTATCTCCTATGGTGTTGGCGCTTCTGAAATCCACCGACTTACTGGACAGCAAATATATAAGTTTAAGACCGGTGCGAGAATCAGAGTGAAGGATGACGAGCTTGGAGAGGACTTTATTGCTCGGGTTGTTAATGTTGGTAAAGGGGATATGATCGGAGCTCCCGGTGATGTTCAGATCGAGATCGCCAACCGGACAGAGGATATTGCGGGTAGTATTGCTGATCTGCAGAACAGGCAGCACATAAACGATTCTTATGCTCAAGGGGCTACAAATCTTGATACACGTGACTTTGCGGATAATGCCGATCCTACGCATCCAGCTATCCTAAAGTTCTATGTACCGGAGGAGACCGCACGGATCAACAAGGTAATGTTGTCGTTTCAGGTAGAGGCGTTTCGGGCTTATAGTAAGGCAATAGCCTCAGCCCCGTCAGTATCTTCCGGTCCAAGCAGTACACAAACAGCAGGACCAAGTACCAGACAAACAGCTGGGCCGAGCTCAAGGGAGACAGCGGGTCCGAGCACGAGAGATACTGCGGGACCAAGTACAAGGGATACGGCAGGGCCGAGCACTCGCGATACAACAGCATCGGGCGGGCGACAAATCAACACTGATGTCGGACAACAACTATGGGATATTGACTACAATTACGGAGTTCCAGAAGTTTCACAGCGAGTAGGAGCACATAATCACGGTATTGCATCAGGAACGCAACTTTCAACTCCTGGAGGTGGTTTCGTCACATTTGTTGGTGCAGATAATCATGCGCACGGTCTCGTTTCTCATAGACATGTTTTTAATATTCCTGACCATATTCACAGCATGGACCACACGCACGATATGGACCACACGCATGACATGGATCACACCCATGACATGAATCATACCCACGATATGAGCCATACCCATAACATGGAGCATACACACCAGATCCCAGCGCACACGCACGGAATTGAATACGGGATTTATGCCGGGCCAGTACCAACGGCAATAACTATAGAGGTGGATGGAAATGCGGTTCCCTTCACGGATATTAGCGGAGAGGATATTGATATCATACCGTATCTAAGCAAAGATGGGAGCGGGAAGGTGAATCGAGGGCAGTATCATTCCATAAAAATAACGCCCAATAATCTTGGGCGCATAGCGGCTACTGTAGTTTCTCAAATATTTGTGGCATCGAGAGGCGGAGGTAACTATTGAATGATTCCAGCAGCTTTAAGGTCTTCTAAGTTAATTTTCGTTCCAGTTTCGCTAAAATTAAATTCAATACTTCCAAGGTCTGTCTTTGCGGAGTAGACTCCTTTTTTTACTACTGGCAAAGGTATCTCCAATGTTAGTTTTTCATTTTTTAGAATCATAGTATCTGTCAAATTTCCCGTAATGGTTACTCCTCGATCATTAAGTTCATCGAGGGTAATCCAGTTTTCTGTAGCACTCACTCCAGTTCCTCCTTTCGACTTAAGATCAATGGATTTTTTCGTATTGTCATACTCCAGCCCATAGCCTGTCATTTCAGCTACTTCACGTACTGGTAGATATGTAGTGCCTTTATATACAAGTGGATCATTCTTAAGTGTTTGCTTCTGACCATCGACTGAAAACGTAAATTTTGCAAGGGCAGCCTGAACAGTCTGAGTGGTCGCAGCTGCGGCCATTCCTGCCGAACCGATTAACATGCCGGCCACTAATCCGATGATTGCTTTCTTCAAGATACTCAGCTCCTTTAATTTCATATTACCATACATTACGGTAAATGATGGAAGAGGTTTTATATCTTATAATTTTAGATACAGCCTTACTTAACAGCAGATTCGGTAAGGCTATTTTTCTTATGATGTAGAAACGTCTTATCAAGAGAATAATCCACATATTTCCTGTTAACTCTTAATTATATTGTTAATATTTGTCGAATAACAGACTGTTTGTTCGCCCTTTATTGTTGTAGGCTTGTAGCATACATATTAAAGGAGATGAAGTTAGTGAAGGGTTGGAAAAGTGGATTTTCAAAGTTGTTTATGGTAATTATTGTCGTAATGATGTATTTTTCATTTCAAACAATTACACATGCATCATCAGTAGGACAATCTTTACCTGTACCGGATAATGGTTGGCATCGGTATGAAGATACTAATTCTGGGTTTGTATATGAAGGTCAATCGTGGAAGTTGCTAACAAATGGAATTTTCTCAGGTAATTCTGAAAAGTTTACACTTGATGCTTCCCTACATTCCGTGAAATTCAGTTTTGTGGGAGAAAAACTAAGACTCATAAATTACAGAGGTCCTGATAGACAATCATCTATAAAAGTGAATATTGATGGGGTAGATTATAACTATTCAGCTAATGGTACATCACAAGGGACAACACTACTATTTGAAAAACTAAATTTAGAAAATAAGGTGCATTCAGTTGTTATTAGTGCTGTTAATTCCGGGACATACCAAATTTTTGAATTTGATGCCATAGATATTAATGAAACTGGATACCTAATAAATAAGAATATAAGTGCCCCATCTAACCTAACTGCCACGGGTGGAGATACGAAGGTTGATTTAAGTTGGACGAACGTCTCTAATGCAACTGGCTATAATATAAAACGAGGATTAACTGCAAATGGTCCTTATAATACTATAGCAACTAATGTCACTGGCACGGTGTATTTAGATACATCTGTTACTAACGGTACGACCTATTTTTATGTAGTTACTGCACTGAATAATAATGATGAAAGTTTAGTTTCAAACGAAGCATCAGCTACCCCTCAGAAGGCAAACCAACCTGAACCAGAGCCGTCAGGTGATCGCGCTATACTCACAGTTACATTAACAACTGGTCTTGAAAAAGAGTTCGATCTATCAAATTCAGAAGTAAACGCCTTTTTAGAATGGTATGACGCTCGTGATTCTGGAACAGGACCTGCTAAGTTTGCTATTAATAAACACGATAATAATAAGGGACCATTCAGCAAGCGTGCTGAGTATGTGATTTTTGACAAGATCCTTACCTTTAGCATAGATGAATATTCAGCAAAATAAAATTATTTACACATTGTTCCAGTAGCGTTAAAATAACTGCAACGGAAGCACCGTACCCTGCCATAACTGGTGGGGTATTTTGTTGTTTAGGGAGTGATTTTTTGAGCGCTACATATAAAATATTGGTGACAGATTCTGAGTTTCTGACAGCGGCACTGACACAATCCAAAGTATCCGTATGGTTTCGGCTGGACCCAGATCCAATAGGTCATCTTATGGATTATGGTGGGATTGTAGAGGGGTATACACCGGATTCTATTAAACTTGCTGGATCTCATTTTGTTCGGGAGCGATTTGAATTTAGAGCAGAAATAAAATAACCCGCCGGGCTTATGCCTGACGGGTCTGTTTTTGCTTATACGATAAATTCTGTAAACACTGGACTCCGCAGCATGCCTGATTTGGTCCAGTTCCTCATTCTTACCTTAGCTCGTAATCTTGGCTCAAGATGTACAAAATCCTTATCCTCGCCTTTTACAAGCTGTTGGGCAACGCCTCTAAATGCCTGCTTATGGAGCGGTGACGCGCCGAGTTCAATGATTCCTGCTGGACGTAGCTTTCCGGACGTACCGGATGGAACAGCAGCCAGCCACCCAAATTCCTGTTTGCGATAACCTGTTATAAATACTTCTGCATAAGTCCAATTGATGACCTTTTGCCATGCATGAGAGCGGCGGCCAGTCTCGTATACGCTGTTTTTACGCTTACCTACTACGCCTTCCATACCACGAGTTTCGATCTGTTCAAATAAAGCCTCTCCAGCACCTTCCACATGAGGTACTAATCCAAAGTTATTAGAGGGTAGAGTTAATCCCGCCAGTATCTCCTTACGGCTCATCAGGGGCAATCCACGAAGATCCTGACCTTTGTACATCAAGATATCAAAGATGGCATAATACGCCGGGAGCGTCCCGGTGAGGTGTACTATTTTCTCTGCTCGTCTTGTCTGAAAACGGCTCATTACAGATTCGAAATCTGATACTCCAGTTGTAGGGTCAACACAGGCTACTTCACCATCCAAAACAACATCTTCCGCAAATGGGAGATGTAATTCAGGATACTGCCGAGTGCAATCATTATCGTGCCGTGTATATAACCGGACCTTACCGGACTCTTGAGAATAAATAAGACGATGCCCATCTATCTTTGGTTCATATATGAAATCGCTGTGACTGAATGGTCCAGCTGCAGTTTGTAATAACATAGGCGATATAAACATAAAAAACCTCCTTCATCCAATTATAGCTCTTGGCTACAAAGGATAGAGGAGGTAAGTGATGGGAAAAGCTATTTTGTTAAAGTATACTCACTAACTTCAAACGATAGGATCTTGTCATGCACAACGTAATCGGTTCGTTTAGTGAATGGGCCTTTGTTGTTGTCATGCTTATCAATTCCGTAACGAGCTGATCCGGAAGCTGAGTCATACCAGTTTAAAAATGCTTGAACCTCTGACATTGACAAGTCGTACTCTTTCTCAAGGTCGGTATTCATTATTATTGTCAGAATTGCACGATCGCCTGACTGCTGTTCTGGAGTTGGTGAAGGTGTAACGGTTGGGGATGGCTCCGATGTCGCCGTTGGCGTTGAAGTCGGCTCAGGTGCAATCGAAAGCTTCTCCACTGTTTTTGTAATACCTCCAAAAACATATATAGAGTCGTTTAATACTACACTCCCAAATCCCCAACGTCCCGTATTAAGACTTGCGCTTGTTTCCCATGTATCATTTGTTGAATTATATATTTCAACTGTATCGAGTGCGGGGTTTGAATATCCACCAATTACATATATTTTGTCCTGATAATTTATGGCTGAAACAGTATCTCTACTGGTTGGGGCGCTGCGTTTACTTGACCATGTGTCAGTCGCTGGATCGTACACTTGCACCTTATTATATGTATTGCTTGAGTAGCCTCCATTAAATACATATATTTTCCCATTATTCGTAACCGCCCCTGCTGCATGCACTGGTGTAGGAATGCCAGTTTTAGTTGACCACGTATTCGTTATAGTATTATATTCTTCAACTGTTCCTAAACCTTCTGATGTTTTATTTAATCCCCCAAAGTAATAAATCTTACCATTTAGATTAGCCGAAGCCCCGACTCCTCTTTGAATAGAAGCATTACTTCCGACAGTCCAGGAGTCAGAAGCAGGATCATAAATTTCAACTTTATTTGAGTAATCAGAATCCAAAGTCTCAGGATTTCCAAGCGTCCCACCAATTACATATATCTTACCATTTACAACTTCTATAGCAAAAAAGGATCTAGCGGTAGGCATGCTTTTTTTGCTATACCAGGTTTTATTTTCAGAGTCATATACCTCTACATTATTCAAAGCTTTATCACTATAGCCACCAATAAAATAAACCTTACCATTCAACTCAACAACTCCCGCGCCTACTCTGCTAAACGGCATATCTTCTTGATACTCCCACGCTTCATTTGCAGCAAATGTTTGATTTGAGAATATCCCGATCATGAATATCATTAATGTAAATAATGCTAAATAACGTTTCATCATCTCACTCCTTTAATATGTATGCATCAAGCTTACAACAATAAAAGGCGAACAAACAGTCTGTTGTTCGACAAAAAATTACATTATTATTAAGGGTTGTTAGGAAGTACTTAACCAAACAAAGAATAAGTTACTTGTTGTTTATGGAACATTTGTTCGGTTATAATACAAACAAATGTTCTTATTTCCGGAGGCGTTATTTATGTTAAATGATACACCGCGTAAACTATTGTTGATCATAACCCATTACTCACGGCATTTCGGATGTCTACCATCCTTGCCTGAGTTAGAGCGATTAAGCGGACGTATGCCAGTCGATATCCGAAATGGGTTAAAAGAACTGGTCGAAGAAAATTACATTGAATGGAATCCACATACACCACCTGAGATGGCCTGCATTATATCTGGCTGGGAAAGAGATAATCCATCTCACAGAGATCCGGAAGTTGCAAAGAAAGATAAAAGTGTAGCGAGCAGCGCTGACTATTGGTTGTATTATTAGGGGGATATGTATGCAGCGAAAAAAACTCGAAGGTAATGGATTGTGGGAAAGTAGTCGAATGATTATGCCAGAACATAAAAATAGGATGCTGGACGATATCTTGAATGAGGAGATACGTAAGAAGTCTGATTTAGACCCTCAAGCCTTAGCTGAAATCTCACAGGTATTTGCACAATCAATGGAAGACCATAGCCCAATTACGCTCACACTATTTGATCCCGTTGAGGATAAGGAGATACGTGGTATTGTGATGCGCGTAGATCAGCAATTGAAGCAGATCAAGTTGAGAATAAGTGATGATGATTGGGAATGGATCAAGATGAGAGATGTTTTAGGAGCTACTACATAGAAGATAATTCCCAAGCCTTTGAGATTATGACAAAGCCCTACTAACCTATATATGGTCGGTAGGGCTTTGTTTATTTTAAATTATCTATCGCGTATTGCGCTTCTTCTGCAGTGAATTGCGCACCATAGTCTGAAATCAATTGATCATAAATGGCGGAATCTGACATATCCAACGTTTCTGCGTATGATTGTGCAGATTTCAATGCATTTTCTTTCCAGTCAACTACAATGTTGTCGATGGCATATTGAGCGGCTTCTGGAGGAAAATTTGCTCCATATTCAGAAGTCAACTGATCGTAAATGCCTGCCTTTGACATATTCAAAGTTTCTGCATATGATCCTGCTTGTTTTAATGCCGCTTTATATTCTCTAGGGACACTTTCTTCTTTTGCCTTGGCTTCAGCCTCAGCTTTAGCTGCTGCTTCTTCCTTAGCCTTTTTCTCGGCATCTGCTTTTTCAGCAGCTTCTTTAACTTTTTTATCTTCTTCGGTTGGTGTCGCAGCTGGTTTTTCTGTTTCTTTGGTGATAACAGTTTCGGCTTGGACGGTAGGTTCAGGGTCTGCAAGAGTAGTAGGTTCTTTATCTCCACCCAAGCTTCCTATCCATCCAATTACAAGGATCAGTACTAACCAAAACCACCATTTCTTATAAATCGGCTTCTTCATGATGTTCCCCCTAATTTTGATAATAAATGACAAAAACAGTCTACCAGATAAAGGGATGGTAATCTATGTAATTTACAAAGATCAATATATGTGAAGAAGAACTTTGCGAAGCCAGTTGGGTTCCCGCGACCATCCTGCGCCGTAGCGCAAAATGGTTTCGACCGATGCCCATCCGGTCATCATCAGGCGGTGTATTAGGTAGTCCTGCGAATCAGCCTATACTATAGGAATATGTGCAAGGAGGTATCTAATTAAATGCGTTGCTTTTCGATTCCAAGACTTCGTTTCAATCCCTCTTGCAATACTTGGCTAAAGTTCAGATGCTGTTTTTCAGCCTCATCGTTTAACCACTTCGGCACCGTCAGTGTTTTTTTTACAGCTTTAGCTTCCATTGCATCCCTAACAGTTGGCATATAGACCTGCACTTCACAGGCGGCCTCTGTCGGATCTGCTTGCTTCAAGATATCACCGAGCACAGATGGTGAAGGAATAGGGTCATTGTCTTGCTCCATCACATACATAAACCCCTCAAGAGCTTCACGTGCTGCGGCGTGTGCTTCTTCAGCTGTATCACTGGAAGTCAGACATCCGGGCAGATCGGGAAAACGAACAGAGATTCCTTCGTCTGCTGTGTCTAGCAGCGCCCAGTAGCGATAAACATCTTTCTTACTCATTTATATTAACCTCCTTGGGGGAGAGGGGCTTGCGCCCCTACAACCCTGCTGATTTTAGGATACTCTTTTGTGTTTTGGGAGGAAAGCTTGCTTTAGGATGTGGTACTGTTATTTTCCCCGGCTTGCTTGGATGTTTGAAGTAGTGGTGGCTTCCATGTACTCCAACTATGTACCATCCGTCTTCTTCGATAATTTTTATGATTTCCCTTGAACTATATGACTTCATCTCAACCCTCCTTATACTTATATTATATACGTATTTATAATACGTGTCAACGTATAAAAAACACGTACTATTTAGTGAGGGAGCAAAAAGCCCATGACTTAGAGCGTTTGTTTTTTACCGTTTACAGAATGTTCCATAACTATTATATTCAGATTATACAAATGAATAATCTGCATTAGGGAAGGTTGGGAATACAGAGATGCTGGGGTATATAACTGGAGATAATATTAAATGGTTATTAGGAGTTATTATACCGATGACCGTAACAGTAACTGGTTGGATTTATGTATATAAATTGGGTCAGAAAAATGTAATTAGAGATAAGCGAATCACTACATATATTAGTGCCTTCAATTTCATAAAGGATCCACTTTATAATGCTATTAGAAAAAATTCTGATTTTTGTACGTATCTTGATATTACGAGGAGACATCTAGAAAGCTTACAAGTGGAATCAATATTATACCAAGCTGATATGAACTATTTACTAAGATCATATAAGGAGAGAGAGTTTGAAAACCTTAAAAACATTGCGAGTAGTTCGTACTTAGAGTTTTCTTATGCATGGGAACAATATGAAATTGTATTTATTCCACTTGTAAAACAAAGATATGCTCTACAGGAAGAATTTAAAGAAATGATCATGATTATTAATAATTGCTATATGGGATACAATGCATTCCATTATTCCCTAAATGAAGGGATAGAATTTAAAGAGGAACAGCGGGCGGGACTTGTTAATTCTATTGCAATTACACATGATCGATTTCTAGATTTTTTTGCATGTTTAATGGACGTAAATACTAATGTCCAAAATTTTGTCTTTAAAGATTTATTCCATAGAAATATAGAGGAAAGAAAAGTATTAGACGAAAAATATCTAACGATAAATAAATTGATGGAGAAACATAAGGTGGATAATTTTTAGATGCTTTTTTTGTAGGAGTGATCGTTTGAGTGCTAAATATAAGGTTATTACCAGCGATGCAGACTTACTTGCTGCAGCATTGGCGCAAGTGAGGGTTTATGTTGTGCAAGTTGGCGAGGACGCCTCTGATAGCATCATAGATTACGGAGGAGTAATACAAAAGTATACGCCTGATTTTGTTAAGATTGCTGATACATACTATACTCGGACAGCGCATGAATTTAGGACACATATTTCTATGTCCAAGTAACAAAACAAGCTCACTAACCTTAACGGTCGGTGGGCTTGTTTTTGCATAGAATTTATGTAGTTAGGTAATCATAACAAAAAAAAGGGAGTTGAAAAATATGAGTGATATAGGATTTAGTTTACCTCAAGTAAAACCGCAGGTTGTTAATGGCAGGCACCCTAGGTCTCCAATACCTGATTGTAAGTACATAAATGTATTTTTATTAGCTTCCCATCCTGACCCCAAACCATTTCCTGATCCGAGCAATTTACCAGAGGAAATAAAAAAAAGAGTTATAGATCATTTAAATGCATTTGAATCGTTATTCGCTTCACAATGTGGAAAGAGGCTTAAACTCAGAATGGTTTGGAGTAGCTGGAATATGGTAGGGACATCCAGTACGAAATTTTTGAAAGCGGAGGAAATTCCATTAGACTTAACTAAGGCCAAAACAATTTTGGATGAGAGGAATAAAGAAAAGGCTTATTTTCCTGAAACAGATATTTTGGTTTGGTATCTTAGAGGTGATTACATTTCATTAAATGAAGATTCGAATAGTAAACGAATAGGGAAATCTTTTGTAGATAATGGAGAAAATCCATGTGCACTGGTTCTAATTACAGAAAAAGCAGGTCCGTATACTTTGGCTCATGAAGTTGGTCATATTCTAAGTAATTTTAGTGATCCAGATCCAGCTCCAAATGATAAGGGGCACAACAAGAATCCAGATAACTTAATGTATTTTCAGGAAGGAGGTACTAATATAACAGCAGATCAATGTGCGATCTTTTTTAAGCATAAGTTCATAAAATAGATGAAAAGTAAGAAGGTCCGCGATCCAATAAGAGGTGCGGGCTTTTTTTATTTTGATACTATATAAAATGAACTGCACCCCAAAATGTTATTAGTTCATAGACTACTTGAGCTTTGTGATCCCCCTATGTTAATAATAATTTACAAGGTAAGTCTAATAGAATAAGGAAATAGTCACTACGAATCTCTACAATGTTTGCATGTTTATTATAATTATTAAAACAACTCATCTGGACGAATAAAAGAACATCCCGCCATTATTAGGAGGAATGTTCTTTTATTATTACAATTAAAAATTAATAACAACTTTTTTAAGTTTCCCGATTATGCGAATGTTGGTTTCATCTCCGCCACAAATTATGGGTGGATAGTTTTGGTTGGCCGATTGCAATACAAGGGTGTCAGCTTGTCTATATACTTTCTTCAACACAGCTTCATCATCGATTAGAACAGCGGCGATTTCTCCATCCTCAACCTCTTCTTGTTTACGAATTAACAATAGATCTCCTTCAAAGATACGAGCTCCGTTCATACTGTCCCCTTTAGCTCTCAAATAAAAGTACTCCCCCCCGTTGATCCAGGAACGAGGCGTCGTTTCATATCCTTCAATGGATTCATACGCTAAAACACCATTTCCACAAGAAATTTTTCCTACGATAGGCAAACTTATGTATTCTGACTTTTCGGGTTCGGTTCCCAGATATGTATATGCGCCTTCAGTAAGTTGGTTCACCGTCACATCAAGAGCGACAGACAGGTCCTTAATGCGATCCATACCAATTCTAATTTCCCCGTTTTCATAACGTTGAATAGTTTTCTTAGTTAAACCAACTTTTTCGGCTAATACTTGAAGGCTATAATTTCGCAGGTCGCGGTATTTTTTTATGTTTTTCCCTGTTGCTATGTAAAAAAACTTATTTTCATCCGAAACACTCATTTAAAATTCTCCTTCATCTAATGGTTGGATTTATTATACCCATAAAAAGACACTTAATACAAGTAAAATATTATTTCGTGTCATTTAGAGGGTTGACGCACCTTAAAAGTGATGCTAATCTATGGGTGTCATCAAAAGACACGACTTATACAACAAGGAGGTGAGCAGATGTTGAAGATTACCGTGAAGGCAGCAAGAGTTAATTCAGGCATGCAAGCCAAGGAAGCCGCGAAGGAGTTAGGTCTTTCGATAAATGCATATTCTAGAAAAGAAAACGGCCATGTCAGATTCTATCTTGATGAAGTCGTTAAATTGAGCGGTCTTTTCAAGGTTCCTATTGAAAATTTTTTTGAAGCGGGGTGTCATATTAAGACACACACTCTAGAAGATACTTCGCTTGAGGTTAGATAAAACAACGGATTTCAATTGGAGGCTAATAATTTGAATCACGTTTCAAAACAGGCGCTACTAAATCTATCATACAGATCTGGCGTAGCTTTGGAATTTAAAGGTGGATGGGTGCGCAAAGAAGGTGAATCGAAATGGTTCAGGTGGATTCAAATGTATCGACATCTTAGTTATCGATTAAAGAAGGAGGCGCAGAATGAATCAACTAGCACTATCAACTGATCTGCAAGTTATCACAGCTGAGATCAATAGCTACAAACAAGTTGCGGGACAATCACTCTTTGAGATTGGCAAGCGATTGAAGTATGTGAAAGAGAATGACCTGGTTCACGGTAAGTGGGAAGAGTGGCTTAAAGAAAACGTGGACTTCAGTCGAATGCAAGCCCATCGGTTCATTGAGGTATACGAGCAATTTGGTAACGTAACGACGTCGTTACAAACCAGCTCTTTATTCGAAATGCTCTCCCTCCCCGAATCAATTGACCGCTCTGAATTCGTTGAGCAGGAGCACGTTGTCCCTTCTACAGGCGAATCCAAGAAGGTAGAGAGTATGACTGTTAAAGAGCTGCGTGAAGTCAAGAAAGCTCTCAAGGAGTCCCAGCAAGAGAAGGACGCCGCCGAACTCCGAGCTATGCAAGCCGAAGCTGATAGGCAGTTAACAATTCAACAGCACTCTGAACAGCAGGAAAAACTCATTGTTCAGCAAGAGAAGTTGCAACAGGAAATTGATGCACTTAAAAACCGCAATGGTCGCTCTAAAGAAGACGAAGAAACGCTCCGCAGGCTGATTGAAGAAAATACCGAACTGTCCCAAGCCAAGAGGCATCTTGAACAGGAAATAACGGAGAGGAACACCTTGGTGGAAAAGCGTGAATACGATCTTCGAAAAATGAAAGAGGCACTCAGTAAGACCCGTGCTTATGTGGATGTTGACCTGTCATCGGCATTAATGTACTTCGTTTCCGTTCGGGACCAGCGAGAAGCACAGGAGGTTGCAGATCATTTTTGGAATTCACTTGACGCAACCATAGCGAAAAGTCGCAAGGAGTGGGCAGTGGTAATGCAAAACAAAGTCATTGAGGAGGTTGAGGCAAATGCAAGACCAACTGCAATTATTGACATCTGAGGAGATTGAGGCATTGGTTGAGCGGGTTGCCAAGGCAGAAGAGGAGAAGGTTCTCTACCAGAAAGACAATGAGAAACTTCGCCTCCGTGTCATTTGCACCCAGAAGGATCAAAACAAGCTGCAAGCTAAGGGTAAAGCGCACATAGGTAAATGGGCTATCTTAGCAGAAGAGTCGGGGTTGGTGGTCAATCTGCGCCGATCCATTACGAGAATGTGGAGCGAATACAAAAAATACTTTGGGCTGCCTAGGTCTTACCGAGACACTCCAGAACATCGTTTTGAGGAGGCTCTCCATTGGATTGATGCATGGACGCTACCGACTTACTTAATGGAACAGCCCCAGTGTCAACTGGAGGAGGGGGCATCCCAATGAGCGTAACCGCAATACCTGAACGGCAACTGACGCCGGACGAATTGATTCAAAACAACATGGGACTGGTTGGATCGATCGCTCATAAAATCAACAAGACAACAGGTGTGGAGTATCTGGAACTCTTTCAGGAAGGTTCTATTGGTCTTATCAAGGCAGCTCGTTCCTTCGACGAAACCAAAGGATTTAAATTTGCAACTTACGCCAGCCATTGCATCACCAATGAAATGTTGGGTTATCTTCGTAAAACTCGGCGCATTAGTAGTCGGTATCTGAGCTTGGATGCAATCCCTGACTGGTGGAATTTGGTTGGTCACTGGGAACCTGATACGTCTTATCTGGAGATCGATTCAGTAGTTTTGGAGCAAATGCCAGCCAAACAAAGACAATTGGTATCACTTCTGTTTAGAGGTTTTTCACAGCGGGAAGCTGCTGAAGAGATGGGGTACACTCCCTCATATATTTCACGGATACTAACTAAAGCTCGTGCCTATTACGAGAACAACTCAAAGTTGAAATTAATCTGAGTACGAATGGAGGTCCTGCAAATGGCAGTATTCATCCATCCTACACATCGCGCTTTAGCTCGCATTACTTACATGAATAGCAACATTAAAGGCGAGCTTATCATCGGAGAAGCAGAACTAGCACTGATTATGCCCTTACTCATGGATAATTTGAACATCGTCCAGCAGGTGGACGGCATTAAAGAAGCGACATTAGCGGCGCATTGTACAGGAAACATGGATCTGGCGCAGCACTTCACAGATAAATTGATTGAATGGGAGGCACAACTGAAATGAGCGCATCAACTGATTTATCAAATGTTTTACAGGATTGTAAGCGTCGAGGCTGTACTAAGGAGCAGATGCAGGGTTTTATCGACAGAGCTCGGAGCTATTGGTCTGGGAATGCAGGAATGTTAGTGGCGGTTGAGTCATTGCAATTAGAACTGGAGGGAATGGCATGAATGAGAAAAAAGACGCTCTCAGATTTCACCGCCAAGAAATGGCTTACTGGCTAAGTGTTCAAAAAGACGCTCAATGGCGAGGCGATGTTGAAACTGAACAGTTTGCTATCAAGGAACGCCGCAAACATCGTGATGCTGTACTAACTTTATGGGCAACACCTGTAGAACAACTAGCGGTGTGCGTATGACAGTAATCTTCAATACCACAGTTAGATGCCCTTATCCCAATTGCTGTTATACAGCCGACGTAATCACTAACAATCATTGTACTAAAGCTCATAGCATGGAGCGCAAAGAACTGATCGGGAGATTCGGTAAACCGCAAAAAATCGGTTACGATCCTAAAGCCGTAGACAAGAATCTGGAAGGTCATGTTCCAGCTCAGAAGGTGAATATAGGTTACCCTAGTGATTCTACATTTGCGAAAGACAGGAGATCAAGTAGACGTAAAGGGAGGTGAAAAAGGTTAATCGGCAGGTCTAAAAAACGGCGAAATCTCGAAGGCCTATTATTTTTTTGCCAAAAATGGGGTTTTGAGCCCAAAAACAGGAGAAAGCGGGGCAAAACGATGGACAGAAAAACACTGGAGTACATGACCGATCGCACTAAGAAAGCCACTGTAATTGTCAACAAGATCGATGAATTAAGCAAGCAAGCTGAGCGACTAATTAATGCCGAAGAGATCAAATTCTCGTGGAGAGATAACGGAGTGACCTTGGATTCTGTGGGGTACAGTGGTCGCCGTGCATCAGCCAGAGTGGTTGCGAATATCAAAACATTCGCTGTCGAGGCAATCAACGAAGAAATCCAGCAGCTTGAGGAAGAACTGGCTGCACTATAAGGAGGGACTTGTTAAATGAAACCACATGAAAGAATGGAGTTCGAATTGGCTGCTGATTCGCTGACGAAGGCTTTACCAGCATTACTAGGAGCTTATGGAGCAGTAGCAAAGGCTCACAGAGCTTACTTCTTGGAACTTGTTAAAGCAGGCTTCTCGGAGTCGCAGGCACTTCACATCGTTGCCACGCAAGGCGTTCTGGGTGGTCTCAACGGTGAAAATAACAAATAACGCCCCTGGCTGCAACCGGGGACGTTAGTCAAACACTTATTCAAAAATTCACGGTCACTATAACACAAAAATCAGGAGGCTGTAAAGATGCTGCATATCAAACGGATTAAAATCACGGATTGGCTAGGGATCAGCGAACTAGAAGTATCTCCCGGCAAAATAAATAAAGTTGATGGTGACTCAGGCGCCGGAAAAACAAGTTTGATAGAGGCGCTGGAAAAGGCACTGACCAATAATAGTCGGCGTACAGAAGTCGTTAGCCACGGACATGAAGAGGCTGAATTGTTTGTAGAGCTGACGGACGGTCTACAGATCACCCGCAAGGTTCGGTCGGAAAAGGCGGACTATCTCAAGGTTAAGCACGACAGTAAGGCTGTAAACAGCACGGAAGGATTTTTACGAAAGCTAATAAACGGTGATATTTTCCGACCGATTGAATTTGTACAGAAAGATGCTAAAGAGCAGACCAAAATTATTCTCAACATGCTGCAGATTGATTGGACAGTTGAAGATATCAAATCATGGTTTGGAGAACTACCTGAGGCGGACTATCAGCTTCATATCCTGCAAATCCTGCAGCAGATCGAATCAGCATATTTCGAAGAACGTTCCAGCATCAATCGTGAGATCAATCTATTACGAGCAAACATCGAAGGGATTAAGCGAGACCTTCCACCGAACTATGATGGCGAAGAGTGGCGCGGGGTAGACCTGCAGAAGCTTTACCGCAAACTGTCAGATGCTCAGGAATCCAATAAGAAGTTGGAAGAGGCGAAGACATTAATTGATGGATTGACGTTGCGAATAGAGGACATAAAGCAGCGCTCTGCTAACGCTACAGAAGAAAGGGTTCTAGGTTATCGGAGACAACGCGACACACTGCAAGACAGCATCAAGCGGTTAGAGGAGCGTATCGAGCAGGATCAAAAGATCATTGACGATGCTGACCGCCGAATCGCAGATGCGTCCCTACAGTTGGACAACGAAATGGAGCAGGCGATTGAACGCCTCAAACTTCAATATCAACAGAAAAAACTCAACGTCCGGGAAGATGTCCAACGTGAGGTTGAACTGAATAAGGGATATGTCAGCGAGCACCGCCAATTGATCGCAGAAAAGTCTTCTTCACTTAATAATATCGCGGAGCATGAGCGCAAGGATCTGGAGAAGATCAAAGATCACGAAGCCAGCCTAATTTCGGCAGAGAAAGCGAAGTCAGGCGATGCTGAGCAAGTGATTGCAGATGTTGAATGGATTGACCCAGAGCCGTTACAAGCTGCTGCTCATAAAGCGGCTGAGATGAAAGAGTATCTTCGAGAGTGGGAACGGATGAACGATATCATTCGCGAGAAGTCATCTCCAAAAGAAGCGCGGTCCGCTGACCTAACTTCAAAGATTGAGAAGGCGCGCGAGCTGCCGAAAGAATTGCTTAAAACAGCTGCTCTGCCAGTGGATGGACTGACAGTAGATGATAAAGGCCGTATCCGAATTGACGGCACACTTATCGATGGATTATCTGAAGGGGAGGCGCTGGATTTCGCATTTAAGCTTGCTAAGGCTCAGTCAGGTCCACTCAAGGTAATCTGCATTGATGGTTATCAAAACCTTGGAAGCAAGCAACAATCCATTCTGGAGAACGCACAGCACGATGATTATCAATACTTCTTGCTCTCGACGGTTGAGGGCAAAGATCTGAATATCGAAATTGTGGAGGGATAAGAAATGACAAACGCACAGCCAAATACTCAGTTAGCCACAATTCATAGCAATCTTGAAAAATTAATTGATGCTAAATCAGAGGCATTGCCCTCCGGTTTTAATAAGACTAGATTTATGCAAAACTGTCTGACCGTTCTGCAGGATACCAATGGAATTGCAGAATGTAACGCCATGAGCGTAGCCAGAACGATGCTCAAAGGAGCATTCTTGGGGCTAGATTTCTTTAATAAGGAATGCTACGCCATTATCTATGGAGGGTCCGTCGAGTTTCAAACAGACTACAAAGGTGAGGTCAAGCTTGCCAAGAAGTACAGCATTAATAAGATCAAGGACATTTATGCAAAATTGGTGCGAGTTGGCGATGAATTTACCGAGACGATTGAAGGTGGCAAGCAGTCAATTTCATTTAAGCCACTCCCGTTTAATGATGGGGAAATATTAGGAGCTTTCGCTATTGTCCTATACGAAGACGGCTCAATGAACTATGACACCATGAGTAAAAAAGAGATCGAGGAAATCAAGGTCAACTTCTCACGGAAGAACAAAAGGACGAATGAATATTCCAAGGCATGGGTAGCAACTCCGGGAGAGATGTATAAGAAAACAATACTCCGCCGTCTTTGCAAGAACATTGAATTGGATTTTGACACAATCGAGCAAAAGAAAGCCTTCGAAGAAGCTGCAGACATGGACTTTAACCAGGAACGGGAACGGGCGCGTCCGGCACAGGAAAGTCCACTGAATCCCAAAGTAACTGTGATCGACGGGGAGTTTACAGAGGTCGGGGAGGGTGCGACTGATGGAACTGAATAAATCAAACTATTTTAGCCAAGAAGCCAACCGCCACTACATGAGCGTGAGCCAGTTCAAGAGCTTCCTTCCCTCTTATGGGGGTTGTGAGGCTCAGGCAATGGCTACTATCAATGGAGAATATGTTCGTCCGACTTCCGTGACTTTCATGGAGGGGCATTTCGTCCACGCTTGGAACGAAGGAATGCTTGATGAATTCAAAGCGGATAATCCGGATCTATACAGCAGCAGGGGCCCAACAGCAGGACAGCTTAAATCAAACTTTCAACACTGCAATAAAATGATCGAGGTCCTAGAGAATGATCCTTTGGTAATGAAGGCACTGGCTGGAAAGAAAGAGGTCATAATGACCACGGAAATGTTCGGTATCCCTTGGAAGGTCATGCTGGACAGTTACCAACCTGAACATAAAATTTTCGCAGATTTAAAAACCATGAAAGAGATGGACGGGAAGTTTTGGAATCGCGAGGCTCAGGCTTATGAGAACTTCCTTGATCACTACGGCTACATCATTCAGATGTCTGTATATGCCGAGGTTGAACGGAAAGTATCTGGACGCAAAGAAGAGGATTGGTTGCTGCCTCACATGGTTGTTGTAACCAAGCAAGACCCACCGGATCATGAAATCATTTATTTCGATTATGATGCAATCGCTGCTCACTTGCGGATTGTTGGAAATCACATTGAAAGAGTGAAGGAAGTTAAGTCAGGGAAGGTAGAACCGGTACGCTGCGAAAAGTGCGAGTACTGCCGTCAAACGAAGAAGATTAGTCGCATCAAACACTTTCAAGAATTGAGCCTGTACTAATGAGCGCCTTCGGTTTCCACCCGGTGCCGAAACCAGCGCATAAACGTAATAAGCCCACAGCCAAACAACGTGGAGCAATTAACAATGAGGTCTACAACGCAGCAATGGAACGATCAGGTGGACGCTGTGAGCGTTGCGGGAGTAAAGAGGGCTTACAGTGTGCCCATCTAATTCGGCGCTGGCAGATCGACGGTAAAACGACTGTGAAGGATGTGGCAATGCTCTGCGGTCCTAGTGTTAATACTGGGACCTGCCACAACTGGATTGATTACACGAAGGATGGCAAACAGTGGGCGGTAGATTTCAGGGATCATCTCTATGAGAAATGAACCCGCCGTACAAGTAGAGATACACGTCCTCAGTCCAGATTGCAAGGTGTGTGGTCAAGAGATCAACCCAGACCGCGAGGAATACATTGGACGCACTCGGGTATGTCCTCGCTGCTATGGTGAGCTGACAAGCGGTAGAGATCGCAAGGATCGGAAATATAGAATCAAAAAACAATGAAATTGAGGTGTGGCTAATGTCAACAGAGTTACTAGCAAGAACATACAAGATGATTGAGTGTCTAGCAGAAGCTGCTCGGACAATCCAAGAACAGGACAAGGTGATCAAACGAGTTAAAGAAGAAAATGAAAAGCTTCGTAACGGTGAGTATGCAGTGAATTATGCCCCGCATTATATCGGAGGACTCAAGGAACGTATTCAACAGCTAGAGTGGGAATTGGAGTCTTGGCGTAACAGCAAGAAAGTACAACTACCAAGGGAAGTGGCTGCTGAACTTGATGAATTAATTATTAAAGGAATATCAAATTCGGCTATAGCGAATAGGTTTTTCACGGCTGCAGATGAGGACGAAGAACACTATGGAGTGAGCGAACTTTTAGAATGGACGGAGCACGGTCGAACAGAGCAAGGCAAAGTTCGAGTTATGATTTTCCTATCAGCTCTAGTCAATGGATACATCGAAGCCCCAGAGCCAGAGAAGGATGTTCCATCGAATATCCGATCAGAGGTAACTGAAATTATTAAGTGCTGGATGGGCACACCTCCTGTAGCTGACGAGGGAAACGACGCTGAACGTTTGACCGATTGGATTTTTGACCACTTTCAGCGGCACGGGGATGACAAACTGCCCTTTTAAAGTAAAGCAGGTGAGGTAATGGACGGGCCGCAACTTGAAGATGGTTATACCCGTGTAGCCAATGAGATATTGGAGCAGGTGGCACTACGAAAGTTCAATGCCACACAACTGAGAATTATCATGATCGTCTGGCGGTACACCTACGGTTATCGCCGGAAAGACCATGACTTCGCACTAACATTCTTGCAACAGCTCACTTGCCTCTCTGCCAGCACTGTTAAAAGGGAGGTAGGGCTGCTCATTAAATCAAAAGTAATTCTTGTTACTCAAAAAGAAACGAGTGTAATGCCTAGACGGCTATCATTCAATAAACATTATGAACAATGGACTATTCAGAAAAGCGGTGATGAAATGGATTGTGAAAATGACTTGTTTACGTCAGCCGAGGGTTCAGATCTGACCCCTCAAGAATCACTTAATAATGAAATCCGAGGTATCAGATCTAGTACCCCCGAGGTATCAGATCTGACCCCTCAAGTAGAGGTTTCGAGGTATCAGATCCGACCCCCATTAAAAGAAATAAAGATCTTAAAGAAAAGTATTAAAGAAAATATAGCGATGTTTGATGATTTCTATAATAACTACCCTAGAAAGATATCGAAAGAAGCTGCAAAAAAGGCATGGGAAAAGTTATGTAAGATAGAGGACTTTGATCCGGATACTGTTATTCAGAATACAGCCAATTTTGCTGAGACCTGTAAACTGCTTCAAACAGATAAGAAATACATTCCTCATCCTTCAACCTTTCTAAACCAGAAACGCTATAAAGATTATCCGGTGGTAGATCCGGAAGGAATGCTCAAGCCAGCAGTAACAGAAAACCAAAATACAGGCGATGTAATAGACCGCGCTATGCAGAGGGAGTTGATGAACATTGGATCGGGTCGGCGTGACAGCAATTCTGAAATATCTCCGCTCGGCATACCGGAGCTTTGTGATTAATGACAACGAGATAGATGCAGTTATATCCACCTGGCAGGACATTCTTCAGGACATTCCTAATGAAGTGGCTTATGCAACTGTAAGGAATCTTTGTAGGGTGAGACCTAAGTTTGCTCCTGATCCAGCAGATATTTATCTCGCATGCACTGAACACAAAGCAGAGATGACCATTTACCAGGCTCAACGGCTGGAGCAGGAGCAGAGAGTCTTGGAACTTCAAGAGTATCATGAGACAGAAAAGGTAGGTCCACCACCGGACTTCATTCAGAAAAAGATCGATGCTATTTACAGAACGAAGGTGAAGACAGATGAATCTTGATGCTGAACGAGCGCTACTAGGTTCACTACTAAAGGATCACACCTTGATGGATGATTGTTTTCTTGTGCCTGCTGACTTCACTGAAGAGGAAGAGGATAACCGACTCCTTTTCAAGGTTCTGCAATATGCAAAGGAACATTCGGACGAAGCAGCTAACCCATTTGATCCTGTTGTACTTGTATCCAAATGGGGAGCAAGACTGCAGCGGATTGGAGGGCTTACACGCCTCATGGCTCTACGTGATTCTGTCCCTAGTACAGACAGTTTCACTTATTACCAGCGGGCAGTCCGTACCGATCGTATTCAGCAGGAATTGGCAGAGTTAGGGCGTCAAATTGCAACAAACGGTGGCGGTGACATCGCTGAGCTTAAAGCCAAGATGGAGCAGTTAGAGGAGTTGCAGCAAGGAGACAGTGACGGCGGGCTTGTCCATATGGCTACGTTGCTGGAAGGACATGAAAAAGTAATAGCTAAACGTGCCAACAGTGGTGGTATAACCGGGGCGAAAGCAGCCAGTGAAGATTTCACACAATTGAGTAAAGGACATCAAATTGGTGATTTGGAGATACTGGCAGGCCGCCCTTCAATGGGCAAGACACTCTACATGGCAAATGATGTGGACGCAGTAACGTCATCTGGGTGGGGGGATGCAGTCTTCTCATTGGAGATGGGTGGAATGGAGATTGTTGAACAGATTGCATCATGTATCGGAGGAATAAAAAGAGACCGCATAGCATCGGGGCAGATGTCTGATAACGACTGGCTTCGGTATGGGGATGCCTTAGAGATTATCGCCGGGCGGTTGTTGTATATCGATGATCGTTCAGGAGCGACTGTAGAGTACATTCGCCGACAAGTGAAGTCATTGAAAAAGAAACATCCCGGCAAGCGCTGGGTGATCCATATCGACTTTTTACAGTTCATCCAAACAGAAAAAAACTTTGAAAACACCAAAGAACGTATTGGATACATTACGAAGTATCTGAAGCGAATGGCACGGCAGTTACAGGTCTGCGTTGTCTGCTTATCGGCAGTAGGGCGGAGTTGTGAGCAGCGTCCAGATAAGCGGCCGTTGATGTCAGACTTACGTGACTCCGGGGACATTGAATCAGATGCTGATGTTGTGACATTCATCTATCGAGATGACTATTACTATCCGGAAAGTCCTAAAAAAGGATTCGCTGAGATCATCGTTGCAAAGGGCAGAAAGATTGGGACAGGCACATTTGATATGGCCTTCGTACCGAGTATCAGTCGTTTTGTGAACTTGGACAAGGATCAAAAATACAAGCTCGCTGAGAAGGTGAGAGAGCATGAGCAGCAAAGGAAGAATCGAAGATGATGCAGCCTATGAAAATACGCTTGCATGGATGGTAGAGAAGGCGGAACTGTTGGATGATCCTTTAACGCTGGCAGTGGAAGAACGCAACAAACTGCAACGAATCTATGACTTTGTAGAGCAACGTGCCCTTGAGTACAACCGTGGGCAGATGCTGCTAACAGACCCGGGACGCCTCAAGCTATACAAGGCTGCAGGGGTTGCGTATCAAGAATTCAAATAGGGGGGATGGAAGATGGAAGAATGCAGATGTCCTAATTGCAATTCAGCAGCCACACATACATGGGCGCTAGTGCCATTGTGTCAAGAACACTTTGAAGCAGTGAAACAAGAAACACACCTTTACTATAAAAAGCGAATCGCATATTCTGCACGATTAACATATATGAGCATCAGTTTCTTGATTCCTTGGAGTCGGAAGGAGTGGGGGCATGCGATTCGTAGGGATTGACCCCGCCACTCAAACAGCCGTTGTTGCTCTTGATGAAGATGGAAATCCAGTTCTTGAAGTGACCTTTCGAGGAAAAGGAAAGGATGTCAAAGGTGGTATATCTCCAGAACAACGCATGTCGCTTGAGGACCAGCTTTATAACGTTCTAAAACCCGAGGATGTAATCCTGAAGGAAGGGGTAGCGAACGGCTCTCAAATGCTCATAACCACTGCTAAAATACACGGTGGGCTGGAAGGGATGATTACCCGGAAGGGGTTAACCTTTGAGGAGATAGCTCCACTAGCGGTGAAAAAATATGTGGATGTCCAAAGCTGGATAGGGGAACCGGGATCGAAGGTATTGCTCAAAGGCAAAGCCAAAAAGGAAGCAATGGCTGTCGCAGCTCTGAAGCACTTCGGATACGAGAATCCCAGTCATGACATTGTAGATGCCTATATTATCGCAAAGATATGTGAGGCGATATATAGGGTGCGGAACGGAAGACCAATGGACTCATACCCTCTTTACCAACATGAAGTGATCTGGTCCATCATTGATCCAGAGGCATACAAGGAGTACGAAATAACGAAAAAGAAGAAACCCAAAAAAACGAACACACGCCCAGGGAAGCCTGCGGCGGCGGGCAGTCACACCCATTTGAAGGAACAACAGTTCTTATTTTAGGGAGGTGCAGGGGTGAACTGGAAAAAAGCAACGCTTGGACAGCTTTACGAGATTGCCTATAACGATGATGGAGCTGCACCAATTTATAAACACAATGCTCTTGCTGAAATTCAGCGGAGACGGAAAAAACCTATGAGCAAGGTCAATCACAAGATCAAGGCGGTGTATCCAAGATGAGAGAAATCATCGTTGATAACTTCGCAGGTGGCGGAGGTGCTTCCACAGGGATTGAGCTTGCAACTGGACGATCAGTGGACATAGCGATTAACCACGATCCAGCAGCTATAGCCATGCACCGTGCGAATCATCCAGAAACTGAACATTACTGTGAGGATGTTTGGGATATTGATCCCGTAGAGGTTACCCGCGGGCGTCCGGTTGGTCTGGCCTGGTTCTCGCCAGATTGCACGCATCACAGTAAAGCCCGCGGCGGTAAGCCGCGGGAAAAGAAAATACGTGGATTGGCGTGGGTCGTAATTCGATGGGCTATCTTGGTTAAGCCGCGCGTCATCATCCTTGAAAACGTAGAGGAATTCCAAGACTGGGGTCCGTTGGATGAGGATGGGCAGCCGATTCAAGCTGAGAAAGGGCGTATCTTCGAATCATTCGTTGAGTCGCTTCGGCAGCTCGGTTATGTAGTTGAATGGCGGGAACTAGTAGCTTGTGATTACGGTGCCCCCACTAACCGGAAACGGTTGTGTATGGAAATGCGGCGGGATGGCAAACCGATTGTCTGGCCAGAACCGACTCACGGAGCATCGGGCAGTTTGGAGGTGCAAGCTGGCAAGCGGAAAGCGTGGCGGACAGCAGCTGAGATTATTGATTGGTCCCTTCCTTGTCCAAGTATTTTCGAATCTGTGGTGGACATCAAACAGAAATACGGTTTGAATGTTAAGCGCCCATTAGCAGATAGCACCTGCCGGCGCATAGCCCATGGATTTATGAAATTCGTCGTCAACAATCCTAATCCATTTATTGTAACGGTAAATCATTCCGGCGATGGATTCAGGGGGCAGGAGATCAACAAGCCACTCGGAACAATGACGGCTAAAAACGGATACGGTCTTGTGCTTCCTTTCCTGGCTAAGTATCACGGTGAACTCAGTGGGCAAGAAGCTCGGGGCCAGACAATAGATAAACCGCTGCTTACGTTGGATACAGCTAATCGGTTTGGTCTGGTCACGGCAAACATTATCAAGTTCCGCGGCACCAATATTGGGCAGCCTGTCACCGAACCTCTGCATACGGTGACAGCGGGCGGGAATCACCATGGATTGGTTTACGCGTTCTTAGTGGCTTATTACGGGGCAAGCATTGGGCAGGATCTGAATAGCCCACTGCATACGATACCGACACATGATCGGTTTGGATTGGTGATCGTTCATGTGAAGGGTGAACCATATGTCGTGGTGGACATCGGGTTCCGAATGTTAGAGCCAAAGGAACTCTATGCAGCTCAAGGATTCCCCGGGACCTATATCATTGATGGCTATCAGGAGAACGGGCGTCCAGTTCCAAAAGCTCAGCAAGTTGCGAAATGCGGGAACTCAGTTTCCCCAGAAATGGCGAGAGCAAAGGTCCAAGCAAGCATGCCGGAATTCTGTGTCGGCTCTGGAAGTTCTTTGTCGCTGGAGCGCTACAAGCCTGCAGTTGGTCAGATGGAGTTTAGCCTATGACAGATCTCAGTGAAGCAGCCAAGCAAATCTGTCGGGAAAATCTCAAAGACAACTGCCATCGTTGCCCATTGCGTTCGCAATGTGTACGAAATCTTGGTGCCGGGAGAGAAGCCTACGAAAGATGGTTGAGTGAGGTTAACACTGCTGCTGAGATATTAGTAAATAAGGGGGTATAACAGCACCCAACAAACAATTCACTTACGTCTTGACCGCCAAATACGGGCGCACACCATAATCATCGCAAAGATAAGTAGGAAATATAAAAATTTGGACACATCAATCACCTCTATATTACTCAAGTTAACACCTATTCAGCCCAAATAATACCATTCGATAGTTTTTGATTATGTGCTTTATATCATGAGAGGAGATAACCAGTATGAGCAGAGAGCACAAATTCCGGGGCATGGACCTTGAAGGAAACTGGCACATTGGGAATCTAGCAATACTGCCCGAGGACGTGCGGCATCTGAAAAAGGGGTATTACATTTCCAACGAGGCAGGACTCCCGTTTGCTTACCAAGTACGACCAGAGACAGTCGGTCAATATATCGGTCGTGCTGATGATAAAGGCAAAGACCTTTTCGAAGGGCAGCGAGTCAAATTCACTAATCTATCATTAGGCAGATTTTCCAAGGACGAACAATGGGCAGAAGGCGTTATTGCATACAGTGAGGAAAGCTCTGTATTTTATATCAGCCAAGGCAAAGACAGCGGATGGAATCTTAGAGAATCGTCAGTTTTAGTTGTGGATGATGAAGGAGAGGCGGCGAAGGCGTGAAAACAATTAATGAGCTGGTTAATGAAGCCCACTGTAATGCTGTAGACAAAGGTTGGTGGGTTGAGGAACGGAGTTTTGGTGAAATCATTGCCCTGATTCATTCAGAGGCTTCGGAGGCACTGGAGGACTTTAGAAATGGCAAGAAGCCTACAGAGGTTTGGTACGAAGAAAAGTCCGCTTTCGGGATGACGCTCACTCGCTTAGAAATGGCAGACGATACTTGGAAACCATGCGGCATACCGTCCGAGCTGGCAGACATTGTGATTCGTGTATTTGACGCTTGTGGTCGTTATGGAATTGATCTCGAACAAGCAATTAATGAAAAGATGGCGTACAACGCAACACGACCGCAACGACATGGCGGTAAGGTGCTATGACCGAAATCAAGAAATGCCCTGATTGTGGTCGGAAGCTTTGCCAACTTTGCGAGGAAAAACATTCAGAACTGGTCATGAAAAATACGTTCAATGGGAATGAGCTCGAAGTGTGCAAATCCTGCTATAAGGAGGTGTGGGGCAAATGAGTGAATCAGGAAAAGTTTCCTTACCGACACCAGAACGGATAGAAGCGTACAGAAAATACGCACATCTTAACAATGGACTATCGCTAGAAGACGCAATTGAGTTGCTGGCTGCTCTAGAAGAGTCACGACAAGAGGGGGAACGGTTAAACGAAATTTGCAAACAATTAGCCGGAGAAGAAATGTTGTTCCAAGACGGGAAGTACGAAACTGAAATGCAGAGGGTGCAAGGCAAGTTGGTAGAGGCACAGCAGACCATAGCCCGAGCCATCACAATCTATGAAACGGCAGATATGGAATCGGACTTCGATAATGTGTTAACTGGCATGTATGAGGCGTTGAAAGTGACGGAGGGTAAGTCATGACACAGGTAAAGGATAAGACAAACATTTGCCCCCGAGAGAGGGCAGAAACAGCGTATATGACACTACAGGCAGGTAAATGAGCAATGGACGCAGCACCAGCTGGAAAGGCTTCTGCAGATTGCTGAAGAGGTTAGCAGAACTGCCTACCTGACTGGAGATCACAAAGCCTACCAAGAAAAAAGCCGCTTTAAAGGCGGCTACTGATTAATCCAAGTATTGAATTGTAGTGCTGACCACCCTCCTAAAGGAGTAAGTGGAGTCAAAGGAGTGAGAGGTGTTAAAGGCCGCAATGGTGTTAATGGTCTCAAAGGTGTTAGGGGCGTAAGTGGTTGCATAGGTGTAATTCTGCCCTTTATGGGTTGAGAAGGATTCCAAGCAACTACCTTACCTGTTCGGTCTAAACAATTCAATTCATCTATCGGACCTAACCATCTGTGAGTGGTAACGGAAAATGCATTGCCATCACTAATGAATCCAACCCATTTCAAGTTTAGGTCATATAAATGCTCATCTCTTTCGATCCACCCTACTAATCTACTTTGAGGGTTGAACAATGGTTCCAATGACATTCTTAACACCTCCATTTATTAACAACACACTCTTATACGCTTGTTTTAATACGAGGTTGCGAATTAAAAGAAAGCAATATTGAAAGTTTCTAATCAAGCATACGGCGTATCAGAAAGGCGGTGGATAGTATCGTGAATCTACCAGAGGAAATTACGGATTTAATAGAATTAGGAGCAATCTTCTACTGCTCTCATTCAGGCGGCAAGGACTCACAGGTAATGTACACAAGACTCCGTCAGGTAATTCCCGAGAAACAATTGGTCGTCATTCATGCTAATTTGGGCGAGGTGGAGTGGCCGGGAGTCATTGACCACATTCGGCGTTATGTCATACACCCATTTCATATTGTTAAAGCAAATAAAACATTTCTGGGGATGGTGGAAGCCCGGGGGATGTGGCCCAGCGCAGCATATCGTCAATGCACCAGCGATCTGAAGAGAGGTCCTATTTTCAAATATATTCGTAACGATCTGAAGGAACGTGGAGCTACTGTTGCGGTGAACTGTATAGGTTTAAGAGCTGTGGAATCCGTAGCAAGAGCGAAACGAGAACCGTTTAGATATAACACCCAAGAGAGTGTAAATGGGCGAGTTATCCGGCATGTGTGGGACTGGCTTCCGATATTTGATCTTTCCACGGCAGAAGTATTTCAGGAGATTCGGGAAGCCGGGGAAGAACCATTCTGGGCATACGCTGACGGAAATGAACGGCTATCATGTGTGTTCTGCATCATGGGCAGCGTCAACGATTTACGGCACGGAGCAATCTGCAACCCAGATTTATACCGCAGATACGTTGAGCTGGAGAAACAGATTGGACATACCATGTTCATGAAGGGGAAAGTGCCGATCAGCCTAGAGGATCATGTTGGAATAAAGATCAGTTAATACGTTGTTCGAAGATACTGTCAAATTAAGGGAGTAGGAGTATCCCTCCTCTCCCAACAACTGTGAAGCAAAAGTATTTACAACTTAGATTTCTCTTTATACTTTGACCAATTAATCCAAGAGATGCTTAAAAAACCTAATGTCATAATAAGAAGTTGTATTGGATCTCGATTAATATCGAAAACAATTCCGATGCTAGCAGCGAGAGGGATTAATACAAGACAAATAATAGAAATCACTTTATTAATATTTTGATTTTCCTTCTTTATGTTATTCATGTTTATCCCCTTTCAAAAAAATGATAATTATTAACAAATGTATTATATCATGCCAACTTAGGTTGATGTCCACATGCTGCACAGTACGAAGATACAGGGACAGAGAGGGTTAATAGCCCTCTCTCCCACAAGGAGGATATAAGAGATGAAAGAGTATTACATCTTGAGTTTGAAGTGGTCAAACGGAAAAGGGATATACGTTTGGTGGGGACCTAACAACGGTGGTTATACAAATGATCTGAACCAAGCAGGCGTTTATACAGAGGATCAAATCAAGTCGCGGCCGCTGTACTACAAGAACACGGGTACCGTTCCAGTAGAAAAAGAAATCGTGGATAAGCTTATTACTCAGCGAGTTGTTCCGTCATTATCAAGCAATTGGGACTTGATGAACATCGACCTGAGATCATTAAAAGAATATTGAGGGAGGGAGCCCAATGACACAAACACCACAACACCCGCCGATGACCTATGAACATTTAAAACAATCGCATGACGAATGGAGAATGCTTGCCATGCACAATTATGGCGTAGCAAAGGCAGCAGAGGCACGGGAACAACAACTAAAAGAGGCGGTACAGCTTGCAGTTAATGATCTCGGACTTTGGGGTGACAAAATAACGGCGGCGAACGTTGTGTTAGGACAATTACAACGCACCTTATCTACCCTTTACCCAGATACCCCAGCACCGAAGGAGCAAACAGATTGGCTTAACGAAGAGTCTTGTGCCCGCTGTGGAAGAAATAAGCCCGTTGAAGGATATGAATGGTGTTCAGAGTGCAGACCGGATTTGGAAGCCAAGGATGATGGTTCACTTGTTCAATGCCCTAAGTGTAAGAATCGGAACCTCATACCCCATCCAAGTCAGGCTAACATATGGCTTTGCGGTCCATGTAATCAAGTGATTGAGGAAGGAACTGACGTCAATGTGGATTAAGATCATCTTTGCAATTGTAATCATAGTATCTTTAGGATTTCCGATAGACAAAAATGACTGGAACAGGAAAGAAGCATGCATATGGCTGCAATCTGCATTGCAGGGATTTTGGCACTAGCTGCTGTCGTTATTTTCTCATAAAACCCAAATTTGAGAGGAGCAATTATAAATGAAAATTCAAATCGCAGCGCACTTCAATAAGCAAACGAAGGACTCCAAAAAGGAGCTTGTACAGTTCCACGTAAAGGGTGATGACGAGAAGAAGCCTGAGCTTAATGCTATGACGAGATCGGTGGTTGTGTTGAACATTGACGGCGTAGAACAGGCATTGACTACAGAGTTCAGTAAGAGTACGAAGGATGCCAAGAAGACAGTACTGGAGTTCATCGTCAAGGGTGACACATCCTCTGAAAACTCCTATGAATTCTACCGGAAGGCTGGATCAGATGTAGTCTTGGAAATCGCTGAATCTCAAATGAGCATCGAAGAGTTCCGAGGTGATGACGATGAAGAGGATCGTGAGGAGCCAAGAGAGGGCGTGCGAGGCAAGGTTAATCTAGACGGTACGATTGAATTGGATGATAAGAACCAACTCACTATAGAAGAGATTGCTGCATTAGAGGCAGAAGCAGCTAAACAGGCAGAAGGAGAAGGCGGTCCAGTAATTCCTGAGAATAAAGACGATCTGCCGTTCTAAGATGATATACGCCCCGGATTCTGTCGGGGGATTCTTTACAAAGGGGTGATTGCCCAGTGCAACAGAGCTTTTTACCAGAGATAGACCGGGAACAGACACAGGCTGCTGTAGAGGCGGCGTTCGAACGATACCGCATTAATAAGTTCCTTACTTTCGAAGAACGCGAAGCAACTACAACAGCAGCTTGGTCAGCAACTCCCCGAAGTGATACAGGTACTACATCAGATCAGACGGCGAGTATAGCAATACACAACGTAGACAGCTTAGCAGCACGTAAGGAGTACTGTAAGAGAATTGAAAGTATTGTAAATAGGCTTCCACGGATGGAAAAGTTTCTGATAGAGACAAAATATATGAGTAACGATCATGACTATATCACTCACGAGAAGGTTTACACTCTCGAATTCGCTCCGCCGATCAGTTCGAGAACCTATGGCAAACTTCGTTGGAAGGCGTTTTATAAACTAGCTCTTCATTTAAATTTGATTGTGGAAAAGGAAATTGAACTCAGGAATGATGAAACATGACCAAGTACACTTAATTGTTGGTAAAGGGGGACATCCATTTGAGCATAGCCTTTAATAGGAAGGTGGTGCCTGTGAATAAAATAAAAGAAGAGAAAAAATTGACTGTTACAATGAGGTTTGTTGATGATGAAGGGAATGTCGTTTTCAATAGCATGGAGGAAGCATTCACCAAATTAAGTCAGCCTGAACGAAACAAACTTCTCGCTCGTATAATGTGGGCAACTACTGGAAAAAAACACAGGGCCTTATAGATTTAAGACCACCTTCAACAGGTGGTCTTTCTTTCGTTGATATGGTATTTCTAAATATACCTTACCCCAAAGAAAAGGCGGAATGCCACAAATGGCAGGCGCGTTTACTTTATCTAAAAAGGGAATTGATCCTGCGAAGGATATTACCTTGATCCAAAATATCGATTTTGCTAATATTGCCGGTGCATTTGCTTCAGGTACTGGGGATTATGTGCAGCTGTTTGAGCCGCAGGCCTCTATCTTCGAACGAGAAGACCGGGGAGCTGTAGTGGCATCGTTTGGGGTGGAGAGCGGTTATTTACCTTATACGGTATTCATGTCAAAAAACAGCTACATTAGCAAAAATGGAGACACCGTGCAAAAGTTCACTAATGCCATCCAGCGTGCTCAGCTTTGGGTGAAGGAACATAGTCCTGAAGAAATTACGGATGCCATAATAACTTATTTTGATAAAACGGATCGTGACATTGTGATTTCTGCTGTAAAACGCTACAAGGAACAGGACACCTACGCCATTAATCCGGTTGTTGATAATGAAGAATGGAATAATCTGCTAGATGTTATGGACAACGCAGGTGAACTTAAAGAACGTGTTCCAGCAGAAAAGATCGTGAATAATACTTTTGCTGAAAAAGCTGAAAAGACTATAAAGAGCAGTAGCTCTAAATAAGAGAGATAAGATCCTAAATGGATTTTGTTAACTATAAGGAGGGGATGACCTTGCTTCCAGTAGTGCAATTAAAGGGAGTAACGCATGCCTATCTCGGCGATCGGGAAGCTTCACTGGCCGTTGAGGATCTAAATCTTAATGTCGAGCAAGGAGAATTCGTCAGCTTAGTAGGCCCAAGTGGCTGTGGTAAGACGACTCTCCTATCGATTATTGCCGGACTGCTGCAGCCCTCTGAGGGTGAAGTATTCGTAAATGGCCAACCCATTCTAGGCCCTTCACCTGAGGTTGGATATATGCTGCAGCAGGATTATCTTTTTCCTTGGCGGAGTATTCTTGACAATGCCGTGCTTGGACTGGAGCTGACCGGAAGCTTAAACGAGGAGAGCCATAAACGGACTTTGGAGCTGCTGCGCGAGATGGGACTAGAAGGGAAAGAACAGGCCTATCCTTCTCAGTTATCCGGAGGGATGCGGCAACGGGTGGCTCTTGTACGAACATTAGCTACCAATCCAGGACTGCTGCTGTTAGACGAGCCGTTCTCGGCACTTGATTATCAGATCAAACTTCAGCTGGAAGATTTAGTCTCAGAGACCTTACGCAGCCGGGGAACCACGGCTATTTTGGTCACGCATGATCTGTCAGAAGCGATTGCGGTCAGCAGTAGGGTTATTTTATTGCAGCGAAATCCAGGGAAGATTCGTAAAGTTTTTCCTGTTCCGGAGCTAATCCGCTCAGCCCCACCGCTGTATGCGCGTGATCAGCCAGGGTTTGCGGAGCTTTTTCATGAAGTATGGACAGAGATGGAGATCGCAGGGAGGGAAAGCTAATGAAACGAACAGAGCAAGCGGGTGTCTTAGCTTCCCGTGAACTGTGGCTGCAGCAAATGCATGTGGATTTCAAAAAAACTAAACAGCGCCGGCGTAATCAGGTTATTGCTGTAAGAAGCAGTCTGTTGCTGCTGTTCTTTGTGTTGTGGGAAGCGGGAGCAAGAATGGGCTGGATTGATGAGTTATTGTTCAGCTACCCGACAAAAATCTTCAAACAGATTTGGCAGGATATGATCAGTGGAAGCTTGTGGCCTCATTTGGGGATGACGGTAGGAGAGACTGCGGTAGGCTTTGTTCTGGGAACCTTGTTAGGAACGCTGCTGGCAGTGATTATTTGGTGGTCTCCGTTTTTATCAGCGGTGCTTGATCCGTTTATGGTTGTCTTTAACAGTATGCCGAAGGTGGCCTTGGGGCCGATTTTTATCGTAATGTTCGGGGCGGGTTTCACCGCTATCGTTGTGACAACCTTATCGATTACGGTGATTATTACTACACTTGTTGTTTACAATAGCTTTTGCAGTGTGGATCCTAATCTGGTGAAGGTGGTCCGCTCTTTTGGAGCTTCTAAAGTTCAGGTGTTTTTTAAAGTGATTCTTCCGGCATCTTTTCCAACGGTGGTCTCTACCCTAAAGGTGAATGTGGGAATGTCATGGGTCGGGGTTATCGTAGGAGAGTTTCTAGTAGCAAAATCCGGTCTTGGGTACCTGATCATATATGGATTCCAGGTGTTTAATTTCACGCTTGTAATGTCCAGTCTGCTGATTATTGCAGCCGTAGCAACGGCAATGTATCAACTGGTAGTGTATCTGGAGAAGCGCTTGTTATACCGTCGGTAAGTCTAATGTAACGTTGTGTCCATTCACAAAATCTTGTAACATGTCTATATCTTTACCTATTAACGGTTAGTGCTTTTAAGGAGAGATAGGGTTATGGGATTTCGTGTGATTAAAACAGCTGCTGCGACGTTAATGTCCGTTCTTCTCGCGTCTGCAGTAGGCATACCCAATGCACAAAGTGCAGGGCTTTTAGCCATTCTGGGTGTGGAGGTTACCTTGAAAAGGAGTTTCCGGACGATAACGGCGCGTTTTTTGGCCTCGCTCGTGGGACTCTTTTTTGGGTGTATTTTATTTTGGATATTAGGGTTTCATTACTGGGTACTTGGACTGTACGTTCTTGTTGGCTTTCCGATGATTGTGAAGTCCGGCTACAAGGAAGGGATTGTCACTAGCTCTGTTATTGTGTTTCGTGTGTTTGGACAAGCTGAGTTATCGCTACATGTGTTGTTGCAGCAAGTAGAGCTACTGGCCATAGGTCTCGGTTCAGCGGGGGTGGTCAACTTAATTTACATGCCACAGACTGGGGGAGTTATTTATGGAATCCGCAAGGAAGTGGATCGATACTTTTCAGTTATTTTTACTCAAATGGCCCGTACTTTGCGTGAGCCTGCGTATATGTGGGATGGCAAAGAATTAATTGATGCGGATAATGCAGTGCAGCGGGGACTGACAGCAGCTACTCGCGAGATGGAGAATCATGTAATTCATCCTGATGAAGCTTGGAATGTCTATTTCTATATGCGTAAGGAGCAGCTGGAATCGATACAAAGCATGATGCAGCTGATTTCTCAAGTATATCGCCATTTACCGCATGGAGAGATGGTAGCTGAATTGTTCGACCAGCTTAGCGGAGATGTTTTGGCTGAAGAATATACAGGCCGCACGGAACATTTGCTGGAAGAGCTTGAACATGAGTTTGAAAGCATGGATTTGCCAGAGACACGTGAGGAATTTGAAGTGCGATCAGCGATTCTGCAGCTTTGCAGAGAATTGGCACTGTATTTAAAAATTGCGAAACGCCATAAAATACCGGTCAGCTATAAGCCTGAGAAACGTTTACTCACCCGGAAAAAAGCTTAAAATTAGGCTTTAATAAAGTGAAGTATTAACATTCGCCCCTGAAATCACGATAAAATATGTATGAACTAAAAGTTGATCTTCGAAAGAGATTAACAATTATAGGGTGAGTTCAAATTCAAGCAGGAAATTCATATACGAATTTTCCGCATTGGCAGGTGAGGCGTATGGACAAAGATATGGAATCATTTATCGGAAAACAACTTGTAGCTAACCTCTTTAATGACAAAGGAGTATTTGTTTTACCCGCATTGACTTTATTGAGTGCTGAACATATTAGATTAATTCGTCAACATAAGATCACTCTGGAATCTCATGACGTCGTCCAGCTGGATAGCGCGGAATTTTTCCAGCTTGCAATTGATGATTGTACAGCTGCGATTGAGAATATTTTTGAACAGATTCGTCATAACAAAAATAAAAGAATTCCTATGCTGGAAGTTAGAAATGAAGTGATTCCGTTTATCCAGCAGGTAAGCGAAAAGAATGACTTCTACGGAGTATTGGCTGCTTTGCAGACCAAAGATGATTATACATACAGACATAATGTAGCTGTGGGCATAATATCTACCCTGCTAGGCAAATGGCTGAAGCTAAAGTCTGAGGATTTGAGCATGTTGACCATTGCAGCAACTCTTCATGATATCGGTAAAATGAGAATCCCGGATGACATATTAACCAAGCCCGGTCCATTATCCGACGAAGAGTTTCAGCTGATGAAAAAGCATACGACCTTTGGGTATGAGATGATCAGGGATACGGTAGGCACAAACCATACTCAAGCGCTAGTAGCCTTACAGCATCATGAAAGAATGGACGGCAGTGGTTATCCATTTGGTGTGCTTGGGAACCGGATTACTGATTTCAGTAAAATCGTTGCTGTGGCTGATGTGTTTCACGCGATGACTTCCGACCGATTTTATCGTAAAGCGGCTCCTTTATACGAAGTATTACTGCAAATGGAGGAGAGCGTGTTCGGTAAGCTCGACCCTTATATTTGCAGAGTGTTTATTAATAAGTTAATGCAGTCAATGCTAGGGAACGAAGTGGAATTGACAGATGGGCGAAAAGGAAAAATTGTTATGATTCTTGCTACAGACCCTTTGCGGCCACTGGTGAATATTGATGAGGATTTTATTGACTTAAGCAAACATAGATCACTTGGAATTGTGCGGGTAATCCCGCAATAGCTGGTGTTTTAAGGTTTTTTGAGGGGTTAGGAATGGCTCCGGAACAGGTTGGACCATTTTTGGAATCTACTCATATATGTACAAATTTTGAAATAAAATGAACTATGAGTCTCCTGAAAAAGCCTTCTTGAGGGCTTACTCAAATTTATTTATAGTCTAACAATCAACAAATGCCTAGAACCTGCATACACTTGATAGTGAATGATTGTATGGAGGAGGTTCAAAGATGTCATTAAGCCATAAACGTCAAACAAGGGAGATCATTACGAAGGCAATTTGCGGCAAAGGTCGTAAGTTCTCTACAGCAACCCATACCGTGACTCCGCCACATCATCCGACTAGTATTTTGGGGGCTTGGATTATCAACCACCAATACGAAGCGGTTGCCGCCGGGAACGGAATCGAAGTAATTGGTACTTATGATGTAAACATCTGGTACTCGTACGACAAGAACAAGCAGACCGAGGTAGCAAAGGAAACAGTCTCTTATGTGGAGCTCATTCCGCTTTCCTACCTGGACACGAGACACCGCACTTCAACAGTTGAGGTCTCTGCGGAGGCAACGCAGGAACCCAATTGTGTAGAAGCGGGCGTATCGCCAGGCGGAGGCAGTGTGACACTTCGCGTAGAGCGCGAATTCGAAGTGGAGTTGGTGGCTGAGACCAAAGTCCGTGTGTATGTCACTGAGCAAAGTGATGATCCAGAAGACAAGGATTATGATTTTGAAGGTGATAGCTTCGATTACGATGATCTGGACCCTGACAATCTGGATGATGAGCTGTAAGGAAGGATACGCCGCCGTTAACTGAGTATCAATGGGTTATGGTCCATTATATGTAGGGAGTGCGGCGGCGTAGAGGGCGAATGCCCTCCTTTTTTTTATTTATTTTTAGGATGAAAAAAGGTTCACGCTCGGATGGAGGCGCTAAAGAGTATGAATGAAGGTCTTAAGGTGTATTCAGAATTGTCTGTGGCAGAGAGAGAGTCCAGATTGCTTAGAAGCGGGGTTGAAGCAACGCTGACGCCCTCTGGAAAACGGTTTGTCGATACATATGCTTCAGATGCTACTGAGAAGGGCCACAGGCAGTGTTATAAGATATTGGTTTATCATTTGACTGTCCTCCACATCTCTTTGCTTGGTGCAGGTCTTGGAATGCGTGCGGCCGCCGATAATTACAGCGAAGCTGTGAGGATTGCTAATGCCGAGAGCAATACCACGGGAGGCCGAGTGCGGGGAGAGCTTCGCGGGGTGATGAAATTGCTCCAGCGGATTGCTGTCCGCACGCTGTACAGCTTGGGGCTGGATAGCGGTGAGGTCCTGCTGAGGGCAATGGGGAACCGGAGGTATGTGGTGGAGGGAGTCACTCCACTAGTAAAGACCTCCGGGCAACGATTGCCCGAGCCTTATCGGTCCGCAGCGCTAGCGCTGGAACGAAAGCTGGCTCTGGAGCAGCCGGACCGCAGCGGCCTGCTGATGGGCATGGACCCGGAGTTTATCATCCTCCGGGAATCCACCGGCCGCGTCGTGCCTGCGTCGCGGTACCTGCCCACGGACGGCGTCGCTGGCTGCGACGCCGGACCTCCGGGAACGCGCGGCGCGTTCCCGGTCGCCGAGCTGCGCCCTCAGCCGCGCGGGGAACCGCGCGCACTGCTGGCGCAGCTGATGTCCGCCGCGGCGCTGGCGGACCGGCTCATCGCCGACCGCTCGCTGCGCTGGCGGGCGGGAGGCATGCCGCTGACGGGCTGGGCCCTCGGCGGCCATCTGCACTTCAGCGGCGTGACGCTGACGGCGCCGCTGCTGCGCGCGCTCGATAACTATCTCGCGCTGCCCATGCTTCTGCTCGAAGACGTCCGCGCAGGGGCGCGTCGTCCCCGATACGGCGTGCTCGGCGATTTCCGGACTCAGCCGCATGGCGGCTTCGAGTACCGGACCTTGCCGAGCTTCCTGGTATCCCCGGTCATCGCTAAAGGCGCGGTCTATCTGGCTCACCTAATCGTGAGCCATTATGAGGACCTGACGCAACGCCCGCTCGACCGGGAAGACCTGCATATCGCCTACTACAGCGGCGATAAATCTCCGCTGCGCGCCGCAATCCCCCCATTGCTGGCGCGGCTGCGTTCCCTAGGCGGCTACGAGATTGCCGCCCCCTATATCGAGCCTTTATTCGACTATATTGCCGCTGAACGGACGTGGGATGAATCACGGGATATACGTGAGTTATGGTGCAGCAAAGTAAAAGTGTGATTTTACTATTTGGTCTACATGTTAACAATGGTCCATGAACCGATATCTTGAAAACCAAGTCGTTTATAAATAACTCCGGCATGTGGGTTGTCATAAAAGAGGCACAATGACTTTCCTTCATGGAGCAGGTCTGCACATAGCTGTGCCATTACGCGCGAAGCAAGGCTTTGCTCTCTGAATGCTTGATGTGTGGCAACCCCTACAATCATCGCTGACATGGAATTTTCCGCTGAAGTTGAAGCGGTGACAATGACCTTATCTTCCCGTTCTATATAATAGGTGCGGCCGGTGTTGCTTTCCAGCGTTTTACGCAGGCTGGTTCTTGAACCATTGCGGCTGCTTTCAAATTCTTCAATGGTATCCGTGAGTGCGCAAATCGCTTCTACATCCTGAACCGTAGCTTTTTTAATAGGCTCAGCTGAAGAGAAGGACTCACTTATTTTATTGTTCATTTCTTTTAATTCAGCAAAAAACAGCTGTTTTACTTGTTTGAAATTAATTTCCCCGTCAAAAGCCTTCACCACCTCTGAGGCTCCGGAGATCATATGTATGTCATTATCCTTTCGGATAATCTCAGCGAACCCCTCGACATCAAAAGGGCCATCTGCATAAGGAAGGTAACTTCTATAGAAGCGCAGCAGAACGGCTTTTATCCGCCCGTCGGCTGGATCAATCTCTCCCCATAAATCCATGAAATCCTGCTCAAACCCAAAATTCTCCACATCGCCAATGATAAATAAATTAAGCGCCGGCTCTTTCCGCAGCAATGCCATCAGCAGCTCTTGATCATCCTTCGTTAGCTTTCGTATCATATTGTATTCTCCTTTGATTTTTATATGGGCTGACGCTCTGTGTTAAGATTTTACAATATTTAAAAGCAGAAGAATATACCTCAAGTAAGTGTTTGTCTGATAAGTATTCTAGTCTTTCGTTGTACTAATGTGAGGTTTCAGGGTAACTTTGTCCATCAATTTTCTGTTATAATGGGGGACAGCATTAAATAGGCATGGAGGTTGACCATGGCACAATATACGCCGATGATAGAGCAATATTTAAAGGTAAAGGAAGGGGCTAAGGATGCCTTCCTATTTTTTAGACTAGGCGATTTCTATGAAATGTTCTTTGAAGATGCCATTTTGGCTTCCAAGGAGCTTGAGATTACGTTGACAGGCCGCGAAGGCGGGGGCGAGGAGAAAATCCCTATGTGTGGAGTGCCTTACCACGCCGCCGAGGGATATATTCAACGCCTGATAGAAAAAGGATATAAAGTCGCCATTTGTGAGCAGTTAGAGGATGCTTCAGTCACTAAAGGCATGGTGAAGCGGGATATTGTACGCGTCGTGACACCAGGAACCGTGATGGATGGAAAAATCATTGCTGACAAGAGCAATAACTACCTCGTTTGCGTCACCGAAAGTGACGGAATGATGGCATTAGCTGCCTGCGATTTAACAACTGGTGAGCTGTATGTTACTTCGGTATTATCTGGAGCCGAATGGCTGCGTGATGAGATTGGCATTTATGAACCGGCTGAGATCATCGGAGACGCTGCACTTTTGGAGATCCTGCGAAGCGAAACGCCGCTGTTAGCCAAACCTGTAGTTTACACCCCTTGGGAGAAACGCGAGGAGGAGCTGGCACGTCGTCAGTTCGGTGAAGCGGCATGGGTACGTCTAGAGAAGGAACGTGGACAATGTCTGGCGCTTCTGATCTCTTATCTGAATGAGACCCAGCGGCGTTCGTTAGGGCAGCTTAGTCAGATTTCTCCTTATGAACCAGGCAATTATATGATTCTAGATCCATTTACACGCCGGAATCTTGAACTAACCGAGACGGTTCGCGAACGCTCCAAAAAAGGATCCCTGCTCTGGCTGCTGGATCGAACGGAAACGTCGATGGGCGCCCGTCTGTTGCGTCGCAGAATTGATAAGCCGCTATTGCAGCGAGCTCCGATCGAACGGCGCCTAGAGGCTGTCGATTATTTGTACAATCAGTTTATCGTTCGCGAGGACCTGCGTTTAGCGCTTAAAGAAATTTATGATTTGGAGCGTTTGGTGGGTCGTATTGCTTTTGGCAGCGCCAATGGCCGTGATATGAATGCTCTGAAATTATCGCTGGCGCAAATTCCTGCATTGAAGGATTTATGTATGACCTCCGGTTCAGCTACTTTACGAGAGATCGGTGCAAGTATGGATGAATGCGCTGAGCTGCGAGAGGATATTGACCACGCAATCGTCGAGGATGCCCCGGTGTCTGTGCGCGACGGTGGCATTATCCGTTCCGGTTATCATGAACGTTTGGACGAGCTTAGGGAAGCTAGCAGTAACGGTAAACGTTGGATCGCAGAACTGGAAGCTAAGGAAAGACAGGCCACTGGCATTAAGTCACTGAAGATCGGCTATAACAAAATCTTCGGGTATTTCATAGAGATCACCAAATCCAATCTGGCTGCACTGCCGGAAGGAAGATATGAACGTAAGCAGACGCTTGCCAACGCAGAGCGTTTTGTCACTCCTGAGCTTAAGGAGAAGGAAGCACTCATCCTTGAAGCTCAGGATAAAATGACGGATTTGGAATACAGCCTGTTTACTGAGCTGCGTGATCGCATCAGCGGGCAAATTCCCCGCCTGCAAAATCTTGCGGAAAAGGTTGCCGAAATTGATGTATATCAATGCTTGGCGGCAGTTAGTGCCGAACATCGTTTTGTGAAGCCAGTCCTTTCGGATGGTTATGATCTTCGGCTTGAAGGGGGCCGTCATCCCGTTGTGGAGGCGGTGCTTAAAGATTCTGCTTTTATTGCAAATGGAAGCACGCTGAGTAAGGAAGAAGGTAATATTCTTCTAATTACAGGTCCTAATATGGCGGGAAAAAGTACTTACATGCGTCAGGTGGCGCTGATCTGCATCATGGCTCAGATTGGATGTTTTGTACCAGCAAACAGTGCTGAAGTTCCGCTTATAGACCGGATCTTTACTCGTATTGGAGCAGCTGATGATTTGATCGGTGGACAAAGTACATTTATGGTGGAAATGGCTGATATCCAGGTTATGACAGAGAAAGCAACAGCTCGTAGCTTGATTATTATTGATGAGCTGGGAAGAGGTACCTCGACCAGTGAAGGTATGGCCATCGCTCAGGCGGTTATTGAATATGTACATGATGTTATTTCTTGCAAAGCTCTAGTTTCGACGCATTTTCATGAATTGGCTCATTTGGAAGGAAGTCTTAAAGGACTTCGGAATTACTCTATGGCTGTTCAAGAGAGCGGTGATAAAGTTAACTTCCTGCGCAAGCTAGTTCCTGGAGCGGCTGACAGCAGCTATGGCATCTATTGTGCACGTCTTGCGGGTCTTCCTGAAGGGATTATTGACCGAGCTTATGGTCTCTTGCAGAGCATTGAGCAGGCAGCCCATCCTGGTGGTTCTGAACTTCATTACGGGGGAAGCCTCGAAAGACAGGCGGCTGTAAGAGAAGTTGCTAGCGCATCCTCGATAGCGCAAGTCGTAAGTGTCATCACTGAGGCACCTGTAGAAAATGAGGTTGTTCAGTTGTCTATCTTTGGTGAGGAAGAACCACGCAAGAATCGCAAAGGTAGTGCACATCAAGTTGCGGTAACCGAAATCCAAGAGAATCCTGCGCTAAAAGAGTTCATTTCTTCTGTGCGTGACGCTGATCTTATGAATATGACGCCGCTGCAGGCGATGAGTCTGTTGAACGAGCTGAAGATGAAGGTTAAGGATCTGCAATAAAGATTTAATAATAATTGATTGCCTAAATAAGAGGTGAATGAAATGGCCAAAATTCATATATTGGACGAGCATATTGCCAACCAGATAGCTGCGGGTGAAGTAGTAGAGCGGCCAGCTTCTGTTGTAAAGGAGCTTGTCGAGAATGCAATTGACGCTGGCAGTACAAGAATTGAGGTATCGGTAGAAGAGGGGGGCTTGCAGAGCATCCGCGTTAAAGATAATGGCTCCGGGATTGATCCTGAAGATTGCGAGACCGCCTTTTACCGGCATGCTACAAGTAAAATTCTGAATGGCCGCGATCTATTTCAAATCACAAGCTTAGGCTTCCGCGGAGAGGCACTTCCCAGTATTGCCGCGGTCTCCAAGGTATCGCTTCTAACTGCAACTGCCGATGACGGCAAAGGGCGCCTAGTAGACATTGAGGGTGGCAATCTCATACGAAATGAGGACGCTCCTTCCGGCCGGGGAAGTGATCTTGCCGTTCGTGAATTGTTTTTTAATACGCCGGCAAGGCTGAAATATATGAAGAGTATTCAGACGGAGCTGGGCCATATCTCAGATGCCATGTACCGCATGGCGCTGGCTCATCCGGCGATCTCTTTTACCTTGCATCATAATGGCAATCAGCTGCTGCATACGCTCGGAAATGGTGATCTGCTGCAGGTCATCGCAGCTGTTTACGGAACCAATGCCGCCAAAGCAATGCTGCCGATTACGGCAGAAGACTTGGATTACCGGATTTCCGGATATATTAGTCGTCCAGAATGGACACGTTCCAATCGAAATGCAATCACTACTATTGTCGGTGGACGTTATATTCGCAGTAATGGTCTGAACGCAGCAATCATGCGTGCTTATCATACCTTGCTTCCGATTAACCGTTATCCGCTATTAGTTATTGAACTGGATATGCACCCCTCTTTGGTAGATGTCAATGTACATCCAGCAAAACTCGAGGTTAGATTCAGTAAAGAGAATGAGCTTTACACCTTTGTTGAGCAGGAGATCCGCAAAATACTGCTGGGGCAAAGTCTGATTCCACGTCCAAGCAAGGAAACAATCGGACCCAAGGGCAGCAGCTCCTTTATCCAGGAGCAATTTGCTTTTTCCAAAGGAGCTGTTCCGCCGTCATCTTCGAATGGTGATGAGAAGGATACAGCCCCCACGGGATCTGCCAGCTTCTTAAGTGGACTACAGTCATCGAACCTTGACCGTAATTCCCATGATTTTAGCAAGCAAGGTCAGGCGGATCATCAGGTGACTCGCGAGGTAGCTCCAGCTTACGGGTCAGGCTATCCGTCTTCATCTTCGCAGGGGCGCCAAACTAATGCGAATACTAGTTATTCCAATAGCTATCGCCCGCAAGAAACGTCAATGGCGCAGAAGCAGCTCCCTTCGGTTGAGAAGCTATGGGCTCCACCACAACAAGAAGAGCCTGGACTTCCAGCCTTTCCTGAGCTTAATTATATAGGCCAGCATCATGGGACCTATATTATTGCCCAGAATGATGGAGGACTCTATTTAATCGATCAGCATGCGGCACATGAACGTATTAATTACGAATACTTCTATGAGAAATTTGGTCGGCCGGAGGATGCCTCACAGGAGCTGCTACTGCCGATTACACTGGAGTTCACGCCTTCTGAAAGTCGTCAGCTTAGTGAACGTCTACATTGGTTTCAGCAGGCCGGGGTATACCTTGAGCACTTTGGCGGACAGACCTTTCTTGTTCGTTCTTTGCCCTATTGGTTTCCTGAAGGGGATGAGAAGGCGGTCGTTGAAGAAATGGCGGAGTGGGTCTTAAGCGAGCGTATGATTGATCTTGCGAAGCTACGAGAAAAGTCATCGATTCTGTGTTCATGTAAAGCCTCGATTAAGGCCAACCATAAACTAACAGAACAGGAAGTGGAGGCTCTGTTGTCCCGACTGGCAGAGTGCAAACAACCGTATACTTGCCCACATGGACGGCCGATTGTGATCTCTTTTTCATCCTATGATTTAGAGAAATTGTTCAAGCGGGTTATGTAATTATACATTTTTTGAAATTTGTTAAGAGCAAGACTGGAGGCACCATGATTATAACTACGGGGTATAGCCCGATAATGGAAATAGTAGAACGCGCGCAAAGCCTTGCGGAGAGAACGGGTTGTAGTTATGCTCCACGTGAGAAGCTCTCCATTACAAGGATGGTTGAACATTACGGAGATGAGGATATTCTGATTCTATCTCAGGACGCTGTTCGACTACACCGCTTAGGAATGGAGCCTATGGAGTTTCATCCGAGCATGGGCTTCGTTCGCGCTAAACGAATTCTAAAGGGTGAGATCGAGCCGATGCTTGTTGCGGCTCGAATGCTTCCCGGAGATAGCGTATTGGATTGTACAGCTGGATTAGGAGCTGACTCCTTACTGTTTGCTGTACATGGTGGTGAGTCCTCAGAGGTAACCGCTTTGGAGAGCTCATTACCGCTGTACGCACTGCTCAGTGAAGGGATGTCTCATTACACCTCTGGGCAAGTAAAGGTCAATGAGGCTTTACGCAGAGTTAATGTCGTGCATAGTGAACATTTGGATTATTTACGGTCTCAACCAGATCGAAGTGTGGATATTGTTTATTTTGATCCTATGTTTCGCGTGCCACTGACGGGTTCTGCCTCGATTTCCCCGCTGCGGCAATTCGCTAACCGTGCAGCCTTATCGACAGAGAGTGTAGCCGAAGCGGTTAGGGTCGCCCGTAAGACTGTTCTTTTAAAAGAAAAGGCTTTGAGTGGCGAATTTGAACGCCTTGGGTTTACTGAGCTGCTCAGAAGCAACTCCAAAACATCGTACGGGGTGATACACATTGACAACTAAAGAAAGGCATAAGGTTCTAGTGCTGTTAGGACCAACTGCCGTAGGCAAAACCCGGTTAAGTCTGGAGCTGGCAGCGGCTTATAACGCTGAGATTATTTCCGGCGATTCGATGCAGGTTTATCGTGGTATGGATATTGGTACAGCTAAGATTACACCCGCCGAAATGAACGGCATTCCCCATCACCTGATCGATATTCATGATCCGCAGGATGCGTATTCTGCCGCTGAATTTCAAGAGCAGGGCACTAGACTCATCGAGGAGATAAGCGCTAGAGGGAAGCTTCCCTTTATCGTAGGGGGGACTGGACTGTATATTGAGTCTTTATGTTACGGCTTTCAGTTCTCGGAAGCAGTGGCTGATGAAGCTTTCCGTAAAGAGCAGGATCAATTTGCGGAAGAACATGGAGCGCTTGCACTGCATGCCAGACTCGAGGCGGTTGATCCAGTCAGCGCAGCCAAACTTCATCCTAACGACCGTCGCAGAATTATCCGTGCACTGGAAATTCAACACCAGACAAACACTACACTTTCCGCTTCTCATGCTGCTCAAAAGAAGGAATCTCCCTATGACTTATGTCTCATAGGTTTGACAATGGACCGGAAAATACTATATAAACGTATTGAGGACCGAATTGATAGCATGCTGGCGGATGGTCTCGTTGCTGAGGTGAAGGGACTGCTGGATAACGGTTACAGCAGAAGCCTTGTGTCCATGCAGGGATTGGGTTACAAGGAAATTGCCGCTTACCTGGCGGGAGAGCTGACGCTGGAAGAAGCTGTGATACTGCTTAAACGCGATACTCGCCGATTCGCCAAAAGACAGTTGTCATGGTTTCGCCACATGAAGGAAATCGAGTGGATCGATGTCGAAGGTGAACAAAACTTTTCTGAGAATTTCTCAAAAATACGTGGTATAATAGCAGGAAAGTTTCTCTCAGGTCTTGAATATACTTCTGAACAATCTAATTGAACCATTGGGGGTACGTCATATGAACAAGTCCATTAACATCCAAGATACATTCTTGAACCAACTACGCAAAGAAAATATCCCTGCTACGGTATATCTGACCAACGGTTTTCAAATCCGGGGAATAATTAAAGCATTCGACAATTTTACAATCGTCATTGACAGTGATGGACGCCAGCAAATGGTGTATAAACACGCGATTTCCACGTTCACACCACAACGTAGTGTATCACTGATGCAAGACAGCAGTAGTGAAGAATAACATTTATCAAAAATGAATTGAAACCTTTCTTGTTTATAAATCGTTTGAATAGAGTGTGAGAGAGCAACCTGTGAAGGTTGTTCTTTTCATTCATGGCAGACCATTTATGTTTATTTCCGAAAGGGAGTCAGGAGGCATTATGTCTAGAGACGATACATCCAGGACGAATCACAATAGAGATAGAGGATCGTCCAGTTCCAAATCAAAACCAAAATCAAAACCAAAAAAGAAAAAGAAATTTTTGACGAAGAAGCGTGTGCTGTGGAGCTTGTTCTTCGCTACGGCATTGGCCATTTTCTGTGCATTAGGTGGATATCTGTTCATTATGCTAAATGGTCAAAAGCTTCTGCTTGAGAACCAGGATAAGCTAACAGTGAATGAAACGACTAAGGTATATGACCGCAATGCTAATTTAATCGGCGAATTATCACTGGAGAAAAGTGATCCAGTAGAGTATGAAGAAATTCCACCGTTATTGGTTAACGCTTTTGTAGCCACAGAGGATAAACGTTTCTTCGAACATTCTGGTGTGGATTTATGGTCGATTGGCCGGGCAGCAGTAAAGGATATAGCCGCACGAAGTATGGTAGAGGGCGGTAGTACCATTACTCAACAGCTCGCCAAAAACATCTTCCTGACACGGGACAAGACGTTTTTCCGTAAAGCAACTGAGGTGTCGATTGCCGTAGCCCTGGAGAATCAGAAATCTAAAGAAGAGATTATTACCATGTATCTGAACCGGATTAACTTCGGGGGTACAATTTACGGAATTAAAGCAGCATCAGTAAGATATTTTGGTAAAAGTGATTTGAGTCAGCTTAAGGTTTGGGAAATCGCGACATTGGCGGCTATGCCAAAAGGCCCGTCTCGTTACAACCCGCTGCGTAACCCTGATCTTTCGAAGGAACGCCGGGCAGTAGTGCTTCAGCTTATGTATGAGCAAGGGTACATTACGGAGCAGGAAAGAGACGAAGCAAAAGCCGTAGATTATAACTATAAGCCGCCAGAAAAGAAACAGCGTTATCAAGCATTTATTGATTTTGCAGTAGATGAGGCGGAAGAAAAATTTGGATTGTCAGAAGATGATCTGAATATCGGCGGATACAAAATTTACACTACCATGGATAAGCATGCTCAAGAAACGGTTGAAGATGCTTTTGCAGATAGTGATAATTTTGAAAAGAGTGTAGATGAAGAGCTGGTACAAGGCTCAATGACGATTGTGAATCAGGAGAATGGCAGCATTGTCGCACTCCTTGGCGGACGGAATTATGAGAAAAAAGGCTACAGTCGTGTAACTGGCAGCCGTCGTTCTCCAGGTTCTGCTTTCAAACCAATTGTCTCTTATGCTCCAGCGCTGGAAACTGGGAAATTCACCATGAATTCAACGCTAAGCAACGAGAAGCAATGTTTCGCGAACTATTGTCCAACCAACCTGCACGGATATTCTAAGAGCATCAACATGAGTGATGCCATTCAGAAATCAGAGAATATTCCGGCTGTTTGGCTGCTCAATGAAATTGGTGTGAATACCGGATTTAAATTTGCCAAGAAACTAGGCATTGGATTGGAAGATGAGGATAAGAACCTCTCGCTGGCTCTTGGAGGCATGAGCAAAGGGACCAATACGCTGGAAATGGCGCAAGCCTACAGCGCTTTTGCAAATGGCGGCGAACTAAGAGAGGCTTATTCCATTAAATCCATCTCTGACAGCAGTGGTGAGACGGTCTACAAAGCGAATACAACGCCTGAGCGAGTGATGAGTAAGGAAACAGCTTATCAAATGACTGAGATGATGCAGAAGGTCGTGGAGAGCGGTACGGGTAGAAAAGCTAGGATTGACCGTCCTGTTGCCGGTAAGACCGGTACGACGCAAAGTGGATATTCTGGAATCAGCTCGAACCGTGATGTATGGTTTGTAGGCTATACGCCAGAATGGACTGCAGCAGTCTGGATGGGTTACGACAAGCCAAGTAAAAAGCATCTGCTTAAGAACAGCAGTCCGCTTGCCGCTGCTTTCTGGGGTAAGGTCATGGAGGAAGCGCTGAAGGATGTTCCTAAGAAATCCTTCCCGCAGCTCGATAACGAGATTGCTCCTGAGCCTACTGAAACACCAGAAACAGCTCAGACCGTTACTGGACTATCAGCAGCATATGATCCTTCTACGATGACTGTAAATCTCAATTGGGAGGCAGTTCCTGTTGCCGGCGTTGAGTATCGTATTTATCGTAGAGAGACATCGGAAGCTGAATTTGGCTCACTGTTAAATACAGTGACTACCAGCGCAGGCGATTTTAGTGCACTGCCTGGTTTGGTTTACGAGTATTATGTAACTTCTTATGACCCTGCGCTAAAAGTGGAGAGCGAACCCTCCAATGTGGTTAGTGTATCCGTGCAGGATGAAATGCCGACCCCTGAACCCACCATAGATCCTAATCTTCCGACCCCGACCCCAGAGGACGGTGGCAACAACGGAGAGAATGGAAATGGTGGCAATAACGGAGGCGGCAATGAGGGAGGCGGAAATGACGGTGGTACTACAATCCCTGAAATCACCCCGCCACCGCCAACACCAATGCCGATCCCAACTCCAGAACCCACTATCGGTGGAGAGGGTTCCGGCGGTGAGAGTGGGAATGTATCCACAAACCCTGATCCAGAGACAGGTTTTGTGAACGGGGATTCTTCCACTCAATAAAACGAATTTGAATTACGAACAATAGCTTTATCCATGGCAGTCCAGCTTTGCTTTATTTATAGAGCGAAGCTGGACTGCCGTTTTTATTAGGTTTAGAAGAAAAATTTCTTGTATTTTGCGGGATATTTTGAGTGTATCCTCTAAATGTGTTAAGCTGAATAGACCATACTGGAGAGGGTAATTTCTATGAAACGTAAATTCGGAGACCGGGCCAACTGGCGCCGGATTACGCGTCGCCATTTTGCCTGCCGCTATGTGGAGAGCCGGGAATTCAGCGGATATATTACGCTTTATACCATCTACGGGCTGAAAGAACCACTGTGGAAGAGCTATGGACGACATACATATCGTATTGCAGATAAAGGTTATTCCTGGCTGCAATATTTTCCGAAAGATAGTCACTATATTGTGACGGCTATGTTCGACGAAAAACAAAATATTGTTCAATGGTACATAGACACCTGTAAAGTGCAAGGCGTTACTGACCAAGGTGTGCCTTGGTTTGACGATTTGTATCTGGACGTGGTAGTACTTTGGAACGGCGAGGTGTTTTTGCTCGATGAGGATGAACTGGAGGAAGCACTGGAGAGGCAAGACATCTCAGAAAACGATTATAAGCTAGCCTGGGAGACTGCCCATACTATTTTACGTGGCATCGATGCTCATGCTTTCCCTTATTTCTCACTCTCTTTGAAACATCGTGCCGAATTATTTCATCATGGAGAATTCAGGAGGAAATAAAGATGGAATGGTACGTTTATGGAAGAGACTCTTCCCCGATTCGGATTGTTCGCAAAAAACGCCGAATTTGGTCTAAACGAACGTTGCTTATTGCTTTAATGGTTATTGTTGTAGTTGGTTTGTTGTGGTGTGCGTACGCATTGAGGAATATCAATAAAGCCGCAACGACAGATCCTATGCTCAAAGCCGATACAGGGATCATTCTTGGCATGTCGATGTGGGGAGATGAACCTAGCCCGGGATTGAAGGAACGATTGGATTACGGGCTTAAGCTTTATCAAGAGGGGATGTTCCCGCATATCATAGTTTCTGGAGGTTTGGATAAACCTGATCTGAAATATACCGAAGGTCAAGGCATGCGCAATTATTTAGTAGCTCATGGAGTTCCGGATAGCGCCATTTCTGTTGAAAATAAAGCTACCAGCACTTACGAGAATCTTCTGTATAGCAAAGCAATTATGACAAGTGAGGGATTGTCCTCAGCAATTATTATTACGCATACATATCATGGATGGCGTTCACACGAAATCGCGGACGAGCTCGGTTATGTGAATCCTGAACTGGGGCTTACAGAATCCACTGTTCTGTCGATGACAAGGCATAAGTCGCGTGAAATTCTAGCCTATACGAAATGGAAAATCCAGCAGTTGTTCCTGTAATTGTTCCCAAATATCAGAATCTTCTAATAATGCTTCCTATTCCGGAAGAGACTTGATTAGAAAAGCCAGCCCCCAAATGGACTAAACTCTAAATGGGGGCTATTTGTTATTTGTATATCAAAAATAATGGGGTTGTGAAATGATAAAAAAATAAATGTCTGCTTATGGCTTTTATGCATTTCGGTCATTCTATCCTCGTGTACCATCGTAGAAGATGCGAGAGATAGCAGGGAATCCAATGTCGAAACCCCATTCTTTAAAACAAGTGCATGATGTCATTCAGTTATTGCATATAATGCTCTAACGAGGTGATTACAATGGGTGAAGAAAATTTAAGAAAGATAACCATTAATGATTCCAGAATGAATATAACTTTCAAAAATCAAGACCCAACAAATATTACGAATGAAACATTGGAGAGCGCGCTGGCTCAAAATAATCATTTAGAATCTACAAAAGAAATCCTGCAAGAGCTTCATGAGCTTATCGGTCTTGAAAAGGTGAAGGATCTCATATATGAAATTCATGCGCTTATCCAAGTGGAAAAAATGAGACAAGAACTGGGGTTAAATGTAGTTAATCAGGTTTATCATATGTTGTTTAAAGGCAACCCCGGGACTGGAAAGACAACTGTAGCAAGAATCGTTGCCAAGCTGTTAAAGAATATGGGCATATTAAGTAAAGGTCAATTAATCGAAGTAGAGAGAGCGGATTTAGTGGGGGAATACATAGGGCATACAGCTCAAAAGACCAGAGACCTTGTTAAGAAGGCTATGGGTGGCGTATTATTCATTGATGAGGCTTATAGCTTGGCTAGAGGCGGAGATAAGGATTTTGGAAAAGAGGCAATCGACTGTCTTGTAAAGGTTATGGAGGACAGGAATGATGATCTCATTATTATCTTAGCGGGTTATCCAAATGAAATGGAGATGTTCATGGAGGCTAATACCGGGCTTCCCTCACGATTTCCAATTCAACTCGATTTTCAGGACTACACAACAGATGAACTGATATTGATTGCACATAAAATGGCTGCTGAAAGAGACTATATAATTACTCCAGAAACAAACGGGAAACTAAAAGAGTTAATCCTTAATGAGAAAATTATTGAAGAAAACTTTAGTAATGCCCGTTATGTACGCAATATCCTCGAACAGGCAATCCGCCATCAAGCGGTTAGATTAATAAGCAGGCATGTCAAAATATCTAAACAATCTTTGATGGAGATCTTACCGAGAGACCTTGTTCTTCCGGTCGATGATTATTCAAAAGGGGAGAGTATAATCTCTTAAATAAATTGACACCGGCTAAGTTTATACATGCTTAGTCGGTTTATCTTTTATAAAAGATTGAAGATTATCATAAAGAAAATGCTGACAGAATGGTGAGCCGTTCCATTATCAGCCTATATTACCAATGAAACTTATGATAAAATGTTTTGAAGCGCTGTGAATGAACAGGTTCATCTGTATAACATCAGCAAGAAGTGAAAAACTGATTAAATGGTACACAAAGATTCTATTACCGTCATAAGGAGCATGAATAAATGGCAATAACTACGCATGATACAGAAACGGATATTCAAGATCGGGCGATATTGGTCACTCTCGTCACAGATAAAATTAAACGTACCGGTATTGACCCAGAGCTTTCTCTGCAGGAATTAGTACAATTAGCAGAAACAGCAGGTGTTGAAGTCCTGGATGTGTTGCGTCAGAATAAGGAAACACCGGATTCAAAATGGTTTATCGGGAAAGGTAAGGTAGAAGAGCTCCGCATGGCCGCTGATGGTCTTGGAGCTAATACGGCTATTTTTGATCAGGAATTATCTGGAGCGCAGGTACGGAACCTTGAAGAGTCTCTGGATCTGAAGATTATTGATCGGACGCAGCTCATTTTGGATATTTTTGCTGGGCGGGCCAAAACGCGAGAGGGTATTATTCAAGTAGAGCTGGCACAGCTGTCCTATCTTTTGCCACGGTTATCCGGTCAAGGCAAAAACTTATCCAGATTAGGCGGGGGGATAGGAACCAGAGGACCAGGTGAAAGTAAGCTTGAGACCGATCGCCGTCATATTCGCGGTCGGATTACGGAGTTGAAACGCCAGTTGGATGAGGTAGTTAAAACCCGTGAATTGCACCGTGAACGCCGCCGTAAGGCAGGGGCAGTGCAGGTTGCTCTAGTCGGCTACACGAATGCTGGTAAATCGACGCTGCTTAAGCAGCTTACGGATGCGGATGTTTATATTGAGAATCAATTGTTTGCTACGCTTGACCCTACTTCACGTGTGCTTCAACTAACGGGTGGCAAAGAGGTAGTGCTTACGGATACTGTAGGTTTCATTCAGAATCTTCCTCATGATCTTGTAGCATCTTTCCGCGCAACGCTGGAGGAAGTCAATGAGGCCAATCTGGTGTTGCATGTAGTGGATGCCTCATCTCCAATGCGTGAGGAGCAGATGGAGATTGTACAAACTATTTTGCAGGACTTAGGGGCAGCTAGCAAACCGCAAATAGTACTTTTTAATAAAATCGATCTATGTGAGCCTGAGCAACTGGAAATGCTGCCAACAGGCACAGGGTTTTTGAAGATCAGTGCGTTTAACCCGGAGGATTTAACCCGGATTATTGAAATTATCTCTGATGAGTTGGCTGGAGATACGCTGAATTTTCGCATTCCTGGAGACCGAGGCGATATTTCTTCCCTGCTTTACAGAGTAGGTGAGGTTCTGGAAACCACCTATGATGAGAACGATGTTATCTATAACGTCCGTCTTAATAAAGAGGATTATGATAAATGGGGTTACATGCTTGCTGATTTTGTGGACCAGCCGTAATCTTCTTTGTTCCCCTAAAGTGGAAATGCTTGTTGTATAGGTATAAAATAATAGCTAATGACAAAAAGCGTCAGGCAACTGTCGCTTTCTGTCATTATGATGGCAAGTAAATGTAAGGAGCGAATAAGAACTAATGGCAGTTTTTGCAGAAGATATTTTAGGAGCGGCAGAGTCCGCAGAAGTTGAAATCGAAGGTGCAGTCAAAGCTCTTGATCGAATTGTCGATAAGAATCAATGGAAGGTTATTGAAGCGTTTCAACGTCATCAGGTCAGTGATTATCATTTTGCGGGTTCAACGGGGTATGCTTACAACGACCGTGGACGCGAAGTGCTGGATCTTGTCTATGCTGACGTTTTTGGTGCGGAATCAGCCTTGGTGCGCCCGCATTTTGCTTCAGGAACACATACCATTTCAACAGCCCTCTTTGGTATGCTGCGACCAGGAGACGAGCTTTTATACATCACAGGTCGTCCGTACGATACCTTACACAAGGTGATTGGCCAAGCAGGAGATGGGACAGGCTCACTCGCAGACTTCGGAATTACATATAGGGAAGTTGCCCTTACATCAGAGGGTAAGATTGATTGGGAAGAGGTAACTCTCTCTATCAATGAGAAAACTAAAGTAATTGGAATCCAAAGATCGCGTGGTTATGATTGGCGTGCTTCCTTCACAGTAGCCGAAATAGGTGACATGACAGCGAGAGTGAAGTCATTGAAACCGGATGTTATTGTGTTCGTTGATAATTGCTATGGTGAGTTTACTGAAGAGCTTGAGCCTCCACAGGTTGGAGTGGATCTAGTAGCGGGTTCATTAATTAAAAATCCTGGTGGTGGAATTGCTGAGACGGGTGGATACATCTGTGGGCGCAGAGATCTAGTAGAGCTTACAGCGTACCGTCTTACAGCTCCTGGTATCGGCGGCGAGGTAGGCGCAATGTTAGGAACTACCCGCGGGTTATACCAAGGTCTGTTCATGGCTCCGCATACAGTTGGACAAGCCCTTAAAGGCAGTATTTTTGCGGCAGCTGTATTTCAGCGCTGCGGGTTTGAGACGAAACCAGCGTGGAATGAACCTCGTACAGATTTGATTCAGGCGGTTTCCTTTGATGGACCGGATCACTTGATTGCCTTCGTGCAGGGAATTCAACGTGCTGCGGCGGTAGACAGCCATGTAGTTCCAGAACCATGGGATATGCCGGGATATGAACATCCTGTCATCATGGCGGCAGGTACGTTTATACAAGGTGGTAGCTTAGAGTTATCGGCAGATGCGCCTATCCGTGCGCCTTATATTGGCTATATGCAAGGGGGATTAACCTACTCCCATGTCAAATATGGCGTTTTGATGGCACTCCAAAGTATGCGTGATCGAAAATTACTGTCAGAAAATCTTACACACCATTGACACGCTGTATTAGGAAATGTACAATGAGATCAGAAAAAGATCATTGGAAGGTTGGATGAGTCATGGGTGATGAAATCCGCAGAAATATGGCATTATTTCCTATTGGAATTGTAATGAAGTTAACTGATTTATCTGCAAGACAAATTCGTTATTATGAACAGCATAGTCTGATCGTACCTGCACGTACCTCTGGGAATCAACGTTTGTTCTCTTTTAATGATGTTGAGCGCCTATTAGAAATTAAGGCCTTGATTGAAAAGGGTGTTAACATTGCTGGCATCAAGCAAGTAATGAACCCAGTCTCGAAGGAATCCGAAGAAGCTACTGTGATTACCCCTGACACAGAGGTTAGACGTAGAGAGCTATCAGATTCGCAGCTTCACCGTTTGCTGAAGCAAGAACTAGTTTCCGGTAAAAGACCGGGACAGGTATCGCTTATTCAAGGTGAGTTATCCCGGTTTTTTAATAAATAATAATATACAGAGTTTTGAAAGGGAGAGGATCACGTGAGCTTTTCTAAAGAGGATATTTTACGCATTGCCAAGGAAGAGAATGTTCGTTTCATTCGTCTGCAATTTACAGATCTGTTAGGTACTATCAAGAATGTAGAGATTCCGGTTAGCCAATTGGAAAAAGCACTCGACAACAAAATGATGTTTGATGGTTCCTCCATCGAAGGTTATGTTCGGATTGAAGAATCCGATATGTATCTCTTCCCAGACCTTGATACTTGGGTAATCTTCCCTTGGGTGACTGATAGCCGTGTTGCACGTCTGATTTGTGACGTGTATATGCCGGATGGTACTCCATTTGCTGGAGACCCACGTGGTATCCTGAAGCGTTGTCTGAAGGAAGCCGAAGAAATGGGCTTTACAGCGATGAATGTTGGACCTGAACCTGAATTCTTCTTGTTCAAAACAGACGAAAGAGGTAACCCAACTACAGAATTGAATGACCAAGGTGGTTATTTCGACTTAGCTCCTACAGACTTAGGGGAAAACTGCCGTCGTGAAATCGTATTGACCCTTGAAGAAATGGGCTTTGAAATCGAAGCCTCCCACCATGAAGTGGCTTCCGGCCAGCATGAAATTGATTTCAAATATGCTGACGCGATCACTTCTGCTGACCAAATTCAAACCTTTAAGCTCGTCGTGAAGACGGTTGCCCGTCAACATGGCTTGCATGCAACTTTTATGCCTAAACCATTGTTTGGTATTAACGGATCTGGTATGCACGCTCACCAATCCTTGTTTAATGGCAAAGAAAACATGTTCTACGATGAAAGTGACAAGCTAGGTCTGAGCAAAACTGCACGTTATTATATGGCTGGTATTTTGAAGCACGCTCGTGCTTTTGCAGCGATTACTAACCCAACAGTGAACTCTTACAAACGCCTTGTTCCTGGTTATGAAGCACCTTGTTACGTAGCTTGGTCTGCAAGTAACCGTAGCCCGATGATTCGTATCCCGGCTTCGAGAGGGCTTAGCACACGTGTTGAAGTTCGTAACCCGGACCCGGCAGCTAACCCATACCTCGCACTTGCTGTTATGTTGAAAGCAGGGCTAGACGGAATTAAGCGTAAGCTTGATCTTCCAGCTCCAATTGACCGTAACATCTATGTGATGTCTGAGGAAGAGCGTATTGAAGAAGGCATCCCAAGCTTGCCATCCGATTTGAAAGAAGCGCTAAGCGAAATGATCCGCAGCCATGTAATTACCGAAGCTCTCGGCGAACATGCGCTGGCTCACTTCTACGAGCTGAAAGAAATCGAATGGGATATCTATCGTACACAAGTTCATGAGTGGGAAAGAAACCAATACATGACGCTTTACTAGAACCTTTAAACCCTTAACGCCTTAGGCGTTGAGGGTTTTTTTAGTGTGTGGGCGTGGGAGTAGTAAGGGACCTCTGTAATGCCGGTGCCCACAAAATAGTGGGTGCTATTCGAGGATAGATCTCATGTGGGCTTCGTACTTTTCCATACTACTTTCTTCGATTTTCTTGGAAATGTGAGAATAGACATCAGATGTAATTGTAATACTGCCGTGTCCGAGTCGCTCCTGAACATACTTCATATCATTGCCTGCTTCTAGCAGTAACACTGCATGAGTGTGTCTTAGTGAGTGAATCGGCATAGGTGGATGACCGATCCATTTCAAAATTCTCGAAAAGGAATTGAATAAAGAACACTTTGGCATGAAGTTTCCATCATCTCTACAAAAAAACTAAATTATTGTATAAACTCATTTTATGAGTTAATATCTATTTATGGATTAAATGCGACAAAAAACCTCAATTATCCTTTTATTTTCGTGAATTATTTATAGTAATTAAATACTATATTATTAATACAAATAATGGTTTGATACCATTAAAATCCAAACTATTCATAATATTGGGAGGTAGTTAGTTTGATCAAATTTTTAGGACTAGGTTTGGCCGCATCATTACTTTTTACTCCTATAACAAGCTTAGTAGATTCACCAACGGTTCAAAAACCTTCAGTATCTGAGGTTTCTTCTGTAGAAAGTTTTACTTTTAATAATAATATTTACGAAGGACCAGGAACGAAGATTTTGGTGGGAGACGGAATTGAAGTACCAGAAATTTCACTTTTTTCAGAGGCATATAAGATAATCCCTGTGAACCATACTGGTGGAGCTTTTAATGATGAATTCACTAGTACACCTTCAGATGGGGTTAACTTAAACATCTGGATGCGAAATAACAGTGGTCATTCGGTTCAATTTCAAGTAAAACGAAATGGGTTACTATTCACTGATCAAGAAATTGCTGCTGGCGCACAGAAAACAGTTTCTTTCAAAGATTTGTTAGGTAATGGTCTGGATGGAACTTATAAAGTGTATATATATAGTACATCTGGATATTCGCTTGATGTTGATGTAAGTGCTAGACAATTCTAAAAAAAAGCGCTTTAGAACACATCATCTACCCTCATGGTAGATGATGTTTTTTTATATGGCGCTTTGTTGATAGCGGATTCCGTAGCAAGCTTTATTCGTTTTGGTTTTCGCAGTAGGTCATCTTATGGATTATGGAGGAATTGTAGAAGGGTATACACCAGACTCTATTAAGCTCGCTGGAGCTCATTTTGTTCGAGGGCGATTTGAATTCAGAGCATACATAAAGTAGCCCGCTAACCTTACACAGGTTGGCGGGCTTTTTTTTCATAATATTTTTATTTATCTCTATCTACTAGAATTGTAAATGACTTTATGTTTCCTAATGCATCATAGGCAAATATATTTGCAGTTCCATATTGAACGGCACTAACCCATCCATTTTCATGCAATATAATGGCTCCATCATTATAAATTAGTTCACGGAGAACGCCAGGGATGCATCTCTGTTCTCCTGAATCCATGTAAATAGTAATTTGTTCAAAAGTAGGTCCACTTGCTACACTAGAAACTGGTATTGGGTCAGGAGCTGTGGTGGGAGCAGTTGCTGCAAATGAGGTAGACCCTAAAGCGAAACATGCAGATACAGTTAATAGGCCAGCTAAGATTTTCTTTTTCATAATTCAACCTTCCTTCCTATATTTGGGATACACACCAATTATGATACATATATATCCAAATAGATTATTTATAATATATTTGGGATATTAAATATTAATTTAATTCTAATTCGAGTGATACTCTTATCGTATGACATAGTAATGTATACATAATGTTCCAATTCTAGTATTCTATATGCAGGCGGGGTGTTGTGGATAACCTGAATGTAAATGATGTGAAATACATATGAGTTCTAAAACTTATCTTTATCAAACTTAATTAATACAAATGGAGTGATCGTATTGAGTAATGTATACAAAGTCTTGAAGACGGATGTAGAATTTCTAACAGCTAATTACAGGTAGATATACTTGAACGCCGTGGTGATCTAGCTGGCTGCATAATTGATTGTGGAGGTCCAGTCCAGAAATGGAGCCCAGTTAGCGTTAAGGTTGCTGATGCTTATTACATGAGAAGTGAATTTGAATTTAGAATGGTTTTGGCATAAGCATGTATAACAAATACCCCGTCAACCTTAAGTGGTTGGTGGGGTATTTAGGAGTTCAGGAAAATTTTCCTTACAAGTGAATAGTTAAACTAGTTTTTAAAAGTTTACAAACTTATTTTTTTAAAAAAATTTGCAATTTCACCCATCTTATAATAAAATAAATATTTTAATATAAGTAATAAAATTCCAATTTAAGAATAAATCTTATTTATTAAAGAAATTTACCGAAAAAGGAGTGCATTATGATTAAATCGCTTTTTTTAGCCATTTGTGTGTCTATTCTTTTAGTAGGTTGTTCTATTCAGAAAATATCTGGTCCGATGGAGAAAGATCTAGAGGGACCCAATATTGCCTTGAAGATAGCTGTAGTAGGTGCAAATGATTTGGTAAAAGTGGAAAACGTAGATTATGTTAAAAAAGACCTAAAAGAGCTAATAAGTCACTCAGAAGAGATATTCGATGGTTTAATCATTTCTCAAGATAGTATTGAAGAAGCTTCGAAAAAAGAGTATAGAGATTATTTTAAATATATTAAATATCCAGTTTTCTTTATTGGAACAGAAAACATACTTGTTGCAATGTTTCGCGCAGATAATGTGACACTAGAAGATGTTCAAATTGATGGCTGGGGTCCCCATGTTTCGGGGTTTGTTAATTCAAAAGAGGGATATAGGACTTGGGAGTTTCATTTACCAGATAATCCTACGAGGTTTGATGAAAAAGATCTAGCTAATAGAATCGCTAAAATAATGGAAGAAAATAAAATTTATAGTAGAAAATAATAAAAAACGCTATAAAATTTCTTATTATGTGCGTTATAGTATAAATATTCCAAAAAAGGAGGATTTATATTATGAAGAAGCGTTTATCTATTCTATTATCTAGTGCATTAACTCTCGGTATGCTATTGTCCGTACCACTTCCGACCTTTGCCCAAAGTACTTCGAGTGAAGCTCAATCAGTTCCAAGTCTAGAAGGAGTAATCGATCTCAACAACATTGACGATCTTGGCGATGAAGTGAAAGTCAGAGATATTAGTTATGAAGAAGCTGTTACTGAGGTTGCAAGAATGAGAGGTGTTTCAAAATCGGAAATTGAAAGGACTCATCCGGACAAATCAGCTCAAAATTCAGCGAAAAATGCTTCTACATATGCTGACACATGGATTAAAGAAATTAAACTTCCACAAAGCGTAGGTACTTTGTATAAGCCAGAATTAGTAATATTGGTTTGGTATTATAACTCAGGTTCCTTTAGTCAATTTAATGAGTTGTTTGATGTACAATTCGATCTCGGTTCGCATAAAGCTTTAGGACCTGATAAGTCGTTCATAGGGACTGCTAGTGCAAAAATAGCTACTGCCCAAAGTATATACTGGGTAATCAATGGACATTTCTATGATTTAGGAACGACTATTGTGTCAGGCGGAGTAGAAGTTGGGGGCAAATTATGGACCGGAGTATTCACTATGTCGTATTCCACAAATCATTTTAAGTATTGGTATGAAAAAGACTTTTACAATATTCAATAATCTTAATCTGGTCAAGTCCTATTAAACAATGAGTAGTTTTCGAATTCAGTTCGCGATGAATTGATACTTCCGATTGGTTAGGATCAATAAAAGAATAGTATTGAACTAACAGTTCGGTCGAACTGATCTGTGAAGTCTGAAAGCTAAACACCCCACTGACCTTAATTGGTCGGTGGGGTGTTTTGTCTATACTATAAACTTCGTAAACACTGGACTTCTAAGCATACCTGACTTGGTCCAGTTCCTCATTCTTACCTTCGCTCTTAAGCGCACCTCCAGATGTACAAACTCCTTATCCTCGCCTTTTACAAGCTGTTGGGCAACGCCTCTGAATACTTGCTTATGGATCGGTGACGCGCCGAGCTCTATAATCCCAGCTGGACGTAATTTACCAGATGAACCGAACGGTACAGCAGCTAGCCAACCAAATTCCTGTTTGCGATATCCGGTTATAAAAACATCTGCATAGGTCCAGTTGATAACCTTTTGCCACACGTGAGAGCGGCGGCCAGTCTCGTATACGCTGTTTTTACGCTTACCTACTATGCCTTCCATACCCCGAGTTTCGATCTGCTCAAACAATGCCTCTCCAGCACCTTCCACGTGCGGCACTACTCCAAAGCTATTAGATGGTAGAGTTAATCCCGCTAGTATTTCCTAACGGCTCATCAAGGGCAACCCGAGCAGATCCTTGCCTTTGTACATCAAGATGTCGAAGATTGCATAATATGCTGGGAGCGTCCCAGTGAGTTGTAATATCTTATCTGCTCGCCTCGTCTGAAATCGGCTCATAACAGATTCGAAATCTGATACACCAGTCTCTGGATCAACGCAGGCGACCTCGCCGTCCAAAATAACATCGTCCATAAAGAGTAGGTGTAATTCAGGATACTGCCGAGTGCAATCATTATCATGCCGTGTATATAACCGGATCTTCCCGGACTCTTGAGAATAAATAAGTCGATGGCCATCTATCTTCGGTTCAAATATACAATCGCTGTGACTAAATGGTCCAGCAGCAGTTTGTAACAACATAGGCGATATAAACATATAAAACCTCCTTCATGCAATTATAGCTCGTGACTACAAAGGATAAAGGAGGTAAGTGATGGGAAAAGCTATTTTGTTAAGGTATATTCACTGACTTCAAACGATAGGATCTTGTCATGCACAACGTATTCGGTTCGTTTAGTGAACGGGCCTTTGTTGTTACCATGCTTATCAATTCCGTAACGAGCTGATCCGGAAGCTGAGTCATACCAGTTTAAAAATGCTTGAACCTCTGACATTGACAAGTCGTATTCTTTCTCAAGGTCGGTATTCATTATTATTGTCAGAATTGCACGATCGCCTGACTGCTGCCCTGGAGTTGGTGAAGGTGTAACTGTTGGGGGTGGCTCCGATGTCGCCGTTGGCGTTGAAGTCGGTTCGGGTACAATCGAAAGCTTCTCCACTGTTTTTGTACTACCTCCAAAAACATATATAGAGTCGTTTAATACTACACTTCCAAATCCCCAACGTCCCGTATTAAGACTTGCACTTGTTTCCCATGTATCATTTGTTGGATTATATATTTCAACTGTATCGAGTGCAGGGTTTGAATATCCACCAATTACATTTATTTTATCCTGATAATTTATGGCTGAAACAGTATCTCTACTGGTTGGGGCGCTGCGTTTACTTGACCATGTGTCAGTCGCTGGATCGTACACTTGCACTTTATTATATGTATTGCTTGAGTAGCCTCCATCAAATAAATATATTTTCCCATTGTTCGTAACCGCCCCTGCTGCATGCACTGGTGTAGGAATGCCGGTTTTAGTTGACCACGTATTCGTTATAGTATTATACTCTTCAACTGTTCCTAAACCTTCAGATGTTTTATTTAATCCCCCAAAATAATAAATCTTACCATTTAGATTAGCTGAAGCTCCGACTCCTCTTTGAATAGAAGCATTACTTCCGACAGTCCAGGAGTCAGAAGCAGGATCATAAATTTCAACTTTATTTGAGTAATCAGAATCCAAATTCACAGGATTTCCAAGCGTCCCACCAATTACATATATCTTACCATTTACAACTTCTATAGCAAAGAAAGATGCGGTGGGCATGCTTTTTTTGTTATACCAGGTTTTGGAGAATTTCGATATGCATCGAAAACATTTTTTCAAAGGGGCACTATATGCTTTCTACGCTTTGGGGGAGCAAAGATTAGGATTTACCTTCGAGCAGATTGCAGAAGCCTATACAGCCAAGAACAAAGTAAACCATGATCGTCAATCCAATGGATATTAGGAATGAGATCGGCTGAAGAAACACTTGAACTGCTCCTGCAAGGTATGGATAAGCGGCGGCAGTATCTACGTCGGAAGCTCCGTAGGATTGACAAGCATGGTACTAAGCCGCGGCGCGGTGGAGGAAACGAACTAATAGGCTCAAATACTCCGGGCGCGCCGGCATGCTATCCGAGCACGCGACAATCCTTTGTATGCTTGAGGACATACGCCACAGCCGCCAACACCCCGACAATCTATATAACGAGGAGGATGACACGGACGATGACTAAGCCTATGATACCAGAACGGATAGAAGAGAAGAAACAAATAGCAGTGACAGTATCACGGATGCCGGAGGAGAAAAATAACGATTTATACGACAAAATATGCGAACTAGCGCATGCAGAAGACGGAGAACAGCTTGAAGATATTCTGAGTGAATTCAATCTTATGAATGTCGGATACGATGCTGCATGGGATGAGGTAGAGCGGCTGCTGGCTGCTCTAGAAGAGTCACAACAAAGCGCAAAAAATTGGGAAGAAAGCTATCTATCACTCCACGAAAAATTCAGGGAGAAGCGCACAGAGCTTGCAGAGGCACAGCAGACCATAGCCCGGCAACAAGAGGCAATGGATAGAGCGTCTGACATGATGAATCATAAGCACCCAGCTTACAGATTGTTACAAGACGCACTGCTACCAGCAGAGGAAGGGAGCGACAAGGCATGAGTAACATGGGATTTGGAATATGGTGCGAATGTGATACTCGATCCTGCTATGTAGCACCAAAATTAAGATATACCAAAGAAGAGTTTGAGAAAGAAATCGCGATTGAGGTTGACGGATGTTACGAACTGGGAGAAACAAAGGAGCTATACGCAAGATGGTATCCAGTAGCACCTGAAGGGATTGATAGAGAAGGTGGTACTTATGCTTTCTGTGAGCCAAATAGAGGATCGTTTCCAGTGTGGGTTGCTGACGTTAAGCCACTTAGGGAGGGTAAGTCATGACACAAGTAAAGGATAAGACAGTAATTGAATTTGACGGAAACGCATATATACGCGAAGAATTTTCAGAAGGGTCAGCAAGGTGTTTTCTTATTACTGACTATTGCACCGACCCTGCTGCCAGCTTAGAGGTACAGACAAAGGCTATAGAGGTAGATGCACAAGGATATCTGTACAACTTAGCGACCGTTGTTAACGGGTACGAGGCGGCAGATATATGGGAAGATGATGAAATCATATCTATGTTAAAAGCCGCTCCCCGAGAGAGGGTAGAAGCGGCATATATCACGCTAAGTAGTTTGAAATAGACGCATACTGCGTAACAAGAAGTGGACTCATAAAAAGACGGCGCATTATTTACGCCGCTTACGTTTATGTGAAAATACTAGTGATAGTATTACAAAATATAGCTATCAATAATCTCACTCATTTGTAATTAATTCGACATTGATTAGACTCTCAAATGTAGTATATGTTGAGGACCTTTTGGACCTTCATAAAATTCGTTTTCGTCAATAAAACCAGATTTTAAGTAAAGGTTCAAAGCAGGCTTGTTTCTCTTATTTACACCTAAGACAATTTCGTCAGTTTGAGGAATATTATTTTTTACAAAGTCAGGTAATAGTTTAAGAGCGATCTTTGCTAATCCCTTTCCTTGATTACCTGAATCAATAGAGAAGGATGTAAGCAAACGAGCATTAGAATTATTACTATATTTTAAAAGCTTATCGCCATCTTCTAAAGCAAAATAACCCACGGGAACACTATTTTCAAGAATCAAGACATGTTTTGTTCTATTGGAAATATTAGGATTGTTAATTTTGTCCAAAGGCATACTGGTAAATTGGAGTTGCTCTTTAGTTAAGTGGAAGTTGGATAATTGTTCATCATAAGTATTAGTGTACATTTCTAATACAACTAACGATTTTAAGGCATCAGACAGCATTATATTATACCCCCGGAATATTTAATGATTTAAGTATAGTTTATTAAACCATTATAAGAAACATAGAACATATATTAGTTTTATTGAAGAGAAATAGTGATGCACAGTACGAAGATACAGGGACAGAGAGGGTTAATAGCCCTCCTCTCCCAAAGGAGGTTATAAACGTGAACTCCATATCAGATTTACTCGGAAAAACAGTAGTTGATATAACACAGGTTCTGAATGACGAACTGATCTTCAAGACTAACTGTGGCAGAGCATACAAAATGTATCACTACCAGGATTGTTGTGAATGCGTTGAGATTAAAGAGACTTGATTAATTCGCCAATCCTTATGGCAGAGGAAGTATCGCAAGACGACGATAATGCCAGCGAAAGTGGAACGTGGACGTTCTACAAACTTGCCACACTTCAGGGATATGTGACGATTAGATGGTACGGACAATCCAACGGATACTATTCGGAAAGCGTTGATCTCAAAGAAATGGCATTGCGGGAGGAAGCCTAATGACACAAAGGGACTGGCAAAAGGATATGGAGAGAATCAAGGTTTTCGAACATGCAAAAACACTGTGTAACAACCCGTTTCCACCATCATTGAATATGAACTAACAGAGGTAGCTTTAGGGTACTGGCTCCAAGAAGCCAAAGAGCGCGGAGAACGGGAAAAAGAGATTAAACGGGCAATCGGTAGATGTTTGGTGGCAGGTAATTCACTTGGCAGCATTATCATGAATTACAATTTGCCAGAAGGTCATGAAGAATGGTCATTCCAAGAAGCAAACTCATATTTCTTCAGTAAATTCTACAATGATCGTCCATCTGCTTACGAGAGTTACGAAACGTGGCTTGCTTGGAAGGCGATCATGGGTGTATCAGAAATTATGTCCACCCTTTACCCAGATACCCCAGCACCCAAGGAGGGAATAGATTGGCTTAATGAAGAGTCTTGTGCCCGCTGTGGAAGAAATAAGCCCGTTGAAGGATATGAATGGTGTTCAGAGTGCAGACCGGATTTGGAAGCCAAGGAGGGCGAATAGATCATGAACGCATATTTCACAAATCAGCTATTGGATGAACTTAGTAAGGAATACCGCACAATGTCCAGAGATGGCGAAGGTAACAGCATTGAACAAGAGTACAACAGCACGGCAGTACGGGGAGACATTACAAAGCTTGTGTCTGACGTGAAACTGGCACGTAAACAGTTAGATGACTCTGAAATTATCCTTGCTACCATTGTCAATAATTATCACCATGTGCTACCGTATGACCTTACTCAGGCTGCGTTGAAGATTGCTAGGGGGCATGTTGAGGAAGGAGATAACCAATGACTACAGTAAAGATCATTTTCCACACTCCACCTGCACCGATTATTCCATGGTGGTACCACGAACATATTGGTGAAACCTTTGAAGTCGATGAAGATATCAAACATCCCAGTCTATTCCTAATACCGAAAAATGATTACTATCCATACGGACGGCACATACAGAAAGATGATTGCCAAGTAATTAAGGAAGTTGGTGCCCAATGACACTCACAAGGGAAGAGATACTGGCGAAGGAGCCGGGAGAAGAATTGGATGCTCTTATTGCTGAACATATCTTCGGTTGGCGAAGCATAAAAGGGCCGAAATTCGATTATGACGGCCCTTGCGAGTCGAATGATGTAATTGTTCCGCCAACCATCACCAGCGCAGAAGAGGCATTCAGGTACATGCAACCAAAGGGAGAAATACCGTTCGCCTACTTTGTAAATCGGGGTTGGTCTACGGACATATCCTCAGCATGGGAAGTAGTAGAGAATATCATTAGCAGAAATATGGATGTGAAGATCTACTGCGAGTCAATGAAAATGAATAAGCTGTTCGACTGTGTGATACATGAGGGTGATGTTGATAAGGTGGTCGTTTCGATGCAATCAACAGCACCAGAAGCCATTTGTAAAGCAGCCCTCTTGGCTGTACTGAACTTATAAGGGGGCTGAGACACATGAAACAAAAAGTGAAGAAGTGCCGAAAGTGCAAGACTGAGATGAAATACCAATGGTCTGATGGAGACGATTGCGGCGGTGTTGAGGAATGGATGGAATGTCCGGAGTGTGGATCTACAGCAAAAGTTCCGAAAAAGTGACATTTAGGGGGCTGAGACCCCAATCAAAGGAGACGATACACGATGGGCAGAGAGATTAAGTTCCGGGCGTGGGACGGTTTGACATTCTATTCACCATGGTTAGACGCGAAAGGTAACGTTTACCGTTCAAAAACTGATTTGATTGATGAAGACAACGCGCTTAATGATACGGTACAGCAATTCACCGGAGTGAAAGATAAGAACGATAAGGAGATTTATGAAGGAGACATTTTCGTTGATACAGCTGAGAACATTCACCTTGTCACTTTTGACGAACATTCTTTTTACTTTTAAAAGGTTTACGATAGCTGGTTAAAACGAAATGTCCTTGAAAGAAAAGAACGAACTTGGCTCAGTAAAACATTTACAAAAGGGTTTGAGTTGATCGGCAACATCTACGAGAATCCAGAACTAATAGAGGTATAAGGGGGAGAAGAGGATATGAGCACTGATATTGAATTCTTGAAGGAACTGCAGGCTGAACTGAATAACCAAGCTAACGACTGCCAAGCAGCCCCAGGCTTCTGGACAGTAGGCGATTAAAGATGGGTGGAATGCTCATCCGATAATGCAGAACGATTTTCTGTGTATCTACCAAATGACGGCGAATCACATGAAATCAATTATTTTCTGGTTGAAGTCGTGGATAAATAAGAACTATCTGAGGAGGCGCTGGAAGCGTTTGAGGAAATCAGTTGTGAGGATAGTGCATTTGAATGGATACAGGATCATTATGACGAAGGAGCAAGCCTTCATTCGGAAAAGAAAGAACATTTCGTCCGAGAAAACACCATGTTCCTGACCAAAGCAGAAGCCAAGTAGCATATTGAAGCGAATCATTACCATTACACTAAAGAAGCTCATACATGGGCAATGACAGCATGGAGAGCAACAAAGGTAGAACGTCTTCTTAAAGTGCTGAGTGAATTTGATTTTGGGAGTTTGCGCGCAGCGCCATCGAGTCAGACTGAATAATCCCAGTGAAACGAGGGCCGGATAAGGGTTTATGGCTTATCTGCACCCCATAAAGAGAGGAACAAGATACTCTAAAAGTGAGGTAAGTAGAATGAGATACAAGGACACTCAAAAAGCATTAGCAGAAGGTCAAAGACAGTTCATCTTTACTGCAAGCCCTGGAGAGCCTGTTAATTTACTGGCGTGGGGTCCGAGCTGGGTTAGATTCAAAGATCCGTATAACACATATCCTATCAGTACGAATATGAAGATGTTCTCAATGTTGGTGGAAGGTATTTATACAGAAAAAAGCCCTGAAGCATCAGGGCAATAGCAGCTTTATCCTCACCATATTATAGCATAAAGGGGAGGGGCATTAATTGTGGATGAGATGTTAATTAGTTATCGGAAAACTAGGACGATTCTAAGAAATTGCAAAGCCCCAATAGTTGAAAATAAAAGGGAGCTTGAGAAACTTATTGAAGCAAAAAGAGAAGCTAAAGAAGACTATGAGGAAGCAGAAAAGGAACTCGCTGCAATAGAAAGTCATATATCCGTGTTGAATAGCATGTTATCAGATGTGCAGTTAGCTATTGATTGGCTGAGATTAGGACATAATACAGGACCACGGCGTGGCATACATCGGTTATCAATCGATCAACTAACAATTCCAGTAGATCCACTGCGAATGCAATCTTATGCCCAACCAGCAGCGTGTGGAAGCCCTACGACTTTAACGGATTCAGAACGATTTCAAATAGATGATGCTTTATCCACTTTATCCAAGAGAGAAAAAGAGTGCTATGTTTTAAAACACGGGATGTGTTTTTCTCTTAAACAAATTGCTGAGGAACTATCAATATCTAAGAGCACAGTTCAAGAATATGTAGGAAATGCAGAAAGGAAAGTAAAAGATTCAACGGAAAACAGCCTGTTTCTCATTAGCAGTTAAAAAAGCTAATTTCCCCATCCGGCTGCCACATATATATAGGAGGAACCTATTAACGGTTTGACTCTTATAATGAATGACGTGTAAAACCCACGCCAACCGTTGAGCTCACGGTTAATTGAGCTCAACCACATAAAACATTAAACGGTATGCCGACAATGTCCTACGGGCGTTAGAGCGGCATACTTTTTTAATATTCCCAAGCGGTTGGAAATTGGAGGTGAAATCTATGAATTTCACAGAGGCGATTAGGCTTTCAAAGAAGTATGCTGAGTGCCCAAAGTGTGGGAATGGAAATATTGGAGCAGGTGAAGGAACAATCAATATTGACGAAAACTCATTTGAACGCACCTGTAAGTGTGGCTGGAGCAAAACGATAAAGGTTAATCCAAATTCACAGCGCTTTACATTTTAGTTGTAAGGTTTTTGCCTAAATCATGCTGATTTGTAAAGTGATAATCCTGTATATGGTAGTGTGGTTGTTAAATATCCGGTAATAAGGCGAAATGGTTGTATTGCTGATGGCAGGAAAAAATTTCCTTAGTCGAGAATCGCTGAAAGCGGGAAATTTATTTTTTTTATTGTAAATCAGAAACAGATCACAAATATTAATAATAAAGGATTTATACTAAAATTTGCTATATATCTAAAATATGATAGCATTATACAGATAATAAAATACATTTTAGGAAGTAACAACGAAGAAAAGTGAAATTTCGAGAATTGTTGTCATGACTCTAATGTTTTTATCACTGATTATTTCGGTTGTTCCAAGCGGTGCTTCAGCGGCAGATTGGCCAATGGGTTATGAGGAGGCAAAAGCGAATGGTACGCCTTCACCTTACGGACATTCGGTCCAATCAATAGGGACATCTTTACCGGTAAGGAGTCAAAGTGCATACAGTAGTATGGACTTAGTAGTAAGTGGCGACTTGATTCAAAGAAGATATTTCGATTCTGAAGGAAAAGTTTAAATGGATATTTATTATACTAATCATGGGAATCCGGTGTTACATCCGGTAGTTCCACATAGACATAACTGGACCTTCCCTAATGGAGTATTCGGAAATCCAGTACGAGGACCTTGGTATTAAATAGAATTTATTGTATAATCAATAGATTTTAAGATTGGGGGTGGTTTAATGGATTATGGTATAACTGATTTAGAAAGCGATCTTTCTATTGGCAGGGAAATCGAATTTACTTTTGAGAATGAAAGATATTCAATAAGTAGGGTTAGTACTGGATTTTCTTTTACAAAATACAATGAACCATCTACTATGCAAAATTATACCGACCACACTGAGCTTTTAGGTAATGCAAAGATCGGGAATGAGTTATTAACTGATATTTTTAAGGAAAGGAGAATTAAAATTGAAGTAATATTTTGAACTCGGGGAGTCGCTGAAAAGCGACTCTTTTTGTATTGTAAATAACCCATAATCTAAACCCCAAAAGCTGCAGGGGTGACGGCGAAGTAAGGTACATGGGTATTGAATAGCAGGTGAATTTTCCTTGTGCGTCGAATTATGACGATGAGGGGGGTGATCATTTTGAATTGGGCAGAAAATATACAAAAAGCAATAAAAGCACACGAAATACTGGCTCAAGAAATTGAATTAGCGTTAAACGAAAGCATATCTGAATTAGAAGGTTTAGGCTTGGCTGCTCGTTATGAATATCTTACTCTGCATCCGCTTGAATGGAAGGTCTCTATTAACAATAAAGAAGTTATAATGACTAAAAAGAACGTTCTGGATTACAAGGAACAGCATGAAGCAGGTAGATTTGTTAATTATGATGGAGACACAAAACAAGCAGTTCAAAAATTCTTAGAGAATAGATTTGCATAGGCACCTTCGGGTGCTTTTTTCATGCCTTAAATACGGGGGGGATAATATAATGCCAAGAGCACGTGATCCAAACCGGGACCGCTCACTAGAGATATGGCGTGAACACGGTGGGAAATAACAAACAGGCAGATAGCCGAGCAACTGGACATTGACGAAAAGAAGGTAGTCGTCTGGAAGCAGCGTGATAAATGGAGTGTTGTACAACAATCATCAAATAACGTTGTACAACAGCCAAAGAAAAGTGTTGTACAACAAAAGAAACCGAAATCCAACAAACAGGAAAAAATAGTGGCTCGAGGCGATCCACCAGAAGTAGAAGCTGATCTAACTGACAAGCAAAGAATGTTTGTACTTAAATATATGGATGAAGAGACTAAGCTCCGCGTGAAGAAGATGCAGCTTGAAGTTGCGGGCCATCAGTAAAGAAGTCCAATCTGAGGTTGTATTCATAAAGGATGATCTTCATGAGTAAAGTTATTAGCTTACAGGAGAGCGTCGGCAAGGGATACGCAAAGTTTTGGCATTTTAAAGGGCGTTACCGGGTAGTCAAAGGCGGTAGGGGTTCGAAAAAGAGCACTACAGCCGCTTTATCTATTATTGCAAAGATGATGGAATATCCTTTAGCGAATACTTTAGTTCTGCGTAAGACGTTCAATACTCATAAAGACTCTACCTGGGCACAGCTTAAATGGGCAGCTAATAGGCTAGGAGTGGGTAACAAGTGGCAATTTAAGAAAGTACCACTAGAAGCTATATATAAGCCAACAGGTCAAAAGATATTGTTCCGAGGTCTAGATGATCCGATGTCAATCATCTCTATTACGGTGGACACCGGATATTTGTGTTGGGCATGGTTTGAAGAAGCCTATCAGATCCTTAATGAGGATGATTTCGATAAGCTGGATATGTCAATTCGTGTTCTGCTGCCGGAAGGATACTATAAGCAGCTAACGATTACTTTTAACCCATGGAATGAAAAACATTGGTTGAAACATCGCTTCTTTGATACCGAGAACCCAGATACATTTGTGGATACTACAACATATCGATGTAATGAGTTCCTGTGAGACGAGGACCGCAAGCTATTTGAGTGGATAAAGAAGCATAAATAAACCAAAGCATCATAGGGTTGAGAGTGACGGAGATTGGGGTATCGCTGAGGGTGCTATATATGAAGACTGGGGGGAAGAAGAGTTTGATTATCGAGTTATTGCCAGGCAGTGATTAATTGAGTGCTACAAAGAAAGTCTTAGAGAGCGATACGGAATTTTTGACAGCAGCTCTATCCCAATCCAAGGTATCCGTATGGTTCGGCTGGAACCTGATCCAATTGGCCATCTTATAGATTATGGTGGGATTGTAGAGGGGGATACACCGGAATCAATAAGATCAGCGGATCTCGTTTATCCATGAAAGGTTCGAGTTTAAAGTGTGCATAAATAAGACCTCCCTATAGTAAAGAGAGGTCTTATTTTGATTATTATTTAACAAGAACTATATAATACATTGTATTTCCATTTCCAAAATCTGCGGCTACAGTGCTTGCCCCCGGAGACAAAGCTGTAATCAATCCGTCTTGCCTTACTTCAATACTACCATCCGTATGGATATACCAAAAGTCATACCCTGTTACCCACATTGTATCCCCGACTTTAAGATTAAGAATAGCCTGATAATATTCTCCCGCAGCAACTACCTCGTTTGCGGAAGGTGATGAATTCGGAACTGTAGAAGTACTGGATGCAAAAGAGGTCGACCCTAACGAAAAACAGGTAGCAACAGTTAATAGACCAGCTAAAATTTTCTTTTTCATAATCCAACCCTCTTTCCTAATTTTGGAACACAAACCAATTATGTAGTATAAATGTATAAAAGTAAACATATATAGTAGATTAATAGACTATTGAATATTAATTTAGGATATATAACAATTAAATGGTTTGTTTTTCGTGGAATTGTCTTATTGTGTGACATAAAGCTTGTTTAAATAATGTTCTAAATAAAGTTAATTTAACAGTTCAGAAACACCTAAACCCTGCGGAGTGGATGGGTATTTTATTGTTTAGGGAGTTGATTAATTGAGTGCTGCATAGGATTTCAACAGATTCTATTAAGCTCGCTGGAGCTCATTTTGATCGGGGGTGGTTTGAATTCAGAACATACCTAGAATAACCCGCCGGGCTTATGCCTGCGGGTTATTTTATTGAGTTTTATTAATAAAAGATATTTTTTTAATAACTTACATGGAACCTAAAAAGAAATACAACGGCATTGCCCATCTCTGCGCTTACAACGGTAATACCAGGTTCAACCGGAGTAACTACGAAGCGATCTGTTCCTACAATAGTAGAGCCATCATTATAAATTACATTCCAAGTTATACCCGAATATTCAGAACCAAAATCTCCTACTTTTAAGTAAATGTCTTTCTCATAATAAACATAAGGTGTCACTTCAGAAGTTACCGATGGTGAAGAGTTAGTAGGCGTTGGAATTGTGGCATCAGCAGCAAATGAAGTAGATCCTAAAGCAAAACAAGCAGAAATAGTTAAGAGGCCAGCTAAGATTTTCTTTTTCATGATTCAACCATCCTTCCTATATTTGGGATACAATCCAATTATGATGTACTTATATCCAAAAGTAAACATAAAATGTATAATTATATATTATTAAATATTAAAATGGGATAATAGATAGAGAAAGGGTTATTAAATTCATTTAATACATACTATCTTCTAGTAGTACATGAATTTAGGAAATGTCTATCATTAGGTGCAGTCCACGTAGATCCTTACCTTTGTACATTAAGATATCAAAGATGGCATAATATACTGGGAGAGTCCCTGTGAGTTGAGTTATTTTATCAGTTCGTCTCGCTTGAAAGCGACTCATAACAGCTTCGAAATCTGATACTCCAGTTGTAGGGTCAACACAGGCTACTTCTCCATCCAAAACAACATCTTCAGCAAATGGGAGATGTAATTCAGGATACTGCCGAGTGCAATCATTATTGTGCCGTGTATATAGCCGGATTTTTCCGGACTCTTGAGAATAAATAAGACGATGCCCATCTATCTTTGGTTCATATATAAAATCGCTATGACTGAATGGTCCAGCAGTAGTTTGTAATAACATAGGTGATATAAACATAAAAAACCTCCTTCATCCAATTATAGCTTCTGGCTACTAAGGCTGGAGGAGGGAAGTGATAGGAAAAGCTATTTTGTTAAGGTATATTCACTAACTTCAAATGTAAGTATCTTATCGTGTACAACATATTCAGTACGTTTGCTAAAAGGGCCTTTGTTGTTCTCGTGCTTATCTATTCCATACTTAGCAGATCCCGAAGCACCGTCGTACCAATTTAGGAATGTAGTAACTTCTGACATTGGTAGATCAAACTCTTTTTCTAACCCAGTGGTTAGAGTTACTGTCAAAATTGCTCTGTCACTTGTTGGAACTTCCGGAGTAGCAGATGGAGTTGGTACAGGCGTGATAGTTGGTTCTGGAGCAGGAGTGTAGTTCATTTTTATTTCACCAATAGTAACAAAATAAGAGTATCCATTATTTTCTGATATATTTAATCTGTATTTTTTATACTCTTTTTCATTATTAAACGCGAATACTTTGTTCACTGATGTAGTCCAACCAGTAATATTGTTTTGAGTATCAAGAACAACCCAGTTTTCCCCATTCCATCCTTCGAAAGTCCAATTTTTAGGTGATTCTTTTGCTACATTCTCGTTTTTGCCACGACCTGTTAGAGAGTAAGAGTTAACAATTTGTGGACTTTCAAATTCATAAGCTATCCATCCATATGGCACACCTTCTTTAGAAGCCCACCCATAGTCGTTGTTGTTATTGTTAAATGCGTTGAATGCTTGATGGTCAATCCCCCATTCGCTACTTGCACTTACCACTCCAGATGGAGAAGTATTAGATGTCATTACCGGAATTAAACTTGATACTGTTGTGGTATTTGCTTTAGTAATAGAAACAAAACTAAATAGCAGAAGTAAGGATAAAATGATAGGTACGTAAATTTTCTTTTTCATATGTATCTCCTTTAGTATGTTTATAGGAATCAAAGATACATAATGCAACAAGAACCGTCTAAACAATATTTTTTAAATATGTAATAAAAAGAGTGTTATATTTATTAATTCATAATAATTACATTTGGTGATAGGATTTCTATTGATTTAAGAAGATATGTTTGATTATAATGCGAACAAAGGTTCTTGTTTTTTAGGGGGTATCAACATGCAAATAAAGAGTGGTTAAACTGTTGAAATTGTTTACTTAGATAAAGTTGGCAAGATTACTCAGCGTAAAATTAAAATTAAAGGTATGAAGGACGGCAAGATTTGCGCAACTTGCTTAAACACTGGTGTCCCAAGAGTATTTCTAGCGGGAAGTATATTAGCTTGGCAGGCAAGTGATAAAGGAGCAATTGCATGAAACCATTAACGGATAAAAGAAAAAGAAGTCCTTGAAGCGTTGATTAAGATGATCAAAGTCAATCACTATCCACCTACTTTGCGGAGGAGTCGACGAAGACAATGAAACCAAACAGCGTAAGAAACTTGAAGGTAATGCATGACGCTTTACTAGAATCTTAAAACCCTTAACGTCTTTGGCGTTGAGGTTTTTTTTGTGTGTAGGCGTGGGAGTAGTAAGGAATCTCTGTAATGACGGTGCCCACAAAATGCCCACAAAAAATTAGTGGATGCTAATCGAGGATAGATCTTATGTGAGCTTTGTACTTTTCTATACTGCTTACTTCAATCTTCTTGGAAATGTGAGAATAGACATCAGATGTAATTGTAATACTGCCATGTCCGATTCGCTCCTGAACATACTTCATATCATTGTCTGCTTCTAGTAGGAGCACTGCATGAGTGTGTCTTAGTGAGTGAATCGGCATAGGTGGGAGACCGATCCGTTTCTAAATTCGGGAAAATGGATTGAATAAAGAAGAATTAATACACGATAGAATATCCAATAAATAAAGCGCCGAATACTTTCGTTTCAGGAACATCACAAAATGACAGGGTGATGTGGGCAACTGATAAATAACTTTGGATATAAAATCCTGCACAATTATGTATATCTAGATGTCGAATAACAGAAATAGACGTTTTTCATTTTATATTTACACTAAAGGACAGTATTTGCGATATTCTATTAAATAATTTGGAAACTTATGAACTATATGTATATTTTCTAAAGAATGATAATATTAAAATGTAATCGGCCGATTAACTATCTTATCGAAGGATGGAAGCATAGTGAAAATAAAAAAATATCTATCTGTACTTCTTGTTGCAGCAGTAGTTTTGATTCCATCGGCCTCCGCATTTGCTGACGAGAATAGTTCAACGTCCCAAATCACTCCTTATGTTGTTGGAGTTGGCGATAGTAGAGCGAATGCAATAACAATAACACCTAATGAATATGGCGGCCAAATTTTTGATCTGTTCATCCAAAGTGCTACCGATCAAGATTGGTTTAAATGGACAAATACATCAGCAAATTTCAAAAGAATTGTAGTTAATGTGGGAGGGTATAGTGGTAATGGTCCCACAAGAGCAGGTGTGATAGTTAGTTATAACGGCGTCAGTGAACTGGGACCTATATATACTGCTAAAGCGGGAACTTGGGAGACTCAGTCTTTTAGTAATATTATACTTCCACCTGGAGCAAGCATTTATGTTGTTGTAGACAATCCAAACTTTACTTCTATGTCGCAGTATCGTTTGAACTTTTCTCATTACGATTACAGTATTTAATTTTAGCAAAGAAGCATCTCAATAATAGATTGAGGTGCTTCTTTTTTTGATACTAATAATTATATAGACACGCCCATTGAGGCTTTTTTTATTTTGCTCTCTGAACTTAAAATAATAGGTGCCCGAACCGTCCTAGAACAATTTGAATTTCGAGCACAACTCCATAGCTGTAAATAAGAACGAGTCGATTGTTTGAAATTTTTCAATCCGTAGCAATAAAATTGAGAAAAGGTTTGAAGAATAAGAGGACACGTCACTCATGTGGGTAATAACTAATATAGTAATAAGGAGGTGCGTAATGAAAAAAATATTATTAATTACAGTTACTAGTATTCTTCTGTCTGCCTCAATTCTCGGTGCATGTAGTAACAATAAAACAACAGACGAGGCAAAACCTACAGCGTCAAGTGCAGCGACAATGCCAGTTGTTGAAGCTACAAGCACTCCTGAACCTTCTGCTACTCCTTCTATGGAGGCGCAGGAGTCCGCCAGTCCGGAGGCCACTGATCCTCTAACATCCGATCGGCCAAAGACCAAAGCATTTGGTGAACAGGAGGGAGGGGTCTCAGGGCAAGAAGGTACACTTGGGAAAGGTGATGGATATTCCCTGTATGTTTTTCAGGGTTTCACACTAGACTCACAGTCTGGTCGTTTATCATTAACTGAGGATCCAACCTATTATGCCGAAATTAAACACTTACCTGCCGATTACGATCTTACAGCTTTGAAGCAGCAGGGACAAACCGAGCTTTCTGCAATTGGCAAAGCAAACGACCATAGCGGGGAACTAATTGAACATCCTCTAGGTTTTGCTGAACTATATCTGCAGGCAACTGGTGATAAAGGGATAGAAGATTATATGGTCTGGAAGAATCAGGCGGGGGAAGCTTTTCTTTTTCGGATACACAATCCTAAGGGGGATTCGTCGAATAAGTTTGCACCTTGGGTGATGGTTTCACTTGCAACACTTGAACTTGAAGGGAATTAAGTGTAAACAGAACCGAAGGGGTTGTATGGAGTAGAAGAAGTGTGCCATAACCATAATCAAAAAAATGGTTGTTGGCACACTTCTTCTACTTCTTTTTTGGTACCTTACTTCATTCGAACGCCAATTTCCGTTTGCTGAGGTTGCAAATTTCGCGTATGAGCCCGCTATAGGACCCAGTAGACCTTATATGAAGCTTTACCCTACATTTGGGATAATAAAGGACTCCATAGTCGCCATTGGCATTGAAAACACTCAATATGAGCCTCATCCTTAGGAATAACGTCACTGGAGTCCGAAACCATGCTCCAAAGGCTGAAAATTAGCAAATAGCGTCATCTGGGTCCGAAAGTCATGGCACGTAGTAGAGGGATTTAATGTTAAAATATCTTATATATAGATAACTAATTCTTTCCTGGGAAGGAGTAAGTTCATGCAAATTTTTATTTACATAGGATTGGGCTTTTTTATAATTGCAGGTATATGTGTTGGAGCCTTCACGACAGGTACACAACAAAGAGGTAACTTTTATTCGGAATCCAAGCGAGACCGTAAAGCTAAAAACAAAGTAGCTAATTGGTCCGCTTTAGGTGGTCTTATTTCATTAGCTATAGCTGGGATTCTTTATTTGTTGTAATTGAACGAACAGCATAAGGAGGAGCAGTGTTGCAGATGGTGAAGATTTTTAATGAAAATACGGTCTCATTTACTCAAAAACAGTCTCCGATCCCAGAGTTTGCTTGGCATACGAGTGAAAGATTAGCTGAAATGGTGGGTTCCAAGCATTTAGTTTTTGATATCAGATCTTTAGGTTACTGAAGGGGATGTAATATTTTTTGAAATGGGACCGGAAGGGGCGCACCAGCTTTATAATCATTCCGATGCACCATGCAGGTATCTGGATCTCCGAACGAACCAGGGAATAGATATTTGCGAATATCCAGACTCAGGCAAAATCAACATTTTGCCCTATCAAGAAATCTATCAAGCAGATGAACAGGCGGATTATTGTAAGGGAGAAGAGCATGTAAGGGAAAAATGGAATGGGGGAGCGTAATTGATTAAAGATCGTTGGTTTACAGTAACGGAAATTGATCCGACCACCTATGCAATCAGTGAATATGGACATTGGGAAAAGGTGCATTCTTTTTTACTCTTGGGGCAAAAACAAGCCGCGTTAATTGATACGGGATTAGGTATTGATAATATTAAAAGAATAACGGATCAGTTAACGGATTTACCTATCGCTGTCATAACTACGCATGTGCATGCAGATCATATTGGCAGTCATGGACAATTCGAGACAATCTATGTACATAAAGAGGATGCGGATTGGCTGATTAACGGAATAAAAGGCTTGTCCCTTGCCCAGATTCGTAAAGATATGAGCCGGGACATCAGCCTTCCTGTTCCTGAAACCTTTGATCCTAACACCTACATACCTTTTCAAGGGAAACCAACAGCTCTTTTACAAGAAGGGGATGTGCTCGACATAGGCGGGCGCAAAATAGAAATATACCACACACCAGGTCATTCGCCAGGTCATATCAGCCTTTTTGATCATGCCAACGGATATCTGTTTACAGGTGATTTATTGTATGACGTTACGCCAATCTATGCCTTTTACCCTTCGACTAGTCCGGTTGATTTAGTGGCATCCTTAGAAAAGATTACGGAAATTCCAGGAGTTACCCAAGTATTCGGTTCTCATAATACACTGGGTTTAGATCCATCTATTTTACAAGAGGTCAAAAAGGCGGTTCGTGAGTTACGTGAGCAAAAGGTAGTAGCACATGGTACGGGCATTCACCAGTTTGATGGGTTTAGTGTGCAATTTTAGATTTTTCTATGTCGAAAACAAATGAGAGGTATGGCGATATGGTGTCTACATCAAAGGCTTTTACTAAATCAATAGATTCCTATTTAAACTACATTAAAATGCCTTGGGGGAGATTGTTTTATCATTCCGCTTGGCAGCAAATTGACAATCACTGCAGCTCTGATGAGGCAAAATCTATTTTAGATATCGGCTGTGGTTTTGGGATAACCAGTCGTGAATTCGCAAAAAAAGGTTATACAGTTACAGGGATAGATCCGACTCCAGAGATGATAGTCATTGCGCAAGAGTCTGCATGTAAAGACGGTCTTAACATAGCCTTTAGATCGGCAACGCTACAAGATGCAGATGTATTAGCGGACGGATATGACTGGATTTTTTGCCATAATGTGCTTGAATATCTCGATGATCCAAAACAATTGTTAATGGACATTAGTAAAAAACAAAATGAAAACGGAATGCTTTCTCTTATAACTCATAATCCAGTGGCAAAAGTGATGAAAAAAGCCGTTATGAATAAAGATCCTATGGGGGCTATAGACAGTATTGGAAACACGCAGGAATATAGCGGCATTATTCAAACAGACATTACCATCTATACAAAAGATCAATTAGTGGAATGGCTCGCGGAGTGTGGTTATGAGATTAGAAGTATATACGGAATACATAATATCTACGGATATATCGTGGATAATGAAATAAAAATGGATGAGCAATGGCATGTAGAAATGGTGGAGCTAGAGCTTAAGTTAAGCAGTTTATCTCCATACAAGGACGTTGCTATTTTCACACATCTTATTGCGCAAAAAGCAACTTAATTATTCAGAGACGATTGACCTGAACAGTGCATGCAATTGCTGTACTTGGGAGAAAGCTTCCTTGTACTGGTTGTCGGATTGTCGAATAGGCAATAAACCCGGCAAGAAGGAGATACAATACACAGGCGTTTCTTTGCTGTTCATATATATTTTAAGCGTAAGCTCTTCAATCACATTAGCTTCTTCATCGGTGTCCTTAAGGATGTTAATATCTGCACTTGTTGCAGTAGTTTTGCTGTTTTGATGTCTTTTGGATACTTTTGAAAGGGTAAGTGCGTTAACCACAATCTCGGATCCCATTACATTATCAAATGAGTATAGCTTTGCTACTGCTTTTTTGTTACTCTTCGGATTTTTGGTGCCAATTGCTAATTTTTTATTAGGCTCGTTAAGTGCGATCAAGTGAGATTGATTGGGGGGAATGAATGTTTTGGTGAAGCTGATGTTAAAAGATGAGGTCGCATTAACTAGCTTAGAAATTTCAGATGAAGCAGATAGCGTTTTCAATTTTATAATGGCGGCACTTAGAATTAAAACAACTCCTAAAATAGCAAATAAGTACATCAGGATAATCAGCATATAATCACACCTCCTAGTTATTTCATTAGACTCAAATTGTTGCTTATTGAAAGATATGCCTGAATGATCTCCACTAGTATCTTTTAAAAGGGAAATTCGTGGAATTATAGGATCGACTTCACGATTAACCCAAAAAAAGCACCCAGAGAAACCTTCCGATTCTGCAAATGATGCAAAATTGGGGGTTGCTGAAAGAGTGCTTTTTAAGGTGATTATGTAAACCTATAGAAAATTGAAGGCAGTGATATGATCGGTATAAACAATCAGCTGTTTGTATTCGATCGGAGTCCCATAACTAGCATAAGGTCTTACAGTAACGTCATTGAGGACAACAAAGTTATAGCTGAAATTTTTATCAGGGTGTTCTGCTCCCAAATAAGATATGTATTCGTCTACAATTACATCATCCATCAAAGATTTTAAATCAAATACATCCTCTTTGTTGGAGACGGTTGGAGAGACGATTCCCTGAATGCTGCCAAAAGAGGTGAGCAAATTCACTTTTTTTCCACTAGCTTGTTCATCATTTAAAAGTAAACCGGACAGCTTACCCAGTGCATCGACTTTAAAATCGACGAGGGTTCTAATTTTTGAATTATTCAAACTAAACACATCCTTTTCAATTTGCAATCCTGTTAACAATATTCGACATATAATCACCAAACTCCTAGTATGCTAATGAAAAAATACTTACTTATGTAATGACCCCCATTTTTTAATGTGATTTGGGGGTTGCCGAGCCTCCATTCGAATTTAATTTCTTATCGTTACTCGTGTGCCTATAGGGACAATAGCAGCGAGTGCTAACACATCCTCGTTGTACATCCGGATGCAGCCGTGGGACACCTCTTTCCCAATGGAGGAAGGGTCATTGTTTCCATGAATTCCGTAGTGTGGTTTAGACAGTCCCATCCAAAAAACACCGAAGGGACCCCCTGGGTCGGGTTGTTTGTTAATAATAGTGAATTCACCCACTGGGGATTGGGTTAACATCTTACCGATGCCGACAGGGAAACCTCTAATCACAATATCATTGTCCAGAAGATATAACATTCGTTGGGTCAGATCTACAATAATTCGGTAGTTGGGCATTATACGCAACACTCCTTTCTAATTAGGATATGAGCAGAACGCCTAAAGGGTTATTCATAGAAAATGGCCATTTTAGCCATTGGGAACAATTGTTCGTAAGTGGTTGGAAAGCAAAAAAACGTAGAAAAAAGGCTGTTCCGCATATGCGGAACAGCCTTTTATGTTAGAAGTGCATACTTAGTGGATATCTCGAAACAATCCGATGACTCTTCCGAGAATAGTTACGCGATTAAGGCGAAGCGGCTCATAAGCTGGATTCTCCGGCTGAAGCCGTATATGATCACGTTCCTTGTAAAAGGTCTTAACGGTTGCTTCATCTTCTTCGGTCATGGCTACAACGATATCTCCGTTGTCCGCTGTTTGTTGTTGGCGAACAATCACATAGTCACCATTCATAATGCCTGCGTCCACCATACTATCACCCATGACAGACAGCATAAATACTTTGTTGTCACCTACATAGTGAGTAGGAAGTGGGAAGTAGTCTTCGATATTCTCTGTAGCAGTGATTGGTACCCCGGCGGTAACTTTACCTACGACAGGAATCCGTGAGATGGTCTGCGCGAATTGGTGAACATTCTCTGAATCCTCTTGGCCTAGTAATTCTATTGCACGTGGCTTCGTTGGATCTCGACGAATAAGTCCCTTCTTCTCAAGCCGGTCCAAATGACCGTGAACTGTGGAGCTGGAAGCAAGGCCAACAGCTTCTCCAATTTCCCGGACGGAAGGTGGATAACCCTTGCTGCGGACTTCGCTTCGTATAAATTCCAGGATCGCCAGCTGGCGACTTGAAATCTTTGACATTGGAATCAACCCCATATAGTAATGTTTGGGAAAATTATAACATAGAACTACCGTTCGCACAAACATAAGTTCTAACTATTATAAATATTAATCTGCTAGAGTTAAAAAATGGTAGACAAATGATAATAAAATGAACCGCTTGAGTCTCTCAAAAAAAAGAGAACAATTGTTCTGAAATAGTATTGAACAAAACACATGTTCGTGTTATTATAAATTCGAAAGTAAGAACAAGTGTTTGGAGGATGATGATTATGCTAAAATACAGTACATACCGCAGCATCTACGACAAGGCCCCAGTGGTTGAATCTATAGGACATAATGACGTTGCCCGTAATTCCGCTAAGGTGAAAGAGATAACGGAACGTTTGCTTGGAGGGATGATTTCGTTGTTCCGTCAAGATTTCTTTATTAAGTTAATATTGATTTTCGTGCTAGTATTATCTGGCCTAACAGTAGTGGGAAATGTGTTTGCAGGATCGACGACTATAATGAAGGAAGAGAAGCGGATTGTGGTTGAACGTGGAGATACACTATGGAGTATTGCCCTTAAGAATAAACCAGCTGATATGAAGACAGTTGTTTATATAGAAGGAATTAAACGTTCAAGTGGGATTAAGAGTAGTCAAATTAACGCTGGAGACATACTTACTTTACCTATTTATTAATTTTCTGAGAACATAATAGAATGACCAGTAGAGCTTGCAGGGAGTAGACCTTGACAAGCTCTTTTTCTCATGGCAGAGTTAGAATTAATTTATAGGGGGAGGGAAAGTATTGAATATTGATGAGTTGGTCGCGCGAATTAACGAATTGGCACGCAAACAGAAGAGCGTAGGCCTTAATCAAGAGGAAGTGGCGGAACGCGCCAAGCTTCGTGAAATTTACCTGGGGAATATCCGCAATAACTTCCGAGCACAATTAAATACTATTGAAGTAGTAGATAACGATGAACATGAACAAGGTAACAAGGGGCTTAAACATTAGCTCGCTGTTCCTTTTCATAGATATTTCAGGATGACTAGGGGGAACGCACATGGCCCGTTCTTGGGAAAGAATGGTTCAACGCAACACACAGCAAATCAACAAGCAAAGAAAGAAACAAGGCAAGGATACGATTTATGCCTCTAAATCTCCTACCCAGAATGCCGAAGTCTTTAAAGGTCGCAACATTGCATTTCCGGTAGTGTTAGTGATACTTGGCACTATGTTTTGGGTAGTTGGTTCTATTGATCAGGCCAAAGGCAATGGCATGCTGGCTAATTGGCTGGGAGTAGTACTGTACTATTTGCTGGCAGCGCTATTGTTCTTCCGTCGTCCGTACTTGAAGGTGGAAAAAGCAAGACTGTCCACTATTAAATTCAATCGCGAACGCGGACTTCCAGCTGCAGATATTGAGAAAATCACCCTTTCGCGTGGAGCTGTAGTCATTAAGCACAAAGGGAAACGTACGAAATGGATTTTCACAAAACTTATGAATCGCTATGATACTAATGCGATGAGTACACGATTAGAAGCATTTGCTAAAGCTCACAACATTGAAGTAGTTCACGAATAGAACTAGACCAGTTAAAGGGAGAGGGAGACCTGTAATGCCAATTTCTGCTGTACTATTTGACCTTGATGATACATTGCTGTGGGATGATCGGAGCGTCGAAGAAGCATTTCGTTCTGCTTGTGAAGCCGCCGGGGATACGATTGATCCACAAGAACTAGAAGTTGCAGTTCGTAAGGAAGCAAGTAGCTTGTATGAATCTTATGAGACGTTCCCATTTACAAAGATGATCGGAATTAATCCATATGAAGCACTCTGGGCTAACTTTACGGCAGGTGAACAGCCAGAATTCCGTCAATTGGAGCAGCTTGCACCGGTATATCGTAAAGAGTCTTGGCGTCGCGGACTTGCAGCGTTAGGGGTGGAAGACGAAGCACTAGCTGAGACCTTGGCAACTAAATTCGCAGCAGAGCGCAGAAAACGTCCATACATCTATGAAGAAACAATGCATGTACTGGAGCAGTTACGGGGTCAAGTGAAGCTTTTGCTACTTACGAACGGCTGTCCTGCATTGCAACAAGAGAAACTAGATGGTGTGCCCGAGTTAATTCCTTTCTTTGATCATATTGTGATTTCCGGAAGCTTTGGTAAAGGCAAACCGGATAAGGAAATTTTCCTGCATGCTTTAGAGCTTCTTGATGTAACGCCTGAGCAAGCGGTTATGGTCGGCGATAAGCTGACAACGGATATCCGTGGGGGGCTGGCAGCAGGGTTGACCACGGTCTGGATTAATAGAAAAGGTAGAGCACCTAGTCTTGATATTCATCCGGATCATGAAATCAATCACCTTGAGGAACTTCTTCCACTAGTTCAATCCTTGTAAGATATACAGAGCTATTAGCTCCAACATAAAGACTTTATAAAAGCAGCGAGTTTCTGAGATCCTAAGAAACTCGCTGCTTTTCTGTACATACATACTAACATAAGGATTTCATTAGATTTTTAAGTAAATGATTTAAGTCACAAGACTAATGCGGAATTGATGCGAAATACTGAAAAACCAATAATAATGTGTATAATAGATGGAGATGTATAACATGAATTGGTAGATTTTTATTATTCGATAATGATTGGGAGGGCTCCAAATGATGAGATCGAAGAAATTAGTCGCTGTATTATTAGGTGCAACACTTCTAGTACTAGGTGGATGTTCTTCAAATGGAACCAAGCATTCAGAAATACATAACATGAATATGAACATGTCTATGGAACCTATCAAAGTCGAACTACAATGGAGTCCTGAAGAAGTTGTTGTAAATCAAAAGGTAACCTTTGAAGCTGTGGTGACCCAAGATAACGAGGCAGTAGATGATGCAAAAGAGGTTCTGTTCGAAATTGTGAATAAAAATGATGAGGGACAGAAAATAGAGCTTAAGGGAAAGCTAATTGGTAAAGGAGTCTATCAAGCAGAAGGGACCCTTGAAAAGGAAGGACAATATAATGTCACTTCACATGTGACAGCCCGGACACAGCACTCTATGCCTAGCAAAGAGCTGTCTGTGAAACCATGATTCAAAGGTTCGCAAAGGTTACTGAGCAATAACAGATAAAGCAGAGTGGAAAGGAAGGCTTTTCGAAATTCCTTTATTCTGCTAAACTTACTCTAATGTTTTACTGGGGGGACTATTAGTTGGCTAAATATACACTTGAGGAAAGCTTACAACAAAGGATTTTGATCCTTGATGGCGCAATGGGCACGATGATCCAACAGGTGCCTCTTACTGGAGAAGATTTTGGAGGCGATGAGCTGGACGGCTGTAATGAAATGCTGGTATTAACACGCCCAGAAGTCATTCAGACGATTCATGAGCAGTACCTCGAAGCAGGGGCTGATCTCATTGAGACTAACACATTTGGTGCAACCTCTGTTGTGCTAGCTGAATATGATATTCCTCAGCGGGCACGTGAGATCAATCTAGCGGCAGCAGAGTTGGCTCGAAGAGCAGTAGACAAATATGACACACCTGACCGTCCGCGATACGTCGTGGGGGCTATGGGTCCAACAACAAAAACGCTCTCAGTAACTGGAGGCGTTACTTTCCAAGAGTTAGTTGATAGCTATGAGGAACAAGCAGTGGCATTGATCGACGGTAAAGTAGATGTTTTGCTGCTGGAGACCTCTCAAGATACACTTAACGTTAAAGCTGGAAGTATTGGTATTCGTAATGCTTTTGAAAAGACTGGCATCACGTTGCCGGTTATGATTTCCGGAACAATTGAACCAATGGGTACTACATTGGCAGGTCAGAATATTGAAGCATTTTATATCTCATTAGAACATCTGAAGCCTATCTCTATGGGCCTCAACTGTGCGACTGGTCCTGAGTTTATGCGGGATCACATTCGTTCGCTTTCGGAGATCTCCTCCGCAGCCGTGAGCTGTTATCCAAACGCAGGATTGCCGGATGAGAACGGACATTATCATGAATCTCCAGATTCTTTAGCTCGCAAGATTGCAGCCTTTGCCGAAAAAGGCTGGCTGAACATTGCAGGGGGTTGCTGTGGAACGACACCAGAGCATATCCGTGCGATGAAGGAAGCACTTTCTGAATATCCTCCACGCCCGCTGACAGGTAATCATCCACCTGCACTTTCAGGCATTGAGCCTATCTATATTGAGAACGACAACCGCCCATACATGGTTGGTGAACGTACGAATGTACTTGGCTCTCGTAAATTTAAACGTCTTATCGTCGAAGGTAAATATGAGGAAGCCTCAGAAATTGCCCGTGCTCAGGTGAAGAGTGGGGCACAGGTTATTGACGTGTGTGTACAAGACCCTGACCGTGATGAGATTGAAGATATTAAGCTTTTCTTAGAACTGGTTGTGAAAAAGGTTAAAGTACCCCTGATGATCGATACTACCGATCCTAAGGTTATCGATTTGGCTTTGCAGTACTGTCAAGGTAAGGCGATAATTAACTCCATTAACCTTGAAGATGGTGAAGAAAAATTCGAGCTGGTGACGCCGATCATTCATAAATATGGTGCAGCTATTGTTGTGGGTACCATCGATGAGACGGGACAAGCCATTAAGGCGACAGATAAACTGGAAGTGGCTAAACGCTCCTATGACTTGCTAGTGAATAAGTACGGTTTAGCAGGAGAAGATCTTATTTTTGACACGTTGGTGTTCCCTGTAGGAACCGGAGATGAACAATATATCGGTTCAGCAAAAGAAACGATTGACGGCATTCGTTTGATCAAGGAAGCACTTCCAGGTGTTCATACGATCTTGGGCATCAGCAACGTCTCCTTTGGATTGCCGGAAGCGGGACGTGAAGTGTTGAACTCCGTATTCCTTTATGAATGTACAAAAGCTGGGTTGGATTATGCGATCGTAAATACAGAGAAAGTGGAGCGGTATGCTTCCATTCCTGCTGAAGAACGTCATCTTGCTGAGGAACTGATTTATAATACGAATGATGAGACGCTTTCTGCTTTTGTAGCTGCTTTCCGTGGTAAAAAAGTAGAGAAAAAAGAGAAGATTTCCAACCTGTCACTTGAAGAACGTTTAGCTTCCTATGTGGTTGAAGGTACGAAGGAAGGACTCATTCCTGACCTTAATGAAGCATTGACTAAATCTGGCCCGCTGGAGATCATCAATGGACCGCTGATGGCAGGGATGTCGGAAGTCGGCCGGTTATTTAATAATAATGAATTGATCGTTGCTGAGGTGCTGCAAAGCGCTGAAGTTATGAAGGCTTCTGTCAATCATCTAGAGCAGTTTATGCAGAAGGATGAGACAGCAGTTAAAGGAAAAATTATGCTGGCAACCGTAAAAGGGGACGTGCATGATATTGGTAAGAATCTTGTGGAGATCATCCTCTCCAATAATGGTTATCAGATCATTAATTTGGGTATAAAAGTACCACCAGAGACCATTATCGAAGCCTTCCGTCGAGAAAAAGCTGATGCGATAGGATTGTCCGGGCTGCTTGTGAAATCTGCTCAGCAGATGGTCCTCACCGCTCAGGATTTACGTACAGCAGGGATCGATGTTCCGATTATGGTTGGCGGCGCAGCTTTGACCCGTAAATTTACGAAGACCCGTATTCGTCCAGAATATGACGGTCTAGTATTGTATGCTAAGGACGCTATGGACGGGCTGGATATTGCCAATCGGCTTATGAACCCTGAAGAACGGGAGAAGATTGCCGAGGAAATTCGTGTGGAGGCAGAAGCAGCGGTTGCGGTGGCGCCTAAGCAAGAACTGCCGAAACTAACCAGAGCAGTGCGTTCCAAAATATCTCCAGATGCACCTGTATTTGTTCCACCGGATTTAGAACGCCACGTACTGCGTAACTATCCATTGGGGCATATTATCCCCTATGTGAATATGCAAATGCTGCTGGGTCATCATTTGGGGTTACGGGGTTCGGTAGAAGCCCAATTAGCTGCTGGAGATCAGCGGACTGTTGAACTGAAGGGTACCGTAGACGATATTCTCCATCAAGCAATGCTAGAGGGTACCATTACTCCACATGCTATGTATCAATTCTTCCCTGCACAATCGCAAGGGAATGATATTATAGTGTATAATCCACAGAATACGTCCGAGATCCTGCATACCTTTACTTTCCCGAGACAAGGGGTAGAGCCTCATCTGTGCTTGGCGGACTTTTTGAAACCTGTTGACAGTGGTATTATGGACTATGTTGGATTCCTAGTTGTAACAGCAGGTCACGGTGTACGTGAATTGTCTACTCAGCTGAAAGAAAGCGGAGATTATCTGCGTTCACACGCCTTGCAGTCGGTTGCTCTTGAAGTGGCAGAAGGACTGGCGGAACGCGTCCATCATATGATGCGCGATACTTGGGGTTTCCCGGATCCGGCGGATATGACGATGAAGCAAAGACATGGGGCAAGATACCAAGGAATCCGTGTTTCATTTGGTTATCCTGCATGCCCGGATTTAGAAGATCAAGGTCCACTGTTTAAGTTGTTATCTCCGGAGGATATCGGTGTTCACCTTACAGAAGGCTTTATGATGGAGCCCGAAGCTTCCGTTTCGGCTATGGTATTTGCCCATCCAGAAGCGCAGTATTTTAATGTAGAGAAGCTGTAATTCTTTCATTTATATACCTGGTCTGTAGGGGATTGTATCCCTTTCAGCGGAACCTCCCGTAACTGGGGGGTTTTTTGCTGGAAGAAGGTCGTTTAGAATTGAAAAGAGATGGTTGAGCCAATAAGCAGAAGGGAGGAAAAAGAATGGATTTATATTTTTTAGGTACTAATGCAGGTGTGCCAACGCTACAACGCAATGTAACGTCCGTTACATTAAGACTGCTGGAAGAACGTCGCAGTATTTGGATGTTCGATTGTGGGGAAGGTACACAACATCAGGTTCTTCGTTCACCGATTCGGCTAGGAAAGCTGGAAAAGCTATTCATTACCCACTTGCATGGTGATCACCTATTTGGTCTTCCAGGTCTATTATCAAGTCGTGGTTATCAGGGAGGGACAGCGCCGTTAACGGTGTACGGACCCCCTGGATTAAAAGCTTACTTAGAGATCTCCTTAGCTGTGAGCCAATCCCGAATTCCTTATAAGATTGAGATTGTAGAGCATACAGGAGGAATTATATTCGAGGATGATAGCTTTAAAGTTGAGGCTGCATTACTTGAGCACCGCATTGACAGCTATGGCTACCGGGTAACGGAAAAGGATAGTCCCGGAAGCCTCAATACGGAATTGCTTAAGAGTTATGGTTTAAAACCGGGACCGATTTATGGGAAATTAAAAAAAGGTGAAGATGTTGTTACGGATGAAGGTGTACGAATCTGTGCTGCTGATGTTGTCAGGGAACCCAAACGAGGACGTATTGTTACTATCCTTGGAGATACAAGACCTTGTTCGGGAGCCTTAGAACTCTCTCTTAATGCAGACCTTATCGTTCATGAAGCAACCTTCGCCCATGATCTGGCTGACATGGCGTATCAATATCATCATAGTACAGCCCGTCAGGCTGCAGAGTTAGCAAAACAAGCCAAAGCAGGACAGCTGTTGCTGACTCATTTCAGTTCTCGTTACAGCTCGCATGAAGAGTTAATTCCTTTGCTTGAGGAAGCTGAACTCCTATTCCCAGAGACATTATTAGCTGAGGAATTTAATGCATATCCGGTACCTCGCAGACTAAATGGGCAACAGGGGGAATGATTATTTTCCGGGAAAGCGCAGGAAATGACAGTGCTATGCTAAAAAATGCTGGATGGGACGGTTGTTCGATTTCATTCGACGAAGTGTGTTAGATTTAAAGTAATCACGGAGTAAAAGACGAACGAATGGCTGGACATATTGCCGAAAATCAGTAGGTGATATCTTCCACCTAAAGGGATTGAGTTTTTCTGTAAATCCAAGCAGGGCAAAGGCTACGAGTTTGTTAATACTATTATTTATTTATTATATTAATTAAATTTATTGTGGAAACTGAGGGGTTAGTGATGGAACAAATTGAAGGATTATTGATTGATCTAGATGGTACATTGTACCATGGGCATAAAATGATTCCCGGTGCTGATCTGCTGATAAAAGCTCTTCGTGAAGCGGATATCCCTTTTTTATTTGTTACTAATAACTCATCGCGTACGGCAGCTAACGTTGCTGCCCACTTAAGTGGAATGGGAATTGAGGCGAAACCTGAGGAGGTATGTACCTCTTCTATGGCAGCCGCACGTTACATAGCTGAGGAATCACCTGGGGCTACAGTGGCGATACTTGGAGAAGAGGGACTGCGTATGGCTTGTGTTGAGGCAGGGCTCCAAATCGTCACAGAATCCCCTGATTATGTGGTGCAAGGTATCGATCGTTCTTTTAATTATGCTTCGTTAGCTCAAGCTTCGCGTTGGATTTTGAGCGGGGCAAAGTTTGTGCTCACCAATCCAGATTTAATGTTACCATCAGATGATGGGGTTATGCCGGGTGCGGGTGCGATTGGTGCAGCAATTGAGGCTGCTAGTGGAGTGAAGCCAGTAGTGATCGGTAAGCCAGAATCCCACCTGATCAAATATGCGACAGATCTTCTGAACATTCAACCTGAACATGCTGCTGTTGTTGGGGATAATATGCGTACGGATATCGCTGCGGGTGTTAATGCGGGCTGTCGTACAATCCTTGTTCTTACCGGTTTAACCACTACAGAGAATCTGGAGCACTATAAAAGCATCACAGGGATCACTCCCGATGAAATATGTGCCGATTTAGCTGAACTTAAAATGTTTCTCGGTGTATAATAGCTAGGGTCTTATTTACTTCACCAACTTAGAGGGGACGATGAGTATGCCAGAATTGCCGGAAATGGAGAATTATAGACAGCTGCTTAGCCAGCGTATTATAAATGTTCCGATAACTAATGTAATTGTGAACAGAGAAAAAACAATTAACATGGAGACAGAAGCTTTCATTAATGCCTTGATCGGTGCGCGTGTTGTTTTTGTAGAGCGGCGTGCCAAGTACATTTTGTTTCATCTCCATGATGGACGAAGATTACTATTACATTTAATGCTGGGTGGATTGCTTTTTTATGGTTCAGAAGAAGAACGGCCGGATCGTAATACCCAAGTAGAAATCGCATTTGGTGATCAGATCCTTTATTTTATGGGCCTGCGGTTAGGGTTCTTACATTTAGTATCCGTGAAGGAAAGCGAAGCAACGATGGGTAAGCTTGGACCTGAGCTGCTGGATCGACGGATGACGCCGGAACGTTTTGCTGGAATATTAAAAGGGCGGCGTGGTGCGTTAAAAAGTCTGTTAGTGAATCAGCATGTAATGGCGGGTATTGGAAATTGTTATGCGGATGAGATTGCTTTTGACGCAGGACTTCTGCCTTCAGTTTTAGTACAAAATTTATCACCTGAAGCCATTTCCCGTCTGTATCAAAGCATTCAAAAAGTATTAACTGATGCGACAGAGATTGGCGGATACATGGAAATGCCATTTATGACCGGTGATACGGTTACGGGTTCTTATAATGATCAATGTAAAGTCTATGACCGTGAGGGCGAGCCTTGCCTACGCGATGGGGGAACGATTATCAAAACAGAGCTGTCTGGACGCAAAGTATTTTATTGCCCAGACTGTCAGCATGAAGCCTAAACCCAAAATAGGGGCTCATGTCAGCATTCGTGGTGGATATGGGAGAGCTGCCCGATTTGCTTGGGAGAGCGGTGCAACAAGTTTTCAATATTTTCCGAAAAATCCGCGCAGTCTGAAGTTAAAGACGGTTGATATTCGAGATACAAGGGATTGTGCACTCTTTTGCCAAGAAAAAGGAATCACCTCTATCGCCCACACTCCTTATGCAATCAATATGGCTGCGAATAGGGATGACACTACCCCTCGAAAGGTGTATGTAGACTCCCTACTTAATGATCTGGAAATTGCTGAAGCCTGCGGTTCCTTAGGTATTGTTGTTCATTTTGGACATTTTGCTGGAATGGAGCCGTTACAAGGCTATCAAAATATTATACAATGTATGAATGAGACGCTGGAGTCATGGGAAGGTAACGCCAAGCTGCTAATCGAGAATCAAGCGGGCAATCATGGTACCGAAGGGATTACACTTGAAGAATTGGTGAAGGTTCGTGAGCTTAGCCAGTTTCCCGAGAAGATTGGATTTTGTCTGGATACCTGTCATGCTTTTGCAGCGGGAATTTGGAATCCTGAGCATACGGAAGACTTGCTTGAACGAGGAAACCAGCTTGGATTTTGGCCACATCTTGTAGCTGTTCATCTAAATGATTCTAAGTTTCCCTTTGATTCGAGACGGGACCGGCATGCTGGAATAGGAAAAGGTTATATCGGCGAAGAGGGTCTTAAGCGCTTAATAACTTCTGATCCATTACGTAAAAAATCTGTTGTTTTGGAAACTGAAAAGGGTTCAGATGGCAGTCATCGGAATGAAATAGCTACTGTTCGCAGTTGGTTTGAAGCGGGGGGCTAGAAAGTGACTCATATCTATATGGACGATCTCCGTAAAGGTCCGCTTGGATTTGCTTTAGCCAGGACAACAGAAGAATGTCTTCTGATGTTGCGTGAGTGTGAGGTTGGTATTTTGTCGTTAGATTATGATATGGGACCGGATGATTATTCTGGTGGGGAAGTGGCTAGACGGATTGTTCTGGAAGGACTGTACCCCCGTGAAATCTATCTACACACCTCCAGTGTTTTAGGGAGAAAAGAAATGTATGAAATCTTATACGCGGCTAAACCTGAGGGGATGATCTTGTTTAATGGTCCCCTAAGTTCTGATAAGCTTTATGATATCGCTGGGGAGACGGGTCTGAAATGAAGGAAATGAATGAAGCGGATTTACTGGAGATACTCACGAGACCGGGAGAACCGCTGGTAGTATTTTTGCATACTCCGCTGTGTGGTACCTGTAAGGCTACAGAACGCATGTTGGAAGTAGCGGCACATCTATTGCCTGCTGAACTCCAAATGGTTGCCGGAAATGTAAACATGTTGCCTAATCTGGTCCAACAATACCGTATTACCAGTGTCCCTGCTCTACTTGTGGCTTCTGCTGACCGGATAGAGAATCCGCATATTTATTATTCAATGGTTTCAGTTGAGCGGATTCTGGAATACATAAGGAGTGTTATATCATGATCATTTCATTACAACATTTATCTCTGCGCAGAGAAGAAAGCCTAATCTTGGACGATGTATCGTTAGAAGTGAAGGAAGGCGAAAACTGGGTCATTTTGGGACGAAATGGTTCGGGCAAAACAACCATTTTGGAGATTATGACAGGTTATATATTCCCTAGCAAAGGAACTGTTGAGGTATTGGGGAATAAATATGGTCAATGTGATTTACGCGAGGTTCGTAAAGAAATTGGTTATATTGGTCCTTCCTTAATGGAGAAGATGTCTTTAAATGATCCGGTGTGGGAGGTTGTCGCTACAGGAGCTTACGCTTATTTGCGTTTCTACGAGAGCATTCCACACGATGTGAAGGAGAAGGCAATCCGTTTGCTAGAGGATATGAATCTGGGCAATATGGCACTTCATCCTTTTGGAACCTTGTCACAGGGAGAGCGAAAAAAAGTAATGCTGGCAAGATGTCTTATGGCTGACCCCAAACTTCTGATTATGGACGAGCCTTGTGCAGGTCTTGATCTGTACGAAAGAGAAAAAATGCTGGCTGAAGTAGACAAGCTGAGACAACGTAATGTCTCCGTTGTATATGTAACTCATCATGTGGAGGAAATCGTCCCGCTTTTTACACATGTTGCTTTAATTCGCGACGGTAAGCTAGCTGGTTCCGGACCGAAAGAAGAAGTATTAACCAAAGAAATGATCTTGGCCACCTATGATATTCCTGTTGATGTAGAATGGGATAGCGGTCGTCCCTGGATTAAAATTAGACCTGGAGGCAAAACGATTTGAACGAATTAAGACATGATAACGAAGAGCAGACCACTGCTCCGGAAGAAATATTGTACTCCCGATATATTTGTACAGCTAATCACGGCTTTGCGCCATATGCTCAGGAAGAGCTTCGGCGTTTATTCGGAGCAGTAAAGAGTACGCTGTTGTTGCCGGGAGAAATCTTTCTAGCCACCTTGCAGTCTGAACCCGAGGAAGTATCACGATTGCTCACACAGAATCTGCCCATTTTCCTTCGTCATATACAGCCTGTGCAGTTTCAGGATGAAGGAACCATGGATGCGTTACAGCGTTTGGCTGTGTATTTAAGCCGCCGCAGTGAGCTAGAGGGGGAGAAAGTATCCCTAAATGTTCGTAAAGGGGATCCTTCCTTCTGGCAGGAAAGTCCGGGCGAACTTCGTGAATGGCTGCAGGAGCAATTGCAGAGCTTGGGTGCAGAATTTACAGTACAAGATCCGGTATGGGTCATTTCTGTCTACGCAGACGGGAATGCCTTATATGCAGGAGTGTCCAGACCAGAAGAGAATCTATCCGGCTGGAATGGCGGTGCAATCCGTTTCCGCAAGGAAGACGGACAAATCTCACGTGCTAAGTTCAAGCTGATGGAAGCGGAGAAGGAGTTCGCTATTCCTTTTTACAGCTTCCGTAACGCGCTTGATATCGGTGCCTCTCCAGGGGGCTGGACTTCTTTCTTGCTGGAGCGTGGAATGAAGGTAACAGCGGTTGACCCTGCTTTGATGCATGAATCGCTGCGTAATTACCCGGGTCTGAAGATCCTGCGCAAAAATGCCGGAGAAGTGAAATTCCGTGATAATGAATTTGATCTGCTTGTATGTGATATGAGCTGGAGTCCTAAGCTGATGGCGAAGCTTGTAACCGGGCTGCTGCACAGCCTGTCCCCAGGCGGAACAGCGATTGTGACCGTAAAGCTGATGCATAAGAAACCACTAGCGATGATCAAAGAGATCATTGCAATGTTTGAGGGCGAACGTATGCAGATTCAACGGGCCAAGCAGCTGTTTCATAATCGTGATGAGATCACACTTTATATGATTAAATACTAAGTTAGATCCTAATTTAAAAATCTTAAGGGAAAGCATCCCGTTATTAACGTTATCGTAATCTGCGGTAACAACGTTAATGGCGGAAGCTTTCTCTTTTTTTTATGTGAAAAAGGGGGTATGTTTAGTTGAATTTTGCATCGAAGCTTGGGATAGGGCAGATAATGGACGCCAGATACAGAATTATTGAACAGATTGGAACAGGTGGAATGAGTATTGTTTATCTTGCGGAGGATCTGCGTTTAAAGGGGAAACGTTGGGCTGTAAAAGAAAGTGTAAGCTCAGAAGAACTACCTTCAGACATTGAGGCGGAAGCGGAGATGCTAATGTGTCTGGATCACCCGCGGCTTCCACGTATTGTTGATTACTATCTTTCGGATCAAGAAGGGTATTCTTATTTAGTTATGGATTATATTGAAGGGATAACTTTAAGTCAGCTGATGAAGGATAATCCCGGACCATTGCCTTGTGAATTCATCCTACAAATAGCTAAACAGCTTTTAGAAGTCCTGCAATATTTGCATGGTCATCATCCGCCCATTGTTTATCGTGATTTAAAGCCCTCCAATCTTATGTTAACTAAGCAAAAAGAATTGATGTTAATCGACTTCGGAATCGCGCGGAATTTTAGAAAAGGAATCGTTGAAGATACGGTGAAGCTTGGTACAGTAGGATTTGCGGCTCCTGAGCAGTATGGGAATGGGCAGAGTCAGCCGGTTTCTGATTTATATGGTCTTGGTGCATTACTTTTGTATATGGCTACCGGAGGCTTATGCAGCCACTGGGAGTCTGGAATGGAAAATAAGTTGCGTGACCATGTTCCCGAAGCTTTTATTCCTATAATTAGACGTTTATTACGGCCTCATCCGGAGGAAAGATATCAGGAGGCAACAGCTGTTATTCAAGCGCTGGTTCGTGTGGAGAATGATATGGATGAAGGTAATCCTTTAGCAGTGTCTGTGCCCCTAGCGGTTGATAAACGGAAGGCTAAAGTGATCGCCTTACTTGGAGTAGGGCCGGGACTTGGAACAACACATACTTCATTTGCAATTAGCAGTTATCTGGCACAGATCGGTTCAACAGCTTGGGTTGATCTATCACCGGATTCATCGGTTTATGAGCGCATGCACAATATGGTTGATGTGCAGAGCGCTTCAGTTCCTGCTAAGAGCCCTGAGCTTGCATTTTCCTGGAGGAAGGTTCATTACTGGAAGCGAACTCACCATGGGGATGTAGCAGAGCTTATGAGAGGAGCTTATCAATTTGTGGTATTAGATCTGGGCACGGGTGGATTTGATGGAGCGCTGGAAGAAATCAAGCATAGCGATATTCCCATTCTAATTGCTTCTGGCGCCGATTGGCGGTTGGAGGAATCTTTATTATGGATTAAACGGAGTGGGCTGCAGCCTGAACGGGAATGGAGAGTGGGGTTACCACTTGCTGAATACCAATCTGTTGAACTATTGCGAAATTCTTTAGGTATAGATAGAGTTTATAATCTACCGTGTCAGCAAGATCCATTTTTACAAAAAGGGAAGTTGGCAGATGTAATTGCTGAGCTGTTAGGGGACATTAAGGGCGAGCGAAACGTTGGAAAACGCCGTGGTTTTTTCTTAAGATAGGCTATTGGGACTAACATTTAATTCAGTGTTCCGCTAAAGTATGATAAAATATATATTTATATGTGATTTGATTTACGCATTATTTAAGTATAGACAGGAGCTTGCGGAGAATTTATGAGTTTACTTACTGTAGAAGACGTTTCCCACAATTTTGGGGATCGGACATTGTTCAAGAACGTGTCTTTCCGGTTGTTACCAGGAGAACATGTTGGAATTGTTGGAGCAAATGGCGTTGGTAAATCGACGCTAATGAATATTTTGACAGGAAAGCTTTTGAAGGATAATGGTAAAGTAGAGTGGACCCCTCGGGTGCGTTACGGTTATTTGGACCAACATACGATTCTTACACCGGGCAAAACGATTCGCGATGTTCTAAAGGACGCTTTTTTGCCATTGCTTGAGTTGGAGCAGGAAATGCTGAAGATCACAGAGCAGATGGGTGATGCTTCGCCTGAGGAACTAGAAGTACTACTTGAGCAGATGGGAGACATTCAGGAACAACTGGATATCGGAGATTTCTATCTGATTGATGTAAAAGTAGAGGAAATGGCCAATGGTTTAGGCCTGTCCGTGATTGGGCTAGATCGTGATGTTGCTTCTCTCAGTGGTGGTCAAAGAACCAAAGTGCTGCTGGCGAAGCTGCTACTGGAGAAACCCAATGTACTATTGCTTGATGAGCCTACCAACTATTTGGATGTTGAACATATCGATTGGCTGACCAACTATTTGAAACAGTACCCTTATGCGTTTATATTGATTTCCCATGACACTGAGTTCATGAATAAAGTTGTTAATGTCGTTTATCACTTAGAGTTCGGTAAATTGACCCGTTATACGGCCAACTATGAGAAATTCCTTAATATGGCGGAGATGAACAAAAACCAGCATATCGATGCCTATGAGAAGCAACAAGATTTTATCAAAAAACAAGAGGACTTCATACAGCGGAATAAAGCGCGTGCTTCAACTTCAGGCCGGGCAAAAAGCCGTGAGAAGCAGCTTGATCGTATGGACCGAATTGATCGTCCTGAAGAAGCTGCTAAGCCGACCTTTAAGTTTAAAGAGAGCCGGGCAAGCGGGAAAACCGTCTTCGAGGGAATTGATTTCGAGATCGGTTATGATCGTCCGCTGCTGCCACAGCTAAATATGGTCATTGAACGTGGTGAGAAGATTGCTATTGTTGGCTGCAATGGTGTGGGTAAATCGACACTGCTGAAGACAATTCTGGGAGTGATCCCAACATACAGCGGCAAAACCTATCTTGGGGATTATCTGAACCCTGCATATTTCCAACAAGAAGTGAAAGCAGCTAGTCTTACACCCATTGAGGATGTCTGGAATGAATTCTCCAGTTTAACTCAGAACGAAGTTCGTGGGCATCTGGCACGCTGTGGTCTAAAAAATGAACATATTACACGTCCGCTTAGTATGCTGAGTGGTGGGGAGCAAGCGAAGGTGCGTCTTTGTAAGCTTTTGATGCGCGAAAGCAACTGGGTACTGTTCGATGAACCTACCAATCACCTTGACGTTATTGCTAAAGCAGAGTTGAAGCGCGCTTTGCAAGAATATAAAGGCACAGTCCTGCTTGTATCTCATGAACCTGATTTTTATGAAGATTGGGTTACGAAAATTTGGGATGTTGAGCAGTGGTCAGCTGTACAGGTATAGAATAATCATAAATCCGGAGAATAGCAGACATCCTGCTGTTCTCCGCTTTTTGGATATGGGGAGGAGATAATGTATGTTTCATAACGCTGGGCGAGAAGATCGATACTCACGACAGATACGTTTCGCGCCGTTTGGAACTGAAGGACAGCAGGGTCTCGTAAAATCAAAAGTGCTTGTAGTTGGTGCGGGTGCGTTAGGTACAGGGATTGCAGAGACATTAGTCCGCTGTGGGGTTGGGCATGTTCTTATCGTTGACCGCGATTATGTAGAGTGGAGTAACCTGCAGCGCCAACAGCTATATACCGAGATGGATGCGCAGGAGCGAGCTCCAAAAGCCATTGCAGCCCAGAACAGACTGCAGCAGATTAATTCTGAGGTTGTCATAGAAGCGCATGTTATGGATGTGCGGAAGGAAGAGCTGGAAGGACTCATCTCTGGGGTGGACCTGATTATGGATGGGACTGATAATTTCGATACACGTCTCATCATTAATGATATTGCCCAAAAGAATAATATCCCTTGGATTTATGGAGCATGTGTAGGAAGCTATGGAATTACATATACGATTTTGCCTGGAGAAACGCCATGTCTTCATTGTCTTTTAGGTACAGTCCCACTAGGGGGAGATACCTGTGATACAGCGGGTATTCTCCCACAGGCCGTGCAATTGGTTACTGCAAATGCTACAGCTGAGGCGTTAAAGCTTCTCGGTAACCGTAAGGACCAATTACGAAATAAACTGCTGACTTTCGATGTATGGCGTAATGAACATCAAGAAATTGGCGTGAAAAGTGCTAAAAAGGAGAATTGTCCATCTTGTGGGACTCATCCGATCTACCCTTATCTAACAGCCTTAAATACGGAACGAAGTGATGTGCTTTGTGGCAGGGATACCGTACAGATCCGCCCTGCCCGGCTGCAGAAACTTAACTTGCAGGAAACAGCCAGTCGTCTGTCTCGTTTAGGAGACGGTGAGGTAGAGAGCAATCCTTATCTAATTTCCTTTAAGGAAGGTCCTTACCGGATGGTGATCTTCGCAGATGGCCGGGCATTGATCCATGGAACGAAGGATATTGCCGCTGCCCGTAGCTTTTATCATCGATATTTTGGATAAAAAGCATAATAAACAGATCCTCAGGCCATTTCATAGGAATGGTCTCTTTGTTTTCCGGGGATTCTATATCTATTAATGGGATGCTGATGCATGTCTGATGGATACGGGGGATCTTCGTGAGTGAGCAAATGATATGGTATATGTTTGCGGGAAACGGAAGAGGAGAGGAAGAACTAGACGCTATTGCGAAAGTGTTTAATGATATCGGTCTGCAAATAACAAAAAGCGAAGATCCCGAAGATCTTCGCTTATCCATTTCTGAAGTAGAACCGGTATTGCTGCTTGCTGATTTAGGCGAGGTGGGAACATGGGAAGGATGGAAAATCATTTCCGCAGTAAGAGATGAGGGAATGATTCTTCCGGTCATGGTGATTTCCGAAGAATTATCTGGTAACGGAGCAGTTGCGGCCTTTTTAGCCGGAGGGAATGATTTCATGACAAAACCACTACATACCGGTGAATTTAAATGTAGAATTCTAAATTTATTAACCCTCACGGGTCGGCGTCGAAATTTAAAACATCTGTTAAAGGTAGATGGTTTAATGCTCGATCCCAGCCGCAGGCTGGTCACCCGTGAAGGGATCGAGCTTAAGATGACGCATAAAGAATTCGATCTTCTATATTATCTCGCTGCGAATCGAGGGATTATATGTTCCCGCGAGGAAATACTCAAACAAGTATGGGGATATCAATTCCATGCAGATACCAATGTTGTAGATGTATACATCAGGCATATCCGCTTAAAAATTGATAAAGGGTACCGGAACAAGTTGATTCATACTGTTCGCGGAACAGGATATGTAATGAGGGTGCCCGAAGGCAGCACCACATCCTGAGACTAATTCTCTTTTATAGAAAAGACTCTACTATAGAGCTGTTGTTTACAGTACGCGGCGAGCCTTTAGATAAGTCTTTTTCCATGTACCAGAATTAAGATCAGAAACCGTAACACCTGGTTTACCGTAAGTGTGCAGAATTTTACCGTTTCCAGCGTAAACAGCTACGTGAGTTACATTTTTACCAGTTGCTCTGCTGCCGCTGGAGAAGAATACAAGATCGCCGACACGAAGGTTAGCTTTGGATACAGCAGTTCCTACTTTTGATTGAGCCGCAGCTGTGCGGGGTAATGATACATTATATTTATTAAAGATATGTTTCATAAAGGAAGAGCAGTCAAAAACCTTAGTAGTAGAAGTAGAGGCTCCGAATTTGTATGGAGTTCCCATAAAGTTTTTTCCGAAATTGACAACGCTTTGTCCTTTGGACACCGTAGCGGCTTCAACTTTAGTTGCACCTACACCAGTTGCCATCATTGTTCCTAAGCCCATTGTAGTAACCATTCCTATAACAATCGCTTTTTTTATCCATTGTTGTTTATTCATGTTGTAAGTACCTCCAAAGTTAGTATATCAATCTGTCTTGCTTGGCTTGTCTTGCTTGCCTGATTCGTAGTATAGCAGGTTATCTATGTCATAAAATTTGGTAGAGCAGCAATAAAGTGAGGCTGGGCCTGGGTTGTAAACGTTTTATTAAAAATTCATTAAAAGTTACAAAAAATTAATAACTTGATATTTTGGGCAATAAAATAAGCCGCAAACCCCTTGATATATAAAGGATTTAACGGCTTTTTAATTTTGAAACAAAAGTTACAAGGATGTTTCTATATCACTATGTATTTAGTCTTTGCTCTGGATAATCAGCAATAATCCACTACGTATTCTAACTGTTCCAGTGGAGGAAATCAGTTTGTTGCTTACACCTAGAGATTGCCCTAGCTTTAAAGTAGCATCATTCAAAGGATATTGAAATCCTTCTAATGTAATCCCTGTTACTTCAGGAGTTAATGGAAGCAAAGATACATAGGTGTAGCCCAAATCTTCAATGACTGTTTGGGATCCGGTAAGTGTCACATAGTTATTAGAATCCATCACGTAGCAATTGATTTGCCGTTGCAGAGCCCTTGTCATCATTTGAATGCTGGCTAAGGAGTGATCAATTCGAGTGCCTGTAACTCCTAATAGTAAAATAGAATCAGGTTGCTGATTCATTGCAATATCGAGTGCCATCTCACTGTCGGTTAAATCCTTGTTCACGGCGTCACAAGTGATTGTTTTTTTACTTTTGGATTGAATATCCTGAAAAGCCTCAGGCGATACAGAATCAAAATCACCTACCGCAATATCGGGTATATATCCATGTGAGATGAGGAATAATGCACCCCGGTCCGCACCGATAATAAAATCTTCTTCATCTAATAGAGCGAAATAATCCGGAGATAGTTCTCCACCGGCAAAAATAACAACTCGTTTGGATGGCATAACATCCATTCCTCCTCTAAAACTCTAGTTGTTTATCCTGTCCCAGTATAATGCAGATCGAAAAGTTGCACAATTGACCAAGACAACGCTAAAATGATAGTGTGTGATTTTTTATGTGCATAAATTCATATTTACTAATGTTTTAACAATTGGGAGGTGAATGAAATCGTAAACGTGCTATTTGTCTGTCTGGGTAATATTTGTCGCTCACCAATGGCGGAGGCCGTTCTGCGCCATAAGATTGATGAACGAGAGCTTTCACATAAGATTCTGGTTGACTCTGCAGGAACTGGAGATTGGCATATAGGTAAGGAACCGCATGAAGGGACTAGACGTATACTTGATCAAAACAAGATTAGCTATGCAAATATGGCAGCGCGTTTGGTCAGTAGCGAGGATTTTCAGAAGTTTGATTATATCGTCTGCATGGACAAGTCTAATGGAGAGAATGTTCGAAAGGTTCCTGGTGGGGAAGAGGCTAAGCTTTTGTTCTTCATGGATTTATTGCCTGAGGAAGAATTGAGAGAAGTACCAGACCCTTATTTTACAGGTAATTTTGAACAGGTATATGATTTGATCAATGCAGGCTGTGACGTGTTGCTAGAAATGGTGATAAGAGAAAAGCTGTAACCCGGTTGGGTTCCAGCCTCTCTGATTAGTATTAAAGTAAATTAAGGAAATTTGCTGGATTAAACTGTAAGCGTAAACACGGCTGAAATCTACATACGTTCTTTAGATGTTCATTTTTTGCTTCTATCAATAAGGCATTATGTGTTTAAAAAATAGAGTAGAGATTCAGGGAGTTCCTTTTGCCAAAAGCCCCAGAGATGACGACCGTCTTTCTCCCGGTAGGATAAGGTAGCTCCACGTGCTTCAAGCAATGCTTTTGTTTCTCTGTTCATCTGAACAAAATCATAGGTCCCTGTATCAGTCTGGTAATCTGTTTCCTGCAGTCCAACGACCATATTAATGTTGAGCCAGGAGAGATCTTCTTCTTTAGCCAGCATGGCTTGTGATTCGGGATAGAATGCACCGGATAGGCTGATGATACGTGTGAAGATAGCTGGATAAGCAAGAGCGAGATGGAGGGAGACGCTGCCTCCAAGGGAATCACCGGCTAAGATTCGTTCGTCGGGTGTACGGCGTACGGGATAATTTTTTTCAATGAAGGGAATAATCTCTTCGGAAAAGCAAGATAGGTACTCCTTGAATCGGCTGCCGAACGGAGCGTATTCTTGAGTCCGAACAGCGACGTTAACTTCTACACCAACGATAATGAAGGGCTCGACATCTTCTTCTATAATAAGTTGTGCAGCAAGTGTAGCAATGCGTCCAAAGTTGAAAAATTCTTCTCCGTCTTGGCAGTACACCACGGGGTAACTCAGAACTTCATTGTAGCCTGGGGGCAGATAGATACGTAATTTACGTTCCTCCTGCAGATGTTCACTCCAAAGCGTTTCTTTTACAATTGTGCGTTTCAGAAAAACAGAATCGCTCATCGTTGTCACGTCACCTTTCTTGTCGAATTTTGCAATACACACAGGGTTACGCTAAAATTATTAAATGTGTAACTGTGTTATTAATCATTTACTTGTTGGAAAAGTGTTAAACTGTTATATAAAATTTCCTCACCTGTTATACATACAAAATTTGAAGGAATATAAATTTTATAAGTATTTCTTTGACGAAAGTAACTAAACAGGTGTATAATAATATTATAACAGAGGCAGCTGATATTCAAATTTTTTTATTGAGGTGAAGATAATGAGTAAAGTTCCTTATGAAGTGTATACAGAGGACGTCGAGGCTCTATCGGTACTTTCCCCGGATGGAGAAATTATCAATAAGGATAAGATGCCCGATTTAACCGACGATCAACTGAAAGAAATTATGTATCGTATGGTATTTACCCGTACTTGGGATGATCGTGCAGTAAACCTTGGCCGTCAAGGTCGCCTTGGTTTCTACGCACCGGTATCCGGTCAAGAAGCTACCATGATTGGTAGTGAGTTCGCTTTGGAGAAAGAAGACTTCTTATGCCCAGGCTACCGTGATATTCCGCAGCTAGTATGGCACGGACTTCCATTGTACCAAGCTTTCTTATATTCCCGCGGTCACCAACATGGTGGAGCTATTCCTGACGGGGTTAATGTATTGATGCCACAAATAATCATCGGTGCGCAAATCCTGCACGCTACTGGTATTGCTATGGGCTTCAAATTGAAAAAACAAAAGAATGTTGCAATTACTTACACTGGTGATGGCGGTTCTTCAGAAGGTGACTTCTACGAAGGCTTGAACTTTGCTGGTCGTTTTAAACTGCCTGTAATCTTCTTTGTTCAAAACAACGGTTATGCGATTACGACTCCGTTCGCTAAACAAACGGCTTCCAAATCGATCGCTCACAAAGCGGTTGCAGCTGGTATTCCAGGGATTAAGGTTGACGGTATGGACATCTTTGCAGTAATCAGTGCTGTACGTGATGCTGCAGAACGTGCACGCAACGGCGAAGGTGCTACATTGATCGAAGCTGTAACTTACCGTTTCCGTCCACACTCCCTTTCTGACGATGCAAGTAAATATCGTTCGAAAGAAGAAGAAGGACAATGGAGTGAAAAGGATCCAATCGCCCGTCTTGCCAAGTATTTGGAGAAGAAAGGTCTTTGGACTGAAGAAGATACTCTGCGCGTGAAGGATGAAGCGAAAGCTACTGTTAACGAGCAGATCAAAAAAGCTGAACAAACCGAAAAAATGACAATACCTGGCTTGATCGACAGCATGTTCGAAGTAACACCTAAACATCTGGAAGAGCAAAAAGCCGATTTTGAATAAGGGGGATATCAGGCAATGGCACAAATGAATATGAAAGAAGCGATTCGCGACGCGATGCGCGTTGAACTGAATCGTGACCCTAACGTTCTTATCTTCGGAGAGGATGTTGGTAATGTAGGTGGCGTTTTCCGTGTAACTGAAGGTCTGCAAAAGGAATTTGGCGAAGATCGTATTTTTGATACACCACTAGCTGAGTCCGCTATCGGCGGTCTGGCATTTGGTCTTGGTGTACAAGGCTTCCGTCCGATTGCTGAAATTCAATTCGTAGGTTTTATCTTTGAAGCACTGGATCAAATCGTTGTTCAAGCAGCGCGTTTGCGCTGGCGTTCTGGCGGTAAATATAACGCTCCAGTAGTATTCCGTACTCCTTTTGGTGGCGGAGTTAAGGCTGCTGAGCTTCACACTGACTCACTCGAAGGTTTGATCGCACAAAGCCCAGGGATTAAAGTTGTAATTCCTTCAAACCCATATGATGCTAAGGGACTTCTAATCGCGTCTATCCGCGACAATGACCCTGTCTTCTTCATGGAGCACTTGAACCTTTATCATGCATTCCGTGCTGAAGTGCCAGAAGGTGAATATACAGTTGAACTTGGTAAAGCGAACGTAGTACGTGAAGGTTCTGACGTTTCGATCATTACTTACGGGCTGATGGTACATACAGCTACCAAAGCAGCCGAGCAACTCGAAAAAGAAGGCGTTAATGTTGAAATTATCGACCTTCGTACTGTAAGTCCAATCGACATCGATACTATTGTAGCGTCTGTGAAGAAGACTAACCGTGCTATCGTGGTGCAAGAAGCACAAAAGAGTGCGGGTGTAGCTGCTGAAGTTATCGCACAAATCAATGAAAAAGCACTACTGCACTTGGAAGCACCTGTGCTTCGTATCGCAGGTCCTGATACTGTGTATCCATTCGCACAAATAGAAGATACATGGCTTCCAAACCCTGCACGTATTATTGCAGGCGTGAAGAAAGTTTTGGAATTCTAAATATTTTTACGAGAAACAGTTGTCATCCATATGGATGACAACGTTGTTTCATCTTATAAAGTTTAAATCATAAGGTTAGTCCCAATTTCACGAGGAGGTTTTCAAAGTGGCAAAGTTTGAATACCGATTTCCTGAACTAGGTGAAGGTCTGCATGAAGGTGAAATCATCAAAATGCATATCAAAGCCGGTGACAAGGTAACGGATGATGATATCGTAATGGAAGTTCAAAATGACAAGGCGGTAGTTGAGGTGCCTTGCCCAGTAAACGGTACTGTATTGGAAGTTCTGACAAAAGACGGTCAAGTATGCCGTGTCGGTGAAGTAGTGGCTATTATCGAAGCAGAAGGTGACGTGCCTGATCAAGAGGGTGCTGCTACTGAAGCTCCTGCTGCTCAAGCGCCAGCTGCACCAGCTGCTCCAGCATCTAACAAAGCATCGAATTTTGAATATCGCTTCCCTGAGCTGGGTGAAGGTCTGCATGAAGGTGAAATCATCAAAATGCATATCAAAGCCGGTGACAAGGTAACGGATGATGACATCATCATGGAAGTTCAAAATGACAAGGCGGTAGTTGAGGTTCCATGTCCAGTGAATGGTACTGTATTGGAAGTTCTGACTAAAGATGGCCAAGTTTGCCGCGTAGGCGAAGTTGTAGCTATTATCGCTGCTGAAGGCGACGTTCCTGAACAAGAAGGTCATGCATCTGCTGAAGCCGATGCAGCAAAAGGAAGTGCAAACACTACTTCTTCCCCTGCAGCAACAAGCCCTGCTGAGGCTAAAGAAGGCGGATCTGCAAGTGTAACACCAGCTCCTGACCGCGATGTTTTGGCTACACCAAGCGTTCGCAAATTTGCTCGTGAGCAAAAAGTGGATATTTCCAAAGTGAACGGAACTGGTAAAGGTGGTAAAATCACTCGTGAAGACGTAGAAGCCTTCTTGAAAGGTGGTTCTACACCAGCAGCTCCTGCAGCAGCAGCGTCGTCTGAAGCTCCTAAGGCTGCTAAGACCGAAGCTAAAGCAGCACCTGCAGCAGCTAGCGGTAACGTTAGTCTTGAAGAAGAACGTGTACCATTCAAGGGTATTCGTAAGGCGATCTCCAACGCAATGGTTAAATCGGCTTACACTGCTCCACACGTAACCATCATGGATGAAGTAGATGTTACTGAACTGGTAGCATTCCGTACACGTATGAAACCTATTGCTGAGAAAAAAGGCGTTAAGGTTACTTACCTTCCATTCATCGTTAAGGCACTTGTTGCAGCTTCCCGTCAATTCCCAGCACTCAATGCTATGATTGATGAAGAAGCAGGGGAAATTGTCTACAAGAAATACTACAATATCGGTATCGCTACTGATACACCAAACGGTTTGATCGTTCCAGTTATCAAAGACGCTGACCGTAAGAGCATTTGGATGATTGCTAGCAGCATCACTGACTTGGCCGTTCGTGGCCGTGACGGTAAATTGTCTGCTAACGAAATGAAGGGCAGCACGATCTCCATCAGTAACATCGGTTCTGCTGGCGGTATGTTCTTTACTCCAATCATCAACTTCCCTGAAGTGGCTATCCTCGGAACTGGCCGTATCAGTGAAAAAGCAGTTGTGAAAAATGGTGAAATCGTTGTTGCTCCAGTAATGGCGTTGTCACTCAGCTTTGACCACCGTATTATCGATGGTGCGACTGCTCAAAACTTTATGAACTACATTAAATCGCTGCTCAATAATCCTGAGCTGCTGGTTATGGAGGTATAATTATGGTAGTAGGAGACGCTTCACTAGATATTGATACATTGGTCATTGGTGCAGGTCCTGGTGGGTATGTGGCGGCAATTCGTGCCGCCCAGCTCGGCCAAAAAGTCCTCATCGTGGATAAATCGGAACTCGGCGGTGTATGTTTGAACCGTGGATGTATTCCTTCTAAAGCCTTGATCGCTGCTGCGCATCAATTTGAATCCGCACAGCATGGTGAAGTTTTCGGCGTTACAGCTGAGAATGTTAAAGTGGATTTTGCCAAAACTCAAGAATTCAAGAACAGCGTAGTTAAAAAAATGACTAGCGGTGTGACTAGCTTGATGAAGGGCAACAAAATTGAAGTATTTAACGGCGAGTGCATGTTTATCAGCGACACAGAAGCACGTGTGTTCAATGATCATGAATCTCCACGTTACCGCTTCAAACACTGCATCATTGCTACAGGTTCCCGTCCAATTGAACTTAAACCTTTCCCATTCGGCGGACGTATTCTGTCTTCGACTGAAGCTCTGGAACTTCCAGAAATTCCGAAGAGCATGATCGTAATCGGTGGTGGATACATCGGTGCCGAGCTTGGTCAAATGTACTCTAAATTTGGCACTAAAGTAACAATCATCGAAGGTTTGGATACTGTACTTCCAGGCTTCGATAAAGATATGACTCGTCTTGTTGCGAAAAACATGGCTAAAACTGGCATCGAAATCGTAACTAACGCTAAAGCTGAAAGTGCTGTTCAGAACGACAAAGAAGTAACCGTGAAATACTCTGTTGGTGGCGAGTCCAAAGAAGTTACAGCAGATTACTTGCTTGTTACTGTAGGTCGTCGTCCTAACACTGACGGTGAACTTGGTCTGGACCTGATCGGTCTTGAGCTCGACGAGCGCGGATTGATCAAAGTTGATCACCAAGGACGCACAAGCATTCCTACCATCTTCGCTATCGGCGACGTTGTTCCAGGTCTTGCTTTGGCTCACAAGGCTTCTTACGAAGGTAAAATCGCTGCTGAAGCAATCGCAGGACTTACATCTGTTGTTGACTACAAAGTCATCCCAGCTGTTGTATTTACAGATCCTGAGTGTTCAAGCGTTGGTTTGACTGAAAAAGAAGCAAAAGACAAAGGCTACAAAGTGAAAAGCGGCAAATTCCCGTTCGCAGGAAATGGTCGCGCAGTATCTTTGAACAGCCCAGAAGGTTTCATCAAAATTGTTGCTAACTCCGAGAACAATTTGGTACTGGGAGCTCAAATCGTTGGTATCGAAGCTTCTAACTTGATCGCTGAACTTGGTTTGGCAATCGAAATGGGCGCAACGCTTGAAGATATCGCTTTGACTATTCATGCGCATCCAACCCTTGGCGAAATCGTCATGGAAGCTGCTGAATTGGTTGAAGGTCACCCAATTCATGTAATGAAATAATTTTTCTCCAAAAATTGCTCTAGCAGGCAACAGAAAGGCGGACGCAAATGCGTTCCGCCTTTTTTTGTGTTTTCCACTTTTTTGAAAAGAGATATACTGGGAGGAAGAGCAATTACTTAATCTGTATTTTATAAATATAGGGAGGTTCAATGATGAGAGCTGATAAATTAAAGCCTGGAGATGAGCTGCGTATTATCTCTCCTTCCAGAAGTTTGTCATTAATCGATGCTCAGCAAAGAAAAATCGCTAAAGAGCAGCTTGAACGGTTAGGTTTTCGGATATCCATTTCAACAAATTCTTTTGAGACGGATGATTTTGTTTCCTCTTCTATTGATTCGAGAATTGAGGATTTGCACGAAGCCTTTTTAGACCCCAAAGTGAAAGGAATATTAACGACCATTGGGGGCTTCAATAGTAACCAGCTGCTGCGTTATATAGATTATTCAATCATTGCAGAGAATCCAAAGCGTTTATGTGGTTATTCGGATATTACTGCACTAAGTAATGCGATTTATGCTCAAACAGGATTAGTTACATACTCCGGACCGCATTTTTCCACATTTGCGATGCTCCACGATAATGAATATACTATCGAATATTTCCGCAAGCTGATGATGGAGAATAAAGAAATTCTAGTGCAGCCTTCCAGGCATTGGAGTGATGATGAGTGGTATCTGGATCAGGAAAACCGGATATTTATTAAAAATGAAGGTTCGTTCATTATCAATGATGGGGAAGCGAAAGGAACGATTATTGGTGGCAATTTATGCACTTTAAATCTTTTGCAGGGAACAGAGTATATGCCAAGTTTTAAAAATTCTATCTTGTTCATTGAGGATGATTATGAGTCAGCACCTGCAACCTTTGATCGAGATCTGCAATCCCTAATTCATCAGCCTGAGTTTGAAGAGGTCAAAGGGTTGGTGATCGGCAGGTTCCAAAAAGAATCGCGTATGTCAAAGAAGCTGCTGACCACAATTATCCGCTCAAAAGAAGAATTATCCGATATTCCTGTGATTGCAGACGTGGACTTTGGACATACATCGCCGATGATTACCTTTCCTGTGGGTGGACAAGCAAGCCTTCGGGCTTATGGGGCAAGAGTGGAGCTTAGGATAGCGGAGTAGAGATACAATTGCTGAATCAATCCTTTATAATTGAATAGGTAACCCGATTATTAAATATATTTAAAAATTATCTTACCTTCTACAAAAATCGGATTTTTCAGATATAATATATGAGGTGAAATATTACGGAGGTGCAATACTTTGACGAATGAGTTAGAACAAACCTATTTGAATTTTTTACAATATATTTTGGATCATGGTGTGAAAAAAGAAGATCGTACAGGAACTGGTACAATTAGTGTATTTGGTTATCAGATGCGATTTGATTTATCAAAAGGATTCCCGCTGTTTACAACAAAACGTACACCGTTTCGCTTAATTGCAAGTGAGTTATTGTGGTTTATTAAAGGTGATACCAACATTCGTTATTTATTGAAAAATAATAATCATATTTGGGATGAATGGGCTTTTAAAAGATGGGTTGAATCGGACGAATATGCTGGCCCGGATATGACAGACTTCGGGAATCGTTGTTTAGTTGATGAAGATTTTAATCAATTATATCAAGCAGAGATGAAAGCATTCTGTGATCGTGTCTTAGAAGATGATGAGTTTGCTGCCAAATATGGCGAGCTAGGAAACGTTTACGGTAAGCAATGGCGGAATTGGACATCTTCTACTGGCGAATCAATTGACCAATTACAAGATGTTATTCATCAGATCAAAACAAATCCTGATTCTCGGCGTTTAATTGTCAGCGCATGGAACCCGGAAGATGTTATAAATGCTGGGACGAAAGGAAGCAAAGCAGCGTTACCGCCCTGCCACGTTATGTTCCAGTTCTACGTTGCAAATGGTAAACTAAGCTGTCACTTGCTGCAACGCAGTGCGGACTCTTTTCTCGGGGCAAACTTCAATATTCCATCTTACTCTTTGCTTACGCATTTAATCGCATACGAATGTGGGCTAGAAGTAGGCGAGTTTGTATACAGCATTAGTGATGCGCATATCTATTCAAACCATGTTGAGCAAGTGAAAGAGCAATTATCAAGAGAATTAAGAGCATTGCCTACACTGGTTATTAATTCACAGAAGAAATCAATTTTTGATATTGAACTGGAAGATCTGGTCATTGAGGGGTACAATCCGCATCCTTCGATAAAAGCGCCGATCGCAGTATAACGTAATTGTAAATGAAGATTCGCAAATATTATTTCTGGCAGTATAGTTTTTTACTTTAGTATGGAGGAAGGAGAGAACTTCATGAGTATTAGCTTAATATGGGCAATGGGTGCCAATCATGTCATAGGAAAAGATAACGATATGCCTTGGCATTTGCCGCTGGATTTTGCTTATTTCAAAGCAGAAACATTAGGCAAAAGAATGCTAATGGGCCGCAAAACATGGGATTCGCTCGGAGGCAAGCCCTTGAAGGGCAGAACGAGCCTAATTCTAACTAGGGATACTGATTATTCAGCTGAAGGTGCAGAGGTTCTACACACGCTTGAAGAGGCTCTCAACGAGGGTAGAAAAGAAGATGAGCTGATGGTAATCGGTGGTGCGGAAATTTACCGGTTGATGTTGCCGTATGCTGACAAGTTGATGTTGACGCAGATCGAACAGGATTTTGAAGGAGATACCCGGTTTCCTGAGATTGACTGGAGGATGTGGAAAGAGGTCTCCAATATCAAGGGAATTCGTGATGAGAAGAATCCGTATGATTACCGTTTCCTTGTTTATGAACGTACGGAATAGCAATAAAACGTTTTCTCTGACATAACATGTGAAATAGTACAAATAATCAGTAGATTTATCCATTACTGTGCAAAAGTGATGAATGTTACTATAATTAAAATTAGAAATGATTATGTATAGGTATAGAATAGAATGTGCAGGTACTTCATTGCGTTGCTGACAACCATACGAAGCCGCAATATACTACAATGTACTATACTTCAACACGAAGAGAACGGATGGGGGAAACGTAAACATGTCTACACCTACAGGTTTTATGGAGTATAAACGGCAGCTCCCAGGTGATCGGGATCCTGAGCAGCGGGTAAAGGACTGGGAAGAATTCCACCATCATTTATCCGAGGACGAGCTTCGGACACAGGGCGCACGTTGTATGGATTGCGGAACCCCCTATTGCCATACAGGTATTGATATGGCTGGCGGGACCTCAGGTTGTCCAGTACACAATTTAATTCCGGAGTGGAATAACTTGGTGTATCGCGGACTCTGGAAAGAAGCACTGGAACGTCTGCATAAGACAAACAACTTTCCTGAATTCACAGGCAGTATTTGTCCCGCACCCTGTGAAGGCTCTTGCACAGTGGGTCTGATCGGACAGCCGGTAACCATCAAAACAATTGAACTTGCGATCGTTGATAAGGGTTTTGAAGAGGGCTGGGTTGTACCTAATCCTCCGGAGAAACGGACTGGCAAAAAAATTGCAATCGTAGGCTCTGGACCTGCTGGACTTGCCGCAGCAGCACAGCTTAACAAGGCTGGACATTCTGTAACTGTATTTGAGCGCAGTGACCGCATTGGCGGACTGCTGACATATGGAATACCTACTATGAAGCTTGATAAAAAAGTTGTACAACGTCGTGTAGATTTGCTGGCTGCTGAAGGGATTAACTTCGTAGTGAACACTGAGATTGGTAAAGACATTCCGGCTCAGCAGCTTGTTGATAAGTATGATGCGGTCGTTCTGTGTGGTGGAGCAACTAAGGCACGCCGTTTCAACATTGAAGGCAGTGAGCTTAAGGGCGTTATGTATGCCATGGATTATTTAAATGGCACGATCAAGAGTTACTTGAATTCCAATCTGGAGGATGGTAACTATGTATCCGCTGAAGGTAAAGATGTAATCGTCTTGGGTGGCGGGGATACAGGATCTGACTGTGTTGCCACAGCGCTTCGTCATGGCTGCGGCAGTATCACTCAATTTGGTACACATGAAAAAGCGCCTCTGCAACGGGATCCGATTGCTAATCCTTGGCCACAATTTCCGAATGTGTACAGCTTGGATTATGCGCAAGAAGAAGCGAAAGCTATTTTTGGCGATGATCCGCGTGAATTCTCTATCATGACCACTAAATTTGTTGGGGATGAAGAGGGGAACTTGAAGGAGCTTCATACGGTGCAGATCCGCCGGATCGTGGATGAGACAGGTCGTAAAATCTACCAGCCCGTTCCTGGAACGGAAGCTGTATATCCTGCTCAACTCGCTCTCATCGCTATTGGTTTCGATGGACCGGAGCAAGATATTGTTGAGGAGCTTAACCTGGAGACTGATCGTCGTACCAATGTGAAAGCACGTTACGGCAAATTCAATACGAACGTGGATAAAGTGTTTGCTGCTGGCGATATGCGTCGTGGTCAAAGCTTGGTGGTCTGGGCCATCAATGAAGGTCGCGAAGCTGCACGTGAAGTGGATAAATACCTGATGGGCTCAAGCGTTCTTGTCTAGGCATTAATTCAAGAAGCCGTTTCAAAAGCAGTTTACCTGCTGGAGAAGCGGCTTCTTTTTGGAGCCGACGCTTGACGGAAATATTATTTTCATATAGATTTAATACAATATTTAAATGACAAAAGCATTGACCAAGGACTTACGATCCTAGTAGCGTTAGAACAGAGAGGGAACTCACCGGCTGAAAGGTTCCTCAAATACGTGTGGATGGTATCCTGCCTGGGTAGCTGCAGCGTATAACCGCTGCCGGAATCGGCCGTTATTCGATCGAGGATCGCCAAATCAAGTGTAGACTATGTACGGGCTGGCGGTTAAATAAGGGTGGTATCACGACACATTCGTCCCTGACGAATGTGTCTTTTTGCGTTTAGAGCGTTCATTTTTTAGGGAGGGTACAAATATGCGTCAAAGTAATCTTTTATTAACAACTCTGCGTGAGGCACCTTCAGAGGCGGAGACAAGCAGTCATCAGCTACTGCTGCGTGCGGGATATATCCGCCAATTAGCAGCGGGTGTGTATACTTATTTACCGCTTGGAAGACGTGTTTTACGGAAAATAGAAGCGATTGTGCGGCATGAGATGGATGTCTCTGGAGCTCAGGAGGTATTGATGCCATCTATGCAGCCTGCGGAGCTCTGGAAAGAATCAGGCCGGTATGAGGTATACGGTAAGGAGCTGATGACGCTGCGGGATCGTCATGAGCGGGAATTCATACTAGGTCCTACACATGAGGAAGTAGTAACCACACTCGTACGGAATGAGATCAGCTCCTATCGAAAGCTTCCTATTACCGTATATCAGATTCAGACCAAGTTCCGAGATGAACGCCGACCACGTTTTGGACTGCTGAGAGGCAGAGAGTTTTTGATGAAGGATGCTTACTCTTTTGACACAAACCTGGAAGGTCTAGATAAATCATATATCCCAATGTTCGAGGCTTATCACCGGATATTTGAGCGATGTGGATTGAAATTCCGTGCTGTCCATGCGGATTCCGGTGCGATTGGAGGCGAGGGCGGCAGTCATGAATTTATGGCGCTGGCTGATATTGGGGAGGATACGATTGCTGCATGCACCGTTTGTGATTATGCGGCCAATCTGGAACAGGCAGAGTCCGTGCGGCCTGTAAAAAATGAAGTTGTCATACAAGTACCGGAGATAGAGAAATTCCTCACTCCTGATTTGCGCACAATTGAGCAACTAGAGCAGGAGCTAGATATCCGGCCAGACCAGATTATCAAAACATTAATCTATGAAGGTGACGGACAGATTTTTGCTGTACTGGTCCGGGGTGATCATGAAGTCAATGAAATAAAGGTAAGTAAATATTTAGGAACGAATGAGATTAAGCTTGCTGACTACGAGTCTGTGAAATCCTTAGCGGGCGTTGAAAGTGGATTTGTAGGACCTGTAGGCTTAACGCTTACTGTCCTAGCAGATGCGGCAGTAGCTGATATGACTCAAGGGATTACAGGGGCGGGAGAAAAAGATTATCACTTCCGTAATGTAGTACCCGGCAGAGATTTTTCGCTTGGGCATGTGGGGGATTTTCGGAATGTAGCAGAAGGTGAAGTTTGTCCGCATTGTTTGGAGGGTATTTTGCATTTTCATCAAGGGATTGAAGTGGGTCATGTCTTCAAATTAGGTACTAAATACAGTGAAAAGCTAGGCGCTTCTTACTTAGATTCTTCAGGCAAAAGTCAACCTATGATTATGGGCTGTTACGGAATTGGTATCTCACGGCTTTTATCCGCTATTGCTGAACAGCATCATGATGAGGATGGATTAATGTGGCCAGCAGCATTGGCACCTTATCAGGTTCATATCTTGATAATGTCCGTCAAGGATAGTGAGCAGCGGACGGTTGCCGAAGGTCTCTATGATCAACTAACCAAGCTTGGCATTGAGACGCTGATTGATGATAGGGATGAACGCGCTGGTGTGAAATTTAAAGATTCAAGCTTGATCGGGATACCTCTATCAATAGTTGTGGGCAAGGAAGCATCACAGGGAAGAGTAGAGTATCTGAACCGAAACACAGCGGGGAAAGAAGTCTTAGAAATTATGGAAGCTGTGTCTCGGATCAAACAATTCTATTCACAGCTGATATAAATGATCTTTTTTCATTTAATGGGAATGCCAATGATCAGGGCAGGAGAGTGTTGCTGGTAATTTTGTGAGAGTATTTCCTTTTGCCGCATTGATCTGTGCCTGAGTGAGAAAGAGAGCTTCTGCTAAATTAGCACCTCTGAGGTCAGTATCGCGAAAGTCTGCCCCAATAAGGTCGGCACCTCTGAGATCAGCGTCCCTAAGGTCTGCGGCTATTAAATAGGCTCCTCTCAAATTGGCGCCTCTAAGATCGGCTCCTTTGAGCTTAGCTCCCATAAGGTCGGCACCTCGACTGAAATTCTTCGCTGATTTCTTTAGTTTACGGCGAGCCTCAGTTCGTACAAGCTCACTGACCTGCAACAGTAACATATTGATTTTTGCTCGATGAGCGGCAACATCCACTTTTACAAGTGCTTCAGGATTAAGTAAAGTGAGCTGTTCCGTTTCATCGAGAGCTGTTTGCAGCTCCTTATGGATTGTACGGGTTATTTCTAAGTTTAAAGATTCATGTAAATACCAAAGCAGCTCGTGCAAATGCCACATGATCGGAAATACCTCGAACATTTGCTTCGCAGTTTTCGGCTTTTTCCTCCAGTCTTCTCCAGCATAAGTGACTTGAGAAATCTTTTGCCCAGCTCCAAAACAGTCATAGACCGTACAACCACGGTAGCCTAATTCTCTTAGCTCTGTATGTACACCACAGCGAAAGTCCGACTGTAGATTGTGACATGGCTGTCCAGCGTCTTTGTCTCTAGCGAAATCTATGGAAGCAGCAAAAGGCAATGCGGCACAACACAAGCCAAAGCACTGCTCACAATCCGCCTTTAGGGCAGAGAGGTTTCGATCAGAAAAAGGTTCTGTAAATCTGTGATTCTCATACAAGGTTTGTTTCCCTCCGATATATGAATACGCTTATACCAACTTATTTTAAATCAAACGAAAGATTATGAAAAGTCCGGTCGATTAAAAAAAACCGAGGTTAATGTTATAATAGAGTACTGGACCTATTTTGGACTTAAGAACGAGAAGGTAAGGAGCGAATGTTTTTGAAGACACTTATTATTGCGGAGAAACCGGACATGGGGCGGAATATCGCCGCCGCAATAGAACCAAAGGCTAAAAATTACCGTTCCTATCTTGAAGGGGAGCAGTACATTATTACATGGGCAATAGGGCATCTAATCGGATTGGCTGAGCCGGATGCATATGATGTGAAATACAAAAAATGGAATATTAATGATCTTCCCATTATTCCGGACCCATTCAAGCTAGTTCCTAATGCGCGGACCATTGATCAGCTGAAGGTAATCGGAGAGCTGGCTAAACGAAGCGATCTGCTAGTAAATTCTTGTGATGCCGGGCGAGAAGGCCAGCATATATTTTCGCTCATTCAGCGGCATTTGAAGCTTGAACATCCTGTGAAGCGGCTGTGGATTTCCGATTTGACACCAGAGACAATCCGCAAAGGCTTTCAAGAGCTAAAGGATGGGGCGGAGTACGAGAATCTAACCAAAGCAGCAAAAGCGCGCAGTGAAGCCGATTGGTTAATCGGTATGAACGGATCACGTGCATTTACTACGAAACATAATGTGCTGCTGTCGGTGGGGAGAGTTCAGACCCCAGTACTTGCACTTATTTATGATCGCCAGAAGACGATTGAGGCGTTCTCATCCCTTAAGTTTTTTGAGGTAGAGGGCCATTTTACACAAAATGAAATGACTTATAAAGGTATGTGGCAGGGTGACCGGCTCACTGATGGTGAGAAGGCGGAGGCGCTGGCTGCCAAGGTCAAAGGAAAACCGGGACGTATTGACTCTTATGAGGTTAAGGAAACGAAAGAGTATCCGAATAAACTGTATGATTTAACGCTGCTGCAGCGGGAGGCGAACGGGAAGTACGCTTTTTCCGCTAAAAAAACACTCGATATCGCACAAGCATTATATGAAAAGCATAAGGTGATATCCTATCCGCGGACGAATTCTAACTATGTTACAGAACAAAATATTCCGGAGATGCATAAGACTTTATCTGCGCTCCAAGGGACGGCTTATGATGAATGGGTGAAGGGCGCGAATCGTAATCTCGTTCATAAAGGAAACAAATTTATCTGCAATCCCTCCAAGGTAGAGGATCACCATGCGATTTTGCCTACATATCGGAAAGCAACAGGGCTTAGTGCGGATGAGGGAAAGCTGTATGATTTGATTGTGCGGCGCTTTTTGTCACAGTTCTATCCGGCTTCGGAATATAAAGTGCATACGGTTATGACTGATGTAGAGGACGAAAAGTTCAAAACTACTGTTAAGGAATTATTAAGTCTCGGTTGGAAGGTAATTTACGCGGACCAGAAGAAAGATAAAACGAAGTCGTCCAAAGGAAAAAACAAGGATGATGAGGAAGACGAAGAGATTGAAGTGAATGAACCATTCGCAATCGCTCCGGTCGATGAGGTGATCTGTAGTGACGCTATCGTTAAAGAGAAAGATACACAGCCGCCAAAACACTATACGGAAGGCACGCTGCTTAGAGCGATGGAAAGTGCCGGAAAGCAGATTGAGGACGAAGAGCTTCGGGATGCTATGAAGGATTCAGGGCTGGGTACTCCAGCCACACGAGCAGCAACCATTGAACGGCTTAAGAATGTCGGATACATTGAAATGCAAGGCAAAAAAATCGCCATCACGCAAAAAGGACGAACGGCTATTGAACTGATACGTGGAGCGGGCATCGAGCTGTTGACTTCACCTGAAATGACCGGCCAGTGGGAACGTCGCTTGAACGAGATATCCAGAGGTACGGCGTCGGACGGACAATTTATGGAGAATGTAAAAAGATTTGCCTGTATGATCGTGGACAAGGTTCGTGTGCAGTCTCGGGCGTCCAAAACTTCTTTTGAAGGGGAAACTCCTTCTGTGAATACAGGGGCTAAAGGTCGGAGTGGTGGAGGTACATCTCGTAAAAGTAGCGATAAACCTGCCGCGCCAAGAAAACGTAAACCAGCTAACGAAGAAGAATCAGCAAATTCAGGTCCGAAAATTATCGGAAACTGCCCGCGTCCTGGCTGTGGCGGGATGATTTTTATGGGTAAAAAAGGCTACGGCTGCTCTCATTACAAAGAAGGCTGCAAGTTCGTGATCTGGAAAGAGAACCACGGGCGTACCCTTACAGATACACAAGTAAAGGCATTGATTGAAAAGGGCCGTACGGGTAAGCTGAAGCTTGCGAGCGAAGACGGCACCCCGCTGGAAGGGAAACTTGTGCTTAATAATATGGATACGGGTCAATTAACAGTGGAGTCATAGTCTAACTGGAAGTTTGTATGGATCATGGGTGATTACATCACATTTGCATGTACGAAGCCGCTAGCGGACACAGATGACCCTAAACGCGGGAATACGTCCTTTTTGGACTGCTATCGGACCGCATAGTCGTTATTTGCATGAAAAGGGCTATATATGCACCGCTTGCGAGAGAATAGCAGCGCTGGAGTCCGCAAACTTGCTCCAAGGGCTATAAATTCGCCAATAGCGTCAGCTGGGTCCGTAGTCAAGACTATTAGTCGGACTCGCCGTATATGGGATATGGTTTCGGTGACAGCTGTGGGAGACTATATATTTTACACATAAAATTCATTAGTTAAAGAGTGTAGGACATACCTATCTTAAACGGGATGTAGTAACTTGTGCGCACAAGATATTATGATTACGTAGGGGGCTGATCTTCACTCTTTTTCTATCCTGCGGGATAAATCCAGAGGTTACATTATGATAGGGCAGTATAGTCACTACTAGAATGGAAGGAAGGGTGACAACATGGGAATGCGCGGATATTACTTTGCTATGGATGACAACCTAGTGCAGCAAATTGTTACAGGCGACATTGCATTGAATAGCTTGAAAATAGACGATTATCCCGGACTGGACATTGATAGATCCTGGGAGGCGATTCACTACTTGCTTTGTGGAGTTATTTCCGATGGAGATGCCCCTCTTAGTTATGTTGTTCCGCTGACATCAGACAAAGGCATCGATTTTGGCTCATTCGGGGCGTTTTCCTTACGTGCCAAGCAAGTTGCAGAAGCGCATCAGGTTATTTCTGAGCTGGATGAAGCGCAGCTCCGCTTGCGGTATGATTTCCCGGCCATGGTTAAGGAAGAAGTATATCCTCTTGAACCTGATATTGTTTCAGACGAGGATAAGGATGCGTTCTTTGCCTACCTGCTACAGCATTTTAACGAAATCCGGCGTTTCTACAGCCAAACTGTAGCCGAGGGCAAAGGTCTCATCTTTTATATTTTCTGATTCTAACCAAAAGACGACACACGTCTCCTGATTCCATTGTGCGCGATAAAAAATAGAACCTTTGACTGATGAAGATTATGATGATTTGTGAAATAAATGACCAATTACGGGAAACGGTAGGTTCAATTAATCCAATGAGACGAAGAGGGGGAAACGAAAATGAAGACGATCAAGTGTATGATGGACCACCTGTACTGGGCGGACGCACAAATCTTAGAAGCGCTCGAGGAGAGTGAGATGAAGAACAAGAACCTTCTGAAGCTGGTTCGGCATGTCGCGGTTGCGGAACGAGTCTGGCTGTCCCGATTGCAGGGCAAGGGTAGTGCGCAATATTCGTTGTGGGAGGAAGCAGAGGACCTGACGGCGATCCGAACGGAGTTCGAAGAAAACGCCGAGAAATATCGTGTGTATATCGAAGGGCTCGAGGAATCTGATTTGGACGTGAGGGTCGATTATGCGAACCAGAACGGAGTCCCGTTCCAAACGTCCGTCCGGGATATCTTGTCGCAGGTCATTTTACATGGGCAATATCACCGGGGACAGATCAACCGGGCACTTCGGATGGAATTGGCAGAACCTGTCCAAGTCGATTACATCACGTTCGCCAGACTCTAACAGGGCCTAATCATCACCATTACCCGGAATGAGATGGGCATTGAACTCCTCCGAAATGATTTAGTTTACTCATGCAGGCTCATGAATTCGTAGGATTTTACCCTTTAGCTAAATGTGAGATAAGAAGGAAATTGAGGAGGCGGTGGCTTGGAACAACTGTAGGGGCATGTCATTTTCACTCCCATGTCTCAACGGGTCCGAGCCCTTTTGTTTAATGCCTCCCGATACTCCATGCTTCTTGTCCATCCTGCGAATGCATGACACGCTTAAGCTGCTTGCGGAAATAACTTTGACAGAACGATAGGGTTATACACCGACCACTAAATGCAAAGGGGAAATCTGAGATTCAATATGTATTCCTTAACGATACAAACGAAATAGTGGTACCGTTTCATGATGAGATTCCGAAATAGTAGGACCAAAACGTTTGAATTGTCATCTCTTTTCCGCAAGTAGAATCAAGCAATGCAAATTCCATTACTCTACAATGACTATAGAGTGGTTGAAACGAGGTGAACAGACCAATTGTACGAGTGGCACAAGCAAATCCAAATAATCGTTAATGAAATTGACGAGTGTATTAAGAATCGTAACAGTGAAGCAATAACGCTACGATTTCTTTCTCACAAGTTAGGTTATTCCGAATTTCATACTACGAGAAAATTTAAGGAAATATCGGGAATGCAATTTAGGGATTATCTACGGCATAGAAAATTAGCCTTTGCACTAAAAGAGGTTCGGGATAGTGAAAAGAGCATTTTGGATATTGCTTTTGATTATGGTTTTTCATCACATGAAGCTTTTACCAGGGCTTTCAAGGGAACATATGGTGTAACTCCAAGTGAATACCGGAAAAAGCCTATGCCTGTCGCCCTTCGTACAAAAATAAACGCTTTCGACCGCTACTTTTTCGGATTTGGAGAGATTGGTATGATGAAATCTACAGATGATCTTAACATTTATTTTGTAACCATTCCCACTCACAAATTTTTGCACATTAAAAACTATGAGAGTAATGGGTATTGGGATTTTTGGCAAAAGCAAAGTCTTATTACAGGACAGGACTGCGAAACAATTTGCGGCTTACTCGATAGTATCAAGGGCAAATTGGATGACGATGGCGGGAGTGAATCTAACGGTGGCAGCGGTCAGATTATGGCTTACATTAATGACCCGGATGGCAGACTCTGCGATTGGGGTATTCCACGTACAGAGTGTTTTGGTGTACGTCTTCCTTTTGATTATAAAGGTGAAGTACCTCCACAAATGCTTATGATTGATGTTCTCGAAGCCGAGTATATTGTTTTTGAACATGGGCCATTCAATTATGAGCAGGAAAATCGTAGTGTAGAGGAAAAGATGGAAAGGGCAATGGCAACTTTTAGTTTTGCAGACACTGGTTACTGCTTTGATACTTCCGCTGGGAGAATCATTTACGTTTATCACGATCCGGAGCGGTTTTTGAAGTATATCAGGCCAGTAGTGAAGTTGACCTCCAAGCTAATCGAAACAGATTAAGCAGGTAAGTAAAAGGTTGGTGCTATGTGCTGATGAAGAAAATAAGCAGACTGGAGTGTAGTCTCCACAATCATATAGTCGCATGATTAGTTGGATTATCTGCTTTAGAAGCAATATAAGTTTAAAGGTCTTTATTGTTGTTTGAATTATTGACAGAAAATTCCTATTGTCTTATATTAAACTTAATTAATAATTACCAAATGCGATGAAGAGGACAAGTAGATCTGGAAAAGCCGTTCAGAGAACTGCCGGTTGGTGCGAGGCAGCGGATATCCGAATCCAAAAATCACCTCAGAGCAGTCCCCCGAATTATAGTAGATGGGACCGGGATTCTACCGTTACAAAGAAGCATCGTTGTTGGACGATGGCAAAGAGGGCGTTTATTATAAACGTCAATCAGGGTGGTAACGCGGAGCAACTCCGTCCCTAATGGGATGGGGTTTTTTGCGTCTTCATAAATTAATTATTAAATTGGCAGGCGAAAAATGAACAAACCGTAAGAAGAACAATTGGTTCGAAAAATCCGGTAAAACGTTGAGCAGATGAAAGGGGGATATTGCAATGCAATTCAAGTTGTATACGGATGTGTATGAGTTTTACAATGATACCTATGATATGCTGATGCGTCATGAAGCACAAAATTTGATTCCTCTTGGCAATATCATAATTGGACATGAAGGAAAAGACAAAACAGACTGGCGTGACCCTGTAAATTGGCTTATGGTAACTATTTCAGATGCTAGGGGCATACAACTTACCGCCATAATGACACCGCCACACAATATTACGCTTTATGCAACAGACAACATAATTAACCCAGAAGCTATAAACTGTCTTGTAGATGGGCTGAAAGACCGTGAAATTCCAGGTGTGATGACCGAAAAAACCTTGGCAGAGTATTTTGCCAAAGAATATACTTTGCGCAAGGGAACAACCTTTAAAACAATCATGACCCAACGTATATATGAACTTACGGCAGTAAACCCAGACATTCAAAAGGTTGGTATCGTTCGATTGCTAGATGAAAAGGATATTCACTTTTTCCCTTACTGGGCTGAAGCATTTTATGCAGCGGGGAGTTATGGTAAAACAGAAATGTCCATCCCGCAAGATGCAGACCCTTACCTCTACCGAATAGCATCGAAAAAACTATATATTTTAGAGGACAACGGGATACCCGTTTCTATGGCAGGATATACAAGGGAGATGCAGACTGCTATTGGCGTAGCATTTGTATATACCCCTCCATATGAGCGCGGAAAGGGTTACGCAACTTCAATTGTGGCGCAAATAAGCCAACTTGCATTGGATAAAGGGTTTACTAGATGCGTCTTATATACCGACTTAGCAAATCCCACATCTAATAGCATTTATCAAAAGATAGGCTATATGCCAATCTGTGATTCGCTTCAGTTAAAATTTGAATAGTAGAATGATGCGGACAGAACTTCTACTACTTTTGAAAATAAGAGCAGAATATTCACTACGGATTGAAGATCTTGAAGGTCGATTGATCAAGCTTTGGGAGAAATATAGAGTTACAACCAAATCCAACTGTTTAACTCCGGGGTTGACGAGGTATAAAAAAATGTGTTGACACAAAAGTAGTTAGGGACCATACTACAAATATGAACAACAATAATAAAAAAATAAACGACATTGAGGCTATTCCCTCGCTTGTACAATCCAAGCGTCAGATTGATCGCTATAACCTAGACATAGACGCACAGGCTATACTCGTTGCGTCTAGGCTAATGGCAGCGGGAGCCATGCTTGGACACGCCTCGGAGATTCATTTCTCTAGATTCGGTTTATCAACAGGGCGTTATCGTTTATTGGCAGATCTTGAAGATAACGAAGGAGAAGAGTTGCCTTCGCAATTAGCGGAGCATCTAGGAGTTACACGTGCTACAGTGACTGGTCTTATCGACATTCTTGAACGAGATGGGCTAGTATCTCGGCGATTAAGCTCAGACGATGGCCGTCAGAAATCAGTTGTTTTAACGGAAGAAGGAGCGAAGAAGCTCCGTGAAATGGCTCCTGAGCATTTCGCTCGGCTGGAAGCTATGGTGGGGTTGCTCAACATCGAAGAACGGAGCGTATTTCTCGACTTGCTAGGTCGAGTTACACAAGGCATTTCAGCACTTACGGGCGAATTAGGCTCGAAACCAAAGGGGAAACATCAGTAATGAGTAGAATTGGGCTAGTGAAGCTAGCCTATTTTTACTCTTATATAGTTAGGCGCCTAATTATAGTTCGCTGAAATCAATCGTTGAACTATTTCAAAGAAGAAGGGAGCAAGTAAATGAACCAGATGAAATACCCGAATCAGACAGATGATGTTTACAGCATCAAGGCTGTTGGTTCCAAGAAAAAGACTTTTGTACTATGGCGTGAAGTTGTAATGGCCTATGCTGCTCCTGCCATTATGGCAGGTATCGGGGGATTGGTTGCTGCAGATAGGGGGCTTCAAATAGCGGCATTGACCACTATTGGCGGTGCATCCGCTTTGATGGCCTTGATGATTGGACTTTTGTTGCATAGTCGAGTGGGCCATTTGCGATGGGTCATCGGTGCACCTCACTTGGTTGTAGTAGGGGTATTCGCAATGGCCGGGTCCACATTTGGACTATACGCTGCATGGGTGACATCTGTTGTAGTAGAATTTATGATTCCGAGTAATCACTTGGCCTGGGTAAATCGTGTCTGGATCGATTTCCCGTTGTCTGGATTCATAGCGAGCACGATAGTGACATGGCGGTGGCGACTTGCCGTCACAACTAATTTTTCATCCAAAAGGAGAAGATAAAATTGATAGTTGTTATGGGAGCAACAGGTACGATTGGAAGTGTGCTTTTGGAACGTTTGGTTGATCTTGGCGTACCTGTCAGGGCGCTGAGCAGAGAGCCAGAGAAGTTGCGTGATCAAATCGGAGAAAAAGGCCGATCGACTACTGAGGTCGCAAGGGTAGATGCTTCCGATCCTGAATCGCTGCGACGCGTGTTTACAGGTGCTAGCCAGCTCTTCCTTGCCATGTCCAACAGTCCAAGACAAATCGAATTGGAAACCTCAATCATTCAGATTGCTACCGAATCTGGAATCAAACATATCGTAAAAATATCCAGTCCAGCCTTTGAGCAGAGCGCTCCAGTGGCAGTGGCGGGCTGGCATCAAGAAATTGAGAACACGTTGAGGGTATCGGGTATCACCCATACCGTATTGCGCCCTTATGCGTTCATGCAAAATTTAATGCGCTTTGCACCAACGATCACAACCCAAAATGTTTTCTTCGGCTCTATGGGCGTTTCACCGTGTAACTTTATTGACTGTCGTGATATTGCAGACGTTGCCGTAGAAGTTCTGATCAACGACAAGATATCAGGCCATATATATACGCTTACTGGTTCGGAGATTTTCAGTTATCCCCAGATTGCGAGTCGACTATCTGCCCTGCTTAATCGGCCGATAAGTTACATCAACATGGACCCTCAAGTACTACTCCGTAATCTTATTGAGCATGGGAATCTGCCTCCTTGGCTCGCGAACCACGTTGTGGAAATTCAAACCATGTCTAGGATGGTGCCAGAAAGTCCAAATGACACTGTGAAGCGTTTACTCGGCAGAGACCCACGCACACTAGACGCCTTTCTACATGAGTGTGTAGATAATTTCCGGTAGAGGCGGAGTCCACCTATTCTGATATTTGTATCGATAACAGTATTTTATTCCGATTCCCATATCTAAATGGTTCAGAGTGTATCCCAAAGGTCATAAAATGACTGCCGGGATGCACTCTTTTTATTATGTCCTAAGGAACTCAACTCATAGAACTAGTTCTTCTATAGCATTTATATCAGCATTACAAGAAATAAGCTAAAATTCGTCAATATGTTAGTGTTATTTACGAAATAACACTAAAAAAGCTAATAAAAAATTAACGAAAAATTCATATTATAAGATTAAGTTATATTAATAATAACTAGTTATGCTAACTAACGTAACATTTTTTCTTGACAATCTTTGTGGAAAATTTTAGAATGTAAGCGATTACTCTTAGTTTCCTAAGTGATATTCAAAAGAAGACATTCGTAAGTTCACAAACAAACATCGGAGTTTAAATTTAGGGGGGCAAAGCATGAAAAGGTGAAGGATAACATCATAGATAACAAGATAATAAAATGTTAGTTTTTTTGTTTCATGACTATGTATGAGGGGGTTCACTTGAGGATGAAAAAAAAGAACGCGTTCTTAGCTCTACTTCTGTCATTTTCTTTGTTATCTGTGACTGCTTGCAGTAATTCCTCTAATAGTGCCAATGAGAACGGTAAAAATGCTGCAGGTAATAGCAATACTTCGGTAAAAGCAACCAGTGATGTAGGTCAAACGGCAGTTAAGAATGAGGGCGCTTCTGATCTTGAAATTAAAGCGGGAAGTTCGGTAACCGTTTTCAATCCAAAGATCCCGACGCTCGATCCTACACAATGGCAAGGACAAATTCTGGTAGGGCAAGGAACTTTGCTCGAAGGGCTTTATGGCTACAATCAGGATAATGAAATCGTTCCGAAAATTGCGACAGGTTATACCGTTTCCGATGACAAAAAAACTTGGACATTTACCCTCCGTAAAGATGCCAAATGGTCAAACGGCGATCCAGTAACCGCCCATGATTTTTATTTTTCTTATATGTATCAATTGGATCCAGCTAACACAACCGCACAACTTTGGCTAAGCGTACTTAATTTTGTGAAGAACGGATATGCATACCATGCCGGATCTGTAAGTAAAGAAGAAGTTGGTCTAAAAGTAGTTGATGATTACACGCTGGAAATTACGACCACGCTGCCTCACGCTATTCTGGGGGATATGGTTCTTTCCGGGTCGATGCCTATGAATCCTAAAGCGGTCGAAGCGAACCCTGGTAAGTGGTTTGAACCGGGGAATTTTGTGAGCAATGGCCCTTACATGGTTAAATCTTTTACACCTAACGGTGAACTGGTCATGGTGAGCAATCCGAATTATGTAGGTGCAGCCGGCCAGCTTAATCACGGCAATGTAGAGACCATCCATGTTCTTCCGGCGACAACCGTGCCGGTGGAGGATTATATGTCCGGCCATGCAGATGTCGTTCTAATCCAAAGCGCGTCTGATTTACAATACGTGAAGAAAACGGAGGAGCTAAAGTCCCAGCTGTATACTGCAGCGACTTATGCGATCAAATATTTGCTCTGGAGCAACCCGACAACGGAATCTCCATATGACAAAAAAGAGGTGCGCCAGGCTATCGCCAAAGCGATCCAGCGTAAACCGATCGTAGAATCGGTGCTGAACGGCATGGGCGGGGCGACCAATATCTTTGCTTCACCAGGTTGGCCAACGGAAAAACTGGAGCAAGGACTTCCGGAAGATCTCGAGGCAGCCAAACAATTATTGAAGGATGCTGGTTATGAAGGCGGTAAAGGTCTGCCAACCCTATCGTTGTATGTTGGGGTCAAGCAAGTAGATGCTCAGGGTGAACAAATCGCTTTGGCGTTAGGTCAATTACTGCAACAAAATCTTGGTATCAAAACAGAGCTAGTTCAGCTCAATGAGGCGCAGTTTAACGCTTATCAGTACAGCGGACCTCAGGGCGATGCAAAACCAGGCTTTATTCTGGCGTCGGGCGCAACCAACTGGAGTGAACCAGGAAGTTTGGACATGGGTGCAACGCAGCAACTATATTCCATAGGAACACTGGATGCCCCGCTAGAAGCTACGAAACAATTCGTGGATTGGACCAAGGAAACTTATTATAAACCGGCCATTGAAAAATATGGGGATCCGGATAATAAGAACGCCGGTGTGGAATGGAGCGACTGGGCAGCATTAGAAAAAGCTGCTAAAGAGGATATCGCCTTTTTGGATAAATGGACAGCAGAGCAGCCTGCAGATTGGCAGCCTTATTTGAAACAACCGGGGCTTCCAACGGCCGCTGAACAATGGCAACAGATTGTAGACCTTTGGAAAAATGCTAAAAATAACGATGAAAAACATGCCGCCTTTGTAACCGCTTGGACCTTCGTAGCACCAAACGCGCCAGGTGGCAAGTTGAATCAAAATGCACTTGATGTACAGGTATATTACAACAGTTATCAATCTGATACCTTAAGAGATTTGAGAATGTGGCAAGCGCAATTCGTAAATGCGCTGACCGTCGAAGACGCTGCTCCTATCGCGGCTAAGGTAGTTAATAACCTGCTCGAAGAAGCTTATGCTGTTCCGTTGTATTATCAACAGCAATACTTCTTGGTAAAACCCGGCATTACAGGAGTGCAATCAAATCCTTGGGCATGGGGCAACTTCTATGGGCTGCATCTTTTATCTGTAGAATAATCCTAAATGGGTTGAATAATTACCAATCACGGGCGCCAATTATGGTGCCCGTGAATCGGTAAAGGAGGGTCGGATTTGACCATATTGAAATTTATTTCAAAGCGCATTTTACAAATTATTATCACTTTAATCTTGGTCATTTCAGTTAGCTATACCATGATGTATTATTCACCTGGCGGTTTCATGAATACGAATACCATGGCTACGGCACTGGCTCCGCTGCAAGGGCAAAACCCTGTTCTCTATCAACAAGTCATGGACCAGTTTCAAAGCCGGTATGGTTTGAATTTACCGCTGTGGCAACAAATCATGAAGTATATTTGGCATCAATTAACCTTCGATTTCGGTAATTCGATGCAGAATCCGTCTTTGCAAATTGCGACTCAACTGAAGCAGGCTTTGCCGATCAGTACACTTTTGGCCTTTGGATCTGTTATTCTTTCGGTAATTATCGGGGTTCCGCTTGGCATTATTGCAGCACTCAAACGTAACACTTGGATTGATTATGTTGTTAGCACCATCTCATTGACGGGTCAGGCTATTCCGGCATTTGTTCTCGCGGTGATTATGGTTTTGTTATTTGGTGTTGTGTTTCAAGGGATTCTGCCCGTAACGGGATGGGGTCACTGGAGGCAAGCAATTTTGCCGATTATTTGTTTATCTGCGGCGAATGTCGGTGTTGTTGCCAGATATATGCGGGGCAGTCTGATCGAAACCATGAGGTCGGATTTTATGCGAACCGCAAAAGCTAAGGGTGTCAAATATTGGCCGATGATTTTTAAGCATGGTGTCAAAAACTCGCTGACTGCGATGATAACCGTCATCGGACCTCAATTTGCTTTTACAGTGATGGGCACGATCTGGGTGGAGCAAATTTTCGCCATTCCAGCGCTTGGTCAGGTGATGCAGACGGCATTTACCAGTTTCGACTATCCGCTCGCCATCACATCTGTATTTCTGCTGGGATCCATGATTATGATTATGAATTTACTCGTTGACATTATTTATGCCTTTATTGATCCGCGTGTCAGATTATAAGCGGCACAGACTATACGAACCTAGGAGGGGGAGCAATTGGCTGGCACAGTTGCAGCAACTCAATCGGATGTAGCTTTGAAGAGAAAAAAGAATCTTCAGAGATCCCAGTTTTATCAAGGTTGGAAGCGATTTAAAAGACATCGTCTTGCCGTTATTGGTTTGGTCTGGGTTATCCTTTTTTTGATCGCGGGGATCATTGGACCTTGGGTGGCCCCATATGACTATCGCACGGGAGATTTTTTGGCTATCAATCAAGGGCCGACCTGGCAGCATATTTTTGGTACGGATAATGTGGGGCATGACATGTTCAGCCAGATTCTGTTCAGTGTTCGAAGCGCTCTGATTATTGCTTTTGGCGCGACTTTGGTCAGCTTCATTATCGGGATCATATTGGGCTTGTGGGCCGGATTGCGCGGCGGAATCGCCGATATGATTATTATGCGTGCTGTGGATTTTATGATGACCTTGCCGGGATTTTTGTTCGCCTTGATATTAGTCATTATGCTGGGACGTGGGTATTTATCTTTGATTCTAGCAATTGGAATTCCGGGTTGGGCGGGGTATGCACGCTTGATCCGAAGTCTGGTCCTAAGTATGCGGGACGGGGAGATGGTGGAAGCGGCAAGAGCGTTAGGCGCATCTCAGGCGCATATTGCCAGACGGTATATGTTGCCGAATGTTATCGGCAGTATGGGTGTCTCTCTCGCTTTCGGGATTCCCGGTGATCTCATCCAGATTGCAGGCTTAAGTATTTTTGGCATGGGGCTTCGGCCGCCAATCCCTTCATTTGGGAGTATGATTGCTCAAGCCAGTGAGAATATTCTCGGCTTTCCATGGCTGCTGTATTTTCCGGCAGGTATCTTTGCAATAACCTTGCTTTCGTTTCTGTTTGTAGCAGACGGTCTCCAGGAAGCATTCAGTCCGAAAGGAGGCAATTAATATGGGTGAACCGCTACTTTCTATTGATGACCTTCATGTGAAGTTCTCCCGCAGTGAAGATGAAGTTTATGCCGTAAACGGCGTCAGTTTTTCGATCAATGAAAATGAATCCTTGGGGATTGTTGGTGAAAGTGGCTCCGGTAAGTCAGTTACATTGATGTCATCAATTGGGCTCATCCGTGAAAATGGAAAAATAACATCGGGGACAGCTCAGTTTAATGGTAAGGACTTACTTAAAATGCGTCCCAAACAATTAGAAGATATTCGTGGACGTGACATCGGCGTTGTTTTTCAAGATCCGATGACCAGCTTGAACCCGATCATGCGTATCGGGGATCAAATAATGGAAGCCATGCTGACACATCAATATGCAAACCGGAAGGAAGCTTTTGACCGAACCATTCAGCTCTTGCATGAAATGGGGATTCCGGATCCTAAATCACGGTTTAAAAGTTATCCTCACGAATTTTCCGGGGGGATGCGCCAACGTATCATGATTGCTATTGCTTTGGCATGTGAACCGCAATTATTGATTGCCGATGAGCCAACAACCGCGCTTGATGTCACTGTGCAGATGCAGATTCTTGCACTATTGCAGGAATTACGCAGAAAACATGGGATGAGCGTAGTGATGGTAACGCATGATTTTGGCCTTGCGACCAACTTTTGTGACAAAATCATCGTGATGTACGGGGGCCAAATCATGGAGAAAGCCACTACGGACAAGTTCATAAGTGAGGCGGCGCATCCCTATTCACTTGGATTGAAACGCTCCATTATCGAAGTGGGCCACAAGGGAAAAGAAATAATGCCTATTCCAAAGACGGCAAAGACACTTACACAGACATTGACCGGCTGCCCATTTGCCGATCGTTGCTTCTATACAACTGAACGGTGTCAGAATGAAGTTCCCAAGCTTCGTGATTTTAGCACCGATCATCAGATCGCCTGCCATCATGCTGAGGAGGTCGCTTCCTATGCCCAATAATCCGCTCTTGCGCGTAGAAAATGTCTCGAAAACTTTTCGGGTACAAGGAAAAAAGCTGCATGCCATCGAGAATGTTTCTTTTACCCTGGAAGCGGGGAAAACACTGGGGCTTGTTGGGGAAAGTGGCTCAGGAAAATCAACCTTAGGGCGAATGGTTCTGCGTCTACTCGAATCTGACAAAGGAAAAATATTTTTTGAGGACGTGGAGCTCTCAAAGGCAAATAAAGAGAAGCTGCGGGCGATGCGCCGGGATATGCAAATTATTTTCCAGGATCCCAAGGCGAGTCTCAGTCCGAGAATGACGGTAGGAGACGCTATTGAAGATGCAATGGCTATCCACAAAATCGGAACTAAAGTAAGCCGGCATGAGCGTGTGATCGAATTACTTGAGCGGGTCGGTTTGCCTTCTGAAGTCCAATACGCTTATCCGCATGAACTGTCAGGTGGACAATTGCAGCGGGTTGGGATTGCCAGAGCGTTGTCACTGAATCCCAAATTGCTCATTTGTGATGAACCGGTGTCCGCATTGGATGTATCTATTCAGGTTCAAGTCATTCAACTACTAAAGGATTTGCAGAAGGAGTTTAACCTGACTTATATCTTTATTTCGCATAATTTGGCAGTAGTGGAGTATTTGAGTGATGAAATCGCGGTTCTTTATTTAGGAGAGGTGGTTGAGCAAGCTCCGGCGGATGAATTGTTCAAGAAACCTACGCATCCTTACACGCAGGTCCTGCTAAATTCGATTTTGAAGATTCCGGATAGTGTGGAGCAGAAGCAGCAGATGGTATCGATTCAAGGCGAGGTGCCATCACCGCTTAATCCACCAAGTGGCTGCACTTTTCATCCGCGGTGTTCTTTTGCCTCGGATGTATGTATGGCTGTCAAGCCTGAACGGAAAATCGTGTCAGAAGGCCATAGTGCCGTGTGTCATTTGGTAGAATAAGCAGTGGCTTAATTAAGTAATCAGCAGATGACTTCTGTATATCACAGAAGTCATCTTTTTTAATTCATACACACAAAAAGCCCTGTAAGAAGGCCACTTTTTTCAAAGTGAACAGCTTATAGGGCGCAGTTTAAAGACTGCTTACTGCTTATCAATCGCTGCTGCTAACCCTTCATAGGAAGAATCCTGAAGCAGCACTCCGTTCACCATAAATTTAGGAGTACCGTTGACTCCGTAGGAACCAGCGATCTTAAAGTCTTCTTTTACATCGAACATGTAGGTATGATTCTTGAGATCTGTTTCAAATTGGGCGTAATCAATGCCCTCGATGTTATTCTTAACGAATTTTAAAATGAATTTCTGAGTGGCCCAAATTTCGCTCTCATCGCCTTGATTAGCGTACAGCTTATGAAGGTATTCCCAGAACTTCTCGTTGCTTTGCTTGTAGATGGCTTCGCCGGCGCTAGCGGCAAGATAAGAGTCCCGGTCCAAAAATGCAAAGTTCATGAAGAAAAGTTCCACTTTTCCGGTATCTACGTAGTCTTTAATAAAAGTATCCAGATACTTTTCAGTCCACATTTTGCAGGCGGGGCATTTGAAATCTGCGAATTCGATAACTTTAACTTTGGCATCAGGACTTCCAAGATGAGGTTGCTTCTCATATTTCAGCCCATCAACAACAATGCTTCCCTTTACGTCGGTGTAGTTGGGTAGATCTGCTGTATCATCAGTCTTATTGCTTAAGATGAAAACAATTACAGCGAGAAGGATTACAACAACGACACCTAATATCATGGGAAGCAAAGGTCTTTTGGTCTGAGATTGTTTAGCTGACACTTTCTTATTCATATCTCACCTCCTAGACAATATAGGAATACTATAAAAATAGTATAATCATCCAGTAGGTAGTGTAGATATGTCATTTGTAACAATGCTACGTAACGTTGTAGCTAGTTATTAGTTTTTGAATTTAGCGGCTGAGCGAATGACAGGGGGCACCTCGTGGATGGACGAAATAGTCATCACGGCTTGCTGCATCTCTTGCTCCAGCTCGATAAGGTTATAGCTCCATTCATTTTGCTGCTTCAGGTAAATACTGTTGATGCCTGCGGTAACTGCGGGAAGTACATCTGTACGTAACGAGTTGCCAATCATCCAGGTACGTTTGCGGTCAAAGCTTTGGGTAGCCAAAATATTTTCAAGCGCCTCAACATTTTTATGCTTCCGAATATAGATACGATCGTCAAAATAAGCATCCAGCTTCATTTGTTCAATTTTACGTTGCTGAATGGTGTCGTCCCCGCCAGTATACAAGAATAAATGATGACCCTCTTGCTTCAGCGTATCGAGTGTTTCAACCATGCCAGGGTAAGCTTCAATTTCTTGGTCATAGACGCTTAGGCCGAGCTTGTGTAATTGCTGCTCCTGAAAGCGATCTGTCGGACGGTTATATTTGGCGCAGAAATAACGGTAGGTGGCGATTAAGGATTTAGGGAAGTTGTCGCTGGCCAGGCCACTTGTGTTGACGGTATCAACATCAATTTCTATTTGCTTGCTGCGTAATTCACTGGTGCTTGGCCCAAATTCATTAAACCAATCAGTCATGAGCTCGAAATATTGTCCTAAAATTAAATCGAAATATTTGTTGCAGTGAACCAGCGTATCATCTAGATCGAAAATTACTTGTTGAGTTGTGTATTTCATATCTCTCACTCCTTGGATCTGTATCTGTATAGTGTTCTATAGGTGAATATAAGATTCTAGAAACATTTGAAGCTCAGAAGCGCCGTCTGGACGGATACTGAAGCGCTCGTCTTGTTCCCCGCGAAGATGGATACGGAGTAAACCGGCTACGCGTAGGATCATTAGGTGATGCATAAGCATTTCTCTGGATTGATTTAGATCGGACTGCATCTCCCATAGAGATTTGGGTTCATGGGCGACATACCGAAGCAATCGGAGTCTGGTTGGATCTGACAGCGCCTTGGTCATGCGCAATAGCACCATCGGTGGTTCATTTTCATCTTCCAATGGCACATCTACAGGATACTGTACAATCACCATAGTTTTGTAGAAGCAGTAGGTGTTGATTGGTCGATTATGAACGGTAGGCAATAATACTATAGTCTTAAGATCCCGTATATCCTCGAAAACTACACCACCGGATGCATATTCAATTAAAGAAATAGGGTCCATTTTGCTTTCCAGCATTTTTTTCTCAGAGGCATCTTCAATTAATAACGGTAAAATCTTGTGTTCTACATGACGAAAATATTGCTCATACCAGAGTCTAAGAAGCGGACTATAGCTGCTCTTGATCCGGGAAGCTTCATCTATGGTGAAATCATGAATTAACGGTGCGATCTGCTGATAACACTCTTCTATAGAAGCTGAATCCAGATCATCCAGGAAATGCAGCACTGATGTTGCGGGCCCTCGGCTGTAAACCCAAGCATATAACACATCATAATCTGTAAATGGCCACTCGGCAGCTTGCATGAGAGCTGTTACTTTATGAGGAGTAATGCGATCTTCCACATCACTAACCCAGTGGGGACCGAGGTCTAAATTGGAGATCCATTTTCTGGTTACATATATCATAAAACTGTCCAACAGTTCATAAACCGGCGATACGTCGATTTTTAATTCGTAATCCATGTAACATGCACCCCCAGAAATCCGTAACTTCTACATATTATCTCTTGTTTTGAAGAGGGTTGTCCACTATAATGTTCGGTGTTTGCCAATTGGCGTTAGATCACATCATTGTTTTTATTATAGGGGGATATCATCCGTGTCAGACCGGCTTAAAGTATCTATACGAAGTAATAGCAAAATGACTTTCATGATTCTTATTACCGCTACTATAGCCGCAGGGCTTAGCCAAGGGCTGTTGCTGCCCATTCTATCCATTCTTTTGGAGCAAAAAGGAGTCTCCTCGTCACTGAACGGATTGAATGCTGCTGCACTATACATAGGATCATTTGGAATGACCTTGATTGCTGAACGTGTTCTTGGAGCGGTTGGATTTAAAAAATTGATAGCTGGTGGGATTAGTTTAGTCTTAGTAAGCTTGCTCATGTTTCCCTTTTTTACAGGGATCAAGGTATGGTTTGTATTGCGTCTGCTTGTGGGTGTAGGCGATGCTGCCATTAATTACGGGGCCCAGCTTTGGGTTCTGCTTATGACACCTGCCGAGCATCGCGGGCGTAATCTTTCACTATATGGTATGTCCTATGGTCTGGGTTTTAGCTTGGGACCACTTGGGATTAGTCTGCTGCGTTATGGACAGGCCGTGCCTTTTATTGTTCTCGCATTTCTATTTTTGTTAGTCTTAATCCTTGTGACTACAATTCTGCCGGATTCCCGGCCAGATAAAGCGGAGAGTGGTGAAAGCCAGGTTCGCCGTTTCGGTCGTTGTTACAGCTTAGCCTGGTTCGCTTTAATTCCAGCCCTTTTATATGGCTTTATGGAAGCCAGCTTAAATAGCAGCTTTCCGGTATATGGTCTGCGTATCGGTTACAGCACAGATCAAATTGCAGCGTTATTACCTTTTGCGGGGATTGGAGGACTGCTTCTGCAGTTTCCATTAGGTCTGTGGAGCGACCGGTTTGGCCGCAAGCGGGTACTGATTATTGCCGGGATCGGAGGCGGGATCGCCTTTGCGATGTTGCCGCTGGCAGGTGATCATTTTACATTGACAATGGTGCTTCTGATGATCGCAGGAGGACTAGTAGGTTCCTTTTTCTCTTTAGGTCTAAGTCTGGCTGCGGATATTTTACCAAGACATCTACTGCCTGCTGCCAATGTGGTTGCTTCTTTCCATTTTAGTATTGGTAGTATTATCGGCCCCGGCATTGGTGGTTTGTTGCTGCAAGTGGGCTTAAGCGGCGGTATTTTCGCCCTGATGGGTGGTTTATATATCGTGTTCGGCTTGCTGGGGTTATTATTCTCGCCACAACCTAGAAATTGAGGTAAGATAAGAACGAGTGCTCGCATGGAAATTGAACTCACATTCAGAGTACACTATAGATTATAGATGAAGACAGGGAGAGGCTGAACTATGATCACAGTTGAACACTTAGCCAAGGCAGTTGGGGAAGACAAAAATCCGGTCCTGCAGGATATAGGATTTCAATTAGAGCCGGGTGAACTCGTAGCCATACTTGGAGCGAGTGGGAGCGGTAAGACCACTTTATTACGCTGTTTAGCGCTGCGAGAGAAGTGGGACAGAGGGAATTTTAGAGTGGACGGTACGGATATTATGGCGAGTGCTTTTTCCGGAAAAAGAAAAATTCGACGGGAGTGGGCTTACCTGGAGCAGAATGCAGAGCTCAATCCTAACCGCACAGCGCTGAAAAACGTGCTGATCGGCCAGTCCGCACAGACGCCAATGTGGCGTATGGTTACAGGGATGGTTCGTTCAGATGATTATATGGGTGCGATGGATGAATTAGATGCCCTTGGACTTCTAGACAAAGCGAAGATGAAGACTAGCCAGCTAAGCGGTGGAGAACGTCAGCGTGTAGCGATTGCTAGAGCATTAACTCATGGTGCCAAAGTAATTCTAGCGGATGAACCGGTTACGGGTCTGGACCCCAAATCGGCAGAAAGTGTATTGGAAACTTTGCGCAGACTGTGTAAAGAGACGGGTCTTACCGTAGTGACGGTGCTGCCTATTGAACTGGCTGAACGTTTCGCTTCACGTATATGGGTACTAGAAGATGGACGAATTAAGCATGATATAAAGGGACGTAGATTAACGTCTCAGGAACGCGCAAATTTGTAAAGTTCGGACACGGATAAGGAAAAGAGTGATGAGGTTGAGTATAAAAAGTCTTAGGTGCCTGGCAGCTGCAACACTGTCGTTATCCGTACTTTCGGGTTGTACTTTCATCAGTGATCCCGTTTCGAAGATGAAAGCTCCGCAGCTGTCTGCTGACAAAGCAACACTTATGGCTGCTATAAATTCACATATTCCAGCGGGTACGGAGTTGATCCGCCCGGTTAATGATGAGAGCTCAATTTTCACAGAGGATCTCAATAACGATGGAATTATGGAGTCGTTGGTGTTCTATAGAACGCCAAGCGAAGCTGTAGAGATTCACGGGATGATCTTAGAGAAGCAAGGAGATGCCTGGGTCAAAAAGCTTGTTTTTGATGGGGATGGAACTATGCTGGAGTCCGTCGATCTGAAAGATATGACAGGTGACGGGAAGCTGAATATCATTACAGGTTATTCACGCGGGGAAGAAAAAGGCCTCGTCGTGTATAGCTATTCCAGCGGATCATTGGAAGAAGTGCTTTCACTTCCTTACACCAAATATATGCTTGATGATCTTAACAAGGATGGAATTGAAGACATCACCGTTGTTTATTTTAAAAGAAATGAATTTGCAACCATTTCGATCTATCAGTACAATGATGGCTTTAAGGTGCTCGATAAGATCGAGGATATCGATCCGTATTTTTCTAATTATTACAATATTGTCGCAGGAAAGATTGCTAAGGATAAAGAAGGAATCGTATTAGACGCTTCGGTGGATTTCCAATCCGCCTACAGCTTAATGGTTCTTATGGAGCATAACAAGCTGCGCGTGGTTTTGCCAGGTGATACGAGGACTTACAAAGATCGTCTGATTGCAAGCGAAGATATCGATCATGATGGCATTATTGAAGTTGGATTGCTTGAAGCGCCAAAAGGATGGGAGTATTTCGACCCCGCAGATATTCCTTATTTCACCTCCTATTATAAATGGGATGGAAAAGATGGCCTAACCTTTGCAGTCCAGCTATATCGTGATCCATCGGATCGCTTTACTATTAATTTTGATCCAGAGCTGCATGGAAAGGTAAGTATTGACACGAAATCTGTTCTGGATAAAAACCTTAAATTCATCATGACCGATACCGGAGAGACTTTTGCTGAGGTTTCCTTCTTTTCTCCTTCGGAATGGGATAAGGCTAAGAATGAAGGCTGGGAGCTGCTTGGGCGGGATTCAGATAAAGTCATCGGCTACCGTGGTGAGCTAGAACAAAGTACAACTAAAGAAGGAAGCAATAAGATTGCCTCCCCTATTGAAAGGAAGGGAATAGATGAGTAAAGTTCTGATATTGGAAGATGAAGAGTCCATTCGCAGTTTCATAGTCATTAATTTGAAGCGTAATGGTTTCGAAGTGCTGGAGGCTGCTGACGGGAATGAAGCATTGCATAAATTAACCACTATACCTGATATTGATATTGCGTTATTGGATGTTATGGTTCCCGGCATTGATGGATTTGAAGTTTGTAGACGGATTAGGGAGACTAATGAACGCTTGGGAATTATTTTTCTTACCGCCAAGGTTCAGGAGCAGGATAAAGTTTACGCTTTGTCCGTAGGTGCAGATGATCATGTTAGTAAGCCATTTAGCCCAACGGAGCTAATTGCACGTATTCAATCTTTGCTGCGCCGTGTAAATGTGCATCGTGAACAGTCGGCCAAGGTTTCTTTTCATTCGGGGCCTTTCAGCTTGGATCTTATTACCAAACAATTCAAACGTGATAATGTAGCCATTGAACTGACGCCTACGGAGTTCTCTCTGATTCAATTCTTTCTTGAAAAGGAAAACACTCCACTTAGCCGCGATCTTCTGTTGGATCATGTGTGGGGCAAGGAGTATATGGGTGATCCCAAAATTGTAGATGTAAATATCCGGCGCTTACGCCAGAAGATTGAGAACAATCCTTCGGAGCCGGAATTTTTGCAGACTGTATGGGGGCACGGATATAGATGGAAAGGCCAAGGACAATGATTAAGAAGGGGATGCGCAGACAGATTGTTCTGCACTACATTCTTGTAGTTTTTTTGGCGCTTCTCCTCGTAGAAGTTATCTTCCTGCTGGCCATCAGAACATATTATTATGACAGTGTATACAGCAAGATTAAAAATCACATTTCTGTTTCAGAGTCGTTTTTTCAAAAGAACATGATACCCAGCGATAATAGCATCTATCTGCTACAAGAAGTACTGGAGAGGTTCTCATTGAGCAAGACGGAGCTGGAAATCTTATCGCTAAATGGGGATATCATCACTAGTTCCACTGGCTTTCAGCCGGATCGGACCATTACGACCAGTGATGTACCAGAAGCCGTTGGCGGCAGCGTTGGACGCTGGGTAGGGCGTCAGGCAGGCACGAATGAGAGCGTAATGGCGGTTTCCAAAATGCTGCAGATTCATGGACAGGATAAGTATGTCCTAAGGTATATTACTTCACTAGAAGAAATCAATAATGATTTGCTTAATCTAACTTTATTGTCCACTGCTATTGCTGCAGCTGTTATGGCTGTAGTTGTTGGGTTTAGCTTCGGACTGGCCAACTCGATTGTGAAGCCGCTGAATAATATTACGGCAGTTTCAGCTCAGATGGCGAAGGGGAGATTCAACGTACGGATTAAGGGAGACTATAAATTTGAGATTGGTGATTTGGCTTCAACGCTGAATTATATGGCTCAGGAAATTGTACGCAGTAATCAGATTAAGGATGATTTTATCTCGTCCATTTCTCACGAGCTGCGGACACCTCTTACAAGTATCAAGGGCTGGAGTGAAACCTTGGTATCCGGCGGGTATGATCCGGAGGAGACAAAACTTGGAGTCAGCATCATTTCCAAAGAAAGTGAACGCCTGATTGGGCTGGTGGAAGAAATTCTCGACTTTTCTAAGCTGCAGCAGAACCAGATGAAGCTGTCGATTGGGGTTGTAGATGTAAAGGTACTGCTGCAAGAGACGATACTGAATGTTTGGGCTAAAGCGGAAAAGAAACGAATACATCTGTTGCTGGAATGTGAAGATGCGATCTTTGTTAAAGGGGATGCCAATCGGCTAAAACAGGTATTCTTAAACTTGGTAGACAATGCAGTGAAGTTCTCACATGAAGATTCCAGTATTGAACTGTCAGCAAAGAGACTGTCTGCTACAGAAACAGCGATTATGGTACGAGACAGCGGGATAGGGATTAGTGAAGCACATATATCCAGAGTGAAGGACCGTTTCTTTCAAGTGGATGCACTTAATGGAGGAACAGGCTTGGGGTTAGCGATTTCACAGCAACTTGTAGAACTTCATAATGGGACACTTGATATGGTAAGTGAGCTTGGAAAAGGAACGGAAGTTACCGTCATCTTGCCTCTTACAGAACCACAGCCGGAAGTTATCACAGAAGAGGTAACTCAAGTGACAGCTACCTTTCCTGAATTAGATGATTGGGAGGCCTAACGTGAGATGGGGGTAACGAAGAATTCGATCCGTATAGTTCGTGGAGAGCCAGATCGGGTTAGCGACATCTTGAGGCTACTGCAAGAAGCGGCGGGGTGGATGGAGCTTAATGGAATTAAGCAATGGACACCCGGACAATTTACCGAGACCGATATAGCAGGATATTTTGCTGACAGACATGTTTATTTAGCCCTTGACGATGGGGCTGTAGTTGGCATGTTCACGTTGCAATTCAGTGATCCACAGTACTGGGGCAGTAAAAATGATGAGTCCTACGCTTATTTGCACCGATTGGCTGTGAAAGACTCCCACCGCGGCCGAGGACTTGGACAGCAAATGCTTAAATATGCAGTAGTTCTAGCCAAAGATCTAGGCTGTAAGAGCCTTAGGTTTGACACTGTGGCACATAACATTAAGCTCAATCGTTATTATCAGAGCATGGGTTTTCACTACATGGGCACTAACGATATGGGAAATGGTCGTTTAGTGAACTTATATGAACATTTTGAGGAAGGTGCTGAGTCAGACCGTCTGATCCTAAGGTTTATATCGGAATCTGATTTTGAACACTTAAAGCGCTGGAGTGTTTCTCCAGAGTATCTGAAGCAGTGGGCAGGACCTTCGTTAACTTATCCCTTAGATGATGAGCAGCTTGTTAAATACTTAAAGGATGCTAATCATCCAGGCTTATCCGATCGCCTTATCTTCTGTGCAATTCAAGAAGCTGCGCAGCAGGTAGTGGGCCATATTAGCTTTTCAGTCATTGACCGGGTTAATCGTTCTGCACGTATCGGCAGGGTAGTAGTAGATCCTGAGTTTCAAGGTAAAGGCATTGGCAAACGTATGATGCAAGAAATGCTTCGAATCGGATTTGAAGGTCTGGACCTGCATCGTCTGTCTCTGGGTGCTTTCGATTTCAATACGGCTGCCCTGAAAGCTTATGAAGCTGTTGGCTTTAAGCGGGAGGGTGTTCAACGTGAGTCTGCTTTATTCGGTGAGCAATATGTAGATTGTGTGGAAATGAGCATATTAGACAGAGAATGGACGGCTAGCCGTAATTCATAAAATCACTAATTCCTTACAACCGAAGGGGCTGTTGCTCTGGTCATGATCGACCAGGACAACAGCCCCTTTTTATATAAAGTATTTTTCTATATAATGGTTGTTATGAAGGAAGAACTTCACGCAAACGTCCTGTCTTCTCATACACATCCTGAAACAGACGGGAAGGTTGGTTTCGGACCGCCGGCTTGGCAGCCACAGTCTCATGTGGTCCAACGACAACGATATTATTTATGCTTCCCTTGATGACTGCTCCATCCTTAATGATTGCCCCTTCACCAATAATGGCATTCTCAATCAGCACTCCACGGCCAATGCGAACTCCAGGCATAATAACACTTTGCTTGATCTGGCTCATCTTACCGATTTCTACCCCATTAAAGACTACAGAACGTTGTAGACTACCTTCTTGGGAGCAGGATTCATTCACGAGAGAGTCTGTTGCTGGGTTCTGTACACGTGGTTTATGAACTGCAAGCTTAGTCCGGCGAACCCGACTATACATAGGCCAATGAGTCTTGTCTAACTTCATGCCATTGTCTTTTTGCAGAAGATCCATATGTGCTTCCCAGAGACTGCCGACTGTACCTACATCTCTCCAGTAACCCTTGAAACGGTAAGCGAATAAATCATCGTTCTGATCCAGCATGGTAGGAATTACGTCTTTACCAAAGTCATGGCTGGAATTAGGATTAGCTGCATCCCGCAACAAGTGCTCCTTCAGATAAGCCCACTCGAACAGGTAGATACCCATTGAAGCAAGATTACTTTTTGGTACTTTAGGTTTTTCCGCGAATTCGGAAATTTTCAGATCATCGTTTACGTTCATTACTCCAAAACGACTAGCCTCATCCCAAGGAACCTCCATTACGGAGATGGTTGCTTTTGCTCCTTTTTCAATATGATAATTCAGCATCTTACGGTAATTCATATGGTAAATATGGTCACCGGATAGAATGAGCACATGTTCTGGGTTGCGGCTATCAATAAAGTCAATGTTTTTATAAATCGCATCAGCAGTCCCTGTATAACTGTCTCTGCCTTCAACACCTGAAGGAAGCAGTGTGACACCTTTATCCTTTTGACTAACTAAGCCCCAAGGCTCACCTTCACCGATATGATTATGCAAAGAGTCAGCTTCGTATTGTGTCAGAACACCTACTGTATCAATGTTCGAATTTACACAGTTACTTAGCGGGAAATCAATAATTTTATACTGTCCACCGAAAGGGACTGCAGGCTTAGCCATACTGGAAGTCAAGGGAGCCAATCTGCGGCCTTCCCCTCCTGCCAATAACATGGCGATACAATCTTTTTTGTTGTTCATTTGTTATCCCTCCCATTATTTTGTCAATGCTTGTAATATAAACTTACGACAAGCGCTTGAAACGACATAGGTGAAATATATTGCTTTGTAAACAGAAAAATTACAATTAATATTTCTTTATCAGAAAATCTTTTCTTTTAACATCAAAACATTTTCAAAATGGTAATATTCGGGTAAGGTAATAGGTACAAGCACATTGAAAAAGGTGGTGTAGAATTGGCTGAAAAAGCAAAAATCGAGACCCTTCCGTCAGCTGCTGATATCTATCTGTTCCATGAGGGCACCAATTATCGCAGCTATTCTATGCTGGGTGCACACACTGCCGCTGAAGAAGGCGTTACCGGTGTGCGCTTTACCGTGTGGGCTCCTCATGCGACATATGTAGGACTAGCTGGTGATCATAATGATTGGGACGGAACACAGGGCGTGGACTCGTTATATAAGATACCCGATTCAGGATTTTGGAGTCGTTTTTTTCCGGGAATACAGCCGGGAACTTTTTACAAATACAGGATTCTTGCCTCAGATGGATCAAGTTTCCTTAAAGCGGATCCTTTTGCTTTTAAAGCTGAGGTTCGACCGGCAACGGCTTCGGTAGTAGCAGAACTGGATGGCTACCGCTGGGGAGATGCAGCATGGCGTCGGAAAAGCAAAGCTCCATATCAACAACCGATGAACATTTATGAAATGCACTTCGGTACCTGGCGTCAAAAAGAGGATGGTGAGTTCTATACCTACCGGGAAATGAGCGAGCTGTTAATTCCTTATTTGGTGGAGATGAACTATACACACGTGGAATTTATGCCGTTGGCAGAACATCCATATGATCTATCCTGGGGTTATCAAGGGACGGGGTATTTTGCGGCAACCAGCCGTTATGGCGAACCCCATGAGTTGATGTATTTGATCGATCAGCTGCATCAGGCAGGTATCGGTGTGATTTTAGATTGGGTTCCCGCTCACTTTGCCAAAGACGCACACGGATTACGTATGTTTGATGGATCGCCACTTTATGAATATGCCGATCCAATGTTAGCTGAAAAACCAGGCTGGGGGACACTTTCGTTTGATTTCAGTAAGCCGGAGATTTCTTCATTTCTTATTTCTAATGCGCTGTTTTGGTTCGAGTATTATCATATCGACGGAATGCGTGTAGATGCGGTTACGAGTATGCTTCGATTAGATTTCGAAAAGCGGGATCATCAATATCGGCGGAATGTTAATGGTGGATTGGAGAATCTGGAGGCCATCAAATTTATCCAGAATCTGAACAAGGCTATCTTTCATTATTTCCCAAAAGCATTGATGATGGCGGAGGAGTCCAGTGCTTGGCCAGGGGTTACTGCACCAGTGCATGAAGGGGGCCTTGGCTTCAATTACAAATGGAATATGGGTTGGATGAATGATACGCTAGGCTACATAGAACATGATTTTGGTGGGCGCCCTTATCATCATAATTTACTTACGTTCCCAATATGTTATGCTTATGCCGAAAATTACGCATTGCCGCTATCGCATGATGAGGTTGTTCACGGCAAGAAGTCTTTGTTAGACAAAATGCCGGGTACTTATGAACAAAAGTTCGCAGGCCTCAGGCAGTTGCTGGGATATCAGATCTCTCATCCCGGTAAAAAGCTTCTGTTTATGGGTGGGGAATTCGGTCAGTTTATCGAGTGGAAGGATCAGGAGCAGCTGGACTGGCTGCTGTTGGATTATGAGAGCCATCGTCGTATGCTTGCCTACACGGCTGCACTTAATAAACTGTATCGCTCCGAAAAAGCGTTGTGGGAGCTGGATCATTCTCAAGAGGGTTATCAGTGGATTGATGCGGATGACAATGATCAAAGTGTGATTTCGTATATACGCCGAGGGAAGAAACCAGGAGATACGCTGCTTATAGTCATCAATTTTCAACCGGTAGAACGGCACAATTATCGTATAGGCGTGCCACGGGCCGGGACTTATGAGGAGCTCTTTAGCTCAGAAAATGAAGAGTATGGTGGCTCCGGATTGCACAATGTCCCTCAAAAGAGCGTTAAGCTGGAATGGCACAATCAGGTGAACAGCATAGAGCTGACTCTTCCGCCCCTTAGCTTTCTGGTGTTTAAAAAAACGTCACGAATGGGTAAGAATAAAGAGGCAAAAGAGTTATAGATCTAAGTACGAATAGAGAATCCGTACAGTTTAAGGGGGAAATAATCATGAAAGTTTTATTTGCCGCAGCTGAAGCTCATCCTTTTGTCAAAACGGGTGGTTTGGCCGATGTCATTGGAGCATTACCTAAAGCGCTGAAGGCTGCCGGGGTAGATGTACGAGTGATTTTGCCTAAATATCGTGGGATTCCTGACAAGTTCACCGCTCAAATGGAGCATTTAACGGAAGTGTATGTTCCAATTGGCTGGCGAAAACAATACTGTGGAATTGAACGCATTATCTATGAGGGTATCCCCGTTTATTTTATCGACAACGAGTATTATTTTGGCCGTGATGGAATTTATGGTTATATGGACGATGGTGAACGGTTTGCGTTCTATAATCGTGCAGTGCTGGAGTGTCTGCCAGCCATTGATTTCCAGCCTGATGTACTGCATTGCCATGATTGGCACGCGGCCGTAATTCCAATGCTGCTACAGGGGCATTATCGCCACAATCCATTTTACAGTGAAATGCGGAGTGTATTTACAATACATAACCTGTTGTATCAGGGAGTGTTTCCTTATGAGGTACTTGGAGAGCTGTTAGGTCTGGATAGCAGTTATTTTGGTAGTGTGGAGTACTATGGTAATGTGAATTTCTTAAAAGGCGGGATTGTATTCAGTGATCGGGTCACGACCGTCAGTCCGACTTATTCAGAAGAAATTCGCACACCTTATTATGGTTACGGCCTGGATGGTTTGTTGAACGCACGGTCAGATGTTTTAAGTGGGATTGTGAATGGCATTGATACTAAAAGTTATAATCCAGCGACAGATTCGAGCCTTGTTACCCGTTATCGTTCTAATTTGACCAAGAAGACGGAGAACAAAGTAGCCTTGCAGGAAGAGCTGGGATTACCTGTGGATGCTAATATCCCAATGGTAGCCATGGTCACGCGTCTCGTGGACTCCAAAGGTTTAGATCTGCTTACCCGAGTGCTGGATGAGCTGCTATATCACGAGGATATTCAATTTGTGCTGCTTGGAACAGGTGATGAATCTTACGAGCGTTGGTTCAAGGAAGCGGCATGGCGGTATCCGACCAAGCTGTCTTCACAGATCTTATTTAATGATGCACTCTCACGAAAAATATATGCTGCCAGCGATATCTTCCTTATGCCGTCTAAGTTTGAGCCCTGTGGCATCAGTCAGCTGCTCGCTTTACGGTATGGTAGCATACCCGTTGTCCGTGAGACAGGTGGCCTAAATGATACTGTGCACGCTTATAATGAAGAAACCGGTGAAGGCAATGGCTTTACGTTCAGCAATTATAATGCACACGATATGATGTTTACGCTACGCCGGGCGCTTTCTTTTTACAAGCAGCCTGAACATTGGAAAAAGATCACAAAAAATGCTTTCGCGGGAGATTATAGCTGGAATGTATCCGCTCAGCAGTACATGGATATCTACGATGATATAACCAGATAAAGTTTAACGAATTCTGTAATGGGTTAATAAGGGATTGCACCTGGGAGTATGGTAAATACTCTGGGAGCAGTCCTTTTTTTATGAAATTAGGAATAAACAGTCGAATGATTTAGCCAGTATAGGGGATAGTAAAAATGTATAAATTTAGCTTCAACGTGAATAAAAGTGATTTTTTAGCTGCGTATTATAGAATTCCCCTCATAGAAATCCATTAAAAGGAAGTTATTGTCACAATTATGCCTTTGCATATTCATGCGTTCTGATTTATAATAAGTCAGTCATTGGGTCAACTTAGATTTTTTCATATGAATAGGGGAGATATAGAAATGAACAAATGGGGTAAACTTAGTTTAGGAATGGTATTAGCGGTAGGTCTGCTTTCAGGCTGCGGTCAAAATAAAAATGATAATGATACCGCTGCTAGTGGTAATGCAAATTCCGGTGCAGTTACTAAAAAGCTGATTATGGGAACAAGTGCAGATTTTCCTCCGTACGAATTCCATAAAGTAGTGGACGGAAAAGATACCATCGTAGGTTTTGATATCGACATCGCTAAGGAAATTGCTGCCGACATGGGCGCTGAGCTTGAAGTTAAGGATCTGCCTTTTGATTCACTGCTTAACGAATTGTCCAGTGGACGCGTAGATATGGTGATTTCCGGTCTTAGCCCGACTGAAGAACGCAAAAAAGCGGTTGAACTTTCAGATATTTATTACAAAGCAGAGCAAGCTATTGTAGTGCGCGAAGCAGATAAAGATAAATACGCTACTATGGACGCGGTGAAGGGTACCAAAATTGGTGTACAGACAGGCTCTATTCAAGAAGAAATCGCCAAAGAGATTGAAGGCGCAAAGATCACCTCTCTTGGTAAAATCTCCGAGATCGTTCTGCAATTGCAATCAAACCGTATCGATACAGCAATTATTGAAGGACCTGTAGCCAAATCTTTTGTTAAGAATTTAGCGGGTCTTGTAATTACCGATGCTAAGCCTGAAGTAGAAGATGATGGATACGCAATTGGGATTAAAAAAGGCAATACAGAGCTTCTGGATAAAGTAAATGCCACACTTAAACGTCTAGAATCAGAAGGTAAGATTGATGAATATGTAGCGGCTGCCAGCGAGCTTGCTGAAAGCACGAAGTAAGGAATGTATATTGTTTTAGGTCTGCTGAAGTAAATTGTATGTGTATTACAGAAAATAGCGGAACTTTGCTATTTTCTATTTTTTTGGAGATAGGAGGATAAGATATTGGATATTACTTTATTTAGAATGGCTTATGATTATCGTGATCTTTTCTTGACTGGACTACAATATACCTTGCTACTTGCTGTTCTTGGTGTTTTATTTGGCTTCATTCTTGGGATTATCGTCTCTCTACTACGCATGTCAAAATGGAGAGTGTTACGTTTCTTAGCCACAGCTTGGGTTGAATTTTTGCGGGGCACTCCAATGCTTGTGCAATTGTTTCTCATCCATTACGGGCTGGCGACATTTGGGATTGAGTTTACTCCGATTCAGTCCGGGGCGATTACACTCTCCATTAACAGTTCTGCTTATCTGGCAGAAATTTTTCGTGCCGGGATTCAGGGTGTCGATCGTGGACAAACGGAGGCCGCACGTTCACTTGGAATGAAACAAGGGATGACCATGCGTCATATTGTACTTCCTCAGGCACTTAAAAGTGTACTTCCGGCAATCGGTAATGAGTTCATTACCATTATCAAGGAATCATCGATTATTTCATTTATCGGAGTAACGGATTTGATGTTTCAAGCTCGTACAGTTACAACGATTTCGTATGATGGCATGACACCACTCGTGATTGCTGCATTTATGTATTTTGTTCTAACATTTACGCTTTCCAAGATCCTAGGTAGACTCGAAAGGAGGCTGAATACCGATGATCGCCGTTAAGAACCTGCAGAAGCATTACGGAAAGCTGGAGATTCTCAAAGGAATCGATTTGGAGATTAAAAAGGGTGAGGTTGTCGTTGTAATCGGGCCCAGTGGTTCGGGAAAAAGTACCTTTCTGCGCTGCTTGAATTTATTGGAGCAGCCTACAGGTGGCGAGATCACTTTTGAAGGGGAATCGATCACCTCAAAGAAGCATGATATCAATGCAACGCGTGAGAAGATGGGGATGGTTTTTCAGCAGTTCAACCTTTTTCCGCACAAAACCGTTCTGCAAAACATTACGCTCGCACCGATTAAAGTAAGAAAACAGCAGCAGGCTGTGGCCGATAAATTCGCAATGGAGCTCCTCAAGACTGTAGGGCTTGAAGATAAAAAGGATGTTTATCCAGCTCAATTGTCCGGTGGACAAAAGCAGCGGATCGCGATTGCTCGTGCATTAGCCATGCAGCCCCATGTGATGCTTTTTGATGAGCCTACCTCAGCGCTTGATCCGGAAATGGTAGGAGAGGTACTTGAGGTTATGAAAAAGCTTGCCGAAGACGGAATGACAATGGTTATTGTTACACATGAGATGGGCTTTGCCCGTGAAGTGGGTGACCGCATTCTGTTTATGGATGGCGGGTTCATCGTTGAACAGGGTACTCCTGAACAAGTATTCGGTAATCCTACACATGCTCGGACTAAGGATTTTTTAAGTAAAGTATTATAAAGAATTCGTCAAAACGGCCCTGGACAAGTATCCGGTGGCCGTTTTGTTATAGGGTCCTGAGGGTAATGTGGGAATATATCGCTGGGGGCTGAGTTCATTTATTTATGTAAACCATGTATAATAGATGGTCAGTCAATCAACAGGAAAAGGAGTACATACATAATGAGAGATGATCTACGCCGGATAGGCATTATTGATATTGGTTCGAACTCCATTCGTCTTGTAATTTATGATACAACGCGCGAAGGAGGCTATAAGATCATCAAGGAGTGTAAGTACTCCGCTCGCCTTAGTGAGAAGATTACGAAGGAGAATAGACTGGAACAAAAGGACATGGAAACGATTGTTCCGGTCTTGCGGCAGTTTAAGGAAATCTGCAATGCTTTTGCAGTGGAAACCATTCGTGCGGGTGCAACGGCAGCCATTCGTAATGCGGCTAACTCAAGTGAAATAATAAGCTTTTTGTCACAATCCTCTTCCATTCCGATTGAGGTGATCAGTGGCCACCAGGAGGCATATTATGGCTTCTTGGGTGTTATTAATGCCTTTAATGTAGAGGATGGTTATGTCATTGATATTGGTGGCGGGAGTACTGAAATCACTCTTTTTTGTGAGCGGCGTTATCAACACAGCATTTCTTTCCCGTTCGGGGCAGTAAATACCAACCTAATGTTTGGCCAAGGTGGGAATTGGAGCGATGAGCAGATTCACAAGCTGCAGACCTTTGTTCTGGGCAGACTGGTTGAGCATGATTGGCTAAATGCCAAAGCTGGGCTTCCTTTATTCGGTTTAGGAGGGACGGTTCGTTCCTTAGGGAAGCTGGATCAGAAGACACGAGCATACTCATTGCCTAACTCCCATGGCTATACGATGACCAGTGAGACGATCGAGCACTTTATGAACACCCTACCTTCAATGCCTTACGAAAAACGTAAGGATTTAGATGGATTATCTAAGAGTCGGGCGGATATCATTGTATCCGGGTTGATTATTTTCCATACGGTGTATCAGTATATTGGGGCGAGTGAGGCGGTAATCAGCGGGGAAGGGCTCAGAGAAGGCTTGCTGCATGATCTGCTGGAGCCGGAGCAGCCAGTGCGTGATAGTGCATTGGAATATAGCTTAAACACGATCATTCGCTTTGATATTCATACTTCTAAACGGTATTTAGATCATATCAACAAGCTAGCACTCAGCCTGTTTGACGCATTTAAAGATGAATCGAATAGAGCAGAGCACGAGATGTTAATTTACGTGTCCATCATGCTGCATCGTACGGGAACGAATATTAACTATTACCAATCCAAAAGACATACTTTGTATTGGTTGATGAATTCACCAATTCGTGGACTTACCCACCGTCAGCTTATTCTTTGCGCTATGATCGCCTCATACAGCACAAAAAGCCGGAAGCAGAAATTGTCCCAACAACATAAGGACATTTTGCTGCCATCCGACGAAGAGTGGATTCATAAGCTCGGATCACTTGTCCAGCTTAGCATTGCGCTGGACAGCACGGAGATTGGAATTGTAAGCGGCCTGAAGGCCAATCTGCACGGCAATACGCTTCATCTGGACTTAGAGGGCGCATCGTCACTGCTAATTGGCCTAGAGGACATTGAGAACGCGATAAAAGCATTTAAGAATGCTTGGGCGGTGAAGGTAAAACTCGGCTTCCCTTCCAACGTGTAACATCCATCGCAGCAAACTGGCTCCGGAAAGGGGCCTTTTTGTCGTCTGGTTGTTCGTAATATCCATTAGCCTGCAAGAAGCTGGCTTTAACATTATCTTTTAGAGACAACTCTAGAATTTTGACGATCTGTTTACGGATGCCGCTGTCTCTGACAGGACACATCAGCTCAATCCGGCGGGTTAGGTTTCTAGTCATCCAGTCGGCACTGGATAAATACACCTCAGGTTTGCCGCCATTTTCGAAATAATAGATCCGGGAGTGCTCCAGAAAACGGTCTACAATACTGCGTACGGTAATGTTTTCGCTTAAGCCCTCTATTCCCGGACGTAGGCAGCAAACCCCTCGCACGATTAAGTCAATGGAGACTCCGGCTTGGGCTGCGCTATATAAATCGTCGATCACTTGCTGATTAGAGAGCGAGTTCATCTTGGCGATTATGCGAGCGGGTCTGCCTGCCCGTGCATGTTCAGCTTCACGCATCATTAGCTTTTGCAGGGATAAGCTCATATTCGTCGGTGCAACAATGAAGGAATGCCAGTCAAAATTAGCCGAATATCCAGTCATTTGATTAAACAGCTCAGAAGCGTCCAGTCCGATATCGCTTTGGGCGGTGAATAGACTGAGATCCGTGTAGGCCTTGGCTGTACTGTCATTATAGTTTCCTGTGCCTACATGCACGTAACGGCGCAGTTCAGGGCCTTCCTGGCGGACAATCAAGGTCACTTTGGCATGCGTTTTGAGTCCGATCAAACCATAAACGACATGACAGCCTGATTTTTCAAGCTGGCGTGCCCAAGCGATATTCCGTTCCTCATCAAATCGAGCTTTTAACTCTACAACCACTGTAACTTGCTTACCAGACTCCGCAGCATTGGCTAGTGCAGTAATAAGTGGAGAATTTCCACTGACACGGTATAAGGTCATTTTAATCGCCATCACTTGCTCATCCTCTGAAGCTTGAATGATAAAGTCTGTCATTGCATCAAAAGACTCGTAAGGGTGGTAGACTAATACATCCCGTTCACGCAGCACCTCGAAGAAATCCTCATTTTCTTGAAATTCAGCAGGATAAACCGGCTCAATAGGTGGATAGTTCATGTAACCAAAACCTTTTAAGCTTCCGGCAAAATTACGAAGAAAGCCTAGATCAAGCGGACCTTCAATTTCAAATACGAAGTCCTCCAGCTCAAATTCCGCTTGCAGCTGCTCAAGAGCATAGGGATGGATACCTTTTTGTACTTCCAAACGGGCTGGCACTCCGCGACGACGCTTGCGCAGCTCTTTTTCGATCTCTTCCAGCAGATCCTCTGCACCTTCCTCATCGATCGTAAGATCTGAGTTACGAGTCAAACGAAACTCACTAACCGCAACAGGTTCGTAACCGCTGAATAAGGTTTGAATGTGATGGCGGATCACATCTTCAATAAATACAAATTGTCTTTTCTTACTATTAGAGCGGTGGGGAAGAGGGATACATCTTGGCAGATTCGAAGGAATTTGCAGGATAGCAAAATAAGGCTCCTCTTCAAGACCATTCTTACGAGTAAGAACAACAGCTAGGTAGATAAACTGGCTGTGCACGAGTGGAAACGGCCGGCTCTGATCAACAGCCATTGGCGTTAGTACAGGATAGATGATATCCCGGTAATACTGTTCTATGGACTGCTCTTGGGCATGGGTAAGATCCTCATAATCCACAAATACGATGCCTTCTTTATGCAAACTCCGCGAAATATCACGGAACGTCCGGTATTGATCGGCAATGATTTTGGTTACGCGTTTGATGAGGCGTTTATACAGCCCGGAAGGGGTGTAGCCTGTGAAATCTTTTTTAGTATAGCCCGCCCGGATCTGATCCTGAATTCCCGCCACACGAACGCTTATGAATTCATCCAGATTGCTCGAGACGATCGCCAGAAATCTGGCACGTTCCATTAAAGGGTTATCAGGGTCCTGCGCCTCCTTGAGTACGCGGCGGTTAAACTCGATCCAGCTCAAATCCCTATTGAGGTAAGCAGTGGCTGGACTGCTCTGATTGTTTTTAATCTCTTCTGTATTCATGGGACCTCCAAATATGCTTCGATGTCTATATCTCAAATCTATTTATCATATTCTATCATTTTACTATTGGATGAGGCACGAAATGTTAAATCTATGTAAAATCTCAAAGAATATTATTTAATTATCTTATATAATAGGATGTGATTGTCGCTTTTTAGTTAACATAATCAAAATTACGTTAACTTCTTAATGGACAAAAGACAATAATTAAACATGTTATTTCAGAATGGTAACAATTACATGCGCATAGGTTACAAAATTGTGATATATTAAGTCCTGTCAGTTTTACAAATGACAACAATACATCAGGACATCACACAAGATGTACATAAGTACAGGAAATGTACACGAGCGTATACGGAAGTCATACCGCTTACGCCCATCTAAAGAGGAGGCATTTATGAAGAACAAGTTCAGAACCATTAAAATCCTTGCTGCAGTTATGGGAATTAGTGCATTGCTGCACACCGCTCCTGCTTTTGCAGACAGCGTTCATATTGCAAAGGAAGGCAATACTTTCTATACTCTATCTCAGCAATACAATGTCGGTGTTAATGATTTAATGAAAGCTAATCCAAACGTTGCTGCTCTTAATATTTACGATGGACTTAAAATAACGATCCCAAGTAAAATGCAAGCAGAGTCTGTGGCTACGACAGAAACTCCAGTGCTTACACCAAGCCTGAATGTTACTCCAGAATCAAAAACAGTTGAAGCATGGGGCAAGTCCTTTAACTACGAGAAATCGATACAAGTTAAGGCTTCTGCTTATTCCTCAGCGGCTAGTGAGAATGGAGGCTGGGGTGCCGTTGATTATTTCGGGAACCCACTCAAGCTAGGAACCATCGCAGTTGATCCAAGTGTAATTCCTCTCGGAACAAAAGTATTGGTTACCGGACATTCACACGCAGGATTGCCTAAAGAAGCTTTTCTGGCTACTGCAACCGATATGGGAAGTGCCATTAAAGGTAACCGGATCGATATCTTTATCCCAGGCAGCCAAAGCTTTGTAGCCGATTTTGGTTATCAATATGTACAATTATACATTGTTAAATAGCTAGATAAAAATATAGAGATTTATTATAGAGATATGAAATGGGTTAAATAGGTTAAACAAGAAACGGAGGGAGTCCTTAGCGGCTGCCTCCGTTTCTTGTTTATTTATTTTTAGAGACCTGCAGCAATTGAGGAACGGTAACGAATGAATAGCCACGTTTACGCATAATCGTGATTACCTCAGGTAAAGCCTGAATCGTTCCGCGAAGATCACTACCCGGCCCACCTCCACCATGCTGAAGGATAATTGCTCCTTTTCCAGCATTAGCTAAGATGTTATTTCTAACTTGAGTTTTGGAAAGTCCCTTCCAGTCCAACGAATCCACATTCCAATTTACAAGCTTATAACCATGATTTTTTGCCCATCTCAACTGTTGCTCAGAGATATCTCCATAGGGTGGACGAATCAAGCGTGGTTTATATCCGGCTAAGGTTTGAATAATGTTCTCGGTCTCAATGATCTGTGATCTGAAATCATGCATCTTTAGCTTCACAAACTGAGGATGATCATAAGAGTGATTTCCAATAGCATGTCCTTCTCTAATCATCCTCTTCACTAGAGCGGGATGTTTCTCAGCTCGGCTTCCCACCACGAAGAAGGTTGCTTTGACATGATATTTCTTAAGAACATCTAGCAATTGGGGTGTAAACCTTGGGTCAGGCACATCATCAAAAGTTAAGGCGATGACTTTATTCCTAGGACCGCTGGTCTTAAAGGTCTCGGGATATTTGTGTAATAGCTGACTCAGAGACAAGCCCTTAGTGTTCTTATTGTTGCTGCTCGTTGAATTATTTGTAGTAGAAGTTCCCGCAGATATCGCCTTGTCTTCGTCAGTGGTTTGCGTACTTTTAATTTGATCCTGTGAGGATTTCTGACTCTGAGCTGGGGCTGAAGCAACCTCTGCTGAAGAGGTTGGAAATAGCAGGACAATGATTGATCCTAATACTACTAGCAGTTTCTGGACTCTCCGTTGATCATACATCCCCATATGCCTCCTTTACTACCTGATCATCACCATATTCTTCATTGTTATCTCCATTGAAGGATGAATTTATGCCGTTTCTTCAAGGGCTCTGGTAAAGATTTCTTGCACACCCTAATGCGTGTATACTAAATAGAACGGGATATTCCCGGGCCAATTATAGACAGGTGGAAGGATGGGGACAAGGATGTCAGAATTGTTTGCACCTTATGAATTGAAGGGTTTAACACTGAAAAATCGTATTGTTATGCCGCCTATGTGCCAGTATTCGGTGGATAAAGAGGATGGCATTCCCAATGATTGGCATTTTGTTCATTATGTAAGCCGTGCTATTGGAGGTACTGGTCTAATTATTGTTGAGATGACTGGAGTCCATCCGGACGGTAGAATAACGAACCGGGATACAGGGATTTGGAGTGATACACATATAGAGGCTTATCGTAAGCTCACAGATAGTGTACATGCCTATGGGGCAAAAATAGCCATTCAACTAGGTCATGCTGGACGTAAAGCAGTCGATGCTGAACCGCCGGTAGCCCCTTCTGCAATTCCATTTGATGTTCGTTCTAAGCAACCACAGGCGCTTTCTAAGGAAGGCATCCTTGAGATGATAGAAGCCTTTCGTGCTGCCGCTCGTCGAGCTGTAGAGGCAGGATTTGATACTGTGGAGATTCATGGTGCGCATGGCTACTTAATTCACCAGTTTCATTCACCTCTGACCAACATCAGATTGGATGAATATGGACAAGATCCAGCACTTTTTGGAGTACAAGTAGTTGCAGCAATCCGAGAAGTAGTGCCAGTAGATATGCCCTTGATCATGAGGGTTTCCGCGAAAGAATATGTGGATGGTGGATATGATGCTGACTATGCCCTGGCGTTTTGCCGCCGATATAAGGATGCTGGAGTGGATATGTTCCATGTGTCTTCAGGTGGTGAAGGTCCCATTGGCTCTAATGGTGGACCTAATGCGGGCCCAGCCTACCAAGCAGATCTGGCAGAATATATTCGCAGTGGATTACAAGTGCCAGTAATTGCGGTAGGACGGCTTGAAGCCTATTCTGAGGCACAGTCCATCATTGCAGAAAAAAGGGCGGAGCTTGTAGCTATTGGCCGTGGGATGTTAAGTGATCCTTATTGGGCTTTACATGCTGAAGAAGCGCTTGGTGGCGTACATGATGTACCTAAACCTTATGAACGTGGGATTTGGAAAAGAGGCTAGGCCATTTTCGGTGTGAAGTTTGTCACAGATTTTATGCTCCTTCTAAGGCAATCTTAATAAAGATAAAATTTGAAGGAGCTTGATAACGTGGGGACGGTTCTAAGTAACGAACGGCTGACAGATGGTGTGTATCACCTTAAGGTAGAGACGAATAGTGGCGGAGCAATGGGTCAATTCTACATGTTACGGGCATGGGGAGCTTACCCCATCCTATCCAGACCCTTAAGTATACATGAAGTACACGAGGATAGTGTTGAATTTCTGTATCACGTAGTTGGGGAAGGTACGGAGATATTCTCACGACTGGGTTCAGGTGATTCGGTAGAGCTTGAGGGCCCTTTTGGAAATGGATTTCCACAGGTCGAAGGGAAGGTTGCACTCATCGGCGGTGGGATCGGAATTGCACCGCTTTATTATTGTGCGAAGCAGCTTCCGGGGAGTGATATTTTTTTGGGCTTTAGCCGTGAAGCTTACCGGACAGAAGCGTTTCGCCCACTTGCAAGTGAACTTGTAGTCGATGTTGGCGGTTTAATTTTGGATAGTGTGGATTTCAGCCAATATGATCATGTCTTTGTCTGCGGCCCACACCCTATGCTTAAAGCTGCTCAACGTAAAGGCACTGCTGCTGAAGAAGCAGGCAGTAGAACGAAAGTATACCTTTCTCTAGAGAATCGAATGGCTTGTGGAATTGGAGCCTGTCTGGTCTGCAGTGTATCCTGCCGTGATGGTCAAAAGAAGGCCTGTGCAGACGGACCTGTGTTTCTTTCTGAGGAGGTGCTTTTCCATGACTAAGTTGAACACAACAATTGCTGGCGTTCATTTTAAAAATCCAATTATAATGGCCTCTGGAACGTTTGGTTTTGGCCGTGAATATGGCAAGCTGTATGATGTGTCTCTGCTGGGCGGAATCTCTGGCAAGGGGTTAACCCTCAATCCGAAAGCGGGGAATCCCGGCACTCGTGTATACGAGACAGCTTCTGGTATGCTGAATAGTGTGGGACTCGAGAATCCGGGTGTAGCTGCATTTTTAGATAAAGAATGCCCTTATTGGGAAACACTCGACACCGCTCGTTTGGTCAACCTGGGTGGAGGCACACTTGAAGATTATGTTCTTGGAGCTGAGATGATTCAGCGGGATGCAGATGCTCGTGCGAGTGCAGGTAAGACAGCAGTAGACATGATTGAATTGAATATTTCTTGTCCAAATGTTAAAGAGGGCGGCATTGCGTTTGGGATCCAAACTTCAGAAGCTCAAAAAGTAGTACAGGCTGTTAGACGCGCAACTAAACTGCCCCTCGCTGTAAAGCTGTCGCCGGGAGCCGAAAATATCGTTGAAATGGCACAAATGTGTCAGGAGGAGGGTGCAGACGCTGTCTCGCTCATCAACACTATCTCAGGAATGAAGATTGATGTCCGCCGTAGAAGCAGTGTATTCAATAACTTATATGCTGGATTGTCTGGACCTGCGATTAAGCCTGTCGCTCTGCGTATGGTGCATCAAGTCGCACAAAACGTAACGATTCCCGTGATCGGAATGGGTGGCATCACTTCAGCAACGGATATCATCGAGTTTATTATGGCAGGTGCTGCAGTTATCCAAGTGGGAACTTATAATTTCATGAACTTGCGTGCAGGTAGTCAGCTAGTTGCAGAGCTTGAGCAATTTATGGTTGAAGAAAATATTCAATCACTAGAGGAAATACGGGGCATTATATAAAGTGAAGTAGTGAGGGGAATACTATTGACTACTAACCAGATTGATCCTGAGGATATTGAGCTGAAGGCGACGGCTGTCGGATGTGATCTCTTGCTCTTAATTAGTGGAGGTGTTCGGCATATTGGTGCGACGAGTACTGCTTATCTGGAGGGGGAGCAGGTTAAAGTACTGACTTCAGCGGTTCCTCATCATAAAGAGCACACGATAAGCGAGCCCATTGCGATCAGAGTAGCTGAAGCGCTGAACAAGACGGTCACAGTAGTGATGGGGATTCATTACGACAATCTCACGAAAGAAGGTATTATGGAAGTCGTGGAAATTGTGAATTTAAAAGTAAATCAATATTTAGCGCAACAAATATGAAACGGTAGTGGCAATTCTACGTAAAAGATAGCATGTGAGGAATTAAATTATCTTTTGGAGGAATGAAACCATGTCTATATTTAAAAGATTGCGCGATTTAACCATGTCTAATGTGAACGCGATTATTGACAAAGCAGAAGATCCGATTAAAATGACAGATCAATACATTCGTGATATGACCGAAGATTTAGAAGATGCAGAAAAAGCTGTAGCGGCGCAAATCGCCATTGAGAAGAAATTCAAACAGCTGTATGAAGAACAAGAAGCGCTTGTTAACAAACGTTCCCAACAGGCTCATGCAGCAGCTCAAGCGGGTAATGTTGACCTTGCTCGCCGCGCTCTGGAAGAGAAAAATGCTGCTGAAGCTAAACTGGTAGAATACAAAGCCAGCTTTGATCAGAATAAAGCTTCTGCGGATAACCTTCGTGGCAAGCTTGAAGAGATGCGCAAACAGCTTACCCAAATGAAGAACAAACGTGAGACATTGGTTGCACGTTATAATGCTGCCAAAGCTCAAACCGAGATCAACAAAGCAATGAGCGGATTTAGTTCCGATTCAGCGTCTGCAGGACTCAAACGTATGGAAGATAAAATGCTGCAAGCAGAAGCTCAGGCTGAAGCCAGCAATGAGATGAGTTCAGGCAATAAATCTCTGGATGATGAATTCGAGAAGCTGAACAAAGATCAAGCGGTTGAAGATGAACTGGCGGCTCTGATGAAACAATACGAGAAGCAATAACATTTGATCTTTAGCCGGTTCACGGCTGGTGTTCACAGGCGAAGGGGAGACAGAAATTCGTTTCTTCTTCGCTTTATCTATGCTTATGAAAGGCATGCAAAATGATTAAGCGGGGGCTATAGAATGGATCTCCATATTCTGGTGTCCATGGTCGTGTGGACGGTGAGCGGCGCTGTGTTGCTGTTTGTACTGATGTATATAGATTCACTTTTTACTCGTTATAACGATATAGAAGAGTTAAAGGCTGGAAATATGGCGGTGACTACACGGTTTGTAATGAAGCTTTTAGCTCAGGCCTTCATTTTATCTTCATCGATAGCGGCTTCTAATAGTTTGTTAGATGCGTTGCTGATTTCGTTGGTATCATTTTTGCTTTTGTTAATTTTAGAAAGAACGGTTCGACTTCTACTAGCAAATTGGGGGAAGCTGGATCTGGATCATGGTACACAGCTTGGTAAAATCGGATATGGCCTGCTATCAGGTTCACTGCAAATTACGGGTGCTTTAATTATTACTGCCTTTATGTAGGAGGAACGATCAAGTTGAGTATGTGGAAACGTATAGGTAACCTTTTCTCTAAGCCAGCGCCTCAGGAAGTTCAAAAAAGCATGCTTAATTTGTCTCCCGGAGACATTTGTGAAGTATCACTTGTCACCTATGAAGTTACTGGCCGGACACATAATCGGGGCCGTAATGCTGTTGTTCTGACCCTTAGAGATGGAAGCCAGATAGCTTATCTTCATATAGAAGAGCGGGAACAGCTGCAATATGGATTGTACAGACCAATCGATGGGCGGTTAGATAATCCTGCTGAGGTTCCAGCAACGCTTGAGCTCGACGGCTATACATTTTTCCTGGAGGAAGAATATGAAGGTTTTGTTGCTGTTGCAGGTCAAACTCCATTTATGAACGGTGGAGAGCAGCATGTGTGGCAATATCAATCAGATGATTCACGTCTACTGCGTGTAGAGTGGCAACATGGACGGTTTATGCTTTATGAAGGGGAGAAAATAATCCCTGGGGATGTAAAGGTAATTAGAGCATCCTAGACTAGTAGAGAAGTAACGGATCACTATACCGGAAAAAATATTGTAGAAAAGGCTGCTGCCCATAAACATGGATGGTGGCCTTTTGTGTTTATAATTTTACTTCAAGAGGTCTCATGTTAAAATAATACCTATTACTGCAAACATCGACGTTTCAGAACGGAGGTCTTTATGAAGGATAATAAATTTCAGCGTGAAGCGCTGCAAGTAAAAGAAGCTCAGGCCAAAATAATCAAATATGCCAATCCGCTAGAATCAGAAGACGTATCGCTGGATGAGTGTTGTGGACGTTATTTGGCTGAAAAAGTGATCGCTCCACACCCATTTCCTGCGTTTAATCGTTCGAGTATGGATGGATATGCGATTATCGCGGGGGATACCCGTAACTGTGTTAATGGACAAGTGGTATGGTTAGAAATTGTGGATAATATTCCGTGTGGCGCAGTGCCTGCGGTAGATATAACTCCGGGAACAGCCGCAAGAATTATGACGGGTGCACAAGTACCGGTAGGGGCAGATGCTGTGGTGATGCTGGAGGTCACGGAGAGACGTGAAGAGGAAGGAAAGACTTACGTTGGTATTCGAAAAAAACTAGAAGCAAACAGCAATATCACACCTCAAGGTTTCGAATTAAGCCAAGGTGATCTTGTATTGCCTACAGGAAGGTTAATCTCTGCGGGGGATATAGCTGTTCTTGCAGCGTTTGGATTACATACCGTGAAAGTCTATCGTCGTCCCAAGGTAGCCATCTTTGCCACAGGAACAGAGCTGCTGGAAGTGCATGAGCCGCTGGAGCCTGGCAAAATCCGCAATAGCAACTCCCCTATGCTCGAAGCTTTAGTCAAAGAGACAGGGGGGGTTCCAGTAATGTTAGGCGCTATTGTGGATGATCTGGAGCTGGCTAGAAGTAAAGTACAGATGGCGCTGGAAACTTATGATTTTGTGATTACAACGGGTGGCGTTTCTGTGGGGGATTATGATATCATGGGCGACTTGGTTCGCGAACAAAGTGGTAATATGTTGTTCAACAAAGTGACGATGCGTCCGGGAAGCGTAACTACTGCTGCGGTTAGAGGGGGTAAGCTGCTGTTAGCTTTATCCGGGAATCCGGGGGCTTGTTTCGTTGGGTTTCAACTGTTTGCACGTCCTGTGATTTCACTGATGCAAAGTGCTTCTCAGCCTTTTTTACCGGAATGGAGCGCTACACTCGGTACAGATTATAAAAGAGTGAATAATTTTACTAGATTTGTGCGAGCTCGGTTAGAATTTAAAGACGGTAGCCTGTTTGCTTATCCGGCACTCATTGATGAATCTTCCGTAACGGTCACGATCAAGGATAGCGATTGTCTGTTAGTTGTACCCCCAGAAGAAAAAGGGCTATCTGCCGGAGATAAGGTAACAGTGATCAAACTGCCAGGGGAGATTCGGGGCTAGATGTGGAGGGTACTCCGGCCATCGAGGATTAACAAAATATCACCGCAGGTATTGGAGTAATTAAAGGTATTTGATATCCACGCACGTACGGAAATCAACATATAATTGCTGGGTCAACGGGATTATTTCCAACATTTCAACATATGAAAAATTCACAATAGATAAACAAAAAACAGTTTTCGTGCTAACCCAATAGTCGCTTACAACCGGTTTAAAGGGAGATTTTACCCCAGAAACTAGAATAAGAAAACCCACTTGCGTACCGTAAGTGGGTTTTTAGTGCAACAATAAAAGGGTTAGGGGTGCCCGCCGGTTGTACTTAAATTTGAAAAAAAAGCGAGAATGAAATGTCCGGGTAGGCGACACTATCATAGCAATTCTCCTATCGGAAGAGTCGCTGCTCTGCTGGTTGAAGTTATTAGCCTGCACCTCTGCCGAGATTAATCCCCCGCGGATGCTTAAGGACCCAGATGATCTTATTTGTTTATTTATCACCTTTTAAGCGGGGTTTCGGACCTCAGCGTCGCTATTTCATAGAATGGAGCTCATATTTACGTATTTCAGGCCAATAGCGACCTTGGGGTCCGTTAGCCACCCAAATGTGAGATAATCCTGCATTTAAGGTCCGCTGAGACCGATAACAACTCTGCACTAGCGAAGAACGGCTACTCATCCGAAGTATAAGCTCCCCTTGGTGATGATTAATTATCGGCACGCCGCTCGATCGCCTCAGACATCGTTTTATCCGTTAAATGAGCGTAGATCTCAGTTGTTTCGGTGGATGCGTGCCCGAGCTGTTCCTTCGTTTTATAAATATCATTTTGCAGATAATAATCTGTTGCAAAAGAATGACGCAGCTTATGAACCGTAAGATACGGTTTACCAAAGCGTTTAGCGTACTTAATAATCATTTCTTGAATTGCACGTTTGGTCATACGTTTGCCTTCTTGACGCCCGTTAGGGAGAGAGATAAACAAGGCTTTTTCTCTCTTGGGTGTTTTGTAGCGGGATTGGCGTAAGCTAAGATAAAGGGCTAGATCATCTTTAGCTTGCTCTCGAAAATAGACAGGTGTCTTAAACGTTTCGTCGTTATTCCCTTTGCGGGTGACATAGAGCAGCTTGTTGTTAACATCCAAATCGTCTACGTTTAGATTAACTACCTCAGATACACGCAGGCCAGAGTTCAGAATCAAGCTGGCAATACAGGCGTCGCGCTCATGATTTAATTGAAACGAATAATAAGCCTGTTTGTTACCTTCCACATCCCGTCCATAACCTTCATAAATGTACCCCACAAACTCCAGTAATTCCTCATCTTCCAAAATCTTACCCTTTAACTTAGCGGCAGTATCCTTTGGCTTATGTGTTCGTTTGACTTCAACCTTAGCCATAATGTTGCGTTTAAGCAATGGATAAAAGTTCTCATCCTCGGCGATTTGACTTAAATAATGAAATAAGGAGCGTAATGCAGATAACTTACGGGATACAGTAACTCGAGTGTTCGTTCCCTCGGCGCGAGTAGTTAGATGCAACCGGTATCCGACAATACTGTCCATATGTAGGGTTTCCAATTCTAGAAGTGTGATCTCGGTATTTGAGCCGGCTTGAGATAAGCCCTCCGCACGCAACCAGCCGAAAAAAGATTCATAATCCCGGATATACTCCAGCAGTGTGGAAGGGGAGAGATCAGGGCGTTTATAATCAATAAACTGCTGAACGAACCAGGGCATGAGGGGTAGCTTTTGATCAAGTTTTTTACGGTCATCGTTCTTTTGAACGCTCATGTGATTCACCTTTTTCCATAGATTGCATAAAATCTCTTCCTTCTATCTTAACATGTTTTGTCCCGGATTGGACTTCGAATGAAGGGGAAACTAGGTCCGAGCCTTGCTCCTGATGCCGCTAAGCTTTATGATGTGAAGTAAACATAAATGTCAGAGGTGCACATAATGAAACTTGAAATTGAGCTGGTTCCCAAAGAACGTAAGCATACTATAAGCAGATTAATGCAGTTCTACCTATATGATTTCACCCGTTATTTAGAATTTGATGTCAATCAAGACGGGGTATTTCCGGCCTATCCAGGACTAGAAGCTTATTGGAGTAGCGGAAATAATAAATTCGCATATTTGTTTAAGGTGGACGGGCATATTGCTGGTTTTGCTTTGGTGGACAGGTTATTGCGTAATCCTGAAGGCCAGTTTTATATGACTGAGTTTTTTGTGATGCAAAAATACCGCCGAAGTGGTGTAGGTACATGGGCTGCGCATAAGCTCTTTGATATGTACTCTGGGGAATGGAAGGTTTCACAAGTCCGTGCGAATATACCTGCTCGTGATTTCTGGCATAAAGTGATCGGGGACTATACCCATGGAGAGTTTCAAGAGCGCTTTAATCCACAGCAAGGCAACCCCAGCCAATACTTCAACACATTAACTATTAATAGGATTAAGAAATAAAAACCGTTATATTGCTGGTTTCTTTTAGCTAAGGAGCTTGCTACTAACGGCAAATGGATTGAAAAAGGGGCTAAGCGAGTGAGCGCTAGACAGTAGAGAATGACAAAGAGAGCGTCAAGACGGAAGGTCAGGAAATTGTGATTTTTTATAAAACTGGCTAGCGATTAAGAACATATACGAATTGTGATGTAGGGAGCATCTTATGCTCTCTATTGTAGTTAACATAACATTTATTATGTCAATCTATTAAACCATTCACCATAAAAAAGGTCGTTGGTTTATTTTTTGTGTTCAAAATACCCAGTCAGTGAGGGCAATATTGCATATCTTATGATGTACTCAATTACAAAGGAGGAGTCAACAATGGGCGAATTTGCAGGAGGATACGGTGGTTTCACTTCCACAGGAGCTATTCTGGTTCTGTTTATCCTGTTGGTTATCATTACTAAAACCCTCTGTCTGTAATCCTTTAACTTCACAAATTAAAGGTTCCGTCAGTCTAATGACTGGCGGATTTTTTATGTCCGATATGTACATTGGGGGAGGAGAATACATGTGACTAAGGAGATTGACATAAAATAATTCAAAATATATATTAAACAATGTTCAAATATTAAACGGTGTTCAATCCACAAGGAGACGAATTTATGACTAAAGAACAACGAAAAGTACGTGAGCGTGAAGAAATGAGAAATCTGATCCTGCAAAATGCAGCTTTATTGATTGCCGAAGAGGGAATAGAGAAGCTGTCTATCCGAAAAATCGCTGAGAAAATCGAATATTCACCGGGAATTATTTATCATTATTTTAAAGGCAAAGAAGAGATTATCGAGAACTATTTGCAACAAAAATATACGGATATGCTTTCTGAGCTTCAGTCTGTGCAACAAGAGGTACAGCAGGAATTACCTCCAGATACACTTTTAAAACGATCATTGGAGAAGTTCATCAGGATGTCTCTTTCTATGGGTGTAGAATACCGGAATGTCATGTTAAACGATGCACCGGCTGTTCTTAGTTACACGGCTGTTCTATTTAGAGGAGCTGCACAGGAACGTAAAGCGATAGGGATGCTCTGCCAGGGCCTGCTCAGATTTGAAGCACAAAAAAACCGTGAAGAAGCTTTCGTAGAACTCACAGCTCAGGTGATATGGAGTGCAGCGTTCGGTTTAATTATGCGGTTGCTTGTCGAAAAGGATCTGCCTAATGATCAGGTCGAAGCTCTGATTTCATGTCATTTGGATTCAATGGTTGCTATTGCCTCGAGGTGAAATCTAAATATTTTCATGGAGGAAGGGGAGGGTGTTATAAAACATATAAGGAAAGTCGTAGTGCTGTCGGTGTTGATTTCGGTTATTGCAGTGTTTGCAACAGCGGTTGGGTTGTTTTCAGATGGGATAAGTGATGGAACAAAATATACTTTCACGTCAATATGGGGCGAGGATGTAAAGCTTCAGGGGTCAGGAGTGTACAGCCATGATTCTGTCTCTGCGGCGGCACAAGCTAAAGCACAGGATGGAGTTACATTATTTCTTGCCATACCTTTACTGCTCAGTTCGCTCATCATGACAATTAAAGGCTCGATAAAGGGGAGGATGCTCCTTACGGGCACTTTGGGGTACTTTTTATATACTTACATATCCTACAGCTTTCTGACAATGTACAATTCATTGTTTTTAGTTTATGTGCTGTTGTTTTCTTTAAGTTTTTTCGCATTCATCCTAGCCTTATTTTCCTTCGACAAAGAATCCATACATACTTACTTTAAAAACAGTTTACCTTCTAAAGGAATCGGCTTTTCCCTAATGGTTATTGCTTTTATGATTTTATTGCTCTGGCTAGGGAAAATACTGAATTCACTACTGGGGGGAACACCGCCACAAGGGCTAGAGCACTATAGTACATTGGTAATTCAAGTTTTGGATCTTGCGATCTTAGTCCCATTAGCAATTGTAACGGGGATTATGGTCATTCGTAGACAACCTTTTGGGTACCTACTGGCAACTGTCGTTGTTTTTAAAGGAGTTACATTACTGCTAGCAATTACGGCAATGCTGGTGGCAATGATCTATAGCGGTGTGGCTGTGTCTATAGCCGAATGTGTAATTTTTCCGACGATGACTGTAGCTATTGCTGCTTGTATGGTTATTTTGTTAAAGCATGTACGTGAACCCTTAAGATAATATGTGACCAGCGAGCGGCAGGGAGTGATTAGAATGAAGACAATAATTATGTATACCTCGAAATATGGGTGTGCGGAGAAAGCGGCTTATTTATTAAAATCTCAACTGGGCGAAGAAACCGAAGTAGTTAACCTGATGCATGCTAAAGAGCCGACACTGGAACGATATGATACGGTCATCTTGGGAGGATCTATTTATTATGGAAAAATCCAAAAACAAATGACTGATTTTACAACAAAATATCAAAATGAACTAGGGAAAAAACGAGTAGGATTGTTTGTTTGTGCAGGAGCAACAGGTGAACAGGCCTCACAAGAATTGAAATCTGCGTTTCCAGAAGTGTTATATGACCAATCGGTGACGAAAGAAGTTTTTGGAGATGAGATCTATGAAGAGAAGCTAACTTTGCTAGACCGGTTTGTACTGCGGATGGTAAAAGGAAAAAATAAGAACGTAAATGGGTTATCAAAAGAGACGATAGAGCGTTTTGCTCTTGCTATGAAAAGGTTGTGAAAGTGAGTGGACGATCGAGCTTCTGAACGCACTTCGGATCATAGTTAACATAATTATTATTATGTTAACTATGATTTTGACATTCAAAAAAAGTAGTCCTTCTTGTGAGAAGAGAGTAACTTCCTCGTATTGAGTCTCTGTTCATCGAAACATGAAAAAACCCTACAGAATCGTGCAGATAAAGTCGGGAAGATAAAAACCATCTCTGATAACCTTATAATTAACGAGGGAAGGCAACGTCATGGATACGCTGGTACAACTGAACAAAGCAATAAGCTATATTGAGGAGAACCTAACAAATCCCATTGATTATCAGGAGGTTGTGAAAATAGCCTGCTGTTCGGAATATCATTTTACTCGTATGTTCTCCTTCCTAGCAGGCATTACTCTGTCGGAATACATCCGGCGTCGACGTCTAACTTTGGCAGCACTCGAGCTTTCACAAAGTAATATCAAAATTATCGATACCGCTCTGAAGTATGGTTATAATTCGCCTGATTCTTTTTCTAGGGCTTTCCATAGCATGCATGGGGTTAGTCCTTCAGAAGCTCGGGTCCATGGACATTCCCTTAAGGCGTTCCCTCGGATGTCGTTTCAGCTGACTATCAAAGGAGGAAATGAAATGAATTACCGGATTGAAAACAAAGAATCTTTTCGCATCATGGGTATAAAAAAACGGGTTCCAATCATTTTCCAAGGGGTCAATCCGGAGATTGCATCGATGTATGAAGGGTTGACGCTGGAAATGATTGATGAGATGAAGAGATTTTCTGATGTTGAACCCTCAGGATTTATAAGCGCCTCTACAAATTTCTCTGAAGGACGTATGGAGGAAAAAGGAGAGTTCGATCATTATATTGGCGTTGCCACTACGAAAGACGTATGGAATGGCTTGGATCAGCTGGAAGTGGCGGCCTCTATGTGGGCTGTATTCACAGTCGTCGGCTCTTTTCCGAGTGCGCTACAAGAGATCTGGGGGCGAATATATTCGGAATGGGCTCCGTCATCGGGATATGAGCTAATTAAAGGGCCTGAAATTCTATGGAATGAGCACAAAGATATCACATCGCCAAATTTTAAAAGTGAAATATGGGTGCCTATCACTAAGAAATAAAAGAGTTTGGTTGGACTATTGAAACTGAGCGCTGAATATCCTTTCACAACGAAGCTGCCGCGAAAAATCATTCCGGCAGCTTCGTCAAGCTATAGGCAGGATATTTCGAAAATGTTGTAGAAGTACAATTGGTGAATTGAATGATTTTTAGAATGTAGTAGATTTCAATTTTTATGACTCAGACGAAGATTGAATCAATGAATCCTTCTATTTTAAAGGAGTCCCTTATGACGAACGAGAAGCTTTTGGACTTACTAGGCAGGTACGATATCCAACAGCCTGAGATTATTTTCTTAAGGCATAACGAGAACAGAACCTATCGTGTTAATGACAGAACGGGAAAATCATATTTACTCCGCATTCATGAACCTTTTATAGAGGACATGAAAGGTCTGCAACATACATACAGCGGCATTCTTGGAGAATTGCAAATGCTTGAGAAGCTTGGAAGCTGGAGCACCAACGAAATACAGACTCCCGTAAGAAACAATGAGGGTGAACTTATTACGATCATTGAATACGAAGGTGAACTGCTAAACTGCTCCGTCCTCACCTGGTTGGATGGAAGAGACATGAATATGAATGATGTTAACAATCTTGAACTGGTAAAAGAACTGGGATCTCAAATAGCAGAACTGCATACTTTTTTTCGGCAGTACGAACATTCAGGTATGGAGATTCGCCCGAGTCAAGGCAAAGCTTATAATGAACGGATGATCCGTGTGATTCATTCGGGTGTGAAAAAGAATTTATTTACGCCTTCTGATGCTAATGTCATTGAACAAACGCTGCAATTGATCAACTCCCGGTTAGATGACCATGGCGGGGAGGCTGGCCCGGACCTTATTCATGGGGATTTGTGTATGGGTAATATCATCATCACAACCGAAGGGAAGGTGCGTTTTATCGATTTTGGCTTTTTCGGAAAAGGTTATGCTTTACTTGATGTAGCCATGGGAGCTATGATGCTGCCTTCCGATCGAAGAGATACTTTCCTAAAGGGTTATTACAGAGAGTGTGAAAATACAGTGAATGATCTACTGCAGTTGGAAGGTTTAATGTTGGTCGCTATTATTGGGTATTACGTCTTCCAGATAGAGAATGTACATGTTCATGACTGGATGCGTGAAAGAATGCCCAAATTATGCGCTGAGTATTGTCGCCCCTTCCTCAATGGTGAAAGTATATTTTATAAAATGTAAAATGGAACGTTCAGGGTTGAACTAACGAGGACTGGTATGTTTGATGAAAATTGATTATAACCGTTTATCACCAAACGTGTTATCAAAAAAATAGAAAAATAATACTGTTAAGCGCGATGGCTGTCGATTAGCATTTATTTCGATTATATTCTAACAAGGAATGAAAGGGGGAATGGTGTTGATTGAACATAGCAATCTTGAAGAATTTCAAGATCCGGTAAATTACGATCTTGAATTTGACGATGAAATGGACAAATATCAGTTCTATCTTGAGCTTGCCAGATCGAGTTCTGGGGAAGTGTTAGAACTTGCTTGTGGTACAGGCTTAACAACGATCCCCCTCTCGAAAGCCGGTATAACAATGACCGGTGTAGATATCTCTTCAGCGATGATTGCGTATGCGCGGTTGAAGGCGAAAGGGCTGACTGTAACTTTTATGGAAGGTGATGCCCGTACCTTCGAATCGGACAAGCGATTTTCGATGATTTATTTGACTGGTAATGCTTTTCAGGCATTTTTAAGTGATCAAGATCAAAGCGATTTGCTCACGACCGTTCACAAACATTTACAACCTCATGGAATCTTTGCATTTGAGACCCGAAATCCGGAGGGAACGGATTTATCTGATCAAGAGGAGACAGAATGGGGATCATTTATTGATAAGGATGGAAATAACGTCAAGGTATCAGGCACCCAATGTTACGATGCTGGCCAGCATATCATGCATTGGGTCACGATGCGTGATTGGGGGTATAAGCGAACGACCTCCCGAATTGCTTGTCGGTTCACGGATCCGAATACGCTACATGCTTTATTAACTCGTCACGGCTTTTGCGTCGAACATCAATATGCTGACTGGGATAAAACGCCGTTTTCTCTGTCATCTTCATCTATCATTAGTGTTTGTAGGAAATGTTAGTCGAAACGTAATGCATTGCGATAGAACCCCCCCTCAGATTGAGGGGGATTTTTCGCATCTTTTTCGCATTAAGAATTCAATCGGTCCGCGGGCCATTCGTTTTCTGCTCAATAAATAAAAAATAAGTCGACCCTCTCGTTGGTCGGCTTCTAATTGTTCTATTGCGCGGTCAGGATTTGTGGTCCTTCAGCGGTGATGGCGATCGTATGCTCGTATTGGGCGGCGAGCTTGCGGTCCAGCGTCCGGGCGGTCCAGCCGTCCTGGTCAATTGTCATGTTGTAGGTGCCTTCAGTGATCATGGGCTCGATCGTGAATACCATGCCTTCCTTGATGCGGGGGCCTTTGCCGGGCTTGCCGACATGCATATAGGTCGGCTCCTCGTGAAGGTCACGACCGATGCCATGAGCGAGAAGGTCGCGCACGACACCGAAGTTGTTCGATTCGGCATGCCGCTGGATTGCGCTCGTCACGTCACCGAGCCGATTGCCGGGCTGTGCCTGCGCGATGCCGAGGTCAAGGCACTCCTTCGTGACGCGCATCAGCTTCTCAGCCGTCGGTGAGATCTTCCCGACCGCATAGCTCCAGGCTGAATCGCCGAGCCAGCCGTCGAGCTCCGCTACCGTGTCGATCGTCACGATATCGCCTTCCTCAAGTGGCTTATTTGTAGGGAAGCCATGTGCAATTACGTCGTTGACGGAGGCACAAGTCGCATATTGATAGCCATTGTAGCCCTTCGTGTATGGTTTGGCGCCGTGCTTCAAAATAATATCCTCGAATATGCGCTCAATCTCGTTCGTTGTGATGCCCGGTTTGATGAGCGGGGCAATTGTGCGATGGCATTCGGCCACAACCTGGCATGCCTTGCGTATGGCTTCGATTTCATACTTGCTTTTTAAGATAACCATGTTTGTATTAGGACTCCTTTGTAATAGCTTGCATCGCGAGCTGGGCAATTCGATCGATGTCCAACTCGGAAGTGTTCGCATAGTAGTGCAGACCGCAGCAGCTGACCAACACGGCAAGCATAAGGTCGACGCTGTCGTCTTCGCGCTGGATGATCGATTGGAGTGGAACATACAGTCTTTCCGTGAATCGTCTTTTGGCAGGATGCCGATCTTTTTCTGGCAAGCCTGTATAATGCTCCGCCGCCATTTTGTAGACGAGATATGCGCGGGCATCTGACTGCCACAACCGGAGTAACGACTTGCAATACGTTAACAACTGCCTGTCGTCAGGGGTGTCCCGGCTGATGTTCGCCCATTGAGTCAGGGCTTGCTCACATCGCTCGAATCCGCTGCTCAGCACATCTTCTATTAGTAAATGCCGGTTGGGGTAATAATGGTATACCGTGCCATAACCGAGACCAGCCTCGCGGGCGACATCGCGAATATCAAAGCTTCCGCCCGTAAGGAAGTAGGTGCGCGCGGCGAAGTCGAGGATCTGTTCTCTGCGCTGCATGCGTATGAGCTCATTTTGTTCTTTGGTACGGGGGCACATGGGCGCGTTAACCTCCTTTTTATAGACCTGCAAATTTGTCAATGTAAAGAGTGTAACGCATGAGGCGGAGAAATGCAATTATTTGTTGGCGTTCGATGAAAACAACAAGGACACCATCATTGCGTCGTTAAAACGAAAGATGAAGAAGCTCGAAAAAGAAAATAAAAAGTTGCGAGAACAACTTAAGTTTTCCTATGCGGATGTCTATCAAAGGATTCGAGGGAATGAATGTTAACTTATTCACTTACGGGCAGCTTAGTTTAAGATCAGACTCGGTGAACCGTATCACAAGTAGTGGTAAAGCGGAGAGTTGAATTGCCTGTGTTATCATCTGACATATGGAAGTAGGAATTGATGAGGTGGTAAAGAGATAGTAACATACCGTATTCGGTGGAGGGGCGTAAAGCCTCTCTTTTTTTGTTGACTTTTTTTGAAAGTGAAGTAGGATTTGAAAAACTTACCTGCAAATATGAGGAAGGAGGTGAATGTGTGAACGAGGGAATACAACCGAATAAGTACGGGATGTATCTTAAGCAAGATGTGATTAACAGCCAAAAGCCAATTTATGATTTCACAAAAGATGAAGAGCCAGATATGGACGTTATTGATATGTGCACATTAGCGGAGATAAAAAATCTGGCTAAGATTAACCTATCAGCAGAACAAAAAGAGCAGTTAACCATCGTCGGATTTTTAAGAATGTCTGGATACAGAGGTTACGCAGCATTATACAGTTTAAAACAAGTGCTTGAAATAGTTTAAGAAACCAATATGTGTTTTTAGGTGTTTGCGTCTCCTTACGCGATGAGACGCCATAAACAACTTAAAAACACTTTATTGTTTCCGTTTTTAAAAAAGCCGGCACACTCTAATAGCCGGTTAGGTTCAGATTTTTACCGAAGTGCCTTTTATGAAGAAGTGAAGTGGTGTCTTGAAATCAGAGATAGAGAAGTGGCTTGAAGTGTTTGATAACGATAAGAAACCGAATGTGTTTGAAATAAGCATTGATAGACTAACATTATTAGGAAACTGGACTTATAAAGGTCCTGACAAATTTCAAAAATTATTAGATAACTATAAATATGACATCAGAATTACTAAAGGTAATAAAACAAGAACACCGTCAGGTTTTATTTTTTACGATAAGTGTTTTTTCGAAATCATAGATAAACTTAAATTTAAAGATGCGCGTTCATTTCGTCTTGATTTCAATCCAAATAAGTTAACAGCAAAAGAAATACAGTTTTTAAAAAGAAAAATACTTCCTTTATTGTCTGATGTATCTGCGACCAGAATAGATTTGGCTTTTGACATAGAACTTAATTTAGAAGAGTATCAGTTTATCGAGGATAACCATCCTAGAAAGCGAATGTATATAAGAGGTAGGGGCTTGGAATTACAGACGCTGAATATTGGCTCTCAAGAATCCGATTATAGGGTTACCATTTACAATAAGCTGTTGGAACGTAAAGCAAAATTGAGTATGAACCCAGAAGAGGTTTCAAGAGAAGAGGAAAATCTCCTTGAAACTAAGAAAAATTGGTGGCGAGTGGAGTTTAAGCTTGAAGGTCAGGCAGCCCTAGTTGAAACAAACCTTAACGCTTTTTCGGAGTACAATGTATTTCGAGGGCTAAAGATATACAAACCCAACTACAAAGCTGTGGATGATATCAGAACGCGAGCAATGATGTTTTATTTAATCAATCATGAAAATGAATGGGGTAATCTAACGTGGGAAAGTAAGAAGAAATATAAAGAGTGTTTTGAAGCATTTTCAGAGTATGATTTAGTAGATTATCTTAAAGACCGCTATCTACTAAAGCGTGAAAAATTAGAAGCACAATACATGGACTATATTCTTTCGGATTCAAGTAAAATCAGATAAGCAAGTTAGACCCTTGCCTATCTGTTTATTTATTCACTAACTTCAGTAATCGCATGTACAAAGACACTAAATCCGGTGTCTTTTTTTGATAGAGTAAACGACGCAACGACCTTTGACCTATCAGGGATATCCTTCGTAAGATTCTGATTACCGAGGAACTGATATCTTTCCCAACTCGCTAAGTCCACAAATGTATAGATAGCAAATTTATCATTTTTAGTAGCTCTGCAAGATACAAAGACCATATCATTGGTATAGAACATTGGCTATTCACCTCCTTCGTCGAAGATAAAATAACTTAAATTTTTGGAAAGTCAATAATTGCGTCAAATTATGTGATGGAGTTTGCAAGCGGAGCGGTTCATTGATGTGGAGGGGCGGACATTGTAGGCTGTCCTGCTGTCAGACCCCTAGCGTAGCGTCCTAAAGGGAATGGCGGCTGGGCTGACATACAGTGTCTAGCAGAGGCTCCGAGTCAATGATGCTAAGGTATTGTTGAACTGACAAATAGTTATATGACGCAGTGTTTTATGGTACATTTTATTTATGTAAGTTTTTGGTTGATAAGAAGGGTGCTGTGTCATGGAAGTGTGGGTTCCGTATGAGAAGGTTAGAAATCTTCCTCCGGATTTTAGTATTAAATATCTGATTTATTCCGAAGAAGAGGGTGGAAGAAAGCATCCCGTGTTCCAGGGATTGCGTTGTGATTTTGCATATGACGGAGACGACATCAAAGAGACTGGCATATTTGCAATTCATCCTGAATTTGAAGATAAATGCGGAAGCATTATTCTAGATAGAAATCTTCTGGTGCCTAAACAAGGTACTGCAAGAATGTGGATACTTTTCCCCGAGATGAGAAGAGAGGTACACATAAATCGAATTAAAGTTGGAGTCATTGGTTATTTCATGGCAGGTTCAAGAAGGTTGGGACAAGTCGAAGTGATTGAAATTTTGGGCTTAAACTCGAATGCGGAGTCTTTAAGTTAATATGGAACAGAGTAATGATTAGAACGTATACAATACAGATGCGATGTTAATAGGTAGGGGAGTTTAATGGAAATTAAAGAAATAGCTATTGTTGGTGGAGGAACTATATGTTTCATAATAGCTGGATTATTAATTAATAGAGCTGCAAACGGGGACCATATAAGGTTATTAAAATGGTCCATCACTACGAGTTATGTACTTCTAATTCTTAGTATTACGTTTAGTCTATACAACGATTATCATATTGATAGGTCGTTTGATTTTTATCTATTCGGTGTTTATGACACCAAAACATTCATAAAGAGCTATTTCTTCGTAGCATTCAATTTGTTTTTCATTATGTTACAAGTGTTAATGAAAATGATTGTGCGCTGGAGAGGTGTTAATAATATAACAGTAGAGCAAAAGGTTAATATGTTAATCACAACCTCCATTGTTGTAAATCCAATATTACAAATCGGATACATCGGTTCTGTATTAAACTACTGGTGAATGAAATAGTTTTGGTTGACCGCCTGCTGTTTTGGGGGCGGTTTTCATTTGCTCAAAATCAATTTCAAACAGTTACATATCAATAAGGACATGGTTCATGAAGCATTGAAACAATTTAACGAGTTGTTCAATGATACGTCGAATGAGGAGAAGAAAGCATTACTTCGTGCATTGATAAAAGAAGTGCACATGGAAAGCGATAGAACGACCCTTAAAAAAATCGTCTTCTGGTTTCTGGAGGACGATGATTTTTCGGAAAGTGGTTTACCAGTTGGTGATGCAAGGAGAACCGTATCATAAATAGGGGCAAGTTTAACCTTTGAAACCAGTGAGCTAGGATCAATTTCGTTTCGAGTTAATGTAAATAATAGCCGTTATTTTAAAATATGCGACTAGAATTGCATTTAAGGAAACATTATTGTATGATTTTGGTGTGTTAAAAATTGGAAAATTTAATCGTCATTGTGTGGACAGTACGGAAACTACTTCAGCAGTTAATTATGGCGTAACCAAAGTTTCTTATACTCATTAACTAAGGAGAAGCAGCCTTGCGTAAGAGAAAATATGTTAGCATAGCCTTAATTACATTGATTGTGATGATGGTCGTTCTATTCTTCAGTATGAAAAATATTCTTTTCGACGGCTCTTCTAACAAATCAGAGGAACAGGCCGCCACAACAACCAGTGAGATGATTAACGAGACAGAGAAACCAGCTGCCACAATAACGAATAAGGGAACCAATGAAAAGAAGAGCGTAACCGCGATGGAGGCACTGCGCCTTGGGTACTCAGAGGCGAAGAAGCTGACGGAAGAAGAGCCATTACTTATTAACATAACAAGCACGGATGACACTTCTGTTTCCCAGGAACGAACCGATGGTTCGGATGGAACAAGAGATGCTTGGAATCTCGAATTTGGCAGCAAGAAAGGGAATGTTTTTATTTATATCAAGATCGATAATGGAATGGCCATTAAGACTGATGTGAAAAAGCACGATAAGAATTTACTTGTAAAAGGACAGTATGCGATATCTGATATTCAAATTGATTCTTCCGATGCAGTTAAACAAGCTGTTGAGAGACTGGGGATGAAACCAGGAAATCCTGCTATAGCAGATGACTGGATCAAGGGGTATCATTTTACTATCAGCGGGTATAATACTGATCCTAACTCCTCCAAAACACGTCTGCTGCTAAGAGTTATGGGTATCTCGCCGAATTCTCCTAATCGTGAGAATGATAGTTTGAGAATGAGCGCTTTCTTTGATGTCAAAACAGGCGAATTGATGAGCGCTACCGAGATGACAGGCTTCGACAAGGATGGGAATACCATGTGGAAGGATATTGAGCTTAAATACTGATGACGGCATAAATAAATGAAGAAGGAAGATATTTTCATAAAAATACAACATATTACCAAATAAAGAGTTATTATTGATGGAACTTACCGTGCGTTACTGCTCATGAGCAGACGCATGGTAAGTTTGTTTTTGTGTAAAGGCGTTATTAACTGTCTACTTGGTAAAGGCTATACGCATCACTCAAGTTTATTGAAACTGGGAATATCCATTCTTCCAGGTGATGTATATGCTGTGTATATTCTTTAGTCCCCTGAACGGCGGTTAGGGCAATTGGAACCTAGCGGATCAAAGAAAGAGCATTCTGCAAAGGATGGCCCAAAAATTTACCGTTACAAACAGCGCGGTGAACTGTATCACAAGTTGTGGTAAAGTAGAATGTTGAGTTGAGCTAAGAGCAGCAATGTTAAAAATTGCAGATTGTTCTTAAGTTACGGGAGTCGACACACATTGAATGCTACGTTAGGATTGAAAGGCTGCAAGATTGATGAATAAAGGGATGCAGGCGATTCGCAAAACAAATAATTTTGAGCGATCCTAATAAAAGATGAGGTATATGTGATGCCAAAAAACGATAATATGCTGGCAATCCTATGGATGCTGAATTCGGGTGTTAAAATGACCGCAAAACAAATATCCGAAAAGTTAGAAATAAATATAAGGACAGTCTATCGGTATATTGATGCGCTAAGTGCCAGTGGAGTGCCTATAATATCCGACACTGGTCATAATGGCGGGTATAGCTTACTGAATAATTTTATCAGAGCACCTCTGCTATTTGATATTGAAGAAAAAAAAGCACTTCTTCATGCTGCTGTTTTTGCAAAAGAAGCGGGATACCCTTTGAGTGAGGCTTTAGGTAATGCGACATCCAAATTGAAAATGTATTCGAATCAGGAACAGGAAAGTGTTCTCAGCCATCATTTAGCCGGATTTGAAGTTATAAACCGTAGGGGAGACCCTTCTATTCAGCCAGTATTGGCGGAATTGGAGCAAGCTGTAGCAAACGAATTCTCTGTAGAAATTGATTATCACACACGCCGTGATGATCAACCCAAGACTAGGGTGATAGATCCCTATGGAATGGTGTACTGGAACAATAAATGGTATATTGTTGCATTTTGCCACCTGAGAAATGAGATCCGCAGCTTTCGGGTAGAACGGATTTTACAAATCAAGCGGACTCAAAACATATTTAAACGTTCCGAAGCTTTTTTGGCTCGGGAATTTTTTTTGCGAAATCTATTACCTGATTTAGTCGGCAAGGACGGGTTAATTGCTTTAATTATCGAAGGTAGGTCAGAGGCGTTGGATGACTTATGTCTGCATTGGTTTTTGGGGCATCATCTGAAAGAGCGTACATCAAATCAAGCAATCTTTTTACTTGAGGAAAAATCAATTCATACCTATGTTCCTAATTTTCTCTTATCCTACGGGAAATCCATTCAAGTAATCGAACCACAGAGTTTGAAGGAAAAACTTGTTGGTGTTGTGTCGGAGTTAATGGAATATTATCAACTTTAAAAACTTTACTGACAGCGGATGTCAGTGAAGTCATTTTATAATGATGATAATCATTGATTACCGATGGTTGGTATCACTTGATGAATTGTAAAATAGGGAGAACTTGCAAATGAATAATACGGTATATCTTTATGTGTTTGACACAATGGCAGACTGGGAAATAGGTTACTTAACTGCCGAACTGAACTCGGGAAGATATTATAAAAAGGGGCTGGCCCCATCAAAAATAGTTACCGTGGGAATTGATAAGACTCCAATAACTACAATGGGCGGATTGAAAATATTGCCTGACATCAAATTGGATGATTGCAGTATTGAAAGATCCGATCTATTGATTTTACCCGGTGGAGATACATGGACAGAAACCATTCACCACCCCCTCTTAAAAATCGCTGAAAGGTGTTTAAGGGAAGGTATATGGGTTGCAGCGATTTGTGGTGCTACAATGGGACTTGCCCAGACAGGATTGCTGAATTCACGTGGGCATACAAGCAATGATCTGGAATACCTTAAAATGATCTGTCCCACTTATACAGGAGAAAAGCATTATAAAATGGAGTCTGCTGTAACTGATGGAAAACTGATCACAGCATCTGGGATAGCTCCGTTGGAATTTTCTGCACACATCTTGAAAGCTTTGGATGTGTTTTCTCCAAAAACATTAGACGCTTGGTATAGCCTATATAAGACTAGTGATTCTAAATATTACTATGAGTTGATGAATTCAATACAATAAAAGATATGGGAGTGTCAGGTAAATATACAAGAATGGAACACCCAACGACTTTACATCTATTACCCATATATAACAGTGTGTTATATATGGGTAAGGACAAGATGCCGTATGAGTAACAACGCGATTTAAAATATTCGTTCCACAGAAATCCTAACGGAGTACGATAGTTAAGCATAAAGGGTTCCACATATTAGTCATGACTAATATGTGGAACCCTTTATTATATCTGACTTTCCTAAATCTAGATCTTGATAAATTTAAAAATAAAGTTGTAGACTGTACGCTGGCGTTAAGTTGTCTAAGAATACATTTGGATAAAGTGGGAGATATTACTGAAAACTTCTCCAGATGGGCGGTTATTATGAAAAAAATACTGATATCATTTTTGGCGATACTTAATTTTTCTACTGTTACAGTAGAGGCTGCGCCTGAATACGCAAAATGGGGCAAAATTGCAGTAGAGGAAACACAAAAACGATACAATGCAGTCATAATTGATTATAAGCACATTGGTCGTACTGAACTAACACCTAAAAAGTCTGAAGAGAAATTCAAACTATGGATTAGAAGCAAAGCAGGTAACGAGTTTGGAGTTTTTGTATCGATCCAATTTGACCCGCTAACTGATACAATCCAATCGATTCAGTTTTCTGAAACTAATCGTTAGATTTAATAAATCTCGCGATTACGCTAATGGGGCACGATAGTACAATGACAACAGACTGCCGAGATCATAGGCAGCCTGTTCAGCTAACTTATCCTCTAATTGAACGACCTTAATCCCAAGGATGAAACCCCTCCAAAATGCTGTGAAATAACAGCTTTTTATGAACAAGAACTAACCATAGTGTACCAAAAAGGACTGAATTTACTACTTTATTCTACAATTTCAACATATGAAAAATTCACAATAGAAAACTCAAAACCTATTCCTCTCCCTAGCTACTATCCACTAATTCCATAAGTTCTACAACCCCACAAACAAAACCCATGAAAAAGGATACCTAACACCAACCCCTATGTTTACACAAGCCTTTTTTCTATTTTTATTGCTAATTCCATAGCTTGTAAGGCATAGTCTAACTCGATTATTGATGTAGAACCCTCCTCTAAGCATTGGAGAGCATGCGTAATACTCTTTTCAAAAGGATTAGCTTGTTCTAACAAAAGTTGCTGTTTACCTGCAGAGGTATATTCAATTAATGATCCTTCAACCGTGCCGTTCATGTCGTCACTTTCTTGATAGACTAGCTTTCCTTGTTCAAAATAAGCCTCATACCCTACGGAAAAAGGATAACCCGTTGGCATTTGTGAGGATACAACGATCTCTGCGGAGACATTCGTTTTCTGAAAATGGGTACGCACTAAAGCTTGTTCACTTCGTCCACCATCGGTTCCCCACACAAAGTATTCTTCTAACGATCCAAGCAGCCACGTTACAAAATCAAGTTCGTGAATCATCAGAATTGTGGAGATAGAATGAAGTCCGAGATCCCCCCAGAGAGGAGACGTTTCTCTTTTTAAGGTGAAGGCTAAAAGCTTTCCATATTTCTCTTTAGAAGTGGTTTCGTATAAATATTTGTACGCAGGATCAAATTTAATAAATTGGTTCACGAGGATTCGTCTACCATACCGTTGTACTGCTTCCTTCATCGCAAGGGCATCTTCAGTGTTAAAGCATACGGGGGTCTCACAGAATACATGTTTTCCATGCTTAAGCGCCTCAACGGCATACTGTCTATGTAAAGTCACGGGCAGACAGATATCGATCACATCAATCGTGGTATCAAGCATGATATCCTCTATATTTGTGGTAATCTCAACGCCTAACGTTTGTTTTAAATTTTGCAGCTTAGCTTCATTTCTACCATAAACAATAACTTTGTCTACACGCTCATTTTTCGTCAATAATTCTGCATGATAAGCTCCGAACCCTGTTCCTAATACGGCAATTTTCATATGTTTCAGCTCCCTTTATGTAATGAACTAATCATAACCTGTTATTGCTGACAACATCATGGCAAGAATTTTGAAGTATACTAGATAAAAAAGAAAAGCTCGGAGGTTCTCATGCGCTTGCATCGTTTGATTGCTATTTTATTATTAGTGGAATCGAGAGGGAAAATGAAGGCCAATGAACTAGCTCAAGCCTTGGAGACCTCTGTACGTTCAATCTATAGAGATATTGATGTGCTAGCTGAAGCTGGAATTCCTTTGTTGTCTATGTCGGGGCCCAATGGTGGCATCTCCTTAATGGAGGGATACACAGTTAACCTGAAGCAGTTACATGGTGAAGATGTAATCAATCTATATTTAACAGGTATGGGCATCTATTCTGGGGGACATTCTGAATCGGGTCTTAAGCTGAAAACGACGCTGTTGAAATTAGAAAAAACATTGCCCGCATCCTACCAACCTGACATTCAGAAAGCGCAAAAACGCTTTTATTTCGATGACACACCTTGGTGGACAGAACGAATAGAAATTCCCTGTCTGGAATCTATTCGGACAGCTGTTTGGCGATCTCAGAAACTACAGATTGCGTACCAAAAGGTTAGCGGAGAAATATCATGCAGGAAATTACAGCCCTATGGTCTTGTGGTGAAAAAAGAGGAATGGTATCTTATAGCCTACTGTGAAGAAGCTAAGCACATCCGCACATTTAAATGTGAGCGAATTGCCTCTACGCAGCTTTTGGAAGAAGAGTACTCTATACCTATGGATTTTTCATTAGAAGAGCACTGGAAGCAGCAGGGACAGGTTTTTAAGCAAGCTTGTAAAGAGGAAGAGGTCTATCCTGTTGTGATTAGAGCCGATAAGAGAACAAGGTCTTCTTTATCTCAGCTAGAGGTCATGGAAATGAGGGAAGAAGGGGATGCATTCATTTTAAAGGTGAATATGTTTGGTTATGAAAGTGCATGTGCTAATATCTGGAGCATAATAGGACATTCCGAAATCATTGAGCCCTTAGAGCTAAGGCAATATGTGAAAGGTCAGTTGAGTTTTCTGCAGGGAATATATGATTAACCGTTTTTTCTATGTAAAAGAGACCGTAGCTATTGCATATTCTGCAAAGATACGGTCCCGATTTTCTGATAAATGAATTAATTCATATAGTTAGTTAACATAATAATGATTATGTTAACTAAGGTGAATATGATCCAGTAAATGACATATTTAATTAGATAAGTTATCCTTTTATTGCTCTAGTTTCAACACCAAGTGTTAATTTCTCTCTGGCAACAAGTCTTTTGTGCGCTACGAGAAGAAAAGGAAGACCAAAAGCTGTTGTTAAAGCCAACGGTACGAAGATCGCAAGGCCATTCTGAGCGCCATAATGGTCTAACAACACCCCCCCGAAGATAGGTGCCATAACACTCCCTAAATTATTAAAGCCAATCGTACCAAAGTACGTCCCTTTCATTTCAGGTTTGGCAATCCGATCGATCAACATATCCATCATCGTAAAGAGTAAGACTTCCCCTATAGTGAACAGAACTACACTGATCATTAATAGAGCCACACCACCTGCAAGCCCCACTAAGAGAAGACTAAGTGCAACGCAGATATTCCCAAGGATTAAAGGGACAATCGGCGGGAATTTACTTGCCGTTCGTACAATGGGATACTGCACTACTAACACGGTTATAGCATTCAGTGACAACATATAGGAGAACAATTGCCCACCATTGGTGAAATGCGTATTCATCGCTAAATATTGAGCCATTGTTGAGCCGAAGTGACCGTATCCTAACACACAAAAGATGGTACCCAGAAGTACAGGTAGGAACACACGGTCTTTACCGGTGATTGTCAAAGCTTCGAGTAAACGTGGTGCTTGAGCTTGTGTACGGGCGGGCATGCTTGAACGATGTGCCTTAAATTGCATGAATAATACAATTCCATATGCAACATATACGATTCCTGCGATTAGAAAAGGAAAAGTTGATTCCGCAGAGCCAAGCTGTAGCCCAATGATTGGACCAAATACTACACCAAGATTAATTGCTGCATATCTAAGATTAAAGACAAGCAGCTTACTCTCGGGTGGTGTAATATCGGACAAAAGTGCCCGTGAAGTAGGCTCGAATACAGATCGACATAAGCCGTTCAAGGTGTTCACCAGGAAAAATACCCATAGATGTTGAGCCACTGAGAATCCGAAGAAGACGGCTGCCCAGCCAAATACCGAGATTAACATGACGATTTTGCGGCCAACAATATCAGAAATATAACCGCCATAAAAACTGGCCAATACGCCTGCCAGCGAGCTAACCGCGACCGTAATCCCTGTTTGTGTCGGGGAAGCTCCGAGAACTTGGGTTAGATAGATGGATAAGAACGGGATGCTCATCGAGGTCACCAGACGTCCGAACATGGTGCCGATGATAATTGTCCAGGCTAGTGGGTGAATGTGCCTTAGATGCTGATTCATAATGATTACGATCTCCTAGTCTTATTGCTCTAATATTGTTGCTGCATATTCCTTGTTGATTTATGTATAATTATAATGATAAAAGGGGGAAGGAAAAGTGTAAGAATTACATTGATCATTTCACCTTTAAAGGAGTGAACCATTTGGACCAGATAAGTAATCATTTTTTATGTTTAGCAGCAGGCGTTACTAGTTCCTTCAAAGTGAATGAACCTGTTCCTGTGACGATAGATTTATTGGCTTCGATCCTGATTTGCACTCCACGTAATGTTAAATTCGTGCTGCGGAAACTGGAAGAGCAGGAATATATTCAATGGCAGCCGGGGAGAGGCAGGGGGCATATCTCTCAACTTACTTTTTTAAAAAGTATTGATGAGGTATTCGAGGATAGCTTTCAGGAGTTAGTTAGTAAAGGCAAGATAAAAGAAGCTATCGAATTGATGAGCAGCGATCAGGTGACCGGTCCCTTAAAGGAACGATTGTTAACGATGTTAAATAAACAGATGGGTTTCCGTAGTGAAGCAGAGTCAACCTCAGGGCTGGACGTCCTGCGGATTACCCGTAACCGGCATATGGAAGTACTGGACCCTGCTTATGTATACACCGCTTTTGAATCCTATTTGCTGGGTCAGATCTATAGCACACTAGTTACTTATGACGCAACGACCGATACCTTTCTTCCTGGTTTGGCCCATATGTGGGAAGCTAATGAGGGCCATACAAGTTATATTTTTTACCTCCGTAAGGGGGTGCGCTTTCATCACGGAAGAATCATGACCTCGAGAGATGTAAAAGAGACGCTGCAACGGCTTATCGACTTGAACAGCCCTGCGGTTAGCCTTTATAAGGATATCGAACGAGTAGAGGTTGAAGGAGATCATCGAATCCGGTTTGTGTTGTCACGTCCAAATCTCTTTTTTCTGCATCTGTTCAGTTGTATTCACATGTCCATTCTCCCTTACGATATAGACATCACTAGTGAAGTAAGCGGTACAGGTCCCTACCGTTTATTGGATCTGAATGAGGATGTTTTGGTGCTCGCAGCTTTTGATTTTTATTTCGGAATTCGGCCGCTTCTGGATCGTGTTGAGATTTGGTATTTGCCAAAAGAGGCTTCTAATGAACGCCAATACCAGCTGCCAGATCCTGAACATGGGGAACTTTTACCTGATATCATCAGCAATCACAGTATAGATTACCCAGCCTTAGGCTGCAGATATATTCTGTTTAATTTTCATAGAGAGGGAATTCATCAGCAGCTATGGTTTCGCCAAGTGATCCGTATCCTTTACAGTCGAACGGCTTTAATAAAAGAATTGGGTGGCAATCGTATCACTCCAGCAGATAGCTTTTTGCCATGGGAGAGCAGTAAGAGAGAGCTTCTAGATCCAACTTTGGAACATGCCCGAGCGCTTTTAGCGGAAAACGGGTATCAGGGAGAAGTCATTACTTTAGCAACTAAGGATAAAAAAGAAGAACGAGAAGAAGCGTTATGGCTCCAAACACGCGCTGCCTCCGTAGGTTTGCAAATTGAGTTATATTTTTTCAATGAATTTAAGGCAGATCATATACAGACAACAGCCGAGATCCAGCTTGCTGAAGAGGTTTTAGAAGATGATTGGCAATGGGGAATGATTAACTACTTTAATAATAAATCTAATTATTTATTCTCTTTGCTTAGAAAGGACCAGATTTCATTGTTTTCGAAGGTATTAGGTCCTTTCACAGAATCTCCAAAGGATGAACGGGTGAAACTACTGAATCAAGCAGAGGAGATTCTTCGAGACAATTACTGGGTGCTACATGGCTGTCATATGAATAAAAAAGCTCAGCTAAATCAAAGCCTGTTTGGTCTGCACACCGGTTCCTTCGGGTTTCTGGACATCTCTAAGTTATGGATTAAAACTAGGCTTTAAGGTTTTCTTTTGTTATACTTTCCAGGGAGGCTGTATCGATAGAATCGAATGGCGCTCTAGATGGATCAGATTTAAGAATAGTAATTTATTTGTAGCCATGGAGGTGAACTCGTTGGATTTTGCTCAGATCCGTATGGACCGAGACAAAAGAACGGTCGATACTTGACTCTTTTTTTGCCATTCGGACCTGTTTAGCGGATAAGCTAAGCGGTCTTTTTATTTGTTAAAAATTAGGTGAAAAAAGGGGAGACTTACATGCGTTTTCTATTCGTGGGTGCAGGAGCTATTGGTGGTTATTTTGGAGGGCGTCTGGTTCAAAAAGGGGAAGATGTAACTTTTCTAGTCCGTTCTACTAAACAAAAGCAGTTAGAAGATGAGGGTCTGGCAATAAAAAGTGTGCATGGTGACTTTAAGACTCCCGTTCGGACGATTACATATGGGGAGAAGGCAGAGCCTTTTGACTGTATTATTATTGCAGTGAAGGCCTATCATTTGCCTCAGGTGATGATGGATCTTACCCCTTTCGTCGGTGAACAGACTATGATTCTCCCGCTCCTTAATGGGTATAAACATTTTGGTATTTTGCAGCAGCATTTTGGAGCAGAAAAGGTACTGGGTGGTCTTTGTTATATCGAGACAACGTTAGGTTCTAATGGAGCTATCATACAAAGTAGTTCTTTTCATAGTATTGTGTTTGGTGAATGGGCGGGTGGGGAGTCAGAACGAACGCAGAAACTTCTCAGTCATTTGGATAAAGCAGGTTTCACTGTGATACTAAGCTCTGATATTCAGCGCGAAGTGTGGCAGAAATATATATTCGTAGCTAGTTTAAGCGGGATTACAACTTTAATGGATAGCTCGGTTGGACCCATTTTAGCCTCATCTACAGCGCGTACTATTTATGAACAGCTTCTGAATGAGATCGTGAGTATAGCGCAAAGTGCAGGAATGCCTGTTGGAGCAGATATGGTGACTGCTACGATGCAAAAGATGGATTCGGTCCCACCCGAATTTACTTCCTCTATGCATAGGGATATGCTAAAACATCTGCCAGTGGAAGCTGAGCATCTGCATGGTGCTCTTTTGGCGATGGCTGTATCTGGTCAAGTTGTGTATCCTATTCTCGAAACCGTATATGCCCGTTTGAAAGTATACGAAAGCGTTAATGATATGAGATGATCTGTATAAAATTACTTTAAGGAGCTGGACGATTATGAAGGAACTGAATCAAAAGATAATGACATTTCTAATGTTCGAAGGAAAGGCTGAAGAAGCTATGAATTTCTATACTTCTTTATTTGATCACTCCGAAATCATCAGTATTAAACGTTATGGAGCAAATGAAGCAGGCCCTGAAGGGAGTGTCATGCAGGCTACTTTTTCATTACATGGACAAGTCTTTATGTGTATAGATAGCTACGTGAAGCATGGATTCACCTTTACTCCAGCGGTATCCTTATATGTGAATTGTGAAAGTGAAGCCGAAATTGACCGCGTCTATGCAGCATTATCCCAGGGTGGACAGGTGCTCATGCCACTAGGCGAATATCCATTCAGTTCGAAATTTGGCTGGGTAGCGGATCAATTTGGTGTGTCATGGCAATTAAATCTTTCGGGGAATGTGTAATCGATTGATGTGTTGCACGGTCAGATAATATTCTGTATCACAAGGGTCCGAGTTCGTCTGTAAAATGACGTACTCGGACCCTTAGTGTTCAGGCAGCGGAAAGGTCTGAGGAATCTTCTGATTTTTAAATTACGGTTGCAGCCCGCTTATGACTAATGAAGAAATTAGCTGTATATTAGCAATTAAAGTAACAGCTGTTAATTACATTGCTGAACAACGGTTGTGCGTTCATTAGTAATCGTGACTTTGGAATGACCTGATAAATATTCGGTATAACCGCACACGGTTTGTTCTTTAGACTGTCCGTTAGAGTTGGTATATCGAAGATATATAGCACCTTCACCATTTAAACTCAATTTTGGTTTGAATTTTTTCTTTTGTCCTGCTTTTATTGGACTTGTATACAATTTCTTTGAATCCGCACGAATTAATCCTACTTCGATAGAGCTAATATCAACATCAGATTGATTATCTACGATGACTGAGAAGCTTTTAAACGGACTCAGAAGATTTGATATCGTCCCTACACCAAGAGCAACTCCACAAGTAATCAGAAATAGCGTAATTCCTATAAAAAATCGTTTTCTCATCCTTCAGTCCCCCTATATAAGTAAGACAGGGGTTACTTAAAAAATGTTACAACAAGGAGAAGTTAGTTATAAAAATTCATTACCAAATCAAGTGTGGACATGCATGTTATTATAAATATATTCCATATTAATGATTTGAAAAGGGGTTTTGTATTGACTACTATCCGTCATTTTGAACAAGGTGACATGCCATTACTTGGTGAACTTTATAGCACAGTATCTTCAAAGGGGAATGTTGTTTTTTGGTGGGTTGGCACTGAGGAAAATTGGGAAAATGTATATTGCGCTTTCGAGGACGGTAAAATGGTGGCCAAAGGTCAAGTGAGCATCATCAATATTGTTCCGCCCGGCCGTTCCGAGGATAGCAGACATTCGATCTACCTGAACTTAAAAACAATACCAGAACGTGAAGGCGATTATGATTTATTAGAAAAAGTTTATCAGTCACTCTTATTAAGAGCACTCGAATTAAAAGAAACGTTATCAAAGGATTACAAAACCACTCTATGTGTAGGGAACGATTCGGCAGAAGTCTTGAATACTCAATTTTTCGAAAAAGTGAAGGGCTTCTCTCATTATAATAGCTTATTTAAGATGAAACACAATCTAAGTGATGGCTTGTCTGAACCCACTCTGGCTAAGGAACTTGAATTCGCAACCTGGAATATGGAGACGCCTGAAGAAGACGAGCATTATTTGGAATTAGAAGCTGAGATTTGGCCGGAAACTCCGCTAGGGAAAGAACGGTTAGCTGAATTTAAACAAAATCCGCTCTGGACATCACTTGTTGTTCGAGAAGGGGAGAAGGTTGCGGGTAGCTTAATGGTCTGGCAGGAAGAGAAGGGTGGCTACATCGAAAATGTATTTGTACTTGAGCCATGGAGAAGATCCGGAATTGCTAAGTACATGCTTTTTCAAGCATTGAGCTATTTTAGAACCCACGGACTGGAAGAGGCATCTCTGATGGTGCTTACGGAAAATGATTCTGCATTACGGCTATATGAATCTGTCGGATTCATTCTAACGAATGAGGAAAGACGATATCGGATTGAACTATAAAAGTTTTTGAAAGTGAAGGATTACCAAGCAAAGTGCGATAGCTTTTTTGTCGAGCTTAGGTTCGAGGTTAAGGTCGCACTTTATTTGGTAACCCGTTCTGTGAATTATCTGCTAAATGCTTTCATGCCTTTTGCTTCCCATCACATTTTTTACATACGTTAAGCTTTTCACCTGAAATGCCTTTCCCGAAGTACAACAGCTTAATACGTGTGCTTCCACAGATCGGACATGTTCCTCTGGCCCGGGATGGAATGCGCCAAAGTGCTTTGCCGCGTTTGTTTTTAGACATGATTTGCCCCCACCTTTACGCTTAATACTCCATCTTATGACCAAGAGGAACTTAAAGTTCGAAGAGCGAAAAGAATAGAAAATCGGATGAAAAAGGGGCAAAAAACACCCTCAAAAAACAGCGTATAACTTAAATTATACGCTGTTTTGATTTTAAGACGTTTTTTTAGGGGGAATGGGGCACTTGGACGAGTAAAACAGATGGATTTTAAAGGAATATTTTATAAATATCGGATGTCGATATCTTTGAATCTTCCCGCTGACATTTTAGGCATTCTGAATTGCAGGGAACCTTGTTTATAAGTGCCTCTGCTCTGATCTGGAATGACGGGAACTGGCAACTGAATAATCTCGCTATGATCTTTTCCTAAACCTGTTAATTTAATTTGTGTGCGATTGATTTGTGCCCATATACTTTCGGGGTGAATTCCGTTCGGAATACGAATTTTGGTAATCAGGTGATTATGAGTGTCGATATGCTCAAAACTTAAACTTGTGGTTTCGTTCATAAATGAAGAGGAGGTCGCTGCAGTTGCTTCACGGATTACTTTTTCGACATACCCGTCAATTTGGTTAGGATCCAACTTCCACTGCTCTTCAAGAGCTTTCAAGGATAACTTTTTCTTAAAAAAGGGATCTTCATTCATCCAATCTAAAGGGTTCGTCTTATTGGGACTCATAGCTCTGCGCCTCCTACGGTTTTTATCCATTGTATGGGCGTTTGACTTATTCAGTGACATCTGGGCGAATATCTACATAGAATAGCTTATCATTCCGAAAGGAGGAGTGGTTTGGTGGTTTCAATCATCGGCAATATTAAAATCAATAGCGTAGGCCCCAGCTCCACAGTCTTAGTAGGAAATACGGCATCCGTTATCCTGAGCAGCAACTCTAAAATTTATGCCGGTGCCAACTCCTTCTCCATAGGTGACTCTATAGGTACGAATATAACGAATAATGCGGCCAGCAGTACAAATACGATGGATTCAGATGTGGTGGATCAAGTATCACCTCCTTAAGGGTGGGGTTTAAATGAACATTACGGTATATCAATGCATATCGATCTATAATCTAAAAATCGGCACTATCTCTAATTCCTCGGTACTTCAGATTGGTACATCGGGACGAATTAATACTTTGTCTCATAATTATGAGACCTCTGGAGCTCCATCATCGGCTCCAACGACTCCAGCGGAAAAAATGGCTTCACCCCTTGTATCCTTACCGCCAGCGGCGGAACTATATGCACATCTGAATTAGGCTCTTTGTCCCTGCATACAATAAACCATAGGAGGGGGTTGTATGCATCCGTATTACGCTCAGCAGGTTTTTAATACACTAAGATTGCAAGCGGAGAAGATTCAACAGTTAGAGAAGCAGCTTCGCGATTTGCAAGGCGATGTAGACAGCATAAAGAACAATAAATCTGCAAGTATAGGACCTATCAATTATCATTTTGAACAATTAAAAATCGAAAAGCTGGAAGGCACTTTAAATATAGGCATTACACCGAATGAGGGAAACAATCTGGATGAAGCGATGATCAACGGTAAACCTATTGGGGAGCGGGAGGATGGTACAACTGCCTTATCGGATCAGATTCGCCCACAGATTTTGAAGTATGTGCAAGAAGAGGTCCCCTCGCAATTTTCACGTTTAGAAAAAGAGAAGAATTTAAGCATTGATGAGCAATATATCCAAATGGTGACTCAGGATCTGCTGAATCAAATGGATGGACGGATTAACGAGTATGTAAACCAACTCCCTGCCACAGAAGAAGGGCGTGGATACACTGATGAGGAATGCGCTTCTATTGTAGAGCAAATCAAACGAGATATCGTTATGGCAGTAGAGCGGCATTTGGAAATAAATATAACCGGAAGGCGGGAGACGAATGAAGATAACGGTGATCAATAGAGATATTAGTGTCAATGCAGTGAAAGTCGTTTCGATCTCAGGTTCATCAGTATTTTTAGTAGGGGATACTCAATCCATTCATTGCTCCTCGGCGTTTGACAGCGTAATAGAATATACTCAGAGCGCTCCAGATCAAGTCAAAAAAGGCAGTTAACCTATGCACACCTCACGCATACAAGATGTTTATATCAACAATCTGTCCGACAGTTCTATTTTTATTTGTGGATCTGTAGACCGGGTTCAATCTAAATTCCTGGGAAGCAAGGAGAATTATCTTTTTAACATAAGGGAGATTAATAATCACCCGAAAGATACTACACTCATAGACATCCCTATCCCTGTATGGACAAACCAAGGGAATGAAGCGGATGAATTTGTGATATTAAAGGATTCCGTGGAAACAACGATTAATATACAATATATTAAAATTCTATCGATTGGGTCTGGCACGACCTTCCAGATTGGAAACAGCGGGTCAGTTCATCTGGAGAGTCGAACCAGTGAGTTTAAACGAGAAGTGGCTGCAAAAGATAAGGAGTAACAACAACTATTTTAATTCTTTTGGCAGGGAAATCGCGAATATATCGTGCTCCGTCTGGATGTAGAGAATACCATTCGCACTAAATAGTGTGCCGTATTGTTGTGCTCCGGTCTTTACTTTGCCAAGCGCTTTGCCTGTTTCTGCATTTATGATATAGAAGTAGCCATTCTCATAGCCAGCGTAAATCCCCTTACCCAGAAATTGAACGCTAAGCGCGGGACTGTCCGGACCGTTGAAGCTTATAATGCGATTATCGTTCATTTGAACGCCAGTAATCTGTGCATCCTTTTGGAAAAAAGCCATGTTATTCACTGGACCAGCCACCCAATTTCCGTACTCCTCATAACTTTTGGGTTCACTCGCTGTTTCTTGACCTAAGGTAAAGCGGTATAGTGGATGACCACCCCATTGGTCTAAACCTCCATCGGCTGTATATAGATACGAGCCTTGAAGTGATGTAAAATAATTACCGAGTCTACTGACATCTTCGAGCGGTTTATAGTTCTTTTTGGTCTTCGCTTTTCCAGTTTTAACATCTAGATGTATCAAGGTCAACTGATAGCCTTTAAGAGGCTCGTTAGAGGCATCATTTGCAGCATTGGCTTGTTCGCGGAGTAATAATTCACCATCCCGGTAAGCAACAAAGCTATAAAATCCCTGAATTCTCCATAACTTCTTGCCTGTAGCCGGATCGAGACCGAAAAACTGTGTGCGTCTATTATCAACGGTACTGGATACGACCAATACCCCGTTATAAAGACCGTCGATACTTCCTACATACATAGGGATGTCTTTATTCTCCCAGATCTTTTTACCAGTAACCGGATGATAAGCTGCAATTCCACCATGCTCGTTCCGGAAGTATATCACTCCGTTAACTAACTCCGCGAAAGCACCGATCTCGATCGGATCTTTGGCAGCCTTAACCTTCCAAAGCAATTTCCCCGTTTGAGCATTAACTTTTACAAGATAACCCTCATAAGTGATAAAGAAAACCGAGTTATTCGTTATAATCTCAGGATTTGTTCCGTTTTTGTAGGACCATTTAACTTTACCTGTAATGAGATTGGCGGCCTTTAGTGTCCCGCCTGATGAATAATAGAATAATCCATTTGCAATAGGAGCCTGTTGGCTATAAATTCCTTGACCATCTGCCTTGTCGTGCCATAAGGGTTTAATTGTGGTGATAGAGTCGACGGTTGTTGAAGAGGAGGCAGGAGTTGTTACTGCTGCTTGAGCACTAGACAAATATATACCAGCTCCAGATACGAGCAAGGAGGAAGATATAACGGTCTTTAGGATAAACGGTACATATTTCACGATTTTAGCTCCTTATACATCATTTATAATATATTGACGCTGAGAATGGATATTTGTTTCTCAATTGTAAAAATACACTTGTTAACATAATAAATATTATGTTAACAATAAAAGGCGAATCAGTTTCGCACAAGAATTCTTGTGGGAACCAATTCGCCTAGTAAAGGAATATGTCAATAGTTGATTTGTTTAGAAACCTTCACGAAGCCATGTTGTCGCTAACTTGATAGCTCCTTTTTTAGCATGAGTCTCGGCTAAAGGATTCAGCATGACAAAATCATGAATGATGCCTTGAAAGCGGACAGCCGTAACATTCACGCCAGCTTCCCGCAATTTGGCGGCATAAGCTTCACCCTCATCCCGTAGCACATCTGCTTCACCAGTAATGACCAGTGCATCTGGTAAATCCCGTAGTTGTTCTAGGCTAGCCCGAAGAGGGGAGGCCGTGATTTGATTACGTTCCTCAGGGTCAGTAGTATATTGATCCCAGAACCATTTCATGCCGTCCCGCTGCAAGAAATAGCCTTTGGCGAACTCATGATAGGATTCAGTATCAAACGAGGCATCCGTTACCGGATAGAATAATAGTTGTTTCGCTATCTTCGGCCCACTCCGTTCTTTAGCCATTAGAGTAATAGCAGCGGCCATATTCCCACCAACACTGTCTCCGGCTATAGAAAGCTTGCTAGTATCTAATCCGTGCTCGCTTCCTTTTTCAGCTGTCCACTGGAGTACTGCATAGATTTCTTCAATAGCTGTAGGATATTTAGCTTCTGGAGAGAGGCTGTAATTTGGGAAAACAATTGCGGCCTCCGCTCCGACAGCTAGTTCGCGGATCAGGCGATCATGGGTATGAGCATTCCCAAACACCCAGCCTGCGCCATGAATGTACAGGATAACAGGCAACGACGCTGATGAGGAGCTTGGGGGACGAACGATTCTTATGGAAACATCACCGTTAGGTCCACCTGGCACCATTAGATCTTCAATATCAACTTCAGGTTTATATATCTCACTGGATTGTACGCTATCTACCGTTTCACGGCCTTTTTCTGGCCCAAGGTCAGGTAGAAAGGGAGGTTTCGCATTATCATCGGCAAATTTTTGAGCAGCTGGCTCAAGAATAATCTTAGTTTTGTTTGGCATGATTTATCGTCTCCTTTGACTGGTCATAGTCTAGTATACCCTCTTCATTCCATAACCATCTAAGCAGCTGCTGAAACGAATGCCCGTTTAGGACTAGTTAGAGATTTGACGCTATTTGCACATTTATCGCCTATTGAGCACGGTTTCGGACACCAGTACAACTATTCCTTAAGGAGAAGTTCAAACGCAGTTAGAGCCTTACAACACCTTTTGTTGTTCCTTATGCATTTCAGGACCAATCTCTTCAGTGACACGCATCCTCTGTTTACGCTTATTACGGATAATCCAAACGAATACCAAAGTAATGAGTAGCGGATAGCCTATCGCCCAGCCCGTAAAAGGAAACACAGCAGCTGTTGCTAAAAAAGAAATCCAGCTTATCGTCACACCTAAGCGACTTCCTTTGAGCAGACGTATTCCTGCAGCACAACCTCCGATATAAGTCAGGATAAAAGTAGCATTCGGAAACTGGATCAGAGTGGTGATGGAGAGGGACCCGCTGCCATACAGCGTCATCACCGATACAAAACAGAGCAGAAGAAAAGCTATGCCACCGATAGGGGTATGATACTGTTTGGATATTTTACCCATCCATTTCGGCGCAGAGCCTTGGCGGGATAAAGCATAAGCCACACGTGAGGCAGCTCCTGCATAGGCAATAATTGTGGCTGTACAGATGAACAGACCGGTAAGTCCGGCAATAAATCCTCCCCAGCGCCCAAGAGGCTGACTAATAATCCAGACGAGTGAAGTGCTTGATCCACCTTTGAGGTAGCTTTGTGTACCAACAGTTGCTAGTGCGGAGAGAAAATATAGAATCCCTACTATAATAGCGGCGATAGTTACTCCTTTAACGGCGGCACGCTGTGGGTCCTTGAACTCCTCAGATAGGTGTGAGACAGCCTCCCAGCCAATAAAACACCAGAATAAGATTGCAGCAGCCTGGCCAATGCTCATCCATCCATGTGGGATAAAGGGAGTGAAGTGTTCGACTTCCATACGGGGCAGTGCAGTAGCAAAGGAGAAGACCAGCACAGCAACAATCGCTATAACTACCGCTATTTGTACCTTTCCAGCTACCTGCATACCAATCCAGTTCGTAATCAGGCCAATGACCAACATAATAGCGGCAATAGTAATTCTTGCAGATTCGTCCCAGCCCATAGCGGCGGTCATATAACCAGCTCCAGTCAGTGCAGCAACAGGTGCGCCAATCGGAACGGACATCAGAAAGAACCATCCTACCAGTGAGCCAGCTTTTGGACCAAAAGCAAGCGTTACAAAATGGGACACGCCTCCAGCGTTAGGGAATTTAGCAGAGAGCAGACCCATTGATAAGGCCATCGGCAAAATCAGCAACGACATAAATCCCCACGCCAGTAATGAAGCGGGACCCGCCATTTCTGCAGCTAAACCAGGAACAATTAAGACCCCAGAACCCAACACAGCCCCGATGTAAAGGGCAATAGCCTGAGGCATGCCAATGTTTTTTTGTAAAGTGTTTGAACCGGATTCCTTCATGTTTTTTTATCCTGCTTTCCTTGTCTTTTGTTCTAGAGTAGCAGATAATAGATCCATTGGAAAAACAGAATTTTTGAATAGTATCCATTCGATATTCCGATGGTTCATTTTCATTTAGGGGGAAATTCATGGAGTCACGTCATCTTTTTACCTTTTTAGTGGTAGTGGAGACGGGCAGTTTTACTAGAGCAGCACAGAAGCTTGATTATGCACAGTCCAGTATTACTGCACAAATCCAAGCACTAGAGTCTGAAATTGGCCAGCCATTATTTGATCGGATCAGTAAAAAGATTATCCTAACCGACGCAGGGCGTCGGTTGCTCCCGTTCGCTCAAGAAATATCCAGAATGCACACTTTAGCAGAGGACGCGTTACGCTCGGATAGTGAACTTACGGGTTCTTTACGGATTGGGGCTCCTGAATCTCTAGCTGCTTTTCGCTTACCAGGTATTATTAAGGAGTTTCGCGCTAAATATCCGAAGGTGCAAATTCTTCTGAAGCCTGGAGCTTGCTGGGAACTATCAGATTTTGTCCGTTCGGGTGAACTGGATTTAGCGTTCTTGTTGCAACCTGAGACGGAAGATAAAGATTTAAATATAGAAACATTAGTACATGAGCCGATGACGCTGATCGCAGCGCCAGATCATCCCTTATTAAACCTTGCTGAGGTAGAACCCCTTCATTTAAAAGGAGTGACCATACTTCATACCGAAACGGGCTGTTCCTACCGGACTTTATTTGAACGGCATTTGAACAGTTACGGTGTTTTTCCTGACCCCACGTTAGAGTTTTGGAGCATCGAGGCGATAAAGCAATGTGTGATGGCTGATCTTGGCATTGCCTTTCTTCCATTAATTACTGTAAAAAATGAACTCGCCGAAGGAAAACTTGCCAGGTTGAATTGGAATGATGAATCACAGCGTGTGGCGACGCAGATCGCCTATCATCATAAGAAATGGAAATCGCCCGTACTGACGGAGTTCTTACTTGCGATACAAAAACATGCTGAGCAATGGAGAAGTCTAATATAGATCAACATTAACAAGGAGGCTCTAAGGCATGAATGAGTGGTGTGAAGACTACGAAGAAGGGCTGGAGGCCTTTCTCATCTGGATGAAGGATGCCGGGTACACTCCCTATACGCAAAAATCCTATTTAGTAGATGTGAAACAGTTTTTAGACAGTCTGAATGGTAAAAAGCTTGAGACGGTGAAGAAGCTGCATGTCATTTCTTTTTTGACCTCTGTCCGCGAACGTGGAGTGAGTGATGCGACCCGTAACCGGAAGCATGCTGCGATTAACTGTTTTTTCAAGGCATTGATCGAGCTGGAATTACTTCAGAACAACCCGGCAGCCGGGATTAAGAAATCCAAAACGGAGATCAATCGTGAGCCGGTCTACTTAGATGAAAGTGATCTGGGTCGGTTTTTATCTTCTATAGATGGTAAATACAAAAAGCGCAATTTAGCAGTTTTTTTGTTGATGTCCTATATGGGGCTTCGGGTGGGGGAAGTCCACACGCTGAATTTGAGTGATTATAATGTAGAAAGACATTCCCTCCGTGTGTTTGGGAAGGGGCGTAAATGGCGTAATGTGCCGGTTCCCGAGGATGTAGTGCCTTTTCTCGACTCTGCGTTAGCAGAAAGGTTAGATCCTTGGCGCAGTAAAGAGGAAGCGATGTTCATTTCACAAAAAGGACGCAGGTTGTCGATCCGCGGCATTCAGCAAATTGCAGCAGATACCTTTGATCGTTTCCAAAGGGATGTGCCAGCAGCACAGCGACGTCCGTATTCAAGCCATAAGCTCCGACATTCCTTTGCAACCATGCTGCTGAGAAAAGGGGCAGATCTGCGTACTGTACAGGAACTGCTTGGTCACTCCTCGATCCAGACTACAACCGTATACACACATATTACCAGTCGTGAGAAGGAAGAGGCTATGTCTAAATTGCAAATCCAGCTGTGATAGAAAAGAAAGAAACCTCCTTAGAAAATTGATAACAAAAAATAACTTGTTATTATAACGGTATTGATTTATTCTAACAGTTATTAAGAGTTTTTTATAGGAGGTCCTAATCGTGAAGGATGTATTTCTAAAAGGGATGACTTATGGCTGGGGATCAAAACGAGGCGAATACCGCACAGAATATGCAGAAGATTCGATGAGAAAGCTGGCGGAGACAGGAAGCGAATGGATCGCCTTATCTTTTTGGACATGGCAAGACACAGTGCATTCAACAGAAATTCATTATGATTACGGTTACACGGTGACAGATCGTGATCTCGCACATGCGGTACAACAGGCAAAACAGCTTGGTCTTAAAGTTTGTCTTAAACCTGTTGTGAATTCGAGGGATGGCATTTGGAGAGCTAGGATTGGATTTCCGGAAGAGGGAGAGGTTTATTGGGCAGCATGGTTCCGTTCTTATACAAATTTCATTAAACACTATGCAGAGTTGGCGGAAGAGCTTGAATGTGAGATGTTCTGTATCGGCTGCGAAATGGTAGGCACAGAGTCTAGAACTACGGAATGGAGACAATTAATTCAAGAGGTCACTAATCTTTATACAGGGCCGATCATTTATAATGCTAATCATGGCAAAGAAGAAGGAATCGAATGGCTGGATGAGGTGGATTTTATCGGAACCAGCGCTTATTATCCGGTAGCTTCCGTGCCGGGAGATTCTTATGAGAATATGCTGGCTGGTTGGGAGCGGCAGAAACCGCGGCTTAAGTCACTTTCTGAGCAATTTGGCAAGCCTCTCGTATTCATCGAGATTGGATGCCGAAGTGCTCATGGATGTGCCACCATGCCATGGGACTTTACATACACAGACTTACCGTATTCAGAAGATGAACAAGCCAACTTCTATCGGTCAGCGCTGGAAGCATTCTGGAATGAACCTTGGTTTGCCGGTTACTTCTGGTGGGACTGGAGCACGAAATTATATGCCTTGGAAGAGGCTTCCATTGACCGTGGTTTTGATATTTATGGCAAAAAAGCCGAACAAGTTCTCAAAGAATATTACAAGCAACCTATCACTAAATAAATTGATAAAAAAGATCCGGAATTTCAGGTGAGCCTGGCCTGCTAAAGGATCTTTTTGTCATTGGCAGGCTAAGTTAATTCGTGTTATATTAAAAACCGTCCTTTTCATAGTGGAGGCAACGCTCCACATATAAAAAGGACGGTTTCTTGTGTCTTTTGTAGTCAAAAAAGGCTGTTTCCAGCCATATTCGCTTACAATTCTAGCTTAGCTATTTCTGCTTTTAGCTTCTCAGCGGATTTCTGGAATAAAGCCTGTTCGGTTTCATTGAGTGGGAGGTCCAGTACCTGTCGAACACCCGAGCGGTCTACTACGCAAGGTGCACCGAGATAGACATCCGAAACCCCGTTATAGTTATTTAATAAAGTAGAAACATTCAACACGGCGCCTTCATTATGAAGAATGGAGACTACAATTCGGTCCAGTGCAAGAGCTATTGCATAAGAGGTTGAGCCTTTGGCATCAATAATTTCATAGGCTGCATTCTTGGTATCTTGGAAGATTTCTTCGCGTTCTGCTTCGTCAAAACCAAGATCAATCCCAGCTACATTCGCAAGACTCCAAACCGGAAGCTCTGAATCTCCATGTTCACCGATGATCTGTCCGTGAATACTGCGAGGATCGATTTCTTTGTGAAGACCGATCAAATAACGAAAACGAGCACTATCAAGTACCGTACCAGAACCAATTACACGTCTGCGGTCAAACCCACTTATTTTCAAAGTCGCGTAAGACAGAATATCTACAGGGTTAGTTGCAATAAGTAGAATGGCATGTTGGTTATACTTTGTAATTTTTTCAATGATATCTTTAAAAATCGAAATATTTTTACGAAGCAGATCTATCCGGGTTTCTCCCGGTTTTTGTGATGCACCGGCAGTGACTATAATGATATCTGCTTCACGGCAGTCTTCATAAGTACCAGCCCATAACTTCACACCACCGACAAAAGGCATGCCGTGATTCATATCCAGTGCTTCGCCAAGTGCTTTCTGATGATTAACGTCAATAAGTACGAGTTCGGGCATACGTCTACGTAACAATAATGTATAGGCTGTAGTTGTACCAACTGCTCCAGTACCGATAACTACGACCCGATTGGGTTTTGGGGGGGCCATGTCTCCATCTCCTTAATATTTCAAATTTTTGGTTTCAATCTTGTCCATCATAATCGTTAACGGTAGTGTTTTCAAGCTGATCTTATTTAATGCATTACCCTAATTAAGGCCATACTAAAATGTGATTTTTATTTCATTATCTTAGCAAGACTAGACAGGAGAGAATGTAAGGATGGATTTATTTCGTAAAAAGGCTCTAAACATACCCACAAGTTCTGAGGGGACGCAGTTAAACAAGACGTTGGGTGCCCTGGATCTAACAATGCTTGGGGTAGGAGCCATTATCGGCACAGGTATTTTTGTAATGACAGGAGTTGCCGCAGCAGAACATGCAGGTCCTGGTCTTATAATTTCTTTTTTACTAGCGGCGTTTGCCTGTGTGCTCTCGGCATTATGTTATTCGGAATTTGCTTCGACCATTCCTGTTTCCGGGAGTGCTTATGCTTATAGTTATGTAGCCTTTGGAGAACTGTTAGCTTGGATCTTAGGCTGGGATCTTGTCTTGGAATACGGAGTTGCCGCAGCGGCTGTAAGCAGCGGTTGGTCAGGGTATTTTCAGGGGTTATTAGAGGGCTTTGGGATACATCTTCCAACCGCACTATCGGGGGCTTATAATGCAGAAGCGGGTACAATAATAAATCTGCCTGCAGTAATCATCATTTTGTTAATTTCCTATTTACTGACTCGGGGAACCAAAGAAACGGCACGCTTTAACGCAATCATGGTTTTTATCAAAATAGCAGTGGTGCTTCTATTTATCGTAACAGGATTTTTCTATGTGAAGCCAGAGAACTGGACTCCGTTTCTCCCTTTTGGGTACCATGGCGTGATCAATGGCGCGGCCACAGTGTTTTTTGCCTACATAGGTTTTGATGCGCTAGCAACTGCTGCTGAAGAGGTGAAAAGACCCCAACGCGATTTGCCGATTGGAATTATTTCATCCCTTGCTATCTGTACGGTCTTGTACGTTCTTGTCTCACTCGTATTAACGGGTATTGTTCCATATACTGATCTCAATGTTAGTGATCCTGTATCTTATGCGCTTCGCTTTGTAAATCAGGATATGATTGCCGGTCTGATCTCTGTTGGAGCCATTGCGGGAATGACTACGGTACTGCTCGTGATGTTATTCGGTCAAACTCGGCTGTTATTTGCCATCTCACGTGATGGCCTACTGCCCATAAGTTTATCTAAGATTAATGCTAAAACACAGGTACCTGTACGAAGCACATGGATGGTAGGTATCTTAATAGCTGTGTTAACGGGTTTCATCCCACTGGACCGGTTGGCAAATCTGACAAGCATAGGAACATTGTTTGCCTTTTTTGTAGTGTCTTTAGGGGTAATCGCGCTTAGATATATTCATCCGGATTTAAAAAGAGGGTTCAGAGTTCCTTGGGTACCTTTCATTCCGCTGTTAAGTGCGGCAACTTGTGGTATTTTGATGTATAATCTAGGAAGTGAGACTTGGATTGGTTTTCTAATTTGGACAGTTGTTGGACTTCTAATCTATGCACTATATGGCTATCGTAATAGTAATTTGAATCATAAATAAGATTCAATCCATCCGAGAGGAGAGAGGTTATTGGCATCTAAGATTGCTGGATTGAAGGGAATAAGATTAATATTGATGCTGATTTTGTTAGCGTGGGTGGTCACGGCTTGTTCATCTCCTCCCCCGGAACCTACTCAGCAGCCCCAGCCGACAGAGGCACCTGAAGAAGGACAGACGATAACCCTGATTACTCCAGACGCCAATCATATTGACAATGATAGCGCTCCGAAATATCAAATTCAGACTCGTCTTACAGATTTTCAGCTGCTTAGTGAAAGTGAGGGTCTGGCCTGGGGGGTTACCAAAAACGAACTCCGGTTGTACTTGACCCGGGATAACGGAGCAACTTGGGCTAATATTTCACCAGCACCAAATGTGCAGTTCCTCTCCAATCCTGTGTATGGGAAGGGGATTTTCTTCACGGATCCATCTCATGGTTGGATTATAAGAAGTGCTTTTGGCTCGACAGAAACGATTGTGCTGCGAACCACAGATGGTGGCCAAAGCTGGAAAATCTCATCTTTAGGAGATGTGAATACAGTATCCTCTGTATATTTCAACTCACCCAGAAAGGGTTGGCTGATGACCTCATGGAACGCTTCTTCCAATAAAGAGAACAAGGCACTTTTTTCAACGACAGACGGTGGGGCCACTTGGGAAGAAGTGATGCAGAATGAGCAATACAATCCGAATTTCCCAAATGATTCGATACCGTTTGCCGGGGTCACCACTGGAATGATTTTTCGCAATAGTACACATGGATTTGTGACACTACAGACAGGTGCTCTTCCCAAAATCTTTATGACAAAAGATGGCGGTAAGAGCTGGAGCCTCGGGCCAGCTTTTCTAGTTAACGAACGTTTAGAAGATTGTGACCGAGTAATTACTGGCAAACCGGAGTTCTTCGATGCTAGTAAGTCTACTGGTTGGATGTCTGTTGGCTGTCAAAAGGATAAAGAAAAAACGATCACTTACCATGGCTATTTTACAGCTAACGGCGGTGCTAATTGGAAATTCGCTTCCTTTGGATTGAACGCACAAGCTGGTGTTAATCGTCTAATTGCTCCGACTTTTTTGAATTCACAGATCGGTTGGACCATACTTGGCGACACCCTTTACCATACGATTGATCAAGGAGCGACCTGGTTACCGCTTAAAGAGAGCAGTGTACTGCGATCTAAGCTTCTGGAATATCCGGAGATTGTAAAGCTGCAGTTTTTTTCCACTGAGGTGGGGTGGCTTTTGATTGAGAAAAAAGAGGACAAGCGCTCGATACTGTTACAGACTACGAATGGTGGTATCAGCTGGCGCGTAATGTAATAAGGAATAAGAACCTGCCTGATGGTAGGTTCTTTTGTTGTTAGAAGAGTGGGGGGTTATTGTTGTTTGTGAATGATTGAATATAAGGAAAAAACTTATTTAAAATTTTCTTTATAAATGTGAAAAAAATCACATGACTTTTAAAGAAACCTGTGATATATTTAACACATAGAAAACAAGTTCAAATTTTCACAAACTCAGACATCGAATAGGAGAGATTACAATGAAAACATTCGAAACAGATTATATGACAAGAAACCTTTTGCAACTTTGCTACAACTGTGATGACGCTCATCTTTGTGAAACTGAAGAACAATGCAGAGCTTGCTGGGCTGAGAATGGAATGTTAGACGATCAGACGGACGAAACTAAGAAATTGCTAGACCTAGTTCATGCTTAATTTAATAACTGAAAACTCTGTATAGAGACCACTCGAATTCTTGATTTCTAAGAAAACGAAGTGGTCTTTTTTGCATCTAGTCTCACTTATTTAATGCTTTCTGGACTAGATGAGGCATATACATGTACAGAAGTACCCAGAACGCAGCAATTAGGCTGAATAACAAGAGGAAGAAGGGGGAAACTGTCATGGGAATGGGCCCGGATCTTTCATGGATGTTTGATTTTGCCGGAACGGTGATGCCGATCTTTATCGTTGTTATGATTGGTATTCTTGCTATATCAGCAGGCAGGGGCTTGCTTCAATGGGGCAGGAACAATGGCTCCCCCATACTAACAATCCCTGCGCATATCGTTAGCAAACGGACTGAAGTACGACAGCAGCAGCTTCAGGAAGAGAATGGCTCAACTCGTACAAGTACAACTTACTATTTAACGTACGAGCTGGAGGGCGGTAGTCGCATGGAATTTAAAGTAGATGGCCATGAATATGGCTTGAGTGCTGAAGGCGATAGAGGAATGCTTACTTATCAAGGAACCAGATATCATGGATTCCAACGACAGCCACAATACTCAACTGCGGAGTAGTCATTTGTATTAAATCAAAACAGCGATCCTCATGCTCATGGTGGATCGCTGTTTTGCGTTTTGGTTATGTACCATTCAAGCTCATTGATACCGTAGCTCTCAAAGCTCACTGACCTCGTAGTTCTCAAAGCTCACTGACCTCGTAGTTCTCAAAGCTCACTGTAGGTGCGATCATCTATTAAGTGTCAGATCTTCATTACCCTCTCACCTTGCGGACCCAGATGACGTTATTTGCAAATTCACAGTCTTTTGAGCCTAGTTTCGGACTCCAATGCAGCTATTCATTAGAAAGAGGCTTATAATCGGTGCTTTGCGGGCCAATAGGGGCTTTGGGGTCCGTTAGAATCCGAAAAGTGGATTAATATCGCGAATAAGGTCAGCTGTGTCCGATAGCGCCTTCTGAGCGGGTGCTGACGTTGTCGCAGTTGCTAACAAGAAAATTGATCTAACGTGGACATTGTTGCTAACACCGAGCCCGATTCCAGCACCGTTCGACGCTACCACCGACGTCGACTCTGATGCTAAAGCTGTCGTTAACAAGAACATCGAAGCTGAGGTTGATAATTGTTGCTAACACCGAGACCAATTCCAGCACCGATTCGACTCTAACACTGATGTCGACTCTGATGCTGGCACTTACGCTGACCCCGACGTCGACTCTGATGCTGCCACCGACCCCGACCCCGACTCTGACGCTTTAGCGAGGACATATGCAGCATATGGACATACGCAGCTTAGAGTGTCGCTAAAGGGGATTTGCTGAGTGGTTAAAAGGAAAGATCCCTACTCTAAAAAATAGGCGGGAACTGTCACCTCTTAGGCGAATGCACATACTATACAGCATGCAGTTAAGAACGAGGTTGCTACAAGAAGTGACCCCAAGGAGGAGACAGCGTGGCCGTCATCAAAACGAACTCGGAAGATGTGAAGGTGCTGGCGCGGTTGATGAGAGCGGAAGCTGAGGAAGATGGAGATCTCGGCATGCTCATGGTCGGCAATGTTGGCGTCAACCGGATTCTTGGCAATTGCTTGGACTTTAATAACATTCGAAATGTGAATGATATGGTCTATCAAAGTCCTGGAGGTTTCGAAGCGCCGCAGAAGGGATACTTCTACCAGCGAGCCAGAGAAGCAGATATCCGTCTAGCCAAACGTGTAATTGCTGGTGAAAGAACCTGGCCAGCTACCAATGCTTTGTGGTTCTTCAGACCCGCAGGTGATTGTCCTGCAACCTGGTATAACCAACAAAACACAGGCCGCTTTAAAGCCCATTGCTTCTTTACTCCGACCGGAGAAGATTGCCCGACTGTATTTATCGGCAATTAGCATGGTAACTGTGCAAAGAGAATTACTCAATAAAATGAGTAATTCTCACAGAAAGTTAGTGTGATTTCAATTGTGCCCAAATGTAAGTTTCATTAGTGTCCAAGGGAGCCTATGCTCCGATAAACATTTAGGAGGTTTCAGTAAATGATCGTTCAACCTTACCGCCCCGTAACTTATACCATCGGTAGTGTCTCTTCTTCAGGTATGCCAATGTCTTCCGGAATGCCGATGTCATCAGGAATGCAAGGCATGGGCAGCATGCCACCCCAAGTAAGCAGTGGCAGTCCAATGACTCCAGGGGGAGTAGTAGTTCAGAACCCACCACAAACGTTCGAACAATCCTACATTGAGAATATTTTCCGCCTGAATTTAGGAAAAGTAGGTACGTTTTATTTTACTTATGAGAACAACAAAGACTGGAATGCCAAAGTTTACAAGGGTGTGCTGGAAGCGGCAGGCCGTGACCACATTATTATCAGTGACCCTGCGACCGGCCAACGCACCGTCTTACTTATGATTTATTTTGATTATGCTACCTTCGATGAGCCCCTTACTTACCAATACCCAGGTGTAATTGGCAATCCTCCAACGATGAGAAATTGTCGCTAAATTTAATCCATCTTCGATGAGAAGAACTCCAACGCCAAAAGGTTAGGAGTTCTTTTTATTTGTGATGAATTTATGGAATAATCTTGATAATCATCGCCCATTTTTTTTCGAAAGGACACGCATGCTTGCGGTTTGCCCCAATATATTAATATAATAAAGTATATATTCAAAAACGTGATTCTAGACTGGAGATGAAACCATTGGGAAATTGATACTGAAAGGAACAAACGGCAAGCTTTTTGCCAATACTCTGAAAAAACGAAGGAGGTGGGCCTATCCATCCATGTACGGAAAATGGTGGATAGGAGTATAAATTGAGCGACCCTTTACCCGGTATATTACATGTTGGTCTTATTATTTTGTTGGTATTGTTAAACGGATTTTTTGTTTCAGTCGAATATGCAATGGTGAAAGTACGAAGTGGTAGAATTGATACCCTGATTGAAGAAGGTAGTAAAAAAGCTTTTAATGCAAAAAGCATTGTCAGCAACCTGGATGGCTATCTCTCAGCCTGTCAGCTCGGCATTACATTGGCTTCGCTTGCATTAGGGTGGCTGGGTCAACCAGCTATAGCTAATCTTATCGGGCCTTTATTAGGAAGCATAGGTTTAGGAGAAACTGCTGTTAATGTTGTATCTTTGGTTATTGCTCTTATGTTCATTACTATCTTGCATATCGTATTAGGTGAGCTTGCACCTAAGACCATTGCTGTTAACAAGGCTGAATCTGTCCTTTTACTAACAGCAGGACCGATGAATGTATTTTACAAAATCATGTATCCAGTGATATGGATCGTTAATGGGCTGGCGCGTGGTTTACTGCAAATTTTCCGATTAGCCCCGGCTTCAGAGCTGGGAACGGCGCATACGGAAGAAGAAATTCGTATTATCATGCAGGAAAGTAACAAAAGCGGCTTTATAGATAATACTGAAATGGCGTTAGTTGACAATATTTTTGAATTTGTGGATACCATGGCTCGGGAGATCATGATTCCGCGGACAGAGATGATCTGTCTGAATAATCATGTTTCTGCTGAGGAGAACCTTGAGATTGCCTATGATGGCATGAGGACACGTTATCCCGTCTGTGACGGTGATAAGGATCATATTTTAGGCTTCATCCATATAAAGGACTTAATTAAGGATCGTCCACAAAGTTATCAGAAATTAATTCGTCCAATATTGACCGTGCCGGAATCCATTCAGATTAGTGCTTTGCTGAAAGTTATGCAGCGTGCGAAGACACAAATCGCCATATTGATCGATGAGTATGGGGGTACTTCAGGAATGGTGACACTGGAAGATATCATGGAGGAAATTGTTGGAGAAATTCAGGATGAATTTGATGAGGAACGTCCCGGTGTTGAGAAGCTTGGTGAGGATGAACACTCCATTGACGGTTTGATGCTTATTGAAGAGATTAATGATCTTTTAGGTCTTCATATGGAGACTGAGGATTACGATACGATAGGCGGCTGGCTGTATTCTAAATTGGAGGTTAATCCACCTCAAAAAGGGCAATCCGTAGAATTTGATGATCATCTATTTATTGTAGAAGAGACTGAGAATAAGCGAATTTCTCGAATTAAGCTATTGCGGTTACAGTTATTGAATGAAGAAGCTGGAGCTTAATGGAATTATATATTTTTAAAATAAGAGCAGCGTTTCTCCTTTTGGAGTCACGCTGTTTTTTTTGACCATACTGTTTGCCAAAAAGAGATTAATAATTATATAATTTTAAATGTATATGATAAAAACTACATTAGTCCCTAGAGGACAGAAAGGAATTCTCCTTGAGTAAACCTAAAAAAAGTCCAAATGTTCCCCAGTTGAGCAAACAAGAGAAACGACGGGTAGAACAGGAGCAACAGAAGCAGAAAACGAGAATTTTAGTTATTAGTTCAATAGCTGTAGTAGTTATCATTTTTGTTGGATTGTTTATGTTAGCTTCGAAAGATGCAGCAAAGAATGTCTCTACAGGAGAACCGGTAGAATTCAATTACAGTGAGCTACCTAGGATTGGTAATGAGGATGCACCTGTTAAGCTTGTTGAATTTGGTGATTTCAAATGTCCAGCTTGTTCCCAATTTGCTGGCTCCATGAAACCGAAAATTGTTCAAGATTTTGTCAACGAGGGAAAAGCAGCTCTTTACTTTGTAAATATGGCTTTCGTTGGTCCTGACTCTGAGACAGCTTCACTAGCTGCATTGTCTGTATACCATCAGAATAAGGATGAATTCTGGAAGTTCTATGATGCTGTGTATGCGCAGCAAGGGGATGAGAGTGTGGAATGGGCCACTGAGGATTTCTTGGTAAGCCTTGCTGAAAAAGATAAATTAGCGATCGATTACGATCTGTTGCGTAAAGACATCCAAGAGAAAACTTATGCAGATGAGCTGAAGAAAGACATTCAGTTGGCAACTGACGCAGGCGTGACAACTACGCCTTCGCTCTACATTAATGGAGTGAAAACGGCTGAACCTTTCGATATTGAAGCGATTACATCTGAAATTAACACCGCCGCAAAAGCAGTGGAGGCAAAGTGACAAAATTCCTATCTTTTTGCAAGCGTAACTGCCTCTATCTGGCCTGGTTCGTCTCTTTGGTTGCTGTAGCTGGTAGCTTGTATTTAAGTGAAGTCTTGAAGTATGAACCTTGTAAGCTTTGCTGGTTTCAGCGGATTTTTATGTATCCGCAGTTATTTTTGTTGGGAATTGCCACTTTCCGTGGAGATAAGCGCATCATTCCTTATGTGCTTCCATTAAGTTTGATTGGTGGCAGTATCTCAATCTATCATTATGCGGAACAGAAGATTCCAGCGTTAAGTAAAGTTCTACCTTGTACAGTTGGTGTTCCTTGTAATAAAGATTACTTGAACTACTTCGGATTTATAACGATTCCTTTGTTAGCTTTAATAGCGTTTGCTCTAATAAGTCTCCTTCTTTGGTATGGACGTAGGGAAGAAGAAGTGATTGAAGTAGATGCTGAGGAGAGCTTAGGATTTTAGTTTTTACTTTGGAAGTTACAAAAAAGCTGAAAAGGTATTAAAATCACGGGCTAGAGGGATAATTGAAGATAATGAAAGAGAGCATCCAATAAGACGCTATATTTGAGCTTATTGGATGTTTTTTCATTCTTTTTTCATTTTTTTCAACGCTTTACTGTAGGCACTTTGTAGACTAATATTAGACCTTGTGAGAAGTTGAATATGCGCTGAATTTTCTTAGGAAAAACGGGGGAACCAAACTTGGCATTCATGCCAATGGGGTGAATCGGAACCGGGTCGAACAGATCTCTACCGTAGGGCTATAACCACAGCCCGAATCCGCCAGCTAACCTCGTAAGCAAGGTGGGAAAATGACCATGCATAAGCATGCGGATCATTTCCGTATGCTTATTTTTGTGTCTGCATTTATGAAATCCACCGATGAAAACAGCGCACGGAAATTCCGTTTCAGCTCCCAAAGAAAGGAACTGTATCCACCATGGTAAGCAAGGTAAAACGACTATTGATCGGACGTCCGATGAAGTCGAATGAACTCGATCATGAAAAGTTATCCAAGGTTAAAGCACTGGCTGTTCTGTCTTCTGATGCGCTCTCGTCTGTAGCCTACGGAACGGAACAAATTCTGATTGTACTAGTGGCTGCCGGGTTTACTGCCATCTGGTATTCCCTGCCAATTGCATTAGCCGTATTGGGCCTGCTGGCCATCCTGATTTTATCCTATCGGCAGACGATTTTTGCTTATCCGCAAGGAGGCGGAGCTTATATCGTAGCCAAGAGTAATCTTGGTATTCCGACAGGGCTGCTCGCTGGGGGTTCATTATTGGTGGATTACATTCTTACCGTAGCGGTTAGTGCCTCGGCAGGGACGGATGCGATCACATCGGCTTTTCCAAGTCTTCATAATCATACTGTTCTCATCGCTGTATCTGTTATCGTTTTATTAACAATCATTAATCTTCGCGGAGTGACTGAATCGGCTTCATTTATCGCAATTCCAGTGTATTTGTTTGTGGTTTCGATTGTTGTTCTGATTATCTCCGGTATCGTTAAATATGCAATGGGTGGCGCGCATGCGAATGTTCCTGAAATAGGCAGCGCCGTATCTAATGTAAGTTTGTTTCTACTATTAAAAGCGTTTAGCTCTGGTTGTTCAGCCCTAACGGGGGTTGAGGCCGTATCTAATGCGATCCCAAACTTTAAAGCACCGGCTGAGAAGAATGCAGCCAAGACGCTAATGATCATGGGACTTATCCTTGGCTTTATGTTTACCGGAATCACTGTGCTGGCGTATTGGTATGGTATTGTGCCAGATGAAAAGGCTACGGTTGTCTCTCAGATCGCTGAATCGACCTTTGGCCGTGGCGGATTGTACTTTTTCATTCAAGGGATTACAGCAGTGATTTTGTTCTTGGCAGCTAATACAGCATATTCAGCGTTTCCGCTGCTCGCCTTTATGTTTGCAAAAGATAAATATCTGCCACATGCATTTATGGTCCGTGGTGACCGCCTGGGTTTCTCAAACGGCATTATTTTTCTAGGAGTTATGTCTATCATACTTGTGACTGCATTCCATGGGAATACGGAAGGTTTGATTCCACTATATGCGGTTGGCGTGTTCATTCCTTTTACCTTATCCCAACTGGGGATGATGGTGCATTGGATCAAAACAAGACCCGCTGGATGGGTGAAAAGATTTGTAGTAAATACCATCGGTATGCTGACTACATTGACGATTACGCTTATATTTATCATTACTAAATTCTCGAGCGTATGGATGGCATTCATTTTCTTACCTGCTGTAATGTTCGTGTTCCACCGTATTCATAAGCATTATTTGAACACTGCGGATCAACTGCGTATATGTCCGGCTACGGATAAACCTGTAATTAAAGGAAGTACTGTAGTTGTTCCTGTTGCAGGGGTTACACGTGCTGTATTACATTCCATCAGCTATGCGAAGTCTCTAACAGATAATGTTGTTGCTGTGTATGTAGGCTTTGATGAAGAAGACATTCATAAGATGGAGCAACGGTGGGAGGAATGGAATCCAGGTGTACGCCTGATTGTACTTCGTTCCAGATATCGTAGTATCATTCGTCCGTTAGTGAAGTTTATCGATACGGTAGAGTGGAAGACCGCTGCGACGGATCACATCACGATTCTGATTCCACAGTTTATTACCAAACATTGGTGGCAAGCCGTGCTTCATAATCAGACCAGCTTTTTAATCCGCTCGTATCTAATGAATCAAAAAGACGTTGTAGTAGCGACTGTCCCGTATCATTTAAATAAATAAGTAGAAGATTAAAGATGAGGTTATATCCGGAACGTTCGGAATATAACCTCTTTTGTATTTTATATGAAGGAAATTGTTGCAAATCCACAGAATTTGAAATTTATATGTTGACACAGAGAATGAGAATCAATATCATTTAAAAGTGAAGCAGAGGTAAAGGTCACCTTTGAATATCAAAGCAGTTACATATAGGAGGGTTTTTAATGTTTTGGCTTAACAGAAAAAGATCAGGAAGCATGAAAGTGACGATGAGCGGACTAATAGTGATGACGCTAATACTTTCCGCTTGTGGTAATAATAATGCTGAAAGCTCATCAAATGCAGGAACAGCGCCTACAACAGCGCCTACAGCAGAATCTACAGAGGCACCTGCTGCACCTAAGACGTTAACAGATGCAATGGGTCATAAAGTAACGATTCCGGCTAATCCACAACGCGTTCTGGGTTCATATTTAGAAGACTCTTTGGTAACTCTGGGTGTAACTCCAGTAGCTCAATGGTCAGTTACAAATGGCGTTCAGGATTATCTGGCCACTGAATTGAAGGATGTTCCTACAATTAGTTACGACCTTCCGTTAGAGGCTGTAACCAGCTTTGCTCCGGATCTTATTATCATCCCATCGGAGTCTTCTGTTCAGAACGGGATTTACGATCAGTTGAATAAGATTGCACCCACTTATGTAATTGGGGATGAACTAAATCAAGATTGGCGCAAATCGTTGCTCAAGATGGGTGAGATTTTGAACAAAACCCCTGAAGCAGAAAAAGCCATTAAAGATTATGATGTTAAAGCAGCGGCTGCGAAAGAACAGCTTGCAGGAGCTATTGGACAAGAGTCCGCGGCTATTTTATGGTTGGTGCAAAAAAACTTCTATATTGTAGACGAAACCCGCAGCAGTGGAGCTGTATTATATACAGACCTTGGCGTAACGCTGCCTAACTTAGTAACAGAGATCCCAGTAGGAACAAGAGCAACTTGGAATCCGATCTCACTAGAGAAGCTTTCTGAGCTGACCGCAGATCATATTTTCCTTGTAAATAGTGATAAGACTGAGGGTTCGGAGATCCTAGATAGTGCAATCTGGAAGGGCATCCCAGCTGTAAAAGCTGGAAATGTGCATGAAATGAGCTCAACAAGCAGTTGGCTTTACAGTGGGGCGAACGCTGGCAGCAAAATCATTGACGATGTGCTAAAAAGTCTTGTGAAATAAAAGTCGTAATTCACCATGAATGAGACTGATCATTTCGGTGGGGAAGGGCGTGCAGATCAAGTATCTCGGGATACAAAGATCTGCACCATTTTTTTATAAACCAATCCCATAGTACGGAAAAATCGTTCCTGCAATTGTACAACATAAATATTTTTGCGATAATGAGAATGATTGTTGTTATCATATAAACCATTGTAACTATTGAATAAGGAGACGACTCATGGTTTCACCCTCAGATTTCGCAAATCGTATTAAAAATGAACCCAAAAAAGCTCTACATACCCGACCGGCAGCTGCCATTGGTATTCTTATTTTTGGACTTGCTGCCATTGCCTTCGGATTGGCACTTTCGGTCTCAGTGGGTGCGGCAGATATCAAGTTAGCTACGGTATGGGAAGCTATATTTCATTTCAATCCAGATTTACAAAAACATCAGGTGATTAGAGAACTGCGATTTCCACGTGCTATTGCTGGCGCCTTAGTCGGTGCTTGCTTCGCAGTAGCAGGGGCTATCATGCAGGGGATGACAAGAAACCCGCTTGCGGATTCAGGGCTGTTAGGCTTGAATGCAGGAGCAGGGGTAGCGCTGGCCATAGTATTTGCTTTTGCACCCTCACTCTCATTCACTTCACTAATGTTGTATTGCTTTATCGGTGCCGCTGTGGCCTCTTTTATCGTATTCGGAATCGGTTCGCTTTCTTTTAATGGCCTGACCCCCTTGCGATTGACATTAGCAGGTTCGGCAGTTAGTGCTTTATTGGTTGCTATTAGTCAGGGAGTAGCTATTCTTTTCAACTTATCTCAGGACATAGCCTTCTGGTTAGCTGGTGGGATGGGTGGAGCTAGCTGGACTCAGATCAAGATTATATTCCCTTGGGTGGCCGTAGCCTTAATTGCAGCGATGATGTTATCACGATCCGTCACATTGCTCAGCTTAGGAAGAGAAGTTGCGGTTGGCCTGGGGCAGCGGACAAGGTTAGTTCAATTGGCATGTATGATTGTTGTGGTTATCTTAGCTGGAAGTGCGGTTTCAACGGTTGGCCCGATTGCTTTTATAGGACTAATTATTCCACATGTTACACGTTATTTCGTTGGAGTGGACTACCGCTGGATTATCCCTTGCTCGGCAGTTCTAGGGAGCTTATTGATTATCTTTGCAGATATTGCCGCAAGAATGATAAATGCACCGTATGAGACACCGCTAGGAGCCTTAATTGCCATCATCGGCGTACCGTTCTTTATTTATTTAGCGAGTAAGCGGAAGGGGGAGCTGTAATGCCCAAATTAACCCTTACTCCAGATGAAAAAGAACGCCGCACACGCGCCCTAACGGTGTTATCACTCCTTGCTATACTGATCGTCGTTGTGTTTATAGTCAGTATGAATACAGGGTTTATGCGTCTATCCCCACTAGAGGTATTACATACACTCATGGGTGATGGAACACATCAGCAAAAGCTTATTTTATTTGATTTCAGATTACCCCGCATCGTAATTTCATTGTTAGTTGGAGCGGGCTTTGCAGTATCGGGCTGTATTCTACAAAGTCTCGCACGTAATGCACTCGCTGAACCGGCTACGCTGGGCATAAGTGCTGGTGCAGGTTTTGCGGTAATCATTTTTATCTCGTTTTTTCCGGCTACAACAGCAGCTCCGGTATTTGTCTTGCCTCTCCTAGCACTTGGTGGGGCTGGCCTGACCGCAGCTTTAATCTATATTCTTGCCTACCGGAAGGCAGATGGTCTGTCTCCTACAAGGCTGATCCTTATCGGGATTGCGGTCGCTGCAGGAATCAATGCTTGCCAGCTTGTATTGGCACTTAGGCTTGATCCTAATAATTATCAATTTGTAGCTACTTGGATCGCCGGGAAAATATGGGGTGGGGATTGGAGATTCGTCCTTGCTTTGCTGCCTTGGATCGCGATTCTGTTACCGTTCGCCTTCTATAAAGCCCGGGTTCTAAATGTATTGAATCTAGGGGACCATACTTCATTAGGTCTAGGAATGCGTGTGGAGAAGGAACGTATTCTCCTTCTGGTAACAGCCGTAGCGCTTGCCGGCTCCTGCGTCGCGGTAAGCGGAGGTATTGGCTTCGTCGGCCTGATAGCACCACACCTGGCTCGCAGGCTGGTGGGACCCCGTCATCAGGTGTTATTACCTGCTAGTGCTTTGACAGGGGCGCTTCTTATGATTACCGCTGATACCATTGGTAGATGGGTATTGCAACCTGCCGAAGTTCCTACTGGCATTGTGGTTGCGATTATTGGCGCACCTTACTTTTTATATTTACTCGCCAAGTCGAAAGCGTAAATTAGTTCATACTTAGGAGCTTAGCTCCATAAAACTTTTAAGGGAGTTGTAGATCATGTCAGAACGTTTGAATACAGAAGAATTAAGTATTGGGTATGCTGAGGCTACTATAGTTAAGGGATTGAACTTGTCTATCCCTACGGGGAAAATCACCGCACTAGTGGGCGCTAACGGCTCCGGTAAATCTACAATCCTCAAAACGATGGCCCGGATTATGAAGCCGAAGAGTGGCACCGTAATGCTGGACGGCAAATCGATCCATAACTTTTCAACTAAAGAGGTTGCTCGTCAGCTGGCGATTCTACCGCAGAACCCAACAGCTCCTGACGGTCTGACGGTATCTGAGCTGGTTAGCTACGGTCGTTTCCCTCATCAAAAGGGATTTGGCACGATGACCGCAGAGGATCGCAACATCATCTCCAACGCCATCTCTGTTACGGGCATGGAATCTTTTCATGATCGCCCTATTGACCGTCTCTCTGGTGGACAACGTCAACGCGCTTGGATCGCTATGGCGTTGGCTCAAGAAACAGATATTTTATTCCTTGACGAGCCTACAACGTTCCTAGATATGGCGCATCAGCTCGAAGTTCTTCAACTTTTGCAAAAGCTGAATGAGGAAGAAGGCCGTACCATTATCATGGTCGTGCATGATTTGAATCATGCTACTCGTTATGCGCAGCATATGGTAGCGATTAAGTCCGGTACTGTGGTTAGCGAAGGCTCACCTACTGAGGTTATGACACCAGATGTATTGCGGGAAGTGTTTGGAATTGAAGCGGATATCGTTCCGGATCCACGTACGGGTGTGCCACTGTGTCTTCCTTACGAGCTTGCTGCCTATAAAGCTGTGTAATTATCATCTAAAATCATACAACGAACAGGCTCCCGTCATTGACAAGGGAGCCTGTTCGTTGTTACAGTTGTGGTTGCCTACAATTTCATAATAACTCTTTAAAATAGATCAAGGACCATCATTTATACATGGTTAAAGGAGCATGAAAACATGAATATTGACAAAATTCAAGATGATCTAGAGCAGCTAATGACTGCAGGAATAGTGAAAAGTAATGAGAATTTAAAAGATCACGTGTACACTAAAATGGGCGGCAAAGCTGATATTTTGGCTGCACCAGCTACTTATGATGAAATTCAAAAGATTGTTACATATGCAGAACAAAATGGGATAACCCTTACGGTACTTGGGAATGGCTCCAATGTGATTATCCGTGATGGAGGGGTACGTGGAATCGTTCTGCAAACGGCAGGACTGACCGAAATGGGAATTCGCGACAATCTCTTATATGCGCAATGTGGTGCCAAAATAATTGATGTTTCCAGATATGCGCTTGATAAGGAGCTTACGGGTCTTGAGTTCGCCTGTGGCATTCCAGGAACAGTTGGTGGAGCGCTCTATATGAACGCAGGTGCTTATGGCGGTGAGATCAAAGATGTCCTGCATAGTGCACTAGCTATAAATAAGAACGGGCAATTGGTAACTCTGCAAGGAGATGAGCTGCAATGGGGATACAGAAAAAGTGTATTCGCAAGCGGTGAGTATATTGTACTTGAGGCCAAATTTGCTATGACTTCCGGTGATGTTTTAACGATCAAGGCAAAAATGGATGAACTAACTTATTTACGTGAATCGAAGCAACCGCTTGAGTATCCATCCTGTGGGAGTGTGTTTAAGCGGCCTCCAGGCCGTTTTGCAGGTCAGTTAATTCAAGAGAGCGGCTTACAGGGTACAAGAATCGGCGGTGCTGAGGTATCCAAGAAGCATGCGGGATTTATTGTGAATGCAGATAATGCAACAGCCAGTGATTACATCGGGCTAATCCACCATGTAAGAGCGACTGTGAAGGATAAATTCGGTGTAGAGCTGGAAACGGAAGTGGAGATCATTGGAGAAGAATAAATGATAAGCAAAAAGAGCCCGCAGATCGCTGTGGGCTCTTTTTGCTTATCATAATCATGTTCGTTTAATCTACTGAAAGGGTGTAATTAGCTCTGTCCGTAGTTATTTCTGCCTTGCGGTCGGCTAAGTCTACGATTTGAAGACCTTCAACAGCTAAATCATAAGTGGATTGTGGCAGGGATACCAGTTCACCATCGGCGTTAAGTGTGCTGCCGAAACCTCTTAATATCAGTGCACTTCCAAGATATTCATCAATTACGTCGTCTGCACTGCGGAAATCTACGGCCTCTAAATTGAAATGAACTTTATCCAGATCACGAAGTTCTTTCTTTTCAATAGCGATTGTTTCATTCAAATGATTGTTAAGCCAATCCATAAGCTGCTGTATACTTTGTTCCATAAAATGCTCCCACCCTTAGCTCGAAGATTATTATGAATAAGTTACCCCTTTCTTAGGATTTGAATCCTTTTTTTTGCCACATCTTAATTAACCATATGAATAGTTCATGTGATTAAAAAGAAATCCGCGATCAAATTGCCGTGGTTTTTGAGCTTCCTAATCTCTACATACGCAGGTCTATCCACGTTAATCTGGTGTTATTTGCTGATCTGTATAAGATAACAGTAAAGAGTAGAACTTGTCAGGAGCGGGCTACCCATGGTATAGTTCAAGACGCAATATGCTTTAAGAAGAAGTCTGCGCTAAGTTGTGCAGGAGAGGTTCGCGAACTCCCTCTATAAAAAACTAAGAATATATTAAACAGTACAAGCGGTTGCTGTCCTTTATCCGGATGTTGCTTCCGTTTCTTCTTAGTGGAGCCAAGTTTTCGAAATCTCGTTCTTCTTTCCATTACCGGCCAAGGCCGAAGGAAAAGAGAGGGGTTTTTTGTCGTGTCAGAAGGAAGATTGAAAGAGGAAATGCAAGAAGTTACTTTGCTTGGTAATCAGGGAACACAGTACAAGTTTGGTTATGATCCAGACATTCTGGAGGTGTTTGATAACAAACATCCCGGGCGTGATTATTTTGTTAAATTCAACTGCCCTGAGTTCACTAGCTTGTGTCCTGTAACGGGTCAGCCGGATTTTGCCACGCTGTATATTTCGTATATTCCTGAACAAAAAATGGTGGAATCCAAATCATTAAAGCTGTATCTGTTTAGCTTCCGCAACCATGGTGATTTTCATGAGGACTGTGTCAACATTATTATGAATGATCTGATCTCTCTGATGGATCCGCGTTACATTGAGGTATGGGGCAAGTTCACTCCGCGCGGAGGCATTTCAATTGATCCTTATTGCAACTATGGAAGACCGGGTACGAAGTATGAGGCGATGGCGGAACACCGCTTAATCAATCACGACCTCTATCCAGAAAAAGTGGACAACCGCTAAATTCCAACTTGTGATAAGGAGAGATTCATATGAACAAAAAAGCACTCGTCGTATTCAGCGGCGGACAAGATAGCACCACTTGCCTGGTTTGGGCATTGCAGCAGTATGAGGAAGTGCAGGTAGTTACTTTCAACTATAATCAACGTCATGCGGCTGAAATCGAAGTTGCAACAGCGATAGCAGCTAAGTTTAATGTAAAACAGCATATTCTTGATCTGGGGCTGCTCAATCAGCTGGCACCCAATGCACTTACCCGTCAGGATATAGATATCGTGGCTGGTGAAGGAGATGAGCTTCCAAGTACTTTCGTTGATGGACGGAATTTGTTGTTTTTATCTTTTGCCGCAATATTAGCTAAACAACTGGGGTACTCCCATATCGTCACTGGGGTTTGCCAAACGGACTTTAGCGGTTATCCGGACTGCCGTGATGTTTTTGTGAAATCATTGAATGTTACGCTGAACTTATCTATGGACTATGAGTTTGCGATCCACACTCCCCTAATGTGGCTGGATAAAAAAGAAACGTGGAAAATGGCCGATGAACTGGGGTATTTTGATTATGTTCGCGAACACACACTGACCTGTTACAACGGTATTATTGGCAGTGGCTGCGGTACTTGTCCAGCCTGTCTATTGCGTCAGCGTGGTCTTGAGCAATATGAGGTGGAGAGAATGGAGGCCGGTTCTTAATGCTTAACGAGGTTTCAGTCTGCAAAATATTTACGTTCGACGCGGCACACCAGTTAGTGGGACACAAAGGGAAATGCAGCAACCTGCACGGACATACTTATAAGCTCGAAGTAGTGCTTAAGGGCAAACCTATGGCCGCGGAAGGCCACTCGGATGAAGGTTTCGTCATTGATTTCAGCGATATCAAAATGACAGTACAACAAAGCCTTGTAGATCGTTTAGATCACGCTTTTCTTGCTATGGGAAATGAAGCTGTGTTAGAAACGTTAACGAATACGGGCTCCAAAGTAGCCTTGTTGTCTTTCCGCACCACAGTGGAGAATATGTCTTCATATATTGCCTATAAGCTTAAGCAAGCAGGGTTGCCTTTGTACTCGGTAAAGCTATGGGAGACTCCAACCTCTTGGGCAGAGGTGCTGGCTGAAGATGTTCCGGATGAAGGGCCATCCTACCGTTTGTATGGAGGCTGTGATTGTGAGTAAGATTCCTGTAATTGAAATGTTCGGTCCAACTATTCAAGGCGAAGGTGCGGTAATTGGAGTGAAGACGATGTTTGTCCGCACCTATGGCTGCGATTATCGCTGCGGCTGGTGTGACTCCGCTTTTACTTGGGATGGTACGGCTAAGAATAAGGTTCGCATGATGGAAGCAGAAGAAATCATAAATGAATTATTGGCGTTAGCTGGAGATAATTTCGACTGTGTTACGATTTCAGGCGGTAATCCTGCCTTGATTGGTGAAGGAATGGGTACCTTCATCAACCTGCTTCATGAGCGTGGAATAAAAGCAGCGATAGAAACTCAGGGGAGTAAATGGCAGGATTGGTTCAATGACGTGGATGTGCTGACAATCAGTCCTAAACCTCCAAGCTCAGGAATGACAACGAATTGGGAAATGCTAGATAACATCATGAGGAAGATGGAGAAACTGGGTCGTTCTACGCATAGCTTGAAGGTCGTAGTGTTTGATGATAAGGATTTTGATTATGCGAAAAACGTTCACCAGCGATATCCGAATGTGCAGCTCTTTCTGCAGCCTGGTAATGATGATGTCACGGAAGAGGGCAACATTTCTGCTCGACTTCTGGGAAGGCTGGAGTGGTTGTTTAATAAAGTAATCGTGGATTCGGATATGAACAAGGTTCGTGTACTTCCACAGCTGCATGCATTGATCTGGCATAATAAGCGTGGCAAGTAAAAGATTGATGAAATCGTCCGGGTATCTGCTTACAGATACTCGGTTTTTATTTTTAACAGTTGTAACTTCTAGTAGGTAGATAGTCTGTCCCAGTTTCTGGTATGATTTTGAAAAAAGCTCTTGGAGGTTATTCATTTGGAACAATCAACAGCATTATTAATTATCGATGTTCAAGAAGCCATGTTCTCCTATGATCTAAAGCTGTACGATGAAGAGGGTGTGATGGAAAGGATTGTCTCCCTTCAGCAAAAAGCTCGATTAGCAGGTACTCCTATTGTGTATATTCAACATACCGAAGATGAGGAGTACACAAAAGGTACACCCACTTGGCAGATCAGTCACCGCATCACACCGCAGGAAGGCGAAGTTATCGTTGAGAAGCCTACTTGGGATGCTTTTCACCGAACGGAACTGCAAGATGAACTCCAGAAGCTCGGAATCACGAATCTGGTGATCTGTGGGATGCAAAGTGAATTCTGTCTGGATACGACAATAAGACGCGCATACAGCATGGGATATAAAAGTGTACTGGTTTCAGACGCTCATAGCACTTTTGATAATGGGGTTCTGAGTAGTAGGGAGATCGTTAAGCATCATAATGCGATAATTGGAGGTAGATTCGCCCAGTTACGAGCTGAAAGCGAGGTTCAGTTCTAGATGAATACACCCCAGGCTGCCATGAAGCCTATTCAGCGTTCTCGCCTTAGATTGTTTGCTGGCAAACGATATTTTATTTGGAAAAGATATTTGAAATGGTGCACTGGACGAAGCAAAATAGCGAGGCAGCGTACGGATGAAACATTATCTTATACAGCCATGACTCATGCTACCCCGTTATTAAGAAGTCTTCGGAATGTAGATATGGTGCTTCAATACAATAAAATAACTAACTTACGGCTGGCAATTGCGAAGCTGGATGGACTTGTTGTGCACCCGGGGGAGACTTTTTCCTACTGGAGAAGTATTGGTAAGCCCACTAAGCGAAAAGGGTATCTGCAGGGTATGGTGCTGCATTATGGTGGTTTTCATTCCGGGGTTGGAGGAGGCTTATGCCAGTTGTCTAATCTGATCTATTGGATGGCACTGCATACGCCACTTACCGTTATGGAACGGCATCGTCATAGTTATGATGTATTTCCAGATGAACAACGTACGCAACCTTTTGGAAGCGGGGCGACTTGTTCTTATAACTATTTGGATCTTCAATTAAAAAATAACACCGCTCAAACGTATCAACTAAAGCTCTGGCTGGACGATAGCCATTTACACGGGGAGTGGAGATGCAATGAACAGGCGCTTTATGATTATGAAGTATACGAAAGTGATCATAGGATTAGTCTAGAGCCTTGGGGCGGATATATACGCAGTAACAAGATCAGTCGAAAAGTATATACACGCTCTGGAGATCTAATTGGAGATGAAGCTGTAACTGATAATTACGCACTAATGATGTATTCTCCGCTTCTTCATGGATAAGAGGTTAGGGCTTAGGGATATAACATAGAAAGGCATGAAAATTATATCTCTAGACCATCTCCAAAGGAGCGGATTAACAGCATGAAAGCACTAACCTACCAAGGGAAGAAAAAAGTGAAAGTTAAAGAAGTAGCTGATCCGAAGCTTGAGAAAAAAGATGACATCCTCGTTCGGATTACCACTACGGCGATTTGTGGCTCGGATCTGCACATTTATAACGGGGAAATTCCAGGTATGCATGATGATTATGTTATTGGTCATGAGCCAATGGGGATTGTTGAGGAAGTGGGTCCTGACGTAACTAAAGTCAAAAAAGGTGACCGAGTCATCATCCCCTTTAATGTCGCCTGTGGGCAGTGTTTTTTCTGCCAGCATGAGATGGAGAGCCAATGCGACAATGCTAATGACGCCAAGGACACAGGCGGTTATCTTGGTTATTCCGATACTTATGGCGGTTTTGCAGGCGGACAAGCTGAATTGCTGCGGGTTCCTTATGGTAATTTCGGCCCTTTTGTCGTTCCTGAGGATGCAGAAATGGAAGATGAGCGGCTTCTTTTCTTATCGGATATCGTTCCTACTGCTTGGTGGGGAGTAGAAAGCGCGGGAGTGAAGCCGGGAGATACAGTCATTGTTCTCGGCTGCGGGCCCGTTGGACTGCTAACTCAAAAGTTTGCTTGGATCAAAGGTGCCTCTAGAGTCATTGCTGTTGACCATATCGGCTACCGATTGCAACATGCGAAGCTGACCAATAATGTTGAAGTTTATAATTTCGAAGAGATCAAGGACATTGAGGCTCATTTGAAGGAGATCACTCGTGGGGGCGCAGATGTGGTTATTGACTGTGTGGGTCTAGATGCCAAAATATCTGCCTTGGAGAAAGTGGAAACGGTTATGAAGCTGCAAGGAGGCTCGCTCAGTGCATTCAGAATGGCCGCAGATATCGTACGTAAATTCGGAACCATCCAGCTTGTAGGAGTCTATGGACTTAATTACAATATGTTCCCGCTGGGTCAGCTATTTGAACGGAACATTTCATTAAAGATGGGACAAGCGCCGGTGATTCACTATATGCCGTTGCTGTATAAGATGATTAAAGAAAATAAATTTGATCCTACAGATATCATTACGCATCGCCTGCCAATTAGTAAAGCGGAGCATGGCTATGACGTTTTTAGTGAGAAAAAAGAGGATTGCATCAAGGTTGTTCTGAAGCCGTAGCCTTTTAAGAAGCATGAGCTTTCGTCAGAAATGACATTGCTTTTGCTTTTTTTAGTGAAATCTTATGAAAATAGATGCATTTTTTCACGGTCTGCGTTAAATTAACATAAGTGACTTAAGATATTGAAAGGACGCGTAACATGTGAAACTTAAAAAACCGCCACTTCCGATTCCACTATTAATGTTGATAGGGATTGTGGCCATCTCTTTTTCCGCCATTTTTATTAAATGGTCTGATGCACCTGCATCTATACAAGGCATGTACAGATTATTATTTACCTCACTGCTGATGCTGCCTTTTGCAAGACCCTATAGTGGAGCTGCTTTTGCTCTTCGTAAAAAAGACTGGCTAATGCTCATCCTCTCAGGCGCAATGCTTGCGCTGCACTTTTTGCTATGGATGGGATCATTAAAGTATACTTCGGTAGCTAGTTCAACAATGATCATGGCCCTGGAGCCTGTATTCATTATGCTGGGTGTTTATTTTTTGTATAAGGAAAAGACAGCTCTGTCCGCTATTCTAGGGCTTGGCATTGCGATTGGCGGTGTCGTGTTTATCGGCTGGGGGGATATCGGCATCTCTGCGGATAATCTAAAAGGTGATCTATTATCGGTCGGAGGCACTGTCGCGGTAGCTGTACATATGCTGATCGGTCAAAAGCTAGTGGTGCGCATGCCCTCTTATTTATATAGCTTGATTGTCTTCTTATCAGCCGCTGGCGTGTTTGCCGTATACAATCTGTTCATGGGGATTTCCTTTTTTAATTATCCGGCCAAGGAATGGGGAATCTTTGTATTGTTAGCAGTGGTGCCAACGGTGTTTGGCCATATTTTGTTTAATTGGTTACTACAATATGTATCCGCGACTACGGTTTCAATGAACATTTTAGGAGAACCAGTGGGAGCCAGTATCTTAGCGTATTTACTCTTGGGTGAACAGCTAACAACCTTACAATGGGCAGGTGGGCTGCTCGTCATGATTGGCCTCGCAGTATATTTGTACGCGGGAAGAAGGAAAACTATCCGGATGGCTGATGCCATTCAGAATGCTTCATAACAGATATTTTACACATAAAGGGGTAGCAATGGATGGAAGAGCAGAATCAATATTCAAATAATCAGGCAGAAAAAAACGCTGTGCCAACAAGCGAAGAGCTTTGGAACGAAGATACTTATACCGCTTGGGTAACTCGGTTTGGTACACCGTCAGAAGCAGCTGCAAAATTAATAAAGGAACCAAGTGCAAAGCTTCACCCGCTCCTTTCTTTTTTTGGAGAGGTGAAGAGTAAGAAAATGATGAATTTAATGGGCTCAAACGGGATGAAGGCCGTGGCACTCTCATTACTAGGTGCGGAAGTAACGGTTGCTGACTTCTCGGAAGCCAATGCGAGATATGCGGCTGATCTTGCCCAAGAAGCAGGGGTACCACTAACCTATATCGTCTCAGATATTCTTAAGCTGCCAGAAGACATCCTTGATGGTTCATATGACATCGTCTTTGCAGAGTTAGGAATTGTTCATTACTTTACCAACCTTACACTATTCATGGAAACAGCTCGCCGATTGCTTTCTCCTGGAGGCGTATTTGTACTCCGCGATTTTCATCCGGTAACGACCAAGCTTATTTCCTCGAAGGGATCTACTGCGAAGGTACGCAAACACAAAGTAAACGGAGATTATTTTGACTCATCATTGGAAGAGAAGAAGGTATCCTATTCCAAGTATTTGCCTTCCACAGGTAAACCAGCAGGTGAACAAGAGCATAGTGTTGTGTATTGGCGCCGCTGGACACTCGGAGAAATTGTAACCGCAGCAGCTAATAGCGGACTAGTGATCCGCCAATTAGTAGAAGAACCTAATCTATCTTCCGACGTGTATGATAAGGGAATTCCTAAGACCTTCACATTGGTGGCTGGAAATGGCGCAAGCCTGTAGGAGGGTTCGCTGACATGTGATTTTTAGGATATAACATTTGTGCTGAACTGAGGTGCTCTCGGTTCAGCTTTTTTTGTATGTAAAACATAAAATTTTAAACTTTTTTACGGAGATTATTCCATTACAATGGCAACTTATAGGGAATACAATGATTTTACATTCCGGATTGAAAGCGATTACTTTAAGGGTTAAGGCATTCTCAAAGAATTTGAGGTGGATATCAAAATGAACGAAGTGTTGCTTCGTATGGAGGGAATCAACAAGTTTTTCCCAGGTGTTCATGCTTTGAATGAATGTCAATTTGAGCTGAAGTGTGGGGAAGTTCATGCGTTAGTAGGAGAAAATGGCGCTGGCAAGTCTACCCTTATGAAGATTGCGACAGGTGTCTATTCCAAGGATGCGGGTCAAATGTGGTACAAGAGAAATGAAGTGGAGATTGTTAATACCCGTGAAGCACAGGAGCTTGGAATTAGTATCATCCATCAGGAATTGAATTTAATGCCTCATCTTACGGTCGCCCAGAACATTTACATTGGACGAGAGCCGCGTAAAGCTCTGAAATGGTTCGTTGATGATGTGGAGATGAATCGCAGGGTACAGGTACTGTTTGATCAAATGAATCTGAAGCTGGATCCCAGAGTTTTGGTATCAGACCTGACCGTTGCTAATCAGCAAATGGTTGAAATCGCTAAAGCCTTGTCTTTCCAAGCCGAGGTATTGATCATGGATGAACCAACCGCCGCGTTAACAGATACAGAAATTAACGAGTTATTTCGAATGATTGAGCAGCTACGAGATAAAGGTGTGGGAATTATTTATATCTCTCACCGCATGGATGAATTGAAGCGAATTACAGACCGCATTACAGTTATGCGTGATGGTTGTTATGTAGATACCGTTCGTACCGATTCAATAACGATTGATCAGATCATCAGCATGATGGTTGGACGTGAATTATATCAAACGTCGAAACCAACGATTGCAAAACAGACTCAGCAAGTTGTCTTAGAAGTTCGAAATCTTTCTAGAGGGCATGCGTTCAAGGATATTAGCTTTCATCTGTATAAAGGTGAGATTTTGGGCTTCGCTGGTTTAATGGGAGCTGGACGTACCGAGGTTGTACGTGCCGTTTTTGGTGCCGATCCCATCGATGAGGGTGAAATTATGCTCCATGGAAAATCGGTTCGGATACGTCAGCCACATCAAGCAGTACAGCATGGTATTGGGTATTTGTCCGAAGACCGCAAACGTTTCGGATTGCTTGTGGATATGGATATCAGTATGAATAATGCGATTGCCTCCTTTTATAAATTCCGTAATTCATTTGGCTGGATGAAGGAGCGGGAGATGCGAAGCTCAGCGGAGCAGCATGTTGAAGCGCTAGCCACCAAAACTCCAAGTGTAGGTCAAAAGGTTAAGTTTCTGTCCGGAGGTAATCAGCAGAAAGTGGTCATCGGCAAGTGGTTGACTAGAGACTGTGATGTACTCATCTTCGATGAGCCCACACGAGGTATTGATGTAGGCGCGAAAAGTGAAATTTATAAGCTGCTGGATCAGCTTGCGAGCGAAGGGAAGGCGATCATTATCATTTCTTCAGATCTTCCTGAGATTCTAAGAATGAGCCACCGGATTATCATTATGTGTGAAGGGCGTATAACAGGAGAACTCCCCGCAGAAGAAGCATCGCAGGAGGCGATTATGAAATATGCGACGAAACGTTCATAACTGTTCAAGAGTTAACCGGAGGTGTCAGGACTATGAAGATCGCGGATAAAGAGATTAGTCAGCCAGCGGGTATGAAGCAAACGGGAGGGCAATCCGGATTCAAACAAAAATTATTGGCATTTGCCAGTCTGATCATATTGGTCATCGTATTTTCTATATCCTCCAGCAACTTTTTTCAATTCTCAAATCTTGTCGGAATTCTAGTTTCTACAGCTGTAATCGGAGTATTAGCGCTTGGAGCTACCTTTGTTATTATTACGGGCGGCATCGACCTTGCTCTCGGTACTATAATGACATTCTCATCTGTTATGGTTGGAGTCATTATTACCTTCTGGGGTCTGCCCGTCCCGTTAGGCATTGTAGGTGGGATTCTGGCTGGAGCACTGTGCGGCTTTGTCAGCGGTTTGATGGTGGCGAAGATGAACATTCCACCCTTCATCGCCACTCTGGCGATTATGATGGTCACCAAAGGCTTGTCGCTTGTCATCACCGGAGCCAAACCTATTTATTTCAACGATGATCCGATCTTCGCCAAGATCGCCATGGGTAAAATGATCCCTGGTATACCCAACACCATCGTTATCTTCTTATTACTCGGTATGATCGCAAGCATAATCTTGTCTAAGACGATAATTGGGCGTTACAACTTCGCGCTTGGCAGTAATGAAGAAGCTACTCGCTTATCAGGTGTGAACACAGTCAAATGGAAGATTATTATCTATTCCATTACAGGGATTTTTAGTGGAATCGCAGGTATCCTGATGGCATCACGTCTGAATTCAGCTCAGCCATCACTGGGCACTGGCTATGAACTAGAGGCTATTGCGGCAGTGGTCATTGGCGGAACTTCCTTAAGTGGAGGTGTAGGTTCTATTCTAGGCACGATTATTGGCGCACTGATTATGAGTGTGCTGACGAATGGCTTACAGATTATGTCCGTGGCTCAGGAATGGCGGACGGTCATTGTCGGTGTTGTAATCATTATTGCGGTTTACGCTGATATTCTACGCCGCCGTAAGCAATAAACTTGGTATGATCTCCATCCGGAGTGATATACAAAGCAAATGACGAGGGGCAAGATTCAAATGAAACTGCGTCGTAGAGGGTTTATCATGCTTGCCTGTCTATTATTAGTCACTACATTGCTGAGTGCATGTAACAACAATGATAGTAACAAGAGTGCATCCGGTTCAGACAAACCATACATTCCAGTCATATCAAAAGGGTTCCAGCATCAATTCTGGCAAGCGGTGAAGCAAGGAGCGGAGAAAGCTGCTAAGGAATTTGATGTTGAGATTACCTTCGAAGGTCCAGAAAATGAGAGTCAGGTGGATAAACAAATTGAGATGCTGCAAACCGCTCTCGACAAGAAGCCAGCTGCAATTGCGCTTGCCGCACTGGACAGCAAAGCTGCGATTCCTTATCTAGAAAAGGCAAAGGAAAATAAGATTCCGGTCATCGGCTTTGACTCTGGTGTAGACAGTGATATCCCTGTAGCAACAGCAGCGACTAACAATAAAGCAGCAGCTGCTTTGGCCGCAGATAAAATGGCTGAACTGATTGGCAAGAAAGGTAAAGTGGGCCTTGTCATACATGACCAAACGAGCAGCACAGGGCAACAGCGTCGCGATGGCTTCTTGGAACAAATGAAAGCAAAATATCCGGATATTCAAGTGTTAGAGCCGCAATATGGAGGTGGAGATCAGTTAAAGTCCACAGACCTTGCGAAAGCGATGATGCAGGCAAATCCGGATCTGAAAGGAATCTATGGCTCTAATGAAGGCTCTGCTGTAGGTGTGGCTAATGCAGTAAATGAATTGCAAATGAATGGTAAGATCGTAGTCGTCGGCTTTGATTCTGGCAAGCAGTTGATGGATGCTATCCGCAGTGGTGTTGTGGCTGGTGCTGTTACACAAGACCCCATTGGTATTGGCTATCAAGCTGTGAAGGCAGCTGTGCAAGCGATTAAAGGGGAAGCGGTTGAAAAGAACATCGACACGGGGTTCCACTGGTATGATAAAAACAATATGGATTCCGATGAGATCAAACCTCTACTATACGAATAGAGTTTAATAATAGAGGTTGCCTCCCGCAGGCGGCCTCTATTATGCTTATGCTGATAAGTTCAAAGTTGTGGAGGTGTTGGATGTATAAGATAATTCTGGTTGATGATGAAGATGAGGTTCGTGAAGGGATCAAACAAAAGATCTCATGGAGTAAATATGGGTTTGAGCTGGTTGGTGATTTTGATAATGGCAGAGATGCACTGGAAGCAATCGAGCAGCATCGTCCTGACGTAATTATTACTGATATTTGTATGCCTTTTATGGATGGACTGGGATTGGCCAGAGCTGTGATGGATAGGTACCGGGATATGAAGGTCATTATCGTCACTGGATATGAAGACTTCGAATATGCGAAGCAGGCCATAACACTGAAGGTGACTGAGTACTTATTAAAACCGATTAATGCACGTGAGTTTGCTGAATTTCTAAGTAAGATGAAGCAGGATTTAGATGAAGATCATCTACAAAAAGCGAATTTAGTTAAGCTTCGTATGCATCTTAATCAGAGTCTTCCATTGCTGCGGGAACGATTCTTGGAGCAGCTGGTAACTACTCGAATGAAAAGCGAAGAAATGAGAATAAATTGAGTTATTTTCATATTCCGTTGCAGGGTCAAGTGTACCTTGCGCTCGTTATAGATATAGAATTGGAGAAACGAAGCCAGGACCTAGCTTTTGATGCAGAGCTACTGCGTTTCGGCGCCTTTAACATTGTTCAAGAGCAGCTGGAGAAAGAGCAAGAAGGAGTGGTATTCCAGACGAGAGATGGAAAAATCGCTGCGATATTACCCGGCAATTCAGAGACGGTAGAAGTAGCAACGCAGCATCTTGCAGAGCAAGTCCAGGGTAGCTTAAATAAATATTTGAAGCTGTCATCCACCATAGGCATCGGTAGAAAATATAATACTTTGCAACAAATTCCACAATCCTTCCAAGAAGCGGTCTCCTCCATAGAATATCGTTACCTTTTAGGCATAGATAAAGTTATCTCCATACAGGATCTTGAGTTTGGGAAGGGATTGGATCAGGCGCATTTCACCTCATGGGAAAAGCAATTTATATCCGCTTTAAAGACAGGTAAAGCTTCTGCTGTATCGGAAATTCTGTTGAAGTGGTTTCAGGAGCTTAAAAGTAATACCTCCTCTATAGAAGGCTGCCGTAGCAGCATCTATCAGCTGCTGGTTTCTTTGATGAACTATGTGGTCGACATCGGCTTCATAAATACAGTAGTTGTTTCGCATAATATGTTTGCAGAGGTTGCTGCGCTTAAGACTTTAGATGAAGCAAGGCATTATCTGGAGAGGACTTGCCATGCGCTGATACTTAAACTATCGGAACAGAGAACAACGGTTCGGACTTCTCAGATGCAAGCCGCAGAAGCTTATATTCGCGAGAATTATTGTAATGACAGCTTTTCACTCAATGAGCTGTGCAGCCATATTTTTATGAGCATCAGTTATTTCAGTGCAACTTTTAAACAGCACACCGGTGAAACATTTATAGAGTATCTGACTCGACTCCGTTTGGAAAAAGCAAAAGAACTCCTTACGGTCACACAGTTGAAGACATATGATATCGCTGCCAGAGTTGGTTATGCTGATCCACAGTATTTTAGTGTTATTTTCAAACGTAATGTAGGAAGCACACCGAAGGAATATCGACACCGGCAGAAGGAGAATCTCTCTCTATGAGATCACAGCGCTTTTTCTGCAGCCGAAGTATTCATTCTAATATTGCTATCTCCTTTTCACTTCTTATCCTCTGCACAACTATTGTCCTGAGTTATACTTCCTATCGCCTGTCCTCAGCCGCGGTCAAGGGCAATTCTGTAGCCTATACTTCACAATTAATAGAACAAGTAAAACTAAATATCGAGAATTACATTGGTAATATGGAGAGCATAGCTGCTCTGGTGTTAACTAGCAGTGATCTAGAGAAATATATAAAAGGCTCGAAATTAGATGAAGAAGAGGCGCTTAAGAATAAACTGCTTGCCAGTCATTATCTCCGGTCAGTCGTTCAGTCCCGCTCGGATATTTCCTCTATATTATATGCAGGCTCAGATGGCATGACCGTTTCGGATCGACAGCACGCTGTTTTGAAACCGCTTCCTGAACTAATAGCTCAAGATTGGTATCAAAAAGCTATGAATCAACTTGACGTTGCAGTTTCTTCCTCTCATGTGCAGCACATCTTTCAAGATGAATACCGGTGGGTAGTCTCGATCAGCCGAAAACTCTCGAATGCGATTGCTATGACGGAAGCGGATCAACAAGGTGTACTGCTCGTAGATCTCAATTACAGTGTAATTAATAATCTATGTAAACAAATCGAACTGGGAAAACGAGGTTATGTTTTTATCGTCGATCCCGCAGGTAGCCTTGTCTATCATCCACAACAGCAGTTGATCTACTCCCAGCTCAAGTTCGAACAATTAGAGACGGTCCTTGGGATCAAGAGTGGATCTGTTACGGTTAACACGGGGAATGATCAGAAACTGTACACTGTGGACACTACCAGCTTTGGCTGGAAAATAGTTGGAGTCACTTATCCGGATGATTTGGTCGCGAACAAGCAACGTATGCAAGGAACCGCCGCCTTATGGGGAGCAATTAGTTTGATTTTTGCTATGGCTATATCGATATTTCTCTCTTACGCACTGACCAAACCGCTGAAGAATTTGGAGCTGAATATGAAAAAAGCGGAACGTGGAGAGTTCGACATACGCGTGGAGATTGAGAGCACGAATGAAATTGGCAAGCTTGCTCGTACGTTTAATCTTATGATGATGAAGATTAAAGAGTTAATGGGGCAGATCGTTCTGGAGCAAGAGATGAAACGTGTGAGTGAACTGAAGGCACTGCAAGCGCAGATTAAACCTCACTTTTTGTACAATACACTTGATTCGATTATTTGGATGGCAGAGACAGGAAAGATGGAGGAAGTGGTGGAGATGACTTCATCTCTATCCAAGCTGCTTCGTTCAACAATTGGTGAGGGTGAGGAATTGATTCCGCTAGCCAAAGAATTAGAGCATATTCGGCACTATTTAACGATTCAGAACATGCGTTATCGTAATAAATTCACTTATTCCATAGAGGTACAAGAAGATATCCTAACCTGCAGCATTTTAAAAATGGTACTTCAGCCTTTGGTTGAAAATGCGATCTATCACGGCATAAAACATAATCCTGAGCAAGGGCACATTCTGATCCGAGCAAGACAAGAACAGAACGATATTATCGTACAGGTCATTGATGACGGTATTGGGATGGATGAAGAGCAAATGGGTAAGGTACTGCTGCAAAAATCAGATTACAAGACTGGCAGCGGTGTAGGTGTCGCGAATGTGAACCATCGTATCCAGCTGTATTTCGGTGTAAAATACGGTTTGTCTTTTGCAAGCGAGATGGAGGAAGGAACGACGGCCACTTTACGAATACCTGTGATTTATGAGGAGGAGAGTCAATGAGCGCTTTACGGTCAAAAATTGGCCTGTATACTCTGCTGCTGCTCTTCATTGTTACTTTGGGTTCATTAGCCTATCGTATGTTTACAAATGAGCTTGACGCAAAGGTTAGGACCATTATTTATGTGCCCAAGACTATCGATAGCAGTATTGAATTCTGGGAAGTGATGAAACAAGGTGTGGCAACAGCGGCTAAGGAGTTCGGCGCAGAGGTTCGCACGGTTGGAACGGATACAGAGCTTGATGTAGATCAACAGATAGAACTGCTGGAGCAAGCAATTAAGGAGAAGCCTGACGCCATTATTTTATCAGCTACAGATTATTATCGCCTCATTCCAATCGCGGAAAAGATCAAATCAGTTGGCATTACGCTTATTACTGTAGATTCGGGCTTAAGCGGTGGTGTATCAGAGAGCTTTATTGCTACAGACAATTATGAAGCAGGACGTAAGGCAGGGCAGGAGTTAAGAAAATATATTGATCCGGAGGATAAGGTCGCTATCGTTAACTTTGTACAAGGCTCTGCCACCGCAATTGAGAGGGAAAGAGGGGCTCGTGATGCCCTTTTAGAGAATGGAGTTCATGATGTGCAGCCTACATTATTCAGTGATGGTTCCGTGCGGAAAGCGTACCAGTTAACTGTTGATTTACTAAAGGACGAGCCAAATCTAAAGGGGATAATAGGTCTTAATGAACCTTCAACACTAGGGGCTGGGCAGGCGATTATGGATATGGGATTTCAAGACAAAGTGAAATTATTTGGGTTCGACAATTCTAGCAATGAGGTGAAGCTCCTCGAAAAAGGGATCTTGCTTGGCACGGTTATGCAGAAGCCTTTTAATATGGGGTACTTAGCTGTGAAGACGGCGATTGAAGCTGTTGAGGGTGAGAAAGTGGAACGGATAATAGATACAGGCTCCGTGATCATCACGAAGGAGAATATGTATTTAAGTGAAAATGAGAAATTAATGTTTCCTTTTATAGAATAAATGAACAAGGAAGCTTCTAAAACCGTTTGCGGCTTTAGAAGCTTCCTTGTTTTTTTAAAGATCAAGAGTCGTTACTATATCAACAAAGGATTGCTGTAACGGTGTTAAAATATGATCTTTACGCCAGCCGAGCACAAACCCGCCGCTTTCAGGCAGAATCCCTGGCAGGTTGGCATAGCTAAGCTTGCCTAGCTCAATCTCAGCTTTAACCGCCGCTTTAGAACATATACCAACACAATCACTCCCGCTAACTAACTGCTTAATCACTTCTGGAGAATTCAACTCGGATCGGTTCCATAAACGGATTTGATTGAATTGTGCCCATTGATCGGCATACCCTCGTAAACAAGATCCTTGCTCATGCTGAATCCACGGCTCATTGGCAATTAGTTCAGGTGTTAATTTCTCTAGGCCTTCAAATGGATGACCAGTTGCAAAAATTAGGACAGGTTCATCACGGACAATAAGCTGAAAATCAAAAGATTCGTCCTGCCAATCCGCAGTATGTAAAATGGCCATCTGAATATCCCGACTACGGAGACGCTCACGTAACAAAGCATCGCTTTGAACAGTCAAAGAGTTGTTAATCCCCGGATAGAGTTTCATGAATTGGATTAACACATTAGGTAAAATATAAGTTGCAGGAATAAAACTGGCTCCCAGCTCTAATGTTCCTTTTGAGGGGGAAGAAAATTGTTTAACTGTGCGCTCAGCTTCTGCAGTGAGAGAGACGATTTTGAGGGCGTATTGATAAAGGGCTCGTCCAGCATCCGTAAGCAGCACTCTTCCGCTTCGGTAAAGAAATAGAGGGGTTCCGAGCTCAGCCTCCAGATTCTTCATATGAAAAGAAACAGTTGGTTGTTTAAGGCCTAATTCTGCGGCTACATCGGTTACTTTTTTATATTTTTCAATTAGAACTACGATGTTCAATTTCATAATATTCATGACTTTCCTCCACATAATGCTAAGTTGGATTATAAATTATATCTCCATTATAGATTATATCTATATTGATATACACTTTATATTGGTATTTTTTTCGTTCGCTTTACAAAGATAAGAAGTTTCTCTAACGAACGAGCTCTAGAATAAGAAGAGTCAGAGGGGCCAAGAAGTCCCGGACAACATATAACATATGCGTTTGATGAACTTTTACAGTAACCATGCATATGGGGGCCAAGCTCCACAACACCATGTTAAAGCTTTCGAAGCCAGTTTGGTATGAACTGATCAGGGAGCCATGCTAACAAACCATTTAGGAGGAGACAAAACAATGCAATTCAAAAAATCATGGATCATGACTTTGGCTTTAACAAGCGTACTGGCACTATCGGCTTGCGGTAACGGCGGGGCTAACAACACAGGAGGAAACGCTGCAGCAACTAACGAAGGAAGCGGCGGCGCTGAAATAAGCGGTTCGATTCTGGCTTCAGGTTCAACAGCATTACAACCCTTGGTTGAGCTGGTAGCAGAGAATTTCATGGATAAAAACACTGGCGTGGACATTCAAGTTCAAGGCGGTGGCAGTGGTACTGGTCTTACTCAAGTAGCTGAGAAACAAGTAGATATCGGAAACTCTGACGTATTCGCAGAAGAAAAATTAAAAGATGCAGATGCGGAAAAAGCAGCAGCACTCGTAGATCATCAAGTAGCAGTAGTAGCGATCGCAGCAGTATCTCATCCTGATGCTGGTGTGGATAGCTTGACTAAACAACAACTGGTGGACATTTTCACTGGTAAAATCACTAACTGGTCTGAAGTCGGCGGAGCGGATCAAAAAATCCAAATCATCAACCGTCCAGGCAGCTCCGGTACTCGTGCTACCTTTGAAAGCTTTGCACTTGGAACCAAAACAGAAGATATCCCAGGTTCGATTCAAGAAGATTCCTCCGGTACGGTTAAGAAAATGATCGGTGAAACTCCAGGGGCAATCGGATACCTTGCTCTTTCTTACCTGGATGATTCCATTAAAACACTTAGTCTTGACGGTGTAGAAGCATCTGTTGACAATGTTGTTTCGGGTAAATACCCAGTATGGGCTTACGAGCATATGTACACAAATGGTGAACCTAATGCAACAGTAAAAGCATTCCTCGACTTTTTCTTAACTGATGAAGTGCAAACAGGTGAAGTTGTTGAACTTGGATACATCCCAGCTGTTAAAATGCAAGTTGTTCGCGACGTTGCAGGAACTGTTACCGCTAAGTAATTTAATTCTAGGCAATGTTATTGATTAGAATCTCAAGTGATTAGAGGCGGATACATCTGCCTCTCTTTTCACTTTAGAAAGAGGGAGCAATTGAGGGTGAAACTAAAGAACTCACGATTCGAAAAACATCATATTGAAGATTTTGTTGGACGTACTTATATGTCCTTCTGTGTATTACTGTTGATAACAATCATTGTATCGATGGTATATTTTGTAGCGTCTAAAGGAATTTCAACCTTCACAAGTGGCAATGCTACAGTTTCTGAATTTCTCTTCGGTACAAAGTGGTCGCCTGAAGCGGATACGCCTTCCTTCGGAGCTTTTCCATTTATCTCGGGGTCCTTCCTGGTTACTTTGCTTGCCGCATTGATTGCTAGTCCACTTAGCTTATGCGCTGCGTTATTTATGACTGAGATTGTTCCGGGGTGGGGCAAAAAATTACTTCAACCTGTTATTGAGCTTTTGGCAGGGATTCCTTCGGTAGTATATGGTTTCATCGGATTAAGTGTAATTGTACCGTTTCTACGCAACAACCTGCCGGGCCAAGGCATCGGGGTAGCTGCAGGCGCGCTTGTGCTCTCGGTAATGATTCTTCCGACGATTACAAGCGTGGCTGCAGACGCGCTGGCTTCATTGCCGCAAAACTTAAAAGAATCTTCCTATGCGCTTGGTGCCACCCGGTGGCAGACGATTTCGCGGGTGATTATTCCAACAACCTTTCCTGCCATAATGACAGGGATTGTATTGGGAATGGCTCGTGCTTTCGGTGAAGCACTCGCTGTACAAATGGTTATCGGGAACGCGCCATTCGTACCAAAATCACTCTTTGAGTCAGCTTCTACCTTGACCAGTGTGATCACACTCGGTATGGGGAACACGACCATGGGCTCACCTCACAATAATGCACTGTGGAGTATGGCACTGGTTCTCATGCTGATGACTTTCGTATTTGTCTTCTTTGTGAGAATGCTTGAAAGGAGAAATAAAATTTGAAGCCGAGAACCGTAAATAAAATTGCCACCAGTCTTATTGTATTTTTCGCGATGCTCATCGTTGCCATTCTACTTGGACTTTTGGGATATATCCTCTTTAGAGGCTTAAGCCATATCAGTTGGGATTTTCTTTTCTCCGCACCGCAAAAAATTCGAGCAGGTGGAGGAATCGGACCGCAGCTATTTAACTCCTTATTCCTGTTAGTACTGACACTTATTATTACAGTTCCGCTTGGACTGGGTGCCGGTATTTATATGGCGGAATATGCTCGTCCCGGTAAGATTACCGGCTTTATTCGCTTGATTGTTGAAGTGTTGTCATCTTTCCCTTCCATCGTAGTCGGCTTGTTTGGTCTATTGCTGATTGTTAACTATTTCAATCTGGGCTTCTCCTTAATCTCCGGTGCGCTGGCATTGACGGTCTTTAATCTACCGCTGATGGTGCGGATTACAGAGCAAGCTTTCCGTAGTGTTCCAAAACAACAAAAAGAGGCTGGTTTTGCACTAGGATTGTCAAAGTGGAAAATTGTTACCTCGGTGTTGTTTCCGGTAGCATTACCTACAATTATTACAGGTACTATCTTGTCCGCTGGCCGTGTCTTTGGGGAAGCAGCTGCGTTGATGTTCACAGCAGGGATGAGTAGTCCAAGATTAGATTTCACTAACTGGAATCCACTTAGTGCGAATTCACCACTGAATCCCTTCCGTCCAGCGGAAACGCTGGCTGTCCACATTTGGAAGGTCAACAGTGAAGGTCTAGCTCCAGATGCTGCACAAATTGCTGCGGGAGCTTCGGCGGTGCTTGTAATTATGGTGTTAATCTTCAATCTGGCAGCACGTTATTTTGGAAGATTTATTTATCGAAAGCTTACAGCTTCAAAAAGAATGAACTAATCATACAAATTAAAGTAGAGATGTAGGAGGAGTAATCGATGGGAACGTCGGCAACAGCAGTGCGTGAATCTTTTCAAACCGAAGACCTGAGTATTTTTTACGGAACATATGAGGCAGTAAAGGGGATAAGCCTTCCATTTGCTGAAAATACGGTTACTGCACTGATCGGCCCCTCCGGCTGCGGTAAATCAACCTTTCTTCGTTCTTTGAACCGGATGAATGACGAAATTTCTGGCTCAAAAACAAAAGGAAGCATCTGGATTGATGGAGTGGATATTAATGCTCCGGGTACGGATGTGATTAAGCTGCGTCAGAAGATCGGGATGGTATGGCAAAAGCCAAATCCGTTCTATAAATCGATTTACGATAACATCGCTTTTGGACCTAAGTATCATGGCATTAAAGGTAAAAAGGCTCTTGATGAGATTGTTGAGAGCAGTCTTCGCAAAGCAGCATTGTGGGATGAGGTAAAGGATCGTTTAAAAGATTCAGCGCTTGCACTTTCCGGTGGACAACAGCAGCGTCTTTGTATTGCTAGAGCGTTGTCGGTTAACCCGCAAATCCTACTCTTGGACGAACCAGCATCAGCTCTAGACCCGGTCTCCACAGGTAAAGTAGAGGAGCTAATCAAGGAGTTAAAAGAAGAGCTTCGCATCGTTATTGTGACACATAATATGCAGCAGGCAGCTCGGATCTCTGATTATACCGCATACTTTTATCTAGGCTCCCTTGTCGAATATGATAAGACGGATAAAGTCTTTACCAATCCAGAGAATCAAATGACGCAAGAATATATCATGGGCCGATTTGGCTGAAGCTGTGAACATCGTTCTTTCGGGAACGGTGTTTTTTTGTGATTTCAAGAGTTAATATGCAGAGAAACAATAACATCCGAAAGTTTCTGCGAAGTATATCAGTTGTTTTTAAATGAAAATACCTGTGATTCGAATGGTTACTTGTTATTTGCAAAAGGCAGAAAGATGCTGTATCATTTGTGATAATGATTATCATTATTACTATATTAGGGAGTGGATCTTATGACGCAATCTCAACAGACTCAACAGAATAGTGTGGCCGAAATAATAAAAGAACGACGCTCGATTAAGCTTTTTAAAAAAGATCCACTTCCACAAGGCCTTTTAGAGGAATTATTAAATGTAGCGGTATGGGCACCGAATCATGGTGTGCGTGAGCCGTGGAGATTTATTGCTTTTCAAGGGGAAGGTTCGAAATTCCTAGCTGAATCTGCATTTGCTTTTGTAAAACGTGCTATAGCTGATCCAGAAGTGGCTGCTAAACGTAAAGAATATATTTCGAATATTCCATTAACAGTAATCGTAGTGATGCCTGAAGATCCTCGGCAGAGAGAGTGGGACGAGGATTTTGCAGCAGCGTCCGCACTTGTACAGAACTTCCAGCTCGCAGCTTGGGAGCAAGGTGTAGGAACGATTTGGAAGACTGATCCCTACATCAACAACCCTGAATTCCGCACTAAAATTGGTGTGAAGCCCGGCGAAAAAATTGTAGCCATGATCCATGCCGGATATCCGGAGACTGTACCTGACAGCCGTCCACGCACAGACGCTTCGGAGCTGCTGAAGATCGTAGACTTCTTTCCAGAGAATGGCGTAGTGGAATAAGGAAAGTCGAAGGCATTCGTAAATTAAAAGCGTCGAAAGATCAAAAACATCGATAGATCATAATTATCGAAAGATCAAAAGTATCGAAAAAGCGTCGAAAGATCAAAAAGATCGAAAGATCAAAAACATCGATACATCATTAGCATCGAAAGATCAAAAGTATCGAAAGATCATAAGCGTCGAATTATCAAAAGTATCCTTAGGGATGCTTTTTTTTGTTGCTTAGAATAGCCGTAGTCGGGTGAGGGGGGAAGGGCTACTGGGTGCTGATCACGTTTCGCTGCCGGTCCTCTGCTTATGTGGCTCAACCTTCTACTTACTTCCTAGTGATCTCCTATTGACCTTCTGCGGGCTTCCTACTGACCTCCTAGTGGCTTCCTAGTGATCTCCTATTGAACTTCTGCGGGCTTCCTACTGATCTCCGTATCGGACTGTATTGCAGCTATTTGAGCTTTTTGAGTCACTTTGCAGATGTATCGGACCGCATAGCTCTTATTACCATGTAACGTCGCAGAATTGGTGTGATTTTGAGTAAATAGCTGCAATTGGGTCCGATAGCACGTCAATTAGCTGCAAATCTACGAAATAAGGACTCCTCAGTCCGATGCAACGGCGAATAAGTGAACTAACTCCAAACTAACCCCAAACTACCCAAACTAACTAAAGACCCTCAGTATGTTACGGACTGTATTGCAGCTATTTGAGCTTTTTGAGTCACTTTGCCGATCTATCGGACCGCATAGCTCTTATTACCTTGTAACTGTGCAGAATTGGTGTGGTTATGAGTAAATAGCTGTAACTGGGTCCGATAGCACGTCAATTAGCTGCAAATCTACGAAATAAGGACTCCTCAGTCCGATGCAACAGCGAATATGTGAACTAACTCCAAACTAACCTAAACTACCCAAACTAACTAAAGACCCTCAGTATGTTACGGACCGTATAACAGCTATTTGAGCTTTTTGAGTCATTTTGCAGATGTATCGGACCGCATAGCTCTTATTACCATGTAACAGCGCAGAATCTGTGTGGTTATGAGTAAATAGCTGCAACTGAGTCCGATAACCCGCAGAAAACAATCGAATTTGCATAATAAGGTCATCTGAGTCCGAACTATTGGCAAAAGTGTGCTTACATACTAGCAAAGGCGGCGAGTTAGGCATCGCAGCTGACTGGCTATGGACTCAGTTACAATCACTCTTCACCATTTGATCCAACGGTGGGGAGAAAGTATTTCCTGACGGAGAGGGAAAGGAAAATGAAGTCTGGATCCTAATATGAAACGTTGATCTTAATAAGAAACGTCGATCCTAATATGACACGTCGATCCTAAAGTCAAACGTTGATCCCACCAATTAAATGCAATATATAATGTACATAATGACCGATATAGATTACAATGGTGGAAAATGGAATGCATGACAAACATTAAAAGGGGTTATGGAGTGGGAGAGAACAAAAACATCAAGTTGAAGCTGGCTAGGATCCAAAAGAATCTTTCCCAAGAACAGTTAGCGGAAGTTGTAGGGGTTACACGGCAGACGATCGGCTTGATTGAAGCTGGTAACTATAACCCGACGATTAAGCTGTGCATAGCCATCTGCAAGGCGTTGGATACGTCATTAAACGATATTTTTTGGGAGGATTAGTTGTGAAAGGGCCAAAGATTAAAGATGAACGAATTATCACAGAAATTCAGAAGTTTAGTACGCACGGATTGTTGATTGTGTTAGTGGGATTTATGATTAGCCTTTTGGTAAAAGTATTTATCCTGGAGTGGGACATCAAATATTGGGTTGATACTTTTGGGATTATGCTGTTAGGTTGCTTGTATGTTACCGTTCGTTGTGTCAAAGATGGGATATACCTGCTGCCAAGTAAGGAAGGAGAACTCAAACGGTTTAAGAAGATTCATTTAATATCGGGAGTTATCAGCACGATTATTTGGGCCACGCTAACATTTTTGCTTGATTTTAGAGAAGCGGGAGAAGTGGATATTAGAAAAAATATATCGAGTACTCTCGTGGGGGCGGTTGTATTTTTCATAGGGGTCACTTGGGCGATGTGGTACATAATTAATAAATCCAACAAAAATGCTGACAAGAACATTGAGAATTAAATATTAAATATTAAAGATAACCACCTCTTGCAAAACTAATGTTATTAGTTTATGTTTAAGCTAATACCATTAGTTTATCGGAGGGGTAAGGATGAGAGTAACACGTGAAGGTCATTTATTGCAGTTGACTTGGATGCCTAATTTTTTTCCAGTGAATTGTTACATTATTGAGGAAAACGATGGATTGACTTTAATAGATGCCGCTATGCCATTTAGTCTAAAAGGAATTATGGAGACCGAAGCGAAGCTAAATAAGAAGCTTACACGCATAATCTTAACGCATGCGCATGATGATCATATTGGGGCACTGGATGGACTGAAAAAGCAACGTCCAGAGGCTCAGGTGTACATCTCTGAGCGAGATTCGGCATTACTACGCGGAGATCGTTCACTTCGGGAAGGAGAACCTCAAACCCCTATTAAGGGAGGCGTGCCGAAGAAGATAGCTACCAAGCCAGATGTCCTTCTCCACGAAGGGGATACCATTGGCTCATTATCAGCGATTTACACTCCAGGACATACCCCCGGCTCTATGTCTTTCCTTGATTCACGCAGCGGTGCTGTAATCGTGGGGGATGCTCTTCAGACCTTCCGGGGAACTGCGGTGGCTGGAACCATCATCCCACTGTTTCCTTTTCCAGCAATGGCTACATGGAATAAAGCTCAAGCTCTGAATAGTGCGATTAAGCTTCTAGAGTTCTCTCCAGCTTTACTTGCTGTGGGTCACGGCAACTTACTTAAAGCGCCAAAGCAAGAGATGGAGAAAGCCATAAGTAAGGCACAAATGATTCAGGATAGGAGTAATTAAATGTCACCTAGAGCAGGATTAGATCGTCACACGCTAGTGATTAGAGCAGCAGAAATTGCCGATGCTGAAGGTATAGAAGCTGTTACCTTGGCTGCACTATCAGCTAAACTAGGTGTTCGTTCCCCGTCACTATATAACCATATAAATGGCCTGCAGGATTTGCGGACCGGGCTCGCCATTTACGGTTTAGAGTTATTATTTACTTGCATGTCGAACGCAGCTGAGGGATTAAATGGAGATGCTGCTGTACACGCGATGGGCCGGGCATATGTGGATTTTGCTAGAAGTAGACCAGGTTTGTATGAGACTACACTACGAGCGCCTGAACAGGAGAACACGGAGCTTGAAGCGGCTGGTGAGCATATTTTGCAGTTTATAATTCAGGTGATGAAGAGTTATCAATTAGGTGAAGAAGGAGAACTTCATGCCGTAAGGGGATTACGGAGTATCCTACATGGATTCGCCTCTTTGGAGCAAAAGGGTGGATTTGGTATGGCGCTCGATACTAACGAGAGTCTAACCCGCTTGATTAGCACTTTTATAACCGGAATTGGAAATATGAAATCAGATTAAATTAGATCTAGGAGATGATGAACAAATGGGTCAGGAATATGAACAAGGTAGTGTCACCACTTATGGGGAAACAGCAGAGATTATTACGAAATTGGGGATTTTACCGCTTGCTGCGCTGATTCCCGGGCACCCGTCTTTAAACGGCTTAACTAAGCCCGAGAATTGGCATACTGGAACAGATTTAGATCCGTGGTCATGGCGTGCGCAGTTTCCAGGTGAGGGTCTTGCAGGATACGGAAAGTTTATTAAGAAAAAGGCTATTTTGGTCTCAAGGGAGTGGTTTCCGGCATTTGTAGCAGCAGTAGGCAGTACCAAATCTATTGAAGAGCGGTATAAGGATGGGTTGGCTAGTAAAGAAGCTGTGACCTTACTGCAGATTGTTCGTGAACATGAAGGCATTGATACACGTAAACTTCGGGCAGAGGCTGATATGAAGGCAAAAGAAAAGAAAACAGCCTTCGATAACGCGGTTACTGAGCTTCAAGGATCGCTAGATATGGTGATCTCAGGCATCAAGCAACGCCTGAATGATGAAGGTGAAGTAAATGGTTGGAGCAGTACCTCGTTCGAGACGGTCAGTCACTGGATGTCAGATAACGGTTTATCCGCTTTTGAAGGGGATAGAGAAGAGGCCGTAGCTTGGATACAATCGAAGATGAACGGGGTATGGTCGCCTACAGCAATAGCTTGGACAAACAAAGCATTCTCATGGAATTAATAAAAACGGTTAATCACTGCTCCATAGAGAGTGATTAACCGTAAGCGTTTTCCAATAAAGTTATATCCATCACATTAAGGTTCCAACATAGGCGCCAAGTAAGCAATCAGGAAATACAAGAATCCAAAAAGCAGCATAACATAGGCAGTGTATTTAATAGCATTAGATGCAACAATTCTTGAATCTACCGGTGGTTGAATTTCTAGCTGTTCTTCTTCGAGGCTGTCAACTTCTTTGGATACTGGGTCTCTCAACATGATAATCCCCTCCTTGGAAATTCAATCCTTAACTGTATTGTGACATATTTGTGAACGGAAATCAACAATAGTGTGAACAAATATTGAACTTTTATTCAAATTTGGGCATTTTACCACCTGAAATGTTGCTGTTAAAACAAAAACAACCCGCTTACTCTCTAATTAGAGAGCTAAGCGGGTTGTTTGAAGTTGGTTCTATCTAGGATCTAACGGGTGTTGTTTAAGCCTTAAGCCCAATCCCCATTACGGAAGATAGGTACTGTTGTTCCATCATCGTTAATTCCGTCAATATTCATTTCAGGTGAGCCCATCATAAAGTCAACATGGGTATGGCTTTGATTCATTCCTTTTTCCAACAGCTGTTCTTTAGTCATCGTAATTCCTTCTTGAATTGTGAAGGCATAAGCTGCACCTAAAGCCAAATGACAGGAGGCATTCTCATCATACAACGTAGTGTAATAAAGAATACCGCTCTCAGAAATCGGAGAGTGGAAAGGCACCAAAGCAACTTCACCAAGATAGGAAGAGCCTTCATCCAGTGCGATTAGTGATGCCAAAGTTTCTGCGCCTTCTTCAGCAGTAAAATCAATCACTTTACCGTTCTCAAAGGTCAGCGTGAAGTTATTGATTAGATTGCCGCCGTAGCTAAGTGGCTTAGTGCTGCTCACTTTACCATTAATACCAGACTTCAGAGGGGCAGTAAACACTTCTTCCGTAGGAATATTGGCTAAGAAAGGGACGCCCTTACCGTTCACAGCTCCAGCCTGACACCAGATGTGTCCTTCCGGCAACTCAATAGTTAAATCTGTACCAGGTGCTGTATAGTGCAGCTTGCGAAACTTACTTTCATTCAAGGAAGCGCAACGAGTTTTGAGTCCATCTAAATGGCGGCTCCATGCTTCAATAGGATCTTCCTGATCCGCACGTGTGGCTTTAAAGATGGCGTCCCATAATAGTTCAACCTGCTGCTCTGATGGAGCGTCAGGGAACACTTTTGCCGCCCAAGAGGCTGATGGGAAGGCAAGGCCGCTCCAGCTCGCATGATTCCCCATTAAGTACTCACGATAAGGTGCTAGTGTCTGCCCAGAAATACGTTGATTATCGGCAATTCTTCCAGGTTCAACGCCTTTTAAAAGATCTGGGTCAGCGGAGATAATGGTTAGAAATGCGGCTCCCTTTTTAGCAAGATCCTCTAATTCATCGGCTTGCCACTGCGGCGGCTCCAGGAAGGAATCAGATGGAGCAAGATCATAACGTGTACGTAATACAACTTCATCACTATAATTTACCTTTACAAGTCTCGCACCGGCTTCATAGGCTTTACGAACCACAAGTCGCACAAGCTCTGCGGATACAATATCTGCATTCACAACGAGTGTCTGACCCGGTTGAATATTAACGCCAATCTTCACGGCCAGCAATGCGTAATTCTTCAGCTTTTGCTTGAAATCCAACATAGTTTCTATTCCTCCCAATATCCTGTATCTCTTGTGTGCTTAAATTAGAACGCCCAGTTTCCATTCAGGAAGACAGGTTCTTCAGTTCCATCAGCAGTTATCCCGTAAATGTTCATCTCAGCTGACCCGATCATGAAATCCACATGGGTTACACTATTGTTGAGGCCATGCTCAATTAACTGCTCTGGATTCATGTCTTTACCGCCTTCTAAACAGAAGGCATAAGCCATACCTATAGCAAGGTGATTAGAAGCATTTTCGTCAAACAATGTGTTGTAATAAAGAATGTTGGATTCAGAAATAGGGGATTTATGAGGAACCAAGGCAACCTCCCCTAAGTATTTCGCTCCTTCATCCATGCTAATGAGGTGCTCTAGCGCTTCTTGACCTTGCTCAGCAGTAACACTTACAATACGGCCGTTCTCAAAGCTAATAGAGAAGCCATCGATGATGTTGCCGCCATGACTAAGTGGCTTTGTGCTTCTTACAGTGCCATTAACACCAGTCTTTAGTGGTGCAGTGAAGACTTCTTCGGTAGGCATATTGGCTACAAAAGAATGACCTTTTGCATTAATGCTGTCTCCTTGTGCCCAGATATGGCCTTCAGGAAGCTCGATGCTAAGGTCAGTGCCAGGTGCTATGTAATGCAGCTTTTTATATTTTTTTGCATTGAGTACATTCGCTTTTTGCTCCAAGGTGTCAAGATGCTCCTGCCATGCAGCTACTGGATCTTCACGGTCAAGACGCACGGTGTGGAAAATGGCTTCCCAGAGTTTATCTACACGTTCTTCGGCTGGAACCTCAGGGAATACTTTATCCGCCCAAGCTTGACAAGGAACAGCTACAATACTCCAGCTCACTTTGTCGGACATTTGCATTTCACGATATTTGGTGAGGGCAGCTCCGCGAACTTTTTGGAAATTGGAGATACGTACTGGATCAATACCTTTAAGTGCATCAGGATCTTCAGCGATCACGTTAAGGATAGCCGCACCTTTTTCGGCGAATTCAGTCATTTCACCTGCGTACCAAGTAGGAGGCTGAGTGAATACCTCTGGTGCAGCGTGTTCAAACTGTTGGCGTGTAATGCTTGCATCACTCCAGTTCACCTTAACTAAACTTGCTCCGATAGCATATGCCTTAGCGGTAATTAGACGTACGAAATCAGCGGCAAGAATCGGTGCATTCACCACTAGAATTTGCCCGGGTTGAACATTAACACCTATTTGTACAGCTAAATCTGCATATTTACTAAGCTTAGCCTGAAAATCAGTCATTGTAATTTCCTCCATTTACTAATAGTTTAGTACTTTACAAGCATTGTACTAAATTATTAACCGCCGGATGAAAAAAGTCAATTACGTGGAATTTACAGTGCAAAGAGAAGGAATTACATTCATTTCAATGATATACTGAAAGGGTAGCTGATTTGATGATAGGAAGGAAGATAAGTGGATGAATTTAGAGATCGTAAGTGCTGAAATGAGCCGTAAAGAAGATAAAAGTTATGTAGGGAGGACTGTATTCACTCTCGAAAATCATAAGGCTCCATATGAAATTACTTTCTTCAGTACAAGAGGAACGGAATGGGATTACAGTCTAAGCTTTGCGGGTGAGCCTGGGAGCGAGGAACAGTTCTTAGAAACGGATGCATTGCTGGAGAATAACGATGATGTGTACAATCAGTTGCTGGATGCTGCACTTGATCAACAAGAAATCGTGGAAGAACAATAATATTATTGATATGACGCCAGCGGCATTATCTGGTAGCCGCTGGCCATATCATGATTATCCAATCGTTATCTTACCTTCTGGGTAACGGTACAGTTCTTTACTACCTTTTGGTTTCAAAGCATAAGCAAGTGTAAGTGGTCCGGTCCGGCCCATAAACATCAGGATAATCACTAGAACCTTTCCTGCCGTAGTCAGTTCCGGAGTAAGGCCCATAGATAAGCCTGAGGTTCCAAAAGCAGATACTGCTTCAAAAAGTACAGTTAGAAATTCAGCGCTCTCGGTTAAGGATAATAACATCGTAGCGATGACAAGCAGCATAAGAGACATTAATGTGATAGTAAGGGCTCTATATACATTTTCTTTAGCGATCCGGTGGCGGAACATTACAATATCTTCTTTCCCCCGTAATCGCGCAGCTACTGCAGTAACCAGTACGGCGAATGTAGTGATCTTGATTCCTCCACCCGTCGACCCAGGTGCAGCTCCGATAAACATCAATAGAATCATCAGAAATTGTGTGGATTGCCGTAAAAGTGGAACTTCAATGGTGGTGACACCACCAGATCGCGGAGTTACCGCTTGTAAAAAGGTCGCCCAAAACTTTCCGCTTGCACTCAAGGGCTTCAGCGTAGAATTAAACTCCAGTAAAAAAAACAGCCCCGCACCAATAACAATCAATATAAGAGAAGTCCAAAGAACAACCTTTGAATGAAGAGTGAGTCTTCTGCGTTTAGGAAAGTCCATAAGATCAGACAGAACGATAAAACCAATCCCTCCAAGAAATATGAGACTCATTGAGGTGAAGTTAACAATGGGATCATTTACAAAACGAGTAAGTCCGCTAAACGGCCCATGAATATCACCGAAGAGATCAAAGCCTGCATTATTAAAGATAGAAATACTGTGAAAAATCCCATAATATGCTGCTTTCCCAAAGGGCATATCCATCATAAACCTTCCAGCAAACAACACGGCCCCCGACAGCTGAATAACAAGAGAATAGATCAGGACTCTACGGATTAAGAGTACAATTCCCTGCATCGAATTTTGGTTCATGGATTCTTGCAAAAGGATTCGCTCTTTCAAGGATATCCGTTTATTAAGGACCAAGGTAATCAAAGTAGCCATCGTTACAAAGCCTAATCCTCCGATTTGAAATAAAATGAGTAGAACAACTTGTCCGAAGGTAGTTAGCTGAGTTCCCGTATCAATGACCGCAAGGCCTGTTACACAAGTGGCTGAAGTCGCCATAAACAAGGCATCGATAAAGGATATTTGTCCGGATGTTGAGGAGACCGGGAGACTAAGCAGAAAAGTCCCGGCAGTGATAAGGATTAAGAATCCTAGTGATAAAACTTTGGGTGGGGTCATTTTAAAACCACCGAAGTTCAGGTTAGCCAATGTAATTCTCCTGACGTACGTGATATTGGAGTAATGCTCACAGAATTATAACACAACTTACCAGCCCTTCCCTAAATGGAGGGAGGTAATTGACATATTTTATCGAATTATTCTAGAATAACACCCTATCCGTCAACTTAAAAGAGGAGGCTTTCTTAATGATGATAAGTCCGATTCTGAATCAGATTGGTGCTGTTTTTATTCCGGTAAAGGATATTGAGAAATCAAAACAATGGTATTGCCAATTGCTTGGACTCCCATTAGATGGAGAGGTATTATTCGGTCATTTATATGTAGTCCCTATGCAGGGACCGGGCATCGTTTTGGACAGTAAGATTTACACCGCTGAATCTGTTCTAAACATCCCTTCGTTTCATCTTAACACCGAGGATATTGATGCTGCTTATGATTATGTAAAGGCCAACGGAGGAGAGATTCTCACGGATATTGAGCATGATCATTGGTTTAATTTTAAAGATCCCGATGGAAATGTGATCATGGTCTGTCGTTGTTAATCGTTGTATAGAAGGGAGTAGACGAATGATAAGAGAAGCAGTGCCCGAAGACGCTACCTTCATTGAAGAACTTTATCGGATTTTGCTGCCTGAGCATCCAGCTATTCATGTATCTCCTGAGCGGCTGAAGCAGATAGCAGGTCATCCGGAGAGTTTTCTATATGTGTGCGAAGAACAAGAAACAATTGTCGGGTCGTTACATCTTCATTTTTGTATGGATGCTTTGTGTGACGATAGGCCCTTTGCTGTCATAGAAAGAGTCATTGTGGCTGAAAAAGTACGAGGAAAAGGGTATGGCGCAATGCTAATGAGACATGCCGAGAATGTAGCAATCTCCAAGGGAGCCCTTAAGATTATGTTATCAAGTGCTGCAAAGAGAGAAGAAGCGCATCGTCTCTACGAAATTCTTGGTTATGATAGCAGCTCCAGTAAGGTATTCAAGAAGTACTTATAGTTATTTACGATTGGAAGTGATGATATGATGGTTACACTTAGAGAACTGGTGCCGGAGGATGCAGGTGAACTGCTTCGACTTCAGCATCAGTTAGACCAAGAGTCCAAATTTATGTTATTGGAACCGGATGAAAGACAAGCTAGTCTTTGTCAGGTCAAAGAAATGCTCGAAAGCTTTCTGGCAGCAGAAACTTCAATTCTTATAGGGGCAGAGGTTGACGATCATTTGGCAGGTTACTTGTCTGTTAGAGGTGGAAGTGTTAGACGCAATAGACATAGCGCGTACATAGTGATTGGGATTCAGAAACAATATCAGGGGAATGGGATTGGGGCTGGCCTGTTCCGTGAGATGGACATCTGGGCTATGAACAATGGGATTGTTCGTCTTGAGTTATCCGTCATGACCCATAATCAAGCTGCTTTGGGGCTGTATACCAAGAGCGGGTTTGAAATCGAAGGGACGAAGCGGAAATCTCTTATTGTCGATGGTGAGTGGGTGGATGAGTATTATATGAGCAAAATTCTCCAAAAAGAAAAAAGGATAGAGTGTCAGATTTAATCTGATGACCCTATCCTTTTTTTATGAATAAAGGTTATGATTTCGTGATTTATGATGATTCAGTGTTGCTTGATTGTTCGATAACAACTTCAACCTTGCGGACACGGTATCTGTTCATCTCGCGGATGGTCAATGTTACATGGTCACGAACAATACTTTTGCCAATGGCTGGATCTGCGATATGACTGTATACCCAGCCTCCAACTGTGGTCACTTCTTCATCTTCGAAATCAAGCCCTGTAAGATCCTTGACCTCTAACAGAGATACCTTACCGTCGAACAGATAGTTAGTATCGCTTATTTTTTCGACTTCTCTGCGTTCATCACCGTCAAACTCGTCACGGATTTCACCAACGATTTCTTCCAAAATATCTTCAATCGTGATGAGACCGGATGTTCCACCATATTCATCAAGCAGCAAGGCAATATGCACACGCTCCAACTGCATACGAGTTAGAAGATTCTTGACCGGTGTCACCTCAGATACTGTCAGTACGGGTTGAATTAAGCTATGGAAATCAAAATCAGGATTGTTATCATACTGCAAATAGAGCTGTTTCGTGTTGATCATTCCGATAATATTATCCTTGCTGCCTTGTGCCACAGGGAAACGAGTATATTGCTCCTTGCGGATAATTTCGAAATTTTCTTTCAACGAATGATTGGTGAAAAGACATACCATATCGGTTCGCGGAACCATGATTTCTTTGGCGAGCATCTCATCAAAAGTAAAGATTCGGTTAACATAGCCATATTCGGCTTTATTGATTTTCCCGCTTTCGTAACTCTCGGACAGGATCAAACGAATCTCATCTTCACTATGCGCGTCTCCATGCTCACTAGCTGGTTTCATCCCAAAAAGACGAACAAGCATATTAGCGGAACCGTTCATGAACCAAATGAGAGGGTACAAAATTCTGTAGAACCAAATAATCAGCGGTGAAGTAATTTGACCGATTTTTTCCGGAATGTTTATAGCTGCCGTCTTCGGAGCAAGTTCTCCGACAACGACGTGCAAGAATGTTGCAATGATGAATGCGAGTAAAAACGCAAGAGGGTGACTCACACTAGAACTGATATTGGCCCAGTCGAAAATAGGAAGCAATAACTGTTCGAATGCAGGCTCTGCCAGTGCACCAATACCCAGCGCAGTGATGGTAATCCCGAGCTGACAAGCGGATAAATAGCCATCGAGATTAGCGGATACCTTCTGTACTGCCAAGGCATTCTTCTTTCCGTCAAGCACCATTTGACTGATCTGGCTACCTCTAAGTCTCACCAATGCAAATTCTGTTGCTACAAAAAAAGCGGTTAAAATAATCAAAATAACCACCAACGTCAAACTAAGTCCTATACCCATATAATCTTTACCATCCCTTTCGTTCCTAAAATAGGTTATACTCATTATTATGAGTTCTTATGAACTATTCTACGAACTTTTCAGTAAAATATCAAATGGTGGAGGGAAACAGATATGGAATCATTTGCATTGACTCGTGTGGAGATGTCCAGTCTACTGCTCTCATTGACCGGATTGTCAGACCGGAAACCGCTGAATATCCTCCAAGAGGCATGGGCAAAGTTTCACCGTGAAGAATTACAAAAGGGGACTTCGTTACCCGCTTTTTTATCAACCAATGTTCCACCCATATTACAAAAGATCATTAAAGGCGGCCATGTAAAAGGCTTTTCACTTGGTGAAATTGCTTCATTGGGCCATCTTATAGAGTATTCCACATTGACCGTCACAGCTATGCAAAATTGGGTCAAGCGCGACTTCAAGGAATATCTCGGTTCGCCTAAAGAAGGAAAGAAATATTCGGTTAATCAGGCGGCGCTTTTGTTTATTATCGATGATCTCAAATCCGCTCTTAACTTTGAAAGTATCCGCCAACTGTTCCAGCTAATGTTCCTAAAGCCGGATCGGGATGATGATGATCTAATTGAACCGGCCAAGCTGTATTACGCCTATGCAGGGCTTTTTGAGGAGATCAAAAGCAATCCATCGATTCAGACACAATGTAAAGTAGATCAAGTGTTGCACAAGGAGTTCTCTTGGAAAGATGATACCTCATTAAAAAGCTCTATAGATCGTGTGATTAACCGGCTGACACATTTGTCGAGAGCGCAGAGAGAATCCGTTCGTAATATGCTGCTTATCGCCACAATTTCTGTGCAGACCTGTTATTTTCAATCGCTGGCTAGGCAATACTTTAATGCTGCTTTATTTCTTGATTTTTGAGCACTTCAATTTTAAAATGTATAAGTGAAACAATCAAAAGTAAGTTTATTGGTTAACAGGTTGAAATAAGGGGGCTTCGAAGTGAATCAAATGACACTGCTGCGGAATCCGAAACAAAGGAAATTACTCTTCAGCGCTGGCTTGAGCTGGATGTTCGATGCGATGGACGTCGGAATGATTTCTTTTGTTGTAGCAGCTTTAGCTAAGGATTGGAATCTGGGACCGGAGCAGATCGGTATATTGACTAGTATTAATTCCGTCGGTATGGCAGTAGGTGCTGCAGCGGCAGGGATATTAGCAGACCGCTTTGGCCGTAAACCGATATTGCTGTGGACACTCCTTATTTTCTCGGCGGCAAGCGGATTATCTGCATTTGCAACAGGCTTTGCGATCCTCTGTGTGCTTCGTTTTATTGCTGGGTTTGGTCTTGGCGGAGAGCTGCCTGTCGCTTCTACCTTGGTCTCAGAGAGCATGCCTGCTCAGGAGAGAGGCCGTGCGGTTGTGCTTTTGGAGAGCTTTTGGGCAGTCGGTTGGATTGCATCTGCATTAATCGCGTTCTTCATTATCCCTGATTATGGCTGGCGTATAGCTTTCGGAATTGGGGCTGTACCTGCACTCTACGCTTTATATCTAAGACGGGCGATTGATGATTCACCGAAATTTGCTGAGATTAAAAAGGCACCCGTTTCCTTAAAGAAACGAATCGCTACCGTATGGTCGCCAGAATATCGCCGTTCTACAATTATGTTGTGGATTTTATGGTTTACGGTGGTGTTCTCGTATTATGGCATGTTTCTATGGCTGCCTACAGTTATGGTACTTAAAGGCTTCAGCTTGGTCAAAAGCTTCGAGTATGTGCTTATTATGACGCTCGCTCAGTTGCCTGGATATTTTACTGCCGCTTACTTTATTGAAAAGTTCGGACGTAAATTTGTCCTAGTCATCTATATGCTGTTCACTGCGGTTAGCGCTGCATGGTTCGGAAATGCGACTACTGAAGGCATGCTGATGGCTGCCGGAATTTGTTTATCCTTCTTCAATCTTGGCGCTTGGGGTGGCATGTATGCTTATACGCCAGAGCTGTACCCAACGGCTATTCGTTCCACAGGCGCTGGTTTAGCAACTTCCTTTGGCCGGATTGGGGGCATTATCGCACCTTTGCTGGTAGGGGTTCTAGTAGGTAAATCTATGGCGATTGGCTCGATCTTTATGCTATTTTTTGTAACGATTATTATCGGTGCATTAGCGGTATTGTTCCTTGGCAAAGAAACAAAGGGAACCGAGCTTCTCTAAAATGTGATTCTGCATTACATACTTGATGTTAATCTATCAACAATGCTAAAATATCAAGAAGAAACGATGTTATCGTCCTGTATGGATGACCACTATTCACGTAAGAACAAAACGGTTCCTTCACAGTTGTGAACAGGACCGTTTTTTTACATTAATCCTTATTTATAAGGACGGAGCGATCGCACATGAGTAATGATAGGAAGCAGCCGCATTTCACAGAATTAGTCTGGGAAAGTACGGAACAAAATGTACCGATTCCGCCGCGAAATTCCCCTGAACCTGCGCTGCCTAAGTCATCTTCTAAGAATAATGGCAAAACAAATTCAACCCCTGAACCTTCATTACAGCTGCAGCTTTGGGATACAGAGATGGAAACGCCGGAGCCTGTGACTACCACCGAAGGGCAGTTCGTAACAAGAGCGAAGGAATTAGTTGAAAAAACTGAGGACTCAGCGCTTTTTGTTCCTTTTAAGAGTTACTGGCCTACATATGGCCATATGACAGGCACGCAAAGCAGATGGTATTTTTATTGGCGGAATGAAGTTAGACAAGGCAGATATCTGAAAACAGATCTTTCTTATATTTTTCTGCATGTATATGAGCTTATTAATGGCGTGGGGTGGACTGACCCTAATGATGGCTATAGGCAGCTAAATCTGATCTGGGAAGCTTACCGGGAAAGTTATAAACGTTTGGATCAATATCTTGGCGGCTGGATCGCGGACTTCTCTTTTGTACATCATTTGGATGTCCCGCTTTCTATCATTGTGGCTCGTTCACGTGGTCTTGCTGGGGATCTGGCGGAGCTTGAATTAATGAGAGGACTGACGACTGCTCCTGAGCAGCTAACCTTCGCAGTATTAACGGCAATGTCGGACTATGATATTAGTAAATCCAAGTTCTACATCGGAGAAGGCAAAGAAGCTCTTGAACAATACATTCCGCAGGTCGTGGCGTTAATTAATGCTTATGTCACCCGGAAACACGGCTCCAATCTAGTTGAAATGTTTCCGCCTGGACCAGCGGTGATGCGGGAGCGTTATTTATTCCGAAGTGCCGTATATGATATTTCATTATATGGCTATTCTGTTCTTATACCGGTTGTACGTATTAGTAAATCTCCACCACTTCGCAGTCTGATTACAAGGTTATTTCGTCTGACTGAGAATAAACTCCGGGAACTGATGGGCTACCGCGGACGACTTAAAGGTATTAATGTAGATGCCGATATGGACGATTTGATCACTCGTTTTCTAAAGCGTGAGTACCTTAAAGAGACGCAGGAAGACAAAGGGCCGACAGTCGTCATAGATCCGGAGAAACTAGAACGCCTGCAAAGTGATTCTGAAATTGTACGGACGATGCTTACGGTTGAGAATATGGACGAGCAAGATTACGAGGATAGCAAGCTCGAAGCAACTATCGGTGAAATTGATCCAATACAAGATAGTAAGGAAGAATTGTTGCCTGTAGAGGTGATTGAAGAAGCTCAAGCGGTTAGCATAGGATCGGAGGCAGAACAGTTTGCCAATGCTTTAAGTCCACTACAACGGGAAGCACTGCTTGCTCTTTTGGATGAGGATGGAAGTCAAGCTTTACTGAAGCTGGCTGCTGCTAATGGCACGATGTCAGAGCTTCTAATTGATGAGATTAATGAAATCGCAATGGACATTCTTGGTGATCTGATCATTGAGGGGGAAGACATTGTTGAGGAATATATCTCTATGCTGCGCAATATTTAATGAGGTGAACTTTGGATGAGTGAATTAAAAATACCTAAACGAATGACAACTGCGCTAGTCAATTCGTTGACGGCTGGTGTTGTTCCGCGTATCGGACTAGAGCACATAGCCGTTGGCCGTCGGCCGGAGATTGAGGCCATATTAAGAGATATGGAGAACATTGCAGAGGGTGGGGCAGCTTTTAAGCTGATTACAGGCAAATTCGGCAGCGGCAAAAGCTTTCTGCTTCAGATGATCCGTAATTACGCGATGGATCGGGATTTTGTAGTAGCAGATGCTGACCTGTCCCCTGAGCGTAGGTTAGTAGGAACTAAAGGACAAGGCCTAGCGACTTACCGGGAGCTAATGAGCCATTTATCGACCCGCACACGTCCAGATGGTGGAGCGTTGGAGATCATCCTGCAGAAATGGATTATTACGCTACAGCAGTCCGTGATGCAGGAGAAGGAATATGGGCCTGATCACCCTCAGCTTGGTGAAGAAGTAGAGAAGCGAATTTACGCTGTAGCCTCTGAAATGCGTGGTTTGGTACATGGTTTTGATTTTGCCAAAGTGCTCGCCTCTTATTGGAATGCACACAAGCTGGCCGATGATGACCAGAAACAGGATTCGCTTCGCTGGTTGCGTGGAGAATTTGCAACTCGGACAGAAGCCCGCAAAGCGCTTGGAGTTGGCGTGATTATTGATGATGATAATTGGTATGACTATATGAAGCTTTGGGCGGAATTTACTGCGGCTATTGGCTATAAAGGTCTGCTGCTGTTTATTGATGAAGGTGTCAATCTTTATAAAATTACGAACAGTATTTCCCGTCAGAGCAACTATGAAAAGCTGCTTACCATGTTCAATGATACGATGCAGGGGAAGGCAGAGAACTTAGGGATTTTTATAGGGGGAACTCCGCAATTTGTGGAAGATGGACGGCGTGGTTTATTTAGTTATGAGGCACTGCGATCGAGATTGGTTGCTGGCCGGTACGGGGCGGCGGGTCTGAACAATTATACTGGACCTATCATTGCTCTGGACATGTTATCACACGAGGAAATTCTGGTACTGCTGCAAAAGCTTAAAGAGATTCACGCCCTACATTATGGTTATGAAGCGCGTTTATCACAGGAACAATTGGTTCATTTTATGGAGGAAGCGGTTGGAAGATTAGGGGCTGAGGAACTCTTAACTCCACGGGAGGTAGTTCGTGATTTCATGGATCTGCTGCATACGCTTCACCAGCATCCGGAGATTACTTTTGAACAGCTAGTGGGCGAAAAAACGGCTAAGCCAGCTGAGACTGAGCAAAATGAACTGGATGGATTCCTGGCGGAGTTTGAATTATGAGTGATAATCCGTTCTATAGGCTGGCTCCCTTCATTAAAGAGTTTATTTATAAGAACCGCTGGGAGACTTTGCGTGAGGCACAGGTGGATGCCTGCCGGGTGCTTTTTGATACCCCGCATCATCTGCTGATTGCCTCAGGTACCGCTTCAGGTAAGACAGAGGCAGCATTTTTCCCAGCGCTTACTGAGCTGTATGAACGTCCTTCCGGTTCGGTTGGCATTTTGTATATCGCCCCTCTGAAAGCTTTGATCAACGATCAATTTACACGTTTGAATGATTTGCTTCGTGAAGGCAATATTCCGGTGTGGCACTGGCATGGAGATGTACCTCAAGCCGATAAAACAAAACTGGTGCAGAATCCTTCAGGCGTGCTGCAAATCACCCCGGAATCGCTTGAGGGATTATTAATGAACCGCCCGAATGCTATTCCAGCGTTGTTCCATGATCTACGTTTTATTGTCATTGACGAGGTGCATGCCTTTATGGGAGCTGACCGGGGGATCCAGGTGTTAAGCCAGCTGGCGAGAATCTCACGAATGGCGGGATGTCATCCTCGCAGAATCGGTCTATCAGCTACGCTGAGTGACTACGCTTCTGTCACAGAGTGGCTGGCGGCGGGCACACGGGAGAGCGTTGAAGTGTCCGCTCCACAAGGCGGGCGTAAGCTCCGTTTAAGTGTGGAGCATTTCTCTTTCCCGGATGCACGGGATGAGGTGCAGGCGGAGCATTTAGAACGTGCGAAGCAGTCTTATTACGATTTTATTTATGATCATACGCATCTGAAGAAGGCGTTGATCTTCACCAACAGCCGCTCAGATGCGGAGACGGCGACCCTAGAGATGCGGAGAACGGCCGCGAAGCGTGGTGAACGGGATGTATTTCACGTTCACCATGGCAGCATCTCCGCGATGCTGCGTGAAGAGACGGAAGCCGCGCTGCGGCAAGGCACCGGACCGGCTGTTGCCGCAGCGACATTGACGCTGGAGCTGGGTATTGATCTGGGCGAGCTGGAGCGAGTGCTACAGGTCGGCGCTCCCTATAGCTGCGCAAGCTTTGTGCAGCGGTTAGGACGCTCGGGCAGGCGTGGAGACGCTGCATCCGAGATGATCTTTGTCACGCCCGAGGAAGAGGACGAGGAAGCTCAGCTTCCGGCGCGGATGCCGTGGACACTGCTTCGAGCGATAGCGGTAATTGAGCTATATGTGCGCGAGAAATGGGTGGAACCCCTGGTCGTGCGTCAGCTGCCAGTTGGACTGCTGTACCATCAGACGATGAGCATTTTGAAAAGTATGGGTGAGGCCGAACCGGATGATTTAAAAGAAGCGGTTCTGAGTTTGCCTTCGTTTAAAACCATAGATCCTACTGATTATGATATTTTCATGACCTATATGTTAGGCATGGGACAAATTGAGAAGATGGACGAAGGCAGCTTGATCATCGGGATGGCGGGAGAGAAGATCGTGAATAACTTCCGCTTCTACGCGGTCTTCAAAGATGATGAAGAGCATGTGGTCTATAACGGGACTGAGGAAATCGGATCGATCACAACGGTTCCACCACCAGGCTACTGTTTTACTCTGGCAGGTAAGCTTTGGAAGGTAGAAGAGGTGGATAATCGCCATAAAGCCGTTTATGTGAAAACCTCACGCGGCAAAGTAGATACGTTGTGGCTTGGTGCGGGTGGGGATGTACATACACGCATCATGAACAAGATCCGTGAAATCTTAGGAGCCACTTCATTGTATCCGTATTTAGCTCCGAGTGCGGCTGCACGTCTTGAACGAGCCCGTCGTTTAGCGAAGGAAAGCGGAATGCTTGTGCGGTCCGTTATGCCGGCGGGTGGAGATTCCATGTTCATTCTGCCCTGGGCCGGTAGTCGGCAATTTCGTACGCTGGAGCGCCTTCTGAAGAACAACCTGAAGAGCCCTCTGGGACTGCGTTCTATCGTTCCCATGGAACCTTATTATATGGTCGTTGCGGGTAAAACAGATGCAGAAACGCTGGAAGCAGAGATCATTGCCGAAAGTATGGCTGCCACAGATCCATTATCATTGTTATCCCCAGATGAAGCACCCTACCTCGGAAAATACGATGAGTTCATACCGCATGAGCTGCTGCGCAAAGCTTTTTCCTTGGATGGATTAGATGTCCCGGGTCTGATTGAAGTTTTAAAGCAGTGGCAGCAACCTAATTAACCTTAAGCAGTACCTGTTGAAAATACTCTAAATTGCAGACGTCCGCTTATGCGGGCGTTTTGTTATGTCCGGACCAATGCTGATATATGAACTTTCCTTAAGTTTCAAATGTTGCATAAGAATAGGGTGGAAGGAGAATAGTACTAACAGATTCCTATAGAGGATGATTGCGATGTGGCCTAAAATAGTCTCTTATATTCCGGACTGGACAATTTTTATGCAGGCGGCGATTACGCTGCTCTTTCCCGTAGGGATTTTTTATCTTTACAGGCATTTGTATTTTTATGTTGGAAGCGGACGCTCCAAGGAAACAGAGGCCAAATCACAGGATGCGGAACTGAAGAAGAATGACAATCGGGAAGTAAATCCGCAGCCTCCTGTGTCTACTGCTTTTACCCAGGACTATGATGCCGATCTGACAGCGATAAAAACGGCATTGGGGGAGAACAGTGATGTACATTTTCGTGAATTCTCAGTTAAAGGTATACAGGCACGTGCCGCATTGGTCTATGTAGAGGGGATGCAGCACGAGGAGCTAATCAATCAGCAGGTGCTGCAGAATCTGATGTATGCCGGCGAAACGCAGGCTTCAGAAGGAATATACAACTACTTGAAACAGAATATGCTCCCCTTAGCTCAGCTTAGTGAAGCCAAGGATTTAGACCAACTGCAGGAGTTTGTCCTATTCGGATACACTGCGCTGATTGTCGAAGGCATGCGTGAGATGTTGCTGGTGGGTTCTCCGCATGGATCCGTGCGCGCGATTACTGAGCCAACCTCGGAGGCTTTACTGCGTGGGCCTCGGATTGGCTTTACTGAGGTGCTTAGTGAGAATACCTCTATGCTGCGGCGCCAAGGGCTTAATAAGAATCTGGAAATGAAAATGGTTGAAGTAGGCAGCGAAATCAAGAAGAACCTGGTTATCGCTTATATGAAAAACATTGTAAATCCTGATCTGCTCCAGGAAGTGAAGGAACGTATCTCCAAAATTGATATGGACTTTATTCTGGAATCCGGCTATGTGGAACAGTTGATCGAGGATGATTATTTAAGCCCGTTTCAGCAGACACAGAATACGGAAAGACCCGATCGGGTAATTGCATCCTTGTTAGAGGGAAGAGTCGCGATTTTGCTGGATGGCACACCGTTTGCACTCGTTGTTCCAGTGACGTTCAGTATGCTTTTGCAGTCTCCTGAGGATTATTATGAGCGCTGGATTCCGGGTACACTTTTGCGGATACTCCGGTTTTGCGCATCATTTCTGGCTCTGTTGGCTCCGGCGCTGTATATTTCCTTTATCTCTTTTCATCCGGGACTGATTCCTACACAACTGGCGATCTCCATTATCGAAACACGCCAAGGTGTACCCTTTCCTGCATTAATTGAAGTGTTGATTCTGGAAATTTCCATTGAAATCTTGCGTGAAGCTGGAATTCGGCTGCCGAAGCCCATAGGTCCGGCAATGGGGATTGTCGGAGGTCTAATCATTGGAGATGCCGCGGTACAGGCTGGTATTGTAAGTCCTTTTTTGGTAATTGTTGTAGCCGTGACAGCGATCTCTTCGTTTTCCATACCGATGTACAGTGCGGGGATTACTCTCCGGATCTTACGATTCGCAGGCATGTTATTTGCGGCGGTCCTGGGCATGTTCGGAACCATCCTTTTCTTCCTGCTTATTTGCAGCCATCTGACTCGGCTTTCAAGCTTTGGAGTTCCTTACGTCACCCCTATTTCCCCTTTCCGCTTAAGTGACTGGAAGGATTTGTTCGTTCGTGCACCGTTATCGATCATGAAGCGAAGACCGGAGATGCTGAAGACCCAGAAGAAAAAGCGCAGGTCCTAGAGAATGTATTCTTAGCAGGAGCAGAGGGGAGACCACAGTGTTTAAACGAACTGATGACAAGATCACAACCTCGCAGGCTTCTATAATCTTGACCAATTCAATGCTAGGTGCGGGAATTTTGACTTTGCCCAGAAATGTTGTTAAGGCTGTGCAGACTCCCGATGCCTGGATTTCAGTAGTGCTGGGAGGTATCGTCGTATCTTTGGTCATATTGGTTATGGTGAAGCTTAGCCAGCAATTTCCAGGGAAGACTGTCTTTCAGTATTCTAAAAGAATTGTTGGGAATCTTCCAGGCAGTGTAATGAGTACAATATTGATTCTTTACTTTATTGTGATTGCGGGTTTCGAAATCCGCGTTTTGGCGGAAGTAACGTTGTTTTTTCTTCTGGAAGGGACACCGATCTGGGCGATTGTGATGCCGTTCATCTGGGTGGGCACTTATTTGGTCTATGGTGGGATTAATTCCATGGCCCGCGTGTTTCAGATTGTATTTCCGATCAGTATTTTTATCCTGATTATTTGTTATATCTTAAGTGCCAGAATATTTGATATCCAGCATTTACGTCCTTTTCTGAGTGAAGGGCTGATGCCGGTGATCCGAGGCATGAAGTCGAGCATCCTGATCTTTACCGGTTGTGAGGTTGTGATGACAATGACGGCCTTTATGGAACATCCGCAGCAAGCGGTCAAAGGAATGATGGTCGGTTTAAGTATCCCGCTGGTACTGTATCTGGTTACTGTTGTGATGGTTATCGGCGGCCTATCCATCAATTCTGTAATCACCAGCACCTGGCCTACGATAGATTTGGTAAGGAGCTTTGAAATATCAGGGTTCTTTTTTGAACGATTTGAATTTCCGTTGCTCGTCATTTGGCTGATGCAGATGTTCTGTAATTTTTGCAGCTTTTTCTTTAATGCGTCACTTGGCATCTCTCAGGTATTCCACCTAAAGATCCATCCGGTTATGTTCGCTTTAATGCCCATCATCTTCATCTGTACGATGATCCCTCAGCGCATCAATGATGTCTTTAGTCTTGGTGATGCGATTGGCTATATGGGTGTGCTGATCTTTATAATGCTGCCACTGTTATTGTCGATTGTATTAATCATTAGGAAGAAAGGACTCAAGCAGAATGTTTAGACAGCGGGTTATTCACCTACTATTGGTATTCGTGATTCTGCTTACGCAGTCTGGCTGCTGGAGCAGTAAGGAGATTGAAGACTTGAGTGTTTATACGGGATTGGCGCTTGACAAGGGGGAGCCGAAAGGAGTCGAACGGGAGTTTGAGGAACTCGGAGGAAGCTATTTTAAGAAAAATAAATTGACGGCTACGGTACAAATTGTACCTGAAAAAATACTCGGAAACACTGGCAAAGATGGCGCAACACCCAAAACTCATTATCACAATATTTCTGAGACAGGGGATTCTCTGCTTGAGATATTCCGCCAAATCTCAATACGTAAGAACCGTCCGATTATAGGTCATCACCTCAAGGTTGTTGTCATATCTGAGAAACTGGTGCAACAGGAGAAGATCAGACGGCTAATGGACTTTTTACTGCGAGATAATGATATCCGCCCTAGCTGTCTTATATTTCTTAGCCAAGGGCCTGCGTCCGACACACTTAAAACAACCTCGGAGGAGATTCCATCTTTTCGTCTGGCAGACATGATTCATAACCACTTCAGAACCAGTAAAGTTATGAAGGGCATAACGTTGTCTAATCTAGATGCACTTATGTACTCCAGGCAAAGCTTTGTTTTACAAAACATCGTGGAGGCACAGGGTGAGGTGGAATTTTCCGGAGCAGGTATTATCAAGGGAGACACAGGACAGTGGATTGGCAATATTGATCAACAGGATGTGGAGAGTATTGCCTGGATCAAAGGGGACATAAAAGGTGGGAGCATTAAAGCCTATAATCAGTTGAATGAAGCGATTACTTATGAAATTAAATCAGTTAAGAGTAAGATTACGCTGAAGGAGACTGCGGATGAGAAGTTCTCTATTCATGTAGCCATTGAGTCTGATGGACGTCTTATTGAGAATTGGGATGATAATGAGCATTCCGCGGAAGTTGCCTATTTCAAAGAATTGGAGAAGATATTCGAGGAAAAATTAACCGAAAAAATCAATGCTCTTATTCACAAAATGCATTCCACCTATAAAGTAGATGTGGCAGGGTTCGGAAATTGGTTCAGCATAGAAAAACCGCAGGTTTGGAAAAAGATCAAGGATCATTGGGACGAGGAATTTATTCGGATGCCATTGACCTTTGATGTTAAGCTTAAAATCACTGATTTTGGTTCCACGACTGAATGAAGGGTTCACTTGATAGCGTGTTAACTCGAAAAGGATCTCAGCAGCCGATGATGGCTATTGAGATCCTTTTCGTGGTTAGTAAGTAGAAGCTGCAAAAACAAACACAACGACGAATAATATAATAATTGCGTACATCAGCGTGCCCACAATTCCACATACCAGGCCTGCAATCGCTAGGCCTTTGCCTTGTTCATAACGATTACGGATTTCCCTCAGCGATAAGGCGGATAGAATAATCGCAATAATTCCTAACAGAAAACCAATATAAGGCACAACAATAGAGAGGATTCCCAAGACAAAACCAGCGATTGATTTGCCATTCGTCGGTGCCGGAGGGGGTGGAGGCTGATAATAATTCAAATTGTCGTTTGGTGGATAGCTCATTAAAATCACCTCCAATAGAAATTGTTATTGAATGTAGTTAATCCAGTGCTCTAGCTGCACACAAGGGACAAGTCCAATAGATTCAGCTAGACGAATGGACGCTTGATTTCTTTCAAGGACGTGATAGCGTGGAATAAAGCCTCGTTCTAACGTTTCTTGTATGGCTGTGCGAACTACCATTTTCGCGTATCCGTATCTTTGAAATGCTTCTAAAGTATGAACAGCGCCGATTTCCCAAATCTGCTCTTCATTTCGGAACGCTAGGCAGGTACTAACCGGATTGTCGCCCTGAAAGATTGAAACGGAAAACGCTCCTTTTTGGAAATATTCCTCAATTTCTTCCTTATTGTAATGGTTAGCAGCCCAAAGTGGAAGTAGTCTGTCGTCAAATGAATGATTGATTGACACCTCTTTGTCCTTACTATACCTTAACCCCTCAGTTGTGCTGTAAGAGAAAAACCCCCGAGTTTTTTCTAAAGAAAAATGCGCAGACAGTGCCTCTTGGTACTTCACATCCTGTAGTTTAAAAACAAGCTTCGCCTGTGCTGGGAGCAGTGGTAGTAAAGCTGGAAATATATCGGGGCAGCTGTAATCCAAAAATACGATGTAATCCGCTTGAGGATATACCCTATGATCATATGCGTATGCTGTGGCTGGAAGAAGTAATACAATACCCCACTGATCACCATGCTCAACTAGATGTGTTTCCATGACTTCGTGGAAGGAGTTTAACATTTTTAACAAGCTTACATTCTTTAAGGGATTCGTTTGTAATTTGTTTATGATTCGTTCGTTCTGGTGCACGTCCATCCACTCCTTGCTCAGATTTATATATTTTACTATAAATTGTACTTATGCAGATATTTATATTTTTTCCTTTACTAATCATTAATCTATTGAAGAAGGAAGGTTGACATTGGCTGTTATAATATATTAGGGAAAATTAAGCTCGCTGTTTGAAGCAGCATACGTGAACGGAGGCACATAATTTCATGACACAATCTATCACAGGCGCTGCTGTTCGTGTAGGAGAAGGTCTATCTAAGCAATTCATCCTAATTCTAGCCATTGCATCAGGACTAAGCGTGGCAAATATGTATTATAATCAGCCGCTCCTAGCTGAGATAGGACGCACATTTAATGCTTCCTCTAACGCAGTGGGATATGTATCGATGCTTACTCAAATCGGCTACGCGCTGGGAATGTTATTTTTTGTTCCACTAGGTGACATTCGTGAACGCAGAACACTGATATCAGGACTTCTTATTGCTGTATCACTGTCACTAATTGGTTTCGCTACCGCACAAAACCTCACTTGGATGTATATCGCCAGCTTTGCTATCGGCATAACTACGGTGGTGCCGCAGGTCATCATTCCTCTCTCGGCTGAGTTAGCTTTACCGGAGGAGCGGGGGAAGGTTATAGGCACTGTAATGAGCGGATTGTTTTTTGGTATTTTGCTAGCAAGAACAATATCCGGAATTATAGGGGATATGTTTGGCTGGAGAGCGATGTACTGGATTGCCGCAGTAGTCATGTTATTGTTATCCCTTATTCTTTATCGGCTAATCCCGGCAACGAAACCAGACAATAATTCCTCGTACTCAGATCTGCTGAAATCAATGGGACAACTGATTCGCAGATATTCGACGCTTCGTGAGTCATCTTTAATTGGGGCTTGCATGTTTGGCGGCTTTAGTGTGTTCTGGACTTCTCTAGCTTTCTTTCTGGAAGGAGAACCTTATCACTACAGTAGCTCTATTACAGGATTGTTTGGTCTTATTGGTGTAGCAGGTGCTGCTGGTGCTCCATTTATCGGGAGGTTAGCAGACAGAATTGCTCCCAAAAAGATTGTAGGAATCCTACTGTTAATTACATTAATTGCTTACGGATTTTTTGGTTTAGCCGGATTTACGATCTGGAGTTTGATTGCTGGAGTTATTATTCTGGATCTTGGGGTACAGGGGTCACAGGTCAGTAACCAAACACGGATATATGCACTTGAACCAGCGGCTCGCAGTCGTATTAATACTGTTTTTATGGTCAGCACTTTTACAGGTGGAGCGATTGGATCTACACTGGGAAGTTTTGCATGGCAGCATTGGGGCTGGAGTGGTGTCTGCTTAATGGGGGGAACGCTAGTTGTAGCCGCTCTATGCATATGGATCGTCTATAGAGTGATCGAGAAAGAGGATATACCAGAGATTAGCTAGAAACGGATTATAGTACCTTTTATTATACCCGGGAGGTGTTTGATCATCGCTGAGAAGACGAAAGTTATAGAGGTTGTCCCGTATAACCCAGAGTGGAAGGCAGAATTCAATAGATTAAAAGAACAGCTCTTATCTTATGTCGGAGATCTTATTATTTCTATCGAGCATGTGGGCAGTACTTCGATTGAAGGGCTAGCTGCTAAACCTATCATCGACCTTGATCTTGTGATGGACAGCTACGATGTACTCCCACAAATCATAGAACGTTTACAACAGCATGGATATGATCACCAAGGGAACTTGGGAATAGAGGGAAGAGAAGCGTTTCAAAGACTTCAGGATGATGGATTTATGAAATATCATCTGTATGTATGTCCTAAGGATGGAAAAGGCTACTTGGAGCATATCGCTTTCAGAGACTATCTGCGATCGAATACAGCAGCGCGTCAAGCGTATGCAGAGGTCAAACAACGCTTGGCAGAACAACATCGTTATGACATTGATGCTTATTGTGAAGGAAAGACAACGTTTGTTAGCTCAATTTTATCTAAAGCCATGAAAGAAACGTAAGATACATCAATCACTTGCCCGTTCGAAGATGATTTCGAAATTCACTGGGAGACATGCCGCTCCACTTACGGAACTGCTTGGAGAAGTATAACGCGTCATTGAAACCGACCGAGGAAGAGATCTGGTCGATGGTCAGCGTGCCTCCTAGCAGTTTTTTTGCTTTATCCATACGAACCTTTAATAAATATTGTTTGGGAGACATGCCGATCTTTTGTTTAAAGACTTTAGAGAGGTGCGCCCTATGATAGCCTAGAGACGATGCCATATGGTCGATACTGATCTGTTGATGAAACTGTAGAGAAATCCAACGGATCGCTTGATCGATCTGACGGTCGATAACATCCGGTAATTCTATCGATTGAGAGGGAAGCGAACTTATGTTCGCAACACCGAATTTGTGCACTAGCAGCCGTAGCCAACCCGAAGCTTCTAAGCTCTCCAGTCGAGGATAAGCAGATTGCTGAAAGGATAAACGAATATGTTCATATACTTTATGTATCTCTATTAGGTTATCTAAGTGGATTATTGGCTTGTCCCTTGTAATTCCCACTTCGTGTAGTAGCTGTTCAACCGCTTCCCCTTGTAAGGCCACCCATACATATGTCCACGGACGATCCATGTCTGCCTGATAGCTAAATAACGCCCCCGGAAAAATAACAAAGGTATCCCCCTTACTACATCCCTGCGAATTACTGCCACTTTGAAAAACACCTTCCCCATCAATTACTGTATGAATGAGATAGTAATCATGAACAGAGGGGCCCATTTTATGGCCAGGAACGGGTTTGCCTTCTCCGCTGAATAATACAGATAGGTCATGATCATCGGGAGCCAGATTAAACCCTGCTGTAAAATGATAATGCTCTAAAGCCATTTACTTAGAACCTCCCCAAGATTGCTTTAATAATACAATTAGATTATAGGATTGAATATACAAATGCAACAAACGTCCATATATCTCTTGTATTTCTCCATACTCATTGGGACCGCTCTCATTTATAGTGATTAGTGAAGAGAGCAGACGGTTATGAGCTGACATCCTAGTGTTTATAAGGGAATTATAGTTTACTCTTCTCCATAAAACTGCGATGTTAATACCGTTCACCTCACCTATAAGGAGGAATATTTCACATGTCTAAAATTACATTTATCGGAGCGGGTAGCACCGTATTTGCCAAAAACGTGTTGGGAGATTGTATGAGAACGCCAGCCCTGCAAGGGTTTGAACTTGCCCTGTATGATATTGATCTACAACGCCTGAAAGATTCCGAGAATATGCTAAATAATATAAAAGAGAGCAGCGGCAGCACTTGTGTTGTGAAATCCTATACGGATCGTATAGAAGCTTTGCGTGGAGCTAAATATGTCATTAATGCAATCCAAGTGGGAGGTTACGACCCTTGCACCATCACAGATTTTGAAATTCCGAAGAAATATGGCTTGCGGCAAACGATTGCGGACACAGTTGGCATAGGTGGGATTTTCCGTAACCTGCGTACTATTCCAGTGATGCTGGACTTTGCTGCGGATGTACGGGAGGTTTGTCCGGACGCACTCTTTATGAACTATACGAATCCTATGGCAGTTCTGACCAATGTGATGAATACCTATGGCGGTGTAAAGACGGTGGGATTATGTCATAGTGTGCAGCATTGTATTCCGGGCTTGTTCGAGCATCTGGGTATGGATCAGACAGGTGTTCAGGCTAAGATCGCTGGGATTAACCATATGGCTTGGTTATTGGAGGTTACTAAAGACGGCGAGGATTTGTATCCGGAAATTAAACGCCGTGCCGCTGAGAAGCAACAAGAACATCACGGAGACATGGTCCGTTATGAAATGATGCTTAAATTCGGTTACTACATTACGGAATCTTCGGAACATAACGCAGAGTATCATCCTTATTTTATCAAACGTAATTACCCAGAGCTTATCGAACGGTTTCAAATTCCACTCGACGAGTATCCACGCCGCTGTGTAGATCAAATTGAACGTTGGCAACAAATGCGTGAAGAATTGGTTAATAACAAAGAACTTAAACATGAACGTTCGCATGAATATGCGTCTTATATTATGGAAGCTATCGAAACTAATGTGCCTTTCAAAATAGGTGGCAATGTTATGAATACAGGTCTTATCACCAATCTGCCAAAAGAAGCATGTGTAGAGGTCCCTTGTTTAGTAGATAGAAGCGGAGTAACTCCAACCTATGTGGGAGATCTGCCTCCACAATGCGCCGCACTGAATCGTACAAACATTAATACACAGTTGTTAACGATCGAAGCAGCGATTACCCATAAGAAAGAGCATATCTATCACGCCGCAATGCTTGATCCACATACAGCAGCTGAATTGTCGATGGATGACATTACAAATATGTGCGACGAGCTGATCACAGCCCATGGAGACTGGCTCCCGGCGTATAAATAAATTAACTAGTTAGGACTAAGGAAGCCTGAGAAATCAGGCTTTTTTTGATTGTATTTCTACGAAAAACGAATGCTATCTTTAAAAAAGACCACGTCGTTTCTTCTTGCTTATCTGTCTAGGACAACTGGGGGACATCGGAATACACATATATGGATTATCTAAATGTGGAGGTGATCCTTTATGATCGTTGAAAGCTATACCTTAGCATCGTCCACAGCTTATGCTACTCCTTATTATGTGATTAGAGGTGAGCTTCCTGGTCCTGTCTTTATGGTGGTGTCGGGGATACATGGGAAGGAGACAGGAAGTATTCGTGCCGCACAGATCATTGTAGAACGTTTTAACCAGAGAAGGTTGTATATACACCGGGGCACGATCATTGTAGTACCTCTAATGAATCAAAAAGCTTACCGCAAACGGATCAGAGGTGTACCCGATTTAAACCGCACCTTTCCACGTTCTAGCAAAACAGCGGCAAAACATCCATTAGCTTCAGCTTTGCTACAGCTAGTACTAAGATATCGTCCCACCTGGTTTCTGGATCTTCATGAAGCAAATGGGTTGTCACAAAAAAATCCGAAGCGACTTGGCCAGTCGATCATCGTCACTCCGGGAAGCCGAGGAACAGGTACAGCAAAACGTGTCATCAAAGGCATTAATCGAACGATTCCCAAAACCGCTTATCATTTTAATATCCGTTTACGGGAGCGCCCCGGCTCCTCAAGGGCAGCCGTTACCCGTATATTAGGGGCTAAAGCATTTACTGTGGAAACCTGCTGGAGCCTTGATCGTGAGCTACGGATTCGCTATCAGATAGATATTGTTAGCCGTTTTTTAAAAAGTGCGGGATTATTGTGATAGAGAAAATATCTGATAACTGTGTTAGCTGGTTCTTAGATCCTAGGAATCAGCTTTTTTGCCGATACAAGAAAGGTAATTGACAACAATGGGTATAGTGTATATATTACATATATACATTGATAACACATAAACTAGGAGTGAGGGCACGATTACATGAACATATTGATATCCAACACTTCCGGTGAACCCATCTATGCACAGATTGTCAGCCAGATCCGCCAGATGATTCTGCAAGGAGAGTTAGTGTCTGGCACCCCATTACCTTCTATCCGGCTATTAGCCAAAGAGCTGCAGATTAGCGTAATTACAACGAAACGAGCCTATGAAGAACTGGAGAGAGAAGGGCTTATCAATTCAATTGTGGGGAAAGGTTCCTTTGTTTCTGGTGCAGATCAGGAGTTTATTCGGGAACAACGGCTACGGATTATGGAGAACAAAATGAAGGAGATTATCGACGAGAGTAAAATGCTGGGGATTAATTTTGCTGAGTTTAGTGAGATGTTGAAATTGCTTTATGAGGAGGAGACAGAATGAAAGAAGTCATTCAATTGGACCAAATATCTAAAAAATATGGCCATTTTAGCCTATGCGAACTTACGTTCGGTATCAAAGAAGGGTATATCACGGGGCTAATTGGACCGAATGGGGCAGGGAAAACAACATTAATAAAAATGATGATGGGGATGGTGTTTCCTGATCATGGCAGCGTCAAGATTTTTGACCAGGAGATGTCTATCCATGAAGCAGAGAATAAGGATCGGATTGGCTATGTCTCCGATGAGAATTACTTTTACGATCAATTAACCATCGATCAGATGAGTAAGATTATTGCTCCTTTTTATAGTCGTTGGGATCAAGAAACGTATAGGAAATACATAGAGATGTTCAAGCTTTCCCCGCGGAAAAAGATTAAGGAGCTCTCCAAAGGAATGAAAATGAAGTATTCGCTCGCCATTGCCTTATCACATGGTGCAGATCTGCTCATTATGGATGAACCTACTGCAGGACTTGATCCTATATTCCGAAGAGAGTTGCTTGATTTGCTTAGTGAGCATATCCAGGATGAGAAGAAGTCTATTCTTTTTTCAACGCATAATACGACTGATTTGGACCGGATCGCGGACTATATTGTTTTTGTGAACGAAGGGCACCTAGTATTTAATGAAATGAAAGAATCTCTAGCCAACAAATACATGCTGGTAAAAGGCAATAAAGAGTTGCTTGATCGGGATGTACGAAAATGGTTCATCGGGCTTAGAGAGACGGAAGTTGGTTTCGAGGGGCTTCTGAACAATCGCTCTGAGGGGGAACACTTCTTTAGAGACCATGCCATATGCGAAACACCTACTCTGGAAGAAATCATGTATTTTACGGTAAAGGGAAACGCTTTGTATGTTTAATCTCTTGTTGCTGATTCGAAAAGACTTTATTCTCCTGCGGAATTTTATCCCTGTATTTCTCTTGAGTATCTTGTTCATCGCATATGTTCAACTGGATAACTCCAGCATGTTTGCTACATTTCAATCTTTACTGTTGCTCGTATACTCCTGTTCTATGGATGCACAGAATAACAACACAAAGTTTGTGATAGGGTTACCAGTAAGACGGCAAGAGATTATCTTGGCTAAATACTTATCACTTGTTCCTTATTGTTTCATCGGTTTGGTCTGCTCTTTAGCTTTGTTACTAATTTCCTTTTCATTTGGATATTCCATTAGCCCGTTTTATTGGATAGGGGTATCTTTAACGTTACTTATGATTCCTTTGGCTGCGTCTATTTATCTGCCGATTCATTATTGGCTTGGTTCCAAAAACTATTACTTCAATATCCTTTTTAATGTAGTAATAACGATTACCACCCTGAACACTGGATCTTCACTCTCAAATTCATCCTTTTTCTTAACAATTACCGACATAAAGCTGCAGGATCATCTGTTGCCGATTGGTTTGATAGGGATTGTTTATCTCTCCATATTGTACTGCTCTTATAGGATTTCACTACGATTGTTTAGCAAGGAAGAGTTATAAGCTAAGGAGGACGTAAAGTGTATAAATCATTTTTTTTAATTCAAAAAGACTTCATTCTTCTGCGTAAATTTCTGATGCTGCTAATCCCCTTTTTTATTTTTATAGCTTACTCGAACTATCATAGCTTCAGTTTATTTACGGTAATGCCACCCATGCTGTTATTGATAAGCTCCTGCTCAATGGATACTCAGCAGATGACGCAACGGTTTCTCGTTAATCTCCCTGTAAGGAGACAAGAGCTTGTCCGTGCCAAATATTTTTCGATCCTTCCGTATGCGCTTGTTGGGCTGGCAGCCACGTCCTTTACCTATCTCCTGATTATTGTAACAGGTAAAGCCGTAACCCCTCATTTTTGGCAAGAGGTTGGTATTACGTTATCCATTTTCCCTCTCCTTGCGATGCTTTATTTACCGATTCATTACTGGTTAGGGGCAAAGGGAGCGCAAGTGGTTAATCTTGTTTTTATGATGATTGTTATGTTTGGACCGAACGTGTTTAGCTTTTTGATCCAGTGGATACCTGATGTGAACAGATGGTTGAGTTTTGGAGTGAAAGGTACGGTCATTCCCTTTATAATCCTAGGTCTGGCTTATGTATTCTTGCTTAGCTGTTCATATATCATTTCTCTGCGGATTTTTGTGCGGAAAGATCTTTGATTCGAAGGATTTGAGATTTTGAATGAATTCATATACCATTGTCACTACAAAGATAAATAGTAGGGGAAGGGTATACAACCAATGCCTAAAATGATCTATAGCTTTCGCACAAAAATGATTATGCTGCTGATGGCCAGTATGCTTGTATCCGGTGGAATTACCTTTTCAATCTATAAAATTCTGCAGAGATATTATCGATCAGAGGTCTTATTAGAAAATCCATTGACTAAAGTTCGCTACTTGATGCGGGATATCGGTGATGTTAATGCGTTTTTGATTATCTTCATTCCTTTGGCCATCTTATTCTTTTTTATATTTACTAAACCATATGCAAATTATTTCAAGGAAATCTCGAAAGGGATCCATCAGCTGGCGTCAGGTGATTTCTCGGAGCGGGTAGATATCCCATCTAAAGATGAATTCGGCCTTATTGGCCATGATATCAATCTGGCTATTGACCATCTTCAGGAAGCTATTGAGCGGGGCGACTTTGCGGAGAGCAGTAAAGATCAACTTGTATTAAATCTGGCACATGATCTGCGTACACCACTTACCTCGGTTATAGGTTATTTGGATTTTATCCTGAAGGACAATGAATTAACGCCAGAACAGACCAGACATTATACAACGATCGCTTATACTAAATCTCAACGTTTGGAAAAATTAATTGATGAGCTATTTGAAATCACAAGAATGAACTATGGTAAGCTTACGCTTGAAAAAACCTCGATCGACCTGAGTGAGCTTCTTTTGCAGTTAAATGAAGAGTTATATCCCGTTTTTGAGAAAAATGGTCTTACTTCCCGCTTGGATGCAACCCAACCTCTGAAGATAGAGGGTGACGGTGAGCTGCTGGCACGTGTATTTGAGAATCTCCTCACCAACGCAGCGCGATATGGAAGCGACGGTCAATTTATTGATATTCATGGGTATTTAGAGGAAAATGAAGTCGTTATTGAGATCATTAACTATGGAGATTGTATTGATCCGGAAGAGCTGCCGCGTATTTTTGATATGTTCTACACCGGGGATCGAGCGCGAACGCATCCCACAGGGAGTACGGGACTGGGCTTATTTATCACTAAAAACATTGTGGAACAACATGCTGGAACAGTTTCTGCACAAAGCAGTGTAGTGCGGACGATGTTTGAAGTGCGGCTTCCACAAAATAATTGAGAACGAAGTCAAGTGTCGACTGAGCAGGAGTAAAACCGAGATCTATGTGATCTTGTGGTTTTACTCCTTTTTTAATGGTTTGGTCAGCAAACAGGATGAACGTTACCGGACATTTATTTGAAATTTTTAATAAATCGTGATATTATTAGCTTGCTAAGTAATTTGTAAGGCAGTACGGAGGAAATATCTGTGATAGAAGATGAGATAAGGGAACTACTGGATAGAATATCAGCGGAAATGCGTAGAGATTATGCAGAGCTGCTTAGAGAACTTAATCTTCATGTGGGTCAAGAACAGTTATTATGCCGGTTATGGAGAACAGATGGAATGACACAGATACAGCTAAGTGAACGCTTGAATTGTGAGCCTCCAACCATAACAAATATGGTGAAATCTCTTGAAAATCATGGGTTTGTTGTTCGAAAAAGAGATCCTGAAGATGGCAGAGTTAGCCGAGTGTATCTAACCCCAGCCGGACGTAATCTCTGCGAACCTGTGGAACAGATCTGGAACAAACAGCTGGATAAATTACTAGCCGGAATTATACCTGAAGAGCGTTTATTATTAAGAAGACTTATGAAACAAATGGCCGATAATTTAGCTTGAATCTGAAACTAATCGCCATAACCATTAGTAAGCTAATTAAAACTAAGAAAAGAGGAACATAGATGATTACAAGTTTGACTCGCATCAATGAATTAGCTAAGAAAGAACGTGAAGTAGGCTTGACACAAGGCGAATGGGTTGAACAGATCGCATTGCGTGAAGACTATCTGCGTGAAATTCGTGGACAAGTTCGTAACAGTCTTTCTGGCGTGACAATTTTAGATCCGGATGGAAACGATGTAACCCCTGAGAAGCTTCGTGCAGCGCGTAAATAATCAATGAACTAATAAGTGGAAACTACACCTTTAGATAACGTTAGATTAGCCTATGGTTAATTGAGGGATATCTAAAGGTGTTTTTTGTTATATAAATCTTAACAGAAGCTTAATTCGTTATCCTTAGGAGCTGGTGAAAGTTAAGAATCAATTAAACTTGCGTTACAGAGGATCTAAGACTGGATTGTTAGAATGAAATAGACAAAAGATAAGGGATAACATGAAGGGGTGCAGAAATTGGAGAAACTAAAAGAAACATCAAGGAAGGAAATGAAAGTATGAAAAAAACATTATTAATTTTACTTAAAGTAATAGTCGCTATAGTCATACTCCTAGCACTTTTTCTGGTCATCGTTTTTACAGTCAATGTGATCAGCAATAAAGTGGAGAAAGGAAAAATAGACCCTATGGTCAGCTTGTACCTGTCGACGGGAAAAAGATGAATGTTACCATACAAGGGCAAGGCAAGGAAACAGTCGTGTTACTCCCAGGGTTTGGAACCGCATCACCCGTAATTGATTTCAAACCACTTGTAGATGAACTGACTCCTTTCTATAAAGTTGTAGTAGTTGAGCCGTTTGGTTATGGACTAAGCGATGTCACCACAAAAGAACGAACGGTCGACAATATCGTGAGTGAGCTTCATGAAGCTTTACAAGAATTAAAGATAGATCGTTATATTCTGATGGGACATTCTATAGCGGGAATTTACGGACTGGACTATGTGAACAAATACGAAAACGAAGTTAGTGCATTCGTAGGCATCGACAGCAGCGTACCCACACAAGGGGGCAACGATGAAGAATTTCCATCAGGAACCTATAAGCTGCTTAAAAACTCAGGATTTATGAGATTGCTGGTAAAGCTCAATCCAGCCCAAATCGTTACACCAAGTGATGATGAGGAAACTAAAGAACAAAATAGAATGATTTCACTTAAAAACATGATGAATCCTAATATCATCAGCGAAGCAGAGCAATTTAAAAGTAATTTCAAAGCCACGGAAACATTAAATTTCCCAAAAGATCTTCCTGTTATTTTCTTCCTAGTGAAAGAAAATACGGATGTTCCAGGCTGGGAATCCCTGCATAAAGAACAGATTAAAGACTCCTTACACGGGAAATTGATGTTGCTTGATGGGGAGCATTATTTGCACCATACCCGATCCAAAGATATCGTCGAGAACTTTAGAAGCTTTATGGGAGAGATAAAGTAAGAATGAATGAGAAAAGCCTGCTAATACAGGCTTTTCTTTTTTTGTATTTTCAAATAAGTGAATCCTTTAGAAAAAAATGATAAATTTATCAAAGCAATTATGGGCACTCTATATCCTAATCTTTATTATAGGAAGGACTACCATAGTATGTGCGGAATAGCAGGAATATTAAAATATAATGGACAGCCACCACAGGAAGAAACCTTAAAACAAATGACAGGGGTTATGAATCACCGAGGTCCCAATCATGAGGGAGTATGGCTCGATTCTCACATTGGACTTGGTTTTCGCAGATTGTCTGTAATTGATTTACGTGATGGTAATCAACCGATGACGAATGAAGATCGTACCCTTTGGATTGTTTTTAATGGTGAAATCTATAATTATAAAACACTACGAGATCAGTTAAAGCTAAAAGGACATCACTTTCAGACGCAATCAGATACAGAGGTCATTGTGCATTTATTTGAGGAATACGGCAAGGACTGTGTCCATCATTTACGTGGAATGTTTAGTTTTGCGATTTGGGATCTTAAGGAACAATCTCTTTTTGCTGCTAGAGATCATTTCGGGATCAAACCTTTTTATTATTACAAAGACGAAAATAATCTTTTATTTGCTTCGGAAATTAAAAGCATACTTGCAGTGCAAGGGGTACCCAGAAAGCTTCAATATCAAAGTTTATTCAGCTACTTAACTTTTCAGTATGTCCCGCATCCTGATACGATGTTTGAACACATTCATAAATTAGGACCTGCGGAGCGATTATTGGTTAACTCGGATGGTAAAATGAAGATCGAGAAATATTGGGAACCCCATTTTCAACCGGTAGAACGATCTTTAGCAGACTATGCCGAAGAAATTCAGTGGAAATTGAAAGAGTCTGTAAACCTTCATTTACAAAGTGATGTAGATAGAGGATGTTTTTTGTCCAGTGGAATTGACTCCACCGCAATAGCTGCAATGATGAGAGCAGAAGAATCAACAAAAACCTTTTCGATTGGATTTGAAGGGCTGAACAATGAAACAATCATTGCAAATCAAACGGCAGCCAAACTGGGGACTGATCATTATTTTCACATTTTATCGCAAAAAGACTTTTTTGAAAGTATCCCGAAAACGGTCTGGCATCTAGATGAGCCTGTTGCAGACCCTTCCGCTATTGCACTCTATCATCTAAACCAGCTTGCCAAAGAACATGTAACGGTTGTCCTATCAGGGGAAGGCGCTGACGAATTATTCGGAGGGTATAGAATCTATAGAGAGCCAAATGCATTAAGACCGATAACCTGGATGCCTAACTTCATAAAGGATTCGTTACGAAAATCATTATCTGTATATCCCTATCATTTTTATGGCAAAAATTATTTACTTCGGGGTCTGACACCTTTAGAAGAGCGTTTTTTCGGAAATGCTAATATCTTTAACAAAAGCGGCAAGATGAACTTGCTCCACGAATCGGTAAACGCTCAGAATAGCTTTTTACATCCCACGGATATCGTTAAGCCTTTTTATGATAAGACAGCTCACCTAGATCCTACGACAAGAATGCAGTTTATTGATTTGAATTTTTGGTTACCTGGAGACATTTTATCAAAAGCAGATAAGCTGTCCATGGCACATTCATTAGAATTAAGAGTCCCGTTTTTAGATAAAGAGGTTTTCGAAACAGCTAGTAAAATACCTGTGTCCAATCGGATTGGGCAAAAAACAACAAAACTTGCTTTGCGTAAAGCTATGGAAGGAATCGTTCCGGAAGCTATTGTGAATCGCCCGAAACTAGGATTTCCCGTACCCATTCGTGATTGGCTCAAAACTCCAATTTCAAATATAATGTTTGAACAAATCCGCTATAGTGGCATTGAAGAAATATTCAATATGAATATCATCGAAGAGATGTTTACCCAGCATCGGAGTAATAAAGGCGACTATTCGCGTAGAATCTGGCTAATTTACATTTTTTCAGTATGGTACACTCTTTTTATAAAAGAAGATCTGAAGCAATTAAATAGTGCCGTGTTGTAATGGGGGAGTGATTCGTTGAATATTGAGGAATATGCATGGAATAAACATGAACAGCAATTAAGAGAAACTAACATGTTTACTTATACTAGTCCAAAGATAAAGATTGTAGATAACCATGAATTAAGAAATCGGCTTGAAGAAACGCTTGAAGAGCTGCCGCAGAAGTTTCTGGCCAAATGGGCTTTGAAAGTAGCAGTTGAGCACCTGGATCATCTGGACCAGCAGCTTGTAAATGACCCGCGGATTGATTTAGGTATAGAAACGCTAGAAAAGCGTATAACTGGTGAGATGAGAGCCTTTGATTTAAGAAAAGTTGGATTCATAGTCAATGAATTGGCCAAAGAGTCCACAACCGAGGCTAGTAAGTATACTGCCCGTTCTTTTGCACAAGCCATTGCAACTGGACATATGCGAGGACACGCTATGGTTTGCAGTGACTATGCAGTAAAACTGGTGAATTACATATCAGATCATTCTTCAGTTGCAGAGGCAGCTACTAAAGAACGGGAAAGACAATTAAGGATAGCTGAAGAGTTACTTTGTAATTGAAGGTTTAAAGATGAACATGTATGAGGATGATTATAAAAGTTAAATAATGGGAATAGTTGACTTTTTATATGATCGAGAGTTATGTAATCTAATGCAAACAATAAAAACATTATTAGTACTTAAAGTTTTATGCGTGACTTGATGAGCTTTAAAGCTTAATATTCGTTTTAGATAATACGATTTCTAAATAAGAATCAATTGCTTAGGAAAGGGCAGTGATTTTGAACAGTTTTGAACATTGCTTAGATATCAGTAATGGATAGTTAATTAGTAATATTATGGAACTAATTGGTTGCTTCCATTAATTTATATACTACTTACTCACAAAACCCGTATTTTGTACATATGTCTATGAATAGTATTTCAGCTTGGGAATACCTGCTTTCGTTCGTTCTGCTCAAAGGACACAAATCCTCCTCATTAATGAGACAACATATTTTTTAAGGTAGGCGACCTTTCCATCATTCAGATAAACCTCTTCGGTAGAATATCGATTTATTGATACCTCGCCTATTTTTTCTCCATTAGTGTATTCAATATACGGAGTAATCCAATCCCAAAACAACTTGATTTCTTTATCGTAATTTTTAAAATTTGCTTGGGTATTTATATGCCATCTGTCACCATCAAGCTCAATTTCTGTGTACTTTTCGTTATTAAAATAAGCAGACGTGCAATTGAATTATACTTTTATGTCGATTTGCGAAAATGTGGGCACTTTTGTGTATTTCTCAGTGACACAATGTACCTACACAACTCCTCTTATTGCTGATATTTCGATACTCACTATGTAGGAGGATTTGTGTCACTGGACTGGGGATAAAATGGCAGCCAATCGATCAATGTATTCACTACATAAAAACCACATTCCATATTATACGATTCGTACAACACAAACTAAAACAGCCTTCTATTAGGTAGTAATAGGAGGCTGTTTTTAAACTACTAATTATTTGTATCCGGAATTTGCTTGAAAATCAAGTGGAGAGTTTCATTTCCTCTTACAAGGGTATAACTCAGCAATTTATATATCCGCTCTCAAGTTCATCAAGCCAATTGTTTACTAAGGCATTGAATATATTGGGCTGTTCTATTTGTAGATGATGTCCAGCCAAATCCAGCAATGAAAAAGCTCCGTTTGGATATTCATCCAATATACCCCATGCATCCTTGTATCCGACAATATGGTCATGACGACCAGTAATAATAAGTACAGGATACTCGTTTATCGTTGTATCAGTGTCCATTTCAAATGTGAACCCGTATCCATTGTTGCGGACTGGAGTTAAAAATGAGTGATCCGCTTTTCTTGAGGGTAAGAGAATTTCGCGATTAAACCTGACCCATTCCTCTTCTCCCTGAATAACGGACACGGCAGCAAATTCAGAGGCATCTTCCAGGGGGAGACGCGACAGCAATGAACTATCGGCCTTGATGACTCTTTTCTCCGGCAAGTTTCTTTCCGACGGTTCACTTACAATTACTGGTGCAATTAAGAGCATGCCACGTACATCTTTTTGAAGATAATGTGCAACACCCCGTGCAATAAGGCCGCCGTATGAATACCCGAAGATCAAAAAAGGTTCATCAGGAATTTGTAAAGTTATGAAGTCAAGAACCGCTTGCAGCATATCATCTGAATTACGAATGTTTGCTTGAGCTTTCGATGCTCCCATTCCTGGTAAATCGATGTAGATTCTTTTCCAGCCCTGCCGTTTCACAAAATTCGGCTCTAGGCAGCCAGACATTACGCTGTGATCCAAAGACCAGCCATGCAAAATAACTACCGGGAATCCTTCACCTACAATTTTGCAGTTAATGACAATAAAATACACAGCCCTTCCCGTTATTATTTGGATTACGACACTCCATCCATTAAGTCTACAGGCATAACTCTCGCTTGCCCAGATGAAACAGCTGCTCTAATCACAGCAACCCTCACTCTCGCGACGACTTCTCTGTCCAATACAGCAGGAACAATATTCACCGGGCTTAATTCTGCATCCGGAATGGCTGAAGCTATGGCATAGGCAGCAGCAAGCTTCATCTCTTCATTAATGGAGGAAGCCCGGCAGTCCAGGGCTCCACGGAAAATCCCGGGAAAAACAAGGGCATTGTTGATTTGATTGGGGTAGTCACTGCGTCCTGTAGCGAATACTTGAACATAAGGCAGAGCTTCCTCCGGTGCAATCTCCGGGTCCGGATTGGCCATGGCAAAGACGATGCTGCCGGGAGCCATATACTGCACATCGTAAGCCGTAAGAACCCCTCCTCTGGACACCCCGATAAATACATCCGCATCCCTGATAACTTCCTTGAGCAGCCCAGGAATGGCTTCCACTTCTGGCCGCTCCGCCAGCCATTGCCACATGGGCTGAGAATAACGGCCGCCTAGTACGATAGCTCCTTCCCGGTCCACGGGGACGAGTCTGGTGACACCGGCTCTTAGCAGCATTCGGCATATCGCCATTCCCGCCGCTCCGATACCGTTGACGACAACGCGAATTTGATCGATCTGCTTGCCTGCCACCTTCAGCGCATTGAACAATCCGGCAAGCACCACGATCGCAGTACCATGCTGATCATCATGAAACACAGGGATATCCAACAGATCAGCTAATCGGCGCTCTATTTCAAAACACCTTGGAGAGCTAATATCTTCTAAATTGATCCCGCCGAATATAGGACTGATTCTTTGAATCGTACGAATGATTTCCTCTGTATCGGTAGTGTCCAGACAGATCGGAAAAGCATCCACCCCAGCCAGTTGTTTAAACAGCATGGCTTTGCCTTCCATTACAGGAGCGGCTGCATATGGCCCAATATCCCCCAAGCCCAGCACGGAAGTTCCGTCTGAGATCACGGCAACGGTATTCTTCTTGATAGTTAATGTGTGGGCCTTATCCGGTTCCCTATGAATTGCAGAGCAGACTTCTGCAACACCGGGAGTATAGATTCTTGCCAAATCCACACTGTTGTGTACAGTCTGCTTAGGCTCTACTGATAATTTCCCCCCTTGATGAGCTGCGAATATTTGCTCGGACATGCTGAAGCTCATGGTCCCTAGAATCCCGTTGTCCTTCACTCTTTCCAACCCCTTCACACTCTTGATGGTCTCGATTTTCTCTGCTAGACCGCTCTGCTTGCTGCCGGCTGCACTTCCGGCGGAATCAGTGACTGGTATACCTCTCCGTCCAACTGTTCCTTCAGCTCAGATTTCGCAGCAGCAATCACTGCGGGATGCTGCAGCACATGTATAGCTGAAGCAGCCAGCACCTTGCCTGCCAGCAGCATGCCTTTATGGGCTGCAGAAGATTTGCCCTGTGTCACCAGCTGCCAGCTATGCGGCTGGGTGCCGTATGCACAGGTGGTCACATAGACCTGCCCTGTAGGCACAATCCAGCTGACATCCCCCACATCTGTCGAAGCATACACATATCCCTGCTCCTCTGAATACGGCTGAAGCTGCTCCGACAGAATCCTTCCGCCTCCGTTCCGCACTATGCGCTTTTCTTCCGCCGAGAAGCTGTCCTGAATCCCCCGGGCAAACCGCTGCTCATCTTCTGTAAAAGCCGCACCACCGAGTTCAGTGAAGCACTGGTGCATCACCCGGCTTAAGGTGAAATTAGGAATCAGATCTGCGGAGGCACCATCCACCTGATGTTCTACACGGGTTCCGGTCATCATGGCTGCGCCACTGGCGATATCGCATACCCGTTGGATCATTTCCTTCACCTGGCTCATTCTTGGAGCACGGAGCTTATACAATACCGAGGCTTTGGCCTGCACAACATTGGGCGAGTGTCCGCCGGCATCCGTAATGGCATAATGCAGCCTTGCCTCAGAAATCAAATGCTCTCTCAGATAGTTGGCTCCTGCATTCATAAGTCCGACAGCATCCAGTGCGCTGCGGCCCAGATGGGGACTTGCAGATGCGTGCGAGCTGTTGCCCCTGAAGGTGAACTGGATCTGGCAGGTGGCCAGCATTCTGCTGTTATATGCCAGATTCTCATCCCATGGATGCCAGGTAAAGGCTGCATCGACATCCTTGAACAATCCCGCCCGCGCCATATAGGCTTTACCGCCGCCTCCTTCTTCAGCAGGACAGCCGTAATAACGGATGGTTCCCGGCAGGCCGCTTCTCTCCAGATAATGCCGGACGGCAACCGCAGCGCCAAGCGAGCCTGCACCCAGCAGATTATGTCCGCAGCCATGTCCGTTTGCACCTTCTTGCAAAGGTTCTTTGAAGGTTACACCGGCAACCTGGCTCATCCCTGACAAGGCATCAAATTCACCAAGTATGGCGATTATAGGCGCCCCCTTGCCGTAAGTGCCCACAAAAGCCGTTTCTATCTCTCCCGCGCTTCGCTGAACACTGAAGCCCTCTTCTTCTAGTACCTTGCATAAGACCTCCGCTGAGCGGTGCTCCTGGTAACGTGTTTCGCAGAAGTCCCAGATTTGATCACTGGCCTCCGTGAGCTTCCCTTGCTTCTGGTCGATGATATCCGATATAAATTGATAATAATCCATAATCCTCACGTCACTTTCAGCTATATTCCAAACGTTCCTTACCGGCAATGCCGGGTTCGGTCATTTGGTAGGGATTGAGAATCAGATCCAGCTCCTCCTCCGACAGCACATTGTACAGAAGGCAGAGCTCGCGGACGGACTTCCCGGTGGCAATTGCTTCATTGGCGATTCTTGCCGCCGTTTCATAACCCAGATGCGGGTTGAGCGCTGTCATTATACCTACGCTCTGATCCACATAACTTCGGCAGCGTTCTTCATTAGCTTCAATTCCCTGCACACAGCGGGTGTTAAATACATCCAATGCCTGATTCATGATTGTTAAGGATTGGAGGAGATTGAATACAAGCACAGGCTCCATCACATTCAGCTCCAGCTGCCCGGCTGCTGAAGCCTGGCAGATCGTATGATCATTTCCCATGACCTGAAATGCCACCTGGTTAACCAGCTCGCACATCACCGGATTTACCTTGCCCGGCATAATTGAGGAACCCGGCTGCCGGGCGGGCAGCGTAATCTCACCCCATCCGGCCCGCGGGCCGGAGGCCATTAACCGCAGGTCATTGGCTACCTTTGACATATTGATCATGCAGATTTTCAGAGTAGCAGACACTTCAGTATAGGCATCCGTGTTCTGCGTAGCGTCTGGTAAGTGTCCCGCACGAATCAGCGGGAACCCGCTGATGTCCGCAAGCGATTCCACAGCTCTTACAATATATTGCGGGTCTGCGTTGAGACCCGTCCCCACAGCAGTCGCACCGAGATTCACTTCATATAGTAGCTCTTTCGTTCTGCTGATCCTCTGGATGTCCCGGCCCAGTACACTGGCATACGCCTGGAATTCTTGCCCCAGCCGGATCGGAACAGCGTCCTGCAGATGGGTGCGTCCCATTTTGATCACGTGATCGAACTGCGCTGCCTTCCTCTCGAACGCCGCATGCAGCCCGTGTAAAGTTCCAATTAGCTTCTCCAGCATGGAGAGAACCGCCAAGTGAATCGCTGTAGGAAAGCTGTCATTAGTTGACTGTGACATGTTGACATGAGAATTTGGGCTAACAACCCTATAATCACCTTTACGTCCACCGAGAAGCTCAATGGCCCGGTTCGCAATGACTTCATTCGCATTCATGTTAATGGAGGTTCCTGCTCCGCCTTGAATCGGATCAACGATGAACGAACCATGCCACTGTCCCGCTATAATCTCGCCTGCAGCCTGTATAATCACTTCGCCGAGTCTCGGCGTCAACTGCTTGAGCTCCATGTTCGCGGCTGCAGCCGCCTTTTTAACCATAGCCAGTGCAACAATCAATTCCCCGTGAATGCGGTAACCGGTAACCGGGAAGTTCTCCAGGGCGCGCACCGTCTGGATACCGTAATATACATCAAGCGGAACCTGTTTCTCTCCAAGAAAATCCCTTTCAATCCGAAATGCTTCCTCTGTCATTTCCTTGCCTCCTAGATTACTTGGGCGTTTGAGCTCTGCGGGTATGAAGCGTCATCGAGGTTCACTTCCCGCTATGGTTAGTCCGCAGTTCCATAGGACGGTACTGGGGCAACTATCCACAAGTGTGAGAAATGAACAAGAGTTATATCTCTCTATCTTCTTTTTTAGGGATCTTTGACTTTCGGCTGCCGGTTGATGCAATACAAGCTGAAGGCAATCAGCATTAGGCCGGCCAGTAGAAATCCGGTTAACGGCTCATTCAGCAGCAACGCACCAAGGGTTACGGAAACTATGGGGACAAGGAACAGGAAAGAGGATATCTTTTGAAGATTGCCGGCATTCACCAGGAAGAAATACAGCATCCAGGATACAGCAACTCCAAACACGCTCGCGTACAGGAGGCTTATTAAAAAAGAGCCGTTCCATACAATGCCGCTCCAAGTCTCAGTAATGGAACCGGCACCCGTCAGCACCACTCCTCCAATTAAGCACTGCATGGCCGCAAGCCACATGAAGTCTACCCGGCCGCTGACTCTCTTGACGTACACCGTGCCTACAGACCAGCTGATTGCTGTACCCAGGGCAAGAAGCAGCCCAACTGCAGATGCATTCCCGCTTAAGTTCTGGATACTTGCCACAGCAACACCGGCGAACCCCGCCAGAAATCCGGTCACCTTCAAGGCTGACATTTGGTCTCCTAACCACAGCCAGGCCAGCACACCAACCATAACCGGCTGTAAATATACAATCACTGCGAACATGCCGGAAGGCAGATAACGAAGCCCCATGATTTGTAGACCAAAAAATAAAATGACGTTCAAGACCGCAGAAAGAATATATATCTGCCAGTTGGCCTTCCACCTCAATGCGCTCCGTTTGTGAACCATCAGCAGAAACAGGATCGCCCCTCCCGCCAAGGTCCTTATACCTGTAAACAGCAGAGGTGGAGCATAATTCAGTGCAATTTTATATACCGGAAACGAAGCACCCCAGATCAAAATCAGCAGCATAACCAGCATAGCCGTACCGGCACGTGATACTTTCATTGTTCATTCCCCTTACTTGCTGTATCACCGCATTAACCTAAGGTTAGCGCTTAACAGGTCCTGGTGTTACGTCATCGGGGAAGGGGCATTTATAGGTTCTTCCGTTCAAGCGCAAGGCATGCTCCCGCTGGGCTTCAGCCAGAACCTCTGGCTGAAGGAACAGTTCAAGTGCGGTAGCGCCAATGACCTTTCCTGCCTGCAGCATCCCTTTATGCCCTATGGACATTCCGCCCTGACTGACCACCTGCCACGTATGGAAAGGGGTCCCCAGTGCAACTGAGGTGACTTCACATTGTACCGTAGGCACCTTCCAGCTGACGTCTCCGACATCTGTGGAGCCCCAGAGCATGGAGGTCTGCGGATCGTATTCTTCCACCCGGTCTGCCAGCGCCTTGCCGTGCAGCCCGGCCGGCACATTGAATGTCCGCTCCTGACTAGTCAATGTACTACGGATCGCTTCCGCAAACTGAAGCTCAGACTCATTATGAACCGGTCCGCCCAGCTGGACGAATTGCTCATACATCAGCTTCTCCAGCGTTTTGTTGACAATAAGCTCTGAGGAGCCGGAGTCGAATTGAATCTCAAGCTCTGTACCCGTCATAAGAGCAGCGCCCTTCGCCACATTGCATATCCGGTCATACAATTCTGCCAGATCTTCAGAACGTGGAGTGCGTAATTTGTACAGCACCTCCGCTTCCGCCTGAACTACATTGGGCGAGATGCCGCCGCTGTTGGTAATGGCATAATGCAGCCTGGCTTCAGGAATGATATGCTCCCGCAAATAGTTGCACCCCACATTCATCAATTCGACGGCATCCAGCGCACTACGGCCCAGATGAGGGGCCGCGGAAGCATGTGCACTGCGGCCCTTGAACTTAAAGTACACCTGGCAGGTTGCAAGAGAGGTATGATTGGTAACCTTGTTCCTTGCCTCCGGATGCCAGGTCAATGCAGCTTCAACATTCTCGAACAGGCCGTTTCTGGCCATCAGAGCTTTGCCGCCCCCGCCTTCCTCGGCCGGACAGCCATAGAAGCGTACCGTACCGGCAAGACCATACTGCTCCAGGCAGTGCCGGACGGCGATCGCTGCGGCAAGCGCGCCCGTACCGAGCAGGTTATGCCCGCAGCCATGGCCGTTGCCTCCCGGGACTACCGGATGATTCGCGTTCTCTCCACGGTGCTGGCTGAGCCCAAACAAGGCATCGTACTCTCCAAGAATAGCGATTACCGGCTTCCCGCTCCCGTAGCTGCCTACAACAGCAGTCCCGATATTGCCTGCGGCACGCTGGACCTCAAAGCCTTCCTGCTCCAGAATCTCCGCCATAAGTTCAGCGGACTGCTGCTCCTCATATCTGGTTTCGGCATACTCCCAGATCCGGTCACTTACAGAGATCAGCAGCTCCTGCTTCTGATCGATATACTCTTCTATAAATTTTAGCGTTTCCGCCTGTATTGGGGTCATCTATACCACTCCCATCAGATTGAATTTATCGTTTGATTGGACCGGGAACCACATCGTCTGAGATCGGACACAAGTAACTGCGGCCCGTAACCTGATGCCGGTGCTCCGCCTTAGCCTGTTCAAGCACTTCCGGCTGCAGGAACAGCTCCAGCGCTGTCAGTCCCATCAGCTTTCCGGCATGGAGCAGTGCCTTGTGAGCCGAAGACGAAGCTCCCTGGCTAACCACCTGCCAGGTATGCAGCGGTGTGCCTAGGGCCATGGAAGCGACATAACATTGCACCATCGGGATCTGCCAGCTGACATCGCCGAGATCGGAGGAGCCCATGACCAGGTGGTCCTGCGGGGAATAAGGCTCCAGCCGGTCTGACAGGGCCTTCCCTTCCAGACCGGAAGGAAGTCCATCCAGCTTATCCTGTTCGGTCAGCGTCGTGCGGATGCGGGAGGCGAATTCCAGCTCAGCCGCATCAAAGTCAGGAACACCGATCTCCTGGAATACCGCATAGGCTGCCCGCTCCAGTGTACGGTTCATGATTAGCTCAGAAGCGCCGGAGTCGGGACGGATCACAAGTTCAGTACCGGTCATCAGAGCCGCTCCCTCGGCGATTCTCACAATCCGCTCATACAAATCTGCCAGCTGCTCGGAGCGGGGAACACGCAGCTTGTACAGCACCTCTGCCTCTGCCTGCACAACGTTCGGTGAAATCCCGCCTGTGTTTGTAATCGCATAATGAATCCGGCAGTCAGACTCCATATGCTCCCGCAGATAGTTGACCCCCATGTTGGTCAGCTCCACACCATCCAGCGCACTTCTGCCCAGATGGGGGGCTGCCGCTGCATGGGCACTCCGCCCCTTAAACTGGAAGTATACCTGGCGTGTAGCAAGCAGCGTAGCGGAATTAATATAATTGGCTGGACCGGGATGCCAGGTAATAGCCGCGTCCACCCCTTCGAACAAGCCCCGTTTAACCATCAGCCCCTTGCCGCCCCCGCCTTCTTCGGCAGGGCAGCCGTAGAAGCGCACAGTGCCGGACAATCCTTGGTCCAACAGGTATTGTTCCACCCCGATGACTGCCGCAAGGGCCCCGCTGCCCAGCAGGTTATGCCCGCAGCCATGACCGTTTCCGCCTTCCACCACCGGCTGCTTGCTGGAAAGGCCCTTTTCCTGGCTGAGACCGAACAAAGCATCATATTCACCCAGGATACCGATCACCGGGGATCCGGTGCCGAAGCTGCCAATTACCGCGGTTGGTATTCCTCCAGCGGCTCTCTCTACTTCAAAGCCCTCCTGCTCCAGAATTTGCGCGAACAGTTCTGCGGAGCGCGCCTCTTCATAACGCGTTTCAGCAAATTCCCAGATCCGGTCGTTTATACTGGCCAGCAGCTCTCTTTTATGCTCAATCGTTCCGCTGATATGCTCAATAGCTTCAGATCTAATTTCAATGGTACCCATGGCCGTCACTCCTAACCCTCTTATAGTAGCTCTACCTTTCCGGTTCCACCTGCAATCCGGATGTTCGTACCCATCGGCTTGGACAGCCTCTGTAAATCCTGAAGCGCTGCATCACTTGAAGATAACTCAGGCCAGCCCCGTTGGTAACGCGGCAGGCCGAAGCCCATTTCAATGGGGTGCAGCGTAATTTCGATAATCCGGCCGTTCTCCATGGTCCAGCGGGGTAGGAAGGACTGCCAGATCCGCAGATTGGCGGCCATTCCCCGGGTATCATTCTGCCCCCTCTGATCAAACGCATCAGCAGTTCCGTGGGAACTGTCCAGGCCAAACTTTGTATAATAATCAGCGGGCAAATGCGCCACCGTCTCATTCTGAAAGATAAAGTTTCCCAGGCTGTAGAAGATCGGTCTCTCTTTGTACATCTCCATCCCGCATACCTTATGCGGGCCGTGACCAATAACTGCATGTGCGCCTGTATCAATACAGGCATGTGCGAACTCGCGCAGGAAATCGGCCGGCTCATCCAGGTGCGCGCCTTGCATTTCATGGGTATGGATACTGACCAGAACAACATCCGCTTGCCTAGCCGCTTCCGATACAGCCTTAAGAATCCGCTTCATATCGCCGGCATGCGCTGAAGTAGCCACACCTTCCTTCTCACCGGCTTCGAAAATATAGCTCCCGAAGGGAAGCTGTCCCTCCGGCAAGGCCACACGGTAGCCGCTCTCCACAGCATAATGGTATTCAGCATTGATGCCGGTAACCTCCGCAATGGCCCGCAGTTCCTCCAGCCGTCGTGCAGTGACCACTTGCCGTATTTCATGCCGTAGCGGGTTGACCCCCGGCCTGCCTATCATATCGGCACGCTGCTCTCCGGCGGGCCACGACTCGTGAAAAGAGGACGTAACCGCGATTAATGCCACCCTACCGGAGGGGGTATCCAAATATTTGGGCTCCCCCGCTCTCGCCAGATTCTCTCCGCATCCGGCATGGACGAAGCCGTAGGCATCCAAATATTTAGCCGTCGCTTCGAGTCCGCCGTAGGAATAATCCAGGCTGTGGTTATTGGCCCAGGCGACCAGATTGAAGCCGTATGCCTTAAGGTCCGCCAGCACCTCAGGCGGAGCAATCGCCCAGGTGCCTCCGCTCACCGCCCCCGGAAAGCCTTCATACCTGTGCGTAGTGACTTCTAGATTCGTGAAGCGCACATCTGCCGATTGGATCAATTCAGCCAGAACCGTATACTTTACTCCCTGATTCGCCAGCCTCCTTGTAATGAAGCTGTCTCCGGTGGCTATGAAAGAAATACTTCCCATCTTAATCCCTCCCTGGCTTAAAACAGCCTGCTAATGCAGATGACAGCTTACGAAATGTCCCTCGGTTACCTCTTTATTCAGAGGGGCTTCCGTCTTGCACCGGTCCATGACATAAGGGCAGCGGGTATGAAAAATGCAACCCGCAGGCGGGTTCAGCGGAGAAGGTAAATCCCCCTTGAGAATCACCCGCTCGCGGACCTCATTCGGCTTCGTGGCCGGTACCGCTGACAGCAGGGCCTGGGTATAAGGATGCAGCGGAGTCCTGATCAGCTTGTCTGTAGGAGCCTGCTCGACCATCTGCCCCAGGTACATCACGCCGATCCGGTCAGAGATATGCCGGACCACGCTGATATCATGGGCAATGAAGAGGAAGGTCAGCTTAAGCTCACGCTGAAGCTGCTGCATGAGATTGATGATCTGCGACTGAATGGATACATCCAGCGCAGAGACCGGTTCGTCGCAAATGATCAGCTTGGGATTCATGACCAGTGCGCGGGCCAGCCCGATACGCTGGCGCTGCCCTCCCGAGAATTCATGCGGATAACGGTAATATTGATCGGCATTCATGCCCACCTTCTGCAGAATTTCCATCACCTTGTCTGTACGCTCCCGCTTATTCCCCATCCGGTGGATAATCATCGGCTCCTCCAGCGTAGCGCCAATCCGCTTGCGCGGATTGAGTGAGGAATACGGGTCCTGGAATACCATCTGCAGCTGCTGGCGCATCGGCTTCATCTCCCGCTCCGAGAGTCCAAACAGATCCTTGTTCTGAAAAATTGCCTGGCCTTCCGTTGGTTCAGTCAGCCGGAGAATGGTGCGGCCCATAGTGCTTTTGCCGCAGCCGGATTCGCCTACAACACCGAATGTCTCACCCTCGTACATGTTGAAAGAAATGTCATTAACCGCCCTGACCTGCTGGAGGGTTGCCCCTAGAGGGCTTTTTACCGGGAAATATTTCTTGACGCCCTTTACCTCAAGCAAAGGGCGTCTTGGTTGTTGAACGGTCATTGTCATCCGCCTCCTTTACTTGATTTGCTCATAATGCCAGCATCGCACCTTCTGGCCGTTGTCCGCCTCGCTCAGCTCCGGCATCCTCGACAGACACAGCTCATCGGCGTAAGGACAACGCGCGGCAAACCGGCACCCCTTCGGTACATTATTTAATGAAGGCACTGAACCCTTGATGACGTGAAGCGGCAAGGAACGGTCCCCATCCATATGGGGAATAGACTGCATCAATCCCTTCGTATACGGATGAAGTGGAGTGTCGAAGAGATCCTGCACATCTGCCTCCTCCACGATCTGGCCCAGATACATGACTACCACCCGTTTGCAGGATTCAGCAACCACGCCCAGGTCGTGCGTGATGAGAATTACGCCCATGTTAAGCTCCCGGTTCAGCTCCATAATCATGTCCATAATCTGTGCCTGAATTGTTACATCCAGCGCCGTTGTCGGTTCGTCGGCGATCAGCAGCTTCGGGCGGCAGGCGAGTGCCATGGCAATCATCGCCCGTTGTCGCATGCCTCCCGACAGCTGGTGCGGATATTCGTCCACCCGTCTCTCCGGGGAAGGAATTCCGGTCAGCCGGAGCATCTGGACCGCACGCAGCCGGGCTTCCTTCTTGGATACCTGCTGATGGATGCGGACCGCTTCTGCGATTTGATACCCTATCGTGTAGACCGGATTCAGTGAACTGAGCGGGTCCTGAAAGATCATGGCGATATCATTGCCGCGGATATCCTCCATCCCGCCAAGGGATTCCTTCAGCAGGTTCCTGCCCTCAAACAGCACCTCGCCTTCATAGCTGGCTGTGTATTTCTCGTCGAACAAGCGGAGAATGGATTGTGAGGTTACACTTTTTCCGCAGCCGGATTCACCTACAATGCCAACAATTTCACCTTCATTGACATGGAATGTTATTCCGTCAACTGCCGTTACCCTGCCTCGTTCTGTCTTGAAATGCGTTTTGAGCTCTTTGACCTCCAGCAGCAGCTGATTGTTCATGAATAGCCTTCTCCTCTCCGTGTTTTATTTTTTTACATTCTGCGTATGAGGGTCCAGCAGGTCACGCAGCCCGTCGCCGAACAGATTCAGCGAAAGCACGGACAGTACCATTGTTAAGCCGGGAAACACCGTCATCCACCACGCCTTCATGATGACCAGCTTGCCGTCATACAGAATATTGCCCCAGCTGGGCGAAGGCGCCGGAATTCCTGTACCCAGGAAGCTGAGTGAAGCTTCCACGATGATCGCTTCGGCAAAAATAAAAGTGGATTGTACAATCAGCGGAGATAGCGTATTCGGTGCGATATGCATCCATAATATCCGGCTGCCGGAAGCCCCTTGTGCCTTCATGGCTTCAATATAGGTCTGCTCCCGGACGACAATCGCCGAAGATCGGACAGCCCGGGCTACTGCTGGAGTAAAGACAATGCTGAGCGCAATAATGACATTGGTGACATTGGCTCCGAGCGCGGCCATCAGTGCGATGGAGAGCAGAATACCCGGGAAAGCCATAAGCCCGTCGCAGATTCGCATTAGAATATTGTCCAGGAACCGGTAGTAGCTGGCGTACAGGCCAATCACAAGCCCCATGGCTGAAGTGGCAAGTGCAACGGCAAATCCTACCCCCATGGATACCTGGGCACCGTAAAGTGTCCGGCTGAATATATCGCGTCCAAAGTTATCCGTGCCGAACCAATGGTTCGTATCCGGCGCCTTCAAGCGGTCTGCAACAGTCATTTCATAAGGGTCATACTTGGTGATGTATGGAGCCGCAATTGCGGCAATGACTAGAATCAGGACAATAATAGATCCGAACACCATAGATTTATTCGCAAGCAGCCTCCTCATCATCAGGCTCCGGTGCTGTTTTTTCATATGGACTTTCACAGTTTGCAGATTCATATTCTCAATTGCGTCCATTTCATGCCCTCCTTGCTTAGCCATTTAACCGGACTCTTGGATCTATGACGCTGTATAGCAGATCCACCAGCAGGTTGATAAATACAAAAGCTACGGTAATAAATAACACAGCTCCCTGGATGACAGAATAATCACGACGCTGGACAGAGTTGACGATCAGCTGGCCGACTCCAGGGATATTGAAGATGGTTTCGAGAACCGCAGCCCCCGCAACCAGCCCAGCAAAGGTCTGACCGATGACTGTCAATACGGGCAGGAATGCATTTCTCAGGGCATGGCGGTAGATCACGCCTCTTTCCTTGACCCCCTTGGACCGGGCTGTCTTGATATAGTTGGCATTCAGCACCTCCAGCATCGAGGAACGGGTCATCCGGGCAATAAGCGCAGCTGTAATCGTGCCGAGCGCAGTAGCGGGAATGATTAAATACCTGAAATGCGTCCATAACCCGTCACTCAGCGGCCTGTATCCGGCAACCGGCAGCCATTTCAGATTGACTGTAAAGATCAGCACCAGGAACAGGCTAAGTAGAAAGTTTGGGATCGACAACCCAAGCAGTGACAGACTCATTAAGGACTGGTCTGTTGCTGTACCCCGTTTCCGTGCAGAGATAATACCGATTGGAATCGCTATAACAACTGCAATCAATTGAGCAATAATTGCTAATGAAAGCGTTGGTCCAAGGCGGTCAAAAATCGCTTCCGTAACCGATTGCTGCATGAAATAGGAATAACCCAGATTACCTATCAGAGCATTGCCAATCCAGTGAAAGTACTGTTGGTAGAGCGGCAGATTCAGACCAAGCTGGTCGCGCAGGGCCGCCACTTCCTCCGGTGTTGCTTCGTCTCCCAGCATGACTGACGCCGGATCACCCGGCGTCAAATGAATAATCATGAATACGAGCAGCGAGACGATGAACAATACCGGCAGTACAGACAACAGGCGTTTAATCAAATATGCTTTCACTCCGTACCGCCTCCTTGACTGAAAATTACTTGTAGACCTTGGTATTCCACAGCACAATTCCTTCGAAATCGTGGTACCCTTCAACCTTCGAGGTTGTTGCTGTCAAGGTGTAGAGATCACCCAACTTAATGGTCGGCAGATAATCCCACACGGTCTGTTGAACATCTTTCCAGATCGCCTGCTCTTCCTCCTCTGATGCAGCGGCGTTCATCTTGCTGAGCCCTTCCGTAATGGCCGGGTCATTTGTCCAGCCGTAATAGTTCGGATTTAAAGCCGAGATTTGGGAGGGTGTTACTACGGAGGTATAACCGCCAAGATTCAAATCCCATTCAGCGGACTCGTTTAACTTCGCTACGAGCGTAGGCCAATCATACACAACCAGGTTAATATTCATCCCTGCTTTTTCAAGCTGATCTTTGATTACAACGGCCTGATCATAGATATAGCCATATTCACGGGTTGCCAGCAAGCGGATTTCTTCGCCATTGTAGCCTGCTTCCGCCAGAAGAGATTTGGCTTTCTCCGGGTCTTTCTGGTTGAAAAGGCCTGCTTCCGGTTCCACGTACCAGTCGCTCTGCTCCTTCAGCATGTACGATTGGTCAATGCGGTAGAACTCCGGAATGCCCGGATTCGCCATGAATATATCATCGATATTCAGCGCCGCATTTACGGCCTGGCGCATTTTCAAATCGGTAAACAGACCTTGCTTCTTATTGAAGTTCATGCTGATGTTCGTTGTCATTACCTGGGTTGTATTCAGGCTGGAATCATCCTTGATGCTGTCATAGTTGTCGGCTCCAAGCTGACTGGCAACATCATACTCTCCCGACTGTAAGCCAATCATGCGGGTGGAGTCCTCAGAGACAAAGGAGAGGCGGATATCCTTAACTTCAGCCACCTTCTTGCCACCAAGTCCGTCTGCTTCCGTATCAAGCGGTTGATAATCATCGTTTCTGGTATATGAAATATATTGATCCTGTTTCCATTCTACGAACTTGTAAGGCCCGGTTCCGATGAATTCCTTAATACCGGAACTCGGGTCGGCACTCTTAATGACTTCAGCAGGCATAATAGCCGGAAATTGCTTGTAGGTTGCCATTACTAGCAACACATCCAGAGAAGGTTTATTTAATGTCAGGACAACGGTATAATCTCCATCCGTTGTGAATCTGCCATCTCCGATGATTCCTTGTGCAGCTGTTGATAAGGTAATCCAGCGATTCATGGAGGCTACAACATCTGAGGAAGTCATCTCTTTCCCGTTATGAAAGTGAATACCCTCGCGCAGCTGGAAGGTGTACACGAGACCGTCTTCACTCTTGTCCCAACTTTCCGAAAGCATTGGGACCACCTGATACTTAGAATTCAAGGTGAGGAGTGTTTCAAAGATTGGACGAGCAGCATCCTTGGTTGCACCACCTGTAACCATCTGCGGGTCCAGCGTGGACGGCTGAGTCGGATAAGCGATTCTTAATTCATCACTTAGCGCTGCACCGCCGCTATTGCTTTCCGAATTGCCGGTTGCTGTACCGGAACCGGAATTCGAACCGGAAGAACTGCAGCCATACAGAAACATCATTACCGCCATAATCATCAGCAGCATCGTACCCTTTTTCATTGAAACGCCCCCTTTAATAATGTTTAATGATATGTCAGAAAATCTATCATAAAAACAAATTTACTCTGACTTGTCTTCATTCTATAGATTTATCGACAATTTTCTATGTTTAAAACCTCTATTTTAGTATAGAATATATGTATGTTACCTCTATAATCTCGATTTTAATGTCATGTATTCTAACGCAATAGTGAGGAGATGTCGAATTGAATCCAAAAGTAAACCCTGTCATTTCCAGCAAGCTGCTGTTCAGCAGCAGTGAATTCAGAAATATTATTGAAGGTATCCGGACACTCACCTCAACACTTAACTACGATGAGTTGTTGAACAGAATCCTAGAAATTGCTTTGACAGTCATTCCCCTCAGCACAAGCGGAATCTTCCGCTTATTCGACGAGAAACGGCAATTGCTGATTCCACTGGCTTATGTGGGGAATATTGCAAGCTCGCTGCTGCATAATACACGCAGAGGTGAATCATTGTCGGGAAAGGTATTTGATGATGGGATTGCTAGGATTTACAATATGAACGATATGCTGGATGAACTGGAGCACCTGTCGCCGGAGAATCAGAACTTCCGTAATAAGCTGCTCACCGATGAACAATATATTGCCCGTTCCATGATTTCTGTTCCGGTTACCATACGGGGAGAACGAAGAGGGACATTAACGCTGCACCGGTTTGATGATGAGGGCTTGTTCACCGCCTATGATCTCGAATTACTGAAAGTATTTGCCGATCAGGTAGCTATCGCTGTGGAGAATGCAAAGCTGTATAGCGAAGTTCAGAATGTATTGCAGGAGGTTACGGAGCTGAGCGGCCAGATTCAGGAGAACAACCAGATTTTGCAGAAACGCCTGGAGGTTCATGAGGCCTTGACTGCTTTGTCTCTGAAGAACAAAGGTATACATGCCATTGTCAAAGAGCTGAACCGCATGATCAAAATGCCGGCGTCCTTCGTGGATATGCTCAACAAGCATTCCCATAACGGCAATTCTCAGCAGATACAGCTTGAATTTGATGATATTGCAGGGCTTTGGGATACCGAGGATCACGTACCGCTTACAATCAGCTTCCATGAACAGGAATTTTATCTGCATCCCGTTACTGTCGATAAGGTGCTGCTGGGGTGCATCATGGTCAGGCTTACCGGACCGATTGCCAGCATGGACATTGTGACTCTTGAGCAATCCAGCTCGCTGTTCGCCTTGGAGATGATCAAGAAACTCAGCCTCACTGACATTTACTATATGGAGACCAAAGAAATCTTCACTAAGTTGCTGCAGAACCAGAATGACGATGCGCTGATGGCCAAGGGAGTTGAATTAGGTCTTGATTTCTCCGGGTATATGTCGGTTTCTATACTGGAGATAACCGGTCAATTTGAGCTGTATCAGACAGAAATTAACATCCAGCGGCTTGTGTTCAAGCTGAACGAGACTTTTAATAGCACACCCCATATGGCGTTTGGACTTCATAATCAAGTAATCATGCTAACTTCCTTCCCCCATGCTGCAGATGCCGAATGGGTTAAACAATCCATGGAGCGTATGATTCAGGAGTGGCGGTTCAGTTCAAGCAAGTACGTGCTGAGTGCAGCAATGGGTACCCCTTACAAAGGCATAGTCAATATTGCCAAAAGCAATACGGAAGCTCAAAAAACCCTGCACTATATGTTCAGCAAGCAGCAATCTGGATGTATTCAATATAAGGATATAGGTATCAACCGGTTATTCCTTGGACAGGATGTCTCCGAGATCCACCAGTTTATCTCAGACATCCTTGGTCCTCTGGAAAGCACACCGGGTCATAGTAGCCAGTTGGAGCAAACCTTGCACATCTATATGTCTGAGGATAAAATTGCAATCAATACAGCAGCGGTGCTTGGTATTCACATCAATACGCTTTATCAGCGGCTCAAAAAAATCCAGCAAGTGCTGAACATACGCTTCGACAATAAAGACGATATGTTAAAAATTCAAATGGCTTATCATCTCAAAGATACCTTTAACCAAAAGCATTAGCACGGGACGAATAGAGTAATGAATATAACATCTTCAGCAATTACACAATGAATACAAAAAGAGACGTATTGGCAAGCACTGCTCCATTCGGATCAAGGCTTGCAATATACGTCTCAGGATCGCTTCACTACGTTACTCCTATTTTCATAAAACGGTTGCTCTTTAAGGCGCCAAGCCTCTAGTAAATGTCTTCACACTCTCCGCAATAAATGATTCAAGTGATATATGAGGGAAAAACCCGCCGTTATCCAGGTTGTTTAGGAAAGTCCCATAATTCATTGAAATGAAGGAGTACGCCTGAAGCTCTGGATTCGTATCAATTAGCTTCCCTTTTTCGAACATAACCTTAAAATAATTCGATAGTATCTCCATGAATTGTCTGGGGTGTTTGATTGTTCTTTCATGAAATCCCGGTAAATTGTCTATCTCTTTAATGCTGATCATAATCATTTTGCGGTTACGGTTCATGATTTCATGATAGGTTCGACTGATCAATAACAAGTCCGTCTGTAAATCCCAAATCAGTTTTTCATTAAATAGCTTTGTCATTTCTTCAGCATAATGAAAACGGTCAAATGCAGCTTCGAGCAGATTTTGTTTGCTGCCAAATTGCCGAAACAGTGTTTTTTCACTGAGTCCGGCTGTCGCAGCAATTTCCTGGGTAGTTACTCCTTTGTAGCCTTTGCTTGCGATTAAATCGATTGCTGCCAATAGCAATTTATCACTAGTGCTTAAAGTGCTGTTGTTGCGCAACTTTCCCACCTCATTTTGTAGCCAGTTCGTACCGACTGTCATTCCTCGCGATAATAGCCCTTCACAAAAGAAATGTCAAGGCAACCGGCGCACACCTGAACCTCATTAATACCGGTTACATTTGGCCCTTTTCCACACGTTGGGCTGTATTCATTTTCGAACTGCGGCCGAATAGAACGAAATATAAAACGGCCATTACAGCAACCAGCAACGCAAGCGCAAGGAAAATATTGCTGTATACGAAAGCAGCGCTATTTGTCGGCAGCGGGTTTAAATGAATAGTTGGGGTACCAAAGTCAAGAATCTTCCCAATAGTCGCTGTGGATACAGCTGCAGCAATGAAATTAAACATCGATAACAAGCCCATACCAATTCCGATTTGCTCCTTCGGCAGTGTTCTTGAAATGGTGTTTGACAAGGCAATCTGCATAAACGATTGACCGGGAACACTTAAGATTAGGAATAGGGAAATAAATATAGGTGACATGCCTACAACGGAAGACAAGCACAGGAAACCAATGATAAGAAGGGCGGCGGCTGTAGACAACAGAAAGGAATTACCTTTTTCATCAGCTAACTTACCGCCTTTACGTCCCATATATGCGGTCACAAGGGCAGATGGCAACATAATGAGCCCTGTTACGGCTGCTGACAAATGGTTTACTTGTGACAGCAGTTGCGGCACTATAAAGGGAACGCCGAAGCCTACTGCAGTCAATACGAAGGTAATGGCTAAACCGAAGGAATAAGATTTGTTTTTAAAAACAACCGGCTTTACGAACGGATCAGCAGCATGACGAATACGTAAGATGAACAAGATCAATAAAACAATTCCGGTTACAGCATAACCTATACCTCCATTGGTTAACGCAAGCAGCAGAGTAGCTACTGTTCCTGCTAACAGAATTCCGCCAATAAAGTCAATTTTGCTGGCACTCCCTTTTTCATTATCCAAATACTTCCGGTAGAAAGGTAACGTAAACAGTGAAAGCAAAGGAATTACAAAAAGGACTTGCCAATTCAATGCGCTGGACACCAAACCAGCAATGATCGGACCAAGTGCAGCACCAAGAGCTGTTCCGATAGCGGTAGTGCCTAACGCACGGCCGCGTTTTTCAGGTGAAAAATAACGAATGGGTATGATCATGGCCAGCGCAGGAATGACGGATGCCCCAACTGCCTGTAAGATACGTGCGACGATCATCATCCAATAAGCGGAGGCCAAGATCCCCGCTAAGGAGCCGGCTGCTAAAAAGATGAGGCCAAAGGTCAGTAAGTTCTTCAAGCTGTATTTGTCTGTCAGTTTGCCGAAGGTGACAGTTCCTATTGCGTATACAATCATATAACCGGTCACCATCCAGCTCACTTGCGACGGTGAAATTTGAAATTGTTTGCTGATCACCGGAAGCACCACATTAAACATCGTTCCATTCATAACGGAAATGATCAGTGTAAAGACCAGAATTCGCATTAAGCGCTCACCGTTATTTTTTTGAATACTATCTGTAGTTTGCATAAGTTTGCCTCACTTCTAAAAGGTAATATATTTTCGTTAAGTACAAAAAAACTCGCTCCTCCTTCTAACAGGATAAGTCTTTATGTAGAATTGGATCGATTCCTGCCGATTGAATTCACACTTTTATTCCAAAAGATAGTACGCTTATAGTTCCCCTTTCACCTCAAGTATGTCTGTCAGTACTTACTGACATTCGAAAAGATAATATCCTCTTTTATATATAGTGTCAAGCCAAAACGAAATAGCAATGAATTCCTAACGTTAGACAACCGTTAGGCAATTTAAAAAGGCTGCCGGTAAATAGCAGCCTTACACAGTCCTCTATCGCCTCAAGTCCGAACCGAAATTGAAGTGAATCACATCATATGAGGAAATAGATCCCTTTTTTTGTAATTTTACATCCTTTTCGTGCTTTATTATAAAGTTATATATTCAATATTTTTTTACCACAATCAATCGAAATTCAATATTTCATTCTCCTCGGCCCTTTTCTCAAGCTCCATCTCTTGCATGAATTGCAGGTGCTTGGTACCCCATTCATTCATAACTGCCAACACGGGCTCCAGAGTTAGACCATGTTCTGTAATAGAATACTCCACCTTAGGCGGAACTTGCGCATAGACATTCCTTTTAACGATATGCTGCTCCTCCAGCTCCCTCAGATGCAGTGTGAGCATACGCTGAGTGATCTCTGGCATTAAGCTTCTCAGCTCACTAAACCTTTTGGTGCCTCCTTTAATCAGATGACGCAGAATAAGGGGTTTCCATTTTCCCGTTATGATTTCAAGCACAGGAATCACGCGACATGCTTCGAATTCATAATCCATTTTGAGACCTCCATTAGTACCTTTTTTGATACTATACCACAATTTTGTGCTTACTTCACAATTGGGATGCATGGGTACATAATAACTTCATAGACACCAAATGAGGCTGGTACAAACGTTGTTTCAATGCAAACATAAGGAGGCTTAACATCATGGCGCAACAGATTGATATCGCTGAATACGAAAGTGCTGCTCCCCGGCTTGATTGTGAAGATGATGATGCTTTACTTAATAGCAGTCCCTCTAAGCTTACTCTAATCAACTGGGATAATGAAGAAGCGATTGGTTGTGATCTTAACACTGGTGTTTGTTCACGGATAGAAGAGGAGCAGAAAGAAAATGAAGATTGAAATCATAGCATTTACCGATCCGTTTTGTGTATGGTGCTGGGCATCCGAGCCTATAACCTATCAATTAAAAGAACGTTATCGCGAGCAAATTCAATTTAAATATGTTATGGGTGGGCTAACGAAGGATATGTCTGCTTTTTACGATGCTCAGAATCAAATCGAAAGCACAGCGCAAGTTGCACCCCACTGGAGACTAGTATCAGAAAAAACGGGTCAACCCAGTGATGAACGGGTCATGCTAGATATTACCGACCCCCATTTTTCCACATGGCCTTCCAATATCGCGGTCAAAGCAGCGCAGATGCAAGGCAGTTCCATAGGTGATGATTATTTGCGGAGACTGCGCCGGGCTGTTCATACAGAGCGGAAGAAAATTCAGGAACATGATGTTTATATTCAGTTGGCAGATGATATACCAGGCCTTGACGTCGAACAATTCAAACGGGATCTGGATTCAGGGGCAGCTGAGAAGCTTTTCGAAAAGGATTTGCGCATCTGCCGGATCTATGGAGTGACTGGATTTCCGACTGTAGCCATTCGCTTACTGGATGCGTTAGCCGGAGATAATTCGGATACTCTCCTGTTGAACGGATATCGTCCGTATGACACTTATTTACAGGTTTTCTCCAGGCTAGGGGCTGATTTAGTAGAATATGAGCCACGCTCAGTCCGCGAATTGCTTACGGACTATGGTCCATTGACCACTAAGGAATTGGCAAGTATTTATAACCGGGATTTAGCGGACATGGAAACAGATTTGCTCAATCAATCAGCCGATTTAGGTCTTACCCAAACTGATGTCAACGGACATGGACGGGTATGGGACTTAGAACAAATTTAAAGGAGGAATTTCCATGCAAGTACTCAAAGCTAATCAAGGGCATCAAATGGGGCAAGGCCTCTTTCAGCTTCGTTTAATGCGTCCGGGGTTAATCTGGGGAGATCCTTCGCTTGAAGATTATGCTTTTGGTCCTCTGAGCAGAATCGATCGTGGAATTTTGGGACCCGGTGCGCTTGTTAAAATGCATGAGCATAACAATGATGAGATTTTTAGCTATATGTGGAAAGGAAAGATGCTGCACGAAGATTCGGCCGGACACCGGATTGAAGTATCTCCTAACCATCTAATGATGATGAACGCGGGTAAAAGCTTCTTTCATGAGGAGTCCACACCGAACAGTACCGTCGATATGCTACAAATCTTTATCCGGCCGGAAAAGGCTGATCTTCCTTCGAAAGTTCAGTTCTTTGAGCGTGTTGTCATTCCTACAAACGGAGAATGGACTTTGCTGGCAGGACCAAAAGAAGTTGAGGCTCCACTTGAAATTCGACAACAAGTAATCGTTTATGATGCCCATGCTAAAGCGGCAACAGAAATGCAGCCTCCCAGCATAGAGGGCATGGAACCTTGGCTTTATGTGATGGATGGAAGCATTTCAATGAATGATATTACAATAAATAAAGGAGATGCGGTAACTTATTCCCTCTCTGAAATGTCAACGATTCAAATTCTTGAGGACTCTTCTCTTGTGCTGTTCCTGGTTAAACTAGATGCTCCGATGACGCTGGCAGGACCTTTCAGTGGAAGAAAAAGATAAATTACTAAAATAGGAGTGATACCATGTTTACAGTATCCAGCAGCATCCCGGTTAACAATAGTACAAAAAATCATCCCGTATTGGATAGACATCAAGTATGGCAAGGTCTTGTTATGAAAGCAGAAGACGCAACCCGTTTTGTAGGTGCGATAACAGAGTGCACAGTAGTAGAAAAGGACGAAAGATCACTTCTGCGGGAAGTGGTGCTGTACGGTGAAAGAATGAATGAACAGGTTAACTTTTTCCCTGAACAGATGATCGTCTTTGAACCTCTGGGCGGGCCGACTAAAGGCTTCATTAAAAATGAAATCGAAGAAGATGAACATGGCAATTTATCTGTAAGATTTACCTTTACCTTCGAACTAAGAAGCGGAGAACAAAACAAAGCAGCAGAGAAAGAATTCTCTAATAAAATGGAGAAAAGCTATATTGAAGCCGTTGAAACAACACTTGCCTCTATAAGAGAAATGGTTACAGTTGGAGCTCTTTAAGCTAATTCAGACTACTGGAAGGCAAGCAATAAAAAGCCCTTTCACCTCCTTAGCCGGGGTAAAAGGGCTTTATTGTGTTCCTGACGGTTGCAGCTATTCAATGCTTACCATCACTCGTGTTTCGCAGCTAACTGCTGCTCACTTTTTAACAAACAATGTTAAGATTGCTCCGGCTAGTGCCAGGAGGGTTGCCACCATAAATGCCGAGTATACACCTCCTATCATATCCTCCGGCATAGGTTGCCCTGTTGAAGTGATTGCATTGAACATGACCGTAACCAGAATAGTTGTTCCGATTGAACCTCCGACGAGGCGCATCGTGTTATTCATTGCTGTGCCATGAGAGATCAGCTTGCGGTACAAGCGGTTGATGCCAGCCGTCATTAGCGGCATCATGACAAGCGAGATACCAATCATTCTAATCATATAAACCGTCAGTACATAGCCGTAAGTCGTTCCGGTTTCCAACTGGGTGAACAAAAAACCTGTAACAGTGATAATTGTAAATCCTGTGATGGCAAGGCAGCGAATTCCGAATTTATCGAACAACCGGCCTGAAACCGGCATCATGGCGCCCATCAGGAGCGCACCCGGGTAGTAATGCAAGACCTGATTCCAGAGCATTATACCCCAGCGTGTTCTGCATAAATACCGGAATCAGTGTCTCTGTGCCAATCATTGAAGTGAATGTAAATACCCCGAGAATCGTCGTCAGAGAGTACACCGGATCTTGGAAAACCCTGAATTCAAGAATTGGACTTACAATACCGGTATTCCCGATATTCGAGGAGAAACCATACTCGACCTGCTTTTGGGAAGAAAGCTGAATGCGTTACGCGCGTATGCCGAGCAGTATCTCACAATGATCAACTGCCTTCTTATTTTGATAGAGCTATCGTTTCCCATTATCTTAGCTTAATGGATCACATTCGTAGTCTTAATGCAACCTACCACTTATTCCATTAATCTTCCTTTACTTCATTATCATTCGGAATTAATTCATACAAGGCACGAACATCACAACCGATGGAATCGGCGATCGATATGGCAATTTTGAGTGGCATCACTCTTTTGTTTTCAATAAAGTCGTAAACTCGTTCCGGTTTAAAAAGCAAGTCTTTTGCCAGCCATTCCGCTGACTTCCCGGATTCCATCAATCGTTCATTCAGTAAGCAACGTCCTAGTTCAAATTTCAAGAAGTGATGACCTCCCGCATAAGATAATACTTAACCTTAAGCGTTGTCCATTGCCAGCATGAATATACTTCATAAAGGGTCCTATAACGATGAAGTTCCCCATGTTTCCTGTTAGTTCAATCTGAGGTTTTCCTATTTCCAGCCCAATTTTCCTGTTCACAATTGAGATTAATGATGCATAATAGCACTGTGTAGAAAATCTGCTAAATCCTCATTGTTATATTGATTAATGATGTTCATATCTCTCACTCCGTGCATATATAACAATAACGCCCCATCTCGTGGTCTATAACATCGTCCACCTTAAGAGTAAGTTAGGTCAGTTTTTATGGAGTATATTGTGTAAACAAGCTTATGCGCGCTTTTTTATTGTTATAGAACATATGGATTTGGTTTGAATGACAGACTCATTCTTTAATATAGGGCGTAAACCCTCTTGAATATAGGTTCTCCACTAACTTGAAAAATTCTTCTGACGATAAATCCTTTTGACGCTGGAGCCAAAGACGAAACAAAGAAAGAGCAGTTGTCAGGTAAAACTCAATGAAGTATGGCGTTAGTGATTGGTTTTGCGGAACGTTTAATTCTAATTGATTCAAAGCGATTTCTTTTTTTAAGCGTTTTAAAAAACGGACACTTCCATAATCACCCAAAAGGGCATTAAGAACCAGGAGATGTTCTTTTTTATCCAGACAATAAAGCGTGTCTTGAACCGTATCCAACGATAGCTCTTTATTTGCCAATTCTTTTTTCATTTCATTCAATAGGTCATTTTCAACAGAGTCTAACAATTCGTAAATGTCAGTAAAGTATTGATAAAAGGTGCTGCGGTTATATCCTGACTTATTCGAAATTTCCTGAATCGAAATTTTCTCAATCGGCTTTTGGCTATATAACTCACAAAAAACTTCTACAAACTTTTGTTTTGTTTTCTCCGTTATTTGGGGTTGCTTTTTCATGTTTCCCTCCTACTAGTGAATAAGAATACCATCCGACAAATCATAAAAAACTGATGGTTGATCAAGGAATAATGAAGATTTATAATCACATCATACAACGCGTTGTCGGATAATCAATAGGGAATATTAATAAGTTGGGGTGGTTTATATGTCAGCAAAACAAGATAGAATTTTAATTTTTGGTGCAGGTGTCATCGGGAGCATGTACGCAATTAAGCTTATTGAAGCAGGGTTTGACGTTAGCCTGTTTGCACATTCGAATAGATATACATCATTAAGAGAAAATGGCCTGCAGTATATAGAAAAAGGTACAGTTAGATCGATACAAGTGAATGTCATGGATACGCTCGAAAATGACGATGTATACGATTTTATTTTCGTTACTGTTCGTTATGATCGGTCCGAAGCAGCATTGTTAGCGCTAAAAGATAATCAAAGCAAAAATATAGTTACGATGATTAGTAATTCAATTGGATTTTCTTCGTGGCTGGATATCGTAGGGGATAGACTTTTACCAGCTTTTCCCGGCTTCGGCGGACAGATTAAAGATGGGTTATTACATGCGCGATTTCTACCAAATTTTATAGCGGCAACTGCATTTGGAGAAATTAATGGTGTAGCGACAGAACGCATAGAAAACCTCGCAAAACTATTTAAAACAGCAAAGCTTCCCTACGTTATTAAAAAGGATATGCAAGCGTATCTAATCACACATTCCGTATCAGATATTGCCATGCTGAGTTTTTTGCATTCTGAGAATAAGATTATTGACAAAAAAACAGCCAGAACCAGAAAGACGGCACGCAAAATAACAGTCACTTTAAAAGCGTATCTTAGGGAAATACAAAAAGCGGGCGTTTTAATTGATCCTCCAATACTTAAAATGGTGCTTAAATTTCCAAACTTATTTTTGGATCTCTTCTTTATGACATGGCTACGAACTAAGATGGTTAGGGATATGATGTTGCCGGATTATGCGAATAATGCTAACAATGAGATTGTACAGCTGAGTAATGATTTAATGAAATTTTTAAGTCAACATGATATCAAATCGGAAATACATGTTCCGTAATTTTTTGTTAAAATAGTATGGTATTTTTTAATTTATTTTCATTAAATCCTTCAATCAGGCATTAATCTGAATATGAAAATCTAAATATATAGTTTTTTCGTAGCATCCTTGAATAAACTACCGGGAAATGATAATTGAACAGCGGCAGTCCAAGACTTTATTTATCAAGTCTTGGACTGTCGCTGCTTTATTATCCGGGACAGTCGGCTGATAAACGCATTTCAGTATTCAAAGTTTTACTCACACCTGGGGTGATTCCTATCTTGGTTGTGGTTCTTGCCTGGATGCTGGCTCATAATATTTTGTATACCTATATCTCTCCTTTCCTGGATGATATGGGGCTTGAACCCTATCTCGGACAGGTTCTGCTTGTTTTTGGAATTATGGCACTGGTGGGAATCTGGGTGATTGGGATTTTCATTGATCGTTGGTTGCGTCCGTTGGTTCTCATCAGTCTTACCGGATTTGCTCTGATATCTCTTGTACTAGGACTTTGGAGTGAGCATGGTACTATTATCTTCATTTCTGTTGCGCTGTGGGGGCTGACATTCGGTGGTGCGGCAACATTGTTGCAGACAGCACTTGCTCAGGCTGCGGGGAAGCAAGGGGTGGATATCGTGATGCCTATCAATACCTTCTTGCTCTGTTTGTTGCCTGGTGTGCTAAAAGGCATGGATTTCGTCCATCCCAGATCCATTAAGTAATCCGATTGCCATCCGTCTGCTATTGACTGTGAATTGTTCTTGCACGATCGTGGCAATCATTCATCGATTTGCACCACAAAAAAACATAAATTACATTAGATCGATATGTGAACCAGGCGGAATCATGAATCTCGTCAGGTTCTTTTTGCATTCTGGCTTTTGTTAAATCAAAGTAGTACAGGTAAACATCTATGTATTATGTAATGAAGTATAAGTATACTTTACATTTGTTAAAAATCAGTTTATAATTTGATTCAAGAGGTGATGGTCATGAAGAAAGATTTCGGTGATTCGATATCCAATAAGGTTTATGAATATCGTGTACTTGCCAGAATGTCTCAGCAAGAATTAGCAGAGAAAGTCGGGGTTTCCAAACAAACCATTTTCGTAATGGAAAAAGGGAATTATGTGCCGACTCTGCTATTGGCTTTTCGAATTGCCGATTTTTTTAATGTTGATGTAAACGATGTTTTTACTTATTTGAAAGGAAATGATCAAAATGAAAATTAAGTCTATTTTTGATATCCATAACGAAATTTTTCATTCTTTAAAGTCCTGGGCTGAGCAATCTACGGGAAATTGGAATATTCTCATTGGAGTAGGTTTTTTACTGCTCATGGGTAGTGCGATTTTCACCTATGTATTTTATAAGAAGATTGGGCAAGACGATGAACGGACAAATAAAATCTTTTTGAAAAGCAGTTACTTTATGCTGTTGACAATTATTCTATGTGACATGATTTTTCCTAAAGAGTATATGTGGAACATCTTTTTCTTGTTCAAATATGCGCTAGCGTTTTTAGCTGGTGGAATTTACATGGCCATCCAGTATAAAAAGGATTTGTCGTAAGGAAGGGTCAGAGCGAGGACCAGCTAAGGATGAGGATTAGACAATGCTGATAAATATGCTAACTAAGTGATATGGAAGTTCAATAGGTGCAATCGGGTTGTAAAATAAATTGCTAAAATCAAAAATATCCTTTTATGTTCCTTCCCCCCCTCTGCTTCTAGCGGCAATGGTTACATGTTCTTGTCCTTTGATCGCGACAAGAACATGTATTTATAAATCAAAAAAACCGCGCTCTGCCCCGCCTCTTATGAGACTATTATACCGTTGAGTGTATACAAACCATGTAATGCTTGCTGTTAATAATGCTGAAGAAATCAAGGCTGTAAGAACACTATATGTTTGCCAAATAAGTATCGTTGGCCAATCTAATGCACAGCACATTATACACAGGGCAATCGTAGCAATCAGCAAAATAGCTGTTACGATTATTCGCTTTTTTGTCATTGGCTGCCGCTCATTCGTCTTCCTTCTGCGTAATCCTAAGAGAAAGAACAGAACGGCCAATAGGCAAAAAATAATTGTGGTAGACGATAAAATGATGTCCAAAAGCTGTGTGCCGCTTATTTCATATGACTGCGTTAGATTGCCGTCTAATATCTCTTTAACTTTTAGTACCATGCTTCTATTGATATTTGCGCCATTGGTCAGCAAGCAGACGGCTGTTCGTTCATTTGGCAGTATGATCACTTCGGTTCCAAAATTGGGATTTCCCCCTGGGTGCTCTATAATCGTTTGGTTGGCGTTTACCGTCCAGCCCGCCGCATAATACATTTCGTTGACAGCCAGAACAGACATATCACCCTGATGTGATTTTTCGATAACCGTATGGAATATTTCGGGTATGTCCTTCACAATACCCATCTGTATGCCCATCCAACGCGCCATATCTTTTGTACAAGAAATGATGTAGCCTGCGGGTTTATTCCCGGAAAAATCCGGCGCGTTATATGGAGTTGTCATAAAAAAGGAAGAACGGTAGCCCTGTGCCAACTGTCCGGTGGCTTGAGCATCTTCTTTATAAACATACGTCTGGTGAAGACCTAACGGCTGAAATACCTGTTCCCTCATAAAGTCTTCATAGCTTTGTCCCGACACAATCTCAATAACCAAACCCAATACGTCATAATTAACGGTCCCATAGTTGTACTGTTCACCGGGAGGGAACGCCAACTCAGCATCTACCAGCATTTCCACAGTCTTTTGCAGCAAATCTGGTGTATTGCCTTGTGGAATATTTTGAGAATGCTTACCATTTGTTAGGCCGCTAGTATGGTGAAGAAAGTTATTGAGTGTAAGGCTTTGCATATCAACAGGTTTTCCTTGATACTTTAACGTAAACCAAGGTAAATATTTTTGGACAGTGTCAGTCATTGACAGCAGCCCTTGTTCCTCCAACAGCAAAATACCCATGCCGGTAAAGGCTTTACTGACCGAGGCCAGTTCATATAGTGTGTTCTCACTTGCAGACAACCCACTTTCACGGTCTGCATACCCGGAAGAAAAGTAGAAAATTTCATCATCAGCTAGTATCGAGATTGACATTCCCGGCACACCTGATATACGACTGGCATCATCCAACAACGTCTGTATTGCCACAGATTGCGTATCTGACAACGCCGCATAACTTTGTGTTGCGAATCCTGAGAATACGATAAGTATCGCTATTACACAAACAATAGTCTTTTTCATAAGCTCTCCATTTCGAGTAAATTATGCGAGGATAATATAAACAACCTGTAGTACGCCTTATCCGCCTAATGCGTCGCTCCAATATACTTAATGCTAGACGTTCAATAATTAGATTACAATTGTAAACTTCACAGACCCATGTATATTATTTCTTGTTTCGCAAAAAAGGCCCCTCTGATTGCTTAGCGGAAAGGTCAATGGTTTAAATCTTATGTCTACAATTTTTCTGCTTCATCATTACTATTTTATTAGGTATCAGCGTTGGTCTAACGGCAAAAAGAAAGGAGACTAACCAATATGGCTAGTCTCCTTTCTTTTATAAAAATTTCACCCTATAATGATAAAGCTCAGTGCAGGCAAGCTTCATTAATCTTTCCATGTGACCTGCCATCCATATGACTGAAGTTTAAAGTATTTATTAAACTCCGCAACTACGGACTTCGCGTTCTCTTTCGATGTTGCATGAAATATAGTTATATCGACTATATTACAGTCTGAAATTTCCTCCAAACCTTTAAGTCTTGATGCATCTACTCCAATCTGCTTTAGACTCATACAATTTTTGAGTATTGTTAAATCTCCAACCGGATAAGTGAACTGCTTTAATTTCTTCAATTCTCCTATAACCTCTATATGTGATTCATCTATTGCACAGCTATCTGTCTCAAAAACCGTTAGATTCTTTAAAGCTTTTAAGAATGATAAATGTGGTATTGTCACTTGTTTGAGCTCTAGTTTTATTAACTTACTAAGGTTTGAAATATAAAGCAGGTCGCCAACCTCCATTTCTTCTAAGCTTAGTTCCTTCAAATTTTTTATAGTTCCAATTAATCCCCTATCAATTGAGTTCATTCTACATAATCTCAAACTCTTTAATTTCTTTATATCTTTCAGTGTATGTATATCTTTTAATGGAAGTCCTATTAATGTTAGCTTCCTTAACCCATCTAAAGAAACCAAGTACTTCAAATCAGACTCTTTAAAAGCTTCTGATCCTATCACAAGTTCTGCTAAAGAAGTCAACCGTTGAAGTACATCAAAATTAGTAATTTCATCCGCATGTATAATAAGTTCTTTAAGATTAACCATATGGGTTAAAATATCCAAAGATATTGCTCCGTATTTTTGAGCTTGATCAGCTCTAATAAATACCAGTCTCTTTTTTTTCAATGTTTTTGAAGATACAAAACCACTTTCAACATCGTCTTTAAAATACTCTTCCCAAAATCCGCTTACAGGGATAAGGCTGTTCTCTTCGATATTCAAATTAGTCAGAGCCAAAAAATCATCTAACAAACTTCCACTTTCACGGGATAATATGATTACATCTTCTTCTTCACGAATACCAATACTACTATTTCTGAGACTCGAATCGATAAATTCAAAGAAATGTCCCAAACTTTCTGCAATAACATAGGAAAAATGAGAATTATGATCTATCGTGATAATTTGCCCATAAACGCCCTTTTCTCCGGGGTCTAAATCTATTGCCAAAAATGAGCCACCACCATCTTCAGCAAAAGGAATCCAGCCTTCTCTGTAGTTCCCGTCTTTTATTACATCTGATTTGCTGGATATAATATCATAAGCTGATTCTAAAAGGGACTTCCAGTTGCTTACTATCGATTCAATGTTCATCCAACCAAGACCAGCCATAACGCCAAAAATCTGCTCTCCTTCTCCATTAGAATTCATGTATAACTTTCTGAAATCTTCTGGAAATTTGCAGTTCATCATGCTCTCGAAAAGATTTATTTCTGATTCCTCAACTGCTGGATTCAGTAATTCCTCTACATTAGGTATATGCGATTTTAATGTCTCGATAAGGAAACACTTTTCTTTTTTATTAGCTAATGACATATAGTGGCCCCCCTTCTACAGAGTCATAATAGTTTCAGTAAACATTCTTGGTTGATCATCAATCATTTTGTTATGATTCATCTTCAACAGTTCTATCAATAATTAATTCTATCTTAAATATGGAGCATCTATTTCCCGATTTAGCAATATCGTATCATAAATTTGTAAATATTGTTGTATTAAGTCATATGAAAAAACCTAAGAGTCATCTTAGAGGTTAATTTTATCTCTATATAAACTTCATACACAACTAATTTTTCACCCTATTTATGGTACGGTTCAGCCTGATTTGTCTTCACCGTGTGATACATCTGTTCCAAGATTTCAGGCACGTTTAGATTCTATTGTGATTGTGCGCCTGAGTCTGAACCAGCTGATCTTCTCAACTGCTGTGTTGCGGTCCCCATCTGCAGTTTCCGGGCAATCTGCTTGTTGCGCATTCCTTGATACCTTCAATAGTCCTCCTTGCTTCATTTAGAGTTATATATACTGGTTCTCTCAAATTAATCACATAATCTAGTGCTCCGAATAATAAAAAAAGCCCGCAAGCTAGTTACCTGCGGCTGTGAATTTAGGATATGTTGTTATTTATTATTATCTCTCCCCTCTCCAACAAGCCTTAGCCCACTTTCATGGAGTTAGTTGCTTGTGGAAGCTACAACAAAGGTTATACGCGTTGAATCGTGGCTATCATGACACCGGCAAATCCAATGCCTAACTGCACCAGTATTTCCGTGGGCACGCAGGACACGCCATGCGGTTTTCAAGTGGCAATCGCCTCCTTCTGTTCCTTAGCTTTTGGGAATCCTTGATCCACACCTTGTTCTCTACGATTATCACGCAAGAGCTCGTACGTCACATACACCGGTCGCCCTGTTCGTGGTTCCAGCATAATCTCGGCATCAATGGCAAATACCTCACGCAGCGTCCGTACCGTCATTACACGCTCTGGCGAACCATGCTCCACCACCTGACCCTCACGAATCGCCACCATATAGTCGGAGAAGCGTGCTGCCAGATTCAGGTCATGCAGCACCATCACAATCGTCACCTGTTGACTGCGATTTAGTTCATAGAGCAGTTCCAGCACTTCAAGCTGATGCGCCAGGTCCAGATAGGTGGTGGGTTCATCCAGCAGGATCAGATCGGTTTGCTGGGCGAGCGCCATCGCAATCCATACGCGCTGACGCTGACCGCCAGATAGCGTATCGACCTCACGATGCTCAAATGCTGTAAGCTGTGTAACCGATAGAGCCCAGGCTACTACTTGCTTATCCTCTTTGGAGAGCTTGCCGAAGCCCCGTTGATGAGGAAAACGCCCATAGGCGATTAATTGACCGACCGTCAAACCGCTCGGTGCGGTTGGCGTCTGCGGCAGAATTGCCATCTGTTTGGCCACTTCCTTGGTGGACAGCGTACGGATATCGGCGCCATTCAGATAAACCGTACCATTATTCGTCTTGAGCAACCGACCGACTGCCTTTAGTACGGTTGATTTGCCGCATCCATTGGGACCAATAATCGAGGTAATCTGTCCACGCGGAATCTGCAAGTTCAGTTCTTTTACGATAAGCGTGTCATTATAGGCAATATCGATTTGTTGCGCTGTAATACTTTCCATGACGTCCTCCTAATTGGCCTTCGATAGTAAATAAAGAAAGTACGGAACACTGATGACCGTAATGACAATTCCCGTCGGCACATCTCCCCCCAGGCTAACCGTCCGCGTAATCGTGTCAGCAAGTACCACGACTAATCCCCCGGTCAGGCTGGCAGCCGGAACGAGCAATTTGTGATCGGGCCCGACCAGTTTTCTTGCCATATGCGGCGCGATCAAGCCAACGAAAAAGAAGCTTCCGCCCACAGCCACACTGCCAGAGGATAAAGCAACCGCAGCGATCGACAACCCCAAAAACTGCCGCTTCACGGCAAGACCCAGCCCTTCTGCCGTCTGATTGCCCAGATGGAGGGTGTTGAGTATGCGAGACTTGTAGAAAATATAGCCGAGTAAAATCAAGACCCATGGTGCCAGTACGGAAATATAACGCCAATCAGCGCCCCACAAGCTTCCCGCCAGCCAATGCAGCATGAAATCCATCTGCGAATCATTCAGCTTGAGAGTCAGGAAGGTGGTCAGCGCTTCATACCCGCTTCCGAGTGCGACCCCGGTTAAGATCAAACCGATTGGCGAAATATCTCGCCCACGGCGATACGATAATAAGAAGATCAATCCCGCCGCCAATAATCCGCCAACAAAGGCCAGTAGTGGTAGGGCAATAAAGGAGCCCTTTCCTGTCGATGCGATGAATACGACGAAGAACAGGACAAACAAACCCGATCCCGAACTAATCCCCAGCGTCCCTGGACTAGCCATGTCATTACGCAGCAAACTCTGCATCACGACCCCAGCCGCTCCCATTCCCAGACCTACCAAGATCGACAGTGTGATTCGTGGCAGGCGAAAATCGAACACGATCAGATTTTGCTTATCTGTACCGTTTCCGAGGAGAACATTCAGCACTTCTAGCGGTGAAAGATTCATTTTGCCAGAATTCATGCTAATGACAGCAAACATAAGGATGAGCACCATAAGCACTATATTGACGATAATGCCCCTTTGCACCGTATAACGCTGCTTGATCATTCAGATTCCCTCCTTTGCTTGCGAGCCAGGAAGAGAAAGTACGGCACACCAATGATAGAAAATATAATACCAATCGGTGTTTCGAACGGCTTATTGATCAAGCGGCCAGCCAGATCGGCCGACACGGTCAGCAACGCACCATATAGTGCAACTGCCGGAATAATGTAACGATAGTCGACACCGACCATGTATCGCACAATATGTGGGGTAATCAGACCAACAAACCCGATCGGACCAACTAAGACAACAGCCAATCCAGTCAGCACAAGCACGATAATCGTCGATAAACCTTTGACCAGTCCGCTACGAATACCGAGTCCACTTGCCACATCATCCCCCAAACTGAGCAGTGTAACAGAAGGAGATAGCGCCAGCGCCAGCAGTACACCACCAACAAATAGCGGTGAGATGATCAGCAATTCCCCCCACTTAACCCCCGCTGTACTGCCTGCCGTCCAGAATGCTAATGCTCGACCCAGATTATAATTGATCGCTAAATACTGACTGAGTGCGCCAAATAGCATAGAGATGGACAGTCCTGCCAGTACCAGCCGCTGAGGCGTCATCCCGCGCTTGCCCAGTGACGCGATGAAGTAAGTGATCCCGGTCGCGAGTGCTGCTCCCAGACAAGCAAACAGCATCATATGCCCATACGAATAACCCGGCAGAAAGGCCAGGCAAAGAGCAATCGCGAATGCTGCACCAGAGCTGATGCCCATCAGCCCGGAGTCAGCCAGCGGATTTCGCGTCGTTCCCTGCATAATAGCCCCACATACCGCAAGGCTGCATCCGACGATCAGATCGGCTACGGTACGCGGAAGACGTAGGGTTTGTATAATTTGATGCTCAGTGAGCGTTGGATCAAATCGGAAAATAGCCTCCCATGCAGTCGCTAACCTCATGTCGGCGGCGCCGAAGCTAATCGACGCCGCCGACATGAGAACCGTTAATCCAAGCCCTACCACCATGTACATGGTGAAATTCACCGCCCCACGGCGTTTTTGTTCAGGCTTGTTTTTCATTACGCTTTCCTTTCCTTACCTACTGATAGTCATATTTACAAATTGGAGTACTTCTTTTTACCTCGTCAAAATCCTTATCTAGCCATAGCCAGCAATTGATTTACAATATGATCAATCAATGCACTGGAAGTCATTATATCCGTGGACCAAGATAGCGATGTACCCACCGATATGATCCGATTATGTTGCACAGCAGGTAGCGATTTCCAGACCGCATTATCAGTAGGGACTTCCGTATCTCCTATAGCGATTAGATAATCCCCTATGTAAGCAGCCAAGACCTCCATAGAGATATCTCCCCAATATTTATCTGTGTCAATAATATCAGTTTGAACTTTTGAAGGTGCCTTCATTTTAAGTCCATTATAAACAAGCTCGCCAACCGCATGCTTGGCTCCAGCGATGTAGTTACTTTTATCACTGAATTCCCCCATAGTAATCGTCACGTCTGAAAGACCTGCATTCTGAAGGGCTAGCTTCGCTTCTTCGATTTTTCCGGCATAAGCACTCAGAACAGCCTTAGCCTCTTCCTGCTTGTTCAAAACATCACCAATAAAATGTATCCGCTCTTCTGTAGTCATATCACCATAAGGGACATAAATTGTCGGGGCAATTTTGGATAAATCTTCATAATTTTCATCGCCCCATGCTAAAATGATCAGATCAGGCTCAAGAGTCATGACATCTTCCGGCTCCATAGCTATTTTAATAGAGTCTGTAATCTGGTTAGCAAAAACAGCCTCTTTCCCGTCCCTTGCCGCTCTCGCCACCCCTAAAGGAGTTACACCTAGGGCCACCACATCACCAACCAAATAATCGACTACAACACGCTGAGGGTTGTTCGGTACCTTAACGTCACCCTTTACTGTGGATATCGTTCTCGTCTGCGAGACTGCTTCTGAAGCTTCCGGTTGTGTCGTCTGTTGTGTCTGCGCAGGGTTTGAATTCACCGTTCCCCCGTTATTCGATGGCGTTCCCGACGCACATGCCGACAATAACAGCATCAAGCTCATCGTCGCCGCCAAGATCATTTCTTTACTTCTTACTTTTCCAAACATGGTTGATTCCCCTTCTCTATAAGACTGGACTAGACCCGCTAGTTCCCTCTCATAGTAAAGAAAATGAGAATCATTATCAATACCATCAACCTGCATAGATAGTGCGTTTATTTTCCGATAATCACTTGGTGTCATCTTGTAATACTTCTTAAACATCCGAAACAGATTTTTCTCATCTGCAAAACCAGATCCTGTTGCGATCTCTTTAATGGTTGCTTCTGTATGTTTCAAGTCATGGCAGGCAGCTTCAATCCTTCTCTGAATGAGGTACTCCTGTAAGCTCATGCCTTCCTTTTTTTTGAACAGCCGCGTCAATTGCCCGCCACTGATCCCAAACATATCAGCAATTTCTTGGAACATAATCGGCTGCATGTAATGTTTATCGAGATATATCTTGGCAGAACAGGCTGGATCTGGCTGGAGATACCGAATCTCCCCACTCTCAAAATCTCTGTACACCCCATGTATCAATTGATATAGAAAACTTTTGGCCTGCAACTGATCCATCGCTTTGCCGCGGTTCCAGCCATTCATCATCTGTTGAAACCAATCGAGTAGCAAGATAGGATTACTTGGTGTATAACCATACTGTTGAACAAATGGATTTACTTCCTCGAGTAATTGCTGCAGGTGCCTCTTGAAAAAAAGAGGTAATTCTGCTTTATAAAATACCATAAAGGTCTTCACCTTCTCCCCTTTAGGCGAAATACTGAGCAGGCTCCCCTTCCCTCCGTGAACTAAACCAAAGCGTTCCATTCCAAATGTGGTTTCATTCAGTTGAATTTGTGCTTCTCCTCCACATGCATAGATAAACATGCTACTAGGCATTTTATACTGCTCCAACGGGTATTGGGACGCTACATTCTGAAAACGTACATCTATTAATGTAATGATCGAACGTGTCCAAATGTGGGCCATCGTATCGATCATCTCCGGTGTAAATACCTGGCTTGCTGCTGCTTCGTCTTGCATCTATCTGCGCTCCTTCATCTCACCTTTTGCAATTTATATATCACCTATCAATTCAATTGATATTGATTATCAATATCATAATTAATGAGGTAAGTATATCATCATTAAGTGACATTGGGGACAAGTTCTTGCCCTAAACAAAAGACAAGAACTTGTACCGATAAAAAAAGCCGCGCACAGCGCGGCATCCAGTGAGACTATGTTCTTGTCCTCTGAGCGAAGAATCGTTTCTATAATGTCAGTAGAAGATATTATTTACAGCTAAATATTCCGAAGCAGTGAAAGATTAAGTTCCGCTCTCCCTAAGTAGCCGCTGCAGATAACGGGGCGGTTAATGATTTCATACTTTTTTTAAGATCCGAAATGTACTCTTGGCTCCAAGTTTCAAAAGAATCGAATTCCGCCTTAGAAATTTGATGGTACTCCGGGGAGTCGGTTACCCCCGTAAGGACCTCATATGCATAAATATTATCGCCAAACTTTCCTACTGATTGGTATCTTCCTGTTTTCAGGCAGATATAATCGGTATATTTCACGGTCATCCCTCATCCTGTCATTGATTTCCTCAAGTCCATTAATTTAATCTTGTATAAATCTAACTCCGCAGCAACTCGTCCCGCGCTTCCGTCAGTGCGAACCCCAGCAGATTTCTGCCCCGCCATTTCATGGGATTCTCAGCATCCGGATTGGACTGGCCCATGCCGATCCCCCAAATACGGTCCCGCGGGCTAGCCTCGACGAGGATGCGGTTCTTCGTCGAGTTAAGATAATCGTTAAGCTTCAGATTCTGCGAAAATTTGGCCAAGCTGGCTCTTTTGACGATGCTGTAACATTCCTTATCCCAAATATCTTTGTCAAAGTTTTGGACCGCACGTCCAAAAGCCTTCATCTCCTTTGGATGCTTAGCTTTAAGGATGGACTCCAGCATTTCGTCATCGCCGAACAACCTTGCCTTCTCGGCCATCATAAACTGCTCGGCGCATGAGTACTGCGTTCCCTCTACCGTGAACGGGCACAGCCACCATTGGCTGAAGCAGCTTTTATCAACGCTCCCGTCCTTAGGCGGTGTATGTCCCCAAAAAAACACGAATTTGAACTTTTTTCCCTCGTTATATGCTTTTCTTAACTCATCGATATTGTAAATCATCGTTAACCCTCCAAATTTCTCCGATATAAGCGGGATGGTCTATGCCCCGCATTTTCGGTATAATGATCGGTCTCCACTACAAGATCGGCTACTTTACGCCGGAAGGCCGCCTTCAACAGCTCTTTATCCATAATTACCTCATAAACCTGCTGCAGTTCCGTCAAGGTAAAAAGCTTCGGCATCAAGTGCAGTGCAATATCGGTGTAATTCACTTTTCCCCGTAACCGATCAATAGCGCATGCTATGATCTTCGCATGGTCGAAAGCCAATCCGTCATTCGATACGATCTCATAATCCGTGCCAGTCGATGTAGTCTTCGCTGTCATAGTCCTCGCCACGACCGCCGAAAGTTCTTCTTCTTCACTACTTAGTTTGAGTTCGTACTCAAGTGTCTTGATGTATCCGTCCACAATCAGTTCTTTTTGCTCCCGCAGCGGCCGATAGGATACCTTGAACCAGGCGGCGTCTGCTGCATCATCTCCTGCCTTAAGCTCCAACTTGTCGCTATTGATCAGAGCCATATAGCTACAGCTTATTACCCAGGTTCGTGGGTCGCGCCCGATATCACTGAACGTATACAGCTGCTCCAGATAAACGTCTTCTACGCCAGTTTCCTCGCATAGTTCCCTTACTGCTGCCTGCTCAGTCGTCTCATTCGGCCGGACAAAACCGCCAGGCAGCGCCCATTTGCCCAGGAAGGGGTGAGCCCCCCGGCGAATTAGTAGGACGCGTAGCTCTTTTTCCGGTAGTTTGCGATAACTGTCAGCCTCGTCTTCCGTCACAGTGAAGATAACCATATCCGTTGTCACTGAAGGACGCTCGTAATCGCCTGCCTTGTATTGCTTCAAAAATTCAGATTCCGTAAGTCCATCCTTATCCAACAAATCCAAGTGGGTATGCCTCCTTTATATTTGATTTAACCGTTCAGCTCTCCGAAATAGTTCCCGTAGGGCTCGAACTTTGCCAACACTTCATCTACCTTGCGTATACGTTCCTCCAGGCTCCCCCGCAGCGTAATATAGGGGATCCGCCGCTCCTTCAAATCCGCGATAATCTGTTTATGAAAGACATGCCGCTTCTGATCCCCGCTGCGGTCCCACGTATCGTCGTAAGGAATATCGTCAGCGCATAAGAAGAACAGATCATAACGTTGCGCGTTCTCCAGAGCGATCCGGGTTAACAGCTCGGGGGCCCGGCCGTGGTAATCTAGGGCGAACATATACGTCGTGATCGCATTGGTATCGACGAACAGAACCCGGTTCGCCGCAAGCATTGCCTGTTCTTCGCGCTCGATATGACCCACCGCGATTTCATCGAACGCTTCCAAGCCGATTCGGCGGTCCACCTGATGTTCGGTCCAATAATCGCGTCCGTATTCGCTTGCGAACGTTGTGCAATATCGCTGTGCCAGTGCTTCGGTGATTGTCGACTTACCCGTTGACATCGCTCCAACGAATACCAATTTCGTGATCAAATCCCGGTACACGATATCACTTACGAACTCCCTGTACTGATATGGATTGGAACGGACCATCGTCGCTGAGATCGGGACCCGCTCTCGAGCTTCATCCACCCGCCGGTCTATTGCACCCAAAGCGAGACTCATATGTTTGCCGTAGAATTCGCTCGAGTAAAAATGCGTTACTTGCTCTCCGTTCAGCAAACCGAGTATATACTGTTCTTCCCGAACCTCATGCTCCCTGTCATCCGAATATCCATCCGGACCATCCCAAGCTTCGATTACCCGGACTTCCGGATAGAGCCTGCGAATCCAATTTGCCCGGACATGAAGCGGGATCGGAGTGACTGTCGTTTCGTAAATGACTAGGATCAATTCATCGACCTCTTGTAGCGCCGTTTCAATCATGAACTGATGGCCTTTATGCAGCGGGGCAAACTTCCCCAGTGTTAGTCCAAGCGTGTTCATGCCGCCACCTCCTTCGCCCCTTTATTCCAAATATAGTACCCGTAAACTGCGTTGACCAGATACGCGCTCCACATCACGATCATCAGTAGGCCTTCACCGCTGCCCTCCAGCATGCGAATCGCCCACAGCAGCACCGTAAAGAGATTTAGTACGATATAGACCAGCCATTGTTCCTTGAATCTTCTAACCATTAAGAAGGTCGCCACAACAGACAGCACCGTTGTAGTGGCATCAATGTAAGGCGAATTCTGTCCCGGAATGAACGAAAGCCCAAATCCGAGCACTAAACAGCCGATTACACAGACCATCCCAACGAGGAGCAGTCTTCTAAGATCCATCTGCCGCATGGTCAGTCTACCGTCTTTTTGGCGATTATTTTTCCACATGTAGAAGCCAATGACATTCATTGGAACAAAGAATAGCAGATTCAGCATAACCTCTCCAAACAAACCGTTAATATAGGCCAAATAAGCATAACCGATGGTATTGTACATGCCGAAAACATAGCTCATCAGGTTGCCCTTCGCTGCAAGCACCACGCATAACACCCCAGTAATAAATACCGTGAATCCGAATAAAGAGTCCTTTGTAATCACTGTAAACCCGACAGCGATTGAGGTAAATAGTATCAACCACGTAATTTCGAACAGATTCCAGTTAGCCGCCACCTTTTTCATCTTGCATCCCTCCGCTTTTTCCACTCATTCATAGAGCGAAAAAAATTAGTTATACTTAGTATCATTTTGTTAATAACATATTGTTACTATCAAAAATAACAGAAAATTCTGCGAAGGGCAAGCAAATTCTTCCTATTTCCACAGACAGGTACTTATTTAAGGCTTATCAACAGAACTAACTTTAAATTTGTAAAAATAAAAAGAAACCCCTATTAAAAGGGATTTCCTCTAATCTTGTTCAACTAACGTACCAATAGGTGGACTGTTTTTTAAGGTTTACTATTCCGTCTTTCTACTCAAATAAATAATCACCCTCTTTTTCTAAGAGAACAGGTAAATACGAGTTACCATTTCAGTAAACATGAAATCATCCCCACAATTAAATTGTGCACTTCATTACATAAACCCGTCTTCGGGTTCATCAACATCAAATCCTAATACTTTTGTCGCTTCCAATTTAAATCTCTCTATCCAAGAACTCCAATCACTATTACTCATCTGTGCGTAAAATGATAAACCACTTGGCTCCACTGAAGCACAATAAAAACATCATCATCTTCCTGCCCGAACCAATAAGGAATTCCATTTTTATATATCGTCATCAACTTATAAGAGTCAGTAGCTCCGATAGAATAACTCTAAGCTCAAGTTCCGTCTGCTCTGACTTCACGGCTTTTTCCAGCTTTGCACGGCTTCCGAATATCCGGTATAGAACCTGCTCTTGTTCATATATTTCTTTAGGTGACAGCTCTTGTAGCAGCGCTTCTGCTAGCACGACCCGATCGATCACGAAGTTTTTGACAGATCTTGCTTCCTCATTTCCTGCTAGCAGGATGTCTACTAGGACTGGCATAAGCTCAGCCTCCACGCCGTGCGCATCAATAAAGGTCTCCGCATAACTATCCTGTATCATTTGGTGCTCCGAATCTACCATCTCCATATAACGAGAGACGAGTGAGAAATATTCCTTGCTATATAATCCTAATCCGAGTACAGCATAGGTACCAGGCATGACCGACTTTTCACCCGGTTCCGTGTCCTTATACCACGCATAGGGCTCCATAGCGATATCCGCATACGCAGCCAGCTTAGGAAAAAGAGACGGATAGGCTAGTGCACCAGCAAAAAACTGATGAAGATCTGATTTAGCCATTTTTTTTAGAGGAAGATAGTTCTTTTGTTTGCTTTTCAGTTTCAGGTTATATTCCTTCGGGAATCCCTGCTGCAGCAATTCGGTAATGTGATCCAATGCTTCTCCATAAGCTGCTTCCTCCTCGTTCAAAATCCGGACTTCAATGCTCTGTGTTACATCATTATTATCAACTTCAACACGGGTCCCTTTATATACTGGAGTGAATTTCCCGCTTCCCCCCTGGATATACTCCGCTGCGTGTTTTGAACCAAGCTGGACAGCTAGTTTCAAATATTGTTCCCGGATGTCCGGTTTCGTTTTTCCAATTTGCAGAGCGGCATATACAAAAAAGGAAAGTTGATCTGCATTCGGATCCATAAGCGCCATATCCTCTTTAGGTATCCAATCCATTCTAAAACTGCCTGTACGCACAAAATAGCGTGGAAGAAAAATATTTTGAATCCAATTATCCATAGCCAAAGTATACTGGCCCGTCCATTCGTCTAAGCGTCGCCTATTACTTCTGAGCTTGTCGGATAAATGCTCAATTAATGGGCCAACCGCATTTTCTTCTTGCTTCATAAGATCAGGGTTCATCAAGTGATGAGAAAAGAAAAACTGGTCATCAACACTCGGCAATACGGGAAGATCAGACATGATTTTGGATGTTATAAACTTCTGTAATGATTTGCGGAGTTCGTTCAGCTTCTCTTCGTTAACCAGATGCACGCAAAGTGTTAAGTCTTCGTCCTCCATTTCAAAGGAAAGTACGATCTGGAATCGGTAATCAAAAAAACGAGGACCTAACTTCTCTGATAAAAAAAGCTCCTCCACTCTCTTGCATAATGCCGGGTAAAGTTCAGATCTAATTAATTCATCCGTGAGTTCGGCGATATAAGGACCTGCTTCGATTTCATAAGAGCTGTCCGTCCAATCGAACGGTTCTTCAACATCAATATGTATTTTTCCGTCACGCCAAGCTACCTGAAGATAATCCTTTATCCCTGCCTGGAGCGGACGATTTCCTATGAATTCATTTATTCTTATAGTCTCTTTGTTGTATATGGTTATCATCTCGCTCCACACATCGTCTAAAAACCTCTGTACTGCTGCGTTCATTCCCATTCCTCCTCATAGTTAGTGCTAATAGAACCTAGTACTCCTCATGCAGATTGAAGACGGAGCAGCAGTTGATCAACCAGATCTGTCTCTCGCAGCTGGTTGATCCAGCGCTGAGGGATATGCTCATACCCATATCGGATTCCGGCAAGACCACCTGTGATACAGGCTGTTGTATCCGTGTCGTTGCCTAAGGCAACTGCTCGTTTGACGGCATCTTCGTAGGAAGTGCAGGTTTGGAGGATCATACACGCACTGAACAAGGAATCCACAACATAACCAGATCCTTCGCCATAGAATACTTTATCTGGATGAATGTTCTCTTCGAGCTCCCGTTCATGCTCAGGCATCTGCTGGTAGATCGTTCGAAGCTTGCTAAGAGCAGTTCGGTAGCACAGATTGAAGTCTTGCTCTTGCAACAGTTCACGTGCAATTAACACATAGAAGGCACAACATACCTGATTACAGATATGTGCATGAGTTACAAGGCATTGAGTATGTGCATCCTGAACGAGTTGTTTATCTGTTCCTTTGTGCCACAAGGCAAGTGGTAGCACGCGCATTAGCGCCCCATTCCCTTTCCCATCAGGAACTGTATTGCCACTCTCGTAAGGGGACATTCCTTGGTAATAAGTAGACAACGTACGACTGGTTTGTATTCCAACATCAAAAACTTGTTGGGCTACTGCCCATCTACCTTCATGATACCAGTCGACCAATTTGTCAGCAAAATCAGTTAGCTCCAGTGTACCTTTATCGATCAGACTCTCCAGCAGACATAGTGCCTGCGCACCATCATCCGACCAGGTGCCGGCAGGAACATCTCGGTAGGTGGGCTGAAAGCCCACAGGAGGAGTAAACTCAATCTGCTCCAGAGGTGGGAGCTGCTCCGCTGATCTGAATTCATAGGGGACACCAAGAGCATCTCCAATCAATAAGCCGTAAAGCCCACCCTTAATCTTATCCCACATGTTGTATTCTCCTTATCACTAGATATAATTTGGATCAAGCTGTCTACAAATATATAAGCCTACCCTATCAATATTTAAACTGTTTTGCATCATGTAAATAAAAATTGAAGAAATAAGCTTCCAATGAACAATACGATAGTAATCTAAGCCTTTTTTGAAATCAATAATATATAACAAAAGATGAGGCTGTTTTTAAAATCAACAACCTCATCTTTTTTATGAATCTTTCCCGAATAATTACGTGTCTCTACTTAAATAACTATTCAACTTTTTCTGCGTATTCGCAGTTTATTTTAGTCCCTATAATTAGCTAGGATGAAGTGCCCGGGCCATCGCATCCATATAGCCCTGAATAGCGCGCTGACTCACTTCTGTTTCTGGAGCGAAAATTTCGAAAAGGTGAAAACAACCGGGATACAGGTGGAATTCAACATCTACACCTGCTTGTGCAAGTCGTGCCACATACTCCATTGTCTCGTCTCGGAATAGATCGAGCTGACCTATACAAGTATAGGCTGGCGGCAAACCTGCCAAGTTCTCCGCTCTCGAGGGTACTGCATAAGTAGATTCTCCTCTGACATCGCTCTCCTCGCCCAGGTACATGTTCCAAGCTGCTATGTTGTCTGTTCGTTTCCAGATTGCGCCTGCTTCCGTAATCTCATGACTGGACGGTGTGATGTTACGGTTGTCAAGCATCGGGTATAATGGCATTTGGAAAATAAGAGACGGTCCTCCTTTATCACGCGCCATCAGCGCGAGTGCTGCTGTCAGTCCGCCGCCACCGCTAGCACCGGCAATTGCAACCCGATCCACATCAATGCCAAGCAAGGCTGCCTCCTCCGTCATCCATACCAATCCAGCATAACAATCTTCGATCGCCGCCGGATAAGGGTGCTCGGGAGCAAGCCTATAATCAACCGATACGACTATACATTCAGCTGTCTGAACAAAACGTTCGCATAATTCGTCGTCCATATCCGGATGTCCTAACACGTATCCGCCCCCGTGAATCCATAGCATGGCAGGTAACAAGTCATTCGTTCGCCCGGCAGGCTCATAAATTTTCACCAGCATCTCGCCTCCATCCCTCGGGATTTTGCGCCTGGTTGTGTTTACATGCTCTGATCCTTCCACGGATGCAGCTGACACTAAGCTCCTGCTCCACTCTAAATTCTTCTCCAATTCAAACCCAGGAAATTGTGAATAAACCTCTCTTAATTCTGGTAGTATACGTGGTTCAACACTCATAATAATCCCTCCAAATAAAATAATGAATTCGTTCGTTTACGTCTTATTCATAGATAATCCTTATCCCATTTGAGCTTCCCACTTGGCAATTTCCTCTCGTACTCGCGGCGCAACCTCTGTACCGAGCAGTTCTATAGCCCGCATAACCAACTCATGCGGCATCGTACTTAAGGGAACATACATCATGAATCGTGTAATCCCTACATGCTTACGCAGATGGATTATTTTTTGGGCGACTGTTTCCGGATCCCCTACATACAACGCACCATCAAAGCGTCGGGCAGCATCATAGCTGGAACGATCGTAGTACGCCCACCCCCGTTCTTTGCCGAGCTTATTCATACCGTACTGGGTAGACGGAAAAAAGAGTTCTGCTGCCTGTTCCGTATCTTCTGCAACAAATCCGATGGAATGTGAACCTACCTGAAGCCGTGATACATCATGTCCGGCATGAGCTGCCGCCTTTTTATACAGTTGTACAAGCGGTGCAAAATTGGTTGGGTTTCCACCGATAATCGCCAGGACTAATGGCAGGCCCAGAAGTCCTGCACGCACGGCAGACTCCTGGGTACCGCCACTACCAATCCATATGGGTAAAGAGTGCTGAACAGGGCGCGGGTATACACCCAGATTATTTATCGCTGATCGATGTCCTCCACTCCATGTAACTTTCTCAGCTTCCCGTATTTTCAGAAGCAGCTCGATGTTTTCATTAAATAAATCCTCATAGTCATGCAAGTCATACCCAAAAAGCGGAAAGGATTCAACAAAGGAACCCCGGCCCGCTATAATCTCGGCACGTCCATTGGATAAGCCGTCAAGCGTGGCAAAATCCTGAAACACACGGACAGGATCAGCTGATGAAAGAACCGTCACAGCACTCGTCAATCGAATCCGCTTTGTTAGGGGGGCGGCAGCAGACAACACCACTGCTGGTGATGAAGCTGCATAATCTTCACGATGATGCTCACCTATGCCAAACACATCAAGTCCTACCTGATCCGCAAGGACGATTTCTTCGACGACTTCTCGTAATCGCTGTGCGTGACTCATCACAACTCCGGTCTCAGTATCAGGCTTTGTTTCTATGAACGAAGTAACACCTATTTCCATAGTTAATCTCTCCTTATATTTTCTCTAGCAATTCGCCCGACATCATCGGTGCAACCCAATTTCTTAAGAAGAATGCTCAAGACAACGGATTAAAGCCGTCCAATCCAACTCACCATAACCATTGGCAATTCCTTCAGACAAGTGATGGTGGATAAGCTGACCTAAAGGTAGAGGAGTTTGAACGGACTTCGCTGCCTCAATAGCCAATGCAACATCTTTTAACCCAAGCTTCATTTTAAAACCGGCCGGTTCAAAGCGCTGTTCGCTCATGATCGCTCCATAGTTCTGATATATTGGAGATTGAAAAAGAGCATTCACGACATTCATAAATCGGGACGAATCAATACCGTGCTTTTCTACCATTAGCTGCACTTCCGACAAAGCTTCCAGCATTGAAGCAATTAGAAAGTTAACGCCAATTTTCACAACGTTCCCTTCTTCGCCGTGATCCCCAATCTCTACTATCTCTTGACCCAATACTGTTAAAAGGGAACGTACCCGTTGTCTTGCTTGTTCCGGACCAGCTAAAATAATACGCAATTTAGCTTCTTTAGCGGCATCTGGGCGCCCCATCACCGTGGCAGACACAAAGTGTTGCTTTCGCTCCGCATGCGAGACGGATAATTTTCGAGCCAGATCTACGCTGATTGTACTGGCAGAGATGTGAATTCCATTTTCCGACAATCCATTCAGAACACCATCTGGTCCCTCGACGACCTCCTTCAAAGCAGTATCATCAGAAAGCATGGTAATTACAAGATTGCTTTCTTTCACTGCATCTAGCGGTGTTTTGGCATATCGTGCTCCCTGTTTCATTAAGGGTTCAACTTTTTCAGAGGTCCGATTAAAGATGACTAATTCATAACCCGCTTTCAACAGATTTTGGGCCATTGGGAGCCCCATATTTCCAAGCCCAATAAACGATACTTTCATTAGACACCTCTCCTTATTTTGAGGGATTTCTCAATAACGGAATGATCGTTCCGTAATAATTAAAAAAAATATAGTCTAACATATACTCCTTAATTAGCACCTTCAAAATATGGGGAATATGATAACGGAACGATCGTTCCGAAATAATTAAAAAAAATTAGATTCCTGCTATTACAAAGCTAATCATCTCTTTTGCACGTTCCGGATTCTGATCTGCTTTGGCCATAATATTAATGCTTTGATGTAAATTCAACAATAAATAAGACAACACTTTGATATCAGTCGTTTTATCAATTTCTCCCCGTTGCTGGCCTTTTTCTAAAAGGTCACAAAAAGCTTGCTCTAATTCCAAAAAACTAGTCTTTATCAACTCATTAATTTTTTCATCTGGCGACTCCAATGTTGTAGCTACATTCGTAACAAAACACCCGCCCGGCAGGCTGGTATCGTATGCTGAAGCAATATGATACTCAAAAAATTGAAGAATTCCATCTCTAACGCTAGATGCATGTTCAAGAATAGCCTGCTTATTGAAATTTCCCTTTTTATAATGCTCAAGGGCATCTGTATACAAGGTTTGCTTGTCGGAAAACGTATCGTAAAGGCTGGATCGGCTGATGCCCATCACCTCTAGTAAATCCGGTATGCTAGCCGCTTCATATCCTTTTTTCCAAAACAACAGCATGGCTTGATGCAGCGCTTGATCTTTGTTAAATTCTTTTGTCCTAGCGATAAGTAACACCTCCCGTCATTGAAATATAACATATCTGAACTGATCAGTCCAGATTTATAAAATAAACGGACACTCATATTGGTGTCCGTTCTTAAGAGCAAATACTTATTTATTGAATTGCTCAAAAATATCTTTTATCCAAACATCAATGTTTGTTGCATATTATTCTAGTTTAATGATCAAATCAGATAGTTCAGAGTTAGGCATCTCGTTTACGGTAAAATATAATAGCTGCTGTAATAAAGATCAGTGTCCATAACAGGGAAATACCTGTCCCTTCCATTGGTGTAAGGACATTTATTTCATCGGAGGAAGGCGGCATATACATATAATATCCTGCTGTATCCGGAAAAAAATATTTAGTATTGTGTAGAAAATCTTTCGACAATGGACTGACAATGAAGTAATAGCCAAGCAGTACCACTAAAGCAGGAGTAGTTCGTCTTAATAAAGCACCTATAGCTGCACTGAGAAGTGTGGTTAAAGTTAGATAGCCTGTTGCACCTGCTAATGATTTTATCATTTCGTCTATTTCAATCACTACTGCTGTGTCTTTCATCATGATAAAGGTATATAGTACACCTGATGCAGTAGTAAAAGACGCCGCAGGAATGGTTATAATGGTCAAGGCCAAATACTTCGTGGATAATTGAAACCCTCGCCAAGGTATCGTAGTTAAAGTAGTTCGAATCTGTCCCCCTGTATACTCTGAACAAGTAGCTAAGATACCAAGAATAATGAATCCTGCTTGAAGATATCCCATAGAAGAAAGTCCTGTATTCAGTATATTTTGCGTTCCTGCTGCCCCTTGTAGATCAACAGAAGTAAAAGCAGCGGCTAAACCTAAATTAAGAATGAATGTAACCAAAAGAGTGAGCCCTATCAATGGTAATGTAACTAATTTATCCAGTTCAGCACCCAGGATTTGTGTTATCTTTCTACTAGATGAGACACTCATGCTGCAACGTCCCTCCTATGGAATACAATAGCTGCAACAATGAAAACAACGACTACCCAGGCAAACATGACTAAACCGCCTGTGAAGGGGGTGTGAAACCTCTCGAATAAACTGCCTGTGGACGTGTTGTCCGTAAACATAAACATTTCAGCGCCAGCCCTATCTGGTAAGTAAAACGCCAACTTTGTAACCCTATACAACAGGACACTAAATGATACAACGGATGAATTTATTATGAGCACAGCAAGCGGGAGGATGCCATTCTTAGTTAGAAAAGTAATTCCAAGTGCTAAAAGAGCAGTGAATGTCCAGTAACAAATGGCACCGATAAGTCTGGACCATTCAAATGCAGGGGCATATTCACCAAGAATAAGATGCGTTGCAGACACAGTTGTCATAATAGCAACAATACAAAGCAGTATGCTGATCACAGTCACAGCGCCTGCTTTTGCCAATAAAAAATGAATTCGGGATGAAACAACAGTTAAACTCGTTGTAATCTGTTGTCCTCCACCAGATTCACTGCTCTCTGTCAAATACTCACTGCTGACAGCAAGCACACCAAGAATAATAACGCCTTGCACACCAAGAGCTAACCCGATATAGCCAACTTCCGATAGCCGCGTGCTAACTCCAGCTATAATCTCCTCTTTTTGTGCTATGCTGTCCAAGGCAGAAATAAGCGCTGGGGCAAACGCTCCAATGAGAAAAGCAAGCCAAATACCCGGTAAGGAGAACAATTTAGATAGTTCCGCGTTAAATGCTCTCATACAACTTCACCTGCATTTTCAGATGTCAGGGCAAAAAAGGCTTCCTCCAGCGTGGAATAGTTACCTATTACTTCTTCCAATGTTCCATCTGCAACGATAGTTCCATGCTTAATAATCACCACATCATCAACCGTCTCTGCAAGCTCTCCCATTAGATGACTGGATAACAACACCGTATTTCCAGACTCAGCACGTTCACGTAAAAATGTCCGAATCCACCGAATTCCTTCTGGGTCGAGCCCATTTACGGGTTCATCTAAAATCAATACTTTTGGATCACCGAGTAGCGCAGCTGCTATTCCAAGTCTCCTCCCCATACCAAGAGAATACTTCCCAACTCTTTTTCCGGCTGCATTAGTAAGACCTACTATTTCCAGAACTTCCTCGACACGTGAGTTAGACAATCCTGCGGCACGAGCAATCCAACGCAAGTGTGCCCGTCCTGTTCGCATACGATGAGCTCCAAATCCATCAAGTGCGGCACCTACTGTTGATACAGGATTATGTAATTCTGCGTATGGCTTTCCATTGATTAGTGCACTCCCTGAGGTAGCACGATCTAATCCAAGCAGGATGCGAAGTGTAGAGCTTTTACCTGCTCCATTTGGACCTAGAAAACCAGTTACTCTGCCAGGTCTAGCTTTAAAACTGATACCTGATAAGATTTTCCCAGTTCCGCGATGTTTGACTAAGTTATTAATTGTAAGCAACCATAACACTTCCTTTCTGTTATGGTTCTAATTATAAAGAAGCAAAGTTACATCTCGGTTATCCTGCTGTTTACTTCTGGTTTAACTTTAGGTTAAGCTCTACCAATAGCCACTGTTGTGCCGTTTTCATTTGATGTAAAGTCAGCTTTAAGCTTCATTTTATTCAACATATAATTTGAAGTCGATAAACCTATCCCCGCCCCACGCTCATAGGAAGAGTTATCCATCCCCGGACCTCTGTCTGCAACAATGATCTGTTCTTTTTCTACATCAACCACAATGTTTACATATTTCCCCTCTGCTGCATGGCGAAGAATATTCTGAAATAAATTATCCAGAACACGTGTCATCCATTTAGGATCTGCATCCCAATAAAAAGTCGCCTCAGTCGGTAAATCAACCTCGATCCGGATTTCTTTTTCTTCAAATACAGGATACCACGCAGCAACAGATGCTCTTACTAAACGTCCAATATCTGTTGAAGTGGGCTCAAAAGGATGTTTTCCTGATGTAAGCAATGTATAGGAAAGTAAATCATCCATTAGATCTCCGACTCTAGTAATCGTATGGTTCATCTCTGATAATGAGTTTTGTCCTTCTAGACTCATTGATTCTTTATTTAATCGGGTGACATGTCCTCTCAAAATGGTAAGCGGCGTTCGTAAGTCGTGAGATAAATTCGCGATGAGTCGATGTCGTAACAATTCCTCTTCATGTTCTCGCTTGCGACTGTCTTCAAGCTGCTGAATCATCCAATTAAAAGAACTTCCTAACTGGTCGATTTCATCCATACGATCACTTTGAACGGATATTGGTTTAGGAAATGAATTATGATTAGCTGAAAATGACATGACTTCCTGTAAGCAGGTGAGACGTTTACGAAGTCTCAAGAAGAAAATCCAAGAGATTACCACAAATGCGACAATAATAAAACCAAACACAAGAAGTACAATGTAAAAATAATTTAACTTATTCAGCTCTTCTTCATTAAAAGGAGACGCAATGAACGCAGATAAGAAAATAAGTACGATCGGAGGTAAAAAGATAAATAGAAAATGTCCTTTTAGAAAACGACGAAATAATGATTTAGTCTGTTTCATAGTTTCACCCGATAGCCTATTCCCTTCAACGTTTCAATAATCTCTGGGGAGTCTGGATGGCGTTCCAGCTTTTGACGCAGTCGATGAATATGTACCATTAATGTTTTATCACCTGTGATATAAGCTTCTTCCCAGATGGCTTCATAGATTTGTTCTTTTGGTAACACTTGATTAGGGTGGCGTAAGAAGTACATCAAAATATGATGTTGTTTCCCTGTCAATATAATTTCTTCTCCTGTGTGTTTGTCAAATACCATTTGGATTTCCGGATCTACTTCAATATAATTCCCTAATGAAATGCGTTCGGAATGTGTTCCGCCCTTTCGACGGATTAATACTTCTAATCTAGCAATTAGTTCATCCGTATGGAATGGTTTCGTTAAATAGTCATCAGCAAATTGTAACCCTTCTACCTTATCATCTATCGATGTTCGAGCAGTTAACAGCAAAATAGGAACAGCAGGAGCTGCCTTTTTTAATCGTTTCCCCACAGTAAATCCGTCTAAACCGGGTAACATGATATCCAAAATAACGATTTCATGCTGATTTACTTCTTTTTCAGCTCCTTCACCAGAAAGCAGCCACTGTACTGAAAATCCTCGTTGTTCCAATTCTTCCTTTACCCAACTGCCGATCTTCTCATTATCTTCAATATATAACACGTTTCTTTTCAAGTAACTTCCCTCTTTCTAAACCGAGTTCACTATTAGACAGATTAACACAATCTAAAGAATTGTTTCCAGTTAAGACAATTTTATTGTTCGTTAATAGAGGACATTCACCGCCAAGTTATCGTCTATGCCGGGCGCACACTAGAAAACCCTCTAACATGGCAGTGCATGTTAGAGGGTTTCGAGCGTAGCTGCTAATTTTAGGAAATACTACTTCATGATACTAATGGATTTCGAAGTATTATCGAAGAATATATTTGCACCAAAATACTCAGCAATGAAACGTAATGGGAGCATAGTACGACCGTTTACAAGTTCAGCTGCTACATCCATTCCTGGTGCAAGTTCACCGATCTTAATCGATAAAGTCTGACCTTTCAAGGTGATCATTACGGTTTTCGTAACGTTATCCCAGCTTACATTTGCTCCTAAGCTCTCGGCAATGAAGCGCAGTGGGACTAACGTTCTGCCTTTAACTACCGTTGAAGCAACGTCCATACTCATTTCGATTCCGTTTAATTTATATCCTGTCTTTCCTAAAGTGAATACCAATTTCACAGGTTCAGGCTTGGCTGTAATGAAGATATAACCTAGTCCTTTTGTCGTGAAGGTAAATTTACCTGTCTCACGCTCATAGTTGCCGCCTAAACGCTCCATGTTACCGTTCAATTGAAGCATAACACCGCATAACATGTTAAGCTCGTTTGTCGACAGCTTCTCTTTTGACAGATCGAAGGTTACGGGTATAAGCCCTGTATAATCCGTTACTTCCCGGCCATCCACGAAGATCTTTAATTCATATCCCCGCCCTATAGCTCCGCCTCTTTCATCTACAGGTTTAATGACAACCTTCATCCGCTTTCCTGTATTCAATTGCTTCAACAATTCAGCGGACAATTTAACAGATACGGTGTTATTCGTAACGATTAGCGGTTTGTCGGCATTAATAATCGCACCGATCGTATCGCTTTGAATCTCAAGCTCATCTTTTCCGGCTGACATCATCAATGCAATGGAATTGCCCTTCTTCAGCTGCTCTTTGATTGTAGCATCAATACGCTCCGCTACTGATAACTCTGGCGAAGGAGTCGGCGTACTGCTGTGGCCATTTGAATTGCCGCCATTGTTATTGCCATTATTGCCACCACTGTTATTTGCAGTAATTACAATAGTTAACTCTATCGTATCCATGCCAGCATGATTGGAAGCCTTAATATTGAATTTGTAAGTTCCCGCTTCAGTAGGCACGCCTGAAATAACACCCGTAGCTCCTTCTAGATTCAGCCCAGCAGGTAAATAATTATCACTCACTTTCCAGGTAATCGGTTTGTCGCCGTAAACCGCTAATGTTACCGTATACGGTTGTCCAACGTTGCCGCTTGGCAGATTCTTAGTGATAATCTCCGGAGCTGTATCCACTGGCTTATTTTCTTTAATCTCGATGCTCAATTCTCGCTCATCTTTACCAAAATCATTCGTTGCTGCAACCGTGAATTCGTAATATCCTGCCTCTGGAGGCGTACCCGAGATAACGCCTGTTGCTTCATCTAGTTTCAAATCTACTGGCAAATCTCCTCCCTGGACCTTCCAAGAAATCGGTTCACTGCCATATACCGCTAGTGTTACTGTATACGGTTGTCCAACTTTGCCATTTGGTAAATTCTTAGTGATAATCTCCGGAGCTGTATCAACTGAGACATCTTCAGTGATCACTATATTGAACTGTTTTGTGTCACTGCCAACGTCATTGTTTGCTTGAACTTTGAACTTAAATTGACCCCTTTGATCCGGTGTACCAGAGATAACACCAACATCTTCATCCAAGCTCAATCCTGATGGTAATTGCCCCTCTACAACGGCCCATTTGATCGGCTTATCGCCATCAGTGGTAAGAACTGCCGAATAAGGTTGTCCTACCTTGCCATCCGCAAGCGAATTCGTCATTATCGTTGGTGCCGTACCTGCGTCTTCAGCCCATTTCGCATATAATTCAATATCTCTTGTAACAGGATCAGCATCGAAATTCCAAGCATCGTTTAATCCTTTATCTTGATACCAACCGCCGAAAACAGTTTTATCTTTTGTCGGCGCTGTTGGCTCAGTAATTGTACCGCCCATGTCAGCGAACTTCACCGCAACTTCACTGCCCCCATTGGAATCAAAAGTTACCGCATAAGGGTTGTGCGCGCCGATGGAATGCGTTCTAGCGCTAAGTGAATTGCCGAAGAAGTCTGTTCTCTCCGTCATATGAGGCAGAGCATTCGCCCGATCCACATATGGGCTTACAATCTCGGCACCTGCACCATAGGCCAGGTTATTACCATCCGCAAGACGGAATCCGTTCATCGTACTGTAATCAAGCTTGGCCTCCACTGTTCCACTGTTGGTAATCCAATGTTCAGGCGCAGATTTATAGTCTTTTAATATAGAATTCAGTTCCTCTTCCGTTACATAGCGGTTGTCTGTTGCTGTTACTCCTGCACCTAGATATCCGCCTCCACCTGCGTTCATACTGCCAAAAAGATTAGCCGGATATACAATGTTGTTCGTAAACCGTCCGGCTGCAAATGGAGCTGATGTTCCCCCGCCTTTCAGACCCACCTGGTTGTTTTCCCCAGTGTAGGCAAATATATTATTTTGGAAATAAATGTGCAAGTTGGAGGCTGTCGGGTCAAATACTAACGAACTGCTATTCTTCAATGGTGTGACGATGACATTGTTATAGTATAAGCCACTTAATTCCTCGCTCGTTGAAGAACCTCCTGCAAGCAATATTAGACTGTTAAAGCTCTTGTTAAAATCGGGGCTGCGGCCGTCGTTCACGCTAATATTATAGCGAACGATATTGCCCTTGGCAGCATTCATCTGTAAGTACCAACCACCATAGTTATTTCGGCTGTAATTGTATTCATACACATTGTCCTGACAATAGTTGTCAATGTCCCAAGCCATACCGTCATTACTTGCATGATAAGGGTTATCCACAGCTTCATTATAGCGGAAGATGGTGCCTTTACTTGCCATAATCCACGCAGCCGCATAGTTTTGCGAACCTAGATATGTTGGTGCTGTATTATTTGGCCCCCAGTTCGTAACCAGATTGCCGCTCTTATCGCTTAAATAGCTATAACCGTTGTCTGTGACCACATTTCGTTCCACAAGGGAGTTGTTCCCGCCGGACATAACAATGCCATCTCCAACCGAACTAGAAATCCAGTTGTTTCTAAACACAGCGTTGGATGCCCAAGGATAGCTTGAATTACTCCAAGTAATACCTGTGTTATTAGTCCCAGGATTGCTTGGCCCGTAGGCATTATTGCGAATACCTTCGTTATCACAACGAAGGGTTTTGTTGCCTTCAACCAATATATCCACATAACCATTAATAATGATGCCGCCGGATACCTTACTTGCCCCATTTGCTTGGTGCAGCCCATTAACATCATGAACATAGTTATCTCGAATGACGATTCCTTGCATACGAGCATCAGCATAATCTTGAATATTAAACTGACCTTGTCCCAGCTTGGAAATCCGTGACATTACAGCGATACCGGAGCGGCCGTCACCTGCCGCATTGCCGATGTTCGTTACTTCAATTCCACTGACAACCCAATAGTTTACGTCATATAACTCAATGGTACCGTTTAAGGAAATGCCTGATGGGCTCGACGCTGTTCCTCCACCATTAATTACCGGGCGTTGGTTAGGGTCGGTCGTATTATATTTTGTAAGTGTAATCGGATTTCCTTCCTCACCATTGCCGCGCAGTCTGATTTGTTCGTTCCATACGCTATTCGCATCCAGATAAATAGTTGAACCTGGCATAAATACATATTCATTAATCTTGGAGATTGATTTCCATGCCGTAGCCGGTGTGCGTCCATCTGCATGATCGTCACCGTTATTGGAGAGATAATAATCACGGACTTCAAGGGGGACAATGTTCAGCTCGAAGGTGATTTCGGCAGGATACAGATCAAGTCTAACGGTATATTTTCCCGGCACGATATTATTTCTTGTGAATGATTCTCTGTTAATCTTCAATACATTACCGCTAACCGTATAATCCACATCCCGCAGCAGAGTTACAGCGCCGATCTTCACTCCAGCCAGATCCGTTAAATCAGGATTTACGGTGATATTATAGTCATCCAGACCAATAACATATGTGCTGTCTTCCAAGTGACTATACTCTTTAGGCAAGAGCTTTAGCGTAATAGAAGCTGTTCCGGTTTGGGCTGCTATTCCACTATCGATAACATATACGTCATCGATAAAATGCCTGTTCTGTATATCCTTAACCGTTCCAGGCTTGTTGCCCCAGTTCGTAGCAAGCTGCAATGCGTCGATCTTGGAAATATTGTTCTTAACTGGAGTATCAAAATTTCCGCCAGCTGTTGTTTGCCTTTGAATGTCTTGTCCATCGATTTTATAGGTTGTTCCTGTTGATGTAACGAACCATTGAAATTTATGCCAACCTTCGCTTCGCTGGACATCTACAGGATAGAATCTCCCGGATGAGCCAGGCCTGACTGCGTAATTGGTCAGATTTGCGGCCCAATCGCCATCTCCATTGCCATAATTTATTGCGATTTGTTCATTGGATGATGGGGTTAAACCAAAGACAGCGTGGTCATTGGAAGCCGCTCTGCCATCATCATAGTACCAAGCAGTAACGATTGTTGTCTTACCGGTTGCAGGGGCATAATTATAGGTACCTGGAACAGTCGCCACCTGACCGGCGCCGCTTGATGTCGCGGCCTTTCCTCCGGTACGGGACATCACATCGCTGTGAACATATCCGTTCGCACCATTTGAAAATTTCTTCTCCCCTTCAAATCCATCGTAAAACTTAGTGTCAGCCTTATTGAAGTAATCAACGCTCACATGTACAGTAACTTCTTCGTTCCCTGTCGGAATATAACCTTTCTTAACCGTCACGAATCCGGCATCATCAACTTCAATCTTATCCTTGTCTTGATCCGCCGGACTGAAGCTGATGTTATCAGCAACGAACACATCAGCTGTGTCAACCATTAACCGCGTTCTATCTCCTGCCCGTAATGTATCGTTCTGGCGAATTAGCGCAATGTTCGCTGAATATTGTGCACTCTCCCCTGACTCATCAGAGTCTAAGAATCGTAACGTTGCGTTGCCGTTTGCTTTTATTTTAAATGTATCATTTAAAGTCGGGGACAAAGCCGCATCATTGCTTGTTGCTGCAATCGGGCTTCCTTTAGCCACTCCATTACTGAAGAGTTGAACCGAATAGGCAGATGCGTTAGCGACGCGATCCCATGTAGCGTACGTGCCGTTCCATCTGGCATTTGCCGGTACAGGCAATTTCTCGATCTTTAATATTCCGGCTGCTGCAACTTCTTCACTGATATCTCCCGCATTATTTATGACAATAGCTGTAACCGTGTAGTTGCCCACTCCCAGTGCCCTTGCATAGGGCAGAACATGATACCTTTCATGATTGTTAGGCTGGTCGGGTCCCCCATTTTTCGATAAATAATAACCAACAGGTACACCGTCTTTGAACAGTGTTACAAGGGTATCCCCGTAATTGGAAGCGCCATTATAAATACCCGAATCCGAGTCAAGCGTTGGATTAATTGGTGCATTCACCTGCGTATTGGTGGTTATCAACAACGGTACAGCATGGGATTTCACTACAACTCCCTCTGCCGAGGAAACCTCGCAATAATAAAAATTGCCTTGTTGTGAAGCTGCGTCCACATTGGAAAGTGTTAATACTGCCTTATCAGCTCCGCTGACTTTTGTCCCGCTCAAGCCAGTCTCATCATCAGATACATACCATTGATAAGCAGTAGCAGCGGCTGATGCCGTAATGCTAAATGTTGCTGTCTCACCTTGTTTCACTTCTGCAGCTGTTGGCTGAGTGCTTATTTCTAAATTTGGCAATCCGCCGGGAGGTACCAAATTCACTGTTAATGTTCTGGTTCCTGTTGTTGTAGCCACATCTTTTACAACATAAAAATCGTCGATTAGATGTTTATTTTTAATATAAGCTTTGTTCCCTGTCTGGCTATTCCATCCTCCCGCTATTTTAGGCTGAATGGTTGTACCGCTCTTCATAGCTCTGTAAATATCACTTTGCGCTGAATCAGATATTAATGTTCCGTCTATTTGTAACGTCGCACCATTTGGTGTAATAAGCCACTCGAATTTATGCCAGCCTGTGGAACGTAAAGCCCCGCTATCTTTCCAACGGTTGCCTGCTGTACCCGCTGATGATGGTGCATAAGCCCAAGTATATTTCGTCGGGTTATGAATAACATCTGCCTCTGAACTTTGATAGAATGTCCCGGCAAAGGTGGCATTTTTACCATCTACAATAGCAAATTGCGTTCTATCCGTCGCAGTCTTCTCCTCATTAGGATACGGGTCAAAATACCATGCCGTCATCTTATAATTGCTGCCAGCCGGTAATGCCACATCTTGAGCTACCTTTTCATTATTCGTATCATCCGAAGGTGTAATCGCTTTCAATCCAGAACGGGACTGTGCATCGGACAGCGTGAATGACGAGCCTAATTTGCTCATAGATGTCATCGGACCATTGTTGTTCTCGAAGTCCTCCATGAATAACACTTCTGAGTCAGGGTAATAACCCGCCCTGGCCGTGATTGTCACCGGGACGCCCGGAGCATCTGGCGACGCAAATGTATAACCGTTAGATAAAGTAATGTTCCCCTGATTATTAACAGTTAAAAGTTGCGAATTGCTGGAATCATAACTTACCTCGTCAATAACCGGTCCTTTAACCAGACTGCTTAAAGGTGAACCTTTATACGTAAGATTTACCCTACCTGTTTGACCTGCCGCTTGTGTCAATTCTAGTACAACGGAGTCAAAAGATTCGCTCCCTCCCGCAGCTGACACTTCGGATGAAGGCGCCAAGCTGAACAGACCAGGGAATGCCAACGTTGTAGCTATAACTATCGACAAAGCTTTTTGCATCCATTTCCATCGTATCATTCCAAAATTTCCTCCCTTTGAAATTAATAAATTTATACTTTATAAAAAATCTGTATCTATGGAAGTCTCAATAGACATAGATTTTTATAAACTTAAAAACTAACTATTCTAGTTCACTACTAACTCACTGAATCGATTACCGTTATACACGATCTTCAATTCATTCGTATTTGCAATTAACGCTCGCAAGTCAGACTCCGCCGATCCGTATAGAATGGAATCTTTCACTTCTTCCAGTTTAAGCTTGGTGATTTCCGGTTTTGTGGTTAATGTAGCAATGACATCCTCACCCATATATTTACCGATTACTGTCTCACCTATAGAAGCAGCAGCTAAAGACTCCCAGAACTTAAGAGACTCGGTATCTTCTTTGGATATATCCAAACGATTTAGCACTTTTTCTTCTTTGGCCTGCCCCGCTGTCGCTAACGCAGCCGTTAATTTATCAGCTACACGAACATAATCCGCACTTTTTGATGCATACTCAACTTGTAACTCGGTGTCGCTCATTTTCGTTTTCTTTACCTGGGTTTCTATCAAATCCGGCCAACGGGCGCCACTTAAATATTGCATGTATTGATATAAATCAAACTGAGGCAACCCATAGTAAGTCTCTCCTGAATCATCCATCTTAGCTCGCTTAACATTTTCTTCTTGCATGTCGGATTTAAGCTCATCAAAGCTTTGGTAAGGGGCGATTCCTCGCTTGTCTGCAATAAATTGCTCCTGCTTGGACATTAGCAATGCTGTCATCGCAGAATTTTTGGCGTATTCAGAGGGGGTTTCATGATTTTTACCGTATTGACGTGTCCAGAAGCTCTCATCTACTTGGGCCCCATAAGTTCTGAAGAAATAGTCTACCGTTATAGCTCTCTGCTCTTTGACAAAAGATTGAAATTCTTCCTCTGTTACGGCGTATCCATCTACTGTAAATATCCAATTTTCAGGCAGTTCCGCCTTTTTGTTAGTTAAGCCCAACATGAGTAAAGCAAGAACAATCAGAGCGGTAAACAAGATAATCACTGTTGGTTTTCGTCTTGTAATCCCCATGACAGCCTCCTCTCCAATATTCAACCTAGCTTTGCATGAAAGCCATGACAGTGAAATTCTTCGCCGTTGCAGGAGAAGTTCCCAAATTTAAATGGTTAGACATTATTGTAAGTCTAGCCACACCCTAATGTAAGCGCTTATTTAGACTGAATTAGAACAAATTTGACATGTTCAAATTACCACGTTTGGTTGAAAACGCCCTGCTAATCTAGCATGAGCAGTATTATGTAGATATCACCCAGTTGAGAGCCTTGAAAGATTAGCTTTTTGTATAGCTCTATACTAAATTCCAGGAAATAAAAAAGCCGAATGGATTGTTCTCATCCACTCAGCTCATAAGTTTATTCTACAATAATCTTTATCGTATCACTTTCCGTTGTTCCACTTCCATTCATAAACTCACCGCGATATTGATAGATGCCAGGAGATTTCCCTGAAATTTGTGTAATGGCCGATTGAGCACTTGGTGTTTGTGAAGATAAAGATTGCGTTTCAATAAGTTCGCCATTTTCATATAATCGATACTGTTCTGCGTTCGCGCCCCACCACATATTAGCAGTAATACTATAGTCGCCATCTTGATCCCAGTTGTCACTAGACAACACAGGTTTGCCGGGATTCGCCTCAGCCACGGTGACGGTGTGTGGATCACATGAAGTCGTTCCATACAAATTCGATAACTCACATGTATACACATAGGTTCCATTCGGCTTTACTTGAATAGGAGTAATGGAAGTCTGGGCGGCTGGCGAAACATCGGCCAGTGACTTCGTTTGGATCAATTGACCATTCTCGTACAACTTATACAGTGAGCCATTGTTTCCCCACCACATATTCATTGTAACCTCATAATTGCCATCATTTATACCTGTCGCAACACCGCTATTATTCGAAAGTATCGGTTTACCTGGCACCCCATTTGCAAGCAATTCCGGGCTAACGGAATGCCGTTCGAACTTGACTGCATCAGCCCTCGTATAAATCATATCGGCAGGTAGAGTTGGCGGATCTACCGTTGTCGGAGTAACCCTGGTTAGACGAACGTACTCGCTGCCGTCTCCAGTAAAGTCGAACGTTCCTAGATTAACCCAACCTGATGAGCCGACGGTTGCATCAATATACGTAACCTCGGTAACCGACTGATGCTTCACTTCCACTTTGACATAGTTATCATTTGCCGTCGTATGGACGAGCTTGTAAATGGAGACCGTATATTTCCCCTCTGGGAACTGGCCTTTCCACGTCGCTGATGAACCTTGAACGGTAGAATAACGGGACTTAACCCCAATTTTGTATCCAGCTAAATTGCTTTGGCTCCAAGATCCTTCTGTCGTGTATAACCCAGTCGTATTCGTGCTGTCGACAATAACCGTTAAGTCCCTGATCGCAATTGTCATATAAGGTGTTGTTAAGGTCACCCCGTCAATCGTTACAGTGGCCCATACCTCAATATGATCCGTTTCTCCGTCGAGACTTAGAAGGGTCAACATACCGCTACTGTCCACTTCAGCCAGATCGGTTCGATCAACGAAATACTGCACATTTGCCTGTGATAGATCACCAATCAGACCGTTATCCAAATAGCCGGTTACGCTTAGTTGTGCGGTTTGAGTCATTTGCAGTTCACCCCGATCCGACAGGATCACTACAGACTCCAATTGCGGCATACTGTTTGGATCCACCCACATCATCGCATCGGCAACTACCCGTGACTTGTTGGCCTTATTGGTTAATTCGACATATCCGCTATCGCCTGCTGCAAAAGGATAATCTCCCAGGTGCACCCAAGTCCCATTGGCCGTTGTCTCATCAACGGTAACCGTCTCGGAGCCTCCACTATAATAAACGGTAAATGAGGCATTCGTTGCCCAATTTTCACTTGTAGCGGTTATTTGCGGAAGCTTGTAATACACACTGTAAGTAACACTTTCCGGCAGCTCAGGCCGCCATTTAATTCTGCTTGTCGCTGTGCCGGCAGTCGATTTGGCGTACACATAGTTATCATAGTAATAGTCGTTAGCCGTTGTATCCCGTATCCAGACGCCTTCTGTCTCTGCCTCCGTATTATCCACAATGATCGATGAACTCTCCTGCCAATCCGGTTGAACTGGAGTTTCTTGTACTTGATCAGGCAAATAGAGTGTCCGCTTGCGGGTCTGTTTCCCATCCGATTCCACATAATAAGTGAAGGTTTGGGATAAATCGTTTACCCGTATCGACCATTCCATCGGATAGATCGTATCTGGAATGGTTGTATACGTTACTCCGCCATCCAAGGAATAATGGATCGTCGCTGGTTTTGTCGTTTTTGCCTGCACATAAGCATCATAGGCCGTTTCGTCGGGCTTGACGATCAGCATACCTTTAACCGCATCTATTGGACTGTGGATATCGAAGAAATAGCTTGCAACCGATGTATCAGCAGTTCTGACCTGGTGCAGCGGCACATCAATGTTGAGTCCTTCTACAATGATAGCGGTTATTCCCTTGCTTGAAACCGTGGCTTGAATGATTCCGCCACTCATAACCGCTTGCTCTGGTATGCCATTGTCGCGGATGATGGTTACGGTATAATCTTGTGCCGGGTTGAACCCAATGATTTGCGCATTCAATTCGATCGGAGTCTGGACTTCAGCTGATGATTCGTTGCTTAACCCGATGTAGAATTTGTTCCCGCTCTCTCCCGTTATCCAGTTCAATTGAGGATGGTTGGTCTTGATAATCCCCTTGGGCATCCAGAGCCAAACGCCGGAATTACCGTAAAAATTCCCTGGTTTATTTCCATAGAGGTGATATTTGAACCATAAAAAATTAGTTTCAAAAACAGAAGGAAATGTAATACTACCATTCGATTTCAACGTTTGTTCGCTGATCAAATAATCCATCGTTTGCCCGAGCTGTCCCGGGATATGGTGATAATAGATGGATGTAGCCCCGCTTGGGCCTTCCAGGGGAAACTCTGGCTCAAGTTGGCTAACGGCGAAGCCCTTATAGTAATAACCTGGATAACTAGAATATCGTCCAATAACTGCATTATGAGCAATATCCTGCAGCAGTTTATCACCTGTATAGAGCGACAATCTCAGCATGAATGGAGCTTCCTGAGCATTCATCCGATAATAGCCAGTTGTACTTCCCGCTTCAAACGTCAATCCATTGGGAGAAACAAGCCAACTATCCGCTTGTAAGCCTCCGGCTACATCTTCTGGGAGCTTGATCCGAGGATATTGATATTTACCACTTTCCGGCCAATGGAACGACTCCGCGTAATTATACGTCTCAGGCTGCGGAATCGTAACGCTACCTTCAGGAACCGGACGAGCAACAAACATCGTTGCATACCGTTTGGCTTCCTTATAAGCGGCATTCAAGTATTTGGGATCCTGAGTTTCCTCGTAAAGCTCCAAGATCTCCATCCACAGCTTGCTATAATAATAAATGAACTCATTTTTACTCACATTGACGGATGCAGGCGTATCAATATGCTGCATGATATAGCTGTCGGCTGCATCCTTGGCAGCCTGTAAATACTGCGTATCTCCCGTCATACGATACATCATCAGGGGTTGAATGACAGGACCCCGGTCTTTCTGGTCAGGATCACGCACGAGGTATTCTTCCTGTGCCAGTGCTCCAATTCCTGCCGAAGTACCCATCATCTGATTGAGAGCGGTTACGCTTGAAAAATCAAACGGCAAGGTTGCCATTTTCCATAACGACGGCACACCGTATACTGGCTTTTGCGTAGGCGACCAGCCTATACCATTTCGCGATAAGCCATACTGGACGGACGGCAATGCTCTCGTATCGTAGAGCTGGTCATCCCCAGTCAAATAGTAAGCCCCCAAAAGAACTGCATTCGAGCTTGTTCGAACGCTATCCTCGTTTTCGATGTCAATAAAGCCCTTGGCACGGCTCCACCACCCGCTGGGTGACGGGACATAATCAACAGAGTCATCCCCTTGCGGCTCTATCTTAAGTAAATCGATCATATTGAACATCGCGTCAGTAAGCGACTGATCTGATACATTTTCCCGGTAAGCAGAATAACCGTACTCTTTGCGAAGAATATCCGCGTAGGACTCATACAATTTGCTTTTTTGAGCGATTAGTCCCATATGAAATTGATAAGTGCTTTCTGCGTTCATTTGAGAATAGGTCCCTAATTGAGGAGCGTACAAGATTGGCTGCACGCTGCCTTCGTTGTTGACAAGGCTCATGCCAAGCCTTTGCTTCGTAACGCCTCCCGTCGGTTCAAATTCAACCGGAAGCTCATCCGACGGTACAAATACCCCATATGTCAATGGATTCCCCGAACCGTCATTCTTCTCAATTAGACTCATCGGAGCGCTTAGTTCCCTTAAGCTTGTTGATTCCACTGAACCTACCATTTTGGCGTGTGATCTAAAACCATTTAACACTTCATTGACGTCTGAGATTTGCTCTGTTGTGAAGGACTGATAACCGATTACATAATTGCCATCCTTGCGAGGTGTAAAGGCGAAGGAAACATCAGGTTTGTCCCCTGACATGGACCAGTTCACTTGTAAATCGTAATCGCTTTCATGTGAAGAATCGGTTAATATCGCCGTGTGGCTGTCTGGGAAATTGATCTCGTCGAATGTAATCCAGCGTTTGTTCATCGTATCGTAATAATTGGTTCGACTCCCCGCATTCCCATCCAATAAGACCCATTGTTCTTCAACTCTTTCTGCCACATTATTGACAGGCACCCAGTTCCCCGTATCCTTGTAGAACATATCACGAACGATGGTTTTGCCTTCATCCCAAGCAGCTTCATAAAAGGTAGCCTTATAGCTGGCATTCTCGATGCTGCCTTTTTCCGTGTAACTGAGATTCGCCAATGTACGGCTGCGCAGCGGAGGCAACGGTGGAGCTTGCTGCCGTATATTCCCTTCAAATTTGACCGCATCGGCCCGCGTAATGATTTTTCCGGTCGTAGGTTGTGTTCGAGTCAGTCTGACAAATTCGCTATCATCACCACTGAAATAATAGGACCCCAAATCAACCCATCCGGCCGATGGCCCCGACGAGGGTCTCAGATCCATAAACATGACATCCGTAATCCCATTGTGAACAATTTCGATTTTAACATTACTGTCTGCTTTATCCGCCCAATCAAGCTTGTTGAATGAAATTTTCGCCGTCCCTGCTTCTAATCGCGGATTCCATGTGATGCTTCTTCCTACTGCATCGGTAAATTTGGAACTGGAATTATTATATCCCTTCACTCCCGTACTTGTAGTCCAATCAGGAGCGGAGAACCCGTTATTTGCGTTATTTACATCAGTAGTGACGACATCATCAATCGTGAGGCTTCCATCATCAATGATGATCGTCTTATGAGGCTCTTTTTGCTGAATATTCCCTTCGAACTTGACCGCATCTGCACGAGTAAGTATCGTGCTGGTTGTGCTGGTAGACCGAGTTAATCTAACGAATTCGTTACCAACTCCGGAAAAATAGTACTCTCCCAAATCAACCCATCCCACAGAATCGCCAAACGAAGGTCTCAAATCCATAAAAAGAACATCCGTCGTTCCATTGTGGACGATTTCAATTTTTACATTGCTATCCGCTTTATCTTCCCAGTTAAGCTTGTATAACGAAATTTTCGCCGTTCCCGCTTCCAATCGTGGATTCCATGATATCGTTCTGCCTGCTGTACTCGTATATTTGGAGCTGGAGTTATCATACCCCTTCACCCCTGTACTTGTGGTCCAATTTGGAGCCGAATATCCGTTGTTCTCGTTACCCACATCAGGTGTCACTACATCATTGATCGTGATGCTCCCGTCATCGATAATAATCGTCTTATACGGTAAGGTCTCTGCATAAGCGGTCCTTATTCCGTCTAGGCTGAAAGGAACTAATATCGTCACGATGAAAACGATTAAGAAAAACAGCTTCCTTTTTATCATACAACTCACAGCCTCCCTTAAGTTGATAACGCTTTCAAAATAATAAAACCCTCCTTTGTTCGAAGATCATAAAGAAGCAATCAGCCGTATTCTTCTGGCTAATCCCGCTCCGTCGTTTTTATCATAGCATGTCACATAACTGTGAAATTTCTTTGATTTCAAGAATTTCTTATAAGATTTTAAGCAAGAAGAAACGACATTGTCTTCCTTTAAAAAGAGACCTACATCATAACTGGCTGCTCAACTGCAGTCAGTATGATATAGGTCTTTCAATTGGAGAAAACCTTATGATTAATTATAATGGCGGCTGCACCAATAACAACTTCCCAAGCTGGATCACCGTTTGATCATACCAATCTGGATGCTGCCGAACATGCTCAATACTTCGTTCATTGCCGCATGCCTCAAATACAGCCGCTTTGTCTGTCTTTTCGGTATCGACTTCGAAGCGCACCGTATGTTTCCCATTTGGGAGCTCCGGCAAGAATACATACTGATTACGATTATGATCGTTGTGTAGTGTGAATCGATCGACAATAAAGGGTTCCCCACCATCCACCGACACCTTCAATCTGCCAGAATCAGGCCCCCCGATATCGAATAACCCGATATGGGTTCCCTCGAACTGCACCGTAATAGCCTCTCCAGGATCGACTGCTCGCCACAGGCCGGGGAACAACCAATTGTACTCGCGTACTAAAGCACAATCATCGGGAGTCATGTAAGACCATCCTGCGGAAAAATCGGTAAGACTATCCAATGGCAGCATGCTCGCATATTCCCAAGGATTAGCCGGGACCAACGGATTCTGAGGTAAGTGATGTACTGACCTTCCTGGATGATCCTGAAGTTCTCTAATTTTCTCAAATGACCGGGTGATCGTATCCGTGTAAATCTGATGTCCTTCGGGAATAGTCGGATGGATCGAATCATGTGTAAAAACAACGGCTCCGGAAATGGACACGTCTTCCCTTGAGGTGAAAACGAGTTTTCCCTCCGACACCAAGTGACTGACCGCTACGCCCAGATGAATCGAAGGAATACCGTAATAGTCGGCCACTTCCTCTTGCATTAGAGCCCCCTTCTGGTATTCTCCAGACTGAAATAAGGCCACATCCCGCTCCTTCAGCGTATAAACGAACAGGATATCAGTAAACCGGCTCCGCTTGCGGATCTGACGGACAATCCCTTCGATCCGCGCCTTGGATTCGGGATCTCCGCCATCATTACCGACAAATTCAACAAATACTAGATCAGGCCGATGACGCAGTACATCTGTCTCCAAACGGGCACAGCCCAAATCCGATCCTGTCCCATCAATGCCTGCATTCACAGAGCGGATATCCGCCTTAGGATATTGCTTACGAAGCCAATCCGCCGTCATAACCCTGTAGCCTTCAGAACGTGTATTACTGCCGCCGAAATAGACGATTGTTACGGTATCCCCATTTTCCAATTTTTGAATTATATTGGGGAGCCCTTTACGAGGGAATAATTCCTTCATCGTGACTTCACCTGTCCTCATTTATCGATTTTAGGAGCAAACAATTTCACAGCAAACACTTCAAAATAAGGCGAACCATAAGTTGCGCCGAAATTAATCCGGATTCGGGTTACACCGTTCGCATCTATCTTATGTTTATTCAACGTGAGATAATTTCCACGAGTTATGATTGTCCTCTCGGTTCCGTCTTCTAAGGTCAAGGTCATATCATAATCTTGGATAAGGGACTCAATCGGGTCGTTGAAATGCTCCAAATCCAGCTGCGAATTAAAAACAAGATGGATTTCGTCCAGATTTTTGGGGCTTGCAAAACAGAATTCCAACCATTCCTGTCCTTCCGAATGTTCAGAAATCCAGCTATTCGGTTGGCCATAAGGTCTGGAGTAGCCATTGACAACATTCTCAGGACTATACATATTCTGAGCTGGCACCAGGTCCTTAAAGCAAATGCTCTTATTGAATTTCTTCAGCCTGGACGGCTCTTCCGGCCTATAGTGGAAGCTGACCGCTCCTGTCAATTTCTCTTCATTACCGTATATGGCAAGGCTCGCCGTGCCCTCCAGTATGATGTAGATTTTGTCGTCAGCCGGTTTCTTGCAGTCCAAGTCTAGCGTAATCCAGTCGTCATGACCGGCTGTAATAACCAAGTGGTAGTCTCTCAACTCGCTGGTTGGAATGTAGTTTTCCTTCCGTTCCCCGCCAAAAAGCTTCACATGTAGAGTTTCCGAATGCTTGGAGCTATTTTTAATTTTGAACCGTACGCTTTCAGCCACGGATGTCTGAATCGGCAAGACCAAACATAACCCTTTCTCCAAGGAAATCTCTTCGGTTGGATGAAGATTGTCATAGCTGCGCTGAGACGAGGCACGAATAGTTAATCCGTCAGCGAAGTAAGAATCCAATTCCTCTTGAAGGCCTACAATGGTTTGTCCGTCTCGAAGCAATAACGCCTGCAGCTCCCCCATATGAGCTTCGACTATAGCAGCAGGGTCTACCTCGTATTTCGAGCACAACGAAGCAGCTGTTCCAACCGCCTGCCCCATACAACCGCAGGTTGCCATAACCCTTGTAGATCCGAAAGCCACATGGGTAGCACTTATATTGCGACCAGCGAACATGAGATTAGGAATATTTCGTGAATATAAACTGCGGAAAGGGATATTGTACAATCCAGGCACGAAATTCCAAGCTGTGGCCGGCCCCTCATCGTAGATGCCCTTATTAGCATGTAGATCCATGTACCATCCACCGACCGATACAGCATCTTCGAAATGACGCTTTGCTGTGAGATCGTTCTGAGACAACATGTGATCCCCAATAAACCGCCTCGACTCCCGCTTTCCCGGGATCGGGCATACATAATCCAAAATGAGATTGTCTACATCATCAAATTCACCGCTATTTTTGAGATAATCCCAAATCCCGTATACCAATTTCCGCAGCTCTAACGCGATGTCTTCATTATTTTTGATAATATCCATATGTCCGCCGTATTCCAGCCACCACAATCCGCCAAGCCCGTTGATTTTTCTTGGAAAAGCCCGATGATTTAAGCCTTTTCTGATACTATCGAAAAAGGTCAACTTCGTAATATCATACGCAAAGCCAGGTCTTTTGTATGGAACGGAATATCCTACGTCACGGGCTTGAAACAGGATCGTATCGCCCATGGTGTAATGGTCCGCCACTTCAGGAGCCAATTCTTCCTTGTATTCATGTTTCGCTTCTCTCCCCCATCGGAAGAGAGCACCTGCCTGATATCCGACAACTCCATCTCCGGAGCAATCGATATAGGTTCGGCTTTCAAAACGAAATTTCCTTTCGGAAGCCAATTGAAGACCATCCACCCATTTAATTCTGCCGTTCTCCATGCCCGTCTCATGCACGCATGTATTCAGAAATAGAGAAATGTTAGGCTCAGCATAGACCATATCCAACAAGACCGTATCCGAAAGCGAAAGCATCAGCTTCTTGTTGTATAACGGATTATAGTGGAAAATCTTCAACTTGAGTTCTTCCACCAACCCTCCTTCACGTGCATAATAGGATGGACTGTTTCCGAGATAAGCCGACCCGTTGATATGAACCCTGACCTCGCTGCTCGCATTTCCCCCAAGAACCGGTCGATCATTAATAAGTGACACTTGCAGCCCTTGGCGTGCGGCAGCAATGGCAGCGCATATCCCAGCAATACCTCCGCCGACGACGGTTACATCTGCTTTAATAAGCTCCATTTTGATAACCTCCATGATTAGATCCTTCTATCATGGTAATCCTTTTGCTCCCTTTTTTTTTACATGATTTCGCGAAAAAATCACACATTTTTTGCAACCTTAATTGGATTCATACCGTGTCATTTTTATCCGATATTGCTTAGGAGTATCACCCGTATATTCTTTAAATAATTTACAAAAATAACCTTCATTCACAATTCCTACTTCTTCGCACAATTCCAATATAGAATAATCCTGAACATTTAACAGCTCGAGAGCTAACTGGATTTTTTTACGATTGATGTAGCTGATAACGCCTTCGTTCATTGTTTTTTTGAATAAGCTGCTAAAATACGATGGAGCTAAATTCACTTCCTCGGCAATCGCCTCGAGCGTTAATCGCTGTTTCAGGTTTTTCTCTATAAACCGCATAGCACTCATGATTTCTATACGATGTAAAAGTTGGCCGGCGTGTACATATTCGAAGGTAAAGTCGCCAATATAGGCAAGCTGCTCCCGAAAAGCTAAAAATTCTATGGGAAACTCTGCTACTTCCGCGGCCAACTTGTTCCCCGATTTAAACTTCACAATAATGTCTCTGTACAAATCTCTTAACATAGGCGCCATGATGGACTTATGGATTTTATGGTCCGTAACAAATTGGTTCAGATCAGCAAATGCTTTCTCCAGCTCTTCCTTGGAAACCTTTCTTTTCACCCCAGCAAGAAAATCAGCCAATTTCTGCTGAAATTCTTCTTTTCTGTCATTATGGTAATGGAACCGATGCATGGGTGTTTTTACTACTTTCTCTGTATGATAATAGAAATCATCACTCACATTTTGTGCTTCCGTGTAAGCTTGTTTGATGGATTCCCAGCCTCGGTGTGGACCTCCAAAAGCGACGGATACCCTTTGATTCAAATATTGATGCAAATGGGAGACGATCTGCCCCCCCAATGTCTGGCAATCATATTCCGTTTCCAGATCACTACGATTATTTTCCCAGGATAGAAAGCCAATAAACCGATTATCGGATAGATCCGCAGCTACACCACTGCCACCATTCATCACCGTTTCTTCGATTATATTTGTAATCGCATACCTCAATATGTTCTGATCAGACGCTGAATAATCATTTCGGAAACTTTCATACATATTCATCTCGACAATGAAGCAGCGATAGTTGGCTTGAAAGAAATGAAACTGCATACGATTGGCAAAATCTGATGCCCGATGAGAAGGGATTTCGCCTCTGATAAGCTCGTTAAAAAATTGCTTGCGGACTCGATATTTATTTTCAAGCACGGATACGTTTAAAGATTGAAATTCCGCTTCTTTTTTCTTAACTTCATTTAAAATCCCGGCTGCCTTATCTAAAGCTCGATCCAAATCCGCATCTCTGAGCGGAACCTTAACAATGTATTCCAATACGTTGGCTTGAATAGCTCTCTGGGCGTATTCAAAGGATGAATAAGCGGTCAAAAGAATGAATTGGGTATGGGGAAGCTTTGGCTTTAGCTGCTCAATCATGGAAATCCCATCCATTCGCGGCATGACGATATCAGATATTACGATATCCGGCTTAAGCTTTACGATCTCCTCTATCCCCTTCAGCCCATTATTCGCTTTTCCCACTAAATGAAATCGCTTATCCCTAAGGGAGCGCTCGTGAAAAAACAATTCCAATCTCTGAATGATTAGATCTTCATCGTCAACAATGAAGCAGGTGTAGTCTCTCATCATCATGCATCTCCTTTAAACAAGCCTGCTGGGAATAAGGCGCGAACCCGGGTTATTTGCTTAGGTATGCTTATGATTTGGAGCCCGAACTGTTCTCCGTAGTGAAGTCTGATTCGGTCATGAATATTGTTTAACCCGATTCTTTTCCTTTTCAATTCCACATCCCCCGGTTCTGAAATTAAAATATGCTTTATTTTATCAGTTGGAATTCCCTCGCCCTGATCAACTACTTCTATGATGACGTTGCCACCCTCCCTGTACGCATGAATAGTAATAGGGCCTTCGATCCCCCCTCCGTTATAACCATGGAAGATACTATTCTCCACAAGGGGCTGCAACAGCATTCGAAAAACCGGAAAATCTATTAGCCCTGCTTCGATATTTTCGATTAATTGGAAGTTTCGGTTATAGCGGATGTTCTGGATCGCGATATAGTCTGATACATTCTGCAATTCCTGACGCAGTGATACCTTCTCCGAAGCGTCAGCTATCCCATATTCCAATATTGAAATGAGAGACTCGATCACCACATCTACTTTCTCTATTTGTCCGAGTCGTATGACATTACTAATAGAACCAAGCGTGTTATACAGAAAATGAGGGTTTATTTGAGACTGCAGCACTTGAATTTCCAGCTTTCGTTCAAGTTCGTTATGAAGCTCTGCTCCCCGAATCAGTTCCACAATTTGCTGCAGCATACGATCGAATGCTCGGGAGAGATCTCCAAACTCATCATTTCGGTTAATCGATATTGTAGTTGTGAGGGAGCCTTGCTCCACCCGCTTCATTTTTGTTTTGAGTGCATAGAGCGGGTTCCTTATATATTTGGCAATAAAGAAGGAAACGAACAGACTTAAGAGAAAACCAGCAGCTAGAAGCTCGATATAATAGGTTTCCAATCTGGATAAAGCAGCTTTCAAGCGTGATTCATCGTTGATTGAGATGATGGTCCAGTTGAATTTTTCAGTCGGTTTTTTTAGAAGGGAAACTTGAATCCCCTCCTTGGTGTGCAGTTGAAGGTTTGTTTCTGTAGTATCCAGAATTTCTTCTGCTGACGTTTCACCGATTGAAAAAGTATGATCTTGAACATTCAGGGGGCCTTTATTTTCCGAAAATCCGGCAATGATTTTTCCCGATGCGGTGATTAGAGCCAAATTCATTTGTTCTTTTTTATTAATCTTGAACAAGGTATCTTCAATGGCATTTAGATCTAAATCTACTGCAATGGCCATAGGAAACGGAGCACTGTTCAGATATCGGACCATCGTAACTGTCCAGCCGGAATATTTAGATTTGTAAGGATCACTGACAAATGTAATCCTTCTATTCTTGTCAGCTGCATCAAACAATGGTTCTCTTTCAGCTAAAGGTTCATCAAATATTCGGGTAGGTGTACTTCCGCCTAGAATAGATAAATCGTTTTTGATCAAATAAATATTACTGACGTAATTACTGTTGAGTTCATAGAGCTCTCTTAATTGCTTTTTAATCACGTCCGGATTGTCAATGTTGGCTTTCACCGATGACTCGACCGAGAACAGCATCGTCTGGAAGGAGGAAAAATTAACTGTGAAATACTGATCAATCTTATCAAGTATTTGGTTGGTGTAATAAATGTCAGAGGTTCTTATTTCCTTTTGGACATAACGATAAGACAATTGGCTTATCAAGATTATGCAGCTTAATACAAATGCAAACACGATAAAAAATAGTTTTAAAGGCAAGCTGATTCTTCTTCGCATCGATCATCTTCCTTTTAAATCTGTAATAAACAAATAATAGCATATGATAAGAAGAAACGCCTTCGGCGTCCTTTTTAAGGACGATAAGCGTTTCTTCGAAAAATAGAAGGATAAAGTATAAAGTAAAACTTATACTTTCTTATATTTCAATAAAGAGAGGGGCTAATTATAGCCGCTCTCTTCGTTTGATTTACTTGATTAAGCCTGCTTCTTTAAATTGCTTGATTACTGAGTCTTTATACTTCTGCATGTCAAACTTAGTTTCCAATGTATTGAGGAAATTGTCCCAGTTCGAAAGAGGTTCTTTGCCAGTCATAAATTTGACCAAGCTTTCATTAATGTAGCGTTGGCGGTCAGCAGCCAATGAATCGTTCGGGTCTTCAGTTAATAAATTTCCGGGCAACGTAGCCGCCACGTATTTCTGATTGTTCTCAAAAGCTTCTGCCGTCTTAGGATTCTGAAAGCTGAAGTACTCAGCATCATCACCACGACGCGGCATTCTATAATGATCGACCCATAAGTACTTTTCTTTCATTTCCTTTGATAATTCGGAGGTTTTATTTTTGATCTTGCCGTCTACCAAATCCCAATGAATCCCTTTAATTCCGTATGCAAAATTCGGATATGCTTCTTTGTCCGTAAAGAGATAATTCAGCATGGACAAGATCCGAATGATTTTGTCCTTATCCGCTTTCTTGGATATGGCCCATGAATTGCCTTGGAACGATTTTCTCTCTACAATTTGATCACCATAAGGACCTGTCATTGGAGGAATGACGATCCATTCCGGCACCTCTCCACTGATTTCTTTCATTTTTTGCTGATAATCCGGTTCCAGCCTGCGGGCATCTCTTATCATAAAGCCAACTTTACCCTTAAATAACTTTTGGTCCAATAAATCGGGAGTATTCATCGTCACCCAGTCTGGATCTACAACTTTAGCTTCCATCATTTTATTGATATAAGCGAGTGCTTCTTTCATTTTTGGGTCGGTAAACAGGAACACTGGTTCATTGTCTTTCACATCAATGGCTGAGGGAGGATTGACACCAAACATCCACATCAAACTATCGAAGCCATAGGTTTGCAGATTGCCTTCTTTATTCATACCGCCTATGAATCCGTACGTATCATTTTTACCATTGCCGTCCGGGTCTTTCTCTGTAAAGGCTTTCATAACTTCAAATAGCTCGTCAGGTGTTGTTGGCACTTCCATATTCAGCTTTTTCAGCCAATCATTACGGATAAAGAAGCTTCGACTAATACCGTTTACGTTATCATAACCTGGAACTCCAATGGTTTTTCCCTGATAGGACATCGCCTCCCAGGAGTCGTTGCTAAAACGTTTCTGCAATTCAGGAAATTGATCCAGATACGGTGTCAAATCCGCAAGAACGCCTTGGTCATAATATTGCGCGAGATCAGCCCGGCTCTTCAAAAAGATCAAATCTGGAATATCTCCGCCAGCAATGAGCGTATTTAATTTAGTCGTTGCTTGCCCTGATTGAGGAATCATCATTTCTAAGTCGATATTTACTGCTTTCTCCAACATTTGGCGTTGGATATCTTCTTCACGGGGAGGAATCGGAGCAGCAGCATTGAAAGTTCCTTGGTTAAACATCGAAATTTTCAATTTGGTTTCAAAGGGACTAGACTGGTCTTGTGAATTACCCGAAGCTGTCGATGTAACCTCTTTTTGTTCCCCACAGCCTGACAATACTGTTCCCACACCGACCATTGCTGTCAGAATAGCAAATGTAATCGCTTTACGTTGCATAATGACCTCTCCTTTGCTTCTATATTATCACGGTTTCCCCGTAACAACTCAGGTTGGAATATCTTTTTAACCTTTAACCGATCCCAAGAGCACACCTTTGGTAAAATGCTTTTGCATAAATGGGTAAACGATCAAAATCGGAACTGTAGTCACGACAACTGCTGCCATTTGTATAGCGAACGTACTAACAGCTCCGGTATTGGCAAGCGAATCAGCACTTTGTGTTGCGACGTTAAGCAGGATGTTGCGCAAGATCACTTGGAGCGGCATTAAGTTGGAATCATTGATATAAACAATAGCATCGAAGTAACTATTCCAATGCCCGACTGCGTAAAATAATGAAATTGTGGAAAGGACGGGCAAGGACAGAGGTAAAATGATCCGCCATAACGACTGAAGTTCACTTGCACCGTCTACCCTCGCTGATTCCTCGATTTCAGCGGGCAATTGCTCGAAAAAGCCTTTAATGATCACCAGATTAAATGCACTAATGAGATTTGGAATGATCAATACCCACGGACTGTTTAGCAATCCCAGAGAGCGGACTAGTAAATAAGTCGGAATTAATCCTCCCCCAAACATCATGGTAAAGACAATGAATAGTAAAAATGGGCTGCGACCCGGCAAATATTTTTTGGATAACGGATATGCCGCGATTACCGTAAAGAACACATTAAGAGCAGTGCCCACAATCGTTCGAAACAATGTAATTTTATACGCCTGCCCAATACCATGAGAAATAAATACTTCTTTATAGGCTAGAAAGGTAAAGGTTTCTGGTATAATAACAATTCCTCTTCTTAGCACTTCCGATTCTGGTGTTACTGAAACAGCAACCACATATAGAAAGGGGAGTAAGCAAAGTAGAGCTAGCAAAATAAGAATAAAATAAACGAATGCTTGCCAGACCTTTTCTCCGATTGTCAAATTGATCATTTTGATAACCACCTCACCAAATTTGCCCATCGAATTTTTTGGCGAGCTTATTCGCTGCCAACACTAAAACAAATCCGATGACCGCTTTAAATAATCCCACAGCAGTAGCCAAGCCAATCTTAAGTCGCTCGAGGCCTTCACGGTATACCCATGTGTCGATAATGTCGATCTTCTCCTGATTAAAGCTGTTGGCAAACATGAATATTTGGTCAAAACCAGCATCCAGAATATGGCTTAATTTAAGGATCAGCATCAGAATCATCACGCCTCGAATGCCGGGAAGTGTTACATGCCATAGCTGTCTCCACTTGGAAGCGCCATCAATTCTAGCCGCTTCATATAAGCTTGGATCGATTCCTGCTAATGCTGCAAGGTACAATATCGCTCCCCATCCAATATCCTTCCATATTTCAGATAAGATGATCAGCAGTCTGCCCCAGGCAGGTTCCGTTAGGAATGAGATGGGTTCAACTCCAGTTTCCTTCAATATCATGTTAAAAAGACCATCCCCTGGGGCTAATAATGCCACCATCATTCCATAAACAATGACCCATGATAGAAAGTGGGGTAAATAAGTGATCGTTTGAACGATTTTCTTAAACCATTGGGTATAAACTTCATTGAGCAGCAAAGCAAGTATGATAGGAGCTGAGAAACCGAACAACAGCTTATACAGGGATATGATAATCGTATTTCTCATGATGTCCCAGAAATAAACGCCGTTCATAAAATCTGTAAAATTTCTAAATCCCACCCATGGGCTATCCCATAGTCCCAAAGCTAGGTTATAGTTTTTAAAGGCAATAATGATTCCCGCCATAGGAATGTATTTGAATACGGCAAAGTAAACTAATGCCGGGAACAAGAGAGCGTACATCACTTTATACTTTTTTATCGTCCTTATCCATGAGTTCCGCTTTTTGGGGAGGGGAATGGCGTCCGCTGCCAATTTTGCTTGCATATCATCACCTCGTCTTTATTTGTATTTGTATAATAGCATCCCCCTATTGGATAAATTTCTGTAATTTCAAGAATTTCTTATAAGATATTAAGTAAGTACAGCCTTGGATAATTCCAATACAATAGGCATGATTGTCTTGCATTAAAGCTCGTACAATAACTCTGACTCGAAAGTTTGGGTATAGACTAAATACAATCCTGAGTTCCCAAATAAAAAAAGCCCCTAAAAAAATTGGGCTTAATTAATGGTCAGTTTCTATATAATGCATCCACGTATTTTATTTTCCATTACTAAAATAATTACCACATCATCAACCGTCGCTGCATGCTCTTCCATTAGATGAATGGGATAAATCAATAATGCTTATGACTGAGTCAAAATTCCTTTAACAAACAATGAGACACTATGCTTGTAGAACTCTTCCTCGGTGACGAGTTGGGATTGATATTGCCGGTGAATCAGCTCACTCATCTGAAATCCGTAGCACATCGAGAGAAAAGACATTGCGACAAGACGCTCATCCTGTCTGGCGATAACTTTTTTCTTCTGCAAGCGTTCAAAATATTCAACCAGCAAGGAGTGAAGCTTTGCCGGCGGATCGGCGAGCATTCTGTCTAATTCGGGAAGCATTCCTTTGTCGCGGATGCCAATCAAAATGATGTCCGCATTTTTATGGAAAAACAAACGGTACTGCTGACTTACATTCAGCAGATCGACTTCCGGATTATCGGTCGCTTCCTCTTTTAACAGCTTCTCAAATTGCGGAATATCCGAATGTCTTTCAATGATGGCTTCCAATATGCCTTGCTTGCTTCCAAATTGCCGAAAAATCGTAGATTCATTGACTTTAGCTTCCGTTGCAATGGCTTTGGTGCTTACTCCCCTATAGCCATTCTTTTTGATGAGTTGTGTCGCGGCTTCAATGATTCTGTCTGAAGTTTGCATTGTATTTCTCCTTTTGCATATGTTAATCCTATTCTACTACAAGTTCTGCATATGCAGCAGGGTCGGGGTTCATCATTTTGATAAACGTTTTTTAAGGCAAATCGCTTCTTTTTCCCAGCGGCTTGGTTCCGTAATCTTGACATGATCAGGCACCAATTGCGTGAGCGTGCCTAATTTATCAAATGTAATCTGGATTCGGTCAGAGGGCAACAGCCATTCTTCGGTCTCGATTGCGCAGCAATCCGGTATCGTCCCCATTCCTATAATCGTGCCCGGGAGCGGCGTGAAAACTTTGAGAACCTCCTCCATCACTTTTGCAGGGTGTGCAGAATACTCGGATGTGCTCCCCTTCCAGTGCAGTCTCTCCCCGATGCATACATTCACATCCAGTACCAGCGGATTGTCGATTTCATCCGGCGTAACCAGAAATGGCCCTATGCCTTTGCTGCGATCAAAATCTTTGCAGCGCGTCGGTCCGGTCAGCCCCTGGAAATCCGGCCATTGCACATCACGGACAGTACTGTCATTAAAAATAACATAACCTGCAATGCAGTTCTCCATCCCTGTAACAAAGGCCAGCTCCGGCTCAATATCCAGGTAGGAAGAGTACGAAGGCCAATGAATTGTATCTCCATCGCCAATTAATGCATTATGGTTACATTTGTAATAACTGAAAGTTACTTTATTCGGATCTTGCTGGAATTTTTCAGCGATTTTTTGTTTAAGCTCTTCTCTTTCCGGCCCTGTATATTCTCTTTGCAGCAGATTTACGCCAGCATTTCTCAGATGTCTTGGCGTCAGCCCGAAATCGATAAGCGCAGCCGGATTTGGAACTGGCGGCAGCAGTTTTACCGCTACAATCGGGCAGATTTCATTTTCATTAAATTGATGCGACTGTTCGACAGCGTATTGCATCAATTCCTTAGCGGCATCATAACTTGCCGGCAAATAATGAAGATAGCTGTCCATACTTTCAAGACTGTCAACGAATGTTCCCTGCTTTTTCATGATTGCGGCAAAAGACACGACAAATTTCTCGTTAATTACAAGCCCAAACAAAGGTTCCTGGGATATTTTGGTTTGAAAGGTTACTAGCTTCATGTTGCAGCGCCTCCATACATGTAGTGTGATGTTGTTCTGTTACTATCATATCGTACAGCATAAATGCATGCAAGTACATGCTTGCATTTATGTTTTCCACTCTCTATAATAAAGGCATGCTTTACCCCAAAAACATATACGTAAAGGAGAATTTTTATGAAGTATGGACGTATTATCCAAAAACCTCGCGTTAAATTTATTGAAGTCGCAGATGGCGTCTTTGCCGGTATTTCGCCGTATCGCGGGATCAGTTGGGCCAATGCCGGGTTCATCAACAAGGGTGAAGGGCTGGTGTATGACACGTTCTTCGATTTGTTCCATGCGCGGGAAATGCGGGAGGCTTTTATGGAAGTAAGCAACGGCGGCTCTCCCGCATATGTGGTGAACTCGCACTATAACAGCGACCATGCCTGGGGAAACAAAGTGTTTGAAGATGCTTGTATTATTATGCACAAGGAAGCCTCCAGAGAGCGTCTCACCGAAAATATCGCTTGGATGGACAGCGTCATTAGAAGAGGAAAGAATTCTCCGGAATCGACTCCGGGCGAGCGGTTTTTTGCAGCGGAATTTGAAGGATTTGACCTGGAAGGCGTAGAATGGGTGCTCCCGAATATTGAGATAAAAGACGATATCAACATCCGTCTTGGCGATACGGAAGTTATGATTTACAACGTAGCTCCAGCCCACTCTGATAGTGACTTACTGTTGTGGATGCCAAAAGAAAAAGTGCTGTTCGCTGGCGATGTCGTATTTAATGGTTGTACGGCATACAGCGAAGAGGGAACCCTCAATTGGGTTAAAGTGCTTGATCGCATTATTGATGAAATTAAACCCGAAATCGTTGTTCCAGGGCATGGCGCCATTTGCGGCTTGGATTTCGTAAAGGAGCAGAGAGACTACCTCTTGAACCTGATCAGCGAGTTCAACAAGCATTACAATGATGAAATCGATTCCTTGTCTCTGACCAAGCAAATGGATATTTCCCGCTTCCTTCATTGGATTCAGCCAGAACGCTTGTATGTTACAGTGGATATCCTATTGAAAAGCAAACGAGGGTTACCACCCCTTCCAGTTTGGAACGAGGTGCCTGCTAAGCTGGAAGACATGAAAGCTTTTTTGGCTGGAAAATATGACAATCAGATCAAGCCATGGGACCCTATGAGTGTTTGGCAAGAATAGCAATTTACAGCTAACCTATGAAAAACAAAAAAACGGCCCATCGCAAATGATGCGAACAGCGGCCGTTCTTTTGCATTGTTCCATGGAATTAAAATCGGTGCTTAGAAACGATTATGATAAAAAATGAAGAAGGACTATGGTTTACTAGAGGGGAATCCCCCCAATTGGATGGGAGGAGATTCCCGTTGTTGTTGTATTTATTATTCCAAATAGCCTTCGGCAAGTTTCATTAGGGTTTCTTTGCTTACTTTATTTAGGTCACCCCGTAAAGTATAGGCGTATTTCACCTTTTTGTCTGGGCTCTCATATACCCATTTCAGCTCGTGCGTCTGCGAAGGAGCAAATTCTGTATGCAGCATTTCTACTCCCTTCACTTGAACCTTCTCCTGCTTAAATTCAACCTTCTCGTCAATATACATTGTAGGATCGCTCTTTCCACTCAGATTAGTGATATCAACCCCGATTTTATCTTCGCCATTTTGATACGTAGCAAAGAGAAGGAAAAACTGATCTGTCATTTCAACCGGCATCATGGCATATCCCTGATTGGATTCTTCCGCCTGCCTTCTCAGCTTTTCTGCCATTTTCTTTTTTTCTTCCGAAGAAGGAGGATTCACTTCCTGAGCATTTTTAAAGATTACGTCCGCCTTTTGGAATGTATAATTTCCATTGATGTTGTCTGCGATCTTAATGGATTTATCCGTAATCTTATCGCGCAATTGAGATGGATCATGGAAGATCGTCAACTTTGTTCCAAGATCTGTTTGATGATTCGGGTTATTGGCAACCATATAGAACAGCCCAGCTTCCCCGTTCTTAAGCACCTTTTCCATCAGTTCAAAAAATGCCTTGAACCGCGCTGCCTCATCTTTCGATTCTGTTTTTTCGTAATCTTTCGTCGATTTCGTTTCATATACGACTTTGCCATCCTTATTGGTCAAAGAATGATATTGAACTGCCGCATAACCCGTGGAGGCCATTAACATCATCCCTACACACGCAGTCAGAACAACTTTATATTTCATAAAAAACCTCTCCTTTTCTTTTGGCTTAGCATGTATTATTCTCATTACTTTTCCTGTCAAGTCGGCGTCGGGAATGCGCGCGTCATCAAACAGTTTTTTCAAATCCCGATCCCTGTCCATATTCATACACTCCCACTCCCTTCACTTGAGCGTAATACTTTCGAAATTTTGCAGATGTACGTTCGTACCTTTTACGAAGGCTGGCGCTGTTTTTACCGAGAATCAATCCAATCTCCTGATAGCTTTTATCCTCGACACAACGTAAGATTAACAAATTACGCTCTTCCGCCGATAATTTTGCCATGGCCTGATGTACGGATTCATCAAAATAGTTGGCTTCAATATGCAAATCGACTTCATTATTTTCTTTCTCATCTTGGTAAAAGAAAGGCAAATATTTCACCAACTTTCGCTTACGGAGGATGTCGATACATTGATGGTAGGCAATCTTGTATACCCAGGCGCCAAAATCCATCTGATATTGGGTATATTTTTTCAAGGTGCGGAAGGTCTTCAAAAATACCTCCTGTGCGTTTTCCTCGGCTTCGGCATAATTGCCCAGCATGTGATAACAGTAGAGAAAAATCGGCTTTTGATAAATCTCCATGATTTTCTCGAATTGTTCTGTGTTCCCATCCAACACATCTGCAATGATCTGATTTAACTCTGTATCATTCAAGCTGTCTCCCCCCTTTCACTCTATACAACGAAGAGCTCAACCTAAAATGTGACTGCAATAAAAATCATTACAATCTAAATCGAGCTTCGCAAGGAGCTTGTACGATCCTTTTCCGTAAACCACCTATCAGATTAGTGCAGTCCGCTTGATTTAATAATTACGTTTCCCTTGTACAGTCTATCTTTTTTTAACGCTCTATCTGTCTATTTCACTTCTATATATTTTTACATATATTAACATTGTGTTTAAATCTATTGAATGGAGTGATATAAATGAGTCTTTATGTACAAAATAATACCTCTAACTATATTTGGCTTGCTATTGCTCACTATGATCCGACTTGTAGCCCTACCACTTATGTTAAAAAGGGTTGGTACCGATTAGTCCCAGGCAGAAGTTCACTTATAGTAACTGGATCATCCGCAAATCAAAGTTACTATTATTACGCGTATGACAATTCCGGAAATACGTGGAGCGGTAATTTCTACACGTATATTCCTAATGCAGTCTTCAACATGTGTTGGATAGAAAGATGCCAGGGCACAGGCTGTAACAGGGTAGGTTTCCGTGAACTCAAAGTTGGGAATTCTCAGAATTATACTTTAACTTTTACGAATAGAACCAATAATTCATCAAAATTAAGAAATGCTATATTGTCAAAAAAAGGATCTCTGAAATTCAAATTGGATAGATCGAGCATAAGAAAGTTACCCGGTAAGGTGGGTAAAATCGGTAGGGTTATTAGACCTTTGCGAGGCTTATAGAATAGGTTACTTTGAAAACAAGGCGAGGGTATAGTTTTTAGAATTTATCAGAAGCAACCTGTAGAACTGTTTCCTGCGGGTTACTTCTGATTTTTTTAAGTGAGATAGTTTCAGGAGATGAAGTTTAGGGAAGTCAGGTCACTAAATCATCAGTCCTCAACTTCTCCGATCATTTGCTGTTCGATTTGTTTCATCTCATAAAAATAGCCTTTTTGCCCCATCAACTCCGAATAGGACCCCGTTTCGACAACCCTGCCTTGGTCCATGACCACAATCTGGTCCATCTCTTCCAATCCGGTTAGCCGATGACAAATCAGGAGAAGCGTATCATTAGCCGCCTGTGCGTAGAGATGCTTCAAAACATGATGCTCTGTCACATAATCCAGCGATGAAGTGGGTTCGTCCAGGAGCCATACCCGTCCTTTGCGGAGCATCGATCGCGCCAGAGCCAACCTCTGCTTCTCGCCGTCTGACAGATTCTCCCCTTTTTCATACACCATATCGGTCAACGATGTATCGGGCAGCTGCATTTTTGCTAGCACATCCAACAATTGTTCGTCTGCATGTTCTTCTCCATTCAGCAGCAGGTTGTCCCGGATCGTTCCCCGGAAGAAATGACTTTGCTGAAACACTACAGTAGCCGTTTGCCAAATGCTCGTTTCATCCAGTTCCTTCACCGAAATGCCGTTTAACCGTATATCACCGGACGTTGGTGTTCGCAGCTTGAGCAGCAATTCGATAATCGTTGATTTTCCTGATCCACTCGGCCCGACAATCGCCGTTTTGGAACCAGGTAAAATGTGCAGGGATACATCCCTGAGCGCCGGTCTCCACTCCCCTTCATATTGAAACGTAACATCGGATAGCTCCATCGTAACGGCATGATCAACAGACAAGGTGCCACCTGGCTGCGAAGACTGCTCATCAAAGGTCTGAACTGTTTCCGTCAGTCGTTTGGCTGCGTGTTCGCTATCCTCTTTATACGCGGGTAATGTGGCCATAGCCGCCGCTTCTTCAAATACGGTTTGTGATGCCATGACCAGCATGGCAAGAAAAACGCCTGCAAGCGCTCCTTCCATAATTAAATAGGCGCCAAGCGTAAGCACTCCCCAGGAAACGAAAAACGTAACAAAAGTGTGCATCGACTGCCCGCGCAGCAGTTGCCCGGCTGCTCGTTGCTGCTCAGCTGCCAATACAGCGGAAGCATGCTGGAGATGCTCCTCCCGTTGTGCCAATTGACCATATACTTTTAAATCCCGGAAACCGTACAACACTTCGGTAACTTCCGTGGACAGCTGCGCCCTCTGCTCACGAACGCGTTCATGTATTCTCCGCTGCCCGAGTAACACAATTCCCGGTACAACGAATGCCGTTACCAGCATACCTATTACAAACAAAACGGCAATCCAGATCGAAAAGGTAGAAGTAAACAGCACCGTAGCCAAAAACACCATGACGACCATGATCGGAGGATAAGCGACTCGCAAAAAATAATTTTGCAAACTTTCCACATCCCCAACGATCCGCGCAAGCAGATCCCCGCTTCGATTTTTGTTCAATATACCAGGCGTTAAAGGAATAAGCTTGGCAAAAAAGGATGTACGTAAACGGCTAAGCATGGAGAATGTTGCCCGGTGAGAATACAAGCGTTCTCCATAACGACTCGCCGCCCGAAGCAGACCCAGCAGTTTGACCATGGAGGTGAGTACAATTAAAGTATAAAGCGGTGGCGCAAATACCGTTTGCGAAATCAGATATCCGCTCGCAGAAAAGAGTGCCACACCGGCTATGCCGGCGATAAATCCACCCAAAATCGAAAGAATGATATCCTTGCGCTCCTGAATCATCGCCTTTGACAGAACAGCCAGTTCATTCATGAGGATATCCCCCCTTTCCGCTCTACATCAATCATCTCGGCATACTGAGGCAGGCGCTCCAGAAGCTCGTCATGTCGTCCCGAGTCCACCAACACTCCATTGTCCATAAACAAAATCTTGTCGGCTTGTTGAATCGTATATAATCGGTGAGCTACCGTAATCATTGTAGCCGTTTTTGCCAGTTTGGCTATGGAGCGTTGCAGTACCCGCTCGGTGTGCAAATCCAGTCCAACTGTGGGTTCATCAAACAAAATGATAGCAGGACGCTTCAAAAAAGCGCGTGCTAAGGCAAGCCGTTGCTTTTCCCCACCAGACAGTCCCCGGCCTCCTTCACCAACAAAGGTATCAAATCCATGCTCTAATTGGGCTGTAAGCGCAGCGAGTCCTGCTTCTTCCCCCGCCCGCTCAATTTCTGCTCTGGAGATGCTTCTACGAGCACCAATCGCAATATTTTCAGAAAATGTGCCTGCAAAAATATACGGATGCTGTGTAATGTAGCTAACATGTTCGAACCATTCGGTTTCATCGTATTGCGAGAGTGGACTTCCATTCACCAGAAGCGTTCCCGATTCTGGTTTCAGCAGACCGGCAATGAGATGTAGCAAAGTCGTTTTGCCGGAACCGCTTTTACCAACAATGGCAATGTGTTCTCCTGGACTAAGCTGGATCCGCCCCGTCTTAAGCTCGAAAGAATCTGGAGCATACTGAAACCGGAGTTGGTCAATTACGATGGACGGCGGTATTAAAAGGTCTCCAGAATGGGTGAGTTCCAATTTGCTTATTCTGTCGGTCCTATCACCGACCTTATCCATGCTGTCGATCTCGTCGATTCCATCGGTTGTTAATGCGCCTTCAATGCCATTAGCGTCCCTGCTCCCCCCTGCCGTTTCCTCAAGCATCTGTTCCACCTTACGAACCGCACCCATACTTGTCCGGCCACTGTGAAAGGCCGTTCCCGTATTCTTTAACAGGTTGTAAAACTCGGGAACGAGCAGCAAAACGAGAAAGGCGGTGTGGAAGGTCATAGCTTTGAAAACGAGCAACTGGATGGCCAGTTCAAGAGCGACAATGCCAATGCTAAGCATTACGATCGATTCCAGCATGAAGGTATTCGTAAACGCAATCTTCAAAATGCCCATTGTGGCATCACGATAACCCAAGCTACTGCGCTCGATCTCCTGTTGCTGACGGTAAGCCCGTCCAAATATTTTCAATGTCACCAGTCCTTGAAGAGAATCCAGAAACGTCCCTGAGAACTCAGCCAGTTGCGCATATTTTTCTTCGGATTTGTTCTTCGTTTTCAGCCCTACCAAAATCATGAACAGCGGGATGAACGGAGCAGTAAACAATAGAATGAAACCTGTGTTGGCATGTTGGATAAATGTAACGACCAAAATCAGAACCGGGATGATAGCAGCTTCCATCATACGCGGCATGTATTGACTGAAATAACTATCGGCCTCATCCACAGCATCCAGAGCAACACTGACCTTTCCTCCCGTCTGTCCACGAAGGGTTGAAGGCATGGAGGCATGAGTCAAGTTTTGCAGCACGGCAGCGCGCATATTTGTCTTAGCAGTGGCAGCCATATGTAAGCCAACTATACCGTTTCCATAAGACAACAGTGTGCGCACAGCCATAACAGCTAGAAGTATGCCAAGCAACAGGATAACCGATGAAAATGAAGCTTTCTCGACAAAAATCCGTTGGACTGCTTCAGCAAGCAGTCCAGCCTGACTCACAATAGCTATACCAAGCGCTAGTGAAATGATTGCGAGGAGAGCCATGTTTTTCCTTTGTGAAGACATTTGTTGAGAAATCAGACTGGGTTTCCTCTTCACAGATCACACCTCCTTTATCTATAGGCTTGTAGGAAAACCTCAAACATAGCGTAATGGATTAATCAGCTTTATTTTTTCCCTTTAACATAATCCGCATCAAACAGGAAGAGTTTGAAGACCAGAATAAGGGATGGGATCAACAGGCATAGACCGCCGATAAACACAATAACTAACGCTAAGCCCATTGCCGGTGAAGTTGCACTGCTCTGAATCGTGATATACGGATCAAGAATATAAGGGTATTGCCCAATCCCATAAGCAAAAAAGGCACAGAAAAACTGCAACATGACGCATATAAAAGCTAATCCGTAACGGCGTCCGTTATATAATAGCCACATCGCGATCATGAAGAAAGCAACGGAAAGTGCCAGCAGCCACCATAAATCCATCATATTTTGAAAATGCCGCTCATTGTGTTGACCCAAATAGATAAATGCTGTCAGTGCGAGGATTATCGTCGGTGTGCTCCAAAACAGGGCGTAGTTGCGCATCAGCTTCAACGCGGAATGATCCTCCGCCCGAGAAGCGTAAAATGTCAGAAATGAGCCGCTAATGAACAAAACGGACACGATTGCCAGTCCAACGATACTCCACGATAACGGATTGGTAAACAGCGCCCAGTAATCCAGAGAAACCGTCTCCCCCTGCTTCACGATAAAGCCGCCTTCAGACAAAGTTAGCGCCACTGACAACGATGCTGGAATAAGCAAACCTGTAGCTCCGTACAAAAAAAGATATACTATGTTTTTCTTGGAACCGTAATTTTCAAAAGCATAGAATGAACCGCGAATCGCAAGAAGAATCACTGCAATGCTTCCCGGAACAAGTAACGCGGAGCCATAATAATAGGCTGTGTCCGGAAAAAAACCGACGATGCCAATATAGAAAAAGATAAAAAATACATTTGTAATCTCCCATACGGGTGATAAATATCGGGAAATCAGACGATTAATGAGATGATCCTGCTTTGTTAAACGTGCATAAAAGGCGAAGAAGCCCGCTCCGAAATCAATGGAAGCTATAATTAAATAGCCGTACAAAAACAGCCAGAGCACCGAGATGCCAATCAATTCGTAACTCATCATTCAGTGCCCCCCTTTTCCGTAAATTGATTAGGATGATCCTTCATCCATTTCTCCATCTCAGCTTCTGCCGGATTATTGTTGAACAAGCGTCTCAGCACGATTACACACATACTGCCGAGTACGATGTACAAGAGCAATAAGGCGAAGAATATAATTCTTACATTCGGTGAAGACGTGGCAGCCTCCTCAACACGCATATATCCACGGATAATCCACGGCTGTCGGCCAATCTCTGCATAAAACCATCCCAGCTCAACAGCCAGAAAAGCGAGAGGGGCGCTCAGTGCGATGATGCGAAGCATCCACTTGTTAAGCTCATTACGCTTTTTCCAGAACACAAACAGAAAATATAGAAACGAAATCGCGAGCAGAGTAAATCCAATTCCGACCATTAAATCAAACAGATAATGAACGAGAAGCGGTGGCCATTCTTCCTTGGGGAATTTCTCGAGCCCCGTCACCTCTGCATTAAAGTCTCCAAAGGCCAGGAAGCTGAGCAGCTTCGGCAGATGAAGAGCCCCTAGAACTTCATGCTCTGCATTCAGCCATCCCAATAGTACCAAATCCACACTGCTGCTCGTCTCAAAATGCCACTCTGCCGCTGCAAGCTTCTCTGGCTGATGCTCGGCCAAAAACTTGGCAGACACATCACCGGCTAACGTGTTCAGCAAACCGAATAGTAAAACGACCGCCATCATGAGATTTAAAGATTTTTTGTGGTATGCGGACACACCTTTTCTCAGCATCGCGAAGGCTGCAATCCCGGCTAACAAGGCAGCTCCTGTCAAATAGGCCGAGCTTAATACATGGAACACTTTGGAGAACGTCGCCGTATTCAGCATCGCTTGCACCGGGTTAATCGCTGTGAATTGGCCTGCTTCCATGACAAAGCCTTCAGGTTGGTTCATGAATCCGTTCACCGTCGTAATAAAAACGGCAGACATGCCTGCCCCGGCGACAATCGGTATCGTCAGCAGCCAATGGATATACGGATTTTTGAACCGACCCCACGTATACAAATAAATGCCCAAGAAGATAGCTTCAAAGAAGAACGCGAACACCTCCATGAATAACGGAAGTGCAATGACATTCCCAGCCAGTTTCATAAAATTCGGCCATACCAGGGCCAGCTGTAGTGAAATCGCTGTACCGGTCACGACACCAACCGCCACAGAAATGACAAATCCTCGAGACCACCGCTTTGCCATAAGTGTATAATGGGGGTCCTTCTTCCGAATCCCGATAAACTCTGCTATAGCGATCATTAGCGGTATACCGACGCCAATCGTCGCAAAAATAACGTGGAACCCGAGAGTCAAGCCTGTCACCAGCCTGCTCCATAGCACCGTATCAATTGCCATTCTTTAATGCTCCCTTCAAAACACTGTTCATTTTTCTATGATTAGGCCTGCTAACTGTTGGCTGCATTCAATATCAGGTTTAGCAAGGTTCAGCGACATCGTTGCCTGTTCGTTTTAGTATGACGTTCATCGTTCTTTGCTATGTAAAAAGAGAAAAAATTCACAAAGCAAGAGTTGGCGAGCCCGATTTACCTGATACTGAGCAGTCAAAATTATAATGTGACCTAATAATTAAAATCATCTTATCTTAAATTGCAAGTAATTCAATCACAGATATCTCTTAATCCCTAAACGTTCAAGAAAGGGTCAAATCTTTCTGACAACTCAGTGAATAACACAAAAAGTACCCGAAGGAGCTATTGATTGATTAGTGTATATGTGATGTCACAAGTTCCCTCCTACTTCGATGCTGGCAAAAAAATGATATCTTCTCATTTTGAGCCGTAATGTATCCCCCTTTTGCAACAAAAAAACACTGACTCAAATCATCAGTGTTTTTTGAATTAAAGCTAATGTCATCTTCGTCATGACAAATCTTGATCTGTCACTATCATTTAGTACGGCCGTAGAAAAAAGAATACCCATCTGATTTCCCAAGCTTAGTCGCCTCCGTTCCGTCCACTAGCTTGACCGCTTTCAGCAACGATACAATTTGCGTATGCATTAGCTTTGCATCAAATTTGTCCATCTCTCTGTTGTCACTATCCACGAGCAGATAGTCGGGCATTGGAATGAAACCAATCACCGGTATCCCTGCTTCAAATAAGGGCTGACTCTCTCCAAACTCAAACTTGTTATGTCCACGCAATAATACAGTACGTGTGCTATCTGTCTTTTCAATAGCCTTCAGCCAAATGGCCGCCATCATTTCATTGCCCGCATAGGTATATTCTGTACTTATTTTTCCAGTTGGTCTATAATGACCCGTATCATCGTCCTTCCACTCCATGCTGCCTAAATGCTCAACCGTAATTCCAGCTACAGCTTTTAAATGGCCATTCTTGCCATCCCACAGCTCTCGATGCCCCTCCATCCAGGTAGAAGTCGCCTGAGAGGACCCTTTGAACTCCGACAATCTAAAATGCCCTGTCACAAAAGCAAATATCATCGTACGTTCCGGCTGCTCCTGCTGTAAGTAACGAATCATAGACAGCATGCCCACAGCGCCATTCTCCTCCACTACATTTATCCCATCCGTATGGGTATTAACGATAATTGCTTCGTCTTTATTCTTACCGTCAATTTTCACATAAAAGGATTCTGTTGGGGCATCTTTTTGTATTTCCGCTTCTAAAATAACCGTACCTTCTTTATGCTCCTGAGCTGCGCTGATCACCTTTTTCCCTTCCGTTTCATTAACCCAAATCGCAGGGATTCCAGCATAATCGGTGGTAAAAGGCACATATTGCTCTTCAACCTTATCGTCAGATACCCCTTTCCAGACTAAAACAACAGCTTTTACGCCCATTTCCTTCGCTTGCTCCAATTTAGCTTCTTTTAATGCTGTAGTGAGGACCAGATCGCCTTCATTTGGGGCAATTTGGTTGTCCTTTGGTGATGAATCCCGCATATTCATAACGATCCCACTTGGAAAATTTCTGAAATTCTCAATTTCAATGACAGCAATTTTTCCGCTGGCCTGGCCATATTCACCACGCTTCGTATACACCAGCTCCCCAGTTACACCTTTTTCGTCAGTTTCCCCGGAATAGGGAAAAGCTGAAGAGACATGAATTGCCTGCTGATCAATCATTAAAGCACTGTTCTTTTCTTCCCATCGGTCAAAAGTATAGCGATCACGAAATACTTGCAGCCCCATATCCGTTACCTGTTGCTCCAGCCAAGCAATAAACTGATTGTGACCCTCAGAGCCGGTTGTACGGCTTCCAAAAGAATTCATTACTTCAATATCTTTGAGCATCACTGCTGCAGAATCCAATTTGCGTTCATCGATCGTCACTGTCGTATCAGCAGCTAATGCTACAGGTGTTGTAATAGGTTTTGCATAGACTCCAATACCCCAAAGTGCAGTAACGATAAGTGCAGCAATGCTGAATAACACTTTACGAACCACTAGAAACGGAGTAACTCTTCTGCTTACCTTTTGCCCCAAGAGTCCTCTCCATATGCCCGCTATGATCAGCAAGAGGATAGAAAGCGCAAGCAGCCAAAAATTTCTTGTGATTAAGAATAACCCTTCTGCCACCATCGCACTAATAAATACTACATGTAACTTCTCACGCTTCTTTAATAGTAAAAAAGAGATGCCTAATTCTGCTAATAAAAAGATGATGGTCACGATTGAGATTACCGTTTCTTCGCCAATGAATACCGTAGCACATAGTGCTAGGATCAAAAGCAGCACCACTGACAATCGTCTATATAAGATTTCTAACATGACGCCCTCCCATTTTAACTAACGATTATTTTGACATTACATTTGTAATGCCTTATGGTTTTAGCATATTGAAAATACTCATGAAAAACAATGAAACGAACATCAGAATGTACAAATGGAGGGGAAATGTCATCTCAAATCATGAATTATACAGTCCAAATACCTCTCAGCATCGTTCCAATAAAGAAACCAACCGTTTGACAAGAGAAGCCATCTGTACGGCATTAGTCTTCTTGATCCAGGAACAGCCTTTTGACAAAATCACCATCACCGATATTGTGAAGCGCGCAGGGGTTTCTCGAACAGCCTATTACAACAACTATTCCTCCAAGCAAGAGATCCTGGTGGATTTGGTCGATTCGCTTATTTTCGAAATTAATCAAAAACTCTTACCTTACACCAATGAATTAACAGGCAAAGCTAAAGAACCTCAAAAATTTATCAAAGTGCTTTTTGAAGTTATTTTTCAGCAGCGGAACATCTACAAAGCACTTCAGAGTGCAAAGTTTGATCATGTAATTCTGGATTGCTTGAATGAAATGATGCTTTCTACTGCTCATGACAAAAGCGACGAGAATGTGTACCGAATATACTTTAAAGCGGGGGCCCTCTATAATGTTCTCCTTAAATGGATACAATCAGACTTTGCAAAATCCATTGACGAAATGACCAAAATTTGTCTTGAGGTATACCATACTCCAATGTCCCAGGAATAAGGTTTAAAAATCGTGTTTATAAATGAAAAAACAAAGAAACCACGGAACCAAGTTCGGCTCCGCAGTTTAATTATCAACCCTACTATTGAATTTGAATTTGTTTCATGTACTCTTTGAATGCCTCAGCGATTTCTTTGTATTTTGTATGATGCAGATAATGTGAACCTTCCATTGGGATCATTTTGCCCTGTGCGGATTGTTTGACTTGCTCCTCATGCAGCGGAATCCACTGTTTATTGTGCTCGTTATTCGATTGAACGAAGAGAAGCAGCGGCAAGTCATTTGGCATTGTGAGTTTTTCTCCATTTTTGAAATTGGAACCGAGGTGGCCCAGTTCATTCATCAATGTTGGATTGGTCGCGACTTGATTCGATATCAAACGCATCTGTTCTTTGGTATGCTCATCGAACGCAAGCGATTCATAGGGATCTCCGCTCACTTTTTGGACCAATCTCATTAGACCTGATTTTTGAAGAAATTTCATGGCGTTCAAAGGTAATTTGACATCCATTCCGGGTTGATTGGGAACGCTGCTATCGATGCCGACAAAAGCAAGAACTTCATCCGGATATGTGTTCACATAGGTCGCTCCGTAAAGTCCCGCGATGGAATGTCCCATTAGAATGTAACGGTCTAAACCCAGTTGCTGCACTGCTTCGTGAACCTCACTTACTATATTCTCAGTCGTTCTCTCCTTCTCGGTTTCATCGCTCAAACCATAACCGAAAGGCTCGACCACCACGACTTTATAATTAGGGGTAATTTCATCGATCAGCAATTTGAAATCAAGTGCAGGCGTCGGGGTTCCTTGTCCCGGTAGGAGTACAACCGTTTGTTCACCGCTGCCTTGAATAAGCACATTCATTTTTTTCCCATCCACATTGACATACTGGCCATACGATTCGATTTTCTTTTTCTCTACCCCATCGCTAATAGAATCAACGATAAAAACGATGCCCATGAACAACACGAGCGCCCCTACAATACCTCCGATTATTTTTAACCATAGGTTCCGTTTCTTGTGGCTCTTAGTCCCTGTTGTTTTTAATTCCACCTTATTTGCCACGTTCATCTCTTCCCTTCCTTGTCCCTGTATCTGAAGTGCCGCCTTGACGACATATTCAAAGTGTAATCAATCAAGATGTACCCTTCGTGACGACAATATGAACGGAATATGAACAAGTCAAAAAAAAGAGTTTTTAGATCAACATCAAATCGGAAATGAAATAATGTTATTGTCTTTTGCTCAAAAAGCAGCGCCTCTCATTTAGAGATCGCTGCTTTTTATTGTTTACTTCATTATATGTGTAGGTTCTCACTATTCTATTATTTCTCAGCACAAATCATGAACATTGGTGTTGACCGGTTTAAGACTTGCTGTTTCGCATCCAGAATTTTTGCGTTCAAATTCTCTTCAGCAAAAATATTAGCGAAGCCTTCTTTTTTGAGAGTCCGTATATCCCACTCGGGACGCCATTCTCTGGTCAGCGGCAATACAAGACTCAGACGGTCTGTCTCCTCTATGTCCTTATGATGCGGGAGTTCACCAAAGCCCTTATCTACATAGGTTTGCTGATCCTCTACTCGCTTTTGCTGCATCTCTTCGTCCCAGAGATGGCGATTCCAGTTGGCATCAAAAACTAGCAGCCGTCCCCCAGGCTTAAGTACTCTTCTCCACTCTTTGTAGGCTGACAGCGGATCGGTAAGGCTCCAGGTGACATTGCGGCACACGATCAGATCGAAGCTCTCCGCAGCAAAGTCAAGCTTGTGCGAATCCATCTTGCGGAAAGTAACGGTTACACCTTCCCGAATGGAGTGGGCACGTGCTTCTTCCAGCATATTGTCGGTACAATCGATCGCAGTAACCAGATGCCCGGCACTCGAAAGAATCACAGAGAAGAAGCCAGGACCGCAGCCAATATCTAGGACATGCAGTCTTTCCTTCTGCGGTGCATTAGTGAGAATAAGCTTCAGCCAGGCTTCCCGCTGGAATCCGTTGAGTTCCTTCTGAATGCCTTCGCTGTACAGCTCGGCTTCGCCTTCCCAATACATTTCCACCTCTTGTTGTATACCCATTTATCATTCACTCCTTCTTGGCAAGTATCATGAACCGGTTTACATTCTGGTAACCGTATTTCAAATAATCTAGCGGCATCGCACGGGCAGGGATAAAGTTCCGGTGAACATCTATGGTTCGGAACCCGGCCTGTTTCAGCGCTGTCTCGTCAGCTTCAGGCCGTAATACATTAACATATGGCAACTCGCTTAGCAGGCTTTTATCTTGACTGCTTCGCTGGCGGATTCTTTGTTCTGTGAGCAGAATCAGTGTCCAGGACAAGGCATACCAAAGTCTACGGAATACAGTCTTGCTCTCTTTATACAAATAGTTGCCGTCAAAAACAATCAGGGTCCCGCCCGGTTTTAATATCCGGTACCATTCAGCATAAGCCCTATGTGGATCAGGAAGCGTCCATACTACATCCCTGCAGACCACTGCCTCAAAGCTATTCTCTAGCTCCATATGCAAATCGGCAGCATCAGCGACATAAGCTGGAACTTTATATCCATAACTCTCAAAATTTCGTGAAGCTCTATCGATCATTCCCTGAGAGGTATCCACCGCTGTAGGCAGATGACCCATCTGTGATAAGAGTATGGAGAAAAAGCCAGGCCCTGTTCCCACATCCAGCACCTTTTGCTGGGGAGTTGTTCCCAACCCTTTAATAAGCAGTTGTTTCCAGAGGTTTATGGTTTTTTTGCTGCGGAATTGAGTCTGTATGACTTTGTCATAACTCTCCGAGCTTGATGTCCAGTATTTCGAAATCTCTTTTAACATCATTTTTCTCCTATGTCGAGTAGATTCCAGAAGACCGGCATAAAGGTGGAGTACCCCGGTTTAAATCCAGTCACTCTATTATTTACTGCCAAGATATCGTCAGGGAAATAAATAGCTGCAAACATAGCCTCCTGATACAATTTGGAGAAAATGGAGTCATATGCGGTCTGACGTTCCTGAATATCGGTTGTTCCTACTGCTGTGTCAATCAGTGATTCTAGTCCAGGATCAGACCATACGACAGCAGATGCGTCAGCTGTTTTATGAAATAGGGACAGCAAGAATGCATGCGGATTATAAGCATCATCATAAGTCCGGTACATGATTAGATCATAAGCTTTGCTTGTCCATAAGGCATCATAATAAGCATTCGGCTCAAGAACCTGAAGATTCACTCTAATGCCAATCTCCTTTAACTCAGACTGAACCAGTTCACTGATGGACTTCCATTCGGGATATTCAGCCTGCTGCAGCACGAAATTAAGCTCAAGCTGCGCTCCGTCCTTCTGTACAATTCCATCTCCGTCCGAATCCGTGTAACCGGCAGCTGCTAGCAGTTGCTTCGCTTCCAGCGGATTGAAGCCGTACCAAGTATTATTGGACTCCGTCACATAAGGAACTGTCAGCGGGAACAGGCTTTGAGCTTCACTGCCGATACCGTCCATAAGATCTTCGACAATGCTTTTTTTATTAATTGCCAAATTGATAGCTTTGCGCACATTCAGATCTTGAAGTGCGGGCGTTTTGTAGTTAAAGATCATGAAATGAGAGTTTGTTCCTTGTGCTTTTTGCAAAGTTAGTGAAGAATCCGCTTCAATCACTGGCACGCTTTCGACTGGAATCTTTCCCATTTGTCCCCCGGCAATGTCAATGTCTCCAGCTTGCAGCGCTAGTACTCTGGACTGTGGATCTGGGATTACCTTCAAAATAATTTTCGACAGCTTCGGCATTTCTCCCCAATACTTCGGATTTCTGACGAGTATGGCTTCCTGATCTGTTTTGTAGCTCTCTGCCATCCATGCGCCAGTTCCAATCGCTTTGATGAATTTACCCGTAATATCTCCTGCGGGTTCCACAGCGGAAGGGCTGATAATTCGGACCGGTCTTGCAAAGGATAACTCGGTTAAGAAGGGATAATACGCTTTGTTGAATGTCATTGTGATCGTATGTTCGTCCACAACAACAAGGGATTGCATCGCAGTTGCTACATTTAACGAATTGGCTGGATCCTTAATCCAGCGTTCGAAGGAGAATTTAACTGCGTCGGCATTAAACTCCGTACCGTCAGAGAATTTGACGTCATGGCGAAGATGGAACGTATATACTTTCCCATCTTCTGAAATATCCCAAGACTCCGCAAGCGACGGCAGTATTTCGCCTTTTTCACCATACTCCACTAACCCCTCATATATCATCGCGTGCACATTCATCGAACCATCATAGGCACCGGCATCCAATCGGTCTATACCGGCATCAGACGATATAGCAACAGTGACTGTCTTGTCCTGAGCTTCAGATCCTTGTGCAGCTTCATTATTGGCGGTATTATTGGCTCTAGCCGTAGAATTGCTGTTATTACTGTTGCTGCAACCTGATATCAACACAACTATTACAAGAAGCATAAAGAATAACGATTTTGATAATAGGTTTTTTGTCTTAGGGTTCGTTCTCATTCTTGGTACATCCTTTCTCTACTTAACATCATAGGAATGGCTGGGTTGCCACTCCTCTCCCAGTCTCTTCTTTCTTAAGCGGGGGTCCTGCACAGGTACCGAGGAGAGCAATGTTTTTGTATAAGGGTGGTCTGCTTGCTGCAACATGGTTGCACCCGATTGCTTCTCTACAATTTCCCCTTGACACATCACAGCCACACTGTCGCAAAAACGATTTACAACTGACAAGTCATGTGTAATGAATACATAGGATAATCCCAGCTCATGCTTCAATTCCTGCAGCAGATCCATCATTTGCTTTCGCAGGGTGACATCGAGACTTGAGAAAGGTTCATCGCAGATAATCAACTCCGGCCGCAAGGCGATTGCGCGCGCAATTCCGACCCTTTGCTGCTGTCCGCCGCTGAGTTCATGCGGATAGCGGTGAATATGCCGCCTTTCAAGTCCCACAAGCTCAAGTGTGTCTGCTACCGTGGCCCTGCGGGCTCCAGCCTTCCTCTCTCCATAGTTTCGAAGAGGCTCCCCGATAATTTGCTCTACCGTAAACAACGGATTAAATGAAGCCAGACTGTTCTGAAACACCATCTGCATCTTCCTGCGGATCATGCGCATTTCGCTAAAGGTCCAATCCGTATAATCCTCGTTCCGGTACATAACTCTTCCGGAGGAGGGTTTCTCCAGTCCCAGCAGAAGTCTGGCCAAAGTGCTCTTACCACAGCCACTTTCCCCCACTAAACCAAGGGTCTCACCGCTCTCCAGACTGAGAGACAGGTTGTTGACGGCATGAACACTTCTGGCATTACGTGTGAACCACCCCCTTTCCATCCCATATTTCTTGTTCAGGCTTACCGCTTTCAATAGCTTCAAGATCACCACGTCCCTAAAAATGTAATATTGCCGTTGTTATCTGCACTCCATTAAGTATTTAGTATAGGGATGCACGGGATTAGAAAAGAGTTCAAACACATTGCCTGATTCCACAATCTTCCCGGACTTCATCACATATACATAATCTGCAAGCTCCGCAACAACGCCAAGATCATGGGTAATTAATAGGATGCCGACATTGTTCGTCCATCTGATTCGGTCCAGCTCTTTAAGAATCTGGGCTTGAATGGTTACATCCAATGCCGTTGTAGGCTCATCTGCAATTAGCAATTGTGCTCCGGATACCAGGGCGATGGCGATCATTACTCTTTGACACATACCACCGCTAATTTGAAAAGGATATTTATTGAAAAGCAATTTAGGCTCGCTGAGCCCTGCTTGCTCCATCTGCCTCATGGCAAGCAGCTTTGCTTCTTTTCCCGATATACGCTTGTGCAGTTTAATCGTCTCCATGATCTGCCTGCCAATAGTAAGTACCGGATTCAGCGCGTTCATAGGATCTTGAAAGATAACAGCCATTTCTGTTCCCCGAAGCTTCTGTAACTGACGGCTGGAGCACTCACGTAGATTGTTACCCTTAAGCCAGATTTCTCCACTCTCAACTATGCCTGGAGAATCTACTAATCCTAATATGGACATTGCCGTAACACTTTTACCGCTGCCGCTCTCACCTACAAGTGCGACAATCTGCCGGGATTTCACCTCGATACTGACATCATCAACCGCTGTAACTTTATAACTGCCTGTGTGAAAGCAGGTGCGTAAATGACTGACCTTCAGCAGTGGAGACTCTGCCATCATATTCTGGCCCCCCACTTTACTACAGAATTGAAAGCACGCTCTGGTTGTCGCAAGCCTTCTCCCAACAGATTAAAGCCCAGAACCGCCAGCATGATCATCATTCCCGGAAATAGCATCAACCGCGGCTCCGTTTGAATATAGGCACGGCTGTCGTTCAGCATTACTCCCCATTCCGGTGTAGGCGGCTGAGCTCCCAAACCCAGAAAGGACAAACCCGCAATGGAGAGCATAATCGTACCCACTTCCATAGAAGCAAGAACCAGAATAGGCCGGGCTGCGTTCAGCAGAATATGCCTGAAAATAATTTGTAAATGAGAAGTGCCTGACGCTTTGGCCGCTGTAATATATTCACTTTCCTTGATTTGAAGGACCATACTGCGTATCACTCTGGCATACCCCGTCCACCAGACAGCAGCAAATGCGATTAGCAGATTCTTCATACTGGGACCTAGCATGGCTGTAATAGCAAGGGATAGGATTAAGCTGGGAAAGGCAAGCAATATATCTATGATCCGCATAATCAAATGATCGATCTTGCCGCCAGCGTAACCAGCCAGTAAACCAACAGGGATGCTAATCGCAAAAACAACGATCAACACCATAAACGAATAATTCAGGGAGGTTCGGGTCCCATAGATTAATCGGGATAAGACACAGCGTCCCAGATGATCCGTACCGAGCGGGTATTGCCAGGAAGGTATAGCCAGTTTGTGTTCCATGTGAATCTGCAGCGGATCGGAAGGTGAAAGCCATGGGGCAAAGAGTCCAACGGATATGAACAAAAGTACTATGCCCGCTCCTAACCTTGCTCCCTTATTCTTAAATAAGCTAATACGAAATATGACAATCCGCTCCTTCTAAATCGTCACCGCAGCCTGATTCGCGGATCCAGTAGCAGATGTAATAAATCCACTGTCAAGTTAATCAGGACAACGACAACAGCCATCCATAATACGTAACCCTGAATGACAATATAGTCTTTCGCAAAAATCGCCTCAACGGCATACTTACCAATTCCCTGCCAAGAAAATATAGTTTCAACAATAACGGAACCGCCTAATAGCCCCGCTATGTTAACCCCAAGGAGGGTAAGACTCGGAAGAAGCGCATTACGAAGTGCATGCCGAATGATTATTCTCCATTCCTGCAGCCCCTTAGCTCTAGCTGCTGTGATGTAACGCTTGCCCAAAACGTCTAGGAGACTGGAACGAATCAAGCGGATGTAGACTCCTGCCATACCAAATCCTAGTGTGAGGGCAGGTAGAATGACACTGGATACCCCATCCATTCCCATCACAGGAAATAGCTTAAACTTCACCGCACCATAATAAATCAGAAGCAGACTTAGCCAGTATCCTGGCATTGAAACACTGAGCATTGCACATACTCTTCCCAGTCGATCAAGCATTCTACCCGGATATAATGCAGACCCCACTCCTATCGGCAGGGCAATAAGAATAGCGGACAATACGGAACAGGCACTGAGCAGTAAAGTTGCCGGAAAACGACTCATCAGCTCTGTGAACACTGGACGACCGCTGCTGTAAGATAAGCCAAAATCGAGATGGGATACCCGGTTCAACCAGTGAAAATATTGCTTATGTACAGGACCATCCAGACCAAGTGTATGTCTGGTCGCCTCAATAGCTTCCTGCGTAGGTTTGATGCCGTCAGCACGTAGCATGATCTCCGCTGGATCACCTGGTGTTAAATGCATCAGCGCAAAGGTAATGCAAGAGATGCCGAGCAGCACGGGGATGAGCTGCAATAAGCGTTGCAACAAGTATCGATTGATGGCATTCAACTCCAAAATCTTAATCGTAATAATTACGATTATAGCATAATCTTTTTAAATTAATAGTCTTAAATTGATTTATTTTATGTAGGACATAAAAAAATCAACCCCTATTAAATGAGTTGATCTTTAAACATTTGGTCTCTGCACAGTCGCAACTATTTTTCACAATAATATTGTCAAATCCTTAGGAATCATGTCATTATAAGTAGGTTCATATTAAAAATAACAATAAAGGAAGTGTGTATTTGAGTCGGTTCAATCTAGTCCTCATCTATGTTTTATCCATCATGATAGCTTTTCTTTTAGGGATTTACGTGGCCCCTAGCGTTGAAACACGCTTCAATGGGCAGACTGTGGCAAGTAATCCCGTTATCGAAGAAATACCGCCTAGTACCGTAGATAAAGCTGCTATTGCTGCTGAATCCAACACTACTGGATCCAATCCTATTGAATCAGATCCTACTGAATCTTCACATTCCCCTTCCCCGGAAGCCGTTGTCTTGGAAGATATGCCTTCGGATGATGATACTGGACCCGTCGGTGATGACTCTGAAGATCTGCCAGTAGCAGATACCCCATCCGGGCAAGGGATTGGTGCGCCATTAGAATTCAAGTATAGTACGAACTCTGCCGATGCTGTTAAGCTAACCTGGGAAGCTGACAACTTAACTGGAAAAAGGATCAATTATTACACAGCCCACATCAGCACGTTTAATCCAGTAGGCGATCCTTCCAATGATCAGCTGAACGGCAAGAGCAGCTTTTCGCTTAAATATGTGGGGCCGGTTGAGCCCAATGATACTTTATTTATTTTCAGTGATTTTACATATCAGAATACAATACATACGATTATTATTGACCAGCTCACACTTCAATATGATGATGGTACTATCGAGACCTTCGACTATGGTTACGAAACTACCGATGATAGCGGCCTATAATCCACATGATTTGCAGCCCTGGTGCGAACCAGGGCTTTTAGCAGGCACAATTGAACTAATGGTAATGTAAAAAACGAAGAGCGGCCTGGAATCCGGCGCTCTTCGTTTTTTACTTTTATTGTTACTGTCAGTCTGTTTAGCGGATGACCGTTACCTTGATCGTATCACTGGCAGTCACTCCCGCCGCGTTGACCAGCTCCGCCCGATATTCGTACACACCGGCAGTGCGTCCGCTGATAGTGGTTGCTGCACTTTGTGCCGAAGGCGTATGGGCATTCAGCGGCTGCGAGTCGATGAGCTCCCCGTTCTCATACAGGCGGTATTCTGTAGCGTTAGTCCCCCACCACAGATTCATCGACACCTTATAGGTGCCATCTCCGTCCCAGTTATCTTCGGATAGTATCGGCTTGCCCGGCGCGGAGTCACTTATGGTGACCGTAAGCGGATCGCTCTTGGTCGTACCATATTTGTTGATTAACTCCGCAGTGTAAACATAAGTGCCGTTCACCTTACCATGAAGCTCTGTACTTGCCGTCTGGGCAGCCGGCGATACATCTTTCAGTGTCTTGGAATCAATCAGTGTGCCGTTCTCATAGAGTTTGTAACTCGTGCCGTTATTACCCCACCATAGGTTCATGGTGACTGTATAGTTACCATCACTAAGTCCATTAGCATAGCTGCTGTTGGAGGATAGCACAGCTTGTCCTGGCTTACCAGTCGCAATCACCTGGCCGCCAATAACCTGGAACGTATTGCTCTTTTCAGTCGTATTGCCGGCCGCGTCATGCACGATGTATTTCACGGTGTGGGGGCCGGCGCCTAAATCGGCGGCGCTCAGGGTCTGGCCTTCGGCAATCGGTCTTCCATCTAATAGAAGCTGTTTCGAGGTGACACCTGACAATACATCGTCAGCAGTCAATTCAAAGGAAAGCTGTGCTCCTTCTTCTACATCTCTCACCTCATGACCGGATTCTTTCAGTTCGGCAACCGGTGGAGCCGTATCAATATTGAGGTTCAGCGTCTTTAGATCTTCCGCTTTGCCTTTTGCCGGCACAGCATGGTATGTCAATGTATGCCGCCCATCTTCCTTCAGGTCCACAGGTGTACTGTACTCAGCTTCCTTGTTGCCGTTCAGCGAGTAATAAACATTAGCTGTATCTGTATTCGCCTTCAGGGTAACGGTGACCGGCTGGTTAAACCAGCCGGAAGCATTAGGCTCGGCAGAAAGCGTCGCCGTTGTTACCGGAGCCCCCTCTTCTGCTGCTGCGGCGAAGTCATCGAGGCTTCTCGGCTTGAGCTGGTAGATGCTTTTAAAAATTGCGGAAACACCTGTAATATTAAGTTTCTGTCCTTCTGTATAAGGGAAGTTATCCTTAGTAATGCCTGTCCGGGCATCCACGCGCACATGATTGCTTGTCCCGTCGGCATTGACGGCGTCGAATTCAAAGGAGCCGCTTGGCGTAGCGTTGATAATGTTCGCCACGGTCACACCGTTCAGTTGAACCAATTGGCCTTGGTTGGCATCATTCACCATACTCGCCGCAATCGGCTGCGGCAGTGTCGCCGTGCCCGTCTTCGCAATTTGCACTGCTTCTGTCAGCTCCAGCTCTGTGTTGTACAATGCGGTGGACGCTGTTACCTTGACCTTATCGCCAACGTGGAAGCCGCTCTGACTCTGAAAGACATAAACCCCACCGGTTCCATCTTGGAGATAGAAGGACTGTCCGCCGAAGATACCCGGCTCAGTCGTCACGGTCCCCTCCACCGTTACCAGTGATCCGGCTGCCTTAGCCCGGGAGTCGCTGATAGAGATTGTAGCCGGAATGGGATCTTCCTCAGCCGGAAGCGGTTCAGCAGGAACATTGCCCAGCGTCACCGATTCAGTCTTGAGGTTTGTACTGTTCTGGCGGAGGCGCAGATTGGATGCAGCTGTGGTGCCCGGCTTGATCTGGATCGTCAGATCCTTATAGGCATGACCGTTCAGATCAGCTGTCAGATTGAATGAGGAGCTATAGCCGTAGCTGCTTGGCCAGGTACCGTCGCTGTTCTGAATCTTGGCGATTTGGGCGCCGCTGCTTACCTGGTAGACACCTACCTGGAAGCCGGATACGCTTGTGCCTGCAGGAAGATTATCTGCACTCACCCGAATCTGAAAATTCTGTGCATTTGGCAGCACAGCCTGGTGCGTGAAGTTATAAACCGCACTTGCAGTGGCTGCCGGTCCGCCGTAGGAGCCTGCTTTGAAGGTGCTGCGATCATACCATTTGTAGCCAGCATTAGGTTGAGCCCAAGGCTCCGGCTGCGGCTCAGTGGACAGCGCCGGCTCCTCGAATGGCAGCAGTGTTGTCGGCTGATCTAGCGTCAGGCCATTCACCTGGGTGAAATCCGTATAGCTCTCCTGCTCGGCGAGCCAGTTCACGGTGTTAACCAGCAGTGTGGCATCGTCCACTTCCTTGAAGCCATCGTAAGTTGTTTTCTTGGCGCCGGTATCTTCGCGCAGGTATTTCGGTGTTGCATCCTCTACAGGAGATGAGTCACCGATGAAGGCTGCCTTGCCGGCGCCTTTTTTAGCAACTGCCACATAGGGACCTTCTGCCACACCGCCGCCGTTATAGACCCCCTGGTCTACGGCATTGGCCCAGGCAGCATTGGTTTGCGGCAGGTAGACGATACCTTTCGCACGGGCTGGGTCTAGAATGGCCAGCGTGGAACCGGCATGCATAGCTACCGCTGATACGCCCGTTGTAATGCCGAAGGCTTGATCGGGAGCCACGACGTTGGTTGCGTTAATGTCACCAAGCGCATTGTAGCGGAAACGGACACCGAACTCGTCCGCCAGCCAGTCAGAGCTAACCACACCCTGCATGGCTGCAGAAGCGACCTCATCGGCATTCATGCCTTTAGCTGGATTGTCCCACGCTCCACGGCGGTAGCCGTTGAAAGCTTCTGAACCATCCCAGCGGTTTTTGTTGCGGTCGGCGTTATAATGGTCGCCGATGAAGAAAATACTGCCGCCATCCTCCACATATTCCGCCATCGCAAGCTGCTCGCTTGCTTTGTAGGGCACGTTGGATTCGGCGACGATGTAGACATCATAATCGGAAAGATCACTCAAAGTAATTGGAGTCGTCTTGCGGAGTTCTTTAACATAATAGCCTTCCTGGGCAAGGGCATTCCCAAAGTCTGAAAAAGCGCCGTCAATCACCCAATCGGCTGCTCCCGCAGTCTGCTCATGGGTGTTGTCGAACAGGATCTTCTGGCCTGCATGCTCATTGACGACTTTGGCATCAATGTACGGCGCAGGATCGTTTGGTCCTTCTGCGAATACCGCCGAACCGGCTCCGAACGTGAACAGCTGAAGTGGTACGGCCACCGCCACAGCTAGAGTGCTGTTCAGCAGCCTCTTTTTCCAAACTGAATTCTTCTCCTTCATACCCTTCCTCCTCAAGATATAGTCCGGTGAGTAATTACCATAAATACCCACCTGTTAGACATCTACTATCCTATCTCAAAACAATTAAAAAAAAGATAGATTTATGTAAACTGCTGTAAAAATTATACTTTTGGCCTATAAAACGGGTCGAATATAGAAAGGGTATTATGAAAAAAGTCACAGTTGCTGAGGCTTATGATGAAGGATTGGACTATCGGCATATTAGCAAAAAAAAAGGAAACGGATAAATGCTCCGTTTCGCTCTCCTAATTTACTGATAACCAAGTAACAAATTCACAATCGTATCAAGCTGAAGCTCTAATGAAAAAGGATCTTCCATTACGAATTCATCATGATAATTATCACCATACAAATAAACTTTGCCATTTTTCACTGCAGGGATGCCTTTCCATATGTTACTTTCCATTGCTTTATTGGTAGCATCCGCATCGCCATTATAAACAAAAACATAATCACCTAAATATTCTGGAAGCACTTCTAATGAAATCGATTCAAATCCCTCCGCCATATTTTTTGCACTTTCTGTTGGAGGCAGCTGAAGCATATTGTATATAGTGGAAGAACCATAGTTTCCTCCCTTTGCCGCTAAGACGTATACCGCCTTTTGTGAAAACTGAACAATCGAAACGGTTTCCCCTTCCTTGATAACCCCGGCAAGTTTAGACTTTGCTTCAGCTACTTTCTGTTCATATTCCGTAATCCATTCTTCTGCTTCTTTTTCTTTTCCGAATATTTTGCTTACACTCCTAAATTTATCAAGCGGCCCTGCTGTTTTTAACCCCTCCCAATAAGGCAGAAAAACAGTGGTCCCAATTTTCTCATATTGTTCTATGTTCTCATCGATCGAACCGATAATTAAGTCCGGATCTAGCATCGTTAATTTTTCCAGATTTAAAGGGAAATCCCCTAAATCCTCAATTTTCTCGATCGTTTCTTTGGGTATGTCCGCTTTTTCCATCCAGCCTTCATCCAGCATAAACGTTCTTGCTCCGATGGGTACAATTCCTAATTTCAATAAATGCCCCATATATTGGTCAGCCGCCACTCTTTTCGGCTCTGCTGGTACTTCCACATCTCCCTTAGGCGTTGATACTATTCGAGTGTTCGTACTTTCTTCTGATGTTGCTTGATTTACGGTTCCATTCCCATTACTTTGTTCCTTCGTAGCAGTACCCGTCCCACTTGAGCAAGCACCTAATAATAGAGAACCGCAAAGCAGTAAAGCAGCCGTCGTCTGAGATTTTGTCATTTTAAACATATGTAATTCCCCTTTTTCCGTATTATGATAATGATTATCATTATTAATATACTGTTGAACGATGGGTTCAAAAATAGAGGATATGGGGAAGTTTAATGGACTTTCAGCAACTTTTGGCCGCAGTGACTCTTTTGTTCTAAAATGTGCAGGGGATACACCTTTTCTTTTCTTGAAAATTCGGCTGAAATAATATACGTCTTTATAACCAACGCTTGCTGATATTTCCCCGACCGAAGCATCTGTTGTCATTAAAAGCTCTGTTGCAAGTTCAAGCCGAAACCGAATTAAGTAATCAATCGGACTCATGCCTGTGTACTCTTTAAACAAGGATGACAAATGATAAGCACTGAAATTAAATACTTCCGCAAGAGAATCTAATGTAATTGGCTCCGCATAGTACTCCTGAATGTAGGTGATTACTTGGACTGCAACACTGGTCTGTTTCACCTCAGTCTCTTTTCTATGTAATTCTTTTAAAACCTGATGAATGAATTGATAAAAAAGTGATTTTACGTTGAGTCTCTCTTCTTGCTCGTTCCATTTTTGATACATCAATTGCATTTTGTTATAAAGTAAAATGGGTGCATCAGGGGAAAAACAATATTGTGATTGGAACAGATCCTCCTCTTGAATCCATGCACGGTAATAAATGATATAGTAAACAAAATTCTTACTTGTCGGAACAATATTAAGTATCGCCCCTTTCCCGCTATGCAGGACTTGAAATCCTGTAAAAGAAAATTCAGAGTCATCTAACTGAACTTGAGCGCTCCCTTGTACCGAAAGTAAAAATATACTGGCAGGAATCTTGTACTTATGAAGAATTTCGCCTTGAACCCTTTCAATATGGCGCACATCCAATAACTTGACCGTCGCTTGGTCCCAAAGCAATATTTCATTGCTTTTGTACATAATGACTACCCCTCCGTTATCTGTCTAATCCTCATCATAAATGATAACCATTATCAATAACAGTCAAGATATTTAACTTAATAACAAAAATCCGATTGCCCCAAAAGGTGCAATCGGATTTTTTAATATAAATTTATTGTTCAGACGCCAATTGCAGAAAATGATCTGCAGCCAAACGGACAGCCAGGATACTTGCGCTATTAAGTGAGTTATCAAAGATAAGAACATGATTATTTTTCACTGCTTCCAGTGAGTTCCACACGTTCGAAGTTTCCTTGTCCTTGATGGCTGCCTTTGCGATATCCATATCATGCTGGATAATAATATAATCAGGATTCATGCTGTATATCCCTTCCAGAGAAAGGGCTCCTCCCTCTTCAGGATATCCCTTCGGTGGCAACAACCCGAAGCCTACAGTTTGATTGTAGTACATCGTGTTTTTAGAGCCTTGAGCATTAAAATTAGCTTTTCCGTCGACCCGTAGTAAAGCAAAGGTTTTATTCTCAAGACTACTTAGCTGTTCTTTTGTTTTTGCAATCATTTCTTGGGTTTCCTTAATGGCTTGTTCCGCTAATGTCTCTTTACCAACAATCTGAGCACACAGCATCGTCGTTTTTTCCCAGGTATCGGTGTAGTCAATTAAGATGACTGGTGCAATCTTATTCAACTCTTCATAATTGCTATCAACAGAACCCTTGAAGGTTACAATCACATCAGGCTTTGCTTCCATGATCATTTCCAGATTCGCATTGCTGCTGCCCAAATCAATGATTTCAGCAGTTCCAGCGTAAGGCTGTAAAGTAGCAAAATCCTTCATCGCTTCCGCTGCGTTAGTTGATGCGATTGGAGGCGTATCAAGAGCAAAAAAGTAATCTAAATACAAGGGATGCAGAACCGCTATACGCTCAGGTCGTGTCTTGAGCACCACTCCATTGTCGCTGGCATCCGCAATTGTTCTTGGCCATCCTGCTTCTTCGATCTTGCCAACTTCTGGTGTAGGCGTGAATGAAGTTTCGGAACACCCAGCCAGTAATCCTGCTAGTATAATTAAGGATGCAATCCATCCATATAGTCTTTTCATTTGGCTCCCCCTTGAGTTGTTATCATTACTGTCTATATAAATGCTTCATTAAATCACGGTTTTTCTGCGTGAACAGGTCATTATGTGAAGACACCATCCCGGATGAATTTGCCTCCGGTGTGATGTATTGTTTGGCTTGGTTTACCGCATTGGCAGCATCCTGGAATGCCCCCGCGATCAGATGCAGTTTCCCATCATGATGTAGAACATCCCCTGCCGCATAAATACCCGGCACGGATGTCCCGCTCATTACTGATCCTGAAATCCGGTGTTCCCACAGATCCATTTTAATTTCACTGTTCACCAGCAGTTCTTTGTCGCGCTCATAACCGTGATTAATGATGACCTCATCGACAGACAGCTCAAATGCCTCTCCGTTGTCATTACTTTTTAGCAGTACAGTCCCTATTCTTTCGTGATCCGGTGTGGCAATCAACTTTTCGATTGAAGTATTTAACAAGCACACTACGCCATTGTTTGCCAAGCGTGAAATATCGGCTTCATGCCCCTTTAAGTTCTCTTTCCGGTACGTCAGAAATACCTTTTTGGCAATCGGAGCCAGTTCATTCGCCCAGTCAACAGCAGAATGGCCGCCTCCCGATATTAGGATAGTCTTCTCTTTAAAGCGGGCAAGTGACTTCACCGTATAATGCAAATTTGTGATTTCGAATCTTTCGGCACCCTCGATTTCGAGCTTGACCGGCTTCAGAATGCCTCCTCCAATGGCCAATATGACAGTTTTAGTGAAATGCTTCCGGTTTGCGGCCGTGTGTAAAATAAAGTAACCTGCTTCATCTTTCGAGATGGATGTGACCTTTTCATTAAAGGCAACCTCCGGTTGGAAAGTCATCCCTTGACCAACCATTTGTTCAATAAGCTGTGAGCCAAGAATAGGCTGTAAGCCTCCCACGTCCCAGATCATCTTTTCCGGATAGACATGCACCTTGCCGCCAAGCACAGGTTGGAATTCTATAATTTTGGTTTTCATTTCACGGAGTCCGCTATAAAATGCAGCAAATAATCCAGCCGGACCGCCGCCAATAATCGTAACATCAAACAATTCCTCTTCATGCATCGTTCAATCGCCTCATTTCTCTTTTTTAAATCCCTAAATGCTCACGGAAAGTGCTACCCGTATATTCGCTCCGGAATAAGCCTCTTTCAGCCAGCTCCGGTACCAACTTCTCAAAAAACAGCTCCATAGATTGTTCCGAGCCGCCTGGCAGGGCGATGAAGCCATCTATAGCCCCCGCTTCAAACCGTTCAATAATATCGTTCAGCACTTCCTCGACTGTCCCGACAGATACCCAGTGTGCAGATCCGACAACCTCCGGCCTGTCCAAGATTTCTTTCACTGTAGGCTGATTTTTAATTATATACCGCCGTAACAATTCGGCATGAGTCCGGCTGCGGACAGCCTGACTGGAATCGGGTAACATATCGGCAGTTACTCGCTTATCTAAGGGATAACCGCTTAAATCAAGACCCAGCACCGATTTGAGCGAAGCATGTCTGCGTTCAAGGCTTAAATTCGCATGTGCAGCTTTATGTAATTCAAGTGCTTCTTCGCGCGTATCGGCCAGGAAAAAATATAAGCCCGGCAAAACTTTGATAGCATCCGGATCACGGCCCTGCTCAGCCGCTCTTCTTCTCAGATCATTTCTTAGTTCCACTCCCGATTCGATATCCGGCATTGCCGCAAAAATAGCATCAGCTACAGATGAGGCGAAATTCCGTCCAATATCCGAAGCACCAGCTTGGAATAGCGGCGGCGTTCCTGACTTGTGAGCAGGCAAAGTAAGCGGCCCTTTTACACTGAAAAATTCCCCGGAATGATTAATGGCAGTCACTTTATCCTTATCCGAAAACATACCTGACTGACGGTCGATAACAATCGCTTCATTCGGAAAACTCTCCCAAAGCTTGCATACAACATCCGTGAACTCCATAGCCATGGCATATCTCTCTTCCGGTGACGGCATAGGTGAGTCGCTGAAATTATCGGCGCCTTCAATAGAAGTGACAATATTCCAGCCAGCGCGTCCATTGCTCAGCCAGTGTAAGGACTGCAGCTGCCTTGCAACAACATACGGCGGATTAAAAGTAGTGGAAATCGTCGTTACCAGTCCGATCCGCTCGGTTTCACGAGCTATCGCTGCAAAAAACAATGCAGGGTCTGGGCTGCCGAAATTTGAGGAATCTCCTAACATCTGCGGGCTAACATACAGATAATCAGCCCTGAAAAGAAAATCGAGCTTTGAATTCTCCGCTATTTTTGCCAAATCAATATAGTAATCAATAGACTCCATCTTTTCTACTCCGCTATCCGGGTGCCGCCAGCCGTCTCCTTTCATCCAGGTTGCATTTAAGGACAGGCCAATACATAATTGTCTTAGTCTTTTTTCTGTCATTTCTACCAGCCTTTCATTTATAAATCAATTTACTGATAATGATTCTCAGTTACAAAAGTGAGTTTATCAAAAATTTAAATAAATTCAAATGTACAAATCTCAAATCCAGCATGCATCATTATTTAATCTAAATAAAAAAAGTCTGCACTTCTGGCTTATCACCAGTAGCTGCAGACGTAGTTCAAGTACAAGAAGCTCATTATGTACATTATTTATAGGCAGAGGGAGAAACACCGAATTTCTTTTTGAATAATCGGCTGAAATATAGTGGATTGTCATAACCGACACGGTCAGCAATCTCGCGGATAGGAAAATTACCTGCTTTGAGTAATTCACAGGCCCGTTCCAAACGATAATTAACAACATAGTCGATGGGTCGTAGTCCCGTATATTTATGAAAGAGGTAAGAGAAGCGGTTGGCACTCATTGCATGCTGTTCCGCTAACTCACCGAGTGTAAGTGAATTCATATAATGAAGTTTAATATACGTAAGGGCTTCGTCTACCATTCTTTGATTCGGAGAACGATCGTTCTCTCTGTAACTGCACGCAATCAGAACCTGGTGCATCAGGCTTAAGAACAACTCCTTGATACGCAGCTTCCCAATTTCTCCGGATGGATGGGCATTCTGATGGAGCATAATTAGTAATTCAATAATTTTTAGATTCGCTCCCGGCTCCAGCTTGAAATGAGAGTCAAATTCGTGAGTACTATTCATTTCTTCCGGCATATCCAATTTATAAAAAAGGGAGTAATACTCGAGCTCAGATTGTCCTATAACCTGCGAATCCATCTGCATGCCCGGAGCAGCATGAAAAACTGATCCTGGCCGTAATTCATATACCGTTCCATTCACACGTATTCTGGCTCCCCCGCGAATGATAAATAGAAATCCATGCTTAACGGTGGTGAATTCACTTAATAAGCTTTTGGGCTGGATGACTAAGCGGCTTCTATCTTCTATTTCATAGACACCTTTAGTAAATGCCTTTGCTAATTTGTCCAAATTTATCAATGCTCTGCACCTGCTTCCTAGCACCATGCTTCTTATAAAAATCAGATCCAATTCTGATATTTATTTAAAACAGTATAGACAATAGTATGCGAAATTGCTAGAAGTGTAGTAGATATTCTACTGTACACTGCAACCCAAGAAGATGCTCAGGAGATTTTGCTTGAAAATATGCCGTTTTCATTACAATCAATTTGAAGAAGTTCATCCTGTAAAATCCAAACATCAGTTTTTTCAACAAAGAAATGAAATCCGCCAATGGATTGAACCCATGCGGGATCGATCGGTGTAGCACTTGCATTAATTCCAACAGTGAAAGCATCAGAGCCTCCACCGGCATATTTTGCGTAAATTCTTACATATTGCCCCTCTTCCAAACCCCATTCATTCTTAAATGAATCCAATGCTTTTTCGGATACTGCAAATGATATCATTCCTCTTCTCTCCTTCCTGCTGTTTAATCACATTTTTTTATTTCGCCACGATAATTGGCCATTCTGAAACTGGCTCCGCATCCACATGAAGCTTTTGCATTAGGGTTATTCATAGTGAATCCGCCTACCATTCCACTCTCTTCATAGTCAATTTCAAGACCGTCAATATATGGAATACTATTCGGGTGAACCAATATACTAAAATCTTGTTTATTTAATATAATATCCTCTTCTGCTTGCTGCTCATCCACGACTAGGGTATAGGATAGTCCACTGCATCCCCCTTCATCAACACCCACTCTTAGAAATGGATTTCGGATATTCGCACTTGATAAGATTTCGGCGATTTTTTCTGATGCTTTGTCACTGACCTCGATGATCATTGTGAACTCCTCCTTCGTTTATTTGTTTTTCAAACCTAAAGATTGGATACCCGTTCCTATTTGTTCAGCTACTGGTGAGATCCGAGTGCTCGCAAATAAACTCATTACAATCAACAAGAGATGGAAACCCATTGCTACAATTAATCCGGATTGGAGTGACATTCCGCCAGCCTGACAAACCACAAGGATGGAACCGCCGATCCCGATAACTACACCGGGTGTAAAAGAATCCGCAAATTGCAGATTTGCCGAGGTGTTGCCGACACCTCCTTCTCCTGTCTGAGAAAACGCCACAACACCGCTAATCGGATGCGCCAATCCAATGCCGATTCCAGCGATGATCTGTCCAATAACTGCTACGGTAACGGTCACAACGGGTATCCAAAATACGATAGTAATCCCTATGGCAAGCAGCAATACACCCAGAATAATTCGCGTATGCCGTCCACGGCCCTGATCTGCCGAATCCCACCGTCCTTGCAGATACGCTATGACGCACCAACTCAACGCAGCACTCGCTACAATCAATCCGGCCTGAGAAGGCGTTATTCCTTTCACATCGATTAGAGCCAATACCAAGAAATTCTGTGTGCTGGTATAGGCAGCGAAGAACAGCCCACGTGTTGCCAGAATAGCTGGCATGCCTCTTCGAAGCGTAAGAGTTCCCTTCGGTAGCAGTTTGCGGAGCGGAAATATCATAAGTACTAAGCCGATAATGACTAAAACAAATCCCATAATGCTCGGAAGCATGCTTAGACCAACTAAGAAAATCCCTGTACCCATCGTTAACAGTAACGCATTCCAAGTTGATGAAGCTCCGATATCCCCTTGCGTCTTCGGTGTTTTTAATTTCGTGAACGCAGGTAAACTAAGCAGTGCTGAAATCATCAGGATCGGTAATATTCCCCAGAAAACAAACCGCCAGGACCACTGATCTGCGATAAGACCTGCAACGTATGGACCGAGCATGGACGGAAGAACATAGGCCGTACCAAATGCTCCGAGTATTTTGGCGCGTAATTCATCCGGGTAGCTTAAGGATATTGCTGTGTACACACAAGTCATCATAGCTCCGGCACCCAAACCCTGCATGGCCCGTGATCCTATCATGGTATACATATCGCCTGATGTTGCGGCAGCAATCAACCCAACGATAAACAAAAGAAGTGCGATAGTGAACGGTACTGCAGGTCCTCTTCTATCTATGATTCGACCGACGACCAGAGTTCCGATAATCTGCGCAAGCAGATAAGTACTGAATATCCAGCCAAACAGGCTAAGGCCGTTCAAATCTCCAGCAATTGAAGGGGCAATGGTAGTTACGGACAGGCCTTCGAATCCAACGGCCATCACTGACAGAATAATACCTATGGATAGTGCAAAATAACGTGGGCTGAAAATACTTTGATGATTAGACGACATGAAATGTGACCTCCAAGAAAATTGGTATGTATACATCGTATCCGGACACTTAGTAAACATTTTTGTTTATAATGTCTAAGCTACAGTTCAGCTTTGACTTTGTCAACATTTTTGTTTAAAATGTAGTCTGTGATGTAGATTTAGTTGTTTCAGTAGGAGGTGCAACATGAGCCGAAATCAAACCAAAAAGGATGTCTCAACCAAGACCCGAAGAGCGATTATTGATCTGTTAAAGCAACAAGGGGGAATGGATGTTATGGCACTCTCCTCCCAGTTTTCGCTATCTGGAATGGCTATTCGTCAACATTTGAATGCGCTGAAAGAAGAAGGGCTAGTTACTAATATAGAAGAGTCCCGTCCCATGGGGCGGCCAACCAAGCTATGGATCTTAACCCCCGCGGCCGATCGGTTTTTCCCAAGCGGATATTCGGATTTATCCGTCAGTCTGATCCATTCCATGAAAGAAGCTTTCGGAAATGAGGGGCTGGACAAGCTGCTGGCTGTTCGAAATAAGAATATGCAAGAACAATATCTTCAGCATCTTGGTGATACAGCAGACGTTAGAGAGAAGCTGGAGAAACTGGCCGAGATTCGAACAAATGAAGGGTATATGGCCGAGGTTAAGGAGCAGGATGATGGCAGTCTTTTATTCATTGAGAAACATTGCCCGATCTGTGAAGCTGCTGCTGTATGTACCGGGTTATGCAAAAATGAGTTACATCTATTTAAAACTGTTCTAGGTAATAATGTTCATATTGAACGGGGGGAGTACATATTAGCGGGAGGAAGAAACTGTGTTTATACGGTTAGACAAAATAAGCTCTTGTTTCCAAGCTGCCATGCCGAATGACCGCGCCACTAAGGGAAGGTGTTCCCGTTGAAATATTCATAATTTGAAGCGGTACCCTGCAGCGGTTTTACATATTGTAACAAATTCGTGGGGCATAACTTTCCTTTTCTGATACGGTCATATCATGCTTTATTTCACAATTGGGAATTTTAGTGGGAAATTTTGGATGGATATGTTCATGGGAAAATGGTAGATTATTCTATGGTTAATCCCTCAGCTTGTTCGTGTTCGATATATGTTATTGGGATTACGCGCAAGTCGGGAGATATGTTTAGGCTTATATAATCTATATTTGGGGCGGGTGTCTGCATGGACAAAAATTCTGGTTATAGAACAAACGTTATAGGCGCTGGTGAGGTTGGCGTCGCCATCTCGGTCGATATGGATACGAATACTATTCATGAAACAAACAGCTTATTTTGGGATACAAAAGGAAATGAAGTTTTAGGAGCTACTGCACTTCCTCTTTATGGAGCATTTGTATCGGAAGAACAATGCCAACTTTTTGGTGATGTCTCAGGGAAAAAGTTGCTGGAGATAGGCTGTGGAAGCGGTCAATCTTTGCAATATCTGGGGGAACGCAATGCATCTGAACTATGGGGTACGGATATAGCAGAGAACCAAATCGAAAAGACTAGGCAACTTTTGACGGAGCACGGTCTTTCAGCAAAATTGATTTGCTCACCCATGGAAGAAGAATGTGGCCTGCCAGAGGATTATTTTGACTTTGTATATTCGGTTTATGCCATAGGCTGGACAACTGACCTTGAGGGTACTTTTAGCCGGATTGCTTCTTACCTTAAAAAAGATGGATCATTTATTTTCAGCTGGTCTCACCCTATACACAAATGTGTTGTTGCAGAAAATGATATGCTTGTTTTTAAAAAATGTTATTTCGATGAATCTTGGTATTCAGTATCTCTTGATGAAAGTACGCTAACTTTATCGGATCGTAAATTATCAACTTATGTGAATGCGCTATCTAAAGCTGGATTTGTTATTGAGCAAATGATTGAGCAATCTGATGATGAACTTATGCAGTCGCGGGACGATAAAAGCGATTTTGCAAAAAAAGCAAAGATGCTTCCTGTAACTTTTGTAATTAAAGCAAGAAAACTCTAGCATCCGATACCTATTGAACAACCTTACAACGTAAAAATTATTTTTCTAAGCCGATCCAGAAAAGGATCGGCTTATTTGATAGCTTTTTAAGATCAATCTTGTCTGTTCTCAACAGATTTCATGCGGTTTTGATCATCTGGCACTCGGTCATTACTGAATTCCTGGCCTGCTTCTGCTTCACCATGACCGGAAGCACTTCGGGCAAAATTTGTGAATTGCCTCTTCTGCTCATCCAGCTTGTGTTTACTTTTAAGAAGCTCCTGCGGATCTTGATTTGTCATCATTATCACCTCGCAAAATAGATTCATGCTGTTTACTCGCACTACATAAGTTTTCCATAATAGGGCGGTGCTTATGCAAGATAAAAAAACTCCTGCTCACCATAAGCAGAAGTTTCTAAATGAAGTTCTAGTTAACGAAAAATATCAATTATTTTATGCAAAACAAGGTATTCCAAAACAACAATTCCACCGCAAATGAGTATAAAAAACTGAAGCCTTGCCGTATTCATTCTATCCTTCCAATACTCTCCCCGGAATAATGAAATGATGTTAGGTGTAAAAGTATGCCTAATCGATTCGTTATAATCATCATTATCCACGAAGAAAACGCGAAACAAAAATTTATATACTGGAATATTTAAGAACAGTAATAAAATGATCATCACAAGACTCATTGTCCTCGCCTCCCAAGATCCAATTATCCTAATTTTACCACATGGGTAACTGTAGAAATCGGAAACTGATGACAACTTTATACCGCTCATAAAAAAAGACCTTCCTTTTAGGAAGGCCCTTTTGAGTAATATTCACTTTCAGCTGCGTAAACGACTATTTATGCTCCAACCACTTACACTCTGTAATTTCCATTTCGGTGAAAACACCTTTAAATGAAGAATTCTCTGGGCTACAAGCATATAAGCCAAAATTTATTTCCTCATTCCCTTCAAACAAATGAAAAATACGCATCTGTTCAAATATAGTCCCGTCCAAAGAGCTTTCAATACAGAAATCACTTTCGCGTCGACTTAGTCTATAATACATAGTTTTAATGTTTGCATCGATATCAGTTGTTGCCCAATCTGAATATCCGTGATTTGTAACCACACTTCCAAGTCTTTGGAATTCCTCATTTTCATATTCTACCGATGCCTTGAACCAATTATCACTGTCCTGATAGATGGCTATCCCACACTGCTCGTATCTATGTGTACTATCATAATCTGTTCTTACTATAAATGAAAAATACTTCTCAGCAGTTTTCATTAACAGTGCAGGTGAATTATCATTTCTAAAACCATAATAGGTTCGTTGCCAAAAATCTGTATTCGGCATCGTTACAAATTCAATCCTGTTTTCTGTAATAGAATAATCACTGATTGGATTTATCCAAAAAAGCTGTTCTTTCTCAAAGTTCATTGCTCTACTCCTCACTTTTTATAAAGTTTTGTCAACCATTTTCATTGCTAAGAATCCAAATACAATTTAAATAGTTTTCAGCAGTTCATCCTAATAATACCATTTGAAAAATATAACGCATTACATTTTCTAATCTTTTATTTTGAAGTATCCAGAGAATTAAATAAAAAGGTTGTCCCGTTTACATACGCTCTCAAAATCGCTTGAGCATATGGCTGCTCTTCAATCAAACCCTCGGTCTCTAGCGGATTCTCTGCATGAAAGCTATAGGCTTCGATTATTGCCATGACTAAGAAGCACTCTAGCTTCATTATATATTCATTTTCCAGCTTCCTGATTCTCTGATATCCTTCGACGAAATAAGCTCTCTGTGTTGGGTATAATCCCATAATAGCCTGAGCTATATCGTAAAGATGATAGCCGAAGCCACACCTGCCAAAATCGATAGGATAAGGTTCATTATCCCGAAAAATGACATTTCCATTATGTAAGTCCGCGTGGATCATCCCATAATTTTGTTCATGTCTTGTGAACGTTTCGAGACATGTTGCCACTTTAGTGGCGGCTGCGGAATATAACTTAAAACCCTCATCCGATATGAAATGTTTGCGATGTAGACTTAGGTGATCCCAGTCCCGTTTAAAGCTCAGTGCACCCCAAGAAGGACGAGTAAAACCGCTGGAAGGACTAAAATCAGAGCTGGCCTCATGAAGCTTTGCCATCAATGATCCTGTTTTACGGATGACCTCCTCCGTTAGTTCGCTTTTGTCTACATGCTTTCCCTCGACCCATCGCATTAAGCTCGAATAAAACCGTTGTCCGTCACACACCGATGTTTCCGTAATAAAGGCCCCTTCACGATTGATTACAGCTTCGGGCAAGAGGAGGCCCTTGCTCTTCAAAGCCAACAACCACTCAATTTCTGAAATGGTTCCTTCGCGTTGTTTGTTATCCGGGTGAATGCGGAGCAAGAACTGTTCCCCCACATCGTTTACAATGCGGAAGGTGACATGTTCGGATACTTGAATGAAGTGAATGGAGTTCCAGTCTATTTCATATTCCTGTAAAGCATGAAACGCCGCTTGTTTTACTTGCCTCAGAGTTCGGTGTCGGTTCTCCTCAGTATTGATCCGAAAGCCATTATTCATTGCTTATCTCCTTTGTCTACCATACTTCCATCATTTTAACAGTCTAGACGGATAGCTGTAATGATAAAGAATGAATATGAAAAGAGTTTTCTCTTTTTGACTCACCTATAAAAATAGGGAATTCATTGCCACTTAGGCATGAAATTCCCTACTCTTCAAATCTATTAAGATTCTTCTACAAGCGAAATTGCAACAGGTTCTGCTGGCTCTCATTGTTCGCCCCATATCCATACGTTTCCATCGCTTTTCAGAGCCATGCTATGCAAGGCACCAGCGGATACACTGATAACTGGGACACCCTCGGATCAGCTTATCGCCTCACCCTTCGAGCAAAATCCACGAACTGGAATTTATCCAGCCGGTGTCTAGACTCGGTATATTGGTAAAGCACCGTGTTCTCCAAATACACATAGTTTCGTACTACTACAATATGCGTAAAATTCTTCAAATCGAGCAGTCTATGATCCTCCTCGGTAGAAGGCTCAACGGATATCAGCTTCTTCGCATAACTGATCTTAAGCCCCAATTCCAGCTCCAGATATTCATAGATTGAGCCTTCCGCGATTTCCTCACTCAGAAAGGAAACAATATCCGCACGAAAATAATCCTTATCCAAAATGATCCGTTCACCTTCAATTTCTCTGGCGCGAACAACCTTCCAAATCAGAGTTTCAGGTGGAATCTGCAGATGTCTGGCGATTGCGGAGCCTGCCGGCTCTTGTATCGTCCGCTCTACCAGTGTCCGTGAGGCAGTACCCAGGGTATCGGCCATTTCTTTAAATGAAATCAAACCGGTAACAGGGAAATCCATTCGGGTCATGTCAAGCACAAAGGAGCCTCTGCCCTTAATTTTGTGAATATATCCTTCACGGAAAAGTAGATTCAGCGCTTTGCGCACGGTCTCTCGTGAAGTGGCATAAGCTTCGGCGAGTTCACTTTCGGAAGGCAGCTTGGTTCCCGGCAGCAATTGTCCAGAATGGATTTGATTGCTGTATTCATTATAAATTTGCAAATATTTATTTTCTCTCAATTTTGATCACCGCCCTTTATTGTATCACGTCATGCCTTTGGAAGCATCGATTCAATTGGAAGGGAATTTATAGCGTTGAACATATAAATTCTTATATTTATAGAAAAACAGCCCCCAAGGGGCTGTCTTTCTAAAGTATAAAGTCTTTGCCAATATAGCCTTTATCAACCCTTGAGATGAATAGTCAAGATGCTTGTTTGTTTGGCCGTAGCTGGTCCGGTCTTCTCCTCGATCTTCTCGACCATCTCCTGACCTGCAGGAATGATGATTGGAGTAATCACCGGGTAACCTGCTGCGCGGATAGCTTCCATATCAAATTCTAGTAGAAGCTCTCCTGCTTGAACCTTATCACCAATATTCTTCAGGCTGGTAAAACCGCTACCTTTAAGCGCCACCGTGTTAATTCCAACGTGGATTAATACCTGAACACCGCTGGCATGCTCCAGTATAAGCGCATGTTTGCTCTTAATCACATGGGCTACTGTAGCATCAAAGGGAGCATATACTTTCCCCTCAGAAGGTTCGATTGCAATTCCCTCACCCATTTGCTTTTCAGCAAAGGCAGGATCGGGCACCTGTTCCAGCGATACTGCAGTTCCACTAAGCGGTGAGACAAGCTCCAGAGTATTAACTGATTCCTGTGACCCTTGAACGGAATGACGGCTACTCAATTCCTCTGGTTCGCTCGTAGTACTAGAAGCCTCTGTAGCTGTGTTCTTTTCGGAACGACCCACTACAGAACGTCCGTACAATACTGTGGCGGCAAATGGCACAACGAGAACAATAACCATGCCAATAAAGAAAACGCCCCACTGATTCGGGAAAATCGAAAGGAAACCGGGAATTCCCCCTACGCCAATGGATGAAGCTCGAACCTGGTTAACGGTAAGGAGCATACCGGCAATTGCTGAGCCGATCATCCCGAAGATGAAAGGATAGCGATAGCGGATATTCACCCCAAAGATTGCCGGTTCAGTCACGCCGAGGAATGCAGAGACGGAAGACGTAGCCGCCAAACCTTTTGCCTTTTGTTCTCTAACAACGAACATCATCGCCAGTGCCGCAGCGCCTTGCGCAATATTGGAGAGCGCCAGCATCGGCCAGAGGAAGGTGCCTCCCTCACTGCCGATGAGCTGAACATCGACTGCCAAGAAAGTATGATGCATCCCAGTGATGACCAGAAGTGCATAGAATCCACCATAGATCAAACCACCAAGGAGCGCAAAATGATCAAATACATAGATCAAACCCGAGGTGATAGCATTGGCAATGGCGAACGTAACGGGTCCGATAATGGTGAAGGCCAGAAAACCTGTAACCAGCAGGGTCACTGGAGCAACGACCAGTAGTTTAATGGAATCAAGCACCCGGCGGTTGAGGAACTTCTCCAGTCTAGCCAGAATATAGGCCGAAACCAGTACAGGCAATACTTGCCCCTGATAACCGATCTTCTCCAAATGCCAGCCGAACAAATTCCAGGTCGGAACGGTTCCCTCAGTTGAAGCACTTGCATAACTGTAGGCACTTAATAGATCCGGATGTACGAGAATGAGACCCAGCACGATTCCGAGTAGAGGACTGCCCCCGAAACGTGTAACAGCTGCCCAACCGATAAGGGCTGGTAAAAAGGTGAAGGCTGTGCTGGCAATCGTGTTAATAATCGCAGCAATGTCTTTCCATGCAGGATAGACATCTACCAATGACTTACTATCAAAAAAGATACCAGGTCCGGTCAAAATATTATTAATCCCAAGCAGCAAACCTGCGGTTACGATGGCCGGAAGAATCGGAATAAAAATATCAGCCAGTGTTTTGATCGCCCGCTGCAATGGATTCTGTTTCCGTGCTGCCGCTGATTTCACGTCATCCTTGGAAGAGCGGGCACCACCAGTGATTTGAATCATTTCATCGTATACTTTATCTACAGTTCCTGGTCCGATAACGATCTGGAACTGCCCTTGCGTAGAGAATTGTCCTTTTACGAGTTCGTTACGGTCCAGGGCTTCCGAATCCACCTTGCTCTCGTCATACAGCGAGAATCTCAGCCGGGTTACACAATGCGTCGCAACCTCAATATTCTCCTTGCCCCCAACCGCCCGTACAATATCTTCAACATTTTTGCGGTCTATAGCCATATCTTCACTCCTTACAAAATTGATGTGTGCTCCTTCTCAAGTACACCTCGTTAGCGGACTAACCACATGTAGGAAGCATAAGGACTAAGCTGAAGCTCTTGTGTTAATGATGGTGCATCTGCTGTATTCCCAATCAGAAGCTCTTCCTTACCACTTGGCGACAATTCAGTCCAGTGATTGTCTTTAAAGCGGAAAGAGATTTCTTTATTGCTAAAGTTCGAGACCACAACAAGTGTCTCTCCATCTCCTGTTCTGGCGTAAGCGAAGACTTCAGGATGACCTTCATCGAGTCTCTTGAAAATACCTTCTATGAATACTCCATACTCCTTGCGAAGTGCAATTAGTTTGCGGTAATGGTGGAAGATGGAATCAGGGTTTTCCAGTTCCTTCTGCACATTGATGTCTGGATACCGCTCATCTACCTTCAACCATGGAGTACCAGTGGTAAATCCGGCATTCCGGCTGTCATCCCACTGCATCGGCGTACGTGAATTGTCCCGCGAACGTTCTTGGAGAATGCTGAGAGCAGCCTCCGGGCTTTTCCCCTGTTCACACAGAATGCGGTACATATTTAGTGACTCAATGTCGCGGAACTCATCGATGCTTTTCCATACCGGATTCGGCATACCGATTTCTTCCCCTTGATATACATAAGGTGTTCCCTGAAGGCCATGCAGAGTTGTCGCGAGCAGCTTGGCGCTTTCCACACGGTAGACCTTATCATCAGTGAATCTGGAAAGAGCACGCGGTTGATCATGATTGTTAAAAAATAGTGCGTTCCAGCCTCCGCCTTTCTGCATTCCGGTCTGCCACTGCGCGAACAACCGTTTCATTGCCTCGAAATCATAAGGCATCAGTTCCCACTTCTGTCCATTCGGATAGTCGACTTTTAAATGATGAAAATTGAAGGTCATGGAAAATTCCCGCTCTTCGGGACTTGAGTACCGGATACAATGCTCCAGTGTAGTTGAGGACATCTCTCCTACAGTCACCATCTCAAACGGACCAAACACCTCTTCATACATTGCTTTGATGTATGCATGGACCTGTGGACCGTCAGTATAGAATTTACGTCCATCCCCCGGTGGAACACTCCCGTCATCGTTAGGGAAGCGCTGATCTTTGGAGATTAAATTAATTACATCCATGCGGAAGCCGTCGACACCCTTTTTAGCCCAGAATAACATCATATCATTCACTGCTCTACGTACCTTCTCATTCTCCCAGTTCAGATCCGCTTGGGTTTTATCGAAGAGAGTAAGATAATATTGTCCCGACGCTTCGTCGAACTGCCAGGCAGGCCCACCGAACTTCGACTGCCAGTTGTTGGGTAAGCCGCCGTCCGGAGCCGGGTCCTTCCAGATATAGTAATCACGGAAAGGATTGTTCCTGCTTGAAATGGACTGTTTGAACCACTCATGTTCAGTCGAGGTATGGTTAACCACGATATCGATCATTAGCTTCATTTCGCGTCTATGCAGTTCCTGTATTAGCTCGTCAAAATCCTCCATCGTACCGAAATCCGGGTTAATATTTTCATAATCTGCTACATCGTAACCGTTATCATGTTGCGGCGAAACATAAACCGGCTGTAACCAGACAATATCGATTCCAAGCTTCTGCAAATAATCTAATTTCTCAATAAGTCCTTTAATATCTCCTGTTCCGTTGCCTGTAGTGTCCTTAAAGCTCTTCGGGTACACCTGATACACCGTGGAGCGGCGCCACCATTCCGAATACTGGGACTGACTCAAGTTGAACACCTCCAAAAAGAATTCCTTTATTTCAACCATTAAACCTGTATATACAAGTTCAAACACTTCACATAGTTTAAACCTGTATATACAGGTTGTCAATACTATAACTATAGAAGGAGTGGCATGAGTAGAAACTAGATTATTTATAACGTTGTATTACCCTAATATTTGATCCGTAATAACAAAAAAAGCCGCTTTCTCGGCAGCTTTTTAGATACAAAGATATGTAGACAAAAAAACAAACAGGATACCTTTTACTAATACAAGTTAGGTATCCTGTTTCTATTCAAAGTGTCTATTCAAATTATAGTTTATTTAAGCTCCTGTAGGAGGCTCTTACCGAATTGGGGCATGGTCACAACAAAGTTATCAGCAACTGTTGCTCCAATATCCGAAAAAGTCTTCGATATAGGCAGCTCGCCTTGTCGATTGAAACTCTTACTGTAGAGGAGTAAAGGAACATATTCACGGGTGTGATCCGTACCCGCATGAATGGGATCATTGCCATGGTCTGCCGTAATTATAAGAAGATCATCTTCGCATAGCTCTGCTAGAACTTCATGTAATCGATCATCAAATTCTTCAAGCGCTTTCCCATACCCGATCGGATCTCTACGATGGCCATAAAGTGCATCAAAATCGACAAGATTCAAGAAACTAAGTCCTGTAAAATCAGTATGAAGGGTCTCCATGAGTTTATCCATGCCATCCATGTTAGACACTGTTCTGAAAGACTTGGTGACACCTTCCCCATCGTATATATCTGAGATCTTGCCAATCGCTAGTACATCGAACCCGGCATCCTTGAGCTCATTCATCACGGTTCTTCCATAAGGCTTCAAGGCATAATCATGACGGTTCGATGTTCTTTTGAAATTTCCGGGCTGCCCGAGGAAGGGTCTAGCAATCACTCTGCCTAGCATGTACTCCTCACGTAAAGTAATCTCTCTGGCAATCTCGCAGATTTGATACAGTTCTTCCAAAGGAATAACCTCTTCATGAGCCGCAATCTGAATCACGGAATCTGCTGAAGTATAGACAATGAGTGCGCCTGTGTTCATATGCTCTTGTCCAAGCTCATCGAGAATAGCTGTACCACTAGCGGGTTTATTCCCAATCACCTTTCGTCCTGTTCTTTCTTCTAATTCATTAATTAATTCATAAGGAAACCCTTCAGAAAACACTTTGAAAGGAACATCAATTCGTAGGCCCATGATTTCCCAGTGACCTGTCATCGTATCCTTTCCATTAGAAGCTTCCTGCATTTTGGTCCAATAAGCTAAAGGGCGCTCCACTTTGGGAACTCCGGGTATTGAGTCGATATGACTTAACCCTAGCTTGGATAACGCAGGAACATGTAGCCCATTCATTTTTTCTGCAATATGCCGTAATGTATGTGATCCTGCATCCCCAAACTTTTCAGCATCTGGAGCTTCACCAATGCCTACAGAATCCATAACGATGACGAAAATCCGCTTAAACCGGGGTGTTTGTTTCATGTTAATACTCCTTGCTACAACTAGAATATGATACCGATAATCAAAGCTGATAAAACGCTTACAAGTGTGGCGCCAAATAACAGCTTTAATCCAAATCGTGCGACGATATTCCCTTGCTTTTCATTCAATCCCTTCACTGCACCCACAATGGTACCAATCGACCCAAAGTTAGCAAATGAGATTAGAAAAACGGAGACAATGGCTGTAGTACGGCCACTTAAACCTTCTTGAATCTTAACAAAGTCAAGCATAGCAACGAATTCATTCGCAACAAGCTTTGTCGCCATAATACTACCGGCCTCAACAGCTTCATGCCATGGCACACCGATAAGAAAGGCGATGGGTGCAAAGACGTAGCCTAACACTCCTTGGAACGAAATTCCGAATATGCCACTGAAGACCCCGTTAATCAAAGCAATGATTCCCACAAAACCAACTAACATTACCCCAACTACTATGGCTACTTTAAAGCCATCCATAATATATTCGCCTAGCATTTCAAAAAACGTTTGTTTTTCTTCTACCTGAACTTCAACAATATCTTCTTCAGGTGTAACTTCATACGGATTAATGATGGATGAAATGATAAATCCGCCAAATAGGTTTAATATCAATGCAGCTACTACATACCGAGGTTCTAGCATCGTCATATAGGAACCAACGATTGACATGGATACCGTAGACATTGCAGACGCACATAATGTATACAAGCGATGTTTTGGCAATAGTCCAAGCTGGTTTTTCACCGAAATAAATACTTCATTTTGTCCGACAATTGCGGCTGCAACTGCATTATAAGATTCCAATTTACCCATGCCATTTATTTTACTCAGTACCAGTCCAATATACTTTATAATGAATGGCAGTATTTTGTAATGTTGCAAAATCCCTATCAATGCTGACATAAAAACAATGGGCATCAAAACATAAAGGAAAAATGTATGCGCCCCTTCATTTGCAATGCCGCCAAACACAAAGTCAGTACCTTCATTGGCGTATCCAAGTAATTTTGAAAAACTATCAGCAAACCCTTTAATCAAAAATTCTCCAATGCTCGTTTTTAGGATAATTAATCCCAAACCTATTTGAATAGCAATCATTACAATGATCGGACGATATTTAATCTTTTTCTTATTGTTACTTCCTAGCCATGCCAGTAATAGAACAATAACCAGACCAGCAATAGAAATTAGATAATGCATTTTTAGCCCTCCAAATTATCGGTTAATTTTCTTGGAATCCTCATATCGAAATGCATCTTTCCACATTAACCCTTGTTCCAAAATAATCGCTAACAGGCTTCCGCATATTAATCCATTATTTAAAATGGCGATCACGATCGGAGATAAATGGGCCGTAGCTGATGCAGGTATAAACATTAAACCTACACCCACTAAAAGGGAAAGCCCACTGACAATAAATGTTCGCTCTTCATGAATAACCTTTTTCAATTCCTTTAGCGCTAGTCCGACCATCTTCACAAAAATGACGAAGGTAACAGAATAGCCTATGGGAGCTGGAATCGCAGATATGAAATTCATCATGGGCGGAACCAAGGATATTGAGATCACTAAGCTGCAGCCTATTAAAAATGATTTGCGCTCCCTCATCCCTGTTTGCTCAACATATCCCGCCGCTCCCGAAATAGGGACTGAGCCGACCGCTCCTAAACCACCACTTATAAGATGCGTAATTCCAGAAGTAAACCCGGCGCGCAAATAACGGCGATGATCCCCTTGCTTTGGTTTCATAACGGTCTCCATCAAACGGATGGATGCCACCGCATTGGTTATTAATAATAGGGTTAGTAAAAATGCAGTAGTAATTGTCCCGGCATCGAATCGGGGTGTTCCAAATGGGAATATTTCCGGCAGCTTAAATAGAGTATCCGCACGAGAAACCGCCGGCATACTACCGCAGATTATAAATAATAGGCAGCCTATCACTATACTGAGAATTATTGAAAACTGGCTTAGTAATACAAAGCGGCTGTTGCCTAACCAAAAGGTAATGCAGACCACGATCACACTAAGGATGAATACTTTAACATCTAACATGGTGTGGGCGATGGTAATCCCCATCATCCCTTTCATAAAAGATCCGCTTAATTGAAAGATCAATAAAAGTAAATAAATAAAGGTGATGGTTGGAGTAAAAAGACGAGCGATTTTATCCATTAGCTTAAATGCTGAAATTAGGATAAACAACACTCCGCTAATGATCATCGCTCCACTTAAAGCCTGTAAAGCGCCGTTGTTAGAGGAATAGAGTCCCCCCACTAAACTCGCGTAAATGGTAAAAATGCTCCACCATAACCCTGCCGGACCTTCATGAATAGGGAATTTATGACCCATCAGGCCTTGTAAAAATCCAGCTATTGCTAAAGTAATCATGGTGCTCTGAATGAGTCCAGAAGTCTCTATGGGTGTTAAGTTATATAAATCTGCGATAGCAATGGGTGCAGCAATTGCACCAGCGATCATAAAAATCATCCACTGCAATCCTGACAGTATTACCTTCATTTCTTTCTCACTCTCTTTTCTAACAACACTGCACTCTTATCAATAAATCAGCCTTCAACGACTGTGTTAAGAGCTACTTCGACCATTTCATAAAAGGATTGTTCACTTTCTTTATGAGTTAGGTGCTCCTGTCTTAACAATTGACTGCCGACGGTCAAAATCGATAACGCTTTTACACCATATTTAGCGGCTAAAGTGTATAGGGCGGTACTTTCCATTTCTACAGCTAATACACCGAAATCCATGAACTTATGAAGCCGATCTAAATTTTCACGATAGAATTCATCAGAATTATAGATGTTACCAACAAACACCTTTGCATTTTTAGCTTGTGCTTGTTGATATGCTTTCATTAGCAATGAGAAATCTGCCGTTGGTGCAAAATTACAGCCATAAAAGATCTTTTCCGTCATATTACTGTCTGAAGATACTGCTTGGGCTAATATAATATCGCGGATATTTATTTCTTCCTGCATCGCGCCACATGTACCAATGCGAATCAATTTCTTAACTTCATAATCGACGATCAATTCTGTTGCATAGATACTCATCGATGGATTTCCCATCCCTGTCCCCTGAACCGACACAGGCACACCCTTGTATAATCCAGTGTATCCAAACATCCCTCTTACTTCGTTATAACAATAAGCCTCCTCTAAAAAGTGTTCTGCCACAAACTTTGCACGTAAAGGATCTCCTGGGAGCAAAACGAGCTCTGCTATTTCTCCCTTATTTGCACCTAAATGCCTACTCATAGTTCTTCCTCCAACTTTTAATAGTAAACTGAGGTTTACCGAAATCGCTTTCCATTTGCCTTCAAGTAAAATCAGTTTCGAAACTAGATTGAGCATAAGGTTTTTTAACATTACAAACTAGACCAAAAACTTACGGAGCTTACGGAAAATAATTGGTCAAATTATAAAAGCAGTTCTTTACGAATGTTGTCTAAATCTCTTTTAGAGGGGATCGTGGAAATAATAACAACAGGCACTGTCGTTAATGCAACCGGGATATTACTAATGACAAGATCGATATTATTTTGCTGCATGATCTCGTCGGTCAAGCCTTTCATTATGGAAGTATTAAGGATCAACTGATCCCCAATCTCCTTCTTTATCAAATCTGCTATGTAATGACGAATTGAAAATTCTTCCCCGATCACTAAAAAGGCCCTCTTACTTTTATAACGTAAACTCGAGCGGACAATTAAGGTTAGCTTTGTTAAATGAAAATGATTAAACAAAACGGAAGGGTAAGTTTTATTCCACGTTTGCATACAGGTTTGCAATTCTTGATAAATCTGCTGGCATTCCTTTTGAACATATGTTGTTAAATGACTTGTTGAAATCATCATCCATTCAGGAATGGCATTTTCGATTAATAGCTTGTCAAAGAAACCGTAAATCTCCAAAATAAACCGTTCTTGTATATCTAAGTTCGGGTATACCTTTGCTAATAACATTAGAAGCAGATTCCCCATTTGATATTCTTCTTTATCCTTGTGTAATTCGACTTCTTTCATCGGAGTGATCTCTGACCCTTCATAATAATGATATTGGCTGAGACTAACCATGGATTGCATAAAGAATATTTCACTGTTTGGAAATTCAAGGGACAGCTTGTCCTCAAGACGTCCTGTAATAGTTTTCACTGGAAAATAAAACATCCCCTTTTCCCAAGGGTAAGCATTTTCGTCGATGTTCACACATTTTCCTTTAGCCACTCTTTCTATAACAATGGCCAACAAAAACGATAATCTCCTTTTGGAATTGATAAAATATACAATGTTATTCTCATTTTCTATATTTGTGATTAACTGATTCATATAAGCAAAATCAACATTCGCAAAGGGCCAGCCTGTAAACTCATACGCATCACAATATAACTTCCAATAAAAATATCGAATATTCATTTCATTCCCTTTGATCATGGGGGTAGAAAAACTAATGCGTAGCTTATAAGCTTTTAGATCATCATTATTTAATTGCACAATCAATTTCTTTAAAGACGAGGTACTCATAAACATGGCTTCGGAGAGCTCCTCCACAGACAGTCGACCCACATTCATAAACAAAAAATCCATCAGCCGATAAAAGATGGTTTGTCTGAACATAGAAGAAATCACTTCACTAATCGTACTTCGCCCATCACGTTGAAGAACTATTCCCTTTCCTCTAGAAACCTCAATGGTTACAGTAGATGGTAATTGCTTGCTGATTTCCTCCACCATCTTCCGGATGGTCTTATCAGAGATCCCTAAACTTTTTTCGATTTCCGCTAAGGTAAACCATCTATGTTCTGTATCAAGCAGCGTTAATAGTTGACTAGCTAAATTAAATCCCTTATCCATTTTTCTACACCCACTTCAATTTCGTTTAATTTTTATAGTATAAACAAATTCGCAACCATAACCCTATTCTTTTTCAATAAAAAAACCCGGGTTTTATTTACCCGAGTTTCACATCACATTATATTTGTGTTTTTTCTTCTATAGGGCTTATTGCTTTCAGCTGCATCGTTATGACGGCTGCAATAACGGCTTTGATGATGTCTCCCGGAAGAAAGGCCAACGCTCCGACAAGACCAGCCCAGATCGAAGTATTGGTTAACAATGCCATGACAGGGGCACCAATCAGACTCACTAGTAATACACCGAAGATTATGTTGATAGCTACCAGCTTCCAAGTTCGAACCTTCGGCCAGATTTTTTCGGAATACCAGCCAATAAGGCCGGCCGCGATTGGAAAACTAAATATGTATCCTGCAGAAGGTCCAACTAACACCGCGATTCCGCCGCGACCGCCAGTCAGTACAGGCAGCCCAATGGCTACTAGTATGATGAAAATAATGAGACTGAGGGCGCCCATCCGTTTCCCCAGAAAACATCCAGCCAACATGACGCCAAGCGTCTGGGCAGTGATCGGAACGGGGATGAAGCCGAGGGGGATGGGCGGTATCATCCCCAATACCGCGATAAGTGCTGCGAATAATGCAGCATAAATAAGTTCTTTTGTCTTCAAAAAAATGACCTCCATTGGATATCAATGATTGTATTCTGGTTAGTAAATACGTCCAGTAAGCTGAATTATAATGGAGTTATTCTTTATTGTAAACCATAAATTTATATATGGTTTACAATAGAATAAAATACCATGCTTGAGTTTTTCCTATTGTTATATAGAATTAGAGTATTCAGTCGCAATCGTTGGATGTTGATCTATTCAATGGGTTTTGGTCGGAGAGTTATACTTTTGGAGGTTTAAGTTCATGACAGTAAAAGAACATATTCTTGCCTTGCTCGACAGTAATAAGGGTGAATATTTTTCCGGCGAGGAAATAGCCGTTCAGTTATCCGTGACGCGCAGCGCGGTCTGGAAAGCCATAAAATCTTTACAGACAGACGGTTATTCCATACAAGCTGTAACCAATAAAGGATATTCCATGTCACCACAAACGGATATCTTATCAGCCAGTGCAATTTCAAAGTACCTGGATACTCAGGGGCAAAAGTTATGTGTTGAAGTCTTTAAGACCATATCTTCCACGAATGAAGCCGTAAAAAACCTTGCCTCAAATGGAGAAGCTGAAGGTAAAGTGATTCTTTCGGAAGAACAAACAGCTGGTCGCGGGCGAATGGGCCGGAAATTTTTTTCTCCACCTGGAACGGGTATCTATATGAGCATCCTGCTGCGTCCCAAGCTGTCCGCAACAGACTCAGCTTTATTGACCACTTGCGCCGCAGTAGCTGTAGCCCTTTCTATCGAGAGCGTATCCGGTAAAGAAACGCAGATTAAATGGGTAAATGACGTTTTTATGGAAGGTAAAAAAGTATGCGGGATCCTTACCGAAGCATCCGTGTCACTGGAAAACGGCTGGCTTGATTATGCTGTCCTCGGCATCGGTATCAATGTAGTCCTCCCTTCCGAAGGCTTTCCCAATGATCTTACCGAGATTGCAACAACTGTAATTTCAGAAAACAATCCTTATGGTGATCTGCGCAACCGTCTCGTTGCAGAAGTACTAAACCATTTCATGAGATATTATGAACATTTAACGGACAGATTGTTTCTTTCCGAATACAAAAAAAGGTTAATTTCACTTGGCGAACCTGTGACCGTGATAAAGGATAATGAACAACGTAAAGCAACAGCTATTGATATCGATGACGATTGCCATCTGAAAGTCAGATATGAGAATGGTGACGAAGAGTATCTTTCAAGTGGAGAAGTTAGCATTAAAATTTAACTGGAGCTTCGCCTCCAAAGCAGCTAGTGCTGCCTCATGGCAGGCTGCTTCATCATACGAGCCAAAAAAACCTTGCTGATTCAAGGTTTTTTTAGATGAACTAAAAATATCAACTTAAAGCTTAGGATTCTACTGTACTAAAGTATCTAAATCAGGCTGCAATTTGTTCCGCAGAACATACAGCATGATGGCACCCACAAGGAACGCAACAGCATCTGAAATGACGAGCGACCAGACTACTCCGTGGAAACCGTTCATTCGATTAGCGATATACAATACTGGAATCAGAGTAACACCTTGAATAATTGACATAATAAAGGCGGCGGTTCCTTGTGCTGTCGCTTGGAAGATCCCCGTAAACAACGCGGTCGTTCCTGAAATGAACAGGGATAAGAACGTTACATGAAGAATGTAGCTGCCCAGTTCAATTAATTGCGGGTCATTCGTAAATAAACCGATTAAGTGGTCGGAAATCAGATATACAATAATGCCGAACACGGCTGCTAATGCCACAGTCACTTTGATTGTGAATGTTATGGTATGCTTCATGCGTAATTTATTGGCTGTAAAAGAGAAGGCAATCAGCGGCACGACTCCCTCACATAAGCCCATCAGAATAACCTCTGGAAATTGTAATAATCGTGATGAAATTCCGAAGGCCGCAATGGCCTGCTCCCCATATTCGACCAGAAAACGGTTAAAGATAAGTGACATTGCACCCATGAAGAGACTCATAACAAAAACGGGTACTCCAATTTTAAATACATTGCTGAGAATGTCTTTGGAAGCTTTGAACCATTTAACAGAGAGGGTTAAGAATTGGCTCTTATATCCCATGTGGAAGGCGTAGAATGCACTTGCAACCAAGTTAGAAATGACTGTAGCAGATGCAACCCCGATCACGTCCCAATGGAAGACGAAAATGACTAGCGCATCGAGAATAATATTCACAACAACACTGAGAAGCATGCCGATCATCGAAGTGATCGCTGCCCCCTCCGAGCGCACGATATTCTCCAGCGTGAAGAATAGAACGACGAATGGTGAACCAATAAGCATAATCGTGACATAGTCCTTCGTGAACCCGAAGGAGTCAGGCGTCGCTCCCAAGCCATGGACGATTGAATCGATCAAGGGGATGCCGGCAGCCATCAAAATAAGACCGAGAGCTAAACTGCTGTAAAAGGCGAATGAAGACACATGCTTTACATCATCATATTTTTTCTCTCCCAGCAAACGGGAGATGAATGCACTGCTACCGATACCAATCAAGTTACCTAGCGCCATAATGGCGGCGAATAACGGTAAAGTTAGTGCGAGTGCGGTTAACATCGCAGTATTGCCCAGTGTACCAAGGAAATAGGCATTCAAAATGGAGTATATGACACTCATCGACATGCCTAGCATCATCGGTACTGCGAAGTGAGCTACGGCTTTTGCGACAGGTGCTTTTTCAAAGTAATGGAGGTTTTCTGCATCCATAAGGTTCACCACTATCTTTCTTTATTTTGTTTTTTGAAATTACTTAGAATTCTAACTATCGGTCCAATATGATCCGTGACGCAGCAACAAGCAAACCTGTACCCTAACGACGAGTTTTCAGATTTGGCGTACGAAATTTGACTATTCTTTAGTTTCACATTACGCTGCCTTTGCCGTTCATCTTTCTCTGGTGGAAAGGCAGCGCCTCAGCTACTGTTTGCTAAAAGACTTTAATTACTTATCGTCCGGGCCATGTGACTTGTCAGGTGACGAATTACTGTCATCGCTGGAAGGCCAGCCGAATCCGCGCATGTCACCACGCCCTTCTCCGCCAAATCCAGGGAACCTTCCGCTAAAGCGTTCGTCCCTAGAATTTCCCCACATTCTGTGCATTTGTCCGCGCATAGCCATCATTTTTTCAAATTCCTCTGTTCCCATGCGCGCCTTGGCAGCTTCCATCCACATAGCCATCACATCACGTTCTTCGCCCGATCCAAGTTCTTCCTCCAAAGCTGTAATGACGCGAGTTAGGTAATCCCCGAAAGCTATCTGCTCTTCTGGCGATAAGCGAGAAAATATGTTGCCGCTGTCTATCTCTTGTTTCTCTTCCTCTTGTCCTTTTTGCGTTAGGTAAATCAAAATGATACGTTTGTCTGTTTCTGAGGGTTTACGGGTGATGTATTCTGCTTTCTCCAGTTTACCAAGCAATTCATTGAGGGATGATACACGGATGTCCAACATATAGGATAAGTCTTTGGTGCTGATACCGTCTTTCATCCGAAGAAACGCTAATATCCTCCCTTGCCCACGTGATGCGTCGGCCATAGGACCAACCGCGGCATGAGACTTCAAGTGTTGCCTTTGCAACAGCCATTGCAGTTTCGCGAGTTTTTCGTACAATTCAGTATTCATGTCCATAATGAATCCTCCATTAAGTTTTTACGGTACCTGTTGAACTTTATAACGGTACCTGTTGATTTGTATTATAACGGTACCTGTTAGATATGTCAAAATGTTTTTTACAGGTACCGTTAATATGTTGTTTGACTGTTTATGGACGTGGCTTATAAGCTTGCAAACAAATATAAAACCCGCGCGGTGCGCGGGTTATTTTAAAATTATATTGTGATTAGTTTTCATTTTTTATATCTGCAAGCAATCCTTCAAACCACTTCAGAGCGGTTTGCTCGCCTATTCGATGTGCCTTGATATGCTACTTATCACCGGCAAGTGTAAGCCACTTGCGGTTATGATGTTCCTGTACTTCAACGGGGGTATCGAAGAAATCACTCAAAACATCTGACTGCAAGCAGTTTACTGTCTCGTCACCTTTGTAGATTTCACCGTTCTTTACCAGCAGCGTGTGCGTGAAGCATGGTGTTATCTCCTCGATATGATGGGTTACATACAGCAAGGTTGGTCCACCAGGTTGCTTTGTTATCTTCTCGATCATCTGCAGCAGCTGTTCACGGGCAAAAATATCTAGTCCCGTGCACGGCTCATCAAGGATTAGTAGATCTGGATTGGCCATTAGTGCGCGTGCAATGAGGACTTTCTGACGCTGTCCTTGCGACAAGGTATCATATGTACAACCAGCCAAAGAAGAGCAGTCTAGAAACTCCATTAACTCCTCGGCTTGCTTTTGATCCTCTTCATTCGTCTTATCATACAGACCAATCGTCGCGAATTTTCCGCTTAGGACGATGTTCAGGGCAGTCTGATGGCCGTACAGCTTCTGCTGCAAGGAGGTGCTTACCCAACCGATTCGTTTGCGTAGCTCTCTCAAGTCCACATCGCCGAAGCGATGGTCCAGCACCTCGACTTGTCCTGTTGTCGGCCAGATATAGCCGTTCACTACATTTAGCATCGTCGTTTTTCCTGAACCGTTCAAACCGACGATACACCAGTGTTGTCCTTGCTTCACTTCCCAGTTCATATCGCGTAAGATCATTGTCGTATCACGTTGCCATGATACATTTTTGAGTGATATAATCATGCCCAATTTTCCCTCCTTAAACATGCTTCAATGAGTTCAATATTAACATGGTAAAGTCCTTCCCGTAAAAAAACATAACCTCAAGATTTTTTACCAGCGGTTCTGCGGACAATTAATCTTTGATTCTCTGTTTGTTTCGGTATACTGTCGGAGGGATCCCGTTAAGCTGTTTAAAAATCTTACTGAAATGATATTCTTCGTAGTACCCGCATAATTTGGCGATTTCCTTAACTGGATAATCGGTAAAAACCAGATAACGACAAGCTTGCTTGTTCTGTAAGTGCATATGGTATTCCTTCGGCCCCATCCCCGTAAATTTCAGGAACATCTTCCGCAAGTAAGATGGCGAAATGCCGTATTTCTCCGCTAATTTCTCGATCCGGTGATGATCCTTATAGTCGTTCTCGAGTGTTTTCTTGATCTGTTCGAAGGCGGCGAAAGCTCCAGACTCCATCAGATTCCAGTCCGGTTGAACGGTCTGGTGTAGCATATGCAGCAGGATCTGCATTTTAGCCCGGGATACGGCTATGCCTTCGGTTAGTCCGGGCAGCCAGTCCTGGTGAATCTCCCAGACCAGCTGGCTAATTTCCTCAGCCTGCTGTTGGTTATATTGGCTTAAGAAGGGAAGTCTCAGTTTTACGATTGGCTTGACTTCCTTCCATACCGCATCATAACCAAGCTCTGCACAATCGAAGAGCAACATCGTTATACGAAGTGGAGCATCCATCTGCGAGCGCATGGACAGTTTAAGGCCTGGTTTTAAATAGATTAGCATTCCAGCCTCTACGTTGTGCTCAACATTGGTCAGGAAAACCCCTTTACCTTCATGAATCCAGTACAAGCTGTGCACATTTACCATGTTACGGATGTCCTCCCACCCGGGATAAGTAGCTTTGTCGAGTACAAAATGGATATGCACTGTGAGGTCATTCAGCTTGTAATCATTTTCTTCCAATTAATATCCCCTCCTGCTGCTAAAAGAGCGATTTAAACAAGACGGTAACGTTTTTTTCTATTCAATGCTTAAACTCCAAATGTTACTATCCATATTATCAAGATGTCTGAAATTCACAATACATTACAGGAAAAAAAGGAGGAACACACTTGTTAAGGACTTTTAGCGAGTATCAAATTCGGAGAACTGCGCTGTTGGATGGGCCTTGGGATTTCATGAAGGATCCGTTAAATACGGGTGTTCAAGAAAAATGGTTTGAGCGATTTCCACATTCTTGGCAGTCTCTTTATGTGCCCTCGTGCTGGAATAATGAACTGGGAATGTACGATTTTGAAGGTGTCGGTTGGTATCGTAAAAAAATACAGATTGTGAATTCGCAGCATGTCAGACTCATCTTTCATGCCGTGCTGGGCCACGCCGATGTCTATTTGGACGGGCAGCACCTTGGGTATCACTATGGAGGATTTACACCTTTTGAATTTATTGTTCCTTCCTTAGGGGCAGGAGAACATGAGATTATCGTCCGGACGGACAGCACCTTGGACCGACTTACGATTCCTACGGAGCAGGTGGATTGGTTTCATTATGGGGGTATCATACGGTCGGTGGAGCTGCAATATTTGCCTGAACTTTACATCGAACAACTGAAGATTGATTATGAACTGCATGGACCAGATGCCGATGTCACTGTTCAGGTGAGGCTCCACTCCTTCTTTAAGGAGCAGCACACTACAAAGATCACATTCTCCGAAAGCGGACATGAATTGCACTCGGAAGAAGTACAGATTGAGACTGGCCAGACCCTCAGTCATACGTTCAAGTTGCTTATGCCTGAAATACGTTTGTGGAATGTAGGTGTTCCAGAACTGTATACCTTTCAACTGCGGACAGAGGAAGACGACAAGATTGAACGGATCGGTTTTCGCTGTATTGAAACAAAGGATCATCGGATTCTAATTAACGGTTCACCCGTTTATCTTAAGGGGGTGAATAGACATGAAGAGCATCCTGAGTGGGGTTTCGCCTTCCCTCCGAAGCTGATGCACAAGGAGCTCAGTATCATTTTGGAGTTAGGTTGCAATTCCGTCCGGGGTTCTCATTATCCCCAAAGCCCATATTGGCTTGATCTACTCGATGAGCAAGGGATTGTATACTGGAGCGAAATTCCGATATGGGGAGCCTTTCTGCCGAACGAAACAGTAAGTGAGCCGCTCTTCCAGGAGCGTGCACTGACTATGATTGAAGAAATGATCAGCTTGCATATGCATCACCCAAGTGTGATCTTATGGTCCGTTCATAATGAGATTGATACCCGGACGCAAAAAGCATATGCTTTCACACAAGCTCTAGTCGGATTGGTGAAGAAACTCGACAGTACTAGGCTTGTCACCTACGCTACGATGCATCCACTCGAAGATATTCTACTTCCTTTATTCGATGTTATCGGTATTAATAAATATTTTGGTTGGTACGAAGGCGATACAGCCAGCTTTAAAGACATGCTGGAACAGTTCCATGTGCGTGCGGAGCAGATGGGAGCCGGTGACAAGGTAGTGCTCATGACCGAATTCGGTGGTGCTGGACTATTTGGGGATGTGGGCTGGGAGCCGAGATTGTTCAGCGAGGATTATCAGGCAGATATTGTAACTGAAGCACTGGCGATCTTCAAAAATGATTCGAAAATTGGCGGGACTTACATCTGGCAGTTTGCAGACATCCGCGGCGATCTGAAGAGCAGCAGCAAGAACTTTCGCGACCGTGCCCGCGGCTTCAACAACAAGGGTCTGGTTAATGAATACCGCAAACCTAAACAATCCTTCCGTGAAGTGCGCCGTATCTATCGATCTTGGACAGATTAATATCCACATTGACTAAGAAGCCCATCGTCAACATGGGTTTTTTTAGTGTCTGCATTCTTAGTTCCTTACAGCTGGTGTCGGACGCGATATTTATATAGTTAAGCTGGGCGTATTAAGTCGGTTCTATTCTTCGCGTACTCGGGTAGCAGTAAGTTGATTGTCTATTTTCGGCATTCGATACAAGTGCTAGATAAAGGAGTTTTAATCTAGAGTGATCAGTATGGTATGAATAATACTTGTTAATTTCTCATGGTCCGTTGCCGTTTTTACCATTGTACGTAGTCCTAACCAGGCATTCATTAAATAATGGGAAATAGCCTCGGGCTCCAGTGAAATTCTAAGTTCACCTCTTTGCTGGCCAGTCTGAACGAGGTCATATAACAACTTCTCCGTTTTTGAATAGCTATTCTCAACAAAGGATGCAACCTCCGGATCCAGTACTCCCAACTCCACACCCGAATTAACTATGAAACATCCTTGAGGTTCTCCTTCGCTCCTCATCGAGGATTCTAGAAATTGTCGAATGATCTCCTTTACGGGTTCTTGTTTCTCAACCAAGAAGCTCATTTTTTTGTTTTGAGTAGATTCGTACCGTTGGAGTGCCGTCAAATACAAGGCGTGCTTATCACCAAATGTATCATAGATACTTCTTCTGTGAATTCCCATACAGTCTACCAAATCTTGCATTGAAGTTTTCTCGTAACCTTGCATCCAAAATAGTTTTATCGCTTTATCTAGTACTTCATTAATTTCAAATTCTTTGCTTCTTGCCATTGTAATCACCTCAAGCAATCATTATACATTTAAGTAAACGATCCGCAAACTAATATATAAAACGTAAATAAAATCAAGCAAGATGCTTGATTTTATTCATAACATGATAACTTAACTGATGCTTACCGAAGAATTCTTACTTTGTTTGCTTATAAACAATCCAGAGTCCAATCTTTTTCCAGCGTATGCAAAAAAGTTGTACCCCACGTTTAAGAATAGGGAAGCCAGTTCTTTTTGCTCCAGTTTCTTCAACGATCGTTTTAGTGACTAATATCTAATTCGATTTAAAACTCAGATATAATTGGATAGATTTGATCTCTCAGATTGAAGTCATAGTTCTGGTCAACAATCCCTATCATATCATTGCTATCATAAAGCTCTACCATGAAACTCGCCATTTGTTTGGCAGTGTGGTATTTAGGCATGTTTGCTTTGTAATCAAATTCTTCAGCATCTATTGATTTCTTCACAAATTCCGTTTCAGTTATTGCTGGTGCTAAAACCTTTGCTTTTAATTTCGCGCCTTTAAGCTCTAGTTCCTTTGCAAGCCCTTCGGTGAAGGCACTAACATAATATTTAGATGCAGAATAAGCAACGCTCCCAACAGCAATGGCATATCCGAGTGCGGATGATACGTTAATTAACTGAGTTCCTTCTACATCAGCATAATCTCGCACAAATAGTGTAGAAAGGATCGTCAAGGATTCGATGTTAACACGTAACATAATTTCAACTTTATCTAAATTCTGTTCTACCACAAAAGAAGCTTCACCAAGTCCTGCATTATTAATCCAGGTTTCTATTTGGTATTCCTTCAAAGTGTTATACAGTGTGTAAGTCTGCTCTGTAATAGACAGATCATTTGAAATAATAATAACATTTACATTAGGATCAATATTCTGAATTGTTGATTTAAGTTCTTCTAATTTATCTAATCTTCTAGCTACCAAAATTAAATTTTTACCGCGTGCAGCAAACGCCAATGCTGTTTCATACCCAATTCCTGAGCTTGCTCCTGTAATCACTGTATATTTCATATTATTCTCTCCCTTTTAAGTTTTTTGATCATTTAACAACATTTCAATAGAGTTTTGTTCACGATTAAACTTGTATCTCATTCCCCCCTCCCTTAATAAATTTCTTCAAAATATTCAAGAACGATCATTCTAGTTAAGGTAAAAAAATACACTATTAACTCTAATTTGCATCAGTATATCAATTTTAGAATGATCAGTAAAGAATTTTTTGACAACAATTGAGCCCTCCTTAAAATCTGATAATAACTTTCCCTTTAGGATGACCTTCAGCAACAAAAGTCAGTGCTTCGTTAATATCTTCTATGTGGAATTCTGTAGGGTCCACTGCTGGTACAATCCCATTATCTTCAATAATCTTCGTAATTTTCTTTAATTGTTCGCCATCACTGCGAACAAAAATGAAATGATATTGAATCTTCTTTTTCTTCGCTTTATGATCATACTTAGCCCCGGCGATGGTGAAGAGCTTTTGTTTCCAGCCAGAGAAGCCCAGATCTTCTGCAAAACGTTTGTTTGGACCGGTCCGCAGAGAAAGAAGGCGGCCTCCTGCTTTAATAATTGAAAGTTCATGATCAAATTCGCTGGGTCCTAAGGTATCCATCACATAATCAACATCACTAAGCTGTTCCCAATAGTTCGTAGTCGTATAATCAATATATTGGTCTGCACCAGCGGCCATTATCCGTTCACGTGCTCCTGGATTTCCACTGATGATGACCTTGAGCCCCATGCTTTTGGCGATAGGAATGGCCATTTGGCCAAATGAACCAGACCCTCCAGGGATAAACACGCTTTCGCCTGCTTTAGCATCTAATTCTTCATTTAATCCTTGATAAGCTGTTAATCCTGTTAATGGCGCAGCAGCACCAGTCACAAAATTCAGATTGGCAGGTAGGTACCCGATGGCATCTGCATTAATTGCCGCGTATTCCGCAAAGGCACCGATTTTTTGTAGTGGCAGACGTGAATAAATTGCATCGCCAACTTTGAAACCTTGCACCTTCTTACCCACTTTTTCAATAATACCCGTCAACTCGTTACCAAGTACTAATGGGAATTCATAATCCTGAATCAGCTTTACACTTCCGGTACCAATAAGCAATTCCAAATGATTAACTGCTGCTGCTTTCACCTGAACCAAGACTTCGTTATCACTTATTTCTGGGATTGGAATATCGTTCACTTTTACTATGAACTTTTTTGAATATTTGGTGATCTGTGCTGCTTTCATAATTAATGACCTCCTATGCGTTAAAAAAGTAACATTTATTTGGTTTTGTAACTTACACAACAAGCATAAAACAATAAGTTACAAAAATCAACAATTGTTACTGAATATTTTATATGTTAGAATACTCGCAAGTGTATTAACGATAAAAGGGAATTTATTGAAGAAAGAAGGGTTAGCAGTACGGTGGCTAAAATCACTCAAGAGCTCATTATTGAAACAGCGGAGGCATTAATTAAACGCACGGAAAAATCCGAAGTGACACTCTCACAAATTGCGGATGAATTAAGTATCACCCATGCAGCGCTCTATAAGCACTTTAAAAATAAGCAAGAGCTCTGGGCAGCCGTATCTAAGAGCTGGTTCAACCGGATGATTTCAGAACAAATTAAATTAGATATGACTAATTTAACTAAACCGCAAGAATTGCTTCACGATTGGCTATGGGCATTTGTTAACGCAAAAAAACGCGCTTATAACGAGAATCCCAAGATGTTTGCCTTGAATACTCAATACGTGGATAGCAATCCACTGGTATTACGCGATGTTCTCTGGGATTCCTACCAAATCATTGACGGCCTCATGGACTATCACGATCCCCACTTGGAACGGGCTGAGGCGATTCTCTCTGCGTTTGCAGTATTTAGCCTCCCATCCTTCAAAGAATCCTGGAATTTACCTGACTACCAAGACAGGTTTGAACGCATCTGGAGTTTAATTAATAAGGGTCTTTGAATTCAAAGTTTTAGGGTATCTTACGGCTACAAATTCTAATTCGTAGAGTTCATGAATTGCTGAAATATGCTTAGCTTCTACAATCATTTATCTCACTCCTAAATACTCCAAACCGTATCCAGCAGCTCGTCCACTGCTTGAATTCTGGTCACAGAGGGTGTTTGTATTAAATTCCCTCTGACCATAACCATAGCTACATCAGACAAAGTTTTTATGTTCTCCAATGGGTTTTGCTCCATCATGATTAAATCCGCATATTTGCCAACTTCTATTGTCCCTGTCTGGTGATCGATTCCCAAAATCTCTGCATTTGATTTGGTTACTAGTTCAATAACCTGACTTGCGTTCAGCTTTGTTTGTCGCATGAAATGATCAAGCTCACGCCAAAGATCATAGTGGGTTACATAGGACATAGCGGCATCCGTGCCCACACCAATTTTGATATCATGTTCTATAGCCTGCTGTAGCCCTTTTAACATAGAGCCATACACAAGCCGGGCATTTTCCTTAACGGTTGTATTCAACTTTGTCAGGCTCGGATCTAATTTCGCACTGGGATAAGCTGCTTGTAAAGTAGGGATCACAGCGGTGTAGCCCTTTAAGGCTCTGGGATTATTTTTGTACAGCCTGATCATTTCCTCATCCATCTCCGCGCCGTGTTCAATAGTATCCACCCCACCCTTTAACGCAACTCTTACACCTTCGGTACTTTCTGCATGTGCCGCCACACGCATCCCAATTTTATGAGCTTCCTCGCAAATCGCAGCCACCTCTTCTTCCGTCATTTGCAAGCGGCCTGCTTCTCCGACCCTTTTGGCATCGGTAACCCCGCCAGTTACACATATTTTGATTAGGTCCACTCCGTTTTTTACATTGATTCTTACATTTCTTCTCCCTTCCCATGGTGAATCACCGACCAAAGCCAAATAAGGTGCACCGTGGCCATCCGTTACGCTCAGGAAATACCCAGACACCAAAAGATTAGGTCCAATAAATTGATTTGCCTTAATCTCATCCCTCAAAAGAACATCAGTATAAAAAAATTCACCTACACTACGCATCGTTGTTACTCCGGAATGCAGTGCGGTTAGGGCATTTTTTTTCATCCATTTCTTCAACACGTTTCTGCCCAGTCTCGTATCCAAAATATGATGAAACGCAAAATTCAGCAGCCCTTCACTGGCAGATAGCGTAAATGGCTTCCCATCGGCAAAAAGATGAACATGCGCGTTGATGAGACCGGGCATCACATATTTCCCCGAACAATCGATCGTTTGGTAATGGGTCGGAACAGTTACAGCGCTTGCTTTCCCGATCTCTTGAATCAACCCGTTTTTCTGAATCAAAATAGTCATATGGGTATCTGTGCCTTTTATTGCATCTCCATATATAACATTGCAGTCCTTAAACGCATAACCTATCTTCATCGTAGCTTCCCCCGTTTCATGATTACACCTTTCAATAGTGAATTAATTATTCATTATTGGATTAAAAAAATAGGGACCCTCGTAGATGCTAAATGTGCATATCCACTTGGTTGTCCCTCATTGCAGTGTTGTGCGCCAGTTCCACCCCACACCTAAATTCGGCGCATTGACGTTATTCGTTTAAGCTTTTTAGTCCATGCAGCCAGTATAAGCTTAATGCCTCAAAAATCCGTTTCCGGCTATCGGCGCTCATCTCGTGCTTTAATAAATCCAGAATCATATTGATGACATTGTTCGCGATGATCTTCAGCAGAATCATATTTTCTTCGGTTCCGATTTCGTATCTTTTATAATGATCCTTAATATAGGGCCTTTTAGTTTCGATCATCAGATCGATCAGCTCGTTTTTGGCATTGCTATATACGGTCCCTTTATTCTTTTCAAAAATAATAACAATCTGCCTGCTGTACTGGGTTAATATAGTTATTTGCTCTTGAACGATAGCTGATTTTTTCTCATTATTAACATCATCAAAAAAAGTCTGGTTATCGATGCGAATATTTTCCACTAACACATTCTTCAAATAGTCCACTAAAGACGGCGGAACAACCGAATAGAACAACTCTTTTTTATTTTTAAAATAAGTATAAATATTTCCAACAGAAATTTGAATTTCATCGGCAATATCATTCATTTTGGCATCAGAGAAGCCTTTTTGGAAAAATACCTTTAAAGCGGCGGATTCAATTTCCTGTTTCACTTCATCTTTTTTAGACTGCATATTGCCCCTCACCTTTAATAATGAATTTAAAATTCACTATTAAAAAATAATTCAAAAGATTGAATTTGTCAAACCACATTCGTGATTCAGCCATTACAATATCTCGATATAGCCTTCTGTTCCATGCACACGAATTCGTTGCCCGTCTTTTATCAATTTGGTAGCATTCTCCACTCCGACAACTGCTGGCAAGCCATATTCACGCGCAATAACTGCCCCATGGGTCATTAGTCCACCAACTTCAGTAACTAGGCCTTTTACAGATACAAACAATGGAGTCCAGCTAGGGTCAGTAAATAAGGTAACTAATATATCTCCGTTTTCTAGATCAGCATCCTCTATGTTTAAGATGACACGCGCACGTCCCTCTATAACACCGGAAGAAACCGCTAAACCTACAATAGCTTCAGTTGGGAGGTTTTCTCGTTTATACTTCCCCGCAATGATTTCACCATCAGACGTAATAACACGTGGTGGAGTTAGTTTTTCAAATAATTTGTACTCTTCTTTGCGTTTGCTGATGATCTGGTAATCCATTTTATTTGTGCTTACAACTTCGCATAGTTCTTCAAAAGTGAGGTAGTATATATCTCCTTTTTCAGGAATAACTCCCGCTTGTACTAGTTGTTCTGCTTCTTTCAGTAAAGCTTGTTTATAAACGAAGTAGCGATTAACCATGCCGTATTTTGGGTATTCTCTAAACCCGCTGAAATTCCGGATGAGATCAATCATTCGTTTTGTTTCATTCGCTTTTTGTTCACCATCGGGTAATTGCTTCAATCGATCTAATAGCTCTTGTTCTTTTTTCAAAGCTTCCTGTCGACCTTGCTCAAATTTCCGATGGCCAGCATTAGGTTTAAAGTTTTTGATATTACTGAGAATCATGGGGACAAGTGTAGTTGGTTTTTCGCTCCAACGAGTTCTTGTAAGATCGATTTCTCCGGTACATCGCATTCCGTATTTACTGAGATAGTCATAGAAAGCGTCTTGGGTTTCCTGCCCACCCTCAAAGCTAACCAGTTCATTTAAGAAATTTTCATCTTTAACCTGCTGTAAGTAATCAATGACTTCCGGATAAGGCCGAATCACATCAGCGAGATTGAGTAGCGCCAGACCCATTTCTGAAGTAATATTGCCCTGTACAGATTGAGAAAGCGTATCCGCTGCGTTTTTTTCACCTAACCACTCATTTATTTTTTCATTGATCCATGCTGAGGCATCCATAGCCGCCATAATCACACGCATACTTTGTGGGTTGAATAGAATCTTCTTTAATTGCTGCATATCTTCCAGAATAAAATCAAACAACTCCGCCCCTGATTTGGTTTGAATGATTTGTTGCAACTCTTCTATCGAGGCTTGGTTGCTCTTAATGAGGTCAGAAACGATTGTCGGATCATTTTCGAGTTGTACTTGAGAATCACTAGGTGGCAGGCTTGTATTTCTCTTACTCGGAGTAGAAGCCTTTTCATTATCTGCCGAAAATTTTATAAAATCTTCTCGCTCTACGATGGTTATGAGTGCGTCTTTTATGAGGGGATCAGATTTACCTAAGGCTTCTATGATCATTTCTCTGCTGCCAGATGAAGCAAGACTTGGTGTGACATCAACAAACAATCTTCCGCCAGCTGTACGCATAGGTGCAGGAGTCGTTAACAGGTAAAAGGCCAATCCCAGCGGTTTCATGGGATCTGTCATCATTTGTTGATGACCAACAGATACATAAACGTGGTTTTCTTGATCATTCGCTTCTGGGATGGGGAATAAAGTCGTGATTGGCCGACTCTGGACGATATAAAATGTATCCTCGGCCAAACACCATTCGATATCTTGTGGGCAACCAAAATAAGCTTCAATCTGTCTGCCTATCCTTGCTAATTGTAAAATTTGTTGTTCAGTAAGTGTTTGAGTCTCTTGCTGATCGAGTTCGATCTGCCGGGTCTCTGTTCCGCCTTCTTTTAGTCCGTAAATAGCCAATTTTTTGGTTGCTATTCTCTTATCGACAATTTTCTCTTGCTGTACTTTATAACCATCGGCAGATACCAAGCCAGAGACCAGAGCTTCGCCAAGTCCAAAACTGGCATCGATGGATAGCAGTTTCCGGTTAGAAGTAATCGGATCAGCGGTAAATAAAATGCCTGAAGCCTGTGGAAAAACCATCCTTTGAACGATAACGGATAAATAAACTTGACTGTGGTCAAATCCATTTTGCATACGGTAGATTACGGCACGATCCGTAAATAGAGAAGCCCAACATTTGCTGATATGCTGAAGGATTGCTTCTATGCCGATGATATTTAAATAGGTATCTTGTTGACCTGCAAAAGAGGCATGTGGTAAATCTTCAGCGGTCGCACTAGAACGCACTGCATAAGCATGTTCATCACCCAGCTGGGTGAGATAGTGAGAAACTGCCTTCACAACATCGGAAGGAATTTCTGCTTCCACAATGATTTGCCGAATCTTCCTACTGATTTCACCGATTTGATCCCGATCTTCTACTTTTAGCATAGTTAGTTGATCCAACAAAGCATGATACGTTTGGTTCTGTTCGAGGGCTTGGTGATATCCTACTGTTGTAATACAGAATCCTTCTGGTACTTGTATTCCTTCTATTTGTGATAGTTTCCCTAAATTTAACCCTTTTCCGCCAACGAGCAAAAGCTGTGTATTGTCCACTTCCTGAAAACCGAGAACTAAAGAACGCATTTATTATCGCTCCTAACTATTAAATTGAGAAAAAAATTGACAAGAATTTAACGGCATGATAATATAAATATATAAGATTCATTTTTTATGCCTAACTATAGAATTTCAGTCGTGAGTTGATTATATCATCGTGTCTTTTCATATGCAATATATAAGAATCTGATGAGATAAATCAGGTTCTTTTTTTGATTTCAGCTATCATTAGTGTTAAAACAAATAAACCGTAGCCCCTCAAGTGGCCTACGGTTTATTTGCTTTAATATTAGAATGACGTAGTAGGGTATATTATAATCCCTTCACTTCAAACTCATAGATCCGCGCTGCCGTATCGGCTCCCTGCGTAGGTTTGAGAATCAATAATTTTACATAGCGGGCTTTTACTAACGCAATTGAATCAGTCGACTCGGCAGCCGAGTTTCCTTGGACGTTGACGACATCCGTCCAGTTCGTTCCGTCGCTGCTGACCTGAATCGTATAATCACTGGTATTAAAACCGGACCACTCTCCTCCGCTCTCAGCATGCTTGATGACAAAAGCGCTGAGTTGATGTTCGGCGCCGAGGTCGACCTGAAGCCAATGGGGCAGATTGCCAATTGCGCACCATTTACTGTTATCCGTCACTTTACCATCTACGGCGTTAGGTGCCCCTTCCTTTTCCCCGCAGGCATGATCGGCTGTTGCAGTTTTACCAAGTGCCAGATTTTTCACTGCTCCAGCTTCCTTACTCACTGTGATAAGCGCTTTTTTCGTAATTGTGTCTTGGCCCGAGCTGTTAGTTGCAGTCAGCGTCACACTATAAACGCCTTCCTGAGAGAACGTCACAACTGGGTTCTTTGATGTGCTGACCGCGGGGCTTCCGCTTTCGAAGGTCCATGACCATCCTTCTGTCACTTCAGTCGACAGGTCGGTGAAGTTTACGCTCTCGCCTGGAGCGACTAGGGTTCGATCAGTTTTGAACTCCGCAGTCGGCTTTGGATAATCCGGCCAGCTGATCTTCACGCTAGAGGATTGACCTTGCTCGTATCTTCCATTGACGGCAACAACCTTCAATACTGTGATAGTTTCTTTGTCTATTCTTCGCATCTCAGGAACGTAAAACACATGATTTGGTGTTGCACCTATGAACATCTCACTGCCATCTGGAAGTACTCGATAGATTTCGTATTGCTTGACCTGTTGGTCAAGCTGTTTCCACTGTAATCTGGCATCTCCATAAATACCATTGCGAAAGTCAGTTTGAGTGACCTTAAGATCGCGAACCGCGGGTAGTGGTTTGATCGGGTCATTAGCATTTTGAATGGAGAGCTGGCCAATTTGAATGTTGTAATTATTAATCGCATTCTTAGAATCAAAATACAGTGACAACGCTACGATCCGTTTCCCTTTGTATGGGGTCAAATTCAATGTTTCAGTTGTCCAGTCTGGCGATGTCTTATCCTTCACATTAAGGAAGATATATTGATTGGGCTGATCTGCGAATGCAAGACCAACCTTCAGGCTTGGCTTATTTTGTGTTTTGTACGTAATAGACAGCTTTGTGCTTGCTTCGATCTTAAGGTCGGTCTTGTAGAGCTTCAGATGTGTCGCATTGTTAGGGTTCAGTACGCCTGATACCTTCAACGAACTGCCGCCGTAATAGGCATCGGACCAATCGAGCACTGGTGAAAGCGGGGTACCTTTGCTGTCTGCAATCCAGCGCCAGGAGGGAAGAATATCCTGCAGACTCCGGTTGTTCCAGCTTTTATCCCGCACCTGCTTCCCTCTTACAAAATATTTCTGTCCGCTTCCCGTGTTGAAGTTGGTGGTGAAAGGCAGCTCATTGATTGGTGATGATTCGATCACATCGTTAGCGATACCTTTCCAGGCTTGATCGCTCGAGGTGTTACTCGGATTCCCGTTTGGACCCACCCAGAATTTGTTCTCGCGTACGAAGAAATCTTCCATACTCTCTGCGCTGTTAAAAGCCCAATCGGGGCGGTAAATACCAAGGGAAGTAACGGCAGGATCTTTATCCGGAAACAACAGATTCCAGTTCACCTTTGTATCGTAACCCTTGGCTTCGACATCGATGCCTGCATACAAGTCATAAGGACTTCTGCCCAAGCTTCTAGCCTTCTCTGCCGAGCTTTTAAGATCCTTCCACCAAAAGTTCAGGAACATATTGTCTGTTATTTGCTTTTTATTGTCTTGCAGGAACATCGCATTCTTGTCGTTAAGTGCATTTTGCCAACTGATACTGCCCTCATTGGTCATGGAATCATACCATACGATGTGCATAGAATTTGACTTGTGCGATTCCAGATAACTTAGGAAAGCTTTCATTTGCTGTGCGTCAGCCGGAGTTCCGCCCTCAGTCTCCTGGTTAATAAACCAGCCGTCAAATCCGTAATGGCTCGCAACCTGGATCAACTTGTCAGCAGCAGGAAAGGATCCGTCACTATTCTGCTGAAGCATCTGCTTGACCCATTCATACTTCCCGCCATATACGGTTGGTGGGAAGAATACCGTTCCGATGATCGGCACGCCATTTTTATGAGCCGCGTCGATCGTATCAGCGCTTGGAGGTACGATGATCCCTTCGCCCGCGGAACCACCCCAATAGACCAGCTTGTCAACATATTGCCAATAGGTAAATGTGTTAGCTTCGAATTTGCTTGAACCCTGCGATGGAACTCCGCTTGTTCCCGGGTTCAGTGCTGATAAAGCCATGACTTTTGGCGCTTTGGTTGCATGAGCGTTGACTCCATCTGCTACAAAACGGTCCTGCAGCGGGACTGTGCTCCGGTTAAATGCCGCATCCGGGTCGGATGCCGGACTCCACTGAAGCAATTGCTCCGGAAACCAATAGGATGAATAAGGCTGTTTCGCGAACGCAGTTGTGGATAAGGCTGCGCACATCACAAGTAAGAATATAAAACCTGCCCCAATCTTTTTCATGCCATACTCCTCCAATCGATTGATTAAATGATTGCGCTTACATTTTATCAAGTTGGACAAAGCTATAGATAGTGGATTAATGGCAAGTTCAGGTGCATTTATTACAGGTCGTCAGCCTAGGCTATAATCCCAGTGGGGAATTTGCTCCTTGAAATTTGATATTTATATACAAAAAGCCGCAATTATGCGGCTATTAAATGTTTATGATAAGGTATAGCGTCAGTTATTACGCTTTTAGGTTTAAAAGAAAATGCCGTGTGTCCTGATAAGCCTCTGTCCAGCCCATCTTAGCATAGAATCGAAGTCCATCGAGTCCCTTAAAATAATAGGCACCGATTAGCCGCTCCTCAAAATTCGGGGTCACTATTCTAGCTTTCTTTTGATAATTTTGATATGTGTTAATGACATCACACCAAGGCATATGCTTGTCGAGAACCGCAAGGTCTATGAGAGAATCGCCATACATGCAATTTCCATCAATAATGCCGGTTATCCGTGTTCCGTTGGACAACATATTCCACTGTTGAAAATCTCCGTGTATAAAGCTTCTATTAGATTCATTATAGGGTACATAGGTCATCAAACGACTATAGATTTCTTCGTATACGTCTCTTTCCAAGCAAGACGTGCGGAAGAGTTCATGCCAATTCTCCCAGAATGTCCCCGTCTGATCTTCCGCATTTACGGCAATGACGAAGTCTTTCCAAGATGAATAGGAACCATTGCCGTCAGGTCCGATCCAACCATAACCGTTAGTTCCCCCAATATCCGTTTCGGCCATTCTTGTTAAAATGCCGATAATTTCCGGCATCAGACGGGTTTGTTCCTCTGCTGTACAATCGGATAGATTGCGACCTTCCATTCGCTCCATGATCAAATAGGTTAACTGATTAGTCCTCCCTAACCCCAAACATTTTGGGAAAGGGATACCTTGGTCGAGTAGCAAATTAGATACAAATTGTTCGGTCTCATATGCTCGTTCCAAATCGCTGAATTTCACAACATAGTCTTTTCCTTCTAAAATAAAAGAAAACACGTTGCTTATATTGCCGCCAGACAACGGTGTAATCTCAGCCGCTCCCTGTCCAAGATGATTCCACAGTACTTTTTCAATTTCACTCATGGTCAATTCCGGTTTTTCGTAAGCCATATTTACTCCAACTCCTGCTTATTTGAGTCTACTATGAATTTATCCGCAGCATATCAAAAACACCCTCATCCTAAATATCTCGTTCCTCATACTCAAAGGGTTCATCACATGAGTAAATTTCATGGAAAAATCCTACATATGGGATATCGTCTTCTAGACATTTTATACGATATGACAGCTCTTCATCGCATTCCGGCTCTTCACCATTGTTCCGCATTACCTCGAATGCATCAACGATGTTTTCCATGAGGGTTACTTGGATAAACAACGGCAATGTGTCTAACATCGAATCTTCGATCCTGGTCTCGGATCTGTAGCCATCAAGGACTGTTTTAAAATAATCATCCATAAACTGTTTGCGTTTATCAGTGTCTTGTTCAAATTGTATCCAGCCCACTCCAAGTGTCCAGAGATTTGCCAGGTCATACATATACCAACAAAAGCAGGAGTTATCGAAATCAAAAACAGTTATTTGCCCTGTATTAAAATCGATCATATAATTCCCATCGCAGTAATCAAAATGAACCATCCCAAAAGACTCGTGATTCCTGTCCATCCCTTCTAAGGTTGTAAGGAGATCTACCAGTTTCTCTTTCAACAGAGATAACGAGTCAGGTATTAGCTTATCTATATAATCGGCATTGTATTTATCAAAAAAATCATACCGGGAATGGACAGGTGTATAACCCTTCGATAATTGATGCATTTTTCCAAGAACTTTGCCACAGTTATAATAGTATTCCGTAATAGGAACGCCTTCCCGATACTGATAATTATTTTCCACGAGCATACCCCCCTTGGCCTTTTCAAACAAGCAGACAAAAAAGGTATGATTATTAAGAGTTATCGTTTCCAGCAGATTCCCCTTCTGGGAGTTGACCACATTCGAAACACTGCCTCCATGCTCGTACAAATACCTGATATATTCCACTTCACCCAAAATATCTTCTCGGCTTCTGTCACTTAAGAAGGCAATTCTGATTATTTTTGCTTCAGAATCAGCTTTATCACAGTTATATGCGACATTCCGTCCTCCTTCATGTGCATTGATAAGCCTGATTTGATAACCTTCCAATCCGTACAATTCATTCACTAATGGAAGTAAGTGTGTATCAGCGATTTTAATAACCTCGTTATAATTCAGAATATCTCTCCTCTCAACTTCTTCAATATATGGATAGTTTACCAGTTCCAGCTGATAAACTGGATGGAGAAAACAACTATAACTGAACTATCCTGCTTCATTAGGTCATCGTTCCTAGGTACACACGAATTAAAATATCTTGGTCATGGTTACCGAATCCAGCCCCATAAAGTGTCAAACCACCAACATTAACAGCCTTCTCGTCAACTGCGAACCGAAGCGTCCAGAATTGTTCCCGTAGCAAAATATCTGCGACAGTAATGTCCGACATCCTTTCTTCATCAATAAATGTGCCCGAAGTGTCAATGCGGATCGTCTTCAATAACCCGTATTGATTTACATTCCGATGCCACCAATCCGGAGTATATATGCCTCGTGCCGCTCTTCCAAAGTCTGCCGGACTGGTCCAAGTTCCAAGCTTCACACCGTTAAAAAAGAACTCAATATCCGAAGGCCAATGATCTTTCAAGCCTGGCGCTTCAGAAGCAATTTCCATTGAAATCTCGATGGCCTCGGGCATTTGACCGGGAAGTAAGTAGTTAGGCGTTTTGTACTCTACGTAACCTCTCCCAAACCACAAAATGCCGGCGTTGACCCGCTCGGGATCGAGAAAATAGCGGGGATCGTCCCAAACCCCAATCTCTTTCTCTTGTGTCCCAAGACCACATGTAGGATGGACATCAAACGAGGTATAATGACCGACTGAAATGGTCTGCTCTCTGATCCTCGGAGTTTGAGTGGCAGTGGGGAGTTCGATTTCAACTCTTTTTTGTTTAAGGAAGCACATTTTGTGTGTTCCTCCGTTTAGGCGTATCCTGTGACTTCCTGTAAGTCCAGCTTGTTCGAGCTTTCGGATATGCATAGTAACTATGGAAGGGCTAAGCTCTAACTTAGCCGCGATCTCCTTCACATTCATTTCATTATCTGCAATGAGGCTCATAATCCTCCATCTGACTTCGCTTGCCAGCGCTTCATACAACGACATGAATTTTGCTTCGCCGTTTGCTTTGATCATCATCATAATCACCTGACCTGTGCTTATTGAAATTACATATATATTAATTTAATAAATATAACGTATATCTTCAACCCCGATTCATTGAAAACCTATAAGCAATAGTGTTTAATTTTCTTAGTAGTTAAATATATTGAATTCTTATTTATATGAATTTATTAATGAGGTGGAGAAATGAAATACAATAACCCGGTCATCAAAGGGTTTTATCCTGATCCCAGCGCATGTAAAGTTGAAGACACTTATTATTTGGTCTGCAGTTCCTTTCAGTATTTTCCCGGTGTTCCGATTTTTGAAAGCAAAGATTTAATTAATTGGACCCAAATCGGTCATTGCTTAACCCGAAAGAACCAGATTCAACTGGATACTGTGGACAGCTCCGGTGGTGTATTCGCCCCCACCCTGCGGTACAATAATGGACGATTCTACATGACGACCACTAATGACACTCTGCGCCAGAACTTCTATGTCTGGACTGACAATATTTACGGCGAATGGTCTGATCCGATTAATGTAGATCAAGGCGGTATTGATCCGGATTTGTATTTTGAAGACGGCAAAACGTATTTCATGAGTAATGGGACAGACGATTACGGAGTTAATGGTATAGTCCAATGTGAAATTGAAATTGAAACCGGGCAGAAGCTGTCGCCAAGCCGTTCAATCTGGCAAGGATCCGGTGGGCGTTATTTGGAGAGTCCTCATTTATACAAAATTAATGGACAATACTATCTGCTAGCTGCTGAGGGTGGAACCGAATATGGGCATATGGTTACTTATGCAAGAGGCAATTCTCCTGCTGGTCCATTCAAAGCCTACCCGCATAACCCCGTATTGACTAATCGAAATTTAGGCGGTTACGAGCTTCAGGGAGTTGGACATGGAGATTTGGTACAAGACCATGAGGGGGATTGGTGGCTGTTACATCTTGGATTCCGGCAGACTGGCCAGTATCTTACCTATCACCATTTGGGGCGCGAGGTTTTTCTAACTCCGATTACCTTTGGCGAGGAGGGATGGTTTACAGCAGGTCATGAAGGTACCACTCTTATAAGTTTCGAGACTGATCGTATTGCGGACAAAGTCATTCAGCAGGAGAAAAGAGTCTTTACGTTCGAGAACACAGATTGGAATTTGGACTGGTGTTACCTGCGTCACCCGGTTACAGAAAATTATAGGTTAGAAGCTGATAAAATAAAGCTTAAAGGAACTGCTGTAACGTTAGATATCCCGGCTACCCCGACATTTATTGGTATTCGTCAAAAAGACTTTAACGCAATTATTTCATGCGAAGTCAGCCTTACGAATGGTGAAGCCGGAATTACACTTTACATGGACGAAAATCACCATTATGACTTGGCCTTGCGTAAACATCCAGAGGGTTATGAGATTATCGAACGGCTGAATATCGGAGATATCAAATCCATTGAAAAAACAAAAAATATAGGTCAGTGCAACCATGCTTCATTAGTTGTCAAAAGCAGTCCAACGCATTATCACTTTTATATCCAGGTAGACGGTACTGAGATCTTATTCGGAGCTGCGCAAACCAAATATCTATCCTCTGAAATAGCCGGAGGATTCACAGGTGTGCTTATTGGTTTGTACGCCACTGGAGAAGACCAAGATTATAATGCGATATTCACAAATTTTAGCTGCCTTTATTCTTAAACCTCCAAATTAGAATGAACTGTACAAGGCTAAGGGTGTTCTTATAAATAAAAGAGGGGTTAACCCCTTAATTATGGTTAACCCCTCTTTTATCAAAACCTACAAGATCCTAAGAAAAATTAGATATCCAGCTTCCTGGTACTTAACGCTTTTACCATTACAGGATCTCTATGTGAAAAGAACAAACTCTCTTTTGTGTCTAACAGCGCAATTTGTTCTATATCCTCTGAGTTTAATTCAAAATCAAAGATATTAAAGTTTTCAATTATTCTTTCTTTCCGGACAGACTTTGGAATCACAACAACTCCTCTTTGCGTCAACCAGCGTAAAACCACTTGGGCAACAGATTTATTATATTTTTGAGCTATTGATACTAAAACTTCGTTCTGGAACATGTTTTTTTTACCTTCAGCAAATGGACCCCATGATTCAATCTGAACATTGTTTTCTTTCATGAATGCAGCACTTTCAATTTGTTGGCAGAAGGGATGTGTCTCAACTTGATTAACGGCAGGTGTTACTTCATTATGAATAATCAAATCAATCAGACGATCGTTCTGGAAGTTACTTACGCCAATCGCTCTGATTTTTCCTTCACGGTACAATTCCTCCAGCGCCCGCCAAGAACCATGCACATCGCCAAATGGCTGATGAATTAAATACAAATCCAAATAATCAAGTTGCAATCTTGAAAGGGATTTTTCAAATGCTTCCTTTGTACGTTCGTATCCTGTATCTTGAACCCATAATTTCGTAGTAATAAATAGATCCTCTCTTGGTACTCCACTCCGTTTGAGGGCTCTTCCCACCGCTTCTTCGTTTAGGTATGAGGCTGCGGTATCTATCAGTCGATAACCTGACATGATCGCATCGTAAACAGCTTGTTCACATTCAGCTTCATCTTGAATTTGAAAAACCCCAAAACCAAGTATCGGCATTTCAACACCATTGTTCAAAATAACTTTTTGCATAAAAAATCCTCCTATTAGTTGATGATATAGCTCTATTTAAAAGTGTGAACTATCAATATCCATTTTAGACAAAGCTTCATTTAGACTATCTACATCTTCCTTTGTTAATTTGAGATCAGCTCCATATAGGTTTTCTTCTAATCTGTTTAATTTTGTAGTGCCTGGAATTGGAATGATATATGGTTTTTGAGCTAATTCCCACGCGAGTACGACTTGAGCTGGTGTTGCATTTTTACTTTTTGCAACTTGAGTAATTAAATCTAATAACACTTGATTATGATCAATCACATCAGGTTTGAATCTTCCCATGAAACTTCGATAGTCACCTTCATCATATTTGGTTTCCTTGGTATATTTACCACTTAAGAAACCATTTCCTAATGGACTGTAAGCGATAAAAGCAATTCCTAACTCTTCACAAAGCTCAAACAACTCTTTTTCCGGTTCACGCCACATCATGGAGTACTGATTTTGGGTTGCAGTAATCGAACATACAGCATGTGCTCGTTTCATATAATCAATCGGTGCATTAGAGACTCCCCATGTTTTAATCTTCCCTTCAGCTATTAAATCTTTCATTGTTTCTGCGACAGCTTCAGGTTCGACATTCGGATCCACTCGGTGCTGATAATATAAATCAATGCAATTGACCTTCAACCTTTTTAATGAGCCTTCTATTTGTTCACGAATAGAATCTGGTGTGCTATTCAAAATAAGTTGAGGTTGACCGTCTACAGCTTCTTGTCCTAAAATTCCAAATTTAGTTGCAATCACAACTTGATCTCTTAGTGGTGCAAGGGCTTCGCCTACTAATTCCTCATTGGAATCTCCATAAAAAGCAGCAGTATCAAAGAAATTACATCCTAGTTCAACTGCTCTGCGAATTAATTTAACCATTTCATTACGATCGGCTGGCTTTCCATAGGCATGATCCATTCCCATACAGCCAAGCCCTATTGCCGAAACTTCCAAGCCACTATTTCCTAATTTACGCATTTGCATCTGTGATCTTCCTTTCGCATGAAGTTCAGTCAAAGTTCAACGTTCGACGTAGTCTGCATTATTTTCAGCACGTTAATCCAGCTAAATTAGTTTGGGTACTATTTTAGTATGCAACAATTTTTCACAAAACAGATATCATAATAGTATTAAATCATTGCCTATTCCTCTCATTTCATTGAATCCTCCCTATGTATGAGTCACTTTATATCGACTACAAGGATTTCAAACCAAATCTTAAGATTAGATAAATATTGATTCTGCTCCCTTTAAAACAAAATCCTAACAGGTAATAATGGATACAAACCTACTATTGGAGTGAACAGTAATGATTAACATACTCGTAGTTGAAGATGATAAGCATGTAAGAAGACTTCTTGAAGCTGTTCTGAAACGCGAAGGATATGATGTTGTAACTGCTGAAGACGGAGTTAAAGCTTTGGAGGTCCTTGATTCACAGCATATTGATCTAATCATTCTGGATATCATGATGCCTAATATGGATGGTTATGAATTCGCCAAGGAAGTAAGAGATGCCGATAGCTTGGTCCCCATTCTTATGGCTACAGCAAAACAGCTGCCTGAAGATAAGAAAAAGGGGTTCCGGATTGGAACTGATGATTATATGACCAAACCCATTGATACCGAAGAAATGCTGCTCAGAATCCAAGCGCTGCTTCGCCGTTCGCAAATCGCAAGTGCCCGTAAATTAGTAGTGGGTAAAGTGATCCTTGATTATGACGCATTGACAGTAACCCGGGAGGACGAGAAACAAACGCTTCCGCAAAAAGAATTCTATTTGTTGTATAAGTTGTTGTCCTATCCTGAACGGATTTTCACGCGCATCCAGCTTATGGACGAGATATGGGGCATGGAAAGTGAAAGTACGGATACAACCGTTAATGTGCACATCAATCGTTTGCGGAAACGGTTTGACGCTTATCCAGAGTTTGAACTGGTTTCCGTCAGAGGTCTTGGATACAAGGCGGTGCGAAGCCAGTGAGCAAAATAAGTAACAAGCTCAGCAACAGAATCAGCCTTCCCATCTATTTTTCTCTTATCATATTTTTCATCTTTCTTATTACCGTTGTGATTACAGGACTACTCTTCTTTCTCGCACAGGTTTTTGGTTTGTTGAACGAAGAGCTTGCCCAGGATGGATTCGTACTACCCATAATGGTATTAATCGCTTGTACAATTATCGGTACCACGATATCAGCCATCACAAGCCGGAAAATGGTAAAATCCATCCGGATATTTATAGAGGCCACAGAGCGTCTTGCCAGTGGTGACTTCTCCATGCGGCTCCAGCTCAAAAGCCCGCCAGAGTTTGAAATTCTATCAGAGAACTTTAACCGTATGGCTGAAGAGCTTGGGGGTATCGAAATTCTGCGAACTGATTTTGTAAACAATTTTTCCCATGAATTCAAAACACCGATTGTATCTATTAAAGGGTTTGCTGAAGTCTTAAAGAATGATGATCTTACTAAAGAGGAACGTGATGAATATCTAGATATTGTCATTGAGGAATCGACCAGACTTGCCTCCCTTGCTTCGAATGTACTGGAGCTGACGCAGGTTGAGACGCAAAAGATTCTGACAAACAAAATGCGGTTTAATGTTGGGGAACAAATTCGCCAGTCTGTGCTTTTACTGGCTGCCAAATTTGAGAAGAAGCACCTGAAGCTGAATGTTAATATTCAGGATTATGAACTCTCCGGCAACAAAGAGCTTTTAAATCAAGTTTGGTTAAATTTATTGGATAACGCGATCAAATTCACTCCTGAGCATGGTGAAATTGAAGTTAAGATGAAGAAAAACGATGATAACCTGGTGATTCTAGTTCATGACTGCGGAATCGGTATTCATCCTGAGGCTCTTCCCAAGATATTCGATAAATTTTATCAGCAGGATACTTCCCACTCGACTGCAGGCAATGGACTTGGATTAGCAATTGTTAAAAAAATCATTCATCTACACCATGGAACCATTTCTTGCGAAAGCATTCCATTACAAGGAACCACATTTACAGTTACGATTCCGATTGGAATGTAGTACGAGCCCTGGAGAACCTCATCGTTCTTTCAGGGTTTTTTTATTTTTCAGAAAAGTTAACTTTCAGTTTATCTTCTTTCGTTATCATTTTAGCAACGCCACATAAAGGAGTCAGATGTATGGTAACTATACTTAAGTACTTAAAACCGAAGGAATGGGCCCTAATCGGTATCAGCATCCTATTCATTGTCACACAGGTATGGCTGGATCTGGAATTGCCCGGTTATATGAGCGAGATTACTCGTCTTGTACAGATACCAGGGAGTGAAATGAGCGAAATCATTGCAGCCGGAGGCTGGATGTTGCTCTGTGCCCTCGGCAGCTTAGCTACATCAATCATAGTGGCAGGGATCGCCGCTAAAATTGCCGCTAACTTCTCTTCAAGATTACGCTCTAAATTGTTTGATAAGGTACAATCTTTTTCTATGGAAGAAATCAACAACTTCTCTACAGCTAGTTTAATTACCCGTTCAACGAATGACATTACGCAAGTGCAAATGCTGATTGTCATTGGTCTGCAACTGCTGGTGAAGGCTCCCATCCTTGCCGTTTGGGCAATGCTCAAAATTACAGGCAAGAGTTGGCAGTGGTCGCTTGCTACCGGTGTCGCCATTGGGGTATTGATTCTTATTGTCGGCATAGTGATCGTGCTAGTGCTTCCGAAATTCCAAAAATTGCAGCAACTGACTGATAATCTTAATCGTGTTGCAAGAGAGAATCTTACCGGCCTTCGTGTCATTCGTGCGTATAATGCGGAAAGTTACCAGGAAGATAAATTTAGCGTAGCCAACAGCGAGCTTACCCGAACGAATTTATTCGCCAATAATGTACTGTCCATGATGATGCCAAGTATTTCTCTGATTATGAGCGGTTTAAGTCTCGCAATATATTGGATTGGTGCTATTTTGATTCAAAATGCCAATGGTACGGCGAAGATGGGCTTATTTTCAGATATGATTGTCTTCTCATCCTATGCAATGCAGGTGGTTATGGCATTCATGATGCTGATCATGATTTTTATCCTGATGCCTCGTGCCCATGTATCCGCTAAAAGAATCAATGAAGTGCTGGATACTAAGCCAAGCTTAGAGAACGGATCACTTACTTCCTCCAAGGCAAATCGGTTGGGTGAGGTCGAATTCAAAAATGTCAGCTTTAAATATCCGGATGCAGAAGAATACGTTATTGAAGATATCAGCTTTACGGTGAAAAAAGGAGAAACTGTAGCCTTCATCGGTTCAACCGGATGCGGAAAAAGTACCGTCGTGAACCTGATTCCTCGCTTTTATGATGCTACAGCAGGTGAAGTGTTGGTGGATGGAATTAATGTTAACCAATATGAGCAAACTGCACTGCGCAATAAAATGGGATATGTATCTCAGAAAGCGATTTTGTTTGGCGGCACGGTGAGCTCTAATGTTGCTTTTGGCGATAATGGCAGTGATCTGTCCTCGGATGTTGTTGATGCCATTTACACCTCTCAAGCTTCAGATTTTGTTGAAAAGATGGAAGGAAGCTACGAGGCTCATGTCTCTCAAGGCGGTACGAACTTGTCTGGCGGTCAAAAACAACGTCTTTCCATTGCCCGAGCCATTGCCCGTCGTCCTGAAATATTAATCTTCGACGATTCCTTCTCAGCGCTTGATTATAAGACGGATCGCAAATTGCGAAGTGAATTGAAGAAAAAATCCAGCGGTACAACGATACTAATCGTTGCCCAGCGTATCGGTACAATCAAAGATGCAGACAAAATCATTGTACTGGAAGCCGGACGAATGGCAGGCATGGGAACACATGATGAATTGATGCAGACCTGTGATGTCTACCAAGAGATTGCTTACTCACAACTTTCAAAGGAGGAGCTAGCTTAATGAACAAAAGCAAAGAGCAACTCAACACGTGGAGCAGACTTCTCCACTATTGCAGAAAATATATCCCTGTAGTTCTTATAGCTATTATTAGTGCAGCAATCGGTACGGTTCTGACTCTGCTTGGACCGGATAAGCTTTCGGAGATGACAGACTTGATCACGGCCGGCCTCGTCACCGGAATTGATATGGAAGCAGTAACTTCTATCGGCCTTTTCCTTGTATTTATCTATATCCTTAGCGCTGTGTTATCTTTGGTACAAGGATTAATTATGTCCGCAGTTACGCAAAAGGTCTCCAAAAACTTAAGAGCCGATCTCTCACGCAAAATGAACAAACTTCCGATCTCTTATTATAATAATTCTACAACCGGTGACATCCTGTCCCGGGTTACCAACGATGTGGATACGATCGGGCAAGCTTTAAACCAAAGCGTCGGCACACTGGTAACTGCCCTTGCCCTCTTTACGGGATCCATCATCATGATGTTCAAAACAAATGTGATCATGACTATTACGGCGGTTGTTGCAACTATCATTGGCTTTGGCCTCATAGCGGCAATTATGAAAAAATCCCAAAAGTATTTTCAAAGTCAGCAAGAATACTTAGGGAAAATCAATGGCCATGTGGAGGAAGTATATACAGGACATACTGTAGTGAAAGCCTACAATGGTGAATCGCAAATGCGCAATACATTTGAATCCCTGAATATGAATCTTAAAGATAGTGCATTTAAAGCGCAGTTCCTCTCCGGTCTTATGATGCCGATTATGATGTTTATAGGCAATCTAGGTTTTGTGGCCGTTTGTGTAGTTGGTGCTGTACTTGCTATGAACGGAACGATATCCTTTGGGGTCATTGTAGCCTTTATACTGTATGTCCGTTACTTTACACAACCGCTCTCTCAGATTGCTCAAGCCGCACAAAGTCTGCAATCGGCTTCCGCGGCAAGCAAACGTGTCTTTGAGTTCCTCGATGCTGACGAAATGGACAATGAAAGTCATAAAGAAAGACATCTTAAAACTGCTGTGGGCAAAGTTGATTTTGAACATGTGCAATTTGCTTATGAAAATTCAGATAAACTTGTGATTAAAGATTTTTCTGCAGAGATTAAGCCTGGGCAAAAAATTGCTATAGTCGGTCCTACCGGCGCAGGTAAAACTACACTGATAAATCTTCTAATACGGTTTAATGAATTAAAGGGCGGAGAAATATATATTGATGATACCCCCATCAGCAGCTTAACAAGAGAAAACATCCATGATCTATTCTGTATGGTCTTGCAGGACACCTGGCTTTTTGAGGGCACTATCAGGGAAAATCTAGTGTACAACAAAACAGGTGTAACCGATAAAGAAGTTGAAGATGCTTGTAAGTCGGTAGGCTTGCATCATTTCATTCAGACCTTAAGTGCCGGTTATAATACCATACTAAATGACAAAGTTAATTTATCCACGGGCCAAAAGCAACAGCTTACGATCGCCCGCGCGATGCTCAAAAATGCCCCAATGCTCATCCTCGATGAAGCTACAAGCTCAGTCGATACAAGAACAGAGCTCTTGATTCAGCAGGCAATGGATAAGCTCATGGAGGGAAGAACCTCTTTTGTTATTGCGCATAGACTCTCAACCATTAAGAACGCCGATGTGATTCTGGTTCTGAAGGAAGGCGATATCCTTGAAAGCGGCAGCCACGAAGAACTACTTGCCAAAAATGGTTTTTATGCGGAGCTTTATAATAGCCAATTCGACCAAGCCTCTTAAAGCCTAGTTGACACTGTGAATTAAATAACGAAAGTCAAAAGGACCTACTCATTGTTCTTATCCAGAACAATGAGTAGGTCCTTTATTTGCTATGAACACATATCATCTACTGGCAAGGAATTCATCAAGCTGTTTTTGCTTTTCAGCAATGACTTTATCTAGGCCGGCCGATTTTTGGGCGGCGATAAATTTCGGCAATTCTTTGTCCAGATCAACCGAGCCGGTCTCAAGCATCTTTTGATATTCTCTTAGAACGTTTGCTAGTGCTCCGACTTCGGATTTGACTGGCTCGCTGTCAAAGGTGAAGCCCAGTGCCGGCGATGATTTAGCGCCTTCGTTGAACTTTTTGAACTGCTCCCACTTGTCTGGAGCTTCCGAACTCCAGACATAGTTCAGGAATTGATTTCCCAGCTCCCAAGCGACGCCCGGTGCGTACTGTCCTGACTTCTCCGTCTGCGTCATAACATTACCATTAAGTGTAAAGTGTGTACCTTCAATACCGAAGTTAAGCAGATTAATAATCTCTTGATCTGTATGAAGCAGGTTAATCAGCATCATGGCGCGTTCCGGATTCTTAGACGTTGATGAGATGGCTAACATGGCGCCGGTAGTCTCCGATGTGGCGACCGTTTTACCTGTTAAAGTAATTTGTGCAAGCTTGCCATCAAGTCCTGTCGCGGATGCGATTTCTTCTGCTTTGCCTGGCTTAAGAGGCTCTACAGTGGAAAATACATTGCCCGTCTTATAAGCATCAAGGGATGACGTTTGGGAAGTGGCCGCATCTTTGTTAAGATACCCCTTCTGGAAGAAATCACGGGTTACTTTTAATGCATTTAAGTATTGGGGATACTCTTCGGCCGGTTTGACTGTCGCTTCCGTGCCATTCTTATCGATAGCGCCAGGTATCGTCGTATCACCTAAAAAATCCAATTCCACAAAAGAGTGAGAGGCGAATGTGCCACCCGTTGTATACAGCGGATACATGGTTGGCTTCTTCTCTTTAACGATCTTATAAACGGCATCTAAATCTTCGATTTTTTGCACTTTACTCATGTCGATGCCGAGTTCATCGGCAATGTCCTTCCGGTACACAATGCCCCCTGACGATGCCAATTCTTTATTCGTAGGGACTGCATAATTTTTGCCGCCGATTTTGGAGCCATCGAGAAAAGCTGGATCCAAGCTATCCTTAATGCCCTGGCCATACTGATCGAGCAAGGGACCGAGATCTAAGTAAGCACCTTTGGCAACGTTCTTTGCATACCCGTTCCATGAGGCTGTAAATAGAATGTCTACGGGCTCTCGAGAAGCGATGATGAGGTTAGTCTTATCATCCCATGCTCCCCAATCGATTGGTGCGATATCTACCGTCGCGTTGATTTTTTCGGTCAAGATCTTGTTCAGCGCTTCCTCGACGATAGCCTCGTCCGCCTGTGGAGCTCCTTCGTAGACCAGCTTTATTTTATAAGGCTCCAGCTTCGAGGGCTCATTGGATGTGTTATCAGTGGTTGAGTTCGCTGATGAGCTCGGTGCGGCGCTTTCTTTTCCGGCATTATCTGGTGTAGCGTTGTTCGAGTTGTTTGAATTGCCGCAAGCCGTAGTGGCTAATGCTGAAATAAGCATCAGTGTGAGAAGCAGTGAAGCCTTGCTTTTCGTATCCTTCATTTTCAAGTAATCCCCCCATAAAATAGAATGATATGCTAAACCATATACTGGTTTTAGCCGTTTCCGTGCCCACGTAAGTGATCGGCAATCTTAGCCTTTGACGGAGCCTACTGTCAGGCCTCTGATAAAGTATTTCTGGAAGAACGGGTAAGCAAATACGATAGGTCCAACACCTACAACCACCATCGCCATACGCACGGTTTCACTTGGGAAGTTGATCATTCCGCCAGCTCGGGTAATTTCAGCCATCGCGTTCGGGTTACTGGATAAGTACTGGATGTTGACCATCATCTTGTAAAGAAAGTACTGCACGGATATATTGTGGTTGTCTGTAATAAACATTAGGCTTAGGAACCAGTCGTTCCAGTATGTCAGTGTTTGGAACAGTGCAACGGTTGCCAGAACCGGCAGAGATAATGGCAATACAATTCGGATAAATATCCGTAGCTCCCCTGCCCCATCTATTTTTGCTGACTCCAGCACAGCTTCAGGTACGGTCTCCTTAAAGAAAGTGCGCATGATCAGTACCCAGAATGCGGACATGATCAGCGGCATGATCAGTGCCCAAAGTGTATCTTTTAATTCCAGCATCTGTACGTATACCAAGTACCAAGGGACTAAGCCGCCGGAAATCAGCATCGTTAGAAAAACAAAAAATGTAAAATACTTTGCCTGCGGAAAATTATTCCGTGAAATGGGGTACGCATACAGAGCTATTATGATGACACTTAGTATCGTACCTATCACCGTGACGGTTAGTGAGATTCCATAGGAATGAACGATTTGACTGATATCTTTCATTAGGAATCGATAGGCTGCCAGATTGAAATTTTCGGGCATAAATCGATATCCGTGTGTCATAACGGACTGCTCATCGGAGAACGATACCGAAAGAATCAGCAAAAGCGGTAGGATACAGAGCGCCGAATAGATGACAAAGAAGATGTTGATGAGGGTTGACGCCCATCCCGACAGCTGATTCTTTGGATTGGACCCAGATAAGGATTTACTCATTGTATTGGTCATAAGGGCTCCTCTCTTAGAACAGCGCGTTCTCGCGGTTAAAGCGGCGAACGACCCAATTAGATACAAAAACCAAGATGAAACCAACGACTGATTGGAACAGGCCTGCTGCTGAGGAAAGTCCGATATCCCCAACGGTCAAGAAGGTGCGGTAGACATAGGTATCGATAACGTTTGTCACAGGGAACAATGCCCCCGATTCACGTGGCACTTGGAAGAATAGACCAAAGTCGGCATTGAAGATCCGGCCAACCTGCAGCAAAGTCATAATCGTGAGGACAGGCATGATCAAGGGAATCGTGATTTTCTTGATCTGCTGCCACTTGTTTGCCCCATCAATTGTCGCGGCTTCGTAGTACTCCTCGTCGATACCAATGATTGCTGCCATGTACACAACCGTGTAGTACCCCATGTTTTTCCACGTGTTAATGATCGGCAAAACGATCGGCCACACTTCTTTCGTGAAGTACCAGCGTACGGAATCAAGACCAAGCGCCGGCAGCAACGTGCCGTTGAAGTATCCTCGCTCGTCGCTCATGAACCCATACACTAAGTACGAGATGACGATCATCGACAGGAAGTATGGCAGGAACATGATCGTTTGGTGTAGCTTCGAGAGGAAGCGGTTTTTCATCTCGTTAAGCATCAAGGCGAACCCTAGAGGAAGCGCCATGTTCAATACAATAAACAGCGAATTATAAAGCAATGTGTTGCGAATGATGATGTACGAATCCTTCGAGGCAAACAAATATTCGAAATTCTTCATCCCTGTCCATGGGCTTCCCAGGATTCCGTCCTGGTAATTGATTGTTTTAAAGGCAATAACGATCCCGAACAAAGGGATGTAGTTATTTATTACAAGCAGAACGATTCCCGGCAGCATCATTGCGTAGAACATCCAGTAAGTACGAAGATTCTTCACGATGGAAAAATTACGTACAGTACGTATTGGTTTCCTATTTGTAGGAAGCGGCATAGCTTTCAATAGAGTTGTTGCACTCCTTTCACTGTCTTACACACTCCCCACACCGTTGTTTAGGCGGTAATGGGGAGTTCAGGTTTTCACTATTGAGCCGTAACGTCAATTGTGACGTTACTTATTGAGGTTCTGTTCCCCACTGAAGAGCGCCTGCGATATAGCCAGTTGTATGGCTCCAATCGGTGTAAGTCGAATCGGTCGGATCGAAGGAGTAATCTCCCGTCTGCGTGTAGTTCGTCCAATCGGTCTTGTTCACGCGGATCTGAAGCTCAATGCTGGCTCCAGCTGCCAAACTTCCGGCTCCGCTCCTAAAGCCGATTTCCAGATAATGATCAGCTCCTGTCAAAGGAGCCGGCAACTTGACGAAGTCGCCAGTTACGTTGCTACTGCCGACAGTGGACCAATCGCACCAGAAATTCTGGTCCTTCTCCCCATCGATCGTGTAATAATAATGAAGCTTCACGTCGGACAGATTGATGGCAGTGGTACCGGTGTTCTTCAGCTTTATCCGAGGGCTCAACGAATTGCTCGTTGCCGTAACAGGAGAATTATACTGCTGCACTTTGATAGAACCACTTTCGGCAGTGGGGGTATCGACCACGGAGACCTCAAGATTCGCACTTACTCCTGCGCTAAAGTTGAACGTCAGCGTTGTTGTTCCCACCGGTTGGGCAGCCAGATATGCCTTCTGAATCGTCACTGTCGTACCTGATACGGTGTAGTCCGTACCAGCAACTAGGGCAGTCGTGCCATTATTAATGCCGATGAGTGTGTTATCGTTCAGCGTCAAGGTCACCGGAATGTCGGTCTGATTCGCGGTTTGCTTGTCAAAGGCAGCGGTCGTCGGACTGATCGTCGAGTTAATAACCGACGAATCGTTCACAGCAACGGATAGCGTAGCAGATGAACCGGCGTTAAACAGGAAAGTGAGGTTCGCCTTGCCGATTGGCTGCTGAGCGAGATAGCTCTTGTGTAGAGTGACCGTGTTGCCCGAAACGGTATAGTCCGTGTCCACAACAAGAGATGTCGTACCGTTCTTAATGTCGGTGAGCGTGTTGCCGTTCAACGTTAGAGTCACCGGAATATCAGCTTGATTTGCTGTTTTCTTATCAAAGGCAGCAGTCGTTGGACTAATGGTCGAATTGCTGCTATTTCCGGTTGCGAATGCGGCAATGAATACCAACCCTGAATTCCAATAAACGGTATGTTCATTTGTAGTCCATTCTTGGAAGTTATCGGTATAGTTTTTGGCTGCAAATCTTGATATCTGGTTTCCTACGGTTATGTCGTTGGAGTATTTATTCGGTCCTCCGACAAGATATCCCTTAGGTACACCAGGTAATCCATCTGTTCTATACATGATGCTGAACGGATATTTCACGCTGTTATCGCCGTAACCTGATACAAAAGATACGCCTACCGGGTTCTGGCCAAGAATCCAGTCTAACTGACTATTGTTAATCTCATTAATGATAGCGCGGTTGCTCTCAAAAGTTCCCAGTAACTTCGTACCGATGATCATTTCCATCGGTGTGTCCGCAACCTGCATGGTGATTCCCCAATAGTAGTTACCATCTTTTATGATGCTTTTCCAAGGGCTATCGTTATATCTGCTCACTTTGTCATTGAACCATTGCTGGAATTTATCCGAATACCAGCTTAAGACTCCGGAGTCCGGATTAGCAGATTTCAGATAACTGAAGAAGCCTGTATTCCAGGTGTTTGCCCAACCACTGGCGAAATCAAGGGTATCCTCAAAAAATATTCCCATATCGGTGTAATTCGCCAGGAAATAATCATTGTATTCGGCATCGCCGGTCGATCGGTACAGGGAGCCTGCAGCCCACAGACGATTCGAAGCGTCATCCGTCACATCGTAAGGCCATCTGCCCGTGTTAGGCGTCCGAATATTTTCCGGATGTGCTTCCAGGTACCCCCATGCGTCTATTGCCGCATCCAAGCAACTTTGGGCAAAAGCCGGATCAATATTCTGATAAATTAAGTAGGCATGTGCCAATACACCGGCTGCGGTAGCTGTATCGGCGGTCGTTTTGATATCAGTCCGCGAGCTTACCGTATCCTTATCGATAATTTCTCTGTCTACCATATTGTCATCATCCTGAAAGGTCACTCGAGCATAGAAACCGCCAGTTGCAGCATCCTGCATTTTGAGCATCCATTCCAGTTCCCACCTTGCCTCATCCAGGATGTCGGGAATGCCGTTTCCGCTCTCAGGAATATTAAATTGATTGTCTGTAAATTTCTCCGGCATCATTTCATAGGCCCAGAAGAGATCCGACAAGGCTTTGGCTCCTGCGTTAACGTACTTGCCTTTATCACCCGCATCGTACCATCCCTTGGAAACATCTTTTTTGATGGAAGGGTTAGACATTAAAGGCACTGCGGTGTCAGGAGTAAAATCTGTTCTTTGATAATTTTGAGTGTATGGGCTGGTAATATTAATCCCGGTTCTCTGGTAATAGAAGTATCTTGTTACGTCATTTAAAAAGGGTTCATAGATTTCGTTAGCTTCGCCGATAGTGAACTTGGGCGAATTCTGAAGACCCTGCACTGAAACATAATATTTTCCCGGAATCGTTAAATTTGTGAAATCGGCGGTAAAAATACGCTCCCCGCTATCGATAGCATCATAATTTTTGGTGAGTACAAGCGTTCCGGAGTAAGCTGTCGAATTATTTGTGGCGTTAATAATGTTAAACGTAGTACCTGCATCGACCGTGAGCACATCCTCAAAACCGGTTACAAGCGCTTGCTTTACTCCATCTACGGGATACCCTAATTGATTGACCTTGATGGGGGCGTACTCTTTCTCCTTATCGGGAGACGTAACCCTAATGTCATTAAGCCACACTTTTAAAGGTTGAAAACCATTATTCTTGATGGATAATGCATCTATGGAAGATACATCAATTCCTTGGGAGACCTGAATTAGATCCTTTAACGGGATCTTCACATGGGTCCAACTTGTAGTAATGTTGACGTAGTTGTTAATGTTTACTGTAGTGGTAATTTCATTGCCGGCAGCTCTTTCGAATACCCGGTCTTTGAAGCCCAGTAAAAAGGACTCTCCGCCCGCATTTCCTTTGATATTAAACTCAAGGAATCCATTTGGATGATAAGAGGTAAAGTCATATGCTTTCCAGCCGGCAACCGTAATTAAAGCGTTGTACCAGGAAGGACTGGTAGGCGTCTTCGCATTCAACAATAATGAAGGCAATCCATTGTACATTGCTGTAGAATCAATGGGAAGCTTGCTGTTCTCCGTCTCCAATCCAAACCCGCTATCTCCTGCCCAGCCGTCGGATATATTACTGAATATTTGGTAATCTAGTAAGTCTCTCCACCCTGCAGGCGCTTCTGGGGTTGCCGCATTAGTCTTGATCGGATTTGAAAAAAAGATAGTCACAAACATAGTTAATGCCAGAAACACGCTTACTTTTTTCCTCATTACCTCTCCTCCTAAAAAGTTTTGTGAGCATAAACTGCTTCGCTCCGCTTCATACAAAAATCAGTTCGAAAGTTTACACTTAGTTAGTGAGAGTTACTCTATGATTAACTTCGTATACCATCACCTCTTTTTTTGAAAACGCTTTCTAATAAAATCATTTTAATTCACGAAGTTAATCCTGTTATATAGAAGAAATAAAGGAACATAGAAGAAAACAAGCCACAATATTATGGCTTGTTTTCCATGTACCAATTATTTACTTCTCTCGTGATTACGTCGCCGCCATTCTTGTAAAATTGGGCTACGAACTCATCAAAGTAGGAGATCGGCTTCTCGCCATAAATGATGCTCAGATAACTCTCCGTTGCGAGTTTCTGCAGGAACACTCCGTGTTTCTCCATCCCGTCCGTTAAAGGTCCGTGGTATCGGTTTGGGATTTCGAGTCCCTGCTCGGCAATCGCCACCCCAGCCGCCGTAAGTTGAGCCGAATTTAAACCTTTAATGGCTTGTTCGATCGGCGTCGTCACTATGGCTTCCGAATTTTCAGATAATTTTCTGATTGCATCCGCATTCATATAAGGCAAGGCTGGAGCGCCACCTGTCAGCGGATAGAGCATCCAGCGCATATCCATTGAAGACCCGTCCGCAAGCGGCCACTTATCATTTGGCACGCCTTCAGTCGCGAAATTGACAGTAATGACCTTGTCGTTCATGATCACATAATCGTAACCTTCGTGAAACCCTTTTGCGAATCGGGGATCGAAGTACGGGTCATCCGGGCCGAAATTTTTGGCAAGCAATTTGTTATAATAAGCGAACCAGGCTTCCATATTCGTGAAATCCTTGCTGAACACCGTGTAGATACCGTACAACGGCTTTTGTGCCTTGCCCTTTAACCCATCTGGTCCGGCAGGAAGGGGGTAAGCCTGCCAAGCCGCTTCGGGATCGACCTTCACTGTATCGCCGAGCGGCCAGGCTCCCATCCAAAACGGGCCGAACATGACACCGGCCATTCCGTTAACCGCCAGTTCGGACGCTTGGCTCGGGTCCTGCATGCCTGCATCCCTGTCCATATAGCCCTTCGCCATCCAGGATGCCATCGTTTCCAGGTATTTCTTAGCATCCGGGTGTACGGCGCCAAAGATCAAGCTGCCCTTCTCGTCTTCATTCCAGAACAGTTTGATGTCAGACGTGCTAATCATCTGCCTTGAAAAAGCTCCGGCAATCGCATCTGTCTGCCCCATCCAGCTCCAGGGACCTTCCTTCAGCGGAACCGCTAGACCAACTTCGTCATCTTCGCCATTCCCATTAGGATCTTGTTCAGAAAATGCCTTCAGCACGTTCTCCAACTCACTTATCGTCGTAGGCGGGTTCAGCGACAGTTTCACAAGCCAATCCTTACGGATCCACATGACCGTTCCCTCATCTCCTGCACTAAAACGGGGAAGTCCATATATCTTGCCGTCTTTGGTCACTTCTGCCATGGTATAAGCGTACTTCTCCAGCGCTTCTTTTAGCTTAGGATGAGCATACTTCTCGATGGCATCATCCAGCGGAAGCAACTTGTCGGCTTTGAGCAGATACTTCAGGATGTCTCCTTCAGCGCTAAGGGTGTCCGGCAGCTTGCCATTCACAGCCAGCGCGAGCCGAATTTTGGTATCTGCATCTTCGAACTTGCTGACAATCCAATCAAACTTCGTGACGATTCCCAGATTATCTTCCATCCAGCGGGTATGCACGTTGTCTGTAAGGCTTTCATCTGGCTTGAATGCGTTAGGCCGATTCTCGTCTACGATTCCTGTTGTGATCGTTATAGGCGGATCGTATTTAAAGTCCCATACCGGCTTCTTTTCCCCATTGGATGTACTGTTCTGTGCCGTTTTCCCTGTGCTACTTAAACAGCCGGAAACTAGCAGCACTCCGCTCAGAACTGCCCATAGAAAGATGGCCTTTCTTTTTTGCTTCTTCACCGGCCCAATCCCTCCATTCCCAATCGGTATCTGTCCCTGAATTCCTGCGGCGTCACCTGATAATAGTCACGGAATTTCCGAATAAACCAGTTAGTATTGGGATAGCCAATGCTTTCACCAATATGGTAGATTTTATTATTTGTATGCTTGAGCATCTCGCAGGCTTTGAGCATACGCTGCTCGTAAATATATTGGGATACGGTAGTGCCTGTACACTGCTTAAAGATTTTTGACAGATGGTTAGGATGTACGAAGACGCGTTTGGCCAGCAAAGTAAGTGACAAGTCCTTGTCCAGCTCCTTCTGGATGTAGAGTTGCGTCTTCCGGACGATCACCTGGCTGTGGTCCTCGGTCTCCTCCCCTAGCTTATCGCGAAGTGTGCGTAGTAAGTCGAGCGCCCAGCTTTCCAGCTGCGACGCGTGCAGCATTGCTTTTCCTTTTACGAAAGCCGATTGCTCAGGAGTGAGCATTTGGGCCAGCGTCCTGCCACTGCGATTCGCGATATACTGGAAGGCATTGGAGAGAAAGAAAAAGACGTCGCGCATGAGGTAAGGTGAACCTGTATGCATAAGCGGTGACACGAACGCTCGGATCTTAGCTTCCGCCGCTTCCCATTGCTCCGTTTCCAAAAGATGTGTCAGCAGAGGCGTTTCATAGAGCTTGCGCATAAGACGCGCTTCCTCTTCATTTCGCTCTGGCACCTGCCCATCCGAAAAACTGTCACTATCCAATCGTGATTTAGCTGTCATATAACTAGCTTGCAGTTCTTCCGGGAATAGACAGTCGGTTTTTCCTACAGAAATTTCACCTTTAAGCAAACGCTGTACTTCTTTCTTTAATCGCTCTATCCGCTCAAGCACCCATTCCGGTTCGGGTGGTGCTCCTGATAGGTCGTATACCAGAGCGAGCAGGTTTCCTTCATCATCCGCAGCCGACCAGCAGTCATAGCGGTCCATCAGCAATTCTTCCAGCATGTTTGTTACCGCGAACCGGATCAGTGACTGCGAATAGAGATCTTGTCCGTCGAAAGGGGAACCCAACCGAACAAGGCACATAGAGACATGACCTGGTATTGGAAGAGGGAGGTCAAACAGCTTTAACTTCTCCGCAAGCGCCTTGCCATTCAGATTTCCGCTGAGCACTTTGAGCAACAACCCTGCTTTCAGTTCTGCACTATTGTCTCGGTAGATACGGAAGCCCTGTTCGATTGATCGCTCCTGCTCAAGCTGCTTAATGATCCGGCCCATTGCCGTAAGTAGCTGCTCGTCCTTCGCGGGCTTCATCAGGTAATCGAGCGCTTGCAGCTCAATCGCTTTTCGGGCGTAATCGAAGTCCGCATAACCTGTGAGCAGCAGGCACTTCAGCCCTGGAATACGAAGCCTGGCCTGTTCGATCAGTTCCAAGCCGTTCATGCGTGGCATACGGATATCCGTCATAAGGATGTCAATGGGGAAGGAGTCTATCAGAGCAAGTGCCTCGCTCGCGCTGTAAGCCTTCCAAACGCGGGAGATACCAAGTGTCTCCCATGGAATCGTATCTGCCAGACTGTCCGCATAATGTTTCTCGTCATCAACTACAAGCAGGCTATTCAATGCTCTTCCTCCTTCGTTTCTTCTTTCATCCCCTGTCTCCAAATCAGCCTCACGTTTAGACCACCCAGTCTGGACGGGCAAAACTCAATTTGAGCGTCTGAACCGAAGTTGCCCTGCAGTCTTTGATATACGTTCCAAAGACCGCAGCCTGCATATTCGCTGGCCGGAATATGAAGCTCCATTTGCAGTTGGTCCATCCGTTCTTTATTTAATCCTTTTCCGTTATCCTCCACTTCCAAGTGCAATTGGTCTTTATTGACGTAAACTCTAATTTCAACCCGGCCTGGATATTCGACGTTCTCAAGTCCATGCACGATCGCATTCTCCACGATTGGTTGGATAAGAAGCCGGGGAATTCGCAGCTCCGCCAACTCTTCAGGCAGTTCGATGCTGTAGGACAGTGTCTCATTGCGAAGCCGAAGAATCTCGAGGTGAATGCGCACGAACGCCAGTTCTTCACCCAGGCTGACTCCTTGATTATCCATTCGCGTCGTATACCGGTAATAGTCGGCCAGATGATACGCCATGTCTATAACTGCCCGATTCTTTCCCATTTTGGTCATATTAATGATGAAACCCAAACAATTGTACAGAAAATGAGGATGGATCTGTGCTTGTAACTGTTTTAGCGTGGCATCGCGCGCAAGGATACGCGATTGTAGGACATTCTCGATGAGATCTTGGATCTGCGTCGCCATCTCGTTAAAGTTCTGCATCAGGAACGTGAATTCATTGTTTGATTTCTTCGGTAGCCGGTACGCGTAATCGCCTTCCTTAATCCGCTGCACCGCACGCACAAGTTGGAAGATAGGTCGATGTACGTTCCAGTACAAAGCAGACGCGGCGGTAATACAGGATAGGAGCAAAATAATCGAAGAAGCTCCAAATAATAACCTCTGTTGCTTGATAGGTCCGATAATCTGGTTAAGTGGAACAGAATCGACGAGATGCCACTCAAGAATATTGGAATAATAATAGGTAATCAGATAAGGCCTGCCGTCGAAGGAATGAATTAAAAAACTTGAATCCCGGCTATTGATCCTGTCGCCTAATTCCGCGATAATTTGGTCCATCTTGGGCCCATCTGCGGATCGGCTGGCGATAATGGCATGTCCTTCTTTGTAAAAAAACGGGTTGTCAGAGTGACCAGATTTGTAGGTATCAAGCAAATTTTCGAAGCTCCACTTGTAGAGGTTAATGCGAACGGCAACATCCAGATCGTCCGGACGGGCTGGTTTGTAACCCGTAGTGACATAAGTTCGAGTAAAACCGGAGCCAATCTCCATATCTTCGCTGTAGCTCCACCCTAGCGAAAATCGGCTTTCAAACTCTTTAAGGTCATATTCATAGGAGGGGGAAGAAGAAATACTATCGTCTCGTTGCGGGAAATAGACGGTCACGTCATTGCGCCAGTTGCCCGATGCGCTGGCCAGCGACAGCTTCTCTTGGATCAGCAGCCTTGTCTTCATTAGGGAATAATCGCTCATGTTGAGGTTGTAAAGGTATTCCAGCACGTTCGTGTCAACGAGCATAGGTGCGGAGACTAAGTCGAACTTCTCAATGCTGGCATCCAGTTGTGCCACGAAAAGCTCCATCCGGTTCAGGCTGGCTTTGATAAGCTCCTCCTGTATGACGTTGATGCTCTTAGAGGTAGAATAATAGTACAGCGCCACGACCGGAGTTAGCAGAATCAGCAACAACACTAACATTTTCTGAAAAATATTAAATTTGATCCGCATGGGATTTCCATCCTTGTTTTGTAATTACACCTCAACCTGTATTTTACAATGGATAGAAAGCGTTTTCTATACAAATTCTTTGCGTTTCAGCAAATTAAAATAACCTCATTCCCAATGAACTCTACTTAGGAATGAGGCTGCGTTAAAATTTGAAGGCATTATCAACCGTTATTTTAGGACTCCCCAAAAAGAATCTCCGCATTAAAGATCTTGCGATCCTGCTATTTCCCATCAGTTTCATGCAGGCTAGCGAGAATTTTTTAACCCCTTTAGGGGATTTAACGGCCATGCTGATTATCAACTGTTGAGCAAAATGCACAAAACGAATTTCCCGATTACGAATGGGCTGCAAACGATCTAAACACTTGTGATTTAGCTCTAATTTTGATGCAACAATAAGTTCAGCAGCGACCAGCGCTGTTTCAAAAGCCAAGGACAATCCGATAGCTCCGAGTGGTGAGGAACAATGTGCAGAATCACCGATTAGAATACAACCCTTATTATGCCAATTGTCCACCATGAAAGTCTCTGATTGGATAGAAACAAACGATTTGAAATCAATGATCTTTTCAATGTCTTCTTTAAGCTCAGGAAAGGCCTTTATGAATTCAAGCTTTAATGGTTCGATGCCTTTGCTTTTTATGGAATTCCATTGGTCTTTCCTCATTGTAAAACCTATCTGCACACAATCAGAGGAATAAGGAAGCCCTATGAAGTTACTAAAATCAGACAATCTGAAAAGGAGTTTTTGATTTAGCTTGAACTCATTAGTCGATATTTTGCACCAGATTAAATCAAAATCTTCTTTTTTATACTTAAAAGAAAAATCGCTTGTCTTCCTAACCGTGGACATCCGTCCATCCGCTCCGACTACTAAAGAAGCATGGATCGCAGTCATTTGTCCATCTACTAAGGCGTTTACTCCGACTGTTCGATTTGCACTTTTAATAGTTGAAGTGACCTTTGCGTTAAAAATGAGCTCAAAATTACTATAATCCTTTGCCAGATCATAAAGAAAAGTTAACAGGACGGATTGTTTTATTTTAATTGCGTAAGGTGCCTCCGGCATTTCTTTTTCATAATCAATTTGAGTGATATATTTCTTATTATTCCATATTTCAGCATTAAATAATTTTATATGCTCATACTTTTCAAGACGCTGTTCCAGATTCAACTCTTTCATGAGCCTTACAAATCGAGGCTGAAGAACTTCTCCTCTGAACTTGCGATTAAAGCTTGTTTGACTTTCCAGTACGGTAACTCTAATTCCGTTTTTGGCTAACAGCAGCCCTAGAAAGAGACCAGAAGGTCCACCACCAACTATGCAAATCTCCGTTTCTTTATTCATTCCTATCACTCTGTGGGTAAAGAAGCAGCCCGTTCATTTTTCACTACTGGAACCCTAGCCGATAATCTAAGAAAAAGAGAGATTAAAAAACCTAATAAAAGAATAGAACCTAATATAGTAAAGGATAACGAATAATTTTCTGTTTTTAGTAATTTCAAAGCTAATATCGGGCCTGTGCTAGCGCCTAGGAATAGAATAAATGCATTGAATGAAATCGCAGACCCTCTTGCATTTCCCCCTAATTGACTAACGATTGAGATGATAACGGGAGTTACCAGCGCGATACCAGCCACAAATACAACGCTCATTAGGACAAGAAGTGGCAGGTTCGTGCTAAAACCTAGAGCAAGCAACCCAATTGCAGCTAATGCTAAGCCTCCCCTTAGAACAGCGGCCATCCCAAGTTTTTGAGCAATTCTTCCGGAAAAGGGTGCTAAAAGCATCCCCGCGATTCCAAATGCACGAATATAAAGGATATCCTGTGAGGAAAGTCCAAACTTAGCTGAGCTTAAATAACTTCCCAAAACGGTGTACATGCCAACTAAAGTTAATAGAAGCATAAAGGTTATCGCAAAAGCCAAAAGCAATTGTGATTGTTTTAGCAGAATTGTCATTTGTTTAAACTTCCGCAGAACATTTTCTTTCGGTCTTAGCATTTCATCTTTAGGAAGGAACCTCATTACTATCACTGAAGTAATACCATACACAATCCCCAAAATAAAGAAAATAGCACGCCAGCCAAGAGCTTCGTTAACAATCCCACTAAAAACCTGGCCTACTATACCTGCCATTAACAGTCCTGAGCTTATAAATCCAACGGCTGTTAGTCTTTTATGAGGCGGGAACATCTCCCCTGCATACACTAGCGCAATAGGTGCAAAAGCAGCAGCCACTAGGCCTTGTACTCCTCTGAGCATAATAAGCCCGTAAAAACTATCCACAAATCCTAATGCAAGCGTAACTACGGTTAACCCAATAATGCTGGCTACTAAAAATACTTTACGTCCATATCTGTCTGAAAAAGGTCCATACAAAAGACAGCCCAAAGCATAACAAAGAGAAAATGAACTCCCAATCCAGGCTGCCTCACTCGAGCTAATCTGAAAGGCATGTGAAAATACTTCGGATAATGGAATTGTAATATACATGCTAGTTAAAATAACTAATCCACACCAAAATAAAATAATCGTCATTAATGAATAGTTCTTATTGTAATTCTGAACGTCTATCGTCTGATTCATAAAGTAAATATCCCCCGGTTTACTATTAATTTGCAACAATGATGCCTTCCAAGACATGGATCAACAAATCGTTTATGTAATCCGCATCCGGAATTTGTTTATAGATGAGAATTTGAAAGTATATGGGACCATAAAGCAGATCTAAAGTTATATCAAGGTTGATTGCTGGTTTCAATTCTCCCATATCTATGGCTGCTTGGAGTAATTGTTTGGCTTCATTTCTTTTTGTCATTAAAAACAATACGTAAAAATCTTTCGCGATTTCTTCGCTCTCTGTAACTATAGTTAAAGTGGATTTCCCGATTTTGCTATTGAGGATACGAGCTAAAGCTTCAAGCTGTTGTTTGAAGTTATCCTGAATGGATTTATTACTATCAAATTCAAACTCTGATTCTACGGTCATTAGAAAAGCGTCCAGTACAAGACGCGCTTTATTTTCCCACCATCTATAGATGGTTGTTTTGCCTACTCCAGCTTGTGCTGCAATCGCCTCAATCGTTAAAGATGAATAACTGTTGGATTCTAACATTTCAAGTGTTGCAGTAAGAATCTCTTTTTTACTTCGAGGTTCTTTGTTTTTCACGTTCATATTCATTTCACCTCCTAGATGTTATTTAAGTTATTAAAAGGATGTAATTATAGAACGATACGTATCGTTTCATTTGTTACACTATCTTATATCATTTTCATAAAATTTAAAATAGTTAATTTGAAAATTATTATTTTCTGGATATAGGCATGCGGTAGATGACGAAACATAACTTGCGCATACAAAAATTAACGCTTCGGAATGGTCCGAAGCGTTAGTTTTCGTGGATATTTGCAATTAAGGATTCGATGACTGATTAATTATGTGCGATATGTACAATATGATCCTTTTTATTTAAATTTTCACATATAAATCATGGATATCAAAGCTAAGTTAATCATTGTTTTTTCTTTGTTCTTTTTCTCTTGATTTTATCAACTATAAACATAATAAAAATAATAACAAAAATAATTACGATAATTATACCTACTGGTGATTCGAAAAAAATGAGCATGAAATATAGTAATACCGTCTCCCAAAATGACCAGTCAAAATCAACCATAGGTTCCACCTTTCTAATAATCTTGGCGAAGTGATTAAATTTTAATGTTCGTGGGATTTGTCCCGAGAGTAATACTTGTAAGCGCTCCTATTCTATCTTATCAAGAGTCCCAGGCCACTCATTACATAAGGACGAACAATGTCCACAAGTAAATCGGTCTGATCAGCCTCCCCCTCAATTAACCAAGAAAATGCAGCGCCATAGATCGCTGAACCTGTCATTGCTGAAATGATCTTTGTATGTTGGCGGTCTGCAATATCGTATTTATCCCCTCTCAGAAATATGTTTTCAATGATTTGCTGCAGCATATTTTTTACTTTCTCATCCACCAGCTTAGCAATGGATTTGGAATCCATTCTGCATTTCTGATAAAAATCAACGATGTACTGATGAGTCAACAAGATCAGCTGGTTACATATTTCATCTGAAAACTCCCGTGCATTTATTACTTGTTCAGGAATCATTTGATGAAAAGACTGTTCTGTAAATTCATCGAGTAATGCATATTTATCTTCATAATGAGCATAAAAAGTAGCCCGGTTTATCGTAGCTTTCTGTGAGATATCTTTTATTGTCATTGAATCAAATCCTTTAGTCTGTAAAAGATTTCTGAAAGCTTCTCTTATTAACAGGCGAGTCCGTATTACTCTCGGATCTTCTTGATGTACCATCTGAATATCCCCTTTCTAAAACATCAATTATCGGAATTTGTTGTCTATGCAACTCTTTTCTTACACTGACGGTTGTAAGCATAAACTTGCCATACTATTATCTTATCAAACAGATGTTGCTTAAACAATCAGTGTCTAGTTAGTCGGAAGGAATGATAATAGTGAACATAAAACAAAATAGACTTCTAATTTTTGGGGCGGGTGTGATTGGCAGTTTATACGCTCTTAGATTTGCACAATCGGGGTTTGACGTCACTTTACTGGCTCGGGGAAAAAGGCTGGATGAACTTAAGCGGAAGGGTTTGAGATACAACGACAACGGAATGATAAAGCAACTATCCATTAAGACGGTCGAAAAGCTTGCAGATGATGACATCTATGATTTTATCTTTGTTCCTGTACGATATGATCAGGCAGAATCTGCCCTGTCTGCGATCAAAAATAATCAGAGCAAAACAATAATTACACTGACCAACACTATTGGTTATAATTCCTGGCTAGAGATCGTAGGTGATCGGTTACTTCCAGGTTTCCCTGGTGCAGGTGGAGACATTAAAGAGGATATTTTATACGCTCAATTTGGTTCCAAAACTTATTTTGGTGAAATAAATGGACAAACGACCGAAAGAGTTAAGGAGCTTGCTTTGATATTCGAAACAGCTGAAATGCATTATGAAATACAAAAAGATATTCAAGCATTTCATGTTTCACATGCTGCACTCGCTGCAGTCAACAAGCATTTTTATACTAATGAAGGAATGGTAGATATTGAGACAGCAATAAGTGAAAGCATTCTTAGCAAAGTAGCTACAGATATCAAACAAAATCTTCACTTAGTAGAGCAAGCTGGAATCCCTGTAATCCCGGCCGAAACGAAGTCAATGGGAGAATTGATGGAAGAAGAGATTATATCCCGGTATCGGCAGATGCTGAGTAATGAATTTATCATTGATGTTAAGTTTGGAAACCAAGCTATCAGCAGAAAAGCAGAAATAATGTTATTGGATGAAAAGTTTCATGAGAATTTTTCGTTTTTGTCCAAGCAAATTTTTCTATAAAAGTTATCAAATGAGTTCATAGCCCATATTACTTAATACTAAAACAACGTAAATATGGAGGTGTTAGATTGCCACTGAATCAAGATCAGCAGATCTTTCAACAAAGTACAACAACTCAAAACTGGGGAAATATTCAGGGACAAACCTTAGTTGCGGGCCAGGGTAGCTTGAGAAGAGGAATGAACTATAAGTTAGGCGCACAGGCTATGGCACAAATCAATAATCTATTAAATAAATGGGCTGAATTAAAAATATTGGGGAGTGCCGAAGTTTCACTTCTTCTCCAAGTACAGATACAAACGCCCCTGGATCTATTCGACGAAGCCGGGCTAGCTGGACGACTTCAAGCCGTTCTTAAAGCGGCGGTAGCGGCAGGATTAAGCATGAATATGACCGTTAAAGAGTTATTGAAAATCCTGAAGAATAAACCGTCAGGAAATGGTTTATCCGGTGAATTGATTGAGCTATTGTTAGAAGAATCAGAGCTCGAAGGTTATTTGTATGCCCAATTTGCGGTTGGTTTTATGGCGTATGCCAATTTTGTTATGCTTGGTAATTTACATAAGACAGCTACTCTAGGGGAATCTGGATTCCAATTTGTCTATGAGGCGGGAATGGGATTTATTGCGGGGGGTGGCTATAGAGGTGGCATCAATTTTAAATTCCCCGATCCTGCAAAACTGGTCAATCGTTATGGGAACGGCTTAATTGAGGGCATTGTTAATAAAGCTATTGACACACAGCAGGAACAAGCATTAATGCTCGGTACTATGCTTAGGATAGGAGTGAAATCAGCCTATGAGGTCAGTAGACAATTAAATGAAGGTACCGGGAGCAATACCGAAAAACTAGCGCAAACCGTTCTTACATTTATTGGGGGGCAATTCCAATCGTTGTTCTTCTTGACTATGAATGTGTTCTTTAAGGAAGAGATCCTTCGTTTACTTGGCCTTGCTTCTTTACCAGCTGAACAAACCACAGAAGTCATTCAAACCCTGAAAGGTTTTAATTCTTTTCAGTTAGTGCCGGATAACCATGAAATCTTTGTTCGTTTAGACTCATTATCAGCATTAATTCAAAACGAGCAGCTTAAGAAGGAGTTTGTCCGAAGTATTTCTGCTTTGTGGGTATCAGCTTTGTTGCTCCCCCTTGCAGTGGAAGCGGCAGATATAGCAACCATCCCTACTTTTACGGCACAATTGTCTTACCAACCTCCTCCCGCTGTCAAAAGTGCAATTAATACAGATTTGAACCGTCCGTCTGACACAAATTTGAACCAGGGTGATCTTCTTTCATTTCAACTTGATAAACCTTTGACGATTGCCATTCAACATGTAGATAGCGTTCGGGAGATAGCAGCAATTCTGAAACCTGCCGTTTCAGGAACTGCCCAAGATGCAATGAAGTTCTTATTTAGTCCCTCATTTCCTTCGACTACAGGGGAAAACTCTTATAGATCAACGCTTGGAGCCATAAACCAAGCTTTCGATCATTATGTGGATACGGAAATAAGTGCTAGAAAAACTGCAATCTCGAACACTTTGGCTGGCGAGGAAGAGATTAAGATACTGTTTGAGCAAGCCCTGATTCCCTGCATACAACTGACTTCTGATGTTCTGATTCCAGAGATCGTTAATGGATTTCAAAATTTTGACATAAAAACTATGCAAGAAGCATTATCCAGCGTATTACTCACAATGCTTGGAAGAAGCGTTATTCATGTCATGGACGGAATTCAGACTTCAGTTAATGAACAAATCGAGGGTCTTCTTCGCGAAGCTGCAGGTCAGGCTGCAAATGTTCTTGGACCACTTGGAGCTCAAGATATTTTAAAGAAACCGTTGGAGGCAGCTGTTAAAATTATTGCGGAAATGGTAGCGCCTTTGACACCTGAAGCACAAGAACAGCTTTTTGAGAATGCTTTAAACATATTTACTCCAATAAAAGGTAACGCCGTGGACTTTGCCAACCATTTGCAAAGCGATCCGATGTGGATGCCTCAAATGGCTGAAATAGAAGCAATAGCCAAAATATTGATAAATCATTTAACTGATCATATGATTCAATTCGCTCTAAAACTGATTCCAGCGTTGTTTCAAGCCTTGATCGATGAACTACTCGCCATAATCGAACGCTGGCTAAATGAAATAGCCAAGATATTAAATACTATTACCGACTTCATAACTAAGCTGATGCAAGAAAAACTAATGAAAGAACTGATTGAACCAGTAATGGAAATCGCTGAAAAAGCCGCTGACGTATTAACGTTTAACATTTTTTCTCTAATCGGTGCCGGTAAAGTAAAAGATGAATTTTTCAAAGGGTTAAGAGGAGCAGTCGAAGCTATAATTCAAGAAGCAATCATCCCTCCTGTTGTTATGACAGTGAAAGAAATCAAGTTCAATCCTCGTAAGCTCGTGGATCTTTGCCGAGACGTTTCCAACTTTACTTTTACAAAATTTTCTGAGATTTTTAACGATTATATTTTTGGGGAGATCCAGAATCAACTTGAAAAAGGTTTAAATATGAAAAATTTCAAATTGGATATTAAAGTGCCGGTTTCTTTTTCGATTGACTTACCATGGCCTTTAGGGTCACAATCCTTTTCTCATACGTTTAGACTTACAGATGTCCTCATTCCGTCATCAATCGTTTTGGACATTGTAATGAATTTAATACGTAACAATCTAAAATTAGGAGGAACATCTGAGTATCTTTTCCAAATGGTTGTAGCAACTATCGATAATTTAAAAAAAGTAGATCAATATAAATTGGATATGGCAGATGCTTTGAAAAAGTATAGTAATTAAAGGAATATTCAAGATTCCAGTTCCCTTATAATGCAGTTTATAACTCAAAAAAGGCAACCAGTCATCCCTGTTTTTTCGGCGACTGGTTGCCTAAATTTGTGATTTTTTGTCCCTGTTCTATTCCTTAACGACTACGGTCATTTCTTTGCTACGTGTGATCCCGCTGCTGTTCACCAGCTCAGCCAGATTCATCGTGATTTTGAAACTGCCGTCACCATCCCAACTATCATTTCCGAAAGCAAAAAGAGCTAGAGCCAAGTGAACTTGGCTCCAGCTCTTTTGTGGTGCTTACAATTCCATTACTCTGTAAATTAAAGCAGCGGCTTCCGCACGTGTGGTCAGGCTCAGTGGTCTGAAGGTACCGTCGGTATAACCGTTGACAATTCCTGTCTCCCGCAGGTACTCAACCGCATCCATCGCGTAAGAACCGATTTGATTCTCATCGGCAAAAGTTGCTGCCTTGCCGGAGATATCCGACTGGAGAGCAGTTAAGCTCAGAGCGCGAAACAGAATAACAGCCATTTCTTGGCGGGAGATAGGTTCTTTTGCGGCAAATACGCCTTCGCTACGTCCGTTAACAAGCTTTAGCGCCTGAGCTGTTGAGACAGTTTGGGAATACCAAGCATTTGAACTCACATCTTTGAAAGTACTGCTACTCTCGGCTTGAAGTTCTAGCGCTGATACTAACAGCTGAACAAATTCCGCTCTTGTAATTTGCCGGGCAGGCTCGAATTTGCCCCCGCCTGTGCCATGAATAAGATCACGGGAAGCCAAAGCTTCCAAGATGACTGTGGAGCCTGAATCAACATCAGAGAAGTGGATATTTGCATTAGCTGCAGCATAGAGTCCAAAATCCCTTGTTGTAAACGTTGTTTTGCCTGTACCTGATACGTATTTGGAGTTTTTGACCACTTCGGCCACTCCCTCACCGGTAACAGAGTAGACGATGGCTTGATGTGGGACTTCATCAAGGTTTAATTCATATCCAAATGATACCTTCATTGCCGCAGAAGGGCTTAATGTTTCTTTGGAAATACCGTCTACCGTCATTGAGATCCGGAACAAAGCATGCGTTTTCCATTTCTCTTTTAAGGCAACTGGAAGGGTTGACGCATCAACAAAATGGATAGATAGCTCCAACTGCCGGGCACCCTCTGGAATATTCTCACCTAAAGTGTTAATTGGAAGTGTTATTGTGGCAGCACCTGCTTTTACAGTTAGGGAAGTAACATTATCTTTTAGTTCGGGAATGGGCACTTGAAAAGCCACACCACTGGCAGTCGCATCCTCTTCAGCAAGCTCAAGTACTAAAGCTCCATCTTGCACTCCCTTCATCGCTTTTTGGAGTTCTCCTGTGGGAAGCTGTGCAATTTTCATTCCTTCAGCACCGGGTGAACCCTGAATGCGAATACGGCCCGCTGAAATTATATTCACTGGATTAACTATTTTTCCTCCACTACTCTCATTTGTGTTGCCACTATTATTGCTGCCGGACGAATTGCCGGGCGTATCTGTTCCCCCACCTTCTTCGCTTCGCACTATATTCAAAGTGTAGGTCTTAGTTGTTATGCCGTTCGCAGCGGTAACTTTAACATCGATTCTGTTATCTCCTACCTTAAGCTCACTTCCGCCTGTTACCGTCAATTTGGCTTCTGCATCAGAAGGTGTCCCAGTTACAGCCACCGCTGTCTTGGAAAAGGGCACATTTATTGTATAGGTCAGTTTCTTACGGTCAAACCCAGGGATGTCTGTACCGTCCATACTCAAAACGCTCAAATCGGCATTATCACTCAGTGGTGTCTCTTCTTCACCTTCTACGTTCATAAACTGGAAGGTGCGGAAAAGTGAGGCGTCCTTCGCAGCGCCAATGCCTGATCCCCATTCAATATATCCTTTTCGACCCGCGCCATCATTATCGTTAACCAGCATGGAGAAGCTTAAGATATCGCTCGCCGCTGGACGGATCGGGCTTATTTCGCTCCAAGGTAGTGCCAGTGCATATGAGGTAACCTTGGTCGCCTCATCTCTGGTCACACTTAAAGTTCCCTTAGTCAACACTCCGGTAGCTGCACCTTTCATGGACAGCCAACGATATATTTGCGGCCCCTCTGGTGTTTGCGAGATTCCGTATTCATACCAGGATTGACTATCGCCCGGTACACCGGGAGCAAGACTGAACTGAATACTGTCATTTTGCCAAATATTAATCCCGGCGGCATTATGGCTGAATACATCATCGCGGATATCGGCGGTCAAATAAATGTGTTCTTCATCCCAGCGTAGTTGCGCTGTTCCACTAAGATCATCCGCACCCTTATATCCGTTGAGCAAAGGGGTTCCGTCCGCAAGATCAATCAGAGCTGGACTTCGTGTATCGGACTGATGCTGCATCCGGTTAATATCTATGTTTTGCTTGAGGTGAACTGTCTCATAACCTTCAAGGTCAACTGTCAACTCAAGAGGATATTTAACCCCTTCAGAGAATCCCGGCAGTGGAATTGAATAAGTAAATCCACTATTTGGGGCAATTTCAGACAATTGCGATTCACTACCGCTGATCTGACCAGTCTCTTCCCCTAGGGTCCAGGAAATCTTTTTAATTCTCAGAGGATCCACACTGGAACTGTTCGTAAATTGAAGTTGTAGCGACATGCCGCCGTTATTACCATCTGTAATATGAGGAGCAATTTTTAAACCTTGAAAATATAGTCGCAGATCATCTACAGGAGCTTCTGGAAGAGTAGCAGGATCAAGTCCGGGTCCATTATAAGCTCCAATATTCGGTGGAGTTGCTGCTGAAACGGGATTGCCCCAGTAGTCCCGCCCACCGTTGTCTGCAATGACAGCACCGGCCCCAAGTGCAGGAGACCCCTCTCTCAGCTTGTAACCGTCCACTGTATTCCAGCCCATTCCGGCGGTGCCCTGAGCAACTAAGAGTGGATTTGCTGTGATAGGATTGGAATTTTCCGGCTCGCTTACTGGATGGTTGCCATATAATAGATTATGGTCGAAGCTACCGTTCACCCCTGGCAGATTATAACCTCCTTGACCAAGGTTGTAGACCAGATTGTTCCTAAAAGAATATGGAGCGTTAATATTTCCTGCGTCATCCCATTCATGATCGATAATTTTGGTGTTTTGCCCAGCTCCGATATAGATAGTATTGTTATAGATTTGTGTATCTGGCGTAACCCCGCCTGCAAAATTAAACGTATGCGTTAGATCATTCTGGCTGATGTTGTATCTGACTACATTGTTAGAGGAGCCTGTCAGCACGCCTGGAGTCAAACGGGCATCGACAAAAAGCATGAACCCGCCTTTGTTGCCATGGCTGTAATTATATTGAACAACACTGTCCATCGTATCGATATCCAGATTGAAGCCCTGACCATCTCCCTCTGGTTTGTTCGTGTTATAAGACTCATTGAACTGGACGATATTATTCTTGCCGCGAGTCGGCCAGATTGCGGCAGAGCCGTTAAACTCGCCTTCTTCGGAATAATTTCCGCCTTCCTCCGCTATATTATGCTCAATCACCGCTCCATCCGCACCGAAGGTGAGAATACCGTCGCTGTCGGCTTGTTTGACATAATTTCCACGAATCGTAACATTGACCGTAGCATAGTCTGCTCCGTTAAAACGCTGATCCCATACCACAATACCGGTCCGGCCTATCCGTTCCACTGTATTGCCCTCGATCCATACCCCATCGAACTTGTCCGTGCCCGTCGTTCCGCCCACATATACGGAGATACCTCCAAACGCATGCGGGCCACCTTCGGCTCCGGAAACCGTCGGATAACGGAAACTGCTTGATACATCATGGACATAGTTATCCTGAATGCGGATATTACTTAATGTTCCTCCATTAGCATTCTCCACCATAATACCTTCCCGGTAAACAGTTCCCCTCTCGGAAGCATAATTAGTGACTTCAAGATCCCGAATCACCCAGTTCGAGGCGTTACGTAGGTATACAGCTGCTCCGGCCATGCCTCCACCGTTGATAACCGGTTTGCTTCCACTCCCATAGGCAGATATTGTAATCGGTTCTTCATCTGTGCCGCTGCCCTTAGGATATAATTGTTCGTTCCAGATTCCACCCTTCTTTAATAAAATCCGATCCCCAGCCTCAAAGGTAGTCTGATTCACTATAGAAAAGGTCTTCCAGGCAGTCTCCGGTGTTTTTCCATCGTTGTTGTCGCTGCCTGCAAATGAATCCACATAATATTCTCCGTCTCCACCGCTGCTCCCTCCATCTCCAGGCAAGCGGTTGGATAAGGTGACCGATCCTAGTTGCATCAGCCAGGGTGCGGAATCACCGCTAAGTTCTATTTTTAAGTAATGAAGTCCGGAAGGAATCCCCTGTGCCGGAGTATAATTCGTCCCGGTCCAAGCCGCATCACCAGTGGCCTGTGGAGGTTCATGAACAGCAGAAAGTTCTGTCCAAGTGGATGCATCCGCCGAACCATAGAACTTGATAGTCCCGCTAGACCCGGCAAAGGAATGCATGCGGGCTGTGAAATGTTGCAGATTATGCAAATGGTACACGAGTGATTCTGCTGAGTCTGCTGTTCTCACCGCACGAGAATGATCTCCACCAAAAAAAGCGGAATTGCTTGTATCTAAAGACCAATTTGTACTGTGTGTATAAAGCTGTGCAATGTCGTCAAGCTCATCAACAATCGTTTGTGGTGCAAGCGACACATTGGAGAGCGTAAGGTGCCCAAGCTGCATCAGCCAGGTATCGAGGTCACCACTGACTTCAATTTTGAGATAATTGACACCATCCGGCAGCGCCCCCAAGGGTGTATATACTGTTCCGTACCAGCCAGAACCGGTTGCGGTTGGACTGTCGTTGATGGCTGGAAGCTCCGTCCAGATATCTGCATCTGGCGATCCGTAGAACTTGATAACAGCCGTGGAACCAGAGAAATAATACGCTTGAAGCGTAAACGACTGAACTCCAGTCAAAGGGTAAATGGCATAGCCAGTCTCCGTGGAGGTTCTGACCAGCCGGGCTGCATCTCCTCCGAAAAATTGAGGATTACTACTGTCAATCAGCCAGTTCTCGGACCTGTGTTCCGCTGCCGGTAGGGTTGAGAAATCATCGGCATTCGCCTCTTCAGCATGGGCAGAAACGCCCATTACGGGAAGCACCGCTGTGAAGATCAGCACCATTATAAGCAGTGATTTTGCGAGTTTTTTGAACATTATTGTATTATTCCCCCTTGAACATTTATTGGATGGTTTGGTTTGCGAGACCTTCAGCCATCGGGTAATTCCATTCCACGACAGCTTCGGACAGCTTTTCGTCCACAATGGATCTATACTTCTGCTGCGCCAAATTCAGTGCGATGGCATCCTTCACATGATCGAGCGGTTGAACAACTGCATCATCTGCCGACAGGCAGTAAAGTAGATGGATAGCCCCATTTTCAGCAAACAAACTGCTAATCTCTCCCGGCGCCAGTTGCTCTGCGGTAAGCAATACCTTTGGATTTTCCAGAGCTGCTGTTCGCCGTGAAGCACTTGTTATTTTCACCTCGCCAACGTTTACGCCAAACTCTTTTGCCTGGTCTTGGAAGCCTGTGCCTGAAGAATCTGTTGCTGCTGTCGCTGTTGCTATTGCATGGAGCTTTTCCATTCTTTCTAAGGCTTTTTGCTGATCTTTGTACTCTGTTTCTGGGCCAAAGGGAAGCGTTGCCCATTCCAGACGAATCGTTCCCGGCAGAGAATATTTCGCAATTAGATTTGCTGCATATTCCAATTTCACCTGTTCGTCTGAAATCACGATACTTCCGTTACTGCGCATGGCCTCAATCGTGGCATCCTCAAGGTTGCTCATGTAATAACTGAAATAGGCCTGCGCCTCCAGATGAAGAGGACCATACACCACCTCCTTATTCGCTGCTGCCTGACTCCGCCGATTATTCTCGCGCTCCATTTCCTTGAGAAAACCTTCAAAACTGATATCCGTTACGACTCCTGCTTCTTGAGCAAGCTGTAGCTCCATCCGCTTCGTCAAAAGCTGAGTTTGAGCTGTATTGATCCATTTCTGCATTGGATTTTCGCCGGAATAGTAGGCAGACCAGAAGTCTTTTGAATAGTCGGCGTTGTAAGTTTGTTTAAAATAATCAACAATCAGTGCCCGATTCATTTGAAGATGCCAGTTGAACTCCGCTGCTGTGGCCTCCTGCCCGTTAAGGGTCAGAAGCATTTCTTCTGCTTGTGGAGCTTGCAACTTCTTCGCACCAATCAGCAGCAGGCTTCCTGCTAACAGAGCGGTCAGAATAACGATTAGCTGATTTCTTTTGGAATGAAGTTTTAGAGTCATAAGTTATTTCCTCCTCTCTCATCCTCGATGTTAAGCGCTTTCATTCTCTTCGATATTAGACATGTTTACGTTGAAATAACAGGCGGGAAAGCTGCGAAATGGTTTGCCATTTCACGATTTGACCGTAAAGCCCAGTTTTCGCCCTATAAAAAAATGCTGTCGGAGAATAGAGAAGTTACGTATTCGAACGTGGAATGTTGTACAATGTGCAAAAATTCAGCGCGTTTGTCGGGAGTGAGCAGCAGCTTGTTGTATATCAAGCATGATTTCCATGCAATTACGGGATCGGAGTGATTTATAGAAAAGTCGATTTGCATTCATCACCGATTCAGTGTGTTCCTCAATTTTTTTTGATTGTAAAATCATCTAATAAAAACAAAGGCAGTCCGGAATTTTCCAGACTGCCTTGCATTGTTCTTAAGACTGATCTGTGCCCGAAAACATACAGAAATTCAAGACTCCACCTTTGACAATCTCATCATGTGACAGAGAGTGGTGCTGCCATAGCGATCCGTTCCAGTGGACGGATTTACTGTACACATTGGCGGGGCTGTTGTTCTCTGCTTCAATGATCCATTGCTGCCCATTTTCAAGCTGAATAGTTACCTTATCAAAAAGCGGGCTGCCGAGCACATATTCAGGAATTCCAGGACTTAAAGGGTACAGGCCGATGGCGCTCCAAATAAACCAAGCACCCATGCTGCCGTTATCTTCGTCGCCGGGTAAACCATCCATCTGGCTGCTGAACAGTTTGGTCATGGTTTTGCGGACCCAATATTGCGTTTTGGACAGCACACCCAGTCTGGCAAATATATAAGGAATGTGGAAGCTCGGCTGATTGCTGATGGCAAACTGCCCCAGATCGGCGGAGGCCATTTCCGACATTTCGTGTATTTCCAAACCATAGGATCCCACTTTAAATACCGGTTCCTCGGTCATCAACTGATCCAGACGCTGGACAAAAGCCTCTTCACCACCCATCAGCCCGGCTAGTCCCGAGAAGTCGTGGGGCACTGCCCAGCTCCCCTGCCAAGCCCCGCCTTCACAAAACGGATTACCCCACTCCAGAGGATCAAATGCTTCCTGCCAAGTACCGTCCTCATTGCGACCTCTCATAAACCCAACTGTTGGATCAAACAGCAGCTTATAATTCTGTGCCCGAGCCATAAAACGCTCATAATCATCCATTTTGCCAAGTGTTTTGGCCATCTGCGCAATACAGAAATCTCCGTATACATAATCCAACGTGTTGCTTACACTTTCATGGAAACGGTCATGCGGCAGATAACCATGCTGCAAGTACAATTCAAGGCCCCTTCTGCCCAGCTTCTCGTCCACTGATGGACGATCTGCATGCTTCAGAAGACCTTCATACAGTACCTCTGTATCAAATCCGCCGATGCCCTTAACCACGGCATCCGCAGCTGCGGCATCAATCAGTGTGCCTGGCATGGCACTGCGCTCCCCTGGTGACAGCCACTTTGGCAGCCAGCCGCTCTCCTTGTATGCCAATGTCCACGCCTGTATAATCTCACCCAATAAAGATGGGAATAAGATACTGTATAAAGGAAGGCTGGTTCGGTATACATCCCACAGCCCGATATCCGAATACATTGGACCCTGGCAGATGCTGCCATTAAAAGGGCTGTAATGGATTTTCTCGTTCTGCTCGTTATATTCATGCCACGTTCTCGGGAACAGGCAGATTCGGTACATGCAGCTGTAAAAGGTGCGGAGGTTCTCTTCATCTGCGCTTTCAGCAACAATGCGCCCCAACCGTTCTTCCCAGCTTGCCTCTGCTCTATTCAAGATCTCTCCGAAGCTGTCTTCCCCAATCTCTCGGTTCAGATTAAGCAGCGCCTGCTCTCCGCTAATAAAGGAAGTCCCGCACTTCACTCCCACTATGCCAGATTCCGGTGTAGCTATTCCTACGTAAGCGCCCAGTCGTTCGCCAGTCCCTTCATGGGTCTCCAGTGGCTGATAATCTCCGTTAAAGATTCCCGACTCCTCCATGTGAAAATCCCTATCGAACTGGAACACGAAATACATCGCGAAATTATCAGGCACTCCGGCGGTATGGCCTCTTGTGTAGCCGGTGATTCTACGTTTATCCGGCTGGAAGGTGAGATGTGAATCACCTTTCAGAGGTGCTATAATAAGCCTGTTCTGCTGCCTCTCAGCGAAAGTTATTCTTATCGCTGCACAACGTTCGGTTGGAGTCAGCTCCAGCCGGGTGAGGTAACGTTGAAGAAACACATCGAAATAGTGAGGGAACACTTGCATCTCTTCCGTTTTGAAGGAAGAAGAACGTGAACCGGGACTGAGCAGCAGTGGACCTGTCTGCGGCAACAGGGTCAGATGCCCATAATCTCCGATCCACGGGCTGGGCTGATGGGTCAGCCGGATGCCCTCTAGGTGGCGATGGCGCGGGTGGAAGAACCAGGTTCCACCTGCTTCATAGGTTTGCGGGCACCAAGCCGCCATACCAAATGGCATCGCTGTAAGTGGCAGTGTATTGCCATGTGAATACCGGAAATCTGACTCCGTCCCCTGTAATGGATTTACATAATCTAACCAACCCAAATAGATACACTCCTTTAGCCAGTTTTCACCGGCTCTATATTCTCCGCTCTTTACTGATACCGGTTAAGATAATCGGAATACTTGAACATCTCCAGCTTCCACCCGCACAGACAGTTTTGTAGTTGTGGGTTTCAATAGATTCATTGGTTGAATTTCAGCGCTGCCATCATCAAACCACGGTTCGACAGAAGTATAAACACTACCCAGCGTAACGTCAGCCTTAACCGCCATATCCCCTTCATTATGAACATAAAGAAATGCCCCTCGGTCCTGCTCACCTTCCCACTCGGAGAGATCCGCGCGGACACCACCGCTTGCTTGTACATACGGCTGCAGCTTTAGTTCCTTCTGTAATAGATCCCGCACCAGCTGAAGCGTTCCGGGATGTCCATCCTGCCAGTAGGCAGCCGCAAGCAAGGTACCAAACCATACGGCCCGCCCGTTGCCATAAGCGGCGGTAGTCAACACAGGCATGCGGTCCTCGGCAAATTCAGCCAGTACCTTCACATGGCTTTCCAGCTCGATATCCGATTTGTAATAGGATCCGTGCGCCGTATCGTCTGCTGCCGATTCCTCCGCCTTGCTGTGCTCCATAACATTCCGCAACGGAATCGCTGTCCGTGATTCGAACGCAACCTGATGATAGCTGTGATCCAGGTTCTCAGCGGAATGAATCCAAGTCTCACGGACCCCGAACACCTGGTCAAATCCATAACCGGGCACCGTATAGCTGTGGCAGCCATTCTCTGCCTGAAGTGCACCGAACGAGCATTCCGAAATCAAGATCCCGCCCTTTTCCACCCACTGGCGTAGGATGTCACACAGTTTGCGGTTCAAATATAGAGGATAAGGCATCCACAAGCAGTGGTATTGCTCCAGTGTCTTCTCGTTAACATCCGTCTCATGCAGAAATTCAACTTTATAATTGAGCTCATGCAGTAGTTTATGGGCGCCTTGTAAGGAATCGTTGTAGGTGTCCAGATGATCATGTGCCGCAAAGTTAGCAACCTGGTTCTGCGGACTGAACAGAATGGCAATCCCGTCTCCGCGCCGTTTTGCATGCATCAGCTCTTGCTTATTGTTTTGCACCAGCTTATTTAGATGAGCCATATCCTTGTACCATGGGCTTGGACTTCCGTCCAAATATACACTGCCCCATGCAGGGGCCTCCTGTCCCAATATCTCTGGTCTGTACTGCCAGAACAAATATCCCGTGATGCCACGAGCGAGCGGGGTCAGAATATGCCGTTTCATTTCCCGCAGTTCCGGCTGACGCGGCTTCATTGCAGTATTGCCTGGCAAAGCATGAATCTCCGAATTGATAATGGGTTTACCTTTGGCGGCAGAGATCAGTAGATCAGCAGACCAGGCCGAGGACCCAAGGCTATTGCCTGTCAAGTCACAGGGCTCAGCCAGCTTGAAGTCGTCCGAACCCGCTGTAATCATATTAAAGATAGGGGCGGGCACAGTGTGGGCCATAACAGGATGCAAAAGATCCAGTGACTTCACTATATCTACCCGGCTCCGCAGCTCATCCGTTAAAGTACCGGACATGAACAGGCGCCAGTCCACCAGATCATTAAATACGCCTTGTCCACGCGGTGCCTCTACTTCCTCCCAGCTCCCGTAAGTCCGCTGCCATGATTCATTGAGGGCTTCCAAAGTAACATATTTATTTTTCAGCCATTCTTGGAACACCCACAGCGATTGCTCGCAATAACACACCTGGTTGTCAAAAGACAACTTGCGCTTGATTCCTGTGGTTAATTCAGGCTCATTCCATAAATCCCAGACCCAGAGCGCCGGATGATCCTTAAAAGTCTTCACCGTCTCCGCCAGAAACTTTGCCTTTTCTTCGGCGGCAGCTGGATGATGATAACAGGGCCCCGGCGCTCCGCCGATCTGGCGGCAGTTAATCGCCCTTGGTTCCAGAATGGAACCGTCCGCTGTAACCATTTTGGAATCAGGATATTTTTTATAGAACCAGGCCGGCGCCACGTCGAAAATTACATTCAAAATGACCTTCAAACCATTCCTCTGCGCAATATCCATTAGCTCCTGAATATCATCGAAATGATAGGTCCCTTCTTTGGACACACTCGCGCGCCATTGTACCCAATATTTCACACAATTGAAGCCCTGTCCGGCAATATTGCTTAGGTCTTGTTCCCATTGATCACGGAAGGGGGTCGGGGAACGGTAATATTGAAACCCAAATGGAATAAATGAATCTTGCATCTAGTGTACTCCTCCTACAACGTTCAATTTCGATCTCTCTATGTTTATAAAAGCGCTTACTGCTCTTTTACGCTTAAAGTCTATCACAGTGGATTTTGCAAAAGTTAGGATGGAATCCTATGAAACGGTTTGCGAAGCTGTTGAAATGTTTGATCCTTACGCTACGTGGCAGTCACTGCGCAGAGTCACCGGGGAATATACTGCGAAATCGTTTGCGATCCTGACAACCTCAGAAATTATACCTCCTCTTTAAGAGGTTTCATGTTTATAATGGCTGTAAGACATATTAGAAACTACTTCGAGGTGAAGCTAATGTTGAAAGCGCTTGTAGTGGATGACGAATATCTGGTCCGCATGGGCATCACCCAGACCATAGACTGGGCAGAATACAACGTCGAGATCATAGGAGAAGCCAGCAATGGCGAGGAAGGATTGGAGCTTGCCCTAGTGCACCGTCCAGATGTGATCATTACCGATATTCGTATGCCGTATATGAACGGTCTTGAGCTCATCGAAAAAATACGGGAACAGGACATGCTCGTAGGGATTGTCGTGCTCAGCGGTTATGACGAATTTCAATATGCGCAGGCTGCTTTGCGTTATGGCGCCTCCACCTATTTGCTAAAGCCCATTAATATAGAAGAACTTGCAAATACAGTTCGAAGCGTCGGGGATGAAATCCTTGGCAAAAAGCAACTCTCCAAGCGGTATTCACAGCTTAATGAGGAATTGGCCTCGATCTCCAAGCAGTTCTGGCAGGATTTGCTGCATGACCAACTGCATGACGAAGAGTTTATTTCAAATAAGATAAAATTACTGGAACTGCAATTGGAACCTGGAAAAGCTATCCTACCGCTGTCCATTACCTTTCCTCCTGATAACGGCCTTCAAGGAAATACTGTAGGCAAAGCGCTGGAGGGTGCAGCGGCGACTATTCTGGAAGCGCATTCTTTTGAGCAACTGTGTCTATTCCGGGACAGCCATCTGGAGTGGGTTATGATCCTTCGGACCGGGGAACCAGAGCTGGCCGGAGATTCTGCACGAAAATTGGGCAAACAACTATCTGAATGGAGCCAACAGCACTTCGGCCAGGCCTTAAGCGTCGGCATAGGTAAACCTGCGGGAGAATGGAACGGGATCGTAGATTCATACCGGCAGGCTGTACTTACTGCGCAGCGTGCCCTTTCTGGCATTGAACGTGTGCTGTATGCTGAAGAAGAGGCTGGGGCTCGGTGCCGGCGTGAAATCAGGGACGCACTCGCTTTTATCCGGGAGCACTATGCCGGAAACATTACCGTTGAGATGGTTGCTGCGGCGGTCTTCGTCAGTCCAACCCATTTGATGCATCTATTCCGTAAAGATCTGAACAAAACCTTTTACGAATGTCTGACGGAATACCGTATCGAGGAAGCCAAACGTATGCTGCGCAATCCGAAGTATCGGGTGTACGAGGTTGGCAATCAGGTCGGCTTCACCGACTCCAAATACTTTAGCCAGATCTTCAAAAAAATGACGGGCATCCCGCCGAGTGAATATGCAAAAACCTATGGGTAAGCGGAGACTAGCCAACCGGATGGATTCCTGGATGAGGCGGTTCAAGATCAAAAGCCGGATTGTTGTTGTTCTGTTAGCAGGACTGTCTCTGCATCTGGTGCTGATGCTCGTTATTTTCAATTTTTATTCCTATACCTACCTGCAAAAGGATCTGTACCGCCATGTCGTTCAGACTCAGCGCCAAATTGGGCTTAGCGTGGAGCTCATGGTCGATGACATTCAAATGTTGTTTCTGCGGTTTCTGGTGAACAGTGATATCTACCAAATCATCAATAATGATTCCCTGCCGTCAGCTGATAAGGAATCGCGAATCGGAGCTATCATCGACGGTATGCTGGCCCAGAACGACCTGGTGGGTAACGTGATTATCAGCACCAACGATAATATGCTTTATTCTTACCAGTCTAAGGAGCAGATGCTGGAGGTGCCTGAAGCCCTGTTCATCAAACGCATTCAGGAGAGCAGCATGCCTGTTGTCGGTGAGATCAAACGGGATGGAGAAGGCAATGCGTATATTCCATTCGGCCAGCAGTTCCGCAATTTCAATACAGGGCAAAATATCGGGGTCGTGATCATTTATGTCAGGGAGGCTGCTTTGGCGGACCTGTATTCCTCCAGCTTCACTGGCATCGGCTACTCCTTCCTGACTTCCGACAATCGGATTATTTCTCACCCCGACAAACGGCTCTTGGGCAATTTTTTGGAGGAAAACGCCCCTCTTCGCCCAGGTAAAAAAGAAGGCTATCGTACCTGGTCAGATAACGAAAATTCCTACATCATTGCTACTTATCCTTTGAATCCCCGGTTGGAGACACTTGGGGTCAGCTGGGAATTCACCAGTGTGATTTCCAATCACAAACTGCTCTCGGGAATCGCCAAAGGCAATCAAAATGCGCTTCTGTTCGCCAGCGTTACCTTTATTGTGCTACTGATTTTTTCCTTCTATCTGGCAGCCAAAATCACCCGTCCACTGCTGAACTTGAAGAAGAAGCTGAGCCTGTTTGGCAAAAAAGATCTGGCCGCTGTTTATGAACAGCGCGGTCAGGTTGATGAGATTTTTCAGCTTGAGAACAGCTACTATCAGATGGTGGAGCGGATCAGCCAATTAATGCTGGAGAAAGATGAGGAGAAAGAAAAGCAACGGAAAGCTGAGCTGACCGCACTTCAATCACAGATCAATCCCCATTTTCTCTACAACACACTGGATGCAATTGCCTGGATTGCCCGACTGAAGAAGCAGCCCGATATCGAACGGCTGATTTCTTCATTAGCTACCTTTTTTCGAATCAGCCTGCATAAAGGCGACAAGTTCGTGACCGTGGACGAAGAAATCCGCTTGGTGCAGAGTTTTGTGACAGTTGAGCAAATGAGGTTTCCGGATAAGTTCGAGATTGAATACGAGATTGAGGAATCGCTGCGCAAGGTTCGCATTCTGAAGCTGATTCTTCAGCCTATTGCAGAGAATGCGATCAAACACGGCATCAGCGAGAAACGCGGGATGGGCCGAATCTGGATTAAAGGCGAATTAGTGGCAGATGAGATTCGCTTCACAGTGACTGATGACGGGGTGGGATTTTCCAACGGTGCGACGCTTAGCCAAGCCAAGGAAGATGTGTTGTTTCAGAGCGGGTATGGACTAAGAAATGTGGACGAACGAATTAAACTGGAATATGGCCCTCAATATGGTTTAAGTATCTCCAGCACACCGGGGCAAGGCACCACAGTTACGATCAACTTGAAGAAGGAACTGCCCAATTAGCGAATTTAGTTTATAAATGCGGACATAACAAAGAAATCGATCCTTTTTGAGTGGGTAGGCGGGACTTCTACTTTGCTTAAAAAGACGATTTCTTGTTTTATTCTGAGTAGTGGCAAATTAAAGATACTTTCGAGAATTATAGGTGCTTTAGTTGTATTTAATACAGCTAAAGCACCCTTTTTTTGCAGCGAGCAGAAGTTTAAGTGTATTTGGTACATCTATACGTTCCAATTCTGTTGGCAGCAACTAACTTTCCGAATAATAAGTGTACTGAATACAACTATATCTTACTTCATCCGTTTATTGCCCACGCTAGATGTATGAAATACACTTCGGTTAGCGATTTTCATGATTCAGACTCCATCTTATCTTAGTCTTTCATTGTTGAATTAATCTTCAGGTACAACTGCTTCAGTGGATTAACTATACTGCCGCTAAGCACTGAGATCAGCAGCCAGAACACTATGAACACTACGATGTTCAGGGCGAGCATTAAATACTTAAACGTTCGCAGCTCTGCATTCATGCCATCTGCTGAGATATAGGTGACAATCCGCTCTGCCGATTCCGGTAGTGGATAGAGCAAAATCAGGCCGTCAGCCGTTTCCCGCTCCAGCAGATCTGCATCACCTCTGCCTGTACTATTTTGATCGATACCCTGTGTCACTGGCTCAGCCAAGGTAGCTTTTTCCGAAGTAACTAGTGCTGCTTTGATCTCCTGCAGGCGCTCCTTCGGGACATCGGCAGCACTCAATAGCTTCCCGTTTCCGGTCAGTAGGTAAACTTCATTTTCCCCGTAGATTGTATTCTCGCCAGATAGGTAGAAGCTGTAAAGCTTGTCAATCTCCACTTCGAGCGAGAGCAGACCGAGGACGTCTCCCATCGAACCCTTAATTTTTACTTCAAGCAACAGACGGTCGCGCAGATCCGAAGGTGCATTCATTAGATGCTCCCGGTTCAGCACCGTCCAGCGCAAAGCCTGCTCTCGGTTATTTAGAAATTGTTCCATCCCTGGTTCTTTTTTGATCTCTGCAAAGGGCAGCAACCCGGAAACATTGCTCGAGGAGTAAGTTCCCCCTGCTTCTCCCCAAATGTAAATGCCGAGAATGTCACTACTGGAAGAACGTATGCCCTCAAGTATCGGAGAGATTGCCCCGTCATATGTTGGTTTTTTCAGCGCATTCTGCACCACCTGGTTGTTGGATATAAGCTTCGAGGTCTCCTCCAGCCAGTTCATGAACAGAAGTGTGTTCTTATGCTGCTGGCCAGTGTACTGAACGGATAGCTGCCGCAGCATGTCAAGGCTTCTATGCTCCATAGTACGGTACAGAATGAAGCTCGAAGCGACAATATAGACAGTAATGAACAACACCAGGACTAGGCGGATATTGCGGCCGAACGATCTGAACATATGACTTCCCCATCCCCCTCCGGTGTATGAATCATGAAAACAAAATCAACTGAAATCAGACTAACAGCTAAGGTGACTAATGTCGATCTCCTTGTAAAAGGAACCCTCATCTGTCTCATGCACTTCATGATTAGGCAGAATTATTGTAATTGCCGATCCGGTTTGCCAGGAAGCTTTCATGTGGAAGATCTCCTGTCCTGTTACTGAACGGATCTCCCATTTGATGTTTATTGGGCCGATACTTGTATTTACGGTTCCGCTGGCCTGCCGCAGTTCTCCATAGTGGGGCTTTATAGTTATTCCCTCTATTCCTTGTTGGACACCCAATATCCCTCTGGTGAACTCAGTGATCGGCAGTGCGCTCCATGCGTGGCAGTCACTTCTGGTGCCGGTTGAATCTATTTCTGGAAGTGTAGTGAGATTAAGCTCCAACTGCTTCAACCACCGTGTCCATAGTCCGAACGAGCGGTCATACATTCCGCATTTCTCTAGCGCGCGGAATAGATAGTAGCTCATCGGCAACGAAAGCTTAGCCAGTGATGTGTCTGTTAACGTTGACTCCAGCAGTGCCGCCCCTTCTACAACATCCACTGTGCCCGCCAAAACCGCCCAGACCTGCGTGTGCTGGCTATGCTGCGTTCCCGCAGTTGCCTCCGGACTGTCGCGGAACAGCAGACTGTTCGTTAGCCGGCAGCAATCCATTACCGCAGCGTTGACCGCCGCTTTGCGTTGACGCAGTTCACCAGCAATCTGTGTCCAACCGCTGGCTGCAAGCAATTCAGTCGCTTGCTCCAGCGCGGCCGCATACATCAGGCTCAGTACGGTTGCGGGTGCATCATCCGTACAATCCGGTGCGCCGAGCGGCCATTCCTCCACCCAATCGAAGTAATTCCAATATTGGCGGGGCGTTCTGTCCACCAGACCCTCCGGAGTCAGATGTTGATCGAACCAGTCCAGCACAGATAACAGCGCTAACCGGTACTGATTCACCAAGGCCATATCCCCGAAGGATCTGTAGTGGTCATGAATCATTCCGATCCAATATAGGGAGAAGGAAGGAATGACCTGCGGCAGCACAGAGGGATAGCGACTTTGCAGCATCCCGTTTGGTAGCTGAGAGGCCTTATAATCTTCCATAGCTCTCCGCGCTAACCGGTCGTCCCCTGATAATAGGTACGTAAACTCCATCATCAGTTTGGTATCCATGGTATACTGCAGCTGTTCATAATACGGAGTATCCTCGTAGGTCTCATGCATGCAGCGCTGAAGTGTTCGTACACTGAGCTCCCATAGTTGGTTATATTGTTCATCGGAGCAGTGAAAGTTTCCTTCCGGCTGCAGTGGATATCCGGTCTCCCTATAGCTAAAGCTGGAAATCGTTAGAGGCTCGACACCAGCCTGCACTTCCAGCCGTACATAGCGGAAGGTACGGAACCAGAACGGTTCGTAGATTTCCGTACGCGCAGAGATGCCGTAACCTGCCGGGTGATAGCTATCGTAACCGCCTCTTAATACATGTTCCTTCGTATTATCGCGGACAGCTTTGCGGCGAATCTCATCATCCCCCGTTTCTTCTTCATAACACTCAGCGCATAATAGGGTAATCCGGCTACCTTTGCCTCTAAGAAGTCTAAGCTGCAAATACCCTGTGGTTAGCTCGCCAGCATCCAACTCCAACCAAAAATGTTGCCCTGCTTCTATTGTTATTCCAGCGGAAGGCAGTACTGCGTTGGGTGAAGCGCCGCCATCTCCATTTCGCAACTCCAGACTATGCCCTTCCTCAAAAAAGGCATGCCCTTCCCCGCTACTGCTGCGCATCAGCTTCAGAAAAAATTGCTCCCGCTCATACAACAGCGGAATCGGACGCCGGGCCAGCTGCCAAGGGGTTAATTGGCCATATTCATCCCGCACCGGTTGCACAATTCCGCTAGCAAGCCAGGCACTGTCATCATATTCGGGCAGTGTCCAATCCAGCAGCGCTGCGTCACCCTCCACTTCTTCCAGTCCACCCATCCAGCGTATGATCGGAAACTGCTGGAGCTTATAGCTGCGATCCTTAATACTTTTCCATGAGCTATCCGTATTTAGCTCCTGTACTAGCTGCCCGCCTTGTGTAACTGCCGCTTCCACAAGCAGCCCACCTTTTTGCGAGCGCCAGACGGACAAAGGTCCGTCTTCACCCAGTTCAAAGGGCGTAGTCCCTGCATAATGAACGACCATAACAGCAAGCACATTTAAACCTGGTTGTAGAACATTGTCCAGACTGAATTCTTCATAATACTGTATATGACCATGTCCTTTACAAGGACCGGCCCATAAACGCTGCCCATTGACGAACAGCCTGTAGCGGCTGTCTGCGGTAATGGCCAAATCCAGGGTGCAGGTCTTTCCGATACCAGCTGGCAGTTCGAACACTCTGCGAAAGTACGCACCCTCGTGCTGCTGTTCCCTATCCGCTGATCCTTGCTCCTCCTGCGGCCAGATCCAGCGTGCTCCCCAGTCTCCCCATTCTTTTGCTGCCATGTTATGCATATCTCCTTTATCTCATTTAAGTAGTTAAGGCAATCTACGCAGAAACGGCATCGCCGCCCTTCAGAAGGACGACGTCGCCGTTGGTCTGCGTTTTATTTAACCTTATCGAGATAATCACGTTGGAATTCTTCGGCAGCCCTATCCAAGATCTGTTGCGGATCTGCGTTCTTGTCCGTCAGTACGGTTTGCAGTACGATATCCAGCTTTTGGTACAATTCCTGTGCGTTGACTGGTTCTTCCGCCCGCATGCCTTTGCTGCCATTGTCCATATAATCACGGAACAAATCCAGATTGACGTTGTTGTATTTGTCGAGAATCTTTTGTTCTTCTCCAATCCGTTTCTCATCAGTCCAAATCCGCAGCCCGTAAGGCCCTACGATCAGCCCTTGATCGCTCAGTGTCTTCTTCTCAATATCCCAACCGGTCAGTGCCTCTTCAGAGGACTCTGGTGTAAATCCGTAGGTTTTTAGCCATTTGAATCCGGCATCAATCTGCTCAGGTGTTACATTAGGCGAGAACATATATAGGCCGCCACCGAGCAGGGTTACAGGTTTCCCGATTGGTCCTACTGGAAGCGCGGACATTGCCACATTGTCCTTGGACATCTTAGTCTGTTGCTGGATGACCGGTGACCAGTCATTCGTGCCGAAGCTCATAGCGACCTGATCGGTTCCGAACAAGCGGAACATATCGTTCGTAACATCGACCAGATTGTTGTCGGGCAGTACATCATATTTCCATTTTAAGTCCTTCACATATTGCAGGGCCGCTGCTGCTTCCGGCGAATTGAACACTGCCTGCCATTTCCCGTCTACCTGTTTTTCAAATTCTGCTCCGTATGCCCAGGCAATGTTCATGAACATCCAACCGCCTTGACCACTTTTTGTAGGCAAGAACATTCCGGCTTTACCGGTCTTTTGTTTAATAATCTGCGCAGTTTCTGCTAGCTCTTCATATGTTTTAGGAAATTTAGGAATCCCCTTGTCGTCCAGCAGTCCAGCCTCCTTGAAAAGATTCATATTGTAGAGCATACCGATGACGTATCCGTCCTTCGGAATCCCATAATACTTGTCGTCCATGGTAACCATTTTCAGCAGATCTGGATTGATCGCCTTGTCGTAGCCATATTTTTTCATCGTATCCGTTATGTCAGCCGCGTAATTTGCCTTGATGATTTTGCTTGTTTCTGTAAAAAAGGTTTCGTATACCGTCGGAAGCTGGCCGCTGGCCGCTTTTGGCAGGAATGAGCTGACATCATAACCCCATTCATCTTTGTCCACAATAATTTCCGGATAATTGGCTTTCATCTTCGCCATGACCTGCTCATACTGGGCGATTTTGGCTTCCTCATTCGGCTTTGGCCAGTTACTGACCTTGATCGTCACCTGTTGATTGCCCGCTGTCTCCGTCTTTCCTCCGGCATTCTTCTCATTGGAGCCGCCTCCACAGCCAGCCAGTCCGGCAGAAAAAAGCAGCGTAAGTGCCAGTGTAGCTGTCAGGTTCTTGGTGTGTCCTTTTTTCAATGTAATTCCCCCTAGTCTTATTGTTAAAGCATTCTTCGCAGCATGTAAAGCGCTTTCTTTTTGAATCTGAAATCATCTTAACATGCACCTTCTGCAGCACCCTACGGGGCAAAACTGTGAAATGGTTTGTGATCGGGTGATGTTACCCTTTAACACTGCCGCCGAAGGATTGCCCGTTCATAATGTACTTTTGGAAAAAAATAAACAGGATAATCGGCGGCAGAATCGCAAAAGTCAACGCAATAAACTGTATGTCCTGCGGCAATGTCGCCTTCAGATTGTAAATAGCCACAATGACCGACCAGGTGGATTTATCCTTCAGCACCATAAAGGGCCAGAAGAAGTCCTGCCAGACACTGTTCATCGTAAGGATTGTAATTGTAGCCATAACTGGTCCGCTGAGCGGGAGAATGACTCGAATAAAAATACCGATTGTGCTCGCTCCGTCAATTTTGGCTGCTTCCAGCAGCGCTTGTGGGATGGTATCGAAAAAGTTTTTGAAGATCAGAATTACCACCGGATTCACAGCAGCCATAAACCACATCGGCCAGTAAGTATTGGTCAGGTTCAAGTGCAACAGCGGAAAATCAATCAGATTCTTAAACAGCGGCACCATGCCCACTGTATTCGGCACCATCATGGTCCACACGATCAGTGCAAACAGCAGGGCACTGCCCCGCGGCTTTAGCTTGGAGAAGAAATATCCGGCCAGTCCGTTAAAAGTAAGGCAGAACAGTACAGAACCTGCGGCCAGATAAGCCGTATTCAGATAATAACTGAGGAAGTTAAACTCCTGCCAGGTCTCCCATAGCTTGCCAACATTGAACGAGCGGGGGATCAGGGTGGGCGGGATTGCATAAAACTCTTTGATGTCCTTCAGACTTGAGACCATAATCCAGACCGGAGGCAAAATACAGACAGCGGCCAGCACAATCATCAGAATGAACATGCACCAATACAGCAGGCGCACCCAAGGTGATCTGTATTCTATATTGCCGATAATGCCATATGCTTCTTTAGTTTTCATAGCTTCTACTCCCTGTTCAATTTCTTATCCAGGCGGAAATAAATAATGGTAAGCACCATCAGGACTAGAAAAGTAATAACCCCGAGCGCCATTGAATGGCCTGCTTCAAAACTCCGGAACGCATAATAATAGCTTTGCAGCATCAAGGTCATTGAGGCATTGTTCGGTCCACCCTCAGTCATTACTAGGGGTTCATTGAAGATCTGGAATACACCACTGATCTGCAAAATCATCATCAGTCCGATCATGCTAGAGATTTGCGGAATGGTGATACTTTTGAATCTCCGCCATACATTCGCACCGTCAATAGAGGCTGCTTCGTACAGATCATGATTAATGCTCTGTAGACTTGCCAGATAAAGCAGCACTGTTCCCCCGAAATTTCGCCAGGTAATCGTGAAGATAATCAGCATTATCGTCATTTGCGGATCCTGAAGCCATTGCTGCACCGGAAATCCCATGGCACTCAGCATAATATTCAGCACGCCACCCTTTCCGGGCTCAAACAAAAACATCCATAACATCGAAGCTGCAATGCCGGGAACCATACTCGGAAAAAAGACCGAAAAGCGAAAAAATGACTTCCCATGTCTCAATTCATTAATCACGACAGCGACAATAATGGGTACGGCAAAACCGATCAGTAGTGACCAGAACACATACACAAAAGAGTTGGTCAATGTCTGTTGAAACGCCGAGTTCTGTATAACATCCTTGTAATTCTGCAGTCCGGCGAAGCTTACGGCATTATAACCCTCAGTATTGAAAAAAGAGAGCACAATGCCCTTGACGAGCGGCTGCCAGGAAAAAAAGAAAAAGGCAAACAGTGTGGGTACAATTAATATCCAGGATGACCAATCTTTGAATAAACGCCGTACAGGATAACCTTTCTTTTTCTCTGTCATTAAAGGATTTAGTTCACTGGTTTTTCCAATCATGCTCCTGTCCTCCCTTCCTCCCGGAATCAAGCTTTAATCCGGTCAGGCGTTGTATAGTTGTTATACCTAAATGATAGCGCTTCCTACTGAGCGCCGAAATCCGGTAACCCTGCGAAAGCGTTTGTAAAGCTACTTATTTGTTGGCAAAAAAAAGCAGTGCACGCACCGGAATGGCCGCACACCGCTTATGTTCATGTTATGGTGAATCGTTTAGGCCTCACTTAACCCTGCGCTGATGCAGAGGACGGCCGCTTCCGCCCGAAACGCTTCGCTCGCCGGATTGGGCTGCTCCTCCAAAATACGAAGCACCGACTGAGGCTCTACGCCGGGCTGTGCCACACGGGAGGGAGAAACTACGCTCCACTTCTGCTCACCCTTGAGCTTGTATGACAGCTCATAAAGATAAAAGCCCGCATGTTGTCCGTCAGTGAGCTGGCTTACGCCATCCTGCCACGAGCAGAGTTCAAGCGGATGCTGTTTGTCCGGCAATACACCGGACGCCAGTGTGATGCGCTCATTTCGAACTACCTGCTGCTTCTGTTCCCAAGCCTGCTGATCTAGGATTCCCAGATCCAGGCGGTATTCCATTCCCGGCTCTCCATAAAGAGTCCAAGCCACAGGGCTACCCACCGCTACGAACTTAGGTGCTTCCAGAAAAACGGGTTGATGAGTTGGGACAAAACGTTCGGTCTGCTCCCACTCTCCCGCAGCCGGACTGCGCCTGCGATAATGCACCGTGCCCGTGAATTCGAGCTCCTGTTCCTGTAGCAGAGCTATTAGACATAGAGTAGCTTGCTCGTAAAGATCCGTGCAGTTGTTATGGCCGAAGCGGTATCCGATCTCATGGCGAAGCGGTATCCCGCGACTCCGAACCAAAGCCGCGAAGGAAAAGCTGAAGCGGCTAAGGGTAAAGGCATCATGCGTGCCATGGTTAATCAGCAGCTTTGTGCCACTCGCTTTAAGACCCTCCAGAAAAAATTCGGATTCCAGTCCGGTCGTTTCCTTTAGACTTGCAGAGTCAATAGTTCCCGTCAGAGTCTGTAGCAGTGTCTCGATTCCCGTGCTGCCGTTCTGTGGATGCTGCCAATCTTTCTTCCAGATTTCCCGGTAACCGGTGTCTACTTCCGCCACATGCCAGATCAGTGGGCAAGCTCCTTCGGCAAACTCACGGGTAAGCCCGTTCAGAATCAACGGTGGTGCATAACACAGTGTGTAGCGCACCCGGTAGGGTAAGCAAAGCGGATTGCCTCCAGCCAGCAGCGCAGTTAAGCCGCCGCGCGAACCACCTACAGCCACTACCTGCTCTGCATCACCGCCATAACTTTCTTGACCTCTGGTAATTGCCGCCCCAATGCCAGCATAGATGGAGCCTTGCAAGGAACGGCTGCCGATATATCCTCCTCCGTTCCACAGAATGCCGACAACGCCTTTGCCGGTGCTGGCCAGAGTCTTGCCGATGATTTCCAGAAATGAGGGACCTACCGTGCTGAAGGTATTCTCATTGGCATCATAATAACCATTGAACAACAGTGGATATCCCTTAACATTTGCCGCGCTCCAAAAGGGCGGCAGAATATAGGAAGCAAGGCTATGCTGGTTATTCTCTGTAACTAGCAGACTTCCGCTGATGAGCTGAAATACAGGCGCATTACTTAAAAGTGCAGCATTGTCTGTGGATGCATTGCGGAAAACCACCGGAAATCCGAAGGTCTTAAGGATGCGGTCGCTCAAGGAAACTGCAACTAGATCATCTACAGCGTAGAGACTGTAGCGGTCACCGATATAATGCTCGAATTGCGGAGTTTTAAGATTCTTATTCCCCTCGTTGCCTCCGAACAGCTGATGATCTTCCGTATTGTATACATAAGGGCTATCTGGGTCGCTATTGTAGAGCCGTGCATGCTCGGAAACAACCTTTTCCCCGGCTTCGTCCATCCGCAATGTCCCTATGCCATCTGTTCCTCCATAACGGAAGCCTCCTTTTCCCTCAGCAACGCTATTATCCCAGTGAGACACTACAGGAAGCATATTGGTCAGCAAAGGACTGACTAATACAAATACCCCCTCCCCTTTCTCGGAGATCCCTTCTGCTGCTTCAGCTTCAACAGTGTCTTCATGGATGGTTGACCAATTCGCTTTCTGATAAGCTACTTCGCCGCCTCGCAAGCAAGCAAGCAGCAGTGGAGCGTTGTGCAGCCTTAAGTAATCAGCCACTGCTCTGCTAACAGGTATAGCAACAGGTGTAGATCCCTCGGCTTGAATAAACCGACTTAGCGGAACATATGCCTCCGGTACAAAACACAATGTTTTACTCACGATTTTTTTCTCCTCCAACCTGTATCATTCTGCTCTGTGCTGTTAGGAACGACATGAATCTAATTTCTGGCAAGCCATCTGTGATCCTATAATTTTCCCCAGACAGGAATCCTCCTGAGAGTTTAGGAGTGCAAGTAACCGTTACTGTTTTGGTCTCACCCGGAAAGAGGGTATGGAACTGCTCATCCGCTTCCATCCAGTAGCGGTCTCCCCTTTCCTCTGCATGTACATGCAGCAAAACTTCACTACCGGTATTTTGGACTGTAAAACGGGCCTGCTGGCTCTTCTCCTGAGCACCCGTCGGCTGCCATAAACTATCCTGACGCACCTCAAGATTGCCTCCTGTAAGTGCAAGCGCGGGAGCATATAGATGCTTTTTGTTGGTAGAGAATACATATAAATTCTGCTGTGGTGCTTCATCGCCGTCCTGGTAGGACAATCTGACGAAATATAAAGCATCCTCATGCTCTGGCACGTTGAAATTCAGCACCCCAGCGCTGACAGCCTGATCTATGTTTCCTTCTGCCTCAAATGATTGCTGATAGATGCACCGTCCGACTGCATCGAAGACTTCCGCGTCGACTTCTACCCTGCGTCCATTTCCTCCATGCACGTATACATCTCCCTGAAATCCGGTGCTTGGCGTAAGCAGTAGACTGCGGTAGTCCAGCGAAACATGTAGCGGACGAAAGGCAGATTTCACCCAATGGTAGGCCATCTTCGTTTCACCGTAATAATCGACAAGATTAGTGCAGGACACATTCGGCCACGGCTCGTTGAACTGCCAGACAATACTGCCGCTGTTTCGGAACTTACGGCGGCGGTTAGCCTCCAGCACGAACCGGATTCCTTCCGCCTGTATCCACTGGCTGCAGGCAGAGAACTGCTCCAAATCTGTCATGCTGCCGAACATTTCTTCTTCACGGCTCAGCGTATCCCACCACTCCCCGTGATGTCTCCATATCGCGTTGTTCTCCATAGAAACCGGTCGCCGGTTGGTCTCACTCAGAAATTTCTCCAGACTTTTGAGAGAACTCAGACCGTCCACCCCAAATTCGCTGTGCAGCAGATTATCGTTGCTGCCATATAACTCGTAGTGATAAGGGTTTCCCATATACTTCCAGTAACCGTGCACATCATGCCCCTGACCTTTTGCATCCGTAATATATTCTACCGGGCCGGAAGCTGAGGTCGGTAGGAAGAGTCGCTGCGGATCATACTGTTCTACCAGTTCTTTCAACATCGCCAGATTGGAATCGCTGCTGTCGGAAGGCTTATTTGGCTCACTCATTAATTCATTGCCGCCGCTCCATACCGTTAGCGATACATGATTGCGTTTGTCACAGAGCGCTGTGCTGGCAGTCTTGTGAAGCAGCTCCAGAAACTCCGGCTGCTTCGAAGGGATATTGTCAATACCTGAACTGGACTGAATGAACTCCTGCCAGACCATAATGCCGTTCACATCACATAAGTCGTAAAAAGCCTTTTTCTCAATGATTCCACCGCCCCATACCCGAACGAGATTAATATGAGCTGCTTTCATCAGACGAATCATCAGTTGATATTGTTCAACCGTTACATTCCCGTAGAGATGGTCCAGAGGGGTCATATTTACCCCTTTCATATAGATCTTGCTTCCGTTAATCACCACTGTATATGGTAGGGCGTTGTCTGGACTGTCTACATTGTGGATATAATCGAGCTTGCGAATGCCCGTTTGAAAGCTCTGGGTATCCAATTCCGTTCCAGCTTCATCCAGTAGCTTTAGTTCGAGATTGTACAGTGGCTGCTTTCCATAACCGTTTGGGTACCATAACTCAGGTTCGGGTATTTCCAGCTCCGCGTTCAGAAGCTCTCCAGCTCGAACTAGTCGCGATTGAACCAGCAGCGGATTCCCCTCCGGATCAGCACAGGTGATGCACGCTGTCAGTGTCCCATCATCTTCAGAGCCAGCCATTCGCTTGATTCCTGCTTGAATGGTAATTCGACCAGACGAGATCTGATTTCTATCGTTCTCGCTAAACTCCGCATCTGTAGTGATCGACACATCATCCCAAGAGCACTGTTGATGTACCCTCAATACCACATCATCCCAAATTCCGACATTGACCAACCGGGTAGAGAAATCCCATTTATAATTAAAACGGCTCTTCTGCGTGAAGGTAGCCGAGGTTTTGCCGATTTGCCCCATTTCATCTGGCGCCTGCTTCAACAGCACTGAAATTTCAAGGCTTTCCCGCCCGGAGAGCAGGTCTGTAACATCAAATACAGCCGGCTCGAACATACCTTTATGTTCACCCAGCAGTAAATGATCAGCGTATACCGAGGCTTCATAGTCCAGTCCCTGAAAGACCAGTTCAACTCTGGCTGCTCTCAGCTCAGGCTGCTTCAAGGTCGTACGGTAAACCCACCAGCGGTTCTCCACCCATTCACAACTCAGGCTATTTAACTCTTGATAAGGGTTGGTAATCCAGCCCTGTCTGAAGAGATCATAGTGAACTCCACCCGGCACAGTGGCAGGCATCCAGTCTGTAACCCCCATCAATTCCTGTCCCAGCTCCATACTGGTGCCCTTTAGCGGAACCCAGGGCCAATACCCTTTGACTTCCCACTTCAAATCGTTCAATAGAATTTCATTCATGTCTTCTCCCGTTCCCCCAAACCCTGCTAAATTTGGCGCTGTTCCTGACGATGAGCGGCTCTGGCGCCATTCGTTAATGCGCTTACAACTTTAGGTGTGCAGCTTCATTACCAATGATAGCACCGGGTTAATGTTTTCAAAGGTCTCCAACCCTGTGAAATCGTTTGTAAAACTGCTCAGTTGCTGATAAACACAAACAACCCCTCTAGGCTGGAGTGAGGATTATCAGCAATCATCTATAGAGGTGACTTTTTAAGGCTTGTTTTGTTTCGGAGCCTCTGACTCCCGTGCTTTACCAATACGTGTAATACGTCGAACGCGAAAAAAGGAGTTCCCTTCAGCCGCGAAAAGCTGCTTGGTGAACTCCTTTACTTTTTGTTCGATAGAAGTTTTAAGAACTATTGCAACAATGTAGCACCATCTATCGGACATAGATGACGCTAAAAGCAGTATTATTGTACTTTTGGTGGGCTAACGGTCCCCATAGCCACTATCTGTATGAAATACAACACATATGGACCTCTTTTTAAGCAATAGCGTCACTGGAGTCCGAAATGTTGTTCAAAAGGCTGAAAATTAGCAAATAGTGTCATCTGGGTCCGAAACCCTCAGAGACTCAGATAACGATGACACTGTTGAAGCTGGCGGCTACCAATAAACTAAAAGCAGCAAAAAAACTAAGAGCAGCGAATCTCTCTTTATTAAGAGAATCGCTGCTCTAGATCTTTTTACGATGAAACCGTCTGTCTTACTCAATAAAAAAGTAGTTTTTAGTATAGCGCCCTTGGACTGTTCATCCATATGAAATGCGATAAGGAGCCTTAGTAATCGCCTGCCTCTACCTATTGGATCAGCTCAAGAAGCTCCGCAACATTCGCCTTGTACTGTGGTTTGAAATCGTCTGATTTCATATAACCCGCAAGGCTGGATAAGAACTGTCTGCCTTCCGGCGTATCGCTAACCTTAACAGTATCCAATGCGCATATCAGCAGGTTGCCTGCTCTTACACTGCATTCCACTAGGAAACTCAGCTTATGATTGCGTTCAAAATTATCGATAGTCTGCACTACGGGATTCCAGTTGCGGTCAGCTGCATCCATGATGAGCGATTTCGAATTCTCAACAATACTCCACCAAGGATAAGTAGAATATTCCTCGCTCGGGAACTCACGCAGCGCCGGGTGGTTGTTATCAATCAACAGCCCCATAGTACCAATGGGTACTGGCCGGTTCATGCTCTCTGAGATCGAGCGGAACATTGGATAACACCAGAAATCTGTGCAGTAATAACCTTCAACAGCATTTTTGAGAGATTCCGGTTTCGGCATAAGCAGTACATTCTCACCTTGCTCCAGCAATGCAAGTGCATCATCAGATAGCTTGTCGAAGACATGGACACCCTCCAGCATGTTGCCACTCTTCACTGGATAAATCCACAGGTCATAGCTCTTACGGATATCTGTTCCCTGTATGGAGAGGGACAATACGATAGTACTCATCCGGTCAACTACAGGTAGTTTTATTGCCAGATCGCAGATATCGATATAATTCGTTCCTGCAGGTACGTCCACCTCGGTTGAACCTGCGGCGAGTATACCGTTATCTGAGGTAAGCTCCCAATGCAGTTCAAATGTACTCGGCATCCCGCTGCGGAAACAGCTCAGTTCGACATGGGCATCGAACGTTTCACCAGAGACATAGTTATACTTGGGGAATCTTGCCAGCAGAACGGCATCATTACAAAAAGTTCGCCAGTCCTCAGCACTTATCATTCCTTTGGAATCCATAAAGGCGTCGAGGACACCCACCAGCGCCGTTCCCTGGCCACTGAAATCCTGCAAATCAAGCAGTTGGAAGCCCGCAAGCCGCCGGGAGCGGAATGCCGCCTCGAGTTCCTCTTTGTAGCAAGCTACTGCCAGTTGCCCTGAGCATTCGAAATATTTGGCAGCCAAATGACCCAGCCCTTTACTTTCCAGTCGTTCACGGAAAATTATGAAATTCTCAGCTTTGAGCGGACCGTTGTATTTATCGATTTCCTCATAATTAGGATAGGTAGCATACTGTCCGATCTCATGCGAGATTACCGGAATGTGCGGTATCCATTCTGCGGAAGCGTCTCCAGCCTTCACCGTCTTGGCTTCCGTACCATACTGGATCTGGATCTCTCCGCCAGCGGCAGCTTCCATCCCCTCTCCGTTGAAGAGATCCTGAGGGACGATCTGATCGTCATAGTCTTTCATCGTGCCTGGCAGATCGATCTGGACATGACCTAATGGAGCATCACACATCGCATAGGAGCCTCTGAACAGCCGATCTCTGGAGAAGCGCACGCCGCTGAAGAAATCGTCATGTCCCAGAATTTCTGGCACCCATTGGTGGTTATTGGACCCCTGTGTATAGAGAATCCGGTTATCAAATGCTTTATAGTCCTTTAGGAAGGAATCAATCTTAGCTTTGCTGCCCCATAGCTCGTTGCCAAGCGACATCATCACGAAGGAGGGGTGATTGCCAAAAGCCTGGAGAATGGCATAGCCTTCGCTAATCAGATAGTCCTGCTCCGCCTGATTATGGCCCTCATCGGTTTCTTCTGTGATTGTTCCCCAGAAGGGAAGCTCTGGTTGCATGTAGATACCGAGCATATCCGCTGCGGTGAAAGCAGCTTCCGGCGGACAGCAGGTATGAAAGCGATAATGATTGATGCCGTAAGACTTGGAGATGCCCAGAATTCTTACCCATTCCTCGACGTCAGTCGGGGCATAACCGGTAAGCGGGAAGATCAGGCCGTCATGTTTGCCGCGGAGGAAGGTTTTTTCTCCGTTGATTGTAAACTTATCGCCCTCTGCCCGGAATTCCTTCAATCCAAAAACGAGCTCCTGTCGGTCCGTTATATATCCATCGCTGTCTTTCAAAACAAGGTTTATGTTATAAAGATTGGGAGCGCCTTCACTCCAGAGCAGCGCGTCTTGACCTAGCTCATAGTTGACGGAAAAACTACCCGGTGAGACTGGGTACTCCCGCTCGTCCACAGCATGTGTATTGTCGCTGTTGAAGCTCTGAGCAGACACTGTAAGTATAGATTCATTCCTGCTGTCCAAGGTTGCCGTGATTCGGACTGAGCGGGCTGAGAGATCCGGATCGAGCCGGATGCCGCTGAGCCGTGACTCACCATAGAACTGAAGCTCCATACGTCCGGTAATCCCGTTCCAGTTGGTTTGGGTATCCTGCGACGTTAAATGTCCACCTTTGGTTGGGTAACCAGTATTGTCCACGCGGATGGTGAGCGTATGGTTCCCAGGTTGAAGCTGCGGCAACTCATATATATGTGGGGTATTTAGACTGTTACGGCTGCCTATTTCCTGATTGTCCAGCCATAGAGTCGTCAGTCTCGTACGTTCCAAAAATAGGAAGCAGACTTTGCCGGCTAGTTCTTCCGGAATGACGACCTCTTTTGAATACCAGACTTGCCCTTCAAACAAATACTCATCCGTTAATGCGCTTACTAAAACATCCTCGTTCTTCGGACCTTTGCGTGCGTAGGACGTTGTTCCGGGCAGTGTGATAACATCTGTAAAAGGCAATGCCAGCAGTCCTTGTTTTCCCTCATCCAATTGCAACTTCCATTCGCCTTCCAGGCTGATCTTTGTCTGCAAAATATCACTCCTAATAATGATAATCTCTGAACTCCTGAGGTGTAGTGCCGGTTGTTTTCTTAAAAAGGAAGGCAAAATAAGCCGCGGTCTGAAAGCCCACCTGCTCGGCAACCTCGTAAACCTTAATATTGGGGTCACGAAGCAGTTCCTTGGCTTTGTTCATACGCGCTTCCTGCACGAAGTCGGAAATCGTCCGGCCCATTTCTTTCTTGAAGAGAACACTTAAATAGCTGTGATTCAAGTGGAACTGCTCAGCAAGCTGCTTAACAGTCATGTTCTCATGCAGATGCTCCTCCAGTTGGCGGGCGACCCGCTGGATAAGGTTATGCTGCTGAGCGACCTGCTCTCTTTGATTAAGCTTAGCATATTGCGCCAAATATTCCAGTACGACCTTCCTGACTTCATCTACGCCTGTACAGTCGATCAGCCGCTGCCACATGAGGATGTTCATCTCTGTTTCCTTCTCATGTACACGCTTCAGTTTTCTGGCTAGCTCGCTAAGCAAACCCATTCCGAAAGCCTGCACATAGGAAAAGGATACAAGCTCTCGTGCAAGTAACACTTCGAAAGCATGATTGAAATAAGCGGAAGCTTTATCGCTCTCTCCTCTGTCCAGTAGCTTAACGATTTCCGGAATGTATTCTTCACGCAACCTGAAATCATGATATTCATTCATCAAGTTCCGGTCGAAATAGAGGATTTGTCCGTAGCCGGCCAGCCTGGCGCCGGTCATCATATGCCTTACTTCCTTGTACAGCAACGGTATTTCCGTCCAGAACAAGCACTCTCTGCTGATTCCGACCGAGACAGAGGCTTTATACTGCTCTCTTAGAATATCTTGGATAAACGCGAGCTGCTTCTCAAGTCTTGCCCGCACCAATGGCGTTGCGTTCAGCACAATAACGGCCAGTTCATCCGCTCCTGTCTTCCCTATATAGGTACCAGTGAAGCCAGATAGACCAGTCTTAACGCAGTTCAATAGCCCTTCGCTAAGCAGGATCCGATCCTTGGCATCATGCGGATTATCTAGGAACCTGCGGTCATATCCGAACAGGAATAATGTTGCCTGCCATTCCCCATTAGGCAGATCCAGCAGGCGCCGCCAGGATTCGAGCAGCTCTTCACTGTGGATCCAGCCTTCAACCATATCTTTGACGAAACGTTCCTGCAGCACCTCATAGCTCTCTGTAACTTTCTCCCTAAGTACAGTGGTTTCCTGTTCAATCTGTTTTTTCTTCTCAACTACTTCTCTGAACGCAGCCAGTTTCATTTCGAGTTCTTCCGTCTTGATGGGCTTCAGAACGTAAGCTTTAGCTCCCAGATGTATAGCCTCCTGCACAAATTCAAACTCGTCATATCCACTGATCATCACAGTCTGTAAAGACTGGAGTGTCGGATAATCCGCTCTGCATCTGGCGAGCAGTTCGATCCCTGTCATACCGGGCATCGAGACGTCAGCGATCAGCACATCCACAGGAGTTTCTCCTAGAATCGTTAGTGCTTCTTCACCAGATATTGCAGTTAGCGGTTCCTCATACCCTAGAGCTTTCCAGCCAATATGACGAAGAAGCCCTTGAATCTGCATAGGCTCGTCGTCGACAATTAATGCCCGCATTAAGCTCCATCCCCCTTTTTTATTTCAGGACTTTCCTTGCAAACAGGGATATCAATGGTTACACAAGTCCATTCGTCTTCTACACTTTCAATCTCAAAGCGGCCCTCTGTGCCAAAATATAATGCAAGACGTTCACGGATATTGTTCATCCCGAATCCGTTTTGCGTACCCGTGTAGCTGCCGGCACGGATCTGTTCCAGCTTCTCACTGCCAATCCCTTTTCCATTATCAAAAATCTGAAACTGCACCGTATTCTCCACTCGTTTGATCGTAATTTGTATAAAAGCATGAGTTCTAGTTGTGATGCCCCCGTGCAGATAACAGTTCTCGACCGTTGGCTGTAGGATCAGCTTAATGCTGTACAGGTCAAGAACGTCCGGCTCTACCAGCCACTCTACGGATACCTGACCGGGATAACGCAGCTGCTGAATTTCGATATACGCTTTCAGATGCTCAATTTCGTCACGGATCAGCGTCACATTAACCCGGTTATTGAGTGCCAGCCGATAGAATGTCGTCAGCGCATCTATGGTTCGGATTTGCAATTCGTCCTGCTGATCTAATGCCCGCCAACGGATCAGGCTTAACGAATTATAAATAAAATGAGGGTTAATCTGTGCCTGCAACGCCCTGAATGATTGCTCCCGCTCTTTGAGCATGGCCTCTGTATGTTCTTCGACCAGTTTTCTCAAACGGCCAGACATGGAATTGAACAATACCTCAAGCTCCCCCAGCTCATCGTTGTCACGGTTTCTCACTGTAACTTCGAAATAGCCCTGTGAGATATCTGTCATCCTGGTGCCCAGCTTGCGGATCCGCCAAATCACATTTTTAAGTACAATCATGATTAGAAAGATGGACAGCAGCAGGAAAAATGCAATACCTGCTCCGATATAGTACATAATCCGCGTAGACTGCTCCTCCAGTCGGTCAAGATGCACAAGTGCGGCAACCGTCCAGCCAGACTTAATCTCCTGAGTGATCAGCATCATCCCGCTTTTTGTTGCTGAGGTTTCCAACGAGTTGTTCCAGTACTGACCTAAGGAGGATGAGGATAACCGGCTGCCAATTTCAGAGGGCTCCGAGGATGCAATAATGCGTTCGTTGTCGTCAACGATATACAATTCTCCGGCCCCTTCAAAAGGATGTTCGAACGATTCCATGAAGACACCGTTATAGTTCAGTAACAGGTACACAATCCCGTAAACATCTCCATACGCGTTCAGAATTTTATGGGATACCACTAGCTTAGTCCTGTCGTCAGCTGCATTAGTCCATACCAGATTGTCTGTTGTACGAAGCATTTTCGTATACCAATCCCGCTCTCGAATTCCCGAAAGGCTCCGTTCTTCCGGCTTCCACAGAAGCCCTCCATCTTGCACTAGTGTATCGTTGGTATGATAGATTCGGAAATTCTCAATACCTGGCAAGTATTTGCTGGTGAGCAGAAAGGATCGGTCCACATAATTGACCGTACCCAATTGTTCATCGATATCCGCATAGTCCCTGGCTAATCTAGAGATCAGCTCACCATCCGTAGCCGTCCGGGTAGCCAGCAGATCATAGCTTTGCTTCCTGAATTCAATACTCTGCGCACTTTGCCGAACGGCTTCCCTGATCGTAAGCATATAATTGGCCCGCACCGTATGAAGCATCATGTACCCTGCACCTGCAGCCAGCAGTACGGTGGGGAGAAATACAATGAGTCCGTAGAATAATACAATTTTACTCCTCAGGTTCATGGAACGGGTCATACGGATGATCCATTTCTCTATTTGTTGTTTAATCATAGATTCCCCCCATGAAGTGCAAAGGGAGCCCCCTCCAAGTGAGAGGTGCTCCATTAATTTTTTATCGTTTACGATCCGCGACTGAAAGAGCATCACGGTTGTCTATTGCAAGGCTGTTACTTCCTCCTTGTACGTATCCAGCCACTCCTGCTTGACTTCACTCCAGTGCCCACGCTTCTCTAGTGCTGCTTGGAAATCGCTCCAATTCTTTTCGAATTGCCCCTCGTCTTTGGCCATTAAAAGCTTGGCTCGATATTCCTTGCGGATATTTTCGATCTCCGGTGAATATTTCTCCCATGCGCCGCCCTGTTTCATCTGGAATAGATCATAAGGCTCTGCCACGCGGATCGTTCCCATTTTGCCGATAGCCTCAGTGAACTTAATGGTCTTAGCAGCTCCGGCTTTTCCTGCATCCTCTGTGTTCCACCATGGGTACCATTCATTGCTGTAAGAGGCAGTCATGTAAAGCTCAGGGGTGACTTTAGCTTTTTGTGCGGTGTCTCCGGAATTGCGGCTCGTCTTGTAGGTTTCGTCTGTGAATTTCCATTTGCCCAACGGTTGATCAATCCAATCCCAGTATAATCCCGCCGGTCCTTCATTAATGACCTGCTGCTGCTCGGGTTTTGGTTGCAAGGTATAATCGAAGAATTTCAGAATAGCTTCCAGATTTTTAGTTTTTTCACTAACATAGACATCATAGCCTGGATTCGGATTGGTAACCTGATTAATTCCGACTTTCTCTACACCATCCACTTTAGGAAAAGGGATCGCTTCGTAAAACCACCCTGGCTCTGTTGGACCGTCCAATGTCTCCCAGGCTGAGGCAGGAATGTTCCAGAAGCTGCCGACATTGAAGGCAATACGACCTGATTTGTTCTTTTCTGTATACTGTTCTTTTTTGCTGGTGACGACCTCTGGATCGATCAACTTCTCCTGGTACATCTTGTTCATCCATTGATACGCTGCTTTATAATTGGGATCGTCGTAAGCGAATACAAAATCATCGCCGCGTTTGTCAACGCCATTACCTGCTGTAGTCACCCCGAATGCTGTCAAAATCGCGTTTTCATCGCTCCAGCCCAGATTATCACTAGTGTCCATTAGGAATGATAGAGGAATAAGCGATTTGCCGGAAGCATCCTTCTCTTCTGCAGCTTTCCGAAGGAAGGTCTCAACTCCTTCTAACGTTGCTAAGTCCTCTTTGGTCATACCTGTTTTCTCCAGCACATCACTTCTGACAATCCAGGCTTGAGATGCCCAGCCTGGCCACGGATCTTCCGGGTTTTGGTCAAACCAGGTAGGAATGGACCAGATATGACCCTCATTATCCTTCATAAGTTCCAGATACTGCTTTGGAATAGACGCCAGTCCTGGATATTTGTCAGGCATGTCGAAATACTGCTCTAGCGGCATAAGCTGTTTCGACCGGTTCATCGCGCTTTTGACCGTTTCGTTTCGGCTGAAGATAGCTGCATCTTCAAAGCCGCCTGTGTTTATCTTCAAATTAAGTGCAGTCATTGCGTCGCCTTGAGTGGTTTCCAGCTTCACATTTACTCCAGGCTCCTGTTCACGCCAATATTTCTGGACCAAACTATCATTATTGATGGTTGCCGTCCATCCAAGCCAGAGATTAAAGGAAGTCGAGCCACTGGCGGGCAGGTTACTTGACGTTTCATTGTCGCTTCCAGGCTTGTTCGCAGTATTCTCACCTGATCCGGAGCATCCGGCAATAGACATCAGTAAGGTTGCTGCAGCCAAAGCGGCTAGACCCGTTTTTTTGAATATCATTGATTTTTCCCCCTGTTCTATTATTGAAAATCAGCCTTTTACTGACCCTACAAGAACTCCTTTCACAAAATATTTCTGCAGGAACGGATACACGCACAGGATGGGGATTGCACTCACCATAACGACTGCCATCTTAATCGACATCAGTGTAATATTCTGCATTTGTGAGCTTCTCGCCAAAGCTTCCTGGTTGGTATTCGAGCCAAGGACAGCGGATAAATCCTGAGCAGCGAGCAATTGCTGCAGGAAGGTCTGCACCGGAATCAGGTTCTGCTTCGTGACGAAGAAAGCACCGGCGAACCAGTCATTCCAGTGTCCCACTGCGGTAAACAATCCAAGTGCGGCAAGCATAGGTTGAGAGAGTGGAATAATAATCTGAATCAGAGTACGAACAGGACCGGCTCCATCTAGTTCAGCGGATTCTACCAGAGCTTCAGGGATTCCCTGTATAAACTTCAGCATGACAAACATGTTCCAGACCGAGAACAGCCCGGGAAAAATATACACCCAGAACGTGTTGATAAGCCCAAGATTATTAAGCTGAATATAGAAAGGAACCAGTCCTCCACTGAATAGCATGGTTAAAAGAATATAGCCTAGAATCGTGCTTCTTAATGGAAGGCCGCGGTAGGACAAGCCAAAGGCCACCAGAAGTGTGACGATAAGTCCTGCGAATGTGCCAATGACTGTCCTAGCGATTGTAATTAGATAAGACTGGCGGATAATCTCATTTCCTAATACAATCTCATAATTAATTAATGTGAAATTTTTGGGCCATAGATACACGCCACCTTTGGCCGCACTTGCACCGTCATTCAGTGAGATGGCCAGCATGTATAGGAATGGATATAGTACAGACAAGCACAGACCTGCCAGTACTATGACGATGACGTATTGAGCTATTTTTTCACCTCTGCTGAGCTTCATATGCCATCACCATAATCCTTCACCATTTATTTTTCTGGATAACTGATTAGTCGAAACAACCAATATCAAGCTGATCACTGAGGATAACAACCCCACTGCGGTCGCCATTCCAAAATATCCCTGCTGCAATCCGTTGCGGATGATATACGTATCCAGTACATCCGCGACCCCTTGATTAGCAGAATTCATCAGCGGATAAATCTGATCCATCCCTACTGAAATCAGGCTTGGGATACTCAGAATTAGCACAATCGATATTGTCGGTAGAATACCCGGGAAGGTGATATGCCGAATCTGGGCTAGCTTTCCTGCACCCTCTACTTTGGCGGATTCATACAATTGCGGATCAATCGTTGTGATCGCAGCCAAATAGAGAATCGTGTTCCATCCGGTCTCTTTCCACAAGCCGCTTAATATAACCATGGGCCGGAACCACTCCGTGGAACCTAGAAAAAATACAGGATCACCGCCTGCTTTCTCGATGAACTGATTGACCAGCCCACCATCCAAAGTCAGAAAAGACTGCAGGATGTAAGCGACTACAATCCATGAGAAAAAATGAGGCAAATAGCTGACCGATTGCACGAATCGCTTAAATACAGGCCGGGTTACCTCGTTAATCACCAGTGCCAGTAGAATCGGTGCCGGGAATCCGAAGATGAACTTAAGCACAGATATATATAACGTATTTTTGACGACAGTTAAAAACTGGGGATCTTGCAGGAAAGAAAAGTTGTCTAATCCCACCCATGTGCTGTTCCAGATCGAGGTGCCAATCTGAAAGTCGCGGAAGGCGACCTGAATCCCTGCCATCGGAATATAGCTGAACAAAAATAGCAACAGCACTCCCGGAAGAATCATTAAATATTGCCATCGGTACTTGTAGAACTTAGCGTACAATTTACATCCCTCCTTGATATTTCTATCATAAGGTGCAGCGGGAACCCTGCCTATATAACAGTGATTGGTTATCTATTGCTCTGATTGGTTCTTTAAAGCGCTTACGTTGTTAGACAAGCTCCGCTCGCACGCAAATAAACGCAGCCTTAAACGGCTGCGTTACATTTTTTATGACGAAAGCTAATTATTCGATTCAAATTATTATTGTTAATGTACGGCTTTTTGCCCTACCGGTTGTGAAGCCTTGGAATAGCGGTTCTCTGGCAATGGAATACCGAGATTTCCACGCAGGGTGCTACTTTCGTATTCAGTGCGGAACAGGCCCCGCTCTTGAAGAATCGGCACTACCCGATCGACGAATTCCTCCAGTCCATTAGGAACAGCAGCTGCGATCATAAATCCGTCTGCTCCTCCACCCTCAAACCAGGTTTGAATCTGATCAGCCACTTGCTCAGGTGTGCCAATAAAGCTGCTGCGCGGGGTAGCGGATTGTAAGGCGACCTGTCTTAGTGTTAAGCCTCTCTCCTTCGCGTCCTTTTTGATTTTATCCGTGCCGCTCTGAAAACTATTACGCCCCAACTCGCCAAGCTCAGGGAACGGTTCATCCAGCGGATATTGCGAGAAATCATGATGCTCGAAGAATCTGCCCAAATAGTTCAGTGCATTCTCAATCGTCACGAGACCAGCAACCTCCTGATATTTACGCTCTGCTTCCTCTGATGTGTCGCCAATGATTGGTGCAATACCAGGAAAGATCAGCACCTCATTCGGATCCCGGCCAAATGAAGCTACCCGTGTCTTAACATCGCTATAGAATGCCTGGGCATCTTCTAGCGTTTCGTGGCCAGTGAAGATAGCATCCGCTTCCTTTGAGGCGTAATTTTTACCAACTTCTGAGGAACCTGCCTGAAACACGACTGGCTGCCCCTGCTTCGAACGAGCAATATTGAGCGGTCCTTTCACGGAGAAGAACTCTCCTTGATGGTCCAGGGTATGCATTTTTTGCGGATCAAAGAATACACCTGTTTCTTTATCTCGAACAAACGCATCATCCTCCCAGGAATCCCATAATCCGCGTGTCACCTGCAAATATTCGGTAGCAATACGGTAACGCTTGCCATGGTCAGGATGCTCTGTTTTGCTGTAATTCGAGGCAGAGCCTTCCAGCGGTGAAGTCACCACATTCCAGCCGGCCCGGCCACCGCTGATTACATCCAGTGAGCCGAATTGACGCGCGACGGTAAACGGTTCACTGTAGGAGGTGGAAAGGGTACCAACCAGACCGATGTTGGTGCTGACGGCGGCGAGTGCGCTAAGAATGGTCAGCGGTTCAAATCGGTTAAGGAAATGCGGAATGGACTTTTCATTAATGTACAAACCGTCTGCGATGAAGATCAGATCCAGCTTGCCTTCTTCTGCCTTCTGTACCCACGCTTTGTATAATTCAAAGTTTACACTTGCATCCGGCTTAGCATCAGGATGGCGCCACATCGACGTGCTGCCTCCTACTCCATGCAGCAGTGCGCCTAGCTTCAGTTGTTTTGGTTTGGTCATGTTCATTCCTCCTAAAAGTTTTGTGAGCATACGATTCCCAGGTTTTACTTCATGCAAAACTAACTATGAAAGTATTCATTGCACGAACGATGCATTGGCTGCGCCCTGCTTGATTCGCTCAATCTGGCCAAGATGTCTCTCTACATGTGCGGTGAAGCTATGGACGATATCGGAAATTTTAACGTTTTCCCCCTTGAAGTTAACCCCGCTTTTCTCCCAATCCTCTGCGCTGAGTCGTTCAAACAATAGACTGTTATAATAAAGCAGGCTGCGGAACAACTCCAGACTATCGGAAGCACTACCACTATTGGCGTACTGGCCGCTGACCCAAGTGTCCTGATTGAAGACTGGCAGCTGCGCAGTTGTAGCAGCGAGAATATCACGGATACGGAACGAAACCACAATGCTGTGATCAGCTAGATGGGCTAACACCTCAGTAATACTCCAACTCGTTGGTGCTGCCTTCCATTTCAGCTGTTCCTCTGATAACCCTGCGGTTGCATGCACCAGTTGGTTGTGCGTACTTAAAAAATTGCTAATTTGAACTTTGCTCATTAAATCCCCTCCAAAATTAGGCCTGCTTGCGAATGATCAGGTGTAAAACGTGATAACGCAAAAGGTTGAATGTTGTGGTTGGTAGCTCCACTTGTCGCCAAATCAGCAAGTATTTCACCTACAACACTAGAAAATTTAAAACCATGCCCTGAGAACCCTCCGGCTACCAGCACATTGGAGTGGAGCGGATGGCGGTCAATAATGAAATCTTCATCAGGTGTATGCTCATATTTGCATACAGATCCTTTAAGTAATCGGCCAGCTGCACCCGGCATGTAAGTCTCCAGTACTCTTCGGAGGTCTTGCTCATCGCTGGTTTCACTGCCAAAGGGAGCAAGTAGTGTGCCTGGTTTCCATTCCAGCCCCGTATCGTGCCGGCCGATCTTCAGACCGGCTCCAGCAATGCTGGGAAAGCCATAATAGCCACCTTCCTCAGCTCCTAGCGTGAAGCCAGGGAAGTTACCGGCTGCAAAAGCAGGTGAGCTCTCAAACCAGCCCACAACTTTGCGGATCGCCTTGATTGGCAAATGCACAAAAGGCGCTAACGCACCAAACCAGGCTCCAGCACTAAGGATAGCTGACGCTCCGTGATAATCGCCGTTTGTTGTATAAACTGTTACACTGCTTTCGCGGGCGGTGATGTTTACTACCGAAGTGTTCGTCAACAGTTCCGCACCCTGTCCAAGGGCAAGCTGGCGGTAGGCGGAGATACAGCGCTCGCTGTACAAATACCCGGCATCTGGTTCATACATTGCTGCGAATGTTTCCGGAATGTTCAATCCCGGCCAGCGCCGCCGGATCTCTCCGGCATCCAGATGCTGGACCTGCACCTTCCGTTTCTTTGCTTCCGCGAGACGACCGCTGAAGGAATACACTGCACTATCTGCGAGATTCAAAACGCCCGAGCGGACAAGCAGTTCTATTCCGCTCAACTGCTCAGCTTCTTTCCATAAACGATCTGCCCGCAGAGCCAAATCAATGTAGGCGGGATCACCACTGTAAGCATGCCGGATCAGCCGCGTTTCCCCGTGATGGCTTCCCTGTGTATGTGGAGGATCAAAGGCATCAATTAGCAGCGTCTTCACTCCGCGCTTCGCAAGATAGTAACCGGCACTCATGCCCATCGAGCCTGCGCCGACGATAATTACATCGTAACTGTTATGTTCAGCTATAATTCTGCACCTCCATCGGGACTGTACTGCACTAGGGATCGTACAGCTACATCCGCAAGGAAACGTGCTGCCACAGGGAGTGCACGTTCATCCAGATTGAAGGCCGGATGATGCCATTCCTGGCTTCCTTCAGTACCTACAAAAACGAACAGTCCGGGTACCACGCGCTGATAGAATGCGAAATCCTCTCCAGCCAGAGAAAGCTCTGGCTGAATCGCTCGGTAGCCAAGAGCTTCGACCGATTCAACTCCAAGCGCTGCTAGGGAGGGATCGTTGATAACCGGAGGTGGCCCTTCTATCCAGCGAACGGTAGCTTCTGCTCCAAGAGCCGCTGCTACACCGACCGCCACTTCTTGAAACCGCTCCAGCACTTTGCTGCGCAACGTTTCATCAAAGGTGCGGATCGTCCCTTCAAGCACCGCTTTTTCGGGGATAATGTTCCATGAATTGCCGCTGTGAATCTGCGTCACACTGACCACCGCACTCTGCAGAGGACTGACATTGCGACTTACAATGGACTGGAATGCCGTCACAATATGCGAAGCCGCTACAATCGGGTCTATGCCAGCTTCCGGAACGGCAGCATGAGAACTACCACCCTGCACTTCAATCACAAACCCGTCAGCTGCTGCCATTAAAGGACCACCCTTAATACCGATGGTTCCGACTGGCAGGTCTGGCTTGTTATGCAGCCCGATCACTGCCCGGACGTCTACTAGTGCCCCGCTAGCAATGATTCGCTGTGCACCCTGCGCCTTCTCCTCCGCTGGTTGGAATAACAGGCGCACCGTTCCCTGTAATTGCTGCTCTCGCTGTTTCAATTGATAGGCGGCACCAATCAAGGCAGCCGTATGGAAATCATGCCCGCAGGCATGCATTTTGCCGGGATATAATGAAGCGAAGGATACTCCGCTTTCCTCCTGGATTGGCAAGGCATCAATATCTGCGCGCAGTGCGATGACCGAACCGGGCTTTTTGCCGCCAATCTCTGCGATCACGCCGGTAGACAGACCGTATTCTACGATCCTGACTCCTGCCCGCTCCAGCAGGGAAATAATATATTCTGTTGTGCCATATTCTTCATTGGACAGTTCCGGGTGCCGGTGCAGATGACGGCGTATCCCGATTAATTCTTCTTCAAGCGCTTCCGCACTCAACTCTTTAGCTTTACTTGTCATATACAGTCACCCTCCTTTACACGATTTCCTGTGTGATACCGAGCCCGCCCGCTTTATGCCTCTGCAGCCACTTCAGCGATTGCTTCGCTCAGTAGCTCAAAGGATCGGAGCCGTTTGTCAAAGGGCTGTACATTCGTCGTTATGATGAACTCCTCGACACCGGACGCCTCTGAAAGTTCCAACAACTGTTCACGGACAGATGATTTTGTTCCCTTGGTAATCTCCGGTTCCAGCTCTTCAATCGTGTAGGCTTCATTGCTCTGGCGGGCAAATTCCTCCGCCTGTTCCAAGGTCCCTACTGTCAGCTTCTTCCCGCTCGCCAGTTGAATCCGGATCAGCTTATGCGCACCTGCCAGTTCTTTCGCTCCCTCCTCAGTCTCAGCCACCACTAACGCTAAAGCGATAATCGCTTGCGGTTGTCTGCCCTGTGAAGAAGCGAAACCGCTGCGGTAAGCACGAATGGCATCCAGCGCTACCGCCTTATCGCTGTTAATAAACAGGGAGAATACGTACGGTAACCCCAGTTCAGCGGCAATTTCCGCGCTGCTTACACTCGCGCCAAGGACATACAACTCAGGAGGAATACCAGGAAGGGGACCTGCCTTCAACCCTGCCAGCGGATGGTTTTCTTCGAGGCGGTTATGTACATATTTTTCCAGCTCGATGATTTTATCCGTCAGGTCTGGGGTTTCAGCTTTTCCCTGCTGTAGTGCCTGTGTGCTACGTGGGAGTCCACCGGGAGCACGTCCCACACCGAGATCCACTCGTCCAGGAGCCAGTGTGGACAGCACATTGAAGTTCTCCGCTACCTTATATGGGCTGTAATGCTGGAGCATGATGCCACCGGAGCCAATGCGGATTCGCTCTGTTTTAGCCAGAAGATGTGAGATAAGTACTTCCGGGGAAGAGCCGGCTACCTGCTCGGAGTCATGATGCTCCGAAACCCAGAACCGGTGGAATCCAAGCTCTTCGGACAATTGTGCCAGCTTGATCGTATGCTGGAATGCTTCCTCCGGCGTTTCTCCCGGATAGATCGGACTTTGATCAAGTACGCTGATTGTAATAGCCATTATTTTTCCTCCTATATGGAATAGTTAAATTCAGGTGTGATCCGCTTCAGGAACTGCTTCGTTCTTTCTTCGCGCGGATGGTTAAACAGCTCTGCCGGAGTCCCTTCTTCAACAATGACGCCTCCGTCCATAAAAACCACATGATTCGCCACATCGCGAGCAAAGCCCATTTCATGAGTCACCACAATCATTGTGATGCCTTCCTTGGCAATTTTACGGATGACGGCCAGCACCTCACCCACTAACTCTGGGTCCAACGCCGATGTGGGTTCGTCGAACAATATAACCTCCGGCTCGAGCGCCAAGGCACGGGCAATGCCAACCCGCTGCTGCTGGCCTCCGGACAGCTGACTTGGATAGGCGTCCAGCTTGCTGCCAAGACCAACCTTTTCAAGCAGGGCAATACTCCGATTTTTCGCTTCGTCCTTCGGAAGCTTTTTGACAATCAGCAGTCCCTCCATCACGTTCTCCAGCGCGGTTTTATGGCGGAATAAATTGTACTGCTGGAACACCATTGCCGTTTTTTGCCGGAGCAGATGAATCTCCTTTTTGCGGGGATGTTTGCAGTTCACTTTGAAATCGCCGATGGCGATCTCTCCGCTGCTTGGCTTCTCCAAATAATTCACACAGCGTAAAAGTGTCGTTTTGCCCGAGCCGCTGGGACCGAGAATGACGACAACTTCACCCTTCGTCACCGTTAAATCTATATTGTTGAGCACCTGATTCCGACCGAATGACTTCGAAATTTGCGCAAGCTTGATCATGCTACTCCACCTCGATTGTACAGATTAATTCTTTTTTCAATCAGCGACGTCACGCGTTCGATCAGGAACGTAAGTCCCCAGAAAATCAGTGCTGCCGCCAGAAAAGCCTCAAAAAACTTCCAGTTCGTTGAAGCTACAATTTGCGCCTTAGCATTGATATCCACCACCGAAACGGTAAAAGCAAGGGTAGATCCATGCAGCATACCAATTACCGAATTTGACAGATTAGGCAGACTCGCCGCCAGCGCCTGAGGAAAAACAATCCGCCGCAGTGCCTGGGGCGTGGTCATTCCGATAGAATGGGCCGCTTCCAGCTGACCGCGATCCACAGCAAGCAGACCGGAACGGACGACCTCGGACATATAGGCTCCCGCTGTAATCGAGAACGAAATATAGGCAAAACCGATCATCGGAATGGCTACCGACCTAAAGCTCCAGCCGAACTGCACTGCCAGACCATCGATTAACACGGGAAGCCCAAAATAGATAAGCAAAAGATGCGTCAGCATCGGTGTCCCGCGGATGAACGTAACATAACCGACAGCCAGCGGATACAGCAGCGGAATTCTGTATATCCGGATCAACGCTACAGCCACACCAATCACAAATCCAATGAGTACTGAGACAGCAGTAATAGATAAGGTCACAGGAATTGCACTTAAAATTTGCACCAGAGCAGTCCAGATAAAAGATGGGTCCAGCTTCATAATCCGCTACCTCCTTTACCCGGTCCAAGTTCAGCAATGATGCGGCGGTAGGACCAGCTTTTGTTGATTTTGAACGTTTTTTTCTCCGGTGTATTCCGTTTCTCATGCCGCAGCAGCCGGCGTTCTGCTATAAGCAGCAGTTTCTCGATTGTAAAGCTAATGACCAGATAGATTAGCGCAAGCGCGATATACGTTTCAATAAAGTGCTGAGTTAAGCTGCCTAGCGTCTGTGCTTTACCTGACATTTCCATCACCCCAAGAGTAAAGGCCAATGACGTATCTTTCAGTAGAGCAATCACCAGATTGGAGAATACAGGAACTGCGATTCCGAGCGCCTGCGGCAGCACGATTCGCGTAAAGGCTTGAAACCCCGTCATCCCTGTAGCATAAGCAGCCTCTACCTGCCCCTTATCCACCGCCATTACAGAAGCCCGGATCATTTCGGACATGTATGCCCCCGTATGCAGCCCGTAAGTAAGAATCACAAAAACAAGCACCGGAGTCCGGGTCATATCGACATGAACCAGCTTCATAATTTCGGGCAGACCATAATAAAACAAGAAGAGCTGGATAAGAATCGGAGTTCCCCGAAAAAAAGAAATATAGATTTCGGAGATGGTTTTTAACACAGGCACTTTATAAAGTCTTGGCAGAGCTACGAGAAAGCCGACAAGAATTCCTGTCAGTAGAGAACAGGCGACAATCAGAAGCGTGGTGCTTAAAGTCCCTAGTAACTTAGGCAAAAACGAAAATACAAAGCTGATATCAAACTGTGCGCCCATATATCCCCCCCCTTCCCGTGCTCACCGGCTCAATCATTTCACCGAATCCGCTGTAACATCCGCACCCAACCATTCCGTACTAAGCTTGCCTAGTGTGCCGTCTGTCTTCAGCTCTTTAATCGCACTGTCAATCGCATCTGACAGCTTTTGTGAATCGGCATCATCCTTACGGAAAACATAGAGAATGTCCGCGGAGGATAGCTCGTCGCCCGTAGCTTTTAGCTGACTCTGCGGATCAATGATCGGCAGGACAAAATCTGCAGCCAGCGTAGCGTCCACACGCCCAGTACTAATCTGTGCGACGGTATCATTCGCTGCACCATTCTGATACACGATATCAATCGCATTGTCATTCTCTTTATTGTAGTTCTCGAGTATTTGTGCTTGTGCACTCGTTGCACCTACAAGCACCTTTTTCCCTTTGAGATCATCAAGCGATTGGATTGAATTATTATCCTTTGCCACTACAATGCGGTTTCTCCAGTGGGCATAGGCTTCTTTGTTAAAAGAGTATTTCAGCTCCCGTTCCGGATTTTTCTCCATGACATGGGCGACCAAATCGATTTTTTTGGTTTCCAGGCTCAGCAGCAGATTGCTGAAATCCATGGTTTGAAATTCGAATTCATATTCTGGCAGCTGCTTATCGATTTCTTTGAGCAGTTCCACATCAAATCCGGTGAGTTTACCATTCTCATCTATGAAGCAGACTTTCGGAAAAGCAGTACCCGTGCCCACAATGATCTTAGTTACCTTTGCCGAATCCTTTGCCGGTGCCGCAGCTTCTGCTGCATTTCCATTCTGATTGCTGCTAGCGCTGTTACTGTTGTTTCCGCAGCCGGCAATCGCCAGTGTCAATACCGATGCAAATACTAGTGAAATGGACTTTTTCATTGTTTTATCCCCTTTAAATGAACTGTGGTTTGTCTGTAAGTGTTTTTTTCATCAGATACATAATGCCGTCACCGTTCTGCTGATCCAGTTCTAAAAAACGTTCGTACCCCCGGCGTTCATACATTTGAACCAACCACGGATGTTTCTTCGCCGTTGCCAGCGTGACTGCAGCCGAACCTAACTGACCAGCAATAATGTTCTCTTCCACCCAATCCAAAAGTTTTCCACCATAACCTCTGTTACTATAATCTGGATGGGCAGCAAACCATTTGATAAAAGGCAATGGGCTAATCTTCTTAATCTCTTCTTCCTTTGAAAGGGTTATGGTCGCAACTATCGTTCCGTCAACTTCAAGCACATAACACTCATTCGTAGCTATATTGTCTTCAATAAGCGCCAAGTCGGCTGTGGCCGCCGGCCAATGCAGCCCGAGTTCACGAATCAGCTGATAGGCACGATATGTAACATCTAGCAATGGCTCCGCATCCTTCAGTTCTGCCAGCCTGTATACCTCACTCATCACATGCCCTCCAGCCTTTCGAAAAGTAACTTTATAATCCCTATCGAAATAGTCGTGATTATATGCAATTAACTTTATCACTGCATGTGTCCATGCGCTAATAGAGTTTTTTAATACATCTATACAATTAGTCGATCTCCCACTTTTCCAATCCCGAGTTCAAGCAGGGTTTCGATGAATTCTGCGTTCTCTCCATTTAGCGAAATCAGGCTGGTTCGCAAGGAGATACCTTCCGTCTCCGCAATATCCACCCGGATCAGCGACCCAACCGCCACTTCCTCCTGCACACTGAGGGCGGGAAGGAAACAGATGCCTGCTTTTTTCAATACCAGCTTTTTGGCTGTCTCCAGGTTATCTACCTGATATTCAATCTTCGGTGGCTGTTCCATACTCTCAAATACACGATGCAGCCGCATCCAATCCAAAGATCCGCATTCAAAAAAAACCAACGTCTCCTGGCGGATATCCTCCAGTGAAGCCCGCTGTGCTTCAGCAAAGCGGTGTCCCTCATGTACATACAGTGAGATGGGGTCCTCGCAGAATGGAAAGGTTTGAATTGCCGGATTTACGACCTTACGAATAAAAGCCAAATCAAGCTCCTTCGATTTTAACTTTTCAGTCAATACTTCCGTAGAAGCTGTCATCAGCTTGATTGTGATATGAGGATATCTGCGCTTTAAATGAAGCATCAGATGGGGCATTAAATAATTGGAAACCGAGACCGTACTGCCGATTCTCAGTTCATTTGGAATGTGCCCCTTAGCCTGAACCTGATATTTTCCGTTCTGATAAATCTGGAGAATCTGCTGGGCATAGGGTAGAAACTGTTTACCTTTATCCGTCAGGTTAATCTGCTTCCCCAACCGATCAAACACTTTGCAATCCAGTTCCCTTTCTAGCGATTGAATCCGGGCCGTTACTGTCGGCTGTGAGATATATAGGACTTCGGCCGCTTTATTGAAGCTTCCATAATGATTGATGTAGACAAAGGCCTCAATATTTTCAATGTTCATCCCTAATCCCCCTATTCTTTTATTAATTTTACTATTCCGATGAAAAAACAATGAATTATAGCGATGCTTTCCTATAGATTTTGTTTATATCTTAGTCATCACCCTATTTTTTGTCAACAATTAATTCCATGTAAATCAATCGGATTTTGAATCAAACGTTATGTTTATTTCATATAGAACTTTTCTATTCCTATATCAGAATTATAAAACACCTCTTATTCCACTGGGAATTATCATATATAATAATTTCATTCGAATGAACATTACATTTGTCTGAAAGGGGATAGCGAAAACATGTCACAAAAGATCATTATCCATGAAGCTGAGAATAAAGATCGTAATGCTATCGCCGAAGTGCTGTTAGATGCATACCACCAATATTCGGAGATCATGCCTGAGCCGTTGTGGCTGGAGTATCGGAAATCGCTTCTTGATTCCGTTCATGGTGATACCCCGCTCGTACGGATCATCGCTGAAATCGACAAGAAAATCGTTGGTAGCGCACTCTTGTTCAGCTCCTCGGAAACGGCTTACGGGAAACCGGAGCTAGGGATTCACTCCCCTATCCTACGTCTGCTAGCCGTATCTCCATCCGCTCGTGGTCTTGGCGTTGCAACCCTTCTGATTCGCGATGCTGCACGGAGATCACTACAGTTGGGTGCCACCACCTTGAACCTGCACACCTCGGAAATGATGTCTTCAGCCATCAAACTGTACCAGCGCTTAGGCTTTAATCGTGCGTATGAGACCGATCTTATGAACGGTGACACTCTAGTACAAGGCTTCCGGCTAGACCTGCTGTCCTCCGTCCGTTCTACAGCGGGACAAATATAGAATTCGAGAATTCTTAAATATTTGTCTTTTAAATATAAAAAGAAGCCTCGGAAAGCTTCCCCAATGATCTTGTGTGATCGTTACGGTGAACTCCCGAGGCTTATTTATTTTTCTTTTTTATAAGTGATTTCTTTAAAACTCACAGTGATTTCCCCCGTATTATCGGCATCGCCCATTCGAAGATCTGTAGTAACGGTAGCACTGGAAGGGATGGACGAAAAGCTTGCCCCCTTCTGCTTCTTTTTTACATCATAGAGATAATAAGAAACATCCTTAACATTAAGCCCTACATTATCCTTGTGTATAAGTTCTACAGTATAGGATTTTATCACGGCTACATTAGCGTCCATCCACCCCACAACTTCAATAGCTGTATCTTCATGGTTGCCTTCAGTCTTAATGGAGCCGATGGAAAGACCATCCTGATTATAAAAATTAATTTTTTGTGCAGCTATTTTCAGATAATCGATATCGATGTCAAGAATTCGGTTTTCGTTGACTTCTGCTGTATCCATCCAGGCAATCGTGCCCGCCGGGTTCCACTTTATTTTCTCAGAAGGTACATATTGCTCTTGTGGTAACGGTACAGTACGAAGAGAAACTCCTTTATTATCGTAAAAGGTTAATTCGCCGCTCTCATCATCATGTACAAATCTTTTAAAAGTTGGTGAGAGGAACAGGGATGGCGCCCCGGTCGTCGAATGTGGGATTACGCGATATTTCAGAAGATGGACATCGTCCTTTCCTGTTTTCAGATCAAAGATCCATACATTGCCGAGATAACTCTGCATAAACAATTTTTGCTCATCAGCTTTCCATTGAAATTTATAAATGTAATCATAATCATCAGAAAGCGGCCAGAAGTTTTCCCGAAGTCGTTCAATCTTTCCTGTAAGAACATTATATGAGGACAAATGATATTGCCCAGCTTTTTTCGTCACATCCGATTCCAGAAATAATAGATGATCCTCATCCAGCGGGATTAGCATATTATAGTTGCTCATAAAAGCATTATTCCATAGATTATTGGAATCGTTGAGCTCGTCGCTCCATTTCACCTTTACCTCATCCGTAGCAGGATCATGGGCTAATAAAGCGTTGACAGCATTATGGTCGCCATAGAAAAGATGAATGGTATGATAAGAGATCCCTTGCAGTTCAACTACTGCTCCACCGTTTAACAGATAGTTATTTTCGGATAGGTCAATCGGTTTGGCCACCAGATCTCCAATAGAGTTCCGTTCTGTATTAAACTCCAAACCATTAAATTTTGCTTCCGAGAACAGAATCTTTTTTAACTCGGCAGTTGATTCCTTAGTAAGTGTGTAGCCTGTATCCGTTTCGTTCACATTCATTAACATGCCCTGCTCGCTTGTCTCGTTAATCCATAAATGAAAGGCATATTTATTATTATCTGAAATTAGAACGATATCGTAGTTAGGCGTTGCGGTATTTAAATTCCCTGGTATTTGTTCAGCGGTACGGATGGCTCGGACGAAAATATCTATGGTTTCATGATCTGTGTATTCATCCTTTATGTTAGCATTCACTGAACCATGTGCTAGAGCGTTTGCTAATGTGATTCGCTTGATGGTCTCATCTATCTTTAGATTATCGGATTCTACATGCTGATCATTTGATTGAAATAAGGTAAGCAAAGCAGCCTTATCCGTTTCAGATAACTTGTAATGCCCATTTACTCCTGATTTGGTGAAAAGACCATTATTATTGCCCATAATCCAGAATGAGAATTTTTCGTTTTCTTTATTCTTCAATTCAACAATAGCCTCATAATCAGGTGCTGCAATATCAAGCTTCGCGTTGTCATACTCAGCAGTATGTATAGCTTTATTGAAACGTTCTATTAGCTTTTGGTCCGTTATGGTTATTAATCCGCCGCTATCATTATGGATTGTAATGGAGTCCACAGAACTCAGATCGATTAGCGTTTGATTCCCTTTATCTTTATTCCCTGTATTGACACATCCAACAAAGATCATTGAAATAACTGCTAAAAGGGCTAGTAGATTTAACTTTTTCATACAGGCTCCCCCTTCTTATTCTCTCTTCTTTGACGCCGGATAGAGGATAAAGTTGCAAAAAATGAGATTTTACACCTATTTAAAAAGATCGAATTAAACCAAATCTAGCCTGTAACCATTGGATCTGATTCTTGGCCTGAACAAAAGTACAGTGTTTGTAGCGATAAAAAAAGCCACCGCACAGGCCTGTTCTCCTGTAAGGCAGCTTCTTCTTTATCTCAATATATCTTTTACAGCACCCGTCAGTACACCAATAACTTCTTGCTCGGAGGCCAGCGGAGAATCTCCTTCTACTGTGTGGGCTAGCATTCCGGCCGCGGCCGCAAAGGCTACAGTATGCTGAGGATCAAAACCTTCCAGCTCACCATGAATTATACCACTGGCATAAGCATCTCCAGCCCCGACTCTATCAAGCACCGGAAAACTTAAGGTCTCGGAATATGCGAAGCGACCGGATTTGAAGATATAACCGCGCAATGAATGGCGGTTATCATCATGAATGGACCGATGCGTTCCTGCTACCGTACTTAGACTGTAGCGTGAAGCTACTGTGGGAATCAGCTCCTGAAGTTGTTCTTCTCTTGAAGTTCCTTCGGGCTTCATACCAAGGATTAGCATTGCGTCTTTTTCATTCATCAGCACGATGTCGGCCAAATGCAGCATGTCTTCGTAATGGGAGCGTGCCAGCTCATAGCCTCTCTCCCCCCAGAGCGATGGGCGGTAATTGCAGTCAAAAATGACTAGGCCACCGTGTTGCTTAACCGTTTCCGCATATGTTTTCATCGCTTTTCGCACATCATCGTTCATTGCCAGTGTTATCCCGCAGAAATGAACAGTATCCGCGAGGTCTGCCAGCTCTGCGAATGGATAAGTACCCGGAGGAGCAGTATTGAAGCTGCTCTCCGGGCGACCGGAATAAGTCACTCGGGAGGGGCGAGCCCCGAATCCGTTTTCAAGAAAGTACATCCCTATACTTGAGCCCCCGCGTTGGATATGCTCCGGCTGGATGCCCAGTCGCCGAAGATAGGCTGTTGCTGCGTCACCAATAGGATTCGCAGGCAGTCTGGACACCAAAGTCCCCCGATGTCCGTATCGGGACAATGCGGACAGTACATTGACTCCGGTGCCGGAGAACGAATACTTCAGCAGGTTACCCTGAGATAACAGTTCAAAGCCCGGTACCTGTAGCCGCATCATTATTTCACCAAAAGCGGCGATATGTTTAGGCATATTGATCCGCCAGCTTTTTCATCGTCCGATACAGCTGTTGTATGTCCGCCACTCTCGTTCTTCCGCTCTGCGGATCGATGATCGATGTATAGACATGGGGAATTACCTGCGGCACTCCCGCTTCCAATATAATAGACAAGATCTCTTCAAAGTTGTCCAGATCGATACCGCCGGTCGGCTCCAGCGCAAAACCCTCTTCTGCACAGGCTTTGGCCACAGCGATTAGCTCCGCTTTACGGCTCAGCCCCTGCATCGGAAAATACTTTAAAGCATTTCCGCCCATATCCCGAACCAATGCAATGGCCGCATTTACGGGAATTACAGCGGGGACAGATTGTGCCGCACTGGCCGGGCCGGTGGAGATATTCACAAAACCAGGTTGTCCCGTTGGTGCGATCATACTGTTAATCCAACTTTCTTTCGCTCCAAGGTTGGCACGGGTCGCACCAACTGCCGGGAATACCTGATTAATGTGGCTGCCAGCATAGGATTTGACAATCTCTGCAACAACAGCAGCTTGCCGATTATCACCCGCACCTAGTCCTATTGATACCGCACCGTCAATTTCCCGCCCATATGCCTCCATCGCCTGCACAGCTTCTTCTACCGTTGCATAGTCTTTGGACAATACACCGACCAGTACATAACCTTCGGCAGCAGCAAATACCTCTTTGGCATTTTCTATATCCTTAGCCAATACGTTTAAGGCCACCCGACCTTTATAGAACCGCTTGTTAATTTCAGACATTGCTTGCCCCTCCTGTCAATTCCCTTATCCTCGCTGTAATCATTTCTATGTCATCACCCATTAGCGGACGCGGGTCAATATCAAAATAACCTTGCCTTACCCCATAGTCTCTAGTGTAAATAGCTACTTCACCTTGTTGAAGCTGCTGGGACAGCTCAAGTGCTGTTATTGCGCACTGATTCGGGTCCACATGGATGCGTCCACGGTAAATCGCCCGGCCTGCTTCATCCTGCACGATAGTTACCCGAATTCCGGGAAGCCCGTCGAGCGGCATCAGCAATTGGAGCGTAGCTTTTTCCTTTTCGCTTGTATCCTGTTTGTGAGCATATTCATCCAACGCTTGCATCAGGCCGAAGGATGTTTCCTTACCAACCTTCATGCTGCGTCCAATGCCGTGAAGCTGCACTTTCAGCCATTCAATATAAAGACGTTTTCCCGCCACAAGTCCGGATGTTGGACCTTCTATGGCTTTGGAGCCACTATAAATGACCAGATCGGATATTTGCACGTATTTCTGCAGATCCTCTTCCGCTGCAGCATCTACAATAAGCGGCACGTTATGAGTTTGGGCCACAGCCCAAGCTTCCTCTACAGAGATCATATTCTTTTGAACAGCATGATGAGATTTGACATACAAGATAGCCGCAGTCTGATCCGAGATCGCAGCAGCCAAATGCTCCGCCCGTCCTTCATTGGCATAACCTGCTTCCACCACTTTACCGCCGCCGAGATAAACCATGGTTTCCACTGGTGCACCGTATTGTACGTTATGACCTTTTAGCATCACAATTTCATTTCTAACAATGCTATCCTGATGGAGCCGTAGACTTGTACGAATATTACCGCGGGTTACCAGCGCCGCCACGGATAAAGCAATTCCACTGGAAGCCGAGTTCACGATCACCGCTGCTTCAGAACTTGTATGACGTGCAACATAATCCCCCGCTTTATCCATCAAATCGGCGATTTCCACATAACTCTGTCCGCCTTGACGCATAGCTTCCATCACCGTATCGGTCGGTGCCGATACCCCGAGGATGCTCATCCGGCCGCTTGCATTAATAACTCTTTTCAGGCCGTATTTCGCATTCCATGTATTTGTCACCTATGATCACTCCTATAGCTTGAATGGTTTGCTGCGCTACCCGGCGTTCCCCCTCAGAATCTACCAGCTCAATCTTCTCATCCGTCACACGAAAAAGGGTCAGATTCGCCTTGTTATTGATCCGAATCTCCCCAAGTTCCGGGCGTCCCAGCCACTGGGCTGCTCTGCTTGTCACCCGTGCAATTGTATCTTCAAGGGAATATCCCAGTGCAAGGAATTTGTTTAACAGATTCGCCATGGAGTAAACTGGACCATTCATACGGTTGCCTCTGTATATGTCTGTGCTGATCGTATCCGGATCAATACCGTTTTGTTTGGCCGCCTCGGCCACAGCGAACGAGAAGCTAGCTGTACCATGTCCCACATCCAAGTGAACCCCACGCTCAATTGCATCTATCAGCACCTGGAGCGGTCGATTCTCCTTATCGAACAAATTGTTGCTTTTACCATTTAGATAATGGGTTATCACGTCGTTGCGTTGAAGTAGCGGTAAAACCTCACGGATATCCGGCGGTGCGGAGCCTATATGTACCATCAGTGGCAGCCCGGTCTTTTCCGAAAGCTCCAGTGCATGTTGAAGCGGTTGAATGCCATTGTCACCCACTACGCTTTTGCTGATTCTGGCCTTCAAGCCTACGATAAATTCAGGATAAGCAACTACCGCCTGAAGCACCTTTTCATGATCAATCCACTCTAGTTGGGACAATTCGTCAATTCGCATCAGGCCAATCTTTGAAATGTTAAGAAAAGCAAGCAGTTGCGTTGCTGACTTTTTCCCCGCCTCTGCCAACTCACCAATACGCTCCGCTCCGCAGCTACCTGCGTCCACGAGCGTAGTCACACCACATTTGATTCCGATTTCATCGATCTCGTCTCCATACGGATTCAATTCTGCAAACGCATGTACATGCAAGTCGATCCAGCCGCTAGAGACATGCGCCCCATTGGCTTCCACGACCTTGAAACCATGGTCTTCGGCGGTGCCACCGGGAACAATCTGGACTATGTTGCCATCAGCTATGACAATGTCCACTTCCGCTCCATTCAGGACTTTCGCCCGGCGGAGGAGCAAACGTTCTGCTGTCATCGTCACACCTTCTTTCCAAATTCAGAACATTACCGTCCTAGGTCTTTCCCGCACACTCTATAACACAAACAGTCCCAATGGATGTAGGATCTTTTTTCACAGGGACTGTTTGGATGAACTATTTATTCTTTATCACTACCGTGTTCAGACCCGAAAACCCTTTAAAAAATTCACAGCCTGGCGGATATCTTCCTCCGGATTAGTGCCAACTTCCCGTTCTATGGTCAGGAATCCTGTATAACCGATGTCGTTCAGTGCTTGCAGATAGTTGTTCCAATCAACAGAACCCGCTCCGAGCGGAACTTCACGGAATGCCGAGCCGGTCTCGGCCATTTCAGCGATTTTCTCATGGTCTAATGCTGGTGCTTCATAACCATATTGACCGTAAACATCGCGTGGATCGATATCGGCAAGCTTGAGACCATCTTTAGCATGGGTGTGTACAATGTAGTCTTTTAGAGTATGAACACCTTGCACCGGATCATCACCAGTCACCATGACCATATTGGCCGGATCAAAATTAACGGAAACCCCTCTGGAACCCAGACCGTCGAGGAACGTCTTCAGACGTGCTGCGGGTTCTGGCCCAGTCTCAATCGCAAAATAAGAATTCATCTCATGTGCATATCTGCTAAGTTCCTCACACGCAATGTGCATGGTTTCATAGATTTTACTGGCTGGATTAGAGGGAACAATACCGATATGTGTAGTTACGATATCTGTACCTAGCTCCTTGGCCAGCTCCATAATGCGCTTGGACTTTTCAATTTTGGCACGGTTCTGGGCAGGGTCCTGAAAGCCATGTCCGCCTAAATCTCCAACGAGGGCAGAGATTTCTAAACCCAGCGATGCAATGTAATCCTTCCATTCACGGCGTGCTGACTGAGAGAGAGTAGCGGGATCAAATTCGCCTTGTACCGCATAAATCTGAACTCCATCTGCCCCAGCTTCTTTTGCCTTGCGCAATCCCTCTTTCACTCCAACCTGAAAGCTGTCTACGATAACACCGATTTTATTAGTAATAATTGGTTTAACCATGGCATAATCCTCCAGTATAATGAATTAGATTTGGTTCCAAACCCGCTTGATATATTCCAGCCCCAGTCTTGTTCCCTTACGGCACTCTTCCATTCCCTCAAATTCTACAGAGATATATCCATCGTAACCGCTTTCCTTAACGATTCGAATTACACTCGGCATATCGATGTCTCCTTGACCAACGATGGCACCTCTCAACCAGTTTCCACCGGAGGATTGGAACCAACCTTCGCCAGGCTGGCGGTCTTGCGGACGAATATAGAAATCTTTGAAATGCACCATTGAAGCAAGCTTGATGTTGTTAGGTACAGCTATTAGCGGGTTCTCATCTGCGCACAGGAAGTTCCCAATGTCGAGTGTTGTACGGAAGTTGTCTCTACCCACCGCATGAACCAGCGCCTGTACACGATCGCTGTGCTGAATAAAGTATCCATGATTCTCCACACTGGTCGTAATGCCTAAACCTGCGGCATAATCGGCAATTTCTCGGCAGGCTTCAGCCAAACGTGGAAGCTCTTCCAAAAAATGCTTGATGGATAGATCGTTTGAGGAGGCTACATCATGCCGCATCCGCTGAATGCCTAATGCCGCGCACACGTCTACTTCCCGCTTTACCCGCTCGACTTCCCGCTGCATTTCCGCTGTCTCCAGCCCGGCAAAGTTCGCCCCGATAGCATAATTGGATAACTCTAGTCCACGACCCGCTGCTGTTCGTACAATCTGATCTATTAGCTCAGGATTTTCAACCAGATTAATACCTAAGGGTACAATCTCCGCATGTTCTGCGCCCAGATCGGCGATCGTCTCAATGACACCTTCAAGCGTGAGCTCACCCGTCGAAAAAGCTGAATGCAGACTGTAAGTGCTGATTCCTAACTTCATAGTTTCACCTCTTCACCTTTGGCTGCGGATTCATAGATCGCGCCGAGTATCTTCATAATTGTAACGCCGTCTTGCACAGGACTAATCGGTGTAGAGCCGGTACTGATGTTGCTCGCAAAATGATTAATTTCATTCTGGAATGCACTGTTGAACTCAAACCCCTTATTATCGGTCTGCGGATAGGTATTGACGATCGTATCCGCCTGTTCTTTAACAAGGACTATCTCAGGATCAATTTCAAAACCACCCTTGTCACCGTACAGGCGTACTGAACGCTCGTCTTCTTTGGCATGCAGTGTAAAGCTGACATCGACCATCAGCGAAGCTCCATTCTCAAAGCGAATCAGTGCATTTGCTAAATCTTCCACCGTATTGTTCGCTGCGTCGTAATCGGCGGCTTTATAGAATGAGAGATTCTTAATATTAGAACGATTGCCGAGCTTCCGGTAGGTGTTAGCACTTACCGATACTGGATTCGGACGGCCCATCAAATACCAGCATAGATCAATCACATGGACACCAATATCGATCAGCGGTCCGCCGCCGGAGCGTTCAATATCACTGAACCAGCCGCCGGGATTGCCTAGTCTCCGGAACGTCGTTGCTTTTGCATAATAGATTTCGCCGAATTCTCCTTGTTCCACCAACGTCTGAAGGAGCTGGGCATTGGAGTCATAACGTCGTACAAAGCCTACTTGCAAAATCTTGCCGCTCTTTTCCACTGCTTGCTGTACCTGAAGCGCTTCTTCAACCGTACGGCAAAGCGGCTTTTCCACAAGCACATGCTTGCCTGCCTCAAGCGCCGCGATGCTGATCTCGGCATGAGAGTTGTTCCATGTGCAGATGCTTACTGCATCTATTTCGGAATTGGCCAGTAATTCACGGTAATCCGTGTATACTTTCTCGACGTTATATTCTGTAGCCACTTCGCGTGCACGTTCTTCATTCAGATCACATACCGCATATATGGTTGTCTGCGGATTATTCCGATAAGCACTTAAGTGCATGCCGGAGATAGAGCCCGTACCTATTACGCCAATTTTGATCTTATCCATTAACACTCGCTCCTTTATTTTGCATAGGTTATGATTCGTATTATAATGATTTCAACCCTAAACACCATGCAGAGCCTTGCGGTTTCATTTGTACAATTGTGCTATAGGAGGTGCAGTCTATAAATGTTGGACTATGATAAACATCTACAGGAACCCATGGACATGCCGGATCCCGAGTTTCCGATTAAAGTACATACCCAGCGTTTCCACCAAGAAGGAGTTATGTTGTTCCCCCATCATTGGCATGAGCATCTTGAGTTTATATTTATTGAGAGTGGTGAGGCTGTTTTTGAGTGCGGACGAACACCGATCAACGTTCGGGCTGGCGATTTAGTTGCTGTGAACAGCAACGAGCTGCATTATGGGGTAAGCGCTTCTTCTGATTTATTGTATTATGCGATTATTGCAGATACTTCTTTGCTGCATAGTGCGGTAAGCGACGCTGCCGAAACCAAGTTCATCGCCCCGATTCAGCGGAACCAGCTGCTGTTACGTAACCATATCCGGGGGGATCAGCATATTACTGACTGTGCTTTGGCGATTATTCGGGAACTGGAACGTCGCGAATTTGGTTACGAGCTGGCCGTCAAGTCCGAGCTATACCGCCTGTTAACGCTGTTGTTGCGCAGACATATCGTCACCGTACTCTCACAAGCTGAGCAAGAGAGGCGTATTCAGACCGTTGAACGCTTCGCACCTGTTTTGCGTTATATCGATACCCATTACCAGGAACCGATTCAAGTTGACGAACTTGCGGCGCTAACGGGGCTAAGCCGCTTCCATTTCAGCCGTCTCTTTAAGGAACTAACTGGGCATACGATATCGGAATATGTAAATGCTGTCCGTTTAGACCGTGCAGATTATTTGCTCCGCCATACCCAGCTAACGATTTCTGAAATCGCTGCCACTACCGGCTTCAGCGATATCTACTATTTCAGCCGCACCTTCAAAAAGCATAAAAAAGTAACCCCTAGCAGTGTGAGGGGATTCTAGTTAGAGTGAACAAAGGACTGCCTCTTGGCAGTCCTTTGTTAGTGTATGCAACGTTCCTCTAGTTAAACTATTATTGCCATACAAGCTGTCCCTTTCTTATTTTTGCTGCATAGATGATTTGGCCTGTATGATAATGGACTTCTCTCACCATCGCTATCATGAGATTAAGAGCAGTGGTCTCGTTATTTACTTGGCTATATGTAAGTGGTGGCAAATTAAGAAAGGGTTGTGACATCAATAACTCCGGGTTAGATTGGAGCCGTTCAAGATATTGGATAATAATATCAAAAGCATCCCTGGTCATGGTTATAGCTTGTTCTTTAGTCATTTCTAGACCTCTTTCAAACTCCCTCTCTCTATCTCTTGTATCAGGAATATCTAAAAGAATGGTTTCAATTCGTGAGTGTACTGCTCGGCTAATATGAGCAACCAAATTTGCAATACTGTTACTTTCCACGGTTGGGGACCATGTAATATCCTCTTGGGTACATTGCTCGATTGCTTGGAGCGTCCATTTCTTTTCCGATCTAAATTTAACCAACATACTTTCAATTAACTCAATGGCGATATCCATTGCTAACCTCCTATTGATATAACCTATGTAAATTTTACCAAACTCATCTCTACTGTCAAATGAAATCCAGTACCAATGCTATTTTTATGCCACAATGTTTTGTTACATTCTTATCCGAGCTCCTGAGTTGAGTTAATTGATAACGTTTGTTGGCCTTAAAAGAAGGAGTTGGTATATGACACTGGATCATTCAGATTAGTACAAAAGAGACTGATGAGATTATCTACTATTTTTAGAAAAAGGAGATACGAAATGAAACTTAAAAAATGGATTGCCCCTATCCTCACATGTTCTCTGATGAGCCTCTCTTTCGCTACAGGATCTGCAAGTGCAGCAACTAACAGCGAGTATAGCTTGAAATTCAATGCGACTAACTATACTACAAAGACCATAACGGTGGATGGTCAATCCGTCACTTATCGGGCATATGAGAATATCGTTTATGTAAAGAACCCTGTAGATATTAATTATGAAACTATGAACGTCTATGTCCCTGAGGAATACTTCCAGGGTAAGTCGATCGGTAGTTACACCGCCGATACCGCACCTATCTTCTTCCCAAACCAGGTTGGCGGGTATATGCCTGCTCAGCCAGGTAGTACTGAAACAGGTAAAGGAATGGGTATGGGGGCAGGTCCACAGAACGGCGCTCCGAAAACAGACAAGGAATCCGCAGCAGCCCCAGGCGCCGATACAGGAACGGAATTGAATAAACCCGCTGCGGGTAAAGACGAAAACGCAGGAACACCTTCATCTGAATCTCCCAGTGCTATCGCAGTTGCCCTGTCCAAAGGTTATGTGGTCGCATCTCCAGGCGCTCGCGGTAGAACTACAAAGGACGAAAAAGGTGTTTACACTGGTAAGGCACCCGCAGCTATCGTAGATCTTAAGGCGGCTGTCCGCTACCTTCGCTTTAACGACGACATTATGCCTGGTGACGCCGAGAAGATCATCTCTAACGGCACAAGTGCTGGCGGCGCGCTCTCCGCATTACTGGGTGCTACCGGCAACAATGCGGAATATGAGCCTTATTTGGAAGCGATCGGAGCAGCTGATGAGCGTGACGACGTTTTTGCCGTTTCGGCCTACACGCCGATTACGAATCTAGATAACGCAGATGCAGCTTATGAGTGGCAATTCAACGGAATTAACACTTATGAAAAACTTGATTTCTCCGGAAATACGGATTTTAACATGGAAAGAACGTTGGTAGAAGGAACATTGACGGAGAATCAGATTCAGGTATCTAACGAACTGGAAGCTATGTTCCCTGAATACGTCAATAGTCTAGGACTTACGAATACTGACGGAACAGCTTTGAAGATGGATGCGGACGGCAATGGCACCTTTAAAGATTACATCAAAGCTTTTGTGATCGCTTCAGCGCAAAAAGCGTTAAAATCGGGTACAGATCTGTCCGACAAAACCTGGATCACCATTGAAAATGGCACTGTTACGGATATCGACTATGATCAATATCTTGCATACTTGGGCAGAATGAAACTGCCTGGAGCCTTTGACGGTTTAGACCTGAGCAATGGTGAAAACGATCTATTCGGCACAGCGAATGTCGCTGCACAGCATTTTACTCAGTTCGGTTTGGAGCATGATACAGCGGGGGGAACACTTGCTGACCAGAATCTAGTGAAAATGATGAATCCAATGAACTATATCAGCACTGAGGGAACAACCACTACAAATAATTGGCGGATTCGGATGGGAACCAAGGATAGTGATACTTCCCTCGCTGTTTCTACTATATTGGCAACAGAGCTTGAGAACAAAGGTTCAAACGTTGACTTTGCAATGGCTTGGGATATTCCACACAGCGGAGATTACGATCTGGATGAGCTTTTTGCTTGGGCGGACAAGGTTAGTGCTACTTCGCCAAAAGCATCCGCAGCTGCCATTCCTTCCAAATCATCATTGTTGGTGAATGGTAACAAGATATCTGTTAACGCGTACAATATCGACGGCAGCAACTATTTTAAATTACGGGACATTGCTATGGTTGTAAACAACACTACACAACAGTTTGAAGTGACATCAGATGAAAATACAAATACTTTAAACATTACATCTGACAAAACGTACACTCCGACGGGCATTGAACTTTCAGCATCTGTAAATACTAGTTCAAAGACCGGTGTTATGACAGCCACTAAGATAACTTTGAACGGACAAGAGATTTCAGTAACGGGCTATAATATCGGCGGTAGTGAGTATTTTAAGCTGAGGGATGTTGCAAAATCACTTGATTTTAATTTGGAATGGGATGCTGGAACGCACACCATAAGTATAGATACTTCTAACATCTATAAGGACAGCAATAAATAATAGAACAGTAACTTATTCTGGTTACAAGAGGCCGATCCTTCAATCGGTCTCTTTCCATTCCATGTAGAATGCGATTATTTCCCTCACGGACATGCAGTCTTCCTTGCTCCTTATAGACAATTCACATACAATAAGGTCCAAGATATCGGAATAAAGGTGGTAGCTATGCAGGGTAAAGTGAACATACTAATTTGTGATGACAATATAGCTGTACATGAGAGCATATCTGCTTATTTACAGGCGGAAAATATGGAATATGAATCCGTATACAATGGTGAGGAAGTTCTTTACAAATTGGAAGATCAGCATTTTGATCTCTTAATTCTAGATATTATGCTGCCTGGACTTTTTGGGACAGAGGTCTGCCGTAAGATTCGCTTGATTAGTAACGTCCCGATTATAATGCTGAGCGCAAAAGGTGAGGAAACTGACCGCATATTAGGCTTGGAAATTGGTGCAGATGACTATATTACAAAACCGTTCTCTCCCCGGGAGGTCGTTACAAGAGTAAAAACCATTTTAAAACGCACTCATTACACCTTTCCAAGTGAAGACGCCATCCTGACGCTGGGAGAAATGAAGATTGACCGAAATGCTTTTAATATCAAAATTAATGGATCACGAATGGAATTTACACCTAAAGAGATCGAATTGCTTATCTATTTTACAATTAATAAAAACAAGGTGCTTTCAAGAGAACAAATCTTAAATAAGGTCTGGGGTTATGATTATTTCGGTGATACTAGAGCCGTTGATAATCTCATTAAAAGAATGAGAAAAAAACTGCCTGAAAAGAATTTGGGATTTGAAATCAAGTCTGTTTATGGGATGGGCTACAAAATGGAGACTTCCACATGAAAAAAGTAACTTCCAACAAAAAAGTGATTTATCTGGCCATCCTCTTTTGTTTCATTTTAGGACAACTTGGAGGAACCTTGATTATTAAACAGCTTTTTTTGAATTATAAATTAAAAGATATGCTGCCTCAGGCCTCTGCTATAGCTGCTGAAATGGCACAAAATGAGATGAGCATTCGAGGTTTTAAACCGTATCTTATGAAGGTGTATGATTTAGAGGGGAATGACCTTTCACCTGGTGACGAAAATAAGCATCTTTTTTTCAATGTTACATCGGAAGAATTCAAGGATGCCCTTATAGATTATATTCCCGAAGTAATTAAGTACAATAAATTCGCTGCGATTAAAAATATTAATGGGTTTCCGAGTAAATCCATTGTCGTAGGTGCACCTATTATTCAGGATAAACAAGCGGTCGGAGTCGTCTTTTTATTAGAACCTGGTAGTGAATTTCAGGCGGTATTGAATGGCTTCTATTACGTTTTTACAGGTACCCTTTTGTTAGGCACACTAATAATCAGCTTCTTTATATCCTCCTATCTAAAGGAGATGAAGCAGCTTGAAAAGACTCGTCGGGATTATATAGCGAATATTAGCCATGAGCTGAAATCTCCCATTGCCTCTATCAGAGCTTTAACGGAGACGCTGGCAGATGGAATGATTCAAGATGAAGAAAAAACAAATAAATACTATGGAATTATTTTATCCGAATGTGCGCGCTTGCAACGATTGATTTATGATGTACTGGAATTATCAAGAATGCAAAATAAAAAAGAAACTTGGAATAAAGAAAAAATAGATACTCAGGAATTAGTCATACTTATTGAGTCTAAATACTCTTTCTTGTCCGATGAAATGGGCATTGTATTTGAGATTACAGATAACGCCAGAAACCTTCCAGATGTTTTTTCTAATAAAGATAAAGTGTTGCAATTAGTCAATATTTTGATGGATAACGCCATGAAATACGTTCAGGAGGATGGGAAAATAACTTTTGATGCTATTGTGCATTCGAGGGTTGTAACTGTGCAGATATCAGACAATGGACCCGGCATTGCAAAAGAGCACCTCCCTTATATCTTTGAAAGATTTTACAAAAGCGAACAGTCCCATAATGAAAAAGGGAGTGGTCTTGGGCTTGCTATCGCCGAGGAAATTGTAAATGGTCTGGGAGAAAAAATATCGGTTACAAGCAAACCGGGAAAAGGAACGGCTTTTCAATTTACCATTAGACGGTTCAAATAATAACTCTCTCATTTAACACCAAGAAGGTCAGGTAAGGGTATTTCCCTCTACTGACCTTCTTATATTTTATTAATTGTGTAAAAGAAACTATCTTCCATCTTATGGGTATAATTAACATAAAGCTCTATAGGAGGGAAAATCATTGAGAAAAATAAGGAAGCTGATTCTTTTAGGATTTTGCATCATGATTTTACCGGGAACCGTGATTTATGCTGCAGCTGGCTCATCTGAAGTTTCATTATATTTGAATAATGTGCTTCAAAAACAGCCCGCAATATTGTCCGAAGGTTCGATTTCCTTGACGACTGAACAGTTGTCTAAAGATTTATTTGCACTATTCGCCTTGGATGAATCAGGTAAAACCGTTCGAATCTACAAGCCTAATATAAACATGGTTATGCTCGATAATAACGGAGAGATTTTTGGTAAAGTAAAAAGCCCGTCACGTTTTGCATTTTCGACTCTATTACAGGTGGATCATTTAAAAACAGAAATTTCAGATATTAAGGTTGTGATCACCGATCCTGCGGATAAAACAGAAACCATTGATGCTCAACAAATTAAGAACAGCGAAGAAAACTTTTGGTTCAAAACCAATGAGTATACATATTCCTTTACTACAAAGGGCACCTACACTATTCAAGTATTTTTTAAAGATGTGGCTTCGAAAAAGTGGTTTCCTGTCTCCGAAATTGATATATTTGGCATTTGAATTCCAGTTATAAGGGACTCCGCTCATTCTATTCTTATCGCGATATTACCAAATTGTTCTCCCTGCTGCATTCGGTGAAAGGCTTGAACTGTGTCTTGTAAAGGATACACTCGATCAATGATAGGTCGAATCGAATGGTGTTCCATAAACTGAAGCATATCCGCAAACTCTTCACTACTTCCCATTGAACTACCTATGATACTAATTTGCGGGAAAAATATGGCTCGCGTCGGGATTTCGATTCGATCTCCTGAGCTTGCACCAAACGTAACAATACGTCCATTGGGTTTAATAATATCAAAGTAATGTGGGAACGTCGCAGGCCCAATGCTGTCGAGGATGAGATGAACGGTGTCTCCTTTCATGCTTTCCTTCCAGTTGCTATGACTGTCGAACGCATGATCAGCTCCATGAGCGAGAGCAGCTTGTCTTTTCGTTTCACTGCGTGAAGTGACACTGATACGTGCACCCACCGCTGAAGCCATCATCATGGCATAAGTCGCAACCCCACCACCAATGCCAGGTATAAGAACATGTTCACCTTTCTTTAAGCGGCCTCTAGTGAATAGCGCCCGATAGGCTGTTAAGGCAGATAAGGGCAGCACGCCGGCTTCTTCCCATGACAGGTAAGCTGGCTTGCTGATGGCATTTTGCGCAGGAATGATGATTGACTCAGCGAATGTGCCTTCTGAAGGTCCCCCAACAATGGCTGGAACGTTTGGAACATTATCGGTATGTTCCCATCCGATGCACGGATTAATGATGACATCTTCACCTACATTATGATCAAGCACACCTTCACCTATTGCTTCAATTCTCCCCGCACCATCAGAACCGATAATCAAAGGAACATCCTGTTTTGTTCTGGCATCCATGATAAACAAGTCCCTGTGGTTTAGCCCTGCAGCCTTTAACCTAACCTTCACTTCTCCAATCCCCGGTCTTTTATCCATAATCTCTTTATAGTTCAAGCCCTTCAGGCCACCTTCTCCAGCATGTATAATGGCTTTCATCATCTAAGCCCCTTCCTCAAGTTGTTATTAATGAATCTATAATAAATTTTACATAGTGGGTGTAATCCAGTAAAATGATCAAAACTGAAGGTGACTATCATAAATCATCATACCAAGAAGGTGCAAAGGAAATGGAAAGTGGAGATTTGAGAATATTTCAAGCGGTTGCTCGCGAGGGTAGCATAACGAAGGCTGCTCAAGTCTTGAATTATGTCCAATCAAATGTGACGAACCGGATTCAGTATCTAGAAGCTCAGCTGAAAATCCCCCTATTTCGTCGATCCAATCGAGGGATGACGTTAACGCCGGCAGGTGAGAACTTACTGGTATATACAGACAAAATATTATTACTAATGGACGAGGCTGTGATAACCACACAATACTCTGAGCACCCTGCTGGTCCGCTCCGTCTAGGTTCCATCGAAACAACAGCGGCTACTCATCTAACGCCTCTGCTAACCGAATATCACTTACGGTATCCCGAGGTTAATCTATCGCTTATAACGGGAGAAACGCATAAACTCTTACAAAAGGTGCTTGATTACCAACTAGATGGAGCCTTTGTTTATGGGCCCATTGACCAGCCTGATATAGAACATGTTGTTGCTTTCGAAGAGGAGCTGGTGCTTATCTCACAACCAGGTAAGAGCGATATGCGCGAATTGCTTACAAAGCCAATGTTGTTTTTCGACGTCGGATGTACACATCGCGCCAAAGCTGAGAGTTTCCTAAATGAAAGCGGGATGAGCTCTTATAAGATTATGGAATACGGAACGTTAGATGTAATTCTAAGTGGGGTTACCGCTGGACTCGGCGTGTCTATGCTGCCCCAATCTTCGATTTCCAAGGCTGAAGAGGCGGGAGTAATTACTTCCCACCGTCTGCCTGAAGGATATCGAGATTTGCAGGTATGGTTTGTGTATCGCCGGAACGCGGTTTTTTCTAGTGCGTTTTCAAAATTAATCCAAATAATCGAAGAAATATAGCAAACATACATATTGGGGTTTGATTATATTCGAGCGCAAAGCTTGTTTATTAATCAAACCCTTTTCAGCTTTTTCCGATTATACATGGTATGTCTTGTTCCCGTCTACTCACCACGAATTACTCGAAAACCTTGATCAGGACCCATACCATTCGCTTCGAACTTTCCCCGAAAAGAAATCTCGTTGTTGCTGATACCGCCGATCCACCCGCCACCCTTTACAACCCGGAAAGAACCGCTGTTACTATCTATATCTCCGTACCAGTTCCAACACCATTCCCTTACATTCCCTGACATATCGTAAAGACCTAGCTCATTAGGTTTTTTGCCACCGATAGATTTTGTTTTGTTGTGGTTGTTTTCTATGATCGGCCAGTTCCAATCTCCTGATAAGTATTTGTCTCCAGCATTTTGCCAATACCATGCTACTTCATCTGCTTTATTGCTTCCACTGTAGATGTAACTTTTGCTCAACTGTCCTCCACTTGCAGCATATTCCCACTCTGCTTCAGTAGGCAATCGGTAACCATTAGCTCCTGCATTGAGCGTTACTGTCCATTTTAAATTATCGTTATCACTCTTATTATTCGGATCTTTTTTATTTTTATCTATATTGTAATAGGGTTTGAATCCCTCTTTTATACTTCTTTTATTACAGTAATCTATTACGTCATACCAATTAACCATTTCTACTGGCAAGTTGTCGCCTTTGAATGCTGAAGGGTTGCTTCCCATTATTTCAACCCACTCTTTCTGAGTCACTTCATATTGGCCGATATAGAAATTTGATATAGTTGTACTTTTGTAGTTGGAATTTGTGTTAATGAAAGTCCCGCCTTTGACTAATACATAAGTATCCTTCTGTTCAGGCTTTTCTTGCGAACAAGCGCTGATAACAACTACTATTAAAAGAGAAATTAATAGTTTTCTCATGGATATATCTCCTTTCCAACCACTGGTATTGTAGTTAAGTATCATTTGTTGAATGATCTAGAATGATCTAAGGCTGCCGGCTGTGGACCGGCAACCTTAGCAATGATAGTGATTAATAGTTATTTTAATAATCTGGAGATGCCTGAGCTGGTCCGATGCTCAAGTTACCATACTGTTACGTTTGAGCTCCCGCTACTTTGATATCCTTCTGTCGCTAACACCTGATAAGACCAACTGCTGCCCAGATTCATTCCGTAACTTTTCCAAGCATTAACGTGGTTGGCAAAAGTGATCGCGACATTGCTTCCCGTTGCTCGCTTGGATTGTCTTACACTCCAAAACTGTGTGAAGGTTGCCGTACCATCAATAGAAGGGGCGTTCGTTCTCGTAGTCGTATATATATCATATGTGCCTCCATCACTGGTCACGGTACCTTTATAAGTTCCAGTAGGTCTATAAGTGCCCCAGCTATCAACGACGTAATATTCTATGAGGGAGTTTCTCGTCCACCCATAAAGAGTTAAATACCCATTCCCGGATGGTGCCCAGACGCCTGCATTGTAGTTTATTGTTCTAGATGGAGATCCAGTATTCCAACCCTTACCAACAACAAAGTTACCAGTATTTGACCATGTAACACTGTAATTCCCACCAGATCCATTAGTAGCATTTACTGTCCCGCCACCATCGGTCCAATTTTGCCAATAGTCTGTCGCTGCACTTGAGGTTGCTGCAAACAAGCTGAAACTCATTGTAGCTGCCATAATTACAGTCACGATTTTCTTGTTAAATTTAAACATAATCTACCTCCTGAAATTTTTTGTCACTACATACCTACATACTGCTTGTCTGTATTTCTAGTAGTCGAAGCAATTCCTTATTGGGGCAGATTCGCAACACCACTTCCTTCCATATATATTAATGTAAGCGATTTCATAGAAAATCTTATCATAGATCGTTTACTATTTAATCTCTTCAAATTAAAGATTTTACCCTAAAAAGTATTGTTCTTTTGGGATACCTTATTCACTGGATTTTTGTATCTGCCACAATTACAATCCAGTATTTTTTAGTAACACGTTCATAAACCAAGGCTTAATCAGTGGTAAGACTACTGCTGGTTGCATAGCTTTTGTATGGTCCATCTGGGCTCCCGAAAGGATTTCAACATCCCAGCCTAAATCCGCCAACTGCTCCTTATTCTTTTTTAACAACCCGACGATGTCAACGGTAACGCTCCCGAAATTTTCACCGTAAACGATCGTATCATTTCCACCTGCAAAAGCTAGTTTAGGGAGACTAAGCAAATGTTGAATACTGCGATCATCAAAGGCTGTGAGGCTCTGGTATAGAGAGACAAATTGTGCTGTAACACGGGTATCTATGGTAACCTTTATATTGTCCCAATCCATTTCGTTTGGATTCTCCGATCCTGTTGGGCTTTCTACAGATTCATTTTGGTTACTCAAAGCTTGTGTATGTGTTTTATGGGTCACAACCCTCATTTCTTGATAGGGGCCATTATAGGGTGGAAAACCTCCCATTACCAAACTCTCCAAGCGATCTGTTCTTATAGCCATTTGCAATCCAATCAACGCAAGCCAGGAATAACCGTAGTAACTAAAGCTTGTAACATTCATTTCATCCGCAATGTGGAGAAGATCCTTCACAATATGATCTGCTGTTAGATTTTCCTCTGGATATTGAAATAGATGACCTTCATAATCGAAATAAAGCACTTGAAACGTATCCGCAAGTCCTTCAACAAAATGTTTGCCTAATTCGGGATCTACTCCCCACAGCTTTAAGTTTTCTGCTTCCTGATTGTACACAGATTTTTTAGCGATGGGTAACATGAGGGTTGGACAATCTGGAAGTCCTGCCATACCTACTTCTATTTCTGATTGGTTTGCTAATTGTATTATCTTTTTCAATGAACTCACTCCTTTGTGTTCTATAAAAGTATCATATAACATTCATGCAATCTTTCGGTTTATCCCTCTACCTCCCTTGATATATCTACCTAAATTCGATTTAATATTGTTGTAGCACTTGAATGTTCAACTTTAATGTTTTGGGGTGATGATGTTTATGGAAGAGATATATACACCTACACTGATAGCTAAGCAATTAAATGTGAGTACCACTACTTTAAGGAGATATGAAGATCAAGGTTTAATTCCAGATGTACCAAGGACCGCCAGCAACCGCAGATGTTACACTTCCATCCATGTGCAAGCTTTTACTACCATTCGGGCATTATTGCAGGGATATGAAATTCCGGTTGTGTACGATGTGATGAGGAAGATAAAAGGCCAGCAGATGGAGTCTGCTCTTTGGGCAATCAATCAAGAGCAACATAATACCCAAGTGGAAAAAGAAAGGTTAGAGGAAGTCTTACGCATGTTTCGGGATGTTGATTTATCTAAATACAAAGATTTAACTGTATCAGATTCAATGACGATTGGTGAAGTAGCACAAATGGCAGGAGTTAATCCATCAGCTATTCGGCATTGGGAACAAGAAGGGCTAATCTCTTCGAATAGGAACAAAGATAATGGCTACAGAGTCTTCACTTCAACGGAATTAAGAAAAATTATTCTTATCAGCAGTTTAAGGAAAACTGTTTATTATATCGAGAATATGAAACAGCTTTTGAATGAAATAGAAACACATAACTACAAAAAAGTGGAGATATCCTTTCAGCTTGCCTTACAAAAATTGAATTCTCAATTAATGAAGCAATTTTTCGCGATAGCTGAACTTACAACCTATGTGAAATTGTATAAAAGTAATGCCGAGTAACATATTGATCATAGAAAATGGACTACCTTGCGGTAGCCCTTTTGTGCCTATTTGAACTTGATGTCAACAATCTTCCCGCTTTCCACAAAACCAATATTTCGATAAACCTTATTCGAGTCAGGATTCTTTAAATCAGCATAAAGCATGGGTACTAAATCCTCCGATAAAAGAACAGAACTTAACTCTGCTACTAGTGCACTTGCATAACCTTTTTTCCGGCAAGACGGTGGTGTGTATACCGCATTTAATCTGGAATATCTTGCCGACCTATGTGCAATGTACGCCATTGATACAGGTTTATCGTCTACAAACCATATATACAAGTCCCCTGTCTCAATCATCCTCTTGGCATCTAGAATTTTAGCTTCTGGGTTCACCCTAACCCCATAAGCCCCCTCTGAGAAACCCGCCAAAAACTCTGCTACAATGGCCAGTTTTTTTCTCGTTGCTTGTTGCATTGTACCCTTTACGTTCAACGGTTTCTTTGGATCTGTACAGAAATAAGATTCTATAGTCATCGTGGACTCATATTGAAGATGATTTGCCTGAGAATACAGCTGTGCAAAACGTTCTGTTGTTTTTGGTTCTCCAGATACTCCCGGTAATGTAGTCTCTTTAAGAAATTCTATAAGTTCTTCGTAGAGAACGGCCTTCTTATCCTCGACAATATCCTTAGAACTCCAAAGCTATGCGTTATGTCCCGTTGACTGGGCATAAATCATTGTTTCATCAGAATCTTTTAAGCAAGTAGAACTCTTCGACTCGCAAATAAGGTGAATCAGGTTGTATTGAACCTCATCAGCAATAAATATATCCTGGCTAAGTATTCGATCGGAGACATTGATTTTTTGAAACATTGTTACTCCTCCTTATTTATTTATAAGAACGCAAAAAACTCCGTCCCATTAGGGACGGAGTAGATTCCGCGTTACCACCCTGATTGGTGTATTTATGAATACACCCTCTCTGCTGCCATCGTCCAACAACGATGCTTCTTTGTAACGGCAGAATCCCGGGCCCGCCTACTATGATTTCGGGAGCCAGCTCTGAGGCGATTGTTCGATTCGGGTGTCCTCTGCCTCGCACCAACCGGCAGTTCTCTGATCGACATATCCGGATTTACTTGTCCTCTTCGTCGCATTTGATTGCAATGTAATTAGATACAATATAAAGTAATAGGGATTTTATGTCAATAAAAAAATATGTAAGTTGGCGACGTTAAACAATTATTATTCACTGCGGAAAAATACTAAACACCAAATTGTCTTAAATGATGGTCTAGATGTTTATAAATCCCTTTACCCCATTGCTCCGGAGTGAATTTCCCGAAAAAAGGATGTGGATGGGATGAACAATTCTCCGGACCGTTACTTTGAAAAGTTATAATCTTTTGTTTCAGTATTTCTTTTTCTTTTCCAAAATCTCTATCATCTAAAATAAGTATGGTCGGAATTGTTGACATATTATGTGGTACTGGCTTGTCATTGTAAAAAATAGATTTCACAAACCCTCCTATTAATATTCCTAGCCAACTTCTAGGAGGAAAGGAGTTTCCATTTGCGATGTCTTGAAATGCTGAACAGTGAGCCAACATTTGAGAAACATTCATTTTTCCCCACTGTGGGCTTGAATTTGGACTTAAATTCTCGATACGGCTCAGTATTTCCGCTGTATGTAATTTGTTATATATATTTTCCATAAACACACTTCCATTACGTTTTTTGGGTTTTCGATTTTTTCATTATTAGTTCTGATGATCCATATATCACGATAAGCTATTGTATTCATGATTGCATCATAATAATTTTACAGTATACTGCCGATCTAATATTCGCCATTTCCATTATTCTATCCTTTATTCACTATCATGTCCTTTAACGTAATAAAGCTATCCATCATGGAGGTAGCTCCTCGTCTTAAACTGTCTTTAAATATCGTTTCCCGTTAGTTTAACAACCTACGGATTTCTGCAATACAGAAATACTTTCCTTTAGGAACGCCCTATTCTTTTCAATCCCTCTATTTTTACACCAGACAACAGCACCAAAAGCATCGTAAAAATCATAAAAGGGTAGTATTGTTTCCAAATCCATTAGAGGACGAATTGTTGAATATCCCTCTTTATACGAAATTCTACTTTGAGGATTCACTTCCCAAACATATCGGTTAATTTTTGTGAAATCAATTTCCGAGGATCCACTCCGTGCACTCTCAAAATCAATACTTCCAACAACCATATTATTATTTGTTAGTATATTACCTTGTCGAAAATCCATATGAACAACACACGGGCCATCAGGAGGAGGTAAAACTGAGAAAGCACCCTCAAAGTAATTAATACATTTTTCGAAAAGTCCTCTCTCAAGGACTTCCTTGCAAGGTTCTATAAATTTTTCAAAGCTATTTCTTATATAAAGTCTCCAATTGTTCTGATTAAAAAATTGAAAACCGTCTAATCCTTCCACACCATATCCCGGCATTTTAACTTCATGCAGCTTTGCGTGAAGTACTCCAATTTGAAATGCTAATTCATCGTCAATAGCACCTGTACATGGTGTACCTTTAATCTCAGATAAAAGTAATGCACCAGAAATTAAGTCATCCCCACTCCAGAAGTCTAACACCTTTGGAACCGGTAATACCTCCCTCAACAGTTCAAGCATACGATATTCGCGATATAGTTTATCCCTGTTATAAGGGATCTTCGCATACACCGTTTCTCCATTAGTAAGATTCAGCTTGTATACTTGTGAACTAAAGGACTCAGGAACATTATCTATACTTAATACATTAAGGTTAAATCTTTTTATGATTGTTTCTACTAAGTTCAACTCGCACCTCACATGTTATGAATGAATAGTAATTAGTTCAGCTATCTTATTCTTAATTTTATTGAACTATCCTAACCATTAGTGTAATAAAATTACACTTAGCCCTTTTTCCTTCTTGCTCTCAGGTAAATGACCGAAATCACTACTAGTCCTATTGCAATTACAATATACAAATCAATATCCTGCTCAAACATTAACCACATCTTATATTCTAGGTGTACTTGCTGTTTGGGTCGAAGTCCTTCACCGAATAGTTCTGTTGCTTGGTTAAGGTTATTCATTTCAATTGTTGAACTGAATGGACTACTGCTTGATTCGCCATCCACTTCGCTAATGTATATTAAGTATTTATTACCTTCCTTGAAATCAAAACCCCAAGTGTAGTCTGTTCTCACAATAATTTGAGAGTCAACTTCAGTTTTCCAACTTCGTTCAACATCCACTAATATATATCTGATTTTCTCTTTTGTCCCCGTAAATCCTTCTTGTTTCAAATCGACCTTTATTTGTTTTACTTCACCGTAAATAGCTCCGCCGTAGACCTCTAGGGCTTCTTGGGGACTTCCTAACTCGACACAGGATAAAGCTTTAGCATCTTGTCCATTTGCAATAAAGAATGCGAAAGTGAATAAACATATTAACGTGATTAAACGAAGTTTCAATTTACCACCTACTCTTATGATTTTATTACATAACTTCTTTATTGACATAAGTTATAGGTGAAATGTTGCACTAATTTTCCAATTCCTTCAATGAAATAGGGAGTACACCTCGACGGTATGCTCCCTATTTGGGTTGACAATAGTATTTCGTTGGCCGTGGATGCAGCGCAAGCGCCGCACCTCAGAATATAGAAGTTAAAGTTCTTTCTGGGAGCTGAAAACTTTGAAGAAATATTCCCCACGGATTTGACAACTTTATTCCTTAATACATTTACAATTAGATGTTGAACTGAGCGTTTTTATTAAACTAACGCACCTGTTAGCTCAATAGCAATGATGTGCAACTCCTTACTTCTCCCAAAGCTCGATCAGTCGACCTTCTGGGTCTTCAATCCAAATAAACTTTCCAAATTCACTAATCTCTATTTTCTTTGCAAGAGGTACACCAATCTGTTCAAAATGCTTAATCGTCTCATTTAGATCATACACTTGGAAATTTAACATCACTTGTTGTTCTATTGGAAAATAACTGTCATCCTCGGTAAAGAAAGAAAAAATAGTCTCATTTCCCACTTGAGGTTTTATCACAGTCCCATTCCAATTCTCAATGTCAAGCTTCAACACCTCACTGTACCACTTTTTTGTAGCTTCAAGATTCTTAGTTCTCCAGAATATTCCTCCGAAACCTTTAATCATCGTATCTACACTCCTGTCTGCATTGAAGTTTCTAATAATATACCCTTTAGGATTAAGGAGAATCCACCGTTAACCTCCAGTCCTTACACTGAAGGTTAGTACTAACGGGGGATTCAAAATCACATTCACAATAAACGAGAAGCCTAGCTTATGAAAAATGATATTGGAAGCAGGAGTGAAGTGTATCGGACCCTATAGTCGCTATTAACCATAATTCGGCTCATTTGAGAACCTATCGGACTCTATAGTCGCTATTGGCTCGAAAAGCCTTCATATCGCGCATGTTTGGAACAGATAACGCCTCTGGGGTCCGAAACACTTCTCAAAAGCCAAAATTCAGCCAAATAGCTGCATCTGAGTCCGATCGCTCATGGTGAAGAGAGCGTGTGGGAATACAATACGCACAACAAGCAGCATAGTCGCACATCCGGTAACACAGACGCCAAACATGCAGCAAAATCGCACATCAAGTAATCCAGACACCCAACAGCAAAGCACTAATCAAGTGTTGAAGTATCCGTGTGTTCGTGTGTTCGTGTGTTCGTGTATTCGAGTGTTCGTGTGTTCGTGTGTTCGTGTGTTCGTGTGTTCGTGTATTCGAGTGTTCGTGTGTTCGTTTTTCGAGTACGCAAATGTTCAAGGAGATACATCATGCATCTTCCATGTGGAGAACATTCCTCTTAGCCCCACGCAGTGTCCGTTGCTCATTACTTCTCCTTCTTATGTAAATAATCTTCATTTTAGATTCTAGATTAGAATTATTTGCTATAATGTTCTCATGAAAAATAAAACTATCCTAAACAAATTAGCTATCATTCTACTTTTTATAAGCATTCTCTTTGGCCTACGCTGCATTTGGTTGAGTCTATTTAAGGTTTCCGACACTGTACCTGTGATTAACAATGGGGTACTGGATTTACGCGGCCAGGATCTGGAGCAGGCTAACTTATTCAGGCTGGATGGTGAATGGAGCTTCTATCCTTCGCAATTCGTTTCATCGAAGACTTCTACTCTACCAAAGCTATCCCACTCGCTTCAAGTTCCTGGAAATTGGAGCCATGTTATGGGAAGCGATCAGAATTCTTCTTATGGTTATGGTACGTATCGTCTGCGAATTTTGGTAGACCCGCTTCAGCAACCTGTCTCTTTCTGGATCAAACAAATTTATTCCGCTTCCAGTGTGGAGATTAACGGCACACCTATTCTCAATAATGGGGTAATAGCTCTTGATGCCGATACATATGTACCCAAAACCACCTCATATACAGCAGCTTATTTTTCAAAAAACACCACAGTGATAGATGTATTTATTCACGTAGCTAACTTTGATCAACCCTATAAGGGCGGTATAAAAGGCCCTATTTTCTTTGGCTCTCAGGAACTCATTGACCGGACATACTTTTACACTGTCGGATTTCAAATGCTTACAGCAATTATCTTACTACTGCATGGGCTTTATGCCTGTATTCTGTACTTATTTAATCCTAAAGAACGTGCTTTGTTTCTTGTAGGATTAATGACCTTATCTGTAGCTGTAATCCTTTTAGCTCGAAATGACAACTTAGTGCTTTCATTACTGCCGATTAATTATACTTGGTCCTTAAAAATCCGTTTGATCGCCTTCTTATGGCAAAACCTTTTTATTCTGCTTGTTTTCAGGAAATTCACCTCAGGTGCCAAAGTCAACAAGTGGTTACGTGCTTACACATGGTGTCTTTTCCTTTATACCTTGTTTATATTTATTGTCCCTGCTTATTTAGTCAGCACATCCATTCATTTGGGGATCATTCAAGTGTTCCAGTATATTCCCTTCATTTGGTTGCTCTATAGCTTAGGGCGCTTATTGTTCAAAAAGCAAGATGATAAAGATGTTGTTTTTCTGCTGTTATCAGGTGCGGCGATCGTTTCTAATTTGTTATGGAATTTGTGGGATAGTAACGGACACTATTCAATTGTCTATTATCCTTTGGATATTATCGCAGCCATCGTGGGCTTCTCAGCTTATTGGTTTAAAAAGTATTTTCAAAATGCTAAAGAGAACATGGAACTGAATGAGCAGCTGAAAAAAGCAGACAAACTTAAGGACCAGTTTCTCGCTAATACCTCACATGAGCTGCGTACACCGCTTCACGGAATCATGAATATCGCGCAAAATATTGTCACAAAAGAAAAGGACAGACTTTACGAAAGTAGCCGTCAAGATATGGAACTGCTGATCACAATCAGCCGCCGTATGTCTCATATGCTTGGTGATCTACTGGATGTGGTCCGTCTTCAGGAGCATCGTGTTATTTTACAACAGGAACCTATTTCGGTTCAATCAGTAGTTCCCGGTGTGATTAGTATGCTTCAATATATGATTGAAGGTAAGCCAGTCCAGCTATCTATGGATATCCCGGAAGCTATGCCGCCAGTTCTTGCGGACGAGAAAAGACTGGTGCAGGTTTTATTAAATCTGGTGCACAACGCGCTTAAATACACCGAAGCAGGACTTGTAGCTGTTAAGGCTGAGGAACAGGACGGACAGGTTCTTATCTATGTGACAGATACCGGAGTAGGCATGACTGAAGAGACTATGGCACGGATATTTCTCCCCTATGAGCAAGGCCCTCACGGAATAAATGACGGGCGTGGAATTGGGCTGGGATTAAGCATATGCCGGCAGCTCGTAGAACTGCATGGGAGCAGCCTAAACATTCAATCTGAGCTTGGTAAAGGTTCAACTTTTAGTTTCACACTCTCTCTTGCCGATTCTTACAGCGAACAGATAATAAAACAGACGGAACCTACAGTTTCGTATATGGCAGATGAGATTCATAGACAGATGGCTGAGTGGGGAATTTCCGAACACCAGCCAAGTAATCACTCTGAAAAAATTCCGCCGCTTTTTACAGAGATTAAGGTAAATATTCTGGTGGTAGATGATGATCCTGTCAATCTGAATGTACTAAAGGGTATTCTTGAAACCGAACCTTATATCATAACTACCGTGAACTCAGCCCATGAAGCATTGGAATTGTTGGATAAAAGGAACTGGGACTTACTTATTGGCGATGTTATGATGCCACAGATGTCGGGATACGAATTAACACAGAAGGTTCGTACTCGTTACTCCTTATATGAGCTCCCGATTCTACTGCTTACTGCCCGTAGTCAGCCTGAGGATATTTATACTGGATTTTTGTCCGGTGCCAATGATTATGTCACAAAACCTGTAGATGCAGTGGAGCTTAAATACCGTATTCGGGCTTTAACTGCGATGAAGCTATCCTTCAATGAACGGGTGCGGATAGAAGCAGCCTATCTACAAGCACAGATACAACCGCATTTTTTATTCAATACATTGAACTCTATTGCCGCACTCAGTGATTTGGATACTAAAAAAATGCAGGAGCTCATTGGTGCGTTTACTTCTTTTTTAAGAATCAGTTTTGACTTTTTAAATATCGGAGAGCTCGTGAACCTCTCCCATGAACTGGAATTGGTAGAATCTTATCTTTATATTGAACAGACTCGATTTGCAGAAAGGATATCTGTTGTCTGGAAGGTAGATCCGAATATTGACATCTTAATTCCTCCTCTATCCATCCAACCGTTGGTAGAAAATGCTGTTAAGCACGGTATACTTAAGCGCCAACAGGGTGGGACTGTTGAAATACGTATTATCCGTCTGCACAACGCTGTAAAGATTGAAGTGGAGGATGATGGGCAAGGCATGGATTCCGGGACCCTCTCTTTACTGCTGAAGCCATTGATGGAAGGCAAAGGTGGCATCGGGCTGGCCAACACCCATAGGAGGTTAAGTCAATTATATGGTCAAGGTCTCTCGATCCAGAGTAAGCCTGGAGAAGGCACCTTGGTATCCTTTGTTATACCAGAGGACAGTGATAACTTTTCAAGCAAAAAAGCCGCTCCATAAGGAGTGGCTTTTTTGTATCGTTATCTCTATCCTTTTAGAGTAAGCTTAAAAAATAGTCGGCACCATTCCCCCATCCATGCGAATTGGAGAACCTTTAAATGCAGAGGCATAAGGACTGCATACAAATGCTGCTAGTCTGCCTATTTCAAAAGGTTTAATAAATCGTTGTATTTCAGATTGAGGAAGATTTGTAGTCATGAATTTTCTTTCTTTTTCTGAAAAAGTCATATCTTCATTGGAGTATATCCCATCAATAATTTGATGCACATTTTCAGAAAGTGTTGGTCCTGGCATGATTGTATTGACTGTAACTTCAGTTCCTATCGTTAACTTAGATAAGCTTTTTGACAATGATAATAACATTGATTTGGTCATTGCATATTGAGGCATTTGGCCTGAAGGCATAATGGCTTCTTCACTAGCAATAAAGAGAATGCGGCCATAATCTTTTTGTAACATTTTAGGTAAATAGAATTTTGTTAATCCATTTGCAGCAAGGACATTAGTACGGAAGTATTTTTCGAATATTTCGTCGTCAACGTCCTCATATTTCATAATTTCATAGATACCCATATTATTAACTAAAATATCTATATTAGGGTATTTTTCGAATAAGGCTTCTCTTTGTTCAATATTCACAATATCCGCTGTAGCATTTTGTGGAGAGGTAGCCGGGAAATTTGACTTTATTTCATTTACAGTTTGTTCTACCTGATCATAATTCCGTCCATTAATCAGTACATTAACTCCTTCTTTAGCAAGTTCAAAGGCGATTGCTTTGCCAATACCTTTTGTTGATCCTGTAATTAAAGCTGTTTTATTATTTAATCCCATATCCATATTACATTTCTCCTTTTATCACGGCGTGCTGAGTAGTTGTCATTTCAAGAACAGTCCTGTGTGCCGGCTAGGATTATATTATCGTACCGGGGTTGTTCAGTAACTAGCGGATTGCGCCAAAGTTCTTGTTTAACACGCCAATGATAAATCTCTGAAAATACTGTCTTTATGAAGAGGGTATCGAGTTTAAACCTAAATGTTCAGTACGCCAATTTGAAGGAGTATCACCTTCCCAAAGACGGAAGGCACGGTAGAACGAGTTCTGGTCTTCATATCCAATCAAGAAAGCCACTTCTTTAATATCAAGCGATGGATCTGCCAGATACTCTCGTGCTTGCTCATGTCTAGCTTGTGTCAGCAATTGCTTGAAGCTTGTGTTTTCTTCAGTAAGCCTGCGTTGCAACGTACGGTCACTCATACTTAATGCCTTCGCAACAGCATGAATGTCAGGGCGTCCTCCGCTGAAGCTGCGTTTCATGAACCATTTGACCCTCTCGGTTATAGAGCGAGTGCCCTTCTGTTCAGCAAGCGTCCGGTCCAAAACGGGAGTCAGAATCTCCAGCAGCTCTTCGTTGTACGAGATAAAAGGCCGATCCAAATCATTTCGACGCAACGTCAAACGATTATATTGAGCACCTATCTGAATTCGGCAGCCGAAATAAGCTTCAAGAATCTTTACATTTCCTATAGGCTGTGAAAACTCGACAAGCTGTGCTGTCAAAGGTAGACCTGTGCCTCGCCGCCCAAGCTCTAGAAGAAATGCCAAAGTGAGACCTAGTAGCAGCGGTGGACCAAAATGCCCGGGATGCTGCCATTCCAATTCGATTGTACATAGCTCGCCTTCTTCGGTAAAACGCAAGCTTTCAGGAGGGCACATTTGTTTGTATCGTACCATTCGCTTAAGAGCATCGCGATAGTCCTTAGCATGGTATGTTGCTAAGACCGTAGGCGGATATTGTGTAGTTTCAAAGACGGTTGCAAGCTTAATGATTCCTTCGGCTGTATCCCCAATGAGATCGGAATATGCCTGCCAGACTGCGAAATATTGGGCGGTGGTGACTTCTGACTCTGTGATCTGGCTAAGTGGAAGATTTGCTTTGCTGGCTACATCTTGTGCAGTTATTCCTAATTGACTTAATCCAGCCCAAAATCCTGGTGGGATTTTAATTTGATCAGAGGTATGAGACTTCATACATATGGACCTCCTTTATTAAGAACTCCAGCACGCTTGGGCAAGCAGTTCGAACGAATGTAACCGTTTCTCATAATCTGGAATCATGGTAACGATAATGAATTCATTAACTCCATACAAAAGAGATAACCGTTCCAACTTACCTTTAACACTTTCCGGAGTACCTACCAGCAGCTTGCGTTCCAAGGGCTCAGACTTCGCTTCGGCAGAACCTTCTTGTTGGAATAATGTCGTACCAGATGAGGCCAATCGCTCTGCCTCTTCCTCAGTCTCGGCGCAAATGACGCCAACAGCAACCATGGCCTGCGGTTCAGGAGAAAGTGAAGAAGGAGTAAAGGTTTCACGGTAAGCCTGCAAAACCTCCTCCCCTGCTACATCGCTCATGAACTGGCCGAACACATAACCTGCTCCAAACTCGGCAGCATATGCCGCGCTTTTCTTGTTTGTACCCAGCAGCCATAGCTCTGGAGATATGGGTGGGACCGGACGGGCGGTTATTGAACGTCCTTCATAGGAATAGTTACCCTGCAATAATTCAGTGACGCCTTTAAGGAGTTCTGGCATTTTCCAAACATTTTCGAGAAAATTGCCACTCAGTGCTAAACTTACTTCAGCAGTACCGCCGGGAGCTCTGCCTAATCCAAGGTCGATGCGTCCCGGGTACAAACTGGCCAGCAAATGAAATGCTTCCACCACCTTTAGCGGCTTATAATGTGGCAGCAATAAAGCACCTGAGCCAAGGCGAATGTGTGCTGTTTTCGCTCCAATATGCGATAAAAGCACCTCCGTAGAGGTACATGCTAATCCCGGCATATCATGATGTTCAGCAACCCAATAACGAGTATATCCCAGTCTTTCTGCTGTCTGAGCCAGCTTCACTGCTTGTCCCAATGCGGTACTAGCATCCACCGTATTAAAAACAGGTACGAGATCTAATACACTAAGCTTAATGGATGTTGTTGTCATGATTAAGTCCTACTCGAGGGTTTCGGTAAAATTCGATCATATCGATAAAAATAAGCTTGTAATCAACTGTCACCGCAGCCAGATCATACATTCGGCCATGGCCGTCTTCTTTGGAGGCAAAAACAACATCGTGCCGCAGCTTGTCCATAATCATTTTGCCGATGAACTGATGCTCGTATTCCGCGTACTTCTTTTTGAAAGCTTCATTAAATTCCCACACCTCTTGGTAAGACCGCTCTAGCATTGCGTTTACCAAAGTCAGCTCGTTGCCCTCTTTTTGTACAGCCACGTAATAATTTCCGCGCTCATCCTTGATCAAATCCTTATATAACTCAACGTTCAAAGTTAACGTCTCCTCTCTGATTACCTAGGACTCAATTTTATAGGCTTGCAGTCAGCACCGTTGGCTCTGTCGTGATTTCTACATTTCCTGCAACGGCTCTGGAGATCATGCAGGAGCCTTCTGCTTTATGGGCAATTCGGATGGTTTTATCGATATCGTCCTGTGACGCATCTTTGGTAAGGGTGATTAGGGGTGAATGTTTGATGGCTTCATATGTAAAAATGTTATTCGTTACATCGACCGTCGCCTCTGAGGTTAACGTCAGCTCTGAAGTCGTAAGCCCTGCCCGCTCCAGCATTGCTGCAAGTGTAATGAGATAACAGGTTGCTGCTGCTCCCAAAAGCATCTCATCCGGATTCGTTCCTACTCCGGGTCCTCCCATTTCCTTCGGAATGGAAATTTGAGTCTTAAGCTGTCCAGCTTCAATAGTTCCGTCACTGTTACGGCCACCGTTCCATACGGCGTTCAATATAAATGGATGCTTCATTTTTATATATCCTCCCTAGCTTGATATTGCATGATATATTTTTCATCGAATACTTTACATGCTAACATAGAAGAATGTGGTGAACAAACAGGCTCAGGCCTACTATTCATGAAACTTATCAATAAATTAAAATTCAGGAGGTTCTAACATCATGATAAACGACACGGATATCAAACATCTTAAGCGTTGTATTGAACTTGCCCAAATTGCACTCGAAGCTGGGGACGAACCCTTTGGTTCCGTCCTTGTATCAGCAAGTGGCGAAGTGCTGGCGGAAGACCGCAACCATGTAGGTAGCGGTGACCATACTCAGCATCCCGAATTCGCTTTAGCCCGCTGGGCAGCTCAGAATATGACACTGGAAGAACGTAAGCAGGCAACAGTGTATACCTCCGGAGAACATTGCCCTATGTGTGCAGCGGCACACGGGTGGGTTCATTTAGGACGAATTGTATATGCCAGTTCCTCGAAGCAATTATCGGCGTGGTTAAATGATATGGGAATTGCAGCATCACCCGTCCGTAATTTAAGTATTCAGGAGGTTATTTACGATGCGTTCGTAGATGGCCCTGTACCCGATCTTGCAGAACAAGTACGGGAGCTTCATCTACAATTTCACGAGAAAAGACTTCATTAGAAAGAAGAAACAAAAATAATTGATTTTCCGTAAAAAAAGAACCTTTGGATAAAGGTTCTTAGGCTGTCGAGAAAGTCTCGACAGCTTTATTTATGTCCAGAAAAGGGTGATTTCACATCCCTTTACCTTTTATTATTCTTAATTACTTCGTTAAAGCGGTCAGGGAAATTTGTATGTACACCATCTACACCCCAAATTACGGCTTTATCCATATTCACTTGATAATTCACAGTATATGGAAACACCTTTAGCCCTGAATTTTTTGCCTGCGCGACATATGCAGCATTTATTTTTTGAAAGTTAGGACTTATGCCTACCGCATAAGTTTTTAATCTATTCACATAGGATTCTGATATTTTATAAACAGGGAAATCATACCATACAATTTGATAAAGAGGGACTGCTGGATTTATGGAATGGAATCTACGCAAACTCGCTTCACTAAATGAATGAATAGCAACATGAGCCGACAGATCATAATTTAAGATTTCTTCGTTTAACAATGCCTCGATGTTCGAATTCGACGTGGGATCTTTAATCTCAATCATATAGTCCACTTCTTTTCCGAACCTTTCAAATACCTCTTTTAGTGTCGGAATACGTAAATCTACATATTTATCTCTAGCGAACATGGGATATTGTTCATTAAACCATGAACCCGCGTCTAATTTTGAGATCTGCTCTAAAGTAAAATCCTTTACATACCCTTTAGCATTCGTGGTACGATTTACGGTCCCATCGTGAATAACAACAGGAACATGATCTTTTGTTAACTGAATGTCTAACTCGATATAATCGGTCTTCATATCAATGGCTAGCTCGAATGCAGGTATTGTATTCTCAGGAGCATATCCTGAAGCACCACGGTGAGCGATGGTATATACTTTATCCGCAGGCATGATAATTTCCTTTACTTTAATGCGAATCCAGGGGGAATAAGCATACAAAGAGGTGAACAATAAGATTAATAAAAGCACATGTATACCTATAAAGTAGATTCTGGAATTTTGAATTTTTTGCATTAAGCTGACCTCATCTTTTTAAAAATATAATGTAGAATACTTGGTGTCTTTCGCTCTAACATTCATTCTTGTGTAAAATTATGATTTATATTCCCTTATGTTAATCTCACCTCATCGTATTTGTAAGGTCAAAGTTTGGAGATTTCTATTGTACCAGATTATCTAGAGAAAATATTGTGAGGCAGCATAAATGGGAAAGGATCTGCAAGGTCAAGAAAGCAACATCTAAACTTTGTGGGGTATAAACTATAGTTGCTATATATACAGAGTCCTAAAGTTCTTATACCATTAACTTTGTAAGCGATTAACTTTATAGGAGGAAATGACTTGACAAAGCCAGTGCAACCCAATGAACCTCTCGTAACTCATATTTATACTGCGGACCCTTCTGCTCATGTATTTGAAGGCAAGATTTATATTTATCCCTCTCATGACCTGGATCACGATATGATCTCTAATGACAACGGTGACCAATATAATATGGAGGATTACCATGTTCTGTCTATTGATGGAGATGGCTCCCCTTGTATCGACCACGGTGAAGTGCTTCATGTGAAGGATGTCCCATGGGCTAAACAGCAAATGTGGGCTCCGGATGCAGCATACAAAAACAATATCTACTATTTGTTTTTCCCAGCCCGAGACCATGACGATATTTTCCGAATTGGGGTTGCAACCTCAGCGTCACCTTCGGGACCCTTTACACCTGAACCGAACTACATTCCTGGCAGTTATAGCATTGATCCCGCTGTTTTCGTTGATGATGATGGCAAATCATATATATACTTTGGGGGTCTTTGGGGCGGTCAACTTGAAAAATGGCAAACCGGCTCATTTGTTGCGGATGCCGAGGGACCGGCTGAAACGGCACCTGCTCTAGGACCTATCGTAGCGGAGCTGAGCGAGGACATGCTGAGCTTTGAAGGTGCGCCTAGAGAAATATCCATCGTCGATACGAACGGAAATCCGATTCTTGCTGGAGATGAAGAGAGAAGATATTTTGAAGGTCCATGGGTTCATAAATATAACGGTTATTATTATCTTTCTTATTCCACGGGTACTACCCATAATATTGTATACGCTATCAGTAAAGATCCGCTTGGGCCTTTTGTATATCAAGGAAAAATACTTACACCCGTCCTGGGCTGGACAACACACCATTCTATTGTTCAGTTTAAAGAGAAATGGTATTTATTTTATCATGATAGTTCTTTATCTGGTGGTGCTGACAACAAGCGTTCTGTAAAATATACGGAGCTGAAATACAACGATGATGGCACCATTCAAACCATCCATCCTTAGTTTTTATTGAAATGGAGTGCATGCGTAGTGCACAGGAGGGGAAATATCATGCCAATAACACAACAAGGTGCTTTTTATACGGGGAAATATCGCAATTTATTTAAAGAGCTCGGCTTTTCTGAAGATGAAATCAACGCTAAACTCGAAGAAACTTGGAGTGATTTGTTTTACGGAGATCCGAACGTACGAATCTACTATCCGCTGGACGAGGATAAAAGCTATATTCTGGATACAGGTAATCTGGATGTTAGGTCTGAAGGAATGTCCTACGGGATGATGATGGCTGTTCAAATGAATAAAAAAGATGAGTTTGATCGTTTATGGAACTTCTCTAAGACGTTTATGCAGCACAAAGAAGGCCGTTATGCCGATTACTTTGCTTGGCACTGCAAGCCTGACGGTACAAGAATTTCTCAAGGACCCGCACCGGACGGGGAAGAGTTTTTCGCCATGGCTTTGTTTTTTGCCTCAAAACGTTGGGGGAACGGTCCGGCACCTTATAATTATTCCGAGCAGGCTCGAATAATATTGCGTGCTTGTGTACATAAAACTGAAACAGGCGCTGGTGACTCAATGTGGGACGAGGAAACGAAACTGATTAAATTCGTACCGGAATCCACCTTCAGTGATCCATCTTACCATCTCCCCCATTTCTATGATTTGTTCGCTTTGTGGGCTGATGCAGGTGACCACATGTTTTGGCGAGAAGCGGCGGAAGCCAGCCGCTCATATCTACACACTACATGTAATCCTATAACTGGTCTCGCTCCCGAATATGCCAATTTTAATGGCACCCCGGCAGAACCCCAGCCTCATGGTGATTTCAGCCATTTTTTCAGTGATGCTTACCGGGTTGCGGCTAATATCGGTCTGGACTGGGCATGGTTCCAAAAGGACAGCTGGCAGGTCGATCAATGTAACCGGATTCAAGCTTTTTTTAGGAATATCGAAGTTTCCAATTACCGGAGGTATACCATTGAGGGACAGGCATTCGACGAACCGGCGCTGCATCCGGTAGGCCTTTTGGCGACCAACGCTATGGCTTCGCTTGCTTCGGATGGCCCGGAGGCAGAGCATTTTGTCCGTTTGTTTTGGGATACACCTTTGCGAACTGGACAACGTCGTTATTATGATAACTGTCTGTACTTCTTTAGTTTACTGGCCCTAAGTGGAAACTATCGCATTTATTGAAGTAAATCGAACAAAACAATAGGACTCCATTCCTCAAAAAGCCGAGGAATGGAGTCCTATTGATCGTAATAAAGCTTTGCTATTATTTAATAACTACATATTCCAAGTTAACAAGTTTTGCGTAAGCAATAATTTGGTCTGTTGTAAGAGTTAATGAAACAACGGTGTGGTGACCGCCACCATTTTCGATCCAAGCTTTAACTCCGTCTTGGAAGTTTGGTTTAACATTCCAAAGCACACGAGCTACTGGAAGGTTTGGAGCTGGAACAGTTGGTTCAAAAGCAGTCACTTCATTGATCAAAAGTTTGTAATGCGTACCGAAGTCAGCCATGGAAACCACTACACCGTCTCCTGCTTTGCCGTCAAATACTAAACGGGCTGGATCGTCTTTACCACCAATACCTAGTGGAGACACGATGATTTTTGGTTTGTTGCTTGCCAAAGTTGGATCTACTTCAAGCATATGGGATTGAAGAATAGATTCTTGTCCAACTGTCAATTCATAAGTGTAATCTTCCATAAAGCCAGTCGATTGGTTATGGCTCATCACTTTAAGCAAGCGGTCGAGAGCTGCAGTCTTCCAGTCTCCTTCTCCAGCAAAACCATATCCTTGTGCCATCAAACGTTGAACAGCAAGTCCTGGAAGTTGTTTCATTCCATGTAAATCTTCGAAGTTTGAGGTGAAGGCATTGTAGCCACCTTGATCAAGGAAACGTTTGATAGCAATTTCATAGCTTGCTTGAACTCTTACGCTAGCTTCCCAAGCTTCTTTGCTGTTAGTGCCATAGTCGAATTCATACAGCTCTGCATATTCAGCAAACAAACCATCGATTTCTTCTTCTTTAACTTCATTAATGACTTGAACCAGGTCACCAATACCAAAGTAGTCAACCGTCCAGCCAAATTGAATTTGGGCTTCAACTTTATCTCCTTCAGTTACACCAACGTTACGCATGTTGTCACCAAAACGAGCAACTTTGATATTGAAGCTTTCGTTATAAGCAACGGCTACGTCCATCCATTCTGCAATTTGCTTTTGAACTTCAGGGCGTTCCCAATAGCCTACAACCACTTTGTTTTGTTTGTTCAAACGGGCGTTAATAAAACCATATTCACGGTCACCATGAGCTGCTTGGTTCAAGTTCATGAAATCCATATCAATTGTTGCCCATGGAATACTTTCATTATATTGCGTAGCTAGATGAAGCAAAGGTTTTTGCAGCATTTTTGTTCCGCGGATCCACATTTTTGCAGGTGAGAAAGTATGCATCCAAGTGATGACACCTGCAACTTCGTCACGGTAGTTAACTTCTTTCATAATGTTGGTGATTTTATCTGCGCTGACAGCCAAATCCTGCAATACTAGTGGGTAAGGCAAAACTCCGCTTTTATTCAAAGCATCTGTCATCGTTTGTGCGTGCGCTTTAACTTCAGCCAATGCTTCATCCCCATAAAGATGTTGCGAACCTACGACAAACCAAAATTCTTTTGCTACTGCTGTTGACATATTCATCCTCTTTTCATCATTTTGTAGTTTGATTATTTTTGACCGTAATAAGCGTCTTTCCCATGTTTGCGCAAGTAATGTTTATCTAGAATACGTTGTGGCAATTCTTCCGCAAAATGGTTCAACTCTCTAGCAAATAAATTCATTTTTGATACTTCATCCAACACTACGCTGTTCATTACAGCGGATTTTGCATTTTTCCCCCAAGTAAAGGGTCCGTGGCCTTTAAGCAAAACACCGGGAACCGCCATAATATCTATCCCGCGTTGTTCAAAGGTTTCGATGATTACATTACCTGTTTCCGCTTCGTAACCCCGATCAATTTCCTCTTGCGTCAAGAAACGCGCACAAGGAATGGAGCCATAGAATGTATCAGCGTGCGTAGTTCCCATTACAGGAACGTCAAGTCCTGCTTGTGCCCAGATAGTCGCCCAAGTGGAATGTGTATGCACAATTCCGCCAATTTCGGAGTAATGTTTATAAAGTACTGCGTGAGTAGGGGTATCGGAGGAAGGTCTCATCTCCCCTTCAACCACATTGCCATCCAGATCAACAACTACCATATCGCTGGCTTTCATTGTTTCATAATCTACACCACTAGGTTTGATTACGAATAATCCACTTTCGCGATCAATTGCACTCACATTTCCCCATGTATACTTGATTAGTCCATGTTTCGGCAATTCCAGATTGGCTTGAAAAACCTCTTCTTTAAGTTGTTCTAACATCTTGGTCCCTCCATTTTCAGACTAAATTATCAACAGCGGATTGCTCAATCGCCAGACCTTTTTTATAACGTTCGATAAAGGTTTCAAAACCTTTAATGTCGGTTGCATCGGGATGAATTTCTTCTCCCTTTACATCTTTGAACACTTTTTGATCGAGGAAGTCTTCCAAGCTTTCTTCCTGATTTTTGTTCATCATGTAGGAGGCAAGAATAGCCATTCCCCATGCGCCGCCTTCTCCAGCTGTCGACATTACGGAAACAGGAACATTCAGTGAAGCTGCCATCATTCTTTGGCCAACAACCGGAGTCTTAAATATACCGCCGTGTCCTAAAATACTATCTATGGCTACATTCTCTTCTTTCGTCAAAATGTCCATTCCAATTTTCAAAGCACCAAAGGCGCTGAACAAATGTGTACGCATAAAGTTAGCCAGATTAAATTTGCTCTCAGGCGAACGTACAAATAACGGACGACCTTCTTCTAACCCCGTAATGTTCTCACCCGAGAAATAACCGTAACTGAGCAATCCACCGGCATCTGGGTCTGCTTCCAAAGCTTTATTCAGCAGTACGCTGTACAATTTGTCAGCTTCGGCTTTTTGTCCCATCGCTTCATAGAATTCACGGAATAATCCGAGCCAGGCATTAAGGTCACTTGAACAGTTATTAGCATGAACCATACCTACTGGACTTCCGTCTGGCGTAGTCACCATATCGATTTCCGGATAAACCTTGGAAAGCTCTTTTTCCAATACGATCATGGCAAAAACAGAGGTTCCTACGGAGACATTCCCGGTACGTTTTCTTACACTATTGGTAGCAACCATACCGGTTCCCGCATCCCCTTCTGGAGGACTAAGCGGAATCCCAGCTTGTAATTGCAATGATGGATCCAGAATTTTGGCTCCTGCTTCGGTTAATAGACCTGCTTGCTCACCGGCAACATACACCTTAGGAAGAAGGTCGCTGGTCTTCAGCGAATAACCTTTGCCAGCAATAAGCTCATCAAACTGTTGTATCATAGATTCATTATAATTTCCTATGGATTCATCAATCGGGAACATACCTGAAGCATCCCCAACACCAAGTGCTTTGTTGCCGGTCAATAACCAATGAATGTATCCTGCTAACGTTGTAACAAACCGAATCTGCGGCACATGTTCTTCTTTGTTTAAGATCGCCTGATAAAGATGAGCAATACTCCAACGTTCAGGAATATTGAATTTAAATACATCGGTCAGTTCTTTGGCTGCCTTACCCGTTGTTGCATTACGCCAAGTCCGGAACGGAGCGAGCAATTGATCCTGTTCGTCAAAAGCCATATATCCATGCATCATTGCAGAAAACCCGATTGAACCAACGGTTTGGAGGGTGATTCCGTAATTTTGTTGAACTTCTTGCTTCATCTCACGATAAGCATCTTGTAGACCTTTGATAATATCTTCTAGGCTGTACGTCCAAAAGCCGTCTTTCAACTGATTTTCCCATTCATAACTTCCAGAAGCGATCGTTTGAAAACTATGATCAATAAGTACTGCTTTAATACGCGTGGATCCAAATTCAATCCCTAGCGAAGTTTCTCCCTTATTGATTGCTTCTCCGATGCTTAATCGATTCGATATCACGTTGGTCACCTCTCTGACAGCGCTTTTTTAATATAAAAGAATTCGCTTTCTTAATTGACAGCTTTAGTATAAATTTTTGTACGTACATTTGTCAATAAAATAGTTATATATACATACAAATATGGCGATGATAATAATTTCGCGCCCTACTTAGTTTGTTTATGATGATCTATGGGTACGAAATATTTACATTTTTTCATAAAAAAAGAGCCCCTTTATATTTAATTCGTAGTCATGCTATAATTTGTACATACAACTTAACGAAATGTACGAATTATAAAGCGAACAAGTATGGAAAGAGGAATTACATGAAACCAAAGTATCAAGTGATTATAGAGGATATAAAAAGCAAGATCCTTTCAGGAGATTACAATGTAGGCGAACAAATTCCTACGGAGTCTGCCTTGCAGTCCTTGTACGAGGTTAGCAGACAGACTGTCAGAAAAGCCATTTTAGAGCTATCCAACGAAGGATTCCTCCGCAGCGAAAAAGGTTCTGGCACTTATGTCAGCAACCAATATCGCACAAAGACCGGCGGGAGTTCCCATAAGAAGACGATCGGTGTAATTACGACCTATATCTCTGACTATATCTTCCCTTCTATTATCCGGGGGATTGAAAGCCGAATGAATGAGGATAACTATTCACTACTATTGGCTAGTACCAATAACGATGTTGCGCAAGAAAAAAAAGCTCTCGAAATGATGTTGTCCTACGGCGTAGATGGTTTAATTATTGAACCTACGAAAAGTAATCTGTATAATCCCAATATTGCGTATTATCTGTCGTTTAAGGAGCAAGATATTCCACTCATTATGATTAATGCTTTTTATGAGGAAATAGAGCTCCCCTTCCTTTGTCTTGACGATGTGCAGTCCAGTTATCTGGCAACAAAAGAATTGATCTCCAAAGGCCACTCTCAAATTGGACTTATCGCAAAAATGGATGATTTACAAGGCAAATATCGAATGAAGGGTTATATCAAAGCCCTCGAAGAAGCTAAATTGCGGTTTTATCCAGAGCAAATATTTTCGTTCAACACCGAGACCAAACAAACCTTAGCTACGAACTTGAAGGATTTCCTAAATAAAAATAGAGATACCCTCTCTGCGATTGTCTGCTACAACGACGAGGTTGGTCTGGAAGTGGTCAATGCTTGCAGACAGCTAGACATTTCTATACCAGAGGAATTATCAATTATTGGCCAGGACAACTCCTATATTGCCCAAAATGCAAACATCAAACTGACCACTTTAACACATCCCCAAGAAACTATGGGCCGTGATGCAGCGGATTGGGTCATTAAAAAATTACAAGGAAAAAAGGATCTTCCCAACAATACTTATTATCAACCTGTGTTAATTGAAGGAGAAACAGTAGTCGAGAGATAGAATAAATTCTGAGGGATTTTGCGTTTCTCTTCATATGTAAATGTAATAACCCACCAGTCGTGACTGGTGGGTTATTTGCAACTGTCATCTCCGTATTCTTTAAAGGTTCGATTCGTGTTTTGAAGTCAACAGTACAGAAGAAGCAAACTGTTTCACAAGCTTGCCGGGATTGATCCCGTATTTCTCCCGAAACACCTCTGAGAAGTGACTTGAGTTGGAATAACCTACAGCACAGGATGTCTCATTAACGTTCAAATTACCTTGCTGCAATAGGTGTAGAGCCTTCTCCAACCTTATATCCCGCAAATAGCCAAATACAGTTGTTCCGAACATTTCTTTAAAGCCTGATTTTAATTTGTTATCATTCATTCCAATCAATCGGGAGAGCTCCAACAGGCTTGGCGGATCTATCATCCGTTGCAACATGATGTCCCGGGCTTCACTAATTTTTGTCATGTCGCTTTTCGACAGCTTTGTTGTCCCAGAAGTACCCTCTGTTAGAATCGATTGAAAGCCCAACGACAAAAGCTCTAATGTACTACATTCGATCTCCAGATTTTTGGTGCTGCGGTTTTGAAGCGCTGCCAGCATTCGTTCAAGCACGATAGCAGTAGACGGCTGCATCGTTTCCTGGAATACACGAAAAGACGCTTGGCCAAGAATGCGGTCAAAATCAGCGGATCTCCCACCCCCGCCTTCTTCCATGAAGTGATGAAAAGTCGAAACAGGAATACCTATGCCTAACATAAGATAAGATTCATTCCCCTGAAACTCAAATTGAGAACCAACTTCATTCATGAGTTGTAGCGTACAGCTTCCCGGAACAAACTCATACTGGACACCATCTACAGAGACTTCTCTTTTCCCTTGTAAACAATAATTAAGTTCAACCATTGCTGTTTTGGTTACCAAAGGCATGCTGTAATCCTGGCGAAAGGTAAAATCGGATACCACCACATTGATATCAAAGCGTGGGACGAATCGACGAACGAACCCTTCTCCCCTTTGCGAATGTAGTGCCATGTGCTCTGTACGATCTCTATTCTGCCGCGGCAGCTCAAGCCCATCGAAAAAAAGATTGAAATTGTGATGATAATCTATTCCAGTCATTGCTACCGCTCTCCGTTCAAGTTTTATAATATTGAGAATAATTCTCATTATTATAAAGGATCCTCTCTTTTTTGACCCGCTTGAATATGGTGTTATCTGGATACGCCATCTAGGAAACACTAACATTTCTTTTACTTAATTTCTTAAATACCGAGTATTCCTTATTGGACTTAATAAAACTTAATATCTTTGCGGCACATTTTATTGAATTCATCTCTTCCGTATTTACTTCGAGGTCATATTCATCAAAGCAATATACTTTGCTAAACTGTGAAGCTGCTAGTCCAATCTTTCTATCTCCTCTTGTTTGCTCTCTTCTTATGAGTTCTTCTTTCGAGCATATTACACCTATAAATAACGTAGGCTGATCGAAAAATTGATCAAGAAACACATTAAACCTCTTATCATTGTCGATTACGGTATCTACTATTACATTAAAACCCATTTCTATTAACAATTTAATTGTCGAGCGGTACACTGAGAATATGGAATCATCTAATATTTGGGAAACGACTTGATGATCTATTTCTCTTGGAGGTTCATCTGGAAATTTATTATTAATAAAATCATTGTAATTATTAAAAAAATCATCAATTGATAAATGATAAAAAGGAATCTCTTTCTGTTTTATCAGTTCAGTCGATATGGAGGTCTTTCCGGAACTTGAAGTTCCATTTAGAAAAACTAATATCCCTTGCTTCAATTTAATCATCCCTTCAAATAATAATCATTGCAACTCAGAGAATATTCGAGAAAAGATTAAATTATCCTTTACTGTTTGATATGTTCCTTGATTTGTTCGGCTATTTGCTCCAACAATGCTTCTTTTCCTAAAGCAAAGAAAGCCTCATTATAATTTTGTCTGCTTGTCATGCGATATATATTATTCGATTTTGCAGCTTTCAGATTACTCCAGACCTTGCTTTGGTCAAGAACATTCTGGTCATTATCGGATAATAAAATGATATGGTCTGGATTAAAGGTAGACAGTGCTTCTAGACTTGTCACTTTCCCTCCCCATGGATCTGGCTCCGGTGTACCTGGCGCGAGGGGTAATCCTAGATCATTAAAAATCATATCCGCAATACCTGTGCGGGAATAGATGCGTATTTCTTTCTCTGTAGCTTCGATTACCGCAAACGTCTCTTCCTTGGTTATCTCAGTGATTTGATCATGTAGTAGTAGAGCACGTTGATCATAGACCTTCAACCACGTTTCCATTTCCGCTTTCTTATCAAGTACCTCCGCAACAAATGCAAATCGCTCTCTAAAAGCGTTAAAGCCATAAGGCACCCTCACTGTTGGAGCAATCATATTTAGTTGATCATAGATTTTTTCTTGGGTAGGTCCTGCCAGTATCAAATCAGGGCTTGCTGCAATGATCGCTTCTAAGTTGACTTCCGTCTGAAACCATCCAGCGGGAGTTACATCAGGCAGTTCTTTTTTGAGAATAGGAGTGATTTCTAATGAATTAGCCATATCCGTATTCCCAGTAATAACAGGTTTATATCCAAGCACCAGAAGTTCTTCCGTTGAGCCGGATACATCGGCAATTCTAACCGGATTCACCGGTATTACAACATCTCCTTTAGCATCCTTGAGGGTACGTGTTTCGGTCGAATTAGTAGCGACGGGTTCTGAATTTACCGCAGGTTGAGAATTTTCTACCTTAGCCTCCTGACCTGAATTCCCACACCCGTACAGAATCACCATCATGATTAAGGCGATTCCGACAAAAGAGATTCGTTTTAAACTGAACATTTTTTCCAACCCTCTCCAATCTATTGATAATCATTCTCACTTCTAGCAAGTCCGATCATACACTCTGCTAATAGGATAGAACTACCGGCAGAGGGATTGAATAACGGTTTGGCGGATATTTATTTAATTTTTATCGTTTTTTAATTACTTCTGAAGGATTAATTCCATACTGCTTCCGAAAAGCTTCGGCAAAATGACTAAAGTTGTTGTAACCTACCATCGTCGCCGTTTGGCTGACACTAATTTCCCCGGTACTTATGATTTCCCATGCTTTTTCTAAACGTTTGTTCCGTAAATATGCAAATACAGTTGTTCCGTACTCTTCCTTAAATCCAACTTTTAATTTGTATTCGTTAATGCCTGCCAGCTTGGACAATTCGATTAGCGATGGTGGGGTTGCCATGTGGTCAAGGATGATATCCCTGGCTTTCCGAATGTTTTCTCGGTCACTACGTGATAAATGCAAACTACGTTTAGTATGTTTCTGCTCAAAAAGAAAAGCGTCAAAATATACAGAAAGGAGTTCTAATGCCTTCCCCTCTACGTACAACCGGCGCATGGAGGTATGATATGGACAGTCTCTCAATTGAACCAATAATCGGGTGGTTTCTGGAAGAATAGGCATACGGAACATTCGAAAAGCACGTGAATCTAACAGCCCGGATAAGCTGCGAGCATGTGAAGAGCCTTGATCCGCCATCCATGAATCGAATAGTGTAACCGGTACACCTATGGACAATAAACGGATAGGTTCAGCACTGCGATAGTGAAATTCCGCTTGGAAATCCTGCATGAACTGCAATGAACAACTATCGGGCATTAACTCATGGCTGGTATCTGTTACATGAACTTCCCCGCTTCCCTGCAGACAAAAGCTTAACTCAATCATCGCCGCTTCGGATTGAACCCGAACTAGGCGATCATCAGCAAAACGGTAATCACTATCAACAAATTCGATCCCGGAGGGTGTGATCACTCTATCGACGTATCCTTGGGTACTGGATTGTGCAAAATGTTTCCTCTCTGTAGTGCCCCTCATAGACGGAGCCTCAAACAAAGCATCGAAATACCCGTTATAGATGTTATGAATAGATGAACTTGTCATTCTGTTATACACTCAGCAGGTAAGCTGCACTCCGTAATCCCAATATTATGTTTTATCATGAGCAGATCACCTTTTCTCTTCTATTAAATGATAACGATTATCATTTAGATCATTATATGCGAGATATTAGATAACCTGCAATGTACAGTTTTTAAGGATCTCTTATCTCCGCCTCCTCAGTAAAGCGGTAGCACTTCTTGTGTCAGCCTTATAAAGAGATCGCTGAGTTAGGTTGCATATAAAATTACAAATAACCCCTCATCCTAAGGGATAAGGGGAAGTTATGATATCATCTAATTTTTAATTAATTCTACTTCCTTCATTGGAGCCTTTGTCTTACGGAGCATCATCCAGATCCCCCCCAGACAAAATAAAACACTACATCCCATGCCAAACAACGCGCTGGCGTTTAATGCCTGAGGTGAGCCTTTCATTGTAAGCACAGCCATTTGAGTGACAACAATGGAGACTAAGGCATCAGTAAAGCTAATCATTTTTAATGTTGATATAATGGGATTTTTGAGATGACGGTTAACAATATTTCCATGAATGGCAAAACCAAGTTTTGTAAAAGCGATCAGTGCTACCAGATATACAATGTAACCTTCATAAACCAAAGCGTCTCCGACTAGATAAATCCGCAGGCAGACCAACAGATATGAAACCCCTAGAAGACAAAGAAAAACACCGCCACGCTTATAAACATAAAGCTCCATGGAATACCTTTGCTGTGCTGAACTGACTTTTTTAGCTAATGTATATTTATGAAGCACCTGTCCTTTGGCTATACAAAGGATCAGATAATAAAGTGCATTTGTGATGAACCATCCGGACAATAGATATAACCCAAGAATTAACTTGCCTATACCAATAAAAGCATCGATGACTAAGGAAGCAGCGTTGAACATGGCGGTTCGATCTTGCGGATTTCCGAAGTACCGAACTAAGATTGCCTTAATATATATCATCCTTTCAAGAAAACCTTCATATCTCATTTTATGTTTCTAAGGGGACAATAGTATCATACTTGACTCAACCCAGCAATAAAGCAATTAAAGTTCTGATTTATGATATATTAGAAAAGGTTGTGCAAATTCGGCAAGAGGAAATAGCAACAGCAATTGTTAATGGAGGCAGGTCGTATATGTATAGAAAATTAACAGCAGCAGAGTTAGATTTTATATTAAGCTCGATTAATAAGGAACAGCATTTTTTATATTATTCATACCTTACTTTTCGCAGACAAAACACAGTGCATTACGGTCAGTATTCTGACCAGGGCGAGTTGCTTGGAGTATTAGCCTTTTTAAGTGGCCTTCCGTTTAATGCTTTTTCTGTATATCCAGTTCAGCAATCCTTTTGTCTCAGCTCAATGTTGGCGTTCATGAAAGATGAATTACATCTACATAACCATGCGGTAGGTAGCTTTATTATTAACGAACAAGAGCTGCAGGTCTTTGCTTCTCAGCTTGAGTTCTACAGCCCTCCCAAAAAATTGCTTCTTATGAAACATATTCATGAAGATGTTCTACCAACAGCGGACAAGCATGTTATGCACTTAGGACCTGCTCATTTCCAGCGAATTGAAGCAAAGATGAACGAGCTGCAAACCATGGCTTTTTCAAAAGAAGAATTACAGAATCCGTTCTATGGTGTGATGGCACAAGACGAGCTGATTGCTGTAGGAGGATACCATATATATAGTGAGGATTACGTTGAACTAGGAAATATCGGAACAGATGTGGCCTGGAGAAGAAATGGTTATGGTAAAAAAGTCTGTGCAGAGCTAACACGCCAAGGACATGCCATTTCAGCTAACGTATATTTGAATGTTTTTGAGGAGAATGTAGGAGCCATTTCTCTATATCAATCGCTGGGATATGAACTCATTTGCCAACAATACATCGTTGAATTTATGATTTAAATTAAAAACGTACTGCAGCTAATGCAGTACGTTTTTTTAAATTTTTAGGTGATACGCCAGTTAACCTTGTTTATTTCATTGCTTTTGCCAGCTCTGTGAAAATAACCCCCAGCGCATGAGCACCCGCATCTGGATAACCGATGCTGCGTTCCCCTACTGTACCGGCTCTTCCCATACGGGCAACGATTTCTATAGTATTTTTAGAACCTTTGACAGCTGCTTCCGCTGCTTTATTTGCCGCCACTTTGATATCGTCGCCTTGTTCTGCACTTTGGGTCCAGGCATCTGCGAACGGTACAAGCGCATCAATCAATGTCTTGTCTCCGACGACAGCCCCTCTGCCAAAAGATCTTTCACCCGTATCTTGAATCCCTTTGACAACAGCCTGCATCATATCAGCAAACTCCTGAATGGTCAGCTCTTCCTTCTGCTGAACATTTTTACTCGCTGCGCGGAAGCCTGATCCCCAGATCGGTCCGGATGCTCCGCCGCAATATTCCATAATGACCATGGAGCAGGCGTCAAGGAACTCACCGATATTAGTGAGATGATGAGCTAAAATATCTTCCCACTCGACTTTCAGCTGTTTAAAGCCCTTAGCTACACTCATCCCGAAATCGCCGTCTCCAGCGTGGGAGTCAAGCTCACAGAACGGAACTTCATTCTCGATAATAACCTGGCTCATTTGATCGAGCAGATAGACGATATTTTGCAAAGTAAACCGATTGTTCTTAATCACCGCTGAAGCAGCATCCGTATTATTCTTAAAGGATACATTGCTGTCTGCTTTCTCTTCTTGGATTACTTCAGTATATTTCACAGGCTCAAAAGGGCCTTTAATCGACAAGGCTGGTGTATCACAAGGCGCAGATAACCATTTTTTCAGTGTCTCATCCAGCTTCATTATCGTCACCGATGCACCTGCCATGTCAATGCTGGTCATGTAGTTACCAACAAACACTTTAAACACTTGTTTGTTCTTAGCGGTTAATTCGCGGATAACAGAATTGTTCAGCAAATATAACTCTTGCAGCGGGGTGCCGCCAAAACCATTAATTAATACGGCTACTTCCCCCTGCTTCTGATCATTCATTTGGAAGTTGTCTAACAAAGAAGTAACCATTCGCTGTGCTAATTCATCTGCGGGTACAATTTTCTCCCTGCGTATTCCGGGTTCTCCATGGATGCCAACCCCATATTCCATTTCGTTCTCTTCAATATGAAATGTCGGAGTACCTTTGGCAGGCACGGTACAAGAGGTATAGGCGAAGCCTATGCTGCGCACATGATCAATTGCATGTTGCGCCGCTTCTTTCACCTCCGCTAAGGATAATCCAGCTTCTGCTGCTGCTCCGGCTACCTTATGAACAAGCACTGTTCCGGCTACGCCTCTTCTTCCGACTGTATAAAGGCTGTCTTCAACGGCAATGTCGTCGTCTACTTTGACATAATCCACTTCGATACCGTCTTCAGTTGCTAGATGGGCCGCATTTTTAAAGTTCATGATGTCACCGCTATAATTCTTGATAATAAGCAGCGAACCTTTGGTGCTTGCTGTGCGGCGAATCGCTTGATAAACCTGAATTTGGGATGGAGAAGCAAACACATCACCGCATACAGCTGCATCCAGCATCCCGGTTCCTACAAACCCGGCATGAGCCGGCTCATGCCCGCTTCCGCCACCACTGATCAGGGTAACTTTATCTTGATTGATCTCTTTCTTAGAAATCACTTTGAATTTAGGATCGAAATCCAGCTCGGGATGCGCCAAGACAAGCCCGTTACACATTTCCCTAACCAGAGTCTCCGGCTTGTTTATTATTTTTTTCATCTTAAAGCTCCTTACTTGATTTATATTGACGGCCTAATTGATCGGCTGCCATAATTGCTGATGCAACCGCATCCTCCGTAATTGGGAACGGCATCGAATGGATAGATTCCTCAGCAATGCAAGCTTTTTTAGCAACCTCAAGCAGTTCCTCATAGGTTACATGCTCAACACCAATATCCGCTAAGCATACTGGGAGGCCAATCGAAAGACAGAAGTCCAACACTTCTTTTAATTCAGTCCGGTCTGCATTTTCAAGAACCAATTGAGCAATCGTGCTGAAGGCAACCTTTTCACCATGATAATAATGATGAGTTCCTTCCAAAGCAGTTAACCCATTATGAATCGCATGAATCGCTGCCAAACCACCACTTTCAAACCCAAGACCCGATAAAAGAATATTCGTCTCAATTATATTCTCCAAAGCTGGGGTTACGATATTCAGATCGCAAGCTTGCTTCGCCTTGAATCCATTCTCAAGCAATGTCTCATAGCAGAGCTTCGCAAGTCCCAACGCTGTTACTGTTCCTTTAGCTTCACCGCAAACCCCTTCACGAACTCCGCAAGGTAAACCTGCATTCACATTGGAGTAAGAATTTGCAGTAGCTCTTGCTTCAAAATAGGTTGAAAGTGCATCTCCCATACCTGCCACAAGAAATCTTGTAGGTGCATTGGCAATAACTGTTGTATCAATCATGACTACACTCGGGCTTTGCTTGAAATAAGCATAATCATCGAATTCACCTTCCGGAGTATAGAGCACCGCTGAGTGGCTTGTCGGAGCATCAGTTGCTGCTATCGTTGGAACGATAATCAGCGCTTCTCCTTCAGCTACACATTTTGCCGTATCAATCGCCTTACCTCCACCCAAGCCAATCGTACATGCACATTGATGTTCTTTGGCTAGCGCTTGTAATCTGGCGACTTCTTGTCTTGAGCATTCCCCATGGAAGCCACTTTCAACAAGAGTTATATTAAATTTCTGTTTAGTTGACTCCAGTTTGTCTTTCACACGTGTTACATCATCTGGATGGGCAATTAACAAAGCAGAATCACCAAATGTTTTTACGAAGTAACCTAAGTTCAATAATTCATTCTCACCTTGTACATATTTCGTCGGACTGATAAATGCTCTTCTCATTTTTCGTTCCTCCTCAGTTGTTTATAGTTATCATTATAGATTGCTCTAATTTAAGAAACATGAAACAATAAAAGCTTATTAAAGCGTTTTCTTATCGTATTTTTTTGTCATAATCGTGAAAAATCGAACTTTCATGTCATTATGTTGAATTATTCTGTATAATGTTCATTAAGATTCTATAACTTACATAGGAGAATTTTGTGATGTCAAAATCCCGGTTCAATCTAGAAGAAATTATTGACTTGAAGAAATGGGAAAAGCTCCAGGATTCCTTATCTCTTGTAACCAAAATGGCTATTCTTACTGTTGATTACAAGGGTGTTCCCGTGACCAAGCACAGCTATTGCCAGCCATTCTGTCAAGGTGTGCGCCAGGACTCCCATCTCTCTCAATATTGTCAAAAATGTGATGCCCGCGCTGGGATTGAAGCGGTTCGCCAGAACAAACCGTTTATTTATTTATGTCATTTCAATATTATAGATATCGCGATTCCGATCATTATAGATAATCAATATCTAGGTGCAATTATGGCCGGACAGCTCAAGCTTCGTGAACCTGACGTACCACAACTGGAGCAAATTGTCTCTCGCCCGCCGAATGTGGAGACGAACATGAAATTTAAAGCACTCAAAGAGGATTACCAGGCACTGCCTGTTTTATCCTACGATGAAGTAACAAAGTGTGTTGAGCTGCTGCTGCAGTTAAGTACCTATATCGTGGAGGAAGCCATTCAAAAGCATACTACTGTGGATTTGTACAAAAAGGTTCTGACCACCAATATAGAAGAACCCGCTTCTGCTGAAGCAATGGACGAGTCAGACCGTACGTATCGAAAAATCCAATCCATACAGCAGGAGTTATCCGGGGCCTTGATCGAGACCAAATTAAAGAATGGTGTACAAAAGTTCGTCTCAGTAAATTCTGTGCTTCAGCCTGCTTTTAATTACATTTATGCTCACAAAAATGAGAATTTCAGCCTCAAAGAGATGGCTAAGCTTTGTCATATCAGCCCCAGTTATTTCAGCCGTATTTTCACTAAAGAAACTGGAGAGAATTTCTCCATCTTCATTGCCAGACTCAAGATTGAATGGGCTAAGCAACTGCTGGAATCCACGGATTCCCCGATCAATCAAGTCAGTGATGATTTGGGCTTTTGCGACACGGGCTATTTCATTAAAACCTTCAAAAAATACGAGAACCTCACCCCGGCTGTATATCGGAATATGTATATGAGGCGATCAGCAAAAGAAACCCTCCGTTAATAAAATTAACGAAGGGTTAGTTCCTCATTCCCACCAATGCTTCATTTCACTAAATCCTACATCCCATAACTTCACATTCCCTTTAAGGATAAAGGTTATTTCTTTTACGGTAACTAATGCCGTATTGTTGAGTTCAGCTTGGAAACTATATTGTTCACTGGATTGAAGGATCATGTTACCATCAGCTATAATCATTAGTTCACTGCTAGAATTTTCATTTTGCGGGAATCCAAAGCTGAAATATAACCATACCTCTTTTTTATCACCCAAAGTATAGGTGTATTTTTTAATATCTTCACCTTCACTGCTGTACAAATTCATTTTTGGTATTATATTTTTACCTGCGATAGTGAAACGGGGAAGATTATGCGTGGTAGGCATGCTTCCCGTAAGCTTTTCCAACGTTTGTAATCCCTGCACAGGTCTTTCACTTTTCTTCAGAGTTAAATCAATGATCTCAGAGATTCCCATGATTCCAACCAATAGCACAACAACAGATAATGCCGAAGTAAAAAGTGATCTCCTGGTGATTTCCGGGGAAAATCCAATCTTATATGCACAAAATCCGATCATTGCCCCTAACGTATTGGAGATGACATCGGCTACATCAAAGGAACCCAAAAAAGTTAAAGCTTGAAGACTTTCCAGCATAAAAATTGTTAAGATAAACAAACAAATAAACTTCTTAAAATGTGTACGATACAGCAAAGGGAATAATACGCCAAAAGGAATAAAAGCAGCGATGTTCCCAAAGTCATAAACCCAAGAAAAGGATAGGTCAAAGAGATCAGGAAAAAGAAGCGGAACACTTTCTGGAATCAACATAAACGTATATTCATACTGGCTTGTTGCATGCTCTACTCTATTGAAAGCAAAAAACAAAAAATATAAGATCAACAGTGTATATAAAATAGTTCCTATAATAAGAATCTTTCGTAATTTCACTCCCATAATAACTTCACAATTCCCTCCATATGTCGATGGAAATAGTATATCTCTCCAAAGTGACATTCCCGTGACACTGAAGGTGACGATTTAGTCATTCAAAGCTTATATCGACAAAAAGTCATCACCCTTAATTTAAGGTCGATGACTTTTGGTTACATAAATTATCTATTCGAGACTAGTTTCCAGTGCTGGCCAGCAGAACCTGTATTATTTGTTTGAATAATATTTGCTCCCTCTGTCGTCGAACCCTGATCTACTGCCAGAGCTTTTCCACTATTACGATTAATAATATTGTAAAAATCACCTGAGGACTCCAAAGTCCACTGCTGGTCATTCGATCCGTTATCATTCCATTGTACACTTTGAGCACCGTTAGCTAATGAACCTCCTAAAATGCCCAGGTTTTTACGACTATTAGTATTGACCAGCTTCGTATAACCATCAGCTGTGCTGACTACAAACCAATTTTGGTCATGGGAAGAAATTCCGCTGGTCCACTGAACCGCCTTCCCTCCATCCGCCATCGAACCTTGATAGATACCCAACACTTTACCACTGTTCTCATTAACTAATCGATAACTGTCCACCATAATATGTCCTTCATCTGGAACCAACTCCCACAGCTGATCAGTGCTGCCTGCATCAGTCTGCTGTATAACTTGGGTACCCTCTTCAGTAGAACCCTGCGCTATACCTAACGTCTGACCACTGTTACGGTTAACAATCTTGTAGTAGTTACCAGAGGCTTGTAAAGTCCACTGCTGGTCATCGGAATGGTTTTCAGTCCATAATACGGCTTTAGCTCCTTCTGTTGTTGATCCTTCTAATATTCCGGCGACCTTTCCACTCTTTGCATTCACAATGGATTTGTAACCGTTAGGAGCATAACCACTTTCCGCTGTGGAAATGAGCCAATATTGATCCAAAGAATTAGTCCCGCTGCTCCATTGGACGAGCGGATTGCCATTCGCAGTTCCACCTTCCAATACACCTAAAGCCTTCCCACTCTTCACATTAATTAATTTGTAGTAACCTACGGACATATCGCCATATTTCACCGTGTTTTTCCCACTAAAAAATCCGGCTTGAGGGATAAATAAGCGGCCATTGATAAGCGGCAGTAGTTGGCGGTTATACCCTGCATCTACGGGCGGATTATATGGAACCCAGCTTCCGGATGCATCCACTCTAGAAGAGTTGATCAGCACTTCTTTTTTCCCTGCAACGTTTAATACGAGTCTCCCATCTCCCAAAGCAGAAATATAGGGACTTCCTCCGTACCCTACAAGAGATCCTACTTCAGTTGGATTCCAGCTCTCAGGATCTGCTGAAATTTTCAAATAATTGGGCACGCCCGGGTATCCGACCATCTCATAGGTCATTGCGTAATTACCATTGCCCAGCTTAGCGATTGTAGGCATTCCTGGACGTAATTTACTGTCTGCAAATGCCACATCAACTACCACAGGTCCCCAGTTCGTACCCTCCAACGTAGTCTGATGAACTAACTTCTGGGCATGGGCAGGATCACGTTCATCTGAATAATAAACAATGAGTTTGTTGTTGTGAACCAAAAAGAAAGGCTCCCAAATGGGATCATAACCAATATCGTTTCGTCCACCTTCAGCAATGGTGCTTACATATGTCCATGTTCTACCTAAATCATTGCTTTTATATAATTCCAACTTGGTAGCTGCTTTGTTGCTTGGCACAGAATTTCCTGCAAGAAGCATAGTACCTGCAGGCATGTTACCTATAGATTGGGGGAGTTCAAACAATTCAGGGCAATTTAACATTCCCCAACCGTTTTGAGTATCCTCCACTTCTCCAACCTGATTCCAAGTGACACCATTGTCAACGCTTTCATAAATAGGGAAAACAGGGGTGGTATTAGAGGCTTGTTCAAATGTAGCATACATTTTATTATTGTTGATGCCACTATATTTAAGCTGAATTGCCCTAGGTGATAAAGCCCCATAGGATGGTGAATCTGCTGGTGGTACATATAAGACATTAGGACCGAAAGCGTTTACAATATTGCCGTCAAAGCTAATCCCTGTGCCAACCACTGTCACTAAAACCAACAAAAAAGACAAAACCTTCCTCAGTTCTCTTCTCAAAAGTAATTTCTCCTTTACTCTGGTTTTTTTAAACGAATACAGCTTCAATATAATTAATAAACGGATAAATGAGAATGTAATATCTCGACCGGATCATGCAATATGATTACACAAATAGACTCTCATCTTCGATTTCAAGTTTTGAAATTAGAAGAGGCAGATGAACAACCTTTGATAATCAAAAGTTGTTCATCTGCCTCTTAACTTATTAGGAATCTACTTTTTCTTCTTGATGTGGTATCTTTTCATTGTGATAAAGGACGAATTCGTATTTATTCCCCGTTAGTTGATCATTATAAAATACAATTTTACGGTTCAGTATATCCAAGTTTTGTTGCAATGCCTTAATTTCTTGTTCCACTTGTTGCTTACGCTGTTCAAGTAAATTTTTCCGTTCAGGAATTGTCTCGTCCCCCATAGCCCGCCACTCGGTATATTGCTTCAATTCTGCCATCGTCATTCCTGAATCTTTTAAATGAAGCAAAAATTGAACCCAACCTATATCCTGATCTGTATATTCACGTAAATTATTGTCACTTCGATGTGGAGTAAGTAAGCCTTCCAATTCATAATATCTGAGCGTGCTCTTGTTAACACCGACGATTTCTGCAAATTCTCCAATGGAATAAGGCATGATCCCCACCTCCATTTCTAATTTTGTTTCTATTCAAAGGATATACTTAAATTAATAAAAAACCAAATGTCAGAGTATGAATCCATTTTTATGGCTTGCCTTAAAGTGTACTTTAAGGTCTATACTTCATTTTGAAGCAGTTAATCATCGATGAAAGGGATGTTCTTATATGGCTGAAAAACAAACAGCAGGACGAGACTTGTTAGGAGAATTCGCTCCGAAATTTGCTGAACTGAACGATGATATCTTATTCGGTGAAGTGTGGTCAAGAGAGAAAGAATTATCTGCACGTGACCGCAGCATGATTACAGTTTCAGCATTAATATCAGGAGGAAACTTTGAACAATTAACTCCACATCTGCATAAAGCAAAGGCAAACGGAGTCACAAAAGATGAAGTAGCGGAAATCATCACGCACCTTTCGTTTTATGTAGGGTGGCCTAAAGCATGGTCGGCATTTAATATTGCTAAAGAAATTTATAAAAATTAAACGAAAGAGGTTTTTATTATGGCTAATGAGCAACTAAGCAACAGTACTATCTTTCCACTCGGACAAAAGGTTGAAGCTAATTTTATAGGTGATGCATACTTGCAGATGATTTATACTGATGCGACACCTTTGAATGCGCCTATTGGGAACGTAACCTTTGCCCCGGGAGCTCGCAATAACTGGCACTTCCATAAAATCGGACAAGTATTATTAGTTACCGGTGGTGAGGGTTGGTATCAAGAAGAAGGCAAACCAGCTCAATTCCTCCAAAGCGGGGATGTTGTGAATATTCCAGCGAACGTAAAACATTGGCATGGTGCTACAAAAGACAGTTGGTTTGTCCACTTAGCCATTTCACCCGGAGAAACAGAATGGTTAGAACCTGTTGATGGTGAGCTTTATAATCAATTATAAAAAAACGCATCGAGTCTATAGACTCGATGCGTTTCTTTTCTATATCGTCTTTTTGAGAAAACTAAACTTTATTGCTCAAGAAATTGGTAAACTGCCATCATCTCTTGTTTATTCAACTCACGAATACGATTGAAAATTGGAATATCAGCAACAGCTTCAATATTTAAGCTTTCAGAAATAACGTCACTTACTTTACCCGTTAGCCAAGTCTGAACATCTATACCTTCAACGACTTCCTTACGTCCTTCATCATTGATTCCACTCGCATAACAACTCACACAGGGAATAGTTAATTTATATACACCATCATGAAGTCCATCTTCCGAGATAACTTTTTTTCCTTTACAGAATGGACAGGGATGGCTTGCTTTAACCTTATTAATTAAGGTGACGATTTTTTTGTAACCAAACGCTTCATAGACATAAGTCAGCTTTTTATATTTTCCATTAGTGAAATACTTATCTATGATATTTTCTCTTGTTTCGTGGATATTGGCAAAATCACAGATCGTAATCCGGTTTTTCATGCTGATGGTTTCGATACTGCCGCTAATGCTGTCCCAGAATGGCAGGGCATTTTGTAACACCATTTCATATTGCGCAAAACTTCCTAACTCTAGTTCAAGCATTTTTAGAGCGACTTGTGTTTCCCTAGGTAATAGAGAGACCTCTTCTGTCAAAACCATATCGCCGCCCACGATGGCTTTCATTTTTTCTAGTACCTGTAATTCGCCAACAGTGCTAATAACCTGATCAAGGGGCATCCCAATAAGCTCGCGAATATCAGTGTCGCCGTATTTAAGCTTTTTATGATGATTTAATACCGTTCCTTGACAAATTGGACAGGTAATCATTTTTTTGGATGCTTTAATATGCTCTTTAATAATCGATTTCGAGATAACCATATAGTTCCCGATAATGGTATTAAAGCCATCCCAAGTTCTCGAGGCTTTAGCTGCTTTATCATAGAAGGACTTTTCCCAATACCCGTATAAAAAGGTGTGTTTTTCAGCTTCTGTCATCTCATTATAACTTTTGCAAATATCCTGTCCGAGCTCATTCTTTAACTCATCAAAGATGAATTTTATTTTTGGTAATTGATAGAATTTCAGAATCTCCATCGCATCTGGATGTAATGAACCGTCCCAAAAGGGTACGTTCTTGTCCTGAAGAACAATATCAAAGTCAAATTCTTCAATCACACGGCGGCCCTTACAGCTTGGACAATGATTGTCTGATTGATAGAAATCAAAGCTTTTTGTATCCTTATTAGTGGGATGCGCTGCCACAATATGGTTGATCAAGCCACCCATTTCATAAAGGAAAGTAAACTGACTATACAAGTGTCGTTCCAGATCAATGGCGATGACAGGCGCAATCGTATCCGATTCATATTCACCATAAATCAGGCGGGCCATGGAGGATAAGCTTTTTAAGATGCCACCTTTATAGATGTTCTCTGCATTTTTAAAATAGGGGATCTGACTTTCTTTTAAATAGTCAGTTCCATTTTGTAGCTGGAGTGTTGAAGAAATGTGCGCAGGTGCCACACTATCAGCAGGATTTTGTTGACGATAATAATCATCATGACTGAGAACATCAAGATGCTCCACAGGTGCAAGCTGTCTTTTGCCAAAATCAACGATAAAATCAGAGTTCTCTAACATATAAGAATTATGTTCAATCATGATTATGGAGACAGATTCATCCTGCAGAATGTCCCTAATGCTGTCAATGAATTGATTTAAAATATTTTGTGATAAACCTTTGGAAGGCTCGTCAAAAATAAAAAGTGTATGTGGATTTCTTGAGCCCGCAAACAGCTCAGAAACTAAATGGACACATTGAAATTCACCCGTGGATAAGGACTGTGTTTTCCGCTCCAACGTCAAATAACCAAGTCCAAGCTTGATCAATAAGCTTAGTCTTTTATGAGCAATGTCCTCATTTGGCAGTTCAACAATAATATCTTCAATCGAGCGCTCAAAAATATCATCAATATCCTCACTGTACTTTGTGAGTTTCCTTTTAATATCAAGAAAAGTGGCAACGGTCGAGCGACTGGTAATCGACTGATTTCGATCTTGCCCTACGATCACCAGCTTATCTTTGGAATAACGCTTTAGAAAATCTTTGACCATACATTCATTAACCAGTGTAGATTTACCACATCCGGACTCACCTGTAAAAGTTACCAGTCTATTTTGAGGAATCTGAATTTGGGCCATTTGAATATTACGACAATAAAGATCATGAAATTGATAATATTCTGCAGGTGCTGCCTGATTTAGTTCTCTATTGATGGGCTCAGGACGTGGTGATTCTTCAACAATTTTCCCGCCATATTTGCCACTGCCAGGTCCAAAGAACAAGTGTTTATCCGCTGTGTCCAGCACCGTGTCAGAATGGTCAATGAGCCAAATTTGATTTTTAAATCCCAACTGTTTAATCTCCGCTAAAATCTTCAATAGGGTTTGGTGATCGAGACCCACGGAGATTTCATCAATGATAATCACGGTATTTTCACTTGTTGCCATGAATTCTGCCAGGTAAAGTCGTGTTAATTCTCCGCCTGATAATGTACCCATAATACGATTTAATGTTAAATAACCAATATTCATATTGATTATATTTTTCAGAATTTGTTGTTTACCTTCACTTATTTTTAGAATATCTGCCTGTGATAAAATGGTCTCTATACTTAAGTCGTTTAGATCAGAAATACTCTTTGCTTGATCCAATAATTCAATTTTATATTGTTCAGCTGCTTGATTATAGCGTTTCCCCTGACACTTTTTACACTCGACATTTTTTGTAGTTCCACGACCCTTACAATCAGGACACCAACCCAACTCATTATTAAATGAAAAAACCTCTGGAGAGAGATTATATTGTTCAGCAAGAGTGACACGGATTTCAGTAAACACACCTGTATGTGTGCCAATGGTTGACCGAGGATTTGAAGATATGGATGATCTACCAAGAAAAAGAACAAGTGGCATTGCTTCCATTTTGATCGCACTGAAATTAGTCTCCATAATATTTGGGAATAAATACTGGTATTCAGCTTTTGGCAGTAAGGAAACGAGACGTTTTTTTGATTCTTCCCCAATCGTTTGACAAAAAGTTGTTTTACCAGATCCAGACAAACCAGCAATTCCTAACGACTCATCAACTGGCAGTACCGTTTCTAATCTGTTAATATTGTTCGCAATTAATTGATTTATTTTCATAGTAAGCTCATCTCATCTCCATTCTCTTCATCTAGTATTGCCATGATTTATTCCATTAAAAAGGGCACTTTCCTTGTTCCAGAAAAGCGCCCTATTCTTGAAATTACAATTCTGCTAATGCCTTTTCGAGCTGACCACCCATATTTGTCCAAGCATATTTAGCACCTTCGATGGCTCCTTGGCGGGCTTTCGTCTCTTCACTAAATCCTGATTGATCTAAATGGAGATTAACCTTCCCCTCTGAATCTTGACTCAAAGTCCAAGTAACAGTTGTACTTTCTCCCGCACTATTCCAAGTATAAGATAACGTATGAGGCTCATCCACGACGAGTACTTCGCTATCTACAATTCCATCCCACCATTCATTTGGCTCAGCACGGAATTGAAATTTATGACCAACGACGGGTTTGAAATCATTACTCCAGATCCATTTCGCAAGCGTATCCGAATCCGTTAAAGCATTCCATACCTTCTCGATCGAACTTGTAAATTGAAAATCTAATGATACATCTGGGTTCATAGTTATTCCTCCAATATAAGTTTTAATTTATCAATTCTTTGTTTCCAGAATCCTTCATAAAAAGATACCCAATCTTGAATTTCTTTCAAAGGATTGGCATTCAACCGATACCTCGTCTCTCTGCCAACCTTTCGAGCAATTACGAGACCAGCATCTTTAAGTATATTTAAATGCTTCGAAACGGCTGTACGACCCATTTCAAAATGAATCGTTATCTCATACAGAGGTAATTCATCAACATCAGCCAGAATTTGAAGAAGTTTTCGTCTTGTTGGATCCGCAACAGCGTCATAAACATCCCTCACTTGACTATTGTCGCTCACAACCACCCCCACCTTTTCCGTAATATTTCCTGTAATGTCACCTAGTATCCATCATTATTAATTAATATGACACCATTTGGTGTCTAATTGATTATAAGACACCAAATGGTCACATGTCAACAATTCAGTAAAAAAAGCATTACCAAAAGCGAGTCCAGCATAGGACTGCTTTTGATAATGCCTCCAGATAAATCATTTCGTTGTACGCTTTAATAATTAATCTAATTGTTCTCCATTAGTAGCGATAACATTTTTGTACCAATAAAATGATTTTTTCTTTATACGACGTTTTGTACCTCTGCCCATATCATCTTGGTCCACATAAATGTAACCATAACGTTTGGACATTTGATTTGTTCCTGCACTCACCATATCTATGCAACCCCAGCTTGTGTAGCCCATTACATCTACACCATCTGCAATGGCTTCTTTTATTTGCTTAATATGTTCTTTTAAATAATCAATTCGGTAATCATCCTCTATAACATCGCCTTCTTGTAATACGTCTAAGGCACCTAGGCCATTCTCTGCAACAAGTACCGGCTTTTGATAGAGGTCATACAATTGGTTTATTGCAGTTCGTAAACCCTTAGGATCAATCTGCCAACCCCAATCACTCGATGGTAAATAAGGATTTTTCACTCCGCCTGTAAGCAAATTCCCTTCTGCGCCTTCTATCTTTTCTGGATGTGCACTGACTGCACCAGACATATAGTAGCTAAAGGATACATAATCCACTGGATAGTCTTTCATGATTTGTTCATCCTCGGGCTCTGTTTTCAGAACTATATTTTTTTCTGCAAACATTCGAGCGGTATAAGCCGGATAGTAACCTCTCGCTTGAACATCAGTAAAGAATAAAGAGGTACGTTGTTTATCAACTGTGGCTTGAACGTCGTCAGGATCACAACTATAAGGAACAAGAAGTTGATAACTAACCATACATCCAACCATTGCTTGAGGATTACTTTCTTTACACGCTTTGGTTGCAAGTGCACTTGCGACAAATTGATGATGCGCTCCTTGAAACATTGCTTGTTCAATATTCGGGTGATTTTCTTCGATAACCCCTAAACTTACATATTGGTGGTGTACTACACAGTTAATTTCATTAAAAGTCATCCAATATTTCACTTTATGCTTGTATCTTTCAGCTACAGTGGTTGCATAGCGAACAAAGAAATCTATAACTTTCCGGTTCACCCAACCTCCATACTTAGTTGTTAGATGAAGTGGCATTTCATAATGGGATAAAGTAACAATAGGCTCAATTCCATATTTGTTCAATTCATCAAACACACGATCATAAAATGCAAGACCTTCTTCATTAGGGATTAATTCATCCCCATTTGGAAAAATACGAGTCCAAGCAATGGACATACGGAAGGCTTTAAAACCCATTTCGGCCAATAAAGCAATATCTTCTTTATAGTGGTGATAAAAATCCACCCCATGTCTTTTGGGATAATACTTTTCACTTGCGGGATCTTGTGCTTCTTCTATTTGTTTATGAGTCATGAGGTGCCACTGGTCAGACCAGTTTTTTTTAGGGGTGTTTTCGTCAAAAATATATACATCTGCTAGAGAAAGCCCTTTACCGCCAACATTACTTGCTCCTTCTAGTTGATTGGCAGCTGCTGCTCCTCCCCATAAAAAGTTTTCTGGAAATGTCGTTTTCAATTCAAACATGTGTAAACCCTCCTTGTTGTTAAATAAAACATATGCTACGGATTAAACCTGTTGGATAAGGGCATCTTGTTCTTCTTTATATTTTTGATTATCCATTATTCTAAAGAACGGATAGTAAATAATAAACGCTACTGCAAACAGTACAATTTGTAAGATCATTCCCGAGATACTACCTGTCATCAAATATCCGCCGATAATTAATGGCATTGTTCCCGGAGGCAGTACACCTATTGGCAACGCTACTAATCCAAAATCCATGGAGAGATAGGTTATCAAAACAGTAACAATCGGTGTTATAAGAAATGGGATTAACATCATTGGGTTTAATACGATAGGCATCCCAAAGATTAACGGCTCATTGATATTAAATAGTCCTGGTCCAATCGTCAGTCGACCCATTTGTTTCAGCTGTTTGCTCTTCGCAAAGAATAACATAGCAATCGTTAGTCCTAGAGTTGCACCAGATCCACCGATAAAGATAAGATATCTGAATTCTGCTGTAACAATATTATGGACGGGTGAACCCGCTGCGTAGGCTGCAGCATTTTCTGAGGTCAATTGCAGCCAGATAGGCAACATGACAGAACCTACAATGGTGGAACCATGTAATCCGATTGCCCATAATAAGTTGATTAACAAGAACACAACAATTGTTCCCGCTAAGCTTGTTCCAACAGTGGTTAATGGTTGTTGAAGAAGCTTGGCAACAATGGTATGCACGTTATCAAAACCAGTAAAGTTCTCAACAAGTAGGCGAACTCCCCAGACACTCACGATAACAAAGAAACCAGGAATAATCGCTGTAAAGGATTTAGCAACTGTTGGCGGCACACCATCCGGCATTTTAATAACTATATTTTTTTGTACGATTCTACGATATATTTCTGTTGCGAAGATTGCGGTTAACAATCCTACAAATAAACCTTGACTCGAAAAATAATTCACGTTCATTGCTTTTGTAACAACATCATCTACTGTGAAAGAAGTTGATGGTGTGACTACAAAATATGAACATAATGCCACAGCCCCTGAAGAAAGCGGATCCACTTTATAGCTCTCTGCTAGTCTATATCCCACGGCAAATGTTGCAACTAATGCGACAAGGTTAAATGTACCATTGTACGGATATAGTAAGGCTGTTTTGATATTTGGATGGGCGACCAAGAAATCTAAATAGGCTGGAATTGGCAGGTTTGCTAAGATTAAAAAAATGGAACCGATAATAATAAACGGGATAGTTAAAACCATTGCATCGCGAAGCGCTTGTAAATGCCGCTGACCAGAGATTTTACCTGCAACTGGCATTACCTTATCTTCTAAAAATTTCGTTATTTTATCCATAGTTTCTTGCACGCTCCCGAAGAAGTATTTTCTTATTGCGATGCCACTTCTTTTTGATCCTATTTTGAAAGCTTATAAAGTTCAATGATTTCCGTAACAAGTAAAGAAATGGTCTCTACACTCATTAGTTGGTCTTCAGCATGCATAAGGATCAGTGAGAATTGAAGCTGTTCGCCATTTGCTTCTCTTTTGATTAATGATTTATGCATTTTATGACCTTCTCTAAAAAATTGCTTTGATTCTTCTAATTTTTCTTGTGCCTCTTTAAATTCTCCCTCTTTGGCTGCGTAAAGCGCCTCCATTACTAAGCTTTTAGCTGCGCCTACATTACTGATAATGTTAAAAGCCACAGTATAGTATTCCTCTTTCACTTCATCTACCATTTCTCTCTACTCCTCTCTTATCTCTATTTACTTTCAATTAATTGCAAGGCTTGTTCAAGTACTTTTTCACCGTTCATCATTCCGTAATTCAACATATCAATAGCTTCTATAGGAATGTTTTTATCTGCTAATCTTGTTTCTAATTGCTTTTTCATATATTTCACCTGAGGTCCTAACAATAAGACATCAACCTTTTTCTCTTGCAAAGTAATATCAATTTCAGATGCTGATTTAGCAAAAACATCGACATCCAACCCTTTTTCTTCAACAACCTTCTGCATTTTTGTTACTAAAAGGCTTGTACTCATTCCTGCTGAACACACTAACATAATTGTATTCATATTGACTTCCCCCTAAAATTATCATTTATTGAACACCTTTAGTGTAAACTTAAATCGCTTTCTTTTTAAGCTAACCTTTTTCCAAATCAACAGGAAACGGTTACATTGCAAATAGTAAGGCAGTACCTAATTTCTCACTCACTCTAGTTTAGTAATTGTATAATTTCTTCCACAGAGTCCTTAGCAAGGATCTGCACAACAATCTCTTTATCCTCTATCAATGATCCTAGCTTTTTATACATTTTATCTAGGTCGACATTGTTTCCTTCTTTAATGTTTAATAAACAAATTAATTGCACCATTTGCTTATCATTCCAACGAATAGGACGTTTTAACGTACAGATTGTCCAAAAGGTTTCCGAGGTAACAGGAAGTGAAGGATGTGGAACAGCGACAAGATTTCCAAAACTAGTGGGTGCATAAGACTCTCTTTCAACTACTAAGGATTCATAATGCTCTGGTACAAGTCCTTGTTTTGTTAGCTCATTGCTTAAAAAATGAATCACACTTTCCTTTGTGGTAAATTCTTTTTTCACGAATACTCTAGATGCGTCAAGGTAAGAATGAGTTTCTGCCACCAGTTCTGAAGACAGTAAGACGTCCTTGATTCTTTTGAGGTCTTTAGCTTCTAGAAAGGTATTTACAACATAGACGGGAATACCTATATCTTCATTGATCGGAACTGTACTGATAATAAAATCAATCGAGGATAGGTCCGTTTCTGCTAATTTGTAAAAACTAATTGTGTCTACAATCTGCAATAGATTCTCAAATGAATTGATCAATCGGTAATAAAGTAATTTGGCACTTCCAACACCAGACGCACATACAAGAATAACTCGTTTTATTTTTTTGTTTTTATTTTTCATTCTTTCTAAAGCAACCCCAATGTGCAAAGCAATGTAAGCAACTTCATGTTCTCCAACTTCTGAATCCAAATAGTAGTTAATACATTTACTCGCAATAAGTGCTCCTTCGAATGCGGCTGGAAAACTCGTCTTAATATCATTTAACAGAGGATTTCTAAAATTCATGTTGTATCTTAATCTATTCATCGCAGGTCTAATGTGAAGGGTCAGGGCTTGAATAAATTCATGGTCATGGCCAAAATCCCAATTCAACTCAGTTTGTAAACTTTTTAAAATACAGCTGACAATGGAGTCCACTTCATCGAACTTACTGTACTCCGTTAGATTTTCTTTCGGCAGCAATTTTGTTCCAACCAAATGGATGATAATATAATTAATCTCTGAATCGGAAAAGAGCAGATCCGTGAAATCTTCTATGTCTTTAACAATTTCATGGGCAACAATTTTTTCAAAAGGATACTCTTCCATAAGATTTACCGACGGTTGTTCGATTAAAAATCCCTCTTCGATACGTTTACAAGCTATTATTAAGTGAATAGCGAGGTTTTCCAAGGAAATATCTGAAATCTCAATTTTGTATTTATTTACTTTGCCGATGATTATTTCTTTAATTTTCGTGTATACCTCTTTGTCAAACAAAGTAAAGTTATCGAAAGTTGGATCGGAGTTTTCTTCTCTTTTGTATAAAAAATTAGACAAACATATTCGTTTCTTAAATTCATCGCCCTCTATAAACAGGCCATAATGAGGCCGATTAACTAAATTCAGGTTGTATTTTTCCAGTATCTTACGCACTTCTTTTAGATCGTTTTGGATTGTCGATTTAGATACAAACATCTCATCTTCTATAGTGGCCAACTTGATATACTTATTTTCTAATAAAAACCGACTCAACAAATAAAGAACCCTATTATCTTGTTCAGAAAAGTCTACTGTAGAAGGATTGATTTTATCATTAGTTAACTCATTTAATTTTTGGGAAAATATATCTTTATCGAAGACTCTTACAACGAAGCCCTTCCCACGAATTAACTCTATTTTTAGTCCTACTATGGCGGATATATTTTGTAACTCTTTCAAATCATTACGGATCGTTCGATCGCTAACATTCAGTTCCTTAGAAATCCATGCAGCTGTGACAGGTTGATTAGAATTAATTAAGTATAAAAGTATTTCTTTTTGCCGTTTTGAAAACAATTGTATCCCTCTTTCTTATCCAGAGTATGAATATGAGCTAATATTAACTGAAGCATACATTTACATACATTTGCTCATTTTTTTATATCGGTTACAATATCACTTCCTAAGAAAATTTGATAGTGTTCTTACAGTAACATAAGAAACAGGCGTCCTCATTTAAGAAGACACCTGTTTAAATTTCAGCTTCGTTTGACGAGTCATGGCAAGAAATTTACGGGTTAACTCAACTTCTGCTGCAGTATAATTGCTAGCTCTTCCGCTGAATCCCACACAATAGGACGAATATCCTTAAGCTGTACAAAAAGTTTATCCGCCTCAATACTGTTTACGGTCCATAATACGGGTATGTTTAAACCAAGTGCATATCCCGCTGAAAAATACACCTCTGGGGATTGCCCCGTTAAATCTGCGATAATCAGTTTGCTTTCTGCGATTTGATCCAACTCGTATTTTTCGCCGTTTTGAGTTTTCGTATGTGTTAATAAGCGCGGCAGGAAACCACACTGCTCTATTTTGGGCAATAACTTCTTCAACCATGTTGTAGACAAATTTTCTTCATCCGACACGAGCACGAGACAAGGTTTTAGTTTTTTACCTCCAGCGCTTTCCGCAGCTTCATTCCAGCCGGTTTCAGTAAGCTTAAAGGTCATGCCTTCCCTGATCAGAAGCTGATCACTAATCAACTTGTCTATGATGTATACCAGCTCTTGCAGATTGGGAGAATACGTCAAGTTATAGCTGCTAGAGATGGGTTGAATGACAACCGCTTCCCCCGGGCCTTCAGAATGTCTATATAAATATTGCAGTAGACGGTTTCCTTTATCTTCAATGCTCACAGGTATTTTGGGTGAATTTACAATGGACTCTAAATCATCAGCACATATAGTGATCTTTTCATCACAATCAGTCAGCTCACGTATGTAAGCAGATACTACATGAAGCATGTCGCGTTTCTTTTGATGCGGGAGCGAATTAATGGGTTCGTAGCTGTCTCTACGTAGACTATAAAACCCGCCTGGTGAACAAGAACAGCCTATATATCTATCGTTATCGCCTTCTGGTTCAATGGAAACAATCTCATCACAGAACAAACAGTGTTTCTTAATCATGACAACTCTTCACCTCTTATTAAGTGTTAGCCTCTACCTTACCAAGATTTTTTTGAAAAGTAGACAAGAAGATATTTCCTGTAGCAGGTTATCCCAAGGCGTAAACGTAATATTTCGAGGCTCGAATGTAGATTCTATTCAATAAAAAACCGACATAATCATCAGCTAAAAAACTGAATCTTAGGTCGGTTAATATAGGCTTGGAGCCGGCATTTAGGATTGAGATAAACCTTCTATAACTTTATCAATATTCCATTTGATCATCTTAATGTATGTGTCGCCCTCTTCGCCTTTCTTAGCTAAAGAATCAGTGAAAATCTTAGAGTGTATCGGTACTCCCGTTTCATTTGCGATAGTTTCCATTGTTTTTGGATTTACGCTAGTTTCCAGAAATAATGCAGGCACTTGATTTTCATCAATGATCTTAATTATGTTTTTCATTTGTTCTGGCGTTCCTTGACTATCCGTATTGATCTCCCAGATAAAAGCTGATTCAAATCCGTAAGCTTTGGAAAAATATTTGAATGCTCCTTCGCTGGTAACAAGGATACGTTTCTCTTGTGGAATTTTTTCGACTGCTTCTTTTGCATATTGATCCAATTCATTCAGTTTCTTCACATATTCCGATTGATTATTAAGATAAAATTCTTTGTTGTCGGGATCTTTTTCGATTACACGTTTTGTGATGATATCTACATATTTTATTGAATTCTGAATATCCAGCCAGGCATGAGGATCTACCTGTGTTTCTTTTCCTTTTTCTGTTAGGTACATTGGAGATACTTCATCTGAGACTGCAAAAGCAACATCCTTTTTATTAGTCACATCTAGAAGATCTTGAAACCACCCCTTACCTGTTTCTAGGTTCAAACCGTTATAAAACACTAAATCTGCGCTAGAAACCTTACTTGTATCCTTGGGTAATGGATCGTACATATGCGGATCTGTTCCGATGGGTACCATACTGTAAACTTCAGCTTTCTCCCCTACAATGTTTTCGGTCATATCAGCGATAATGGAGTACGTTGCAACAATCTGCAGCTTATCATGGTCTGCATCTCCTTCACTAATCTTTGAGCATGCGGTAAGAAGTACGATAAACATTGTCAAAGAGAGTATTTTTATGGTCTTCATCCTTGTTTCAACCCTTTCCTGAAAAAATTATTTTTGGGTGAGATTATAAATGAAATTCCGAACATGCTTACGCCGACCAGAACAATCGTGGCACTTGTAGGTAAATTGAATTTAAAGCTTACAATTACACCTATAATCCCGGATACAGCGCCGATTGTAGAAGCCAGGATAATCATGTGGAACAGCTTATTCGTCCAGAGATAGGATGTAGCAGCCGGAATAACCAGCATTGCAATCACAAGCACAATTCCTACTTGAGATAACGAAGATACGGTAACCACAGATAGGAGCATCATCAATAAATAATGATAGAACCCTGTTTTTAACCCATAGGCTTTGGAAACAACCGGATCAAACGAACTCATTAAAAGCTCTTTATACAGCAATGAAATGATGGCAATAACAACAATCATAATAATAAAGGATTGCATTAACTCCGACTGTGGGACGGCCAGAATATTACCAAACAGAATGTGAGTTAGATCAAGCCCGCTTTTGGCAAAAGTAATTAGGACGATACCTAGCGCAAAAAATGAGCTGAGAATAATGCCGATAGAGGTGTCACTTTTAATATTGCTGCGACTTGTAATAAATTGAATGAGAACTGCTGCTAATAGTCCAAATAGTGAAGCTCCAAGAAGAATGTTGATGCCTAAGATATAAGATAACGCCACCCCGGGTAACACCGCATGTGATAACGCATCTCCCATTAATGACATCTTTCTAAGTACAATAAAGCTTCCTAAAACCCCTGATACAATTCCAAGAATGATAGCAGATAATCCCGCGTTAAGTGCATATATCGGAATGTTTAATACTCCTGAGAAATAATCAATCATGATCTGTCGCCCCCATCCCTTTGATCACCAGATTACCTAAGGAGGCACCATAGGCGCTGAGGATATTCTCTGGCGTAAAGGTGTCTTTAACGTCACCAAAAGCAATTAATTTCTTATTGAGAATGATGACTTTGTCAAAATATTCTTCGACCTCATGCAAATCGTGATGAACAATGAGTATGGTTTTCCCTTCTTCGCGAAGTTGTTTTAGCAGCTTTACAATGATTTTCTCACTGACTAAATCTATGCCTACAAAAGGTTCATCTAAAAAAAATACATTTGCTTGTTGTGCAAGTGCCCTGGCGATAAAAACTCTTTGGAGTTGTCCCCCGGACAGATTGCTGATTTGTTTATTCGCAAGATCACTTATATCCACCATCGCCATACATCCCTCGACTCTTTGCCGCTCTGTTTTTCCGGGACGCTGGAAGATTCGCAAATTAGGGTAAGTTCCAGTCAGCACTGTATCCCTTACCGTGATTGGAAAAGAAAGATCAATGTCATTCTTTTGCGGCACATATGCGATCTTCCGTTTGTACTCAGAAATATCTTTTCCCTCCACCATAACTGATCCTGTTCTCTTCTTTATCACCTCTAGCAATGACTTGATGAATGTAGATTTTCCCGCACCATTTGGTCCGATAATTCCGATTGTATACCCAAAGGGGATATCAATATTTACATTTTCTAGTGCAGAATTACCGAAATAATCTACGTTTAGGTTTCTGATTTCAATCATAAAAAAAACTCCTTATCTCTGTTAAGTTCATATGTAGCACTGTTCTGTTCATCCTGTTAATTTATTTCCCAATAGAAACAATGATTCCTTTGATCCAATTTGTTTCCCTAGGTAAACTTTTATTCTTATATACAATATATTTACCCGAGGGCAATATGTCAACAACATTCCTTAAATCAACAAAAAAAAGAACCCAAGTGATTTGAGTTCTTTTGCATTATTTCAATATAAAAATCTCATAGTTGCAGTAGTTTTAAACATCTAGGCTGCATCAAATAACCTCCTGTAATACCCTCTGCCTGCAATTGAATCGTATATTCTCCTGCCGTGGGGAAATACAGCTCACCTACTTGAAAGCTTTGAAAATTACTAACCCCATCAGTAGAATGAACTTTAGCTTGTAAAATTTGATCCGCTGCCTTGATGAGGTAGTCTCCGCCACCACCATTCTCTCCTTCTTCGCTGCGATATTCGATACTAACCTGAAATCTTACCGGACCTAATGTCCGGACATGCCAAATTGCGGTATCCTCTCTATCCTTCCAGTCCAACAGATTATCATGGTCTTTTTTTCCTGTATCGTAACGGAGGGTTGGACCAACGATCTCACTTTCAAATACCCCTAATTCTTGTAAGGTATCTTCTCCAAATTCCAATAATCGGACTGGATTACCTTCTACAGGTTCTGCACAGACAATTGCGATGACCAGCGGCATGTTGTTAGAATTTTCGGCAAAGTTCGGTAAGCTGGGGAGTTCGACTTCCAGATCCTGCTCAGATAGCTTTGTGAAAATCAGCTCCTCCCCTCCATCTAAAGCAAATACCTTTTGAACAGCGGTCTTCAGACCGGGGACGATTAGCTTATTTCTCTTCTTAAGATCGAAAACATGCAGATATAATGTGTTTCCTTTCAGAGTGCATCTGCCCCATGACGGTTTGGCTGTGGGCGATTCTCCAGCACCGTAAATGCTATCCCCATTGGTATTTAACCAATCTCCTACATCAAGCAAAATGGATTCGGATACCGGATCCCATTCCCCTGTTGCTGTTGGGCCGATATTGATTACCAGATTTCCATTTTTACTTACAACATCGATGATCTGACGGATGATAGTTACAGGGGATTTCCAATGGTGATCGGATCTCTTATACCCCCATGAGTCGTTTAACGTAATAATATTCTCCCAGTACTTACCAAGGTTACGAGTCGTAAGTTGATTATCAGATGTATTTGAATAATCTCCAAGTGGTGCTTTCCATACTCTGCTATTGACCAAACATTCTGGCTGAATTGCATGAACCGCCGCCAAAAACGCTTCTCCTTGCTCACGGGTCAGTTTGCCTCCGCAATCAAACCACATTAAACCAACTTTGCCGTAGTCCGTCAGCAGCTCACGGACTTGAGGGATTGATTTGCTGTGCAAATATCGTTCAAAGCGGGTGCGTTTATCGGTATCATTTATCCACGTTTGAACGTCATCGTAAGCGCCGATATTCAGTGGATAATCCCAGGTATTCCCTTGAGAGTCTGGATCATGCCAATCCATCGCATGAGAGTAGTAAATTCCGAGTACCATTTTTTCCGCACGACATGCCTCCATTAGTTCCCGAAGGGGATCACGGCCCAATGAGGTGTGCTTGACGATCGAATATTCGGATACACTTGAGTCATACATCGCGAAGCCGTCGTGATGTTTAGCTGTAAAGATGATATATTTTAGGCCAGCACGCTTGGCAGTCCGTACCCACTTCATTGCATCAAAAGCTGATGGATTGAACGCTGCGGCCATTTCCACATATTCAGCCACTGGGATCTTCGCGCGTAGCATAATATGCTCACTGTAAGAAGCTTGTATTTCTTTTCCCTTCCATTCACCCGCAGGCAGGGCATAAGGGCCCCAGTGAATAAACAAGCCGAGCCTGGCTTCCTGCCACCATTCCATACGCCGAGCCTGCTCGTTATCTATCGGAGTTTCGACCGACTGTATACTATACGGATCATCGAGAAGGTTTTCTGTTGTTTTTCCGTTCCTTACCATAACTGAAGAACGGCTCCGCGGAGTTTAGATACAGCCTCGACGAAGAAATAATCGCCATATATCAGTGGCGTATCAATGTGCACACCCCCTGGAAGATTGGATGTTCCAGAAAGAATCAAGCCCTCCTCTTCCGGAATGTCCCAAGTCCCATAATTCTCATAAAGTGAGCGAACGATTTGTTCTGCGGCTCGCAGGTAAAAAGAGGCTTCCGCCTGTGGTACGATCTTTGCCAGCTCAATCAAGCCACATGCCGCACATGCACCAGCAGAGGTATCACGCGGCTTTTCGCCTGCATCAGGTGCCCTGAAATCCCAGTGAGGTACATGATCCTCAGGAAGATTAGCTAAGAAGAAGTGCGCAGCTCTTTTAGCTCCCGTTAGAAACTTATTCTCTCCGGTATAGTGAAAAGACAAAGTAAGACCGTAAATCATCCATGCGCTGCCCCGTGCCCAAGCGGATTCTTCCGCATAACCTTGGCCGGCCATAGCGCCGATTTTTTCGCCTGATTCCGGGTTGAACTCCAGAATATGATAACTTGATCCATCCGGACGTAAAAAATGCTCAACTACCGTTTCCGCATGCGCAGCGGCGATATGCCGGAAACGCGGATCCTCTGTAACTTCCGATGCCCAGTATAGTAAGGGCAGATTCATTACTGTATCAATGATGGACCATCCCGCCCGGTTTATCTTCTCCGTGTCATGCCAGGCTCTGATAAATGACCCTTTCAGGTTAAAGCGGCTGGCCAGTTGAGCAGCAGCCATCAACCCGCGCTGCTTGGAGCGTTCATTACCAGTCACTCGGTAATTGGCCAAAGCTGAGAGTGTCCATATAAAACCAGCATCATGATGTACGGTAAGGGCATAAAGAGGTTCATCCAATTTCTCTTCAATTTGCTCGGCGATTTCTTGCAGCGCCGGATGATTACCTTCTGCGGCAATCTGCCACAAAATACCCGGCCAGAACCCTGCTGTCCACCACGATGGACGCATGTTGTCGTATACTCCGCTCACGGAAGCATGCGGAAAACTAACACCAATTCGCTTACTAGTCTTTTCCACTTTATTTACAATTTGTTGCCAAGCGCCATCCGCCCATTCCAGAGTAGACTCCGAAATTACCAGTCCGCGAGTTTGTTGAGTTGGTATTACTTCACTCATTTTAGTTCCTCCTGTAAACACTGATGATATTTATGAAATTTAATTTCTTAAAGCGTTGTCCGTAGTGGAATTACCATATTCCAAGTGTGCTTCGCATTTCGGAACCCTCCCGGTCCATCTGCTACTGCAGCGAATAAATGGGTAGGGACCCCTTCTTGAAATAATAGGAACGGACGTTCAAAGCTGCCCATCCACTGCTCTGTGCCGTCCTCCCAGAGTACCCGCCGGGAATACGATTGCGTTGAATCAGCCAGCTGCCAGTCGGTTCCATCCGGAGATGATGCAAATATCCCACCGTGCTTTTCTCCACATATCCGGCCATCCATATCCTTGGCGATCATTTGGTACCCGTCCGTGGTCCGCCAGATAAATGGATCTTCAATATGAGACCGCTCTGCTGGAAACAGCGGTGCGTTGTTAATTACTCTATATGGCCCTTCGTCCTTAGGTGAACCGGCAATGCCAAGCGTCATCTGTCCATAGGAATTGCCCTCGTATTTGCGGGCTTTATATACCAATAGCAAGGAGCCATCTTGGCGAATACAAGGAGCCGGATTGGATGTGAGGAAGCTGTCGAACCTGCCCGGACGTGTAGGCAGAATAGGTGCGTCCATCCTTGTCCATGGTCCGAATACACTGTCGGCTATAGCTAAGCCAACACGTTTGTTGGCACGAGCGGCAATCACCCGATAGTCGTCAAGTTCCACTGTTTCATTAGGCTGCGGCTCAGCGAATGGATGAGTTGAGCCCATATAATACAACAGATACTTATCACCATAACGAAGGATATGCGGATTATGGGTGCTTCGTCCGTCCCAGTATTCCGCTCCCCTTGCGGGTAGTACGGTTTCTTCGTACGTATAAGGTCCTTCCGCGTTATCGGCAGATGCGCGGACAATTTCTGAGCGGAGTAACCATCCCGGATGCATCGGCAGCCACTTCGGCCAACGGGATGCAAATAAATGAAAACGCCCATCCTCGCCACGCACAGCTGATCCGCACCACACCCACCAATCCTCCATGCGGAACCCTCCGTTCAAAGGAGCAGGCAACATTCGGTTCATCAATGAAAAAGTCATTTTCTACCTCCACGGCTTATTGCTTTACATCTGTTAGTCCATAACGTTTAGCAGCACTGCCATGTAGCCATTCCGCAGCAATATTCAGCGCCTCCTCCCGGCTGATCCAGCCTTCCGCTATTTGACTTTCCAAAAAGCGCGCAAGTATTTTTTTAACGAGCAGCAGCTTGCCATATGTCCATTCGATACAGCGCGCATCCGAGACAATGAGCGAACACTTGAGCGGGGCGAGTGCCTCCAACCGATACTGCATGCTCTGCAAATAGGTACTGGGTCTGAAGTTATACCACCACATCCCACCTACATGAACGTTAGGGAAATTCCATGCAGCCTGCACAATATCCAGGTTATTTAATTCTGAAGCCACCACCAGCTCAAACGGAATGGAATACCGTTCAAACAAACCATACAGTTTAACAATCCGTAGCGGATCGTTAACTGGCGCAGCCGATGTATTACACCATCTGCGTTCGACGCCGAGAAACAGCTGCAAGAACATTCCTCTTACTTGCAGTTCCGAACAGATATGATGAAGGAGCAGCATCATGATTTCATCCGGTTCAGTTACGCTGCTAAGATTGTAAACATCATGAGCATTGGCTTCAAAGGCTGGCAACGTAGTCATGATTCCCGGACAGCCCATCGTCTGATATGAGTGCAACTGCTCGCTAATAAATTTTTTCGCTTGAGTATAAGCCGCTTCCCGGCTGGGATCAGAGGCATCTGCAATATTCTTTGCCAGCTCAGGCAGCCAGGAGTCAATTCGAGGAATCAGTAGAGCATTTTCTCTCATGTGTGCAAAGTTGGCATGCTCCGGACGGTTTACAATAAACCGCTGCACATGCAGGCGGTCAGCTACGTTTTGCGCCCAGCCGGGATCGTTACTTTGCTGTTTAACCGTTATATCCGCTTTGAACACCGACTCTGAATCAGTGATGGAGATACCGTACAAATCTTTCATGATTGCTGTAAAAGCACGATTCATCATCGTATTACGGGAAGCGTGGTAAGCTCTAACAAAAGAGTCAGTCCGTTTCTCTTTCGAAAGTTGGTCCGCATCTGCCGGATATCCTGCTGACTGAAGCTCTTGGTTCAACCAGAAATAATCGGCTATTTCCCAGAAGTCAGCCGCGTTTAGCTTATCGCCGACAAGATGGGTATGTGTATCGATTACAGGCATACGCATGATTTCATCACACAAAGCAGTTTGACTCATCATACTCCCTCCTAACTGGCAGGAAGCCCTTCGAATGAAGAGGCTTCCTGAGAATCTTTCTATTTCCGGCTTTGCTGATTAAGGATTCCCTCATTATTTTTGTAGCGTTCTGTTGCTTCTTTTAAGATTTCTTCGCCGCCCTTTTGCTTATATTCCTCGATGACTTTTGGGAAATCGCTAATCGGTTCTTTGCCATAAATCATTTTGACCATATGGTCTATGATCAGTTTTGGTGCCTGATCGGGACGTTTGGAGGCAAGATCAGGGAACTTGCTGAAAGACTCCAGATCAGGTACAAATCCGATGCCCCCTAAGCCTTCTTTACTCAGAGTTTCATCCAATGCTTTCAAGACATCTTTACCACCCGTAAGCAGCTCAGTTCGTTCGCGGTTGATTGTTCCGTCCCCTACCCAGCGCAGCTGTGTGCGGAATTTCTCTTCATCTTGGGCAGCCTTGTTCTCTGGCAGCTTATAATCAACTTTTCCGTCTTTTACCGTGTAATTCTCGCCTTCAATCCCAAAGCTATAGAAATTACTGGCTTCCGGGGTCTGCATCCATTCAAACATTTGGACAATCCGGGCAGCCTTTTCTTTACTGACTTTATTGTTGATATACAGTGAGGTATTGACCGAACTATACAAGCCGTATCCTTTTTGTCCATGGTCACCGGTTGGCGACGAGATAATATCCACTTTCGCTTCCGGATTGGACGCGGCGATCTGGGTCCGGAAATCCAGGAGATTCTGCGCATTAGCTGTCCAGATCCCTGCATTGCCTGCAGCAATATTTTCACCATACTGTGCCGTTTGGATTGTCGCAAAATCCTTCTGAATGAGGCCTTCGTCATACATCGTTTTGTATACGTTCAGTGCTTTTTCCATATTCTCGGAATTATAAAATTTGGGTACGATCTCTCCATTGTCCTCTGTAAACTGATAGCCAAGCGCGTCATATGCACCAAATGCGATATCTGCATACTTGAAGTTCTCACGCATCTGATAAGGAGCGCTCACACCGAGTTTCTTAAAAGCGCGCAGCACATTCAAGAAATCCTCAATCGTTACAGGTACCGGAAGGCCAGTTTTCTCCAATAAATCAGTTCGGATAAAGGTGGCACGTCGAGATGGATTGCTGAGCCAAGTCGGAATGCCATATATTTTTCCGTCGTAGCTGACTTCATCCCATGCTTCCTGCGGGACAACCTTCATCAGGTTGGGCGCATTCTCCTTCAGCAGATCATCCAGCGGCATAAAAACACCAGCCTGAACCGACCCAGCCATCGATTTATCCGTAGCCCCTCCGACATTTTGAACCACATCCGGGATATCACCGCCGGCAAACATAACAGCCATTTTGGAATCAAAGTCCTTCAAAGGAATTAACTTAATATCTAAATCGACATTCGCCCGTTTCTCCAACTCCTTGACCCACTTATCGGTGTTAATGTCTTTAGAACTTTCCGTGTAAGCGTTTCCGCTTGTGTTTAACGAAATACTAAATTTAAGCGGTTTTGATTCGCCTGCTGCATCGACGTTACCGTCCGATGTTTCATTGCTTCCGCATCCTGCGACGAGACTTGAGACAAGCGCCGTGGATAGGATCAGACTAACCCATTTTTTCATCTGGATAATCCCCCTTATTAGTATAAAAAGGTATTTGGTTTACCTGTACCCATCATAAAGCTGTATCAACAGCACTCCCATGGGGTGGATTATTGTGGGATGTGTTTTTTTGTGATCGGTTGTCGTTATAAAAAAAGACCATCCCAAAAAGTCCGCGGCTCGGACCTCAGGACAGCCTTTTGATCCTCTTTCTCTTCGGCGATTAGCACCTATGCATTAAGTACTTGATGTTCCTTCCTTCCGGAAATCGGCATTCTCATGATCATGCGTGTTCCGCATTCTGGACTGCTTTCTACGTCAACGCCGAATTCTTCTCCGAAGACAAGCTGAATCCGGCGATGAACATTTTGCACACCGATGCCGCCTGGGCTTCCTTTCCCTTCCTCCACATCGGCGAGTCGATTTTCACTCAGTTTGAGGCGAAGTTCTTCAAGCCGCTCCGGGGTCATCCCGCTGCCATTATCCGTAATGCTGACCCAGAAGATATCGCCATCCTCTCCAGCATCAATCGTAATCGTGTGATAATCTTCAACACCATAACGAAAGGCGTGCTGGAACACATTTTCCACAAGTGGCTGTAAGGTCAAGCGAACCATTTTGCGCAGAAGCATTTCAGGCTTTATCCGCACATCGATTTCAAACGGCCTTCCGATCCGGTGATTGATAATGACCATATAATGGATGACATGCTTCAGCTCATTTGCTACGGTTATCTCTTCAAGATTGGTGCGCACCGAATAATGCAGCATGTAGGACAGGGCTCCGACGATTTCTGATATTTCATCTGAATCCTGAATTACTGCATAGCAGACCACCGTTTCGAGCGTATTGTATAAAAAATGAGGGTTGATCTGCAGTTGTAAGGATTGGAATTCGGCCTTCTGCCGCTCAGCTTCCATTTCCTTGTTCTTCAGTTCTGACTGATACACGGTGTCCACAAGCTCTGACAAGCGGGTTACCATCAGATTGTAACGAACGATAAGCCCAGTGACCTCATCCTGGCTTTTCGGAAGGGAGATTAATTCCCAATTTCCTTTTTCGGTCTGGCTCATTCCTTTCATCAGTATACGGATGGGTGTAGTAACGGACTTACCAAATCGGCTTGCCAGAAACAGCGCTATCATAAATGTCAAAATCGCGACAACAATAATATAATTCCGGATGGTAATTAGCGGCTTTTGCAGCTGAGTGTCTGGGATGGATACAACCAGATGCCAACCGGAATATTCCGCATTACGGCTGATATAAGATTTTTCCACGCCCTCTGCCGAACTGCGGAACATCGCCTTTCCTGCTTGCTCAATTTGCTTGCCAAGACTATCGGGAATCAACGTCCCTACTTTGTTTTGATCGTTATGATATTGAATCCTGCCTTCGCCATCTACAATAAAAAAATAGCTTTCGGGACCAAGATCGATTCCTTTCCATAACGTAGAGAGCTCCTCCGCTTTGACTTCGATGCCTACGAATCCTTTCATCTCTGGTGACTGAAGACCGCGAATGCTGCGGATTAAGGTCAACATCGGCGTTTGATCCCCACGGATACTGTAATTGATTACATTCAACTGTCCACTGACATCTGTATGTTCTTTGAAATACCGGATCTGTCTAGCGGTGTCTTCCTGTGTAAAAGATGGCGCTGAACCGCCATTATAATAATAAAGCGCATTCCCGGAATACCCGATAATATATAGGGCTTCAATCTCGGGATTGCGAATCCATACAGGTTCAACAATAGCATCGCGAATATCGGTCGTGTAGCGGTAATTTTCATATTCCTCACGATCTGCTGATAGATCAATATATCTTTTAACTCTCAAATCCGTTAGTAGCGCCACGGTGGACCGTTGATAGGATGAAATATAGAGATTGGTATGATGAACTGCATTATTTACGATCTGAATCATTTGGTTTTCAGTGCTTGACTGCAATTGCTTGGCAGAAATGCTGTAAAAGGAAATCCCCAGCGCTGACAGGGAAAGTAAGATGACAATGGTAAAATAAAATAGCAGCTTCCGGCTGAGGGTTGCTCTCATTATTCAATGCCAAACGAAGCACGGTATTCCGAAGGTGACACACCCACGAGATTTTTAAATGTCTTCGTAAAATGAGGATAATCCTCGTAACCTACATGAATCGAGATGTCACTGATTGTCATGGTGGGTACGGCAAGAAGTCTGCGCGCTTCCTCCATTCGTCTCCGGATCCGATAGTGTACGAAGGTTTCCCCCGTCATTTTTTTGAATAATGCGCTGAAGTAGGTGCGGGCAAGTCCCACCCGTTTGGCTACTTCTTCTAACGACACATCCTCAGCCAGATGTTTATCAATGAAAGCTTTTGCTTCTTCAACCGGGTCCTTATAGTTGCCTTTGCGAGTAAGCTGCAGCTCCGCAAGTATACCGTTTATTATCGCGACAAATGCTAACATCGTTTCTTTTTTCGTATTGGCGGCTTTTACCCCTCCACAGCACCGGGACGGAGGCTTCCAGCCTCGGCGTTCCAAGCGATCTACGATCATTTGCAGACAATCACTCAGCACTGCATCCATGCTAAAGACGTTCAATCCTTCAAATAAACCCGATGTTTCTCTTTCATCAAGCAGACGGTTTGTCTCATCACGTTGCAGCAGCCAGATGTGTTGTTCCAGCTGTTCGGCCCAATCCACGTATTTATGAACAGGAATAATGCTGCCTGTCATGCCGGATATCAGTTCTCTCAGCATATCATGCACATCCTGCTGGAGAACCGGCTTCAGTAAATACCGTTTAACGCCATAGGCCATTGCTCGTTGTGCATATTGAAAGTCATTGTACCCGGAAATGACTGCCACCTGGACATGACTGTAATCACGGTGAATTCGTTCACATAAATCAAGGCCATCCATCCGCTTCATGCGCAAATCTGTCAGCACTAAATGCGGTTCTAGCTTTTGGATAGTTTCTAAGGCTGCTTCGCCGTCGTCGGCTGTATAAATCGCGGTGAATGAGACCGGATAACGCTGGACCATCTTCACCAATCCTTTTTGAATGACAGGCTCATCTTCTACAATCAATACTCGCACTTGTATCAAATCCCTTCCGGAATGGAATCAGAATCAGTTGTCTTGTGGTATGAAATTGATTTGAAGTTGCGATTATTGGCAACGCTTCCATTTTTGAGTTTGGATTATATCTTACCATATTTTGATAAGCAGATGGCTGTTTCTTTTAAAGGATGATGCAAGCTGATTAATTTAAGACTTAATAGATCCGATTAACATCCCTTTGATAAAATACTTTTGCAGAAACGGATACACGATAATAATCGGTATGACGGAGACGACAATAACTGCCATTTGCACACCTGCCGGAGATACTTCATTTACGTTTTCTAATAAGCTGCCCGCTTGCCCAAGGTCGTTACTCAGTACGATTTCCCGAAGCCGCAGCTGAAGTGGATAAAGCGCTCGTGTATTGATAAAATACAACGCCGATGAATAAGAATTCCAATGGGATACCGCGTAAAACAAGCCCATAGTTGCCATAACTGGTTTGGACAAAGGAAGGATGACGCTCCACATCGTGCGCAGCTCTCCCGCTCCATCCATTCGCGCGCTGTCTATCAGCTCAGTAGGCAGGGCTGAGAAAAAAGAACGCATGATGAACAGGTTATATGCACTGATGGCCGATGGGATGATTAATACCCATAAAGAGTCGATCAAGTGCAAGTTTTTGATGACCATATAGTTCGGTATGAGCGGAGCGTGAAATATCATCGTAATTAGGATTAAAATCAGAACTCCTTTGCGCATCGAATATTCGGATCTGGATAAAGGATAGGCCAGTGATGCAGTTAAAATCAGATTAATAAGCGTTCCGACAACGGTAATAAATATACTTACCATGAAAGCTCTCCAGATGGAGGTATCCCCAAGAATAACTTGATAATTCATAAGCGTCCAATCTACAGGGAATAGCTTAACCTCGCCTGCATTAATGGCATGAGTGCTGCTAAATGATTTGGCGAGCACATGCAGCAGAGGGAAGACCATCAAGCACCCGACCAGCATCAGAAATATATAGTTGAAAACGTCAAATAGGCGACCTTTATTTTTCATTTACTCTTCGACTCCTTTCTAGTAAAGTCCATCCCCTGATGCTTTTTTACTAAGCGTATTCCCGATCATGACTAGCAACAGTCCGACGACCGATTTAAAGAGGCCTATAGCTGTTGTATAGCTGTATTGCTGATCAATAAGACCCACTCGGTATATATAAGTATCGAGAATATCTCCATTGGTCTCATTAAGCGAATTGATAAATACAAACACTCGCTCAAAGCCAAAATCAAGGAAGTTACCGATATGAAGCAGAAACATAATCATGATAGTGGGCAAGATCGTCGGGATCGTTATAGATAAGGTTTGTTTCCAACGATTTGCTCCGTCAATCCGGGCCGCTTCGTACAGCTCAGGATTCACAGCAGCGAGTGCGGCTAAATAAACAATAGTTCCCCATCCACTGTCTTTCCATATGCCTGTTCCAACCAGGATGGTACGAATATACGAGTCCTCGCCCAGAAAATAAACGGAGTCGAGCCCAAAAGCATTTAAGATCTGGTTCACGATACCTGTCGTTGGGGACAAAATGCCAATCATAATCCCCCCAATAATGACCCATGAGAGAAAATGGGGCAAATAAACGACGGTCTGCAAAATCCGTTTATAGAAAGCTTTTCTCACTTCATTAAGAAGGAGGGCGAATATTATGGGAACCGGAAACGCAAAGACCATATCATATAGGCCGATCAGGATAGTATTTTCAAGAATTCTCAAAAACTCTGGATAGGTGAACATCCGCCGGAACTGATCAAGGCCAACCCACGGACTGCCTGTAAAACCTTTGAATATGTTGTAGTTTTGAAAGGCCATGATGGAACCCGCCAAGGGTAAGTATTTAAATACGATAAAAAAAATAATGCCCGGAAGTGAAATGAGATACAGCGCTTTATATTTGCGCAAATTGGTCATTCGTCTTTGGAATGGGGAAAGATCTGGCCTGCTCGCTGGCAATGCGGCTGGCACTTGTTGTGGCATAAATATCGCTCCTTTGGTTGCAGTTTGGATTTTGTTGTATGGCTAATGTTAATCCAATATCCAGGTCTTCAAAATGGAGATTTTTCGGCTTGCCTGTGTTTTATTACGATTGACTATTGTGCACAAATCTTGCGGGACTTCCCTGCAACTGAAGAAAAAGTATATTCAAATCCCTGACCATCGCTAATAAGAGATTGTTCTGGCAGATCGAGCGGAACGGCAGACCAAATTCGATATTCAGCGGTAACCGTAGAGTGAATCGTCGCTTCATCCAGCTTTCCTTGGCTCCAAGAAAGATCAACGGTAAAACCACCTCTTGCTCTCATCCCCCTTATGCTGCCTGAAGACCACTCCTTGGGAAGGGCAGGTAATAGTCGAAGTTCTCCTCGGTGGGATTGCAGCAGCATTTCTGCTACCCCTGCTGCTCCACCAAAATTGCCGTCTATTTGAAAGGGTGGATGGCAGTCTAAAAGATTCGAATACGTGGAGGAGGCTAACAGTTTAATTAAATGCTCATAGGCTTCCGCACCCATACCGAGACGGGCATAAAAGTTGACGATCCATGCCCTGCTCCAGCCGGTATGACCTCCACCTCCGTCAAGGCGGCGTTCAAGCGTTCGCCGGGCTGCTGTGGCAAGCTCAGGGGTGTGCCTCATGTCAATCTGTTCCCCCGGATGTAATGCGAACAACTGAGAAATATGCCGGTGACCTGCGTCTTGCTCTTCGTAGTCAAACAGCCATTCCTTAATCTGTCCATGACTGCCCACACTCGGCTGTGGAATGTGTTCAAGCGTCTCATGTAGTTCAGAGAGAAACATTGTATCTTCTTCTCCGATAATTAATGCCGCTTCCGAACAGGCGGATAGCAATGTATATGCGATTTGCAAATCCATGGATGGTCCCATACAGAGGCTGCCGCTGCTTCCGTCCGAAAGAAGGAAGCGGTTTTCCGGGGAGACTGAAGGCCCAGTAATTCGTAAGCCACCTTCCTCTACCATGTAATCAAGCAGAAAAATCGCTGCTTCCTTCATCACTGGATAGGCCCTTTCCTTGAGAAAAGAAAGATTCAGTCCAAACCGGTAGTGTTCCCACAAATGAAGGCATAACCAAGCAGCACCCATTGGCCAGACCGTGCAGGTAATTAGGATGCCTTCTGGTCGGGTTTCCGCCCATAAGTTAGTGTTATGATGAGCAACAAAACCGCGACAGCCATACATTTCTTTTGCCGTTTCTTGACCGTTCAACTGCATCCGTTCGATCAGATCAAACAGCGTTTCATGGCATTCAGCCATATTTAGGACTTCGGCAGGCCAGTAATTCATCTGGAGGTTAATATTAATTGTATATTTTGATTCCCATGGCGGGGTAAAGCTATCATTCCATATGCCTTGCAGATTAGCAGGCAACGTACCTGGTCGAGAACTGGAAAGCAGTAAGTAGCGCCCATACTGTACATATAGTGCAACTAGTCCCGGATCACCAGACTCATTGGGATTGCTTCTTTCATCTTTTGCTTGCTGTAACCGCTGTAATCGCTTATCGGTAGGAAGCTCAGCGTACAGGTCTCCACCCCTAGTTAAATCGATTGAAAATCGAGCAAACCGGGACTTGTACTCCTCCTTATGCTGCTTTATTAGTGTTGCAAAAGACTGAGCCGTAGCTTGATCCAATTGCTCTAGACAGGCTTTTTCAGGTTGATCTACGCGAAAGGTACTCTGCGCTGCCAGCATAAGGGTGACGGAGTCTGCCCCCTCAATAGAGATGAAATCCCCGATGAGCCTCTGGCGGCCTCCTTGTTGAACTGCCCTTAGTGCTGTGCAAAAGCGAACGCCATCCGCTCCGCATTCCCCATTCATTAAAACTGTGTTTGCAGGACCAGTGCTACAGCCGGTATCGAACGGACGACGCATAAGATTCGCAGCCAACGTGATCTTGCCAAGTCTGTCAGCTGTCAATCGGACTAGCAATACACCGTCCGGTTCACTTATAAAATATTGCCTGTAATAGCGAACCCCGCCACAACGGTACGATACCGTAACGACCGCTTGCTCCAAGTCGAGCTCCCGCTCGTATTTTTCTATAACCTCACTGGAATCCAGAAACTTTAAAATCAAATCTCCAAGTGGCTGGTACGGCTGCTCATATTTTGGTGAAGCAGTCATAGCCATTCGTGCCAAATGTTCTGCCTCCGCCTGCCTGCCGTCTTTCAGCATTTGCCGAATCTCTGTTAAATATGGCTGAGCTGCAGGATTAGCTGCACGTCCAGGGCCGCCGTACCAAATTGAATCTTCGTTAAGCTGGATTTTATCTTGGCCGATCATACCGGACACCATTGCCCCGAGGCGCCCATTTCCTATGGGAAGAGCCTCATTCCAATTTGACGCCGGGCTTGTATACCATAATCGAAGACGTTCTGATTCCTGCTTGGTTGCCGGTAATGCTACCTCTTGTTTCGCTCGTCTTCTTTCACTCAACTCTTGTTCACCTGGCCTTTCCTATTTTCAGTTCATATCATTCGTCAGTAACTCCACTTCCTATGCTACTCTTGATCCTGATGTCTCTCCATGGCATAGATTGTTAGGGGTTGTGTTTTTTTATGATCCAAACTAAAAAGGATGCGGAAAATTCCGCACCCTACTGTAAATTATTTTTTTATATTATTGAGCGCATTTCGACCTAAACGTTCCATCAGCTGCTGCTTGTAGAGACTATTAATGACGACATGTTGACCGCAACTGCACCAATATCCATCTTCACGGGGCCGGGAATCATAATCGTTAGGAAGCAGTCCGGGTATCTTGCTACCAACATGGCCAATGGCGTAGTTTTGAGCGGTTGGTGGCCGCTGTAAAGTGAGCTCTCCTTGTGTATTCCAAGTCACATAATTCGCACCTGCCCAGCCATGTCCGCTGCCTAACCACGCCCTATCCCGAATAGAGATGGGAGCTTTGATATTATCGAACAGGCCTCCGACTGACCAGCGATGATGAGGTTCACTGGTGTTATAATTTTTAACAGCTTCTCCATCCAGAAATACATTCGGCCCCGGTACCCAGCTATCGACGGTGAACGCATGCCGCGCCGTCTCTGTATAAATACGTTGAGCGAGATTTAGCTGGCCCATCTGATGTATGACATAACGGCGACCCCCAGTAACCACACTGATCATATCGTACATTTGACAGTCCTGAACCGTAACCCATTTGGAATAACGCTTCATTTGAACTAGAGAATAGGACAGATGGTAACCTCTCACCTCTCGAACCCAGCCATTCTTCACACTGTTGAACACGACGAAACGTTCAGCATGTTTTTCGTCCGCATAATAAGAATCTGTTGTATCGTTATCCATCTTAATATCTATAATACTTGGGTCAAAATCGGACTCTACCCTCATTTTCTCTACCCCCACCTGCTGAATGCGGGCATGGTCTGTATATTTATAGATCTCTCCGCCGCCCCACTGACGTTCGATAGCATTCGCCAATGGGGCATCGACCGTAATCGTATTACCTACAATAGCAGTGATGACTCGGTCAAAATCCAGAATGAACGGTGACCATTGGGTTACGGTTCCACCCGGGCGCTTATAGATGTTATCCATACCAATTTCGTGAATCCAGTTTTTATTACCTATTCTGCGGACTATGATCTGATCGCCTACACGGTAAGCACTCCCGTCTTCTACATGGAAAGAACGCGAGCCTGAGGGCACATACAAATCTGAAATCATCTGCTTCGAGTTGCTGTCCAGCATAAGATCTGCATTTTCACCAATTTCAATTAGATTTCGCAGTTTCGCTCCGGTACCATAAAGAATAGTGCCCTCTTTGTCCTGACCTTCACCGCGAAGGACGATCCCGCTTGCTTTAATGAACAACGTGCCTCCGACTTCATATCTGCCTTTTTTCAAAAGGACTGCCCCGCGGAAGCCGTTCTTATCGAGCGGGAGCATAGCCAACTGGTCAATTGCCACCTGAATACGGTCCGTCGCGTCACCCTCCAAGGGTAGAACGGTCGACTTAACGGGAATATTCGGGATCTCAACACCACCACCCCTATAACCCGCATTAGAAAAGTCCAAGATCCGATTACCTCGATAATCACCGATATACATCATCATTCCATCGTTACCAAGGAAAGCGATTGTGCTCTGTCCCGCGGGGATGCTCTTTGGATCCAGCACGGTAAAATAATATGAGTCATACTGAGGAGCTTTTCCGTCCTGCTTGAGGGTCATTCGCAGTTCATAAGTACCCAGTAGATCAGCCGTGCCTAACGGTGTCCATTCCATTAACGAGTCTTTAACCATAGAAGTCTCAGGCAACTCAGTCACCAGTTTCGTTCTATCAAAAATCAATTCACCGGCAACCCTTCCGTTAACACACGGTGTGAAGGAAACCGTCGGGTACACCTGACTTGGATTGAGGATGGCTGGTTGGCCAATTTCAGTATTCATGTGCGTATGCTTCAATGTGGAATTAATAATAAAGAGTTCATCTCCTTTTCTATATTCACTCTCACATATCGGATACATATTACCTTGGCTTAAGAAGAATTAACATGTCATTTTTATCGATTGGAATGTGTTTTCTTATTCACCTATTTATGCAAACCCTTGCACCCGCATGGTGCTGAGCAACGATTAAGCCAAACTAAAGACAAGTTTCTAAAGGCACTAAATGGTAGATGAAAGTTTAGCTTAGGTAAAAAAAAGGCGCGATCCCCAAGGGTATCACGCTTTTTATCTAGCTTAGATTTCCTATAACTGGGTGTGGCACATAAGGCTCTTCCAGACTCGCTATTTCACTTGGCTCCAGCTTCACTGATACCGCTGCAACGGCGTCCTCCAGATGATTTGCTTTGGTTGCACCAATGATAGGCGATGTTACTGGCTCTTTTTGCAGAACCCAAGCAAGCGCTACTTGGGCACGTGGAATCCCGCGCTTAGCCGCAATTCCGGCAACTACCTCAACAACCTTGCGGTCAGCCTCAGCCATTTTTGCATAAAATGCCTTTCCGACTTCGTCTATCTCTGAACGAGCTGTTTGTTCATTCCAATCACGGGTTAGTCGACCTTTAGCAAGCGGACTCCATGGGATCACACCGATTCCTTCTTCCCGGCAAAGAGGCAACATTTCCCGTTCTTCTTCCCTGTAGAGTAGATTCAAGTAATTTTGCATAGAGACAAATTTAGTCCAACCGTTACGCTCAGCAACATGCTGTGCCTGCAAGAACTGCCAAGCATACATAGAGGACGCTCCAATATATCTAACTTTACCTGCCTTTACTACGTCATGAAGGGCCTCCATGGTCTCTTCGATAGGAGTGTCATTATCCCAACGATGGATCTGGTATAGGTCCACATAATCTGTGCCCAGCCGTTTTAGACTGTTGTCTATTTCGGTCATAATCGCTTTGCGTGAAAGTCCTGCTCCATTTGGTCCCTGATGCATCCGGAAAAACACCTTTGTAGCAATGACTACCTCATCGCGGCGAGCGAATTCTTTTAAGGCACGTCCGACAATTTCTTCGCTTGTTCCGTCAGAGTATACATTAGCCGTATCAAAGAAGTTGATGCCAAGCTCCAGTGCTCTTTTAATAAAGGGTCTGCTCTGCTCCTCATTTAGCGACCACGGAGCCATTCCACGTTCAGGTACTCCGTAACTCATACAACCAAGACAAATTCTAGATACATCCAAACCAGTACGACCAAGTTTTGTATATTCCATTAGTATGTGTCTCCTTTAGATTTTGGGTTTGTTTACTCCTAAACTGCGGCGAATTTCCATATCTGGTGACTCGGCCAATTTAACAACTAATGCAGCCACACTTTTTCGCGACACTTCTCTCCCTTTAAAAGGTTCACCTTTCTGAGTTGTTTCGTAGTCTATCTCGTCTTTATAGGTAAACCATCCAGGTCTCAGAATTGTATAGTTAAGATTTGAAGCTTCAATAATTTCTGCAGATTTACGATATGGATCCAATATACTGCTGTACTTCTCTCCTGGAACTTCATCGTAAATGCCCATTGAGCTGATAAAAATCAAACGTTTAAGACCAGTGGTGTTCATTGCTTCAACGATGGTCTTAGACATTTTCTCCAAATTACCTGCCAGATTAGCATAAACAACATCTTGCCCGATCATCGCTTCTTTTAATTGCTCACTATCCAACACATCTCCTTCAAATACTCGAGTGCGGCTGGATGTTATATGGCTTAATCTGTCCGAGTTGCGGAGATATAGTGTTAACCGGGCATCGGTTTCGTTCAAAAACAAATCAATCGCATGTCGTGCAATTCCGCCATTAGCGCCTATGATCAAAACATTGCTCAATTTCAAAACCCCTTTCTTAGTTCTAATTATGCGATAAATGAAGTGAACGCCGTTATCTCAATTATCTTAAATGATTGCCTATTCCTCTCACTATCACTAACACAAAAGATGTTTTTACTTTATAATTGAATAAGAACAAAACATTAGGAGGAGCACATGTCTAAAGAATTACTAGAGCGGAAAGAAGAACTCGCCAGATTGATTGAACATCATTCGAGCCAGGATGGAGTATATGAGACCGCTATCCCCTCATTGTTTGTGATTCGTAACTCCAATGTAACCGAGCCAGTATACAGAGTATACAAACCTTCTTTATGTTTCATTGCGCAGGGAACAAAGGAGATCTTATTGGCCAAGGAGCGTTTTGAGTATGGTCCCGCAAATTATCTAATATCATCAATGAATTTACCCGTTATCGGTCAGATTATAAAAGCTTCTCCCAACGCACCCTATTTAAGCTTTAAGCTAGAATTCACGCAGAGTCAGATTTTGAAAGTACTAAATGATTCCGAATTTAAACTCGCTCCGAAAGAAAATGCTAAGCGAGCTATGTATGTCGGGCAGATAGAGTTATCACTATTGGATGCGATCCTGAGATTGGTACGTTTGCTGGATGATCCCAAGGACATTCCGTTTTTGGCTCCGATTTATACTGATGAAATTCTATACCGGCTTCTGCAGGGACCTTATGGAGTTACACTCGCTCAAATTGCGATGGAAGGTAGCAGCACCTACCGCATTCGGGAGGCCATCGAACAGATTATCGAGAACTGTGATAAACCTTTGCGGATTGAAGAGCTTGCTGAAACAGCCAATATGAGTATTTCTTCGTTCCATAGACACTTCAAAGAGGTAACTGCCATGAGTCCTATTCAGTTTCAAAAGCATCTGCGCTTACAGGAAGCTCGCCGCCTTTTATTATCTGAATCAGCGGATGCAGCGGATGTCGCGTTCCGTGTTGGCTATGAAAGTGCATCACAATTCAGCCGCGAATATTCTCGGATGTTTGGTTCACCACCTAGAGCAGACATCAAGCGTTTGAAGGAAAATATGCTCATAGGATAAAAGCGAACGTGTTCTTCATTCACAATATGGAACTATCCGCTAAAGATCAACATGTATAGGTAACCTTTGCGCACACGCTGATTCTATCGGGCTGGTCCTATCAGGTTTATCCTATCTGCTGATCACTATCGGACCAGGGGACCTTAAACGTAGTATTATCTCACATTTGGGATGCTAAAGGACCGCATAGCCGCTATTGGCTCAAAAAACACTCAATATGAATCTATTTCGAAGTAATAGCTGCATTGGGGTCCGAAACTATGCTTAAAAAGTGATAAATACGCAAATAACGTCCTCTGAGTCCTTAAGCCTAAGAGGTTGATAAATACAAGCTGAGGGAGACAACCAACGACGACAAAAAAACAACGATATCCAAACAACAACAACAACAACAACCAAAAACAACAACAACCACCAAAAAACACAAAGCAGCGATTCATCCATACTTGGAGAATCGCTGCTTTGTGTTTTTCACAAGCTAACACTGCTTTTTCTGACGATCACGTAGCCGACCGCCTTTTATTTCTTTTGATAACTAAACCAATCATAATAAGCAGTTGTTCCATAAGGAGAGTAGTTATACATGCCGAAGAATACTCCAGTAAATCCGCCTGCGACTTCAGTAGATATCAAGTGTGTCTCGGCTTCGCCAAGCAGATGCCATATTTGATCCACACCTCGATAGTAAAATATATATTTTTCAGGTAATGCCTGGATTCTCAATTCTACCCCTGTTCCTTCGAAAGCCGAAGAATATGCCACATCACTAATGCTCCCTACCTGTCTGCGCAGCGCAATAACATTTTTATCTTCCATCTGCGTTAGTCCAATTGCGTAGTGATACTTCTGATCCATAAAAACTACAAGACCAGCTTCGTCACCCTCAAGAGGGCTAAATTCCATTTTGGTGGTAATTTCACAATTCAAATGCCGCTGTCTACAGCCAATAAAAGCAGGCGTACCCTTCTCATTTAATCTCACATCTGATCCACGTAAAGCTAGCCACCCTCCCCGTTCCTGCAATGACCAATCCACCTTATTAGCATTACGAATGAAATTCCAGCTCATTCTTAGGTCAGATTGATCAAAATCGTCGGTTTCAGGCTCTTCTTCCCACGGCATTGGTGAAGGCAGGTCAGCTTCCATTTCTAAACCAACCACTCCGTTATCACCAATCATTGGCCACCCCTCCTCCGTCCACTGAACAGGAGCCAAATATGTCTCTCTGCCAAGATGATGACGGTAAGGATAACCTACTGGTCGAATCCCCAGAAATACCGCCCACCAGCTACCATCCTGTGCTTCAACTAAATCGGCATGCCCTGTAGCTTGAATGGGGTAATCTGAACTTCGATGTGTCAAAATGGGATTGTGAGGAGACGATTCATAAGGCCCATATGGCGATCTACTTCTTGCAATAGTCTCCATATGTCCATACTCTGTCCCACCTTCCGCACACATCAAATAGTAGTAATCGTTTATTTTGTAAAGATGTGGACCCTCAGGGAATTTCCCTCCGCTACCAGTCCAGATCAAGCGTGTATCGCTAAGCTTTTGACCCGTTTCAATATCAATCTCACATTGGTAGATCCCCATCCCTTGCTCGGAGCCTGTGCTTGTGAAATAAACCTTTCCATCGTCAAAAAACAAGGAGGGATCAATGCCTTCCTGCTCCACATAAAGTAGATTCGACCATTCGCCTGCCGGGTCATCCGCCCAAACGTAGAAATGACCTCCGCTATCCTGATTTGTCGTAACCATATAAAAACGACCGTTATAATAACGAAGAGTCGGCGCCCAAACACCTCCGGACACCACGGATTCATCAAATTGAAGCTGATTCTCACGAGTCAAACAGTACCCAAGCTGCTTCCAATGCACCAAATCCTTGCTGTGCCAAATGGGTATTCCCGGAGAATAGGCAAATGAACTGTTTACCAGATAATAATCCTCGTCTACTCTGCAAATGCTTGGATCTGGATAAAACCCCGGGATAATCGGATTGTTATATTTCATGTAGTATTCTCCTTCTCTATCTTAATCACTGAAACCTATGTCAAGGATTATACTGCTTCCACTGGATAGAAAGCCTTGATTATTCGGTCCTAAAATAGCATGATATAGACATTCATCTAGACAAGCTTTTGGAGGGTAACGAGTTGAGTGAATTTTATTTAAAATGGTTTACATCTGATCGTCAATTTCCATTTTTTATTCAATACGGCTATCACGACGAAGACACCGATCTACATAGACATGCGGACTTTTCAAAGCTCGTAATTGTATTGAGTGGCACAGCTACACATATTGTTAATACTGAGGAGTCTTTTATCAAAAAGGGAAATGTGTTTGTAATTAATGGTTCGACCCCGCATGCTTTTAAAGATCCTCAGGATTTCAAGATCTGCAATATTATGTTTCAGCCTGAAATGCTATCGACAGCTGGGGCAGATTTGCGGACATCCAACGGCTTTCAAGCCTTATTTGTGTTGGAACCCCTGTATCGCCATAAACATTCCTACACAAGCAAACTCAGCTTGCCGATTCCTAACCTGGAGTATGTCTCTTTTCTCATTGCGGGCATGATTGAAGAATATCACAACAAGCTACAGGGTTATCAGACCATGCTGGGCTCCAAGTTTATGGAACTGGTCGTCTATTTGTCCAGACAATATGACCAACAGGAAAAAGGGATTCAGGGGAACCATCTGATGCATTTGGCGAATGCACTCTCATATATGGAAGATCGTTATCTTGAGCCGTTAACACTGGATCAGATCGCCAAACATTCGGACATATCAGTCAGACACTTAAACCGGATCTTTCGCTCCTACCATCAGACAACCCCGATCGCTTATCTTCATCGTTTACGTCTGGAACGGGCTTGCGGGCTATTAAAGCATTCTAATCTCAGTATCACCCAAATCTCACATGAATGCGGGTTTAGTGATAGTAATTATTTTACTCGCCAATTCACTAAAATCTATGGGATGTCACCCAAGGTCTATAGGAACAAGCTTTGAGTGTAAAAAAAGAACACCAGGCAGCGATTCTCCTATTATTGGCAAATTACTCCCTGGTGTTTTTGAATTAATGCGCATTACCTGATCAGATTATGGGCAAGTGAATATAAACAGACTAATGGTCGCTAATCGCTTTTAACAAACCTTGGACTTGAAGCGATCGGAAGTTCCTCTCCGCATTCTTCTAGCTCTACGTCTTAATCGAATCTGGAAAATAACTGCATTCTATACACTTATTCCGTACGCAGAAAGAACCTTCATACTTTAATTGCACTTTATACAACTAAAAACAACCAAACCTACCTAATGGGTAGAAAATCAAGGAAATAGATGTACGAAGTACACTTATATCCCCGAGCTGAGTGATTTGAAGGAATATAGCTGTACAAAATACAGTTAAACGTTGGTAAACATCGCTGACTTCGGCTCTACGGGATTATCCTCCCCCATTGATTTTTTATTAATTAAAACCAACGATGGAATGTGGTACATAAGGCTCCTCTAAAAACGCAATTTCTTCAGAGGTTAAAGTAATGGATAACGCACCTACGGCATCTTCGAGATGCGATGTTTTTGTAGCCCCGATGATAGGTGCCGTAACAGGTTCTTTTTGAAGCAACCAAGCAAGAGCGATATGAATCCGTTGAACACCGTGTTTTTCGGCGATTGTCGCAACTCGCTCCACGACTAATTGATCGGTATCGGCAGTTCCATCATATTTAGATTTTTGAATCTGATCAGTTTCTGAACGATGAGTTGATACCGCCCAGTCTCGCGTAAGTCTTCCTGATGCAAGGGGACTATAGGGAATAACACCAATATTCTCTTCCTTACAAAGCGGCAACATCTCTCGTTCTTCTTCACGATAGATAAGATTGAGATGATTTTGCATAGATACAAATCGGGTCCAACCGTTTTTCTCCGCTACATATAACGCTTTTTGAAACTGCCAAGCATACATTGCTGAGGCACCTATGTATCTTGCCTTACCAGCCTTCACTACATCATGAAGAGCTTCCATCGTTTCTTCGATAGGTGTGTGATAATCCCAGCGATGAATCTGATATAGATCTACATAATCTGTTCCCAACCTCTTGAGACTCTTATCAATCTCACTCATAATTGCTTTCCGGGATAATCCTGCTCCGTTCGGACCTTCATGCATACGGTTAAAGACCTTAGTTGCTAAAACAATCTCGTCTCGATTGGCATAATCCTTAAGCGCTCGTCCAACGATTTCTTCACTCGTTCCATCGGAGTATACATTCGCTGTATCAAAAAAATTAATACCCAGGTCAAGCGCTTTTTTTATGATAACACGGCTCTGCTTCTCATCAAGCACCCATTGATGGATCCAACGTTCGGCAACGCCAAAGCTCATACAACCTAAACACAGTTGGGATACATCCAGCCCCGTTTTTCCAAGTTTTGTATACTTCATTTATCTCGAATCCACACTTTCCAATTAAATTGTAATATCCTATTGCCCTGTCTTAAAGGGTTACATATTAATTCATAAAACAGCTCCAACGCATACCGATGAAAAGGAACTGCGGAATAGTTAACACTTCCGGCAGTACATTGCACCTAATCGATGATTTAAACGGCGTTTGAATAAACTGAATTTATATTCAATCCTGGTCCATGTCAAGCCTATTAATCAAGTAATAACAGCATTTGAATCAAATCTTGTTCATCCGCCTCTTTCCGTGTAAGTCTGTGTCCGAAGATTCTTCATTTCATAAAATAGCTTAATAAGGTTTCTGCGCTTCTACTTGGGAATATGAGGTGACATGATGTTATTTTCTGCACAAGGGGTACCACCCCAAGGATATTACCAAAGCATCTGGGACTTTACTTCCCACAACGAAAACAGTACAAAGGAAGCGGGGAATGTCGTTCCTTTTGACTTCGGACGGGCGGCTGAGTTCAGAGCGCCTAAAAGCATTGAAACGAGTATTGCTCCAGCACTAACACCTTATTGTTTGAAGCCCTTTGGCGGATACGTTGCCACCATTTCCAGAGGGAAGGTATGGGGAGAATCTGGTGCTGTTCTAACACCAGAAGGGAAATTGATCTTTGATCTTTCCCAAGAATATGACGCCAAGCAATATAGGATGCTTGAAGCAGATGAGCACCCAGTGTTTCACCGGTGGAATGATCCGCAGCTTCAACATTTTGCCGGGACCGCGGCGGTGTTAACCTTTTGCGGAGCCCATAACTATTTTCATTGGATGTATGATGTGCTTCCTAGATTAGCGATGCTTCAATCGAGCGGAATCACTTATTCCACTATTATCATGAATCCAAATCCGTATGGACCCTTTGTGGAACAAACGTGGACCATGCTTGGGATATCCGAGTCATTGGTGATCCGGACGAATTCAGAAGCATATGTTCAGGCTGACCAGTTACTCGTCCCTTCCTTAATGATGAATTCACATTATCCTCCTTGGACCACGGATACACTGCGGAGATTTTTGTTACCGCATAGAGAAACAACACTAGTCACTCCGGAACGTTTTTATATTTCACGAAAAAAAGCTAGCTCAAGACGGTTGGTTAATGAAGATGAAGTCATCTGCTGCCTTGAAAAATATAATATCGTACCGATTTGTCTAGAGGACTGGACGGTTGCCCAGCAAATCCAATTATTCGCCTCAGCAAAAGTAATCGTAGGTCCACATGGTGCTGGACTCGCTAATCTGGCTTTTTGCCAGCCTGGAACACAGGTCATTGAAATTTTCCATGCCCAGCATGTTATTCCAACCTATTGGATGATCAGCAACCATAATAATCTCGAATATTATATGGTGTACGGGCAAGGTGTACCCGATCCTGCGATTCGTTTTCCAGGACTGGAGGACATCTATGTGAACGTAGATCGTCTGAAACAAACGATGCATCTGGCAGGCTTGGAATGAGAAGATTGCTTACTACTTTCTCGAATTCAAAAAGCGCAAAGCATATTTTGCTTTGCGCTTTTTAAGAAACATAGATTTAATCACGCCGTGTTACATACTTCAACCATAGCCCATCATCCGTAAGTTTTTCTACACTTTTTAAGCTAAGATTTGCTGGGGGCTGTTGTTTCATAGATGCATCCATTTCAAATAAGGTCACAGAATTAGAGGCACCATCTGCGATGGGAACTATAACCAGGCTCAACTCATCAATTAAATCTTCATTCAGGAAAGACCCGTTTAAAACGCCCCCACCCTCCAGCATCAATTTATCGATTGAGAATAATTGTTTCAGCTTTCCCACGACTACAGAAAAATTCAATCGTTCTTTTCCACCAAATATATATGAGATTCCTAGATTTTTCAGATAAGCTAGATAAGCATCAGATACCTGTTCTGTAAGCACTTCAATGATATGATCCTCTGTTCTATTGTGACTTCCTTCTGAAATGTAGTTTTGGGTCCAGCCTAATTTTCCAGTGGGATCTACAGCTACTGCATATGTTGAGGCATCTTTTTGAACGATATAGTCTGTTCTTGGAATGCTTGAAAGGTTACTCTGCTCTAATTCTAGTTTATTGCCTAATGTAAAATTCTCCTCCATGGTAATCCTGCCACATATCCAAGCTTTACATCCATACCGATCATGAATATTTTCGTACTCATCAATAAAATAGGCAGTCCGTTCTTCATCCAAATAATCTCCGATGATTTTACCATCCAATGAGGTAAGCATATGGCAAATAATATAGGGTCTGTCCATAATGATCCCCTTTTAACCAACTTGAACAGTTGGACGAATAATCATTTCATTGATAGCTACATCTGACGGTTGCTCAATGGCAAATGTGATCGCACGTGCAATGCTGTCTGCATCAATAGCCACTTTGTAAAATTCATCCAAGCCAGCTTTTGACTCTGCATCTGAGGTAGTAGCTAACAATTCGCTGCTGACGGCACCTGGAGAAACATTGGTGACACGAATATTGGTTCCACTCATCGCTTCTTCTTGACGAAGCCCTTCAGAAATTGCTCTAACCGCATGTTTGGTGCCACAATATACTGTACCCCCTGGGTAAATGTTATGGCCAGCAACCGATGACAGATTAATAATATGACCTGATTTTTGCTCTCTCATTGAGGGGAGAACAGCTGCAATCGCATATAAAACCCCTTTGATATTTACGTCAATCATTTGATCCCATTCATCCACCTTTTTCTTAAAAAGAAAGGCTTGTGGCATGATTCCCGCATTATTAACTAATACATCAATTTTGCCAAACTTTTTAAGTGCATAAGCAGCCAGTTCTTCCATCTGTGTTTGGGAAGTCACGTCTGTTACTTTGTAGATGGCCGTTCCACCACTTTGTTCAATTTCTCCTTGTAGCTTTTGTAGACGTTCCTCACGACGTGCGCCTAGGACAAGCTTAGCTCCTTTAGAGGCTAGTTCTATAGCAGCGGCTTCCCCAATCCCACTAGAAGCACCTGTAATAATTACGACTTTATCTTGGATATTAGACATGCGAATAAACATCCTTTCGATATTGAATATTGATTCATTAATGGACTATAGTCTATTATTATAAACAGTTACAAAATACATTCAATTGTACGATGATTCTGTTTTGTTCAATACTGAACAGATCCTATGAATGTGTTCAGTATTTTCTGAAAGTTAGGTGAACCACGAATGTCTAAAGTGGATAGAAGAATACTCAAAACTCAAGATGCGCTTAAAAAGGCTGTTATTGAACTAATGTCTGAGAAAAATTTTGACGACATTACCATACAGGATCTCTCCGACACAGCAAATGTAAGCCGGGGAACGATCTACCTTCATTATCTGGATAAATATGATTTGTTAGATAAACTTATCGAAGAACATATAGAGGTCCTAAGAACACTTTGTGAATCGGCGTCTGAATTGGATTTTATCGAGGCAACGTTGACCTGGACGGAATACTTCGATAAAAATTATTCTTTCTTCTCTATGATGCTAGCGAGTAAAGGTGCTCCTTATTTCCGAAATCGTTTCTTAAGCTTTCTTCTCGATGAGTTTAGACATGAAGTAACTACCACCGAAGGCATAAACGAAGGGTTACATGAAGAGGTTATTATTAGTTTTGTTGCATCGGCTTATGCAGGGGTAGTGGAATGGTGGTTCAAGAATGAAAGACCTGTGACCTATCAAGTCTTGGCTGAACAACTCGGAACGTTATTAGAGAGGAATTTATAAAAAAAAGCGGCGATTCTCCTATAATAGGTGAATCGCCGCTCTTTTTTATCGGGCATTAATTACGCCGATAGATTACACATCTTTTTAAGGACTTCGGTCCCAGAGGACGTTATTTGGTAGTTTTCAGCTCTTGAAGCAGGGCTTCGGACCTCAAGGACGTTATTCCTTAGAAAGTGACTTATATTTGGTGTTTTTCATGCCAATAGCTACTGTGGGGTCCTTTAACATTCTGAAAATCAGAAAATCTCGCCTTTAATGTCAGAGGAGTCCGATAAAAGCATCTCCTTACAAATGTTATCGGTTCAAGTAAAGTTTTTTTAAATCGCTCGTTTGAACTGGGTATTGTACAGCTCGTAATAAACGCCTTGCAGCGCAAGAAGCTCTTTATGACTGCCTTGCTCGGCAATTCCGCCACCCTGAATAACGAGTATACGATCAGCATCCTGGATGGTACTAAGCCTATGGGCGATCACAAAGCTTGTTCGTCCCTTCATTAGCTTTTCCATCGCCTGTTGAATATGCATTTCCGTACGCGTATCCACACTGCTGGTTGCCTCATCTAGGATCAAAATAGCTGGATCAGCTAGAATGGCGCGGGCAATCGTTAAAAGCTGACGCTGGCCGTGGCTCAAATTACTGCCTTCCGCATGGAGAATAGTCTCATATCCATGCGGCAGTCTATTGATAAAGGCGTCTGCATTGGCCAATCTTGCCGCTTCCTCTACCGCTTGGTCAGTCGCATCAAGACGGCCAAAGCGAATATTTTCCCGAATCGTTCCCGAGAATACATGCGCGTCTTGCAATACCATTCCCAATTGACTACGAAGTGCATTTTTATCCAGCTCTCCAATATCGCGGCCATCAATGAATATGGAGCCGCCGCTCAAATCATAGAATCTGATCAGCAAGTTGACAATGGTCGTTTTTCCAGCTCCCGTTGGGCCAACAAGCGCAATTTTCTCTCCGGGTTTTGCTTCAAACGTAACCCCGCTCAGAATCGGTGAATCCGGCTTGTAAGCAAATGAAACGTCTTTGAAAATAACATTCCCTTTTAACCTTGGCAGATCGTCACTTTGTTCATCACCGTCACCGTATTCGGATGGCATATCCATAACTTCAAACACACGCTCCGCACCAGCAATTGCCGACTGAATTAGATTGTACTGGTTAGCAAGATCGGAGATCGGTCGTCCGAACTGTTTGGAATACGTAAGGAAGCTAACGATTACGCCAACCGTAGCCATGTTATGAAAAGCCATCCAGCCACCCACCCCGGCAATGATCGCAAATCCAAGGTTATTAATCATGTTCATGACCGGTCCCACTAATCCGGAAACAATTTGTGCTTTAATGCCGACTTTATTCAACTCTCCACTGATTTTGCGGAACCGTTTCACTTCTGTCTCTTCCCTGCTGTATTGTTTGACTACTTTTTGTCCGCTGATGGTTTCTTCGATAAATCCACCCAACTCACCTAGATGGCGTTGCTGATTTTTAAAATAAGTTCGACTTAAACCTATGATTTTACGGCTGGACAATAACACAAGAGGGATCGTTATCAGTGAAACTACGGTCAACGGAACGTTCATCATTAACATGATCACTAGTGAACCGCTTAGGGTGATCAAACTGTTTAATAACTGGGTCACACTCTGATTAAGTGTACTGGATACGCTCTCTATGTCGTTGGTTGCCCGGCTCATTAGTTCTCCGTTAGCTTGCGTGTCAAAAAACTTAATCGGTAGCTGTTGATATTTGCTGAACAGATCACGACGCAGCTCAAACACGGTATTCTGTGAGACGGATGTCATAACATAGGCTTGCACCCAAGCAACCACACTGCTTAGCCCATAAATACCTATTAGGAGTAGACAAAAACGAATAAGACCCTGATAATCGTGAGGAATTACCGCAGTATCAATCGCTTTACCGATTAGATAAGGCCCAATCAACGAAAGAATTGCATTTAACACAGTAAATACATACACAATGATTAACCCGAACCGCTGGCGGTTCAAATACATCCAGATGCGTTTGAGTGTTCCCGCTTGATTCTTAGCACGTACGATTGGCACAGCTCCGCCCCGTCCGGGGCCAGATCCCGGTCCAGATCCAGATCCAGGTCCGAATCCGCCTGATCGATTAAAAGGAGTGGTGTTCATGCCATTATTAAGCTTTGACATAAGGCACCTCCTCTCCCTTCATCTGTGATCTCCAGATATCTCTGTATATTTCACTGCTGTTCATAAGTCCATCATGTGTACCTTGTACAGCAATTCGGCCGTTTTCTAATACCAGAATACGATCAGCATCAATTACAGAGGTGACACGCTGAGCTATCAAAATATTCGTGCTGCTGCGCAGCCGTGTTTTTAACATCTGCCGGATTCGTGACTCTGTCGCTGCATCGAGCGCACTAGTGCTGTCATCCATAATGAGGATTGTTGGCTGAATTAAAAGTGCCCGTGCAATCGAAAGCCGCTGCTTTTGCCCACCGGACAGGTTAATGCCACGCTGGCCGAGCTCTGTATCGTAACCCTGTGGAAGTTCTAAAATGAAATTGTGAGCTTCAGCGGCTATTGCTGCTTCTTTCACTTCCTCATCTGTGGCATCCGGTCTGCCGTATCGGATATTATCGCGGATAGTACCGCTGAACAGAATAGCCTGCTGCATAACATATCCGATTCTGCTACGCAAATCTTCAAGGACAATCATACGAGTGTCGGAGCCATCAATTGTAATGGATCCAGAGGACACTTCGTAAAACCGGGGAATGAGGCTGACCAATGATGATTTACCAGTACCGGTGGCACCAAGAATGGCCACTGTTTCTCCTGGCTCCGCAGTGAAATTAATATCGTCTAACACTAGATTTTCATCCGTAGGATCATAAGCAAAAGATACATTGTCAAATACGATCCGACCGTTGTGTATGGCATCTTTTTTAGCGTTGGCAACTTCTGTAATCTCACTAATGGTGGAAAATACTTCATTCTCCCGATCGGCAGAAACCTTGGCTCGTGAGAAGAAGGTCAACATATTGCTTAACATCAGCATTGACATCAACAATTGGGTTATATAGTTAATAAAAGCGATCAGCTGACCAACTGGCAGCCCACCGTTCCAGCTTTGCACTCCCCCAAACCATAGTACAGCAACAATACTGGCATTTAGTACAAGCATCATTAGCGGCATATTTAATGACATTAACCGTACCGCTTTTATCGCAATTTCTGTATAATCCTTGTTAGCTGTATTAAAGCGTTTCTGTTCATGGTTAGCGCGGACGAATGCTTTGACTACACGAATGCCTGATAAATTTTCCTGCAACACTGTGTTCACACCGTCTAATTTGACCTGCATTTTCTGAAATAAAGGAAAAGAAAGTCGGATTAACCCATACAAAATTAAACTCAAGAGTGGCACGGCAACGGCTAGGATGAGGGTCAGCATAGGACTAATCCGAATCGCCATCACCAAGCTTCCGACTAATAGCAAGGGAGATCGAATACTCCGCAAAATCATTTGCACAAAGGTTTGCAGCTGTACCACATCATTTGTTAATCGTGTAATCAGTGAGCCCGTCTTCAATTGATCCAGGTTCTTATTAGAAAATTTCTGAATATGTTCAAACAAGCTAATCCGCAAATCATTTCCGAAGTTTTGAGAAGCAATACTCGAAAAAATAGTGCAGCCCACCCCACCAATTAGACCGATAAACGCTACACCAAGCATGATCAGTCCGGTCGAGAAAATATGAGACAAATCTTTTGTCATGACACCCTTATCCACAATGCTTGCCATGAGCGTGGGCTGCAGTAAATCCATAGTCACTTCGACCAGCATCAGCAATGGTGCCAACACACACCACACCCAATATGGCCTCAAATAATGCTTAAGCTTCCACATTCCGCCACCTTCAATTGTTTAAGATAAATACGTGATTTTAGAACTAATCGGTGTTCTGGGTTTCGCATTCGGCACTTCCTCCGGATACCCCATTCCAAATATCCCAATAACATCGTAATTTTCTTGAACACTAAGAATCTCACGATTATGAGGCAAAGCCCCCAGCGAAGCCCAATACGTACCTACACCTGCTTCATGTGCAGCTAATAAGAAATTTTGTACGAAACAAGCAGCAGCCATAACATTCTCATCGCGTTCAAACGCAGTTGCGGCAGGCTTAGACAGAACTGCAAAAACAACAGGTGCGTTGCCAAAATCCGTCTTATGCTTTAATTTCGCTCTAGTATTGGGTCCGATGAAAAGAAGCTCCCAAGGTTCGGTCATACGATGATTAGGAGCGTAACTTGCAGCCTCCAGCCATGAATGTAACTCCTCTTCACGAATTGGAGTCTGTTTGAATTGTTTTGTACTTCTACGGGTTTTAATAAGCTCAGTTATTTTCATCTTTTTCTTTACTCTCCTCTTTATTAACTTTTGATGTTGTATCTTCTGGAGCGATCTCATGAATCTGAAAGATTTGTTTAAACTCTTCAATGATCGCTTCCGTTGCTTTTAATTCACCGCTAACCACTTGTTTAATCGATTCAAGCTCAGGCTGATTTAACTGCCGCTGTAATGTAGCCCGGTTAACCATAAGCTTATCTAAAAAAGCGATGGCTCTGCCACGGCGAAAAGTTTGAGCACTTTTAGGATGTGGATCCATTGATTCCGTCATCCCATGTTTCATAAAGCCACGATCTCTGTGTTCGCCACGTCCCTCACGATCTCTGTGCTCTCCATGTTCCCTATGACCGCCACGTTTGCCGACATGTCCTTCACGCATTTTATTTCCTCCTTTTGCGGTGTATACATTTGTATACGTGCTCTTCATGTATACAAATGTATACGATAGAAACCATTTCTGTCAAGATCATTTTTCCATTTTGTAACATCATTATTGCTTACTTTATATCTAAAAAAACAATAAAAAACCCGCATAAAGTGCGGGCTTAAAGAGAAAAATTATCAAATTCAACGGAGTGATTTATAGGGAAAAGCTATTTTTCTTATACTCCTGAACGGATACTCCCATTACTTTTTTAAAACAGTTACTGAAGTAAAATGGATCTTTAATGCCGACCTTTTCAGCAATTTGATAAGCTTTCCAATCCGTTTCATTCAGAAGCTTCACCGCTTTTTCCATTCTGCACTTGAGAAGATAATCCGTAAAGCTAATCCCTGTGTCCTGCTTAAAGATCCGGCTAAAGTAACTGGAATTCATGTGGAATTTATTCGATACATAGGATAAAGACATCTCCGGAATGTGCATCTCCTGTTGAATAAAATCTTTAACTTCATGGATAATATTATTAGTTTTTTTGCTTCGTGCCTGGATTACTTGAGAGGTTACCTTCTCTGTGAGTTCAAGTAATGTCTGTTGCATGTCTGGCAGGCTATCGAGCTCAAAAATCCTTTTATATGGCGAAATATCGAAAGAAAGATTATTATCTAGTATAACTCCCATTTCAGCGAGTGAATTGATTAATGTGGAGACAAATTGGGCGGAAACCAGCCTAGCTCGTTCCACAGAAAAAGCCTCGGACTTCTCCAAATCCTGAAACATTTTCTCAATGGATTGCACAGCCTTGTCTAAGACACCAGCTTTTACAAAAAACAAAATTTCCTCAATTTCAATCGTCTTAACTTCCCAGGATCGGCCCCCGAAATGAATTTCATCATTAAAAAAATAGATAGCGTTACTGCCCTTTAACTTACCATATCTAACTGCCTCCAGCGCCTCTTTATAGGATTCTTTGATCCTATTGAAATCTGTACAGGTACTACCTACGCCAATGCAAGCTTTACATCCAAGCTTTTCATGGAGCGATTGGGCCAGCCACTCTCCAATCTTCGTAAGATTCTGATTATCTTTTCTATTAAGAAGGACAATCCGTTGACTGTTATCAAAAAAAACTTCGATTCCCTCATACTCTTCAAGCGCGTAATCAATAAACCTCTTACAACGCAAAGACTGCAGGATTCGTTGTTCCTCCCCTTCTTCTAAGGGAATTTGAAGTTCAATAAGCATGATTGAAAACAAGCTGTTCGCTGATTCAGGAAAAAAGTAATGGAATCGGCTATCCAGCTGATCGGGGTCCCAGAGGCCTGATAGCAAATCATTTAGAAATTTTTCTTTTAGTTGAACGGCGTGTTCTTTTAACTGTCGGTTCAGCTCCTGATATTCGTTCCACCGCTCTGTCTCTTCCCGGATTTTCCCATGAAGATCTACCGCAACTCTTCGTACCTCCTCGGCTTGGAGCGGCTTCAAGATAAAATTTTGTACTCCAATGTCCAGGCTTCTTTTTGCATATTCGAATTCGGGATGTGCAGTGATGATCACAATTTTGACTAGCGGATACCTTTCTTTTATCAACCGGCTTAATTCCAGTCCATCCATAAAAGGCATACTGATATCTGTAAATACTACATCCGGTTTCATGGTTTCGATCAGATCTAACGCTTCGCTTCCATTCGAGGCCTCACCTACGAATCTGTAACCAACCGCTTGCCAATCTATAATGATGGGAACAATTTTTCTCGCATTAATTTCATCATCCACAATAATGGCTCTGAGCAGTTCAAGCTCCATGACTATTCCCCTCCTCAAGCGGTAGTTCCAATTCAATCCGAGTTCCTTCTCCCGGTGCACTGACCAAACTACAATTCATGTCCGCCCCATAGTACAGCTTCAAACGCATCAAAGTACCGCGCAACCCAAAACTGGACTCATTTTGCCCATAGGGCTCAGCTTGCATTTCCCGACGTTTGTCTTCATTCATCCCCACACCATCATCTTCCACGACTAGCTTCAGTCGATTCCCCTGAATTCGGGCAAGGATGCGAATCTTACCACACTCCCCTAAAGGGCGAATACCATGATAAAGCGCATTTTCTACAAGCGGCTGAAGCGTCAATTTGGGTATCCGAACATACTCAGCTTCTTCCGGCACCTCAATTTCACTGATGAAAATTTCTGGATAGCGAATATTTTGTATACTCAAATAACTTTTAGTGATCTCTACTTCTTCTCTTAACGTTACTACATCACTGCCCTTACTAAGACTCTGACGATAGAAGGCTGCAAGCTCAGAAATAATCTGGTACGCCTCATTATTATTTCCTGACAAAGTTAAATAGCCAGCTGATTCTAACGTGTTATATAAAAAATGCGGTTTAATTTGCTGCTGCAAAATATCCAATTCGAGTTTCCGAATCAATTTCTGTTCTTCTTTCTCCCGCTTCAGCGCTTGCTCAATGGTCATAATCATATTGTTATACCTATCTTTCAACTGGTTCAGCTCATCCGTTCTCGCCTCGTACCGAACCAAACTGAAATCTCCAATCTCCACTTTTTTCATGGATCGCAGCATATGTAAAATAGGTGTAGTAATGAATCTAGAAATCCAGACGGAGCCTAAAAATATAGAAATGAAATTAAACAACATAATCATTAACAGCATCAGATTAAATTGACGATAAGGGCTTTCCCATTCCCCAAGAGGCTGAGCACTAGTAAACCTCCAACCACGATCCATTGAAACCAGAGAAGAGATCAGATAATTATGATCTTTGATCTTTACGATTTTGCTACTGCCGAGCGGCACATCAAGCATAGAAGAGTTTGTATAAGTCGATAATTCAGGCCGTGTAAAATCAAGGAGTGTCTCATATCCAGTTTCGATCATTAAATCAGGTTTATTATCGTTGATCGAACGTTCATAGCTTTTTTTTAGCTCCTGAACTGTAATGTTCACGACTAATACTCCTATTTTCTTAGAAGTGTTCATGTCGTTTACGATGCGAATCAGAGAAATATATTGTGGATCCTGCTGGGGTTCCTTCGTCTCAAAATTGAAGATACCTCCGGCATTTTTCCTCCAAATTGCTTTTCCGTCTAAGGCGACCGCCTCGGAGTACCATTCCGCTGACTCGATCCCATCCGTTCTGATCGGTTTTGCAGACTGCAAATCAATCGCAAACTTACGTCCTGCATTATCGAATAGATAGACAGAAGAGATAGAGGGCTCTGCGAGCATAAAATCTGACAGAGCAACCTCTAGCTTGTAAGTTAAAATTCCGATGTCGTTACCCGCCAGATCACTGCCCAAAATTTCCTGAACCGTATTGTTCGACACGATCATCTTGGAATAATTATTCGTGCTGTCAAGAAGTGATTCGATTCCGGAATTCATGGCGTTCAAGGTTTGAAGCGATACCTCACCTACCTTTTCCTCGGTGAATTTCTCATTGATTCGTTGGTACATAATACCGCTTGCAATCATGGAAACCACTAATAAGGCCAAGTAGTAAAAAACGATTTGTGATCGGATACGTGCAAACCTCACCGGTAACCTCCTGACCGACAATTAAGCGAATACGGACTTTTATTTATAGCTTCTTCAATACGACACTAGTATAGCATTTTTCGAAAGATTCCTATCCCATTGCTTTAACCCTTAACTGCCCCGGCAATAATGCTTTTTTGGACTTGATTACTTAGGAACAAGTAGATAATGATCATGGGTAGTGTAGCCACAACCATTCCTGCGAACATAGGTCCAAATTCTGTGGCATAGGCACTTTTAAACGAATTGATGGCGACGGTAATTGTTGCTAAGTCAGGATCATTAATGAATGTATTGGCAAACATCAGTTCGTTCCAAGCGGATAAAAAAGTAAAGATGGAAGTGGTTACGATAGCCGGCTTTACAAGCGGAAGCATAATACGGAAAAAAACCTGATAAATATTGCAGCCGTCTACAACGCTGGCTTCTTCCAACTCACCTGGCAGCGCTCTAAAGAAACCAATCATGATAAAGATTGTAGTAGGAAGTGCACTAACGGTATAAGGAATGATTAAGGCCCAAGGCGTATTCAGCAAGCTTGTCATTTTTAACATCTGAAAGACAGGTAGCAGCGTAGCATGAACGGGGATCATCAATCCCAGCATGAAGAAAGTAAGCACCACATTATTAAGCTTCCACTTCATTCTTGCGACAGCAAAAGAAACCATTGCCGATAACAGAGCAGAAATAATGACAGTTACCGTTGTATACATAAGGCTGTTCAAAAAGTTACGTGCGATATTCGCCTTAAAAAGTGCGTAGTCGTAGTTCGCCCACCGCCACTCATTAGGCAAGCCCATCACATTTGAGCCTGTAATTTCTATGTTTGTTTTAAAGGAGGAAAATACAAGCCACACGAGCGGATACAGTTGAATAACTGCGAAGATTAGAAACGCAATCTGCAAAACAACCTTTGGCCAGCGGCGGTTATGTGTTGTTGTCATTAGCTCTCCTCCTTATCATCGTAGGTTCTGATCAGTTTTTGTAGAACTAAGTAGAAAAAGAGACATTCCACAACCATAAACACGGCCATCGCGCTGCCGTACCCATACATATTGCGATTAAAAATCGACGAATACATCAATGTACTTGGAACACTAGTTTCCGGTGTAGGGTAGCCATTGGTCATAATGAAGACTAAATCGAAAAACTTCAATGATCCCAAAACAGCAAATATGACGCATACCTTCAGGATCGGTGAAATAAGTGGAATAGTGATAGAGAAGGCGGTTCTTATACTTGATGCTCCGTCAATTTTTGCAGCCTCGTACAAATCTTCAGGAATCCCTTTGATGGCAGCGTACATTAGAAGCATATGGTAGCCGATATATTGCCAAACGATTGGAATCATAACACTTATTAGTGCAGTTCCGCTTTCCGTTAACCAATCATGTGTCCAGGAGGACAAGCCTAGTTGATTGAGTATCGTATTCAGCAAGCCATATTCAGGCTGATAGATTTTCAGAAACATAACCCCGATGACAGAGGAGGATACCAAGACTGGAATGAAATACAAAGTACGATACAGCTTTTCACCCCACACCCCTCTGGCAAGAACCAGTGCGAGCACCAGAGCTATCGGAAGTTGCATGAAAACAGAAAGAACTGCCAGATACAACGTATTAAGTATCGAATGATTAAAATCCATGCCGTACGTATCTGCAAAAAATAAATCCTTATAAGAAGCTAAACCAATAAATTTAGCCGGTTGTATCCCATCCCAGTCCAACAGACTGTAATACATAGACTGAAGGATCGGGAAAAAACCAACAAGAATGTATAAAATCAAAGCAGGAACAACAAATACGGCGATAGCCTTTTTGTTTCCGAATACTTGATGCATGCTTCACTCCACCTTAAATCGATCAGGCGGCGAACAATTCTCGCCGCCTGACGCAGATTATTGTCCTTGATTAACCTTGCTCTGTAGTTCTTTCGTGTAGTCTTCAGGTGTTGTTTTTCCGGCGACGAATTTCATCAGCGAACCGAACATAGATTCAGTGTCATTACCATTCAGCATTTGATCCCACCAGTAGGAGAAACCAGTTGCTGATGAGGACAATTCACCAATTTGCAGAGCCAGTGGATTCATTTGAGAAGTGTCACCTACATCAACTTTCCATGCTGAGGAGCCTGAACCAGCCAGAAATACTTCTTTAGACATGGTCTCAATAAAGAACTTGTATACTTCCCATATTCTTTCCTTGTTTTTCAGATCGGCATTGAGCACGAATGTTTCACCCGAACCTCCGAACCACTCGTCAGCATTTCCTTTCCCCCCTGGAATGGTTGGAAATTTAATCGGTACCACTTTACCTTTGACCAGAGAGTTATCATCTTCAATCTGTCCGTTAACCCAAGCGCCCATGAACATCATAGCTGCTTTGCCTGATAGGAACATATTTGTCGCGTCATCATAAGAAGTTCCAACAAAATGTTTGCCGAAGGAGTCCGCATCAATCAATTGTTTGTATTTCGCAGCAGCTTCTGTGAATTCAGCTGTGTCGAATGATCCTGTTTTCGTTAAAGCGGCATTTACAGCATCCACGCCTGCCATCCGGATGGCTAGAATCGCGTTCCATTGCATTGCCGGCCATCTGTCTTTAGCCCCAAGTGCAATCGGCTGAATGCCTTTTGCTTTTAGTGCTTCAATCGCAGCAACAAGCTCATCCCATGTTTCCGGAATTTTCGCTCCTGCTTGCTCAAATAGTTCTTTATTGACGTACATTTGAGCAGTAGCTATATTGATCGGCAGACCGTAAAGCTTGCTGTCGAAGATGAAATTGTCTGTCGTACCTGGTACAATTTGGTCCAGCGTTCCATCTTTTGCGAGATCATCAATGGACAAAATCCGGTTCCCCGCTATAAATGGCTCAGAGAATCCGCCACCCCAGGTGTAAAAAATGTCGGGCAGCTCATTGGCGGCTGAAGCCGCTTTCACTTTTGTTTTATAAGATTCGCCCCCAACACCCACATGCTCGATTTCAACATTAGGAAATTTAGCCTGGGTTGCTTCAAGTGCTTTATAAAAACCAACAAACCCGCCGTCTTTAGAATTTGGATCCGCGAATTGGGACCACATAGTAATCTTGAGCTTCTCTTCCGCCGCAGGGTTTTTTCCCGTTTTGCCTGCGTTTGCATTAGCCTCAGAATTCACGTTATTCCCGTTGTTCCCACCACAAGCAGTGATAAGTATGGACATAGCCATCAACACTGTTAGAGTTAGGCTAATCCTTTTTTTGTTGACTTTTTTCATTCTTTTTCGCCCCCCATTTTTATATTGCTTACAGGACTAATTATATAAATCAATTTATCGAGTGAACATGAAAGCGTTTTACTTAATGATGTATTCTCTTTACATTAGACATTTTTCTTTATTAGCTACACATAAAGAAGACCTCTGATTTCTTCAGAAGTCTTTTTTTCATTCATATCAAAACTTAGGGAATGAACACCTCTATATAGCTGAGTGGCTTAGGTTCTATCTTCTCTCTTCTCTATTATCAGAAGTTATCTCATGAATCTGAAACATATGTAAGAACTCATCGATGATCGCTTCCGTAGCTTTTAGTTCACCACTAATGACTTGTTTTGCCGATTCAATCTCTGACTCGTTTAGCTGCTGCTGCAACGCCGAACGATTAATCATTAGCTTGTCCAAAAATGCGATAGCCCTAGCACGACGAAAGGTCTGAGCGCTTTTGTGAGGATGCTCCGAACCCTCCTTGACTCCATTTATATTCATTTCTTCATGCTCTCCGTATTCTCGATGCTCGTTATAACCGTGCTTATCTATGTGCCCTTCGCGCATAATTATTCCCTCCTCTAATTCCACTTACAAAACCATAGCCCATTAATAAGACCGGGTAAGATGGAAGCCGTCTGACTCCTTATCCAAGTAATGTGTATACCATCTTCACCTTTATATTCACAAACGGCTTTAGATCTCCCTGAGATGAGTTATTAATTATAGCATTGGATAGATCCATAGTTACAGGATAGGGTGCAAGAAGAAACGGTTTGAATTGTGCTTTCCAACTACGCTTTATCCGATCGTCTCTTAATTCTATTTCTCCCCCTGGAATTGCAACCATAGGATAGTCCAAATAGCCCTCAATTTCGGTCGACACTCTAGCTGCCTCCTAACTATAATTTTAATCATGTATTGACGGGTATACAGAATAGAACTATAATCTATACAATTCCAAGAAACATACTATGAATTACAAAAAAATAAGAAACATTAAATCATCCTTAGTTTGTCCACAAGAAGGAGTGTAAACACATGCCAAATGTTCAAACTTTCAAAGCAACTGCTCATTTGCAAGACGGCGTAAAGGTCGTTACTAATGCAAGACAATTCGAGCTGGTCATCGATGAACCGACAAGTCTAGGGGGCACGGATACAGGAATGAATCCTGTTGAAGCTTTGCTCGCTTCTTTGGGTGCCTGCCAATCCATTGTAGCTCGGGTCTACGCCTCTAAATTTGAGGTGGATCTTGAAGATTTCAGAGTAGATGTGGAAGGTGACTTGGATCTCGACGGATTCTTCAACCGCTCTGAAGTACGTCCTGGCTATTCCGATATTCGGTATACATTCTACATAAAGACTCCATCCCCTGCTGAGAAGGTCGAACAGTTCGTACAATTTCTGGAGAGCAAATGCCCTGTAGGTGACACCATTGCTGCTCCGGTTAATCTCAAGCTAAATCGTATTGTGATTGAAAATTAACCTTTTAATAATGCTAAAAGAGCTGCAAAGTTGCGTAAAAGCGACTAAGCAGCTCTTTTTCATGTCCTGTTCTCCGACTTCATATAATGTTAAAAATGATGCCTTCGGAGGAACCCAAAAAATGACGGATATACTAAGTAAAGTAGATGAAGAAATCGAACGTTTGTCAACGTTCTTGCTACAACAGCAGAAGGATGACGGCTCATGGCATTTTTGTTTTGAGAACGGGATTGTGATCGATGCTTATATGATCATTCTCTTTAGGGTGTTGAACCTACAGAATGAAACGCTCATTCGGCAGCTACATGATCGCATTCTTGATGCACAACAGCGAGAGGGTTGCTGGCAGTTATATAAGGACGAAGAAGCTGGGAACTTATCCACATCAGTCGAAGCTTATTATGCCCTGCTCTATTCTGGATACAGTAAGATAACAGACGAGCCAATACTTCGGGCTAAGCGTTATATACTGTCTAAAGGTGGATTAGGCAAAGTCACAAGTATCTTAACTAGAGTCATACTCGCTGCAACGGGTCAAAGCAAGTGGCCTTTAGCAATTTCTTCGATTCCACTGGAGGTGCTTTTGTTTCCCTCTTACTTCCCTATTAACTATTTCGAATTCTCTGGCTACTCTAGGGTACACCTCACTCCTATGCTCATTATGGCCGATCGGCGATTTTCGATCACTACAACCCATGCTCCTGATCTGTCAGATCTTATAGAGACACGATTGGATACAGATGAATCGCCTACCCGTGGATATCAGGAGATGCAGGATGTTATTCAAATGGGTTTGAGCAGATTACTCGGGAGTCCACACTACATACATGAAGCTGCCAAAAACAAAGCGGAGCAATATATGCTCCAGCGAATCGAATCCGACGGTACCTTTTACAGCTATGCCAGCAGTACAATTCTTATGGTTTTTGCCCTGCTTGCTCTCGATTATGATCGGCAGCATCCGATAATTACACAGGCCATTCAAGGTCTCACCGCACTGCAATGCCAATCAAATCATAATACTACAATTCAAAACTCTCCATCTACAATATGGGATACAGCGTTAATCTCCTATGCTTTGCAAGAGGCTCAAATTCCGGTTGATCACAAAGGAATAAAACACGCTGCATCTTATCTTCTGGATAAACAGCATCATAAACCTGCTGATTGGAGCATCCATAATCCGGATATAGTTCCCGGTGGATGGGGATTCTCTGAGTCTAATACAATCAATCCGGACGTAGATGATACAACGGCAGCCTTGCGAGCCATCCGAAGCTTATCAACCATTCACCCTTCATATCTGGAATCATGGAATCGCGGACTGAATTGGGTCCTATCGATGCAAAATAACGACGGCGGCTGGCCGGCATTCGAAAAAAACACCAATAAAGAAATGCTCACATGGCTCGCTATCGATGGTGCTAAATCTGCAGCCATTGATCCTTCGGAAGCAGATCTTACCGGACGAACTTTGGAGTTTCTCGGAAACTTCGCTGGTTTAAACACACAACACGAGTTCATTAAACGGGGTACGAAATGGCTGCTTCAACATCAGGAGAAGGATGGGTCGTGGTATGGAAGATGGGGTGTTTGTTATATTTATGGCACTTGGGCATCATTAACAGGCCTGCAGGCTGTTGGGCTCCCTATAAATCATGATACATTGCAAAAAGGAGTGAAGTGGTTTCTAAGCATTCAGAACTCGGACGGCGGTTGGGGGGAGTCTTGTCACAGCGACCGTCTTCTACAATATGTTCCTTTAAGAGAAAGCACACCTTCACAAACCGCCTGGGCACTTGATGCGATTATCGCCGTTCAGCCAGAGCCAACAGCTGCGGTGGAAAAAGGAATTCAAAGACTAATTACGTCTATTCATGAAGAGGATTGGAAAACTTCTTATCCCACTGGCGCTGGTCTCCCCGGTAATTTCTATTCCAATTATCATAGTTATCAGTATATCTGGCCACTACTCACACTGAGTCATTACAGAAAAAAATACGGTCAAGGATAATACTCGGTAATACTCGGTAATACTCAGTAATACTCAGTAATACTCAGTAATACTCGGTAATAACTAGCGTTGTCCTGCTCCACTTTTTAACTGTCTCGTAAAAGCTTGAATCGCGCCCTATGCCGTCCTTTTTGACAAACTCTCCTTATCAGTTCTTACTTAATAGTCTACATCTCCATTTCAGTCGGTCCGTAAACGGGTACGACCCAGTAATGCAACCAAATCATTCATTAAATGCCATAGAGATTGGTATATCAGCTACCCTACCCTCTCCAATAACTTACTCCAGTACGTATTCCTTTGTTCAAACTAAACTACATGTTTTCTTTCCATTAAGACCACCTGCTTTTTCTTTTAGTAAAAAACAGCAGAGCAGCTAACATCCGTTATAGGAGAATCGTTGCTTTGCTGTTATGAACCGGGGGTCGAATGCTTTTATCCGTTGCACCTACCTAAATCACCCAGTCTTAATTAAGATTAGAGCTTTCGGACTCAGAAGACGCTATTTGCTTGTTTTTAGGCTTTTGAGTTAGGTTACGGACTCCAGTGCAATTATTCCTTAAAAAGAGAGCCATTTTTGGTGTTTTTCATGGTAATAACTGCGATGGGGTCCGATAAAATTCCAAATGTAAGCTAAATCTGCTCTTAAGGTCAGCTGTGTCCGATAGCAAATACGTGTGCGCAAAATGTTACCTAATCAATCCAACTTGCCATATGAATCATCCCTATAGGAATTACTTAAATTACTTATGAGATAGACTCCATTTTTGCATGGAGTCAATTGAGCGTAGTTCACACATAGTCAATCAGGCGCAATCTCCGATAATCAAGGATCGCTGCCTGATATTTAGGATCACTGGCGTTTTTCCTGAGCAAATTATGACTGTAACTTCTGATATCCCCACTCCGTATATTTGTAGCGCAAGATTTTCACGCAATCTAATGAAATAACTGCATTTTATAAACTTAATCTATATTGCTAGGGAATAACTCCGACTTTAACTGCATTCTATACAATTAAAATCAAAAGAAAACACCTAGAAGCCTTAATCTCATGAGAATAGTTGTAAGAAATACAGCTATTTTCAATGCACAACTATTTTGAACGATTATAGCTGCACAAAATACAGTTAAACACCTCGCTGCTCCCCATCCGTTACTTTCATCCGCCCCCATACGGGTACATAGAGGGTTGCATTACTCATTTTACTTTTTGGAGCATGCTACCGAAATATCCTCTTTCAAGAAACAGGTGTAATCGTTGGTGGTTTCGGTGCCCTTTCCCACGCATGGGTTACCTGCAATGTTGCTGCATAGGTGATTAACGAAACAAGCAACGCTCCGAACAGTTCAATGACCTGCCCCAGGTGCAATCGTTCAAGAATTCCGTGAGCCGCCAACCCGCTAAGCGCCATGACAATTCCTCCCGCTCCCACCTTGAATACAATACGAAAGTCAAAATAAAACCCGATCGTTCCTGCCACAGATAAAAAATTCAACAGTGTCAGCAGCAAGAGCCCCAGTCCGAATCCCATGGCCACCCCTTCGATTCCAATATTAGAACCTAGAACAAAGATCGCAATCACTTCAAAAATATTCGTAAGAATATGATTCCACATAACGGTTGATGCTTTCCCCAAACCAAGCAAAATTGCTTGCAGTGGCGCTCCGAAATAATAAAGAAAAAATAAGGGTGCTATTAACTTTAACAGCTCGCCCGCTTCTGGCGAATGATAGATCATGGTTGTTAAGGGTACAGCCCATAAGTACAGGATGATTGTACATGGGAAACCTACTATAAGCGCGGATCGCATAGCCATATCCATCCGATTATGCATAAGCTTGCTATTGTTGCTCACACTTGCTTCGCTGATCGCCGGAATTAATGCAGTCGACAACGATTGTGTGAAGAAGCTGGGGAGAAACAACATGGGAAGAGCATAACCCGCCAGAAGTCCGAATTGCTTGGTCGCCATCTCAACACCTACACCAAACAGTACTAGACTTTTCGTAATCAGCAGTGGTAGAAAGGCATGATAGAGCGAATGAATAAAACCGCTGCCTGTCATCGGTAAGCCGATACGCAGCAAATCTCTCAACGTACTGTCTCCTTTAAGTGAAATTCTTGACGTAGGTGGTGAAAAGGTTTTGATCTTACCTCGATTTGCCCATTTGAAAACAGCGAATAAATAGAGCAAACCAAAACCTTCCCCAACAACGGAGGCAGCCATTGCACCAGCAGCCGCATAGGCAATACCGTAGGGCAACAAAACGTTGACAACACCGATAATGACAATGATTTGCGCCAGATTCTCAATAATATCGGAAAAGGCAAGTGGGTTCATGTTCTGTTTTCCACGAAAATAACCTTTCAGTACAGCAGACATCGCAATAATTGGAATGATCGGCGTAATAGCAACCATAGCATAATACGCCCGCTGATCGGCCAAAAAAATCGATGCGATCCATTTGGAGCCAAACAGAGCCACTAAAGTTAATATAATACTCAACGTACCCGTAATGCTTAAGGATACTGTGAGAATACGCTTTACTCGCGCTTCATCCTGCTTAACCTCAGCTTCCGATACAAGCTTTGAAATCGCAACAGGAAGCCCCAGCTCTGTTAGCGTAATAAATAAGGGAAGCAGTGGATGAGCAATCATAAGCAGCCCTACTCCCTCTGCTCCCAAAAAACGTGCCAGCAAGACTCCGTTCAAAAAACCAAGCCCTTTTGTGAAAAATGACGACACGGTTAATATGAACGTGCCACGAATAAAACTTTGTTTACGCATCCCCATTTATACGCATCTCCACCTATGGTTTGTCCTGTCCTTCTTTCTAACTTATTCGAACAAACGCAAGTACATGCAGACAAGTATTTGTAAAGTATTTAATCAGCAATAAGCCCGACACATCTAAGCCGGTATACCAGGCATTTTCCTCACTTTCATTAGCTTCTGTAGCAATAACATCTTTCATAGACCAGAGATACTTCTCTGTATTGTTCATTAGTACTGTTTTTGTATAAATTTCATCCTCCGCAATAAAAGATATATTAAGAAATAAATAGATAATTTACCAATGGCATGTTACCATTTTGAATGCGATTTCAATAGCGTTGTTATAACAGTTTTTTTACTCTTCTTCGTGAATGTCTTTTTGCAAAATCTTTGATATGATAAAAAAGAATACAAAAGGCTTTACGGAAATCATTCACATCGTTAATAACCACTTCTAAATTTTCCAAAGATAAAGGAGAACTTCATTCATGAGTCAGAAAACAAGATTAAATAATGACTGGTTATTCAGCAAACAGCCGCTTAAGTCCACTTTAGAATCGGTGATAGCAGCTGATTCGGAGTGGATGGACGTAACCTTACCCCATGACTGGCTAATTTTTGATACACATAATCTATATGAAAGCGGAGAAGGCTGGTACCGTAAAAGCATAATTATAGATGAGAAAGTGCCAAATAGTCTTGTCTCGCTTCGTTTTGAAGGCGTATACATGGACTCCACTCTCTATGTGAACGGCCATATCGCAGGCGTCTGGAAAAATGGATACTCGACGTTTGAAATAGATATCACGCCATACATTATTGAAGGTATCAACGAAATCTATGTTCAAGTGGTTCATGAGTCTCCTAATTCACGCTGGTATTCCGGTGCGGGCATCTATCGCAGTGTATGGCTGAAGACGTATCCAGGGACACATATTGTGCCTGATGGTATTTATATCTCTACTCACAAAAAAGAGGATTCCTGGAATGTTGAGGTAGATACCGAAGTCTTGTGCAATGATCTATTGCAAAGCGCAAAACACTACATAATTCGTCACAGTATACTGGACGCTTCAGGTATCTGTATCTCTCATGCAGAAAATGAAAGTCCAGTACAAGTCGGGTCTGCTGTATCCAGCTCTGCCCTCTTATCCGTCAACAATCCAATGCTCTGGGATATTAACCAGCCTTACTGCTATTCCCTAAAAACTGAACTGCTGGAGAATGATCAGGTAATAGAAGAAGAAATCCAAACCTTCGGATTCCGTACGATGGAGTTTGACAGCCAACAAGGTTTCTTTTTGAATGGCCGAAAGGTGAAGATTCATGGCGTATGCCAACATCATGATTTGGGATGTTTGGGGGCTGCGGTGAATAAGGCAGCTCTAAAAAGACAGATTATCCTCCTGCAGGAGATGGGCGTAAACGCTATTCGTACGGCCCACAATATGCCAGCCGTTGAACTGATGGAACTAGCGGATGAGATGGGCGTGCTCATAGTTTCCGAAGCATTCGATATGTGGGAACGCAGTAAAACTCCTTTTGACTACGCCAGATTTTATCCGGATTGGTGGAAACAAGATATTGCCAGCTGGGTACGCCGGGATAGAAATCGCCCCTCCATGCTCATGTGGAGTATCGGAAATGAAATATACGACACCCATGCCGATGAACGCGGCCAAGAGTTAACCATAGAATTACGTGATCTGGTGCAGGTTCATGACCCTAAAGGAAATGCAGTGGTTACTATCGGTTCCAACTATATGCCATGGGAGAATGCACAGAAATGCGCAGATCTAGTGAAGTTCGCAGGGTATAACTATGCCGAAAAATACTATGACCAGCATCATGAGGAACATCCCGACTGGATTATTTATGGTAGTGAAACTTCGTCTACTGTACAGAGCAGAGGCATCTACCACTTCCCTTATGCTCAGTCTGTATTGTCTGACGATGATGAACAATGCTCAGCCTTAGGGAACAGTTCTACTAGCTGGGGTGCCAAAAACACAGAAGCTTGCATCATCGCAGATCGTGATGCGACCTACTCACCTGGACAATTTATTTGGACTGGATTTGACTATATTGGGGAGCCGACCCCGTACTTCACTAAAAACTCGTATTTTGGTCAACTGGATACCGCGGGATTCAAAAAGGATTCCTATTATATTTATCAAGCAGAATGGACGGATTACAAGGTCGCCCCGATGATTCATATTTTTCCGTACTGGGATTTTTCTGAAGGGCAGCTTATTGATGTGCGAGTATGCTCCAACGCACCACAAATCGAATTGTTCTTTAATGATCAATCCATGGGCACGGTTAACATTGACCATAAACATGGTAAAAAGCTGCTTGGGGAATGGCAGCTCCCCTATAGCAAAGGTACTCTCCGAGCAGTCGCTTATGATGAACACGGAGTACAGATCGCTGATGATACGGTAACTTCTTTCGGAGATTCGGCCACTGTGGTCATGAATCCTGATAAAACTCAGATGACTGCTGACGGATCGGACTTGGTATTTGTGGAGATCTCGACCCTCGATCAAGAAGGACGTCCCGTGGAGAACGCCAATAATCGTATTCAAATCTCTGTAGAAGGACCGGGGCGTCTTGTTGGTTTGGATAATGGTGACAGCACTGACTACGATTCATATAAAGGAACAAGTCGCCGGATGTTCAGCGGCAAATTGCTTGCGGTCATTGCCTCTTCATTGGAGTCAGGTACAATCGTTGTACGTGCATCTTCCCATGGCTTACAGTCTGCTGAGCTTACACTGACTTCTGAAGCACGAGAGCTAGATCATTCTAAGGACGAAGAGCTTGTACTTTATCAACACTCATCACAATCACTATCGGATGTGAGCGAGTTATCCCAAGACTATTTATCAGATGAAATTCCCGTTCGCAAGCTGGAAATCATATGCCCGCAAGGAAATCAGCTAGCGAAGGACACCCGTTCACTTCCGGTTCGTGTGCAAATTCATCCAGAGAACGCAACCTATCAGGAAATTGAATGGCGAGTTACGAATGCTGCCGGTATTGACGCCAATATAGCCGTTCTTGAGGCAAATGGACATGAAGCAGTAATTTCGGCTTTGGGAGACGGAGACGTCTATGTACGGTGTGCAACGAAAAACGGTGCAGATCAAGTGCGCCTGTATTCGCTTATGGAATTCCATATTCGAGATATGGGAGCTGCCTTTTTGAATCCTTATGAGTTTGTTTCCGCTGGTTATCATAGCAATACGAGCCGGAACTTAACAAATGGGAATGAACGCGGAGTGGCTACTGCAAGAGAAGGAGAAAGCTGGATATGTTTCGACAATATCGATTTCGGTGATTATGGAGCTACTGAACTTACCCTTCCTATCTTCGCGCTAGATAACGATAAATATACGATTGATATATGGAAAGGTACACCGGATGCTCCAAACGCAGCTCTGCTGACACAGGTAACCTATCAAAAACCATCCATATGGAATGTATATCAAGAGGAAACCTACTCATTACCTGAGCGAATAAAAGGTGTCACCACCCTTTGTTTTGTTCTTAATAAAAAGATTCATCTCAAGGGCTTTCAGTTTAACAAACCTTTAAAAGCGTACGAACAACTTAACGTTCTGGAATACAATCAGATTTATGGGGATTCCTTTACGCTGGCAGATGGACAAATCAAAAATATTGGTAACAACGTCTCTCTCATCTTTAAAGATATGGACTTCGGTCATACTGGAAGCACTAAACTAACCTTATGCGGGCATTCGCCTATCGATAAAAATACTCTGCATATTCTATTTAGCGGACCAGAGGGTGAAAAGAGACAGCTTGTGGAGTTTACACAGTCAAGTGATTATTGCGAAAGAGAATTTGTATTGGAGCGCATAACCGGTCCGCAAACCGTCACCTTTATATTTCTACCGGGGAGCCAGTTTGATTTTAAGTGGTTCCAGTTCCAAGCAGAGTAAGGTATTTTCAACTTTAAACTAGATGGATAGCTTTATTACAGAACAAATCCCCTGCGCATTTGTCACGGTTCAATAAGGATGTTTTCGGCTTTTGAGATTTGCCGTAGGATTATCATGTCCTACGGCTTTTTTCTTGTTTTAAACCTTTTATCAGACATTGCTTTTGAAATTCATCCTTAATTTGCAGACTCTTTTCTTTCGAGAGATTTCTTCCTGTTACATTTAGCTTCATACTATTTAACCCTATTACATTTTAGCGTTCATATTTCTGCCTTTAATATAAGTTTACACACCCTTTATTTTTTGTTTATACCTCGGACTGTATGTTTCTGTCAAAAGAAATATAATAGATCTAAGGAGGTGTTATGCATAGATTATATAACGACAAAGGAATCAGCGAAAAAATGGGAAATACTTGCCTTGTTCCAATTGACGCTAAAAACCCGGCTAACGGACGATATAGTTGCAGTAAAGTAAAGGACGGTGCAAATAAATGAACCAGATATTTTTGGTTGAGGACGATAAGACAATCGCTAAAAACCTTGTGCTTCTGCTCCGCTCAGAGGGATTTACAGTCTCTCATGTCCCTACGCGGAGTGAAGCCCTTACCGCGCTTGCCGGAAATAAATTTGACTTGGCGTTGATTGATATTTCTTTGCCTGATGGAAATGGCTTTGCGGTTTGCACGGAAATCAAAAAAACGCAAGATATTCCCATAATCTTTCTGACGGCTTCTGACGATGAGTCAAGTGTTGTTACCGGGCTGAACATGGGCGCGGACGACTATATCACTAAGCCTTTTCGTCCGCGTGAATTGATTGCACGAATTGGAGCCGCCTTGCGAAAAAGTGGGCGTTCCATATCTGATTTTAAAATTCACGGGCTTCATGTCGATATGGCAAGTGGCATTGTGGAGAAAAACGGTAGCGAGGTCTTTCTTTCAGCATTAGAATACCGCTTGTTGCTGATGTTTATTAGCAATTCGAAAAGTATTATCACGAGAGGCAGGCTGCTTGACGAATTGTGGGACGCTGCAGGCGAGTTTGTCAATGACAATACACTGACCGTGTACATCAAACGTTTGCGGGAGAAGATAGAGAACGATCCAGCAAGTCCGCAAATTATTCTGACTGTTCGTGGGACGGGATATAGATTGGGGAACGAGTATGCTTCGGAATAGAGAGTTTCGACATTTTGTCATTTTGTTCTCCTTAATTGCCACCTCCGCTGTGACGCTGGGATTTGCAATCAATATGGCGGCGGGAATCCTTACCACTACCTCTACCGCCGCTTTTGGCATAGCGTTTTTCGTGTTTACCAAAGCCCGATACATAAGCATTGCACGGATTTCACATCAAATCGACCTTGTGCTTCATAATGCTGACCTTCTGTACATTGAAGAGTCGGACGAGGGCGAGCTTTCTATTCTGCACAGCGAGATAACAAAAATGCTACTGCGCATTCGGGAGCAAAACGATGCGCTGAAAAAAGAAAAAGAACATCTTGCCGATTCGCTGGCCGACATAGCCCACCAACTCCGAACCCCACTCACATCAGCCAACCTCATTCTGTCTTTGTTAGAGAATAGCCCTAATGAAAACGAACGGAAAGCATTTATACGAGAAACAGAAGAATTGCTTGTGCGGATGGATTGGCTGATTACTTCTCTACTAAAATTATCTCGCTTGGACGCGGGCATTGTGGTGTTCCAAAACGAGCAGATAGATGTAAATAGCTTGATACGCTCCGCCCTTCGCCCGTTCCTAATCCCAATAGAACTGCGCTATATTGATTTGCAAATAGACGTGCCGAAAGTAGTACTTATTCAAGGCGATCCAGGTTGGATTTCGCAAGCAATTCAAAACATCCTCAAAAATTGTATAGAAAGTGCAGGCGAGCACGGGAGGATTGAGATTGATTGTACGGATAACCGGTTATTTACCGAGATTGCCATCCACGACAGCGGTGCGGGTTTTCAGAAAGAAGATTTGCACTGCTTGTTTGACAGGTTTTATCGCGGGAAAAACCCAAACGCTACAGGATACGGGATTGGATTGGCTCTCTGCAAGATGATTATAACGCGGCAAGGAGGAACGATTACCGCAAAAAACCACCCGCAAGGCGGCGCAATCTTTACCATTCGTTTCTCAAAGTGACAGATCTCTCACCTGAAAGTCACAGAGATGTAAGTTGAAGGTTCTATTATATGGGTAACCCATCAGAAAGGAGACTCACATAATGGAGTTTTTAAAAATTGAAAATTTATGCAAAGTCTATGGTAAGGGAAATAATCAAGTTACTGCGCTTGACCATGTTTCACTTACAATTGAAAAGGGAGGATTCACCGCAATCATCGGTTCGTCCGGCTCGGGCAAATCTACATTGCTTCACAGCGTCGGGGGCGTAGACGTACCGACAAGCGGAAAGGTATATTTGAACGGGCAAGATGTATATAGCCAAAGCAATGAAAAACTCGCCATCTTCCGCAGACGGCAAGTTGGACTGATTTACCAATTTCACAACCTCATTCCCACTCTGAATGTAGTGGAAAACATCACCTTGCCTATCCTTATGGACAAGCGCAAGGTCAACGAGGAAAGGCTAAATGACCTGCTCGAAATGCTTGGGTTGCAAGATCGAAAAACGCATTTATCCAATCAGCTTTCAGGTGGTCAGCAACAGCGTGTTTCCATAGGACGCGCTTTGATGAATGCCCCGGCGGTCATGCTTGCCGACGAACCCACGGGCAGCTTAGATAGCCGAAATGGACATGAAATCATCAAGCTGCTCAAAGAAAGCAATAAAAAATATGGGCAGACCCTGATCCTCGTCACCCATGACGAAAATATTGCCCTGCAAGCAGACCGTATTATCGGTATAACAGACGGCAAAGTAACGCGGGATGAACAGGTGGTTCGGCCATGAATATTTTTAACAAAGTCACACTGCAAAGTATGAAAAAAAGCCGTTCCCGAACGATTGTCACGGTGATCGGAGTTGTTCTGTCCGCCGCCATGATTACGGCTGTCGCTACCTTTGGCACTTCCCTGTTAAATTATCTGGTAAACGGTTCTATTGCGAAATACGGCGGTTGGCACGTTGAGTTTTTGGATGTTGATTCCTCTTTCGTGCAAGAGAGAACCCATGACAGTAAAGTTGCAAACAGCGCAGCATTTGAAAATATCGGTTATGCAACGCTTGAAGGCGGGAAAAGCCCTGAAAAGCCCTATCTTTTCATCGCCGGATTCAGTGAGGAAGCCTTTGATACCTTACCCACAAGCCTGATTTCCGGCAGGCTTCCTGAAAATAGCAAGGAGATTCTCGTCCCGTCTCACGTTACTGCAAAGGGCGGTGTTAGATTTAAGTTGGGCGACACACTTTCACTTTCTGTTGGAAGCCGATTGAATGGAAACAAGAATCTCGGCCAACACGACCCTTATCAGACCGGGGGTGAATCGGGAGAGGACAAAGAAACCCTTGTTCCAAAATCAGAGAGAACCTACAAGGTTGTAGGTATCTGCGAAAGACCCAGTTTTGAGGAACATTCCGCACCGGGATACACCTTGATAACGAAAGCAGATCCTAAAGACCAAGCGGACAACTTCAGTATATTTGTCACACTGAAAAATCCGCACGGTGTAACGGCTTACGCAAGCAGTACAGTCGGAGCAGGAGCTTATGTCTTTAACGATGATGTACTGCGCTTCATGGGCGCTTCGGACAATAAACTGTTCAACACGCTTCTGTACTCAGTTGGCGGCATTTTGGTTGCCATAATAATGATAGGCTCGATTTTTCTGATTTATAACTCGTTCAACATCTCGCTGAACGAACGCACACGCCAGTTCGGGATTCTAGCATCGGTGGGTGCAACGGCAAGGCAACTGCGAAATTCTGTGCTATTTGAGGGACTTTGCATTGGTGCAGTCGGCATACCTATTGGCATTATGGTCGGCATAGGCAGTATCGGACTTGTAATTCCTATGGTTGCCGAGAATTTCGGGAAAACTTTCCACAGCACCGTGCCTTTAACCCTATCGTTGTCTGTCCCCGCAATTGTCGCAGCTACAGCAGTCAGTTTAGTTACCATTTTGATTTCAGCCTATATCCCGGCCAGAAAAGCTGCAAATACTCCCGTGATGGAGAATATTCGTCAGACCAACGAGGTCAAAACCGAATCGAAAGCGGTAAAAACATCAAAATTTGCACAGCGTATTTACGGTTTGGAGGGTACACTTGCGTTAAAAAACTTTAAAAGAAACAAAAAACGTTATCGCAGCATTGTGTTATCGCTCACTTTAAGCGTCGTGCTGTTTGTATCGGGAAGTGCTTTTGGAACAACTCTAAAACGACTTTCAGAACAGTTGATAATGGACATGGACTATGACATTCTTTTTACCACTCAGGTGACGGACGACAGCGAAATGATCCCGCTTTACAACAAACTTAAAACCTCTGACGGGGTTTATGAAAGCTCGTACCAAACCGTTTATGTGTATACATCCGTAATTATGGAAAGCGATTTTTCAGACCGTTACCGGGAATACGCGGGGTATACTACGCCGGACGAAACGGTTCAACTACCCATGGACATCCAGTTTATTGAGGACAGCAAATATCTGAGTTTTATCAAAGAACTGGGTTTGTCTGCAGATGAATATACCGGGCAGGACGCGAAGATGATTGCCGTTGCCAAAAAGCGGATTGATAATAATGAAAGGCCAAGCGAAGTGTTTAATATGTTTGCAAATCATTCCATGACATTTAGTGTCGCCCCCCAAACAAATGACAAGCAAATGATGGAACAGGGGCAAAGCATAAACATTACGTTTGTCGATACGTACCCGGTGGATCCGCCTCCAAGGCAATCTTTAGAGCAGCGGCCATACGTTTTTATGGTGGTAGCTCCCTATTCACTCAAAGAGAACTTTAAAAGCCCGGATACCCATGCGGAAATGGGCCTGGCCTTTCTTTCAAATAATCCCTCGCAATCGGTGGCTGAAATGGAAGCGATCATTCAGGACACGGGAATGATGTCTGCTTATACCCTTTACAATGTCCATACAATAGTTGAACAATACCGCAGTTTAATATTTGTTATTGATGTGTTCACCTATGTTTTTGTTATTATGATTTCCCTGATTGCGGTTGCAAATGTATTCAATACTATTTCCACAAATATCAGACTGCGCAGGCGGGAACTTGCCATGCTCCGCTCGTTGGGGATGTCCGACCGCGATTTCAATAAGATGATGAGTTTTGAGTGTTTCTTTTATGGGATGAGGACGTTGCTGTTCGGAATTCCAATAGCGGGAATCATCTCGTGGCTGATTTATGAAGGGTTAGTGGCCGTAGAAAGGATAGATAACTTTAATTTTGTGTTCCCGTGGGGCAGTATGGCAATTAGCGTGTTTGGCGTAATCTTTATCGTGTTTATTACAATGTTGTATGCCATTAGCAAGATAAAAAAAGAAAATATCATTGACGCGCTTCGGGATGATTTGGCTTGATTTTAATACCGATATTAAGATCAGGTTTTACTGCAAAATTGTGGACATACGGCTTTCTATGTATTCAAATTTAAACTTCACCAAAAAGTAAACCCTCCAATATAGATTATTTACAATTAAACAGTAATCGTTCGGCTGTGTGCCTAAACAATTATGTTTATCGTAAACATCCTTATTGGAGGATTTGCATTAGCGCAGGGTTTTTCCTTTAACTTATATTTAGAGCTACTTAGTCAACTTTATTAAATTCGATCCAGTCGATCTGTAAACCTGGTTTAATGAATTCCAGTTTCATTTCATAAAGACCTGCTTCGAGTTCTACTTTCACAAGCTTTTGTCTAATCCATTGACCTTCTGTCCCGTTGGTTTGAATGGTTGTCATCAATTGATCATTCAAATTAACATTGCATGCACTTTGAGCCAGCTCAGGTTCTGTTGACATGATATGCACGAGGATCCGATATTGTCCAGCTTGGCCAACTTCAAAGAAAGTCGATCCTTCAACGGCTGGCTTAACCTGTGGATTTTGAGATAAGGATTGTACTTGTTCTGCAGTAAGTGAAGGATTAGCCTTAAAGGACTCAACTGTTTCAACAATTTGCTGTTTTCTCGAGAATACTGGAGCATGTATGATGAACTCACAAATATTCATTGCAGAACGTTGCAGCTCTCCTCTAGTCAAAGATCCATTTTCCAAGGATTCAATGGTGTTGTCATTCCATCCATTAATTTCGGCGCCATAGTTAGCTACAACCATGTACAGGTCATTTTGTGCACGGACCATCCAATTTGTAAATTTCCGGTCTGCAGCTCCACCATTAACGACATCATTCATGATGGCCCACCAGTCTGTCATGACAATACCTTTGAAGCCCCATTCTCCGCGGAGAATTGTAGTGTTCAAATCGTAATTTGAAGCGGCCCAATGTCCATTAACAGGGTTATAGGAGGTCATAATTGAATTCGCTCCACCCTGCTTCACTGCAATTTCAAAACCTTTCAAATAAATCTCGCGAAGCGCACGTTCCGACACAACAGCGTCCACTTTACTGCGATGTTTCTCCTGATTATTGCAGGCAAAATGCTTCAGCGTGGCATTAGAGCCACCTTTCATAATCCCACGTGTACATGCAGCCGCAAACACCCCAGAGATCAAAGGATCTTCAGAAAAATACTCAAAGTTGCGGCCATTAAGCGGGCTGCGACGAATATTTAGACCTGGTCCAAGCAAGGTGTCTATGTTGTTTCGTACCAACTCTTGTCCTTCTAACACATACAGCTCTTCGACTAATGCGGCATTCCAAGTAGCTGCAAGAAGCGTTCCGATCGCAACCTGAGTCGCTTTTGCTCCACTATCCATACGAATTCCTGAAGGACCATCTGCCGTACATGCAACAGGGATTCCTAAGTTATATAGACTATCACTTACTCCTCCAAATGCAGAAGCTGTACCCGGTGTAACCAATGGGCTGCTCATACCTTCACCCCGTACAATGGCAGCCAAATCATCGTCACTAAGCTGGGCAATAAAAGCTTCCATACTAACTTTTTGTTCAAATACATCTCTTAATTTATGCCCTTGATTGCCTGTCTGGGAGATCGTTGTTGGTAGATTGCTCTCGATCCGTTCTGCTAACGAAATCTTGCGTGTTGGAACCTCTGCATAAACAAGTTCATATGAACCGTCTGATTTTTGAACACCAGGTTGCATTCTTGTAAAGCTTTGCGTGGGTGCAAGAGCTTCTTGTAACTGTTCCACAACTTGAAGAGTTTCCACGACATAGCCGCTATTCCCTTCAACTTTGACTTCCTCCACTTTTTTAACACTCGTTCCCACAAATATGCGGTACGTGCCTTCTTCTAGCACATAAGCGGAAGCATGCCCTGACACACCAGCATCATCATAGGAAGCCATTGAATGAACAAGGAAACTCACGGTAAGACGTTGAGCTTCGCCTGGCTGAAGGACTTCTGTTTTTGCGAAGGCTGCCAAAGCTTTAGCAGGCTGTCCCAATTTTCCTTGTGGAGCTTCATAATAGACCTGAACAACCTCTTTTCCAGCAAAGGTAGTTCCTGTATTAGTTACGGTTACGCCGACTTCAACATTAAGTTCGCCAGCTTTGTAAATAAGTTTAGCTTCTTCTAACTCGAGCTTAAACGTGGTATACGATATTCCATAACCAAATTCATATTGAACCTTTTCTGGGCAAAATGTCTCGAAATAACGATAACCAACATAGATATCTTCCTGATAAAGGTTTGTAAATTCATTACCGTAGTTGTGTGTTGACGGGTAATCGTTGATGGAATATGCGATCGTGTCTGTTAATTTTCCGCTTGGAGTTACTTCTCCAGCCAGCACGTCCGCAATTGCATTACCACCTTCCATTCCCCCCTGCCAAGAGTAGATGACAGACGAAATTGGATTTTTATAGCTTTCATCGTTCAGCCAGCTCATATCAATAATATTAGAGACGTTCAGTACAACAATCGTTTGCTCAAAATATGTAGTTACCTGCTTCAGCATCGCTTTTTCATCAGCTGTTAGTTGGTAGCTTCCTGAACCATCGACATTATCCTGATCTTCTCCTGCTGTACGTCCGATTACAATGATTGCTTTGTTCGATTTACTTCTAGCCTCAGCTACCAATTCGTCGGATAAAAGCATTTCCTTCTGGTTCCATGGCTCTGCAGCCCAAACGCCGCCACCATTATCAAATGGATTTTGCTCAATCCACTTCTCATATACTGCTGCCAAATCTTCGTTGACCGTAAGGTTCTTTTTACTGCGAAGACCGCCCAGCAGGTTGGTCGTATAAGTAACATGAACACTACCGCCCGAACCAGTACCACTGCGATAATAATTCACTTGAGTTCTGCCAAAAACAGCAACATTATCACTTTCACCAAACGGAAGCACCTGATGATCATTCTTCAACAGTACTGCACCTTCTGCTGCTACCGTCCGGCTAAATTCTGCAAAACCTTCTAATGGAATTCCCACACTCTGTGTACTCAACTTGTTTCCTCCTGTTGTTCAATTCTATAGGTTGTTTCTTTAGGCATCAATTACATATCATAAAGTTTAACTATACCATTATAGTACATTGGATAACTGTAATATATATAATAATTATCTTTATTAATATAATAATATTGGTCTGTTAGAGTTGGAAATTTTCAATCGATGTTAAAAATATCAGCTAAGTTCAATGATCTTCGTGGCAACATTATGGCAAAATTCGCGATCATGCTCCACAAAAATGAGTGTTGGTGTATATTCAAGCAATAGCTCCTCAATTTGCATACGTGAAATAACATCAATAAAATTAAGCGGTTCATCCCAAATATACAAATGAGCTTTTTCACTAAGACTTTTGGCGATCAGTACTTTTTTCTTTTGTCCGCCACTGTAAGTGGATATATCCTTATCAAATTGAATTCTGGAGAAATCAAGCTTTCGCAGAATAGATTTAAAAAGACTTTCATCTATCCCATTCTCTCTAGCATAATCTGTTAAATCGCCCCGTAGATCTGAAGTGTCTTGTGATACGTAGGAAATGATAAGCTGGCTATCCTTAGTGAAGGTGCCGGTATAATCTATCTCCTCACCGCAGATCAATTTGATGATACTTGACTTTCCGGAACCATTTTTACCCGAGAGTGCAATTCTCTCCCCCTGCTCAATGGTAAAGCTTACTTCTGAACATACCCTTTTCTCTCCGTAAAAAACCGAAACAATATCCAGCTCCGCAAGATGACGTTTATGATAAGCAAGCTGCGTAATCTCTAAGTTCTCAGAATTTTCGATGTTTTTAAGAAGCTTAGACTTTTCGTTGATAGCAGATTGCTGTCTTTGCTCGATGGCTTTAGAGCGTTTCATCATTTTAGCTGCCTTGTGCCCAACATAACCTTTATCTAACTTAGATCCAGAATTTCTAGTTCCATTTTTAGTTTTTTCCACCTCATGTGACCAGTTACCTGTTCGTTTAGATGAGGCTGACAAGCGTTTGATATCTCTTCTAAGTTTTTCGTCTTCCGCTATCTCAAAGTTATCTTGTCTGACTTTATTCTCCCACCAGCTAGAAAAATTGCCCTTTTGAATCTCTATATTGGTTTTGTTAATTGACAAGATGTGGTCCACACAATTATCAAGAAAGGATCTGTCGTGAGAGACCAGAATATATCCACTTTTCGTATTGAGGTAATCACTGACAAGCTTTCTTGCCGTCATATCCAAATGATTTGTAGGTTCATCAATCAACAGGAAGCTATTTTCCTTAATGAATAATGTGGCTAACAGCACTTTCGTTTGCTCTCCGTTAGACAATGAATCAAAGGGACGATATAACACATCCTCAGAAACCTTTAGCAAAGAAAGCTCACGCATTAACTTCCAATGAATATAATCCGGAAAAATCTCGCTGATCACATCTATGGTGTTAAGCTCCTTGTTATTCACCTGAAAGGGGAAATATTCAAAGCTGACATGAGCAGAAATATTACCGCTGTATTCATGCTTTCCAAGCAATAAGCTAAGAAATGTAGTCTTTCCTCGACCATTTCTCCCTGTGAAACCTAATTTCCAATCGGTATCGATTTGAAAGTTTACGTTCTCAAATATGTTATCGTAGCTGCCTTCATAGGCAAAGGTTAGATTTGTGACATTTATTAATGACATAAAATAATCCTCCTGTATTTTAACAAAATAAAAGCCACAAGAAAGTTACTTTCTTGTGACTCAAATAAATACAGCAAATCCAGCCCCAAATGGAGTTAGATATGGATATATTTTCGAGTGAAAAGAAGTAGTAACTTTCTTGCATACAAAGAATAAAACAAACGAAATAAACCATTGTTGTTGTTTTATTCATCATGGGACGCAAGAATAATTACTACACTATACTTTTCAACTCCGATCATTAATTTGTAATTATGTTATCATGCATATTTATTATTTTCAACTTCCTACCCATAATTCGTTAAAAAAGTTCAAATTCTTCTTCTGTAAGATCCATATTTACACTCATAGCTGTCCGACTCCCGTCAGCCGCGGCAAACACTAACTGAGAAGGCATAAAATAAGAAACATCTCCAGCCGAATATAATCCTGGAATCGAGGTTCTCCCCGCACCATCCGTGCTAAACCCACCAGAATCATTCCGCTTTACAGTCAAATGGTCTACGATTGATGACGTTTGGATCAAATTCGGAGAAATAAACCCTCCCGTTCTTAAGATCTCAGTACCATCTGCAAAGCGAACCGCCTGAAGTTGCCCGTCATGACCCATAAAAGAGGAAACTGTTTGTTCATTGACTACAACTCCCTTAGCCTCAAGACTTTTTTTCTGTTCATCTGAAAGGAATGTCTTGCCGTTCGTGCAGATAACCAAATCTTTACTCCAATTGAGCAGCATTTTTGCCATATGAAAAACATGTGGATTTTCGCAAACAACGACAAGGGGTTGATCTCGTAATTCCCAGCCGTCACAATACGGGCAATTAAACAGACTTTTTCCGTATAATGGTCGTAGGCCCTCTATCTCAGGAAGGACCTCCTTTAACCCGGTCGCCAAAATCAATCTGCGAGCTTCAATGTGACGACCAAACGAATCATGTACCGCAAATCCAGAATCATTTTTGTTAATCGAAATAATCTCAGTCTGGATATGCTCAACTGACGGATAACGTAGTACCTCCTCATACGCAATGCGACGAAACTCGGCTGGTGTAACCCCGTCTCTTGTAATAAAACCATGTGATGCATGGGTAACAGCATTCCTTGGCTGATTATTATCAATTAAAGCTACTTTTCTTCTTGCCCTACCAAGAACAAGGGCTGCGTTCAAGCCTGCGGGTCCACCACCAACAATAATGCAATCGTAAATCATATGAATCATCTCCTATATGCAGATATTAAAGACTCTTTTTGTCTATTATTAAACCAAAAAAAATATTCGCCACATCATAGACTTAATGAATCTATAATATCTCCAAATTAGCTAAAGTGTCAACCCAAACTTTCCGATCCTCCGTGAGTTTTATTTAGTGTAATACTAGAAAAAAGTAAATAAGCCCATTACCTTATGTTTGGAGGTAACTTAATACTCCAATATATCAGGTAAGAGCTATATGTTGAACTTACTTGGCAGTGCAGGGCTTCCTCACTTATCAACCTTCACCGTTTGCTAATTCTAAATCATCAGCCGAGGGTCCGTAAAGACCAGGTACCGGCACGTCAAGCAGCCGCAGATAAACTCCAAGCTGCGCCCGGTGGTGAACCATATGATTCAATCCGATGGTACGAAGCGCAGCTGCCCGTGTCTGACGACGGATGATCTGCTCCCCGTTCCGCAAGGTCCACTCCGCGCCGAGCATCTCCACATTGCTTGCAGTAATTAATTCCTCAATCTCACGAGCTTTCAGGTCGAACTCTTGTAGAACCGCGTCGGGACTCTCCAGTGCTTCTCGTCGATATGCCACAGATGCCAAATCAAACTCCGAGTAAAGTAGAATTGCAGATTGCCAGCTCAGAAGGTTAACGAGGTGTGTGGCCAGCCCACCCAGGCTCATTGACTTAGAGTGTGGTTTCCATGTCATATTCTCTTGAGGCAGCTTCTCCAGTATCCGACGTGTACCAGCCAGCTCTTGCAAAACATCCCCAATGATCAGCTCTTTAACCATTCATCTCTCTCCTCTCTTCTGTAAAGCAATTTCTTTTGATCATTCGTGTGATACTTTTGATTTCTTTTCCCAAACACTTTCTAACTCTCCGCTAGATCGGACCGAGGTGCACTTATTTCGTAGATTTATAGCATTTCACGAGGTTATCGGACCCAGATGCAGTTATTTCCCTAAATACACTCCAATTCTGTGCCATTACAAGCCAATAAGAGCTATGCAGTCCGATAAGCTTGAAAAATGCCGCGAAAATTTAAAATAGCTGCAATGGAGTCCGATACGATGGACATTTGGCGAAAGTCCAATACAGAATACATCAGAAGGAAGATCTAATTGGATTATGAATAACGACTTCGACATCGCTTAAGAAACATCCTGCTGAGCATTCGCTTTTCAAGTCTTCTCTCTGCAACTTTTTAGATACTTTCTGCCAATTGCATAGTTGTAACACATGTATTATCACTCTTAAAAGTGGAAAGCTCAGATTTTGCTGTTTTTCCGTCCTGCTCAATGGTTACGTTATATTGTTTGTCCCGGGGCAACCAAAGATCAATAAATCCGTTAGATAGCGATTTCATTTCTTGATCCACAATCACATTGCCTTCGCTGTCTTCGATATATACTTTAAACTCATCATCCGTTAATTCCCCTTGGCAGCCAGTCAAGCTATGTGTTGCGCAAGGATGCGTATTCTCCACATATGGAGCTATAGAAACAAAAAACTCATCTTTAGGCAAGTCGTAAGTTTTCTCTTTATTGTTACTATCGGTTACAATAAGTTGCTCAGAAGTGATAGACGCGGACAGGTTTTCCAGACTGCTTGAACTATATTCTTGCACTAATTGCTTAATGTCGGTTGTATCTTGTGCTGAAGGCGTATCCTTATCGATACCTCCCAATAACAAATACGCACCTAATGCAACAACCGCCGCTCCCGATACCACCAAGATATTTCTTTTCATTTGTAATCATCTCCTTCGCTTATTCGCCAGATTATGTACTCACTCAAAGTATCTTCCATTTCTTTTAGTATAACTAGTTAGACTAAACTAACACAATTATGAACAAGGCAAAATAGTGAAAAGTTATGTATTTGATTCATCCTCTATCAACACAGAAAAAAAGGCCTCCTCACTGGTTTTTCAACCTCGAGGAAGCCTTTTATCTTTTATATTATTATGCTTGTAAATTACCGACCATAACACGAATGACATCCGCAAGAGGAGTAGCTGAACGTTTCAGCAGTTTCTCTAAATCGCTACTTTCAATATTAAGCCAACCTTCACGAATCCCACGTTGTATAGCTACAACTATTGGAAGCGCAGCTTCTGGGACACCCACCTCCGACATGGTCTTGGCATAAGCCTCGTCGTCAACCTGGATTACTTTGATTTCTTTACCGATTACACTGCCTATGATCTCAGTCAATTCCTCTTGTGTTAAAGGGTTGCCAGACAATTCATACACTGTGTTCTCATGTCCGTCACCTGTCAGAACATTTGCTGCAGCTTCTGCATAATCTCCGCGTGTAGCCCAGCCAACTTTACCATTCCCTGCTGAAGTCACCCATGGGGCACCTGCTAGAGCACCTTGAATGGAGCCGATCTCATTCTCCAAATACCAGTTATTACGGAGGAAGCTGTAAGGAATGCCTGTTGCGCGAATAGCTTCTTCGGTGATGCGGTGAACTTCAGCAAGAAATAGTTCACTCTTGTCTGCTTGTCCTACACTTGTGTAGGCAATGAAGCCGACGCCTGCTTTTTCCGCAGCAGCAACAGCTGCTTTATGTTGGCGAATCCGGGTTTCATTATCACCATCTGCAGATACAATTAATAATCGATCCACACTGGCAAATGCTGATTCCAGCGTCTCAGGTTGATCAAAATCACCATGACGGACTTCCACTCCACGTGCCTGAAGATCACTTGCTTTTTCTGGGTTCCGCACACTAACTACAAGATCACTTGCGGGTACAGTTTTAAGTAAAGCTTCTATCACCAATGATCCGAATTGACCTGTTGCTCCTGTTATTGCTATTTTCATTTTTACTTCCTCCTCAAACTAGGATGATAAATTCATTTTAACCACTACCTGTAACTATTGTAGTTACAATCAGTTTGGATGTCAACTTATTTATGATCCCAACTCTGGCTGGATAATAAACAGGAGAATTAAAAAATTATATTCAGAACAAAAAAACCACCGTCATTTCCGTTAGGAAAAACGCTGGTTCTATGATTAGCTCCAACTCAACTTAATAATGGTCCCTTGTCCAGGGCTACTCTCAACAGCAATTCTGCCCTCCATACATTCGATTAATCCCTTGGAGATCGCCATGCCAAGGCCGGATCCGTTGGAGCTAGATACGGTGTCCGTTCCTCGATAATAACGTTCAAATAATCGGTTAAGTGTGACTTCATCCATTCCATCGCCATCATCGGAAAATTGAATAGTAAATCCACTGTCCAAATCATTCATAGTAAGCGAAACCGTTAAAATCGTATCCGAGGGGTTATGAAGTAAAGCATTCGCAGTCAAATTGTTCACAACCCGCTCTAGCCATGGAGTATACAATCGGGCCCTCACTTCGTTTGGTGCCGGCACAAATATAATTCGCTGCTTCCCGTATTCGGGATTTGCAGCAGCTTGATCAAGGGTTTGATGTAACCAAGAGTTCAATTCCACTTCCATCAGCTCTGGTGGCTTGATCCCTGTTTTTAGCCGATAGGTCATGGCAAGATCACTGATCAGCATGTCCATATGGGCTGATTTATCCAGCATCGTCCTTGTAAACTTGCGAACTTCCTCTTTCGACCAATCATACGAAGGCTCCGCCAGTAAATGAGCATAACCAGTTATAGAAGATAAAGGAGTTTTTAAATCATGTGTAACACCTGCGATCCATTCTTCCCTCAAATTCTCTGTTTGTTGCCGCAACGCCTGATCTCTCTGCAAATTAGCAGATAATTTCTCTATGGAGACCATTACATCAGAAAAAACCCGGTATCTCCGCCTCCATTTACCTACGTGTGTTCGACTACGACGATTTCCTTTACGGTCCAAAGGCTCTGTATATATGGCATTTCCAATAGAATCGAGCCATACAAGCATATGCAGCATTGGCGCTCCAAACCTATGAGCTTGCCATAAAGATAGCAATATAAATGCAAGCAATAAAGCCGCGAGCATTGCTAATGAGCCTTTAATGACAATTTTAACCTCTTCAGGTACCCATACCTTTTGTCCTGTATCTGCACCCTTTACGTTCGGTTGTCCAACGATCCATGTTTGGCCCGTTTGTTTATCAAAAGAAGATCGGACATGATAGCCGTAACGTTCACTGTAGAGAGTGCGTAGTGCTAGCTCTGGCACTGAGTACTTGGTGGGAATCATCTTTGGCCTATTATAGGAGAGCAGCTCCGTACCCGATGAATCAATGAGTTGAACAAAAGCCTGTGATGATTTAATTTCTCTTTCAATCGAATCAGGCAGAACCAGATCTCCATCTACTGCATCAAATGTACCTTCGCTCATTTTTTTTAACAGAGGATCTAGTATATTTGGCGCGCCATAAAGAAGCGTGAATTGTCTCCCATTTTTCTCTTGAATCCATACAGCCAGAGTATACGGAAAAGGCTGAGTCCCTGTCCAATAGGCGACTACTTCACCCGGTCCATATTGAATTGGGACATCTTTTGGAGTGTTGTAGGCACTTTCAACTTTTCCATTTTCATCGATGTTTTGCAGCCAGCCCTTATTCTTCTTCACTTGCTCCAGCAAGCTCGGGGAAAATTGAATGCCCTTCTCATCAATTTTGGAGGATTCAACCAGTTGCTCTAAGCCAACATTAGCAAAATCACGCGTAATACTGATATCGAGAAAACGCAACAGCATCCAAGTAAAAGTTACTGCAGCAATAGCGAGAACAACCATTCCCGTAATTGCTAGCTGTAGAACGAACCTTAACGTTAACCGACGTTTGATATTCATGGCATGGACAACTCCTGGCGGTCTATCTTCACCAGCTTATAACCAAGACCCCTAACGTTAATAATAAATTTTGGATCGGACGGGTCTGCTTCGATACGTTCTCTAATTCGATGAATATGAACCATGACCGTATTATCATCGCTCAGTGCTTCATCGCCCCATACTTTCTCATATAACTCACTTTTGCTGAAAATCTGATTGGGATGTTTGCATAAGAAGACCAGCAGTTGAAATACAAGTGCCGGACAAGCAACAGACTGACCCTCTACCAGGAGTTCTCCCGCTGTCTCATCTAGCTTAAACCTTCCGTAATCATATACATTTGCAGATTTATTGGGGACTATTTCTACACTCTTGCCAGTAGCCTGTTGGTTAGCAGAAGCAAAATATCTCCGCAGCTGTGCTCTTATACGAGCCACCACTTCAAGCGGGTTAAAGGGCTTGGTGATATAATCATCTCCTCCTATAGCAAAGCCCGTTAATTTATCGAAATCAGACGTTCGCGCAGTCAGAAAAAGAATAGGGGCATCCGTCGTCTGACGGATAAAAGGGCAGATTTCGATACCACTTCGTCCGGGCAGCATTACATCCAGCACAATTAAATCATATTTTTTGGATTCACAGGCACTTACTGCTTCTTCACCTGTTTGCACTGTATCTATATTGGCGTAGCCTTCCTTACGCAGCACTGTCTCCATAATGTCTAAAAGTGATACCTCATCATCAACCAATAAAATTGAAGCCTCATTCATATAAATTTTCCCTTTCACAATAGACGTTTTTAACATCATAGCATGATTTTTTTGGCTAGCAATCTTACTAATCTTAACGGAAGCTTAATTCGTATTCATTAAACAGCTAGTAAATTATGTAAGTGTTAATATAGAATTTCAGAAGAGCTAAGGATAGACTGCTACAATCGTAATACTGGGAGGCGACATATATGAACAAAAAACCTAAAAAAATCATTCATAAAGTTATTTTGAATACAAGAACTGCCTTGGCTGTAGGGTCATTGTCTTTATTAATGGCTGCCTGTGGAGGAGAGAATGCAGATGTGCCGACTACTGAAAAGGCGGAGCAGACAACAAGCCCGGCCACAGCTGCCATTCTGAGCGGATTTGCTCCAGATGAACTATCAAAGATTCTACTGGACGGGAAGTACAAGGAGTTGTATGCCCGCTTTAATCAGCCTTTAAAAGATGAAATAAGTGAAGCAGAATTAACAGAGACAGGAAAAGAATTCACTAAGGGTATCCATACATTGGAAAAGGCATCGACCATGCAGCTTAATGGATTTGATCGACGCACATGGGTTAGTGATGCTGGCAATAAGGGGCTTGTCGGGATGTTTGATCCGGATGGGACGATTACATTAATTCAAGTTCAAGAGCTTACCCCTTCTCCTGAAACCGACAATGTACTAAGCAAACATGAATACGCACTGCCGTTTGAGGGAGATTGGTATGTATTTTGGGGTGGTGAAAATGTGCTTGTGAATTATCATTATGAGTTAGAAATCCAGCGGTACGCTTACGATTTTATACAAACCAAAGATAACTATTCCTATACAGGAGATCCACTAAAAAATGAAAGCTATTATGCCTTTGGCAAAAACATTCTCGCTCCAGCGGACGGCACCGTTGTATCGGTTGTGAATGACATTAAAGACAATGAGCCAGTTGGGGTCATGAATCCGAATCAAGCTACCGGAAATATCATTGTCATTGATCATGGCGGGGAATATAGTCATTTGGCGCATCTCAAACAAGGGTCAGTTACTGTAAAACCGGGGGATAAAGTCGAAAAAGGTGAAGTTATTGGCTTAACAGGTAATTCTGGTAATACGAGCGAGGCCCATCTACACTTCCAAATCTCAGATGGAGCTGATCTATTCACTTCCCGGGCAATCAGAGTTAAATGGGAGCAAAATTTAAAACCAATTCAAGGTGAGACTATTTCCGCCGCTAATTAGCGCTAAATTCCGGGTCGCTAAGGTTGTCTCTCATAAATAATAAATCAGATGAGACAACCTTGATCTTCCCTAAAAAACATCCTACTTTCTTGTAATACCAATACATATAATCCGGGTAATTCACAAATAATAATAGACATATAGGATATATAGTGACTAAATATGGCTCTCTTTTCAAAGGAAAGGAAGTGTCAACCCCGATGTCTTTACTGCTAGGCTCTCATGTGTCTATGACCGGAACAAAAATGCTCCTTCGAGCTAGTGAAGAGGCAGCCTCTTATGGAGCGACCACCTTCCTTTTTTATACCGGAGCCCCACAAAATACACGCCGCAAACCCATTGAAGCTTTGAATATTGAAGCGGGACATGCTCATATGAGAGATAACGGTATTTCTAATATTATTGTACACGCTCCATTTATCGTTAACTTAGGAAATACACTTTCGGCACAGGTCTTTGAGCATAGTATAGAGTTTCTTCAATCAGAAATCATAAGAACAGAAGCTTTGGGTTCAACCCAAATCGTCCTACATCCTGGCTCCCATGTTGGTGCTGGCTCTCAAGCTGGAATCTCTCGGATCGTGGAAGGCTTAAACGAAGTGCTAACAGATAAACGAAATGTTCAGGTTTCATTAGAAACTATGGCTGGAAAAGGTAGTGAATGTGGAGTCTCTTTTGAAGAACTTGCAGCTATTATTGATGGAGTGACCCATAATGAGCGCCTATCAATTTGTTTGGATACTTGCCATATCCATGATGCCGGTTATAACGTGAAAGAAGATTTTGATGGCATATTGGATAAATTTGATCGATTGATCGGAATAGAGCGCCTAAAAGTCATTCACGTCAATGATTCAAAGAATATTATGGGCTCACATAAAGACAGGCACGAAAATATAGGGCACGGATATATCGGCCTTCAGGCGCTAAGATATGTGGTCCACCATCCTCAACTATCAACCATTCCCAAACTCCTAGAGACTCCCTCCATCGGTGAAAAGAAATATGTAAACGCACCCTATAAGCATGAGATTTCCTTGTTAAGGGGAGAAACAGATGAGCTGGTAAAAAAATAAAAACCGCCAATTACGCGGTTTTTCATCTGTGCAGCCATGATCGACTATCCTTTTGTGGAATCAATTGTAGTAGGTGCGGTTCCATTTACCTGGAGTTTTTTTAACGAGTTTTTCTTTGCTGTTAATTCTTTGGAAAGATCAGCTTGCAGGCGATTGATGTTTTTAATTTCATCGTTAAGCTTTTTGATTCGCGTCATTTTACTGCTCAAATCTGTGTGAGACTTGCTAAATTTCATATCCTGTTCTAATTGATTAATTTTGAATTTGGATTTTTCCTTTTTGTTCTTCACGTTTTTGAGCTTGCTCTCTACCTCTATGATTTCTTGTTCTAACCTTTGGATCATTGGTTTGGTGAAATTAATCGCCATTCTTACACCCCATATCATTTAGTGTTGCCGAGAATCAATTCTACTATAAAAGAAGAAAAAAGCACACTCATTAGAGTATGCTTTTTAAAAATAATCAGAGAAATAAGGATGTTCTGGCCTGATTAACCCTTCCAGGAATTGAACTGTAGCTTCATCTGCCTGGATCCGACCGATCCTAGCCAAATAGGTAGGTCGCTTATAACCCATTAACATCGTGGTTAAAGTAGGAATGTCAATCAACAAGGAAGGGTTAGTCCCTCCTGCGTGCAAAACACCTGTTCCATCTTTATCCACATTAAGCGTAAATGTACCCCGGTTCCATTCCAGCATCGGATCACTCAAGGTGAAGATAAGGCAACCATCTTTATCCTGTTTTTTAAACGGATACTGTTCGATAAATAATTGCACATCCACTATCCGGGCCATAAAATAAGGAGCAATGGTTTCCTTGATGTCACCATCATCTAAAACGAAGGAAAGCGGCTCCCCTTTATAAATATCCCCTTTGACAAGAGTAATCATCGAAAAATGTGCACTTATAAAGTTCCATAATCCCACGCGAGCTTCTTCGTTAATATATACCATTTCTTTGATGTAAAAGATCTCCTCAGCAACCCAATACAACAAATACCCCGTGGGCAAATCATCATTGTTATAGTAGATGCCCACTGTCATTTCATCCAGATCCCAGCGTAAATATTCTTCCCAAGCCAACTTATTTCGAAGCATAGCTCCATGATGCTGCATGGAGAACTGATCATATATCTCCTTGATATCTGGATGTTCAATAGTTACCCGCTCCACGTTCCCAGGAACTTTTTTAGTTTTCGGCAGCTGGGTATCCGGAACTTCAAATGAGATTTTATCGGTAATGATCTCCCAGCCTTTCCGCCTATAATACGGAATAGAATACGGAAATAGATAAGAAATTGATTGCTTGCGGCCCCGCATTTTAGTTAATGCATGCAACATCAGCTTATTCATTAAACCTAAATTAGCATATTCGGGATAGGTTCCAACACCCGTCAGGCCACCCATCTCATAAATTCGCCCAAAAATATTTACTTGAAATGGGTATACTGCTAACTGTGAAATCAATTTATCACCATCAAACCAACCGACCACATCAGCATACTTTAGAACTGGCAGCTTCGCTTGGGTGATTTCACGATTTTCCCAACCAAAGATTTGTAAATCACGATTCGTCACTTGAAATACATAACGTAATAAATTATTAAATTGCTCTGCATGTTTAGTCTCGACATTTGCTAACCTGATTCTATCCTGCAACTTATTGCGACTCACTAGCAATACCCCCGCTGAATTCCCCAGATATAAATCAGAAATCACTCTTATTATTCTTTATATCCGTTCAATAAATACATTCTTTCAGAGAAGGTTAGCCTAGCGTATTCTTTTGCAGCTGCGGGATCAAAGCATACGCAAACGTGATGAATGGGCTTAACCACAGAAGGGTGGCATAAGGTATATATTCAATTACCGGCACACCTAGTGTAGCAGCGAAAAAAGCACCGCTAACTCCCCAAGGAATTAAAGGATTAACAAGGGTTCCACAATCCTCTAACGTACGGGATAGTGTCTTTGCTGGAATGCCTCGGCGATTATATTCATCTTTGAACATTTGACCAGGCAACAAAATAGAAAGATACTGTTCACCAGTCATCCCATTAACCGCAATGGATGATGCGCCGCTCATAAGCACGATACTGCTTTTACGTTTGAGGGGTTGAATGATTTTGCGAAAAAAAGCCTCTATGACACCACAATGTTGTATTAGCCCGCCTAATGATAAAGCAATCAAGATAAGTGAAACGGAACTCATCATTGATTGCATTCCACCTCGGTTAACGATAGAAGCAACGGTTTCATTGGCAATAGTACTTTCGTATCCATTCTGCATCACACTGAACCAGACACCGATTTCTGCCTGCTGCTGAATAATAGCGGTCACTAGAAGACCAGTAACAATACCAACTATCAGTGTAGGAAGGATTGGGATTCGTTTGATTGAGCAAATAATAACGGCAAGTGGTGAGATCAACGTTAACCAGTGGATATGAAATCCATCTTGTAGAGCAAACTTAATCCCTTGAATCGACGATAAATCAATCGCATCGGCTTTTGGTGCGAACAAGAAAAAGACAGTAGTTATAATAAGCGCTGGAATCGTTGTGTACATCATATTACGAATATGTGTGAACAAGGATATACCTACCACTGCAGGTGCAAAATTCGTCGTATCGGATAAGGGTGACATTTTATCACCAAAACAAGCTCCGCAAATGATCGCTCCAGCAGCAAGTGTGGGAGAAATCCCTGTCGTCAAAGCAATACCCATCAAAGCTACGCCGATCGTGCTAACGGTGGTGAATGAGCTTCCAGTAAACATAGAGACGACAATTGTGACATATAACGCGCTTACTGCAAAGTAGTTCGGATTAATATAATCCATACCATAAAATAAAAGTGTAGGCACCGTACCACTCATCATCCATACAGCGATCAATATTCCGATCAACATGAGGATAAGAATGGGCATTATAGCTGTTTGGATGCCTTTAATGATAGCTGCCTCAATATCTTTCCATGACACGCCAAATAAACCCAATAAGACTGCTGTGCCAACTGTGGTTGCGAGAAGAGGGATATGAGGTTCTGCTTTTAATAGGAAAATAGATACAAAAAGAAGTGCGAAAATAAAAGCGATGATAATCATACTTTTTGAAAAACTAAGCTGACGGTCCATAACGATAGTGCTCCTTAACATTGTGATTGGGATAAAATTCGGAGATTGCGGTGCTTCCTTACTTTTAAGCTTTTAAGCTTTTAGGCTTTTGGGCAATGAAGCACAGAGGTAATATTAACGATAAGATAGAGAAGAGTCAATGTTAAGAACATACAATGAAGGTTTTTCCATTAAAAAAACAGAGGGCAAAATGCCGCTCTGCTATATATTCACCCTATTCACTTTACAATTGCAGCTTTAAAATATCCTGCGGAGTTTCAAATTTATATTTCGCGGGAATATGCTCATGCTGCTTGCATCCCCATAAAGCTAATCCAAAATCGACACCAGCATCTCTTGCACATTCATAATCATAGATCGTGTCCCCTATGTAAATAGATGATTCAGGGTTTGCTTTTGATACTCTAATAAATTCTAGCAAGGGGTCTGGATGTGGCTTATGCTTTGCTGTATCTTCTGCGATAACGGTATATGATAGGAATTTAGTTAAGCCAAATGGAACGAAATCATCATTTAGCTCATCTCTTGTCTTGGAAGTCACAATTCCTTGAACGATCTCTTTTGACTGTAATGAACTCATTACATCTACAATTCCGTCAAAGATGTTAATAGTATCATAGAAATCTTTCATGAAAACATTCCATCTCTCATTGCCCTCATGAATATCTTCGATCCCAAGTTGTGGTAATGAAGCTGAACCGGGAATACCTAACACAAAATAGAGCTCTGACAATTCATACTCTCTGTTATGATCCACCTTTAACATCTTTTGCAGAGAACTCAGAACAGCGATTTCTGTATCAATTAAGGTTCCATCCACATCAAAGATTACAGTGTTATATTTACGCATAACTACCTCCTATAGGATTACAACAAATACAAGATTATTAATCGTTAAGCTTAATCTATTACTTAGAAAATAACTCTACGGCTTGCGTATCCATAATCGGATTAATATATTTCTCTAGCGTAATCGTTAGGGGTTGAGGATAATCTTTCGCTCCCTTTCCAAAAGTATAACGCATTTCATCCACGGCTGTACCCTCCTTTGAAGTCATGTAGCCACCGAAGTTTCCTGCCGAAGTTGTTTTGATTGCTCTTTTATGCACATTTCCTTCCGCATCAGTAAAAGTCTCAGCAAGTCTAGTGTAGTATTTTAAATATTCGGCATCAGTAATTGTATGCCGCAACAAGATCTCTCCTTCATCAGCATAATTCTCTTGCGTTGGAGCAACAAGCTCAAGGCCACTTCCCGGTGCTTCAATGATTTGCTGCTTATTGAGATCGACAACAATTTTCATTTTATTCTTTTCCACTGCCGAGATACCAAAGGTTTTTAATGAAACGGTGTCTGGCTGACGGTTTAGACTGCTCTGGCTGTTCCTGAACACCAGCGTGAACTTGGAGTTGTCCGAATAGACTTCAGAATTGTCTGAGTTGACGATGTCGGGGTAAAATAATTTTTCGGTAGCTCCACCATTTGTATTAATCAGAACTGGATTAATCAATTGGAAAATTTGTTTATCATTGTTCGGATCATACTCCAAATCTACATAGGTACTAAGCGGTGTATATTGCACTAGATTCACTTTAATCTTTTGCCCGTCAACTGTCAGCGTTTTATCCGTTTTTAGAATTCTTTCCTGTGCTTTGAGCATATCAGGATTAAGTTCGAAAGCAACATCCAGATTAGTCCGGTACTTATTACTACTGGATTGTAGCGCCTTATCTGAAGTTTCAGTGAGAATGACATTATAGTTTACTTCCTTTGGATATTTAACCGTTGGTGAAAGACTAGTAGTGTATATAAAATCCTTAGACTGGCCTGGTTGAATTCGGTTATCGCTGGCAACCATACTTAGTGCAGCACCTTTATGTAGATTCGACTCCTGTATGCCTTCATATTGAAGCGCAAAATTCGCATGTATAACTTCTTTGTCTGTATTGTTCTGAACACTGTATAGAATATACACCTTCCTTCCATCTGTTACTGCACCAGTTACATCCACTCGGTACCCCTTGTTTTCCGCGCTCTGACCCACCGGCATCACGAGATTCTGTTCCAGAGCACTAGCAAGCGCTGGTTCTAACCTTGAAAATGAACGATAAGCTGCAAAATCATCTGTATTTTTAGGGCTGGCGGTTTGAACTGAAGGTTGAGCCACTTCCTTGGCCGGTAATCCGATTGAAGAGTATGTAAATAACAGGGCTGCGGCTGCAGCTGCGATCACTCCCAAACCTGCGGTATAAACGCGGCGTTTCTCACGTTTTTTTCCTTCCATAATTCCCTTTCGCATCGCGTTAAAAATTTTCATTTCCTGTAAAGTTTCAGTATTCTGATTCATCTCATCAACATTTTTCTGCAAAATACGATCTTCTTTATCTGTCACTCTGTTCACCTCCCATATCACTTCAACACATTACGAAGCTGTTTAAGTCCCTCTCGTAACCAGGTTTTGATTGTACCTTCAGGTTTTTTTAGCACTTTTGCGATTTCGATTGTAGTCATGTCATTGTAATATTTAAGAAGTACCACATGCCGATATTTGGGCTTTAATCGGTTCAGAGCACGTTCCAGATCAATCCGGTCGTTACTTTTCATTTCCTGAGTTGCAACCTCTGCCAGCTTCTCCGTAGGAATCACTCGTTTTTTTCGTCGTAGTTCATCCATACAGCAATTGATCGTAATTCGAATCAACCAAGGTGTAAATGACTGTTCATCTTTAAGCTTCTTACGTTTCATCCAGGCTCGACATGAAGCCTCTTGTACAACTTCTAACGCGTCCGCTTCTGTCCGTAGATAACTATAAGCGACGGTGTACATTTTCCGATGCTCCACATACAGGCGTTTAAAGAAAACTTCCTCATCCATTCGGGCAAAATCAACCATTCTGACCTCGTCCATCGTCCTATCCACCACTCACCACACCCCCTCTTTTTTTGTCAGTGTCGGTATTAGGATAAAGTCATCGTTCTGATGTTCTTATAAGTAAGACGGAGTTGAACGTAAAAACGATTGATTTTTTTCATAAAAAAGTGCTGGCAAAGATGCCAACACTCCATTCTCATATTTATCGATCACGATTAACCATATAATTCAATAGATGTTTTAAAAAATTGATATTGCGGGGGATCTCTTTTAGCGCCTCCATGGCAAGACAATAGTGCTCCCACATCTCTTTTCTAGCACCTTCTGAACCCAGAATGGAGACAAACGTTGCATTGTTATTCTCAACATCCTGCCCTGTGGGCTTACCCAGTAATTGTAAATCCCCTTCCAAGTCGAGTAAATCATCTTTAATCTGAAAAGCAATCCCCGCATGATAAGCAAATTTCTTCAAAGCTTCAATTTCTGTCTCCTTAACCTGTGCGAGAATCGCTGGCATAACTAGTGAAGCTTCGAACGCAATGCCCGTCTTATAGAAACAAATCATATTTAATTGCTCTAGCGTCAATGCTTTCCCTTTAGAATTCAAATCCATCGCTTGCCCCATGCAGGTATCTTCCGCCTTTTGTGCTGAATATTGCATTAAAGCAATTACGGATTTAGCATCGAATGTAGAAAGGGATGCCTGTTCCTCAATCGACTTCTGAATTAGAAAGAGTCCTGTCAATTCCGCCGTTGCGCTATTATACACCTCATGTAGAGTTGAACGGCCTCTTCGAGTGGGGGCATTATCCTGAGAGGGCAGATCATCGAAAATTAAGGATGCAGTATGCATATATTCCAAAGACCTCAAAAGCGGCACAATTGCCGCGCTGTCTAATCCGTATTCGTTCACCCCCATAACCCAAGTGAGGATAGGTCGTATTCGCTTGCCATCACCCTCTAAACTATAATTGGCTGCATCAATTAACATTTCTTTCATAGCTGGTGTCCCAACAGGTTTATTAATCGGCAATTGATTGTTGATTTCACCACGAACCTTTTGAATCGTATTGTGAAAATCCACCTTTTCCTGCTTGTTGTTTTTTAAATTCGTAAGCATTTGATCTCTTAGTAGTTTGTCAAAAAAATCCACATCATCAGCTTTCAACACCATTTGCTGCACGAGACGATTAAATTCGGGTTGACCCGAAGCAAAGATCTCCATAATCTCTTTATACTTTTCAGTACCCACACGTTCTTTACAACGCTTCAAACCGTTAATTGCTCGATCTAGAATCACTTCACGGGTTTTGGCATCGGAGTGATATACGGAATGGATTAGATGAGAGATGACGGTCCAGTATAATTCAAAAGGGTTTATCAAATCTGAACGTTGATCACGGTATTTCAGAAAATAGGTATACGGCGTTACCGCTCCCTCTTTCATATCGTCAAACATATCTGCAAAATCATCAGCCAGTTGATTGTAAAGACCATAATAAAAAGTGCGTTGATCAAATCCATCATCTGTAGGTGCACTAATAACGGATCGGACAATTAAACGGGAAGAAGAGGATTTTAAGATAATGGGGATATAAAGCTCTTCATTGGTGTATTTAGCATTGGAAAGTTCCTTAACACGGTCCAGCTCCTGAGATTGAAAAAACACAAAGGATTGCTCGAAGAATATGTTCTGCATTTCTGGACGTTGATAGCTTTTAATATATTCGAAAGCTTCACTAAGCTCCGAATGTACGTATCGAATGAATTCCATGTTCTCTCCGGACCATTCTCCAAGGTCTGGCACAGTTCTAGTAAGGATAGCGTCGCGTATCATGAGGGAAAATTGCTCTTTTTCTTGAACCGTTAAGACACTGGAATCGAGAAGATCATCAATATAAGGGTAAGTCAGCCCATAAGAATAACCAAGTCTAATGGCTTCACTAAGCTTCTTAGAACGTTCCAAAGGTGGGGTAATCTCCCCCATTTCCTCCATTACATGCAGAATGACCCCGATAATGATCTTAATTAACTTACGCTGCGCTTGTTCGGCATTCATTTCCTGCGGAATATGGGTTGATACGTTCTTTAGCTTGTCGATCACCCAGATGGTGGCGGTCTCGACGCCTTCTTTCTGCGCCCAGCGATATACTCCTGCCAAGCTCATAAATTCCGATTGATCTCTTATCGTTGTTGAATCGTCTGGGATCAATTGAGATCTAATGTCAGCAACCATTCGCTGAATCCTGTTTTGTGTATCAGTAGAATCCAAGGCTTTGCCCAGATCCCTCATATATAAATAGGACACGCTGCGATCTAAATAATCATCCAATTTACCGTTAAGATTCAGCCAGCCTATATACCTATGATAATCCTGCGAATCAGGTTTCCTTTTCCCTCTAGAGAAAAATGACAACCATGAGCGGCGATGAATATGATGTTTTTTCCATAATTGAATATCTTCAGTGAGAGTAGATACATAAGTTTGTTCTTTGAACTGCAATTGCAGTGAAATAAAATACTGAGCCGCCCTCTGCTCGGCTAGCGAATAGGCTGAATCGGCATGATCGGTTACATTCACATTCATAGGTGGATTACCTCAACTTCTCTTTTGGTTAATTGTCGGTCATGTTCATATCTTATACGGAGAAGTGTCTTTATGGTTACGAATTCTTCGCCATACGTTTCCCAATAAAGTCAAAGATCAGACCCGCTGTCCTTTTTATAGGCCCCAATGAAACAGGATAATAATAACCCGACTCAAACCAGCCTTGTTCTTTGTAATAACGATAATCCCTGAAATGATCATCAAGCATTGTTTTTATACTTGTACGTGACATTCGAAACAGCATTAATCTGAGAAAAGAAGGAACTGGAGTCTTGGGCGACATAAGGTCCTTATAGAATCTTTCGGAGGCTTTCTTTATTTCTCTCGTCATTTTTTTCTGCGCAACTTCTGTTCTTGGCTCCAAAGTAGTCAAGACACAGCCTTTTGTAACTTGAAATCCGAAATTCTCGCCCATATTACTAAGGTATTTCACAATTTTGCTGCCTCCAAAGATCCCCTGATTGACAATAGCCGTGAAGGTTTTCCCGAAGAATCGAGGTCTATGAAATACAAAAGCAAGCCGGTCCAAGAGGTTCTTCATCGGTGCCGATACATGAAATGCATAATTAGGCGTGGCGAAAATAATTCCGTCAGAATGGATCATTTTCTCCATCAATACATCGCGATCATCCTTTAGTGGACAATATTCCTCACCTTTATTGAAACATATCTTGCAGCCCCGGCAATATTCAAGCCGATAATCTTTTAAAAAGACATACTCAAATTCAATATCACCATATGCTTTTAAATTATTACCAAATTCACAAACCGCTTCAAAGGTCGCATGCTTTTGTTGATTCCCAATAAATGCAGTAACTTTTTTCATTTGAACCCCTCCATATATGCATATTTTGAATAAGACCCATCAATATGAATGAATATTATTTTATTCATTCATATTGTAGCACCTTGATCCCTTTTATGCGATATAATTCCATTTGAGAATGCAAAAAAAAGAAGCCCGATTTGACCAGGCTTCTGTTAACTTCCCTCTATATCTTTTTAGCGTAATTATGTGTAACAAAATCAACTAGCAGATTCACACTGCTCTCCATATCGTAAATCTCTGTGTTAACTGTCAATTCGGCATGTTCAGGGGCTTCATAAATAGCATCAATACCTGTAAACTCACGAATTTCACCTTTTCTAGCTTTCTTATATAGCCCTTTAGGATCACGTTGTTCGCAGGTTTCTAATGAACATTGCACATAAACCTCTGCAAACTCGCCAGACTGAAAACGATATCTAATCGCTTCTCTAGCAGCTGAAGAAGGTGAAATCATCGGGACAAGCACTATAAAGCCTAGTTCCAAAAACATAGATGCTACTTCGGCTGCGCGACGCATGTTTTCTTTACGATCCTCTTCTGAAAAGCCTAAATCAATATTCAAACCTTTCCTTAGCTGGTCGCCGTCGATTACAGCACATCGGATGCCTTGCTTAAACAATTCTTTTTCAGCTTGTTGTGCTAGTGTACTTTTTCCTGAACCTGATAATCCTGTGAACCAAAACACGCCCGCTTTATGACCGTTCAACAGCTCCAAATCTTTTCTATTCATTCTAAGACGCCCCTTTCTATATGATTAATATTATACTAGTTTACCGCAGTCTTGAGAGAAATGGCTGATCCTAATTCCTTCTGTATATACGCTATATCAGTCATCTGCTCAATATGGTAAACTCCACCTGTGGGTGGTGAATCATATAGATGTTTTGCTACTGCCGCTGTTACTTTTGCCGTAATGATAGATTGATTCTTTCCTTGTAATAAAAAATCCGCATGATGTAATTTACCTTCTGAATTTCTTCCATGTGCCTCAACCTTAATAGCGAACCCATCATCCCCCAAATGCAGCCGCCCCATAGCACGAACAATTGAATTCTTCAGCCAGCCTATTTGCAGTAAGCGAACGGCTCCAGTTCTTTTCGTTATTGCCAGTATTTTAGTAACTACAGCTGAATCAAGACAAAATCGTGTAGAGATAGACGATGATTTTAGTGTTCTGCTAAGTGTCTGTTGATCTGAGAATGGAAAACGGTAAGCATATCGGTTACCCATCTCATCACCAAAATGATACAACCTTCTGTCTGTAAAGCTCTCCACCTCAACCTGGCGATTATCCTGCTTCACTTCGAACTTAGCTGCTAAACTGTCAACTGTCCATTCTAGCGCCGCTTTGCCATGAGAATCACCTAATCCGAGCATAATCGCAATTTCTATCTCCTCAATCTGATCCATCTGCCGCTCTGCTTCAAGGGCCAGGAGATTAGTGATGCCGGGAGCAAGTCCTACACTTAAGACAGCACTTGACCCATTGTCTTCAGCCTCCCTCTTGTATTTCTCAATTTCATTCAAAAACAAACCGTTCGCAGATACATCCACATAATGAATACCGCTTCGAAACACAGCTCTTATAAAATCCGTATCCGTTTGATCTAAGCACATAATGATTAATTTCACTCGTTCTAACTTATCAGTAGGTAAAGGTTTATTAATATCCAACTGCATCGGCTTAATTTTCCCATCAGTTGCTTGACTGAATTGCTTTGCTTTTACAAGGCTTCGCCCTGCAGCATATACTTTTCCAGGATATTTTTTCTCTAAGATTTCACAAATGGTACGCCCTACATGGCCATATCCACCGACGACTACAATATCTTCTTTTCTCTGCATTTTATCACCGCATCCTATATAATAGAAATAATTAAGAACCATTCTCAATTATACGGATATGGTTTACATTCACTATCCCATAAATGTGGGATACCTGTTTTTATACTCCATGACTAGAGGGCTGACCTATGAAAACCATAAGACAACTTAATCATATTAAACAACAAATCATAAGGTTAGGTACTGTTTCTGAATCTTCACATAGCTACCGTACTTCATTACTGTCGATTTTACGCGAGGCTGTACCCTTTGATGCTGCCTGCTGTACCCATGTTGATCCACAGACACTACTCTCGACAGGTGCGGTGACAGAAGATAACGTGGAATCCATTCATCATCACTTGTTCCAGATCGAATACGGTGAAGACGATATTAATCCCTATGAGCAAATGGTTCATAGTAAAGTGCACGTAGCTACTATATATGAAGCAACCGAAGGGCAGCCAGATTTGAGTGCCCGCTATCAAAAAGTACTGTCTCCGGCAGGATTTGAGGATGAATTACGCGCTGTACTTGTTCATGGAGATGCGTGTTGGGGATATCTGACACTTTACAGAAAGTCGGGTCAGCCTGTATTTTCACAGGAAGATTGTGTACGGATAGCCTTAATGCTTCCTGAGATTGCCGCAAGAATGCGGGCTTTCAGTCTTGAGTTGCCTGAGAGAAATCAGACTTGGCTGGAAGAAGATTACGGTTCCGGAATTGCCGTCCTTTCTGATCAACTAGTTCTCCTCTCCTCCAATCCTACAGCAGACCGCTGGTTAGAGAAACTTCGTTCATTAGAAAAAATTGATCACCATATCCTGCCACGACCAATTCGGGCGGTGAGCACACAAGCAATCAATAGTCCCTCTGAATCTTCGGGGATGGCTAAGTCCTGTATCCGGATGTCAGACGGACCTTATCTGGTGATCCGGGCTAGCCGGCTTCATGCATACGACGGTCAGACGCAAATTGCCATTTCATTCGAGCCTGCACGTCCAGCAGATATGCTTCCTATCATTGCAGAAGCGTATGATCTGACGAAACGGGAACAGCATTTACTTGAAGGAGTAATTCGCGGATTATCTACTAAAGAATTGGCTGCTGAGTTACATATTTCTGCTTACACGGTTCAGGATCATTTAAAATCCATTTTCGCTAAAGCAGGTGTCAGCAGCCGTAGAGAGCTTATCTGGCATTTACATTCTCGTTATAGCATTTCAGAGAAATAGGATCGCCGAGCTTCTTATCAAAAAAGCCCAAGCCTTTTTTAACAAAGGACTTGGGCTTTAATTTTAATCTTTTATTTCCTTAATGCGATGCCGTAAATTCTTCCAGCTCAGAAGCAGGGTCAAACTTCTCCCTGCTCATCACAAATGCTGCCATTAGAGCTATAACAGATGGAATAATCGCCCAAGCAAAGGTATGAACAAGAGAAGAAGATAATCCTTCGGTGATTTTATCAAGAACCTCAGAGGGAATTTTGGCCCGTGTGTCGGGAGTCAAAATTGTACTTGGATCACTTAGATTAACACCTTCTGGCGCCGCGCCTCCCTTACTGAACATGGAAGCTAGTTTATTCGAAAAAATGTGACTTTGAATAATACCAAATACCGTAATGCCAAGTGTCATTCCCAGCTCCCGTGTGAAGCTAAGTGTCGAACTTGCAGAACCCCGTTGTCTTGCTGTAAATCCATGAATCGCTGCATTGCTTAGAACAGAAAATGATGAACCTATGCCAAGACCCACCAGAAACATAAAAATAGTGACCATAAACCGGGAGGAGTCTGGTGTTAATGTGGTAAGTAGAGCCATACCTGCTACAAGGAGTACTAACGTAGAAATCATGATCGTGCGATAATTAAATTTAGAGAGCAAGAATCCTCCGCCAGCAGCAGTGATAACAGAACCAATCATCATCGGAAGTAGAACAAGCCCCGAATTTGTGGCAGACCCGCCAAGAACCCCTTGAATATAAATTGGAATGTACACCGAGGCTGTAATAAATGCCGCTCCGCTAAATATCGCCATAACATTACTCGTAGAATAGAGACGATCCTTGAACATGCCAAAGGTAATGATTGGCTCTTCTGCACGACGTTCGATAACAATAAAACCAATTAAAAACACAACAAAAGCCATAAACAATCCCAGAATCATTGTCGAGTCCCAAGCATATTTCTTACCCCCGAGCTCAATCGCAAACATGAGACAAAGGATTGAAGCTACAAGTGTAAAAGCCCCAAGATAATCAATTTTCTCTTTGGAATGCTCAACAGATTCTTTGTAGAAGAAAGCGATCATAAAGAATGCAATAACACCAATGGGTAAATTGATATAAAAGACCCAAGACCAATGAATATAATCCGCTATATAAGCGCCAATAAGAGGACCAAAAATACTGGAAATACCATAGGCAGCACCGAATAACCCACCGATTTTCCCCCGTTTTTCTGGGGCCACTACATCGAACATAATCGTGAATGCAATAGGAACGAGTGCCCCTCCACCAATACCCTGAATTGCCCGATAAATACTAAGCTGAACAATAGAATTTGCCGTACCACATAAAGCTGAACCAATCATAAAAACAATAATACCGAAAATAAAAAATCGCTTACGTCCATACATATCCGATAATTTACCGAAAATCGGCATACCCGCCATCTCAGCTATCATATAAGCGGACGTAACCCACATCAATTTGTCAAAGCCGCCAAGGTCACCTACAATGGTTCCCATTGCGGTTGCAAGTATAGTATTATCCATTGATGCCATAAGTGTAGCCAACAATAGAGCTACTATAATAACCCCAACTTTATTTTTCTTTTCCATGCTCCTTTTTCTCCTCCACTTTTCCCAAATGTTTAGTTCTACTCTAATTGTTAAAGGATTGTGCACAGGCTTCATTCCAAACCACGTGATTTTATACCTTTGCAAATTAGTGAATAATTCGATAAAATCAAGACAATTAATTAGGTGTTCATCAAGTATCTTGTTTATTAATTATCTTGACTATCAAGATATAAACATTTTAAAAGGAGGGTCCTCTTTTGTCAAGAGATCGACACAATCAAGTTACAATTCAGCAGGAAGACTTAACTTTACGCATGCGGGGCCTAGGCAGCCGAACGGTTTTGTATCAGCAAAAAGTAGCAACTTCTCTAGGGTTATACAATAACGATTTTCTATCTATAGATATCCTTCATGAAAAAGGTCCTATCACCGCCGGCGAGCTATCCAAATTAACTGGACTTACTACAGGCAGCATTACCACATTAATTGATCGACTTGAAAAAAACGGCTTTGTTCGCAGAGAACATGATCCCAATGACCGTCGTAAGGTGATCATTGTTCCTTTATATGAGAATAACGAGGTTGGAAATGCCTACCTTCCTTTGCACACTAAGATGGTTAAACTGGCGTCTTCCTTTACTGAGCAGGAGCTTGAGCTTATAACAACATTTTTAGGCAAAGCAAGTACCATCCTGGAAGAGCAGATTCACTATCTCAGCACTACAACGAGTAACTAAGACTGTATAATCGTCAAAAAGGACGATATCCCATGAAGTCAAATGACTTTGAGATATCGTCCTTTTAATATAAGTATGGATCAAAGAGAAGCTGAAGCTTGAGCAACTAAAGAGACCAATTGTGCAGAATCAAATGTGTCTCCTTTTCGAAGCTTCAGGGTTTTCCTTTCAGGTGGTCCCTCAAATACTCCCTCTGGAAGCGTTAGCTCGGTTGTATTAAAGATTACAAAGCTGACTGCGTCTTTTGATGTCGAGATGGCCGCAGCGTATTTTCCATTTTTCAAAAAATGAGGTTTCTTATACTGAATACGTTCCTGCACATCCGGTATAGCCTGATGAACAACCTCACGTAGTGAGGTGGACAACTCCACCTGCCATGATTCTTTTAGCGCTTCAATAAAATCGATTACTTCCTGATTCATTTTTCATCTCTCCCTTTAAGTAATTAATTGGTTTGCCTGAATAAGCGCAGTAAGTTGTTTAACAAAATCAGGAGGTCCTTTGAGATCCGACGCATCTGCTATGACGAACATAAGATGATGAAATCAACACATCCGCAAAAGAATTTCAAAAATTTAATAGTTTAAATTCCCCTTATATTAATTTCTTGTTCATGTAGTCATTATCCTTCTGGCAATTTAGAGATATCCAGCTCGTTACAAGCTAAAAAGGGAAAAGCTCCTAAGAGCTTCTCCCTTAACCTCGTACATAAAATTAATGAATCGTTAGATTAAAACCGCTCTGAATATAATTCAGATTCGGATAAGCAATGTTGGAGGTTGTCAGGTTATTAAAGGTTGCAGCACCATTGCCTGTATAGGTGTAAATAGCTGCACCTTTATGTGGACCTGAGAACCGTGAAGTTGTTATTCCATCAAGTCCTGTACCGTTAATATTGATGTTGTTGAACACGATGTTCTCGAATCCACCACCATATCCAAATTGAATCGCATCACGCTGGGTATTAATGATGTCTATGTTATTAAATGTAACGTTCTTGATAGCATCATTTGATGCTTCAAGATCAATTGCGCCACGTTCACCCCCATAAAGATCTTTACTCGTACCACTGTTAATAATGGTTGTGTCTGAGAAAACTACACCCGTATTATTCTGGAAATGATAACCTGGAAAAACGGTATTCATACGTATGCCGGAACCACCAACTGTATCAATGATATAGTTATGATCAGCCTTATGACCACTTCCTCCAAAGAAAGCAATCGCTGCCGCACGCCAGTTATTCTCAATGGTGTTATACGAGAAGGTATTATTCACACCAGCAGGTGCACCATTTGTGTTACTGGTCCATACTGCAAGACCATCGTCACCATTATTTCGCACACTGCTATTGCGTACAATTGAATTGCTAGTTCCTTGCGAGAAGTTGATGCCGTCTGCAAGATTGTTCCGAATCCGACTGTTTTCAACTACCAGCCCGGTAGCATAAATCGCAGGTGTATGAGCGTAGTCGCCTACCCACATTCCGCATTCAAAATGCTCTACCCAGACATCATGGATAATAGAGTTGGTTCCAAAGTTATCCATAAAACCTTTGTAAATTGCATTTTGTCCATAACGTGAGCGCAAATTAGAATTCATATATACATTACTGAAATCTAGCTTACCTGAAATACGGAGTGAAATACCACCGCCCGCAGCATTAGGATTGGTGAACTGAATATTGGTGTGCCAGAGACCAGCACCAGTAATAGTGAGGTTATTGATCATATTACTAGCAGAACCAATCTCCCACATACTGCTAAGATTAAAGGTTCCTGCTGGAATATAAATAGACTTACCGCTTGCCACGGCTGCATTTACAGTAGCTTTAAAAGCTGCCAGATCATCTTGTCCATCGTTTGCCACAGCACCGTAATCTGTTACAGATACGGAGTTAGCTGGGCGGGCAATTGCTGTTGGAACAGATTCAATTTCAAGGAAATCCACACCATATTCCAAGCTATCTCCATTGTTCTTCTGGATTCGAATCTTGTCCCCAGGTTGGAGGGGTGTATCCATCTTCCAGTGAACTTCATCAAAACGGAATAGTGGACGTCCAGCACTAGGTGTATCGCCAGGCATATCACCTGAGAAATACTGCCAGCTGTAGTATGAGGTTAAGGAAACTGTTTTTACTTTCGCTCCATTCACATACACATCCAGTGAACCATTCAATCCCATCCCATCTGCAGAGTCAGGCATTGTAAATCTCATAGTTACACCTGCGCCGCCTTGACCCTGTCTGACCGTCCACTCTAAGTTCGAACCATTCGAAGGAAGAGCTATATAACGCTGACCAGAAGCCTCAGAGGCGATTAATGCTTGATCAAAGGTTGGCGCCGATTTCAATGTCGCGCCACCCCCGAGTGTAGCATCCTCGGTATCATATCGGCTATACGGCATGCTTGCACCACGCGCAGCATAGACAACGAGATTAGAAACACTTACATTATTCGCTTGCTTGGCAGCTATCTCATTAGCATCCACTTCAACAGTAGTGGTAACTGTGTAGTTACCATTAATCGCTGTCCAAGTCCCTGGAATCGCAACATTAACTATTGCCCCCGCTGCTAAGGCACCGTTATAAGATCCATTATAGGTTTGAATAGTGGACCCCGCAGAGTTTTTAAGAACAACGCTTATACCATGTGAACCACTTGCAGAGGCAATGGTTCCTTGATTCTTAAGATTTACATTAAACGCTACATTGTTATTAGCAACAGGATTACTTGGTGTCCATGTAACAGTTCCCACTAAGTCAGAGCTGGACACTGGAGCGATAATAAGTGACGCTGGGTTCGTGTAGCTGTTATTCGCTTCATTTTGTTCGATAACTAGGTTGTCTTCATCAACTTTGGCACTAACTGAATACGTTGCGGCAGGCTTAACTCCTGCGGTAAGTGTCATCGATGCTGTTGTCGATGCTCCAGTTGCTAGTACACCTACCGGAGCTGAGCCTACAAGCTCATTATTTAAATAGAAATTAACAGTAGTAGCTGGAGAGCTGGCATTGCCGATATTCTTTACGATTGCGTTCAGCGTAATCGCATTAGACTCAACCGGATTCGTTGGTGACCAGGACATGCCAGTAATCACCAAATCCGGATTCGGAGCTGGAGTACCGTATACTTCAAATTCGGCGATCTGTCCAGCTGGAGCACCCGAGTTGGCAGTAATATTAAGCTGTAGACGTTTGACAGTTGCGGTAACAGGAATGGTTACTGTATTTCCTGAAGCTGGATTAAACGAATACGATTGTGCTGACACCAGATTCCCAAATGTCGTTGTGTTCTGATTGTGACCGAGCACTTGAATCGTTTGGGTACGTGCTCCCCATGCAGCGGCTGGATTTAACTTTAGAACGATGGAGGAAACGTTGTAGTTTGACCCCAGGTCAAGTATCAATGAACTAGGATTACTGCCACCTTCCCAGTATGTGTTGGTGTTGTTGTCATTAGCATTTGCTGCCACAAATGATTGCGTATTAGAGGATGCGGTAATCGATTTGCCAACCGCGATATTACTGCCCGCAACAGGTGTGGCCGTTGGCGTTGGTGTGACTGTTGGCGTTGGTGTGGCTGTTGGCGTCGGTGTGACTGTAGGCGTCGGTGTGGCTGTTGGCGTTGGTGTAACTGTTGGCGTTGGTGTGGCTGTTGGCGTCGGTGTTGGTGTACTAGCTCCATAAATTTCGAATTCAGAAACTTGCGCTGCCGGCCAACCCGTATTGCCTGTTACATTCAGGCGTACATAACGAGTGCTGGTTGCTGAAAAATCAATCTTAACGGTGTTCCCTCCTGCTGAAGGATTGAACACATAATCAGCTGAACCAACAATGTCAGTGAATGTAGATCCATTTGTGCTGCCTTGAACGGCGAGTGTTTGCGTACGCGTCTCCCAGCCCGTTGGCAGCTTCAATACGATTTGGTCAATACTTGTCTCTGTACCGAGATCTACTTGGATCCATTGCGGAAATGCATTATTGCTGCTTTCCCAATACGTCTCTTGATTGCTGTCTTTCACATTGTTTGGACTATACGTTTGTGATTGACCACTAGCCGTCACAGTTTTGCCCAGCGTCAAATTCGCACCACCAGAGGCACTAACAAATGTGAACGGACCCGCTGCCAGGTATAAACTTGAAATCAACAGGGTTACTACAAGCGACCAAACGACATACTTGTTGCGCATTATAATCCTCCTCTTAATGTAGATACTCACTAACGTGTCGCCTTATCGGAGTGCTCAAATGATAGCGTTTACAATCAAATTCATCTCAGAACACATTAAATAACAACCGATCCTCCTTTCAATGTGAGACACTCTCATTATAGAGAAAGAGCGGATCAAGCTATAAGATGTAATTCTACGGAAAAGATATGTGATACCAATATCGCGCAACTACCCTAAATATGGAATCTATTAACATCACGTCCATCAAATAAAGGCCTGATTTCTCAGGCCCTAGTTTTTTATGAAGATTAACTTGTCGTTTTAAGTTCTTTTTCATTAGCTGAATCTGGAGAGTTTAATAAAACCACACCTCCAACTATTAATACTATGCCTGCAAGTGTAAGCATACTAAATGGATCCCCCCATATTACGATACCAACGATTGCGGTTAGAACTGTACCTACACCTGCCCAAATCGCATAAGCTAGGCTTAAAGGTAAAACTCTGAGACTTATGGACAAACTATAAAATGCGATAATAAAACCAATAATAATACCTATAGTAGGCAATATTTGTGTGAACCCTTCTGACATTTTCAGCATAGTTGTACCTATTACTTCGCTTATAATAGCTACTCCCAGTACCCAAAAACCCTTATTCTTGTTCATAACATTTCCTCCAAGCTCTAATGAGATCCACCAGAAAGTTTCATAATGACTACTCCACCAATGATAAGAATCAGGCCGAGTAGTTTTTTCAGATTGAAGTTTTCTTTATAAATGATGACTCCAATTAACGCAGTTAAAGCCGTACCTACCCCCGACCAAATACCATAAGCCGTCCCTAGTGGAATCGTTGAAAGCGCTAAAGAAAGACAATAAAAGGCTGAACCCATGCCGAGTACGACTCCTATTGAAGGTAAAATCTTTTTAAACCCGTTAGAAACCTTAAGCATGGAGCTACCAAATACCTCGCAGATAATCGCTGTTGCCAGTAACAGATATGAATTCAACAATAGCCCCTCCTTACTCCGTCATGTTTATTAATTCTTGAATTACTTTATCTCGTAAATCCTTATCTAAAGCTCCTAACCCGAACATTTCTGAATACCATAAACCGTCCGCTGCCAGCCTGACAATTGTGGAACGTACAGGATCTATTCCATCGTTCTCTATATTGTTTTGCCATACTGAGTATTGATCTTGAAATTTCTTAAGGATATCCGGATTCGTAAAAAGAGCAGCCGAAAGCGCGGTGCTAATCTCTTGCTCTTCCTTAAGATCGTCGTCTATCGCCTGAACAAACGCTCGTCCCCACTTCCCCGTTTCTCTAGATGCGTTCGATACTCTTTCTTGAACATTACTGAAAAAATCACTTGTTAATTCTTCCACCATACTTTTTATTAAAGCTTCCTTATTCGGAAAATGGTGCAGCAGTCCACCTTTACTGACCCCGGCTTCTTTGGCAACGGCTTCAAGCGTAAGCTTCTCCACCCCATTATTTTTAACTACTATAGAAGCTGCTAATAAAATACTACTTCGTTTTGAATTACTGTTCACGAAAATCACCTCTGTTATTTACAGTACCGTCTGGACGGTTTTATTGTCAAATAAAAAATCATTACCTTAGATCAAAAAAAGCCTGGTAATCCAGGCCTCCAACATTTTTAAAGCAATTCACATTAAATTTTTAATATACCAAGCATCACAAGCGAAATGCTCCGACCCCGCAAGCGGTTCATCCAAAAGCTCAAATCCATTTTTCATATAGAAACGGTTAGCTGCGTGCATGTTTTGAAGTGTCTCCAAATAACATTGGTTGTAATGAAGCTTAGCAAAGTCCAACGCTGTATTTAAAAGTTCTTTGGCTATCCCGTTACCTCTAATCGACTGAGATAAATACATTTTTTGTAACTCACATATCTTGTCATCATTCCCGAAAGGAGCAATGCCACACCCCCCTAATACTTCCCCTCCCTCTTCGACAACCCAATAAGCCCGATTCTCACTATGATTATAATCATCTGATAAATGATGCAGGCTGTCATCCTCCCAGGCTAGACCCGAGCGATTCCCGCCAAACTCAATTAGGCAGTCCCTAATGACCTTTTCAATGGAGCTATTATCTTTCATTTGTAATAGTCGGATATTCATGAGTAACGTTCTCCTATCTTTCGATTAGCTTTCTTCAGTTATTATATTGTATCAAGCTTCAGAATGGATAATTATAATGGGATTCAAACATAATATAGAGAAATTTATTTAGGAGGGGCTTCAATGAAAATGGCAGCTAAGCAACTCTCGATTGCAGCATTAGGTGGGGTTCATGAAATTGGTAAAAATATGTATATCCTGCAATACGCAGATGATATTGTTGTCATTGATTGCGGCTCTAAATTCCCAGATGAAAGTCTCTTAGGGATTGACCTAATTATTCCTGATGTTTCGTATTTATTAAATAATATTGATAAGGTACAAGCGTTGGTGGTGACTCACGGACATGAGGATCATATCGGCGGGATTCCTTACCTGCTTAAACAGTTGAATATCCCAATATATGCTTCCCGTTTAACCTTAGGATTAATCGAAAATAAACTTAGGGAACATGGAATTTTACGACAAACGAAACTCCATTGTATTAATTCAGAATCCACGTTGACCCTGGGAGCCATTACTACAACATTTTTTAATACAAATCATAGTATTCCAGATTGCCTTGGCGTAGTATTCGATACACCTGAAGGTATCGTAGTTCATACGGGAGACTTCAAATTTGACATGACGCCTGTCAACAAGCAGTATCCAGATATACATAAAATGGCCGATATTGGGAAAAACGGTGTAAAGATCTTGCTGTCAGAAAGCACTAATGCTGAGCGTCCTGGCTTCACCCCTTCTGAAAAGCTTGTTGGCGCTCACATAGAAGAAGCCTTTTTAAAAGCAGACCGTAGAATTTTTATTTCTACCTTCGCCTCAAATGTACATCGTCTACAGCAGATCATTGATGCTTCTCATTTAACTGAACGTAAATTGACCTTACTCGGCAGAAGTATGGTAAATGTAGTCAGAGTGGCCCAAGAACTCGGTTATTTGAACATGCCGGACGATATGCTGATCGAACCTGCAGAAGCTGCTAAGCTCCCTCCGGCACAGGTAACTGTTTTATGTACAGGCAGTCAAGGAGAGCCCATGGCCGCACTATCCCGCTTAGCGAACTCAAGCCATCGATTGATGGAGATCCAGGCTGGGGACACGGTGCTGCTCGCAGCCAATCCCATCCCGGGAAATGAACGGAATGTTTCAAGGATTGTCGATAATTTATATATGCTGGGTGCTAAAGTCATCTATGGTTCACGCAGTGAGCTTCACGTCTCCGGGCATGGCAGCCAAGAGGAGCTTAAGCTAATGCTGACTCTAATGAAACCTGAATACTTTATTCCGATTCATGGTGAATACCGTATGCTGCATCATCATAGCTTGTTAGCGGAGGCGGTAGGCGTCAAACCGGAAAATATCTTTATTCTAAAAAATGGAGACATCGTTGAGTCATCGTCTGGTGTTGTCCGCCAATCCGGTCGAGTGACTGCTGGGCAAATTCTAGTAGATGGCCTTGGGATCGGAGATATTGGAAATGTTGTGCTTCGCGATCGTCGCCAGCTGTCAGCAGACGGTATTCTGATTACAGTGATTACACTGAGCCAAACCGATGGACGTCTATTAAACGAGCCAGACACTATCTCCAGGGGATTCGTTTATGTCCGTAACTCCGATAATTTAATGGACGAGATCAACCAGCATGTAACATCAACCCTTAAAAAAATGAACGAAACGGATCTCGGCCAATGGAATATCATCAAGCAGACCATCAAAGAATCATTAAGTAAGTTCCTATACGAAAAAACGAAACGGCGGCCAATGATTCTTCCAATCATCATTGAGGTTTAATGTAGGAATGCAATCGAATAGATATTGGCGAATTCTTACTCCATTATGAGTAAGAATTCGCCTTTTTTGTGTTTTATAGTTTTATACTCTCCTTTTATATCTTCTGCTGATAGTATTAGGTTCAGATGCAAATCTCTACATATTGAAGTACAACTAAGCAAGAATTATCAAAATCCCTTTAAATAGGTGAGGTATATTAATACCAGGGAGGTGATCAGGCTGTATTACAAGATGATTCACAATAGTATTGAATTTATTGAGAACCATTTGGAAGAAGAATTGAATCTGGACAGAATTGCGAAAGAGGCTGGATTCTCCAAATATCATTTCCACCGGCTCTTTCAGAAATATGTCGGCAAAAGCTTAGCTGAATACATTCGTTCCCGTAGGTTGAGTTCTGCTGCCCAACTGCTGCTCTATTCCGAAGAACGCATTCTAGATATCGCACTGCTTTATGGTTTTGATAGTCAAGAGGCTTTTACAAGAGCTTTTAAAGGACTTTATGCTCTCCCCCCAGCCCAATACAGGTCGCAGATAAAACTATTGATTCAGGAAAGAGAGGAATTAACCATGTCCGAAATTAAAGGTTGGTTCATCACCGGAACATCCCCCAGCAAATATAAGGCATCATTAGATATGCAGATTTACCATAAGGGAAGGAACTCTGTATCACTGGAATGCGCAGAAACTGAACCACCTGAAGAGAACGAATTTGGTACTCTAATGCAGCAGTTTGATGCAAAAAATTATCTCGGGAAGCGGATGCGGTTTGCCGGCTTTATCCGGACCGAAGAAGTCAGCGACTGGTGCGGCTTATGGATGCGTATTGATGACAAGCTCCAGAATATGCTGGGTTTTGACAACATGCAGTACAGAAGCATTAAAGGAACTGCTTCCTGGAATTTTTACGCTTGTGTGCTGGATATCCCGGCAGAGGCGGATTGTATCAACATTGGTATTCTCCTATCGGGATCAGGAAAGATTTGGCTAGATGACTGCACATTTGAAGAAGTAGGCCTGGACGTTCCCGTCACTGATTCCCGTGCACGGACAGAAGAATTTCCGACGGAACCACAGAATCTGAAGTTTGAAGCCTAAAGTCTTCTTATCGGACGGAAAGTTTTGAGGAGTGATCTATTCTTTGTGTTAATTATGAAAATCATTAAGGCGGCCATCAATTTTTGACGGATTTGTTATCTGGAAATCTGCATTGAAAGTGGAATCACTCCACATGATGATCTTGATTTCTACTCAGACGCCAATTTTAATCGCCACAATTAATGCAGATAGTGCCTCGGAATAAAAAACAGGATACCCTTCGGAGTATCGAAGTAAGGTATCCTGTTTAAGATTCGTTAATTGAACTCGTATACTTAGAATACTTTCGTTGTCCAATCTTCGCAATTCCAGATATCGGTTACGATGTCTTGATAAAAATCGGGTTCGTGAGAAATCATAATAATGCTTCCTTTGTATGCTTTTAGAGCGCGTTTCAGTTCATCTTTGGCATCGATATCCAAGTGGTTCGTCGGCTCATCTAATACAAGAATATTAGTTTCGCTATTAATCAGCTTACATAGACGAACTTTAGCTTTTTCCCCACCACTTAGTACAGCAATCTTACTCTCAATATGCTTCGTGGTTAATCCGCATTTAGCTAGAGCAGCACGTACTTCGAATTGTGACAGAGACGGGAATGTATCCCAGATTTCCTCAATACAAGTCTTGTAATTGCCTTCCTTCATCTCTTGCTCAAAATAGCCAATCTCCTGATGGTATCCACGTTCTACCGAACCGGACAAAGCAGAGATTTCACCTAAAATGCTGCGCAGCAAAGTTGTTTTACCAATTCCGTTTGCCCCAACCAACGCGATCTTCTGTCCACGTTCCATCAACAAATTAAGCGGTCTGGACAATGGAGAGTCGTAGCCGATAACCAATTCTTTTGCTTCGAAAATCATCTTGCCAGCAGTTTTACCTTCTTTAAAGTTAAACTGTGGTTTCGGTTTCTCCTTGGCAATCTCGATGATCTCCATCTTGTCGAGCTTCTTCTGTCTGGACATCGCCATGTTACGGGTAGCCACGCTGGCTTTGTTACGAGCTACGAAATCCTTCAGCTCTGCTATTTCTTGCTTTTGGCGATTATAGGCAGATTCAAGCTGCTGTTTTCTCATTTCGTAGACTTGTTGGAACTGCTCATAATCACCCACATATCGGGTCAGCTTTTGATTTTCCATATGGTAGATCAGGTTGATAACACTATTCAAGAATGGCATATCATGTGAGATCAGAATAAAAGCATTATCATACTCTTGAAGGTAACGTCTCAGCCATTCAATATGCTGCTCATCCAGATAGTTCGTAGGCTCATCGAGGAGCAAAATATCTGGTTTTTCAAGCAATAGCTTAGCAAGCAAGATTTTGGTACGTTGACCACCACTAAGATCGGCTACATCGCGATCCAATCCAATGTCAGTAATCCCTAGTCCACGCGCGGTTTCTTGTACTTTCGCATCGATCATGTAAAAGTCTTGATTTGTAAGTGTATCTTGGATGGTACCTACTTCTTCAAGCAGCTTTTCCAGCTCTTCAGGTGAAACGTCACCCATTCTGCCATACATATCGTTCATCTCTTGCTCAAGATCGAACAGGTACTGGAAAGCACTTCTGAGTACATCTTGAATCGTCATTCCTTTGGTTAACACTGCATGCTGATCGAGGTAGCCAACACGCACCCGCTTGGACCATTCGACTTTACCTTCATCAGGTTGCAGTTTGCCTGTAACAATATTCATAAAAGTGGATTTTCCTTCGCCGTTAGCGCCGAATAATCCGATATGCTCGCCTTTTAGGAGACGGAATGAAACATCCTTAAAGATCGCACGATCTCCAAAGCCATGACTTAATCCTTCAACATTTAATATGCTCATTTATGGACACCTTTTTCTTATTTTTCTCGCTATATTATAAGCAGGATTAGCTAAAAACTCAATGGAGAAGCAAAAAATTATCATTTTATGGGCTAATCCGCGAGCAATTCTAGTTTTGTGGACCGTCATTTGCCGAGAATGGGATTACGCTGGCGATTGCTCGTCATCTTTTATATGATAGTATGCATAGATACATATTGGAGTTGACTTGAGAACTAAGGAGAATTAGAAATGAATAAACTTGTATTTTTTCTTGGTCCAGCTGGAGCAGGCAAAACAACGTTAGCTAAAGCGATTGCTTCGCGGCGCAAAATACCTTTTTTCGATATGGATATTCTACTACGGCCTGCTGCTGACGCGATAATGACTTTACACGGACTGGATCCGGCAGATAGAGACTCAGCTGAGTACAAAAGGTTATGCCGCGATTTAGGTTATCGAATCACTATGGATGCTGCGCTGGATAATATAGGCTTGGACGTCGATGCTTTTGTAGTTGGTCCCTTTACCAAAGAGGCGGCCAATCCTGACTGGATCAGCCATGAGTTAGCTCGGATCGGGCGTTCCCTTCATGATGTTGAGGTCAAGGTTGTCTTGGTAGGGTTAGCCAACGAGGAATTGTACCTTGAACGAATTCAAGACAGACAATCACCACTAGATGAATGGAAGTTCCAGCATTGGAATGAATTCCGCACTTCTCTTGGCAACCGTACGGTAGAATGGCCGCTCCCGGCTGAAAATATTGCGTTGATCGACAATTCTAACCCGGATATCAATGCTACTGTTGCGGCGGTAGAACAATTTATATACGGCTAAACTTTCGGACCCAGATGACCTTATTTCCACATTTATCACCTTTTGTGCAGAGTTTCGGACTCCAGTGCAGCTATTCGTTAGAAAAGTGCGCTTGGGGCGTGTTTTCCGTGCCAATAGAGACGATGCGGTCCGATAGAATTGCAAAAGTGCGATAATGCTGCGTTTAGGGTCAGCTGAGTCCGATAGCAGCAGCGTTCGCGTCAAATAATGAGAGCAAACGATGTTTGAGGTTTGGACAAAGAGCCTTGGTTAGACTATCGGACCCAGATGACCTTATTTCCGCTTATATCACCTTTTGTGCAGAGTTTCGGACCGCAGATGACGTTATTCCCACAATTCTTTTATTGAATATACTTCTGACTGACCAAATCATCAGCAAGCACCGCGGTTGGTATCACAAATTCAACGGAGCCCATATAACCCGGTGCGACATCGTATTTGTTAAACACAATCACAAGCTTACCTTCGGTGTTGATATAAAAGCTCTGATTCTTCGTAATGGAGGTAAACTGATCCGTTGGTACATCATCGCCATACTCAGGGATCCAGTAAACTTTCTCAGAGTCTGCTTTCATTTGAGCAATCATCTGTTCTTTAATATTTTCGCTGATGCGTTCAATGTATTGATCATCTTTAAATAGCATTGGCAATGTAATAAGGATCTGGTTCACTTTGTCTATCGTATCAAAAGTAACTTCCATTGAAGATGAACCAGCGGTTTCCTCAACATATCTGCCAATGGAGAAAATGCGCTCATTATCCGTTTTCACTTCATAACCTACGTCCAGCCCCAAATGGCCCCCACCTTGTTCCTTCAACGCTTCGATCTCCGCTTGGAACTTTTCGTATAGTGCTTTATTCTCACTTAAATATTTGCTGTTCAATCCAAGCTCCAGTTCTTTATTTTCCATATCCGTAACGGCTGGAACCTTGATATTTGCATCGTAGTTCTCTTCTTCTACAACGTATTCTTTAATAGTCAGCACTTTTATTATCCGATCTACGCCTGGAATGGAAGATAATGCACTAGCTACGGTTGTACTGGTGTTTATGGCTACTAGAAAAATAACTGCGGCCGCACCAACACTAGCCACCCACTTAGTTGTCGTGTGTTTTTTTCTATTGGCTTTAAGTGACTGCTTTATAGAACGGTTTACAATCAAATCAAGTTCATCCGGAATGGGAATATCGGTATACTCTTTATGTAATTCTTGTATTCTTTCGTCCATCTTACTTTATCTCCTTTAAGGCTTCATCATTCAGCTTCACCCGCAATAACTGAAGGGCCTGATACAGCCTTGTCTTTATTGTATTGGTGTTCTCGTTAAGAACTTCAGCCACTTCATTAATCTTCATATCCTCAAAATATCTAAGCACGATCACACTTCGGTATTTCGCCGGCAACTCTTCCAGTGTTCTTTTCAAATCCATATCTGTATAGCTATCCTCAACAGCCGGACTATAGGTTTCTATTATCTCTGGCTCCATCGTCTGAACCTTCTTGTTTCTGCGCAAAAAGTCTAAGGAAGTATTCACGACAATCCTGTAAAACCAGCTTTTCACGGCATCGTGATCCTTTAGCAAATCCATTCGTGTCATCGCTTTATAAATAGAATCCTGCACAATGTCGAGGGCATCCTCTTTGTTTTTCACATAACTGTAAGCAAGCCGGTATACATTTTCTTTGTTTTCTTTGATACATCGCGTCAATATTTTCTCGGTTTTCCTATTCAACATGGTCGATTATCCTTCTCTGTTTGTGATCTGGTGTTGTAACAGGAGTAAGACGTTTGGTGAGTATAAAAAAGTTTGGAGATTCCAAATAAATTATTTATTTTCTTTTTCCAAAGCTTTAATTAGAATTGATGCATAATACTTGGCACCCTCACGTTTCAAATGAATACCATCTTTGTAGAAGTAGTCGTCTTTTCCTTCACTAGCTGAGTACCAGTCTACTATGGTCGTATTCCTGAATTCACTGGAAACTTTTGAAAGGGTGGAATTCACAGTCTGCTCCCACTTTCTCGGCACACGTGTATTGACCAAAATAATCTGCTCCGCATCGCTTAACGAGTTTAGTAGTTTACGTAATTGCTTGGAGTTAAAAGCTCCATTCGTTCCCAGCTCTATGATCATCCGCTCCCCTAACCGTCCTTGTGCTCTAAGCTGATCAATTACCTCCTGTGCCTGCATCATCTGTCTGCCGACCTTTCCATCGATGACAATACCAGGGAGACTTTCTACCAAAAATGGTGCTGCATCCAAAATGACAGAATCGCCAATGGCCGTAATATTCTTTCCGGTTTGATTTTTCCCGGTTACCGCTATGTTTCCTTCTGGTTCAACTTGTTGCTCTTCAGTGTCAGGTTTTTGCTTCTCAACATCAGTCGTATTTTTTTCTACAGGTGGTACCAATGAATTGTGATCTATTGGATCTTGCGCTGTTCTCTCTTGCTGTACATTCTGCTTCTCTTGCTGTACATTCTGCTTATCTGCAACTTCGATTGGAAGTGTGTCAGATTCAGCGTTGGATAAATATCCATTGCAGGCAATCGGAATAAGAATCAAAAAGATCATGGTCATAAGAAAGACTGGGCGGTAGCTGCGGCGTTGTTTTGCACTCCTATGGTTCCAAATATCTCTTAATGATCCCCGCCGGAGCGGCTCCTCCACATATTTGTATGATAAGGCTGCCAGTAGAAAACTTCCTGCTAACTGAAGGATAATTCGAAGCACGCCGCTCTCATCTGGATTCCCATTAGGGCTGGTAAGAATTATTACGGGATAATGCCAAAGGTATAAGCTATATGAACGTACACCTATCCATCGCAAGGGTTTACAGCCCATTTTCCGTCCAAGAGAGCTGGCAGGATGAGCAAGCACGGCAATCACTACTGCAGTAATGATAGAGATGATCAAAAATCCACCCCGATATAGTGATTCATCAAACTCGTTAACCCGGTAAACTAGCACCATTAATACCAGCAGTCCCAGAGCACCAATGATATCAAACATATAACGAGATCTTTTTGTGACTGTATTTTTAAGTTTCTGACTAGGCCATGCAACAGCAAGCGCCGCTCCAATTAGAAGTGCAAATATGCGAGTATCTGTTCCATAATAGACCCTGCTTGGATCTGTGCCCGGTACATAGAACATAACCATGGCTAAAGCTGAGACAGCAGCACAAGCCAGAATCCAGGCAATAAGTTTACCTCGACGAGGTATGATCGTTAGTCCTAATACGAGCAGCAGCGGCCATAGAATATAAAACTGTTCTTCAATAGAAAGTGACCATAAATGTCCGATCGGAGAAGGAGGTCCAAAACTTTCGAAGTACGAAACATCATGAAATATTAACCACCAGTTATTAACGTAAAATAGTGATGACATGAAATCTCCTGTCAGCCCATTTAATCTCGTGGGATCTATGATTAAGAGCCATATGGTGACAACGATCAGCATGACTATCGTCGCCGGCAGCAACCTCCGTGCTCTACGTATCCAAAAGTCCAGAAGGTCCAATCTTCGATGACGCTCCCATTGGTTAATGATTTGGTCTGTGATGAGATAACCCGAGATCACAAAAAAGATTCCCACTCCCAGCAGTCCACCCCCAGCCCATTTCAAATTCAAATGATAGGCTATGACAGCGAGTACGGAAAAAGCTCTTAGTCCATCAATACCAGGCATATAACGCTTGTTGTCATTCATTCTGTTTCAGTCCTTACCCTTAATTTGTTGTTCATAGGCAGGACGCAGGAGCAGTTCAAAAAGTTCTTTAAACTGGCTAATCTGTTATCAAAAGTAAAAAAACACCCGCGCAAGAATTACCCTGCGGGATGTTTTTAATAAATCAAACTACTTTCACAAACTTCTAAATGGTTATTTCTGAACTTCAACCTGAAGAATTTCTGATACGAATTGAACAGGTACATAGGTTTTGTTATCTTGCAGAACAGGTGCGGCACCTAAAGCTTTAGGAGTCATTTTTGCGAAGAAGTATGAATCTTTGTTAAGCGTAACACTTGTCCACTGTGCTCCTTTCATCAACTCAGCGGTTTTGGTAGACTGATTCCATTTCAATTCATAGTTTAGTTGACTGGCCACATCACGAAGCGATACCATGAGCACGCCTTTCTTATTCGTGAAAGTAGCTACTTTTTTCAAATCAAGCTTAGTTGTATCAGTTGAACTATGATTTAAGCTGAACCGAAACTCTGGTGAACCTACATAACCTGGCGCAATGCTGTATTTAGGGAATACGATTACTAAGTTACCTTTATCGATATAGAACGACTGCTCAGTTGAAGTTCCTGTGTACTCTTCTAAGAAATATTTATCTGAATCCTTTTTAATCGCTGCCAGAATGTCTGCATCGAGCTTCTCTTTGTAGTTAGCGCCCAGTAGATCCGTTAGTGCAACAGGTTCTGCCTCAGCTATATTTTTCACATTATAAGTATCGATCCGCGGCATGCTTGTTCCACCTTCAGAACCTTCAGTAGTAACAGTCAAGGAGATAACGCCTGCTGGAGAACCTGTTCCATCTGATTTCAGATCATAAGTAATGTAAAGATTATAAGGATGATATTCCATTTGATCAGCCTGTGCTTTTTTGCCCATTTCTGCGGCGTCTTCCTCCCACTGTGCCAGATCCTTTTCAGCATGAGAGAGGATAATATCGTTCAGTTCATCTTGATAATGAGTATCCAGCATTCCTGTTAGCTGTGGTACTTTTAAATCTGCAATCAGGTATTTACTTGTTGTGTTAAGTACTTTTTCTTGCACTTTTATGCCAGCAAGGGCTGGTGCCTTCGACGGTAAAGCCGCAGAAACATTAGCTGTTACTTGTGTGGAAACCATAGCATGAACCGGTAAAGAAGCTGCACTCACTCCCATAATGGCTACACATCCAACTGCACTCATTTTAAATAGATTTTTTGTTCTTTTGTTCATATCTCGTCATCCTCCATCTCTATTTATAAGTGCCTTCCGATGACACTCATTAGCTAGGACGCAGGAGGACCTCTAAAAAGTTTGCTGGTTTTCTAATTTAAATATAATTTCTTCAACTTCTGTACCCCGTAACTCTACGTAAAAAGGCTGCACCTCATCATTTAGACAATACTCCAGCCGCAGTCTGAGGTTTTTCCATGTGACCATTTCCAATGCTTGTTCTATCGAAAAAAAAACCAACTTCTAAGCTCTCGGAACTAGTAGCAGGTTCGCCGCCGATGGCTTTCCCTAGAAATAGGTTAGTACAAATAGATCGATCAACATTTTGAAAAACTCCGCAGAACTTATTTATCTCTATATCAATGCCCGATTCTTCTTTGGCTTCCCTGATTGCTGCTTCTATAAGGGACTCCTCCTCTTCAACCTGTCCGCCTGGCAACTCCCAGCCTCTACGTGGACCTTTTATTAATAAGATTTCTTCTTGATCATTGAATACAACTGTAGCTGCTGAAAGAATATGTTTGGGGGGATTCATATCCATTGTTACCTCGCTCTAAATTTATTCTAAGCCTTAATTTATTCTGAATACAGGTCCTTTGGGTGAGAAAGGTAAGTCATTTCCCTTGGGCAAAATATAAGCATGGTCTCTTTTAAGGGTCAGCTTGTCACAATAACCATCTGTAATAATTAGAAGTGGTCCTTTTTTCGGAAAATCCTCAGCTTGTTGAATCAAATCAATAGCTGGTTGTAAGATCGTTCCCCCTCTTCCCTTCACTTGTACCCGATCCGAGATAGCCTCCGGGGGCATGTAACCTGCATCATAAGGACAAGCATCACAAAAGATAATCCGTGCAAAAGGAACATCACGAGCCTGCGCATAACTTGAAATGGCTCCTAATGCTTTGGCCAGAAGCTTTTTATCCATTGAGCCTGAGGTATCTAAAATAACTCCAAAAGTACGGCCATCATCTGCAGCACCGCTATGAACCCACTGTGGTCGAGGGATATCAGGTGTAGAAGATTGACGTCTGCTAATTCGTGAATAAGATCTGGTCTTCTCAAGCGGTGAAAAATAATGATCAAACCACCGAGCAAGCTCTACATCCCATTTAATAGGTGGCTGGCCTAGCGCTCTAATCTCTTCAACTAGGCCTGATGGCAAAAGACCGCGGCTTTGCTCTTCATGATACATCAGTCCTTGTTGCATAGCATTTTTACAGAAATCATCTAGTGTCTGTCCTTCTCTCGCATCCCAAAAACTTGATGAACCGTTATCTAAAATGTCACCAAGTCCATTCCCTCTCAAGGTTGCCAGTTTCTTATAAGTGCGGATATCTCCGACCATACGATCATAAATCGTTTCAGCAGATAAACCTTTAAGCTCAGGATCTAATAAGAGTCCAATTCGCGGATACTCCCCTACACTCATTTCTACTAGCCATAGATTTATTACGTAGTCACAAGCCACATTCCAAAGATAATGATCCCGGCCAAGACATCGCTCGTGATGCTGAAGCCCCGCGTGCAGAAGCTCATGCGCCATCACGAAAATACACTCCTCATCGTTTAGTCCGGCTGCAGGGTTCATAAATATTTTGCGCTCAATAACGTCAATGGCAGCTATGGAAATATCAAATCGCCGACATATCGCTGGATCTTCTATAATCTCAAAGCCGGCGGCAAGCGCACCTAATAAAGGATATCTATCCATAAACCATCGTTTTGCACGTTGTGGAGCGGTTAATGAAAGTGTAGGGTCACTAATAGTATTAGCATGGCCTCCAGCAACACTTACTGCATTCGTCACAGCATTAGATAACCCATAAGCAAAATAGGCTTCCCAATCCGGTGCTTTTCCCCAGTATCTTTTGGTGGTTTCTCTAACATTCATATCCAGTTTTGAAACACCCGCGGTCCCAAAATATCTGGAGGTGTCCGGAATTCCTTTTATCATAAACTGCTCGTAAAGCTGTTGTTCATCTTTAATTGTAAGATCAATTCGCGACTCCATATCTGCGGGTACTTTTCCAAGCTTCAAGTCATTTAAAAACTTTGCTATGTACACATCACATGCAACGTTCCACGCCACTTGATTCTCTTTAATCTTTAAATGTCCAAGACCTAAATGAAGAAAACAATGTGCCAAAACGTATATCCATTCAGCAACCTCGCCACGCCTTTTAGGATGAGTGTAAATATAACCGTTATTAGTGACAATTGCCCAGCCGTCTTCAGGATAGGGACTATTTTCATTATGAATAATCGAAGCTCGAACAGATAACGGCGCAAAAATAGGATGATCCGCGATTAACGAACATGCTTCATTAAAATTTTTCAAAGCGGGATTATCTGGAGTTGTTTTTTTAGCCATATTTACCCCCGCTCTTTTATTGCAAGACGTGGTAAATCACGTACAATTTCAACCATTAACCAATCTGGAATATTATCACTTTGCTCCTGCTTAGCAACTACTAGCTGTGCAATTTCGAAGCTAATGACGGACAAGTCTTTAATCAGCTTTTTAACAGTGTGTGCAAATTGGCGATGTCCATCTCGTACGTTATCTTTAATCGGAGGGAGTTCTTTGATAATCTGGGCACGCAAGGATTGCGCCAGGAAATACAGGAGATCCCGATCTTCTGGAGCCGTTGGAAATGAGGATTTACCATCTATAATTTGATTAAGTTCATATTTTCCAGTTAGATTTTTATAAAAAGCCCTGAATTGTGTGGCGTGAGCAGGTGTCAGTGAACCATTCGCTAAAATCCCCACGGTATCCGCATTTATATCATCGCCAAACTCATGTAGTGCATCACTAAGCATATGCCAAGAGCGTGGCGTGGAGAAAGTCTCTTCAGTCTTTGGAGGTGCACTCCACAAATGATCGGGACGCAATTCCAGATATTCAATAACCATAGGATGAATGTTATGCTCATATGCCCAAGAGATCCAATTCTGAAACGATACATTTAACTGTATATGGAACATCCGATTGATAAGCGCGGAGGACATAGGTTTAACAATTGCACTATCTTGTGCACGGTTACCAGCTCCTATTACTATAGAGCCCTCAGGTAGGTGATAATCGCCTATGCGGCGTTCGTGGATGAGACTATAAAAAGCTTTTTGCACTTCTTGAGAACAGGCATTAAGCTCGTCCAGGAACAAACAATAAGGTTCATCCCGAGCAATCATTTTTGGAGGACAGAATTGGCTCTTACCGTTAACGATTTGCGGGACTCCAATGATGTCTTCAGGTGCTAATTGAGAACCTAATAGAGACACACAAGGAAGACCCACCTGATCAGCAAAAGCTTCTACTAGCGAAGATTTCCCAATACCAGGCGCCCCCCAGATAAAAACAGGGCGAATCACAGAAACGTTTAGAAGTACTTGCATAAGTTGAATAGGTGTTACAGGAGTTGCTAGATTCAAATAAATGCTCCTTTTTTAATGTAATGATAATAACGATAACTATACACAGTATAACAAATAATTCATTAGCTCAGGAACGAACTTCAACAACAATATTATCAACCCACTCTATTTCATTCGAAAAAACAAACCTTTTCTTGACGAGATATAAAAAAGGATGATATATTGTTTCACGCTTTAATAATTAAGTAGTTAATCATTTAGTTGTTATCTAAAATTTAACGGAATTACTTATTCCGCCCTATTTCATAACTTTAGGAGGCGTGATTTGGCTAATAATGAAGATTTTCTTCAGATTTCTACTATGTTCAAATCCTTTTTAAAAGGAATCTCTCAAGATTGGAACAAACAAGACTACCCCCTAAATATTACACAGTTCAAAACCCTCAGGACTTTATCTAAGAACGGTCCACAAAACGTATCACAGATTGCTGCAGCTCTTGGTATTACCTCAGCAGCAATTACAGGCGTAACAGACCAATTAATCGCTGAAGATTACGTAAATAAGGAACGCGCCAAGGATGATCGAAGAGTGGTACACATCACCATTACGCAGAAAGGAGAAGCAACGATTAAAGAGGTGCAGGAACGCCATCAAGAACTTATGGAATCTTACTTTAAGATACTGCCCGATGAAGATATTGAGCATTTAAGAAGAATTTTCGCAGTTATAATTTCTGATTTAGACAAAAGATAAAATTTAAAAAGTGGCGGGGAAACAATCGAATGGAACATTTATCCAGCAAACGAAAACTTAGTATTATGATAGCTATTATGGCTGCAATGCTGTTCGCAGCGATTAATCAGACAATTACAAGTACTGCTATGCCGCGTATAATCGCAATTCTTGATGGCATGGATTACTATACTTGGACTATTAACATTTATTTATTAACATCAACAATAGCAACCGTTCTTGTCGGTAAGTTATCTGATATGTTCGGACGTAAACCCTTTCTATTAGCAGGTATTCTATTATTTATGGTTGGGGCTTTTCTGACAGGAACATCTTCCGATGTTTATCAATTTATCATTTATCGTGGGATTCAAGGGGTAGGTGCAGGTATTATTCAATCCACCGCATTTACTGCCGTAGGTGACTTATTCCCTCCGCGTGAACGTGGTAAATGGATGGGGTTGATGATGGCCGTATTCGGTTTCTCCAGTGTGCTTGGACCAACGCTTGGAGGCTTTTTGATCGACAATATGGATTGGCATTGGCTGTTCTGGATCTTCCTACCGCTTGGTGTAGTGGCCTTCGTGATGATTCTTACCTTATTTCCTAAAGGCAAACGCGGAGAGTCAACCAGCATCGACTATTTAGGTTCCTTGTTAATGACAACTACCATCGTTCCTCTACTGCTTGCCTTCACCTGGGCAGGTACAGAATATGATTGGGGTTCTTCGCAAATTCTCGGCCTGTTGGCGGGAACAGTCGTTTCGGCACTTCTCTTTATTTTTGTCGAATCCAAAGCTAAAAATCCAATTCTCCCGCTTCATCTATTTAAGAATAGTGTAGTTACCATATCTAATATTATTGGTTTTATTATGAACTTCGGTATGATGGGAGCTATGATCTATCTTTCCTTCTTCGTACAAGGTGTTCTGGGGATCTCCGCGACATATGCAGGGTATGTTACTATGCCAATGTCGATCGTTATGGTTGTAGCCAGTGCCCTTACCGGTCAAAAGATGGCGAAAAAAGGGAAGTATAAACGTTACGCATTAATTGGAATACCCATTATGATTGCCGGTATGACAATTATGGTATTTATGAATAATGTACCGATGGCTGTCCTAAGTATGATTGTGTTTGGTCTTGGGTTGGGATTGGGGATGCCAGTATTCTCACTAGCTACTCAAAATGCGGTTTCACACACCGAACTGGGTGTAGTAACGGCCTCCTCACAATTATTCCGTAATTTAGGCGGTACGATCGGTATCGCAGTCATGGGTACCGTTATGTCCAATAGTCTTACTAAAAACTTGAAGGAAGCTCTGCAATCGTCATCAGCACCGGATTTCACACAGATAGATCCAAAACTTGCTGAGCAAATGCTCTCCTTCGCTAATCCACAGGCATTAATGAACAAACCATTGCTTGAACAGACTCAAGCTAGTCTGCCAGCCGATGTACAGCCTGTCTTCTTACAAATGATTGAGGGTATCCGTGATGCTTTAGGACAGACATTGTCATCCGTGTTCTTAACCGGGACCATTGTGCTTGTTGTAGCTTTCGTGCTTGTCTTCTTCCTGAAGGAGCTTCCACTTCGTACTTCTAACCAAATGCCAGTTCCTGAAGAAGCTGAACAGGACCTGTCAAACATGAAATCTTCAAAACTTGCAGTGGATAAAGCCTAACCGCAAATTATTTTGAAGCTGACTATAAAACAACAAAAACTGCAACGTACTCATGCGTAACTGAGTAAGTTGCAGTTTTTGTGTTGATCTATTATTTTACAGGTGAAAGCTCATCTTCTGTTACCCACTTATGATTTTTCACTTCATCTCCACCCGTAGTAGGTTTGTAATTAATCATATAGACTGTGGTTTTTTCTGTGGAGTTAATCTGAGCCGTTGCACCCTTCATATCCTTCATATGATCAGCTTCCATAATAACCTCTGAGCCTGGTTGATAGGATATATCATCTGCTTCTTTTATTTCTTCATGAATAATCCACTTATGATTTGTGACCGGTTGACCTCCTGTAGTAGGTCTATAGGAAACATTATATGCTGTCGTCTCATAAGCTCCCACAATTGTCGCAATGGCTCCCTTCATCCCTTCCATATGGTCAGTTTGGATCACAGCTTCACTTCCTACTTTGTAAGTAGGATTCTCCGCTACCCTCAGATCTTTTGGAACTTCACCTGAACTTGAATGTGAGTTATGTTCCATTTGTGTATCGTTAGAAGACATCTGATTGCCATAGCTATTGTCATTACTACAAGCACTTAAGCTGAAAGCAGCTGCGACGACTAGTAGAAATAATTGCTTTTTCATATAAAAGACCTCCGAAATTTTATCTGCCTATAAGTATTATTTTACCCATTTCAGAAAATCACAAACGGAACTAAGGATTTACAGTTTGTAAAACAGTAATTTATTTTCCATTAAATGAGTGTTGTCTCAATGATTAAACTATATTTATAATGTTTTCTGAAAGGAGGCTACTATAATGAAGACTAAAATATTCACTTTGTTGCTTCTTTTGGGTCTGGTGAGCATGGCTACTATAATCGGTTCTGCTAATGCAGCTCCGCTATTAACCATAGGAAGTTCTTCAGGAGATGTATGGGATCTACAATATAGATTAAAAACCCTTGATTTCTATACTGAGCCCTTAGATGGGGTATACGGATCACAAACGAAAGCAGCGGTTGCTAAATTTCAAAAGGCCTATGGCATAAGCGCTGATGGAATTTCGGGGACAAAAACTTGGAATATTTTAAAAAAACACACGCTAAATATTAATGAAATGGATATTTTGGCTAAAGTTATCTACAGTGAGTCTCGCGGTGAGCCTTATGTTGGACAAGTTGCAGTGGGTGCAGTAGTCATGAATCGTATACAATCTAGTCAATTTCCTGACAATATTAAAGAAGTTGTATTCCAAAAAGGAGCTTTCACAGCCGTGTCTGACGGCCAGTATTGGCTTACACCAAATCAGACAGCTTATTTAGCTGCTCTTGATGCTGTTCGAGGTTGGGACCCCACAAACCATTCAATCTATTATTTCAATCCCGATACAGCAACTAGTGCATGGATTTGGTCACGTCCGCAAAACTTAAAAATTGGTAAGCATATATTTGCGAGGTAATTACATCAAATAGCTAAGATCAACAAAAGCCGATCTAACTACGATAGTTAGATCGGCTTTTATTATTAAACCTATTCGGTTGTGTTAGCATCCATTTCAAGCACTAAAGCCACCAAATATTGCAGTGAATTGTACTTATAAGCTTTTGCTTTTAGGAATGAATTCTTAAACATAACTTCGAAATCCCCTTTTATGGATTCGATAATTCTGATTGGTTATTGAATGTAAAAATCATCTTTAATTCATCATCATATGACTTCCCGCATTCCTCTAAATAACTATCCCCAGTGTATTCTTTTAAAGTTTTCCTCCAAAAATGCTGTGCTCTCCTATTTGTATCCGTGGGATTCGTTTGTAGCTCCCAGTTACCCAAATGAAGCTTAAAGACTTCCTTAGCCGCATATTCAGCGAGCCCCTTACCACGGAAAGGCCGTAGAATAAAAAATTCATTCAAATAGAATTCACAAGCAGACGGAGTATATGGTGGTGTAGCAACTAATGCAAACCCTATTGGAATATCATTTTCTTTTATTAAATAAGGATACAAAATTCCAGCTTTCTCCCACCAAATGTCGAAGACTTTATTCTGTTCCTGCAGTGACTGTGTCTCGTCCTCCTCGAATACCCCGTATCGATTAGGAATCGTCCCCCATATTTCTGATAGATCGTGTAAGTATAGTGGGTAAAGGTTGTTAATAATAAACTTCGAGGCACTGTCAGTTAAGGTGATTGTGATATTCATGTCGTTCCCTCCCTACCTTCTGTCGAATTCCTGAATATATTTATGGAGATCACTAAAATATTATGGTTACTGGAACAAGCTTAATCTCCATCATACCTCCACAAGTTCTTGTCTAATGTCACTTCTTTTTTAGTATAATTACGACCTCGCTCTAGTTATATGCCATATTCGATTAGAATTAATTTTTATATAATGTCACCATTTATATTTGATAATTAAGTTAACCGTACCTACTGTACTTCTATATACTCGTCTTAACTTTTGCGGATACAGTACAAACCTCACGCATATTACAATTGTATAAAAATGGGAGGTGCGCTCAGATATGCCGGATCCTTTTGTTTCGAGATCTCTAGATGAAATAAGATTCTGGTCACGAATCATCAAAGAACACTCTTTTTTTCTTAAACCTTGGGTTTCGTTGTGAAGACACGCAACTAGGGCAGATTATGAAGAAAAGATGAAAACGCCACAAGAAGTAATAGATTTCACAACCTATTCTAATCAAATAGCAGCGATTTTTAAATTTGATGAAATTGCCTCTGATGCATATGTAAAGAACAGAATAGATACAGGTAACAATAGAAAACAACGCTATACAGCGTTCAATAATGTAATCATTCCTAATTACACTAAGTTGGTAATAGAGGCGAAAAAAATTAAAGCACCCAATACAGATTTGCAGGCGTTACATGAAATCTATTTAAAAGCGATTAAGTTGCAATTAGAAGCAATGACAATGATGAAAGAAGCACTATACAAAACAAAAGTTTCTAGTACAGCTATTAATGCGGCAAATAAAAAGATGGATGAAGGCGTGAAGTATGAAGGACAGTTCGTAGATGGGATCAATAAATATCGGAAAAAGTATGGTATTTAAGATTAAATTATTATTAAATTCCAAAAACCACGTCAGAGTTTCCTCTAACGTGGTTTTTTTGGATGATAAGCTATTTTTTTGAATAAACAATTTTCTTAATACTATCCCTAGATAGGCAATATTCATCTGAAAGCTGGTCAACCGTTGCACCCACAGCAAACCTTAGACAGATTTCGATGTTTCTAGATCTTAAGTATTTTCTGCTCCCTGACTTTTCGCCCCATTTTACATGTGATTCTTCAGGCTTAGGGATATAAACCATACCCCCGTTGATATATTTCTGAATTTCCTCTAATAATTCTTTTGGGAAAATCGTATCTGCATTTACATATTTCATAATCGCTCTGCTCCTTAAACTTTTTATGAGTTTGAAGGTAGCAAAGTCTATTCTTTAAACAACCCATGCACACTGCACTAGCGGTAAAATCAATTTTTCGCTCTATACAAACAACCGCCGTTGTTTATAAGTCTAGACTTTGCATAGAGCTGATCGCTAATCTTCTCACGATTGTACACCCTCCTTTTTAATGTGAAATTACTTGTTCCAAAATACGCTCTGCTGTTTTTTCTCCATTCGCAATACAATCTGGAATGCCTACACCATAATAGGAGCATCCAGCAAGGATAACATTAGGATACCTGTCTGTCATCTTCTTCTCTAAGGATACTACAATTTGATGATGAAGTTTATGGTAGTTTGGCATTACATCATGCCATTTGGTCACATCGTAGGTAGCTGGCTGTCCTGTTATCCCGAGACTGGTCTGTATATCTTTCAAAGCCACCTTCAATAGTTCCTCTTCAGATAGCTTGATCAACGAATCATAATGAGGGTTTGAGCTTTTATAAAAGAGTCTGACAAGCAGACGCTGTTGTCCTGACGTATGCTCCCACTTGCGACTTGTCCACGTACACGCATTACATAGAACATCATCGCTGTTGGCAGTGATGAACCCTGTGCCATTCGCAGGCAGCTGACTGTCGGGGATATCAAATCCTAAATATACACTAATCATAGAACTATTATATAACTGATTGAAATCTTCATTTAGTTCTTCGTCTTGAAGTAGCGCTTGTGCAGTAGAATGCATCGTTCCAAGTACGACAACATCGGAGTCTATGATTCGTCCATCTGCCAAAGTTACCTGGTACTGCTCTCCACGCTTCTCAATTCTTTCGGCACGAATCCCTTTGATGATCTCCAAATTAGAAAGATGTTCTTCCATAGAGTCGATCAAGGCAGATACACCTCCCTTGAATGACATGAACTTCTTATCACCATTCCCTTGAAATTTGGCTTTATTTGCGGATAAGCCTTGAATAATACTGCCGTATTCATTCTTATAATCAATCAAATAAGGCAGCGTCGAGGCAATTGTAAGTTCGCTTAGCTTCCCGGAATATACACCTGAAAGAACCGGTGAAATTTGCTTCTCGACAAGTTCTTTACCAAAGAAAGCTTCTAGAAAATCACCCACGGAATCGTTTTTCGTAAACTTATTATTGGGAGTGTAGAAATCTTTGAGTGCTTCAACCTTTCCTTCAGCTGAGATCAGTTCTGTTGTAGCAAGCGACTCCATACTGAGCGGAATGCCAAAGACTGCATCTTTAGGAATTTGCTTCAGTTTACCTTCTGTATAAATAAAGGATATTCCTGTCGCGTTATATACAACCTCATTTTGTATACCCAACTCTTCAATCAGAGGTGCAACATTCGTTTTACGGGTGACAATAGAATCTGCCCCAGACTCCATAATGAAGTCTTCTTGTTTTAGTGTTCTGATTTTGCCGCCCAGTCTATCGCTGGCTTCAACCAAAACGATTTTTACATCTAGCTTGTTATGCTCTATAGATTTCTGTAAATAGTAAGCGGTAGACAATCCAGTAATTCCCCCGCCAATCACGACAACTGTTCTCAATTCGTTGACACCTACCTCGTGGTTATAATCTGTATCAATTCAATTGTGTACATTATATCATAGGAATTTATAAGAATTTACATACCAACGTGTCAGATATGACACAAAAAAGCCGCGTTAAACGCGGCAATGATGGGGTAATAGTTATATATTTTCCTGTTTCAATGCATCGATAATGTTCTCTTTTTTCACTTTTGAGCTTGAATATAACATGGCTGCGCTAACGATGATAAACACTGCCAATATGACACACAAGATACTCATCCACGGAAGTGTGAATCCATAAGAGAAGCTGCTCATCATTGATCTATAGATCAAGTACATAATAACTATACTAATCGGAAGCCCATATAGTAGTGACTTTATTCCATAAAAAACACTTTCGTAATTAATCATTTTATTAAAACCATTTGGCGTCATGCCCACAGACTTCAGCATCGCAAACTCTCTTTTACGAAGAGATATGCTAGTTGATATCGTATTAAAAATATTCGCAATTGATATTAAAGTAATCAAAGCAATAAAACCATAGGTGAAAATAGACATTAACATGATCATCTGCTCACTATTTTGTCTATTTTGATACACATTTTGAACATAGATATTCCGCTCTTTCATTTCCTCTATGGCTTGTTGTGTCGCTAATGGGTTTGTGCTGTTCAAGTTAAGCCGGCTTTGAATATCTTTGCTCATTGCATCATTTGTTAGTCTATCGAAGACTTGTTCAGAGACGATGATGTTTATTCCACCAACCATTGCTGAATGTACTCCCATTGGACGTTTATCAGTTAGAGCGACAATTTTTACTGGTGATAAATCCGTCTCTTTTTTGGTATCCCAATCCGTATAAATAAGCTCAAGCTTTTGGCCGACTTCAGAGTGAAAAGCTTTGGTCTCAACAATTTTTTTAGCTTTCTCATCCTCAAAGGTAACCGTATCATTCACAATAGCAGTCATCTGATCAAGCTTCGTTAGTTGTTCATAATTTATACCGACCGTTTCTGCATAGGTTTTCAAACTCTGTTCATTTAGTGCATAGATCTGAATATAGTAAGGATATTTCCCGTTCTTTAGAACACTCTTATCCGCCTGCACAATCTCTTGCAATTCTTTTGCCATATTTTTCTCATCAATCCATGAACTCACACTGAGTTCCTTAGTCACATTATATTCCGTTATATTAGGTAATTTGGATATCGAGTTCGTCAACCGGTCCACTTTTTGAGCGTCCTCAGTCCCCATATATACTTGGATATCATAGTTCAAACCATCCTGTGAGAGTTCTACCGATCTTCTCATATTAGAAGTGAACGCTGATACAGATAAAAATAAAACAATACTAATGACAAGTGAGAACACGGTTGCTTGGTACCTGCGTTTATTTCTTTTTAAATTCTTCAAACCAATTTCTGCTTCAATACCAAACAATCTGCGCACGAACTTGGATGTTTTCACCGCTTTACCTGAGAGCTTAACATCGGTTGTTTGTCTGATCGCATCAATTGCCGAGATCTTTGAAGCCTTTCTGGCTGGAAGATAGGTGGATATAAAAATTGTCAGTATTGAAACTAAACAAGCGGTTAGTAGAGACAGAGGTGTAACAATCAACGTTAATCTCTCAGTTATCCCTAATACATCTTTAATCATCGAATTGATAAACATAAAAGTGATCCCGATGCCTGCTATACCGCAAATGATCCCAATTGGAATACTAATTAAACCGATAATCATTCCTTCAAAAAACACTGAATTCTGCTTTTGCCACTTTGTAGCCCCTACACTGGAGAGCATCCCTAAATGACGTGCACGCTCCGAGACAGAGATTGCAAAAGCATTATAGATTAAAGAAACGGAACCAATGATAATCACAACCATAATAATTACTGACAATAAAAGAAGTGTGTTACGTAAGCCATCGTTATTCGTCACACCATAATAGCGGAGCAGACTATTATTATAAGAGATCGACTCGATCTTATTTTCTTTTGCCAATTCCTCTGCATGCTTGTATATGGAGTTGTCCACCTTTTTTAATACAACCGTCGCTGTGGTTTTTTCAGCTGCTCCAATCATGCTTTCATCCACATAACTTATGGCAGTATAACCCGGAGACCATGTTGGTTCCCAAGTAGGACGTTTTATCACTCCCACAATCGTATAGTTCATTGATTTTTTATGAATAATCTTTTCAAGCAGGGTATCCTCTTCAGTCCGTAATCGTTCATTCTGAGATAGGGGTTGCCCACTATTTTCATCATCGCTAGTGACACGTTCACCCACATCAAGCGTTAAAGTTTCACCAATCTTGTAAGAGACTTTTGCATTCTTTGCAATCTCCTCAGAAATGACTACTTCGTGGTTTGTCTTCGGGAGTCTACCTTCCAGCAGTTCAATCGGAAATTGTTTAAAACCAGCTGCATTATATTCCTTGATATACCAATAGGGTTTATTCTCATTCTTCCCACCCTCTAAAGGGGCGTAGCCACGATCGTTGGAGATCACTAGGGCTTTTGTCGCATCATCTGTTTCTATCGCTTTGAGTTGAGCTTTAGTAACATTTCTATATTGGACATGCCATTCTCCATTTGTAGAGATACTTTGCTTCTTCATTAATTCCATAAAAGAAAAACCTAACGTCGCCACAGCCGTTACCATAGCTACTGAAATGATAACTCCAATGATAGTTACCAATGTTCTTCGCTTATTCTGTTTCAAATGTCTTATAGTTAATTTGTTTACAATATTCACGGACGAATCACCTCATCTTTAGCGATCCTTCCATCTTCAATAGTAATAACCCGATCTGCTTGCAAGGCAATACGTTCATCGTGAGTAATCACAATCAGTGTTTGATTATACGTTTTATTAAACATTTTTAATAATTCAATAATTTCACTGCTATTCTTGCTGTCTAGATTACCAGTTGGCTCATCTGCCAGCATAATTGCAGGGTTACTAATTAATGCTCTGCCTATGGATACCCGCTGCTGCTGTCCGCCTGATAGCTGATTCGGCAGATGGTTTAAACGATTTTCCAAATTTAACGCCTTCACGGTATCTGCAAATTGCTTCTTATCCACTTTATGCTGATCGAGCAGCAACGGAAGTGTGATATTCTCTTCAACCGTCAGCACCGGTATGAGATTATAGAACTGATAAATAAGACCAATTTGTCTGCGTCTAAAGATCGCCAGCTGTGTTTCATTCAAATCATAAATATCCGTGTTATCTACAAATACTTTACCGCTTGTCGGTCTATCCACCCCACCTAATAAATGCAGAATAGTTGATTTTCCTGAGCCGGATGGTCCAATAATCGCTACGAATTCACCTTTTTTAATTGAAAAAGATACGTCATCCAGAGCCTTTACTGCGGTCTCGCCTTTACCATATGTTTTAGACAGATGTTCAATCTTTAAAATATCCATTGTTAGACCCCCATTTGTTGATGAGATCAGTATATCTGTCTACAATGACTCTTCAGTGACTCTTAAGTGACATTCTAGTCACTAAGCCATAAGTGTTAAATCACTTGCTTGTAAAATTTGATCCGAAATTGTGTCCCCTTTCCTACTTCACTCACCACATCAATCGTGCCGTTTTGTTCAGTGATAATACTTTGCGCCAAGGCAAGTCCGATTCCAACGCTGTCTTCGTTTGCATTTGTACCCTTGTAGAATCGTTTGAAAATATAGGGGATCTCTGCCTTAGGAATTCCTTTGCCATTATCAGTAATGACAATTTCCGTGAACAGCGTGTTTTCTGCAAAAGAAATCGTAATCTCTCCCCCAGCAGGTGTATGCTCTACACAGTTTTTCAGAATATTAATCATCGCCTCAGTTGTCCAATTGTAATCGCCTATGAATGAGGTAGCGTCTTCACCTTCGATTAGGATCCGTTGCTCCTTTATATCCATTGGAATCAGTATGGGCTCCATAGATTTCTGAACAAGCTTCTTTACTTTTATTGAATCTTTTTTAAATTGAATGGTTCCGGCATCGATCTTTGAGAACTTTAATAATGAAGAAACCAGCCAGCCAATCCGATCGAGCTGAAGGCTGATTTTCCGCGTAAATTCTATTCTTTTCTCAACGTCCAGATCAGGATCGCTTAATAAATCTGCCATCACGGTCATGGAGGTAAGTGGTGTTTTGAGCTGATGGGAGATGTCGGAGATCGCATTGGTAAGCTTTATTTTATCCTCTTGCAAAAGCAAACGCTGCTCCGATAACATCAACGTCACCTTATAAATATCATTTTTCAGGATACTAAGCTCGCCTTCCTGATTATCACGAACATCGAGCGAATAATTACCGCTGCTAATTTGACGTAGATACCCTGAAAGCTTCTCAATTTCGCGGTATCTCCAGCGGGTAAATAATAAACAACAACCTATAAGCAGAACTGAAGTTACCGCCGTGATCCCCATCGCTGCTGATGAAATAAATGCCGTTCCTATAATCGCCAGAAGGCTGATCGTAGTCATCGTTAGTAATAACCATCTAAATTCTCTGTTTCGTAACATCTAATCACCAACCTTATACCCTAAACCGCGTACTGTTTTGATCAGTGTGGGTTCTTGCGGGTTATCCTCTAACTTTTCCCTTAAGCGTTTAATATACACAGACAATGTATTATCATTTACAAATTCTCCGGCGACATCCCAAATCCGCTCTAACAGCTGATTTCTGGAAAGGACTTGTCCCACATGATTAGCAAATATCAGAAGCAGACGATATTCTAATGCTGTTAGCAGAACTTCATCGCCGTTCTTATAAACTTTTCCTTCAAGCGTATTAATCCGTATATTCTCTAGTTCAAAATTAGATGGAGTTTGAGCCTGCTTGTTATATCTCCTTAACACCGATTTAATGCGTGATAACAGCTCGCGAATCCGAAATGGCTTAGTTATGTAATCGTCTGCTCCCATATCAAGTCCCATCACTACATTAACTTCGTCATCAATCGCAGTTAAAAAGATGACCGGAATATCGCTCCGCTCCTTCACGATCTTACACAGATCATATCCGCTGCCATCCGGTAGAGAGAGATCAAAAATGCAAAGTGTTACTTCAGATAACCGCTCCGCCAACACCCTCCTAGCAGAGGTTGCATCATAACATAAAATAGTTTCAAAATGATCCTGCTGCAAGGAATATTCAAGTCCTGAAGCAATCGTTCTATCGTCCTCTACGAGCAATATTCTCATCAATGTTCATCCTAACCTAATAATTTGCGAAACCGTCATATTGAAAATGCACTACACTTATATTGATGAATTTGCTGAAATCCTAAACGGAGCGCTAGCTTTCGGGAAGCTTCATTATCTAATGAACAGTCCCAGTAAGGTGTAAAACCATTTGTAAGTATATCCTCCGCTACTAAGGCCGCTAAATGAGTCCCCACTCCTCTATTCTGATACTTGGAGAGAGTTTCAATTCCGATAGCATGAGTATCCTCCGTAACGAAACTAGAATAACACACACCCATAATCTCAGTTCCCTCAACAGCAGCATATCCATAGCCTTTTGCCCTAAAGTCTTCTTTCGATGACCAGAATAAATCAATATTGTCATGTACAAATTCTATATTCTTTAGATCTAAGTCCTCCCATTCCAGCATTTTAAGATTTATAATTCTAATCGCATTATTAAGGGACTCAACTGGCTTGTGAAATAACTTGAACACCATTTGTTCAAAAGGATATAGCTTCCTAGAAGGAAACATCAATGCCAGATTCCATTCATTGTGTTGACCTGAGACTTCAAAATACTCCAGCCCAAGCTTTTTCATCCTCGGTACAATCTGACTGGATACATAACTATCTAAGCTTTTAATAAATATCTCATTGGTGTGATCGCCTATAATATAAAATCCTTGCATCCCCTTACTCCATACCAACGCGCTTTTTGGTGTTACAAGTTGATCTACAAAAATCCAGCCCGGATTATTTCCCTCGATAATGGAGAGAATTTCAGGATGAATAGGAGCACCTGTAAGTAACGGTTTCACTTCATTAAAATCCTGTTGAGATAATTCATGCATATGAACACTCCTCGCCAACAATTTATCTAAATCACTGATCAATACTTAAAAAGATTAAATCCCCTTTGTATATTCTATAAGATAATTCAGCAAATTGCTTATTATAAAATCCGATCCGGGTATCCTAAATAAAAAAGAATTGGACCCAATGCTTGACGCACAGGCCCAATCCTTTATTTGGAGTATCCTTAATGATCGAAATCAGCTTGCATTATTGACCTATCATACCACCGTCGACTGTATATAGAGAACCCGTTACGAATGAAGCCTCATCCGACAGAAGGAAGTTCATCACAGCGGCAACCTCTTGCGGTTCTCCGTAGCGTCCCATAGGTGTTGCAGCTTCGTTAGCTGTCTTGTATTCTTCTGCGCTTCCAAAATTATTTTCAATTTTACGCATCATTTGTGTATTGATCGTTCCTGGGAGTACCGCATTTACACGAATACCAAGGGGTGCAAGCTCATTTGCAGCTACGCGAGTCAGACCAATTACAGCATGCTTAGACATAATGTAAGGGGCCATACCTGGTGCACCCATGAGTCCTGCCAGAGAAGAAGTGTTCAGAATAGCGCCTGATTTTTGTTTTTTCATCACAGGAATTACATAATGTAGTCCAAGAAATACACCACGTACATTGACGTTATATACAAGATCAAGTGCTTTAACGTTAAGCTCTTCGATTTGACCTGCCGGACCTTCAATTCCGGCATTGTTTGCAAAATAATCAATGGTTCCAAATTTTTCTACCGCTCTATTAACATAATTCTGAACGTCTTCTTCATTAGAGACATCCGCAGCTACAGCTAAAGAGTTAGATTCATTTAAGCCTAAATCTTGGATGACATTTTTTATCGCTTCTTCATTCAGATCGACAAGTACAAGATTCAGTTTACGATCAGACAATCGACGGGCAAGCTCTTTACCGATTCCACCTGCAGCTCCAGTAATTACAGCAGTTTTTACATATGATTCACTCATTGTATGTTCGCATCCTTTGTTATGAATTGGCTATATATTATAGTCTTAGGAGATGGGATAACCTATCTCTATTACTAGAGTACACCCCATTAGTTAACCTGTTCAATAATCAGAATTTTAAGTAATGTCGCCTAACCAACATACTTGCTCTACGTGTTTACTTATGTCTAAATCTTGAACATTAGCTGATCTTTTGTTACTTTTAAAGTAAGAACTATAAATGAACGATAAAAAGATCATAGCTGGAGGTAGTTTTTTTGATACAGGAAGAACATGAAGACAGAAGAACCAGAAGAACACGCCAAGCTCTGAAATCTGCATTCGTTGAGCTAATATTGGAAAATAGTTATGATTCAGTTACGATATTGGACGTGACTAATCGAGCGGATTACAATCGAGGGACTTTTTATAAACATTTTGAGAGTAAAGAGGCTTTGCTTAAGGAAATACATGATGAATTTCTACAGGGTATAGGAGAGGCGCTATTAGACCCTTATGAGGGATTGGAACGTATTGAGGCAACGGAGGTCTTCCCTTCCATTCTGCAGCTGTTCGAATATATTGAGGGGCATAAAGCGGAGTTTTTAGCCTTATCCGCAGTGGAACGAGGGAAAATGACTGTTGAACTGTTCGACCGTTTACGGGAATCCATGCGTGAGGATATGCGAATTGAGATAGAAGCTGATGCTGCTCCTGTGGATTATGAAGTTATGTTGAGTTACCAAATGTCTGCTACAGTAGGTGTCATTATGCACTGGGCTGAAGTCAATTTCAAATATTCGGCGAGCTATATGGCAGAACAGTTAATTACACTGGTGAACAGCAAAATAGACCATATAGCTTTTATGAAAAAATCTAATGGGTAAGAAATGAATTGCAAGTGCCATATATAGGAACGAAATTTAAAAAACCAGCGCATTGAGAGATGATCTCAAATGCTCTGGTTTTTAGTAGCAGTGCTCTACTCAGCGAATATCTTTTACTCGAATATTGCTTCCTAACAGGCCCGAATCACTACTTAATCTGAATGACGGGTAATTCTCATCTGCTTCAAGTCGCATCTGTTCATCAAATAAAGATTCCTGTTGACGGTCCACAAAAAAAGTAAAGGGCTCTTTCTGAACTTCAATATCTGTAGCATGGGGTTCACTAATAATCTGAATTACGATCACGCCATTACAACCACAGCCCTCTGTATCGAAGAACAATTTAAAATAACCTGGTCGTTCACCAAGGTTTTCATTTAACTTTTCTGTAGTTAGAGAGTTCAATTGTATGAACATTGGATGATCTGCTCCTTATTTATAATTGAGTTACTACTTTCCCAAAGTATAGATTGATTTGCTTTCACTCTCGTGTGACTGCCATCACTTCTATTTTGACAAACATGAGTCTGAGGATAAATTAAGCCGACTTTTGAGTCTCCCGGGCACCACCTAGCTTAAACACTAGAATACCGCCAACAATCACGAGTACTCCGACCAACTGCTTCCAGGTGAATGGAACCTTTTCAAGCCCTAACCAGCCGAGGGAATCCCACAATAAAGCAAACCCAAGCTGAGAGATTAATACGATCGAGATCGCATAGGTTGGCCCAAGACGTTTGGTGCCTTGCACGAGACAGATTACTACACCCACCCCGATCAATCCGCTGATCCAGTACCAAGGCTCCATATTTCGCAAAGTAAATATTCGGCCGCCTTCAAAGATAAGACTCATAATAAAGGAAGCCAGAAAACCCAACCCTAATACTAACGTCGTTGTGGCCCAAGATCCAACCTTTTGATTAACCTTCGTATTAAAAATATTTTGTAAACTAACGAATGAACCCGCGACAAGCGCTAATATTAACCCTAAAATCATAACGTAACTCCTCCAGTTGTTGATTGTATTCTCAGAATTTCAAAATCACTACTCCAGCAATCATCAACCCTATTCCAATAAACTGTGGGAGTCTCATTTGTCGTTTTTCCATCCCAAACCAGCCTTTAATATCAATTAAGAAGGTCAAGCATAGCTGTGCAATGAGCAATGTCGATATAGTAAAAGTAACGCCAATCTGTTGAATGGCAGTGACTTCACTGAAAATAACGACTGCGGCAAAAGATCCGCCAATTAGATATAATGGTTTTACTTCTTTTAATCCTTGCCATTTCCCATCTCTAACAAATAAGAGGATTAGTAACGACATGATAAATCCTGTTAACTGTGTAATTGTCGCAGCTTGCCAAGTCCCAATATCTTGACTAATTCGAGCATTAGATACTCCTTGCAGAGTGATACAAGCCCCCGCTAAAAACGCAAATATAATTCCTCTCATTTCTCTCTCTCCTCAACTTCGATCTCTTACATATTAAAAAGCAATTCAGGCCTTTAAAAAAGGACATCTGTCCTAAACCAAAATAAACGATGTTGTTGCCCCTATAAGCCTTTCGTATATTTTCAAAAAAAAGACCGCCTCAAGCCATCTCTTAGGCTTAAAACGGGCTTTCAGAACTTTAAATTGTGGATTAGGAAAGTAATTTATGCTCATGCAATTGATCGAAAATGATCTGTGTAACGACTGAAACACGATTTCGATCCTTATAAGATAACCAGGATAACTCTTCAATTTCCGACGCAGGACTAAGTGTACCTTCAAAATCCGCGATATAACATGTCATTTTAACTATGACGCCTTCAGCTTTACCGTGAGCTTCCGCTTCAAAGGTTCCAAAATAGGAGATGGTTTCTGGTTTAATACGAACAGAGATCTCTTCCTCGATTTCGCGCACGAGCGTCTCCTCGTCTGTTTCTCCAGCTTCTCTTTTTCCTCCAGGCAAATAATAGGTATCTTTCCCTTTGGAACGCGCACACAAAACTTGTCCATTCTGAATATGAATCCATGCAATTTTATCAATGATTGTAGTCATACAGTTCTCCCCATATTTTTTTCTAATAATTATATCATACAGCCAAGACCATCTATTTATACAACGTCTATATTTGATTTTTGTATGTGCAGCTTAGCTTTGGCCTGAGGTACATGATGAAGCAAATAGTACGCAGCAAGAGAGAGAAGTGTTACTCCCCCCGCAACCTCATACATCATTCGGTAATCCGTATAAGAAGCAATTAAACCCATGAAATACGAGCCCGCTCCATAACCCAAATCAAATAACAAGAAAAAGGTCCCATTCGCACTACCTCTACGATCTTTAGCCGCTAATTTAAGCGCAAGAGTCTGGAAACATGGCATAAGTGCACCATATCCAATTCCCATAATGACACCAGACATCATTAACATCAAACCAGACCGAGCTTGACTTAAACTAAGCAATCCAACGGCGAAGATTAGAATTCCGGGATAGATGAGAATATGCTCATTATATTTATCGAATACTTTACCTATAACCGGGCGAAACAATACAATCATAATTGCAAAAGCCACAAAAAAATAACCAGTAAGCTGTGATTGATGAATTTCTTTCGTAAAAGAAGCTATAAATCCAGACAAGGAGCTGTAGGAAAAAGCAAGCGTAAATCCGACAAGTGATATCGGCAAGGCTTTCGGCTCGATTACGTCTCTCCAGCGAAGCCCTTTTCGCGTCTTAGCAGGTTTCTTAACAGCTTCAATAACGTTAGCCTTATCTTCTTTTGGCATCCGAACACCTAACGTGAATAACAGCGAGAGAGCGGCAATCACACACACGCCTAACAGTAGTACATTAATATTCTCATCTTTCCAGAGAAAAAGACCCAATGCGGGTCCAATGACCATAGCAATGCTCATAAACATGCTAAAATAACCGATGCCTTCTCCTTGACGTGAATAAGGGATTAGCGTCGAGGCTATTGTACTTGTAGCTGTCGAGGCAACAGCATAACTCATTCCGTGTAGGAAACGAATTACCAGGAATAATACAATTCCATTAGATCCGAAGTAACCAATACAGGCGATTAGAAATATGGTTAGCCCAATAACCGCCATTTTCTTTTTGCCGAATTTATCGACCCATTGTCCCGAAAAAGGACGGATCAAAACTCCCCCTATTACATAGATAGTAATCGCTAACCCCATTTGCTGCTGATTCCCGTGTAAGCTTTCCTTTACGTATAACGGGAATGCAGTTGCCAGAATGTAAAAGGTCAGGAACATAAAAAAACTACTTAAGCAAACAACAATAAAATTCCGGGTCCATATTTTCTCTCTAATCACAACAGACTCTCTCCATCCTACCTATAACTTTTTATATGTTACAATAGTATAGGACTGAAAATTAATTAAGTAAAATACATATTATATGATCGATAGATCACATTAGAGTTATAAGTAAAGTGAGGTTTTTGTTATGGAATTCCTTCAGCTTCAATATTTTCAGGCAGTTGCACGCCATGAACACATGACTAAGGCCGCAAAAGAATTAAATGTATCTCAGCCCTCCCTTAGTAATTCCATACAGCGTTTAGAGAAAAACTTAGGTGTTCCCTTATTCGAGCGACAAGGCAGAAATATAAAATTGAACGAATTCGGAAAAACCTATCTGCAACGTGTCGAGCAAGCTTTTATGGAACTTGAAGAAGGACAGCGTGAGCTCACAGATATGGCTGGACTTGAACATGGTGTAATTTCCATTGCGGCCACACTCCCGTATGTATTGCCCACTTTACTAAAAGAATTTCTTACCCTTCATCCGCATGTACGGATCATCCAACGTCAGCTCGGCTCTGCGTTAGAAATGAGAAATGATTTAGAGAGTGCAGCGATTGATTTTTGCATATCATCTACACCTGTTACCGGACCAGATATCGAGTGGCATACCTTAGCAGAAGAAGAATTATGTTTAACTGTGCCCAAGAATCATCGCTTTACTAATCGAAAGAGTATTTCTTTGATAGAAGCTGCAGGTGAGAATTTCATTTCTTTATCTTCTAGATATAATTTCCGTGAAATTTCAGATGAATTTTGCCGACAAGCTGGATTTGAACCTCAAATTACGTTCGAGCTTGAAGAAGTAAGCGCCATTCAAACCCTAGTAGAAATGGGACTAGGAATCACCTTCACCCTCCCTCTCTCCTTAGGCAGAAGAAGTCAAAATACAGAAATTGTTCAATTAAAAATAACAGAACCACTATGTCAACGCTCTTTTGGCATCGCATGGAGCAGAAAGCACTTTTTATCGCAAGCAGCTATACATTTCCGGAAATTTGCTGTGGATTTTTTTAGTAAACCTCATGAATATAATTAACGTGAAAACTACTATGCTAAGCATTTTTAGTTATACCAAGATGATTGCAAAGCGTACATATCTGCATAAATCCCTTTATTATTTATTAAGTCTTGATGCTGCCCCACTTCAGCTATACTTCCATTATCAATAACATAGATCGTATCAACATTTTTCGCCCAGCCCAGTCTATGTGAAATGAAGATGGCAGCTTTATCTTGGCAGATATCTAATAATTGTGTATAGATCTGCATCTCAGCATTCGGATCAATCGCAGAAGTAGGTTCGTCAAACACTAGAAGATCCGCATCATTATATAACGCACGCGCAATCGCCAGCTTTTGCCACTGTCCGCCTGATAGCTGCCTGCTTCCTTCAAGCATTTGACCTAACCTAACATCTAGTCCCCCTAATTCGTAAAACAAATCCATCAGCTCACATTTTTCCAGAATACTTAGTATTTTCACATCGTCCGGCGAAGATTTGGCATCACCCAACAGGATGTTTTCTCTTAGTGTCATTTCGAATTTAATAGAATGCTGGTACACGACGGATACTTTACCTTGAGGTTCTGGACTGTCTTTCCAGTAAATAGATCCAGAACTAGCAGTGTACTGCCCTAATAACAATTTGATCAAGGTAGACTTTCCTGCTCCATTTTCTCCAACGATGGCTATTTTCTCACCGGGCTTTATGACCATATTGATGTTAGATAAAACATACTTACTGGATTCGGCGTATTTAAAATAGACATTTGAAACGGTAATAGGAAGCATAGCTTCAGAGCTGTTATTGATATTATTTTTTCGGAAATCTCTATTTTTATAGGTAAGCACTTCATTTAAGTCATATAATTTACTGCTGCTGATGTAAAGCTTGCTTAGCGGCCAAGTCAAACTCATGATTTTACCACCACAAGTTAACAAAGCCAGAAATAATACTGAGATTGTCCCCACAGTAACTGTATTTGACTCCCCCATTTTACTTAACAGATAGACCAATACGATAAAAATAGCACTCGTCTGAACCATAGCCACAATCATCCCTGTTTTGATTTCGAATTTCCTCGCACTATACCTTTTATCATGCTGCTTCTTCATAAGCTTTGCCCAGAGATCCGTAAAATAGGAGATAGAGTTATAGATTCGCATTTCCCTAATCGCATTAGGATCTTCCAAAGTTACAGCTAGATAATCCCCCATTCTTCCGTCAAAAGTAAGCTCTCGCCCTGTTCTTCTAACTTTAATCTCAGTAAACATTCGAAAAGATAAAGTAGATACGATCATTAAACCCACCACCAGTGTGACTAAAAAATATCCACTTGTAGCCGATAACCAGATGATACTTATAAGTCCTGAGATATTTCCTACACTGGACAGCAAAAAACCAGTAATCCCCTCTAAATCTTCTCCAACTATTGTTTTAGCTCTTTGCAGCTTGTTCCCAAACTCTTCATCATCAAAATCCTCAAAGTCAACTTGATTTGCAATATCTATCAGCTCGGATTGGAAAGCGAGAGTTAGTTCCGCATTCATTCGACTTTTCATTATGTTGGTTATACTCAATGAACAGGCTTGTACTCCATGAATTAAAACAAACCATAGAATCGGAATAAAGGTTATCGCACCAGCAGCTACTGCATTAATGATATGAACTTGAACAGAATACGAGTAAAAAGTTAATAATCCACTGATTACAGGAACTATGATCGTTATTGTTGAGATTACTGGACTTTTTCCAATCATCCGTGCCAGTATCGTTAAAATATTCTTAAGGTCTCTTCTCAGCAGAATCTCTCCTTTCTCAGCCATATAAAGAGGACTGGCGGTTAAACATTCCCCTGTACTTACCATCCAACTTCATTAATTCTTCATGTGTTCCACTTTCAACGATTTCTCCATGCTCAAACAGAAAAATTCTATCAACGAATTTGGACATATATAGCCGATGTGTCACAATAATGGAGGTCTGCTGCTCTCCTAATTTCATAAAGGTTTCAAACGCCTGCTGTTCCGCGTAAGGATCGAGGGCTGCAGTAGGTTCATCAAAAATCGTAAGCGAGCCGTTGTTGAGATATGCACGTGCAATCGCAAGTCTTTGCCATTGTCCACCAGACAGATCAATCCCCCCAAACTGTGGACCTACTAAAGTGTCCAACGCAACACCATAAGAATCGGCTTCTGCTTTTCTCATCGCAGCTAATAATCTTGAATCGTCATACATGGCAGCAATATTCCCCATGGCTATGTTTTCTCGAATTGGTCTATGTAATTTAGTGAAATCCTGAAAAACAACTCTCACACCCTTTGTGACGTTATGAGCCAGAACTTCCTGCTCTCCATTAAACCACTGGATGTTTCCCGCTGTTGGATGATATAACCCTGCTATCAGCTTGATGAGCGTAGATTTTCCTGAACCATTCTCACCTACAAAAGCAACTCGTTCACCAGGTTTGAGGGTCATGTTTATATTTTTAAGCGTGTCCTGTGCATTGGTTGCATAACGATAATTCAACTGCTGAATTGTGATCTGCATCGCATCGGTATTCCTTATCGAATCTTCCGGATCTCTTTGAACTTGCTCTTCAAGTTCCAAATACGCACTATACTCATTGAAGCGCACGCGACTTTTGGTCAGATCAGAATACATCCTTGTTAGTGCAGGAATGACAATAAATAATTGACTAGATATCTGAAGTAATAATACGAAAAGTCCGGCGCTCTGCCCGCTACCTCCAAGCGTAATTGCTAAAATAGCAATCGTAAGCCCGTTTAATAAAGTCATAGTTATACTTTGGGAGAAGCTTAAGGTCTCAGATAAAATAACTTTTCGGTGCATTTGTTTGAAATTCCCATTAAAGATCTCTTTCATTGTGGTAACCAAGTAGGAGGACATTCCGTACATTCTTACTTCCGGGAGGGTATTTCTACTAACCAGCAAATCAACGATATAATTAATCATTCGTACAGAGGAGGTTTGATTTGCTGAAATGGCCTCTACTTTCCGAGACATCCATCTGATGAGGTAAAGCTGCAGAATTTGTACTACTAAAATGAACATTGCCAGGATATAAAAGCCATAACAGGATAGGACTACGATTAGTGCGATCAATGTTATAAAGTGGATTGTCACCGCGGTCCATTGATCTAACAAATCGATCAGGGAAAGCCGTTTTGCTTTTTCTCTAATCGTTTTTGTTGCGGGATCTTCCAATAAAGCCGTCGATAATTTAGAGGTCTTAGCCAAAATACTATGTTCCAGTTCATAAATACTGGTTGCCGTTAAATTGGTTACAGAAATGGCTCGAAGAGAACCATTGATGCCAGCCAGATATAAAATTAACATCAGTGAACTTACCAATAGTAAGATATGTAGGTAGGCGTTAGTCGTGAAGTTCTGAATGAGGTCAACTACATATTTCGTTATGAACAGCTCTGCAAATAGAATTGGTGGGCTCAGCAGGTTAGTGATAAAATATAAAAGTGAGTTTCTTTTGTCTTTTACATAGAGTAGCTTTACAACGTAGAGAAAGTCAGGCAGATAGCATCTCTCCTTAAGTGTATATTTTTCACTGAAAACTCTTTCCTTTTCAAACGTGGAATCTGATTATAACGTTAATTGTTTATAATTGGAAGAAGTACTTTCAAGCTCACCAAATTATAGGAGTGTGAATTCATGAAACTTCAATTCAACTTATTCCCAGGCGGATTATCAAAGGCGCTCACTATGAGCTATGATGACGGCCAGAAACACGATATCCGCTTGGCTGGTATTTTTGATCAATATGGAATTAAAGGGACCTTCCATTTAAATAGTGCAATGATCAATGCACCTGGGTTCTTATCGCCCGCTGATGTTAAGCATTCGCTCAGGAATCATGAAGTGTCCGCCCATTCCGTTACTCACCCACATCTAGAGCGTCTTCCTTTACCGATGGTAATTGAAGAGTTGTTCGAAGACCGTAAACGATTGGAAAAGCTGGTGGATTATCCAGTGCGAGGCATGTCCTACCCCTACGGTACATACTCTCAGGAGATAATTGCACCACTTCAGTCCGTTGGAATTGAATACAGCCGCACTGTTCACTCTACCAAACAGTTTGATATGCCTCTTAATTTCATGGAATGGCATCCAACCTGCCACCATATTGAAGATCTGCATCAGGTTTGGGAGCGATTCACAATGGAAGGACCCTCCCAGAAACTAAGACTCTGTTATGTTTGGGGCCATAGCTATGAGTTCGCACAGCAGAACAATTGGGAGTTAATCGAAACTTTTTGCCAACAAGCAGGTGGACATTCAGATATTTGGTACGCTACTAATATTGAGATTTATGATTATGTCACTGCCCTGTATTCACTGAAATTAAGTGCCGACAAAACGATTATCCGCAACAATTCTGCCATAGATGTTTGGGTATCTATTAATGATCAACCCGTTCAGATTAAGGGTGGAAGTATGATGACTACGAAATAATCTAAAACACAAAAAAAGAGCGTTGGCCAACATCGCTCTTTTTTTGTGCTAATTATATTGATGTGATTCCGAATTATTTCGCTAGAAGTGTATATGTCACTGTTTTTGCTTTTTCCTCAAGGATTGGCGTATAGGTGAATGTAAGCACATTCCCCTTACGGCTTTTCATCCCTAACATTCTGCTCAGAATGTATTGATCTCTGCCATCATTTACTTTATCCCATTCTTTACGATCCTCACTAGTAATCAGTTGTTCACTGAGATTGACGATTTCTCCTGTACTGCTGTAGACAATATATAATTGTGTTGTATCTAATAAGCGAACAAGTGCCACATCCTCCGCGGCGTACTCCACTATGAAATCACCGGTTGCCCCGGTTAATTTCTCCATCTCAAACAACTTGCCCAAACCGCCATCCTTAGTAATATACTGAACATTCTTCCCATCGGTCATATACACCTGAGTGGAAGGTACTTGAGGCGCATGTGGATAAGCAGAGATCATATAATGATAATCCATTTGCTTAATTATTGTACCTGCTTGAACTAATACCTGATAGCTGTTGCTGAAATCATTAAACATTGCATAGTGATTGTCCGTTAACTGGAGTAAGTCCGTGCCATTTCCAAGTTTTTTAATCTCAAATCCATGATTGTAAGCTGACTCCTTAAGGGGTAGTTGGCCAATAATTACTGGTTTCCCGGCTGCCGTAGCCCGGTAATATAAATTAGCGTTTTTTTGAGATATCCAATAGGATCTACCTTCTACAGAAGCAGCAACAAATCTAGGTTCATCTACGATTTGGATAACCCCATCCGTTTTATTAAGCGCGGTTTTACCCCCGAGTACACTGACTGCAGAGACCAATGGCAAGTACAACGAACCTTTTATGATACGAGGAGATTTTGTTAATGCCATCGCTGCCCCGTTCACTTTTGACGTTGCAGCACCCGCGGTGAAGATGACTTCACGCTCTGGACGTACCAGCTTGGCCATTTTGGATTTTTGATCCCACGATAACTTATAACCCATAGCATCTGCGAGTGATTTCAAGGGTACAAAAGTTGTATTCTCCGCGATCACTTGTTTACTGCTGATTCCAATTTCTTTATAGTTAAATTGAATTTGCTTGTCTGCTTGCGCAGATACCGATCCATATCCAGTACTTAAAATCAAAACAGCAAAGATCCCTAGCGTTACCTTCCATTTATTCATATCTATCCGTCTCCTTCGACATTATAATCATATGTAATTAGACGGAAGATAATGGAAAAAGTTTCTTCTCACCCTCTAGCAAACTCATAAAATGCCAAAGCATCCACCCAAGTTGGGAATCCTGCTTGCGCCAGTTTATCGCTGCCCCCGCCTTTACCATTATAGCTGCCTAGATGAGCTTTGAAAAAAGCTCCACAGGAAATCTCCGTGCTCCCATTCTGCGCAAAAACAACCTTATTCTCCGCAGAAGTAGCTAATAATACAGGAAGATCACATTTCGAAGTCAGCTTATTTGCTAAGCTCTGTAGATCTTTTAGCGATTTATCTTCAAATACTTGTGCGATCATCTTTCCCGCTTGCTCATTTAAAAGCTCTTGCACAACATAGTCATCATTTTTTTCTTTAAGCAGGTAAATTTCAGCTTGCAGCAGCTTTTGTTCATTTTCCCATTTTTCAATTCGATCAATAATCTCATCTTTGCCTGTGTTGAATTTGGAAGACAGTGTTCCAAGGATTTGCTGACTAGTATTAAATTCCTCTAAAGCACGATATCCACATTTAAAATAAATCCGCGTGTTCGCTTTTATTTTCTCAGCTTTTAAAAGCTTAATTATCCCAATTTCACCCGTTGAGGACACATGTGTCCCCCCACAAGCGTTGTATTCAACATCTTTGATCTCAACAATCCGGATGTTCTCTGTCACTTTTGGCTGTTTAACCAATTTAAGCTGTGAAGCCTCTTCCCCTGTTACGAAATAGCTGAGAATATTGTGATTTAAGTAAATCTGCCGATTAACTTCTCTCTCTATGGAGTACAGTTGATCAGCAGACAGTTCTGGCACTTCTATATCAATAGTGCAATAGTCCTCACCTAAATGAAAGCTTAAGGTCATAAAGTTATATTTTTCTAGACAAACCGCTGAGAGCAAATGCTGGCCACTATGCTGCTGCATATGGTCAAATCTTCTATTCCAATCGATCTGACAAGTTACCGATTCCTCATTAGGTAAACGTTCCAGCTTATGCAGTACAAGCTCTTCCTCACTGATTACATCAAGCACAGGGATTCCCTGAATAGCTCCAAGATCACAGGGTTGTCCACCACCATGCGGATAAAAAGCCGTCTCCTCTAAAAGAACATAAAGACCATCTTCTCGTTCTATGGTTTCAGTCACACGGGTTTGCCAATCAGTCTGGTATGTAGAATTGTAGTATAGTTTGTTGGTCATAAATGGTTTCCTCTCTTTTTTACGTTATCGACATATTAAGTTTATAGTATCATAACGGATAGTTTGAATCTTATTATTTCAAAAAAACCAGCTCCACGCAAAAACTGCGTAGAACTGGTATTAGGGTAATTAACAAGAACAAGTAGCATCTTTTAAATTTCTAATGGCAATTGCATTTAGTCGAAGCGCTTCTACTATTGAGTCTCTTACTGCTAACAATTCAAATCTTTCACGACTGCCAATAGGCAACCTGCAAAGAATGGCTTCAATTCTTTTAAGACTTTCTTTCAGAATCACTCTTTGCTTACGCAATGCGTTCAAAGCTCTTTGAATTTTTCTCTTCTCTGCAGCAGTCATAAACTACCACCTCTTTTCCATTGTGATAGTATATGAGATGCTTATTCCCCCTTATTTGCTTGTACAATCCGGAAACCAAATAACTATATTTACTCTTTTTTGCTAGCTTCCATGATAGGAACGGACCAGTCTACATTAGTATACATTCGATTGTTTATCGTGCGTACTAATTGAAGCTGCTCGGGAATTTGTGTAAGGCCTTCGGCACGGAATTGGAAATATTTCTTTTGATTATTTGACTGAGACTCGATAAATTCAATATAACCATCTTTCCATCCTCCCCCTTTGGTAGTAAAAGCTCCTTGTTCAGTGAGTTTGTACTCCTTGCCATCTAGTGTCTTAAATATCCATTCACTATTTAAAAACTCATTTCTCAATCTTCCTCTAAAATGTAATACACCTTCCTTCGCTGATACATTGTTATCGGGAGATGACTCCACTGTAAAATCATTTAACATCAGTTCATCCCCGTCAAATACAAAGGGAATCGGCTGTTCTTTCAACTTGGCAGGCTCAAATTGCACACTAGAACCATCCTTCTCTGGGATGAAATATCCATCCAATACGAAAGTATAAGGCGTATCCTGAGGTAAATATTTAAACGTATAGCTCCAGTGCATAAGTCCCTTTGTTGCCCCGGGAAGGTTAGAGTAGGACATCACGCTATTCTTATTAGGAAACTTTCTAGCATTAACACTGTGAATCTCTTCGCCTGCTGTATCCTCAAAATGGAATTTCAAGCCCTGTTGCTTCCATAGTTCGCCAGGAGAACGGGTCAATGCCTCTTCACTCAATTGCGTATCAAACTCAAAACGAACACCTTGCACCATATGAGTTAATTTTTTCAAGGTCACAGTTAAACCGTCCGGGGAGGTGTAGCTACCCGTTAGTGGCATGGTGGTTGTTTGTTTATTCGCTTCTGTCATATCCATAGAAAAATTGAAATTCCAATCGCCTTTAAGAGTAGGGATGTTCTTGCGTTCACTTCCCAATTCAGTAATATGACCTTCGACCGTAATTCGATCAGTTTGCAGAGGTTCAGTGAAATTAGCGATCAAATAGTAAAAGTCACTGGTAAATCCTATATCGTATAACTCCCCAACAACCTTCCCTTGATCATCCTTAATCGCAATACTGTTCCCATCATTAAGGACCAAGCGTTTTTTATCATGCTTTCCATCCGGTCCAAACAGCTGTAACGCAACAATTACCCGTGTAGGATCTGCCACTGCTTCATCTATTTTGATTGTGTAGCCCTTATCCTTCACCTTAATATTAGGATGCTCTACCAACCCAAATTCTTGTGCTCGTAGAAGGCCAATGTCCATGTTGTTTTTTACAAAAAGAGAACGTAAAGTCTCTGCCAGTGTAGGAACGGAATATAAGATCACGGCACTTAGCACAACCAGTAACAACGCCGCACCCATAAATAATCTCAGCAACTTATTGCGCTTCGGATGCTTACGATTCCTTTGTGTTGGAGTAAATTCCTCAAGCTCTACTTGTTCCAAAGAAGCCATTACTTGAGCAGTAAATGAATCTGGTAAGCGCTCTTCATACATAGCCTGCGACCATTCTGCTTGTTCTTCAAGCTCTGCTTCGTAGATCATATTACATTGCGTACAAGTTGCCATATGTTCAGCTACGGCTTGATCTCGAAAGATAGATTTGCTTAAAATATATTCTTCGATCTCATAGGAATTTAAGCACCTCATCGGTCTTCACCTCCTGGAGTGTAATTAGCTGCTTCAAACGCTGTTTAGCCCGGTATAAATCATTTTGAATCTTGCTTAATGGAACATCTAGAACCATACACATTTCTTCATAGCTTAAATCATTGGTATAACGAAGCAGTAAAGCCGTACGATAATTAGACGGGAGCTTCTGCATCAGGTGAAGCAGCTCTGTGCGATGCTCCGATCGCATTAATTCTTCTTCTGGATTATCCGAAAGAGAATATTCGGCATTGTCGTCCGGCAAACTCGCTGTCGGTCGGTCTTTTTTCCACGAATCCTTCAGTAAATTAGTCGCGATAGCATATAGCCACGCCGCAAAATTCTTATCCAAATCATGTGAAGCCAGCTTACGGTAAGCTTTAATAAACGTCTCCTGCGTTATGTCTTGTGCATCTTGATGATTGGCTCCCATTCCTCGCAAAAGCCCATAAATTTTATTCTTATATCGATTTACAAGATACGAATAGTCTTCTTTATGTCCATCGAGAACATTTTGGATCCATAGCCTCTCATCCTCTTTTTCAACTTTCGGTACATGTCCCTTCACCCTGAAGCCTCCTTGAAGCACGATACTATATAGACGATCCCTATTAAAAAAACTCTCACTTTATACAAAAAAAAGTAGATCTTCAAATAAAACGAAGACCTACTGTGTAATCTACCGATTACGTTTTAGAACAAAATACAACAATCGATCCATTTCTAAAGCCATAGAATCACTGAAGCGCTAAAGAAACCACTTTACTCCAATAAATTAACTCTTCATCCCTGCCATATGCCCCGATACATTGAAAGCCTAAAGGCATGTTATTTATAGAGGCAGCTGGAATACTCACCGCAGGCGCTCCAGCATATGACCAAATGGCCGTCATTCCGGTCCATCCGGTTCGTGTTCCCCACAGCGGAGCTGTTCCTGCCTGAGCCGGCGAAACCCACAGATCAATCCCCTGTGACTTCTGCACATCTAATAGATCGTTTCTGAGCTTGATTTGTCCGCTACGATATCCTTCCAGTTCTTCCTCAGTGATGGTTCGTCCAGATAAAATAGCCTGCCGTACGGTATCCTCATAAAGATCTTTATAAATATCAAATAGTGAATGATGGACTTGCGCCATTTCTCCGTGAACAAACCGCACCATGGCATCTCCGTAGATAAAGCTATCTTCCCACGGCATTGCAACTGTTTTTATGCTGAACCCTGCTTCCTCAAGCTTCTTAAGCTGCTTCTGAAAGGTTATCTTGGTGTCATTCTCTAATAATGTCATGTATACACCTTCGGGTATCCCTAGCACAGGTTTACGAGCTTCTTTAAAAGGTCTCCATTCCGTTACAAGCTCTGCGGCGAGAAAGTCCATACCCTCCATATCCTGAGTGAAAAATCCAAACGTATCAAAAGATGGCGACATCAATCGGACACCATCTATAGGGATACGCGCATAACTAGGTTTAAAGCCGACCACTCCGCAAAATGAAGCAGGTGCCATAACAGAACGCAAGGTTTGTGTACCTATTGCAAATGGACAGATGCCCGCGGCAACCGCAGCAGCAGAGCCTGCACTAGAGCCGCCAGGCGTATGATCCAGCTGATGAGGATTACGGGTCGTGATAGGTCCGGCATAAGCAAATTCCTCCGTCACTGTTTTGCCGGTGAACCAAACCCCTTTTTGCCGAAGCTTTTGAATAAAACTGCCCTCAGACTTCGTCAAAGCTTGTGGGGGAAGGTTCGACCCTGCACAGGTAGGCAACCCGTCTAAGTGAATTAAATCTTTGATTCCAACAGGTATTCCATATAGCGATGGTTTAGGAAATTCCGAATACTTCTCTCTTACCCTAGCCACTTCATTTTTTATTCTATCTGCTCGGTTCTCCTCTGGCACAAAAGCACGCACGTGTGGTTCTACCTTATCGTAAAGATCTAAATATTGTGTAAGATATCTATCCATGGTCACATCTGAGGTCTTATTGCCCTGAGCAAACTGAGCTAACGAAGATTTATTAATGTACATGTCTGATTGGAGCCCTCCTTTATATTCACTTAAACCAGGAAGCCATTTGAAGACGATTGTATTAATTTGGAACAACTTTATGTTACTAGTTAACCTTATCTATGACTATACTTTAGTTCTCTATTTCTATTTTCATCCACAATATTGATTACACGATCCACCCACCCTTGATAAAATTGCTCCTCATGAGAAACTAGAATCACTGTACCTTTAAATTGGATTAAAGCATTCTGTAAAGCATCTTTTGTTTCGGCATCTAAGTGATTAGTGGGCTCATCTAAGATTAAGAAATTACATGCTGTAAGTAATAAAAGACACAGCTTAACTTTGGATTGTTCGCCACCGCTGAGTGTACAGATAGGCTGTGTAACGTGACTATCTTTTACAACACATAATGCTAAATGACGACGTATTTCCTTAATAGTCAATTTTGGATAAAACGATGCGACGATTTCAATAGGTGTCATGTTATCGCTTTCCCAAATTAAATCTTGCTCGTAGTAACCAAGAGAGACTTGTTCCGCAAAGCGGAATGCCCCGTCAACACTGGGGATTTGACCAACTAATGTTTTCAGCAATGTTGATTTTCCGATGCCGTTAAAGCCTGTTATGACTATCTTTTGTCCTCCTCGAATGGAAAATGTTAATTTTGGCAGCAGCGGCTTATCGTAACCAACCACAAGATGGTCTACTCTAAGCGCAACTTGTGCAGTAACAGGAAGCTCTTGAAAACGGATAGATGCTTTAGTGACAAACGTCGGTGCAGCGATTCTCTCCATACGATCCAGCTGCTTCTGACGGCCACGGGCAATTCTAGAATTAACACCAGCACCATTTTTCCGGATATATTGCTCAGTGGCTTCAATTTTTTTCTGCTGTGCATGGTACTGCCGGATATGGCTTTCGCGAAAATGCTCCTTCTGTCTCAAAAAATCAGCATATTTGCCATGATATTTTTTAATCGTTTCCCCTTCAATATCGCAAATGCTTGTTGATATTTTATCGAGAAAAGTGTAGTTATGAGAGACCACAATGAAGGCTTGATCGAACGCTATCAGATATTCAGCAAGCCAGTTAATATGCGTGGTGTCGAGATAATTGGTGGGCTCGTCGAGCAATAACACATCAGGTTGTTCAAGCAACAGCTTTGCCAATATAACTTTGGTTCGCTGCCCCCCACTAAGCTGATCAATAGGACGGTCCATCCCCATTGCATTTAGTCCTAGCCCCGTAACCACTTTACTGATATTGCTCTCGATAGAATAATAGTCGAGCGCCTCAAGTCGTTCCTGAAGGTCTGCTGCCTTCTGCAAAAGCACTTCATTGCCAGAAACAGCACATTCCGCATAAAGTGCATTCATCTTTTCTTCCATTTCGTATAATTCAGTGAACGCTCTCCTTAAATAACTTTGAACGGTACTTGACCCATCAATAACCGCGTATTGATCAAGATGACCTATTTTGATATTGGGCTGCCATTTAATCGTTCCACCATCAGGAATCACCTCGCCCGTCAGAATACCAATCAATGTGCTTTTCCCTGTTCCATTCTGACCCACTACACCTACATGCTCCCCTTTGTAGACTTCCAAAAAAACCTGTTTATACAGCACTTTATCTCCAAAAGCATGTGATACATTAGAAACCTCAAGTAAACTCATTTGCTTTCCTCTTTTCTATAATTGTTTTTAAGCACAAAAAAAGCAGAAGACACCGCGCCCTTGGGCGCAAGCCTTCTGCTTATTAGTGCACGAATAGACGGCACAAATAGATAATTGTCAGTTTGGAAACTGAACATTATAAACACAAAAGGCTGTAGACGAAAATTGTCTACAGCCTCTTAATCATTAACATCGGAAGATGGCGTAATCAAATAAGCATGAATAATCACACTAAAATGACCTAGCTAGCTTTCGATGATATAAAAAGCGATTCGCTTTTTGATTAAGCTCCGGACAACGTTTCATCGTTTGTATCCGATTGTTCGGAGCAGCTTCTGGTATATAATTTTTCAGTTTCCACATGAATCATGTTGAACCATCCCTTCGTTTGGCTACATTTTAAATCGTGTATCCGCACTTGTCAACCACCATCCGAGAGGTGCTGTTATTTTTTGCGGGCGCGTTTGACCGTACCGATCCTAGTCCCTTGAGGAATAGTAATGAACTGGCTCTTCGATACACCAATAAGCTGTGAAGTATAAATACTACTATGTCCGGAGAATAAATAACTCACCACACAAGCGATAAACATGTATATGGCTCCTTCCGAACCAAACAGCTCGATCCCCATTAAGAAGCAAGCGATAGGCGTGCTAGTAGCTCCACAGAAGACAGCAATAAAACCGAGGGCAGCTAAAAAGGGTCCATACACATGTAATATTCCAGCCAAGGCATTTCCTAGTGTGGCACCAATCGTAAATAACGGAGTAACCTCACCACCCTGAAATCCTGTTCCTAAGGTAAAGGCGGTAAAGATCAGCTTCCATAAAAAAGCGAACGGCGAGACATCTCCCTCAAAAGAATCCTTGATTAACGGAATTCCGAGGCCTAAGTAATCACGAGACCCTACAAGGAATACTAAGGCAATGATAATTAATCCACCTACGGCACCTTTTATCATTGGATTGCTTATCCTGGCGGTGAAGATTCTTTTCAGAAAATGAGTCAGTTCACTGAAAAGCATACTCACGAGACCAAAAATTACAGAGGCCAATACCACTTTTAGAATAATCATTAAACTTAAAGCTGGAAATTCATTCACTACATAGTGTGTATGATGAACACCCCACAATCGAGTGGTGACCAGATCACCAACAAAGCTAGCCACAAAACATGGAAGTAATGCCTGTTGGCTAATAAGTCCAATGGTTACTACCTCTAGACCAAATAAGGTTCCAGCCAGCGGTGTTCCGAAAATAGAACCAAAGCCTGCACTGATCCCGCACATTAACAGTATCTTACGATCCAGAGGACTGATTTTAATCAGCTTTCCGAACCATTCCGCAAGGCTTCCGCCCATTTGAACAGCTGTCCCTTCACGCCCAGCGGATCCACCAAATAAGTGGGTTACTAATGTTCCGAACAACACCAATGGAGCCATTCGCAAAGGTATAGTCTCTTGGCCGTCCTGAATTTGTTCTATAATAAGGTTATTTCCTTTAGCGCTGTTTTTTCCGTAACGCATATATAGGAAACTAACAAATACTCCCCCAAGAGGCAACAAATAAAGTAGCCCTGGATGCTCTAAACGTACATCTGTTACGTAATCCAAGCTTTTTAGAAAAAAAGCAGAGGCGGTGCCGGATAAAATACCAACTACACTGCCGAGCACAATCCATTTGATAAATGTACTCCAAAGAGCAAAATAACTTCGCTTCTTAGTGATTTCAAACCATCGGGTAGACCATGGATTCATCTCGACAGCTCCTAAGGACAAAATAAATTAGTCTCAACAATAAAACAGACTCCTACCAGGGAAGCTCACACTGGTAGGAGTCATTAGTCTCAGAGAGACAGTTACGGCGAACTCCATCGCCCTTTATAAAACTTAAATTATTCTTCTTCTGAATCTACGTTATGATACACTTGTTGAACATCTTCCAGGTCTTCCAAAGCATCAATCAATTTCTCGAATTGAGCTTGAGCATCTTCTGGGAGTGCCACATAGTTTTGTGGAAGCATATTTAACTCAGCTACAGTGAATTCAGTGATGCCTGCATTCTTGAATACTTCTTGCACTGCATTGAACTGATCAGGTTCTGCATAAACAATAACTGCATCATCCTCTTCCAGCACATCGCGTACATCAAGTTCTGCATCAAACATCATTTCAATTACTTCATCAGCAGTTTTACCTTCCACACCTATAACGGCCGTAGAGTCAAACATGTAAGCTACTGATCCGCTGACACCCATATTTCCGCCATTCTTACTGAAGGTTGAACGGATCAATGGAGCTGTCCGATTAACGTTATTTGTGAGCGCATCAACGATGATCATTGAACCGCTAGGTCCAAATCCTTCATAACGAAGCTCTTCATAATTTTCTTCAGCGCTACCTTTAGCCTTATCAAGCGCACGGTCAATGATCGCTTTTGGTACATTGTAAGTTTTTGCACGTTCTAATACAACTTTCAGGGCCCGGTTCGCTTCTGGATCGGGTTCACCCTTCTTTGCTGCTACATAAATCTCAACACCAAACTTTGCATAAACACGACTTGTGTTTGCGTCTTTGGAAGCTTTCTTTTCTTTAATATTATTCCACTTACGACCCATATTGTTCCCGCTCTCTTTCAACATGAATTAAAAACAATTGTTACTTATTATACCCTTCTTCGATAGCTCTAGTAAAGTGCAGTAGTAGGTTAATCCTCTAAGCTGTCACAATACAGATAGAAAGAGGCCCCTGATTCAATCAGGAGCCTGCTAATTTTTTATAGATTACTGCCAAATTTCATCTGCAATCTCTTTAATAAACTGCAGTTTATCCCATTGCTGTTGATCTGTCAGATGGTTTCCTTCTTCCGTAGAGGCAAAACCACATTGTGGGCTCAGGCACAACTGATTGATATCCACATATTGCGAAGCTTCTTTAATCCGTCCAATGATTTCTTCTTTATTCTCAAGCTCACCTGACTTCGAACTGAACAAACCTAAAACTACTTGTTGATCTTTAATAAATCTAAGGGGTGCAAAGTCTCCGGCCCGATCCGTATCGAACTCCAGATAGAAACCATCTACATCCACCGTTCCAAACAACACTTCTGCGATAGGCTCGTATCCGCCGGATGCTGCCCAAGTGGACGCGTAGTTCCCACGGCATACATGCATCGTGATAACCATATCTGCTGGATGATCTTTAATCGCTTCGTTATTTACAAATGCGTATAACTTAGCGATTTCGTTAACATCTACACCCTCTTTTTGACGTGCTTCCCAATATCCTTTATCACAGAGCATACCCCATGTGCAGTCGTCCAATTGCAGATTACGGCAACCTGCCTCATAGAAATCACGAATAACTTCACGATAAGCTGCAGCAATATCAGCCACTAATTCATACTGGTTGTCGTAAACAGCTACAGTAGTCTTTTGGTTGCGCTGAAGTTCAGCAAGGAACTGCGCTGGCGAAGGAATCGTTTGGCGCGCTACTACATCATTTCCCGCTATGCTAACCAATTGTCTGTAGTCAGCGATCATCGGATGGTTAGTCCCACGGATTTTACCGGATAATTCTGCAGTTTCCGCTCTGGTCTCTACACCATTAAACAGGTAGCCCACTGGGCTGACTTTCTTTGTTACCCCTTCAAGGCCCCACATAAAATCTAAATGCCACCAGGAGCGGCGGAACTCTCCATCCGTTACACCTTTTAATCCAACCGCTTTTTGTTTTTTCACAACTCTGGCAATCTCTGTATCTTCAACCTTGCGCAATTCATCAGCGGAGATTTCATTATTTTGATATTGGACACGAGCTCTCTTAATCGTTTCCGGACGTAAGAAGCTGCCAACGATATCTACTCTGAATGGCACTTCAGTTCTTTGTTTTCCTTTTTGGATGGTACTCATAGGGGTTCGTCCTCCTTCATTGTCTGTGCTTTTCTGTTGAATTCACTATAGCACTGTACAATCAGGACAGGGTAACTCCTAAAAACTATGGCCTACCATAAGCTTACGCTATAGCAGGCCACCAAATTAGCTTATTTAATTATAACCAGACCTCTCGGGCGGTTTCGATCACAAGGCGTATTTTATCCCACTGCTCTTCTTCAGTTAGAATATTTCCTTCCTCCGTAGAAGCAAATCCACACTGAGGGCTTAGGCACAGCTTCTCAATATCTACATATTGCGCGGCTTCTTCGATTCTTGCCTTAAGCTGCTCTTTACTCTCCAGACCCCCATGTTTGGTTGTCACTAATCCCAACACTACAAATTGGTCTTTAATAAATCGTAAGGGCTCGAAATCGCCAGCTCGTTCATTATCATATTCCAAGAAAAAGGCATCAACTTTTGTATTGGAAAAAAGCACCTCGGCAACAGGCTCATAACCGCCAGCAGCGAACCAAGTGGAGCGAAAATTACCTCGGCAAACGTGCAGCGCGATGGTCATATCATGCGGACGATTCGCAATACTCTCATTGATCAGCCTAACGTAATCCTTTGCTAACTGATCGGGATCTGTACCTCTACTGCGTAAATGGGCGCGATGTCGGCCACTGCTCAGCGTTCCCCAAGTTGTGTCGTCTAACTGAAGATAACGGCAGCCTGCATCGTAAAAGGCTTGAATCGCAGTTTGGTAAACCGCGATGATATCTTGAAATAGAGTTTCCTTATCAGGGTAAACTTCATTTCCATTAAACTCCTCCACAAAGTGAAATAGGGCAGGTGAAGGGATCGTCATTTTGGGTAACCGGTCTCCCGCCATTTCCTTGAGCTTTATAAATTGCTGTAGCATGGGATGATCTTCAAAGGAAATCCGGTCAACAATTCGGAATGATTCTGCACGCTGAACCGTTTCCGCTCTTCCATTCCCTTGATTTAAGTTAATCTTTTCAGTTCCTTTAATTCCGACAAAGAAATCAAGATGCCACCAGGAACGGCGAAATTCACCATCTGTTACTGCTAATAATCCTACTTCCTTTTCTAATTCCAGTAGTTTAGCAATCTCAATATTCTCTATTTCATAAAGCTCACTACCTGTGATTTCACCATTCTCATATTGGAGGCGGGCTGCTTTAATCTCTTCCGTACGCAAGAAGCTGCCGACGATATCATAGCGAAAGGGTGGAGCATTTCTCTGGGTGCCAGTTACGGGTCTAATCATACCGATCCTCCTACAGCTATAGTAAAAAATGATTTAGATCAAAATAACTTCCGGAAACCAAGTCATTTAAGATTTCTATATACTTGGATGCCATCACACTAGGTCTACGATCTTTATGCGCAATCCAACCAACCGTGAATACTTCATTACTCTCAAATGGAATCGTCTTCAGTCCATTACCGTTCAGATCGGATGCCATGATTCCTGTACCCACTGTATAACCGTCCGTGCCCATTAATAAATTGGTCAAGGTTGCCCGGTCATTCACTTTAATATTCTTCTCAATCTGAGAAAAACTTAACATTTCCTCCGAGAAGTGAAGTGAATTGTTCTCACCCTGTTCAAAAGTAATATACGGAAAAGGTAAAATATCGTCCTGCGAGATCCTTTCCTTCTGGGCAAGCGGATGTCCAGTTCTAACATAAAGATGTGGGTCAGTATTAAAGAGTGGCGTGAATTTCAGATTACCGTCACTGAACAGCTTATTCATATGCTTATAGTTGCTCTCGTTAATATAAAGAATCCCCAAATCGCTACGGAGAGTACGCACATCTTCGATGATGTCGTAGGTTTGCGTCTCTCTCAAGCTGAAGTTGTACTCTGAGACATCACTTTGCTTCATGAGACTCACAAAAGCATCTACCACAAAAGCATAATGCTGAGTCGAAATGGAAAAATAGATTGGGCTACGCTTTTTCCCAGTATAACGATTCTCCATAAGCTCTGTTTGTTCAATGATTTGACGGGCATATCCGAGAAATTCCATTCCTTCTACAGAAATGCTGATTCCACGGTTCGTCCTTTCAAAGATGGTAATCCCAAGTTCATTTTCAAGCTCTTTAATAGCGTTGGACAGGCTCGGTTGAGAAACAAAGAGTTTCTTTGCCGCCTCATTCATGGAGCCACTATTTGCAATTTCGATAGCGTAGCGGAGCTGCTGCAACGTCACTCCTATTCCCCCTGTTCCAGACCTATTCGTACTACATTCTGTTTCATACTAGCTGATATCGTAGCATAAATACACATCTCATTCCAAGATAATCCTTATTATGTGCCCAATAACGCCTACTTATTGTGTTCTCTTTTTCCCAGCATCAATCTTGGCAGGGTCTAGTCCTTTCCAGATATTTGGCATATCAACCTGTTCTGGATGCTCAAAAACTAAAAAAGCTGTAGGCAAATACCGCTCACCATATTGGGATGAGGGTTTATTCATAATCTCATTATCTTTTACTAGTACCGTAGAAGATCCACCATCCAGATTAGCCGCTATCACAGCTCCATGCTTAAGCAAAATCTGCTGCACATCATAGAGATTTGCTCCAATACTATAAGTAGGCTGTCGTCCGTCAATTACCACAAAAATAATAGCGCCATCTGCCCGCTGACCCATTGCTGTTCTAGGTGCAATCCCCCAACCTTCCGCTGCATTCTTAATCAATCCTTTGCCATTGACGATTAGCCGCGGACTAAAAGTAACTGCCTCCTGAACCCCCATTTTACTAATCTCATCTAGCGTATAATTCCCGGCAACCATTTTTCCTTGTTTATCAAGACCAACAATCTGTGTAGATTTTTTACCGCCAAGACCGTTGTAATATAACTTACCTTGTGAGACTACAATTCCTATGGGTTTAAACCCGTTACCTTTCCAGTTCGGATCAGCGAACCCACCACCGTTAACTCCAGCGATAGCGCCTGTACGCTTCACCATACTGGTTACTTTTTCACCTGAACCAATCTTATTAGGTATTCCTAGTCGGACTTTGGTTGGATCATTAACAATCATTACATATCCGGTATAGCCACTGCCTGAGACATTCTCAATCTCGACAAGCGGCTTCTCTACCACCTCAGGTTCGGGAGCGATCGTATGTGTATCTATTTCGTCCCCCATCTCTTCAAAACGGGCGGTATATTCGGTTACCCGTTCCTTCAGTTGATCTTCACCTATAATATATTTAGCCATATAGCGATGTTGTGTTGTAATTAGCGTATCTGCGATTGTATAACGTAAGTTCTGAGCCGAGGGTGCAAAATAAAGCCATCCACCAGCAGCGATCATTAAGAATAAGCAGAATAAAAAAACTTTGGATAAGGTGCGAAAAAAACTTCGTTTCTTCCGCTTTTTTATTGGTTTCTTTACAGGTTTCTTATTGCGTGCATTGGAACGTTGAGGTAATGATGAAGTGCTCACTTCTGAGTATTCCTCCCTAAATATTACTAATTTGATAATATGTACAACTCGTCCTTATCATAGACGATGATTTTCGTTAAAAGTTTCTGTTTGAGAAATAGTCAGCATTCAAAAACAAAAAACGAGCAGGTTTCCAATATCTTGGCTACCTGCTCATCTAAAGCTAAACAAAATCTAATGTCTTCCTACTCCACCGCCGCTGCTAGCGCTACCGCCGCCGCCTGATGAGCCACCACCGCCGGAATAACCGCCACCACCTGATGAGCCTCTATCATCATCATCTGAGTAGCTGCGGCTGGATGAGCTTGAAGAATGTCTTCCTGCTCCTCCACCACTGCTGGAACCTCCACCACCATGGTTCTCGTTGCTTGAGGAATACCGTCCTGCACCGCCACCGTTAGTAGAGCCTCCGCCACCACTGTTTCCCCAGAAACTTGATTGCGAATTGTTTGTATTCCTATGGTGGTGATGATAATAACGTCTGTGCCAGCGTCTGCCATAACCGTAATCCGCTTGACCATGCCAAGGACCATAACGGCGTATATTCCTTTGGCTATATGGATTAAATGGCAAACCATACATTTCTATATATCTATTGCGTCGTGAAGCAGTAAATCCAAATAAGATAAGCGAACCCAAAATCGCTGAGAAAATTAGAAAAGCCTTGCTTTTACTAACCGCCTCACCTCCACTTGTAGCTGTAGTAGAGGAAGTACCAGAATTCGTTGTAGTTCCAGGATTAACATTGTTTCCGTTGTTTCCAGTGACTCCTTGCGGATGATCCGCTCTAGCTAACAAGAAACTGTAGAACGAATTAACTGTCGTTGTAGCTCCCGTACCGTAATCTTTTTTCACAAATTGGGGTTCAAGCACGGTATTTAAAATATTACTAATAGCCTCATTGGTTAAAACCTTGTCGATATCCTTGCCTTGTAGAACATGATAGTTGTCTCCGCCTATGTCCAATACCAGCATAACATCCTTAGGACCCGCACCTACCGAAGCAAACTTCATATAGGTATAGTCCTGCAATGTTTTATCTCCAGCATTTTTTACGGTGACCACATAAATTCCACTTCCGGTTGTTGTTTTATATCTGTTGCTGGAATCGTTCAGATAGTCTTTAGTTACTTTTTTGAGCACACCCGCATTATCGGATACGTAATTTTTGGTGCCAACATTTTCTGCCCAAGTGCCGCCCATAGCTTGAATAAAAGCTCCATACGTCTTCCTAGCACCATTACTGTATGTTTTAGCTGCGAAATCCGGCTCAAGATATTGTGAAAGAATCTCTTTAATCTTACTGTTAGGCAATGATTCCTCTATACCTTTACCTTGTACCGCCCAATAATCATCATCTTTTATAGAAAGGAGCAGCAGCAGACCGTTATTTTTATCCGCAGCCCCCACACCCCAGCTATTGAAAAGCGATTTTGCATACTCTTCCATCGAAACCCCTTCAGTAGAATCGACAGTTACAAGCACAACTTGAGCTCCAGTAGCCTGATGTAATCGAATACCGTAGTTCACCATGTAATTCTCTGCTTTCTCGTCAATCACATTCGCAAAATCATTCACATAAAATGACCCTGTATGCTTAGGTACAGCAGTTTTGGCTAAACTTACGGCCGGCAAAAGCAATACACTTAACAATAAGGCAGCAAGTGTGGTATGTAGCAGTATTTTTAGAGTTCTCGTGTTCATATGTACCTCCTGATCTATCATTATCTCTCTTATTTATCGGTTACGCGCGGTTAGCGGAATAGTTCCATTTTATTCTAAACTGGAAATTACACAACAGGAAAAAACGGTTAGAGTTTGTGAGGCGGGTGATTTGAGGCGTGCAAGTCGCTTTAGGGGCAATCATCGTGTTGTGTTGATGGATCAAACTCAAGAGCATTGGAGTTTTGGAATCGCTGGATAACATACTTTTCACTGATGGATCGGACTCAGGAGACGTTATTTTGTTGATTCGAGCGTTTGCGGCAGGCTATCGGACTCAGTTGCAGCTATTTACTTAAAACCACACCACTTATCCGCAAATGTTGGTCAATAAGTGCTATACAGTCCGATAACGCAGCAAAATGAGCTGAAAAGGCGAAATAGCTGCAATACGGTCCGTAACACACTGAACTTCCTTGGCTACTGAGTAAAATGGGGTTTTGGAATCCCTCTTAAACTTCTTAGTTGCTTGAGGTACATTGGAGTTTTGGAATCGCTGGATAACATACTTTTCGCCGATTATCGGACTCAGGAGACATTATTCTGTTTATTTGAGCGTTTGGGGTAGTATATCGGACTCAGTTGCAGCTATTTACTCAAAACCACACCACTTATCCGCAAATGTTGGCCAATAAGTGCTATACAGTCCGATAACGCAGCAAAATGAGATTAAATGGCGAAATAGCTGCAATATGGTCCGTAACACACTGAACTTCCTTGGCTACTATACAAAATGGGAGATTTGGAATCCCCCTTGAACTTCTTAGCTACGTGTAATAATGGGAGATTTGAATCCCCCTTAAACTTCTTAGTTACTTGAGATACCCGTTATCTGGAGATATACAGCCAATACTCCAACAACAAAAAGGCTCAGCCTATAGCTGAACCTTTTGCTTGCTTTTTAAAGCCAATTCCTTGGATCTAGCGCTCATGTTCCGTTAAAAATCAAACAGCGTAGTGGTTAAGTAACGTTCACCGGTATCCGGCAGAATCACCACGATGGTCTTGTCCTTATTCTCAGGACGCTTAGCGATTTGTGTAGCTGCGTAAACAGCTGCTCCGGAGGAGATACCCACCAGCAATCCTTCTGTTCTCGCAAGTGCACGTGATACGCTATAGGCATCATCATTTTTCACCTGAAAAATCTCATCCACCACTTCATTATCGTAATTCTCCGGAATAAAGTTTGCTCCAATGCCCTGAATCCCATGTCCCTTAGGACGGCCTCCTGATAAAACAGGAGAGTCAAACGGCTCGATGGCGACAATTTGGACTGCGGGGTTCTTTTCTTTCAACGCTTTCCCAACACCCGAGATAGTGCCTCCAGAACCAACACCCGCTATGAAAATATCAACATCTCCATCGGTATCCCGCCAAATCTCCTCTGCTGTAGTCGTTCTGTGTATTTCCGGGTTCGCAGGATTGCTGAATTGTTGGGGAATAAATGAATTTGGAATTTCCGCAGCTAATTGTTCTGCCTTTCTTACAGCTCCGCTCATTCCTTCAGTTCCCGGTGTTAACACAAGCTCAGCACCTAATGCCAGCATTAATTTACGGCGTTCAATACTAAATGTATCTGGTAGGACGATGATCAGTGAATACCCTAAGCTAGCAGCTGCAAAAGCAAGTCCTATCCCAGTGTTTCCACTAGTAGGCTCAATAATGACAGAATCTTTATTGATGAGACCTCTCTCTTCCGCATCTTTGATCATTGCATATCCAATACGATCTTTAACACTACCTGCAGGATTAAAAGATTCCAGCTTGGCAAGAACCCTTGCTTCTACGTTTTGGGTTTTACTATACCTTGAAATCTCTAATAACGGTGTATTTCCGATCAGATCGGTTAAGCTCTTATAAATATTAGCCATAATGATCCGCACCTCATTTCTTAATTTCCAATCAAATTACTCTGTATTAAGTCTAGCAGGATTTAAAGGATTTACAACCTATTCATTCTTAGTAGTCGCAAACTTGAGGCCTTTAATTCGTACTACGTCTAACCGAAACACTTGACTCTCGCACGATTAATCGCGGATCAAGCTGCACCCTTTGATACTCCCCGGTAATATTATCCTGAATACGTTGCAAAAGAAGCTGTGTGGCTAATCGTGCCACTTCATTCCCCATGATGGAAACTGAACTAATCTGAGGCGTTGTGATAGTTGTCCATGCGTTATTATCTACCCCAACCACCGCCACATCTTCTGGAACACGTACGCCTAATTCTTTAAACCGATTCACAATACCTATGGCCACCATGTCATTCACTGCATAAATAGCGTCTGGCATATGCGTCAGGCTGTAGAAATAGTCAGCGGCTTGTAGTCCAGTTTGCAAGGAAAAGTCTTCGCCAAAATAAACAAGCGAAATATCCACTTGATTTAAAGCTTGCTGATAAGCAAGATAACGATCTTCAATAAGATCTTTTTGTGCCCCTGCATATGCAATCCTAGTACGACCGATATTGATTAAATGCTCCATCACTAATTGTCCTTCAAAACGTGACAAACTAACGATGTCAGCTTTCACATTTTCTGTGATTCTTTTCCCGTAGTTAATGATAGAGACCGGAACACTCGATTTATTAATTAACTCTACCATGGTCTTTGGATAAGCAAGAGGCATGATAATGAGTCCATCTACATGTAATTTTTTGACCTCACGGATTGTTTCGAGCTCAGTCCGCGGGTTGCCAGAAGTATTAATCTGGATTACCCGATAGCTATGTTGTTTGGCGGCTTGCTCTACGGACCAGGCGATATCCGGAATAATTGCGTTGCGAATGTCAGGAACGGCCAGAGCAATTTGCTTCGTTTGGCGGATTTTGAGGCTTTGCGCAGAGGTATTTGGAGTGAAACCCATCTCCTCAATCACTTGCAGTACCAGCGCCTTGGTCTTGGAACTAATTCCCTCTGAATTATTAATGGCTCTTGAGACAGTAGCAATACCTACCCCCGCCCGTTTCGCTACATCCTCTATGGTTACTTTGTTTTTATTAGCCACTCTGATAGTCCCCTTATTTCCGGAATCGTTTTCGTATTTATCTCTATTCCACTCATCTAAAGTCAAAATTCCAATGTATAGATTATAACATAATAGTACATAGAAGAATACTTATCTCAACGACTAATGTGAGCCTAAAGGCTTGATATAACTCTGTTTTAGTGAAATTTTTCACTAATTTTCAATATTAATATTTTCATTATTTAAATTTGACAATATGAAAATTATGTGACATATTTGTTCTCGGAAACGTTTCCTCTTTTCCAGAAATAAAACACTATTTATTATCAATTATTAATCTAGGAGATGAATGATATGCAAGCATTAAGATGGCATAACGTCAAAGATCTACGGTTAGAAACGATTGAAGAACCAGCAGCCCTTGAAGGGAAAGTGAAAATCAAAATCGAATGGTGCGGAATTTGTGGCAGCGATCTTCACGAATATGTAGCCGGTCCTATTTTCATTCCCCAAGGAACAGATCATCCCCTTACTGGTGAAAAAGCTCCAGTCGTAATGGGACATGAATTCTCTGGACAAATCGTAGAAGTAGGTCAAGGCGTTAGCAAGTTTAATGTTGGTGATCGCGTCGTCGTAGAGCCTGTTTTTGCATGTGGTGAATGTGTGGCTTGTCGACAAGGTAAATATAATCTTTGTGAAAAAATGGGCTTCCTAGGTTTGGCTGGTGGTGGCGGTGGATTCTCAGAATACGTCGCAGCAGACCAACATATGGTGCACAAAATTCCAGACAGCTTATCCTATGAACAAGGTGCTCTGGTGGAACCTTCTGCCGTTGCTCTACACGCTGTTCGTTCCAGTCAACTGAAGGTTGGAGATAAAGCTGTAGTATTCGGTGCTGGCCCAATCGGTTTGCTGGTCATTGAAGCTTTGAAAGCATCCGGCGCAGCTGAAATCTATGTGGTAGAACTTTCCGAGGAACGTAAGAGTAAAGCTAAGGAACTTGGTGGTATTGTAATCGATCCTAAACAATATGATGTGGTCGAAGAAATTCAAAAACGTACCGATGGTGGCGTAGATGTTGCGTTTGAAGTGACAGGTGTACCTCCCGTTCTAACCCAAGCCATTAATTCCACTAAATTGAGTGGACAAATCATGATCGTTAGTATTTTCGAAAAAGATGCTACGATTACTCCAAACAATATCGTACTTAAAGAACGCAACTTAACTGGTATCATTGGTTACCGTGATGTTTTCCCCGCTGTAATTAGCTTGATGGAACAAGGGTACTTCCCTGCTGAAAAACTTGTTACTAAGAGAATTAAACTGAATGAAGTGATTGATCACGGGTTTGAGGCTCTTTTGAAAGAAAAAAATCAAGTAAAAATCCTTGTAAGTCCTAAACAATAACCATAAGCAGCCTATTGGCTGAATCATAAAAGAAGGCGCTGCTCCAAGCAGCTCTTTCTAGAATTTGTAGCGGTCTCTGTTATTAAAAAAAACCAGGCAGCGATTCTCCGGGATTGGAGTATCACTGCCTGGTGTTTTTGATCTGTGGGGGGTGTTTAAGCAAATTTATGGGCAAATCCTTATACGCTCTGGCTTAACTCGCTTAATCATCCGCTGATCCACCAAAGTATATTCATCCTCACTAAGCAGGAGTTGCAAGTCTGATGCCTTGAAGAAATCCTTTCAGACAGAACGTAGCTTCCGGTGCATTCCCTCTTGTTATAATTCTAGCACCTAATTTAAAGGATTCGAATGAGATAATGGAGAGTGATATAGGGTAAATGTGAAATAACTGTATTCTGTACACTTATTCCGTGTGCAAAAGTAACTATTCTTGTTTTAATTGTATTCTGTACAATTAAAACCCTGAAAATCCACCTATAAGAAATTAAATGAGGAATATAGATGTACTAAATACAGTTATATCTATACCCCGACCAATTAAGGAATTATAGTTGTACAAAATACAATTAAACGCTCACTCTGCTTTAACAAATTGCTTCCGTCACCACTATGATTCATCAATTATAGATGAAGTGTAGCTCCCTATGGAACGGCCCCTAGCCCGTTTGTTTGCTTCATCTATACTTATGCGTATTTATCATTTATCAAATAATGCAGATTCTCTTTTACAGCAGGCCATTCGGTATCCAATATGCTAAAGACCACATTATCATGAATCGATCCGTCAGACTTGATTCTATGCTTACGCAGAACCCCTTCTTTAACCGCCCCTATTCGTTCTACTGCTCTTTGTGACCTCAAGTTGTTCGCGACCACTGTAAATTCTACGCGGATCAGCTTTAGTTCTTCAAAACAATAGTGTAGCAGCAGCGACTTGCCTTCTGTGTTCACACTAGTTCTCCAATAGTCTGGTGAGATCCAGGTACATCCAATTTCAGCGTTACGATGAACCAAATCCGGATGCATAATACGAGTGGTTCCGATAATTCGCTCCGTTGCTTTATCAATGATAGTAAAGGTAATTTGTGAACCGTTCTTTTGATTCGCTAAAGCTGTTGAGATTAATCCTTGCACCTGCTCGTCCGACGTTATTTTTCGCCAGGTAAATTCCCAGATGTCTGGATTTCTTAACACTCTCGCCAATCCTTCTGCAAGACTTTCATCTATTGGAACCAGCTTAATCGATTTCCCGTCAAGTATTTGAGTATTCATAACACTCATTTGGTGCACCGTTCTCTCAATGAAATATGCTGAATGATATCTGCAATTTCTTCCACACGAAAGGCGATATGGTCTGCTCCGGCTTGTTCAAGCTCTTCCTTGGGACCATAACCAAAAGTCACTCCAATGGATTCAACACTACAGCCAATAGCACCGATGATATCATGCTTACGATCTCCTATCATTACCGCTTCCTCTGGATGTATGTCATTCTCATCAAGCACGTACTGAATAACCTCTTGCTTCTTAGAACGGGTACCGTCCAGATTACTTCCTCCGATATGTTTGAAATAATGATCGAGCTTATAATGCTCAAGAATCTGTGCTGCAAAAACAGTCGGTTTGGAGGTTGCTACATACAATGAGTATCCATTCGTCTTAAGTCCCTCCAGCAATTGGGGTATACCTTCAATCACCATATTCTCAAATAATCCCGTGGCACTGTAACGCTCCCGGTAAAAAGCAACCGCTTGAAGCGCTTGTTCCTCAGTGAAATGGTGCAGCTCGATAAAAGAATCATATAACGGAGGACCTATGTAAGGAAGAAGCTCATCCAAATGCTCGATCTGTATATCAAATTTGTTCAAAGCGTATTCTACGCTTTTGGTGATGCCTTCTTTGGGGTCTGTTAAAGTACCATCTAAATCAAATAAAATGTTTTGTAATCCTCTTCCCACGGTTGTCTTGCTCCCCTCGACTGTTATTATTGCATATATTTATCATACCTTCGTTTCCACATACTTTCCACATACTTCTCGAATACGATAAGTAACTGAAGCTATTACATATTATCGGAGGAGTATCTTATGAACATGACGCATTACATGTCTTTGCTAGCGGACAACCAGCCTTGGAATTTGATTATATTCATGGCCATCCCCGTGATTTTTGCTGAGACGATTACCATTACAGAGTTTATTATTTTGTTCACCAAGAATCTAACAGGCCCACTACGATCCTTCAACAAAGTCTGCAGCATACTCGCAGGGATATATTTCACAGGTGTATTCCTCTACTTGTTCCCGACTGCGTTTATTCCTTTGTCTGTGAATGGGGAATGGCACACATGGGTTGATATCGTAGCCGTGGGCTTCTATTTAAGCGGAGTACTCTTCTTATTGCCACTGGCTTTGTTAGATCTTGGTCTGATTGCCCGTAAACGATCGGAAGAGCACAAGATGAAGCTGCATTTTCTGCTTATTAGTGGATTCTTGGTCGTGGCGCATATCGCGATGATATTTGGGATGATTAATCCGGAAATTGTAGGGAGTATGGGTGGAATGGGCGATATGATGCATTAAAGTTTATTAACAAAACGTAATCTAAGACAAAAAGCAGATCAAGGATAAAACCTTGATCTGCTTTTTGTATCGTACCGGTCATCCTGCGTTTTGTACAGTTACCACAGTACGCTTCTTGCGTAATAAAAACATCAGTGGAAATCCAAACAAAACAATAATGGAACCTACCACAAAAACATCATTCACACCCATCGTGAACGATAGCAAACGTATCGAATCTGTATTACTTGCACCGGAGCTGATCAACTCTTTAGAGTGGAGTAAGGATCTACTCGACAGCAGGGAGGTGAATACTGCAATCCCAAGTGAGCTTAACACATTGCGGACCCAGTTGTTGATCGACGTAGCATGTCCAGACCATTCGACAGGAATTTCCTCCATTGAGGCTGTACTGCTTGGAACATTGGCTAGTCCAATGCCGAGATTACGAACGACCATCGCCCACATAATAAAGCTATAAGATATGTTCGTTTGCAGCCGACTAAGCATGAATAAGCCGATGAATATAAATAAAATACCCGCAGAAATCAACTTCACAGGTCCGAACTTTGGATACAGCTTACCTACGATTGGACTCAATAAGGCAAGGAGGATTGAGGACGGCAATAAAATCAGCCCTGTTTTAAGCGTTGTAGCCCCTTCTACCGTTTGTAAGAACAAAGGGGTTAAATAGGTTCCGGCATACATCGCAATCGTAACTAAACTATAGATACTAAGCATGGCGGTAAAACGGCGATTACGGAATACACGCAAATTCAGCAGAGGTACCTCCGCCTTCAGCTCGCGCAAAACAAACAAAACTAACAACACAACTCCCAAAAGAATTAACGATAAGGTTTTCCACGAAGTCCATCCCCAGCTATTGCCTTGGCTAAATGCAGTTAATAATGATAAACTACCGAGGACAACGGTAAGGAAACCAGGAATATCAAATGACTTCGGAATATTCATTCGATAATATGGAATTAACGTTAGGGTTAGAATAACAGCTATGATTCCAATAGGGATGTTAATTAAAAATAACCAATGCCAGCTGGCATATTGGAGCAGCCACCCGCTAAACGTTGGTCCTATGGCTGGCGCGACCATCGCGGATAACGACCAGAGGCTTACTGCAAAAGGTCTGCGTTCTCCCGGTATTACTTGAAATATGATGGTCATCGTACAAGCCATGATGAGACCGCTGCACGAACCCTGAAGCATCCGAAATACAATTAATGATGTTGGATCCCATGCCAAAGCACAAAACAAAGAGAACATGGTGAATCCCATCAAGGCGAAAAGATAAAGCCTTTTGTAGCTGAATCTTCCACCGAGATATCCCGCGAGTGGTGCGGTTACTCCTGTCGCCAGCATAAAACCGGTGACCATCCATTGCATGGTGTTCAGACTCGTATTGAAATGATCCATTAAAAGAGGAACAGCAATGTTGATCGTCGTTGTACTTAAGACAGAGACGAAATTCCCGAAGAATATGGCAATCATGATCGGCCAAAAATGTATTTTGCTTGCTTGATTTTCTTCCATGCTTCCCCTCCTCATTATTTTTTATATGTCTACTTTTACATATATAAGGTGACTTGAATAATGTTATAATCGTATGATCAATATGTCAATGATGACATATCCCCGAAAAATTCAATGAAAACGGATTTATAATAACTGGAGGGCTTTATAGTAATGAATACACTGTCTTATGGACTTCTAGCTTTACTTAGCGCTAACTCATTGTCTGGATATGAATTAACTCAGAATATCAAGCCGCTCTGGCGTGCTGGACATAGTCAAATCTACCCTCTATTAATGAGCATGGAGCAGCAAGGTTATATCACCTTTAAGCTCATTGAACAGACCGACAAACCGGATAAAAAAGAATACTCCATTACGAAAGCAGGACTGGAACAATTGCGGCAATGGGTGGAAACTACTGCAGAGCCTCCGGTGCTGCGGGATGAGCTGCATTTTAAGCTGTATAGCTTATGGCTATCCAACCCGAAAGAAGCCAAGGACCTATTGCTAAAACGTGCAGAGTTTTGTAAAAGTGAGCTGGAGCGATACAAGGTTTTGCTCAAAGCAAACGAAGTCTTGCGTGATGAACGCGGTGAGACTCGTGAGTTAAAAGCCACCACTTTTGGACGTTATTTACTGATCCGCAAACGTGTGCTTGATATGGAGAGCTCTATACAATTCTGCGAATGGGCACTTGAAGAGCTTGAGTCGAATCAATAACATTATAAACAAGCAAAAAAGAGACCTCATTTTGTATCGGAAGTCTCTTTTTACTTACATGTATTCGGATTTAGATAAATTCAATAGTTGCACCTCGCAACGAGTACCCGCTCCAGGCTGACTCATCATTCGAATCTTGCCTCCATGCAATTCCACCAGCTTTTTAACAATGGAAAGTCCCAGACCTGAACCACCGTATTGTCTTGAACGTGATTTCTCTACCCGGTAGAAACGCTCAAAGATATAGGGAAGCTCTTCCTCAGGAATACCTATTCCTGTATCTTCAACTATTAGAGTTGCAGCATCCGCTGTAAATTCCACATGAACAATAATCTCGCCTTCATCCGTATAACGAATTGCATTTTCCAGAAGGTTCATAATAATCTGTTCCATACGTTTTTGATCTCCACGGATCATATACGCATCTCCGCTAAGCTGAAGCTTCAGCTGTAATCCCTTCTCTTTTGCTTTCAGTTCAACTCTGCGCACGGCTTGTTCCGCTAGCTGACTGAGATCGATCCACTCTTGGGTAAGTGTAACCTTTCCTTCCTCCATCTTTGCCAGTTCAAATAAATCATCCACCAGATGCTGGAGCCGATGTGCTTCCTGATGAATGATATCCAAGTATAGATCCCTTTCCCCCTCGGTCTCGTAAAGCCCATCTTTTATAACCTTGGTGTACCCCTCCAAATATGTAATGGGCGTTCTCAGCTCATGTGAGATATTTGCCAGAAATTCCTGCCTTGTATCCCTGTATCGTTGCAGATCGACAGCCAGATCATTTATGGCCGCAGCCAAAAAACCAATCTCATCGTTACTACGTATAGACAGTCTCGTTTCCAGCTCGCCAGCCGCGATTTTCCGGGTTGCCTTTTGCATCTTGATCAGAGGTCTGGACAAAATCATGGCGATCACACCAGTGATCCCTAAAGCCAATATAAAAGCCCCTATTCCTGCAATCAGCAGGAGGTTCCGGATGGAAGCCAAAGATTGCTTCATACTCTCTGTAGAGGACATTACATAAAGTGCAGACTGAGTTGTATCCCCCTCCATTATTGGTTTTCCAATGATAAAATAAGAATGTCCAGCAGGATCTTTATACTCAAAATCAACACTTTTCCCAGCAAAAATCCTACTAACATCCGAAGCATGGATGAATGAACGATCCGAACGATCATGTACACCCGAGTGGAGTATCACATGGCCATCCTTCGAGATATTAAAGATACTGACATCCGAAAATTCTGCAAAAGTACTCATCATCTGTTCATTTGAACTATCCTGCGATTCCGCCATTCCAATAAAATGTGAGGTGAGTTCCTCCGTCTCTTTTTGCATCTCGTTGTAATAGAAGCTTGTAAACATCCGGTCTATAGTAACTCCAAGGACAAGCAAAACAACTACAAAAACAGACATTATAACAAAACCAAGCTTAAGTCCAATGATGTTATTTTTCATACCTGATTACCGGGAGCATGAAATTTATAACCTAATCCCCACACCGTCTGAACCGGATTATAGGCTAGGCCTCCTTTATGTAGTTTCTCGCGGATATTCTTAATATGAGTGTCAATAACACGATTCTCCCCCTCATAATTATTCCCCCATAATCGCTCCACCAGTTCTTCTCTCGTAAAAACCCGGGTAGTGTTTTGCGCCAAAGTGGCCAGTAGATCAAACTCCTTGAGCGTGAATTCAATGGATGTATCCTGAATATGTACCTCCCTAGCTTCTGGGTATATTTTAAAATCAGGGTATGTGAGCACCTTTTCCTGAGGTTGTTGAACAAAAGTAAGTGTTGAACGCCGCAGCAGAGAATAAATCCTAGCCACTAATTCTTCCGGCTCAAACGGTTTAGTAAGATAATCATCTGCACCTATACCGAGACCACGTACCTTATCCTTGGTTTCAGAACGTGCGGTTAGCATTAGAATTGGGATAGAGCTTGACTCCCTCACCAGCTTGCAGACCTGCCAGCCATCCATATCCGGCATCATCACATCCAGCAAGATTAGGTCAAAGCTGTGTTGTTTCAACAGTTGGAGTGCCTCATGACCCGTTGACGCCTCTTTGGTAGACATCCCTTCTTTACTTAAATAAATCCGCAATAAATTCCGCATGTTCCACTCATCATCTACGATCAGTATCTGTAGCTTATTCAAGCCGTTCACCCTCTTTATGACCTAGTTCTTCTCATTATACAAAAAAAACACAGAACAAGCCGACATCATCCCTAAATGATGCCAGCCTGTGATGATGGTTAGTGGCCGGAATGCGGATTGCCTCCTGCAGCAGGTGAGATTTCTAGCATGTCATCGATTTCACTTTGTGCTCGCTCATTTATTGTAGGGTTATCTCCAGTTATCCAAGCATGATTGTAAGGACCTTCTGCTGGTGAATCTTGAAATTTAGGTTGAAGCTCCATCATATACTCCATTACTGAATCTGGCAGCCCGTCTTTTTCCGTAAAAACAAGCGGCGCATGTTTCCCCAAATGGGAAAAAGGCGCAGCGGCGATAGCGAGCATCGTAGAATCCGTGGTTAACAAAGACAGGTTATGACCGGGTGTAGTGATTCCCCAGCCGAATCCGTTATTGGCATCCTTAAAACTTGCAAAAGCTATAGCGTTCTTAAAAACATCTTCTCCAGCTATACGGGTAACTGTTCCGTATTCTTTTAATTGCTTTTCTACATCTGCTGAGACAATGTCTTCTGGTCCGAGGATGTAAATGGTTGCGCTACCTCCACGTTCTTTTAAAGCCTCGACCGTTGAATTAGGAATTTCGTCTTTGGTTACAAAGAGAAGAGGTTCAGGCATATGTGCGATCCAATTCACTGCTGGCAACGTGTACTCAGGGCTATCCATAGAACCAATAATGACCGACTTTGGAAGTTCACCCGCTGCTTTGGCGTAATAAGTATCTATAGCCTGAGCTACTGCCGCTGGCTCATCCCCTTCTATCCGGTCTACTTTTAAATCAATGGCCTTTAATTGTTGTTCGACATTGGATGCCATAAGCCCAACAAGCACTACCTGAACCCCTTTATTGCCTTCAGCACCTATTGGATTCAGTCGCTTAAGTTCAGCGAGAGTAACCTCAGGAACCCCTTCTTTTGTGGTATACAGTACAGGCCCATTACTGGGATGATGAATCAAATCTGCACTAACTGCGGCGATCTGCCAATTACTCACATCCGTCAAAACTACACTTGAAGGTCTATTATTCTTTGTTTGCGCAGTCCATAAAGTCTGAGAAACTAACACTGCGGCTTGAATCGGATCTGAAGTGTTAATACGAGTAGTATTCTTCGTAGCTATCCATGGTTGCTCCACCGTTGCAGAACTAGCTTGCGAATTAACCTTAGATGGAACATTATTGCCTGATTGGCAGCTTGTTAACACTGTACTCAAAAGCAAACTAACGGCAACAAATGGTATGATTTTTTTCATCCTAAACCCTCCTGTGTGATGTTCTCGCTTGATTTAGAGTAGTTTAGTCTACAAATGTGTGGAAAGTATGTAGAATTTAAAATAAATAAAATTTGTATATAATGCAAAAAGAGCATCCCGTAAGCCATGAATGACTCAGGATGCTCTTGGTTTAAAGTTTTTTCAACACTTACCAGTGTTTAGCGATAAAAGTATCCCGACCGGATTGCTCCCGATCTTCTTTGTAGTGCTTGGGATTCTTATGATGATAATCCTGATGATACTCTTCTGCACGATAAAAAGTTGGCGCCGGAAGAATTTCCGTAATGACTGGACCGGAGAATCTACCACTGCCCGCAACCTGTTCCTTCGAGGCAAGAGCTGCTAAACGCTGTTCTTCATTATAATAGAAGATCGCTGTCCGGTACTGAGTTCCTCGATCCTGAAATTGCCCACCATCATCGGTAGGGTCAATCTGAGGCCAATATAATTCAAGCAGCTTCTCGTATGAAAAAAGCGCTGGATCAAACGTAATCTGCACAACCTCGTAATGCCCCGTTGTTCCGGTTTTGACTTCTTCGTAGGTTGGATTCTCAGTTATCCCTCCCGCATATCCCGATACAATTCCATGAATGCCTGGTAATTCCTCAAACGGTGTCACCATGCACCAAAAACATCCGCCTGCAAACATCGCTTGTTCCATATGATCCAATCTCTCCCTATCTATCTTCATCTAATTAAGAATATATGCTATGACGATAAAGCCAAAAGATCATAAAGTCAATGGAAGTCCGAAGCACCATTAGAATTCAATTCTCCAAAACGTTATAATATAACAACAACAGAAGTAGAAAGGAATGCGCTATGAGAAAAAATCGTTTAGGACAATCTGATTTGTATGTTAGTGAGATAGGACTTGGCTGTATGTCTTTGGGTACGGATGAGGCGAAAGCCATTTCCATTGTTCATGAAGCACTCGATCAAGGAATCAATTTTGTTGATACAGCAGATCTTTATGATGAGGGCCGTAATGAAGAAATTATTGGCAAAGCCATTCGTCAACGTCGACAGGATGTAATCCTGACCACAAAAGTTGGCAACCGCAGAATTCCCGGCCAAGAAGGCTGGAGCTGGGACCCTTCAAAAGCCTATATTAAAAATGCAGTCAAAGATAGTCTTAAACGGCTGCAAACCGATTACATCGATCTATACCAGCTGCATGGCGGCACTATTGAAGATCCAATTGACGAAACGATTGAAGCTTTTGAAGAACTTAAGCAAGAGGGTCTTATCCGCTATTATGGGATCTCTTCTATTCGTCCTAATGTAATTAGAGAATATGTGAAAAAATCAAATATCGTAAGTGTTATGAGCCAATATAGCATTTTAGATCGACGTCCTGAGGAAGAAATCCTTCCTCTGCTAGCTAAGCATGGAATTAGCATGATTGCACGCGGACCTTTAGCAGGGGGCATACTGTCAGAGCGTGGTCGCAGCAAGGCGGAGAAGAATTACTTAGATTACAGTAGTGAGGAACTTCTGAATTTGCATGATCAGCTTTCGCAGGAAACTAGTGACTCTCGCAATCTTGCACAAACAGCGCTTCATTATCCACTAGCTAATCCATCTGTAGCCGTTATTATTCCTGGGGCAAGCAGTCTGGAGCAATTAAAAAGCAATGTAATGGCTGCTGATGTAGCTCCACTCACTTCGGAGGAACTTGCAGACATTCAGCGGATAAGCAAAGCAAATCGTTACAAGCTTCATGTATAGATTAGTCACTTTCGTTAAAAACAATGGGGTGTCCATAGCCATACAATGGCTGTTGGGCACCCCCTCCTTTTTGAAGCTACCTGATCGCTGATCTAATCCTTAAACTTGGTTTAATTAAGTACTAATCACACTTATGAATCGCACTATAGGACACAGTTGACCTTATACGCTACTTTTTCCTATATTAAGGGTGCTCGCGGACTCCATAGCCGCTATGAGCATGATAATCACCATATATCATCCTCTATTTAAGGAATAGCAGCACTGGAGTCCGAAATCATGCTCCAACGCCTAAATATATACAAATAACGTCATCTGGGTCCGAAAGTATTCAAGTCACTCCGCGTGACACATCCAGCCTGCCATAATTCCAGTAGAATAAAATCGAGTGATTCTTGTGAAGCCTGATTCTTTCAATAACTCTTCAATTTGTTTTTCAGGAAGGAAAGAAATTTTTGTAATATTGCTACTTACATTATCAAACGCTTCGGGAGATTCATATCCTGCAACCCAAAAGCTTTTCCATACGTTTATTCTGTCGTGGAGTTCAGGATCATCCAAATCTCCATATGCACTTACGAGAACAAATGGAGCACCCGGTTTCAGATTATCCTTTATGGAGCGAAGTAATTTCAATTTTTCTTGAACATCATGGATGAAATGAAGGACCAAAATACAACTTGCCACATCGAACTTTGAGTCCTGCTGAGGAAGATCATCGATTGTCCCAGGAATCAGACTGACACGGCTCTCTAAGTCCAGTTCATCTATCTTTAATTTCGCGATCTTAAGCATATCTTCCGAAGGATCCACTCCGGTAAATGTCCAGTTTGGGTTAGATGGCCCCCATGCCGAAAATTCATTTCCTCCGCCCGCACCGACCACGAGCATAGATACAGGGATGTCACCTAACTCGAAGCGAAAATAAGATTGGATCATCGAAAATAATGAATCATAAGATGGAATCGAAATATGAGTGGTTTTTTCATAGGTCGCCCTCTTGGCATTTAATTTTTGCTCTTCAGTCATTGTAATCATCCTCCATTGTTTTAAACTTCACATTTTAGTATCAAAACCCACATTAAAGTCATTACGGATTTATATTGTCTCTAATAACCCCGAAAAAAGAACGGATCTTTACTCCGTCTTCATCGTTTTTGCCAAATCTGCAATTTTCGTGTTCTCTAAGTACTGCTCCATCTGTCGCTCAGCGTCAATCACAACCTGTTGAATCAGACACTCACTTCCGTGATCTAGACTGCATTCAAAAAAGGAAGCCGTTCCTTCGATTGCATGGATAATATCCAAAAAAGAGATTTCTTCCGACTTGCGTCTGAGACGATAACCACCATTAGCACCAGGTGCAGATTGAATCAATCCAGCCTTCACTAGCTTAGTCATCATTTTGGACAGATAGGTTTGGGAAACACCTAACTTCTCAGCAAGCAATTGAACACCCACCGGCTTATCAGACGCCACCGTCACCATATAGAGCATTGCATGAAGTGCATAATCTGTCGCTTGGGAATATTTCATTCAGCACCTCCATTAACGACTTTAGAAATCTATGATAACTCTAACATTGCTAAAAGGCAAGTTTGTTCGCTTTTTAAAAGAGAAGAAGCTCAAGAACCTTTGTCCCAAGCTGGCTCATTTTTCCTTTCAAAAGTAACGATAAAAACCGGAGTTTTATATAGATGTTTTTGCTGTTGCAGCGTATTTTTTTTCCAGAGCTTGTTCTGAAAATAATTCAAAATTAGGGTTAGACATTAATAAATACTCAGCCATAATATTCTTAACTGGGATCATCCGAATGAACTCCCCTCAACTAAATTGGAGTATACTCACCACTAAACTCAAATTCATAGTCATTAGCGATACGGATATAGCCATATACGCAATGCCAGCGATCTCTGTAGAAAACACTGGAATAATTCTGATTATCCCTATTTCCTTCAGCAACTAAGATCTCCTTGTCATCGCATGCTAAAACAATACCTGTATGATCGTGAGGGTCATTAGTTAGCAATTTTTCATAAATCACAATATCACCACGCTGAGGAGTAAACCCCTCTTGCCCGTCAAAATAAAAAAATGCGGTCTCAGGTAGTTGCGCCCACTCTAACCAAGCCCCTACGCCAGCTAATCGAAAATCAGCATTCGGATATCGAATCGGCAGCAGAAATCCAGCTTGCATACAGCAGTAATATACAAATGCTGCGCACCAATTGTTTTGTAATACTTTATAAATCCCTTGGTCAGGCCAATATTTACAGATTTTTCGATATCGTTCGTTTCCTGGTATTCCAACAATGTTTTCTTTTCCAAATGCTTCAGCAATATTAGCTAACTTGCCACGTTTATCCGTAGGCTGGAGAACTTCAGCCCCGCTGCTGTAATCTATCTCTTCCAAAAAATCCTCTGGAATCGTCATTTCACGAAGTACATTCCGAAGCCTATTCGTGTCCTGTAGTGTTACATTACATCCCCTATTCTGCAAGTGTAATTGTAGAACTTGAGCATCCTTTAGAATCTCTTCATAGGGACCCTGAACTTTATTCCTGTCCCCTTGATGGAAGATTGCCTTTAGAATTTGAGTCAGCTCTTCTTTGGTAAACATATTCAAGTCTTTTAATAAAGGCCTTACGGTATCAGCACTGTTGGGACCTGGAAATTCCTTGACTCCGGTTTTGAAGAAATAATAATTATGAAGCAGTCCTATAATGGCTGCCAATTCCTGATTTTGTTCTCTTTTCATGGCAAGCAATGAAGCGAAACTAGACACTCCGTACAGATGAACACACGCTTCCTGTTTCCGTTGTTCGCTACCTATAGACATGATCATATCTTGAACAAGCACACGCACACTATCAAGGCGCTGGTTTACTTTTGTTATCAGGCGTTGAGTCACTGGAAACCTTCCCTTCCGTTACTACTCAGCTGTAATAATATTAAAGCAAATAACTCACATATTTATTTTTATCAATTCATTCCCTAAAGACTACCTTTTTCTGTCCATCCTTGACGAACTCCACACCAAAATAATCGGTATTACCGTCCGCCCCGAATTCAGCGATCCGAGCATCAGGCTTACTCTCAAAATAAATGTGATGTCTAATATTAGATCTTGGTAACAAGGTGATTTCTTGCGGCTGAACCTCTGCGAATGACCAGATCCCTTGAGGATTAACATACTCTCGAAAAATTGGACGAATCTTAATGGTTTCATTTTGCCCGCCATAGTTGATTAGCCTGATTGTACATTGAACCTGCACAATATCCTCTTGAGTACCGTACATACAGTGCGAATCTTTTTCCAGGAAATCCACAACTTCAATTCCATCATTGTTCATATTCACAAGATAATACAATCGTTCTGTTAGAAATGGATACAAATAATAAAAAATTATAAAAAAAAGAATAACCGTTCTGCCTACATATTTTTTATAGCGCTGCTTAAAGTGCATTATAGTTAAATTCCCACTGAAAATTAACAAAATGATCCCGAATATTGCTGAATAATGTAAACCATGGTTTGTCGCAGGCTCGCTCCAAGGTGGAATTCCAATAGTTCTGAAGAGGTAATCCCCCAACATAGTTCCCTGATGTGTGATTCCCACAAAAACTAATGAAAACAGCAAAAATAAAACAGTTATCCAAGCTTTACCCTTGGTCATTTCATCCCTCCCAACCAATAACAGTTATGTCTTCTCTAACCTCCAAGGAAAGATTCCTATGCATATACAGTTCAATTTTTTTACCGCTAAAGCTCAAGGTGTAATCAACTACGTAAGGGGTTTCAATGTAATATACCGTGAGGATTAATTTGGAATCATCATATTGCCAGCTTGCAGATGTACAAACTTCCTGCTCACTAAGGGATAAGTCTTTAATAAATAAACTTTTTGCATGGGTAGTCCTTGAAAAATCGAACGGAAATTCATCTAAATGATCGTCGTAAAGTAAAGAAAAACTAAGGTGCTCATCTTCAAACTTCAATGTTAATTCTTTGATTTTATGCTTATTGTCTTCAAAGATATAGGTTCCACCATACGATCTATAATCTACTTTAACTATCCTGTCTACTAAGGAGGTAAATGTAGGAGGTTTAATAATGTTAGATGCAACCGTTGGCCAATCAAAGTTCAGTAAATTTGCATATATGATATCTAAAAAATCCTGTAACTTCTTCATCTCGGTAAAACTTGAAGTTGCAGCAATCACAATCTCTTGACTCGGATCAATGAAACACAATTGACCAAAAGCTCCATTCCCCATCTTACATCCATTCCTGCACATAAAGAACTGATAACCATATCCGTTTGACCAGTCAGCCTTATTTTGTCCCCAACGATTATCGCTTTGTTCATTTAGCGCCAGCTTTAAATAATCTTTCGAAACAATTCTACGACTATTGTAAACCCCTTGATTGAGGAGCATCTGGCCAAATTTCGCGATTCCATCTGTTGGTATGCTTAGTCCCATTCCACCAGCAACAATTCCTAACGGGCAAGTCTCCCATTCCGGTCTTTCTATGTCCAACGGGGCAAATAATCTTGGCATTAGAAAATCAACAAGATTTTCTCCAGTCGTCTTTTCGATAATAGCCGAAACCATATAAGTGGCGTGTGTATTGTAATTGTAATAACTTCCCGGTTCATCTTCTACGTCCAAAGCTAAAAAGGCACGAACCCAATCATTTTGCTTGGCTATCGCACCATATATATTATTGTTATGTCCTGTATTCATGGAAAGAAGATGATGTATCGTCATCTTCTCTAAATTAGGTGAAATTGAGCTAGGAAGCTGATCCGGGAAAAAAGAAACCACTTTATCCGTTAATTCAAAATAACCGTTATCCCATGCTATGCCTGCTGCAATAGATGTAAAGCTCTTACTTAGAGAAAATAAAACCTGGGGAACGTTTTTGCGGTACGGTTGACGATAAAACTCGGTAATAACTTCTCCCTTACGCAATAGCATAAAAGTATTAACCGGTAAATCAGATCGTTCAAGTTCTTCATAAAACTTAGACAGCGCTTGGGTCAAATTCTCTGGATTATCCATTTAAACCTCGCTTGTCGTTATATTTTGAGTTTTTAATAATTCTCAGGTAGAGCACTAAGTCTCGTGTCAGGTCTCCTCCATTTGTTCATTTAGACGGCAACCTTGTCATACTTAACCTAAAGACTTGTTATACCAAAAATAATCTTCAACGTTTTACGACTCTTCTTACATATTTTCAAGCCTTGTTTTAAGTCTAGAATGATTACAGTTTTGCCAATCCAAATCCTTAAATATAATGAGCGGAACTTTACCGGTTTCACTATGCCTTTTTCTTCATATTCCGTTCCATCCTCTAACTCCGTTTCAGTTCTAATAAGCCATGTATTGCCGAGACCAAATTCGATATACTTCAAAATCTATCTCCCCCCGTACATGAGCTGCTTTTATTGCTCAATAGTTTTTATAAGATAAAGGCAGAGATCATCGTCGACACAAACATGTGCCCCAGGCTCAATAGGCTTATTATCGTACATGATTCCCCGCCCATCAGGGATAAAACCACGCTTTATATACATCCGTTGTGCGGTTCCATAGTCAGCGTATAATCCAAATCCAATACCAATAGTATTAGATATAGTAAAAGCATCTTTTTCAAGAGCTTCAATTAATACACTTCCTACCCCACGTTTCCTAAATGGCGGGATGACGTCAAAGTTTTGAATTTCAGGTATATTATTCTCTGCAAAATAAGGATATTCCGATCTGTATACCACATGTCCCCATCCAACAAACTCATTTTCACAAAAAGCTAAAAGTGTAACTCGCTTTTCATTTTGATTTTCTTGCCAACAACGTTGGACATAATCAAGAGGTTGGCTTACGTCATGCTCAGATAACCCCATATGTATAATATCAATATCGTTTTGTGTCATTCGACGGATTTGTAAAGGTAAGGCCATAATATAATTTCCTCCTAACTTATTAAATGAGTCCATTCCTATATTAACATACTAATTAGGATTAATCTGGTAAAAAACAATTATTGTTAAACTAACCTGTCAGATAAAAGAACAGGCTGCCGAATATACCGGCAGCCTGTTCTGATTTTGTTATTTTTTTATTTCTTTAAGGTAAAAGTCATATAATTGATCAATAGATGAACTGGAAAAGATAGACGTGGCTTGTTCAATTTTCTCACGTTTCCAATCGAACCAGCGCATTTCCTTTAACTTTTCGATTTCTTGATCTGTAAACCGTTGCTTGATCACTTTAGCAGGATTGCCGCCTACTATCGTATACGCTGGGACATCCTTTACAACAACTGATCCTGCCGCAACAATAGCACCTTCGCCTATTTTCACACCGGGCATAATCATTGCATTCATCCCAATCCAGGCATCACTAGCAATGATTGTATCCCCTTTGGATTCGTAAGAGTTTGCAATCTGGTCTACAAAAGGATACACGGTAATCCATTCAGGATGATGATTGTGATTCCCACCCATGAGAATAATTACACCACTAGCAATACAAACATAATTTCCTATACTCAATTTATCTAAATGCCAGCCATAATCTTCACTGGGATTAAACAACTTTCTTGATTGTTCATCACCCCAAAGGTATCTGACACACCCATCTTCAAAATCAAGATTATCGTAATAACCAGAGTAGTAAGAGTACTCTCCTACCTCTATCATTGGGTTGGTGACAATATCCTTTAAATACTTAGTTTCAGACCAGTGGCTAAACTGATGTTGTTTCATTTTCTTTCCCTCGCTTCTAAGTAATGTAATTCATTTATACTTAGAAGCTTGATGCAGTAGCGACATTCTTAAACCTTTTCAAACGACGAACCATCGTCCTCATCCTTTTCCTAATTGATGCCGTCATTGTAACAAACGAATGATTTATTCGTCAAATCAACCGTATTGTCCGAACTCAGCTCAATTATGATTTTATCGGATTACGGCTAGCCTTAACATGTTTAAGCTGGGCAACTATAATGACGCTAATGATCACTAGAAGGAACCACGAACTGATCTTACTGAAACTAACCAGTTGCCACGTTTGATATTGATCAGGATATTTCCATGCATTAAAAAATGTAGCGATATTTTCAGCTAACCAGATAAAAAATCCTACAATAAAAAAGGCCAGTGTCAAGGGCATTCGATAGGTAACCGTCCGTACCCTATAAATGATCCATGTTTTCCAGAAGACAACAACCACAAACGCTGTCAGCCACCAACGAAAATCAGGAATGAAATGATGTGTGAAAAAATTTAAATAGATGGCTCCTCCCAACAATCCCGCTGAAGCAAGCCCCGGCCAACCGGTCATATCCATTTTCAATCTTCGCCATATCTGGCACATAAAGCTTGCGACACTTGCATACATAAATCCACTATAGAGGGGTACACCAAACACCTTCGTAAACCCTGGCTCAGGGTATGCCCATGAACCCATCTTTACCTTATAGATTTCCAGCAATAAACCAATAACGTGGAACACACAGATTACTTTTATTTCATCCAGTGTCTCTAATCCAGTACGGTACATGAGGTACTGCACTGTAAGCAGTATTAGAAGAATGGCATCATAACGGTAAAGAAAAGGCATTTCTATTATGTTAGAAAGAGCTAAAGTCCCAAAAATCGCAACAGGAAATATGCAACTCATCGCCTGATGATATCCGAAATGCAGTAATTGTGTTATTGACTTCATTCTTATGTTTCCTCATCATTTTTGTATTCTAATAGATCTCCAGGCTGACATTCCAAAGCCTTACAAATTGCCTCTAACGTTGATAATCGCACCGCTTTTGCTTTTCCATTTTTCAATATAGAAAGATTAGCCATTGTTATTCCAACTCTCTCCGAAAGCTCAGTAACACTCATTTTTCTTTTAGCCAGCATCACGTCGATATTAATTATAATCGCCATTGTTTTCACCTCAGACAGTTAAGTCATTTTCTGATTTTATATCAATAGCTTCTTTTAAAAGCTTTTGTAGAACTGCAGCAAAAACGGCAATCACCATGGAGGCAAAAATGATAATCAAGCCGATGACTATAATCCCTGGGGCATCATCTTTCTCCGCCATGAGGTAAAAGAGTGGCATACCAACTACATACAAGCAACTGATGATGATTGCACAATATTTTATTTTCTTTAAAACCTGCACAGACATTTCCGAGAAAGCATTGTTTTTGTCAATATAGCCTAACAGTTTAAAAGCTTGATACAGTGCAAAGTAAAAAGGTATCGCCGAGGCATACAAATCAATGGCAATGAGATATTTCAATAAACTATAATCCGGATACAGTTCTGCTGCGAAACTCGCTATTTCCGGCACCACAAATATGCACAAAGCAAGCACCGGGATACCAATAAGAATAACCGCTGCCCTTAAAAAAAGTGTTGATCCTCTTTCCATAAAAAACACACCTCACAGATTTATTGTGAATTGAATTTATCACATTATTTATCGTTTTACAATATATTTTAATCGATATACAGTGATTATTGGTTGTTTTATAATTTTCGACTAAAAGGCCGAGCTAATTGACTATTAGAAGTCATTAGCTCGGCCTTGGTACCTTTTCATATCTCTTTATCTCTATTTTTCTATTCTACAAGTAATTCTAATACTGACCGAGATCGATAAAATTCAAATCCATGTTAGCTTCATCTTCAGCCTGATTTGTAACCTCTGTTGATACTGCTTTTCCTTCGTATTCAAGGTTACCGCTTGTCAAATTGAATACATACAGACGATTACCTTTGAAGTACTTATTACCCATATTCTTATAACCCACAATATAGAGATAGTCTTGTTTAAAATCATAGGTAATGTTTTCACTTAAATCTATATTTGTATTCTTCAGAGTAGTCTCATATTCTTTACTCACGAGATCGTAAGAAATCACAGTAAATCCTATATTCTCCTTACCCGATACAGCTTTTTGCAGGAAATAAATTTTCTGTCCATACGCATTCATAATATTATTCAATAACATTTCATGCCCTTGGAACGCGAGCGGCGAGATTTGTCCTGTTGCAACATCTACTTGATATGCCTTTTTATGATTATCTTTACTAACCGTTAAAATCCATTGATCCGAGTGATCCAGATTTTGATTGGCTAACCTAACGAATTGATTATCCCCATTTGCTGCTTCAGATTTAGCTCCTGGTAATACGAGCGGCTCATTCGTAATCTCCTTTGTTGTTAGATTAACACGGATAATCTGCGGTTCAGTTACATAACCTTTGGCGCCGTGATTCAAAAACACCATTGCAACAAGCTCTTGATCAACAAGCTGTACATTTTGTACATAGATATCTGAAATATCATGATCCACATTGATATCGGATCTGATTTCCTGCGTATTATCCTTCTGCTTATTAAGCACAGAAATACTGAGTCTAGCATTTTTCTTCGCTGATGAATCATTTGATTGCTGCTTATCTACGGTCCAATTCACGTAAGCAAGCATATCCTGATTTTCATAGAACCCAGCTAAGTTCTTCTTTCCACGCATGAACTGACGATGCTGATCCCTCCATTTATCCAATTGTGTATTCACTGGTCTTCGGTTTAAGCTTTGGCTGATCGTTAACTTTTCATCTGGATAATCTGTACCATTTGTAGTGATATTAGCTCGTTTGATGCCAAAAACACTATCCTTAGTCAGATAATTTCCGTATAAGGCTATACCTTCAACGAGAGAAGCATCCCCTTGAACCATCGTCAGCTTATAATTAGGTAGTGTCTCTTGTGAGGCTTGTACATAATACGTCCCGATTGTAACAACCGAGAACACTACAAGAACGGCGGTAACCATATATTTTCTCATTCCCTAACCTCCATACCCCTTCAATTATACCGATATTTTCTTACGCAATAGATACAAGCTGTACCAAAGCGAACCTCCAGCAATAATCACTATTAATCCGAGACAAGCACCTATGATTTCTCCGGGATAAAAGTAGCTATCATATCTGCTATAACCCATAAGATAGGGTATTGAGGCTAATCCAGCTAGAACCGCTAAGTATAATAAGATAAAGCCGATCCCTTTCAGTCTGTAGCTCCGCTCCATTAGAATCGCTGTGAACAAGACGATCAAGCCCGTAATGCCCAGTCCATAATATAGAACAAACTCAGAAAAGTAGGGCGGAACCAGAACTTTAAGCACAGTAGAATACTTCAAATAATCAAATACCGAGATGTTCCGATATAGTTCAGCAGGAAGAATCGACTGTGCTATCAAACGCTCCAGTGGCACAAGGACAATTTGCAGGGCAACAAGTCCAAATGCGAATAGCAAGATCGTAACCAGCTTGGCAAAATACAAATTCGCCCGATTGGATGGCAAGGTGAGCAGGCGATATACTATCGTATTTTTACCTCTCCAGTCACGGTACCAGATGAAGCAGCTATATATTAGCAACACTGTTATGCTCAAAAATATGGGTCCGAAATATAGAAGTCCATTATAGCGAGCATACATCATACTGTTTAGCTGAATATATCCAGTCACATTGTGATATTGCTCAAGTGTCCATTGATTCACTCTCATTGCCTCATTCGCAGAATCCAGCCAATGATTAGCACCGATGGTGACTGCTGCAAGCTGCAAGGCAACTGTCAGCACCATGAGTCCAATATATATTTTGGCAAATCGGTTCATTTCAAAATTCAATAGCTTCACAAAAGCTCTCATTTCATGTACACCTCTCTCATTACGTCCGTAATGGACTTACCTTCCTGCTCGCGAACTTCTTCACAGTAGAATTCACGTTCTACCTTCCCATGCTGTAGCAAGACCGCTTTATCAATTAAATGCTCAATATCGTAAATTTCATGAGTTGTAATAATCACACCACGATCCTCGATCAATTCACTCGTGAACACATCAGTAATTTGCTCGCGGCTGAACATATCAATTCCCGAGAACGGCTCGTCCATTAGGATGTAATCACAATCCAAGGCAAGTCCCAGCAACAAATTCACCTTCGCAGCCATCCCTTTCGACAATGAGGATACGCGATCTGAAGAGCTCAGTCGGAAGAACTTAAGCATTTCCTTTGCACGTTCAGCGTTCCAATTCCGATAAAAGCCAGCCATAAAGCTCAAGCAATCAGCAATTCGCATATTAGAGGGCATCGTTAACGAATCTGGAATGAAAGTGATTTTCTCATACATCGCAGGTGTTAGTGATACATTATCGATTAAAACTTCCCCTTTGAATGGTGTCAGTCCCATGATGGACTTCAGCACTGTTGACTTCCCGGCACCATTGATTCCGATCAGGCAGGTAATCTCTCCCTTGGCAGCAGTGAAGCTAACGCCATTTAGTACCTTCTTGAATCCATAATTCTTCACCATCTGATTCACTTGGATCATCTTGTGTCACCACCCTCTGGAGATAACTTGCGCTCGGATGTATATTTTGTCTTTATGATCTCTACCAGTTCTTCAACTGGAATTTGAATATTCTGAATGGAGCTGATGAATATATCCACTGCACTTTCGATTAATTCAGCTCGAATCGAGTTTAGGATTTGCTGATCCTGTGTAATTCGGCTCGGGGAATTCCCTTCTGTTACGATCAAACCCTGTTCCTCCATTTCCTTATATGCCTTCTGCGCCGTGTTCGCATTAATCTTCATTACTGATGCCAGTTCACGCCGTGAAGGAATTTTGTCTCCCGCTCCGATTTGCCCTGTGGCGATCTGTTCCTTGAAATGACGCACAACTTGAATATATACCGGCTCACGAATATTAAAGCTGACGCCTGATTTCTGTTCTTCTGTCATACAACCAACTCCATATACTAAGTGTGTGTACTAAGTGGTTCATACATCTCATTTATGTACTATACGTGTAATACACTTTTGTGTCAATAGTTCAGATTTGAGCAAAAAAAAACTGCCTCTCGGCAGCTCCTTTATTACTAAAACACCTTTTGATTAAAAACATGTTCTTTTCCACCTAAACCCAGTGTATCTGCTGTTGTAGTGTGAATTTTCTGCAGAAGCACGGGATTATCCATTAGTGACAAGCCATAAGAAGGAATCATTTCTTTTATTTTAGGTTCCCATTCTTTTATATATTGAGGGAAACATTTGTTAAGCACTTCAAGCATCACGTGAACAGCCGTAGAAGCTCCAGGGGAAGCCCCTAACAATGCTGCGACCGAACCATCAGCGGCACTAATAACCTCCGTACCAAATTGAAGTGTGCCTTTGCCAGCTTCTGTATCTTTGATAACTTGCACACGCTGACCAGCTACAACAAGATCCCAATCTTCAATTTTGGCATTGGGGATAAACTCTTTCAGTTCTTCCAGACGTTTTTCTTTCGATAACAGCACTTGTTCGATCAGGTATTTTGTTAATGACATGTTTTTAGCACCTGCCGACAGCATTGTTATGAGGTTATCCGGTTTTACAGAAGTTATTAAATCAAACATTGAGCCCGTTTTTAAGAATTTAGGTGAGAAGCCGGCAAATGGCCCAAATAGAAGCGATTTTTTATTGTCGATAAATCTTGTGTCTAAGTGCGGTACGGACATTGGAGGGGCTCCAACTTTAGCTTTGCCGTATACTTTGGCATGATGCTGCGCAATAACTTCCGGATTATTACACACCATAAAAATACCGCTTACTGGGAATCCTCCAATATGTTTTCCTTCAGGAATACCGGATTTCTGCAGTAAGTGCAGGCTTCCTCCCCCGCCACCAATAAACACAAATTTCGCTGTATGTTGTTCGATGTTACCGCTGGCATTTCTGATTTTTAGATCCCATAAGCCAGCACTATTGCGTTTCATACTATTGACACTATGTTTGTAGTGAAGATCGACGGTTTTACTCTTTAAATGCTCAAATAAGATACGCGTTAAAGCACCAAAGTTAACATCCGTTCCAGAGTCAATTTTTGTAGCCGCAATGGATTCATTCGCAGGACGATTTTGTATAATAAGCGGAATCCATTCCATCAGTTTTTTAGAGTCAGCGGAAAATTCCATCCCTTGGAATAAAGGATTTTTTGAGAGCGCTTCAAATCTTTTCTTTAAAAAAGCTATATCCTTCTCCCCTTGCACCAAACTCATATGAGGTAACGGCATAATAAAGTCCTGGGGAGTATGTATCAGCTTGCGATTTACAAGATAAGACCAAAATTGCATCGAAAGCTGAAACTGTTCATTAATCTGAATAGCTTTGCTAATATCTATAGATCCGTCTGGCTTTTCAACAGTATAATTAAGCTCACAGAGCGCCGCATGTCCGGTTCCTGCATTATTCCATTCATTAGAGCTTTCTTCCCCTGCTTTCTCAAGCTTTTCAAATACTTTAATTTTCCATTCCGGTACTAATTCCTTCAAAAGTGTTCCTAAAGTCGCACTCATGATTCCGGCACCAATTAAAATGACGTCTGTATCAGTTGCACTTTTGCCCATTATTACCATCCTTATCCCCTGAATTTTGCAGAAAGGATGTGGGCGCTCCTTCTTAGGCGTCACACCTTTTCTGTATCAATTATAACCTTATCATGTCGTATTACAATTATTTATAAATTTAATATCTACTATTATATGAAAAAAATAAAATATTTAAAAGCTTGTAAAAAAGATAGAAATAAGTCCTCAAGATTTATGGAACAAAAAAAGGCTGCATCATGCCCTGTTCTCATTGTAGACAATTCCGTTTTGATAGCCCAACCCCACTATTGTTTTTTGAATTTCCTGATCTACTTTTCTTTTAAAAGTTGCAAACTCTATTGTGGTTAAGCCGATTGGAAGCTCTTGTTCTATAAATAAATCAAAATCGATCGCCGTTTTGAAAATACGAAGCTTATGCAGAAAAGGTAATTGCTCCATTCCCGTCAAATGAGCCAATGTTTTGCAATTCATAATCGTTAGCTCTTCCAGTGCCTTCATCTGCTGATCAAAGTTAATCTCACGTAGCTGGATTTGATCTTCAATCACAAGCTTTTTTAACGCACGAAAAACCGAAATATTACTCAGGTCATGAAAGCCACGGACTCTACAAATTTCCAGGCTCTCGATTTCATTTTCTTCGATGTCCTGAATATGTTCTCTGCCTCCAAGTAAAATACGTAGGTCTTTCAATTTCTTTAGCCGATTAATAAAATGTAAGGGTTTGTTGCTGATGGAGTGCAGCGCGAGATAGGTAAGATCCTCCAGATCTCCAATAGCATCAAGGTTTTTAACCTTACCTATAACATGCAACTGTTCTAAACGGGAGAATTCTTTTAGGTATTCCAGATTAAGCATCTTTTTCTCCGAGCTAATATTTAAAATACTTAGAGACCGTAACGTATCTATACTCAGAATTTCCGGATTTTCAAGCTCATATATCCCCACGCTCAGACTATACAGGTTATTCAGCTTAGCCAATACGTTCGTGTTATGTGCCTGGTGAAGACAATTCAGCAGCAGCATTTTAACATTTGGAATCTGCAGGAGTGTCTCACAATCAAAGGATACAGAATAGTGGCCATAAAAACGCACTCCAAAATTTTCATCAAAACGCGCGCAAAGCTCATTTACTTCATCCAGAATCGAACCATAGGTCGATGGATCAGAGAACTGGACAATAACTTGGTTGCCGCTGTACAAGTCTTGCTGAATCTGAACTGGATCTAGTGAAATAGGATCATTGATCAGAATCCTTCTTTTCCATGTAACACTCATTCCTAATCCCTCCTACTTGCCGTTAATCATCAGTGTATATTTATTGTAAATCTACGAATTACTTACCCAAGAACATAATTACATAAATCACCCCCATGGACAAGCTACCAAGGAAGGTTACAGGTTATTTAGAGTTTCGTTGATTTAGGAGGATTGAGTACAAGTGTTTTACATTAAAATACAATAAGCTGTATCATTCGTAGATTACTCTACTTTTGATACAGCTTATTTATCATTTATTCAGCCTTCTGCGATGAACTATAAATCCCCGCCACCAACTCCAGCGCTTTTATCCCTTCAGCACCATCCAACCAAAACTTTTGACCCCTGGCGACATGCTCATAGAAGTCCTCAATCAGTCTCTTATGCCCGGTGCCCCAATAGGATTTACCTTCCGTGGCACTGAAACTAGGCTCGCACAGCAAGGTTTCCTTTCCATCCTTCCAAAGATATAAATGATCTCTGCGGAGGTTGATAGTACCCTTTTCAAAAACTAGCTCCAGCTCCACTGGAGAATTCTCCAGATAGGTATTTGTACCATAAAAAAGCCCTCTGACATTACTAGTGAAATCGATGCAGGCATGGGCGGTATCTTCTACCTCTATGACCCCATTTAGCACATCCGTGGTAATACTCCCTTTCACCGATGCCACCTCTCCACCAAACCACTGAAGTAAATCCAGTGTATGAATGGTTTGGTTAATTAGCAGACCTCCACCTTCCGTAGACCAGCGTCCTCTCCAGTTACTATCGCTATAATAACTTTCGCTACGGTGCCAGGTCACGATTCCTTTCATACAGAGCAGCTTCCCATATATTCCTGAGTCAATCACCTGCTTAATATACATCGAGGCATCATTATAACGGTTCTGAAACACCACACCAAGCTGACCTGTGCTTTGCTGTGCGGCTTCAAGTATTCGTCTGGCTGAAGGAAGATCTGCCGCCATAGGCTTTTCGGTAAGGACATGTTTTCCTGCTTGTAACAACTCCGTAGCCATCTCTGCATGTAAATAATGAGGCGTACAGAGATGTACAACATGAATACGGTCATCCTTTAAAATTTCTCTATAATCATTAGTGGCTTGGCAGTCATATTCATTAGACGTCTGCAATGCTTTAACAGCATCAATATCTGCAACCGCAAGTAGTCTCACACCATCGATGCCTGTTAATGTTTTTGCATGAAGAGGGAAAATGGCTCCGCATCCAATAATGGCTGCTCCAAGTTCTTTCATCTATATTACCCTCCGTTCATCATTCCATCGTTATCTGAGTATTGCTGGGGGTTAGATTGATCGCTTGCTCTTGAGCCTTCAGACATAGCTCGGCAGCTTTGAACACATGGGTCTGTGTCATCGCCAGCTCTGTCCGATTCAGACAGTCAAGGATTAGCTCACCAAAGAAAGGAAAACCAACCTTCCCTGCTACATGCTCATAATGTTCCCCTTCCCCATTGACCCAGTACACATGATCCGGTGTATTTGAACGACTTATATCAGTATATTTACGCAGTTCAATGTATCCTTCAGTCCCCATAATCATCGTGCGCCCGTCTCCCCAAGTGCCCAGCCCATCAGGGGTAAACCAATCCACGCGAAAATATTGTGTTGCCCCATTGTCCCCTACAAGAGTAGCATCACCAAAATCCTCTAATTCGGGATAAGTCGGATGATTGTAATTGGCCACTTTACTATGAATAACCGAAGCATCCTGACAATCTGCATAATATAAAAATTGTTCTATTTGATGACTGCCTATGTCACATAGAATCCCACCATATTTCTCCCTTTGGAAAAACCATTCCGGCCGGTTAGGAGCATTTAGACGATGTGGCCCTAATCCAATGACTTGCAGGACACGGCCAATAGCGCCTTGTTGAATCAGCTGCCCCGCATAGATAGCGCTTTCAACGTGAAGGCGTTCACTATAGTAGACCATATATTTCTTATTGGTTGCAGCTGCCATTGCTCTAGCGGATTCAAGCTGTTCCAGGGTCGTAAAAGGGGCTTTATCCGTAAAATAGTCCTTACCGTGAGCCATTACTCTATTGCCTAAAGGTCCTCGTTCAGATGGAATTGCGGCCGCTGCAATTAATTGTACTTCGGGATCTTCCAGAACTTCTTCCATTGATCCGGCAGCTTTGACACCGGGATATTTACTAATAAAATTTCTGACCTTTTCCTCGTCCGGATCATATACCCATTTCAGCTCTGCCCCTGCCTCAACCAGTCCGTTACACATCCCGTAAATATGACCGTGATCTAGGGCAATAGCGGCAATGATGAATTCCCCCGCCTTCACTACGGGTTTGGATTCATACGTTGGTGCATAGGTCATCCCATTTTTTCGATTCATAGAAACCCTCCTTCTATTAGTATTACTCCATTCTATAAGGTATTAAGAAGATACCGCAGACTGATCTCCAAGCTTTCAAAAGGATCACGGCGGCAAACATCCTGCTCCACTACGAACCATTCAACACCCGTTTCGCGACAGACATTGATAATTTCTTTATAGTTCATATTCCCTTCACCGATTTCAGCAAAGATCTGTTTTCTATTAACAATCGCCATATCTTTTAAATGCACTACCTGCATTCGACCTGCAACTTTGCGTATCCATTCGGCTGGACTCCCTCCGCCCGCTTGAACCCAATATAAATCCAGCTCAAAACCAACGGCAGGATCAGACTCAGTGAGCAGAATTTCCATGCCAGTCAATCCATCAAACCGTTCAAATTCAAAATCGTGATTATGATAAACAAATTGCAGATCATGTTGTTCTTTTAGTGTAACTGCAATGCCCGACATCAGCTTGGCGAATTCACGGTAACCTTCTTGCCCCGTACGGAATTTTTCCGGTAAACTTCCTAGTCCAATATTTTTGCAGTTCCACAGCTTATGTTCAGCGGCTAAAGCATCTAAATCGTTCACTAGCCGATCCCAAGACACATGGGTTGCACATATTGCCAGTCCTGCTTTATCTGCATACTCTTTTACGAGCTTCGGATCGATTGGTCCGATGCCTGAAATCTGAATAGCTTCATAACCCATAGCAGAGACCTTTTGAAAAGTAGATCTTAAATCCTCCGCAGTTTTAGTAAAATCACGTAATGTGTACATTTGAGCAGCAATGGTTGAACGATTCATATGATCTTTCCTCTCTGATTAAAATTTAATGAGTTCCCTTAACATCAAAGGTTTGGGCGGCTGTGGTTTCTTTGTTGACGTTAGAATTCTCCACCTTTTCCATGAGCTTCTCATAAAATAAATCTTCATCAATCGGTAACTCCACCCAATCGTCGGTCCAAGCCGATAAATACATCCCATTAGATAGCGTTAGACCGTGAATGCCTTCCTTACCCGGAGCTAACAATTTCTCATCGTGTAGAATGGCATTCGTAAAGTTACGCAAAATTCCTTTATGCTGTTCCCCGCCACCCTCTTCTACAGGAATCTCACATTTCCAACATTCTGGACTGCCGAATCCTCCCGTAAACTCTGCATTGAATTGCGGCTCCGGCGTGCGTAGACGCCAAAAGGTTAATTTCCCGTCTTCCACTACGATTTTTCCATGATCACCAGTAATTTCGAAACGGTTAGTTCCCGGTGCTTCACCTGTTGTGGTGATAAAAAGCCCTGTCGCACCATTTTCATATTCCACATAAGCGGTTACATCATCTTCAACCTCAATATTGCGATATTTACCAAAATGACAAAACGCTCTGATCCGCTTAGGCATCATACCTGTCGTCCACTGCCATAAATCTAGTTGATGAGGATCTTGATTCAGCAGCACCCCACCACCTTCGCCTGCCCATGTAGCCCGCCAACCACCGGAGTTATAGTAACTTTGTGATCTGTACCAGTTGGTGATAATCCAATTTGTGCGGCGGATTTCGCCTAGTTCACCAGACTGTATGAGATCCCTAAGCTTTTGATACAAAGGATTCGTCCGCTGGTTATACATGATTCCGAATTTACGATCAGACTTTGCTGCAGCTTCGTTCATCTGCTTAACAGCTTTGGTATAGACCCCAGCCGGTTTCTCTACCAATACATGATAGCCATATTGAAAAGCCCCGATAGCTAAAGTTGGATGATCATAATGTGGAGTACAGATTAATACTGCATCTATGAGATGAGACTCATATAACTCTTGGGGTGTTGCAAATTTCTGTACACTTTCCGGTAAATGCTCTTCTGCCCATTTCAAACGTTCTTCCCTTACATCACATACAGCTGCAAGCTCAGCATCTTTAATATGATTCAACAGACTTTGTGCATGTGCACTCCCCATATTCCCAATTCCAATAATGCCATACCGTACTTTATTCAATCAGATCACTTCCCTATTTGAGGTTATGTTATGAGAATATACTTAATTAATAGACATGAACATGAGCGAAACTAAGCATTATTTGCACAATAATAAGATGATTTAGTTAAATTAATTCGTTATAATAAGGATAATCAAGTCATAGAGGAGCTAGATGATGAATAATCCAGGTAACCTTACCGGCAGATTCCTCCAGAATCTTACCGTAAAAGTGACCCATGCCCAACTTAGAAGCGGATATAGCGGGTGGAATCGTACGTTGGAAACTCCAACCTTTAATCGGCTGTATTTTATTGACCGCGGTGAGGGAAAAGTTATCATTAACGGTGTTACTTATTATCCGAGAGCAGGTCAGCTAATGATCATGCCCGCAGGAAGCACTCAAACTACAGAGACGTCAATGAATGATCCCTATACACGCTATTTCTGCCATTTTGATGCTGATATTGGGGAGTGGCCCTTATTCCATTCGGCAAACAAACTGTTTATCTGTGATGCGCCCAACCCAGATTCCGTACGGGTTATTTTCACAGAAATGATCGAACAGTTTCAAAAAGATGATGTATTGTCCATTCTGCGTACTCAGGCGAACGTCCTCAATCTAATTGCTACTTGTCTTGAATCGAACGAAAATATCAAAACAGACTTTATGCAAGAATTTATACATACGGGGGATCAAGGAAAGCTCGCCTATGTGCTTCAATATATTGATGAGCGGCTGGATAAACCCATAGAAATAGAAGAGTTAGCAGAAATTGTCCACTTACATCCGAACTATTTCATCCCCTACTTCAAGAAATTTATAGGGGTTCCCCCCATGCATTATGTACAATTGAAAAGAATGGAGCATGCTAAAAGACAGCTTTCTTATAGCAATTTCAGCATTTCAGATATCGCGGAGCAAGTAAGTATGGAATTAGCCCATTTCTCTAAATATTTCAAAAAGACAATAGGAATCTCCCCTTCTGCCTATCGTAACAGCACTAAGTAAATTTATTAGGGAATGTCCTAATCTATGTGTTGAACTATAATAAAAAGGCTCTAACCTACAATTTTGAGGTGGTGAACGATATTCTTATCAGAACAGCATCTATAAGCGACATTCAAGAGATAGCAAGACTCTCAAGCCAGCTTGGATATCCTTTGAATATCGAACAATTAGGAGAAAGACTACAAGAAATCGGAACACACAAAGATCATACTGTATATGTAGCTGAATCAAATCACCAATTGGTAGGATGGATACATGCGACCGTTCGAATCTTACTTGAATCTCCTTCATTTATTGAAATCGGAGGTCTTGTTGTTGATCAGACTTGCCGCGGAGAAGGAATTGGCAGACAGCTTGTAGAAACCTGTGAACGATGGGCAATCCAAACAGGGTTTAGCAAAATTAGAGTACGTACCAATCAAACCAGAGAAGATGCTGTACAGTTCTATAATCATATAGGATTTTCGCAAAAAAAATCACAGCATGTACTTGATAAGGAACTTTAATCACACTCAGGACTTTTAGGGAGGTTCAATGGTTATGCTAGAATTAAATTTGCATCCAGCATTAGAAGGAAAAATCGCTGTGATTACCGGAGGAGCCGGTGTATTATGCCGGGTTATGGCGCTAGAGTTAGGTCGGCAAGGAGCTAAAGTCGCGATTCTAAATCGCACCGCAGCTAAGGGAGATTTGGTTGCCGCTGAAATTACAGCCGCAGGCGGTCAAGCGATTTCACTCTCCTGTGATGTTACAGATCAACAGAGTGTTGTGAAAGCCGCAGAAGCTGTTAAGAATCACTGGGGTCCTTGCGATCTATTAATTAACGGTGCTGGCGGAAATGATTCCTCAGCAAATACGACCCAAGAGATTTTCAAAAATGATGACCTGGAGAACCCGGACATATTCACTTTTTTTGACCTTAGTGTAGATGGATTTCGCAATGTGATGGACCTAAATCTGATTGGAACATTGATTCCAACCCAAGTTTTTGCCAAGCAGATGCTCGGCAGAACGGGCACATCTGTTATTAATATTTCATCCATGAGTGCACCTTCTCCAATGACCAAAGTACCTGCCTACAGCGCTGCCAAAGCAGGAATTAATAATCTCACCCAGTGGCTCTCCGTTCATTTCGCTGAGTCTGGTATACGTGTGAATGCCATTGCCCCTGGCTTTTTCCTTACTAAACAAAATGAGAAGCTGTTGGTTCGTGAAGATGGCGAGCTTACAGACCGTTCCCAAAAAATCATCTCTCATACTCCAATGCGCCGCTTTGGAAAGCCGGAGGATCTGCTTGGCACACTACTCTGGTTAGCAGATGAAGCAATGTCCAGCTTTGTGACCGGAGTTACCGTCCCCGTTGACGGTGGATTCTTGGCTTATTCGGGAGTATAGACTAATCTAATGAGGGATTACAATGATTGTAGATCCATTACGCGTATTCGTTACTGTAGCTGAACTGAGTCATTTTTCCAAAGCAGGAGAAGCGCTGAATTTATCTCAACCCGGTGTCAGTCTGCATATCCGGAATCTTGAGAATGAGCTCGGTGCTAAACTCCTGCATCGTTCTTCTAAACAGGTTAGATTAACAGAAGCGGGCAGTATTCTTTATAAACACGCCAAACAAATATTGGCTCATTTCGATGAAGCAAGTCAGGAAATCCATATGCTTCAGGACGAAGTCACTGGGAGTATACATATCGGCGCTAGTTTTACTATAGGTGAATATATTTTGCCGGCAAGACTTGCTGATTTTGCCAATCAATATCCGCAGGTCAAGCTGCAAGTGACGATAGGCAATACTGAGGAGATTATTGGAGGCGTTAAATCCAACGAACTGGACATAGGGTTTATTGAAGGTGAGGTCCATGAGAATGATCTGAATGTCACTCCTTATATGAAAGACGAGATGATTATGGTCGCTCCTGCTACCCACCCTCTGTCAAAAGCGATTTCTGTGGAGCAGAGTATGTTGCAGGATCAGGTTTGGGTGCTTCGCGAACACGGCTCAGGTACACGAGCTTTCAGTGATCATTTCCTACAGGAGGAAGATATTTCTGTTAAAAGATCCTATGTCTTCAACAGCTCTCAAGGTGTTAAAGAAGCTGTGGCCTCTGGTCTCGGAATCGCCATGCTCTCCAGATGGATTGTACGGAAGGAACTAGAAAGCGGTGAGATCAAAGAGCTGCCAATCAGGCAACATCATCTGGAAAGGCAATTCTCAATCATCCGACATCAAGAATGTTCTTCTTCCTTAGCTACCGATGTCTTTATAAAAAAGCTACTTGTCTTTAGAAAAGACAAGTAGCTTTTTTTCTTCCACACTATGAAATTATACTTGATGTTCAACCAAATGCCCGTCTTCCAGATGCAGAACCCGGTCACACCATTCGAGCATCCGTTCATCATGAGTGACCATTACCGCTGCTTTACCTTCACTCTTCACCTCATCAGCGATCATTCGTACAACTTCTCTTCCGCGTTTGAAGTCCAGACTGGCTGTCGGCTCGTCTGCAAAGAGAATCGCTGGTTTATTCATCCACGCTCTAGCGATAGCTACACGCTGCTTCTCCCCACCGGAGAGCTGTTCCGGATAATGATTACGCCGTTTCCAGATATCCAGCCGCTTCATCAAATCAGCAGCCCGTTCCTTCGCTTCCTTAGCACTCATTTTCGCCTGCTTGGCTACAAAAAGGAGTTGCTCCTCCACCTTCAAATAAGGCAACAACTGAGCGCTTTGGAACATAAAACCTATCTTCTCTAAACGGAGCTCCGTCAGCTCACTTTTACTTTTATCTGTAAGTGATTCCCCATCTATAAAAATTTCACCACTAGTAGGTGTTAGAAGTGCACCAGCCGCTGAAAGGAATGTACTTTTCCCTGTTCCCGAAGGTCCAAGGACAGCAACGAATTCCCCTTCATTAACGATCAGATTCAAATTGTTCAGCACAGACACCGTTGTATCGCCATCACCGTAGTTTTTGGTTACTTGCTTCATGATTAGTTTCGCACTCATGCTCCAGCCCTCCCAATAGCTTCTAATGCATCTACTTTTGCCACTTTAGCGACAGAAATTAGTGATCCTAAAAGAGACATCCCAACGAATAAACAGCTGGTTAAAAGAATGGTGGAAGGCTCCAGTTGGAATGGCATCGAATCTGGCAGGACCTTATTCATCCCAAAGGTAAGCAGTAAGCTAATGCAAAGACTTGATATAGCTAAAATCATGACCTGCCCTACCACGCTCCAAGCCAAGTAAGACATTTTAGTACCCATCGCCTTCAGAATACCAAACTGACTTGTTTTCTGAATCGTAATGACATAGAAGAATACCGCCAGAACAAACGCTGCGATCACAAACAGGAAAACAATCATCATTAGCAGTGAACCCTGCTCTGCCGAGTAGCCCGGAACATTGGATATAGCTACTTTTTGCGTAATGACCTCTACATCTTTTACATTCGTTGAAATCTTATTTACTTGATCAGCATTCGCATTAAGGGCAATCACATTAAACGGTACCGACGAAGAGGTTTCTTCTCCTTGGTTAACCCCCTGCTTCATAGCTTGCCAATCCTGATTGTTGATATAAACTACTGGGGTATGACTGTAAGAGCTATCCTCAACAAAACCTGCGACAGTAAATTCCATCCCGGTTGCCTGATCACGAATGATACTGCCAAGTTTGATTCCTGACTGTTCCAGGTCACGATCAACAAGGACTTTACCGTTTGTCTCGTTTGTAATCTTGTCACCTTCAACTACTTTAGGAGCTAATAACCCATTCATATCTACTGCAAAAAAAGTAATATCTGCTTTTACGTCTGCCTCGTTAGCAGTGACAGTGCTCATCTGCATTGCAAGTGAAGATGCATTATTGTCTCCAACTACTGCACGTACATTCTGGAGCTCCGTATCTGTTAACTGAGAACGTCTAAAGGTCTGATCCGCATCACCTTGCACTACAAAATAATTCGCCGGCATGTTCTCTACTGCAGAGATATTTGCATAAGCTAATCCTCTGGCTAGTCCCGTGACGAAAAGTACAAGAAAGGAAACCAATAACATGATAACCATAATTAATAGGTATCTGGCTTTAGAATGTCGCATTTCCCTTAAGGCTAAAAACATATTACCACTCCTTCTAATCTGTATAGTCACAGTTTAGAAGATGAAAATGAACGGAGTATGAATAATGAATTACAAAAGCGGAAGTGTAACTGTAAAGGTAGTCCCTTCACCCAAAGTACTGGTTACTTCAATGGTTCCGTTATGCGCTTCTACGATTTTTTGAGAAATCGCAAGTCCAAGTCCGCTGCTATGGGTTTCATGTGTTCGTGCTCGATCTACTTTATAGAAACGATCAAAGATTAACGGTAACTCCTCGGCTGAAATGCCTTCACCCGTATCAGACACAGAAACAATACAGTTCTGTTCCACAAGCTTCGCGGAAATCATAATGGAACCCTCAGCAGGTGTGTATTTTATGGCGTTGGAGAGCAGGTTCATCCATACCTGGAACAATAGATTTGGATCACCTAGAACGCTGATATCTGCAAGATTCAAACGCACGGCCAGTTGTTTCTCTGTTAATCTCCATTCCATGATTTGTACGACCTGTCTTAGTTGTGCACGCAAGTCTGTCGACTTTTTCTGTATGGAATTAGGATCATAATCAAGCGAAGACAAGGTAAGCAGCTGTTTGCTTAGCAATGAAAGACGATGGCTTTCTTGGTCAATGATATTGAGATACTGTAACCGTTCATCCTCAGGTAAGGTTGAATCTTGTAACGCTTGGGCAAATCCCTGAATAGATGTTAATGGCGACTCAATTTCATGTGATACATTAGCGACAAATTCCTGACGTGCCCGATTTGTTCGTTCCAGCTCCCGGCTCATAATCATAAAATGGGAAGCTAACTGACCAATCTCATCACGCCGCCACGTATTCAATTTGATATCGTATCTGCCTTTTGAGATCCGTTTAGTGGCCGTCGTCAAACGTGTAATAGGTCTAACTACATGCAGTACGCTAATCATTACAAAGCCTAAGCTAAACAACACGGTGAACCCAATGATCACAGCAAAAAAGACGCGCAGCTCACCGAATTGTACTTCAGCATCCGGACGCATAAACAAAGCATACGTCTCATTGTTTACTTTTACAGGAACACCAATTGAATTACGCAGTTGATTATCAAAAAATCCGGTAATAAATGCACTGTCCGGGAAATCCGCAACCCCATGATAAATTTGCCCATTCAGAACCTTCTCTAGTTGCTGCTCATCCAAATCTTCTTTTCTAAAGGGCTTCCCGTAGAATCTTGATTCCCCTTCAGCATCTGTTAAATAGATTTTATAACCCAGCTTGGCTATACTCCGCAAATAATCCTCCATTGTCTCCGGATGTGATTCTGCGAATTGTTGAACCTCGATAGCCATTCCGGTAAGTTTGGCATCGTTCTGAGATTTAATCTGGGCTTGATAGTAAATATTAGACACCAAAAATCCAAGAAGGCTACTCACCACAATTACTGAACAGAAGACAATACACATCCGGACATACAAGGATCTCATACGTTAACCATCTCCAATTTATAGCCAATGCCTCGAACGGTTCGGATCACAAAATCTTCCTGATAATCTACGAAGCGCTGACGCAATCGTTTGATATGTACATCGACTGTTCGCTCATCCCCTTCATAATCCATGCCCCATACCAGTTCAATTAACTCACTACGTGTATATAACCTGCCTGGATATTGTGCGAGTTGAGCCAGAAGCTCAAACTCTTTTACCGGTAGCAGCAGAACCTCATCACCATCGGTTATTTCATAATTTTTGCGGTCAATAACTAGAGAATTTAATCGAATCCGATCATCTGAAGCAATGGAATAGCGGCGAAATAACGCTTTGATCCGAAATAGCAACTCTTCAGGCTCAAAAGGTTTCGTTAGATAATCATCCGTCCCCCGCAAATAACCTTGCTCTTTATCACTCAGCTGCTGGCGTGCTGTCAATAAAATGATCGGAATATCATACGTTTCTCTAATATGCTGACATAGCTCTAACCCATCTACATGTGGCATCATTACATCTACGACCGCTAAATCCGCAATACTGTCCTGCAATTTATGTATCGCATCTCGGCCATCACTGGCCTCCATCACCTGATATCCTTCCCTTGTTAGTACATGTTTTAATAATGTTCGAATATTCACATCGTCATCTGCTACTAAAATCTTCTTCATCATTTACACTCCCTGAATAATGGATGAACTCATAGTAACAACTTTATAACGATAGAACAACTAAAGTCAGATCAAACAAAAGGCTTGATACTCTCTCTAAGTGTGGTAACCGGCCGCTCCATCAGTCTCTCCAGATCTTTTGATGTAGAAGCAGTATCTATCTTCGCTAAAAACGAATAAATCCAATGCTGAATACTTGAATCCTGGCGAAACGTAATTTTTTCCCCTGATAACTCTGATAATACATCAACTAATTCGTTGAAGTCCCAAACATTTGGTGCAGCTAGTTCGTAGACTTGGTTCATATGTCCATTCGTTGTAAGAACCTTTGCCGTAGCTAAAGCGAGGTCCTCACGAGTGACTGAATTAAACTGCCAGTTCCCTGGATAAGTGGGTAGCTCGCCGCTTTCCATCGCTTCCTTCAACCCAAGCACACCCACAAAATCTATGTACAAAGCGTTACGTAGAAACGTATAATCTATCCCTGATTCAAGAATCATCTGCTCAGTTAGTAAATGAACATGATAAGAAGGAATCGGACCTTTGGGTGGAAAGGCAAATCCAGTATAAAGCAAATGCTTCACATTGGCCTTTTTTGCTGCATGAATGACCTGAGCATGCTGTTGTAATCTGATCTTATCATCGGTATGAGAGCTGGAGATTAAAAGTAACGTTGTGACCCCAGTAAAAGCTTCAATCAGCGTATCTAACTGGTCATAATCGCCAAAACGGACTTCGAACCCTTTTTCTAAAAAATTAACAGCTTTCTCTGGCTGACGAACACAAGCAATAACTTGACTAGCCGGAACGTACTTCTCAAGCTTCTCCATAATTAAGCTGCCTAATTGACCTGTGGCTCCTGTAACCATAATCGACATACATAACACCCTTTCTGTTATTCGAATGTACTCAGTTTTTGTAATAAAAAGATAAGTTGATGAAGCTCCTGATCATTCAGATTCTTCATTCTCTCTGCGACAGCCTGACGATTCTCTGGAAGATGCTCCAGAAGTAATTGCTGGCCTTCAGTCGTAATCGAAATGACGCTTTTTCTGCCATCCTTGGTATCATTCGAACGGGTTATTAATCCATCTCGCTCCAATGGTGTTAACAGCATGCTTATATTAGCTTTGGTAACTCCAATAATGTGAGCCAATGTAGAAGGCAGAATCGCACCTCCCTGTTTAGAGATCTCCACCAAGATACGAATTCTTGCTCCATTCAATCCTTTCGACTGCCAATATTTCTCAGAAACAGAAACTAAATTTGCAGTAGCTTCAACTAATGTAAAAAATGCTTTGGTATGCAATGGCTGATTCAGCACAAACTGTTGTAAATGATCCATATTCTATAATTCAGCTCCAATATAGTTAAGTCCTTAACTAATTTTAAACATACTACACTCCCCATGAGTTGTCAAAAAAAAGAAGCTGCCTCACCTGGCAGAATAAATCTGCTGATGAAACAGCCTCTAAATAAACTCACCTTAGATTAACACCGTTTTTGTGGAAACAGGCTCTTCACTGTATTTTTTAGAACCCTCCAGCATAACCTCCAGCTTAATGATCTCCGACCGGCTAGCTAAACGAATTGGGGGTCCCCATGTTCCATATCCTGACGACACCACTACATGCAAATTGTCCTTACGAAGATATCCCCAGTCCAGCTCGAACAAACGTTTAGTGATCCAGTGATTAGGAGCAATCTGTCCTCGGTGCGTATGACCCGAGAGTAGAACGTCTACCCCAGCTTGAGCGGCTACGTCGAAGCCTGTAGGCTGATGATCCATCATAATCACAGGACGTGTAAGATCAAGTCCTTCGAGCAAGGTGCTTACACTTTGTCTGCCACCAGCTTCCATCGTCTCGGCTGTCTTGTCTTTTCGGCCTACAATATACGTTCCTGCGACTTCTTCAACCTCATCTTGCAGGACCTTGATCCCAATACTACTCATCAAATCGGTATATTCCTTAATTGATCCACCATAATATTCGTGATTGCCCAGTACTGCGTAGACACCATAACGAGCTTTTAACTGTTTAATCTGTTCACTCATACTATTGCGGATAAAAGGTTCAATGCTGTCATCCAAGACATCTCCAGCCAGCAAAATCACATCGGGTTGCATCGCGTTCATTTGTGCCACCATTTTTTTGAGATGACGATTGCCCACGATATTCCCTAAGTGCAGGTCTGAAGCAACCGCGATCGTTAATGGCGTGCTGGTGCCAATAGATTTATCAATAGGTATGGAATGTGTGCGGATCACGGTACTCCAGGCGTTGATTGAACCCCAGACCAGAAAGACTGCCAGTAATATCAGAATTGTCCCGCCCGCTTCTGCAATGTAATAGGTACGATTGATTCCTGACCATCCCAGTATCACATATAATAGGTCTGCCAAAGGTAACATAATGATTGCAAATTCCATACACGCTAAATAATACGATCCAATCACTTTAAAGAATCTGGCGATCGGTTTAACCGATTTTGGCCATGGGATCATTCCAATGACATACGCAAAAGCGATCAGCATAAATAATGTCCAGAATACTGCTGACGAAACACCTGAAAACCATTCATGAATAAGTAACCAGCCGTGATAGCCAATGTAGAAATTAACAAGACCCAGAATGAGCAGCATAGCAAATCCTGAAGCTAACATTCGTAATGTTTTCATCGTTTCTCTCCCCTTTACCTAACTACTTCTCTACTTCTTATCTCAAATCATAACACAAACCGTTAACCCAGTATAAACTGCAATGCGGTGTTCGGAAAACATCGGAACTAAAAAAAGAAAATGCCCATCGGCATCTTCTTTGGAGGTTTATCTTATATCGCTTTATCACGTGTGGCCATACATTGACCAATCAGCTTATCGCATTTATTGATGTGATTTATCAGCCAGTCTGTTAACGTTCGATTAAGCTTGATGGTTGAGAGTACGGATACTCCCTTTGTTTTGACCGTTTCTTCCAATTCGAGAACTGCCTTCACGAAATCAGCATGCGTCTGACGATGTTCAGCTAGTTCAGGGAAGTTGATCTCCTCCATCAGCTGCTCTTCATTACTGAAATGTTCAATCGTGTATTCTTTTAAGAATTTCAGTGTTTCCTCAATCTTTTCTTTCCCTTGCTGATTACTGCATGCTTCAAAGAATTCGTTCAATTTCGCTAACAACTGTCTGTGCTGGCAGTCAATTTTTTCTACACCGATATCATATGAATCTTTCCAAGCGATCATGAAATCACCATTCCGTTTCTTGAAAATTACATTTTAATTTTATTTTCCACCTTTCTCCACAAAAGAACTATTAACAACATCACAGGTGCTTATATTCAACCATTAGCTGTACATATGGCACCTACTGATAAATCTCTACTTCATCACGGGTTCGATATGTACAAGTACATTGGAAACTTGGTGCCGGTCTTTTAACTGTTCTTCAATTTCTTCCGTAATATCATGACTCTGCACTACACTTAGCTGAGAATCCACTAGCACAGTTGTGTCTACTAATACGTTATTCCCATGGATACGGGCTTTGATATCTTTTATGGATTGTACACCATCAATTTCTGCCACAGTTTCTTTCATATGTTCAAGCTCTTCCGCATCAAATCCGTCCGTCAGATCATGCGTAGCTTTGCTAAAGATATCCCATGCCGTCTTACAGATAATTAGTCCGACAATGATGGCTGTAAGCGGGTCAAGCCAAGGAACGCCCAAGGAGGAAGCCACAATTCCGATAAAAGCGCCCACGCTAACTATAGCATCTGATCGATTATCCAGTGCTACTGCCCGCATTGCGTTACTGTTAATGGCACGGGCCAGCCTAATATTATACATATAGACAGCCATCATAACTACAGCACAGCCCACTGCCGTCCACGCCGCTATGAGATCAGGACTTTCCAGTGCTGGTTGAATAAATTTGTTCACAGCTTGGTACAAAACTTGAAGCCCTACCGCAATCATAATGAATGAAGCAATTAATGAAGCCACGGTCTCCGCTCTAAAATGCCCGTAGCTGTGGTTCGAATCCGGCGGTCTTCTGGAAATCTTCAGGCCAATTAGTACCGCGATAGAAGCAATAATATCTGTACTGTTATTCAATCCATCTGCAAGCAACGCTTGAGATCCTGAGACCGTACCTATGAACAGCTTGATAGCTGATAAAAAGATATAAGCAACGATGCTTAGCCAAGCTCCTTTTTCGCCTTGTTTAATGTCGTTATAAGTTTCCAAAAAAAGAACCCCCAAAGAATAGTATTGTTCTATACTACACTTTGAGAATCGGGTGGGTCTAGAGAAACAGTGTTGCTACGGGGCGCAATAGTTCCCTCTGTCAAATAGAGTTGCAAGGTCGTAACTGTTTTGCAGGACGCAACATAGTTTGCCCCCGTTCAACTTTGCTTCCATTCTTCTGGAATAGTAACTTTTTGCTATTTTTATTGTCTAATTATAGTAATGACTAATTCAAAGGAGCGTGGAGTGATGATTCAGTCTTTGCCGAAGAAAATTGTTACATGTTTAGCTATAGGGAGTATTTTAATTCCAATAACAAACAGTGGATCAATGTCAGTCATTTCTGCAGAAAAAGCAATTGTAAGCCTAAGTAACACTTATTACAGTGAAGTCACAGCCCCGATCCTAAAACCTGTTTGGTCAGCACAACTCGCCATTTTAAAAAAAGACAGAATCACCGGACAGGACATTACAGCACTCGCGGAAAACGGGAAGATCTTTGCGTTGCAGCGCAATGAAAAATTAACCGCAATGAATGCGGCAACAGGCAAAAAAATATGGGAGTTCGGAAGTGGATTAGCGCCGCTATTCACGTACAGCAATGGATTTATCTACGGTCTAACCCGAAGCGGCTCCCTATATGCCGTTAATGAGGCAGGTAAAAAAGCATGGTCGGCTTCCATAACACTCCCCAAAGCTACAAATATACAGCGTTTAGGATCTACTATTTATGTTACTCAAGAGGAACAATTAGCAGCAGTTGACGCCGTAACCGGAAAGATCAAATGGAAGGCTGTAGAGAAAAGCAATAACTTTACAGGCTTATCAGAGGTCATGGAATCAGACGGGGTCGTTATTCGCAGCTATCTGTCTCAAGGGGCCTTAACAACTGCTGGACTCGCCGCTTATGACAGTCTGACAGGAAAAAAACTATGGGACCAGACCCGGCAGTGGATGCCGTTAGCAGTGAAGGATGGGCTCCTCTACTCTATCACGAATACATTTATGATGGATGATGACCCGGTAAATCGAAAAGTCAAAGTATCCGTGTTCAACATAAAGACAGGTGAATTAAAAGGAGAACGTTTATATAAATGGACAGATACCGAGAATAAAGATGGTGTGTACAATTATAATGGGATGAATGGAAACGCGTTTTTGGATGGAAAGGACTTTTACATCTTTCAGGGCAGTAAGTTTGTGAAATATGATTTCTGGAATTATTCTGCAGAGGGTAAACCGGTGCAAACCTGGGCCTCGATGGTTAAAGAAAAAGACTCTCCATTGAACCAAGTTTATCAACAAAGAATGTTATTTCAAAATCAAGATAAAGGTACTTTATCCGCACTTAAGCTAGGAACCGGCCAGCTTGTCGACCTCAATATTGGAGAGAATCCAGTGGTACAGACGGATCTGTTCGGAAACGTGGTTTATAGTGGACAATCTGATGGCCTATTTCACGCTTATGACATGTTAACTCTAAAGCCTATTTTCACTGTGAACACAGGCTCTCGTAACTTTGCCCCTTCCCTTAAAACTGGAGGGATGCTGATGATTCGGACGGATAATAAGCTGCTCGCGATTAAACTTCCTACATCTATAAAATAAAAAAGCCTGATTTCTCAGGCTGTTGGGCTTCAATAACTTATTCAGCCGGAGCTGTAAAAGTACGTGCAGCAAACTCGGCATCCAGCATGTAGAAGGCGTTGCTATCTTTTTCAATTCGTTTCAGTTTACTGATGATGTTGCTAAAGAGTGCTTCTTCTTCTACTTGCTCGTCTATAAACCATTTCAAGAAATAAATCGTCGCATGTTCACGCTCATCCAGAGCAAGGTCAGCCAAATGATAGAACCGTTTAGTGTTCTGCTGTTCATGCGCGAAGGCATGTTCAAAAGCATCTAACATCGAGTTATATTCGTTCTTCGGCTCTGGCAGTGCTTCTAGCGTAGCACGGTTATCCCGGTCGTTAAGGAATTTATAAATCTTCATGGCATGGAACCGTTCTTCTTCGGCTTGAATTAGAAAAAAGTTTGCAAATCCATCCAGACTTTCGCCGGAACAATAAGCAGCCATCGCCAGATAAACATGAGCGGAATAAAACTCGAAATTCATCTGTTCATTAAGTGCTTGTACTAATCCATCTTTCATTGGACCGTCACCTCATTATTCAAATTTAATATGTAAATATTTAAGTTTATCTTATCACCGTGCTTCTAAGTCAGCAAGGATTCCTCTCCCAATATCTAATTTAGCTAACGAAAGGACGACTATTCAGATGATTAGATTCACCCGTCACAGCCTAAAGCCTAAGATTTCCGGTACACTCTTCATTATTGCAGCTATGGTGTCACTGTTCCTCATTGCTGGCTGTTCTAATAGCAGCAGTAATTCACAGTCCGAAGCTACCGATTCACCGACCTCCCAATCCACACCTGCACCAACCACCAGCTTGGCTCCCACCCCCTCAGCAGTCAGCGATCCAATTGCTCTTCAGGTTGCTGAGATGACTTTGGAAGAAAAAATCGGACAAATGCTCCTAGTTGGAATTGATGGAACTGTCCTTGATGAGCAAGCTAAAAAGATGATTACCGAAGACAAAATAGGTGGAATCATCCTCTATAAGGACAATATTAAAAGCCTGAAAGGGATGATCAGTCTTATCAATTCTATGAAAAAGAGTAACACTGGCAACCCTGCCCCACTATTCATGAGTGTTGATCAGGAGGGTGGAAAAGTCAGCCGGATGCCTAAAGAATATGCTACATTCCCTTCTAACGGAACAGTGGGTGCAAGTAATGACGCTGCTGCTGCCGAGAAAATGGGAAAACTGCTCGCAAGAGAAGTACGTTCAGCCGGATTTAATATGAACTTTGCTCCCGTTCTCGATATCAATAGCAATCCAGACAATCCAGTCATCGGAGACCGGTCGTTCGGCAATGCTGCTGACCAAGTCATTCAACTAGGGATTGCCGAAATGAAGGGAATTGAGAGCGAAGGCGTCGTTCCTGTTGTCAAGCATTTCCCAGGACACGGAGATACTTCTGTCGACTCCCATCTGGATCTGCCGATTGTGAACAAAACAGCCGGTCAGCTAGCTGACTTAGAATGGCTCCCCTTCCAAGCAGCCATTAAAGAGGGGACGGACGCCGTAATGGTCGCTCATATTTTGTTTCCAAAATTAGATCCAGACAAACCCGCATCCTTATCGCGTACCATTATTGGTGAACAGCTTCGAGATGAAATGGGCTACCAAGGAATCGTAATTACAGACGATCTAACCATGGGAGCCATTATGAAGAACTACGATCTGACTACAGCAGCAGTAGATACTGTGAATGCAGGTAGTGATATTCTCCTTGTCGCTCACGGCTATGATAATGAAAAACGGGTCATGGACTCCCTCCTGCAAAACGTAAAAAACGGTAAGATTCAAGAAACACGGATTGATGAAAGCGTCTATCGGATCTTAGCCTTAAAAGCCAAATATAACCTTTCCGATGAGCAAATCCCGGTTCCTGATCTTACCGATCTTAATAAAGAGATTAACGTTTGGCGTCAAACGATTGAGAAGTAAATCTAAGCGTTAGTCATTGTTACTGAAGAACAACAACATCTCCAACCTTCAACCCAGAGAGAACCTCTGTTTTGTCCGTAGTTTCCAGACCCACTTCGATGTCTTTTCGTTCATATTGCCCGTCCCCTTTATCCAGCATAACGTAGGAGAGGTCTCCTTCATGCATTACAGCTATGCTGGATACAACGGTGGCATTTTCTTTGCGAACTGTTTCAATTTCTCCGTTTAAGCTTAAACCACCGATCAAATGCTCGTCAGGCTGCAGCGTGATAACCACTTCGAATTGAGGAACCGAACTGGCAGTAGCATTCTGCCCTGAAGCTGTCTTTGCAAATTTCGCTACCTTCGTAACTTCTCCAGATAACTTTAAATCTTTTATAGCTGTCATTTTTACGTCGACCTTCATGCCTGTCTTTATACGGAAGACGTCTTGTTCACCTACAAGAGCAATGAATTCTAGCTTGTTCATATCTACTATTTTTCCGATATATTGATTATCTGTCACTGTCTGTGGAATTTCGCTTGCACTGTCAAATAAGAAAATGCCGGTTGCCGGAGCATAATAAAGTGCTGTTTTGAGTTTGGCTTTTTTCTCTGTTAATTCGCGTGCCTGTATTTCGGCATTGACCTGATTAAGCTCGTCCCCTAGCCGTGTTGCTTCTTGGGCTGTGAGTGCTTTAATCCGTTCTGCTTCAGTTGCACCAAGGGCTGCATTCTCCTCGTCTTGCTGGCTCACAAATGCATTCAGCTCTGCTTCCAGCTTTGCTTTACGGATGGTCGCCTCTTGTGTAGCAATCTCATTCTTCAAGGCTTCCTGATCGAGAGTAAACAGTAAATCACCTTTTTTGACCTGTCCACCATTTTCAACCTTCCACTTTGTCACCTTTGAAGCATATGGAGCATAAACAAGCGTTTCTTTCTCATAATTAGAATTACCTTTAACTTGTATGGAATTGGTAATGGTCTCCTGTGTGACCTCAAAAGTTATGGCTTGTGGGGGTTCAACAGGCTCTAACTGCGCTTCAGGCTTATACATCTTACTATATAGAAAATAACCTGCTGCAATTATAATCAGTACCAATACAATCCACTTGATTCTCCTCTTCATCACTTTGGCTTCCTTTCAACTTAAAAATAGCTAATCCCGTTTAATCGCCGTGAGTGCATTCGTTCTGGATGCACTGATCGCCGGATAAATACCCGATAATACCCCTGTCATTACCGCAAATGCGATCCCTACCGGAAGAGTCATCAGAGGAATATAAATCACCAAAGGCTCGCCTCCACCCATTCCTGAAGAGTTACCGATGAGCTTATTAATTCCTAATACAATCAAGTATGAAAAGGCTATGCCGAGCAATCCGCCCAACATCCCGAGCAATGCCGCTTCTGTAATGAACATATTGCGGATCTGGCCCATATTGGCGCCCAACACTTTCATAATACCGATCTGCCGTCGTCGTTGATGAGTGGACATAGTCATCGCAACGATAATGGAGATCGAAGCAATAATCAGAATAAATACACCTATACCGAGAGCTGCTTTCTTGACCATGCTGAAGGTATCAGCGAGTGCCTCTTTTTGATACAAATTTGTGCTTGTTGTTAAGGTAAGTTTCTGAATAAGCTTCTCTAGTTCCACGATATTCTCAGTGCTGTCTACCTTTACAATCGCTGAGTTATAGACACCCTTTTGCCCAGCGGTTCCACTCGATAGCTTCATTTGTTCTACAAGCCGCTCGCCAGTCTCTAGTGACACATAGATCTTCTTGTCGTACATAGCCATATCCTCGTTCGTTCCACTCGGGTTGTCGAGGATTCCCACCACTTGAATCGGTGAGCTAACTAACATCCCTCCGGTTTGAGAGGCGGGATCAAAAGACTGTAATTGAACCTGTTGCTTGTACATATCTGTTGGAAGCATGCTTAAGCTGTTGTACTGTTCCATCAACTTATTGTTATATGGATCTGTACTCAGTTGTTCAAAAAGACGCTGCCGAGTTTCGTTATCAATCAGTCCAACGGTTGCACCATAGTTCAGTACAGCCATTCCTACCAAATCAGAAGCTCCGCCTTGTTTGAATTTCTTATCATATTTCGTTAACAAGCGTAGATCCGTTCCAATAAGCTGTACATCTGTTATTTTATTATCGATAGTCAACATCTGTATGTACCCTAGCTCTTGAAAGGGAGCTGCTGCAGTTACATGCCGCAAGCCTTTAATAATCTCCAGCTTTTGTGCTGTCAGCCTGCCGGGATCAAGCTTTTCATTGGCCGCAGACGATCCGCTGCCACCGCTGCCTCCTCCTTGGGAGGGTATTCCTCCGTTGGGAGACACCGTAATTTCATCCATTTTGAAATTGCGGTTGATTTCCCGCTCCGTGTAGCTCTGTGCGGAGTCTCCTATACTTAATGCAACTATGATTGCAGCACATCCAATGGATATGCCAGCCATACAAAGACCTGTGACAACTTTCCGCCGTTTGACCTGTTCCCAAGCCAAGCGGGAAATATCACTAATCCTCAATGAGTATACCCCCTTCGAGTTCAGTATTCGAAGAAGTTTGGTTTTCAGTAATCATATATCCGTCCCGAAGCGTGAATATCCGCTGCATTTGCTCCGCGACTTTTAGCTCGTGAGTTACAACTATGAAGGTGGTCTTCATCTTCTTGTTCAGGTTAAGCAGGATATTGATAATTTCTTCTTCTGTCTTCGAATCTAGGTTTCCGGTTGGTTCATCTGCAAAGATAACAGACGGTTCCGTAATCAAGGAGCGTGCAATACTGACACGCTGCTGCTGTCCGCCAGACAGCTGGGAAGGGAACAAGTCGGCTTTATCAGGAATGCCGACTCCTTCCAACAATGCTAAAGCTTTTTGTTTACGTATAGAGGGTGCAACGGATTGAAAAACCAGCGGCAGCTCTACATTTTCACGGACTGTCATGCTAGTAATCAGCTCATAAGCTTGAAAGATAAACCCGATATTTTTTCTGCGAAATTCCGATAGCTTATTCTCACTCATCTTCACGATATCTTGATCGGCAATATAAATATGGCCTTCAGTAGGCTTCATTAGACCTGCCATCAGATTTAGCATCGTTGACTTACCGGAACCCGAGCTCCCCAGCAGTGCTACCATCTCCCCCTCTTTCACAGAAAAGTCAATTTGATGAAGCACTGCTGTAGTTTCATTACCGTTTTTATAAGAATGCGTTACATTTTCCACTCGCAACATTGGAGCTGCTCCTCTTCGTACAATAATAGATATGAAATGCTATTTCTCAGTTACAACTGCTTTATCAATCTTGATGTTATAAGCTTGACTAGCCAGCTCGATCCGTTCGCCTTGGAATTCATCGTACAGCGTGATCCGATAGGTTCCTCCTGACAAATTCTTATACATATTATTGCTAAAGCTTGCTGTATACGAGTTGTTGGTCCCTTCAAGAATATCGGTGCCGATGTTCAAGCTTCGTTCCTGAGAAAGACCATATGGATCCGTCATTTTGAGGACTAGTTTATGTGTGAAGGTTCCCATATCATAGCTACTGTCACGAAGAAGATTGTAATTCATAACTATATTTATAGAGTCACTGCCTTGTAGTGAGCGTCCTTCTGAACTTAGAACGGACATGGTATACGGATAAATGGCCACCTTCGTCAAATTCTTCTCTGGTGGAGTGGTGACCGGATTTAATGACAGTGAAGCCATATTAATAAATCCTGTGGATTCCTGACCCGGTTCCGTCAGCTTATTCCCAGTAATCCCTGGCCCTAGGAACAGGCTTACATCAGAAGTATTAACGGTCTTCGGAACCTTCGCCCAGAAGGTGATTAATTGCTTACCACCTGGAGTCGCAGACGTATCGGGCTGATTGGCTGTAGCTTCGAATAGCTGACCATCTTCCGTTTTGTAATAAGCTTGGAGGCGTGCCATTTTGCTTTGTCTTTTCTCTTCACTGCTCAGAAGCAGCTCTGTGTATACGAGATTGGAGTTAAGCCCTTCATAAATAATGGTTTTGTTCTCTTGCACTTTAGCGTTCTTTCCTTTACCAGAGATAACATAACTTCCTCCAGTTTCAATTGAAGCAACAGCATTCATCATGCTGTTCGTAGTAACTGACAGGAACGAGCTTTTCTCTTCTTTTACCACAGAATAAAGATCTAATTTTAATTTATCGAACTCTTGTGTATAAGGAATTTTGGCAAACACATAGATTTCAGCATTTTTACCTGGTCCAATCGTTGAAGTTTCCTTATCCATAAACAATTCCGTTGAAGATAACATGTCTTCATTGTCTACCTGAACAGCTCCCTTTAATTCCGGCAGAGACATGGCAATCGTTTGGGTATTCGTAATATTTAATCTGGCAACAACGATATCATCGTCTTTCCATGGAAAACGCTGCAAGGAAACTAAACTATAAGTAAACGTCCCATATTCATTTGTTGCTCTATATTCCATCCCTTTCTGTATATCAGGACGCAAGGTATAGGAGATTGTAAAGTAAGCAACCGGAACAGTTAGTTTAGCTGTGTTGCTCGTAGCGACATTGGTTCCACCAGTGCTTCCAGTTCCTGCACCTTCCCCTGTAGTTCCCGTCTCACTATTATCTGGAGCAGAAACAGCCTCAATCATCTGCAATTGCAGTGAATTTTGTTCTACTTCAAGGGGTACCTGTGCGGTAAGCGGGATGATTTTTTCCTCCAGCGGTTTTATGGTTAATCCGCTCAAGCCCTTAGAATTGATCGGAAAGGTTGTCCCAGTTGAGGATTTGACGGCAAGCTCATAAGAAGGTAACGTAACGGCTGTCTTTCCTGTATTCTTCACTCGCAGCTGAAAAGTCCAGAATCCCTTATTGTTCTCTGCGTATACGGTTGCGTTATTTAATTGGGTTTCAACCGTATTGTTATTGATGGCAATTTTCTTGATTACACCTTTGCCAACCACCAAATTTGGTGTTGTAGCCGCAGGCAGCTTGTACGAAGATTTGGCAATCTCCAGCTTCAGCGCCTCATCCTTTTGGGTGAATTGCAGTTTCATATTCTCTGTCTTCATATACGAAGGAATTTCTGTAAGATAATAAATGGTCTTTTTCTCTTGCGGCTGAATTTTATAACTAAGCTGAGATCGGTCAAGGGCCAATTCATACGAGCTTCCCCCTGCCGAGACCAAATATGCTGCGTAACCAGGATCACTTAAGACTTTGCTGCCTTTATTGGTCAAGCTTATGCCCACCTTGGCATAAACCTTTCCACTGTATTTGTAGAGCTCCAAGGATTCACTTTTAGCAACAACCGGAATGTCATTCATTGTAGTACTTACATTTTTACCGTTTACAGCAGTTGGCGAATAGTTGGCGGGTATATTAAAAGTTCCTACTTGCTTGAGATACCCCTTGGTTTTGGAATCCCAAACGTACATTGGAATCTTGATACCTTTTAACGAATTTACCTGGCCGACATTAACATAATATGTAACGCGCAAGCTTTCGTTAGAACCCACTTTTTTCTTAGTAGCGTCCGCACTTAGTGGATTCCCTGGAATAACAGAGCCGCCAGAGGTCATAACTCTCGAAAAATAATACAGCAGGCTAGCACTTTTGTTGCTGCCATTCGAATAGTTAATTGTATAAGTTAAAATATTGCCTCCAGGCTGTGACCAAATATTCACATCTTCCAGTGTAGCTTTGATATTAGCTCCTAAAGAAACGGAACCCAGATTACTAGGAGCTGTTACAGTTGCAGCAGCTACCACCGATTTTGGCTGAACAGAACTAACTGCGGCAGCCGAAGCGGTATGCCCTGTCAACTGGCTTATGACAAAGGTGCTTAAGAGTAAAACAACATATGTACTGCTATGCTTTCTCATTGACTTCCCTCCACGAGTATTTTACTAGAATTATTATAGTGGTTAGCACAGATCCAATTGTATCCATGTTGTAACTCTTACAGGTCTTTTGTAACCTATTTGTTCCAATTTGCATATATTCTGAAAATGATTCTATAATTTCAGTTGATTTTTCAAAGCTGCAATATCAGAAGCGGCAGGCTCGTCTTCTCCGTATCTAACTTTTTCATATATTTCAATCAATTGATCTGCTGCTAAAGAATCATCATCACCCTTACGTTTATGCTTGCTACGATCTCCCCATAGCAAAACATCCCTTTTTGTTTCCTGCGGCGTAAGATAACTTTTCATTTCATAACCGTTATCGCGCTTTATATTAAGCCACCGCCGATAAAGCCAACGGACACGTTCCTGCTCGCCATTCATCTGATCCCAGCGATCCTTACGATGTTTTGAAGGAAGACGAGAGCTCCAGAAATCCTTTAACCCTCGAACGGTTTGTTCCCAAGTAAAGACGCTTTTCTCCTCGTCAAGATATGCTGTATTATTCTTAGGGGTATGTTCCCTACGTAACATCGATAACAATGCATCTATGACTTTCCGCCACTTTTCTCCAGCATTTCTGTACAACCAGCGAAGTGCATAATAGGCTACAAACCCCAATAATACCGCCGCCAAAATATAACACCCGTATTCTAGTATAATAGCTAGCCAGCCACGCTTTTGCTCGCCAACAGGTGGTAACATCGGCGTTGCTGGCGGCAATTCTGCTGGCGGAGGCTCTGGTTCTTTTGTGCCAGAAAATAACTGATTAATAAAATTGAAAAATGAGCGTAAGAGTCTCCATACCAATGATCCTATAGCTTTACCGACACCTGCCGCTAGTACAGCTGCAATAACTCCAATCACAATGACATATATACGATTATTCCGTTGTATCCCTTTGGGCAGCGTTTCATTCTCTTCAGTAAGTGCGCTGTATCGTATATAGCTGCTATTAGAAATAAGTAAAGTCAGTATTAAATACAGACTGCCACACCAGGTCAATAACGGCACACTTGGCTCCAATTCAGGAACTCTATGAAACGCTATAGTTGCCACAAAATAGATTATTATACCTATCCAAAACATTCTGAATCTATTATTTCTAGAGTCTACCGTCATCCCTAAGAATGTACATATAATTCCAGCCACACCTAAGGGAAGGCTTTCGATGGATAAACTCCCTGAAGCCACACCTAATAATGCCCCGAGGATTAAGGCGGCAAGTAATTGCTTCCATCTTACATTGCAAAAATTGCGCAAAAGAATGCCTGCTAAAGCTAGTATAGGCAGCGCAATCAACCATATTTGTTCATCTTGTTGGGGCAACAAATAAATCTGAAATAGAACCCAAACCGGTAGAAATAGCAACAATTCAATAATAGACCACAACCAGAGTTTCACTGTTTCCCTTACATAGCCAGACAACGTAAGCTTCATGCGCTCTCTCTCCCTTGTTCCGGAATATCCAGCCATTCCACACCATTGCCTTGCTGCATTAGAAGATCCGTCGCCTTTTGCAATTCTGCTCCCCTATGGCAGCTTATGATTAGAAAGTCTGTGTCACTAATTCCACTCTCAACCTGCAATTCCAATAGTCGACTCATAGGAAGTGTTCTATCCAGCTTCAGCCTTGCCAGGAGCTCTAACATATCTTCGAGCTGAGCCATCGGCTCTGCTTCAATTGGATCTCTTTCGCCAGCATCGTCCAATCTGCCATTACAGATTAATCCGGTCTCAATTCCATGCTGCATTGCGTATTCAGCTATAGTCGCTGCATATCTTATTCCTTGCTCGATTCGTTCCACATCAGTCACCGTTCTCCACATGGAATCACTGTCCTCTATATTCAGACAGATGACGAGCCGGGAATCAGCCGTGTAATCTTTTTTATGAACCTGCATAACACCAGTACGTGCTGTAGCCTTCCAGTTTACCAATCCCATAGAATCTCCTGAGCTATATTCACGAATGCCAGCAGTCAGAAAAGGGTCTTCAACGATCCATCTTTTCACAGGAAGCTCACCCAGCCAGCTATGAATGGGCAATGGAAGCTCGTCTAGATTCAGCAGAACGGGATAGATCAACAACTCTAACTCGAGTGGATATGTTTTGTTTTTTCGAGTCAAACCAAATGGATCTCCCGTTGTCATAGTCACGGATTCCAAACGATATAAACCACGGCGCTCACATGTAACATGATGCCGTCTTTTAATATGACGATAAGATTTTAAATAGAATAAACTAATATGATTCTGAGAGATTTCTCCTGTACTAATCCCAAGATTATCCTGACTTCCAAATTCCAGACCTCTCGCAATACTAGACTCCAATCGGAGCCACGGCAAAGGAAGAAGCTTCGCATTAATGATCTCCTCGATCATCTCAATACGTTCTCCTTCATAAGCAGTCTTACGTGAAAAATAGCGAGAATAACTAAGCGCTTTCAGACCATTCCGTTTATAAATGTCAGCAAGAAGTAACACCAACGCCACTGTAATGAAAATGAACCAAGGCAAAGCCATAGGTCATTCCACCTTTCCGCCTCTTAAGGACGTCACGGGTTCAGCAGGCACCTCAACTTCACGAAGCACTTGCAATACAATATCCGCGGCTTGTCCCTCTCTTGAGCCTAATCCCCGATGAAGCAGCAGACGATGTGCAAGCACGGAAACAGCCACGGCTTTGATATCATCCGGTGTTACATAGGATCTGCCTTGAATAAGTGCATATCCCTGAGCTGATCTAAGCAACGCGCCACTAGCACGTGGACTCGCACCCAGTTTTACTGCCGTAGATTTACGGGTAGCTTCCGTTATCCGTACGATATAACCTAATAAATCATCACTGATGCTTACCGATGCGGCTAAACGCTGTGCGGCTTGAATATCTTGTGCCGTTGCTACTGGAAAAGACTCTTCGAGCGGATTATTCTCACGAAAACGCTGCAAAATATGTATCCCTTCATCAAAGGTAGGATAACCCGTAGTAATCCGCATCAAAAATCGATCTAATTGAGCCTCAGGCAGTGGGAAGGTCCCTTGGTTGTCTATCGGATTCTGAGTAGCAATGACAAGAAACGGTGCCTCTAATCCGTGCGTTACCCCATCGATAGTAATTTGCCGTTCCTCCATACACTCCAGTAGGCTGGATTGGGTTCTAGGGGTTGCACGATTAATTTCGTCAGCCAGCAGTATATTAGCAAATACCGGACCTGGTCTGAACTGAAACTCTCCCGTCTTCTGATTGTAATAGTTGATCCCGCTTAAATCGGAAGGCAATAAATCCGGCGTAAATTGTATGCGCTTAAATGAACAATCCAATGATTTGGCAAGCACCTTTGCCAGCAAGGTTTTACCCGTACCAGGTACATCTTCCAGCAAGACATGTCCATTCGCAAGTAATGCGGTCAGCAGCAGGTCTACTCCCTCCTCTTTTCCTACAATGACTTTGGCGAGATTAGCCCTAATAGATTTGATAAGTTCAGTTACTTCTTGAAGATTCATGTGAATACACCATCCAATCTGAGGATAATTATGTAATAAGTGCTTTAATCATAACAGAAAGCGTACCCGATTTATAATTCACAAAAAAAGCACTGTCCATAATTAGACAGCACCCGTCTTCCATTCGATTTTCATTTCGCAGTCTTATGCCGATATCGAAAGAAGGCTACAATCCCGTAATAGATGGGTATGCTTTCAACGATTAGCCAAATGATCACAATGGCAAAGCTTTTGTAGTGTTCGTAATATCTGCCGACGTCGCGTGAATATAAGTACGCTATTGTCACTGAAGCCAGTGTTAAAAGGGGAACGTAAATTTTTTTACTATTAGTATTAAACAAACCTGCTACACATTTTGAAGCTATATAGATAAGGAAAGCGCTGTGAATAAACATCGAAGACGACCATATTCCAATCAAAAGCGGGTCTGTATTACCTAATAAATTATCTTCTTTCGAACTACGCACCATCTCAAGAAAAGGATATTGGAGTTGCTGGCCTAAATGTGGACCAAAACTCATCATTGTCAATAACCATCCTATTAAGACCGTAATTGAAACATAGAACTGCGCAAATACTAATCTTTTTATCATTTTCGCTTCAATTTTTAAATCAGGTGCAATGAACAAAAGGACAATCCATTCTCCAAACCATGACATGACCACAATAGAATCTTTCAGGGCGATTCCAGGATCATGATAATGAAAGAAAGCAGGTACCATATTAAAGTCCGCGTTTGGAAGGAATAAATTAAATAAAATGATCACGGTAATAAAGAAAATAATAAATAATCCATCGGCCATATATGTAATTGTTGCAAATCCTAGACTTGCCGTGTACATGATCACCAGACCAACGACACACTGGATAAATAGAGGTGGAGTTCCTCTTAAATAATTCGAGCCGAAAAATAGTACGAAATTCTCTATATCAAAAGAAACATAATAAACACACCAGCATAGTAGGAGCAGAATCATAAATTTATGTGGCCATTTGCCAATGATCTCTTTTCCAAAGTGAACCCAAGCTTGATTAGGTCGCAGCTTACCAACATAGATTGTAAACCACAATAATATCAATCCTAATAAGGAGCCAACGATTAATGCAATCCAGCCTTGATAAGAGGAAGTAGCAATAATAGCTGGTATCAAAAAAATGGTGGTTTGTGAGCTAAAAAAAATGGTGATAAACCGGAACAGCTGCCACTTTGTTGTACGCATAACTTCTCCTTCCTCAGTTCTTTATTTTGCTGTTCCAAAATCCACAATCCGAAAGTCCGTCTTCACCTTAATATCTGCCTCATGAGCGTAGTAATTATCCCAACGTTCTCTTAATTGCTTCCAAAGTTTCGGATCATTCCATTCCAGCAACATGCCGAGCTGTAGAACATCCGCACCTGCTTTTTGGGATAAACGTATAGCTTCGGTCAGATTAGCAGTTACTTTATCGCTTAGTTTCTCTGTAATGATATTACTGATCTCTTCTAGATTTCTTTTCTTAGGATCCCTTAAATAAATCACACTAGCTTTTCCCTTTAATTTCACTGTAAAAACTGGACCCTTATCCGTTATTTTTACTTTTTTCGAAGATTTGGTGCTAACAAATACAACACTTGCTGCACTTTCTCCACCATCCCAGGTAACAGAATAAACCGACAGCTTAAGCTTGCCTGCGGCCCATGCCAATGCCCTCCCCTCTTTAAGCTTTAGTATTCCCTTCATTTTCTCATTCTGAAACAACATAGCTCCTTGAATGCCTGCCCAATATTGTGGTTTACCTTCTTTTGTAGTTTCTTCTTTTTTACCAAATGAAAGATTATTTATAGCAAATCCAACGCCCGAAGCCTCAGCGAATATGCAGTCCTTAATTGTAGTCGAAAACATGTATTTTTCTGTTCCAAAGCTCCTCAGTACATCAGAAGGCAATTGTTCATAGATAGGTGTTAATGTATTCATCTCTTTTGCACTGCCGGGACTAGCCATGACATAGGTTCCAAGGGGGAGACTTGGCTCTCTTCTAATCCATAATAGGAGTTCACCAATCCCTTGTTCTGCATAAGCTTTCCCTAAGACAATTATTTTCAATTGGGAAAGACTAAGTTGACGTGTCAGATCTTTCTGAACTAGTAACATGGCGTCTGCGATCGTATCTGCGGTCTTAGAAACTGTAGAATAACTATTCCCATCACCGCCACCACTAGAGGGCTGGCTTCCCGAGTTGAGACGATTGGGCAAAGGAGAGTTAATCGTAATTTCAACGGTGCCTGCTTCTTTGCCTACATCTATAAATAAGCCGTACACAAAGGTTAATTCGTCCAGTTCCACCTTTGAAGACCAACAGCCTGTTAAATTTAGGAGTAGAAGTATAACAACTCCTATCTTTAGAGTTCTCATTTTTGATTCTGTCTCCTTAGATTCCTGTTGCTATAAAGTTTGCTGCGTTTCTTCATATAGTTAGAGGGAAAGCGAGATAATGTGTCCTTCCAATCTTCTAACACCAAAGGGGCAACGGGTTGTAAATATGGTGATCCTAACGGTCTAAGATTAGCTAAATGCCCGTAAATCAAAAAAGCTGTAATATATACCCCGAGCAAACCCATTGTTCCACCCATAATCAATAAAGGGAAACGAAGTAAGCGAAAAGTCAGACCGAGCTCATAATGGGGAATAATGTAGGTGGCAATACCGGTAATGGAAACAACAATAACCATAGGAGCGGATACAATTCCCGCTTGCACCGCAGCCTGACCGATGACTATACCGCCAATAATTGAAACGGTCTGGCCTACAGGCTTTGGTATTCGGGTTCCAGCTTCTCTAAGGGCCTCGAAGGTAAGCTCCATAATCAAAGCCTCAGTCAATGCTGAGAAAGGAATGTTCTCTCTGGCAGATGCTATCGTAATTAACAGGTTTGAGGGTATGATCTGAGGATGAAAGGTTGTAATCGCAACATAAAGCGATGGAAGAATCATCGATATGATGGAGAACACAAATCGAACGATTCGAATCCAGCTTGCGGCATAGAAGCTTTGATAATAATCCTCAGAGGATTGTAGCATTGTAAAAAAAGAGGTAGGTGCAATCATTGCAGTGGGTGTGCCATCCTGTAATATTCCGATCCGGCCTTCCATTAAAGAAGCTGCCACCGAGTCGGGGCGTTCTGTATATTGAAATACCGGAAATGGTGTCAAGTTCCCCTTCCGTAATTGTTCCGATATATAACTAATGCCCAATATGCCATCAATATCTATTTCATTTAGTTGCTTTTCAATTTCAGCAAGAACTTCTTTTTTATAAAGCCCTTCAATATATACAACATACACATCAGTTTTTGTATATTTACCAATCGTATAATGAATAGTCTTTAGATCCGGATGTTTAATTTTGTGTCGGAGCAGGGACAGATTTGTTTCAATATCTTCAATAAATGCTTCTTGTGGTCCAATCACCACAAGTTCATTTTGTGATTCCGTAACCGATCTTTTCTGATATTGCGTGATCTCAAAATAATAAACATAAGGAAGCTCTTCAAAATAAAGCACTACTTTTCCAGCAACAATCAAATCCACAGCCTTGTTTATGTCAAACTCCTTAAGATACGGGATGGGAAAAACAGCTCCTCGATCCAATCGTTCTAAAAAATCCGGCCATTTGTGCTCTGAATTTGCTTCATTTCTTAGCGGCAATGCAATATCTTTATGAAGACTCAGGGAATTTACGATGAATGGGATATAGATCAAGTCACAGGAATGCCCATGAAGGCGAATGTTTTGAAAAACTGCATCACTAGATCCTTCCAGTTGTTCTTTTATTGTTTCAATAATTCCAGACATCTGCAGACTACCCCCAAAATTGTGACTTGTTAATCTGGCTTAGTTTGCCAACGTGATGGAAGGTTTATACTTAAAACAAACCAAATAGGCACAAATCCGGTATAGTACCGGACTCATGCCCATCAAAATATCGAATAAAATGACCTATCTAATCCTACAGAGTCAATTAAATAAGGAGCTCAAACCCCTAGCTTTCAAATCACGGAAAAGTTGCACCAATATTAGTTCCGCTAGGTGTTCCAGATCCGGTTAGATCGCTACCCCCAGTTAATTTGAGGAAACTGCCCAGACTAAAAGAACCATCTGCATTTCGCACCACTGAAGGTGTAAGACTTACAAAATCAGCGGCACTGGCCACCAAACCCTTGGCATTGGTACTTGCATTACTTTTCCACCACACATTAGTACTTAGAATATCGGTTCCACTTGTTTTGTCACTCGATCCTCCAGCAAAAGACAAGTTGTTCGTAAATTGGTGAGTACCGGCATCAAAAGCAAAGTTACTCTGTCCGTTACTCCAAGAAGTATTATTTGTTAGTTGAATGGAACCTGGATTACTATTGTAAGTGAATCCGTGTTTTTTATTTTGAAATGCTATGCTATTCAGCACAATATGGTTTACTGCAATTTTTTCACCACCTAGTTTGAATCCATTCCCATCACTGTTTTCCGTTGAATTTCCATCTGAGGTCTGTCCGTTCTTATAGGAGATACTATTCTTGATCGTCACCACTCCGATGGGGCCTGTTTCTGATTTACTGTAAAGATCCCAGCCGTCATCTGTATTCCATGCAGCTATACATTTATCGAATACGTTACCAGGACCTATGGTCAGCTTAGCAGCAAAACCATCAGCGTCTTCCCCGTTATCCGGATCATAATTATCATGAGAATACACTCCAATGATCTGATTATAGCTCGGCCATTGACTCATGCTGGTCAGTGATGAAGCATAACGGCTGATTTGCAGTCCCGAATCCCGATTATGGTGGGTTTCAACATTCTCAATAATGTTATAGTTCCCGCCAATAAAGATCCCATTGTCTCCTGAGCCTCTTATCTCTAATCCTTTTACCTTCCAGTAGTTACCGTATATCTGCAAACCACGTTGAGCTGGGTCAAATGGCTGGGCGTAAAAATCCAGTATAGGCTTCTCAGTCCCATATGCAGCGATGTTCTTTCGTAAGTTAGAGCTTCCGCTATTATCTTGTCCAACAATTATTGTTGAAGAATACGTGTAAACCCCTCCACGCATATAGATGGTTTCCCCGGGGGCTACCTTCGTAATCGCTGAGGCCAGTGTGGTTGGACTACCAATTGTTCCTGTGTTGCTGTCCAGACCATTAGGGGCTACATAAATTGAGCCTGCAACTGGTGTTGCTGTTGGAGTAGCCGTAGGAGCTACCGTTGGTGCAATTGTTGGAGCTATAGTAGGCGTTGGTGTCGGAGTGCCCGTGGTGATATCGGTGACATTGATATTGTCGAACTTCGCTGCTGTCTTATAAGCTACAAGTCCTATACCTCCTGCTGTCAAAATGTTATCGTGTGCATTTAGCTGTAAAACATCATTAACATACATTTTAAGCGAATCTCCACTAAGCTCTAGCCTAACTGTATAGGCAGTCCCTGTAGTTATAGGAAAATCAGTTTTACTAGCCAGTGTTGAACTTGAACCATTCACTTTTTTTCGTATTTCAAGCGTCCCACCATTACTGTTAGACAGAGATGCAGCATAATAGTTATTTCCGTCAACATAACGCCCGCACACATAAGTTCGATTAGTCCCATTGAAATCATCAATCTTCACATCAGCTTGAACGCTGTAATCTGTCCACGTGTAGCTACCGGAGAACGAACGTCCTTCGTTTTGACTGGATTGGTAATACACATGATTGCCACCTTCTTCAACTACAGACCAAGTTCCTGTTGTACTCGTCCAATTGTCGGCATTTTCATTCTCAAAATCATTACTGAAGATATTTGCTGCCTGTGCGGTAGGGTTACTCCATACCAAATTACCTAGAACCAGCGAAGTTGTAAGCGTAACCATAATTCCGAATGAAAATCTTCTTTTTAGTTTCACGTGAACATCTTCCTCCTTGTTTTCTAATTTAAATAAAAACCGAGGGCATTCCTCCAATCTTATGTCATCTATAACTCCAGCCTAATCTCAACTATAATTAATATTTTGAAGTTGTACAGCTACTTTATGCCCATATTATTACATTTATTTAAATTAATATAAAAAAACACCCTCGATCTTACTCGAGAGTGCCTTTATCTTTACCCTTAGCTTTGAATTAACGGTTTCAAAACCTTCAGGGAAGCCTGCAATTGCTCCGAACATTGTTCATACATTTTTTTAGCTTTTTCGTTATCTGTTGATAAACTGAACATCTCTAAATCAGCTTCACATTTTTTCAGCAAAGCATATAATTGAGGCTTATCCTGCGGCTGTGGGACTTTAAAGTTATCGGCATACAAATCGACAGTCAGCTCACCATAAGAATCAACTTGTCCAAGAAAAACATTCTCAACCGTAAAACCCATTTTCTCAAGGGCTCCATCCAGCCAGCTTCGCGTCAGGTTTAGGGTGTCTAATGGTTTGTCGAGCACTTTACCATCCATAATGACAACTTGCGACTCTTTCTCCGGGGCAACCTTTATACCCAATTGCTTAGGGGTTACCGGCTGATATTCACTCTTGAGTAAAACATTTATGGCTCCATCAGATTCCATAATCGCAAATTCCACTTCCGATATATTGAAAACGTCTTTTTTGCGTAATTCCTCCAGCAGTTCATCTGTGGTTAAACGTTCTTTTTTCATATGATCTTCGAGTATTTTTCCGTCCTTAATTAGTACTGTGGACTTGAAATCAATAAAGTCTCTTGCTTTTTTACTCTTCATCTGAAGATATTCGATCCCTAAAGAACAAGCCACCCATACAATCAGTGCAATGAGCCCTAAATGCCATAACTTATCCGTATCCAAAGAAATGTAAGCGGCTAAGCTGCCGACGGTTATCCCCGTAATATACTCGAAGAACGAGAGCTGTGATACTTGTCTCTTTCCCAGTAATTTTGTTAAAAAGAAAAGTACAACCACAGCAAAGAGCGTTCGAACTACAACCTCCAACCACTCCGGCATTACAAATACCCTCCTTTTTGAATCAAAACTTGTTTATTTACTAACACTCATTATTTGTCAATAAAGCCGCATTCAATCCGGAATTTCACTACTTATTTATGGAAAATCATCTATTACTACAAGTATGAATTTTTTTCCTGCATAACGACAGATGCATTTGAGGACAATAGCAATCGTCATGCTAATAATCCAACACAGAGGAGAGAAACTCAATGACAGTAGCCTCACAAGTTAAAACATGTTTATCTTCTTTAAAAGGTGCTCAAGCCAGTCTTGAACAATTTGCATTAGAAACACAAAACGAGAGTGCAAAAACCTTGTTCACAAACGCAGCCGAGCAAACACAACAAATCGTAACTCAAGTAGAGAACCGGGTAACCGAATTGGAGTCCGAAGAGCCTCAATATAAAGGATTCTAATTAAAGTTAAAGGGGGCTTAGGCTAGAAAAACTAGCTTTAAGACCCCTTTTCATCATGTACAACATTCGAACGAATGCCACGCTTGCCCTTATTAGCAGGAATGAGTATCTGAACAGAAGTGCCAATTCCAACACGGCTAAAAATGGTTACGCCGTACTCAGATCCATATTGTAGTTTAATTCGCTGATCCACATTACGGACCCCATAACCTGTATTCGTGTGACCCTTTGGATCAAAAATTTGATCAATACGTTCCTGTCTCATGCCGATTCCATCATCAATGATACGGAACAGAATATTATTGCCCTCTTTACGCCCAACAATGCGTAAATGAATGTGATCACCACACCAGGCGTGCTTCAGCACGTTCTCGATAAATGGTTGTAGAATGAGCTTTATGGTCTCATAAGGCCAGATTTCTGTATCAAAATCAAACATAACTTCCAGACGTTCACCGTATTTAATTTTCTGAATTTCTAAATAAGCGTTTGCCTGTTCAATTTCAGTCGGGACCGGTATCATGGTACGTCCTTCATTAAGCGTCAGGCGATAAAACTTCGCTAATTCCAGCACCATCTGCTGCAGCTTCTCATTTTGACCAAACTTGGCTAATTGAATAATAGATGACAACGTATTATATAGAAAATGAGGATTGATTTGTGATTGCAGAATTTCAAGCTCTGCTTCCTTCTTCTGGAGCTGCGTCAAATATACCTCTTTAATCAACATATCGATATTTTCGCCCATATCATTTAATGCGGTTGCAATCTGAGAGAATTCATCTTTGCCTCGATAGGAAATACGCTTGTGAAGATCACCTTCCCGATAGGCATTCAGCACGTATACGAACTTATTAATCCGAATTGAAAAATATCGGGATATAAATATGCCGACGAAACTAAAGACAACACAACAAATAAGACACATCAAAATAATAAACAGTCGTACCTTCACTGCATCCTGTTCAAGTATCGTAATTGGAACTAGCGCGTTTAATTGCCAAGCTTGGTTAGAAACCGTAACTGTTTCACTAATCGTCAGGTAATCCTTATTAAGTTCGGCTTCATTGGTATAGTGCTCTGGTAGTTCTCCCGATTGATACATCGTTCTTCCGAACTCGTTTTTTAAAATTAGAATACTTCCTTTTCCTATCTTCGTATAATTCACACTATTGAACAGATCTGGAATGCCAACATTAATCCGCAGGAAGCCAATCTCCTTAGGTACAAGAGGATCATATGTATCTATTAATCTACGTAGCAACGAGATACGATTATTTTCTACATCGCGCTCAATCTGCCACCATTTCATAGTCTCCGCATATTTCTCGGTTGGAAAATCATAATACCAGGATTTCCCTTCAATCCGGTTCATATGGTAAAGATGATAGAAGCTACTATTATCCAGATAGCCCTCTAGTGAATTCGAATAGATCTCAGGAATGGATTCATTCTTTAAAAATAGCGACATCCCAATCCTCATACCCGTTGATTGAATAGCTACGTCCAGCTTTGGAAGGACCTTCATAGACATCCGGTCATAATTTTCCCAGCCTTCTTCATAGCTTCGAAGATTCCGATAGAAATCATAATCACTATATAATTGTGTTGATATCCGGGTAACTTCCCCCATTTTGTAATCAATATTATCGCGAATCTGCAACAACGTACCTTTAATATTCGAGCTTGTATGCTCGCGTAATGAATCATTGTACATAGAGTGAGAGACAAAACCGATCACAGATACTGGGATAATAATGAAAAAAATATACGTCAGCATTAATTTATACCCTATCGGCACATACTTATGTTTACTTCTTGGTTGTTTCATGCAAAATCATCCCCCATCACTTCTCCCGCTTACGATACTCCATAGGTGTCATACCATAGGCTTCTTTGAATTGTCTGCTGAAGTAAGGAAGATAACGGTAACCTACCTGGCTCGCGATTTCATAGATTTTACACTTCGGATCTTTCAAAAGCTTGCCGGCTTGTTCCATTCGCAGCTGAATGAGTACTTCGCTGAACGTTTTCCCAGTTTCCTCTTTAAATAGATATCCCAAATAGTTGGGTGAGAAAGAGAACTGCTGTGCAATATCCTTTAACGTAAAATTCTCGCTCATCTTATCCTTCATCATTTGCATAATTTCTCTAATCAGTTTATTGTTCACTGACTCTGTTTTGCTGCGTAGGTACTCGGATATCTCAAACGTTTTGAGTACAAGCCAAGAGCGTATATCACTGATCGTATCGAATTGAAGCAAAATATCTAAACTATGTAACTCCATACCTAAGATTTCAAATAAATCCTCACTAACCTCTTTCAACTGCTGATCCAGCTTCCATATAATATACATGGCTAGATTATGAATCGTGAATTTAGATCTTAAACTACTCACGGATTTAAACAGCTTATCGATCTCGTCATAAATAAGGACTAACTCATATTCTTTCATCGCTTTAAAAAGTGTGTCCATACGGGCATCCAACGTACGGGCATCAATCATTCCAGGTTCGCTGCTAACCGTTTCATACATAATTAGTTTGCCCTTGCCGAGAAACATCTTTCCGTCAACGGCTTCCATAGCTTGCCGATAGGAGGTGTGGACCTGGTCCATAGCAAATGTAGGCTTCCCTACCCCTACGGTCATAGTGACAGGAAATTTTGTGCGAATTGACTCATAAATTTCTTCAATAAACTTCTCCATCTCCTGTTCGTTAATCAACAACGCGATTCGATAAGACGATACCTTATAGCAATGTGGCATACCGTGCTTCTGAGCAATTGTATTCACTTCATACAGAAAGTCCTTGGACATTAGATGTTTAGTTAGATTATCCTGTTCTTGAAACCAATTGAAATAATCCAGCTCCAAAACTGCCACACGTATAGGCCACTCCAGCTTATCCAGACCGTAAGACTTCATAAGCTTCAACATTCCAGCTTGAGTGTCCCCCTCCCATTCCCCTTCAAATAAGCGAATCAACAAATCATTTTTGGCCATAGGAATCATATGCTGATAAGCTTCTTCCACGTCACGCCGTTTACTTTCATCATCTAAATCCTGCTTTACTTTCTGTAGTGCAGCAATAAGTTCCTTGTCATCCATTGGCTTAAGGACATAGCTATATGCTTTTAGAGAAAGCGCCTGTTTCACATAGCTGAAATCCTGGTAACCGCTTACAAAAATCACACGTATATCGTTTTTTTTCTCTATGGCAATCCGAGCCAGCTCTAGACCCGACATATTCGGCATATTCACATCACTAACTATAATATCAATAACATGCTGTTCTAAAATATCGCATGCCGTAAACGCGTTATTCGCTGCCTCCACGACCTGCATACCCAGTTCATTCCAAGGAATGAATTGTCTCATGCCTTCAAGATCAAGCATCTCATCGTCTACTAATAATACGTTGTACATCAACACAATCCCCCTTTGAAATGTTTTAATCCAACCAGCTGAATTCTACTAACCAATCTTTTTCAGTATACCATTCATTCTCTTCCCTAACAGCTGATAAAACAATGAGTACAAGAAATGGGACGTAAAAACGAAGGCTTGCTAAATAGCAAACCTTCGTATTACAAATTATTATTTACCTAAAGCTTTCTTATTTTCTGTCCATACTTTTGTTACATAATCAAGGAATTTCTCATAGCCAACCTTGATAGAATCTTCATGTGCTTTATCAAGAATTGCTAATGCTTCTGCATCAGTCTTCGCATACATCGATTTTGCTCTTGCTGTTAACCAGATATCTCTGACACTTTGTCTGATAATCCCTTCTTCACTGTCTGGAGCCGGATCCCAATTCAGGAACTCCGTAAAGTCACCTTGCGAAGCCCAAGTTACTTCCATCTGCCAACGGTTACTAAAGTCAATCTTGTCAGCTGGAAGGGTTTGCAACATCATTTTCTTTGTATTATCCAAGAAAACAGTATTACCTACCCATACCAAGTCACCGGCTTTTCCGTTAATTTCGGACAGAGCTTCTGGCTCATTCAGATATTTATCTTTATTAAATTTAGGAGTAAGTCCATCTGCTTCAAATCCATCCCAATACCCTTCTGGTCCTGGAGGACCCCAGTTAAGAACCATAGAACCTTCTGGTCCTGTCATCCAGTCAAGCATAGCGAATACAGCCTCTGGATTTTTAGCGTTTTTAGTGATTGTAGCAACGTTCCAACCTAACTGATTATACGTTCCTGGAGTAATCTTACTTTGATCCAAACCAGCTTTGTAAATCGGTTTAATAAACATATATCCAGCTTCCGGATCCGTCTTCTTCATCTCTTCATCAGCAGTGGCGAGCAATTTCATTGGATCAAAAGTCGCAATAACAGCAAACTTGCCATTCATCGCTTTCTCTCTAATTTGATCTTCTGTTTGAGTATTCGCATCCTGCGTCATTAGCTTCTCACGCATTAATTTAGCAGCAAATACAACTGACTCACGGAATCCTTCATCCTTGTATATCGAACCCATTTTGTCGCCATCAGGTACGGCGTATATTCTAGTATACGACAGATTACTCTCTTTAAAAGAGGAGAATAACTGGTCAATTCCGTTACCATCTCTCGCTAAACCCGTCTCGAACGGAATAACGTCAGGGAACTTCGCCTTAACAGCATTTAAATAAGCATACAAATCATCTGTCGTTTCTAGCTTAGGAGAACCAAGCTCTTTGTAAATCTTTTTATTAATAGCATAACCGGCGTTTCCGTTTGGTTGAGTTGTATAATAATTCGGCAGCTGATAGATCTTCCCATCAGGGGAACGAAGCAATTCCAAATGTCCAGCTGTTAAGTATTTCTTAAAGTTTGGATATTTATCAATATATTCATCCAAAGGAACTAGCATATCCGCTTGGCGAAGACGTTCTACGTCAGCACCTTTCTCGGTCCACACAATATCCGGCAGCTCGTTACCAACGATCATCGTTTGCAGCTTTTGAGCGTTATTACCACCAGAGCTAATTCCTGTGACATTGATCTTCAGATTATCTAAAATCCATTTAGAAGCAGCATCTTTGCCCCATTTCGGCATTTGATACCAGCCGTAATTTCCGTAGAATGAGACTTCAAGCGGTTCTTTCCCTAATTCATACAAATCAGCCGCAGGAGCTTCAGTTGCTGTGTTGACCGCTGTTCCTCCTTCTTTCTCTGGTTCAGCAGTTGCCGCCGGAGCGCTTGAATTGTTGCCACCACAACCCGCAACCAAAGTCGTTAATAGCAAGGTAGACATCATACCGAGAAGCATCTTTCTCTTAGTCTTCAATGTATTTTCCCCTTTCAATTTGTAATCTATGTTCAAAGCAATACGCTCTAAACCCATTCTCATTCTATCATCCTACTCTTTCAATGATCCGACCAAGACCCCTTTAACGAAGAATCTTTGTAGGAATGGATACACACATACAATCGGAATGGTTGCAACCATGATCGTAGCCATCGTTAATGACTTCGAGGTTATTTTCTTAGCCGAGTTAATATGAGCAATGGAGCTTGCATCTACATTAGACAGCTGTTCTGAAGCAATATTAGAGAACAATATCTGCCTTAAGATGGTCTGAATCGGCATTAACTCCTCTTTCGTAATGTAAATACTCGCTACGAACCACTCATTCCAGTGATTTACTGCTGTGAACAAAGATAATGTTGCTATAACTGGTCCCGACAAAGGAAGCACGATGCGGACAAAAGTCCCCCAATATCCGCAACCGTCAATCTTTGCTGACTCCTCTAAACCTTGTGGAAGACCTTGAAAGAAGGTCCGGAATATGATCATATTCCATACGCTGACCAGTGCAGGAATTATAAACACCCAAAATGAGTTGAAGAGACCTAAACTTCTGATAAGCATGTATGACGGAATGAGTCCCCCACCGAAATACATAGTAATGATACACATAATCATGTAGTATTTGCGACCCATCAGTTCACGCTTCGACATTCCATAAGCGAATATCGAAGTGGCCAGTATCGCTGTTACTGTACCGATTACTGTCCGCAATGTAGCAATGACGAATCCACCCATTAGACGAGAATCTTCAAAAACGATCTTATAATTCTCAAGCGTGAACTCACGGACCCAGAAAGTAACTCCACCTTTCGAAGTATCCATCCCCTCATTAAAGGAAATAACAAGTGAGTTCCAAAATGGATAAAAAGCGGAAAATGCCAGTAAGGTCAAAAATACATATATGAATCCTATAAATATTCGATCTCCTATATTAATACGTTTCATAGTTTGGTCCCCCTATATTGAGTAATTCATTACCACAAGCTGTTCCCTGCTCTTCTGGCAATGAAGTTGGCAAAGGTAAGTAATGTCACGCTGATCACGGCCTTGAACAATCCGATAGCAGTCGCATAGGAGTACCTGAAATTGTCTATACCGACACGTACAACATATACATCAACTGAATCTGACACTTCTCGCAGAGCTGGATTGGAAGCTAGGATCAAAATATCTTCGAATCCTGCATTCACCAGATTACCGATTGCCAAAATCATAAAGATGATTACAACTGGCATAATTGAAGGCAACGTTATCAAATATATCTGTTTAAACCGACTTGCACCATCCATCGAAGCCGCTTCGTATAAATGCGGGTCAATACCAGCAATGGCAGCTAAGTACACGATTGAAGCAAATCCAATTTCTTTCCATACATTGGTTGTAACTAAAATGCCCCAGAAATATTCTGTCATGGAAAGGAAGTTGATCGGTTCATCAATGAATTTCAATTTCTCAAGCAGCATATTTATACTGCCGTTATCTACGGATAACATCGAGGTAACCATTGAGCCGATAACTACCCAAGATAAGAAGTGAGGCAAGTAAGTAACGGTCTGAATCACCCGTTTAAAGAACATCTTACGGACTTCGTTCAGCATTAACGCCAAAATAATCGGTGCAGGAAATCCAAAACAAAACTTCAGTAAGCTGATGATGATTGTATTTTTCATAACCACTTCAAATTCAGGAGCATTAAAGAAGTAAATAAAGTGCTTTAAGCCAACCCAGTCACTGCTAATAAAGCTATTACCTAACTTGTAATCCTGGAATGCAATTAGAATCCCGTACATGGGGATATAGGCAAAAATAAAAACTAGAACAAGTGCTGGCAATACCATAAGCTGTAGATCTATTTGCTTAAAAAAGCGTCTGATCCCGCTAGTTCGTTGCTTGTTGAGATTCGGTCCGGATCTCTTGTCTGGTGCGACGCTTGCGTTCGCCATAGGTGAATCCTCCTTGTGATGATTTTGAAGATATGTACAGATAATTGATGTCCTTTCTCCCTCCGCTATAGTTGCAACATTTATAAAATAATCATAAGGTTTAAGCGCTTTCAAAAATATATGACAAAACAACTATTATTGATACTTTGACACTCTCTTGCATTAGCTCGTCTCATATTCCTTAAGCTTGAATAAAAAAAGACACATACAGAGATAACATCTGCATGTGTCTTTGACTTTCTCCTTAATTAGCAAGAGTCCTCAGTATTTCTTCATTTATCTTTTCAGTAATTACTTTTTGGACCTTCCCATTATCCAGATAAACAATAGAAGGAACTGAATCTATCCCTAGCTTGGCAGCAAGTCCGGGTGACTTATATACATCTACCTTTGTGACCCTGACCTCCGAATGGGATTGCTCAAATTCCTCAATTAAAGGCAATAACTCCCGACAGGAAGGATCTGTGGCATTCCATAAATAAACAACAGATGCTTTGCCTTGATTCAGAATTTGATGCTCATACACCTCACATTCAGAGATATACTTCTCTGCACCATACCCTGCAATGGCACCATCGCCAACAGCGGTAGCAACTTGTTTTAGAAATTTATCGCACACATCTCCTGCTGCAAAGACCCCAGGTATATTCGTTTCCATTTTCTCATTAATAAGTACATATCCATTACGATTCAAATCTACTACCCCTGATAAAATTTCTGTGTTCGGGGTGTATCCAATAAATAAGAAACATGAATCGACCTTAACGCTTTGCAGTACATTAGATTTTAAATTTTTCAGGACGACGGAATTCAAACGTTCCTCACCTTCGAAAGAACTTACCACCGTATTCCACATGAATTCCATTTTAGGGTTTTCTAGTGCCTGCGTTTTGGCAATTTCATTACAATCCATTTTCCCATGATCATGCATGACAGATACGATCACTTTATCTGCAAACTTAGTCAGAAACATCCCTTCCTCAATAGCTGCATCACCACTGCCAACGACCATAACTGTTTTCCCCGTATTTGCAGCAGCGTCACAGGTTGCACAGAAGGAAATCCCTTTATCATATAAGAACATATCTTCATTAGCTGCACCTGTAATTCTTGGTTTTCCTCCACTGGCTATGATAATGACTTTACATTCATATCGAACCCGAAAGGTTTCCACTACTTTAATCTCTTCCGCTACCGAGACAGATTTGACATCTGTCATTTTGAAATCAACACCAAATTTTTTGGCTTGTTTATGAAATAATCCCATAAGATCTGTTCCGGTCGTTCCTTCAGGAAAACCAGGATAATTTTCTATTTCATTAGTATAAGTCGCAAGACCGCCTACCAGCGATTTTTCCAAAAGAAGTGTCTTCAATTTTGCTCGTCCACAATAGATCCCTGCTGTTAATCCAGCAGCCCCGCCACCGATAATGACGACATCATACTGTTCTGTCTTCTTTTCCATTTCAATTGACCCTCCTGTGTAGACTATGATTTCAATAAAATAGGCTGACTCTCGTCAGCACTATAAGCTCAGTCTATTTCACTTTTACATAAAGAATTTGGCCAATAATTTACTGCCTATAAATGCACCAACCAGCAGGAACAATCCAAAAATCCAGCCTGAAAGCGATAAAGAAGCTATAGCCGTAAATAATGCACCTATATTACATCCATTAGCCAGTCTAGCTCCGTACCCCATAAGCAGCCCACCAAGTACAGCCGCCACTACCTGCTTTTTGGACTTAATTTTCTTAAGCTTGAACTCGGAAGCAAACAATGTCGCTGCTAATGCACCTAAGATAATCCCTACATTTCGAATGGACCCACCATCATTCAAAAATCCGGAAGATAATGTTTTTTGAGCTTTCTCCGTACTAAAGTAAGCCCAGTTATCTACATTTCCTCCTACCAGTCGATACGCCCAAGCTCCCCAGTCTGCGAAGGCGCTGGTTACTCCCCATCCTTTTGAGAAAACAGCCAGATGTGCTGTAGCGAACACAGCGAGAAGTACAGCTCCAGTTACATAAGTAAACGGTTCTTTGAGCAATTGCTTGTAAAAGCGGTTAGACGATATCTTCAACCAGAATTCGTTCACCGTTTCATTCACCGTCCTTTCCTACTTAGCGATCCTATTTTACCTTCTCAATAACAACTTCCCACTCGCCATCATCGACCTCTTCGATTTCCACATTATGTCCCTGTTTTCTCGCCCATTCTGGTACGTTTTTCATTGCGCAGCTATGATCAATAGCAACAACTAGAACGTCTCCAACATTTAGTTCAGTCATTTTCTTTTCTGTTCTCATTAACGGTACCGGACAAGCTTCTCCCAGGCAATCAAGTGTAAATTCAGCCATCTTAAAAACCACCTTTTATATTTTTTCAAATTCCTAATAGTGAAAATATTCACGTAATAACTTAAACTAATCTGCGCTTCCCATCTTTTTCTCTTGCCATTTAACTGCAGCGATGTACAACAGAAGAATGATCAGGAACTGAACAACTAGTGCTCCAAGCCAACCAAAAACGTCTGGTAAAAATACAGTGGGTGCATCCTTTATAACGTTAGCTCTCCACCAACCCATATCATGTGATCCCCAAAGTGACCCAATGACAAAAAACACAAGTGACAACATCTGCATCGTGAATCCTTCACCTACACGCATCAATGTACCCGAAGCGCAACCCCCTGCAATAACCATGCCAATTCCGAATAATACTGCGCCAATTATCAAAGCAAAACTGATTTGACCCACATTATCCATCCCAGGAATCGGTTTACCTTCCAGGAATGCTGGATACTTTATGGCTGTAAATCCGATCGTAGCGAGAGAAAATGCTATCAGTACAGCTCTTGTTACCGATGTGCTGCCTGTAATACATGGATCTCTAAGTGATGCAGTAAAACAGAAACGTGATCTTTGCAAAATAACGCCAAACGAAATACCGAAAAGCAGGTAGACAACCATTTTATCGTGGGAATGGTCTAGGAAAAAACCAAACCCAATAATGAGAACTGTGACCAGCAACGCGATGGGCAACTGACTCTTTTTAGGTTTTCTAGGAGCTCTGGTTCGGGTTGATTTCGTTTCGGGACTTACGGTTTGCCCCATAGTCTAACACCTCCATCGTTTTATGTAATTGACTATGTGAAAATAGTAACATACTTATTTATGCTGTGGTTATCTGCTTTCTTTATGCTGTATAAGTGTTACTAATGGCACAGATGGAGCGTAATCAAGTATGCTATAGTTTGCACTAACAGCGGGCAACAGGAGGAATAAGTATGAATATGGAAACGCTTAAATTATTTTTAGATATTGCTTCGTTAAAAAGTATATCTAAAGCCGCTCAGAAATCTCATATCACCCAATCCGCACTGAGTCAGCAGTTGAAATCCTGGGAGAATACCTTAGGTTCTGAGCTTTTTGTGAGAAGTAATAAAGGGGCCAGCCTAACAGAAGCAGGGATTATAGCAGAGAAGTATGCGGAGCAAATCTGTAAATTGTATGATGATATGGTCACAGAGATCAATCATTTACAGCCAACACAACATGAGCTGTCTATTTATGCGATTCCAGAAGTCTGTAATTATGCCCTGCCATGTACCTTATATGAGGTAAAAAAGCATTTTCCCAATTGCCATATCACTCTAAACGAAGGGGCATCGTCACTAGTAGAAGAACGTTTGCTTCTTGAAGAAGGTGATGTTGGCTTTATTTCCGGGCCTTCCCCGAAATCTGAATTAAGCTCCAATATGGTGTTTTCTGATCAAGTTATGCTAGTGGCAAGCAGTACGACCGTTTGTCCTGATAAAATCACACTGAATGAGCTCCCTAAATATCCGTTAATCTGGTCCTCACAGCTTCATTGTGTGCAAAGGGCTTTAAATAACATATCTGCGGGTGAGCTTAAATTAAACATACTGTTTAATCTGGACTCCCTTGAGGCGGTAAAGCTTGCTGCAATTAGAGGACATGGTGTTGCCTTTCTGCCTTATATGTCCATAAAAAAAGAGTTGTATAGTAAACAACTCAAGATTATTCATATTGATCAGTTCCAAGTAAATAACGATGTCTACATGGTAAAAAAACATAATCAGCGTTGTGACAATGATACGAAACAATTAATTCGTTATATAGAAAAGACATTGATTGATACATTGTGTTGAACTTATATCTCAATCGTAATCTCCCATACCCCATTAATAACTTCTTGGATGGTACATTTCAAATTTGAACCACGACAGTAATCCGTGATGGAAACTTTTGCGCAGCTATGATCAGTAACCAGCATCACCTGTTCGCCATTTTGAATGGCTTTTTGATGTTTTTTTAACATCATTACTGGTACTGGACAGATTTCTCCCAGACAATCAATTTCAATCATGAAGTTACCATACTGAATTGAATGGGTAGCACCCCCACGTTTGTTTCGATCTTTATCGAGCCAGCCTCACCAAGGATCCCCTTTGTTTTTAAAGCAAATAAAGATGCCATTGTAGCATGTCCACAAAGATTGATCTCATGGCCTGGCGTAAAATACTTAAGCCTTAAATCAGCTACATCTGATGAGACTACAAAAACTGTTTCGTTAAAACCGACCTTATGAGCTATCGCTTGCATGTCACTTTCGCTCAAATGAGCCGCATCTAATACTACACCAGCTGGATTTCCTTTGTTGGGATAAGGAGAAAAAGCATCATAATGAGGTACTTTTATGTTGTTCATTGGTTAGTCTCCTTTCAATTTATTTCAGTAAAGCTTGATAACTTCACGAAGTGAGAAACTCAGCAGTAAAAATTTCTATTTCTCTTAAAACTTCTTGGCGGTTAGATATCGCATTACATATATAAAAACGGTCTTTATTGTGCTCATGAAACTGTTTAATTACATTAGGCTGTTGATTTAAGAATTCTTTATGAAGAGCTTCACAATCAATTTCAAGATGAGTATCATGAAGTTCCTTGAGTTCAAATACAAGGACATCTTTTTTGTGCTGGATTATTTCACAGACCATATCTTTTGCGTATATACCGTGAGTTAATAAGATTCTTAATGCCGATAGGTCATTGGCTTTTTCCTGTGAAATCTTAATTAATTCTGATTGTATCTGTTGGACTTGGTTCGTGTTCCAATGATCAATTAATTTTTCGAAAATCCAATACACCCATTCTTGATCATCGCTGTGTTGATTTAGTACATCTTTAACATATGGAATCATCGGATCCCCTATTTCAAGTAAAAAACCAGCTATTTCCCCCGCACCTGGCCAATTTAAATCTTGTATCCATTCAAGCAAACCCGGCAATATGCTTTTCACACGTGGATATCCTAAACGTATGACTGTTTCAGCCGCTCCATCCCAATAGTCTTTTGATATAGGTTGTACTAATAAATGCAAAGCTTCATCCTTTATATATTGTAGCTTATTAATTGCATCTTCCTTTTCCTCTTCGCGTGTGTGCCATGATAATTTTTTGATTAGACTAGATGCTTCTTCCACTAGATTCACCCTTTGAACTTGAATTTTCCACCACGCCGTTCTAGCTACAACACTGCTTTCTTCCGCTTTATTATCCAAATTATTAATAAGACGATAACCGATGTCCCCAATAAGAAATACATCCAAATCGTTTTTTTAACCAATTCATCATTGGGATAATGGCCTTTATTATAAGCTTTTACAAAGATATCCTCTTGGGTCTTAATAGCAATGTAATCTTTTGGATCCGTATTGATAATTGAGTAGTAGGGCGTACCTTTAGGATAAATATTCGAGAAATTTCCCCTGTACGTGCCTTCCTCATCGGAATATTTAGTTACATGCCCTATCTTCTTATCGATTTCTTCGGAGGGGATGAGTTCATCGTCTGATATTTCGTAGATGTCACCTGAATAAACAACAAACGAACCGGCCCAATCCGCGTAGACCGCATGTAATGGCAATAAAGCAATTATGGCTAGAATTACAATAATGAATTTCTTCATCTCAACCTCCTAGCTTTGGGATTCGATTGATTTATAGATTGTTTTGAACTCTTTTACATTATTTAATCCATCAATAAGCTCCACTAAACCTGACAAAGATTCCAAACCATCTATTAATTTCTGAATGGGCGATCACATCCGCGTTAAATACGTCTGGATCAATATCGTTCAAAAGTATCGTTGTTGTGACCTCTGTAAAATCTGGTTCTACATAACAGGTTGAGGATTTATTATATAGACTACAATCAGCATCAGAAGCAAAAATGAAAGAAATGCGGTGATGATTATGAGTTTCTTTCTTTTTTTGATCATAGGGATTAACTCCTTACGGTTTAGATACAAAGTGATTTCCGATAAATGTATTTATGATCCTCATCCATATCCGATTATTTCATATACCCCACACTGCGCCAAAACCTTTCATTTGCATCATTAGTCGGGGTTAACTCGATATACTTTGCACCGTCTGCATAAACATGTTTTTCGACCATTGAATAGGCAAATTCACCATACCCTAAATTCCGATACGTAGGTTCAATATAATACTCCATTAAAAAACACTTTCCACCCTCATCAAAATAAGTAACATACATTAAAAATCCAAGCACAGTACCGTCCTTATGTATAAGAAACAAATTTAAAGGATTTATATCTCTTGTTCATCGCCCATAGATACGTGGAGAGATAATTCATCAATGTAACTATTAAAAAGTCCCCAAAATATATCTACATCCGATTGATCTTTTGCTGCAAAAACCTCTAAATGAATCGTATTCATTTCAACCTCCTTAATCATAGTTTTTAATGAAAATCTTAAACGAGCTCTCAATTGCGTCAAAATCAGTCGAGCCAATAATTTGATCCATAACCTTGCCATCAGAGTTTATAAAAAACAACGCTGGAAAAGCTTGTTCACCAAATTGTTTATGGAGATCACCTGTTTCATCTAGGAGAACGGGATACTTAATGTTGTAATCCGCCACGTATTGTTTTACTTCAGAAAGATCATCTTGATAAAGCAAATTGATTCCGTATATGTTCACTCTATTTTTATATTTCTCATACAATGAGACAATCTTAGGAGCGTCGTCATTACAATATGGACACCATGAGGTGAAAAATACGAATACAGTCGGTTTCTCCGAAAAGTCCACTTGAATTTTGTTTCCATTCGCCAACTCTTTTAGTTCAATGTTCTCAGGACTCTTAATGGGTTTAGAAGAGTTGTTTACTACGACAAGTATAATCGAGCTTAATGCAATCAAAAATATAAATGTACTTACAATAATAGATATCTTCTTCAAAAATAATCCGTCCTTTTATACTTCCTTAGTTACATTAAGCTTTTTCCATTTACGAATCTTAGAGCGAAAAGTCTTAAACGGTGCTACTGAATTAATATGAATCCATTTGACCATTGGCCATCTTGGATTGTTTCCTGTCCATTTCCGCACGCCTTGCGTAAAAAGTTCTTCATCACTTAAAGAATCAATCCAGTTCTGCCACTGATGTTCTGTCTCTTGAAATAAAGATCTTAACTCGTCTAATGAGTAGGCAGCATATGTATGATAAAACGATTGATATAATCCGCCAAGTTGATTCCATTTATAATCCGGTGAAGGTGTAATAACGGTTAACCCTGATTTTTCATCCTTATCCCATTTCATAACAAGATTCAACCATCCCAATTGATAAGCAATGATTTCTGCTGGGGTTCGATCAACCCCTTCCATACGATTGTCTCTTTGGGAGTTCTCAATGCCATCAAATTCATGATCAAGAGACTGATAGGCAATATGAATCGCATCTTTCAATTCTTCTTTTGATAGATAATCTTGTGTAGACATCATACCCCTCCTTTTAAACACTTTACTAAATTACTTTACAAACGTATTATGTACTCGCTCTGATTTCAATAAATATGCAGTCCAAATTGCACACGTAAACGCTGACCTAATGATCCCTTTGAGTGAATCTCCATTTCCAAGTTCTCTGGCAAGAGGAATTTGATAAAGAATTTTACAAAGTGATTTTATCGCCCACAACAATACACTTACTGTTACTGCCATGCCCAATCTCAGCTGTCTTTATAATAGGAATGGAGGCGGAATGGCTAATTTCCTTCACATACTCTTCTACTATCGGGAATTCATTAAAGTTCTCAAGTTCTGAAAACGAGCCTAGAATCAATCCAGCACAAGCATCAAAATATTTCAATTGCTGGAGCTGAGCAAAAAAGGAGACTATTTTGTTAGCTCTGCCACTTAAACTCTCCAACAATAATATTTTGTCACAAGGATCCGGAAAATAGCTTGTCCCTGCCAGCTTCAAAAAGCAGCGAATATTCCCCCCGATTACTATCCCGCTCATCTGGTTACCACGAACCCAATGATACCGGAAATCGTAAAGATCGTTTTGACCCTCGAAAAATGTTCGATAAAAAGCCCTTTGCTGCTCCGCCCCATCAGAAGACACTAAATTCATCAACTGATAATGATAGGATTTCGAATTATTTTGCGTATATAAAGCGTTCAAAATAACTGACAAATCACTCATTCCGAAAAAGGGTTTGGGGTTCATTCGAATACTTTCATAGTCTATGTACTCTAAGATCTGATTGGCAGAATCCCCACCTGAAATATCGAATATCGCGCTAATTTCAGTATTTTTAAATAGTTGATTCAGCTCCACTGCTCTTTCCTTGGGATTGCCGCTGAAATATCCCTCTTTTCTAAACAAAGTATTAGCCACCACTACATGGAGTCCAAAGGAATGCAAAACTCTTTTTAATTCCTCTACTTTAGCTAGGTTTTCTACTCTCACACCATCTGAACAAGCAATCAGTCCTACTTTATTCCCGCGAGTAAATTTTAAGGTTGTGTTCATTTTAATAATCCTTTCGATTCGACTTTTTAGTTTAATCACCTCAAATTTACGATCATGTTTACACCATACCATATTTAGGGATTTGAATCATTTTCTTCTTGAAATTATGAAACCACAACATGGTAATATAAGTATAATAATGCAAGATCAAATACATTGGGGGTGTACTAATGCGTAAATCACCGTTGATATTAAGCATGATATTATTATCCCTGGCGTTAATTATGGGATGTAGTTCAGAAGTAGATGATGCTACTAAAGCCGCAGAGAAATATAAAAATGTAGAATATACCGTCAAGGCTTCTGAGGATTTAATGTCTGATGAATCCATTCTTGCGCGAAATGAAGAGATGAAACCGTATTTTACAGAATACTTTTCCGAAAAAGCTATAGCGAACCGAATTACAACTATCCCATTTAAAATCGCTGATAAACAAAAGCTTTCTTTAAAACCGGAAAACCTAAAATTCAACCTTTCCGAACAAAAAAAGGATATTGTCGAGTTAAAATATACGGTGGATCTTGTTTTATTGGATAAGGATGACAAAGAAAGTAAACGTGTACCTTTGGAAGGTATATTGACTCTCTTTGATGTGGACGGTAAATGGTTAGTTCAAGGGGATCGATTTGATACTGTAGCATTAATGAACTTGATTGATGGGTAAATTTGAATATCCTTCTTATCATAAAAAGCAGACTGCTCTAATGAGCAACCTGCTTTTTTTGAATTACATTATTTTTTTGCTCATCCTATAATTGACCAACAGAACACCTTTTCGTTCTACACTTTGTTTCGCAATAACCTGGTACCCCAATCGTTCAAAAAAAGGTTTAGCAGTGATGCTTGCTTCGGTATCCATTTCATAAAGACCCTGTTCTTTTGCTTTCAATTCAAACTTATTCACCAATGCAGAGGCTACACCTTGCCCTTGGTAATCTTTGTGAACATATAATCGATCCAAATGTCCTTCTGCTGTCATATCAGAAAAGCCCACAATAATATTATCAATTTCGGCTACATAAGTGATATTTTGACGTAAAGAAGCTCTCCAAGTATTAAGCTTAAGTGCCTCTTCCTCTTTAGGTGCCCAAGCATCCAGCTGTTCCTGTGAGTAGTCTTGTTTGTTTACGGAATGAACTGTTTCGTAGAACAATGAGACAATTTGACTAAGATCCGATTCTCGGTAAGCTCTAATATTCATTTTGATCTCCTTGCTGGCGATTGTAGTAACAGAAGTCAATCTCAAAACTCCACTAGATCGATTTTCCGGCCAGATTCAGCACTTTCCAGCGCTCCGAACACCATTGCCATACTATACCGATTATCTCTACAATTCGTCTCTGCAGGACGTTGCTCTGCCAATGACAAGAACATCTCATCCAAACACCCTTGATGGAATGTTTTACTCATCTCAACGTTTTCACCATTTACACGCTTTACGTCACGAATGAACTTATCACTCTGATCTCCTGCAGTAACTACCTCAGCATATGGCAGCTCATGACCATCCCAGATTGCGGTTCCTTTCTCCCCGTTAACCCGCCAAGAAGCTTCCCATGACGTGGATGCACCTTCTGCACACCAAGATCCCTGATAGGTAAATATTGAACCGTCGGACATCTCGAAAATGCACACTGCCGAAGCATTCCCCTCATACCATGAGCCGGGAGGATTAAACTCCTGACAGTATACGGACACAGGGTTCGCGCCACTAATAAACCGGGCCTGGTCGAAGGTATGAATCGCCATATCCAGCAGCAACGGACTTTTCATAACATCACGGAATCCCCCGAAATGAGCCCCAAGGAAAAAGCTTGCACCGATAAATCCTGTTCTACCAATCGTTCCTGATTCTATGATTTTTCTTAAAGAACGAATACGAGGATCATAACGGCGGTTCTGCATCACAGCATGAGCGTTTCCAGTCCGTTCCGAGATCTCAACAATCTTATTACATTCCTCCATAGTCTCAGCTAAAGGTTTCTCACTAAAGACATTACATCCAAGTTCCAATGCAGTGCTAGAAATATTGAAATGACTTCCTGGAACAGTAACGTCAAAGATGAGATTTGCTGCGGTCTCCTGTATCGCCTGCTTAATATCCGTAAACGTCAGACATGAAATCCCATGCTTCGCGGCCATCGCCTCAGCCGACTCCAACCTTATATCTACTAGAGCAACGATCTTAGTATCTGGACGCAATAAAGCGTATTCAATCCATGCATTAGCCATTCCTCCGCAACCTGCAACCGCTACACGGTACTGTGCTGTCATATTTCTCCCCCTGACTTATTAAAGCGGATTAGGCACAAAGCTGCCCCCGCGGCATTGTTTTAAATGATTCAAGGCATGTACTTGACCCGTCATTTCCAGTTCATCCCGATAGACAGGATCATGCCAACCTTCAATATCAATGGTGCCTTTATAACCAGCCTGACGCAAAATGGAGATAACATCCGTCCAGTTCGTATCACCAAAACCCGGAGTACGGTGCCATACATAAGGTTTCGGGCCGTGGATTCCATATTCTTTTACAATATCCCAAGCGATGGTGGCATCCTTGCCGTGTACATGGAAAATCTTATCTGTCCATTTGCGCAGCTGTGGAATCGGGTCAATCAACTGCACCATCTGATGGCAGGGCTCCCATTCGAGTCCCATATTGTCAGCAGGGACAGCGTTAAACATCTTTTCCCAGGCTATTGGATGATGAGCGATATTCCAGTCCCCTGAAGTCCAATTGCCATCCATGGAACAGTTCTCAAAAGCAATTCTTACTCCGCGATCTGCTGCTCTTTTTGTCAGCTCACCAAAGACCTCGGCAAACTTCGGAATCGATTCATCAATGGACACTCCTGGTAGTCGTCCCGTGAATCCTGATACCATATCAGTACCAAATACATGAGCATGATCAATAAGCCGTTCCCAGCTCGCTAATGCATCGGAATTGTCACCCGTATTCGTCAAAGGATTGCCAAAGATGCCAACCGATGAAATCACAAAATCATGTTTTGCCGCAAGTTCTTGCACACGCTTACCAGTTTCCACAAGATCTGTTTCACCTGTAGTCTGCCAGAAGGTTAAGCTAAAAGATTCGAAGCCATGACCTACGATTTGCGGAATCACTCTAACAGCATCTCCGCCACCAACTAATGTACCTATACGCATTGTATCCTTCATCTTGTGTACCACTCCAATATTGGTTTATAGTAAGTTCTATAACCCGAGTATATACTGCATTTGAGCTTAAAACTCTTATTATATTGTGTTTATATAGTCGTATATTGTGGGAGTTGAATAAATATTGAGCTATCCTAATGATCTTAAAGAATACCCTCAATTAGAAGGAAACACCTATCCGTTTCGATTGTTTTTTAATGAATGCAGACATGCGAAAATCGGCCAGAACATCCTTTTTCTACACTGGCATGAGCATTTCGAAATCATTATCATGCAAGCAGGCAGCGCCATTTTCCACATCGACAGCAAACCCTACGAACTGCATCCCGGAGAGGTTTTGTTTGTTCCTTCTGGAGGTTTGCATGTTGGATATAGTCTGCGGGATGATCATGTCCGATTTATATCCGTCGTATTTCATAGTTCTTTATTTAAAGATTGGAAGCAAGATCCTCAACATGAACAATTCGTAGCTCCCTATTTGGAGAATCGATATCAGCTACCAGTTAAACCAGCGGCACTAGTTCCAACCTGTTCCACTTATTACTCTCTTCTGAGCACTATCGTGGATGAAGTGCATCAGAAAGGTCCTGCATTTCAGCTGATCATCAAAAATCAACTTCATCTGCTTTTTGTATTGCTCTCCCGTACCTTTTTGCCTGAACAGGTTTCTGGCAGAACAAATGAACGTCAATCCTTCAATCGTGAGCGTTTTAAGCCACTGCTGGAGTACATGGAGAACCATTTTGATGAGAAAATGACCATTGAAAGTGCCGCGAGATCCGTTAATCTAAATCCATACCATTTCTGCAAAACCTTTAAGAAGCTCACCGGCCGAACCTTCATCGATTATGTTAATCTTTGCCGCGTAAATGAAGCAGAACGTCTGCTGCTGGAGACAGATTTTACTGTAACGGAGATTGCTGGACGAGTGGGCTGCGACAATCCTAATTATTTTACCAAGCTGTTTAAGCAATATAAAGGAACTACACCATCCGGTATTAGAAAATAATTCACACTGGAAAATAGGAGCATGTAAAATGAATTTAAAAGAAACGTTGATATGCATAAAAGAAAATGATTACCAAGCACCTCCCGATACCTTCCAGTTGGTACAAGAAATGATAAATAACATTGGTTCTTTAGATGCCCAACTACGGGATGAGCTAATTTATACAACCTTATCACATTGGATCCCAGGTAATTCTCTAACCACAAACGAACTGGAACAACTTATACCTCTTATCTTGGATAAAAACCATTTGCATTTTAAGCTTGGTGAAACCAATACAGACTCTGTCTTTACTAGATCCTTCTCTATGCTAGTCATCCCACTCCTCTTCATGAGGCATAAAGAATCACCATTTCTCTCAAGAGAGCAAATTCATCAGATAAAAGAGAAGGTATTTTGCAGTGTGCAAAATGAGCGGGATTACCGGGGGTATGACGAAGAAAAAGGCTGGGCTCATGCTATAGCCCATGCAGCAGATACTTTAGATGAATTGGCTCAATGCTCCGAACTGGATGAAAATGACCTCATAACTATCCTCGATTTGTTTTACGAAAAGATGACCATAACAGATCGAATATACTCCGATGGGGAAGATGAGCGAATGGTAAGATCCATAATGAGTGTTTTAGATAGAAAAATGCTTAGTCAGACTTATGTAGAGCAATGGATTCAAAGTTTTGGTGATGTGGAGAAAAATCCAGAATTTCTTCCTGCTTTTAAACAAAAAAATAATATAAAGAACTTTTTGAAAAGTTTATATTTTCGAGTTAAGTATTACAAAGTACATGCCAATCTCTGTCCAACAATCGAGCATACATTATATAAAGTAGAAAAAGTATACTATTCCTAATTAAAAAAAGTGAGGGTTAGAGCACCCTCACTTTCCATCTACAGTTCAAATACGTGGAGCACTTGCTACCTGTTGACGGGTCTATTAGATTACTCAGTAATTGCTAGCTCCATCCTCCGCACACTCGCAAGCGCGGGAAAAGATTCCAGCACCATCCCTGTATTCCATAACTTAACCTGCTGTCCAACCTGTAAATCCTTAAAGCTGATGGTCTCTCCAGCTTCATTAAACATTTCAGATTTCGCATTGAATGTGAACCAGTAAGATGGATCTTCGTTACCAGGTTCAAGGATTAGAATCCGCTTCGCCTGTTTAGTATCGATATCAACGATTGTACCTACTACATGCGGATCACCTATTTCTGAAATATCATAGGTCAACATCTTTGGATCGATCCACTTTTCAATTTCAAGCTTAGCTGCTTCCGCATCATCTGACGGAATGGTAATAGTTACTTTATTACCAATAGTATCTACACCAGAGCCGTAGAGATTCAGCTTCTGGTATAGTTCTTGTTCATGCAACAATTCTTGAGCAGCTAATAACTCTTGCATCGTATATTTCACATCATGAAGCTCATAAGTACCTGCAGTGAAAGTCTGAGCAAAGCTTTGCTCAATCTCCGAGTTCAAACCTACAATATTAATATGAACCTTGTTATCTTGCAGATAAATATCTCCGTTAGGAATCCTCTGAGCAGATAAGAAAGTCTTAACCGCGCCTGGATCATCCATTGCAGGGTTCGGAGAAGCTAGAATTTGTGGTTCTGAACTAATTACAGGAGTTGGAACCGGCTCCTTATTCGCTTGTTGAGCCTCTGAACAGCCACTGATTAACAAAATAACAACGGGAATCCATATCCAACCAATAATTATCTTACGCATCCTATTAACACCTCCACTCTTCATCTTCTCAAACGAAGACCGGAAGTGATAGGTTGCAATTTCAGGAAGAATTCTCTAATCCAAAGTGTAAGGAGCAAGACCGATTGGAAGTGCCGCAGGACGAGTGCAGGTGCTTTCCATTTCGTAGAATGAATGAGCATCAGAAGAATCATGAAAAGCCCACATTGCTTCTAATACGTGATAAGCCAGTTCACCACTGGCACGATGCCCTCTACCCGTCCGAATGGCGTAAGCCATATCTGCTGGTCCAATCCCGCGGGTATTCTGATCATACCCTGACAACAACGGCTGTTCCGTCCACTCATTCTCACCCATAAGCCGGAGTTTCACGGGACCCCCAAAGTTATTCGGGTCTGGAACTTGAATCGTTCCTAGCGTTCCGTAGATTTCTATATGCGGCAGGTTGCTCCCGCCAAAGATATCAAAGCTTGTAATCAACGTTGCAATGGCACCATTTTCAAATCGTAAGGTTCCGGCTACGTGAGTTGGAATTTGAACAGGAATTTTATTCCCAAATTTCTTCTCGCTTGTAATCGTACGTTCTTCCAGCGCTTTCCCAGTCATTCCGCTAACCGTATGAATAGGACCCAGCAGCTGCACCAAAGCCGTCAAATAGTAAGGACCCATATCGAACATTGGACCTCCACCAGCGGCATAATAAAATTCCGGATCTGGATGCCAATGCTCATGTCCACGGCCCAGCATAAACGAAGTAGCTGCAACAGGTTCGCCAATTACTCCTTCATCTATCAGCTTCAAAACCGTTTGAATTCCCGCTCCGAAGAATGTCTCCGGTGCACTGCCCACAAGTACTCCCTTTTCCCGCGCAGCTGACAGAACTTTGCGGCCTTCTTCTCTCGTCACAGCTAGAGGTTTCTCAACGTATACATGTTTACCCGCTTCAATAGCTTTCAGGCATACTTCCGCATGAACAGCTGGGATCGTTAAGTTGATTACGATTTCTATCTCTGGATTATTCAGTAATTGTTCTGTGGTATAGACGTTTGGAATATTGTATTTATCCGCTTGTTCTTGTGCTCTCACCAAATCCAAATCTGCACATGCAACTAGATCAAGGATCTCGAACTTTTGACAGTTCTCCATATAGATGCTACTGATTTTACCGCATCCAATAATACCAACTTTGACTTTATCCATTCGCTGATCGCTCCCAGAATTTATTGACTGTCTGCCATTCCACTATAGCTATTCCTAACCCCCGAAACATTGGATAATGCTTGCGCTTTACCTTCAGCTGCCCATATTAACCCTCTGCGCATCATTTCACGCACTTGCGGCTGATCTACAATGTCCGCATGATGCCCCAGTGAATTATAATAAACTCTGCCCAAGCCCCAACGTTTTGTCCAAGCTACTGGCATATCAACAGCCTTATTATACGAATGAGGTCCTTCAACTACTGGAAAACGAGTCGTAGCAAGCACTTCAACAGCTGGATCTACGTGCAGATAATATTGCTCTGAGCAAACGCTGAAATCTTCTAATCCTTCTACCAGAAGACTTGAGCTTTGACAAATCTCTACGGTATAGTTAACGCCGTCATTCCCAGGATGAGCTACCCATTGTCCACCCGTCATAAACTGCCAATCTACATTATTACGAAAAGAATCACACATCCCGCCATGGCAACCGGCAAGACCTGTTCCATGCTGTACAGCTGCGGAGACATGATTCACAAAATCCTGCTCGATTGTACCCATCGTCCATACCGGAACGATCAAATCTAGTCCAAGAAGCTTATCTGCATCAGCAAAAGCCTCCAGTGTATTCGATACTTCAACTTCAAACTGTTCCTCTTGCAGCATTTTAGCGAATATATCCGCTACCTGCTCAGGCTCATGACCATCCCAACCGCCCCATACAATCAATGCTTTTCTCATCTTCAGCACTCCTTCTAAGGTTAGATTACATCTCAGATAAATCGACCCACCGGCGTTCATCAATAGAGCGTTCTACTGCCTCTAACACCGCTTGGCATTTCACTCCATCATTGAAATTTGGTTCTGGCTGACGACCTTCTTCAATTGCGTTAGAAAGCTCCAGCATTTCGTGAATAAACGTATGTTCAAAACCAATCGTATGACCAGGCGGCCACCAAGCCTCTGCATACTCATGAGCAGGATCGGTCGCCAGCACACGGCGAAAACCTTGCACATCCTCGGCATCCGAGGTCAAATAAACTTCCAATTCATTCATACGTTCAAAGTCGAATTTCACACTGCCAAGACTTCCATTGATCTCAAAAGAATTGGTAGAGCGATGACCCGCTGCGAATCTTGTAGCTTCAAAGCTGCCCAGAGCACCATTATCAAAACGGGCTAAAAACAAGGTGGCATCGTCAACGGTAACCTTACCCTTGGGTGCATCCTTATCTCCTTTAGCGCTTAAACCAGTCATTTCAGCGGCGAGCGGACGCTCTTTTATGAAGGTCTCGCTCATGCCGATTACTTCCTTCATATCACCTACTAAGAAATGAGCCAAATCTATGAGATGCGCCCCCAGATCTCCATGCGAACCCGAACCGGCGATATCCTTCTGCAGTCTCCATACTAAAGGGAAATCCGGATCTATTATCCAATCTTGTAGAAACCAAGCCCGAAAATGATAAATCTTTCCCAGCCGCCCACTCTCTATGAGCTTCTTAGCCAGTCGAACTGCCGGAGAAAAGCGATAATTAAAACCAACCATATGTGTAACTCCCGCGTCTTCAGCAGCTTGCAGCATTTCACGGGAATCCGCCAAGGTCAGCGCAAGTGGTTTTTCACAAAAAATATGTTTACCTGCTTTGGCTGCTGCCAAAGCTATCTCCTTATGCGCGTTGCTGGGAGCATTAATATCTATAAGATCAATATCCTCTCGAGCGATCAGATCCTTCCAGTCCGTAACACAATCCGCCCAGCCTAACTGCGATGCAGCTTCTCCAAGCGCTTCACTATTACGTCCACAGATTACAGACATTTCCGGTTTAAGCGCTTTCGGGAAAAACATAGGCAAACTGCGATAAGCATTACTGTGGGCTTTACCCATAAATTTATAACCGATCATTCCAATGCGAAGCTGTTTCATCTTATTCCTCCTAAGTGTTGATAGATTTAGATGAAGCTCGTATAACTAGTTCTGTCGGTAATTTGATCTGTACGGCTGGTGCGGGTACTTCTGCCAGATTGTTTCCCAGCAATTCAATGATTTGGGCTGCGGCAAGTTCACCTAGTTCGTAAAAGGGAACCCGCACACTGCTTAATGCAGGTGTGGTAAGCTCCGCAGCTTCCGAATCATCATAACCCACAATAGCTGGCAGGCGATCCCTTGGTATTCCTAACTCCTGTAGTCCTTGCTGCAAACCTATGGCCATCCGATCATTGGCGGCCATAATCGCATCAATCTCATTCAGCAAAGGCAACATTTCTTTGGCAGCTATAATTCCGCTTTTCCGGCTGAAGTTACCTTCGAACAAAAGTGAAGAGTCTACAGAAAGATTCACCTCTGCCAAAGCGCGGGTATACCCCGTTAAACGATCTCGGCTGTTGGAATAAGATTCTGGCCCATTTAGAAAAGCAATCCTCTTAAACCCTTGTTCCAGTAAGTGTTTAGCCGCTTGCCAGCTTCCTTCGACATGATCGGCATCCACCTCGTGAAAAGCTTCCCCAGCAAAATGCTGATTAATCAGACAAAAAGGATGGTCTTCTTCCTTCAAACGGCGGAGTGAGGCTAGCTCACCTGGCTCTTCTTTAGCGCCAAGCACAATGCAAGCATCGATCTTCCGCATCTTAAACAACTCGTTATAATCCATTGGCGCTTCGGCATTCCGAAACAGCATTAACAGATCATAACCCTCTTCTCGCGCCTTGCTCCCTATTCCACTTAATATTTCCGAAAAATAATAAGTGGAGAACAAGCGGGCTTTCGGCAAATAAGGCATCACTACACCCAGGTTCCCGCTCCGTCTACGAGCAAAGCTCTGAGCAAGTGAACTAGGGGTATAGCCTAGCTTCAGTGCAGCTGCCAACACACGTTCCTTCGTTTCTTCCTTAATCGGACCAACATTGTTTAACACGCGAGATACTGTGGCTTCTGAGACACCTGCAAGCTCGGCAACCTCTTTACGGCTGGCGATATAAATTCCTCCTTCTCATAGGTTATGAACAGTGACATTTAGCCTCGTTCAATTCGCTATTCGAAAACGCATTCATTTAATGTACGCGCGTACATTTTCTCATGAACAAGGCTCTTCGTCAACCCTAAGATTGGATAAATTTAAAAGACGTTCATATACAGTAAGGGGGAAGAACGTCTTTCTTTTTCTTTTCAACTATCCGCGAGGCACTAGCATTAGGACACCAAGTAAAATGATAATCAGAAATAAGTAACTCTCAAATTTTTTAGCAGGAATACGTTTATTCACATATACCCCAAGGACCGTAGCTAAGAGAATTGCTGGAATAGAATATCCATAAAGAACAAGAGCATCCACCGTCCACAATCCCCCGATAGCATGACCCGTTACAACGAGTACACCAGAAATAAGAAAATGAGCTTGCAACGTACCCCGAAAACGATCCGGATTCCATTGTCGTAAAGTACCATAGATCACGACAGGGACACCATTAAAGTTATAAGCACCGCCAAGTACACCCGAAGCGAATCCGAAAGGATACACCCAGCCTTTTGCCTTAAGCAAGGGATGATCGATCGTCTTAAATATTCTCTTCTTAATCACCGAATAAACTCCATAAACAATCAAAAATATACCAAGTCCAGTCATAATTACACTTGCCGGTGCTAAATAAAGCATGACAAGTCCTACAGGAATTCCTATCACTGTTGAGAGTGCTAATCGAATCAAAATAGATCGTTCTATATGCCGCCACCCACTCACAACTGTAAGTGAGGCAACCGTGAGGCCTGCCAATCCAATCAAAGAAACTGAGGTATGTAGAGGAATCGGGAGCAGTGCAAGCAGTGGCATGCTCACAATCGCTTCACCAAAACCAAACACGGTTCTCATTAAGGCACCTATAAATACTGCTACTACGACAAGTGTAATTATTGTAACGCTCAATCGCTTAATCCTCCTCCTAATCTTATCCATCCGTAATTGTGCATAAAGTCCTCACATTTCCAGAACATCTGAATACATTCCTTATTTCCACTCTTCTAATTATAACATATTAATTATTGTAAAACAGATATTAATAGAGGATAAACATGCAATTTAACGTCTCTCAAATCCTCTATAATGCCGTAAAAACTATAAGATAATGGAGATATACATATATTTAATGAAAATCCTTTAAAATCAATTACAGCGGCCTGTGTGTAGTTCCTGTTTTCTGAAAAACTAGCTGAAGTACTAAACAAAAAAACTGATCTCCCTTAACTTTGATGAGGTATCAGTTTCTTATTTTTTGACGTATTTATTTAGGTGTTATCTTTCAGCCACACCTGCACATGCTTTAGGAATTTTTTGGTGACGGGAGAAGCATATTTCATAGAGTGGACAGCAATTCCTAACGATCTGAAACTACGTTCCTCCAATTCTAGCATGGCCACATTATAATTTTGCCGGGTCAAGACAAGCTCTGGCAAAATACTAATGCCAAGGCCTTTCTCCACCATCGACATAATGGCATAGTCATCACCTGCTGAGAATTTAACATGAGGTTTAATACCCGCCTTATCCAGCACACGTCTAACATCATAATCCGAGCCTGCTTTCGGGATAATGAAATCCTCCTTAGCAATTTGCGATAAGGAAAGAAAGGGTTCTGCACTAAGTGGATTCTCTTTAGATACAATCCCTAACATCCGGTCTTTTTTTAAAGGAATTACGTCAAACTTCTCACGTGTAGGCAGTGAAATAAAACCGCAGTCGATCACTCCAGCCTCTATCCACTGCTCAACCTCCAAATAACCGCCTTCCATCAGCTTGATTTCTATATATGGGTATTCACTGCGAAATTGCTTAATCATCCCTGGCAGCCAATGCACAGACACACTGGTGAACGTACCGATGGTGATCGTGCCAATCTCTAGCCCGTGGATGTCCGCTACCTCCTGCTTCAATTTCTCGTTCCATTTCAAGATTTCACGGATAGGCTGCAGAACTTGTTCCCCGTTTACCGTTAATTTCACACCGGATCTATTTCTAATTAATAACGCGAACCCAAACTCCATCTCCAAGCTGCTAATGGTGTGACTAATTCCGGATTGCGTAAAACCCAACATTTCTGCTGCTTTTGTTAAGCTGCCTAGCTCTACAACTTTCAGAAAAATCTCATATTTATTAATGCTCAACCTCTGTTCCCACCCTTATAAATTACATAAGTTTTACTCATGTATCCTATGATAAACATTCAGTTACCTTATGTATAGAGCCGTATTATACTATATTGAGTTGAAAATGAAGAAGGATGGATGAAGAGATGAAACCGCTCAAAGCTGAGCTGCTGCTGTTAGTTGTAACATTATTTTGGGGCTCCTCCTACATATTTATGAAAATGGGGTTAGGTACGTTAGGCGAATTCAATCTGATTGCACTCCGCTTCGGACTTGCTTTTATATTAGCCGCTATGATATTCCACAAACGATTAAGACGAGTAGACATGAGAACATTAAAATATGGTGCTCTCCTCGGATTCCTCCTGCTAGGCGTATTCACATGTATAACCTTCGGACTTCAAACAACCACCACCTCAAATGCAGGATTTTTAGTTGCATTGACGGTTATTTTTGTACCGATCTTGGATCGAGTTATTTTCAAAAAAAGAGTTGCACCTCCGCAAGTGTTCGGCTCCATCCTCGCCATAGCCGGGATTGGACTTCTTACCTTAAATGCAACCTTAACTATTCAACCGGGTGACTTTCTGTGTATTCTTTCGGCAGTGTTCTATGCGGTACAGATCTTATTTACAGGCAAGGCGGTAAAAGAATGTGATTCCCTGAATATTGGAATCTTGCAGTTAGGATTTGCCGGAGGGTTGGCCTTAGTGTTGTCCGCAATCTTCGAGACACCTTCGCTCCCCTCTACTTTGCCAGGTTGGGCAGCAATTCTAGCGCTTGGTATCCTATGCAGTGCCTGTGGCTTCATCCTGCAACCTATTGCTCAAAAATATACTTCACCAACCCGCACCGGACTAATCTTCTCCCTTGAGCCGGTCTTCGCTGCGATGTTTGGTTATTGGTTCGCTGCTGAGAAGTTATCGATGCAAGGCTATGCTGGCGCAGCGCTTGTTCTGTTGGGAATCGTGGCTTCTGAGCTGCTTGGTAAAGCAAGTCTCCCCGCATCGTGGGCTCAGAAGAAACCAGAGCATTTATAACAATAAAGGCGTCGTTCAACTATACAAGCTGAACGACGCCTTTTCTATATTATCTAAGTTTATGGATTCCATTAATGCCCCATCATCATCGCCGCATCTGCCTTCTGTCCCTCTCCAGAGGTAGGATCGCCAGCAGAAAGCTTAGGCTTGCGCAAAATAATACTCATCAATACACCTACCACTCCTATGCAGCCAGACAGGAAGAACACATCATCAAAACCACTAACTGCGGCTGTCAAAGGATTACTTCCCGCTTTCAGTGCTCCCATATGAACAGCGATCTGACTAGTCAGGTAACCTGTCATTCCAGCTATAGCAAATGAAACAACGACTTGTTGAGCAGCAGCAGTAAGTGAAGTTACACTTCCCACCCATTCACGTGGAGCAGCATTCAAGACATGAGTATTCAAAGGCATCATCGTTAGACCCATCCCAAAGCCTAAGAAACCCAGGTATGTCATAATTAACGATAAATTTGTTGTAACACTAATTCCGGATAACAGGAACAAGGTGACCGTAATGATACTAAGTCCAACAAACGCCAGCGGACGAGCCCCGATCTTATCAAACAACCTGCCGCCAATCGGCATTCCGATTGCTGAAGCTAAAGCCTGCGGAAGTAGAATCAAACCGGTCTCCAGCGGGGTATAGCTTCGAATCTGCTGCAGGTAAAGGGGCACAAATAACATGGACCCAAACAAAGCAGCTTGCATAACCCAAGTTAAAATAATACCCCGAGTGAAATCCGACGAACGGAAAACTCGCAGTTGTAAAAGCGGATTTTTGTGAAGCAGCTCCACAATGACAAGAAGGATCAATGCAACCCCTCCAACAGATAAGCCAACAATAGCGGGAGTAGACGACCAGCTTGTTCCACCGCCTTCATTCACCCCATAAGCCAACATAGAGAAGGCAATTGGGGCAAGGATAATGCCTAGGATATCGAGTTTGCCTTTGCTCTTTTGTTCAGACTTCGGCAAATATTTAACACCAAGAATAATGCCAACAATTCCAATAGGTACATTAATCAGAAAGATCCAGTGCCAGCTTACGTACTCCACCAGCCAACCGGATAAGACTGGACCGAGTGCCGGTGCTAAGAGCATTGGAATACCAAGCATCCCCATAATAGAACCTCGACGTTCTACTGGAGCTAATTTAAAAACCATCGCCATCCCAATGGGAGCAACCATCCCCCCGCCAAGACCTTGAATGACTCGAAAAATAATGAGCTGAGATGAGCTTTGTGCAACCGAACATAACATAGAGCCAAGAATAAACATCGTAAGAGTTGCCAGAAAAACTTGTTTCGATCCAAAACGATCGGTCATCCAGCCCGCGAGTGGGATTACTGCCGCTAAAGCTAAAGTATAACCCGTAATCGCCCACTGAATCGTTTTGAGATCGGAAGCAAAATAATCAACCAGCTTGGGAACGGCCACATTCACAACAGTACCATCCAGAATAACCATAATCATACCGACAATAATAGCAAGAAGCGGGGGGATGATTGCTTTTAACGAAAAGGGTTGCTCTTCTGCAGAACTCATTCCGGTCAATGTTTTTGTCATCCAGTACTCCACTCATTTCTCTAATTTAATTAAATGCTTTATTTATTATTTCAAATTTTAATTTACATTCGATGAATCTGGAAGTCAACAAATAAAACCATTTTTTACATTAAAAACACATCGGGTTTACGATACCCTTCAGAAATTATCTGGGAAAGTATATTAGAACAGCAAAAAGACTATGCATAATCCCCTAAAATCTTCTCGCTTGGGAAATGTGCATAGTCATCATGGAATCATTTTCCGATTAGAGTGTCTCTCTTAATTCTATAATTTTGCCCGATGTGTTCAAAATAATTTCAAGTGGAATCTCTGTCTCTGCAAAATCCAATACACAGCGGATAGAAAATTGATCCTCGTTATAGCTACTTTTTGTAGATTTAATCCCATGATAATTCCCGGCTTTTATCGTAATTTGCTTCCAGTCTTCCAGTAATCCATTTGAGCTTGGCTTATTTACGACCACATCATAATGATATCGCTCCGATAATTCATTATATTTACCGCCGACCAGTAACCCCGCTATAACACTCGCTGTCACTTCAGGGGTATACACTTCAACTTGATTGGACTCCCCATCATATGAGGTTAATAAACCAATTGTCTTAAAAAAGGAGATTGGAACATAGATATGATCCTGTCTGAATTCGAAATCATCTTTAAAAACCAACTCTTGTGCATTATTGATGCTAACTAAATGTTCGTTAAGCTTCCATTTAATTATTTCATTTATCTTTGTTAGTGTTATAGTTTCTGAACTTTTTTGATATGTTGTTGTATATTTCAGTGCATTGGAAGCCTCTCTGAGCGGAATCATGACCGTGGAACCCTTATTGTAGGCTGAATGGGGATTAGTTTCCAGTAGTTTACCATTCAAAATTACGCTAACCTGGCCGGAGTCTGCCCATACTGTTGGAGCGGCAAATCCACCAAATCCATTAGTTAAAAACAGAACACCTAACACAACTACCGCTGCCATTTTGATCATCGCTCGAAACCTCCCTTTAGTTATTACAAGTATTATGTGCGTTTCCAGCATGTGCTAATCCTAAGGATAATAAAGCCAAGAAAAAAAAGAAGCCGTTCAACATTATGTTGGGCCGCTTCTTTTAAATAACTATTCCACCTTGAAGTCAAAATACTGCTTAGGAAAAGGTTCTTTTATCAGCGTAAAATGCCACCATTCCTTACTATAAGGTTTAAAGCCTTGCTTCACCATAACCTCTTTGAGAATTGCGCGATTTGCTTTCTGAGTCTTGGTGATTAACGATGTATCATAAAAAGAGATCTCTCCGAAAAAATCAAACGGGCTGCCCATATCTACATCTAGACCGGTCTCTTTATTGACGATCGTTAAATCGATGGTACTGCCACGGGAATGTCCTGATTTTTTCGCTATAAATCCGAGTTTGAATAAATTACGTTTATCCAGTAGCGGGTAATATTGCTGCTTCATCTTAGTATCCGCGGAATTCTGTGACCATCTTACAAAATGATTCACCGCGGTCTGCGGACGATAAGCATCATAGATTTTTAGGATATATCCTTTTTTGGCTAAATCCTCACTTACTGCCTTCAAGGCTGTAGCTGCAGTCTGTGAAAAGATCGCTAAAGGCGCTTTATAACCATCAATCCGCTTCCCTACAAAATTATTGTCTCCGTAATAGCGAATTTCAAATTGGGCAGTAGGTATCACTTCATCCAAATAGACAAATCCTTGCGGCAGACGGTTTTTCTTCTCCAGCTGCATTTGCTGCAGTACATTGTCTGTAGATGATCCAACGTAAGCTGCATCTGCACTGCCCATAAAAATAGTGTTTGTCCATAACAACAGCACAAATGCGAAAACTATGATTTTTGTTCCTCTAAATCCGCTTCTCAATAGATCCCGCCTCTTCATTTCGAATTAACCGTTTGATTTAGAAATTTCTCCACTTCAGGTGTGAGTTTATTATTCGTGGAATCAAGTAACTGCAGTAGTTTTTCTAAAATCATTAGGATTCTGGTGTCGCCTTTGTTTCCTTTTAATGCATTCTCATACGCCTTCTTTACTTCAGGTTTGATTACTTGCTCATCATAGTCATAAGCTGGTGTGTTGCTTGATCCATATAATAAGCGTGAAGTTGCATTGAGCAGCTCTTTTTGAAGAACGGTTGACCGATTGGAAGCTGGGTATTTCGTCACAAAATCCTCCAGTGCAAGCGCCCTGTTCGTTAACTCTGTCCAACTAATCACAATAGCTGCATCAAAAACACTTGGTTGATTCGATTCAGTGGCCATGATATCTATATAAGCAGCGATGTCCTTCGTGACATACGGCTTAAAGCTTTTGAACCCCTCATAATGCATCACTGGATAGTACATGCCCTCACTAGTCTCCAGCTTATACCCCTTATCCCGTCCTTCAATTAACATATTGCGTACATTAGCATCTTTGATCGCATTAAGGAGTGTGCTGTATGTTAGATTTTTGCTTTTGGAAAAAGCATTATTTATCTCTTTCTGAACATTCTCCGGAAAAACCTTCTCAGAGTACACAGGTAAATATGCCTTCTGTGCATTTTCGAGCTGGAGTGTCATCTGAGTTGCTGTCCAGGTATCCACTTCTTTGATATGGTTAATCAAATAATTCCGTGCGTTAGCAAGAGATGCCGGTTTCTGTACATATTGTTGAAATTGGTTATAGACTTTTGCAGATTCTTTCACAGTTGCGGCAGCTACAGTATCAGTTGTATGTATACTCCCAAACCCTCCCATAGAGCCTAGGGCAAAGGCAACACTTAACAAGCCTGTTTTTTTCCATCCCATTAAAAGACCTCCCTTAAGTATTCATACTTAATAATTAGACATATGAGAGGATCCTGAATCTAACTCAGTACAGTATTATCCTGGACGGCTCCAATATCCTTCCTACGATAAATGCCCATCAAAAGTCCAATAGCCGCATATTCAAACCATACATGACTCCCATAGCTCAGGAAAGGGAACGGGATAGAAGTCAGCATCATTCCGCCGCTCAAAACAGCAAGACCATAGGTTAGTCTTATGGCTAGTAAAAATGCCAAACCCAACACTAAAGCTTGTCCATAGGGCTCACGAATCGCTCGTATCGTAGATAGAAGCTTAATAAAGAACCAGGAGATAACTGTAAGCAAAAGCAGCGCCCCCGCCCAACCAAAACAATGAATAAGATAGACAGGCAACATATCTGAGTAGACATACGGCAGCTTTTGTTCTACTGCTCCGAATCCGTGCCCCCACCAACCTGCTGAACTAATAACTTCACGCATTACTTGATAGATATAGCCATAACCTTCTGGATCTAAAGATGGATTTATTGCACTAATAATTCTGGCCATCAGGTAGTCGCTATTGAAGATGACCATTAGTCCAACTATTACAAAGAACCCTAATAATACTACACTCTTTATCCAATCGCGAGTAATCCATACATATAATACTAGTGAAGAGATTAGATACACCACAAGCTCTGGAAGAGAGTTTAGAGAGATAAGAAGCCATGCAGGTGCTAACAGAAGGCTTATGTCGAACAACCCACTTCGCCAAGTTTTCTTTTTAGCCGATTCCTTACGATTCACTAAAATCCCTGCTAACGCGACTATCAAAACATAAGGACGATAGGATGTCATATCAGGTAAGATCAAAAAAATCCTAGGACCATAATTCACTCCATTCATTGTTATCCCCCAGAATATACTCGACAGAATTCCTGCTATTGATGTTCCGTATAATACCCACGAGAAACTTTTCAGCTTTCTGAAATCGATAAAATACAATCCAAACATCAATACAATTCCAATGAGTATATTTATCGCTTGGCGTCTAAACGCATTATCCAAAAAAGCACCTTTAACAATATCACTGTAGCCTACATCCACAGAACTCATTCCGATCAGACTGATCGCGGATAATAAAGCTACAACGCCAAACAATCCCCAAGGTACATGTGGTTTATGTATTAGATGAAGTTCCTTTCCTAACGTTTGCGGATTTCCCATTTGTGCGATCGCCCAAGCTATGGCTTCTTCCCGTGATACACCGTCTGATTCTTTTTCACAAATTAAATCTTCTAGATGACTAGCTAATTCTTGACGTATCTCTGGGTGAGTTTTTTTCGCTTTAATCTCTGCACACACTTCATCCAAAAATTGCTGCTGCCTCTCTTTCATCATACACCACCCTCTCCCAGAACGGAGTCAACTGCACCTTTAAACATAACCCATTCTGCTTTTTTCTCCTTGAGTTTCTCTTTACCTTCATCCAGAATTCTATAGTACTTACGCTTCCTTCCCTCTACCTCCATCCAGTAAGCCTCTACCCAGCGCTCACTTTCCATCGCATGCAGAATTGGATACAAGGTTCCTTCTTTTAATGAAAAAACACCCTGTGATCTCAGCTCCAGCTCTTTGATTAACTCATAACCATATAATGGCTTCTCCAGTAAAAGTGTCAGAATTAACGTACCCGTACTGCCCTTCAGCATCTCTTTACTTACTTTCAACGGCTAACACCTCCTAAATTCTAACTTTACAATTGGCGTGGGACCGGATTCGGCTCATTCTACGGGATTTATACCGTTGATTTACTTCGTCGGTCCGGATTCGGCTCATTCTACGGGATTTATACCGTTGATTTGCTTCGTCGGACCGGATTCGGCTCATTCTACGGGATTTATACCGTTGATTTGCTTCGTCGGTCCGGATTCGGCTTATTCTACGGGATATATACCGTTGATTTACTTCGTCGAGCCGGATTCGGCTCATTCTACGGGATATATACCGTTGATTTGCTTCGTCGAGCCGAATTCGGCTCATTCTACGGGATTTATACCGTTGATTTGCTTACTTGGACCGGATTCAGCTCATTCTACGGGATTTATACCGTTGATTTGCTTCCTCGGACCGGATTCAGCTCATTCTACGGGATATATACCGTTGATCTGCTTCGTCGGTCCGGATTCGGCTTATTCTACGGGATATATACCGTTGATTTACTCCGTCGAGCCGAATTCGGCTCATTCTACGGGATATATACCGTTGATTTGCTTACTTGGACCGGATTCAGCTCATTCTACGGGATTTATACCGTTGATTTACTTCCTCTTCTAATGACTAATATCTGTATATCATGAATATTAGTTATCCTTTTATACCTAGGACAACTATACATCGTAAATCTATGCATGTAAAGTTTCTATTAATAATCCTTATTCCCTCCTCATTCATGTATAATAATGGTAATACAAGCAGGATGTTGAGGAGATCAACGATGAGAAAAACAACAATAACAATCTTGAGTTTTACCGTTCTATTCATATTTGTTTTCGTTGGATATATGCTCCGTAACAATTCGATGAACTATTATGAGACGTGGAAGATAAATTGGGGCATATCGATCTCTAAACCTACAGAGTCAAAGGTGATATTTGAAAGTCTACCTAGTTTCCATGGGGATGGCGAAAGCTATTACGTATTAGATTATGACGAAAAGCAATTCAAAGAAATCAAAGACGCAGCATTTTGGCATCCCCTCAATGTTGATTCCATTGACCTCTTAAAAGAGAGAATATCAAGTTTCAAAGACTCTGTGATTGCCATTTATCCAAATGAAAAAGAAAAATACGAAAAATTATTTCAGGCGAACCCTATAGAACACGAAGAAAGAGGATTGTATTATTATAAGAAAAAAGATGATGGTAGCTACTGTATCGTGATCCTTAACGTGGAGTTACAACGAGTATATATGATGGAATGGACACAATGAAAATTAATAAAGTGAGAATTAAACGACGATCGCTCCCCGGTATTCTGCCAGGGAGCGATCGTCGTTTTTTTCGGAATGCCTATTTATTATTATAATCCTCATACTTGTAGTCCTCATTCTACTGCCACTGCATTTATATTCTAGGGAAATGAATACATAAAAAAACAACTCCAAGTATCCGTCCAATATATATTGACTCAATATATAAAGGTCTGATATATTGTGATAACGATATACAAATATTTAGAAACTTAAAGGAGGCCCTATTTTGAACAGTCAGGATGTTATTTTAGGCATGCTTATGAAAAAATCGTTGACTGGATACGAAATAAAGCAGTTATTGGAGGAAATATTCTCTAATTTCTATAGTTCTAGTTATGGAACGATTTACCCTACGCTTGCTCGCATGGAAAAGGAGGGTCTGATTACTAAGGAAAACATACCTCAAGAAGGTAAGCCTAATAAAAATCTTTTAAACATCACGGATAAAGGAAGAGATAGTTTTAATGCCTATTTACTAGCTCCACTAGAGGCTGACAGTATTAAGAAATCTGATTTTATGATGAGGCTTTATTTTGGTGAATTTGTCGGGTATGAGAAGGTGATTATTTGGTTGAAGCAAGCTCAAGAGGAATCACAACATAAGTTAGATCAATTACTCGCTCAGTATTCGCTTTATAAAGATGAAATGCATCCAGCACAGATCATCTGCATTCAAATTGGCATAGAAGAATATAAGGCTAAACTAACAACCATTGCTGAGGGATTGTTAAACATGGAGAAGTTAGCACTTCCGAAGTGAGTTTAATACGAACCAGGTTAAGATGTACCGCTCATAAAACTTTTAGGAGGAATTGTAGATGAAAACAATTTTTATAACGGGTGCTTCGTCTGGTATCGGTAGAACTACAGCAAAACATTTTGCTGAAAGAGGATGGAATGTGGTAGCCACGATGCGTTCACCTGAACAAGAAAGTGAATTCACTACACTCGATAATGTGTTGGTGTTACGGCTCGATGTTGAGAAAGCAGACACGATTCAACCTGCGTTAGAGGAGGCGATCAAACGGTTCGGTAAAATTGACGTTCTTCTCAATAATGCTGGTTATGGAACAATGGGACTTATAGAAGTAGCTACAGATGAGCAGATCAGAAGACAGTTTGAAGTCAACGTTTTTGGTCTTATCAGTATGACTAAAGCCATGCTGCCACATTTTAGAGCTAACCAAGATGGTTTGCTTATCAATATCTCTTCTATGGGTGGGAAAGTAACCTTTCCTACAATGTCTCTGTATCATTCAACGAAATTTGCCGTAGAAGGTTTTTCTGAATCCGTATCTTATGAATTAGCATCACAAAACATCAAAGTTAAGTTAATTGAACCTGGTGCCATTCAGACAGACTTTGGTAGTAGATCGATGGAGTTCTTTTTTAATGATGCATTAACGGAATATAAACCTTTTACTACTGCATTTTTGGGTAAATTGGGTGAGATGGAAAAACAACCTGCGTATGCTTCGCCTCCAGAACTTGTTGCGGAAACAATATATCAAGCCGCCACAGATGAGACAAGTCAATTCCGATATGTTGTTGGTGAAGATGCAAAAATGCTCATTCAAATGAAAGAAAATACGGCCGAAGAAGAATATCTGACTAATATATCCCAGCATTTTTCTTAAAAAAGAAAGCTTTAAGTGGAGTCGCTTTTCGGTATTCTAACGAGGAGTGGTCCTCTTTCTTATTGCGAAAAAAAAAATCCCCTTCGATCAACAGTGTTAAGTCCATGAGATCATGAACTTTTTTTCACTGTCTATCCTAAGGGGATTTTACAAACTAACCTATTCGAACACCTTTTCTTGCGTCAAATTTATTTATTAATGCATCGGGGTATTCATTTTATGATTAACAACTACTCTTTTTATGAAGAAAGCAAGAATTAGTCCTACAATCGCCATACTCATTCCGAAAATAAAAGCATTTTGTACACCGTTCGTGAACGCAGGTAACATATTAGCTGGATCTGCTGGGTTCTCCACAGTTTTCATGTAGCTTTTTGAACCCGCGGTCATAATGCTGACTGCTAATGCAGTACCAATCGCACCAGCAACCTGCTGCAGTGTATTCATAATAGCTGTACCATCTGGATAAAGTTCTAGTGGCAACTGGTTAATACCATTCGTCTGTGCCGGCATAAATACCATCGAAATACCAATCATAAGCGTACTGTGAAGTACGATTACGAACACAACCGTAGAAGCTACAGTAATACTGGAGAAGAACCACAAGGCTACTGCTGCAATAATCAGACCTGGAATCACGAGCCATTTCGGACCGTATTTATCAAACATACGACCCATAATTGGGGACATCAATCCGTTTATAATTCCACCTGGAAGCAGCAACAGACCCGCTTTGAAAGCTGTATAACCTTGTCCTTGTTGAAGGTACATCGGAAGAATCAACATGGAGGACAGAATAACCATCATACAGATAAATACCATAGCTACACCAATAGCGAACATTGGATATTTAAAAGCACGCAGATTAATCATTGGCTCCTTCATCTTCATTTGACGAAGTCCAAACAATAACAGTGCTACTACACCTACGATGATCGCAATGATCACTTTCGGACTTCCCCAGCCCGCTTCTTCACCGGCACTGCTGAAACCAAACACAATACCGCCAAACCCGAGTGAAGACAACACAATGGAGAGGATATCAATCTTCGGTTTCGTCACCTTTGTTACATTTTGCATGAACAGAATCCCGAATATCAATGCAATCACTAAGAATGGCAATGACAACCAGAAGATCCAGTGCCAGCTGAGGCTTTCAATAAGCAGTCCAGCAATGGTAGGCCCAATCGCCGGAGCAACCATAATAACCAGACCGATCATCCCCATTGCTGCCCCACGTTTTTCAGGAGCAATGATGATAAGGATTGTATTAAACATCAGTGGCAACAGAAGCGCTGTTCCCATAGCTTGAACCACTCTTGCTGTAAGTAAGAACTCAAAGTTAGGTGATACTGCTGCTAGGAATGTTCCTAGGATTGAAAAACATAAAGCCGCTATAAACAGCTGTCTCGTCGAAAACCATTGAAGCAGCATCCCCGAAATTGGTACTAGTATACCCAGTGTAAGCAGATAAGCTGTTGTCAACCATTGTGCTGTTGCTGGGGTAATTTGTAGGACATTCATAAGATCACTTAAGGCAACATTTAATGCCGTTTCACTGAACATTCCGATAAAACCTGCTAGTAATAAAGAGACAAGAATTGGAATAGTCTTAAACTTCTTGACCTCTTTTTGTTGGTTCCCTTGCATAGTTGCTTCCACCCTTAGTCCTCCTGATAATCTTATCTATTTGTCTGTATCTAACCAAGTATTACTGGGATAAACTTTGCCGCCGCGAGAAGCGGTTGTTCCTCCCGAAAAGTCAGCGTCTGGAGAAGCGCCCCTTCAAATAAAGAGATTACCACTGAAGCCTTATCGGCCGCGGGCTTGTTCTCTACGCCCTCATCCAAAAGACGTTTCTTGATCACATCCTGCAAGTCCATAAACACAGATTTACACGCAGTCCGCAGCTCCTCACTAATACAGGATGTCTCCGCCGCCAACCAAAAACTAAACGGAACAATCCCTTCGTATGAGGATTCCACAGCATCTTTAGCCATTCCTAGAATGAAATCCTCCATTGCCTCAGACGCACTCTTGCTGTTCTCCATATGATGTCTAAGCTTCTGAGCGACAACTTCACTAGTCCGGTTAATACATGTTAAAGCCAGTTCTTCTTTACCGTGAGGAAAGTAGTAATAAAGAGACCCCTTCGGTGAATCGCTGTCTTTAATAATCTGATTCAGTCCTGTTGCATGATATCCCTGAGAAAAAAACAATTTCGAAGCTGTGTCCAAAATCGCCTCACGCGTATTCGGCTTGTTCGACAAGCTGACACTTCCTTTGCATTATAACAATTGGTCTACATAATAAAACCATATTTCAAAGAGATATGTCAACACATAAATTACTTAAATTCAAAGTAATTTTGGTGGAAGATCGTGGGGGTTGGGTTGGGTTGGGTTAGCTCCATCCTCCCTATCGGACTCAGATGCAGCTATTCGCGCTAAAACATGCTTTTGGGCTCATTTTCGGACCTGAGCGCCGCTATTCCCCTGAAACCGGACTTTTTTTATCCCTTTTTGTACTCATAGCTGCATTGGAGTCCGATAATTACTCAAAAGGTTACTTTTCCAGCATATAAGGACTGTGGGGTCCAATAGCTCCTAATTTCGTACATCCTTCTACTTCACATTTACTTCTCATCGAGCTATTAGCTTCATTAGGTCGCACACTTGCCTCACACTATTTCCGCGCATGCATTTGTCCGTCTACTCCCTTGCTTCACACTTACTCCCACACTTTTGTTTTCCATGTATTACACTTGCTCTCAAGCTAACATTCCTATCGGACTCAGATGCAGCTATTTGCGCTAAATCATGTCCTTTCACAATTTATCGGACCTCACCGTCGCTATTCCCCTGAAACCAGACTTTTTTTATCCCTTTTTGTGCTCATAGCTGCATTGGGGTCCGATAATTACTCAAAAGGTTACTTTTCCAGCATATAAGGACTCTGGGGTCCGATGGAGTGATTGAGATGAGGTGAAGCAGATGGGGTGAAGCAGATGAAGTGAGGCAGATGAAGTGAGGCAGATGAAGTGAGGCAGATGAAGTGCAGGAGATGGTGTGAACGAGAGAAGGCCCAATGTGCTGTGGAGAGGAGGTGAGGACGTAATGTGCTTGGGGTGGGATGCTATTAATGTCCATCTGTATTTTCTCAATAAATTACTACCTGCCTCCATCCAGCCCATCTGCTCCTTCTGCCCCCACTCGCCCCATCTGCTCCATCTGCCCCCTTCTAGCCCGTCTGCTTCATCCGCCCATCTGCTCCACCTACCTCCATCCGCCCGCCTCATCTTCCCCATCCGCTTCCAGCCATCTCCATACCTTCTCTCTCCATCACTAAATCAACTCCCGACACCCCACGTCCGCTTGAAATTATCTACTTCCCATTCCCACAATCCCAGCGTATACTATAATTATTCCAATGAGAAAGGTATGAATAAAATGCAAAACGTGCCCAAAGGAATTCCCCGGCCATTAGTAAAAACTAATCAGGCGTTTATCGTCATTTCTGTAATATTAACATGGCTAACAGGACAACACTGGATACTAGCGCTGCCCTTGTTTGCCGGATTGCTCGGTCTTTTGTTCGGTTATAATCCCATCATTAAGCTAGCTGCCAGGTTTCTGACAAAAGAGCGTTCCCACTATGTACTCGAAGACTGGTCACAACAACAGTTTAATCAAAGCATAGCAGTCTTCTGCCTCGCAGGGGGTCTGATCAGCTTCATCGTTGGCTGGACGATCGCAGCTTACATTTTCACAGCGCTCGTTGCGGTGGCCGCCACTGTGGCAATCTTAGGTTTTTGTATCGGATGTTTTATCCATTATCAATGGAGAATGTACAATTATAGACGTAAACAAAGCAGCACAAATTAAATTTGTTAATCTTAATCTCTCTCTTCTCCAACAACATCCCAGCGATGGCGAAATTTTAGTAACCGTGGATGCAGTGATGAAGGTGCAGCTGGCAACAATAACCGAATCTTTACAATCCACTCTTCAAAAGAAGAATAAGACGCAAACTGATTCGCCACCTCAGGCGTTAAATACAGAAAAATCGGCGAAGGATAGATCTCCAAAAGATGCCGCAACGCTGAATCAAGCGGAGTATACTTCTTTCGCTTCCCTTCCAAACTCTCTACCGTGATAAAGCTACGCCCTTGCTCCCTTTTCCATTCATGCAGCCGGTCCTCTCGCTTATAATAAGCGCTCACCGGCTCTTTGGTCATCCGTCGCACCGTTTCCTCATGAAGTGGATATAACACCAGTTTGGTGAAACGCCGGTCTGTTGCAGTTTTTGCCGCCACTTCAAGCTCTTGATCTGTTATATGTTCAAAAGAGTCGTAAAACACTAAAGTCCCTTTACGTTGCTCAACTGGCGGCTCATAGCCATAGGGTACATGCTGAATGTCTCTTTTCAATGAAATCCCTCCTGCTTGTTCTATTTATTAATCATATCATGTGACAACAGCAGGGCTATCATTCTTATCCTACAGCTGAAGATGAATGGTTAATGAAATCCTGAACTTTTGATATCAAGGCTGGGTAAATCAAGGGATACGTCAGCTCTTTTGGTATCTCAGTAAATCCTCTGATTTCTGCCATCTCATAAGGAGGAAGTTCTGCGAACTGTTCCACATTTGCAAAATATAACTTACCATAATTTTCTGGAGTGTCGATACTAGTGACCCTATAAATAGCTATTGGAAAAAGTGAGAATTGTTCCGCACCCGTTTCTTCATATAATTCTCTGGCAGCAGCCTGCTCCGGGATTTCGCCAACCTCTATATGCCCTCCGGCAAACTCCCACGTCGAACGGTTCTGATGTCTCGCTAAAATCCATTCTTCACCATGTTTAACCATAATAACAACGTACTTCAGCTCAACTTCTTTTTCCTTATCCAAATCATAAAAGTTTACCTGCAATTATATCCCTCGCCTTCCCTCCAGCCTCAAACATTTTTTGCCGCATCCCAAGCCAATTTAAATTCTTCTACATTCCGATACCGCTGCTCCCTCACCGCACTGACAGCCCGCAAAGCAACCTCGTAGAGGGCTTGGCTGGTTTCCCATTTTGCAAACGATCGATCGGATGCTCCTCCTAACAAAACAAATGCTGTGGCACCCATATTAAATACATTCGTAACTTCATCAATCGGCGCATCCAAGATAAACTCTTCCGGTGACTTAAATCTGGATGAACCCCAGAAGTTCTCTCCCAGATCATTTACAGTAGGCTTACGTCTATAATAATCAATATCACAAATTTTAGTTTCATCGTTTACAAAATCATATAGAATACTTCCATCATAAAAATCGACAGCCACATAACCCTGTAACTCCACATATTCATGAAACGAAAAGATTACATCTAATGAAGACAGACGTTTTTCAACGGATAATTGCTTATAACGAAAAAAAGGCGACTCCGGATGACTCAGCTTCGCTTCTCCCGCAAACAGCCAATGCGAATGTAAACATTCACCTGCAAACCAATCAAAGACTGCTACATACCCCGACTCAACTTCAAAATGCGACAGTAGCGCGATCAGCGCATCATATCTAAGTTCGTTATATAACGGAATAGCTTCAATTAAACGGTTAACAGCATCCTGAGGATTCCCGGCATAAGTCAAAGGTTTCGCCCCAGCAAATTTCACAAAACACTTCTTCCCATCCTGCTCCACTCCAAAAGAAAGATTTCCGGAGTCTTGCTGATCGAACACTTTAAACACTTTTCCCAGCTTAGTTAACCAAGCAAAATCACAGGCTTCCTGTAATTGAAAAGTTATCGCATCGATTTCATATGTATAATTTTTTTCGCGCAAATTAACCTCCTGCGTTAACTATCCAGTTTAAATTAATAAGCTTCATTCATTATCTTGTTCGATATTTAATCACTAGAATAATAACCAGCAATACAACACATAAAGACATCGTATTCGTAATCAAAAAAGCTAATCCAACCCCCGTAACCGCCAAACTGATCGCATAAGCTTCCATTAAGCTAATCCCGAGCAGCATAAGTAAATACGATTTGAGATTTAAATCGGCTACGGATTTTGATTTGAGGATTTGAACAATCTGCGGGATCCATCCCAAAGAAAGAATCACTCCACCTATTAATTGCATGATTGCAAACATAAGAGCACCTCCACGGTTTTATACAGTTGTATTCCGGGTGGCTTGATCTGGTTCCATTTGATGTAAAAAATCAAATAACACTAAGCAAAGTATAATTTTCCTGCATCTTGCAGTTTACTATACGCATAAGAGGCCGCACCTATAGTTCCTGCTCGACTCCCAAGCTCTGCTTGAACAATTTTACACTTACTGCTTGATAGCTTCAATGCATGATGATGCACAGTGTCTCTTACAGGTTGGAGCAATTTATCTCCCGCCGCTGCCATTCCCCCACCTACAATAATAAGATCCGGGTTGAGGATATTCACAACATTCGCTAATCCAAATCCAAGTATAGTTCCAGTCTCCTGCATTACTTCCATAGAGAGAGCGTCTCCAAGTTCGTAAGCTTCAGATATCATTAACGCGGTAATTTGCTCATCTTGATCCTTAGTCCAAGTCTGAATAATACTTGTTCTTCCTTCTTTCAGCTTCTCTTTAAAAGTATTCACCATGCCAATCGCGGACACATATCGCCCCAAACAACCGGAGCTTCCACATTTGCAGGGACGCCCGTTCCTGTACATATTCATATGCCCAATTTCACCAGCGCTATACGACGTACCGTAGATCACTTTTCCGTCGTTCACAATACCCGACCCTAATCCCGTTCCCAAGGTAATCAGAACCAGATTGTTATACCCTCTTCCTGCACCTTGTTGCCATTCACCATAAAGATTAACCCTAACATCATTATCAATAAAAGTAGGAAAGTCATAGAATTTTTTCATCTCATCTACAACATGTACATGCTCCCATTCCGGAAAATTCGGTGAGAAAAAAGAAATTCCCGTTACTGGATCAAGTAATCCTGGCACTCCGATTCCCATTCCTTCTACCAAATCTAATGGAATATTCGCTTCATCCGTGATTAAACGTACTGCTTCTCTAATCCGTCCCAACACATGGGCCGGGCCCTTAGCAGCCTCTGTTGGTATAGATCTTTCTTTTACAGCCATAAAATCAGTATCGTAAACCCCTGCTTTAATATTGGTTCCGCCAAGATCAATCCCTAACATATACCGTTTCATAAAAACCTCCAGAATTAGATATTCTATCGCTTTCGATTAAGTTCTAGTACTAACTGCCGCTTCCGTTTCAGCTAACATCAAGCGGTTCACACCCATCTTAATCTGATTCTCGGTGAGATTGGAATAACCAAGTAGAAAGACAGGACCTTGAGGTTTAATGCCCACAAAATAAGAAGACGCAGGATAGACCCGAACTCCATATCGTAACGCCAATTCAGCTATACGATGCTCTTCGGCATTGGATTCCAGCTCAATTAATAAATGAAGACCCGCCTCTTCCCCATAATAGCGGACACGACTGCCAAATTCAGCATCCAAACTTTTTACTAGACAAGCCCTGCGGGCAGCATAAAGTTTCCCCATCTGCGTAACATGCCTTGCATAATGTCCATTCTGAATAAATTCCGCCAACGCTTCCTGATCCAAAGCAGAAGACATACGATCTGTTATCCATTTGACCGCCAAAAAAGGTTGAATCAAAGTCGGAGGCAATACAACATAACCTATGCGCAGAGAAGGAAATAACACTTTACTAAAACTGCCTACATAAATTACTCTACCCTCAACATCTAGTCCAGCAAGTGATGATAGCTTCGGACCCTCGTACCTGTATTCACTGTCATAATCATCTTCAATAATAAAAGCTTGATTGGCTTTGGCCCATTCCAGTAACTGCACTCTTCGTTTCATCGACAGGGTCACCCCGAAAGGAAACTGATGCGAAGGAGTGACATAAGCTAGTTTTGGTTTTTTATGAGGATCTTCTTTGATGGTATCACAGCTTGCTTGGAGCTCATCTACACAGATACCCTCTAGGTCAACTCTGATGGGTGTAACCACCGCTCCAGCGAACGAAAAAATCTCCCGCACAACGTTATGTGATGGATCTTCAACAATAACATGATCACCTTTTGAAACAAAAATTCTCGATAATATATCCAATGCCTGCGTTGCCCCGGATGTAATCACAATTTGCTCCGGAACCACGGGCATCGAACGTGTGGACCGTAATAAACGTGCAATCTCTTGGCGTAGTCCCAAAGAGCCCTCGACCGGGCCGTAACCCAAAGTATCAGGAGATGCACGACGACAGGCATTCATTAATGCTTTTTGCCACTTATCCATTGGAAAAGCGTCCCATGCAGGTACACCGTGCCGAAAATTACATAATACTGTGTTCAAGTCGTTTTCTATAATAGAAGTAGGATTGAGTGTTAGGAAATCAGGACCCTTCGTTATAAAATTGTAAGGGTTCTCAGAATCCTGGGGGTCTTTCTCCTCCACCGGCAGCCCCGTTATATAGGTTCCTGCCCCTTTTCTCATCTCCAGATAACCCTCTGCTTGAAGTAGCTCGTAGGATTGAAGAATTACACTTCTGGATACTTCCAGTTGATTGGCCAAAGTCCTTGATGGAGGCAGTGAATCCCCCCCACTTAAAGCTCCTGAATGGATAGCATTACGAACCTGCTCATAAATTTGACGGCTTAATGGAATAGGTCTTTGTTTATCGAGAGTAATCAGCAATTCATGCTTCATAAGATTTCCTACCCTTCTAATCCGGGTTTTCTTAATGGTTCATAGTAAGGATTTTTACAATTAGTGCTGCAGAAACAGCGCCTAAGATCACGAGTAACAGCGGTATTTTCCTAATTAATACCAGTATAACAGCGACTATACCCGAAGCGATACCTACAAGATTGTCATCTGCGTCCACCTGAAATATCCCAGGAACCGTTAAAGCACTAAGAACCGCGATAGGCAAATATTCCAACAAAGCTTGGACTTTGGAAGAGCCATTCGTATGCTTTGTCAGCAGCAAAGGTACAAAACGAAATGAAAATGTAAGGATTGCCATCCCGATAATGATCAGAATAGTCATACGGATACCTCCTTTTCTACTTCAGCTTGCTTTCGAAATAAGGAGCCTACTGCCATACCCATTAACATAGCTGCAAGTATCGAGGAGTTTCCAAGTACGGGATGTAGAAGCCATGAAGAACCCGCCGCTGCTAAACATATGGCCAAATTCCGAATGCTTCCCTTTAGTTGTGGCACTATTAGTGCTATCAGTAAGGCATATAATGAGGTGTTCAAAGCAGGTAAGTATACAGCCGGAATGTAGGATGCCAGCGATATTCCCGCAGCTGTTGCCAGCAAATTTGCTATATACGGAGGAATTTGTAGACCCAGCAAATATGGAAGAGTTATATTTTCTTTTGAATGATTGCGGGGGATCATACTAACAGCGTACACTTCTTCTGTTAAACTGAACCCAATCCAGACTTTGGCCAGCGGATTGATTGTACGGTCAAGCTGACCCCCAAAAGATAGGCTGATAAACAAATATCTTAAATTAATGATCAATGTAAGCAGCAGGATCATTGGAGCGGCGGCACCAGCAGCAAGCATTTTCACGCCAATAAATTGGCTGGCTCCCGCAAATACGAGCGCTGACAATAAGAACACTTCCAGACTCCCCAGGCCTAATCCCTTACCGACCAATCCAAACGTAAAACAAGCAGGAATAAATCCTGCAACAATAGCTACAGAATCCTTAAGACCCGTTCTAAACATCACTTTCTGATCACTCATAAGTTTCTCTCTCCCTTATCGTTGTCCCTAGAGAGAGCATACTTGGATACAATTCTGGTGGAAATAACCGCATGGGTGCGTATGTACCATACCAATTTCTTGACATAGAAAAAAGACCGCCCGCTAAGAGAGCGATCTTTAATGAAGGTTAAACCTCCTGAGGACTTTCCACAATCCCGCTGATTTCTTGTTGAATTTGGGATTTAATCTGATCTACATGGTCAAAATCTGTAGCGGCGGCATAGATTGTCTTTAACTCATCCAAAAATACTTTGGCATCTGTCAGATGTTGAATGGATTGTTTCATGGTGCTGGAATATCTCTCTTTAATACTTGCGATGGCTTCGGCAAAAGCTTCATCCGTACCTGGCTGAATGCACCGTGAATACATATCAACAATCTCGTCGGTAGCACGATCAGGGAAATACTCATGCGGAGCTGTGCTGTCAAAAATAGCAAACCCAAGCTCTCGTACGATAATCATATCAAGGCTTTTCGGATCGAAACCACAGTGGTAAATCTCAACATTGACACCACGTTTTATTCCTTCAGCCGCCAATTTTTTTAAAAGTGTAGATTTACCAGAACCCGCGCGACCTTTTACAAGATATCTTTTTAGCCCTGCGGTTAAATTAGGTACAAAATCCACTGCACCCTTAGGCGTAGCTGCACCTAAAAAACGGTGATCCACCCGGCTTACTTTTTCGAAGTTCTGATCACCATACAGAAGTTGAATATACTCCTGAGTCAGCTCATCAGCGGCTTGGAAATTCATTGTCGCAATATAAATCGCTTCCCATTCGTCATGAATGCGGAGTGCTTCAGCAAAGCCTGAATAAGCGAGTTCATGCTCTTCCGTGTACTGATCAACTAAGCTGTCGATCTCAACACAACGCTGGCTTAACTGGAGCGTATCGACGGCCTGCTCCAAATTCACATGTATGATGGCCTCTTCAGGCAATTCTGGCTTAATGACCCGTGGAGCCGTACCATCTATAATTCCTACTTTTAATTCAGGAATAACCACTCCGTCGAGTGAATCATTATCTGACGCTGTGTGAATTAACCAGATCTCATAACCTTGTTGAGCCAGAAGATCTCCGATTTCTCGAATGATTCTAGTTTTCCCCGTACCGGGGCCTCCTTTTAAAACAAACAAACGTGTTAAACCTTGCAATGACGACTCATAGAGGTTAGAGAAGCCGTGAGCTGTGTTGCCGCCAGCAAAGAAATTCAGGATTGTTCCGTCCATAATCGCACACCTTTCCGGGCTGATGTCATGTTTCATTGTTCATCTTATTAATGTACCCAAGGAAAGGTGACGCTTTGAGTGAGATGTGGTTTCGTTAGATAATTCAGTTTCAAACAAAACGATCCAAAAACCTCTTAATGACGGGAACATCTGGAGGAGACAGCTCGCTTGGCAATTCTGCATAATTAAAAAAACGCAATTCTTGCACTTCAATTCCATCTACCTTTAGCGCCCCATCAAAGTCTGTGCATAGATACGCAGCCACAACATTATATACTTCATCCCCGTGCGGGTATTTATAATAAAGATCTTTTCCAGAGAACATGTCGAACAATTCAAGACCTTTGGCTGTTAAGCCCGTTTCCTCAAAAAGCTCCCTCTTAGCGACCTCTTCTAAAGTCTCCCCAAGCTCCATCGAGCCACCTGGCAAACCCCAGCATCCGTTGTCCGTTCTACGTTGTAATAATAATTGATGATTGCTGCACAATAAAACACAGGCTCCTGCCATTATAAGCGGTCTGGTACCTACCAGCTTTCTTAACTCCATAATATAATCGCTCAAAAAACTACATCCTTTCTTCTAATAGGCTCAAATATCCTAAGCTAATTAAAATTTATTTCTTTTTCTGCACATGAAAACCATTGTCTTGCGCGTAATTTTCAATGCTCCAAATACCTATTCCCCGCTCTCGCGCCTTATCCTGAATCGCTCTAAATTGATCTACGTATTTTGTATTAGGTGCAAATACATAGGCTACACGTGCATAACCCTGCTCTAGCAGAATCTCATTGAACATTTTCCCATCTATATAGAGGTAACAAAGTAGGCGGCCATATTTGTCGCGCTCCGATACATCAAGTTCAATTTGTACAACTTTATCCGTAAGCATCTTTTTGGCGAAATCAGAAGCTTCTAGCGAAAAGGGCTGTGGTTCGGGAATGTTCGGATTCACTGACTCTGGAGTATCGACCAGCAATAAACGAATGGTTTCCTTTTTGCCGCCTATAGTCAGCTTCATGGTGTCACCATCGACTACTCGTGTTACCTTTGCATCTATTAAACGTTTGTTGTCCTCTGTTGTATTGTCTGGCGCAGAATCTAATCCAGAACTGGAATCAGCCGTAATCGTTGGAACTGGCTCTAAAGTAATCTGCTCGGCTAAGTTGCAGGCAGTTGTTGTTCCAAGTAAGAGTGTGATAGCTAAAAAGCTTTTTACTAGATAAATCTTATTCATTGTTAACCTCTTTCTTATACACGTATGTAATTTCATGGGGTCTATTAAAAATAAATTAAAAAACTTAAAAACACAAGACTGTACTACTAATCATAGAAAACAGCGACAGCCATGTAACAGAAAAAAGATACTTGGCTATCGCTGTTTCGCCTTTACTCTACTTCCACCACGTTTAATTTGGAAATCTTTATTTTGATTATGATCGATAAGAAAGCAAGCAGGGAAAACATAATTCCGATCCAGATGAGTCGATGTATTCCTGCATGAGAAATAAACCAACCACCGATAGCAGTCCCTATTGTTATTCCAAGGTTGGAAAATGAGATAAACAAGCTGTTACCGAATTCGGGAGCTTCTTTCGCTTCGGTCGTTAACCATGCTTGACTGACAATCAGTCCGCCGGAATGCACTGCCCCCCAAATGATTATGATAACAACCATCGGAAGGAAATAAGAACCTAGATAATATACGAATAAGTAAGTTACCGCATATAACAATGGAAACATGATAACGGTCTTTGTAATGCCTTTATGCAAAAGGCTTCCAAATAAAAAATTCCCAAAAATCATGATTATCCCAAAGGTCATCAACATGATACTAATCCCTGACCCGTTCATATGTGTTACCTGCCCAAGATATTCAGCAAAGTAACTGTACACAGAAAACATAGCTGCAAAGATAAAAATAACTGCCACAATATTTAACCACAATAGGGGTTTGCGTAAAATACCAAGTTGTTTACCATATGACATTTTTTCTTTAACTGGCATGGAAGGAAGCCAAGCTAGTATTCCTAAAAAGGCAATTATACTTACGACAGCTCCAAACAGAAAAGCGACTTCTAACGAAATTTTGTCCGCGAGATAAGAAGTCAAAGGCACACCAAAAGCAAACCCGACCGTTATTCCGGCGAAAACCTTTGTAACTGCTTTGGTGCTCTTTTCCGGAGGAACAAGTTGGGCAGCGGTAACAAGTGCAACTGAAAAAAACACGGGATGAAAAATAGCAGGGATAATACGGAAAATCAGCATTACTTCAAACATGGTCGTATACGCATAAACAATATTTGAAATTGCAAAAATAAGTACAGCAGTTAATAGAATTACTTTACGATTAATTCCAGAAGCCAATAAGGTCAGAAATGGACCTGAAATAGCAACAACTAAAGCAAATATACTTACAAGCCATCCAGACTGAGAAGTTGATATATTAAATTTTTGAGTTACCTGTGGCAGAACACCTATAATCCCCATTTCCGTTGTAATAATGCCAAATACGCCTAAAGCCAAAATAATAATAAGAAAAGGGTTAACCTTTTTCATTTTAAAATAATCCTCCATTTATATTTACATATTTAGATTTGTAGATATGTATTACCAAAAAAAATCCCTTCCTCCTTTCTCCTATAGTTTCTCTTTAATATACTCGGAAAACTCTTGAATTGTCTTTTCGTTTCGACGATAATACGTCCACTTCCCAATTCGCTCAGATTCCAGCAAACCAGCTTTTTGCATAGTCAATAGATAGCTCGAAATAACCGACTGTGCAAGCCCCGCTTTAGCTTGAATATCTCCCACGCAAATCCCAATTTGAAAATTTAGGCCTTGTTGTAAATAAGGCTTTTCATCAAAAAATTCCTCGGGAGTTTTTAGCCACATCATAATTTGACTACGAGTCTCGTTAGACAACGCTTTGAATATCAATAAAGGTTCCATGTGTTTCATTATATCTATTTTTATAGATTTGTAAATACAAAAGATGCCGATGTCTCGTTGTTGCAATAACATTATGTAGATTCATATTTCGTATCGAATTGTTCGTTTAGTGAATTAAATATTTCCATATCAACCAGCACAGCAGTACAGATACCCAAGAAATGAAACCGAAAATCATCACGATTTTGTTTTCACTCCATCCGTATTTTAAGCTGAAGTGGTAATGGATCGGAGCCATCCGGAATAGCCGCAGCTTCGTCCGTTTGTAGTACCAAACTTGTAAAATGACCGACAACTGCTCCGCAAAATAAACGAAAAACAAAATCGGAATCAAAAGCTCAACCTTTTCAATGACAGCCAGAACGGAAAGGGAGCCACCGATCGCGAGTGATCCAGTATCGCCCATAAACGCTCTTGCAGGATAAATATTGTAAAGCAAAAGCCCTAGCAGACAACCGATCATAACAAGTGAAAATGTCTGCACTTCAGGTTTGTCCGAAATCATAAAAAAGAAAAAATACGACGGTATGGCAACATTGATCAGTAGCCCATCGAGACCATCTGTAAAATTGATGGCATTCGCGGAGCCGACCACAAACAGCAAAATGATAGTCACATAAAGGTATAAAGGCAACTGCAGATTTTGGCCTTTAAATAACTCGATATTACTCGTCAGGCCGAACGAATGGAACAACACATATAATATAATTCCAGTAAAAAGAAATTGAAGCACTAGTTTTGAGCGGCCGCTGATGCCGGATGGGTTTTGCCAAAAAGCCTTTTTGAAATCATCCAAAAATCCGACTGAACTAAACAACAAAAACACAACGCATAAGAGTAACATTAGAGGCCCAGGTTGAAACTGCAGCGAAATCGCTATCCCGATAAGCAGGATCAACCCTGCCATTAGTGGTGTACCCCGTTTGGCCTGATGATCTGCTGGAAGCTCGGCACGAATCGGCTGCGTCAACCTCAGTCTATGCAGCGTCCAGATCAATAGAGGTGTAAACACCGCCACCAGAAGAAAAGACAGGCCGGAAACAGCCAGAATTCCATACATACAACAAACGAACTCCCCTCTTTGAAAAGATCATTTATAATACTCACAAAATATTTCTAGAGTTAATGAGGTCGTCTGTAATTATGTACTCTTTTCATCTGTTGATAAAGAGAAATTATTCTATTTTTATTTCCTGTTTTCAATGCTCATCTAGCAATACTGCATGTATGTTAAATAAGAACTAGTTCTTGAATATACCATCCATATACTCTCTCCAGTAATCAACAATCCAGTCGTTATATTTTGTATATAGTATCTTTAGATTTGGTACTGAAAGAGCGTAAGCGATACATCCTCTATCATCATACATGTGAAATAGAATGTTCTTTTCTCGACTTAGAAAGTAAACTTTTTGCCCAATGGAAGGTTCTCTTCCCTGCTCATAATGAGAAATCCCTTCAAAAATTTTCTTATATGGAATCGAAGAAACTATCCCCGACAAAACTATAAGTTGATACTCATTTTTAACTTGAATGCTGTTACCGTTGTCATCTTTTTCTTCGTCGATCTCAAAGAAGGTCTCCCTTTCTATAGCTCTATCTTGAAGTATTTCATATAGATAGTCAGGGGTTGTATTTCCAAACATGGGATCTGCATTTGCTCCCCAATCTTTGATTAAAACATATATAACATCATTCGGTTTAAACAATTCTTCGAATATTATATTTACCCTTTTATTTACTTGATCAATTCTCTTTTTTGATCCGTTTCGATAAGGATTTCCTAACTCAAAACGGATGTTGATATCGCTCCAATATTCAGGAAAATTGTCATTTATATAATCACATGTTTCTTGTAGCATTTGATCCCCTCCATTCTTATTTATACCACAATTCAATTTTCAGCCGTAGTCATATAGCTGTGAAACTGCTGGGAATTTTCTTCTAGCAGATCCCGAAGCTAAATTTGCACAATGAGCAACTTTGCACTTTGGGCAAGTTTGCGATAGAATATAATCTGCAATACTAATCCTCACAGAGGTAACCTTGGAAAAATTGAATACTTCATAGGTTCTTCACCACAATTACAGCTATATGGGAGGTGTATACATAAATTATGATTAAACAAACGTTGAGAGATTTCAAAAAAGAAGCCACTGAAAAAGCGCTAGCAGAAGCGGCATTCGAACTTGCACTTGAACATGGGTTGGACGGTTTTGTTGTTGAAGATATCGTGCAAAAAGCCGGCTACTCCAGAAGAACTTTCGCAAACTATTTCACATGCAAGGAAGAGGCAGTTGCGATGGGAGCAGTTACCGTACGGAACACAAATGAGTATGAAGAATTGCTCACCAAAATCCCTGAAAATGCCTCCCTGCTGGATACCTTATATCAACTAATTAAGATGCAACTTACATCTGAGCTTATAGGGAGGTTGCGTGAGCTTTCTTTACTTTCCCGAAAATTCCCAGCTCTCGAGCCCCATTATCTAAGAGCAATACATCTTACGCAAACTGGAGCACAAAAAACATTGTTGCACTTGTCAAATGGTAAGTATGACGAGGTCTATACTTATCTGCTTATAAATTCGGTTTACGGAACTGTACTTCCCTTAATTGACGGAAAACTTAATGTGCTGCTTCCGGGACAAACGACGAGCGACGATCCAAGTCCTGAAACGCTTACGTTCGATCAATTTTTGGAAACTATTTACGGATATTTACGCAACGGATTCTAATAGGCTAACAATCAGTTTTCATCATCGAGGGAGTGTAAAATAGATACATGTCAACATTATTATACAGAGTGGGAAAAACCGCTTATCGCAAACCTGGGTACTTCATTTTAGGTTGGATTTTAATTTTAGGAATTGTCATCTCTATGATCAGCATGAATGGTATTCATATCAGTTCAGAAATGAAGATTGAAGGCACAGAATCGCAAAAGATTTTGGATCAATTAGCAACAGAACTTCCGGCTGCATCTGGTGGACAAGGGAGTGTCGTGTTCAAAGCACCTGAAAATGAGCGATTGGATACGCCAGAACGTTTGGCAGCGATCACTAAAGGTGTTAATGAGGTTTACGGTATAAACGAAGTGATTAATCCTGCGGATTATGCAGCGGAAGCAAGTAGTTCAACTACTGAAGCAACTCAGGCTGCCAGTATGGATCAGTCTGCAGCAGCCACAGCACCCCTTTCCTATGGTCCTCTGATGGCAGATGGCGTTCCAGTACCTGGAGTTATTCTTTCCGCAGACGGTAGCATTGCATTGTTCCAATTCCAGTTTACTATTGAGCAATCTGCTATCTCTCAAGATATTTTTGATTCTGTAATTGATACCGTCATGAATGTCGAGAAAGATACCAACATCACTGTACTGCCGGGCGAGACACTCAAATCAGTATCTATCGGTGTAGGATCAGCTGAGATTGTCGGACTTGTCATTGCTGCAATTGTTTTGCTGGTGACGCTTGGCTCTGTCGTTGCAGCAGGTCTGCCCCTTATAACTGCACTGCTTGGAGTCGGCATCGGTGTAGGTGGAGCATTTTCTATTTCCAAATTCATTGAAATGCCTAGTGTCACTTCCGTCTTGGCGCTTATGATTGGATTAGCCGTCGGAATCGATTATGCTCTTTTCATTGTAAATCGCCAACGCCGGATGATTATTGATCAAGGATTAAGCGCACAAGAAGCTGCGGCTAGAGCAATTGGCACATCCGGCAGCGCCGTATTTTTCGCCGGTTTGACGGTTATTATTGCTCTCTGCGGTATGCTTGTAATCGGGCTTACTTTCTTATCTACGATGGCGTTAGTAGCAGCTGCTACCGTCCTTATCAACGTATTTGTTGCCTTAACCTTATTGCCGGCATTGCTCGGATTGGTGGGTGAACGCATCTGTTCGCCTAAAGCTCGCAAGAAAAACAAGGATCATCATACAACGGGTAACCGCGGTATAGCTGATAGATGGGTTAAATTCGTCATCAAGTATCGTTGGGTCACTATTGTTGCCATCGTCGTGGTACTTGGCGTAGCAGCAACCCCTATAGCCAAAATGGAAATGGGCATTCCCGGAGCTGCCTCAGCGAATTTGGATACGGTAGCAAGACAAAGTTATGATGCTATATCCGAGGGTTTTGGAGAGGGATTTAACGGACCGCTTATTTTGGTTGCAGAACCAAAGAATTCTTCCAATCCAGTCACTCCGGAGCTCCTAGGAAATCTTGTAAAAGAGCTCCAAGCTCAAAAGAATGTCGCGTTGGTCACTCCTCTGGGTATGACTAAGGATTTAGCTATCTTCAGTCTGATTCCAGAAACGGGTCCTAGCGATATAACAACCAAAAATCTGGTGAATGATTTACGTGCCACTGAATCTAGTATCGCTCAAAGTAATGATGTTAAACTCGGGGTTACCGGCTTTACCGCTGTTAACATCGATATGTCGGCCAAACTGGCAGATGTATTTCCCATTTATGTAGGAATCATCATTCTCCTATCGCTCATTATTCTTCTGTTGGTATTTCGTTCGATTATCGTTCCTATCAAAGCTACGATCGGCTTTCTGCTTAGCATACTCGCTACCTTCGGGATCACCACAGCCGTGTTCCAATGGGGCTGGCTCCATTCTCTCTTTGGTTTCGACACCGGTGGCCCATTGCTAAGCTTTATGCCAATCATCGTTACGGGTATCCTATATGGGCTTGCGATGGACTATCAGGTTTTCCTTGTCAGTTCCATGCGTGAATCGTACGTTCATGGTCATGAGGGATCAGAGTCCGTTGTTCATGGATACAACCAGGTGAGTCGTGTCGTAGTAGGCGCTGCTATAATTATGATCTCCGTTTTTGCAGGGTTTATTTTTACGGATGATGTCATGATTAAACAAATCGGCTTTACACTGGCCGTAGGGATCTTAATCGATGCTTTCATTATTCGAATGGGATTAGTTCCTGCTGTAATGTCTATTTTCGGCAACAAAGCTTGGGCACTTCCAAAATGGCTCGACCGTATTCTGCCAAACCTGGATGTCGAAGGCGAGAAACTGATTGCTACACTCAATGCTAAAGACAAATCTAATTCCATGAAATAGATACAATAATAAACAGCCTGAGTCCTGTATTCCTAGGGGTTCAGGCTGTTTTGTTTCTGTGGCAGGGTTCACTTCCCGCGAAGAGCAGATGGGCAAGGCTCTGGAAATTATCTCATTGAAGATTAAGGATTAAAGCGGGGCGCACACCGTAACAAGCTAAGTTGACATGTCCGTAACTGCGAATACTGCTACGAGTACCTACAAAATACGCACGTGAAGAAATCGCAGGTTGAGTTCTCAGCCACCACCATGAGCAGCCAAACTCTTCATTTTTCTCAAGGATATAATCAGCTTTGACTTTTTTATCATACACATACAATTTACATCCATCGTTCTTTTTCTCTTTAGAAAATCCCGTTCCTATCGCCCTACGCTTCGCACGTAAAGTATCTTCTCCAAGTTTAAAGGTGAATTCATTCGCCTCCGAAACACTAAGCAGAAAAATCTTTTCTTCCGTGTTTATACTTCCCTCTCCGTTATCTGTGCATTGTGTAGTCTTGATGAGCCTGTGCTCGGAGTCATTAAAAGCGGCATTATAAAACTCATCGTTCAACCACTTTCGCAAATCGGAGTCATGCCATGTAACATCAACATATTCATCGTGAAACCGCCTGCAGTCCAAAATATACTCGCTCAAAATGAACAGTTCTCTACCTGAATTTTGCAGCACCCGCCACTTTATCGGCATTTGGTCTGCTCCGTCCGCCATTTGCGGATAAGAACCAAAAGTAATTATTTCGCCGGGTTTTGCCCGCTCATACATGGGAGTAAGATTATCATTTTCATTATAAATCATAATTATAAATTCTGTAGTTCCTTTAACGATTTCAGCTTCCCTGCTAAATCCTAGTTTTTCATACAAGCGTATCGCTCTATCGTTGAACTTCGCCACTGTCAGCCGCTTTGGTTTTTCCTCGCATCTCTCATTAATATAGTTAAGGACTGTTGTGAAAAATAGTGTCCCATTCCCCTGTCCGGTTAACTCAGGCTTCATTCCTAAACCCACATCTATAAAATCCTGAGAATATGTATATATATCATTTGGAACCTGTGCCGGACTTCCTACACAGAAGAATCCGATCAATTGTTTATCTGTATCAAGTACAGAAAAAAATGCTTCCTCTAGCATTTCACTTATAGCTTCAGGAGTTAGTTCATTATTGTAAAAATCATAGGGTGGATCATATTGCCAGCTTAAAATATCCCTAGCAGCATCAGCATTCAGCTTTTCCACGTAAAGTTCCATTTCGCATCCCCCTTTGTTTTCAAAATCAATAAGTCCCTAAGAGTCTAGCTCTGCTAACTCCTGAAGGATTGTCTCTACATCACCATCAGGATTTAACGCTTTGATCATCTCTTTTGTAATGGCTGCCCCCTCATAAACTTGTGCAACAACCTCTAAAGGGAGTGTGAGTTCAAAATAACCTTCGGCAAATTCCACAAAATCCTCAGCTGTGCGGAAAATAGTCCCTAGCAAAAAGTCCGAACCATCTTCTACCTCCGCTGGAATCTCTACCTTCCCCTTCTGCCACGTCAAATCATTATTTTCACGCCAAAAACAAAAAGTAACATCATCCTTAGCTATCGCCTCATCTTCCAGTATAGACAATAGCGAGGTTGGGACCTCTTCATAGATTCCTGGCCAAACTTCATGTTCGTCACGCGCATATGGACTTACTTCGGACTCATGATCAAAACCTTTAATTATCGTTCCATGAGGTGTAAAAATAATAAACAAATTATCGCCTGAGCCGTTATCGATCGATGCTAGAGAAACATTCTTATCAAATTTAGAATCAAAACTATGATAGCGAAGCCAGTCCTCTGGACATAGGACAATATTTAGAGAAGCAAGTATTTTCATAAGTTTTTTTAAGTTTTCGGGTGCTGGTAAAATATCTAACACATTCATCTATGATTCCTCCCCATTGTAGATATAAATGATTTTAGCATATTCATGAATTCCGGGTGAAAAAAAAGACTACCCGAAGGTGGCCTTTCCAACTTAACAAAACACTAGCTTAACTTAAGACCCCGCACCTTTATATCTTCGTACGCCATAACTCCAGGCTAACAAACCAATCCCCAGGAATATAGCGCCTACTACAGGTGTCATCAGAGCAAGGCTGGTCATCTCCTCCCGCTGTAGAAAAAGCGCGGCTGGATACACTCCGACGAATGCAAATGGAATGATCCAAGTAAGCAATACCTGTATAGCACGATTGTAAATCGTTACCGGGTAACGGCCATAAGTCTGAATGTTGTACATTAACGGAAGAATGCCGGTAGGAGCATCCGAATAGAAAGACAATGAAGTCAACGTTGTGTAAATCCCCGTATAGATGGCGACCGCACTTAACGTTAGAATGATCAGAGCCGGTATCGTCCACCATTCAAAGGGAAGACCCAAATTGCTGCCACTGATGGCCATAATAATAATACCTATGAATGAGCCCATAAGTGCTGGTGGATCAACATTTTCCAAAAAGATCTGGAACAAATTATGAGCTGGGCGTGTCAAAATACGGTCCATCTCACCTTTAACGATGTAACGTTCACTAAATCCCCATAGATTCACAAAACAACTAAACACCCCAAATGGCACCATAAAGAATCCATAAACGAACACTACTTCATTCTGATTCCAGCCGCCCAGGCTATCTGTGTGCATAAAAATTACGAGAATAAAGATAAAGTTGGTAGCTTGAAAAAGTAAGTCTGAAATGACCTCTACCCAAAAGTCAGCGCGATAGGTGAGCCGGCTCTTCATATAGTTTTTGATATATTCAATTAATAATCCCAGGTAATACATGTTTCCTCAACCTCCCTGCACGAAGAGACGCTGCCGCGCCGCATGATATAACCAGACAATTGGAATCAGCAATACCAGGAACCAAATAATTTGTATCCCTAATACATTCCATATTCCAACCCCTTGCACCCGTCCCGTAAACACTGAACCTGGCAAGTAGGTAATCGCCTGAAACGGCAGCACCTCAAGTACGGAAGATAACCAGTTAGGAAACAGACTGATCGGTACGATTAAGCCGGAGAATAAGTCTACAATCACCCGCTTCATTCGCATCATGCCTTCATTATTTTCTACAAAAAATGCCGAGAGCCCTGTAATGATATTGATCTGTGAATTAATTAAAAAGCTGAAAAAGAGCATCACCAGGAACCCTGCCCAAGCAGATGGCGCTGTTGGCAATTGAACCGGGAACAGCAACATCGCTATGGCCATGCCGGGAATCATAAATAAGAGGAAGCGGAACATTCCCTCTCCAAGACCTTGCATCATTTTGACTAAGACATAGTTATAGGGCCTTATAAACTGGATAGCGATACTTCCATCACGGATATCCGTAGAGATTTCGCGGTCTAGGTTATTAAAATAAAAGGCTCTAGCCATCCACGATACAGCTACATATGACGTCATTTGCGTTGCAGTAAAGCCACCCAATGAATCCCCATTGCCATAGATGGCCATCCAAGTGAAATAGTTAACCCCAATATTCAGTGAATAGATAAGAATACCTGAGTAGTAGTTAATCCGATAAGCAAGCATGGTAAGAAAACGGATGCGTATAAAATCTAAGTAAGCCCCGAATAGTAATTTACGGCTATTCTCCTGAGGACCGCCAGAAGATGAACTTCCTGAGGAGGAAGACATAGCTGTTGCAGGATTAAGCTTATCAGACATGTAAAGCCTCTCTTTCATCCTTCAGAGCGGCAGCCATTTCATCAGGCTTGTCTGCAGACCCGGATTGATAAATACTGCGAACAATATCGTCCGTATTGGTCTCTATGATTTTGATATCAGTAATGTCTGCTTTTCCCACTACTCTGCCTAATACATCCGATACATTTAGCTCTAGCGGTATCCAGACAGACGCCCCTAAATCGTTCTCCGCAGACCAAGTAACAGGCAATCCCTCAGTCCATAACTCAAGTTGCTGACGTTTCGTTGCATTTCCAAATTGAAATTGAACCTCACGTCCAGTTCCCCAACGCTGCTTCAGGTCTTCCAGTCCTCCGTCATAAATGATACGGCCATCATCAAGCATTATCACTCGGGAGCAAAGCGCCTCAATATCTTGCAGGTCATGTGTAGTCAGCAGTATGGTTGTCCCATGCTCGCGGTTCATATCTTTCAGGAATTCACGGATCTCTGACTTCACCACAATATCTAAGCCAATGGTCGGTTCATCCAGAAATACAATCGATGGATTATGAAGCAATGCTGCCACTAATTCACAACGCATCCGCTGACCTAGACTAAGCTTACGAACCGGACGATTCAGCAGTTCTTGCAGTTGCAGTCGTTCGACCAATTCATCCAGCCGTTTCTTGAAATCTTGTTCAGACACCCGGTAAACCTTGCGCAGGAGCTGGAACGACTCAATCACGCCAATGTCCCACCATAGCTGACTTCGTTGCCCGAATACCACACCGATATTTTTCACGAATTTCTCGCGCTCCAAATACGGAACATACCCACCTACTGTCAGGTTTCCGGAAGTCGGCACGAGAATACCTGTGAGCATTTTGATCGTGGTCGATTTCCCAGCACCGTTCTCGCCGATATATCCACAGATCTCACCTTCAGGAATGGAAAAGGAAATGTCCTTCACCGCAGTCACTTCCGTATATTCCCTTTTAAACAAATCAGCGAAGGCCCCTTTGAGACCCTCGCGGTTTTTTTGTACTTTGAATGTTTTGCGTAAGTCTTGTACTTGAATAGCAGTCATATTGTACCTCACTAAGCTTAGAGTTGGTTCCCAGTACCCCATTATAATAGAAGAAGCGCAAAAGCACTACTTCAATCTTTACTTAGCCAGTCTTTCATTTAGCGAATGGGTGTCCTTCACAGCTTCTAAATGCCCTGAGCGAGCGACTTTAGTCCGCAAATATTTCTCGTTAAAAGAAGATACATCTCCCCATAACGCTACTCTTTTCACGGCATTCATCCCTGCAGCCTTGAGCGCATCCAATTTCTTCGGATTATTCGTAATCAGCGTCACTGGTTTGTGACGTAAAGTTTGCAGAACACTGATTGCCTCTTCGTAGTTTCTTGAATCATCAGCAAATCCCAACTCTAAATTAGCCTCAACTGTATCGTATCCTTCTTCCTGTAAAAGATACGCTAAAGATTTGCTGAACAGGCCAATGCCTCTTCCTTCATGATTCGCGAGATAAAATAATGCCCCAGAGCCATGCTCAACAATCATTTTCATGGATTGATGCAGCTGGAAGCCGCAATCGCAACGTTTACTGCCAAAAATATCGCCAGTATGGCAGATGCTATGCATCCGGATCAATGCATCCTCAGATTCTTCGAAATCGCCATATACCAACACACTGGATTGTTGTCCTTCTGCTAAGTTCATGGATGGCAAACGTGAAATTAAAGCTGCCGTTGCTTTACTGCTATCCTCTTGAAGAAGCTCTGCATCCGTTGTATTCAGCCAGTTGTACCATTTAAAAACAACGGTCTCGCCGTCTAAATTCACCGGTAATGTAATGGGTCCAACCAATATATTTGTGGAATTTGCTAAAGGAATTCGCGTGATTTTATTCTGTAAAATAGAAGTGATTTCTGGTTTAATCATAATTACACCTTCCTCATTGTTCATCAATGCTTAGATAGAGCTAAGCATAAGGATAAAATATTAGTTAAATTATAAGTAACTATTTGTAAGTAAGTTTATCATTGTAATATAACTTCGTCAAGTTATAATATATCTTTAAATATTTATAATTACTTTATGTAAGTTTATGATATAATGAATGTCGAGGTGATATTATGAATGATTTCAACATGTGTCCTCGCTTTGAAAAAGCGGTAGACTTGCTAAGTAAACGTTGGGTCGCGCTTATTGTTTTCGTGCTTATGCCAGGGCCACGCCGTTTTGGTGAAATTGAGAGCTGTCTGTCCAATCTCAGTGGCAAGGTGTTATCTGACCGATTGAAGGAAATGGAAACCGAAGGCATTATAGAGCGAACTGTATATCCTGAAATGCCAGTACGTATTGAGTACTCTCTGACTCCAAAAGGCACAGCGCTTGCTCCTATACTTGGTGAAATTGGAAACTGGTCTACCGAATGGATTGAGCTTGGTATTAAGAAATGATTCCCGCTACACAACACAAAGAGCCCTAATTGTCCCGATCATGAGACAAGAGGGCTCTTTTTGGATTAACATCCCCTTTATAAGTCTTTTCGCTCGAAGCGAAGTAGACCTATAACAAAAGCTAACAGGGTATATCCAATCGCATAAAAAATAAACATATTTGACGGAACCGTATTAAAATCCAGCAATCCATTCATGCTGCCGAACAACCCCATCATTCCACTCATTTCATTAGCGCTGAACAGGACGGCGGTCATTTTCCGCTGTAAACCATCCACTGGCATAAGCAGTGCCATCATTCCTGACAGATTATTTAATGTGTCAAGGACATCGGGTTCTAATCTCAGCGATCCTCCGATCTTATCAATCATCCCACCTAACCAGCCAGCTCCATATAACATTGTCATAAAGACACCATTCCCCACTGCTGAGAAGAATCCAGAACCCAGCATAGAAATCGTAATTAGCAAAGGTACTACAGAGGAGAATAACAAAAATGATTTCAATAGGACTACGGCATCTCTAGGAACGGTGGCATGGATCTCAGTAATCCATAAAATAGAAATAAATAAAATCAGGGCATAACCGATCCCAAGCGTCACATATCCAAGCCAGCGACCTGTATACCATTTCCACCGCGGCAGCGGTCTTGGCAGTAAAGCCTGCATAACCCCTTGTTCCGCTTCACCTGCAATAGCTGAGAAGGAACTGAAGATCGCCAAAAAGGCGAGTACAAAAGCGCCAAAAAAGAAGCCAAGTGATAATATAAAAGCACCATTTGTAAAATTAGCTAAGAGATGCTCGCCACTGCTAATATCTGTTCTGTTCGGTATTCCGCTTTGTCCGATCGTATTTGCCACAAACCAAAACCCTATAAGAAAGACAATGGTCATAAGCAATGTTAATACCATTACTCGTTTACGCAGCAATTCCTTCCAGGTCATTCCTATGATTATTCTCATTCGTGTTCACCTCTGTGACTTAGGCCGGATACAGCACTCATAAACCAGTCTTCCAGACGTTCTCGCTTCCGTGAGACTTCATATAAGGTCATGCCCTGTTCAATAATTAACGTGTTCAGCCAGCCTACTTGCTCCTCATTCTCCAATTCCGCTTCCAGCCAAACTGTGCTACTCTCCAATGTAGCTGGGAATGAAGCTCCTTTTTCAGATTGAGCTCCGATATCCGCTGAAACTTTGATCTGAAGTTCAGTACTATCCTGTAACCAAGACAACAAAATAGGCGTAAAACCGCCCACTTTAAAATGCCAGCTTGTTCGCTTATTTAAGATCTCAGATACTTTCCCATGCCGCAGTATAACTCCGTTATTCAGCAGTGCCATACGGTCGCAGATGAGTTCAACATCCTCCAGTAGATGAGAGTTAAGAAATATTGTAACTCCCTTCTCTTTTAACCTCTGCAAAATATTCCGAACTTCCTGACGTCCAATCGGGTCTAGCGCCGATGAGGGCTCATCCAGAAAAACGATGGCCGGATTGTTTACAAGAGCGCAAGCAAGCCCTAATCTCTGCTGCATCCCTTTGGAATAATGTTTCACACGATCCCGTCCACGGTTTCCAATTCCAACTTCCGCTAGAAGCTCTGGAATTCTTTTGTCGGCTACAGATCGATCTACACGGCACAGCTTGGCATGCAGTCTTACTACTTCTTCCCCCGTAAGCCATTCTTGATAGCGATATAATTCCGGTAAATATCCGATTTGGGACTTGGCTTCAAGTGAACCGATCTTATGACCAAATAGAGTAGCACTACCATTCGATGGACGAATGAGACCTACCAAAATTTTGACAAAGGTACTTTTCCCCGCACCATTAGGGCCGAGGAAGCCAAAGGCTTCCCCTTTCCCAACAGTAATCGTTACATCACGGCAACCACGTCCGTTATCATATTCTTTGGTCAAAGACTTCGCTTCTATTGCAGCAGCCGTCATTATTCAATCAACTCCCCTAGCTTCTCTAAGAATACAGCTTTATCTGTATACACGCTTCCTCCGTTGAAATCAAACAGTTGTCCGTTCTGTACCCAAACGGCCGAGTACACAATCCCTTGACTATATTCATTCTGATTCAGTAGAACCGTTGTATCTTTAATCTTTATTTGATCGGTATTCAGGCCTTTTACCAGTGGCAGAGGAATTTCACCCGATAAAATGCGGCTCTGCTTTAAGCTGGATTTCAGATAATCTGGCAGCAATGGAAAATCGATTATAGCTTCCAAAGCTTCATCAACCTTTATAGTTGGATCTACCGTAATTAAAGGAGTCTTCGTCTGTGTAAGATTAGCCCATTTATCATTATCTATCGAAAGATCATAATTCACGATCTCCGAAAGATCTAATTTAATTTCTTTCCCATCTATGGCTTCTGGAAGAAGCTGTTTTGCACCCAATCTTTTCATTGCTTTATTAACTGCTTCAATATTAAGCTTCAAGGTTATTTCTTGTGAATTGGTTATATATGCGCTCTTCACATTCTCGAGCAAAGTTCCGCTTGGAAGTGTAAAACCTAGAGTCTCTTCCACCTGATCTAGCGGAATAATCCCTTTATTTGAACCAAAGGAACTTGTAAACACACCAAATTTGTTCATAGCTTCATTCATGGATTGACTTTCATTTACCTGATAAAAAATATCCCGGATATCATTTTCATTCACAACTGTAACTTCTTCCATCCGAAATTGATTCAGCAGCGATGCCATAGCCGTATTTCCTACTGGAGTTCCAAGTATAACCGCAAAGATCGCGGCACCTGCCACTGCTACTCCCCATTTGCGCCGACGATTCATGCGAGGACGCTTGGATCGGATATTAGCTTTTGGATTGTCATCCGTAGATTGAGGCTGGTCTATATGTGGATCTGTTTTGTCATCATCTTTCATACCATCCACAGACAACTGCTGACTCCACACAGACCATTTGGGACTTGCAGGCTCAGACGCTAACTTGTTTTGCAATTTGGCCCAGGCTTCATCTGTATGTTGTTTATTATGATCTTGATTTAGCGGTTGTTTAGTCATTAGTAATCCCTCCTAAATAATTTGGAGCTTCGCTTATCTCGTTTTATTATTCCGTCTGAGACAGTGATTTTGCTGCATTTTGTCTTAACCTCTGGGTCGCACGGTGCAGTAATGTCCCTACTACGGGAGGTCTTAGACCAAGCTCGCCTGCTATTTCCGCATAACTGTAACCAGAGTATCTAAGCAGAAGCGCTTGTCTATCCCTGTCAGGCAGCTCGTTCAACCATTCATGAACATCCTCCTGATCCAGCTTACTGATTAAGACTTCCTCTCCTGAAGGAGGTGATTCCCTCACTTCGTATAACTGTTCTTGTTTATTTTGCAGCCGCCGTTCCCTTGCTTTTTTGTCCAGATAATCATATCCAATACGAGTAAGGACTCTATGAAGCCAGGCACCCAGCGCTGCTGGATCATCTGGGGGGTTACGATACAATCTCAGAAAAACTTCTTGTGCCAAATCATCTGCTGCCGACTCATCACGAACCAAAGCGGTCAGCTTACGTCTGACAATAGGATAATGTTCATAGAATATTGCTTTAAAAATTTCAGATTCCGGAATTTCCATCTTGTAAATCCTCCTTATCAGCTGCAGCTATAAGTAAGACGACTATCAATGTATTTTTGTATCAAGATTACGTAAAAAAAGACAGCCCCTAAATTAATAAGGAAACTGTCTTCTAGTGTTTACCTAATTCGAATGTAACGATTAAGAATCTTTTTAGATAAAATACTCCGTTCCAGCCTAAGCTCCCAGAGCTGCTCTTTCCACTGAAACTGTTGCTCTGAATGTTCATTCTCCCGTAACTTCTCAAACAGCTTCATGATCATTATGTTAATGGCATCAAACCTTGACCAAAGTTCTATTACACTTTCTTCTTGTATCTGAGGACTTTCCGCTGCTGCACTAAGATTCTTTAAGCGCTCAATGATGTCAGCCTGCCACTGCCCATCTTTAATCGCCTTGGCGTAATTTAAAAGATCCAAATAATCATCGACTGACATGTGTACCGACTCCTTTGCTTACTTATACCAAGTATTATACTAGGCATTATCTATAAAGCAACCCTTTATCTCTGGACACAGCAAAAAAACAGGACTGGTATGAGAACCAGCCCTGTTTAATGATTTCAACATGATCAATTTAGTTATAAAAGCTTTTGAATATCATCTTTAATTTGCTCTGATTTTGGACCAAATACGATCTGCACAGCCCCTTGACCCAGTCTCATAACACCGGAAGCTCCGAGCTGTTTCAATGCGGAATCTTTAACGGCTTTTTCGTCATTAACAATCAGACGAAGGCGTGTGATACATGCATCGATATTGCGGATGTTCGATGGACCGCCGATGTTCTCAAGAATTTGAGCAGCTTTAGAAGACGATGAAGGCGTTCCATTACCTCCAGGTGGTGCTAACAGACTTTCTTCATCATCATCTTCACGTCCAGGTGTTTTTAGCTTGAACAATGAGATAATAAAGCGGAATAGTACATAATACAAGACGAAGAATCCAAGACCCACAGGAATAAGTATCCATGCATTAGTAGACAGTTTCAGGTTTACAAGATAATCGATCAAACCTGCGGAGAAACCAAAACCAAGCTTAACATCTAAAATGTACATCAAGGCCATGGAGAATCCTGTTAATAAAGCATGAACTCCGTACAAGAGTGGTGCTACGAACATAAAGGAGAACTCAAGTGGTTCAGTGATCCCTGTTAAGAAAGAAGCAATGGCAGAACCGATGAAGATGGAAGCAACCATTTTACGTTTTTCCGGTTTAGCTGTATGAATAAATGCAAGTGCTGCCCCTGGAAGCGCAAACATCATAATTGGGAAGAATCCAGTCATAAACATCCCAGCAGTTTTATCTCCAGCGAAGAAGCGGTACAAGTCACCATGCACCAGTTCACCAGCTGCATTCGTAAAATCACCAATTTGGAACCAAGCAATCGTATTAAGCACGTGGTGAAGACCGAACGGAATCAGCAAGCGGTTAGCTGTACCGAAGATGAATGCTCCAACAGCCCCCAGTGACACAACCCAGTTCCCGAAGTCACTAATAACATCTTGTATCGGACTCCAGATCATACCCACAAATACAGCAAGAACCATCATAGAAGCTGCCGTAATGATTGGGACAAAACGTTTACCTGCAAAAAATCCGAGCCAATCAGGCATTTTTATATTGTGATATCTCTTGTATAAGAACGCTGCCCAAGCACCGGCAAAAATACCACCAAGCACACCCATGTTCAATACAACATCATCATTGATGAAAGAGAATTGAAGCGGTACGATAAGCAGAATCTTAGTCAGTACCATGTAAGAAATTACTGCTGACAAAGCTGCTACGGCGTCACCGGCAAATCCAATGGCAACCCCTACCGCGAAGATTAAGGCTAGGTTACCGAAGATCGCATTCGCTCCGGCGTTTAGAAATGGAGCAAAGTATTGATTCAGAAATCCACCAATGGTCGCTCCTAGCGGAATATCTTTTTCGTAGTTAAGCAAACCAAACCCTTGAAGAATAGCTGCCGCCGGCATGGTTGCAACAGGAAGCATTAACGACTTACCTAGTTTTTGTAGAAAAGCCAACATTTAAAATCATCCTTTCGGTTCAATAGTAGTAGTGCTCTATAAACCATTTACTTTGAAGCCACGGTAAGAATCAGATCCTGTCCTGCTGTAACCTGACCATAATGTCCGCTTACTTGAGGTGGATTCTCCTCTGTACTGGTCACGATTACAGGCGAAATTGTGTCACAACCTGCCGCGCGAATTACGTCCAGATCAAATTCGATTAGGGTTTGACCTGCTTTTACTTGATCTCCAGAGGTTATATGACTGACAAAACCGTTGCCCTTGAGGCTGACAGTATCGATTCCGATATGTAATAGCAATTGCATACCGGAGGAATGTTCCAGAATGACTGCATGACTCGATTTCACGATATGAGCAACCCTACCGTCAAAAGGCGCTTTCAAAATTCCTTCAGATGGTTTTATTGCAATTCCGTTACCCATATGACCGCCAGCAAAGGTTTCATCCGGAACCTGTGCTAGTGGAACTGACTCCCCGCTGATTGGTGCCATGATTTCGATGGTATGTTCAGTATGTTTCTCTTCTTTTTTTGATTTCCATTTGGAAAACATATGCTCCACTCCTCTTAAGATGTTAATTTGATTTCACTAAGGTCTGAAATAACCGGTGCAAATGCATGGCTAGAAAACATAGTTCTTCTTCCGGAATTTCGACCTCAAGCGATCTTTGCATTACTTTACCGAGCTTTTTAGCCAGCTTGTATTCCTCTTTGTATTCTTTCTTAATATGTTTCACAAAGGGATTATCTATTAGTGATCCTTTTAAAATACGTTCCAGCGAAAAACGCAAGTGGATCATTAATCGGATATGATTCATACTGCCGTGCTCAAAAGTTATCTTTCGTTCTTGCTGAATCATGTCTAGAAGCTCATTGACAATATTAGAGGCCTTGACTAACTGACCAACCGATACATTATTGACTGCTGAATACACATGATAAGTAAGAAATCCAATCTCATCTTCGGGGATTTGCACTTGAAATTCAGCATTGATTTTCTCCGATGCCTTGTAAGCGATCTCAAATTCCTTCGGAAATGACATTTTGGTTTCTTGCAAAAACGGATTAATAATATCCATCCCGTTGCGCAGACGGTAGATGGTGAACTGTATGTGGCTCGGGAGTGCCAGATAAATCTTGTCGTTTAACTTGTCAGGAAATTGACTTTGGATATCTGCAATTATCTCATCAGTTATTTTCATTACCTTAGGATCTATATCTTCCAGCAAAACTTGATATTGGCTCCAGGCTTCGCGATCTTCTAGACGAAACAATTTCTCAATTCGAGCATCATTTCCTTCGATCACACCAGAACCCTTCACTGCAAATCCAATACCTTTGCCAATGATGACATATTCCTTCCCGTTTTTGCTTCCCTGAACCATTACAACGTTATTCCCAATTACACGCTGTACTTGAAATTGCTCGATCTCTCGCGACAAGCTCATCACTCCTCTCCCTAATTATCGTCAAATTGGAACAAAAAAAGCCAAGAATTGTCTAATGGAAATAAAGACAATTCTTGGCTCATGCCCTTAACGGTAACACGCCACTAAAATATAAATGATCATTTATGAACATATCATAATTCATGAACTGCTAACTCGTCAATGGTAAATTTAGAAATGTCAAGCGGAGCTCCCATTATCCCAAACAGCGCCTTATAAAAACTCTTCCACGCGAGGAAGCTTATCTTTAAGCTGGCGGACGTTAGTTTCAAGCCTCAGAATAACCTCTTCCAATTCTTTTGGATCAATGCCTCGGGAAACAGGAACCTGGATAACCTCTGTTTTTGTTTCTGCCTTTAATTCCCGCATTTCCAGCTGCTGCTCTTGCCATTTATCCATCAGATCAGCTATCGTCGCATAGAAACGTTCGTAATCTTTGATTACGCTGTCCAGAAATGTATCTACTTCCTCCGCATCGTAGCCACGCAGCTTCATGCTGAATTCTTTTTCATGTATGGTTAGAGCGTCTAATGTGATGCCAAGTTGACTGAACAGCTTCCGCTGTTTGTCTAACCGGCGTTTCATATGTTCATCCATCTTTTGCTACCTCCAAGTATATACTGCAATCATCCGGCAGTAACCATTATAACAGGGTGAGAGCATCCTGAAAATATTACTATAGTTGCAGTTCTAATAGTTGTCCACAACAGCTTTATTCAAAATGCCTAAGCAACGGTCAAGATCCGTCTTTACCTGCTTTTTATATAACTTTGCTTTCTCTTCTCCATCTGAGGTGAAATGGTAAAGTACGATTTCTTGAAAATCCACTTTAGGGTCATTGCCTTTCAGCTGCTTGGTTCGATATAAAATCCCTTGCTGCACCAGCTCATGCAGGGCGCGATAGATTTCACTCTGTGGAGGAGAATAACCATGGGCTTTGAAATCCCGACGTAAATCCTCCAGCATTTGATATCCGTAACCGCGGTGTTGTTCTACCATTGTTATAAGATACACTTTGATAAACGCTCGTTGAGCAATCATAAACGCCATATAAACCCTCCTCATGTTGTAAATGTTGTTGGCTAATCTTTCCTTCTATTACTCTAGTATAAGCACTATTTTCCAACTTTCACAACCTGAAATTTGATAGAGGGTTCACTTATTACGTTGTTTATAGAAATTTGGTGGGATATAGGATGATTTATGTGGATGTGAGTAGGTAGAGTTTGGTTTTTTTGTGGTTTTCTATTGTGAATTTTTCATATGATGAAATTATGGAATAAATGATGGTACATCGTTGATTTCGTAGAATGATCCTCGAAGAATTAGGTCCACATGCTTCTGCACGATACAAACTCTATCTGAACCCGCATGCTTCTGCACCCCCTTCCATTCTTTGTTTAATTTGATTCGTTTGGTTTGTTTGGATTGATCAGTTTGGATTGATCAGTTTAGTTTGATCAGTTGCTTGTTCGAGCTACTATCGGACCCAGTTGACCCTATTCGCTGCTTTTCCCCACTTTTGGTGTGCTATCGGACCCCATGGGCGCTATTGGCATAAAAAGTAACATATATAGAGCTATTCTTGTGGAATAGCTGCACTGGTGTCCGAAACTACTCTGAAAAAGCTTAATATTTGCAAATAGCGTCTTCTGGGTCCGAAAGTTTCTGCGTGAACCAAACTCTATTTAGATCGGCAAGTTTCTACGCAAACCAAACTCTACCTGGATCCACATACTTCAGCACGTTACAAACTCCATCTGAACCCACATACTTCTGCACGAAATAAACTCTATCTGAGCCCACAAACTTCTGCACGAAATAAACTCTATCTGAATCCACAGGCTTCAGCACGCTCCCCTCCCATTCTTTGTTTAGTTTGTTCAAGATTGCTCGTTCGAGTTGCTATCGGACACAGTTGACTCTATTCGCTGCTTTTTCCCACTTTTGGTGTGCTATCGGACCCCATGGACGCTATTGGTATAAAAAGTAACATAAATAGAGCGATTCTTGAGGAATAGCTGCACTGGAGTCCGATACTACTCTGAAAAAGCGAAAAATATGCAAATAGCGTCTTCTGGGTCCGCAAGCTTCAATAGAACATCAATTCGAACAGCAAAACGCAAAAAAGCGATCCTCCATGTATTGAAGAATCGCTTTTTAGGTAACTAATAAGTTCCACTTTGCCAAGTTCATTTTCTAAACGTCCTTCTCAGCTATAATCCCTGCGCCACTCCGCTTTCCAAGTAACCTCTCCTAAGCACTATTTCATAGCGTTTTTCTCCATAAATTCATCCTTCGTCAATCCAAACAACAGTAAGTCTAAATACTGTCCATTTGTATAAATAACTTTACGGCGCACGCCTTCTTGAACACAACCCACTTTTCTAAGCATAGCTGCTGAGGGTTCGTTACCTTCGAGCGCACATTCGTTAAATTTGTTGAGTCTAAGCTCCAAAAAAGCATACTTCAACAGGATGTTGATAGCTCTTGTCCCATACCCCTTACCTCGATGATCTCTATCCACTTGCACGCCTATACTGAACGTACCATTTTTCTCGTCTATGCTATTAAAATTTACTCCAACCACATATTAATCATTTAGATTCTCGATCGTAAACATCAGTCGCTGTGATGAGAATTCTGCAAATGTGAACAGATCTTAGTCTTATTTTCTCATCCTGCCAAAAATAATGACAGTAATCTATCTCTCTCATCTTATACCTCCGAGTCAATAATTTAGAGATTATGATAACACATCTACAGGATTATATTGGTATAGTATTTTTAAAATCAACTTTACGGTTAAAAAGCATAGTATTATATATTCATAAAATGCGAATCCCAAAATCATCTGAAATAGAGGTATATTCTATGCATGAATATCAATTGATTAGCGATTATAAACACATCGATAAATATAAGCTTAGCTTCAATTCTTTAGCCCAATCAATCTTTGGTATTGATTTTAAACCTTGGTATGATCAAGGGGGCTGGAATGACAAATATATTTGTTATTCCTTTATCGATGAAGATCACGTCATTGCGAATGCATCTATTAATAAAATGACTATTCTCATCAACAAAAAAGAATACAACGCCATCCAAATTGGGACGGTGATGACACATCCTGATTATCGTATGCAAGGCTTATCCCGAAAATTAATAGACCACATTATCGCTAAGTACGAACATGAATACGACTTCCTCTACTTATTTGCTAATGAGCGCGCTTTGGATTTTTATCCTAAATTCGGGTTTGAACGCATGCAAGAAAGCAGCTTTTCACTTAACGTTGCTCATCTTAGCAATCAGCCAACTACAACCTACTCTGTGCGGCCTTTATCTATAGGTAACCCCGTTGATTTTAGCATGATCAAAAATTTTGCAGTCAAAAGAACACCGGTATCCTCTGCGCTAAGTGTGATAAATAATGAACATCAGCTGCTGTTTTATTTTATTCTTCCTTTTCACGATTCCTTTTATTATATTGAAGAGGCTGACGTTATTGTGATCTTTAAACATGAGGATCATCAGCTTCATATTTTTGATATTATTAGTACAACAAGTTTTGATATCAATACAGTATTGAAAAGCATTATTTCTCCGGATACTGAAGTTATACATTTTTATTTCACACCAGATTATCCAATCGATCAAGTTAAGGCAGAATTAATTTCACAGAGTGAAGATACCTTATTTATACGTCCGCTATTAAAAGAACTCCCTCAACATTTCATGTTTCCTATTACCTCTCATGCCTAGTTAACAAAAAAAAGGCTGCCATCTGTCAGCCTTTCTTAGTCGTGCATAGGAATATACATACTCTGTATCTCTTGTACTCCAGGGACAAATCCTAGATTTAAATAAACAGACTCCGCATCATTACCTTCCATGACATATAATCTTAGGATCGGATACTTATCTTTCAGGAGATTAAGTCCTCTTTTCAACATCAGGGTAGCAATCCCTTTTCCTCTGTAAGCAGGTATTACACCAATACTGTAAACTGCTGCGTAATCATCTTGTAAACCCAAAAGACAATTCGCAATTAGCTGTCCTGATTTCTTATCATACACAAGCGTTGACGCTGTCAGTAATTCTTCATTTGTGTAATTAGGTTCTTCACTTGGGATAAAATCTTCATAAGCGAATTTTTTTCTCCTTGTTGCCTCAAGACTTCCATCGAAGCTCGCAAAGTTACATTCGGCGATCTGCTCTTCAAGAATAAATCGTTTAGCGCCCATTCCATTATCTTCGATCTGAGGACTTTCAATCCTTAACTCTTCGTTCCATTCGACCTCAAAATGATCTGTAGGACGGTGCATCCAACGGCATCTGAACTCATCAGGCCAAAACCCTGCCCGCGCAAATAATTGAACCTGGTCTGGCAGAACCTCGAAGGTTTTTATAGGTTTTGTTCTATCCGACCAATAAATCAAAAGCTTTTTTAATAGCTTCAGCACCACAAATGTATCGTTAAACGGTGGAATAACAAATAAATGATATATCCGGTTAGGCGACATCCTTACTCCACCTATTTTAGACTCGCCTTTATAAATCCAAAAAGCGTTTCTTTGGGCAGAATTGAACCTTTCTTCTTTAAAAAAACCGTTATATTGCATATTATAATAAATGGAACAATACAGTCCCCACTCTTCTGAGTCTGCCTTACGAATAGAATAATCATTATTTAAGTCATATGAAATCTCGTATTCAGACCATGCCATTAATTGCATTTACATTTCCTCCTCGCTAGTCCTATCACCTTCTGTATTCCATAGTATCACTTCTTAAAGTAAATGTTTGGTAATAAACTGTTATATTAATCTTTTGCCGATTTAAAGCAAATGCTTTTCTTTTATCTTAGAAACGGCTTGTACCCGGTTTTTAACCTCTAACTTTTGATAAGCTTGACGGACCATCAGCATACGCGCGAGTGTGATTTGTTCGTATTTCCGGGCAACATTAGGTTTATCATTTGCACTAATATGCCTTTTCGTTAGCCATTCATCACCGCTACTTAACGGTCCTTGCGAGAACTGAATTCGAATATATGCAGCTTCCAGCAATCTTTCCCTGCCAGGAGAATGATATTGCTTAAGTTCCGCAATAGCTGTCTGCAAAACCTCCGCTGCATCTTCTACATGACCCATTGCTTTTAACATTTTAGCTTGCAAAATAACCCCTGGCACCCACACGCTCACATGCCTCGAGGAATTACACATAACAAGCGCTTTGTCCAGTTGGACATTTGCATCTTTAAGATGATTCCGTTCATAGAAAAGATCCGCCAAAAATACAAAACCATGTCCTTGTAACGTTTACTATAGATGCAAATTTCTCTATGCCTTCCCTGTTTTGGTCCAATAGCTCAACGAACGTATCCACGTCCCCCTGATAAAATGCAACCGAAGCACGATACAGATCCAACCGCATTTGAATTACGGCTTGCTCTTTTTCCGGAATAATAAATTCCTCTTCCATGAAAAGTTCAACCTTTTATAAGAAGCGTTTGGCATCATCTGATCGTCCAGCGACAGCCATCGAACCCGCTTGAAAATAAAATAAATCAGGGTGCACAATCATATTTTTGATCGGCAACTTATCTAGTGAATCTAGCAATGTAGATTCATCGCCATCTTTGATAATTGAATTGAAAGGCCTATCCATACATGATGCAGAAAACGTATAATCCTCTGCCTCAAAAGCATGCTGGATAGCTTCCAAGACCAGCCCTTCCTGAAAAAGAGCGGAAGGCAAGAATTAAACCCGCTGCCCATCCTTCTGTTTTTTTTCCAAGCAAAAATAACTCATCTTGTGAAAGCTGCTCGCTCAAGGATTGAGATTGTAGCTCATCAATTTCGTCAAATGTAAATCTCAGATCATCGTTACTTAATTCTAGTAGTTCCTGTTGTGCTCTTAGGCGGGATAAGGCGAGTGGCGGGAGGGTTCTACTCAATATTACAAGCTTCACATTAGCCGGAAGATGTCCGATGAAAAAGCCCATACTTTCATGAATCGATTGATTCGTAATCGCATGATAATCATCCATTATAAGTGTAATAGAGCCTGGAAGAGAATGCAGATCGTTTAATAAAAGAGGAATCGCAGTTTCTACTGAACCTTCACGAACAGACTGGATAAACAAATCCAAGCGATTTAAAAAGGGGCGAAAGGTTCTCTCAATTGCAGCATGCAAATTTAACCAGAACCGTACAAGATGGTTATCTGCAAGTTCCAGCGACAACTATGCAACCTCATCGGAATGAGTACGAGCCCATTCGGCCGCAAGTGTCGTTTTTCCAAACCCAGCTGAGGCGGCAATAAGCGTCACTTTGGCACGATTTTCATCCATGAGTTTAGACATTAATCTTATGCGCTGAACATAATAAGGAGCCTGTTTTAACCATCTATTAAGTAGTAACATAACATTCTAGCTTTCTGACATCCAATATCAAAAAAAAGACCGCCAATTGGCAGCCTTTTCTCTAATATATTCTCGAGCATAACCAAAAAGCTGAACCCACTGCGATAATGCCTGCCATAGATACAAACAGGACATACCCTTTCTTTGTTCTAGTAACGGTGTGTTTATCATAAAACTCTGGTTTTCGAACGATTCCAAACCATAGATCAGCAATTAAATTCACGACTACTAAAGAAAAATTCTTTAATTTATTCATGTCATCTCTCCTTCTACATGTTTGGATTCATCTCTAGCCTTTCAAGCTCTGAGCAAAACCTGACCTCCATGACGGGTATGATGGACTCCATCCGTAATCCATTCGAGCTTTTGTATCGGACGCTCCCCGTTCCCAGCCTTCTCTGCCCATATGCAAAGGAGGTCTAGGAGCTCCCAAGATTTCAGAAAAAACAGGCACCCAATCTATTCCTCGCGCAGGTTCATTGTCCACAATATTAACTGGACCAGAAGGCCAGTTCAGAGCAAGCGCCGCCGCGTTAGCTGCATCCTCCACATGAAGGAATGACGTAACCGCTTCTGTTGCAGTCAGTCTCCCTTGTCGAATTTCTTCTGTCATTAATCCCGCAGCATCATACCAAGTCCCTTGGCCGTACAACATTCCGTACCGCAAAATCACATGATTAGGAATTTCTGCAACTGCCTTTTCAAGTGAGCGGATACCCTCAATGGTTCTCATCCGGGATTCAGAAGCATTAGTATCTAATGGAGTATTCTCCGTGGCAGGTCCCTCACCAGCTTCATAAGCCCAAGAGATACTTTGAGCAATAATCTGTTTAACCCCGCTTGTCAGTGAAGCATCGACAATATTTCGTGTTCCTTCTATTCTTATCCTTGAATTATCTGTAAAATTCCGCTGACTTAATGAAGTCAGCTGATGAATTACCACTTCAGGTTGGGCTGCTTGAATAGCCGCAAATATAGACTCACGCTCATACACATCCGCGATTACCGCTTGTGCCCCTATGCTCTCAAGGATTGTTTTGTTTTCTTCTTTATGGGTCAGACCGATAACCTCATGCCCCGCTTGTAGTAACTTAGGAAGCAATGACCGTCCAATCACACCAGCAGCACCTGCAACAAAGATTCTCATCTATTCCCTCCTTTTCGCTGTACTGTATCTTATGGCATAGCTAGAGACAAAGCATAATTTGAATGATTATCCATATGATACCACATATGCAAAAAAGACTGCACCTCACAGTCTATTGCTAAGAGGTGCAGTCTTTGATTTGTTTCATTTTATAAAGTGGTTCATCCAAAAATAGCAGCTTGTCTTTTATAAAGATCTTCCAATACTAAGCAAGCCATTGCTTCAACAACCGGCACGATTCTCGGACAGATACATGGATCATGTCTGCCCTCCGTTTTAATCTCAACTTCTTCACCATTCGTGTTTATGGTCTGTTGAGTAACAGAAATCGAGGATGTAGGCTTTACACTTATTCGAAAAATAATCTCTTCTCCTGTGCTGATTCCGCCTATAATCCCGCCGGAATGGTTACTAAGAAATCCATCCTTATTCATCGCGTCATTATGTTCACTTCCAAGCATAGAGGCCGCTTCGAATCCAGCTCCAAACTCTATTCCTTTTACAGCACCAATAGATAACATCGCTTTAGCTAACTCTGCATCCAATTTATCAAATACGGGTTCTCCAAGACCCGGAATAACCCCTCTAATCCGACACTCCACGATACCTCCGCAGCTGTCTCCAATCGAAGCTAAGTGTTCAATTTTTTTAATCATTTCAGCTCCAGCCTTAGCATCACAGGCGCGGACTGCATTTTGTTCAATAACATCTTCATCAAAGGTTTGACACTTAATCCCTCCGACCTCTTGCGTGTAGGCTAGTACCTCAACCCCTCTTCTTTCGAGCAGTTTCCGAGCGATCGCTCCGCCAGCTACTCTTGCCGCTGTTTCCCTGCCAGATGCCCGCCCACTGCCTCTATGATCGCGAATTCCATATTTCTGCAAAAAAGTATAATCCGCATGGCCGGGTCTAAATGAATGCTGAATATCGTTATAGGCCTCCGGTTTCATATCTTTGTTGTACAGAACTACAAAGAGTGGAGTTCCGGTTGTTTTCCCTTCGAATATTCCTGATTGTATTTGCACCACATCATATTCCTTACGCGGTGAAGTTACAGAGGACTGGCCTGGTTTCCTTCTATCCATCTGTTTCTGAATATATGCTTCATCAATTTCAACATTAGGTGTAACTCCATCCACTATGACCCCAACCGCTGCACCATGTGACTCTCCAAAGGTAGTAATCTTAAATACTTCTCCAAATGTGTTACCTGCCATATTATTCAAACCTCCATTGCCGACTCTTTTATTATTTATATATCCAAATTATAATAAGATTGTTGCAATTAATGAAATCACATTTTCAACAGACTGTCATAGAGGTGATCTATATCAAATTCTTTAACCTTGAATGGTATCGCATTTTTTTATATACGGCTCGTTACAAAAATCTAACTAAAGCTGCAAATGAATTGCATATTACACAGCCATCCGTAAGTTATGCCATTAAACAAATGGAGGATTCTTTAGGTCTCAAATTATTTCATCGTTTATCTAAAGGTGTAGAGCTAACCGAAGAAGGACGGGCGTTATTGGAATATGTTGAGCCCTCTTTAGTCATGCTGGATTCTGCACAAAAGCATCTTCATAATCTAAAGCAATTAAACGAGGGAGAAGTTCGGATTGGAGCGAGTGATTCCCTTATAAAAAATCTTTTGCTTCCGCAATTGAACGCATTCCACAAACAATATCCCGGCATACGAATTCGGCTATCACACGGAAAAACGCATGAGATCACCAAACGTTTGAAAGAAGGCGAAATAGACTGTGCGCTCGTCCATATGCCTATTGACGATCCACAATTAAGTATTCAGACGCTTGCCACCCTTGAGGATTGTTTTGTAGTGGGACGAGCCTTTCAGGAACTGGCAAACCGTTCGCTTACGGCAAAAGAACTTGCAGAGTTACCTTTTATTTTATTATCCCCAGAAAGCAGCACCAGACTGTTTGTTGATCATTGGTTTGCTGGTAAGCGGTTGTCCGTTAAACCAGATATAGAGCTGGGCAGCATCGATTTACTCTCTGAATTTGCAAGACTTGGTTACGGGGTAGCCTTTATTAGCCGTTCTTTTGTAATTGAGGAGATTCAAAAAGGAGAACTTTTCGAGTTGCAATTAGATGATCCCCCTCCACCCCGGAATATAGGCTTCGCAATCCATCGCGATATGAGGTTATCCGTGGCAGCTGATTCTTTCGTCCGCATGCTTCGTATCCTTGATTAAGATCGTGCAAGGTAGCAGCATATAAGGACACTGCGGAACGGGGCATGTGCTTAGCAACCATAAGGTCGCTGCGGAACGGGGCATGTGATTACCAACCATAAAGACGCTGCGGAACGGGGGGATTTCGTAGCTGCAAACCGGGAGCGTATGCTCAGTAGGATAAGGACACAGAGTCCGGGTGCGCTTACGTAGCAATACAAGGACAGCACGTGCGTAGCAGTATAAGGACACTCCGAAACGATGCAGGAACGTAGTAGCAAAGGACACAGCGGACCTTAAACGCAATATTATCCGATATTTGGAGCCCTATCGGACCCCATTGCAGCTATTGGCAAAAAAAACAGGAAATAAGAGCCTCATTCTATAGAATAGCGTCCATGGAGTCCGAAATCCTGCTGCAAAGAGCAAAAATTAGCCAATAGCGTCATCTGGGTCCGTACCCCTCAGAAGAGGATGAGCAAAGGGGATTCCGGGAGGTGCGATGGACTAAAAATACAAAAGGAGCGATTCTCCATTAAATCGGAGAATCGCTCCTTGTAACCTTTTACCGCTTTTAAAGCAGGTTATTATAATGTTATATTTTATCGCGGTTGTAGACTTCAGCCGTCCGATCCGCTCTGTTAGCCATCGAATTTCCTAGTCTAGTGTCTTCGTTATAGACGCCTTCGTAACGCTGAGTATTCAGCGAACGGTTACCGCGGAACACATCATGTGCTTGATAGCCGCGTCCATTATCATCGACTAGTACAAGGATTTTACCGCTTTCCACATAACCTTCGTACTCTTTAGCCTCATCCTCAGGAATACCGAGCCCGATCAAGCCGCCGACTAATCCACCTGCGCCTGCACCAACTGCTGCACCTGTAAGGGTTGCAACTATAGGCCCTGCCGCCAGAATCGGTCCAATCCCCGGAATCGCCAATGCTCCGATCCCTGCTAATAGTCCGGCAACGCCGCCAACTACACCACCTGTAGCAGCGCCTGTTGCTACTCCTTCTGGAGCTTTTGTGCCTGTATCCTCTGAGATGTTTCTAAGCTCATCACGATCACGTGTGATTACTGATATTTCATCATTATTAAATCCTTGATTGTGAAGTCCTTCAATTGCTCTGGTTGCTTCTTGTTCTGTGTCGAAAATACCTACGATTTTTTTAGTCACTTGAAGCCCTCCTTAGTAATTGTCTTCGCTAGTAATTACCCTTTAAACGGGAGACCAAACATCTAAGGAAAAATTTCAAGAGCATATGTAACCATAAATTATTTTACAGGACGTGTACGATTAGTCGGAATAGCCTGTAATGGGTCATCTGGCCAATAGTGCTTCGGGTACCGTCCCTTCAGATCTTTTTTGACCTCAAAATAGGTCCCCCGCCAAAAACTTGCTAGATCAGAGGTTACCTGCACAGGTCGTCTAGCTGGTGACAAAAGATGCAGCAATACTGGCAATTTTCCCCCTCCAATTCGAGGTGTGTCCAGCTGTCCAAACATCTCTTGCAATCTTACTGCCAATACCGGGGCAGCAGGATTAGTATATTCTACAGGCACACGCGAGCCACTAGGAACAGATATATGTGTAGGTGCCTCCTTTTCCAGCATCTGCCGCTGATTCCAGTCTAACATCCCCTCAAGCGCTCGCGCTAACGGTACACGCTGAAGGTCGCGGAGGTTCCTCATACCTTGCAGATATGGCAAAAGCCATTCATCCAACGTAGCAATTAAAGCAACATCTGATACATCCGGCCAATCTGAACGTAAGGTATGCATAAACATCAAACGTTCGCGAAGCTGTATGGTTCCCTTCTCCCACGGTAGGATTTCAATACCATCTGTAGCGATGACACTTAATAGTACATTTGCCATTTCTTCTGCGGAGGGTCTTTCATGTGAAGTTTCTTTTAAGACCAACGCGCCGAGCATTGTGCGACGACGTTTCTTCACACTTCCACTTTCTTTATCCCAATACACATCCGCTTCCTCGGTGATGCGGTCTGCATGATAGGAAAGCAGTTGTCCTTCTTCTATCTCAGCTGCCAGCATAATTGCGCCCTGTGTAGCGCGATCATCGATCGAAGCAGCTACGATATAAGATGACCGGGCCAGCGGTTGCCCTTCCCGCATGGCCGCCCCCCGACCGGAGGAGAGCAGAAACGCGCCATCGCCGCGTTTCTGCCCGATCCGGTCGGGATAGGCGAACGACAGAAGCAGCCCGCAGCGGCTGATGTCGTTCACGTTCTCGCCCGGCGCGGCTTGCAGCTGCGCCAGGAAATGGCGGCTCTCGCGCTGCACAGCGCGCAGAGCCGCCGGGTCCGCTCCGCCGCTATCAGCGGAGCGCTCGAACCGGAGCAGCGCCTCAACGCGGAGCGTGAGGTCGCAATCTAGGGCCGCGGGACCCTTGAAAAGGTCCCGCTCTTGCAGCAGCGCCGCCAGCCGGCAGGCGAGCGGTGCTGTGCCAAGCTCTGCCGCGCGCAGCAGCATATGCGCGGCTCGCGGGTGCGCGCCAAGCGCGGCCATGCTGTGGCCGTGCGGCGTAATAGCGCCGCCGGCGTCCAGCGCGCCGAGCTGGCGCAGCAGCGCGGTGCCCTGCGCATAAGGCGCAGCGGGCGGCGCGTCAAGCCAAGATAGCGCGGCAGGATCGCGCACGCCCCACAGCGCCAGCTCCAAAGCGAGCTGCGCAAGGTCAGTCTGCATAATCTCCGGCACATTGTCATCCGGAAGTCGATTATGCTCATCCTGACTCCACAGCCTGTAGCACACGCCAGGGGCTGTTCGTCCAGCACGTCCCCGCCGTTGATCCGCGGAGGCTTTCGATACCGGGACTGTCGTCAGACTTGGCATTCCTGTGCGTGGTGAGAATACCTGTGTACGGCGCTGCCCTGTGTCAATTACCGTTCGCACGCCTTCAATCGTTAGACTTGTCTCAGCGATAGAAGTCGCGAGCACTACTTTTCGTTCACCTTGAACCGATGCAGCCACAGCTGCATCTTGGATATTTTGTGGCAGCTGGCCATATAAAGGGCGAATTACCGTCTGCTCTGCCAAGCTTCCATTTTCCAACTCACTTTGAGTTCTGCGTATTTCTCTTTCCCCCGGTAAAAAGACGAGAATATCTCCGGGTTGTTCAACAAGCGCACGTCTCACAGCAGCTGCAGCAGTTTTTTCCAGTGGAAGATTCCCAGTAGTTGGCACATAGATTGTTTCTACAGGATAGGTTCTGCCCGGACAATTTACTACGGGCGCATCGCCTAGTAAAGCAGACACCCGCTCACTGTCCAAGGTAGCTGACATGATAAGAATCCTTAGATCCTCCCGCAGCACAGCCTGTGCTTCCAGTGTAAGGGCAAGTCCCAAATCCGCATGAAGACTGCGCTCATGGAACTCATCAAAAATAACTAAACCCACATCACCCAAAGAAGGATCGCTTTGCAGCATTCTCGTTAATACTCCTTCAGTGACTACAACAATCCGCGTATTTTTGCCTACTTTAGTGTCATTCCGCATCCGATAACCTACCGTCTGTCCAACACTTTCTCCAAGGCAGGATGCCATGTAAGTGGCGGCAGATCTAGCAGCAAGCCTTCTAGGCTCTAACATTAAAATGCTTTTACCCGCCATCCAGGGCTCGTCCAAAAACGCCGGAGGCGTTCCTGTTGTTTTGCCTGCACCCGGTTCAGCGATAAGTACTGCTGCCTGCGCAGTGTTAAGTATGTTTTTCAGGTCAGGAAGCACCTGTATAATCGGAAGCTGTTTCATTCTATCTCTCCATCGTCTATAATCATATGTTATAATTTCCCTTGAAGTTATCTTAGATCATCTTCATCATGTGTGAAAAAACCTTAAAGATCAAGACTTACCATCCATACCCTCTATAATATTAATAAGGAGACTTACTATGATATTCGTAACAAAAGCTACAATTTCAGATCTACCCATGCTCACCAAAATAGACAGCAAGATCATTGGCAATGAAAGCCGCAAATCGAAGATTGAAAAATATATCAAGCATGAGCAGTGTTACGTAGCATCGCATAATGGAACGTTTGTAGGATTTGCTTGCTGCGATACCACCTTTTTCGAATGCTGTTTTATTCAGCTGGTCATTGTGGATCCTGAGTTCAGACGCCTAGGCATAGCCAAAACACTCCTTAGCTACATCGAGGAACAATGCCCCACCCCCAAGCTTTTCACCTCCACCAATGAATCCAATACGATCATGCAGCAACTATGTCTTTCTCAAGGGTTTGTTAAAAGCGGAGTCATTGAGAATTTAGATGATGGCGATCCGGAATGGGTATATTTTAAAAAAATTAGATGAGTATACATGTTTAGTTACACATAACAAGCAAAAAGGCAGCTCTTCTGTCTAAAACGACCAAGAGATGCCTTTTTATTTTACACTATTTATTCTGATGTCCAAATGACTGTAGGCATTTAGGCAGTAACGTAACCAGCGTTATTCCTCTTCCTTTATCATCTGTTCGTGTATTTGAGCACTGTATTGCATAAAAGCAGGGTTACTATCCAAGCCGCGTTCACGCAATAACTCCTGTAGACGCAGTCTTTTCATAGACAGTTTTGACCGCAAAGCCTTGCCCTCACTGGTTTCTGCACTTCCGCTATTATGACAAGCCGCTAGCAATCCTTCCAACGTAACACATTCAGCTCGCAGAGAGATTTCCTCAGGCACCAGTCCGGAGTTCTTCATGATTTTAAAAGACATCCGCAATTCTTCCGGCACACCCGATAAATCCTCGAGCTCCAGCGGCTTGCCATGCCCAGGTAAATCTCGAAATTCCCCGTTACGCATAGACTCCTGAATCCGCTGCTCAGCTAACCAAGACATTATCCCCATATACGCAGCCTCCTTCACCAATGCCACACTATTAACTACCCTGCCTAAGCAAAAGTAGATTTTACGGAATTGCGTTAATTTTAGCATAAAAGACTTAGGATTTGCATCAAGGTGCCGGAATGCTTTCTCAGATCTTTCTTATGCTGTTAACTATAGGGGTGGCGAGCTATTTACTCAAATGTCCCTTTCCCCTCGTCGTACAGTTGAATAGTTCGGACTCTGTAATATCGTACACAATGCATATTCTAAGCCCATAACCGCAATGTCAGCATACAATTGCCATCGTGAAATGTTTGGACCCAGGAGCTCTTGCTCGTATACTACATCCTTTATTACACATTCATTACCTCTTCGTCGCATAGATCGTTCGGACTCAGCAGCTCTTGCTCGTATACTACATCCTTTGCATCTTCATTACATCTTCATTACATCTTCATTACATCTTCGGCGCCATAGATCGTTCGGACCCAGCAGCCCTTATTTTACTAATTTAGTCCATTTCGCTGTACTATCGGGCTCAGTTGCACCTATTCGCTCAAACACACCCTACTTTTGTTCAAAATCGCGGCAATAAGCGCTATGCGGTCCGATACTTCTAATAAACACACCAAAAACTCCAAATAGCTGCAATACAGTCCGATACATTAGCGAATCCACGCCTCCGCAAATCGTTCGGGCTCAGTAGCTCTTGCTCGTATACTACATCCTTTGCATCTTCATTACATCTTCATTACATCTTCGGCGCCATAGATCGTTCGGACCCAGCAGCCCTTATTTTACTAATTCAGGCTTATTCCCTCTGCTATCGGACACAGTTGCAGCTATTCGCTCAAACACACCCTACTTTTCTTTAAAATCGCAGCAATAAGCGCTATGCGGTCCGATACTTCTAATAAACACATCAAAAACGCCAAATAGCTGCAATACAGTCCGCAACGCCGATGCATCCTCGCCACCGTAGATGCTACTGTTTACTTCCGCCATTCATCATTCACTTATCCCTCTCTTCACTCCCTTTTCCCCGTCATGCGTACTTATCACCTTCATCACTCCATTTTCACCCTCATCACGCACTTATCCCTATCTTCAATCCCTTTTCCCCGCCAACACTAACTCCGCGCCGTACGCAAATCGAGCTTGTGGACTTGCTTGTGACCTTATTTCTCCCGCTATTTTATTGCCCTCTATTCCCTATAAGTTACGCTTCAGCCACACAGCCGGATCGTGCAATTCACACAGGCGATTGCTATACTCTTTCTAATGAGCCTCAACTCAATAAAAAAAGGACTACCGCAGTAGTCCAAAGGAGAAATATAAATGTTAGCTAACATCCAAAAAGAAGATCAACATTATGTCGCTCGTTTCGAACGCCAGTTAAAGCATTCCGCAACTGAGATTTGGTCCTATTTGACCGAAAATGAGAAGCTTGCCTTATGGTTCTCTGAATTAAAAATCGAGGACCTGCGTGAAGGCGGACTTATAAAGTTTGATATGCAGAACGGAACGTTTGTGGATATGGAAATTACCGCGCTGCAGCATCAATCTATTTTTGAGTTTACATGGGCTGAGGATCTTGTTCGTTTTGAGTTATACCCTAATTCAGAAGGCTGTTTACTCGTCTTGAACGAAACACTACAAACGCTTACCCCGCATACCCCACGTGATCTCGCTGGCTGGCATGTTTGTCTAGAAGTGATCCAGCATCTTTTGGAAGGCACGACGCTGGAGTCACGGAAAGACGAATGGAATAAATGGTACGAGCAATACCGGGAAGCGATCTCGAAATTAGGATAACAAGGACTCCGCGCCGTCAATCACGATTTGCGCACCTGTAATATGGATAGATTCATCCGAAGCCAGAAAAGCAACGAGATCAGCGACATTATCCGGCTTGCCCGGTCCATCTGCCAAGGGTTGCGCTCCATCAGGAAATTCAATCGGAATGACGATTGCTTCTACATCCTCGCTCATTTCAGTGGTTTCATCTATATTCGTAGCAATAGCCCCAGGGCAGATCACATTCACACGAATCTTAAACTTAGCAAGCTCGAGAGCTGCCATTTTGGCAAAAGCCACCTGTCCAGCTTTGGTAGTGCTATAAGTAGACCACCCAAAGCTGGCAAATCTAGTGTTCCCATTAATGGAACTAGTAATAATAATGCTGCCCTTCCCTTTATCTTTCAGATGAGGAATAGTATATTTTAGAGTCAAAAAAGTCCCCGTCAAGTTCACCGACATCGTACGCTCCCAGTCGCTCAAGCTTAGTTCTTCTATCGGGCCCACAGCGCCATTAATTCCCGCGTTAGCGAATACTACATCCACGCCTCCGAATTGTTCCACCGTACAACGTACGGCTTCCTCCATCTTTTTCTCATCCGAAGTATCTACCTCTATGGCCAGCGCACAATCTTTTCGAAGCTTATTAAGCTTTTCTGCCAAGGAAGAGGTTCTTTCAAGATTTAAATCGAACAATGCTACATTTGCACCTTCCCGCGCCAGCTTAATAGCGGTGGCACGGCCAATTCCCGAGCCCGCTCCGGTTATAATCGCTGTTTTTCCAATAAATCTTTGTTTCTTAGATATGTTTGGGCTCATATGTAATCTCTCCTCTAATGTCTGTAAGATAAGTACTATGGATCAAGATTACCCAAATAAACCTGTAATGGAATCATCTCGTTCATAAATCTTCAGAATTTAGGCACGCCGCACAAAAAAATCTCCCCATTCGATAAGATGAGCGGAGAGTTTGTTTCGAATATTTAGAGTATTTAAAATATTTTGATTGTTTCGATGTTCGATGTTTCGATTATTTCAGTTCAGTTATCCAGCTTGCGTACGTCCACTTTTACAGTTAGTGTGCCTGCTCCACCGCGATATACCCCTTTTACAGGTACTATATCTTTATAATCCCGTCCATGACCCAGCTTGATATAACGCCAGTTCACTTCAACATTATTCGTCGGATCAAAACCAAGCCAGCCCGTACCCGGAATATGGGTCTCCACCCAAGCATGTGAAGCCTGCTCGAAATTAGCATTGCTGCTCTGTAGATCACCGACAAAATGATATCCACTAACATATCTTGAAGGCAGACCCACACTGCGGCAGACAGCGATCATAAGATGAGCATAATCCTGACAGACACCTCGCTTAAGCTTCAGGGCTTTTTTTACCGTTGTATTTACGCTTGTTGCCTCAGGATCATAGGTGAACTGTTCATAAATCGTCGAAGATAACTTCAGAATCCATTCATACATATCCTCAGCTTCACTAAAAGGGTACTGGGAGGCGAACTCCACTAATTCAGGAGTCACCTCGGTATAACGGGTCGGCAAAATAAACTCAATATAACGGTTCTGAAACTTTTCATCATTTAATAGTTTAACTTGCTCTTCAAGGCTGGTTCGCGGAAGATCGGTACCCTGGGCTTTATCCAGCGTTACTACAGTAGCTTTCGTATGGATTACCATTTCCGTATGTGGCTTATTAACCGAATAGGCATGCACCCGATTACCGAAGAAATCCTCATACGTTAATAGATTAGCTGCCGGAGATACTTCAACCTCATGGTGATAACAGGATTGCCGATAGTTGGTGCGTGGGGTAAGCCTGATTTCATTGACACTGTCCGTAACCGGTTCTGGATAACTGTATGTGGTGGTGTGATTGATTTGAATCTTCATACAGATACTCCTTCTCGCCGAAAAAAGGCGCCCTCCATCGTTTTGCCCAGTCTTTGGCATGATATTACAAGTGATTGCAGCACATCTTCCACCAGCTCACCGGACATTTCCTCTTTCTCCATATAATCCAGCTCTGCTTTCAGCTTTCCTGCTTGACGGATGACCTTCTCATGACCTGAGCCTTTTTCTGAGGAATCTAATTCAAGCCTAGCTAAATGTTCTTCCAGCTGGTGAAAAGAAAAGCGGATCGAACGTGGAAATTTGGGATTTGCGATCAAAAAATCTAAAATGCTCTCCGGTGACATAGCATCTGCATAATAACGGCGAAACGCCTGATAACCACTTACCGATTTCAGCACAGCCTGTAACTGAATATAAATTGCATTAAGCTCTTTAAAACGGCAAGAGGCAATAACTGCCTGCAAAATACGCGTCGTATTCTCTGCCCGTTCCAGAAAACGGCCGCTCTCTATAAAATGCCATTCATTTCCCCTAAGCATTACGGATTGTTCTGCTCCTAGAAACATAGCCGCACGTTCCTTCACCTGCTGGTAGAAATGATGTGGACCACTCATAATATCAGCGACTGACCGCTCCCCAAGCCATAGATTAAAGCTGTTGACGATATCCCATAGCTCACTTGGAAGATGCTGACGCAGTGTGCGAAGATTATTTCTAGCATGATGTACGCAAGAGAATAATGAATTCGAATTGCCCAAATCGAGTGTAATAAAGGATAACACGTCCTGTTCAGAAAAGGTTTCGAACTGCTGCAAATATTCACTTCGAACTCCTAATGCATCGATAAGCCTCGACCATTTATGTCCTTCTTCCTGAAAATCCTCTTCCTGCTGGATATGATAATGTACATTGATTAGCCGCGCATGATTCTCTGCCCTTTCAATATATCGGCCGATCCAGAATAAAGCCTCCGCATTTCGATTCAGCATCTTTAGCCACTCCTTTATCCTCCAAATTGATGCTGCATATTTTTGATTCACAATCAAGGCTTACAAGATAATAGATCAAGCCATAACCCAAGTATCCTTTACGCCACCGCCTTGCGAGGAATTCACAACCAGTGAACCTTCTTTCATAGCCACTCGTGTTAATCCACCAGGTATGACATGTGGCTTCCGGTCTGCGCCCATTAATACAAAAGCCCGAAGATCGATATGCCGGGGTGCCATAGTGCCTCCCGACAATACGGGTGCTCTGGACAAGGACATAATTGGCTGTGCCACATAACGGTCCGGATCGGCAATAATTTTCATTCGGAACTCCGCTAATTCTTCTTTGGTCGCCTCACTTCCGATCAACATCCCATATCCTCCGGATAATGAGGTTTCTTTAACAACCATTTCGGATAGGTTCTCAAGAACATACAGGCGTTCATCAGGTCTGGACAACAAATACGTCGGCACATTACCAAGGATCGGCTCTTCATTCAGATAATAACGAATCATATCCGGTACATAGACATACATCGCTTTATCATCTGCAACACCGGTTCCCGGAGCATTAGCAATCGCTATGTTACCTGCCCTATATGCATTCATAAGTCCTGCCACACCCAGTAAAGAATCAGGTTGAAAGGCCAGCGGATCAATGTAATCATCATCCAACCGACGATACAGCACATCCACGCGACGCAGTCCGTTCATTTCTTTCAAATATATTTTGTGATCCTTTGTTACCAAATCTCGTCCTTCGACCAAATGTATACCCATCTGCTGTGCCAAAAAAGCATGTTCATAATATGCAGAATTGTATTCTCCAGGCGTTAGGAGTGCTATAACCGGATCTGACCTTCTTGAAGGAGATAGACTACGAAGCACGGATAAGAAGCGATTTAAGCTATGATCTACATCTCGGATGGAGCTGGCAAAGGACAATTCAGGAAACAATTGATTCATAAGCGTTCTGCCTTTAAAAAGATAGGAAAAGCCGGAGGGTGTTCGCAGGTTGTCTTCAAGTACATAATAATGCCCATCGTGGTGGCGGATCAGATCGATTCCTGAGGTGGTGATATAAGCTCCACCGGGCACTCGCAGACCTGACATTTCTGGCCGGAAATAACAGTTGGAAATAATCATACGCCTAGGGACGATGCCATCTTTAACAATGTATTGCTCATGGTAAATGTCATGAATGAATAAATTCAAAGCTGTGATACGCTGAATAATTCCAGCTTCTAGCCTCTCCCACTCATTCTTAGGGATAATACGTGGAATCATATCGAAGGGGATCGTTCGCTCCATAGGATGATCCTGAGCCGGGTTGTAAAGCGTAAAGGTAATTCCTTCTTCCATCATCCTACGCTGCATTAAATTTTGCTTCCCTTGCAGCTCTTCGGAGCTCATTCCGGAAAACATGCGATTCACATGTCTGTAGTGCGGCCGGACATTCCTCTTATCAGCATACATTTCATCGAAAAAATGCTGTAATGGATACGGAGACAGACCTGGCAGAGGATCTAATTTGGACATGAGCCCGACTCCTTTCGATAGATGTAATCTTTGTTAACAACTTATACTTTCATTTCAGAAAACATCCATGGAAATATTGGTTTATATTCTCATAATACGTAAATCCACTCGTTCATGTCAACATATATAACAGAGAAATGTGATTCCGGAGATATTTGTATTTTTTGGAATCGCTTCCTTTCTCTCTTATATAGGTTGCCGGAGATGAAATGTAGATTCATCATTGAATTGTATGCAGGAAGTGTGACAAGCATTACTGTTATGAATTTTTCATATAATGTATTTTTTATATAGTTGCCTGAGGATGTGGATTCATTGAGTATGGTATAATTTGTTGCGATGGGAGAGTGACCTATGGAGCACAAATATACTATGTCAATTGAGCAGGAAGAGACTAGGCGGAATCACATTTATCTGTTATTTGGCCTGTCTGAAGCGGGATCAATGAAGGTAGCCCTTAGTCATCTGGGTTGTCGTCATTTAATACGAGTACTTTCATTTAATGAGACGTTCTCTGCTGGACCGTTGCGTGGATTACATAATAATGAAGGCTATCATACCCGTGAGTTATGGTTTCAGGAACGATTTCCGGATCAGGGTTATCATTTAAATCCCCAGCATAAACTGGCAGCCATGATTCAGACCTTAAAAGAAATTCCCGAGGACAAAAAAATCACTATTTGGTGCGGAGATAACTCCCATGATCAGACAGGTTTACGATTTGCACTTTCTATTCTTAGTGAGAGGACGCAACCTATTCATGTTATTGATTCAGTCAAGGCTTATAGGGAGATTGCCGCTTCATTTGAAATCGGCTTATATCCCAGAGCACTTAGTCAGCTCCCAAATGAAGTTCTGCAAAAAATTATAGAAATTACCGAAAACACATCCCCTATCACCTCCGCTCAAAGAAAACAGTATGAACTAGAATGGCAAAAAATCAGCAACACCGAGGATATGCTTAGAGTTTGGGCTGATGGCCAGCTTATGAATGTTCCCGAGAGTTACTATGACGAAGAAATTCTTTCTTTAATTCTGCAATTTCAACTGTATGAGGATCGAGATGGCTACGTAAATGCAGGTCTAGTTGTAGGCACAATTATAGGGCAATGGAATTTGTATCTCAGTACCTCATTCATAGAATATCGCTTCTGGAGGCTAATTAGTGAGGGAAAGCTGTTATTTAAAGGGATCCCTTACGCGATGCATTTATACTTTCTAAAAGTCGCTTAGCAGTTGCTACAAAATGACGGACAAACCCTTTATAAAAAAGAAAAGGAATGCCCTCCTAACTAAATATAGCTTCGAGGGCATTCCTTGTAAATATGACTTCTTTATGATTATATTGTGCTGTTGATTACACTTGCTCTTCCGATTCTTCTAACTCTTCTTCCTCGGCAATTAATCCGGCAAAAAGAGCATGTACGAACTGCTGCGAATCAAATGGCTGCAAGTCTTCCATTTTTTCTCCAAGACCTACAAACTTCACCGGCAAATTCATTTCCTGACGAATCGCTACAACGATTCCGCCTTTAGCCGTACCGTCCAGCTTCGTCAAAACCAAGCCAGTGACGCCACTCTTTTCACCAAATAACTTGGCTTGCGTAAGTGCATTTTGACCCGTCGTAGCATCTAGCACCATCAGTACCTCATGTGGAGCACTTGGGATTTCTCTTTGAATGACGCGGAAGATTTTGTTGAGCTCTTCCATCAGATTGCTTTTATTCTGCAGTCTGCCAGCAGTATCGCAGATTAAGATATCCACATTGCGCTGTTTAGCCGCTTGCACCGCATCGTACATTACAGCCGCCGGGTCAGAGCCTGCTTGTTGTTTAATAACATCTACGCCTGCGCGTTGGCCCCAAACCTCAAGCTGCTCAATCGCTCCAGCACGGAACGTATCCCCTGCAGCCAAAAGAACTTTTTTACCTTCTTGTTTGTAACGATGAGCCAGCTTGCCGATGGTAGTCGTCTTGCCCACGCCATTAACCCCAACGAACAAAATAACTGTAATTCCATTCGGATTTTCCTTCAGGCTGTTATCATCATCTCCGCGCAGCAGCTCCATAAGCTTACGGGACAAAATCGGCTTCAGCTCGGCAGCATCTTCAATCCGATTTTGCTTCACTTCGGCACGCAAATCCTCGACAAGGGTCATAACAGTGTTTACACCCACGTCTGCACCAATCAAAATCTCTTCCAGCTCTTCGTAGAACTCTTCATCTATCTTTTTGCGGCGGATGATAAGGTCGGAGACCTTCTCTACAAAACCTTTACGGGTTTTCTCTAATCCGTCGCGGAATTGTTTCGTTACACTTTCCGTTTTGCCGGAAATGCTTTCTTTTAATTTTCTAAAAAAGCTCATTTGGTTCCTCCTAAAAGTTTCTCTTCTTGATGAATTTAAGCAATCTCAGCTTCTTCATCCTCTAAACGTACTGAGACGAGCTTGGAGACGCCGCCCTCTTCCATCGTTACTCCGTATAACACGTCCGCCTCTTCCATCGTTCCTTTGCGGTGCGTAACGACGATGAACTGAGTTTGTTCAGAGAACTCGCGTAAATACTGTGCAAAACGAACAACGTTCGCTTCATCGAGCGCAGCCTCGACCTCATCCAATACGCAGAACGGAACTGGCTTCACTTGCAAAATAGCAAACAATAACGCCATCGCAGTTAGAGCGCGTTCACCGCCAGATAAAAGCTGCAGATTTTGCAATTTTTTACCCGGTGGTTGGGCTACGATATCTATACCTGTTTCCAGCATATGTTCCGGATCCAGAAGCATGAGATCCGCTCGCCCGCCGCCGAACAGCTTTGAGAACACGGTCCCGAACTGTTTGCGGATCGCATCAAAGGTCTGTTTGAAACGTTTGGACATTTCATCTTCCATCTCGCGGATTACTTGATACAAGGTAGTCTTAGCTTCGACTAGATCATCTTTTTGTCCACTGAGGAACGTATACCGTTCATGGACCCGCTGATATTCTTCGATCGCCCCTAAGTTAACCTCTCCTAGCGCAGAAATACTGCGCTTCAAACGCTGTACATCGGCTTGTGCGGCAGGTACATCTTCAGGCACTGGATATCTCTGTTTTGCTAATTCATAACTTAGCTCGTAGTCATCACTCAGCTTGCGGAGAATATTATCCAGCTCCACATCGAGTCGACCGACAGAAACTTCAGTGGCACGCAGCTTGTCCTCGACTACTTTAAGAGCCTGACGTTGATCTTTAGTCTTGCCTTCCTCTAGTTCCAGCTTACGGGTTAACGCTGTACGCTCAGCACGCGCAAAATCCAAAGTTCCAGTCGTCTCTTCCTTCTTCAAGCGGTAACTGTTCAAATCTTCCTTCTGCTTCACAGCTTCCAAAGCATTGTTAGCCAGATCCTGTTCAATCGTATGTAACAGATTTCGATTCTGGCGCAGCTCCTTGTCCTGTGAACCCACATCTTGTCTTAGGCGACGTAACTGCTCCTCCAGGGAGAATATCTCCTGATCGAGCTTGCCTTCCGAGACTTTCATACTGGTCAACTTGCCTTGCAGCTCTTCCTTAGCTGATTCATTCGCTTTACGCGCTGATTCAGCGTTACGGATACCTTCATGGGCTTCCTTTTCTTCCTTTTCAAGGCGTTCAAGCTCAGCAGTGGCTTGCTTCCGCGTCTCTTCAAGCGCACGTACTTCATTCTCAAAGCCGCTGCGTTCCGCACCTGTGCTCTCCACTTGCTCCTGCACATGCCGAAGCTCATGCTCGAGCTGCTTCAAATCACCGGAGACTCTTTGCTCTTCCAGTCTTTTCTCATCGCCATCACGGCGCAGGTCCTCCAGCTTCACGCTAGCGTTCTCCTGCTCCTCACGAAGTCTGGCAATGCCTTGCTTCAGCTTCACTATTTGACGTTCGCTTTCTTCAATCTCACTGCTTAATTGATCCAGCTGACGTTTACGGCTAAGCAAGCTATTATTCTTCTTATGCTGGCTACCCCCGGTCATCGAACCGCCGGCATTAACTACATCGCCTTCCAGGGTAACTACCCGATAACGATATTGACATCTAGCGGCGATACGGTTTGCTTGCTCCAAGCTCTCCGCAATAACCACATTGCCGAGCAAACTGCCAATAATGCTAGTATATTTATCATCGTAACCAACAAGTTCGGAACCAATTCCAACAAATCCGTCAGCATCACCCACCATACCACGGTCACTGCCAGAAATCTGGCGCGGCCGGATAACATCTAGCGGAAGAAAGGTAGCTCGTCCCAGCTGACGTTGCTTTAGAAATGATATCGCTTGGCGGGACACAGTCTCATTATCCATGACCACATGCTGAAGTGATGCGCCTAGAGCAGTCTCAATCGCCATTTCCAGCTTCTCCGGAACAGAGATCAGCTCCGCAACCGCACCATGCACACCGTTGAGCTGTCCTTTGCGCGCACCCTTGAGCACTTCTTTAACCCCAAGCATGAAGCCGTCGAAATCATCCTGCATCTCTTTCATGGTCTCATGACGAGAGACTTGCGCTTCCCGCTTCTGTTCCCATTTCCGAAGACCGGACTGTGTTTCTTCGATCAGCTTCTGACGTTTACTGAGCTGCTCACTTTCAGTGATATAAGCCCCGCGAAGATTGCTAAGCTCCTTCCCCAGCTGGGCAATCTTGTCCTTCAGCCCTTTCTGGTTGGCAGACAACTCTTCATGCCGGGCTGTCCATTTGCCGCTTTCTTCTTCACTGCGGCTCATACGACGTTCCAGATTCTCCTTTTGCTGATCCGCGTAACGAATTTCGTTACGTGCATTCGCCATAAGGTTCATTAGCTCCAAAAGAGCACTTTTGAGCTTTTCTTCCTGGCTCTGGCTAATCCCGTCTGCCACACCTTCAAGCCTTGTCTCTTCATCTTCGATCTGTTTCCGAAGATCCACAAGCTTAAGCCGCGATTGCTCAAGCTTAAGCTCCAGATCCACGACTTCACGCTGACGATCTGCAGAACGCTCGCCAACCGAACCTAACGTGAGCATTAACTGCTCACGATTACTTTCCAGATTACGTTTGCGTTCCCTCAGCACTTCACCGTAACCTTCGCTCTTCTCAAATGCTTCGCTATAACGCAGCAATTGCTCTTGCTGCTTCTCGATCTGTGCTTCGATTGTGCGCAGTTCAGAGCGCCCGCTCTCCAGCTTGGCATCATGAGCCGAAACCACAGTAGACAGCTCCAGCTGCTCGTCCTTCAACGTTTCAAGCTTAGCGTTACCTTCCTGCCAAGCGGTATGAATGCCTTCAATCTGGTGTACGTATACTGAAATTTCCTGATGTTTTAATTGTTCGCGAAGTTCCTTAAAGCGGATAGCTTTCTCGGACTGATCCTTAAGTGGCCCAATCTGATCCTCAAGCTCACTGATCAAATCATGAATACGAAGCAGGTTCTGCTCGGTATCATCCAGCTTTCGACTTGCGTCTTTCTTGCGCGATTTATATTTTACAATACCTGATGCTTCTTCAAAGATGCCTCGCCGATCTTCGGAACGAGTACTTAGAATCTCTTCAATCCTACCCTGCCCGATAATCGAATAGGCTTCACGTCCGATACCGGTATCCATAAACAGCTCTGTGATATCCTTCAGACGGCAGGATTGCTTATTAATTAAATATTCACTATCTCCACTGCGGTGGACTCTCCGAGTCACTGTAACTTCGCTGAAATCCAGCGGAAGTGTGTGATCTTCATTATCAAGCGTAAGTGATACTTCGCCATAATTCACGGCTTTACGCGCATCACTTCCAGCAAAAATGATATCCTCCATCTTGCCGCCACGCAGTGATTTAGCACTCTGTTCGCCGAGTACCCAGCGTATGCCGTCAGAAATATTGCTTTTGCCGCTTCCGTTCGGGCCAACTACAGCCGTTATACCGCGCACAAACTCCATTTCTGTTTTGTCGGCAAATGATTTAAAACCAGCTAATTCTATCCGTTTCAAAAACATACTTGCCAATCACCTCTGACCCATTATACCATAGCGTTTGTACCCTAAAAAACCATTAAGATGTACCTTATCCTTTGTAACGCGGAACATATAAGTTCTTATATTGTCGAAAAAGAGCAGCAACGGTCTGAGCTCCGCCTAAACGCCGGTATTCAGACCTTTGCTGCTCTCCTCCGCTTGTCCCCTTGATGCAAAACTCAGGCACCGTCCTCTTTCAGATGCAAAAGTGCTGCTGCTGCAGCCTGCTGCTCTGCTTCCTTCTTGGACCGGCCGCTTCCTTTACCAAGTGAACGGTTAGCCATATACACCTCTGAGACGAATTCACGCTCATGTGCAGGTCCCCGTTCTTCTATAATTCGATATTCCAATGTACCCATATTGTGCTGCTGAATTAGCTCTTGCAGTTCCGTCTTATAATCGGTCATCTGCATTTGCAATTTCCCATCCGTCTCCACGAGAGGAAATACGTGATTATCAAGAAAACTCCGCACTGTTTCCAGTCCTTGGTCGAGATAAAGCGCTCCCACGAAGGATTCGAATACATCAGCCAGCAGGGCCGGGCGAGTACGTCCGCCCGTAAGTTCTTCCCCTTTGCCCAATAGTACATAACGGCCAAAACCTAAACTCTCCGCAAACTTGACCAGTGAAGGCTCGCATACAATAGCGGCCCGCAGCTTGGTCAACTCTCCCTCAGGTCGGTCTGGCAATAGATTGTACAAATATTCAGAAACCGTTAACTCCAGAACTGCATCCCCAAGAAATTCGAGACGCTCATTGTCCTGATGCTGATTGAAACGGTGTTCATTCACATAGGATGCATGGGTAAAGGCCTGCTTCAGAAGCACAGAATCGTGAAATTGGATTTGAAGTTGCTGTTGTAACTGCTTCAGTTCTCCTTTCACCGCACTGTCCCCTTACTAATTATATTTTTTTAGAATAACTGTTGCGTTATGTCCCCCGAAGCCGAACGAATTCGACATTACAATATCAAGATCAGCTTTACGTGGCACATTTGGTACATAATCCAGATCACATTCCGGGTCTTGGTTGTCCAAATTAATCGTTGGCGCAATCATCCCTTTTTGCAAAGAAAGGCCACAGATAATAGCTTCTACTCCACCAGCAGCACCCAGAAGGTGACCTGTCATGGATTTCGTCGAACTAATTGCCACTTTATAGGCATGGTCACCCAATGCTTTTTTAACAGCAGCAGTTTCTGATCTATCTCCTACAGGCGTTGAAGTACCATGAGCATTGATGTAATCAATATCTTCAGGAGAGATACCAGCATCCCGGATTGCCATCTTCATGCAGCGAGCTGCACCATCTGGATCAGGCTCAGTCATATGATGAGCATCTGCGCTTAGACCATAACCGATAACCTCAGCATAGATCTTCGCTCCACGTTTCTCAGCATGTTCGAGTGATTCCAGAATAAGAATCCCGGCACCTTCACCCATAACAAAACCATCGCGATCCACATCAAACGGACGACTTGCCTTCTCAGGCTCATCATTGCGAGTGGACATTGCTCTCATTGCACAAAAACCAGCCATACCTGTTGGACGAATGGTCGCTTCGGAACCCCCACAGATCATTGCATCTGCGTCTCCACGTTGAATCAAGCGGAAGGATTCCCCAATGGAGTGACTTCCTGTAGCACAAGCAGTTACTGTCGTCGTATTAGGACCCTTTGCACCAAGGTTAATGGACAACTGCCCAGAACCCATGTTAGCGATCATCATCGGAATGAAGAACGGACTAACCCGCTTCGGTCCTTTTTCAAGCAACAAGTTATGATTGTCTTCCCAAGTTCCAAGACCACCAATACCTGATCCTACAGATACACCTATTCTTTCGGCATCAATATCTTCACCGATCTTAAGTCCGCTATCTCGCAATGCATCCTCACCGGCAGCCACTGCAAATTGTACAAAACGGTCCATTTTGCGGGCTTCCTTACGACCAAAAAGTGCCTCTGGATCGAAATCTTTAACAGAGGATGCTATTTGCGTAGTATACTCACTGACATCAAAGGTCTCAACCTGTGATACACCGGATTTGCCGCTCATAAGATTATCCCAGAACGTCTCCAAATCTTTGCCCAATGATGTAACTACGCCCATCCCAGTAACAACCACTCTATGACTCAAACACAATCACCCCATCTATAGGTTGTATACATTATATTCAGAACTTATATACTTTCTGTTGCTACTATATGAACAGCGATAACCGCATCAATAACCAACCTGCGGTTCTGTTATATCCCTTATTTAGTTGCTCAAGGCAACCTTTGATTCATCTTTAATGCTCTATAAATGAGGAGAAGTCCCGCCCTAGCAGGAACGGGACTCTCAATCATATGACTCTAGGTATGAGATTGTATGTACTTCACAACTTCACCCACGGTCGTAATCGTCTCTGCATCTTCATCAGAGATTTCCATATCGAATTCATCTTCCAATTCCATAACCAATTCTACTACATCAAGAGAATCAGCACCTAAATCATCTTTGAAAGACGCTTCTAATGTTACCTCAGCTTCATCGGCACCTAAGCGGTCGATGACAATGCGTTTTACACGCTCTAATACATCGGACATCCGGTTCACCTCCTCTTTTGGTATTATACGAGATATGAGTTCAAAATACCATAGAGCGTCAAAAACGCTTTCTTTATCCCTCACATTTCAGCATTAAAACAGTGTAATTTCTCCTTGACGGAGAGTTACATATACATCCCGCCATCCACGTGTAGTGTCTGGCCGGTCATATACGCAGCGCCTTCAGAGGCCAGGAAGACTACAGCCATAGCAATCTCTTCAGGACGCCCCAGACGAGCAAGTGGAATGCCCTTCTCAAGCTCACTGCGCACTTCCTCAGAGAGCTCACGCGTCATATCTGTATCAATGAAGCCCGGAGCGATACAGTTCACCGTGATCCCCCGTGAGGAAAGCTCACGAGCCGATGCCTTCGTTAAACCGATGACACCTGCCTTAGCTGCGGAGTAATTAGCTTGTCCAGGATTTCCTGTTACACCTACTACGGAAGAAATATTGATAATTCGCCCGTAGCGTTGCTTCATCATAGGGCGTGTAGCTGCCTTTAGGCAGTTAAACACCCCTTTTAGATTCGTTTCGATCACTTGATCGAACTCTTCTTCTTTCATGCGCATAATCAGGTTGTCTCTGGTAATGCCGGCATTATTGACAACAATGTCAATACGTCCCCAGGTATTCAGAACCTCTTTGACAAGGTTCTCGGCCTGTTCACTATTGCCGACATCGCCACGAAGGGCAATACCCTCCGAGCCAAGCTCGACAATCCGAGCTACGGTCTCTTGTGCGGCTGCTTCACTGCCCGCATAGTTCACGGCCACCTTCACGCCATGTTCCGCGAGAGCAAGTGCAATACTGCGGCCGATGCCGCGAGAACCACCAGTTACAAGGGCCGTTTGACCCCGCAATGCTGAGAACATCATTTATTCCCCTTTCGATCATATTGCTATTGATAAACAATGTTTGAACGTATCTTACAAGACAGCTTGCACACTTTCAAGTGTGTTAATGTTGATTACTTTGACCGTTTTGTCTATTTTGCGGATCAGACCTGCCAGAACACTGCCAGAACCAATTTCCACAAAAGTATCCACACCATCAGCAATCAGCCATTCAATACTGTCTTGCCAGAGCACAGGGGAGTACACCTGGCGAACAAGCAGTTCACGGATTTCTTCAGGATCCATTACAGGTGCTGCGGTAACATTGACAATAACAGGTACAGCCGGAGCATTAAAAGTAACACTCTTCAGCTCGTCTGCCAAGCGGTCTGCCGCAGCCTTCATCATCGAAGAGTGAAAAGGTCCACTTACTTCCAGCGGAATAGCCCGCTTTCCGCCTGCTTCCTTAACACGCTGCACAACACCGTTAACCCCGGCTTGTGAACCAGAAACAACAATCTGTCCCGGGCAGTTCACATTCGCCAGTTCTACCACGCCGCTCTCCTCGGATACGCTCCGGCATAATTCTGCCAGAGCATCCCGCTCCGCACCAAGCACTGCAGCCATAGCTCCCTGTCCACCTGGAACAGCTTCCTCCATAAAACGACCGCGTAAACGCACGAGTCTTACAGCATCTTCATAGGACAATACGCCTGCCGCAACCAGTGCGCTGTATTCTCCTAGGCTATGACCAGCTACATAATCCGGCTTCATCCCTTGATCACGTAATGCTTCCAGATAAGCCACGCTTGCTGTTAGCAGAGCCGGTTGCGTATTTACGGTCTGTTTCAAATCACTGTCAGGTCCTTCAAAAATCAGCTGGCTCAGTGGAAATCCGAGCACCTCATCACCTTTTTCGAATACCGCGCGGCTGTGCGGAAGAGCTTCATATACATCTCTACCCATTCCAACTGCCTGTGCACCCTGACCGGGAAAGACAAATGCGATTTTACTCATAAGTAAGAACTCCTTCCTCTATTACCAGATCAATACGGACGCGCCCCAAGTCAAGCCACCGCCGAATCCAACCATCAGAACCGTGTCGCCTTCCTTCATGCGTCCTTCTTCCGCCGCTTCAACTAGAGCTAGAGGAATAGAAGCTGCTGATGTATTAGCATATTTATCAACATTGATTACACATTTCTCCGGTGGCAGGTCAAGCCGCTGCATAGCGGATTGAATGATACGAATATTCGCTTGATGCGGTACGAACAAATCAATATCTTCTTTACCTAATCCGGCTTTAGTAAGCACACGTTCTGTAGCTGAGCCCATAACACGAACGGCAAACTTAAACACTTCACGGCCATTCATATAGATGAAATGTTTCTTGTCTTCAACCGTCTGCTGAGATGCAGGCAAGCGCGAGCCCCCAGCTTCCAGCTTAAGCAAGTTTCCTCCAGAACCTTCAGCACCCAGATCGAAGGATTGGAAACCGCGTCCCTCTGGAACTTCACCGATGATTACTGCTCCTGCACCATCGCCAAACAGTACACAGGTGTTACGATCCGTATAATCAGTGATGCGGGATAAAGTGTCCGCACCAATTATGAGTGCATTATTGTACATTCCGTTCTGAATAAAGCCAACTGCAGTAGCTAGGCTGTATACAAAACCAGAGCAGGCTGCTGACAAGTCAAAGGCCGCAGCACCTTTAGCTCCAAGTTTATCCTGCAAAATGCAGGCTGTGGAAGGAAAGGAGCTATCAGGGGTTACCGTTGCGATAATAATAAGATCCAGATCTTCGGCTTTCATGCCTGCAGAATCCAAAGCTTTAAGTGCAGCTTCATAGGCTAAATCAGAAGTTGCCTCATGTGGTGCAGCGATATGTCTTTCACGGATCCCTGTCCGACTGACGATCCATTCATCGTTAGTCTCCACTATTTTTTCCAGATCACTGTTTGTTAAAATTTTCTCAGGTACATATTTACCCGTACCGATAATCCCAACCGGCCGCAATTGTTTCATTTCGTCACTCACTTCCCGCTAATTTCCTTGGATATACTTGGCACAAGATCGGCTTGCAGAGCAATCCGCGCTTGTCTTACTGCATTTTTAACCGCATTTCCGTCCGAAGATCCATGCCCCTTAACTACCAATCCGCTAAGACCAAGCAGCGGTGCACCGCCATGCTCTTTGTAATCCATCTTACCCTTCAGGGCTCTAAGCTCCGGCATCAGCATAGCCGCTCCAAGCTTAGTCTTCAGAGAACGGCTGAATTGCTCCTTCAGTAAAGAGAACAATGCACCCGCTGTACCCTCAAGCGACTTCAACAGGATATTACCAGCAAATCCATCGCAGACAAGCACATCGCAGTTTCCTGTCAGTACGTCGCGTGCCTCAACATTACCGATAAAATGAATGCCCGGCAAGTTCTCCAGCAGTGGATAGGCTTCTTTTGTCAGTTCGTTGCCTTTCCCAGGCTCCGTCCCTACATTTAGAAGTCCAACCCGCGGCTTAGCAATGCCATGCACTTTATTCCGATAAATGCTGCCCATCAGCGCATATTGCACCAGATGTTCAGGCTTCGCATCCATGTTAGCGCCAAGATCAAGCGCAAGCACGCCAACATCATCCAGCGTCGGAATCATAGGTGCCAGCGCCGGACGTTCAATCCCCTGCATACGGCCTACTACAAGTAACCCTGTAGTCATAAGCGCCCCCGTGTTACCTGACGAAATCATAGCATCTGCTTCGCCCTCACGCACCATACGTCCAGCTACAACCATGGATGAATCTTTTTTGCGGCGAACCGCCTTAACCGGCTCTTCATCAGAACCAATAACATCTCCTGCATGCCGCACACTCAGGTTGGACGGCTTGTCCTTCAGCAGTGGCTCTAGTCTGGCTTCGTCACCTACGAGCACAATCTGCGTATCTTTCCATTCCGCGGCCGCGGACAACGCCCCCTCGACATTACATTCAGGAGCGTTGTCCCCGCCCATGGCATCAATGGCGATCAGCACTACGGTTACCCCCTTCACTATACTCTTCATTAGCGGAACGATACACTATAAAGTGGCCTTGAAATACCAATTCTTCTCCGACATAGGTGAATACGTCCACCTCTGCTTTGCCGCCTCTGCCTGCAAGTGACCGCACTTGAGCTTTAGCAATGCACTTCTCACCAAGCAGAACCATACGAACAAATCGTATGTCGGCTGAAGCAGTCAAGGCAATTTCATCGTTAATTACAGCAACCGCAAGCGAATTGGCTTGAGCAAACACGTAGTGGCCACGGGCGATCCCATTTCTGGAAAAGACATGATCCTCACGAATTTCAAAGATCGAAATCCCGCTCTTATCGAGCTGTAAATCCACAATATCTCCGATCACTTCATCCGCAGGCAAAGAGCGCACCTGATCATAGGAATGCTCTGCCATTTGTTTCATTCTTTCACGCAGTTCTGGTATTCCCAGCTCCATCCGGTCTAACCGAATCGTCTGAATGCTCACCTTCAGCTGACGAGTCAACTCCCGATCAGTTACAAAAGGATTGCCTGCAATTATATGTAGCAGCTGTTGCTGACGTTCTTTCTTGGACATCCGCTCGATAGCGGCTCACCTCCTGGCACATGCCAAGCATAAACGCCTTCGGCGCCCTAATAAGGACGGTAAGCGTTTAAGCGAGAAATATAAGACATAAAGTATAGGTGCATAACTTATACTTCCTTATATTTTAAAGAAAGCATCCGGCCGCTTGAATGGCCGCTGTTATATTAGGTCAAACAATCATAAATATTTTTTAGAACCAGGTACTAATATGTAGTATAAAGCATGCCGCACCAAAAATAAAGCATTGACTTCTGAGCGGAACATAAAGTATAGGTGCAAACCTTATCTTTATTAAATTTGGACAAAAAAATAGTACCTCACCGAAGTGAAGCACTACTTATTTTTGAAACTATTGTTTGATGATTTCTCTTGCTTTGTAAGTTCCGCAAACTTTGCATACGTGGTGAGCTAGTTTCAACTCTCCGCATTGTTCACATTTCACCATGCCCGGCACAACCAACTTAAAGTGGGTGCGACGTTTGTCACGGCGTGTTTTAGACGTTCTACGTTGTGGTACTGCCATGTGTTCCACCTCCTCGTGATATTTCTGTCAGCCTGCTCCTCAGAGCAGGATGTGTTTTGTTGTAATGTTTCATTTGAAAAAGTCTTTCAACCCAGCGAGTCGAGGATCGATCACTGTGTTGTCGCAACTGCAGGTGCCTTCGTTCAAGTTCTGTCCGCATTTCTGACAAAGACCAAGACAGTCTGCCTTGCACAATACCGAATCCGGTAAGTGCAGTACGAAATTTTCTTCCACATACGGGATAAGATCCACAACCTCATCCTTGACGTAAATGAGATCCTCATCTTCGTCATCATCTGGAAGAACTGGCTGCTTAAGCCACTTGAAAGTCTCAGCAAAAGGAATGTTCAAATCACTTTTGACCTCCGTGAGACAACGTGAACATAACATGTCCACATCTCCACTCAGTTTCCCCACCACGTTCACACAATCGGTTCCCGCGGGCAGCGCTTTAAGGTCTACTGAGAGCGGAGCAACAGTTAGAATATCCTTGCGCCCTTTGACTACCTCGCTGACATCCACAACATCGTGAATATGTAACGGTTCGTCGGCATTCGCTAATTTGCGAAAGTGAATCTGCATACTTATCACTCCCAAACAAACAAAATTTATTATACCTAGTATTCTATACCTTTGTCAACCATTTTCCCTTTATATTGTTTCAGAAAATGCGGTGAATTATGATATAACTATTAGTGTAAATCAAAAGATCAGCTTGTGCTAACAGTATCTCTAGAAATCTACCCTACTAAACTCAATAAATATACCTTACTTATCGGAGGGAAGCCACAGTGACAACGGTTGGAATCATCGCAGAATACAATCCTTTACATAACGGACATGTGCATCACTTCACGGAAGCCAAAAGACTTTCCGGCGCAGAGCGCACCATCGTCGTCATGAGTGGTCCCTTTACCCAGCGCGGCGAGCCGGCGGCGGTAAGCAAGCAAGCCCGGACAGAGATGGCGCTGCATATGGGCGCCGACCTCGTCATTGAGCTGCCGGTGGCTTATGCCGTCCAGCCAGCCGAGTGGTTCGCGTTCGGAGCAGTTGCACTGCTGGAAGCGACCGGGGTCGTGGACAGCTTGTGCTTCGGCTCAGAAGCCGGCACTTTGGGCTCGCTGCTCCCGCTGGCCAGATATCTGGCTGAGGAAAGCAGCGAGCTTCAGAGCGAGATCCGCCGCCGCATGGCGCTCGGAGCGAGCTTCCCCGCCGCGTACAGCGCAGCGGCGGCGGTGGCCTTTGAAGGGACTCTCCCGGAAACGGAGAGTCCCGGAGATGCAGGCGAGCTGCTGCGCCAGCCGAATAACAGCCTTGGCCTGCATTATCTTATCGCCTTGCAGCGGCTGCACAGCAAGATAATGCCACTAACCATTCCGCGCACAGCAGCAGGCTTCCATGACCCATTACAAGCCGACTCTTCTATTGCAAGTGCGACGGCCATCCGCAAGCTGCTGCAAGAAGGCGGATCTCCCGCTGCTTATATGCCGGATTATAGCGTGTCCATTTTGGAAAGAGAGCATGCAGCCGGAAGGGGCCCTCTGAGCTTGGAGAGCTTCAGTATCCCGCTCCGCCATCTGCTGACCACCCATACTGCGGCCGAGTTACACGCGATCCATGATATGAATGAAGGCTTGGAGAATCGAATACTGCGGCTTTCGCCTGAGTTGGAGCAATTCTCTGTTTCAGGCCTGCTTCACGCCCTTAAGAGCAAGCGCTACACGCATACACGGTTACAGCGTCTGCTGCTACATGTTCTGTTAAATCATTCTAAAAAAGAAATGACCCCTTCCATACTAGCAGAGGGGCCCGGATATATTCGTATTCTTGGTTTTAGAGAAAGCGGACGAGCACTGCTTAAAGAGATGAAACAAAAAGCTACGTTGCCCATCGTCATGCGCCCGTCCCTTTGTTCCCATCCGCAGCTTGAGCGAGATCTTCAAGCCGCTTCCGCTTTCGCGGGAGCTTTTAAGGAACCACGCAGAAATGATATGTACCGCGATTATTTGGAACCTCCGGTCATGGTTTGACCGGCAGTTCCACCATATACTTCAGTGCCTCATCCAGCGTAGATACAGGCACCAGCTTCATAGATGTGCCGATTTTATCAGCTTTTGCTTTGGCTTCGTCATAATTCTTAACAGGCACGAAAAAAATCTCCGCCCCTTCTCGGTCCGCAGCCACGATCTTGTGTTTCACTCCACCGATAGCACCAACTACACCCTCAGCGTTAATCGTACCCGTCCCTGCAACCCTATGGCCTTTAGTTAAATCACCAGAAGTAAGGCGATTGTAAATTTCCATGGTGAACATTAGCCCTGCCGAAGGTCCGCCAACATTTGTATCTACAAAGCTGACAGCTTTCCCTGCTTCTTTTGGTTTTACTTTTTGAACGGCGGCAATAGTGACTCCAAAACCAGGTCGAACGGCAGCGCCCTCTTTATCCTTTATTTCAACCAGCGTCACTTGTTCTTGTACTTCCTTGCCATTTCTTTGCAAAACAACAGCGACTTGATCTCCGATTTTTTTAGAGGAGAGCAGTTTAGACAGTGCTTCAGGATCGGGCACTTTTTGTTCCTCTACACTAATGATTTTGTCACCCGGCAGAAATTGTCCTTTATTACTTTCTACAGGAACCGAAAAGACGTAGAGATAATCCACTACATCCTCATATGGAATTCCCGCTGCATGATAAGCGGCCTGAACAGAATAAGACTGTGAGCTATTCATATAATAAACCTGCTCTGCAGCATATTCGTCTTCTGATTTATCCCCTAGCCGGGTTTCTTTTCGCACAACCTCTGAATTGGAATTAAAAGCAGAGGCGACCAATAAGGCCACATTAGCATAACTAGCAGACACCGTAGTCATCATAAACGTTCCTTCTTCAGCCGGATCGGCATTCTCTACCTTAATCATAGGGGCAACTTCAGATGCACTGCCTGGCTGATATACGATGTACGGGGTGTTCATAAAGACAAATACATACACGATTACTACAAACGTAAACAGATAAGCTGTGGCGCGGAAACCCGGCCGATGCTTCAGTTGCTTCACTGCTCTTCCCTTCTTTCCCGCGGCACTTTTAGGATATGAATGATTGAACTTCATTACCGCTTCGACTAGTGGTTTGGCATGATGGTTGTCTACTCTGCATAAATTGATAACACATCGTCCATGCCTTAAGTTATGAAGAGGTGATCTGAGAAATGAAAAATATTCAAATACGCCGACTTGCTACACGCTCCACACCATTTATACCCGGGATTATGGCAATCCTGACAGCCATTGCAATTATTATCTCACCGGAGAGCTCCTTTGAGGCTTCACTCCAAGGATTGAAGCTTTGGTGGACACTCGTATTTCCTGCCCTGCTCCCCTTCCTGATGCTGTCAGAGATGCTTACCGCCTCGGGTTTCGTGCATGGTTTTGGAGTGCTTCTGGAGCCATTGATGAAAAAGGTCTTTCGTCTGCCCGGTGCCAGCGGCTGGACCTTGGCACTCGGAATCACAGCCGGATTCCCCGGTGGAGCTGGAGGGGTCATGCAGCTACACAAGCAGAACAGCATTTCTGACAAGGAAGCCGCCCGACTTGCCGCACTTACACACTTCGCCAGCCCGGTAACCATGCTTATAGTAATTGGCATAGCTTTTCTACACAGTACTTCAGCAGGTTATTTCCTGCTAACCATCCACTGGATCTCTGGACTTCTAGCCAGCTACACCGATGCTCTATTAAAGGGGCGGTCAGCGAACACGAAACCAGTTGATAAGATCTCCACGGACACCAAACAGCCTTCTTTATATAGTCGCGTTCAGCTTGCAGCAACAGATGCCAGAGCAAAAGACGGACGCAGCTTCGGCAAGCTTCTCGGCGAGTCCGTCGCTAATGCCGTGCAAAGTCTGATGGTCGTGGGCGGTTACATGATTATGTTCGCTGTAGTCATCAATATCATCACTACTGTACTTCCCGCATTGCCACCTGCTCTGCCAGCAAGCTTGCTGGAAATTCATTTAGGCGCCGACGCAATCAGCAAAGGGCTAGCAAGCATAGGAACAGGTCCCTCTAGTATGTTTGGGATAGCTTTGCTGTCTGCTGCACTGGGCTGGAGCGGACTCTGTGCGCAACTACAGGTGCTGACCATGCTCAAACAAGCCAGAGTCAGATTTCTACCCTACGCTACGGTTCGTCTGATGCATGGACTTTATGCTTTTCTGTTAACTTTATTGCTCTGGAAACCATTGCTGGTTATCCCTAAAGCTGCTTTACCAGCACTTGCAGACTCACGCCCGACTCCAAGCGGCACCCTTAATGTAACGGACATATGGAGCTCTTTTCCACAGCTGCTAAGTCTGCAAGCCCTTCTGCTCATCATCCTGTTGGGATTATCTGCTGGAACGTATCTAGTAAGTACTATTCGCCATCGGCTCGGTTAAATTTACGCTTCATCGCTTGTTCAACCTCAGGCGTCACAAAATCAGTCACATTCCCGCCGAAGTGGGCGATTTCTTTAACAACGCTGGAACTTAAGTACGAATATTTCGGATTAGTCATCATAAAAATCGTTTCTGCATCGGGATCCAGGCTATGGTTGATCGATGCGTTTTGCAGCTCATATTCAAAGTCAGTAACGGTACGGATACCCCGAACAATGACTTGAGCATCTTTTTGACGAACATAATTCACTAACAGATCACGGAAGCTGTCAATTTCCACATTGGGAATATCAGCGGTCGCCTGTCTTAATAGCTCTGTCCGTTCATCAACAGTAAACAGCGGGTTTTTACTCAAATTATTAAGCACCGTTACAATCAAACGGTCGAATTGCTTGGATGCGCGCCGAATAATATCCATATGTCCCATAGTCACGGGATCAAAGGTACCTGGATAAATGGCAACACGTTCTTTTCTAATTTGCTGACTCATTCTCTACCTCCTCACCAGCTTCACTTTCCTCTGCAGGATTAGTTTCATACTGGTAAATAGAAATTGTCGTTTCTCCGTATACGGCCTGACGCAGCCTATAAAATCCTGGAATCTCTTCAGGATAGGCATAACTTGATTCATGCTCCAGAACAATAATTGCGTCCTCTTGCAGCATTCCTTTTTCGACCATCATAAGCATAAGCTCATCCCCGTGCTTCAAGCGATAGGGAGGATCTAAAAAGACCAAATCAAAAATTTTCCCCCGCTTCTCCAACGCACTTAGCGCTCTACCAGCTTCATTACGGTACACCTGCGCTTGTTCTTCCAGCTTAGTAGCCTTCAGATTGGCGCGTATCGTGTCGATACTTTTAGGATCCATATCAACAAATACGCCACTTTCCATCCCTCTGCTTAAGGCTTCGATCCCCAAACCGCCAGTACCGGCGAATAAATCCAGCACCGCTCCACCTTCGAAATATGGGCCTACCATGCTAAATACAGCTTCCTTCACCTTATCGGTCGTAGGCCTTGTCCCACTTCCCGGAACACTCTTCAGTGGCCTTCCTTTTGCACTTCCCGATACCACTCTCACTGTTATTCACCCGCTCTATATCTCTGTTTGTTATGCCCAAAAAGGCATAAGTCCACGCCTATCGTAACACATTTGCGCGATGAAATAAAAAATTTGTCTAGATATGAAATAAGAAGGCGAAACAGCTTATTCAGAGAAATAAGTCATCTTAATGTATAAGATTGGACTTCCAGGGACATCATGTAATTATCGACACCACAAATGTCGTAGACAACCGCGGAGCAGGCTTACGTTTCCCCATAAGCTCTTCGTCCGGTTTCTCCTCTCCCATGAAAGGAGCCCTAGAAATAGGGCTCCGATTATTTTTGTCTAAACCCTTATATATCAACGGTTTTATTGAATTCTCCTTTGTAATCAAATCTCTAAAAAACTATTTTGGGCACCAACTGGGCACCATTTTTCACGACACCCCCCCTCATATATGAAATGGTCATACGCCGAAAACGAAACTGGGGGCGCGGTCCCCTGTGCCTCTCGTTTTAACTTTGAAGGTAGGGGGGCTATTTCATTTTTAGACATTTATAGTTCTGCTAATTTCACAAAAATCTCTACACATTGAATAGGGTGGCATCAAATTGATGAGTACCTCCACATCCTCCACTTAGCAGAGTATTAGCAAGTCGTCAATTTGACGATCAGCTCCTTTACTTTAGCCTTAATAACATAACAAAACGCCCACGAATAGAGGTGATTAACACCTTCAATTAACGTGAGCGTTATTGGTAATTCATATAGTTATGAAATTATAAGTTCCATTACAGCGTATTAGTAGCTTCCTCCACCTCTCGAAGCCACAAATATCTGAGAAACTACAGTAGCTGCTATACGCCCCAGACTGTTTGGGGCTATCTTTAATTCGTGGAATTTTCCTCGTTCTACCTTTCCGCTTCCATCCTTGCTGAGATAAGGAATGATATCAATTTCTTCCCCGCTGGTCTCGTTAAATGGGATAACATTTCCATCTACTGTTATTGTTAAAGACGTTGGTACTGGTCCCGCATAAATCCCATACTCGATACCATGCGTATGAGCTGGAATCTGGTGTGTATGCTCCATGTTATGGGTATGACTCATATCGTGGGTATGATCCATGTCATGAGTGTGATCCATATCGTGTGTGTGATCCATGCTGTGAGTATGGTCCATTGCATGTTCATGGCTAGCTAAAGAGATTGGATGGTTGTGATTCCCCGAGGGAACCCACGTTCTTGGCACGCCGTTAATATCCTTGAATACTGTTCCCTCTGGAATACCGTGGTTATGACCACCTGAACCAAAGTATATCCCCTCAGTTTGAGTTGATCCTGATATATTTGTTGGTCCTGTCGTGTTAGAACTGCTTGGACCAGAGGTATCTCTTGTACTCGGACCTGCTGTATCCCTACTACTAGGTCCCGCTGTCTCCCTTGAACTCGGCCCAGCTGTTTGTCTGCTACTTGGTCCCGCCGTTTGTGTGCTGCTTGGACCGGAAGACACTGACGGGGCTGAGGCTATTGCCTTACTATAAGCCCGAAACGCCTCTACCTGAAACGACAACATTACCTTGTTGATCCGTGCGGTCTCCTCCGGTACATAGAACTTTATAATAGCTGGGTGCGTAGGATCTGCATTATCCGCAAAATCCCGTGTATCTAAATTTGTAGCTCCTTGAGCATAAGAATCATTAATGTGTTGCCTGCTCTGTAAGTCCGCTATGCTTCCCGCTATATCCTCTGTCCGATTCGCAATCTCAATTTGAACGTCTCCCGGTGCGCCGAGCATATCCCCTTTATCAACATTAACAACCCGTGCAATAAAGTCCTCTCCCAGTTCATCATCCTTCACCCTGATTCGCGCCCCAGTCTTAAACTTATATATCTGCTGTCCAGTCAGTCGGTGGATTTCAGAAGCTCCAACACTGTAGGAGATACGTGGCACCTTAAGCTCATTAAGTAGCGTCTGACATCGTGCAAGCAGTGTCTCTGCATATTCAAAGCGTCTATCTACAAAGATGGATGAAAGTATACCGTGCTCAGCTTGAGCTGCTGCATCTTCTATATAAGGTAACCCGCCGTTGATATCTGCGAATGTCAGTTGATTAACACCTTCGCCGAAGCCGAGACCATACAGCCGAGTACATAGATTTGTCGGATCCACTACCTTCTCAATTTCGGTCATGTTAACACCGTACCGGATGTAAGCCGTAACCTCTTCATCTGGCTCCACAAGGTTCAGTGTCCACGGAAATGATGTAGTGTCCCAAGTCCACTGATACTCTGAATCAAACGGTTTAGGTACACTGAAAACCGCACCGAGAAGCGTGTCATTCTCCCAGTTATATTCGAACTGTCTTCTGAATCCGACCGTCCCGAGCTTCCAGCGGGGCACAACTTGCTTCGAAAGAATGTATTGAATTACTTGGTCTGTATAAACTCCTAGATTGCCGACTGTATGAGACTGAAATAAAACATCATTCAGCAACGTGGCAAGCACATGCTCACACTCGTATTTGATGACTGGTCCACTCTGGTTCCGGTTCATGGTATTTGGAACGATGCGGAATAACTCCACTCGCTCATTATTGTCATATAGCTCTACGAAATAAAACGGCTTACACTCGGCGTTCTTAGGATCATCTCCCGGCAAGCTAAAGGCAGCTGTCCATAATGAGTTAAGCGGCATGCTATATTCGATGTTAAACGCATTCTCAAGCCAAGCTACTCGGCGCATTTGAGCGTCATAAATTGTTACTGGTGCATTTGGCATTATATTATCCCCCTCTTATAGAAACTCGACTTCGTGTTAAGGAAGAGGGCGCACGGTCTCCAATTCAAAATGTCCAAAGGATTTTGACCCCCCCTTACCATTTACTCCAAGAGCCTACGCCAAGGCCCCTGATTCAAAAAACCTAAATTTCATACACAAGACTGGCGTACGGTCTCGAAAGTAAAATACTCGAAGGAATGTACTCCCCTACCTAATTGTTACTGTGCTTTTGCAATACGGAATGCAGATTTAAGTTTAATTTGATGATCAAACCAGGCAGTTAGAACGAAATCCCATACCCCCGTTCTCACATCCTTGTCACGGTCATATATAATCTGTGGATCGTAGTTAAAGTGAGAATAGCTGAAATCTCCAATGATTGGATTAATGGCTAAATCGCTGAATTCTACTGGTTTACCAAGGATCTGCTCAGGCTGGGCATCAAATAGAGTAGTGCTTCCGTTCGATAAGATTTCGATAATATCGAGATAATCTTCATATCGCATAACCACAGATGCATTCTCGCGGAAATATTCAGGGAGTGCTGCAATTGCCGCTTTGATCGCTTTATAAAGAGAGATTCCGTTGACTTCGATTATTGCGTTTTGTGTAGAATAAAAAGACATGTGTTCTTCCCCAGCTTTAGGGGAAACAGCAAACGCAACTTTTTTCTCTTTCGCAGCTAAACCACTCTGCAGTGCTTGATCTACCGTCTGTACAAGGTTAATGTCTGAAGCTGCTAGAATCGTTTCAGACACTGGTGCAAACACCTTGAATTTATGGCGACCGAATTTAACAACGTCTCCTTCAGCCTCTAGTTCCTTGGCTGTTTCAGTATCATCAATAAAATCATCATCATCTAGCGTGAAAGTCACTTTAGGGATCTCAAGGTTCGTAATGCTTGTAATGGTTGAAACCTCTCTCAGGGGGTTTTTGATGAACGGCTCATGCAGCAACTCGTTAGACATGGTTTTGGGAAGGATTCTTTCGCCACCAGATGAATTATCATCACCTAATGCTGCCGAAACTCCTGTTGTTACGCTAGCCCCTCTTGCAACTGCACGGATAAATGCAGCTTTAGCACTTTGTATGTGTAACTTTGGATCACTATATTGATCGTTAAATCTTCTATTATTGGGACTCATAGAAGCCATTTGTTCCGCGTTCATCGCCTCATATTCATTCTTGAAGACATCAAATCGCGCTTGGAGATTAGTTTCTTTCAATTCAAGCTGCTTGATTGTCTCTGGACTAGCATCATCCTTAGAAGCTTCCGCTATTTTCTCTTGCTTTACGGCAAGAAGCTCATTGCCGATACTAATCACATTGTTTTTCAAGTCAAATAATGTTGTGGTCATTCGCATTTCCTCCTAGAGTTCGGTTGTATTGCTTTCTCTAATTCTTTCTTAAAATCTTTAATATCTGTGGAAATAGATACTAATTCTTCAGCCAGCCATATTTCACGGTCAAATCTCGGACGTTCGCTAGGCAAAATCAAAGCTTCCGGCATGGGCGGGACATTATCCCAGCTAAGATCCTTAAGCCTTGGATCTTCCATGCTTGTAGTGCAATATGTCAGTTCATTAGCTGGTCCATTTGTAAGACAAATCTCATGAACGATAATCTTCTTCAGATCGTGGAAAGTTACCTCATCGGTATATCCAGCCGAGCGGAAGATCTCAGAACAGACCTTCTCTTCAGAGGCATTCTGCTCAGTGAGGATCTTCCGGAATGAAATACTACAATGTCTGAGTGCTGCACGCTTAACCTTCTTATAAACACTCCAGCCTAGCGGACTATTTGGAGTAAGTTTGAAGAACACACCAGCATCAGCCAATTGAATCTGTAACCCGTCTTCGGTAGTTCCGAAAACTTGGTTATAGTCATGGTTCAGAGTGATACCAACCTTGCTATCAAAATAGACAGCAGCCTTATTAGTTCGATTCACCGAATAGGTGTTCTTCTTCGAATCTATATCTGCATAAAAATCGTTAAATGGCATAGCCATGCCATATATAGCTTTATTCAATGGTTATCCTCTCTTTCTGTTAAGACTAATACGCCATATTTCAATCGCCGCAACGCGTGGGCGATCGTGCCCTTTCAACCACACTGGATTTAATCACAGAAACTCCTCCTTGCATTTATAGTGAAAATTAGTAGTTGCATTCCATTAAGTAAATGCAGTATAATTACGTCAGTGGTAATTACATAACAGATGTTTCAAGCGCCTTCGCTACTCCAATAGCGAGGGCGTTTTTCGTTTCAGCTTCCCAACTTTTGTCTAATTCTTCGAGGAAACTCTCAAGCGCGATCGTGTCACGGCCCATCTTCTTCAATGCTACAAGAACGTCCTCTAATTTAATAACCTGCCTATCCGATGTGCTTACCGCTCTCCTTGCCGCCAATAGGTCAGCTTCCTTGCCGGGATGAACATGATCCATTGAAATTCCGTAATATCTACAAAGGCGATCTATTGCAAACGTATTGGCTCTCCCACAATCAATCTCCCATTTCTTTAATGTCCTTTCCGTAATACCCGCAGCTTCAGCCGCCTTCTTCGTTGTAACCCGTACATTTTCTCGCGCTTCCCGCAGGGTAATCATGTGCCGATTATTAGACACCGCTAGCCGGGCTAAATACTTGGAACGATCCTCTCTGGTTGAATTTCTATTCAGTGTAATGGCGTTGCTGGCTGGTAATATTGCAATTTTCATAGGTTAGCCCTTCTTTCTCGATGTGTTTGAGGTAGTTTGAGAGAAATTCATATCCCCCAACCTTCCTTAAGCTTGTTTATTAGCTTCATGATCTCGCCATCATCTTGCGTTATATCTGGATGGAAAGCCTTGGAGAGTTGCCGATAAATCTTCTTAAGCATGATCTTCTCTTTATCCGTGTAGTTACTATGTGAAGGAGCGAAGTAACTTCTATATTGACTGTGATCGTGGTTACCGCCGTAGTTACTATATTTCTGCTCGTTCTGTTCACGTTCTTTCCGTTTCTTCTCCTCAAAAGCAAGTTCCAGTTCTCTCTCATAATCGAAATCCATGAGGTTATTAAAGAAGTCATAGCAGAATTCATAGGCATCAACACCATGCGATTTCTCAAATAACGTTTTCCTGAATAACCAAGCTTTCATTTGCTTTTTCTGAAGCATCTTCGCCTGATATTCTTCCGTTTTCTCGAATTCAGCTTTAACCTGTGCAATGATAGGATCTAGCTTCTCGTATACTAGTTCCCAAAGTTCTTTTTCGGTGATTCCCATTTCTAAAAGCTTCGTTTCAAGGACACTCTTTCTGATGCAATCACCAGGCCATGAGTCCAGCAGAGTATAGTAACTCATTGTGCAGATAACCCACTGTTTCTTCTTAATCTTGCCGCCTTCTCTGTAGCTCTGGTGAATGCTGATCCTGTAAGCATCCTTGATAGGTCTCTCGAAGCGTTCCCTGCTGTACTTGTATCCGTATTTGATACGGGTTACAGAACCAATCGTCATAGTTGTTTTGTCAGCGAGTAGTTCCTTATAGCAACCGTAAGGATTAGCCTTTTTGGTCGCTACTTTTTGAATAACACAGTACATATTCACATGTAGTTACTGATCTCAGGCTAGCAGTAACTACGATCCCCCCCTTCATATCCCTTTAAAGAGGGATTTAGGCCCCCCACAATATTAGTTCGACTCACTGACAGTGATAGAATATTGACCTTTAACTGAGTTATCAAAACTCTTAATTACGTATGATCCCCCAGCAAGCAATTGGAAAAGGTTATCTAGATCATCTTGAAAAGCCTCTTCCTGTTGATCCAGTTCGATCACCTTGTCATTAGTCGTTTTATTTTCCTGTGACGTAGCTCTAAGCTTTACAAGAGCATCTTTAAGCGAAATCACTAATTCGTTATACAGCTCCCGATCTGTCTCTAAAGCTTCGCTCAGAATGTAACCAGCGATAGGCGCAATGTAATCAACAACGTCTGTCCATTGCGTATCAGGATCAGTACCAGCCTCTAAGGTTGCTAGCAAATCATCATAAAATACGTGACCGGAAATACCGTCCATAACACTTCCTCTCAGGTATTCCTCAAAAGGAACTACCTTTCCACCCTCAGTGATTTGCCATTGCATTTCAATCATACTTTTGCGTTGTTTCATTGTTATCTATCCCCTTTGTTTTTGAGTTTATTTTTGCCTGTCCCGACTGCATAAATTAATACTCTGCGGCTAATATCTACCTTCTATTACTTCTCCTGAGGTTACGAACGATAACGCTATGTTGTAGTGGGTTTTTGAACCAGAGGCGTGCCAAGATCTCAAGTGTCATGGTTTGCACCTTTCTGCTGCTTCGTCATCTGTCGCATCACATCAAACTGTCCATCGCCAATATTGACATAGTGCTCTGTGAGCAGCTGATAAGCTGATAAGGTATTCAGCCTCGCTACAACATGATTCAGATAGGAACTGGATTTCCCACCCTTTGCCACCTGAATAAAATTGAAACGCTCCTTTGCACGAAATACATCTGGCCATTCAGTGGAAACAACTTCTGTCAAATACACAGCATCACCATCAGCTGTGATTGCAAATTGATCATCAATCAATAAACCTCGCTCTTGACCTGTTGCCCCTTTAGCCCCAAAGCTGAGAACAAATATCTTCTTCACTCTTCATTCTCCTTTTCTACTGCAGTCATTCCCATCTCCGCAGCCAGCTTGGTTAAGGCACGAAGACGATGCTTCTTGTATGTGCCTGGGCTCATTTGTAACTCTTTATAAATAGCTTGGTGACGAGTGTACTCCGATTCACGGGATAAGTACTTGCATAAAATTATGTGTGCTCCGGTAGGTTCCAGTTTCTTCATTGCCTGTTTAAGCTCAGCTAGTCCATTAAGATCCATGCCGATTGTCATATACAGACCAGCTTCGTATAAAAATTTAATTACTGTGTCTTCATCTTGCTCTGAAAGGAATATCTCGTTTTTCAAAGAGACTCACCTCCAATAATTTTAATGTTTTTTGGGTAGGGTTTTCGCTTCCTCATCGTTATCGTAAACGGGAAATCCATCTCCTTCGTGAGATTGGTAAGTCCCCGTAAGCGAGAGTTTCTATATACCGCTTCAGTTAACCCCATATCGTTATAAATCTGAGTATGGCTTGTACTGTCTGAATCAATATGAAGATACTTCCGCATTAATATTTCTTGATCTACCGGTTCCATTTTCTTCACGACCTCTATTATTTGTTCTGTTAATGGATGTTTTCGATCGATCACCATTGAAAAATTGATTTGTTCGAGTAGCGCCACAACCTTCATCTCTGTAGCTCTATCAATCATTTGGTTCGCCTCCCTACCTATCCATGCCACACTGGTTCGTGTTCTCGCTGATCCATTTTTCTAGCTCATGCCGCCGAAAGAAAATGCGACTACGGATTTTGAAAAATGGTAGGCTTTTGGTTCTGCACATGTCGTACACGCTCCAAGCCGATATCCTTAAATACTCAGCTACCTCCTTAACATCCATCGTTTCCGGTCGGGGCTGCTGGGTCTGTTGCTGTATTACCATCTGACCGAGCTGCTGCATGAATTGTTGCGGGTCAAACTCTGGTTTACGATCTACGAGCTCTGGTGTTGAGTATGCTGGAGCTGCCTGTTGAATGATAACAGTTGGTGTGTTCCGTCTTGCTCTTTGATTACGCATGAATGATTCCTCCTAATAATCAAATATGAGTGCTAATTCGTGACGATCTCGTCGCGTTTTTGGTTGTATTCCTTCAATCGCAATGAAGCGGCTTGCTTTTGCTCGTCGGTCATTTTTGACACGACCTCTTGTGTAAATCTGACTTGATTACCTTTGAGCAACCATTTAGCGGCTGTCACACGGTCACCGTCTTTCTCTTCCCAGATAGGCTCCGAGATTCTACGAAGCTTGGTCATATGCGTTGGAACACAAGTGTAAATAGTCCAAGTTCCATCAATGTAGTCGTAAACACAAGTAGTTTCTTTTTCCTCTGGTAAATAGTGCATTGTTTCATCCTCCTTGCTCTAATTTGCCTAGCGAACGTTGTAAATAATTGCTTCAAACTTGTTACCCGACTATTTCACTGTATTGTTGATTAATTAATTATTTCTTAACGCTCTAAGCACATTTAGCGGCTGGGAGTCTCCTTGAGGTGTGCTTATGTTCGGGAGGTACGGGGGAAGCTGTTTACTGGCGACTTCGATTTTTTCTAAGTTGCCTTTTTGCGTATACTCGAGTAATGCGGGGAAAGCCGTTTTGAACCTAAATCATTATGATGTTGGTTCAAAGTGCTTGTATTCGTGTGGTGTAGGGACTATAAAAACCCTTTTTGTTAACCATGGTGAACAATTTCCGCAAAAAAAATTTCTTTAGGTTCTCTTTTTAATACTTCACATATTGAAATCATAAGAAGTCCGTTAGGGACTTGACCGTACAATTCAATATTTGTGATTGTTTGGCGACTGGTTTTTGCACGACGAGCTAGTTCAGAGATTGACATACCGACTTCCTTTCTAACCTCTCGTAGACTGTTGTTAACCATGTATAACACCTCCTTGATAGTTATGATACGTCATGATATTATTATTGTCAACCATGTAAAACATTATTTTTTTGGAGAGTGGATCCTATTACTGTTATTGGAGATTTTTTAAGAGAACTGCGAGGAAAGCGAAGTCTGCGAGACATCCAAGAGGTTTCTGGGGTGAGTTACACATATTTGAGGAATATTGAAAAGGGGGTTGATCCGCGCTCCGGAAATGAAATATTACCTACGCCAGATACACTAAGGAAGTTATCTAAAGCGTATAATTACCCCTACCTTGAACTTGCTGAAATGGCAGGAATTATTACTCAAGAAGACAAACTAAAGGCTATTGAATCTAAAAAATATGTTGAAGATTTTACAGATATAATTATTGATCAAATCAGAGGCTTCAACGATTTGAGCTTCTTAGACCAATTAAAAGAGAAGTATATCGATTTGTTAGGGGATTCTTTTGAATTTTCTAGAGAATCGTTAAGAAACTTAGAACATGAATTACTTAGTAAAGGAGCTGAAGAGAATGTAAGGCGACTAGTTGAACTAGTTGATGATGTAATGAGACTTCGGCCCAAAACAAGGCGTTACGAAAGAGGAGATCTATACCCTGCAATAACTGACCCTCTCGGAGGTACTTATAAAAATATTCAGCTAACTGATGATGAAAGGAAGGAAGTAATGAAATTCATTGAGTATTTGATTCACAAACGTGAAGAGAGTTGATCATTTTCGACAGATTTATGATCTTTTCACTAGCTTTAATAAAAGTACGGAAACTGATTATTTGAAGAATGAATAAAATTCCCTTCAATCAACCAGCAGAGCAACCAGCAGAGCAACCAACAGGATTATCCAGAGCAACCAGCAGAACCCCTTGCCCCACAAGGGTTTGAGGGCGATAGCAACCAGCAGGATTTCTCCAATCAACCAGCAGAGCAACCAGCAGAACAACCAAAGAAAGAAAAAGGTATTAAAGAAGAAGGTATTAAAGAAGAAGGTTACAAGATAAGGGGCTGAATCTTATGGGGAAAGAGAAGCATTTCAAAATACGAGAGATCAACGGAACAAAGCCACTTAATGAATGGATGGAACGGGGCATTGAAGCACTGGCAAAGCGTGAGTACGGTCTGAATATTACGATTAAGGTTAAAGAAATCGTAAAGCGCACCTCAACTGATGAAATTAAAAATTGTCCATTGCAATAATCCTGATATAACCCTTCACGCATTCACACTTCACCAGACGCCCTACATGCTCTACACAGATACTTTCCACCCATACATAGGCAAATACACCCTCTTAGCTATAAACGCCTGTCAAATGTCGATAATTAGACAAAGGAGCTCATCCGATGAAGAAAGAAAAGAAATTCAAAATCACAAGAACTAACGGATCTTTACCAATCGAACCCTGGCTTGAGCGAGAAATAGCAGCTTTTGCCAAGCGGGAATATGGTCTGAATATCGTTGTTAAGTCTATTGGATCAAAACATAACAACAATCATGATATTCAAGACGGTTAGATCCTGCCAAGAGTAATATTATGAAAGCGCTGGACAGGTCCATACCCACAAGGGGTATAAAACATAAGAAATGAGTTCAATTTTGGGTTCATCGTTCTCACCGCTCAGTTTTGAGCAATCAGATGTGTGGAAGCAAGTAGAAGGAGTTAAAGCGATACGCTCAATATTGAGCCGATTAATTAACTTTAAAATAGGAAAACCACTCACCTTTCATATTTGTCCGTTTCTCATTTTCACTAACGCTATATTTTCTTTAAAGATTTTCTTTAAGATCTTTATTTCTTTTAATGGGGGTCGGATCTGATACCTCGAAACCTCTACTTGGGGGGTCAGATCTGATACCTCGGGGGTACTAGATCTGATACCTCGGATTTGCGACTATTAAGTATCTTGGGGGTTCAAATCTGATACCTCAAACATTGCCGATGTATGTTTTTGAAATGAACGCTCTCTCATAGCTTTATTCCATACAAAAAGACCACTCTTTAATGAGCAGCCTTTATACATGTTTTTATAAGGTTGTATATCCATGAGAATATGTGTCTCTTATATATCTATATATATTACTTTCTTTAATGTTTCTTTTAGTTATCTTAGGGGGAGAACTCTCCCCCACTAATGGTGGAGAATCATACCCCACGGTGGTGGAGAACTCTCCACCAAGGATGTATATGCTTAGTGGTGGACAACTCTCCCCCAAGAGCATTCATGATGTATGTATATGGTGTATGAGTATTCATAGTTGTAGGCATAGAAAAAGCACCTGTTAGGGTGCTCAGAATGAAGGGCCACTTAATAGCACAACGTCCAATCTATTAAATATCTCTTTTTCACTTTTACCATATGTAAGGAGCAGCAACTGGGAGAAGATTCTCTTCAACTCGAAGTAATCGTCATAGACGCTTGGTTTGTTTAGAAGCTTAACGAGCGCTGCAATTTCACCATGAGTAGCTTTGCTGCGTAAGTTGTACATCTTTTTGACTAGGTCCATAATATCAGTTCTTTGCTCGTAGGAATCAGCTAACATGAGGGCCGCATTGAGCGAAACCTTATATTGAAGGTTACCTTCACCTGTTACCAGTAATGCCTCTAGACCTGTAATAAGAAGTTGATTGCTTTGTTCAATTGTTGTACTTGAGCAAGCACTTATATATTGATCAAGCGCGTAATTCCATCTAGTTTCTTTCCATTCTGAAGCTTCACGACTAGCAATTTGATTTTTACTGTGTTCAATATAAAGCAGATGGAAATTTAATATACTAGTTAATTCTTCCTCTGTGATTAACACCTCAGATGTATCCTTTTCAACATCATCATTAGTTGCAGAAGAAAACTTAAATAAAAATGTATTCCTGTTTCTAAATATGTTATAAAGAGTTTTTTCATACTCGCTCGATGGCCAAGTTACTTTCAAATTTAGTTTTGGTAAACCTAATCTTAATGCATTATAAAATACAACTCCACTTGACTCATATGACACTTCATTCATAGTATCCACGGGTTTTGTAATAGTAACCAAAACACTCTTATCTGCAAGGTTAGATAATGTTATATACTCGTTGACTGTATATATTTGTTTATCAAGCCTAGCATTCTCAATCACAAACGCATCTAATTTTGACATTCTCATCCCCCCAATATAATCAGTTCGATACTGAGTAAGGGAAAACCTGCTAATGAGAAGCTTTAACAAGCATTTTGAGTCGTAACACGTGACGATATAGTCAGGAATTACGCCCTAACCATGCTAGGAGGCATAAATACACTACCTGTACGAAACAGACGCTGTAACAGGCTCTGAGAAGCCTTTAAGAGAATAATAAAGAAGGAGCTGATAAGAATGGCAAGTATACAGAAGCGCGGAGAGAACCGTTGGAGATTAGTCGCTGAGCTCGGCTACGATGCACAGGGTAAACGGGTCCAAGAACGGAAAACTATCAAGGTTGAGGATCCTGCTCTGTTGCGAGCTCCACGTAGGCTACAAAACTATCTAGAATCTGAGATGGTAAAATTTCAGATGGAAGTAGATGCCGGTCATTATATAAGACCCGAGAAGTTGACCTTCCAAGCATTCATCGAGAAATGGCTTCAGAAGTTTGTGGAGGTAGAACTTGAAGAGAAAACTAAGATCAGTTACAGATTCCATACTGAGCGCCGCATCCTCCCTTACTTTGGCACCATGCACATGGACAAGATCAAGACAATGCACATTACAGATTACCTGGACTATCTCCGGACACCGGAGGCCACTATCAACAAGGATGGCAAGCTACTTGGTTCTGCTACCATCGTATATAATTACCGTGTGCTTCGTAGTATCTTCGCGAAGGCAGTTGAGTGGCGTGTGTTGAAAGAAAACCCCATGATCGGAATTAAGAAACCACCAGAGGATGATGTTCAAGAAATGGAGGTATATGACGAAAAGGAAATCCAGATGCTTTTCGACGCCTTAGAGGATGAGCCCAGTCATATTAGAGTTCAGATAGTCTTGGCCGTAACTACTGGAATGAGACGTTCTGAAATAGCAGGTTTGGATTGGAAGAACATAGACCTTTTGAATGGAACAATTAACATAAAGCAAACCATAACCATGTATAAGGACGGAGCACCGGTTATTAAGGGACCAAAGAATAAAAATTCAAAACGTGTGATCTCAATCCCCCCTTCTGTTGTAGATGAATTAAAGGTCTACAGATTGGAATGGGCGAAGATGAAGCTGCAGTTAGGTGATAAGTGGGTTGCAAATGACTGGGAATTTTTGTTTTGCAGGACTAATGGATTTCCCTCAGATCCGGAACGCCTCACCAAGCGTTGGATAGCATTTCATCGTAACCATGGCCTAAAAGCAATACGTCTGCATGACCTGCGTCATACCTCAATCTCCTGGATGATTTACAAGAAAGTACATTCGAGCGCAATTGCCAAACGTGCTGGGCATACTAATACAAAAATGCTTGAGATATACGGACATATTTTTGAGTCGGTGGACAAGGCTGCTGCGGACGTATTTGATGATATGGTTAAACCAACGAAAAGAAAGGCTTGATACTGGGAACGAAAATGGGCACCAAGTGGGCACCAAATTCACCAAAAAGGGCAAAAAGTAGCACGCATGTTCCTTCCGTATATTTATCAAAAGCCTATTACACCAAGGGATTCAGTGTTTAGTAATGAGCGAAAATCACCCAAAAGTCTCCTCTCCCATGAAAGGGGCCCTAGAGATAGGGCCCCGAATTTATGTTTAACGGTATTATAAGCACGAAAAGACTACCTTTCGGCAGCCTTTTCAGCAACAACTATTTCACAAATCTTCCGATAAACTCAGAAACTACGCTCTCATACTTAACCGGATCCATGCGGAAAGCTTCTCCGTGACCCGCATTAGGAACGATGTAAAGCTCCTTCTCGACCGGACTATTCTCATATACCGTATGAACCATTTCCGTAGGAACAAAAGTATCATTATCGCCATGAATAAACAGGGTTGGCGTTTTAGATTTCTTCACCTGTTCTAAGGCTGAGGCTTCACCAAAGGAGTAACCTGCCCGAATCTTTGTTAGCATACTGGTCGTATCTACAATTGGAAAGGCGGGGAGATGGTACATTCTTTTTAATTGAAAGGTAAGCTCGTCCTTCACTGAGGTATAACCGCAATCTTCCACAATTGCTTTAACATTAGCTGGTAAATCTTCACCGCTTGTCATCATTACGGTAGCTCCCCCCATGGAAACACCGTGCAGTATAATCTGTGTATCCTCACCGTTTGCTTTCAGAACGTTCTGTATCCACTTCAAGTAATCCTTACGTTCTGGCCATCCAAATCCGATATAGTCACCCTTACTTTCTCCATGTCCTCTGGCATCCGGCAGCAAAATATTATATCCAAGTCTCTCATAATACATTCTGGCATACCCGCTCATTTGAGTTGCATTTCCAGCATACCCATGAGCAATAATCACTGTCTTATTGGAATGTTCAGGAGCAGCTAAATAGTATGCTTTAAGCTCTATTCCGTCATCAGAATTCATCTCCCATCTATCAAAGCTCTGGGTATCCCACCACTCTTGGTCTGCCTTCGAGGTATCTTTAGATTGTTCTACCTCTGGACTGGACTGCAGGTCAGGGCTTTCATTCAAGAAGTCCTTTGAAGCACGTGCAATAGCAACATGATAGAAATAAAAGCTTCCCACAGTTACAACAATGATTAAAAGTACAATAACAGAAGAAATTCCGATCATCATTTTTTTCTTCAAACTAGCTCTCTCCTAAATAAAATTTAACAGTATTAATCTATGTTATCAGATTAAGATAACATGTATATTTGAATATTCAAAATCATAGTATTGTAAACTCATGTTATTCACTACGTGATTAGTATTCTTTTAACTTAATATTTTATATAGCCTTAATGGACAAAATACCTACAAAAAAAAAGCCCCAAGTCGGCAAAATGCCAACATGGAGCTCTGCTATTTTAGTAAATTAGAATATGCATGCGCTTGTAATAATTACTAATAAGATGAACAAAACTAAGATTGCGCCTGTAGAAGTAAAAGCACCACCAACATGACCATATTCAGCACCCATGAGAAGACCTCCTCCGTATTTAGAATACATCATAAGATATGTAATGATCCCCTTAGAAGATTGGGCGTTCAGTTAAAAAAAAAGACCTCTACTGGGCTACCAGCGAGGTTAAAGGCTCTACAATTAATCAGAAACTAAAATACCATCAAAGCTTTCTGGGCCCACACGTACTGTACCGAGAAGATTAGAAGAAACAAATGCTGTATAAGTGAGCTGAGGTGTGATCGCGGGTAAGAAGTCATCTGCCGAAAAAGTTATTACTTGTGGAGCCAATATACTAAGACCAAAAGTTGAAGTAGCAGAATACACTTTTGGATCAGTAGCCAAGGTTCCTCTTACAATCGTAATTGTGATACCCACTAACGCTAGCGGAAGTGTCACTGATATCGTTCCTTTAAGGAGAACACGTGGATTGGTAGTCACTCCAGCCGTTAACAACCCAATCTGTCCAAAAAGCTGCGGCGTGTTAAGTACCGTAATAGGAATCGCTATAGAGTTGGCTAGGCTGGCATTTTGAGATGTTCTTGCATCAAGGTAAGTTCCCATCGTTGCACCCCCTTTATAAATTGGCATACCATAATATATTAGTGTTCTCGACTGAATGCATAGCCACATTACCAGTGTAAAACGATTGTTTTATAAAACTCATAGGCAAGATCTATTTATCATCTTTTTTCGTCCCATCCCTTTTATTAAAAGCCAGTTCAAACAAACCGGTCGCTGATAGCCCCGCAAGCCCCCCCGCCCAGAGTCGCAGAATCAGATTCATATCAGTGAACGGATAGGCAACTGCTCCAACCAGCAAGCCAATAGCCAACCCCACTACTGGCACAATGTTCCGCGGAAGTTCAATGCTATTCTTCACAAGTTGTACAAGTGCCATTACAAAAACAGCTAGGACTGAAGCAAAGGCAAGCACACTGTTGAGAGCATCGTTATACATGTTTTTTAATCCTCCTTATTTCATTTTTTACTTCCTGTTACAAGTAAACCTGCACGGTTCAGCACCGTTAATATGCGATAGAAATCGTAACTGCCACCCGATGGAGTATCGAGAAGTCCTGCCGCAGTCGCTGCTTTCACAGCCGCCTCAGCCCATGCAGGGACATTCATGACTGCCCGATTTTCAATGAATGTTACCCGATCCGTAAGCTTATTAATCGACTGCCCCTGTTCTTGCACACCTGTTTTCAGCGTATCCCTGCTATCTGTAAGAGCTGCTATAAGAGCACGCAGTTCCTTTACTTCCGATTCTAGACTAACAAGCTTTTGCTTATCCTCTGCTGACATCTCATCATCTCCTCCCATGGATTTGTCGTCATATTGATACAGATTATAGGTATTCATAATTTGAATCAGCTTAGCTGCATAGTTCGGATCAGTAGCGTAACCAGCTGCGGCAATCTCTTGTGCAGCCACCTTGCCACTTGCACCGAGAACCTTGCTGTAAAGGTTGCGATTCCATGAGACTCCATTCACAATCAAGTCGGAGTGATCCGCGATAGATTCTCCCCAATTGTTATAGGCTCGAAAAGGGGCATTAACTTTAACAGCTTTACCGTTAATATATTCAGTAGTTTGTACAGTAATGCTGCCAGCAGGTCCACTTCCTTTGATCCCAAACAAATTATTCGCTTTCACAGTCAATCCACTGCTGCCCCAGCCTGACTCCAGAGCCGCTTGAGCAATGGTTAACGAAGCAGGAACCTTAGTGAGCTGCATGTCCTTTACAGCAAAATTCGCAATCTTCGCTATAAACTCGCCTTCTGTCATCTCATCACATCCTCTCCATTTATTAAATGCGAGGCATCATAAAATGACTGTGCTTATCCCCTTCTAACATTGTGTTTTTACTAGATTCGAATCCAACTCGGCAACAAAAAAAGCCATCCCATTACCCATGAAATGACTGCTGGAGTAGCCTCAATGATCTGAACATCTAACTTCCTAATTACATCTCATTCGCTTACGAATCCGCTATCGGACTCAGCCGACCTTAGTACGCGGCTTTAGCTCACATTTGGAATGTTAACGGACCCCATAGACGTAATTAGCACCAAAAGCACTCAATATCAAGCTCTTCATATGGAATAATGTCTCTGGGGTCCGAATCCATGCTCAAAAGGTTAAAAACATGCTAATAACGTCATCCGGGTCCTTAAGCTTCAGTAGACTGAATATGACTCGGTGGTGTAAAAGCAGCAATTAACAATCCCAAAAAAAGGAGTAGTAGTTCTCCTATTATTAGAGAACTACTACTCCGTTGTCTTTCATGACATCGACCACTCCTATCCACTATGACGTGGAGCGTCTATGTAAAATGGAGGGGTGCACTTCTCCGTAGCTCAAGCGGTGCCTTAAGTCCTGCATAATGCATCCTCAACTCCTTTCACCCGGACAATATGTAATTATTAGTAAATCTAGCTTGTGAATCCCGTAGAATTAGCGTAATATATAGTAATAATTTACTATATAGGAGGGTCTAACAGACTATGCCTTCATATTATTTTAAAGAAGTATGGACACCCTTGCGCTGGGTAGGTATAAAGTTTTTTCGTGATGATGATGGATTCTTATGGATTAAATGGTGGGCAAAACCCAGAAAACGGTTACGTTAACGCATACTATTACATATGCAATAATAAATAGGTTTAGCAGTTAGAGTACTCATAATAATCTGCGCTGCCACCCCCTCCGCTTCAAGCATTGATTTGCTAGCGGAGGTCTTTATGATCCACGCTAGCATCTGATGCCGTCAGTTTACTAATTCCCTACTTTTGCCCCAAATGAACGTGCCAAGAGTACCGCCTGTTCAATATCCATCCGCACTCCCTGCAGATCCAGACTCTTTAAATCAATTCCTTCAACAATCGCTTCCCGCATATCCGCTCCCTTAAGCTTACATTGAGACAATTGTACACGGCTCAAATCCGCTCCGCGTAAGTCACTTTTTTGCAAATTACAGCCCATTAAATCCGCTTCTGTAAATCGAATCCCTCGCAGATCCTGTCTGCTTAGATTAGTATGTCTTAGGTTCGTGTACGACCAGTCCCCTCCGAGTAGGGAGATCCCGTCCAAATATGCATTTGAGAAATCCGACCCTACCATCTTGCAATCTTCAAATTTAGATACAAACAAGTTCGCTCCCGTAAATTTACAATTGGTAAACGCTGAACCTTTATGGTGAGACGCATTAAGCATGGCTCCAGTAAAATCACAATCAATAAATCGGCAGCCAATAGAGTTCATCTCTTCCATAGAAGTGCCTTTGAAGGAGCATTGCTCGAATGTGCAGTTATTTAACTCACCATCCTGCAAGCTTCCTTGATCAAAATTGTGATTACGGAACGTTTCATTAAGGTATTGGTACATATAAATCTCATCACCTTCGTTAGTATTAAAAAAATTAATTCTTAATTAAAAATAGCACTTTAGTAGATTGTTCTCAACATTCCCTTTCGATATAATAGCAAATAAACAATGGGGAGGAAAATTATGGATGTGTCCAGCAGGAAAGAACCATTCCGTTATGTTATGAACCATCCGCTTGAATGCTGGATTGAAGTTCCGCTTAACAATTCCGGTCCAGGTGCTGGAAAGTTAACAGAGGCTGTATTACTCGATCTTAGCCGTTCGGGTTGTAAGGTACGTACTCCTTTGAATCTTCGATTCACTGCAAGAGATACTAGGCTTATTATTCATCTTCAATTAAATGAAGAGAAGCTTCAGCTCTTATGCAGCGTCCGGTGGGGTTGGATGTTTGGGCTGGGCCAATATCAATATGGAGTTAAATTCCGCTTGGACGAAAATGAGGAAGAACGCCTAATAAGAGAGCTTGAAACATGGACCGCCACCCTTCGGGTTGAAGGTCTGTAGAACTTACCCTAACAGATGCCCTTCACTTAGAAGGACGTCTTTTTTTTGCACAAAAACGAAGACAAAGCTAAATCGCTCTGCCTCCGTTCAAAAAACTATTCCGCAAAGTTGTGGCTAGACGTCCACTCTTTTATTAACTAGCTTGATGATGACCACTATAAGAAGAACTGCTATCACCGCTTCAAACAGAAGAGGAGCTAGATTCAAATGACCCTGTATAAGCTGTATCCCATTTGCGGTATCCATCTCATCTATGACCTCGAACTGGAATACACTTTCCCAAGCAGTGAAGTTACTTTTGAAAATAAAATACTCCAAATAGAATATTCCATTCTGTAACAAATACGCAGTGGCCAGCCCAATCCATACTCGCCCCTTAAATTTCACACTTCGTGCAACCGTAATGGAGACCATCAAGGTAAGCATGATATAACCGGCAAACCAATACGCCTGCAAGAGAACTAACAATCCCACTTTCCAGAAATTCTCCGGAAGAAATGAGGAGGGATACATTGAAAGATACACACCAAAATGGATCAAAGCTATTAAAATAATACCCAGCATTAGAGCTAAATAGAGCACTAACGGAGAAAGGACTGTGTTCAAAGTTCTTACGGGCACTAGGCGACGATTATAGGAATTTATATTGTTAAAAAAGGTTTTTGCTGCCATGACAAGAAAGATCAGTCCTGCAATAACATAAGCTATTCCGTTCAAAGTAAACCGTTCATAGTCATGCAGTTTGGTAAATCCTAACCCAATCTGTGCCAGAATTATGATTACAAAAACTGCAAGAAACTTATCCCTATCCCGTCTAAAATCATACTTCACTAGCTTTAGCATTCTGCGTACACCTCTCTGAACAGTTCGTCAATACTTTTGCCATGGCGTAGCCGAATATCCTCCACCGCAGTATGCATCAGAATTTCTCCTTCTTTTATAAAAATCACATCATCAAAGATCCGCTCAATATCCGATACTAAATGGGTTGATAAGAGAATGGTACTGTCCTCTTCATAAAACTCTACTAACGCGTTAAGAATTTTTGTTCTAGCTACCGGATCTACACCACCAATGGGTTCATCCAGCAAATAAAGGCTAGCTCGGCGTGATAGGGCAAGTGTAAGCTGTAAACGTTCGTTCATCCCTTTGGACAGGTCCTTTACCTTATCTTGCGCTCTTAGTTTCATAAACTCCAACATTCGCGAGGCTTTAGTCTGATCAAAATCCGGATAGAAGTCAGTTTGGAATTTCAGAGCATCGGAAACACTCATCCAGGATTCTGTAAGCGGCTTATCAGGCATAAACGACACCACCGCTTTACTTTCTGTTCCTACAGAACCCCCAATGACAGATACACGACCAGAGGTAGGTTGTGTCAGTCCAGCGATGATTTTCATAAGTGTACTTTTGCCGCTGCCGTTACTGCCCAGCAGTCCTGTGATCTTACCCGCACTCAGATTAAAAGAAACCTCGCGGAGGGCATGCTTGGATCTATATTTTTTTGTAACTTCATGAACCTCAAGTATATTTCCCAACTTGTTTATCCCCCTATTCTTTATCCTTGTTACGGATATTCTCCGCAACCGCCGCTAAAATATCTTCGCCTTGAAAGCCAAGATCCTGCATACCACGAATGAAACGATCTAGCACATCTTTGGCCATTTCTTTTTTGATGGTCAGGATAGTACCTTCATTACTTGTGACGTATCTTCCCATTCCACGCCGGGTTTCCACGATTTCTTCACGCTCCAGTTCCTGAAAAGTTCTTTGCACCGTATTCGGATTAATCTGCAGTTCACTGGCAAGTTCTCGTACTGAGAGTATTTTATCTCCCGGTTTCAGCTTGCCTGTGACGATTTCACCTTTGATGTAATTCATGATCTGTATATAAATCGGCAGGTTGTTATCGAATTCGATTGTCATGATTAAGCAACATCCCTTCGTCTAAAGACGGAGAAACCTACGAGAAGAAAGACAGCTGTGTATAAGACAAGCATCACGACAGAAAAGGTCAGTGTCATTCCAGGCATTGGTGCTCCTCCACCTTCATAAGCAGATAAATTTAAGTTTGGAAACAGAACATATTTGTAAAAATCACGAGAAATAATCAATTTGTCTATCATTAATGCAAACATAGTAGCCCCAATCGTTACTCCCGTTGAAGTGGTCAATATCCCCAGCATAAAAGCAAGTGTTCCATACACAACCGTACTAACGAGATTATACAATAGGTTTGTAAGCATCTCACTCATACCCGCTTCTCCACCACTTAGTCCAAACCACAAAGCTCCTGTTCCAAAAACGGCTATACCTCCGATGACAGTCAAAGTCAAAGCATACAACAGTACAACCACATATTTGGATGCGAGGATTGCTGTACGGCTTCTGGCGCGGATAAGCAGGAACTTGATGGTTCCTTGACTATACTCTTTTGAGACAATACCTGCTGTTCCGATAATCGCAAGAATTGTAATCACTTGCCCAATCCCTTGGGAAAGCAGCATCATTGCTGAAAAATCATAAGCTGATTCAAACAGGCCAGGTGAGACAGAATGAACTATATAACCTAACAGCAGGGATAATAGAATTAATATCAGATATGGCATAAAAAATGTGCGTTTTTTTGAGAGCTTGAGCCATTCATTCACAATCAGATTATTAAAGTTACGCAATGCGGTTTCCTCCTGTCCATTTCAAGAAATCTTCCTCAAGACTTTGTTTATTCTCCGTAATCCGAAAAATCCCCACGCCTTCATCACTAAAAGTAGATACAAGCTCCGGTACTCTGCTATCAAGCAGTCTTACTGTCACTTCAGATCGCGCGCTATCCATAGAGATCAATTCCGCATAATCCAAGCGCTCCAAGATATTTATAGCGGATTCGATTGATCCTACACGGATGGTGAGCTTCACTTGTGCGGTTGCTTCCTGCTCCTCACCAATCGTAGTTACGGTCACCAGCTTACCATTCTGGATCACAATAGCCCGATGGCATATTTGTTCAATTTCAGTAAGTAAATGGCTGGAAATCAGAATAGAAATGCCTTCCACTTCGGCGATGGTACGCATATAATCACGCATTTCCCGTATTCCGGCCGGATCAAGTCCGTTCGTAGGCTCATCTAAAATCAATAACTTCGGCCGATTGAGAAGCGCCTGAGCAATCCCAAGACGTTGGCGCATCCCCAGCGAATAAGCCTTTACTTTTTTATTCATCGCTTCTTGAAGTCCTACCAGTTCTACAACCTCATCTATTCTGCCAGCCTCAATGTTATCCGTCATTCTTTGATACTGCTTCAAATTATCAAGTCCAGTCATATAGGGATAAAACTCTGGATTTTCAATTATCGCACCGATATGGCCAATCGCCTGCTTAAAATCCTTTTTCACACTGTGGCCTTGGATAATCACATCGCCTTCGCTCATCCTAATTAAACCCGTCATCATTCGAATCGTTGTGGTCTTTCCTGCACCGTTTGGACCTAGCAATCCAACAATTTCACCCTTACGGATATCAAATGTCAGCTTATCCACAATTGGTCTTCCTTTGATGATCTTACTTACCTCATTCATTTGCAGAACGATTGAATCTTGCATTTCTACACCACTCCCCTGTTTCATGCGAATCCTCCCTGCCAACTAATGTATTGTTCATTAATTATATTGTGTCAGTGTCATAGTTAAATAGTACACTAATATATTGTTGGAGTAAAGCCCAAAATAATAAATTCATGCAAATAAGGGCTTTCTATTAGACTATCAGCCAAGCCAAAAAGTTATATGAACATAGATTAGATAACAAAGGAGGAATTACAAATGAAAAAAGAAGTTCACATTTCTCAGACTTTCCCTCGCTTGACCGTGTACGATGAAGAAAACTTCAATGGACGCCGTAGAGTATATACTGGCAACCTGGGTATTCGTAATACGGACAACATCCTCGATGGTATTGAGAGCCTTCGGTTCTTCTCTACTAGCAGCAATGCTACACTGGTACTCTTCACAAGAACCCGGTTTAGAGGAAATTTCCGTGTTCTTCGCGGGAACCGCAACATTAGGGATCTGGATGATTTCATTTCAGGTAATGACGTGGAATCCATTATTTCTACTAACCAACGCTTAACCCTCGAACAAATCCGTAATATCCGCAGCAGTGGTAACTTGCCTTCGGGATATCGTTTGATCTAGGAATTGCTTACAACAACAAAAAGGAGTAATCCGGAGCCTAGCGCCCAGGTCACTCCTTTTTCCAGTCGAAACTACCGCATTCATTTATGGTAAATCTGGCGGCGAGTTGTCGAAAACGACAGTTCGTCAATCGAACTTGGAGGGATTAACCATGATTACAAAAAAAGTAACATCTGTAATATATCCTAGGCTAAGAGTGTTTAGTGAGGAGAACTTTCGGGGGCTTCGCAGAACTCTTCGCGGCAACCTGGGCATTGCAGATATAGATTCAGTCCTTACAGGAATAGAAAGCTTGCGCTTCTTCTCCACAAATCCGAACGCTACGCTTGTGTTATTCGATCGTTCTGCCTTCCGCGATAATTTCGTCATTTTGCGTGGTAACCGCAGCATCCGCGAACTGGACGACTTTCTGCGAAGAGGAGATGTCGAATCGCTCATTTCAAGCAATCAACGGCTGACCCCGGCGCAGGTTCGCACCATTCAACGTACCGGCAGCTTGCCATCAGGATATCGTTTGATCTAATTCAATGAGGACGCAGTTTAAGCCATAAGCTTAAGGTGCGCCCTCTTTTATTTTCCGCTATAATGACTCCATACATATTAAACAGGAAAGAAGGCTACTTTATGGAACCGATCGTTTCTACTCGATGGCTGCTTGCTCGGTTATACGAGCCTGAACTTGTTATAGTCGATTGCCGTTTTTTACTCACGGATCCGGAAGCTGGGCGTAAAGCCTATACGGAAGATCATATTCCCGGAGCACTTTATCTACATCTGGAAGAACAGCTTTCCGCTCCAGTAAGCGCACACGGTGGACGCCACCCACTGCCTGAGATCTCGAAGCTAACCACCGTTCTCAGCAAGGTTGGCATTAACAGAGATAGCATTGTCGTTGCTTATGATGATCAAGGTGGAGCTTACGCTTCCCGTCTGTGGTGGATGCTTAAATATTTGGGACATGAACGTGTGTATGTAATGGATGAAGGCTACTCTGCTTGGAAAAATGGTAAGTTTCCCGTCAGTGATCATCAAGCGGTTAGGATTCCTAGCCAGTATGAAGCAGATGTTCAGAAGAAGATGCTTGTTAGCATGGAAGATGTGCAAAATGTAGTTAACGACGGTGGCGCACTATTGATGGATTCCCGCGAGTCCCGCCGCTATGAAGGACTTGAAGAACCCATTGATCCGAAGGCAGGTCATATTCCCGGAGCGATCAATAAGTTCTGGAAGGATGTACTGGATGAGCAAGGGCGCTGGAAATCAACTGAGGTGCTGAAAGAGCATTATGAAGGAATTAATCCTGAGCAAGAAATTATCGTGTACTGCGGTTCAGGCGTAAGTGCCTGCCCAAATGTGCTCGCACTAGGCAAAGCCGGGTACAAGAATGTGAAGCTGTATGCAGGAAGCTGGAGTGATTGGATTTCATATGAGGAGAATCCGGTGGCTACTGGAGGAGAGTAAAATACAAGAGCCCGCGTCGGACGCGGGCTCTTGTATTTATGAGTAACTCCGATAGATAGCTAAAATCAACAAATCAAAACTCAAGTCAACAGTTAGCTAACTTTAACTACCTCTTTTATGCTGTTTAGATCGGTGAAATCCTCTCCCAATGCGCTTTCTAGCTGATTATTCCCTCTGTTTACTCCTTTACTATGTTTGGAGAAATTATTCTAAAAATCGCTGATCCGCAGCTGATTCTCCGCGTCCAACAGCTCGAATTGATTTCGATTAAACCGGATCAGCCCGTCCTGTGCCATTCGCTGCAGCTCTCTGGACAAGGCGCTGCGGTCAACAGTCAAATAATCAGCAAGGTCGCTGCGGGTAAACGGAATTTCAAAACAGGCGGAATTGTTTTTTTTGGTCTGGAGGGCCAAATAATGCAGGATACGGTCCCGCAGCGATTTGTGGGAGACCAGATCCAGCTTTTGATAGATAGACCGGTTGTTCTCAAGCAGCAGGGCCAACATATTCTCAATGATCCGTCCCCTTAAATGGCAAGTGTCCTGGCCGGGCCGGACGATTTTATTTATTTTGATAAACAGAATCCGGCATTCCGATCCCGCCACCGCTTCATAGCCGCTGTGCTCTTGGACAAGGCGAAGCGCCGTTTCGCCAAAGATTTCTCCATCCCCGAGTTCCGAGAAAATAAATCTCATGCCTGAGATATTATCTTTGCATAACAAAACATTTCCATGGATAATAATGCCCACCGAATCCAGAATATCGTCTTTTCTAAAAACAACCTCCTTCCGCGCAAAATCCTTGATTGTGCCCTGCAGACAGCTCAGTGCTTGCTGCACCTCCCGGTCCGCGAATCCCTTAAACAAAGTGGTGCTCTGTATCCTGCTCAGATATTTCTGCAATTTTCTCAGCCTCCTGTTGCCATGGCAACAGAGTCATGATGAATACTCTGCTACAATAAAATAAATGAGAACAATTCTCATTAGTCATTCTCATTATATCAAATTGCAGGAATCATTCAATCAAGCAATTTGGAAATAATCAAAATACTGTACTTTGAACAGGGGGATCGTATGAGTGGAATTACAGCAGGCAAGGTATTTTTCTTAACAGATATGATCAGCGTCAAGCCGCACCGGATTGCGAGCCGAACGCTGTCATTGCCCGTAGCTGCAGCCGAAACAGCAGCACAACCGGAATGGGTATTGTATGCCATGGATCAGGAGGAAACTATCAGTTCGGAGACCTCCCCCAAATCTAAAATCATCCATGTGCTGGAAGGCGAGCTTCATCTGCTGGTGGCGGCAGAGCCCTATCAATTGACAGCCGGCGCATCTGTTATCGTCCCAGCGGGCACATGGCATGATTATTCCGCCCACAGCAGCTGCAAATTTTTGCAAATCAGTATATAAAACGGAGGTATTCAAAATGGAAACAGGTTTATTTATTAAAAAACTGCCGCAATCCGCAGTCATAGATTTGAAAGAAATCATCACAATAGAGGAACAGCAGGTTTCCAGTCTGACCCTTGTACAGCGGCCAAATCTGGCAATGACCTTACTTTCGCTGGATAAAGGCTCGTCGATTGGGGGCCATTCTTCCCCGGGCGATGCCATGGCCAACATTTTGTCCGGGCAAGCGGAAATTACAATTGGAGAAGACAACTACACAGTTCATGCCGGGGAGACCCTAGTTATGCCGGCCAATATTCCGCATGCCCTATACGCAACAGAGGCGTTTCAGATGCTTCTGGTTGTAGTCAAGCCGGATAAGTAATGGGGTGAATGCGATGAAAAAGGAAGTAGGCCATAATTTTTTGGCGCGGCTGGGAAAAAAACGTTTGCGGCCCGGCGGCGTTGCAGCAACCAACTGGCTGATCCAGCAAGCCAATCTGAGTACGGACAGCCAGGTTTTGGAGGTAGCCTGCAATATGTGCACCACCTCCATTCAACTGGCCGGGAAATACCACTGTCAAATTACCGGCATTGATATGGACCTGCGGGCGCTGGAAAAAGCAAACCGAAATATTAAAAATGCCAATCTGGAAAACTATATCCATGTCCGGCAAGGCAATGCGATGAAGCTCCCTTTTGAGAATGAGAGCTTTGACGTTGTCATTAATGAAGCCATGCTCACGATGCTTAACCAGCCTGCGAAGGAAAAGGCAGTCGCCGAATACTATCGGGTACTGAAGCCTGGCGGCATTCTGCTAACTCATGATATTACCTTTACCAAGGAAAATATGGAAGATCGTCTAGCCGAGCTTCGCCGCACCATTCACATCAATGTCGAGCCGCTGTCTGTTGGGCATTGGGCGGGATTGTTCCACTCCGCAGGCTTTAAGCAAGTAGACAATGCTACCGGTCCCATGTCCTTAATGAGTATCAATGGACTCATTCGCGATGAAGGGGTTATCGGGGCGCTGCGTATTGTGAAAAACGGGCTCAAGAAAGAGAACCGGGAACAGTTCAAAAAGATGTATACCTTTTTTAATACGACGGGTAAAGATCTGAATTATATTGCCGTTTGCAGCAGCAAAAAATAGTTGGGCGCAGGCCTATCATGTCTTATGATAGGTTTTTATTTTCACTGTAATTGAGAATAATTATCAATAAAATTCATCAGCATTACCATCTAGCTGTCAAAATAACCGCTTGAAAGGAACTCACGATGAAAGCTAAATCTGTTTATGCCTTGTGCCTCAGTTTACTGTTAAGTTTATTTTTTATGTTAAGTGCCTGTTCGCAACAAAAAAATGAAAATTCGCCCAAATCCGCCGCTCCCTCCGCTGGCCCGGCAGAAACACTGAATATCACGGTCGGCGGCCCTCCTTCTCCGCCTTCTCTGCCTATTCTGAGGCTAATTGAATCCAAGGCATTGGGAGAATCGGTCAACATCGAGTTCAAAACCTGGGAGTCCATCGACACGCTGACCGCGCTGGCTAAGGACAATCAAGTAAGCTTCTTAGCTCTGCCGCTGAACAATGCCGTCGTGATGTATAACAAGGGAATGGATCTTTCCTTGATGAATGTGAATACCTGGTCAGTGATGAGCATGATTACAACAGATCCGTCCATCCAGAGCTGGGCGGATCTTAAAGGAAAAACGCTGTATGTGCCTATGAAATCCTCGCCTGTCGATTATATTACGCAGACCTTTTTGAAGCATAACGGACTGGAGCCAGGGAAAGACATCACATTGCATTACACCCAGCTGGCTGAGGGAGCTCAGCTGTTGTTATCCGGCAAGGCCTCCACAATTGTGAGCATTCAGCCGCAAATTACCGCGATACAAATGAAAAATGATCAGGTGCGCTCGATCGTGGATTACAAAAAGGAATGGCAGCAGGTTACCAAATTAAACACCGATCTGCCCAACGCCGGACTCGCAACCAAGCAGTCAGTAATTGCCAGCCAGCCGGAACTGGTCGCCCGCTTCCAGGAAGCATATCAAAAAGCGCTGCAATGGACGCTGGACAACCCCAAAGAGGCGGCTCAGTTGGCCAACAAGTATTTCAAGCTGGATGCCGGTGTGGTTGAGAAAGCGATTCCGCATATGGCGCTGGATTTCGCCTCCGCTTCCGAGAGCAAGGAGGTTCTGTCAACGTATTACGAGACGCTGATGAATTACAGCAAGGACAGCATTGGAGGCAAGCTTCCCGATGATAAGTTCTATTATCAGCCTAAGTAAAAAAGCCATATCCCTGTTGGGCATTGCCTTGCTGTGGCAGCTTGTAGCTATGCAGATGGACCCTTTTGTCCTGCCTGGCCCGCTGGAGACGATGCGCACGGTCCTGAGCTATTTCGGTGATCCGGAGTTTTATTATGCAGTTTATCGCACGCTGCTCAAGCTGCTGATCGGCATGGTCTGCGTTCTGCTGCTGGGCGGCTGTCTGGGGCTGCTGCTTGGACTTTATCCGCGTTGGAAGCCTTATCTGGAACCTGTCATCGATATAATGCAATCCGTGCCGCCGATCGCCTGGCTGGGCATCGCGATCATTTGGTTTGGGCTTACGGATCTGCCTGCAATTTTTATTATCGTGTTGTCCACTACACCGGTTTTGGTGGTCAATCTGTACGAGGGATTTGCGGCGATCGATGGCAAATTGATGCGGATGGCCAAGGTCTATCATGTGCCCGGCAATAAGATTCTCCGGCATATCATATTGCCTTCGCTCAAAAGTTATCTGAAATCAGGCATGATCACCTCAGCGGGACTGGGCTGGAAGCTGGCCGTAATGGCGGAGCTGTTGACCTCCGTCGACGGGATCGGCAGCCTGCTGTCCGATGCCAGAACAAATCTGGAGACCGATCGTGTGTTTGCCCTGGCGTTGTTTATGGCTATTTTCTGGAATGTGATCAAATCTTGCATTACATTTCTGTTCCGCAGCAGGGTAAGCCTGCCGACGCATTTGAATAAATAAGGGTGGGGCTTATGCTTATTACACTACAAGAAGTTTCCAAACGCTATTCGGGAGTTCCAATCCTGGAAAAAATCAGTCTTGAAATCCAGATGCCGAAAATCATTTGTATTCTAGGCCCTTCAGGTGCGGGAAAGACAACGTTGCTGAATATCCTGTCACAGTCCGAAAGCGCCGATTCCGGCAGGGTCACTGTGCATCCAGAGCTAAAGCTGTCCTATGTCTTTCAAGAGGATTGTTTGCTGCCGTGGTCTACAGTTGGTGAGAATATCAGCTTTGTTAAGGAGGCTTCTCCGACCTCTGCGTCGGAAATCGAAGCATTTTTGGAAGAGGTCGGGCTTGCTGCCTACAAGAATCATTATCCTCATCAGCTGTCAGGAGGCATGCGGCAGCGCTGCTCCATTGCCCGCGCTTTTTATCACGGCGGAAATATGCTGCTGATGGACGAGCCTTTTCACTCCTTGGACTATCATCTGCGGTTTGATTTAGTTCAGAAATTAATCGCATTGTGGGAGCGCAAGAAATGCGCCATCGTTTTTGTTACGCATGATATTGATGAAGCCCTGCTGTTGGGGGATGAAATTATGATCTTGTCCCGACATCCGGGCAGGATTGTAAAAATTATTGAAATTGATACTCCACAGCGCAGCCGTTCGCTGAAAGAGCTGAGCCTGCTGAAGATTCGCGCCGAAATTCTGGAGCAGCTGCTGACGGCACAGTAATTGCCTGAATGATGCAGAGCATTTCAAAAACAGGTATATAGAAAACGCGAGTTGGGCGGCATTGCCCTGAACTCGCGTTTTTGTGCTAAGTGATTCGGTTATGTATTTCTAGCGCCTATTTTGCCGGGTATCGTTTCAACTGCTGCTCAAACACGGTATTATAGTAAAATTTTCGCGGATAGGTATCCTCCTTCAACACCTTGTAAAGCACGGATTGACCTTCTTCATAACGGACCGCAAATTCACATTCATCATAAAAACGCCGGGACAGCTCACGGATATTGTCTTTCTCGGACGAACAGCGCCATCCGAAATAAATCATGTCTAGCTGGTCCAGCGGATCACGGTAAGTGTCGAGGACAATACAAGCGTTTGGTTGCTCTGGATTGCTGTAAACGAGCACATGTCCGGTGTGAACAGGGTTGGCAAAAAAATGTTCATAAATCTCAGCAACGGGTACTGTAATACCCAATTGATCCATGATGATCTGAAAATTCGGGTGCGGAATATAGGTATCACTCTGCTCATCCGGGTACTCCACCAATTCTGTAATGGATGCCATGACCCCAAATTCATACTTCATATAAACATCCTTCCTGTTGATTGCTTGAAAAATATCCCTATGCTTGCTATGATAACAAAATTATTAGGATGAGAGGCGATTTTCATGAAAAAAAAGCTGCGTTCTATCACGCTCAGGGAACTGGAATACAGCTATATATTGGGCATGAGAATCCATGACGAACGGAGTCTGCTTGAATTAAAGATTTATCATAAAAATGTAAAGCTCCACCCCCTCCGCATCCAACTCCTAACATGGGATGATCCTATTGCCGGTTGTCCGCTAAATACAGGCTATCTGCTGCAAAACCATAAAAAGGGTTTTGAAGATGTCTATAATCTAAATCATCCACAGCGTATCCGCGAATGGATCGAATATGGAACGGCTAAAGGCTGGGACGGCACCCGGACAATAGAGATCATAAATGGATTGGATGCTATGCAGGAAATGGGCTATGATATTACTTCATTGCGCACCTCTATATAATCAGTCGAAAACCTGTTCCAGTGCTTGCGGATAATAAGGGCTGATAATTTTATAGGCATTCAAGTGAGGATTGCTTAAATCATTATCATAAATGATCATATGCTGTCTGCTTTTTAAAATAATATCAAATCGTTGCTTGCAGTCAGCCTGAACTATCGTAATATAATAACTGAAGTTTTTGTCAGAACTGACATTTCGGGCCGATTTCATTAATTGAACATGAGAGAAATCAGCAAAAATCCGCTCAATAACAGCAGGATCAGTAATAATGATGTCTTTCTTTTCACCGGGAACTGAAGACAATCGCGAGATTTCTAGAGAGGCGATTTCTTCCAAACGGATGGTATTGGCTACGATTCGTTTAAACGAAGTATAGCGGCTTGCTGTATAGGCCATCAAAGAGACACCTACCCCTGTCAGAAGCGCACCGACAAGCATATATTTTCTATTTTTATCCATTTCCCCATTCCTCCCAGTAATACGATTAAGTAAACTACAATTATAAAACTATATAGACACCGGTGCAAATTCAGAAACATAAAGTTCAAACGGTACAAAAGGGCGGTGAGCTCCTAATCCTCAAGCTCGTCCAGCTTCGCTTCCAATTCAGCCAGCTTACGATTCGCTTGATCCAATATTTCTTGAAGCTCTGCAGCTTCTGCTCGTTTTATTTCTTTTTTAACGGCCTTAATCTGCTGCTCCAAATAAAGAATATCGGCTTCATTTCCTGAGTTGTTCCAGATCTGTGAGTAAGTCATAGTCAGCCTCCGTTTATCTATGTCGACGATTCAATCATAACCCGCATTCCACTTCTTCAGATTAATCGATGCTACTCTTGGAGTCTAGCTAATCAACAAAAAACAATAACCGATTACTATTCTATATTCAACCCTCTTTACTTTATAAACAAAATAAAGAAGCAGCGAGTTCCTCCTCTGCTTCTTTGTTGCGGATTAACCTGAGATCTCATTTATTTAGCCAGCAGTTTAGGGAACTCATCCAGCAGCATGCTGCTGGTCAACATATCGTCATAATTCCATTTAGTCTCCACAAAAGTAACTTTTCCGCTCTTTACAGCAGGGAGCGAGCTCCACAACGCAGTTTTCATTAACTCATTAAAGGAATTTTCCGCATCAGCATTGGCCGGATAGATGACAAACAAATGGTCACCAATAAGCATCTTATGCATTAGCTCAGGGGAGACCTCAATATAGGGTGCACCTTCTGCCGGCTCGATTTCCTTCACTGCCTCGGACATTTTGTAGCCCTGCGGCTGATACAGCAGTGCAGGAATACCACCAGTTTTCATCAAATACATTGTCTTGTTCCAATAATAAATCAGCACTACCGCTGTTTCTCCTTCGGCAAGTTTGCCTTCCTGACGCAATCCGCTCCACATATTCTCGGCCTTGCGATTATATTCGGACAACAGTTGCTCTGCTTCAGCCTTTTTACCCACTATCTCACCAATGACAGGCAGACGCTCAGACAAGGGTTTACTCTGGTCAAATACAACAGTAGGTGATATTTTGGACACTTCTTCATATTGTTTGTCCATCACATAACCCAGCATTGTCAAATCCGGTTCCAGATCCAAAACAAGTTCCAGATTTGTAGGAAATCCAATATCCTGTGCCGGGGTTGTCTCCTTATCCAAATAGACTGATTCTTCAATAAACCGGCGGTCGACACCGACCGGCTGAATCCCGAGTGCCAGCAGGTCTCCGATCGAATTACCTTGCAGCACAATCCGCTGTGGACGCTCTGGAATATCAACCTCATACCCCTGACTGTCTTTATATACTCTTGTAGATTTTGAATTGGCGGCTGAGTCCGGTGGACTTGTCTCTGTTTGCACAGAGGATACCGGACTAGGGCCAGCATTCACAGAATTAACAGGACTGTTCCCTGAAGAACAAGCACTAAGCATTAAAACCAGACATAACAGCATCGCTGCTCCCATTGACATTTTTTTATTTCTAACCATCGGTAAATCCCCTTTTCTTCTATATTGATAATGATTATCATGATCATTAACAATATAACTTGGCTCAGCCCATCCTGCATTAGACAATCTTAGCCTGATTTTAGGACGATCTGATCCTTTGGCAGAGCCTAGGGCCAATGACTTAAAATTACCCGGAGTCACACCGGTTGTTTTCTTGAAAATACGGATGAAATAGGACAGGTCCGTGTACCCCACTCCGGCGGCAACCTCCTGCAATGATGCATCGGTATTTAGCAGCAGTTCCTGCGCCTTATCTATTCGCGTCCGAATAAGAAAATCAATCAGACTGGTACCCGTCTTGCTTTTGAACTGCTTCGCCACATAGGCCACACTATAATTAAGCTGCTCTGCAATAGAGGATAAGGTAATAGGCTGACTGTAATATTCTCGTATGTATCGAACTGCTTGCTCCACCAGATCCGGCTTGACGGGATAGACTCCATATGCCTGTCTCTGCCGCTCAACTTCGTAGACAAATTGATAAAGCATTGCTTTGATCTGAATCCGTTCAAGTGAACTTGAGTCCAGCCATTTCCGGTGCATCTCCTTTACTTGAGACAGCAAAGCCACTGGAGCATTCGGAGCAAATTCATATTGTTTTTGAAAAGGACTGTTTCTTTCAAAAAGTCTGCGTACACCTGATCCGGACGTTAGCGAAAGCGAGGCTTTATAGAAAATAAAATAAAACTCCATTTCCTCCCTGACCCAATCAATATCCAGTTGCCCTCCCTTTCCGCTGTGTAGGATATGAAAACGTTCTGCAGCATGTTTATTTCCATTGAGCCGAAAAACCGCGTTGCCGCGAACCATATATAAAAAACCTGCAGCCGGGAACCTATAGGAGGTCAGCTTGTCTCCTGCCTTGAACAACATATGGCGAATATCAATCAGCCGGATATGTGCATAATCCCAGAGCATCAAATTATCATCAGCATTTAAAATCTTTACTCGCCTCCTTCCTATCGGAAGTATAATTGATAATCATTATCAACCGCAAGAGCTGGAAGCAATCTACAAACAAGAAGTCTGATAAAGGCAGTTAAGCATCACCTAAAAAACAACAATTCGCCTCTAATCAGTAGCTGCAATGTGCCAAGCTACAGGCTAATTGTTAAGATCTCCCTCTCCCCCCACCATCTTGAAATCCCGCACCAGTCAAGGATTTATCCTGTGCATCATCCATTTTAATTTAATTTTTTCATTCTCAAAATTACTATTTCGAAAATCTCACTATCTTCCGATATGTTCTTATGAGCTATTTGCTCAGAGACAACTTGGGGGAGATGGTAGCATGTTACAACAACTAAAAAAAAGGCGGTTTGGTTCATCAAGCATAGCAAATACTTTGTCCATTGTACTTTTAGTTATTATTGTTGTCGTCTTCTCAATCTTGGGAACCTTTATGTTTTCCAGCACTCGCAGCATACTTGTGAAACAACAAGAATCTATGCTTCAGACCAAAACACAGGCACTTGTCAGTCAATTTGATGCACTATTTAAGGAAAAGGGTTCACTGGTCAAGCAAATGTCAACGAATAACTTATTCAAACAATACATCGAAACCACCGAAGCTCCTGAAATGGCCACAACTTCTCCGCATGCCGCTGAGGTAGCAAAGACACTAGCTGCCATTGTAAAGGTGGAACCCACTTTTGCAGATGCATGGATTGCTAGTACTGCCGGCAAAGGTTTTTATATCCTCAACAATGGTACGACATCAGATGCTGCTTTTAACATTAAAGAACGGCCGTATTATAAGCCAGCAGTCGAAGCAGACGGCCTGTACTACTCCGATCCTTATATTGACATCACTACAGGCGATATGCTGATGGGTATTTTCTATCCGATAAAAAATGACAACAATACATTAATCGGTTTTGTCGCGGTTGATATAGCGTCTAAAAATATCCCGGAGATAATGGAAAGCTATAAGCTAGGCAGCACAGGTTATTCCATTCTCGCCTCCAAAACAGGTGATATTCTGTATCACCCAGACCAATCTAAGGTCACAAAGGAAAAGATTAATGAGCTGCCAGGTGATCTTGGGGGAATCGGCAAGAAAATGATCGCTGGTGAATCCGGCGTACATCTGATTAATGACAAAGGAGAACGCCGTTACATCGGCTATGCTACAAGTAAAGATACCGGCTGGTCCGTAGGTTTAACTATTTCAGAGCGGGAAGTGCTCTCCGAATTAAAAAAGTTCACCTGGATTACGATTGGCGGGTTTGTTGCAGCGGCGATTCTGCTCGTTCTATTTTCGTATATCACACTCCGTTATCTGCTCAGATCCATACCGAAGCTGCTTACCAAAATCAAACGGGTGGAAAATGGGGATTTGACGGTTCAATTTGATGCCTATTCCAACAACGAAATTGGACAAATCTCCAACGGAATATTCAACATGGTCCAGAAAATTCAAGGGATGCTCCAAATAGTGGGTACCTCCGCTCAGGTATTAAACCAGTCCTCAAAGGATCTGCAATCTATTTCTTCCCGTACAGCTATAACGATGAACGATACAGCCACAGCCATTAATGAGATTGCGAATGCAACCAACTATCAGTCGATCGAAACGGATACGATTTTGCAAAAAACCGGATCATTATCTGGTCAAATTGACGAAATCGCTAATGATGCCATAGCCATAGAGACGATGGTGCAGGCTTCTGCCGACCAGAGCGAACTGGGGTTGGGTGTATTAGATCAGTTATCAAAATGGGCAGAAGAAAATCATAACTCCACTCATTCGATATCGTCTGCCATCCATGATATTGATCAAAGCCGTCATGAAATTTCGAGCATCGTGGACACGGTACATCAAATCGCTACGCAAACCAATCTGCTGGCGCTAAATGCTTCCATAGAAGCAGCACGTGCGGGAGAACAGGGACGCGGATTTGCCGTTGTTGCCGGAGAGGTTCGCAAGTTGGCGGAGCAGACTGCACAGGCTACACAGGAGATTGGCAGAAAGGTTCATGAAATCGAAGAGAAAACTAGAGCATCTGTGGAATACACAGCCCAAGGACTTGAAATTGCCGAAGAAAATGCAAAATCCGTGCAGGCTACGAAACAGGTATTCTTTAGCATCAATAGCGATTTGGAGGCTTTAAGATTACGTATGATTCAAATCAGCAGCAACACCTCCAAAGTCCATAAACACAAAGATGAAATCCTACAGGCACTCGAAATCATTTCTTCAACTACAGAAGAGAATTCCGCTTCAACGGAAGAAGTTAGCGCAAGTACGCAGGAACAATTGGACAGCATTGAACAGGTTGCCGAACTGTCCCTGCAGCTCAATCAGTTGTCCAAAAAGCTTCAGGACGAATTAAACCAGTTCCAGGTCGAATAGTCCTTTAGTCATCCGTAATTTACACAGTCGTAAGACTGTCCTCCCTTCTAGAAAAATTAAGCAGCCAGTGCATGCCGATAATCTATCGGCGCGTACTGGCTGCTTTTAGTTTCAATTCGCTAGTAATGGTCTCTTCAATAATACGGTACAGACCTTGAAACTTAACTATTGATACGGGTCAGGAATTTCCTCCCACTGACCAGTAAAGACATCTACTTTAATCGTGAATTCCCTGCTTCCTTGCCTAACATCACTGAACAAATAACCATCCCCGATAAAGCCTGAAATCAAGTCCGTATCTGTTGGCTTGAAACCCTCTGTATCAAAGATTGGTTGGAGTAACTTATACAGTTCCTTCTGGTATTCTGTACCGTTAGAGAAGTTCCACAGATCTATCGCTTCTAGGTTTACAAGACTTCTCAGTGGACTGCCAGAAGTTACGTCATGAACCGTTCCGGTAAGCGGATTTATTTTAAAGCTATTGCCTTCCCCTACGCCATTCAGTGGATCTATATCCACCCTATACTGATCTCCGTCTTTGCTAAAGGTCCAACCACTTGCCGGAAGCTGTTTTTCCATCATGGACTTGATATCCTGTTCACTGAGTGGTGGAGATATAAACGATCCATAGTACATCTGTGCGCTCTCAATGGTCAGATTCTTCCCGTAAACGGCAATAACTTCGAGCGGAAACTCAGACATAGACGCCGCACCGGACATAAGGGCTACAATTTGGTCATCTATCAGCTCGTATGAAACTATAGAGCCAAATCCGACCTTCTCTCCCCAAGCTCCCTCCGTGTAATCATACACTTTGGTCAAATGCTTTCCGTCCAGTTCAGCAGATACATAAGTGTGGTTATTTCGATGTGTAATGGATGATTTCAGCTTCTGATTCAACGTTTCGATCGGATCTTCGACCACAAGCTCTTCCAAGCTAGCAGGCTGGAGCACATGAATCTCACTCATAGAAAGTCCAGTACCCGTGCCGGTCGTAATGCGTATGAAAATTTCTTTCGTTCCATCTCCGTTCACATCTGCTTCTTCAATCAATGGAGGCCGAGTTTTATCTTCTCCTGCATTCCACAAGAACGTACGGCTTACTTCACCACGCACATCTACCGTGACTTTATGCAAAAGTGTATTCTCCCCAGTGGGATTAGCAGATACCGTGATTCCGTTTTTTTCCGCCAAAAGAGTGCCTTTAACCCCGGAAGCCGTTGTATTTTTATCCTGCACTTCTGCCTGAAAAGTAGCAGGAGCGCTCATTGCCGGAGCTGATGCAGAATTTAGCTTTGCTCCTGTAAGGGTACAGCCACTTAAGATCATAATTACAGCTAGGCCCAGCAGTGAGCTTTTTGCCGTAAATTTTTTATGCCTGGTGATCATAATAATCCTTCTTTCCATTTCCTTTTTGCTGCTTGAAATGCCAGCTGTACCTGCCAACCGGATCGGATCGGGTAAGGTTTCTAACAATTTGAGAAGTGTCAAGGCATAACTTCTGTGGCAAGCTGGTTCAAGATGCTTCAAGGCCAGAGCATCACAGGCAACCTCTTGATCCTCTTTCATTTGGCGTGCGGCATACCACAACAGCGGATTAAACCAATGCATGGCCAGCAGCAGACCTGTCAGCAGATTTAGCAAAATGTCATGGCGCTTCACATGCGCCAGCTCATGAAGGAATATATGACGGAGTCCGTTCGTCTCCAGAGTGTGTAAAGTAGAGGTGGGCAGCAGCAACTTGGGCCGCATAACGCCAAGTAGTGTCGGTACGGCAATCTGCTTCGTCCCGATCAGCTTGACTGGGCGACGCACCTGCATTTCCTGCTTACAGGATTCGAACAACCGTTGGACTTCTGAGGAATGAATCTCCGTTTCCTGTCGAACCCGTGCGGTAAATCGCAGTTGCGCTCGAACCGACATGCCCAGCACCACCGCCGCTCCGCCAAACCACACCAAAACCAGTACATGTATCGGCTCCCATCCTGAATCGGTATGCGGATTGACTTGTGCCACATCATCCGGTGTCGATTCTCCCGGCAAAGGTCCAGTTTTTGCAATTCCAGTAACTGACGGCGGTTCCTTTTCCCCTCCGGTCAACTCTGGGACATAAGTAAATCCAACTTCCGATTGCGCTGACGGAATAAAGGAACTCTGCGCCGTTTCTTTCTCCAGCGGCAACAGATTAAAAATACTAAATGTGCTTTCAGGTGCCCAAGGTATAGCCAGCCTCACGATCAATGGTATCCACAGAAGATACGTCCAGGTAGGTTTCAAACGATCCTTGAACAGGAAGCGGGTCAATAAGATCAGCAGAGCCAGCACGCTCGCCATGGCAGACAGCGACAATACCTTGACGAACAGATTGTATGCAGCTTCCAGCAAGCGGCTCAGTCCTTTCGTTCATCCAAAATTCTCTTCAGTTCTTCAATATCTTCCCGGGACAACTTTTCATCCTGCAAAAAATTGACCAACATCGGGCGCAGAGTTCCACCGTAGATCCGCTTCAGAAAGGATCTTGTCTCCGATTGAACACATTCCTCTTCCCGCACCAGCGGATAATAGGAATACACCCTACCTGTCTGGTTATAACCAATAGCCCGTTTCTCTGTCAGACGCTTAATCAACGTCCGTACCGTCTTTGGGTTCCAGTCCCTGCTGCCTTCTAGTGCTTCAACAATCTCACCTGCAGTACGTGGGGCACTTGCCCACAGCACCTTCATCACTTCCCACTCGGCATCCGAGATCTTTGGAGTTTCCGTAGACATCATTCTATCCGCCTTTCTTTCCTCTATATGACTACACTTGTAATCCAATATCCAAAATATACAAGTCAGCATCGTTTATGTCAACCCTAAACTCCCAGCTCACCACGGTTTATGGACAATGTACACGGAGATTCATGATTACGTACATTAATAGCAATAATACGGCTTTATTAGTCAAAGATGACTTCAAAGAGGTGGAACCTATGCCTATAAAAACAGGTAATCAATACATCGAACGAATCGATCGGCAAAAGATCAATATCTGGTACAAAGGAACACGTGTTGAAGGTCCTTTATCCAAACACCCTGCCTTTCAAGGTCTCATACAAACACAAGCCGAAATGTATAACATGCAGTGTGATGAACGTTATTTGGCGCAGATGACCTATCCTTCACCTGATACTGGAGATCCGGTTGGTTTATCTTTTCTTCCACCCAAAAATGCTGAAGATTTAGAACGCCGGAGAAAAATGATTGAACTCTGGTCTAACAGACATCACGGATTTTTAGGACGTTCCCCCGATTATATGAATACGGCCATCATGTCTCTGTTCACAGCTGCTGATATCCTTGAGGATCATAATCCGAAATATGCTGAGAACCTCAGAAAATACTATGCCTACTGTCGTGATCATGATATTACCTTATCCCATGCTTTCATCCAGCCTCAAGCCAGCAAAATATCCGGCCAGATTGATGCTACAGAGGATTCTATCGCTGCAAAAGTCGTAGAAATCAATGATCAAGGGATGTTTGTTACCGGTGCTTTTATGATGGCAACACAGGGAGCTACATGCGATGAAATGCTTGTATTCCCAACTCCCTCACCCTCACTTGTGGATGATGATAATCCCTTTGCGTTTGCCTTTGCGGTGCCTAATGATCTCCCTGGAATGACTTTTTTTTGCCGTGAAAGCTACGCTGCCTCATCTACTTACGACCATCCGTTAAGTTCAAGATATGAAGAAATGGATACCCTTGTTATCTTTGACCGTGTACTGATCCCTCATGATCGTATATTTTATTATGGCGATGAGAGGTACTGTTCCCGATTATTCAGCGAGAGTAACTTTCATACGCATATGGCCCACCAAATTGTCACCCGCTATATTGCAAAAACCGAGTTTTTTCTTGGTATGCTAGAGTCTTTGGCGGAAGAACAAAACGCTGTCCTTGAGTCCTACACGATTTTGCCTATTTCCAGAATATTAACCTATTTAGAAACTTTCAAAGCCTTAAGACTTGCAGCGGAAATAGGGGCTTCGCTCGACAAATTTGGATATCTCGTTCCAGATAAAGGTCCACTGTTGGCTTCAACCATTCACTTTTCAGAGTTTTACCCAGAGATGGTTGAAATGGTTCAAAACCTCAGTTCAAGCGGGCTCATCATGATCCCCTCTGAAGCCGACTTTACATCAAGCGCTGGTTCGTATCTTTATGAGTATTTGAAGGGAAATGTCTCGGATGCGTGGTATCGAAATGCCTTATTCCGGCTGGCTTGGGAACTAGGAGCGGGTGCATTCGGAGGTCGTCAAACCCAGTTTGAGCGGTTATTTTTCGGCAACTCCCAAACAGTGGCCTGGCGTATGTACAACAGCTATGATAATCACGAGTATTTTCGTCAAATCGTTCACGAATTTATTGCCCCTGATGCCCACTTGTCTAAGTCAACAACAGATGGAATTTCCAATTAATCAAGAGTTGCGAAGGTTTATAATGATGTTTTTCAGGATTGATTAAGAGACTGCTTCCGCTCTCTTTTTCAGTCCTTTTTGAGCTTTATCAACAAACCAAATTAGGAAGAACTAGATGCTTTTTCATACCTGCACTGGACAATTCTGTAATAAGTTGTTTATAGTTTATTAGCATTAGGAAGTGATTTGCTAGCTTAGGAGGGAACAATGAACTATGGGCCATATCATAGTCGTAGAAGATGAACGTGCAATCAGTGACTTAATTACTATGAATCTAAAATTAGTCGGACATACCTATAGCAAGGCTTATCGCGGGCTGGAGGTTATTGAACTGCTGGAACGTGAAAAGGCCGATTTAATTCTGCTCGATATAATGCTGCCCGAACTGGACGGTTTTGAGATCATGCAGCGGATTGCTCACTTACAGATTCCGGTGATTCTGATCACCGCAAAAGATTCACTGGCTGATCGCATCAAAGGCTTTGAGCTGGGCGCCGATGATTATATCATTAAACCTTTTGAAATCCTTGAATTGTTGGCAAGAATCAATGTGGTGTTACGCAGGAGCGAAAAAGGCATTTCCAATTTTCTCTGTGAAAACGTTGAGGTACGTTATCTTGAGAGGCTTGTGATGGTGGATCAGATACCCGTAGATTTAACCGCTAGGGAATTTGAGCTGCTTGAGGTCCTTATCCGCAACAGAAATATTGCTTTATCAAGGGAAAAGTTGCTGGAATTAGCCTGGGGCTATGATTTTGAAGGAGATACCCGTACCGTAGATGTTCACATCAGACAGCTGCGCAAAAAACTAGGCTGGGAAGAACGAATTAAAACCGTATTTAAGCTTGGTTACCGCTTGGAAGTTCAGGTCTAGTATGAGATTCTGGCATAAAATTCTGCTGTCAGTCCTCGCTTTCTTCATCGTCGCCCTAGATGTGAGTGTAATCATGATTATGAAAAAAAGCTGGCAGCTGAACATGGACAGCGAAATGCAGCGTGCTTCAAGCGAACAGCTATTAATTGCAAACAACATTTATGAAAATCTTGAATCGATTCAGACCCGTGGGGCCACACTTACCTCTACTTTAATCTCAAGTGTGGCTCAATCCTATGGTGAATTTTATCATAAGCAGGGAATCGGACTACAGCTCTGGGAGAATGACCAGATGGTTTATCCGAATGCCGGAGTCCCATCAGTCTCAACACCGGAGTCACATTCTATTCAACTCTCTACTGAGCTCCCTGCTCCCTATCAAGCTTTGTCGATCGTTTATCAACGTGATATCAGTGACCTGTATGCTAAGCAGCATGAGCTGAACCGTTTTTTTGTAATGATTAACTGGATTATCGGTCCAATTCTGCTCCTATTACTCTACTTGCTGATCCGGCAGTTGACCAAACCACTTAAACAGCTTTCAAAGACTACAAAAACGATCGCTGAAGGCAAATATACCGAGCGCGTGCAGTTGCGCAGTAAAGATGAATTTGGTGAGTTAGCCCTGAACTTTAACCGAATGGCAAACGCAGTGGAGCAGCACGTGATCGAACTGTCTAATATGGCCGATGAAAAGCAGAGAATGGTCGATAACCTCGCCCACGAACTGCGCACACCTTTAACCAGTATGCAGGGATTTGCTGAATTTCTGACTTCCGCAAATATAGGCCAGGAAGAACAGCAGATGGCTGGTCAATATATCCTTAGTGAAACCTTACGCCTGAAGAATTTAGCCTTCAAACTACTGGATTTGTCCGTCCTACGGCATCATCCTCTGACTCTGAAACAAGTAGACATATCAGATTTGTTCAAATCGGTTAAACAGATTGAGCAGCTTAAGTTGGACGAAGCAGGCATCAAACTAGAAATGGATTATTCCATCCCTGCGGTTTGGGGTGATCATGATCTGCTAACTTCCTTCTTGGTTAACCTTGTCGAAAATTCCATTCATGCCTCTCCGCAAGGGAGCACCATCCGCTTGCTTGCCTATGTATTGCAATATGAAGCCATATTGGAAGTATGTGATTCGGGATTTGGGATGACACCGGAACACAGCGCGCGTGTTTTTGAACCCTTTTATCGAGGTGAAAAATCGCGCACACGCGAATACGGGGGTGCGGGTCTTGGTTTATCTTTATGCAAGCAAATCGCAGATGCGCATCAAACTAGAATTTCACTGAATTCTACTTTAGGTCAAGGAACAAGTATCCGCATCTTTTTACAACTCCATAACATCTGTTCACCTACTCTATAACATCTATAGTTTAAGGTTAGGAAGATTCAGCATCATCCGAAGCAAATGGAGGTTATTCAAGTGAATAACAAAAAATTCCCCACTACTTTAGCTATACTCCTGTTCTCGGGGAGTCTGCTAATCGTCAGTGCAGTCATTCAAAACACCACCCATTTAGCTTTAACCAGCACCAAAACCCCAGGGGTGAAGTTGGAAGCACCAACGCCGGTGTCCACAGTGAATGACGATCTGCAACCGCAGATGAGTGCTAAAGAAATACAACCCATTAACAATTTCATAGACATGGAAGGTCAGGAGAATTCTGAATCCAAACGGACCACTGTCACACCGCCTGCTGCAGAGAATTTGAGTCAAACTGATGCCGTTATTCTGGCTGCTTCAAGCGTTCGCAAATTATTCGATGTGGACATTGCCAAGCTACAGATGCGGGTTATTCTGAGTGATACCCGAACCTCGCTGCCGTGGACATGGGCTGTACATTTCAGTCCATATAACGCCAAGACCCTAGAAGGGCAAGGTAAGGAATTCTGGGAATATGATGTACTAATTGATCCCATAAACGGTATGGTAGTGAACACGACCGCGATTAATATTGCTCTGAAAAGAACACCAATTAGCGCTTCTGCTGCCAGCACTATCTATAAAGATGCCCGTTGGATCAATGCGGCCATAACTATCCTTACAGATAAACAAAAAGAAAGCCGGAAAATTGCTACAGCTACACTGATCAACACTGACACCAATGATAAACGCGGCATGGTCGCTGTTCAGATGATGCTGGAAGATGGCAGCAGCTACACGGCAGAAATGCGTTATCCTGATCAAAGTCTGCGCTGCCTTACCTACGAGACTGCTCAAGTAGTGAAATAAATCAAAAATTGAATCAGCTCTTCACTAATCCTACTTTTATGTCGATAATTTATATTACATGGAAAAGTATGGAGGAGCATATGAACACTAATCGCAGAACCGAACCTTTTCGATATACACTTAAAGAACCTGTAACATTTGATCTTCATATTCTTACTATTAACGGAGTCCAGGTTCCTTCCAAGCCTGTAAGGGCTGTATTGTTCGACATCAGTCGATCGGGTTGCCACTTATCGTTACCCCTCAATATCAACCCAGAAAATAACCTAGTACGCATTGGCATGGAAATGAATCTTACGGATGAATCTATGTACATAGAAGGAATATTGAAATGGAACAAAGAACAACAAGGCAGTTTCCACTACGGCATTCAATTGGACATCCCTGAGAATGATGGTGATCGGCTCCCAAGAGTACTTCGCATCCTTGCTGGAGAAGGCAAAATATTAGTTCGTTAAGATAACAAAAAAGAGTAGTTTTAATCTAAAAAAGCAACAACCCCGTGTTTTCATGCAGGGTTGTTGCTTTTTAGCTATTACGATCCAAACTTATTGTTGTAATCCGAAATCGCAGATCACCATTTCATGGATTTTATTCTTGAGGCACATCCCGTTCAGGGGATGCTGCTACAGCTTTTTCTTTCTCCAGTACCTCTCTTAAATCATCTTGAATTCTGCGATTCCATAAGGGAACCCCTGAGCGATAAGCAGCTCTGCCCGTCAAATGCGCAGATAAAGGTGAGGTCATAAATACAAAGACAATCCCCAGTAGCAGCTTAGCACTTATATGATCTAGAAAAAATGCAAAATATAGAAAGGCCCCGCTCAGAACACATAAAACTCCAAGGGTGGCACTTTTGGCAGCGGCATGTGATCTCAGATAAACATCAGGCAGCCGAATCAGACCATAAGCACTTACAGCACTTAGCAATGCCCCCATCAGTATTAATAAGGCAAACAGCAATTCACCGACTATCTTGATCGTTTCCATGTTCAAGCACCACTCCCCTTTCGATGTATCTGGCAAATGCCGTCGTGCCGATAAAGGAAAGAATGCCTATTAACAAAATAATTTCGATAAAAGCCTGCGTTCGGAGTAAAACAGAAAGAACGGCTACCATGGCTAACAGATTAATTCCAATCGTATCCAGTGCCGCTACCCGGTCGGGCAAAGAAGGCCCCTTCAACAACCGCCAGGCACATACACCAATCGCCAGCGCCATAATCGTAAGCGAGAGCATAAGAATAAAATGGATCATTAACGGGTCACCTCCAATATCGCACGCTCAAAGGTGTCACGGATATTCGCTCTGAACTGTGCGGGATCCTCAACATCCATGGCATGAATATACAAAGTCCGGTTATCATCCGATACTTCAAGTACCACAGATCCGGGAGTAAGGCAGAGCAATGTGATCAAAGTAGCCACTTCCCAATCCGATTTCAGCTCTGTAGTATATTTCAAGATTGCCGGACGTATATTAAGCTCCGGTCTCAGAACAGCTTTTACTACTACATAACTTGAAACGACCAGCTCCCGCAGCAGCAACAGGATTAGCTTAATAATTGCCCACACTTTTCCTAGATATAATCTGGGCCAAAAACGTCGCATTCCGAGCAGAATGAGGATACCGATCAAGAAACCAATGACGAAACGCGGCCCAGTCCAGTCATTGTGCAGGAACATCCACAGGAATGCTATCATGAAATTCAATAATAGTTGAAAAGCCATAGTATCACTCCTTCATGACAGCGTTAATGTATAGTGCTGGATCAGCCAGTACAGCTCCGGCTTGGCTGACAAGTCCGTTTACCGTCTCCGCACCCACACCTATCAGAATTACAATCGCGAACAGAACAGCTGCCGGTGCCATCATAGCTTTATAATGAAGCGGTTTGACCTGTTCTTCCCTTTTCTCGCCACCCCAGAACACTTGCTGGAATACCTTGATCAAGGAATATAACACTACGAAGCTGGATGCAAGTGCAATCAGCGCCAGAGCCACGTGATTCTCGCCAAATCCACTCCGCACCATCATCACTTTTCCAGCGAAACCACTAAGGGGTGGAACACCAACCAATGCCAAAGTCAGTACAAAAAACATCCAGCCGGTCCACGGATAACGTCGGATTAAACCACCCATTTCTTTTAAGCGGTCAGTGCCTGAAGCTGAGATAATCATCCCACCCAGAAAGAATAATAATGCTTTGGCAACCATGTCATGCATTAAATAAAACACTACACCATTTAACGAATCCTGAGTCGCGACAGAGATCCCAAAAGCAATAAATCCTACACTGATGATGATATTATAATTAAATATTCGGCCCAAATCGTTGTATGCCAATGCCCCGATTGCCCCAAGTATCATCGTCGCCCCCGCCATCCAGGCAATCAATGTATGGGTGAGTCCCGGTTCTTGAATAAAAATCAAAGTAAAGGTACGAGTAATTGCATACAATCCGACCTTGGTTAGCAAAGCCCCAAACAGGGCTCTAACAGCCAATGGTGGTGCACTATAAGAATCGGGAAGCCAGAAAAAGAGCAGTAATCCTGCCTTAATCGAAAATACAATTAGCAGCAGGACCGCAATGACGTTCATTACACCGCCTTGTCCCGCCTCTGCTACACGCATAGATAGATGCGCCATATTCAGTGTTCCTGTCGCGGCATATAAATAAGCAATCGTCGCCACAAACAAGGAAGAGGAAATCACATTAATTAATACATACTTTAATGTCTCTCGCAGTTGACCCTTGGACCCACCAAGTACGATCAAAGCGTAAGAGGCAACTAACAGCACCTCAAAGCAGACAAACAAGTTAAACAGGTCCCCGGTGAGGAAAGAGCCAAATACCCCGGTTAATAAAAAATGGAAAAACGGATAGTAATAAAACCGTTCCCTGTCTTCCCCAATGCTAGCGAAGGAAAAAAACAGACAAGCCGCGCCAACAATGGCCGCAGTCAACACGAGCAATGCCGAAAACATATCGGCAACAAACACAATGCCATAAGGTGGACGCCATCCCCCCATATATAAGGTCTGGATACCGTTTGTATTTACCTGATACACAATGAATCCTGCAACAAAGATATTTAAAAACACACTGACGGCACTTATGATTCGTTGCAGACGTACTCGTTCTTTCAGAAAAATGAGTATTACTGCCGTAATGGCCGGAATCAGCAGAGGCAGCACTAACAAGTTGTTCATCGTCTCTCCTCCTTGGTTCCTTCCACATCATCGGTACCCGTCGAGCGGTAAGTCCGGTATGCCAAAACAATAAAAAATGCTGTTACTCCAAAGCTAATTACAATAGAGGTCAAAATGAGCGCCTGCGGCAAAGGATCGACATAAGCTTCCGCTTCCTCACCCAGCAATGGTGCAGCACCTGTCTTGAGGCCAGACATTGTCAGTAACAACAAATGAACGCCGTGCGTTATTAAAGTGGTTCCCAGAAGGATGCGCAGCAAGCTTTTGGAAAGAACTAGATAAACACCTACGGAAAACAGTACACCGATCGCCAGGGCAATAATAAGCTCCATTAGCTATCCCTCCCGATCGTAAATATGATATTCATAGTGACACCAATAACAGCTAAGAAAACACCGAGATCAAAGAACATTGCTGTGGTCAGTTCTGTTTTGCCCATAAGTGGCAGTTGGAAATAGCCAAACGCTTGGCTCAGAAAAGGTACATCGAATAAAAACGAACCTATTCCTGTAAGAAAAGCTACAGATACCCCAACCGCGATTAACTTACGATAGTCGATAGGCAATACCTTCTCAACCATATCAATCCCAAAAGTAATGGCGAGCAGTACCAATGCGGCTGATGCCATCAATGCTCCAATAAATCCGCCTCCCGGATTATTATGTCCGGCGAAAAACAGATAAAGCGAAAATATTAGTATCATAACGAAGGCTACTTTAGCTACCGCTTGTAGTAACACATCATCACTTACAGAAGAACGTGGTTTATTATCCTTCACAGCCCGCTTCAGTGGGGTAATAGTTCCATCCGTATCCAACTGCAGTTTGATCATGGAATAAATAGCAAGTGAGGCAAGGCCAAGCACTGTAATTTCAAACATGGTATCAAAGCCGCGGAAATCAACGAGCAGAACATTAACAATATTTTTACCACCACCCAAGGTATAGCTATTCTCCACATAATATTTCGAGATGGATTCGAACGGACTACTGCCTAAAGCAGCAAGTGCAACCAATGTCATGGTTATTCCCATCCCGATGGAAATAATTAGCTTAGGCAAGCGGGACCGAAGTTTGAGCGGCTCTTTCTCCAGCTTAGGCAAATGCCGAAAACATAGCAGGAACAATGTAACGGATACTACTTCGACAATCATCTGGGTAAGCGCCAGATCAGGTGCCCGGAACAGAACAAAGAGTAAAGTAACCATATAACCAACCATTCCTGTTAACAAAATGGCTGTGATTCTGGAACGAACAAAGGGGATAGCCAAAGCGCCCACAAGCATAACCATAACAACAATAACTTCAAACAAAGAAAACGGAGCATATTCAGTTGTCCCAAGCGTTATTCCATCGGTATACCACACGGCTCCACCAATGGCTACGATCAGGAAAGCGAAGATATACATCAAGTAATGGCGCATGGAACCTGTCATATAGGTACCAGTCAACGCCCTAGACGATTTCTCGACCAGCCGGATTACTCCGTCATAGACTTGATTTAAAGTGTAGCCACTGCCCCATTCTTTATCGACCAGACTCCAGCGGCCATAGATTCGGTATACAATAATACCAATAATCACAACACCAAGTGTCATCCATATTTCTGGTGTAAAGCCGTGCCAGAAATGAATATTCACAACAAAGGGTTCTCCGGTCTGCAAGATAGGGTGAATAGCATTCATTGCAGGGATAATAAGTGTTTTGGATAATATATTCGGGAAAAAACCGATAAATATAGACAGCACTGCTAGCAGGCACGGGGCAAGCAGAAGTCCAAATGGGGCTTCATGCGGTTTTTTGTCCAGCTTCTCAGGCTGATATTTTCCGAAAAAGGTGTGGAAAACCAAAATCATACTGTATGCAAAAGTAAACACGCTGGCAATCCAGGCCAAAACCGGGAAGAGCGTAAACAACGAGGGAATAGACAATATATCCAGGTTTCGGATATTCAGAACAGCCGTAAAAAACATCTCTTTACTTAAAAACCCGGAAAATGGCGGCAAACCAGCCATCGAGAAACTGCCGATCATCGCTACCGTAAAGGTAACCGGCATAATGGAAATCAGTCCGCCCAGCTTTCGCAGGTCGCGGGTACCCGTCTCATGGTCAACTATACCGACCATCATAAACAAAGAGCCTTTAAAGATGGCATGGTTAATAAGGTGAAAGATAGCCGCTGTTGTTGCAGCAGTGTAAAAGACTGAATCTTCCCCTACATAAAATGCCGCTGCCGATCCCATTCCCAGCAATCCCATAATCAGTCCAAGTTGACTAATCGTTGAATAGGCTAATAGAGCCTTCAGGTCCGTCTGCTTCATCGCCTGGATGGAGCCATAAATCAAGGTGATCAAACCGACGCCTGACACAACCCAGAACCACTCATATTGCCCCGCAAAAACAGGGCTGAAACGGGCGACAAGATACAATCCAGCTTTAACCATCGTTGCCGAGTGCAGATAGGCGCTGACGGGTGTCGGTGCCTCCATGGCATCCGGCAGCCAGATATGAAACGGGAACTGAGCTGATTTGGTGAAGGCGCCTAAGAGAATTAGTAGCATCGCCGGAATAAATAAAGCATGCCCGCTAATATCGCCAACCTCACTCCAAATTTCCCGGATACTAAAGGTGCCTGTCATTACATAAAGCATTAAAAAGCCGGCAAACATCGCTAAACCACCAAATACGGTAATCAACATAGATTTGAGAGCACCATACCGCGATTTTTGCCGCCGATGCCAAAAGGCAATTAACAGAAATGACGAAACACTTGTTAATTCCCAAAAGCCGTATAACACCATCAAGTTATCCGAGAGCACAACGCCAAGCATTGCCCCCATAAACAACATTAGATAAATATAAAAAGGGGTTAACGCTTCTTTTCGCCGGTCCAGATAATAAATTGAATAGATAATTACAAGACTACCCATCCCAGTGATTAGCAAAGCAAACAACAAACTTAATCCATCCAGATGGAAAACCAAATCAATTCCTAGTGAAGGAATCCATGAAATGGTTTCATATCCCAAATCCCCACCTTTAATAACGGGAATCCGGGTTAAGAAATAAACAAACAAAACGAGTGAACCAGGGAAAACAAGCCATCCTCTATGAAGGTTGGGTGCTCTCTTGGACAAAAGTGCGATTACTAAGGCCATTAGAAACGGAACAAGTATGATTACATGCAGCAAAGGCAGTCCTCCTTTTCCACTTGAGCTTATCAAGTTGTGAACTTTAGTACTTACTTTTTTACCAAAAGCCAAAGATCATATGATTGGTAGGGCCTTTTATACAAGGCCCCAATGTTGATAAGGGCAAGCCCGATTATAAAGAATCGGTCAATGTGCCATCACAAATATGCAGATACCTAGCCTTTCCATCTTCTTGCTCAATTCTGAATAAACCGTTCTCAAATTCTGTGTGTAGTTCGTGAAAGAACTTTCCCTTAAGCGAATACTCTCCCTGAGGTTCATCACTGAGCTGGTACTCAGCCCCGTTTTTGACCAGGTAAGCGATAACGCCTTCCTCATGGGTTTCTTCCAGCCCTGCACGCATCCGCTGCACAGCCACGACATGCAGATCCATCATTTTCATTTTACCAATGAGTTCATTGATGAAATTACGTTTGGTTAGCTCCTGCCACCGAGTTTGAGCAGATTGTCCAATGACGATCTGTGTGACCTCATTCTCTTCAGCAACTTCTACAATAATATCTGTTGTTTTTCGGCCTTCACGTTTCCGAATGATAAACTCTGCGCCAGCTTCATCGGCAAGACGTTTCCAGACCGTCATATACATTTCTTTGCTCTGATTATATTCATCAATATCCGAACTATCGACATTTAATACAAACAATGGCGCCCCTATAATTTCAGATAGTTGGACACCACGCCGGATTAAACGCTCCCCATGCGGACCATAATGAACACAAACCATAATCTTTTCATTGTGTATGACCTTCACCCTCCTGTAACATGGCCAAGAAATACAAAAGGAGCCCACTGGCGTTAGGCCCCTTGCGTAATTCTAAAACCCGATAAGTTATACTTAATTATATCTATTCCTATGTTTTTTGTAAAGTTTGTTGGTTATCATGGAACATATTTCTTTTTAATGCTTGTATCATGCCCTTCTCTTGCAGTTGTCATACAATGGTTATTATATATTCCTTTACAGGAATATTCCCTCCATGGTATATTATCACCACAAACAGGAAATACCAAAAAGGAGGCGCTATAGAGCCGCTCAACCAGAGTATGTCATAATAGAGATGCGAATGAATTTAATGAATCGAAGTGATCCTTGTTTATGAATACTAACGTTATGAGTGCCTTAGCTGAGCCCCACCGCATGCAGATCGTTGAACTATTACGCGAGAATCCTCTAACCGTTGGGGAGATTGCAGAAAGTCTTCAGCTACGGCAGCCTCAAGCGTCCAAGCATTTGCGCGTCCTTAGTGAAGCGGGCTTAATTGAAGTTCAAGCTGTTGCTAACAAGCGCATTTGCAAGCTCCGTCCTGATCCATTTAAGGAAATAGACGATTGGTTAGACTCCTACCGCCATATATGGGAAGAACGATACGATCGACTGGATGATTATTTACAAAAGCTACAGAGCAATGAAAACAATAATAAATCATAGCCTCAGGTCGAAATTGGCAGGAAGCAAACAAATTTGAGGAGGATCTATCCCATGACAAATTCTAACCCGTCCAACCAAGTGGTATCCAAAGTTGTTGAGGGCAACACATTAGTATTAGAGCGCGTATTCCAAGCTCCACGTGAGCTAGTATTCAAGGCTTTTTCTGAGGCTGAGCATTTGAAGCACTGGTGGGGTCCAAAAGGGTGGACGCTTCCCGTATGTAATGTCGATTTCCGTCCAGGGGGTACTTGGCATTATTGCATGAAGTGCGTGGATAAGAATCAAGGGGATTTCTACGGTATGGAGTCTTGGGGCAAGGCGTTGTATAAGGAAATTACAGCCCCAGAACAAGTCATTTATACAGATGGATTCTCAGATGCAGAGGGTAATATTTCAAAAGATTTGCCTGAAACGCTTGTCCAGCTAGATTTTATCGACCTGGAGGGTCAAACGAAGCTGGTGAATACCGGTAAATACACTTCTCCGGAAGCCTTGCAACAAGTGATTGATATGGGGATGTTAGAGGGGATTTCCCAAACCTTCGATAATTTGGACGCCCATCTTGAGAATTTACAGAAGAATAACTAGAGCAGCTATCACACGATAAGTAGGACGATGCAAGGATACTCTCTCTCCTGCTCGTCCTATTATGTTTATTTTGCAGGAAATAAGAACCTGATACTATTCGGAAAATATTGCAGGAAAAACGTGTCATTATGCGTGCCCAGCGGATCCGTCTCAAACTTCACTCGCTGATCCGCTCCAACAATCTTCTCTTTTAAAATATCATAAGCACGTTTGCTGTTAGGCACCATGTCCTTCTGGGCATTTGTCTTGTGGATCCCTTCCTGCTCACCAACATACATATAAATTCTGCATTCCCTATCTAGTCTTGATGTCTCCATGAAATGAATGAAATCTTTAAACCATACAGACGCAGATATCAATATAAAATTCCCAACAGAAGCTTCAGTCTTATACATCGCGTACAGACTTATTAATCCACCTAGTGAAACACCACCCAAAGCCAATTTCTCCGGCTCGTTGGAGATGCGATAGGAGCTTTTGATATAGGGTACAAGATCCTGATAGACATAATTCAAATAATCATCGCCCTTGCCCCCAAAGGACCAATCCTTAAAAAGAGCAGGCATTTCCCAAGGTGTATATTCATCATTCCGCAACTGAGAATCAATCCCGATAAAAATAACCGGCTCTGTTACTCCCTCTTCTACATCTTTCTCTATTGCTGTAATCGCCTCTTTGAACAAAAAATCTCCATCCTGTAAGAAAACCGCTGGAAACATCCGCTCCGGAAATAGATGATATTCTTTCGGTAAATACACGGTAATCTGACGATCCATATGTTCAAAAAGCACAAGCTCGCCTGCCCTCATTTGCGTCATATCCCCACTCCTTAACAGTTCAGCACTCGAAACGCTCTACTCATAATCGTTGGTACTACAGAAGCGTGATTTTCATTGGGTGCGACATAGTGCTTAACCTCTAAATTAGGCAAAGCATACTCATTCAATTTTGAAAATAATATTGCTGCGTCATCGACCATAAACGACTCTTCACTCCCTACGGTAATCAATAACTTTTGTTTATCGGCCGTCAACTCTTGACCCTTGTGATAGAACTGCTTCGCATACGTCAGGATTTCATGATCATTCCACCAAATGGATGGACTAGAGGCCAAATAATACTGGAATAGCTTCGTACGAGTGAATAACGTCCAGAGGACAAATAGACCGCTGAGAGAGTGACCAAACAAGGCTTGTTTATACTGATCCACATTATATTTCTTGATGATTGCTGGCATTAACTCTAATTCTAAAAAAGCCAAAAACTTCTCAGCTCCACCATGTGGTCCTATGTCAGCATTTTTCAATCGGTCCGGATATACATACTGCTTCGCCGGAGGTGTGAAATCATAAAATCTTCTTTTGGAGACCTCTTCATCTGAACCATAATGTCCAATGCCAATCACAATTGCTGGTGCAATAAAAGTTTTCGGGGCATTTCTTGACTGCAATTTCACAACATCCCGACCCAATTGAAAATATGAATTACCATCGAGCATGTAATACACGGGGAAGCCCTTTTCTGGTGCTGCTTCTCTGGGAAGAGAAACCTTCATATCGTACGTGTAACCCGTATACTGAGATTCAAGTTTCCATGATTCTGTGTGTTCGAGCTCTACTTGTGTTGTCATTTTTTCTGTACACTCTCCCCTACACTCTTGACTTTGCTAATAAATATAAGAAATAAGGAATTCCAATAATCGAAACGACTATACCCACGGGTAACTCTGCCGGCTGAAATATTGTTTTGGCAAAATAATCCGAGATCACCAGCAAAAACATCCCTACCACTGCACTGGATAACATAATATAGCGGTGATTAATCCCTACTAATCTTCTGGCGATATGAGGAGCCATCAAGCCTATAAAACTTATAGAACCGGATACAGATACACAAACACTTACGATCCCCACACTGCATAACAGAAAGATCAGCTTTTCTTTTTCTACAGAGATCCCTAAGCTCTTTGTACTGGAATCCTCCAATTGAAAATAATTGAGTAAATAGCTTTTTCGATACATTATAAATCCTAAAATAAGCACCCAAGGTGCGATCATAATGATATAAGTCCAGTTCGCGCTGTAAATACTTCCGACACTCCAAACCGCAGCCATCTCATAATCACTTGCATTCATTTTCAGAGAGATATACAACGACAACGCACCAAAACCACTGCTAATCGCGATCCCTGTCAAAATCAAGCGTTGCATATCGAGTGCACCATTCCGCCATGAAAAAATAAAGATAATGACAACTGCGGCAAGCCCACCTACAAAACCAAACAGCGGCATGGCTAGTATCGAGAACCAGCTTTCTTTGAAAAAAGTAACTCCCGACATCTGAAAGAAAAACATAAACGCAACGATGGCAGCTCCTGCGCCTGCATTAATCCCAAGGATACCTGGATCAGCCAGCCCGTTACGGGTAATCCCTTGAATGACAGTTCCCGCTATCCCCAGACCTATTCCTACTAATGAGGCAATAATGATCCGTGGTAACCGAAACTGAAAAATAACCAGGTCAAATTTAGCATTAGGATCTATTCGCAGCAGTGTTTTTATCACATCCATTACAGACATATCAAACACGCCATTCGTAAGATGAAAATATCCGGCCACAAGGGTTAACAGGATAAAAACTAATAGTGTAAGCATATAGCGGCTAAACTGTACTTTACTTCTATCCACGCTGCTCTCCCCCTTTAACCCGAATTAAATAAAGGAAGAAAGGGATGCCAATAAAGGCTGTTACAACACCAATTGGCGTCTCAAACGGAAAGTTAATATAACGGCTTAAGACATCGCAAAACGCTAAAAAAACAGCTCCAATCACCGCTGAGCAAGGAATGATAAAGCGATAGTCTATACCTACGATAAAACGTGTAATATGAGGAATGATTAGACCCACAAAGGCTATCTTGCCGACTAAAGCTACTGCTGTCCCGGTCAGACATATAACAGATATAATACTGACAATTTTCACCCATTTTGTTCGTTGACCCAAGCTAATCGCGGTTTCATCCCCCAGGGAAGCAACCATTACTGACTTAGAAATACTAACCGCCAAGAGCAGTCCAACGATTATAAAAGGAACTGATAATATTAGCATATCTGGATTAACGGTATGTATTTTCGAGCTATACCAGACGCTAACATTTTGTGAAACTTGAAAAAACATCGCTACTGCTGAGGCGATACTACTTAAAAAAGTACCAATTACAGTTCCAATAATGGCTAACCTGACTGGAGATAAGCCGTTTTTGACCAATGAACCAAATCCGAAAACCAAACCCGCTCCGATGGCTGAACCCACCATGGATAAAATAATCATCTGAACATTCGATAATCCCGGATAAAACACCATAGCCAACGTAATAACAAATGCCGATCCGTCATTTACTCCCATAATCGATGGTGATGCAAGATAGTTACGTGTAACCCCCTGCATTAACGCCCCTGAAACAGCCAGAGCCGCTCCAACTAATAAAGCGGCGATTACACGCGGAAATCTAGATGTCATAATAATGTTGTGGTCCACATTATTAGCATCGAAGTGTGTAATCGCCTGCCATATTGTCAATATTCCAATATCTTTAACACCATATAAGACGGATACAACCATTGCTAATACGATGAATAATGGAGAAGTTGATAGGATCAATATAACTTTCCAATTTTTTGTATTCATCTTATTCATCGCACCTTCGGTTTTACTTCAACAGGTTTTCAATTGCCGCATCCAGGAATCTTACTTTAGACCAAGCCGTTCCACCTTGTGCCAACGGATCAATTGCATTTACAAACACATGATTATTTTTGACAGCAGTTACGCTTTTGAAGATCGGATTCTTGAGCAAATCATCAAGAGCTGTTGCATTATCAGTATTCTCACTAGTCTCAAACTGCAAGAAAATATAGTCCGGATTAATATCCGCCAAAGCTTCTAATGAAAGCTCTGCTTGTGCTTCTGTAGAGGAAATCACCTCAGGAATGGCAGCACCCAGATCTTCATAAATAACCGGATTCAAATAAACGCCAGCAGGATACACACACATACTGCCCTGACGAATACGAATGGCTAGAATGGATTGATCTTTCAGCTTTTCTCCAATTTCAGCCTTTGCACCCGCAGCTTTAGATTCATAATCACTAATAATTTTTTCTGCATCTGTGGTCTTACCGGATAATTGGCCTAATAAGAGCAAGTTATCTTTCCAGTTTGTTGAAATATGTGAATAAGGAATCATCGTTTGAATTTTATTAAGTGCGCCGGCCACATCTTCCCCAAACTTGGAAGACCCTAAGATAACATCTGGATCCAGTTGCAGAATCGCTTCATTACTTGGAGCAAATTTATCCCCCACTAAGGATGCACCCGCTAGGTCAGTTGACAGATAACCTGGAATAGCATCAGCTATTGCAAGTACACCTACAGGTTTCACTCCCAGTATGGCAGCATCTTCCATAGATTCGAGACTTGCTGCTACAATATTATTAATCTTTGCAGGCACGACATAATCCTTGCCCAAATATGTAACGGTTTGTTCAGTGGCAACAGCCTCCTGAGCCGCATTTCCTTTGTTATTTGCAGTTCCTTCTGCTGCTACTGCAGCATTATTTGTGCTTTTTTCTGAAGCTGTCTTATCCTTTTCATTGTTACCGCAAGCTGCCAAACTCAAAGCTAAAACTGCTGATACCCCAGCTAATAAATATTTTTTCTGATTCATAATCAATCTCCCCATCTATATTTTATTTATCATTCTTCAAACTAAAGTAATGATAATGAGAATCGTTATCATATTAAATCATATGAGAATAATTATCAATACTTTTCTTTGATTATATGAAATCTTGTAATTTAACAGATGCGTTGAATGATTAGTGAACATGCAGAAGAACCCGCACCAACTGCGGGTTCTTCTGCACTATAAATATGAGTCCATTTTTTTAATCAGCGTTATAAAACTCAGATAAGTCACGGAACAACAATCCGCACGCCTCTAGTCTATTAAGTTCCTCATCCACATCAGTGATCAAATTGCTTTCTCTCTCATGGGCTTTATTGATTAGCCACGGTTGTCCCTGTTTTAGAAAACAAAGATCATCAGGCAGCCTGGTCTGTACCCACGAGTACAAGCTGGTGGAATAGGATAAAAGAATATTGACGGCTTCAGGCGAACAATCAAAAAAATAAACATCTGCATAATGCCCCATAAGCCGAGTCCCCGGCCAATAGTCATCTTTTATGACCTTTTTGAGAAAAGGTTGCAGCTGTTCAAGCAGTTCATATCCTTCTGGCTCCAACTCCATCTGATCACGTTTTACTAGAATAAATTCATCACATACTTCCATAGCTACCTGTACCAGCGTCTTGTAGGTCTGACCCGTTGGTTCCTGCAAAATAGTAAGAATAATAATGCACCCCCTCTACTTATTTGTATTATTCAAATATTCTTTATGCATCCTACCCCAGCCACACATGCTATCCAAAACTGTAATTAGGGATTTGCCATGTTCTGAAATACTATATTCCACCCTGAGTGGAAGCTCATGATAACTCACCCGGTCGATAAGCTGATCCTCTTCAAGCTCCCGTAATTGTTTAGCTAACGTACCTTGGGAGACATCTGGGATAATCCGTCTAAGTTCACCAAATCGTTTTGTGCCATCTATCAATAAAATAAATAAAATGAGCGGCTTCCACTTTCCACCGATCTTTTCAAGTGTTGTAAGAACCCCGGTTAATCTCGGCTCCAGCAAATCCATGCGATCCCCTCTTTCGATAGTTATATAACTATATGTTCGAACCAGCTAGTACGAAAAATCGTACCTAGTACGAAAAAAGTGCGTACTGTGCAGGTTATATTTTATAGCTAATAATAAAAAACAGAACTTAATAAGTCCAATTAACTATGAACGGAGAAGATAAATATGTCCACTATTTCATTAAAAAACCAGCGCATCGTCATTATCGGAGGAAGCTCCGGAATAGGGCTTGCAACTGCCAAACAAGCGGTTGAACAAGGTGCAGCTGTCATAATCGCTGGGCGTTCTCAAGATAAATTAGAGAAAGCTCAACACCTTCTGGGATTCGATTCTGTTGAAATTCATTCACTAGATAATCAAAATGAACAGGACTTGAAGGATTTCTTTGAAAAAATCGGCGTTTTTGACCATTTGTTCACTCCGGGAGCCTCCTATGTTAGAGGACCGATTACTTCTAGCTTGGAGATTGCACACAGTTGCTTTAATGCAAAGTTCTGGCCGCAATATCATGCTGTAAAGCATGCCATCCCTTTTATCAACCCTACAGGCTCCATTGTTCTTATGTCCGGCGCATTCAGCCAACGTCCACTTGCAGACGGTGCCTCCTATGCAGCTTGTAACGGCGCGATTGAAAGTCTGGGAAAAGCATTAGCAGTAGAATTGGCTCCGATTCGGGTAAATGTCATCTCCCCTGGAACCATTCATACCAACTTTAATTGGGAAGGCGCAGAACAGGAAACTAGAGACAAGGCTTACGACGAATATACGAATATCAATATCCTTGGCAGGGTGGGTCATGCCGGCGAAGCAGCACATACAACGATTTATTTGATGACCAATAGCTATACAACAGGAAGTACTTTATTTCCGGATGGGGGATATATTTTGCGATAAAAAACAGCTGAGTCAATAAGTTGGAACCGCTACTTATTGACTCAGCTTCTTTTAGTTGAAAGAATCAGGGTGGAATTCCCTGATTATCAGCCAGGGAATATGAATTTCCATGACTACTTCGTAGTAAAGATTATACGAATTACATCCTCCTGAGTCTCCTTAATTTTATATATACCGATTTTTTCAGCAGCGCTCACTAACGCTGAGATATACTCAGGAGTTGAATTTATTTTTCGAGCAGAGGCCTTCAGATTAATGGAGAACTCATCACCGTTCTCGTCAACATCAAGAGATTTCACATAAACTTTAAATACCTTTACATAATGCTCATAGTTAACCAAATGTTCTTCAGTAACACCTTGAAATGAAACATTTACTTTCAAGGATTCCGGCTTCAGGAAGCTCACCTTACCTGCCTTGTCTACCTGCCCTACTTCAGGATTCAACACTTGATATTCAACTCCGTCAAGGATTGTAAAATCCATCTCATTATCCATAGTGACTAGTAAATTAAGACGTATATCGATAGCTTCTGGTCCGATTAATGTCAGATAGTCACTTACTTCATGCTTGATCGTTTGTCCAGCCTCTTTCCCGGCAAACATTATCAATGGACTATGTACACGTCTATTCCATGACTTCTCTTCATGTGTACCCAAAGGGTCCATCTGAAAGAATAGGTCCTTACCTGATACAAATCCCTTCGACTTTAACACATTCACAAGCGGATCAATTGGCATTCCTTCGGTTACACCCATGTCGAGCCAAATCTTCAATGCAGGCTTCCCGGACTCTTTCGCCAACTCATCCAATATACTCCCATTGCTTACCCAAGTGGCAGGGGATAAAGCCCCTATCGCTGAGAAGGTCTCCGGGTGCTGATACCCCATCCATAAAGCCTGAATAGCACCGAATGACGATCCCATTATCATCCGGTGATCCCGATCGGGAATGGTCCGGTAAGCGCCATCCACATAGGGAATAACTGTATTGATAAAATATTGGGTAAATTCGGCTGCACTCGCTCCATCCGAAGGAATAGACTCGTCCGGAAATGGAACATACTCCATTCCCCGTTCTGATCCATCACTTGAAGCGACTCCTATCACGATAACCTTCTCCATGGTTCCATCAGCAACGAGCTGATCAATAATCTCCTCAACTCTCCATTCTTTGCCTAAAGAGCTGGTATTTGTATTGAAAATATTCTGCCCATCGTGCATATACACAACAGGATAACGCTCACTGTCAGCTTCATACCCTGCAGGTAAATAAACAAATATTCTCCGCTCACCTATATTTTCTATGTGCACAGTACCTTTTGCCGCCCCCACATTGGTTGGGTTCTCCGATGCATTAGAAGTATTGCTTATCGTTGGATTGGGGGTTGGTGATGTAGCAACTTTTTCATTTACATTTTCGTTACTGGAACATCCCGAAAGCGCTAACAAAACTAATACTGCAAACCCCAAAAAGCTCCATCTAAATAATCCATTTGAATGCATAGAACCCCTCCTGATTTTTTGTTCAAACGTTTTCACAACTCTCATTATACAGGATTTATATGGGATTATGAACATTTTTTCACAAGTTGGGGGAGCGTTATAAAGCGCTCAAGTTTAATTGTATTTCATACAACTATAATCCAATAGAACGCTCGATCACTGGATATAAGTGTATTTCATGCAGCTATTTTCTGAAATTACTCCCTTATAAGTGGATTCTCTAGTTTTTAGTTGTATAAAGTGCAGTTAAAGTCAGGATTATTCTTTTGGCACTCGAAATAACTGCACAAAGTACAGCTATTTCGCACATTCCATCAACATCCATCACCAGTAACCGACACTAAAAAAAATCAATGAAGCAATCAGGCAGCCTCCACTAGCTCATCATTTGCAAAAGCAAACCTCCCCGCAGACCAAAAACACCAGACAGTGATTCTCCACGAACTGAAGGATCATTGTCTGGTGTTTTATTCAGATTCAGTAAGGGTTGTTTGGAGACAATCTCTTCTTTCCAATTAGTACTGTTGTCTTTCCTCGTAGGATACGAACAGCATTCTACGTTGCACATCCATAAGCATACGAATTACCCAACTTGCTAACAAGGCAACAACAAATCCAGCTACTACATAGGAGATATATTGTTGGGATAATGTCCAGTCGATCTGGAACAAAGCAAACACACTATTCTCTAAAATGTTCAAATCCATGGTTTGCAAGAAAATCTGGTGCAGCACAGGTAGTGTAATCAGGCCCAGTGCAGCCGCTACTACAGTTACTGTTATTGAAAAGAAAATAATGCTGGATACGAATCGACCCATAATCAGCATGACGTTACGGGCAAACTTCGCTCCATGAAAACCTAACTTCATTCGTTGCAGGAAGCCCGCTCCCTCTAGCTGCATATCCGATCTGGCCTCTTCACTAGGTCTAGGAATATCTAACAATGATCTGACCAGCTCTTGCTCAAATTGTACGATGTAATCCAATCCCTTAGCTACTGCAAAAAACAAAGGAATTCCGATAAATATTGGGGTTAACGCAATGGATAACGTCAGCCCTGTCACCATAAACACGAAATATACAATCGTAAGCGGCAAAGAGATTAAGAAGTATAAAATACTCCGATATATCTTTGGACTTGCTCCACGTTTGCGCGTTTTAGATTGGGGTTGGGATTCTGCTGGAATATGCATGGAATCAAGAGCTCCCATCGGCATAGTGTATAACTTATCATTCATTTCTATTGTCCTTTCTCTCACGTTTTTCAATTAATCTCATTATACGTGGGAAAAAGAAGGCTCAAAACAGTCTTGGGGCTGGAGTCATACCAGACTAAAGGCTAGGATTTGTTGCTTCAAAGCGCATAATTAACCAGATTTATGATTTTGCTAGGCTACAACCCCAACTTATTTCCCTTTTCCAGCCGTACAATCTGCTGTTCGCCATTATCTGCCAGCTCTCTGAACTGATTAATGGTTTCACGCATTTTGGGGAGAGCTTCCTGCTTATAAGTACTGATGGAATCGAGAGCGGATAGCACATCTGTAAAAGCTTGCTTTAATGTATCCACTGAAATACTTGATTCTAACGACTGTTTATGGATTTCCGCCCCTTGGTTTTTCAACATTTTTGAGGTACCGCTGATCAGGCTATCGGTGGTTTGATTTAAAAGTTCGATCTTTTTCAAAACAATTCGTTGATTATACAGCGCACTAGCTACCGTAACCGATATTTTCAAGGCAGACACGGTAACATTTCTAGCTCTGTCCACCCCTCTGATCAGCTCTTTATTATTTCGAATAACCACCTCTATGGCCATAATTCCTTGTTGATTCACTACAAGCATCTGTTGCAAATCCATGACACGCTGCCGCAACGGAAAAAGCACTTCTTCTGTAATGAACCGAACTTTCTCCTCATCCTCATCACGCAGCTTAGCCGCTTCCAGTTGCGTCTCTATTTCCTGATCCATCAGCATGCCGAGCTGAATTTCTTTTTGCAGCTTTTTTGTAAGTTCCCGAAGTGCCTGTTGCTCAAATTCCAGCGTAGTATTATCGTTCTTCAAAACGGTCTTACCCTTGTCTAAAGAAATTATAATATCTGAAATGACAGCATCCGCCTTTTGATATTTAGCAAAATAACTACGTAATGGATTAAAGAACTTCCCAAGAAAACCCGTCTTGGCAAAATCTACTGCACTGGGATCCAAATCCTTCAGCTGGAGATTAAGCTCCGTCAAACCTTTTGCTACTTGGCCGCCTTCATCCCCTGTCTTTGATAAATTCCCCACTGAAACCTGCAACAGGGAGTTTTTGTCCGAAGAGGATCTCATCGTTTCCATACCGAAGCTATCAATGGATTGCAGCACCGCTTTCCGCTTATCCAGTGACTCTAAATTCAGATCCAGAATGGCGGAGACATTGTTTACTGCCAGTGCTTTCAGTTGTGATACTTCCTCAGGCTCAGGTTTGACCTGCTCTTCAATTACTGATTTCAGCTTTTCCTGACTTACGACTTCCATAGTAAACGACATAGAACCCCTCCTATAAAAAATAGCTTACATTTGAACATTGAGCAGGTTGCCGATTTTATAGACTACATCATCTGTATCTGCATTGATGTTGGCCGCTTCATTTATACTCGAAATACTCTCAAGCGCCTTGATATTCGCATTGTAGCCAATCGTGTAAATCGGGATTTTGTAGGTCTCAATAAGACCTCTGATATCATTCAAGGAATGCCCTTCATTGGTCTCTCCATCACTTAATACAAAGATCAACGGCTTCAAATCCGGATTTAGCTGTAATTCCGTTTGAAGCATATGGATGGCTACCGCGATCCCGTCAAAAGTAGCCGTCCCCCCATTTGCTTGAAGACTATCAATCGCACCAACAAACATGGACTGCTGGTTCGTGTCATATTTTCCAATTGGAAGATTGATTGTAACGTTATCAGAGTAAGAGACAAAACCAATGCTGTTATCCTTGCCCAAGTACTTCTGGCCTGTTAATAAAGATTGCTTTAAGCGGTTCAAGGGTTCCCCGTTCATACTTCCTGAGACATCTGCCACAAATACTGCGGCGATAGGTTTATTGCCATTTTTCTTCTCTTTCCACAGCTTCTGAGCTGAGGATATGAGACTGCCATCCACTGTACTAAGCTCTGATTGGTAATCATTAAGACCATTGAAGCCTTTTTTCTCACCCAGCTCCTGGTATTTATCCTGTTCAACAAACTCAGCAAACTTCTTAATAATATCGAGTTTTTCCTGAGGAAGATCACCCAAAGCATAAAGCGGGCTGTCATGTCTTACACCAAAAGGAGTGAATACATACCCCCCTTTCAAATCTGTTGCATTCATAAAGATCTGGTATTCTAAGACAAAAGCATCAAGCTTACCGGTTTTTGCAGCCTCTCGCATCTGTAAAGTGGTTGAGGCAATAAAGGGAACATTTGCTTGGAATTTCTCAAAGCCCTGCACCGCTTGCTCTCCAAGTAAGTCTGAACCGCCAAACGTCCCAAGCGCTGTTACCAGAAAGTTTAAACCCGTAGAACTGGCAAAAGGGTCGGTATAGCCCATTGATAATTCATTATTTGCTATGGCATCTGTAACCGTCTTGACGTTTAAAGAACCGTATTTCTCTATTAGTTCATCATATTTCGCCTTACTGGTAACAATACCAGCTACATTACCTACAAGACGTTTAGTGATTAGCTGAGTGTTCATCCCGTTTGCTTTTACCATTTCGCCCCACAGCTCATTTGAAGGGGTAAAGGCATCTGGCACATACTTCCCAGATCTTATGTAATCTGTCGCTGTACCTGAAGCAATATTACGGATTTTCACAGAAACATGACTCCCGTTCACCTCAATATTAGAGTTGTTAAAATCTGTAGCAACTTCATTTAGCCAACCATCATTACCCGTTCCTGATTTCTCTGTAGAAGAAAATATCTCTACAAAGCTATCTGTTGTATTGTCTACGGATACAGGAAACTTTGAGATATCTGGTAGTGAATCCCCAATCGCGACAGGGTCCAGATCAATCTGGCCTTTGATTTGCTCAGCAGTGGTCACGTTTATGTTCTTATATAGCTTCTCAAGCTGCTTCCCCGCATCTTCGGAAGAAATCTGGGTTTTGGTTTTTCCTATATTAGAAGTCAAGGTGATTCCAAAATACACGAGAGCAAAAACTACCACCGTAATGGTCCCTAAAACTGCTACTGTTTTTCCTTTATTAGCCATACACATCTCCCCTTCATTGCTTATAGAATTTCGTCTGCTTGATCAGCTCATCGATTTCCTTCATACAAGGCATCTCTTCAACATCTGTATAATCTGTACTGTCAAGTAGCGATATTTCCAGCAGCAGCTTATCCAGCTTCAGCAGAATCTCTTCATTTGCCCCAAGATACCCTGTTACGTAGGCTAAATATTCATTGTACAAAGCTGTCTTTTTTTGCACCAGTTTATCTGAGAACTGCGAGGGTCTATGCTGGCTGGAGAAAAGGGTGAACTCTGAGGCATCAAATACACTGAGTTTATTCAGAATCCCTCGAATGTTCAGGTAAAAAAGCTTTGCTACTTCATAACTGACTGCATTAAATTTTTTGAAGCTAAGTTCAGTGGATTCGAATCTCTGACCTAAAACATCTAACAAGGTACTTCTCTTCTTTTCCATCCGGGATATCTGATCTAGAGCAAGCGCAATGTCTTTTTTCAGCACTTTGACATTTTTGTATTGAGTAAGCGCGGCTATATAATCCTCATAAGATTTCAGTGTTTTCACAGCAGGGATAGATGAAGGTTTAAACAATAAAATATAACTTCCATAAAGAACAACAAGTAGACTAACAAACAACAATGTCACACCTAAAGCTATTTCAAATACACTGGTTCCTCCGATTTCCACCCCTAATAAACCTGGTGACAACACGATAATGTTCAGTAGTACCACACCGAGAATAAGTCCCAACAGCTTTATGGCTCTAACCCCGTTCATCACAACCACCTCCTGCATCCAGTCACTTCTATTGTATGGAGCAATTTCTGTTATTACGTCTCTTCATTTGCTATATGCTAAAAAAATAAGGAATTAATCAACAAAAAAACCTTAACAGGCAATAAGCCCATTAAGGTTAACGATCCCTATTTTATACCCACGCATCATTTGAATACCCGCGTTGCTCCCAATATCCCGTATGATCGCCTTCGATCAGCTCAATCCGGTTCAGCCACTTCACAGACTTGTATGCGAACATCTTCGGAACGATTAACCGTACAGGACCGCCGAGATCGCTAGGAATCGGCTTTCCATCATGCATTACCGCGACCAGCACATCATCCATGTCGGCTTGTTCCAATGTGAGCGTATCCGTGTATACACCATCACCCGAATAGAATTTCACAGTCTTAGCTGTGGGCTTCACACCGGCCTGACTCAAAAGATCTTTTAGCTTGATTCCTTCCCAGGTATTCTTATAGACTGACCAGCCCGTCACGCAGTGAAAATCACTCACCTGAACGGTCCGCTTAAGTTTTACGAACTGTTCCCAGTTCCACTTGAAATTCTGCTCCACAAGCCCATCTATCGTAAAAGACCAATTGTTGTTCGTAAACTCTGGAATCGGAGTGACTGTGTAAACACGGAATTGTCCTTGCGCCCCTCCTCCGAGAGGGGGTGAGGATGCCGCCAGTGGCTGGGGTGCAGGCAACAACTGATTACGATCACTTTCGATCAGCTTATCAATTGTTTCGCTGCCCCCAATATTTCCAATTGAACTGCCGAGCCATTTTATAAACGATGGACCTATAGTGACCGCAAGCCCAACACCAATCGATCCGCGTATGAAAGCTCTACGTGTATAAACCGGCTGCGGGGGTTCCCGATGATTCGAAGGGCTGCCTGTCTCAATGCCGCTTTTCACTATCCGCCGGCTCGGTTCTTTAAGCCATTTTACTCGAGTCAAAGAATGATAAATAATATAAGGAAGGCCTATCCAGGTCAATAAGTCATGGACGATCAGAGCAACGTTCGATACATGTGGACCCACCACGCGGAATTGCCAGAGTAGCACTCCTGAAACGAACCAGCCGAGCAGCAATGAAAGTACAACGATTACATTAAAACGTTGCCAAGGCCGCTCCTTCAGTTGTTTCCAATGTTTCCCTGCCAGCAGCAAATAATAAATAACCGGAATAATCGAAGCGACACCGACCACGATATGAAGCCCTTTGATCCATACTCTGCCTTCCCCTAAGAAGCCACGCCAGAAGCCACCTACAAGCACAAGTCCTGTGAGTGTGAGCAACACAACCAGCCAGCCATTCCAGGTATGAAGCGCCCGAAGCTTTTTCCCGTATCCCTTTCGCAGCCGAGCCAGTAAAGGATTCATTACCTTTCCTCCTCTTCACTATGTATGCTCTAGTAGCTCTTTCCTGATTCTACTCTAATAATGTTAGAAAAGACTTTGAAGCAGCTGTAAGAGGAACTCCACGCAGGGTAGCAATTCCTATGTTACGTTCTGGCAAAGGTGGGTCCAGAGGAATCTCGACAAGCTCACCTTTCTTCAATTCTTCGGTTACGTAATCACGAATAACAAAAGCAAGGCCAAAACCACGTTTCGCAAACTGAACAAGCAAATCCACACTTCCCAGTTCAAATTCAGGTGTAATCGTCAGATGATTAGAAGCTAAAAACTGATCCATATACTTTCTGGTGCTGCCACCCGCTTCTAAGCATAACAACGGATACTGCTGAATGTCTGCAAGCGGCATGGTCTTGTCCGCCAAATGACGAAAACCTTTGCCCCCTACCAGGCAATCTTGAAGCTGAGTACTTTTGCGAAAATCAATCTGTTTATCAGATGTCGGCAAGCTGACGATACCAAAATCAATTTTCCCTTCTTTTAAAAGCGTAAGTGTTTCTGGTGTCGTACGATTCGTAATATGAATGCGGATATTGGGAAATTGTTCATGAAATTGCTCCAAAAAAGGTAACAGATAATATTTGCATAAGGTGTCACTTGCTCCGATATGAATCTCGCCGCTGTTCAGATTGTTCATATCTGCGATCGCTCTTTCGCCCATGTCTACATGATGAAAGGCTTGCTCAATAAAGCTAAGCAGTACTTTTCCTTCTGTTGTTAGATCGACCCCGCGAGAAGTGCGAAAAAATAACGGGCCGCCCATTTTTTCTTCCAATTGTTTAATCGTGTGACTTACTGCCGGTTGTGTAATATTGAGTCGTTCTGCCGCAGCAGTTAAACTCCCAGTATTCGCTACCCAATAAAAAGAGCGATACCACTCCAAATTAATGTCCATCCCCACGTCATTACTCCACCTTATAATAGATATAACTTATATCAATTTTTCTAATGATTTAACTAGCATTATACTTAGTCCTGTAGCCAAAAACAAGCTTGGGAGGCGAAAACGCGTGACCGTAATTGCAATTGTAGGAGCAAACTGGGGCGACGAAGGAAAAGGAAAAATGACGGATGTGCTAGCTGCACAATCTTCCTTTGTCGTTCGTTTTCAAGGTGGTAGTAATGCTGGGCATACCATCATAAACCAATATGGAAAATTTTCATTGCATATGCTGCCATCTGGGGTATTTTATCCTTCCGTTACAAACATTATTGGACCCGGAACAGCACTTGATACAGAAGTATTAATAAAAGAATTGAAAGCTTTAACGGATAGAGGTGTGCCAAAGCCTAGATTATTCGTATCCGAACGGGCGCAAATCGTGCTTCCAATCCATCGTTTGTTTGATGAACTAGAAGAGGAACGTCTGGGATCTCAAGGATTCGGTTCAACAAAACGGGGAATCGCACCATTTTACGCAGATAAATATGCAAAGCTAGGCATACAGGTAGCGGATTTATTTGATACCGCCCGACTTGAGAAACGTCTTGAACAATTACTCGCTTCCAAAAATATTTTACTTGAGCATTTATATAAGAAAGCGCCGATCCAAATCTCGGAATTAATGATTCAGCTGCAAGAAGAAGCTGCACAGCTAGCGCCTTATGTAGCCAATACAACAGACTTGCTGCAAGAGGCTTATGCTAAGGGGGAGACTATCTTACTTGAAGGTCAGCTTGGGGCTCTGCGTGATCCTGATCACGGTATTTATCCTTACTCCACCTCCTCTTCAACACTTGCCGGGTTTGCACCTGTCGGTGCCGGTCTTCCTGCAGCAGCTATCACGAATGTCATCGCTGTGACCAAGGCCTATTCCAGTTGTGTCGGCGCTGGACCTTTTGTTACGGAATTAGAAGGGCCCGTTGCGGATGAACTTCGTACAAGAGGTGGCGATGCCGGGGAATTCGGGGCTACGACTGGCCGTCCTAGACGTATGGGCTGGTTTGATGCTGTAGCTACTCGTTACGGTTGCCAAATGCAGGGTGCCACTGAAGTCGTGTTGACTAATCTTGACGTGCTTGGTTATTTGGATGAGATTCCAGTTTGTGTGGCTTATGAGCTTGAAAATGGAGAGATCACCGACAAGTTCCCGGCTACGAATAAACTGAACTCTGCAAAACCGATATTCACGCATTTATCTGGCTGGAACTGCGATATCTCTCAGATCACCGACTTCGAAGATCTGCCAGAACAAGCTAAGCTTTACATTGATTTTATTGAAACCTCTATTGGCACGCGTATTACTACGATTTCCGTGGGTCCTAGACGCGAACAGGTCATTAATCGGATAACGAAATAATCATATACGTACTAAATCTCTGTAAAATTTAAAAGAAGCGCCTCTCTTATTAGAGAAGTGCTTCTTTGTTTTATTCATGAGAAGGGCTGCCTCATACGTAGAAAAATCCACTTTTGAGACAGCCTCTTTTTGTGTACTCTTTTTAAATCAACACGGCATCCACTTTCGTCTGCGGAGCCTTGTCACAGCGTTTACAGACCTTAACGACTGCTCCATCCGTTTTTTTCTTGGGATAAAGCAGCTTAATACGGGTGTTCTGACAGATTGGACAAGTCCCCCTGCCCCTTGATGGTAAATTCCAAAGTGCATGTCCACGTTTTGACTTTGCCATGAATAAACCCCTCATTTCGGCCAACAATAGTCAACACTTTAATTCTGAAAGTGCTTCTCCAAAATGATATGTCGCAAAGACAGGCTCTATGACTAAAGTAACGCAGAAGTTAGGAAGAATTAATTCGTATAAATCATGGAGACAACACCGTTCGTAAAGGTAACATAGTTATAATTACCATACTGCCAGGTCTCCACTTGAATGCCACTACCTGATAATGTGGATTTACTTATAGGCTTACCCCAACTAAACTCCACTTGTTGCTTGGTCATCCCAGTAGCAACTATGCTCTTTTTAATCTTACTCCAAATCGCATCCGACCACTTATAGGTCTTAAATGGATCCGTTGTTAAGAAATATTCTTTATTTCCTAATGTACGGATCAACTCATCCCCCGACATTGTATAAGAGTTAAGAATTTGCCCCGTTGATAAAACCTTAAATGAAATGGCGAATTCACCTTCATAATCAGGTAGAATATCTACAATAGTGACTTTTTGGAACTTATAATCGGAGTCGAATTGATTGAGCCAATATGTTTTTCCAATGAACTTAACGAGGTTTCCTTGTTCTTCTTTCTTAAAAATCTGCGCAGTTTGTTTCGTATAGGCGAACAACTCTGCTTTGCCGAAGTAGATCTCCATCGTCTGATAATTTCCATCCCAAATTAACTCTGCTGACAGTGCAGTCTTTAAAAGCGTGGCAGGAAAAACTGTAGATCCGTCGATCTTTTGCACTTTACCACTCATTTTGACCTTCGCACCATTCACCATTGCAATATCGCTTCCGAGTTGAAGCTGTATTGGCAAATCTCCTAGGCGAATGCTAAAGATTTTAGTTGCTGTATTAACTTGGACTGTTGCTCCCAACGTTTGAAAAACCGATTGAACCGGCAAATACATTGTTCCATTAACAAATGCACCTTGATCAATATCATGGTCCGCACTGATCGAAACTTTTATTGTTTTGGTATCTGATCCTGAAATGACCGTTACGTTCGTTTCTCCTACCGCTAAGGCTTTCATTGTGCCATCGGCTTGCTTTTGCAGCAAATAAGGTTTTTCAATTACGACATTTGCTTGAGCTAATGGAACGCGTTCGGATATGCCATCGACATCTTTAGCATAGATTTGTACCGGAACATTGTCCCCAACAGTGATTTCGGTAGCATCCATCTGAAAAATCAAATCTTCAACCTGCGGATTGCCTTCATTGTATGATGACGAAACTGAACTGGCACTCCGTAAAATACTACCTTGATCGTAATCGACGTTACGCGTATCTGCCGCCTTCACTGTATGTATTGGACCCAACATAGATACTGCTAACGCTGCAGTGATGCTCCATTTAATAGCTTTCATTTCCCTTACATCCCCCTCTAAATATATAAACCTTAATTACTGTATCACAATTCCACAATTTTACTAGAGAAAAATTTACAGAAATATTTTTTTGTATTTCTAGTGAATTTACTCCGTGATAATTACAGAGTCTTCCATTATAATCATGGATTAGGAGGTATTAACTCATGGAAATAATAGCCGACAGATTGATATTAAGAGATTATACAAGCAATGATTTTTCTTTTTATGAAGAACTGGAACTTAATCCTTTGTCTCACAAATATGAAAACACCGCACCAGATGCAAAACAAATTAAAGAGAACTTCCTTTCGATTCTGACTCAGACTACCAGCGATCCGCGTGAGCATTATGATCTAGCAGTATGTACAAAGCAAAATAGAACCCCCATAGGCAACGTAAGTATAAAGTTAAATTGGGAAGAGATCAGAGAGTGGGAGGTTGGCTGGGTCCTACTGCCGGAATACTGGAAAATGGGCTATGCGACAGAAGCCGTCAAAACACTGATAGGCTACGCCTTTAGCTCTCTTAATGCCCATAGAGTCGTTGCCTATGCCAATGCAGAGAATCTTCAATCTGAAAAAGTTATGATTAGAGCAGGAATGATTAGGGATGGAATCCTCAGAGAGACTAGATTTTGCAATCAACAATGGTGTGACGAACTCATTTACTCTGCTTTGGAACAGGAGGCTACATTAAATTGACAACAATCAAAGTTTTAAATGAAGGTTATGTAAGATTAGTAGATCATATGGGCTCAGATTTAACGGTTGCTAACGCTGCGCGTGTTTCTTATGCAAAACAATCTTTTGAGCTTAGTAATCGGGATATTAAACTAATAAAATTCCTTGCCCGTGAAGGACATACCTCTCCTTTCCGCCATGCCATCACTCAATTTGAGGTTTATGCCCCATTAATGGTTGCGAGACAGTGGTGGAAATACGTAGTCGGTTCTGCTCATTACGAAGGTACTGGAGATAGCTTGGAAGCCTGGAACGAATCCAGCCGAAGATACATAACAGAAGAACCCGTTTTTTATCAACCTGCTGCGGGAGAATGGAGATCCAAACCAGAGAATTCCAAACAAGGCAGTGGTGACATCATTGCATGGGAGCTTGGTGAAAAATACACCCGTGAGCTTCAAGAATACACCGAGTTAGGATTATCTAAGTATGAAGCAGCTTTAGCAGATGGCATATGTGCTGAACAAGCAAGACTGTTTCTACCCGCTTATGGATTATTCGTTCGTTGGTACTGGACAGCTTCAGTTCAATCTGTAGCTCATTTTTTAAATCAAAGACTGGAGCATGACGCTCAGAAAGAAATTCAGGAGTATGCAAAAGCAATTTTATCGCTGATTGAGCCACTATTCCCTGTCTCTTTTGATCAGCTGCTGGCTACCGGTTCTGTAGATTAATTTATTTCCTTATAAAAAAGAGCCGCCAAACCCTTGGCGGCTTTTCCCTTTTCACACTACCAACCCTCGTATAACTTCAAACTCGTCCCTACTGACTTCAACGAACCCGAGTGATGTATATAAATTCGTAGCACGTTCGTTCTCGATCCGATGGCCAATAACGATTTTGTCGCAAGGATGTTCTGCTTTAATATAACGAATTAAGGTATCCATACCCGTTCTGCCTAAACCCCTGTTCTGATATTTCTGGTCAATCATAAAAGCCATAATCCAATAACTTCCATCCTCAGGATCTACGCTATACACAGAGAAACCTACCAATTCTTCATCTGCGTATAAAGCGAGCGGGGTCATACCACAATAAGCTGCTTCTGCTAACCAATAGACCACCGGTACAGGAAAAATAGACTTTTGCTCATCCGATACTTCTAATTGAGTACAAGCGTACCAGTTTTTTTCAGTAATATCCTTCAGCACTATATGTGGTTGAAAGCCGGTTCGTAATCGGTCACAAACTCTTTCTAATTTCAGTTTAAGTTGTTTCGCCCAATCCGGGAAAATAGAATCATCCGTATTCTCCATACACCGAAGTAATCTAGCAAAACTGTATAAGTCTGCAAATCTTTGAAATTCAGGTATCAACTTCATATACTCATCATCTAGCTGCTTAACCGATCTATATCCATTAATAAAATGGTCAATGTTTCTTCTACTCTCATTATCATCCGATTCCGTCAGGTCTCTTAACGCCGATGTAATATCCATCGCAAACCAGTGATACATAGAGTCATCAAAATCGATGGCACTGTAGCGGGATTCTTCTTGCATATAAAAGATATTATCCATCTCAAAATCATAATGTATGAGCCCAGTATGCCCCACTCCAAAAGGAAGCTCTGATAGCCAAGCTTCAATCCGCTCATATTCCTTAAGCGCCTTATGCTCCTCAGGATGCCTGCTCAATACGGAATAAATAAAATTCAATGAATCGACCCAGCTTTTGCGATAAGGTGTGCTCGGTGCATAGGTTTCCGAAAAATTATGCAGACGTGCAAGCGATTGGCCCCATTGATAAAAATGAGGTTCCTTCATCTCATCAAGTGAAACATATTCACCCTGGGCCTGTTCAAAAACTACCCCGTGATATCGCCCGTGATCCGTTAACAACGTCTCAATCCAATTACCAGACTTAGAACGCACAGGAGCGACGGTCTCATAACCTTGTTCTAATAAATACATCATAAAATCCAGCTCTGCCTGGATATTGTCTGCAGAATTATCCTCTTCATGAGTAAACCTTAAATAAAAGCGTTTACCATTCCACTGAAAGGTATAAATAAAATTGCTGCTGGCCCTTACCATCTTTAAGGTTCCAGGCTCATGATTCCAATACTTAATCATCTCTTTAGCAGGAAGATCGTTCTCCGTTCCCCGCACCATGTTCATTAAAGTCATCATTGTCCGATAGTGCCTCCTGCTTCATGACGGATTTAATTTTGGGTTCCCCCATTAACATTATCGGTAAATTATTCTATTAAATCAAGGGAATTTGATAGGCTCTATTATTTCTGAAAAAAGAAAAGTGTTCAGCTTAAACTTCAGTTTGTCATACTTGATTTCAAACTCAGCATGATCTCCGATAGCATGAGAAATCTGCACACTTATCCCCAGCGTATTCTCCGTCAAGTACCACCTTATATCCACTTCACTAGTATCTGCGTGCTGAAGTGAAGTCAACAATTCCTCATCTGATCTTTCAGTAAGAATATTTCTTTTGCTCAATAATATCGGATTGAGTTTCGCTTTGCTTCAGCTCCTTCAAGTTAAACAAAGATCTGGCGCTTTCACCAATCGTTTCCCAGTTGAATTTCTCCCCCAGTACTGTTGTCCAACCTTGGGACTGCCCGATGGAGCTTTGCAAATGAAGTTCCCATTTAGGCTCCATCTTAGCCGTCCAATAGGAGGACAGGACGTAAATCACTTCATCATTTGCCAAAATCACCGAATGAATGGAACCTTTGATTGCGGTCTCCGCTAAATGCACTCCTTTTCGGGAAAAAATATCAACAACGGAGTAGCTTTCAATCGAGTTATCCATTAAGCGACTTTGAATAACGTTGCCGCATCGGCCGAGAATTGGCTGAGTTATTGCAAAACCTTTAGTTTCCGCTTTCCATAGCTGTTCACCGTCTCGCGTTAAACAAATGAATTCCCCACCGGTCAAATTCACGTATAAATTACCGTCTGCGCCCAGGGAAGGGCTGGTGTCAACGTAACTTTCCTCCGGTTGGTATATCCATTTCACTTCGCCATCCGGAGCAATGGCATATAACTGGCTAGAAAGACACCCATACATAACCCCATCCTGATCTATGACAGGGGGACGGTGCCCTTCTCCTTGACCCATCCGTTTCTCCCACAACAACTCTCCATCAGGACTAAAAGCATAAAGTTTGGAATTCACATTTTGACCAATATATATGATTCCTTCACGGGAAATAACCGGATCGCACCAAAATATGGACGAGCACTTGTAAACCCATCTTATGGTTCCATCCGCATCAAAAGCATAGAGTCTCCCAATAATTTGTGACTCATCTTCATATGTACACAGGTAAATATGCCCTTCGCTGTTTACCACCGGCCTGCCATACGGCACACCATCCACTGCGGTCTTCCAATTTATCCGGCCGTTTTCGTCAACCGAAATGAGCTGATTATCTCGAATGCTATTGGTCGCAACCAAAATGGAGGCTGGGCTGATCAGCAGGGGAGACATAAGGGATGCCTTAGTCTCCAATAGCAGCTCCACAGTGTCAGATTCAAAGCAAACCCGAAACAGTTTGCCGTATTGATGATTAAGCTCGAAATCACCCTGCCCCACAGCTAAAATGGCTCTCCCTTGTTCATCCACTGTAAACGAGCTTAATCCATATGAAAAATCCGGCCGCCCCGAGTCAACAACTCGCTTCAAAACTGAAAGCGATGTTGGAGCTCTGAATCGGGATTGTCTGGTCCAATTAGCCTCAATGGGATGAATGGCTAATGGACGATAGCTGCCTTGTTGAAAACTGCCTATTCCTTCGTTGTTTTTATAATCGACCATATTTTTCCCATCCTTTGTTATATAAGTTAAGGGATACAAACTGGAAAATTTGTATCCCTTAAGCCTAATTAAAATCTTAGCTAGGCTGGTTTGGTCAAACAAGTTATCCGAGCCGGACCAGTTAAGGTCGAATTTCCCCGAGTCTTTGGACACATTGAATTCGTCGTAGCGATATCGTGTGATATGCTCACATTAATGAATCATCATCAAAAATTCAACGTAAAAAGCGAAAAACTGCTTCCCATAACATCGGTTAGATGTGTTGATGGTTGAACGAAGGGTTTATTCGGCATTGGGTACTGGGGTGGGCTATAACTAATAAAAGAAACCACATGAGTATTATTCACATGTGGTTCTAACTAAATTATTTTAAAAATTAATCAATCCCAAAATCACACTAATCAATCTTCAATAGCTCAATTACACCGGATCTCAGGAGAATCTGAGGAATGGAATAAATGTATTCTATACAGTTATTTCGTAGGCAAATGCAATCATTTTGACTTTAGCTGCATTTTATACAACTAAAAACACGAGAAGCCACCACTAAGGCTGTAAATCAAGAATATAGCTGTACAAAATACACTTATACCCATCGGCTGGAGGGATTCGAGAAATATAGTTGTACGATGTACAATTAAACTCGCTTCTACGTATTGCTCCATGGCTTTCTATACAGATAGATGGTGAATAGCCCCTTATAGCTCTGCTCTCTTTACTTTATCGGGACTATACTCCCACATCTGCAGCCCCGCACCGATCATTCCACATAAATTACCATGATAGGCTGCTTCAATACGAACATTTTCCAGCATCGATGGCATTACTCTGCCCTTTACTTCCCTTCTAATGCCTTCAAACAAAAGTTCGCCTGCTTCAGCAACTCCACCGCCAATGACGATGACTTTAGGGTTAAAAATATGGATTAATGAAGCAATCGCGGATCCGAGCGCAGCAATCGTGTCTTCCATTAACGCTGTAGCCAGAGAGTCACCTGCCCGCCATCTCGCTATCACTTCCCGTGAGTCTACATTCTCTGGGGACTGGTTATGTAATAAAAGCTTGTCGCGCATGCGACGTGCGATACTTGTGCCTGAAGCATACTGCTCCAAGCAGCCTGTTCCACCACAAACGCATGCAGGCCCTTTGAAATCTACGGACATATGGCCTAACTCTCCAGCCCCACCCCAAGAACCGTGGACAAGATGGCCGTCTACGACTATCGCTCCACCCACGCCCGTACCAAGGGCAAGACAGATAAAATCTTTTACCTCTTTGCCTGAACCTAAATATTTCTCTGTTATTGCTAATACATTCACGTCATTATCAACGATTACTGGAAGTTGAAATTGTGTCAGAAGCAACTCCTTCAAAGCTGTGCCAGCATAGCCAGGGATAAGCTCCGAAGCGGAGCGGATACGCCCCGCCTCCCAATCCATTTGCCCTGCCGATCCTACGCCAATTCCTTGGAGCTGAATTCCCGCTTGTTGTGCTGTTATTTCATCCATTAATGTCCGAATTGCTAGTATAATACGATCCATTGTTTTCGTCTGTCCAGCCAATGTGCTTAGGCTTACAGTATGTAAAACGTCCCCTTGTGAAGAGACGAGTCCGGCATTAATTTTCGTGCCGCCAATATCTACTCCGATCGCATATTCTATATGAGGATCATACCCTTCCATCGCGGACTCACCTCCGTCAGTCATTGAAATTGCTCACGGCCTTAACATATCTCGAAGTGATCAATTGTGGCCTAGTAATTGCACTTCCTACAACAACATAGGATGCCCCCGCATTCTTAGCTTTTGCTGCGTCTTCCGGTGTCCATATCCGTCCTTCCGCAACAACAGGAATGTTCACTAATTTGCTTAATTGTTGAATTAAGACAAGGTCCGGTCCTTCCTGCTGTGTACTGTATGGGGTGTAGCCTGAAAGCGTGGTACCGATGAAATCCACACCTAATTTCTCAGCGGCAAGCCCTTCCTCAAATGTCGAAATATCCGCCATAACCAGCACACCTCTCAGATGTGCATATTCTATTAATGGCTTTACTGACTCTAAGCGTTCTTCCCGATTCGTTACATCAAGCGCAACAATCTCTGCTTTTGCAGAAACAATCGCCTTCACTTCATCTAAGGTTGGTGTTATAAATATGGCTGATCCGGGAATATCCCGTTTAATAAGTCCAATGACCGGTACATTTACTTCTTTTTTGATAGCTACAATATCTGGAACACCATTTGTCCGGATTCCTATAGCTCCTGATTGAACCGCTGCTCTTGCCATTTTAGCCATTGTATCCCCACCATGAAGCGGCTCATGCTCAAGTGCCTGACAGGAAACAATCAGACCTTTCACCGGAAAGATATCACTTATTCGAGTCATTATTAACCCTATCCCTTCGCTTCAAGAATATAATCTAATATTCTATTGTTCAGAGCTTCCACCCGCTCCTGATCGGAATCCTTAATCGGTAAAAGCGGCATTCTTGGCTGACCTGTTTCAAATCCGCGCACACTAAGGATCGCTTTACACGCACCATATAATGAAGGAAAGGATAGCAATTCAACAATGAGATCATTGATGATAAACTGCCATTTCTGCGCCTCAGCCATCTCTCCTTGCACATAACATTGTTCCACTTTTAGGAATAACTCGGGCATCACCCCATAAGTTCCACCAATCCCGCCATCTGCCCCAATACTGCGGCCCGCCAAATACTGCTCATCTGGTCCATTTAAGACTAGAAAATTCTTCCCGCCTGCGGCTTTAAATTGCTGAAGCTCAAACGTGCTCTCCGCCGAAATTTTCACCCCGATTACTTTATCCTGAGCTGCCATCTTAATCAGCAAGCTTTTCGATAATTGAAAGCCTGTAGTTTGCGGGATGTGATAGATAATAAATGGAAGCGCCGTACTATCAATAATCGCCTGCCAATGACTTTCAACACTGTCCGGTGACAGACGATAATAGATCGCTGGAACAGCCGATACGGCATGTGCGCCAACTTTCTCAGCATGGATAGCTAGTTCAACACTGTCTCTTGTAGATGGGGCACCCACGTGAGCAATGATTGTAAGCTCTTTTCCAACCTCTGCTATAACTGCCTCGAGCATTTGTTTGCGTTCTTCTACAGATTGCAGCATACCTTCGCCAGAGCTTCCGCCAACATAAAGACCTTTTACTCCCGTAGAAGCATAATGACGAGCTAATTTTCGGGCTGCTTCTTTATCGATTTCCCTCTCAGCATCATAACTGGAGTACATAGCAATAATAATGCCTTTAAAGGATTCAAGATCATATGATTTCATAAATTACAGCCTCCATCGTTTAATTCATTACTATTAATTTTCGTTGTTATAGGAACAGTTATCCTTTTACAGCCCCCATAGTAATCCCTTGGGTAAAGGCTTTTTGGAACATTAGAAAAATTGCAATCATAGGAATAGAGGCTAACGCAGCACCCGCCATAAGCAATCCATAGTTTGTTGTGAATTCACCCCGAAGAGTCGCTACCCCAAGTGGTAATGTCATCATTGAAGTCGATCTGGTCATGATCAGCTGACTGAAATAATCATTCCAAGAAGTGATGAAAGTAAAGATTGCCAGTGCCCCTATTGCAGGCTTTAACAAAGGTAAAATGATGGTTCCGAACAAACGAATCTCAGAGCTGCCATCTATTTTGGCTGCTTCAATTAATTCTCCTGGAATCGTCTGCGCGAACTGCTTCATTAGGAAGACTCCAAATGGCCAGCCAATCGCCGGTAAAATAAGCCCTTTATACGTGTTGACCCACCCAAAATCTGCAAGCATCGTAAACAGCGGGACAAGAATAACTTGCTTAGGCAATGCCATAGCGGCAACAAACATCGTAAAGATAATCCCTCGGCCAGGAAAAGACTTTTTGGCAAGCACATATCCAGCACAGGAAGAAACGATACAAATCGCTGCCATTTCACAAAAAGCAATGATGAAACTGTTAAACATCCAGCGCTCAACGGGATTCTTAAATAACTCGGTCCAGTTTTGCAGAGTCGGCTTAGCCGGAAACCATTCCGGGGGGATCGTTGTTGCCACAGTCTGAAGCTTAAATGCCCCTGAAACCACCCAATAAAAAGGGAAGATAAAAAACAACGTTGCTAGAATCAACAGGATGGTCGCTAATATTTTTGGAATCGTCAATTCTTTTTTCCATTTGCTTACTTTCTTAGATTGGCCAATAGGTGCTCTCAGTTCTAACGGATTCGTAGAATTCATGATGTCCCCTCCTTAATACTCAACATCACTGCCAAAGTATTTGAATTGAATGATAGAAATGATCCCGATCACAATCGCAAGGATGACACCCATCGCCGAGGCATATCCAAAATGACCGAGCATAAAGGCTTGTTCGTAAACGCCATACATAACAGTCGATGTGCTATACACAGGTCCACCCGAGGTGAGCAACTGAATTAGTGCAAAACATTGAAAGGTGTTGATCGTGGTAATCACGATAATATATAAGTTCGTTGGCATTAGCATTGGCCATAATATTTTCCTGAAAATCTGCCAAGGCGTCGCTCGATCAATCTCAGCTGCTTCTATGTAAGAAGTAGGAATGTTCCCAATAGATGCCACATATAAAATGATCGGCTGCCCTACAGAGGTCGTTATCAGAACCACGATAATAGCAAGCAGTGCAGTCCTCGTATCTCCTAACCAGGATATAGGCTCCATTCCCAAAAAGCTGGTCAAATAATTTAGAATCCCATAGTTCGGATGATAGATCCAGCCCCAAACGACTGTGATGCTTACGACCGAGGATACAGCCGGCAAATAGAACACTCCGCGGAAAAACGATCTGGCAAACTCTTTTTTCTTATAAATATTCATAGAGATAAATAACGAGAAAATAATAACGATGGGTACGGTGATGAGTACAAGCAATAATGTATTTCCCATCGACTTCCTGAAGTTATCATCTTTTATTAAGGAGATATAATTATCGAGGCCAATAAAGCTGAAATCTCTCAAGGAGTAATCAAAGAAACTAATATAGACCCCTTTCACCATCGGATAAGCTACAAAAAGCAGGAAAAACCCAAATGCCGGCACTAAAAAGAGATAACTCATCATCCAGTCGCGAATCACATAACCTTTTATTTTGCGAACCGTTGTCCCCACAGTCCTTCCCCATTTCTTCGATGATTTAAAAAGAAAAGAGTGCTTCCCGCACTCTATTCTTTTGGACACCATTCACTTTTTTTATTTCATTGCAGCCTTTGCTTTCGTAATCGCTTCGTTTGCTTTTGCAGCAAAGCTGTCCAAAGCTTCTTTACCGGTTGCTCCTCCAGTTAAAGCACGTTGTAATTCAGGGAACCATAAAGTACGAATATCAGCATATCCATCGGCAATGGTAGGTGCATCTGTTGTGAATTTACGAGCATACTCAGCGTATTTGTACTCTGCATCATCATAGAGGCCTGTAATCGAATTACGAACAGACAAACCACCTGTTTGAATCAAGTTTTTCTTCCCCCATACAGGATCATTAGCAATAAAATCAATCAGCTTCTTAGAAGCTGCAATCTTAGCTTCATCACCATTATTGAATACAGCCATACCGCCGAGGTAAGGTTCAAGCTTAGGTTCCGATCCATCTAAAGTTGGGAATGGAAGCAGAACATCTTCGAATTCAACCATTTTTTTAGATACGTTCTGAGCTTTAAGTACTGCAGAATAGTTGAGTGTAAAGGCTAATTTCCCTTGTAAAAATAAGTCGTTCACGTCAGCAGCCGCAAGGGAAGCCGCACCAGAAACGCTAAGTTTATCTTTTGTAGCTTGAACGATCCAATCCAACGCTTTCGCAGCATTATCAGTATTGATCGCGACTGCGGAATTATCTTCATTTAGAAATCTGGATACACCTAAGTTAGCAAGATATGCACGAGTTCCTTGATCTCCAGCCTGGCTCTTCGCGAAGAATCCGGTAGGAATAACATCAGGTGCTTTTTCTTTAACAGCTTCCAGCGCTTTCTTATATTCTTCAAACGTCCAAGTTCGGTCTTCCTTATCCAGAGGAAGCAAATCTAGCGCGCCAATCTTCTCAAAAACAGTCTTGTTTACCGCCATCATAAAAGGAGCTGTATTGATCGGATACATAAAGATCTCTTCGCCAACACTAGACTGTTTCCAAAAGGCTTCCGAAATATCATTTTTCACTTCATCGGTCACCATATCATTAAGAGGTGCTAATAAGTCCTTTTTACCCCAGTCAATAATCCGTCCAGGAGCATCATAAATTACATCAGGTGCGGTATTCGAAGCAATTGCCACATTCAGTTTTTCAGGGCCGCCTTCAAAGGTGATCATCTCAAGGTTGACTTTAATTTCCGGATTCTTCTCATTAAAAGCTGCAATGATTTCCTTCTCATATTTGCCAACTTCACCATCTAAAGCTTGAAAGCTCGGAAAATTCCACCATGTTATTTCTACTGGTTTAGCAGCAGTCTCAGTGGCCGCGGGCTCACTCTTATCAGTATTATTACTTGGTTCATTGGCGGAATTCGCTGTATTCGTATTTCCGCATGCAACTAACTGTGTACCTAAAAGTGCGACACCAACAATGCTCATTAGCCCTTTTTTCATTGCTCTCATGTGCTACCCCCTATTATTTTTGTGGAATAGAATGCTTTCTCATTCCTTGCGCTAATCATAAATCAATTATAAATTCAGGAGAATCCCACTCCTTTTACATTTAGGGTCGTATTCTGACCTATACCTTCTTTCAGCCCCTCTTCAATGTTATAATACATTACATATTTCACCTATAATTATTTTAATTTTTAGCTTATAACTTACATTTGATGATATCGTTGTTGAAAAATCCACTATAAATCTAGTCTTCCGGAGGGATTTCATGTACAAGCTTATGATTGTAGAGGATGAACCGTTAATACGGACGGGATTAAAACATTACTTTTCGTGGCAGGAGCTTGGTGTTCAGAGTATTGTTGAAGCGGAGAATGGAAAAGAAGGCGTCGCTACCGCACTACGTGAGCAGCCAGATTTAGTGATCACTGATATTCGCATGCCCGAAATGGATGGTCTTCAGATGATAGAAGAGCTTCGCCAATTCCTTCCTGATACTTTGTTTATTATTTTGACAGGATTTAATGATTTCGAATACGCTCAACGAGCCATCAAACTTGGGAGTGTGCATGCTTTTTTGCTCAAACCTCTGGAATATGAAGAAAGCCTAACCGTGATTCAAGAATGCATGAACAAGCTGCAACTTAAACAACAAGAACAAAGGAAACGTTCTACTCTGGAAGGCTCACAACTTATAAAGCTACTACTCGAAGAAGAACAACCTGCAATTGACACTAATTTGATCGCTGAATTATGTAATTTTAAAAGTAAACATTATCTGTATCTCCCTTTTGTTTTGGCAGGTTTCCCTATCAGAGAAACACCTTCACCATCCACAAGGTGGATGCGAGAACAGGCGACTAAGTTCATACATCTTGCAACGGAGGCCTATCTCCCGGCAAGTCTGCCACGATCTATTTTTACCTATGCTGCTAAATCCAAACTATACGGGCTAATAGTCATGGGATCACAGACTGCAACGAGCATTGTCCCTTTTGAGACCCAAGTACTTCCTGAACTCGATCAGTATTTGAACAAGCTTACGTTAGAACATCATCTTGCCCTTTATCTTGCCATAGGTACAGTGACGAACGAACTGTCTCAAATCACTTCATTACTTCACGAGTCTGAAAAGCTGTTATATCAACGCTTCTATCAGAATGAACGGAATATATTCCATATCTCTTCTATAAAGGCAGGCGCCACAGCTACTAAACCAATGCTTATTCAACTAGATGACAACGATAAGAAACGAATAATCTCCTGCATCGAAAATGCCAATAAACAAGAGATTCTACAATTAATGCAACGATTGGCACAAGATATTTTGCATAAAGCAGATGGCCCTTCACCTGATCTATGGCTTGCATATGTACAAGAAATCATAAGTGTCATTATCCGCTTCGCTAATAAAAACCACATTCATAGGGATGGTGTGTACAGCGATAAACTATTAAACCTTACTTTTGTTGAGGATTTTCACTCCCTTGAGGTCATGTTCGAGTGGCTGGGGAATTGGATGGTTCATCTGGGGAACATATATACCGAAGGTCTGACGGATAACCATCAGCAGGATGTGATTATCTTTGAACATATTAAATCCTTCATTAGAGCTAATATTGATCAAGATATTACTCTACAAATGGTAGCGGATCGCTTCTTCTATAACCCTTCTTATTTAAGCCGTCTGTTCAAAAGAAAACTCGATAAGAACTATATGCGATTTGTAACCGAAATCCGTATGGAATACGCGCAGGAATGCTTAAAAAAACCGGAAATTCTAGTGACCGATGTCTGCACAATGTGTGGTTACAAGAGCTATAAGCATTTCGTTAAAACGTTCCGGCACTTCACCAACATGACCCCATCAGACTATAGAAAACAATCGGGGTGGTAAGCAAAATGATGCAAATAAACCAGCCAAAAAAACGCTATCGGATGCGGCATGTTAATCGGCAGATTTTTGTGCTGATGATCCTGACCATTACCATTCCTTTGCTGATTATATCCGCGATTATCTATATTTTTTCAAATCAAGCCGTCAAAAATGAATATCAAAGCAGCTCTAATCTCATCCTTAATAATCTTTCTTTCAACATCGACCAGTATCTGCAAAGTATTGAAAAAGGGACCCTTAATGCCCAAGTAGATAGTCAATTACAAACCGCTCTCGAGCATTGGACTATCAACAAAGATAATATCGGGAATGATCTAAGTATTCAGTATGGAAACACGATTGAACAGTTCATCAGCGGGATTGAAATGACGATTAAAAATGTCGACAGTGTGCAGATTTTCGCGGGGTCACGTGTATTCTACTCCGCCAATTTCAATCGTGCGGATTATGATGTGAAGGACTACACCCAAGAGGATTGGTATTTACAGACGCAGCAAAAAAAGGGGGGCGTAATCCTGTTTGGAAGTCATCTCCCCTTCTATCGCACCAATTCCAAACAATCCGTCATCTCCATCGCCAGAGTCATTAATAAAAAAGGAAGCAAGCAGCCCTTAGGTGTCATGTTAATCGATATCCGGCTGGATTCATTACGGGAAATCTTAAAGCTGTCCGAGAATAGCAAGCGGAAATTTATTATTTTAGACGATAAGGGGGGCAACGTTTACAGCTCAGATTCATTGGAGACGAGTCCTTTAGAGCCAGTCCCTATCGACAAACAGGCGCTTAACACTTTTATGAACAATGACGCCGGGAGCTTATATGGTACTTTTGATGACAAGGATTCGTACATTAATTTTGTTACTTCTCCTTACTCCAACTGGAAGGTCATTCAATATATTGATGAAAAAGAGATGACTAAGCAGGCTTCTTTTCTTGGCAAAATCATTTTAACCTTGGCGCTCTTATCGCTTGTCACTGCACTCTTATTTATGTATATCCTCTCGGAACGCGTAACCAAACCTATTATTCTGTTAAGCCGGAAGGTGAAGCTGGTGGGGATGGGGAATTTCGATGTGGATTTGTACAGTAATCGTCAAGATGAATTTGGGGTTCTATATAATGGAATTCGTAAGATGGTTAAAGATTTGCAAAACTATATTGAGCGATCTTCGATGGCCAAGGCTCAACAAAAAGTAGCCCAGTATGGTGCGCTCAAAAGCCAAATCAATCCGCATTTCCTGGCAAATGTCCTTGAATCTATTCAAATGAAAGCCATCATCAATGGACAAAGAGAGATTGGCGAGATGGTGGGGATCGTGGGCAGATTGTTTCGGATTCATATCCAGACTGGGAAAATCACCGTTACCCTGCGCGAAGAACTTGAGCATGTCCGGCTATATGTGAAGATTCAGCAGTTGCGTTTTGGGGATAAATTACAGTACATGGAGCAGCTAGATCCGCAATGCGAAATCGTTAAGGTCATGCACTTCTCCTTGCAGCCCATCGTAGAGAATGCTATCGTACACGGCCTAGAAAGCCGCAGTGAACCAGGTCTGCTTGAGGTATCCTCGGTGATATCGGGGGAGGATATGCTGATTATCGTTAAAGATAACGGCATTGGCATCGAGGAAGAGAAACTTAAGCAGCTGCGTTTCCGTCTCTCTCAACCCTCAGATACCTTAGATGAAGAACATATTGGCATTAAAAATGTTCATGATCGCATTCAATTTCATTTTGGCGAAAAATATGGAATTGAAATTTCCAGTCACGTAGGTGAAGGAACGACAGTGATCATCCGACTTCCCGCGTAATCCTAGACATTTTGCTCAGTAATGCCTAATTCAGGATCAAAGGTAAGCATTTTCGTCGCTATTTTATCAATAAAAAACCGATCATGACTAACTGTTACTACAGCGCCAGGAAAATGAATCAACGCCTGCTCCATCACCTGAATACTGGTTAAATCCAAATGGTTAGTGGGCTCATCTAAAATAATGACAGCAGCTCCGGAGAGAAGGCATTTCGCTAAAGCCACTCTGGCCTGCTGTCCGCCTGAAAGGCTGCCAATCGTTTTACTCAGATCCATTTCCGAGAATTGCAGCATCGCTAGAAATTTATTCACCTTTTTCCGCGGTGCGTCCAGTCCCAGTCCATAAACATTTACGGCATGGCTGACGGTATCTTTATGATCCAGCTCATCCCACATCTGATTAAAGTGCGCATAACCGACCCCGCGTTCCCAAGTCACTTCCCCCGATTCCGGTGCTTCTTGTCCAGTCAGTACTTTGATTAGTGTCGATTTTCCGCTGCCGTTCGGACCCACGATAGCTATCCGGTCTTCCTTTTGAATATCGAAGCTAATGTTCTGGAAAATGGAGCGGCCATCATAAATTTGTCCAATCCGCCTCACTTCCCCCAGCTTGTCAGGAAAACGTAAATTACTATAAATATCAGTGATTAATACGTTAACTGGATGAGGTTCCACTCGTTTTTTCATATCCGTTAGCTTACGGGATAGACGGTCCTTAGAAGACTTCTTACTACCACGGTTTTCAATGGCCTCGGACTCCATAATGAGAAGTTCTTCTTCCCACTCAAATTGCCGATCGAGCACTTTTTTACGCATCTTCTTTTTACGAACGTAATCCGTATAATTGCCTTCATATTCCTGAAAATGATAGTTCTCGATTTCTATCGTCCGCGTGACCACTCTGTCAATAAATTGCCGATCATGAGAAACCAGAAGCATCGCCCCATTGAAACGGTGCAGCCACTGCTCCAACCATACGATCCCTTCCATATCCAAAAAATTAGTAGGCTCATCGAGCAATACAACATCGGGCGCTTCAATTAAGACTTTAGCCAGTGCCGCGCGGTTCCTCCAGCCTCCGGATAACTCCTCTACAGGTTGATGCCGCGATCTCTCATCGAATCCTAATTTAGTCAGCACCGTATTGATTTCCACAGATACATTCCAGCCATCCAAATGCTCCATTTGTTCAAAAAGCTCAGCTTGGCGCTCTAAAAGTGCATTCATCTGGACATCATCCGACACCTGCCCAAGCTGTTCTCCTATTTGGTTAAGCTCCTGTTCAATGCGTGCTACCTCTTCGAAGCAAAGTTCTAACTCTTGTTGTACAGACAAAGACCCGGAAAGCTCCGAAAATTGAGAGAAGTAGCTGATCTTCACATTGGGATCTAACTCTACTTTTCCTGCCGTTGGCTCCTCTTTTCCCATGATTAGCTTAAAAACAGTAGATTTACCTGCTCCATTTCGTCCGATTAAGCCAATACGTTCACCCTTGCTCACACGAAAATAAATATCTCGAAAGATCAATGTATTCTCATATTTCTTAGTTACGTTCTCCATTCGGATTACGCTCAAGTCTATCACTCCTAGTTCGTATAGATCAGAATTCATCGTTGAATACCCAAAAAGCTATTATAGCACTAATTAAAAAAAGGACTTTATAATCATATTATTACTTATATTTATTTCCGATATATGTATTTATATTAATATAAATTTATAAATACATAAGGAGGATTACAATGAGTTTGCTAAAATCATTCAAGAAAAATGCTAGTGTTATTATGTGCATTACCCTGCTCTTTTCTCTTTTTATTGTGTATCCGGCAAGTGCTTCTACCTTCTTCCAAGACCGCTTTGAAGAGGGCGATAATCTATGGACATCCACTAGTGGGAATTGGACTATTGTTGAGGACGAAGGTAACAGCGTATATTACCAGTCTGCCACAAAAGAAGGACGTACTTCTGCAGGTGATCCAGCCTGGAGCGATTACACTGTGGAAGCGGATGTAAAAGCAGTTGATTTTAATGGCTCAAACAGAACTTATGTTGCGGGCAGATACATAGATGGAAATAATTTTTATGCAGCTTCTTTGTATAATAATAATAATGATGGCATGCTGGAAATTAGAAAGAAGGTTTCTGGATCTACTACAACTTTGACCAGCAAACCTTACGCTCTGCATACAGGAGTTTGGTATAATGTAAAACTCGAAATGAGCGGAAATACCATCAACATGTATGTAAATGATACGCTGGAGCTCTCAGCTTCCGATTCCAAATTAAAAAAAGGTGCAGCAGGGCTCGTTACCTTTAAGACAATTACGATGTTCGACAATGTGACCGTTTCTGACACCATTGGCACTACACCGACACCAACACCTACTGCAATACCGACTCCGACTGCTTCACCAACGCCAACTGCTACGCCGACACCGACGGTTACACCGACACCGACTGCTTCACCGACTCCGACTGTTACACCGATACCGACTTCTTCACCAACGCCTACTGCTTCACCGACACCTACTGCTACGCCGATACCGACTGCTTCACCAACACCTACACCGGTTCAGGTTAGTGAATATGATTTGGCTGGGTTTGCCATAGGAACAACAGGTGGTGGAAATATCCAAGAAACCAGTCCACTCTATAAAAAGGTATATACCGCAGAAGATCTTGCCACTGCACTGAGAAAAGGATCCAAAATAAAGGTTATTGAAATTATGAACGACTTGGATCTGGGATGGATTGAAATTTCTGATGCAGCAAAGATCTCCCCATTTAGCGCTCATAACAATGCTTTAACACATCCCGTATTAATAGAGACTGGTGTCAGCAAAGTGACTATAGACAACTTCGACGGTTTGACCATTTTCTCTGCTAAGGGTGCAACCATTAAACATGCCGCTTTTACCTTTAAAAGAAGCTCTAACGTCATCATCCGCAACCTTGAATTTGATGAGCTGTGGGAATGGGATGAAGCAACCAAAGGAAATTACGATAAAAACGACTGGGACTACATCACCATTGAAAACAGCAACAACGTATGGATCGACCACTGCACCTTCAATAAATCTTATGACGGAGTTGTCGATGTTAAAAAAGGCAGCAACGGCGTCACCATTTCATGGTCATCCTTCTTAGGGGATGATAGAAACGCAAACAGCTGGGTCACTCAGCAAATTAATGCAATGGAAGCCGACAAGGCTGCCTATCCCATGTACGCTTATTTAAGAAGCAGCTCAGTTGGCCTAAGTAAAGACGACATTATTGCGATTGCCGCTAGTCAAAAAAAGGGCCATTTAATAGGCGCAACAGAATTTGCAGCTGATAATGCGCTTCTTTCGGTGACGCTCCATCACAACTACTATAAAGATATACAAGACCGCATGCCCCGCCTTCGTAGTGGTAATGCGCATGCCTATAACATTGTAATGGACAACGAAGATACCAGATTGGCTAAAAAACGTCTAACCTCCGCTATGGAAAAAGCGATCTCAAGCAAGGGGTATCATTTCGGGGTTACAAGTAACGGAGCCATCTCGACAGAAGGAGGAGCTGTATTACTTGAAAGTTCTGTAATCATTGATGTAGTCTATCCTCTTCGCAACAATCAAGCGGATGCAAATAATAGCAAATATACGGGTGCAATCGCAGCTTTAGATACGATCTATTCACTTGATGGAGCAACATTCAGAGGAGACAGTACAGCAAAGAACAGCCCTCTCTCCCCTGCACCCGCTGCCGTTAAAGCATTTGCATGGAACGGATTCACAACACTACCTTACAGCTACACTTCAGATGACCCAGCTAGTCTAAAATCCAGACTTACCGCTGTTGACGGCTCAGGGGCAGGCAAATTGTCCTGGTCAAACGAGGAATGGTTGAAAACAAATTATAGCAACTAACTCGACTAACTAATTACTGAACACATATCCCATTACAACAACGAGAAAAGTTACTAACTTAGTTGTCACACTAGCGCCACCTTTGCACCAAATTAGCGACATATTAGTGCTACTAGCGCCATATTAACGCCACATTAGCACCACTTTTGTACCGCCGAAATTGCTCAGACGCTCAGACAGTGATTTTACAGTTTAGAGTGTAATATTTACGAGGTCAGACGACGATTTTAATTTACAGTGCAGTATTTACGAGGCCAGACGACGATTTTACAGTTTATAGTGCAGTATTTACGAGGCCAGACGACGATTTTACAGTTTATAGTGCAGTATTTACGAGGCCAGATGGTTCGGACTCAGCAGCCCTTATTTCGAAGAATCCGGGCATTTCGCAGTGCTATCGGACTCAGATGCAGCTATTCATCCCAATATGCTCATTTTGGGTGTGGATTTAGACCAATAAGAGCTATACAGTCCGAAAACTCAGCAAAATGGTCCAAAAAGCCAAAATAGCTGCAATACAGTCCGTTAGGAGTGCTAAGAGCGTGAGGAACATGAGGAACATGAGAAACGTGAGGAGCGTTATTAACTTAGTTGCCACATTAGCGCCACCTTTGCTCCAAATTAGCGACATATTAGTGCTACTAGCGCCATATTACGCCAGATTAGCGCCACTTTTGTACCTTCGAAATTGCTCAGACGCTTAGGCGGTGATTTTACCGTTTACAGTGCAGTATTAGCGAGGTCAGACGACGATTTTACAGTTTACAGTGCAATATTTACGAGGCCAGATGGTTCGGACTCAGGAGCCCTTATTTCGAAGAATCCGGGCATTTCGCAGTGCTATCGGACTCAGATGCAGCTATTCAACCCAATATGCTCAATTTTGGTGTGGATTTAGACCAATAAGAGCTATACAGTCCGAAAACTCAGCAAAATGGTCAAAAAAGCCAAAATAGCTGCAATACAGTCCGTTAGGAGTGCTAAGCGCTTGAGAAACATGAGAAGCCTGTGAAGCGTGAGAAGCGTGAGAAACATGAGGTGCCTGAGGAACATTAAGCGCCTATAGCCCCCCTGAGGAGCATTAAGCACATACAGTCCCGATAGGAGCATCAGGAGTTTGTTCTCATTTAACAAGTGGCGTGTTTGGTGTTAAAAGGTAACTCGAAAAGTTAGTATAATGTCCCAACAATAACAAAAAGGCCGCAACCAGCGGCCTTTTTCTATATTACAACTCCCAACACATATTCACTAAAATCGCTTACCGCTCATTTTTTCAGAATATCAATATACTCTTCTTTCTCTCGATCTGCCCCCGCATTAAGTTTCAGTCGCAGTGACTTCGGGTGATCCAACACATTACTGCTGAAGTAACTTATAAATCCATCATCAGATCCACTACCAGAATTCGGATTAATTTTAATGTCGTGCTTCCCAACCTGCGCTGTTAATTCATAGGGGAGCTTTTGAAACAGTTCATTTCGGACGATCCAATCCGTTTTCAATTCCTCATTTATCGTAAATTTGAGGGCTATGCTTAACGGAGAAAGCTCGACTTCGGCTAGTTTTACTTCCTGTCCATCAATTATGAAAGGGTGGTCAACAACTAATGTCTCCGTCTTCAGCTCCCAAAACTTAGGATCAATAGAGAAGTTCACTTTTAAACGATCAGAATACCGCATGTCGGATAAAACCGTTCCTGTTTTCGGTTTACTTAACATTCCCGGGTCTACAGAGGCAATCTGAAAATCCGCTACTACGTCTGTTGGCCTTGGTTTATTTCGGTCCAGTGAAAATACAGTTTTGCCGAGCCAAGTATATATGGTTCCCTCTGCGTGTGCTCCCATTCCGCCTCTATTCCCATTCTCCTCCATTACGTCTCGTCCAGTTTCAGCATCTGTCAGCTTCACACTATTTACACTGTACACTTCCTGACCATCACTTGTTGTCCCTGTATACAGCAGCATGATTTTATTTTCATCAGCAAGTACAGCATTTAGAGTAATTTTATATCCATTTGATTCAGCACTCTTATTAACGATTTGTACATAATCATTCCGTATTGCAGACTCTAGTGTAAGAGCATCAATATCAGCTGCAGCCAATGTTTTAAAAGGCTCCAATACGCCCCAATCAAACGTTTCAACACTCGAAGTCCCTTGCTGTGGCAACAGCTGGGTTGGATTGAAGAACAGCAAGCCCGCTATCATCACTGCAGCCGCCAGCACAGACATCGCACTTTTTGTGAATATTAACCTTCTGCCACGTTTCTTGCCTAATTCCAAACCTGCTTGGATCGCATAGATCTGAGCGGCTGCATTCTCTATTTTTTGTTCTTGTGGGATACGTCCGGCATCGCTTAACATGGCAAGCTCCTCTTGACTACTCATTGTTCCATTCACCCCGATTCTTTATGATGGTTCGCAACTGCTTGAGCCCCTTATGCTGCCAAGTCTTAACCGTCCCCTCGGGTTTATTCATAATGTTAGCGATCTCAGTCAAGGTCATATCATTGTAGTATTTTAGCAGCAGCACATGGCGATACTTGGGCTTAACCTGCTCGAGTGCCCACAGCATTTCCATCCGATGATGGCCAATGTGTGTGACCTGTTCTCCTATTCTTTCATCTACCAGCGGCATGGAACGTTTTCTTCGTCTTTGTTCATCTATGCAGACATAAATTAGAATGCGAATAATCCATGATTTGAATGCTTTGGGGTCCTTTAAAGTTTTTCTTTTAATCCAGGCCCGGCAAGTCATTTCCTGCATCGCTTCCAGCGCATCGTTTCGGTTCCGCAAGTAACTATAAGCAATACTGTATAGTTGTTCTCTATGTACCAATATCGAATCGTAAAAATCTGTCTCGCTCCGAGTATCAATAATCGTTACTTTTTTCATTTCTGCATTAGTCATCGTCATATCCTTCCTTAGCCTCCTCTCTTCAACCTTTCATAGATTAAGACGGGGGAGGTATAGAAACGGTTTTTATTTCACTTAACTTTTTTTCGCCCAAAGCTCTCTAAATTATAGCATTCTATAAAAATTGAACGAAAAATGTTATGATGAGTTATATTGGACATAATCAATAGTACGCACTCAAAAGTGCCATAGGTACTAAAAAGTACCCATACCTTGGAGGTTATCATGACAACAACATCTACAACAACTGTCAAGAAAAAATACAATATTTCTGTTGAAGCCACACTAGAGGTCATCGGAGGGAAATGGAAATGCGTAATTCTATGTCATTTAACTCATGGCAAAAAACGCACCTCCGAGTTAAAACAGTTGATGCCCGGCATTACTCAAAAAATGTTAACCCAGCAGCTACGCGAGCTTGAGGCAGATGGAATCATCAACCGAATTGTTTATAATCAGGTTCCACCAAAAGTAGAATACGAGCTTAGTGAATATGGGGATAGTTTAAGCGATATTTTGACTGCATTATGTAATTGGGGAGAACAACATATCATTAAACAATACGGCGATAAATACGCTGTTTTAGAGGATAACATCTTAAATAAATAAACCGCTATATGAAGGAAATGGTTGGAGATTTATGCTGTGAGAGTTGTACTTCAATTATACACCCACGAAAAAAGGACAGCTGAATCAGATCGATTCAACTGTCCAAAGCATTGATTCACCCGTCCCTTAAATGGCGCACAGAGACATAACTTAAATTACGCCCTCTCCTCCAATAGCAGTTGCTGTGAATGATATGGGTCCAAATAGATTGATAGGCAAGTTGCTATCATTCTGAATTACCAATTCATAGTTGTGGACTCCAATATAAGCACCATCGACCCACTGAGCACTTAATTGAATATCAGTAATTGTAGTAAAACGATAAAAGGATCTATAAATATCGACTCCAGCTCGTCGGATGATAACAAGAAATTGGCTATTAGCAAGTGCAGTAAGACTAAAACTACCATTTAACTCGACTCTACTGGAGAAAGAAGCCGGATTAGCCGGACTAATATTTACTTGTGCTGTGGCTAGACCCGCTCCAGCTCCAGGAATCCCTGCAACCGTTATAGCAGTAGTAAACGGATCTAAAGGGATTTTTGCCTGTGACCCATAACTTATTATTGTCGCCATTTATCATCACTCCATTTCAAGGTTATAGAGTAGTATATTGTGAATCCGCAATGATAGATTGGACTTAATTCCTGATGATTATATACATTTAAGGTATACTTTGCTAGATCATATAAACCTAGATACCTCGTCAATCACCATACGATTTCTACTCATTGACAACACCCCTGTTCAGAATTACAATAATTCACATATCATGAACAACGATGACAAAGGGTAAGTAGACAGACGAACATGGTCTTCAGAGAGCCGGTGGTAGGTGCGAACCGGTGACCAGCGTATGCTCGAATGGCCTTTATAGTTGTTTTTCCGAACTATCTTAATGGATGCAGTAGGGAAAACCGGGGTTCCCGCCGTTATCAAGGGACCTGTATCGAGAATAAATTCAACCTCTCCGTACAGGTAAGAGAAGATCGAAAGCCAAGAATCGTAAGGTGACACGATCATTTAAGGTGGTACCACGACAACTTCGTCCTTATTGGATGAGGTTTTTTTGTCATTTAAAGGAGGTGATGGCCATGGATGATGGCTGGTGGTGGCGACTCGAGTGTAACCAAATGCTAAATAACAGGAGGAATTTATATGATGAACGAACGTGTCTTAACTGGAGATCGAGTGACTGGAAAGCTTCACCTTGGCCATTACGCCGGCAGCTTGCAGACCCGAGTAGCCCTTCAGGAGCAATATGAAACTTTTGTGTTTTTAGCGGATATTCAAGCCCTAACGACCCATTTTGATCGTCCACAGCTGCTGGGTCAACATCTGCATGAGATCACACTGGACTATTTATCTGCGGGTATAAATCCGGAGAAAACAACTATATTTATTCAATCGATGATCCCTGAAATCGCAGAGCTGACCCTCTTGTTCTCTATGTTTGTTACTGTGAATTCTTCACGGCATAATCCCACGATTAAAGCCGAATCGAAAAATTCGAGCTTAGATGAATTGTATTACGGTTTTCTTGGTTATCCAGTTAGTCAGACTGCTGACATAACATTTTGTAAAGCAACGATCATTCCTGTAGGGGAAGACCAACTCCCTCATCTGGAATTAACCCGCAAAATCGTCCGCAGATTCAACGAGCTGTACAGCCCGATACTGGTGGAACCCAAAGCGCTGATCAGTGAGACGCCGAGGCTTGTGGGTACGGATGGCAACGCTAAAATGAGTAAAAGCCTTGGCAATGCCATCGAGCTGGACTCCACTAAGGAAGAGATTATCTTTAAGATACGAAAAGCCACAACCGATCCAGCGCGTGTGCATAAAAATGATCCTGGACATCCAGATATCTGTCCTATTTTTGCTTATCATGGTGCTTTTCGCTCAGCGGGGGTAACCGAAATTCGTGAAGGCTGTGAGCGGGGTACCATGGGTTGTTCTGCTTGCAAACAGTTGATTTCGACAGCTCTAGATCAGCTTATAGAACCGATGCGAGAGCGTCGTTCCTATTATGCTACTAAGCAAGCTTGTGCAGGAAATCTTAATCTCTGGAACACAGCATGCCCGCAGCATTGCTCAAGAAACAATGGCCGAAGTACGTGAGGCTATGAGTCTTAACTATTTTTCAATCTAAAAATGACCAATATAGGCACTCAAAAAAAGCCGGAATCTCATTGGAAGAGATCCGGCTTTTTTCTTCTCCTTACAACACCCAATTTCCCTTACGGAATACGGGTTCAATCGTGCCGTCCGCCAGCTCTCCGTCAATATCCAGCTCTGCTGAACCGATCATAAAATCGACATGAGTTAAGCTGACATTAGCTCCTCTAGCCACAAGCTCTTCGTTCGTAAGCTTTGTGCCGCCTTCAATATTTACAGGATAAGCACTTCCTAGCGCGAAATGGCAGGAGGCATTCTCATCAATCCCTGTATTGTAAAAAATACGGTTCAAGCGAGAGATTGGAGAATCATGCTGCACTAAGGCTACTTCTCCTAGATAAGATGCACCTTCATCCGTTGCCAGCAGTGAGGTTAAATGTTCGCGTCCGGATTCAGCTTCATAAGCTACGACTTTCCCTTTTTCAAAAGTGAATGAAAGTCCTTCAACTAACCGTCCATTCAAATTAAGAGGGAGCGTGCTTCTAACTGTGCCATTAACGCCAGTACGATGGGGCATGGAATAAATCTCTTCCGTTGGCATATTAGCTACAAAATATACGCCTTTATCATTCTCACCGCCACCCCCGCGCCATAAATGGCCTTCCGGAAGCTCTACATGCAGATCCGTTCCCGGAGCACGGTAATGCAAGCTTTTATAACGTTTAGCGTTCATTCTGTCCTGACTTTCTTTCAACTGACCAATATGCTCTCTCCAAGCAGCTACCGGATCATTGCTGCCCACACGGTTCATCTGGAATACAGCTTCCCACATCGCCTCTACCCGCTCTTCTTCAGGAAGATCGGCAAAAACCTTGTTCGCCCAAGCACGTGTTGGCGCTTTGACCAGAGACCAGCTGATTTTGCTGTTCCGAGTATATTTGGAGTAGTTCTTGCGAGCAACAGCCGCTGCTTTGACTGCTCTAGATACCTTAGAAGAATCAATGCCATTAAACAGTTCAGGATCAGGTACTTTAATATGTAAGATGGCACCATTCTCTTCCGCGAATTTCTCCATCATCTCAGCCTGCCACTGTGGATAGTAATCGAAAGAATCCTCTGGGGCTTTTTCATAACGGATCCGTGTAGTTGCTTCATCGTCCCAGTCAACAATTACATATTTAGCTCCCGCTTCATAGGCTTTCGCTACAATCAAGCGAGTAAGTTCTGCGGTTTCTATCGGTGCATGTACCATAAGGACTTGTCCAGGCTGTACATTTACTCCTACTTTTACAACTAGGTTCGCATATTTCTCCAGCATTACTTCAAAATCTTTCATGAATTCTCTTCCTCCATCTCTAGGGTTGCTATAAGGACTCGGTCAGCTTCACTTCTTATTTTAACGCAAAACGAGGATAGTTGCGATTCGATTTAGATTCTCAGCTACTTCACTTCAGGTATTTCACCTGTATAGACACCTAGATCATTCTTATGAATCTCTACATTGGACGTTCCGATCTGCTTATCATTATGGTAAGCAATCACTGTGATCTTGGTATCCTGAGGTTCATCTATTTGCTTATTCCCCCCATCCATTGGACTCCAATAAATTTGATCTCCAGATTTGATTTTCAGCTCAAGACCTTTGTTATGCACCTTGTAGTCAGGGGGAGTCCATAACAATAAATTGCCGGATGTAGCCTGTATCTTAATAACATCCGCCCCTTCAGCAGTTATAAGCATAGGTAATCCTGGAGCACTACTATCAGTCACCCTGTATTCCGCTGTTGGGAACATAACATCCGGTTTTACCTCAAGTGATTGATTATTATGCCGCAAAATAAAGAAGAAAAAAAGTAAAATCGTTAAGCCCATGACGCCTGCGATGATTATTTTTTTCACTATTCAACCTCCCTTCCACCCTAATACTGTAACATATTTCCTTAATTTGGACAGTTATGAGCCAAATAAAGCGGCTCCCGCGAGGAACCGCTCACTTCAATCCCTATTTTTTATCCACCTGTAACAGTGTCACTGTCTTCAAAGCATAAGTATGCATGATTTTATCCTCTGAAATTACATTCAACTTGGTCAAGCTTGCCACCTTTGCCGGATCTGATTTGGAGAGCAAACGCCACACTTCGGGGTCTGATAAGGTCTCATATAACTTTGCATCATCATATTCTTTGCGGTTTTGCACGACCAGCTTCACTTTATAGCTGCCAATTTCAGTCTCGTTAGTTTCCTGCTGACTACAATAATTTAAAATATCCTGACGAAGCTCGGCCAATTCTTTTTCAATATCCTTTTGTTTTTGCTTGAGCCGATAATACTGCTGAACCTTTTTCTCCATCCACTTCACGCTCCTTCATAGACATATGTATGCCGGAAACGTTCGATAAATTAGTTGAGTTCCCTATCATAAAAACTTATAATGAGCCGGGGATAGCTTATTTCCAAGTAGAGTCAATTTTCTTATAAAAACAATTCCACGGCAGGTGACTTATGTTTCATTCGTACTTTTTTCCAATTTCGTATGCGTTCATGATGTTTCCAATAGCAGCGCTGGTCTTCACACTACCTTTTCTTATCGTACAATACCGCAGACATGGCTATATACATAAGCTTAGAGCTTTAATCCTATATCTGCTGCTGCTCTATCTGATGAACGCTTATTTTCTTGTCTTGCTTCCTTTTCCATCCTCCCGGCACAATGCTGCACCTTCTGGGAGTATCGTCCAATTCATTCCCCTTCAGTTTATTCAGGATATTGTGGATGGATCGTCAATCATCCCTGAACAAATCTCGACCTACTGGTCATTACTGCGTGAGCCTGCATTTTTACAGGTCATTTTTAACGTTGCATTGACCGTACCGTTTGGAATGTTTTTGGGCTATTATTTTCGTACACGCTGGGTCGTGTGCATTCTACTATCCTTTGCCTTTTCCTTGTCCTTTGAGATCACGCAGATTACAGGAATTTATGGTTTCTTCGATCATCCTTACCGTCTTTTTGATGTCGATGATCTCATTACCAACACAATCGGAGGGATTTTTGGATTTCGAATTTCCATTTGGATCTCCGGGCTATTGCCACGTATAGAACAACTGGATACAAACATTGACCGCGCTGCCAAAAGAGTCTCCTATACCCGCAGAGGAATAGCTTTTCTAATCGATAGTATGGTGTGGAGCATCGGGTTTGGGGTACTCTTCGGATTCGATATAAAAGCTGCCTTCTGGATTGTAACTGGTATTTACTTCATGCTTGTTCCGGCTCTCACGGGCGGACGGACCTTAGGGAAATGGATGGTGCGGATTCGGGTGAAGAGCAGCGGGAATCTTGCTTTTTTCTGGGCTCTGATGATCAGATATGGCCTGCTATATTGGGTACTGCTTGGGATTCACGCTCTTTTGCTTGATTCCGCCCTTCTAGGGCATCTTTCCTCCGTATGGAATATGCTTATTCATCTGTTTGTTCTATTGCTAGACTTGGCTTTCTTTATTCATTTAGTCATTAGTATATTCAAAAAAGAAACTCAGCTAATGTATGAGAAACTAAGTCGAACTTCTCATGTTATTTCTTGGCCAGAGAAACGGCTCCAATCTGATGTATCCAGCAACAGCCCTGTAGAAAGCTAAACTAGTTATTATTTAAATGGTATTTTTACATTGGAAATTATTATAGAATTAGGAGGTGAGCATTCTCAAAATTTAGGAGATGAGCGTATGGAAACTACAAGCAGCTTGCAGTTATCTAGAAGTCTTCCAGAAGAACAGGGGATTTCATCAACCGCAATATCCTGCTTTATTAGTGCAGTAGAAGAACAAAATTTAGGCCTGCACAGCTTTATGCTATTACGACATGGTTATGTGGTCTCTGAAGGCTGGTGGGCTCCTTACAGGTCCGTTCTTCCGCATATGTTATTTTCCCTTAGCAAAAGCTTCACCTCAACCGCAATCGGGTTTGCTGTTACTGAGAAACTTGTCACCCTCGATGATTCTGTCCTCTCCTTTTTCCCTGAAGAGGCTCCTTCGACTATCACGGAGAATCTATCCAATATGACAATCAGACATCTATTGATGATGGGTACCGGGCATGTCGTGGATACTATGGACACCCTTCGCAAAAGTAGCGACGGGAATTGGGTGAAAGCTTTCTTCTCCGTCCCCGTCGAGAAACAACCGGGTACACATTTCCTATATAATACCGGTGCTACTTACATGCTGGCCGCGATCCTTCAACGGGTTACTGGCCAAACACTGCTAGAATATTTAGAACCGCGCCTCTTCGTTCCTCTGGGCATTCACGGTGCTACGTGGGAGTCTTGTCCACGTGGAATTAACACAGGGGGTTTTGGCTTAAACATTGCAACCGAGGATATCGCTAAATTCGGCCAGCTATACTTACAAAAAGGAATCTGGAATAATCAACGGGTACTGCCTGAAAAGTGGATTAATGAGGCTACTTCCAAACATATTTCCAATGGCGAAGGTGATCATGACTGGGCAATGGGATATGGGTATCAGTTCTGGCAATGCCAGCACGGTGGCTACCGGGCAGATGGCGCCTTCGGTCAACTCTGTGTTGTGCTTCCGGAGCAAGATGCCGTAATTATTACTACTGCTGCATCAGACAGTATACAAGGAATGTTGAATGCTGTGTGGGAACATCTGCTTCCCGCGATGAAGCCAGCTCCCTTGCCATTAGAGCCGGCTGCTTCTGCCCACTTGGTTGAACAATTAAAGAATTTATCTATCCATCCGCCACAACTGCAGCCCTCTTCATCACAAGAAGAACGAATAAACGGCTTAACCTATAAGCTCGATGACAACCAATTTGCCTTGGACACCTTCTCTATCTCTTTCAATAACAACGAAGCTGCAGTTACTTTACAATTTAAGACTGGAGAGGATTCTGTGATCTGTCTTGGTCGAGGGGAATGGCTCGAAAGCTTCGCACAGGTCATTGATGCTTCCTTGAACCGAATCATGTCCAGCTTTACTTGGGTTGCTGATGATCAGCTACAGCTTACTTTATTGTTTATTGAAATGCCTTTCTGCATAACTCTTGAAATAATCTTACTAGAGAATCAGCTAATTCTTAAACAAAAGTTTAATGTGAATATGGGACCGACTGAATTCCCTGAGATCATTGGCAGACTATAATTCTTAATGAATACAAAAGACCGCTTCGTCCTTTAAAGAGACTTAGCGGCCTTTTAAATATTCGATTCTAATCTGTGAAATCAGCAAGCTTGAGGATGACCGGGCAATGATCGCTCCCCATAATGTGGCAATCGATTTGGGCATCCAGCAGATTAGGTGCAAGTCTAGAAGAAGCTAGGAAATAATCAATCCGCCAGCCTACATTCCGTTCTCTCACCTTCGGCATATAAGACCACCATGAATAAACGCCTTCAAGCTCTGGATGAAAATATCTAAAGGTATCTATGAAGCCGGACTCCAGCAGCGTACTCATTTTTCCTCTTTCTTCATCGGTAAAGCCAGAGTTTCCGCGGTTAGCTTTAGCATTTTTGATATCAATATCCTGATGGGCTACGTTCATATCGCCGCATACAACGACTGGTTTTAGCTTGTCCAGTTCCAGAAGGTAATTGCGGAAGCGGTCCTCCCATTCCATTCTGTAATCCAATCTAGCCAGATCTCGTTTGGCATTTGGTGTATACACATTCACTAGATAAAAATGTTCGAACTCCAGCGTAATAATCCGGCCTTCCGCTTCATCATCCTCTTCCATTCCGTATCTCACAGAGATCGGCTTGATTTTGGTGAATATAGCTGTGCCTGAATACCCTTTTTTCACTGCATAATTCCAATATTGATAGTATTCTTCACCCTGTTCCAGAACAATCTGCCCTTCTTGCAGCTTCGTCTCCTGTACACAGAAAATATCTGCTTCTACTTCCTTAAAATAATCATCAAACCCTTTTTTAACACAGGCCCGAAGACCATTCACATTCCATGATACCAACTTTATCATTAACGTTTCTCCTTGCATTTTGCTTTGATAGTAACCAGTTTATCATATTACGGCCAGAAATTTATAGAGGGTTAGGGTCATCTTGAGCAGTTCCGCGAATAGATTTATATCCTAATCATTTATTATCCATGATACAATAGCAAAATTGACTCTATACAAATTTTCTAACACGTGAGGTAAAAAAACTTATGAATGCACCAAATCTTTTACGAGGGTTTAACTTTTTGTATTTTGCTCTGCTAGCCATGTTTATTCCCTTTCTGCCAGTCTATCTAAGTGAACAAGGGCTAAGCCCATCGCAAATCGGCTTCATTATTGGAACTGGTGGTTTTGTTACCATCGTTGCCCAGCCTTTATGGGGGATGATCAGTGATAAAACAAAGACCATCCGCAAAGTGCTGTTAGCTCTGCTGTTATGCTCAGCGGTAACCGGATACTTTTTGTTCGATTCCAGCAGTTACGTTGTTCTCATTCTTTTTGCTATGCTGCTGTATTTCTTCTTGATGCCCATTGATCCGCTGACAGAAAGCTTGAATTTCCGAGTCTCTGAGGCGGCTGGAATTAGCTATGGTTCTATCCGTACATATGGTGCGCTAGGTTATGGTGTAATGGCTCTGATTACTGGCTATGTGCTTGGTTTTTTCGGCTCTCATGGAATAGCTCTTCTGTTTGTTGCCATTTGCCTTATAAGCTTTATAGTAAGCTGGAACATGCCAGATGCCCCCGTCACAGGTAAGCCGGTCACGCTGGATAGCCTCAAGCACTTTTTTGGCAACAAAAAGACATTGATGTTTCTGGTGCTCATATTTATTAGCTCTGTACCCGCACGAATGAACGATACATTTATTGGAGTTTATATTCGTGAGCTTGGTGGCAGTCCTCAACTGGTAGGCCAATCATTTTTCCTCGCGGCAATAAGTGAAATCATTGTCTTTGCATTAAGCTTCTGGTGGTTGCGAAAAGGAAAAGAACTGATTATCATATCGATTTCCGGAGCCTTCTATTTCCTTCGTTTCTTGATTTCAGCTTGGATCATTGATCCACACTTGTTAGCGTATTTGCAGATTCTGCAAATTCTTACCTTCCCTGTGTTCTACTCGGCTGCTATTCAATACCTCTACAGCATTGTACCCGAGGAATGGCGTGCTACAGGGCAAACCGTCCTTGCACTATTGTTCTTCGGTGTATCAGGTATCCTGGCTTCTTATGCTGGTGGGGCATTATATGATGCCTTTGGGGGTAAAGCTCTTTACTTAACGATATCCGCAATGTCGTTTGTCGGCATGCTATTCGGATTGATACTGTATCTGATTTATCGTAATAAAACGGAATAAGCGTACGAAAACAAACCGGGGATGTCCCAGCCGCTTTCTAAGTGGCTATTGGACATCCCCGGTTTTTTCTATTAAAAAGTGCTAATTCACCATGGCATTCGCTCTAGCATTAATAGATTTTCAACATAGAATATTCTATCAAACGAAAAGGAGGTCGTTACTATGGCCATCGTATTACCGCTTCAATATTTCAATTTAGCCCCTGTCATTGGTAAATCTTATTATGAAAACCTTGCAGGTGGAATTAACGCTGCTGTTACTGTGAACAATAACTCCAACTTCCCAGTAGATTTAGTAATCACTCGTGTAAATGCTCCAGTTATCACATACACGATTCCAGCATTCAATAGCCTTACGCTTGCAGTTCATGCCCTTTTGGTAGCTGCACTCTTAAGCACTCCTGCTGGCACCACATTCGGAACTATTGAAATTTCAACATCAGATTTCTAATAGTGTAACATTAAGCATCTCTAGCTGGAAGTTCAGCTAGGGATGCTTCTCTATGTGCATCTAGCTTAATCCTTCTATTGTGTGCTGCTCCATAAGCTGCTTCAGCTTGGTTTCAGTATTCGAATCTCCCGCAGGAGTATAGATGCTGCAGCGTAAATCTGCACTGCCATGAACCTGCAAAGAGGTTAGATGAAATAACATTTTTCCCGCCTTGGCATGTCTGAATTCTAGTAACACATCCGGGGCCGAACTAACCCGACTTTGCTCCCACATCTCATTAAAAGCCGGATGCAATTCTTTCAATTCCTCTATAAATTCATCATACCAATGATCCTCTACATACTGTCCGTAATACGCTCTGAAGATAGAAAGATAACCGCTGACGAATTGTTCCCAATTCACTGCTAAGCGCCTAAACTCCTTACGAACAAATAACAATCGGATCATATTCCGCTCTTCGATGGGCAGCTTTGAGAAATCAAGAAAAACATGGGCGGCAGCTTCATTCCAACCGACGATTCCGCAACGTCTATCAGAAATTATCGTAGGACAATATTTAAGTTCCTGTAAAATTTTCTGCAGCGAAGGACTAATTACGGAAGATTCATCTTGCGGATAGGGTGTGGTTCCGGTTCCAGTTTCTAAAGCCAGTGCAAAGAGATACTTCCGCTCATCTTTAGTCAGCCTAAGTGCAGTGGCAATACAGTCCAAAACAGAGGACGAGACTTTTATATCTCTGCCTTGTTCAAGCCACGTATACCAGGTACTGCTTACCCCTGCAAGCTGTGCAACCTCTTCCCTGCGGAGTCCTGGCGTTCTTCTGCGTGTGCCTTCTGGCAAGCCTACAGAGCTTGGTGAAATTGCCGCACGACGTGCTTTCAAAAAATCAGATAATGCTTGTAATCTTGTTTGATTAGCCATAAGCTACCTCCACTTTGGGATTTCTGTTCCTTTAGTATAGTACAAATTATACTAGGATAAACGATAACTTGTAATAGGATAAATAAAGTGGAAAAATACTAGTATACACTAGCTGAGGAGGTTCATTATGGAACGCGTAGTGATTACAGGCATGGGCTTAATCTCACCACTTGGAAATACAATCGGGCAATTTTGGGATCGGCTAATTTCTGGTGAATCGGGTATATCCCCGATCACTTCATTTGATACAACAGGTTTTAAGACGAGAATTGCCGGCGAAGTACGTGATTTCGATGCAGAAGGCAGATTTGGGCGTAAAGAGGCACGGCGAATGGACAGATTCAGTCAGTTTGCCCTCGCAGCTACTGAAGAGGCTTGGAAACATTCTGGCCTCCAGCTTGATAAGATTGACAAGGAGAGACTTGGCGTTTATGTAGGATCTGGTGTTGGAGGAATTCAGACCTTGATGGATCAAGGTACGGTCCTGAAAGAGCGTGGACCTGATCGAGTCAGCCCTACCTTAATTCCCATGATGATCTCCAATATGGCTGCGGCGATGATCAGCATTAAATTTGGAGCTCTCGGCCCGACCATGTCTCCAGTAACAGCTTGTTCTATTGGAAATACTGCGATTGGTGAGGCCTTCCGTTTAATTCGTTATGGCGGTGCGGACATTGTTATAGCCGGGGGTTCTGAAGCTGCTATTACTGAAATCTCGTTGGCCAGCTTCGGGAATGCCACCTCTTTATCTACACGAAATGAAGAGCCTGCTAAAGCGAGCCGCCCTTTCGATGGAGGACGGGATGGCTTTGTAATCGGTGAAGGTGGCGGCATAGTCATTCTTGAGTCACTCTCCCACGCTCAACGTAGAAACGCCAAGATTCACGGCGAAGTGATCGGGTATGGTGCTAGCTCTGATGCTTATCATATGGTTGCCACTCATCCAGAGGGGATTGGTGCCTATCAAGCTATGAAGTTAGCGCTAAATGAAGCTAATCTCCAGCCCCACAACGTAGATGTAATCAGTGCGCATGCGACAAGTACAGTAGTAGGAGACCATTCTGAAACCCTAGCGATTAAAAAATTATTTGACGAGCATGCCTACCACATCCCCGTAACCGCTAATAAGTCCATGACTGGACATGCTTTAGGGGCCGCTGGCGGCTTAGAAGCCATTGCCTTAGTTAAGAGTATCCAAGAAGGAATCATTCCTCCTACCATCAATCAGGACACGCCTGATTCCATCTGTGATTTAGATTACGTACCTAACAATGCACGAAAAGCTAATCTCGAAATAGGCATCTCCAATTCATTTGGCTTCGGCGGCCATAATGCTGTTATTGTGATCCGAAAGTTCGTAGACTAATCCTACATTATAAAAGGGGTTTCAACTTAGCCATTACACATGACTAGTTGAAACCCCTTCTGCTGTTAATCCTTTTAAACTATCTTATTCCGAAGGTGATACATGACTTCCCCAGATAGAGATCCCTTCATTAGAAACCGCGGTGAACGTCATAACATTACTGGCTGTAGCTTCATTCCACTCTTTCAGGAACACACCCTTATAAGTAGAACCACCTATCGTTAACTCTGCAGTATGATCGTCGATAAGCTTCCACTTGCCCTTTACTGCGCCTTTGATTTTACCACTCTTCGTCAATTGAATTAGCTCCGATTGCACGATATCTGCCGTAATTTCTTTATTATGATTCACATATTTGTATTCGCCTGCGATTTGCTCTTTCGTATATTTATCAATGCTCTCGCCACCATAACGGTGTGGTGCGACCACCGGCCAGCCATCAGCGTTCATGAACATCTGGTGTACTCTAACCTCATGTTTTTCACCACGATTCGGGAACCTTGTATGGAAGATCAAATAATACTTGCCAGTCTCTTCATCGTAAAATGCGGAGTTATGTCCTGGTGATACATATCCTTCCCCACTTACTGGGAGCTCATCGTCATTATTCAGGAATTCGAAATTCCCCATGAGTTTAACTCCGTAAGGAGCATAAGCAGGATCATCAAACAATACGCCAGCTGTGCCCTGTGAATCGATCATATCCTGGCCCTCAGAATCTTCAAAAGGTCCATCAGGTGTCTTCGAGCGAGCTACACGGATGTTATATCCGCCATCAGCAGCCAGCCCCCCGTAGGATAGGAACAGGTAGTAGTAATCCGTCTCAGGACTGTACAGCATATAGGGAGCTTCTATCCGCGCATGATTTGCGCCTAGAAGCTTTTTGCCATAACCTTGATCTGGCAGTGGGAATCCTGTGCTTGTATCCAGTTCCATAATAAAAATACCACCGGAATAAGAACCATACACCATCCACAATCTGCCTTCTTTATCAAAGAACACATCCGGATCTACAACATTCGGCTTTTGTGTGGCATCATAAGTTTCTCCGTCATCGCCTACACCCACCATACCTGACTTTAAGAAGATCCCTTTGTTCTTATAAGGTCCTTCAATATGGTCTGACACGGCTATACCAAGTGCTGATAATGGGGAATCACCTTTACACGCGTTGTAATACATATAATATTTACCATCCGCCAATTGAATGACATCCGGTGCCCATAAAGTGTCCGTCTTTCCCCAGGTTAAGGCCTCTTTTAATTCCTCTTTGACATTCGGGATGAGTACGTTTCCATCAACAACTCCAGAGGACAATTGAGTCCAGGACATCAGGTCGTCGGATTTAGCAGAAGCCAAATGCGAGCCAAACACATAGTACTTATTATCAGCCAAAATAATGGAAGGATCATGTACAGAAACATTCTTGAAGACAGGCTGAACAGGCTCAGGTCCGCTGTTTGTGTTGCCAGAATTAGCCGTGTCGTTGTTACATGCGGTTACAGCTAATAATGAAACACTAAGTAAAGTAGTAATAATTATCTTCTTCATCGTTATACCCCCTATGTATGCCTTTTCATTTTGAGATGAAAACGATAAATAGTCAACCCTTTTATTTAATTAAGTTCGTATTAATTCATATTTATTTAAATAATAGTGAACATTGTAGAAAATAAAAAAAACGCTAAGCCAACTAAATGGCCTAGCGTTTCCTCTTATTATTTAGTTAAAACAAGTTGCTTACTTAGCGCCTTCTTGCACTAAAACTGGCTCTGGATAAGCGTTCTTAAGTATACGTTGTCTATTCTTAACGACTGTTGGCGGTTCCACCTTAGGTGCCATCGGATGCATTAACCAAGACTTCACCATATGGGTATCCGAAACCTTATACATTGGAGGCTCTTTCTCCATATCGATTTGCATAGCATAGGTGCTGCGAAGTGCGAAGGCATCACCCTTAGGCGGTTTGATCAAATCTGGAGGGGTACCAGGAATAGCGGTAAGCAAAGAACCTTTGCTCTCTAAACTTGGCATGGATGCAAGCAATCCCCAAGTGTAAGGATGTCTTGGATCGTAGAAGATCTCTTCTGCAGTTCCCATTTCAACAATTTGTCCGGCATACATTACCGCTACACGATCCGCCATTCTTGCTACAACACCAAGATCATGGGTGATAAAAATAATCGCCGTATCAATCTTCTTCTGCAATTCCTTCATCAGGTCAAGAATCTGTGCCTGAATGGTAACGTCGAGCGCTGTAGTTGGCTCATCCGCAATCAGAAGCTTAGGGTTTGCTGCAAGTGCCATTGCGATAACGACACGTTGACGCATACCGCCACTGAACTCATGCGGATATTGATTGAAGCGGCGCTCTGGTGAAGGAATACCTACTAGCGTAAGCAGTTCAACCCCACGTTTATTGGCAGCTTCTTTGGAGATTTTCTCATGTTTGTGCAGTACTTCAGTAATTTGTCTGCCGACCTTCATCATCGGGTTCAAGGAAGTCATCGGATCCTGAAAAATCATACCGATCTCTTTACCACGAATCTTCTGCATTTGCTTCTCAGTCTTACCGATCAAATCTTGTCCATCAAATAAAATTTGTCCACGTTTATATTCTCCTGGCGGCGTTGGGACTAGCTTCATTACCGCTTGTGAAGTTACACTTTTACCGGAACCGGATTCCCCAACTATCGCTAGAGTTTCACCTTTATCTACATGGAAGCTAACACCACGGATCGCTTGTACTTCTCCACCGTGTGTTTTGAATGATATCGCTAGATCTTTTACCTCTAAAAGGCGCTCCATCTTGTCACCCTCTCATTTCCTCGTCAATTATGATAATGATTCTCACCAAGTTGTAAGCAATAAGTATTATTTTATCTAGTTCTAAGGGTTCTAGTCAAGATTTTTCTGAAAAAGATATGGCCAGCAGCAGCCTTATGTACTAGTTCTGTTTAATGCGAGTTCTATTCTTCACTAACAACCACAATATTGGCGGAAGCAGCAAAAGAACTAACAGCAGAGACCATCCGATATCTCCAAGGGATACCAAGTTGTCATTCAATAGTCGATAATACGCATAAAGAGAATAGGGAAGAACTACAGGTACTGCTGTAACTACCCCTGGTGTATATATCTTTAAATATATCGTCTGTCCTAGATGAGTAAATACATGTAAGAAAAATACCGCAAGCACTGCCAAGTACAATAAGTAATTAGAAAAGAATACTGCAATACAAGTTACCGTCACTATAAAAATATACACGAATAATACGTCCATTGCAAAATTACGTGTAGTCATTTGTAACATCGAATGATACGTCTTGCGCATAAACGAAGGAATTGCGTCCTCTAACCTGGTTCTATACTTTGCCCCCCATGCTTCAATCGTTAATATTTCTTCAAAATCATGAAACATAAATAGGATCGGCAACAGCCACAGCAAACTTACGATATCTATATGTACACTTAGCCACTCAAACATGAGAATCCTCTCCCTTCTCCTGCTCAGCCTCCTTACCTTCTTATGTTGTAATCTTGCTGAAAATGTCCTAACCTATGAAACGTTCCCAACCTTCCAGCAGATTATCCTGTGCCCACTGGAAATGGCCTTGGCTATCGTATTTACGCGAATAACACTCAATGAAATAAATTAAATCGATATATAAGTCGTAGAGCTTTTTGCGTGCACATTCATTAGGGCTATCAAAGCTGTCCCCATAACCTCTACAGAAATGCTCAGAATCCTCAATATAGCGAAAATAATATTCCATAAGGTGATCGCCCCATAACGCCCGTTCCCAATCGATTAAGGCAACAATGCTTCCCTCTCGCACAAACACATTCCCATCCCATAGATCCCAGTGAACTAAACGTGGCTCAGTGACCACATCCATCACATGTATACGGCTGTTGATCTCCGCCTCAATCTTTTCTATAGGAATGGGCATCTTTGCCTCTAAGCGCCGAGCATCATCAAGGAGGTTGCCAATCAAATTTTGAAAGGTTTCCCGCCAAGAAGTCCCCTTTATCTTCGAGGATACATTAAATAATCCGAAATGATCCCCTTGAATCTCATTGATAATCCGGCTATAACGACCTAATTCTTCCTCAATACAACTTCTTTGCTGCGGACTAAGCTCTTCCTTAATTTCATTATAGGGCTGGCCGATTATTTTCTCCATGAAAAAAAAGTCACTAGATATTAAATTTCTGCTGTTATCATAAGCGTATACCTCAGGCACAGGTACCGTTCCTTTAGACTTCATTAGCTGCATTGCCGCAACCTCTGTAGCCATGATATCGTGCTCGTAACTTAGCGTGTCTGTCTCATCGGATGGCGATATTTTAAGGATCGTAGCTCTGCCATCTGACAATAGGAGGTCATAAGCTGCGTTGAAATAACCTCCCGTCAATTCCGTACTTTGAATGATTTTCACATGGCTTCCAAAAGCAGCACCCACCAGGATGTCCTGCTGCTCAACCGTCAATTTTGTTTTAGTCTGACTTTCCAAGACTTCACCACCATACAGAGTTAAGTAAAAATGCAAAAATCCAACCTCATAAAAGCCCGGGATTCATTGTATTTGATCCAAGAAAGATAAACAATCCTTCTCCATTGGAATGAAAATTGTTAAAATTAGAAATAACACGTATCATTAGCTGCTTTTCATGAAAGAGAGGAAACTATTATTATGATCATAAAACCTAGAACACGTGGCTTTATATGTACAACCGCACATCCGCAAGGATGCGCTCGTCAAGTCGAGCGGCAAATTGAGTATATTAAGGCACAACCCGCGATCAAAGGACCCCGGAAGGTGCTTGTCATTGGCGCATCCACAGGCTACGGCCTCGCCTCACGGGTTACAGCCGCATTTGGGGCTGGAGCCAGCACAGTAGGCGTATATCGGCCGAGCAGCAGCAATGGAGCCCGTACAGCCTCTGCTGGGTGGTACAATTCCGCCGCCTTCGAACAACTTGCGGAGTCTGCAGGCCTGCAATCCTACAGCGTTACCGGAGATGCTTACTCCAAAGAGACCAAAGAAAGAACGATTCAGCTGATCCGCAGCGAATTAGGACAAGTCGATTTGGTCATCTACAGTGTTGCTTCTGGGCGCCGTACAGACCCGGAGACAGGCGAAGTATATAACTCTGTTCTCAAACCTATTGGCGACATCTTTACCAACAAAACTGTAAATTTTCATACGGGTGAAGTCACTCAAATCTCCATCGAACCTGCGACCGATAAGGAAGTTCATGATACCGAACGGGTGATGGGCGGTGATGATTGGCAGCTATGGATAGAAGCACTCCAGCAAGCCGGAGTATTAGCTGATCACGCAACCACTATTGCTTATTCGTATATCGGATCAGAGCTTACTCAAGCCGTATATCGCCAGGGAACGATTGGACTTGCTAAAGACCATCTCGAAGCTACGGCAAGAACACTTAACGAAGCGTTAGCTGTTACTCACGGTAGAGCTTATGTAGCGGTCACAAAAGGTCTTGTCACACAGTCCAGCTCGGCGATTCCTGTCGTGCCCCTCTATATTTCCGCCCTTTACAAAGTCATGAAAGAGCACGGTCTTCATGAAGGTTGTATTGAGCAAACCTATCGGTTGTTTGCTGAACATCTCTACGCAGCGAAAGGAACTCCTGTGGATGAAGAAGGGCGTATCCGTATAGATGATTGGGAATTGTCTCCGGCAGTCCAGCAAGAAGTTATAGAAATCTGGGACCAGCTTACTTCAGACAATATCTACGACCTAACGGATCTGCATAGCTATAAACAGGAATTCTTCCAGCTATTTGGATTCGAGACTGAAGGTGTAGATTACGAAGCTGATACTGATCCAGACGTAACTGTTATAAATCTGCGCTAAAATTAATCGTGTTTTGGATTATCTTCTGCCTGAGGATAAGGGTTGTTCGAGAGCATATATTTCCTCTTCCAGAGAAATCATCTTTTGCTCAATCATTTTTCGTGCATCTGCCAACGCTTGATTGTAAATATAAGGCGAAAGTTCTTTGAGCATAAAATCGAGAAGGTTCTCGCTGGCTAATTGCCCAATTTCACTGGACAGCTCTGTATCAAAATATTCTTGAATACTAGCTGTAATCTGAAGCTTATGTTCTCTCGGTATTTTTAACGGCTGCATGGTAATCCTCCAATCTAATTAGATACAGGAAAATGACGTGCTTTCGCACGTCATTTTTCACACCTATAACCTTCATTCACTGCTGCTTTTAAAACGGTTCCAACCCTCAGTCAAGTTATCATGCGTCCAACGGACATAACCTTCGTCTGCATATTTGCGTGAATAACATTCGATAGTAAGAATAAGATCAAGATAAAGATCATAAATCTTCTTCCGCTGAATCTCGTTCGGACTGTCGTAGGTTGTTCCGTACCCCTTATAGAAACCGGCAGAATTCTCAAAATGCCTAAAATAATACTCCATCAGCACATCGCCCCACAGGGCTCTCTCCCAGTCAATCAGTGATACGATGACTCCATCCTTCACAAATACATTCCCATTCCATAAATCCCAATGCACCAGTCGTGGCTCGGTTACGGCATCTAATGCAGGGAGATACTTGGAAACCTCCTGCATTATCTCTTCACTGGACGCAGGGAGCTGTGCATTCAGCCTCTTGGCATCAGCAAGTACACTTTCCATCAGGCATGAAAAGGTCTCTCTCCACGAGGCTCTTGGCTCCTCTGAATCCCTTCCAAAAATGCCAAAACGTTCTCCGCGTATCTCATTGATTATGCGATTGTAACGCCCCAGCTCAGTTTCGATAGCGTCTCTCTCCGGAAGTGAAAGACTCTCCTTTACATCACTGTAGGGCTGGCCCTCCACCTTCTCCATAAAGAAATACGGAATAGGAATAAGCAGCAGACTTTCATCATAATGGTAGACGGCAGGCACGGGCACAACACCCTTATCTGCAACCATACGGAGAGCTTCCACTTCAGTTCGCATAATGTTCTTCTCGTAACTTAACGTATCTGTCTCTACAGCAGGGGCAACCTTTAGAATGACAGATTTCCCAGTGCTGAGTTCCAAATCATAGGCTGTATTAAAAAAGCCTCCCGTAAGTTCTGAACTAAGGTTAACCGCAGTTTCTGAACCGAAAACCGCTTTCACCAAAATATCCAGCTGTTCATCATTTAATTTAACTTTCGTGAAGCTCTCCATTTCGTTTAAACCCACCACATTTCTGTCAGTGGCTCCTCAATCAATACTTGTTGAAGGTTACTTACAGCTTTGGAGAAACCTTCTTCAATAGACATCAGCCCATCTTCATGCTCAATACTAACCACATAGTCATACCCAACCAAACGAAGTGCACTAATAATGTCAGCCCAAGTCTTAAGATCATGTCCAAAACCGACAGAACGGAACTGCCAAGCACGGTCAAGCATCTTGGTATACGACTGCATATCAGTTAATCCGTGCATATTGACATTCACAGGATCAATAACGGTATCCTTCGCATGGAAGTGATGGATTGCACCTTGGCGTCCCAAAATATGAATCGCTTGCACAGGATCAATTCCTTGCCACCACATGTGACTCGGATCAAGGTTCGCACCGATCACTTCACCTGCTGCTTCTCTCAGCCGCAGCAGAGTACCTGGTGTGTGTACTGAGAATCCTCCATGCAGCTCAAGACCTACCTTTACATCATGCTGAGCGGCAAAGGCACCCCATTCTTTCCAATAAGGAATAACCTTGTTCTCCCATTGCCAGTCCAGAATTTCTTGATAATCATTGGGCCATGGAGCTACAGGCCAGTTCGGATATTTAGCACCCTCATGATCTCCAGGACATCCAGAGAAGGTATTCACAACCGGAACCCCTAGCTTCTGCGCCAATTTGACCGAGTTTACGAAATCCTCATGATCCTTTTGAGCAAGTTCTTTTTGCGGGTGCAATGGGTTACCGTGGCAGCTCAAAGCACTGATTGTAAGTCCGCGAGATTCCACGGCATGTTTGAATTCTTGTAAGGCTGTTTCATTCTCCAGCAGCATTTTAGGGTCGCAGTGGCTGTTGCCAGGATTGCCTCCCGTACCGATTTCTACCGCCTTTAGCCCTTTGGATACTACGTAATCAAGAGCATCCTCCAGCTTACGACCTCCAAACAAGACCATAAATACTCCAAGTTTCATTGTAGGCCACCTCCTCTTGGAAATAGTTTACTTATTATTTATCGTAGATATCAAAATTCTTCACCACTTGATTACTCTCAGCAGCTTCAAAAATAACTTCAATCAAATTCTGTACCCGCATAACCTCAGCGTTCTTAACGATAGGTTCTGCAGTACCCTCAATGACAGCAGCGAAATTATCATAAAAGCTAGAGCTTAACTCCGACGGCTGAGGTAATTCCTCAGTGATCGTCGCCCCCTCCGATGGAGGTGCCATAGTTTTAGTTAGTCCTACACCTGCACGAATCGGCTTCGGTTCGATTTTTTCACCTGCGTTATTTCTGGTCACCAATCTTCCAGTTAAAGACCAGTCTTCAATAATTCCAGTGCCTTCGATACCCTTCACATACCATCTTGGCAAAGTAATAAAGTTAGTCGTCCCAACCTCTACGATCGCTTTAATTCCATTCTCAAATTGCAGAATAGCTTCAAAACCGTCATCGACATCGTTTCCTAAAATAAAGCTTAGACTACTGCTCACACTGGTGATTTTGCTATCAATCATGAATAATAGCTGGTCCAATAAGTGAACGCCCCAATCCAGTAGCATCCCTCCGCCTTGTGCCTTAACATGACGCCAGTCACCAGGAATTCCGTTCGCTCCGTGCACACGGGATTCGATCTGGAATAGGGACCCAATCGTCTCCTCGTCGTACATTTTTTTGATGGTTAAAAAATCTTCATCCCAACGTCTGTTCTGATGCACCATAAACACACGTCCAGCTTGATCAGCCGCCGCCAGTATTTCTTGAAATTCAACCTTAGATAGAGCAACTGGCTTCTCACAAATGACATGTTTGCCAGCTTGTAATGCACGAATCGCAATTTCTTTGTGCACATCGTTCGGTGTGGCAATTAGAATAATTTCGACCGAAGAATCTGCCAATACTTCTTCATAACTTTGGTACGCCTTGTAGCCAGCGTCGTTGGAATTGGTACGACGTGCTTCAAGCACATCGTACGTTCCAACTACGATTAAGGTAGAGGTCTCTTTTATCAATCCTGCGTGATAACTTCCCATTCCTCCAAAACCAACAATGACTACAGAATGTCTGTTTGAACTCATGAACTTCACACCTGCTTCTCGTTTAGTTATCTGATGTTCCGTCAAAATACACAGCACGACCTGTACGGGAAGATTCGTAAATAGCCTCCAAAATTTGGGTAACGACAAGGGCTTGTTCAGGTTTAACTACTGGTTCTTTATCTTCCCGAACTGCTTCAAGCCACAAGCGAGCTTCACGATCGGATTCACTCTCTTGTCCTCCGTTAAAGAAAGCTACTCCCCCTGCGGACAAGTCAATTTTAGTCTCGTATAGACGGCCACCACGGTCACCATTTAAGCGTAACCCGTCCTTCATATCTGCACCACCCTCTGTACCTGCTAGGAGCGTCTTCGCTTCTCCAAATTCAGATACATTAAGAGCCCAGCTTGATTCCAGTACAATTGTAGCACCATTTTCCATGGTAATAAATCCAAATGCTGAATCTTCTACTTTAAATTGTTCAGGGTCCCATGGACCAAAGGCATTCCCGCCGTTTTTACGGTTACCAAGCTTATGGAAAGTCGAGCCCATAACACTACGCGGTTTATAATTGTCCATCATCCATAATGTTAGATCAAGCGCATGCGTACCGATATCGATCAGTGGACCGCCGCCTTGCTTTTCTTCATCCAGGAATACGCCCCATGTAGGAACCGCACGACGACGAACGGCAATCGCTTTTGCATAATAGATCTCACCAAGCTCACCGTTTTCACAAACGTCTTTAAGATATTCACTATCCGCACGATAACGGTTCTGATAAGCTACAGACAATTTCATGCCTGTACGTTTGGCAGCCTCTAACATTTCCTGTGCTTGAGCTGTAGTCTTCGCCATTGGCTTCTCACACATTACATGATTGCCAGCTTCCAATGCTGCGATTGTGATCACGGAGTGACTGTCATTCGGTGTACATACATGCACGATATCGAATCCTCCGGCTTTCAAAAGCTCTTGATAATCTGTATATACAGCCGCGCCTTCAGCACCATAGGTTTTTGCTGCTTCCTGTGCACGTTCTTCGACGATATCACAAAAGGCTACCATTTCAGCATCTGCTTGACGTGACAAACTTGGCATATGTTTTCCGTTAGCAATTCCACCGCAACCGACAATAGCAATTCTCAACTTTTTAGACATGAACATTTCCCCCTTGATTAGCGTATGCTTTTACCCATTTCAAACTATCTTCTACACTTCCTAATGGTGAACGGCTGCAATAATCCTGCTCCACTACCGCCCACTCTACCTTTGCCTGTACAGCCGCATCAAGAATTGCTGTAAGGTTTACTTCTCCTTCGCCTAGAACAACCGTTTCCGGTGAACCATCCTCATGTTTCTTCAAATCTTTAAGATGGATGATTGGCAACCGGCCAGCGTATTTATTGATATATTCTACGGCATCATAACCTGCGTGATGTACCCAGCATGTATCCATTTCAACTTGCAGCAAATCAGCCGGCACCTCTTCAAACAAACCGTCAAACGCTGTACGGTCACCATATCGATCAGTTAACTCAAAGTCATGATTATGGTACAAAAGAACCGCTCCACGCGCCTTGCACTTTTCTCCAATAATCTTCAGATTCGCAGCAACTTCTTCATAGTTACGTTGTTCTTCTGACAGATACGGCACAATTAGATTATGATTTCCAATCTCCAGGTTGTACGCGATCTCTGCCTCTGTATCATTCAACAACGCGTCATAGGGACGGTGTGCGCCCAGCGCTACTAGTCCAAGTTCATCAAGCAATTGTTTGACTTCTGCTGCGCTACGGCCGAAGTAATGGAAAAACTCTACACCTTTATAACCAAGGGCTGCTACTTTACGCAGTGTCCCTTCAAAATCCTGTTCCAGTTCTTCTCTGAGCGTATACAATTGCAGGCCTATCTTCAGCATTTTCGAATCACTCCAATTGGATTTAAAGTTGGCTTTCTGTAGTGACAATCACTTGAACAATAATGCTGTAACAGAATTGACTAATCTGATTCACATCAGTTTCCTTAAACTGTCATTCTTGTAAGCACAGCTAATACCGACTGTTTCTAGCGTTGATGGTCGATTTCTTTCTTTATTGCTTAGCTACATAGTAATATGAAAGCGTATATATTAAAATGAATAATATGATTAAAACATGAACAATCTGCTTATCATTTCAATACACTCAGGAGGACCTATGACTCATTCTGCTACCTGTCACGTATTATCAGCCGGATTTTCTTTTCATCGCAAGCCTTTTCATATGTCTCAAAGTCAAGGGAACCAGAACTTTCTTATACGTCTGCAAACAGAAGGAAGAAGCCGTGCATTGATCGATGGTGTAATGTCACCTGTGGAAAGCGGGGATATTATGTTATTCGCTCCAAATGATCCTTACTATTTGATCATAGATAAAGAAGAGTACCCTGTAGGCAAGCCACGAATTGAAAGCGGAGATTATCATATCTTTTGCGGAGGAACATGGATTGATGAATGGTGGCAACGTTCACAAAGACCCACTCGTCTAAGTGTGCCGCTTAGTGAGAATTTTCTTGGCTTGTTTCGCCAATTGATTCTGGAGCACCGTCGACTTTCCGACTTCTCTCCAGAAATATCTGCCTGCTATCTGCAAATTCTATGTATGGAAATCGACCGGCTAATTACAGACCAGCCAGCAATTACTCCAAAAGGTTATCTGGCATACCGAATGAAGCAATATGTTGAGGAGCACGCAACCCTACCCTTTCTATTGGAAGATGTAGCAGGTTTTGTGGGTATATCCGTCTCGCGGGCCGTTCATTTATTTAAGGAAGCCTTTGGGACCAGTATTATTAAATATGTAAACGATGTCCGACTGGAAATGGCCAGAGAACGGATAACCTTCAGTCCCATGCCGCTGGAGCAAGTAGCAGAAACTTGTGGTTTTGCGAACTACACCTATTTTCACCGGGTCTTCCGAAGTCGTTTCGGGATGTCACCAAGAGAATATCGTGTGCACAGCAGAGAACAGGTGTAAATGAAGTAAACCCGTTTCATTGCAAAAGGGTTGTCCCTTAGTAGAAAAAGCTACTTTTAGGACAACCCCTGCTTCTATATTCGAACATAACTCGTGAGCATGAGATTATTCTTTTACAGCCGAAATGATCAGGAACATCGGTCTACGCTCCTCATCCTTCATCCATGGATCATTACTCATTTCTGCTGAAGGCTTTGGTTCTTTAACCGCTTTAATAGTAAAGCCAGCTTCAATCAGGTCATTGAAATAGGTGGAAATCGTGCGATGGTATTTAATCACATTTTCTGTTAAGAATTTAGTTTCACGAAGTCCTTCTGATTGATAATGATCTACGGGCCAATGCAGGCGGTTTCCTTGCTCATCGGCATACCAGTCTTGCTCTTCACGTGAAGTAAAGATTGGATGCTCCACTGAAAAAATAAAACTCCCGCCAGGCTTAAGAAACGAATGCACCTTTCGGCAGATGGCTGCAAAAGATTCAATATAGTGGAAAGCCAATGAACTGAGAACCACATCAAATTGCTCGCTCGCAAAATCAATGTCCTCAATCGGCAGCTGGATATAAGTTATAGCAGGATCGTTCGTTTTTTCACGCGCCTGTTGCAGCATTTTTTCAGAGATATCCACACCTATAACTGAACTCGCCTGCTGCTCACGGGCATATAGGCAATGCCAGCCAAAGCCGCAGCCCAGATCAAGCACACTTTTATTATGTAAGTCTGGAAGAAGCGCCTTTAATACATGCCATTCTCCTGCTGCTGCAAGCCCTCCAATAGAACGGGGCATTTGCTGGTAGGCGGAGAAGAAATTCGAATCGTCATATTTATTTTGTTTCATCAGGGATACATCTCCTATATATTATTTCTTCAATTACTATACGCTGAGCGATGTTCTCTTATCAAATAGCCAATAAAAAAGGAGCATCATCTTGGAAGATCTGCCCCTTATATCTATTCTTATTCAATTGTTCCTGCTTGCTTGGTGTTAATCGTACATGCTGTGAAATGGCTCCATAATCACTATTCAATCTACGACTCTGTGCTGCGCACCAGGCTCCGGAGCGTTCTGCCTTACGCAAGGCTTTTTGTGTCTTGGTTCGTGCCATGTGACACCACTCTCCTATTCATGGGTGAATGATTATTGATCTTACATCTATAAGACAACTTCATTTTAACATATTCCAGACTATGAGCGAAGCAAGAATTCCGTTACACTTAGAGCAAAGCTAGTATTCTATCTTATCTAAATAGATGCGGAGGTTTAAAGGATGAATTACCAGGTTTTGTATGAAGGTGCTTTTGCTATGTTAAAGGTCCAACTAAATCCCGGTGAAAGCGTAAAGGCTGAAATGGGCGCAATGGTCGCGATGTCACCTAACGTAGAATTAAAAGGAACCGTGGATGGTGGTTTAATGCGCGGTCTCGGGAGAATGCTGAGCGGTGAGAAATTCTTCTTTCAAGAACTTAGAGCGACCCGTGGTCAAAGTGAGGTATTGCTGTCGCCTGGCTCACTCGGCGATATTCAGGCGATAGAATTAGACGGATCGTATAAACTGTTAGTTCAAAAAGACGGATTTCTCGCCGGAACTGAAGGCATTCAAGTAAATACCAAAATGCAGAATTTAACCAGAGGGCTCTTCTCCGGTGAAGGCTTCTTCATTGTAGAAATCAGTGGCAGAGGAACGGTGTTCCTGTCTTCCTTCGGTGCTATCCATGCAATAAATTTAGGACCTGGTGAAGAAATGATTATCGATAACGGACACCTCGTAGCATGGCCAGACTATATGGACTACAAGGTGGAAAAGGCAGCCTCTGGCTGGCTTAACAGCATAACCAGTGGTGAAGCACTTGTCTGCCGCTTCCGTGGAGAAGGTGTAATTCTCGTTCAGAGCCGTAACCCTGGCAGTTTCGGAACGTGGATCAAATCCTTTGTACCTACTCGAAGCTAGACTTCCTAGAACGCAGTAATCAAAAAAGACACAGGCTTAGAGAAAGCCTGTGTCTTTAGGTTACAAAGCAATCTTACGAGACTGCTTTATCTGCTTCTGCTTTTGCTTTTTTGCAGCCAGTACGTTTACATGTTCCATAAGTACCCTTGAAATCAAGGCGGTGATCCGTGACGTTAAAGCCATATTCACGTTCCACTCTTCTCTCCAGCTCCACAAGCCAGTCGTCCTTAATTTCCTCCAACCGACCGCATACGCTGCATATCAAATGATGATGCATATGCGAATGATCGTTCCCGCGCAAATCGTAACGGGCAACTCCGTCTCCGAAGTTCATCTTCTCTACAATGTGTAGCTCACATAAAAGCTCAAGTGTACGGTATACCGTTGCCAGGCCCAGATGTGGATAGCTGTTCTTAACAAGCATATATACTTCTTCTACGCTTAAATGATCCTTCTCATTGTCGAGCAGAACGTTCACTATAGCTTCACGCTGAGGCGTTAATTTATATTTTTGCGCCGCAAACAATTGACTGATATTTGATATTTGATCCATTTGGTCTCCTACCTTCCCGGAACGATTTAACATCCGTACCCTCTGAGACGCTCCTATTTATGCAGTTAAGACAAACCATAAATAGTAATCGTTACGATATAATCATAACAAAATTAACCACGAATGAAAAGAGCCTGACATCATTATATCATTTCATGCCACTTATCCAAAGTACTACACCCCAATCTGGCCTATATTTCTATTAAAATCTACTTTTTCGTGAAATAATACAGATTAGACCGCAACCTTTCCATAATTTACAACGTTAAAGGAGTGACAAAGGCTAAGGAGCCTATCCATACAACGAGGTGAAAAGACATGAACATGAAAAAGAGCACACTAGCAGCGATCACAACCGTAGCCATTTTCTCCTTTTCTTTGGGTGGTCAGATGTTTGCAGCTGGGAACACCTTTAAGGATATTGATAACATAAACGGCAAAGAAAAAATCATTTCTTTAAAAAATCAAGGGTTAATTAAAGGTGTCAGCGAATCTCAATTTCTCCCTGGCTCTAAGGTAACTACAGCCCAAGGGATTCAGTTTATCTCCGGCGGTCTCCAGCTCAGCCTCGCAGCCATTGACTTTAACAAAGCTCCTGTTGCCAGCGGCTTGTTCACAAAAGTAAAAGACAAAGCCTGGTACGCTGAAGCCTTTATCAATGCTTATTACAATCAAGTTAAGCTACCAAAAGACATTGATCCTAGCCTAATTATGACCAAAGAGCAATTCACTAACTATCTAGTGCAAGCGATCGAAGGCGTAGGTAATCTGCCGATGATCAATATCGTTCCAGTAGATATCGCTGATGAAGCGTCACTGACCCCTGCATATCAAGGCAGTATTCAGCGCTCCCTGAAATACAAGATCAATACTCTAGACGCTAACGGAAAGTTTAATCCAAAAAGCGAACTCACCCGTGCCGAAGCTGCGATTATGCTCTACAACGCTTTGGAGTTCCTGAAAACTGGAGTATAAGCCAAATTTCAGTTACTCTTCTCATTTGAATAATCTACACACGAAAAAGCAGCTCCGGATGATTCCCGAGCTGCTTTTTCATATATATTGTCTTTCTACTCTTCTTCACCATTCAGTCTATTCAGAAATTGCAGAGCACGGGGATTCTTCGGATGCTCCAGCACTTCTTGCGGCGTTCCTTGCTCTAAGATATGACCGCCATCCATCAAAATGATCCGGTCCGCTACATCGGCGGCAAATTTCATCTCGTGGGTCACAATCACCATAGTCATACCTTCTGCTGCTAATTGTTTGATGACCTTAAGCACTTCCCCTACCAGCTCGGGGTCGAGCGCCGAAGTGGGCTCATCAAACAACAGCACTTCTGGATCTACTGCCATAGCCCGGGCGATGGCCACTCTCTGCTGCTGTCCACCTGACAGCTGATGTGGATAGTTATCAGCTTTATCAGCCAAACCCACCTTAGCCAGCAGTTGAAGGCCCCGCTTACGCGCTTCTTCCTTGGTTCGTTTCAAGACAGTTACCTGTCCCTCCATCACATTGCCTAGCGCAGTCATATGCGGAAATAAATTATACGATTGAAAGACCATCCCTGTTTTCTGCCGAAGAGCCAATACGGAATTCTGAGGAATTTTCTTATGATCTGTAAAATTGATGGTGATATCCCCGAGTGACAGGCTGCCTTGATCCGGGATTTCCAACAGATTAAAACAGCGCAGCAGTGTAGTTTTTCCGGAGCCGGATGGCCCAATAATGACAAGTACCTTTCCATGCTCCATTTTCAGATCAATACCCTTTAACACTTGGAGTGCGCCGAAGGATTTATGCAAATTAATGATTTCAATCACAAGTATCTCTCCTTTAGGTCGCAGAGTAACGATCGAGTCGTTTCTCCAAGTAATTTTGCAGCGCCGACAGCACAGAACAGAACACTAAATAAAACAATCCTGCTTCGGAGTATACCAGCAGAGGCTCATAAGTGGTAGAGGCTACCTGCTGAGCAGTTCTAAACATCTCCGTATAGGTGATGATCGCTGCAAGCGATGTATCTTTGACCAAGCTAATAAAAGAATTGGATAACGGCGGTACAGAAACGCGTGCAGCTTGTGGCAGAATTACGCGGCGCAGAGCCTGCCCGCGAGTCATCCCGACTGAGAAGGCAGCTTCCCACTGGCCTTTATGTATCGACAGGATAGCAGCGCGTACGATTTCCGATGAATAAGCCCCTACGCTAAGGGTAAATCCAATGGTGGCGGCAATGAAAGGGTCGAGTACAATACCAACAGCCGGCAAACCATAAAATATAATAAATAGCTGCACTAACAACGGGGTTCCCCGAATGACCCATACATAAAAACGGGCGATTAGCTTCGGAATTACCCACGGTGAAAGACGTGCCAACGCGGTTAGGATCGCCAAAATCAATCCAAGCACAAAGGAAAGTAGCGCCAACGGAATGGTAAAAGCCACCCCGGCTTTAAGCAGGGGTAGCAGTGTATCTAAGAAAATTTGTATTTTGCGGTCATCCATTATTCAGACATCCTTTTTAGCTTCTAGGCTTAATTAGCCTTGCTAGCCTTGTATTATTTCGAAACGTCAGCTCCAAAGTATTTCTCGGAAATTTTCAAGTACGTTCCATCACTTTTCATCTCTTTAATCGCATCACTGACCGCATTCACCAGCTCATCATTGCCTTTCAGGAATACCGCAGCACTTTGTGAGCCTTCAGGAATCTCATCAACCACTTTAATTTTTGCATCTGGTTTTTGTTTTTTCAGATCCAGATAAGACAAGCCATCATTCACAGTTGCATCAATACGTCCCGAAGTCAGCAGATCCATCGCTTGATTGAAACCGTCCGTAGCTACGATTTCAGCACCGTTCTCACGAGCGATGTCGGATAAGTTACTGGTCAGGGATTGTCCGGCTTTTTTACCCTTTAGATCAGCAAAGGTCTTAATATCCTCATTGTTTTCGCTCACGATCAATACTGCCTTGGATACAATATAGGGTTCAGAGAAATCATATTTCACTTTGCGATCTTCGTTAATGGAAACTTCATTAAAAATGACATCAAACCGTTTCGCATCCATCCCAGCAAAAATACCATCCCACTGAGTTTCAAAAAATTCAGCTTCAACACCTAAACGTTTGGCTACTTCTTCGGCAATTTCCACGTCAAAACCCGTCAATTTCCCCGCAGTGTCATGATAAGTAAAAGGTGCATAAGTCCCTTCTGTACCTATCCGCAATTTGCCGCTGGCCTTCACAGCCTCCAAACTGTTTTGCGCTGAAGATGCTGCTCCACCATTCGTTCCAGCTGTTGGTTCAGCAGCCGTATTGGTATTCGAATTATTGCCGCAAGCCGCTACAAGAACCACGGTTAACGCCAATATAATAGTTAGACTCCATTTTTTCATTATTAAATCCCCTCTCTCTATCCAGTTTTTTTCCGGTAAATTGAATAGTACACTGCCATCACATGATCGTCAATACTTTTTTCCGATAATATACATCGGAATTGTAATATTAACTAGATTTCTACTTATATCTTACCCAATCTTGGATTAATCCTTCACTTCTTTCTCTCTTTACTTCTCAGAAAGATATGGTATATTTATAAACAAATTAATATGGACCTGTTATTTCACTAGGGGAGTCGGCCGACTGAGACGGAGCTTCAAGCTCCGGACCCTTGGAACCTGATCTGGATCATACCAGCGGAGGGAAGTGGAGCAGAATTTTCATCAAGCATGTTAAGTGTTATTATGCAGAATGAACTTTTTGACCCATTCATTTCCTCTGGAAATGGATGGGTCTTTATTTGTTTAGACGCTCCACAAAAATATTAGGAGGTTAGATCATCACGACCATTTTATCTATGCAAGGCCTAACCTACTCTTTTCCGGAAACTGAACAACCCCCTGTATTCGCAAATCTATCCATGGATATCAGGCAAGGGGAATTCGTCTCCGTAGTAGGTGCTAGCGGATGCGGGAAAAGCACATTTTTCAAAACGGTTGCCGGTTTACTCGAACCTACTCATGGAAAAATAAAACTCCCTACGCTCCCCTCAACCGCTAGTCGTTTAGGTCAGATCGCTTATATGCCTCAGCAGGATTTATTGCTGCCTTGGAGAACAGTGCTCGACAACTGCCTTTTGCCCTGGGAGATCAAGCCCAGATTTAGTAAACAGAAAACGATCACTCAGATTCGGGAAATGTTGGCCCGCTTCGGCTTAACAGATGTAGAGAAGGCTTATCCCCATGAACTTTCGGGAGGTATGAAACAGCGAGTAGCATTTCTGCGCACCTTAGTGGCTGGAGGCGGAAGTGGTCTTATGCTGCTGGATGAGCCCTTTGGCGCTCTCGATGCCATGACCAAACGTGAGATACACCGTTGGCTGTGGAGTTATGGGGTGAACTGAATCAGACGATTATGCTCATCACTCATGATCTGGAAGAAGCACTATTGCTCAGTGACCGGATTTATTTATTATCTGGCGGTGCGCACAGCGAATTACAGGAGATCATTGTCGATCTACCAAAACCAAGACATTATAAGATGAACTATGAACCCCGGTTTATAGCACTACGGGCAGAGTTGGAGCGAAGATTGCATGCAACCTATACCTTTTAAAAAACATCTAGACAACTATGCTCCCTTCCTTCTTCTGGTACTGCTCATTCTTGTAATCTGGGAGTCAGCTGTTCGCCTTCACTTGATTCCAGCCTTTATTCTCCCTGCACCTTCATCTATTGGCATCGCATTGATCGAGCACAGGCAATTGTTATTCGGACAACATTTATTAGCGACGTTGCAGGAGATACTGGTAGGTTTTGTCCTTTCTGTGGTTTGTGGTGTATTGCTGGGCATTGGAATGTTCCTGTTTCGCCCCGTAGAAAAGGCCATCTATCCCTTCCTTATCATTAGCCAGACGGTCCCATTAATTGCGCTATCCCCCATTTTTATTATGTGGTTCGGATATTCGCTGTGGAGCAAAGTGGCTGTGGTGTTTTTAACGGCTTTTTTTCCAGTCGTAGTGAGTACATATGATGGACTTCGTACAAGTGGCCAGACTTACAAGGACTTATTATTAACATTTGGTGCAAACCGCTGGCAGCTGCTTGTCAAAACCCAAATTCCACTGGCGTTGCCTGCTTTTTTCTCTGGCTTAAAGCTATCCATTGTATACTGCGTCATCGGAGCTACTATCGGGGAATGGCTCGGCGGCAGTAAAGGACTCGGTTACTTCAGCCGCAGAACGGCCGGAAATATGCAGAGCGATGAAATGTTCGCGGCTGTATTTCTGCTGTCCGCGCTTGGTGTTGTGCTTTTTCTGGCGATAGCTTTACTCGAACAATTATTTTTAAAGAAAAGAGGATCTAACCAATGAATCATTTAAAATCACCACAACGAGGACTTATTTCTGTATTTCTAGTATGCACACTTTTGCTCTTAAGCAGCTGCGGGAAGGCAGACAAGCTAAATAACAACTCCCAAACCGGTTCCTCCAATTCCGAAAATAAGCAGTCACACAAGCTGACGATTATGCTTGATTGGTATCCCAATGCCGTTCATTCCTTTCTATACGCTGCGCAACAGCAAGGTTTTTTCCAAGAGGAAGGTTTGGATGTCGAGATCAAAATGCCTGCGGACAGCAATGACGCCCTAAAGCTTGTAGCAGCAAATCAAATTGATCTAGCGCTCAGCTATCAGCCACAGGTGCTTATGGCACGCGGCGAGAAAATTCCTGTACGTTCGATTGCAGCTATCGTGCGGCATCCACTGAATCATCTGATGGTTCCTCAGGCAGGCAGTATTCATAGTCCCAAAGAGCTCGCAGGAAAACAAATCGGCTATTCCTCTATTCCGCTCTATGAAGCGATGATTCGGACAATGATCCAGAGTGATGGAGGCAATCCTTCATCCGCCAAGCTGATTGATGTAGGTTTTGACCTTATCCCTGCGATCTCTACAGGACAAGTGGACGCAATAATGGGCGGGTTCATCAACCATGAACAACTGATCCTTGAAAAAGAGGGACATCCGGTCACCTCGCTTAATCCAACGGATTACGGAGTCCCTGACTATTATGAGCTTGTGCTGGTGGCCAGCGAACAAGGATTGCAAAATTCTGAAGCCTACTTTAAAAAATTTCTAAATGCCATAACAAAAGGACAGGAATTTGTGGAGCAGAATCCTGAACAAGCCCTGGATTTACTGATTGCACATGAAGATGCAACTTCACCGCTCGACAAGGAGATTGAGAAAAAAAGTCTTGAGATTCTACTGCCACTGATGAATGCTGGCGATCAAACTTTTGGTTATCAAGACCCGACATCTTGGGAAAAGGTTCAGCAGTGGTTATCCACCAACGATCTTCTACCAGAAGATATTAAAGCACAAGAAGCTTTTATCAATCTGTAACGTTTAGTTGGTTATTCATACAAGCTTGAGGAGGAATTATGATGAGTTACTTAGCCAAAGTACGGGAATCCAACCCGTTGATCCACAACATCACTAATATTGTAGTAGCCAATTTCTCAGCCAACGGTCTGTTGGCACTGGGTGCCTCTCCCTTTATGGCGGATGCCCACGAAGAAGTGATCGACATCGCCGCTATGTCGTCTGCTGTAGTTCTAAATATAGGCACACTCAATGACTACGCCATTCAATCTATGTTGCTCGCTGGTAAATCCGCTAATAAACACGGGGTTCCCCTAGTGCTTGACCCGGTAGGTGCAGGCGCAACTTCTTATCGGACCGCTGTCACTCAAAAGCTAGTGAATGAGATGCAAATCACCGCACTGCGGGGGAATGTGGCTGAAGTCGCTAATGTGATTGGGGAGAGTTGGTCCATTAAAGGGGTGGATGCTGGCGAAGGTGAAGGCGATGTAGTCCTTTTGGCTGAAGCTGCTGCGAGGAAGTTAAGCTGTGTGGTCATCATAACTGGAAAAGACGATGTGATCACGAATGGAAAAAACACTTATATTGCCAGCAACGGTCACCCTATTCTCACGAAGGTTACAGGAACTGGCTGCTTGCTCAGTGCTGTTGTGGGTGCATTTCTCGCGGTAAGTGGAGGTGCCTCGTTGGAGGCCGCAGTGGAAGCCCTCTCCTTCTATGGAGTAGCCGCTGAAATCGCCGCTGAACTAACAACTGGTCGAGGACCGGGAAGCTTTCAGGTTGAGTTTCTAAATCAACTGACATGGGTCACGCCAGAAGTCTTCCTAGAAAGATCTAGTATCAAACAGCTCAGTTAATGACCCTCAAAAGGAGTGAATTCGATGATTATATCCAAAGCTCTAACCATTGCCGGCTCCGATAGCGGCGGTGGTGCTGGCATTCAGGCCGATCTAAAAACCTTTCAAGAGCTTTCTGTCTATGGCATGTCCGTCCTCACAGCTGTGACAGCGCAGAATACGCTGGGTGTCCAAGGGGTTTATCCAGTGACTCTGGAAGCTATAAATCAGCAGCTTGATTCTATAGGACTTGACCTGCAACCAGATGCCGTAAAGACCGGGATGTTATTTAACAGCGACATCATCCGCATTGTGGCAGATAAAATTAAGTATTACGGCTGGTCTAATCTTGTAATTGATCCTGTGATGGTCGCTAAAGGAGGGTCCACACTGCTGCTGCAGGTGGCGGTTCAATCCTTAATCAGCCATCTGCTGCCCTTAGCATTGGTGACGACACCCAATATTCCCGAAGCCGAAATGATCACAAAGATGACGATCTCCACCATAGAAGAACGCAAAAAAGCAGCCAAAATCATTCATGGCATGGGCTCCAAATATGTAGTGCTAAAAGGGGGACATGATACTTCAACCACAGCCGTAACCGATCTTCTATATGATGGTCACGAATATACCTTATTGGAGAGTAGCCGGATTCAGACCAGACATACGCATGGTACAGGCTGCACCTATTCAGCAGCAGTTACCGCCGAGCTAGCCAAAGGCAAATCCGTAGCTGAGGCCATTCAAACTGCCAAAGCATTTATACAAGCGGCGATTGAGGACGAGCTGGGCATAGGGGCTGGGCATGGACCAACCAATCATTTTGCTTATCAGAACAGACTGCGAGGGATAAACAATGCAACGAATGAACAGTGAACATCTGCGAGATCTATTAAAAGTCTATTTCATTATGGGCAGCGTAAATTGCCGTAAAGCTCCTGTTAAGGTGCTGCAGGCAGCGGTTGCTGGAGGCATAACCATGTTTCAATTCCGTGAGAAGGGTACCGGGTCCTTAAGCGATGAGGCACGACTTAATCTTGGCAGACGACTTCAAAAGATCTGTCATACCAATGGCGTGCCCTTTATCGTGAATGACGACATTGATTTAGCGATCGCACTTGATGCGGACGGAATTCATGTAGGACAGGAGGATACACCTGCATTGGCGATCCGCCAGCTACTTGGAGAGAATAAAATCATTGGTGTATCCGCTCACTCCTTCGCTGAAGCTCAGCAGGCGATTGCCGATGGAGCCGACTATCTGGGCGTGGGTCCCATTTATCCTACGTCATCCAAGGAGGATGCCAAAGCTGTTCAAGGCACTGCGATGATTGAAGAACTAAGAAATAAAGGCATTACCATCCCATTGGTTGGCATTGGGGGAATCACGCTGCAAAATGTTGCACCAGTATTAACAGCTGGTGCGGATGGGATTTCTGTTATCTCAGCGATTGCCGGAGCTGAAGATATTACCACAACTGCCAGAGGCTTTGTTGACAAAGTCAGTTTAAGCGGGACATAAGCTCATACAGCTCTTCACTGCTTAAATGCCGCCATTGTCCCAGCTCCAAGCCGTCTAATGTAATATTCATAATTCTTATGCGCTCCAGCTTTAGTACTCTATATCCTAACTCCTTGCACATTCTGCGTATTTGCAGATTAAGACCTTGAGTTAGGATAATTCTAAACTGACATTCTGTGATCCGATAGACCTCACAAGGTTTCGTTGTGACTCCAAGAATGTTCACGCCGCTAGACATCTCTTGTAAGAATTCTGACGTAACCGGTTTGTCTACATGAACTACATATTCTTTTTCATGCCCATTCTCGGAACGCATCATTTTATTTACAATCTCTCCATCGTTGGTTAACAAAATGAGTCCTTCCGAGTTTTTGTCTAATCTGCCAATCGCAAAGATCCGTGAAGGATACCCTACAAAATCAATAATGTTCCCAGCCACATGTGGGGCTGCTGTACAGGTAATGCCTATCGGCTTATTCAAAGCGAGATACACTGGCTCCCCTTTACTGCTTGTTATCGGCTCCCCATCGATCCATACGATATCCTCTGGCTCTATAAGAATGTTCGCCTCACAGACAATACCGTTTACAGCGATTCGACCTGCTGCAATTAATCGTTTGGTTTCCCTTCTGGAACAAAAGCCTGTTTCGCTTATATATTTATCGATTCTCACTGCTGATCCTACTTTCATTCTATATACTTACCTTACCTCTAGTCATAAAAAAACACCTGATTTTAACGATCAAAATCAGATGTTAACCTTCAGGAATAACCCAGTTTAAGGGAGCTATTTGGTGTTTCCGCTTTTTTTCACGTTACTGCCCTTGCTTCCACTTGCACCTTTAGCACCTGGACCCGTCGTTGGATCACTTTTAGCAGGTTTAACTGGTTTTGCTGTTTTGTTCCAGCGTGTCCAGCCTTTACTCCCCGTACCTCTGCCTGTGCCGCCACCTTTACTTTTTGCACCCATCATATCACTCCGTCAGTCATTCAGAATTCGTATAGTTTATACACTTTACCTATCTTACCACACTCTCAACCTTTCTGTTTAAGTAATAACAAATGCTTCATCTAACTAGCCACTGTTTAGAATTTAGCATCTTTATTCATTTCATGAATATCAAAGGTATCCTGATGTATTTCGATGGCGATGACGGTGTCCTTTTTTTCAAAAAATTGCACATGTCCTAACCGCTTGTCCTCCAGCTCTATCCATCCAGCATCGTTTAATTTATTAAAGTAGTGGTCAGGTCGATAAAGACCTTGTTCTCCCCCTATATTATCCAATTCGTACTTTACACCTATTTTTATATTGGGGTTACTTGAAGTTGTTGTCACTTCGATTTCTTTGGCATTCTTCGGAATAGGAATTTCGGCATTTATAGAGGACACTCCATACTCTTGTTGCTCTTGAGCTGACGATGTACAACCGCTTGTAAACAGGATTAATGGTAACCATATAAAAGCTAATAAATATTTATTCAATGGTATCCTCTCCTTCCATAGCTTATTTTACCAAATTCAAAATTAAAATAAAAACACCCCACCAAAGACTAAGCTTTGATGAGGTGTCTATTCACATCAGCTTTGCAGCTCATGCATGGACTTATTTCGGTTGAATATAACCTTCTGCTTTCAGAAGCTCAGCAATCAACACAGCACCGCCAGCCGCTCCGCGCAGGGTGTTATGGGAGAGACCTACGAATTTGTAATCATAGAGGGCATCTTCCCGAAGTCTGCCCGTCGATACGCCCATTCCGTTCTCGATATCACGATCCAGCTTGGTCTGTGGACGATTGTCCTCTTCAAAATAGGTAATGAACTGTTTAGGTGCGCTAGGCAGTTCAAGCACCTGAGGACGTCCTTTAAAGCTCTTCCAGAGATTCAGAATCTCTTCTTTGGACGGTTTTTTCTCAAAAGAAACAAATACAGCAGCCATATGTCCATCCGCTACAGGCACACGTATACACTGCGAAGTAATCGTTGGCGCTTCACTCTTTACGATACCCTCTTCTTGAACACTTCCCCAGATCCGCAAAGGCTCTTGCTCGCTTTTCTCTTCTTCGCCACCGATATAAGGAATCACGTTGTCCAGCATTTCTGGCCAATCAGCAAAAGTCTTTCCTGCACCAGAAATCGCTTGGTAGGTGGTGACCACCACTTTAGAAGGATTAAAGTCTTTGAGCGCATGAAGTGCAGGCACATAACTTTGAATGGAGCAGTTAGGTTTAACCGCAATGAAACCTGTCTCTGTTCCCAGACGTTTTCTTTGCTGTGCAATAACCTCAAGATGCTCCGGATTAATCTCAGGAATGACCATAGGCACATCAGGCGTCCAGCGATGCGCTGAGTTATTGGAGATTACTGGCGTTCCGGTGCGAGCATAAGCCTCTTCGAGCGCTTTAATCTCATCTTTTTTCATGTCTACAGCACAAAAAATCAAATCCACGTCCGCAGCAACTTCTTCTACCTTAGAAGCATCTTGGACCATAATATTCTTTACGTTCTCAGGCATTGGAGTAGATAACTTCCATCTGCCCTTGGCCGATTCTTCATACGTTTTTCCAGCAGATCTAGCACTGGCAGCAATCGCAGTTACTTCAAACCAAGGATGATTCTCTAGAAGGGCAATAAAACGTTGTCCTACCATACCTGTGCCGCCAACTATGCCGGCTCTTAGCTTTCTTGACATCAGAAAATACACTTCCTTTTGATTAACTGTCCTATTGTGGATAATAGGCCGATAATTAATGATATACGGCGCGGGAACATTTGGCGAGTGTTAACATCAAAATAACATTAAAAATTTTATTTTTAGCGGATTATATTGAATTTCACTAATACTAATGAAGGGAATAGCTGCACTCTGTACAATTATAAGTATATTTTCTGCTTAGACAACTCTTTAACTGCATTCTCTACAACTATTTCCCCGAAAAATAATGGAAATGCCCTCTAAGCGAACTTTTAGATGTAAGAAATGCAACTAAATCGCATCTGCAGAGCATTTTATAGCATATAGTTGCAGGAAATACATCTATTTGCGATTGGTGAGTATAAATCAGGAATCTGCGATTAGCGATCTGCGATTAGCGATCAGCGATCAGCGATTAGCGTTCAGCGATTAGCGTTCAGCGTTCAGCGATCAGCGATTAGCGTTCAGCGTTCAGCGTTCAGCGTTCAGCGTTCAGCGTTCAGCGCTCAGCGTTCAGCGTTCAGCTATTCGCGTTTACAAGCTGCTTCAGCCAACTAATCGTTTCTTACCCCCGCTCACTTAAACCAACCTTTTTCCTTAAATCGAGTGATCGCCTCGATGCGGTTACCTACATCCAGCTTATCTAGAATAACTGAGATGTAATTCCGGACTGTTCCCGTGGTAATGTACAACTGGCTGGCGATCTCTTTTGTATTTTTACCGTCGGCAATGAGTCCAAGCACTTCCTTCTCCCGCTGAGTCAGAGGATTTACTTCACCGCTGTAGGCTTCATCCATTAGCTCCGGTGCATACATGCGTCGGCCTGCCATCACATTACGTATCGAAAGTGCCAGTTCTTCGCTAGGACTGTCTTTCAGCAGATAAGCATGAACTCCCGCCTTGAGCGCACGTTCGAAATATCCCGCACGGGCAAAGGTGGTTAATATCATCGTTTTGCAGCCGCTATTCTTCAGCGCTTCCGCAGCGTCGAGACCACTCATCGCTGGCATCTCAATATCCATAATACAGATATCCGGCTTATGCTGCTGAACCATCGCTACAGCTTCTTCTCCGTTGCTTGCCCGGCCCACGACCTTCATATCCTCTTCTAAATCCAACAAAGATGCCAGCGCTCCAAGGAGCATTCGCTGATCCTCAGCGATTACAATCTTAATCATTATACGGTTACCTCCTGTTCCGGATGCTTAAATGCATTTGGGACCTTAATCACTATCGTAGTACCCTCATCTCGCACGATATCCATACAGCCATTTACAAATTCAAGACGTTCCCGCATACCTTGCAGCCCATGTCCTTTAAAATAAAGATCATTGCCCGGGATGCCAGTTCCATCATCTTTCACTTTAATGATGAGATCTGTGCGTGTGGGTTCAATGATAATTGCGCAAGATTGTGCATTACTATGCTTCACAACATTTGTGACAGCTTCCTTAATACACATGCTGAGCACATTCTCCGTAATCAATGAAGTATTAGACAGTTTAGGATTGCCTTGCAAAACATAGTCAATCTCCGCAGCCGCAAGAAACTGCTGAATATGAACGAGTTCGTCCTCAAGCCGAATGCCGCGCATTCGCGTAATCATCTCCCGGACCTCTTTCAGTGCACTTCTTGCCGTCTGGCGTACATCATTGATCTCGGCTTTGGCTTGCGTCGGATTACTGTCGATAAGCTTTCCTGCCAAATCACTTTTCAGACCAATTAACGAAAGCTTCTGACCTAATGTATCGTGAAGATCACGTGAAATCCGCTGGCGTTCCTCGAGCTTAACCAATTCTGAGATACGCTTATTAGCATCCTCCAATTGGTCTTGCAGCTTCCCTTGATTATTGCGGTTATAGGTACTGATTGGCAGCAGGATAACTGCAATCATACTGACAAGAACAAAGGGAAGCTGGCTGATAAATACGGGATTACGCGACAGCAGCTCATAATTGATCGTAATAATCGTAGTCAGCAAATGAATGGAGTACAGGGTGAAGAACCCTACTCGATTCTGGATATTCCCAATAAAAAAGGCTAAAAAAAGCGCAAAATACATATATCCAAACAACAACGTCATCGTTATAGAGACCAGTATCTGCACGCTCGTCCAAAAATAAACTAACCAACCCTTGGAGACAAAAGAAAGCACATAACAAACAAAAAACACAGCGATCATCAAGATTCCCGAAACTACCTGGTAGGGAGAAGAGGACCGAAAGATGAAATAAAACGGTAGAATATAAAATACGACCCATACATAAGGGCTAAGACCTGTACTTTTATGAAAAATATGATGCCACTTCTGCATGTTCGCTCTCCTTTTTGCCATATGCCACTCACCTTATTCTAGCATAAATCCGGTAAAAATCCGGTGAACCACAACGATAAATAGAAAAAAGATTAGAGCGCGAATGAGTTCTCCGGCTCTAACCTTCCATTTTGTGCTATTTGATTACAATGTAGCTATTATTCTCCCTGGAGTCTGGGCTTATGAACTTGCAGGACCTCGCCTGCAGTTTTCGGTTTATTTAATATGGACTTCATCTCTTTGAAGCTAATGAATCGTTTATTTTCCTCATCCCAAAGACGGAAATTAAGGGCCTTCAGGCTGGTACCAATCGTAATTGTTGTTGCTTTTTGTAGCGGTGGCGTCGCGTTATGCGCTTTTTCCAAATTATAGTTTGGCACCTTTGGACTTAAATGATGCACATGGTGGAAGCCGATGTTGCCCGTAATCCATTGCAGCACCTTCGGCAGCTTATAATATGAGCTACCTTCAACCGCGGCCATCACATAACTCCATTCAGATTCATTCTCGAAATAAGAGTCTTCAAACTGATGTTGGACGTAGAACAACCATATGCCGAGAAACCCTGATACAAATGCTACAGGCAGCTGCACCATAAGAAATGCCTGCCAGCCAATCGCCCATATCAGTAAGGCATAAAGCGCTGCGATTGAAATATTCGTCAAATAGGTATTCATCCGCTCTTTGCGTCTAGCACCTTTAACATTGAAACGATACTGAATCATAAATACAGCAATCGGTCCAAGACCAAACATCACGATGGGATTGCGGTAAATCCGGTAATATAGACGTTTCCAGAAGGAAGCCGCTGCGTATTCCTCGACCGTCATAATCCAAATATCGCCGATCCCTCTTTTATCGAGATTACTGGAGCTGGCGTGGTGAATGGAATGACTATGTTTCCACTGCCGATAAGGAACCAGTGTCAGTACACCTGTGATCGTTCCGATAATATCATTCGCTTTACGATTCTTAAAAAACGATCCATGTGTGCAATCATGAAAAATAATAAAAGTTCGAATTACAAATCCTGCTGCAGGAATAGCTAACAGAAGGGTGAGCCAATAGGAAACGGATAAAGAGAAATAAGCTCCGCCCCATAACAGCACAAGTGGTCCTAAAGTATTGATGAGCTGTCTTATACTTGCGTTGCGGTCATTTTTCTCGTAAGGGGCTACACTCTTTTTAAGGCTGGAGAGCTGTGATGTCTGTTTTGTAGTCATCTATATCGTTTCCTCCTTGATGTGTCCGGCTAAGGATCTTTTCATCTACTCTAAGTATAGGTGATGAAGTGTCATCCTATAAGTCATAAACATCAAGTAGAGAGTATGACAAATGTCATACTCTCCTTCTCATTTAAATTACGTTAGCATTGCAGCCAACATCCATCTTCCTTCACTTCGTATTGACCTTTGATCTCACCAATTCCATTAAGGATTAACGAATCTTTATTAAAAGTTGGAGGTTCATCTAGTACGAGGTGCAGTTTATTAATATTTCGAAGGTCAGCTGTATAGTAGCTAATCACTGGCTTTTCCAGAAAATACTCCGCATCATTGATTTGGATTCGTAAATTATTCTTATGAATGCATTTCTCATCTCCACCAATAATACCCATAGGATTAAAACCCGTAGATTTTATATCTCCTTCAATATACAGGTGGTACCCATCAAGGCTGATAAAATCAATGAATTCCTTCTCCCTGATTGTTTTGACCGATTGCATAATATCTTCCGTTTCTTTGCTGATGGATATCTCCTCGAAGGGAATGATGACTTGATCCACAAATTGCTTAAAAAACGCATATAAACTTAACTCCGACTTCATAAACTCTTCTTTCCAATCGGAGCGAAGCTCATCCAGCAGCAAACATATAAACAGACCAGAACCGTAGCAGCTTCTTCTGATATTAGCCGAAGATTCAAGTTCATCTATTAAATACGAACTGAATTTGTGCAATACTTCCTCATTAGGTAGGGTGGATTTTTCGGCATAGGCATTTAATTCAACATACCAAGCGGGTCCTTCCAGCGTTTCGATAAGATATTCATTTAGCACGTACTCCCCAAGCAGTTGTTCTCTTTGTTGACGGATGGCAATAAATCTGTACATTGCGTGATTACGCTCTTCAATAGTAGCTGCCATTACACTAAGATATAAATGATGTCTTTCTTGAATCCGCAATTCCATATTTTCGAGGGATAAAGGGTAGGTAATCATCAATAATTCATCTGCATAACGTTCATCTCCCATCAGGAATTGATAACCGTGAAATAATTCGTGTACACAAATGGCGTACAAGTCTTCTAATTCTTCATGTAATTCCAGATTAACGATGGCTGTAGGGTGATCCTCATATAAGATGATGGTATCTCCTGAGAATTCATTACTCCAAGGAAGCAAATGTGGATGATATCCTACCGTTTTGAATTTGGGATGATTGTACAGATACACGTTATCCTTATTATAAAATGCGAAAGAAACAGCCTCGAACCCTTTCCAATATTTCTGCAGCTTGTGGTTCGTTAAACACTTAACAATCATCTCCAAATGAAATTCCATCCCTTACCTCCTCGTTAATGGCTCTGCTTAGTATGCTCTTCTCGGTATTCTGTTGGTGTTTGACCACTAGCCTTTTTAAAAACCTGTGTAAAATAACGCGGGTCCTGATAACCGACAAGAGGAGCTATCTGATACACTTTTACGTTGCTGCTCTGCAAAATATACTTTGCCCTCTCCATCCGGCAGTGTGTAACATACTCCAAAAAGGTATATCCCGTTATTTGCTTATATAAAGTGCAGAAATGACTGATGCTGAGATCAGCCAGCTCCGCTACTTCCTCAATACTTAAATCTTTATGGTAATTACTCTCAATATAACGTTTCGCTTTCTCGATGGCGCTACGCGTATCCTCGCGGTTCACAGGCTTGTTCCCTTGCTCCAATCGCACACCAAACTCTTCTTTCAGAGCAGAGATCACTTCATTTAAAGTGCCGAGATTGTGCATCTTGCTAAGTAATCCATGCAAGGACCAATCTGAATTTATATTCAAATACTCATAATTTCTATACAAAACAACAATCAGTTCAACAAGAAGACGTTCAGCCATATCCTTAGGAACAGCTTGTGACTCAATAAATAAAGCAAGCTTATCAAATAAAGACCACATCCGGTCTCTATTTAAGGTACGTATACTTTCTATCAGCGCGGTTTCCAGCTCTTTTGGGTATTTCACCTCTTTACTGCTTGGGAACGATATCTCTTCATCAATAAAGACCCCGGCAAGACCCGAATAGAACCGTTGATATAAGGCCTTCGCGGCCAGAGGGTAAACCGTACTTAATTGATCAATGCCTTGTGTGGTGCGGCTGATGCCTACGGAACAAGACTGCTTGGAGTATCTCTTGATTCCCGCTATCAAATGTTCACCAAGTTCTCTCCTGCTGGCGCTTAAAGATCCAGGGAACAGTAGTATCCACTCTCCATTATGAAACGGGAAAACCGTCAGCACGCCATGCTCCAGTGACCATTCTTCCACAATATTGCGGATTGCAAACAGCCATAGCCGTTTTTCTTCTACACTCCATTGACTGCTCAGTGTGGTGTAGTCATCTAACTGGACAACAGCCATGAAATATCCGCTCTCCAGTTCACTGTTCTCCAGCCATTTCAGATGCTCAAGCGGCCTTGCATTTCCCAAAGTGATTTCTGCAAACAGACGTTCACGTGCAAGCAGTGACAGCATCTGGACAGAATGAATCAGCTGATCATTTTGCTTCTGTTCATCCAGCTTAGTTCTGGCGCGGTTTAGCATTTCAACCAGTTCATCATGATCGATCGGCTTCAATAAATAATCAAAAGCACCTTGACGTAATGCTTCTCTTGCATATTCGAACTCTCCGTACCCGCTTATAAAAATAAACACCAGCTTCGGGTTTTTAGACAATACTTCCTTCATCAACGTAATCCCGTCAATTACGGGCATGCGAATATCACTAATCACGATATGTGGTGAAGTGTCTTCTATCAAGCGGAGAGCTAATTCTCCATTTCGGGCCTCTCCCACAATCTCCATCTGAAGATCATTCCATGGAATGGCTGCTTTTAAGCTACGAAGAATAATCGGCTCATCATCCACGATTATTACTTTATATTTCTCTTGTAACTCATCCATTCCCTGCACCTCCAGGATCATTGTACACTTGAGCTTTGGATCAAATTCCAATATTGAATGGAGGATGCCTGCACTTGCTTTAACGCTTGCTCAGCAGACATTTCTCCGTTAATCATCTGTTCTATAACACTCAGGAACGTTTTTTTCACTTCTGGTGACAATACATTATCATAAGGGACAAAGCTCTTGCGGTTAACTTCCATCATATTCATAACTTGCGCGAATACGGGTCCTGTCTTCTCAGGATCAAAGGCGATGCGCATGGACGGAATTCTCAACCCTTCATATACAATCCGAGTCTGAACCTCCTGGGTGTAAAAAGCTTTCATGAGATCGAGTGCAGCCTCCCGCTTCGCTCCGCTTAGTTCGGAGGAAAGACCGATGCCAAATGTATAACCGCCGGCAATCGAAGGTTGTTCCCCCTTCTTCAATGTGGGAAACGGAATAACACCTACCTCATTTTGAAAATCCGTAGGAGCTGCTGTTCCGGCAAATAAATTGATATCCCAGTTTCCGTTCAGATACATCGCAGCCTTGCCGCTCGTAAATAGTCCCACCGCATTTTCTGTGGATAACGCATTCGATTTCGTACTGAAGGCACCTTCTTTGATCCATTGCTCCAAGTGCTGAAAAGCCTTTAAATACGCCTCATTCTGAAAGCTGTCTTGATCTTCACCAGTGATCAGCTTCTCGATCAAGTCGGCGCCGGCATAACGATCCATTAAATAATGTGCAAAAATTCCTGCGGGCCAACGATCCTCGTTGCCAAGTGCAAATGGAATATATCCTGCCGACTTCAGCTTTAGTATGGCAGCATCAAGCTCTTGCAGCGTTTCTGGCGGCTTCAAACCGAGCTTTTCGAATATGGTTTTATTAAAATATAAAGGTTCAGCATTCCCTTCAATGGGCAAGCCATAAATATGGTTGTCAAAGGTCCAGAGATCCAGATCCTTGAATTGATTGGTTAGCGCATTCTCCCGGACGAAATCCGTCAGATCAATCAGACGCTTAGAGCGCACATAGGGCTCAATTTCCGCTCCACCGAACAAAACAAACATATCTGGCGGGGTGCCAGTAACCATCTCGTTCTTCAGCTTTTGATCACGGTGCAACGTCTGATCCACACCTTCAAAGTTAACTTTCACATTTGGATGCTCTAACTGGTATTTGTCCACGATATCTTCATAAATAGTCAACAGTGGCCGATCATGCTCTTTAATCCAGAAATGACGGAAAGTTAATGTGATTTTCTCTGGTGAATCATCTTCAATGGGTTCTTGCTTTCCTAAAGTTATAAATAAAACCGCACCCGAAATCAGCACTAGATATAACCACATCCAGCCCCATTTCAATAACCATTTTTTGATAACATTCTCCCCCTTTCTTTTCGTATGGTCGATTACGGCAGTATTTTTGGTATTCGGATTCGGATGGTTGAACCAAAGCCGGGGGATGAACACACTAGTATGCCGTATGGACTGCCGAATCGAATATTCAAGCGTTCATGCACATTTTTAAGCCCCACGCCGCTATCACTGTATTTCTTCTGAGCAATTCCCTCGTTATCCCAAAGACTCATCATGTTGGCAAGGTCAAAGCCGGGTCCGTTATCTTTTACGATAATGATCATATCCATGCCCATTTCATAGGCCGTAATCTCAATGATCCCTGGGTCCTCCATCTGCTCAATCGCATGATACAGCGCATTCTCAACAATCGGCTGAACGATCAGCTTTTGTGTCATGAACGTCCTAAGACCATCCGAAAGATCTATAACATAAGAGAATTTATCTTCAAAACGAAACTTCTGGATATCCAAATAATGACGGACATGCTCGAACTCCATATGCAGCGGAATCAGCTCCTGATTCTGACTGATGCTGATTCGCAGCAGCTTGCCGAGTGAGATGACCATTTTGCTAATATCTTTATTGCCTTGCAGCACTGCCATCGAATTAATCGATTCGAGTGAATTATAAATAAAATGAGGGTTAATCTGCGCCATTAGCGCTTGCATTTCTGCTTCCTTCTTACGTCCCTGCTCAGTCTCCACCTGCACAAGCAGCTCATTGATCTGCGTGCTCATCCGATTAAAGCCATCAATCAGCAAATCACTTTCATCATCAGCACGATAGGGTGTAGTGATCGGCGTAAATATCCCCTGCTTCACCCGCTTCATCCCGTTAACCGCACTATTAATACTATGAACGAGCCTCCGTACGAAATAGCGGTCGAACAAAATGGCGGATAACAGCGAAACTGTACTTAAAATAATCGCAATATTCCGGATGGATACAGATTCTGACGAGATGAGATTCATAGGTGTAATGGCTACTAAATACCAGGCTGCATTATGAGAAGGTAGGAAGGTTATGAGTGATTTTTCCCCCTGATAGTTGTCGATGTAATAGTCATGTTCCTTAGCATAATCATTTTGTAAAAAGGGGAAATCTGTGCGTTGTCCAATATGTTCACCGGATTTATTAAAAACGATATTTCCTAGCTTGTTGACCAGCAAAATATCCCCCTTCTTGAGGGTTGCTGCTTCCCAGAAAATCTGATCCAATAAATCAGGTTTTACATTAACAACCAGATATCCGATATCTTCGAGAGAATATGAATCTTTGATTACTCTTGCTTGTACAAGTACCGGATTGCCGGAGATCTCCGAGCCATTTTCTCCCGGTCCTGACCACACAGGCCGCCCTTCGGCGCCTTCCATCGCGTCAAACCAGCTTTGTCTCTTCAAGTCCTCAAAAGACATCGATGCATTGTATTGATAAATTAAACGATCTTTACTATAAAAACTAAATGAAGTAATCATTGGATGATCAATGAGATAACTGCTAAGCTCCTGCTTTCGATCATAAGTGATTACAAAGTTCTTCTGCTTCAGTGATTGCTGAACAACCGGCTGCGTAATTTTTGAATTCGTGATCGAGGTGATTTCACTAAGCGCGAATTTAAGCTTTCGATCCGTTTCAAGCAGTGAAATCCAGTAGAAGTTGCTTGATTTTTTCTCCATTGCATTAGAAAAATTAACGTAAGTGACGATCCCCATCAGAATAACCGGAATAAAGACGAGAAGAATAATAGCGAACAAGATTTTACGGCGGAGTTTCATGATATTCCCCTTCCCCCTGCTGTCTCTGTCCTCTAGTATTCTTCACAAAACCGCCTATTCCCTGTAAAGATCAAAAAGTAAGATCAGCTCTTAATAGCTCCTGAAGTAAGTCCAGCAATCACCCAGCGGCTAAATAACAGGAATACAATCAGCAGTGGCAAGGTTGCCGTAAATGTTGCTGACATGATCATTCCGTAGTCTAGACCATCGCGATTGGAGAACAGCTGCTGGAGCGCAATTTGAATTGTGAAATGCTCTTGATTCTTCAGTACCACTAAAGGCCAGAAGAAGTCATTCCAAACGGTCATAAAATTCAGTATACCTAGTGTAGCCATAGCTGGAGTAATGACCGGAATAGCGATGTTCCAGAAGATCCGGAAATGTCCGCCGCCATCGATCCGACCTGCTTCAATCAATTCCGTATGTACAGCTGTAGTGATATACTGCCGCATCCAGAAGATCCCGAAGGCATTAACCATCGCCGGAACAATAAGTGCCTTGAAAGAGTCTATCCAGTGGAGCTTGGCCATAATTACGTAAGTAGGTAATACACCAAGCTGCTGTGGCACAAATAATGTAGCAATTACAAAGTAGAACAGAAAATTTTTAAACGGAAATTCATATTTGGCAAAGGCATAACCTGCCAGTGTACAGAAAAACACGACTGATATTGTAACCATAGATGAGACAAATAAAGAGTTGCCCAAGGCTTGAAAGAAGTCTGTTTTGTCCAGTACCCGCTGGAAATTCTCAAAAAACTGGTCTCCAACCGTAAGCAAAGGTGGCACATGGAATACTGCGCCTCTGTCATTAGTGCCAACTACAAACATCCAATAAAAAGGAAAGATGGACACGAGCGCACCAACAATCAGCAGCAGATAAAATCCTAACTTGCCGATGATCCCTAGATCATCCGGATCTTTTTTAAATACACGCAGCGTACTCACGCTTTACCCCCTCCCGTATCTCCACCCATGCGATTTGAGACCAGCATATTGAGGACAGAGAAAATAATCGTGACCAGGAACAGCAAGACTGCCGTAGCTGCTGCCGTACCAAAAAATCCGTTGCGGAATGCTTCGCTATACAAATAAGTAACCATAGTGATTCCTTCCTGACGTGTAGATCCAGTTCCCGCTTGGCCCAAAAATACATAAGGCTCAGTGAACAGCTGCAAGGCACCTATAGTTGAAAGCAAGGTAACAAATACAATGAATGGCTTCAATAGCGGTAACGTTATAAAGGTTAGCTGTTGTCTTCTGTTCGCACCGTCAATACGTGCCGCTTCATATAGATCCGTAGGGATACTTTGCAAGCCTGATAGAAAAATAATGGCATTATATCCCGTCCAGCGCCACATTACCATCGTAGAAATGGCGATTTTAACGCCCCACCAGCCAGAGTTGAAGGCCATACTATCCAGTCCCAGGCCGTTTAGTATCCAGTTGATCATTCCGTTGTTGCCAAACAGTGTACTGAACACGAGCGTAACCGCAACGATAGACGTAATATTAGGCATAAAAAATAAAACCCGGAACGTCTTCTTAAAGCGAGTCATCGCCGAATTCAACAAAACAGCAATCAATAGAGCTAGTAATATCTGTGGAACAGTACCCATAAGCCCCATAATTAACGTGTTGCTAAAAGAAATCCAAAAGGTCGGATCACTTGTGACCAGATCATAGTTTTTCCACCCTACAAATTTCATAGGATTCAGGGCATCCCATTTAAAGAACGAGAGATAGATCGTGAAAAAGATCGGATATAGTCCAAATATCGAGAACAGAATAAAAAAGGGCGAAATAAACGTGTAAGCAGTGATGCGGCTCCTTCTTTGTTCAGTTAAAAAGCGGCGCTTGCTCTCGGCATGCGGACTTGAAATAACAGGTTGTGCCATGTCACACCTCCAGGTAATCTAACGTGTAAATCCGAATTCACAGAGAATGTTTCACTCTATGAATCCGGACCTTCTAGAAATTGAATTTCATAAGCTTGAAATCTTAGCTGCGTTCAGCCAATGTTTTCGCTTGTTTTACTGCTTCGTTCCATTCTTTGGTCGGATCTGCTTTTTTCTCCAACACATTTTTCAAGGCGTTTTTGAAGAAAGTATCGGTTTGGTCATGAAGCGGACCGTAGTATACAGGTTTTACCCGGTTTGCTGCTTTACCGAATTCTACAGCGGTTTGTTGTCCACCGAAGAAATCATCTTTGAAATCTACGAATGCAGGATCTTCATACAGGGCAGGAATGGAAGGCATAAGGCCTTTGGTTTTGAAAGATTCCAGTTGGTTTTCCTTGTTATCCATCCATGCGATAAAGTCATAAGCTTCTTTCGAGTGTTTGCCTTCTTTTGGCAGCGTCAGGAACGAGCCACCCCAGTTACCAGCACCTTCAGGGAGCTGAGCAATTTTCCATTTGCCAGAGGAGTCTGGAGCATTACTCTTAACATTTCCCGCCATCCAAGCTGGTCCCATAACTACTGCAAATGAACCGTCGTTCATGCCTTGACCCCATTCAGGAGACCAGAGCATAACATTGCTGATCCAGCCTTCTTGAATACCTTTAACCGTGAAATCATAAGCTTTTTTGACTTGCGGATTGGTATCTCCGATAAAGCTGCCATCAGCTTTGCTGAAATAGATTTCATCAGCAGATTGGTCACGCAAAGCATTAAAGGTAAGATCCGTAAGGTCTACAAATGGTTTGCCTGTTTTATCTTTAAAAGCTTTGGCAACAGCTGCGAACTTATCCCAAGTATCAATAGCAGCGCCGAATCCTTCTGAATCACTTGGCAGCCCAGCTTCTTCAGCCAAATCTGTGCGGTAATATACAACCGTTGGACCGATATCTGTTGGAAGACCTAGCTGGAAGCTGCCATCTACGGAAGAAGCTTGTTTCCATTTCCAATCCAGATAGTTGGCTTGAATATCTTTGGCACCCAGATCATTCAGGTTATAGAACTTGTCCTGAGCGTTGATGAAACGTTCCATGAAACCGATTTCAAGTTGGAAAATATCAGGCGCACCCGATCCAGCCGACAAAGCAGTGGTCAAATTATTATGGTGAGCGGTTTGGTCACCGGTATTTTGCACTTTGATCGTAATGTTTGGATGTTCCTTAGTGTACTCCTTCGCTAAATCCTCGTAGTTCACGTTGCCCAGTGTCCAGAAAGAAAGTTCGATTTTCTCAGCCGGTTCTGTTCCCTCATCCTTAGTAGGTTCACTTGTGCTTGCTGCGTTGTTACCTGCATTTTTGTTTGATGTGTTGTTGTTCTCGGCGTTGTTGCCTCCGCATGCTGCCAGTGAACCTACGAGCATGATAGCGACTAACGATAGCGCCAAGTGTTTTACTTTATTCATTCCCCTGTACCCCTTTCAAAGGTTTCTCTTACAAGAATTAGTGTACAGGGTTTAAATTCTTTTTTTGAGGAGGTAAACTTCCGATTTATGGTGGAAATAATTACGAAACCATTCATATCTATGTTATGTCTAAGGAGGGAGTATAAAATTTCGTCCAAATATGTTCCTCACAGAATACGTGTACTTCATCTTAAATTGGATTTCTTGTGCTTCCGCAGGTATACTATTTTTATTTCTTACTTCATTACATGATCAAAGGAGTTATTTCCCATGCCCATTAACCGCCCGCTGCTAAGCGACAGCGATTTCCAAGAAGCCGTTGACCGCAAATTACCTGTTCGTGTATTTCAGGACGATCATTTAGTAAATTCAGGAGCAACCGTTGTCCGCTTCACTGATTTCGATGTTGTTATTCAATCTAGAGTTAGTGATCTGACTTACTACTCACGCAAGAGCTGCGAATTTTTTGAGGTTAGACCCTAAAGAAAGCCGGAATGCAATGATCTCTAGGATCATCGCGTTCCGGCTTTCTTTAACAGACATAGGGTATAGCTTTCATCTTTAATTTTTGTTGTAGGTGCTGTACGCTTTCATTTTCTCATTCAGAACTTCCTGGAAACTCATTCTCTTCTTGTCTGCTTTTCCTTGCTTGGGATTGACCACGGGCTGAGGTCTAAAAAACTGATGATTGTAAGCCATAAGATTATGTACGATCACATTCATTGGATTTCAACCTCCTTCCGTGATGTTACTGAAATTTGCATTTCTGCTTGGTTACTTACGGCTTATTTACCCAGCTTCGCCAAAGTTTAAACAGTTTTATCAGATTCATATTAAAAAATGAAAAAGTGCACCCTTTACAATATGCTAAATACATCTTTGTAAATCACGTATGTCTTTCCACGAAATAAGTTTAATCTCCTCATTAATAATCAATTCCTTAATTTCAATATCATTTAAAAGACGATATTCCAATTCTCTTTCTGTATAACATTTCGTTATTGCTATTAATTGATCTGTTATTTTAGATGGATGTATAGTTAACTGTGTTATTCCAGGTTTTAAATTCTTTAACAATTCAGTTAATCTCATTTTCATTTTGCTATATTCCGCAGCAGGGTAAAAACAGTAAGGAAGAGAAATTATATCATCGATTAATAAAATCCCCCTTTCTTTTGCTGAAGAAATTCTTTTTTGAAACAATTTCAACTGATCATTATTAAAAAAGGGTTGTTCTAATATCCTAATAGGTAAATTAAAGGGCAGGCGGTACTTTTCACACAAATCAAATATTATTTCTATAAAATCTCGCCCAGTGTATAACCCCATGATACTCCCCCCATGACTATCCAGATGAGTTGGATCAATGTCTTGTACGATTGCACTTTGGATTTGCGATTCTAACTCTAATCTAATCTCGTCATCAGCAGCGTTTCTTTCCAGAAGAGTGGCATCTTGATGAAAATACCCTTCCCCCGTAATTAAGCTACTCAAGATTTTTTCTTTGAATACTGGTTGATACGGATATTTCTCGCCACTCGTTAGCGTTAGATGAATTCCAATATTCTTTATTCCTTTCCAATTAATTATCTTTATAGCGTCATTTGAGTCTGGGCAAGGCATCATAATAGATGTGGATGTTATAGCTTTTCCTTCAAATAAGTTAACAATAGCTTCATTAGTTCCTTTAGTTATTCCGAAATCGTCAGCATTAATTATTAACAGACGGTCGTCAGCCGCAAAGCCTAATTTTCGAATCATAAGCCTTCCCCCTATTACTAAATGATTTTACAAAAAGAAAAAAAATAAGAACGTAGACACCGTGAAGTGTTTGCGTCCTTATTTTGAATAGCGTGCTAAACCAAAACCAATTATTCGCACCTTAGAGCAGTGGAAACCTTGAATCTAGCGCTGAGACGGGAACCTTGCTTTCCCCTTCTCATCATTATTATGATCCACTCGCCCTCTCATCAGTTCAAGCAGATATTCGGGTTCTGAGTTCATATGCAGCATTTGAAGTGCAGTTTTTGGTGCAAAACCTTCAGCCACACTATGGGAGATCAGGGCTTGCAGTGGATTAAAATAACCTCGAACATTCAGCAGCCCTATAGGCTTCTGATGAATACCAATCTGCATCCAGCACAGAATTTCAAATAGCTCATCGAAGGTTCCAAGACCTCCCGGCAAAGCAATAAAAGCATCCGCCATACCGCTCATTACCGCCTTACGTTCATGCATACTAGAGACCTCAATCAGATTCGTCAATCCGGAGTGTCTGATTTCATCTTGAAAAAGATCCACTGGCATAATTCCTACAGCTTCGCCACCATTAGCGAGTACCCCGTCCGCAACCTGTCCCATAAGGCCATTCCGCGAACCTCCATAGACCAACCTACAGCCTTGTGCCGCTATATGATAACCTAATTCCCTAGCCATTTCCGTATATTCAGAGTTAAGACCTGGATTCGATCCGGCAAACACACATATTGTAAAAGCCATTCCTATCACTCCAGACTGGTTATTATGGTGAAATTGAGATTAATTCACTTATTGTACCTCAGAATATTAATATATGTGTTAAATGTAAGTCATCTTTTTGTTTGTAATGTTAATTGGTACAGCGTACTATTCCACTCCGCAAATAGACCTGTAGCTTTGGCCAAAGCCGCTGCTGGCACTAGAGAAGTGTAGCTTACTTTAATGGATTCTGCTGACGGTAATGAAATTTTCTTCCCAGCTTTCGTCAACGTCAGTTCCCCCTCCAAAGACAGGGTATATCCCAGACTTTCTGCTACATCCCTAATCGGTACTTTTACACTTCCATCCATAAAAATAGCAGACTGTGCGGAATCCATTTTTTGACCATCTACAATTACAGTAACAGGCTTTAAAATAGGAGATATAGTAAAAGGACGTGAATCAACCGCGCTAATTCCGAGTTGACCAAACCTATTTGTTCCCCAAGCCACAGCTGTTCCATCCTTCAGGACTGCATACTTACTATTCTCACCCATGGCAAAAGAAACAGGATCACTCAATCCTTTTATTAACTTAGGCTGCGTAAAAACTAAACGGTTGTCGGTTGATGGTTGGGTACTCCAAGTCCACACGGTGCCATCTTTTTTAACAGCTGCAAAGTTGTCTAAATCCAGCGTAAGTTTTGAGATCGTTTTTACGGTTGTAATCTTTTGCAGACCTTGTAGTGAGGTACCAGCTTTCCATACCCAGTATTCTCCTTTTTTATTGCCAACAAGATTGAACCCGTTTTTCGTCTGGACAGATACAATATCCGTAAGACCTGGCATCTTGCTCATCGTGACTTCGTTATAATTATTGCTGTCAATTGTTCCCCAGACGCTCCCGCTCTCGGTTAAAGCCAGTATACTGCGATCGCTCATAGAGACGGACTTTACATGGTATAAATCCTTAACTGGGGTCGGTTTCTTCATCACATTCGTGTTCTCTGTTTGCGGGATAGCACTCCAAATCCACAGGGTACCGTTAGTTCGAATGGCGGCATGATAAATACTGCTTCCGATCCACTTCACTTCGCTCAAACCCTGTACCTTAGTGGCAGCAGGCAGCTCTGTATAGCCCACATCTGAAGCTTCTGGAGGATTCCACTGGAGTAGACTTCCATCGTTTCTCAAAGCTAATGCACTATGCAATCCTGACGATATACTAACCACATCACTCATTCCTGAGATCCCTTGAGGAAGCAGAACCTTGTGTTGTTTAGCACTTGCCCCATTGCCAGCTTCTGCTACACTCTTATCCCGATAATCTCCCCAAGCTTTAACCGTACCATCTTCGTTAAGCGCTACATAGTACGCTTCGCCGATCGCCAGCTGTTTCGTATGTTCAAGCCCAGCTATTTTATGGGGAGTAATCGTCCACCCCTCAGGCCCGGCGGTACCATTAGCAAATTGACCAAAAACATTACTCCCCCAGGACCAAACATTTCCGTCAGTTCCCACCGCAAAAGAGCTTCCACCCCAAAAACCAGGCGAAGCAACAATCTCCTTAATCCCACCCAACTTCCCAGGTGATGGAGCTGCACTTATAACTTGAGGGACTGACAATGCAGTCACCAGACTTGAACAAACCAACAAACTAAACAGCCTTAGCTTCCTTGAAAATAAGTGCATCTTGATTTTCCCTTCTTATGATATTATTGTAATTATTATTTCTATTACACTAAGACGCTATAAAGCTGACAAAAGTTGTAGTTTATCTTAAATCCCGGGATTCAGATTGGTTTGAATTATGATATAATTACGCTGCCTTAGATCTGCTCTTATTCAACCGCAATACCGGAACCAAATGATCATGGAGGGAAATCATGCTTAAATTTATAGGTATTATGATGCTTTTCAGATTAGTGGGCAACCCTTTTCTGGCTTTATTCATCCTGCTTGTTATCTTGTATTTCTTAGATCGGCGATACGTGGGAATTTTCCCTAGTATTACAAAGCCCTTCAAACGGGTGCGGCAAATCTCCAAGCTGCGCACAACAGTATCTTTGAATCCAAATGATGTTTCTGCTAAATTTGATTTAGCCCGGAATCTGTCAGAACGTAAAAAATACAAGGAAGCCAAGGATATCCTGCTACAGATCGAAGACCGTTACGAACAATCTGCCGAATATTGGGTGGAGCTGGGTCATGTGAATCTTAAGCTGGGCGCTTTGGAAGAAGGCGAAGATCAGATGCTTCGAGGTCTAGAAATTAACCGAAAAGCCCAATATGGTCAGCCATATCTTCGGTTAGCGGAAACCTTCCGCCATACAGATCACGATAAAGCGTTGCATTACGTTACTCAATTTCAAGAGATTCAGTCTTCCTCTAGTGAAGCCTATTATTTAGCCGGCTCCATGTACAAAGCATTGGGCAGAACTGAGGATGCTAAACGTGCTTTCGACGAATCCACCGCCATCTACCGTTCGCTACCCAAATATAAAAAACGGCAAGAACGCGGCTGGGCGTTACGTAGCTTTTTTGCCAAAATGAAATAAACTTTGTACTTATATTTTCACAAAAAAACCTCTAGCCGCCTATTTATTTAGGCAAACACTAGAGGTTTTTTGCTGTGTAGAGTGATTACATGTTTACATCTTGTTTAGTGGGTTCTCCACTTTGTTTGACCGCAAATGGCCACCAGTTCCCACGGCCGAAGATCCGTACCATAACAGGAACAAAAAACGGCAAGAAGATTAGTGCATACAAGGCCAATCCTACAAGCACCACTGTTGCAATCTGCATCATCGACAATACGCCTGAAGGGTACATCGAAGCGAAGGTACCGCCCAAAATAACTACCGCCGAAAGAATGACTGTTCCCATATTTCGCATAGCATGCAGGATCGCTTCCCGCACATCCCAAGTTTTATATTCGTTAAAGCGGGCCATTAAGAAAATACTATAATCTACTCCAAGTGCAATCAGCATAACAAAGCTGAAGAATGGCGTTGTCCAGGTAATCCCTTCAAAGTGCAGAAGGTGAACGAATATAGCCTCTGTAACACCCAATGCTGAAAAATAAGTAATCAAAAGAGAAATAATAAGGTAAATCGGCATTACGATTGAACGAAGCAGCAACACCAAGATAATGAAGATCCCACCCAGCATCAAGATTACTGTACGTGTGTAGTCTTCGTTGGAAATATTACGCAAATCGTTCTGGCTGCTTGTAACCCCGCTGATTGCAGACTCTGCATTTTCCAGCTTCGTACCTTTCACTGCACGATCTACTGCTGCTTGAATATCATCAACACTGTCAATAGCTTCTGAACTATATGGATTCTCAGTGAATACTACATCCAGCGTCATTACCTTACGGTCGTCAGACAAGTAGGTATTAAATACCTGCTCTATGCCTTCAGCTTCAAGAGCCTCAGCCGGTACAAAGAATCCACTCAGCTCATCATCCTTAGCCGCTTGAATCTGATTCAAATAATCTTGTGCAGAGCCCAGCCCACTGGTAATTTGTTTCAAGCCGTTTGCACTGTCGCTTAATCCAGTAGTTAAGGCTCCTATCTGCCCTGTTAATTGACCAAATCCATCCGCAAGCTGCTGCTGTCCACCTTGCAATTGATCTAGGCCACTAGTAATGGATGGAATTTTATCTACGATCTGTCCTTGACCTGCTGCGGCCTGCTCCAGCCCAGATTGCAGCTGACCGATGCCCGCAACAAGCTTAGCTAAACCTTGTGCGAGTGCAGTTTGCCCAGCCGAAGCTTTGGCATAGCCAGCATTCGCCTCATTTAAGCCTGCTGCTGCTCCTTTAAGCTGCTCTGAGATCTGCCCAAGACCCGCTGCCAGCTGTGCTGCCCCAGTACCACTGTGCGTTACGGTGCCTTTAATGGTCAGATAATTAACATCCTGCAGAATTTCCGGATAACTGCTCTCAAGACCATTAAAAGAACCATCCAGTCCCTTCAACGCTTCTGCCACACCTTGCAGCTGCTCCGGAAGCTGCCCAAGCCCTTGATCCAGCGCAGTTAAACCGCTGCCGATTTTTTTATATCCCTCCAGCAGCTTCGTATTGGCATCCGCAAGCTGCTTGGCACTAGCAGCTGCCTGTTGAAGTCCTGCTTTGATCTCTCCTGCACCAGCTGAGCCGCTTTTTATTCCGCTCTCAATACGTGCCAGCCCATCGCCTAACGCGACGATTCCATCTTTCAGTTCTGCTGTGCCTTCCGTCAGCTTAGCGCTGCCTTGAGCAGCCTCTGTAAGCTTAGGTGCATTTTCACTCAGCTGTTTACTAGCTTCAGACAATCCCGTTTGAATCTTGGTCAGTCCCTCACTGGTCTGATCCAGACCGTCAGATAAAGTCCCCACCTGATTCGGGATTAAGAAATCACTGATCAGCTCTCCGGTTGGACGAGACATGCTGCGCACCGATTTTACGCTGTCCACTTTTTCCAGCTCGCGGCTGATTTTTTCTGCAAGTCCAAGATATTCTGAAGTATCCATCCGATCATCATTTTTGATTACGATCTTGCCAGGCATGGATTCACCCGGCCCGAAGCTATCCGAAATGATGTTAAATCCTTTTACCGAGGCATATTCTGAGCCAATTTCCTCCAAGCTGTTGAAGGACAGCTTTCCGCTATAGGTAACAAGGAACGGAGCTACGATTACTGCAACAATTAGCAGCGCGGCCCATGGTCTTTTTAAGGAAAAAGAACCTGCTGCTCCCCAAATACGGCTCTCACTGTGCTCCAGCTTCCCGCGTGAAGGCCAGAAGAGCTTTTTGCCAAGTACCGCCATGAAGAATGGAACAATGGTTACAAGCGCCAGCAGCATAACCGCAATCCCCACGGCAACGGCTACCGCCGAGCGATACAGAATGAATTTGGATAATCCAATCGCTACAAAACCTACGAATACCGCAAGTCCGGAATAGAACACCGTTCCCCCAGCCTTACGGTAGGTTGCAATAATAGCACTTTTGGTATCTTCTGCTGTCATCATTTCTTCTTTAAAACGACTGATTAACAGGATACAATAATCCGTACCAATCCCGAACATGACCGCAACCATAAAGATTTGAGTAAATGTAGATAATGGAAAATCATAACGGTCCACTAAAAAAGCCACAACGGACTGAGAAACAATATAGCTGAGTCCTACCGTCAGTAGCGGAACAAACGGTGCCACGAACGAACGGAATACCACGAACAGGATAAGTAAAATAAAGACTACCGTAATATATTCCGATTTCTTAAGCCCGGCTTCCGAGCTAGCAATCATATCCTCAGTAATCAAACCCTCACTGGTTAAATAATGATCCGCCTTAACATCTGTGAGTAATTCATCCACTTTATCAGGAAGTGCGGTGACAGACTCTCCTCCGCCTTTGATAGACAACGCCACCATTATCGTCTTGCCATCCTTGGCAATCAACGTATCCTTAAGCTCACTTTGTGAAAAAGGATCGGTGATGGAATCGATCTGCAGCGTCTCCTTATTCGCAGCCAACTTCTCAACACCCTGCTGTATACTAGCTGTATCATCGGCTCCGATTCCCTCTGGATTATTGAATACAAGAGCTACCTGATGAAGTGTCTCTCCGCCCTTGTCATTCGCCGCTTCCTTTAAGATCTCTGCTGCTCTAGATGAGGAATAGCCATCAGGTACAGTAACCTGCCCCTTCTCACGTACAAGATCAGAGAACGATGGGGCCGTCATGACCAAAACTACGGCCACAGCGAGCCAGATTGCGATAACCGCCCATCTTGCTTTTAGAATCGTCTTCATGGATTCTTCCCTCCATCATCATTCTGAATTAAATTCGCCAGCTTCTCGAACATCATGACGAACATTTCAATATCCTTCTCTTCAAAATGAAACAAATACGGGGAAATCACTTCATGTACCTGCGTCTCCGCTGCTTCAAAAACTTTTTTTCCGTGCTCAGACATCGACAAATACACCTGGCGGCGATCATTCTCGTCACGAGTTCGCTCGATTATACCCGCTTGCACCAATCTGTTAATGATTGCAGTAATGGAGCTTTTACCCACGCAAAAAGATTCAGCAAGATATGTAGACGTACATTGTTCCTGAGCATTAATCAACCGAAGAATTTGATACTGATCATTCGTTGTCTCCGCAGCAATACTATCTTTAATTCTTGCTGCTACTTGTCTTGTCACAATCAAATAAGCATCCATGTAGCGATTGATCCAATGTTGCACTTCGTTATCCAAAGCTTCCTACCTCCAAAATATAGTTCAACTATCGAACAGTTTCATTGTCAAACTATAATACCTGCTTTTATAAAAGTCAATTGGCTTTTTTTCGGGCATTTAAAGGCAAAACGCAAAAAAAACAGGCCGAGATTCCTCTCGACCTGCCATTTTATGACCTTCAAAGACTTTTTAGTCCTCATCCTCGGTCTCTTCAACTTCGTATACACATCTTAACATTTCAATTCCGGCTTCATTCTCTCCTAAGCTGTACACCATGAACCCTAGACTACGATAAAAATCTGCGGCGATTTCATCCTCAGTCTCAGCTACCAGATAACGCGGCTGACGAGTAGCGAGCAGCTCCAGAATCATCCCCCGTGCATAACCTTTCCCTCTATTCTCTGGCAAGACGGCAATATGCCGAATGTCCAAAGAACCGTCTTCGGTTTCTTCGAAGCCTACAAGACCAAGCAGGAGTTCTTCTTCTTCCCAGCCATATAACTGCAGCCCGGCTTGTTCGCTGTACTCAGACGATGTCTGCTCCAACGCGTTGGGGTCATCAATGACCGCATACGTCAACAGCTCGTTCACCTCAGGCGAACCAATAAGGGATTTAAGATCTACCAACATTGTTCACATTCCTCCTTCTCTGTTGCTTCTGTACCCGATTCGAAACATACAGTAACCTGTCCATATCCCTAACATGTTTAACAATAGATCATCAATATCAAAGCTTCCGACATGCAGCAGCATTTGCAGAGACTCCAAAAGCAGGATGCAAGGAACAGCATATAAAGAGATTCTTTTCCAAGAAATTGGCCGTGTCTTTGCAAGTGGAATTAGTATACCAATTGGAATAAACACAACAACATTTCCAAGCAGATTCACAAACCGGCTGATCAGCGATACCCCGTTATTCATGTCGAAATAAAGTGACACCGTACGTAATGGAATCAAATTGTACTGAAGCGGGCCACCTGTATGGATCTCACGCCCAAAACCGATGAACATCCAATAGATAACAGTAGCACTATACAGAGTCAGCCCTATCCGTGTCAATGCTCTCAGCTTTCGTAAACTGCTAGATTCTCCAGATCTACGAATGATCAATTGCCCGGTTTAACTTCTATAATTTCAATGCTTCCATCTTTTTTACCCACAATAGCCATTGCTGCAATTCCAACAAATAAGCCGTGTTCCACAACTCCTGGAATACTTTGGATGGTCAGTGCCAGCTTCGGTGCGGACTCAATGACTTCGAACCGGCAGTCTGCGATGTAATTGCCGTTATCTGTCTTGTACAGCTCTTCTCCGCTACGACGCAATTCAGGATTGCAACCCAGCTTGGCAAGTTCAGCCACAGTCCATTCCCATGCAAAAGGAACAATTTCCACAGGCAGCGGGAATTTGCCAAGTGTGTTTACCACTTTACTCTCATCAGCAATAACGATCATACGAGTACTGTTACTCGCAACAATCTTCTCCCGAAGCAGCGCGCCACCGCCACCTTTAATAAGCTGTAGACTACTATCCAGCTCGTCCGCTCCGTCAATGGTCAGGTCCAGACTATCAATATCTCCAAAAGCTACGATTGGAATCCCAAGTTCACGCGCCTGTTCTTCGGAAGCACGGGAGGTTGCTACAGCGGTAATTTTCAGACCTTCACTGACGCGCTCACCAAGCTTGTTGATCGCCCAATAGGCTGTAGATCCAGTGCCAAGGCCGATCTTCATGCCATCTTTTACAAATTCCACTGCTTTTTCCGCGGCTAATTGTTTAACATTGATACTCATTTTATTACCCCCATGTTATCCGTTATAATGATCTATGATGATGTTGAAATCACCTATTGTTCAGGAGGATTCCGGATGAGAACCGAAAACCAAATTCAATCTAAAATCAACGAATTGACACTGCAGCGCAGATCTCTGGAATCAAGATTAGCTTCATTAACAGAGAACAGCCCACAGCAAGATAACCTACAAGCTCAGCTCACTAGAGTTGAAGATATGGTCATGATGCTGGAATGGGTGCTTAATGCACCCGTAGGGAGATATCATGCCTAAGGCTGACTGCCATCCATTATTTTACCAAACAATTCCGGTAGCTGTGTTTACATAAAACGCTATTGCTTCCGGCTGTTTGATTCTTTTTTTATATCCAAATTTGTATTATGCTTTGCGCAGAGCAAAAAATCAATATCTTTCACCCTACTCTATGTATATTGTAAATTCACTGCATCCTCTAGATTGAGAATCATCTCTTTTTCTGTGTGATTAGCCGTCCTGTGTAAGTAGGCTTTATGCTCAGAATACGCATCCAAAGGCATTGGCCTACTAATCTTGTCAAGCATATTACGCTCGACATCAGCCAATAAGTAATCCCCTTTTCCCGCTGCAACTCTGCACAAAATAATCATAGCTACAGGCTTGTTCACTACAACCGCTCCATTCGACCGCGCAAATACAGTGTATTGAAATAACGGAATGGCCTCAGGTTCTTCAACACCAGCTGCACAAGATTGGTCAAAGATAGAATACATAAGGGAAGGATCACTTGATGAAGTACCGAGTTTCTTCTGATTAGACACCAACTTGCTGTTTTGGTAGGCAAGGAATCCCGCTGCTGCCAGCACAAGCACAAGTAAAATCACCAATATCGCATACATCATCCCATCCCCACCTCCCACTCCAAAATAACAATTCCGGTTATATATTATCATGGAGGGAGGCCTAAGCCAATCTTATATTATCTGAAATTCAGCGCATACAGGTAATACTGATTCTATAAAGTTATTTTGAAATATTCAAAATAACAGTTGAAACTTTGATTTGCATGTCTCATAATGTAAATATGAATGTTGCTTGTCAATCCATATGGAAATCAAGGGAGGAAATTTAAAATGAAGTTTTTCTTGGATACCGGAAACATTGAAGAAATCAAACGTATTACTCGCCTAGGACTAGTGGATGGCGTAACGACTAACCCTTCGCTGATCGCTAAAGAAGGAAGATTGTTCAAGGATGTTATCAAAGAAATCGTTGCAATCGTTCCAGGACCTGTAAGCGCAGAAGTAATCGGACTTACAGCAGAAGAAATGCTTAAAGAAGCATACGAAATTGCTGAATGGGCTCCAAACGTTGTAATTAAACTCCCTATGACTGAAGATGGCTTGGAAGCTTGTTATGAGCTTACTAAAAAAGGCATCAAAACTAACGTTACACTAGTATTTTCCGCGGCTCAAGGTTTGATGGCTGCTAAAGCAGGCGCAACTTATATCTCTCCTTTCGTAGGTCGTCTGGATGATATCGGTGTTGACGGAATGAAGCTGATCAAGGATCTGAAAACTATCCTGACTAACTACAACTTGAAATCCGAGATCATTGCAGCAAGTATCCGCAACATTGCTCATGTTGAGCAAGCAGCTATTGCTGGTGCACACATCGCTACAATCCCAGGTTCACTTCTGCCAACCCTTTGGAAGCACCCGCTGACAGATAACGGTATTGAACGTTTCTTGAAGGATTGGGAATCCGTTCCACAAGCCTAAGAATATCTTTTATTCTTTTATCAAGAGGGCTATCCCACAAGCTGCGGCTACGCAGCTTAGGGATAGCCCTTTTTTCCATCCAGAGACATTGAGGAGGTTTGGCGAACACGTTTCGGCCAGATCGGAGGAATTATCTTCTCTTTGTCTTTAACGCCTGGCTCCCCCTTTTCCCCCTTACTCGGAGTTACTGCAAACAAGGTCAGCAATCCACCAATTGCCCCTACTGTAGCCATCAACGCAAACAAGACCCAATGCCCACTGCTTAGCAGCAACGATACCACCGGTGGCCCCAACGCTACCCCTATAAACCTCATACTACTATAAAGAGCGGTGATTGTGCCGCTGTTCTCCTTCTCAATCCCCTCCGTGATTAAAGCATCCATACAGGGAAGTACAATTCCGATTCCAACACAGCCTAAACCCATAAACCCTACTAAAAAATAAATGCCTTTGTTGAATCCCGCACAAATCATCGCCGCAGTCAGTAACACCATGCCCCCAAAGCCCAGCCATTTCATTAGCGTTTTATTCTGACCAATGATCTTTCCTGTTCCATAGGAGGACAGACATAAGAGGGCAAGCGGTATCGCCAGCACAAACCCCTTCGTCGCTCCGTGCATTTTATATTTAGTTTCCAGCATTTCTGATAAATAGAATTGGACACCAAAGGTCACAAACATACAGATGCCGCCTATGGCAAAAATAGCGTACAACCAACGTCCCTTTTTACGTAAAACGCTCACAATTCCAGATAAAAACGCCCGAAGTTCCTGTTTCTCAGGTTCATCCTTTGCTTCGGGTTTTCGGACCAGAAATAAGACTAACAAAAATGAAATTAGACATAGAATGGGAATTGCAATAAAAGGAGCAAACCAGAGCCAGATCCCAAGATAGGCACCAAGAATTGGACTGAGTACTTTACCGAACGTATTGGAGGTCTCAATGATTCCCAGACTTTTGCTCACATCTTCTTCTTCCTTGAACAAATCGCCTACAAAGGGGATTACAATTGGAAAAGCACCCGCTGCACCAATTCCTTGCAACAGACGCCCCGCTAAGATCACCCAATAAGCGCTAACCCCCTTCATAAACCAAGCAGCCACCACGCAGACAGCACCGCCAATTGCGGCAATGATTAAACTCGGAAGAATAACCTTCTTTCGCCCAAAACGGTCTGACAGATAACCTGCAATAGGGATCATTACAATTGCCATCAATCCATACACGGTAATCAGCATACTGACTTGAAAAGCGCTAATGCCGAGTTCTTTGGAGATCTGCGGCAGAATAGGCAGCAGCATGGAGTTACCGAGGGTCATTATTAGTGGGATTGATGCTAAGGCAAGCAGATCCCATTTTCTTTCCTTCATGAACTGACCACCTTTGTCATTGTGTACAACATTCTTTATTGTGGTTTGTTCGCCCTTCTTTATTCATGAAAACAAAAAGACCGTCCCTCCGCTGCTGCGAAAAGGACGATCTTAAAATGAAGAAATCTATGCTTACAGCGACCCGGCGCTTAAAGATGCCACATTAGCGGACGGTATAAAATGGCTAGGTTCACCCAGACTAAAAATGTGCAGCAAGTGCATAGCCCGAGTGCACGCCGTATAAAACAATTTGCGTTCACTTTCTCTGCCATATTGTTCAGCCGAGCCATCATAGATGACGACCGCATCAAACTCCACGCCTTTGGCTAAATAAGCAGGCAGAACCAGTGTCCCCTTCTGAAAATTCGGTGTTTCCTTTGTAACAAGTCTCACCGGCAGGCTACGATTCAGTTCAGCATGAACCCTTGCGCTTTCCTCCGCTGTTTTGCAGATGACCGCCACATAATGATATCCCTCAGAATGCAGCTTGCGGATATCCTGTTCCACAGCATTCAGAAGCTCCTTCTCGCTGGATACCACACTTATCTGGGGTTCTTCTCCCCGCCGATTAAAAGGTACGATTCGTTCTCCTCCAGGGATCATTGACCGCGTAAACTCCACGATCTCATAAGTTGAACGGTAGCTTTGGGTTAACGAGATCACTTCTGTGTTCTCTTCACCATATATACTTACGAGACTAGACAAATCCCCCAGTACCTCACCTTGCGCATAAATGGCCTGGTTCAGGTCGCCTAACACGGTCATTTTTGCTCTTGGAAATAAACGCCGCATGAACTCTAATTGGAATGGAGAATAGTCTTGTACCTCATCTACAATCACATGACGGATCAGTGTGTTGGTCCGGAAGCCTTGGCTTAACTCCTTCAGATAAAGGAATGGCGTAGCATCCTCATAAGCAAGCTCGTTCACTCCAATGGATTCCAATGTCTGCTCACAGATATCATCCCACACCTCTGGTAAAGGATAATCTCCATTGAGGCGCACCATAAGCTCGCGATCTGTAAATAACGTGCTGTACAAGCCCTTAACGTCCACAAAACGCCCCCGTTTAGTCCAACCCCGCAGGGGTTTGAGCCGCTGGCTGACTACATAACGAGATAACACTTCTTTTTCCGTATCAAAATCGTCAAAGCTATCCTGCGAAGCTTTCTTCTTCCGACGCAACATCTGATATGCACGGTGATAATCGCTGGAATCCAGCAGCTCGATCTGATCTTCGACCCACTTCGCATTTCTTTCCTCATGAGTAAAATCTGCAATTTTCTTTAGCAGCCAGCGGATCATCAAATCCACACGATTTGCAAGCTTTATGGCAGGATCGTACGCGTAGAACTGGCGTTCCATTTCTTCTTTACTGACCACTGCTTTCCCTTGAAACATTAAAGGTTTAAAAAGCATACCCTCCTGCTCCAACAACGTAGCATACCGCCGAATCACATCAAGGAAAGGGACGGACGATTTATAGGCAATGCCTTCTCTGCGTATAGCAACCTCAGGACCCTCAGGAGCATTAAGTAAACTTTCGGTCTGACTAAAGACATCTTCCAGCAGGAATTCATGTCCAAGACGATGTTCTAAATACATTTGAAACGTTGTTTGATGCATATTTTCTTCGCCTAGCTCCGGGAGCACTGTAGATACATAGCTGTTAAACAGCGGATTCGGTGAGAACAGCAGCATTTGATCTGCTGATAATACTTCACGGTATTTATATAGAAGATAAGCTACCCGCTGCAATGCAGCAGAGGTTTTTCCGCTTCCCGCTGCTCCTTGCACAACTAGCATCCGGCTTTTGTCGTTGCGGATTATCGCATTTTGCTCTTTTTGAATTGTAGCAACAATACTTTTCATTCGATCGTCAGCGCTATGACTTAGCACCTGCTGCAGCAGCTCATCCCCGATCGTAACCCCAGTGTCAAACATAACTTCAATTACACCGTCAGCAATAACAAACTGGCGTTTAAGATTCATTGTTCCGGAGACTAATCCTCCAGGTGTTTCATAAGCTGCAGGACCTGGGGCTCCGTCATAATACAGACTGGAGATAGGCGCACGCCAGTCATAGATCAAAAAGGTGCCATCATCCTCCATCAAGGATCCAATCCCTAGATAAATCTTTTCCAGCCCGCCCTTTGGTTCCTCTGTGAAATCAATTCGGCCAAAGTAAGGAGAGACAACCAGCTTTTTATATTTTTTCAGCGCCTTGCTTGATTGCAAATGATGACGTTCCCGTTCATTTAGGATTTGGGACTGTTGGCGAAGACTTGTTGAGGTTTCTCCCAAATCATCCGGGCTACTGAAGTTTACGGTTACCTCTTCCCAGAAGTCTTTCCGCATATCCACTACATCACTGCGATGAAGTCCAAGCTCCTCTGATAAATTGCGAATATGGGCGGACAAAAGCTTGATTACTCCGTCAACCCGTTCCTGTTCCTCTTTCCACTGACTTTTATTGTTATCCACTACATTTCATCCCCTTTTGGAAGGTTGACATTCCATTTGAATCATGATATGATAAATTTGCATATTTATGTTTTTAAATGCATACTTATTCGATATCTTATCATTTTAGCAATTTCAGTTTGAGATTTCAAGTATTCTCTTAAATAGATGATCCGGTCCCTGTGGAACCGGATTTTTTGCTGTTACAAAGCTTATATGTTGCTCTTCACAAGGTTATGTTTAGGCTTCATGCACAGATTCTTTATCCTCCGCTATACGATTCATCTGATCGGCCACTTTATCTAAGCGCTCCAATTGATATCCGTAATCATAAATTGCAGCAGCCACAACATATAAACGCAGCTGACCTATTTTCTCTGCATTATACCCCAAAATCGCGGTATTCAGGAATTCATCATTGTCTTCTCCCAAGGGTTCGGATTCATTGGCATTGGGCTTTAATTTGTCTTCAAACTTAAGTAAGATGTGCTGATGATATTTGATTAAATGTTCCAAATGATTATCAAATAGAGCATCTGTATGTTCGGTCCGATCCGCCTGGAAATAATGCCGATCTACGGCCTCGAGAACATCGTAACCTTTTTGCAAAGAAGCTAACAGGTTCTTATACACAACCATTTGTCTTGTCTGGCTATACTTGGCCCGTTTTAACTGCTTCTGCTCCTCCTCAAACAATGCATACTTATCAGCCAACGATTTTATGGATGAATGCAAAGCATTTTTTTCATCACGAAATACACTTTCCTTCATCTCATGAGAAACCGCTGTTCTCAGCAATAAAGAGAGGCTTGAAAAAACATTCTCAATTTGCTTAATGTATTGCTTACGAGGTTTTGGAGGAACGACAATAATATTGATTAGAAATGCAGAAACAATACCTGTCAAAGTTAATAAAAAACGATTAAGTGCGAATTGCCATTCACCCGAAGCCTCCATCACTGTTATTACAGTAACTAACGTAAGACTTATCGTATCCGCCCGGTTGATTTTCATACTGATCATAATGACTAGAATACAGACCAAACCGACTGCTATTGGGCTGTTGGATAACAGCATCCCTCCGAGTAAAGCCAGAACGGCCCCCATTGTACTAGTCGTGAGCTGGTCAAGAAAATAACGCCAAGAGCGATAAATAGAGGGCTGCATAGCGAAAATCGCCGCAATCCCTGCACCCACGGCAGAAGGAAATTGAAGCATTACAGCTAAATACAGGGCTAGCGTAACGGCCAAACCTGTTTTAAATATGCGAGCTCCTAAAGCCAAACCTATCCCTCCTAAAAATTAGCCCACGCTACAATATGAACATCAGCGAACCCTCGTACTTCTAATTACCCCAGCCTGGAGTTGATGAATTTTAAGAACCTTTAAGCTCTCACTCATGTTTCTTTCAGCTTTCAGGGAATACTAATTCGAGTAGTGCCTATCACATAACATACGAGGTGAGTGAATGAATAACAATATCAAAAGATTAATGACTTTCACGACCGTTATTTTTCTCAGCCTGTCTCCAGCCCTTGCGCCAATCGGAAGTGCTTCTGCTGAGAATGTAACCCCTACAGCCACCGCACCTGGTGCCCATCCTTCAGAGAAAGGTCACGGTCACCATCCAGGAAAAGACGGAAAGGTTAGGGCTGGTGGACATTTCATTATTTTTGAAACGGCTAAACTGCTGGAAATGGATCGTACAGAGCTAATCAATAGCCTGAAAGCAGGCAAAACGCTCCCGCAGCTTGCTCTTGAGAAAAAAGGCTGGACGGAAGATCAATATATTCAGAAGCTCTGCGAATCGGCAAACCAACGGCTGGATCAAGCCATCACCGAAGGACGTCTGACAAAAGACGAAGCCCAAAAGCTTAAAGCAGGACTTCCTGCGATGCTGAAGCAAAGAATAAGCAAAATGGGGCAATTCCAGGATCGCAAAACATCTGAACAACATGTGACGACTCCTTAAACAATCCTCTTACACATAAAGACGGATATCTTCATGCGTTATGAAAGATATCCGTTTTTGTATCTATCCTACTTCTTACGCGAGCTCTTGTAGATTTGAAATAAACAAATGGACAACATCAGCCAAGCGCCACTAGCCATATATCCCCCAATTACGTCACTCGGGTAATGAACACCCAGATAGATACGGCTCCAGCCAATCCCCACGGTCATGAATACGGCGAACATTATTAATAAGACCCGTTCATGCCTCCGCCGCAGATGACGCCACAATAAAAAGGCAATAACGCCGTACAAAGAGAATGCTGCCATTGAGTGCCCGCTCGGAAAACTATAACCAATCTCTTCAACAATGCGATGTAAATTCGGACGTTCTCTGTGAAAACATAACTTCATTATTGTATTCAAGAGCTGTGAGCCTAATCCAACCCACAGGAACAAGATTAATTCAAATCGGTGTTTCAGCAAAAAATAGAGCAGTGCCATGGTAACGATAGATAGGCCAATAGCGATCTTAGAGGAACCAATCAGAGATAAACCTTTGGCGAATGAGGTCAACCCCGGTGATTCCGCTGATTGTACCCCATCAATAATATAGTTATCAAAGGTTGATACCTTATTCATACTTACAAGGACAGCTATAACGGCGAAACAAGCAGCAAACCCTAAAAAAAAGCGAAAAGCTCTAGACCAGTTCTGATAATAAAGCATAAATACCTCCATGTCTATTCAGGTGACTGTTGATCTCATTTCCAGTGAGGGACTAACCCATGTTATAATTATTGAGAGAAAAAAATTCACAGAAGATGGAGTGCTGCCAAAGTGGAGAGTTTAAAATTGCAAGAACGATTGTTGAACCAGTTCATTTCCACAAAGGTGCCTGTGACGATTTTTACGACGAATGGTGTGAAAATGCAAGGGCTCGTAACTTCGTACGATGCTTTCACAATCACTTTACAAGGTCAAGGTGATGGCAGGCAAAATGTACTATTCAAATCTGCAGTATCCACTATTGTACCTCTTAAGCCCGTTTCGCTCAAATAGTCTACTCCCTCATTCACCACATCAACCAGATAATCACAGACTTTTATTTTCAAAAAAAAGGGAACACCGGACTTTATATCCGGTGTTCCCTTTAGCATTTCCCAAGATCACTGATTCACTCTTCAAATGGAGTAACTTTATACAGGAACATTTACGGGCTTCACACATACCGGTTTGGATACTTCAGCTGTATTTCCAGTAAATTCGAGTCGGCCACTTGCCGCTTCTATTGAAAATACAACCAGGTTATTCGCATCACGATTTGCCACGATAAGATAAGCTCCATCTGGTGTCAATGCGAAGTGACGTGGATGTCCCCCACGAGTAGATACATATTCCAGATGTGTAAGCTTAGCAGATGCATTATCCACAGCATACACAGCGATATTATCAGCCCCACGGTTTGAAGCGTACAGATATTTTCCGTCCTTGGAAATGGCGATTTCAGCGCAAGTATTCTCTTCGTTAAAATCATCAGGCAGCGTCGGCACTGTATCTACAGTGTGCAGAGTGCCTGCGGCACTGTCATATGTAAACGATGTAATGGTGGAATCCACCTCGTTAATTACATAAGCAGACTTTCCGTCTGGATGAAAAGTGAAGTGGCGTGGTCCCGCTCCTGGATGCAGCGCCGTATCACCATGCACTTCTAGCTTATTGGTTTCTCTATTGATTCTATAGGCACGAATTAAATCAAGCCCAAGATCAGATACAAACACATACTGCCCGTCCGGACTAAAAATAGCGGAATGGGGATGAGGGCGGTCCTGCCGTTCAGGATGCTGGCCATGACCTGAATGTACGGCCACATCAACTAATTGATCCGCAGCTTTCTCTTCATTTAATTTGATCAAACCAACGCTTCCACCATGATAACTACATACAACAACGTATTCATCATTCAAATCTCTATTGATATGGCAGGTGGTTGTTTGACGGTTGCCAGAAGCAGGCATGGAGGGAATGCGTTTCAGTTCACTCAATTTCCCGTCTTTTGGATCAATGGCAAAGGTAACAACCTCGCCTTCTTTTCCACCCTCACCATTCGGTTTTTCTCCTATAGCATATAGACGTTTTTCAGCGGTATCTACATTAACAAAGGTAGGATTAGTTAAGCCCTGCACCGAATCCAGCAGCTTTAGCGTACCACCTGCAGCTCCATCGAATTCAAACACCTGCACTCCGCTTTCCGCGGCACTTGCATAAGAACCTGTAAACAGCAATAACTTATTCTGCTCATTCATCTCTATATTCCTCCTCAAAAGTATTGCTACTTCACACTCATTAGATGTGATCATCTATATAATCTACAATTTTTAAACGTTAATTACAAACGATAAAGTTAGAAATGTACGAAACAATTCAAAAATGGGTCTTTCCAACGATTAACTGTTGTGATATAATGAAAGCGCTAACATTAGTCTTTTATTCCGTATAAAGGGGGAACATGAATGAGTAGCATCCTGCTGGAAGCCAGAAATGTGTACGAGGACTTCGAGGTGGAAACAGACATTCTGTTCTTTAAGGTCGGGGACCATGATTTGGTCATTTTTCACGGCAGAAACTATAACATAAAAAAGAGAATGACTGCCGAGCAATTAAATCGATTGTTGTCCAATTCAAGTTATTATCATGTGTACGGTGGCTGTTATGTCAACCTGAACAAGATCAGCTCTATCGCAGATGACTGCATTTATTTCGGTGAAATGGGCCTGTATGCTAAAAACGTACGTGTCCCAAGACGAAAACAAGAAAGCATTCGTCATCTTCTGAAAGGACTGAAGTAGACATCTTATTCCCATTAGCCGGAAGGGCATGTTACTGATGCCATTTCCGGCTTTTTGCTTTTTATTAATAGAAACTTAAAAAGATCCTGCCTTTTTTTATACTTTCTTAAGGTTTAGGATTAGGATTTCTGTTAAAGTTGTAAATAGACAAGCAACACCTATATTGAAGGGAGTCATTACTAATAATGGACAAAAAAGATCTGAATGGAAATGAGAACTTAGAAAACAACGGTACCATGGAAGAAGAATTGAACACTTCCGAGATTATCAATGAAGAGGTTGAAGTAGCGCAAGTTGCTGCTGAGGAACCTGTGAATACAACAAAAGCAGACAGTATTCCAGTCATGAACAAAGTCGGTGCGAACAACGCTACGCCACCTACACCTCCGACTGCTCCTAGAAGCAATAAAGCTTGGATGATTGCCTCTATCGTATTAGCTGCAGCACTAATCATTGTTCTGGTCGTCCAAAAAGACGACAGCAAAAAAGCTGTTGCAACAGTAAACGGAACAAAAATCACAAAAGAACAACTTTATGATAAATTGATCGAAGCAGGCGGAGAAAGCACGCTGCAATCTATGATTACAACTGAGCTTGTTGATCAAGAGGCTAAAAAAGCTAACGTAACTGTTACAGATGAAGACATCAACACTGAACTTGAAGATCTTAAAGCACAATTCGGCGGAGAAGCTGCCTTTAATGCTGCTTTGTCCCAAAGCTCAATGACTGTAGACGACTTGAAAAAGCAAATGCCGCTGCAAGTAAAGCTGCGTAAAATCCTTGAGCCACAAGTCACTGTAACGGATGATGAAATCAAAGAATACTATGACACAAATAAAGCTACTTTCAGTGAAGAAGAACAAGTTCGCGCTTCCCACATTCTCGTTGAGACTAAAGAAGAAGCAGATGCAATTCTGAAACAACTGAAAGAAGGCGCAGATTTCGCTACTCTTGCCAAGGAAAAATCCTCTGATACGGGTTCCAAGGATAATGGCGGAGATCTAGACTTCTTCAAACGTGGCGATATGGTAGCTGAATTCTCTGATGTAGCCTTTAAGCTAAAAGTTGGTGAAACCAGTGATGCTGTCAAATCCGATTATGGTTATCACATCATTAAAGTAACCGACCATAAAGATGCTAAAGACTATACACTGGAAGAAAAGAAAGATGAAATTCGTAAAACACTAGTTTCGCAAAAGGTTTCCGCTCTGTCCTCCACTTGGATGTCAGAAACAACTGAAAAAGCAAAAATCACGAACACACTTACTGACGCTAAAGAAGATGCAGCTGCAACAGCTGAGCCAACTGCAAGCGCAGCAGCAGGAAATGAATCCACTAAATAATTGTGCCCGTCAAAAAGCAGGACAAGCGTTAATAAACGCTGTCCTGTTTTTTTATATCTATGTTCAGGCCTTTGATTAAGCCTTAATGACCTTTTTTACGGATTTGTTTATCGTGGTTCTCCCCCCACTCTTTCGCCTGCGCTGTGGCAATTGAAATCGCCCGCCCCTCCTCATAACCATCTTCGAGGAGCGCATTCGCAATATCGATTGCCTTATTGCGAACAGGTGCTGTGAAGTTCTTCAATGATTCTGGATAATCCTCTTTGTTCCATGGCATACCAAAAACCTCCTTAACCAGTCTATATACATACTTAGCCTGGTTAAGGAGGTTTCAAACGCTTATTTCACTTATTTAAAGACTTTAACACGATCTTCAATCGGTTGGAATTGTTTCTCACCAGCAGGAGTAACTGTTTTACCAAATGGCAATTGAGCAATCAATTTCCATTCTTGCGGGATGCCCCATGCTTCTTTTACTTCATCATCAATCAGTGGATTATAGTGCTGCAAGGATGCACCTACACCTGCTTCAGAAAGTGCTGTCCATACTACAAATTGCAGAATACCAGAGGATTGGTTAGCCCAAATTGGGAAGTTCTCAGCATATAGAGCGAAGTTCTCTTGCAGGCTCTTCACTACCGTTTGATCTTCGAAGAATAGTACGGAACCGTAACCTGCTTTGAAAGACGCTAATTTTTGCGCTGTTCCTTCAAATTGTTCGGCAGGAACGATTTTACGCAATGTTTCTGTAGTGATATCCCATAGTTTATCGTGTTGTTCTCCAAGAAGAACAACGGCTCTTGAGCTTTGGGAGTTGAAAGAAGTTGGGCTATGTAGCACCGCTTGTTCAACGATTTCTACAATTTGTGCATCCGAAATCGTAGATTCTTTACTAAGGGCATATATGGAACGTCTTCCTTTTACTGCTTCAAAGAAATTGTTAGACATAAAATAACTACCTCCATTAATTTTAGTAACTTACTTTTGTATATCTTAGCACCTTTTTTCTGAAAACACAACAGTTATTCACAACTTATTTTGTCGGGTATATTCGTTGCCAACTCTTATTGTCGCATTTATGGGCTTAATTATGCACCTGATCTATTAATCATTAATCACTTCAGGCGGGCTAGAAACTGCCCTCTTCCTTTTCCGATATACACCACGAGCTAAAATGCGCTACAATAGTGCAGCAAATGTATAGAAGGAAGGTTATGCTCATGAAATTCCCAAGCGAGAAAGCCCTTGTTCGGCATAGAAAATCAGCCTTAATCTCATTATTGCTGCTCCTTTCAATGAGCTTGGCTCTAACTAGCTGTAAAGACACAAATTCGTCTAATTTAACCTCAACAGCACAAGATCCGAATGATCTTCACCCCCTCACTTTCTGGGTGGCAACGGACACTCACTTCTTAGATAAGAAGCTACAGGATGGCGGTACAGCTTTTCAAAAATATGTAACTGGCGGTGATGGAAAAATGCTGCCTTACAGTGATGAAATCCTTGAAACCTTGGTTTATGACGCTGAGCAGCAGAAGCCTGATTTTCTCATCCTGAGTGGAGATTTAACAAATAACGGAGAACGCAGCAGCCATCAGGAGCTAACCCAAAAATTAAAGCGAATCGAAGCACAAGGAACCTCTGTTTATGTCATTCCAGGCAACCACGATTTATTTAATCCTTGGGCCAGATCCTTCAGCGGGGATAAGCAGCTTGTTACGGATTCCATTACAGACAAAGACTTTACCAAGATGTATGAGGATTTCGGTTACAAAGAAGCTGTATCACGTGATAAAGAATCACTAAGTTACATCGTTAAGGCAGCGCCAAATTTATGGCTCCTTATGATTGACAGCAGCCAATATCATAACAATCAGAAATACGGTTTCCCCCAAACGGACGGACGCCTGACCGCCTCTACCCTATCATGGATAGATAATTCTGTTAAACTGGCTGCCAAGGAGCATGCTTCTGTTCTCACGGTTATGCACCACAATCTACTAAGCCACACCTCTATGTCTGTTTCAGGCTTTAAGCTTAACAACAGTCAGGAAACAATAAAGGTACTTCGTGAAAATGAACTTAATTTAGTCTTGTCAGGCCATATCCATATGCAGGACATCCGGGTAGACCCGGTAACTTCTTCGGAAGAAACGCCAATTTATGATATCGCAACAAGTGCAATGGCTGTCTATCCACATCAATACGGAGCGATGACCTTCGATCCCCTGAGCAGAACCGTCAATTATGAAGCAACGCCCTTAAATGTAGAGGGATGGGCTAAAGCTAATGGCAATACAGATCAGAATCTTTTAAACTTCAAGACCTATGCTGAGGATACTTTTGCTACAAACTCTTATAACAAAGCTATGGATGGTTTAAAGGAGAGTTCCTTTACGCAGTCTGAAAAGGCATCGATGGCAGAGGTAATGGCCAAGCTAAATGTAAGATATTTCGCGGGGACAGCCGGCAGCTCCTCAGAAGATATTAAAGCGATGCCAGGCTACAAGCTTTGGGAAGGCCTACAAGAAGGTTTCTTAGGTGGATACATCCAAAGTATGACAGAGGATAAAGAGCTTAGTAATATAGCTTTAGAGGTGGTATTAACGAAGCAATAACTGGATTATGTATTCATATGAAAAACCCAGCCTCCACCCGCATTTATGCGTCAGATGGAAGCTGGGTTTATTGTGTTAATTAATCGTTAAGATACAACTATTTCCGTACAATAGTAATCCAACCATCTTCATCTACCGACACAGTAGCATGAAGCGCTTCAGCAAGCAGACGCAAGGATACATATGCATCGCCATACTCGTCAACAAATACAGGTTGGGCAAGCTTTACAGCCGTGCCGTTAATCAAGGCTTCGGAAGAACCGATTTTGAATACCAGTTTATCTCCGTACACACCATCAGTAACGTTAATTGCACGATTGGCCGTATCCCATTCTACAGTAGCATCTAAATCTTCTGCCAAATAACGCAGTGGGATATAAGTAGTGTTCTTGTCTACAATCGGGTAATAATATTCGTCATCAGGTTCGATAACAATGGTTCTCTTCGTAATGCCCAGATCATCCTTCAATATACGATATACATCAGAATCTGGGGCAAAGTTTCTCAAAGTCTCTCCAGGTGTAAGTCCGGAAGAAATATCAAGTGCACCTTCAGTGCTGATTGGATCAGCGGTTACAGCACCGCCAATGTTCCAAATCTGACTGGAAGCTTTAAGCGAGAGGCTCTTCAATGGGAAATCCTCGGTACCCGGAAGAGCCACTTTCAGATCAACATTCTGTTTACGCACATGCAGAGCACTATCAACGAAAATATCAACAGATAACTTCGTATCCTTACTCAACACGGTCTTCATCTCAGGAGTTGATTTGTAAAGACTGTCCACTTGATTGTCATATACTAGCAGCAATGCATCAACAGCCAATTTGGCAGCATCATGCAATACAGTTACGACAGCTTCTTTATCATCCAGTGGAATATCTCCGAATCCCAGATTGAAAATATCGCCAGAACCGTCTTCATCCATAGCTTTGATCACAGGGTACAGATAGTCGTAAAGACCACCCACCAATTCAGTAAAACCTTCTGTGTCTTTGGAAACAGACTTCAGGAAGCCTTTTAACAATGCAGGAAGCTCATCACCAGTCACTTCTGCATGCAGCTTCGTCATGTTCAACTGCTCACCATACACAGCATCACTAACCGGTGTAATGTTGATTACGCCAGGATTTGGAAGATTCTTAACAACGAATTTCGTCAACAGCTTACTGACATCTTCAGCTTTTGCCGTATCCAATCCTACTTCACCTAAGATTTCATCGTATCCTTGTACAGGGAAGTAGAACGGTTGTTTTGCTCCTTCAACTGTAAAAGCAAGTGTTTGTTTGTCCATAAACAAGGTGAATGGAATATTCAATTGTTTATAACCAACAGTTCCTTGGGCCGATAAACTCCCATTATCTTGTAACTTAGCTTTACTAATATTCAAGGAAAAAGAATTAATAAGATCAACCATTTCCTTATCTTCCGCGCTAATTCCCTCTATGGGCTCAGCATTCATGGAAAAAGTCATACTGGATTCTGATGATTTAACATCAACATCCCCAATCAACGCCTTATTAACATCGAACCCCCCTACCGACTGACAGCCGGCAAGAACTAGCATCAGTGCGACAAAAGGCAAAAACCACTTCAATTTCGCTTTAACTCTACTCATAGCATGTCTCCTTCATCTTATTTTGTGAAATCAATCCATTATCTCAGCTAAGGTAAGTTTTGTAAATCAAAGTTCCTTTTATTGTAAAATGTTTAGATATTCAACAAACTTCGCCATTCGATCTGAGCCCAATCCTTGTAAATTACAGCCTTAACTATCGCCAACATCAGTAAATGTGCAGGATAAAATGACCACCACATCCAGCGCGGAACCCGGTGCCGCTCCAAGCGATCCCAAATTAAAGGCGTAAAAGCAATCAGCAAGGTAGGTAAAATACTGAGCATCTGTACAACCCAATAATTATAAAACATATAGAAAAGATTCAGTGCCAGATGGGCTCCAACAAGCCAGTACGATTTCGTATAACGAAAAATCAATACTAAGAGCAAACCGTACGCATTATAATCTATAGGGTAATAATCCATTAACACTATAACAGTAATTACCACAGGTATACCAAGCCATAGTGAAGGCAGCTTGTCCAAAATTACCAGTACGATTGCTGACAGCAATAACGTAAACACCACGTTCCAGCCACCAGAATTTAGCGCTAGATTATAGGGAATCTGGGCAATAATCGCAATCAAGAGCAACCGAAATAAATATTTAGGTCTGGATGAAGTATGGATATGTCCCTGCACAAGCCCATAACAATAAATCGGAAAAGCTATTCTCCCTACATATCTCCAAGCAAGATTCTCCGGGAAAAAGATATAGCCAATATGGTCGATTAGCATCGTCAGCATGGCAATAATCTGCATTACAATCCCCCTTAAGCATGTTGAAATATAAATTCGCCAAGTCCATCCTCATTTCCTTTACCAATAAGCAAATGAAGACCGCGTAGAAACGATCATCCGATTTCTGTGCACCTCCCCCCTTGACTTTATCGAATACTATTGAGTAATATTAACTAGCAACAGAATATGGCAATGATCAAAGACATGATTTCCTACACGAACTGTCCAGAGAGAGAAGTCCAGGCTGCAAGCTTCTCCAGTTACCGGTTGTGAAGTTACCCCTTTGTAGCCGTGGCGCTGAATCCGTAGAACTTTGTTTTTTCGGTAGTATGCGGCACCGATTTATCCCCGATATCGGATACCAATGAGGTCCTGTCTATATGACAGGTCGAATTAGGGTGGAACCACGAGCTGAACGCACTCGTCCCTTTCTGGGAGAGATGCGTTTTTTTGCGTTCACAACTAACAATATTTGAGAAATGGAGGCTAAAATCATGAAGATCAAGGTAACACTGCAAGATGGAACAATTAGAGAGGTACTGCAAGGAACAACGATTAAAGAAGCAGCAGGTGCCATAAGTACCAGTCTGAAAAAAAATGCTGTAGCTGGAAAAATTGATGGAAAATCTGTTGATCTAAACCAAGCGATCGAACATGATTGCCGGCTCGATATTGTTACGTTGGATAGCAAAGACGGTCTTGAGGTTTATAGACACAGTACTGCACATATCATGGCGCAGGCCATAAAACGTATATATGGAGATAAAGCTGTCCAGCTAGGCATAGGTCCTGTTATCGAAGACGGCTTCTACTATGACATTGATATTGAGAAACCTCTATCCACTGATGATCTTGCTGCAATCGAACAAGAAATGGCGAAAATCATCCAAGAGAATCACCAGATTGTCCGCCGTGTGGTGAGCCGCGCAGAGGCCATTAAACTTTTTGAAGAGCTAAATGAGCCTTTAAAGCTGGAGCTTATTCATGATCTGCCGGAAGACACAGTATTAACTATTTATGATCAAGGTGAATTCTCCGATCTTTGCCGTGGGCCACATCTTCCCTCTACTGGCTTGGTCAAAGCCTTTAAGCTGTTGAATGTAGCGGGTGCCTACTGGCGTGGAGATTCCAATAACAAAATGCTGCAACGTATTTATGGAACTGCCTTTCCTAAAAAAGCGCAGTTAGAGGAACATTTACTGTTTCTTGAAGAAGCTAAAAAACGTGACCACCGTAAGCTCGGCAAAGAACTTGAGTTGTTCATGTTCTCTGAAGAAGCGCCAGGCATGCCCTTCTATCTTCCCAAGGGAATGACAATCCGTACAGAGCTTGAGAACTTTGCCCGGGAATTACAAAGACAGAGAGATTACGATGAAGTTCGCACACCGCTGATGATGAACAATCGGCTTTGGGAGCAGTCAGGACACTGGGATCACTACAAGGACAATATGTATTTCACAGATGTAGATGAAACAAAATTTGCCCTTAAGCCGATGAACTGCCCTGGGCATATGCTAATTTTCAAAAATAATCTGCATTCCTACCGGGAACTGCCTATCCGTATCTCGGAATTCGGTCAAGTGCATCGCCATGAATATTCCGGAGCACTGAACGGGATGATGAGAGTCCGCACTTTCTGCCAGGATGATGCTCACCTCTTCGTTTTGCCAGAGCAAATTGAGGATGAAATAAGACGGGTAATCTCACTGATTGACCATATTTATCAAGTGTTCGGCTTTGAGTATAAGATTGAATTATCTACTCGGCCGGCAGATTATATGGGATCTGAAGAATTATGGGATCAGGCTGAACAATCTTTACAAAATGTATTAGACAATCTCGGGATCGAATATCGTGTGAATGAAGGGGATGGCGCGTTCTATGGACCTAAGATTGATTTCCATATCTTAGATGCGCTAAAACGAAGCTGGCAATGTGGAACAATCCAACTAGATTGGCAAATGCCAGAGAAATTCGATCTTACTTACATCGGGGAAGATAATCTTAAACATCGCCCGGTCGTAATCCATCGCGCTGTTTATGGGTCGATCGATCGTTTTATGGGGATTATTACTGAACATTTCGCTGGAGCTTTCCCACTGTGGCTCGCACCTGTTCATGCGAAGTTATTGCCAGTCTCTGAGAACTATGTTGACTATGCACTGCAAGTGAAGCATCACATGGAGAAGGCTGGCATTCGTGTCGAAGTAGATATCCGAAATGAGAAGTTAGGCTACAAAATTCGTGAAGCTCAGCTTGAAAAAGCACCTTACATGCTCGTACTTGGAGAGAACGAAAAAAATTCCGACACTGTCTCTGTAAGAAAACGTGGTGAAGGTGATCTTGGTTCGAAGAGTATCCAAGACATCATTGAACAGATTAATGAAGAGATTATTAGTAAAAGATAAATTTAAGGGGCTGTCTAATCGTAGAGAAACTACGTTTGAGACAGCCCCTTCTTTATAACCTATTCATGTCAACTGAACTCTATTTTACGTACAGGCGGCTGCTTTCTTCCCAATATTCGCCTGGTTTCAGGCTGAACAAGCCGATTTCATCAGCAGGAAGATCTACCATTGGCGCATTTACCAAGTTAATTTGTGGTTCAGGGCAGAAGAACTGTTCTGTAGCACCATTATTCCAGATCATCCATTGTTTGTACGAAGTCCCTACATCGTACACCAAGGTTACTCCAGCTTTGCTATCGGTAAGCTCCATCCGGTTGCGTCCGTTCTGAGGTACAGCCGTGTAGTGATTGTCCATCGATGCAAAATATGGATTCACACCTTCTTCACGAAGCTGAACTTCTCCTGGCTCCAACGCCTGGAATTTGCCTGTTGGCAGCATGCGGTCGTTGAGCTCCCATCGCTCGCCAATAGTAGCTTTTACGCGGTAATCTTGTGCCGTGCTTCCTGGTGCGAAAGGTGCGTTAATGGCAGTGTGGAATGCCAGCAAGCAAGGCATCACATCTTCTCCATCATTGTGCACCAACACCTGTTGAGATAATCCTCCTTCGCCGAGGGTATAACGCAATTTGATCGTATACTTATGTGGCAAATACTGATAAGAAGGATGATTCTCATCCACCTTGATGAATACGGTTACGAAGCTTTCAGTCTTACCGCTGCCATATTCTTCGACTTCCCAAGCTGCAGTATGTAAAAATCCGTGTAAATGGTTGCCCGTTGCAACTTCATTTACTGGGAATTGATAAGTTTGACCATTCCATGGAAATTTACCATCCTCATAACGATTTGGAGGAAATAATACAGGAATTCCGTGAATCCCCGGACTTGCCTTGAAGGCTTCCATTTCTTCAGCTCCAGGCTCATGCAGGAAGCGATATCCGTTTTCGGTATCACGGAAACAGATCAGGTTGCCGCCAATGCCTGGCAGAATAGCTGCCTCATAACGACCGGCTTTCAACCAGATAGCTGCTTCTCCTTCATATTGTCCTTCATACGCTGTGATTGACATAATATATTGTTCTCCCTTCCAGTGTCTGATAATTGTCTCCACTTGATAGATTACCACATCTAGTCATGAGGTGACATGCTCTTTTTACAATTGCTCCACTTCTACGCTCATTACATGTTCAATTTTCTTCACATCGTAATAGATTTCTGTTGCGTAATCCCGATCCGGTGCTGAGATCACCATATCGATCATTTGTCTGCCATCTTCCAAATCTTTAATTTTCATTCTTCGAATCGCTCGGGATGGACCTCTAGTACTACGCTGCGAGCTGACCTGAGGCCGCTCGATTTTTTGGATCACTTCTGTAAGCACAAAATTAGCTTCCATAATGATCCTCACTGAAACTTCATGTTTATTCAGTACTTCTGGTCCTAGCGAACGGATTAAATGAGGAACTAAATTCACAGCAAACATCAGCAGAATAACCGCATATGCTGCCTCAATATAGAATCCCGCACCCACAGCTATACCAATTCCAGAAGCTGTCCAGATGAGTGCTGCCGAAGTAAGGCCCGAAATGGCATCTCCGCCTCTACGCAGAATAACACCCGCACCCAAAAAACCAATCCCGCTGACAATCTGAGCCGCAAGCCGCATTGGGTCCATGTTGGGATGCTCTGGTCCTGCGAACTTATCAAAGGCATGGATAGACACCACTGTGACAAGACAGCTCGCAATGCTTATGACCATACTGGTCCGTATCCCCAGCGGTTTCTGCTTGATCTGTCGGTCAATCCCGATGAACAGCCCGAACAGCATGGCCACTAGTAACTTCATTAATGATTCCAATTGAAAATCCATATCGCAATCTCCTTTCTCCAGAGATACTCCATTATAACGGAAATTGGAGATAATGATTAGCTTTATTTTACAACAAAAAACGGCATAACCATCCTCAGCGCATATGCTCTTTCGACCCGTGTGGTCCGGCATAGCGACGAGGATGGAATCCGTTATGAGAGGCCAAGATTATGTTGAAAAACTAACCATGCAGAAGCGACTCTGCACCGTCACAATAAATTTCCGTCCCCGTAATATGATCTGAATCTTCAGACGCCAGAAACAGCGCCAGCTTCGCTACTTGATCAGGTCGCCCCGGACCTTCTTCCAACGGTTGATCTCCCTCAGGAAATTCTACTGGGATTTTCACTTCTTTCAGATCCTCTGATGGAAAAGTGTTGTCATCTATATTGGTCTTTATAGCCCCAGGACAGATCGCATTTACGCGGATTTGAAATTGAGCCAGTTCCAGTGCCGCCATTTTCATAAAAGCAACCTGTCCTGCCTTTGTCGTACTGTAAGCAGAAAAACCAACATTAGAAAATACACGATTTCCGTTAATGGAGCTGTTGATCAGGATGCTGCCTCCGCTTTCTTTTAGATGCGGTATCGCATATTTAACAGTCGCGAAGGTTCCACGCAGGTTAATATGAATGGTCTGATCCCAAGCTTCAATATCCATCGTTTCAATAGGCGTCATCGCCCCATTAATCCCTGCGTTGGCAAAAACAACATCAAGACGACCCCATTTCGCGGCCGCCTTATTTATCGCCGCTTCCACTTGTGGTGGTTCAGCAACATCACATTCGATAACTAGGGCTTCTCCGCCCTCTTTCTCCACTTGCTGTCTAACCTTTTCAGCGTTCTCTACAGTTCTGTCCAATAATACAACTTTGGCTCCGTTACGTGCGAACTCAAGCACGGTTGCCCGGCCAATTCCTGAGCCGCCTCCGGTTACAACTGCAACCTTACCTACAAGCTTTTTATCTGCCATATCGTGATATCCTCCTTCTTATCATGCAAGTCTTCCAGTTAAGTTCTTTCCTTAACCTTAACCTTGCATACAGAAGTTGAACCGACAGATATTTACTTTTCCTTTAGGATTATTATTCTCCCTGACGAAGATGAATGATGAGATCGTTTAATCCAACTTCCCGGATCCCTTCCACTATAAGCTCAGCTAGAAGACGAGCCCCTAAAATCTGAAAATGTGTATTATCCTGCACCCCACCTGGATGCGCAATAAATTCTCCTGGATAGCTCCACATGAATAAATCTTTTGAGCCCTCTGAGCCATAAGCTTCAAAGAGCTTGCGGCTCTTCTCGGCTAAATCAATCAGTGGAACCTGCTCGGTATCTGCGAGTTCCCGCATGGCGATTAAATAATCTCCATGCGTGTCTACAATTGCTTCTTCACTATCAAATCTTCGCCGATGTACAGAGCTCACAAGAACCGGATAGGCCCCCGCTTCTCGGGCGACTGTAATCAACCGGAGCAAATGTTCTTTATATGTAGTAAAGGGCTCGGTATGTCTTAAATCATCAGTTTTGGAATCATTATGTCCAAACTGGAGGAACAGATAATCTCTAGGTCTGATATCTGCGGCAATGCCCTCCAAATGCCCTTCCTCAATAAAACTCTTGGAACTGCGTCCAGAAAGTGCTCGGTTATCTACAGCTATTCCGGCTTTGAAGCAGCGTGGCAGCAGTTGGCCCCACCCCGCATAGGGGTAACCTTCTTCCCCTTGATCGGTCACCGTGGAATCTCCCGCCAGAAATAAGACTAGCGCTTCATTGTCCATCTGAATGTCCAAGGCGTTAATACGCGGTGCCGCACCCGAGAACGATAGCTTTAGCTGCCCATCCTTAACCCTAATTGCAAAGGATTCGCGCAAATATTGGCCCGCAGGCACATTTAGCGTGTCCAATACGAACTTGCCTTCTCCAGCTTTGATAAATGTGCTGGTATCTGCCAGAGCATCACCCAACAGCAGCGTAACACGGTAGATCCCATTCGGGAGATCCAGAAGAAAAACTGCTTTCTGTGGGATGCAGCAATCGCTTCGCAGTATATCTGTTCCCCCTCTGAAACGACCAAAGACGGAGGAATCAGAAGTGAAACCATACCCTATTTCCTTAGAATAAGATGTGTCCGGCCGAATTTTGGTGTAGCCAGGCTCAGCTTCCTTAATCCCAAAATCAAAACGATAGCTATCCAAATTCAGCCGCACCTTTCTTAATTAGAGATTTAAAACATTTATATTCGTTTGCTGAAATCAACCTTTCAAACCACTGGTGCTGATTCCTTCTACAATCTGCTTTTGGAAGATAAAGAAGATAATCATGACTGGTGCCAAACTTAGAACAGACATGGCGAACATTGGACCCCAGTTGGATACGGACTCACTGTCCAGGAACATTTTCAGCCCCATCGAAACTGTATATTTAGAAGGTGAGTTCAAGTACAATACCGGTCCAAGCAGGTCTTCCCAGCGCCAATAGAAGGAGAAGATCGCCGCAGTAGCCATAGAAGGACGAATGAGTGGAAGTATAATTCTGAAATAAAGTCCAAATTTCCCACAACCATCGATGGTAGCCGCTTCATCAAGTTCAACAGGTATGGTCCGAATAAACTGCAGCATTAGGAAAATGAAAAACGGGACACCGAAGAACTGTGGAACAACGATCGGTTTGATACTGTCGAGCCATTCCAATTTGGCATAGATAATGTATTGAGGGACGAGCACCACATCGGAAGGAAGCATCAGGGTCATCATCATGATTCCGAACCATAAGCCATGGCCTACAAATTTATTGCGGGCAAAACCAAAGGCAACCAGTGAAGATGAAATGACTGCGCCCAGTGTTGCGACAATAACAATTACAAAAGAGTTCTTGATGAAGACACCAAAGGAGTAACCTGCAATACCTTCCCAGCCTTTAGCATAGTTCCCCCATTCCCATGGATCAGGTATAAGGTGCTGCGCTGTAACAAACACAAGCCGGCTCTCTTTAAAAGAACTCATGATCATCCACAGAATCGGATACAGCATAACGATAGCGAGGCCACCTATAAGGATGTGATAAAGCGGCCATTTCAGTTTAATTTTCGCCATGGATTATTTTCCTCCTTCCGACTCGTAGAAGACCCACGATTTGGATGTCTTGAACAAGATTCCGGTCATGATGCCGACAAGCAACAACATTACCCAAGCCATAGCCGAAGCATAACCCATATTATTAAACATAAAGGCCTGACGGAATAAATAGAGAGAATACAACATAGTGCCGTCCATAGGTCCGCCTTCACCTTTAGAGATAATATAAGCTGGAACAAAGGTCATGAATGCGCTGATCGTCTGCATAACTAGATTAAACAGAATCACTGAACTTAAGAGTGGCATAGTAATCTTGAAGAACTTTCTGAAGAATCCGGCTCCATCTACACTAGCTGCCTCATACATTTCACCAGGAATATTTTTAAGACCTGCCAGAAAGATCAACATGGATGAGCCAAACTGCCACACAGATAGAGTTATCAACATGATAAGCGCAGCGTTCGGATTGCCAAACCAACTTACCGGTCCAATTCCGAAAAAGCCAAGCATGCCGTTAATAATTCCAGTATCACTAAAAATATTACGCCACATGATGGAGACCGCCACACTACCCCCTATAATAGAAGGTAAATAATAAGTTGTCCGATAGGCTCCTACCATACGTGATTTCGTATTTAGAATCATGGCCACAAATAATGCGAAGGTTAGACGTAAAGGCACACCGATAAATACGTAAAGCAGCGTTACCTTTAGTGAATGCAAATATTTCGGGTCATTTGAGAACATTTTGATGTAATTATCAAATCCAATCCACTTAGGTGGAGCGAATAAATTGTATTTGGTAAAAGAAAGATACAGCGAAATGATCATCGGGATCAGTGTGAAGCAAAGGAAGCCAATGACGAACGGACTGATGAAGGCATATCCTGTAAGGTTGCTTCGTAACCGCCGGCCGGTGAGGTTCTTTTTCTTAACAGCCAATGGATTCGAAGGTAGGGGATTCGTTAATGCCAAGGGTCTCCAACTCCTTTTTATGTGAATAATATGGGAAACGGGATGCCGCCTAGCGAAATGGCATGCCGTTTCCCATGTGAGACGCAGTATAGTTATCTGTTACCCTACGATTAACGGCTGGAGAGAATAGAGTTCGCTTCTTTTCGGAACTGTGCTGCTGCTGCTGCTGGGTCGATTTTTCCGAAGTTCATTTGTTCAGCAAGGTCTGTAAGCAGGGCTACAACCTCTGGGGAACCTACCGGTGGACTCATAGGTGAAGTAGTAGGCTCCATGTCAGCAACAAACTTAAATACTTGCTTACCGGAATCAGTTAATTGTGTAGCTACAGATTCTTTGATTTTGCTTGAAATCGGTACTCCGCGTTCGCCTTTGATCAGGTTGTTAGCTTCCACATCATTAATCCAGAAATCAACGAACTTCGCTGCTTCTTCCTTCACTTTAGAGTTAGAAGTAATTGACCAGTACATACTTGGCTGCATGTAAAGCCCTTTATCCATATCTGGACCAGGCATTTGTGCCAGCTCCATAGGACGATTTACAGCGATTTGCAAAGCAACGTATTGGTTCGACCATTGCCATACACCGATACCTGTCCCTTTAACAATATCCGACTCTTCAATAACCCCTTTATTTTGGCTCAGTTTGTCTTGTGATGGGACCGCTCCATCTTTAATCAAACCAGACAACATTCCGAAAAAGTCAGTGAACAACGCATCGTCCTCATAGCCAAGTGCGGAACCATCATTGTTATAGAGTGCCAGCCCTTTTGTACGCAGATAATAGTTGAAGAACACGTCTGCTGCCATGGAACCGTCCATATACAGTCCAGCCGACTTAGCTTTCGCGGCGATTTCCTTGTATTGATCCCAAGTCCAGTTCTCTGGGATAGAATCAACACCTGCCTTTTTCAGCAATTCTGGATCATATTGAAAACCAAGTACGTTAACCCCTAACGGAATTCCGTATTGCTTCTCACCGATCACTCCAGTACTCAGCACGTTCTCATTCACATCGCCGACTTGAATCTGAGAGTTCAAATAAGGTTTCAAATCTTCAAGCTGTCCGTTAGATCCATATTGATTAATATAGGAAATATCCATTTGAACGATATCAGGAAGTCTATTTGCAGCAGCTTGCGGAGCAAGCTTTTTCCAGTAATCATCAAAGGATGCATATTCAGGCTCAATGGTTACATTCGGATATTTGGCTTCATACATATCAATAACTTGTTGTGTATAAGAATGTCTTGTATCTCCACCCCACCATGCGATACGCAGGGTTACTGGTTCTGCTGAGGTCGTGGCCGCAGGTTTCGTCTCCGAAGGAGTATTTGTAGCGGAATCCGTAGCAGCAGCATTGTTATTGTTGTTACCTCCACCGCAACCAGCTAACATCGACGACAGCAATAATGGTACGGCTAGTAAAGCGAATCTCTTTTTCAATTTCATGTCCCCTTTTCCTATGATAGTGTAAAGGCTCTGATCCCTTTAGGTAGCGCTTTCATTGGTTAAATTTTCTCAAATATTCCGTGATTATTGAATACAAAAAACCGTCTTGTTTGTTCAATAATCAGTTCGCTTGAGGGGGTTTCATGAAATCTGTAGGGGTCTGGCCGGTTACTTTTTTAAATACCTGGCTGAAATATTGTGCATTTCCACCGAAGCCGAACATTTCAGCCAGCTCAAATACTCTTACATCCCCACTTCTCAAAATATGCTCCGATGCTTTAGCAATCCGGTAATTGGTTACGTAATTCGAGAATTTCTCTCCGGTAATTTTCTTGAATATTTTGCCTAGATAGTCGGGATTCATATATAACATTTCAGCAGCGACCGAGCTAAGCGACAGCTCTGCATTCTTGTAATCCTCTGCGATAATTTTGAACATTTTGTCTACAATCAGCGATTGCCGGGAACTAAAATGTCGGTCATACATCGCTGTTAAGCGAACCGCTGCCTCTTTGACGTATGCTTTTAAACCTCCCAAGGTTCTAATTTCGGCAAGCTCCGCCAAGCCCGATGTGAAGCTATTTCTTTCATCAGGGACTGCTAAACGAATCATAGCGGAATATAACTGTAAAACATATGAACGCGTCACGTTAATATCTAACCGTTCATCCGCGAGCAAGTTGAATAATCGTTCCAATTCCAGCTCTACCGTATTTTGGTCACCTGACTTGATTAGTAGACAAATATGCTCTTCATCTAGCTCGATATCATTTCTTCCACTTAGCTCATCACTTGGGATATCACTCCCGGTAATCAAACCGCCCGCCTCCAAATAAAAACGATGGTTCAGGCACTGCAAGGTCTGACGATACAATCTCCGGGAATGAATCATAAGGTCAGCATCACTAATCGCGATTGTCACATCCATTTTATAAAACTTGCAGAAGACCTCTCTTACTTCAGCGATACGTTTAAGCAAGGGGCTATTCTGCACCGTATTTCCTTCGTCTTCCAGTAATATTAATAAATGACCGCCTATCGTCGCACTCAGGAGTGTTTCCTGAAGTACGTCCTGGGCAATATTTTGCAGAGCGAACAATTGCTCATATTCGTAAGAACCTTCCAGCCGGAACAGGAGCAAGCGTACCGTTTTGTCATTGAGTTCAATGCCGAATAATTCCTGATAGTACTCTAGATCCTGACTTCCATAAGTTTTGTTAGAGATCCATTCCTTCAAAAATTGTTCTTTCACATGGGGCAATACCTTCTGAAGACGTTGTTTCATGCTATTTACGAATTCGCCCCGGCTCTTCTGTTCATCGAGCTCCGCTACCAGCTCAACCAGTGCATCATGGATCTGATTCTCATTGCACGGCTTTAAAAGATAATGTTTAACCCCGTTCTGCATAGCAATACAAGCATAATCAAAATCCTTATAACCAGTCAGCATAACGAATTTCACGTCTGGAAATCGTTCACTGCATTTTTGCACCAGTCCCAAACCATCTAAACCAGGCATAGAAATATCCGTAATCACTATTTCAGGGTTAAGCTCCTCTATTTTCACCAAAGCCTCAATCCCGTTCCACGCCGTGCCTACAAGCTCTGTTCCCGCTCGTCCCCAGTCCACAACCTGCGATATCCCTTCCAGAATCAAGCGTTCATCATCCACCAGCAGCAGTTTATACATTCTCTAGCACTCCTTTTAAGTAAGGTATACGCACATGTATAGTTGTTCCTTGACCCGGTTCACTTTCTATGGAAGTGCCCCATTCAGGACCGAAGACGATTTGAATCCGTTCCGCGATATTAGCTAAGCCGATGCCTTCTCCACGGGTCTTAACTCTTCCCATCTGCAAATCTTTGATAAATTCAGCGCTCATTCCCGGTCCATTATCACTGACTCTGATATCGAGCCCCTGCTCATCTTCACTAACTGTTATAGAAATGGTACACGGTTCAATATTAGGCTCTAGTGCATAGCGGATAGCATTTTCGATTAAAGGCTGCAAGGTCAGCTTCGGAATCAAAGCGTCATGCAGATGTTCAGATACATCCATCCGGAAATCAAGCCTCTCATCAAACCGTGTTTTCTGGATAATGACATAATTGCGCACGATAGTGATCTCTTTTTCAAGTGTAATCAGCGGATCCTTTAGACCAATAGAGCTGCGGAACAAGTAACCGAGCGCTTCTACCATTTCTGAGATTTTGGCTTGTTTGTTCATTTTGGCTAACCAGTTGATCGATTCCAGTGTATTGTACAAAAAATGCGGATTAATCTGGGCCTGCAAAGCTTTTAGCTCTGTCTCTCTAATAATCAGCTGCTTCGCATAGTTCTCATCAATAAGCTCTCTGATCCTGCGGATCATCATTTTAAAAGTCCGGTTTAGCTGACTAACCTCGTCCTGCGCAGTCTGTGAAACCACACCTAATGACTGTTCCTCCAGATTGTCCAGATCGCCCTTCTCGATTTGCTTCATTTTTTTGGTCAGCTTAGAGATCGGACGTACAATACTGCGAGCAAGCCTGTAGCCTAAAAGGAGACCAATTAATAAGATTAGTGCGAATATGATGACGACCAGCTTTTTGACAAAAGTAATATGTTTGAACATCTCATTAAATGGAGTGGCATTGATGTAGATCCAATCTATATAAGATGATTTCGTCTTGGTTATAAAATAAGTACCTTCTTGATATTTGGCCGTGCGATATAGCTCCGGACGTTCTGTCTCTTCTTTAAGCTCATCTGGCAAAAGAATCGGTGCTTCAGGATAGATTGCCTGTCCCGTCGTGGCATCAACTGCGATTAATTGATCAGTATCGCTCGTACTATCCGCAATGATTAGATCGATCCGAATACGGATCACGAGTGTTCCCAGATCATCCAGCGTAAACGTTGACCCTGTATAAGATTTAATCTGCCGAACCGCCAAAAGTGAATTTCTGTTTCCTTGCGGATACCACACTATACTCCCGCTAGCTTCCGCAGCTAACGGCTTTAACTGATCCTGCAGATCCTGTGATACCCCTTCACGATTGCCCGCAGTCATTACTCCGCCACTCGTATCCATCAGCATCATGGAATAAACGTATTTCTCTGCCCCTGCAAAAGCAACCAGCCTGTTTATGATCTTGTTATGTAGAACTTGTCTTTCATAAGGCTGTGGATCATTCTGCAATTGGCGCAGGCATTCTTGAATTTGCTCATCAGACACCACTGTAAAAGAAAGCTGATCCAATTCTCTTAGGGCATTTTCGATGCTAATGGAGGACATCCCCAGTACCTCAGAGGCCTTTTCATAAATTTGCTTGTCATAGATACGATACACATATTGTAAAACGGTCAAAGAGAATAAAAAGGAAAGTAGAAGTAAAAAGGAAATAATCAGTATCATTTTGTTGAAAATGCCCGAACTTCTGTAAGCGCTAACATTTTTCCAAATCATCTGCATTCTCCGCTCCCTAAATATGATAATTTTTATTTATTATCACTATAATTCCATTATAAACCATAATGTTCCATTTGGGTAAATTTACGTGAACTGAAAGATAAGGATAGTATAATGGCTCGGCGAAAAAATTCCTATGTAAAAAAGGACTCGAAATGAAATCCAGAATCAGACTTCACTTCAAGCCCTTATATTGAGCTACCTTCACACCTACAACTGACTAGCCAAGCATCATTCGGTCATCTGCCAATTTATGTCCGCTGATTGTCTCGAATTCTCCGAGCAGCCGTTCTACAGTAAGATCTTTTTTACGTTCCTCATCGATATCCAAAATAATACGGCCCTTATCCATCATGATCAGACGATTGCCAAGACGAATGGCCTGTTCCATGTTATGAGTAACCATTAGGGTGGTTAACTTCATCTCACGGACAATGGACTCTGTCAGTTTAGTAATCAGCTCCGCACGAGAAGGGTCAAGGGCTGCTGTATGTTCATCTAAAAGTAAAATTTGCGGTTGAGTAAAGGTCGCCATTAGCAGACTTAGCGCTTGTCTCTCTCCCCCTGACAACAACCCTACTTTTGCCCGCAGGCGATCCTCCAGCCCAATCCCCAGACGGCTTAGCTCATTGCGAAACAAAGCTCTTTTAGCTTTATTTACGCCAAAGGTTAACCCTCTGCTTTTGCCTCTTTTATAAGCCATAGCTAAATTTTCTTCAATCGTCATATGTGGAGCCGTACCCGCCATTGGGTCCTGAAAGACACGGCCAATCCAACGACTCCGTTGAAATTCCGCCAAATGGCTGATTGAATTTCCCTCAATGCTGGCTGTACCCAGATCCGGCTTCATGACACCGGAAATAATGTTCATCAACGTAGATTTACCAGCTCCATTACTTCCAATGATGGTGACAAAATCACCGGGAAGAAGCTCCAAGTCAATGCCGAGCAGCGCTATTTTCTCATCGGGTGTTCCGGGATTGAACAGCTTAGATACGTTCTCCAGTTTAAGCATCGATGGTGCCTCCTCTCTTGCTGCTTAGCGCCTGCTCAGCTAATTCAACGGAACGCCTCCGCGCCATATTCTTCTGCTTCAGGAAACGCTGAATCGACGGGAATACAAGAGCGAAAATAACGATAATTGCTGTGATCAGCTTAAGATCCGAAGCTTTCAGCCACGGTACCCGCAAGGCAAGTGCAACTACGATCCGGTAAACTATGGATCCGAGCACAACAGCCAATGTGGCCCGAAATACATTTTTAGCACCGAATATGGCTTCACCGATGATCACCGAAGCTAACCCGATTACAATCATCCCAATACCCATAGAGGAATCCGCAAAAGTAGAATACTGAGTGATTAGCGCCCCCGAGAGCGCCACCATTCCATTGGACAAACTGACGCCAAGAATAGTGGTATTATCCGTGTTCACACCCAGACTACGGATCATTCTTGCATTATCTCCGGTAGCCCGCAGCGCAAGTCCAAGATCTGTACGCAGGAATAAATCCATTACTATTTTCACAAAAATAACTACAAACGGCAGTACGAGCAGAGGATCAATGGAAGTGAACAAGGTAGTGTCGCCCATTAAAGACCAGTTCGGTTTGCCACCAAATATCCGCAGATTAATGGAATAGAGTGCAATCATCATCAAAATCCCGGATAACAGTCCATTAATCTTGCCTTTCGTATGTAATAGGCCCGTACACATTCCTGCCAGCATTCCACCAGCAATAGCGGCCAGGGTAGCAAGCCATGGTGCATAACCGTTAGTAATCATAACAGCGGCAATGGCACCACCAGTGGTAAAGCTCCCATCTACAGTCAAATCAGGGAAATCAAGAATACGAAAGGTAATGTATACACCTAAAGCCATAAATGCGTAAAGCAGTCCCATTTCAACGGCCCCGAGCATCGAATTTAACATAGATGACTTCCTCCTTCGAGCGGAAAGGGGCGTTCTCACGAAATCGCCCCCTATATAATGGCTTATTGAATAATATTGTTAGCTTGATCGGCAACTTCTGCCTTCATTGCATCAGTCACTTCTATGCCTTGCGCTGCTGCAGATTTCAGGTTAAGAATGAGATCGAGTTTTTCTTGCATGGTTACTTTCATATCAGCTGGCTTTTTACCATTTTTCAAAATATCCACGGCCATTTGACCCACTTGATAGCCATGATCGAAATATTTAAAACCAACGGTGGCGAAAGCTCCCTTTTCAACCGTATCACGGTCACTGGAGAAGAAGGGAATTTTCTTGTCATTAGCTGTTTGAATAATGGTATCCACTGCACTTACGACTGTGTTATCCAAAGTAATGTAGAATGCATCTACACGACCCACAAGTGATTCTGCAGCTTGTTTGACTTCAGAGGTATTCGTGATGGCAGCCTTCACTAGCTCGATTCCATGTTTATCCAACTCTTTTTTAGCAATCTCAGCCATAATTACTGCATTTGGTTCACCTTCATTAATAACGATGCCCAGCTTTTTCACGTTAGGAAATTGGGTAGCTATAAATTGCATTAATCTGTTAATCGCTTCGGGATTGGTGTCCGATACCCCTGATACATTGCCACCTGGATGCTCCAGATCCGTGACAATCTTCGCGTCGAGTGGGTCAGTTACTGCTGCGAATAAAATCGGTGTATCCTTACTTGCTTTGCTGAGTGCTTGAACAATTGATTGAGCGGAAGGCGTTGCAATTGCCAATACCAAATCATTAGAGTCAGCGGCAATCTTTTGAGCAATGGACAAGTTATTCGCTTGATCAGCCTGAGCATTCTCAAGGTCAACCTTCAGGTTCTCACCTTTAACGATTCCTGCATCCTTCAAAGCAGCGAGAATTCCTTCACGTGTAGCATCGAGTGAGGGGTGCTCCACATATTGCGAGATCGCAATTTTGTACGTTTTTGAATCTGCTGCTCCTGCATTCGTAGGGGAATTACCGGAATTCGCTGCATTTCCTGCGTTTCCCGCAGTGTTATTGTTACCACAACCAGCTGCTACGAGCATGAAGCATAAGCTTAATCCCGCCAAAATGTTTCTCTTTTTCATCAAAGTACCCCATTTCATTAGTTTATTAACGCATACATCAAGGTGAGCGACTCAGCATTATCACTTTTATCCATAAAAGCATTAAAGCATAAGCTTACACGTACCTCACATTAATGATAGAAATCTATTAAACCTATATTATATGGAGGTTGTTTATCCGTCAATCACTTATCATATTTCCATAGATTTCAAATTCTGAAGAATATATGACATCAAAACAGGTAATGCTTGGTTGTCTCTTACAGCGATTGCCTTCGTTTCTTTTACATAAAAAAAATCGCCCTGCACAAACTGAATTTACAGTTTGAAGATGGAGCGTGTTAAATGGCTAATAATCACAAAAGACTACTAACCACCGCTACTGTATTGCTTGCTGTCGCTTTAACGAGTTCATCCTGCGGTTATTCATCTCAATCGCAAAAACCTAAGGTTAACGCGCTAACTCCTGATGGAACAAATGCCTCCAGTTATTATGAACAATCTGCAATTACCGACGCTCAGGGAAAGTATTGGATTCCACTTAAGCCTGCGGTTACTTCGCTCGGATATCGGATGAAAGATGATGGTTCTAGTGATGGATACACTAAAATCGGTTATAGCGATGTTATGTATATGCTGCGTCCTGGCTCACCACAGGTATTCTCACTTGGGGAAAAAATCACACTGCCACAAGCCCCTAGACGGCAAGAAGGGCAAATCTATATCACCCCTTTAGCCTTGTCCAAATTTCTGCAAACAGAAGTAGGCTGGAATCCCCAGTCGGGTGAGATAAACATTGCTACACCGTCCGAACGTAAGACTATCGAAAAATTATCGACGGTCGAATCCACGAGTGAATCTAAATCTTTACGCATTCAAAGTATTTCTGAAGCGGATAAAAAGGAGTTAGTCGCTTTTGCCAAAAATTTCTTAGGTGTACCCTACGACTTTGGCGCTGGATCTTATGAAGAAACCAAAAAATTTGATTGCTCTTCTTTTACAAGGCATGTTTTCAAAAAATTCGGTGTCAGCTTACCTCGTTTAGCTAAAGATCAAGATAATTTAGGTACTCGTGTAAGTCGAAGCGAACTGGATGTAGGGGATCTTATCTTTTTTACCGTTCCCGGCCGATTTGAAAGTGATGCTATACCTGGTCATGTCGGTATTTACATTGGAGACGGAAAGTTTATCCACACTTGGGGTGAACCCGGAGTTCAGATCAGTGACCTCGACTCAGGTTATTGGAGTAATGTAATCCTCCACATGCAACGTGTTTTATAAGCTTCCCATACTTTAAAAGAAATCATTCAAAAAGCCTGAATCCCTATTGAAGGGATTCAGGCTTTTTGACTACAACTCTTAACCAAATTCTTAATCCCAGCTCTTGCCCCTTCCGCTTATCCGGACAAACAGCTTTACAAGTTCTACTATGACAATAATTGCTACGGCTGCTGCACATACTATTCCCCACTGTAATCCACTTAAATGTGAGACACCAAACCAGTCGTTTAAGCCCGGGATGATGATCACAAGCACAAGCATTAGTATAGAGATCAGCGACGCCCATAACATATACCGATTGCTGAACCAACCAATCTGGAATAGCGATTTTTTATTGGATCTCACGTTAAAAGCATGGGCAATTTGCAGTAATCCTAATGTGGCAAAGGCCATTGTAACCGCAATACCTTCATTGTAATGCGTATGCGCCCATTGGTACACGAATAACGTAAGTGCCGCTTCTATAATCCCTTGATATATAATCCCGATCCCTACGCCGCCAGCAAAAATGCTACTGCTTGCTTTACGCGGCTTCTTCGCCATTACATCCTCACCGGCTTTCTCAAGCCCGAGGGCAAGTGCAGGTAAAGTATCCGTAACGAGATTAATCCACAGGATATGGATCGGCTCTAGAATACGCCAACCAATCATAGTGGCAATAAATAATGTCAGCACTTCCCCAAGGTTAGCGGAGAGAAGGAACTGGATTGCTTTGCGGATATTGCTGTAAACTTTCCGTCCTTCTTCAACGGCAACAACTATAGTCGTAAAGTTATCGTCGGCAAGCACCATATCTGATACACCCTTGGCAACATCCGTTCCAGTTATCCCCATGCCCACACCGATGTCGGATGATTTAAGTGCAGGAGCATCATTTACACCATCTCCGGTCATCGCCACAATTTTTCCTTTTTGCCGCCAAGCCTTAACGATACGCACCTTGTGTTCAGGAGAGACGCGTGCATAAACCGAATAATCGGTAACCTTCTCCGCAAATTCCTCTTCGCTGAATTTATCCAGCTCACTGCCCGTTAATACACCTGATTCATCTTCAATAATCCCTAATCTTTTGGCAATAGCCGCTGCTGTATCACGATGATCCCCTGTAATCATTACAGGTCTTATTCCCGCTTTACGGCAGATGGCTACCGCATCCCGTACTTCCTCACGCGGCGGGTCTATCATACCAACCAAACCAATAAATACTAACTCTATCTCCGTGGTATCTGGTGAGAGATCGGTCGGCAGCTGCTCCTCATCTCGGAAAGCAAACGCCAACACTCGAAGTGCGTCATTTGCGAGCATTTTATTACTCTCCATGATATTCCGCTTATGTTCGTCTTGTAGAGGTACAATTTCTCCATCCACATAAATATGGCTGCATTTGGACAAAAGTACATCAGGTGCACCCTTTATCAGCACACGATATCGACCATCTTCTACCTCATGAATCGTTGTCATCAGCTTGCGATCAGAGTCAAAAGGCAGCTCATTTTTACGTGGATATTTCTTTTCAAGCTCCCTTTTGTCAGTACCTATACTAAGCGCATAATCGACTAACGCGGTCTCCGTCGGATCGCCGATGATTGCTTTTCCGCTCTTGGTTTGGGGATCCTTGTTTCCAGCTTTTGCTTCAGTTTCACTAGGAGTCTTTCCTTCGTCAATGCTGGAGTCATTACAAAGCGTCATAGCTTGAAGCAATAACTCACCACCAGGAATCCCTTCAAGTCCTGCACTGGAATCAGTGGTCTTTCCGTTGACATGTACTTTTTCGACAGTCATTTTATTTAATGTTAAAGTACCTGTCTTATCAGAGCATATAATCTCTGTACTTCCGAGTGTCTCCACGGCAGGAAGCTTGCGAATGATCGCTTTTCGTCCCGCCATTCGCTGCACACCAAGCGCGAGAATGATCGTAACAATTGCTGGCAGCCCTTCCGGGATAGCCGCTACCGCAAGTGAGATCGAGGTAAGTAGCATATCCATTAGCTCTCTTCCCTCGAAGATCCCAACGGCAAAGATAATCACGCAAACGCCAAGAATAATAAAGGTGAAATATTTCCCTAGTTCATCCAGCTTTTTTTGCAGCGGTGTTACATCATTATCTTCCTCCGAGATATAACCGGCAATTCTACCGACCTCCGTCTGCATTCCTGTTGTTGTAACGACACCAACCGCCCGGCCATAAGTAACACTGCTGCTCATATAAGCCATATTGGTGCGGTCACCGATTACAATGTCGCTGCCTTCAAGCACACCGGCCCGCTTTTCTGATGGCAATGATTCTCCTGTAAGCGCGGCTTCCTCCGTCTTTAACGATGCGGCTTCCAAAAGTCTTATATCCGCCGGAACTACATTTCCGGCTTCCAGTAATACGATATCCCCGGGAACGAGGTCTTCACTTTTTATCTCAGTAACCTGACCGGAACGTCTTACTCTGGCATGCGGAGAGGACATGCTTTTAAGCGCATCGAGTGCCTGCTCCGCCTTATTTTCCTGAATAACTCCAAGCACCGCGTTCAGAATGACTACAAGCAAAATAATAATCGTATCCGTCCATTCCCCCAAAACTCCTGACAATACAGCTGCTACTAGCAAAATAAAGATCATTACATTTTTAAATTGTTCGATAAACTTTTCTAATAGCGATTTAGTCTTCGCTTCTTGCAGTACATTCTTCCCATATCGCTCCAGAAGTTTAGCCGCTTCATCGGAAGATAAACCCTCTTTCCGAGTTTCCAGCCTATTCAGCACTTCTTCCTCGCTCAGTGTATGGAAGGGTACCAGCCCTTGCGATTGTGAATTATTTGAATTCAAGACCATAGCCTCCTTCCAGAATTGAGATCTGGTAAAACCTCTCATATGAGTTTTACCCAAAACAGGCATGGTGATTCTTGAATGGTATGTACTTTTTTAGAAATTTAGATGTTCTTTCTTCAAATCGCGATTGAAGCTTTTAAACCTAGTCCCTTGATACAGGAGTTCGCCTCGGTCACCTTCTACAATCAGGCCAAAATCCTGATCTCTTACCTGCAACTCCAATCGAGAGCCATCGGCAAACTCAAACGTAACGTAATAACTAGTATTTGCTCTCGATTCACCGGATCCCCCCCACACCTCGGTTCGTTTGGTGACCGCTGTGCAGTTTGCTTTTATCAAGGGACTTGCGTTATTGGACATCCAGATTCTCACTGATTTAACAATTATAAAAACGAAAAAGCCAAGAAAAAGCAAAGCAAATAATTTAAAAAACAGTGGCATCTCATGAATGAAACTTCCGAAAAAGCTGCGCTCATCAAAACCGTTAAAATCCTGCCATTCGCTCAAATTTATCCCTCCTGACTGAAACAAGATAATAAAAGTTATCTATGCAGCGAAATACGTCATTTTTCCCGTTCGGTTTCATGTTTTCATCATTTATATATGAATTTTTTTCACAAAACAATTTGGATTCAAAGGAAAAGGTATGGTATGCTTTTTATACTACATACAGTTGGGAGGTGTTAATTTCGGTGCAATATATAGCGCATTTATCACTACATTGGTTTCTTCGTATCGTCCTAATTCTGGGAATGATGTTCTCTTTTCCACCTGCCTGGTCTGGAGGATTATTCACTACGGAGCAAGAATCAACGTCATCCGAAATTGAACGCTACGAGCGAAAGTTTACACCTCCCGTAAGGATTGCACCTCAAATAACCCCTCAGGTAGGAGCCATCAAAATAACTGAACAGTGGGGAGCGAAGTCACTTGCGGTAATTGCAATACTCCCTGTACTTTCTTTACTGTTCCGTCCAGTGATTTATAAATTCCTGCTTCGACTGCGGCTGTACCTGTTAAAATTCACGTCTCATTTTCTAATTTTACTCCACTAACGAAGTTCACCTCTGCCCTAAATGAATGTCGACTGAAGGGAATTTAGAACTTCAATTGATAAAAATCTTAGGTTCATGAATTATAGAGATGCGGATTTCCCGGTGGCTATACATTCTCGCATTGCTCATCATCCACTGGAAGAAAGCAAGTATCTTGGCTGAACCATGTTCTGGATATCCGTTCCGGAGCGCTTTTACATTAGTAATATTCGCAGCAGTATTCTTGATTGCCGGATTCTCCGAGAGCACTCATCTAGCAGACAGAAGTTATTGGCGCACTACTAGTGGACTTGTCCTCGCTGAAACCGAACATGTGAGACGAATTGAAAAGCTCGTGATCCTATTTCGTTATTTCTTAGGTGCCATCTTCTTCTTCAGCTTGAGACTGAGGTACATCCACCCACCTTAGGCGGTGAGGCGCTCTGGTACTCCCTTGCAGCAGTTATCGTTATACTGATTGGCGCAACTTCGTTGCAGGCTTACTGGCCGGACGCTGCGCTGGTCACAGCCTTCATGCTTCATCTATCATTGGATGCCTATAGCCTCACGGGATAAACTTTAAATTGTTTTAGCCAATTTGGGTAAAGAAAGCGGAGTGCTGGCTAGTCTTCACTATTTGCAGCCATTTGCAGCCATTCGCAGCCATTCGCAGACATTCGCAGACATTCGCAGACATTCGCAGACATTCGCAGACATTCGCAGACATTCGCAGACATTCGCGGCCCTTTACAGCTATTTGCAGCTATTTGCGGCCATTTTCAGCCTTTCGCAGAGATTTGCAACCATTTGCAGCCATTCGCAGACATTTACGTGCTGATCCTTGTTGTCCTTGGACATTGTCTGACGAAGGAATCTAAATAGATTTGTAAAATAACGGATAAAGTATTCAACTTTGAGAAACGACATGATGCACGAATATCCAAAGAATCTGCCATAGCCACTGAAAATAAGTAAGGTCGTTTCCCCTGTTGAAGGAGGAAAAACTATGCAGAACAAAATAAATCAACGTCAACAGCTACAAAGAAGCTCTACCTTCCGAGTTTTCACAGTCATTGCCGGCGCATTGCTTGCTGCTGTAGGATTGGAATTATTTTTAATGCCACATGGCCTTGTTGTCGGCGGGATTACAGGTTTATCCGCATTATTCGCTCATACTACTGAAATGCAGCTTGGATTGTTTCTATTTCTATTCAACCTGCCCTTTATATTTATGTCGCGAAAACAAGTAAATCTCCGCTTTGCTCTTTACACTGTTTTGGGATTAACCTGCCTAACCATCGCGTCTCTTGCGCTGCATCGTTTTCCTGCTGTGATTAGCGATCCTTTACCTGCGGCAATGGCAGGAGGCATCTGTCTTGGAGTAGGTATTGGAATATCTGTGAGATTCGGCGGTGTAAATAAACAAGCCAGTGACCAGGGGTATTCTCTGCTGAGCGGCGGACCTCCAAAGTCAACGGAAGTCGTTATTATGATCCTGAACTGTGCAATTCTGCTTTTTGCAGGTACATTGTTCGGTTGGGAGCAAGCAATGTATTCTATCATTGCCTACCTGCTGGCTTTCGAAGGTGTTCGTATCTCACTACGGGGATTATCCCACTCCCGCACTGCTTGGATTACCAGCAGCCGATGTTTGGACATTCAGCAAGCAATCGCAAGCTCCCTAAACCGAGAAGCTGCGATTGCTGAAGGTTCAGGGCAAGATGGAGAGGTTAGCACGTTGTTTTGTCTGACGAACAGAATGGAAGAAGAGCATCTTCGGGCACTCGTTCTACAGTGTGATTCAGAGAGCCAAATTGTGTTTAGATCAGCCACTAAAGATCATAGACAAACACGCTTACACGAATAAAAAGAAGGGAGCGCCCTTAAGCCATGAAAATGGCTGGAACGCTCCCTTCTTTTTGAATTTAGCCTTTGATCGCAACCAATTTTTCTGCGCGAGACCTAATTTCTTGAGCGAAGATCCCAATTTTTTGTTTGTGACCCAAAACTTCTTGATCGAAGCCTCAAACTCCTTGTGTGAGGCCTCAAACTTCGCTTAATCTAACATGTTTGCGCGATTGAGGCAGCTATCGGACTTAGGAGACCTTATACGCGAAATAATCCTGAATTTTGGATGCTATCGGACCCCATAGCCCCTATTGGCACCAAAAACGCCAACTATGAGTCTAATTCATATGAATAACTGCACTGGGGTCCGAAACCTTGCTCCAATGGCGATATATTTGCGAATAACGTCATTGGAGTCCGAAAGCCGCAGCGGATGATCATGATTCGGCGGGATCGGACGGTGGATGAACAAGATTCGGTGGTAACGGACAGCAGATGATCATGATTCGGTAGCATCGGACGATGGATTAACATCATTCAGCGATACCTCACGGCAGATGAATGGAATTCGGTGGCATCGGACACAGGAGACCTTATACGCGAAATTACCCTGAATTTTGGATGCTATCGGACCCCATAGCTCCTATTGGCACAAAAAACGCCAACTATGAGCTTATTTCTTATGAATAACTGCACTGGGGTCCGAAACCTTGCTCCAAAGGCGATATATTTGCAAATAACGTCATTGGAGTCCGAATGCCACAGCGGATGATCATGATTCGGTGGCATCGGACACAGCGGACCTTATACGCGGAATTATCCTGAATTTCAGATGCTATCGGACCCCATAGCCCCTATTGGCACAAAAAACGCCAACTATGAGCCTATTTCTTATGAATAACTGCACTGGAGTCCGAAACCTTGCTCCAAAGGCGATATATTTGCGAATAACGTCATTGGAGTCCGAAAGCCGCAGCGGATGATCATGATTCAGCGGTACCCCACGGCAGATGAACATGATTCGACGGCATCGGACGGCGGGTGAATGTGATTCGGGGTATCGGACGGCGGATGACTATGATTCGCTGGTATTAGACGTAGGATAGATATAATTCGGCGGGAATTGGATAGCGAATGATCATATTTCTACGGTATTGGACAACTGTTGACTATGATTCAGTGGCATCTGACGAAGGTTGACCATGATTCGGTGGCATCAAACGATGGATGAACATCATTCGGCGGGATCGGACGACGAATGACCACGATTCGGTGGCATCGGTTTGTCCAGAATAGAAACGTATTGCAGCTTGCCGTAACTACGGCCAAAAACGCAAAGCAGCGATCCTCCAGTAATAGGAGGATCGCTGCTTGCAGACTGTCACATACGATGAAAAAAACATCTATGGACAACCCCTACTTTTCATTTAATACGCTACTTAACGGAACATTCCCCACAAGCGGATCAAATGAAAGGTGTTGTTCGGATCGATTTTTTGCGCGATGATAAACTTCACAATTTGTTCTTCCTGTGTCGAGGTCAATTTCTCGTTCAATACACCTGACGCTTTTCGTACCAATCTGCGAACAACCGCAGGATCCTGCAGCTCCTGTTTCGAGATGCCCTCAATCATACTTTTGATACGATCCTTCACAGTCGAGTTTTTCATCTTCAGCTTGATGCGATCCACCAACTGAGGGCTAATTCCGAATTGTTGATAACCCAAGTGTAGCACCTCCCGTCATATCCAATCTTTCACAGTATATGAGCCTTCGGTGCTACATGTGCCTAGTTAGTCAATTAATTCTCCTTGGAAGATCTGTTCACTCTGTAAATAATGCCGAAGAGATGCATATTCAGGTGATGTCCAAAAGGCTTCATCCTTAAGCAGCTCAGCAACATCATCCCGCGCCTGCTCGAGAATTTCAAAGTCAGCCGTCATATCTGCCAGCCGAAACTCCGGTAATCCACTCTGCTTTGTCCCAAAAAAGTCCCCCGGACCACGCAGCTCCAAATCCCTTCGGGAAATCTCAAATCCGTCATCCGTATCGGTCATGGCAGTCATTCGCTCACGTCCGATTTCAGATTTTGGATCAGCTACCAACACACAAAAAGAGGCATGCTGCCCTCTTCCTACCCGTCCACGCAGCTGGTGCAGCTGTGACAGGCCAAAACGATCCGCATCCATAATGATCATCAATGTAGCATTAGGAACGTCTACACCCACCTCCACCACCGTAGTGGACACAAGCAGCTGCAGCTCATTGTTATAAAACGCCCGCATCACTTCATCTTTTTCAGCGGGAGTCATTTTACCATGTAAAAGCCCAACTTTATAGCTAGGGAAAGCTTGGCTCATCTGAATATGCAAATCAATAGCATTCTGCACATCCAGCTTCTCTGACTCTTCAATAAGCGGACAGATCAGATAAGCTTGACGACCGAGATCAATTTCACGCTTAATCAGATTCAGCACACGATCCATAAGATCATGCTTTACCCAGTAGCTAGTTATTGGCACCCGGCCTTTCGGCCTCTCAGATAAAGTGGATACATCCATATCGCCAAAAACAGAGATGGCTAGCGTACGAGGAATAGGCGTCGCCGTCATCGTCAGTACATCCGGATTATATCCTTTACGCCGCAATACACCACGCTGATTCACACCAAAACGATGCTGCTCGTCAGTTACTACAAGTCCCAGATCACGGAAAAATACATCCTCCTGAATCAAAGCATGTGTTCCTACCACGATATCAAGCATCCCCATTTGCAACGAGGCCAATAATTCTTTACGTTTTCGGCCAGTCACACTGCCCGTCAGGAGTCCTACAGTAATCCCAAACGGCTCAAACATTCTGGTAAGTGAACGCATATGCTGCTCTGCTAAAATCTCTGTAGGCACCATAAGTGCGCCCTGAAAACCAGATCTTACCGTAGCAAAAAGCGCCACTGCCGCAAGCACTGTTTTACCCGAGCCAACATCTCCTTGCAGCAGACGATTCATGCAATATGGTGAACGCAGATCATGTAAAATCTCCAGCTCTACACGTTTCTGCGCATCTGTAAGCTCAAAGGGCAGACTGCGTACGAACTGGCGTACCGTCGCGTTATCCACTGTGTGGACTACCCCATCCATCCGCCCGCGGTTCAGAACCCTGAACGCTTGCATCTTCAACTGGAACAGGAATAGTTCCTCATATACCATCCTACGGCGCCCCTGCTGCCCTTCACGAGTGTCCTCAGGCCTATGAATTGTGGCAATGGCCCGTTTACGCGGCATGAACTCATATTCCCTCATAATAGAATGCGGTAAAATTTCTGGAATCAGATCCCCATACTGCTGAAGTCCCTGATTAATAACCTTCCTGATCCAGGATTGCGTGATCTTACCACCTACTGAATAGACTGGCTGCAGTGTTCCCGTCTTCCCTTCACCACGATCCGGAAATTCATAATCAGTCACTGTAATCTGATTGCGCTTCTGATCCCATTTTCCGGTCAGCACAATTTCCCGTCCCACAGTGAGTTGCTCTCTTACGTAATGGCGGTTAAACCAGGTTGCTGTGAACATCCAGGGCTCTGCAACCATCTTACAGCTAAGACGAGACTTGCCGCCAAAGCGCTGCAGCACAGGGATACCGATCACTTTTGCCTCAACGGTCACTTTATCCCCGTGTTTAGTCTCGCTAAGCGAGCGGGGCCGATAATCCTCGTAGCGGAACGGATAATACTCTAATAAATCCTTTACTGTAAAGACGCCAAAGGCGTGAAGCTCGCTTTGCTTTTGAGCACTCACGCCAGTTATGTTTTTTACTTCAATTTGATTTAATGCCAGTGTCATATTTATCCCTCATTTTGCAGGCCAAATGAACACAGCTAATGTACCGTTACCGACATGGCTGCCCACGACAGGGCCGACGTTCGTCAGCACTTTTTCTTCCAAGGTGAAGTGTCCTGCAAGCTCATTCAGGAACTCCTCGCCGGAAGCCGGTTCAGCCGTATGACCCACGGCCACATTGATTTTGTTTACACCCTGCAGATCCCGCTTGAACAGTTCAATCATACGGGCGACAGCCTTCTTACGGCCTCTAACTTTCTCCACCGCATAAATAATTCCTTCTGCATCAATGGACAGGATCGGCTTAATATTCAGAAGTGTCCCCAGAATAGCGGAGGCTTTCCCAATTCTCCCGCCTTTTTGTAAATATTCAAGTGTATCTACTAAGAAGTAAAGCTTACGCGTTTGACGTAGGCTTTCTACAGCCTCAAGTATCTCTTCAGGTCCTTTGCCCTCAGCAGACATTCTGGCAGCTTCCACTACCATAAATCCAAAACCATAAGAAGCGGAGAGAGAATCCACAACAGTGATTCCTTCTCCCTCTTCCTCCAGCATCGATTTAGCCAGCAATGCAGATTGATAAGTCCCGCTCAGTCCAGAAGAAATATGAAAGGAAAGGATAGAACAGCCCGGGTTACGCTCCAGAATACTGCGGTACACATTCATATATTCAACCGGTGAGGGTTGAGAAGTAGTCGGCAGCTGTGAGGTACGGGGAAGACGCTCATAGAACTGCTCCGGAGTCATATCCAGATTGTCCCTAAAAGCCTCTTCGCCGAACATTAAGGTCAACGGTACTACCTCAATTCCGTACGTTTCCGCCATTGCTGGCGGGATATCTGAAGTGCTGTCGGTGACGATAATGGTACGATTCATGGATTTTCTCCCCCAAGCTATAATTTTGCCAACTACGCAATAACAAATTTCTACTCCATTGTTATAGAACCATTAATTCCTATCTATGGCTCTACAGAGAACAGATAATAATACAGGGGTTGGCCACCCTCATGAATCTCAACTTCCACATTCGGATAAGTCTCTTCCAGCCACTCACTCAAAGAATCAGTAGCCTCGGATTCTGTTTCTGCGCCAATAAGGATCGTGACGATTTCGTCGCCATTCTCCAGCATGTTGGATAACAGCGCCTGACTTGCAGCCAAAAGATCATCTGCCGCAGCAACAATTTTGGAATTAGAAATCCCAATAAATTGGCCCGACTTAATCTCCAGCTCATCAAAGCTTGTATCACGCACAGCGTTCGTTACTTGTCCGGACTTCACATGAGAGATTGCTTCCAGCATATTCTCAGAATTAGTCTCCACAGCATCTTCCTCTTGGAACGCAAAAGCTGCTGCTATTCCCTGTGGAATACTTTTACTTGGAATCACCGTAATCTCACGTTCGCCTTCTAGAAGATCTTTAGCTTGTTGAGCGGCAAGAACAATGTTCGAGTTATTCGGCAAAATATAAACATGCTTCGCAGATATAGAAGAAATCGCGTTCACGAAATCCTCCGTGCTAGGATTCATTGTTTGACCACCAGCTAGGACTACGTCCACTCCAAGGCTTTTGAAAATATCAGCAATACCTGCGCCAGAAGATACCGCAATGAAGCCGTAAGGTGCCAAATCATCAGCTGGTGGCTCAGCAGGAGACATTTGCACTGCACTCTTCTCATTCGGCATATCAGCGAATACATCAGGCATTGGTGCAATATCCATACCCGCAGTCAGCAGGTCACGATGCTGCTCTCGCATATTAAGAATATGAATCTGCGTGATCTCCCCATAAAGAAGAGCCAAGTTCATCACTTCACCTGGAGCCTTAGAATGCACATGCACTTTAATCGTCTCATCATCCGAAATTACAATAATGGAATCGCCATTAACTGACAACGCTTTCCTAAAAGCTTCCTCATCAAAATTAGTTCTCACGTTAGCGCCTAACTGGCGATTAATGAAAAACTCCATATCATATAGAAATTCTATATCTTCAGTAGATAACTGTGACTGCGCAGAAGACTGTACAGAAAACAGTTCATTTTCAGGTTTCGTTAACACGGGTTTAGGCGCTGGTGCAACGGGTGTGTGGGTTTGTCCTTGCACAGATTCAGACAGACCGGTACTTCCGTTCGTCAGATGCTGGTGAAACCCTTCATAAATGTAGACCAAACCTTGACCGCCAGAATCTACAACACCGACTTGCTTCAATACAGGTAATTGCTCAGGCGTATAAGCTAAGGCTTCTTTTGCTTTGGCTAATACCTCTGTCATCAGCTCCACAACGTCAGTAGTACGGCGGGCATAATAAACAGCATGTCTTGCAGCCTCTTTAGCTACAGTAAGAATAGTTCCCTCTACAGGCTTTACAACTGCTTTATACGCAGCGTCCACTCCGGTTTGCAGCGCAGCAGCGAACTGCTGTGTATTAAGCTCATCATGTTGAGCCGCATACCTGCTAAACCCTCTGAATAACTGGGACAAAATAACGCCGGAATTCCCGCGAGCTCCCATTAATAAGCCCTTGGAGAGTACACCTGCACATTGGCCCACAGAAGTGGTGTTATTTTTCTTTAATTCATTCGCACCTGCGGTCATCGTCAAATTCATGTTTGTACCGGTATCTCCGTCTGGGACCGGAAAAACATTTAGGGAATTGACGTGTTCTGCATGCTGTTGCAGCTTATCCGCTCCAGCCAATACCATAGCGGTAAAATCTGTTCCGTTTATAGAACGCTTACTCAATTGAGAATTCCCCTTCCTAACTTCATGCCTAATCATTCTATGATTAACAGGACATAATGCACTAATTTACATTGTACTATAAGTATTAAAAGAAATAAATGTTTTTGAATCGGTTGACGTAGCAAAATTTGCTGTGATATTATAGATAAGTATTGTTTATGCAGGTGTTAGGAATAAGGAGGTGTAATCTATGTCCCGCAAATGTGCAGTAACAGGCAAGAAACCGAGCAGCGGCAACCACGTGTCTCACGCTAATAACCGCAACCGTCGTTCTTGGGGAGTTAACGTTCAGAAGGTCCGTATCCTCGTGAACGGTAAACCAAAACGCGTGTACGTCAGCACCCGTGCTTTGAAAGCCGGAAAAGTTGAACGCGTTTAGTCTTTAGCAATTTTTAAGACCGAACGATAACTTATATGAAGCAAAAAGCACCCTTTACATTTGTAAGGTGCTTTTTTTCATGTTTTCTTTTCTGTTAGAGGCTTAACTCTTCTGAAATGTGTTCAATATTGCTTTAACAAAACCTCCCAAAAACCTTGGCAGCTTAAACGTGTAAAATTTCATGATTTACCCTCCCATCAATTCATGCCGTACGCAGGAGACTTTCCTCTTGTCAATAACGGAAACGAACTGCAGTCCTCCCTGCCAAAACAAAAAAAGGCTACATGAGATTTCTGCTCATGTAACCATATTTATGCACCGAGGACTTGGCCTATACCTCTAGTCTCAATCGCCTATTTTTTAACGCAGTGCTGATTCGGCTGCTTCTCGAATTCCTCGGATCGCCGCAGCACGATCACTCCGGCCAAAAACTGCATTCCCCGCTACCAAAACATCGGCTCCAGCTGCCACAACCAATGGTGCTGTATCTTCCGATACTCCACCATCTACTTCGATCAATAAATCTGGATTCACTTCATTCGCCCATTCTCGAATTTGAGTGATTTTGCGCAAAGTGTTAGGAATGAATGCTTGACCACCAAAGCCTGGATTAACGGTCATCACCAGAATCATATCCACATCCTCCAGCACCTCACGCACCGCTAATGCCGGAGTACCCGGATTAATTGCTACACTTGCCTTCAGCCCCAGTTCCTTGATCTGATGAACCACACGATGCAAATGAACGCATGCCTCAGCGTGAACGGTGATCACACTTGCACCAGCTGCAGCAAAATCAGGAATATAACGTTCTGGTGACTCAATCATCAAGTGAACATCAAGTGGCAGCTTGGTATGTAACGATACAGCTTTTACAATAGGTGGACCCAACGTGATATTCGGCACAAAATGACCGTCCATTACATCCACATGTATCCAATCTCCACCACTGGCTTCCGCCTCTGCAACTTCTGGACCTAAACGCGCGAAATCCGCCGACAATAAAGATGGTGCTATTCGTATCATGATGTTAGTACCTCCGCTTTTTATCTTTCATTTCATTAAAAAACAGTTTGTAATGATCATAGCGACTATCCGCAATTTTCCCTGCTTTCCAAGCCTCTATTACACGGCAGCCTGGTTCATGCTGATGACTGCAGCCCCGGAACTTACAATCGGATGAGTATTGAGCAAATTCACGAAAACAAGTGGACAGCTCTTCTACACCAAGCTCCAAGAAATCAAGCTGACTAAAACCTGGGGTATCTGCAACAAAACCTCCACCACCAATATCCATCAGCTCCACATGACGGGTCGTATGACGACCACGTCCCAATCGTAAACTGATCTCTCCAGTCTCCAGTTTAAGCCCTGGAACAATACGATTCAATAAGGTGGACTTACCAACCCCGGATTGACCCGCAAATACGCTGATGCCTCCAGTAAGCCTTTGTCTTAGCTCATCGCTTCCGGCACCAGTAAGTGAACTTGTGACCATCACTTCATATCCGATATCCTCATAAAGTTCTTTAACATAACGGGTAGCTTCACCATCATCATCCGCCAAATCCTGTTTAGTCAGAACAATTAGGGGTTCCAGACCCGAATGCTCAATATGAACTAGAAACTTGTCCAACAGATTCAGGTTCATATCGGGCTCCCGAACGGAGAATAAAAGCACTGCGAGCTTAACATTCGCTACAGGTGGACGAATCAGTTCAGATTCTCTAGGTAGAAGTTCATCCACCATTCCTTCTCCATGCTCAGTAAGGATATAAATAACCCGATCTCCAACTAGCGGAGCGATCCCTTTTTTCTTGAGAATTCCTCGGCCTCTGCATTGAACAGAATGCTCTTCAGTCGCAATTAATCCTTCGCGGAGCGGTTTCACATAATAATAACCGCTTAACGCCTTAACAATTATTCCTTCAGGCATACATAGTGAGCCTTCCTCTCCTGATTTTGCGAAAATGACCCAAGTCTGATATCCCCGGGTCATTTCGCTACGCCAACCGTTCAGGTTAAACCCTGTTTAGTTGTTGTTTTTATCTTTAGATTTATCCTTGCCTTTATTGTTGTGCTTATTATTGCCATTATTAGTCGATTCACTATTTATAGAACTATTGTTTACGAACCCTGTCTGATTCACCGCCCCGTTATTCCCTCCGTCATTCTCTGAACCTGAACCCGGCAAGATCTCCGGTTCAATCGTAGGTTCAATTGTAGGCGTAGGTTCAGCAGAAGGTGTTGGAGTTGGCTGTGGTGTTGCTATAACTGGTGGCTCAGGCTCCTGAACGGTTCCGTTCTTCGCATCGATATAAGGAATGACATAAGTGTCCAAAAGTACACCGTCACGGGTAACAATAACTGAACCATCTTTATTAGGAGCCAATACTAGATTCACAGATAACACTTGGCTTTTTCCAATGGTACGTGTTCCCCAATCCTGTTTCTCTCCATTATTGCGCGCATCCACGAATTCGATACGAATCTTGCTCTTTTTCCCATCCTGAGCAGGAGCGACTGGCACATTAAAGGTATAATTCAGGGCTTCAGGTGGATAACCTGTACTTAAGTAAATCGTAATCGCTGTTCCAGGTGGAACAGAAGTACCTGTCCCTTTATCAAATGCCCAAGTCTTTGTTACTTTACCTTCTTCAATGCTGAAGCTGGATTCTTTCTTCACTTCTCCAAGAACAAGCTTGGCACCTTCAAGCAGCGCCTTTGCCTCACTCTCCGTCTTACCGATGAGATCTGGCAACAGTACACTTTCTTCTCCTTTACTTACGTAAAGGGTGATTTGAACCGTCTCAGGATCGAATTCAGCATTTAATGCAGGGTCAGATTTTACAATGAGACCTTCATCTGTATTTTCGTCATAGAGAGGTTTATTATCAATCCTGTCCTGGGCTACACCCAGCGCCATCAATGCTTTAACCGCATCATCAAAGCTCTTGTTAACTACGTCTGGCATCTTGGGTAATGGCTTAGCCGTATTCACAGTGAGTATAAGGGACGCTCCTTTTTTCACTTTGGCATCCTTTTCCCTACTCTGCTTAATGACCACATTCTCTTCAAAATTCGGACTGTAGTCATACAGAATAGGATCAGCAACCTCAAGCCCCAAATCCTCAAGCTCAGTTTGTGCTTGTTCTATCTGTTTACCTACTACATAAGGAACGGAAACCTCAGGAACAACTAGCTGTGATTTAACGTACCATACGAGACTGGCCATAGCCAACAGCAACAGTAAGGTAAGCCCAATCCATAATGTGGGTTTTGCCCATTGTTTTTTACCTTTACTTGAAGGCACCGGTTCATCATCTTCATCACGAACCATCCGTTCCTCACGATGATTACGATTACCATTGCTTCTTTGAATCGGTTTTATCGCCGGGATAACCCGCGTACGATCCTCGTCTTCTTCATCGTTGAACAGAATCTTCGCCTCACTGCGGCGCTCCGGCAATAAGCATGTTTCCAAATCCTGTAACATTTCTTTGGCAGAGTCGTACCGCTCCTCCGGGTTTTTACGCATTGATCTCAGAATTACATTCTCAACGCTTTGCGGAATGAGTGGATTCAGAAGTTTTGGCTCTTCAAACTCTTCTTGCAGATGTTTTAAAGCTACACTAATCGGACTCTCTCCCAAAAAGGGCAGGCTTCCAGTAAGCATTTGATAAAGTACAATACCTAATGAATACAAGTCAGACTTTTCTCCTGTAGAGACACCTTTGGCATGCTCTGGCGAGAAATAATGTACTGAACCAACCACAGAACCGGTCTGTGTAATGGTTGTTGACGTAACTGCGCGGGCAATCCCAAAATCGGTTACTTTCACCCGTCCATTGCGTCCGATCAGGATATTATGTGGTTTTATATCACGATGAATAATTTGATTCTGATGCGCATGATCTAGGGCATCACAGATTTGTGAAGCGATCCGTACGGATTCATCAACCTGCAATGGCGCTCGTTCTTTTATAATTTCATTAAGATTCTGACCCTCAATATACTCCATGACAATGTAATGAATTTCGTCTTCTTGTCCTACATCGTATATGCTGACGACATTCGGATGAGACAAAGATGCGGCAGACTGCGCCTCACGCCTAAAACGGCGAATAAATTCCTCGTCATGTACAAACTGATTGCGCAATACTTTGATGGCGACATTTCGGTTTAAAAGAATGTCATGTGCTCTATAGACGAGCGCCATTCCACCTCCGCCGATCCGTTCGATGACTTGGTAACGGCCGCCCAATTCGTGACCGATCATCAATCCCACTCCTTTGTTTCGGGCACAGCGGCCTCTCCATGATGTTCTAACAAAGCGACGCTAATATTATCGCCACCGCCGGCGAGCAGTGCCAGCTGAAGTAAACGGTCCGCTCTTTCCTCTAACGATATCTCATGTATACCTGCTACTTTGCCTAAATGCTCATTTGTGACAAAGTTGCTTAAACCATCGCTGCATAGAAGCAAAATTTCCCCTGGTAACAGAGCTATAGGCGCCATATCAACCTCAACCTCAGCATCTGTTCCAAGCGCCCTCGTCAGCACATTACGACGCGGATGATTATCCAATTCCTCCACACTGATCTGACCGTTCTTGAACAGCTCATTGACTAGCGTATGATCCTCGGTTAGTTGAACTGCCGCACTGTCTTTTATTAAATAGGCTCTGCTGTCTCCGATATGGCCAATATATCCGTTTGATCCATTCAAAAGAACAGCAACGACAGTAGTACCCATATTATGATACTTATCGTCACCGGAAGCCTCCCTGAACACAGTGCTGTTAGCTTCCAAAATAGCAGCTGACAACGCATCACGCAGAGCTTCGTCTTGAAGTTCAGGCTCTAACCCGTCCAGGTTATTCCTCATTGTCTCCAAAGCGAGCCTGCTTGCGGTTTCACCAGCCTGATGTCCACCCATCCCATCGGCAATAATACCGAGTGTATAACCGTGGCGCGTCGCGCCGATCCAGACCGAATCCTCATTGACAGAGCGTACTCGGCCAATATCGCTGGCATGAACTGTTCTGATCAAATATCCTCACCCCAACTCCATATGTTTGGCACGCAGCTGTCCGCATGCGGCCGCGATATCATGGCCTTGCTCACGGCGAATAGTAACATTCACCCCGTTATCAGCCAAAATACGTTGAAACTCAAAGATATCATTGCGTGAAGTACGTACATATTTTCGCTCAGGCACATGGTTTACCGGAATCAAATTGACGTGGCACAGCATGCTCTTAAGCACCCCGGCCAATTCCTCAGCATGCTCCGGTTGGTCATTTACCCCGCCGATCAAGGCATATTCAAAGCTGACACGTCGTCCCGTCTTAGCTTGATAATAACGCAATGATTCAATTACATCATCAAACGGAAAACGGCGGTTAACAGGCATTAGCTTTGAACGCAAGGCGTCGTTAGGCGCATGAATCGAAATCGCCAAATTAATCTGGGTATCTTCTTCTGCAAATTTATAAATGCTCGGTACAATACCGCTGGTGGAAACAGTAATATGCCGTTGTCCGATATTTAGGCCCTTCTCATGAATCATAAGACGCAGGAATCTCATTGTTGCATCATAGTTCTCAAACGGCTCACCAGTACCCATGATAACAATGCTGCTGACACGTTCGCCGCGCGCATCAAGGATTTGTTGGGAACGGACAACCTGAGCTACAATTTCTCCCGCTGTCAAATCCCGTTTTAATCCACCGAGTGTGGAAGCACAGAAAGTACAGCCGATTCGGCATCCTACTTGGGTTGTTACACAAACGCTATTGCCATAATTATGTTTCATGATAACTGTTTCGATAGCATGATCGTCATGCAATCCAAACAGGAATTTTACAGTTCCATCTTTAGATTCCATTTTAGTAATTTCTGTTAGCGCTGCAATAGAGAATTGTTCATTCAGCTTCTGGCGAAGCCCTTTGGACAAATTGCTCATTGCTTCGAAGTCATTCACACGTTTTACATACAGCCAATCAAAAATTTGTCCACCACGAAAAGCAGGCTCACCATTGTCTTTCGCCCACTGTTGTAACTCTTCTAAGGAAAAATCATATATTAAAGGTTTCATTATTATCTACACCTGTTCTTTCATAAGGATATGCGTATTATTTCTCATTCTTCCTATTTTAACACAAATTTCAGAGACGGTAAAAGAAAACGCCCGCCGTACGGTAGCCCGGCGGGCGGAGGATACTACAATTGTCAGAAAATTTGCTATGTTACAAGACTCTCTGCAGCTTGGAAATATAGAACCCGTCGCTCCCATAATGATGAGGCAGCAGCTGAATTCCCTCACCCTCAGCCAGCGCAGTACCCTCCAGCCTGTCCCATAATGTGGAGGCAAAAGTTACAGCGGTGAAGTCAGGATTCTGCTTCAAAAAGTCAGCTACTACTTCACTATTTTCCGCTTGTTCAGTAGTACAGGTACTATATACCAGAATGCCACCCGGTTTCAACAGTTTAGAGACCGACTGCAGCAATTCCCGTTGCAATGACGCTACGCTAGCCACATCTTCCGGCTGCTTACGCCATTTGAGGTCTGGCTTACGGCGAATTACGCCGAGTCCAGAGCAAGGTGCGTCGAGAAGAATTCTATCAAAGGATTGATGCTCTAAAGTGTGCTCCAGCTCCAGCGCATCTGCACTGCCTGTAGATACGCAATCAAGACCTAAACGTTCTGCTTGATCTGAGATCAATTTCGCTTTATGCAAATGCAGATCATTAGCGTAAATTGATCCTTCATCTTTCATGAGCTCGCCCATATGTGCTGTTTTGCCCCCAGGAGCAGCGCAGCAGTCAAGTACCCTCATCCCAGGCTCCGGAGCTACCGCTTCAGCTACAAGCATAGAACTCTCATCCTGAACGGAGAGATATCCATCACGATACCAGGAGGTGAGCGCCAGGTTTCCGCCGCCTTTCACAACAATGCCATAGGGACTAACCTCAGATGCTGAAGCTTGCAGACCTTGTTCAATCATCTGGTTCAGCAGAGCTTCACGACTGATCATCGTTGTATTCGCACGTACACTGACCGCAGGCGGCTCATTATTAGATGCACAAATCGCTTCCGCCGTGTCGACACCGTACTCGGTAATCCAACGTTCCACTAACCACAACGGATGTGAGTATAATATCGATATCCGCTGCGCTTGACTCAGCCCCTCAGGCAGAACCGGTAGATCACCAGCGCGCAACACACTGCGCAGCACACCGTTAACCATCCCTGAGATTCCCTGGTGGCCTTTTTTCTTCGCTATATTAACAGCCTCATTAACAGCTGCATGGGACGGTATACGATCCAGATACATAATTTGATATAAACTTAACCGCAGTAAATTACGGACCCATGGCTGTAGTTTAGCTATCCCTTTACTAACAAATCCTTCAAGCACATAATCCAAGGTGTTCATCCGCGAAATAGAGCCATAAACCAGTTCTGTGACCAGTCCGGCATCTTCTTTGCTAAGTGTCGCCTTCTGTAGACTGCTGTTGAGCAGCAAATTGCTATATGCACCTTGCTGCTCAACTTTAACCATTATATCAAGCGCGATTTCCCGGGCAGAAGCAGGGGCAACCTTACCCTTATTGCCAGCTCTGCCGTTGTTGCCAACTGCTTTGGAATTGTTCCCCTGTCTCTTACCACCGTTAGGATTTACAGCTGATCGGCCAACACCATTTCCACCGCCGCTCAACCTAACACCGTCCCTGGCTTCATAACAGCACCACGGCTAAAATCGGCCGCACTCATTGCTTTTTTGCCAGCAGGTTGAACCGTTGTCAGCAGCAGACTTCCGTCACCTGTTTTCACTTCGACACCTTGCTCGGTTACAGAAAGCACCGTTCCTGGAGCACTATCGCTTGCTTTCTGCTCTTCAGGCAGTTTAGAAGCCCAAGCTTTAAAGGTCTCACCATTCCAGAGCGTAAATGCGCCGGAAAAAGGAACTAATCCACGAATTCGATTATAGTTATCACGCGAGCTCGCGTTCCAATCCAAACGTTCATCCTCGCGATTAAGGTTAGGAGCATAAGTTGCCTCACTATCGTCTTGCTGAACAGCTTGAACTTTTCCACTCACTAAACTTGGCATTTCAGACTTTAACAGATCTCGTCCCGCTAGGCTTAGCTTCTCAAAAAGAGTTCCAGAGGTATCTTCAGCCTCAATAGCCACTTCGACACGAGAGATCATGTCACCGGTATCCAGCCCTTCCGCCATATACATCAAAGTAACGCCGGTCACTTTCTCACCATTGATGATACTACGCTGAATCGGAGCACCTCCCCGATATTTAGGAAGCAACGAACCGTGTACATTCACACAACCATTCCGCGGTAAGTCCAACACAGCTTTAGGCAAAATTTGACCATAAGCAGCCGTGACGATCAAATCCGGCTCATATGCAGCCAGCTCAGCGACTGCCTCAGGACGACGCATGCGTTCAGGCTGAAGCACAGGTAATCCGAGAGCTAATGCGGCTTCCTTAACTGGTGAAGGAGCCAAGATCTTTTTTCTCCCCTGCGGACGATCCGGTTGGGTGATGACAGCTACAACTTCATAGCCTTCATCTACCAGCATTTGCAAGCTTGGCACCGCAAAGGCTGGAGTTCCCATGAAAACAATCTTCATATTCCTCACTCCTCAGTCTCGTTAGCAGTCATCTCGTACACTTTTTCAGCGATATCTGTAAACAGAACTCCATTCAAATGGTCAATCTCATGCTGAAAAGCCCGGGCAAGTAAACCACTGCCGGTTATCGTAATCTCTTTTCCCTCACGGTTAAGGCCACGTACAGTTACAGTCTCCGCACGGCGTACATCACCATTCAAGCCAGGAATACTAAGACATCCTTCTGGCCCTAGCTGTTCACCTTCCATGCTGATGATTTCAGGGTTAATCATTTTGATCAATCCATGCTCTTCATCCGCATCCACCACAATTAGACGTTTCAAAATTCCGACTTGGGGTGCCGCCAGCCCTACTCCTTCAGCGTCATACATCGTATGTGCCATATCATCCAGCAATTTTTTAACATTAGGAGTAACTACAGCTACTTCTTTAGCTTTTTTGTGCAATACTTCATCCGGTTCCTTAACGATCAAACGTATAGCCATTACAAAACACCTTCCCGTTCTGAACATTTCTATATTTAAAGTCAATTTATAAAGCTCTTTTTTTACATTGTAACATGATACGGATTTACATCAACATCTGCGGATCCACATCAATGCTGATCTGAAGACCAGTATCCCGTACAGAATCCTCTAACTCTTCAGCCACTTGGCGGACAAGTCCAATTACATCGATGGCGCCGCGCCATTTTATCATACACTGGAATCTATATCTACCCTTTAATCGAGGGATAGGTGAAGCCACAGGACCCAACAGATCTAACACATCACTGGTTAGCTTATCGAGACTTCCATACCATCTTAGCTGTCTGGCTTTTCCTTGAAGATTCAGAGCATAATTCTCTGCCATCCGCAGTAGAAGCGGCAGCTGTTCATGAGACAATGTGACCAGGATGAGTCTGCAATACGGCGGATAATGGAGGCCTCTACGATGCTTCAGCTCTTCACGTACAAAAGAGAGATAGTCATGTCCGCTGGCATGAATAATGGAATAATGCTCTGGCGTATAGGACTGAACGACCACTTCGCCTGGAAGCTGATGCCGGCCTGCTCTGCCTGCAACTTGTGTAAGCAATTGGAATGTCTTCTCTGCTGCGCGAAAATCGGGCAGGTTCAACGCTGAATCTGCTGTGATTACACCAACAAGAGTGACATCTGGAAAATCCAGTCCCTTTGCTACCATCTGAGTCCCCAGGAGAACATCCGCTTTTTTGTCCCGGAATTGGTTCAGCAGCTTCTCATGTGAGCCTTTTTCTGTTGTTGTGTCCACATCCATACGAATCACTCGTATGCCTGGGAACAGCTTGCCAAGCTCTTCTTCCACCCGCTGTGTACCCGTTCCGAAAAACCGGATATGCTCACTCCCACACTCCGGACAAAGCTTAGGTGCTGGTTCAGCATGGCCACAATAATGACAACGCAAATTGTCACTACGGCTATGATATGTTAGTGAGATATCACATTCCGGACAACCGGCTACGTAACCACAGCTACGACACATGACAAAGGTTGAGAAACCTCTACGATTAAGCAGCAGCACCGTCTGTTCTCCGCGTTCCAGCCTCTCTTCCAGTGCTGAATGAAGCTTTCGGCTGAACATCGAACGGTTGCCTTCTTTAAGCTCTTCCCGCATGTCTACTACATTCACCTTTGGAAGTTCATTTCCAAGCGCACGGGTAGGCATCTCCAGCAGTACCGGTGAAAAATGAATATCACTCTGCGATCTTGCAGCATGATAGCTTTCCAGCGAAGGCGTGGCAGATCCAAGAATCACAGCTGCCCCACACTGCTCTGCTCTACGAATAGCAGCATCACGGGCATGATATTTCGGATTCTCCTCCTGTTTATAAGAGGTCTCATGTTCTTCATCCATAATAATCAGCCCTAAGTTGGAGAAAGGAGCAAACACGGCCGATCTTGCGCCTACAGCGACTGTGGCCTTTCCTTCACGGATTTTACGCCACTCATCGTATCGCTCACCAACAGACAGCCGGCTATGCATAACCGCGACCCCGCTGCCGAACCGTCCCTTAAACCGCTCCACCATTTGTGGCGTTAAAGCAATCTCTGGAACAAGAACAACAGCCTGTCTACCCTGATCTAAACAACGTTTAATACACTGCAAATAGATCTCTGTCTTACCACTACCCGTAACGCCATGAAGCAGAAATACTTCGTGAAGCTGCTCTTCTACGGTTCGAGAAATCCTTGTATATACGACCTCTTGTTCCGCTGTGAGCGGTAGAGGTGCGGTAGGTTTAAAATCTCGCCCTTGATAAGGATCGCGATAGACTTCAATTTCACTGATCTCGATAAATCCTTTTTCCTCCAAGGCCTTTACAGTACTTGCCGTTACTTGGAGTGCAGACAAAACTTCTTTAAGGGCCATGGGGAGTGTAGCTTCCATATCAACTAAAAAGCTCAGAACTTCCTTCTGGCGTGCTGATTTTTTCGGAAATTTGTTCAAAGCCTCACGGGCAGCAGTGACACCTATCGCCAGATCGACTGCCTTGAGCTTTTTCTTGCCCATTTTATCCTTAATGGATTGACTCTCTATAAGTACTCCACGCCGCAGCATGAACTTCACCGTCTCAGCAGCCTCAGGAAATGCACGAGTAAGCTGCTTCATGGAAACTTCGCCACTACGTCCAATAAATTCTGTGATTAGCCGTTCCTCATCCCCTGTGTCCGCAAACATTGGGAACAATTCATCCTCTGGAAATGCTGTCTCTTCCTGCACATCTCCAAGTGAAATCAGCCGTTCTGCCTTCCCTTTTAGAGCGGTGGGCAACATCGCCTGCAGTGCTGAAATTCGTCTACAGGCATATCTTTTACTCATCCAGTCCGCAAGCTCAACTAATTCAGGAGATAAAGGCGGGAGCAGATCCAACACTTCTTGGATTGGCTTCAGGCTAGGATTCACTAGGGTCTCGCCTGATTCTAAAGAAACTACAAAACCTTGGACTGTCCGGTGCCCAAACGGAACGGCTACCCGACTGCCCACTTCAATCCATAATTTCAGGGATTCTGGAATACTATAATCAAATGGCCGGTCAGTGCTGCGTACAGGCACATCCACAATGACCTTGGCGATATCCATTATAATGAAGCTCCAGTAATTCGCTCTGCCACGAGCGTCAGCAAACGACGAGCAACCTCATCCTTCGACAATTGTGGCAATTCAAGCACCAATCCATTCACATCATATATCGAAACGATATTCGTATCCGCTCCAAATCCGGCTCCTGCAGCCGCTACATTGTTAGCAACGATGAGATCGCAGTTTTTGCGGACCAGCTTGTCCTTAGCATAAAATTCCGTATTGCCCGTTTCCGCAGCAAAGCCAACCAAAAACTGCTTGTTTTTGTTCTTACCGAGTGTTTCCAGAATATCCGTTGTCTTCACAAGCTCAAGTGTCATCGTCTCTCCGCTTTTTTTAATCTTAGAAGGCTCACTATGCTTCGGACGGTAATCCGAAACAGCCGCCGCCTTGATCATAATGTCGCAGCTGTCCCACTGTGCGGTAACTGCTTCATACATTTCCTGTGCAGATTGAACACGAATGACTGAAATCTCTGGATCCTGTGGAGGAGCCTCATCTGTACGCGCAGCAATCAACGTTACCTCAGCTCCCATTGCGCGCGCAGCACGTGCTAATGCGAAGCCCATTTTACCTGATGAATCATTGGAGATATAACGTACTGGATCAATGCGTTCTACCGTTCCACCCGCTGTGATGACGATTTTTTTACCCACAAGAGGTTTGGATGCGACGCTTGCTTGATGTGCAAAAAAATTCTCAACCACACTCACAATAGCCTCTGGCTCTTCTAGCCGACCTTTGCCAACGTATCCACATGCCAGCAGTCCTTCACCAGGCTCAATAAATTGAATGCCCCGACTAGCGAGAATATTCAAATTATTAAGTACAGCTGGATGCTGATACATATGAACATTCATAGCTGGTGCAACCATAATAGGAGCCGTAGTAGCTAGCAGCGTTGTAGATAACATATCATCGGCGATCCCGTGCGCCATTTTGGCAATCATATTTGCGGTCGCGGGTGCTACCAGCACAAGATCCGCAGCATCTGCCAGATCAATATGTGAAATGGAGGATGGATCTCTCTCCTGGAATGTATCGCTGTATACTCGTTGCTTCGATAGTGACTGTAGAGTTAATTCTGTAATGAACTGCTTCGCCGAAGCTGTCATAATGACATGGACCTCGGCACCTTTTTGGACAAGCTTACTGGTCAAGGACGCCGCTTTATAAGCAGCAATTCCTCCTGTGATTCCAAGTAAAATAGTCTTCCCCTTCAAGCTCTTCAACATGATCTCCCCCCTGTTCCCTACTCTTACAACGAATGGCTATCTTTACGACGAGAAAAAAATAACAACCTTCCGGTTGTCATAAAGAGCCCGGTTCTGGGCTTTCATCATAAATTTAAGACCCGTAAATGCTCCATAACCCAAGAAGAAACGGCAGCGCCTCAAAACAAATAGGCGGCATCCGTTTCTACAATAGGTCATTATTACTTATGCTTGAGACTACTCTTCACCGCGGGTTAGAGTAATGCGATCTTCGTAAATTTCCTCAAGAGCAACACCAACAAATTTATGCGATCTAGGATTCTTCACATCTGTCTTGCCACCCTCACGCAATTGTCTAGCACGACGTGCAGCAGCGACAACGAGCGAATACTTACTGTCAACCTTAGTCATCATTTCATCAATGGATGGATATAGCACTGGGACACCTCTTCATAGTTTACTGTTAATACATTTGACCTTCAGCATAAATTATCTGACTTTACAATGTTCGGCGATAATAATGCTTTCTATTCTCTTACAAGCCAGATCAATCTCATCATTCACAACAGCATAATCATAATGCTGCATTAAGTTGATCTCATCCTCCGCTACAGTCATGCGGTGATCGATCACATCTGGATGCTCAGTACCCCGTCCGCGAATGCGGTCCTTCAACTCGTCCATGGATGGAGGAAGAAGGAACACAAAAATACCTTCAGGAAATTTCTCTTTAACTTTGAGAGCGCCTTGAACCTCAATTTCGAGAATAATGTCTTTGCCGCTATTGAGAGTTCTCTCCACAAAATCACGTGGAGTACCGTAATAATTACCTACGTACTCCGCGTATTCAAGCAATTGATCGGCTTCGATCATTGCCATAAATTCATCTTTGCTTTTGAAAAAATAGTTGACGCCATCTTCCTCACCCGCACGCGGACTGCGAGTAGTAGCAGAAACTGAGTAGACAAGTTCGGGCATCTTCGGACGTAGTGCTGTACAAACAGTACCTTTACCTACGCCGGAAGGTCCGGATAATATGATGAGCAATCCTTTTGACATAATACACTCCATTTAGTTGTTATTCGTCGTTGTCGTCATCTTTACTGGATAAGCGATGCGCCACAGTCTCCGGCTGTACAGCCGATAGGATGACATGATCACTATCTGTAATGATTACGGCACGAGTCCGTCGGCCATAGGTGGCGTCGATCAACATATGCCGATCACGTGCCTCCTGGATAATACGTTTGATTGGTGCAGATTCCGGACTGACGATAGAAATAATGCGGTTGGCAGACACAATATTTCCAAAGCCAATGTTAATAAGTTTGATTGCCATGTTCCGGTAGTTCCCCCCATAAAGTTCTATGCTATTACCTATTCCCGATTACTCTATGTTCGCAGCTTGTTCTCGAATCTTCTCCAGTTCTGCTTTCATATCTAGCACAAGACCCACGAGAGTTAGATGATTGCATTTCGATCCGATTGTATTCGTCTCACGGTTCATCTCCTGAATGAGAAAATCCAGTTTGCGTCCTACCGGTCCTTTCCCCTTCAGGAGGGCTCTGCATTGCTCGAAATGACTATACAACCGGGTCAACTCTTCATCAATATTACAGCGATCTGCAAAAATAGCGATCTCCATCCCAAATTTATGCTCATCAAAAGCGAACGTCCCATCATTTAGTTCATTTAATCGATGTCGAAGTTTCTCTCGATATTCAATGATTACGACAGGTGCAAGTTCAACCATTTCAGCATGCATGTTCTCAAGATGGTTCAGGCGCTGTTCAATATCTGCGGCTAGATAACTGCCTTCACGGGCGCGCATCTCCAACAGAGACTGCAAACACTGCTCAAGTCCCGCCTCCAATACTTCGGAGTAGTCTTCTAATGTCGCAGACACGGCACCCGCAGCCTCGTCTTTGCTGTCCATAATACCGGGTATAGAAAGTATATCACGTAAAGTCAACTCACCACTCAAACCATATTCATTCTTAAGCTGCTCTGCTGCCTTTAGATAGGTCATTACAGCAGAGTGATTCAGAACCGGTCTAACAGTCGACTCATCGTGCTCTCTATTGATGGTAACATCTATTCTTCCCCGTTTGATGTGCTGTTGAACCTTTCTTCTCAACACATCCTCATAACCCGTCCAATCCCGGGGCATCCGCAGTACAACTTCGCAGTACCGGTGATTCACCGATTTCACTTCGAACATAATCTTGTAGCCGCCGAATTGCAGGGACGATTGACCGTATCCGGTCATGCTAAATGACAACGGAATCACATCCATTACACTATTGTAATTGATTATTACTAGCGAAACAAGGGGGACAATTTGCGTCCTGATTTCTCCCACACATACTCCATTAGCTGTGCGCTCATATCGTAGAACATGAACGGAGTCATCAGATAGATCCCATTAAAATGGGCAGTAGCAACATCTAACAGTTCCTTAGCGATAGCGACACCTTCTGCTCTTCCAGCTTCCCCTTCAAGTCCCTTCATGCGGTTGCGGACATCGTCCGTAAGCTGAATACCGGGAACCTCATTATGTAGAAACTCTGCATTTCGACCGCTTGCCAGTGGCATAACCCCAATGAATACAGGGATTTCCAGATGTGCTGTTGCCTCAGCTATCTTCACGATAAGTTCCTGATCATAGACAGGCTGAGTCATAATATAGTCGGCACCAGAGGCGATTTTCTTCTCCAGACGTTGCACTGCCTTATCCAAATGTTTAACATTCGGGTTAAACGCAGCTCCGATTACAAAATTCGCTTTCTGTTTCAAAGGTTTACCTGAGAAGGAAATCCCGTCATTCAGCTGCTTGATCATTCTAATTATCTCAAAAGAAGTTAAATCATAAACCGAGCTTGAGCCGGGAAGATCTCCAAATTTCGCAGGATCACCTGTTACGGCCAGCACATGATCAATTCCAAGCGCATCAAAACCCATCAAATGGGATTGAGTACCAATCAAATTACGATCCCGGCAAGCAATATGCACTAGCGGACGAAGTCCGGTTTTAGCGAGCACTAAATGCCCCAACGCCATATTGCTCATCCGTGTAACAGCCAGAGAATTGTCGGCGAGTGTCAACGCATCCGCGCCTGCTCTTCTTAGCGCTTCTGCACCCTGCATAAACTTTGCGATATCCAATTCACGAGGTGGATCAAGCTCAACAATAACCGTATGTCGTTCCTTTACCAGATCAACCAGGTTCGGCTCTCTACCCTCTCTATCTTCATCGCCAAAATTATCTTGCAGCGATACACGCTCCACAGTAGGTGGCAACGGTTTAGGAAGCGGTTGCGGTACATAATTCTTCAGTGCAGTCGAGATTTCTGCGATATGCTGCGGAGTTGTACCACAGCAACCACCGATTATCCGGCAGCCCATCTCCGCAAAAGTCTGCGCCATTTGCCCAAAATATTCTGGAGAAGCCCCGTACCGGTATTCTCCGTCTACATAATCCGCTACACCCGCATTTGGATACACAGAAACTGGCAAAACCAGGCTCCCTTGTACAGCTTTGAGCGCCCGCTTCATTCCGTTCGGGCCTGTGTTACAGTTAAATCCGATAACATCAGCGCCATCGCTTTCCAGGATACGGAAAGCTTCCGGCAAAGTTAATCCATCTAATGTGCGTGCTGTTTCATCGACAGCTAATTGGCAAACTACAGGAAGCGAGCTGATCTTGCGGAGCGTTCTTAGAGCTAAATGCAGTTCCTCAACATCGTAGAAGGTTTCCAGCATAATGCCATCTACGTCCTCATCTAACAATGCAGCAATCTGCTGTGTAAAATATTTTTTCAGCTCTGTGGAAGAGAGATTCGCACGTTTGCCCGCGCGAATAGATCCTACAGCTCCTAATACATACCCATGATCTCCAGCAGCCCGGCGAGCGATTCTAACCCCTGCTCGATTGATTTCCTCAACCTTAGATTCTAGACCATATTTAGAGAGCCTGTCATAGTTCGCCGAGAAGGTGTTGCTCTCCAGCAGCACTGCCCCTGCCTCAATATAGCTGCGGTGAACATCTTCGATTACTCCCGGAGAGGTCAAATTCAATTCTTCATAGGAAATGCCGACCGGGAAACCCTTCTGATATAAGTAGGTGCCCATCGCTCCGTCTCCGACTAATACTTTATTTCCCCATGCGGAACGTAAATCCGGCTTCACAACAAGATCCTCCCCTGCCACATTAGTTTCTAACTTTAGTTTCATACTAATGTAACATAAATCGGTATGGATGATAAGCTTTCCAAAAGAAATGCATTTAGACCAAAATATCCACCATGCATGTTCATCTATAAAAAGCTTCATACTAACGTTAATGCTGATATTTCCATAAAGGAGAGAATACTTTGAAGAAAAAAACAAGAAAGTTTCTGATCCGAAAATACGCTGTAACTTTACTGCTAGCCATTCTCTGTTTATTGTATATTTATTTGCTAGATTGGCTGTATGGCTATGGGCTGGGTAACGTCGGCTATATCCTTAATTATCTATTCTATACCGCCTCTGAGAAAGCAACGGCTTTTATTTTGCTGCTCTGCTTGTTCATCCCCGATATCTACTACTGGAAAACAGGACATCAACCAGAACGTGGCGGGGAAAGATGACTTCTTATCGCCGCAACAATGACAAGAATTACAGGGATCAACACCATAAAGAAGGGGAAAATCGTATATAACAATCTCCCGCCCTCATTAATATGTTCAGTAAAGCTCCGCGCGTTCAACATCGAGCTGAACAGAATGATCAGAGCACAGGGATAGACCATTCTCCGGTAAGGAATTTTGAACAATTCGGAAATCCCTATAAGTGCCGCCGCAAAAAACACTGACATTTTGAAAAAAACGCCGATAATCAGCACCATAACTACTAGAATATCCACACGTTGAATAAAATCAGAGATTGAAATCTTGCTAATCGTGGGCATCAGAGGGAGGGGTGAACGTTTCACAATATCTGTGCCCAGCACGGAGATATTCAGCATCATGGTCAGACTTAAGAGCAAACCTGAAACAAATATCCCTGCTCCGATGACCCAAGGACCTTTTTTAACATTGTTCAGATAGGGCATTAGCATGGTAAAACAAATCATTTCACCAAAAGGGAACATATAGTTCTGGCGAATGACAGATTCGATCACAGGCTGGAACCCATTCTCAAAAACAGGAAGCAATCGATTCAAATTAATGGAGCCCGATAACATCAGCATGATCGAGCAAAATATACCTATCAGCATTACGAGAGTTGCGAATACCAATGAAGTTCGGGATAACACCTCTACTCCTTTATGCAAAACATACGCAGAAGATAAGATCATCAATGTAGATATGATAAACAACGGTGTGCGGTGCATAGTAGCCATAACCAGCATGGAACTGCCATCCCGTAAATCACGACCCGCTAAATTGAGAAAAAGGATAATGTAGAGAACGGAAATCACCGTACCTAAGGATCTTCCCAGCAGCTTGCGGGTATATGCCGTTAAGGGGAGATCCGGAAACTTTCTGTATAAATAAGTGTACCCCGAAAAAATAATCAAACCGATCAAATTTCCGAGCAGTATGGATATCCACGCATCTTTACCAGACTCCATCCCAAGATTCACTACCAGTGCTGTTCCAAGTTCAAACAACAAAGTCAACGTGAAAAATTGGAGTAGTCCTATTTTTATTTTTCCCATAGCTGCTCCTCCTTTATCGTCATTACTTATACTTGGACTGAAAGGAATCACTCCGCATATCCGTATGCCTGATCACAGCATCCGTATTGATATTAATCTGGCAGGTTTCAAATATACGATCCCAATGATCTTTTACTTGTTTCCAGCCACGTGGATTAGCTCTTTCTGCTGCTTCACCAAAACCTAGATAATCACTTTTTAACGAACGGGCAGTTGTTATGGCAGCGCAAATCTGTTCTTTAATATTCTTTTCCAAAAGCTTCGAAAGATTATTTAACACCGTTGGATCTGTTAGATCCAAGCCATTGGGCGATTCTTTTAATCCAGCCTGCTGAGTGACGTTAATCGTGAAGATAGGATGCTCTATGTCTTTCGCATCAGCGTGGATATGTACCTGTGATAAATACACATTAAACGATATATAATCATTCTCACCTATCGAGACCAGTACCGGCATCTGAGAGATTTTATTCTTAAGCAGAACGGTACCGATCGCCTCCTCCCCTTGCAGCCACCCTTTAAGCTTGTCTTCTTTAAAAGCTGCAAGACCCGTAACTTTTATTATGGCCTCCGGTCTTATTTTTTTTAAATTATCATTACTTTCCCTCTGCTCCAAATCTCCAGTCACTAGCACGCCATTGATCACTGGCCCCCCACCAGGAACCTGTATCCCCCGGATAATATCATCCACTTCCATCCGATAGTTATATCCGAATTGCTTGGAGGTCGTCTGCAGCTTTTCCACCAAATCGTTGGATGGAATTCTTCCGAACACGGTCATAGTCGTCATACATTCACTAGCAGGCTGTCCCTTGGAAATAAAAATCAGACTTGTCAGCCGGGTTTCACTTTCCCTTTCCAGCACATCCATGATATCCTTGATGCCTTCTTGCGCGAACTTCTCGGAAATGATGACTACCCGAATATGTCCTAAAGACAAAAAACGTGCAGTCTGACGCGAGGCATTGGCTAATGCTTCAAACATAGAGCGGCCGCTACCTTTATATACCGAAACAGGTGAAGTCCCTCTAGCGTTCTTCCCAGAGATTTCGTCAGCAACGATAACCTGAAAGGATACTACGTATTTCTCTTCTTCTGTAGGTCCTCTATCTATGGACACACCCGAAACGATGGCTCTTCTGTTTAATTCCACACTATCCCAGCAACCTGTGAGACTAAGACAGATCAATACGCAAGGTAAAAGTCCTGCTAAGAAAAAATTGCATTTACTCAGAATCTTGCTTTTCTTTCTTATGCGACTGTGTCCCTTTAGTCTTATCAAGAATTTTTGGAGATAGGTTCTGTTCATGTCCGGTTGTGATCTCCTTCCCTTCTGAAATGTTCCCTTGCTGCGCAGTAGCAGGAGCTGGTTCTGCTGTGCCAAGCGCCCACAAAGGCAACCTTAAGACGGCATCCTTCTGACCTCTAGATGACAAAGGCACGATTGGAGACAAATAAGGAACGCCAAAAGTCCGCAGACTGTTCATATGTGCAACCAGTACGATTAAACCCAATGTAATCCCGTAAAAACCAAACATACCGGCCAATATCAAAAAACCAAAGCGGATAATTCTGCCCGCAATCGCCATGTTATACGCTGGAATGGCAAAGCTCGCAATCCCGGTCAACGCGACCACAATCACCATAACGGGCGTAATAATTCCAGCCTCTACCACGGCCTGACCAAGAATCAGAGCACCTACTACAGATACGGTCTGCCCAACTGCACGCGGCATTCTTACTCCCGCTTCCCGGATGATCTCAAACGCACCTTCCATTAGAATAGCTTCGACAAAAGCGGGGAAAGGCACATTTTCTCGTTGCGATAACAGGTTGATCAGCAAAGTCGTAGGGATCATCTCATAATGAAACGTCGTCAAAGCTATATACACGGAAGGCCCTAGAATAAGCACGATAAAACTGATATACCGAATAATTCGCATCAGAATAGCAATATCGAACCTTTGCGCATAATCCGAAGCTGACTGAAAAAAAAGAGTGAAAACCGCAGGCAAAATCAATACAAAAGGGGTGCCATCAACGACAATCACTACCCTCCCTTCTAACAGATTCGTTGCAGCCACGTCTGGCCGCTCGCTGTTATTGATCGTTGGAAAAGGGGTAAAGGTCTTATCCTGAATCAGCTCTTCGATATAACCGGATTCCATGATGGCATCTACATTAATCTGTTGCAGCCGTTTTCTAGCTTCTTCAACCAGCTTCTCGTCCGCAGTATCCTTGATGTACATTAAAGCCACATCGGTCTGAGTTACCGACCCGATCTTCACATGCTCGAGCCTTAGTTTGGGTGATCTTATTCTTCTGCGTATTAATGAGACATTCGTAGCCAAAGATTCAACAAAGCTATCCTTTGGACCACGCACAACTAGCTGAGTCGAGGGTTCAGTGACAGAACGAGCTTCCCCTCCTTCAGTCTCACACATGATGCCACTGTCATAACCTTCAATGATAATCAGTGTCTTCCCAGAAAGAATTCCGAGCAGCACCTCGTTCCAATCCTCCTGCAGCTGCGCTTCACCTATTTCCAGGGCACGGTTTAAGATGAGGTCATTCAGATTATTTGCTGCAGTATTACTTTCCTTGAGCATCTCATCCGTAATAGAGAGCAATGAACCCATTACAAATTGATTAACGGTTTCTGTCTTAGCTAGACCATTAAGATGTACCGCAGCAGCCTCAACAAAGGATTGCTCACCAAGCTTTACCTGGCGGATTCTAAGATCCGGACTATCTCCCAGCTCGGTAATGATATTGTTTAGTGTCTGCTCCAGATGAATGGTTAATCTGGCTCCAGAACCTGAACCCGCCGGGTCTGCTTGCTGTCCCTTACCGGATTTATTTCTTTTAGTTAACCCGTTGATGTTCAACAAGCTCCCCTCCTTTTTTTCATAAACATTGTAGTATTATTCTCGGTTACTCCTTCCATTATTCGGCTACTTAAAGTCACATCAGGTTAGAAACACAAAAAAGGCAGTCCAAGAATGCGCTCTTGGACTGCCTTTTTTGTTATTTTTTATATTGCTACACTGCCCGTGAATACGACCTCAGCAGGTCCAGTCATATACACATGATTATCCTCTTCATTCCATTCAATATAGAGATCGCCGCCCTTTAGACTAATCCAAGCTGCCCGGTCTGTAAGATCGTTCAGCACAGAGGAGACAAGGGTTGCACAAGCTCCAGTGCCACAGGCAAGCGTAGGTCCTGCCCCACGTTCCCAGACACGCATATCCACTCTCCCCCGATCCAGTACCGTTGCGAATTCAACGTTTACTTTTCTCGGGAACAAAGGATGTACCTCAAGCTTAGGTCCCCATGTGGCAAGATCAAAATTCACTGCATCTTCTACGTAAATCACGCAATGAGGATTTCCCATGGATACCGCTGTGAACGTAAATTCGGTTCCGTCCGCTTCAATCGGCTGAGAGAGCACTGGCTCTGCATCAATAGATACTGGAATTTGCAGACCGGACAATACAGGTTCGCCCATATCTACGGTTACAGTCTCCACAACACCGTCTTTCACGTTTAATGTAACCTTTTGTTCTCCGGCACCAATCGTTTCTATTACAATCTGCTCTGAGCTTACCAGTCCGTGGTCATATACATATTTAGAGACACAGCGAATAGCATTTCCGCACTGCTCCGCCTCCGAACCATCAGAATTCATAATACGCATCATGAAATCGCCACGCTCAGAAGGAAGGATATATACCAATCCGTCAGCACCGATTCCAAAGAACCGGTTGCATAGGGTTACAGCAAGCTCCGCTGCATTACTTGGCAGCTCTTGCTCACCGAAAACAACGATGAAGTCATTACCGAGGCCGTGCATTTTTGTAAATTCCATTAAAAGTCCACTCCTAAAGGTTATGTTATGTTAGCATTCGCTTAAGCTTAAGGTTCTGTGTAATTTAGCATTTCGCAAGCATATGAGCGGTTAACTGCAACAAGTATACCTTTAGGAATGGAGCATTAGTATTGACTTTATGCTGAAATTTTTGTACTTTTTATCATCGTACTGCCGCTGCGCCCCCGATTACGTTTGCCGCCCCAAACACTGCCGGCACCCATCAAGAAGGTTGGGATCCCCGCTGTTACAAACACCAGACACCATTCGCGGAAATTGAGCGGCACTGTTTTGAAGACAGGCTGGAGCACAGGCACGTACATTACGGCCAGCATCAGTAAGACTGATGACAATACGGCAAGCACTAGATACTTATTCTGGAACGGATTGCGGTGGAACACTGAGCGCGAGCTGCGGCAATCGAAGACGTGGATCAACTGTGCCATAACGAGTGTCGCAAAAGCCACCGACTGTGCCCGAATCAATTGTGCAGGATTGTCTGGTGCTATACGTAAAGTTAGCCAAAATGCCCCTAGCGTACATAAACCAATTAAGAGTCCACGGCTTATAATTTTCCAGCCTAAGCGGCGGGCAAAAATATTCTCTTTCGCACCACGCGGTTTATGCTCCATCAAATCCTTCTCGGGCTGATCCACGCCAAGGGCCATCGCTGGCAGTCCGTCTGTCACCAGATTGACCCAAAGGATTTGAATGGGAACGAGTGGCAATGGCAGAGCGAGCATCATGGCAAAGAACATTGTCAGAATTTCTCCTACATTGGATGCCAACAAATAACGAATGAATTTACGAATATTCTCATAGATGTTTCTGCCTTCTTCGATGGCAGCAACGATCGTAGAGAAGTTATCATCTCCGAGAACAAGTGATGATGCTTCCTTGGTCACATCTGTGCCTGTGATACCCATGGCTATTCCGATATCCGCAGCCTTAATGGCTGGAGCGTCATTCACTCCATCTCCGGTCATAGCCACTACGTGACCATGACGTTGTAGCGATTTAACGATCCGAAGCTTATGCTCTGGAGATACGCGGGCGAATACATACACATTGTCCGATACCTTATCCAGCTCATCATCATCCATCCGGGTTAACTGAGCACCTGTCAGCACCGTTCCACCACGCTGCAGAATTCCCAGCTGGTGAGCAATAGCCTCGGCAGTTGTTCCATGGTCACCGGTAATCATAACCGTCTTAATCCCGGCCCGGCGTGTGACGCTGATGGCATCGCGGACTTCACGACGTGGCGGATCAATCATTCCAGCCAAACCAATAAAGACTAATTGATTCTCCGCATCCTTTTCACTATTCACATGTTCATTTGGACGCATATCCCGGTAAGCCATACCTAGCACACGAAGGGCTCCAGAAGCCATCTGCTCATTGGCATCAAGCACCTTTTGCCGCAAAGTCGGTGTACAAGGCACAACACCGCCCTCCCAAAGCATGTATGAGCAGCGATTGAGCAGTACATCGGGCGCACCTTTTGTACATACCATCCGTCCTCCAGGATGGCCTACGATCACAGACATCAGCTTCCGTTCAGAATCAAACGGAAATTCCTGTTCACGAGTGTAGGTTACAGCAAGCGTCTGAGCGGTCAGACCCATCTTTCCTGACAGTGCCACGAGTGCTCCTTCAGTCGGGTCGCCCTTCAGTTCCCAAACGGAAGTGTTGTCTGCAGACTTTTCAAGAATAGCATCCTTATCCTTCCCTTTGCGTTTGCCTCGCACTTCAGACTGGAAGGTCTCGATGATTTCCGCGTTGCTGCATAATGCGCCGACCTGCAACATCCGCCGTAAGCTTTGATCATGTTTTAGATCCACTGCTTTACCTTTCTCCAGAACCTGTCCATTTGGAGCATACCCTTCGCCTGTTACCTCAAGACCACGTCCACCCGTCCATAATCGGGTCACCGTCATTTTATTCTGCGTTAAAGTTCCTGTCTTGTCTGAACAGATTACCGAGGCACAGCCCAGCGTTTCCACTGACGGCAATTTACGAACGATAGCTTTACGTTTGATCATCCGCTGCACACCTAGCGCAAGCGCAATAGTTACAATAGCGGGGAGCCCTTCCGGAATCGCGGCAACTGCCAAGCTCACACCAGCCAAGAACATGGAGGTGGCAGGCTGTCCATGCAGAATACCTGCTGCCACAACTACAATTGTCAATCCCAGAGATACGTAGATCAGAATCTTTCCTAGTTGCTCAAGCCGGTGCTGCAAAGGTGTTTCCTGAGAATCCGTATTTTGGATTAGATCTGCTATCTTACCCATTTCCGTATTCATACCGGTACGGATTACAACAGCTCTCCCTGTTCCTCTGGTTACCATAGTGCCCATGAAGCCTAAATTCTTCTGATCACCAAGCGGAATCTCTTCTGCACGGATCGCTTCCGAATGCTTCGAGACAGGCAATGATTCCCCAGTAAGTGCGGATTCTTCCACATATAGAGCACTGCATTCCAACCAACGTACATCAGCAGGAATCCGATCACCACTCTCCAGCAAGACAATATCGCCTGGCACCAACAGCTTGGCTGGGATAATCTCGCTATTCCCTCCACGTAGCACTTTCGCAGAAGGTGCGGAGAGCTGCTTTAAAGCTCTGAGCGAACGTTCGGCGCGAAACTCCTGAACAAATCCAAGCGCTCCATTCAGTAGGATAATCGCGATGATCGTGATGGCATCCAAGTATTCGCCTAGCAACCCGGATACAAGCGTTGCACCCATGAGCACAAGCACCATGAAATCCTTGAACTGGTTCAACAGCAGGGTAAACGGAGATACTGTCTTTCCTTCCGACAGCTCGTTGTACCCGTTCTCCTTTCGTCTCTCCGCGGCTTCCTCATCACTGAGGCCCGTCCTTGGCTGGACATTGAACATTTTCTGCAGCTCTTCTGCACCGAGACGGTGCCAACTGTTTTGTTCCATGACTTTTCTTTCCCTCCCGGTCGTTTCTTTACTTCCGGCGGCGCACAGCTTTTCCACCTGTTCATGACAAATGTATTCAAGGTCGTCCAATAATATCACCCCTATCCAATTCCCCTTTTGCGCGAATGTCCTAAAGTATGGCATCATAGAGAGGTAAGCATAAACGTCTTTGGCGTCCTTATAAGGACAGGTAGGCGTTTGAACGAGAAATATAAGACATAAAGTATTGTGTGAAACTTTTACTTTCTTATATTTAAGAAATTCATTTCACGGCGACAGGAGAGCTTTATCATGGCATTAGACGGCATTGTTACCAAAGCTATCGTGCACGAATTGCAATCATTCATAGGTGCACGTATAGGAAAAATATATCAACCGAACAATCACGATTTAATTTTTAACCTGCGCGGCGCAGGTGGCGGCGGCAAGCTGCTGCTCTCTGCTAATCCTACGTATCCTCGGGTGCATTTTACCGAAAGAAACAGCATTAATCCTTCGGAAGCCCCCATGTTCTGCATGCTTATGCGGAAGCATTGTGAGGGAGGGACCATTGAAAGCATTACGCAGGTAGGCATGGAACGAATTATTCACATAAACGTCAAGACTAGAGATGAGCTTGGTGACGTATTTGCCAAAAAGATCATCATAGAGCTGATGGGTCGGCACAGTAACATCATTCTTACTGATCTCAGCTCTGGAACGATCATAGACGGCATTCATCATGTAACTCCATCGATTAGCAGCTATCGGATTGTGATGCCCGGCATCGCCTACACAGAGCCGCCTCAGCAGCATAAGCTGAACCCTTTGGAAATCGGCCAGGAGCAATTTCTCAATTTAATCTCGGCTGCTGAAGAAGCTGCGCTGATAGAGGATGTTGAGGAGGAAGCTGAGCCAGAAGAAATCATTGAGGGAGAGCTTGCTAATCTGATCACAAAAGAAGCAGTAGAGCAAAAACCTGACGGCTCTGGCGGTCCATCTCCCTCAGCTGACCCGGTAGGCTGGATGGTACATGCTTTCAGCGGAATGAGCCCGCTGATTGCTGGTGAAATTGCTCTTCGTCTGAGAAACACCTTGGATAAAGGCGAAGTTACAGAAACCGAAGCAGCGTTTCCAACAAAATTATGGGTTGCCTTCCATTCCGTAATGGGACCCGTATGCGATAACGAGTTTTCTCCTGTTGCAGGTGCAAACGCAAAAGGTAAAATGATTTTTTCTGCGATCCCCTTAACACTTCTGGGTGAGAGTGCGAAACATTACAACTCCATCAGTGAATGTATGGAGGATTATTACGGGGATAAAGCCGAGCGCGATACTGTAAAGCAACGGGTGAGTGATTTGATCCGTTTCCTCAGCAATGAACGGAGCAAAAACGTTAAAAAACTCGCTAATTTGCAGAAGGATCTCGACGAAGCTCAGGATGCTGATCGTTACCGCATTTGGGGTGAGTTGCTTTTCGCTTCATTACACGCGGTATCCAAAGGGGATAAAGAAGCCTCCTTGGTCAATTATTATGATGAAAATCAGGCGGAAATGGTGGTTCCGCTCGATCCGTTATTAAATCCTTCGGACAATGCACAACGTTATTTCAAAAAATACAACAAATATAAAAACAGCCTGCTTGTTATTAATGAACAGCTTTTGAAGACGCATGAGGAAATTTTGTATATGGAGAGTCTGCTGCAGCAACTTGCCCACGCTTCCCTCAACGACATTGAGGAGATCCGCGACGAGCTTGTAAGCCAAGGTTATCTGCGTGACCGGAGCAAAAAGGGTAAAAAGAAGAAAAAGGCCACCAGACCCACATTACAGGTCTTCACCTCTTCGGAAGGAATCGATATTTATGTCGGCAAAAATAATTTGCAGAACGAATACGTCACCAATCGGCTGGCTTCTCCGAATGATACTTGGCTGCATACCAAGGACATCCCCGGATCACACGTGGTCATCCGAAGTGAGCAATTTGGAGATGCAACGCTAGAAGAAGCCGCTCAACTTGCCGCTTATTTCAGCCAAGCCAAACAGTCCAGCAGTGTGCCTGTGGACTGTACATTGATCCGCTATGTACGTAAGCCAAGCGGTTCCAAGCCGGGATTTGTAATCTATGATCATCAAAAGACACTGTTCGTCACACCTAATGAGGAAAGAATTAAGAGTCTTCCAAATACTTTGAGAAGCTAACTACTAGATATAAAGAAACCTCCAGCTGCAGATGTTGAACATCTAAGGGTGGAGGTTTTTATAATTCGCTCCGCAAATCGACTAATTTCATGCCTTCTTGTTTAAAAACTTCAGTACTTCTGTAGAAACCGTAACACTGCCGATATCCCCGTGAAAAATTACGCCTTGACGGGCACCATGAAAGTCAGAACCTCCGGTTATTAACAGATTATAATCCTCAGCCATAACTTGATAACGTTCTTCTTCCGCAGGTCCATGATCAGAGTGATAGACCTCAATCCCTTTAAAAGCGCCTTGCTCCAGAATATCTCGCACCAGAAGGTCATCCCCGTACAAGCCCGGGTGGGCTAATACTGGAGACCCTCCTGCCTCAATGATCCACTCGCAAGCTTCCTCCGGTGTGATTCTGGGAGGTGACACATAGGCTGCTGCATCCTCGGCCAAATACTTGTTGAAGGCATCTCTCATATCGGTAGCTGCCCCAAGCCGAACCAGCTCGTCGGCAATATGTGGCCGGCCGATGCTTTCGTCAGGCTTCAATTCCCGCCCGATCCCCGCTATAACCTGTTCCAAGGTAATCGCAATCCCAAGGTCTTGCAGCTTGGTAATTATCGCTTCATTCCTAAGTGCCCGGGTATCTCTTAGCCCTTCCAAACGTGAGAGAAATTGTTCATTCTCAGGATCAACATAATAGCCCAGCACATGAATGTCTTTGCCACCAGCACGCGTACTGATCTCTACACCAGGCACAACGGTTATTCCGTACTTCTCTCCTGCTTCACAGGCTTCCTTCACGCCAGCTACTGTATCATGATCCGTAATGGCAACAGCGCTTAGCCCCTTCTCCTTAGCAAGCCGTACATTCTCCGCTGGCGGCTGCATGCCGTCAGAGGCTTGAGTATGGGTATGGAGGTCACATACATCCTTAGCAGATAGGTTACCTGCATTCTCCCACTCTTCCCGCAGAATCCCCATTTTTATGGCATCATAGTATTCTCCTCGCACGATTCGTGCTTTACGGACGCGAGCTTCCTCCACCATGCCACATTTCGCTGCCAACCCGATCATTCTTTTATTCCCTGACCAGGTGCCTATTCCAAGACGGACTGTATCAAGAGAATTAAATAAATAATCTATCCACATCTTAAACGCTTCCGTACCGTAACCACCTGACCAATAACTAGAATCAAAGATTACTATACCAATCTCCATCCAGTTGGTTTCTTGCGATATCCAGTAGCGCCCTACTTTGCCCTTTACCTTGCCGTCTATTTCTATGATCAACAGGTTACGCGGGGTTTCCGTCTCAACTAACGCCAAATGACCTATGTAGTCCTCGGTAAACTTTTCGAATCTTTGATGTGTCAAAGATTTATAGGGACCATCCCATTTCAAGTGTTCACGGTCTTCAGCTTCATGATAGTGATAATAAAGCTTCTGAAAATCAGCCTCTGTAATATCGCGCAATACTAGCTTTTCTCCACGTAGAACAATTGACATTGTAATATCCCCCGCTTTAACTATCAGATTTGATTCGAATGCTCACGCAAATAAGTCAGGAAGGTTACTGCAGAAATTGGCAGCAGTGTTGATTTTAGATGAATGGCGTAGAATTGTCTTTTAAAAGAGGCATCGGAGATATTCACAATTTTCAACAGTCCCAGCGCAACTTCATGCTTAACCGAAGAGGTCGATATGATCGTTATGCCAAGACCTGCTTCCACCGCTGATTTCACAGCTCCCGTACTTCCAAGCTCCATCACGATCTTCATAGTTCCCGGATCAAGTCCCTTGGAGAACAGCTGCTCCTCCATCACACGCCGCGTTCCTGAGCCCTGCTCACGCAATACAAAAGGATGCTGAAGCACTTGCTCCAAGGTAACCTCTTGCTGCTCCGCAAGTGGATGATCATGTGGCACGATCAACTTCAGCTCATCTCCCATCACGGGCTCGATCTCCATGTCCGGATGTGTGACCGGGGCTTCAATTAAACCAAAATTCAGTTGATGCTTGAGGATTTCCTCCATAATTTGCGAGGTGTTCATCACTTTCATCATAATAGAAATGTTAGGATATTGCTTTCCGAAAGGGCCTAACAGCCGTGGCAGCACGTATTCTCCTATCGTAAGACTCGCCCCAAGCTGCAGCCGCCCCTCCAGCATATGTGTGAATGCTGACATCGCTTGATCCGTCTCACGCATCAGCTGAATACTGCGCAGCGCGTATGGCATCAGGGTGTGCCCTGCTTCGGAGAGTACGATTTTTTTGGTGGAACGGTTAAACAATTTGGTGCCAAAATAATCCTCCAGTGCCTGTACCTGCATGGTCACAGCTGGTTGAGTCATATGTAAAGTCTGCGCCGCCGCCGAGAAGCTTCCCCGCTCGGAGACCGTATAAAAAATATGCAGCTGATGAAAGTTCATGCTTCGCAACTCCTTATATTACAAAAAGAACGTCCTTTAAAGACGACAATCGTTTCTCGTAAAAGCTTAAGAATATTATAATCGTGCAGTATATAAATTCTTATATTTTTAAAAAGGACATGCAGACTCGCCGCATGCCTCTTGCCCGTTTCTTTATAGACTATTTGCGTCTTCGTTTCTTCTTCGACAGCTTTGTGCGGTGAGAATTACGCAGCAGTGAAAAATAGGTTTTTAAATCTCTCAACTGTGGCATCTCCGAGATTCTCCCAAGAAACGAAACGATGATCATAGAATATAATGGCTGGCCTGAGAGATCTCTCTCACCTGTCAATTCCGTAAACTCAGCGATTACTACAGAGTCATCGTCAATTAAATATGCGTTATAATCACTGCTTGAAAAGGGCTTGATCCGATTCTGCATTAGGCACTGCCACATCCATGCAGCGACCTCTTCGGCATTGCTTGCACCATTGCTGATGCGATCCATATAACGGCTCTTCGCATGATTGGTTATAACGATATCGGCGACCCTGTAATCGTTCAGCATGATGTGGAAGGGCTCATAAGTGCTGGGCCAATCCGTCCCCTTGTTGCGCATCATCATCACACTCCACCATAAGGGTCTTAGTATGCACTTAATGTTGTCATCTTACCTCATTGCCGAAAGTTGTACAAGTTTCTACCGTCGAGAGTAATGGCGTTTTTTTGTAAATAAGCATAAAAAAAACAGGCGCTGTTTAAGCGCCTGTTTATCTCCTGGAATCACATACTGTAATTACGGGACTTGTCCGGTCCATTACTAGTATACTCTGTCTTAATTTCGTTACGATAAGATCTTTCAATCTTTCGCACATAGGAGAGTCTGCGGACATTCTTCATAACTTCCTCAGCCCGTTCTGCATTTACATACATAACTGCATAATGCATTTTCCGAGAAACATAATGTAATGTTCCGTATTTCTCAAGGTTACGTGCCGCTTTAACGTCACTTACCCAAATGATGTATCCTGTCCGTTCCGCAAACATAAGCTAAACCGCCTTTCTCTCTCTAAATCCTAAGGGAAGCTTATCCGCAGGAGCATTTTCCCCCGCTGCCGCATCCACCTTTAGGGGAAGGATCATTACTTGGTACTTTAATGCTATCGGATACTGAAAAAGCAATCGCTTCCGACATGGAATGCAGAATGTCGTCAAGGGTCTTCTCTGCCAGCTTGAAACGAACAACTTCTTCGAACCGCTCCAGTTCCGCTTCTACTGCCGAAACCTCATCCTTTGCTGAATGATAATTCGGGTGGAAATGTCCGAATCGCTGTGTTTCTTCAAACAACTCCTTCTTAGTCTGAAGTCGTTTGACCATGGCCTGAATTTCGGGGTTCGTATCAACCCGTCCTTTCCAGTATAAGTAATCCGACACCTCGGCGGATTGATTAATCATATCGCCTAATTCATAGGCGTATGTCAGCACTTCAGCCATATCGACCGTATTTATTTCAGCTACGCTCATGAACTCAGCTCTTTTCTTCGTTAATGATCTACCGATTCAGTAGACTTTTCTATCATACCATAATCACTCGCTTGAGCAGAAGAGGAATTTCTTCGTCCTTTGGGAATAACTAACTTCATTTCCTTCCAGTCTTCCGGAGTGAGCTCTATATCTTCAACCGTTTCACCATCGTGATAGAGCAGCTGTCCGGAAACTCTCCATGGATTTCCGCTTATGCGGGAAGGGATAAAATCTAACATCTGATCTTTTAGTGCAAAACGCACTTTGACTCCCCATCTTAACCCTTGCTCCATCACCTTTTGTGCAGTCGAGCTATGATAATGCCGCCATTCTTTGCTCCAGATCTGCGGTACATTTTCTCCACCGAAGAGAATCTCCTCCTCTTGTTCAGGAGCAATAACCGGCAGGTTAAGAAAAGGATTCCCTTTGGACAGCAATCCTAGTTCTACATTCAGCTCTGGAAGAACATACGTTGCCTCGGGGTTTCCTGTTTCATGAGGAAACCAACTCCACCCTACGTTTGGATCCTCCCCTTGTCCTCCAATGATTCTGGAAGGCGCTAGCCCCGCGGAGTACAGTTCTTTTCGTATCTGTTCCATATATTCCGGGTCCACTATGAAATGTAAAGGACCGATACGTTCAAGATTCTCCTGTAAACGCGGGTGAGCTGCGATAGCAGCTCCATCGGCTTCCGTCTGACAGGTCAAGAGAATTACTTGCGATAGTGAAGTACGGCCAATGCTTTTTGCCCATTGCTCAAGGGACATTTGAACCACCGAAGGAAGCCCGCCCAGAGCATGCTCGCTTATCCAGGAGATGATGTCATTCGGTGACATTCCACGCTCAGCTGAAAGTTCCAACCTCTCTTTCGTCAGCCGGAAGCTCCATATCGTATCACTTTGCTGGAGCTCAGCGCAGCCAGCCAGTGTCCATCGTACAGAAAAGGGGACCTCCGGTGGAACCAGTACCTCGAAATCCGGCTGCACAATAAACTGTTCCTGTGTATCTCCAGACCCAACAGCAGCGAATGATCCCCTCTCAGCAGATAGCATTGGCTTAGCAGCGGTCCAGCGAAAACACAACATGCCCTCAGCGGTTTCTCCCAGTTCACACCAGCCAAAGCCTGTTAAACAACGTAACCAGTTCAAGCTTGACTTCTCAAGCTCATTACGGGCAACGTTACCTGTGAGATTAGAAGCCATCATCCAGTCTAATAGTGCGGGCAGCATTATCCATTTCCCGGGGATAAAATCTGCATTAGAAATTATATAACGAAAATGTTGATCGGCTGGGCCCACGCTTCCAGAGCGATTAATTACAATCCCATAAAGAATGTCACTCATCGTCGCTTCAGGAAGCTGCAGCCAACGATCCAACAGCTCCAGATCAAGCGTGTATCCGGCACTCTGCCTACGAATAAGTCCAAGACACAGCAGAATATCCACCGTCGCTATGACAGAAAGTGTTTTCTGTTCCTCTAAAAGAGAACCTACGGAGAGCCCTTGCAAATGCTCCTCCCCAAAAGAAAGCTGCGCCGCTAAGCGGTTTAGATGCTTTTTATGAATAATCCCCTTGGCTGTCAGCGGCAACCCTTCCCAAGCGGTGAACAGCAAAGCCCGAAACAAATCTATCGCCAGTCCGGCTCCTGCTTCCATGGTAAGACTCACTAAATGCCCGGCAATGAATTGCGGCTGATACGGGAAAAATTCTTGTTCAATTGCCGGCAGCTGATCAACAGGAATCTGGTACAGCTTTTCGCCTAATATTTTATGCCTTGCAGTTAACAGCCCCTCGCGGCGCAATTCGTTCATTGCAAGCTTTTGCTCAGCACGACAAAGCGCCACAGGGCGCAATCGTTCTTCCTTCCCTTCCTCAAACGGCTGGGCAGCATAAGCTGCACATAATCGCTTTAAGACCTCTAATGCTTCTGTTGACAGCTGGTTCAATGGATGGTTCGCTCCTCTCCACTCGGCATCTTTTTAACGACATATTCATAGCCCTGCTCAGTCAAAAACATCCGGCGGCGCAAAGCGAAATCCTGTTCCCGGCTATCTTCAGATACCAGTGTATAGAAATAGGCTTTATTCTCCCCCGCTTTGGGGCGGAGGATTCGACCTAGTCGCTGGGCTTCCTCCTGCCGTGATCCATAAGCTCCCGAGACTTCAATAGCAATTGACGCGTCAGGTAAATTCACCGCGAAATTCGCTACTTTTGACACCACCAGTACCTGTATATCTCCCTCGTTAAAAGCCGCATATAGCTCGTCTCTTTCACGCTGCTTCGTTTTGCCGGTAATTAAAGGCGCCCCGATCCTGTCAGCCAGTTCACTTAACTGGTCGAGATATTGTCCAATAACCAGCACCGAAGAACCTGTATGGACCTTTAGAAGCTTGGCTACAATTTCAGCTTTGGCAGGATTGCAGGAAGCCATACGAAATTTTTCTTTTGCCGCCGCGTACATATATTCTTGTTTAAGCTCCGGATTCATCGGCACAATGATCTCTACACATTCCACTTCAGCGATCCAGCCCTGCTGCTCCAGCTCCTTCCAAGGCAAATCGTAGCGTTTCGGTCCGATTAAAGAGAACACATCCCCTTCCTTCCCGTCTTCTCTAACCAAAGTGGCTGTAAGCCCCAGTCGACGTGTAGCCTGAATGTCTGCTGTAGCCCGAAATACAGGCGCTGGAAGCAGGTGAACCTCATCATATATAATCAAGCCCCAATTGCGTTCGTTAAACAGCTTCATATGGAGAAACGGACCGTCTTTGGACGAACGATGCGTTAATATTTGATAGGTGGCAATGGTAACTGGCCGCACTTCTCTTTTTTCACCCGAATATTCACCTACTGCCTCTCCAGCCAAATCTGTTCGCTCCAGCAATTCATCCATCCATTGCCTTACGGACGTTGTATTTGAAGTTAAAATCAGGGTTTCACATTGGAGACTTTCAAGTACTGCTACTCCTACAATTGTCTTCCCTGCGCCACAAGGCAGCACCACCACACCGCTTCCCCCTTGTCCTTCTGTCCCTTGAAACAGCTGAACGGCCTCCTGCTGATATTCACGTAAGCCAAATGAATCGTTTGCCGAATCAGCCTTGCAGGTATCGAGATTCTCCTTCCAGGTCAAGCTAAGCGCTTGCCCTTCATGATATCCGGCGTAGTCGAGAACTGGATACCCCAATCTCATCAGCTCTTGTTTCAAAAGCCCTCTATTCTCCGCAGGGCACGAGCATTCCAGAGGATTTATTCTCAGTAGACCCAACGCTTTTAGACCTTGTACATCACTCAACTCATTCAAAAGCTCAGGAGCATCCGTTCTTAACATAACGACCTCATTCTGAGTCTCTTGGCCATGAAGAGTCAGCTTTCCATATCTGGACAAAAGAGTTTCAATTTCCTCCTCCAATCCTGTGGGAACACCCCAGCGTGCAAGGTGATGCAGGCTAGTGATAATCTCCTCAGCAGTATAATTAAGCGCAGCTGCATTCCAAAGAGATAAAGGGGTAATTCGGTAGGTATGGTAAGCAGGAGGACTTTTTATCAGCTCCGCGAAGGTCCCTAGCTTTTTCCTTGCCACCTCAAAATCCGGATGAGCACATTCCAGTAAAATTGTCCGGTCCCTGCGTACGATGCAAGCTCCTGATCCATTCATAGCTTTTCCTCCCTAGTGTTCAAGTGATTTAAGCTTGCGCTATGTAATTTTGTTTATTTTCATATAACAGGAAAAAGCCCATCCCCGCATAACGGTCATGAGCTTCCCTATCTGACTATTTAATGTAAGTGCTGCTGCGAAATATCATGGAGGGCTTCACCAGCTTCATCCGCAAAAATGTCGCGCACAGCCAGATCTCCAATCGACACTACGCCCACCAGCTTCTGGTCACGTGTCACCGCCAGCCTGCGAATTTGCCAGCCAGCCATTAACTCTGCAGCCTCATCTACTGAAGTATTCTCCGAGACGGCCTGAATCTCTTTACTCATTACAGTTTCCACTGAGGTTGAACCAGGGTGTTTAGCCGCATAACCTCTAATCACGAGATCGCGGTCAGTAATTACACCGAGCAGTGTCTTATGTTCTTCATTATCAACAACAGGTATAAATCCAGTGTCATAATCTCGCATTTTCACGGCAACTTCATACACATTATCTTGCAGCGTAACCGTTGCAGGCTCCTTCGTCATAACCTCTTTCACTGTCTTCAAGAATGAACCCTCCTAATCATGGTCTCCATGTTATGGGAATAGGTTCTCCTCTATGAAACGAAATTATACGATTGTGTCCTCACGCATACAGGAATTCGCCATAGCAATGAGCAGCTTCATTCCGTGCAGCATGGCATCTTCGTCAAAATCAAATTTGCTATGATGATGTGGATAGTCAGCCTCTTTATCCGGATTTCCGGCACCCACAAACATAAAGCAGCCTGGAATCTCCTTAACATAATAGGCAAAATCCTCAGCTGGCATCAGCTTTTCCATCCGAATCACTTCAACAGATTCTCCTAAAGCCGCTGGGGCCACCTCGAAAAACCGCTGCACTTCACCATCGTGATTTACGAGGGGAGGATATCCCATAACGTAATCTATCTTAGCTTCTGCCCCGTAAGCGCTGGCAATAGAAACGGTCATTTCTTCGATTCGCTGGCGTATCAAATGCCGTGTCTCCTCGTCGAATGCCCGCACTGTCCCTGTGATCCGGCATTGCTCGGCAATGACATTCTGGGCGAATCCCCCTTGAATGGTTCCTACACTGAGTACAGCGGGCTCCAGCGGGTTCACAGAGCGGCTTACAATGCTCTGCAGCTGGGTCACCAGCGCCGCTCCCGCCACGATGCTATCAATGGTACGGTTCGGCATGCCGCCGTGTCCGCCTTTGCCAATGATATCTATAAAAAACTCGTCCGCAGACGCCATCAACGGTCCCGGAGCACTCCCAACAGTTCCCATAGGCAATGGAGTCCACAGATGCAGACCATACACCGCATCCGCTCCTTCTAACATGCCTTCGGCAATCATCCCCTGCGCCCCTCCTGGGCATACTTCCTCTGCGGGCTGAAAAAGAAAACGCAGCTCCCCTTCCAGCTCCTCAAGCCGGCTGCTGTAGTAAGAGGCTACACCGAGCAGTATGGAAGTGTGGCCATCATGTCCACAGGCATGCATTACCCCTTCATTTTGCGAAACGTAATCCTTCTTGTTCTCCTCTTTAATAGGTAGGGCGTCCATATCCGCGCGAAGAACAACGGTTTTCCCCGGCCGCTTTCCCCGTAGTATGCCAAGCACACCATACCCTGTCCCGCTTCTTCTGACTTCAATTCCGAATTTGGCTAACTTATCTGCTATAAATGCTGACGTTTCCTTTTCATGAAAAGACAACTCCGGATGACGATGCAAATGGCGTCTCCATTCCACGATCTCCGGCATGAGCGAATCAACCGCTAAGCTCTTCATAAGTTCTCCATCCCCTTCTCGATAAACCCGCATCCATAGCAAGCGATAGCAGTCCTGTTCACTTTGTTCCAGCCGCGAACGACTATAATTCTTTTATTGTAGCAGAAACGCAAAAAACTGGGTATTGTTAGGCACTGCCTACTCTTGCACAACCTTTAGAAACATACTATCATGAGGTAGAACATCAGCAATCGGATCAGAAATTCATCATTATACTTCATAAGGGGGATATGCGTGCTATGATTTTTGAGAACACGGGCCTCGTAGGATTGAAGAGTGATCTTCTCTATCTGGACGAGAGTGCCACAAAAGCTGGCTTCATCCGCTGGCAATGGGAATACTATCGTGCCACTTACGACTGCAAAATTGAAGACCCACAGGATGGTGGCGAATACTTCCTACGCATTAACACTCGCGCTGTCGAGGGAAAGCTAGAGAAGTCTGATGCCGTACTTGCAATTGAAGCCGTATACTTAGGAAAAGCAACCTTCCCTCATGGCCTGGAATATGAATCTCCGGTGCCAAAACCAGTATTGGACACTGCTGCTAAGCGGATTCTTGAATTAAAGCAGCTGTTAGAGGCTTGAGTAACAGAAAGGGAACGACGAAACAAAATGTCAGCCTGCCCAAAAGAGGAACACCCGATTTCCAACTACTTATCTTAACACTACTACTTGTGGGTTTCGGTCTAGTCATGGTCTTCAGTGCTAGCTCAAGCTTAACCTTAGCAAGCCCGAAGTTCGGTAATGACCCTCTATTTTTCATTAAACGCCAAGTGATCTGGATCGTACTCGGAACCATTGTTATGTTTATAGCTATGAACATTCACTACAGTAAGTTTAAGAAGTGGTATGTACCTATTTTTATCATCACCGTTATACTTCTGCTCGTGGTAGCCTTCTCTGAAAAAATTAATGGTGCCAAGAGCTGGCTTAGTATCGGAACACTTGGAATTCAACCCACCGAATTAGCCAAAATATCGATTATCCTGTATATCTCAGCACTTATCACCAAAAAAGGTGAACGGTTTAGAGATTTCCGTACAGGATATATCCCTGTAATGGTCATCGTGGGTATTGTTGCCGGACTTATAATGATGCAGCCGGATTTAGGTTCTTGCCTTATTCTCGTAGCTACCAGCGGACTTGTTATTTATGCCGGTGGTGCCAGCATGAAGCATATTCTGGGCTCTATAGCACTGCTAGTGCTGGGTGTAGGACTAGTTATAGGCGCCAAAGCAGCGATTGATTCCTTATCTCCATCCGATAAAGCCACTGACACTCAGGATTATAGAAAAGGTCGTATCGTTGCCTTTTTAGATCCTTATCAGGTTGCTGAGGGTGATGGTTATAACATTATTCAATCCTTAACCGCTCTTGGCCAAGGTGGAGTAAGTGGTTCCGGCTTCGGCAAAAGCATTCAAAAGCTGGACTATCTAAAATACCCTTATACGGACTTTATCTTCCCCGTAATTGGTGAAGAGTTCGGCTTTCTTGGGACCTCCATATTTTTGATGTTATATCTGTATTTTATCTGGCGAGGTATTCTAATCGCTTTAAGGTGTAAGGATCCCTTTGGTACGCTCGTCGGAATTGGGATTATGGGCCTCATAGCCATTCAGGCCTTTGTCAATATCGGCGGTGTAACCAATACAATCCCTCTTACCGGCGTTACCTTGCCGTTTATCAGCTACGGGGGCTCTTCACTCCTTGTCAGCATGCTGTGCATGGGAATTATGCTAAGCATCTCAAGAGAAACCAACCTTCCTGCCAAAGAGGAAGTAACGAAATCTGTAACAACGGTTAGACAGGTTCGTTCCCGGTAAGCTTTATAAAGCCGGAGGTTAGGGAATTTACACATAAAAAAGCAGCCCAGGGAATTAACCTTGGACTGCTTTTTTGTGTACAAGTTTTTTAAGAGATTTCATCATTCTTGAAAGCTACGCCTTCAACTTTGACATTTACCTCAACAATATGAAGTCCAGTCATGCTCTCCACAGCTTCACGTACGTTCTGCTGAAGCATCCGGCACACTTCGTGGATCGGTGTTTCATAGAGAACGATAATTCGTAGATCTACTGCTGCTTCCAGCTGTCCTACTTCAACGGTAACGCCCTTCTGAACGTTCTTACCGCTTAGACGTTTCGCCCAGCCTTCTGACAGGCCACCAGACATGGCTGCAATTCCCGGAGTCTCCAAGGCAGCCAAACCGGCAATTTTTGAGACGACGTCATTTGAAATTCGTATATTTCCCATTTCCAGTTGAAGTTGTTCTGCCATGCCATATCCCCCCTACACTCATTATCAATTATTGTAATTCCAAAACAGGCTAAAAAGCAAATCACTTTATCGCTTTCTCGTTTACACCTAGGAACAATTTGGGTATATTGATTATGAATTCAATCTAAATACATAGATAGGAGTGCCTTCACATTGAAAAAATGGATTTCACCATCACTGATGGGTATCGCCTTTATCCTTAGTGCGATCGGCCATTATGCCGATTGGGATCATACCCTGCAGTTCATTCTATCAGCAATCGCTGTGGTGTTTGTGGCTGGTTTTCTCGGCCGGGCCACTGAAAGTGTAGCTCATTATGCCGGACAACGACTGGGCGGCTTCCTAAACGCCACCTTCGGCAATGCTGCTGAGCTAATCATTGCCTTCTTCCTGGTTAAGGAAGGATTGTTCGACATGGTCAAAGCCAGTCTTACCGGTTCTATTATCGGCAACCTGTTGCTTGTTCTAGGATTGAGTATTTTCGCCGGCGGGATGAAGTTCAAAGTTCAGAACTTCAACGTAACCCTTGCCGGAATGAATGGCTCCCTGATGATCGTTGCCGTCATTGCCTTATTTGTTCCCGCTATGTTCTTTACCACCCACTCTATTACGGAGAAGGATACCGATGTGCTCAGTTTAATCGTTGCCGGGCTGCTCATCGCTTCGTACATAGCTTGGCTAATCTTCTCCATGATCACGCATAAGAAACATCTAGAGGACGTTACAGAAGAGGGTAAAGAAGAATTAGCTCATGAACATGCCCCTGCTTGGTCCAAAAACAAATCCATCCTTTATCTCGTGCTTGCCACTGTAATGGTAGCCTTCGTGAGTGAGTGGCTGGTAGGAACGTTAGAGACTTTGACAGAGCGTTTCGGATTCAGCGAGCTGTTTGTAGGTGCGTTCCTCGTAGCCATCATCGGTAATGCCGCAGAGCATAGTGCAGCCATTATGCTGGCCATGAAGAACAAAATCGGTGCGGCAGTAGAAATTGCGGTTGGAAGCAGTCTGCAAATCGCCCTGTTCGTAGCACCTGTCCTAATCTTCGCCAGTTATTTCATGGGTGATACAATGGACATAGTTTTTACGACCATCGAAATTGTCGCCATCGGTGTAGCCGTCTTTATTGCCAAATCAATTACTCAGGACGGCTCAACTAACTGGTATGAGGGTCTCTTGTTATTAACGGTCTACCTGATTTTAGGAGTCTCCTTCTATCTCGTATAATCATTATTAACCATTGTTCACAACAAAAAGCGCACATGAGCGATTCGTCCTCATGTGCGCTTCTATAAATACTTAAGAAACCGATATTTATTCTTCCTTCGCTTTGTTGTTCAAAGCCTCGTAGAGTACTGCTAAGTTACGCTCCAGCTTACTTAGTACCATCTTACCAGTAATCTCTGGGACCAAACCTGCTCTAACCGCAAAATCCACTTCTCTGGAGAAACCGTACATCTGGGTATCCAGCACTTCCTCATAGAGAGGGCAGTAGCGTGTTGCCAGATTCTCCATCTGCACTTCTATAAGTTGCTGAATTTTATCGGCATCTTCTTGTAGAAGATTGATTGCTTTAAGATTATACTGTTCCTGTAATTCCGATGAAGTCATGCCTCTATCCCCCCCATGTCCAAAAGTTAAGCTGCTTTTACTATTTTACTTAATATTAGACGAAATCCGGTATCAATACAACAATTCAGTTTATACTAACCATATATTTAAAAGAACCTGCTGCGTTATCCTATCAAGTTTCGTATCTACTTCTAGAAAAAACGCCCCACCGAAAACCGGTAGGACGTTTTTAGCACGACTATTACTCAGCAACAACTGTGAATTTCAAACCGTGTTTTGCAAACACTTCAGTCATTGCCTTCTTAGCTTCTTCAGCATCTGCCCCATGAACATGAAGCTCATAGCTTTGGCTGGATACCAAAGTAGTGAACAAACCAAGGATACTTTTAACATCAATGTACTTGTTGTCCGCTTGAAGAACGATTGAAGAGTTGAACTGGCCTGCCGTTTGGGCAATATCGACAATTGCCGCATTGTTACTGGACATAGAAATCCCTCCGCAACTTGATTATAAAACTTTAGTCTTTTGTTATCATTTCTTATGATACATTGAATCCGCTTACTTGTGCAAGGAGTTTTCTTGTTATTACATTTTATTTCAAGTTTTCAGGATTCAGACCTTCGAGTTCCGGCAACACAAAAATTCCATCCTTACGGATCAATACATCGTCAAAATAAATTTCACCGCCGCCATAATCGGGACGTTGGATCAACACAAGATCCCAGTGAATGGAGGAGCGGTTACCGTTATCTGTAACATCATATGCTTGTCCTGGCGTAAAGTGCAGGCTGCCTGCGATTTTTTCGTCAAAAAGAATATCATTCATCGGGTGAAGAATGTAAGGGTTAAAACCAATAGCGAATTCGCCAATATGACGCGCGCCGTCATCTGAATTCAAAATTTCGTTCAAACGAGCGGAGTCATTGCTGGTGGCTTCAACAATTTTTCCATTCTCGAATTTGAATTTGATATTTTCAAAGGTCACTCCATTATATACTGACGGTGCATTATAGCTGATCGTTCCATTTACAGAATCGCGAACTGGGGCGCTGTAAACCTCGCCATCCGGAATATTTTTTTGCCCGGAGCATTTCTCTGCACCGATTCCTTTAATCGAGAACTTAAGATCTGTTCCAGCACTCAAAATATGTACCTTATCCGTTCTGCGCATGAGATCAGCTAAAGCATCCTGAGCCTTGTCCATCTTGGCGTAATCCAAATTACACACTTCGAAATAAAAGTCCTCAAACGCTTCAGTGCTAATATTCGCAAGCTGAGCCATGCTCGCATTCGGATAACGCAGTACTACCCACTTCGTATGCTTCACACGTTGTTCGCTATGCACTGGATGAGAGTACAACGAGTTATACAATTTCATATTTTCTTCAGGAACATCGGACAGATCGTTCACATTCTCACCTGCACGAATCCCGATATAACAATCCATTTGCTTCATCCGGTTCAAGTCAATTTCAGCCCATGTCTGAAGACTCTCACGAGTTGCGTATTTAAGCATGCTGCGCAGGACTGTACGATCTGTTAATTGTACAAAAGCATGACCACCGGCCTTGCCGATTTCCTCTACAACAGCTTTGATTAAATCTCTTTCATTGCCAATCATTTCGACGAGCACGTTCTCGCCTGGCTGGACATTTACAGAATAACCGACTAGGTTAGCTGCCAGCTTTTGAATTCTGGGATCTTTCATTGTGTATTCTTCCTTCCTCTGTCTAAAAAATAAGCAAGCTTTTCTATTGTAGCACGCCCTGTATGGAGCGCAAGACCTGTGGGATAATGTGAAAATCAACGAAAGCCTGAAAAATTCACCTGTGATACATAAGTTTCATTATCAGATTCATTTCCCGCCTCCGAATAGGTAACCTTACGATTTAAGGTGAGCTTTCTCGGCAGATTATGTTTTGTATCAACGGTTAAATGGTAGACAGTCTCAACATTAGCTTGTTTCAGCTTTTGCTGTAATTCATTATTTTTCTTCTCCCATAGCTCCACCAAAGCTTGCGTAACCGCCTGGTCGTTCTTTGTTATTTTTCCAGCAGAATCTGGTGTTTCAGGTCGAAGGTCTTGCATCTCTTTTTCCAATTCAGCAGTCAGCTGCTTTCTGGCCTCAGCAGGCGTCAGCTCGATCCGCAGCACATTTGTCCCTCTGCCTGCACCCGCATCTTCAGTCACATTAGCCTCCATGGATTGCAGCTCCTCCAGCTGTTTCAACGGATTAAGCAAAGCAAGCGGATTTCCGTCCTCAGAGGAACCTTCAGTGGTCAACGCTACCCATTCCCCCTCTTTTTTCTCTAGCTGACTATGGAAAGCTTTCATAGAAGTGATGCTGCTTTTTAAATCTTTAGCGCTATTTGCTGATTTTTTTGTGGCTGAGGATTTATCAGGAAGCAGTGTATACAGATTGACCTTCTTATGGTCCTGTACTGTGCCTTCGTAAAATATCATGGATTCCGGAACGGTCTTTCCACCTTTTGTAAGCATGGTTGACCCTTTAAAAGTAACCCCATCGCTGCCCGTTATACCCGCTAACACCAAACTCAGATCTTCCTTGGCTGGTTTATCTCTAATAACGCTGCAACCGCTGTTGAACACGCAGGACAAGGTAAAAATCATAAGAACTAACCCCTTCAGTAATAATGACTTTCTCACGGTCATCAGGCCTTTCTTGGAGTATTTTACTTTACAGCCCACTATAGGGTTCTCCCTTCCTGCGCGCCTTATACAGATGCAAATACGTTGCTGTAATCGGTTTCCATACATTGCTCTAACTTATGCGCGTTCGTCGCTTGCTTCTGAATGTCAGTACATACCACCTTCAGACTCACGAAGTTACCGCTGCCAGTCGCAGCGCCGTTGAAGCTTTCGGACACAGCTGACCTTAATTACAGTATTTTGCGGTATTTCGTATGCCAACGGACTCCATTGCAGCTATTGACCCGAAATGCGCCCGATATGCCCCTCATACTAAGCAATAGCGTCTCTGGTGTCCGAAACCTCACTTAAAAAGCTAAAATCATGCTAATAACGTCATCTGGGTCCGAATGCATCGCAGCGGCATGTATGATACACAGTCGAAGCAGCGAGCCAACTATCAAAACAATGACCAGCAACTCCTTATTACGGGAGAACTGCTAGTCACGTGCCGATGCGCGAATATTGCCGTTACAGTCGCCGCACCGTTGTCTCTAACGGACACAGCTGACCCTTAACGCAGCATTTCCCGATATTTCCCATACCAACGGACTCCAGCACAGCTATTGACCTTAAAAACGCACAAAATGAGTCTTTTTCCAAGCTATAGCGTCTCTGGTGTCCGAAAACATGCCCCAAAGGCAAAATACACGCCAATAGCGTCTTCTGAGTCCGCAAGCCTCGCAGCATGATGGATACACAGTCGAAGCAGCCAGCGATCTGCCAAAACAAAAAGCAGCGACTCTCCAAATACGGGAGAACCGCTGCTCTGCTATCTTTTTTTACTTATGAGGCAATCCCTTCACACCGCTGCCATTCTATTTAGTGTCAACGATCACCTGGTTACGCCCATTGTTCTTAGCTTTATACAGTGCCATATCCGCTCGATAGAACAGGGATTCGACACTTACACGTTCGTCCATCCAGCTCCATTCTGCTATACCGCAGGACACTGTTACATTAGGTTCGGTTTCATTCATCACTCGCTTACGAATACGTTCAGCCACATTTACTGCCTGTTCTACTCCCATTAATGGTAAATAGACCGACAGTTCTTCTCCACCCCACCTCGCAGCAATATCCCCTTGACGGATGGAGGACTTCACAATTTCACTGACCTCTTTTAAGATCTTGTCGCCCTTTTGATGACCATAGGTATCATTCACCATCTTGAACTGATCGATATCCACAACAATTAAGCAACCGCAAAAATCTGTAGACTGCCGTTCCTTTATTTCTTCGTCCAGATAATGACGAGCATAAAGTCCAGTTAGGCTATCTCTGTTCGCTAGACGTCTAACTTCGGCATGCAGCCTTGCATTCCCTACAGCTAGTCCAATATGCCCCGCCATCGCCTGAAGCAATCTGTAATTGTCATAAGAGAAATAATGGGCATCGCGATGCGCCAACATGATGGCACCACGCACTTCACCACCTACACTTAAAGGTGTGGCAATCAGCGACTGCGACCCGGTAGCATTCATTAAACGAGAAGTAGTATTAGGATTATCTATGTAGTTAGACATGATTAATGATTCCCCAGTAGTATAGACCTTCCCGCCTAAACCTTGTCCTACTTCTAAAATTTCATTTTGCAAGGAGGAATGATTGCAAGCAATAACCTCTAGCCCGCCCTTTTCTTCGTTCATATGTAAAATACAGCAGTAGTCTGCACCAAACATCTCCAACAGCTCTTCAAACGCAAATTGAAAAATATCCCCTAAACGCAAGCTCTGATTCAGCCGTTGTGTAAGTTCGTTACTCATACGCAGCTCACGAATGAGCTGATTGGAGCGTTCATACAGCTTGGCATTCTCAAAAGCAGTACCTGCGGTATCCGCCACCATCGAGAGAAACCGTAAATCTACATCCATAAAGATCGAGTTATCCATCACCATGTGGAATACGCCATAAACCCCTTGCTTCCCGCCTAGCGGAAGACCAATCTCTACAATGTGTTGATCTTCAGTGTTGGTGTTCAGAGCAACACGGCCGTCTTTAAATGCTCTAGCGCAGACATCATCACTGGACATCTGAAACGGTAAAGGTTTGACCTGCGGATGAGTGCTGCGGTGATCTTGCGACATAAACAGCTCAAGCCTAGCACCAGGGTACATTGCAGAAATGCTATCTATAACCTCCGTAAGCACAGCGTTCACATCAATATTGTCATGCATCCGCTGAACGATCTGAAATAACAAGGAGCGGCGATTGCTCTCACGTTCAGCATGTTGATGAACACTCGCAAGATCAGTTACAAAAATATGTTCAAACTTATGATAGAATATGGTCCGGTACTGCAAAGATATAGCCTCAGCAGTATCTCGTCCACCCATTAAATATTGTTGTGTCGGCATAGCACAGCCCAGGAAGGCAAAAATTTCTTTGTCAACGCGAGTGATGAGCGGTATAGTAAAAAAGCTCATATCCTGACCCTGCACCGTAAGTTGAACAGATGAGGTTGCGCCAGAAAGTAAACTAGCTGCAGCCGCTTGCTCCCATTGGTGCCTCCATCGTTCTTGCTGATCGGCAATATTAGCAAAATATCTGCCTTCAAAATTCAGCACACACCAATCCCATGATTTAGCGAATGGTAGAGCCTCTAGCCCATCGATCCATTCCTCGAAGCTGTCTGCAATCAGATTGGCCAAATATGGGAAGTCATGGGACACTATTTCCGTTTCCCTAAGCCAGGCGGTGGGATCTTCGGAATCTCTACTAGTGTGCAATTTGTCCTGTATCAGCATACGACTGTCTTGAGAAGCGTATGCTTTCTGTTCTGACATAACGAAGATCCCCTTTGCTTCTCATTTAAGAAAAAAAAACCTTCCCAATTAACATCTAATTAACTATATTTTACTCCCTTTCTTTGTGTATTGCATTATATTTTCCTTATTTCCGGGATTTTTTTTAGGACCAAAGAACTAACGACAAAGAATGACAAAAACTCTTTTAATATGCGCTTGACTTTATATGCTACTTTCATATAATATTTATTGTTGAACAAGACTGTAACAAGTCTTACTTGGGCGTAACGTTGTGTCACCCTCACGCATTTCGTTACTGCCAGGGCAGCGGCTGAACTTCCCTGGTAGTGTGGAAGCCATTAATGCTAATCACGGATACGAAATGCGGCGCAAATAGAGCCCTAACCTGAAATTTCAAATATAAAGGAGTCTACTATAACATGGCACGTTACACCGGACCTAAATTCAAACTCAGCCGCCGTCTGGGCATTTCCCTTAGCGGTACAGGCAAAGACCTGAAACGCCCTTTCCCACCAGGACAACACGGCGCTAACCAACGCAGAAAAGTAAGTAACTACGGAATGCAGCTTTTGGAAAAACAAAAACTGCGTCACATGTACGGCTTGGGAGAGAAACAATTCCGTACTCTCTTCGCTAAAGCACAAAAACTTCCAGGTCTTGCGGGCGAAAACTTCATGTTCTTGCTTGAAAGCCGCTTGGACAACCTAGTTTACCGTCTTGGATTTGCTAACTCCCGTGCTGGAGCACGTCAGTTGGTATCCCACGGACACGTAACTGTAAACGGCAAAAAAGTCGACATCGCTTCTTACCGTGTAAGCTTGGGCGACGTTATCGGTCTTCGCGAGAAGAGCCAAGGCATGGCTTCCATTAAAGAAGCTCTTGCTAACCGTAACCACCTTCCAGCTTACCTGGAATATGCTGAAGGATCTTTCGAAGGTAAATATATTCGTTTGCCAGAACGTTCCGAGCTTTCCCAGGATATCGATGAGAAACAAATCGTCGAGTTCTACAACCGTTAATATCTCGCTTTTAGCGGGTATGACCAAAGCCTCCGGATTAATCCGGGGGCTTTTTGTTATGTCAATATCCTAAATTCCATGCCGTTTGTAAAAGGTTATGCTTCCGCAAATCATACCCTAAATTACTTTATTTATAATTTTTGCACAAAAGTCGAATCTTAAGACCATGAGAATCAGGTAGAAGCGCATTCAAAAACGCCAATTTATGCTATAATAATTCCGTTAAAAGGAGGAATTATCGTCGATGGCTCAAGAGAACAAGAAAAAAAACGCTAAGAAGCCTTCACCCCGCAGATCCGCCCTAAGCAGGTTCGGTTCTGTAGTTAAGTGGATGTTTATTCTTGGAATAATAGGCGTTCTATTTGCCGGTGGTGCTGTAGCAGGCTATGTCGCTTCCATTGTGAAGGATGAACCTGTTCGCTCCGAAGAAATGATTCAGCAGCAGGTCAGTCAAAATGCGATCACCGGATTCGCTTATTTCCGAGACGGCGCACCGATCGGCCAGCTTCGGACAGAAGAAGACCGAAGGCTCATTGAATTCAACGATATCCCCCAGCTTATTATCGATGCAGTTCTCGCTATAGAGGACAATAATTTTAATGAGCATAATGGCGTGGATTTCAAAGGCACCTTACGTGCCGTCAAACAAAAGCTTCTCAATGAATCCGTTCAGACCGGAGGCAGTACACTCACCCAGCAGCTCGCAAGACGTGTATTCCTGAATCTGGATCGGACAGAAGATCGCAAAGTAAAAGAAATTCTACTTTCTCTTAGATTGGAACGCTTCTTGACCAAGCAAGAAATATTAACGGCTTATCTGAATAAGGTTCCTTTCGGCAATGGCTCGAATGGCTACAATGTATTCGGAATTAAAGCAGCAGCCAAGGGAATATTCGGTCTAGACGATCTGGACAAATTGAACGTGGCTCAAGCAGCTTATTTGGCTGGTCTTCCGCAGCTCCCTTCCACTTATTCTGCATTTAATGGCATAGGTGAATTCAACGAAAAAGCTTTCAACAGAGCTATGGACCGTCAACATCTTGTACTTCGTCGTATGCTTGAAGAGAATAAGATTACTACCTCTCAATATGATGAAGCCCTTCAATTTGATATCAAGAGTTCTCTGGCGCCGCACACCAAAAAAGCCTATGCTACCTATCCATATCTGATGATGGAGACTGAGCGTAAAGCATCCGAGATCCTTCTATCATTGAATGAAGAGAAAAATGGCACAACGGATGCCAATAGCACTACTGACAATGCCGTGTTACTTGAGGAAGCAAGACAGCAGCTCATGACCGGCGGTTATCGAGTCTACACAACCATTGATAAAAAAGTTTACAATGCAATGCATAGTGTCTCAGAAGACAGCAATAATTTTACTAAAGACAGCAAAACCAAAGGTATGGAACAAACGGCTGGCATGTTAATCGACAACAAAAGCGGAGCCATTCTCGGCATGATTGAGGGTCGCGACTTCAATATTGAGCAGATGAATTATGCTACCCAAATGATCCGTCAGCCCGGATCGACTATGAAGCCAATTTCCGCTTATTTACCAGCCTTAGATGCAGGGCTGATTCAGCCTGCCGGGATTGTGGATGACGCGCCAATTATTCTAAAAGATGGCGGAAAAGGATTCCACATTCCTAAGAATGCCAACAATCGCTATCAAGGTCTGGTCACTGCCCGTTACGCACTTAACAAATCGCTCAACTTGCCTGCGCTTAAGCTGTTTAATGAAAAGGTCGGAATAGAGAAATCTTGGGCCTTTACTAAAAAGCTGGGGATCACCACCCTCACAGATGATGATTACAGCGCGCAGACCGGGGTTATAGGCGGTCTGAAATACGGAGTATCCGTAGAAGAGTTAACCAATGCCTATTCCGCTATCGGTAACCAAGGAGCTTTTAATGATGCCTACATGATTGAGAAAATTGTCAATTCAGAGGGCAAAATTATCTATCAGCACAAGGTTAATCCTGAGCAAGTATTCTCTAAGCAAACAGCTTACCTAATGACAGATATGCTGCGAACTGTAATTACAGAGGGTACAGCCAGCACCGTAAAAAGAGAATACAAACACTCTAAAGAAATTCCGATTGTCGGTAAGACTGGATCTACCCAGAATTATGGAGACGTATGGTTTATGGGCTACACTCCTGATGTCACACTTGGAATGTGGGTCGGCTACAAAGAGCAAATCAACACCCTTACGGGAGATACACAAAAACGTCAAGCCCAAACATTATGGGCAAAAGTGTTGAATGCTGTCATTGATAAGCAGCCGGAACTATTCGTCACAGACAAATTTGCACAACCTGAGGGAATTATCAAAAAGACAGTTTCCGCATATAGCGGCAAACTGCCAACATCCCTGACTGATAAATTCACAACGGATATATTTAATACAAAATATGTGCCAAAAGAGAGCGACGACGGGATTTCCAAAGCCAAGTATATTACTTACAAAGGCGTCAATTATATCCCGTTGGAAGGCACTCCAGAGGAGTTCCTAAAGGAAAAAATCGTCGTTAAACGCGAGAAGCCGATACAGGAACTAGTCAAAGAACTCCTGGCTGCCTTCCCTAAGATGAAGGATCATAAATCACTGGAGTATTATATGCCAGCCGATGCCAAGACGGATTTCCCAACAGAAGTTGATCCACGTGTGGACGATGGGGCTTCCCCTGCTGCTCCCGGAAATGTTAACGTCTCTTATAGCACTGGTAAAGCGGTCATCAGCTTCTCCGCTAGCAGCTCGGCAGATGTTGTGGGATACCGCTTATATCGTTCATTAAACGGAGGTTCTTTCCAGAAGCAATCTATACTCATGGCAGATGAGAACAAGGTATTCACACCGGGTACACCTGCAAGTGCTAATGCAACCTTTTATGTAACAGCCGTGGATGTTGCAGGTAATGAGACGGCTTCTGGCAGCGTTGCTGGAGGGATTACACCAACACCCGAAGCAACTCCTACACCTGATCAACAACCTGGTACAGAGGCGCCTACAGAGCCTGAGACGACACCAGGAGACGTTATTGAGGATCCAGGTAACATTCTCCCGCTACTACCGACGGAAACACCAGCCGGCGGAGGTAACAGTACTGGAGGCAGTAATAATACCACAGCAGGTAATAATGCAGGGACACGTTAACCCAAAGATCATTAAATAATTTTACACAGCAAAACACCGTTCCCATGAATTCATCCGGGAACGGTGTTTTTTTACAATTCATTCTAATCCTCAATCGTGGATAGATCTCCTGTCGGTAGATGCAGCTCCCATGCCTTCAGTACACGCCGCATGATTTTACCTGATCGTGTCTTCGGAAGTTTATCCTTAAACTCGATTTCCCGCGGGGCAGCATGTGCAGACAGACCCGCTTTGACAAAAGCGGCGATCTCCTCTTTCAAGGCAGCAGTTGGAGTATAACCTTCTCTAAGCGAGATAAAAGCCTTAATAATCTCCCCCCGCACAAGATCCGGTTTGCCGATTACACCCGCTTCTGCCACTGCCGGATGCTCCACTAATTTGCTCTCCACTTCAAATGGACCAATACGCTCACCAGAAGAGTTGATGACATCATCAATTCGTCCCTGAAACCAGAAGTATCCTTCGTCATCCATATAAGCTGAATCGCCAGAAATGTACCAGCCAGGAATCCGGAAATATTCCTCATACTTCGTCTGATTGTTCCAGATCGTTTTCATCATGGATGGCCATGGAGTTTTTATCGCAAGATTCCCCATAGAAAAAGGCGGGAGAACATTACCCCGGTCATCCAGAATCGCTGCTTCAATCCCCGGTAACGGACGGCCCATCGAGCCTGGTTTGATATCCATTGACGGATAATTACAAATCAATTGTGCCCCTGTTTCAGTCATCCACCAAGTATCATGAATACGCTGATTGTAAAATTTATCTCCCCAACGTACTACTTCCGGATTTAACGGTTCACCAACCGATAGAACATGACGCAAACTGCTTAAATCAATCCCCTGTAAAGAGTGCTCCCCTGCACCCATTAACATACGAAAAGCTGTAGGTGCGCTGTACCATACAGATACCTTATTCCGTTCGATTGTCTTATACCAATCCTGAGGACTAAAGCGGCCGCCTCTGACTACATTGGTCACCCCGTTTAACCAAGGGGCAAATATGCCGTATGAAGTTCCGGTCACCCAGCCAGGATCTGCCGTACACCAGTATATATCGTCTTGACGTAGATCTAGCACTACTCTACCTGTATAATAATGTTGAATCATTGCTCTATGCACATGATAAACGCCTTTGGGCTTACCTGTAGAACCAGAAGTATAATGCATAATAAGGCCATCGTCCAAATCAAGCCATTCTAAATTAAGATCAGCAGAAACGTTAGCCATCTCTTCTGCGAATCCTAAGTTTCCTTGCTCAATATCAGTTGCTCCACCTACTAGAAAAATATGACGCAGCTCAGGAAGCTCTTCTCGCTTGACCCGATGCAGCAATTCTGGCGTAGTTACCAGCGCAACAGCCCCACTATCCTCCAAACGATCCTTAACCGCTGTTTCCATAAAGGCTTCGAATAAGGGCCCTGCTATGGCTCCGATTTTGAGAATACCTAGCAGACTGAAATACAGTTCCGGTTGGCGAGGCATAAAAATAAATACCCTATCTCCTTTACCGATGCCATATTTACGCAATACATTTCCGAACCGGTTCGACCGCTCCTGCAGATCGGCAAATGTATAGGATTCTTCCCGTACAGTGTCACTGTAGAGTAGGGCCGTTGCCGCTCCCCGCCCTTCATCCACATGGCGATCAACGGCTTCATAGGCCATATTAACCTTGCCGGTTTCATACCATGAGAAATTACGTTCAACATCCTCCCACTCAAAATTGGCTACTGCCTCCGCATAATCAGACATATTGGAGCTCTGCACACGACCCGGCAAAATTTCGCTATGGACTTGACCCATCACTCTTGCCTCCCTCACTCGTTTGATTTAAGCTTTAAGGGTAAGACTCATGTTTTAAATAATGATGTCAATGCAATGAATGTGAATTTTTTATGTCTGAATTAGTATACCATAGCAAGCGTTTACATACCATTTTTTTGATCTGAAAGGAGCACTTTCATGGAGCATCGCAAAATCCCTATTTCCCATACTCTCTCCTATATGGGTAGAACGATAACTGTGAGCGGACCCCGATCTCCCGAGGACCTTGAAGTCCTGCATATGCATCAGGACCTTGATGCTTTCCGCAGGCCCTTAGAGCAGCAAGAGGCGCTCGTAGAGATCGCCAGCTTGCCAGAGGGCCGTGTAATTACCGCAGTAGAGAATGACGTTATAGTAGGCTATGTGACCTTCCATTATCCAGATGAAATGGAGTTATGGTCACAGGGTGGTATGGAGGATCTTATTGAACTTGGAGCGATAGAGGTGAGTAATGATTATAGAGGGGCCGGACTAGGCCGGCTGCTGGTTTCTACTGCTTTTGAGCGGGAGCAATTGGAGAATTGTATTGTTTTTACAACAGAGTATTACTGGCACTGGGATTTAAAAGGCAGTGGGCTGGACGTATGGGCCTATCGCCAGATGATGGAACGGCTGATGAAGACCGTAAATATGGTTTGGTATGCTACGGATGATCCAGAAATTTGCTCACATCCCGCTAACTGCCTAATGGTTCGCATTGGACAAGAGGTGCCCATGTCCTCCCAGGAGACCTTTGACAGAGTACGTTTTAGACAACGCTTTATGTATTGATCATTAAATATGCTGCAGCATAAATTCTAATATGGAATGCGAGCGTTGTGAAGATTGTACTGTAAATTCCCTGAAATTCACCTCAGCTGATCCATCAGACTTATCTGACATGGAGCGAATGATGACAAAGGGCGTGGCGTTCATATGACAGACTTGGGCAACCGCCGCCCCTTCCATTTCCACACAAGCTCCATCCATTTGCTCTCTTAATTCAGCTACAATCTCCGCATTAGAAATGAATTGATCACCAGATAACACCTTGCCTATCAAGTACTTTTGACCTAGCTCATTGCATGCCTTCTCAGCAAGCTGCACTAGCGCAGGGTCTGCCTGGAAGACGGAAGTCTCCTGATAAGGAATTTCGCCTCTTGCGAACCCAAGCCCCGTAGCATCCATGTCATGTTGTACACATGTAGACGATATAACAATATCTCCAATATTCAATTCAGCATGTACTGCTCCAGCAACCCCAGTAAACAGCACACGGGATACGCCAAAATTATCAATTAGAATCTGAGTCGTAACTGCTGCATTTACTTTACCCACGCCAGATTTACAGAGCACTACGGATTTTCCTAATATGTTTCCTATGTAATATTGTATACCTGCTTTAACTTTTGTCCGCTTGTCCTCCATACCCTCTAGAAGCAGCTTGATTTCTTCATCCATCGCTCCGATTAATCCGATGATTTCACTCACAATAAATACCTCCTTTGAAGATTTATTTAGCAAATAAAAACATAAAAAGCTCCATAAGGAGCTTTTTACGGAATAACTGTTCAGTTCTTAAATTACTTATTCAGATGATTAACCGACAAGCGGAGAATCGTTTCATGAGGCAGGATAACCCGCGGATTCTCAACGGTTTCTTTCTTCATAAGCTTGGTCAAAAGTCTCATCGCAACTGCGCCCAAATCGTACATAGGCTGAGCTACGGTTGTCAGCAAAGGACGAACCATCGAAGCCATACGAATATTATCCACACTAATGATGGAGAAATCATCCGGTACCTTCAGACCTTCATCTTGAATACTGTGAATGGCACCAATAGCCATTTCATCCGTTGCCGCAAAAATAGCGGTTGGTTTCTTCTTGAGTCCAAGGAAATACTTCATTGCTTCTACACCAGATTCATAGCGGTAGTTACCGATGCGTACCAAATCCTCTTGGTACTCGATTCCTGCCTGTTCCAATGCTTTCTTGTAACCATGGAAACGTGCATATCCATTTGCAGGATCCTGCAGTGTGCCACTGATCATAGCGATCTCACGATGACCGTGTCGAATCAATGTGTTCACAGCATCAAAAGCAGCGGTTTCATGATCGATGTCAACGGAAGGATAAGTTCCCTTCTCATCCCGTGTAGCACATAGAACAATCGGAACTGCAGAAGTCTGGAAAGCTTGAATATGTTCGTCAGTTACTGTACCCCCCATGAAGAGCAGACCATCGACCTGTTTCTCCAAAAGGGTATTAATGACACGAATTTCTTTCTCTTTACGCTTATCCGCGTTACACAATATGATATTGTAATGATACATGTTCGCGATATCTTCAATCCCGCGTGCAATTTCTGCAAAAATCGAGTTTGAAATATCAGGGATGACAACCCCAACGGTTGTCGTTTTCTTACTGGCAAGACCTCTTGCCACGGCATTGGGACGATATCCCAAACGTTCAATCGCTTCAAAAACTTTCTTCCGGGTCTGCGGTTTCACGTTAGGGTTATTATTCACAACCCGTGATACCGTAGCCATAGATACGCCTGCTTCTCGAGCTACATCGTAAATGGTTACCGTCAAATTACTCTCTCCATTGCGATAAATTTTATCGTTCGACTAATTAAAAATATGATACGACACTTTGTACATTTGTGCAATGATAACGCTTCATTTTCCTTTCAAAATTTCTTTCAAGGCTGAAAACGTCACCCTGGATTAAAATTGTGACCAGTGCTGGTTAACCTGTCCAAGAGCATCAATAATGTAACTTCTATCTATCGTAACAAAAAGTGAGTGAAAAATCCAACATTCCGTGAAAAATTTTCATTATTTTCACACAATTTTTTTATAATCTTCATTTTCAGCCATTTGGAAGGTTAATTGAGACAATCTTCGACTAGTTTCTTCCATCCAATACTGGTCTGACAGCTTCTCAGCTAAACGATAAATATCGAGAAGCATATCGACTCGGCTCTGAATCCTCTCTCGGATTATCGTCTCTAGTTCTGATATTCCCCCTATTATAGTTTCTGACAAGGATTCTTTTAATACACTGGCCAATTCATTTCTCTCCGTAAACAAAAAATCTTTTCCCGGATCATCTCCACTGAGTTCTTTTACTAATTTGCCTAGATCTGCTTTAATAAACTGCAAAGGTTCATAACTAGCGCATTCCGGGCAGGTATAGACAGGAACATGGGTAATCTTCATCTTCGTATTAAAAATCAAAGAATGCATATGTAAGTTCATGAGGCCACCACAACTGCACAACTTCTCCATCAAATTATCTTTATACATCTTCTACACCTCTTGCACAAAATTAATAAAGCACAAAGTTTGACTTTTTCAACTTCTATATTCGACTCTACTCGATTAAAACCCTCCTTTATTGCATATAATGATTAAATTGGCAATTTGTCTATAATTTACATCCCTAAAGATGACTTCATATTTTAAATTTGATAGAATAATGAAAGAATCATGGGAATCGAAAGGAGCTTAACTAAATGAGACTAGCCGGTAAAAAGGTCATAGCACTCGTAGACGATGAATTTGAAGATTTGGAGCTCTGGTATCCCGTGTATCGGGTGAGAGAAGAAGGTGCCGAGGTTCATTTGGCAGGTCTGGAAAAAAATAAGACGTACATCGGTAAATATGGCGTACCAGCTAAAGCAGAATACTCCTGGGACGAGCTTAATGCCGCAGATTATGATGGGATTTTGGTTCCAGGCGGCTGGGCTCCTGATAAAATCCGTAGATACAGTGCCGTTCTAAAGCTTGTACAGGATTTTAATGCGGCTAAAAAACCGATTGGGCAGATCTGCCATGCAGGCTGGGTATTAATTTCTGCTAAAATTCTGGAAGGTGTAACCGTCACCTCCACGCCAGGCATCCGTGATGACATGGAGAATGCCGGAGCCATCTGGAAGGATGAGGCTGTAGTTACGGATGGACATATCATCTCCGCTCGCCGCCCGCCAGATCTTCCGCCATACGGGAAAGCCTTTTGCGATGCACTCGCTGGGGAATAAAAACAGTAGGTATATAGTTTAAAATCAAAAAAGCCCTGTTTCTCACAATTTGAGGAACAGGGCTTTTGATTTGAGGCTTTAAAATCCAGATGGTTATCTAATCCGCACAGAATCCGTCTCCATGATCATATTTGGATAATTTGTAAACCTAAAAGTCAAAGGTTGAGGCAGCTTTTCTTTGCCTACGTTGAGAAAATAAGTTATTGTAGTTCCCTTAGCGTCCTCACGGTATTCTCTATATCTAGAATAACCCTCAGAATCATGTACAAGCCAATGTCCGCTTCCAGCGCTATCCACAAAATTATCGTCTATCCCAAAACCGGTTGCTTCATGCAACTCCTCAACTTTTTTGGGAATCAATAAGTCCAATACTATAATTCCCTGCTCTTCGTCCGCGGTCCGTTTAGAAATTGTGAGGTAGCTATCCGGTGCCTTTAAAATCTGCTGTGTTTCCGTGTTAATCACTAACTCCACCTTAGATTTATCCAGTGCTGAAATCCCCTCAATTTCAAGCTTGATTGGATCATCGGGTCTCATATTATCGTTATGGTAGATATTTGTCTGTGGGCCGCCATTTGTTAATGAAACACTACCCAACCCATTTAAGGTCTCTTGATCCTTCCCTTTTCCCATAATTAACTTAGGCGAAAGTGTTCTAAAAATCTTCATTTTATTATCGCCGTCATAAGATTCTTGCGTATAAATCCCAGTAGGCCCCATATAAACATTATTCACTTTGATCTTCTGTCCAGAAACAGCCAAACTATCCTTCAGATCAACGAACTCTCCTTCAAAATAATCTTTATCAGTATCCATAGGAATGGTGACGCTTAATTTTTTGATATCACTGTTCATGATAATATGTTCAATTGTTGCTGGAAAAACCGATAATGTAACATTCAACTTCTCCAGCAACTCATCTTGGTATTTATCCCACACAATTTGTTGAAACATATAAGTCGTACCAGGAGAACCATCCTCCTCACTCACGGAGTTACTAACGCCACTATAGCCACTCATTGAAAATTTATCCTCTGGCGCTTTTTTCAAAGACAACCCCATGAATTGCATCTTCTGATCCGTATTGTTCTGGATTGTATAAAGCACCACAATGCCTCTTCGGTCTGCAATGATTCCATTAACAGTCCATGTTATCCCGTCCACCTCAGGAGAAGAGATATTTACCTCCTTCATCATCCCCGCATCAAGTGCTGATTTAATCGTCAGATTATTAGCAATAACGGGTCTAAACACTTCAAGCTGACCCCAGCTTTTTGGAGGTAATTGCGCACGTACGGGATTTATCATCTGATTTGCCCAAGGCAAAATTATAAGTAAGGCGAATGCCAAGACTACCAATACAACAACAGCGTACTTTTTTCTAAAAGGCAAACGTGAACGGTTCCCTTGCTGCATCCCCTTGCGGATCGCGGTGTCCAGTTTTACATCCAGAATTTCTTCTGCCTCCGCATCGATTTTCTGAAAATAATCTTTAAGCAGCTTCTCTTCAGACTCAGCCATAAAATAGCTCCCCCTTCCGCTTCATTTTGTCACGCAGTTGTTTTAATCCTTTATTCAGCCATGTCTTCACTGTGCCCTCGGGTTTATCCAGCACCTCTGCAATCTCGGCAAGGGTCATATCCTTGTAATATTTGAGCACCAGCACTTGGCGATATTTGGGTTTCACTCCATCCAGCGCTTGTTCCATGTCCAGTCTGCGGTCACTTTTCATCTCCATGATCCCCTCATCACTTCGAGCAGCTTCTGCGACTGTATTCCTCTTTCGGCGTTTCAGCTCATCATTACAGCAATTAATCAAAATTCGTGTTAACCAAGGAGCGAAACGCTCCGCATCTTTTAAGCTTTTTCGTTTAATCCATGCGCGGCAGGTTGCCTCCTGCAAAACCTCCAGCGAATCCGCTTCATTTCGCAAATAGCTGTAGGCAATGCTATAAAGTTTTCTTTTCTGTCCAGCCACTTGCTCATAAAACAGCTCTTCATCCGTAGCAGCCATTTCCATTTCGTCATTTATAATGTGATCCATTTTCGGCCTGCCTCCCCCCTTGCCTTTATTCTTAAATCGGTTCTGTGTAACTCTCTCTATGTATTGACTGCGCCGCAGGGCAAACGGTTTTGTTTTTTTAAAAAGTATGGCTTAAATAAAGAAAAAGGCTCGGCAAGAATGCCGAACCTTGATATGAAATGAATAAAAGTTACAGTAACTTTAGGATGAGGCTTTCTCCTGTAGTTCCCCGCTTGATCCAAGTGTAAGACCACTTTTTTGGGCAAACGCAGTTAACATTTCTTCCGTCTCTGAGCTTGTACGATGGTGGAAACACGCTTTGGCGATTCTTTTGGCATCCTTGGCCAGTGTGTTCAGTGTGCGGTGTTTAACCTTCAGCAGCGCCTGCGGCGACATGCTGAGTTCTCTAATTCCAAGCTCCAGCCAAAGAGGCAAAGAACGCTCATCCGCCGCCATTTCACCACATACACTGATATCAATCTTGGCATTACGTGCCGCTTCTACCGTCATACGGATCATTCGCAGAACCGCTGGATGGTACGGATGATACATATGAGCAATTTGTTCATTCATACGGTCTACCGCTAACACATATTGAACCAAATCATTAGTGCCGATACTGAAAAAGTCAACTTCCTCAGCCAGTAAATCAGCAATCATAACCGCCGCTGGAACTTCAATCATAATACCCACAGGAAGATTCCGGTTAAAAGGGATATCTCGTTGCTCCAGCTCAGCTTTCACTTCTTCTAAAACAACTTTTGCCGCCTGCACTTCCTCTACGGAAGAAATCATTGGAAACATCAACTTTACATTCCCGTATGCACTTGCCCGCAGAATGGCACTTAGCTGAGTTTTGAACATATCTAATCGGTCCAAGCTGATGCGAATCGCCCGGTAACCAAGGAAAGGATTCTGCTCTTCAGGCAGCTGGATATAATCCAACTGCTTGTCCCCGCCAATATCCAGCGTACGAATCACTACAGTGTTATTGCCCACCTTCTCGACAACCTGTTTATACACTTCAAATTGTTCATCCTCAGTTGGAAAAGATCTGCGGTCCATATAAAGAAACTCCGTGCGGAACAGGCCTACGCCTTCAGCTCCATACTTAAGCGATATGTTGAGTTCTTTAACTGAACTGATATTGCCGGCAAGTCGCAGGTTCACACCATCCTTGGTAACAGCCTCCACGGTGGCGAGCAGTTCCAGTTGCTCTTTCTTTTTATGCTGTTTATCCCGAATCGCTACGTATTCATTTATCGTAAGTTCATCTGGATGGATTTGTACAGATCCGGTATCACCGTCGATCACAAGCATGTCCCCGGTCTGAATAGGATTAGACAGATTATTCTCCAAGCCTGCTACAAGAGGAATGCCTAGCGCACGAGCCATAATGGAGGAATGTGAGGTTTTACCGCCCATCATGGTGACAATACCTAGAACATAAGTTGGATTCAAGTGAGCTAGCTGGGAAGGAGACAACTCCTTCGCAACAAGAATATATGGCTGTGTATCCGATGGTAACGTAACCTCTGGAGCGCCTAAAAGATGTTTTAAAAGACGGTTTCCGACATCCTTGATATCCACCGCCCGCTCCTTCATGTACTCATCGTCTAGCAGATCAAACATCGCTACAAAATGATCAATCGCTTCTTTCACAGCTACTTCTGCCGCCTTGTACTGGCGCTCAATGATCCCGCGGATTTCACTCATGAACACAGGATCATCTAAGATCGCCAGATGAGCATCAAAAATACTCGATTCCTCCGGACCTACCACTTCTCTGAACTCTTTTTTGATGAATTCAATCTCGTCCTTAGAGGTACGGATACCTTCGTATAAACGCTCAAACTCCTTAGCTAGATCCACTGGGTTCACTTGTGTATCCGGTAAGCTCCATTCCCAGTTCGGCAAGACAAAGGCCTTCCCGATAGCTACACCTGCTGCTGCGCCTATGCCTTGTATCATCCTTCAATCCCTCCAACGTTACTTTCGTGTAAGACTACGGACATTACTGATGATTGCCCCTTTTTAACATTTTTAAATGGAGCATAGCTCCATGATTTGACTCGATCAGGATTCGTGATCACCATCGGTGTAGCCAATGAGGCCGCATGTTCACGCAAATAAGCGAGGTCGAATTTAACAAGCAATTGACCTGGCTCCACGCTGTCGCCTTCTTTTACAACCGCCTCAAAGGGTCCCTTGAGCTGTGAAGTGTCGATCCCTATATGCATGAGTACCTCCAACCCTTCCGGCGTCGAAATACCCACGGCATGCATTGTAGGATAGACGTGCATAACTTTCCCGAATACGGGTGAAGTAAGTTCCCCTTTTTCCGGCAAAAATGCAACCCCATCCCCCACTAGCTTAGCTGCAAAAATGTGATCAGGCACTTCCTCAATGGGCATCATTCTACCCTGCATTGGCGAACTGAACAGCACCTGCGGTAAATCACGAAGCATAAGCTTATTAATCTCCTCGCGGATCAGTTCTGAATACGTGCCAAATACTACCTGGACATTTCCGCCGCCTAGCTTGATAATCCCAGCAGAACCTAAACCTTTAAGCGCTCCAGTATCTATATATCGGTCATTATGAACGGTAAGCCGCAGACGGGTGATACAGGACTGCACTTGTACAATATTCTCCTTGCCTCCAAGCGCCTCTAAGATCAGCGGTGCCTGATAAGGGATATTGCCGGCCCAATCCCCAAGCTCTGAACCTTCTTCACGCCCCGGTGTCGGGATCTGAAAACGGCGAATCGCCCAGCGAAATAAATTATAGTATACAATCCCGTAGCCGATACCAATCGGAATCAGCAGCCAAGCCCTCTGTGACAAATGCATGTTCAAGAAGAAATCGATGGCTCCAGCCGAATAGGAGAACCCGTGATGGATTCCCAGCATGTAGGTCAGCACCATAGCGAGACCGGACATTACAGTATGTACCGCGAACAAATACGGAGAAGCAAATAAAAATGCAAATTCGATCTGCTCCGAAACCCCGGTCAGAAAACAAACCAACGCCGCCCGCACAAAAGTCTTTTTAATCTTGGGCTTCAAATCCTCGCGCGCTTCCTGAATAATTGCAAAAGCAATGGCAGGCAGCGCAAACATCATAATCGGAAACAACCCCGCCATAAAAATCCCCGCCGTAGGATCACCTGCAAAAAAACGCGGCAAATCCCCCTGAACCACAGCACTGCCATCAGGAGTCGTAAAATTCCCAAATTGAAACCAAAACACATTATTAAGAATATGATGTAGTCCAAAAGCGGTCAGAACCCTATATAGGACCCCATAGATAAAAACGCCAAACCCGCCCGTCTGCAATATTCCCTGAAAAAGATTATCAAGCCCTATCTGCAGCAGCGGAGATATTCCTAACATTACCCATGCGAACCCGGCAGAAAACAAGCCCATGAACAGCAAAACAAAACGCGACCCTCCAAAAAACTGGATCGCCTCTGGAAGCTTAATATTTTTAAACCGGTTTTGCGCGACACCGGCAACGATCCCCAGCAAAATTCCGATTAGTGTTGCAGGTTGTACAAGCCCGTCTCCCATTTGGGTGACAATTCGGTCGTAAGTGAACATCCCAGCCAGCGCTGCCAGACCCGCTGTTCCGGCTTGATTGGATAACCCCCATGCTACACCTACAGCGAACAAATAAGGCATATAATAAAATATTGCCTGCCCCGCGTAAGTAGCCACTTCAGACACCGAAGAAAGTCCCCATGCAGACCAAGGTAAGCTGCCCAAACTAAGCAAAATGGCTGCCGCCGGCAGTACCATGGTAGGAAGCATTATGGCTCTGCCCAATTGCTGCAATGATCCGAGCCAATTCAAGGCTACCCTCTCCTTTCTTTCTATATTGAATGGTAAGCGCTGCGGGGATTTTTGTCAAAAGAAACTCATGAGATCATCACGTTACATTTTTAAAACAAATATTCTCACATTCCACTAAACATTTATTCATTAGTATCCATAGAACGGCTGGTATTTACGTGAGGCTATCGATACTACAGAGTCAGAATCGAGTTTAAGTGTACTTTGTGCAACTATTTATATCGACGTTACTCTGAGCACCTTTTTAACTGCACTTCATACAACTATTTTTAATTATTTTCCACTTCATCTAATCTTTGAGGCGTTTTAAGTGTACAAAGTGCAACTATTTCGCATTTAGATAGCTATTTCGGCAATTTAGTTGTATAAAGTGCAATTATTCCCTTGCGCAGCTACCGTATAGATTCCCTAGCATACCTGATCAGATCAGGTATGATTTGGTCTGATATGATTTGATTTGATTTGGTCTGAACTGATCTCAGAGCATTCGATTCATAACAGCGAACTTTTCTCCCCCCATTAACTATCTCCAACACCCTAAACTCACAGTTAGGAATTCCACCTGAGTTTAAGTGCACTTTGTGCAACTACTCCTATCGACGTTACTCTGAGCACCTTTTTAACTGCACTTTATACAACTATTTTTAGTGATTTTCCACTTCATCTAATCTTTGAGGCGTTTTAAGTGTACAAAGTGCAACTATTTCGCATTTAGATGGCTATTTCGGCGATTTAGTTGTATAAAGTGCAATTATTCCCTTGCGCAGCCTCTAAAGATCCTCTTACCACATTTGATCTGGTCTGAGAGCCTTCACCTCATAATACCGAATTCTTTCTCCCTGATTAACCGGCTTCAGCAACCCCTTCTCACTTAATGATTGCAGCAATCGACGCGCCGTACGGAAATTAATGCAGAAATGCGTGGCCACATCCTTTGGACGAACCGGTCTACCGAGACGCCAAGCGAAACGCAGAACCTCTTTTTCCTCAGACAAAATAGCTACGCTAGCAGATTTACGCGCCAAGTAAGGCGCCAGCACCAGTTGCAACAACATCCGGCAGACCTCGGGACGTTGCTGGATATCATCAAAAGAAAAATGAATCATCCTCCAGCCCATCCCAGTCAAAAAAGTGTCCCTATTTACTGAATAGTTGAATTTCTCACGGTCCATATCTTTCACATGGCTTTGATATCCATCACACTCGATCCCAAAGCTGCTGCCCGTCTGTGGAAGATAAGCAAAGTCCAGAAATTGTGATTTGCGATTCCAGTCATATACTTCGTATTCTGGATGCAAATCGTCTAGGGACTCAAACATAGGCCACCATATATTCTGCAAAAACAGCTTTTCCGCAAAATTATGTCCCCTAACCAGCCTGCCCCTTCTTTCACCTGTTCTTGATTTCATATGCTGGTCGATGAACAAACCATGTGCTTCTTCAAACTCCATAACCTATAGCCTCCCCTACAAAATAAAAAAACGCCCTTCACCGCAAAAGCGGTTAAAGGACGTTCTTCGTCTAATTTCATTATAACTAGCTCAACAGGCGTTTTACATTAGAAATCGCACCTACGTTACACAATACCACTTATTTCGGCTAAACTTCATCATCTAAGTTTTCATTAGCCACAGCATCATAAATTTAAACCTAGTTAGTTTATTCCACTTTTGCTCGTTCTTCACCAGCTAGTTCGTTCTTCACCAGTTATCCGTTCTTCGCCAGCCCGTTCGTTCTTCACCAGCTTGCTCATTCTTCACCAGTTATCCGTTCTTCACCAGCTAGTCCGTTCTTCACCAGTTAGTCCGTTCTTCGCCAGCCCGTTCGTTCTTCACCAGCTAGTTCGTTCTTCACCAGTTTGTTCATTCTTCACCAGCTAGTTCGTTCTTCACCAGTTAGTTCGTTCTTCGCCAGCTAGTTCGTTCTTCGTCAGTTCCTTGTTACGTCCGTTGGTCAACGCTAACTATAATCACTACACATTTAACTCAGTGTTTAGTTTAACAGTTATATAACTGAACCTACTGCCGGCTACGCCCATGCATTGTGATCGCTTCTTCGACCTTGATGCAGCGGTCCATAATGGCGATCATACCGTGCTCAGCGGCGATTTCAGCGGCTTCCGCGCTAACTATACCCTGCTGGAGCCACAGCACACGTGCGCCAATGTCAGCTGCCTCCTGCGCGACCTTTGCGCAGTGTTCGCTTCGACGGAATACATTGACGATGTCCACTGGCTCTGGAATTTCTGCTAAAGTGTGATAACACTTTTCTCCCAGGATTTCTCCGTCCACCGTTGGGTTAACGGGAATGATCCGATATCCCCGGCTTTGCATGGCGCCCGCGACCATATAAGAGGTACGATCTGTTTTGTCTGATAAGCCAACAACAGCAATGTTACCTGCGGAAGCAAGAATATCTCCGATCTGCTCCCGACTTGGATTCTCAAAGCTCATAAGTAGTGCCCCTTTCCATAGTTACACTTAATGATCCTTGTTTAACTGTAGCTAGATACGCTAGCTCCCTTATTCCTATTGTACCCACTCCACATTCGCACCAAGCGCACGCAAGTGATCAAAATATTGCGGATAAGATTTTGCCACATGATGTGCATCCTTAATCAAAAGAGGTTGACGCGCACGCAAGCCTACTACGGATAGTGCCATAATTACGCGGTGATCATAATGCGCATTAATGGTGACTCCGCCTTCGACACCTTCGGGCATGCCGTGAACAATAATCTCATCGCGGCGTTCTTCTACCTTGGCTCCGGCACGGGTTAACTCTGCCAAGTAATCGGTAATGCGATCACATTCCTTATAGCGCAAATTCTCAACATTGTAGAATCGGGAGGTACCTTCTGCAAATACTGCAGCAGCCACCATGGCCAGTACCGCATCTGTTGCAGCATCTCCATCGAATTCAACAGCTTTTAGGATACCGTTCCCTTGGACATGTACTGTACCCTCTTCATGTGTAAGAGGAACTTCCATCATCCGCAGTACATCAACAATGGCTCTTTCACCTTGTTTACTTTGTTCTGCAAGACGGTGAATTTTCACATCCGACTTTGTAACGGCAGCCGCCGCAAGGATTGCCGCAGAGCCTGGGTAGTCACCTTGAACAGTATATGATTTAGCTGCATAAGCTTGACGACCTGGAACTTTAAAGGACATGTAATCATCCGCGGCGTGCACCACAATACCTGCCTGCTCCAACACTTCCAAGGTCTGGCCCACGACAACCTTCGATTTCAAATCATCGAGGACAATAATTTCACTATCTTCTTCAAGCAATGGTGTCAGAAACAGTAGAGCACTTAAGAACTGGGAGCTTACTGCACCAGAGACAGTAATTCTGCCTCCAACCGATTTACCCCCACGGATCGTGATCGGCAGTTTCCCTTCATTATGCTCCACCTGAACACCTAGCTGTTCCAACGACACAATCAAGTCGTCATGCGGACGTTTGCCCAATGAGTCTGGATACGTATTTACAAAAGTAACCTCAGGACTTAACGCGGCCACAGCCATAAGAAAACGCAGTACTGCTCCGGCATTTCCTACATTAAGTTCTTTAACGTCTTTTGGGTGACGTCCGAAGCCTTGAATCACAATCTTTTCCTCATCTTCTGTAAGCACAGCACCCAAATCTGCTATGCAGCGGCGGATCGCGTCGCTATCCTCACTATGTGCAGGATGATAAATCGTACTTACTCCTTCAGACAATGCCGCAACCAGCAGATAACGTGTCGTATAGTTTTTGGAAGAGAGGGCTCCAAATTCTCCTTGCAGAGATGGCGTTGGCCTAACAATAACGTCCATAATATAAACTCTCCTTAGTAGATGTAGTGGGTATGTAATGCTCGTTTGACAGGGTATTCTGTTCTTGTGTTATCATTAAACCATTCTTCTGATGAAAAGAGGTCAAACCCATGCATAATGTACCACAAATCACACCGCAAGAATTACGGCAGTGTATAGAGACAGGTGAAGACCTTGTACTCATCGATGTTCGCGAAGACGAAGAGGTGGCCTTTGGGATGATTCCCGGTGCACAACATATCCCTATGGGAGAAATTCCGCACCGTACTGAAGATATTCCAAGCGATGCCAAAGTGATCTTCATTTGCCGTTCCGGTGCCCGCAGCCAACGTGTCTGCGAATATCTACAGCAATTTGGTTATAACGCTGCGAACCTTAGCGGCGGTATGATTGAATGGAATGAGACACTCTCTTAAAAGCTCAACCGCGGTAATGCATTAAAATATGTTGCGACACTTCTGCCGCAGTCAGTCCCGTTGTATCGACCGTGTAATGCGCGAATAGGTATGCATCCTGGCGATCTTCCATGATTCGTCTGACCCGTTCTTCTGCATTGCCGGCGAGCAGCGGACGATTCTCATCCCCGCTAACACGTGCAATAATCTCTTCCTCAGTTGCCGTTAGCGCAACTACATGCCCTTTACTCAGCATTAAGGCTGTATTTCCCGGCGCCAATACCGCGCCTCCACCCGTGGATATTAATTTATTCTCAGACTCTAGCATTTGCTTTAGAACCGCAGTTTCTACGCTTCGAAAGTATTCCTCACCATCTTCTGCGAAGATTTCTGCAATGCTTCTGCCTTCAGTCTCAATAATGACATGATCCAAATCAACCAGCTCATAGCCCAGCTCCTCAGCCAAAATAGCACCAACGGTTGACTTACCAGTCGCCATCATCCCTACTAAAATAATGTTTTTGTTCTTATCTTCCTGACTCATCGTTTTTAGTTCTTCTGTATCCCCAGCCATGACTATCCTCCAACCGCGATATTTGTCATATCATAACACAGGGTCAAAACATTAGACAATCCGCTTCTTCCAGTAAAAAAAGACCCGAAAGGCTCCCCATTTCTGGTGAAGCCGTCCGGGCCGCTTGTCATACCGTCAATTAGATTATTCCGCTGCCATCCAGTTGTGGTGGAAGACGCCTTCTTTGTCCACACGTTTGAAGGTGTGAGCGCCAAAGTAATCACGTTGAGCCTGAAGCAAGTTAGCAGGCAAACGTTCTGTACGGTAGCTGTCATAGTAAGCCAATGCGCTGGAGAATCCAGGAACTGGAACACCCAAAGTTACCGCAGAAGCAATGACTTTACGCCATGCAGATTGGTAATTGTCCATAACATTCTTGAAGAAAGGATCAAGAAGCAGGTTCTTAAGCTCTGCATTGTTCTCATAAGCATCTGTGATATTTTGCAGGAAACGGGAACGGATAATGCAGCCGCCGCGCCAGATTTTAGCCAGCTCGCCATATTTCAGATCCCAACCATATTCGTCGGAAGCTACGCGAAGTTGAGCGAAACCTTGCGCGTAGGATACGATTTTGCTCGCGAACAATGCTTTACGCACGTTCTCGATGAATTCGGCTTTGTCACCTTCAAATGTTGTTGCTTCTGGTCCGTTAAGCACTTTGCTTGCTTCTACGCGCTCATCCTTCATAGCAGACAGGAAGCGGGAGAATACGGATTCGGTAATCATGGACAGAGGTACACCAAGATCAAGTGAGCTTTGGCTTGTCCATTTACCAGTACCCTTTTGGCCAGCGGAATCAAGGATAACGTCAACCATAGGTTTGCCGGTTTCTTCGTCGTATTGAGCAAAGATATCAGTAGTGATCTCGATCAGGTAGCTGTCGAGCTCGCCGCTGTTCCACTCTTTGAAAATATTGTGAAGTTCTTTTGCATCCAGACCTAGAACATCTTTCAACAACTGATAAGCTTCACAGATCAATTGCATATCACCATATTCGATACCGTTGTGCACCATTTTAACATAGTGTCCTGCACCGTCAGGTCCGATATATGTACAGCAAGGCTCTCCGTCAACTTTGGCTGAGATTGCCGTTAGGATAGGCTCTACAAGTTTATACGCACTTTCTTGACCACCTGGCATAATCGAAGGACCTTTAAGAGCACCTTCTTCACCACCGGAAACTCCAGTACCGATAAAGCGGAAACCCTTTTCTTCCAGCTCTTTACTACGACGAACTGTATCAGGGAAGTAAGCATTCCCTCCGTCGATAATGATGTCGCCTTGATCAAGATGCGGCAGCAGTTGCTCGATGGTAGCATCAGTAGCTTTACCAGCTTGAACCATGATCAGAATTTTGCGCGGTGTTTCCAGCGAAGCTACAAATTCCTCAACGGAAAATGTGCCTACGAGGTTTTTACCTTCCGCTTCAGCAAGAAGATCATGTGTCTTCTCCGGGGAGCGGTTGAATACGGATACGGAAAAACCTTTGCTTTCGATATTTAGAGCCAAATTCTTGCCCATTACCGCCAAGCCAATAACGCCGATTTGTTGTTTTGCCATCTGGTCCTCCACCCTTTGCACCCTATATTTTTGTGAAATCCATTTCTCGCAGTATAAGAATACCACCCTTTATCAGAGACAGCAAAGCCTGCCCTGCGAATAGAGATCAATTTCATTGACAAATTCAGTCTAAGAAATGATCACAATGACTATTTTAACGTTTTTAACGTCAGAAGTGAACCCCTGTATGCAAGTTCCAATACAAATATAAGACACCCCGATGAACGGGGTGCCTTGAAAGAACATTTGCGGCACTTGCTTACCATTCTAACATAAACAATTCCTTGGTCAAAAAGGCAAGCTCAGCTCGACATTTGTCCGCGCGAACCGTATCTCCAGCCTTTAGGGCATCATTTAACCGATCCAACTGTTCATCTACTTCAATTCTCCGCTGGCGAACCCGTTCTTCCCCTTCAATAGAATAAAAGAGTCTTGTCAGCTCCTCATCTGTGAGCATAGGTCCCTTCTGATATAACACGCGCTGCTGATAACCAGAAATTTCAACTAGGCGAATCACTTCGCCAAACAAAATATTTTCAATAATAATCTGCCGATCCCGGAAACGTTTAACGATTGCATGCCCGCGCATATCCCCAATTAATTTCTCCATCCACTCTGACAAGCGAGCATCACGGATCATATAATCGCCCACAAGCTTATAGCCGTCTTTAATCCTTTGAAACCGCAATTTCACTAACTTACGACCCGTACGGACCGAAATCACAAAGACCTGTTCATTCTCGCTCCAATATAGGGAATAACCTTCTTGAATCAAATCCTTGATCAGGTCCTGGATATGCTGTCTGTCGAACCGCAGTTCCAGGTTACAATATTCCACCTCGTCGTTTTTGTTCACGGCACTCCCCCCTAACAGCTTCACATCTGTAAAGCCAACCTTCATTAGTTCAATTCCAGAGTAATCATGGCTGCCGGACCTCTTCTTGAGTTAACTTCCTTTTTGCGTTCGTCTTAATCTTATTTTATACTTCAGTTTATGTAGCGGTAACTTGGTTTATTGACTATTTTTACCCGCAACAGCCTTTCTCCAAACGCTGATCGAGAATTTTAATGCCTTTTAGTCCTTTTGGAGCATAAACGTTCTAGTCCTTCAGCTGCACAGTGTCATACAGAAGACCTTCGAAACTTACTTCTGTTATATCGTATGTCCTTCTAATTTTCTAAAAAGCCGCTGATATACCGGATCATTCTCCGGTTATCAGCGGCTTTTTTTCCTCAGCTAGTCTTAAATTTCTGTTTCGTTCTATGCACGATAAGCAGATGCAGCCCGAAGAGCATCAGCATTACAATAGCACTTGCCAGGAATGGGACACCATGTCCTACATGATCCCATAATCTACCTGATAATACTGGCCCCGCTACCATTCCTGAGCCTTGGAGTGTCAGGAACAGCCCCCAGACCGTCCCTCGTTCTCCCTTAGGTACTTGCTTAGCCAGAAAGGCATTCCATGCCGGGAGGATAAGCGCGTAGCTTATACCGACCAGTGCCACCGCGATAAAGGCAAGTGGCAGCCAGCGAACCTGAGAGAAAAAGGCCAGCGAAAAGGCAGCTAACAAAAAACCTATATTCAGAAACACCGTTGTCCCTATACGGTCCACCAGCTTACCTGCGGGAATAAGTGCAAGAACTGTAATCCCTCCCCCTGCAATGAGGAGCAAACTGAATTGATTGGGACTAACATGCAGCTCTGTACGTGCGAACAAGGTAACTACAGGTGTCATCAAGCCAATGGCGAAGGCCTGTAGGAACAACGCCGGGTACAGCCATCTGCTGACTTTCAGCGTAGTTCTCACCTGATGCAGCGTTCTTTTTATACTTTCTAACGGACTAAGCTTTTTACGCTCCATTGCTCCACCAAGTCCATGCATGTCCCTCACGACAGCATGAGACCCGCTAGAAGAGATTCGTTTAGGTAAGAAAAGGGCTACTACAACTACAGCGGCAGCACAACCTAACAAGACTAGAAAAGCTACGTGATAGCTTTGTCCACCCTGATCCATTAAAAAATTCACAACAATTGGACCGATTCCTGTTCCTGCGAGAGAAGCCATCTCAACAGCGCCCATGGCCGCACCACTGCTGCCGCTTTTGGTTGATCCGGCCAGCTCGGTAATCCCGGTCATCACACATGGCCAAAGCGGTGAGGTCCCGATCCCAAGAATGAGACAGGCGATGGATAACGCAACGGCCGTTTTGGCATAGATGATCAAACCAATGGCTACTAGAATCAGCAGCAATGCACTTGTCATCGTCCAGCGGAACCCTATGCGCTCCATAACCCAGCCTGAAGGGCTGCGGAAGACGTTGTCCCCCAAATACTGTAGGGCAAAAGCGAATCCCACTACTGTCACCGACAGCCCCAGTATATTCTCCATATACACTGGCAATAAAGCAACAAGCAGCGAACCTTTAACAAATTCAACTAAAAAAATAATTACCCACATCTCAATAATAAATGGTGATGCTAAACTAATATTCATCCGTTGTTCAGCTTTCGTGGACATTCTATCACATCCAAATCCTAGTATTCTGAAGATTGTTTTGTTATACTGATGCTTGCCTTAAAAATTAACTATTCGCGAAAGGTTGTGACAGCATTAAATGAATCAACACCGTACTCCCCTCTTCACAGCTCTAAAAAAGCATGCCGCCGGCAATCCAGTTCAATTTCATATTCCCGGGCATAAGAAGGGGCTAGGAACCGATGCCGAATTCCGTGAGTTTATCGGCGATAACGCTCTATCCATAGATCTAATCAACATCGCACCGCTTGATGATCTACATCAGCCAACTGGCGTAATCCAGGAGGCTCAAAAGCTGGCTGCGAAGGCTTTCGGCGCCGACTATACGTATTTTAGCGTACAGGGCACGAGCAATGCCATCATGACGATGATCCTCTCTGTCTGCTCACCGGGTGAAAAAATAATTGTGCCGCGTAACATTCATAAATCCGTAATGTCGGCCATTATCTTCTCCGGAGCCAAGCCTGTGTTCGTCTCGCCTGTACAGGATGAGAATCTCGGGATAGATCACGGCATAACCACCAGTGCGCTGGAACGAGCGTTAAAGCGTCATCCAGACGCTAAAGGAGTTCTAGTTATCAATCCAACGTACTTCGGCGTATGTGCCGACCTGCGTTCGATTGTCGACCTGGCTCACCGTTACGGGGTACCCGTTCTGGTGGACGAGGCACATGGAGTACTGATTCATTTTCATGAGGATCTGCCGGTATCGGCCATGCAGGCCGGTGCGGACATAGCTGCCACTAGTGTGCATAAGCTTGGTGGTTCCATGACGCAAAGCTCGGTACTGAATCTAAATGCGAAGACTGGGCTGATTAACCCACAACGGGTGCAGACCATTATGAGCATGCTGACTACAACATCAACCTCATATATTTTATTAGCGTCTCTCGATACATCTAGACGCAATCTCGCGCTGAACGGACATGAAATGGCGGAAAGAACCATCCAATTGTCCAACTACGCACGCGAGACCATTAACACTATCGAAGGCTTGTACAGCTTTGGTAAAGAAATACTTGGAACAGAAGCAACTTTCGATCTAGATCCAACCAAACTTAACATTCACGTTCGCCATTTAGGGATCACTGGTTACGAAACCGAAAACTGGCTGCGTGAGAAATACAACATCGAAGTTGAACTGAGTGACATGTATAATATTCTTTGCCTTATTACCCCAGGTGATACTCAAGAATCAGTAGATAAATTATTAGCTGCTTTACGGGTGCTATCCGCTATCCATTATAGCAAGGGTGAAATCTATGAACTGAAGGTTCAGGTTCCAGAAATCCCGCAGCTTGCTTTAATTCCAAGAGATGCTTTTTATGCTGACACTCAGTTAGTTCCGTTCCGCGAATCTGCTGGGTACATCATTGCAGAGTTTATCTATGTATATCCACCGGGGATACCGATTCTCCTCCCTGGCGAAGTCATTACTCAGGATAATATCGACTACATTATCGACCACGTCGAAATCGGCCTGCCGGTTAAAGGGCCTGAGGACCGCAGCATCACTAATGTTAAGGTGATTGTTGAAGCCGATCCTATATCCTAAGATCTATCTTTTTCCTTAAAAACTTAAATCATTTATACAAAAACCCGATACCATAATGAGTATCGGGTTTCTGTATATAAGCATCAACTGTTCCATTCACATAGAACAGCTTAAGTTTAGTCGCTAGAATCTATTCTTGCTGAGCAAGCAGATTGTTGTAAGCTTCTTCAACAGCTTTCCATTCTTCTTCATCTTCGATATTATACAATACCATTTCTTCGTCTTCTTCTTCCATACGCAGAATAATGCCGTCTGCTTCTGGATTCTCGCGCTCTAACAACAGAGCATATAATTTCTCGCCTATGTCGAACGTTTCTACAAGCACCATTTCCACATCTTCGCCCTGCTCGTTCGTCAAGGTCAGCACAAACTCCTCGTGCTCATGGTCGTGATCATGCCCGCAACCGCATGCTTCACCATGCTCATGTTTGTGATCGCTCATTGTAATACCTCACTTTGAATTGTATTATCCTACATCTGGTATCGTACCACGTTAGATTAGTTCAGGTCAATTTAGAACACCTAATTTAACGCTGTTATTACCTTCTCCGACACAAGTACGTAATCGGCATTTTTGGAGGGCTTAATATAGAAGCCTACCCGGTATTTGCCCGCTTCTTTAAAATCATAAGTAAACTCCGAGGTTGGAAACCAGAAATTATCCTTCTGCGAGCCTTCAAGCACCTGTGACTGAATATCCTTAACGTTTCCAGACGGATCTGTCATGGCCACTTTCACTGCTGAAATCTCTTCGGTCAGACTATCTACCTGAGTTAATATCTTTATTTTCAGCTTGCCTACATTGACATTGCCAAAAACCGTATCCCCTTTAAAAAGTACAATATGGACATTAGGTTTAAGGATCGTAACTTTCCCAGAACCGTCCCAAGTAACAACCCCGCCTGTTTCTCTAGCAGGAATGTACGTTTTTCCATCAATTAGATAACCGCCGTCTACAATTTCTTTTCCGTTGCTCCATACTCTAATTTTCTGATTAACGGAATCGGCGAATAATAATGAGCCACCCATTAAGGAAAAAGCAAACACGCACAAAGTGATTTTTTTCCATCTATTCATTTGAGACCCTCCAGATAATTCATGCTGTTAATATATACTTACTTTGTTTCAGCAAGTTGCGCTGATTTCAGGTAAATATTTCATTGATCTTGCGAAAAATGATATTATGGTCTTATTCGAAGTAGAAACATTAGCTATAACCGATTTCAGGAGGGTTCTTTCTTATGAGTCTAAGCCTACAAATGCTAGGAACAGGCAATGCTTTTGCGAAAAAATATTTTAACAACAATGGCTTGCTGCTAGATGAAAATTACACCCTGCTGATTGATTGCGGGATAACAGCCCCGCTTGCCATGCATAGACTTGAAAAATCCTTCAGTGACGTAAATGCTACGCTCATTACACATATTCATGCGGATCATGTTGGAGGGCTGGAAGAGCTTGCACTAACCTTAAAGCATGTGCACGGTAAAAAAATGACCTTACTTCTTCCCGAGACACTTATAGAGCCCTTATGGAACAATACGTTAAAGGGAGGTCTATACCAAGAAGATGCTGTGTCTTCCTTATCTGATATCTTCGATGTTAAGCCCATGCAGCCTGAAAATATCTACAAGCTCTCTCCTACTCTTTCATTAGAGATCATACAAACACCGCATATTCCCGGGAAAAACAGTTATTCCCTTCTAATAAACAACGAGATTTTTTATAGTGCGGACATGACCTTTCAGCCGGATCTACTGATTAGCCTTGTGCGGGAGCGCGGGATCCGGATCATCCTGCATGACTGCCAACTAAGTGGAACAGGCGTTGTTCACACCACGCTGGAAGAGCTGATGTCTCTGCCTAAAGATGTTCGCGAGCGGATCAAGCTCATGCATTATAGCGATGAACAACCAGATTTCGTCGGACTTACAGGAGAGATGGAATTTTTAGAGCAGCATGTGAACTATAAACTCTGATCTTTACAAAAAAAAGCCGTACATAAACGTCTGTAGACGTATGTACGGCTTTTCATGTAGAACTATGAAAATGTCGGCAAATTATCCAGATTGTTAGTTGGATCTCCATCCGCATCTCCGCGAATATAAGTTTCTCCATCCTTACCTTTAAAAGCGTTCACTCCGGCAATATTTCCGGCCTGTACTTCTTGCAGGGCTTGGTCATACGCCAGCACACGTCCTGTAGAGGTCTGGAAGCTTGTTAAATCGCCATCCCCATTTTTTTGAACAGCTACGAAAGATTCACGTTCGTTATTTGGCACTTTAGCTCGCCCCTTGCACTTGGATTTGCCATCATTCGGCACATCCTAGCTTGCGTAGAGCGTCCAATAATTATGTGCGCCATCTTTAAAGCATTTTTTGCATCCGTACATGTAATATACCTGCATCATAAAATGGTTCTGTAGAAATAACTTCATAGCCGAGTTTCTTATAGAAATTCTCTGCCTGACACTGAGCATCTAGAATTGAAGCTTCCAGTCCAAGCTCCCGAGCAAGCTCTTCCATCGCCAGTAACAAGACACGTCCGTATCCTTTGACCCGATAGTCTTTCAATACGGCGATGCGCTGCATTTTAGCAGTACCTGCTTTGTAATAGATCAATCTACCCGTTGCTACAGGTATCCCTTCATCTATAATCAGAATATGGTGCGCATTCGGACTGATGGCATCATATTCGTCAATTTCTTCCTCGGCCGGTACCTTTTGTTCCTCAACAAATACTTTAGTACGGATATCCAGCCCCATCTGAAGCTGTTCCTCTGTAGTTACCCGTAAGATTTCTGCCGCCATGTTAGTTGCAAACTCCTCTCTCTATGTAGCCAACGATAGTTGTCTATTATATAAAATAATGACTAGAAAGAAAAGCCTACACATGGAATCCGTAACCTCTCAGTAGACTAATCCACAGAATATACTTCTTCAGGGATTGAACGGTTATATACGTCTTGCATCACAGGTGACAACGGAGGATACTGACTTTTAGATTTGCCATCCAGATTGGTCATCTCATTGATTTCGATAACTTTTGCGGGTTTCGCCGTAGAACACCCCACTACACCCAGCAGTAACAATAGGCAAACGCCGACTTCCCATTTCACAATTTTAGACATAAAAAAGCTCCTTTCATCGCAGCTGCATTTATACTCACTACAGCTTTGACGATTCAGGAGCTTTATAAACAATAGGAGCTGCTCATTCCAGTTTCCCTCTTAGAGATTGACGTTTCCAACCAAATGGACTAAATACATCATCCCAACCAAAAAGCCTGCTAAAACAAAATAAGCTATTCCATATTTCCAGCGTGTACTGGCTGGCACATCGTAATACTTATCATTTTCGTACACGGTACAGCTGATGTCACATTGCATTTTTAAATGAAGACCATTCTCTAACGTTACTTGCTCCAGCTGCGAAATTCTTACCTTTTCAATAATACATTGCTGTGGCAGTGTAGCTTTGCCATAATAATTCAGCTGGTCCCATCTGACCACAACATACTGCTGTCTCTCTAGATCACTGTAGGTAGTAAAAGGTAAATCCCGGCGATGCTCAGCTCCTGGAATCATGTAACCCGCCTCTCGCAAGGGCTCCACGGGAATTAAGAACCCCTTAGTCACAGACTGCGGCCGGTTGTTGTTACGTTTTTTCACATATTTATTATACAGATCGTAAGCAAACATTGCCCAGATGATAAAGAACAAAATCGAACGCAAGTAAACGATTATAGCTAAGCCACCCACCAGACCCACAAGCCACAGCCAGCGCGTAACTGCGGTAGCAATACGTCCACCGTCTAGCGGATGGATTGGCAGCAGGTTAATCAAATTAAGCAATAAGCCTATATAAGCCAGGGAATAAAGAAGTGGACTATCCATATAATATGCCGCTCCAAACACAGCAGTAGCCCCAATAGTACCCAGAATCGGTCCGCCAAAAGCAACATACGCTTCTGTCTTCGCATCCAGCGGATGTTTTTTCATAGTAATTAACGCGCCTAAAAAAGGAATAAATAACGGAGCGCTGACGGGTAACCCGATCCGCTTAGCGGCTATAACATGTCCCAATTCATGAACAAGCAAAAGCAGGACAATACCTATAGCAAACCCCCACGGATAAATCAAAGCATATGCCCCTATCGAAACCATCATGGAAATTAACGGCCCGGCAATTTTACCTATTTTCAGCAGAGACAAAATCGCCTTTCCTTTTAACAGGAGCATGGCGGCTCCGCCCCCCAACCATTTCAGCGGAGTAGAAGTATTCTTTTTCTGCTCATTTTGCATTTGCGGCAAGATCACAAGCTCCTTTATCTTTCAATTTTAAGAAACTACTGTACAGTTCCATCTATCTTATCATAGAAGCATTAAGGATATTTCTACAGTGAGCCCTTCGGAAAGTATACGACGCAACTTTTAGAAACGTTTCAGCGTCAAACCAACTATCATGGATAAATTTTACTGCCAGATAAAGAAAGGGTTGGTTAATATGCTCTCTTTTCACTCCAAAGCTTGGTTATCCGTCTTAATGCTCTCAACACTTTTACTCCCTGCCACCATGTCAGCAAGCTCTTCATTAACTGTATCGGAGTCCTCTGCGCTCGCCCAAGCTTCCTCTGCTAATACTTCGCAAGTATACTACCAATTTGGCATTCCTGGTGGAAACATAGGCGGACCTGCGCTGCTCAAAAATGGTGTAATCTACGTAGATGTTCGGGGGATCGCTGAACAAGCTGGCTTAAAAATGGAATGGGATAAATCCGGCAAACGTGCTCTGTTCAAAGGCTGGACTAAAAGTTTTGCTGTTCGAATCGGGAGTCAAACTGGCGTGCTTGACGGGAAAGCGGTAGATCTAGGAGGAATACCTTTTAAATCCAAAGAAGATGGGATATATGTGCCGGCCCGTTTTATCGTTAAGGCTTTCGAAGGCAGCCATCTCCGTCTGGACTCCACAACGAACACACTTTTAGCAGATGATCTGAAGACCTACAATGTTTTCACAGAATCCTTTGGAGGGCGTACCTATATGCTGGTCAAAGCTAATGGTGATTTATATGTCTCACAAGGCAAGGATACGGTGATAAAACTCACTTCACTCCAAACAAACTTTGACTGGGCAGGAATGAAGATCGAGAAAACGGCGGGGGGTCTGCTAGTCATTAAGATTATTGATTCCTATGGAGAGCCTCATATTAATACACGCGAAATCACACTCATATTCAAAAATGGTGCATTACTACGCAAGGCCACATTCGCTTACCAGTTCAGAGGAGATGCGGATTTCAAACCTTATGATGGCAACCTCATCTTGCATGATGGTAATACCTTACGTTTCATCCAAGACGGCACAGGCAATGTAATAGATACTCTTGATCTTGTAAAGCTGGGTGGCGAGGAAGATGCTTACTATGTAGAAAGCATTGATAAAGAAATCATACTGCTTCGTGGAAATCAGAATGGATTGCTAACCTTAATCGACCGCCAAACAGGCGAGCGAACCCTTTTGTATAAGGAGCTACTCACAGCAAAGGATCAGGAATATGCGGAAAATAACGATGTTCCTTTTAAAGGAGATACTTTGAAATTCGTAAAACGGAGCGGTGACAAATTGTATTTTATAAATGACTCTCCGCTTACTGGCAAAAAAGAAGTTATCTACTCCATTGAAGCTCATTCCAATAACTCCAAGAATAATGTTGATTAGAAAGTACAGCACAAGCATGTGTATTGATTAAAGAACTAATCGAATCCTCCTCAGTGATTATCCCTGAAAATTAACCTTCCTACATATAGGCAAACGCCGTGAACGTTGTAGGCTAAGGACCATAGACTGTTATCAGGATTGAAACATTCGAGGAGGATATCCATGGAATCAAATACAAATTTTCATCAACAGGTCGCTTGGAATTGCATGAATAAATATGTAGGTATAGTAACGACTGATGGTCAATCCTTTGACGGCTTCATCGCTCACGTGGATCAGAACTATATCACCCTTGCGGTTCCCAGCAATGAAATGGTCGATCGTATGAACGGAATGCCTGCCGAGCAGTCGAACTATAGACAATTCGGGTTCCAGCCCGGCTTTTACCCAAGACGCCGCTTCTATCCACGCCGTATCCCTTTTTTCGGAATAAGCAGTCTATTTCTACTCCCGTTTTTTATCTGACTCGGTGCAGGGGGATGAACGGTCATCCCCTTTCTAGCTATTTAACTACTTAATCGGAGAAAATTAAGAAGTAAATACAACTCTACATCTATATTGATTATAAAAAAGAATTGCCATCCTACTCTATCGTATGGTATTATAAATTTCGTCGCAGGACGGTAGCTCAGCGGGAGAGCACTATCTTGACAGGGTAGGGGTCATGGGTTCGAACCCCATCCGTCCTATACTGAAAAAGCCTTATTATATAAGGCTTTTTCTTTTGTTCAGAGATTTATAGGTTGTAAGAAAAAGCAAAGTGGTGCCATTATCGGCACCACTTTTTTTACCCCCTGTAACCGTTTTAGAAATACATCCTTGGATACTTTTATCGTCTTTCCGACCCGCACGATATGAAATTGACCCGAGTTTAATAGTTCATAGGTTTGAAGTTCACCTTACCAAGTATTTGTTGGATTTCCTTCGCTGTGAGTACAGAGGGATAATTAGAAGTAGTCTTATGTGTTTATTCAACCACCTTAACTTCCACTGATCTCGTCATCGCCTTTAACGTGGAACTATACAAGTTCCTTTTTAGATTCCTTAGTTTGCTTATTGAAGTGTGCTGCTATTTGAATTTTTATTCATAATTGCTCCTCTCAAATTTGGATTTTATAAAAAAATAACGACTGCAGCTAGTGCGATAATTGAAGCAACATATATAGCGGTGCTTTGTGGACTAGCTACACGTTCCATATATCTTTTCCCCTAATGCTATAAGTGTTGCCCACGGTTGCATGATGGTTATCGATTTCATGGTTTTGCCTCATTTCTTCATTGTATTTTCAAATAAATTGAAGCGATGTTAATAATGATTTATTTTCCAACCGATAGTAAAAAGAGAATAAATAATACATAAGGAGAATTTGAAATGGAATATATACTCATTGGTATTGGAATATATGCACTACGTATACTTGTTCCAATTTTTGTTGCTAGAGTTATGTGGAAAAAGAAATCCGAAATATGGAAGATTGTTATTGCTGTCATACTGACAATTTTCCTCCCTTGGTTGGGTTTAATTTATCTCGTCATCAATCGTTTGAGGTCACCCGGCATCCCCCGATTATAATATCTGCATTTGTACAACCCCTGACGCTGAGCAACTTGTTTGCGTAATTGTTCTTTCTATACATACTGGTTATTTGTCCTCTCCTTTATATAGGAGAGGGTGGTTAACCCTCTGCCTTCTTCAGATATTCAGTCGCAAACCCGCCATTAAAAACCTTCCAGCAACACTACCTCTGATGCAAGTCCCACGGTTCCGATTTCACCGTCCATACCTTATCCTTGTTTACTTCCTTCCAAGCTTCGTATCATGTATGCATGATTAATTTGTCTTCCGGTTTCAGTCCTGATTTCTTGAACTTTGGTTATTTTTCCATTTCGTTTATCTCTCCTTATTGGCTATGTCCGATTATTGGCGCGTTCTCTCCATGCTAATCTGCGGAAATACTTGCGTGTCTCTGATCCTTACGGCGGGTTCGTACTAACCTGACCTGCCGAGAGAATTCCTATTCTATCTCCTCGACCTCTGAATTAGATGTGCTATACGGGTATCCTCCGTCCCATCTGCCAACTAGAAGTGAAGGTGTGCCCATATGACCAGTTACGTTGATATTCGGAGGAGAGACATCTATCATCTGTTTTTACACAATCCAATTCTTCGTTCCAAATGCGATGAATCACTCTTCCCCCGCAGCAAGGACACTTATCGTCGCTCACCATGCTGTAGCTACTATATTCCCACCGATCGTACTTGTCGGTTCTTTTAGGGCAAACCCCCGATCATCAGATTCTATAAGAGAGGAGAGCTTTTAACCCTCTTTGTCACTGTATATTCCTACTGTGCATCAAATCTCAGTCGAATGAATAGTACGCAGCGGCCTGAATCTTGTAAATATTAACATTTGATTATAAAATCAAACAAAGGCGGTGTTAACAATGAGATTAGTACTGTTCATGTTGGCTGGAATAGGCGCGATTTTCTATCTTTCATTAGGAATCATCATTGTAAAGGTAATCCTTACAAGAAAATTACCAAATAATAATTACACTCCATTTGACTACATCACGGCCCAATCTCCTGTTGAGTTTCACGATGAGAAAAAAGAGATAGAAGAAAATGCAGACCATGGTGATGATAAGGACAAAAACATTATTTCATTATCAAAACGACGACCTTCTCTTCCCTGATGCACAATAGGCTGCTACTTCGTCATGACCTTTGGAGGGACACTCCTACTCCTTGAATGATCTGTATCTTCGTACTGTGACATAAAAAAACTCTTACGTTATAATAGTGTTGAATTAAATATTGAAGGGACTGAACTATGCGCAGATATCGATATCTTAACCCCAAAATAAATAGATAATGGAGGTAATATATTGATTACAGAAATACAAACCGAAAGACTAATATTACGAAAAATGAAATTATCTGACTCTGCTAGTTTGTTTAACATTTGGTCTGATCCAGAGGTTACAAAGTTTATGAATATCAATAGTTTCACTGAGGAAAGCCAAGCAGTAGAAATGATTAAAATTCTTAATAACCTGTCTTTGGAAAACAAAGCTATTCGTTATTCCGTAATTGAGTTAGAATCAAATCGCATAATTGGTTCCTGCGGTTATAATTCTATAGATTCTTCAAATGCTAAAGCAGAGATTGGATATGATATTGGTAAAGATTATTGGGGCAAGGGATATGCTCCTGAGGCCATTCAATCTCTGATGGATTATGCGTTCAATACTTTAAATTTCAACAGGATAGAAGCAAAAGTCGAACCCGAAAACAATAATTCCATAAGAGTTTTGCAAAAGTTAAACTATACATTCGAAGGAACAATGAGAAAGTGCGAAAAGTCCAAAGGAAAGTTTATTGATTTAAGCATTTTCTCAAAATTAGTAACAGAGTAACTTTTAATGAGTGGGCCTACATTTTTATGGTGTAGGCTTTTTATTTACTATATTTTCACGTTGCTCAACTAAATGAATAGTTTGCGTCTACTTCGTCATAGCCTTTGGGAGAGGAGGGTTACTCCTACTCATTTAATGATCTGTATCTTCGTACTGTGTATTAAGTAGAGCAACTGTTATCACATCTTCCAAACGTAGAAGGCTAGACAGACTCTCCTAGCCTCTTTTTTTGAAACCAGTAAATTAACACCTCTTTACCGAAAAGATATTCACAAAAAATCTCGGCACAGCCGATTCCGGATCGAGCTTAGCCGCCTCTGCCCCCTCTCGGGGGCAAATGTTTGTCTGTGTCATGCCTTTTCGCTCCCTTCCTCAGCCTTCCCCACCGTGCTACTTCAAGACCGTAGTGTTTTTTTTGATAAAAGCGATATGACGATCAATTTTAATATTAGGAAGCCTGTCTTTCAGGTACTCGGGTCCCACGTGGCTAATTGATTCCGGTGGACACCAAAAGGTAAATTCGCACCGTATCCCTTTTTTGTCTCATACTGGATATGACCCCCTATGGTATAATTCAGGAAATTACATCGAGGTGATTTAATGAATCGTAGAACAAAGGTGATTATCTGGATGTTTGTTGGATCGGTAGCTCTATTGATCCTTTATTTCTATGGGCTAAACTATATGTTTCGCTATTCTGCTACTTAGAGGGTGGTTAACCCTCACAATCCAGTGTCTTTTTCATTCTTCAAACTTCTCGCCTGAATAAATGAACTTCGCTAGATCCGATGAGTTATAGGTGAAATAATTCATGCATTTCTCTATTTCCAATCTCGCCTATCCATGCCTGCCTTGATCTGTGCTTGAATATCTTTGACTTGCTTCAACGTTGTAGCCTGATCAACTCTTCGGTTCTGAAGCTTAGTCTGCACTCGTCTGATCTTTGCTTGTAACTCCCTTACTTCCGATCTGTATAAAAAGCCACGTACTCATGCTTGCAATGTGGGCAAGTAAAGTACGTCTTCTATATGGCTCCTGGTAGGTTTGCTGTTTGGAAGCCGTTCACCTCGAATAGTTTAATTACAACCTTCGTTACAAATGGCTGACTGCAAAACAAAAAGAGTCGCTTTTCTGCGGCTCACCTTTTGAATAATTTTTATTTCTTTATCATGCCGCTTAAGCTATTACCTGACTTTGCGAAAAATAGTTTTCCCCATATTAACAAAATTGTCCTCTGTGTCTACAAGAGAAACAAACCTTCTTTGAACCTTTACTAAAAAATCAGGTTTTGTTGACGAAATCGAATTTCATGAAGGTCCAAGAGCTCCTCAACATATATTTCAAATACGTTTTATCTTCGTATTGTTCATCAATTCACTGGATTACTTGGGGCTGTTCAGTTTCCACAAAATATATCATTAACCTTCCTTGTTCCTTGTTCCTCCTTCCAGATAATCTGTTATAAATTCATCGTCGAATCCGCAACGAGTACAAGGTTTTTGCTTTTTTGGCTCATGCTGGTTGCGACTCCTCTTATGAAATAAAACATATGTAACACAATCCTTAAAATGGTAGTATTTGATAAACGCGATTATTACAATACAGTCGAATCAAGCTCATCTGAGATCGTGAAGTAAGGACTTTCAGCTAATACAGTGCCATCAGGCCAAAGCTTACCCAGGCACACATCATGACGCAATAATGGATAGATTTACTTTATTGGTCCCTATTAATCATCTATTTTTTATATGGAGCACTTAATTGACCATCTATTGATTACATTGTATAATACAGGTATATTATGTAAAATAAAGGCAGGTGAGGCCGTTGGATGGAAATATCGATTTAGATTTAGATATAAATCTTCTAGATCTTGATCCAGCCGTAAAAGTTCTTAAAATGATATATTCTTTTGAAAGCTGGCCCAATCTTCTAAAACTAGCAGATACCTTTTTCAACCGAATAACTCAAATTTATAATAATTACACACACAATAATGAACTGGAGCTAAAACACCAACGACCTTTAATTTATTATTATGGATACAGCTTACTTATGTTGGGACTAGCCCACAAAGAAATCGAAAATTATGATAAAGCTCGAACTTACATTAAAGCTTACAGTGATTTGAGTTGGTTCAAGGGATTAGATGCTGAAGGATTAAATGAGGTAGCCTATTATAAGTACATATCAGAGCCAAATCTCTTAGAAGTAGAAGTGCTTTCCGGAAATATTCAATTCATAGATCGTTATGTTTCTTTCCTTTTATCCAACACTAAAGAAGTTCTACCGGGACTGATAACTTTGTTAAAGACAGCTACTAATTTCAATTTAAACATTGAATCTCATTTAGAACTTTTCTCTAATAGTATTTCAAAATTTGAGGATACCGCTGCTGATGAAATTATAATAAATTCCTACCAAGAAACTTTTTTTATTAATATGATCAGATATAAAACAAAAATTCAAGATTATAATACAGCTATCAAATATAGCATGAAATTATTAGATTCTGCAGAGGTCACAAACTCTGATAAAATCTTTAAACAAGCAGTAGTATACTTCGAATCATTACGTTCATGTGCTGATGCTACTCAGATTAAAGATTTTGAAGAGAAAATAATAAATTTCAAAGAAAGGGTTGAGTCTCTATGAAAAAGTTTGCCGTCTCTTTATTGTTGGTCCTCACTATCGTCAGCATTGCGCCAGCACTGCCAAGTACCTCACCAGTGGTCTTATTCCACGGAGCAGAACATTAATATCAGAAGTACAGCGCGGGTTAGGAGATTGCTCCTAACCTGTTTTTTATGAAGTGCATTATGTAGTTATTGCAATAACATCCTCCATCTTGAACCAATCCCACTCCTCCTCCGACCAGCGGAGTTTAATTCCCTGTTGTTTATCCAGTTTCATCACAATACCTCGTTTTAATATATTCTCCATGGGATCAAACAGAGTGAGTGTAATCGGGCTGTGCTCTTCCATCGAACGATATAACAATATTTCAAAGCGCTCTATCTCCTGTAGATCTAGAGTGGGTTTTTCACGACGTTCCTGCTCATTATTGTCATCTATAATCCGGTTTTTATGTTCGGGCAATATCATTCTGCTACACTCCCATACGTTCTCTAATTTTTTCATCATGAAGCTTCCCTCCTAATAATCCGTCCAGTAATTCGTTTTACTACCATCTATCCCCCACTGGAGCTCTTGTGGCTCTGACTTTCTCTTTTTAAACCTAGGGTCAATCCTTTCCCAGCCTTCAATAATTCGGGCGCTCTCGGGTGGAGTGTGTGGGGTCCATTCTATATATTTTTCGTTAACTAATTCCCTAAGCCCACTAATGATCTTATCTGGTGTCCGTCCACTCTTGATCTCTAACTCCTGTAGAGTTGGCATATGAGCATGATGCACGGCAGAGTGGCGCATGATCATTAGTAGCTTTCGGGCGGTGTCACTAAGCATAGCGCTTCTTTTGCACAGGCTGCCAAGCAAGAATATTAGCCTCCAGAAATACGCGCGGTGCTCCGGTTGATAAGCAAGTTGCGCGAATATATCCCCCACGAATCCCTTTCACATCAATTTTACGTTGAGATATCTTACCTGATTTATCTTGGTACACTATTTCAATGGTTTGACCCATACTTATTTGCATAATTACTCACCTTCCAAGGATAAGAACGTTTGTTTGTATTATAACCAAACGTACGTTCGTTAATCAATGTAAAAATATCCCGCCAGGCATGAATTATTACATACAAAGTCATCGCCCAAGTTTATAATTTGTTCTATAAGCATTTATTGCATTTCCGCAAACAAACTAAGGAGTATGAGTGTTTTTTATATGTTATAGGGGGAAACGAATATTAGGACCGATGACTGAGGCTGAAGCTATGCGTGAATGGTTTACACTCTCCGGTACAGTGAAGGAGATTTATATTATTGAGGTAGATGAGAACGATAAGGTAAGACGCCAGATCGGACCCACAAAGAAGAAAAAGAAATAAGTATAAAGTAGAAAACGTAAAAACACCCCGCCGACCCATTAAGGTTGACGAGGTTGTTTTAATTTTCAAAAAGGAAACTGAGTAAGCGAGACTATTAACAATACAATCCCAACAATCGAGGATAGCACAGCCATTTTATCTTTCGTTTTCAAATACAATGCCGCTCCATTAAATATTAAAGCTCCGCACATCCCCAGCATAGTCCAAGACACTATCACTTGATCCTGGCCGCGGAAAAATGTGATTCCCAGGATGATTGTTGCTGCACTGAATAAAATACCGCACACTCTTAGTACTTTCAGCAAAATGCTCACCTCCGACAAATAAAACACGCTAATCTAATATATTGGTTCCGCCATAAATTATAATTCATAGATTACTATTCCTATATCTGGTAGAATTAATTAGCAATTATTAGCAGATTTAGGGGGATATAAAATTGAACAAAAAAGCTTTTTTATGTATCGTGGCAACTATTGTAATCCTTTCAGGATGTGGTAGTTCCACAACAAATTCAGAGAAAAAAAATACAACGTCTACAGGAGTTATACCGTCCGAAGCAACAGCCAGCCCTTCAGAGCCCACTCCTGAGCCAAAAAAGAAACTTACAGCTTCCGAGAAACTGGCTCTCAACTATGTGGAGATTTTCCTCAATGGTTCAGATATCGAAGCGAAAAAGAAATTCGTATCCGAAAATATACTTCCAGATGTACAACCCATTTTCCAAATGGCTGAATCTACTGAGACACCCGAGAATAATAAACTTAAGAACCCTACAGTAATTGAAACAGCTGATTATACGGACAAAGATGGCGGAAAAGATAAACTCGTGCTTATCCAAGGTGAGAAGTCTTCCTCCAATAGCGAACTTATCATTTTTATTAAAGATGACAAAGTTGGTTGGGGGTATTCGTCTAATGACAAAGATAAGGATGCATTTAACGAAGTGAGAAAACTCTTCAAGGAACCTGTAATTAATACTTCAGATTCAGGTAATGCAGGTACAACTGAACAGTTTCCTGAAGCGATGCTTAAAGAAATCAGTAATTTTGTCGTTTCAGATATTTGGAATGATGGATTTGTTGATATCAGCTGGTATGCAGGTTCAGGAACTGGCTCTACGGGTGAAACAATAGATATAGATTTTACAATCGAGCAATTAGGAAAAGCTATGATTCAAAAAATGGAATACGATAGTTATATCAGCAACCTTGATGCAAAATATGATTCAATTAAAAGCATCTGGGCTAAGCTCACGGGTGAGATGGATCGCATGTACAAACAAATCCAAGATACGCCTCCTATTGCAAATGATGCAACCACCAAAATAGATACAGGATTATTCACCCAGTACTTGGAAGCCTTTACTGACGAGGTTAACAAATTACCTAATACTTAGATTAAAAAATAACGTCCCTGCCGGCCGCCACGGTTAGCAGGGATTTTGTTCGGCTTTAATGGCTTGCGACTCAAAATAGTAATCCACCAGAGCATAGATGAAACCAGCAATACCGAAAAAAATAATAGCTGTACTACTATTCAAATGGTATTCCCGTATAAAGCGTTCATCGTACACCTCGTAAAAGAAACCATATCCCGCAATACCACTCAATAAGAATATCATTATGCGGTTTACTAAAGGATTAACTATCTTTCGAATAACCCATGATAAAGGAAGCAGTATAACCGGGTAAAGAAGAACTGAAAAGAGGAACACCAGAAAAATAAAAGCAAACCCAATGTTTTGAAAACCGTAATATTCTGTTGTACTTATTTTAGTTCCTTCCCAAAGCTCCAATCCAAAGGCTGCCAGGGTGAATAAAATCGTCGAAATAAACCATAACATTATAGGCTTAACTGCATGCAAAACAATCCCACCATCTTTATGCTTTTTATACTTACAGCCGATTTTTCAAATCATCATTTCGCACTTGGTTCTATTGAGGTTAAGAATGGCTTTTGCCCTATTCTACTATTATATGAAATAAAGTACTCCTCATTTACATCTATTAACTTATATATTCCTTTTGGGATTGTGACTGTATTTTGATCACCGCTCATATTTTGTATTACTATTTCTCTTTTATTTACTGACACTACATTAACAACAGCTGAAGTCCCTGCCATCAAAAAGTACCATATAATAAACAAAAAAATGATCATGGGAAGTAGTGAGAATACTTTACGATAGTTCATATCTATTACCTTACACCTCTATTTATCGCCTTAATTATTTCACTTTGGATATTATATCATTAATTCCCATATATTATAGTTATGATTTCCCTTTGGAAGGGTTAATTGTCTTGTAATATGGGTAATCCATCTTCTCTTGAACTTCTTGAACTACATTTTCATTAGTAAGCGATTCTATGAAATATAAACCCAGATCAATCGAAGCTGCTACTCCTCCCCCAGTAAAAACATTTCCATCCCTTACGAACCGTTCCTTAACTACTTCGGAACAATAAGGTGCTAATAGTTCATATGCAGAAGGATTGGTAGTCGCCTTCTTCTGATTTAAGAAACCGGCAGCTCCCAAAATCAAAGCTCCTGTACACACTGACACCTTGTATTCAACCTCTCGGGCAGTCTGAATCCATGTTATAAAATTAGTATCGAATCTAAGTTGTCGAGTCGATAACCCTCCAGGGATAAATATCAAATCATAGGCTGAAAGATCAGGGGAAACCTGGTTTATTTTCATCGTCAATCCTCGATCATCCGTGACTTCTTCCTTGTTGGAACAAAAATCCCACGATACATTTTCTATAGCTTTTAGAACTCCCATCCGGGTAACCGCATCGTAAAAACCAACAAAATCTAACGTAGTCATCCCATCAAATAGAATATAAGCCATCTTCATCATTTTCATTCTACACACTCCTTCGATACTTTTCGGCGAAATTCATTGGGGGTGATCCCGTATTCATTTTTAAAAACACGATAGAAAGAACGCAAACTGTTGAATCCGGAATCAAACGCGATATCCGTGACCGGATGGGTAGTGGATAACAGCAGCATATGAGCAAAGGCTACCCGTTGGCCATTGATGTAATCACGAAATGAAATGTGAAACTGCTCAGAAAAGATTCGGGAAATGATAAATTTACTAATGCCAAGCTCTCTTGAAAGCGTATCCAGATTTATGTGATCTAAAAAATGCATGTCGATGTATGCTAGGATTTTGGGTACGAGATCCATTTCTTTTTTGTAGTCTACTTTTTTCATTAGCAGTAACGGCAGCGCATGCCCTAATACTACAGAGGTATAAGCCTTGAGCAGACGAACGTCACATTGTTCTTTATATAGTTTATACAAGGTTGCCAACAGCTCTTGAAGCACCTTTTGTTTCGAAACTATAGGGTTATCCGGAACATGATTAAGCAAATCCCCTGCAAAATCCCCCGGAAAAGTAGCGTCAAAAAAGAACAGCAGGATCTGGCTTTTCTGTAGAGTTTTGTAGCTGTGAGGTTGATTGGAAAAAATAATCGCTATGTCTCCTTCAGACAAATCATACTCTTTTCCATTGATGTTGATATTGATTTTGCCGGACAAAACCATTGTTATCTCTACATTTTTGTGTAGATGAAGAGGATAAGTGTTATTGGTAGAAATAAAGGAGTGAAACGCCTGGTCACGATGCTGATATTTAATATTCATGTTTTTCTCCCTATCGTCATGGAATGCCAAGCACTATAGCTACTGTAATACTAAGAACATAATATGAATTTGTTCGTTTACGCAAGAACCAAAGAGCAATAGTTGGCACAAAAAAAGATTTTTTTGGCAGGTAAATACGCCCTAAAAGTTTTAAAGTATTACCAGTAAGCTGCTTGTCGCAGACCAGTATCATTTCACTGAGAGGAGGAAGTATAACAGGAACAGCATTCAGCGATAAGACTGTATCCATGTTATACGTCAAAAAGATGAAATGGAAGAGTAAAAAATCAGGTAAGGTTATAGGTGTCTTATTGAGTTTTTCGGTAGCGTTTTCATTTTTAGGAGGTCACACACTTGCAGCTTCAGGGCAGGCAGACGGAGACAAAAGTTTTGCGGGTGCCTCTATTCTTGCTTTTCCTGGCGCGGAAGGTGGCGGCGCCTATACAAGCGGTGGTCGAGGGGGCGATGTATACATCGTAACTACCCTTGAAGATTACGCTGTAAAAGACAAACCGATTGCAGGGTCCCTTCGCTACGGGATTTTATCTACGCCTAAAGAGGGTCGTACCATTGTTTTTCATGTTTCCGGAACGATTGAACTGAAGAGCACGTTAAGTCTCAATAATATTAAAAACCTGACCATCGCTGGGCAAACCGCTCCAGGCAACGGAATTACCATTGCAGGTTGGGATACCAATATCAGCAATTCAGAGAATATCATTATTCGGTACACCGCTTTCCGTCCGGGTGCCACTAATGTGTATAATGGCAGTGATTCAATGGATGCGCTTTGGGGGAGAGACAACAACTACTTCCTCATTGACCATTGTTCCTTCAGTTGGAACACAGATGAAACTCTATCTTTATATAGAGGCGAAAATGGCACGATCCAGTGGTCCATTATTTCCGAAAGTCTGACTCTATCCGGGCATTCCAAAGGAAGACATGGCTACGGCGGTATTTCAGGCGGAGACAAAACAACATTCCATCACAATCTGTATGCGAACCATACCTCGCGAAATCCAAGACTAGGCGGCGGTTACGCAGGTGCTGCAGATGCTGATCATGTGGCGGTTGTTCAGTTCTCGAACAATGTAATTTACAATTGGGGCTTTAACGGCACTTATGGCGGAGGTTTTACTTTTACTAACTTTATGAACAATATCGAAATTGCCGGCCCAGGTACAAGAGATAATGTAACTAACCGAGTGATTGATGCCGGTGAAGCTACCAAGCTGGGCGGTTTCTATATTACTGGAAACAGAATTAACGGTAAGCTCACAGGCTTACTGAATGATTCTTCAGATTATGTGAAATTTTCTGGCGTACAGAGTGGTGAACAAAAGACGACCCTTGCAGCCACACCATATCTGTCCGCGGATAGTACTGGAGTTAACCATGGTATTACCAATAAAGCATTTGATAATTATGTTAAGTCCGGCGTAAAGCTAGCGAATGAATCACTATTAAAAAGCATTCTGCAACAAGCGGGAGCTACCTATCCACGTCGCGATGCTATCGATGCAAGAATTGTGGCAGAAGTCGAGCAGAACTCGGGAAGATATATCAACACTGAACATGAAGTCGGGGGTTACATTTCAGACTTTGGCGTCATTGAGGCTCAATATGATAAGCAATTTGACACTAATAAAAACGGAATAGACGACAAGTGGGAAAAGAAAAATAAAATCTGGGGCAGCAAGGATGCATACAAAACGGTTACTAAAAATGGTTACACCTGGCTTGAGCTTTATATTAACGGCCTGGTTGATATGAAACACGTCGCCGAAAACCCTGATGCTAAGCTTTTAGCGCCAGAAAACAATGCACAATTTGTTACCGGGAAAGAGGTCGAAGTTAAAATTAATGCTTCCCCTAAATCCGGAAACAAAATAAAAAAAGTTGCTGTATATAATGGTTCTAAATATCTTGGAGAAGCAGCCAAAAAAGGCAACACATACACATATACCCTCAAGAATTTAACGGATGCTTCCTACTATATTTCTGCAAGAGTGACCGATACCCAAGGAAATGAGACGCAGACCACAGCCACTAACATCCACATCAATGCTGCTACCTCTTCCCTGGCTGGAAAGGGTTGGACTACAGCAGATATCGGTGATCCGAACATTAAGGGTTCCGGAAGTATGACAAATGATGTGCTTACCGTTAAAGGCAACGGAAAGCTTGGAAAAAGTGAAGGTGGCACAGAACGATCAGAAGCAAACAATGCAGCCAAAGATGACTTCCACTTCGTGTATAAAGAAATGAACGGAGATATGGAATTTACCGCGAAGCTCGAAGAAATCGGGGCCGTTGACAACCATGCCTTCACCGGGCTAATGATCCGCGATGACTTGAATAAAGACAGTGCCGCGGCGGCCCTTGGTATCTCCTATGTGAAGTTGTCCAAAGAGACCAGCTGGTCATCTTATCTGACGGGCAGAAATATTAAGGGCGGAGGATTTGATGAATTAACTGAAACTTTAGACAGCGTATCTGCTGCTGAAAAAGCTGGCATTCAACTTGTTTCAGATATTCCATTTAAAATTAATGGTGTGGAGCAAGGGTATTGGCTCAAGCTTGGCCGTAAGGGAGATGTTTTCTATGCTTACGGATCAACGGACGAAAAAGACTGGAAGCTAATTGGCGAGCGAACTATTGTTATGGAGGGTTCGGTATATGTCGGATTCGCCGTTGACAGCAATGATGTCGCCAATAAGATTGAGCAACTGAACTATGCTAAGTTCTCTAACCTTACTGTGGAGAATACATTCACTCCAATAGGTGACTCAGCGATAAATAAATAGCGTCTGTTCATCTCCACAGTTCCAAAAAGACGGAAGCCAGTAAAGCGGCTTCCGTCCTTTTATTGCTATCCAATTGGACCAGCACAATAAATTGCCTGATTCACTGTTCACTATGGCTTTAAAGTTTTTTCTTTAACATTACTTCATCATCCTTAACATACCCGCTCAATTCATACGCTTTAATGGCTACACGATTATCTTCTCCTGTTAAAATCTTAACTGTTTTGACTCCACGAGAATAAAGCTGACTTTCCAGAAAAGAAATTAGTGCAGTAGCGACACCATTTCTACGAGCTGACTCTTTTACATACATTTCAGTAATTTCACCATATGCTTCATTATAACAAAATGATTTCAGACTTTGAGCACAGCCAAAACCAACTACTTCATCCCTTAAAGTAGCCACGGCCACCACTTCATTATTGCTGTTCAAACACTTGATGATCTCTGGCACAGGACGTTTTACTCCACCATTGAACTCATGATTTAATCTAGACAAAACATCCGCGTCACATATCGTTGCTAGCCTAACATTTGGAAGCATTCTCTTCCCCCTCTACAACGTTCCCTTTTCAAGAACAAACTCTTCATTGGAATTTTTTAAAACGATATCAAATTTATGATGATAAGAATGCATAAACAACTCATATTGCATCCTGCGCTGTTCATGGGATTTTCTTAAATAATTAATATCTGTTCCTCTTTCAGAAACATCACGTATACTCCTTCTCATCAACTCGGTTTCTCCATCCGTGTATAAGTAGATTTTCAGATCATACAAATTCGGATCAGTAAAGGCAACACTCATGCCTTCTACAATATTTACCTTCTTTTGTGAAGATATGAACATACTTTTTGTATAGTCCGTGCCAATTGTGTAAAAATCCAACCCATCCCTCAACATATGAATGTCTCTCTCTAAAGCAAATATATGATGAGCAGCAGGATGACAAGCTGTCACTTTATCGTGATAATGTACATTCTTATATTCATAGTCGATAGAAGTGTATTTTCTAAGACTAGATTCAACAATATAGGGGTCTGTATTAATATAATTCACATCATCCTGCTGCAAAAGCTTTAAAAGATTATTAGCAAACGTTGTTTTTCCAGATGCACCATGACCCGAAATCCCAATGATGATTCTATTAGCCTCACCGCTAATCAAATTAGCTATCTTATGTAACACCTTGTCCATATTATTCGCCCCTCTCCCTACTCGATCCTATGTATTCCTTACTCCGCTATGGTTTAGCACATTAAAATCAATGGTGCATTTTATATAAAGAAACTTAATAGAAAGGGGTAGATCTTCCATGGCTACTCGTCAGCCAGATTTAGTATTGATCAGTTGGAGCAGAAATCCTTTGGTTGCTGGATCAGCACGTAGGATTATTGCCGCCCGTGTTATTGGAAATGCCGTGCCGTGCAGACCTAGCTTGAGACCCAACGGATTGCTTAACACCGCTTTGGCTTGCTTATTAGACAACGATGTTGGTTTTAAAGTGGTCTTTCGTAAAAAAACTTCAAGCATTAGTGGATATATTTTGTTACAACGTAACTAATAGATTTAGGGGGCAGTGACATTGCTGCTCTCTTTTTCCTGTGTATCTCATTGCACTTAAAGTCCAATCAACCCTAGAAAATGGTGTATATAATTTATTAGAAACTGAATCTGATTGAAAATGGGTGAGTCCATGAAATTACAAGCTGTGAAAAAAAGCTATGATTTAATAGTAAGCTTAGGGATGTCTTGTGCTCCTGCTATAAATCTGCAAAGAAATAGCTTGAGGAAATTCTCCATGCCGCTCGACTGGATGGTTTCTTATTCATTGGCTGATGTAAATAGACTTTATAAGAATAGATTTCAAAATTTCATGGAATTAATAAATCTGCAAATTCTTGATGAAACACATTTTTTTCTGGAGGATGGATTACCAGTCTATCCTAATGGGAATAAAAATGCACTAGTGAAATCCTATTTTATTCAGGATACTTTATATAACATTATCTCAGTTCATGATTTTCCAATCCACCAAGGTAAACACTGGTCTATAACCTATCCTTCGTATAAAGCGAAGCTGGAATTACGAATTAATAGATTTTGGGACAAGTTAATCCACAGTAAAAAAACTTTATTCATTAGATGGTCCGCCTCATATGAACAGGCTGTAGAGCTACAGTCAATTTTGTCTAATTTATTAAAACCGAACGAATTTATTATTCTTATTCTTATTCCCGTTCGTGAATCAACCTCGGTACAAGAATTAAATTGGAACATTAATGATATTTGTGTGTTAGAAGTTCCTGAGGATATGAACGATTATGATAGCTGGGATTATATTTTGAAAGACATACACGTAACTAATAACTAATTTCGCTTTGATCGATCATATGATTAATTATTTCCTCTGCTGCAAAAACATATGGATACAAATACAGCCTACTGATGCTGACCAATAAAGCAATAGGGTTACTAATTCCAAAATCGTATTGACTCCCATGCGCTGCTGGATTTGCGGGTTCAGGCTCTACAAGATCATACTTCTCCATCAGCCTTTCCTTGGTTCCACTATCTACTACTGTTCCGTTTCCTTTATCCGCAAGGACAGATCCCGATTGAAAACACACCATGAATAAGACACAGCAAATGGTGAGGAATGCTAGTTTCTTTTTTCGCATCATACATCTCCTAATTCTTTCTGTGGTCTCCCCTAAAACTCAGAGCCGTTCAAATTATTTCTTGGGTAATCGCAGGAAAACTATGTATTCGACAATCTTGATCAGTAATAGATCGTTTTCCATGAAAATAATGGGAGAAAAAGTCTCGAATTCTATAATACTCCTTTCTATATATAAAAACAAAAGCACCCCACAGCTAAAATTAGCAGGGTACTTTTGGATGCTTCGCTGTATTTATAATATCAACATTCCGCTGAGCGGTTTATGGAGTTGGAGTTCCGCCGTTCGCATTCAGTGTTTCGCCACTGATATAGCTAGATTCCTGGCTAGCCAGGAATACATATGCCGGAGCCATCTCCGCAGGCTGTCCCGGACGACCTAGTGGTGTGCTCGACCCGAACTCCTTCAGCACTTCCTCCGGTTGCCCACCCACAACTTGAAGAGGTGTCCATACGGGACCAGGTGCTACTACATTGACGCGAATCCCCTTATCAGCTACTTGCTGAGCGAGAGACTTACTGAATGTATTAATAGCAGCCTTGGTGGTCGCGTAGTCCAAAAGGATCGGTGAGGGATTATAAGCTTGAATAGAAGAAGTGTTAATAATGGTGCTGCCCGGTTGCATATGCTTCACCGCAGCTTTGCACAGCCAGAACATAGCATACACGTTCGTCTTAAATGTGTCGTCAAAATGCTTCGTAGTGAGATCAGCGATGTCTGGAACGAATTGCTGTTTGCCCGCGATATTGGCTAAAATATCAATTCCACCTAGCTCTTTAACCGCAGTATCGACGAGTTGTTCGCAGTATGCCTCATCCTTCAGATCGCCTGGAATGGCGATTGCAGTACGACCCGCTTCCTGCACTAGCTTGACCACCTGCTTTGCATCTTCCTCTTCCTCGGGCATATAAGATAGAACAATATCTGCCCCCTCGCGAGCAAAAGCAATAGCAACAGCACGGCCTATACCGCTGTCGGCTCCCGTAACTAACGCTTTACGTCCGGTCAGACGCCCAGTTCCTTTATAGGTATCTTCTCCTGTATCGGGTACTGGATTCATTTTCTTCTGCAGACCCGGCTCCTCTTGTTGCTGCTGAAATTCCGGTCCAGCCTTAGTGTACTGAGTGGTAGGATCTTGCATCGTATATTGGTTAGACATCGATCAATTCCTCCTTTATTTTTAGAAATACATTTTTATATTTTCCGAACTCTTTGTTATGTAAACACAACAAGCACGCCTCTAAACATTCACCTTCAATAACACAGCCTTGAATAGTGCCGCAAAAATACCCCAACCACCTGTCAAGGTGGCTAGGGTATCCCCCGCCTAAAAATAAATATATGGAAGCTCACTTATTAGTTAGGGAACGCTCCGTATAGTCTGGCGTATACATTAGATAAAGGAGTGATAAATCATGGGCTTTTTTATATTCCTCTTTGTACTGTTAGCATTGCTTAATATCTTCTTTCCTCATTTGGGATGGTACATGCGCTATGGCTGGATGATGAAAGGTGATGTAGAACCCAGTGATGCCTATTTATTAATGACTCGCATCAGCAGTATAGTGGCACTTATTATCCTCTTTTTTATCTGGACTAGTTTCTGACTTACCCTAACGCTCTTAACACATCTTCAATTTTGCGCTGATGTGACAATACCCCATAATTCATCCAGGCCATAAAATCCACCTCATATACACAGCGATTACGAACAGCGGGCAGATTGCGCCAAAGCGGTGTATCCAACAGCTCCCGTCCTTCTCCTTCCTGTCGATCAAAGGTAATGAACAAATGATCTGCAGTGAGGCTCGCAAGCTCTTCTCTTGTTAGGCTCACCCGCTTCTGTCCACGGGTCAACTTCGGAACCAATTCATGGGGCTGCAAACCTAAATCCTCATGGAGTACGCTACCTGTATACCCCAATTGCCCGCATCCATAGAGATTGATTCCGTAGGAAGATATTCTTAGGCATGCTACAGTCTGCCCTTGGACTGAACGGTTTAGCACTCGTCTAGCTTGCTGCGCCCGATGCTCATAATTGCCGATCACTTCCTGGACACGATCCGTTCTGCCAAAGACGGCTGCTGCGGAAAATAACGTGGCCCGCCAATCCTCTTGATGAAAAGGCAGCTTGAACAACGGAGCAATTTGGCTGCACTCATCCAGGTGCCAACGCTGAAAGCCATCATCCAGCAGGATCAGTTCGGGCATGTACTGGGAGAGCTCCTGCCAATCGCCAGTCGAAATATCCACCGCAGGCACATCGAGGAGGGACAGGTACTCTTGCTTCCCCCACTGAGCGTGAGAATATTGCGCCACCGGTGTAATATCCAGAGCCAGCAGATAGTCTTCCAGAAAAGGAGCGAACACCCGCAGCCCTTCCTGATGGAAGCTTCTGTATTGGCCGGGCGTAACGCCCACAGATCTTTTGAAACGCCGGTTAAAATAATACTCATTGCTATACCCTACGGATAACGCGATATCATGCATACGGTCATTCGTAAGCAGCAACTGCTGCTGCGCCCTTTCAATACGAAGTCCGTTCAAATGCTCTAAGGGAATCCGCCCTGTCACTTCTTTAAAAATCTGTGTGTAGCGTGCACGTGTAATGCCTGCCACTTCAGCTAATTGATCGACGGTTATGGCGTGATTATAGTGTTCCTGCATATAGCGGATGGAACGCTGTACCGCCTCATGGGCTCCTTTCATCTGGATGACAGAGGAATTTGCCCGCATGATCAGCAGCAGTAACTCTTGAAAGCGGGTATGGCCTGCGAACCATTCAATCTCTTCCGTACTTCTGCGACTATGATAGATAGCCTCCAGCAGTAATGCACATTGCGAAAATGGTCTGCAGCTTAGCGGACCGGACCGGAGAATTCCTTCTTTAGTCCCCTTTTCCATTCCACTCTGCCTGCTTCCCCCCGTTTCGATGACTTCAAAAGTAAGCCTATAAAAGCTAAGTCCTCGCTCCTCGGCATTGATTTTGCTTATTAACCCCGGTTCGAACAAGAACCCGACACCTTTTTCCAGTGGAAAACGCTTCTCCTCGGCTTCTAACCATCCCTGTCCTTCCGATACAATGATCAGGGTATGATTTTGAAACACTAAGGTCTGTCCGTTCACCGATAAGGATTGGGCTTCTATGTTAATCAAGCTATAGAATAGCCTCTTTTTATTGCTGTCTTGTAAATCTTCTGCCATTCTAGCGCCCTCCAATTGAGAACCATTTTCATTCACTTTACTATAGTTTAGAATAAAAAAGAAGGTCTATCAACTATGCTGATAGACCTTCTTTATGCTGTTCCTTACGACGGCTGCCGTTTTATTTCACCATAGCTTTCAGCAAGTCATCAAGCTTCATCGAATTGGCTGTGATGGCACCAGTCTGCCAGTGGGAACGTTCCATTCTATAAACATTCCCGTTCTTCACCGCCGGCAGGCTCTTCCACAACGGGCCATCAAGGATTTGAGTCGCTTCCTGATTCCCTTCAGTATCCCAGCCCCCGTTGTCAGGGAACACAATGATATGATCCGCTTCGAGCTGAGGGATAAGCTCTTCGGAGATAATAGATTGATATTCGGTCATTTCTGCCGCCATAGGCACAGGTGTCAGGCCAAATTGAGAATAAATCACACCGGTGAAACGGTTTTTAACACCGAATAGAGCAAAGGTTTTATCCGCTACGTTAAGCCGGATCACTGCTACTTTTTCCTGACCCAGAGCCTGTTGCAGCTTAGCTTTCCCCTCTGCCACTTTCTGATCATACTCTGCAAGGACAGATTCCGCCTTCTCCGGAATACCGAGTGCATCAGCAATAGCCGTAAGCACTTGTCTTGAGTCTTGCAACACCGCCTCAGGTAAACGATAGGTTGGTGCTATCTTGGAATATTGTTCATATTTTGCCGCATCCGCACCTCCATCCACAATAATCAAGTCAGGGTCTTTTTCCAGCAACACTTCCATACTACCGGTAATATCAAATTCTGGTACATCAAGATTTAAATAATCCTGTTTACCCCAGCTTGGATGATACCACTGCACCACCGGGGTAATGCCCAATGCCTTCAAATAATCTTCAACATAGATTCCGGCTACCCGTTGCGGTTTAACTGGAATTTCAACATCCCCGAATTCCCCGGCAATCGTCCGAGTTTCACCCTCTTCTGCCGCATTTCCATTTCCTTCAGTTGGTGTGCTAGTGCTCGCTGAGGTAGATTCCTCTGCATTCTCTGTCTTAGCAACGTTTTCTTTCGCAGTATTGTTATTCGCTCCGCATGCTGCCAGCGCAGTTATTGCCATTATAAGTACCGCTGCCCATAAAAACTTCTGACCCCATCTTGCCATTGATCCCTTCACTCCTATGCTTTATTGTCATTGATTATCATTCTCAATAACCTTTATCACAATAGTAGCATGACTTTCATAGCTTTCAATGCACTTTCTCCGCAAAAAACTTATACAAACTATTTCTAGTTGTTCTGCTCTATCATTATTCGGTAGGATTCTTCTTCTATTAAAAATATGTCATCCTTTATTAATTTGATCGCAAAATTTCTTTTTTTACGATTGATTTATACGATGCTTTCGCTTACAATAAACTCATAAACGCGCGTTTATGAAAAGAGGGGAAACATGCGCAGCGAAGATATTGCTAAGTTGGCCGGGGTTTCCCGAAGTACGGTATCCCGCGTGATCAACAACTATTCCAATGTTCCTGAAGAAACCCGGGCCAAAGTGCTGCGGGTGATTGAGCAACATCAGTACGAACCGAACAGCTTTGCACGGGCTCTGGCCGGTAAGAAAACCGATACCATCGGATTGTTCGCCATCAGTATGAACGAGAAAGAGAACACTACCCGAATTTATCAGAACAATTACTTTGCACCATTCGTCGATGCCGTAGTCGACACGTCGAATGCCCGCGGATGTTACGTTCTGATTCATACGGTATACTCTCCAGACGATTTTCTGAAGGTAAAACAAGCTTTTCTGCAAAAACGGATTGACGGTGGTATAATTGTCGGCACTCAGAAGGATATTAATATCGTCCGCGAAATGGTGGGACTCGATTCTCCGCTAGTACTGATTGATTATGATATCTCAGAGATTATGTCGGAGCATCTTGACCGCAATCATTTGGCCATTGTGAATTCCAAAGATTACGAGGGCACCACAGAAGTGATTGAACATTTAATCTCCTTAGGCCATCAAGAGATCGGCATTATCTGTGGGCAAATGAATACGTACTCTGGTCGAGAACGTTACACGGCCTATGAGGACACGCTGAAAAAACATGGTCTGCCTATGAATGAGAAGTTTATCCTAAAGGGTGATTTTCTGAAAGAGACGGCTTATGAAGAGGTCAAGAAGCTGCTTGCTTCTGATGAACCTTTGCCGACTGCCTTTTTCTCTTCCAACGATGACATGGCTATTTCAGCGATGGAAGCGTTCTCCGAACATGGAATCATTGTCCCTGAGGATATCTCCATTGCGGGTTTCGATGACATTCAGCTGGCATCCCGTATTCAGCCTAAGCTGACCTCTGTACGCTTGCCGATTTATGAAATGTCCAAGGCTGCAGTGGAAAAAGTAATCGAGCTGTGTGATTCGCAGCAGCCGACTTTCAGCACGATCAGCTTTCCAGCTCGTTTAGTGGAGAGAGATTCCTGTCAACCGCCGAAGAAGTAGCACAGATTCATCCTTCACTGAAGAATACATATTTTCTGTGAAGCTGCTATCATCGGTTCTCGAAATCACTGCCTAATACTATCTTTTAGAAACAACGGAAAGAATCCCTTCCCTCGAGGGAATTTTTCCTGAAACCTATAAACGCGCGTTCACAATCGAAAGGAGACTTTCTCACATGAAATTCGGTACCTTTGACGACACTCGTAAAGAGTATGTAATTAACACACCAAAAACACCTTACCCTTGGATTAACTACCTTGGTAATGAACAATTTTTCGGACTTATTTCTAATACTGCTGGTGGCTATACCTTCTATAGAGACGCTCGTCTCAGAAGATTGACCCGTTACCGTTACAACAATATCCCAATGGATGCTGGCGGCCGTTACTACTATCTTTATGATGATGGTGATTTCTGGACTCCAGGCTGGATGCCAGTAAAACGTGATCTGGACTTCTACGAATGCCGTCACGGTCTTGGCTACACCTCCATTACTGGTGAACGCAACGGTATCTCTGTAAACCAGCTTGCTTTTGTACCTATGGGTCATAACGCTGAAGTACATCGTCTTGTAGTGAAAAACACGGGTTCCGCGAAGAAATCCGTTAAGCTGTTCTCTTTTGCAGAGTTCTGTCTTTGGAATGCACAAGATGATATGACTAACTTCCAACGTAATCTCAGCACTGGTGAGGTTGAAGTGAAGGGTTCCGTTATCTATCACAAAACAGAATACCGTGAGCGCAGAAACCACTACGCTTTCTACTCTGTTAACAAAGAAATCGCCGGTTTCGATACTGACCGCGAAGCTTTCGTAGGGATGTACAATGGTCTGGAAAGCCCGCAAGCTGTTGCTGCAGGTGAACCAACTAACTCCGTTGCCAGCGGCTGGTCCCCTATCGGATCGCACGCCCTGAACATTACTCTGGAGCCGGGCGAAGAGCAAAGCTTCATCTTTGTCCTTGGTTACATTGAAAACCCAGAAGAAGACAAATGGGAATCTCTGAACGTTATCAACAAAAAACCAGCAGAGGCTATGATCGAGCAATTTGCTACAGACGCTCAAGTGGACGCCGCTTTGGCTGCACTGGCTGCACACTGGGATAACCTGTTGTCCAAATATCAAATCCAAAGTGGCGACGACAAGTTGAACCGTATGGTTAACATCTGGAATCCATATCAATGTATGGTTACCTTCAACATGTCCCGTTCCGCTTCTTACTTTGAATCCGGTATTGGCCGTGGTATGGGCTTCCGCGATTCAAACCAAGACTTGCTCGGATTTGTACACCAAATTCCTGAACGTGCTAAAGAACGTATTCTCGATATCGCCGCTACACAATTTGAAGACGGCAGTGCCTATCACCAATACCAGCCGCTCACCAAAAAAGGTAACAATGAAGTCGGTACCGGCTTTAATGATGACCCGCTTTGGTTGATCCTTGGCACAGCTGCTTACATCAAAGAAACAGGCGACACATCGATTCTTGATGAGCAGGTTCCTTTTGACAGCAATCCGGATAACACAGCTACTCTGTTTGAGCACTTGAAACGCTCCTTCGAGCATGTAACTAACAATCTCGGACCTCACGGCTTGCCGCTGATCGGCCGTGCAGACTGGAATGACTGCTTGAACCTGAACTGCTTCTCTACAGAGCCGGGCGAATCTTTCCAGACTACTGCCAACATCGAAGGCCGCGTAGCGGAATCCGTATTTATCGCGGGTCTGTTCGTCTTCGTTGGACCGGACTATGCAGAAATCTGCCGGATGCGCGGACTTAATGATGTAGCTACGGATGCAGAAGCTAAGATTGACAATATGCGTGAAATCACACTGACTCACGGTTTCGATGGTGACTGGTTCCTGCGCGCTTATGACCACTATGGCGACAAGATCGGTTCCAAAGAAAACGAAGAAGGTAAAATCTTCATCGAACCACAAGGTATCTGTGTTATGGCCGGTATCGGTGTGGAAGATGGTCAAGCTGAAAAAGCTCTGACTTCCGTGCAAGAGCATTTGGATACTAAATACGGTATCGTATTGCAACAGCCACCATATTCCAAGTACTATCTGAACCTGGGTGAAATTTCTACGTACCCTCCGGGCTACAAAGAAAATGCTGGTATTTTCTGCCACAATAACCCTTGGATCATGATCGCTGAAACTGTACTTGGACATGGTGACAGAGCGTTTGAAATTTACGCTAAAATTGCTCCTGCCTACTTGGAGGACATCAGCGAAATTCACCGTACTGAACCTTATGTATACTCGCAAATGATCGCAGGTAAAGATGCCGTTCGCCACGGGGAAGCTAAAAACTCCTGGTTAACTGGTACTGCGGCTTGGAACTATGTAGCGATTACACAATCTATCCTTGGTATTCAAGCGGACTTCAATGGTCTGAAGATCGATCCTTGTATTCCTACAGAGTGGGACAGCTTTGAAATCACCCGTGTCTTCCGTGGAGATACTTATGTGATTCAAATCAAGAACCCGAACCATGTATCCAAAGGTGTAGCTAGTCTTACCTTGGATGGCGCAGCTGTAGAAGGTAACATCATCACTCCTGTTGGAGACGGCGCTGTACACCAAGTAGTTGTAGAACTGGGTTAATACAAAAAAAATCCGCTCAATCGTTCAAACGAACGGTTGAGCGGATCTAAAATTAACAGTAGATGCCCCCTGAAGGATTCAGGGGGCATCTTTTTTTTACCCTTCCACAATATCTGCTCTTAAATCACTCGCAACCTCAAGCATTCTAGGAATCACGGCTTCATTGGCGCCAGAAACATAAATATCGCCCTGATAATGTCTAAATGGGATTGTTGTATCACCATAGCTCCACATAAAGAAATCTCCCTCAATGGACATGGTAGTGGCACCTGTTACTGTAAAAACTGATGTATAGGTGAAATCAGGTTTGGATGCGAAATATTGCTTACACTCTTCTAAAGATAGGGTTGTTGCTGAATCTCCAGCATTCTGCATTGCTCTTGTCATCCGATAACGTTTACTCATTGTGATGCCTCCATTATTATCTGTAAAATGATCAGTTGCCTTATCCAGATCAAATATAGCATACAATGAAGGGCAAATCCCATTCCATTTCTAAGTCGAAAATGTTAATATAGCCGTTTTTCATAGCTTTCTTTTAGTGATTTTGAGATATCCTCTGGAGTAACTCCAAGTTTACGGGCATGCTGCGCCAGTATTTTTGATGGATTAGGCAAGATTTCTTTCGCAAGCCAATGTTCGTCATCCCACAAATGTGACCGCTTAAAGGCTTTTGCACAATGCATATAACATTCTTCTACTTCCACGCCAATTCCAATGATCGGGACTTTACCATGCGCTTCCATAGGTTTCAATATATCTTCATCCTTAACTATACTCGCGTGCCCATTTATTCTTAATGTTTCTTCAAGTCCGGGGATGATGAATATCAAACCGACTTTTGGGTTCTCAAGTATATTCCGCAAAGAATCAAACCGTCTATTCCCAGGGCGTTCAGGGATCACTAAATGTTTATCATCCAACACGTGAACAAAACCTTCTGAGTCCCCGCGCGGAGAGACATCGCAAGCACCGGACGAACCGCTTGTAGCCATAAAAAGCATTGGGGATTTTGAGATATAATCACGGCAATGATGATCTATAACAGTTATGGTTTTGTTGTTAACCAATTCGCTTGGGTACCCAAATAAAGACCTTAGCTCTTCTTCTGACTCTATAACTTTTTCGAAAAAGTTTGACTTCATACTTCTCCCTCTCTCAACTTAATAAGCCCCAATGTTCTTATTTTTGCTCAAATATCCGCTTAATAATTGGGCGAAATTTTTTCTTGTTGATTCATCCGATAACTTCCCAAAAGTACCATACAGATTATCCCCATGATATCTTGGAAACACATGTAAATGATAATGCCATACATCTTGGCTGCCATCCGGCTCATTATGTTGTCTAGAAGAAACGCCATCACATTTATAAACTTCTTTAAGACCTTTAGCAATTTCAATTTCCAGCTCATGTATCCGGTTTGAGATCTCAACCTTCAATGTGTAAATATTCTCGATATGCTGATTAGGGATGATTAGAACATGCCCTTCATTATTCGGATACCAATGAGAAGCAATAAAAGCCGTTATGTAATGATCTTGATAAATAATATCCGCTTGCTTAGAACGCACATCTTCATTTTCAATGCCCGAAACCAACAAACAAAAGGGACAAGTATAACCCTCTGGAGCATGATTATAAATATAGCCCGCCTCCATTGTTATAGGATTTAAGAATATTTCTATGTTTCTTCTAATTTCGCCATTTCGCGTGTGTTCTCCTTTTTGCAAAAAGAAAAGGACAGACTGTAAATTACAGCTGTCCTCATCGGTAAATGTTGATAAACTACAGCCATTCCCGAGCTCTATGTCTACCTATAACTTAAACGCTGGCTTCCGGAATCCATACCTTCATTTCACCACTGCCACGATTTCCCCATAAGTAATACGGAACCGCCTTAACCTTTACGGTTTGAACTGGTGCTTTGACTCTGCTGTAAAGCTCACCACTCCAGCCCTCTTTATCTACACGTAGCCCCTCTGCCTCGACAACAACAGCGCCGCCGAGCAATGTCTCATCAAAAGCCGCAGTAAGTTCACTGCCTTCTTTTAAGGAAATCGAGCTTAACGGCTCACCATTATCGATACTTTCAAGACAATACACAAGAGGTCCACGCTGAATCGTTACTTTTTGAGCATCAGCACGCAAACTTGGATGTGCGTAGATACGATGTGCCTCCATAGGGTCATGCACTTCGATTACATCTCCTGCTCTCCACAGTCTCCGGATAACGAGGTATCCCTGCTCGATGTTCTCAGCAGTATTCATTGCTTCACCGTTGACTCTGATCTCCATTCCTTGGCTCCAAGATGGAATCCGTAAGGCAATCCCAAACTCTGCTTCCGCTGCGGGATTAATCTTCAAGGAGACTGTACCTTCCCATGGATAGTTACTCTCTTGCTGAATCGCAACATCTGTTCCACCCAGCTTTGTTGTCAGCTCACTGCCAATATACAAATTCGTATAGAGCGTATCACCATGGATCGTATAGATATATTGATTCAGCGAAGTCAGCAGACGCGCCACATTCGGAGGACAGCAAGCGCAGCCAAACCAGCCTTGGCGCTCGGACTTCACATGGTGTTTATCTGGGTTGCAGCTGCATGCCTTAGGCCATACTTCCAGTGGATTTACATAAAAATAGTGCTTACCATCCTGTGCCATTGAACCCAACACATTGTTATAAAGCGCCCGCTCCATCACGTTGGCATAACGTGCATCCGGCGATATTCTCAGCATTCGCTGTGCAAAAAAGATCAACCCAATAGATGCACAAGTCTCTGCGTACACCGAATCGTTAGGCAGATCATAATCGAAGGTGAAAGCTTCACCCCGATGCGTAGATCCGATCCCGCCAGTAATGTACATTTGCTTAGTAGTGATGTTATTCCACAGTCTCTCGCATGCTTCGCGAAGAGTATCATCTCCCGTAAGTGCAGCTAGATCAGCCATAGCAGTATACATATAAACCGCACGCACAGCGTGTCCTACAGCCACTTCCTGTTCTCTTACCGGAAGATGACTTTGGTAATATTTTAAATCTAAATTCTCCTTCTGACCTGTGAAAAAATTGATACTCCCCAGATTATCCCATTGTTGCTTTAAGAAATTCGGCTGTTGACCTCGCTCATTAATAAAAAAGCTGCTGAGCTTCAAATACCGCTCCTCACCTGTGAGCCGATACAGCTTCACGAGCGCAAGCTCAATCTCCTGATGGCCATCATATCCCCGCATTTTGCCTTCTTCCGGACCAAACACAGAATCGATATGATCAACCATTCGGCACATGATGTCGAGCAGTTTTCTTTTGCCTGTAGCCTCGTAATAAGAAACGGCTGCCTCAATGAAATGCCCAGCACAGTACAGCTCGTGGCAATCGTTCAGATTAGTCCAGCGTTTGCCGGGTTCTTTTATCGTAAAATAAGTATTTAAGTACCCGTCTTCCTGCTGCGCTTCTCCAACGAGGTCAATCACTTCATCCGCTTGACGCTCCAGCTCAGGGTCACGTTTGATGCTTAAGGAATAACCTACGGCCTCCAGCCACTTGGCTACATCACTGTCTTGAAATACCCAGCCGTAAAATTCACCGGTCTTCCGGCCCGCAGCAATCTCAAAGTTAGCAATGGCATGACTGGGCTCAGCTCCCGCTGCTTTGTCGTGCAATGCCTCATATTGATACGGGATTACAACATCTTGTACCAGCTTTATATAACTTCCCCAGAAATCATCTTTAATGCTAACGGATTGATCTTTTACAACTTGCTGATCCTGGATCGTTTTATTCATCATCATCTTCCCCTTAGCCTTATTTTATACTCGCTAATTACAATTATAGAGCGTACAATAGATAAAAAATATAATCAGAAGCAACCCCTTTTTTGTACTATTTCACACTCCTATTTCCAAGGACAATTTGAGCTCGGACTACGATAAAAAGAGAGGTAGAACACAGTGAGTCCTTCCTATGTACATTTCGCAGCGCCGCCTTTTCCATATTTTCTGGAATGCAATCACACTGTATATCAACCCGGAGAGCAGCATCCAAATAGAAGCCATATCGGCTTATTTGATCTGATTATTGTAGAGCAAGGTTGCCTATTTATTGGTGAAGATCATAATCAATGGGAGGTTGCGGCTGGGCATACGCTGCTTCTGATGCCTGACCGCTATCATTATTCCGTTAAGACTTGCGAGGAGCTGACTTCGTTTATATGGATTCATTTTCATACCCTCGCAGATTGGTCAAGCTCTGATGGCGAGCCCGTGTATATCAACCGAGAGACACATTTCCGGCAGTTTCTTACTCATCCATATACCATTCGCATCCCGCAGTTTGGTCCCCTTCCTGATCCCTTTAAACGGAGTGGACAAGCGGAGAAGCTTTTACAGCTGTCCACTGGAAGACGTTCCAGTGCAGTTTGGGAGCAGCAAAGGATTTTTGAAGAAATGCTGCGGATGATGGATCTGGCGCAGCATGATACTTCAGAAAGTCATGCGGTAGAGATCGCCGAGAAGACAGAGACTTATATCCGCAATCATTATGCGGAGCCTCTCTCCAATGCTTCTCTGGCGGATGCGCTGCATTTTCATTATAACTACCTTGCCCGCTGCATGAAACGCGTATATGGACTGACTCCGATGGAGTATTTAACGGATTACCGTTTGGAACAGGCCAAGCTGCTTCTGCTTAAGACAGAGATGCCTATAGCTGCGATCGCAGAACGTATCGGTTTCGAGAGCACCGCCTACTTCTCGCGTCGCTTTACTCAGCAGATCGGAATCTCTCCGCTTCGCTTCCGCAAGCGGTATTCCCGATAACGGCAAAAACAGCATGTCTCATAATTGGAGGCGTGCTATTCTCGTTGTTAAGCGATGCGCTGCTGTAGCTTTCTTGTGTGCTGCTGCCTTTCTTGCTGCTGGCTTACGTGATCAGCTTTGGATTAATGGGACGCGAGATGCGAGATGCGAGATGCTCCTCTAGCTCGGAGAAACTTAAGTAACTATTATGATGGAGCAGTACTCCGCTTGGCACATTTCTTGTGTACCCGTGATCCGTCCTAAATCCTTCTGCTGCTCTTACTTCTTGCTCCTTGCACCTTGCTCCTTGCTCCTTGCTCCTTGCTTCTTGCTTCTTGCTTCTTGCAATAATTTTACCAGTTTACCTTCCTAGTCGTGGCGCACTCATACTTACCATAGATCAACGCTGATTATGCGGCTCGACCCTCCAAAGCTTATCAGCAAGTAACTCACCGCATAGCCATCACACTACTCTCTGTATCCCCCGGAGACGCGTCTGCTTAATCATCCATTCATAGCATTCCCCGTTGCGGACCGGATTGTAGCTATTTGTGATTTTCGATCCATTTTGCAGCAGTTTCGGACTGCATAGCTCTTATTGCTCATAATTTGCTCGGAATCGGACTACATTTGTGGGAATAGCTGCAACTGAGTCCGAACAGTTGCTAAAAAGAACACCGCCTGCCGAATTTGATCCTAATCGTGCTGCCCATTGTTTAAACTAGCTGTCTGGGGCTCAACCTAGCTACACTGTGCGGAATAGCTACCTATGGCTTAACCTAGCTACTCCTTGTGCGTAATTAGCTACCTATGCCTTAACCTAGCTACTCCGTGCGGAATTATTTACCTATGGCTCAACCTAGCTACTCCGTGCGAGAAATTAGTTACCTGTTGCTCAAACTAGCCGCCTACGTCTCGATACCTGCTACCTTTTGCTAGAACTTGATCGTATCGGACCGTATTGCAGCTATTTCAGCATATGGGTTCATTTTGCGAAGGTTTCGGACTGCATAGCTCTTATTGCTCATAATTTGCTCGGAATCGGACTACATTTGTGGGAATAGCTGCAACTGAGTCGATAGTGTGATAAAACGAGCGAAATCATGGAAATAAGAGCAACTGAGTCCGAACAGTTGCTGAAAAGAACGCCGCCGCCTGCCAAATTTGCTCCTAAACGTGCTAGCCATTGTTTAAACTAGCTGTCTGGGACTCAACCTAGCTACTCTGCGAAAAATTAGTTACCTGTTGTTCAAACTAGCCGCCTACGTCTCGAAATCTGCTACCTTTTGCTAGAACTTGATCGTATCGTATCGGACCGTATTGCAGCTATTTCAGCATATGGGTTCATTTTGCGAAGGTTTCGGACTGTATAGCTCTTATTACCCTTGATTTGCACAGAAAAGGAGCACATTTGAGCGAATAGCTGCAACTGAGTCCGATAGTGTGACAAAACGAGCGGAATCATGGAAATAAGAGTAACTGAGTCCGAACAGTTGCTGAAAAGAACGCCGCCTGCCAAATTTGCTCCTAAACGTGCTAGCCATTGTTTAAACTAGCTGTCTGGGGCTCAACCTAGCTACACTGTGCGGAATTAGCTACCTATAGCTCAACCTATCTACTCCGTGCGAAATTAGTTACCTGTTACTCAACCTATCTATACCGTGCGGAATTAGCTACCTATAGCTCAACCTATCTACTCCGTGCGCAGAATTTGTTACCTGTTGCATAACCTAGCTGTCTACGTCTCGAAATCAGCTACCTTTTGCTCGATCTTGATCCTATCGGACCCTATTGCACCTATTTGTGATTTTGGGCCCATTTTGCGGCAGTTTCGGACTGTATAGCTCTTATTGCTCATAATTTGCTCGCAATCGGACCACATTTGTGGGAATAGCTGCAACTGGGTCCGTTAGCTCGAAAAAATACTTTGTATCTGCCTAATAGGGGCTCCTGGGTCCGCATGGAGGCTGGGCGGTGAGTTACTCTAATGTCTGTTGAGCTAACGGACCGCACTGCACCTATTTGTGGGTGGGATCTCGCATAATGTATTGGTGAGAGTAACTTAACGTCTGTTGAGCGCAACGAACCGGATTGCACCTGTTTGGGGGCGGGATCTCGCTTGTGATTTATGGGTAGGAGTTACTCAAATCTATTGAACGTTGCGGACCCTATTGCACCTATTTATGATTTTCGGCCCATTTTTCGGAAATTTCGGACTGCATAGCTCTTATTGCCCATAATTTGCTCGCGATTGGACCACATTTGTGGGAATAGCTGCAATTGGGTCCGTTAGCTCGATAAAATGCCCTGAATCTACCTAATAGCGGCTCCTGGGTCCGCATGATTAGGCCCGAAATCAGTTTTTTTGCTTCAATGCATTTTTTTGGAAGTGACAAGCATATTTATAAGACATGCCTTTAATGTGGAGATGTTAAATATGCAGTCATTATTGAGATACGCGATCATCCTGATCGGAAGCTTGCTCATTGCAGCAGCAACTAATTTTTTTCTAGTCCCATATAAAATCCTAGATGGGGGAATAATAGGAATAGCCCTCATCATCAATTATTTATCCGATGCCAAAATCGGTATAGCTGTCCTTCTCTGCAGCTTTCCGATTTTCCTGTTAGCCTGGCTGAAGGAACGCGATATCTTTTTCAATAGTGTATTAGGTTTATTGACCTCATCATTTCTGATTGAGCTTCTCGGTCCTTTGCAGTACCACTTTCTGTATTATTTTGAGTTCGGCTCCATTTCCAGCGCCATTATTGGCGGTTTTTTAATGGGAACGGGTCTTGGGCTTATGCTGCGGTTCAAAGCCAGTACAGGCGGAACGGATCTGCTTGCTCAATATATCAAAAGGTATCTCCCGCTTAACCTTGGACTCATCATTTTTTTGACAGATTTTATAATTATCGGCGCGGGAGGACTCCTGATTTCCAAAGAAACCTTCTTCCACTCCATCCTCACGATTATCGCTGGGGGTGTGGCCACAGGTCTCTGTACCTTGGAGACTGAAGAGAAATGGGAAAAAATATGAATATACACGATCATATGTTCGTATTATAATAATAAGAAAAATCATCTACCCTATCTCTACCTCACCTGGAGAGTGTGAATCTATGAATAAAGAGCGTGTTATTTTGTTATCCGATTGTCAGAGCTTTTACGCCTCCGTGGAGAAGGCCTCTAATCCGCAATACAGCAACAAACCGCTTATTGTCGCCGGAGATCCGGCTAGACGAAGCGGGATTGTGCTTGCCGCTTGTCCGTTAGCCAAATCTTTTGGCATTACTACCGCCGAGACCTTGAAGGAAGCACTCGCGAAGTGCCCCGAAGTAATCGTCGTCAGACCACATATGCAGCAATATATCGATGTTTCCTCCCAAATCACGGACATTCTACGCAAATTCAGTGACCTCGTAGAACCTTATTCCATCGATGAGCAGTTTATTGATATCACCGGCAGCCTCAGCTTATTCGGAAGCCCAAGACAGATCGCTACGACCATTCAGGACTTAATCCGCAGAAATACAGGTGTGCGCGCACGTATCGGTATAGGTTATTCCAAGGTTACCGCCAAAATGGCTTGCGACCTGTGGGCCAAGAAGAACCCGGAGGGTCTATTTACCCTCACTCAGGAAGAGCTTCCAGATGTACTTTGGCCGCTGCCCATTAGTGAGTTGTTTATGGTAGGCCGCCGCATGTCCGCGCACTTCCAAAGCATGGGTCTCACAACGATTGGCCATTTGGCACAGATGCCGCTAAGCGAGCTGAAATGGCGCATGCGGGAGAAATTCCATAAAAAATGCGATATCGATGCCGAGCTATATTGGCGAATTGCCAATGGCATCGACGATAGCCCTGTAAGTCCCGCTACCTATGAAGTTGCACCCAAGAGCGTCGGGCACCAAATGACACTGCCACGGGATTACTATACACTGCAAGAGATCAAGACCATCATTTTGGAGCTCTCAGAGCTGGTGTGCAGGCGCAGTCGCAAACTGAAGGTGCATGGTGCAGTCGTGTCTGTTGGCTGCCAAGGCGCCAGCTTTGATGACCCCAGCGGCTTCTCCAGACAGACTACGATGAGCGATCCTACGAATGCGACCCAGCTGGTATACGAGGCCGCCCTCGCTCTTTTCAAACAGCATTGGGAAGGTCAGCCTGTGCGCCGAATTCATCTAAGCCTGTCCAATCTGTCTGACGAAAGCCAATATCAGCTAACCTTATTTGAGTCGCGCCCCCGCTACCGTGAGCTCGAACGGGCCACTGATGCGCTGAAGAATAAATACGGGGAATCGATCATTGGACGCGCTGCATCGTTCACAGATGCCGGACAACTTAAGGACAGATCCGGAAAGATTGGCGGGCACTATAAATAAACAGTGCATCTTTATACATTTTATTTCTGAAACTATATTAAAATATATCCCATATCGTTTATAATGCTATATTGAGGTTGTTATTTTCACACAATGAAACGACAATCATAAGTATATACACATAGATATGTAACATTCCAGGGGAGGACCGGAGAAGTTGGAAAGCACGAGCAACACTAACATTACCTATTATGAAATCGTTGATCTCTGTCTTCTTGCTGGCAAGATCATGCTGCAAAACGGTGCAGAAACCTACAGAGTAGAAGATACCATGACACGTATGGCTGCTTCTCTCGGTTTTCCAGGGGCACATAGTTATGTGACGCCAACCGTTATTATGTTCACCACCAATAGAACGGAGCCCGTTAAGTTATATCGGATCGCCGAACGGACAACAGATCTGCAGAAAGTCTCAGAGGTTAATGATATCTCGCGGCGTCTGAACGAGCGTCAGATTACAGCCGAGGAAGCTCGGACACGATTAGGAGAGGTCGATGATGCCGCACATGCATATCCGGTATGGCTGCAAATCATAGCAGCGGCACTTACCGGCGCTTGCTTCACCGTTATGTTTAAGGGCAGCTTGTGGGATGCTCTCCCCGCATTGCCGATTTCCGGGTTAGGTTTTGCTGCGGTTATCTACCTGCATCGTCTTGTGCAGACTAGATTTTTTGCAGAGTTCTCTGCTTCCTTCCTGATCGGACTTCTGGCCTTCTATTCTGTAAAGCTGGGCATAGGTCAAGAAATGGACAAAATCATCATCGGCTCCGTGATGCCTCTAGTACCCGGTCTACTCATTACTAATGCCGTTCGTGATCTGATGGCTGGTCATCTGGTCTCAGGCATATCCAAAGGAGCAGATGCCTTTCTAACTGCTTTTGCGATCGGTACAGGCATTGGGCTTGTACTATCACTATTTTAATTTTCCATGTGAAAGAGGTTAGCCCTTCATGATTTTGCAACTTATAACCAGTTTTATCGCCGCGGCAACCTTCTGTATTTTATTTAATGCGCCTAAGCGCGCTCTACTGCAGTGTGGTTTTGCTGGAATGGTAGGCTGGATGGTGTATGTGATCCTTGATGTAGAGTGTGGGCCTGTTGTTGCTACGTTTGCGGCTACTGTAGTGGTGGGCATCGTCAGCCAGCTGTTTGCCCGATCCTTCAAAATGCCGGTTATTATTTTTAGTGTAGGCGGTATTATCCCACTTGTTCCGGGTGGTCTTGCTTACGATGCTATGCGTAGATTTGTGGAAGAAAACTATAATCTGGCTGTAGAAATCGCTGTTCGGGCATTAATGCTCTCTGGCGCAATTGCGGCTGGACTGGTGCTGAGTGAAGTTATCGGACAAATGTTCCGCCGTCGTGCAAGCAAAGCATAACCTTCTTACAACGTCATCTCATAGATTCAAAAAAAAGAAATCGTCTCTTGGTATAATGAGGATCATCCGTCCCTCTTCCAAGAAGCGATTTCTTTGTTTACTATCCTATCTACACAAGTACTGCTACAGGTTCAACCTCCGAATAAATACTATTGATCCGGTTATTTTTAATCCAAGAAAGTCCCACGGTACCTTCACCCGCATGAACAGCCACGGCAGGAATGTAAGTCATAATCTCCGTACGTAAATCAGGCGCCATCTCTTTGATGTCTTCTTCTAGCTTCAGCGCCATTTCTAAATTATTGGAATGCATGATGCACACATCGCTAACAAGTCCAGCATCCTGTTTAAAGATATCTAACAGCGCCTGCTTCGTCTTCTTCATCGTGCGGATTTTTTCCACAACAATGACCTTGCCCTCGTCAAAACGCAGCAGCAAATTTATCCGTAGTAATTGACTAAGAATTACCTGTGTACCAGAAACACGCCCACTACGGTGAAGCTGGGACAAGCTTGCAGGAATTAAGTAGAAGGACATATTTTGAATGATATTCTCTATCTTTTCTTTAATCTCTAGGCCAGTAAAGCCCATCTTGTGCCAATGAATACCTCGCGTAATCATTTCCCGAATCGGATAAGCGCCAACCTTGGAATCAATTCCAATAACATTAGCTTCCGCTATTTCAGCACCTTGCATGGAAGCATTGTATGTTCCGCTAAGCCCTGTCGAAAGATGCACCGCGATAATCTCATCATATTCTTCCTTCAACCGTTCGTATAACTCGATAAACTCACCGATTGGCGGCTGTGAGCTGCCTACTTGATCATGCTGACGCATTTTCTCATAGAACTCATCGATCGTAATATCTATATTTTCTTTATAACACTCGTTGTTAATAATCAGACGTAAAGGAACAATATACACATGGTTGTTCTTGGCGAATTCAGGATCGATTGTACATGTACTGTCGGTTACCCAGGCAATTGATTTCATGGTCACTTGTCACTTCTCTCTTTCATGAAAGGAATAGTAGAATGTTTGAAGAGACAAGGGCCACTAAACCTTCTCGGCCAATGAATCACTCTCTCATCCTGTACAATCAACTTACGAATAGACCAGCGGTTTAGGAAGTCCTCGTGCGTATTCGTAAATTATACAAGATAACGAGCGATAAGATAGGCAAAACAGGCCGATAATGCAAATTTCATTCATCTTTTTTCAACTTTATTCGACATTATTTCACATTATCTATGACGAATATACCTATCCTAATAGAGCCAGTTCATGTTATGTAAAAGCCTAACCACAGCAAAAATATCCCCGTCCCCACCCTCACCGTTCTTACATAAATCAGCGCTTGGTAGTTACATTAATAGGTACTCTTTACAGTTGTTACAGTACGGGGCTAAGTTATGATTGGTCAGATATGGCCCGGCATCTGTCAATTTGTCCAACTTTCCCTGTTGGCGGGTTGCGCTCGCCTTTATAAAGATCAGTTACCTTCTGCTGTGATAAAGCTTTTTATGGTGTGCTTAAGGCTACCGTCCAGTTTTTCTCCTGAATTTTAAAATCCAACTCGCGATAAGACTTAGACAGTTCATCAATCCGCTTCTGAATCTGAGCGACATCCACCGTTCTCTGGAAGCGAACCTCAGAGCGGCTGTACCGATCCTGAGTGATCGAAGCTTGCTCAAGCAAATCGCTAAACAGCTTCCGCAGCTGAAGCATTTTATCCCGTTCGGCTAGGGCATCGGCAATACTCCAATTCTCATTGAAGGCAACAGATGAATTCGTTCGATTAATCGCTCGAATCAAAATCGTCTGCTCGTTAACAGCTATTTCTAGCTCATGCAAAAGAGCCTCCGGCTGCTCTGCCGGATCTTCCCCCTCCTGCACCTTAACGACCCGATCGAGCCGCTGCTTTAGCTGCGCGATTTTACGGGTAAGATCACTTCGGTTCACTAATGCTTCCGCAAGTTTCATCTTTAAGTTCCCCCTAAGATTTTCTGATAGCTGGCGATATCCAGTCTTCGACCAAATTTACAGCCAATCTCCTTGAAGTAGGCACATTGTTCATATCCATTCTTTGAGAAAAGCTGGCGACTGCGTTCATTCTCTGCGCAAACGGTAGCTACTAACACATGGAAATCCAGTTCGGCAGCTCTCTTTTCAATAAAGCGTAAGGCATGCTGTCCTATTCTTTTACCCACACAAGCAGGTTTCAAATACACACTGATCTCCCCAGAGCTATCATAAGCCGGCTTACTCTTATGTCTAGCAATCAGAACATAGCCCTGAATAACATTATCCCAGGATAATATAACGTATGATTTGAACCGCGGATCATCATTCATCACTGATTGCCGCATTTCGTCCAAACTTAAAGGCTCGGTATGAAAAGAAACCGTAGTGTTCAGCACATAATAGTTATAAATATCGAGTACATCCGACAGATGCTCTTCGCGAATTTCAGTGAATAACAAACTTTCTCCCACTACTTTGTTCAACACAGCTAATCCTCCCAAATGGATGTTTCCAAATGATCGACGAACTTGCGTAATTTACCGGCTAGCTTGCGGTTAATGGTTCCATCCTGATACATTTGCTGCACCTTATCCCGTTGCTCCTGAATAGCTTTCAGTTTCAATTCAAGCTTTTGATCATCAACAAGACCATCCTTTGTCCAGCCTTGACCCTGCTCGAAGCGTGCGATTAGTTGCTCATAACTGCATGCAACCTTCTCTACTGCTTTTCGGTTGTTCTCATTCATACTTGCATTAACAGCAGCTATTGCTGCGCGGGACATAGAAATCTTAGCTTTTCTTGCACATTCAGCCTGTTGCAGCATTTGTTGGCTAGCTTCCCGTTCGTTTTGTCCTGAGAACATCCCCGCAAATAGCCTTCTAATCTCTGTAAGGGATAATCTAATTTGAGAGTTGAGACTTCTGGCTAAGAAAACTTCACTATGATCCAAGAATTCTTCCATTTTCTGAGCCACTGAGGCAGGAATCTCATTGTTAGTAAGCAATCGGGTCAGCTCTTTGCGTTCAGCATGCAAGCCCACTATCCTTGCTTCAACCCCAAGCCGACGGAGTTCCTCAAATGCCGGATCGTTCGCTTGATCCTCGCGGTTCAGACTATAAACCTTTTCTCTGAATTCACTCAAAGCTGGCTGTGCGGAATCCTTGCTCTCCTCCGTCATCATACTTTGAAGCAGCGTTATCCCGGCAGCAACGACCTTAGATTTGGCCGCCTGTTCAACCTCAGTGTCCCCTGGTTCGGCAACCGGCTCTTCTTTACCTGCGAGAATTGGTAAAAAGATACTAGCGATCAGCAGCGACATCAGAATCACACCCGCAGCGATAAAGATAATTAGATCACGTTCAGGAAAAGGTGAGCCATCTCCTAACACAAAAGGAATCGAAAAGGCACCGGCTAAAGTAACCGCGCCTCGCACTCCTGAAATAGTCAGGATTAGCATGGACTTAATAGACGATTTTTCCATTTTTTGCAGGCCGGCGCCAGCCAGGGAAAATACATATACCCATATAAAACGCAGCACAAAAAGCAGTAACGTTATCGCTAATACATAACCAATCACCATAAGATTGTCCACCGCTGTATCCCGGTAGATCACTTCAATAACATCTGGAATCGACAATCCGAGAATAAGGAAGACCAAGCCATTCAAGATGTAGAGCAGCACAGACCATGTACTGGCGGATACCAGCTGTAGCTTATACTGTGGCGAAACTGCACGATCCTTCTCGACCGCATGAATTATCCCTGCTGCAACCACAGCTAAAATGCCGGATACCCCTATTTCTTCACTAATCAGATACACAATGAAAGGAGTCAGGATTTGCAGCAGCACATGTACTGTGATGTCCTCCATCCCCAGTCTGCGGATAAATACACTGAACCGAATCAGGAGGAACGCGAGTATTGCTCCGACAATTAGCCCACCTAAAGCGATAATCACAAAGCTAATGGAGGCTTTCGGCAAAGAAAATATGCCTGTAACAGCTGCTGCAATAGCGAAGTTAAACGCAACAAGGCCAGAGGCATCATTCATCAATGATTCGCCCTCTAGAATACGATGAATACTCTTGGGAAGATGTACTCTCCCAGCGATTGCGCTTACCGCCACAGCATCTGTCGGCGATAAGATCGCTGCCAGCGCAAAAGCAGCTGTGAGTGGAATGGTGGGGATCATCCAGTTAATGGAATATCCAGCGATAAGCACTGTAGCAAATACCAAGCCTAGTGCCAGCATTAAGATTGGAGCCCGCAGGTTCCATAACTCATTTCTCGGTGTTCGCTTTCCGTCATTGAACAAAAGCGGAGCAATAAATAACACGAAAAACAACTCTGGCTCCAGTGACATATGTATTCCCAAAGGCAATAGTACGACCACTACACCCAAGCCAATTTGTATTAAGGGTATCGGCACGAAGGGAATGAATCGGTTTATGATGTTGGATATTGCGATAAGCCCAAGTAGGACGAGTACAACCAGAAATGTCTCCAAACCACATCAACTCCCTTTTTTATATTTGATTATTATATCGCAAAGCTTTAGGCAAGGGCAAAATCTAGCAAAAGATTCTTAACATTAAAATCCCCTACAAATTCCACAAAAATTCCATCAGATACATATTGACATAAATATTTATTTGTGTTATAATTAAATACTTATCTATTGTTTTTATTTTCAGTTTTGAGTAATATATGCATTAGCCTCACGGCGTCGCTCTTATTATCAATCACGGAGGGATATAATGTACATTGCTCAAGGAATAGAAATGCTCGAGATTACAGCGCAGGTTATGGGTGGAAAAGACACGATTTACCCCACGCTACTCTGGGATGAACATACCGCCGTACTCGTCGATACCGGATTCCCGGGTCTACTCTCTACTTTCAAAGAGGCTCTAAAAGAAGCACATGTGCCTTGGGAGAAGCTCCGTATCCTTATTATCACGCATCAGGATTTAGACCATATCGGTTGCCTCCCTGCCCTATTGGCTGATGAAGATCTAGAGCTTACAGTTCTGGCTCATGAAATTGAGCAGCCTTATATTCAAGGAGAGCGAATGCTCCTTAAGCACACTCCTGAAGCTTTAGCGGCGGCAGCGGCTATGATCCCAGCTCATGTACCTGAGGAATGGCAGCGTACCTTCCTCTCTGTATTAGCCCATCCTCCTAAAGGAAAAGTGGATCAAACGCTTGTGGATGGAGAAAAGTTACCTTTTGCCGGTGGAATTACGGTGATCCATACCCCAGGCCACAGCCCAGGGCATCTCAGTCTTTACCATCATGATAGCCGTACACTTATTGCCGCCGATGCCTTGACCGTTCAGAATGGCGAGCTACAGGGTCCCACTCCTTCCGCCACCCCTGACATGGAGCTGGCTTTGGCCTCTCTGAACAAGTTCTCTGAGTATGAGATCGATACGGTCATTTGTTATCATGGCGGACTCTACCGCGGAGATGCAAACAGACGTATTGCTGAACTAGCAGAAGGAAAAGGAAAGCTGTAATGATACAAAAGAAGACAGAGCCTAAAATCCGGCTCTGCCTTCTTTTTTCATATATAATCGTTATTTTTCATTATCACTTAAGACTCTGAACCCACCGTAAACCGTTCACGAATATGCTGCGGCTGTTCGATTTCATCGACAATAGCAACGGCATAATCTTCGTAGCTGACATAACTCTCGCCTTTGGAGTTCACCAGAAGATTATCCTTACCTTTTACATAAGAACCCGTTCTTGTGCCGATGGCAAAATTAGCAGATGGGCTAACAAAGGTCCAAGAGAGTGCATCTGTCCCTTGCAGAATCTCCAGATTCTTGGCTTGATTCGTCGCTGTTGGCTTAATAAAGTCAGGAAAGTCATTCGTATCCACTACTTTAAGCGTTTTGGCTTCATCTACATAAAGACTTCCTGCACCCCCAACTACAATTAATCTTGTATCGGGCGAAGCCTTCAACGCTTCAATAAGCACATTCCCGGCATCCACATGCAGATGTTCTTGTCCAAACGGCGCACCAAAAGCATTCACAACCACATCGAACCCCTGCAAATCTTCAACGGTAAGTGCAAATACATCCTTTTCAATGACATTCGCTTTACTATTTGTTACTTTAGATGCATCCCGCACAATCGCTGTAACTTCATGACCTCTATCCAACGCTTCCTGCGTAATTCGGCTTCCAGCTTTTCCACTTGCTCCAACAACTGCGATTTTCATATGATTGTCCTCCTGAGTTTACGATGTTTTCGCTTTAATATTTATATCAAGGAGCTCCTGAACGATGGTTCTATCGATATCGAGATCAAATTTTCTCCCCCAAAAGCATTCCGTGCCCCGTTGAGTGATCCGATCATAGTCTTCAATCGTTAGCGTTCTAGGATAATCCGGTCCTGTTTCCCAATCTGTATACCGCTTAATTTCATTCAGCACATGCATCTTATAAACACTATTCAAAATTATCGTATGGAAAAAGATTTCATCTCCACATAAAGTGTTCCTAAAAAATCTGACGTATTCCGGAGAGCTTTTTGTAAAATCCAAGATGTATTCCATACATCCACCTGTAATAGACATCCAGTTTGAGCCTTTATATAAACCGTTCGGCAGAGCGCTTAATCTTCTTTGCAGAAACGGAACGCTCATAATTAGTTTAATGTACCTCATTCGGATCGCTGTCATACGCCGGGTCCTTGAGATGAGGAATCTAGGATAATAAACTGAGACCCGCTCGTAACATCCCCAAGTTTCCGCAGCATTAGGCAGCTGCAAATACTTCACAAATTCCTTACCTTCATTCCCCTTAAAGAAATCTAGAATCACTTCATTCGAAGCCAGAGGCAGATCCTGACCGCTTAGAATGTGAATATAATTGAAATCCCCATGTTCTTTGATCAGCAAAAAGCACTTCAAAATGCATTCAATCTGGCTGTAATGCCCCCACTGCACATCAATAGGCTTTTCCACAAAATGAATATCGTTACGATGAATAATGTCAGCTTCAATATTACTTTTCTGATCGACATGCAGGAAAAACTCTACGGACTCGTTAGTTAAACTATCAATTAGCAAATTGATCTGCTCCGGATTCTTATGACAAAGAATGATATACGCCATTTTGAATGCTTCCAACAAACTTCACCCTTCCGCCCACCTATTTCCAATATTATAAAATAAATGGACGAAAATGGATATATAATTATCTCTCTAAAACAAGTCTGATTCCAATGTTCCAAGGATCTTGGAATGTAGGATCTCCATTCACTTCTGTAACTGCGTAACCAGCCTGCCGTACTCGCTCCACCACAGCGTTGCGTTCCTCTTCATTCGTAAGAATTAAGGTAAAATAATCAATCCCCACAGTATCAGCTGGAGCCGCAGGTGCGCCCTGTCCAGCCCAAACATTCAGCCCGATATGGTGATGATAGCCACCAGCAGAGATAAACATAGCAGCACTTCCATAATTAGCTGTTAGTTCAAAACCAAGCAAATCGACGTAGAAGGCTTTCGCCTTATTTAAATTCCCCACATGAAAGTGTACATGCCCAATCACTGTTCCCGCTGGCAGCCCGTTCCATGATAAACCTTCAGAAGCTGCCAATAGTCCATCTACATCCACTGGATCAGTGGACATCATTACATGCCCTTCCGCATTATATTTCCATTCACTCTTAGGACGATCTCGATAGATTTCAATCCCATTATTATCTGGATCCTGAATATACAACGCTTCACTGACCAGATGATCCCCCTGCCCCACTTCAATCCCCGAAGAGATCAAATTGCGCACAACCAATCCAAGGCTAGGACGATCTGGAACAAGGATAGCGAAATGATACAACCCAGCCACAGAATTAGGGCGGATCACCCGCGCATTTTCAATCTCCCGCAAAATCAATAACACATTCTGACCGTCAGCGGTCATTTCAACTTCGCGGCCAGTCTGCCGCAAAACGCTTAACCCCACAACATTCTGATAAAAGGTGAGCGAACGCTCCAAATTGCTTACTCTAATCTGCACCAGACCGATCTGAGTGTCTGGTTGAAGTATTGTTTTAGTCGTCATTATAAATTCCTCCCAATCATGCTGTAACTGTTTTAGTTACAAATTAACTATCTTTAGTATAGTTACCTTCTATATGTTTGTCAATTACCTATAAAAAAATCATGTCGACTGGTTCACAGCCAAACATGATTCACAGGAACATATAATAAGTAATTCAAAAAAAGGTTTCCGGGTATTTCAACTCTCCCTTAATCCTCTGCAGTACGCCTTCCTTCAGCTCACAGACCATAAAGACATTCTCCGGTACCGCGAATTGTTTCATCTTCCCGATCACTAAAAGCCTTAACATTCACATGAAATACTCCATTATAGTCTGCCACAGTTTCTGCTCTAATTCTCATTTTTGTTGCTCCATTCCAGTAAATATTCGGATACACTGGATTCCAAAAGGCCGATCAAATCTTCATCCATATACTTATAGTCATCAGCTATGTTCAGGCAAATTATTTTTTTGCCCCTTACACAGTCTCTAAATTTATCTTGAATTCTTCGAACATGTTTCTTCTCCATCACAAAAATCACATCCGCCCAACCCAAATGCCCTTCAGAAATTTTAATTCTGGCATGATCTTCAGTCCCTGCTGATCTCACTTCATGACCATCAATTCCTTGAAAGATCTTCTCCGCAGTTAGACTCCGCCAGCGATTCTGGCTGCAGACAAACAGTAGTTTAATAAGTGCACCTTCCTTATCCGATTGTTAAAAAGATATTTATTGTCTCGCCTGCTTCGTGTATTCAATCAACCAACAATCTCTTAGCTCTCCTTCATGTTGTTCGTGCTGTTCAAGGTATTTCTTCTTCACAAAGCCAATCTTCTCGTATACTCTAAGGGCTCTTTTATTCCAGGCTTGCGGGTCCATGACAATTTTATCCGCCTGTTTTGCTTCGATAAGATAATTAACCGTTTCTTTAATGAGTCGCGAACCCATTCCTTGATTCCATAAATCAGGCTCGCCAATAAACTGGTCCATCCCAAAGATTTGACCTTCGAATCCCACGTAGCCGTACACCTCTAATTCTTCATCATCTATAAGATAGAACTGGAGATAACCTATATCCCGCTCCTTGTATTGCACAATACACTGCGTAACTTCGGCTTGCTCGTCGTAAAAATGCTCCTTCACCAGCTCCAAATCATGCGGGCGATCACGACCTTCATAGAACTCCAGTACAACGGGGTCTGAGAGCCATTTTACAAGTAATGCGGCATCGTTTAGCTCAAGTGTTCTCAGTCTGATCTCTTGCTTTTCAAAAATAATCATAACGCACTATACAGTTCATAAAGAGGTCTGTAGCTTGGATGTTCTTCTATTTCCGTTACGACAACACCTTGCTCGGAGTCAATCACACGGTAGGCTTTAGCTTCTTCTCTGGTCGACATCACTTTATATTCCTTATCTTTATAGATGATTGCACAATTGTTATCCACCGCGATTCCAGGCAAACCTCCACCTTTAACCATGCGTGTAAAATCTTCAACCCGAATATCCTCATTATAATGCGGACAATGAATGCCCGGCAGAATCCCCATGGCTTCAAGCTTGATATACTGCCATTCCCCCTGATCGTCGAACGCCTCAGAGTCACTATGCCCATATTCAAACCAACAGATGGAACCTGCGCTAAGCCCGGCCAATACGGTTCCAGAGGAATAAGCTTCTTTCAAAAGCGTATCTACCCCTGTATTTTTCCAAATCTCCAGCATCTTTCGGGTATTGCCTCCACCAACATAAATCAAATCAGCAGCTGTAATTAAATCTGTAATCTCATCATGAGTGTAAGTTTGGCTCACAAGCAATAAGTGACTTGTTTCACATCCAAGTATATCGCCATATACTTTGCTAAAAGTATCACAATATCCCGGCGCATCACTACTGGCTGTTGGAATAAATAACGCCTTCGGCTTAGCCTTTTGAGTTAGCTGCACAACTTTACGATCAATTTCCAGCGTTTCAAGCTCGATTAACTCTCCCCCGCCAATCACTACGATAGTGCCCATGATTTCCCCTTCTTTCACTAGGATTACATCCTATTGCTCACTCTTGGCTTACCGATGCTTGCAAAATATTCCTCTGCCAAAATGCTGTAGATCTCCAGATCCACCAGCCCTTTACCTGACCATACATGCGCCTGCCTTAACGTGCCTTCTTTCGTAAAGCCATTTTTCAAAAGCACCCGCTTCGATCGTTCATTAAAGGGCATAACCTCAGCTTGAATTCGATTGACTTCTGCAGTCTCAAATAAATATTTCACCACTAACTGAATGGCCTGAGCTGCAATCCCTTTTCCCCAATAAGGTTCCGCCAAAAAGTAACCGATCGTCACCATATCCACCTTTTGATTAAAATCCATAACTTCGATGATACCTAGCAGTATGTAAGGGTTATTTTTGAGGAAAATCCCCCATTTCACTCTTACCCCTTTGGTAAAATCACGTTCGAAATGACCGATCATATTCTTGACTGTATCTTTATTATGTTTCGGAATAATTCCACAGTACTCAAACACTTGATCATTGCTATATATCCCAAATACCTCATTAAGGTTGCTGACTTCAATCTTTTTCAGTAATAATTGCTCGGATTCCAAAGTAGGGAATTGCTCAAATACGTGACTAAGCTTCAATTTGTTCCCTCCATTACTTTTTGATGGCTTGGATCAGGGTTGGATTAGGATTGCAGTTTGACTTTTTGTATCCTGTATTACCCCTTCCTTTATTACCCCCGGACACTTCCCCTGTACTGCGCGGTTCTAAGCTCACGAATATAGGGCTCTGCAGCTGGCATATCTGCCTCAACGGCCTGTTGAACGGCTAACTCGATGTCATAAGGCACTCTTACAAATTGCATATTCAAAGGAGCCGCTGACACTCCCATGTATTCTCCCTCCATAATCACATAAGATGCCTGGGTTAGATCAAGCGGATTCCCCACACTGCCTACGTTAAATAAAGTCTTGCCTTCTAAATGTTGAATAAAAGCATTATGAATATCCCCGTAACCTACGATATCCGCTTGTCGTTTCTCCTGGCAGAGATCAGAATAACCAAACAAAGATAATCGCTTTTCATAATCATCCCAAGGTTGAACACGTTCATACAGGCTTCGTGGCGAAGCATGAAATAACCGTACAAATTTACCACTCATCATAAACTCAATCGAAAACGGCAACGTGCTTAAATAAGCTAGGCGCTCTTGACCTATCAACCCGCGGCACCACCGAGCCATCTCAAAATCAACATCCTGATTCATTAAATCATCCCAGTTCCCCATAACACTGATTTCACAATTCTTTTTTATGATATCAAGTGCAAGATCTGAGTTCGGTCCTTTTCCAACAATATCGCCTAAACAAAACACCCTGCTGATTCCCCGCTGCTGGATGTCATCTAAAACGGCCGTAAGGGCCGGTATATTTCCATGAATGTCTGAGATTATTGCAATTTGCTCCACTGTAGAACCTCCGTATATATTGATCTTTAAAAAAGTTACTTATCCTAAAACTAATTGTACTGCATCAGCGGCTGTTGCTCATTTATAGGGCATTTTTACCTTTCTTTTCGCTCATCCATCGACTGTTGCTCGTTTATAGGGCATTTTTGCCTTTCTTTTCGCTCATCCATCGACTGTTGCTCGTTTATAGGGCATTTTTGCTTCTCTTTTTGCTACTTTGGATGATTTCAGCCACTTCAGCACATTTCAACGGTATTTATACCGTACATTTCACCATTTCAGCCACTTCAGCACATTTCAACGGCATTTATACCGTACATTTCATCATTCCAGTCACTTCAGCACATTTTAACGGCATTTATACCGTACATTTCACCATTTCAGCTACCTCGTTCTAGTCACACTTAATCTTTTGTAAACTTTATGGATTGTAAAATATCCTCTATCCTCTTCATATCTTCTTTATGTACTTCATCCACACTATAAGGGAACTGCACCATAAATGACATTTCCGGTTTCTCAATAACGTAATAAATAAATTTCCCTTTACTCCCTTCCTCTTCGAATACTTCAGTTTCGTACTTTATGAACTCTAACCCGCCTAAATTAGTTTTACTTTTTGTCAGATCCGCCCCGTTGTTGTAATCCGTTCGGCCATCCTCGAGCCATTTGTTGACAAGCTCCATGTCCTTAGGCTTAAATCCAAAGAGCATTACTCCCGGACCTTTAAGTCCCTCAGCAGCTTTAAACTCAGTCGTGGAGACTATTAACCATAATGGCGCTCCATGCTGCTCAGTTACAACCCAATGATCCGGATAGTTGAAGGTGATTCCAAAATTCGCATCCTCGTATTTAGTGGTATCCCTTGATTCATTACAGCCGGTAATCATTACTATAATTAGTAGTATAGGCAGTAATTTCTTTAACATTCTTTAGCTCTCCCTCAATGTATGTATGCATATTATCTTTAATCCGGCTTCTAAATACAGATTCTATATTCGCTCTTACTTCCCTTCTTTGCCCATAAACCTAATTAAGCAAAAAAAAGACCAGAATCACGTTTTCACATGTTCTGGCCTTCCTTCTAAGCTGTGATATGGAGGAATCAAAGTTCAGGCATTTCATTCGCAATCTGTTCCAATGTAACCTCCTGGAGGACATTCTCCATTGCTTTTTGGGCGAGTGAGAACACAGGTACAATTGCACTGGCTATATTCTTACCAACAGGACAATCGGGATTAGGATGCTCATGGACAGAAAACAACGAGTCCTCTTCCACCGCATTAACTGCCTTATAAATCTGCAGCAGCGTAATCTCGGATGCGCTACGTGTAAGCGAGGCGCCTGCGACTCCGGGGCGGGCATTTACTAGTCCTGCTTTTTGCAGCATACTCGTAAGCCGACGGATAACTACAGGGTTTGTGTTTACGCTACCAGCTATCCACTCCGATGTGCTTTTGCCTTCTTTATTGCTCTCAATCAACGTTAATATATGAATGGCTACCGCAAATCGGGTGCTAATATTCATGGAAATCTCTCCTTCTGCCTTGCTGCAAAACATCCTTCAGATGCAACTATAATAGTTACATTTCATGCATTTGTCAAACTTTTGAGGATAAGAACAACTTATAATCTATCAATATCCTCCATATAGATTATTCCTCAATATGACACATATTATTGAATCCAACATCAAGAATTCAAGAACTCTATTTACTTTTACAGTAAATAGAGTAATACTTTTGAAATGATTAAATATAGATAGGTTGGTGCATTTTAATGAAAAAAGATCGTTGGGACATATTTATAATAATAATAGCTGTCTTTGAATTTATTAATATAATGTACAGTTTAATATTCGAACAATCCATAGAGTGGTTTTCTTTGATTATATTAATTCTCTTTGTTTCTTTAATTGTTAATTCTAATATAAGTAAAAACAAAAAAAATGATTAAATACAACTGCCAAATGGCACTCGTATCCTAAGTGTCTTTTCCTATCTTATCTTATCGAATTCCTTTAGGATCTCAGCCACCTGGGCAGCATATTTTTTACTCAGACGCGATTTGCCAAGATTACTCTTCACAATCTTAAGGATTCGGGCATCTCGGCTCTTTGCAAATCTCTCCAGCATAACAAAGCCTTCTTCAGGCTCATTCGCCACAAATACACTCAAGCTGTATTCAAGTCCCTTAGATAATACGCGAAAATGCTCAGCGTCCTCATGTTGCGCTCCCCCACCATCTATACTCTCCATGATTCGGGCAGCCAACTGAAGACAATATAGCGTATTTTCTTTCTTTTTTAAAAGAGGAGGATGCGCTAATGCTGCTACAAAAGCCCGCTGTTCAAGCCTGTTCGCACCTTTCTCCCACATGTCAATTAGCTGCCTGAGCAGGGTGAAATCATCCTCCCCTATAATTTGCAGCGCCATAGCAGACGCTTCACGCACCCTCCATCGCGAATCATTCATAGCTGTCTTAAAGCTGTTTTGAATCACTACTTGCTGTTCTTCTCCAGCGTAACTGTAATAAGCACCCAACGCCCTAACTGCACAAAACGGCAGAAACTCACGGGGATCATTCACCCCAGCTTCAGCTTCAGTAATGTCAGTCCAAGAGACGAGCAGCTTCCAGCCTGTATCTGTTAGATTAGGATGAGCGAATTGTTTGGCAAAATGGTCTGAGAGCTCCAAATTCACTCGTGGTCCTGGGAGTTTACTCTCCTGCATCATCAAATCACTAAGCTGTACCCACAGCTCCTTATCGTTTATCCATTGCTGAAACGGCACTTCAATCATCTTTTGCTCAGCCATCTCTGGTCCCTCCGATAGTTATCTTCAGATTCGAACGATTCCTTGCATCGCGTATGCGGGGCACAACCTATAAATAATAAGGTCTGTTCGCACACTACTCTTTATGCCTTAGTCAGAATAATAGGCTCACCTTTAGTCACGATAATCGTATGTTCAAACTGCGCTACCCGACCGTTATCTACAACACTTAGCGTCCAGCCATCCGATTGCTGCTCCACATAGTCCGCTCCAGTCGAGAGGAAGGGCTCTATTGTAATTACTTGTCCTTCCTTTAGCACCGTGGTCACTCTTGGATTATAGAAGGGTAGAATTTCAAAAGGCTTCTCATGCAGTGATTTGCCAATTCCATGGCTGCACAGATTACGCACCACTCTATAACCGCGTTTGCGAGCTTCAAGTTCCATCATTCTGCCGATCTCGTTAACCTTCATTCCTGCCCGCAGATGATTGATCACACTCATCATGGTTTCCTCTGTACTCCGGCATAAACGCAGAATATCATCGTTATAGGGCGGCAATTGAAAAGAAACGCCAGCATCCCCATAATACCCATTCAGCTCAGCAGAGACATCAATGTTGATCAAATCGCCAGCATTAATCACTCTCGGACCCGGAATACCATGAGCAACCTCTTCGTTCACACTGATGCAGGTGCTGCCCGGGAAATTATAAGTTATCTTCGGGGCTGAGGATGCTCCGAAGCTTTCCAGAATCTCAGCTCCAATAAGATCTAACTCCGCAGTCGTCATCCCAGGGGTTACTTTCTTTTTCATCTCGGCGATGGTGTGGCCCACCACTTTTCCAATAGCTTTTAACCCTTCTAAATCTTGTACCGTATCACTTGTCATCCAACACACATTCCTCTCACTTCATGAATTAATCATTTGTCGAGCCTCTGAAATGCACTCCCTACCCACTGAAAAGTATCTTCCACTTGTTTGCCTGCTGCGTTATCGTAGTAACTTCTCTTGAAGCTATGCTCATCAACTTTATCCAGCTTTATGGAATACCGCTCAGGACTGCTGATAAACAGCTGATTTTCAGGTTTAATAGGCAGTTCTTCTATCACGTTATTTCTTCTGAGTGTAAAAAGCTTGTAGAAATAACCGTTACTCGTTCCATATTGTCCGATCGTAAAATCGGGATCACCATCTCCATTATAATCCTCAAACTGAAGCTGGAAAAAATCATTAAAGGTCTGGGCAAATTGATCATTTAACGGATAGCTACTCAGTGTTTTTCCATGCTCGTCAGTCACTACTAGCCTAAATCGGCCACTCCAGTTTCTTCCAGCTAACGGACTCGGTGTAGTCCAATCTTCGCTATATGTCCCCTCTAGCAGTTGCAGATTTAAAAATCCCGCTCTCCCTGTGACCGGAGACAGTTCATTATGTGATAGGGTTACTGGACCTGTTACCTCGACAGAAGTCTCCACAGGGTCTGCCTGTTCAATGTTCTCCGTATCGATTGTTCCATAAATGAGCTTTCTTAACTGGTCAGAGTTTTTTACAGGAATTGTGTAGCCCTGACTGCTGTTCTCTGCTGTAGTAAACATCCCTTCATGTCCAAGTTGATCTCCAAGCGCTATGTAATAATCTTCCGAATAGCCGTCCCCATAAACAAGCTTCATTTCAAATTCCGGACCCCAATCCAGATCATCAGAAAATTTCTTACTCTTGTTCATAGCCTCCGCAAGTGTCTTGATCAAAACAGAATCCTTTAGCGTTAAGCTCTCTGAGTGCAAAGGACGATCCGCTTGTTTCTGATCACTCGTTGCCACGGGTGTCAACGACACGCCTTCGATCCATCTGGCATTGATGAAGCCCAAATCACTTTTACATCCGCTTAACACTACGACCAATAACAAAGGTGCTATCCATATTAACCGCCTAATGCGAATCGCCTCCAATACATAAGCATATTCCAATTATAACAGTGTCTATAAATATATAAAAACGACTTTATGAACACGCGATTAAAAAAAGACTACAACCTGCTTATTAAAGCGTGGTTCTAGTCTTAAAATGGCAATTGATTAGATTGCTCCCATCGTTTTGAGCCAAGCATCCGCAATAAGTGCATGACCTGCAGGAGTAGGATGTACTCCATCATATGCCCAGTAAGCCGGTTCTGCTTTTACGGAAGCCGCTGCAAAAAGTCCATCTAGCGGAACCAGCGGCGCCCCATATTCACGTGCCAGCTCGCGGACAATATGAATCTTAGGATCAAGATCCTGACGCCAAGTTCTACGATCTTCCGGTACAGGCAAAACAAAAGGCTCTATAAGCACTAATTTAGCATCCAAAGATTTCCGAGTGCGTTCGATCAGGTCCCGATATGAAGCTTCAAACTGCTCGGGAGTGGTTTCTTCACCAGAATCAAAACGCCGCCAAGTGTCGTTAATTCCAATATAAATGGACACCCACGTCGGCTTCAAATCCAGGCAATCCTTATCCCACCGTCCCTGTAAATCAACAATACGGTTGCCACCAATACCACGGTTAAAAAAAGTAAGATTCTTCTCTGGATATAAATGCCCCAGTCGAGCGGCGACCATCATTGCATAACCTACTCCAAGTGATGAAGCGTCTTCATGATTACGCCCCCAGTCTGTTATGCTGTCCCCTTGAAACAGAATGACATCGTTTTGTTGGAATATCATAAATGAAATCCTCCTCTAACTACCTCTGTTAATATAACCCAATCTATTATATCAAATACAATGAATACAGCCTACTGTGAAACATCAATAATGCAAACATTTCACTAAAAAAACAATAACAAAAACCCCGCTCAGATTTGAGCAGGGTTTAGGGTTAAACTATATTAGTAAGCTAGGCTGAACAATCCTTTAATGTGGGACAAGTAACGGATATTACTTGCTTCCTTCATTAGAGTTGCAGGCAAGCCTTTTAACGGAGTAGAACTTGCACCAACGATGGCAACACCGTCTTTACGGCCTAAGCTAGCAAGTGTACCAGAGTTGATTGGGCTAAAGCTTTCAAACGATTTATTTTTCAAGAAGGCATACAGATTGTATCCGATCAATTCACCCATTTGCCAAGCAATTTGCGCAGTTGGAGGGTAAGGACGTCCATCTTCTGCAAAGACCACCGCGCTGTCACCAGCAACGAATACATCTTTGTGGGAAGTGGATTGCAAGAATTCATTCACCGTTGCACGACCTCGGTTAACTTCAAGACCCGATTCGCCGATGAGTGGATTTCCTTGTACGCCACCAGTCCATACAAATGTGTTAGCAATAATTTTTTGACCGTCTTTCAAGTCAATCGCATTGCCTTCTACATTCGTAACAGGAAGACCTGTCAGGAATTGAACACCACGTTTTTCCAAGCTTGCTACAGCACGTTCGATTAATGCATCTGGCAATACTGGAAGGATTTTAGGACCTGCTTCAACGAGCATAAGCTTAATTTCTTTAGGATCAACGCCATATTTTTTAGTAAGTGTAGGCAATACATCCGCGATTTCACCAACAAGCTCAACACCTGTTAAGCCGCCGCCACCGATCAGGATGTTTGCATCTGCTTCATTTTTCGATTTCGCATATTCACGAATACGATCTTCAATATGTTGATGAATTTTGTTAGCATCTGCAGCTGATTTCAATACCATACTGTATTGTTCAAGCCCTGGAATGCCAAAATAAGCTGTAGTGCTGCCAAGACCTACAACAAGCGCATCATAAGTAAGTGTCACACCATCAGAAAGAACAATTTGTTTGTTCTCCACAGAAAATGAATTAACCTTCGCGATTTTCAGGTCAATATCTTTCCCTGCGAAAAGCTTAGTTAGAGGCATAGCTACAGCACCCTCTGCAACACTACCTGCTGCAAGACGATGCAATTCTGTAATGATTTGGTGGGTAGGATACTGATTAACTACAGTAATTTTAGCTTCATCTTTTTTGAGATATTTGCGTACGGTTAAGGCGCTTAGTAGACCACCATAACCTGCTCCTAGAATGACAATATGTTTAGACATGATGTTTCCTCCGTCCCTTACGTATAAGATATGAAAATGATTATTTCTGCTTACTGCGTTCTCCAGCAACTTGAAGGTATGCATTTACGAAACGGAAAAGCTTTTGCGCTTGCGGATCTTTCAACAACTTCATAAGACCAAAAAGACCAATAACTTCGTTACTTTCATTCGCACGATCTTTTGCTTCGATCACTGTAGCTGCCATATTCTTCGCGGAATGCACTACAGGTTCAGCAAGTTCTTTAATTGCACTTACCGTATCACTTTTCAAGACATCATCCGCTGCGACAGTTTGCACAAAGTCATAGGACTTTGTAAGCACGCCAACAAGCTCAGTTAATTTTGGCAGCTGTTCCACCAAGACTGTTAATGATTCCTGAACTTCTGGTTTCAAGAGCTGTTCTAGAACATCCATTTGTTCCTTGCTAACAGCTACTTTTGGTGATTCTTGTTCAGGTTGTGTTTGAGTGATTGATTCTGACATATCCAAATCTCCTCTGCAATAAGCTTTGCTGCTTAATAGTAATGAAAAACATAAGAACTTTTAACGCCATATTTCTATTATAGCACTTATCAAGTTATAAATGTCACAAAGTTTTTGAATTTCCATAAAAATTTGTGATTTTTATTACATTATAATAAATTATTTAAATTACTAGTGTTAATTAAAACCGTTTGAGTGAATTAATGTACAAATTCATTCAAATTCTTCTCAGTTTTCAATAAAACCTCCACAATGTCCATATTCTTCTCTGTTAGAAGTAACCTGAAATAAAGAGAACGCAGGAAGTTCTTTGTATTTATTCGATTAACGTACTGGCTGTGGCTTCTAGGCCAACTGCCACATTGCGCCAAGTTGAGAATCCAATCGGTTATAGACTGCTGTGGAAGTAAATGATGATCGATGATTGTAACTATAATAGTAGCAATCCGTTCATCTTCTTCCTCCCTGAATATGTATTGATCGTTATAAAGCATCTTTTGAATAACTGTCAGAACCTCTTCCCGCACCTCGGCATCACTCTCCGAGCATAAAACCAGCTCATCCAAGGCGTCTGCGCCATGGGCTGCTGCGTGTGCCCAGCCTTCTTTTTCCATATAACCTTTTAAGTCCCGTTCTTCCTCATAATAACGAATCAAACCCTGCTTCACCTTTATAAATTCAGAGCTATCCAATATAGCCATTTCCCTATGCCGCTGGAGAATAAGAGCAACAACCAATACAGAAAATGTTCTTGTATACACCGTCAGATCTTCTTTATTCCCAATGTGATAAAAAAGATGCTGCTCGTCAAGAAGTATCCACAGCAGTTCACGAAGCTCCGCATCATTAAACCAATGTTTCTCATTAATCCATTTGTAGAATGTGGAATAAATCAATTCATCACGCAGTACAGGCTCGGGATCTCCTATATGCTCAAGCATCAACTTCACATAATCCTTTATGTCCTCTCCACTTCTAAGCTCGTAGTCATTCTCTTCGATTCTTTGCAAATCTATCATCAATTGTTCTCTACTATTAATCAATTTATCCACCCTTTCATCCACTGTGTTTCTACATATCCTAATATCCTAATTTATGTCCTATTTTTTGACAACAGGGTATTCAAGATTAACTTCAATAAATTTTATCATTGACGAATTTTTTAGGCTGTGTTATTTTGAGTTAGTAACATTTAGTTAGTTCATTTACAAATATCAGGTATTGATATTTTACAACCGAATACATACACAACGGAGGAATACTTATGAGCGCTTTTACAGACTTGATTCAGTCACGCAGATCCGCTATGAATTTTGTGGAAGGGGTTATCATCCCTCAGAATGAATTAGAGGAAATGTTCTCTTATGCCAGATTGGCACCATCGGCCTATAATCTACAGCATACAAATTACAAAGTGATATCTAACGAGAGCTTAAAAGAAGAAATTCGCGAAGCAGCTTACGGCCAATATAAAATCCATACTGCTTCAGCAGTTATTGTAGTGCTAGGAGATAAGCATGCTTATCAGCAGGCTCCAGAAATCTATGGCGGGCTTAAAGCTTTAGGAGCGATGTCACAAGAGGAATATGATGAGCAAATAGAGATGATTAACAATGCTTACATTGATAAGGATGCTTTTCAAAGAGATGAAGCAATACGTAATGCCTCTCTCTCTGCCATGCACTTTATGCTGATCGCCAAAGATAAAGGCTGGGATACCTGCCCGATGATCGGCTTCGATGCTGATGCTATCCAATCCACCTTAAATCTGCCGGATCATATGGTACCTGTTATGCTGATCACGATCGGCAAAGACAAAAAACATAAAATCAGACCCCGCGGCTACCGTAAGCCAGTCAACGAATTCGTTGAATTCATCTGATTATAGATACAGCAAAACGTTCCATCCGAGGCAAGTAGCGGGTGGAACGTTTTTTAATTGGAACTCATCATGAAGATAATGAACCGTACGCCCGATATACAAGAGGGGCTCTACTTCGCATATTGTAAAATGGCTATCGCTGCTCTTTCCCGTCGTTCGGAGTCATCACAAATCAAAGCATCTTTCAAAATATTAAGCGCCTTAGAGAGTGTCTCCTCATCCAATTCCAGCGGACTATTCATTTCTTGTTCATTAGCAGAAACACCTGTAATCCACAGATCCAAGCGAGCACTTGGTTTGGGACCCTTATATTGTACAACCGGTGCACTTTGGTTAAATAACTCCCGCACGCCTGTGTTTAGTTCAGAAATCGGCACACTTTTCAACCACGTCACACCACGCCGATGGCATGTACCCTCGTCAACATTATCAGTAAACTCGTTGTAAAAATAATCTCCGAGGTCCCCGAGATGTACCCAATCTCCATCGGCCACCAGCACATAATCTCCATCTTGCATCGTATGTACAAATAGCTGAAGGGCTTGCAGATGTTGCGTAAGCTCCAACTCACTATATTGGTATGTGCCAATCAATCGATCACGAAGTTCCTCTGTGCTTAGATTCTCCAGATCCCCTATTCCGGGGTAGCCGATACTCACATAATTATCCTCCAAAAATGTGGTGATCCGCTCAATCCCCAGTGGCTTCGATCCCATCCGAAACAGATTCATATGTCATTCCTCCAAATACTTAATAAAATGCTTGTAGTAGCCCTTGGATTTGGGAGTAACAAACCGTCCATCATTCGCAGAATCCTTCATTAGTTTATGAAGCTTCGGACCTCCAGTATAGGGATCTACTACGCTAGCCTTAAGTCGTGTCGCTTGGATTGCCTTCTGAGGACAAGAATAAACACAACGCATACATAATAAACAATTTTGATTGAAAACAATTCCTTCTACGCCGCTACTAATATTGGATGTTGGACAGTTTCTGACACATTTTAAGCATAGTGTGCAAGCGTCCGTTGTACGCAATCCTTTGGCGAAGTATTTTCCCCCTTGGTGTTCCTCACAATAATATACTGTTCTCAGAACCCGCTCCAACACAGGGTGAATCGGCAGATTTCGCGGTGTCCGCTTTACGATTTCCTCTGCAAACAATTCCACCTTACGCTGTGCAGCTTGATACAACTGCTTATTCAACCTGTCATCATATTTAATATAAAAATTACATGGCATCGCCAAAATCGAATTGTGAAAGGGATTATATCCCTTCCCACGCAAAGAACGAAGCACCGTATTCGAAGCACCGTTATTGATATAGTGTGGAGAGGATGCCGTTTTGAATACAAATGCCGGGGTTCCATTACAATCAGGCAGCTGTTCTGCAAAACGTTCAACAAAACCGGAGGCGCCAAAGCCTAGAACCGGATGACCAATACCTATAAGATCATAGGCTTCATATTCTACAGAACGAGTGCCTTTAAAAATATCTTCCACTCTAAACAAATCTACGTCTTGCCCTTTACTTCTCAGCCTTTCAGCAAATTGCTTAGCAATAATCTCCGTATTGCCCGTACCTGAGAAATAAAATATGGCCGTCTTTGCATTATGCATTCCATCCCCTCCCAGATCAAATATACCTCATTCCCGTCTGGGAAAGCTGTGAAGTTGAGATGGGTTTTGGCTAATTCGGACTCAGTTGCTCTTATTTCCATAATTCCGCTCATTTTGCCACACTATCGGACTCAGTTGCAGCTATTCGCTCAGATGCACTCCTTTTCTGCACAAATCATGGGCAATAAGAGCTATACAGTCCGAAACTTTCGCAAAATGAACCCATATGCTGAAATAGCTGCAATACGGTCCGCTACGATCTCAATCGAGCAAAAGGTAGTTGGTTTCGAGATGTAGGCGGCTAAGTTTGGGACGTAGACGGCTAGGTTGAGTAATAGGTAACTAATTTCGTGCACGGAGTAGATAGGTTGAGCCATAGGTAGCTAATTCCGCACGGTGTAGATAGGTTGAGCTATAGATAGCTAATACCGCAATGAGTAGATAGGTTGAGCACAAGACAGCTAGTTTAAGCAATGGGCAGCACGTCTAGGATCAAATTTGGCAGGTGGCGTTCTTTTCAGCAACTGTTCGGACTCAGGCAGCTATTCACCCATAACTACTCAAATACTGTACATTAACAAATCCTCAATCATGCGTCCTCACAGGAGTAATTAAAAAAAGTGTGGACGAAGATGCGTCCACAGGCAGGATCACCAGCGGCCTTTCTTTTCCCGCGAACCTGATTCTAAGCGTCTCACTATCGATCGCCCGAAGGATGTCCCTGAAATATTTTCCGTTAAAGGCTACTCGAAAATGATCACCTTCCAGATACTCTAAAGGAATCTCTTCTTTTACATCCCCAATTTCTGCAGTCTTGGACACTAAACTTAACGTGTTAGAAGGAAGTACGCTGAGCATAACACTCTCGCCAGCCAATATAGAAATACGTTCAACCACATGTAACAAACGGTCTTTCTTAACAATCACTTCGGAGAGGTACGCTTTTGGGATTAAATTATTGACAGAGGGATAAGTTCCTTCTAAAAGAGCAGACTGAACCCTCAATCCATTAGAAATAAATCTGATTTGCTTGGGGCCTATTTCTAAATCGGTGCTGCTGTCTGCATCATCGTTTAATATTTTTAAAAGATCCTCCAGGGTGCTGCCCGGGATTACAACATCTAAAGGAATTGCTCCGTAATCTTCTACGCTTTCAACAACATGCTGGGCGAAGCGGATGCCATCAGTGGCGACTACACGAATATTTTGCTTATCTATTTGAAGCAAAACTCCTGTGAGCACAGGTCTGGTTTCCGATGAAGAGACCGCAAAAACCACTCTTTTAAATATTTGCTTCAGGAGAGTGTTCTTCATGCTTATCCTTTGAATGTATGGATGGTCTATGTATTGGATTCTTGGAAACTCTGCCACATCCGTTCCACATAAACGAAATTGAGTGCTCCCTGATTGAATATTTAAAATCAATGACTCTTCGATTTCCAGCCTAATTAGTCCAGGATCAAGCTTACGAATGATCTCATAAAAATAACGCGCCGGAACGACGATCTCACCTGTGTTGTGCACAACCACCGAATCCATTTTCACAGGGAGCTTATATTCAATGGTCATCCTTATATTGCTGGCTGTTAATATCAAACCCTGAGTTTGCGCTTGAATAAGTATTCCTGATAGAACACGTGAGGAACTATTCGCGGATATGGCTTTTAATGCTGCCTGTAATGCGGTAGTAAGTGAATCTTTTGATACATGGATTAGCAAAGACTTCACCTAACTCTCCTTAGATTCCTTTACAAAATGCGCCTCAATGATGTTCCGAAATACTTGGGAGCGAGATGTGTTCTGATCCGCGCAAGCCTGCTCTATCTCCTGCCAAATGTCCTCAGATAATGTCAAAGATACCTTTTTGGTTACACCAGTGCTTTTTCTACCTGCACCTTCCCGAAGACCTCCCCTTGTAAAAAGAAACCCCAACTGCCCGTCTTTAGTGGCTACACCTACTTTGACTTTATCCTCGTTGTTACTTGAGCTATCGCTAGTGACTTTATCTTTAACTCCGCTAATACTGCTCCCCTTTTGTTCGCCCTCGAATTTATGATCACCCAATCCCTCACACCTCCATATTTGAATTTAGTAACTTAAATCAATATATCTACTAATTTCATAATACCATAATCGCCATTAATCCACCACAATTCTAAACACAAAAAAACACCCCAAAGATCGGAGTGTGCGGTGCGGTGCGGTGCGGTGCGGTGCGGTGGGCATGAGTTGGGTATGAGTTGGGTATTGCAACGTTAACCCATGGATTTTTTATTTTGCTTAAAATCGTTTGGGAATGTATGAGTTAATTGCACTTTATACAACTATAAACAATACATTGTGCTGCCCGAGCGAAATAAGTGTATTCTCTGCAACTAAATTCAACGATATTAACAAATAAGTGTGAAAAGACTTCTTTTAACTGCACCAAATGCAACTAAAAGTGACTAAGCTTCTTATCTCCTGCAAATAAGTGTATAAACTGCAACTATCCCGTTTGCCCGCTCGCGGACACAAGCATAGACGCACACGCAAACACCCTCATCATGCCACTAACCCAATCTTCCTCCCCTCTCCCTCACCTCATCCCGCCACTAGCCAAATCTTCCTCCCCTCTCACTCTCCCTCATCATGCCACTAACCCAACCTTCCTCCCCTCTCACTCACCCTCATCATGCCACTAACCCAACCTTCATACCCTCTCACTCACCTCATCATGCCACTAGCCCAACCTTCCTCACCTCTCACTCACCCTCATCACGCCACTAACCCAACCTTCATCCCCTCTCATAAACCCTCTCCCAAAGACTCCTTTCCCTACAACTCCCATCACCATTACCTCAGAACTCCCTACTCATGTAAAAATAGCTCGCCTCATAACTCAACGTTCGGCACATATTAATATCTACTCTTCCACCCACGCGCCTTACTGAAACTACACTATCTCAGGATGTTCTGATAATTTGGTGGGAAGTCTGACTTTTTGGGGTCTTTTAGATGCTTGAACGATTCAAGCTTCACCTTAGGACCAGGAGAGATCCTAAAAGTCATGGTATCTTCTCCAACTGAAATATGTGGACCAACTGTAGGATATACGTTAAGTGTAATCAAGAAATCAAACCCACGGAAACCATTGGTCCGCTTCACCTCAGTCACATCCACAAAGTAAGGATAAACCATTGGCGATTCTCGCAAAAGCGGCGAATAAATATCTGCAATCTTTTTCTCAATATGGGGTAAAAGAAATAACATTAGCATGTCTTGAAACTTAAGTTCGAGAGAATCTTGATCTGGCAGTTGAAGTCCCGAATCAGACCTGGAAGGTGTTACAGACTGAGGTTGAATTAACCTATTTGCGGAGCAAGGTTGTGGCGTCAGAACGAGCATCACTGCGACAAGAAGGGGAGCAATCCAGCTTTTTTTCATCACAATAGCCTCCTTAGGGAACTTTATATAAATTCCCCAAAGAGACCCTGTTTCTATACGTTAAATCTCAACCCTGTTAAAAAGAAAGGGTTCTCCCTTAAGATAATTTCTCAAGATCGCTAACGCATACGGCTGTTCTGCTTTTAGACCCTCGGTTTCCCTCGGATCGGATGCGTGATGGCAATAATTTTCGATCATAACCATGACCGTAAAATTCTCTAAAGTCTGAACCCACTCCCCATCAAGCTTGGCGATACTTTCGTACCCCTTAATGACCCCTTCTCTTTGCAATGGATACAGTCCAAGAAGGGTATGTGCTACGTCATAAAGATAATACCCCCAACCACATCTCCCAAAATCAATCGGCCGAGGCTCACCCTCTTTAAATATGATGTTGCCTTGATGTAAATCTCCATGAATAACGCCATAAGACCTTCTGTTCTTATTTTTATGCTGCTTGCTTAACCAGTTGAATAATTTCTCAGCTGCCGACTGATACAGCACAAACTCATCATCCGTAAGAAAACAATGATAATGCAGCTTTAAACGAAGCATTGCTTTTCGAAAGCTATGTTCATCCCAAACAGGACGATTAAAGCCAGGGGGTAACTCCAGCTCCTGTGCCGCCTTATGTAGCTTGGCTAATAGAACGCCTTCTTTGTAAATTTGTTCTTCGGTAAGATTTTCATTCGCACGTTCCCCTTCAACCCAGCGCATTAAAGAGGCATAAACACCTTCTCCATTTCCCTGTTCCACTCTGAACGTTACAGCACCCGTGCGATCATGAACACCTTTTGGCAGGGGGACATCAATTTTGCTCTTCAAAAGCTCCAGCCACGCGATTTCGGAGTTAATTTCCTCTTTAGATCTCCCCGAATGAAGGCGCAGTAAAAAAGTTCCCTCTTTATTAGTTTCGATAACAAAGGTACAGGTATCCGATAGCTGGTTAAAACGAATCTGCGTCCAATCCAGGTCAAAGTTCTGAAGCGCTATTAAAGCTGCCTGCTTATAATTTTTTCTCATCGCAAAGGAAGGAACAATTCAGTCTCATCGGGCCAGAAAGGGTTCGCAAATTGATAGATTTCTATAACCAATCCACGATCATTACTCTGCAAACTGCTATTAAATTCTCGCTTCATTTCCGGCAATTCAAGCACTTGGACTTGGCCTTCATCATTCATAAATAACCATCCCTTCAATGATCTATAAAAATGAAAACTATCTGAAAAAATATTTATCTTGAAAATATTTTCAGAAAACTAAATAATAGAAAAGCAATACTTACATGTCGGATCTATCATCTTAACCAAGGTGGAGCTTCATTACAGGCAGAAGAAAGGTTGAACATCGGCATCATGAACGCAATTCCAAACCTCAACAAGGCACAATCACGCAAAGAACGAGCAGGGAAAGAGCCCTTTCCCATCTCTATACTCTCTCTTACGGTAGGCGCTTTTGCAATTGGTATGACTGAGTTTGTTATTATGGGTATTTTACCAAATGTGGCCAACGATTTACAGGTTAGTATTTCGACTGCTGGCCAACTCATTACAATGTACGCACTTGGAGTGGCCGTTGGCGCACCCATCCTGACCATTCTCACGCAGCGCATTCCGCAAAAGAAACTGTTATGTCTTCTCATGATTCTTTTTATACTGGGCAACGGAATCTCTGTGTTTGCACCAAACTATACCGTTCTCATGGTAGCTCGTATAATTACAGCTTTAACTCATGGTACTTTTTTTGGGGTTGGCGCAGTCATTGCATCCAATCTTGTACAACCCAATAAGCGGGCCGGAGCCGTATCTATTATGATGGCAGGTTTAACGATAGCCAATATTGTCGGAGTTCCTCTAGGAACATTTATTGGACAAAGTATGGGCTGGCGGGCCTCATTTGCAGCGATTGCTGTCATGGGAGTCGCCGCGCTGATCGGCATCCTCATTTTTATTCCAAAGCTTAAACAAGAGAAACCAGCGAGTGTTATCCAGCAGATTGCTGCGCTGGCTAATCCAAAGCTGCTGCTATTCTTATTGATCGGAGCATTAGGGAACGCCAGCTTGTTCACCGTGTTCACATATATTACTCCACTGCTTGAAGAAGTGACCGGTTTTGCTGAACATAGTGTGACTTGGATTCTAGTCTTATTCGGCTGTGGGGTGACCATCGGGAACATCGTTGGCGGAAAGCTTGCGGATTGGAAGCTGATGCCTTCTATCGTGGGACTTTATTTTGCAGTCAGTATGATTCTAACGATCTTTTCCTTCACGATGCATAGCCCAATAGCTGCGGTAATCACAATATTTTTCTGGGGTATGGTGTCCTTTGCGGTCATGCCAGGTCTGCAAATACGGATTATGAGTCTGGCTCAGGCAGCCCCTGCACTTGCTTCAACGACCAGCCACTCCGCCGGGAATCTCGGTAACGCAGCGGGTGCCTTTATTGGCGGTTGGGTTATTTCTCATCTAGCGATCACTTCGCTTCCTTGGGTCGGTGCGGTTCTAGTGGGCCTTGGTCTGGTATTAGGCATAGCTTGTTTTGTAGCAGAACGGAAAGAAACTGTAGCGTAAGCTTTATAGATATTTATACAAAAAACGAGGGTGCTCCCAAAGTCATCATGGCTTGAGGCACCCTCGTTTTTTTATATTTCAGAGGAACAATTCTGCTCTTCTAATCTTCAACATCTGCTTTGCACCTTTTTGAAATTCATAAGGAACCTCTAGTTCCTCTGCAGTAAATCCTTGCCTCACCAAATCATCAATAAGGCGGTCTAAATGCTTATACCTTTTACAAGAGAGGTCGACTAGTGGAAAGATTCGAAGCTCGCCTCTCGTTACCCGCATGAGTTCCTTAACAGTCTCCAGATGAAATTCATAGTCCAGCCGATCGCTGTAAATAAATAGAAAGTGAGCAGATAATGTCAGATCAAATGCTTCATCCGCAAATGGCAGATCCGGAAGTATCACAGGAACATATCGCTGCGGGGTTTGTCTTCGATCCTTAGTGCTGGCGGTTAACGCTGCGTTCCTCGCTTCGGTCAGTCCCTCGATTGATTTAAAGTAGTTCCAAACGAAATTATCCTGTACTTTTTCCATTCCGGACATCGCATGCGCAATATCTTGAGCCCCTTTGTCTGCCAGCTCAACTTCAGAGTAATAGTAAGCAATATCAGCATCCGTTACTTCACCACCCAACTGATTCGCTATTGCTGTAAAAGAGCAAGCACCCGCAGGACAATCCAGAATGCTCTGGCCGATAAGATCTGATTCCAGCAAATCAAACATACGTATATATTCCTCATAGGTTCTGCCAATAAAAACAATTCTCTCCAAATCTAGTTTTCCCTTTGCTCCGCTCATCTCAGCTCACCTTTCCTCTTCTAGGCTCATCTACACTTCTACTTCTGTTTTAATATACGAATAAGGTAATCCATTAGAATACCCAAAATCAAAAACGTTCCAAAATGAATAATATAAGTTGGGAATCTGACGCTGATTAACGCACTATTGGTTCCCCATCTCGGATTATTTACATCAACCATGAAGCTTTCAAAAGGTTCTGTAAAGATCAGTGTATCTATAATAGGGTTCAAACGTACAAGAATAATATTCGCGATCCCCACCCCCAGATAGTCACTCAGACAGATGATGATACTTATAATCGAAAGCCAGAAACTGAATTTCCTCCTAAAAAACATCAAACACCGCCCTTTCTATTTTTTCTATTTCTTAACAATTCGTTTAAAATTCAAAATATCCTTGTCACGGTTAGTTCCTGTTTTAAAAAATGATTCAATCTGGAGCTCGCTTGCTTAAGCGGATAATCTGAAAGTTTACATAGGATCCCACAGGTCATATCAATAACCTTCCCCTCCAGCTTCCGTACTATAGTTCCTGCTGGGGCTGGATTCAGCACAATCTCAGGAACAAGTGCCACGCCTAAACCACTTCCCACAAAATATTTCAGCGCTGTCATGCTCCCAATCTCCATTGTATCTAGTGGCGGCCCGCCTGATTCCTGCAGCACACTTTCTAATTTTTTACGATAAGGACAATTCGCTGCCGTAATCAGTAAGCGATGACTCTGTAGATCCTCTGGGGTGATACGTTCCTTGGATGCTAGCGGATGCTCTTCTGGCAAAAGTAACAAGAATTCCTCCGCAAATAAGGGTTCAAAATACAGCTCCTTACCGAGCTCTGGTGCCGAACACACTGCCAAATCAATTTCACCACGCAGGAGTAGTTCACTAAGTGCGGCGGTTCCCGCAATATCCACGGAGACTTTCACTTTAGGAAATTGCACCATAAACCTACTTAAAAGCTGCGGCAAACGATAGCTCGCCGTCGGGTCCGTTACCCCTAATCGCACGTTGCCAGCTTCCCCTATTTTTAAATCAGCCAAACGGCTCTCTAGTCGTTCCATATCTTTAACGATATGTAAGCTCTCATCATAAAACAATCTGCCTGCTTCTGTTAAGCTGATTTGCTTCCCCCGCTCAAGCAATTGACATCCCAGATCAGTTTCAAGCCTTTGCATCTGCATCGTAACTGTAGATTGGGCATAGTTCAATTCTTCTGCTGCGCGATTAAAGCTTCCGGAAGTTACGATCGTTTGAAAGGTTTTTATTGTTTTCAGATCCATCCTAGTGCCCTCCCCTATTCAATTCAAATTAATTGAACCAAACCTTCATTATATTCAATTATACGAAATCCACTTTTCTCTATAGAATACTTTATAACAACAACATACGCCAACATAAGGAGTGATTGAGGGTGGATCTCAACAATAAAGTCGCATTAGTAACCGGTGGAGGGACTGGAATTGGCAAAGCTGTAAGCTTGGAGTTATCCAAACGCGGAGCCCACGTCGTAGTGAACTATTCTAGATCTGAGGATGAAGCCAATGAAACCGTAAAGACGATTCTGAATCAAGGAGGGCAGGCTATAGCAATACAAGCGAATGTGTCTAAAGATCAGGAAGTGCGAAGTATGGCCGATTCGATTATTCAGCATTTCGGGACAATAGATCTGCTAGTGAATAACGCCAGTATAACTAAACATATTGCTCTCGGAGATCTGGAAAAGGCAACAGAGGAAGTATGGGATGAGTTATATGATGTAAATGTGAAAGGAATGTTTTTCTGCGCCAGAGCGGTCGCACCGTATATGAACCAAAAAAATTCAGGAGCCATCCTCAATCTCGGCAGCATCGCTGGACAGACAGGCTTAGGCTCATCCCTTCCTTATGCCGTCTCCAAAGCGGCTGTCCACGGTCTTACCAAATCGCTGGCACACGCGCTGGCTCCCCATATTAGAGTTAACTGTGTAGCACCGGGAGCCGTTGCTACTAGATGGTGGTCTGGACGAGAAGAACAAATGCATAAACTAGCCCCTAATCTGCTGCTTCAGCATATTTCAACCGCCGAGAATATCGCCCAGTTCGTCTGCGCTGCGCTAGAACAGGAAGCAATGACTGGACAGATCATTACCATAGATAGCGGACAAACATTGTAACAGCCAAAACAGCAAATGGTATGTCAGAACTACTTTTAAATATCATTAGCTGGTTTTTGCGTACCGTACAGGAGGAAGTGAAGCGTTGATAGCATAATTGGGGAATTTCTCCCTAATTATTGGCTAATTTGCTGGAAACTAACGACTTCGCCTGATTTTCAGGGAATAATTCCCTGATTTCGTTGATTTAAAGCAAATATCGGCTATTTTCAGGGAGGTTTTCCCTAATTACTATATAGCCAACACTATAGGAACCATAAATGCATCCGACATATCACATATCACATGACTTATAGAACGTAGCACATAGCGTACATGCCACCTATAGCCGAAGGGTTAAAGTAAGAAGCTGCCTCAAAAGTAGAATTCTCTACTTTTAGGACAGCCTCTTCAGCATAACTATTGGTGAAGATTCTTAGTTAGGTTCACTACCCCAGATCAGATTACCTGAGATGTAGGCGGGCGCTTTTGTCCAGTCTACAAAATTGGTATCAACCGCATTAAAGGAGTAATCTCCGGTTTGAGTGTAATTTGACCAATCCTCTTTAGCTACTCGCACTTGGATATCGATGCTTGCACCCGCAGCAAGTGAACCTGCTGCACTCGAGAATCCAAGCTCCAGATAATAATCCGCATCCGCTTTAGCCGTTGGCAGCTTCACAAACGTGCCCGTTACATTCGCGCTTCCAGCCTGTGACCAATCGCAGAAGAAGCTTTGTGCCTTCTCACCGTCAATTGTGTAATAATATCTTAATTTCACATCAGAAAGTGCAACGGCACTTGTACTTGTGTTCACCAGCTTAAACTTTGGATTTAGCGTATTTCCGGAAGCAGTCACTGTACCGTTATACATCTGCACTTTCAGTGCTGCTGTAGGAGCTACTGACGTATCTGAGATGGTGACAACCAAGGATTGTGCCGCTCCGGCACTAAACTCAAAGGTCAGCGTTGTCGTTCCTACCGCTTGCGTCGCTAAATACGCTTTTTTAATCGTCACTGTTGATCCACTTACCGTATAATCCGTTCCTGCTACGAGGGTTGCCGTTCCGTTCTTGATCGCACTCAGCGTATTTCCGTTCAACGTCATAGTTACTGCGACGTCCGCCTGATTCGCTGTTTTCTTATCAAATCCCGCGCTTGTTGGCGTTATCGTGGAGTTGGATACTGGTGTTGTAGTATCCGTTACCGCTACCGCCAAGGATTGTGTAGCTCCAGCGCTAAAGCTGAACGTCAGCGTTGTCGTTCCTACCGCTTGCGTCGCTAAATACGCTTTTTTAATCGTCACTGTTGATCCACTTACCGTATAATCCGTTCCTGCTACGAGGGTTGCCGTTCCGTTCTTGATCGCACTCAGCGTATTTCCGTTCAACGTCATAGTTACTGCAACGTCCGCCTGATTCGCTGTTTTCTTATCAAATCCCGCGCTTGTTGGCGTTATCGTGGAGTTGGATACTGGTGTTGTAGTATCCGTTACCGCTACCGCCAAGGATTGTGTAGCTCCAGCGCTAAAGCTGAACGTCAGCGTTGTCGTTCCTACCGCTTGCGTCGCTAAATACGCTTTTTTAATCGTCACTGTTGATCCACTTACCGTATAATCCGTTCCTGCTACGAGGGTTGCCGTTCCGTTCTTGATCGCACTCAGCGTATTTCCGTTCAACGTCATAGTTACTGCAACGTCTGCCTGATTCGCTGTCTTCTTATCAAAGCTTGCAGTTATTGGCGTAATGGTCGAGCCTGTAGCTGGTGGAGTTACAGGATCAGCATACAAGGTGCCTCGGCCATTCGTACCGAGATATACACGTCCATAGATTCTTGGATCCCCAGTAATCGCCATATTGATCTTAGCGTATTGGTGAGCATCGTCATTAATACGAACCCAGGTTGCGCCAACATCATCGGAACGGAATACGCCCCGTACACCATCAATCTTAGCTACGGTGTACAATGCCATATAAGTTTGGCCCGGAGCAGCCTTCCCATATCCAATAAGATCAGCTTCTTCTACATTCGTTAACTTCGTGAAGCTCGCACCTGAATTAGTGGAGTGCCATAGACCATATTTATTCTCAACCGTATTCCCTCCGGCGAACCAGATGTCACCTTCAATACCTGGAACTGCCTTCATACTGATTTGGGCTTCATTCGGCTGTAATCCAGCCACATTATTGGTCGGGAAGCCCGAAGCTGCGGTGGCAGTAAATGTAGCTCCACCATCCACACTTACATAGAAGGTTCCTGCATAAAATCCATAGTATTTGTTAGGATTCACGCGATCAGACGCTATCTTCGCGCCTGCCGGTAATCCTGCACTTGCTGTCCAAGAATTGCCTGAGGTTTTGGAATAATACACCCCGATATCTGAGGTGCTCCACAGAATGGAATTACCACTTGCAGAGACAGCTACTTGTCCATGGCCCACCGTTGTTTTGGTTCCATTGGAAGGCTCGGAGTTTGGCATGTACCAATTCACTCCACCATCGTTAGAGATACCAATGGACTTCATACTTGGCGTTTTTTCTTTATCTGCACTGCCTACCCGCACCATATAGGACGGACTCAGTTCAGCATAGTCAATACTCATCGTCGTTGCCCATGAAGGACTGGTCTGGAATTTAGTCGGCGCTACCGACAAATCCTCATGACGGAAACCGGAAACGTCACCAAGTGCAGTGATCAAATGGGAGGTTCCCGTTGGCGGGCTAATTAGCCCCAGCACTGCAGTTTCCTCCACACCTTTTGCCATGACAGAGATATTTACCTTGCCTCCGGTATCCCATGAGGTCAAATTGTTCGAGCCATAAATTGTTGCTCCAGTGCCGTACATCATTCGATTCGAGTTAAATGGATCAATTTCCAAATCACCCATCATCCAGCCTAGCTTCGGTGAAGGATCCAGGGATGTTGAAGTAGTTCCATGATCGAGCCATGGAGCAGCGGTGATGTCCATGCTGAACTTATAAGTCCGTTCTGGATAATTGCCCCAATCCCAAATGCGACTCCAAGTAGCCCCACCATTGGTACTGCGGAAAATAACTTCATCAGGCCACCAAGCGTTTAAGCTGGATACCATCAATGTGTTAGGGTGCTGAGCATCCAGCGCCAATCCACCAAAGCCATACCAGTTATCTTCACCGGTCGTAGGACTGATATTGGTCCAAGCCCCACTAGTTTTGTTGTATTTCCAAACTTCACCCTTACTGCCATCATAGGGACCTACACCATTACTATAAGTAATATAGAGATCACCTGTGGATGACAGCTCGCCGTGATGTGGCAAGAACCCCGTAGGTTGTCCAGCCAGAGCTGTCCAGGTTACTCCACCATCTGTACTCCGATATACGCTGCTAGCCATATCGGCCACACCGACATATATCGTTTGAGTAGCGTTGCCAAGTGTACCTGTGCTCTTATCGAAAGTGATCCAAGACAATCCGACAAGATCATTCCCATAATCAAGTGTCGGATTCTGAATATACGTTCCTACGTTTGGAAAAGAGGTTACCTTTGACCAAGTTACACCCGAATCAATACTCTTCCAGAGACCATTACCACTTCTAGCTCCAAAATAGAGAATGTTGTTCTTATTGGGGTCGATGACTAGACGTTCACCAGCGGAACGGCCAGGCATATTGCCACCTACTTTAAAAGGCAGTGGAGTAGTTTGCCAGGTGTTCCCCCGGTCATTAGAGCGCATAATCTGGCCATTATTATCCCAATGATTAGTATACGTACCCGTTGCCATGTAGACTTTATTAGGATCAATTGGGTCTGTAGCCAGAGCATCAACACCATTCTTGTTCCAATCCACCCAGCCTACCGAGTCACTAATTGATGTCCAGCTAGATGTAGCTTGATTCCAGCGATAGGCCCCGCCAATATCTGTTCTGGCATAAATCAGATTCGGTTCAGTTTGATTAAAAATAATTCCGGGTACAAAGCCCCCGCCAGCTCCGGTTACAACGCTTTTCCAGGTGTAAGGTTCACTTGAGGCAGCATGGGTAGTAGCTGGGAATGCAGAGAATAAAGAGCCTACCATCGCGCCAAGCAGGACCAAAAGTCCTGTTTTCCGGATACGGTTACGAATCACGTTTTACGCCTCCTACGATATAATTGGTTTGTTTATGCCTTCTTCTTACTCTATATCCCTGCTCCTCCCTCCCCCTTAATCCATACCTTCAGAACTTAGACTCCATTTTCTGATAACGCTTTCATTATAATGGTAAGGTTTTTCATTATCGAGAGAAAATGGTTATATTTTGCAGAAGATTGTCTCTAAAAATCGTACCATTTTCACACTTCAGGATACAATTTCACTAAATTTTGATTAAAAATAATTCTGCTGATAAAGAAAACCTCCGGAATAAATCCCAGAGGCTTCTGATATAACTATTCTTCACTAGTATCTACAGGCATAACAATCTCTTTTATACCATTAAAATTGCTGATAGTTGTTTGCAACGTGAGCACTGATTCTGAATTTAAGTTTTCTGATTTCAATGAAGTGAATATTTCTGCCTCCACTTTATGCGGCAAAAGTGTAGTTTTATCCAGCGTATATCTTAGTTTAATCTTGTCTGTCAAATTCTGCTTCATCAATTTCATCGTTTCCTTACTCGCATCATGAGACGATATCTCTATCGAAAGTATGTATTCTTGTTCCTCCTCAGAAACAACGATCCCCTGAGAATCTATCCGGTACATGTCTATATAATCATACGGGTCAATAAATCTTTGTGCGATTTGTTTTTCTTTCGCTGGAATATAATCGTCCTGCTTAATAAATAAATCATCCATTACCTTTGTATGATATTCAGTATCCGATATGTATTCTTCTCGTTCCTTTCCTTCCGCAGTCTCCGATTTTAGATATACGGTATAAGGATTTCTAACATAGTCGACATGAAATGAAACAGCGCTCGACCAATGTTTATCTTCACTTTTTTCCGATTTGCTGGATGTTTCTTCTTGTTTCTCCATTTCTATAGTATAGCTCTCCTGCTTAGCCAGTTCACTCCGAGACATGCTGAGCAGCTCCTCTGCACGCTTATCTCCCTCTCCTTCAGCACCTGATTTAGTGTTCGTTGCACAACCTGTCAAACCTAACATACAAATGATACCGATAAAAACCATTTTTCTGATAAACATATTACTTCCCCTTCACTTCAAATGAAATCCAAATATAACTAAATCTATTTTATCATTATAAAGTTAACAGCTTATATGACGGAAAAGGTAGACATGTGAAAAAACGGCTTAAAATGCACAGTTGTTGCGCTGAATTTAGTGTTTTAATACAAATCAAAAAAACACCTCCCCCGCCTTTACAGCAGAGAAGGTATTTAAATAATATTATCCAATTCCCTTAGCTCAATGTGTCAACACAAACTCATCCAGCAGCTTTCCATCCACATCATAGGCCTGATAGGTTAATGTATCCCCGGTAACGTTAATGCCCGCAAACATTTGCTTATTGTTCTGAAAATGCACCGCATGATAGAACTGATCTTCTTTTTTCTCGTTAAATTTCCCTCCAGAAGCGTTGGTCACCACATAGACTGTCCCTCGTTTAGCACCTTTGGAAATCTCACCTTCTGAAACTATTTTCCCGCCACGTAACGGGTAGGATCTGGAGTATTCATGATTATGACCCTGCAGCACTAAATCAACCTCATACGTATCAAAAATATCCGTCCAATCTTCAACTTTCTTATAGGAGTTCCCCCCGTAAGCCGGACGGTGCATCGCAACGATTTTCCACTTCTTGTCTGTGTTCTTCAGATCTTCCTTTAGCCACTCCGTTTGCTTTTTTAGATTGCTCTCTGTATTCAGTACCGTTACATGCACAGGTCCATAATCGAAGGAATACGAGGTGCCTGCAATTGAACCCTTTGCCCCATTATCCGGCAGGTTGAAGTGTGAAGTATAATATGTTGCATCCTCATCCACCTCATCATGATTGCCTGTTACCGGCATTAACGGAATCCCCGAAATCCAGCCCTGCACATTGCCAAAAAAATCATCCCAGCCTGCCGAATCCTCTGGATTCTCCGTCAAATCGCCGTTATGCACAATAAATTCAGCTTCAGGAAATGTCTGAAAAGCCTTGTTCAGCGTATTTCCCCACAGCTTAAAATCCTCTGCCGTTTCCCCTTGAGAATCCGTTACGTTGATAAAAGACACACTGTCCAGTCCATCTTCTTCCGTTGTAAATTCCGCTGCCGGACTCCATTCTCCTTCAACGCCACTACCCACTCTATAAGTATATAACGTCCCGGGTTCAAGACCCGTAGCTTCCACTTTATGAACACCTTTGGTGCCATTGTCTGTTTTGATGGAACTACTTTTCGCATTTACCCTTTGTACATCCGTATTTGCAAAAGAGGACACTTGTCCCTTTACAATCTCCAGAATGCCTGCTGCACTCGAATCACTTGTATACCAAGTAAACGCGCGGCTTGTGCTCGCATCTCCCTTAAAGGTAGTCACGAGATCATACGGTGCTGGTGAATTTGCATTACTTCCGCTTTTCGATCGTTCCAACCCATAAGCCACTAAAATAACCACAATCACAAGCACTCCTAGGATTATGGCAAATTTATAGTCTCTCATCACGGTACCTCCTTATGAAAATTTCTCTCTAGCCTTCTAAATAAGATAGCCCCCTGCAAAGTCAGAAGTCAAATTTGCACACGAATCTTTATACAGACTTTTGTTAACGCAGTGTAAAACATTCAGCAAACATTCAGTCTATTTTAAGTTAAGCATAAGGTCTGTCTCCTAGAATTAGTCAAGCAGGAAGGTTAGCCAGAGATAGAGAGAGAAACGAGGTGTGAAAATGAATAAGAAGCTTCAATTCCGGCATGAACTTAAATTTTTCATTAACTATCATCAATACCTTATATTGCGCCAGCGATTGCAAAGCTTGATTGATAAAGATCAACACGCTAATGAGAGTGGAGAATACCACATTCGGAGTTTGTATTTTGACGATATCAACAACACGGCACTTGCAGACAAGCTCGGCGGTCTCCGAGAGCGGGCCAAATACCGGATTCGCATTTACAACATTCAAGACAACATCATTCACTTTGAGAAAAAAATTAAAATGGACGATTATATCGCCAAAATCAAAGAACCACTAACCCGGCAAATGTACGACGAGATTATGGCGGGCAACTACGAAGTGCTGAACGTCCCGGACAGTCCGCTGTTCATGGAGTTATACGATCAGATGCGCCATAACCTGCTGCGACCCAAGGTCATCGTGGATTATGTTCGCGAGCCTTATGTTTGCCACAACGGAAATGTGCGAATAACGTTCGATAAAGAACTACGTACGGGCCTGCACTCTACGGATATTTTCGATAAGGATTTGCATCCGATTCGGGCGATTGATGAGAACTTCATAATTTTCGAAGTGAAATTCGATGAGTATATTCCGGAGTACATTAAAATCGCGTTGCAGCTGGAGGGACTGAATAGGCAGTCCGCTTCGAAATACGTGATCTGCCGCAAATTCTTAAAAACTAACACTTGGGAGGATTATTGATTATGAATGCATCACTAGCACCGCTAGCAGCTACAACAACGACTACAGATACTACAAATAATTTTTCAGACATTATTAAAAACTCGGTGATCGACAATTTTGTATCTGATATTAGTATCTCCAAGATGCTGATTACCTTGGGCGTAGCTTTTCTGATCGGATACTTCATTTACCTGCTCTACAAACGTGTCTTTAGCGGCGTTTTATATTCCAAAAGCTTTAACGTCTCACTCATGGGCATGACCATGATTACAGCTACTGTCATTATCGCGATTAACTCTAACCTTGTGCTGTCCCTCGGTATGGTCGGCGCATTGTCCATCGTACGTTTCAGAACACCAATCAAAGATCCAACTGATCTGATCTTCTTGTTCTGGGCAGCTGTAGCAGGGATTGTAACTGGAGCAGGATTTTTCACCTTGGCTATTATCGGTTCGATCATTATCGGCCTCATTTTGTTCCTGTTCATCAAACACTCTTCTATCGAAACGCCATACTTACTGGTCATTAACTGCGACAGTGATGAAAGTGAACGTGAAGTACACAGCCATATCACCAAATCCGTAAAACGCTACAATGTGAAGCAAAAAACAGTCTCCGCAAACAATATTGAATTGACGCTGGAGCTTCGTCTGGATGATAAAGTAGGCGGCTTTGTCAACACAGTCTCAGACCTAAAAGGGGTCAAAAATGCACTCTTGATCAGCTATAGCGGTGACTATGTATCTTAATTACAACGAGATGAAAGGCGGTGCCCCAGATGAAAACCAGAGGTAAGTCAATCCTGCTGAGTTTTTGCTGCCTGCTGCTGGTCATCGCCGTAGCCGGGTGTCAGAATGCAAGTCCGTCTGCAATAAATAATCCAACGTCTGATGCTCAGGACAAGGTCATTTCGAGCGATGAGAAAAAGCTAGACGAGCAGGTCTTTCCAAAAGATAAGGTCGTGGATGTCAAAATCACCTTGGACCCGGACGATTTTCAGGATATGCTGGATAATGCCAGTGCTGAAGAATATAAAATGGCTTCCGTCGAGTACAACGGTATGAAATACGATAATGTAGCTGTACGGACCAAAGGAAATCTCAGTCTCAGAAGCGTAGTACAGATGACAGACTCTGACCGCTACAGCTTCAAAATTTCTTTTGATGAGTATGTTAATCAGAATTTATTCGGCATTACTAAGATCAACCTGAATAATAATTACAGCGATGCTTCTTATATGCGTGAATTTCTGACCTATGAGCTCGCTGAAAGTGTCGGTCTCCCGACGCCGAAATATTCCTTCGTCAATGTGTATGTAAATGATGAACTGAAGGGTTTCTATCTTGCAGTAGAACAGATCAGTGATGCTTATCTGGAACGCAATTTCGGCAACACTTATGGTGCACTTTATAAAGGTGTAATGACCGGTCAGGGCAGTGATTTGACTTGGCTGGGCGATGATCCATCCCTCTATACTGGACTAGAAATGAAATCCGATAAGTCCAACGATGATATTCTTGTCGACATGCTGAATGAGCTAAACAACGGCACCGATTATGAAAAATACATCGACGTAGAGGAATCGCTGAAGTATATCGCTCTAAATGCGGTCACGGGTAATATGGACAGTTATTTAGGTGGAAATAAGCAGAATTATTACTTATATGAAGACGATGGGGTCTTCTCGATTCTGCCGTGGGATTACAATATGGCTTTTGGCGGCATGGGAAGCGCAGATGTGTTAATTGACGAGCCTACCCAAGGTGCGTTGGCAGAACGACCACTGATTGCGAAACTGCTCGCTAATGATGAATACAAAACGAAATATCATGAGATTGTTAGTGAGATGATTACTGGCTATCTAGCGGACGATACGTTCCAGGCTCGGATGGATGAGCTGAACACGATGATTTCCAGCTATGTCAAAGCGGATCCATCCGCCTTCTACACTTTCGAACAGTATGAAAATGGGATAAAGGCTGTTGAGACCTTCATGTCGAACATGGCCACAAGTATCCAGCAGCAACTCGACGGTACCATTCCTTCCTCCGGTGACGGATCAGGAAGTGGTGGTGGCATGGGCGGCGGTGGCTTTGGTGGCGGCGCTAAAAATGGCGCAGCTCAAGGCGCTGCGGGTGCTGGGCAGGCCACAGGTGCGGTTGGCGCTACTGGTAATGCTGGCGCAAATGCAGCTGCACCAAATACCGAAGGGCAAGCGGCTACGGGTGGACAGACTGCCCAAGGCGGTGCAGGTGGTGAACCTGGTGCCATGGGCGGACCGGCTATCCCTAATGGCGGCGAGGGGCCTGGCAGTAACTCACAAGCAGCTGCGGGTGGGCAGACTACACAAACAGGGCAAACTGCTCAGGGTGGACAGGCCAACACTAACGGCCAAGCTGCTCAAGAGGGACAGGCCAACACTAATGGCCAAGCTGCTCAAGGTGGATTTGACGGCGGCGCGGGTGGTGAGCCTGGTGCTATGGGCGGACCCGCTTTCCCTGAAGGCGGCGGAAATGGTCCTGGTGGTGGCGGCATGGGCGGCGGTGGCTTTGGTGGCGGTATGCCTGGTGGTATGGGCGGTGGCGACTTTGGTGGTGCTGGTACTATGCAGCAAAAAGGCAGCACGAGTGAAGCCATCACAACTGGCGTCGCCATCCTTCTCCTAATACTAACCGCTGCTTTCGTAACCTTTTACAAACGCAAACGGCTGTAGATAAGTAAAAAGTATCCTCATCACCAATTAATTCATGCAAGAAGCCTCCGCCAATAAACGACGGAGGCTTCTTGCATGAACACTATATTCTTGTATCACAACTAGTTCCCGCTTACTCTTTTCGCCCGCGCAATATACTTATGGTTGCTATTAAAAAGGCTAGTAAAGAGATCCCTAATGCGATATAGACCATTGGGTTGACACTGGTGGAGTTGTTCTCGCTTTCCATGATGGCATTATGTTCTTCCATGCTCATGCCATTGTCACTGGAACCATGAGAATGTTCATCCCCACCGGAGGCTTGCACAATCGAAGTAATAGAATGCGGACTTTCTGTTCCTGCCTCACCAGACCACTGCACCAAGCTGCCATCGGTATAATGCTGATAAGCATCCCAAGCAATGTCGCCTGCAGTATCAGGATTCTTTGCTGTGAAATAGAAACGTTGGAATTGCCCTGCTTTAATTCCTTCTCCATTAGCTATCCAGCTAACTTTGTTCCCCTCAATGGTAACATCCCAGCCCGGTGTAGCCTCATATTGCTTGAACTCGGCACCCGCCGGGATTCGTAGATCGACTTGTACAGTCGCCACATCTTTTTCTGAAGGAACTTTAAGTGTGTAAGTCTCCCATGCTCCGGTACTGGATTGTGCTGGTGCTACGGTTACGTGCGCGCTAGCCACGGCTGCGAACAACAGAAGTGTTGCAGCGGCTGGTGCGAAGAGTGTCATTATTTTGCGAGATAATCTGTTCATAGTTAGAGTGCCTCTTTCTTTAAGTAATTTTATCATTTTTCACTTTCATCTCTATCCTCATATTTACCGCGGAAAATCACGTTTACGTGAAGCAAGCCCCTGCTCCAGAGCATAACGCGTTAGCTGCGTACGATTTTGGAGTTGAAGCTTCTGAAGGATGTTTTTCAGATGGTTTTTTACGGTATGCTCCGAAATCGACAGGCTTATGGCAATCTCTTTATTCGTCGATCCGGAAGACACACAGCTTAAAATCTCCTTCTCCCTTGCCGTCAATGACTCTCCTTCGTCCGTTACTGAAGGAACGGTAAATTCTTTCAAGATTTGAAAAGCCAGCTCCCGGCTTAGCGGTGCTTCTTCATTCACAATGGCTTGCAAATATTCAATCCAGGTGGAAGGTGCCAGATTCTTGAGTAAGTACCCTTGTGCGCCTTGCTTCAATGCTTCGAGGAGGTGGGAAATTTCGTCCGATACCGTAACGATAACGATTTTGACATAGGGATATTCCTGCTTGATCCGGCGAGTAGTCTCCAGCCCGTCCATCTCCGGCATCTGAATGTCGATAAGAATAAGATCAGGCATCCACTGGGCCGTGAACGCGATCGCCTCAGGACCACTCTCCACTACACCAATGACCTCAAAACTATCATCCATGGACAAAATCTCACACATCGCCTCACGCGCATGCGCATGATCATCCACAACCAAAACCCGGTACCGGCTCATAAACTTCCCCCTCCTTTCGTAATTTCCACATTTGTCCCCGTATTGCCGGAGCTCACCTGAAGCTTCCATCCCATTCCTTCGACACGTTCCTTCATGATCTGAAGGCCGTAACTTCCGTTCACCTCAAAGGGATCATGCTGAAATCCTTCGCCATTGTCGACAATCGCCACGCTCCAGTTTTTCTCAGTGCCTGCACCTGTGATAGAAACCTTCGCCGCTCTTGTATGCTTACGCACATTAATAATAGCCTCTCGGATACAAGATAGCAGCTCTGCTTTTTCCGAAGGAGAGAGGGCTTCATCCTGTAGACTCCAATCCAAGGAAACCTCAATCATAATCTCGTTAGCCATTTGAGCAAGCTGATCTTTAACCGACTGTTCCAATGAAAAAGAGTGCTGCTCAGACACTGGTACCTTCAGATTGGCGATCGCCTGTCGAACATAACGGTTCACCTCGTGGACGGTCTTTTTGATCTGATCCACATTTTCTTCGCTGACTTCCCCATTCCTGCGGCTTGCTTCCAAACGATCTATTTTGACAGATAAAAGAAATAAAGATTGCGCCATTCCATCATGCAGTTCCTTAGCTAGCCCTTCCCGGGCTTTCATTGCCTCTTTGAGCGCACGTTCCTGCTCCAGCTCCCGCTGATTCCGCTCCATCAGCGAAAACAAAGGGACGAGCAATACAAGAGTGAACAAAAATACGAGGACAGGTGTCAAATAATTCCCCAGATCCATCGAGATATAAGGCATTAGAAACTGATGGCGCACGACCTCCCAGATCCCTACCATTAGCGTTGGCAGTAACAGGATCATATACTTGATTCGGTTATACGTTGCTGTCCCCTCCCGTACATCTTATGATTAACAATATCACCGTCACAATTCTGCTACATGACTCGATCGGGCTATTTAAAGTTCTTATTGTTACAAATTTAAGTATTTTAAAAAAATAATGCTATCCTTCATAATATTATAAGCAATATATAGTGAAAATTTATACTTTCTTATATTGTAGCAAAAAAAAAGATACATCCTTCGATGTATCTGCATCCCAGTTATAGTGGTGATGTGTAGCGTCCGTATTGAATGTCCATTTCTTTAAAAACATTTCCCTCTTTTTTCAGGAAAAATGTGTTTACGCCTTCCGCTCCCCACCACTCCATACCGAGTAATGGACCTTCAGCAGTTTCCGCCGCAAAAAGAATAGAGAACATCTCAGGTATCACTTCCCCGCCATCATCCACTCTCCAGACGGAAAATTCATCGCCTTGAATGACAGCCGGATAATCCATAAAGGTAAGCCCGGCCTTATCTTCCAGCACGAGACTAAATAACATCTCCTGATCCTGCCTAATGAATTGAACGAGATACAGCTGCCGATCACCAGACAGGTCAGCAAGTTTCCAAATGTGCTCTACTTCACGATTTTTCGCAGAAACAATATTCTGCCGCACACTTTCTGCAACATTTAGCGAGGCTTGCTTAACCTCCGTAGGCTTAACAGAGATTAGCGCATTCGCATTAAACTCTGCCTGATCCGTCAGGTAATAGGTCTCATCAGGGGTCGCATTCCCCGCTTCAACCGTATAAAGATACCCTGGCAGATTCACAAAATTGTGAGCCATCTCCCGGCCATTACTGTTCTCCGTACCCTCCTGCCATTTATTCAATTTCACTTTTAGCACTTGTCCATGATCGCCGATTGCCTCATTCAATTGTTGCATTTGCGCATCCAGCCCTTTTTCCTGCCCGGTGACTAAGATGCTCTTGCCAGACTCATCTGCAAAACCAAAATTCGCCTTCAGCTTTCCAGCTTCCAGATAAGCTGCTGGCTGCTGCATACTTGCCGTTGGTGTTGGCTCTGCACTTGGAGAAGGGTTTGGATTGTTAGAGCCTGAGCAGCCCGCCAGCAGTAGAACAATAAGGAAACTCACACTGAGCTTATTCATTCCCATTCCTCCAGACGAAACTAAAATATTCCCATACTAAGATATCGTTCCCCTGTGTCAGGTGCAATGCAAAGCACGCGTTTGCCAGCCCCAAGACGACGCGCTTCCTGCAACGCCGCCCATACAGTGGCACCACCGGATGGACCCAGCAGAATTCCTTCTTTTGCAGCCAGCGTTCTTACCGTCTCCAAGGCAGCCTCATCCGCGACCTGAACGATGTCATCGTAGACCTGCGTATTCAAAATGGAGGGCACAAAGCCCGGACTCGTTCCTACCAGCTTATGTGGTCCTGGCTTTCCTCCAGATAATACGGGCGAGCCTTGCGGCTCAACCACAAGAACCCGGATATCAGGTAGATGCTCACGCAAAACCTCACCGGTTCCAGTTATCGTGCCCCCAGTTCCTGATGAAGCAACAAACACATCCAGCTTACCTTCCATTTGCTCCAGGATTTCCAGAGCGGTCGTTGTCCGGTGAATATCCGGGTTGGCTTTGTTCTCGAATTGCTGTGGAATAAAACTGTTCTCCACTTCTTTTCCCAGCTCAATCGCTTTTGCTATAGCTCCCGGCATCCGTTCTGCTGCGGGCGTCAGCACAACATCCGCACCATAAGCCTTTAGAATATTGATTCGTTCCTTGGTCATATTATCAGGCATGACAAGAATCGCTTTATACCCTTTTGCCGCGGCATTCATCGCTAAGCCTATCCCTGTATTTCCACTAGTCGGCTCAATAATCGTTCCGCCCGGCTTCAGCAAACCTGCTAGCTCGGCTTGCAGGATTAGATTATAAGCTGCCCGGTCTTTTACACTGCCACTTGGATTAAAAAGCTCCAGCTTCACGTATAGTTCTGCATCTTGGGGGCTAGTCAGCCGATTTAATCTTACAACCGGTGTATTCCCAATCAGCTCTGTTATATTGTTAACCACTAAGGATGTCATTTTAGAGCCTCCTTCATTTCTGTACCTTCCATTATTGTAACGTGAGCAGCACCTCCTGTCGATTCAGAACCTTACTTTCTGCAACCTGAAAACAACCGCCCCCCACGAAAGCGGGAGACGGCTGTTCAGTACTGGCAGCATTTATTTTTAAGGATTAACGTTAATCGTAAAAGTAGACGTATTATTTTTAATATTCGTTACCGTGTTGGTAATCTTCAGATTGTTAAAGGTGGCTGACCCTCTGGCAGGACCTTGCCCAGCCTCAGCCGCTTCATTTACCCAGATACCCACTCCGGATTTGCTGTCAAAAGCATCTCCACTCTTTTGCGCACCGGAAATTGTGACATTCGTGAAGAGGGTATCTGTCACTGGGAATTGCGGCGTGGAGCCGACATAGTTGGTCTGGAACATGATGCCATGATAGGTTGGATCAATGATATCCACATCACTGACACGAATGCCTTGGAATACCTTAGAGGCTGAGAATACCCAGATTGCCGGGAAGGTCTGTGCCCCCCAGAAATGTCCACCTGCACGAACAATGGAAATATTCTCAAAATTCGTTGTCGGTGAAGCGCCAAAGCCGTTCATTGGATACCCGAAGTCAAGTGAGCTGATCGTAATTCCAGAATAGCAAAGCGTGTCAGCAATATAAATGTTGCGGAAGGTATTGGCATATCCGCCATAGACGGCTACACCTGCTGCCCGCCAGGTCAAGATTGAAGTGAGATTCTCATAAATATTATCCTTCATATCTGCACCACCGGAATCAATAGCCGAAAACAATGCAAAGCTATCATCCCCTGTTGCCCGTGCCTCAATATTGGACACGAGATTATTCGTGCTGCCATTCGTCATATTGATGCCGTCAGCGAAGGTGTTGCGGATACGGGAGTTTTTGATCACCATGTAATCCGTATTAGCTCCCCAATACATACACACCTGATGTTCGGTCCAGATGTTATCGATCGTAATATTTGCCACATTGGAGAAATCAAATACTTTACCCGGGCCATCAATACGTGATGTGTAGTTCCCAAAGTAAGCAAAATTCGCAAAAGTAGAGCCGTTAGCGGTATCGCTTGCCCGGAAACCGATATCCGTATTCTCCTGATTCGTTGGAGCGTAAAATCTCGTATACCATGGGCCCGCACCAATGATCTTCACTGCTTTTCCATAGACCTGAAATTTACTGGAGGTCTGATAGTTACCGGCTGGTAAATACACACCTACGAGATTTCCGGTCGTATCCATGCGTACTTTATCTAGCGCATTTTGCACATCCTGATGTGTAAAGCCGGCTGGGACCGTATATTTGGCCGGATCTGGATTGGTAATCGGTGATACCTGCTCCAGACTGATGAAATCAATGGCATACTGCGAGGTATTTGCCACATCCTTTTGCAGTCGAATCGTACTACCTTTCGGAATCGTGCTGTCGAACATAATGTTAGCTTCATCATAAATATGCCGCGGAGAACCCGCGCTTGGTGAATTGCCGGGACTTATCTCTGAACCGTACAGCCATGCATATTTAGAGGTCAGATTAATCGCCTTGGTATAAACTCCGTTCACATAGATGTTCAGTGTAGCATTCGTACCGTCTCCACTCGCCGAATCTGGAATGGAGAAGCGGGTGACCAGTGTATTAGTGTCAGCCTTAGTAGTGAATTCTACATAACTGCCTGTAGTATTCAGTGTGACTGCTCTTCTGCCTGAAGCCTCACCCGCAAGATCTCCAATGGTCCGATTAGCAGTAAGCTTCACAGCCCCGCCACCAATCACACCCTCCTCAGCCTCATACATGTCGTAAGGCATATTGGCTCCACGACCTACAAAAAGAGACTGTGTTTGAATATTATTGGCCTGTTTAACTGGCAGCTCATTAGTGTCTACGGCAATTTCCGTCTTCACAGTATATTTGCCATTAGCTGCTGTCCAAGTGCCAAGACTAACAGGAGGCGCTGTTACTCCACTGCCAATCACGCCGTTATAGGTTCCAGTTAAGGTTTGGAGTACAGCATTCGTAGTAGCATCCAGAACCTTCAAGGTTATGTTATGCGCACCCCCTGCGGATGCTGCTGTCCCTTGATTCTTGATTGCCACCGAGAAGCTGACCACATTGCCGCCTGCTGGATTGCTTGGTGTCCAGCTAACAGGGGAAGCTACTAGATCAGAACTGGATACGGGAGCTATAATAAGAGAATTTGGGCTAGTGAAGCTGTTATTGCCTTCGTTCAATTCAATAACCGTATTATTCTCGTCAACCTTTGCAGTTAAAGTATAGGTAGCAGCATCCTTTGCGCCCATATTTAAAGTGACGTTCGTAGATGCGCCAGCCGCTAATGCCCCCACTGGGCTAGTGCCTACAAGTGTGCTGCCCAAGTAGAAATTCACATTAGTCGCTATGGAAGCTAACGTTCCAAGGTTTTTTACCGTTGCATTTAAAGTAATGGCATTGGTCTCTACTGGAGCTGAAGGTGACCATGTAAGACCGGTTATCGCCAAATCCGGATTAGCAGCTGGTGCACCCATCACTTGGAATTCAGCGATTTGTCCAGCGGTTGAACCAGTATTGGTGGTAATCTTCAACTGTACTTCACTAGCCGTGGCCGTTACCGGAATAGTGACCGTATTGCCAGTTGCCGGATTAAAAGTATACACGGTTGCTGGCACAAGACTAGTAAAGGCTGTTGTATTCTGAGTATGCCCAAGCACTTGAACAGTCTGAGTACGTGTGGACCAGGCCGATGATGGATTCAGTTTGAGGACAATGGATGTAATATCGGCATTACTACCCAGGTTTACAGATAATGTATTGGGATAACTTCCTCCTGCTCCTTCCCAGTAAGTAGTTACATCACCGTCATTCGCATTTGTAGGAACAAAGGTAAAGACGGAAGAGGAAGCGTTGATGCTTTTGTTCAAAGCCAGATTGGAACCCGCCCCAGGCGTTGATGTAACTGTTGGTGTCGGGGTCGGTGTTACCGTTGGCGTTGGTGTAGGTGATACTGTCGGTGTTGGCGTAGGTGTTACTGTCGGTGTTACCGTTGGAGTTGGGGTAGGTGTTGCTGTTGGTGTCGGAGTTGCCGTCGGCGTTGGCGTAGGTGTTGTCGCAGAAGCTGGAGTGACGTTCAAATTATCTAGATTCACATTTCCAGTGTCTCCTGCATCGTACTTATAAGTAATCGTGTTAGCCCCAGCATTCAGAGCCAGCGTCTCAATCTTTGTTGACCAAGTATTCCAATTGGCCAGATTCGCAAGTGAGGTTTGTTTAATTTTAGTTCCATTCACATAAACACTAATGGTTTTTGTACTGCCTGATGCATTTGAAAATCTTAATGTAGCATCATAGTTACCAGCAGAAGCCACATTAACGCTAAATGTAGTCGCAGCACCTTGATTTAGGTAACCATCAATAAATCCTGTACCTGTATAACCTGTATGATCCGTGTTAACCTTGGCACCACCGGATAATGCGGCATTCTCCGCTTCATATCCTGAGGATGGAGTTGTAGTTGTATTACCATGAACCTCAAATTCCGCTAACTGTGCTGCTGGCCAGACTGTATTGGATGTGAAATTCAGTTTAACATATCTGACATTCGCAGCTGTAAAGCTGATGGTCACTGTATTGGAATCACTCGTTGGATTAAATGTATAATTGGCGGAATCTACTAAGTTATTGTAAGCTGCATCATCTGTACTCCCTTGCACCGCTAACGTTTGAGTTCTTGTTTCCCAATTCGTAGGCAGCTTTAGCACAACCTGATTCACGCTGCTTGCTGCCCCTAAATCCACTTTAACCCATTGCGGAAAAACACCGCTTGCGCTCTCCCAATACGTTCCTTGGCTGCCGTCATTAGCATTGGCTGCTACGTATACATCACCGAAGGAGCTTGAAGTAATAGTCTTCCCTTGGGCTAAATTCCCCGCGGCTAAACTCACCGAGGGATATAATCCTAACTGACCTACAAATAATATAACAATCAAACAATAAAGTACTGCCGTCTTCCCGGTAAATCTTTTAGAAGCTGCTATCATTGAATAACCACCTTCCAAAATTTTGTGGAGCTACACAGCAGAAAGGATGCGCTTTCAAAACAGTAGTTTTATAGACATTCGCCTCCTACATTTGAAATGATGGATTACGGATACAAGCTAACTAATAACGCTAATAATATAAGTTATAGGTAGATGGCCGTCGATGGCGATTTCTATGCTTTGTATGTGGGATATTACGTTCAACAAAAAAAGCCCCGGAGAGGCCAAGGGGACTATATTGCCCCTTAACTCTCCGACGCTTCATGTTATACATTAAATCTAGCTACCAACCCTTGCAGTCCATGCGCCATTGTACTTAATTCACTTGCAGAGGATGCAATTTGTTCGACCGAAGCCATTTGCTCTTGTGAGGCTGCTGACACATGCTGAGTACTCGCAGCGGTTGTTTCCGAGATTTGCGTAACGTTACGAATTGACTCTACAATCTCATCCGCAGCCGCCGTAATCTCCTCCACGGCTCCAGATACTTCCTGAACCTGTTCAGCAAGTGAATCTATAGATAATCGAATCTCACCGAAGGAACGTCCCGCTTCCTCGATAATCTCCGTACCTCCCTTTACTTCACGCATGCTGCTCATCATCACCTTCATGGCATCATCTGCTTCACTTTGGATCCCAGTCGCCATTTCTGCAATTTGATTGGCGGATTCCGCGGACTGCTCTGCCAGCTTACGGACCTGATCGGCAACCACAGCAAAACCTCTACCTTGCTCACCAGCACGAGCTGCCTCAATCGTCGCATTTAGGGCCAGCATATTCGTCTGCGAAGCGATTCCTTTTATGACTCCTACAATACTGCCAATCTCCTGAGATCGATTCACAAAACCTTGGACCTGCTGTGATAAAGATTGTATGGAGTGATTAATCGATTCCATTTGCTGCCCAGCGGCCTGAAGGGATTCATCTCCTGTAATGGCAAATGCCGCAGAGCGATGGGAGGCTTCCGAGATGTCCTGGACACTGGCAGCAATTTGACCGATTCCTAGTGATATTTCTGAGATTGTAATTGTATTGGTCTGCAAATCATTCATCTGTCTGGCTGTTCCAGAAGCGACTTCACCCATAATATCCGATATTCGTTCTGTGGCGCCTGCCGTCACTCCACTATCTGACCTAAGCTTTGTAGAGGAACTCGCGAGACTATTTGCTGATAACTTCACCTGTTCAATCATCGTGCCCAGATTATCTGTCATTTTATTAAAGTTAAACGCCAGTTCACCAATCTCATCTTTAGAACGAACACTTAACTTGCGCGTAAGATCGGCATCCCCATCTGCAATTTCCTTCAACTGAGTGTTCACATCACGAAGCGGTTTAATAATCCGTCCAGAAATTAGCAGCGCAAGGACCACCGCGAGCACTACCGACAATCCGGTCACACCAAAGCTAGTAATCAAAGCGTTATTACGATGCGAATTTGCCAGGCTTTGTCCATTCTCTATTTCCTCCATGAGCATGTTCTGAAACACAATCTGAGATTCAATCATAGCGTCTAATGACAGGTCCGTGAATTTCTTCTGTGCTTCCGGGAAATTTCCTTCCTTAGCTAAGGCAAAAGCTTCCTTCAGAACGATCAAATAATCATTCCATTTGCTCTTCAGCTCAGTTACACCCTTTAACTCAGCTTCACTTAACCGGGCATTCTCCAGCTCTGTAATAGCATTTTCAATCAATGGGAGCATTTCTTCATACTGCGCCAGATATGAATTCCGCTCATCATCTGTGTTGCTCATCACATAACGAGCACCCAGCTCATCTGCGGTACGAATCTTATCCGTTAAGCCTTGAACAAGTGACAGCTTGTCCCAGTTACGATTAACCTGATCTGTCAATTGGGTAACCTTCCCCTGAAACAATGTGTTTCCGGCTATCGCCACTAGAAAGACTATAATCACAGCAGTAAATCCTAAGACTATTTTCCCACGGATACTTTTCACCATCGGTTTTCCTCATCTCTATATGTATGTAGATCTATTTGGTACTTTTATCCTACTAGCTCTCCCTTAAGCCTCTCTGAATTTGAACTGAATGTTTGCTTAAAAAAACAAAAAGACCCCTATTTCCGGCCGAGGCAGGAACTAATAGTCTCTTGAGATCTTTTTATTCGTATAAATTTCCGTTAGCCAGCTCTGCCAGCTTCGATTCATCCAGTACACTTAAGCGTCCACGATTTCGTGTAATGATTCCTTCATCAATAAAACGCCGTACGATTCGATTAAGATGCCGATAGCTTGTGCCAAGCAATTCTGCTGTCTCAATAAGACTTGAGGTCCGAATCTCCTCCACCCGCCGGTCACCATTTTTATCTGCGAACAAAGACATTAAATAACTGGCAAATCGATTCTCCACAGGATACAACAGGTTAAGTGCGGAGGCTTGACCGAGCGTATGCAATTTGTGACTAAGTTCTCCGACGAGAAAACGTAACAACGCTGTATTTTCCTCAAGCTCTCTCAGGAGTAGTCTTCTCCCTGCAAAAAGAATCAAGCTCTCACCCACAGACTCCACTTGGTTCTTAACAGGGAACCGGTGAAGGAGCTCTACATCCCCAATCACAGATATCGGATTTGTAAACCGCACCAGCATAGATTTGCCATTTGGCAGCAAGGTCTGAATTTTGAGCTTGCCCTCAACCAATATGAACATCCCATCCAATTGATCGCCAACCAGACACAGCTTTTCTTCATCCGCGTAACGTCTCAACTCCATTTTATGCGTTACCAGCGGGCTAAATATTCCGTCCAGACCGTTCTTCACTGCCAAGGCACGGACAGCCTCACGGTCATTTATCGTCTGCATGTAGTGCCCCCTCTATTGTTTGCTCCAGTGTAATTTAGAATACCCCACAAAAAAAGGACATATGTCCTTTTTAATAAGGTTTTCCTATGACACTTTACATTACAACAGAATCCACACAATAACGAATCATATCTACCTTCTGATCCTGCAGCCAAAATTCAATACTCCGATGGTTGATTTTATCCACGTATCCGATAATCTCAGCCCCTTGCTCCCCTCTTTTATAATAAGAAGTGCCATAAGCCTTGATCACTTCGTCTGCTGAAGCTCCAATATGAATATCTCTTGCCGTACTCATCGTATGATCGGAATAGACGCTGATTAGAATGATCTTATCATCACCACGTGCTGTGGCTATTGTTGTCTCGTGACCCAGATCATAATACTGATACCGCTCTATATCATTATTTGGCTTAGGTTCCCTAGCGATTGAATCAAGGCTTTGAAGCAGCTGAATGCCGCCCAGACTTTCCTGTTCAAGATGGGTGCTGGAAACACGCGAGTAATGATTTTGTTTGGGCGCATTGTATAAGTAGATATGATAGATCCCGTAACTTAAACCTACCGTAATAAAAATAATGATAAATGACCAGCCTCTTTTAAATGGCTTCTTCCTCACTGACCTCACACCTTCTTCTTACCTTTACTGTGCAAAATATTCAGCCAGCTCACGCTGCGCCAGATATTGCGGGAAATTAAACGACTGCCATGCCTGCTCACGCTTATTGAGTTCTCTCCATTCATTCTTTAAAAAATCATCCAGCATCCCATCTTCCTGTTCACTAAACTTTATCAGAGAAGGGATGACCTCCGGAGATAAACGGACCAAATAATTGGCGTCCAATTTACCACTTGCCGCATAGCGATCCATATTTTTATTAGCGATAATAACATCCATCCCGATATAGTTCATGACGACGTAGGAGATCAAGCCCAGCACAATATAACATTTCGCCAATGGCACACGCTGAACAGCTATCCGTAAGGCTGCAACCACCAACAATAAGCCCATAAATATCATAAATGCATGCACTAAAAACCGAGTCGTGGTATAGCCGTACACCTCTTCATATAGAGTCAGACGGGTATAGGCGGAATATAACATAACTGTCGAGCAACCAACCAGAATGTAGAGCAGGACATTAATGAATTTTTGCAGCCCCCCACTTCTTTTTCCTTCCGATACCAAAGCCAGCAGCAAAATCACGAAATTAATCGCAGCCACCATAATCAGCTCAAAAAATCCACTACGTGCGTAATCAGCATATGAGCTGCCCTCTGGTAAAATCCCTTCCCATGCTCCAAACAAGTAAGAAAACTGTACGAAAACAAACAATACATATACCGTGTTAATGGCTATAAGAATCGTCGTCATAATTATCGGATCCATTTTAAAGCTTACAGGCGCCAGCACTGGACCATATTCCTTAGGCTGCATATTCCAGTCATAGATTTTCGAATCCACATACCCCCACACTAAGCCGAACAAGCCCATGCCCAGCAGGATAATCCACAGCACCCGCACAAAACCTTCCCCAAATGAAATCCGATCCAGCACATTCGGCAGCGCCAGCAGTACATGATGAAACACTCCGTCCGCTGAGGACAGCAGAGTCACCACAACCAGCAATATTGGAAAAGAGATCGCAAGTCCTATCAGCACTTTCCCCATGACCTGCTTACGCTCGTCCTTCATTTTACTGCCGCCAGACCTTTTAATGATCGTAAACACAGTGCTCCAATGGCGGAAATTCTGTGGAAGCACATGCTCCAGCGTGTTCCCCACTAATCCAAGCCGGCTCCAAGCCGGCCGTTTATCACTAAGCAAATAAGTCATATGTAATAAAATCAACACCGGGATCACCAGCAGGTTCAGCCCAAAGAAGAAAAAATTATGAAAGAATAAATAGGTTAATGAAAGTAGAAAAATCGCTCCAAACCAGAAGTAACTGAATTTGTTAAGCTTGCGGATTTTAGCCTTGGCATAATAAAGCATGAACGCATAGAACAGACATACAAAGATTGGATACGATAGGCCCGCCAGCTTTCCATAAAATAAATACTGATGAACTATTGCCAGTAAGAACGCGGCAAGCAAAGCAGCAAGCGATCGATTAAGCCTAAGTCCCGTTTCCGTTTCCATTTCCTCGGTCATGGTAATTACCCCCATTTTCTTACTTTCTCATCCTTATTTTACGTGATAAAATAAGAAAAAAAAGAGAAATAATTTATTTATAATTTCCTATTTTCCGAAAGGAACCAAAACAATGAAGCTGCATAGCCAATTTTTAAAGCTGCAATCTCATTTTGGGGGAGCCACAGAAATCTCAGTGACGATGGATGAGTTGGCATTGATTTTCGGCTGTACACACCGCAATGCCATGCATATTGTGAATAAAATGATGTTGCAGGAATGGATCAAATGGACGCCTAAGCGTGGACGGGGAAGCCGCTCTTTGCTGCAATTTCTTGTTCCCTCCGAAGAAATAGCCCTTCAATCCATGATGCAGGCGATTAGCCGCAAAGATGTCCACAACGCTATAGAAGGCATCAAAACCCATGCCAGCTCCACCTCACTGCAGGATACACTGCAGGGTTGGCTGCTGACCTATTTTGGGCATCATTCTGAAATTCGTAGTGACAAACAAATTGATACTCTCCGGCTGCCTATTACCCAGCAGCTCCATACCTTCGATCCGCTCTATATGAATCTGCTGGCAGAGTCATTTGTTTCCAGCCATGTTTTCGACGGGTTAGTGAAACGAAGTGGTGAACGGGACAAAATTGTTCCCTGTCTGGCTCACGCCTGGGAAGTCGATGAGAGCCGGACGCTCTGGACTTTTTTTCTACGCAAAGAGGTGTTATTCCATCATGGAAAAGTGCTGACAGCCAAGGATGTAGTCTATTCCCTGGGACGGTTGATGCAAACCTCTAAACGGACACTCTATAGCTATATTTTCAAAGAAATCCAGCGGGTCACCGCATTAAATCCATCTACCGTTCAAATTACGCTTAAGCAGCCTAATGAACTATTTCTGCCATTTTTGTGTACGAGCAGAGCCGCAATTGTACCGCGTGATTTAGAAGGAATGGATGAGCAGAGCTTTGGCCGTAGACCCGTGGGGACTGGTCCCTTTAAGGTTGTGGATATGACCGAGGACACTTGTGTGCTGGAGGTTTTTCCTTATTATTTTCAAGGACGGGCTCATTTAGATCGGGTTGAAATCCTTTATGTCCCGTGGGATACCGAAACGTCATCCTCTGATACGGGTTCTGCTTTTCACGTGATTCAGAATCCCTCATCCGCCAGTTCTTCGACCTGGAGCCGAATTCATTCGGAGTCTTCCATTCGGAAATTCGTCACCTGCAATACGCAAAAAAAGGGACCGCTAAGCGATCCCCTGCTTCGGGCAAAAATAGTCTCCTGTTTAAAAGACGATTCAGCGTCCATCGAGCAAGAAGCGATAATAGATCAAGAAATCACGTTGCAAATCTCTACGATTCCACAATATGCTGGCGATGCTGATTTTATTGCCACTAGACTAGAGCAACAAGGTTATAAATGCAATGTCATTTCCGTGTCTCCAGAGGAATTTAAAGGTCCGATTCGGCTGGAATCAGACCTGATTGTTTTCTCATTATTCCGTGACGAGGATGAACAACTTCGTTTGTTTGATCTATACCTCACACTCTCTAAGCATATTGAACCGCATACTAGAGCGGATATTGAAGGCTGGTTATATACCATCGCGCGCGAACCTAATCCGGTGGCCCGAGCGGAAAGTTTCAGTATCATCGAGAACCGTCTGATTGAAGAGCACCACCTACATATTTTGTATGAAAAACCTACTCAGACTGCTTATCTCCCTTCTGTCCGTGGAGTTAGCTTCAATAGCCAGGGTTGGGTTGATCTTCGTCATGTCTGGTTTCCGCCACTGCTCTCTAGCAGCACGAATTGATCTGCTTGAAGTAAAAAATGCGGAAATCCAGAGCTTGCCCCGGATTTCCGCATTTGCGATAAAGCTAATTATAAAGCTGCTGTTTTAGTCGTAGCTGTAACTGTAGAAGTCCCTGCATCCCACTTCACATCCATGTTCAATCCCTCGGAAATAAATCTTACCGGAACCAGTGTCCGGTTTCCGATAATTTGCGGAGGAACGTCGAGTGTGAGTGCTTTGCCATTGATGTAAGCAGTCTTGCTGCCAATGGCCATTACGATCGTTGTATTGTCTTTTACTGCGGTGATTTTCTTAGTCGTTTGATCCATGGTTACTGTAGCACCCAGAGCATTAAAGATTGCATTCACTGGCACCAGCACCCGGCCATCCTTATTCACAGGAAGCTGATCTGCAAAGCTGACCGCTGTTCCGTTTAAAAGTACGGATATTCCCTTAGTGCCCGTCGTGTTCGGATTCGTTGTTGATGGTGTTGTAGTTACAGAGGGAAGAGGTGTGACGTTAAGTCCTAGCTGGCCTTGCAGATTAGCGAGTCTGTTCAGCGCAAAGGTCATAATCGAACCTGCAGCCATTGTGCCCATACCTTGTCCACCGCCTCCAGCGTTACCTGTTGGAGGTGTAGGATTGCCATCAGTCGCAGTCGCTGTATTATCAGGACGTGCTGGCGGTGTCGTTCCATCCGGTGGTGTCATACTCTCCATCCCTTCAGGAGGAGTCATGCCTTCCATCCCAGCTGGCGGAGTCATTCCTCCACTACCACCCATTTCACCTGTTGCTGAGTAAGTAACATTACTTTCAAATTGTTCCATGGTATAAAATTTGGTTGGGTCTGCTTGAACGTAAGGTTTGATCAAGGTAGCCAATTCAGTAATTCTGCTCTGAATTCCTTCCAAATAATCAACCAGCTCAGATACATATTTCAGGTATTTAGTCTTATATTCAGGCACTTCCAACAGATTAGCAATCATTGGGACCTGATCTAAACTTATCCCAAGCGTTGGATTATCAATTGATGCAGTTACTGCGTTGGTATTGGCTGCAAGGGTTGTTGCCGATGTAGAAGTTGTGCCCGCAGCAGCTGTTGTGTCTGTTGTACCTGTTCTGCCGCCTCCGCCACCAGAATACCCGTTAAAGGACATGTTCATATCCCATGGAAGTACACTAAATTTACCGGATGCATCCCCGTACAACATATAATTATGACCTTTATCCCCGTTATAGCTGTCATAATTACCCAATACAGCATTAGCGGCAATATACTTCAGTGCCGAATCCACATCTAGCACACTTTCAATAGAACCCTTCTCACCGGCAGGCATCTCATTCAGCACCTTGATGAAGTTCTTCAACGAAGCTTTATCATCTTCCTTACCTGTATCATAAGTTATTGTTTCGTAGTCACTGCCTTCTTTGTACTGCAGATAACTTTTTTCTTCTGTATCATACAGAACACCATCGTCATAATTTTCTCCATAGGTACGTTCTAGATAGCTATCATCTATCGCTTCCACACCTACATAAAAACCATATAATTCTCCGTTGATATACAGGTTGGTGAACACAGTCAAAGGTGCATCCACACCTACAGAACGAAGCGCTTCGTAATGTAAATATTCACGAATATACGAAGGGTCTGAGTAATTGTTGTTCAGTACCATTTTATCAAGACCAAGTAACGTTTGCTTCTTATCATATTTATCAAATTTCAGCCGGAAGCTGTATCTATCCGAGTCTGTCATACTGGCTACCGATTTTAACGTCAGATTCCCTTTAGTAGAAAATCCAACATTTTCAACAACATTCCCGTCAACTTCAACCTTAACTTTTTTGTATTCTTTTTCGAGGGGACTTGCTAATATACTTTTCCAATCCGCATCATCAATCGTTACTTTAACATCAATGATTCTGTCACCCGCGAACAGGGATTCATACGCTTTCGTTACACCTGCATCCGCCGCACTAACTACGGGCGTGTTTCCAGCAACACCAAACGCCGTTGAGACGATAGCAAGACTTAGTGTAGCTGCCATGAACTTTCTCAGCAAATTTTTCTTCTTCACCATGTGTAATCCTCCTTGAAGTACAGATTTATGTTTTCGCAGTTCAAGGAGATTGTAAAATATGAATCTGAATATACGCTGAATAGCTTGTCTATGCTTTGCCAGGTAGGCTGTTTATCAGCCCTTTGCCAATCAGATTAGCTGAAACCGGCGGTTTTCCGATCTCTCTAGCCCAGACCGATAATTGCCCGACATGATGAATCTCATGAGCAATCACATGGCGCATTACCTCACCCCAGGCATCAGTCACGATCCTGCCATCCGGAAGATGATCCTCAAAAATCCTCTGCTCCAGCCCCTCATGCCAAGCCGTTACAAAGGGTTCCACCTCTGTGTGGAATTTTGCATCCAATTCTCGTACTTGCTGCAAAGTCTTGTACCGCTCAAAATCCTCTTGGAAATCCGGCTTTCCTTGCAATACTTGAATCCAGCTCCACTCCACATCAACAATGTGAAAAAGCGTCTTAAGAATACTGCCTACACCACCTATACGTGTTGCGAGCAACTCCTCCTCAGAAATATCTCCACACCACTCATACCATTGTTCACGGACCATCCAGTTATATTGAAAAAATGTTTGCAGGTTAAAAACCTCCTAGAAAGTTGTGTACTTTTTAATGGGAGCTTAAATGTTTTCGGTATCCCTCCACCTTTTCATCTCTATAACCTAACGATTCATAGAACACATGCGCTTCCTTCCGCTGCTCACCGGAGACTAAAATGATATAATAGCAGTCTCTTTCCCGGGCCGCTTGTTCAATGGCGTTCATAAGTTTTTTGCCAACGCCTTGACGGCGTGCCCGCGCTGAAACCACCACATTCTCAATCACCATAAACGGTTTGCAGTCCCCCACTAAGTCCTGACACACGATCCCCATCAAAGACCCTAGTAACTCTCCTTCTACAAAAGCACCCAACAGGATGTAGCGGTTATCCGCCTTGACCCCTTTAAATACTTCTTCAAGCCTATTAAGGTCAGACGGTTTATTCATCAGCTCTTGATATAAATTCCCCAGTTCAGGAAGAGATTCCATTTCTATTTCTTTAATAACAACCATGATTGTTCATCCTGCTTTCTTTTAAATTAACAGCCCTGCTCATACACATACAGTCCGCCATTCCGTGGATGAGATATTCGCTTTCCATTATAACCTCTTTGGACCAACTGCTGTATTAATACCTTCATAAAGAGTAATGCCCATAATTCCAAACTTCCTTCAACTCGAATTCGTCTTTCTGTCCATCCCACTCTACTACCACTTTGATGATAGAATCCTCTCGCTCAAACGCACCAATCCCAGAATGTACGGACTTCAACTCACCTTTGACTCCCTCAACATTATTGCTGAATTCTTCTGTATCCTGTTGAATAAATTCCGCCGACCAAAAGTTCCTCCTATACCATTTGTAAATATCTCAGCACGATCTCAACGCGCTCTCCAACCGATAAATCTTCCTCTATTCGTAAAATAGGACATTCCAGTGCGGACATCCATTCCTCATGCAGCACTTTGCTCCTGACTTCAACTCCAGCAACATCATATAATGCCGCCCACTCCATAAAGGTCTGATATGCTTCGTATTTACTTCCTCCAGGCAAAATATGATCACCATATCTCTCGTACTCTCTGGCTCTTAATCTATCTAAACGAATTTCCGGTGGAAGTCCTAGAAAAATAACCAAATCGAATAATGGTCGAAGGCCATCTCCCCAGCCACATACCGCACCGCTTAAAATCCAAGGCTCCTTATGGGTCAAATCGCTTGTAAGTTTCGCTAATCGCGCATTGACCTCACGCTGCTTAGTGAATTTATGCTCCCAAAAATAGTCGTCACTGTCTAACTGGACATGTGGCAACACTTTAGCTAATTCGTAACCTAATGTACTCGTTCCTACGCCTGAGGCTCCCATAATATGAATTCTTCTCATACCTTCCCTCACCTTTAAGTGGATTTAAAGTTGCAATTCGGGCAATTTTCCTCCAAGTATAAAAACAAATAGACTGCTCTCTAAGTAAGCAAAGCAGTCCATTTATCGTATAAATCTTATTCCGTTATAGCTGCTACGTCTTTAGGAATCCGGCGTGCTGCATCCGTGGATATAGCCGCTTGGATTACTGCCAGGCGCACCTGCTCAACTACTTTTTCGTTAAAAATACTCGGGATGATATATTGCTCATTGAGTTCATCCGGATGAACGACTGATGCAATGGCTTTTGCCGCAGCCAGCTTCATTTCCAGATTCACAGTTCTAGCCCGGCAATCAAGTGCGCCACGGAAAATACCCGGAAAACATAACACATTGTTGATCTGGTTCGGATAATCACTTCTGCCTGTCGCTAGAACGCGAACAAAAGGTTCTGCCAAATCCGGTTCAATCTCCGGTGTAGGATTAGCCATCGCAAAAACGATGTTATCACTGGCCATGCTTTTGAGATGATCCACGGTTAGAATTCCCCCACGGGACACCCCAATAAAGACATCTGCCCCTCGTATAACCTCCGTTATTCCACCCTCAATTCCCTCAGGATTGGTTGCGGCAGCAAGCTTCTGCCATTCCGGATTATCATACTGGAGATCTTTTCTGAGAACGCCTTCACGATCAACCGCATAAATATAACGCGCACCCGCTGCCAGCAGCAGATTACATATGGACACCCCAGCCGCCCCAATACCCACAACAACAATCCGTGCATTTTCAATAGATTTATTTACAACTTTAAGCGCATTCAAAAGTCCTGCAAAAGCCACCACGGATGTTCCATGCTGATCATCATGAAATACCGGAATGTCCAGTTCTTCCGCAAGCCGGCGTTCGATTTCAAAGCAGCGTGGTGAACTTATATCCTCTAAGTTTATCCCTCCAAAGCCAGGAGAAACTGCTTTTACGATATTGATAATTTCATCCGGATCTTTGGTATTTAAGCACAGCGGAAAAGCATCAATGTTCGCCAATTGCTTAAACAGCATCGCCTTACCTTCCATGACAGGCATAGCGGCTTCCGGCCCGATATCCCCTAGTCCAAGCACAGCAGTGCCGTCCGAAACGACTGCAACTGTATTTCTTTTCATCGTCAGAGAATAAGCTTTTCTGGGATCTTCGGCAATCGCCGTACATACCCGGGCTACACCCGGCGTATACACTAAGGATAAATCTTCCCGATTTTTAATCGGCATTTTAGGTGTGATTTCGATTTTTCCGCCAAGATGAGCCAGAAATGTCCGATCCGACACGTTGATTATTTTAATTCCCGGCATCTTCGATAATATTGAGATAATATCTCCATTAGCTGCGTCTTGCACATTCACTGTTATATCTCGGGTAGTGACATCCTTCCCTGCACGTATCACGTCAATAGCAACAATATCTCCGCCAGCTGCGGCAATTCCTGAAGCAACATCGCCAAAAGATGCAACCGATTTCCGAATTTCGAGCCTGATAATCATTGTAGTCGCAATCGACATGAATTAGCCTCTCTTTCTTCAATCCTATTATTTAAAAAATACTATACTTTCCCATTTAAACATATCTTCCGCCTATTAACTAGATCAACGAAAAATTTTTCTTCTTACAGTATCCCCATCCGCACCCGACCCAAATACATCAGGTATGACAGCTACGGGCACAGAGCCATTTTTCCCATAAAAATAAAATTCATCATAATCTTAAGTGTATGTAAGCATAAACAAACCGTAAGCTCTTCTACTCTTCATTACCTTTTCTGCATGTTGTAGAGCATCCTGCCGATTTCTTTTCTCCACTGGCCCTTTCTAGTTGTTCTCCTTCACTAAGGTCTGTACTGCTCTTCTAGCAAAACAACCTTACCTTCTACAAATGTCAGATGGAATAATCTATCCATTAGCTCTTCGCTAATAAAACTCGTATAGTCCCCTTGCTGATGTCTCGCCCCGTTTAGTTCAGCTATAGTTACATCAGTCTCCAGCTTAAACCGCTTGATTTCTTCGCTTGCATTTCGGATATAGAATCCATTAGGCAATGATTCGGGTTCTATTACACCATCTTCTTTAGCTGCAATTTCTGCCGCCGCTCCACCGAACCATTCCACCTCATCCAGATCCAGATAAACCGTATTCCCTTCTGTGATAACGCCCTTTATAAAAGCTAATTTTTTCTCCACTTGCGGTAACTTATAAATAATTTTTTTCAGTTCCTCCACACTCTCACCCTGCACTCCGCTCTCAGAGTTAGATTGGATTGAAATCACACCCATAGTTTGAACTAGCTCCTTGGTAGTTGGGTTAGTCTCTTTTGGTGGCTTGTTATAAAAAGAATATCCATTAAAACCAAGTGAGACTAATGTGATACCCACTAAGACTGTAACCCTTAAATTTTTCCTCTATCACGCGATTTAACGGAACCTTAATAAACAATTGCGCTATATCATAGACAATCACAAGTTGACCGGGCAGAATAAATATTATATACATGTCTTACCTATAACGTAGTTGAAGGAGCTCACACTTATGACAGAATCATTTCAAGCGTTAGTTGTCGACAAAACAGAATCATCCTTCTCCGTAGCTGTTAAACCGGTTACCCTAGAGGATCTGCCAGCTGGAGAGGTTGTAATTAAGGTTGCATACTCCAGTGTAAACTATAAAGACGGTTTAGCCAGTATTCCAAACGGTAAAATTCTAAGAACATATCCCTTTATTCCAGGGATAGATTTATCCGGTATTGTGGTATCTTCCACAGACGAGCGGTTTCATAAAGGGCAGCAAGTCATTGCGACAGGATATGGTGTTGGCGTATCACACTTTGGTGGCTTTAGCGAATACGCTCGTATTCCCGCAGGTTGGATCACTCCCCTTCCAGAAGGCCTGACGCTTAAAGAAGCTATGATCTACGGTACTGCAGGACTGACAGCCGCCTTGTCCATACTAGCCCTGGAAGATCATGACGTTTCCCCGGACAAAGGCAAAGTACTTGTAACAGGCGCTACCGGCGGTGTAGGTGGATCTGCTATTGCCATGCTTGGCGCAAAAGGGTATAGCGTAGTGGCAAGCACAGGTAACGCCGAAGCTGCCGATTACCTTAGAGGTATAGGAGCCGAAGACGTAATCTCACGTGAAGAGGTCATTGGCGGCGCCAGCAAACCCTTGGACAAACAATTATGGCAAGGCGCAGTAGATTCGGTGGGTGGTGACACCCTTGCCGCAGTTCTGAGTAAAATCACCTACAGAGGTTCTGTAGCTGCAAGTGGCTTAACCGGAGGCACTTCAGTTCCAACTACAGTACTTCCGTTTATTCTTCGGGGTGTTAACCTTCTCGGTATAGATTCTGTGGAATGTCCTGCAGACCTTCGCCAGCAGGCTTGGAAACGGATGGCGAGCGATCTGAAGCCAAGTCTGCTGGAGAACCTCGTGGATCGTGAAGTCACGTTAAACGAGCTACCGCAAGCATTGGAAGATATTCTACAAGGAAACCTTAGAGGAAGAGTACTTGTCCGTTTATCCTAGGTTTAATTACGAAACCTCCCGGAATCTAGAGTTCCGGGAGGTTTGTTTAGTTTACTCTTGGTTATTCGGATATTGGTAATGCGGCTGCTGCTGTACATAGGGTTGTTGGCGATAATGCTGATCATAACCCTGCGTGTAGTACCCTTGCATCGGGTAAGGCTGATAATTAAAGGCTTGTGTAGCTGGAGGCATTTGTGAAGATATCGGGATGGGTTGCGCCTGCATATGAGCGTAAGGATTCATATTTGGCTGCATATTAGGATGCATATTTGGTTTAACATTGGCTTGCATATTTGGAGCCATGTTAGGGGCCATATTGCTGCTGCCCATTACTTTATCTTCTTCGCAGCAGTCAGCAGGAGGGCCGATGAAGGTTCCAGGCTTGATTGGAGCTAAAGCTTCTTTTACCTTAGCTTCATTTAAGCAGTAAGTATGGGCTAATACATTTGCCGGGGTTTTGCTAAGAATATCCGAACCTAAGATAACCTCAGGAATAGGTGCGTCAAAAATCGCGAGCAGATGTGTATTATCGACAGTAGCTATCTCATAATGCCACCAGCCTTGCGGCACATTTGCCACTTGACCCGGACAAATCGGAAAATGCAGAAGTTCATTTGTGAACGGATTGATTAAAGACACTACCGCTGAACCGCAGATACAATACACAAGCTCTGCAGCATTTTGATGATAATGAGGTTCAACCACATTTGATTTGCTAAGAAAAATATCCAGCAGTGATATGTTCTCGAGCGTATTCAATTGTTTAACCGACAGCAAGTTAATGAAGTTGTTGGCATCTTTTTTAAAAAGTGTATTAGTGTTCACATCAAAAGTAAACTCTGTATTGGGGGACGTATAGTCCATGTATGAAGTCACTTTTTTTCCTACCTTTCTGTTGCTATAAATTTTTGCTTTCCCTAAACACAAGATATGCGTTTGCCTATGCCTAGGTGCGGAGATTCACTACTCCTGATAAAAATTCATCTTTCTTTTCTAAACGGGGCATCCTCTAAGTATTACACTCTCACCCCACATAGGAGGCACAGTATGAAATCGATTCGCACAAAAATAGTGTTAGCGTTATGTATCACTGTCTTTACAATTATGGGTTTCCAGCCTATGAATCTTAGCTCCACAGTTGAGGCCGCCAATAACAAAACAGCAGCGAAACAAGCGCCTCTTACATTCGTTCTAGTTCATGGGTCTTGGGCTACTGCTGGTTTTTGGGATCAAACGGCCGCCGCACTTCGCAGCTTAGGACACACCGTCTATACTCCGGAATATGCCGGACATGGCGGGGACAAAAACAATAATGTAACGCATGCGCAAATCACACAGTCTGTTGTCGACTATATCAAGCAAAAAGACTTAAAGGATATCATTCTGCTCGGACATAGCTTTGGTGGTTCGGTGATCCAAACCGTCTCTCAGGAAGTACCGGATCGAATCAAACGTCTGGTATTCTTCGACGCCTTCTTACCGCTGGATGGGCAAAGTGTGGCGGACCAATTTCCAGCTGATTCGCTGAAGTACTTTGAACAGCTGAGAGATACTTCCGGCAATAACACCATAACGCTCCCTTTCCCTCTTTTCCGGGATACATTCGTCAACACCGCCAGTCTTGCGGAAGCGCAAGCTTTTAACAAACAAGCTCCTCCTGAGCCAGCAAGTCCACTTTTCGAAAAGCTTGATCTCAAGAAATTTTACAGTCTCCAGATCCCTAAAAGTTACCTTTATCTAACGGAGGACACCGCTATACCGCAAGGTCCATACGGATTCCACCCTACACAATCCAGTCATTTAGGCATCTTCCGCTTCATCGAGGGCAAAGGAGATCACATGACCACCGTTCGAACCGAACCCAAAATGCTGGCGGAATTAATGGTGAAGGCGGGAAGAGATTAGTCGCTTAACAGCTGGATAATCTAGGTAGCTGTTGTGGCTTGAGCTGGGGTTTTTGGTGCTGAGCTGTGTAATGTGAGTTGGGCTATGCGATGTGAGCTGAGCTGATGACGCTGGGCCGGGCTATGCGATGTGAGTTGGGCTATGCGATGTGAGCTGAGCTGGCGGCTCGAGCTGCGCTTTGTGAGCAAGCTAGACTGGTGACGCTGGGCTGAGCTATGTGACTCTGAGTTGGCATTGTCACTCTGAGCTGGACATTGCGACTTTGAGCTGGCCTTGCCACTCTGAGCTGAACATTACCACGCTGAGTTAGCCTTGCCACTTTGAGCTGGCATTGTCACTCTGAGCTGAACATTGCGACTTTAAATACACTAGAGTTTGGCGATGATCGGACCGAGGAGCTCTTATTTTCATAATTTCAGCGATTTAGCCATGCTATCGGACTCAGATGCAGCTATTCGCCCAAATGTACTCCTATAATGCGTGATTTTAGGGGAATAAGAGCCATACAGTCCGAAACTCTCGCCAGAACGACCATAATGCCAAAATAGCTGCAATACGGTCCGTAACGATGTCTGAAGCGCTGTCTCTTAAGTGATCAGCAACGTAGGCTGATGATTTGCGACGCGAGCTGGCATTGTCACCCTGGGCTGAACATTGTCTCTGATGATTTGTGACGCTGAGTTAACCTTGCCACTTTGAGCTGCACTGTCACTCTGAGATAACCTTGCTACTTTGATCTGGCATTGTCACGCTGAGTTAGCCTTGCCACTTTGAGCTGGCATTGTCACTCTGAGCTGAACATTGCGACTTTAAATACACTAGAGTTTGGCGATGATCGGACCGAGGAGCTCTTATTTTCATAATTTCAGCGATTTAGCCATGCTATCGGACTCAGATGCAGCTATTCGCCCAAATGTACTCCTATAATGCGTGATTTTAGGGGAATAAGAGCCATACAGTCCGAAACTCTCGCCAGAACGACCATAATGCCAAAATAGCTGCAATACGGTCCGTAACGATCGTGTAGTGCAGCAAAAATAGCTGCAATACGGTCCGTAACGATTGTGTAGTGCAGCAAAAATAGCTGCAATACGGTCCGTAACGATCGTGCAGTGCAGCAAAAATAGCTGCAATACGGTCCGTAACGATCTGTGCTCTTAAGTAATCACCAACGTAAGCTGATGATTTATGACGCTGAGTTGGCATTGCCACCCTGGGTTGAACATTGTCACTGATCATTTGGAGAAACAGACCACGTGGACTAAACGATTGTGCTTTCGAATTAAAAAAAGAGCAAGCGTATGGGAACCCCCTACTACGTTTGCTCTTTTTCCTATCCATAACCAACCTACTTCCTAGGCAATCCGCCACGCGGCAGCTCGGGGTCCGATGTCACTCCGGTAATCACCCAGCTATTCTTCTCTTGCACAAGTGAAATTGTCAAAAGTATAGAAGGTGCTGCTCCACTTGAAGTCGCAGTATCCAGACGCATTTCTATGACCTCTGAATTCTTGTTAATTATCGTTTCTTTAGTGACCTCGTAGTTCGTGATCCAAGGACTTGAGACACCCGTCACCCAGTTTAGTTCAACAAACCGCGGATACATAATCTTTTTGAAATCTTTAGAGAAGATCGAATACTGAATCGAGGCATTCCGATGCTGTAATCCGAACCCGTATAGCTCTGACGCTTGAATTGCAGAAGGTAATATAATGCGCCTAGACTCCGGAGCTGGCTTGGGCATAGCCGATAGCAGTTCTCCATTAACGTGAGTCATAGTAACGGGGGCTGATGCACCCATAGCCATTCCCGGCAGAAGCAACAATCCCGCAATTAGGGCAGTCGCCATTTTCATTTTGCTAATTAGAATCACCTCATTCGTAGCCTGTTCACTACATGTGAATTGAATCTAATTATTCCCCCACTTCACTCATAAATATGTACACAGTTTCCAAATCCACCAATAATGTATACCTCAATGAATTAAACTGGTAATATAAAATACAACGATACTACACAATCATTAATTCCATTAGATTTTTATAGGAGTGTTCCCATGAAAAAAATCTTAAACATTTGTCTAGTAGCAGGTCTGCTACTCACTCTATCCGTCGCTACCCTGAATACAGCAAGCGCTGAATCCAAGGTCAAAACCTACAAAAACTGCACGGAGCTAAACAAAGATTACAAAGGTGGAGTTGCCATTTCCAGCTCAACCAAGAACAAAGGCGGCAAAACGAAATACAAACCCTACGTATCGAAAGAACTCTATAATGCCAATAAAAAAAGCGACCGTGACAAAGACGGAATCGCTTGTGAGAAATAGGCTTAGCCTTGCTCCACTATTTGCTTGAGCCTTAGATCCGGCGTGAAAAAGAGTCGGTAGCTCAGTACACTGAGCAGCATACTCGTTATGGCAGCAGAGGCAGTGAACGAGAACACAATTAATATCTGATAACGAACAGCTACTACAGGATCAGCGCCCGCGATGATCATTCCGGTCATCATTCCAGGGAGTTGAACAAGCCCAACCGTCTTCATACCGTCGATGGTAGGAATCATGCTGAATTTTACAGATCTTTTTCTAACTTCCTGGATCGCCTGTGGGATCGTTGCGCCAAGAGACAACAACGTTTCAATCTCCCCTTTGCTCTGCTGAATTTCATGCTTGATATGGTTAATGAACAACCCTGAAACCACCATAGCACTGCCAATGGTCATGCCGCTAATCGGAATGATATATTGTGGCGTAGCCTCAATGATATGTAAGCTGAGCAGAATGCCCATCATGAGCAGTTCCATAGTAGCAATCGCCAGTCCAATTCTCCAGACTAATCCGCGCAAGCCTTTGCCTCTTTTGGCTGCATTCCATGCGGCTACACTGATCATAAAGAGTATTATCACAATTACATAAATGACCTGATCCGATTTAAAAATAAATTGCAGCACATACCCCACCGCAAGCAATTGAATGGCCGACCGCACTGTGCCTACAATGATATCTTTTTCCAGTCCGAGCTTTTGCCACACGGAGACCAACATTGTCCCTAATACAAACAGAAGCGTGAAACTTAGTGCTGTATAACTCATAACAACGACGCTCCTTCCGAAGGCCGAACGAACCTTTTAGCCAATTCTTCCGCAGATTCAGCAAAAAAAGACTCGCTCACATGCTGTTCCAACCTGCCTTTTCCCATAAACCATGTAGTTGTGCTTATTCTGCTCGCCTGCTTAAGATCATGAGTGACCCAAATCATCGAAGTGCCTTCTTCCTTATGCCAATCCTCTAGTAGCTTTTCAACCATTTGAGTGCTGTTGACATCGAGCGAAGCGGTGATTTCATCGAGCAATAATACCGTAGGTCGGAGCAGCAAGGATCGAATTAAAGAAATCCGCTGCTTTTCACCACCCGAACAATCTGCCGCTTTTTTGCTTAAATCCAAATGCTCCAGCCCCAATTGCCCAATTAGTCGCTGCGCTAGTTTAAGATCATAAGGTTTGTCATGCAGTCTGCTGACAGTTCTTAAATTATCCTCCACACTGCCAGACAGCATGACCGCTTGTTGTGCTACAAACCCTATTTTCATCCTCCATAATCTCGCATCCATACTTTTATATGAAGTCCCCTTTACCAACATATCTCCCTCATTCGGAGCATCCAAGAGAGCTAAGATTCTAAGGAGTGTACTTTTCCCTTGGCCAGAGGCACCAATCAATGCGATGCGGTCCGATTCAGCTATGTCTGCGGAGATCTCCGAGAAAAGATATTTCGAAGTTTGGTCGTTACTTTTCCAGTTAAGTTTTGCAAGTCTCTGAATCTCAAAAATACTACTCAATCCCCTACCTCCTAATACCATCCGCTAAAATAGCATACCGTCTAGTATTATAGCATTTCAGCTATAAAAAAGAGAAAGACATCCAGTTTCAGGACGTCTTTCCCTATTCGAACTATTGCTTTTTATTGATTAAACCGGGCCACAACAAACACCGCAGGTGAATTCCAATAGATCGTCACTTCATTCGTAGAATAGCTAAGCTCATGATCGACAAAGCACTGCGCAGCTGGTTTTCCTTGTAAATGCTCAACTACATATTCATCATGCAGCCCACGATCTGGCCCCCCTGACACCAATCCCGGCACCGGATCAGCCACATGGTCACCTACAGAAGGGCGATGATGCGGATTCATCACGGCATGATCCCCAAACCCGGTAACATAGCTGATATCCAGAACGTTACGCCCCATCAGATAATGTAGATGATCTAAGGCACAGTCCGCAAAACTGGAGTCTCCACTAAAATATTCAGCCGCAAGCAGCAGCATTGCATTGTTCATTACTAGCATATTGCTGCCCCAGATATAGTCCTCCTCTTTTAAGGAGATCCTATAGCCCTCCTCACGACTCTGTTCCGCTAATCGTTGTGCCTCAGCAACAAGCCCTTCTTTTAACGAGGCATATAAAGCACGGTCTGCTTGCTCCTCACCATTTAACAGATAAGCAATAGTGCCATAGCCCCCCATATCACCCCAGCCTAAACTGTATTTTGGAAAAGTCAGCTGCACTAGCTGCAGAACAGCTTGATGATATTCCTCTTTCCCTGTCGTACGATACAGCTCCGCCGCTGCCCAATACTGCTCGTCCTTATCGACTCCATCCCCGTATTCTCCAGTGCTAATCTCAGGCGGATTCGTAAAACCGGGTACATCTGGATGCTGTACAAGCCATTCCCATGCTGCCCCCGCAGCATCCAGACATTTCCGCGCATAAGCAGCATCAAAAGGCTTGTACACTCTTGCAGCCATAGCCATAACACCAGCAAAATCCCCAGTTGCAGTAGCAGATATTGGTGAGAAGTACAGGTCTGCTGTATCGTCCTCAGGCATAACATCCAGACCAGGAAAGCTTAACGTAGTCAATTTATGGTATACACCACCTGTTGCGGAATCTTGCATTTTAAACAACCAATCGAGCTCCACCTTGCATTCCAGCAGCACATCTGGCGTAGATCCATCACTTTCAGGCAATGGGATAGCGCTTACAAAATCCGAGGGATATAATTCATAGGCAAGCAGCATATCCGCGATAGCTTTCGCTCCGGGACCGCTATATTTTCCATAATCACCTGCATCATGCCAGCCACCCGAACAGTCTAGTTGAAGATCCGGTTGCCCATATACAATCCCTTTTGCGGTATGGCACGCCTTGTGCTTCCAATCTCCAGCATATTCTTCAGTCAACTCAACACCACAGCGATAATAATAAAAAGCTTTCAGCAAGCCCTGTTGAAGCTCATGATAAGGCTGATCTGAGATTGAAAAGGATGCCGAAGCTAGACCCTCGCCCTGCTCAATCCGATATCTTCCCTCAGTATTGACCTCCGAGAAATCACCTGTGTGCAAAGTTACTCCACTGGCTTTATCAAATCTTCCAGCATCTGAACTACCTTTGAACACAATAGTCCCACTATCAACATCAACTACCTGAAAATCATGCTCAGTACCTGTAAATACTGCGATCTTTTGTCCATCCAGCGGATATCCGATTTGATTCACAGTAATGGTGCGAAGTGTACGCTCGCTCATCTTCATTCTCCTTTTATGTAAAAATGATGAAGCTGAAGTAACCATTCTCTTCTAGTTGAGAATACTCTATTCTAGTTATCTATGGCAATGATGTATACAAGAAAAAAACCTAGAGTCACCCGAAAGGAAACGGATAACTCTAGGCGGACAAAACAGCTTATTTGTCGTCAAGCAGTTTAATAAAGTTAGCTGGAAGTGTGAACTGCTTATTATGAACCACTATACGGCGAAGCTCTTCCTCGAAGGAGCTAAGATCATCTTCATCATCGTCTTTAATTTCCTTTATATCCCGGTGCAGACGCTCCATTTGCAGATCAAGGGCATGAGCGGCATCCGCCGCATTTTTCAGTTCACGAGTCATACTCTCAGGTACTGATTTATTATATTTATAAAAGATTTTATGTTCGAGGCTTGCCCAGAAATCCATAGCAATGGTACGAATTTGAACTTCTACACAGACAAGCTCCTGGCGATCGGACATAAAAACAGGGACTTGAATCAGCAAGTGAAGACTCTGATATCCGTTAGGTTTAGGGTTCTTAATATAATCCTTTACCTCAAGGACCGTTAGATCATCCTGCTTCTGAAGCATCTCACTAACATGATAGATATCAGAGATAAAAGAACAGGTGATCCGCAGACCAGCGATGTCTTTAATACAATTTTTCACTGAATCCAGCGATAATTCACCATTTTTGCGCAGCATCTTGTTCATGATACTTTCTGGAGACTTAATACGCGATTTGGTATGTTCAATGGGGCTGTAATCATGCAGAGACTGAAACTCCTGTTTTAGGATCTCAATCTTCGTTTCCATCTCATCCAATGCAAATTTATAAATTAACATGAAACGAGTGATATCGTGCTTAAGCTTCTTAAATTGTTCGATTTGATTCTCGGGGGTCATTATCTCATTTCTCCTCTTGTAGCGTTTCTCTATATTTATCATAGCCAATCCACTAGTGAATTTCAAATTCAGCGGTAATGTAGCCATAATCCAAACCTCACACTTCGTTTGATTACGTACCTTTTGCGCCGCGAATCCACTTGCGAAGTCGCTATAGGACCCAGTTGACCTTATACACAGTATAATCCCATAATCGGGATGCTATCGGACTCCATAATCGCTATTGGAAAAAAAACACAAAATATGAACCTCTTCATAAGAAATAACGTCACTGGAGTCCGAAACCCTGCTCAAACGGAGATAAACCTAAGAACCAAACCCATGATGCCCAAGCAACTAAAGTAACCCAAATAACCAAACTAGCTAAAGCCCCTCAATATGTTACGGACCGTATTGCAGCTATTTGCGCTTTTTGGACATTTTCACAGAAGTATCGGACCGTATAGCTCTTATCACCATGTAACAGTGCAGAATCGGTGTGGTTATGAGTAAATAGCTGCAATATAGTCCGATAGCTCGCCTAAAACGTTCGAAATGGAGAAATAAGGTCAGCTGAGTCCGAGCGGTAAAGGTCATGCAGAAACTAATGCCTGATTTCGGTTGATTTACGTCCGGGAACACAGTGTACCCGACCGAGTACCCGATCATTAAACTGAAAGTTTCATTATTCAGTTGAGCTGTTTCCACTTTTGCTCAAGCGTTTGCGGAACATACTCCTTCAAAAGAGTCAAGAGTTCCAACGGCTCGTTGGATACGTTTAGCAGACTTAGATGCGAAGAATTAGAGAAGCCTTCTTGGATACTGTTATGTATCAGATTCATCAGAGGATCAAAATAATTCCTGATATTTAGAACCCCTACCGGCTTCTTGTGTATGCCAATTTGTGACCAGCACAAAACCTCAAAGAGCTCCTCATACGTTCCAAACCCTCCAGGTAAAGCAATAAAGCCATCTGCCAGCTCTCCCATTTTTGCTTTACGGCCATGCATATCCTCTACCTCTATCAACTGCGTTAACTCTCTATGTACCATTTCCCCATTAAATAATCCTCTAGGCATTACCCCGATTACCTCGCCTCCACCATTCAAAACAGCATTAGCGACCTCACCCATTAATCCGATTTTTGAACCACCGTAAATTAAACGATAATTATGCATAGCCATGTAGTTACCAAGTTCAACAGCTTTAGCTTTATAATCCTCATGCACCCCTAAATTCGATCCTGCGAAAACACATATTGATTTCAAAATCTCATCTCCAAACTATATATTGATAATGTCCGCTATCTAATATACTATATGTTGGAGTATAAATCATGTGAAAGATTAAGGAGTGCTACATAATATGGAAATTAACGATGTGCAGAAATGGATTAATCATTTTTATGGAGAACGAGGCTGGACTACTTATGGTCCTTTTATAAGAGTCGGATTCTTAATGGAAGAGACAGGTGAAGTCGCACGAGCTGTACGCTCCTATGAAATCGGCAGAGATCGACCGGATGAATCGACTCGTACTCCAGAGCAACTGAAAAACGACTTGATTGAGGAAATCGGGGATGTTCTCGGAAATATCGCATTGTTAGCTGACTTATATGGCATCACTTTAGAAGAGGCTTTTACTGCACATAAAGAAAAATTAGTGAAGCGATTTAATTCCTAGGGACGAAGTAATCCTAGAAAAAATAGGACTACAATCGGCAAGACCGAATTGTAGCCCTTGTTTATTTTACTCTTTAAGCCCTGTTAAGCTTTACCGCCTAAAGTATGATTCGAAATGGCTTTGATTATTGTTTCCCAATCATCCGGGTGGACTTCGTGGCCCGTTCCTTCCAGGGTTAGAAGCGACGCATTAGGAATTTCCGCCGCAAGCGCCAAGCCATGCTCTATAGGAAGCACCGTGTCTTCTGTGCCGTGGATAACCAAGGTAGGAACCATGATATTTTTTGCCTTGCCCTCGTAGCCGTCATCCCCTGTAAGAAGAGAATGATTAAACATGCTAAGCAAGTTGTTGGCACGTTTTATTTCCAGCCTTACTTGTTTATACGCTCTTTTCTCATCGAATTTATGTTTTGAACCACAGAGTATGCCGGAACCTGAAACCAAATAATTGGCTACCTCTTCCTCATTAGACCAATCCAGTGTTGCTCCATCTGCATGGAATGCGAGGATCCGCTCATCCATAGGAGGCAAGTTCCGATCATTATCGTCAGATTCGAAAAAACTTGATGCGATCAAGGTTAAGGTTAGAACTTTTTGCGGATGACGTGCAGCAAGGACTTGCGCAATCATTCCGCCTAAGGACATTCCAACGATATTTGCCTGTTCTATATTATAGGCGTCTAGTAACCCAGCAGCATCATTTGCCATGTCCATCACGGTATAATTGGAACTCCCAGGCTCATAAACAACGGAACGTCCGACATCCCGGTTATCATAACGAATAACGTAACGTCCGGTATCTGCTAATCGCTGACAGAACTCTTCATCCCAATAAACCATAGAACAGGTGGCACCCATAATCAGCAATATCGCAGGATTGCTAGGATTTCCAAAACTATCCGAACATATATCAATTCCGTTTACTTTTACTATTTTTTCGCTCATTGTTCATTCCTCATTTCATTCGAATTTTATCAATGAATGCACAGTTAAATAAGACTCAATACATTTTCAAAAAAATGGATGATGTCATCATTGAATTGCACCTCAAATTAACGTAAACGAATGAATTTGATAATCACGATAAGCACTCTCCTATTCCATATTGAAGGGTTTTTAACCCAATTTCGATTATAACACAAAAAAGCTATCCCCTGATTTTACGGATCAGGGAGATAGCCTCCTATTTATCGCCACAAAAATATTCGTTAAATAAATACCTCTTCAACAGTCAAATTACGCTCTTTAGATAAGTCTCTGAACGTAGTCTCATTTATTTTTACCAGAGGTTTGAAAATATCCAACGGATTATTCATAATAATCGTACCTTGCTCACCATTGCTAAGCTGAACGCTCTTACCCACAAAATTCGGCAATAAATGTCCGATCAGAGCTTGTACCGCATTTCCATTCAGCTTGCCAAATCCAAGCTCATGTACCTTGCGCAGAACGTTAATCAGGCCTTGTTTTGGTTGATTCGCTCTTCCTAAGGTCATGCCTACATAAGTATTTGCAACAGCAACAATCTGCGTATACGGATGCAAGTCCTGTTTACGGAGATTGTTAGGATAACCTGTACCATCCTCGAATTCATGATGCTGAAGCGCCACTAGTGCGGTCTTTTCGTCATTCATCGATTTAAGGATAATGTCGTATCCATACGTAGTATGACGTTTTAGTTCTTCTGATTCTTCGGGAGTTAAGTTATCCGTCTTATTTAAGATATGTGGAGCAATCTGGCTTTTTCCGATATCGTGCAAATAACCGGCTCTACTAATCTCAAATCTTTCGGCTTTTGTATGACCTAACCAAGTCGCTATGTAAAACGATAACAGTCCGACCTGCAATGAATGATTGTATGTACTGATATCATCACGTTCCAGCAGCAATAATAAAGAAACGACATCCTTTTGTTCATCCAATTTCTCCAGCAATGGCTGCAGCGTATTATCAACATCCGACTGCGTAAAGCTACCCTTGCTGAGTGCTTCCAGAAATATAGATTCATAGTTTTGGATGGCTTGATCAAAATTACCATCTATCCCTTGTGCCACATTCATTTCTTCATTATCCAGCATCATCATGCGTGGTTCAATATCGACATAATCAATCTGATGCCTCATCAGGATGGTGATTTCTTCTCCGTAGACCACTGTCCCCTTCGGAAGCACGTGTAGGCCAACACTATTGAATGTATCTGTGATTAGACAATCGCCATGTTTGAGATCTGTGACATGAGCTTTCAAAATTCAGCACCCCTTACTATATGTAGGTATATTTTACCTTAAGGATAGCTAAATTCTTCCAAAGTAACAATATGGTTAAAGACTCATTAAAGCACTCGGTTAGTTCAAAAGACCCCCGCGACTTCAGCACCCCTAAATCTTTTTTTAGAGATTAAGCCTTACATTTATCCGTCTTACACACTACCTAGAAGGGATTGCTAAATTCAGCGATTACTTTCCCAATCAACTTATCCTTCGACACAAATGGAGTATCCCACAGATGAGCATCATAGCTTATATTCCGGTTATCTCCGAGAAAAAAATAATGATCGGCGGGTACCGTAACCGGTCCAAAAGTGTAATCCATCTGTTCATTGAGGTAAGGTTCGTTAACCTTCGCTCCGTTTCGGTAAAGTGCGCCATCTTTAATTTCCAAGGTATCTCCAGGCAGCCCCATTAGCCTTTTTACATATCTTTTATTCTCATCACCAGCTACAGGTGGCGTAAATACAACAATATCTCCATGCTCCAGTGTGGTCATCCATAACATTTTCTCAACAATTAAGCGATCATTGATTTGAATCGTTGGGATCATAGAGCCCGTTGGAACTCTCATGGCTTCAGCAACATAGGTTCTAACAAACAAAGAAATAACCACTGCGATCACAATACTCGGCAACCATTGCTTCATAAATTTCAACATCATTGCTCACCTCACATTCATATTATAGAGTCAAACTTTTTTAGCTGGTTCATATTCAGTTCATATTGTCGTCATGTATAGTTCATCTTCATCGGGTAAGCTTTCTTTAGCAACTCATGAAGGTAGCTAGAATAAAGCGATTAGAACAGGAGAAGATGCGATTGAAACCAGAAGAAGAGGTTATAAAAAAAAGGATGAATAAACCGCTGAAAATTATACTTATTTCCTTAGGGGCTTTAGCTACTGCAATAGTACTTTTTCTAGTGACTGTTTTTGTCGCTAATATTTTCCTCAATAAATCGGACCAAGCTAAAATAAAACCCTATGGTCAGTCTGTAAGCGTCGATGGTAAAAATATGAATGTTTTGATTCAAGGAAAAGGTGAAGAGACTGTTGTGCTCTTACCTGGTTATGGAACGGTGGCACCGGGACTTGATTTTAAGCTGCTAATAGATGAACTATCACCATTTTACAAAGTTGTTGTGATTGAGCCTTTCGGTTATGGATTAAGTGATAGAACTGAAAAAGAGCGAACCACAGAAAACATTGTGAGTGAAATTCATGAAGCTGTAAAGCAGCTTAATATTGACCGTTATATTCTAATGGCACACTCTATTTCCGGTATGTACAGTTTGAATTATGTGAACAAATATCCAAACGAAGTGAGTGCATTTGTCGGGATTGATAACAGTATTGCAACGGAAGACAGAATAGGTGTTAAAGTACCAACAGGAAAATTAAAACTACTTAGAAAATCAGGCTTGGGCAGATTGTTATTTAAATCAAGTGGAAATCCCTATGCTGAATTGCCGTTTGATGATGAAACTAAAGAACAATTGAGATTGCTTACGCTTAGAAACACTTATAATTACACTAACTTAAATGAAGTGGAAAATATGTCTTCTAATTATAAAGGGGCTCTAAATTCAACTTTTCCAAAGGATCTCCCCCTTTTGCTCTTTGTTCAAGGGGATGATACTCTCTTAAAAGATTGGATATCATTGCATGAAGAGCAAGTCAAAAATTCCGTACAAGGAAAATTGGTAAAACTTGATGCAGGACATTATCTGCACCATACCAAATCAAAAGAAATCGCTGAAAATTTCAAGACGTTTATGGAAGAAATAAAATAAAAAGCGTTTCTTCTATTCTCCATGCTGCGGTCATCATGTGCAAGTTTCCTTGCATTTCATGACGCAGCATTTTTTTCTTAGTATTTAAATCTCGAACCGCTCAATAATTCGATTCATTTCCCCATCAACATCAATTGAAGTATTCTTAGGAATATGAATGACGAACAAACCGCCAAAGATCAACTCACATTTGCCTTCATTCTCTATAATTCTATGTTTAAAAGCTGCAATGGCCGTTGAATCAACAGCTTCTTTACTAAGCAGCCAAGCGTATCTTTTAAAAGGAGATTTCTGAACAGTCTCTTGGTAATAATAGACTCCATTTTCTTCCTTCACCTGTATAATATCTCCCATTGTAACAGCCGGATTAAAAATCGGTGTCTCTTCAATTCGAAATTTATCTTTGCCAAATGGAGTAACATCGAGGATTTCTATTTCACGGCCATCTGCGTTGAAGCAGATATGGATTCCGGACGATTCTAGCATCGGCACACCTCTATCCTTGTTCAATATCTAATCTTGTTCATTCTAAATAACACAAAACAAAGTAAATACATTAGGCTCGTAATCCCGAACAACCTAAAGATTCCGGGTGTTAATAACATATATAAACTGTAGGGAAAACTCCAGATAAATGCAAGCAGCATTAGCCGACTTCTGTTTAAAAAGACACCTATTGCTAATAACCCCGCCGGTAATAACAACATGATTATACTAATCACAAGAGTGGAGCGATTCGTAATCTCAGCATAAGGATTGATGAATATAAAAATTAACCATAAAAAAACGGTCATCAAACTGGACACATAACCTATTAGTTTAATGATTGTTAAATTTATGGATGACTCCATCCTATCACCTCAATTCTTTCGCAATAATTCTCTCCAGCCACTTCCATGGAAGCAGCGTTTTGCCTAAAATTAAGATTCGCGTACCTTTGCCGATAGGATAACGTAGCCGTGGTGTTTTCATTTCGGTAATACGACCGATAAGATTAGCCACTTGACTAGGGTCAGGCGCTGTCTCAGCAGTATGTTTGGAATATCGTAGCACAGCGTCAAGACGCGCTTTATACGGAGAATCCTCCTTACGTCGAATTTGCTCCATGCCTTTTCCCCATATCGGTGTACGGAAGGAGCCCGGTTCAATTAATACCACCCTTATTCCATAAGGGGACATTTCATGACGCAGGCTTTCGCTGAAGCCTTCAACAGCAAATTTAGAAGCTGCATAAGGCGCATAACCTGGAAATCCGGATAATCCACTTACACTTCCCACATTAATAATCGTGCCGCTCTGCTGTTCTCGCATAATGGGCAGCACAGCTGTTGTCACAGCCACTAATCCAAAAAAGTTCGTCTCCATTTGCCGCCGCCATTCCTCCATAGATATTTCTTCTATGAAACCGCCAATGGCAAAACCTGCATTATTGACTAGAACATCAATTCTTTCAAATGTTTCGTGTACTGAAGATATTGCTGTCTCTATAGAATCGCTGTCAGTTACATCCATGGTCATTAAATGAAGCTGCTTTAAAATTCCTGCCTGCTCTGCCTGCTGCACCAGCTCGCCTTTACGGCTTAAATCACGCATGGTTGCTATCACCTTAAACCCCTGTCCAGCTAATTTGAGCGCTGTCAGCAGTCCAAATCCACTGGAGGTTCCGGTAATCAGAGCCACTCGATCGTGCCCATACTCTAGATGTGAACTCATATTTACTCCCCTTTGTATTTCACAATTATAAAAACAAGCAAACAAATGTTCTATTGTTCATTGACTATCCATTAATTTCAAGTTATAGTAAGAGCATCTTTTATATTTCTGTGCGGGAGAAGCACCTCGCAAGACAGGCGTCAATGCCTATCTTGGAGGTGCTTTTTTGCGTATATTAACTAATTCATTAAGGAGCTGAGAGGAATGTTTAAGCCAAAAAACACCGTCAGATGTAGAACGAACATTTTCAGAATTAGGGATTTAAAATGGGTGGCTCAATTAGTGCTGGTAGCAGCTTTCTTAACCTGTAACCTCACACTTGTGTCTGCTGCTACTGGCTGGGATTCCGCGCTGGATGACATTAACAGTCTTCATGATAATTATACCGCGCTTCAAGCCACCCTCAAGACAGATAACTCAAAAATTCAGAAGTTACGCAAACAGAATAATGACGCTCTGAAATCTATTCGTACCGTCATACAGTCAACAGATCAAGCACTGTTAAGCCGCTTATCTTCAGAAGCCAGCTCAGTTCAGAAGAAACATGCTCCCCTTCTGGAACAATACAGCACACTCAGTAAACAGTCTACCGCAGCCAAGAAAGCTAAAGACTTGAAAACAGTCACATTGCTGGATCTGAAGCGTAATAAACTAAAGGCTGCTGTAACCCTCGCCCGAGCCGAAATTAAGACAAAGACAACCGCTTTGGCAGCCGCTCGCAAGCAAACCGCTGCTAAGCTTAAACCCGTCAAAGATGCGTTGGCACCCATCACTGCTTTAAAGAAACAAATAACTGCCGAGAGTAAGAATCTCGCTGCCACGCAGAAAGTACGCGCGGAAGCTGACAAACAATATAAAGCAGCTGTTAAGCAAGGAGATGCAGTTAGAGCCGCCACAGAATTGAAATCATCCTATGAGCAAATGAAACGAATTCATTCCATGCAGCAGAATATTTACAGCTGGGAACAGAAGACTTCGCTAGCACTACGAGCAGCAGAATCTAAACTTCCCTAATGATTATGATTCGCCCCCACCGGCTCAAATCAGCTTCACTAACATACTAATTAATTGGGCTGCAGGCACAATTAGGAGCTGAGCAAATATAGTGCCTACAAATCGTGAACCCATCAATACCACATATATTTTTCCTAGCTGATCACGGTATTCTACATTTTCAGTAGCCTTATGGGTAATAAGACCAAGCTGTGGGTCGATAAATATGGTCAGCAGAATAGTCGCCATACCGTTAATCAGTCCGGAAGCTTGAGAAGCAGTCGTGCTATATTGAGGCATTAGATGAGCAGCGTACAAAGATGATATGACACCTACGGTGTAAAAGGCTGTCACAAAAACATTCATCACAATAAAACGTTTAGGAATCCCCAGGTATCTGAAGTTATATAGATTCACTTTTGGTTTTCTTATGTATTTTCTGGTGTTCTTTAGTTGCCCGATCGTCACACTGGTAAGCAGTTTTGGGATAGAACCTTCGATTTCAAGCTTAGAGATGATTCTCCCAAACAAGCCTACAAAGGTAGGGAACACAGCAATGGCAATTAAAGTCCCTAATGAAGAAGCCAATAATATAATTCTCAAGTAATTAAGAAGTGGAAAATCTGAATGTATTTTGGCATAATCTACGAATTTAGCCGTCAGTGGAGCTTGGATCATATTTGCAGTTCTTGAGACGAGAACAATAATGCCTGTGAGAGATAACGCAATGGCTATCTTGTTCAGCTTCACTCCGGCGTATCGTACCGAATACGATAAGGTTTCTGCCGTGTGAATAATCATCGTAAGCAAGCATACCACAATCAAACTATTTACCATTTAAAGGTTCCTCTCCAATAAACACTATTTATTATTTCGGTGCACCTTTTGGTGAAAGTATTGATCCAATCCATAACAAAGGGCAATGCCCACTAAATATCTAACAAGGTCGATCCACAGGAATCCTTTTCCGAGAATTAGACCACCCAATACTGTAGAACGGATGCTGTTGATCCACTCCGCTTGATACAGCTGGCTAAATTCTATGCCGAAGCTAAACACCAAACTCCATACAAAGGCGAGCCTTAGCTTTTGATTTACCAGTAGAACCCGAAACATAAAATAAACCATACTGCCCCAAAGCGCATCTCCGAAATGTCTAGATACAAACAAAGGCAGCTGATCCGTGAATACTCTAGTGCTTAACCCCAATACAATAACAACGAGGCAGATACAAATATAAAAAAGTCTTTCTTTCAGATCATTGATCCTCATTTCCAACCTCTATCCAGCTTCTGACTTAAAATTGATGCTTGCGATAATACTAATCATTGCGATATAAAACGGATAAATAAACACGGCCCCTATTATGATCAGTCCTGTTACCGGTGCAGGTTTATCTGCAGGTTCTGTAATTGGGAACCAGGTTGCGAATAAACTAATGAACAGAATCAAATAGGGAAACCATAGGATCGTAGTGAAATACATGGATTTTTTTCCGCTCAAATATTTTTTTGTAAGCCAAATAAATACTATAGAAGATAATAAAAATAAAACAAGCTTGAAGATAAACAGCAAGGTATCTACTTTTCCCAGCTCCAAGCCGGAAATTCTGCTGATTCGATAAATATTCAATGGCAGCTCTATTACAACAAACAACATAAAGGCATAAAGTACGCTTAGTGCATTCAGCTTTATAAAATATTTCATTTGTTAAGCACTTCGGAGTCCCACAGCCGCTCCACATGGGTAAACTCCAATTCTTCAAATTCCAGCTTATAAATATCCGGCTTGGACGTCTGTTCAAAGAACTCATATCCATACTTCTTATCGAAGTAATTCAGGATAATGGTCATGATATTCCCGTGCGTACCTAATGCGATTTTTCCGCCTTTATGCTGTTGAATTAATTGCTTGATAACAGGAATTGCACGCTCTTGTGCTTCCTGGGTACTCTCTCCATCCGGCATTTTATATTGCTTGTCGTTGAACGATGTCCGAATGCCCTGAAGAAAATCATCTTCACTGATTTCAATCTCGACACTTCCGATTGCTCGTTCTCTGAGTTCTTCATACAGTTCAATCTCTTGGTTCGAAGCTTCTGCCAAATATTTAATTGTCTCTACGGCTCGTCTATATGGGCTGGATACAAAATATGTAATTTTCTCCTCCGCCAAAAGCTCTTTGATTCTATAAGCGTCTGCGTGTCCTTTTTCGGATAATCCCCGTTCCCGCTCGTTCCCTAATACAAAAGGTGACACTGCATGTCTAACCATATAAATGTATGTCTTCATGAGGCACTCCTCTCAGTCACTCAAATATCGTTGCAGTCTTCTCTCGGTCTTTTATAAAAATCTCTCTAGGATAAAGAATTGCAATCTCTGGCAGCTCGTTCTCTTTGAAAAATTTAAATTCTTCGATCTCCCCATCTATAGCTCTAAGCGTTCCTCTGATAATAGAGCACTCAAATACAATAACCGTATATTCTACCTGATCGCCATTACTATATTCGTATCTATATTTCGCTCCACCAAAAACACCTAAAATCGACGTAGGATGAACCATCAACCCTGTCTCTTCATATACCTCTCTGCGTAAGGTTCTTCCGGGACGCTCCCCTGGCTCAATCGCTCCCGCAGGCAATCCCCACAAAGATTCTCCTGGCTTGCGGATGAACAGAATCTCATCCTCTTTATTTCTTACTACTGCAGCTACGGAAGGCATCATTAATAATTCTGAGCCCACTTTCCCACGAATCCCTTGATAGTACTCAGACATCGGCATATTGATCATCCATCCTCTCCGTAAATGGGTTTATAATCTTTCTTTTAAAAAGCTGATCACGTTTATTTTCTCACCGTCTGGCTGAACATTACATTGAGATAACTCGACATTAAACCGCTCACCTGTCTCTATTAGTTCAATCGTTTGGCATACATATTCGATCTTCCCAGGACTACTACTCCATGCATCTCTTGTATCATCCTTTACCCAATGAAGCTCTTTACCATTAGAATAGAAATCATGAATTAACCGTCCACTATCCGTGGTTGGCTCAATCAACATCAGGTTATCCCCTTTACCTTCACTAAACCTTTGAACGGTTTCTTTCATCCTGTTTAAATCTTTTTGATCAAAATGTATTAAAATATCATCATGTTTAGACTCATCTGAGCCTGTCTCACCTAGATCGGCCGCCAATACGCCTACAAGCACAGCAATCATAAATAACTGCACAATGATTATCCATGTTCTAAATTTCATAGTTCCCCCTAAATTCTTTCCTTGGACTTCCCAAAAACCCACTATATGTATATTAGACATCACTATGAAGGAATCCTTTAGATTTCACAATATGCATAGCCGTGGACAAAAAAAAGCTTCCGAACTCAAAAAATGCTGAGCTCCGGAAGCAGTTACAATGAGGTGAGTCTTAGTGTTTACCTTTTGTGCCAGCAAGCTGTACGATCATAATGACAAGAACGAGCAAAGCAATGAGCTGATCAATACTCATCTGCGTCCGCCTCCTATCCCAAATGAAGGATGGCTCATCGGACGGCATTTCCTCTCCCAAGGACACTGCTTCGTTCCCCTTATACACACTATGTATCCTGCAGCCTATTTATTACTTAAAGAATGCCCTGCCCGTCCATACGTGCGAGTTCCTGCTCGACTTCATCCAGCTGATCTTCGCCAAATACTTTAAACCCATTTTTCCTCAACAGCTCCGTAGTGGTGCCCTCTCCCGGTGCTTTCGTATCTTTAAAGGTTCCATCATAAATATACAGGCTTCCGCATGAAGGACTGTCTTGTTTTAAAATAGCTAATGCAACCTGATGTTCCCTAGCCAGCTTTAGTGTGGCTTGAGCCCCCTTCATAAATGGCTCCGTAACATCGACGCCTGCCCCCGTCACTACCCGATCCCCTTGCCGCTGTGCGTCAGGACGAGGGGTTGGCAAACCTCCCACTACCTCTGGACAAATATGGACAAAACGCCCTTCCTCATACCACTTTAGGAATCGGGCATCGAGACACGGAACATCGCCATTATCATAACGTACTTTATGCCCTAACAGACATGCGCTCACTAGAATCTTCCCTGTCATCGTTATCGCCACCAGTCCGTCTAGTATTTAATATATTGCTATATTATTTATGACTAGAAACGGATATGCAATATCGAAATGCCTGTCCACGAAATGTTTGTGCTTGATACACAAAAGAAGACTCGTAGTACACATATAGAAAACCATTATTTCTGATATTGAGGGGTTTTCTCCATCCGATACCGGCTCCAGCAGGTCCATAATAAATCCGCCATAAAGTAGAACCCCACGATCGGAAGCACGAATTTCCAAATAGGCTGAACACCCGAATATAAAAGCTCCATAAGCGGCTGAATTACATAGACACTAGCTACTGAAAGCCCCCACCAATATAGAGAAAAACGCAGGCAAACATGCCCTTGCAGTTGATAAGACATTCCTGAGTAATCCCACCATTGCTTATGGAATACCGTTTTTAACAGCCAACCGCTTATAAATTCTACAGCAGAAGGAATGATTAGCGCAAGAAATAGGAAAAGCGGAAGTGGCAGCGTCAAATCTCGAGCAATCAATAGCAATAGTGGAGCAAAGCCGTACATCGGCTTAAATGGACCTTTTAGAAATCCTTCTTTGCGAAAGCTTCCATTACTGTATAGATTATAGGTCCCTTCCAATACCCAACCTAAAAAGGAATAGACCATAAAATAAAAAAAGTATTGGCCCACCACAGTAACTGCTATATCTCCACTTAACGAAAATATAGGAATAATCATGACCTAATCTCGCCTCCCGTTGTCATTATTTTCTTAGTTGTCCATCCGGCCCTATTATGTCTTGATCGTTCTGGAAATATGCGCACAAAAAAAGACATAACCCAAAAGGTTATGCCTCTATTCCAGAATTCCAGGAGTAAAAGTCTCCCACTTGTTACCTTCTAATTATTTATGCTCTTCTTCATGAGGTGTCGTCAGCAACTGATCGTCGTTTGGTTTCTTCAGTGCATCCATCTTAAGCTCACTGCGTACGCCAAAGTTTGAACCGTACTTTTTCTCAAAGTTTCCTGCTAGAGCCTCACCACGTTTTTGCCGGTAACGGCTGTTCTCATTCCGACTACGCATTCCATTTCCTCCCTGTTGGCAAAGATCTGTGAAATTTGCGAAAAGCTAAGACGAACTTGGAGAAAACACTCTGATGAGGTTGTACTTTTATTTATTATACAATACTTAAGTATATCATCAACAAAAACAGACTGTCCCCTAAAGGACAGCCTGTCTTCCGAATCATTTACTCCAAATTATCGGGAAGCGGATCTGGGTGTGAGGATTCAGCGGGTTTGGCTACCCACTCATCTGCCTCTGGCTCGATGTCTACACCGTTCTCCATCTTCTTAATTTCAGCTAATGAATCGCCTTCTTTATTTTCCTTGTTGCGGATTTCCGCTTCATCTTGTGTGTGATCGGACATGTGAAATCCTCCTCAGGTGCTTTGCTTTTTTTGTTCCTTAGTTATAGTTACCCGATGGAGTGTTTTGCAAACATAGTCCAATTAAAAGAATAATTTAAGGGTACATCATCCACGCTACAAGTGGGCCGATACAAGAGCCAACTACGGCGCAAACAGTCATCGCAACCGAGCTCATCGAAACGGATTGTTCACCATATTCCAAGGCCTTTGCTGTTCCTAGAGCATGTGAAGCGGTTCCTAGACCAATTCCGATTCCAACCTCACTACGAATTCTAAACAGTTTGATGATAAAAGGTCCGCCAATCGCACCTGTAAATCCAGCAATCATAACAAATACAGAGGTTAAAGAAGAGTCCCCACCTAAGCTGTTCGAGATCTGTATCGCTACAGGTGTAGTGATCGATTTAGGTAATAAAGATAAAACATATAATTTAGAGAAGCCTAGACCTGCCGCCAAAAGCAGTCCACTAAACATCCCTATAAGCAGACCTACAATGGCTCCGCCCAGAATTGCCGGGAGATTCTCAATCAACACATTACGTTGTTTATATAATGGGTAGGCTAACGATACTACAGCAGGACCGAGCAGCTGATTAATCCATTTGCCGCCTATCATATATGTATCATACGGAATATGAAAATATAGTAGTAAAGTTACAACAATCACTGTTGCTGTAAGCGCGGGAATAAGTACAGGAATACGAAATCGTCTATATACTACTGACATCATCAAATAAATAGCTACGTTAAGCAGTACAATACCTGTTGCGATAAAAAACATTATATTTCCTTCCCCTTTTCGCTTAGTCTCTTGCCGCTCCATCCCGCTTTCAGCTTGTTGTTTACGCTAGTAAGCCATTGGCTAGAATGTGCAGCTGCGGCAATCGTGAGAACACTGCTAACGATAAGGATTAGGATTAATAGTAAACCTCTACCACTAAAGATATCCATATGATTCACGATCCCAGCTGTCGCTGGAATAAAAAATAACGGAAGGTAAGCTAATATCGTTGTAGCACCCTCTTCAATCCACTTCACAGGCACGACCCTGAATAGCAATAGAACAAAAAGTAACAGTAATCCTACGATACTCCCGGAAACGGGGAGATGCAGTTGCTTTTGCAGATAGTCCCCAGCCAAGTAGAACAAATATAGCAGGAACACTTGGATAATAATGCGAATGATTTTCATGATGCAGGATCCCTTCATTATTAAGTTAAAGCGATAGCGCTAATATGGAGTCACCTTCATAAGGGTATCAGAGTTTTCATGAAACTTTCAATTACTTTTTGAATCTTATAAGAAATATCGCAAAAAAACCTGCAAAATCCCCAGAATACAGAGACTTTACAGGCTCAAAGATTAAGATTCAATTTCGTTAAACCCACTGAATCACTTGCTCTGCACCTTGACGCGTCTTACCACGTGGTTCGTTCAGGCGATATCCGAAAGCTGCCATACAGGAGATTCCAAAATGCTCAGCGTCCAAAATCCCTTCTTCTTCCAGAATCTGCTCAACCTTAGCTTTATCAAAACCTTCCATTGGGCAGGAGTCGATCCCGATTAACGCAGCTGAAGTCAGCATATTCCCAAGCGCCAGATAAGTCTGCCGGCAGCTCCATTCGAACATTGCCCGCTCATTCTCCATCAGTCCGAAATCAACCTTCAAGAACTTATCAAAAACTTTACGTTTTCCTTCCATTCCTTGCGGAGGCAACTCCTGCACATTCTCCATGATCCCTTTAATATAATCGGAGTCAGCAGCCATATCTTTAGGAAGACGTGAGAGAATAAGCACAAAATGGCTTGCGGTTGCCAATTGCTTTTGTGCGCCCCAGGCATAAGGACGTAATTTTTCACGTACTTCCGGACTTTGTACTACCACAAAACGCCAAGGCTCGAATCCGAATGAACTTGGTGACAATCGTCCAGTTTCCAGAATAAATTGAAAGTCCGATTCACTAATTTTTTTATGGCTATCGAATTCTTTAGTTGCATGTCTGAACTGATATGCAGACAGGATTTCATTCTTGTTTAACGATAAAGTATCCATGAGTAACACTCCCTTTACTTGGTTAGCATCGACGAGCATTTGACTGTTTGCCGATCACATGCTTAATATTAGTGTATATATCACTTCTTTAAAAGTACGCACAATAATGTTATGTAGTATACAAAATGATACCATGGGAGTTGAACAGCTATGCGTGACCGAAAAGGTGGCTTCGGAAATTTCCCGGAAAGCAACAAAGAAGCTTGCCCTGTGGAATTTACACTGGACGTTATAGGAGGCAAATGGAAAGGAATTCTCATCTATCACTTGATTGATGGCACGAAACGTTTTAACGAATTCCGCCGGATCTGCCCGGGTATTACCCAACGTATGCTGACCCTGCAACTAAGAGAGTTGGAAGAGGATGGGGTTGTACACCGTGAGGTCTACCATCAGGTTCCCCCAAAAGTCGAATACTCTTTAACTGAATTCGGCAAGACACTGATTCCTATTATTAAACTCATGAAAGATTGGGGCGAGGTGTACAAAACAAAACAGCTTTCCGCAGAAAGCTGTCCTGAAGGTACAGATATTACGGTGTAGCTCAATGCTGCACCTTTTATTTTTCCCCATTAAAAAACGCTGCAGCTTTTTCCTTATGTTCGTTGGTTACCTGACCGGATATCGCTTTAATGCCTGCTGCGATAATCGCTGCATCATCTGTAAATCCAAGGCCTAGAATCGCATCGGGTATAGCATCTATAGGAGAAATAAAATAAGCCAATGCACCGAAAGCAATTCCTTTCGCCCATAAAGGTGTTTTAGCGTCGACGGCACAATAATACATCGCGATAGCATCTTTAGTAAATGGAATTTTGCCTGCAAACTTTTTAGTTTTCGTCCAAAAATTTTTCGTTACCATTTCCTCATTTTCTTTGCTATATGGAAATTCCTCTGCAGTGAGCTCCATGCTATTCTTGACCTTATCTTTCTTCATTGCCGGTTCCCTCCGAAAGGTTCATATGACGTACATACCTATACCTAAAGTATTCCCTCAATTGAGGTTTATATCTTTAAGATAAACTAAAGTCCGTATCCTGAACCTACTTACGATTAATTGATCGCTTTGATTTTCGTTAAATCGCTGCTGCATAACACTTCAAGATTCTTAAAGATTCGCTCAGCATCCCAATCCCACCACTTCAGCGCTTCAAGATATTCGATCATTTCATCATCAAAACGTTGTCTAATCACTTTGCAGGGATTTCCTCCAGCTACACTATACGCCGGGATATCCTTTACAACTGTAGAATTGGCTGCGATAACTGCTCCGTTTCCAATATGCACACCTGGCATAACCGTAACATTTTGTCCAATCCAAACGTCGTTTCCGATGACTGTATCACCTTTTAGCGGCAGATCTTTTAAATCCGGGACCGCCTGTTCCCAGCCATGGGCCATGATGTTAAACGGATAGGTCGAAACCGAATTCATCCGGTGGTTGGCGCCATTCATGACAAATTCAATGCCTTTGGCAATCGCGCAGAATTTTCCAATAATAAGCTTATCGCCAATAAAATCATAATGATGAGTCACACGTTCCTCAAACTTCTCTGCACCGTTTATATCATCATAATAGGTATAATCGCCAACAATGATATTGTCTCTTGTAATCGCATTTTTTATATAGCAGATACTTTTAATTTGTTCATTGGGATAGAGCGTATTCGGGTTCGGTCCATATTGTTTCATAGTTTGCGCCTCGCTCTCTTTTGGATAAAACATAGCAGAGATCAGAGCTGAATTCAAATCATGTACGATTCATAAACATAAAAAGGCGGCTACCTGCCGGTAACCGCCTATCTTTTATCTACTTATATTGTTAAAGCTCGTTCTGCTTCTACTTCTACCTCTATCTTTTCGATAAAACCTCAGCCTCATACTGTTTCACTTCATTTAGCCAGCTTTCCCGGACCGGTACGCCATTCTTCGCACAATAATAATCCCAAATGGCTCCAAACGGATACGATTTAAATTCCTCGACCAAGGCAAGTCTTGAAGTGTAATCTCCATCCAGCTCAATTTGCTTCAATTGCTCGATTGGCTCCAGCATAGCACGAAGCAAAGCTTTTAATGTATTTCGTGTTCCGATCACCCAAGCAGCAACATGATTGATGCTTCCGTCAAAAAAATCTAATCCAATATGCGTTCTGTCCAGAAACTGACCACGAACCAGTTCACGGGCAATCTCGAGCAGCTCATCGTCCATAGTTACCACATGATCACTATCCCAGCGTACTGGACGGCTAACATGCAGCAGTAATTGATCCCCAAACAGCAGCCAGGAAGACAGCTTATTCGAAATCGTCTCGGTTGGATGGAAATGCCCAGCATCGAAGCACACCGCCTTACCCCGGCTTAGCGCATAACCCATATAGAATTCATGTGAGCCAACCACGTAACTTTCCGAACCAATACCAAACAGCTTACTTTCTACAGCATCAATGTTATATTGCTGATCGATTTCCTCGCTGAAGATTTCATCGAGTGACTGCTGAAGCCGTACCCTTGGTGACAAGCGGTCGATCGGCGTATCTTTATAACCATCTGGAACCCAAAAATTAGTGACACAAGGCTGACCTAATGCTTGACCAAAGGACTCGGCGATTCGACGTGAGGCCTTGCAATGAGCGATCCAGAAGTTGCGGATCTCAGGATCTGGGTGACTCAATGTGAAGCCATCATTTGCTTTTTCATGAGAAAAACAGGTAGGATTGAAATCCAATCCGAGTCCCTGCTCTTTGGCCCAGCTCACCCAGCGCTCAAAATGCTTAGGCTCTAACGCGTCGAGATCTACAGTCTCTTCTGTATCCGCATAAATAGCATGTAAATTTATTTTATGTTGCCCTGGGATGAGTGCTAGAGCCTGTTCCAAATCCCGGCGCAGCTCCTCCGGATTCCCGGCCCGCCCCGGGTAACTTCCGGTGACTGCGATCCCGCCGCTCAGTTCTTTTTCCTTATTCAAAAAACCCTTCACATCATCACCTTGCCAACAATGCAAAGAAATCTTAATTTCCGCTAGCTGCTCCAACACCTTATCTACTTCGATCCCATGCTGTGCGTAAAGCTTTTTCGCTTCATTGTAGCTGTTCTGAATGCTCTGTAAGCTCTCTTTACTCTGCTCCATGTTTGAGCCTCCTGATTTTTAACTTAGTGTGTTTTAGATGAGGCATTTTTGCCTCTTCTTAGCTCGCGTTCCGCAAAACGAAGCTACTAATTAACGACCTGCAGCCGGGCGAACTGTGCCAAAGCCGCTTTTTTGGTCGTGGGGTCCATCCCCTTCGGTATATAAGATGTTACTTGGAATGAACGACTTATAATTTCTCTCGCCTCTTGAAGATCAGTTACAGCACCCGTGCTGATCATCTGCACCACCAGATTGCCTAATGCCGTAGATTCCGTTGGTCCGGCGTGAATTTCCATCTCCAACAGATCTGCCGTAATCTGACACAACAGGCCGTTATTCGCACCTCCGCCAACGATATGCAACCTCTCTAAGTTGTCACCCGTCAATTGCTGGAGATCCTGAATGTAGAAATAATATGATAAAGCAAGACTATCAAATACACATCGAGCCATTTCCCCAGGTGTTTGAGGGACCAACTGTCCTGCTTCCACACAATAGCTGCGGATCTCGTCAATCATGCTCTGTGGATTCATGAACCGTTCATCATTGCAATAAATGATCGATCTAAAAGGGATTTCTTGTGCTGCCAGCTCTACCAGCTCGCCGAAGCTGTATTGTCCGCCGTACTCCTCACGAACCTTTTGAATCAACCACATGCCCATAATGTTTTTAAGAAACCGGAATGATCCGTAGGCTCCCCATTCATTCGTATAGTTGCGTAACATAGCCTCTGGACTAGTGATGGCTGAACTCCGTTCCACCCCGATGAGTGACCAAGTACCACTACTGAGAAATCCCCATTTCTCGCTGTTTGCCGGAACCCCTAGTACAGCTGATGCTGTATCATGAGAGGCTACTGCTATGAACTTGCAATCTGGAAGATCGCCGCGAGCCGCCAAGTCTTCCGTCAACCTCCCAACGGGTTCCCCAGGTTCTGTTAAGGGAGGGAATTGCTCTTTTGAAAGACCAAGCACCGACAGAAGATCCTCATCGTAATCACGAGTGTGAAGATTCAGCATCCCAGAGGTGGAACCTATCGTCACTTCACTAATCTTGCGACCCGTAAGCCGATAATAAAGATAATCAGGAACCAGGAGGATGGAATGTGCAGCTTCCAGCTCCGCCTGATCATGCACAAACAGCTGATACAACGTATTAATCGGGAGATATTGTATCCCCACTTTTCCGTAAACGCTTTCAGTTGAGATGTTACGATGCAGCCTCTCTATCGCTCCATCCGTTCGGGAGTCACGATAAGAAAAAACCTCATGGATCCGCGCTCCCTCCTGATCGAGAAGTACATAATCGACACCCCAAGTATCGATGCCCACGGTGCAGCGCTCGATCCCTCTAACCTTGGCGTGCTGTAAGCCTTTGACGATTTCAGCAACTAAATAATCTATATCCCAATAAAGATTACCATTTTGTTCAGCGAATCCATTACTGAAGCGATGAATTTCTTCTATAGACAGGGTTCCTCCCGGCTGCTGCAAGGTTCCACAGACCACTCTCCCACTAGAGGCTCCGATATCAACAGCAATATGCTTCTGCATTTGATTATGAGCTTGTGTATTCATCCCTATACAACACTCCTTATCTCCTATCAGCCTACTAGCAAAGCGAATACGATTCCTGGACCATGCACGCCTATCGTCAGATCATTCTCAATATCCGCTGAACGGCTAGGTCCGGAGATAAAATGAATGCCCGCCGGCAGCCCCGACGGCCCAGCTTCATCAAAATCAATAAGCACCTCACCGAGACGAGTCTTCAGCCGCTCCAATGGAACGATGGCAATTAATGCGGTAGGCAATAAGCTGACTGAACGGCCTTTATCCTCAGAGGACAGCACAGTAATGGAGCCTGTATAGGCAACTGCATAATCCGCAATCACAATTCCAATATCAGCCTCGGCTGCCCTAGCTTTCCATGCCTCCTGATCATCCGTATTCCAGACAGACACCCGTGTATCTGTGAGTTCCTCCTCTAGTCGAAGTGCTGCTAGCTCGGTGACATTTTGCCGGAGAATATACCGTGCGAGCATCTCATCCGCTTTGCTGACGATAAAAGCCTTGGCTTCATCCATATCCTGCACACGAAATACATGGCCACCGGCGCTTTGAAAATTCGCCGTAAATTGTTCAATCCTTTCCTCCGGACTCCACTTGAATTGCTGCCAGTACTGCGGTGCGCCGCGAAAAGGGTGTGCGGGAGCTTCAGTAATTCTCGGCCGCTTCAGGCGGCGAGCGATATCATTCATGAATCCCTGCTGCTTTTCACGTGAATCCTGCTCCATACGTTCCAACCAGTTACTGTGCGTCTCTTCAGTCATGCCCGGCCTCTCCTTCCAGCTCTTCCCGCTTCCGCTTCGCTAGTAAATCTTCCATTCGCTTCTGTATCGCCGGGTCCATTTCGCGACTGTTCTTGTCTAGCTCCTGTTGCAGCCCCTTCCAGCTCTCACGGAAGGATTGATCTGCCAGCTTCGGGGCGATCCGATAATTGTTCCAGCCTTTCAGCGGCCCCAGTTTCGACGGAATTCCTCCGTCTCGCACGAGCAGCTTTTGCCCGATTCTACCTACCTTCATCACATTACTAAATCGCTGTGACTTCGCCATAATCGCCCCAAAACCCTTCATGCCGAGACCTTCTGCCTTATCCCCATAACCACGTTCAACCTTCCGCCGCCGTAAATAGATGAGCATATCATGCAGAGGAATTTTGACCGGACAGGCTTCATAACATGCTCCGCACAGGCTAGAGGCTGAGGCGATGTCATCCCATTGATCTACATTTTTATTCAGCGCCGGGGTCAACACCGCTCCTATAGGTCCGCTATACGTTCCCCCATATGCATGACCGCCAATATGACGGTAGACAGGACAAGCATTCAGACAAGCTCCACAGCGGATGCAATTCAGCAGCTCCTGAAACTCAGGATCGCCTAGCTGCTCAGATCGGCCATTATCAAGAATAATAATATGCTGCTCTTCCGGCCCATCACCATCGTTGGTTCTGCGGGGACCAGAAATACCCGACATATATACCGTTAACTTCTGCCCTGTTGCCGAACGAGGCAACAATGTAGCCATCACTTCAAGATCACTCCACGAAGGAATAATCCGCTCCATCCCCATCAGGGTAATTTGTGTTTTCGGTAAAGTGGTGACCATACGGGCGTTGCCTTCATTCTCGAACAGCACCATCGAACCCGTCTCTGCAATAGCAAAGTTACAGCCAGTCATTCCGATATCCGCATCAAGGAACTTCTCTCTCAGCTTTCGCCGTACAAATCCAGCAAGGATAGTAGTTTCAGGCAAAAGCTCCTCCCCTGCCTCTTTGGACAACAGCTCGGCAATCTGGTAGCGGTTCTTATGAATCGCCGGAATAATGATATGTGACGGGGTTTCCCCGGCAAGCTGGATAATATACTCCCCCAGATCCGTCTCTATGGTCTCCACACCAATGGATTCCAGCGCCTTATTTAAATGCAGCTCCTCAGTAACCATTGATTTGGATTTGACCACAGAAGCTGCCTGTTTTCGCTGCGCGATTTCAAGGGCAATCTTCACAGCCTCTTCACCCGTTGCTGCAAAATGAATATGTGTGCCGTTTGCTCTTGCCTTGTCTGCAAAAAGGTTCAAATAGTAATCAAGATGGGCGATCGTGTGTAGACGGATTTGCCGCCCACGTTCACGCCACTCTTCCCAGTGGCCATGATCGTTAGCCGCTTTTTGTTTTCCATCACGCAGTCTCTCCGTGGTAAAACGAACAGCCTTGCGTAAAAAGTCATTATTCAGTGCCAAGTCTGCACGCTCTTTTACTGTTGCTGGCTTTCCATTCTCTGAACTCGCCGTGGAATTGGTGGTGGCTTGGCTCATTTATCAGTCACCCCCTCATATAGCAGTTCTGCTAAATGCATAACTCGAACGGGTTCGCGGCGGTAACGCAGATTCCCGGCAATATTCATCAGACAACCCATATCCAGACCCGTTAGGATTTCTGCTTCCGTCTCCAGCACATGATCTGATTTCTCAGTGACCATCGCCCCGGAGATATCAGACATTTTCACGGCAAAGGTTCCACCAAACCCACAGCAGTCCTCAGCAAAAGGCAGTGGTACCAGCTCCATCGCCTTCACATTTTGCATAAGCTGCATAGGTTCGTCGCGAATCCCTAGAATCCTTGTGCCATGACAGGAAGGATGATAGGTAACCTTATGCGGAAACACTGCTCCTAGATCAGTTACGCCAAGCACCTGCACCATAAACTGGCTGAATTCATAGGATTTACGTTGCAAATTCTGCGCCTTGACCAGATTAACCGGATCATCCTGAAACAGCTTAGGGTAATGATGAAGCATCCCCGTACAGGATCCGGAAGGTGCAATGACAAAATCACTGTCATCGAAGGCCTGCAGAATCGTAAGTGCAGCTTGCCGCGCTTCATTCCAATATCCACTGTTGTACGCAGGCTGTCCGCAGCAGGTCTGCACCTCCGGGAACTCCAGCTGTACGCCATATCTGGCCAGCAGACGAGCCATGGCTTCCCCGACCTTCGGGAACACGGCATCGCTGACGCAAGTTATAAACATCGATACCTTCATGCCTTCACCTCCTGCACAACTATTTACTACACCGTCGTTATTGCGATGTTCAGCTTCTGCAACTGCTTCATTTGTTCTTCAACAGGGCTGTAATCCGTTATTAGAACATCCACATCACTAGGAGCCGCAAAATGTGTGAACGCTTGAATTCCGAATTTACTGGAATCGCATAATAAGATCACTTGCTCCGCTATAGAAATCATCTTTCGTTTCACCATAGCTTGCAGCTCATTTGATTCACTAGCGCCACGTTCGAGATGAAATCCTTTGCAGGAAAAAAACATTTTATCCACGTGATACAATTCAAGCGAACGTTCTGCTAAATGACCCACATAGGACATTGATCTGCGGCTCAGTTGCCCGCCTGTAGAAAAGACCTCGATCCGCTCCTTCCCGCTTAACTCTGCTGCCACTCTAGTAGAATTGGTCAACACAGTGAGCGGCATATCCGGCAAATGCGAAGCCATATACCAAGCCGTTGTACTGGCATCCAGTAAAATCCGATCGCCCGGCTTAATCATCATTACCGCCTCACGGGCAATCCGCTGTTTCTCCGCTGCATTCATGATTTCTCGTTCGGCATAAGGAGTCTCCGGTTGCCGGTCACGCAGGCTAACTGCTCCGCCATGCGAACGCAGTAGCCGCCCCGCTTTTTCCAATCGATCCAGATCGCGGCGAATGGTTTCTTCCGTCACTTGGCATAATGTACTCAATTCTGAGACACGGATGCTGCCGCGTTCATTCACTAGTTCTACGATTCGTTCATATCTGTCTGCAATCAGCATGATTTCCCTCCGTTATCCCTATCTATATTCAAGCTACTTCTTATCTAGTAAAAGCTGCTGGCACTCCACCGTCGATTGTCAGCATACAACCCGTAGTTTTCTCTGACTTGGAAGAAGCAAAAAAAGCAACGCCTTCGGCAATATCACGTGGATAAATATTAACTAGCAGCGTCGTGCGTTTACGGTAATGCTCCTCTAATTGATCCGGCTCAATCCCGTAAGCAGCCGCCCGTTCATTACGCCAGTTCGAATTCCAGATGGCTGATCCTTGTAGAATTGCATCGGGCAGAATCGTATTGGCACGGATGCCAAACTCTCCACCTTCAGCTGCTATGCAGCGGGCCAGATGGGCTTCGAGCGCCTTGGCAGAACTGTAAGCCGAGACGCTTTTACCTGCAAAAATAGAATTTTTGGAGCCGATGAATACCATGCTGCCTCCGATTTTTTGCTCCTTCATCACTTTAAAAGCTTCGCGTGCAACGAGAAAATATCCTGTGCCCAGCACAGAAATATTCAAATTCCACTCTTTCAATGAAGTCTCATCAAACGGACTGGAGGTTGCAAGCCCAGCATTATTAACAATAATATCGACCCCGCCATAAAAAAGGGCTGTCTCCGCATAAGCTGCAGTTACCTGCTCTTCCTGAGTTACGTCCATTTTAACGGCGAATGCACGATTTTCACCATACTTAGCATTAATCTCTTCCGCTACTTTTTGTGCCCCCTCCAGATTGAGATCTGCCAATACAACATGCGCTCCTTCTGATACTAAACGACGAGCCGTCTCACTCCCAATTCCCCCGGCACCACCTGTAATAAAGGCAACTTTACGGGAGAACTCCGCTTCTGCCGGAGCCAAGGATAATTTATATAATTCCAAGGGCCAATATTCCACATTGTACGATTCATTCTCACTAAGAGAGACGAAATCTCCCAGCGCAGTAGCTCCGCGCATAACAGCAATCGCCCGGTGATACAAGGCTCCGCTGATCTTAGAATTGCTCCAGCTTTTACCTGTGTTGATCATGCCCACGCCAGGGATCAGGATCACACGTGGCGCAGCCTCGAACATTACATCGCCTTCATGTTTATTACGGTCGAAGTACGCTTTGTACTGCTCCTTATAAGCGCTAATCGCTTCGCTCAGCTTCGCCTTCAAGCCATCGATATCATTGGTATTTGGCTCCCACGCAACAAAAAGCGGCTTCATTTTGGTATGTACCAAATGATCTGGACAAGCTGCGCCTACACCGGATAACTTCTCCGAGTCAGCCCCTCCTACAAAACGCAGCACATCCTCCGCATCGTCGAAGGTCAAAATCATTTTACGCTCATCGCTGACCGCGCCTCTGATCAGTGGCATCACTGCCGCCGCTACATCCCGCCGCTCTGCTTCCGGAAGTGCTTCCGATTTGCGGCCGCCAAATAGGTTCTGATCTTCAATTCTTTCTTCAATATAACTTTCCGCTTCGTTAATTATGGAGATTGTTTTGGCATAACAAGATTCAGGTGTATCCCCCCAAGTCACGAGACCGTGTTTCTCCATCAGCACTAATTCAGCTTTAGGGTTTGCGAGCACACCTTCGGCAATCATTTTGGATAAAGTGAAGCCTGGACGGATGTATGGCACCCATACGAAACGATCCCCATAAATCTCACGGGCAATTTTCTTACCGTTATGAGCGCAGCATAAACTGATAATGGCATCTGGATGCGTATGATCCACATGCTTGAAAGGTAAAAATGCATGCAGTAACGTTTCGATAGAAGCACGCGGATGTTTAGGATCAATCATACAATTTGCGAGATAAGCTACCATCTCTTCATCTGGCATTTCATCACGTTCAAATAACGGGGCAATATCCTGAAGCCTTAGTCCGGTAAAGTTGCCTGCTTTCATCGTAGCAAGGTCAGAGCCGCTGCCCTTTACCCACATTACTTCTACCTCACGCCCGCGAAAATCCAATTCTATCGTTTTGCTGGAGGTATTCCCTCCGCCAAAGTTACAGACTCTGCGATCTTCGCCCAGCAGATTAGAGCGGAACACTAGTGCATCCAATCCCCCGTTTAATTTCGTTTTCTGAGATGAATCCCATAAGTTTTGTACCATTTGTGAATACCTCCGTTTTTGAATGTTTGTTTTTTTGTTTATTTTTGTTTGTTTTGATTTTAAACTATTTGTTTGTGTTTGAATAGAGCGCTTTCATCAAAATTTTAATTTTTTTTCACATTTTAGACGAATCTCCATTGGATGAACTACAATAACATCGCGAATAACAAAAAAGAGCTGCCTCTTGGCAACTCCTCCCCTATTTTTCACACCAGCTTAAAGGGTGATCCAGTAGTTACATTTTTCATTCTCAATGCCATGTAGTATTCCTTTGTTCGCTTCAATAACCTTTCTCGAAGATATATTGTCCGGCTCACAAGTCAGCATGACCTTATCAATCCCCATGTCCGCAGCTTTATTTAACAGCTCTGCCAAAAAAATCGTACCATAACCCTTTCCTCTTTCACTGGGTCTGATACTATAACCGATGTGTCCACCGGACTTCCTCAATTGATCATTTAAGGAATGTCTTAGTTTTCCGACACCAACAGGATAAGTGTCAATCAGTAACCAGTAGTTGGTTTGTGCTACATACTGTGGCGGAAGATTATCACCTTGTGAAAGTGCTATCCGATCCCGGATGAAATCAGGAAATTGACTGTAAGCCAGATCAAATCCGTTATTGACGAATCCATTCTCCCCCGGACCTATCTCCACAATCAGCTCAAAAATATCGCGTCCATCTGAAACACTAGCTTCCTTTAGCTCAACGAGCATAATCATCCCCACCTAGAACGTTATTAATAACTTCCCTATCAAAATTTACCGCAAAAGAGACCGGCATGCATTATTTAATTGCACATTCTACAACTAAAATGAACTTCAATGCTCACGCCTAATGTGTTAAGTGTACTTTGTGCAATTAAATTCGCCCAATTTAGCTGAATCAGCTAAATACGAGAGAAATAGTTGTACGAAGTACATCTATTTCACCGTAGTGAGAGTAAAGTAGCAATTTAGTTGTATGAAATACACTTATCTGGTCTGAACCCTTCTTTTCACAGGAATGTTCCTATTGCGCGCTCCTCCTTCCCCACTCTCGTAGTATACTTATTGGAATAAGATACAGATGTTGTATTTTCACTAAGGAGGTTTGTGATGGTAAATAGCTTTAAGAATGCCAAGGCGCAAGAACGAGTGTGGCAATCCTACCAACAGCTAGTTGATCAGTGGCCTATTCCTCTTGAAGAGCTCGATCTCCCAACCACATATGGGCTGACGCATTGTATCCTTACCGGGCAAAAGAGTAATCCCCCTTTATTTCTGTTTCATGGCGTTGGTGATAACTCGGTGGTCATGTGGCTCCTTAACATCGAGGAATTATCGCGGCATTTTTACTGCGTTGCTATTGATACTCTGGGCGGACCCGGAAAAAGCATTCCTAATGCGCACTTTAATAAACAAAAGTTTGAGCAGGTGGAATGGATTAATGAAATAGCCAAACATCTGAGCATTGACATCTTTAATATTGCAGGGGTGTCAAATGGCGCCTATATTGCTTTTAATTATGCAACCAAGCAACCGGACAAAGTGAACCGTGTGATTTGTTTGGAAGGCGGAATGGTCACCACACCCATCAAAGCCATGCTGCAAACGCTAATGATGATGTTCCCAGAGATTCTGATTCCCACGGATCGCAATTTACTGAAAGTGCTGAAGAAGTTAAGTGCGCCTGACTCCCCTTTATTTGACAATCACCCAGAAGTAGCTGCTCATCTAATCCTTTTAATGCGAGCTCATAATCAGCAAGCTATGTTTGTTCATAAGCTTCAAAAATACGATAAAAACGCCGCAGTTGCCGTCAGAGATAAGCTCTATTTTTTAGTAGGAGAACACGCGTTAAAACAATCAAAGGATTTCATAGATATTTTAGAGGATGGAAAGTTTCATTACCAAGTGATCCCCCGTGCGGGACACGGCATTAATCATGAGCAACCGGATAGAGTCAACACTGAAATCATCAATTTCCTGACCCGCGATAATGATAAATCACTTGCATCCTTATGAAAGCGTTACTATTATGAAGGTTATTACTCATACTTACTCTATTAAAGGAGAGGTTACTCATCAGATACGGAACTCTGGCCCACACATTTGGCTGCTTGCCGCTCAAGTCGTTAACTGCAACCCTTCAGAATTATGATATCGATTTTGTTCAGCTTGCATTATCCAAAGCCATTCAGGACATCGACACTTCTACCGGTAAACTAAGTCCAGGTCTTGCCAGCTATATTGGCGAACAATTTGACAAAGCAGGAATACGTATCGGTGTTTTGGGCTGTTACATCAACCCTGTTCATCCGGATCCTGTCATCCGGAGAGCTGAGATCAATCGTTTTAAAGAGCATCTTCGTTATGCACGCCAATTCGGCGCACCTATGGTGGCAACAGAAACAGGTGCGCTGACTACTTTTCAAGCACAAGATCCGATCCATTACGAAGCTATCGGCTGGGATACGTTAAGGGCAACTGTAGAAGAACTTGCAGAGGAAGCTGAAAAATGGGGCGTTTTTCTAGGACTAGAAGGGGTCTGCACACATACACTTTCTACACCAGACAAGATGCGCCGCATCTTAGATGAAGTCCCATCAAGCTGTATAGGTGTTGTATTGGACCCTTGTAATTTTATTGGCACGGCTGCGCATTTGCAGGATCAAATTGTCGATGATTCCTTCAGATTATTCGGCGACCGTATCATTCTGGCGCATTTAAAAGATATCTATCAAGATGGTGAAAAAGCATACCACGGAAAAGCAGGCAGCGGAGTATTCCATACCGAGGCTTTCCTGCGCAAACTCCAAGAATATAAGCCAATGATCGATGTGTCATTAGAAGATATCAAGGATCTGGAGGTTAATGAAACCGTTGCTTTACTGAAGAAGCTTGCACCTATAACATAATAAAAATCCATTTCTGAGGATAGGTGTTAGCAGCAGCTGCGCATCTATCCCCAGCTTTATCTATGCTCAAAAATAATGCTTCCAGTTATTGAGCAGATGATCATCCTCTTTCTGCAGCAATTTAGAGGCATATACGATTTGACCTGTATGATAGGAATAATGCTCTGCCGCTCCGATCATAATCTTTTGAATACTCCAAGTATAATTCTCCATTCCAGCCCCCTCAGGGAAACTAATGGTGACCTCCCGTTCTAGATCAGCCTTCGTCAAATTGCCCACCACCGAACGGCTTTCTTCCCTGACCTTTAGCATATACTGCAATAATTCCTGTGATGAATAACCGCCTCTGGTCAAAAATTCATTAGGTCTATCTCTTTCTATTGGCTTATTGCCGATTCCGCTGACCAGATGCTGATATTCGCTGCCCGCAATATGCAGGCATAGGTTACCAATGGCATTCATTTTTGACTTTGGACGAAACCAGATCTCTTCGGTCGTTAGCTTATTTACAGCTTGCTCCACATACCCCAAGGATTGATTGAGCCTTCTCATACATTCGATAATGATTTCACTCATACTAACCCCTCTTCCTTCTCCTTTTGTTTATAAGCTTGATAAATGGTACTTTTCTATAGGAGCTGAATAAAATAAAAAAAGGAACGATTGAATCATATTTTTTCATATTATAGCTCTAACTTGGAAGGGACGGGATTATCAATGCAATTCACATTCCCTATTCTGACCTTATCTCATGGCGGAGCACAACGTATGCTAGTAGAGCTCACCAATGGGCTGACAGACTTGGGTCATCAGGTCAATCTCCTTTTGCCTGTGGATGGCGCTATTTCTTATGATGTGCGCGCAAACGTAATCCGCTCCTCACATATGAATATTCACGAGCATGACTTTCCTCCCGGAGACGTCATTGTTTCTAATTATTTTACAACTGTCCCCATCGCCCAAGCAGCAAGCCAACAAGGAAAAGGGGTTCATGTACGTTTATCTTTATGTTATGAGCCACCTTTTTTACCGGATAACGGACGCTCCTTCCCCTCCTATCACATCACTGAGCATCTAATCGTTTTATCACGTTGGCAGCAGGAACTGATCCGTTTAAATCATGGTATCACCGGCAGTATCGTACCCATTGGCATTAGCTCCTCTTTTAAAAATATGAATATCCGTCACAGTCTTCAAGAGCCTTTAAACATAACAGCTATATTAAGAAAAACAGAACGAGGTTTCTCCTGGCACCGTGAGCAAGATTATCTTATAGAACAGCTGGATTACGTAAAAAGCCAATATCCCGATGTAAATATTAACTTCATCAGTCCGCCTGACGAGTTCAACACCTCAGAAATTCTCCAAAGAATGAAAGCTACTGGAAAATATCGGTTCTTTACGCCAGCAAATGATGAGGAGCTCTGCTATCACTATAACGGTGCGGATATTTTTGTTAGCTCAAGTATTTTTGATACAGGCTCTTTACCGGGACTTGAGGCCATGCGTTGTGGAGCAGCGTTAGTCTGTGTATATTCGGGCGGGAATATGGAATACGCCCATCACAAGAAAAACTGTTTGCTCTCTTATCGATATGAGAACCGGCTCGGTGAAGATGTCATCCGCTTAATACGTGATCCCAACTTAAGAACTAAATTAGCGGAGCAGGGGGAAAGATATTCGCGCAAATGGACTTGGGAAAATAGTGTCAGATTATTTGAACAAGCGATCACAGATTTATTATAAAAATATAAAAAAGCAAGTCTCCGATGGCCGAGATTTGCTTTTTTATTGATCCAAAAGAATCATTGACTAGAGAAATAATACAAGATATTATGTAAGCGTTATCAATCGCAAAATAATGAAACACTTTAGGGAAATCTAAACTAAAAGGAGAAGGAATATGGCGAAAAAAGGTAGGCAAGGTTATCGGTTGTTATTGTTGTCTTTTTTAATGCTTTTTACAACTGTTTTTTCAGCAGGATCGCAAGCTTATGCAGCAACCTGGAATCTGACTGGAGATACCAACGTACACGACCCTTCATATATCAAAGAGGGAAACACACATTGGGTATTCAGCACGGGATCAGGTCTCCAAGTGATGTTTTCAAACGATGGAACGAACTATATTCGCTCCCTCCCGATTTATAACTCGAAACCCTCCTGGTGGAGCTCTTATGTTCCCAATCAAGAAGGGCTAGATGTATGGGCTCCAGAAATTTTCTACTATAACGGTACCTATTACCTCTATTATTCTATCTCCACATTCGGCTCAAGAGTGTCTGCTATTGGTTTAGTAACTACTAAATCGATCTCCGGGGGAAAATGGACGGACCAAGGTGTCGTTATCTCGTCAAATGACGCCTCCAATTATAACGCCATTGATCCTAACATTACGGCAGATGCTAACGGAAACCTATGGATGACCTTCGGTTCCTGGAGCAACGGGATTTACATTACCTCCATCAACAAAACAACCATGAAGCCAACGGGCAACTCCTATCGCATTGCCACTAAATCCGGGGGGATTGAAGGCTCCAGCATGGTTTACAATCCAAATACCGGATATTATTATCTATTCGTATCCATTGGCCAATGCTGCTCAGGCGTAAACAGCACCTATAAAATTGCAGTGGGACGCTCAACCAGCGTACTGGGTCCTTTCTATGCAAAGGACGGTACTGATATGAAAAATGGCGGGGCTACGGTCATCGATAGCGGCAACAGTTTTTGGGCGGGTCCTGGTGGACAGGATATATACGGAACCAACGTTATCGTCCGCCATGCTTACAGTGTCGCCGAGAATGGTGCACCCAAATTGTTAATCAGTGATCTCGAATGGGATTCAGCTGGCTGGCCTTACTATAATTAACGTCTAATCGAGGAGTTGCCCCTAAGCCCTATTCTGTGATTTATGGGGCAGCTTCTTTTTACTGCTAAACCTTCTACTCTCTCTTTCGATAAATACCTGGCGAGACACCATAACGCTCCCGAAACACCCTGTGAAAATAGGTATAACTTCCAAACCCCGTCTCCTCTGCTATACGCTCTAAGGTGTAATTGGTATTGTCCATTAATCTCAGTGCCATCGCAAGCCGGATTTGCCCCGCATATTGCATAATAGAATAACCGAATTGGATTTTGAATACATGCACTGCCCTTGTCACACTAATTCCAGCATGAGCGGCTACGTCCTTTAGTCTGATCTCTGAAGTAGCATGCTCCTCCACATAACTCTTCATCTTAAGTCCGTGTAGAAGTGAAGCCGAAGATGATGCAGGTGCCTCTTCCATAGCCCGATCTAACAGCAAACATAAAGCTTTAAATAGCGCTTCAAGTATTTCAGGGCTACCCCCGTCTAGTCTTCTATTCTCCAGATCAAGCTGTTGCCATATACTTTGCAGCTTACCATCATCCGCAATTCTTACCTTTTTGGGTCGCTCACGCACGTTCCACCAGTGGTCCACCCATTCCCCTGTACACATTACAAAATAGTCCACACTATGTCCCAGAGGACTTTTCTTTTCACCGATTCTCAGATCATATATATCATAGGGCTTAAATAATAGTAGATCCCCAGGTACTACGGTAGTCATTTCTCCATCAATGAGGACTTCACATTCCCCTTCGGCTTGCAGCCTGATGATATAGGTATCCAACCCACTGCGATATAGTTGCCGAAAAGGCTGAGTATGGCGGATAAATCCACACAAACTAATTTGAATGCTGTTTGTTTCCATCGCATTTTCTCCTCTTTCCATAGTAATCAATGACCAGATTGTTGAGGTTCTTAGCCATATAGTTTCTTCAAAGTGCAGTGAATCTCCTTCTATAATAAAGACAGAATTCATATGTAGGAGGTTATCAACCATTATGAGTAAAACTATTCGCGTCATTCAAACCGCTAAAGAAACCACGGATCGTTTAACAGAAAAGGACCCTCTGATTTTCCTTCCCGATACGTCAGGAGTCGAATCAGAGCTAATCAATATCTATGATGATCTGGAGTATCAAGAAATTGAAGGCTTTGGTGGAGCCCTTACGGAGTCCTCTGCCGTTACTATCGCTAAACTTAGTGAAGCTAAACAAAAAGAAATCATTGACGCTTATTTTCATCCTGAGCACGGCATCGGATACACCCTTTGCCGCTCACACATCCAAAGCTGCGACTTCTCACTGGGCAACTATGCTTATGTAAAGGAAGGCGATGCGGAGCTACGTTCATTCGATATTTCCAGAGATCACGAATCAATTATCCCCCTCATAAAAAATGCTGCCGCAGCAGTAGGTGAAGATTTTCGTCTGTTCTCTTCCCCATGGAGTCCTCCAGCGTTCATGAAGACAAACGGGCAAATGAACGGAGGCGGAGCTCTTAAGCCTGAATATCGTGAGGCTTGGGCTAACATGTTCGTTAAATATATTGAGGCGTACGCTGCAGAAGGAATTGATATCTGGGCTGTCAGTGTTCAGAATGAAGCCAAAGCTGTACAAAGATGGGATTCCTGCCTGTATACCGCTGAAGAAGAAAAGGATTTTGTGCGTGACTACTTGGGACCTGCTCTGGAACAAGCGGGCTTGGGCCATGTAAAAGTTATGATCTGGGATCATAACAAAGAACGGGTATATGACCGTGCTAAGGTTGCTTTTGAAGATCAAGCAGCGTCCAAATACATATGGGGAATCTGCTTCCATTGGTATTCCGGTGATCACTTCGAAGCCCTCTCTGCTGTACATGATCGTTTCCCAGATAAAAAGCTGTTCTTCAGCGAAGGCTGCCAAGAAGGTGGCGTTCATCTCGGCTCATGGAATACCGGTGAACGTTACGGACATGATATCATTGGCAATCTGAACAACTGGATGTCGAGCTGGACAGACTGGAACATTGTCTTGGATGAGCAAGGTGGACCTAATCATGTAGGAAATTACTGTGACGCTCCAATTATCGGAGATACCAAAAACGATGAAATTACTTTTGAGAGCTCTTTCTATTACATCGGGCACTTCAGTAAATATATTCGTCCGGGTGCTAAACGCATTGGTTTCTCCAAATATACAGATAAGCTTGAAACAACAGCTTTCCGCAACCCTGATGGCACTATTGCTGTTATCGTTATGAACCGCACAGAGCAAGAGCTTCCATTCACCCTGCGCTTCCATGACGAACTGGCTGAGAACATGATTCCGGCTCATGCCATTCAAACCCTGCTAATTAAGTAGCAGCGGTTCTTTCCTAATAATAAAGAGGTTCTCTTTATGCCAGCGCACAGAGAGAACCTCCTTTTTTATTAAATTAAATGAAATAGTGCTTAAAGTCTTGCCGACAGTATTTCGCATAACGCTCCATACAGTGTATGTTCAAGATCCAACGAGGCAAGAGAAGCCAGGGCTGCCATCGGCGTTACTGCTGCTTTGACTACATGGTAAATTTGCTCTTTCAATTGGAATAGAATTTGCGCACGGTTCAGAAGGCTGAACACCTCATCATCTACGGAATTCACCACAATCCGGGCATCTGTGAACGTTACCTCCAATGAATGCTCTACCGCTTGATCCGAAATCATGATCGTAAGCGTATGTGTAGCCTCATCATAGTCCATGTTTGCTTCGATTTCTGTGCCGCCAGCGAATACCTGTACCTTCGTATCAGCAAAACCAACAAAGGACAGCTTCCACGATCTCCGCTCAGGCACAACCTTTGTATTTCCCTTAGCAGAGAGAATCTTGAAGCTGGCTCTATCCCCCATTTCCAGGATCATTTCTGTATCACACCATTGATCATCCTGATCCTCCGCAGTATCGCCCTCATCCTCCCAGAGATGAAAATGACCCCTTCCTCCCGCAAATACACGGACCTCCATATGCTTCGGATTATCCACTGAAGAGGTAAATTGCGTCAGATCTGCCATGGGCACAATAGCACCCGCTTTAGCTAATACAGGGATATTCTCAAGATTGCGATAAAGAGAAAGCTTTCTGCCACCGTCGTACACTCTTCCGTTAAAAAAATCTATCCAAATCCCTTCAGGTAACCAAGCCTTAAATTCGGCAACGCCTACCTTTGGGTTGACCGGCTGTGTAATCGGACAGGCAATAAGTTCCGTTCCGAAATAATATTCATTGGGCACTTCATAGGCTTCATTCGACAACGCATGATGATAATACATCGGTCGGATTAACGGAAGACTATCGCGGCTGGCATAGCGATTCATGGTGTACAGATAGGGAAGTAAACTATGCCGCAAGCGCAGGCAATCCTTCATCACATCTTCCGCAATCTTATTGAATCGCCATGGCTCCTTGCTGTTAAAGGCACTAGCAGAACTATGTAACCGCAGAATAGGTGAAAAAACACCGAATTGCACCCAGCGCATTGCCAACTCATCGTCTAAATAACCATTCATATGGCCCCCGATATCATGGCTCCACCAACCATATCCCACGTTGGCGGCGTTGGCTGTGAAGTATGGCTGGAAATCCAGCGACTCCCAAGTGACAATGGTATCTCCAGAGAAGCCCACAGGATAACGATGGCTGCCAAGACCTGCATAACGGGAAAAAGTAATCTGCCGGTTGCCTCGCCGGCCGCTATCCAGATAGTGATAATGGTTCAGCATCCAAAGCGGATCTAGTCCCGGTACTTTAGTCACTCCACCCTGCTGCCAATCAATCCACCAGAAGTCCACACCTTCATCCTCTAGCGGATGATGCAGAAACTTAAAGTATGCCTGTAAAAAATCCGGGTCCGTAATATCAAATTCCACAGCATCCCCTTTTTCCGGGTCCATCCCCATCTCCGCAGCAATGGCCAGATAAGGATCTTCAAACGCCCGTACACCGTCTGCTGGATGTACGTTGAGCGTTACTCGAAGACCTTTTTCATGCAGCCATGCCAAAAATCTTTGAGGCTCCGGAAACAGTTCCCGGTTCCAGGTATAACCCGTCCAGCCACTGCCATACTGCGGATCAATATCGACGAGATGCCAATCCATATCTATAACAGCGACGGAAAACGGAATTCGCTCGAGCTCAAACCGCTCCATTAACGCTTTGTATTCTTCTTCTGAATATCGGTAATAACGGCTCCACCAGTTGCCAAGGGCATAACGTGGCAATAGGGGCGTACGACCGCAAAGGTGATAGAAATCCTTCAAGCAGTGCAAATAATCATGACCGTATCCAAAAAAATAAACATCGAGGCCAGCCAACGCCCGTAGCTCGACCCGTCCATCCTCTTCCAGTACTAGGGAGGTGCTATCATCAACTAACGTATACCCCGCACGTGAAAGTAGTCCGTACTCCAGCGGAATGGCACCATCTGCATTATCCAGTGTACGTGCTGTTCCTCCCAAATCTTGGACTGTATCTCCATAATTCCAGACACTCATTAGGTGACCCGCTTCGTTTCTCACCCGAACACTGAGACCATGCCGGGAGAAAGGCTGCTTGTCATAAGTTAAATGCAGGCGCTCCGTAATCAACTCAAGTTTATTCCCCAGATCCATTACGCGGAACTCTGGAACCGGGAAATTGCGATTCACAACGGTCTGCGACGCCCGATCTTCGAAAAAACCTTCCTCACTATATTCCATCCGGATAAGCTCCGGAGTTAAGACAGTGAACCGATAGCACTCCCCCTGAATAATCGCGTCAGCATTACTGCCTGGTTCAGAATGCAGCTTTAATTGGGCCGCCAAAGGGGTTGGCTCTTTCATTATATTTCCCATCAAGTAAAAACCTCATTTCTTGTTATTCAACGCCCATATAACGGCTGAAAGCATCTGTCCGAATTTTCACCATCTTTTCGAGGCCCATCCCCCGTAGCTGCTTCACATAGTCATCCCACTGCTCGTCAATAACACCTGAGATTATAAATTGAGCACGCATTGTATTGACGTAACTATCAATATCGGTGGTCAAGGTCGGCAGCTCCTGAAACTCTTCTGCAGTGTACATTACGTTGGGGAAAGGTGGTGTTGTATAGTCACTTCCCAGCTTATCGAGTTGTAGCTTCAGTCCATCTCCGGTTTTAGGATTTAGAAAGATGGTCTTTTCAAAAGCTGGGCTTACATATTTCGGCCCAAAATCCCGGAGTGACTGTTCCCAATACCAAGCATCCGCACTGGTGCCGGTTGGAGGGTCCATCAATGTATACGTACCGTTGTCATTTTTCTTAATCACCGTTCCAATGGCACCCCAGAAATTCTGAATGCTGGCTTCATTGGTATAGAACTGATCCGCCCAGCGTGCAGCAATTTCTGGATACTTGCAGGATGTGGTGATCAACAGCTCATTGCGTTCCAGATTCATCCCATACGGGTTCCCAACGGTGTAGCGCTTCCCGTCTGGTCCAGCAATTGGCGGAATGGTCACATATTGATCACTCCATTTGCCAAACATAGCGTCTGGCGTCCACTGATAAGAGAAGCCTACGATTGGGGCATCCGGATTTAGAAACTTTGCCGATCTCATCGTTTCGTCTTGAGTGAATACTTCTTTATCAAGTAATCCGTCTTTAAACAATTTGCTCTCCCATTTGAGCCCTTCTTTGTACTCCTCTGAAATCGGGTAATAAACCGCATTTCCGTCCTTGACCACCATGAAGTTATTATTCAAATCTGCAATTCCGAAAGGACTGATTAGATCATTACTTAATTCGATAAAAGGAATCTCATCCTGTTTTCCGTTTCCATTCGGATCTTGTTCTTTGAATGCTTTTAGCACGTTATAAAGATCGTCTATCGTATCCGGTACCTTCAAACCCAATTTGTCCAGCCAGGTTTTATTAATCACAGGCTGACGTGAGCTTTTAGGACGTGAGGGTAATCTTGCAGGCAGCGAGTAGATTTTCCCGTCAGGAAAGGTGCTGATTTTTTTCATTTCCGGTGTTTCTTCCATAGCTGCTTTGAGATTAGGCATGTTTTGCTCAATATAATCATCTAGCGGCCGAAATAAGCTTAAATTATTGACGATATCCGCATCTCCAAAGGTCTGACTCCCTAAAATGATATCTGGAAGTGTGCCGCTGGCCAGCATAATAGACTTCCGTTCACTCCAATCATTGGAGGACATCACCTGCCACTCGATTTTGACATTCGTGTTCTTCTCCAAATCCTTGAGCCATTGATTCTCGGTAAAAGAATCTCCCATGCTTACCCACCGGACAGTGAGTACTTTCAGCGTCACAGGCTTATCCACTATCGGCAATCCTTCTTTGTTAAATCCGCCCGGCTCAGGTTCAACAGAATTAACCCCATTGCTCCCTTTACAGGCAGTAAGGCTAGCAAGCAACGTTGTCACTAAAAGAATGACGGTGATTGTTCTATATATCCTGTTTTTTTGTTGCTTTTTCATAACGTTCTTGCTCCTTACGAATGAATGTTAGTAGAATAGCCGAATGTACTATTCCTTCACTGCGCCGATCATTACCCCTTGGTTAAAGTATTTTTGTACAAAGGGGTACACACACATAATCGGAACCGTTGCCACGATAATAACAGAATACCGCATCATATTGGCGAGTCGTAGTGCGATTTGCGCAGCTTCCCCGGTTCCCATCCCCGATTGCATCTGATTGGTGATCAGAATATTTCGCAGAATCAGCTGCAAGGGATACATATTAGGATTTTTCAAATAGATCAAGGCATTAAAATATGAATTCCAGTAACCAACGGCGATCCATAGACCCAGCACGGCAATAATCGCCTTCGATAGTGGCAAAACGATCTGTACAAAATATCGAAGATTTCCACAACCATCGATCTGTGCAGCTTCCCATAAATCTCCCGGAATACTCGACTGAAAAAAGGTGCGGGCAACGATAATGTTAAACACCCCAACGGAGAAAGGCAGTACCATCACCAGAAATGTGTCGTACAGATGGAAATCACGGATCGTTAGAAAAGTCGGAATTAACCCCCCATTAAAAAACATCGTAAAGATGAAAAACAGGGAAAGATATTTTCGCCCCACAAGATCCTTTCTGGACAACGCATAGGCCGCAGAAATATTTACAATTAAACCGATTGCCGTCCCTACCACCGTATACATGATGGTATTCCAGTAACCGATCCAAATATTTTCATGACGCAGCAGCTCTTTGTAACCATCGAAGGTGAACCCTTTAGGAAATAACCAAACCTGCCCCCCCGCCACCGCGGAAGGATCACTGAACGAAGCAATGACGATAAAATATAGCGGATAAATTAAGATAACTAGAAAAATTGCTGATATAACATACATCACTATTTCCATTATAGTATCCGAAGAACGATTCTTCTTTATTTTCCCCATATTCCCTTTAGTAACTGTCTCTAAACCTCCCATTTCAATACTCCTCCCTTCTACCACAAGCTATTTTCGCTTAGTTTTTTAGAAATCTGATTGACCATGATCAATAAAATAAAATTAATAACGGTGTTGAACAGGTTGATCGCCGAGGAAAAGCTGTATTGACTGCTGAGCAAGCCAATTTTGTAGACATAAGTAGAAAGAATTTCGCTCGAAGTGATGTTCAAGTCATTTTGCATTAAGTACACTTTTTCAAACCCAACCCCAAGCAATCCACCGACCCGCAAAATAAGCAAGGTTATCGCTGTTGGCATCAGCATCGGAATATCAATATAACGAATTTTATGCATCCGGCTTGCTCCGTCTACGGTTGCCGCCTCGTACAAGCTAGGATCAACTGCGGAGAGCGCAGCGATAAAGATAATGCTGTCCCAGCCGACATGCTGCCACACATCCGACCAAACATATACACTGCTGAATAATCCAGCAGAGCCAATCAGATCAGGAGCCTCTTTTCCAAAAAGACTATATATATTGCCCAGCAGTCCGGTGCTAGGTGAGAACAAAATCATCATTAAACCCACCATTACTACTGTGGAGATAAAGTGCGGCATATAGGACACCGTCTGGAAAAAACGTCTGAACCGGTTAGGTCTCATCTGGTTAACCATCAGCGCCAGTATAATTGGAATCGGAAAGGTAATCAGACTGTACACACTGATGATCAATGTGTTTTTAATCGTTGATGAAAATTGATAGGAATGAAAAAATTTCTCGAAGTACTTGAATCCAGCCCAAGGGCTGCCTCCAATTCCCAACGCCGGGCTATAATCCTTGAAAGCAATCAGCACCCCGTACATTGGCTTGTACGCGAATAATAACGTCAGAACTACAGCAGGAAAAAGCAATAGATAGAGACCCCAATTTTGTTTGATTTGTCCGAATTTCCGCCCGAAATGAAGTGGACCAGATTTCATGACATCCCCTCCTTATTTAAAATAGAGAATGCTACCCCACAGCTATCCTGCAGGGCAGCACCTTTTTCGAAAGACGAATAGGTTATTTCACGTTCATATAACGGCTGTAAGCATCCGTGCGAATCTTAACTAACTTTTCAAGTCCCATTTTATTAAGCTTGCTCACATAAGCATCCCAGCCCTCGTCAATTCCGCCTTTGCTAATAAATTGCGCCCGCATAGTATTCACATAGCTGTCGATATCCGTAGTCAAGGTTGGCAGCTCCTCGAACTCCTCAGAAGTGTACATTACGTTAGGGAAAGGTGTGGTTACATATTCACTGCCCAGCTTATCCAGCTGCAGCTTCAGTCCATCTCCACTTTCAGGGTTCAGGACAATTTTCGATTCAAAGGATGGGCTCACATATTTCGGTCCAAAATCACGTAGCGATTGATCCCAATACCAAGCATCTGCGCTGGTTCCAGCTGGTGGATCCATCAACGTATAAGTGCTATCATCGTTTTTCTTAATAACCGTTCCAATCGCACCCCAGAAATTCTGAATGCTCGCTTCGTCAGTGTAGAACTGATCTGCCCAACGTGCAGCAACCTCAGGATATTTGCAGGATGTAGTGATCAGCAGCTCATTACGGTTAAGATTCATCCCAATCGGATTCCCGATCGTATAACGTTTACCATCTGGTCCGGCAATCGGTGGAATCGTCACATATTGATCGCTCCATTTTCCAAACACGGCGTCTGGAGTCCACTGGTACGTAAAGCCTACAATTGGAGCATCCGGATTCTGGAACTTAGCCGATCTCATCGTGTCGTCCTGAGTGAATACCTCTTTATCTAGCAAGCCTTCCGCATACAATTTATTTTCCCATTTGAGACCTTCTTTGAACTCTTCTGAAACAGGAAAATATATCGCTTTTCCGTCCTTGATGATCATATTATTGTTATTCAAATCGGCAATTCCGAAAGGACTAATCAAGTCATTACCAATTTCAATAAAAGGAATCTCATCTTGTTTTCCATTCCCATTCGGATCTTGTTCTTTAAAAGCTTTGAGCACGTTATAAAGCTCATCAATCGTTTCAGGCACCTTCAAGCCCAATTTGTCCAGCCAGGTCTTGTTAATCACAGGCTGACGTGAGCTTTTTGGACGTGCAGGAAGTCTTGTTGGCAGGGAGTAGATTTTCCCGTCAGGAAATGTGCTGATTTTTTTCATTTCTGGGGTTTCTTCCATAGCTGCTTTGAGATTAGGCATATTTTGCTCAATATAATCATCAAGCGGCCGGAAAAAGCTCAGATTATTTACGATATCGGCATCCCCAAAGGTTTGATCTCCCAAAACGATATCCGGAAGCGTGCCACTTGCCAGCATAATGGACTTCTGCTCACCCCAGTCATTGGAGGACATTACTTGCCAATCGATTTTGACATTCGTATTTTTCTCCAGATCCTTCAGCCATTGGTTTTGCGTAAAGGTGTCCCCCATACTCCCCCAACGGACAGTCAGCACTTTAAGTGTCACAGGCTCATTCACAATCGGCAGACCTTCTTTGTTATAGCTGCTCGTTTCATTTGTCGCTGCATTATTCCCGTTGTTACCGCCGCAGCCAGCAATTCCAAATACCATCGCAGCCGCCAGCAGACCCACAGTCCATTTCTTTGCAGTTTTTTTCTTACTGTGTTGACTCATCTCTTAATCCCCCATTTCAATTTATCAAAATGCATCTGAATAGCTTTATAATAACTTCTTATTTTTTCGTATTCCGGACACATTAAGACGGTTATCCAGACCTTTGAATTCGCTTACAAAAAATACAAAAGCTAAATGCTCTACTTGGGGAGATTTAATAACAGTATCCCGACTTCTGTATGTGCTATCCGGACTTTGAGGGGAATCGATAGCGAGTTCTTATGTTTTTTTCACGCAGAGGTTTTATAATGACTTTATGATCAAAAAAACAGCGAAACACAAAACCTACCCCATTCGCCATTATATAAAAGTCATGATGTTGGTTTCATTCACAGTCCTTATTCTGGATTTAGGAATCAGCATCGCTTCCATTTCCATCGTTAAGCAGCAGTCCACTCGAAATTTGCAGGATACTGCGGCACTTTACATCAATCGTATTAATCATGATTTTGCCTACATTAATCACTATATGGGCTGGACGCTTGGGAACGATGAGAGCTTACTAACGATGAATACTTACGGGGTCAACAGTATCGAGTTCTTAAAAGCAAATGATAATCTGTTCAAACGCTTTACCGAGCTGCAAAAAAACTACGGGCATGAGTATAACTTCTTCTACTATTTGAAAAATGAGACCTATTTTTTGAATTGTGCACCGATCAGCGTAACCTATACGGATTACAGGGAGCTGAAAAAGAAGATTATTTCTTATATTGATGATAAGGAGATGTATGAGAAGTTTTATTCCAAATGGACGCCTATTCTTGTGAACAACCATTATTATGTAATTAATATCGTGCCCTATTACAATCGTTATTTAATTGGACTGATCTCCGCAGATAATCTGATCCGGCCGCTACGCCAAATTAATCTTGGCGCCAATGGTTATGTTTCTCTAGTAGATGAGAATGAACAGCCTTTAACCAGTCCGATCTCCAATAGCGGTACGTTAATAACGGAAAATGGGGGATTCGCTAATCTTTTCCAATCGCGTACAACCATCAACAGCGCATTCTCAGACACCACCTTCAGCACCAAAATGGTCATTAAATATGGCATATTCGAAAAAATCATGATTGCCCAGCTGCTTATTATGTTATTGTTCTTCATTGTGACCTCCACGTTATGCATTGTTCTGCTCTTTTTCAAAAAAAGAGTGTTAGGTCCGATTCAAAGCTTCTCCGATAACCTTGCTTTCATTAATGAGTCTGGGCAACCCGCAGATTTCAAAAGCAGTGAGATTATAGAGCTGGAACAGGCAAACACTCAGTTTAAAGGCTTGGTTGAACAAATCAAAACCTTTAAAATCGCTATGTACGAGCAGGAACTGGAGAAACAAAGAATACAGCTGGACTATATGAAGCTACAGATTAAACCACACTTTTTCTTAAACTGTCTGACTAGCATCTATAGCATGGCGCAAATTCATATGTATAAAGAAATTGAAAATATGACGTTGTCTACCTCTAAGTATTTCCGTTACATTTTTCAGAATGGCGAGAATTTTGTCCGGTTAGAGGATGAAATCGAGCATGTCCGAACCTACTTGGAGATTCAAAAGCAACGTTATCAGGACGCATTTATTTATTACATCGAACAAGAGGATCAGGCAGGCAGTGTGGAAATTCCACCGTTAGTGCTGCAAACCTTTATCGAAAATTCAATTAAATATGCGATTTCACGCGAACATGAAGCCGAGATCAGACTTACAGTACAACGATTACAGATGGAGCAGGAAGAAGAAATACTCGTTATCCAGCTCACCGATACCGGTCCCGGTTTTCCACCTCAGGTGTTAGAGAAACTTAATCTTGGAGAGCCCTTGGATCAAAGTAAAGGTACGCAAATCGGCATTATGAATACGCTTAAAAGACTAGAGTACCTATATTTAAAAAGAGCAACCGTCACCTTCTCCAATTTGGAGGGCGGCGGCGCTAGTGTAATCTTATATCTTCCGAAACTTCCTGATAAATCTAAATGAATGGAGAGCAAACTATGAATGTACTGCTTGTTGATGATGACTTTTATGTTATTGCCGCATTGCAAAAGAAAATAGATTGGGAATCACTCCACATTGATACCGTTTATACGGCTAATAATGTCGCTCAAGCACGTGAAATAATAGAAAAGCATTCTGTTCAAATTCTGATTTCAGATATTGAAATGCCGCAGGGCAGCGGACTGGAATTACTGGCATGGATTCGCGAGGGAAATTATAGTATTCAGACTATTCTTCTTACCAATTATGCAGATTTCAACTATGCGCAGAAAGCAATCGAATTGCAGAGCTTTGAATATTTCCTCAAACCCATTGAATTTGACAAGCTGATGTTGATCATCCAAAAGGCGGTCACCCAAGCAAAAGAGCAGCAAAAAAACGAAAAAGCCATTCAGGGCGGTTACTTTTGGCAAAAAAATCAGGCGAAGATTCTTGAGCATTTTTGGCGGAAGCTAGTCAGTGGCAGTACATCATTTCCGATTAAGTTGGCAGACATCACACATGCCATTGAAGAACAAAACCTCTCCTATCAAATGAGCGATACTCTACAGCCTTTGATATTTAACTTATTCCCTTACAATGGCAGCATGGGAAAAGAAGAAAAGGATCTGTTTGATTTTGCCCTGCTAAATGTATTGTACGAATTGTTTCAGCACCCTTGTTTTACCATCGAAAGCATTCTGGAATATAGAGATTATAACTGGATCGCCATTTTAAAATGGAACCAGGCACCAGACACGCAACGGCTTGAAGCATTATGTTCTTCTTTTATTCAAAAGGCGAATCCTTATTTAAAATGTGATGTCTGCTGCAATATTGGCTTATACGATAAACTGAGTAATGTAGGGAATGTTCTAAAACAATCCCTGACTATGGATGAAGAAATTACGAGATGCAGAAATCAGACCTTTTTGGTGGAGGCTTATCTGCAGCAAAATAAACCGGGCTATACACCACCGGATCTTGCCTATTTGGAAGAGCTGCTGAACCAGAATAAATTCACTGCTTTTCTTGAAGAAGTTACACAATATTTAAAGGTCATGCTTAACAATAGAACACTTGAGACCTCTGTCCTTAGCTTGTTCCGTTTAGATGTAGTTCAGCTAGTCTATTCATTTCTCAATCTGAAAGGGATACGATCGCACAAATTATACTCTGGCAAAACTAATGATAAATTATCTATGCACTCTTTGGATTCAATCGAGGATATGGAAGAATATCTTAAATACCTTGTCACTACAGCCATGAAATATCGTGACTTTGCTGCCCAGCCTAAGTCCGTCGCAGAAGAAATCAAACAATACATTCATTCACATTACGGCGATGATCTGACCCGAAATGATTTGGCTGAAATTGTTTATCTCAATCCTGATTACCTGGCGAGGATATTCAAACGAGAAACTGGGGTTTCATTAGGAAGCTACGTCATCCACGTCCGAATCGCTGCTGCGAAACATCTATTAGAAACCACAAATATGTCTGTATATACCGTCGCGAACAAAGTCGGCTATAGCAACTACTCCTATTTCTCCAAGCTTTTCAAACAAGAAGTAGGTCTCCCTCCAAACGATTATAAAAAGGAACAACAATACAATCCAGCTTACTAAAAGAGGGTAACCCGGCATCTAGTTCATGGATGCTGGGTTACCCTCTTTGGGATATCTTCTGAATATTAATTACTGTCTACCTTTACTCCTACGCTGCTGATAATGATCCACCTACGAGCTTACTCTTGCGCCCAGTAATCATACGCCACGCCTGTACTCCTACACTGCCGGAGTCATTTACGCCGAGCTTACTCTTACACACAGTAATCATCCGCAATGCCTTTACTCCTTCGCTACCGGGAATCTTACACCCCTGACCTTACTCTTACATCCAGTAACCATTCGCCCCAGGTGCTTTCGGACCCAGATGACGCTATTTGCTCATTTATCGCCTTTTGAGCACAGTTTCGGACTCCAGTGCAGCTATTCCTGAGATATTGCTCCAAATCGAGTGTGTTTCTGGTCAATAGCGACTATGCGGTCCGTTAGAATTCCAAATGTGCCATATAGCAGCGTTTAAGGTCGGCTGAGTCCGATAGCTACTTCGTACGCGGAAATTTGGAGCTAATCAGCGAAGCTTGACGGGGATCAAGGGAACAGCACAACTCCGCCAGTAACTATCCGCTTCACTCTCTCCCTTCTGATGCTTCCGGACTCAGATGACGCTATTTGCTCATTTATCGCCTTTTGAGCACAGTTTCGGACTCCAGTGCAACTATTCCTGAGATATTGCTCCAAATCGAGTGTGTTTCAGGTCAATAGCGACTATGCGGTCCGTTAGAATTCCAAATGTGCCATATAGCAGCTTTTAAGGTCAGCTGGGTCCGATAACTACTTCCTACGCGGAAATCTGGACCCAATCAGCGAAGCTTGCCGGGGATCACGGGAAGGTTCCCCACTGCCAGTAATCTTGCAAGCTCCAAAAAACGCATTAATGCCCCAGCAGTCATAATCAGAACGGCTGGGGCATCTCTTTTACTAAATTAAACCTGGAGCGCTACATATTTATCGCCAAGCAGATTTTTGAAATAGGTGCGATTGTATAACATACTAGGATGGGATGGATAAAAACTCAACGCCGTTTCATTGTGATGATTCGCCTTCTCGTATTGGCCGAGACGATCATAACAAAGTGCCAGTTGAAGATGCGGCAGCCAGGTATAAAAGATTCCATTCTTCATCCCCATCGAATCGTTATCCCGCGGTAGCTGAATCGCTAGCTCATACCAGTATGCGGCTGGATGCAACTGGCCTTTTTCCAGCAGAAGTGCCCCCAGTCGGCAACAGAACTCTGACCGTGGTTTATCATACTGCAAGGTTTTACATAACGCTTCAAATGCACCGTCTTTATCCCCCAGCCGTTCCCGGCATTCGGCAAGCTTTAGGCAAGCCTGGAAATTATCTTCAATCCAGCCCTGCCCACCCGCTAAGAAAATCTCATAGTATTTGCAAGCCTCTTCATTAATAGCATGATCCCTTAATTCATTCGCATAATAATACTGGTCTCTCGGCGAAAATACTTCACCCAGTGCAACACGTTTTTGATAAATCCGTAAATTACGATCTGTGTATTCCTTATCTTTCTCATGTGTGATGCAGACATCACTACTAAAAGAAGGACCACTTACCTCTAAATACTCATGAACAGGCCCGATCCATTGAAAGTTGCAGCTGCGCCGAACCAGCCTGTTGCGGCGTAAACTAGCTGTGACATTTCCCGCTTCGTCAAAAGCCAGATTATATTGCATGTTCACACTGTGAATATGTCCTGGCAGGATTTCTTTTAGTTTTTTAAAAAGAATCTGATCCTCTTCCTTTATATAATCATCCGCATCAAGCCACAAAATGTACTCCTGAGTAGCTTTGCTAAAGGCAAAATTACGTGCGGCACTAAAATTATCAATCCATTCAAAATCATAAATTACAGCTCCGAAGGACAACGCAATCTCTTTCGTTTTATCCGTCGAGCCTGTATCCACGATAACAATTTCATCTACGAGACTTGCAATGGTAGACAAACATCTATGCAAGCTTTTTTCTTCATTTCGTACTATCATACATAAACTAATCGTAACCATACTCGCCCTCCTACACGCTTTGTTTGAAATTCTTTCTATATTGATATGCAGGGTTTAAGAAACGGACTCCCTCTCTATCCCGCCCGATCATGAAGAACTTCAGAAATATAAAGGTTATGTAAGAAACTTTCCACTCCATTCTTAGGTCTATATAAGTAAGATCAAAGGAGGTACAACATATATGAAATCCAAACGAAGAGGTGTTAGAAACGGCTGGATCTTAACTTCAATATTGTGCGTCGTAATTGTACTAGTGCTGCTGATTGGATATAAAGGGCTCGACTGGGGTACACCTACCACACCACCCACATCCACCAACGCACAAACTAATAATGAAGCAGATAACAAACCCAGCTCCACACAAGAAATGCTCGAATTTCCTAGCAGTGATCCCGATAATGGGCAGGTCATCATTCCACTGCACACTACGCTCGCGCAGCTAAATATTGATAGTGGTGACGAATATGTAAATACAGAAATCCCCCCCATACCTGAAATGACCTTTTCTTTATCTCAAGACATGAAAAACCAAGTAGAAGCAACGCTGGTCTACCGTCCTGATATCGGTGGAGGTTATCTTCTACTCGCTCCTGCCGGATGGCAGGCTACCGCGGTTGTCGGCGCTAACGGTTCTTATGGAGTTACCTTTCAGGATCCGAACCATCCGGAACAAAACATGAACTATTCAGATACGGCTTGGACTTGCACAGGCTGTGCCATCACTGCAATCGGAGCCTATTTCCCGGAAAAAGCCGAATGGGCTGACGCGCTGGGATTTACCATTAATAATCCACTTAAGTTTAGCGAACAGCATATTTTAGGTACTGCCGGAGCTGAAGCAAGAACGGTCAGATATACGCTTCAAGCAGACGCGAATGGTTATCAGGATGAGGGTGCTGCCTATTACGATAAGGGAGAATGGGGTTATTTATTCCGCAGTATCGGAATACATCAAGCTCAAACATCCCCACAGCAGGAAGTAGTGGAGACCCTCATGAAGTTCTTTACAGATAATCATGGACCGCTCTTCATTGCTGACCCAAACGCAGAGAAGCTGGACTAAGGGTGGGAATTTTTAGAGGAAGGTATTTTCAACCTTGCTCTTGCTTTTAGAAAGACGTAGGTGCTATTTTTTGTTATAATCAATGCAATGCGTTGTTTATAAATTCAGACATATATAAAGGGGACGTAACCATGACTCAAATTATTAAAACTCTAACTATTGCAGGCAGCGACTCCAGTGGTGGCGCAGGCATCCAAGCGGATCTAAAAACATTTGAAGAGTATGGTACCTACGGCTTTAGTGCCTTGACCACTATCGTTACTATGGACCCGGACAACGGCTGGCACCATAATGTTTATCCAATTGATGCCTCCATTGTTGCTGAGCAGTTAAAAACTATTTTCGCTGGTGGCCCGGTTAATGCCATGAAGACAGGTATGCTTGGAAGTGTTGAAATTGTGCGCGTTGCAGAGCAAGCGATCAAAGAAAATCTTCAGACTAATGTAGTTATTGATCCAGTTATGGTGTGCAAGGGTGAAGATGAAGTCTTGAACCCTGACAGCGCTGAGGCTATTCGTGACTTATTGCTACCACTAGCAACTGTGGTCACCCCAAACTTGTTTGAAGCAGGTGTTCTTTCAGGTCTTGGCAAACTTACTACCCTTGAGGAAATGAAAGAAGCTGCCCGTCTGATTCATAAGCTCGGTGCACGTAATGTCGTGGTTAAAGGCGGCAAAGCACTCGGCGGCGATCAAGCGATTGATATCTTCTTCGACGGTTCTGAGTACACTGTATTCCAAACAGCCAAAATCGAACCCGCTCACAATCATGGAGCTGGATGTACTTTTGCCGCAGCAATTACAGGCGGTCTAGCTAATGGCTTAACGGTTCATGAAGCTGTTGCAAAAGCTAAAGATTTTGTCTCCGCAGCCATTCGTAATGGATTTGCGTTTAATGAATATGTGGGTCCTGTATTTCACGGTGGTTACCGTTTAGAACGTTAGAACTCGCAATCCAATTACACAAAAAATAAATGGCAGTCCAGACGCTGAACTTCAGCTTTGGACTGCCATTTTTATTTACTATTATTGAAAATCCGTAAATTCAAAACTATGCTTACCGAACATTGATTTTTTATACGATTATTTTCATAAAAAAAGCACCCGAATCAAGATTCGAGTGCTTCTGAGCTACGTCCTCTAATTATTTTATCAGAATGGATAAAGCACTTTTTGATGCCAAACGGAAAGATAATTCATCCGCTCCCGGCAAGTTCAAAGCCACATTCTCAGCCTTTTCACTATCGTTGAACAGAACAACTGCAATAGAGTTATCTGTATTCTTAAAAGCTACGGAACGAATCACTTCTTGATTGGTGGAGGCGTCAATACGCACAGCCTTCGGACGAATAAATTTACTGAAATGGGCCAGCGCATAATAGTCGAGCGTATACGTAAGCTCCTTGGTCTCTTGGTTGACTGTCACAACACCACGACAAGTACTTTTGCCAAAACCCGGTACGGTTGGGCCGTTCTTTTCATCTAAGGCCATATTCCATAACACAAAGGATTTACTATGATTTCTAAGAATATCAATCCCTGTTCTCATTACATTGGAGAAGGCTTGTTCAAACGGAGGAATCCATTCTCCACCAGAACCTTCTGTAAAATGCACTTCTTTATCAGCAAAAGCTTTCAGAACCTCTGATTGCGCTGACGCATTGCCACCATACCAGTGCCAAGCTACACCATCTACTTCATCTTTTGCATAATCGAGCACGGTTAACGGATAATCTGGACGATCCCAGTTGTGGTCGTAGCAGAGAATTTTTGTAGCGATGTTATGCTTAACAAAGCTAGGCTTCAGGTAGTTTTTAATGAAATCTTTTTGCGCCTCAGGCAACATTAACATACTAGGGTAGTGTTTGGGTTCAAATAAAGGCTCGTTCTGTGGTGTTACAGCATAAGTTGGCAATCCGTGCCCTTCAAAAGCTTGAATATATCGAACAAAATAATCGGCATAAGCCTGATAATATTCTTGTTTAAGTTCTCCAGCAATCATCGATCCGCTAGTCTTCATCCAACCTGGTGCACTCCATGGAGAAGCCATCAGTTTGATCTCAGGGTTAATTTCCAGAGCTTGTTGCAACAAAGGGATAATGTCTGCTTCATCATGTGCGATAGAGAAGTGGGTTAATTCCGTATCCGTTTCCAGTGCAGGTCTATCGTCATAGCTATAAATATCTCTAGCATAATCCGATGCCCCCATTGGATTTCTTAATACGGACAAACCAATTCCATCTTGTGCGTCAAAAAGCTTGCTCATGACTTCCTTTTTCTGTTCGTTGTCCAGGACTTGATTAATCAAATAAGCGGATGAATCCGTAAAGGATGCTCCAAAGCCATCCATTTCCTGAAAGGTTTGATTCTCGTCAATAGTTACAGTAGTGGTCGCCTCTGCGTCAGCAATTGGAGTTAATTGTTGCAGACTTTGCTCTACAAATAATGTATTCTCCCCGGTGGATTGATAAATTTTAAGCTCTGGCATGTTGTTTCCCTCCATCTTTCTATGAAGAGGCCCCAGTGAAGGGGCCACATTCTATTATCTAACTTATTTAAGACCTAATTTTTCTTTGTTGTTTTTCATTTTTTCAGAACGAACTTCTACAATCTTATCCCAGTTGTTATCATTCAAAAATGTTTTGTAAGCAGCTAAGGTGCTGTCGAATGTAGCATCGTCTTTAGCGCGGATCATACTTACAAGCGTAGTGTTCCAAGTAGTATCAATTGCAGTAAGACTGCGAGCTTCAGGCGTTCCTTGAGCCGGGTTAATATTTTCAAGAATAAAGTGTGGTTTTAGCTTTCCTTTGCCCCACTCTTGCATTTGTTTAATGGAATCTGCGAATGCGTCATTACTCAGCGCTTTATCACGGTCATGTCCAAAGAACATAAATTCGCCCATCCGGTAATCTTTTTTGAATTTATCGGCATTATTTAATTGCAGGTCTTTGATTTCAGGCAAGAATTCAATTTTACCGCTGTCGTTAACTTTATAGGTCTCTCCTTCAATACCGTAGTTCATGAGCTTTTGTCCTTCGTCGCTGAGCAAATAAGTGTAAATTTGAATCGCTTTTGCAGGATCCTTAGCCTTTTTAGTAACATAGCTAATCATCCAACCTGTAATTCCGGATTGATTCAACGTTGGTTCATGTCCAACAGTACTTTGTGGGCCATCAATAGCGATATATTCCTTGCCTGGATTTTCTGTCATGAAGATTTGCAGGTTACCACTTTGTTGAGGGGTTCCATCCAAAAGTATTGTTGCATATTTACCGGATTTCACTTTTTCTTCAAAGGCAGTACCGTCATCAGCAAAGCTGTCATCACTGATATCACCATTTCTGTAGACTTCATTTAACGTTTTCAACCAAGTCAAGTAATCCTCATCTAGGTTACGGTTGTAGAACTCGCCATTTTCAGTTTCCATCGGCACTCCGATGAAATCCTCCAATACATCTCCCAAAGAACCAGTGCCTGAACCAATGGAGTTAAAACCAAAAGGAATCATGTCCGGGAATTGTTTTTTGATTTGTTGCATAACGCTCTTGAATTCCTCAGGAGTTCCAAAGCTTGGTTTTCCAATGGCTTCGTAAACATCCTTACGGATGACAAAGGCTGTTTTAGCAGGGATGTTACCGCTATCATAATCGTTTTGCGTATTGGAATAGTTAGGGTATCCATAGGTCTTGCCATCAGCTAACTGGAACCAGTTCATCGTATCTTTTTCTGCAACTTTATTGAAATACGGATCATATTTATCTGCCAGATCATTTAAAGGCAATGCCCAGGTAGCAGCTTTTTGTACGACTGGAGAGTTGGAATCAAAAATAGTCAACAGGTCTGGCATTTCACCGCCGGCAAAAATCGTATTCAGCTTAGTGTCATCGCCTGTAATGAATTTAATGTTGATGTTTAAATCCTCTTTAATTTTCTTGGTGACAAGGTCTTTTCCGAAATCAGTATTCCACCAGTCTGCATTCACGTACCAAGTCAGATCTGTTGTCTCTTTTTTTGTATCCAGCTTCCATGCCGGTGTTTCCGGATCTATAGTATAACGGCCTTCAATGGAGCTTAACTCTTTACTGGAGCTGTCAGAATTACCTTTCGATCCACAACCTGTAAATACTAATACAACAGCCATAAGTGCCGTACAAAGTTTGAGTCCTTTTTTCCCAAATGCTTTGTTCATCTTTTGTTTCCCCCTAAAATGTTTTGTAAGCATTCACTACTTGGAGATTTACTTACTATTCCTTCACCGCCCCCATCATCATGCCTGAGATAAAGTACCTCTGTAATATTGGATACATCACAACAATCGGCAAAGTTGTAATGACAATTGTTGCTAGTTGAACCCCTTTAGTCGTAGTTTCGATAATCGCAGATCCACCAACATTTTGCATGGATTGTGTTTGCGACTGAACAATGATTTCATAGAGCTTCATCTGCAGCGGGTAGAGCGATTGATCGGTAATATATAACTTGGTAGTCATAAAGTCGTTCCACTGCCCAACCCCGTTAAATAACGCAATGGTGGCCATAGCCGGCATGGAAAGAGGGATAAAGATTTTCAGGAAAATGCGCCAGTCACCTGCACCATCAATTTTGGCTGACTCTTCAAGTGAATCCGGTACATTTCTGAAGAAGTTCATTAGAATAACTACATCATAATAACTGAACAAGGCCGGGATAATATAAACCCAGAAGCTGTTTAAGAGGCCTAATGATTTAATCAATAAATACGTAGGGATCATTCCACCAGAGAAAAACATAGTGATTACACCCATGGCAACATACAGCTTACGTCCACGTATGTATTTCTTACTCAAGCCATAACCGATCATGGCACAAAAGAATACGTGGGTAATGACACCAATGAATGTTTTGGCAAGCGATACTACGAATGCTAAACCGATGGTCTCATCTTGAAATACAGCACGATAATTTTCCAAAGAGAACTCTGGAGACCAAAATATGAATCCGCCTTCCGCAAGCGCCTTGCCCGAACTTAAAGAGGATATGACTACATTCCATAAAGGAACGACAATAATGATTGTACAAATACAGAGCAAAATAATATTTAAGGTATTAAAGATTCGACTATCGAGATCTTCTTTAGCCACCGTACGATTCACAGAAATGCCTCCTTCTACAGAACTGATTGATTATCATTTAATTTACTGGATACTTTGTTGGCGCTAATCAGTAGGATGACTGAAACGATGGAGACACCTAAACCAACAGCAGTAGCATAAGAGAAGTCACCTTGCGTCATACCCATACGATACACATAAGAATTAATGACCTCCGCCTTAACGCGGTTCTGAGAATTCATCAATACCAGGGTTTGGTCCAGATTTGATCCTAATAAACCGCTTACAGTGAGAATCAGATTTAAACTGATAATCGGTTTCATGTTAGGAAGCGTGATATTCCAAATTTGTCTCATACGGCTTGCGCCATCTATTTTGGCAGCCTCATAATAAGTAGGATCAATTTTCGACATAATGGCTAAGTAGAGAATCGTTCCCCAACCAGCCTCTTTCCAAATATCGGATAACGTTGCAATCCACCAGTATTTATTCGCATCAAGCAAAATATTTACCGGTTTCGAAATCAGTCCCAAACTGAGCATAATCTCATTAAACATACCGGATGAGGAAAACCAGGCAATCAGCATCCCGCCGAGAACGATCCAGGACAAAAAGTGTGGTAAATAAGAGATGGTTTGCACTATCTTTTTAAAGCGTCCACCACTTAATTCGTAAATCATAACGGATAAAATAATAGGAATAACAAACCCTATGGCTAATTTCAGAAAGCTGATCCCTAATGTATTGACTACAGCGTCCCAAAAATATTTATCAGATAAAATAATTCTGAAATTATCGAGCCCTACCCAAGGTGCAGAATCGAGCGTATCAATTACGGTGTAACTTTTAAAAGCAATCGTCAATCCGTAAATCGGAATAAAACAAAAGATAATCATAAAAATAATTCCCGGGATGACCATGGATTGAATTTCCCATTGTCTCTTGTAATCAATTACAAATTCTTTGACCCTCTGCCCCATAGGCTTTTTCCCGCTCATTGGATTCTTTCCGTTTGTTGGCACTACGGCTAATTTATCCACTTTTTCTTCTCCCCTCCAAATCATGATCCCCAAACAATAAAAACGTTTTTATTTTTTTGAAAAAAAAACCCTCCCAAAACAACAAAATTATAAAAAATGATCGGGTGAAATCTTGAACCCATTACATATATGTGTTCTTACCGACCAATCTTTACTTGACTAGAACCTCTTACAACTAATTCACCCGCCAATTTCATCATCTCGCCCTGTTCCTTCTTCTGAATCATACGAACGAGGTGATTAATAGCCAAAATACCCTGTCTAGCAATTTGATTTCTTACAGTAGTTAAAGGCGGTGAGAAATATTGCGCAATATCAATATCATCAAACCCCATAACACTAACATCTATCGGAACTTCGTATCCATGCGATTTCAAAGCTTGAATACATCCAATCGCACTCAAGTCGTTCCCTGCTAAGAAGGCATCAGGTATTTTATCAGGACTATAGTGAAGAAAAGATTTTATAGCGTTGTAGGTGCTTTCTTCTTCAAAATATCCTTGTATAATATACTCTTCATGCGTGGGTAGCTGATACTGACGCAAAGCAGCTAAGTATCCTTCTCTCCGCTGAACACTGTCGTACATCTCATCCACACCAGATATGTAAGCAATCTTTTTATGCCCTAGACTGATTAAATATTTGGTCGCTTCAAACCCCGCTTCAAAAGAATCAAATATCACGCTTCCCATCGTGTCGTTCTTAAGCGGCCGATCCAGAAATACAGCCTTGATCTTGTCTTTCACCATTGCGGCAATTTCTTCTTCGTCTATTCTCAGCTCCTCGTAAATAATGACACCATCCACTCGCCGGCCTAGAATATTGCTCATAATCACTTGTTTGTCCTTGGTAACAAATACATTCAGCCCGTAACCTAGCCGGTCACATTCACGCGACATGGACTCAACAAGCTTATAGAAGTATGGACCCGACACACTTGTTGTGAAAAAACCCAGCATTTTGGTTTTCCCATTCCTAAGGAGCTTACCGTTCAGGTTAGGAACATAATTTAATCGCTTCGCAACCTTAAGAACATGTGATTTCGTCTCCGGGTTCAATACATCTACGTCATTTAGCGCGTTGGAAACCGTAGAAATGGAGACTCCAGCCTCTCTGGCAACATCTTTGATCGTTACCTTTTCCATAATGATTCAATCTTCCTTTACGAATAAAAACGTTTTTATAGATTTAAATTAACATAAAAACGTTTTCATTACAATATATTTTTTATTTTTATTTTATCAGAGGTAATAATTGGTACACAAGCTTAAATTTTCTACAGAATCTTATAAAACACCTCTTCTGCAAACTCGAAATCATTCATAATACACTCTAAACATAATGTCTTGCTCGTAATTCCCAAATCCACGGCCATATATGGTTAGTCCGCCTCTTCTCCGTCCGCTATTCTCTGCCGTTAAACGAAAGGTCCACTGATCCTGCTCTACTCGTACATCCTCCAAGGTAATATCTGAGATTTGCTGCCCATCCACAAAGGTTCCACCTGCATTAATCCGCAGAACCTTCAGCAAACCATATTGGTTAACATCCGAACGCCACCAAATGGGATTTAATCGTCCTCTAGTGAGGCCAAAGTCGCCCGGACTGGTCCATTTTCCTAAATCCTGTCCATTCATCATAAAGCCAATATCCGACGGCCACTTCTCATTTACATGTGGAGCTTCGGAACCTATTTCCAGCGAAATCTCAATCTCCTGCACCACTTGATCTTGAAATAGATAATTTGGAATCTTGTACTCGATAGAACCTTTCGCAAACCATACAATGCCGGCATTCACCCGTTCCGGGTCCAGAAAATAACGTGGATCATCATAATAGCCGATCAGCTTCTCAGTAGTAGCAATCCCGCAGGTAGGTAAAGCCTGGATATCGGTATATTGCCCTACAGGGATAGACACTTCAACCACCTTTCTGGCAACTCCGCGGGAGCCCGATAATTTAATCTGCAGATAATTCGCAGACAAAGAACAATATTTATAGGTCCCTCCATTTACTCGTCTCATTTTAGAACTGATCAGGCCTGCTTTTTGCAGCTTTGCTACATGAGTACTGACAATTGCACTACTAAGATAGAGCTCCGCTGCCAGCTCTTTGATGTGCATCTCTCTGCGGTCCAGAATTTCAATAATTCGCAGCCTAACTTCACTTGCCAGCGCTTCATACACCTGCAAGGATTCAGAATCTGTGGTTAAGTACATTTCAACGTCTCCTATGCTTATTGAATTAGTATTTTAACGAATCCTAAATTAATTCATTGCTTATTATAAGCTAAAATCAGTATCATGTAATCATAAAACAATTACTTAATTAGTGAAAACATTAATTCAACTAGAGGGAGCTGTACACTCATGCCGATTAAATCGACAATGATTATTGACAAAGATTTCAGACTAGCTGAAGTAGACCCGCGGATCTACGGCTCATTTATCGAACATTTAGGAAGAGCAGTTTACGGTGGCATTTATGACCCGGGTCACCCTACTGCGGATCAGAATGGTTTTCGGAACGATGCCATCGAAGCTATTCGTGCCCTAAACGTTCCTATCATCCGTTATCCTGGAGGAAACTTTGTATCCGGTTACAATTGGGAAGATGGGGTTGGACCCAAGCATGAACGCAAGCAATCTCTTGAACTAGCTTGGTGGACCACAGAAACCAATCAAGTGGGTACCAACGAATTTGCAGATTGGGCTAAGCTCGTAGGCAGCGAAGTTATGATGGCAGTTAACCTTGGAACACGCGGTATCGATGCAGCTAGAAATCTAGTAGAGTACTGCAATCATCCTTCCGGCTCCTACTACAGTGACCTGCGGATCTCTCATGGGTATAAAGAGCCTCACGCTTTTAAGACCTGGTGCCTCGGAAATGAAATGGATGGTCCGTGGCAGATTGGAGCTAAAACCGCGGTCGAATATGGCCGGTTAGCGAACGAAACTGCAAAAGCTATGCGCTGGGTCGATCCAACGCTTGAGCTTGTGGCTTGTGGCAGCTCCGGCAGCGGCATGGACACTTTTGCCGAGTGGGAAGCTACCGTGCTTGATCTTTCTTATGATAATGTAGATTATTTATCACTGCATACGTACTACAATAACAACAATGACGATACGCCAAATTTCCTAGCCCGCTCCATGGATTTGGATCATTTCATCAGCAGTGTGGCTGCCACCTGTGATTATGTTCAAGCGAAGAAAAAGAGCAAAAAGAAAATTAATCTGTCGCTCGATGAATGGAATGTATGGAAATCACAAGGCAGCAGCCGTGCCGAACAACATTGGCAGATCGCACCGCCAGAATTCGAAGATGTGTACACACTTGAAGATGCACTTGTTGTGGGCTGCTGTCTTATTTCATTATTGAAGCATGCTGATCGTGTGAAAATGGCCTGCTTAGCGCAGCTGATCAATGTAATCGCCCCAATTATGACTGAAAATGGCGGACCGCTTTGGCTGCAGACTACTTATTATCCGTACCTGCATGCTTCCCTTTATGGTCGTGGAACCGTACTTCACCCGCTGATTTCCAGCCCTAAATACGATTCCAAAGATTTCACTGATGTGCCTTACTTGGAAGCCATTAGTGTATACAACGAGGAGCTGAATGAAGTAACCGTCTTCGCTGTAAACCGCCATTTATCCGAAGGACTAGAGCTCGACGTGGATCTGCGTAGCTTCAGTTCCGTAAACATCATTGAGCATATTGTACTGGAACATGAAGATATTAAAGCTGTAAACACCAAATCCAATCCACATAACGTGATGCCTAGCCAAGGCAAAGCCGTTGTTGAGAGTGGACATGTAAAGGCCCTTCTCGCAAAAGCTTCCTGGAATGTGATTCGTCTGCGGGTGAACGGCTAAGTTAACTTGTAATAGTCATAGAAATGCCCCCATGAATCTTTAATAAGCCATAGATTCATGGGGGCTTCTTCGTTATTTTATTCTGAAAATTGTCACGGATTGCTTCGGAAACTCATAACTAAAGCTGCTTCCTTCTGTCTTAAAGCTGGTTTGTTTCGGAGAGACCTGCTGCTTATTCTCGAAGTTATTTTCGTCCTCAAGCGGGTGTCCCGACATTTCATAGACTTCGATGGTCAGTGCTTCTTTTGCCAAAGATTCCAGTAGAACCTCAGCAGAAACACTGTTCTCTTGTACGTTTACTGTCTTGAGGATAATATCCCCCGTTAAATCTTCCACACTTGCCGTGTAATACAGCGGTTCGATGACCGGAAGTTTATCTTCTGTCTCATTCACCAGTTCTCCGTTAATAAAGGTACGGATCTGTCTGCCCACTACTTCTAGCTTAAGATCGTATTCTACATCTGTTTCAACCGTAAACATAGCATGCGTCAGAACAGAATTTCTTCCGTTGATAATTGAGGCCACAATCGAATCCTGATTCTGCCAGCCACCTAGCTCCCAGTACAAATGATTCTGATCATCCGCTTTACCAAAATAAAAGATAAACCCTTTATTTCCTGCAGTTCGTGTAGCCTTAAAATGCAAAGTATAGTTTTCCCACTCTGTCTCACCAAGCTCTAGTGTCCGATTAGCCGTTTTGTTCTGAGCAGGGTCAGGCAGATTTGAAACTTCCTCTGATAAGTCAGAATACGTCTTCACTTCTCCCGTAAGATTGTTGACTAAGGTGATCTCGGAGAAACGAGCAGCAGAGGCATCCACACCGAAACTGACGGCTCCAGTGATCGCTTCCTTTCTGCTTTCCTTCGGTGCCGTGAAGCCATCTGCTTCCATCTTCAGCAAATGATCTCCCTGATGGTTCATAAATAGCTTTTGCACATAATAGTTTGCCGTTCCGTACACTTCATGATTATTGAACCAGATCATATCCGGCTTCCAGTTAATATAATCCACATTGCAGAGCATTGGAGCATAACAAGCTAAGCCAACGGCATGCGCATTATTTTGCAGACCTGTCATAAATGCTGCTTCCACCAATGCATTGTAATAGGTATTGCCCCATGAAGCATATTCACCGAGGAATACCTTTGGCTCATCGGCTTTGAAGTCATCATAACGATGATGATTAGCCAGGAACCATTCAGGTGTACAGTAATAATGCTCGTCTACGAGGTCAGACTTATTCTCTTTTGCCGACGTCCAGCCCCGTTCATATTCCTGGCCGGCAGAGAACGGACCGCTAGAATTAATGACCTTGATTTCCGGATATTTTGCTTTGATGGCTTGATGAAAGTAAGGATATCTCTCGAAAAAGGGTGCACCTACCTCTTCATTCCCAATGCCGACATACTCCAGCCCAAAAGGCTCAGGGTGACCCAGTTCTGCACGAATGCCTCCCCACTTCGTGGAAGAATCCCCCTTGGCGAATTCAATTAAATCCAAAGCATCCTCAATCCAAGGCGTTAATTCATCCAGCGGTACCATCCGTTTATGATGCGGGTCGTAGCCGCCCGGAAGAACGGGGATCGGCTTAGCTCCAATATCCTCACAGAACTGAAAATATTCATAATAACCTAACCCAAGCGTCTGATTATATGACCAGTTATTGCGTCTTGCCGGTCTTTGTGCAACATTTCCAATCGTATTCTTCCATCTGTACATGGAGTCTCTGTCATCTGGATCCAAGGAACCGTCATGCACCAGACATCCTCCTGGGAACCGCATAAATTTAGGTTTTAAATCAGCGAGCAGCAGCGAAATATCTTCACGCATGCCTCCGGGTCTATTCTTAAAGGTCTTCTCAGGAAACAGGGAAACCATATCCAGATATACCTTCCCGTTACCTTTGGTAACGATTACAAGACGACTGCTTGTGTCCGTGCTATTAGCTGTAATAACGGCTTCATATCGGGTCCATTCGGAGCTGCTTACGGGTATTTCCACTTCACCAAGAATGATGCCATCTGTGCTTTCGATGTTTACGGTAAGCGGCACATCAAAGCTTGTCTCCCGGCGGGCATACACCGAGAAGTTATAATTCTCGCCTTCTTTTACCGGAATACCACTGTTAAAGCCTAGATTCATCAGGCCAACGCCGTCACCTTCAGCCACAATATCGATGGCAACATAATGTTGGTTACGATCATTTAAGGGCTTGCTGTCTTCTACAGAGATATTTACCTTTCCATCTCCACGTTCTACAGGCTCCCAAGCCATCAGCGCATGATAATCTGCCCGGTCAATCGGGTCGAATTCAAAAGATCGGTTCTGAACTAGCTCAGCGTAAAGCCCACCATCGGCCGCATGATTCAAATCCTCGAAGAAAATACCGAATAGATCGCCTAACTCCGCCCCCCGCTTCTGCGTATGTATCTTCAATTTTCCTTCTGTCTTCATTCTTTTGTCTTCCTCCTTGTGAATTCCAATTTGATTTATATTTATGTTACTTAGTTCATATCAATATAAATCATTATAATAACTCCTCTCTATATTCGTCAATTCAAAAACGAAAAACTGACACCGAATATCCCTCGATGTCAGTTCACACTAGGAAGCCCTAGTAAAGGTTATAAAGAATACGTAAATTGATAGCTGCCCGAACCTAATTGAAGTCTCACTCCGTTATCGACCAAGCTGATGCTGTGCACGCCTCTGGACTGCTCCACAGGAACTTCATTTTCTAATAACCCTAGTTGATTGGCTCCAGGCAGAACGACAATACCGTTGGTATTGGCAGGAATCGTAACGTGAATCATCATTCCATTATCCTCTGATCGCCGCCACGCTGACTCCACTTTTCCGTACATGGTTTCAAGACTAGCTTCTGCGTAATCCAGACCGGGGCCTGGCTGTGGCTTGATATGAACGATTTTGAAACCAGGCTCCAACTCATCTGTTCCGATTCCTGCAACGTAACGATACAACCATTCACCTATTGCGCCATAGGCATAATGATTGAAGGAATTCATATCTGCACTCCAGAAGCTGCCGTCATCCTTAATCCCATCCCAATGTTCCCAAATCGTAGTCGCACCTTTCGTCACCTGATACAGCCAGGATGGATAATCCTTTTGAAAAAGAAGCTTATACGCGAGTTCATTATTTCCAATCTCGCTGAGCACAGGATTCAGATATGGTGTGCCCACGAATCCAGTAGTCAGATGATCCTTAGCTTCAGCAATCAGCTCAGTGAGCTTCTGAATTGCACGTTCTTTGGCGCCCCCTTCTATAAGATCGAAACGTAGGGCTAATATCTGTGCAGTCTGGGTAGAGACGGACAACCTTCCCGCAGGTGTTATGAACTCATCACTGAATGCTTTTATAATATTGGCGTGCAACTCACTATAATAGTCCACGTCCTCCGATTTTTCTAAGGCTATTGCCGCTTTTAAAGTAAGAGAAACGGAATAGGCATAAAAAGCGGTGGCGACATAATCCCGATCTGTAGCTCCCACATAGCTGTCTGGCTTGGAATCAAGCGCTAGCCAATCGCCGAAATGAAAGCCAGTATTCCACAGATAAGGGTTACTTCCCTGTGCATAGATATATGAAATCCATTGCTTCATGCTCTCGTATTGCTCTGCAAGCAGCCTTTTGTCGCCGTACATTTCATAGATTGTCCATGGACAGATCGTAGCTGCATCCCCCCAGGCTGCAGAAGAATGGTTAGTATCTCCGTCGCCAGGAGGCGCTGCTCTCAGCTCTGGAATAAAAAACGGAATGCCGCCCTCAGGGGTTTGGTCTGCCTTCAAATCCCGTAACCATTTCGTAAAGAAAGGTGCCGTATTCATCAAATAGGAGGCTGTTCGGACAAACATCTGAGCATCCCCCGTCCAGCCGAGCCGCTCATCACGCTGTGGACAATCAGTGGGCACATCGAGGAAATTCCCTTTTTGCCCCCACAGGATATTGTGATGCAGTTGATTCACAAGTGGATCTGAGCACTGAAAATCACCCGTACGTTCCATATTGGAGTGCACCACAATTCCTGTGAAATCCTCTAGTTGAAGATCTGCTGAGAACCCACTAAGCTTCACATACCGAAAACCTTGGAAAGTGAAGTGTGGTTCATACGTCTCTTGCTCCCCGCCTTTCAGAGTATAGCGGATGCACTGTTTCGCTTTACGCATATTCTCCGTGTAGAAATTTCCGTCCCGGTCTAATATTTCAGCATGCTGAAGTTCTACCATCTGACCAGATTGACCTTTTACATTAAATTTTAACCACCCTACCATGTTCTGGCCCATGTCCAGCACTCTATCTCCCTGCGGGGTAGTCAGCAGTGCAATCGGCTTCAAGGTTTCAACTTGTGTCACTGGCACATTTTCCTGGGCAACGATGATCGCTTTGGAATAATTAATAATGTCCACTGGATGCCAACCTTCTGATGAAGGATCAGTGATATCCAACTCCAGCCGAGCATCATAGGTTTCACCCTTATAAATTTCAGACATCATAATTGCGCTTTTTGCAGCCTGCCAATTCTGATCTGAGCTAATAAGCTCATTTGAACCGTCTGCGTACCGGATATGAAGCTCCAGCAGAAGTGAAGTCTTTGATCCATAAATCTCCTTTCGATTATCCCAGCCCAAATACCCTCTGTACCAGCCATTGCCCAACAGTGCGCCTAACGCATTCGCACCTTCATGCAGAAGCTTTGTGACATCATAAGTTTGATATTGCAGCCGCTTACTGTAACTGGTCCAGCCTGGAGTAAAATAATGATCTCCCACCCGACTTCCGTTCAGCTGCAGTTCATACAAGCCCAAAGCAGTAGCATAAATCCTTGCACTTTCCACTGGACCTTTTACATCCACGAATGTACGAAGCTGTGGGCAAATCTCAGAATCTTGTGAAAAAGAGGCTGTAGGAGCGCTGATCCACTCCGCCTGCCAATTCCCTGCATCTAATAGTCCGGTTTCAAAAAAAGCAACCTCAGACCAACCCGAGTCTATTGCATTCTGATTCCATGCCCGAACCCGATAATAATAACGCGTGCGAGCTTCCAGCAGCAGACCTTCAAGCTCAACATGGATCGATTGAGAAGACTTTACTGCCTCTGTATCCCATAGCTTGCCTTGAAAAAGCATATTCTCCGCCACTTGAATTTGATAAGCAGACTGCATGCAGTCCCTGTCATCTGAAACTAACTGCCAACTGATTCTGGGTCTGATCACATCAATTCCCAGCGGATTTTCTTTGTACTCACAACGAAGCTTAGTGATTGCGAACATATAGATAAAACCTCCTTCTATAGCGACAAATTAGTCTTTGCCCTATAATTATAGCTGGGTTACCACTTTCATCACCCGGTAAAAAGGACATCATATCCCTGCAATCATGCCATGAATCTGGAAGGGGCAATTCAATATGCAACGAACCACCGAGTTGTTCAAAAATGAAATCTTTTTTCAAAACGATCTGCATCTGCTCGTTAACCGCTATTCAGAGAACTTCCATGCCCCTTTTCATGCTCATGAATTTATTGAGTATTGCTATGTAGCTGAAGGAAGAGGTTTTCATCACCTTGAAAATGAGATCTTTCCCGTTAGAAAAGGAATGCTGTTCGTGATTCCTGTAGGTGCCCCCCATGTGTTCCGTCCAGCATCTTCTGATACTTTAGGGAATCGCCTGATCGTCTATAACTGCCTTTTTGATATGCAAATGGTGGAGCAATTAAATATCGTCCTTCAAGAGCCATCTATCCGGGAGCACCTAGCCACTCTTGGGAGTAGCAGCTCATCTTACTTTTCCGTCTCAGATCGAGATGGCTCTATTGAGCGCTTAATGCTGAATTTATATCATGAAATGTCGGTATCCGGTATGGGCTCCAAAACAATGCTTTACACCCTCTTAAGTCAATTAATCATAGCAGTGTACAGGCAAAAATACGGAGAAGATGACAAATCTACGATGGATATGGCAGACTTCACGCAAGTCATTCAATACCTAGAGCATAATCTGTCGGAAAAGATTACACTTGCCGAATTAGCCCGTATTTCACAGTGGAGCAGCAGGCATCTTCAGCGCATGTTCCACAAGCATACTGGCCAGTCCTTTGGGACCTACTTGAAGAATCTGCGAATGCATAAAAGCTGTGAATTGCTGCGTACTTCTGGACATAAAATTAATATGATTGCCGAGCTAGTTGGTTACCGTGACATCGACTCCTTTAACGCTATATTCAAAAAAATAGTCGGCCAGACACCCATCGCGTACCGTAAGCTCTACAGATCATAAAAAAGCCGATGTCGTATGAACATCCATACAACATCGGCCCTATTAATTTATTGATTAGTGATCTGTTTAAGTAAAAACTCAACAAAATCAGTTGATTTAGTCTTACTGTCATCTTGTCCTAACGTTCCGACGATCATCTGGTTTGAATGGATAGGGAGTTCTGTAGCAAAATCCGTATCTGTGATATCTATGCCAGTAATCAGCTCTTGACCACTCTCCGGGTTAGTCATACGTTTCAGACGGTTATCATCAAGAGGAAGTCCTGCGGATTTAATAAACGACTCCAGATTTTGCAGTCCCGACTGCTGGCCAATCCATTCAAAAGTAGCATCATCCATAATCAGGATATCCGGATGATCGGCTGCCAGCATCGCCATAGCCCGCTGCATATAGCTCATATCCAAGGCTCCACCGTCCGTCCCACCTGTTGAGGGTAGATAAACGATTTCTGCCTCCACTCTCTTCCAAGCCGGGTAACGTTTGATAATTTCTTGTTTTAGCTCTTCATTCTTACCTGACGAGTCCTGAGATTCATAGTTGCCTAGGAACATGATTCGAACATCTACCGGTGGGAGCGTAGCTTCATATTTTCTTTCCTGCCATTGATCATAGAGCGCTTTCCCCCCAAAGATAACTACCAGCAGCACGATAATAGAAATAATAGTGTGCGTTTTGTAGAGTCGAAAGAAATTCTCCGATTTACGTGCTACGCCGGACATGGCTCCCCACTTCTCCAGCCGCTTGTCCTCTGCTTCCTGAATCTCCTTCTGATCCAAGCCATCTAGGATGGTTTTGTAAGCGCGGAATTCCTCTTCATAAGCTGCAACCTCATCTTCAGTCGAATTCGATCGACGGCGTTTCAAATGCATATCTAACCTTTTGTTCAATTCCTCCCGGGTAACGTCTTCAGGCAAGTTCAAACGCTCATAGGCTTGCTTTAGCTTCTCATTCAAAATGATGTCTCCTTCCTGATGCTTTTCGTCATTTCAGATCGTTAATTTGGTTCTATGTATTGAATTCTTGTGGCAGTAAAAGTATGGGCTAAGCCGCAAAAAAAACATCGCAGGAACTCAAGTAAACTATATCATGTTGTGCTAGACGGTAACAAGTAAGCGTTTATCTAATCCAAACCATGCAGCTGCTTAAATTGCTCAGGACTCATCCCTGTCAATCTTTTAAACACCAAACAAAAGTAACTAGCATTATCAAAACCCACTAGCTGGGCAATTTCATACATTTTTTTATCGCGTCCATTAAACATAAGCTGTTTACTCAAATTGATACGTTGCTTATTGATATAGGTTACAGGTCGATCATGAATTGTTTTTTGAAAAAGTCTGCATAAATACTGTGGCGATACAGAAATAATCTCCGCCAGCTCCTTTAAAGGAAGCGTCCTATGCAGATTGCTCTCAATATAACGCAGCACCGGCTTAATTCGCTCCAATTCATGTGCCTCATTCAGAGGCGATACTAGCTTTCTTTTTAAATCCAGAAGCAATGCATAAAGATGTTTAGATCGTGCCAAATTAGTCTCCAGCTCATTGCTATCTGGCAGCATAAGGATTTGCTTTAGAGGATTGAGCCATTGATCTTCTTTTAATCTAGCAGGACCAGACTCGCGGATGCCCGCATAGAGCAGCATTTGACCAACCTCTCTGCCATTGAACGAGACCCATGATACCTTCCATTCCTTCCCACTGATAGGGGCATACGAATGAGGAATGTCCGGGAACAAAAAGAACACATCTCCTGGACCCACGAGATATCGGTTCTCATGAATGATAAGCTCTCCCCTACCTTCGTGAATCTGATGTATTTGATAGTCTGGAAAACCTGCAGGACGTATAGTTTCTGGCTGATGCTCCCAAAATCCAAGGGTTGTAGCATAAAGCGGCAGCATGATTACATCTTCTGTTTGGCAAAAAATAATTTTGCTCTCCATAAAAAGTCCTCGTTTCATATTTTGTTATCTGGGACTAAAATTCTTTTATTTATCCTAACATTACTTCAACTTATAATATGAATATAATAACATTACAATGATTATAAAGGAGATCAACTCATGCGAGCAAAGTTTGTCTACCAGCCACCTGCTAACGGTTATCCGGAATGGAATAACAACCCAGAGACTTTTGAATTGAATCGATTGGATGCACATGCCTCCATGATCCCTTACCGTAGCTTATCCCAAGCGCTAACTAACGATAAAGAAACCTCACCTTTCTACCAAACCCTCAATGGGCTTTGGAAATTCGCTTTTTCCGAAACACCGGATCAACGAATTGTGGATTTCTATAAAACCGATTTTGATTGCAGTACTTGGGATACAATTCCTGTACCGTCCCACTGGCAGTTCCAAGGTTACGACTACCCACAATATACAAATCTCCGGTATCCTTGGGCGGAATCCGAGCCAGAGCTTAAAGCCCCCTTTGCCCCAACAAAATATAATCCAGTAGGCTCTTATCTACGAACCTTTACTGTACCTGAGTCTTGGAACGGTCAACCGGTGTACCTAAGCTTTCAGGGTGTTGAATCCGCTTTCTACGTCTGGGTAAACGGTGAACTTGTCGGGTACTGTGAAGATACATTTACTCCATCAGAATTCGATATCACCCCATATTTAGTGGCAGGGGACAACAAACTAGCTGTCGAGGTTTATCGTTGGTGTGATGCCAGCTGGCTAGAGGATCAGGATTTCTGGCGCCTGAGCGGTATTTTTCGGGAAGTCTATCTTTATTCGGCTCCTTCCGTTCATATTGCTGATTATTTCGTCCACACAGATCTGGATGAAAACTTCGTACATGCGGATTTAAATGTAGATATCAAGGTGGAAAATTACTTTAACGAGCAAAGCCCATATACACTGCAAATGCAGCTTTACAATAAAGAGGGCCAGCCTGTTTGGGAGACTCCTATCTCCGCTACGGGTTCCTTTGAGCAAGAAGGCGTTCAACAACTCAAGCTTTCTGCCCCGGTTGAGCAGCCTTTTAAATGGAGTGCTGAAACCCCTTATCTTTATACCTTAGTTCTGTCTATAAATGACGGCAACGGGCATACACAAGAAACGGTCAGCTGTAAGGTTGGATTCCGCAAGTTCGAGATTAATGACGGACTTATGAAGATCAATGGCAAAAGAATCGTACTCAAAGGTGTCAATCGCCACGAATTCTCTTGCGACACAGGTCGTGCTTTAGCCAAAGAAGATATGCTGCGCGACATCCAATTAATGAAAACACATAATATTAATGCTGTTCGAACCTCCCATTACCCGAATCAGTCTGTCTGGTACGAGTTATGTGATGAATACGGATTATATGTGATTGACGAAACTAATCTGGAAACTCACGGCACCTGGGCATACAGCCAAGAAGGGTTGAATGACGGGAATGTCCCTGGAAGCAAACCGGAATGGCGGGCCAATGTCATTGACCGCTGTAACTCCATGATGCAAAGGGATAAAAACCACCCTTCAGTCATCATTTGGTCTCTCGGCAATGAATCTTTCGGAGGCGACAATTTTATCGCTATGCACGACTACCTGAGAGAAATCGATCCTTCGCGGCCGGTTCATTATGAGGGAATCTTTCACTGTAGAGAATCGGAAGCAGCAAGTGACATAGAATCTACTATGTACATTAAACCGCAGGATGTTGAAAAATATGCGCTTAATAATCCGAAGAAGCCTTATATCCTCTGCGAATACAGTCATGCCATGGGCAATTCATGCGGTGGGCTGCACTTATACTGTGACTTGTTCGACAAATATGATATTGTTCAAGGTGCATTCATTTGGGATTGGGTAGATCAAGCCATTCGGACCCACACCTCCGAAGGAATTGAATATCTCGCTTATGGCGGGGACTTTGGTGAATCGCCTCATGACGGCAACTTTAGTGGCAACGGATTGCTTTTTGCTGATCGTACGGTTACTCCTAAGCTCTTTGAGGTCAAAAAATGTTATCAGAATATTAAAGTAACGGCTGAAAATATCCTAGAAGGACTCTTCCAGATTCGCAATTCCTTCTTATTTACCAACTTAAAGGAATATGATCTCAAATGGGAGGTTCGTTTAGACGGAGTAACTGCGCAAGAAGGCTTGCTGAAGATCTCATGTGCACCAGGTGAGAACATTTCATGCAAAGTTCCTTACGAGCTGGATTCACTGCGTGGCAATCATGAAGCAGTTCTGAATCTTTCCTTTATTCAGCCTTCAGCAACTATATGGGCAGAAGCCAATCACGAAATCGCTTGGGAACAGTTCATTCTGTCACCCCGTTTTGTAACCAATACCTCAAAGACAATCGCAGAACCACTGCGTGTCAGCGAGCTTGAGAATGTTTTGAATGTACAAGGTGATAATTTCGAACTGAGCTTTAGTACCACTACGGGTGCTCTGAACTCTTATCGTTCCTCAGGCAAAGAACGTCTGCTTGAACCTGTAAGAGCTAACTTCTGGAGAGCAGTCACTGATAATGATTGTGGTAATAAATTGCCACAGCGGTGTGCAGTATGGAAGCAGGCATCGCATAAACAACACTTAATCAGCTTTACATTTAGAACCGAAGGCTCTCTCTGTTTCGTCTCTGCCAGCTACCTTCTGGCTACAAGTCCGGATTCCACGCTTCGGGTCCAGTATGTGATTCGTGCTGACGGGACTTTAGAGATCACGCAAGAATTGAGTCCGGGCAGCAGCGTTCTGCCAGAAATCCCTGAGTTCGGAATGATGTTCGTTCTAGATGGAAGTCTTGATACCCTGTCATGGTACGGCCGCGGACCTCATGAGAACTATTGGGATAGACAAAGCGGTGCCCCACTTGGACGTTACACTGGTAAGGTCAGTGATCAATTCACACCTTATCTCAAACCTCAAGAGTGCGGCAACAAGACTGATGTCAGATTCGCTTCAATTACAGAGGGCAACGATGGATCAGGGTTCTATTTTGAAAGTGCAACGCCTATCGAAGTTAATGCCCTGCCTTGGAAGCCTGAAGAACTGGAAGCCCATGACCACGTCTATAAATTGCCAGTTTCGAACAAAAGCGTACTAAGAGTTAACTACAAGCAAATGGGTGTTGGCGGGGACGACAGCTGGGGCGCACCAACTCACGAAGAGTTCACTCTGCCGGCTAATCGCCCGTACATCTTCCGTTTCACTGTCTCACTGCTCTAATCTCTTCCACTTATAAAAAAGGCCGTCTCTGGTTGGTTTCTACCACACAGGACGGCCTTCTTCTATTTATTTCACAGCTACTGTTCCTTGTCTGAATTCCGAAGGGCTTAAACCTACATTTTTTTTGAACTGTTTGGAGAAATAATAGAGATCGCTAAAACCAAGATCATGGGCAATCTCACCGACAGAACTTTGCGTCCCCCTCAATAGCTCCTTGGCCTTAGTTATCTTTTTTCGGGTGATATACTGAATGGGTGGAACTCCGATTTGCTGTTTAAATAGCCGGATAAAATAGTTGGGATGCATGTACGCAATCTCGGCAAGCTCGTGTATGGTGATATTTCGCTCGATATGAGCGTCTATGTACGTTAATACTTTCGTTAATTTTTCGATCGAGCTCAGATTCTTAAAGGTGATATCATCTACATCTATGTTCATAATAAAATAAGAGAATAACTCCATTAACTTACTTTTGGCTAATAAATGAGCATACACCGCATCAGATTTCATATGACTCGTTAGGCTGCTGAAAATCTTTTGGATTACATGAGGATCTACTTCTCTGCATACATGACTTAACTCTAACATTTTGAATAGATTAATGTCTCCGACTTTTGCGCTGAAATGGCACCAATACTTCTCAAAGGGTTGATCACTTATGCAAGAATAAGATTGCTTAACTCCCTCAGGCATCAAAAAAAGCTGACCAGGCTTCGGATAATATTCTCGATCTCCAATCTTTAACCAACCCTCCCCATCGCAAATAAAATAAAATTTACTATAGTCAGGTGTGTAGTCAAGATCTTTCCAGTCACGGCCACAAAGATTGTAATCAGCCATAATTAAATCAACCTTTAAATTGGATAAATAATTTGTAAGCAAAACATGGTTATCCATCCCTTACTCCGCCTTATCAGGTTAGTTTTGTACATCTAAAAGTTAATGTCCTACATTTTGATTCCCACATCTAATCACTAGAATGAAGAAGAAATAAACGTTTGAAAGGATGATTGCAAAATGGTGGATAAAAGCAAATATTTAAAAGTAATCGAAGATACGATCGCAACTGGAAGATTCAAAGCCGATTGGGATTCACTAAGTCAATTTCAAGTGCCTACGTGGTATGAGAACGCTAAGTTTGGTATTTTCATTCATTGGGGCCTTTATTCTATTCCGGCTTTCGCCAATGAGTGGTATCCCCGAAATATGTATATCCAGGGTTCGCGGGAATATGAACATCATCTTGCTACCTATGGCGAGCATAAAACCTTTGGTTATAAAGACTTCATCCCCTTGTTCAAGGCTGAGCATTTCAATGCTGAGGAATGGGCCAATCTCTTCAAATTATCTGGTGCCAAATACGTGATGCCTGTTGCAGAGCACCATGACGGCTTTCAAATGTATAAGAGCGCTTATTCTCACTATAACACATATGAGATGGGTCCTAAGCGGGATTTAGTCGGGGAAATGAAAGACGCTTTTGAGCAGCAGGGATTAGAGTTTTGTGTATCTTCCCATAGAGCTGAGCACTGGTTCTTCCTGTCTCATGGCAAGGAATTTGATTCCGATATCCATGAACCGCTTGTATGTGGAGATTTCTATTGGCCATCTATGCCCGAACCCGATCATCACGATTTATTCGGCTCCCCACCTAATCAAGAATTTCTGGAGGATTGGTTGATTCGCTGCTGCGAGCTGGTAGACAATTATCAGCCGAAAATCTTTTACTTTGACTGGTGGATTCATACAGCTGCCTTCAAACCCTATCTCAAAAAGTTCGCCGCTTACTATTACAATAAGGGAGAGGAATGGGGAACTCCGGTTGCAATCAATTATAAGCATGATGCCTTCATGTTTGGCTCAGCGATCCCAGATATTGAGAGAGGTCATTTCTCCGGGCTTAAACCTTATTTCTGGCAAACGGATACGGCAGTAGCTAAAAATTCATGGTGTTATACACCGGAAAATGATTATAAATCTGCCGTAGAAATTATCAGAGATTTAGTAGATATCGTAAGCAAAAACGGCAACTTGCTGCTGAATATAGGCCCTAAAGCGGACGGCAGCATTCCAGCTCAGGATCAGGAGATTCTGCTTGGCATCGGAGAATGGCTAAAGGTGAATGGTGAAGCAATCTATGATACGACCTACTGGCGCACCTTCGGGGAAGGCCCTACAGAGATCGTTGAAGGTCAGTTTACAGATGGGATCACGAAAATTTTCACTAATGAAGATATCCGCTTTACGGTAAAAGGCAGTTATCTTTACGCTAGTGTTCTTGTCTATCCAAACAACGGTATAGTGCAAATCAAATCCCTTAAAGAAAACTCTGCTCACTTCCATGGGATGATTAAACAGATCAAAATCTTAGGTTTTGAGGAACAACCTGCATGGGAAAGAACCGATGAAGCCTTGGTTATAAAAACGACCTCGGTTCGCAGTGAGACTCCGGTTGTTCTGCGGATTGAATTGGATTAGGGACACTTACAGAACTTCGTAACCTATAAAAAGAGTGTTCTTGCCCATCCAGCAGAGAACACTCTTTTATAGGTTTATAACCATCGTTTTATATTAAAAGTAGGGTACCCTGACGCTTATTGTCTTCATTCTAGTCCTATGAGGATATCTCGCGCGTAATTTGTTGGACTCCAAAATAATGCGACCATGAAGCGGATGCTCCGTGGGGATTTTTAGTTGTGCAGCAATGACTTCACTTAGCCCGTGGTTTCGGATGTCCGCTTGAAGCTGTAAGGCTTCTGGATCTTTTTCATGATCAAAATAAAGTGCAGAAGCAATAGCTGAGACTAAATGTGAAGTCTCAAAACCAAGTTCATGAGCAAGCATTGCCGGTTTTACGAGCCGATCATTAGGTGAAAGCTTGCGAAGCGGGGAGCGGGCGACACGTGTAATTTTATCGTTAAAGTTGGGGTTAGTGAATCGTTCCATCATCTTTTCTATATACCGGTCATGTTCTATGGGCTTGAAGCCATATAAATGCACCAATAAGGCCCCTGTTTCCTTAAGCACCCCGTGAACACGAACTCTGATTTCGGGATCAGACATCGCTTCTTGAATGCTAGTATAACCTTCCAGGTATCCAAAATAGGCTGCACTGCAATGACCTGTATTCACAGTATATAGCTTCCGTTCGAGGTATGGCGCCAGCGAATCCACATAATGGACGCCTTTAATTTCATTGTAATTACCAATCATTCCACTGCGGGGAATAACCCACTCACTGAAGGGTTCAACGAGGATTTCAAGTGAATCTGTATTTTTCTGCATAGGTACAATCCGGTCCACCATCGCATTGGGAAAAGCGACATTGCGGTCAGCAAGTTCCTTGAAGGATTGCTTCATATGCCGATAAACTGATTTTTTCAACTTCTGACTGCTTCCAATCCCATTCTCACAGGCAATGATATGAAGAGGGTTGAGATTTCTGCTATTTTCAAGCCTTCGTTCGATGCCCTGCGCAATGGTCTCAGCAATATCTTTTAAAGCGGATATTCCGACGGCAGTTGTCACAATTTCAGCTTCTGCTATAGCTCTAGTAACGTCCTCAGTATCATTCAGATTGATTGCTGTAACATTATCAACGATAAAGCTGTCCCTGTTCTTGTTAGCTAGGGTGACAGGATATTGCCCACGTTTTTGCAATTGGGCAATTTTACTCTTATTTCTTCCGATGAAACAAACATTGTAACCGGAGTCCGACAACATAGGCCCAATAAAACCTCTGCCAATATTGCCTGCTCCAAAATGTACGGCTCTCAATTTGGTATCCCCCTTTAATTTGAACTTAGTTTCTCGGTTTCTCTATACGAAGCAACGTTGAGTAACTACATGATCAAATTCAAGAAGACTTAGATTATCAATTTTATGGTGCTGCTTATCGAATTCAAGAAAATTAGTAATTTCGTTAGGCGTCACAATGCAACGGATGCCAGCTGCTGCCGCTGCCTTAGATCCATTCGGTGAATCCTCGATAGCAACCGCCTCATCAGCTGTGATTCCAAGACAAGCTAACGTTTGGTTATATAGCTCCGGATCTGGTTTCACTTTTGCCACATGGTCGGCAGTCCGAACACATTCGAAATACTCGCGAATACCCAATTGATTCAGATATTTTTCCACCCATTCCAGTGAAGAACTTGAGGCCAGCCCTATGCGCAGTCCAGCTGCTTTGGCGGAATCAAGATAATGCTGAATGCCTGGTCGTATTGTTTCAAGCTCCATAAGTTTGCTGTGTCTCTGTTTAACAGCCTTACTGAACTCTTCTTTGTCAATCGCTAGCTTAAGATCAGTCATTAAATATTCATAAGGATTAAAACTGTTCAAGCTCGTGCCGATGCAGGTGGAATATTGTTCAAGCGTCAGATCCACTCCATATTCTGCATAAGCCTCGTTAAATGCGGTGTACCAAGCAGTCTCCGTGTCGATAATCGTTCCGTCAAAATCAAAAATAATTCCTTTGATCACAATCAACCATCTCCCTCGTATTATGTTTGGTTAGAATATCTTACGCAAAACCTTCTGCATATTCTACAAAAAGCTATTTCGGCTTGCGTTTGACTATAAAAACCATAACAAAGCCCTTCTATTGACGTCAAGCACGGTAGATAACATGCCACGTAATGATAACGATTACAATCAATGTGGACAAACCTGGATTTTTGCATCACCTGAACATCTTAATACATAACAGTAATCAGATTCAAAAAAACACCACAATCCTATGTGCTTCAAGGGATTCCTTTGCCAAGTTTATTATGAAGACAAGCTCCCTCTCTTTCTCTCGATTGCTGTTATTTAGAGTATTTTTCCAAGCAGCTAAAAATAATTCAAAATAATTTTAAACACATCCTTTTTACTTGATTGTACAAATCAAATTACGGGGTTATTTTTTGTCCATTGAGTAAAAAGAGGCTTTAATTTATGATATATTTTAATCGAGAATGATTATCATTATTGGTGGTCGTTACACATAATAGGGAGGCAATAAGATATGAACAAGGTACGACAGTCCTTCGCTGTGGTATGTGTACTATTTTTGCTGAGTACATTGCTACTGGCGTGCGGAAACTCAAAGGAACAATCCTCTGCCAATAGTACGGTGAACGCAACCGGGAACTCTTCCGCTGCAACCGCGGTACCTTCAGCAGAACCCTCAGATAGCAGTACAGATGAAGCAGCAGCGACTACCCGCTCCTATACAGATTACATAGGGCATACTGTAGAGATTCCGGTGAATCCGCAGCGAATTATCTATTCTGGAGAAACTTATGGCGATTTGCTCGCACTTGGTGTGCAGGCGGTAGGTTATCCTCTTTCTATGGGTGAAGGCCAGGTTTTTGAAGATCAATTACAAGGTGTGGAGGATGTAGGCTTCCCTATCAATCTGGAAAAAACATTGGAGCTTCAGCCTGACCTGATCATCTATGCGGGCACAGATGAAGCTGATTTTGAACAGCTCTCCAAAATTGCACCCACTATAATATTTGATACCTTTGCCCCACTCCAGGAACGTATGCTGGACATTGGTGGAATTGTTGGTAAAACGGCTGAAGCAGAAGCATGGCTTGCGCAGTATAAAACCGCTGAAGAGAACATGTGGAAGCAATTGAAATCCGCAGGCATGAAAGAGGGCGAAACGGCTGCGGTCTTCACTTATTATCCAGGAGACAGACTGTTTATAATGGCAGCAACCGGACTTTCCCAGGTACTCTATGGGGAGAATGGCTTCAAGGCAACTCCAGCTATTCAGACGATCCTTGATGAAGGTAAAGGGTTCCAGGAAGTATCCATGGAAGTCCTGAAAGAATATGCCGGAGACCGGATATTCCTCTTGACTCCAGTGGCAGAAGAAGCAAAACAATCCACAGAGAATCTATTAAAGAGCCCTATCTGGAAGAGCCTTCCTGCCGTCAAGAACGGATATGTCTATACACAAGACATCATGAAGACTTCAAGTGATGCGACAACAAGAGAATGGCTGCTTGGCGAAATTCCACAGCTATTGAATATGAAATAACCTTCTGTGATGAAGAGTTTAACACAAGGCTGATAAAAAACTGCAAGAAGCATGTCAACAGCTGTTGATATGCTTCTTTTTTTTATATACAATGAATTCATTGATAATCATTCTCACAAAATGAACGGAGGCTGAACCCATGCTGCATACATCATCGTCCTGCCCCCCACTCCACTCTCTGCTATTTCAGCTAAACGAGGCCGAACTGATGATTCAAGCTGCCGATTCAAGCTCTATAACGCGTACAACCCAGGACTATACCCTTCTCATATTTACTGGAGGGAACGGACAATTGAACCTCGATGATCAAAGCGTGATACTAAGTACGGATAAATGTTATCTACTATCTCCTGGAATCTCCTATAGTACGGACAACCAGGAGCTGACGTTGTATTATTACCTCATCACCTTTACAGCAATTTATACAACCAAGCTTCCTAAACGATATTCTGGAGAGCTGCTTTCCGGCAGACGGGAGTTAATTGTGCACCCGTTCACCAAGGTAATCAGACTAGTCGAAGACCTGCTCATGAACAGGAATAACACCGATGATGTACAACAATTCAAGCGACAATTAAAATTCCAAGAATTGCTGCTGCTACTTTTTGAGCATAATTACCCTTCCAAACACCTGCCAAGTCCTACGGAATCCGTAGAAAAGACCATAACATTCATTCAGGAGCATTATACAGAGAGTATCACCGTGAAGCAGTTAGCTGAACTGGCGGGAATATCAATCTGGCAATATACACCGATCTTTCAGCAGCTTACGGGTAAAAAGCCGCTTGAATACCTGACGGATCTGCGCATTAATCATTCCAAACGATTCCTGCAGGAATCGACTGAACCACTGCGGGAAATCGCCAGACTGGTCGGCTTCTCGGACGAATACTATTTCAGCCGCCGCTTTCGGCAAAAAACCGGAGTTACACCCGGACAATATGCACATCAGAAAGGTCGTAAGCTTACCGTCAAGGATTGGACGGGTCATGAGGTGGAGATTCCAGAGCGAGCGAAACGTATTGTCTATCATGGCGAAACACTTGGCGACCTTCTCGCGTTAGGCGTAAAGCCTATCGGTGGAGATGAAGTATTCGCCCGGAACAGCGTCTATAAACATCGGCTTAAGAAGCTCGCCAACGTCGGGTTTCCACTGGACCCGCAGTTGACCGCTTCCCTAAACCCAGATTTGATCATTTTGGCAAATAGTGATGAAAGAGCCTACAGAGCAGTTTCTGGTATCGCTCCGACACTCACCTTTGATTCATTTGCGCCTCTCGACAACCGAATGCGGACATTAGGCAGTTGGCTAGGTAAACAGCGCGAAGCCGAAGCATGGCTGGAGTCATTCACAATCAAAAACGCTGCCATGTGGCAGCAGCTTTACACGACAACCCTCCAAGTTGGAGAAACCGCCTCTGCTTTGGTCTATGATCATGGAGATCATCTGTATGCTATGGGAATGTCCGGATTCTCCACTGCGCTTTATGCCCCATGTGGTTTACAACCGACCGAAGAGATCCAGGCCATATTGGACGAAGAGTTAGGGTTCGCCGAAGTTGATCCAACGCGACTGCCTGCCTACGCCGGAGATCATATCTTCATGTTCATTCCGGAACGCAAAGACTCGCGAGCTGCGATGGAACGGCTACTAGACAGTTCACTTTGGAACAATCTCCCGGCAGTACGTCAGGGACATGTTTATCTGCTCGACGGAAGCAAATGGAACTCTAGTGATGCGTTAACCCGGGAGAAGCTGCTAACGCTGTTGCCTAAACTACTCGGCGGAAGTAGCGCTAGCAATTGAAAGTGAATCTAGGATTCTCTTTTGACTTTTCAAAACTTGATAGGGTATACTTTATCTACGCTTAATTTCCAACTTTTACAGTTGAAAAGCGGGGGAACCAGTTAATTGGGGCGAATCATTGAGCATTAGAATGTAGGGTACCATCTTACCCGAGTCCGTCAGCTAACCTCGTCAGCAGTGGATGGGTCTGCTTTTCATGTTATTTACATAACCAGAGACCCTTGCTAAGGGTCTCTTTTTGTGCTTTTTTGGACCCTGCTGGCAGTAGATTGGCCTTTGACACTAAGGCTCCCTCATTTCTCACACTACGAGACAAAGGAGAGATGTACGTGCAAAAGGTAAAGTACTTCACGGATATTAACAAAATAGCTATGTTGTCTGAGCTGGAAAAAGAGAATCTGAAAGAAATTACGGACAAATTTGTTTTTCGTGTAAATGACTACTATCTGTCTTTGATTAACTGGGATGATCCAAATGATCCCATCCGTAAGCTGGTTATTCCTAACGAAGGTGAACTGCTGGAGTATGGGCGCTGGGACGCCTCCGATGAGGACACGAATTATGTGGTACCTGGTTGTCAGCACAAGTATAGAACCACTGCACTACTGATTGTATCCGAGGTCTGCGGGGCTTATTGCCGCTACTGTTTCCGTAAGCGTCTGTTCCGAAATGACGTGAAAGAGGCGATGGCTGATGTCTCTCCGGGCTTGGAGTATATCGCAAATAATCCGGAGATTAACAACGTACTTCTTACGGGCGGGGACAGTTTAATTCTCTCCACACCGAAGCTAAGATCCATTATTGAAAATCTAAGAAGCATTGAGCATGTTAAGATCATTAGACTGGGTTCCAAAATTCCCGTATTTAATCCGATGCGGATCTCTGAAGACGAAGAGCTGCTGGAGCTGATTCGTACTTACTCTACCGAAGACAAACGAATCTATGTTATGGCGCACATCAATCATCCTCGTGAAATCACACCTGAAGCCAAAAAAGCATTTAAAGCTCTCCACAACGCAGGGGCAATTGTCGTAAATCAGACCCCCATCCTCAAAGGCATCAACGATGATCCCGTTATTTTAGGGGAACTACTGGACCGGCTTTCATGGGCTGGCGTTACACCCTACTACTTCTTTGTGAACCGGCCCGTAGCCGGAAACCGGGATTTCGTATTACCGCTCGAGCAAGTCTATCAAATTGTAGAAGAAGCCAAAGCCAGAACCTCAGGACTTGGCAAAAGAGTACGCTTATCCATGAGCCACACCTCAGGAAAAATAGAAATTCTCGCCATTGATAACGGAAAAGCCTATCTCAAATACCATCAATCCAGAGATCAGGAATACGGAAAATTTATGATTCTAGATTGTCCAAAGGACGCCGAATGGTTCGATGACCTGCCTGGGAATGAGCAATATTGGACACCACCTGTGAAAAAAAACGATGCTATTATTTCTGTTAATGATTTATCAGGCGAGCCTGCGGATTTAATCTGTAAATAGATTTAATCGACTCTGTCATAGGATATTTCTTCATCGCCAACAACAAAGCTCCTCCCGCCCAAAATTTGCCCGAAAAATTCTATGATATAATCACGCTGTAACACGAAATGGACTAATGGGTGGGAATGCACACATGAAATTGGAACGATTGATTTCTATGATCTACAAACTATTGAACCACGAAGTTTTATCTGCCTCCAAGCTGGCTGAAGAGTTTCAGGTTTCCCAGCGAACGATCTATAGAGATATCGATGTGATTTGTGCCGCTGGCATCCCGGTCGTATCGTATCAGGGTACTAAAGGTGGATATGGCATCATGGACGGATATAAAATGGATAAAAGCCTGCTCCGTTCGTATGATGTCACTTCTCTGATTACTGTACTTAACAGTCTTTCTTCCGTGTTTGAAGATGAGCATACGCAAGGAACCATTGAACGGCTGCAAACGATTGGAACGGAGCCACAGACCTCTAGTCTCGCGGTGGATCTTGAAACCCGGCGTACGGATCCTGACGCACTTCCTCTTTTACGTGCGGCTATATCGGAACGAAATGTTGTCCGTTTTGATTACATCAGTGTAAAAAATGAACGTACAACCCGTGAAATGGAACCAGTAAAGCTTCATTTTAAATATAGCAACTGGTACATCTATGGTTATTGCCGGGCTCGGCAGGACTATAGGGAGTTCCGACTTTCCCGGATGCTGAATTTGTTCCTGACGCAGGATACCTTTCATTCGCAACATGAGGTACCCAAAGAGGCTGGCTGTTCAAACAGGGCAGATCAGGTGGAGGAAATAGTGATCCGGGTAGGCCCTGAGGCTTTGGCAGAAGCTTTGGATCAGTTTCATCAAGTCGACAAGGAATTTCATTCCGATAAAAGCATGACGATGCGAATTCCTGTGTATAAGCCATTGGAAGCACGTTGGCTTTGGTCCATTCTGCTGAGTTTTGGCAGCGGCGCCGAAGTCCTCGAACCCCCTGCATTGCGAGGTATTTTAAAAGAGCAGCTTCAAAACACACTCAAACTTTATGAAGAAGTATGACAGTCTGATGTCATACTTCTTCTTTTATATTAACTACAGTAACAAAAAACAAATCCATGACCATTCAAAAGGAGAATGTACGAATGACAAATTATCCAGTAGAAATGTTTAAATACCACACATGGGCAAACCAAACTATCCTGGGGAGAATCAAGGAACTCCCGCCTTCTGTGCTAAGTCAAGAAGTGAACAGCTCATTTCCCACCATCGCTCATGCCCTTAGCCATATCTATGCGGTTGATACGATGTGGTATCTTGTATTAACAGGCACTGCCATGCCAGAGGCTTTTCAACAAAGTATCCCGCTAAATTTGAGCATTCTAGATTCTGTGGATGAATACGTAAATATCTTTGCCCAGCTATCGGAACAATACAAAGCATGGTTACACAATCAATCCGATTTGGAGCAAACCATTCTGCTTGACAATCCATTCGCCGGAATCCGCCAAACACGCCTATCAGAAATTGTGTTGCAAGTCGCCAATCACGGGACTTATCATAGAGGCAATGTATCTACTATGTTACGGCAGTTAGGCCATGCTTCCACCATGAATGACTATGCTCTTTTTTGGTATCAGGTTCCTGCAAAAGCAATTTAATCTCGGATGGGCAAGACGCTCCACTCCATACCTAGAAAGGAAATTGTATTTTAATTATGGAGATTAAAAATCTAATTACAGTAAAAACGAGAGAAGATTTAAGAGTTTGGCTGCAGGAGAATTCTAAGACTGAAAAATCTTGTTGGGTTCTCGTTAGTATGACGTCAAACCCAGAAACGTTGCTATATTTGGACGTAGTTGAGGAATGTTTGTGTTTTGGATGGATCGATGGAGTGAAAAAGAAAATTTCGGAAACGGAGCTGGCGCAAAGACTCTCTCCCCGAAGCAAAAGAAGCTCTTGGACTGAATTGAATAAAGAGCGTGTCCGCCGCCTCGAAAAGCTGGGGTTAATGAGTGCTGAAGGAAAACGGGTACTTCCTGATATGAACCCTGATTCTTTTATAGTAGATAAGATTATAGAGCAAAGGCTAAAAGAGGACAGTCAAGTATATGAGAATTTCACAGCCTTTCCAGCCCTTTATAAAAGAGTTCGGATCGACACGATCCAAAGCAATAAACATCAGCCAGATTTATTTAAGATTAAATTAGACAAATTCATAGCAAACACTAAAGAAAATAAAATGTACGGGCAATGGCATGATAATGGACGTCTGCTAGATTATTAAGCTGCGCTAGATGCATGATCTCCTGCTGAGGCTTTCGGACTCCAATGACGCTATTTACTAATTTATCGCCTTTTCTGCAACTCATCGGACTCCAGCGCAGCTATTCCTTAGAAATGGGCTCTTATACGGTGATTTTTCCGCCATTAGGAGCTATGCGGTCCGATAATACTCCAAATGGCGGATTTTCCTGCATTTAAGGTCCGCTGAGTCCGATACCGCCGAAGTATGATCATTCGCTCTACTTCTGAGTCCAATACGCCGAAGAATGATCATTCGCTGATCTGCTGAATCCGATACCACCGAAGTATGATCATTTGCTGGATCTACTGCTACTGCTACCATGATCTCCTACTGAGGCTTTCGGACTCCAATGACGCTATTTACTAATTTATCGCCTTTTCAGCAATCCATCGGACCCCAGTGCAGCTATTCCTTAGAAACTGGCTCTTATAAGGCGTTTTTTTGGCCAATAGGAGCTATGCGGTCCGATAATACTCCAAATGGCGGATTTTCCTGCTTATAAGGTCTGCTGAGTCCGATACCGCTGAAGCATAGTCTTTCGCTGGACTCCTGAGTCCGATACCGCCGAAGCATAGTCTTTCGCTGGGTCTACCGCTACTACTACTACTACTACTACTACTACTACTACTACTACTACTACTACTACTGCTACTGCTACTGCTACCATGATCTCCTGCTGAGGCTTTCGGACTCCAATGACGCTATTTACTAATTTATCGCCTTTTCAGCAACTCATCGGACTCCAGCGCAGCTATTTCTTAGAATCAGGCTCTTATACGGTGATTTATCCGCCATTAGGAGCTATGCGGTCCGATAATACTCCAATTGGCGGATTTTCCTGCTTATAACGTCTGCTGAGTCCGATACGCCGAAGAATGATCATTCGCTGGTCTGCTGAGTCCGATACGCCGAAGTATGGTCATTCGCTGGTCTGCTGAGTCCGAAACCGCCGAAGCATAGTCTTTCGCTGTCTGATGCTACCGTATCCTAATCATCTGCGGATCAAACACCATCGACTCTTGATCATCTGCTAATCCTACAGTGCTACATACGTGTAAATTCATCTGTTAATCCTAATGTGCTACGTACGTATAATTCATCTCTTATTCCGAAAGTGCTAAGTACGCGCGAATGAGATTGGTTCAGACGTTCAGACGAAGTTTAGAGTTGAGAGCAGAGGTTTGCTTTAAGTTCAAAAAAAGAGAGGTGCCCCAGCCATTTTCATGGCTTTGGGCACCTCTTTTATTAAGTTACAGCCCTTCAGCCAGAATCCGTTTCAGGAACATCCCTGTGTAGGATTCCCGCACTTCAGCAACCTGCTCCGGTGTACCTTCAGCTACAAGCTTACCGCCCACAACGCCACCTTCAGGGCCAATGTCAATCACCCAGTCGGACTCCCGAATCAGCTCTAAGCTGTGCTCCACAACTACGACAGTATTTCCCGTATCAACCAATTTGCTCAATAAGGTATGGAGCTGCTTGATGTCTGACGGATGAAGGCCTGTTGTTGGTTCGTCAAGCAGATATAGCGTATGGTTTTTGGAAGGTTTGCTCAGCTCTTTAGCCAGTCTAATCCGTTGCCCTTCACCACCGGATAAGGTTTTGACAGATTGTCCCCATTTAAGGTAACCGAGACCCACCTCACACAATGTCTCGATAATCCCCGCCATTTTGGCTTCCGACTTAAGAATCGGCAAGCTTTCCTGTACGGACATGTCCAGCAGATCCGAGATGGAATATCCATCATATTTCATCTGGAGAACCTCATCCGTAAATCTTCTCCCCTTGCATGCGTGGCATTTAACCTCCAGATCGGGTAAGAAATTCATGTCTACAGTCAGCACCCCAAGACCCTGACAGGTTTCGCAGCGTCCACCCGGTGTGTTGAAGGAAAAATGCTTGGAAGTCAGTTTTCTTTTTTTCGCCTCCGGCAATGCAGCAAACAGCTGGCGCAGATGTGTGAATACATCTGTATATGTCGCTACATTAGAACGCAACATTCTACCCATGGGCGATTGGTCAAAGATCACTATATTTCCAACCTGATCTAAGCCCGCAATCTCCGCACAGCCTATTTGCTCATGTTCTTTCGCACTGCCTTGCGCAAGAATATCAAAGACTAGTGTCGACTTGCCTGAACCCGAAACCCCAGTTACAGAAACTAGACAATCTAGAGGAAATGAAACCTCCGGGATATCAATATTCCGGTACTGTGCCTGTCGGATGGTGATTTGTTTTCCGTCACCTTTCCGGCGAACGTATGCAGCAGTCTTATTACGCTCTTCTCTAAGATAGGCTCCCGTAACAGAAGTCTCGCTTGCCATCAAATCCTCAATGCTGCCCTCGCCAACAACTTGCCCTCCGTCCAGACCAGCACCCGGACCCATATCAATAATATGATCGGCAGCGCGCATCATCTCAATATCATGCTCGATAACGAGCACCGTATTACCCAAATCGCGCAGCTCCTGAAGCACACGAATGAGGCCAACAGTATCCCGCGGATGAAGCCCGGTCGTCGGTTCATCTAGAATGTATAACACTCCAGTCAGACCTGACCCCAGCAATGAGGCAAGGCGCAGCCGCTGTGCCTCTCCACCAGAGAGGGAGACCGTCTGACGGTTCATGGAAAGATAACCAAGACCAACATCGATAATCCGTTTTAGTCGGGTAGGCATATCGTGAAGGATGGGTTCAAGCAGATGAAGTCCCTCGGTTGGCAAAGCCGCCTCCAAGCCTTTAGTCCACTCGTAAACATCGCTTAATGGCCAATCCGATACCTCCGTAATCGATGCGCCAGCTACCCGAACGAGACGAACTTCTTTTTTTAGGCGAGCGCCAAGGCATTCTGGGCATTGCTGCTCATGAAAAAATCCGCCGTCTTTTTCCTGTGTACCAGCTTCTCCTTCCTTCTCCTTGTATCGCCTCCACAAACCAGGAATGACGCCTTCAAATTTGGTGCCTTGAATCGGCTTAACATTGGGAAAATGGCGCTTAAACGCCTCACTTTCCACTCCGTAATATAACAAGTCGCGCTGAATTTCGCCGTAATCTTTTAAGGGCTGATCCGGATCAAACTCAAAGCCAAAATGCTTGCCAGCAGCCACTAATATACGCATCTGTATATCACGATGAACACCATTCAGCGAGGCCACCCCACCCTCACGCATACTAAGCGCTGGATTAAACACCGCCGCTTCATTTATAGTTGCCACAGATCCAACACCACCGCAGGCTTCACAAGCTCCCTCCGGCTTATTAAAAGAAAAGTGGGACATGCCCAGCTTCTCAAGCTCAGCTCCGCAATGCGGACAACCCATCGTTTGACCATGCATTTCCTCGTCTTCCTCGATCAGCAATCCCCTCGCTTCAAAAGAAGGTGGAATGCTGCCACTACAGGAAGGGCAAACCCGCTCGCCTAATCTGGAAAAGATAAACCGGACAAACGTATAGATGTCGGTGACTGTCCCAACTGTCGAGCGGGGATTACGATTGGTGACATGTTGTCCAACACTAATGGACGGAGACAGTCCAATAATAGACTCCACCTTTGGTTTGCTGATCGTATCTGACGTCATGCCCATGGAATCCAAATACTGTCTTTGGCATTCCCGCTGAAGTGTATCCATAGCTAACGTCGATTTCCCTGATCCCGAAGGTCCTGTCAGGACAACTAGCTTATACTTAGGAATCGTGAGCGAGACATTTTTCAGATTATTCTCTCTTGCACCTTTAATAACAATAGTCTCTTTCACATCTATTCCCCTCTCAACTCAACCTACTGGTTCGTAGTTATATCTTCTATCCATATGGTTCCCCAAAGCTGTTGGATTGCAATTATTTTGCAAAACATTTCTAATTTCGATAGAATGTATTTGATAAATCACAAAATTTTCGAATAACTTTATAATCTAATATCTTGACTATCAAGATATAATTATTTTAAAAGGAGCGTTATCTTTTGTCAAGCCACGAACAACCTACACCAGAGCAGGAACAATTCACCTTGCTTATGCGCAGTTTGGGAAACCGAACGGTATTGTACCAACAAAATGTAGCCGCCTCACTTGGGTTATACAATAATGATTTCTTATCTATAGATATTCTACGGGAGAAAGGTCCTATCACTGCTGGAGAACTGTCTAAATTAACCGGTCTGACCACAGGCAGTGTTACGGCATTAATAGACCGGCTCGAAAAAAATGGCTATGTCCGCAGACAAAATGACCCGAATGACCGCCGTAAAGTGATTATTGTGCCATTATATGAGAATAAAGATGATGTCATTAATACGTACCAACCGCTCCATACCGCCATGGTTAAGCTCGCAGCTTCTTATACGGATGAAGAGCTCGCCCTTATTTCGCAGTTTTTAGGCCAAGCAAGTGCAGTTCTGGAAGAGCAGATTGATCATCTTGGATCCACTGCGCGCGGCAAATCTTCTTCCTAAGATACGTATTTATACAAAAAAGGACGATATCCAAAAGTCATACGACTCTCTGGACACCGTCCTTTTTCATTTATTTTCTAATACCAATCGTTACAATTTCGCATGGACCGATCAGTAAGTCAAAGCTACCTTTCTCATCCCTAGAAACTGGGTGGCTCTCCTCTTCTAGAATCGTCGTTTTATAGAAATACTGCTGTGGAATAGACGAATGGAAGGCCAGGTTGGTGTTCTGCTGACTCATGTTGTACCAACGCATCAGTATATCTCCAGTCTGCTCGTTCATTTTTAGTGAAGAAAATGCGAGTTCCTTACTCTCCCAATCGAATGGAGTATACACCGGCGCAACCACACCTGCATGTACATCTGTCTGACATACAATCCACGGAACCTGGAATTGGTAAGCTTCAGCATAAGCACCAGAAGTTATACCCTCACCTGTGTGCGGGATAAGCTCCATACGAACAACTTGCTCTCCCAGACACTGCGCTTCTGGAGTTGGGAATAGCCCCCAGTCACCAAGTTCGCCAACAGAACGTAGCAGCGTAATCGCAATAGTGTTACGCCCATCTCGCAGCACTTCATATTCATTTAATCCAAAATTAGCGACGGTTAGACCCGCTTTCCCATCACTAATATCAACAAAGGCTTGCTGATGTTGCGTGTTACTCGGATTCTTCCATTCTGTGGCTGGTTCAATATTCCGCTCAGCAACCTCGAACATCGAATCTACACGATGCGTGGCAGCGTTCAAATCTGTTGGAAACAGTATACGAATCCGGTGATCTTTGGCCTGGTTATCTATTGTCGTTTCGATATGCAATCCCTTTCCGCCCCGCTCCAAGGTGATTACAGTACGAAGTTCCAGAATGACTGTGTCACTACTGCGCTGAGCTTTGCGCTCCGGATAGTAAACCAGTGCACGCTGCTCCTCATCCAGCTTATCATCTGCCGAGGCTGGAATCTCCCAGTTATGGTTAATTTCTATAGCGGCGCGAAACGATGTATTTTCCAGTACACAAATGTTAGCCTTCAGTCCTTTAGTCGTCAAAGCTTGTTCGGCCTCTGGCTGTTTGTACATATATTCATTGCCGATATCCCCGGTGTTTTCATATACGCCAAGATCGTTATAGGTCACTCCACTAGTTTTGTCACTTAGCATAAACGAACCATCATCATTAATGACTACCTTGATAACGTCATTTTCCAGCACCCGATCTCCATATAACAAAGATTCAGCGGCTATTGGCAGTTTTGCATCTGCTCGGCGAACCCAAGCATATGATCGAAGACCTAGCGCAGGAACTTCTACGGCTTCAAAGGTAAGTCTTACCCGGCGGCACATATACGGCTGACGGAACTTATCATCTGGCAAATCATAACCAAACTGAAGACCCAAGTCCTCCAGCTGGGAGGCAATGTTATTCCCTTGATCGTCTACTAACACACGACCGTGCAAGTCAATTCCAGTCATACGGCTAGCCGTTTCTTCCAGAGAGAATCCTTCTCGCAAATATAGACGCGCCACATCAAGTTCTACGCTCACAGTACCCGTGCGACTCCAACCCGTCATATTCATCGCTACTAATGGAAGCACGTCTTCACCATATGTGGTAAACCCGGACGTATCCACAGCTTCTGCAATCACTCGTTTACTATCCTCAACAATGGTCTCTGCCACATGACGGCTTTTGTCAAAACGGGTGACCATCTCACGGTGTACCTCATCCACGCTGCATCCACAAATACTATCATGCGGATGATTCTGCATTAATGTCTTCCATGCATAGGTGAACATATGATGGGGGTACTCTTTGCCCAGTAAATGTGCGAACGAAGCAAGTGGCTCGGCCAACTTTTCAAGCAAGATTTGCCCTTCCTGATTCCTCTGTTTCAAATAGACACGAGCAGACGCGGTATTCACTAACGTACCCCATCCATCGGTATGCTGGCTCCGCAGTTCGCCCTTTACAGTCGACAGATTGCTGCGATCCATTACACCCTCTACGGCCTTAAGGTAATCAGGAAAGTTCGAATGAATGAACTCCATATCTGGATACAACCGCTTCGCAGTTTCGATAGCCTCTGGCAAATCCAGTTGAGCCGGCTGATGATCACAACCATTCATGAACAGCAGCTCACCTGTAGAGGCAAACTTCCGCGCATCTGCCAGCTTTTTCTCCCAGAACACTTTGGCTTCTGCTTCATTTACAGGCACTTCGTTTCCGTTAGAATACCAATTGGCAAATAGGATGCCGAGCACTTTTGATCCATCAGGGCCCTCCCAAATCAGCTCCGAGAATGAGGATTCGTAACCTCCATCCGACACCGTATTATTGAATCCAGTGGGCTTCACACCTCTTCCAAAAAAGGCATTATTGATGCCGGATTGCAGCATTAATTGTGGAGTCTGGCCGACTAGACCAAAGGTGTCCGGAAAATAACCGATTTTGGAGGGTTCCCCGTAACGCTTCGAATCCTGATGGCCAATCTGCATATTACGAACATTGGCCTCCCCACTAGTAAGGAACGCATCCTGCAAAATATACCAAGGTCCTATTAGAAGGCGACCTTCCGTAATATATTTCTGTAGCCGCTCTTGATTTTCTGGACGTACCTGAAGATAATCTTCCAGAATAATCGTCTGTCCATCCAGATAGAAACTCTTAAATTCGTTATCCTCATCCAACCGGTTCAGTAATTCATCAACCAGTTTCACTAAGCGTACATGATGCTTCTCATAGGGAAGATACCATTCCCGGTCCCAGTGTGTATGGGAAATGATATGGGCTGTCTGAGGGCTAATAGATTGTTTTGAACTTTCCAAAGTGAAGACCTCCTTATATGCAATGCGTTCTATCTACCAAGATGCTTAATGTAGAAGATGTGGATAATTGACATGAATCTCGACTTCCTGCGGGCGATAAACACCAAGCAAATCTCCTTTACTATCCGTAGCAAAGAGAACAGAACGTTCCTGTTCCAACACGAACGAATAAGTTCGGCCAGTGGCTGAATCCTTCACCTCGATCTTTGCATCTTGGGCATATTCCGACACGAAGGTAAAAAGTGCACCCGTAGCAAAGCTCAGTTTTCGTCCGTAGATACCCGCTAAGTCCCCACCACTAATCCATTCAAAATCACGTTCCACAAAAGCAGCATTAACCGCGTAGCGGTAAAGTGCAGCCGTAGTATCCCTACGCTCACTCAATTCAACTGGCAGTGGACTCCATAGGAGTCGACCCTTGCCCAGCGGAAGGTTCACGACAGTGTCTATAGTAGAACTTCCACCATTTTTTTGAATGATCGTTTCCTTCGTCACCTCAGCTATCCGGCGGTGGCCGAAAGAGACAGGCAGTACTTGACCTTGAAGCATAAGCACTTCTTCGCGGCGCACATTACGCAATTCACGTTTGCCAAGAATATCACTCAACCGATCCGAAGAACGCCAGTAGGCATCAATGCCTAACGGTCCAGTGGCAAGCAATACCGCTCCTGTCTCTTCAACGATATGTAACAACCGTTCCATCGCTGCATCAGCGAAGTTATGCGCGCTTGGCAGTATAATCAGCTTCGCAGGGTTCTTCTCCAAATCATCTAGGTGGTATTCAGAAGCCCCCCGAAAAGACATCTTGAGCTCATAAGACAGAATGCGGGTAAGCTCTGTTGTAGACGCAAAAGCCAACTTTCGATTAGAGAAATCATTCGAATAAGGGAACACCACCGCAATCTCTTCCAATTTCCGATTACCAAATATATCACGGATACCTTCTATAAACTTCCCGAAATCATAAGATACGTCTGCCTCAGGCTTCTCGGTTCCATCCGCTCTCAGCGCTCCGATATGGGACTCATTCGCATTATCCATATAGAAATTCGTATTCCAGATCCAGTGAATAGCTCCCGCACCTGCCGTTCCAAAAGCGTAAGCATACTTACGTTCCAGCAAATTCCGCAGCTCTTGTTCTGAACGTTTGGCTCGGCCATCTGGAGTTTCTACATACATGACGCCAGTCTCCTGAATTAGGTTTGGCTTATTGGGGGTTTTGGCAAAAATGCCATCCCATATCAAATAGTCGTTAAACCACCAGGAGTGCACAGTAGTGTAATCTACCGCTTCCTCATAGAAAAACGGCGAAGGACGCTGCGCTCCTAGTCCCTCATCCTGGCCAACCGTAACCATCTGAGCTGGACATTGCTCCTTAATGGTATCGTATAATTGCTTCACCCAACGGTTATGCATTTCCATAGAGAACAAACAATAATCCAACCAGCGTGTCCCCCTCTTAGCACTGTGCATATCTTGTACGTCGAAGTTCATCTCTTTTGCTTCAGGCAGCCCTGCCGAAGCAAAGTCCGGAAGCTGTGCGGGCGTCATATTCCAGCGTTCCTGCAACACTTCGATTACACCATGTCTTTCTTGTAGCCATTCCCTAAAAGCTTGTCGCTCAAAGCGATCATGGCATGAACTCGGGCCGTCCGAGAAAATACGGTCCGGATCAAACATCGACGGTTCATTAATAAGATCCCAGTCTACATTCGAAGAATCTTTATGACGAGATACAATAGACCGAATGAACCGCTTCTGAGCTTCCACACTTTGTGGGTCCAGATAAGGATTCACCCCTCCCCACGTTTCCGGTGTGAAGGAGAAAAACGTGAAAGTCACCTGAAGATCATGCTTTTTCGCCGTCATGATGAAGGCGTCGATCGCCCGCAATACTTCTTCCGAGACATGTCCATCGTCTTGCATCACATTGCGATAAGCTGTCCAGATCCCTGTACGGATCCAGTTAATCCCGGCCTTCCGCATCTGGCCCATATCACGATCCCAAACTCCGGCGTTCGGCAGAAAAAGAAATTTCCGCGCCACATCACTCGCCATATAAGTCATGCCGACCACTGGTAGCGGACGCCCATCTTTTATAAAATAATCTCTGCCGCTCGTTACCGGATGGCCTGCTGCCAGCAGCTCAGGAGCATGACCCCAGAACCCTTGGCGCAGAATACGAACCTCACCATCACTGGCTTCTGCTTCACAGACAATATGGTAGAGGCCCCTACTTATCTCCAGAGGAATGGGCAGACGCACCATGTTTAGTTCAGCATTCGCCTTCATTTCCAAACTCTGAGACCACTTCAAAGAGGTATCTGATTCATGCTCTACATAAATTGTGAAATTCCATGTATCTTCATTTCGCATAGAAGGTCTCACTCTTTCAAGCTGCTGAATCTGAAGGGTTAGGGAAGCACGTTCTCCTGATTCATAAGACGCGTAATTGGGCTTAACCCACATTTCCGTAACACCCTTGCTGCAGAAACGCGCCCAATTGGATATCGCGGAAGGACCTTTTTGCTCCCAAAAAGAAGCTGTTGCAGGTGTATTTACGAACAGCCAGCGTGAACCTGCATATAAACCAATCGTATTCTCCCAAAGAACCACTGGGGCAGCGGTTTCTCGACCCTCGGACGTAATTCCCTTTAAGAGCGGGTAAATCCGTGTGCTCATCGGACCTGCCGAGCCCATTTGATGTGGTAAATCACTCGTCTTTGTCGTATGTGGCACGAGGTTCCATGTGTCTGCACTCGTTAGAAAAAGAGATTCTTGACCCTTAAGCAGAGGAATGACATCCAAGGCAAGCAATGAATGGTTGCGTGAGCATTCAACACGAAGTGCCTCATGAATATACAGCTCCTGATGATAGGAAGTCTGCTCCGCTTCGACATGCCATCGGCTATTTTCCCAACGAACAGGTTGTTTGAAGGGTGCGCCTCCAATGCTAATCAACCCGCCACCTCTTTGCAGGTATTCAAGAATGGCTATCCAGGCCGCTTTCGGGAAATAGGGTGCATGCAGATTGATGAAACAGCCGCCTTTCGTTTCGTGCAGCGTTTGTGCAAGCTGATTCTCATTTACAATAGATCCGAACTCACTCATGGATGTAATCGCATCGCTAGGAATGGGACTGGAAATTGGAAAATCAGAATCATAGAATATGATTACAGGTCTGCTCGAGCTGGTCATAGTAGTCCTTCCTTCATCGTTTTATAGACAAGTTGGGAGAACAGGCTATTGGACCAGGCGAACCATTTTCTAGTGAACGTATTCGGATCATCAACATGGAATCCCTCATGCATAAAGCCAGTATCCGCATCTGTAGCTTCTAACATCGCAAGCATCTCCAGCTTTTCTTCCTTAGTTGAAGCCGTCAAACCTTGCATCGATAATGCCATATGCCAGATGTAGTCTTTGGGAGTATGCGGACTACCGATTCCCTTCGCTGCGGTTCCTTCAAAATAAAAAGGATTCTCCTTGCTCAGAGCAAATCGTCTCGTATTCTGATAAATTTCATCCTCTGCGGTAACATAGCCGAGATAAGGAATCGACAGGAGTCCTGGTGTTCCCGCATCATCCATCAAGCAGTAGTTGCCATAACCATCGGTCTCGTAGGCGTAGATTGGACCGAATTTCGGATGACGATAAATACCATACAATTGAATTCCGTGATCAATCTCAGCTTCTAATGCTTTAAGCTGTTCCAGAAATTCAAGATCACGGAATACCCATTCAGCGAATTCCTGCATATGACGTAATGCAACAACAGCGAACATATTCCCCGGGATGTTGTAATGAAAGTGGCATGCATCATCACTCGAGCGGAATCCGGACCAGACCATACCCGTGTAATTAACAGGCATACCTAGACCGTTATTACGCAGTGTATCTTCAGGAATCCCATTGTTACGCGTAAAGCGGTATGGAGATAATTCACTATGGCGTTGTTCAGTTTTGAACAGGTTGAATATTTTGAACATTGCTGCCTTAAATCCGGCGTCGAATATATCAGCCTTTCCGGTTTCTTTCCAATAGGCATAAGCCAGACGCATGGAAAAACAAAGAGAATCGATCTCGAATTTACGCTCCCACACCCAGGGGGACATTTCCGTAATATCGCTAGTGCTCCAATGCCAATCATTCGCTGTCTCATTAAACGCATTGGCGTACGGATCGATATGAATATACTCGATATGACGTTTAATTAACCCGCCAATAATCCGCTGAAGATCGGGATCTTTTTTAGCAAAGGGCACGTAGTGCATAACCTGCTCCACAGAGTCTCGCAACCAAGAAGCTGGGATATCTCCTGTAATTACAAACGTTGTCCCATCATCCATAAGCTTAGTCGTTGTCTCAAGCGTATTGGGAAAACAGTTCTTAAAAAGCTGCAACAGCTTTGGCCGATGAGCTAACTTCTCCTCTGCTTCGTTCAATACTTCTTGAACCGCTTGAGGAAGCGGCAGCTTCGGCATAGAGATGGTGGGAAGTCGGAATTGTTCCATATTCTCACTCCTTCATAATAAATGGGGATAGATAGAGAGACGGGCAGCATAGCTGCCCGTCTCCACTAATCCTATTTGTGTTACCTTTAGTGATTAATCTTAGGCGTGTTACGTTCATAGCTTATTTCTTTGTCTGGTTCCACTCATCAAGTTGCTTTTGAACTTCTGCAATGACTTTATCAAGTCCAGCTTCTTTATATTTCTTCGCTGCTTTTGGCAGATATGTTTTAGGATCAACAGAACCTGTGTATAGCGCTGGCATAAATTCTTTAGTTACGTTGTTGATAGCCGCTACTTCTGTTTTTACAGGTGTAGGATCAAATGCAAAACCGAAGGTAGGGGCTTCTTTTGAAGAATCATTAAACTTCTTGAAAGCATCCCATTTATCAGCAGGGTCATCAGCATGCAGATAAGTCAGTAACATGTTCCCAAGTGTGAAGCCTGGCATTGCATAGCTATCTTGCATAGCTGGCAGATCTTCAATGACATTGTCAGAGATTTTCTTATAATGTGTTCCTTCAATACCATAGTTGAGCAAATTGCGTAAGTACTTATCTGTATTCAAAAGATTCAAGAACATCATCGCGCGCTCAGGATCACCTGAGGTTACGGAAATCGCGTGCATCGAACCTGCGGCGGACTGTGTATATACATAAGGCTCATGCATAGGCGAAGTTACAATTTCATAACCTGCTGAACGAGACCAACCTTTTTCTGCATAAGGCTGTGTAATTTCGCGATCGGCAAACCATTTACCGGTCTTAATGTTATCAATACCTTCAAGTGTTGCAACGTCTGGGCGTAAGTAACCTGCTGTGTAAAGTCTACGCATCGTATCTAACGATGTTGCAAGTTCAGGTGTCTCCAGAATATTAACAACCTTGCCATCTGTGGAATCCATATAGACCCCGATAGGTAGCTCATCACCTAGTACATAGTCAAATGGCATAAATGGTTTAAAGCCTTTAGGAACAGCTAGCGGTGTAATATCAGCCGGCTCGTTCTCTTTAATCGTTTTAAGAAGTGGCTCTAGATCATCCAATGTACGGATATTGGAAATGTCCATGTTGTATTTATCAACATATTTCTTATTGAAGCGCCATACCCATTGCTGTCCAAGCTCCTTATTTACAGGAACACCATAGATCTCACCTTTAATCTTAGTTCCTTCTAAGAAACGAGGGTCCAAAACTTCTTTCGTTTCCTTACCATACTTATCTAACAGATCATTCAGACCCAGGAAAGTACCATTAGCTGCGTTACGGCGGAAATCATTTGTCCAAGAAGAGGTAAAGGCAATATCATAAGGCTCACCAGAAGCGGTGATGACTTGCATCTTCTTATCGTAATCGCCCCAATCGAACATCGTAATGTTCAACGTCGCGTTAATTTTTTCTTGGGTATATTTATTAACTTCTTTTAAGACAAGATCCAAATCCTTTTGAGGTCCACCAATTAAATACATCTTCAACTCATATGGCTTTAATTCTGATGTGTTCCCTGCTGAATTCCCTGCTGCCGCTGAATTGTTTGTTTCTTTAGCAGCATTTGTATTATTATTCGAACCACATCCAGCTAGAAGGCCAGAAAAAAGCATTGTCCCTGCAAGAGCGAGTGTTAAGCCTTTTTTCATTTTCATTTCTATTTTCCCCCTTTAGATTAATGAACGCTTTATTTATATCGATTCCTGTCCTAGCGATTCGAATAAATACATCTTAGTAGTGTTACTCCTTTAAAGAGCCCACGGTTAAGCCTTGTACAAAATACTTTTGGAAGAACGGATACGCTAGTGCTATAGGCAAGGTCGCCAGTACAACCATCGCCATACGAACGGTTTCTGTTGGCAAGGTTGCAGCAATCTCAAAGCTTGATCCCATCTGCATACTGTTCTGAATGACAAACTCCATATTATTCTGAATTCGCATCAGCATCGCTTGGAGTGGAACAAGACTCGCATCATCTATATACAGCAGGGCATTAAACCAATCATTCCAATAGCCCAGCGTACAGAACAATCCAATCGTTGCAATCCCCGGTAAAGAGATTGGAAGTACAATTTGCAGGAAGGTCCGAAACTCACCAGACCCATCAATTTTGGCAGCCTCAATGAGTGCATCAGGTACGCTAGTCTGGAAGAAGGTCCGCATTACTAGAATAAAGAATGCATTCATCGCGATGGGCAATATCAAAGCCCATATCGTGTTGTACAAATGTAAAAACTGCGTAGCCACGATATAGTTGGGAACCATTCCGCCTGAGAATAACATCGTGAAGAAGGCGAAGAAGCTGAAATAATTACGATAGCGAAATGATCTTCGAGAGAGAACATACGCATAAGTTGTTATTAAAAATAAACTAATGAGCGTACCTAGTACAGTAACCATCAAAGTAACTCCAAAGGAACGAAGCAATTGATCACCTGTGTTAAAAACAAACTGATAAGCTGCTAAACTATATTTTTCGGGTAACAAGCTAAACCCATTTAGAGCAAGTACTTTCTCATCTGTAAAAGAAATGGCTATGACAAACAAGAACGGAAACACACAAGTAAAAGCGAAGATGCCAATTATAATATTGAGTACCACATTCCATAAAGGAGTAATGGCGTTGTTGTCAATTTCTTTTGGCTTACGTTTGAATACTGCCATAACGTCACTAACTCCTTTCTAGAATATCGCATTCTCTTTGCTGATCTTTTTCACAATAGAATTCGTTACAAGCACCATGATAAATCCAACAATCGATTGATATAGACCCGCTGCTGTACTCATCCCTAGATTACCTGTCGTACTCATGCTGCGATAAATATAAGTATCGATAACATTCGTTACGGAGTATAGAACACCTGAATCCCGAGGGATTTGATAGAATAAACCGAAGTCCGATCTAAAAATACCACCAATCGCTAAAATCGTTAGCGTTACCATTAAAGGTTTAAGCAAAGGAAGTGTAATAAACTTAATCTGCTGCCATTTGCTGGCCCCATCAATCATAGCTGCTTCATAGTAGGACTTGTCGATACCCGCTATAGCCGCTAAGTAAACAACACTTGAATAACCAATTGATTTCCAAATCCCCATGAAAATTAGGATATATGGCCAAAAGCGAGTATCCCCATACCAGGAAATAGGATCGCCTCCGAAGTAAACAACCACTTGATTCAATATTCCTTTATCTACACTCAGAAAGCTGAAGGTAAAGAAACTAATAATGACCCAAGAAAGGAAGTAAGGCATAAACATCGCCGTTTGATAAACTTTAGCCATCCGTTTGTTCACAAGTTCATTTAAGGTGATCGCAATACCCACCGCAAGAACTAAACCGAGAGAGATCAACGCCAAGTTATAAAGAATCGTATTTCTTGTAATGATATAGGCGTCCTCCGTCGAGAACAAAAAGTTGAAATTTTCAAGGCCAACCCACTTACTGTTTAAAACGCTTGCAAAGAATCCATCCCGATGAATCTTGAAATCCTTGAATGCAATTACTGTTCCAAACATCGGTAAGTAGCAAAAGATCAGGAACCATAATGTCCCTGGTAATACCATAAACCAGAGTACTTTATCCTTAATTAAACTTTTGAAAAATGCAGGCATTATTCCACATCCCCCTTCTCTCTATCCCCAAACAACCCCTATATATCCCTTCGATCTTTTTCCCTCGCCCCTTTAACTACCCTTAATTCTGCGCTATAAGAGCGGTTTCATAAAGTTGAAAAACTCCAGAATCAGATGTAAAAATTAAAGATCCACAGCAGAAGGGACATTTAAAAAGTCTATTTCCCCTTAAATTTGAGCAAAAAAAAGGAAACATTCTCGTTATCAACGTCCATGAAGCCCGTACTTGAACGTGATACTCAGGAACATTTCCTTTATTTTAGGATTTTGCTTTTTTGTACATATTCCGAAGCTCTGTCGGCGATACACCTACTGATTTTTTAAATTGGCGATAGAAATATGCTGGATCCGGATATCCTACTTCAGCTGCAATTTCGTTGGTTAGTAACGTAGTTTGAAGCAGCAATTGTCTTGCCTTTTCAATTCGAAATTGATTAACATAATCAGAGAAACTACGGCCCATTTCCTTCTGAAATAGCTGGCCCAAATAATTAGGATGCATTTCCATTCGCTGACTGAGCGTTTTCAGGGATAGCTCTTCTCTATAGTGTTTGCTTACTTGATCAACCATATATCTCATATTCGGACTGAGCTCATCATTTACTAATGATAATTGGTCCAGTGTTTCTTTCACACTTTCCTGCACATGGTGCACCAATTGCTCAATAGTATGTATGCGCAGCAATGGATTAAACACGGCACTAAAATTAGAGTTTTTCTCCATTTTCTTAGCAATCAACATTAACTCAATCGCTACGTTGTAATTATCAATGCGGGTAATCATGCCACAGCCAAACAGCTTTTCGAACGTTTCTGCGATAAATTGGTTCGTAGCCTCCCGGTCTCCAGATAATAATAATTTGGTGAATTCCTCATAATCAATTTCGAGCTTCTCCTCATGCAGAACCATCTTTGATAGTTGTTCCACATCTATAATCGGGTAACCCGGTAGCATAAGATGATCAACATATAAACTCTTCGCCTTTTTATAACTATTTGGGACTTCCTGAAAAGCATGCTCCTTACTTCCTATCGTTATCCAGACAGACTTTTCTAACTCATGCATAATCTCACATTGCACTTGCTCCAGTACACAATAAAGCTCTTCTTTGTTCTCAGCTTCAGCCCGCTCAGCAATAATAAGAACAAGATCACCTTCCATATCTATAAATACAATAACGGTTCCAAGTTGCTCTAATGACTTCACAGCGATACGATAACATTCATCCATAAGCTGATTCCTATGGAGTTTATCCTGGCCCTCATCGTCATCCTGTTCGGTGATAAGCCGAATCGCAGCCACCGTAAAAAATGAACAGTCCAGTGAGATATTTAAGACTTTTGAACGGTGCTGTAGCTCCTGCCGGCCTATATTGCCAGTTACCCAGCGGTTTAGAATATTATTGCGTAGAACTTGCCAATCCTCTTTAGCATGAAATTGTTCAACATCCTCTTGATTCAGCACTTCAACAATTTGTTCAATGGTTGATTCCAACTCATGTATATTAATGGGTTTGAGAATATAATTTTCAATGCCTAGACTCATTCCAGCTTTTAAATACTCAAATTGCTCATACCCGCTCAAGATTATAAACCTCATTTTTGAATCAAAAACCTTTATTTGCTGAATCAGTTCAAGTCCCGTAAGTTTTGGCATCGTAATATCAGTAATTAATATGTCGATCCCTTCATTATGATTGCGTAGAAATTCTAAAGCTTCTTCCCCATTAGACGCTTGTCCCGCGATTCTCAATCCATATTTTTCCCATTCAATCACTGAACGTAATCCTTCAAGAATAAGAGGTTCATCATCCACGATAAGTATATTGTGCATTATTAGTACTCTCCCTTACTACTGGTATATTCATGATGACTATTGTTCCTTTATTTACTTCACTAGCGATCGTTAAACCATATTCAGTCCCATAATAAAGTTTAATTCGTTCATTCACATTACATAGGCCTACCGAAGAAGGAGGTTCATCCATTCTCATACTGACTTGAAGCATTTGCTGTAGCTCTGTCAGCTTGCTGGCAGTAATTCCATTCCCATTATCACTTATAGCAATTAGAATTTCCCCGCCAGATTCAGTAACTTCAATACGGATGAGATTGCCAAAACGGTCAGGTCTAAATCCGTGAACAATATAATTTTCAATGACCGGTTGGATGAGCAATTTAACGATAGAACAATTCATGGCAACTGGACTTATTTGTGATATGATTTGGAGCCTATCTTTATGTCTAATCTGAAACAGCTCCAGATACAAATTGCAGTATTCAATCTCATCAGATATTGTAACGACCATGCTTTTCTTAATCATCGTTCGAAATAATGTCGATAAAATGTAAATCATCTGACCTACATCCTTCGCTCCTTGCGTAATTGCCCGCATCCTAATCGCCTCAAGTGTGTTATATAAAAAGTGTGGATTAATCTGCGATTGAAGTGCAACTAGCTCTGCATTTTTCTGCGTAAGCTCCGAAATGTACACTTTATTAATATAGAGTTCTAACCTTTCACACATATAGTTAAAGTTGTTGGCAATTAGCTGCAATTCATCTTCTCGATTTAGGTGAATACGTGTGCTTAAATCACCTTCCTGTAAGCGCTTCATAGATTTGATAATGATCTTCACTTTTTTAGAAAAACGTAAAATAATTCCGTATGTAAAAGACATTGCAGTAATAATAAGCGCTGTGGTAATCCCGATAATCCAAGTTCGAACCGTTTTCATTTCGTTGTTGACCTGTGACTTCTGAATGATCCCTGCCATAATAAGACCTGAGCTATTCGTTGTATTTAAGTTAACCTTGGAGATCCCATCCAGTGTTGTCCAACCATCCGCATGAAGCGCATCGAGATGTGGATATCGCTGTCCCATATACCTTCCCAATGAATCATATATAACGTCACCGCTTGGGGTTAAGACCAACAATTGACCATTATTTTCTGCAACTTTTGTGCCAAGCCATTTTGAAATAAGTTCTGCGTCAAAATCTACTATGAGCATCCCGATCGTTTTCAGTGTAATCGGATCTTTAATTTCCCTAGTCATTGTATACAAATTGTTATTGTCTTCTCTTATTTCCTTAAGCACTAATTTGGTTTCATGCGAGACCCAGCCATTCTTCGGTAAGGATAACTTTTGCTTAGAACCGTCCATGTCGCTCAAGTAGAATTGCCGGGTATTATTTTTATATAAATAATAAAATTCTTTCTCTGTACTGTATAAAATAACGTCATAAATCCCGTTTTTCTGATTCAAATAGGTTTTGAAATAAGTATCGAACGTATGAGGAACGGAGCTCCCTATGTCTGCATATTGATCTAAACGGTATTTAAGATAATCCCCATAATCATTTTGCAAAAAGTAGGACAAATCCTCACTAACAGAGGCATCGCTATAAATTTGCTGGATGGCTACCTGGATGCTTTCGTACTGCTGATTCATATACAAACTTACATAATCCAGCACCTCCCGATTGGCATCTACATGTTGGCGAGTGATCGTCTGTTCATAGTATTTATATACGGTAATGGATGAGGCAATTAACGTAATTATGATGATCGAAGAGTATATAGCTAAAATTTTATTGAACAGTTTTTTCTGCAAATGGTTTTGATAAAATTTCTTTACATTCAACAAAGCCACCTTCTTTCTGAATATCACCTTTAGGATTAGAAGCTTAACATCACACTTCTTTTTCTGCAATGGAAGCGCATGCATTTTTTAATTTATATATTCTAGCGCTCCAACTTTTCTCTCCACCAAGAGTTTACAACTCACACAAAATCGTCTATAGTTGATTTCTACCCCCCAAACAAACCTATAATAACCCAAATAGATCTTAATTTCCTCGTCCCCCATCAACATATTGGAGGGGCTATTACTCATGTTTCTAACCAAACGCAAACTCAACTCCCAACTAAACGAAATTTCCGAATATCGTTACCGGGATCGTATACACATTCCTTTTTTCAACTCTATGATTGACGAACAAGGTGAAATTGCAGCCGAACCGCCCGTGGATGGAGAATGGTCTAAGCTACGAGTTGGAGATACTTGGAAAGGCCGCGATTTGTATTTATGGCTAACGACAAATATAGAAGTACCCGCTACTTGGGCAGGCCGTAGAGTACTGGGTCGATTTGATTTTGGCGAGACGGGTGCTGGAAATAACTCCGGATTTGAATCCTTATTCTTTTTCAACGGCAAACCCTATCAAGGTGTGGATTCCAATCATACCGAAGTGTTCTTGCCAAATGAAACGGCAGGCACTCAGCTTCCACTGACCTTCCGGTTATGGTCGGGACTCGAAGGTGGCGGCCCAAAAAAGGATCAGACACATGGGATTCGCATGGCTGAAATTTGTTGGCTGGATGAACCAACGGATGATTTCTATTTTACCGCGCTTGCTGTAGTTGAGACGCTGAACGTACTCGATGCCAAAACACCAGAATATACACAACTTATGAGTGCAGTAGACCGCTCCTTTCTTCTGATCGACTGGTCTCGTCCAGGTTCAGACAACTTCTACGCTTCGATCGGGGAAGCCCGCAATTATTTGCGTGATGAAATTAACAAAATGGAGAAGTCCTCACCCGTCACAGTTACCTGTATTGGCCATACCCATATTGATGTAGCTTGGTTGTGGCAATTGAAACACACCCGTGAGAAATGTGCGCGTTCCTTCTCAACCGTACTACGTCTGATGGAAATGTTCCCGGACTATACCTTTTTACAGACTCAGCCGCAACTCTATGAATATATCAAAAATGACTATCCAGAAATCTATGAAAATATTCGTGAACGTGTGGCTGAAGGACGCTGGGAAGCTGGCGGAGGTATGTGGCTTGAGGCAGATTGCAACTTGACCTCAGGGGAGTCTCTAGTCCGTCAATTACTCTATGGAACTCGCTTCTTACGTAATGAATTTGGGGTTGAATGTGACTATTTATGGCTGCCAGACGTATTTGGCTACAGCTGGTCCTTGCCACAAATTCTAAAAAAATCAGGAATTAATACCTTCATGACCACAAAAATTAGCTGGAATCAATATAACCGGATGCCCCATGATACCTTTCAATGGCGTGGGATTGATGGCACAGAGGTGTTAACACACTTTATTACAACACCAGAGCCTTGGTCCGAAGAAGATTCTTGGTTCTACACTTATAATGGCCGGATTATTCCTAAGACTGTAAAAGGAATTTGGGATACTTACCGGGATAAAGAAGTAAATCGCAATCTGTTACTTTCTTACGGATATGGCGATGGTGGCGGGGGTGTGAACCGTGAAATGCTAGAGATGCGCCGTCGGTTAAACGATCTTCCCGGTCTGCCGAAGATTGAAACAGGAACAGCGGGAGACTACTTCCGTACCCTGCAAGAAACTGTTGCAAATACAGATCGTTATGTCCATGTATGGGATGGCGAGCTTTACTTAGAATATCACCGCGGCACCTACACAAGCCAAGCCTACAATAAGCGGATGAACCGTAAGCTTGAACTGCTATACCGTGAGGCGGAATGGCTAAATACACTGCAAAGTGTGATGACAGGTGACTGGTCTAACTATCGTCAGACCGATTTAGACGAGGGCTGGAGAATTATTTTGCGCAACCAATTCCATGATATTATTCCGGGCTCTTCGATTCGTGAAGTGTATGAAGACAGTACAATTGAGTATACACAAGCAGAAGCAATAGGTCAGTCTGTCTGGGAGCAATCCAGTAAGGCACTTGTGAGCGGAAATGAAGCCGGTAAATATACGATCTGGAACAATGCTGCTTGGGAGCTGACAGAACTCGTAGAAATTACTGTTGAAGCCGGGATGGAAACAGGACATTGGATAAGCTCAGAAGGAAAACAACTACAAGCTCAGCGTGAAGGTGACCGCTGGATCGTTGAAGTATCTAACATTCCTTCTCTTGGATACACAACGATCTCCTTCGTAGAAGATGTGAATTCTAAGTCACTAAGCGCTCCATTCAAGCTAAATGAATCAGGAATCTCAACGCCTCACTTCGAAATTGAGTGGAACGAACAAGGTCAATTAGTATCCATCTATGATATAAATGAACAAAGACAAGTATTAGCAAACGGAAGTCACGGTAACGTGTTCCAAGTGTTTGAAGATAAACCCCTAGCCCATGAAGCTTGGGACATTGACATCTACTATCAGCAAAAGAAACGTGAAGTCACCGACTGCCGCAGCATTGAAGTCATAGAAAAGGGTTCACTGCGATGTGTTGTACAATTCACATGGAGTTATATGGATTCCACGATTAAGCAGCAAATGATCTTACATGCACACCATCGTCGTATCGATTTCGTGACAAAGGTAGACTGGCATGAGCGACAACAGCTAATGAAAGTAGCTTTCCCTGTTGCGATACGAGCTACCGAAGCCACTTATGATATCCAGTTCGGTAATGTTACGCGTCCAACACATTGGAACACTAGCTGGGATTACGCTAGATTCGAGACTGTGGGGCATCAGTGGGCAGATTTATCAGATCGTGGTTATGGCGTTAGCTTGCTGAACGACTGCAAATACGGTTATGACATCAAGGATAATGTGATGCGTCTATCCTTAATCAAATCGGCAACGCACCCTGACCCTGAAGCGGATCAAGGCGAACATACTTTCACCTATTCTATCCTGCCTCATACTGGGGATTGGCTACAGGGTGACACCGTCCGTCAAGCTTGGTCCGTCAACAACCCTCTACGGAGCACCATGGGTCAAGCAGAAGTAGCAACCAAGTCGCTTATTCGCCTTTCTACTCAAAAGGTTATGGTTTCTGCGATCAAGAAGTCTGAGGATGGTCAAAAATTAATCGTACGTGTGCACGACTATTCCGGAAGCCGCCAGCAAATTGATATGACTAGCGACTTGAATATTATTTCGTGGCAAGAGTGTAATCTAATGGAGCGTCCTGAAGGGGAAGTCCACACTGAACCTGTCATTACTTTTATACTTGAACCTTACGAACTAAAAACATTTGAAATCGAAGCAGCAAAATTAATAAAGTAACATACACAATCGAGGTGTCCCTGTAGCCATGGATCAAAGGCTGCGAGGACACCTCTTTATATATTTTCTCACGATTGTTTTATGATTTTAGGTATACACCTTGTGTAATGAGTGATCTTGACGTATACTCCGAGTAAGGGAGAGATGGATATGAGAAAAATGAGGAAAATGAGGAAAATCACAATATTCACAGGTATTGGATTATTCAGCCTTGTTTTGATTGCCATGTTTGCAATCAGCGCTTTTGTAATCAAAAGACCGGCGACTACCACCCCCGTAATTGCGGAAGCGAAGCCTTACAAGTGGAATAAAGTCACGCTAGATGGAAATGTCATATCAAGTGATGGATCAGAGTATTTTTTGTGGAATAAAAAGGGTGAAAATAATAACTGGATCATCTTTTTTTCCGGTGGCGGAGCCAGCTGGGATGCCCAAAGTGCCGCACACCCCATCAAGCTTATGAACTTTATTAAAGGTGGAGATACAGGAAACTATTTCCAGAACATCCCCTTCTATATGTTGACATTGCTGAGAGGCATGATGGATACGGATAACCCTGCCAATCCTTTTCATGGCTGGAATGTGGTCTACCTTCCCTATTCAACCGGTGACTTCCATATCGGCAACCGCACAGTTGAATATAAAAAAGATGACGGCAGCCCCTTTACTATGCGTTATAACGGCAGCAATAATGTGCGAAGCAGCCTCGATTGGATATATGCCAACGTGGATAAACCCGGCAAACTACTGATTGCTGGCGAAAGTGCTGGTGGCTTCGGGTCCGCTTTTTGGGCTCCCGAGATCGCCTCTCATTACAAGAACTCCGAGATTTTCCAATATTCAGACAGTTCCTTCTTGAAATCAGACAAGTGGCCAAATGTTGTGAAGCAGGAATGGCAGGCAGACTTCGTGAAGAACTTCGGATATGCCCCTGAAGCGGATATCATCGGGGCAGCTTTTAAAGCGAACGGCCATCTACTTCCTGCGAATGCGATAATATTGCAATCCTACTCGGTATTTGACGAGATTCTAATCCACTTTCAGAACAACATCAACGATTACAAGGGGCCAAGAGATCAAAGCATCATTAATGAGTGGTCACAGGAAATGCGGCAATCTGTTTCTTCTTTGGCAGCCACTTTACCTAATTATTATTACTATCTCACCGACTATGGACTGAACGCTAAGACGGGTACAACTCCGCACACTTTTGCCACCAGAGAGACCTTCTTTCAGGCTGAACAGGATGGTGTGAAGCTTCTGAATTGGTTAGGTGATGCGATCAACCGGCAGAACCCCTATTCAGTGGGCAGCAAATTCCTAATGAATTCGAAGCCAGCTCAGAAATAGTGCTAGAAGCAGCGGAAGAGTTGCAACAAGACAGGAGAGAAAATCAATGAATTTGCGGGAAAAGCAAATGCAAATGACAAGGGAGATCATTAAGGATACAGCGCTTAGCTTATTCTGTGCTCAAGGTATTGAGCGCACGGATATGGCACAGATTGCGGAACAAGCCGGCATCTCCCGGCGTACTTTGTATCATCATTATAAAGACAAGGAAGAGTTAGCCGCTCAAATCTATGTCCTTAATCTGGAGCGGATGTTTGGACAGCTGCTGTTTGATTTTGATTTTGAACACCCTGTACAGTCATTGGAGAACATTCTCGATAAATATCTGGCATTAAGAGATCAGCAGGAAGCCCTGATCTACTATGATGCCATTTTTGGAGTTTACTACAGCACGCTTTCCAAAAATCCCGCGGAACTTCCTGACTTTAAGCAGGCTATGGAAGGCTGGTATTCACGGTTAATTCTCCTTGAGTCCATATCAGTCGCTCCGGAGGAAAAAAATAAGTGGCTGGACATTCTGCACAAGTCCACCCACCTGTATTTCATGTATTTACAAAAAGCCGTCATTATTACTCATCAGCGGGGGGGTGTGGTTACGGAGGAAGATCGGGTTATGGACCGGCAATTCAAGGATTTCATTATGTTTGGCGTACGGCAATCCAAGAATCAGACAAACCCTTAATTTCACTTATGGGGCAACCTGACGATAATCGTCGTTCCCGCTCCAACCGCACCGTCCACTTCTATGTTTCCCTGATGCAGGGAGACAATTTTTTTAACGATTGCAAGTCCCAAGCCATTGCCATTGTTGTTTCCATTCCGTGACTTGTCTATTTTATAAAATCTTTGGAATACGGCGTTGAACTCTTCCGGGGAAATCCCGATCCCGTTATCACTGATGGTGACCGATACATCTGCTGCACTGTCATCTATACTAATGCGGATGTTCCCGCCTTCAGGTGTGAACTTGATGCTGTTGCTCAGCAAATTCATCCATACTTGCTTCAGCTGATCTTCATCACCCTTAATTTTGACAGCTTCCGGCAGCTCAAGATCGATAACGATGCCTTTGGCTGACCATTGTGGCTCACAGGTCACAACGATGGTTCTAATCTGCTCGTCAAGATTGAAGGAACCTGCATTAAAAGGATGATGTTCAGAATCCAGGGAAGCGAGCTTCAGCAAATTATCACTTAACCTCGACAGACGTTCACTCTCTGCAATGATGATATCAAGATATTCAGAACGTTCCTCTTCCACGATTAGATCATTGTTCTGCAATGCCTTGGCAAAGCCGGAAATAGACGTAAGCGGTGTCTGAATTTCATGAGAAACGTTGGATACGAAATCCTGCCTCATCTGTTCCAGCTGCTTCAGCTCCCCGGCCATCTCCACATAGCTTTGTGTCAGTTCCCCTATTTCGTCTACTCGGTTTACTTTAAGCTCTACCTCGAAATCACCCTTGGCCAGCCTTCTTGTCGCATTCGTCAAAGCTTTGATCGGCTCCACCAAATATCTGGCGGCAATAAGAATGCATAGACTACCCAGTAAAAGCACGAGTAAAAGCACAAAGAGCAGCATCCGATTGACGATATTTTCGTTCTCGGCAGAATACTGCAAGAACATTGCTTGCCACTCCCCGTTAAACATAAAGGGCATCCCGATAAAGGTATCCTTATCTTTTGCGGAGGAACGATAGAGTTTTCCTTGCAGCACTTGTTTCACAGCCTCGGGGGTGATAGTGACGGCCGGACTATCCTTGAGCCCATAAAAGGTATATTCCACGGAATGATTATACAAGTGGATAGGGTATGCAGATACCTTAACCATACTATTCAAGAACTCGTCTGTATCCTCAGGCTTGGCGTCATCATAACGGTGAATGATCTCCTTCCCCACTGTGATCATTTCATTCTGTCCCTCGTTACTTATTTGTTTCTGAAAGACATACAAACCAATGAAAAAGGAACAGATCAGACTAAAGATAATGATGCCTAAAAACGTGAGAACGACGCGTACATACAATGTCTTGATCATAGCGCAGGGATCAGCCGGTATCCTAGGCCGCGGGCCGTTTCGATTTGAAATTGCTCGTCGTTACCGCAGAATTTCTCCCTCAACCGGCTTATATGCACATCTACAGTCCGGCCGTCTCCTTCATAGTTCAATCCCCAGATTTGAGAAATCAACTGTTCTCTTGTGAAGATTTGCCTAGGGTGACTAGCCAGCAGAAACAGTAGCTCAAATTCCTTCAAAGGAATCGTTACCGGTTCTTCATCACGCGTAACCTGGAAAGTGCGGCGGTTAAGCACCACATTGCCCAACTGCACAGACTGGGAAGAAACAACCAGCGAGCGTTTAAGCAAAGCTTTTACTCGCATCACCAGTTCAAGCGGATCAAACGGTTTGGTCAAATAGTCATCCGTGCCGAGTTGAAAACCTTTCACTTTATGTGCAGATTCTCCTTTAGCCGTCACCATGAGGAGGGGAATGTTGGCATCAGAGCGCCTGATTTCTCTGCACAGATCCCAACCATCCAATCCTGGCATCATAATATCTAGGATGACGAGATCGACTCGCGAGTTCTCTATAATGGACAGCGCTTTGGTGCCATCCCTGGCTTCTTTGAGGTCAAAACCTTCTTTTCGCAAAAACAAAGACATTAGCTTTCGGATGTTATCATCATCATCAGCAATAAGTATAGTAGCCACGATTGTCCTCCTCTCTTAAGCTTACATTATATATGATATATTCTTGACAAGAAACGAAGTTATCCGAACTGCCAACCCAACAGGTTCCAATAGTAGAAAAACAGAGTCATCACTACAGCCGAAAGTGCCACTAGTGTATAATGCACACGCTTGAAAGCTGTCCAGTATTTATTCTTCCAAACCAGTATAGCCGAGATTAGCAAAGCTAAAGTCAGTCCAACCAAAAGGATTGGCATAACTAAACTGAGAGAAAGCGAAAGACTGATACCGCTGAACTTCTGCATCGTATCCATGGACATAACCACCATAAATATCGTAACGAAAGATAGCAGCGCCCACCCAGCAGTTCCCGCAGATAAGCGGATGGCCCACTTTTCCGGAGGCGTCATCACCTTGATCTTGCGTCTGGAGAAGATTAGTCCAAGCAATGCAGTGATGAAAATCAACCCCGAGCCGCCAAGTACGATAAGCCAAAACTTATTCTGATTCAAGAGTGGCGTACGCTCCAGTGGCATTTCCGGTGCCATACCTAAGAGCATATGTGTAACCTTACCGGTATCATTTGTGCGGAAGCCAATTTGTTCGGTGCCTCCCTCGAGCTGGAACAGATTCGGACCGATTTCTCTATACAACTGTTGTTCACTACCACTTCCCAAAGATAGCTTATTATCCTTTACCTTAACATTTAGCTGGGCAAAAAAATTGAAAAATTTATCAATATCACTGTGGTTACGGCGTGTGAATTGATAGGTTCCCGCATATTTCTGAACAGATTCTGCAGAAATGGAGAATTCAGGCTGCTTCGCTTCAGGATCGGGATAATAGCGCTCAAAAAAGGCATGGACTAGGCCTGCCGCGGAATCACCGCCCTGACCGCCGTTATAGGAAACAAAGATACCTACATGCTTGGCAGGCACAAGATAAAACTCTGTATTAAACATGGGGTCGGAACCACCATGAGTGATTAGTCTAAGACCATTGATGCGTTTCTCAGAGAACCCCAGATCTACTCCCGGCATACGTTTATCGAATTGGTACGCCGTTGAATGCATTAGTTCTGCAGTCTCCGTTCTAAGAATCTGCTGGTCACCATATTTCCCGTTCTGCAGATGGGCAATCATAAAGTGCGCCATGTCTACTGCTGATACTGTACCCGAGCCGGCAGGACGAAAGCCGCCCTCGAAGGTAGGTGTGCCAGGAATAAAGCTGCCGTTCTCACTCGTGTACCCTACAACTTGATTGGGTATGAATGACTCCGGCAAAGGCTCTACCACCGTCGAATATTTCATGTCGAGCGGATCGAAAATATACTTTTGTATATAGTCATTGTAAGGAACACCGCTGACTTCCTCCACAATCAGACCCGCGAGGGTAGCCCCGAAGTTCGAATAAGAACTCATCTCTCCGGGGGGTCTTACCCGTGCCAGCATATGCTTATTGAGTGTTTCCGAGATTGATCCCGGCAATTTGGCAGGGTCGGTAGTGATTTGATAACCCACTCCACCCTCTTCAAACCCCGCTGTATGTGTCATCAAATGGCGCATCGTGGTCGGCTCAGGATAAGTAGCAGGGATCTTCACTGATTTCAGGTAGGTGTTAATATCAGTGTCCAGATCTATCTTACCTTGTTCGACCATTTGCATCACCGCTGTCCAGGTGAACAGCTTTGTTGTTGAAGCGATTCGAAACATGCTGGTTGTCGGATTAACCGGTGCCGCTTCTTCCAGATTGGAACTGCCATAACCTTTGGCTAAAATAATCTTGCCGTCTTTTACAATGGAGATAACCGCTCCCGGAATTTGCAGCCGGTTCATATCTTTTTCCATAATTCCATCAACGAAGCTAGTCAGTCCCGCGGTATCATCGAGATTGGCAAATGCTTCAATTTGCGCTGCCGGCAGCGCGGTTTGACCCGTTTGGTTCTCAGCCGAGGCCTGTTTCCCGGGAAATACCAAGCTTGCGCCAAAGCCGGCACTAATCACAGCTAATAGGGTCAGACCAGCGATCAGCCTTTTTTTCATAGGTGTCAACATTATTATCCTCCGAGTCATCATTTATTGGGGTGGATGATCATCCGCCTAACACTTATAGAGATTATCAGAGTATTATGAATGGAACGTTAACAAGACAATAAAAAAACTAGACAGCAATCCACCCTTAAAAGTGACGGATCATAGTCTAGTTACATCAGAAAAATCTATAAAAAATCCCATAGCGAACGTATGCCTACCACCTTACTGTAGCTCAGTCCCGATCCCTTTTTCTCTAGCCTTCTTCACGAAGTATACCGCTGTTGCGATATCAAAAACCGCCATCCCCATCGGACAAAAGAAAATCGGCTCATCTGCTCTGAGTTCATTCAGGCAATGGCGCGAGACGACATCGGTAATCATTCGGGTATCGGCACGAGTTAACCCATGTTTCAGATGGAGCTGCTGTATGTCAGTATTCTCGCGGCACACCTCATCCCAGTCGTCGACGATTATGGCCTTCACCGAAGCTAATGCCTCAGGCTTATAATCACGCAGTGAAATATTCAGTAGAAGACTACCTTCCGCCGGAAGCATATCGATATATCTATGATTGGATACGGTACAGGTGATAAAGATATTGGACTTTCGATAAACGTCCGCCCACGTCTCCTCCACTTCTATCCTATCCTTATATATAGATGAGATGTCTGACAAATCTACTTCCCTTATATCAAAGATGCGGACACGTTCAACTCGATCTCCGTACAATGCCATAACCATTTGAAAATGATATTGCCCGATTGGTCCCCAGCCGATAATGCCAAGATGAATCCGTTCAAGTGAACGTGCCTGCAAAAAGTAGCCAATCATCAGTCCACTGATGGAAGCTGTCCTTACGATGCTGGGGAGCGGAGAGCTTAGGACGGATATAGGCTCGCCCGTAATGGGATCATTCAAGACAATGATGCTATGCGCGCGGGGAAGACCAACCTGGATATTATCCGGGAAGCTGGAAATCCATTTGATCCCTGCTGCGTTCACATTCCCCCCTACGTATGCGGGCATTGCAATAATACGATTTTGAGGATTTTTATACCTTAGATAAGGTTTTACGGGCTGCGCATAATCTCCAGAATCAAGTATGCGCACCGTAGTTTCTATCGATTCCACGAGAGAAGGCCAATCAAGTCCCACCTCCCGGATGTCCCGATCGTTTAAATACAGCATTCCACAACCTCCTTTTGCCGTTCGTTAAGCAAGGACATCTCCACCGTCAGCCGAGAACTCCTGCCCAAATTCATTCTGAATCCATGGGTCAGAGTATACCGTATCGAGGTAACGCTCCCCTTTGTCATGCAGGATCACCGCACAGACAGATCCTGGAGCCAATTCTTGCTCCATACGCCTAACAGCGGCAAGGTTAGCCCCTGAGGATGCACCGGCCAGAATCGATTCATTCTGAGCGAGTGCTCGGCATCCTTTTACGATATCCAAGTCTGAGACATGCACGATACGGTCGATTAAATCCGTTCTGCAGAAAGGGGGTACGATGCCAGCACCCAGTCCCGGGAACCGCCGTTTCTCTTTGTTGCCACCAAAAATAGTACTTCCCTCCGCATCGACGGCAACAATCTTAGTCTTCAGACCATGATCCCTTACATATTCCGCGAGACCTCGAATCGTGCCGCATGTACTTACGCTGCAAAACAAATAATCTACTTCGCCAAGCTCAGTCACGATTTCTTTCATGGTCGTATGGTAGTGGGACAAATAGTTATTTGCGTTTGCATATTGATTCGGCCAGTAGCTGCCCGGTATTTCCTCCAAGAGTCGCTGCACTCGATTCAGTCTAGCAGGCAGATATTCACCGGTCTCGAGGTCGGGATCGCTAACAAAGTCAATTTTTGCAGTTAATGTTTTCAGAATCTGCAGATTTGTTGTGGTAGTTCTTGGATCAACCACGCTAATAAACCGCAGCCCTAAATATTGGCAAATCATCGCCAAGCTAATCGCCATATTTCCCGAACTTGACTCAATAATAGTAGTTCCCGGCCCGATTTTCCCTTCCTTCCATGCCTCATGGATCATCCGCAGAGCTGGACGGTCTTTCGCACTTCCTCCCGGATTTAGCAGTTCCATTTTTGCGTAGACTTCGAACTCACTGTTCTGGAACAAATTATTCAGCTTGATTAATGGCGTTTTTCCGATAGTCGACAAGATACCGCCTTGGATATTTATGTCCACCTTAGCTTTGTCCTTCTGATAATACAACTTCTTGTTCTTGACCTGCCCGTTGGCCAGCGACTCCCCTTTAGCTACTATAATGATCTCAATATCATCAAGCAGATGGTTGCGAATCATCATCCCGATTTCCGGAACACACTCCCTGATTTCCTCTTTAATTACCGGAATAATAGAGGGCTTCACAGATTTACTCTTGATATAAATAGAGAGCGCATTGTTTTTTACCTTGACCCGAATGATTGCATCTTCAATATGACGGTATACGACCTGCTCAATATCGTACAGGCTGATCTTCTCACCGTGCTTCAGTTCTTGACCCACTCTTTTTACAATGGACTCAAAGCTTTGTTGTTCAACCCCGTCTATCATCACAGGCCTAAAATCCCTTACGACGTCATAAGTAACAAAACGAAGGGCTGGCAGCATCTTGCGGACAGTTGAGGTAAGCACCAGAATACTTTCATTGTTCCGAAGCGGCCTTACTTCTTCGTCTAACTCCTGAACCCCGATTCCTTCCGCAAAAATTCCGTCGGCAAAAATGTACCTGCCGTGATCATGGGAGTAATAAGCGATCGTACCGATTTCAATGGAGCCGTAAGTATCGATGATATCTCTAGGATCAATACCAAACAAGCCAGCCATATTCCGCTGCCACTCAGGCGGAGCAATTTCCCCTACCAAAATAATCTTGCGAATTCCGAATTCACGCGGGTTTCCGGCAGCATATACGATATGGTCAAGGATGGACGGCATCGTATAGAGCAAGTCAGGTTTAAAAGCTTTAAGCTGTTCAATATGCTGTTCGATTGGCAGTTCAAAGGGTATTGAACTTTTCTCCAATCCTAACCTTTCAAAAATGGTCAGCGCAGTGTTTGCTGCATGTCCAGTGCCCATATCCGCCAACGCTCTGTTACATCCGCTTCCCGCAATAAGCTCGCCGAATAGCTTCGTTTTAATATCCACATAGTGTTTGTCATCTTCCTCAGAGTAAAGGATTGCTTTTCTACGGCCTGAGCTTGTACCAGACGTCCTATAAATAGTCCAAGAAGGATCGATGGGTTGGTTATAATAGAAGGTTTCAAGTATTTTCGAAGACATAAGAGGTAAGTTCTGCAGGTTATAATTCGTTTTCTCCCCATCGATCAGCCCCTTGTACCAAGGGTATTCGTCCATTACTTCTTGCACCTTATTCTGCAATTTCCCGAGCAGCATCATAGCCGCCTCCCGTTGACCGCATGCTGCAGCCCAAGTTTAATAAATGCCTCCAATATTCATATGTAGAATTCTTTGCATGTGTTCTATTATTCTGTGGTTGCCCAAGCAAAAACTGCGTATTCCCGTAATATAGCCTATAGATATATAGAACGGAGGAACAAAATGAAGGAGCCAATACGGCGGATATCCAATAAGCTGACGAAAACAAGGGTACTGCTTAGAAAACAAGAGCTAAGGAAGTACATCCCGGTAACGAAAAAAATGAATAAAAACGTACTCTATGAGATGTTGCAAAAACATAAAATGGTGTACATTAAGCCCTGCTGTGGATCTTTGGGACAGGGTGTAATCCGGATTGAAAGATCGCAAGATCATTCCTCCAAAAAACGACCAGCCTACAGCTATCAGTCCGGTACGCATAAACATACATTTTCTGATTACGAGATGGCTTATCGGGCAATCTCTAGCGAGACCCAAGGAAAGTCCTATTTGGTGCAAAAAGGGATTTGGCTTTTGGTTTATGAGGGAAGGCCATTTGATATCCGGGTTATGGTGCAAAGAAATCTTAAGGGTGGGTGGGAAGCTACAGGCATTGCGGGTCGCGTAGCTCATCCTCGCAAAGTGGTTACGAATGGGAGCCAAGGGGGAACGATTTATCCGGTAGAGGCATTATTAGAATCCTACACAAACGTAGAGAATAGTAGCGCGTTGATCCGGTCCATGCAACAAATCGGAGTGAACTCCGCCAGACAGCTGAGCACAGCCTATCCCGGCCTGCAGGAAATCGGTGTGGATATTGCTTTGGATCGACGCCTTAAACCATGGATCTTGGAAGTAAATACTGCCCCCGATCCGTGCCCGTTTACCAAACTGAATGACACCAGCATGATTGAGCGAATCGTCAAATATGCAAAAGCCTATGGCCGCACATACAATCTTAAATGCATGAAGTCCAAACAGGGTATGGTCTGAACGGATTTGATTGGTAATAATACAAACAGCCCTGATATATAAAAATCTCTACCAGAGCTGTTTGTGTTGTTTTAGAATTCGGAGTCGCTCACCTTAACAAGCATCTTCCCGAGGTTCGCACCTTGGAACAATTGCAGGAATGCTTCAACCACATTATCGAATCCTTCAACAACTGTTTCTTCATATTTTAATTTACCTTCTGTTAGCCATTTTCCAAGCTCTTGAAGGCCTTCTGACTGGCGGGCTGCGTAATCACTAAGAACGAATCCTTTGATAAGGGAGCGGGTTTTGATCAATCTGCTCTGAATACGTGGACCCATATCTCCATCTGTACTATTATAGGAAGAAATAGCGCCACATAGGGGAATACGTGCATAATCATTAAGCAAGCTCATCACAGCATCTGAAATCGATCCACCCACGTTGTCAAAATAAACATCAACACCATTTGGACATGCTTCTTCCAAAGCCTGGTCTAAATTTTCCGTTGTTTTATAATTAATGGTTGCATCAAAGCCAAGTTCTTTTTTCAAATAGTCGCATTTATCATCGCTACCTGCGATCCCAACGACACGAGCGCCCTTGATTTTGGCAATCTGTCCAACAAACATCCCCACTGAACCCGCTGCTCCAGACACTACGACAGTCTCTCCTTCTTTCGGCTGCCCGATATCAAGTAAACCGAAATATGCAGTGAGCCCTGTTAAACCTAGAACACTTAAGTAAGCCGATACAGGTGCAATCGAATCATCGATTTTGGTTACTGCTTTAGCATCTACAGTATTATATAACTGCCAGCCCAGCATACCGATGACTTTATCTCCAGCTTTGAATAACTCCGATTTGGATTCTACGATCTCTCCCACAAGTCCTCCAGCGATGACTTCATTAAGCTGATACGGAGGAATATACGATTTAGAATCATTCATTCTTCCGCGCATATAAGGATCCACTGACAAATACAACGTACGTACAACAACTTGTCCTTCTTTTGCTTCAACTACAGGAATATCTTTGAACTCGAAATTTTGCTGGGTTGGCATGCCTACAGGACGTGAAATTAACAGGACCTGTTTATTTTTCAACTGATTCATAGATCACTACTCCATTAATATTTATTTTTGCTGCTACCTATAACTATTAACCAAACCCTGTACATGATTATCAAATAGTTATAAAACTATCAAACTATCAAGAAAAAATTATAGGTTTCCGGACATATTATAAACTGTCCAAGAAACCCGGTAATAATTCGCTAAACGTATCCTCTCGAAGCTGGCTAATCTTATTCTGCCCCATACGTGTGACACTTACTAAATCAGCTTCATACAAAATCTTCAGATGGTACGACACATTGGATTTGTCCATTCCCATAGATTCACCAATGGACCTACATGTATTGTTCTCCTTATGGAGATGAAGATAACGAATCATTTCAATTCGTTTCACTTCTGCTAATGCTTTAAAATCTTCACTCGCTTATCATCATCTTTTAAGGAATATTGTTCGATAGTCATAAAACTATTGTATTCTTCTGATTGCGCAAAGTCAATTTACAATCCCATTTCTAAATCGGTTTCATTTTTGTATAATATACCAATCGGCATTAGCGCGGATCTATTTATAAGTAAAGAGGGGTGGTAGAAATGGACATTACCAAATACGAAAATCTTGTTCCCCGTGTTTTTTTGTTCGTTGATCGCCGATCCTTCCCGGATTGGGAGATTACGAGGAGTAAAATTGATTTCCATGATCTTACCTTCATCGTAGAAGGAAAATCTGACTATTTTATTAATGGAGAGAAATTCACGGTTGAAGCCGGGGATATGCTCTATGCCCCTTCTGGCAGCATTCGGGAAGCTCAGACTTTCAAGGAGGCACCCATGCGTTCTTTTGCCTTCAATTTCTTCTGGGAGGGTGAGGACAATCATGTGCAGCTCCCTTTTGAGACTGTAACTAGGAATTGGAGAACTAAAGAGATTCTAGAGGATATTAAAGAATTCTCACATATCTGGATGGGCAAACAACCTTTCTACAAAATGAAGGCCCGGGCCATCTTTCAACTGATTGTGTACCGCTTATTAAGTATCGCCCACCATCAAGAAACACCTCTGATAGATCTAAGAATCCAAAAAGTGATGACCTATATCATGGATCATTATTCGGAGGAAGTTACGATCAAGGAGCTGGCAGATTGGGTTGCCCTAAATCCCGTATATCTTGGTAAGCTGTTTAAGCAGAACACTGGCTCCACCTATAAAGAATTTATAAACAAGGTGCGCGTGAACAATGCTGAGATGATTCTATCGGCAGGTGGTTTTAATGTGTCCGAAGTGGCAGCGCACTGTGGTTATCAAGATGTCGCCTACTTCAGCAACGTTTTCAAAAATATAAAAGGTTATCCTCCGTCATCTGCCCTGAAATAACGGAGGATTCGAAGCAACAACCTAGTTGTTCGCCCTTTTAATTCAACCTAACTAAGAATGGACGCCGTCCCGCTAGTATAAAAGCTCTCCTCCGGCCCTAAATAGGAATAAGGAAGCTGGGCAGCGGACAATACAAGCTTTTGCAGAACCAGACCCGCATCCAATCCGTAAAAGCGGAGGGTATGAAGACCCTTCGTTAAAGCATGGCAGGTGGTCACAGCATGAATATTGTCCATAACCGCGCGGCACCATGGTTCATTATCATGATTGCCGCCTTCAAAGTTCGTTGGTAAAGCATCCTTAATCACGGGTCCCTGATCATCGAAACCTATCGCATATTTTAACCCGCTAGTTTGTGACAGATTGTTTGTCGGCGCAATATACGCGGTTAAGCTATAATCGGTGTCCTGCTGCACTAGAATCCGATATTCCAGACAAGGTGCATCCTCCGGTTGTTCAAAAGATACAGCATCCGGAAACATTTTAACCGAGGATAAAGAACGTCCATAGCTGTCAATGGTCTTCCATACCACCCCTGATTTCGAAACACGAGTTATGGTATGCTCCGCTTCAATGGACACGATATTATGGGTCTCGATGAATGTCATCGGTGGCACATCCGGAAGGTCTATCCAATCCACGGCTGCCTTCACCTTAACTATATTCCCGGCACCGGAGATCGTAATTTCGCCCGTCGATTCTTCTTTGACCTTCTCCCAATCTACGGAAACCTGAAGCGTCTCCCCTGCCTCAATCCAGCCGCGTATTTTCTCAAGCTTGATCCAATCTACGCTGCTCCGCACCTGATATTCAAAACCCGCTTCTCCACCGTTACTGATTGTGATGCGATAGTTTTCTTTTTGGAGATTTGTAAATACCGGAAGATTAGCTGTGCCGGAAATATACGCTTGTTCCGTTCCTTCCACATCGACAATCATTAAAGAACCTCTGGCGGGCGTCAAGGTGTTTACATCCGGATATTTCCACCCTTCTGCATTCCAATGTATATACCCTACATGAGGGGAACTCATCATTCCCTGCCATTTTCCATCCGAAATTCCGCTATTATAAACCAGCTCCAGATACTTATCCCGTTCGATGGTTTCGCGGGTCAGAGCAGCGTAAGTATTTGCCAACATACTATTTCGTTCAGCGTATAGATGGTTCAGTCCAGCATAAATTTGCATTTTGACCACATTGGCCGAGGCAACAGCAGGGAAATATACGAGCTGGAAGTAAGCATCCTTTAGTTGTTCCGGGATTAGCTCATCGTATTTGCCGGCAGCCTTCTCGATCATCACCGCTTGCTCCAGAACTCTGTGCGCCTCATTGTAATGGATAGGACTGAAGGTGGACGGATAAATAATTTCAGGCTTGCGCCGACCGTTCATCCGGGTATAATCCCCTAACAATTGTGCGATTCCCAGACATGTCTCTTGTTCCAGCGCATATCCGAATTGCTGCTCTACCCAACGGTTGGTGTATTCCACAGTCCGATTGATTGCACCTGTCCCCCAAGCCTCAAAATCGTAGGCCAAATCCAGAAAGTAGGAAATGGGCAATTCCATAGGCTTCAAATCTCCGACGTTCACAATCCATACCTCACGGATGCCATAGTCAAATGCCATACACATTTGCTCCCAGACTTTTTCAAGCGGGGTCGTATTTAACCATTCATAGGAATGCGGACCACCATGGTAGTCAAAATGATAATACATCCCCCATCCTGCGCTGCGGTTACGTTCGTTTTTCGTCGGGATTTTGCGGAGATTGCCAAAGTTATCGTCAGCAAGCAGGATCGTAACGTCATTCAGAACATCCCAGTCCTTCAACCCTTCCACCCCGGCAGTGCCATACCAGTACTTCTCAACTTCCTTATAAACGGCCAAAATTTGCGGCGCATGTTCAAGATTGTATTTCTTCAATAGTTCTTTTTGCGTAAGTATAATGTCCTTCAGCAGATCAATATTCTCCTGGTCGGAGCCCTCCAGCGCAGAGTCACTTTCCCCCCGCATGCCTAGAGTAATCAAGTTATCAAAGTCCTGATTGCGCTTGATTCCGTCTTCCCAGAAATCTGTAATCGCCTGTTTATTACGGGCGAAATCCCATAGGTTACTTGTTCCGTATTGGCTGTATACCTTCTGCCATTCACTGCCTGCCCGGAATAAGGGTTCATGATGGGAGGTCCCCATAATAATTCCGTATTCTTGTGCATGCTTGGCGTTGGCAATCGGGCTGCTTTTACCATTCAGGCTAAATTCGGCGCTCCACATCGCCGGCCATAAATAATTCCCCTTCAAGCGAAGAATGAGTTCAAATACCTTGTCATAGAAATCTTCATTAAAGTCACCAAATCTTTGAGTTACCCAAGAACCTAAAGACGGCCAGTCGTCATTCAAAAAAATACCTCTATATTTAACCGAAGGCTCCTTGGAGATCACATGAAGCTGGTTATCAGGAATGGACAATGCCGGCTTCTTCTCCGGCACAATATCCGCCCAGTACACCCAAGGACTAACTCCAATCTTTTCGGAGAGCGAATACAACCCGTAAATCGTCCCTCGTTTATCACTTCCTACAATGACGAGCGCCTTGTCCACTCCCGCTGTGGGTTGTTCAACCACCTGAATTTTATAACATTCTCTTTTATTTTGGATGGCCGATACATCAACGGTTCCCTCCGCGATTAAATCATCGATAAAATCATTGCTGCCTATCGATCCAGCGATTATGACTGTTCCATCCAATTTGTTCAATTGTGTATATATCTCAGGTTCTACCTCTGTTACCTGTTTAACATCTGCTGCAAAAGACTGTGCCACCCGGCGTAATCCCTCATAATCTTTCCCCTTGGGGTCCACGTAAATCTTGGCAGCACTGCCCTGCTTCACAAGGTGCAATTCCTTCGTAGGCATGATAATTCTCCCCTTAAGCATCCTATTTTCGTATGACTAGGCACATTATATAAGTAAGCGATTTCAACATCCATGTGTAAACTAGCAACTTTTTGTAATTATTAAATGAAACTTTGTTTATCGGTTGAACGATCTGGATATTTGGTGTTACTGTTAACAGGTATTCCTTCTAACAAAAGCATGTTTTTTGCAAACGCATCCATAACAAGAAAAGCTTATACAAAAAGCGAGGATGATCAATATGAAAAACAATAACGGGGTCATTACAGGTGGCAAGATTGAAGGTCCAAAGGCGCCCAAGGACCCGGCTGAACGCAGGAACGGTTTTTTTGTGCTCTACGAAACAGCGATTGAGGCGACAGCCCGGGCCGAAGGTCCACCTTCACAGGAAGTTTATCTGGAAGGTAACTATCTAATCGACAAAGCCAGATATATTGGCGGCGTCACTGATGAGACAATACTGGAGCTGCTAGGAAACTGCGTTGGATTCCGCAAATTAGTCCATAGTATCGGAGTGTCTGTGAGAAGGGATCATGAGCAGAACGAGCCCATCTCTTTTCTATTGCAGAACTGGGGCAAAACCAGCAAATACGAAACAGGCAGCAGCATACGTGTGCCCTGTCCCTCCGACGGTTCAGAAGTCCTCTTGAAATTAGAGGATTTGGAATGGTCTGAAGAGGATGCAGTGCTCGGCAAATTCGCTTTTGAATTTAAACATGAAGGCGAACTGGCCATCGCGAGTATAATTTTTTATTTGCATGACGGTTATTCTGTACCAGAGCTAATCATTGAACCGCCTGTAGCGTTTGATTCTAACGAATACCGGGAGATCATTACCCAATCCTTGCTTCATCCGGGCAATAATAAAAGATTAAAAACGGCCATCCATAAGGCTATAAAAGGTGAGGATGTCACGATTGCTTATATTGGGGGTTCCATTACTCAGGGAGCAGGCGCTAAACCGATCCATACAGAATGTTATGCCTACCAATCGTATCTGAGATTTAAGGAATTATTCGGTACGAATGGTGGCGAGAACATCCATTTTGTGAAGGCTGGGGTAGGTGGAACACCATCCGAGCTTGGGGTCATCCGTTATGAAAGGGATATTCTCCGGGAAGGTTCTGTAACACCTGATATCGTGGTGGTAGAATTTGCGGTAAACGACGAAGGTGATGAAACGAAAGGCAACTGTTTTGAAAGCTTATGCCTAAAAATACTTTCCGCCGATAATAGACCGGCTGTAGTTCTCCTGTTCAGCGTGTTTATGAATGACTGGAACCTGCAGGAACGGCTCTCCCCCATTGGCCGGCGTTATAATCTTCCTATGGTTAGTGTAAAAGATGCGGTATCCGGGCAGTTCCGCCTAAGCAAAAATGAGGGGAACATCCTCTCAAAACGGCAATTTTTCTATGATATCTATCATCCTACTAATGATGGTCACCGGGTGATGGCTGATTGTCTGGCTTATTTATTCTCCGAAACCCACAAAACGCTAATGGACGAAGATGATCTCCTATTGGATCAACATCCGGTCATCGGGAATGATTTTGCGGGAACCCTTCTGCTGGACCGCAAAAGCCATATTGACGCAGGCAGGATCGAGGTGGGCGGATTTTCGAGGATCGATACCGATTTGCAGCGGGTAGAAATGGATGCCAATCCTTTTGGAACTCCGGAATTCCCTCATAATTGGATGCATTCAGCGTCTTCTGGGGAACACAGCTTCAAGCTGACGATAACAAGCAAAAATCTTATCCTCGTATACAAGGATTCTGGCAGCAGCGAATTCGGCAAGGCGAACATTTACGTCGATGGTTGTCTTGTAGTCACCGCTGATCCACATGAGAATAACTGGACACATTGCAATCCGGTAATTCTTTATCAAAATGAGGTTAGCGGGGAGCATCAGGTAGAAATCAGAATGGTGCCGGAAGATCAGGACAAGTCTTTTACTATACTTGGCTTCGGCTATAATGCTTAGTGAGTTGACCTAGAGAGATGATAACCCCGATGTAATCTACATCGGGGTTATCCTTATTGTATCGCATGGAATTTTGTCCATTTCCCTCTAACGTACCGCCAAATAAACAGAACCCCTTTGATCAGCCAGTCGCAATAAACTGCGATCCACGTTGCAAACATATCCATATGCAGCCAATATACCAATATATAAGCAAACATAATTCTACAACAAATCATAGTAATCATACTGATGACCAAAGGAAATTTGGCGTCTCCAGCAGCTCGAAAAACCGTGGGCAGCGTATTTCCAAAAGGCCAGATCAACATCATAACGATCGCATGACTCCACACAATCTTTGTTGCCCAGAGTTCCGCTTCTGCTGAAAAATGATAGATGCTCAATATGCTTGGAAATAAAGCTAAACTCACAATAGAACTGACTACCTGTGCTATATAAATAAAACCAATAATCCTTCTCGTATAATATCTAGCTTGAGCATAATCCCCAGCCCCCACACATCGAGAAATAACAACAGACAACCCTAAACCAATCGCCATCCCAGGTAATGCCTGCAAGGAAGCAATAGTACTTCCTACTGAATTTGCTGCTATTGCCGCCGTTCCAAATGTGGACACCAAACTCAATATCAATAACCTTCCAATATAAAACATGCCATTTTCCAGCCCATAAGGGACACCAATTCTCATAATCTGTTTGATCATCTTAGTATCAAATTTATGCCGCAAGGTCTTTTTCAGATAGAGGAGATTCTTAGGGTTAGAGATTAACACAAGAATACAAATAGCAGCGCCCGTTCTGGAAATTAAAGTTGGAATCGCGATGCCGGCTGTCCCCATGTCAAAACCATAAACCAATAGCGCATTCCCTGCTATATTCACAAGATTCACAACCAACATAATTTGCATAGGCAGCTTGGAGTTTCCCATCGTTCTGAATACGGCTGCACCTGCATTATATAGAGCCAAGAAAGGAACGGAAGCCCCAACAATTAATAAATAAGTATTGGCATGCCCATATACCTCTTCTGTAATCGTTCCAAAAAGCCCATTTAAAATAAAACCCTTCAGCAAATAAATCAATATCATAATCACTAACCCAGCTGCACCCGTAAACCAAACTAATTGATTCGCTGCTTCTCTAGCCTGATGCGCTTGCTTTTTTCCAAGATATTGACCGACAATTACCGTTCCTCCAGTAGCTAATGCTGCAAATAAGCTAATCAACAGTAACATGACCATTTCAACTAAAGATACACCCGATACTGCTGATTCTCCAACAGAAGCTACCATGATAGAATTCACCAACCCTACCAATGCTTCTAATAATTGTTCAATAATTAATGGCAGGAATAATTTCATTAGTTCTTTGTCTGAAAATAATCTTGGTTTCGTAATCGCACTTTCCAGTTTACTCATAGGATTAGCTCCGTTTTGTATTGGTATTAAATCTATGGTAAATTCAAAAGCGATAAATATCTAATACCTATGTTGGATTACGTACCATGCCTAAAATGCATATATATATGACAATGCTAATATATCAGCTGTAATTTGAAAGGATGTTAAAAATAATGGATGTGCGTGTTCTCAGATATTTTTTAACCGTGGCTAAGGTTGGTAATATAACAAAAGCAGCAGAAATTCTCCACATTACCCAGCCAACATTAAGTAGACAGCTTATGGATCTAGAAGAAGAATTGGGAACCGGCTTGTTTATTCGGGGAAAAAGACAGATTACATTAACAGATAGTGGACTTCTCTTTCAGCAGCGGGCAAAAGAAATTGTTGCGCTATTGGATAAAACAGAACGGGATCTGGCAGAGCAAAAAGAGCTAGTTGGCGGAGTAGTTTCGATAGGTTGTGTTGAATCCTCTGTATCCAGGGCATTACCAAAGTTACTAGAAGAGTTCTCCAATCGGCATCCGAAAGTACAATATGAAATATATAGTGCGGATGGTGATGATATTCGAGAAAAGCTAGACCGGGGAAATATTGATATAGGTATATTATTGGAACCCATTGAAGCCGCCAAATATGACTACATTCGTCTGCCTTATCAGGAAAAGTGGGGAATTCTGATGCGACGGGATGACCCTCTAGCCCAGAAAATCTCTATTGGAATTGAGGATATTCTTTCTTTACCTCTAATCCTCCCCCGCCGTACTCTTGTACAAAATGAAATTACGAGCTGGCTTGGAGTTGAAAATGGCAGCTTATGTATCTTTGCCTCACACAATCTGCTGACAAATGCCATGCTGCTGGTAGAACAAAAGCTTGGGTATGCCATTTGTGTGAGTGGTTCATATACCATCCGAGAAAGCGAGCAAACTTGTTTTGTTCCATTTGAACCTGAACGTACGACAGGTCATGTATTAGCTTGGAAAAAGAACAATCTATTTAGTACCGCAACAGCACGTTTTATTCAATTTATAAAAGATACCTATCATTAAACTCGCGAATCTGTAAGCATATAGCTAAAAAAGCTGCCTCCGATCGTGTACCGGAAGCAGCTTATAGCCCAACATTATAAGGTAATCCTGAGCAGTAGGGTGGCTTAGCAAAATCCATCCGCTACTTCCTAGTTCTTTGCAATATGTTACATGATTGATTGCGTTATGTTGGATTCATGACTCGGCAGCTTCTTATCCAAAATAGCCTTCACATCTTTAACAAGCTGTACGGACGCTTCAATCTCCAACTTACTTGTTGAAACACTTTCAATACTGCAACCAATAGGAATTCCCTTCTCCAGCCCGAAATCTAGTAATTCTTCAAAGATTTTTTGCGATAGCTGGATTGATTTATCCAAAATATCATTCGAGTATTTCAACTCGTTTTCTAACCATCCCGGGATACTGATCCCTAACCACTTCATAAATTGTAATGTTTTCGCGGTACCGCATGGTGCAAGATTAAATAAAATAGGAACCATCTCAAAACCGTTATTTGTATAGTAATAATATAAATCAGACAATAAATTCTTTGATGCCTCTACATTATAAGTTGCCTGTGTAATAAAAAAGTTGCACCCATTGTTGGTCTTTTCGACAACCCGTATATGCTCATCATTCTTTTTTATATGTCTTTCCGGAATGACAACTCCGCCAAAAGTTAAATTGTTATTTAGCTGTTTACTTAGCTTATAAGCCTCTGGTAAATTCAATTTCACCTCTTGTTTACTTGACGAAGCGCCCACATACACGGAAAATCTATCTTCATTTTCGTCAGCTTTAACCCAATCCTCGAACTGAGCTCTAGTATCATTACCGACGCACCGGTAAATTATTTTCGGGACCTCCACCTGTCTTAGATATTTATCACCATAGACAGCCGGATCAATCGTTGGTAAATAGGGATAAGGTCTTTCATGATCCACTCTGTCTACTTCTTCCTGAACGTCGTACAGAATTAACGCATCTAAATCAAGGTTTTTAAGTCTCTCAACCTGTTTCCGGGCGATTTCCGAGACCTTTTCTGGTGCGTGGCTTGCCTTCGGTGGTGTCATCCCATATGTTATAATACCCGGTTTTTTGCTCAATATTTTTTGTTTAAATGTATTCTCTGCCGCTCCCAAATTATAAAACCCCTCTACTCGTCGCTTTTAAGATAAGGTTACCATGGCAGGCTTAATATGTGTAACTTCTATTTACTATATCTAGTTATATTTTAAAGCTATGATTCCCTAATGATGCTTATCGAGTAGTACATGTTGACAACCGTTTGGTGTGACTATAATATTAGAAGTCCTGCCAACCTTAAAGTTGGCGATAAGGGGACCGAAAGGTTCATTCTTATTTAAAAAGGGTGAGTATTATGAATAAAGAAGAATTAATGGAAAGCGCACGTAACACAAAGAAAGCTGCTTATGCCCCTTATTCTAAATTTCCAGTTGGAGCAGCCTTATTGCTTAAAGATGGAAATGTTATTAATGGAGTAAACGTAGAAAATGTATCTTTTGGCGCTACTAATTGTGCAGAGAGAACAGCAATCTTCACGGCTATTACAAAGGGCTATACTAAAGGTGATTTTCAGGCTATAGCTGTAGCAGGTGACACAATGGATTTTCTGCCGCCATGCAGTATCTGCAGACAAGTATTATCGGAATTCTGTTTGCCCGACATGCCTGTCTATTTAACCAATGAGAAAAAAGAGATCTTAGAGCTGAGTTTAAAGGATTTATTGCCTTATGCATTCAAGAATTTAGATATGTAAAAATAATTCCTCTCGTAGTGGAATAACAAAAACACGCGTACCTGTGTTAGACAAGTACGCGTGTTTTGTGTTAAAAAGCTTAGTCAGAACACAGAGTTCACAGAGCAGACACACCGCGTAAATACGTTGTTACTTACCAAATCGCAATTCCAACCTTATCTTTTTCTTTAAATGCTACCTTTATCATTTCCAAAGCATTTCTTACCCTAAATTCAATAAATTCTTTATCATAGTCTGTATGTAGTTCTATAGTATCTAAAACTCATTTAGTTAAAACCTCTCAATGAACATCATCAATAATAAAAAAAACAAGCGATCCATTGAGATAAAAGGTTAACACTTCCTCTCGATGATCGCTTGCTTTTAGTAGCTATGCTAGTCACAGTTCTAGTTTACCCGCAACGACTATACCCGCAATTGCCACAAGTCTTACAGCCCTCAATATTAATCAGCGAGGCGCTGCCGCAGGATGGGCAAAGGTCACGGGAAGCCGTGGCATGGTTATGTCCATGATGACCACCATGTCCATCTTCCGTAGCTGACGGAACGCTCGATTTCAACTCCGCATTTAATGCTTCATTGAAATCCTCCAGCTCCAAAGTTGCCGCAATCGGAGCAGGTACATGATCATCATGAGCATTGTTCAGCACATGTGATTCCAGTGCCTTAGCTACAGCGTCAGCAATGGATTCAACACGGTTCGCGCCGAAGCCGATAGCACCTGATCCGCCAATGCCTTTCAGATGTTTAATCAACAGCTCCACTTTCTCACCATGATCTCCGTAACGGAGGAACAAGGAGCAGACGCGGCCTAATGCTTCTGCCATAGCAAATACGTCAGAACCTGCTTTACCTACATTCAGGAAGATTTCAGCCGGTATTCCATCAAGGTCATTGATCGTAATATATGCCATCCCAAATGGTGTGTTGATTTTATAGGTAGCGCCGCGCAGAACCTGCGGACGTTTTTTGTATTGTTTATCCGCCTCTTTTGTAGTCACTTGAGGCGCTGGACTTGCTGCTACAACACTTGTACTCGCTTCTACAGTAGTTGTAGCTTCTTCTGCCGCAACCGGAGCGGCTTCTTTTTTGTCTTCCTTCTTCGTGGTTTCCAGAACTTGAACGTCACGACTTCCATCGCGGTAGATCGTAACACCCTTACAACCTAGATCAAAGGCCATTTCATATAGCTCAGCCGTCTCCTCAACCGTAAAGTCAGACGGGCAGTTCGCTGTTTTGGAAATAGAGCTATCTACCCAGCGTTGGATCGCTGCTTGCGCACGAATATGATCTTTAGCTGACAGATCCATCGAAGTTACAAAGTAGTCAGGCAGCTCTTCACCCGGATGAGCCTCCAGCCACTCTTGAGCGATTGGAACAAACTGTTCATCATAGCCAAGACGACTTTGACGGAAATATTTGAAGGCAAAATAAGGCTCAATTCCCGTAGAAGTACCTACCATTGTACCTGTACTACCTGTAGGTGCTTGTGTAATAACTGTAACGTTACGCATACCATGTTCACGAATCGCTTCGCCAACCTCTGGATACGCTTCGACTATATTTTTCATAAAGCCGCTCATTAGATATTTCTCAGTATCAAAAGCTAGGAAGGAACCCTTCTCTCCAGCAATTTCTGCCGAAGCAAGGTAGGCTTCACGAGCCATAAAGCCGTATAGCTTGTCCAGAAACTCCAACGATTCCGGGCTGCCGTAACGGATGTTCAATTTAATCATCAGCTCCGCCAATCCCATGGTTCCGAGACCCACGCGGCGTTCCTTTTTCTGATTCGCTTCATTTTCCGGGAAATGATAAGGTGTTTTATCAATTACATTGTCCAGAAAACGGACTGAATAACGGGTTGTAGTCGCAAGATCTTCCCAATCTACATCATGATTTTTCTCATCGTAGAACTTGGACAGGTTCACCGCAGACAGATTGCAGACTCCCCAGCCTGGCAGGCCTTGCTCTCCACAAGGATTTGTACAAATAATCGGGTTGAAATACCAGCTGTTAGACATCTGGTTATAGTATTCCATGAACACGACGCCTGGCTCAGCGGATTTCCATGCCGATTCAATGATCGTACGCCACACGTCACGCGCTTTTACGGTGCGATAATGGATAACGTTTTTGCCGGCAGCTTTCCACTTGTCGAGATCGCCATCCCATATTTCGTTATATTCAGGATCGGTTGTATCCGGGAATACGAGATCCCAGTCCAGATCTTCTTTTACAGCCTTCATAAAACCATTGCTCACACATACCGAAAGGTTAGCATTAGTGACTTGGCCCATCGTTTGCTTCACAGTAATGAAGTCCTCAACATCGGGATGCCAGTCATTAATCATCAGCATGAGCGCACCACGACGGCTGCCGCCTTGCTCAATAAGCCCCGTAGTATAACTAAACAAACCGCCCCAAGAAACGGAACCACTGGATGAACCATTAACCCCTCTAACAATCGCACGACGAGGACGCAATGAAGACAGGTTAATGCCTACACCGCCACCACGGGCCATAATCTCCGTCATTTCAGACAATGTCTGCATGATGCCGCCACGGCTGTCTTTTGGAGAAGGGATTACATAACAGTTGAACAATGTTAATTCTTCACTAGCACCTGCACCAGCCGCAATACGTCCACCCGGCACAAGCTTCCAATCATCCAGGATTGAACGGAATTTGCCCGCCCATTCTGCTTGAAGCTCAGGTGTCTTCTCTACAGAAGCCATCGCTGTGGATAGACGGTCCCACATTTCCTCAGGAGTTTTTTCTATATTAAGGGTCAACTTTTCAACATCCGATTTCACAAGTTCGCCACTGCGCGTCTTTACAGTTACGATTCGACCACTGCGCTCCACAATTTCTCCGACTTCCTTAGTTGGAAACTTCGGATCATCTTTGGTCAGCACCAATACAACATCGCCTACTTTAGCATTGTTGCTGTCTGCATCCTTCCAAGCATAACGATCCAAAAATATTTTTTCACTTAGCCCTTCAAGGCGTTGCTTACGTTCCACTTTACTCAATAAAAAAACCTCCCGCATGTGTAGTAGATATTAGTTTCCGGTCCAAGGTATGGGCCCACAACAAAAACTCCCTTACCATCCTCCACTGCTTAACAGGTGTATGTAGGAAGCTCATCTTGTCAATAACAAATACCAGCTAAGCACTCTATAAAAAATACATTTTCAAGCTTTTGTCACAATATATTGTGTGCGTCAGCTTTTAAACTATACCACATATTGTATCGAAGGTCTTATTCGAAAATAGAGTCAAGTTGCCGAATTATCGCAAACGTTGCTGCTTTTTCTCGCTCTTGCTCTCTTTTTTAAAGGCTATCGTGAAAAATAGGAGGTTATGAATTCTCTCGTTTACGAGCATACTACTCTTACGAATGGTGATATAAATCCGAGCTTGAGGAGGCTGCATTATGACGCAATTATTCCGTAATTCTCTACCCCAGCAAGGGGGAACACCCGCGCCGATACTGCCTGTTCCTCTTTCTTTTGACCGGAATTGGTTGCAAGATCTGGAGCTCAAATTGGAAAAGGGCGGCCCATGGGGAGACTACCGTTTATCTAAGCTTGCCGTACAAGGAGAGGAAACAGGTCTAGTAACGAGCTTCGATGAGCTGCAATGTATGAAGCATTTATCCGGCTTGTCCCCTCTTCCCCATCAGCTGGATACAGCGCATAAGGTTCTGTTCGAAATGTCAGGCCGCGCGATTCTTGCAGATGAGGTTGGACTGGGCAAGACCATTGAAGCAGGACTGGTGCTCAAAGAATATCTCGTACGCGGTCTTGTCTCCAAAGTGCTTATTCTCGTACCTGCTTCTCTAGTATTGCAATGGGTTCGTGAGCTGAATGCGAAATTCGGCATCACTGCTGTCGCTCAGAAAAAAGCCTATTCTTGGGGCAACGCCATAGTCGTCGCATCGATGGATACCGCCAAACGAGATCCTCATAAGGAAATCTTGCTGGAAAATGAATACGATATGTTGATCATTGATGAGGCTCACAAGCTGAAGAATAAAAAATCGACCAATTATCTATTTGTACAGCAATTACGCAAAAAATATTGCCTGCTGCTCACCGCGACTCCCGTTCAGAATGATCTGGGCGAACTCTTTAATCTGATCACTATACTGAAGCCGGGGCAACTTGGAAATCAGGGCGATTTTGCCTCGAATTTCGTGGTTGATAAACGCCAGCCCAAAAATGAAGGTCAACTGCGGGACGAGCTTTCGAAGGTCATGATCCGCAATCGCCGTGGTGAAGGTCCAGTTAATTTCACGAAACGAAAAGTCCGTAATATTCCCTTAGTTCTCTCCCAAGAAGAGAAAGATTTGTATAACAGTGTTACTTCCTTTGTCAAAGACCAGTATCAGGAATCCGGCGGCAATCTTAGCAGCATGCTTTCTCTGGTAACCCTTCAACGTGAGGTGTGCAGCAGCCGGGATGCCGTCTTTATCACTTTAGTTAATTTGATCAAAAAGCTGCCTGCGGATTCCCCAAAAAGAGACCGGATGATGGAGCTGCTACAGACCCTCCGTACCGTTAAAACAAACACTAAAGCTGAAACAACCTTAGCCCTCATTCAAGAAATGAATGAAAAGGTCATCGTTTTCACGGAATATCGAGCAACTCAAGAGTATTTACTACAGTATTTCCGTGAACATGGGCTGATGTGTGTCTCTTATTCCGGCGGAATGAACCGTGGAAAAAAAGATTGGATGATGGATCTTTTCCGCGGCCGGGCCCAAGTTATGATTGCAACGGAAGCCGGTGGTGAAGGAATTAACCTGCAATTTTGCCACCATATGATCAACTTTGATCTGCCCTGGAATCCCATGCGCGTGGAGCAACGTATCGGCCGTGTCCATCGGTTAGGGCAAGAAAATGACGTAGTGATCTACAACTTGTCTACGCAAGGCACGATTGAAGAACATATCCTGCATCTGCTGCATGAAAAAATCAATATGTTTGAAATGGTGATTGGCGGGCTGGATGTAATCCTGGAACGTTTTGAAAAGAAGGAATCGCTGGAGAAAAGTTTATACAAAATCATGCTCGAATCCCGCTCCGACGAAGAATTGCGGCATGAGCTGGACCATATTGGTGAATCCCTCAGTGAATTGACACAGGGTATTAAAAAAGAAAGTGGGACTGCGACATGACCCTCACCGCACAGGAAGTACGCAAGCATGTGATGGACTATCTTGATGCCACTGAATGCTCCATCATTGAGGCTTCGCCCCTTCACGTAACTGTGAAATTATCACCTAGAGCTGACAAAATGCTCACCGACCGGCCGTATTATTGGGGATTCGTGGAGCGCACAGGTGTAGATCCTGAGACCCTTTCTTTCACCTTTGTTTTTGATCCGGAAAAATACGACAGTCAAGCTGCAGTAGAGGTTCCCCCTATTGCAAATCGTAGTGCTGGCATTTTGAATCAAGTTGTCACCGGAAGCCTAACTACAGGCGGAACAAACGATGCAGAGGCCAGCGCTGACTTACTCGAATCCGCCTCCCCGGGCTCAGAAACAGTGAATGCTCCATCTACTGACCCGGAGGAAAGTATCCTAGCCCGCTACTTCGGAATTGTGCCGGCACTCCCACGAATTGGGCCAGGAATGATCCGCAGAGAGGATATTATTTACGGAAGCAAGCGATTGCAACAGATTTGGAACGCCGCTCGGGACGAAGGGAAATGCCTTTACTTATTTGAGGACCCGGGCAGCAGGCAGCGAAACACGCTGTTCTCTGCCGCTTACGAGCCATGGCTTAGTGTCTGCTATAAAGTGGAGATGAGCTGCGATTTGAAACGTGAAGAACTCCATTATCTTGGCATCTCCCTAACAAAGGGAACCATCATTGATGACTTTAATGCAAAAGTTTCCACAAAAGAGATGATGCCACGCTTGCCGGAAAATGTGCATATCCAGCCTTATGAAATGACAGTAGCAGCTGCTACCGACTTATTGGAAACTCATCTTACCGCTCAGTTAGCCGAACTGGACTACACTTGGGCAGAACAGGCACGTGAGCGGCTAAGGGTTGAACTGGACATCATTGATGTCTATTATGGAGAGCTGCTGAAGGAGCCTGACGAAGAAAAACGCCTAGCGACTCAAGAGCAGTATAATCGGCGTCGACAAGAGACCATTTGGCAATATGAGCCGCAAATCGCAGTTTCTGCGGTGACCTATGGACTGTTTCATCTGCGGAGCCTATAGAATGCGACCCTACTCGCTAAAAGCAGGCAAAAAAACAAGAGAACTTCCGCCTTCCGGCGCGACAGCAAGCAACAGCCTTTTTATAGCTTGTCCTCTACAATAAAAAGGAAGCTTTTTACTTTCTGATATTTCATAACAAAGAAAGGTGAACGACGCCATGAAAATAAGTGTACGGCGGAGGCTGCTTCTTGCAGGTCAAAGCTGCTTCCTCCTGCTTCTATGCATCGGACTCATCGCAACGAGCTCCGGTTCCTCTTCTGCGCTTGCCGCTTCCAGAGTAAGTGTAGTTGATTCAGTCACACAGGATTTGATACCTGTACTGCAGATGGATATCTTACCTTCACCCGGTACGGTCCAAGAATTTGCCAAGAGTACACTGAACAAGCTCGCAGCAGAAGCTCCATTTACAGCCTGGAAGGACGCAGGAATAGAATATTATCCTCTGGGTCCAGGTACTCATAGCTGGCTTGTCAACGTTATGAAAGGTGAACAGCGGATCGGCTACATGATCATTTCCGCTACGGATCAAGGTGGTTATATGCTTAGCGAATATGGAGCTGGCACTTACGGACTCCCCTATAGTTTATTAGAACTGCGCCAATTTTTGGTGCAGGAAGGACTTATACCTTCATCTTATACAGGAAAAATAAAACTCACAGCCTTATATGCACCACTTCTACCCGTATGGAAAATCGTCATTGACAATAAGACAATATTTATCAATGCTTCCGTGCCGCAAGTTTTACCGTGGACGCTAAGTAAAGCGGAAGAAGTGCTTAAAGGACAGCAGACAGAAACGGATGTAATCACTAACCTAACTACTGATTTGTCTCCGCTTTCGGCCTATCAAAGCGGGGGAACAGATGATCCTTATAAAGATATCATGTGGTTGACCTCCCCAAAACTGCTTGCTGTAGGCGGTGACAATATCGCCACACTGATTCGTCCCAAGGAAAGTATTGCTTATCAAGCCGCTGGCCGAAATGATATCGTAGGGGCACCTTTTATGATTACAGGTTATCAAAACTGGTTGCCTGCTTCGAATAAAACAAAAGCAATAAACAACATGCCTACCGTTTACGCAGCATCAGGGCCAGAAGGAAGACGGTATTTGCCACTCACTGCCTTGCAGGCTATAGGAACACTGCACAAGCTGCCCGACAGAAATATCTATAACTAAACATAACAAATAACCTTCCGCTGCCACCCTCAACAAGGCACTGGAAGGTTATTTGTTATTTGTTATTTGTGAAATTCAATCCTTGTCACTGTGGCTCCATTTGCTTCGCCAGATCGACCAACCAAGCGGAAGCATACCGAACCATTTCTGTGACCACGGCTGCTTTGTAGCCGCTCTACGAGCATGAATGGCACGCGGATCCTCGATATAAACAACTACCTTCTCAGTGATATACTTTACAAGCTCATCGCCGCCGGAAGCCATTTGTAACACCTCCTACATTGTAAGTGAATTAAGATAGCCAGCGTCGTTCCATGCTCTTAGTGTGCACCACCGAGCATATATCTAAACTCTTGTCTCGAATTGTTCGAATAGGTTTACCTATTAAAGCACAATATAACAAAGAATCTAGGGCACGAGGTTATTCACATGCAAGGAGGAGTTCATTTGAACATTGGGAGAAATAAAGCTTATTCCAAGACAGCAGCTGCAATATGCGGCTTGCGTATTACTTTAACCACAGTTGGACTTCTAATGCTGTTTATGGGGAGTGCATATGCTACTGCAACTCCATCCAAACCCGTAGTGAATGATGAACGTCAGCATCTCTTAAGCCACGGCCACCGGATGATCTTAATTGATGCAGGACATGGGGGGATCGACGGAGGAACTTCCTACGGCAACATTCTTGAGAAGGATATTACATTAGATATCTCACGCCGATTATTTCTGCTGCTGCGCAGCGATGGATTTGACGTTGCCTTAAATCGTAATGGAGATTACGCCCCAAGCGATGAGAACCGCTGGCTGCGCAGTAAATCCCGGCATCTGCGCGACCTCGCTCAGCGTAAAGAGCTGGCTGAGACATTACCAGCTACTGTAGTGGTCAGCATCCATGTTAACTGGGCAACTTCACCATCCAAGCATGGACCACTTGTATTATATCGCCAAGAAGGCCGCAGCTTTATTCTTGCCCAGACCATTCAGCAACAATTAAACAGTCTCTATAATATCCAGGCTGAGACAAGACCAGGTAAACCTTTTTATTTACTCAACAAAATAACCGCCACAACCGTAATTGTTGAGGCGGGTTTTGTAAGCAGTCCGACAGATCGCGAAAAGCTGTGCACCCCTAAAGGGCAACAAGAAATTGCTGAAGCAATTGCTGGCGGCATAGTAGCTTATCTTATGGAAGTGTAGGATTCGAGTTCCATTTCATTTCGTTTTTAACGAGATCAGAAATGCCTATAAATTCAACATCATCTTTTATTTGCTCCACACCGCTGCGGATGCCTGCGGCGGTTTCTTTTCCATATACACCAACATGACCAATGGTTACGCAGAATCGTTGATCCTTCGCCAGATTATTTACTAGACCCATTTGTTTCAGCACATGATTAGCTGTGTGTGTATCATCCAAAAAGATATGGTTCTCTACGCGCGGCAGCCCCATTCGATAAGCCATATTGCCAGCAACAGAACGGTAGTTGGTTTTACTGTCCACAAAAAACAATCCCCGCTCTTTGCATACGGATAAGATCACACCCATAATCCGTTCGTCCCCAGTAATTTTAGAGCCCATGTGGTTGTTTATACCGATAGCATAGGGCACATTATCGAGCGCTGCCTCCACCTTTTGACGCACTTCCTCATCAGACATCTTAGCCAGTATAGCTCCGGGTCCAAGCCATTTAGGATTCCCTTGGCGGGGCTCCATCGGCAAATGGACCAGAACATCATCTCCGCGTTCATGCGCGCGTGTGGCATCCTTCACAGATGTAGGCAAAAAGGGCATAACCGCCACAGTAAGCTTTATTGGCAACGAAAACATTTCATCCGTCCCCTTCATGCCATTGCCGAAATCGTCAATAATAATTACGACCTTATTACGTTGAGATGTCTTCTCTTCACTTGGTGTGTTTGTAGGGTTGTCTCTGGACTCGGCAGCTGAAACAGACGGTGCCATGGGAGCGATTAAAGTAACCATTAAAGCAGCAACAGCAATCCAAATTAGTAAATAACGATTAAACTTTCGACTGTCCTTCATCAAGAGGAACGCCTCCTTCGTCTTAAACAATTGTTCTCATTGTTTGGTTCACGAAGGTTAAATATGTACGGGGAGGGTTCGCAATAATTTACAATAGGGCTTTTTCTATTGTCCCCGCGCGTCTGCGGCAAGAATTGCTTCCAGCACATCCACAGCTTGAACTTCAAAGGGCATATTCCAGACGGGGCTATCCTCAGAACAGCTAGCTTCCGCCACCATCACCAATGGATCAATATCCTTACTAGTAATTCCAAGATCGTTGAGAGTAACGGGAAGACCGATTTTTTTGCAGAAACCAATCACCTGATCAATCTCTTCATATGGTGCTTTCTCCAGTACAAGCTGAACGATCGTAGCAAAAGCAACCTTTTCACCATGAAGAGTATTCCTGCATTCCTCATGCAGCGTCAATCCATTATGAATCGCATGCGCCGCAGCAAGTCCTCCACTTTCAAACCCAATGCCACTCAAGTAAATATTGGCTTCAATGATATGTTCCACCGCAGGAGAGGTGATGCCTTGCTTAATATCTTTTAATGCCGTTTCACCCTCTGCAAGAAGGGTATCCAGACAGGCACGAGCTAATGAAAGGGCTGCAATTGTGCTAGTCCCACCTGCGTGTGTAATAGCCCCAGATTCTCGACAAGCTCTTGCTTCGTAAAAAGTGGACAAAGCATCACCCATTCCGGCAACAAGCAATCTTGCAGGAGCTTTAGCAATGATATCGACGTCTACGATAACCAGATCGGGATTTCTTTTTAGTGGAAGATAACAGTCAAAGTCTCCCTCATCCGTATACAACACTGATAAAGCACTGCAAGGTGCATCCGTTGAAGCCACTGTGGGTACAATAACTACCGGGAGGTTACTCATGTGGCTTACTGCTTTTGCCGTATCTAAAGTCTTGCCACCACCAATTCCTATAATGACTTCCGCATCCTTCAAGCCAAGTGCTGCAACTATCTCATTAACCTGATTACGGCTACACTCGCCCTTGAATTCACACATCACTAGTGGCATTTCGTTCATTTCAAAACTGTATGTGATCTCATTTTTGTACACAGAGAAAATATAAGGATCAATAATGGCATAAGCTCTTGTCGCTCCAAGCTGCAAACAATAATCTCCCAGCTTACGAATTTCACCATGTCCTTGTATATATTTAGTCGGTGAGCAGATGATCTGCGTCATGGTTCACTCCTCCTTTTATTTACATTCATATTAGAAGGATTAACCACATTCAGCTATTAAAAAGATCCCTTTAACCACCAGCTTAAATGAATCCACCATTCACACGGATCGTTTGCCCTGTAACCCACTGTGATTCTTTACTGGCTAAGAACAACACAATGCTTGAGATATCCTCAGGCTCACCTAAACGTCCAAAGGAATTCATATTCCCCACGGTCGCAATCTCTTCCGCTGATTTCCCTACGGTAAATAACTCCGTATTCACAGGTCCAGGTGAAACAGCATTGATAGTGATTCCTTTTCGTCCAAATTCTTTGGCCAGCTGACGAGTGATTTGTTCCACTGCTCCCTTAGTTCCTGCATAGACGCTGTAGGTCGGGAACATTTGACCCGTAACGGAAGTTGAAAAATTGATAATCCGTCCGTTATCATTCATATATTTAGCTGCTTGCTGGCAAGCAAAAAAGGTGCCTTTTACATTTATCGCAAACTGCTTGTCGAAATCTTCTTCCGTCATATTTAGTATCGGCTTCGTAATCATAATCCCGGCGTTGTTGACGAGAATGTCGAGTTGTCCATAGGCTTCTAGTGTGGTTTGGAATAATTGTTCAAGTTCTGCCACCTGGCTGATGTCTGCCCGAATAGCGACGGCCTCTCCACCCTTTTGTTTAATACCGGTTACGACTTCCTCGGCTTTGCCGGGGTTACTCGAATAGTTAACGACCACCTTCGTACCCTGTTGTGCCAAGTTCTCCGCAATCTCCCGGCCCATGCCTCTCGATGCACCTGTTACTAATGCTACTTTTCCAGCTAAATTCTGATTCATAATTACTCCTCCTATCACTTTGTCCTTCTTGTTGGTCTGATTATAAATCGATCAATTACAAATTACAAGTGACATTTTTTAATATTTGTCATTTGAATTTATTTTTTCACATATTTCACAACAGTTACTCGATTCAGCCTAATTACGGGATTTATACCGTTCATTCGCCCCTAGTTGCTCAATTCAGACTAATCTACGGGATTTATACCGTTCATTCGCCGCTAGTCGCTCACAATTCAATCATATCTACGGGATTTATACCGTTCATTCGCCGCAAGTCGCTCAATTCAGCCTAATCTACGGGATTTATACCGTTTATCTGCTGCTAGTCGCTCAATTCAATCAAATCTACGGGATTTATACCGTTCATTTGCTGCAAGTCGCTCCACTCAGCCTGATCTACGGGATTTATACCGTTCATTTGCTGCAACTCGCACAATTCAGACTAAACTACGGGATTTATACCGTTCATTCGCCCCTAGTTGCTCAATTCAGACTAATCAACTGGATTTATACCGTTCATCTGCTGCTAGTCGCTCAATTCAATCAAATCTACGGGATTTATACCGTTCATTTGCTGCAAGTCGCTCCACTCAGCCTGATCTACGGGATTTATACCGTTCATTTGCTGCAACTCGCACAATTCAGACTAAACTACGGGATTTATACCGTTTATCTGCTGCAAGTCGCTCAATTCAGCCTAATCTACGGGATTTATACCTCTTTAAGACACAAAAAAACCTCCTGAATATCAGAAGGTTTTAAGTAGATGTTACAAACAAATTCCGGAAAGGATCAAATCCCAAACGGAGGCGAAATCCTGATCAATCGTAGCCGACTGCCACTCTATAGCATGTGCTGGATGATGATACCGCGAAGTAGCATTAAAAATTGCTCTAGCCGTTACCACTGGTTCAACCACTCTATACTCTTTGGATTGTATGCCTTGTTCAATAATGCCTGCGATTTGCCCAATTAATTGATCTACGTGTAGGGTAATCATATCCACCGCTTCTAAAGTTACAGCTGCGTACATAGCAAACATTTCGGCATCATCCACAGCATAGGTGCGTTTACTACGAATCAACGTATCCATCCATAATCGGAGCTGCTCTTTGGCATTCCCATCAAAATGCTCTGAAATATTCTTTAAAGGCTCTGAAATATTATACTGCAACCATCTTTCGGTTACGGCTTCTCGCAAAGCAGATTTACTGGAAAAATGTCTATACAACGTACCATGACTTACTTTAAGCACCTTCGCTACATCTACAACAGAAGTCTTGTCCGGGCCAAAACGCCGGAGCACTTGTTCAGCCGCGTCCAAAATGTTTTCTTTTGATAATGGAAGATCATTCGACATATGTATTCCCCTCGCTCTATCTCTGGTGGTAATTATCATAGCATATTATGTTCAAAAACGAACTGACAATATTACCACTTTGTCATTCGTTAAATCATTATCAGTATATACTCGCACCCAATTATTAAACTTAGGTCCCAGTTTAGTATCTTATTTTCCGTAGCCCCCGTACTACATGAATTCGGACTGAGGAGCCCTTATTTTCAGAAATCACCGTAATTCGCCATGCTATCGGACTCCAATGCGGCTATTCACCCAAATCCCCACCTTTTCGGCATTCTAATGTGCTAATAAGAGCTATGCAGTCCGAAAAGTTAGCCAAACACGCTAAATTGAGCAAATAGCTGCAATACGGTCCGTTACGATGAAGAAGCCCAACATCTAGCAATCCGCCTTCTGCCAACCTAACGATTTCACCAAAAAACCTCCTTGATCTCTCAAGAAGGCGGGTAATATCAGCTGCTTTTTTGCTCAATCCGATCTAACCTCATCCTAACAAACTTACCGACATTCGCAATCGCTTGCTGCGCCTCTGGCAGCATATAAGCTAAAAAGTGAAAGACACTCCACATGTTCTCCCATATTTCCAGTTCTACATGAACATCCGCAGCTTGTGCTCGTTCAGCCAACCTCGTTGCATCACTTAACAATACCTCGTGGTCGCCTACTTGAACAAGTAAATCAGGTAATCCCTGCAAATCCAACCTTAAGGGAGATAATATAGGAGCTAGTTCTATCCGAGCACCTAGATAAACATCAATTATTCGTTTATTTCCGTCTAAGCTGCCTGTTGGATCAAACTCCGCTCGACTCAGATACGATTCACCATCCAAATGGACGAGATCTGTATGCGGCGAGATTAAAAAAGCACCCGCCGGCAATTCCCCACCCGCATCCCGTATAGTAATCAACGTCATCAGCGCAAGGCTGGCTCCAACAGAATCCCCTCCAAGCACGACATTCCCGGCAGAATATCCATTCGCGAGCAGCCACAGATAAGCGTCTATACAATCTTCATTAGCAGCCGGATAAGTAAACTCTGGTGCCAAGCGATATTCAATGATCAGGATCTTCGTGCCACTAGATTTTGCAATTCGTGTAACCAGATCCCGATAAAATTCACAAGTCCCCGAAATAAAACCCCCACCGTGGAAATAAAGGATCACTTCATCAGCGAGTAGAGCAGAATTCACAGGAATAATCCACTCTCCGGTTAAGGGTCCAATCATGACCCGCTCGACGATAACATCCGTAGGACTGGGCATGTTCGCAGCCGTCGCATCCATCTCCTGCCGTATTTGACCGATAGACTTGCTATCCAATCGGTTGCTTTGTCGCAAATAATCTTTGATCGCTGCAAGCTGCTCTGTACTTGTCTTTTCCATCTCGTAAATCCCTCCTACAATTCTTTTCAACTCAGATTGTAAAGTCTGTAGGAGACTACAAGGTCAAGTTAAGAATCCATTTTTAGGATTTCGAGCGTGGACTGTACGCCTGGATGTTTATCTGTGGCTAACAAATTTTTCCTCAAATCTGCGAGGGCTGTTAGTTTTATTTCCTGTTTTGCAATTTCGCCACGAACTCGATCCATTTTCTTATCCACAACAGTTACAAAATCAGCTATACTAATGCCGCTGCTTTCAGATTTAGTGAGTGCCTTCTTAATTTCCTTTAAAGTGAAACCACACAATTTAGCATTATGTATAAAAACAAGTCGGCTAAGCACCTCATCCGAATAAAGACGATAACCAGCTTCCGAACGTAAGGGAGTGCTAATTAATCCGAGCTCTTCATAATACCTTAACGTCTCCATATTCACATTCGCCATTTTGGCAATTTGGCCTCGCAAGTACTCTGTCATAATCAGTGCCCCCTTAGAATTCCCTATATTATACCAAACAGAGGCTGCAGAGGACATCAAAAGGACATCAAAGGGACATCAAAAGAACGTCAACAACTACCCAAACTCCTTTTTAAAAACTCCTTATTTACGCACAAAAAAAACGACATTTCTGCCGTTTTCTCATCAATCATTTCCCAATTCACTATACTTCACTTCGAACTGCATTTTTCTTAATAAGCGAAATCTGTCCGGCATGAATGCCTGTATGATACATAAGTCTGCCTATCGCTTCAAGCGGTGTAGATGTGCCAAAAGCCGACTCCACACTCACATGCCATGCTTCTTCCGGAAGCTCCTGCATCGCAGCAGTTAGATTCTCATTGGAAACAGTCAGCAGATCAACGAGTTCATTCAATGTAGAATATGCCGCCTTGTCGCTTTGAGGATTAGGTCTTCCAAAAAACGACTCTGCGAACATAAACTCAACTTCTGCATTATGCTGAATTAATCCCCCAATCGTAGAGTTCCCTAGCTTAAGGTTAAGATCTTCTTCCGGCAAAGCCTTCACCATTTTATGAAATCGCGTTTGCACCGCTTGCCAGATTGGCAACACTGAAGTGAAAGTCATAGATTATTGGCTCCCTTGTACAGTGGCTTCTTCGTCTTTTTTCTTGTCGATCACCACATGGTTGAACAGGTTCGCATCAACGTCGATGTCAAAGGCCAAGCCAAAACCAACAACATACCGCCCTTGGAGAGGGGTCAATTCAAACAATGAAAAATCCAATCCACGCAGCAAATTCACCATTGCCGCCCCATGATCAGCATTAAACAATTCAAAGATCTCCTCATGCCCGTCATTCCCGATATTGCTTGATGTGCAATTCCACCGCACACGTTCCGTTGCAAATTTATTATTCGTCGCAGACTCATCTGCAATTAGAAGCGCATCTACAAAATCGTTATTTTCCATATATCTGTAATGCTCGGCGATCTTACTAATGTAGATATACAGCTTGCCTTCATGCTTAACAAAAGGAGCATAGCTGATAAAAGGTTTTCCTTCGTCATCAATCAAGCTCAAAATCAGATTTTTACGATTCGCAATAAATTGCAAATAGTTTTCTTTATTTTTTTCAACATCTACAGGCTTCTTCATTATAAAATCCCTCCATTAATAGGTTATGTAATCTAGCCACGAATCTAGCGAACGGTACTTAGCAAATGAATACGAGGTTTCGTCTCTGTAGGAACATATTGAACTTCGGCATCCATTCGGTATATATCCCGGATCATTCCGGTGGTCATAACTTCATTTGGTGTCCCATACATCGCTTTTTCACCCGCCTGCACCACAACAATACTATCACTATAGGTAGAGGCTTGATTGAGGTCATGCAACACCATCACGACAGTCATTCCCATGTCTTGATTTAGCTCACGTACTAACTCAAGAACTTCATGCTGATGCGAAATATCCAAGTAAGTGGTCGGTTCGTCAAGCAACATAACCAAAGGACGCTGCGCCAAGGCCATAGCAATCCAAGCACGCTGTGATTCACCACCGGATAACGAGGAAACGGCTCGATCCTTATAATCCTTTAAATGTGTCTTCTCCAGTGCCCAGTCGACAATGTCCATATCCTCATGATTTAATTTTTCGAACCATTTTTTATGTGGATACCTACCATAGGAGACGAGATCGATCACAGTCATATCATTAGGTGCTTGGTTCTTCTGGCTCAGCATACACATTTTTCGAGCGACTTGTTTGGCAGTCATAGACTTTAGATCCGTACCCTCGAGTGTGACTGCACCCGTATGATATGGAATTAGCCGTGATACCGCCTTAAGCAATGTAGATTTACCTGAGCCGTTTGGTCCTATAATCGAGACGATTTCACCCTTTTTTACGGAAAAAGAGAAGTTGTTAATAATGTTTTTCTGCTCATACCGAATCGAAATAGAATCGACAGTAAACATGTTAGAACGCCTTCTTTCTCATCAGGTATAGAAAATAAGGTCCACCGATCACCGCCATAAGGATACCCGCAGGAATATCTAAAGGTGCAAATAGGGTACGTCCACCTGTATCTGCTATCAACAATACCAATGCACCAAGTCCCATACTCATCGGCAAAAGAAATTTATAGTCTGAACCCACCAACAATCGAGCCATATGTGGCACAACAAGCCCTACAAAGCCAATCATCCCAATAGCCGCTACAGAGATAGCCGCTAGAAATACTGCCAGCAAGGAAAGTAGAATACGAATTCGGTCCACATTTTCACCTAAATTCGAAGCTACCTGATCCCCTAAACGTATAATATTCGCCTTGCGGATCGCGAAAAAGGATAATATCCAGCCTGCTATGGCATACGGGAAAACCATCATCAAGGCATTGTTCCCTTTAGCAGCCAGACTGCCGTTTAACCATTGGACCGCTGCCGGAAGTCTGTCGCTGTACATGATGGTCAGGAGTCCTATTAATCCCCCGCAAAGAGCATTCACAGCAACTCCTGATAAAATAATAGTGATGGGCGAAATACCGGTTCTTCTCCACGCTAATGCATATACAATCCCTGCAGCAATTAGTCCACCCACAAAAGCCGCAATTGGAATGAACTCCGTATATTGTGGAGCTGCAAGCATAATGACAAGCACACATGCAGCCGCTCCACTCGTTACACCGGTCAATCCTGGATCAGCAAGTGGGTTGCCCATCACGGCTTGCAGAAGAGCACCCGAAACCGCGATATTTGCCCCAATGATCATCGCCAGTAATACACGCGGCAAACGAATATCCCATATAATGGTCGCATTCACCGCTTTTGCCGCTGAACCAAAGATCGTGCTTAGGATGTCTGGTATAGGAATGTATACTGAGCCTAGTCCAATCGCAATTATAGCGGCAACGAGCGCAAGTGCTAACGTTACAATAACAATAATTCTGCTACGAGATGTATTTATCACTTGCTGTCTCCTTTAATTATTCATAGAAGTATTTTGCAATTTCGGTTAAGGCTGTCTCCGCGTTAATAATAGAAGTGACACCGAATACGCTGTAATCTAGAATGTTGATTTTGTTATTTGCATAAGCCGAAAGCTTTGTCCAAGTTTCATTTTTCTCTATTTCTTTTTTGAACTTATCCTCAGTCGCTCCGTGATCGCCTGAAGCGAGTACGAGAATGATGTCTGGATCAGCGGCTACAATGTTCTCCATATTGATAGGTGAGTAAGTGTCAGTAACTTGCAATACAGAAGTTGCGATGTTATCAGCACCAAGCTTTTTAACCAAGCTACCTAAATAAGATTTCTCACTCATAACCATAAAAGAATCTGCGGTTCCGATTACTAGCAGCACGCTTGGCAGTTCTTTGCCTTCGGCTAATTGACTCAGCTCATTTTCTTTGTTCAAAATCTTAGTTAAAGCAGCATTCATTTCATCTTTTTTATTAAAATAAGTGCCTAATACTTTGAGACTAAGCTTTAGATCCTCGAATGATTCTGTTCTCAAATATGCTTTTTGTAGGTCGATTCCTTCTAGCGATTTGTCCAATGTGCTGCGAAGAGATTCCGCTCCCAGCAGCAAGTCCGGTTCGAGTTTGGTTACTACCTCCAGATCCGGCGCCATGGGTGATCCAATACGATCAATTGTTTCGAAATCAGCAGGGATTGGATTCGTTGAAGTTGGTACACCTACCGGTGTTATGCCGAGCAAATAAAGCATTTCTGTTAACGGTACAGAAGTTGTTACAATACGCTCCGGTACTTTGGCTGGGAATTGGCTTAACGCTTCGTTGAACAACGCTTCATCCACACCATCATTCTCCAGACTGTACACCTTGCCGGCAGCTTCCGCTGTATTTGCTACTTCTGTTGTTTTTGCTGCATTTGCTTCTTTCGATTCATTAGAGGTTGTATTCGTTACCGCTTCATTTTTTGGATTGTCCGCTGTATTTGTAGACGAACATGCAGTCATTGCCGTAAGCGCTGCAATAACCAGTAGCACTAATATTTTTTTCAAAATCTATCCCTCCAAATATGTATATTTATACATTTCATGTAGTGATAATGATTTTCATTTTCACTCATCGATTCCTATGATAATCGTTATCAATGAGAAGTGTCAAGAATTTTATTTTAATTTTAAATAAGAAGGAATTTCATTATTGTCCGTTGAAGCCAACTAGCATTTCTAATAAAAAAGCCACGCCCTATGGGCGTGACTTCAAATAGTGGTGTATGAAATCCAAGCGTTAGTTAGTAACTCCCGTATTTAATATCCCATAATGAATAAGGTCTACAAACTCATTCTCTTTATAAATATGCTGTAACAAAACGCCTTCTTTCAGCATGCCAGATTTTTGCATAACTCGTCCCGAACCAGGATTTGAAGCAAAGAATCTGGCGTACACTTTGTGATAATGTTTTTCTGTAAAAGCAAAATTAATGACCGCTTTTGTTGCTTCTGTAGCATATCCATTACCCCAGTGTTCCTCGCCTATCCAATATCCAAGCTCGCCATTTCTGTGTGTCCGGTTATTTCTCAAACCTATAGCACCATACAGTTCGTTTGTATTTTTATCAGTAATAGCGAATTCATATGAATTATCATTATTGAACTCAACTTCATGTGTTTCAATCCATGATAATGCACAATCAATAGGGTATGGATGAGGTAGAGTTAATGTACTTTTGTAAACATTATAATTATTGCAGAGCTCACTGACACGCTGTGCATCAGACAATGCAAAAGGTCTTAAAATCAATCTTTCCGTAGTAATTGTTCTCTTCTCTGAATTGTACAATGGTGTCCCCCCCGTTAAACTAAATATTATAAAACAAATACAAGCCAGATAAACAGAAAACTTGGCCACCACTGCTTGCCTGCTTTCACAAACAGCCAGCCAAATACCAAAGAAAAAGCAGTAATATACAAGCCGCTTTGCAGACCATGCGTCAAATGACCTAATCCCCAAGTCAGCATTAAACCTATTCCCCCATAAGGAAGAGAAGGATTCTTAAACCATACTTCTCCTGCACGCTGCATTAGCGCAACCAATAGTACAACTAGTACAGCTTCCACAATGTAATATATGTTTTGAACCAAGGCAACCCATATGCCCATAAAACCATGTTCTAACTTGAAGTTTTCATATTCTCTATAAATCTGTGGAATGCTCTCCCCATTAATCCAAAATTCTAGCACTGCGAACAAAAAACTTGATAAAAAAGCTACAAATAACAAAGGAATGACCTTAGAGCTCCAATGAAAAGATATAACCTGTTCAATCAACTTCCTCTTCCTGAACCAAAGTAGAAATATCATAGCTCCTACTGCCCACAATAGGGTAACTATGCTCCAATGAACAACTAGTACGTACCAAGGGCTGACAAAAAAGTCGTCTATATTAAACAAATCCCCCCATAACCATTGATCTAATCCCATGATGAACATATCCATTCCTAACATTAAAAATACAAGCATTCCTAATAAAAAATATTGAATACCTGATATATTCCCTTTTTCTTTCACGAAACCTCTCACCGCCTTATATATTGTCCATTTTTGTACTATATTCCCAAAATTATGATGCTGAAAGTATGGCATCCCCCCATTCTGTTTGTCTGTAACAAATCACTCACTTGAATCAAAGTTAGAAAAATAAAAAAACAGCACGCATCGATATAAAATCGACGCATGCTGTTTACTTGACCTGGCTTGTCCAAACTAGAATCTAGCCACAAAAAATTCGCGGTCTGCGGGAACGTTAAAACTTCTTATAGTAGCTCCACTCTCATCTCTTAAAGTGAGAAGATAAGGTACCGATGTTAAGGTGCTAATTGTTGGAAATCTAACTACACCAAATTCGTCAAAATCAGCAGTAACCGTTGTAGTTCCAGCTCTCAATGAAGCTGTCCACCCCGTAGTATCTTTAGGTGTACCCGTTGCATTTGTACCAATAGCAACAACAATAAATCTATCCAGAGTCTGTCTAATTCTACGTTTCTTTCTTGTAGGAGCTGCTTTCGCTTTTTTAGCCGCGAGAACTTTGCTAGCCATAACTGCTTTCTTGTTAACTGTTTTTTTAATAATTGCCATTTACTTCACCACTTTCTTTTTAGGATACGTTAGTAAATGCAAGAATCGTAAGGTTTGACCTCTCTTTCACCTACAAATCTGAAAATATGTTAAACCCTAGTTTCATAGTTTCGTGTCCACTAGCTCTGCAGTGCATATAATACCTTCAAGAGGTGATTCATTACTAATGAACGGTCAAAAATGGCTAGAGCAATATCATTCGAAAATGCACCATTCCTTGAGAAAAAGAGTTCAACGTTCCTATCTTCCAGGGCATAAAGCGAATACCATTCCAGTTATCATTAAATTCAAACAAAAAATAACTACAGCCCAGCTACAGTCTTTACAAAAGCATTTAAAATCCCACGACCTTCCGATCAGATATCATCTTCACCTGCTCAATTCGATATCATCCAAAGTTTCAAAGAACTGCCTGAACCGGATGTGCCGCTGGGATGGAATCGAAAAAATTTATTTGGATCAAGTCAAAAAAACATCCCTTAATATAGCGACACCATCCATTGGTTCTACAACCGCCCAAAAGAAAAAGGGGCTTACCGGAAAAGGCATCAACATTGCTATTCTTGATACAGGGGTGTATCGGCACCCTGACCTGTTTCGCCCTGTTAACCGTATAGTTGCTTTTAAAGATTTTATCAATCATAGAAAACAGCCCTATGACGATAACGGCCATGGAACTCATATCGCAGGGGATGCAGCAGGCAACGGATGGATGAGTAAAGGAAAATACAAAAGCCCTGCTCCAGAGGCAGGGATAGTAGGTGTCAAAGTACTAGATAAAAATGGCGATGGATATGACTCCACAATCATTAAAGGAATTGAATGGTGTATTGCGAATCGGAGAAGACTTAATCTTCGTATTCTTTCGATGTCATTCGGGGGTAAGGTGAATCTTCCTTGTTCAGATGATCCACTCTGCCAAGCTGTAGAAAAAGCAATTAAAGCCGGACTTAACGTTGTAATAGCTGCTGGAAACAGCGGCCCGGGACGCAGTACGATCGAATCTCCAGGGATTAGTCCTTCAGCAATTACTGTCGGTGCAGTGGATGACCGTCGCACGCTCACACAAGCGGACGACCGAATCACTTGGTTCTCCAGTCGCGGACCCGCACCGGGAGGAAGGAAGAAACCAGATCTCGTTGCTCCAGGCGAGACGATCATCTCCCTTCGTGCTCCACGATCCAAGCTGGATCGCGAGCTTCCTTATTTGCGGATAGCTAAAGATTACTTTGTGCTGTCCGGTACCAGTGTCTCAACACCTATCGTCTCGGGTGTGATCGCGCAATTACTCCAGAAGAACCCTTCTCTTACGCCTAAGCAAGTAAAATCCATACTAAAAAAGAACACGTATCGCCTTAAACTAAGTCCTAACACAGCAGGATGCGGTGAGATCAATGCGCGGTTTTTATCGTAAATCCGCTTCTTTTTTAAAGGCAGTAATGACGGAAACCGACAAGTCCTCTGTAAATACACCTGTAGGTTCTATTTCTAATAAAGCTGATTTCATATCATCTTCAAAACGTTCTAAGTTATCTCTAAATAATCGCTTAGAAGCATAAGACGTAGAATACAAATTTCCTAGTATCGAATCAACAGTCCAAGTGATGGAATAACTCGGTAATACCTGTCTTTTAACGTCTTTAAAACTGGATCGCTTTACAACATCCTCATGTCTTTCTTGGGGATGTTTATATGTACTTTTTCCGGCTATTCTTTCGTCACCCAACCAGCGTTTCACTACTTCCTCTACCTTTTGTTGCCATGGTAACGGTTCTTGTTGTTCATTAAAAGTATCAATTACAGCAATACCACCGTTATCATCTAAACTATGATAGAGAACTTCAAGTATGGATTCTCGGTCCATCCAGTGAAACGCCTTAGCCATCATGATGAGACGAAAGGAACCCCAGTCATTGGATAGTTCTTCCGCTCTCCCCTGTTGCCAGCTAACATTCTCAACCCTGTTGTACTGTGATAACAGCTTTGCTTCATCTAGCATCTCTAGTTCAGTATCTACGCCAATGATTTCTTCGAACCAATCCGTGAACCTTAGCGCTAACTGCCCAGTACCACAGCCTAAGTCCAGCAACCGGCCTTCTCCATGAAGTGAGAATTTATCCACCAGATATCGAATCAGTGAGGACGGATATAGCGGGCGATATCTGGTGTAATAGCTTGCAGTATCTTTGAACAGATCCGGACCATAATCATTCATAGCTGAACTCCCCCTTCTTTTTTACCAAGGACAAAATCATAGCATTTATGTAATGCAAATAAAAGGCTATCCAGAGCATTCTGGGCAGCCTTTATTTATGTGGATACAGCCCAAAATAATTAAAAATATTGACAATTAACTTCGTTGCATATATGGTTAATTACATAACTAACTAACCAATGAAGTTGGCGGTGAATACATGGGAAACTTAATGGATGATACACGACCGATTTTTATGCAGATCGCCGAACGAATAGAAAATGACATCATCGAAGAAACACTGCTGGAGGAGTCACAAGTTCCTTCGACAAATCAGTTTGCTGTTTTCTACCAGATCAATCCGGCTACGGCTGCGAAAGGTGTGAATTTGCTTGTGGATCAAGGGATATTGTACAAAAAACGAGGAATCGGTATGTTTGTAGCTTCTGGAGCGCGTGCAGTATTGATGGAGAAGAGAAAAGAACAATTTTATGAACAGTATGTAGTAACCATGATCCGTGAAGCTGAAAAATTAGGAATTACGTTGGATCAATTAACAATTATGATTCAGAGGGGAGACAACAAGTCATGAATGAAGTTGTTGAAATCAAAGGATTGACTAAGTCATACGGAAATGTCACTGCCATCCATGAACTCAGTTTTTCTTTGGAGAAAAACAAGATATACGGGCTTCTCGGCAGAAACGGTGCAGGAAAAACCACAATAATGCATATGATCACAGCTCAGCTTTTCCCCACAAGTGGTGTCCTGAACGTATTTGGTGAACATCCGTACGAGAATAACCGGGTTCTCAGGCAGATTTGCTTCATTAAGGAAAGCCAAAGGTATCCGGACACGTACCGAATCATCGATGTACTGGAGGTATCCGAATTATTTTTTCCAAACTTTGATCGGGAATATGCTCACTCTTTAATCAAGGATTTCAATCTGCCATTAAAAAGAAGAATAAAAAAGCTATCCCGAGGTATGCTCTCGGCTGTAGGAATTGTAGTAGGTCTAGCCAGCCGTGCTCCGCTTACCATTTTTGACGAACCCTATTTAGGACTTGATGCTGTAGCTAGAAGCCTGTTTTACGATCGCCTAATTGAAGATTATGCTGAAAATCCACGCACAGTTGTTTTGTCCACCCATTTGATCGATGAGGTAAGTCAGCTTTTAGAGCATGTTATCGTCATCGACAACGGCAAGCTAATTATTAACGAAGATGCTGAAGCCCTTCGCGGGCAAGCTGTTACGGTAATCGGCGCGACAGCGAAGATCGAAGATTTTATCGCCGGCAAACAAGTCATTTCCCGCGAGTCTTTTGGCGGATTGCTTACGGCCACCATTATCGGTTTCAACCCGAAAGATCAAGTACATGCTGAAAAGTTAGGCTTAGAAATCTCACCTGTATCTTTACAGCAATTAATCGTTCATCTCACAAATAAAAAATCTCTAGGAAAGGATGTGACCGTGTAATGAATCCTACGGCAGGCATGATAAAAATGCATTTCAGAGATAAGTGGTTATGGTTGTATATGCCTTGGGTAATCTTGTTATCCAGCTTCTTGGTAAATGTCATCGTCGCTTCTTTCATCCAAGAACCAATCTATACCGGCGGTCTCGTCTCCATCTTCATTTATATGTTAATCACCGGTATACTCATTTTGGTGCAGACCTTCCCTTTTGCTCTGGGCTTAAGCCAACGCAGAACGGATTATTTCATAGGCACTTCCTTAATGGCTATTATAACTAGCGCCACCTACTCAATTCTCCTCTACCTGCTCGCAATCATTGAAAGCAAGCTCACGGGTGGCTGGGGTTTGGAACTACATTATTTTCATTTGCCCTTTTTAAATGATGGTAATGCCATAGAACAGCTGTGGATGTATTTTGTGCTCTTTCTTAATATGTTTTTTCTGGGGCTAATGATATCCAGTATCTTCCGGAGATTTGGCCGAAGCGGTTTGTTCATTTTCTCAGGGGCTATGTTTATCCTGTGCAGTCTCGGTGTATTATTAATGACCTATAATCAGTGGTGGGTAGACCTCTTCAACTGGTTTGCTGGATATACCGCATTTGAACTTGCTTTGTGGTCCATGCCTTTGACAGTTGTGTACGCTCTTTTATCGTTTTTGATGCTGCGTAGAGCAACAGTGTAATTCATTATCCTGTAAAAAAACAGGTGTGTCCCAAAAGCCAAGCCGGGTGCACCTGTTTTCTTTCGTGTCTTAGACTTTGATCTAGACAACAAACTTTATTGGATTCGAGCATAGTTGCGCGTGCGATGGTGCTATCGGACCCAGCTGATCTTATTTGTGGCTTTAGAGCACATTTGGATTCCTATCGGACCCCACAGTCGCTATTGGCATAAAAAATGCCTTATTCGTTCCTTTTTCCATGTAATAGCTGCACTGGGGTCCGATGCTACACTCAAAAGGTGATAAATGCGCAAATAGCTTCATCTGAGTCCTTTAGCCTCAGGTGATGATGATGACTCCGCGGGGCGAGTAACGTAGAAGCAAAACACTAATTAGTCTTTCCCCAATCTGCGCGTGGAAAGACGCTATAGGACTCCGCTGATCTTATTCGTGGCTTTAGAGCACATTTGGTTTTCTATCGGACCCAGCTGATCTTATTCGTGGCTTTAGAGCACATTTGGATTCCTATCGGACCCCACAGTCGCTATTGGCATAAAAAACGCCAATTGTGATCCTTTTTCCATGCAATAGCTGCACTGGGGTCCGATACTACGCTCAAAAGGTGATAAATGAGCAAATAGCTTCATCCGGGTCCGTTAGCATCAGGTGATGATGATGACTACACAGGGCAGTAACGTAGAAGCAAAACACTAATTAGTATTTCCCCAATCTGCGCGTGGAAAGACGCTATCGGACTCCGCGGACCTTATTCGCAGCTTAGAGCACATTTGGATTCTATCGGACCCGCTGACCTTATTCGTGGCTTAGAGCACATTTGGTTTTCTATCGGACCCAGCTAATCTTATTCGTGGCTTTAGAGCAAACTTGGATTCCTATCGGACTAACTAACCTTGTTCGCAGCTTTAGAGTACATTTGGATTCTATCGGGCCAACTGACCTTATTTGTAGCATTAGAGCACTTTGAATTCTTGTCGGACCCCATTGACCTTATTCCCAGCTTTAAAGCACATTTGAATTCCTATCGGACCCTACAGTCGCTATTGGCATAAAAAACGCCAATTGTGATCCTTTTTCCATGCAATAGCTGCACTGGGGTCCGATACTACGCTCAAAAGGCGATAAATGAGCAAATAGCTTCATCTGGGTCCGTTAGCCTCAGGTGATGGTTCTTAAGGATACCTCCCTCTTTCGCACTACCGTCTGCTGAAAAACATAAAAAAAGGATTATAAACCTGCTACTAGAGCAGTTCTATAATCCTTTTAGCTATGCGGTCAAGAGGACTCGAACCTCCACGATATTGCTACCACTGGCACCTGAAGCCAGCGCGTCTGCCAATTCCGCCATGACCGCGTATTATAATGACTCGCTTATTGCGGTCACAAGATAGATCATACCACGCTGAGAATTCAACGTCAATATATTTTCGTCGTTTTCTTATCATTCATTAATTTATGGATAATTATTGCTTTTGTTGCCGAATATAAGGTATAATGAGAACAAAAGTTCGCATAATATAAATGAGGTGATTTATAATGGCGACTACAAAGCTAAACACATCCATTATTGATGAAGAAGTAACTAAAGAAGAACTGTCCCTGGTCAGAAGCTATTTGCTGCTAACGTTTATTCATAAAGTTTTCGAACGTGACTGCCGTGTAATCAGTAGAAGCGGCCTGTTTAAGACCCCTCAGCTATATATGGAGCTCGTATCTGGTGCCACTAAGAAGACGTCACTAATGCTTCAAGAGGTTACGCGCGAGCTGAGCTCCCATGATTTGAAGATTACTACCGTTCGCCAAGATCAGCGAGGAGTCGAAGCCTTATATTCCTGCAGAGGATTTCAAGGAGAGATGAATATATTATGGCCAGGCTTCCGTAGAGAAATGATGCTGCGCATGCGCGCGTATCTTGGACTGTCCACAGAACTCTCCATACTCTCCAGAGAAGAGAATGCGTCTGAACTAGCTCTAACTATATAATCCCAAATGATATTACAGAAACAGCTCCCGCCCAGTAGGGCGAGGAGCTGTTTTGTATTATGAAGATGATTACTGCGAAAATTATTACTGTGAAGATTATATATTATCCGGATCTTGTCTTGGTTCACTAAATGGCTGGAATATATAATTGCGATCCAGCTTCACTACTCGTCTATTCTGACGACGTATCATCACCTGAGAATCATCCCAAGCAAGAACTATCCCTTTTACATCGTTACTTTCCAAGCCATCACGCACTACACGAATTTTCTCACCGGAAATCCGGTAGGCATCCAATTGCTCATCGCTAATCATCATTAATCCCTCCTGTCATAGCTTGTCCTATTTAGTCTCAGAAAAAAGACCCAAATGATAAATCATCTGGGTCTCATGTAGGCAATTAACGACTTGCATGTCTACTAAAGCATTCTTATATCAGCGCTTCATTCTTCTCAAACCAGAAGTCAAGAACTTTAGCGGACATCACACGTTGCTCCAGATACTCCACTTGGTTAGTTGTGAATTTCTCCCTCCACGGGAAGGATAACTCTTCGCACAAACCTTTGATTGTCAGAAGCTCTGACCAGGCTACATAGCGTTTGTACCAAAAAAACTGAGGATGTTCAATCATATAGGGATACAGATCGTCGAATTCCGTGTGTTTGCAATCCAGCGCACGCTCGAAATGATCCTTGGCCTCGGTTAATTTATCAATAAAAAATTGTTCAGTCACCGGTTCTTTCCCCATTGTGACGCCTCCTCCCTATGTCTAATTTTTATTATAAAGGAAAATCCATAGGGTGAAAAGCAGTTGTTTAAAAAATAGGCCTGTTCTTATTACCAATTAGGCTATTCCCCAAATTCGATGGTGCCTCCATTTAGAGAGGTAATTCTTACGAGTGACTCCAGACGAATGCCTTGCTCTCTGATCGTCCGAGCCCCTGCCTGAAAGCTTTTTTCTACTACAACACCAAGACCAACTAGCTCAGCGCCAGAACGTTGAATGATCTTAATCAATCCACGCGCTGCATCACCATTGGCAATAATATCATCAATAAAGAGGATTTTATCCTCTGGAGAGATGAACTGGCGAGACAGCATAATATCTGTAACAATACCTTTTGTAAAAGACGGAACTCTTTCGCAAAGCGCATCCGGATCAGCTAACAGTGTTTTTTTGCGGCGTGCAAAAACTAGCGGCACCTTTAATTCATACGCGGTGGCAAATGCCACGGCAATGCCCGAGGATTCTACGGTCACAATACGTGTAATTCCTGAGTCCGCAAACCTCCCGGCAAACTCCCGTCCCATTTCCATCGTAAGCTGTGGATCAACCTGATGATTTAGCAGTGCATCCAGCTTCAGCACCTCATCCGAAACGACGACACCTTCTTCCAAAATCCGCTGTTTCAACACTTCCATGACTTTGAACCTCCAATACCCTTTATAATCGCAGACATTCCGTACAAATTAATCACTGATCATAAAGCAATTACGACGGAAGTCATGTCCTACTGATCCTCATCATAACCTGTACTATACAGAGTACACAAGGTTATCCTGCATAGCACTCATTATGATTTTTCTTTAGCTTCGTAAAACTATTAGGAGGGGAGCCATGAAATCACATGTCCGAACATTACAGATCGCTTTCACTTATATTGGCACCATTGTAGGAGCCGGATTCGCCACCGGGCAGGAAATATTAAAATTCTTCACACGTTACGGGCACTGGGCAGTCCTGACCATCCTGCTCTCAACTATATTGTTCATATGGCTGGGTACAAAAATGATGGTCATTGCTCGGCGAATAGAAGCGGAATCCTATGAGGACTTTAACCGTCACCTCTTCGGGGAACAGGTCGGAAGCACCATCAGTTTGTTCACGATGGTCGTCCTGATCGGAGTGAACAGTATTATGCTTGCAGGGGCCGGCGCTATTTTTCAGGAGCATCTCGGACTTCATTATCAGACTGGACTAATTATCACATTGCTTGGTTCATACTTTCTGCTAAAACGAGGAATTTCCGGTATTCTGCAAATGAACAGTATTGTAGTTCCTTTAATGCTTACTCTGTCACTTATCATTATTTTTAATACTTTTCAAATTCCGGGAGCTGGACGGTTCCTGTTCCTTGATAACGATCGCTCTCTCTTTGGGGCATGGATGTCACCGCTGCTCTACACCGCCTTTAATTTAGGGATGGCACAAGCTGTTTTAGTCCCTATGGCTCGTCACACAGAGGAAGAAAAATCCCTTGTATGGGGCGGTATTATTGGGGGTACCGGGATTGGTTTTATGTTGATTGCCGCACATTTCGCAATGAGCTCACAGATGCCAGGGATTCTCAAGTTTGAAATTCCGATGGGCAGCATCGCCGTCCGGTTGGGTACTGTAGTGCAAACTATATATCTGCTGCTGATCTTTTTGGAGATCTTCAGCACTTTTGTCGCCGATATTTATGGAGTAGCTGTACAGCTTAAGCAACGGCTTCCCCTATCAACCGCATTGATTACACCACTACTGATGTTGATCTGCTATTTACTGAGCCAGTTCGGCTTTAGTTCACTGCTCTCCGTGTTCTACCCAATCTTCGGAGGTTTATCACTGGTCTGGGCTGTCAAACTGCTACGAACACCATGGTCCTCTCCACCAGGTAGTAATACTTCATCGAACTCAAAGGAGAAGGGGAACAGTATCGTATCCGTAAAACCAATCACCCGAACTACACGGAAATAACCGCTGCTGTAGGAATCATACGTGCTGCCGCTTCCGCCACATGCTTGTGACAGGTCATCATCACAATCTGGCGGGAGATCGACAGTTCTCCAAGAAGTCCAAGTGCAGCATGAAGACGAGACTCATCAAAGTTAACGAAGAGATCATCGAATAACAGCGGCAGCGATATTTGCCGTGACATGGTCTCTGCCAATGCCAGCCGGATGGCAAGATACAGCTGTTCTGCCGTCCCTCGGCTGAGCAGTCCGCTGTCTAGTAATCTCCCATTCTTGTGTTCAGCTTTCAGCTCTTTATGCCCTAGTGTCATAACAACCCTTTTATATTCCCCTTCTGTCAGCTTGGAGAAATAATCTGAGGCAAGCAGTAATACCTGTGGCTGCTTCTCCTGCTCATACACACGGCGAGTTCGCCCGATTAGTTCGGCAGTTATCGCTGCCACTGCGTATTTATCAGCCACGATCCGCAAGGCTGCTCTCTGCTCTTCCAGTTGCTGAATAACAGAATCCTCCACGCAGCGCTCCTTCAAATACTCCCTTTCCTGAAGCAGCTTACCTCGTTGCTCCAGCAGGCTGTTCCAACCCTCTTCCTGCCGTTCCATTAACTCTTCAGCCAATGACCGCTCCAGCTGCAATGCTTCCGCATCATGATGATTTAATAATTCCAGCAGAGCAGTAACCCGTTCTTCCTCCCAACCACCGAACATAGCAAGCTCCCACTGGCGAATCGATTTATTCAGATCACTGCGCCGCTGCACAGCTGCTGACCTGCGTAAGAAATCCTCTCCACCAGTCGCCCCGCCTTCCTGTATCAGAAGCTCACGCTGTTCTCTCAGCTCACCTAATATCCTGTGGCTCTCCTTGAGTTCTTCATCCACATCCTGCAATCTTGACTGCATAGTTTCCCGGCGAATCAAGTCCTTTTTCAGATCATCCCATGCTCTTTTTCGCAGTTCCAGCCAGCTTAGTAAGGTTAATGCAGATACTCGTTTCCCCTCTTGCGGATCTATTTCAAAGCCAGCTGCCGCTACACCAGACTCGTCGCCAAGATCAGCACCCGACTCATAAATAAGAGCGAGCAGCTCCTCCTCAAACACGTTACATTCTGCTTCCAGCTCCTTCAATCGTAAGGAGAGTTTATTCTCTTGGCGCAGCAGCTCATTCCCTTGTTCAACCATAGCAAAAATATCCGGCAGCCCTTCAGGAGATAATCCTTCAGGCAACCTGCGTTGGCGAAGCCATTCTTCATATTGCTCAGCAGTTTCCGTGAATGCCGCCTCCGCCCGGTGCATTTCTTCAGCGAGCAGCTTCTCTTGGCCTGCCAGCGTCTCCAGCTCCGTGCGGCAGGCATCACGCTCGGCGGCATAGCGTTCGATGCGCTGCCGCCAAGCTGACCAAGCCTCCATGAGCCTGCGAAGCTCCCTCATGGAGGCCTCCAGCCCGCCTGCGTCAGGGCTGGACCCCGGGGCGGCCGTCCGCCGCCCCGGCACAACGCTCTCCGGCTCCGCCCCGGAGAGCAGCTGCCCCCGCAGCCGCAGCATCTCGGCTGCGGCTGCGCTGACGTCCCCGCCATGCTCTGGCGGGGACGCTTCCGGCCGGCGCGCTCCGCGCAAGCCGGCCCAAAGGGCCAGATCGGCCGCGCCCAGCAGGCCGATCGCAAGCACGGCGCTGGCCGGCGGAGCACCGGTCAGCCACAGCGCTGCGGGCAGCAGCACGGTTAGTGCTGCCCCAGCCCACAGCAGGCGCCGGTAGAGCGCGGCCATGCGCTTCGCGCCAAGGCCGTCACTTCCGGCGCCGCGCGCTGGCCCTTCGCTGAGCTGCGCTTCGCGCCAGCGTTCGGCCGCCTGCTGCAGCTCGTCCCACAGCTGCAGCACTTCACGGGCGCTGCGCGGAGCCAGCTGCGCAAAAGCTTCCGCGCCGGTAGCGTGCTCACGCGCCAGCGCCCGTTCTGCTGCTTGGAGCGACGCTGAGGCAGCGGCCAAACGGGAGCGCAACGACTGCCGCGTTGCACCCTCCGCCTCCATGCGGCGGTCATAACTAGCGAACGCCGCCGCAAACTTCCGTGCAGCTTCACGATCCGCCGCTGTCCCAGAGAACGAAGTCAGCTCTGCAGGGCCCCAGCTCACATCAATGCCGCGCAGAATTCGCCGCAAATGCTCATTCAGCGCCGTTAATTCTCCCTCAAGCCGCTGTCTTTCCGTTCTACGGTTCTCGTAACTGCTCCGATGCCGGTCCAGCCGCTCTAAAACAGGCCCCTGCGCTGCTAATACTTCATCTGGAGGGTTCTTTGCCAGTTCAATAGTAAGCTCGCTTAGAAGACGTTCATAACGTACTACTGATCCCTGTGCATTCCGAATTTCTCCTTCAAACGCCTGAAAGCGAGTTGCTCCTTCTTCAGGAAAGGCTGAAATCAATGGCAATCCTTGCAGCTCTAGCTGAGCCTCGCTCCACTTTAACCACAGCTCACGGACTTCCTGTGCTTTTCGAAACATCACTAGCTGCTCTCCAGTGAGCTTGCGCTGTTGCTCCAATTCATCTAGCTCCGACTCCGTTACCCTCAATGCTACTATATTATCGTTATATCGCGGAAGATAAGAACGGCTCTCAACCATTTGTCGCTCAAGCTTTTCTATGGCTTGCACAACTTTTGCTGCTTCTTGCAGCTTGCCACGAGGTTTGTACAGCTTCTCAGCTTCCTGCACCAAACGGCGTTCCGCACGCATGATTGCACCGCCACCGCCCATACCTGCATGAAAAAGAAAGCTGCTCATCTCCTCAGATTGAAGGGCAGCAAGCTCCTGCAGCTCGTCCAGTGAAACTGCGAACAATTGCTGGAACATACTCCTAGAGATCCCCCCAAGTAAATGTCGTTCCATTTCAGCTTGTCCCAGCTCTTGAGTCGTTTCATTTGGATGATTTACTGTAATGTTCAGCTTTTCATTTCTTCCTGATCCCTCAGCACCTGAAGCAAAACGGCGAATGGTCCACAAACCATCATTACTGTCACGTATCTTCAAGGTTCCCCCATGCAATCCGCCTTGCATAGGTTCATACCTTTCCAAGGGATTTCCACGGCTTGGAATTCCAAACAGCATAGAGCGTATGAATTGCAGTGTCGTACTTTTTCCTGCTTCATTACGCCCATAAAGTACGGTCACTCCCTGCGTTAAATGAATCTCTCGATTGTGAAGACGCCCGAAGCCATTGATATGCAAATGTTCAATTCTCATCGTTTTGCCCTCCGGCTTGTTGATACGAAAGACTTTCCGCCGCTTCAACAGTATCATCCATCCCGCCAAGCATCGTGATTCCCTGCTCTGCTGAACCACGTAGCCAGCTCAACTTCTCTTCTTGACTAGTCATAGACAACAGCTTTCGCAGCTCCTGATTCTCCAATAGCGGTTTAAGCGCACTATTTAATAGTTCTTCGAGCGCTTCCGGGGAATGTTCCGTATGCTCTGCAATGCGCAGCATTTCTCCAAGAAAACTATCCTCTTCCAATAAGCGTTGGCGATCAATAGCTAAACCGGACTCTATAGCGAACCCTTCCGTCCAGACAAGCCCTTTGTAATCTTTACGCTCAGCCCTAATCGCCTCACGGCGCTGGAGTTCAGACAGCAAATCCTCTGCTGCCCCTTTTTCAGCCAATACTTTATGTACGTCCCCTCGCCCAATCAGACGAAATCTGACCACCGACATGAGCTCCGGGAGCTCCGCGCGGATGTCTTCAATAACCTGCTCCACTTTCTGTATCCATTCTGCTTCATTGCTTAATCCTTCTATAGATAAGTCTCTAACCTGCCAGCGGACGAAATCCAGTTCATGAAATTGCAGAGTGGATCTTCCAGCCTCATCTACATCCACAATATAACAACCTTTAGCTCCGGTTTCCTTAATGCTGCGCCCTTGTATATTGCCTGGATATACAATCACAGGCTTCTCATGCAGTACACTACGTTTATGAATATGTCCAAGCGCCCAATAATCAAACCCCCGTTCGATAAGGTCCCTGCGACTGCAAGGAGAATAGGTCTCATGCAGCAAATCACCGTCTACATTGCCATGCAGCATCGCAATATGAAACAGGCGGCTGCCAGGTTTACGAGAAAAGGTTACAGCTGTGTTGTTCGTCACTTTCGCCGTTGGATAAGAGATTCCACTAACGATGGCAACTTCTTGGCCATCTATACGGCGGCAAGCTGTAGCGTGATCTGGCTTCTCTCCGCCAAATACGGTAACATGCTTTGGCATTTCCGTTGTCAGACGCAGTCCGTCAAGCGGATCGTGGTTGCCATGAATCAGGAACACGTGAATCCCGTGCTCACCGAGTTCTTTGAGCGCTTCCTGAAATCGCAGCTGTCCCTGTAATGATGCATCTGAAACATCATACACATCTCCACTAATGACAATAAAATCAACATTCTCTTGGATCGCAACGCGGACAAGCCGCCCGAGGGCGGCAAAGGTAGACTCACGTAAATAAGCACGAATGGCTGGCGAAATATGCGCCAGCCCGGCAAAACGGCTATCCAGATGTAAATCAGCAGTATGCAGAAAGCGAAATGGAATCATAGGTGCTCACCCTTTCGTTCCTGAAGGATACTGTAAATAGGTTTTTTTAAGTTCATTAGCAACTCGTGTCAACGAATATAGGCTTTTGGCTTTATCCCATGCGGAACGTGAAAGCTCATAACGATAAGCCGGATCAGATATCACCTTCTCTAATGCGTCAGCAAGAGCAATCTCATCGTCAGGACTGACCAATAAACCATTCACACCATCTTCAATCTGCTCCGGTATTCCGCCCACATTTGTCCCCACTAAAGCCAGGCAGCTAAGTGCCGCTTCCGCAAACACTGAACCGAACGCCTCCGCCCGAGAGGGCAATACGAAAATATCAAAGAATGGCATGAATTCTTCAGGGTGCAGCGTATATCCGTAAAAGATCGTTTCATTATAGATCCCTAAATGTTGGGCCATCTTTTCCAGATCTGCACGTGAAGGACCGTCGCCAATAATATGCAGTACATACTCATGGCCGCGATTTTTAAGCTCCGCGCAAGCGTTGAGTAATATATCTATTCCTTTGGCCGGAACCAGACGTGTCACGGTCACTAGCTGCGGAATAGCGTTATCATGCGGAACAGGCTTAAATCTTTTTTCATCAAAACCATTCGGTATAACACCTATATTAGAAGGATCAATAATATAAGGGGCCACATACTCTGCAAAAGATCGCGACACCGTCATTAATCGATCACTAACATGCTCAAGTTCACGATAAAGTGAGACTAGAAAACGATGCTCCAAGCCATCCTCGGAAATCGCTCCATTTAGAATCAATTCCCGCTCGTAACTGGAATGCAGGGTATGAATTAACGGAGTATCAGGGAACACTTTTTTCATCGCTAAGCCAGCAATCGGATGATGAGAATGAATAAGATCATAAGGCTTACTCATCCGCAGTTTTGTCCACCATAAATAATCACGATAGGTCTGAATATATTTCTGAACGATCGGACTTTCTCCATACTGCGTCCAATCAAACGTCTCGAATATTACTTCCTCATGCCCCTTATTGCGAATCCGCTTAGGCAGCCAAAACAAATCCATCTCCCAACGGCTTGAACGGAATCTTTCCTGAAGATAAGGGATCATAGATGATACACCACCGGGTTGCTCCGGCGGGAAGAAGAGCGCTTGCAGCAAATTCATATGGTACATCCCCTTTACAATTGCCCTGTGTACTGTAAGACTTGGCAATTATGATATAGTTGAATATATGTAGAATTTCAGGTACGATTACGTTCCCCATACCTTGATTTTATCGGTATAAACATGAAACAGCAACTAAGAAAAAGGAGAATGATCTATGAAGGAAGAACAGCTGCCTGCCTCTTACACCGCATCTATTAAAGAAATGCTGGGGCAAGAGGCAGATGCTTTTCTAGAAAGTTATTCAGCGCCACGAACTCAAGGACTGCGCTTTAATCCGCTAAAAAGCACCTCAGCCATAGGCCAAGTTGCGGTGGACCGTACAGTCCCACAATTTAATTTGAAACCTATCCCATGGTGCCAGGGCGGGTTTTATTATGATGAGCCCGCTCGACCAGGCAGACATCCTTACCATGCCGCTGGACTATATTATATTCAGGAGCCTTCCGCAATGTCCGCAGCTGAACTGCTGGCACCTGAACCCGGTGAAACCGTCCTCGATCTTGCAGCAGCCCCTGGAGGTAAAACTACGCATATCGCTGGTTTAATGCAGGGACAAGGCCTCTTAATCTCTAATGAAATCCATCCGGAACGCGCAAAAATTCTAGCAGAGAACGTTGAACGTCTGGGCATTAAGAATACCCTCGTAACCTGTGCAACACCAGAACAGCTATCTGCGCGTTTCCCGCAAGCTTTTGACCGAATTATGCTGGATGCTCCTTGTTCTGGAGAAGGCATGTTCCGAAAAGATCCAAAAGCCATTCAAGAATGGTCTCCTGCTCATGTAGTTATGTGCGCAGCGAGACAATGGGATATCCTGCAAGACGCCTACATTATGCTTAAACCAGGGGGTACTTTAGCTTACTCTACCTGCACCTTTAACCGTCAAGAGAATGAAGAAACCATTGCTCGATTGACGGCTAGTTACCCCGATATGGAACTACTCACCTGCAAACGCCTTTGGCCGCATTTAGAAAAGGGCGAAGGTCACTTTGTTGCACTCCTGCGTAAGCAAATTGACACTGTATCCGTGAATGACGATGCCAACCGCAACGCCAAAAAACGCCGAAGCAAAAACAACCCAAAAACTAATTCTTCTATACGTGATGCCTACCAGCTTTTTCAAGACTGGGCTGCGGTAGAACTGCCTGGTCTTTCATGCCAAGGTGTACCCCTGCTCTTCGGCGAATCTCTTTATTTGCTGCCAGAGTCCTTTAATGGCAACCTCCATACCGGGCTGCTGGACGGACTGCGTATTCCACGAGCTGGACTACATATTGCCCATTTGAAGAAAAATCGGATTGAACCTGCTCATGCATTAGCTATGGCACTTCAGCCCCTACAAGCATCACGAAGCTTTGATCTCAGCAGTGAGGGCCCGGAAATACATGCTTGGCTCCGCGGTGAAAGCCTGCCTGTCCCCAGCGAATTACATGGATGGACACTTGTAACTTTAGATGGTTTGCCAATTAGTTGGGGCAAGGCGAGTTTAGGCCAGCTTAAAAATCATCTCCCTAAAGGATTACGTATCCTAAAAGCCCATATTGACGAGCAATAGGCCATAGACCAGTGCAACAGGCCCTCTTCGGCATATGATGTCATTATCTCAGAAAGCTGCGACACCAGTCACAGCAATTGAGAAGAAGACATAAGTTGAGGAGGAATAAATCATGGGTGAATTTCAAGGAGGAGCTTTCACTTCGACCGGAGCGATTTTGGTACTTTTCATCTTGCTGGTCATCATTTCCCGTTCGTTGTTTGTTTAAAACCTTCCCGGCTTAATTAGCTGGTGAAACGAAGCGGCTGTGTCGTCCTTTTTTGGGGCGGTGCGGCCGCTTTATTTCTTTCCGACATAACATCTCCATTTGTTATTCTCGTGAATATTTACCGTCTGAAAGCCCGATTTCCGTAATAACTGCTCCATCTCTTCGTTCTTAGTGAATTGCTTCATATGATAATTGATTTTATAGATCTCAGAAATAATAACAAATGTACCGCCTGCTATCAGCACCCTAAATGCTTCACTTATATCTTGTTCGAGGTCCGGCCAGAAATAATGCGTCTGAATCGCTGTGATCGTCCCAAAAAATCCATCGTTGTACGGTAACGCCGACACATCTCCCTGACTAATCCTCACCCTACCAGCGGCAACAGCCTTCTTGTTTTTTTGAATAGATGTCTCTACAGCTTGTTGTGAGTAATCTATGCCGTAAATTTCATGTTGTTTATTTTGTTTTGCTAACGTATGTATAGTTTGACCGCCACCACAGCCTATGTCCAGGATAGGAGCGCCACTCTTAATTTCTATTTTTCTAAGCCCCCATGTTGTGATGCTGGTATGTGCCTGATTCATGATTTTGATCATGATATTTCCTACGAACCCTCTAGGATTCTTGGCTTGCTCAATCAGCGCATTCAATAAACCCATATTTGTACCTCCCAATCAATTGGCCTTACCAGCAGCCTGATCCCTTGATATATGTTCCGTTAGATTTTCTGCTGTAACTGCCCACTTATCTGCTTGATACTCTATTTTATGAATACTAGTATATGAAGTCGGGAAATGAGCATTCTTATTCGTCCACGTTAGCCCTTTTAAAATATGGTATATAACATTAATTACGCCACCATGAGTGACCATAATTACATTTTCATTTGGATCAGTACTCTCCAGTTCATTACATAGTTTTGAGAAACTTGAACTTATTCGCGTAAAAAATTCCTGAGGACTTTCTCCTCCTGGAAATCTTTCATCCATTCTTAAAGCCGAGAAATAAAGACCCGGGTATCGTTCATTTGCGATTTCATGGGGCATTCCAGCGATTACACCATTGTTCGTTTCTCTCCAATACTGGCTGCTTTCAAAAGGCAAATTAAGCTCTCTGGCGATCTCATTTGCTGTATCTAACGCACGTTGCAAATCACTACAAAGAATACGGGTTATGTTAAAGTTAGATTGATTTTCCTTAAGATAATATCCAAGACGTTCGGCTTGTCTATATCCCTCTACTACAAGTCCACGTTGACTCCAACCCCCACGAAAGCCATCTTCATCTATTCCATGCCTTATAAAATATATAGCCATCGATTGTATACCTCCTGAACAAGATTGTTATACATTTGCATTAAACTTCGAAAACGCTTGTTTTTTAAGTTGATCCCAATTGGACGTTGCGATGTTTGCTTGTTGCTTCAAAATATCAAAAGAATCAAACAAAGCTGCTATTTCGCTGAAAGAACCGTCCACTAATTTCATAAACGGTAATTTATGAATTATTGTCAGACCATAATATACAGCCTGCTTGTGCTTTCGAACAAAGTTAACTTGCCCTGCTGGAGTGACAGTATAACCTAATTGCTCCATGATTTGAAACCCCTCATCCATTACTGAAATGGCTTGTTTTAATAGCTTCTTATCTTTGGATACCTTTTTCAAATCCCCGTCATGCAGATAACTAAGGGAGTTCAAAGCCACTATAGGCACGATATGACTTTTGAGCCAAGCATCCATATCCTCATGATAAGTTAGCTTATACTTAACATTTTTAAACGCATCATCCAGTACAGGCTTTATTGGAATCTCACCGTCTAAACTGCCAAGTACCATTTGCCCTCCTGCGTGTATTTTGATAACGCGACCGCTCGTTTCCCGAATTCCTGCACTAAGCTGAAATCCGAAGAGTATATTTTTCCTCACATTGATCATTTCCTGTAGATCCTTTTGCATGCCAGGAGCATCGCCATTGTTCCCCACAAGAATTATATTCTGACTCTGATTCTCAGCTAGAATAGGTAACACAGATGGAAAATCATTATATTTCATAACAACAAAAATAAGATCATAGAGATCATCGGATCGAAGCGTAGAGATGACCTTTACTGTATCCACAGTGTTTTTAATTTGAAAATAATGGCGAAGCACAAGTCCGTCTTTCGTCAATTGCTCTGCTCGCTTTCCTCTGGCAAGCATGGTGACATCATTTCCCCCACGCACTAGAACATGTGCAAGATAGCTGCCTAATACTCCCGCTCCAAAAACTAAAACTCTCATATTTAACTCCTCTATCCCTTTTTAGACATTTGTTGAATTTTGATCAACTGTTCGATAAAATCAGATTATCACATCTCCGGTAGGGTTCAATCGTTAGTTTGATCGATTTTGTTGATTTTTCAACAGAATACAATACATTGTTTAATAAAAAGGGAGTCTTACCATGGACAGAAGAATTAAAAAAAACCAAACAGCCATCATGAATGCATTAATTCAACTGATGGCTGAAAAAGATTTTGAAAAAATAACGATCAACGAAATCGCAGAGCGCGCTGATGTAAACCGCGGAACGATTTATTCCCATTATGCGGATAAATACGATCTGATGGATAAATGTCTGGAGGCTCAGCTCCGGCAACTAATCGAAAGCTGCTCCGCAGTGGAGGATGAAACCGAACCTAATCCCTCGAAGGCGTCATTGCTCCGCACGCTGGAACAATTGGAGGAGAATGCTCTCTTTTATAAGACTTTATTAAGAAACAAAGCTTTACTCTCCTTTAGAAACCAATTACAAGAAATGATAAATGAGCAGATTAAGGTACAATTTTTAGAAAACAATTTTAACCTGGATGAGCTGAGTAAAGATATATCTGTGCAATTTTTGAGTTCGGCGACTGTCGGAGTAATTGAATGGTGGTTTACTCATAGTAATCCTTGCTCTGCAAAAGAGATCACTGAAAAGTTATGGTCCATGCTCGATCTAAATCTGCAGATGATCCGTTCTCAAGCTTGAATATGCTCTCCCGTATCCATCTCATAAATGGAGCTGATGATTTTTTCAATGGGAATCTCCTTAATAGATATATCAAGGATCTCTACCTTTTCGCTAAGAATATGCAGAAACTCGCCCATTTTACATTGCTCGGTATCGATCAGCAGCTCCACTTCGTAATCCGATATTCTTTCCGATATCAGAGTCCCAGGCAGATCAATATCTCCAATAGTTGTGGCGGCTGAAAGCCTAACTACTTTTTTGGCGCCCAGATGCAGTCGAAGTTCAGAAAACTTGTCGTCATATACTTTTTTCCCTTGATGAATTATAAGTACTCTTTGAACCAAACGCTCTACATCTTCCAAGTCATGTGTTGTCAGAATAAATGTGGTGCCTTCCTGATTCATTTGCTTAATGAATTCTCTGATTCTTTGTTTAGCTATCACATCCAGCCCGATCGTCGGCTCATCCAAAAAAACCACAGGTGGTGAATGAAGCATCGCCATAATAAACTCGCATTTCATTCGTTCTCCCAGGGAAAGGGTGCGTGTGGGTTTAGTGATAATATCGCCAATCTCAAACATGTTTACAAATCGGTCTAGTCTTGTACGAAAGTCGTTCGTAGGAATATCATAGATTTCCTTGTTCATATAAAAGCTATCCAAAGGGGGTATGTCCCATATTAACTGCGATTTCTGTCCGAACAATACCCCTATTTGTTTTACATATTGATTTTTCTGCTTATGAGGGTTGTACCCTAGAACATTTATTTCGCCCGAGGTAGGATAAAGGACGCCTGTCAGCATTTTAATAGTCGTAGATTTCCCCGCACCGTTTGGACCCAGAATGCCAATGATTTCTCCTTTTCCAACACTGAACGAAAGATCTTCTACAGAGGTAATGATCGATTTTTCACGGTGAAACAGACTTTTAAATACACTTTTTGCATCTTGTCCACGGTGATAGGTTTCATATTGCTTGGTTAAGTTCTTGACGGTAATAATGTCCAAGTGAAATTCTCCTTCTTAGAGCTAAACTAATCTTTTATCCTCCGGCGCTTTTGTAACTGCGAAGCATGTATGTATAGAGCCAAATTCCGAAGGCAGCAAATAACACACAAGGGATAATCGCTATAAAAAAATAGGGTTCCCATCGGCCAATCAGTGTAGATGCTGGAAAGTAAGCAATCATGGAAACCGGAAACAGAAAAGAACTCACGGCTACGACTGCTTTAGGAAAAATCGTCCCTGGATAACGTCCAAAAGACTTAATGCTCTCAAACATCTCCGGCAAGCGGGAATTCGCTACCCATTTGAAGGAAATCGCTGCCACAATAAGCGCCACGCCGAACATAACAAGCAGCCCTGCGCCAAACAACAACAGGAACAATAACCAAGAGCCGATGGTCATCCCATCGATTCCGCTAAGTGCGTATACGAACATGATTACTCCTCCGCCTAAAAGCCCGATACTTTCGAACTCAAAAGATCTGGCCAACAGCAGAAAAAGGCTCGAGGTCGGTTTAATTAATACCACTTCCAAAGTCCCTTCTACAACATGAGACATCGTATTCCACATAATTCCGTTAAAAAAAATCCCGGCACAAGCCGTAGACAGAATAAAAACGGATTGAATCAACAGCGCCTCTTTAAAGGTCCAACCTGCAAATGAAGCATTCGAATTATAAATGAATACCGTTACTAGAGGAAACAGCACATTCCCTATGAGCATGATAAGACTATTAAGAATAAAATTAACACGATAAGTGATAGCAGAAGCAATATTCGCCTTCATGCAGGTTTTATATATTTGATACATACGTTTCATGCGCCCACCCCCGTAAAATGCTTAAGCGACACCGCATACAGCACCCGGCAGACAACTCCGGCAATAATTACCGCTATGAGCTGCAGCAATAACACTTGAGGAATAGGTAAGGTTATATCCGCTAAAGTATAGCTACCTGTATAGACCATTGCAGGAAGAAAGGCCGTATATTGAAAGGGTAAGAAAAAGGACGCCATTTGTAAGGATTTTGGGAAAAATACTAATGGAATCAGCGATCCTGAAAATATCCCTTCGCAAAGATTAAAAAAATTACGAATACTAGAGGATTGCACCATCCAAAAGGCGACCATTCCAATACTATAATGAATGAAAAAATTCATCATAAACGCCATAGCTATCGAAAGAATCGCGTATAGTAAATTTGCGGGTAAGACATCAATATGAAAAATAAAGAAAAAGATCATAAAGCAGGGTAAAAATTCAAATAAAAGCCCAAGTACCCTATGCCCTGCCTTCTGAGACAAAGCAAAGAACATATGATTTAGCGGTCTTAACGAAAACGTAATGAATTTCCCGGTGCGAATAAGCATTTGTAAATTCCAATCGGCAAAATCCATCGTCAAATAGTTGATCAACATCGTAGCACAAAAATAGGAAAGCATTTGGGAGAGTGACATCCCGTTGATATAAGATTCCCCGCTATAAACAGCGCTCCATATATAATACTGCACTAAAAAGTACACTGGGCCTACAAAAATAGAAACCATCGAATGCGTCCTGTACGCACTCCATTCCTTATAAGTAACAAAAGCAACCGCCCTCATAATGCGAAAGCGGTGCTTTATCATCTCAAACATAAGTCACATCCTGCCTATCTATAGATATCACATAAAAAAAGTCTTTTTCTTATTCGAGTCCGGACCAGATCACATTGTGAGTGCCAAATACCGCTCTACCGTCCCATACCCCTTTGTGAAAAGGAAGATACCAAACGGCAATCAGCTTTTCAACCGGGTCAACGAATAAGGCACACGCCCCAGCCCCTTCGTGAAAAAAAGTGCCTTCAGAGTAAGAAGTACTCACATTATAGCGAAGGTCTGGTCCCAGTCCGTATGGTCGATCCACTCCTGCATCTCCCCATGCATAGTTTGGGATTTTCTCAGAATTAAACCGCTTGGTCATTCTTTGTACCGCCATACGGCTTAAGATATGACTCCCTTCGTATTGCCCTTGATTAAGCAGCATAATTCCGAACTTTTGCAGATCAGCAACTGTGGAATATAACCCACCACCAGTTTCGGGAACGTTGATTTCTTCCTCAGACCTTTGTCCCGCATCCGTAATTTCCCCGTTTTGCAGCTTCTGAAGATATTCCTTAGCCCTTTCCGAACGAATGGCGATCCTACCAGCTTTTTCTGCTGGTATATCAAAGAAGGTATCTTTCATGCCTAACGGTTTTACAATGTGGTCCATTATGTATTTTTCTGCAAAAACACCCGTTATTTTCTCGATAATTGCACCCAAGATCGCGTATCCAAACGATGAATACATCCATTGAGTCCCTACCGGAAAATGAATCCCTTTAGATAGACCGGCTTTAATCCAGTTTTCTTTTCCAAGCTCTGATTCAAAAATATACCACCATGCACTTTTATAGTAAGTATCACTTATAGTGCCAGGATCGGGAGCGATGCCAGAGGTATGAGTCAGTAAATGTGCAATGGTAATCGGCTTAAAAGGATCGGCATCAAACTCTGGAAGAATAGAACTCACAGGCTGCCCCATAAAAATCTTACCATCATCCGCAAGCTGCCAAATCGCTGTCGCCGTAAATAGCTTCGTAATTGAAGCAACACGAAAAATTGTATCCGTTTTCATTTCCTGGGTGCTTTCTTCTTCGTAACTGAAACGACCTCCGGCAGCACTAGCAAAGATTTTCCCGTAACGACTAAGAGAATAAATATAACCATCGACTACTTTTTTATCACAGAGATCCTCATAAAAATGATTAACTACCTCTAAACGGTCCTCCCTGTAATTCACTTCGTTCAGCTTGCTAAGCTCTGTGGATGATAACATTATTCGCACTCCCCCTTATTATTCAAAAAATACATGATGCATAAATATCTTGCAATAAAACCCAAATAATTGAAAGGGTGATTTTACATATAACTATTTTATACTGCTCCAATAATTCTGTAACAGCAATGCTGTAATCTCGTTAACGGTTTGTCGTTAGAGATTTAACTAGTGCCATTCCACTAACTAGACCAAATACTATTCCATCATGTATGGTTGCGAATTTGAATATCTCCATATTCGAAATGTTAAAATACATTACTAAAGTTGGATACATAAGCAGAAGAAAACTTGGAAGAAACACAATAAACAACAGAAGCCAATTAACAACAAAAGCTTTAGGTAATCCTTCTAATAACGCCAGATAGATCCCATAGACAAACGGAACAATAGCCGTGATCCATACAGTATTTTCTAATTGATAGTTCTTTTGTGCCTCTTCAGTGTAATGGCTAATTAGCGAGTTTCCATAATGTAATAAGAGCGCCCCCACTATGATCCAGACAAGATAATATAAAATTTTTGAATTCCGCATCTTCATGAAATCACTCCATTTCTTTTTATATAGTTCATTAGAATTAGAATGTCTCCATTTAACTTACCATATAATCCATACTTTGGATATTACATTAAAGTAAACTGGCCCTAACTAAAAAGGCTACCTCTCGGCAGCCCTTAATTGAATTCCAACTCCCCTGGAGAATAAGTTTATCTGCGAGGCATGGTGACGCCAGCTTTGTTATTATATTTTTCCGTAGCTTCCTTGATGACATCGTTGCCGCCCTTAGAAAGCCACTCTTCCACAACCTTCGGCCAGTCGCTGATAGGTTCCTTGCCATATACCATCTTTACCATGTGCGTCAGCAGTACCGGAGGAGCCGTGTCCGAGTTAGGTGCAATGTCTGGATTCTTCACCAAGGCATCTAGCCGCGGGTCGAACTGAATTCCGTCACGGCCTTCGTTAGCCAGAATAGTATCGTATACATTGATCAAGCTTCTGCCTTCTTCTGTCATGTTAAGGACACCCTTATTATAAGTAGTATCCTGCACCATCCAGAGGAATGACTGGCGGTAGCGCTCCTCATCTATAGCGGCGGAATCCGCAGGAGAAGTGTATACGATTTTGCCGTTCTCTTCCTTATAGGTTTCGTCCTTAATCCCAAAGGTAAAGAAGGTTTCTGCCTCTTCGCTCAGCATCCAGTCAAAAAATTTCACAATATCCGCAGCATTCTTCGTACCTTCCTTAATAAAATAGGTGCGCGTGGCGGAGCCGTACAAGTAGGAGCCTCCTTTTCCATCAGGTCCCACTGGCGAAGGGATAATCTCCAGCTTGGCGGATGGCGTCGTAGCCTTCAGTTGCTGCTCCCACTGCAGAAGCTCGTTGGCATTCATCGTCCACATGCCCGCTTTGCCTGAGAGAATCGCATTTTTGTAGTTGGTCGGGTTAATGGTGGCAAATTCCTTGTTGATCAAACCCTCTGTATACATGGTGTTGTAGGTTTGTAACGCCTTCATCATATTTTCGCTATCCATAAACTTCGGCTGAACCTGGCCGTTTACTTCCTCGAACATAGTCAGATACGGAAAAACATCATAAGCGCCAAAGAAAGCATCCGCATATTTGAAGTCTTGACGGCCCATGTACGGGTTCTCTATCCCCAGCTTTTTGAAGGCACGCAACACAGTCAAGTACTCATCGACCGTTTTTGGAACCTGCAAGCCGGTTTGATCCAGCAGGTCCTTGCGAATCCAAGTCGCCCGGCGGGAGGGATTGGACAGAAACTCCGGTATTGCATAAATTTTTCCTTGATAGGTGACGTTCTCCCAAGCTTCCTTTGGGATTACTTTCAAAAGGTTCTGGCCGTTTTGCTGCAGCAGATCATCCAAGGGCATGAACACACCAGCTTCAACAGAACCAGCCATCTCCTTGCCATTTACGCCGCCCGAACCTTGAACGACATCCGGTATATCATTAGTAGCGAACATCTGCACCATTTTCTGCTCGAACTCTTTATGAGGAACCAACACAATATCCAAGTCTGTGTTTGTCATCTCCTCCAGCTTTTTCACCCATTTGTCCTTATTCAAGTCGGGTGATTTCTCAACATAGTTAAAAGCCAGCGTCCGCATCGAGATCGAGAATTCAGTTTTCTGCGGCGTATTTGATGCGCCTCCGGCAGTCTCTTCTTTGTCCTTGCTCGAGCAACCTGCAATAACGGTAGCACCCATTACGATAGCCAGACAGATGCCAATCCATTTTTTCATAATATAACCCTCTCCTTGTACAATGGGGTGTATACGTAAAATGAAGATATCTTAAGACTAATAAGCTTTTGGGATCTCAACCCGGTGGGTAATTCCCTGATTCGTAAAGTAGACATGAACCCCATGGTCCTGATCGTCCATAAAGTACGATACGTAATCCCGGCTTCCTGCTTTTTGGGGAATCAGAAGAGTGACGATCCGATGGCTTACAGCCTCTTGAGTAGAGGCAGTCAAATGCCAATGCTCGGGCAGCCCTTCCCATTCTTTCGGATCTACATCTGTAAATTGATTGCTTTGGCTAAGTGTCATTTCTCCCGAGGAACTATAGACAAATCTGCCCTCCAACTGAGCTTTTTTACCATGTACTTTAAAAGATTGATCCTTCAGCTTCATGGGATACAGCGTATGAAACAGCCAATCCAATTTTCCCGGACGTTCCAGCTCGACACTGTCTGTGATAACGAAGTAAGCGCTATCAAAGAAAAATATTTCCCGCACATACCGCTTGATATAGGGTACATTCTCGCGGTAGGCTTCGGTGGCATCCATTTGCGTGTAGTTGATTCCGGGCGTACTATACGCCTTCAACACCTTGCCGTAGGCTGCCATGTTCTTCGACTTGTCCGTGCCAGCATATTGGCCTTTGCCGTCAATAAGAATTGCGTTCTTGGAGCGGGTCTGCCTGCGCCACTGCATATGCATCGTACTGTTGAATGCAACGTAATAGCCGCTTTCAATAGCCAAGGGCTCGCCGAAGGCATGCAGCAGGAAGGCGTTTTGATCCCCATGGCTATGGCTCACAGAGCCGTAACGGCTGCTCTTGGTCAACAGCATGATATGTTCCTGCGGATCCTCCATCCGATGATGCATGGCCACCCATCCCACATCCTGAAACCACTTCAAAGGTTCTGCAGCCACCGGTGGCTCTGAAGAAATCTGCGGATAATCTGTGCGATAAACCATCTCATCGAACCGGAAATCCCACCAGCCGTAGTTATAGAAGATCATCTGGGTGTCAGGGTTCAGTTCCTTAGTTTGCTCAAAATACCATTGGTACTGGCCATTCCCGGTTAAACCCGCGAATTGACGGATATTGAAGCCCGTTTTGAGATTGACCGGATCTCCCAGTGACGATTGATCGCCGAAGCTGGCCCTCATGGTATCCGGACTGAAGCAATAGAGCGGGAAGTCACCTGTTTTGCGAAAGAAAGGACGGTCATAGAAATTGATTGCCATGTATTTGCGAATTAGATTGAGCGCCTCCGTAACGAATGCCATCTGAGTGGTCCAATACATCGGACCTTCGGCCCACCCGCCGTCTTTGCCACCCCATGGGGTATACATGGCGGAGAAGTACTCCAGCGTATAATCAAGCCATTCCTGCGCCTTCTCCTCCTCACCCAACATGGAAATACAACAGGGTACGAGAACAGAGGATAAAGAGCGGATCGCATGGCTGTCATAAGGAACTTGATGGATGCGGGAGCGTTCGATGACATGGAATGCGATCTGCCCGGTTCTTCGCAGTAGCGCCTGCCTTACCTTAAGGCGTTCTTCTTCCGTCAGAGAGCCGTGAAGCCAATCATAGCCCCATGCCAACGCTCCGGCTATGCGAAAGGAGCATTCATCGTTGTAATCCCGGCTGGTGGTACCATCTGTGTTCCAGCTTGCAGCATGAAGCAGCCACTCTTTAGCTTTGGCGATAAGCGCCTCGTCCTCCAACACAACTCCAGCTATAGCAAGATGCCGGATAGCATAGAAGACTTCCTGGCAGTCCATATACATCTGCCGCCAAAGTGTGGCGACACGCTTATTATCTGGATACGGTGCAGGCTCGGGAATAAGCTCGCGCTTTGTCCAGGGTAGAACGGAATGCTTCAGGAAGTCTTCCCAGCCAGTTGAAATCGGGTCTTGGCGGACAACTTCCCGGTAAGACGGTAGCTGTTCCGCTTGAAGCCAAAGCCGCGGATGGTTGGCGGATGCAGCTGAATATCGTTCTGTACGGGAAGGCAGTGGCGTTAGCGGCAATTCATCCTCCACCACAAAAGCTCTTACTTTACTCCACTCGGAACGGATATCATTCTCCCCGATAAGACTGTATCGCCAATAATACGAGCCGGGCGCCAACGGCTTATCCGGGGTAAACAAATTATAGGGAATTCTACTGTAGGTCAACGTATCTTCAGACTCAAATTCAGCTTTTGAGGAGATCTGCAGCTCATACATGCTCTCTTCCAGACAAGCAGGCATCCAAGTAAACCGCGGAGGATTCTCTCCAACATCTATATGTTCATCTGGCCCATACGACAGGTCGAGTACGCCGCTGGTAGGTTGAAATAAAGGTTCTAACATCTCTACTCCTCCGTATTCCGGGACTTTTCCTGAATCAGTCCCGCTTTAGGGTCAAGGCAATACACCACTGCTTGCCCAGTTGTTGCTATTTGGATTTGGGGCGGTTCGCCCACCTGACTCACTAGCTTCAGTACAGCAGGTTCGTGACCGTCCCGATAAACCGTAATAAAATCAACCGACGGGCCTTTGTGCCGAAGCATAATGCCTCGTAGCAATCTACTCGGGTCTTCGGCATTACCCGGTGTGCGGATTTCATACATAGTGGAGCCGGGCGCCAGTAGAGTACTCGTGGATACTTCATACTCCCTGCAGGTGCTCACTCCATCATAACGGATATTCCACTCCGTATTTAACGGACAGTCCGTCTCATTTTTCATTGCGGACAGTACTTCTACTGAGCCATAACCCGCTTTCAGTCCAAGGACTGCCGGAGAATCCTTCTGGACACGGTGAGGGTCGAACGGTAACAGCAAATGTCCCGTCGGATGAAACCATAAGTCTACTTCCTGACTCCGCTCCGTTACTTGCTCAACATGAAACCAATCCAGCAGCCAACCGTCGGCCAATACAAGATGCCGCTCTAGAACAGCTCCTTCATAGGCGCCGTCTGAACGAATCCATAAGTACGTAGCGTTGCCTTCCTGGCGAAATTGACAGCAGCTTCCGGTATGTGGAGCTTGGGAACGACCTCCGATGGTGACCGTGTTATGGCTCGCAGTTTCGGAATACCATTCCTTGCGCAAAACAGATCCATAAGGAACCATACCCAGCTCGGGAGCAACCTCTCCCCATCGGTGCATAATCGTGATATGAAGCTTGTCGAAATGTCCATGTGATCCGCCATGCTCTCCGAAATCCGCCAGCACGGACAGCGGATTGCCCGGATGGCGGAGCACGGCGAATCCGGAATCCGGCAGTAGGACAGAGTCTCTCACCCTGTAACTGGTCTGAAGTTCCTTACTCTCACCTGCTCCATACAGCACTGCCTCCAGACCAGTCCTTAATTCCTGCCCGTATAGATATCTATAAGCATTCGCCAGTATTGGCTGGAGACTCGGGTCTTTGTAAACCGCAATACCTATTTCAAATACTTCAGCAATTTCTCGGGCGAAAGGAACGCGCGCATAAGGACCATCATGCACGGCTGGAAGCTCCCCGTTATCGCCGCTAAGCTCTGCCAGCAACTGAAACATGCCACGGATGGATTGTCCCTGTTCTCCTTTGGCATCATAGAGGTCAACCCCGAAGCGCCCGTACATCTCGGCTGCTATGAGATAAGCCCGCAATACAAAAATATGGTAGTACGTGCTGCCTTCAAATTCAAAACCATCTGGCTTCACGCCAATGGACAGATGATGATAGAATCCGCCTTCTCCCTCCAGCAAAGAAGCAAGCTTTTCTCTGGTACCTTTAGCGGCATATACACAAGCCAGACTGGCATTCAGCCATGCGGTATAGTTGTTCTCTGCATTCTTCTTCTCGTAAATGAGGATGTGGCGGTATTGCTCCATACTCTCCTCCAGCATCGTGAAGAACACTTGCAGCTTTACCTCTTCCTCCCCAGTGAACGTTACTCCATGATCCACAAGCAGCAGATAGGCCCGAATAAGCGTAGTGGACCAGATAGCCTCTGTCAGCGCCTGATGAAAAGCACGGCCACTAAGCATCCAGGGTTGAGCATCGGGATGAACCGGATACAAAGGAAACTGCTCCGCATAACCGACAAGAATCTTCCGGGCTAAGCTGCTGTAGAATTCTTCTCCGTCTGCGGCGAATACCACGGCAGATTGCAGGGCGTATCGCGCCATTGCCTGATGCCGGTATACCAGCCATGCTCCCCGGTAGGGTTCACCTTCCAGCTTGCAGCCCTTCGGGCAAGAAAAGACAACCGCATCTTGCTCCATAACATCGAAGATTAGCTCAGTATGATGCTGGGGACATACATATTGGTGCCACCAGCCACCAGGTTCTGTCGGGAGCAGAATCTCTTCTCTCCGGAAGGGATCCAGCTCCATTTTCAATTTATCCACCTCAAGACCAACCCAGGAAAAAGTATCTGCTTTCTCCTTAAGGTTCATCATCGCATGAACAAGCCTCCGTTAATTTCAATAATTTCGCCTGTCAGATAATCCGACAGCTCTGAAGCAAGGAAGAGTGCCACATTGCTCACATCCTGTGGAGCACCTTCCCGGCCCAGCGGAATCTTCGCAATCGTTGCCTGTCTTGCCGCATCCGCAGTAAAGGTAGCATGGAAAGCGGTCTGACCGATAAATCCGGGAGAGATAGCGTTTACATTAATCCCGTAAGGACTCAGCTCTTTGGCAAGTCCCTTGGTATAAGACCATACCGCAGCTTTGCCCGCTGCATAAATGGAAGCCCCCGGTCCGCCGCCGTCATGGGCCGCAAGGGAAGATACATTGATGATTTTACCGCTTTTCTTGGCAATCATCCCTGCGGATACGGCTTTGCAGGCAAACACGCATGATTTAAAATTGACGTCCATCACCTTGTTGTAATGCTCTTCGTTCATTTCAGTATTGGGAACCCGATTGATCATGCCGCCTGCATTGTTGACGAGAATATCGATGGTTCCGCCGAAATGCTCCTCTATTTCCTTCACCATATTGTCCAGTTGACCAGGACTTGTTGCGTCTGCCTGAAAAGCATAAGCTTCTCCTCCGGCCTGACGGATCGCGTCCACCGTCTCCTCCGCAGAACCGAACAAATAGTTTACCGCCACTTTGGCGCCGGAAGCAGCCAAAGTCTCCAAGATTTGTCGGCCTATCCCTGCATTAGACCCTGTAACAAGCGCAATTTTACCAGTCAAATCAATTTTCATTGCCTATTTCCTCCTAATAGTAATTATTTCTGAAAACATCTTTTTCCTCACTCCGCAGGCATGGATAAGATCAACCGGGTTCCCTCATTCTCCACGCTTTCGACACTTAATCCGTATTGTTCACCGAACACCATTTGAATTCTCCGGTGCACGTTCATGAGCCCGATTCCACCTCTATGATAGAGGGAGTCTCCTTCCGTATCCGCCAGCTGATTCAGATTCAGCTTCTCACGAAGCTTATCAAGCCGTTCGCGGGACATCCCTGCGCCGTTATCCTCTACAAGAACTAGAAAACGATCTCCCTCTTTTCTGGCGTCGATTCTAATATAGTGCTTGTCTTCAATTCCCTCGGGAAACGCATGCTGAAAAATGTTTTCGATCAAGGGCTGAAGTGTAAGCCTGACCATCTTAGCCAGTAGCAGCGTCGGCGGAATCACTACGTCAATTTCGAACTCCCTGCCGATCCGGTGCTTGAGAATCGTCATGTAGCTCAGTACATGATTAAGCTCATTGGCAATCGTAATTTCCTCCAGATTAGTTTGGATGGAGTAGCGAAGCATGAATGCCATGGCCTCCACTATTTCTGTGATTTCGTCCGAATCCTGAACGACCGCATAACATTTGATAGTCTCTAATGTGTTATATAGATAGTGCGGATTAATCTGCAGCTGGAGTGCCTGGAATTCAGCTTGATGACGCTCCAGAGCCTCCTTCTGGGTGGTAAGCTCCGCTTCGTATACCCGCTCAATCATTTCGGACAGCCGGGTCACCATGAGATTGTAGCTGCGCATCAATCCCCCCAGTTCATCCTGACGGCCGTTCATCTCAAGCCTGCGCCACTTGCCTTTTTCCGTCTCCCTCATGCCCTCCTTAAGAATCAGGATGGGCTTCGTGATGGATCGTCCGAACCAGGCTGCAAGGAGCAGTGTGCCGACAAGCGTGAGAACTCCCACCACCAGCGTGGTCGTACGAATGGTAGAAATAGGCTTGCGCAGCTCACCAACGGGTATGGATACTACAAGCTGCCATTTGGAATATTCGGATTTTCTCGACACGAACAAATACTCTTTCCCGTCTACTTTTTCCACCACAGAGTCATTTGGGTGTTGAAATACGTTCTGAATGTGCTCAGCAGATAAACCAGGGTGATTATTATTCCCTTCCGCCCGGTAAAGGAGCTTGCCGAATTCGTCCATGATAAAATAGGACCCGCCCTGTCCCAGATCAAGAGGTTCCCATATACGGGCCAGATCCTCAGCCTTAAATTCAATGGCGACTATACCTTTGGGACGATAGGAAGAGACCCCTCTGATTCGGCGGACCATCGTAATAATGTTCTTATCCCCTTCATTCATCACATTCGTGTTGAGAATGGTGATGCGGCCGCTCTCCGGCGTATGTTCGCTTAAGAAACGGTAGCGTTCCTGAGGATGAAACTGCAGGCTATGTGCCTGATAGGAGTTATCATCGCTAATGGCCTTGCCGTGTTCACCGATGACGTACATCAGATTAATCTGGGGATACAGAATAAACAAAGAACGAAACAAATACTTCTGAATGTCATTCGTATATTGATAGTAGGAGAAGCTATCCTCCGGGTCCATATCCAAGAACTCCTTGACTTGATTGTAGGACAGGATGGAATCGCTAGCCTTTTCATAATTTTGCAAATACAGATCCGTTTGATAAGACGCACTTCTGATGACTTGAGCAATGGACTTCTCAGAAGACTTATCCAGCTCAGCCGAAGCCTGAAAATAAGAGATAAATCCAACCATGGACAAGGATAGAAGAATGACGGTCAGAAAGGAGGCAAACAGCTTGTTCGACAGACTCTTTCTCATCAATCGATCCCCAGCTGGTTGCGGTACTCAGAAGGAGCCAGCCCGGTGAACTTTTTGAACGTCTTCGTAAAATGAGGATGGTCTGCATACCCGACTTCATAGGAAATATCGGTGATCCGATAGCTTGCATCGGCAAGTAATCTTTTGGCCTTCTCCATCCTGCGTTTTATGCGGTAATGTACAAAGGTCTCTCCTGTTGAGTGCTTAAACATCTGGCTGAAATAAGAGGCATTTAGCCCAAGCACTTCCGCCACTTCTTCCAGCGATACTTCCTGGGCGAGATGCTTTTCAATAAATGCTTTAGCTTCCTCTATCGGATCCTTCGCTTTACCCTTGCGCTTTCTACGAAGCTCTTCCAATATAGCTGCTGACGCTTCTGCGAAGCAGTGAAATAACTGCTCAGGTCCAGCTGCTGCGGACAAGTCTAACACGCTTTTACCGGGTGTAACTGAATTGACAAGCAGCTTCTTCACGAGTAAAGCATAGCCCTCTTCCAGAAGCTCTTTTTGCTGAATCCGGCTCATCTTACGCTGGAGGAAGTCAGTTTCCCATTCCTTCAGTACAAGGTACAGCCTTTCTTTATCCAAGGTCCAGATGGCATCATCCATACGCACGACCCATTCATCGAGCTTAGCGACAGAGACAAAACTCTCTAACTTCTCTCTATGCGCTTCCAGTTTGGCGATCACATTTTGAAGGTTCCCTTTGCTCACGGGTTTCAGGAGATATTCTTTCACTCCATAGGACACGCATTGGCGGGCGTATTCAAAATCCCCATAACCCGAGATGACAACAGTCTGAATATCCGTCTCCATCTCCGACAGCCGCCGGCACAGCTCCAGTCCGTCTACCTTGGGCATACGGATATCTGTAAAAAGAAAATCCGGCTGCTCCTCCATAATGAGCTGGATGGCCTCCTCGCCATTCTGGGCCAGCTTAATGTTATACGGATGCTCGCCGCATTGCTGGATCATGATAGAAAGTCCCTTTCGAATCATGGGCTCGTCGTCTACGATTAATACACATCTCATCCATGGATACCACCTTCCGATTCGTCTCGCTTAACGCGTTCCTATTCTACCACACTATGATAGATCAGGATTTGACGGATCCGACCATCATTCCTTTAACGAAATGGCGTTGAAGAAACGGATAAATCATGATAATCGGAATAGTAGCGACAATGATAACAGCCATTTTGATGCCCTCAGGTGAGGTGTGGGCCAAAGAGCTATAAACTGAGGAAGCCGGATCAATACTGATATCGTCCGTCTCGAAGAGCTTCTTCAACATCACCTGCAGAGGCCATAATGACGGCTTGTTGATATAATACAGAGCGCTCATGTACGTATTCCAGTGCCCGACGGCGTAAAAAATCCCCAATGAGGCCATTACCGGTTTGGACAACGGCAGTACCATATTGACTATGATCCGCAGCTCGCCACACCCATCGATTCTGGAGGAATCTATCAGCTCCTGAGGCAGCTGCATAAAGAAGCTTCTCATCACGAAAAAGTTAAATGCGCTGATAGCCCCCGGAATCATAAGTGCCCATAAGGAGTTCATAAGCCCCAAATTTTTGATCAGGATAAAGTTTGGAATAAGAGGGGCACTGAATACCATAGTGAACAATACCATCATCACGATGTATTTACGTCCTACGAATTCCGGCCGCGACACCGGATAAGCGAGAGAAGCTGTCGCAATCAGATTAATGGCGGTGCCCAGTACCGTAATATAGACGGAAACACCGAACGCCCGCCAAATGGAATGATCGCTGAAAACGTACTGATAATTGATCGCGGTAAATTCCTTTGGCAGCAAGCCTACCCTGCCATTAATAATTGCTTCAGAGCTGCTAAAGGACTGGGCAATCACATTCAGAAACGGCAGAAACATAGCCAAAGCGAGAGCGGTCAGAAACAAAAGATTGAACACATTAAATAGATTCTGGCCGCGAGTATAGCGTACTCTCATCATCCCTACCTCCATAAAGAGCGATTAATACAGCGATTCACCGGTTGTTTTTTTGCTCAAAATGTTGCCGATGAGCACCAGAATGAGTCCAACTACCGACTTGAATAGCCCCACTGCTGTTGTATAGCTGTATTGCTGAGACAGCAGCCCCGCCTTATAGATATAAGTGTCCAGAATCTCCCCGTTCCCGGTATTAAGCGCGTTCAGGAATACCCATACCCGCTCGAAGCCAAGATCAAGAAATCTCCCGATATGGAGAAGGAACAAAATCATAATCGTCGGTATAAGAGACGGCAGTGTAATGGCTAAGGTTTGTTTCCAGCGCCCGGCTCCGTCTACTTCAGCAGCCTCATAAAGATCTGGGTTTATTCCTGCCAACGCGGCCAGATAAATGATCGTACCGTACCCGGAATCCCTCCAGATACCGGAACTGATCAAAATCGTGCGAATGTATGAATTTTCACCAAGAAAATAAATCGGTTCAAAGCCGAAAGCTTGTAAAGCCTGATTCACAATCCCTGTTCCTGGGGAGAGGATACCCAAGGCGATACCGCTGACAATTACCCAAGATAGGAAATGGGGCATATAAACCACCGTTTGCAAAAACCGTTTGTAAAACACAAGCCGAATTTCATTCAGCAGAAGCGCAAGCAATATTGGAGCCGGAAAGGCGAATATAAGATCATACAAGCCTAGCAGAATTGTATTGCTCAAGATTCTTCCGAAATCCTGGTATTGGAACATCGTCCTAAAGTGCTCAAGTCCCACCCATTCACTGCCTGTAAAGCCTTTAAAAATATTGTAGTTCTGAAACGCAATAACTGAACCAGCCAACGGCAAGTACTTGAAAATAATAAAATACAAGATCCCGGGAATCGCAATCACATAGAGTGCTCTGAATTTCCACATGTTTAAAAGCAAGGACCTTTTCGTGTCGGCTTTGTAGTTAATAAGGTCAACCCCAGTTACCTTAGCTTTCATAACCGTTTCCTATAGGTCCTGTTTTCAGCAGGTTCGCCGGAGCATTCTCATCCAGGGGAATTTCTTGAAATTCGACGGTAATAAATCGTTCCTCCCGTTCAATAATTCGGGATAACTCCCGCGTGAATACGGTGACTATCTCCTCCTTCTGCTCACTCGTTCGGCCTTCGTACATCCTAATCTCAATATGTGGCATCGGCTTTCCTCCATTTCCTTAAATAGTGAATGAATCTAACCTCATTCTACCTACAATAAAGCGCTTGCAATATGGAGTTTCTATGAGTGAGCTTGTGTTTTCTTTAGGGTATAATCGGTGACGGCCAACCCTCTACTACTACATGATCATTTTTGAAATAATTGCAACTTATACTGTTAATAAGATTCCCCTGCAGGATGATCCCTTTTCCAGCAAGAAGTCGAATACCGTTCGTATTGCCAATCAGCGAATTTGCGATCAATTGAACGTCCTGCGGGTCGCCCGCTCCGATATCATTTGCTTTGCTGTCGCCGGGATCATGCTCAAGGGATACAGCCCAATAATTCGACGCGGTGTTGTTGCGAATGATATTCTCCTTAATGATAGTACCTGGCCCGTTCAAAATCTGAATGCCCTTGGCGTTCTCTATATGCGTTGTATTCTCAATCACATTTCGCTCAATGACTGTATCCGGGGTGCCCATAGTTACATTGATTCCTTCTCTTGTATTACGAATCGTATTGTCATGGATATAGTTACGCGGTCCTGACTTACTGTGATTGCTGGGTGCTGTACCCCCGGTGTTTCCCAGTCCGATCGCCGCGCCGTAGGGAATGTCAATAATCACATTGCCGTATATCTCGTTCAAATATTCGAGTTCTCCGTGCAGATCGATGGCATCCAGCTTTGTATTCATAAACTGATTGTTTCGCAGGACATTGTTATGGGCAACAAATTGGATCAGCGCCCCATGCCGCAAATAAGGGCCTTCGAAATGGGAGTCCTCCACAACATTCCAAACCGTGTCGTTCTCATACCCGTTGCGATCCTGTTTGGCCATGCCTTGAATCGACACACCATAGCCAGCACCGCCCGGACCTACATCTGTCGCATTTCGGAACGTGCTGCGGCGTACGACAATATCACGGCTGTTGTCGATACGCACACCCATACGTGAATACTTCTCTACAGTAACCCCATCAACCGTGATGTTGTATGACGGAACCTCACCAAAATTTGCGATGATAATCATGCTGTCGGGACCACCGGCGTCCGGGTTGTTCACTTTATGGTCCGTCGTGTAGACACCGTTCCAGGTAGAAGTCAATGTGAGATTAGATATGGACAGATCATGCTGTCCGGATACTTTCATCAGGGCGCTGTTTTTTACCTTATTGAGAGATGTCATGAGGATGGTTGTTGATTGATCCTCACCGCGAAGGTTTACTCCTGACTTGAGCTTCAAATTGATAAGAGTATCCAATGTTGAGTTCAAATTATAAACCCCAGACGGCAAATAGACCTCATCGCCGGGCTCAGCACTGTTTATGGCAGCTTGAATAGCAATACCGTCATCTGTGTCGTTATCGGCGAGATCAGCATTATAGTCCAGCACGTTCAAGATGCGCCCAGTGGTAGTAGGTGAGGAATGAACCGGATGCACCGTACCCTCAGGTTCGGTTAATCCGGGAGCTGTGAATGGGATCGGTTCCCGGGGGGGATTAGGCGTGTAGTTCGGGATGCTGGCTACAGGTGTATCGCCATTTGCGAACGGCGCATAGATGTTTACCTCCGATAAACTTGTAAACGCGCTGCCATCAGAATTTCCAAGACCCACGATCCGCACATATCTGGCTTCTGTGTCAGGAAGATCAAAAGGTTGCATCTCTATGGTTCTGTACATGCTTGCACCAGTCCATATGGTAGTCCAAGCCAAACCGTCATTTGAAGTTTCGATACTCAATTGAGCCGTACGCGTGTCACCTTTATAAACGGCAATACCTAAATAACTGATCTGCTTCCGTTCGCCTAAATCGTATTGGACCCACGGGCTGTTACCTGCGGCGGACCAACGGGTGAACAAGTTATTATCGATGGTATTCGTTGCGATATTGCCATCGCTGTCGCTGGCTGTCACGTTTGCAATCGCGTAAGGAATGATGGGTTCTGTAAGCGTTGACCGCGTAAAAGAAAGCGGTACGGATGTATTGCCCGACTGATCCACCGCTTCAACCTTAAAGCTGTACGCCGTGCTAGGGCTAAGCCCAACGGCTGTGTACGTTGCACCGGTAACATTGGATAACAGGGTGTTATCCCGGTATACGCGATAGGAGCCGATACCTTGATTATCGCTGGCGGCCGGCCATGAAAGTTGAATGAACTCTGTACCTATATTGACTGCTTTCAGAAAACTTCCATCCGGCCAGGAAGGTTTCTCATGGTCGCTTGAAGGTGTAACCGCTTCTTGAACAACAAGCTGTGGACGGGGGTTGCTGTTGCCATTAGCTTCTTTCGAATAGACATTGAGGGAAATTCCAGTGCTTGCCGCATCACCAAGCAGAAAAGCGATATTACCGCCCGATGCGGACAATCTTTCTCTGACAAACTCGGACACATCGATGCTGTAAACCTGTGGAGCTCCTGATTTGTCTGCCGTTACGGTAAATTTCCCACTTAACGAAGCAATGGTCAGATCCGTGACAGGCGCATTGCTCCAAGTCAGCTCCGATTCAGTCCAATTTGTATCCTTTAGGCCGAATAACGAAAGTTCGAGGTCCGCATTGGATGAACCCTTTTTGGCAGCAACATTAAAAATGTACCTGTTTGCAGGATTGCTATATAAAGAGACATCAAATTTAAAATACACATATTTCTTGTTCTCGGCGCCAGAAGAAATACTGAACAATCCATTGCTGCTGCCCGTCGCGCTATTGAAGTTTACAGTGGGCTTGCTGCTGTCGATAACTGCATCGTCGCTCGGTGCCAGACTGGCTAGATCGCGGTATACAACCTCATCATCAGGTGTTGTTGCCATTCGATTCTTTACATATTGATCCATAAAAGCCCAAGCCTCGGCGCTTGCTTGCTCAGCCGCTTCACCTATAAAACCGTGACCTTGTTTAGGTACAATTTTTACATCGACCACTTTCACGCCTGCATCCTTCAATTGATTGGAGAACGTAATGCTGTCCGTGTATGGGATCGTTGCATCCACATCCCCATGGCGGATGAAAAAAGGCGGATCGTCCGGTGACGCATAAGTGCCAGGCATGGCCAACCTTGCCTGGTCTGGCACAGAGAACGCGTCGTTCCCGCCTAAAAGCGCTTTCACTGATTTATAGCTATTAGCGAAGTTTGTTGTAAAATCCGCTGGACCGTAGAGATCGACAACGGCTTGCACTTGATCAGAATATTGCTGCCAACCGCCATTCCCAGCCAAATCCGGAACATTTACGGTATGTCCTGTATCCAATGTGATTGTCTCGCCTGACTTAATGTTCCCAGTCGTACCAAGCAGTGAGGCCAGATGCCCCCCTGACGACGAACCCCATACACCGATCCGGCTCGGGTCCAGATGGTATTCTGCCGCATGCGCGCGCAAGTAACGAATAGCAAGCTTCACATCCTGAATTTGCGCCGGGAATGGCGCTTCCGGGGTTAAGCGGTAATCCAGCGATACTCCGATATATCCTCGCTTGGTTACATAGTTGCAGATACTGGCAAGGGCTTGCTTCCGGTCTCCGTGATTCCAACCTCCGCCATGAATGTATACCATCACTGGCACGGGTGCTTGAGGCAGGATCTTGGGTACGGCAATCGAAGTATAAATCGGCCGCGTTCCAGCATTCCCAATCAGCACATCTTCATACAGCTTAACGCCTTCAGGAACCACAAACGGCTTAGGTTCAGCCGGTGTAGGGATTGGCACCGGTGTCTCTGCGGGTGGTATTCCGGGAATCGTTTGAGCTTTGAGGGCGACACTATCGATATACATATTCGCGCTCATAAGCTCCCCCACACGAACCCGGATTTTGACGTTCGGGTTGTTGTCAGCTCCGCTGCCCAAGTTTTGGACTTTGAGTTGGTTCGGCTCACTGTTCTTTTGTTCCAGCGTTCCTGGGGGCAGCTTAAATTCCTCCAACGTTGTCCAATTTATCCCTCCGTCACTTGACCATTCTACGATGACGCTTCCTCCGATGTAGGAGGATGCCCGTGTATAATAACTCAATTGAAGATTGTGGTACCCCGTCGAATTCACTGGCAGCGCCAATGCATCCTTGCCATCGATTTTCACCAGATTCGGTACGGACGGGGCCGTGGACGAAACCGAAGTTTTAGCCATACTGTTTCCTTCGCCTTCCTGCAGCCAAGGCCCCGGAATGGCAATACCACCGGTAGATCCAAAATTGTCAGGGTCATCGAAGTTTTCCTCGTAGAGCGTAACATAGTCATCCGTTATTCCGTCTGCATAAACTTCGGTAAGCGCTTGCATTTTCAAAGGCGAATATAACAAAGCCAAAGACAACAGTACTCTAATGCCCACTCGAAAAGCTTTCCTATTTAGTCCGTTTCTCAAATAAATTCCTCCCTGACATGGTATAGGTAATCACAAGCATTATGGAGTTCAAACCTCTTGTGAGATGCAGCTTATTAATGTCGGGACAAAATCACACCGTCGTTATTGTTATAACGTTCTGTTGCTTCCTTGACGACGTCACTTCCCCCTTTCTGCAGCCATTCCTCCACCACCTTCGGATAGTCGGAAATCGGCTTTTTTCCGTATACCATATTGATCACATGCGTCAATATAACTGGTGGCAATTTATCTCCACCTGGGGTGATGTCCGGGTTTTTCTGATAGCCTTTTACTTGCGGTTCAAATTGAATCCCGTCGCGTCCCTCATTCGCAAGTACTGTGTCGTAGAGCTTCATCAAATCTTTTCCTTCGGGTGTGAGACTAAGCGCACCTTTATTGTAGGTAGTATCCTGTACGAACCACAGCAGGATTTGACGGAACGTTTCTTCATCAACTTCATCAGCTGTTTTCGGTCTGTTATAGTTAATATTTCCGTTCTCTACAGTGTAGTTTTCCCCTTCAATTCCGAAGGTAAAAAACTTCTCCGCTTCGTCACTAACCATCCAGTTGAAAAACTTGACGATCCCGGCAGGGTCTTTCGCATTCTTGTTAATTAAATACGCTCGCGGCACCGTACCGACAAGACGAAGTCCCCCCTTACCGTCTGGCCCTGTGGGCGAGGCGATCAGCTTCATTTTACCAGTAGGCACCTGTTCTCTTAGCTGCTGATCCCATTGGATCAACAGGTTCGCATTCATGTTCCAGATGCCCGCCTTGCCTGCAAGAATATCGTTCTTAAATTTCGTGGGATTAATTGTGACGAATTCCTTGTTGATCAGTCCTTCGTCGAACATTGTCTTGTACGTTTGGATCGTCTTTTGCATATTTTCGATATTCATAAATTTCGGGACAATTTGATCCCCTTGTTTCATAAAGAAATTAGCAAAGGTATCGTAAGATCCGAAGAACATATCCGAATATACAAAGTCCTCCCGGCCCATATAAGGATTCTCCACACCCAGCTTCTTAAAAGCACGCATGACATTCAGGAAGTCATCTACTGTTTTAGGCTCTGGCAGCCCTGTTTGTTCCAAAAGATCCGCACGAATCCAAGTTGCCCGGCGTGACGGATTGGACAGCCATTCCGGAATCGCATAGATATTACCTTTCGCATCGGTCTCCTTCTCCCATGCCTCCTTCGGGACTTTCTTGAGAAGATCCTGCCCATACTGCTCAAGCAATTCATTTAGGGGCATGAATACTCCGGCCTCCACGGAACCTGCCAACTGAGGGTTCGTCAGCCCAGAGCTTGCTTGCACGACATCCGGAATGTCGTTGATCGCGAACATTTGAATCATTTGCGAATCAAAATTTTTCTGCTGCATCAAACGGATGTTAAGATCTGTATTTGTAAGTTCCTCCAGCTTTTTGACCCATTTGTCATCATTGATATTCGGATGATTGTCTGCATACGAAATGTTTCCGCTCCGGAACGATATGGAGAAGGCAGTGGTTTTTTCTGGACTCTCCCCCGCTTGCTCTTCTCCCCCCTTATTAGAAGAGGAACATCCATTCATAGAGACGGCTAATAATGAAACTCCCAACATGGTAAGCATCCAACGCTTCATTTCCATCAACTCCCTATTATAAAATTGGGGACACTTCGGTAGAATGACTAGAAGTTCGGAGGGGTTCGATCATGGGCCGCAACAGCTTGGCTAAATGCTCGCTCATTAGCGTGTGTCCATAATCGGAAGGATGAATAAGATCGGAGGTCAGCGAGGTTAGATCGCGCATGACTGATGCGCCATCCAGCAGATGTAGTTGTGGATGTTTATTGCTCTCACAGTAACGAAGCAGCACTTCGTTAAAAACCGTCTCTTGGACATAAAGAAGATGGCCTGTATCAAGAAAATACGTTGCACGATTCGGATAAATCGTAGTAACGAACACAGGTTTGTCAGGATGATTTTTGATAACCCGGTCCAGCATGTAAGACACTCTACGCTTGAATTCCTCGGGAGACACTACAGCACGCATATTGACACCAAGTTCCAGAAACAGAAAATCCCAATCCTCACGTTCAGCCAGATGATCGGCAACTACGTCCTCGCAATAACAAGATCCGCTAAGCGCAAGATTTAGCACATCCACACCAAGTCTGCGCCCTGTCTGCTGTAAGTAACCATTGAAATGATGCGTGGATCCCGCGCTCTGGCTGATGGAAGATCCATAGGCGAGCATCGTAAGCTTCGGTACCTCTTCCGGTCTAGGCGCACGTACTTCACAACCAAAAGCATCCACATCGTAGAAAACAGCTCCGAAACGATCAAAATGCAAACGCCATACGTTAGAGGAAAATCCAGACTGATTCAGCCGCTTACTTGATACCTCTGTAAAACGTTCCGGCTCCTCCAAGTGCAGAGTGGTTACCGTACCCGCCTGCAGAAAATGCTGAGAATGAAAAAAATCCCCTCTGCATACCACAACGCGGCCGTTACTATCATTCGATCCGACAGTGACCCTAACATGCTTGGATTCGGTGACAAACCGCAATTCACAGCCGTTCGATTGTATAGCTTTGGTTCTTCCTTTCTCTGACAAGCCATTGCGCACATGCTGCGGAAAACGCTGGAGATGCAATCCAGATTGATAGGGTTTATGAACCAGCTCCGAAACATTGTGAAAATAAACGCCTTCCTTTTCCATCTTTGCAGCTACACCACCTTAATAAAATCGAGTTCGCGTTAACTCATATCTGACTTCTATTGCATCATATAATAACAACAAAAGCATAGTCAACAAGTTTTTATGTTTATTATGAGTCATATATGAGTCAATTCTTGTGCAACAAACAAATACTTCAACATAACAAAAAGCACAGATTCAGAATTGAACCTGTGCCGGGATTTTCACATAAACTTTCAGTCCTCAAGAGTGCTGAGTCTCCTGATTTACCGCATTCAATATTTCCTCAAGTCTGCGGCATAACTCGTCGTTGTCCAGTAGACCTGAAACAAACATCATGATATCACGTTGAATCTCTTTCAACTGGAGGTTGCTTAAACCCAGCTCTGTAACCAGACGATAGGTAGGGAAGATCTCACGATAAAGCTGAAAACGGGCCGGACGATAACCCACTTCCTCACCTTCCCAATCCATCACCAAACGGTTGGCTGCAATATTCAGCGTCTTGCGCCTAATGATCAGTTGCGCCTCGTGTGAGGTGAGAAAATCAACGAGCAGCATGGATGCATCCTTGTTCTGTGATTTGCTGTTAACCGCCAGTCCATTTATAATCAGCAGCGTATCAGCATTTTGCAGCCGCGGCAATGGAGCAATATCGAATGCCAAATCGGATTGACGCAATTGATTCAAGAAGTAATAGGTCGTCATAATCATGGACACTTTACCTTGCAAGAACAAGGCTTCCGCATCCGCATCGCTCTCGGACAATACGGCTGGAAATACATCTTTCATGCCTATCAGCTTACGAATGGTTCCTAAACTGTCGAGTAGCTTTGAGCCACTGAACCGGAATTTGCCTTCGTCATCCTGCTCTGCCGCAAACGTCGTACCGCTCTGAAGCAGGAACAACGGCCACCGGTTACGAGAAGGCAAATAAAAATAAAAACCATACCAGTCATGACCTTCAGCTACCTTTCGACCATTAGCGAACAAATCGTCCCAGGTCCAGCTACTGTCTGGTGGTGATACGCCGGCTTCCTTAAAGTGCTGTTTATTATAACAAAGCACGACTGGAGAATAAATGAAGGGGCGAACGCGATTACGGTCACCATACCGGAACGGGTCGGTAAGAAAACGATACGTGTCCGGCTGTTCCTCCATCGGCTCCAGCAGCTCCGTACAGCCTTGCTCCAAAAAATCCTGATAATTGTTATTATTCATCAGTACGACATCCATGATTTCCGACTGCAAATATTCCTTCAAAGATGTCGAGTAGTTTCCTGAAGACAACTCGAGCGGCTGAACGTCGATATGCGGATAGCGTTTGCCGAACTCATTCAGTAGCTCTTGCATCTCTACAAGCTTGGGGATGGTGTTCACATATCCGAACTTGATCGTCGTTCTGCCTTCCTCTACCGGAGGAATTACCCGATTGCCAACACGCGGAATTTTCTCAATTAAGCCTTCATCCACCAGCACCTTAAGCCCGTTGCGCACAGAAGCGTTGCTAAGTCCGAAGCGCACCTCTAAGTCGCTTTCTGAAGGAAGATAACTGCCGATCGCTATACTTCCCGAATGAATTTCATGTCGCAAGGTTTGAATCATTTCCTCTAGCCTGATACGGAAAAATTTTCTGCTATTCCTTTTCTGCATTGGGTTTCCTCGCCATCTTCCGATTAATCGAGCCCATAGGGACAAGTTTATATAGTATTCATCATACTGAAATCCTTTGGGAACGACAAGTATCGGAGTCTGGCCCCATATAGCGTATGTTCTGCACCCACGGTGTCATACAGATCGGTCAATACACCGTAATCCTCTTAATACCCCATATAACTCTCCAAACCGGCTGGATCTATAATGAGCATTTGCTTGTTTCCGATTAGCTCAATAAGACCTGAATCTTCAAACCTTGAGAATTTTCTGCTAATAGTTTCGCGGGTGACCCCAACATAACTGGCCAGCTCTTCACGAGACAACGGAAGGTCAATATGAATATGAGTGCCACGCTGCTTACCATATTTGTCGCTGAGTTCCATGATCATATAAGCAATTCGTATTTCGGGATCTTTGGTCGCCAGGCTTTGCGCCAGATTTTCCGTATGGGCTAGTCTTTTGGTCACACTCTTCAGTAGTCTGAGCGAAATATCCGGATTATCCCTCATCAGCTGCTCCATATCCGTTCGAGTCAGCATGCAAATGTTAGTGTCTTTCAGAGCATAAGTACTGAAGTTACTCAGCTCATCGCTGTTAAAAATGCTCAGTTCTCCGAAAAAGTCTCCATTCGTCAAGATGTGCAAAATTTGTTCCTTGCCCTCAGGAGTTGTTTTGGATAATTTAACATGCCCTCGCTGAATAATGTACAGCGTATCTGACGGCGCCCCTTCCAGAATTAAAGGTTGACCTTTAGTAAACTTACGATGCTTGATCATAGCGCTGATCCGGGAGAGATCGTCATCGCTTAACGCAGCAAAAATAGGCACCTTGCGGGTACAAGGTTCAGCAGCGTATTGGCAAGAATACTCCTTCATAACTGTCCCCCCTGTTGTTCATTTTTTTGTACAACTCCTACTTTCCTTTAGGATACAGAAGTTTTTTTATCTTCAACCGGCGCAAAATGACTGGTATCTTCACCGCATACCGGACAGACCCAATCTTCAGGCAAATCTTCAAATGCAGTGCCTGCAACAACATCCTCATCGGGATCGCCTAATGCCGGATCATAGATATAACCACAGGGTAGACAAATGTATTTTTTCATCTTTATCATCTCCTAAAAAGTTAATAGTTTAGTTCAACCTGGTTTGTACTTCAGCCATAATCTCCTCGATGCTACTCCCGTTAACATCGATCCCCTCAAGGGAGATGCCAAACTCTACAGCGGTTTTATACCCAAGAGAAGCAGCTGCACCTTGCCAGGATATCGCACCGATCATTGTGTTATCTTTCACATAGATACGCGTATACGCCCCATTGTCATCTCCGCTTACCGCCGTATCGCAATACTGTTCATCCACGTTGCCTATCGAAAATAAAGAGATACCAAAGGCGGTAAACAAGGTAACCGGAACAGCTCTACGATACGCAGTCAGATTGGCAACCATATTACTGCCGGCAATCCGGCCCTGCTCAATCGCTCCGCCCCACAGTCCTTCCACATGCCCGTTAATTTCAGCCACATCTCCGGCTGCATACACATGCGGATCATTTGTTTGCATTTGTTCATTTACGATAATGCCCTGCCGGACTTGAATATTCGAGCCACTTACCAGTTCCGTATTCGGTACAATACCAATAGAGTAGACTACATGGTCACAGGAAAAATGAGATTGGTCGTGCAGCGTAATTCCGGTAACATACTCAGTTCCTGTTATAGACGCTACATCAGCTCGAAGAATAACCTTCACACCTGCTTGTTCAAGGTTCTCTTTAAGGAGCTGTGAGGATTTCTCATCAAGCTGTCTGCCCATCAACCGGTGAAAAGCTTCGATCACCGTTACCTGATATCCAGCTTCATGCAGCGCCCAAGCGGTTTCGATTCCCTGCACTCCCCCACCGATTACGGCTACATAGCTGCCATCCTGCAGGTTTTCTTTCAATCTGTCCGCGTCGTTCATATCCCGGAGGGTATGAACATTGTTCAGGGCGAAGCCCTCAAGGGAGAGTGCACGATTCTTCGCTCCCATACACAATAAAAGCTTATGATAAGAAACACTCTGCCCATCTTCTGTCACAACTATTTGCCGGTCCGGGTGGACAGAACGGATTCGGGTCGAGGTTTTTACGGAGATACGGTTATCGCGGTACCATTTTTCCTTTTTAATCAGCACCTTCTCACTGTGCAGGTCGGTAAACAGCCCTTTGGTCAGCTTAATCCGGTTATAGGGCAGTAGACTTTCCTCCCCGAGGATCGAAATTTCCGATTCTGCGTCTTGATCACGGATGGCTTTGGCGGCATGGACGGCGGCTACTCCTCCGCCAACAATAACGTAATGTTTTGTCATCCTATGTTCCTCCTCCCTAAAATGAACTCAGCAGCAAATCCGAAACAAATTCAGCCGCATTTTTAATTTTTTGAACTTTCTCAGGCTCTTTCGGGGAAAATCTGATTCGTACAGGGAACTCTACATGTGTCATCCCCGTGGTTTTAATAACCTCAGATGTGCTTTGCACCGTCATGTTTGTTCCATTCAGATAATCCTGAATGACTTCAATGGCTTCACCACTCCAGCCGTAGGAGCCAAAGGCTGCAGCAAGTTTACCTTCCAGATTCATATTGTGCAATTCTTTCAGAATGTTCTCCAGGTTCCCAATCATGTCCGCGTATTTAGTGGAGCTGCCAATAAAGACCGCGTCCGCTGACGTTATACTGTTCAGAATATCAGTGGCACTACTTTTATCTGCATCCCAGACCTCTGTCTCTATATTATTTTCCTGCAAGCAATCCTGTATGATTTTGGCCATCTTCTTGGTACTGTTTTTGATGGTGGTATATACGATGGTTGCCTTTTTTCCTTGCGTTGTTTCACGGCTCAATGTGGCGTACATCCCGATATATTTACGTATGTCCTTCCGGATCACAAATCCATGGGAAGGAGCGATCATCCGGATCTCAAGATCCTTAACAGCCTCTAGCAGGGTTCTTACATATCTTCTGTGAGGATGAATAATTGCTGCGTAATAGCCCTCGAAATCTTCCGTAATATCAAACCCGGCTTCATCGCTGAATAGATTCTCCACCGCAACATGCGTGCTGAAAATATCACAAGGAAATAAGATTTGATCTTCGATACAATAGGTGATCATCGTTTCTGCGGTATGGAGATACGGTGTTTCTTTAAACAGCAGCGTTTTCCCGCCAATATCCAGCTTATCTCCGTCTTTAACCACCAGGAAGTTCCGGCTATGAAGCTTGTACATTTCCTGCAATTCGGGAACAGCAATCTCGGTGCATACGATCGTGGCATTTGCAGCCTTGGCAGCGAGAGCTGCCAGTCCACCAGAGTGATCAGGCTCTGTATGATTAATTACAATGTAATGGATATCTAGAAGATCAATCATTTCACCCAGACACTCGGCATATTCACGTCCGAATTCCATATCTACGGTATCAATGACAGTTGGCTTACCTGTTTTTAATAAATAAGAATTATAGGTAGTTCCTTTTGCCAGAATCAGGCGGTGAAATGGAACCTGGCGGTTATCGATTTTGCCTATCCAGTAAGTATCCTCGGCGATTTTTTTGAATTGTGTACTCATTTCTTTAACCTCCAATGTTTGATTGATAATGTTTATCAACAACCTTATTTTATTATGGCTGCCAAACAAAAAAGAGGATTTGAATCAAATTATAAAAGTTTGAAAAAAATGAATACCTTAAATTTAGACGATCTAAATAAAGTGATTATGCGTTGAGTCACATTTTAAATAAAAAGCCACACAAATGTTTGCACTTTGCCTTAAAGAAAGAATAACCCATAACAACTTTATGCCATATCCTAATGAAAATAATAAAAAGGTGGATATCCATGACTGAAATACAAATAGCTGCTGTGGGAGATCTAATGGTCAAACGTTATATTATTTCGGATGCTAAACAGCCTGACGGAACCTATTCGTTCAACCCCCTGTTTGCAAAAGTAGCTCCTTATCTGAAACAGGCTGATTTGACGATTGGCAATCTCGAAACCACCTTTGCTGGAAGCGGCCCCGAATGCCGGAAAAGTCCCCGATCAGGCGGTCCGATATTCAAATGTCCAGACGAACTGGCCCCTGCACTTAAGGAAGCCGGATTCGACGTATTAGTAACGGCCAACAATCATTGCATGGATTATGGTGCCCCGGGTCTGGTTCGGACGTTACGAGTTCTGGACCGTAATGGAATCGACCACACGGGAACAGCTAAATCATTAGAAGAATCCAAGAGAACGCTTATTAAAAACGTCAAAGGAATTACGATTGGCATCCTCTCCTACACAGCAGGAACCAACCGAATTCCTGTACCAGTGAGTAAGCCATGGCTGGTTAACCGGATATCTACGCCCAAGATTATTCGGGAGATTCGAGATTTAAAAAAGAAAGTCGATCTAGTCTTGCTTTATCTGCATTTCGGAAGCGAATATCGTTACACTCCAAACAAGAGGCAAAAAGAGCTGGTCAATCTCTTCTTTAAAAATGGCGCCGACATCATACTGGGGTCTCACCCACATGTTCTTCAACCGTTAGCGCTTCGTGGAAAAAAACAATTCGTTATTTACTCATTGGGGAATTTTGTTTCGACTAAACTAATGAATATTCCTTATACACAAAGCGGTATCATTCTTACGCTTAAAATAAAGAAGGATGAAAAAGGACACACGAGTATAACTAACGTAGGTTACATCCCGACTTGTGTAGATCGAAGAATAAAAAGCGGCAGGAAAATTACAGAGATCATCCCCATCCGCGACGCATTAAAGAGAAGCGACACCGACATAAAAACAGAACGGCGAAATCTCATGAATCGAATGTTGAAACATACGACAACAATCTTAAAGAGGGAATAGAGTCGTTACAGAAAAATAACGTTCCGCGGAATTTACCGCGGAACGTTATAGATTTAGACCTCAAAACTGTGTTTGGGTTTAGCGTAAACGATCAGGCATCATTAATTTAAGGAATTCTAGAATACCATTCTCTACTACAAGTTCTTCTCTATCTTGATCAGCAAGTACTCTTCTGATGAGATCTTCTTTACCCTCCAGTACTTTACTTGTCCAATGAGGATCAATGATAAGAGAGCGTCCTACTGCTACTAATTCAGCATTTGTCAACGTGTCCTCTGCGTCCTGTTTGGTACGGATATCTCCTACCCCAATTAAAGGTATACGGCCTTTGATTTTCTCATGCACATATTGCAGGATTGATTTTTCTTTAAAATCTTCTGATGCAGATACTTTCTTGAAGTCCCCTAATGAAATATGCAGATAATCCAGCTTTTTATCAGCTAATTTATCAATGAGATAAAAGGTATCGGTGATTTTAATTCCAGGCTCTTCATATTCTTCTGGAGAAAAACGATAACCGACAATAAAATCCTTAACCTTTGAATTGTCAACAACAGCAATAACTGCATCCACTAATTGGTTAATGAAATTAAATCTTTTTTCTAAGCTTCCGCCCCATTGATCTTCACGACGGTTGGAGTGTGGAGAGAAGAATTGTTGGATTAAATATGTGTTTGCTCCATGAATTTCTACCCCGTCAAATCCAGCTTGAATAGCACGTTGAGTCGCTTTTTTAAAATCCTCAATTACACCGAAAATTTCATCTTCTGTTAATGCTCTTGGAATTTCTGCATTCGGGCGTTCGGCAGCAATGGCGCTGGAGGAGACGGGTTGTACGCCACGCAATATTTTTGAATCTGTCATTCTTCCTGCATGGAATAGCTGTAAAATAGCCTTTGTTCCATTTCGTTTAATAGTAGATGCTAATCGGCTGAGGCTAGGAATAAATTCATCGGAGGAAACACTAAGTTCACCTTCCCATCCTTTTCCACCCTCTTGTACATTTGCTGCCGCAGTGATGACCGCACCTACTTCGCCCGTTCTTAGCGAATAGTATTTCAATTCATCTTGTGTTACTACACCGTCATAAAAGCTCATTCGAGTGGTCATTGGAGCCATAACCACTCGGTTTTTTAATGTCAGCCCTCTGCGAAAAGTTAATGCTGTGTCTAGTGCTATCATCTTTTTCCCAACTTTCATTAAATTATATTTAGATAAATTATTATATACATGCGCATACATATAAATTACAGCAATGATTTATTCTTGTCAACTAATAAAGAACTGCTGTTGGATACAACAAAAAGCGCTGTTCCGCTGAACAGCGCTTTTCGCTCGTTATGAATCGTCCTTATTATTCTAGTTCGGCCGGTTTTACAATGGCTGCACCTTTATTATTTTTGGAATATTTAGCTTCGATTTTCGTGGTGTATGTATCTTTGGCTCCATCACTTACCAGCACATAACTCAGATCGACTGTCAGCTTTTCCGTTTGCCAGGTCTTAGTATTGACGAATAATTTCCACGTTACGCTTTTGGGTTGAACTGTCTCTCCATCCCAGAGGTTCTCCTGGTCATAGAGTTTGATTATCCCCTTAGCTGCTGTCGGATCGGTTACCGTGAATTGTAAGACTGTTTGTGCGCCAGCAGTGCTGACTTTCATGGATTTTTTATAACTTTTGACCGAATCAAGCATGGAAACAGGATCGTATTGGCCTTTAGAGTAAAAGGCATCCCATTCCGTTTTCTCCAGTCCAAGCCAATATTGTGCATCAGGATCGATTGGCTCCCCGTCATCGTCGTAACCTTCATCTTCAGATTCATCGATCAGTTCACTTCCGTCTACAAGATAGTAAAACTCCTTGTCATTGGCATATAGACTGTACGATGTTTCTAAAAGACTACTAGCGACAGTGCCTGCTGCGGCAAAATTCGGCAGACGGTTGATATCCAGCTTCAGAGTGTTGGTGTTGCTGATACGCACCCCGCCGCTTTGAATATCCTGTTTTTTGGTCACATCCAGATGGAAATTCTTTATTGCTTTGGAGGCTGCCGTTACTTTGCTGATCATCTGATCCGCGGTTACTACTGTTGAGGTAGCTGCTGACACTACTCCTGGATTAGACATCCATCCGATCGTTCCGGACAGCAATAAAGCACCTACTGCCAAACTAGTACCTATTGTTTTGAAAAAACTGTTCATGTACTTCCCCTTTCGGCCCCTTGCGATAATGTAACGCCGTATAGGTCGAAATAATAAAAGAGCTCAAAATAGACTACATATTCTTAGAGCTATCCTTTATGCTTCATAAGACATCCCTATGGCGGCCTGGCGATCATTTCCTTCTGTCGAAAGGTTTTAGACCCATGGCTTTGTGTCATCATCTTTCGATGATTTTACCTTTAACGCGGACATTCAATTAGTTTTAATAGATTACGGACGCATGTCCCACCGCTAATTTTATCATGGTTATAATTACCTGTAAACGACTTATCTTCCATTCGAATTCGCTATGATACTCAGAAGAAATACTACAATCAAAATGAAAAATGAACGATTACATACGCTTATAAGTCTTATTAATGAGAACAGTAAAGACAGGGGGTGCAGCAAAATGAGTGACCGGGAAATTTTCGAGCTCTATAAAGAACAAGTATATTATTTTTGTTACTACTTAATGAAAAATCAGGCAGATGCGGAGGATATTTCCCAAGAGGTATTTGTAAAAGTTATCTTAGCGGATAAGTCGAAGGTAAGAAACTTGAAAGCTTGGATTTTACGAATTGCTTCGAATGAGTGCAACAGTGTGATCAAAAGGCGTAAGACGGGGTGGATGAAAGAAGTACGTAATTATTTACTATCCAGGTTTGAGGAATCAAACCCTGTAGAAAAACGTTTGGATCGACAGGAAACTAAAAAAGAATTACAAGGGTTATACAGTCAGCTTCCTGACAAAATCAGAATGGTAGTAGTCCTTCGTTTTATAAACGAATTGACTGTACCCGAGATCTCTAAAGTTATGAGCATACCCGAAGGAACTGTAAAATCCAGACTGAACAAGGGACTTAAAATACTAAATAGAATGGGTGGAACCCAACTAAAGGAGCTGAATAGTAATGAGTCTCTTTATTGAAAAAGATAAACATATTCCCCGACCGGATTATGATTTGATGTGGACTGCCATAGAACAAGAAGCTTATACACGTCAAAGAAATCTGCATGCCTCCCAGAATACTCCTAGGTCTAATAAAAAGGTTATTCCTATCAGTATTGTCTTCTCTTGCCTCTTACTTGTAGCCATTCCTGTATTCGCTAGTATGACGATTAATTGGGATAAAATTGGTGGTCGAAGTGTGAGCAATGCATTAAATAACGGCATCGGTCAACAGTATAATCTTCAAACTTCCAGTTCAGGAGTAACAATGAATTTGAACGGTGTTGTAACTGATGGAGAAAAAATGAAAATGCTGTTATCACTTGATACTAAATCTGATCTATCCAAATATACTGGATTTGCTACAGAGGAAAACATCATGACTAGTGAATCCGGTGCCAAGGCAAAGGTATACGGTTATTTAGAATACGATCCTGAAAGCCAGAAACTCATTGGAGTATATGAGACACCTGATACATTAAAGGATGATAAAAAGGACTACAGGTTTGAAGCACGGAATCTCATTTTTTACAGTGATCGGAATATTCCCTTACAATCTAATCATCAAGCAGGGGATACTATCAATACTGGAGTTAAGCAATATCCAAGCATTCAAATCGAATCCGTTCGATATGTTTCCAATCAAACCATTATCCGTTACAAAGTCGCTGCATCACCATCTGACTTAGGACGGGGTAATCCACATTTGGTAGTTAGTACTGGTGGTCAAAAGAATGAAGCAATTCCAACCATCATGCCTAACGAAGGATCGGATTTATTTATTGAACAGGTTTTCAATATAACTGAATCAGATTGGAAGGAAGCTAGTCTTCATTTTAGTTACATTGAAGAAGCGAAACGATTTTCAGGTACGTGGAAGTTCGATTTTAAAGCAGATGGACAAAAAGCAAGTGAGGCGATTTACACTAAGAAACTGTATAACAGTCCTGAATTTCAAGAAAAGACCGGCATAACCTTAGATCAGCTAGTGGTTACCCCTTTGGATATCCAAATTCTAATAGATGAAAATGATTCGCTTAAAAAAGGAATTGTCCACTATAATACCGCTCAGTTGGTTATAGGTGATCAAACAATCACTGGGGGTTGGAATTTGAAAGGAGATCATTCCGAAAGCTACCAGCATTTATTTCAATTCGAATCTCCGGAATGGTATAACGACTGGTCCGATGTTCCAATGAAACTTATATTAAAGGATGCTGTCATTGAGAAACGTGATACTACTAAGAATTGGATCACTATAAACAAACCTAAAGAAGAAAAGCAGTTCACTTCACTTGATGTCGATGGGTTAAAAATTGAATTCACTTACTATACTGAGGGCGAAAATTTGATTGTCGAATCAACATCCAAATCTTCTGGCTTCAAAAGCGTTAACCAAACTACGTTACGGATTAATGGCAAAGAAGTGGTGCCTGAAATTACACCTAAGGGCATGATATCTACAGGAACTAATATTGATAGCTACAAAGATATCCCTTTCGACGAAAAAATCGAACTGAACCCTGGTATCTATAAATATAGCGATCCTAGCCGGAACGAGGAAATTAAACTTTAATGCAGGAAGTTAATCTATGTCCCGCCCTTTCTAGTTAATCCTAAGGGCGGGTTATTTATGGATAAAATCATTTCTGTTTAGGTATCTCTTTTATTTCCTTCACAACAAAAAAAGCATAGAACGGACTCAAGTCCGCTTTATGCTTTCCATTATTAAGATAAACAATATTTAACCAGCGCATCTCGCACACCATGCTCGTTGTTAGACCCCGTGACAGCATTCGCTGCCGCTTTGACCTCAACCGGAGAATTATCCATCGCAACGCCCATACCCGCGTATGTAAGCATAGAAATATCATTAAAATAATTACCGATCGAAAGAACTTCCTCTTGCGGAATTCCCAGCTTCACAGCCAGATTCTTTAAGGCGTTGCCCTTGGAGGCTTCCGGATGCATCAAGTCAACGAAAAATTCACCACTGCGCAAAATATTGTACTCATGGGTCCAAGTACGCCATTCACGTTCAGCTTCGTCAAGGATTTCTGGTTGTGTAAATACAGTAAACTTAACAACCGGTTCACGGAAATCTTCCCATGCTGGCAGTGTAGCCGGCACGATACGGAAGTGTTCATACATATAATTGGCTTCTTTGGTCAGGTTTTCTACATTATCTACATACATATCAAAAGCCGTATTCACATCATAATGAATATCATGCTTTCTACAATAATCAATATAAGGGTCAAGACCACGAGCATCCATACCGTATTGATGCAGCACTTCCCGATCTTTCACACGAACCGTAGCAGCTCCATTATGACCCAGCACATAACCAGACAGCCCCATTTCCTCCATAAAAGGAATCGAGTTCTGCGGACTGCGGCCGGTACATAACACGATCTGCCCGCCAAGACGCGTAACCTCAGCAATGGCTTCTTTATTCTCAGTGCTCAAGTGGTGATCATCATTCAACAGTGTACCATCTACATCTAGTGCAATCAGTTTGTATCTCATACTCCCACCATCCTTGTCTTTCTTTTTCTATATATATTGAACCTGGCTATTTGAGTTAAGTTTCAGTCGCTGTTGTTTCCAGATTTCTTGATTTATACCGTTTACTAGTGGTTGAAATCCGGAAACAAAGGCGGCCGCTATCGCTTTTACAGTTCCAAATTTCCCCTCCGCCACTCCATTCCCTTATCCCAAGTTTCCAAATTCAATTTACATACCATTTTTTCTCTATATTATTGTTCTAATGCTTCTGTACTTAAGAGTGCCAGTTCCTCTAGCGTAAGTTCACGACTAGCTCCCAGTGGCAGGCTTTCGTCCAGCTTCAATTCTCCCATAGATACTCGTTTCAGAAAAGTGACTTTTTTGCCGACAGCTTGGAACATTCGCTTCACCTGGTGAAACTTTCCTTCTGTGATGATCAGCGAAATATGTGAGATTACTTTACTGCCGCGTTCTCTTCCCAATATAGTTAGCTGTGCAGGTAAAGTAACATATCCATCTTCCAGCTCGACACCTGCCGCAAAAGCCGCTACATCGTCTGCATCTACGTCTCCCTCAACTGTAGCTTCATACGTCTTAGGGACATGCTTGCGTGGCGATAGTAGCTCGTGAGCAAGCTTTCCATCATTGGTGAGCAGAAGCAGCCCTACTGTGTCCTTATCTAACCTTCCTACAGGAAAAGGTTCAAACTGTACATATTCCTGCTTTAAAAGATCCAGAACGGTCCGATCCCGCTTGTCCTCTGTTGCCGACAGGACTCCCGGTGGCTTATTCATCATAAGATAAATAAATTCACGATAGGTAACAAGCTCGCCGCCAACCACAATTTTATCGTGATACGGGTCTACATGAAATCCACTATCCTTGACGACTGCACCATTCACGGTAATTAAACCTTGCTTGGCTTGTTTACGAATATCGCTGCGTGATCCTACCCCCATATGGGACAATACTTTATCTAAACGCTGCTTTTTTGCAGTTTTCCCTGATAGGCTCATTCTTACATCCACCTCCAGCCTGCGGGATATTCATTCTTGAGCACACCGTCCTGCCACTTCCCCCAGCCTGCACTATAACCATCTATGCAGACCAGTACGTATCCTTTTTGGGTAGTTCCTATTTTAATAGAGAGACGTTCTTGACTAATCAACAATGTCTCTCCTTTAAGATAGGAAATAGCTTCATTACTCGTACTGGAAAGTGAGACACTTCGGCAGCTCTCTTCAGGGTGTAACGCGGTAGCCATTGGATGTCCTGGGATAAATCTGCCGTTACGGACATGTCCTACATACCATCCTGGACGAATCGCCTTTAATCCATTTAATCTTTCCTTAGGTAGTGGGGAGATGTACAGATGATCACCGAAGAAAATCGGATACCCTTTTGGCTCCCAGCCAAGCTGGTCTTTTATAAAATCTCCATATGCAGCCAAGGCTTGCTCTTCTCCTGAACCTTGACGGCCACGTTCAGCGCCAGCAGCAGATTTATTAGAGAACTTACCTTCTTTCCCTCGTCTGGCTTCTGGTTTGTTTGCGGATTTAATATGAGCAGTGCCTTTTTTATTCGTATTCCGTGTAACTGCACTCAACTTAACTTCGGCTTGATCACGTTCCTCTGCAGATACCTTTGGCCCCACATGCTGCAGCACAGCCATGAAATGTCCTTCACCTTTTACTTTATGCGGCCATAGTCTTGCTGTCCCTGATAGTTCTCCAAAACCAGGAGCAAATGAGCCAGTGCCTCCAACTGTAATCACCGAAAACTGTGGATGTTCAGAAATAAACTCCGATATAATTTCTTCATTTTCTTCTGTAGCAAATGTACAGGTTGAATAGACAAGTGTACCTCCCGGTGCCAACGCTGTTGCAGCAGAACGTAAAATATCCCGCTGCATGGCAGCATATTTGGCAGGTGTACCTGAATCCCACTGCTTCACCATGTCTTCATCTTTACGGAACATCCCTTCACCTGAGCAAGGAGCATCAATCAAGATTTTGTCAAAATAAAGCGGGAATGCCGCTGCAATATGATCTGGACTTTCGTTTAGTACGATACCGTTGCGCACCCCATATAGCTCTAGATTTTTGGCTAAGGCTTTCGTGCGTTCTGGATGAAGATCATTGGTAACCAACAAGCCTTCTCCTGAGAGCTTGGCAGAAATCTGTGTGGATTTGCCCCCAGGTGCAGCGCATAAATCAAGGACACGATCTCCTGGCTGTACATCAAGCAGTTCCACAGGTGCCATAGCGCTTGGCTCTTGAATGTAATACAATCCCGCGTGATAATGTGGATGTTTACCTGGTCTGGCCCCATCCTCTGTATAGAATCCGGTTGGACACCACGGAATGGGTTCCAGCTCTAAAGTGGAAAGAGCTTGCAATTTCTCCACTGAAATTTTCAAGGTATTAACACGAACGCCTCCGTTAGGGGTCTCCTTGTACGAATCCGCAAATTGATTATAATCCGTTCCCAGCAAGTCCATCATACGCTCGCTGAAAGAACTGGGCAGTTGTGCCGCCATGATGCCGTCCTCCTGATAGTACTGCTAAAATTTAGGTGTTTAAAGATTCAAGGAACACCCTTACGGGTGTTCCTTTGGCAATACTCATTTATAGAGGATCATTATTTACGATGAGAAGAGGTCGGTCTTTGAGGACCTCGTCGTTGAGGATTATTCGGTGTGATCACCTCAGCCGCAGAGTTCACTTCATCCGCTAGACCTTGATCAATGATTTCTATAGTCAGATCATAATAAGAAAATGGCTGCTGCTCACACGACTCCATGCGGCGAACATAATCCTTCACTTCCACCACTAGCTTAGCCAAATTAATGCCGAGTGTCACTGCTGAATATTCTTCCAGCTTGGCAGCAGCCCCGCTTAGCATAATCGTTGCACCACGCATATTATTATTACGGCAATGGTACAACCCAACAGCTACTTGGAGAAGTGCTTTGTACAATGGGTCGCGTTGCTTGGCAAGCCATAGCTCTTCGAGCACCTCGTGACATTCGAAATAATCCCGGTCACGATTAAAGTACACTAGATACGCCAAGTACAACGGATCATAAGCCATCCGGCAAACTATCCTTTTTAGCTGCGGAGAGAAGTCCCCGTACATGATCCAGAAGCTCCTTCATCGCTTCCATGTCCTGAGCCTGCCATATTTCGTTAAATCGAGCCTGAGTATCTATAGCCTCATTCACCAAATGATAGAAATACAATTGATGAATAGATTTGAGAATTTGAGTCGTCATATTCGAGTTTTCCTCGAAGGTCTTTTGCGCTTCCAGGATTTCATCACGAATACTGGACATTTCGCTGTCCAAGATGGAGGCTGCTTCAGCTGCGGTTTTCAGGCGCACTCGCATTTCATCCGGCAAGCTTTCCCGATATTTATAATTCAGAGAGTGCTCTATGGTTGCCCAGAAATTCATAGCTAGTGTACGAATTTGGATCTCTGCGAGCACTATTTTTTGTCCCAGAGCTGTCTGCACAGGATATTTAATAATCATATGAAAGCTGCGATACCCGCTCTCTTTATAATTGGTGATGTAATCCTTCTCATACAGGACTTCAAGATCCTTACGAGCCCGGATATATTCGGCCACTCTGCGGATATCCTCCACAAACTGGCACATAATCCGGATCCCGGCTATATCTTCAATGCCTGTCTCCAGATCCTCCATCTTCACATTCAGGCGCTTAGCCTTCTCCAAAATGCTTGACAGCCGCTTTACACGACCAGTTACGAATTCAATCGGCGTGTATTCCTCTCTTTTCTTCAACTCCGAACGCATTGTTTTGAATTTAACTTTCAATTCTTCCACAGTCTGTTCATATGGAAGCAAAAAAGTTCCCCAGTCCCTGCCGTCCATCGCCTTCGTCCTCCTGTCCTTTCGACTCCTTCAATCAGTGATGATCAGCACCCACTGCTTCAGAGATATGACTGAATCCGTCCCGCCGTAAGAGCTGCCGTAATCCGGCATGCAGCCTGCGGTTAACCTCCGGTCCTTCGTAGATGAGTGCTGTATAAATTTCGACCAGACTTGCGCCTGCTCTTATCTTGTCATACGCATCCTGACTGGTGAATATGCCCCCTGAACCTATGATCGGCATCTTCCCTTCAGTCTGGCGATAAATCCTACGAATGATTTCCGTTGACCGGTCACGAAGTGGCTTACCGCTTAATCCACCTGTCTCATTAGCCTTTTCATGACTAAGTCCATCCCGGTTCAATGTAGTATTCGTAGCAATAATACCATCCATACCAGCTTCTGTCAGTGATTGAACCATATACTCCAACTCAGAGTCACTTACATCTGGAGCAATCTTAACCAACAAGCTCTTATTCAGGCCTGTGGCTTTACGCTGAATCTCCATTTCTTCCTTTACTTGTGCCAGCAGGAACGCTAATTCGCTGCCATGCTGGAGACTGCGCAGCCCCGGTGTATTTGGTGAGCTGATATTGACCACAAAAAAATCACCGTACGGATAAAGCGTACGGATACACTGACGATAATCTTCATGAGCCGCTTCATTACTAGTTATTTTATTCCGTCCAATATTTACTGCTATTGGAACTCTGCGATTTTTTAATTTTTTTAGACGCTCTGCCATAGCGTCAGCCCCTTCGTTATTAAAGCCCATACGATTGATCAGAGCTTCATCAGAGGGAAGACGGAACAAACGCGGGCTATCATTTCCCGGTTGTCCCTTAGGGGTAACCGTCCCCACTTCCATAAATCCGAATCCGATCGAAGAGAATCCAGAAACGGCCTCGGCATTCTTATCCAAGCCTGCTGCCAGTCCAACTGGAGTCGGAAAATGTATTCCAAACAGATCAACTGCTAAATCTGCCGTTTCAGGAACGCCATACATCAAACGCAATGCCGCGCTTCCCCCTGGAACTGATGATGATTTATCCAATCCACCTATGACGAGATGGTGAGCCTTCTCAGGGTCCAGCTTAAAGAAAATTGGTTTACCAAAATTACGATACAACACCGTTCTCGCTCCTTAAGGGGTACTTCACTAATCCACGTGTCTACCCGATTCTGTAGGTTTCTTCTTAATTTTAGCCTTTTCTTGAACAAAAGAAAAGCATTTTACCCTGTAAGTGTGCAGAGAGCTTAACCCAAAGTATAGTAATTTTCTTGTAAACGCATTACAATATAGGGGTAATCAGCGATTAAGAGAGAAAGAAGGTATGCTGGATGTCAACTAAACGTAAACCACCAACTTTGCAGCAAAAGAAAGAAGAAGTTAATCGTAAAGCGCTAATGTGGATCGGCGTAAGTTTAACTTTACTAATTCTTCTCATCATCGTTCTGTTTATAGTTGCCGGGAACTAATTCAGCCAGTGGTATACTTTGTGGGGGTTGGTCTGATCATACGGAGCAGCAGGGTTGAAGCGTTTCGCCGGCAGCAGCTGCTTGTCAGGCAGAACCCCTTTACTAATCACCACTTTTGTTCCTTTTGGAATCATAGCGAATAGTTCTTCCACATCTTCTCGACTCATCCGAACACAGCCAAGGGATTCATCCTTGCCGACACTTTCTGGCTCATTGGTGCCATGAATAGCATAATTACTATCTGAAAGTTGTAGTCCGCGGCTTCCGAACTCCCCATTATCATGACCGTTTGGATTGACCACTTTATCTGTAATGATGAAATTGCCTTCCGGAGTCTTGTCTCCCCCAAGCCCTACCTCATAATTTCGTAGAATAACAGAGCCGCTGACTACTGCCAAGCGGTGTTTTTGTTTATCCACAATCACTCTAAGCGGCTGGTCAAAAAAAGGAACGCCCTTTCCACTACTTCCACTCTCGCTTAACGCCGTCGGTATGCCCATTCCCGCCTCAGCAGTTGAGCTTGGAGGCTCACCCGCAACTTCCGGTGTACCCAGTGCCTTAGCAGTTGCTATTTCCTTAAGAGATTTGAACTCACGTTTCATAACTGGTGTCGTCCCGCCAATCCAATTTTCCGGAAAAGGTCTGGTCAATTCCGCCAAAGAAGCCGGAAGCTTGCCTTTATGATTCTGATAAGACCTCATTGCACTCCATAATGTAGCTAGCTCCTCTTGATCCCCCTGCCACTTAGCTGCATCCACCGCAAGTTCCCCTTGCTCTGGCGGTTCGCATGCACATGCCGCTGGATCATAGGATTGGTATACCAACCGTCCGTTCCCATTCTTCTGCAGTGTGGAATTAAGCGGAAGCTTCTCTTTCCACAGCAGCCACTTCCCTTCCCGCTCCATGCCCAAAATAGCAGCTTGAAACGGTTCCTCGCGCATTAGCATAGTTGCCATCAGCTTCCCTGACGAAGCCGAAGCTCCACTCTCTTGCGCTGTATACATCATTTTTCGTGCCTCTAGAACGGGTTCCTTCTCAACATCTTTTTGATCAAGCGGATCTTTAACTTCAGAAGTAACCGTGTCTTGGACCGTATCCTGATCTCCCGCAATATCTAGACCCGGAGCCACAGCCGATGGCACCATAACCAGTAATAGAAGCATCAGCCCAAGCATAATGTAGCGGAATCTTTGCTGCCTTCGGTCCCGCTGGCGGCTTGCCTGAAGCAGCCCTTCCTCATATTCCCGTAGCGTTTCCGCAGGCACCTTACTATGCTCGAAAGCTTCATATACTTCTCCAGCCTGATTGAAGCAATAGTTAGCTTTCCCCTGTTGACCGTTCTTATAGTATTCCTTACCCAGCAAGTACCATGCCATCTTATTGTCTGGATGCATCTGTACATATGCTTTGAGGTGCTGAGAATTTTTCATCGGAACCTCCGAAATTTTATAATTCCTTCCTACATTAATATCGGTCAGACATCGCAAAAAAGACATCCCTAGCTGAACAAAAGTTCGCGAGAGATGTCTTTATGTTGTGCTAGAAGTTACAAAATCCCGGCTAATTAGCCCTCTTTGTTAAAAGGCTCATCCGCAATTTTAATAGAGTCGGTTGGGCATCCATCACAAGAATCCTGGAGATCATCAAACAAATCATCCGGAATCGCTGTGATGCCGTGGTTTCCGTCATTTTCATAAATAACTTCTGCCAAACCTTCGTCATCGTAATCAAAAATATCAGGAGCCGTTGCGCCACATGCACCGCAAGCGATACAAGTGTCTTTTTCGACCCAAGTGTACTTAGCCATTTTATCTCTGCCTCCCGTTGAACAATACAGCGCTGTTGTACCAGCGTCTTATATTTTCTCATATTAATATAAAAAGAATACAATTTCAATCGATTTTCAATACGTTTGCATTTCTGACGCATTCTACGGCATCTATTTTGACATGTCATAGAATGTTCTTGTTACTCTTTATCAGACTCGACAGATAGAAGATTATCCTTTTGCAACGAAGTGCCACGTTCTTTATGATTGCGGAGCCTTGCAGAGTGAGAATCGCTTAACATCCCGGCGGTCAACACTGCATTTTCACCGAATTTATTACGTAGCATGTCCATAGTCTTGTTAAGAGACTCTTTCTTAGGCTGACGTTCGTAATCGAACAAATCAAGCTGAATGGCAGAATCCTCTTTAGCAATCAAGCCCTGCAGGGTCACACCCAGCAGCCGCACAGGCTTCTCCCCATTCCAATGACGAACATATAGATCGCAGACGGACTTGTAGATATCCTCCCCACTCTCCGAAGGAGCCTCTAGCTGACGCGAACGGGTTATGGTCTTCATATCGGGTGTCCGAATGGTCAGCTGCACCCCTGAGGCAACAAGTCCTTGCTTACGCAAGCGCCGGGCTACCTGATCACTTAAATTCAACAAAATCGGTCGTACCTCAGCAAGACCTATGACATCCCGCGGCAATGTTGTGGTGTGTCCAATCGACTTACTCTGCTCCCGCTCAGGATTAACGATCCCATGATCAATACCGTTGCCAGCACGCTTTAGCCATGAGCCCATAACTCCGAAATTCTCAACCAGCATATTTTCATCAGCCGCTGCTAATTGACCAATACTGTAAATGCCCAGTTTGCGGAGCTTTTCTGCTGTTTTTCCACCAATGCCGAACATTTCGTTACAAGGCTTGTCCCATAAAATCTTAGGCACATCCCGCAGCCGCAGCACTGAAATACCGTTTGGCTTTTTTAAATCGGAAGCCATCTTCGCAAGCAGCTTATTGGGAGCGATCCCCACTGAGCATGGCAAGCCCAATTCTTCCATTATACGGCGCTGAATCGTCTCCGCTATTTCCATGGGTGTACCGAATTGTCTGGAGCCAGTTATATCAAGGTAACATTCATCGATGGACACTGCTTCCAGTAACGGAGTATAGCTATATGCAATCTGCATAAAAGCATTAGAATATTTGCGGTATAAATGGAAGTCCGGTTTAATAACGATAAGCGATGGACAAATACGAAGCGCCTTCTGAACCTGCATTCCCGTCGAAATCCCCATTCTGCGGGCGACGTAGGAACAAGTCACTATGATCCCTTTCCGCAATTCAACACTACCCGCAACCGCAGTAGCTTTGCCTCTATATTGGTCAGGGTCCTCTGCCTCATGCACAGAGCAGTAAAAAGCATTCATATCAACATGCAGGATAACCCTGCCACTCGTTGGATAATACTGATCAACATTCTGCACAATATCTACCTTCTTATCCTCAGGTTTTCTATTGTCCAATTTAGAATAACTCTCCGCTGCGGTTAGGTCAACTTAAGAGGCTGTAAAGTTCTTTGTTACATTCCCGCGTAAAAATGCTATAATATATAAATTCATTTCCCTATAAGGAGGACTCTCATGTCTAAGTCCATCTCCATCTTCGATACTACATTACGCGACGGCACCCAAGGTGAAGGCATCAGTCTGTCGGCTGACGACAAGCTGAAGATTGCCAAGAAACTCGATGATCTGGGTGTGCACTATATTGAAGGTGGCATCCCGGGAAGCAACAATAAAGACATTGAATTTTTCAAAAGAGTCAAGGAGCTTCATCTGAACGCCAAAATTACAGCGTTCGGCAGCACTCGGCGGAAGAATTCCTTGGCCGAAAACGATGACAATTTAAAACGTATGATTGACGCAGGGGTTCCTGCTGCTACACTCGTCGGAAAATCTTGGGATTTCCATGTACACACTGCATTACAGACTACGCTTGAGGAGAATCTCGCCATGATCGGCGACTCCATATCCTACTTGAAACGCCAAGGCCTTGAAGTGATTTTTGATGCCGAGCATTTCTTCGACGGATACAAGAATAATCCTGAATATGCAGCAGCTGTTCTGTCCAAAGCCCGGGAAGCCGGAGCAGATTGGCTTGTAATGTGCGATACCAACGGTGGGACCTTACCTTACGAAATTCATGAGATTGTTACCGCTCTAAATCAACAATTGCCCGGAGCCAATCTCGGAATTCACACTCACAATGACTGTGAGCTAGCGGTTGCCAATGCACTTAGCGCCATCGGAGCTGGAGCACGGCAAGTACAAGGTACCATTAATGGTTACGGTGAACGGTGTGGCAACGCCAACCTATGTTCTATTATTCCTACACTACAGATCAAAATGGGTTATCACTGTATTCCAGGCGATTCATTGTCACAGCTTACCAACACTGCCCGCTACATTAGTGAAGTTGCCAATGTTAATCTGCCGGTAAATCAGCCTTATGTCGGAAATGCAGCTTTCGCACACAAAGGTGGAATCCATGTCTCCGCCATCATGCGTGATTCACGGACCTATGAGCATATCGCTCCTGAGCTTGTCGGGAACAAGCAGCGTGTGCTGGTCTCCGAACTTGCCGGACAGAGCAATGTACTTTCCAAAGCGCAGGACATGGGTTTAAATCTGGATCCAAGCAGCGAGCAGGCTCGCCGGGTGATCGAGAAAATCAAAACGATGGAACATCAAGGCTATCAGTTTGAAGGTGCCGATGCCTCACTGGAGCTACTCCTTCGGGAAGCTACCGGCGAGATGAATGAAACCTTTACCTTTGAATCCTTCAAGATGTTAGTTGAGAAAACCGCAGAACATCCAGTAGTATCTGAAGCGTTCGTGAAGCTGAAAGTTGGCAGTGAGAATCTTTATACCGCTGCTGAAGGTAACGGTCCAGTCAACGCACTCGATAACGCGCTTCGTAAAGCATTACAGACCTATTTCCCACAATTAAAGGAAATGCATCTATCCGACTATAAAGTCCGTGTAATAGATGAACAGGATCAGACTGCAGCGAAGGTAAGGGTATTGATTGAATCCAAGAACTTCACAGACACCTGGAGTACGGTTGGTGTCTCCAGTAACGTAATTGAAGCCAGCTGGGAGGCACTTGTTGACAGTATGCGCTACGCGCTTCTCAATGAGCTCTCTTTGGAGAATGAGAAGACGACCAGCAGTGAACCTAGAGGCCTGGTCAATCATTAATTGATCACTTATAGAATTTTGTAAGACAAAAAAGAAGCTTCCCAAAAGTAGAATTCTACTTTTAGGGCAGCTTCTTTTTTATTAAATAGGCTATATAACGGACTATTACTTTAGCCCATAGACTATGGCCGGTGGGCAGTGTGCGGTGCGGGATGCGCGGGGTGTGAGTTCGGGTGCGGGTGCGGTAGAATAATTAGGGAAAAACTCCCTGAAAATAGCCGATATTCGCTATAAATGAACAGAAACAGGGAATTCCTCCCTAAAAATCAGGGTGATTTCATTATTTCCCACCAAAACAGCTAGATTAGAGGGATATTTTCCTAAATTATTCGTTGAATGACCCGAGATCTCGAAATAATAGGGAGAAATTTCCCAATTGTTCTAACGAGGCTTACTTCGGGGTTCCAGCCATTTCTGCTCCACTGTATAGTGAAATTAATGCTTGGGGTCAACTAAAGCAAATCGCGGCTGACCAAAAACGCAGATCAGCGATCCTCCAAAAAGAAGAATCGCTGATCTATAGATTTTTGCTGTTTGGAGAAAAAAGCAGATCTGTCTCCACATGGGACAGCCTGCTTCATGATTCGGTAAGCTTGATTATTTTCTCCTCCAACTCTTCAGGGCTAAGAATACCTAAAATAATCTCAGAGATCACTCCATTCTTATCAATAAGCACATTGGTGGGAAAAACAGCTCCATTATATTTGCTGTACACCTCATCTTTTACATCAAACATAACCGGAAACACAAGACCGTATTTCTTGATAAAACGTTCAGCATTGGGTTTATAATCCTGACTGCTCACATTAATACCGTAAATATCTAGAACATCCTTATACTTAGTGGCCATGGTATTAAGTTCAGGAGCTTCCTGCTGGCAGGGATAACACCATGAAGCCCAGAAATTAAGGATTACCGCTTTATCTCTGGGGCCATCAACTACATAGGTAGTCCCATCTGTTCCCTGAAGTGAAAACGAAGGTGCACGCAGTCCAGCCTTAGGTCCACTCTTCATCGGCAGCTCATTTTGCTGCGCAAGCACAGCTTCTGCTTTTGGCTCACGATTATACCACACCGCAAACACAGCAACACATACAACTATGAGTAATACTGTTATATTTAATTTATTACTTGCTTTCATAGTCATCTGTTCCTTTACGATTGGAATAGTTTTCTACTATTGTACCCTCAATAGGTTAAATTTCAAACCATCCATTTTTTACACAATAATATATACTTTTATAATAAAAAAGAGGGTTTCGTCTGCGACGAAACCCTAATGAAGAGAGAGGGGTGAACAAATGGCAGCATTCCAGGGAAATGTCCAGCCTATTAGACTGAAATATTCCGTACAGCAAGCACTGGGGAAGCACCTGCTGTCCTGTTATCCGCATGAAGCATGCGGAGTCCTGCTGGGTGCTGCCGCAGCGGGTGGCATGCTCATAGATACTTACGTACCCTTGCGCAACGTAGCGCCAGACCCGCTGCACACTTTTACTCCCCACCCTGAAGAGTGGATTAATGTACTGTACAATGAACCAACTATCATCGGTCTATTTCATTCCCACCCACATTCAGCACCTATCCCTTCAGTTGCCGATTATAAAGGACTAACAGCACTAGGAGCTGAGTTTGCGCTTTATCTTATAGGTTCTCCCAACACCAAAGATAGCGGCAATCCCATTCTGAACGGATTTTATATTGAGCGTTTGCCTGATGACCGCGGCGGTAATTTGTTCCGCGGTTTATCTCAAGCCCCGCTTCACGTTCTACTTAAATAAGCATAAAGATCACCCAAGGTATCCACTTGGCCGCGCTCCGAAATTTCCCGCAGGTAGATCACCCACAGCTGTGCTGTCATCTTTGCGTCTTCCAATGCATGATGACGGCCATGAATCGGAATTTCATGCACATATAGCAGCTCATCCAGCGAATAATTACTTCGCTGTGGCTCAAGCCATCGCGCTAACATCATCGTGTCCAGCACACGGTGTGTTAGCTGAACTTTAGAGGTTTTCCATAAAGCAGCATTAAGAAAAGCCTTATCATGTGAGCTTGCATGTGCCACCAGCACATTCTGACCTACAAAGGACATAAAATTATGAAGGCCATCCATTAAGGAGGGAGCGGATTGTGTCATTTCTTCCGTAATCCCAGTCAGCCTTGTAATATCCTCCGGAATAGCCGTCTGACAGTTCACCAGTGTATAAAAGCATTCCTCTTCTTTAATCTGCTCTCCAATGACCTTGACGGCTCCGAAAGACATAATCTCATCCCCATGCTGATGGGAAAAGCCTGTAGTCTCTAGATCAAAGATCACTGTCTCTAATTCAGACAATGGGGTATGCAGCACCTCAGGCCGCCGTTTCTCTCGCATCAAAGATCTAATAAAGGCCATTTGCTGCGCAGTCTGTTGTGCAGTTTCTCCACCTCTCATCGAAGCAATTGCCGAGGGCATTCCACCTTGTCTTAGATTACTCCAGAATCCTCCGCTTTTGTTCGGCTCCCTCATGACCGCCACCTTTCCGCTGAGCGGAGCTGACGCTGCAGCGCCCGATGAAGGCGTCTGACAAGCAGCAGGCTTTCACGCAGCTCAGACAGCAGCTGCTTATTCTTCAATTCACTCTCAGCTACATAATCACTGCTGATTAACAATCCATCCTGAACACTATATGGCGTGTTCACTCGCAACCGCATTGCTAATAAGAAAGCTCTGCGGATATCCTCTAAATGTTGATATTTCCCAAGCCTATCAAGCGCTTCAATCCGCTCTAATGTCGAGCCAGCTCTAATGCCATGTAGTAATGACAACCGTCTAACAATGTTCACTAACGGAATATAGACCCCATACTTAACATCAAATCCGCCTGCATAATCACCAAACCGTTCTGTTAACACCTGTCCCAGTAAATTCAAAGTCGCTTTGTGGCGTACTGTATTGCGAAGAACAGCATTAGACAGCTGCTCATTTTCCGCAAAGCCTTCATAGAAAGCTTCTTGCCACTTCGCTGATAACTTCACGCTTCCTGCGACATGACGCATATCAGAAGAGATAATAAGATACCGGATCGGCTCCCATTCCAACTGAGTTCTCCAGCTATCAAGCTGCTCTATCCATTCAGATAATGTCTTACGCCACATGACTTGGGAGCACATTACCTTCCCCGCACATTTCTCATATCCTACTTCTTCAAGCATATCGGATAACAAAGTTCCGAAAAATTCGAAATAGCGATTTTTTTCCCCATCAGGCTCTCCTTCGACTATCAGGCCATTATCCTGATCGCTCCAAAGCGTTGCCTCCTGCCTCCCACTGCTGCCAAACACAATAAAGGAATAAGCACAGGGAGGCGGGCCATAGCCCGCCTCTTTCATCTGCGCCTCACATATGAGTACTGCGGTTTGGGCAATAAGATCATGCATAGTATTCACACGGAACATCCATTCCTCTATAGGAATAACATTCAACTGTTCGAGAAGTACTTTTTGACAGGCAACACGCCTCTCCCTAAGCTCCTCTGACGAACCGGCCAATACGATGGTCCTAAAGCTTTCTTCATTATACTCATCTGTTAACTCCATCGATGCCACACGGTCCGCCTCCCTGTCCGAGTTGAAATGTTATTGTTTAAGGGTTTTGGATTCCGAATCTGCGATCAATTTCATTTGCTCAGGGTATCCGTAAGTACCATGTTCACTGATATCCAGGCCCATCAATTCTTCTTCTTCTGTAACACGAAGTCCGATAGTTACCTTCATTACATACAAGATGATGAAAGAAAGAACGGCTACGAAAACAAATGTTCCAACCACACCAAGCACTTGAACGCCTAGTTGATGGAAACCGCCACCGTAGAACAACCCAGCTTCACCTACCAAGCCGCCTTTAGTGATAAGCTCAGGTACAGCGAACAGTCCCGTTGAAACTGCACCCCACATCCCCGCAATACCATGCACCGAGAAAGCATAGATTGGATCATCAAGCCCTGCACGTTCCAGCCATTGGGAAGTCATGAATGTAAAAGCGCCAGCTACAAAACCAATAATGATTGCTGCCCATGGATCAACGAAAGCACACGCTCCTGTGATTGCAACTAATGCAGCCAGAACACCATTCAGCATTGCTGGAATATCAGATTTACCAAAGTACAACCAAGAAGCAATCAATGCTGCCAAACCACCTGCTGCTGCTGCGATGTTCGTTGTTAGGGCTACGTGACCGAAGAAACCGCCCATTGGGGACAAAGCACTACCTGGATTGAATCCGAACCAACCAAACCAGAGGATAATAACACCGAGTACAGTAAATACTTGGTTATGACCTGGAATGATCACGGGTTTACCTTCTTTATTAAACTTACCAAGCCGAGGCTTAAGCAATATGGTTGCTACCACTGCTGCCGTTGCACCTGTAAGATGGACAACCGTGGAACCTGCATAATCTTGCATACCCAGCTCAGCCAACCAGCCACCGCCCCATACCCAGTGTGCTACAACTGGATAAATTACGACGGAGAACAAAATTCCGAAAATGATATACACACTTAGCTTCGCACGTTCTGCCATACCACCAGATACGATAGCCAAGGAAACTGCTGCAAAGGCCATTTGGAATAAGAATTTAACATTTAAAGTAACATCAGAAAATGCAAGTGATTCAAAAGAAGCTGCGGTTGAATCTCCTCCGTACAAGAAGCCTGTAGTACCGAAGAAGCCATTGCCGTTACCGAAACCAAGTCCAAAGCCGATAGCCCAGAAGCAAAGACTTGCGATAGCCAGGGTAAGTACTGTCTTACCTGCTACGTGCCCTGCATTCTTCATCCGAACCGAACCCGCTTCGAGCATTGCAAACCCTGCTTGCATAAAGAATACTAAAATGAATGCCAGGAAGGTAAACGCTGTGTCCAATCCGACTTGTAAGTCTACGTTCGTCGGACCGTCCGCTGCAAAAGCACTTACCGGATAAATCATCAGTGTAATCATGGCCAGTAACATCATCAACCATTTCTTTTTCATTTTTACCCCACTCCCCAATGTTATATTTTCTAACAAAGCGTGAAACTCTTAATGTCATTATAATCAGAAGTCAGGTAAATTGACAAGACTATTTTGGGAATGTTTTTATTTTATTTTATTTGAGCACACGAAATTTTCACAGTACTAATGGACTAGAGGTCCTAAAGACCTGATTCTAGCTGCATTTTCATTAAAATAACTACGCGCACAACCTCATTTATATTACCTGATAATTGAACGCTTCTTTTATCAAAATCACAAAATACATAACATTTAATGTTATGTATTGGGGTAACTTATAGTTTTCAACCCAATCATTCTTCAAATTTGATATCCCTATGAGTTTGAGTGTATTGTATAGAAACTACAGATCACCGTTCATGAATTAACCCTTCTTTACTGCATATACTTTATGAAAGTATGACGTTTGACTGTATGGTTTCCAGTTTGTTATCATTACAGATAGCATAAGAAACCATCAATTTAGGAGATGACCGCCACTTATCGGCAGTCGTATTCAATTAGTGAGGCGAGATTAAATGGGGATATGATTTTGTATCGAATTGGAGAATTAGCTAAGGCTGCTCACATTAGTGAACGAACTATTGATTATTACACGAAACTGGGATTAATCTCCCCGGAATCTAGAAGCACCAAAAATTATCGGCTATACAGCCATGAAACCTTGGCTGCTTTAGAACGTATTACTCAATTAAAGCATGACAAGTATTCATTGGAAGAAATCAAATCTATGCTAGGCAAATGGAACGAGGCAACACCAGAAACTGACGTCTCTGATAAATTAGTTGAGTTAGAGCAGCAAATGCAGCGGCTAGAACGGGAAGTAAAAGCCCTTGAACCTCTTATTAGTGGTTTGAAGCCAGGACAGGCCAGTCGCGTACTTTCAAATCTGCTCCCTCAGGGATTAGCCTGCATGGAAGCGATCCGGCTATTGCTTACGCAAGGACCGCCAATGTAAATACCATATTTACAATACAGTGGAGGAATGCATCTATGTTTATGTACCTATTAGTAATTATTGCTTTTCTTTTCTCATTGTGGGCACAGTTTAGAGTCAAAGGAACCTTTAGCAAGTGGTCAAAGGTAGCTAATTCGAACGGCCTGACTGGATATGAAGCCGCGAGACGTATGCTCGATGCTAATGGCTTACACGATGTTCCGATTGAACCTGTAAGAGGCACACTCTCAGACCATTATGACCCCATCCACAGAGTTGTACGCTTATCAGAGCCTGTGTATTATGAAAGTTCCATCTCTGCAATTTCTGTCGCTTGTCACGAAGTAGGCCACGCGATTCAGCATAAAGTAAGTTATCCTATGTTGACACTTCGTCACCGGATGTTCCCGGTAGTTAATTTCGCATCAGGCATCGCGCCTTTCATGCTGATGGCAGGTTTCATCTTCGGTTACTTTAATCTTATAGGCTTGGGTATCATTTTCTTCTCAGCAGCTGTTGCATTCCAGCTCGTAACGCTGCCTGTAGAATTCAACGCCAGTAACCGGGCTCGTCAGGTCATGGTAGAACAAGGTTTCATCCGCAACGAAGAAGAACGCGGAGTAGCAAAGGTTCTCAACGCCGCTGCATTAACTTATGTTGCTGCCGCTCTAGTATCCTTGCTTGAATTGCTTCGCTTGATCACCGTCTTTTTAGGCAACCGCGACTAATATCGCATACCTCTAAACAACAAAAACCCCGGAAGGCTAAGAGCCGACCGGGGTATTATTTTGCCTAGCTTTAAAGTAGGAGATTAAAAAAGTCCGAAAGGAACGTGCCACCAGCGGTAATTTACTATCTGTACGGTAGATCAAGCCAACCGTTCTCGTCACCGCAGGCTCCACAACCTTCACCTGGGCTGGTTGAAGCGGATTCGTCTGATAGAACGCCATCTCCGGAAGCAGGCTCACACCCATCCCTGCGGCCACCAAACCACGAATGGTATCGGTCTCTCCGCCTTCAAAAGCAATCTGCGGTTGGAATCCCGCCTGCAAGCAAGCTTGCCAAACGATAGGTCTTAACGAATAGCCTTGGCTGAATAGAACAAACTTCTCTTTTTGCAGCTGTTCCAACCGAATTTCAGATTCTCCTGCCAACCGGTGATTCTGAGGAAGAATCGCAAACAACTCTTCAGTCATTACAATATCCCCCGAAACATGCTCATCATTCTCCGGAAAAGGCGAAATGAAAGTTAAATCCACTTCTCCAGACAATACGTCTTTTATCAAAGAAGGGTAAGATCCTTGTTTAAAACGAAATTTGACATGAGGATAATACTTACGAAAATCTGCAACGATAGTCGGGATTAGATGTGTGCCAAGGCTATGCGGGAATCCAATCCGAATCTCACCACGCTCGGGATCCAGAAATTCATGCACCTCATTTACTGAATGCTCCAACTCCTTAAGGATACTCTCAACCTTTTTGCAAAAGAGCTGCCCAACAGGGGTAAGCTGCAGATTGCGCCCTTTTTGCATGAATAGATCAACCCCAAGCTCTTGCTCCAGCTGATGAATCTGACGACTTACCGCAGACTGCGCTACATGAAGCTCTTCTGCCGCTCTTGTTACGTGTTCTTTTTGAGCTACCTTTAAAAAATATTGCAGCTGTCTTAGCTCCACTCCATCATCGCCCCTGTCTTAGGCTTTTTTTGAATATACGAATAATTAGCCCATATACGAAAAAGCCAGAAACCAAACCTCCGAGATGTGCAACCCAATTCACATTCGGTGTAGCAAACGACATAATGATCCCGATCATTAGCAATCCGTATAAAGTCTTACGCGAGCCCTCATCCATCATCGCCCGTTGAATAACGGCAATGTATAAAAATGCACCATAAATGGCGTAGATTGCTCCAGAAGCACCAACCGAAACCGTACCAACCTCTACTACTGAGCGGGCACTAATCGCAATTGTAAGCAGATTTGCCAGAAAGCCTCCCGCCACATAGAGCAGCGCATAACGCCACCAGCCCAGCAATCGCTCCAGAGGCGGTGCAAACACCAGGAGAGCGAAGCAATTAAAGAACAGATGGGAAAACCCATTATGTAAAAAAATAGCGGCCAGATAGCGCCACAGTTCCTCTTTGTACGGACTCACATCAACTATAGCACCAAAATCAATAAGCGTTTGAATATTTGTTGATCCTCCGTTAATTACCGTCAGGATAAACATGATCACATTGGCCAATATGAGCAGACAGGTTACCGGATAATACCGGACATAACTTTTCCAATTTTCGTATCGAATAAATATCATAACACCCATCCCTTTACATATATATCTTGTCCGGTTGGACATCTTCCTGCTATTAAGATTATAATTTATTGTGGCAGTAAGAATCCAATATTATAATTCGAGGAGGAAAACAAGGATATGACGCAAGAAAAAACAGGCGTAGCTACTTTTAAAGGCAACCCCATCACTCTCGTAGGACCTAAGCTAACAGCTGGTGATCCTGCACCCGATTTTGTTCTGAGCAAGAATCTTCTGGAAGACGTGTCTCTAAGTGATTATGCCGGTAAAATCAAGCTAATCAGTGTTGTCCCTTCTCTTGATACCGGGGTATGTGACGCACAGACCCGCCGGTTCAACAGTGAAGCCGCAGAGCTTGGTGACGATGTGGTAATTCTAACTGTAAGCACGGACCTGCCGTTTGCCCAAGCTCGTTGGTGCGGTGCTGCCGGCATCGATCGAGTTATTACTCTATCCGATCACAAAGCAACCTCATTCGGACAAGCCTATGGTGTGCTGATTAAAGAATTCCGCTTAGATATGCGCTCCATCTTTGTTCTGGATAAGAACGACAAGATCGTATATGTTGAATATTTGAGTGAAATGACCGAGCACCCTAACTATGAAGACGCTATTGCTGCTGTGAAGAAGCTGCTCTAATTCTTTAATCAGTAGCGGTTATTCCAACAATACTTAATTATCTCTGTTAAAAAAGCGGCAGAAGGTCCATCCTTCTCCCGCTTTTTTTGTAATAGAAAGATTTATCGATAACACACTGAGCAGCTCACCGTTTACGTAAACGCATTCATACTACCCCTAAGCAAGAAGGGTTTGACGGGCCTCTAAAAATCAGTCTGCTTTGTATTTTCCTAATTTTTTGTCCAAAGATGCATACAAGCGTTGAATTACACGGTAATTCGCCCCGAGATCACCAAGTGAACCTCTAGATGCAGAATACATATCTACACCACAACGAACAGGCGTCGTATTTAGCACCGATACCGTAATGTCCAGCGTACGGCCAAATGCCGTTCTTTTCTCAAGAGTAATCTCACCTACAGACTCCACTTCGTGAAGCACCTTAAATCCAGGAACTTTCTTTAAAGTTGATGAAACTTCTTCCCATGCTTTGTCTTTAGTTAGATTGTAATAACGCGTTTTTAATGTCGGATCTTTGGCGCGGTCGCTTGTTCCATCATGACTGCGGAATAAGCCAACCAAGGTTCTTTTTAACGACAAAATTCTTCCCCCTCTACAAATCCCAAGTTCATTATTCTAAGTGTAACACTCTTGTCTCAGGAACAAAAGGGTATAACTCACTTTCCCTTTATTCCAGACATACAAAAAAGCGCCCGCTCCCATTATTCACGGGAAACAGGGCGCCTTGGCTTAAACAAGAGAAAACCCGCTTATGCCGTCCGGCTACAGTGTCTTCTGAACCTGCTAGAGCAGGTGGGTGATCGCAGAAAACGTTTTTGAATTCCCCAAGTCATATAGACAGGGCGGTTCAGCTGCGCTTCGTGTAGATCTCCCAAGACATTATCATTGGTTCAAAACAACGAGTAACCGTAACGTACATCGCAGGATTTGTTATTATTATATTGCGTTTTAACGAAAAAGTAAACCTGTATGCGCTTTATTTTTACACAGGAATTAATTACCTGGAAATATCCAACGCTTAATTCAGCATTTTGTTAAATGCGTTTGGTGTCCTTTTCATCAATTTCATCCTCGTAGTCATCGTCATCGTCATCGTCGTCGTATTCATCCGCCCGATTGTTCAATGCTGCTGCTTCTGCTTCTTCCTGCTCTTTCAGTTTCTTCTTTTCTACTTGCAGCTGTAGCTTATTATAAGTAGCGTAGAAGTTAAAGAAGGCCGCCATTGCAATCAACGTTGGAATACAAATGAAATACAGAGCCGGATATCTAAGACCGATATAAACAAGAACCGCGGCTGCAATCAATGTAGAGAACACACGAATTGGGCGTGCTATAGTCAGCAATATAGAATTGGTCATCACTTGCTTGAAGCCCATTTGGTAGTGAACCACAATGGAAAAGAAGTTAAACATGGATACCGACAAAAGTATCATCAGCACCAACATCAAAATACCAACAATTCTGAAGTTAGGCATTTGTGTCATGTAAACTGTTACATCAACGTACATAACAACGAACATCAATGTATAGATAACTCCTCCGAGCATGCTTTTTACATAGTTCTCTTTATACCCCTGAAAAAATGTACGAAAAGTTCCTACATCCGTATTCCCCATTACCCACTTACGTACTACAGTAAATAAAGCGGCTGAAGCTGGAAACACCGTAAAGGGCGCTAGAATCCCCATTGCCCAGTTCAATGTAATTTGCTCGTTCGCTCCACCTGCGCCTGTCCCTAACATAATCATCTTTAAAACACCAAAAAACAAAAACGGGGCGGAACATAGTGCCCATAAGATATTACTTCCTGCGATACGTGAAATCCATTCTGTGACGCGGTATAAGCCGCCCATTGCTCCTTTAAACTCCAATTCCCTTCCTCCTCTGTCTCTTACATACTACATATCTTAACTATACCTCATTTGACCTCCTCATTTCCATAGCCCAACTTTCTGAATTATAGACTATCGTCTATACGTAAAGCCTTTATAGTCCATATATTAGGATTGTAACCATAAGAAATACCAAAATCCCCACATTCTAAAGGAGGTTATCTCATGTCTACACCTGTTGGCTTCGGCGGTTGGACTTCTACAGGCACGATCCTCGTATTGTTTATCTTGCTCGTTATCATCACTCGTACATTCGGATACTAATATCTCACAAAACAAATTCGCGCCCTACTAAGGACACAACTATTCACCAAACATCCTTATATTTCAGCAAAAAGAAGACGAGAACCGCAATGCGGCATCTCGTCTTCTTTGGTATCTTGACGAAGTATTAATTATCGAAATCTTCACGTTTTGCAGGACGAGTGCTCGTGCTGCTTGGACGAGTGTATGGTTTACGCTCTGCGCTGCGGTTTGCACCACCGTCACGAGCTGGTGCGCCATCACGGTTGCCTTTATAGCCACCGCCATAGCCGCCACTGCCGCTACCGTAGTTGCTGCCACCGCTGCTATAGCCACCACGACTACCGCCACCGTTATTATCACGGTTACCACGGTATCCGCCACCGCTACCGCTGCCACCGGAAGTACCACGGTTTCCGCCATAACCACCATTAGGTTTACGGCCACTGCGGATATCGTTTTTGCCACCACGACGTTTAGCACGAATTGGATCTTCAGGAGTCAATTCAATTGCAGAATCCTTCTTGTCGCCAGTGAGAAGCTTCATAGCTGCGGACAACAATTGTACGGAATCATATTGCTCAAGCAATTGAATAGAAATTCCTTTGTACTCGTTCAACTCTCCGCTTTCTACCACTTCAAGCAAACGCTCAGCAGTAACGCGTTGTTTACCTTCAATAGCTTCAGCCATTGTTGGCAAAGGTTTACGAGTAATCCGGTGACGAGTAACACGTTCGATCAAATGCAGGTGATCAATTTCGCGTGGAGTAACAAATGACCAAGCCGTACCTTCTTTACCTGCGCGTCCTGTACGACCAATACGGTGTACATAGCTTTCAGGATCTTGTGGCAAGTCAAAGTTAATTACGTGAGTTACGCCGGATACGTCCAGACCACGTGCCGCTACGTCAGTAGCTACCAGCACGTCAATGCTGCCATCACGGAATTTACGCATTACAGCATCACGTTGGTTCTGTGACAAGTCACCATGCAATCCATCAGCAGAATATCCGCGTTTTTGCAAAGCTTCAGCAAGCTCATCAACCCGGCGCTTAGTACGTCCGAATACGATAGCTAATTCAGGTGATTCCATATCAATCAAACGACTAAGAGCTTCAAACTTTTGACGCTCAGGCACTTCCACATAAGCCTGATCAATCAGTGGGGCACTGATTTGTTTCGGAATAACGGAGACATGTTGCGGGTTGTTAAGAAATTGTTGAGCTAGGCGTTGAATGTTTGGTGGCATTGTAGCAGAGAACAACATGGTTTGACGTTCTACAGGAACGAGCTTCAAGATAGTCTGAATATCTTCCATAAAGCCCATATCCAGCATTTCATCTGCTTCATCCAATACAACGGTTTGAACATCATCCAAACGGATCGTTTTACGGTTGATGTGATCGAGCAAACGACCAGGTGTACCAATAATGATTTGTGGTTTCTTTTTCAATCCACGGATTTGACGTCCAATATCCTGTCCGCCATAAATCGCCAACGAGCGAAGACCTTTGAAACGGCTTAGCTTGCCAATTTCTTCTGACACTTGGATGGCCAACTCACGAGTTGGTGCCATAATAAGGGCCAAGATTTTTTCGTCTTCACGGTTAATCTTCGAAATGAGGGGGATACCAAAAGCAGCAGTCTTACCTGTACCAGTCTGAGCTTGACCGATCAGATCCGACCCAGTCAATGCTAATGGGATCGACTGTTCCTGTATCGGTGTTGCCTCCTCAAATCCTAACTCTGTGATTGCTTGTAGCACTTTTGGCTCCAAGCCAAATTCTGCGAATGTTTTCAAATTATTCATGCTCCTTCTATACAGTGGACATTCCACATGCTTGTCTGTATTCTTAAGTAGCGGTAAACACATTTATAGGCTGTCCAATCATGCTCTATTTTCTGCATGATATAGCGCTTTTGGGACGAAAAGCCTCCCTAATCATCAGGTACCTTGTTGTACCTGAGCAACTGTAGCTTTACATCCGATGCAATGCAAAAATACCATTGTAACGTTCTACTCAAGAATATCCTATACATTATATCACAAACACATGTGAGAATACCAGTGGGTTCCTTTCTTTTCATTGCTTTCATGTTTTATTTTTTTAAATATATATATAAGGGTGGATTTACTTGTTAAGACAGATTTTGAATTGTTTGGTTGTTTTTTTAGGGGCAGCACTGATCGCCAGTGGATTTAATCTATTCTTAATTCCACACCGTTTACTAAGTGGTGGTGTATCTGGGCTTTCCATGTTAGTGGGTTATTTCACTCCATTAAACATAAGCCTCCTATACTTGCTCTTTAATATTCCTCTGCTGGCTGCTGGCTGGTTCCAGTTAGGCCGGAGATTTATTATTATGAGCATGTTGTCCGTTGTGTTTACAACCTGGTTCTTAACGGTGATTCCTGAGCATCTGGTGGCTACAGATATGCTGCTGTCCTCTGTATTTGGCGGAGTTCTCGTTGGGATTGGCTGCGGTATCTCCTTTCGTGCAGGAGGTTCTTCCGGAGGTTTTGACATCTTGGGTTCAATTATCACTAAATACCGTGATTTCCCGGTCGGTAATGTAGTTGTAAGTTTAAATGGACTAGTTATCCTGGCGGCCGCTTATCTTGACAAGAACTGGAATTTAGCACTTTCATCAATGGTATCTATATATGTAACAGGTAAAGTGTTGGATATGATTCATATCAGCCACTTAAAGGTAACCGTATATATTGTAACAAACCGTACAGATGAATTACTGCAACATCTAATAGGCCTTCAACGAGGTGTCACAAAGATTAAAACAGAAGGCGCTTATTCTCACGTTGAAAAGGACATGCTAATGACGGTAACAACCCGCTACGAACTTGCAGAGCTGCAACGTATCATCCGCACGACAGATCCGCAAGCTTTTGTAAATATTGTTGAAACAGTGGGTGTTATGGGTTCCTTCCGGAAAGACAAAATGAGGAAATAAAAATTCCTAGTATTGGAAAATGCACCAAACTCAGAATTATGATATATTATACACACGCAGAACCCTAACAATTTCATAAAGATTGAGATTTACCCCTCTTTTTTCCAAAGCACTTCGTTTTCCGATGAACACTGAATCAATTCAGAACTATCGAAAAGGGAAAGGGTGATTTTTGTGGAAATGGAAACGGTAAAACTGTCAGCAATCGTCATGAGGTGGTATCCTGATATGATGCCGTTTCTCAAACAGGACGAATTAAATTCAGTAATCGTTCTGCGAGACGGGCTAAGTATTCTGGAACCTGCAGATGCCATGGATATTATCCATTACAGCATCTGTGAACATCAGAATTCTGCGTATCTTCAATGAGCAAGCCGCAAGAGAAGTCTTGATAGTTGCCGCCTTGGGTTCGGCCCTGTTGCCGATTTAAGGCGGCATTTACTTTTTTCATACCGTTTCGAATCCATACATCTCGTTTATAAACAACAAAGGCGGTTTTTCATTCCCAATCTGAGCTAATATTGTTACAACACTGTTCTTTTTGGGAGCAACCGTTCCTATATAATTTAGGGGAAAGTACATAAAGGGAGAGAAAAACGAATGAACATCACCTGGGCTCTACTGATGATGGCCTTGGGAAGCGTAGGCGTACAACAGAACCAACATGACGCTGAAGTGGCGATCGCTTTGAAGTCCGCCATGAATCCCCCCATCATTGCACAACAAAACAACAATTCGAATGTAGCAACTCCAGCTCCAAGCGCTTCACCTGAAGCAACAAACTCAGAAAGTATGTTACACACCGATCCACAGCCAGACGCACCCAAAGTAAAAGGCATTTATGTTACCGCCTACAGTGCTGGTGGGGAACGAATGGAAAAGCTGCTTACATTGCTTGACCAAACCGAACTTAACTCAATGGTTATAGACATTAAGGACGATGCGGGTTATATCACGTATAAGACCGATAATGCCGACCTTCAGAAGCTTGGTAACCCTCAGCCTTTTATTGGAGATATCAGCAAGTTAATGGAACGTTTGAAGAAACATGATGTTTATCCTATCGCCCGGATTGTTGTTTTTAAAGATTCCATTCTTGCCAAGAAGAACCCGCAGATGTCTTTTGTTAATTCTGATGGCACTGTATGGAAGAATAAAGGCGGCGACAGCTTTGTTAATCCTTATAATGAAGATGTTTGGAAATACAATGTGGATATCGCCAAGGAAGCTGTCAAGCTCGGCTTCAAAGAAATTCAGTTCGACTATGTTCGTTTTCCGGAAGGATTCGAAAAACGTGCTGAAACCCTTAAATACACTAAAACCAGTGATTCACGCGTAGAAATTGTATCTAATTTTGTTAAATATGCCAAAGCAGAGCTAGCTCCACTTGGTGTCCGTGTGTCCGTAGATATTTTTGGATATGCCGCATCTGCCCCTGCTGAGGGTATCGGCCAAGACTTTGTTAAAATATCCAAGAATGTGGATGTTATCAGTCCAATGGTTTATCCAAGCCACTATTCAACGGGATGGTTCGGCGTGAAAGAGCCCGACTTAGATCCTTACGCTACAATCAAAGGTTCCATGGTTGATACACATAAGAAGCTTGATCCACTGGGCAGCTACAAACCCGTTATTCGGCCTTGGATTCAAGACTTTACAGCAAGCTGGCTCGGAAGTGGTCATTATGTGAAATATGGTAAAAAACAGGTGGAAGATCAAATCCGCGCTTTAAAAGATGAGAATGTGGATGAGTTCCTTCTCTGGAACGCCAATAATCGCTATACAGCCGATGTTGATTACGAAAAACAATGAATACAGCCCTTATTATTTATAGCTGATCTGATATACGTATGCTAAAGACCCGGCGTCTGCCGGGTCTTTTAACGGAAACTTATTGAACTATGTAACCTATTCCTTGAAAAATCATAAAGAATGAGGCACAGAATTATGATACAGACCACCTCTTTAAAACAAAAGGCAGGACAATTTTTTCATATTTTATTCCCAATCCTTGTTACACAAATAGCTTTATCCGCGATCACCTTCTTTGATACTAATATGTCCGGTAAATTCGGAACCGTCGATCTGGCAGGAGTTGCGATAGGAACTAGTCTTTGGATTCCAATCCAAACCGGTCTCAGCGGTATTCTTATGGGGATCACACCTATTGTTTCACAGCTCATCGGGAGCAAAAAGGATAAGGATGTTGCCTTTCAAGTCACACAAGGTATTTGGCTGTCACTGATTGTTTCGGTCATCGTCTTGCTTATTGGCAGCTTTGCCTTGTCACCTATTCTTAATTTTATGAACTTGGAGCCTGGTGTAAGAGATGTTGCTTTCCGCTTCCTCAGTGCTATTTCGTTCGGAATTATCCCCCTGTTTGGATATACGGTACTTCGTAGCTGTATAGACGCTTTAGGACAAACACGCGTATCCATGTGTATTACACTAATAGCTTTGCCTGTAAATGTAGGTTTGAACTATTTGCTCATCTTCGGGAACTTCGGATTTCCTCGTCTCGGGGGTGTTGGTGCAGGCGTAGCTTCAGCCATTACCTATTGGGTTATATTTGCCGTTGCTCTACTGTTCATATATCGTTCTCAGGCATTTGTAAATCTCAGATTATTCCGTAATTTCTACTTCATATCGTTAAACAGCATTAAAGATTTGCTCAAAATCGGAGTACCCATCGGTTTCTCGATTTTTTTCGAAACGGCTGTCTTTTCCGCTGTAACCTTGTTAATGAGCCGATTTGACACCGTAACAATTGCCGCGCATCAGGCAGCAATCAATTTTGCAACAACACTCTATATGATTCCGCTCAGTATTTGCATCAGCCTTACCATCCTCGTCGGCTTCGAGACCGGGGCTGGCAGACAAAAGGATGCACGCCAATATGCCATAATGGGTATCGGGCTGGCGGCAATCCTTTCGCTGGCCACAGCTTTATTACTCTTGTTTGCCGGAAATCATGTAGCTGGTCTATATTCAGATGAACCCGATGTCATCTCGTTGATTCAGCATTTCCTGATCTATGCAATCTTTTTTCAAATCTCAGATGCAATTGCTACACCTACTCAAGGGGCGCTTCGCGGATATAAGGATGTTAACCCAGCCTTTATCATTTGTTTTATTGCCTATTGGGTAATTGGCTTACCTACAGGTTATGTACTTGCAACTTATACAGATCTAGGAGCATTCGGCTACTGGATTGGTCTTATTACCGGTCTTGCCATCGGTGCGACCCTGCTATTGTCTCGGCTTATCAAAGTTCAACGGCGTTATGCCGCACAATACACACAGGAACAACCACAGAGTTAACGATCCATATTACACAAAAAAGGAACAGTGCGCATCTCGCAGCTGTTCCTTTTTATATATAGGGTCGCTAATTATTGGGAAAGACGGGAAGCCAGCTCGTACAGCTCCAGGTCAAAGCCCTTTTTCGTATTCACAACGAGATCAATATCCGTAAGGGTTAATTCACCTTTGATGATACCACAAGCCTTGTCGGATTCACCTTCGATTAGCTTACGTACGGCAAAATCGCCAAGACGGCTAGCCAAATTCCGGTCTCCAGGAGTTGGTGTTCCACCACGTTGGATATGTCCGAGTACAGTAACACGTGCGTCCAGAGAAGCATGACGGTCTTTCAGAGCTTGAGCCACATCTTCACCTTTGCCAACGCCTTCGGCAACAATTACGATACTGTGACGTTTACCTCTGATAAAGTTATCGCGCATCCGGTCAGCAACTTCATTCAAATCATACGGCATTTCCGGCACAAGAATTGTTTCTGCTCCGGAAGCCAGTCCAGCATGCAGCGCGATATCGCCACAGTGGCGTCCCATAACCTCTACAATGGAAGAACGTTCATGGGAGGACATAGTGTCACGCAACTTGTTAATAGCGTCTACAACAACGCCAACCGCTGTATCAAAACCGATAGTGTAGTCTGTGAAGGAGATATCGTTATCAATCGTACCTGGCAAAGCCATAGTCTTGATACCGAGTTTACTTAATTTGTTAGCTCCTTTATAAGAACCATCTCCACCGATAACTACTAGACCATCGATACCCAGTTCATTAAGGATATCCGCGCCTTTTTGTTGGCCTTCCGGTTTCGTGAACTCCAGACATCTTGCAGACTGCAGAACAGTACCGCCACGTTGAATAATATCCCCTACACTGCGAAGATCCATTGGGAAAATATCGCGATTCAGCAGACCTTGATAACCACGTTGCACCCCAAATACCTCAATACCGAAATAAAGTGCGCTTCTTACAACCGCACGAACAGCGGCGTTCATTCCCTGTGAATCTCCACCACTAGTCAATACTGCGATTTTTTGAATTTTAGACATTCTGTTGTTCCTCCTTAAAATTGTGCGAAGTCTGATACTTCTTATAAAAATAACTTCGCGACATGGTTACAAAAAGCGTTTGCGTATCCAACGGCTGTTAGCGAAGAAGAACAGTCTTGTAAGCGGACTGCCTTTCATCAGGCTTTTAGATACAGAGCGAACTTCCCGCTGTTCGCTAACTTTCGGATCAGATAAATAAAGTGCCAGCAATCCCTCAATCACCATACGATGCATCGAAGACTCTGGAAGATTACGAACATCCTTACGGGCCCACTCAACCATTGCAGCGATCCGACTCAGCATGGTATCCGTGTCATCATAATAATTGCAGAAATTAAGATCACCGCCTGCTCGGTCCTCTTCCTGATCAATCAGATAATCCAACATAATGTGCAGACCACATACATGCGGAAAATACGCGGCTCGAATCGAAGCCGCAGAAGCTTGGTTCAGCTTCGGATCACATGCGGATAGAAATAACATAAATACACCTAGCGTTGATCCCGTTGCAGCCGAAAACTCATTCCATTGCAGATGCGGCGCTCGACTGCCCTGTTCCTCCCACCACTCCTTCAGGGCTGTTTCCCTGAGTTCCGGGCGGATGTGCTTATACACTTGTAAATCTGTATAGAGCACAGCCAGTTCTCGAATCTCCGCTGCAGCAGCGGAATAACCTGGCAACAAAGAAATCATTTCTTGGCATTTACGAACCAGCCTGTACAAATATCCGCCGTCATTCTGTTCACTTCGAAGCGCATAATAATTACCTGGCTCAGCATTTGGATCAATAGCATCCAGCATAGATTGATGCAGCAGCCTGAAATCTGCAGGATCAAGCGAAGTACTGCGATCACATAAGTTGTCCAGATAATCACTGATAGTTTGATAAGCAACAATTAGCGGAATCAGTATATGTTTCATCGATAAATTGCCGGCGGCATAAATACCACCGCCTATGCAATGAAACTCTTTAGTTTCAATGCTGGCAAGTGCTTGCTTCCGGAGCTCGGGATCGGGAATCCCGTTCGCATCTTGGCGCCAGAAATGGAGACATTCTCTCACTTCCGGCAGCACGTACTTATAGACCCTGTTCATAAGTCCCAGTGGACCACGCGGGCTAAGGTAACGGCCTTGCTCTAATTCACTCAATGACAGTGCCTCCACATTGTTGTCTCCTTATCCAAATCACCACTTATTATAATATGATCAGGCGTATTTGTACAAACAACAAAATCACTTTCGTAAAATCATGAAAGATTCAGAAATACAGCAGTTTTTAAAAACATCTCCCCATTGCTTTATGCTATACTAGGCATATTTCAATTTCGGAGGAGTGCAATCCATGTTTTCAAAACGGACCGGCAGCCTTTACAGTGATCAAAACTGGCTGCGTTCCTTTCTTTTTACCATATATGGTACCAGCGTCCTTGTAGTATCCTACTTTCCTTTATTCTACACACATTTAGGGTTTAGCAGTTCTCAGATAGGCTACTTGTATTCCCTCGGTCCCCTTATCTCCATCCTATCCAATCTATTCTGGAGTATGATAAGCGATAAGTTAGGCACCGTTCGAAAGATCATGTTCATACTACTTGCGGGTCAATTAGTAACTGGTCTTCTATTAGCCAGAGCGGCCGAATTTTCATCTGTCATGCTTATTTTGTCCTTCTTCTACTTCTTCTATTACCCAGTTTTTCCGCTTGCCGATACAATGGCTATCAAAGTTGCCGAAAGACACGGACGGAACTTCATTACCATTCGCGTTTTTGGCTCCTTAGGCTATTCTTTCTTTGCTCTAACCGTTGGCTATGCATTAAGAGCATTGGGCTCTACTTGGAGCTTGACCCTATGTATCATCATCATTATTGCTGCACTTTTAATTACCCTAGGTCTTAAGGATGTTAAAAGACCTGCTGTTATAGAAACAACGAATCAAGATAAGGACACAGCTGAAGCTGATAATAGCAAAAATGGACTTAAAGATATATTGTTGCAAAAAGAGGTGCTGTGGTTCTTCGGCTGTGTGTTTGTACTCGCGTTAGGCCATAGAATGAACGAAGCCTTTCTGACGATCAGTCTAAAACAACTAGGCGCAGGTGAGGAAATCATTGGCTGGGCATTGCTCGCGTCAGCTCTTAGTGAAATCCCTGTATTATTTATCCTCAGCAGATACGGCGACAAATTCAAAGAATTGCCCTTGCTGGCCTTGGGGAGTCTGATGTATGCTCTGCGTTTTCTTTTGATGTCCCTGGCGGATCATCCAGGCTCAATGATTGCCATTCAAGCCATGCACAGTATATCATTTGGTGTTTTTTATGTAACATCTGTCCGTTATATCACCCGGATTATCCCGGATCGCCTGCGGGCAACAGGTCTTGCCATTTTCACCGTCGTTTGGTCAAGTGCCTCTGGGCTGCTTAGCGGTACCTTTGGCGGCATTATTTATCAAGAGGCGGGGCGTTATATTTTTTATATAGTGGCTACGGGTTTCAGCTTACTTGCTTTTGCAGGGTTTCTGGGACAGCATTTATTGAAATCTAATCTGGAGCCGATCAATTATTTCAGAAAAAAGAACAAAAAAGCCTCCCTGTAATTAGGGTTGCTGTTATTCCATAATACAAAAAGGTCGTTGCACTCCCCTTCACTGGAGTGCAACGACCTTTTTCATTTTGGATAACTTCTATAGCGGGCGTAAAAAAACACAGTTCCCGAAAGAACTGTGTTCTGTAAGTTGGTAACCACTCTTGCAAGGGCTTGCCAAGTAAATTATATATTTGTAGCAGACAGCTTAGCTGTCCTGCTGTTTCTTATAATTTTACTACGTTTTCAGCTTGCGGTCCGCGACTACCATCAGTGATGTCGAATTCTACTTCTTGACCTTCGTCCAAAGTCTTGAATCCTTCACCTTGAATTGCTGAGAAGTGTACGAATACATCTTCGCCGCCTTCTACTTGAAGAAAACCATAACCTTTTTCTGCGTTAAACCATTTTACTGTACCTTTCAATTGAACAACCTCCTAAAAATAACCGCCATATATGGCGTATAACTATAGTATACTGCAATCTTCTGTTCAAATCAATCAAACCCAACCCTTAATATATGATTTAATTTGCTTTTCCCTTCTCCAGTGCGTTATCATTGAGCCAAAAGCCAAAAATCGCCAGGGTGGTAATGATAATGATCAAAAAACATGAAATATACAAAACAGACAAATGGAATATGATGACGGTAGAAGTTCAAGGCCGCTACATTGTACTCCGCGAAATTTCCGATCAATGGGGAGAAGAAACACATACCTTCCTGAGTCGTCCAGCGATGATGCAATGGGTGAATAACCGCTTCAACAAAGAATCTTATAAAGACAATGAAGAAGAGTACAAAAACATCATTGCAGCTTTCAAACAGGTATAACAGGAAATGAATAACGAAAATCTCACGATTTATGTTGTCCTAGTCCTCTGTCTAGGCGCAGTATTAATTATGACCAAGGATCGTGTCCCGCCGAAACTAAAGCGGGGCATGGCCATGGCTGCGGTCGTAATGATTCTGTTTGCTTTCATCTTTGTTATTTATAGCTTGTTGGCATAACTACCATATAAAGAAGACTAAATATTAATAATCAGGACTTAGCAGGACATAATAAGCTGACTCTACTTTTCAAAGAGGAGGACGTCATGCCTATTACACTCAAGTCCATCCCTCTTCTACTTGTGCTCAGCTTGCTACCGGGTGAAATATCATCCACAGTATTGCCGAGGGAGATTATGCCTACTACATCTCATCATTCTAGGAGGGTTTCTATGGAACAATTATTGAAGAGAAGTGAAGTACCTGCTGAGAATCGTTGGAAGCTTGAAGATATATTTGCCTCTCAGAAGGATTGGGATGCAGAATATGCTGAAGCTAAATCACTGATCAAAAAAGCTGCTGATTTCCAAGGTAAACTTGATTCCGCAGAAGCTGTGAAACAATGTTTTGAGCTGGATGACAAGCTGTCCGTCTCCACTGAGCGACTCTTTGTCTATGCTCATATGCGTCAGGATGAAGACACTGCTAATCCTGAATATCAAGCTTTGTCCTCCAAAGCGAAGAAGCTTGGGATCGAAGCAGGCGAAGCCTTTTCTTTTGTAACCCCAGAAATCTTGGCACTGCCTATTGAGAAGCTGGATCAATTTATTGCTGATCCTGAACTGTCCGCTTACACCTTCACTTTAAAAGAGATGAAACGTGAGAAAGCGCATGTATTGTCCAAGGCTGAGGAAGCTCTGCTTGCCCAAGTTGGAAACCTAGCACAAGCGCCTCAGAATATTTTTAGTATGCTGAACAACGCAGATCTGAAATTCCCTAAGATTAAAGATGAAGATGGCAAAGAGGTCGAGCTGACTCACGGCAACTATATCAAGTTCTTGGAAAGCTCCGATCGCGAGGTTCGCAGAAATGCTTTTAAAGCAGTCTATGACACCTATCGTAAGCAAAAAAACACCATCGCAGCAACGCTTAGCGCCAATGTGAACAAAAACGTCTTTTTCTCACACGTCCGCAAGTATCCATCTGTAATGGAAATGTCTCTCTACGGTGATAACATTCCAAAAGAGGTATACACCAACCTGATTGATACGATTCATGAAAGTCTTCCTTTAATGCACCGTTACATGAAGTTGCGTCAAAAGCTGCTTGGTGTGGATGAGTTACATATGTATGACCTATTTGCACCACTAGTAGATGAATATAAGCTGGATATCACGTACGAAGAAGCGAAGAAAATTACCAAAGAAGGCCTCAAACCGCTGGGTGAAGATTATCTGAATGTGCTGCAAAAAGGCTACGACAATGGCTGGATTGATGTCTATGAGAACGAGAATAAACGCTCTGGAGCATACAGCTGGGGCCCTTATGGCACACACCCATACGTCCTGCTGAACCATAACGATAATCTGAACAGTATGTTTACTCTGGCACATGAGATGGGTCATGCTCTACACTCTTATTTTTCAGACAACGCTCTGAACTATCGGGATGCACAGTATACTATTTTCCTTGCAGAGGTTGCTTCGACTACCAATGAAGCTTTGCTTATGGATTATCTACTCAAAAAGTCTACAGATCCTAAGGAAAAAATGTATCTGCTCACCTACTATGCCGATCAGTTCCGGACAACGATTTTCCGGCAAACAATGTTCGCAGAATTCGAAAAGATCATTCATCAGCGTGTTGAAGAGGGCGATTCGCTTACCCCTCAAGATCTTTCAAGTATCTACTACGACCTGAATGTCAAATACTACGGCAAAGAAATGGTTGTGGATCAGGATATCGAGATGGAATGGGCACGAATTCCGCATTTCTATAACAGCTTCTATGTTTACAAATATGCAACAGGCTTCTCGGCAGCGACTAGCTTTGCCAAACAAATCCTTGAAGAAGGTAAACCGGCGGTAGATCGTTACCTCGGCTTCCTGAAGAGCGGTGGCAGTGATTACTCCATCAATATTTTGTCAAAAGCAGGCGTTGACATGTCGTCTCCTGAGCCGATTCGCGAAGCGATGAGTGTGTTCGAAAGTGTTATCGAGCAAATGGAACAGTTGACCAAATAAGGCAGAGAGCTTAGTATTACATTAATCCCTTGCCCTATCTGGGCAGGGGATTTTATATTGTTATATCCCCCTGAGGAGGAAGAATTCAATGAGAATTCAATGGTCACTAATTGCGGGTCTAATCTTCGCGCTGCTAACCGCCATATTCGCAGTCATTAACGTTGATCCCGTTCAAGTCAATTTCGGTTTTGATGTGGTTAATATACCACTTATACTCGTTATTCTTGGCTGCGCGTTAATTGGCGGAATCATCGTGGGCTCTTACGGCATTTTTCGTCAATACAAACTACAAAAGCAAATTAAAAGCTTAACTGCTGAGCTTACCAAGCTTCGTGATGCCGACACTTCACTGGATTCTTTTAACACAGACAATGATGGCTTAACAGGAGGGCTTAACTAATGATTACCATTCAACCTAATGAAGACTACATACTTTCCATCCTAAAAAAATTACTCGACACCCCCAGCCCAAGCGGTTTCACCGCACAGGTAATGACACTAGTTGCTGAAGAAGCAGCTGCGCTGAACGTACCTTTAAGCTGGAATGAAAAAGGCGGCGTAATTCTTAACGTCCCTGGCTTAGATCCCTCTCGTACTATTGGCATCAGCGCTCACGTGGATACACTTGGTGCCATGGTCCGCTCGATTAAAGCTAATGGTACACTGCGTCTGACCTCTGTAGGTGGCTTCGCCATGCACAGCATTGAGAATGAATACTGCACGATCCATACCCGTAGCGGCAAAACTTATACAGGAACCATCTTAACCAGTCATCCATCTGTTCACGTATATCCAGACGCCCGTGACTTTAAACGATCAGAGGAGAACATGGAAGTACGTATTGATGAGCTGGTATCTTCTAAAGAAGACGTACTCAAGCTTGGCATTTCCGTCGGAGATTTCATTTCTTTCGATGCACGTGCAGTGATTACGCCTAGCGGCTACATTAAATCCCGTCATTTAGATGACAAAGCAAGCGTGGCTGCCCTTCTCGGATTGCTGGAAAGTATTAAACGTGAAGGCTGGAAACCTCTCCACAACCTTTCTTTCCTCATCTCTAACTACGAGGAAGTGGGACATGGTACAGCTTGGATTCCTGGTGAAATCAATGAAATGATTGCCGTCGATATGGGCGCCATGGGTGATGATCTCAGCTGTAAAGAAACCGATGTATCCATCTGTGCAAAAGACTCTTCCGGCCCTTACGATTATGTTATGACAGGCCGTTTGATTGAACTGGCAGAAGCACTCGCAATTCCTTATGCCGTTGATATTTATCCTATGTACGGCTCCGATGCTTCCGCAGCGCTCAGAGGCGGAAACAATATCCGTGCAGCATTGATTGGCCCAGGTGTACATGCCTCCCACTCCATGGAACGTACGCATAAGCAAGCTGTAGTGAACACTGCTAAGCTTCTTGCTGCTTATGTGGGGACAAACTGAGGGTAGCTCTGGCAAGCTGAACCAGCTCTGGAGGCGCAGACAGGGACTTATCGTCTCACTTCTGATGTTATTGATAGTGGGGTTAGCGCTATCGTTGTTTCTAGTATTTAGAAATCACAAGGAAGATCCCTTTAAAGGTCTTCCTCACGCCTATAGCTTTTTGGAAACAGTGAGTACAGATAACGTTCAGCTCTATATGATGTCACTTTCACCTGAAGATATTAAGCTCAAGGCCGCGGGTGTCCCTTTACGGCAAGTTAATGCATATGGGATTAACGGTGGTTTTTTCTATCAAGATGCGCTTTTATCCATGGCTATCATGAATGATACTCCAGTCAACGGAGCTCAGAAAGGTTATGGGTCTGGCTGGTTCAATGCTAAATATGCACGTGGAACCCTTGTCTGGGATGGTGCCACAAGTAGCTTCTCCGTACAGGTTGTCTCTTCTGGAGAAGAATTGAAGATTACTGATCGCCAGCATTATTTTGCGCAAGGTGGCATTAGTATGAATCTGGGGCACGAAGACTTATGGGAAGCGGCAGTAGCTGAAGAGCATCTTCCTTACGCTGATGAGAAACGCCTGCGCTCAGGCATGGTGTATGACAACACAGGAAAGCTCTGGCTGATTGTTACCCCAACGCTCTCAACAGCGGCAGAGTTCCGCTCAGCGATCCTCCAGACAGTTCCTGCTAAGGGTCCGGAGGGCATCTTCTTGGACGGAGATGGCTCTTCCCAGATGAATGCGAAGGAAATCATTGTACCCGGCGATTCTCGGTCTGTAGTACAAATGATTGCTGTGGACGGAACGAAATAAATAAGTAGAAAAATAAAAGAGTAGAATTCTCCAATTAGTGGAGGACCCTACTCTTTTTTTTGTTTATTGGTGGTTCACTTGTTCTTCAACAGACACTGCCGGAATTTCCGGTGGTCATCACTTTCGGCTGGTGCTTACGGACCCAGAAGGCGTTATTCGCAAATTATTAGCCTTTGGAGCATTCTTTCGGACCCAAGCGACGTTATTCACGCAAAAAAGGAACGTATTGGGTGCTTTTAGTGTCAATAGCGACTGTGGTGTCCGTTAACATTCCAAATGGGTTATAATGCTGCGTTTAAGGTCAGCTGTGTCCGGGTAGTGATTTGTAAGAATCACTGTGATTTAAAAGCCGGCCTCAATCCCAGACTTGCTCCAGCTTATCTGAATAATAAGAAATGGCCTTACTGTAACTTCTTATCCCTTCATCCGCAGAGGTTTCTGCCAACAGCTTAAGCAGCAGCTCCATCGCTTGACTATGCTCTCCAAGATTGTGCAAGGTCATGGCTAGGAACGCCGGAAATTCCTTATTCTCCGGGTACTCCTGAACAGCCTGCATCAGAAGACCTTTTGACTTCTCGTATTCTCCGAGTGTCCGGTAGGTGCTGCCCAGTCCCAATAGAGCGCCAACTCTCTGCTCAGAAGGTAATCCTAACGCCAAGCTTTTCTCATAAAAGGGTACTGCCACCCGCTCCAAACCCAGCACATCATGCGTCCAGGCCAATTGATATAAAAGTTCAGCGTCCCCAGCATTCTGCTCATATAGCTCAAACAGCATCATTTTGGCTTCTTCCGCTTTACCAGCGTTGCGTAGGGCTACAGCAGCTTTAAGTTTATCTTCCACACAGAGCCCTCCCCTATTTTCATTCAAAGCCATCCAACGGGTTTAAGCCTTACCAGCGATTTTCTCCGCAAGCTCGTTCAGATAGGTCCAGCGTTCCATAAGACGCTCCAGCTCTGCTTCGGCTAGGCGTTGCTCCTCTACTAGCTCCTGCAGCCTTCCAGAGTCAGCAAAAGCCGCCTCCATCTGTACACTAATATCCGTCAAACGTTGCTCTGCAAGCTCAATTTGCTCATCAATGCCCTCATATTCACGCTGTTCCTTGAAGCTGAATTTGAGTTTTGTTTTGGGAGCCGTTGAAGCTGCAGGGTTGCTGGCAGTGTCCGCGGCCTCTTTTTGCTTTGAGCTTCCTTCTTTGTTCGGTTCTCCAATGCGTGACGGTACATTTTTGGCCAGCCATTCTTCATATTCCGTATAATCGCCAACGTGAATCCGGATATCGCCATTTTCAAAAGCAATCAGCTTATCTATCGTACGGTCCAAGAAATAACGGTCATGGGATACGGTAAAGACGACACCCGGAAATTCATCCAGATAATCTTCCAAAACAGCCAATGTGCCGATATCCAAATCGTTCGTAGGTTCATCCAAAAGCAATACGTTAGGAGCTCCCATCAATACACGAAGCAGATACAAGCGTCTTTTTTCGCCCCCGGACAGCTTGGAGATCGGTGTCCATTGCATCGCAGGAGGGAACAAGAAGCGTTCCAGCATTTGACCAGCCGTAATCACACTGCCGTCTGCTGTCCGTATCACTTCTGCTTCTTCCTTCACGTATTCAATGGCACGCATACTGTCATCCATATCCTGATGCTCTTGTGTAAAGTAACCAAGCTTAACCGTAGCGCCAAGCTGAACTTCACCTTTATCGGGTTGCAGCTGACCTGCAATCATATTTAAGAGTGTTGATTTGCCGCTGCCGTTCGGGCCGACGATGCCCACTCTATCCTGGGGTACAGCGATATAGCTGAGATCTTTGATTAGCTGACGACCATCCAACGCTTTCGACAGGTCATTAATTTCAATGATCTTGCGACCTAAACGTGTAGAAGCCACAGAGATATCCAATGAACCGTTCGAGCTGCTTCCCGTACTCTCTTTCAGCTTCTCGAAGCGGTCGATTCTTGCCTTCTGTTTTGTTGAACGGGCTTTGGCACCGCGACGAATCCAAGCCAGCTCTGTACGCAACAGATTCTTACGCTTCTGTTCGGCAGAGGCTTCTCGTTCTTCTCGATCGGCTTTAAGCTCTAGAAACCGTGAATAGTTAGCTTCATAACGATAAAGCTGGCCACCATCCAGCTCTAGCATGACACTAGCCACACGCTCCAGGAAGTAACGATCATGCGTCACCATCAAAAGAGCGCCGCGCCGTTTCTGCAAATATTGCTCCAACCAAGCCACGGAATCCGTATCAATATGATTGGTAGGCTCATCAAGAATCAGCAGTTCAGAGGGGGTAATCAGTGCAGCTGCCAGAGCCACACGTTTACGTTGTCCACCAGAAAGTGTGTCCATTAACGCATCAAACTTTAAGATGCCTAGCTTGGTAAGCACGCTTTTGGCTTCACTCTCCAAATGCCATGTTCCCGCAGCGTCGATCGCCTGCCCAATCTTTACTAGTTTTCCTTCCAGTTCAGCATTACCAGGCTGCTGTTCAAGCTGGGACATAGTCTCCATATACTCACGCATGGTAGCAAGGTCTGGATCATCCCCGGCGAACACTTGCTGCAAAACTGTATTCATAGGATCATAAGGAGGATTCTGCGCCAAATATTGTACTCTTACATTATTCCCGATGGCAATTTGTCCACCATCCGGAGTATCCAGACCGGCAATAATCCGTAAAAAGGTTGATTTACCCGTTCCATTCACACCGATCAAGCCAATTTTATCCCGATCGTCCATACCAAATGAAGCGTCGCTAAAGAGTACTTTCTCGCCATAACTCTTGGAAAGATGTTCCACGGTCATAATATTCATGCTATTTCCTCGCTTGCCTTATATTTTCATAAAACCGGCCCGCATCTAACCAATGCTATTTATCCGGTCTATCATCCTATCCAAAATTCAGGTGATCATGGCCCCTCTAATAAAAAGACCAGCAGCGAAATCAGCGCGTTTATACGCGTCCTCCTCCGTAAAAGACGGATCAAATAAAATATCCATCTTCAAACGATCCAGCATCCCTATGTAGGACTGTGCCATAAGCTCAGGCTCGGATGCTCCACCTTCTAATAATACCTTGACCACATCTTGCATGTATTGCTCCATAAATTGAGTCATATACGCCACTAATTCAGGATTATTGTTAGGAGCACGGAAAAAGAGCTTCGTATGCCGCTTGCGTTCATAATAATAATTCAAGTGATGTTTAGCAATGATCGACAGTTTACTGGCCAAAGTATCACTAGCCTTCAGCCTTTCCTGTAATTGCAGGAGAAACCCCTCACAATCGCGGCGCGTCACTGCCATGAATAAATCTTCCTTGCTCTTGAAGTATAAATAAACGGTGCCCTTTGCTATCCCGGCTTGCTCCGCCACTTCCGACATCTTCGTTTCGTAAAATCCACCTGAACCGAAGAGCTCGTATGCGGCATCCAGAATAGCAGTATGTTTTTGATTGGATGCGCTACTCATCGGTCCCTCCCCAAACTGTGCCGTTCAAAGCTTAAATTCAAATGCTAAATGATCATGCTCAGCAGTAAGGCTGCCGCACCTCCTAGGATAGAGCTGATGGCATTGACTGCGTCATTGCTCATCCACTTCCAGCCTCTTGCGTGTACAGCTGGAGCCCCACAATGCTGTGAGCCTTCCACTTCGCGGCCGCATACGGTACAGCGGTTCATCTGCTGCACGGTTGCACCAAGGATAGAGTCGGCAAAGGCGCCGACTAATCCTCCGGCAAGTCCTGCTAGGGTAAGCAGCACGAAAGAGTGATCCGGCATGCCGGATATCATACGCAGCAGCCAAGCTGACGCACCGATGAGTGCGCCTCCTGCTGCTGCCGCCAGCGTACCCAAGCTGGATACACCGCCCGAAGCTCCGGCAGGAAGAACTTTACCCGTAAGGACAGAACGAGGCGGTTTCTTGCTCAGTGTTCCGATCTCCGTAGCCCATGTATCCGAGGTTACTGTAGCCATTACACCAATAAATAGGAACCCCCATAGCTCATTCGGGAAGATCGCATTCAGAAAAACCAGAACCATGCCAAGTCCACCGTTAGCAAAGACCTGCCCGGCATCGCGGCGGCCCGTCTTAGCATACGTCAGCTCTAATTCTGCTTTATTATCATGATGAAGTTTGGACAGCAGGCTTGAAGTGATGAAGAAAATCAGCAATATCCCAAACCAAAAAGCATTTCCGGCACCAAAATAAATAGTGCCCATCACTACCGCGGCAATCATGCCAGAGAGACTTAAAGACTGCTTCCAATATGCCGCTCCCGCAACAATCAAAGCGCCTAAAGCGCCAATAACCCACTGCATAGATTCATCTCCAACAGATCTATTAACCGATCAGGCAAGTCCCCATCAGCTTGTCGCCCCAGTACAGCTCGAAAGCGTCGCCAGCTACAGTAGGACCCACGCCTGCCGGAGTACCTGTAAATATCACATCGTCTTTCCCTAGCCCGTAGCGCTCGGCGATAAAATCAACAATTTTTTGAAGTGAAAAAATCATGTTTTTAACATTGCCGCGTTGTACTTCCACCCCATTTTTCACCACTGTAAAATCAGTTCCCTCCAGCTCTTCCTTATCTGGAAACGCTATGTAAGGGGTGAGTGGTGCGGCATTTTTAAAGCCTTTAGCTGGCGTCCACGGCAAACCTTTCTTCTGTAGATCATTATGCACATCACGCAGCGTGAAATCCAGTCCCAGTGCCATTACATCTACCAGATCCTCCACGCTCATGCCTGGTGTATAATCACGTGCAATACGCAGTACAAGTTCACCTTCATAATGAATCTGACCCGCATCCTTTGGCAGCTTAATTACTGCTTTATCGAGGGAAACAGCCGCATGTGAGGGCTTCATGAAGATGAGCGGCTCCACGGGCACATTGTTACCCAATTCCTCCGCGTGTAGCTTGTAGTTGCGTCCAACACAATATAGATTATTAACAGCAGCGCACATAAACAGTCAGCTCTCTTTCCCATCGAATTGGATTATTTATACCTTCAGAAAGGTGTCGCCCCATATATCCGGGCGGTTTGTACAGATCATTATATCAGAATGCATGTCGGCTAAGCGACGCATCTCTTTCGCTTTGTTCACAGTCCAAGCCATAATTTCCACCCCACGCTCGGACAAAAGCTTAGCCAGTCTAGGATTCAGCCGCGAGAAGCTAATCGAAAGTAAAGAGCAATCCAGTTCATGCAGCCTGCGTGCAGGATTGCCAAATCTGGAATCAAAGATCAATCCGGTGCGAAAACGGGGATCAATTTCCTTGACTTTTTTTAATGCTCCAGTATCAAAAGAGGTCAAGATCACGTCGTCCCGCATACCTTTTGCAGAAATAAGATCCGTCACCGTCTTCTCAATGCCAGGATACATATCTCCCACTGTTTTCAGTTCAATATTCAGATGCAATCTTCCGGAGGCTAGTGACAGCACCTCTTCCAAAGAAGGCACCCGCTCGCCCTGAAAAGAACGCCCTTTCCAGCTCCCCGCATCCAGACGCCGGATATATTCCCAGTCCATGTTCTTCACCTTGCCATGACCATTGGTCGTCCGGTCTAACGTATAATCATGAATGACAACAGGAACGCCGTCTTTGGAGAGCTGGACATCAATTTCCATCCAGTGCACATAGGGCATGGCAATCGCCATCCGAATGGCTGCCAATGTATTCTCTGGAGCTTTACCGGAAAACCCTCGATGGGCTACACACAAATTGTTCATCATAAGGACCTCCCAGGAACCCTATTTGGTAACTTGAGTGACTTTACCGTCGCTACCGATCTTTACCCGTCCTGCGGATAGAGCTTCTACTCTTTTTAACAAAAGCTTTCCATCCACTTCGTTCATCGGCACAGGCTGTGCTAGCTCGGCTTTCATAGGCTTCAGCTTTAAGGAGCATTGACCTTTTACACTACATTCCGCCTGAAAAACCGCAGTTTCCCAAGTGGCAGGCACTGTAGATCTCGTAAAAATAAAATTCCCGGTGCTGTAGGCAATCCATTTGCCCTTGTATGGCTCCACGCCTTGCAGCACATGTGGATGGCCGCCAATGACAAGATCGGCTCCTGCATCGATAAAGCTATGGCCCAGCGACTGTTGCGTTTTATCATATTGTTCTACCCGTTCTTTACCCCAATGGACCACTACGACCACCAAATCGGCTTTCTTTTTGGCGGCAGCAATAGCCTTCAGTCCTTCTGCACTATCGTATACGGAGGCAAGTCCCGGCTTATTTTTCCCTGCCATCCAATCCGACGCAGGAATCACCCGGGTGAATCCCAGCAAAGCGATCTTAATGCCCTTACGTTCAAAATATTGCGCCGAATATGCTTCTTTACTGTTAAGCCCCGCACCCACATAAGGAATTCCTCTTTCAGCAAGGTGGTTAAGGGTATCCCGCAAGCCTTGCTCTCCTTGATCAAGCGTGTGATTATTCGCCATATTTACTGCGTCCACACCCGCTGTCTTAAGCGCATCCAGAGCGAGTGGTGATCCTTTGAATACAAATTGCTTATTAGTGGCACTTACGCCACCTGTGGTCACTGGAGTTTCCAGATTCAAGATCGTAAGATCATCTTTCTTGAACAGACCCTCCAATGCGGCATACGAATAATCATAACCTTTCTTCTCCAGCAGTTCTCCAGCTTTCCCGGAAAATATAACATCTCCACCAAAATTCAAAGTTACCGTCTTACCAGACGCGTTATCATCTGACGGCAGACCAGACACTACATCATTATTTGCTGCTTCCGAGCTGTCCTCATCCTTCGCAGGGGTCGCTGTCGCTTCAGGAGCTTGTGTTTCAATGATCTCTTCGGGCTCCTTCTGCGGTGTAGGCGTTGGCTCTGGAGTTGCCGTAGGAGAAGGGCTTGGCGTCTCTGTAGCTTCAGGCGTTGCAACTGCAACCACCGGAGGTGCTGTCTGAGGCTGATCACTACTCTCTGGTATAGGCGTAGCTGTCGCTTCTGCTACCGGAGGCGGTGAGGCGCTTTTCTTGTCAGGGTCATTCGTAAAGCTATAAGTCAATAACACGGTAATCATCAAAAGAAGACCTGCATTGATCCAAGCCCAGGCCGTTCTGCGCTTGCGTTTGCTCTTATGTTTGTTCTTTTGTCTAGAACGCGATCGCGGCGGATACATGGTTTCTGTGATCTCCTCTACTCTCAAATTGTTTTTATTATAGCATATCTATCACAGCACCCTACAAATAAGAGAGTCGATAAAAATAGAAAATTTTACTAACTAAAGAAAAACAGTGAAGCGCCTCATGCTTCGCTTCACTGTTTTATTTAGTCATCGTACTCACATTTCATTCATTAGCTGTTTAGCAACGCTTTCCGCAATAAGCTTGGACTGCTTGATGCAATCCGGCATTGCTATGCCATTAAATCCGGCGCCAATGACATACACACCAGGAAGCGAAGCCGCTAATTCTTTGCGGAATTCGGTAATATTATCAAGATGTCCTATAGGATACTGCGGCATGGAATGCTCTAAGCGGGTGATTTCCGTAAATATTGGATTCGCAGTAATGCCCATGATCTCTCGCAAATCTTTAAGCACAAGCTCCGTCAAAGCCTCATCAGGCAGCTGAACATTCTGTTCATCACCAGAACGACCCACATAACAGCGCAAAAGCACCTTATCATCAGGAGCCGTATGCGGCCATTTCGTAGATGTCCATGTGCAGGCAGTAATATTCCGCCCTTCTTTACGAGGCACAAAAAAACCTGATCCATCATATTCGTTAACAATATCCTTTTTGTTAAAAGCCATGACTAGATTCGCTACTGAAACATAATCCACCGCTTCCAGCGCCGTAACCTCCATATGGGGACGAAGTAAGTCAGCAGCCGTAAAATTAGGCGTAGTGATATATACATCATCCGCAAGCAACCGTTCGCCATTCTCCAGCTCTACCTCATAAATAGAAGGACTCCCAACAGCCTGAATAGAAACTACGTTAGATTCCGTCCGTTGTTCTACATCATGCAGCTCATAAATCAGACTATGCACGAGACTTTGCAGCCCTTTGCGGAACGTCAAGAAGGTACTCTGTGTAGTACCTTTCTGTGCCTTTTTATTCTTTCGCCCTGTGCGCATTCCACGAATAAGGCTGCCATACTGTTGTTCTAATTGTCCAAATTGCGGAAAAGTAGCATGCAGGCTAATTTTTTGTATATCTCCGGCGTACATGCCAGAGAGGAGCGGCTCGGTTAAGTTCTCCAGCACTTCAGACCCTAGACGGCGCTCAATAAGCTCACCAAGCGATTCGTCTTCATCATTACGCCGCGGAGGAAGAATAAAATCCATCATCGCACGTATTTTGCCCCCAATCGAAACTAACCCACTTGATAAAAAAGGTTTCAGTTCGGTAGGGATACCGAGTACAAGACCGGTTGGCAGAGGATTAAGCTTGTCCCGCTGCAAGATATATCGCTTCTTAGCAAGAGGGTTAGTGGATACCAGCTCGTGATCCAATTCCAATTCCTTAGCCAGCTCGCACATCTCCGCCCTTTCCGCCAGAAATGAATCCGGTCCCTTTTCAATCACAAAACCATCGCGATGTAAGGTTTCAATCTTTCCACCGAGGTTTTTCTCTTTCTCAAGCAAGACAATATCAGGCTTAATACCCGCTTCTTTATAAAATTTACGAATATAAAAGGCGGCGCTGAGTCCGCTCAGCCCTCCGCCTATGATAACAATTTTTCTTGTGGGGCCAATCATGATTGAGCGGCCTTCATCTGCTCCAGTCGTTTACGAATTACATCGCTCAATACAGACATATATGCGGGATCACTATTCAGTGAGTCAATCCGCATAAGACGCATATCAAGCTCTGCAGCTACGGCTGTTGCCTCAATATCGAGATCGTACAGTACCTCTAAATGATCGGATACGAATCCGATAGGGGCCACCAATACGTATTCCACCTGTTCTTTACTAAGCTGTTGCAGCGTGTCCAGAATATCTGGACCAAGCCACGGTTCAGCTGTGCGGCCAGCACTTTGCCAAGTAAACTGCCAGTTGGTTACGCCTGCTTGAGCTGCAATTGCCTGCGAAGTTTCCAGCAGCTGATCCCGATATGGATCACCCATAGCCAGAATACGTTCTGGAAGACTATGAGCGCTGAATAATACGCGAATCTCATCACTGGTCGCGCCTGCTTCAATATATTGATCCAGCTTCGCCGACACTCTTTGGCTTAACACATCGATCAATTCAGGATGCATATGGTAACTCTCTACAAAACCCATGTCAATCTTGCATGCATCAGCCTTTTCCTGCGCACGCTTGATGTAGCTCCCTACACTCATACTGGAATAGTGTGGCGCCAAAACAATACCCACTGCTTGAGTAATGCCATCCTTCGCCATAGCCTCCACGCCGTCCTCAATAAAGGGACTGGCATGCTTCAAGCCTTGATAGCAGACAAATTCAACATCTGCTCCCGCTTTATCCGCATTTAATGCTGCTTGTAAAGCTTCTACTTGCCGGTCTGTATTCTCCCGCAGTGGGAATACCCCCCCGACGATTGCTTCATAACGGTCGGTTAACTCTTTAAGCTGCTCCGCTGTTGGCGGATTCCCCCGTCTAATATGCGTGTAATAAGCTTTAACATCTTCTAGGCTCTTAGGAGTGCCATACGACATGACGAGAACACCTATTTTTACTGTCACGGATTCCGTCCCCTTTACAATTTAATAGCGTGGAACATATAAATTCTTATATTTTTACGAACGCTGCTTAGCCGTTTCTTGTAATACTTCCTGAGAATAAGCGTGAATATACTCCGTCAATTCTCTAAGTTTGTCTAATGAGGCCTCCGGGAATAATCCATGGCCCAGATTGAAGATATAACCTGGCTCAAGCACACCTTCATCGATCAGTGCTTTCGCGCGTTCTTTCAAGAGGTCCATCGGAGCTGTAAGCAAATATGGATCAAGATTTCCTTGAATCGCAAATTTATTGCCTATTCTGCGTCGGCCTTCAGTCAAGCTAACTCGCCAATCCAGCCCGATTACGTCTGCTTGAAGCTTCGTTAGGCTTGGCAGCAATTCTCCAGAGCTTACGCCAGGAAAGTATATTTTAGGTACATCAAGATCAGATAATTCGGAAAAAATACGAGAAACCGTCGGCAGCACGTACGTTTCAAAATCGCGTGGAGCAAGCGCACCAACCCAACTGTCGAACAATTGGAAGGCTTTTCCTCCACTCCGCACATGACTTCGGAGGTAAGTGATAATCATATCGCCCAGCTTGTCCATCAGCATTTCCCAGACACGGGGTTCACTGTACATTAGCTCTTTCGTACGGATATATCCTTTGGAAGGTCTACCTTCGATCAAATAGCTGGCAATTGTAAACGGCGCGCCTGCAAAAGTGATCAAAGGAACGTCCAGTTCCTTATCCAGAATAGCAATCGTTTCCAAAATGTGGCTCAGATCACCCTCCACATCAATGGGTTTTAGTCTCTCCACATCAGCTGCACTACGGATCGGATTCTCAATCACTGGACCGATATCCTTAACGATATCGAATTTCACTCCGATTGAAGCAACTGGATTCATAATGTCGGAATACAAAATGGCCGCATCCACACCCAGCTTGCGAACGGGCATCATGGTTACTTCTGCCGCCAGCTCAGGCTGCTTGCAGATTTCAAGCAACGAATACTTTTCCTTAATTTTACGGTACTCGGGATCATAACGGCCGGCCTGCCGCATGTACCATACGGGAACGTGCTCCGTGTCCTGCTTTCTGCAGGCGCGGATAAAAGTGTCATTGTAGGTCATGATAAGATCTCCATTATATTTTATTAGATTTTTTTAATCGGCATATCTACTATTATGCCCTTTTTAAAAGCTTGTAACAACTAATACGAAGAGTTTGGAATGACAATCCTATGACATTACTATGACATGTGTTGCACACATGAAGCTGCAAAAAATGATATACTGATAAAATGGCATTTTTTCCGTGAATCATATATTCTCTGAAATTCTTTGAAAGGATGTGAAAGCACTATGAAGAAATGGGAGACCTGGAAGGTCAACCTCTTAGTGCTTTGGTTCGGGCAATTTTTGGTGAATGCTGGAATGACAATGATTACACCCTTCCTGACCTTGTACCTTGCGAAGGATCTTGGTGTCCAGGGTGAACATGAAATTGGAATCTGGGCGGGACTTATTTTTGCCGCAAACTTCTTAACCTCTTTCATATTCCAGCCATTATGGGGCAAGCTTGCAGACAAATATGGACGTAAAATCATGTTGCTGCGTTCCAGCTTTGGCATGGCTATTGTCATGGTATTAATGGGCTTCGCACAATCCCCTTTACAGCTGCTCCTGCTCCGTCTCTTAAACGGTACAATCTCTGGCTTCAATCCCGCCTCCATCGCACTGGTGTCAGGTACTACCCCCAAAGAACGTATGGGCTTCTCCATGGGATTGATGCAATCAGGATCTGTTGCAGGGACAATTCTAGGGCCACTGATTGGTGGCTTACTTGCCGATTTAATCGGATTTCGGCCGATTTTTTATGTCGTTGGAGCCTTGCTCTTTATCGCCTCTCTGCTGGCATTATTTCTTGTTAAAGAAAAATTCGACCGCGCCGAAGCCGCACAAGAGCCACAGGTTTCTGTACTCGCAGGCTTGAAGGAATTAATCAAAATCCCTCAGCTTCCAGCTCTATTCGGTGTAACCTTTCTGCTGCAATTTGCAATGATTAGTCCTATGGCCTTGTTGCCACTTTATGTAGAAAAATTAAATGGACCCGCTGAGAATATAGCCTTCTTGGCCGGGATGGTCAGTGCGGTTACAGGGATCTCCAATATGCTGGCTTCGCCCTTGCTTGGGAAGCTAAGTGACAAAGTCGGCGCACATCGTATTCTGACCTATGCGTTAATTGGCGCTTCACTCTTCCTAATTCCGCAGGCATTCGTAACTAGCGTCTGGCAGCTGATAATTGTCCGTTTCCTCATGGGAGTCTTCATGGGCGGACTGTTGCCCAGCGTTAATGCGCTTATCCGCTCCTATACCCCTGACGGAAAAGAAAGCCGCGCATTCGGCTTCAACAGCAGTACATTGGCACTAGGCAATATGCTGGGAGCTATCTTGGGCGGCTTTCTATCAGGTTACATCGGAATTGAGGGGCTTTTCATTATATCCGGCTGCTTGCTGCTGGTTAATACGATTTGGGTTCGATTGAAGCTGTACAAAGTAACAACACCGCGGTTATTTCGCTAATCAGCTATTTGACCATCGCTAGTGCCAGTCCATCATAGGCAGGCAGACATGTACTGATAAGACGTTCATCCGTGGCGATCATCTCATTGAAGTGGCGCACAGCCAGGATGGCAGGACCATTTCTATCTGTATTTAAGGTACGTCCACGGAGAAAAATATTATCACCCGCAATGATCGCTCCTGGATTGGCCAGCTTGATGGCATATTCCAAGTAGTTAGTGTAGTTCAACTTATCTGCGTCAATGAAAAAGAAATCGAACCTAGCGCCCTCTGCTTCCAGTGCCTTCAGGCTGTCCATTGCGGGTCCTATTCTATACTCCGTAGTATCCCCGAAGCCTGCCAGCTCTAAATTACGGCGGGCAAGCTCGGCATAGTCGGCTCTCAGCTCTAGCGAAGTCAGTGTGCCACTTTCAGAGAAACCGCGGGACAAGCAAATTCCGCTGTAACCGCCAAGTGCGCCAATTTCCAAAATACGCTTTGAGCGAGACAGTCTAACTAGCATGGTGAGCAGTCTTCCGTACCCCGGCTCGACAGACACCGGCGGCATGCCTGCTTGAACGATTGCTTCTTTTACTCGAAGCAGAATTTCGTCCTCTGTATAAAGTTGTTCACTGTATTCTTCTTGCGTAAGCATAAAGATTCTCCTTTGAGGATCCCCCGTTTGCTCATAGTAAGGGATGACGGGGAACATTTTATGATTTATGGAATGCCGGGCATTGTGAAGTGTCCCACATTCCCCTATACTTGTATGGATGCTTTAAAGGACGACAATGTCGTCTCTTCTTATTGTACTGGCTTTTTGTATTTATCTACAAGTTAAACGGAGTTGAGAGTATTTGAGCAAATTACAATTAATCGCTACTGCCCCTATGGGTTTAGAAGCTGTGGTAGCGCGCGAATTAAACGAACTGGGTTATGAGACCAAGGTCGAGAACGGACGAGTATTATTCAGCGGTGATTACATCGATATCTGTCGCTGTAACTTGTGGCTGCGTACATCTGACCGCGTATTGGTTAAAATGGGCCAATTCCCTGCTAAAACCTTTGACGAGTTATTCGAAGGGGTTAAAGCCTTGCCTTGGGAAGATTGGATTCCAGAGAATGGAGAATTCCCGGTTGAAGGACGGTCCCATAAATCACAACTAACGAGTGTACCCGCTTGCCAAGGGATTGTCAAAAAAGCTATTGTTGAGAAGCTGAAGCTTTCGTATCATACAGACTGGTTCCCGGAGAACGGTCCTCGATATGTGATCGAAGTGATTTTATTAAATGACATCGCTTTGATCACATTAGATACCACAGGACCCGCGCTTCACAAACGGGGTTACCGCAGACATGCAACAGAGGCTCCACTGAAGGAAACAATGGCTGCTGCACTAATCCAGCTTAGCCGCTGGAATGGCCATCGGCCCCTGTTCGATCCATGTTGTGGTTCGGGAACACTGTTAATTGAAGCTGCCATGATCGCTTGGAATATTGCTCCAGGACTACGCCGCTCATTTCCATCTGAACATTGGCCAGTCATCCCCAAACATCTTTGGGAAGAGGCGCGCGAAGAAGCTTTCGATGCGGTGCGCGACGATTATCCTTTGCAATTAACAGGTACGGACATTGATCCAGAAGCGATCGAAATTGCTGAAGCTGCCGCCAAGAGTGCTGGACTGTCCGGAGAAATCACCTTCAAAGTGATGGCTGCCGCCAAAGCAAGACCTGAAGGAGAATATGGTTGTATCATTACCAACCCTCCCTATGGGGAACGAATCAGTAATGACAAAGAAGTGGAAAAGCTGACCCGCCAGTTTGGTGAAATGATGATATATCTGCCAACATGGTCATTTTTTGCGATCAGCCCTTACAAGGAATTCGAACAATTTTACGGTCGTAAGGCAGACAAACGCCGCAAACTGTATAACGGACGTATCGAGTGTCAATATTATCAATACTTGGGTCCACTTCCACCTAGAAATCCGAAATAATTAGGATCACCATTGTTTTGAATGCAGAACGGACATCTACCTCGTATGAGGAGGATGTCCGTTTTTCTCCGAGTATAAGACTGTTTTAGTTTAGCGCCTATAACTTTACGCTCATATATTTCTACGAGAAACGTTTATCATCTAAAAAAGACAACAACGTTGTTTATTCTGGTTTTATTTATTTTCTGTGTTAGGAGGTTTTATAATGTCTGGCTTTCCATCAAATCGGAGCAGCACAACCGTAACAAGTACAGTAGTTGCTGTGATTCGCTCCCGATATATCGGTTATCTCCTTTTTCTTGGCATCATGCTGGCCAAGTTATTATTTCTGCATAGTGGGCTGCATGCTCCCAATATAGATATGAACCGGCAGGACAAATGGATTGCTGTAGGTTCAGTCATGTTATTGTCTTTTTGGACCCTGTGGCTTCCCCGCCGGGGACAGACGATAGCGTTGTTAAGTATAAACTTGCTTCTGACACTGCTTATTTATTCGGATATCGTCTACTATCGTTATTTTCAGGATTTTATCACGGTACCCGTATTGTTTCAGGCTGGACAGATGGATGCTCTTGGTGGAAGTATCTTCGCTCTACTGCGTCCTTCCGATCTTTATTTGTTCGCTGACTGGCTTCTGCTTATTGCCTATGGAATCGGAATAGGGTTCTACCACCGGAAAACCCATACATACTTGTCTAATGCCGCCCCTCGCCGTTCTGGGCAATTTCACTCTTATTCTCAAACCGGTTATTCCCGCCGCTCTTCACGCCTGAGAAGAACGCTGAAAAGAAGCGTGAATGGCATCGTTGCTCTGGCGCTAGGTTGCGTGCTAACCTTTGGACCTATACACACCTACGCTACTACCTGGGCTAAAGATCTATTCACTGGCAACTGGTGGAGTCTGGCGATGTATAACGTAACCGGACTAATCGGTTTTCACGGTTATGATATTTACTTATATGCTAAAGATCATCTAGGTCCGCAGCCCGAGCTTTCGCAAGAAGAAGCCACCTCAATGCAGCTCTGGTTCAATAAACAAAACACTGAGCAAAATGCCAATAATGACAGCTTTGGAAAATACAGCGGAAGCAACATCGTTGTTATTCAAGCTGAAGCTTTTATGAACTTTGTAGTTGGACGCTCAATATCCGGCCAGGAGATCACGCCTAATCTGAACGCTCTAATCAAAGAAAACACCTATTTCAGCAACTACTACCATCAGACCTCACAAGGCCGAACTTCCGATGCGGATTTCACGTCCAACGCTTCCCAGTACCCGCTGGTCTCCGGCTCGGTATTTGTCCGTTACCCGGATCATCAGTTTGACACGCTACCTGCTATTTTGAAATCAAAGGGCTACAGTACCAATGCTTTTCATGCGTATGAAGGCAGCTTCTGGAATCGGCAGATTATGTATAACGCGATGGGTTATGACCATTTTTATAACAAAAAAGACTATACAATAGACGAACCTCTAGGCTGGTCTCTGGGTGACAAATCCTTTTTGCGGCAATCCCTCGATATTATGAACACTTCAGAAACGATACAGCAGCCTTTTTATTCATTTTTGACTACACTATCCAGCCATCATCCTTATTCTCTCCCTGCAGATAAACAAGGGCTTGATACTGGAGAGTTCAAGGGCACGATCTTCGGAGATTATTTGCAGGCTATTCACTATACGGATGAAGCTTTAGGGGAAATGGTCAAAGAGATGAAGCAGCGTGGGCTGTGGGATAATACCATTGTTGCTTTCTATGGAGATCATGATAATTCGATCCAGGAGACCTCTTATTACGAACAATTTCTCGGCAAAAGCCTTAACGCACTCGATATGCAGCAAATATTGCATCAGGTTCCCTTGCTCATTCATCTGCCAGGCTCTAACGCCTCTGTCCTTGATTCAGCTCCAGCTGGTCAATTGGATCTTACACCTTCCTTGCTCCATTTGCTGGGGATCTCACGTGATCCTTATTATCTCATGGGTAATAATCTGTTTAGCGGGCATGAGCGTCTTGTAACGCTGCGATCCGGCGCCTATGCCGATGCAAAGCTGTCTTATCTCCCCAGCGAAAATGGGCAATTTGCCAGCGGAACCTGTTATAGTCTCGAAAGCCGCGAAGCCGTTGACGTAGGGGAGTGCAGCATCGGGTATGAGACCAGTAAGCTCCGGCTACAGATCTCCGACGATATCATGAAATATGATGGAATCAAGAAGCTCAAGAACACACAATCTGCACCTTAAGCTTACATCCGGGTAAACGAAGAGACTATCCAAAAAAACTATCGAAAACGGCTGCTGCGATATCCTCTCTATGTTGGACATTTACCACTTGATCGTTGTTGGAAGCACGTTTGGTTTTCCGACTTAAATACGTAAAGTATCTCACTAACGGACACAGCTGACCCTAAACGCAGCATTATCCGAGATTTGGAATGCTAACGGACTCCAGAGCAGCTATTAGCCTAGAAAACGCCGATATGAGCCTCTTTTTAGGGAATAGCGTCACTGGGGTCCGAAATCTTGCTTTAAAGGCTAAAAACAGGCAAATAACGTCATCTGAGTCCGTAACGCCTGTGGGATGGTGGAATGATGGGATGGTGGGCTCGATGAGACGGTGAGATGGTGGGACGATGAGATGATGAGACGGAGAAATGATGGGATGATGGACACGATTGAAGTAAGCCGTCAATGGCCAGAAAACGCAGAGCAGCGATCCTCCAAATTAACAGGAGAATCGCTGCTCTGTTTACTTTTACTTATTCTGAGAATAAAGAGGGATCGACCCTATTATCTTAGTTGATAAGAACTCAGTATTATTTCTGAACGGAGGGCTGTTTGATAAAAGCTTCCGCTTTCTTCAACACTTCATCCTCCGTTGGAGCACTCACATAACGACCATTCACATAAACAAAAGCCCGTTTGCCACATGGACCGCAGTACGACTTGCAGCCGACCTTGATCTCGGCATCAGGTGCCATTTTTTGCAGCTTAGGGATAATACTTTTCAACTTCATGAAATTACATTCATCGCACACTTGTATTTCGTTAGCCATGGAGCAACCCTTCTTTGTGTTCGAAATTTACAGGCGAATGTTTAGTGATCGCCGTGATTACCTTTAGAGGGATTCGTAATGACAAAACCTTCTTGTGGAAGATACAAATAATCAACGACCACGCCATCAAGGAGTGGTTGGCTCGGATCAAGAATAACATCGATTTCTTTATCTGTCGATACTACAACATCGTTCTCTTTAGGCGTGTCCAAGTCCAGTCCGTAGTGAGCATGATCACCGTGTGCATGTGTAATTGCTACGCGCAGCTTCAACTCACTGTTTCCTTCAAGCTCCATTTGTTTCTTTATCACTTTAGCCGCATTGCGGGTAATTTTGACCTTCATCTATATTCCATCTCCTAGTCCGAAAATTAAATACTCAATTACTTATTTTAAAGGTAAATGACATCTAAAAGCAACTATATTGGCTAATTAGCTCTGAAGTTCTTGTCGAAAATGTGCGGTGCTATCTTATTCACCCTGCTGAAGGGTAGGATATTTCCGGCTCATTCGTGACACGAACCAGCCCATTAGCAGCATGGTCACTCCAATATCATCGATCGGAATAAATGGCATGAAGTCCGGCAAGACCCAATAGAGCAGTACTGGAATTGTAAATAACAGCTTGTCCCCCATTGCTACTTTAGGGGAGCGGATGTATTGCCAAGAGCTACTGAAGATATGGGACCATTGTTTTAGTGACAGTATTTTTTTCAGTTTCATGGTGACCCTCCTCCCAAGTAAAAAGGATACAGCCGCGGATAACGTGTAGTGACGACAGCGGCCATACCCTATGGTTTATTTTACGCAAGTTTACTGCAAATGTTTCATAATTATTTCACATTGGAAAGGAGCGTTGCTAATATAAGTCCTGTTTCCAGGGCCATATCTTCAAAATCTGCTAGTGGCAGCGGATTTTTGCCAATCCCAAGCTCCACAGTAAATCCAGGTTTGCGGAAGGTCTGAATAAACCAATCCTTATATCCGGCATCACTTCCCGTCAGCTCCACTGCCCGGTAGCTGCTCGCAACTGCCAGCTGTGCGGCTAATTCACGGCTCTCGGGAGGCTCATACCCCCGGTAGTTCCAATAAATCTCTCCTCCTTGGCTATGCAGAGACACTGCAGCTTCGCCAGGCGCTTCCTCAGCCAGGGCTGCCAGAGCAGCTGCTTCAGGCTCACTCAACGGCTCAGGGCCGCTGTAATCCCGCGGTGAGGGCTGCCTTACTCCCCGACGTTCCCGCTCCTCTTCCCAATGAGCGGGAAATTGATCCCCAAGATCCACACCGCGGATGTTAGCTTTCCAATGCCGGAAGCTGCTTCGTCCACCATTCCATCTCATGAGGTCATCATAAAACGGATGGTCAGGCAAAACCCCTTCCTGAACCAGCTCCACACCATCTGGATTAGCCATAGGCACGACCCATAATGTCCAGTTTTGGAACCAAACCTCAGGGTTATGTCCATTCCATTCCAAGCCTTCAGCATAAGCTGCTGCATACTCCTCTATGAAGGACATCAAGCATGGCGAAGTCAGCCATTCATTGGCATGCAAAGCGGCGTTAACATGCAGATGACGAGTGCCGTTCCCGATCTTGAGTACATGGAGTGGCTTGCCGAGTACGCTCGTGCCTATTGTGGCTGCTTGTATAAAGGGGTATTGGACAAGCAAGCTGTCAATGTCACTCTCAACATCAGCCGGACCGTACTCCCCGCGCAGAAATACCACGCGGTCTGGAATCGGGGGTGGAATGACAAGTATTTTTCCAGGTGTACAGCAGCGCCCTGAGGTCACACCAGGATTAAGCTTTTCCAAATCCTCTAAATTCACATTAAATAATGAGGTTATCCGTTCTGGAGTGTCCCCTTCCTGCACAGCATACCTTTTACGCGGCGAAGATGGCAGAAATAAAACCTGGCCTGGGTATAAATAAGACTGCCTCCCAACCCATGGATTACCTTGAATAACATGCTCAGGAGTTAATCCATGTAGAGCGGCAATTCGGCTTACGGTATCTCCCCTGTTTGCAATATATTGTCGCATTAGGTCTCATCCTCTCGGCCTTAAATTGCTGATACAGCAATACAAAAACAGCGGCATACAGCACTTAACTCTATTGTATGCAAGCGCCACTACCCGGCATGAAGGAGAATTGAATCACAAGAAAAAACAACGTCATCGCCCTTTATAGATGGCAACCATTTCTCATGAAAATAAGGATATTACAGATCCGCAGCGTATAAATGCTTATATTTCAAAAAAACAGACTGGGAAATGTGCTTTCCCAGTCTGTTTTTCTTTTTACACTCCCATGGAGTTTGTCCCTATTCAATTCAACATTGCTCCTGCTTATAACGTGGATACTTGCCACACTACTGGAGTACGTCTAATTTGTTCTCCAAGCCAGTCTCGCGCGATGCTTTGAAACATCTCAGCATCACCGCTGCAGAAGAACTGATGAATTGGACTTTCATCGCCGATGGACAGCTTGCCTTTGTCATATAAAATTGTGCTGATCTCACGAGCGGTCTCATCTGCAGAACTGATCAGCTTGACTCCTGATCCCATAGTCTCACCAATGGGTTCTACAAGAAATGGATAATGAGTGCATCCTAAAATTAAAGTATCGATGTTAGTGTCTTTAATGCCTTCTAGTGCCTCTTCTACGATATCGTAACTTTTCTCTGAGCGGAACTTGCCTTGCTCGACAAGTGGGACAAGCGCTGGACAGGCTTGACTTACAACCTCAACAAAAGGGGACAACTGCTTTAATGCGTTAGTATAAGCTCCGCTGTTGATGGTTCCTACCGTACCGATCACGCCGACATGTCCGCTTTTGGTTGCGCTAATTGCTGCGCGGGCTCCGGGATGAATCACCCCAATTACAGGGATGGAGACCTTCGCTGAGATATAATCGAGTGCCGCAGCTGTTGCGGTATTACAAGCGATAACGATCATTTTAGGATTAAACTGGATCAAATAATCTACAATTTGTTCAGTAAACAGTTGTACTTCCTCGGTCGAACGGGGTCCGTACGGAGCTCGGGCAGTATCTCCGAAATAGATGATCTTCTCCCGCGGGAGTTGCCTCATCACTTCTTTGACAACTGTTAACCCTCCCACACCTGAGTCTAATATTGCTATAGCTTGCTGCACGAACACACCGCTTCCTTCTACTTGTTTTGTGTAGCTTATGTAAGGTGAAAACAAAATGTACCTGGCTTTCAGCCCCAATTGCAGATATTACTCCTTTTGCCCTCTTAGTTCAAGACTAGTCTTCTTCCATCATTTAACAAGCGGGTGCAAACTAATTAAAAAAGCCACCCTCCGCCCAATGCGAAGAAGCGGCTCTATTATAAGAGAATGAGTACTCTTTTACCACTGAAACAGAGGATTTAAACCACGGTCCCATTATAGGATTTCTTTATCAACCTTGTCATCTTGAACGACTTCTTCAAGGCTAACTTCTTCGCTTACATCTTCACTTATAGTGTCCTCAGCCCACTCAGTTTCCACTTCCAAAGTGGCAGCAGCCTCTTCAACTGCTTCTACAGCGTCAACTGCTTCTACAGCTTCTTCTGTAGCAATACCGCTTACAGTTACTGTGATTTTTTCTTCTTCATCAACAGCATTCGCACATGATTTGCTCCATTCCCGAACTTCATGCACTACATGCCCAATCGAATCTTTTGCTTTGTCATAAATCTCAATGCTCTTGTCTCCGGCTTGAACGGCAATTTCTTGAACCTTCTCAATACCAGCGGCAGTTCCTTCAGCAATATCCTTGCGCAGCTCTTTACCTGGTTTAGGTGCGAACAGCAATGCTGTTACCGATCCAACCACACTGCCGACTAAAGCGCCCCATAATAAGCCTTTGGTGTCCTTTTTCATCGTTTCATCTCTCCTTTAAATTCATTGCTCCCCGCTCTACCGGGCTAATGCCTATATCTGCTATATCATAAGCAGCAGGGGATTGTCTTGTGACTAATTATTATAACTTTTCAGAAGTTTTGTCTGTAACATTTTTGGGTACGATAGCGTAGCGGCAGCAATGGCCGCCCTCTGCCATACATTCATTACGTGTGACCTTAGCATCCAGCAGTTCTTCGAAAAGACTATGCTCACATTGGCATGCCTTACGATACTGGGTAGCCACTTGGCGAATCGGGCAATTGTACTCCCTTATGACATATGAGCCATCCTCTTCGCGGTTCCATTCTGCCATATATCCACCGGCATTTTGGATGGAAGATAACTCGGCGACGCGTTCTTCCAAATTCCGCCGTTCCATCATCGGAGCATACTGAGCGAGCATTCGGCGGCGGCGTCCTTCAAATAATGTATTAACAGCATCCAGTCCACTGCCGTAATCCAATTCACGCAAAAGCTCCAAAGCCAAGTTGTGATAACTTTTTGGGAAATATTCTTCGGCTCTCTCCGTTAATGAGTACATATGTAAAGGCCGCCCCATCGCTTGCCGGACCACTTTTGTCTTTGCAAGCCCTTCTTGCTCCAGCTGAAGCACATGACGACGGACACCCATCTCTGTAATTCCCAATTCTTCTGCCAGCGCGCCGATGGTCAGTGTTCCTTTCGTCTTCAGGAGCGTCATAATCATTTGTCTTGTCGATCCGTTTTCCTGCCCCATCTTCATCATAAAGGAACCCCTCTCTTTCACGGCTATCGCCTATTCTATGTGATTCTATCCTATGCTATTATAGCGGTACACTGGCTCCAAGCTCCTGGTCCAAATATTTCCGTACCTCAACGGCAAACTGCTCAAGTACTTCCGAAAGAATGGGGGTAAGTGGATGCAGATCTCCTCTCTCCCAAGCATAATAATCCTGAACGAGTGGCTTACGCAGAGCAACTAATTCTATCAATCTCTCATAAATCACACTTTGACCTAGCACTTTCTCTTCATGAATAATAGAAATTATATCCTCATAACTTCCAGCATCACGCATAATAAACCCGTCAATGAGACAGCTACCAACGTCTGTTACAACCTCTATTGCCAGATGGAGGCAGCGTTCCTGTATTAGTCCGGTTAATGTTGTACCATCCCAGGAAGCTGCTACAGTCCGAAGACCAGCGGTAATATCAGGGATTTGAGCAAGAATGGTTTCGATTTGATTGCGGTTGACATAATACACAGCAATACCCCCATGTCTATAATTGTTAGAGAACCGTCCTAATCTCTACTTACCGCGTTTGCCACGGCGTTTCAGCCAGAAGAACATTACGAAACATGCTCCGAGAAAAACGACTAAATAAGTTAACGCTTCCATTGGATACTCAAGCTCACGCATTCCTGTCACCGCTTCCGGTATAAAATGATGATACTATATTCAAGCAGCAGCTTAAATTTCGTAATCTACAGCAATCGAGAGCTCTTTGACTTCATTAATGTGAGCAATAACTTCTTTATGCGCCGGATGAACCTGATACGCCTGTAAATCCTCTAGAGAAGCCACTTCTGTGACTAGAGCAATATCAAAGGAACGATCGGAATGAATGATGTCAGCACCCACCTCGATGGAGAGGAGCTGCGGGATCTTGCCTTCCATATTACGCAGTACTGCTACCGTTGCCGCTACGCTTTCTTCGGACCGATCTTTTAATTTGAAAAACACAATATGTTTGATCATTCTATATCGCTCCCTAATGTAATATTGTAATTAGATATTAAAAATATATCATAAGCGTAGCTGTTCTGAAAGAAACTTAAACGGTGTTGTCAGAAATAGCAGCATTAACCATTGCCGATATACCAGAAAGTGTTGTAGTATATTTTTAAAAAATCGGAGGAATTATGCCTAATAACCAACAAGAAACTCATAATATCCAGGCGTGGTCTCTGATCAATCGCAAATACCTTGGACAAGGCGTTCGAGTCAAAAGATTTCGCCGTCCAAAGCGCAGCCAGATTAGAAACCGTGTGCTGCTTGCTGTATTGATGGCTAAGGATATCAAGCTGTCACGACTCGCAGAAGAGCTTGGTATATCCTCACGCAGTGTAAGCGCTTGGGTATACGAAGGTCGTATCCCTTCCAACAATAACATTGACAAGACCTGCCGCCTATTGGGGTACCCACCCCACATTCTGTTCAATGAAGCATTGATTCGTCAAAGCCCCATTGTATGTCAGCCTACACCTTCACGTTTTATGAAAAGAAGTATTACCAGTTCACCGCGCAGCAATGTTATCCTGACCGGACTTTGTATGGTTTACGATTTCTCAGTAACGGATGTAAGTATCTGGATAGGCGTCCATCCTGGAACATTTCGAAAATGGCTCCACAACAGCCATCTGCCGACCCCTGCTCTGCAGGAAAAAGCCGAAGCTTTCTTTCGGATTCCACGCCATATTCTATTTGCAGACTGCGGAACGCTCTAATACAATCCTCTCACAAAACACGTCTAACACAGCCCTTCTTCAAGAAATCATGAGAAGGGTTATTTGCCATACCTTTTTTTCTTAAAAAGAGGTCATACTACTGTGTGTAAATATATTGTGTAGTACTAAAGAACGGGTCAGGAGGCGCAAGATGAAACTTAACGGAATTCTGTCAAAGGGCTATACCGATACTTGGAAAGTGGCCCCTGGTGTCATTGGACTTCGCACTATGTTTGTAAATGTCGCATTAATTGGCCAGCCCTCTTCGGATTGGGTTCTTGTAGATACTGGTCTTAGCTCATATACAGGCAATATTATTGATTTTGCTACGGAGCATTATGATAAACCTCCGGTGGCAATTATCCTGACGCATGGGCATTTCGACCATATTGGGGGTGTAAAAAGGCTTGTTGAGGAATGGAATGTGCCTGTATATGCTCATCCGCTAGAACTACCTTTTCTGACAGGTAAAGAAGACTACCCTCCAGCCGATCCAGCCGTAGGCGGCGGGCTTATGAGCATGATATCGCCATTGTTTTCACATCATGGCATTGACCTTGGTTCAGCCGTTCATCCCTTGCCGGAAGACAGGACTGTCCCTGGTGCGAAGGGCTGGGAATGGATCCATACCCCTGGACATAGTCCCGGACATATCTCCCTGTTCAGGCCTGAGGATAGAGTGCTGATCGCAGGTGATACATTCCTTACGGTCAAACAGGAATCCGTATTTGCAGTGGCTACGCAGCATCAGGTGGTGCATGGCCCACCCTCTTATTTCACGACAGACTGGGAAGCTGCTGAGAAATCGGTCCGTACCCTTGCCTTGCTGAATCCACATCTTGTTCTTTCGGGACATGGAGTACCCATGGAAGGTGAGGAGCTGTCTACTCAGCTTGCTCATTTGTGCAAAAATTTCAAAGAAATGGCGCTACCGGGTCAAGGTAAATTTGTGTAAAAAAGGTACTCCTGATCAGCGCACAGAGGTCTAGGGAAAAAGTCCCTATAATTCATTTGATATAGCCGATTCTACGGATATTCAACGAAATTATAGGGAGTTCCTCCCTAAATTACTTGCTTAGTGCAGATTTACGTGCGACGATATATCTCAGTATGTATTGATGTTTTTTTCCAAGCGGCCCACATAAAGTCTCCACACATGAGCCGGTCGTAATTATTTTCGTACCTGCAAAATGTTGTCTTAAATCTTCTTCACTAAAAAAATGGGCGTATTTTCCCTCTTTGTATTCGTAGGTTCCCGGTTCCAAAAGTGTTCCACAGCCGTTGTTCGCATCCTCATCGGAAAAACTGGTAAAATAGAGCAAGCCATCCGGCCGCAGCTGTTCCAGACAATTAGCTACGAGCCTGCGGCGATCCTCTTCGAGAAATAAATGCAATACGTCATAGCAGTAGACAGCATCAACCTGTACTTCAGAAATAGGATCTAATACGGAACCTGAGATAAAATGGCTCTTGGGATCCCATTCTGCCGCCATCTTTAACGCGTCCTCGCTCAACTCAATGCCTAAGGTCTTAAACTCATCTGAGAACACCTTCGTATTTCTTCCGTATCCCGCACCCGGGACTAAAACTGATTTCACGTTATGTTGCCGGAATATATCCCTTGCTGCCTGAGCTGTAGGACTAGGTTCACTCCCCCAGATCATTCCTTCCTGAGCAAATCTTAGACTCCAGTATTCGGACATAGATTAGACCTTCTTTTTAAATTTATTCGCTAATTTCATCGCAAGGAACTGAGGGATCAGGTTTAGCATACTAAAAAATATAAACGATCCTGTAGGTCCAAGTGGTTTGAAAAACGTCCCGTCCCAACCGCCTTCCCCTGACAAGTTGCTAATAAAATAATAAGAGACAAATGCAGAAGCGATATTCCCAATGACTATAGCCATTATATTATTAGACCATTTTCCCAAAAAAGCTATTAGTGATGTTATGACGATCATCATTAAATAACCAACCATTGAACCATTATTGAAATCTTTATCCATCGCGAAATAGACAAATGGAAAACAGTACACAATAATGATCAGGAGATTCAATCCTAATTTTCTCACCGCATCCCCTCCTCAGCTAGTTTTTCACTCTATACCAATACTGATAGATCTCCTTAAAACCCAGCTTGTCATACAAGGCTGAAGCCCCCGTATTCGCTTGCACAACTTGCAGAAAGGAAGTCGTTGCTCCCTTTGCTCTACCCCAATTAAGCAACGCTAGCAGCAGTTGTTCCGCCATTCCCTTTCTACGATGAGCAGGGGAAGTGACAATATCATACAGACCCAAGTACCCGTTCTGAATCACACCAAGACCGCAAGTGACAGGAACACCATGATTAAACAACAGGACATAACCCTGCTGCAAATGTGATGCAGACAACATTCTAGTTAAGGTTTCCCGGTTCTTTTCAGACAAGCCGGTAAGCTCACTGAAGGTGTGCAGCCACTCTTCAGTCAAGCTTTCCTGTATCTGTACCGTATAACGCAGATCAGGGCTCGCTAAGTCCCCCAGATCAAGAAGCCTTACAGATGAAGGCTCGGCAATTGTATAGCCACGCTCTGCAAGAATCTCATCAAGCTTTGGCGGCTGGATGTAGGGAGTTATTTTGAACACGGACTGTAGTCCAGCATGCTCATAATACCGTTCCGCAAGCTTGATTTGTTCTGTGAGTTCAACCTGAGAGCTGTCAGCACCGTATAATGGATTGACCGAATTGGCCCTTTTTGTATAACCAGCTGCCGAACGTAGAATCCAGCCCTGCAGGAGAACACTTTGCTCCGCCGGCCAAGTATTAAGTGTGATTTCTTCTATGAATTTATACAGCTTAATCCGCTCCTTTTGAAGCACGTTTGTTACGCATCGCAGGCAGTAATTTCACAGCTCCCTCCCCTTGGCAGGTGAAATAGTCATATTCGGGAGACTCTTTGCCATAGAGAGCTATTTTCCCCTCACCGTTATAATGAACACCCCAACCAAAACGCTTCGGCAACAGTGAAGCCCTTAGACAAGGATGATTTTTGGAAAATAGTTCGTTCCATATTTCTTCCTTACGGGCCAAACGTTCTTCCTGTGGAATTTGTTTATGGCGCACATGAACCTCGTACAGAAGTTCTTCATGATTGTATTTGTAGGGCTCATTGATTAACAGTTCATATTGAATCACATGTGCAGGCGGGAGCGTTCGGCAAGACATCGGAGGAACTCCTATTTCCTCAGGACAGTCTTCTGCTACACGAATAAAAGTATCGGTATAGCTCATTTGCATCACCTCCATCTTAAATAGAAATATATTCCTTCTATGATAAATCATTTTCCTATTCTAAGCATAGCCGAATTTTCTAAAGCCCATGATGGATGAACAGCAAAAACGGCCAATCCTCTAAACTACGGAGAATTAGCCGTTCTCATTTACCAACTCGACTTGGTAATGCCCGGAATCTGACCTTTATGCGCCAATTCGCGGAATACAATTCGGGAAACATTAAATTTCCGCAAATAGCCTCGAGGTCTGCCCGACACTTGGCATCTATTTTTTTGACGAGTTGCGGAGGAATCACGTGGCAGCTTTTGCAAAGCCATATAGTCCCCCTGTTCCTTTAGTTCTTTTCTTTTAACAGCGTATTTGGCGACTAGTGCTTGTCTCTTCAATTCTTTCACAACTTTAGATTTCTTGGCCATGTTCGTTCTCCTTCCATCCTTTAAATCTACTCGTTCAATGCACTCTTCAAGGCTTCCAGGTTCTGACGCATGATTCCTAAATAATCCAGGTTTTGACTGCGATCTTCCTCTGTTAATCCTTCAATTGGGTTTAGAACGGCTGCTTTGGCACCAATCTCTTTTGCTATTGTGTCTGCCACACTGGAGGATACAAGTGTCTCGAAGAAAATCGTCTTCACTTTATGCTCTTTCGCAAACTCCACAATCTTACTCATATTTGCGGCAGAAGGCTCCTGCTCCGGAGATAGTCCGGCAATCGGGACCTGAGTTAATCCATACTGCTTGGCAAGGTATCCAAAAGCCGCATGCTGAGTAATAAAATCCTTGCGTTTAGTATCCTTAAGACCGTCCTTAAATTCTTGATCCAGTTGCTCCAGCTTAGCTACATAAGCATCTGCATTTGTCTTAAAATCCTCGGCATGTTCAGGTGCGGCAGCAGCTAAAGCTGCTTCAATGTTACGCACTTCTTGAATGGCTAATGTAGGATTGAGCCACACATGCGGATCTAATCCACCGTGATCATGCGAATGCTCTTCATGCGAATGCTCTTCATGAGCATGCTCCCCTTCTTCATGAGCATGTTCTCCTTCTTCATGAACATGCTCCCCTTCTTCATGGTGGTGGTCAGCCTCTTCCTCTTCCTCTTCCGTGCCTTCCATGATGTCCAGACCCTTGCTCGCTTCTACAGTAATTAACGGAGTGCCAGATACACTTTCCAGCACCTGATCTACCCAACCTTCCATTCCTGCGCCATTATAGATCAGCATATCCGCATCTGAGATTTCTGCCATATCTTTTGCTGTCGGTTCCCAATCATGGGGTTCGATTCCTGCTGGTATGAGTGCTTCCACGTCCGCCAGATCTCCTGCCACATTTTTGGTAAACTCGTAAATAGGATAGAAACTGACTTTAATATTTAATTTAGATGACTCCGGAAGGGCTGTAGCTTCTGCGGCTCCAGAAGCATTCGTAGTAGTAGAAGAATTAACAGCATTATTACCGCAACCGGCGGCAATAAGTAACGCGGACAGGGACAAAATGGCTAAATGATGGATTCTAAATTTCATTGAGAGGTGTAACTCCTTTACTGGAAATAGTTTTATGAATTCGCCGACGATTTCTTAGTCGGATCAGCTTCTGTACCAAAATTGCGATTAATAAGAACGATAGCAGTATAAGAGCAATCGTCCCACCAGGCGGTGTATTGATGTAATACGAGGCACTTAGGCCACTAAAAACGCCGAGTAATCCTACGCCGATTGAGATCAATATAGCTGTCGTAAAACCAGACGCTATACGCAAAGCAATCGAAGCTGGCAAAACAATAAGCGCTGAGACTAACAGCACTCCAACAACTGGCATCGCAGCAGCGACTGTCATTCCAGTTAGTACAGCAAACGAAAATGATAACCAGCCCACATGAACTCCACTGATACTAGCGGTCTCTTCATCAAAGGTCAGATTATATAAGGATCTGCGTAACACAATAAAATAGATCAGACCGATTACAGCAACCACAGCGATAATCTTTAGTTGAGTATCGCTGACCGCAACGATGGAACCAAACAGATAGGAACTGAAGCTTTTACTTAAATTCTGCTTTAAGCTCATAAGTACAACTGCCAATGCTAATCCAGAGGTCATAATAATCGCTACCGGAAGCTCGCTATATGTACGATAAGACCGTCGAAGCTGTTCGATGACAATACCACCGAGAATCGCTACCATGAAGCCACTTAGTGCCGGATTAAGCTGTAGTATTGAGCCTAGTGCTACTCCTGCAAGCGAAACATGAGAGAGGGTATCCGCCATTAGGACCTGACGGCGAAGCATGAGATATACCCCGAGTAGCGGACCGATAATGCCAATTAATCCACCGGCCCAAAATGCACGTTGCATGAATTCGTAACTAAACATTGCCAACCCTCATTCTCCTTTCGTTCCAGGCTGATCAACGTATCCAGATAGGAGCTGGTCTCTTCCAGGCCATGCGTCACCATGATTACGGTCCGGCCGTGTTCACTGACATCATGGCGCATCAGCTTATAGAACCCAATACGACTGTCCAGATCCATTCCCGTAGTTGGTTCGTCAAGAACCAATATCTGCGGCTGTTGTGCCAATGCTCGAGCGATGCAAATCCGCTGCTTCTGGCCGCCTGACAGTTCTCCTATCTTCCGGTCTCGCAAATGCCACATCTCCACCTGCTTTAAACTTCGCTCGACGATCTCGTCCTGCTCAGGTGTAAAGCGTCTAAATAATCCAAGCCTTGGATAACAACCCGAGCGAACCAGTTCGATCACCTTACTTGGGAACCCTGCGTTAAAAGAAGCTACCTGCTGTGGAACGTAGCCGATAACCATCTTTCCGTTATCTGATAACTCTTTATTCAACTGAACCGTTCCACTCCATGGACGAAGCAGGCCGAGCATTAGCTTCAGCAGGGTGGTTTTAGCAGCACCATTGGGTCCCGTTATACCAATAAACTGTCCGGTATGAATATCTAATGAGATATCATCAAGAACAGGTTCATCCCCATACCCGAACACTACATTCCGCATGGATGATAGGATCATCATGCCTCGCCTCCCTTCTGACTGATATTATGTCCAACCAGATTAAATCGTAAGTTTTACGATTTAACAAATTTGATAATATCGTAATCATTACGATTTGTAAACCCAAAACTGAAAATTAATCGTAATAATAACTATTAGTCCTTTTTCGAATACAACAAAAATCCGGAATCCCACCTTCTGGATTCCGGATTTCCAACGTTAATTTACTAAGTATCTATTCCTCAGCAGCCGCAAGGAGTTCTTCAATAGGCCACGGAAGTGGATTGTTGAACTTTGTCCAATCCTGCTTCAGCTCCTCCGCTGTCAGCAGACATCTGTCCAATCTGGCTTCGAGTTGTGCCTGATCTATATTTACACCGATAAATACGATTTCATTTATTCTATCGCCCCACTGCTCGTCCCATTTTGCCCGCAGCTCAGGTTCGCTTTCCAGCACCTCCAGCTGCTGATCCTTAGGCATTGTAGCCAACCAGTAACCAGCAGGTCCGAACTGAATGGAAGGTCCTGCCTGACTTACAGTAGCTGCAAGATCACCTTTTGCCGCTACCCATGCCACCCCTTTTGCCCGAACGACCTCTTCCGGCCAGTTGCTAAAGAAAAAACTTAATCTTTGCGGGTGGAACGGTGTTCTCCGGCGATAGACGAAAGAAGAAATCCCGTATTCCTCCGTCTCAGGGGTATGGGTCTCTTTATTCAGCTCCGCGATCCAACCAGAGGATAAGCTTGTTTTCTCAAAATCAAACAATCCGGTATTTAGAATTTCCTTTGGATCTACTACACCGTTAATTGTACGGATCAGCTTAGCAGACGGCTGAAGCTTACGCAGCACAGCTTCAAGCTTATTGAGTTCATCTTCTTTCAACAGATCGCACTTATTAAGCAGCAAGACATCACAAGTTTCGATCTGATCAATAAGCAGATCCACAATATCGCGGAAATCCCCTTCTCCAGCCGTTTGGTTGCGGTCCATCAGACTATCACCTGAGGAGAAGTCATGCCAGAAACGCCCAGCATCCACAACAGTCACCATCGTGTCTAATTGAGCAAGCGAAGTCAGATCAATATCCAACTCGGGATTGGCATAGGTAAAGGTCTGTGCTACTGGCACAGGTTCGCTAATGCCTGAGGATTCAATCAGGATGTAATCAAATCGCCCTTCCGCAGCCAGTTTTTGTACTTCGACAATCAAATCATCACGAAGTGTACAACAGATGCAACCATTGGACATCTCAACCAATTTCTCTTCAGTCCTGGAAAGCGTATTTCCGGACTTCACCAGATTCGCATCCACATTCACTTCACTCATGTCATTTACAATAACAGCTACTTTAAGACCGTCACGGTTGTGCAGAATATGATTCAACAATGTTGTTTTCCCAGAGCCCAAATATCCACTGAGCACGGTAACAGGGAGCTTTTTCAACTATATCACTCCTATCGTTTATAAAATCAAGATTAAAAACATCCGCCCTTAACGGGTTTCGCGATGTAAGGTTACTCTCTTAAGGCGTGGACAATATTTTTTCATTTCCATACGCCCTGGATGATTTCGTTTATTCTTGGTAGTGGTATAGTTGCGATCTCCTGTCTCCGTACATGCCAGAGTTATGATTACTCTCATCGTTTCCATCTCCTTTTGATTAAATCGTAATAATTACGATTAACACATCGTACACGGTTTATTCACAATCTGTCAACTATGATCTTGTAAAAATTTCAACTCTCTTAATTTTGTGGTCTTTCTGGTGGACAAATTACGTATAGATGGAATTATAAAAAATATGATTCTTGTAATTCCTAGAGAATCAGGCAGGAGTGGAGATCATGAAGATACCAGTAATTATTTTGAGCGGGTTTCTGGGGAGCGGGAAGACAACTCTGCTGTTGTCCCTGCTGAAAGAGAGCAAGGTAAGAGGGCTGAATCCAGGAGTAGTAATGAATGAACTGGGCAAACGAGATGTGGACGGGTATATTTTGCAGGAGCATACCGGTACAGCTGTAACTAAACTGCTGGACGGATGCGTATGTTGTAGCCGTAAAGAGGATTTGGCAGATAGCCTGATGGTGCTGCTGAGAGGACGTCCAGATGCCATTTATATGGAGTTGAGCGGCGTCGCCGATCCTGAAGAAATCGCCAAAACGTTGCAGGAAACTCCTCTACAGGATCTGGTGGAGCTGCACTATACCATCACTCTGTTAGATGCGGAAAATGCTCTGGAATATAACAGCAGACTCTCCTCTGACAAACAGCTCGTTCGGACCCTGCGTAAGCAGCTTTCCACAGCTGATCTTATTGTCGTTAATAAAAGTGATCTCGTAGAACCGGAAACCTTATGGCGAATTGAAAAGGGAGTTCGTAAACAAAATACGGAGGCTGAAATTGTGTACACCCATTACAGTGAAATCAACCTGTCTCCGATATTGTCAGGAATTATCCCACGTAAAATCATAGCTCCGGCTCCGCAGCGAGCGCCTCAAACCTTCAAAGGAGCATCACTGAAACAAATGCATTCAGAGCATGGGGGAACCGCTGTAAAAGAGCTGCATGAGGAGCAGCATGCTTCTTTCTCGCAGGTAACAGCCATCACGTTAACCATTCCGCAGGTAAGGACAACAATGCCTTCTAAAGAACGCCTAGAGGCCTTCTTTCAAGAATGGGGTGACAACCTGTTACGTGCCAAGGGGCATATTCTTTTGTCCGAACAGGAGCCGGTTCAGCTTGTTCAATATGCGGGGATGCGTACTACCTGGGAAGCCTCTCGTTATCCTGGTATGCCATATGTGGTGTTCATCGGGATGAATATAGATGAAGAACAGCTGGCAGATCGGTGGTCCGCCTTATTCGAGTTTTGACTACCTTTTCACCATTAAAAATACTGCCGTTGCTCCTCCCGATCTCTTTTCTGATTATCATTGGTTTTGTATGGCTGCCGAATCATCTGGAACTGTTGGATAATGCGTACATCGACACCTTCAAAACCGCTTTTATCGGCATATTGCTGGAAGCCTTGCCGTTTGTATTAGCAGGAGCATTGTTATCTTCACTGCTTCGCGTCTTTATCCCGGATGAAATGATTTCCCGGTGGATTCCGCGGCGACCTCTTCCGGCTATTCTGTTCGCATGTCTGCTCGGAATTATTTTTCCGGTCTGCGAATGTGGAATGATCCCGCTCGTCCGCCGGCTTATCCATAAAGGTATGCCTGTTTACGTGGCTATCGTGTTTATTTTGTCCGGACCGATCCTAAATCCTGTCGTCTATGGGGCGACCATGACAGCATTTCGCAGCCACTCGGAGCTGGCCTATGCCCGTATGGGTCTGGCGTTTGTTGTAGCCTGTCTCATAGGCTTGATAATCTACGCAACGGTCAAAAAATCTCCCATCCGCCTAAATGTTCAGCGTGAAACGGGGGAAGCTCATCACAATAATTCTCGCGGGGGAAAAATAGCCGCTGTTTTCGTCCATACCTCAGATGAGTTTTTTGAGATGGGGAAATATTTAATTATCGGCTGCTTGTTAACCGCTGGTATTCAGACATTTATGGTTCAAGACAGTCTGGCCGCGATCGGAGCTAAACCGCTGGGGTCATATTTCTTCATGATGGGACTGGCATTTGTGCTCTCGCTCTGCTCTACCTCAGATGCCTTTGTAGCTTCCACCTTCGTACATTCTTTTCCATCTGGGGCTCTGCTCGCTTTTATGGTATTCGGACCCATGCTGGATTTCAAAAATTCATTGATGTTGCTCTCACTGTTTAAGACCAAATTCGCTCTTTATTTGTTCTTTCTGATCTTCGCAAGCGTGTTTGTTGGGGCGGTATTCATGTCCTTGTGGCTGTAATTCATAGAGGTGGTAAGCTGTTGCTTACAACATGGGTAGGAGGATAGAGCATGAATGACTCTCGTAGCATCCGGTTTCACTATTTGTTAAGGGCGGTCATTCTGCTCGCTTTCTCCCTCTATATCGGGCATCTGGTACAGCAGGACGCTTTGCATTATTATGTAGCTCCTAAACTGGCACGCTGGGTTCAATTATGCCCAATCCCGCTGACACTTATGGCGCTCAGTCTGACCATACAGGCTTTATTTGGCAAAGGTAGTGTTCTCTGTGACTGCGAGCATCGGCTCCCACATTCTTTTTTCAAAAGTACAGCGCTATATGGATTATTCCTTTTTCCACTGCTGCTCGGATTTCTTCTTCCTGATCGCGCATTGGGAAGTATGGCTGCTGCTAAAAAAGGAATCTCCCTATCCTCCTTGCCCACTGAAGCTAAAAATTCCGCGAGATTCGAGTCCATTGATCCTTACCATGAAGAGCTTACTGAGCTGGCCAAGATCCTTTATGCACAACCTGTGGTCCCAGTTTATTCGGCGATTTTCTCCGAAACTTTAGGTGCGCTTGAGCTGTACAAACAACAATTTGCAGGCAAAGAAATTACTATTTCCGGCTTTTTATATCGTGATCAAGGTGAACATTCAGAGAATTCTTTTGCCATAGGTAGATTTCTGGTCCAATGCTGTACTGCCGATGCTACACCTTTTGGGATATTAGTGGATTCCGGCAAGCTAAAAAGCCTGCCTACCGATACCTGGATAGAGGTTCGGGGCAAGCTTCAAGTTGTTCCCTATAAAGGTCAAGAAATTATGCAAATTAGTGCAGAGTCTATTACACCTATCAAACAACCCGTAACACCTTACATCTACACCAGTCCTGACTCTATCACCGCATGGAAGGAGCTAGAAGGCTCAACTAAGATTACTAAATAATCGCATCTAGCTCATCCTCATCATTCTCAGACTTATTAGGATTAAATACTTCTACCATAATACGAGCTGGAATACAGATAATTTGCTGTTTGGGTCTTGAGATGAACCCCATTTCCAAAGCAATTCTTAAGGGAGCATCAGAATAGGTCATTTGGATTCCATAATCAAACACCTTTAGCGTATTGTGGCCGAATTTCGTTTGAATATCTATAATTTGTTCTTCTTTAGTCAAAGAAACGGTTTTGTATTCTTTACCGTCCACCGTAATTATAGCTTTCAAATCCCCTTGCTGATACTGCTCATTGCTGCTGTCCCACCACTTCATGCCATAAATCAAGCCCGCAGCTAACAAGGCTATCACAATAATTAAAATATCCCCGCGCTTCATTGTTAGCAAGATAAGAATCCTTTCATGACAAATAATATACGTAATGATTACGATTAATATCAATATATTAATCATAACCCTATTTGTCAATGATGCTCACCTAAACGAATTTGGGCAGACCACTCTCTTAATACCCGGTCGAGCTCTTTTATCGAGATGGGTTTAGAAATGAAATCCTGCATTCCAGCACTAAGACACATCATCTTATCTTCATCTCTGGCAAAGGCTGTAGCCGCAATGATGATTGGATTCAGCCCTAGCTTCTCACGTATGATTCCCGTTGCTTCTATTCCATCCATAATAGGCATCTGAATATCCATAAATACCAGATCATAATGATTGGAAAGCACAGCCCGAACTGCTTCCTCACCATTTAAGGCGATGTCAGGAACATATCCCCTCTTTTTCAGATACGCCTGCATAAGCTGCTGATTCACAGGATGATCTTCAGCAATAAGAATGGACATCGGTCCATATTCACCGGTAGTTAACTCTTTAACAGTGGATTTATCATTTCTGACCAAATCTGTTGAGGCGTTGACGGTCAATTTCTGATCCCATTCCTCTTTGGGTAGAGAGACCTCCACTGTAAAATAAAACTCCGAGCCTTCATCCTCACAGCTATTTACACCGATAGATCCGCCAAGAAGCTCGGCCAGCTTTTTACTAATGGCAAGTCCAAGCCCTGTACCGCCATATTTACGATTGATCGACGGATGCAATTGCGAGAAGGATTGAAATAATAGACCTTGGCTGGAAACTGGAATCCCCAACCCAGTATCTTTTACGACAAATTTCACGATAAGATTTCCGGATGCCTCTGAGGCTTCTAGCATAACAGAGATACTGATTTCACCTGTCTCCGTAAATTTCACTGCGTTCCCAACCAGATTTACGAGAATTTGACGCAATCTCGCCCCATCAGTCATGATGACGGCTGGAAGCTCAGGAGATAACTCGCTAGTAAGTAAAAGCCCTTTTTCCTTAACCTTCGGATAAAACAGTTCACAAACGTTCTGTATCACTTCATGTAAATCCACCATTTGCAGTTCAAGCGTCATCATGCCTGCTTCAATTTTGCTGAAATCCAGCACTTCATTCAGAATATGAAGCAATGCCTCTCCGCTTTTGTTAATGATCTGTGTGTAGTAGCTTTGCTCTTCATCCAGCTCCGTCCCCGATAAAAGATCAGCCATCCCAATAATACCGTTCATAGGCGTACGCAGCTCATGGCTCATGATCGCTAGGAACTCCGATTTTGCCCGGTCCGCTTCCTCGGCAGACTCCTTCGCCCGCACAATCTCCTTCTCCTCCGTGATATCACGAAAGACGACAACCGCCCCAATCCGTTCACCACCATCAAACAGTGGGGTCATTCGATATCTGACTAAAAAGCTTGAACCATCCTGCCTCCAAAACACACCCTCCCTATCTTCAATAGTGAGATTATTGGAGCGCGAAGGAAGCAGCGTCTTCTGAATTCCTGTAAAAGACTCGTTATCCAGCCAGGTTTGGTGAATCGCATGAAATTTGCTGTTTCCCCACTCAGTAGGATCGAAACCCAACATAGTAATGGCTGCTGGATTAATGAACATCGTGTTGCCTTCAAGGTTCATCCCAAATATGCCCTCAGAGACCGAATTCAAGATCAGCGCATATTCGTTACTTAATTTCTGTATTTCTTCAAAATGACGCGTACGTTCCCCAATATCGCGGGTTACACAGACAAGCTCTTGATTCCCGCAGGTCTCAGAGTAAATATACCGCAGTGTCGTTTCTGTCCAAATACAGGTTCCGTCTTTGCAAATAAACCGGAGAATAACAGGCTCAAGCTTCTTCCCCTCCATACAATTGCTGAGATATGAAGTTAATTTGATTCTGTCCTCCGGATGTATGTAATCAATCCCTCTAGTTCCGCACATTTCTTCTGGTGCATAGCCAAACATAGTCTGGCAGATGGGTGAGGCATACAGATAGGTAAAGCTCCCGTCCGCTGCATTACGTGAAATGAAGTCCATAGAATTTTCTGAGATCAGACGATAGTTCTGCTCACTTTCCCGCAGTTGTTCTTCCATTCGTTGACGTTCGGTGACATCCTGGGCTATCCCGCTGATCTGCAGCAGTCTTCCTTCTTCATCCGTAATCACTTCCCAGTGCGCATCCAGATATTTCAGCTCTCCATCCGCACTATGAATACGGACCGTTACTTCGCCATTAGTCCCATTCTCCATGGATTGATGTACTAACCGTTCAAGTCTGATGAAATCGTCAGGATCAATGCAAGCAAAAACACGTCTGTAATCAAAATAAGAATGATTGCTCTCATCTTCCAAAAAGCCAAAAATATTACGCATTTCTCTGGAAACCGTCAGCCGTGATTTTGTCATGTCCCATTCCCAGGACCCCATCTTCGCAAGGTGTTGCGCTTTAGCCAGCATATCCTCGTATTTCTTGCGCTGAGTAATATCGCGACCAATGGTTAATATCTGTTTAACGTTCCCCTGCTCATCACGTACCACTTGGGAAGAACTCTCGATCCACAAATAATGTCCATCTTTATGACGGGCTCTACGAGTAAATACGTCCGTATCGGAATATATCTTACCTTGTTCAATCATCTCTAGAGCATCATCTACGTGATAATACTCGGGTCTTTTAGTACCTATCATTTCTTGTGCAGAATAACCTAACAGCAGCTCCACTGAGGGAGATACGTAGTGCAGTGTCCCGTCAGGATCGCCAAAAGAAATCATATCCGGTGTATTTTTCGTAATCAAATTATATAACTGCTCATCTTCATGAATCTTTTGTTCAGCAAGTTTTCGGTCAGTGATATCTGTTAACTCAGAAATCAGGACATAGGGTTCACTGGAATTCTCCTGATAGATTAAAAATATATGTTGGGCTACCCAGATGATTTCTCCATCCTTACGCAAGAACCGCCGTTCTTTCTCCAATGCAGTCCCAGGCTCAGCTAGCAAATCGTTCAGGATAACGGAATGATCGTTATTAGTTTTATCTTCCGGATACACAAGATCCAGATAATTTATATTCAAAAGATCTTCTTCTGCATAACCAAACATTTGGCATAGCGCAGGATTCGATTGTAATAACGTCCCGTCCTTCGGAGAGACTACCGCAATCCCGATAGAAGACCGTAAGTATAGCTGTTTAAAAAGAAAATCAGACACCTGTAAGCCTCCTCTTTTGAAAATGGGGGACTATATTAACAAACTTGTAATAATTTCAGTATACCTTTTTTTCGGTAAATAAGCTTGATAGTTGAGTCCTAAATGATAGACTGGTAAATTTCGCAGTAAAACTCCGCAAAAAATAAACAGCAAGTCTCCCTCTGAAAAGGAAACTTGCCGTGTGTGCATGTTACAACTCTAAAGTCCTATTCTATTATCAAATTTTCCAGCTGAAGCTTCTTAATTTTCTTACGGATAGGTGCACCAATAATTAAAAAAACAAGACCTAAAAAAATCAACATACCGCCCATTATTACGTTTACCATACTGAGATTCTGTGATGAAAAAGAATAATTTATTACACCAATCATCACATTAAATAGGCCTAAAATCAACTCTAACCACATTACAGATTTCCATAACCTGTTGATTCGCTTATAGTGTTTTATTCTGGATTCCAGATCTGTGTAAATATCAAACGGACCTTCCACTGACTTCTTTCTAAGGTAAACCCAGCGCATGTAAGTACTCACACAATCTATACCGTTTTCCTCTAAAAACTTGATATATTTGATGCTATCCGGATGATCCGGCAAGTTATCTAAAAGCTCAATTCTATACGTGTACTCATTATTGGGGGTCTCTGTAAACACATATTTGCACCAAGATAATTCTGATAGAGCCATCCCCTTCGCAGACATTTCATTAAGCCACTTTTCTTCCTTCTCATAATCCCAAATCAGCTTGCGAACCACATGTTTCATTTGGACTCACCTCCAGCTATTCTCTTACCATTGGCTATCAATTCTTCCAGACGGATGATCTCTCCCTGAATCACTGACTTTCCTAAGCCGGTAATTTCGTATTCTTTTCTACGAGAACCTTGCTCCCCTTCCACTGCTTTTATCCAGCCTTTTTCCAGTAAAGTGTTAAGTGCTCCGTATAAAGTGCCCGCGCCCAGATCAACCCGACCGTTACTTAAGTCCTTCACATTCTGCATAATTGCGTATCCGTGCATTGCTGTATATAGAGACAATAAGATATAAAATACAGCTTCAGTTAATGCGCCTCTTTCTGTGCTTTCAGGCATCATTTCATCCCCATTCTATTACTGTTGTCGATATATCGGCTTCCGTAATACCATTATTGCGGAAGCCGATATAATTGTCAATACAAAAACACCCATTTTTTTCATCGCAGCGATTATGAGCGCAACAAAAAAACGCCTAGCACTTAGCTAGGACGGATTTGTTGGGGGGGCTACTCAGCAGCTAGATACTCCCACCGTGGCACCTATTCCTTTCTCATTATGAAGTATCGGACTGAGATGCCGCTATTTCCGAAAAATAGCGTGTTTCAGCTTACGTTCGGACTCAGATGCAGCTATTCGTCTCCAAACACTCGCTTTTCACACGATTCCTTAGCAATAAGCGCTATGCAGTCCGAAACCTCTGTAAAATGTGCCAAAAATCAATAATAGCGGCCATACGGTCCGTTAGCAGACACTGTTCGCACAGATTCTAAAACTACAAAAGTCTATACAAAAAAATAGGCCAGATAAGATATGTAAAAAAAGAACATACCCAACCTGACCTATTCTTTATTTTGTTCTGCATAGTTTTTATGGTCTCTCTTTTGAGGCATTTTCAACCATGACACCTAGTACATTTTTAAACGTTTGAAGATCCTGTTCAGAAATATTGGTGATCGTATCATCTTTAAACTTTTCGGCAACTGGCAGTAAATCGAGATAGATCTGTACTCCCTTATCTGACAATTCCAACTGCTTGACTCGCTTATCCGCATGGGTGCCAGAGCGATGCAAGAAACCCTCAGATTCCAATTTTTGAAGCAGCCTGACTACGCTGGGCTCTTTTATAGACATTTTATCTGCTAATTCTCTCTGGGTTATGGATTCACTGGTATAGATGTAATACATCGCAATCCATTGGCTCCGGGTCATATTATACGGCCGAAATTCCTTTTCCAAGGCTTCCGCGAATATTTTTGCACTACGGTTTGCAATAAAGGCCATACAGTCATCTAAATTAAACAATGTTTACACCAACCAATCCCAACTGTTTTATCTTAAAATAATCAACTCTTTTCTAATTTATTATAGCAAAATATATTAAGGAAGCTGAACATACTTTTCAAGTGATCACATAGTTCATTTATTTAGGCTGCAGCAGGATCCATCTCCCGAGATACTTAGAACAACTTATCCTTGATGCAACGCTCCAATTCCTAAACCGAATGCAGCTTCATGAATTACTTCCCCAGTAGTTGGATGGGCAAAGATTGTCTGTGTAATCTGTTGTTCCGTAAGCCCATTGGCAATCGCAAGTGTAAGACTACTAATCAGAGAAGACGCATCGGGACCAATGATAGACCCTCCCACAATCTGTCCGGAGCCATTATCTTTGATTAATTTGATAAAACCTTCCGGTTCATTCATTGTCAATGCTTTTCCGTTACTTGCAAAAGATACCTTACTCACACGATAGTCCAGCCCATTCTCCTTACATTCATCTTCCAACAGCCCGACGCTGGCAATCTCTGGAGAGGTGAAAATTACATTCGGTACCGCGGAATAATGCATATCTTGGGATTCACCGAGTAAGGTGTTTACAGCCGTAATGCCCTGATGTGAAGCAACATGAGCAAGCTGAATAATGTTAGTTACATCGCCAATCGCATACACATTTTCTACATTCGTACGCATTTGTTTATCAACGGCAATACCTTTACCACGTTCATTTAGTTGAATACCTGCTTTTTCGATATCCAGACCCTCTAGGTTAGGCTCGCGTCCAATAGCGACCAATACTTTTTCACTAACTAGCAGATGCTCACCCTCACTATTCTCATAGGTTACAATCGCCTGACCATCATCCGCACGTTGGATTTTGGAAACTTTGGAGTTGGTATGAATATGAATCCCAGCCCGCTGAGCTAAACACATAATTTCTACCGAAATATCACTGTCCAGCATCGTTAGCAGACGGTCCATAAATTCTACAACATGAACTTCAACTCCTAGGTTACGGTAAATGAAGGCGAATTCCATGCCGATAACCCCGCCACCGATGATAGTTATTACCTTTGGTAACTCTTCGCAGGCGAGCGCTTCAGTACTGTTCATTACAAATGGCAGATCAACTCCTGGGATATTCACCTTGGAAATCCTCGAGCCTGTTGCCACAATGATATTTTTTGCTGAAATACGGTAACTATTTTCGCCGGTTACCTTCACTTCATGCGCCGATAGGAACGAAGCGTGGCCGCGAACAACATAAAAAAAACAGGTTTCCAATCTACCTGAATAGGTAAATCAGAAACCTGTTTTTGTTGATAGGATGCGGTCAAGAGGACTCGAACCTCCACGATATTGCTACCACTGGCACCTGAAGCCAGCGCGTCTGCCAATTCCGCCATGACCGCATATTATGTAACTGGCGACCAAAACCGCCTGTACATAATACTATACTCCCTCTGCACTTAAAACGCAAGGTTTTTGTGTTTTTGAAATAGGCTTCATATAAACTCATAGGCACAACCAATCAATATTATTCAGTTTATATATTTCTATTATAAAGCCTCCTATGGTACAACATAGATAAAGTAAGGCGCTATGACGGAGATGTCGGAATAATCGATCAATAGAAAGGATGAATACTTATGAACCAGCAGTGGAATACCCAAACCTATGATACTGATATGGCCTTTGTGTCTCAGTTTGGAGAATCATTGATTGAGCTGCTTCACCCACAGCCAGGCGAACAGATTATCGATTGGGGCTGTGGAACCGGGGATTTGGCGGCAGCCATTGCTGCTAGGGGTGCCACTGTGACAGGTATTGATGCCTCTGCCGAAATGATTCAGACAGCCCGTGACAAACATCCCCATCTAAGCTTTGTCTTAGCTGATGGGCAAACTTATGTCGCAGAACAGCCAGTCGATGCTGTGTTCAGCAACGCTGCCCTTCACTGGCTAACAGACGCAAACGGAGCGGCGGCGTCCATTGTTGCCAGCCTGCGGGTAGGCGGCCGTTTCGTGGCCGAGTTCGGTGGACTGGGCAATATTGCTTCCATCGTCGCTGGCCTTCCACAAGCTTTTGCAGCCATTGGCTGTAGTCATAAGCTGCATTTGCCCTGGTACTTCCCAAGCGTTGGCGAGTATGCAACTCTACTAGAGAAGCACGGACTGACCGTGGACCTCGCCCTTTGTTTTGACCGGCCAACACCACTGGAAGGCTTGGAGCAAGGATTTCAGCGGTGGCTGAATACTTTTGCCGATGGAATCTTAAGTGTGCTCACACCCACCGAACGCGCAGAAGTTCTCTCTTCTATGGAACAGAAATTGAAATCCAAGCTATATCAGGACGGCCGCTGGGTAATGGATTATCGCAGAATCCGGATTGTTGCTTACAAACGAAGCTAGAATAGATAAGAAATACTTCTCATGTTCAATAGTCAAAAAAAGAGTGCACTGGCGCTTAACACGCGCTAGCACACTCTTTTTACACGGGATCCTATTTTCTATCTCCAACGTACCGATCACTGCCAGCGCCAAGTCCCACAACCATCAACAGCACACTTGCACCCAGCAGTAAAATCAATGGCACCGTCCAGCTGTTCGTTACATCATGCAGCCAGCCGAATAATGCCGGTCCCATTGCTGCCAGTACATAACCCACAGATTGGGCCATTCCTGACAGCTCCGCCGCTTCTTGCGTGCTTCTTGTTCTTAGACTGAAGAACATCATCGCAAGACCGAAGGCAAATCCTCCGGCAATACCAAAGCATACCGCCCAGACAGCCATTAAAGCGCCGCTGCCTTGCCAGATGCCACCTAATGCGATGAAATAAAGAACAGCAGTGATTATAACTAGAATACGTTGGTTCTTCATCCGGCCTGCCCACAGCGGTACGAAGAAAGTAAAGGGTAGCTGTGCCAATTGCATGAGCGAGAGAAACCAACCCGCATTACTCGACGACATTCCCCGTTCACCGAGGAGAACCGAAAACCAGGCAATAAAGACGTAATAAAGCAGTGACTGTAAACCCATAAAGATCGTGACTTTCCAAGCAAGAGATGAACGCCACATATTTTTGCTAGAGGCTGCACTCTTAGAGCCGGTTCCTTGATTAAGCTTTCGCATTTGCGGAATCCAGAACACTGTTGCTAGAGCTGCGATCATAAACCAGATGGCCAAGGTCCCTCTCCAACCGAATCCAGCATTTGTTGCCAGCGGTACACTAATTCCTGAGGCAATGGCTGCGCATAAATTCATAGAAACTGTATAGATACCTGTCATTAACCCGATTTTGTGAGGAAACTTCCCCTTAATAAGACCTGGAAGCAGTACATTACACACGGCAATGGATAATCCAAGTATAGCAGTACCTGTGAACAACAGACCTGCTCCAGATCCCGAGCGAATTAGAATTCCCATAGCCAGCATGACCATGGCAACTAATAACACATTAGCTAAACCAAAACGGCGGGCCAGCTTTGGAGCAAACGGGGACAAGATGGCAAAAGCCAATAATGGTAAAGTAGTAATAGCTCCTGCTAGAGTATTGGATAAGCCGAGGTCATCCTGAATCAATTGTATTAATGGACCCACAGAAGTAAATGGAGCCCGCAGCGCTGCAGCGATAAAAATAATTCCCAGCACAAGCAGCCAGCGATCATATTTGCTGTCCATTAAGCTATTATTCTGAATGTGTCCTTCGCTTTGTGAAGCTTTCATCGTGTATCCTCCTAAATTACAAACAAATAACCCCGGCCAAGCACAGAGCTTGTCAAGGATTTGAAATATTTTAAACACTATGAACCATCATCTACTATTCTATTAGAAGTTACAACCCTTAAGTAATTTTATACCCGAATTATTGACAAAACCGCTGACCATCTTTAGTATCCATATCATCGGGTAGTTGAGAATCAATTTCATTTGAACTCATATTTAAACCACAGAAAAGAGTGAACAGAATGCTTCGAAGGTTTTTTTCCTACTATCGTCCGTATAGAAAACTATTTATATTGGATTTCTCCTGCGCTGTTTTTGCGGGACTGCTAGAACTGGCTTTTCCGGTAGCCGTCAATAAATTTATTGATGATTTGCTTCCTGGTCAAGATTGGCCGCTTATTCTTATCGCTTGTGTTGCGCTGCTGGCGATTTACGCCTTAAATACGGTGATGCAGTATATTGTCACCTACTGGGGTCATATGCTGGGCATAAATATCGAAACTGATATGCGCAAAAAAATGTTTGACCATATTCAGAAACTCTCGTTCCGATTCTTTGATAATAATAAAACAGGCCATCTAATCGGAAGAATCACCAATGACTTAAATGATATCGGCGAAGTGGCGCATCACGGTCCTGAGGATGTATTTATTGCAATCATGACCCTTGTCGGAGCCTTTCTCCTAATGGCTGATATTAATCTGAAGCTGGCGATTATTACTTTTATTATCGTTCCAATTATGGCTTGGGTAATCATCTACTTCGGCCGCAATATGACTTCAACTTATCGCCAGCTATTTGGAAATGTAGGCAGTTTCAATGCCCGTATCGAAGATAATGTCGGCGGGATTCGGGTCGTGCAATCTTTTGCCAATGAGCAGCATGAACAAGAGCTATTCGCAGTAGATAATCAAATGTTCCGCAAAACAAAACTTATGGCTTATAAAATCATGGCTAGAAGCTTGTCCGTCAGCTATATGATGACCCGCCTCATTACTATCCTGGTGATGATCTGCGGCGCATGGTTCTTTATCAATGGCGAGCTGCAAATCGGTGAATTTGTGGCGTTTATCTTGTTGTCGAATATCTTCTTCCGCCCTATCGAGAAAATCAATGCCGTGATCGAAAGTTATCCTAAAGGAATTGCCGGCTTCAGACGTTATCTGGAGATCATTGACACGGAACCTGACATCAGTGACAAACCGGATGCCGTGGAGATCAACGCTTTGCGCGGTGATATTACATTCCAGGATGTATCTTTTGGATACGAAGAGAATCGTCCGGTTCTGCAAAATATAAGCCTTAACGTAAAGGCTGGCGAAACCATTGCCTTTGTTGGGCCGTCCGGCGCAGGCAAAACAACAATCTGCAGCCTGCTTCCGCGCTTCTATGATGTCACAGCCGGGGCCATCACGATTGATGGCATCGATATCCGTGACATGAAGCTGGAATCGCTGCGCAAACAAATCGGGATCGTGCAGCAGGATGTTTTCCTGTTCTCCGGGACAATTCGCGAGAATATCGCCTATGGGAAACTGGATGCAAAGCTACCTGAAATCTGGGAAGCTGCGCGACGTGCTCATCTGGAGGAGCTCATTCAGAATCTGCCAGATGGAATGGAGACAGTCATCGGGGAGCGCGGTGTGAAGCTGTCCGGTGGACAAAAGCAGCGCCTGGCTATCGCTCGCATGTTCCTCAAGAATCCGCCGATTCTGATTCTGGATGAAGCTACTTCCGCGCTGGACACAGAGACCGAAGCCGCAATTCAGCAATCCCTGGCTGATCTGTCCGTAGGCAGAACCACACTCGTCATCGCTCACCGTTTGACGACGATCAAAAATGCCGACCGGATTATGGTCGTGAATGAAGAAGGAATCGCTGAACAAGGCAGACATGAAGAACTAGTCCATGCTGGTGGAATTTATAGCCGTCTGCATCAGGCGCAATATAACTTTTAAAAAGTATTTTGCCACAGCTGGGCAAAAATGAAGCAAGCCTAGTCACCATGTTTTTGGCGACTAGGCTTGCTTTTTCGCGTAACTCCTCTATTTGCAGCAAACGTGATGCTTGATTAAGGAATTCCTCCCTGATTTTCTTTGGTTTATTGCTCTAATCCTTGCAATCAGGGAAAACCTCCCGCAAATTCACCCCAATTTGCTCATAATAGTGGAATTCAGGCGATATTTAGGGAGGATTTCCCTGAAAAGCTAAGTAACCAGCAAAAATTAGCTATTTTCAGGGAGGTTTTCCCTAAAAATTAAAAACGGCACAATTAAAGCTCAGTTCTCCTACTTTCGCTATTGCGGCTCTGTTCCCCATACCAGCACTCCGTTCCGATAAAGGGTCACCTTGTTCCAAGCCGCATAAGCGGTCTGAAGTGAATTAAACGAATAATCATTGGCCTCGTTAAAATTGCTCCAATCTGTCTTGTGTATCCGGGTCTGAATATCCCCGGAAGTTCCTCCAGCGACAAGCATGCCCGCACCTGCGTTGAATTTCACTTCCAAATAGTAATCTGCTCCCGTTCGGGGCGTGTCCAGCTTTACAAAGCTGCCTGCTACCTTGCTGTTGCCGATCTGGGCATAATCACAGAAAAAGGATTGCGGCTTGTCTCCATCGATCGTATACCAGTAACGGATGCTCAGCTCGCTAAGATCGACTGCAGTTGTGCCGTTATTTTTAATATTAAAATAGGGCTTCATCTGGTTGTCATTTGGGTTAGTATCCGCTGTCCGATACGCCACTGCAAGCCCGGTGACCGGTTCGACAGGCCCCGATCCTTGCGGTGTAGCCATCGCTTGTACAGAATTGCTGCTCGTACCCGCACTATTGACAGCATTCACAACATAATAATAAGTCGTTCCGTTGCTAACCGCCGCATCGCTATAGCTCGTCCCGGTAGCCGTAGTCAGAGTGGTATAAGGGCCACCACTCGTAAGTGACCGTTTCACCGTATAGGAAGTCGCGCCCGCCGAGGTGCTCCAGCTAAGATTCACGAGCCCATTGCCTGCAGCTGCATTCAAGTTAGCAGGAGCTGCTGGAACTACGGGAGCTGCCACTGTCTCCAATACAGACCAATAAGCTGGCTTGGACTGAAGGCGCTCATCGAACAATAAAGGCCAATTGTTACGGGCTACCGGATAGGTACGCAGCCAAGTATTACTGTCATCCTTCCCCCAGAGAGTGACATTCGTGACCGTATCCGTGTGCCGCAGGAAGATTTCAAATAATGATTTGTATAAAGCCGCTTGGCGCTGCTTCAAATTATCAGGGAAGGTCTCATAAGCTTGAGAATTATCAGAATACACACTAATATCCAGCTCAGTAATATGAGTTTCCAGCCCTAAAGCCTTGAATTTGATAATCGAATTCTCGATTTCAGAGAGCGAAGGATAATACAAGCTGATATGTGTTTGATGCCCTACTCCGTCAATAGGAACCCCTTTAGCCTGAAGTCGTACGATTAGATTGTATAGTGCTTGGCTTTTGGCTGGCTCATGCGTATTGTAGTCATTAATGAACAGTTTTGCGTTAGGATCAGCTTCATGAGCGAACTGGAATGCCTTCTCAATATACTCTTCACCCGCGATCTGGTACCACAGGCTGCGGCGCATGCCATCCGATTGCGAAGTATCAATCACTTCATTAACGACATCCCAAGCATAGATTTCACCTTTATAACGTTCCATAACAGTCTTAATATGACTCTTCATCCGTTCATATAACACCGTTTTGGAGACCAAATTACCACTGGCGTCACGGAATACCCAATCCGGTGTCTGCGAATGCCAAACCAGGGTATGCCCACGTACCTGCTGTCCATTTGCGGTGGCAAAAGCTACTGCCGTATCAGCTTCAGCGAAATTAAACACACCTTCCTGCGGCTCCGTGCTGTCCCATTTCAGAACATTTCCTGGCGTTACACTATCAAAATGCTTGGCTAACAATTGCCGATCCGGAGCTGTCAGCAGCTCACTATTCGTAAACGCCGAGCCGATCAGAAATTTGTTTGCAAACACATCCTTTAGCGAAGGAATCGCATCTTCGATGACAATTGGACCGAGATCCGGTAGCTTTTCCAATCGAAAATCATCCAAATAAAAAGAAGTTGTCGCGCTACCCGGCACTTCAAAATAAATAGAAAGCTGATCTGCCGGCTCCAATAGCTTGTACTGCGCCTGCAGCTTCACCCAACCGTTCGCTGTCACTGCACCAAAGGTCAAATTGTCATAATGAATGGTAGAAGGTAATGTCCGCTGCAATGACATATAGATATTCGCGTTAGATGATCCGGCAGGCAGCTTCACCCATCCAATAAACACATAAGTTTGTCCCACTTCCAGCTGGCTAGTCACATCCAGTGAAGGTCCATGCCACGTTTTTGTTCGGCCGCTTACCTCCAGGCCATATGTGCCGCTGCGTGCCGCATCTGTTTTGGCTGTAAGCACCTCAACTTCCCCACGTCCACTCCAGCCCTGAACAGTGCCATCTTCAAAATCGCTTTGCTGAATAAGCGTGTTCTCCGCATGTGCGGGTGCAGCCCAATACACAGGTACAAGCAAACATAAAACCAAAACAAAATTAAGCGCTTTCAAAAAAGTTCTTTTTTTCATCGCTTCGATTCTCCCTTCTGAATTAGGTTCGAACCTTATGGCTTCGTTTCTTCCTGTTCCCCGATACCGCTCGGGCCACACCACCTTTCTCATAAAAAAAATCAGAGCCTATCCTCAGGAGGAACCAAGCTAGGCAGGTCATCCGTGAAGTATGGGCTCTATATCGCCATAATATCACATTTGTTTCCATTTATGGAATGAAAATAAATTATTTTCGATCTTATTTTACTTAAGCTGAACGGATCTGCGTTATCAGCTCCATTTAGCGCCGAAAAAACCCAAGAGACGACACCATTATGGTGTTGTCTCTTGGGTTACATAACATGCTGACTGAATGTACGGAAATTTTACCGTACATTTCGGCGTTTCCAGCGGGATCAACGCATTGTACGGGATTTCTACCGTACAATTCGGCATTTCCAGCTGGTTCAGCGCATTGTACGGGATTTTTACCGTACAATTCGGCATTTCCAGCTGGATCAGCGCATTGTACGGGATTTCTACCGTACAATTCGGCATTTCCAGCTGGTTCAGCGCATTGTACGGGATTTTTACCGTACAATTCGGCATTTCCAGCTGGTTCAACGCATTGTACGGGATTTTTACCGTTCATTTGGACGTTTCCAGCAGGATCAGCGCATTGTACGGGATTTTTACCGTTCATTTCGGCATTCCTGGTATGTACAAGAACATTATGCTAGTCAGCTATTGATTTTTCTTTCGTTACTATCATGATCAGTAGTAAAAAAATCAAAACTAGTTGAATACCTAAATATATTATAGGAAAAAAATAGATAAGACTTATCTGATCAAAGTCAGGCTTAATATCAAAAAAACTTAAACCAACAACCCCTGAACCACTTGACTCTTTTCCTTGTAATTCTTTTAAATAAAATAGAATTCTCATGCTAGGAACAATACTAATAACTAACCAAGAAATGTTGTACCTAAGCTTTTCCGTCTTTAAAGCTATCTTGCAAGACACATTCAGGAGAATTATTGGGGCTGCATACATTATAAACATTTGTTTTACTACTTCTACTTCCAACTTCCCCGTTTTCATTCCCAAAAGGTAGATAATAATTAAATGCAAGAAAACAACAATGGTGACTTGTAGGAGTACTTTCATCCTTGTGCTTCTTAATTCACCTTTCAATCTATCACCTCTCACAAGTTATATTCTATTTTCTATAATTTTACAATGAAAAAATGGAGATACTGAGATACAACAACAAATAAAAAGAGAGCCGTGTGGTGAACACGACTCCCTCTTCATATAAACCGCATCAGTAGCGGCATATTTGCAAGGAGCTTAGCAATAAGCTGTCATCCTTGATTTATTTTTTAGCAATATGAACCTTCAGCTGCTTGCCCTTCACGGTGGTCTCTCTCATCGCTTGCAGCACCATTGCGCCTTTACCGTTCAAAATATCCACGTAGGTCACATTGTCCTGAATCGAGATAATCCCGATATCTTCGGCGGACATACCTTCAAGCTTTGCTATTGTGCCGACAAAATCCACGGCTCTTAGCTTCTTTTTCTTGCCGCCGTTGAAGTATAGCTTCATAATCTCTTTGTTTAAGCTTTCGCTTTTGTCCTTCTTGCGGACAGGCTGCTTATTGATCTTCTGCTCGAACGCTTCCTTTGCGTAGGCCACTGCGTCGTCCGAAGGAGCTTTCATATGCGGAATGCTGAAGCCAATATAGCTTTCGATTTCAGTTACCCACTTCTGCTCATTCGGAGTGACAAAAGTGATCGCTTTACCTGTCTTGCCTGCACGCGCGGTTCTGCCCGTACGATGCACGTAGCTTTCTTTTTCCAGTGGAATATCGTAATTAATCACATGGGTGATATTCTCGATATCAATCCCTCTAGCCGCCACATCGGTAGCGATTAAATAGCGGAATTGCCCTCTTTTAAAAGCATTCATGACCTCAAAGCGCTCATCCTGCTCCATACCCCCGTGGATCTTATCACAAGGATATTCCAGATCCGCCAGTCCTCTGAATACAGCATTCACCTGCTCTTGCGTACGGCAAAAAATAATACAGCTATCCGGATTCTCCACCGTAATGATATCGCTTAGCAAAGAGAATTTGGCAGCTTGTCTCACTTCAATCAATGCATGTTCAATCGTAGCCGTCGTAATTCCACTTGCCTGAATCTCGATATCTGTTGGATCGCTCATATATTTTAGGCACAAATTCTTAATGACTTCGGGTAAGGTAGCTGAGAATAACATCGTTACTCGCTCTTTGGGCAGCTGCTTAATGATCTTCTCGATCTGCTCAATAAAGCCCATGCTCAGCATTTCGTCAGCTTCATCGATGATCAAATATTTGATTCGATTTAGCGGAAGTGTGCCTCTTTCAATATGGTCAAATACGCGTCCAGGCGTACCTACGACAACATGTGTTTTTTGCGTAAGCTCTATCTTTTGAGGGGCAAAGGGCTGCTTGCCGAAGAGAGCAACTGCTTTAATCCGTTTAAAACGTCCGATGTTCGTAATATCCTCTTTCACCTGCATCGCAAGCTCCCGAGTTGGCGTAAGAATCAAAGCCTGCGGCTTATTCTCCACCCAATCCACCAGATCGCAAAGCGGAATACCATAAGCTCCCGTCTTGCCACTGCCTGTTTGCGATTTCACAATCAGATCCTTTTGCTGCAAAGCCACAGGAATTACCTTGCTCTGAACCTCCGTAGGTGTCATAAATTTCAGAACATCCAGTGCTTTAACTATCTCTTCGTTTAATTCATAATCTCTAAATTGCAATTCACTCATTCATTCAACCTCTTCTATGCCGATTGTTCTGGTTAAAGCGGAGACTCCGCGATCCTTCCATCTTGTGCATACTTATCATTATAACAGTTATTGGCGTCCTTGATTCCATTCCTTATAGAACTGGTCCAGAAAATTCAACATGAAATCATGCCGTTCTTCCGCTAACTTGCGTCCATAAGCCGTATTCATTAAGAATTTTAGTTTCAACAGCTTCTCATAAAAATGATTCACAGCCGTCCCTTTGCTATAATCCCTGTATTCCTTCTGCAGCGACTCCTCGCGTGGAGAAACTTCCGGATCATAAGCCGGACGTCCCTTTGCGCCTGAGAAAATAAAGGTTCTGGCAATGCCAATCGCGCCAAGTGCATCTAGTCGATCTGCATCCTGCACCACTTGACCTTCCAGAGTCTGCATAGGTTCTCCTCCACCACCACTAAAAGACATCGTTTCAACGATCAGCATGATATGACGAATTTGCTCCTCCTCTGTAAGGTTTGCCGTAAGCCAAGTGTGGACTTTAAGCAGACCTGCTTCTTTTGACGGATTAAGCTTCTCGTCTGCAACATCATGCAGCAAGGCTGCCATCGTACAGATAAAAACATCCGCACGCTCGATCTCAGCAATTTCACATGCCGTGCTGCGGACCCGATGGGTGTGCCACCAGTCATGCCCCGTAGTATCTTGTCCTAGTTGTTCTTTCACAAATTCTTCCGCCCGGGCTATTATTAAAGGTTGATTCATCGTCAACAAGCTCCCCTCACCTATGAAATATCGAAGCCCTATTATAGCTGATTGCCTGTCCATTCGCCTACTAAAAATCTTTGTTATAACAAATTCTTACTTGCACGGCTCCAAATGATCCGCTATAATCGGCAGTAATCAAAATGTCGAAGGGAATTGATTCTGATGAACACCATAACAATCATGCTGAATCAACTTCATTATTATCACAAACAGCGTTAGCAACCCTGAAATTCTCAGGGAGGCTAACGCTACTCGCGTTGGCCTCCCTGCGGCATAGATCACGCGCAGGACCATGAGGTCCTGCGCGTTTTTTTATTTCTAAACTATGCCAATTCAAAGGAGCTACTAACGATGCAAAACATTAAAGGAACTTATGATTACTTCGGAAAAGAGCAGGCGCTCAGAAAGAACATTCAAAATACGCTGCAGGATTTGTTCGAACTCTATGATTTTGAATCCATGGACACCACATTATTAAATGAACTGGAGTTATTAACCTCGAAATATGCAGGTGGGGATGAAATTCTCAAGGAGATGTACCAACTCACCGATCAAGGAAACCGCAAGCTGGGCTTACGATATGATCTGACCATCCCTTTTGCCAAAGTGATCGCCTTAAATCCTGGAATAGTGTTTCCCTTCAAGCGTTATGAGATCGGAAAAGTATTCCGTGATGGTCCCGTGAAACGTGGGCGCCTGCGTGAATTTCTGCAATGCGATGTTGATGTTGTTGGTATTTCAGGACCTGAGGCGGAAGCTGAATTGATGCAGCTGGCCACAGAAGCTTTTCGCAAGCTGGACATCCCGATCATCCTAAAATGGAACAACAGACGTTTTCTCGGTGAGATCCTGGAATCGATTGGTGTACCTGCCGAGGACCAACTGTCCGTTATGCTAACCTTGGATAAATTAGAAAAAATCAACCTCGTCGGCGTGAAAAATGAATTGATCAGCAAGGAAATCGAATCTGCAACCATCGCTGCTATTCTAGAGCTTATTGAAATGGACAATCCAAGCTTTGAGCAGTTATGCGAAAAATATAGTCTTACCGGACAACCGGGAGCAATGGAGGTTCTTGTCCTGCAAAAGCTGCTCCAAGACATTCAGCTGCAGCAGACTTGCCGTTTCGATCCCTTCTTATCCCGCGGGCTTTCTTTCTACACTGGAACCGTCTACGAGATCTTTGATGCATCCGGTTCCTTTACCTCAAGCTTGGGTGGTGGAGGCAGATATGACGCTATCATCGGACAGCTAGTGGGCAGAGAGGATATTCAATATCCGACGGTTGGCTTATCTTTTGGTATGGAGTCTATCATGGCGCTCCTTGCAGAACGTCCTATCCAAGAGCGCAAGACAGCAGAGGTTATGGTCATTCCGGTTGGCGAGACGCTCCCACAGGCTTTAATTGCAGCCGCCGAGCTCCGTGCCTGTTCTATCCGGACCAGTCTGGTATCCGGTAAAAGAAAACTTAAAAAGCAACTCGCCACAGCCTCATCACAAAAAATACGTTACGTTATTCTGATCGGCGAGAGTGAATCCAGTGCGGATAAGGTGCGTCTGAAGGATATGAAGGAACAAACAGAAGTTATAGTTCCATTAGATGAAGCCATCTACCTTATTACTGGATAAACTGTTGCCTTATATTCTTCTAAAAAGATCCGCATAAAAAAAGACCCCGCCGGCGACCGGCGGGGTAAAGTCTATATATAAGGGAGGTTATACATGTACTATAACCCTGCAAGCTTAATATTTTATGAAAAAGAGATAAGGATTCCCTTAATTCATTTCAAACCCCTAGATCTTAAACTTATCTACTAACCCCTGAAGCTCTTTGGCACTTTGAGTATTTTCATCGGCCATAGTAACCTCTAGGAATGTTTTTTCCACGATATCCGCCGTTTTCACCGCGATATCCTGAATCCCTATAGCTCCTTCGTTTACTGTAGCAGCTACCTCATTAACGGCAATATTAATACTCGATATGGCCATACTCAAATGATCGGCTGCGCTCTCGAATTGTTTTAACAGCGTATTTACAGTAGCAGCATCACTGTTGTATTGCTGACTTACCTCAGTTAATCGTTCATAATCTGCTAGGACATTCTGGTCAATAAAAGAAAGTAATGCCTCAGAATTCTCCTTCATGGATTCAACAGAGGAATATACACCTGTTACCACACCTTGAATTCCGGCCGCAATCTTAGACGACTTCTCAGCCAACTTCCGAATCTCACCAGCTACAACCGCAAAACCTTTACCTGCCTCCCCCGCTCTTGCCGCTTCTATAGCTGCATTCAGGGCCAGCAGATTGGTCTGACTGGCAATGGATAGAATCGTATCCGTCAGTACATTAATCTCTGCAATCGCGCTCGACTGCTCAATCGCTTTTTCCATATCGATTCGCACGGATTCATAAATTTGTTTAGCATTCGTCGTAGATTCTGTTGCCTCATCCTGAAGAGTCAGCGCCCGCTCACTAATTTGTCTAGAAACGGCAGCGCCTTCCTTCACATTATTGGTGATCCCGGATACATTGTTATCAATTTCAGTAATTGCTGCTGTCATTTCCTCTGTGGAGGCTGCGGTCTCTTCCATACCTGCCGATAGCTGCTGCGTAGTCGCTGAATTATCGTGGGCATTTTCCCGCACATCTATAGACAGCTTCTCCAGCGTTTCTGCATTTTCAAGCACTTTGGACGAGATCGTAATTAAACTTCCAGCCATCTCACGAAGTGTAGCCCGGGTGCTGAACATCGCTTTGGCGATCGTCCCTGTCTCATCTTTGTTTTTAGTCAAATACTCATACTCTGAGTCATGCGTCAAATTCAATTCTGCCGTTTTATTAATCATGTCCGTTAGTTTAACAATCGGAGAAGAGATTTTTTTAGCAAAATAAAGAGCAATCAGCAAGGCAATAATCAAACTTCCCACACCAAGAAATAAGTTGAAATTTCTCATATCAGTGACAGGTTTCACGATTTCATCGAGGTCTGCGGTTAATACAAGCAACCAGTGCGTCTCAGATAAAACTGTATAGGTTGATTTTTTTTCCACACCATTATATGTATTATTGAGCAGGCCATCCGCTACCTTCTCACCAGATTTCACACGCTCCATAACAGCTGCGATCTGCGTATTCTCAATAGGCTGACCAATTTGTGTTTTATCCGGATAATATAATTTATTGCCGTTCTCATCCAGTAAATAAGCGTAAGAGCTCGTCGTGTTTACCACTTTGGTATCGGCCAAATACTTAATGATACTATCTGCGGAAACAGCTGATGCAATAAATCCAATCATCTTTCCATTACTCTTTACGGGCTGTACAAAAGCCACTACATAAGCTCCTGTAGATTTTGATTTCAGCGTTTCACTGATCACAGGCTCAGCCGTCTCCATTACTCTTTTCGTATAATCTCTTTCACTAAAATCTGTCCCTATAAGCTTAGTATCACTGTCAGCCACACTAATACCTTTCATATCACTGACTAGAATGTGCTCAAGGTTTCCTGCTTCCTCCACAATGCTTTGTAGACTGGCGTTCACCTCATTCTGAAGCTTATCTCCTTTGTTAACTCCACCATTCCCAGCTTGCAGCAGTAGATCAACAATTTCCGAACGGCTCGCAATAAGCTCTGTGCTTCTCCGCTCTTTTGCTATCATGGCTGATATAGTCTGAGCTTTGTTCGTATTGACCTGCTTCATAGAATTCTCAGTAAGATTCACAATCGCCTGAGTTGATTTCAAATACGTAAATATCCCCATTACAGAAATACATAAAAGGGTCACACCTATCATAACAAGTGATAACTTTAGGCGAATCTTCATATTCTTTTCATCCTTCCGACTGCTTGTTCATTTGCGAACAATGAAATTGTAAATAATACAATTACTATCGGGTGGCAAAGTTGAATAGTGAATATAAATCGCGCAAAAATAAGAAATATATCATAAAATGTCGAAAATTTTCATGTAAATGAATAAAATATCACAGCTTTTAGGTCATATATCCTTCACAAGATGGTTAACAAGGCCTGTCATCTGTCCTAGAAGAACTAGGTGGTTCTAGCTGAGAGACCGTATTCGCTTGCATTAATGCACCCTCACTTAACAGTCGTTTAGTTCTACTACGTAAAAATAGACCAGACATCGCAGCGAGTATTTGTTGGAATAACATCCCCGAAATTACTGGAAGCGCGACAGCAGGAGGAAAATATTTCACCGCTAATACAGCTCCTGCACTTAAATTCCGCATACCCGAATTAAACTGCACCGCAACGGAATCTTCATAACTAAAGCGGAAACGGCGTGACACCAAAGCTCCGATCACATAGCCAAGCACAACGGTTATGAAGGTCACTCCAATAATGATCGCTAATTTGCCATCCGGATGTTTCAGATAACGGGCAATGCTGGCCCCATTAATAGAAACAACTACAAACAATCCGACTTTAACAAACGGAGCAAGCGGCGGACCACATACCGTATTTACTTTCCCTTTTGTCCATTGATTCAGCAGCATCCCAACTACAGAAGGAATGACTACCATCCATAGCAGCCCTTTCATCATATCGCCTAGCTGAATTTCAACACTCGCTCCCATCAGCAAATATAAGGTACCCGGGACAACAATGGGCGACAAGAGCGTATCAATCAGAATAAGCGCCAATGTCAGCGCAATATTCCCTCCGTACATCGACACCCATACCACACTTACAACACCTGTAGGAATCGCGAACAACAATACATAACCAGTTACTGTATATGGATCTCCCGGAAAAAAAGCCATGGCTGCAAGCCAGCCGATCAGCGGCATTACAATATGTAAAATTACCATTAGAATAATCAGCTTCTGAGGTTTCAGAAGTACCCCCAACAGATCCTTTAGGTTGGACTTCAAGCTACCGATCAGCGTCATTACAGCAAAAATCCAGGGCACGAGACCTGTGAACGGCAGCAGTCTGCTTTCGTTAAGTACGCCGACCACGATGGCCGTGGGTGTTAATAACGGCATAATCTTTTCTAGAACAACATTAGATTTGATGAGTCCATTTCTTATATTAGCAAACACTTGGCAGTACACCTTATGTATGAAGCTCATACATCCCTTATCTTTGTTTTTTATTAAGTCTACCATAAAAAAATAGGAACCAATTCTTAAATTGGTCCCTCGAATTAATCTATATAGAGTGTTAAACTTCTATGCCTTGTGGAAACAATGCATCCAGTGCTGGGCAGGGTTGCTTATCCAAAAACTGTGCCAATGGCGCTGGCATATTATTGTATAAATCTTTTAGTGAAGTTCCTTGATAAATGTTGCCGATAATCACCGGATGGCAAAGCTCTGAAATCAAAATGTCGCCATTTCCATGCAGATGAAGCTGCTTCTTCCCCTCAATACAGTGAGGAAAATACACACCCGGCTGCTCTTCGAACCCAAGGGCGTCCATAAAGCGGTCCATACAGGTGAAATACAGAATCGTATCTTCTTTCTTCCGTGCGATCAGCTCGCTCACTGCATTCTTTAATTGTTCCCGTGCAGCTATAGACTTCCAACCCGTATGATCCATGATAATACTGTTCTGAATTTCATGTGTGCGCACGCCCATTGCGTAGACATGATCGCTGATCTCCTTCATATTATCCTGGGTTTCACTGAACAGCAGCGTCTCCAGTACGGTATCCACACTTGTTGCAGCGAATAGGGTAATATTTTCTCTTATTTTTTCATAGATGCTTGGATGAATATTATAATATTTTGAGAAAGCTTCCGCAGTAGTAAAATTGAAGGAAATATGTATAGTCGTTAATCCTGCGGAGACCAATTGGCCAATTCGTTCAGCATTTAAAAGACTGCCGTTGGAATTTAACTGTGTCTGAATCCCTCTGGATGCGCAGTAGGTTACAATTTCCACACAGTCATCGAATTTCAGCGTCACTTCTCCACCTGATAAGCGTACTCTTTTAAGGCCTGGAAGTTCGTCCAGAATGCGGATGACCTCTTTTGCTTTGATGCTTTGTCCATCATTTCTATTATATGCACAGCAATAATCGCAGCGGAAATTACAGTTCGAAGTTACCCCTATTTCTAACCCTTCCAGCTCATAAGTAAGCGGTTTGTCGAGCTCTAATGCTTTATATCTCATACTCTAAAGTCCTCCTGAAAAATAATGAATTTAGTTCAAAAGTTCAACCTTAGAGATTATATAGGTTTATGGCTTAGGTTAATGTGAGTTTTATAACATTCGAATTGCCAGCTATAACAGCTAACGATCGTGACTACGGAAATATCCGTTCTTCCAACCGGATTTTTCTCCAGTTTCCTTTGTTATTACCGTATCAATTGGTAATTTTACATTACTTTCACTCTGGATTATATAGACCATTTTAAATTAAAGGAGCTTCTATATGAAGAAAGAACGGTACTCTCGAAGCGCATTCCTGAATCTCTCCTTCATTCGATTATGTTAATCATTGACAGATTTTCATAAGATCTTATATACTAATAAAGAGCCAAAATATAGTATTTTTGGTAAAAAAGGAGGATTATGATGATATTCCGAAAAATTGCCTCATTAGTACTGATTAGTTCTTTACTTCTTGGATCAACAGGTGTTGTAAGCGCTTCAAGTAGCAACAACAACGATGTCGAAGCACAGATTAGTAAGATTTATCAAGAAAGAGCGGATCTACTGGGAGAACATAAGGCTGGCTACGAAATAGAATATGAAAAGCTAGGGAAGGAACTAGAATCTTTGGGGGTAGATTTTTTAACTCCAGAGGAAGCACAAGTTGTAATAGCACAAAAAAAATCCTTAGGAACAGACAGCTCACAAATACAACCATTTGTTGATTTACCGGCGAGCACAAACATTGTTTGGTCTAGTTTCCGGTCTAACTGGGTCAAAAATGGGGTTACATATGAAGTTCAACATGTAACGGCAGAATCTAATGCTCAAAATTCTGCACTCAAAAATACGGGAGTAACGTTTCTTTCAAACTCAAATTCGTTGCAAGCGGGGGTTTCCAATCTTTTGGTGTCAGCTGCGACAACTACTCTTGGTTCATTTAATAGTTATGTAGGTGCTACCATAACTATATATGACGCGGTAAAGAACTTTATTTCTGATTCTAACTTTAGTAAAACAACTACAGTCAAAAATATTTCGGCGAGTTATACTTGGAACTGGTACGAATCAGTAGATTTTATGTTTATAAAAGAAGCTAGCAAGTCTGATTCTTATCAAAGTTTAGCATTAATTACTAGTACAGTTAGCGGCGCTAGTGCATATTCTATTCCTACGTTTAGCTATGCTTCAACAACTGGTGCCACAACAAATGCAACAATAAATCAGGGATCATCGAAACAATTTAGTTATACTGCCCTGTATCATAGAGATTCTTCTGCCGCAATAAATTATTATCTCAGCGGGCCTACTGCAACTTCTTTCATAACAAAAATTACTCTTACCGGGATTGATGGTAAAACCGTTCAAACTATTACCCCTGCTATGCCTATGGGTATGGGTTATTTATTGTAATAGATTTCAATTATTTGAAGTTGAGATTTGCGTCAAAGCGTTTTTGACGTAAATCTCAACTATTTTAATTTGGAGGGGAATTATGAGATTAAAGAAACCTATAACCTTAATTTCAGTTGTACTATTTTTAGTGCTAATAGGTGTTGCTTTGTTTTTATATAACTACAATTTCCCGAAAAAGGTTAACGTAGAACGTACTGCCGTCGTGTTCACCCTTAACAACTCTGCTTCAGCTAAAAGTACCATAATTAAGGTTAATGGGACACTATATAAACCAATATTTGGTCAAAAGAAATTTGTTGGAAATGTCTCAATAGATGCCTATGACTTCACAAAAGATCAAGAGGTCACTGTATATATCACTAAAAGAAATAAAGGCATAAATATGAGTACTCTATTTTATCTAGACTCCTCCGCACCATACGAAATAAATCAATACGCTCTAATGTGGTTTGATGATAAATTTGAAAACATCAATATTTGGCCATCTACTAACTGGATAGATGTTAAAGAGAAGAATTTGGCTTTCATTGCTACGGGTTCTAATTATGAACAAGCATTACAAACTCAAATAATGATGAGAAAGAAATTTGGTGATATGTTTGTTCCTCATGAATATGATTCGTTAGTTAAATGACTTGAGTATTGCGATTAATGGAATTGATCCGATCAATAGAAAAGCCCTCTGCAGATGCAGAGGCCAATAAAGAACTTACAATTTTTCTGTGCTACTGCTTAATGAACGATAAAACACAACACCTGCTCCGAACTTCGGACTGGTTTCGTATTTTTGGTCTCTTTATGCCCTCAGTTGTGTTCACCTCCAACACTCGAAAGATTGGCGTTAAACGCTTATGAAGACAGCAATCGGCTGCCAGTTACGGAGGCTAATTATCCACGCCATCCATTTATCCATTTTTTCTTGAGATTTTGCATGTGCATAGTTATATCGTTGAGTGTAACCTCTGTATCTAAATAACGTTCTTCATACTTTGGTATTAAAAGATACTCGCAAGCAGCGGCATAGCAGTCCAATTGTTCAACACTCTCGTCTGATATTCTCTCTAAACAGTTGCATTCTGCCCATAAAAAAACCTTAGGTAGATAAAACACCCACCTTCAATAGTATTTATTCTATAGAGAACAGAAAAAACCTATCGCCTCCAAAGAGGCGATAGGTTTAACCTTCGCGGTACCACTCTTTTTGATCGTTGCTGCTTACTCTACTGACTTCCCCATCTCGTTCCAGACAGGCTGTCCGATCAGACCTAAACGCCAGATTGCAATTCCTTTAAGGCCATAACGTTTAGCAAGTCCTACCTTCGAATTCACTGAAGATTCGTTTTCGCTATACACAGAGATCCCGAGGATCAGCTTATCCTTACTCACTTGCTGAAGCGCAAGCCGGATGCCTTCATCAACTAAACTCATCGGCTCTGGAACTTTTTTCTCTTGTAAATAATCGTACGCCATAATGACCAAATCATCTGCAAGTGTTCCTAAAGTTTTGTAATCATAACCTTTATAAGAACTATTTAATGGATGAAGAATAACGGTAAGTTTAAGTCCTGCTGCATGTGCTTTTTGTGATAGGTTTTTCACAAAAGCATTGTAATCCGCTTGCACCTTCGCCTTATCACCTGTTAGACCTAGGCCCTCCAGATCCAGGGTAATGCCTTGGAATCCTTTTTGCGTTGCAAGATCTACGATTCCAGTAATCGTCTGTTCTTGAAGCTGCTTATCTTCCAGGTTCTTAGTTAATTCTGATGCGGTATCTCCAGAGAAGACCATCAGATAAGGAGCTGTTCCACCTGCCGCTGCATTCGTGACAATTGATTCTGGTGTTACGTCACCAGCCGCCTGAGGCCATTTGAAATCAGTCCCCGTTGTGGTGAATTGCCCGCTTTTATCAATCCCACTCCAACCGAAGGCCACAGCATCAAAATTAGGAAGTAAGGAAATCTCACTATAAGAACTCAGCGCATAGAAACCAAGAGTGTACAGCTCAGTCTTCGGCGAAGTAATAGATACGGTCTTCGTGGATTGATTCCAAGCTACACCCGCACCAAACTGCTGGCCAAAGAAGCTAAGGGGAATCATCGTTGTATCCCGGATCGTTTGCGGAGCAACTCCTAACTTCACAACCGCGCCGTTAACACCTGCATTTTTGCTGCCAAGGGTCAGGGTTACGACTTTGATCCCTGCAGTATCTGTTTTGGTAGCCGTAATTTTCTTCTGCGCTTGATTCCACTCGACATTAATTCCCAAAGCTTCAGATATAGCTCGGAATGGCACCATCGTTGTTCCGCTCATCACAACAGGTTCTACTGGAAAGGGTAGTGGATAACCATCCAGCACAATACTAACTCCACCAGCTGTGGCTGCCTGTGTGGTATTTTGGAATAACGCCGTGGTGCCTCCTAGCGAAATAGCCATACATAATACTAATTTACCGATTCGCTTATTCATGAATGTTAAGTCTCCCTCTTCTATGATATGCAGTCTAATCTTGTAAACTCTTATATGTCCTCTACCATTTTACCAAAGATTATCCAATTGTAAAATTAATAGATTGTCATCTTTGAGCTTCGAAATTATTTGTCATATTAGAAGAGGTCGGCAAAATTACATAAACACGCTCAAAAAGGTTCCCACTGCTCGTTCAACATCTACATCCACTGCAACTTGTATGGGTTTACCCACTTTTGGCTGAGCCCGCAAGTCCGCTACGACCATTCCCGATGTAAACTCACCTTTATGCTCCACACGAACATTCATCTCTTTGTAGGTTACTAGATCTGGTTGCAGCGCAACCATAAGTGCGAGTGGATCATGCAGCGGTGCGCTGTTGATCAAAAAGTTCGCTTCACGATAGAAATTAAAATAATGAGTAAGCGATTGTTCCATAAACGAAATGATCGCTTTATTTTCTTCACGTCCAAAACGGTTTAATAAATCGATATGCTCTTGTGTAATCCGCGTCTTAAGCGTAACGTCTAGACCCACCATCATAACAGGAAGCCCAGATGTAAATACATGATCAGCAGCTTCCGGATCCCCAGCAATATTCGCTTCCGCAACCGGTGTTCTATTGCCGGGATTGAAGATCGTACCGCCCATCACCACTACTTTTTTCAAAGTATTCTTAATACCAGGGTCTATATCAAGCGCCATTGAAAGGTTGGTTAAATGTGCCAGTGTGACTAATACAATCTCTCCGGGATTCTCATTAGCCATCCGAACAATAAACTCAGATGCAGTTTCGCTAATGGGACGCTGGCTGGATGGAGCAATTTCCACATTGCCAATACCGTTCTCACCATGCACATGAGTGGCGTAGCCTGAGTGTTCACGAACAAGTGCCTTGGATGCTCCGATCGCTACAGGAATCTCATAACCGGGCTTAGCAAGCTCAATTAGCCGCAGTGAATTGTCCGCCGCCTTTTCGACCTCAATATTTCCAAAAACGGTTGTAATTCCTTCTACAATTACGTTTGGAGCACGTAAGGCATATAGAATCGCCAGTGCATCGTCAATACCTGTATCTGCATCAATAATAATTCGTGTTTTGCTCATTTATGTTCTCTCCCATTATGTTTTTTCATAAAAACTATCATATCACGGCCAACGAGGATCGCTCAATTTTTATTCAATTCCTGTTCTTTAAAAGCATCAATAAACCGCTCAGGATCACACTCTATCAAATAAGCATACACGCCCTTACTCGTGTGGAGATAGAACATACCACCCATATCCCCCATTGAGCGATAAGACATATCGAAAATATCTTTTAGCGGGAATTCCCGATGACGAGTTACAATTCTATCTTGATACAGATACATTAGCCGATTGGAAGCAACACTTCGTTGTTCTCCATCCCTAATTTCCCGTTGTATCTTATAATACGGAAGCTGAGCTACCCATTTCATTTGCAGTCCTCCTGCATGTCGTAATGGACTCCATTTTATTATTCTTTTTACCCTATTGCAAAATAAAGAAGCTTAACGATCCCATTAGCGGAATCATCAAGCTTCAGTAATCACCGTTTATTTCGTTGTATAAGCTGCGGCTGCCTTACAAAAGCGTTCCAATGCCTCAACTAACGTGGATCTCGGACAAGCCAGATTAATCCGCAGATGGCCTTTGCCTTCTGTTCCGAAAACAGAACCTTCATTAAACGCAACTTTAGCTTCTTTGTACATCAGCTGCTTCAGACCGTCTATTTCCAAGTTCAGTTCGCGGCAATCCACCCAGAGCAGGTAGGTTCCTTGCGGCTGCATCACATGAACCTGTGGTAAATGCTCCGCCAAATAGCTGACCGTATAATCCACATTATCTGATACATATTGTAACAGCTCATCCAGCCATTCTTCTCCGTCATTGTAAGCGGCTTGTACCGCTCCTTGCGCAAAGAAACTAGCCATATGTAAGCTCAAGGCTTTCATTTTTTGATCGAATTTACGTTTCAATTCCGGATTCGAGGACACGATAAAAGAGGATTGAAGTCCCGGAAGATTGAAGGTTTTGGTCGCGGCAAGTGTAGTTAACGTAATATTGGCAATTTCCTCAGACAAGGATGCAAAAGGAATATGCTCATACCCTGGAAGCGCCAAATCACAATGGATCTCATCAGAGATTACTGTCACTCCGTGACGCAAGCACAGTTCACCGAGCTTCAACAGCTCTTCTCTTTCCCATACTCTACCGCCTGGATTATGCGGACTGCATAACAGCAGCAGCTTCGCGCCCCCCAACATCAGCCCTTCTAACTGCTCATAATCCATCTCAAAGCGCCCATTACGGACGATAAGCGGATTTTTGGCAACCTTCCGGTCATTCATCTGAATGACATCATAGAAGGGATAATAAACTGGCGATTGTAAAATAACCTCGTCCCCAGGCTCAGTAAACAGTTCAACAGAGAGACTTAAGGAAGTTACAATTCCGGGAGAATCTGAAATCCACTCCGGTTTGATCTGCCAATCATGCCGTCTTTTAAACCATGACGTGATGGCTTCTTTATAAGTATCACTAGGTACACTATAACCGTAAACTCCTTGTTCTGCGCGGCGCAGAATGGCTTCCTTCACTGCGGGAGGACTTTCAAAATCCATGTCTGCCACCCAAAGCGGCATAATATCCTTCTCACCGAATAACTTCTCGGATTGGTCCCATTTGTAAGAGCTAGTATTACGGCGGTCAATTACGCGATCGAAATCATACTTCAACTAAAGTCACCTCATCCTTATAAACTTATCTTTTATTGTATCATGAGGAAACCGATATAGCATCTTAAGATAGAATCAAAAGAATTCACATAAATAGATGATTAATTTCAAGTCGTTAGGCGATAGAAAAACAATAGAATGTTAGCATCACCTTGATTAAAAAATGAACTTGTTCGATTGCTGCTTTTTTGAAAGCCAGTAAATACTCTGAGTAAAGAGGAAGACCTTCGTTCGTCCTCCTCTTTACAATAATCATAAGTAAAATCACTAATATTAAGGTGACCAACTTATCTATACGAAATACACCTTGTTACGCTAATTGTGTAATAACGAGATGTGCTGAAACAGATCTTGTTCCTCCAGCGAGAGGAGTAATAGTAAGTGCAGTAGAGTTACCAGCAGGATTGCGAACGGTCAGGATGGTGTTAATGACCGTTGTTTGCACTATAGCCATTTCTACGATTTGCGATGTACCTGTTGCACGTCCAACAACAGTATAGGCAAGATCCGCACCATTAAGAGTCAAGATGAGTTGTCCCGCTTCGGTTACACTAACCTGAAACAAAACCTGATAAGTCCCTATTGCCGCTAAATTAAACGAACTAGGACCTGTTCGTGCAATTGTCGTCCCGCTAGTAGGTCCGTTTTGAGGAAAACTTACGTCTGTGCCCGGTGCTACAGTTGCTGCATTATCAGGAGGCATTAGGGCAAAAAAATCAGCAAAACCTAATACGCCTCCTGTTGCCCCTGTTGCCCCGGTTGCGCCCGTTGCTCCTGCTGCTCCCGGTGCTCCGGTTGCTCCCGCGGCTCCTGCTGCTCCCGGTGCTCCTGCTGCTCCCGGTGCCCCGGTTGCTCCCGTTGCTCCTGCTGCTCCCGGTGCTCCTGCTGCTCCCGGTGCTCCGGCCGCTCCCGGTGCTCCTGTTGCTCCAGCTACTCCCGGCGCTCCCGGCGCTCCCGGTGCTCCCGGTGCTCCCGGTGCTCCCGGTGCTCCCGGCGCTCCGGTTGCTCCTACAAAACCTTGTGGTCCTATAGCTCCTGCAGGACCCGGTAAACCTTGCGATCCCTGAGGACCTACAACTCCTTGGGCACCCGGAACGCCTTGCGCACCCTGAGGACCAACGGGGCCCGCTACACCCTGAGGACCAATCGCTCCCGCTGGCCCGGGTTCACCTTGAGGTCCTTGGGGTCCCGGAGGGCCGCCTGCAGGTCCTTGAGGTCCTTCAGCTCCTTGGAGTCCTCGTACTCCTTGAGCTCCGGGAATGCCTTGGGCCCCTTGTATTCCTTGGAGTCCTTGTGCTCCTTGTGGCCCTTGCGGTCCTGTAGCACCAACGACTGTGGGAGTAGTAACATTCACTTCTGGTGGAGGACAGGTTACTTTTACAATCTTCTTAATAACCTTTCGGCGATGTTCTTTTCTTTTTCTTTTCGAAGGAAATACAGTGGCGACTTTTTTCTTATGACACTTTTTATCGTCTGGACAACTCAATGCGTACACCTCCCTATAAAGATAGTTCAGTGTACGCATCTTATTAATTTTAGACATGGACCAATAACTAGTTTCTATTAGACTGGAACCTATTTTTATAAAAAAAGGCTAATAAAATAGGAGGTGGCCCTTAAGCACATTACAATGTCCACACCATTTTAATTTACTTTTCGTATTTTATGATTAGGACAACTGACACTTCCCTATTAGCCCAAATCATAGATTTGGGTCTTTTTTTATGAGCATATAAAAAAACAACCCCCAAACCACGGGAGCTGCTAATCATCAACTATTATATTGTATCAACAGGCTTACGAATGGTGTTGCCTACCTTCGTAAGAATATCCGCCATTGATGCCGAATCATTCACGTCATAATCATCAATGTTCAGTCGGAGCACTGGGCAAGCTGTAAACTCATTGATCCATTTCGAATATCTGCCATGCATATGCTCCCAGTAGGACACGTCCGTTTGAATTTCCATTTCACGGCCACGTTCATTAATTCGCGCTAAAATAGAAGGAAGACTGCCTTCAATATAAATCAGTACATCAGGGTGCGGGAAATAGGGTGTCATAACCATAGCTTCATACAAGCTTGTATAGGTTTCATAGTCTGTCTTAGACATCGTGCCTTGATCCGCATGCATTTTAGCAAAAATACCAGTGTCCTCATAAATCGAGCGATCTTGAACAAAACCACCGCCCATTTCGAACATTTTCTTCTGTTCTTTAAAACGTTCGGCTAGGAAATAAATCTGTAGATGAAAACTCCATCTCTCAAAATCATGATAGAATTTTTCAAGATAAGGATTATGATCAACTTGCTCCAGCGAGGTTTGAAAATTCAACCTTTTAGCCAAAGCACCTGTTAAAGTGGATTTCCCCACCCCCACGGTTCCTGCCACGGTAATTATGGCGTTATCTGGGATGTTATATGGATTCATTTCATTAGCTCCTTTAGGTGAGAGGCAATTTCGACGAAGTGTTCTGGGTTCTCCACGAAATCGACTGCATTTCCATCTATGGTAATAATAACGGTAGACGGCTCTTGAATCGCTAGAGAGGCCATCGCATCATCATAATCTTCTATCAATTGCTGCAAATACGCAGTATCCATATCCCCTTCAAAAGGGCGTCCGCGTTTGGCAATTCTTTTTAACAAGGTATCGAGATCCGCTTTTATATAGAGAATAATATTTGGCTTCGGCAGGTCATCCGTCAGCACATGATAGATTTCTCGATACTTTTCTCGTTTCGTTCCCTTCAGCGTTCGTTCCCCAAAGATAAGGTTCTTATAAATATGATAATCCGAGATCACCGGTTTACCTTTATCTATGTATTGAGTTACTGTATCTTCAAGCTGCTTGTACCGATTACAGAGAAAAAACATCTCCAGTTGAAAGCTCCAGTCATCCATGTTCTGATAAAATTTAGCCAGAAACGGATTTTCATCAACAATCTCCTTAATAATCGGTAAGTTTAATTCCTCTGCAAGCATCGAAGCTAATGTTGTTTTTCCAGCCCCGATCGGGCCTTCCACTGCAATAAACGGTGCATGTTTCATTGATGCTGACTTCCTCCTCAGATACGGACCCTTCAATAACTATTTTTAAAAACAGACTAAATTATTGTATCACATGAGACCTTACTTGTGAGCGGCTAATTATGAAGAAACTTTTCCAGTAATACAAGTATCCAACTGTAAGATAAACCCAATAACAAGAGAAGAATCCCTATGAAAAAACGGTTCGATATCTATCTTCCCCCCCATCCCCACGAACATGAATCGGACCGAGGAGACTCTATTTCCGAAAAATCGGCTGTATCAGCATACAATCGGACTCAGTTGCAGCAATTCTACCAAATGCGCACTAATAATAGTCACTATCCGGCCAATAAGAGCTATCCTGTCCATAACCTTAGCTAAATAAGCTAATAAATACCAATAGCTGCTATACGGTCCTTAGCATCACTTCTCTTTTCCTAGATGTAATCGCGCATTCAAAGGACTGGAACCATAGCAAAAAAGGTGTCCCTGAAGGGACACCTTTTTAGATCATTCTATTAAGATAAACGTCCGCTGAAATCTTCGAAAGCAAACTGTTTGATTACTTTAATTCCTTCTTCGTCATTGTAGCTGACGATAGCTGGCAGATTCACGCCGTTAAACATATGGTTCTTCACCATAGAATAATGCGCCATATCTAGGAATACGAGTCTATCGCCGTATTTCAAAGGCTCCTTGAAGGAATAATCTCCAATCACATCTCCGGCTAGGCAAGTCATTCCACCTAATCTGTACGTATAAGGATATTCCCCAGGTTGTCCAGCATCGATAATGTTCGGACGGTATGGCATAGCCAGTACATCTGGCATGTGGCATTCAGCCGAAGTATCGAGAATCGCAATGTCCATTCCGTTATGCATAACATCCAGAACGGTAGCTACCAAATATCCAGTATTAAGCGCAACGGCCTCACCTGGCTCCAGATAGATTTCCACACCGTAAGTCTCTTTCATATGCAAAATGCAGCGGACAAGGGTCTCCAGATCATAATCGGGACGTGTAATATGATGACCGCCACCAAAATTAAGCCATTTCATCCCTTTGAGATAAGGTCCGAACTTCTCTTCGACTACCTTGAGCGTACGCTCCAGTGTGTCAGAATTTTGTTCGCACATGGTATGGAAGTGTAATCCATCAATCCCCTCAAGCTCTTCAGGTCTAAAGTTAGGGAGAGTTACTCCCATTCTGGAATAATTGTAGCATGGATCATACAGCGGAACTTCGATCTCGGAATACTCCGGATTCACTCGAATGCCGCAGCTGATGTGCTTCGGTGCATTTTTCACACGATCCTTGAATCGATTCCACTGGTCAAAAGAATTGAACACAATGTGATCGGAGTATTCAAGAAGCTCATCGAATTCACTGTCCACATAAGCTGGTGCGTAGACATGAACCTCTTTGCCCATTTTTTCATAGCCAAGTCTGGCTTCGAATAAGGAGCTGGAAGTTACGCCATGCAAGTACTTGCCAACTAGCGGATACAAGGAGTGCATAGAAAAGCCTTTTTGCGCGAGCAAAATCTTAGCTCCTGTACGTTCTTGTACAGAATTCATAATCTCAAGATTGCGGGTAAGCAATCTTTCATCTACAAGGTAACATGGTGACGGGACAACGCTGATATCAATATCCATCAATCGCGCCTTAGTCTAGCAGCGTTGGCGAGAAATCTTCTTGCCAAGGCAGACCATGTTTATTCAAAGCTTCCATGAATGGATCTGGATCGAACTCTTCTACGTTGTACACGCCTGGTTTCTTCCAGATTCCTTTTATAATTAACATTGCTCCGATCATTGCAGGAACGCCTGTAGTATAGGAAATGGCTTGGGAGCCAACCTCTGCATAACATTCTTCATGATCGCAAACGTTGTATACATAATAAGTTTTTGGCTTACCGTCTTTAGTACCTTGGATGATACATCCAATGTTAGTTTTACCTTTTGTTCTTGGTCCCAGGGAAGCTGGGTCAGGCAGCATTGCCTTCAAGAATTGCAAAGGAACGATCTCTTTACCTTCGTACATGATAGGCTCGATAGAAGTCATACCCACATTTTCAAGCACTTTCAAGTGAGTCAGGTAGTTCTGCGAGAAAGTCATCCAGAAACGGATCTTCTTCACGCCCTTGATGTTAACAGCCAAGGATTCCAGCTCTTCATGGTACAAAAGATAAATATCTTTAGGTCCAATTTCCGGAAGATCATAAACTTTCTTCTCAGAAAGTGGTGCAGTTTCAATCCACTCGCCATTCTCGAAATAACGGCCATTAGCTGTAATTTCACGAATATTGATTTCAGGATTAAAGTTTGTAGCGAATGGATATCCATGATCGCCAGCGTTGGCGTCTACAATATCAATGGTATGGATCTCATCAAAATAGTGCTTTTGCGCGTAAGCCGTGAATACGCCAGTTACTCCTGGGTCAAATCCACTGCCGAGCAAAGCGGTAAGGCCAGCTTTCTCAAATCTTTCTTTGTAAGCCCACTGCCAGGAATATTCGAATTTCGCTGTATCTTGTGGTTCATAATTGGCAGTATCCACATAGTGCACTCCTGTTGCCAGGCACGCATCCATGATCGTCAGGTCCTGATATGGGAGAGCGACATTAATAACGACATCCGGCTCAAAGCTCTTGATCAGTTCAATGACTTCGTCCGTGTTATCTGCATCGAGCTGAGCAGTAGAAATCTTCGTGCGGCCTCCGGCTAATTTATCTTTCAGAGCGTCACATTTCGCGACAGTTCTGCTAGCAATGCAGATCTCTTCAAATACATCCGGGTTCTGGCAGCATTTATGAACAACAACACTTGCTACGCCGCCAGCGCCAATAATTAACGCTTTTCCCAAAATAAAAACCTCCTAAAATTCCATTTGCAAAATCAACAAGGCTGATTATACATAATATTTTTGAATAAATCAATAAAAATCGACAAAAAATGATGTGTTTTGTGTAAAATCTCTAAGAAATCTTGTTAATACTCTTAAATGCTCATATTTCCTCGATTATCCACGTTTATAGGTCAGGTGTTTTGCTGGAACAGAGTGGATTTTCAAAAACTAGGGCAACTAGATTATTCTATCACAAGAGGGTTATACTTCATACGATTTATTTTAAAATCAATGAAAAATCTCACCACCCTTTCAACTCCGCCTAAAGAAGTTCGGTTTCCACACATTCCAATCAACAGCACTGCAGCAAATACAAAGAGGCCGTAATATACTCTTACCCTTTTTTGTCCCAATATTAATCGTTGTTGCTATGCCCATCCGTTTCGCGCCCATAATTGAACGATCATTGGGATAATTATAAGTTGTCCCATTTTTCCAATATTCATCATCATCCGTATAAAGAATCCTCGAAAAGATTCCCGCACACATTCTTCAAAATCGCGTACGCTTTGTTTACGGTCATTGCATATCCCCCTAAATCTTCTGCCTTCCACGCAAAAAAGCTGAGCTCCCCTGAAGGAGAGTTCAGCCTAAAGCTTCTAATATTTAGTCAACTTATTTATTGGAATTTATTCGAACGGCATAAGCATCTGCATCCCATTCTACCTGCGCCCCCAACATTTCACTTATCAATCTGAGGGGTACATAAACGCTATCATTAATGAAGACCGGTTTTTGATCTGTTGCGATAATCTTTCCATTAACAGTCGTTTGTCCAGTTACCGAATTCAAGATCAGCGTTGTAGATCCCTTCACAGCAACCACAGCTCTCGATGGAACATCCCAACGAACATTAACTCCCATCTGCTCGAAGACTCCTCTTAAAGGAACATATGTCGAATTATTGATTAGTAACGGCGGCATAGTCAGTTCCATTTCATTCCCATTCAACAACACTTGAATAGATTTCTTCACCAGCTGAGGCGTACTCACCTCGATCTCTCTGACCCCCAGACCCGTCTGTCCAAATTCATTTGCCCCCCAGGCAAGGACATGACCATCTTTTAAGAGTACATAATGATTTCTGCTCCCTTTAGTAATGGAAACTGCATTCTGGATGCCTTTAGACTGTGTAACATTAATCTTGTTCTTATCGCCAACCGTCCACTGCCACACGGTCCCATCCGCCTTCACTGCGGAATCTGTTGTCAGCGAAATGACGTCTGTAAGTCCTGGAACCTGAACAGGCTTTAGAGCTTCTCCCAGATATGGATCTATGTAATTATTCCAAATCCATACTGTACCATCCCATCTCAATGCCGCCCCATAAAGTCCATAGGCTCCATCCATATCAACCGCTCTATATTCTCCGCTTCCTTTAATAAGCGTAGGCTTTAAGATTACGCCCTTCTGAGTTCCCAGTGGTTGCTGTGATCCCCACACCCATACCTCTCCGCCGTTACCAAGAGCCACTGAATTATTCGATCCCGCTGCTATAGACAGGACGGTGGGTAGTCCCTTCACCTGCACCGGGGTTAGCTTGTTTTTCCGCGAATCGTCACCGAGTTCTCCTTGTTCATTGCCTCCCCACGCCCAGACCGTTCCATCTTTAAGAAGAGCTAAGCTAAAGGTGCCCCCCGCAGAAACAGCTTTCACATCTGTTAGCCCTTGCACTTGAACAGGCTCTACAAGAATCTTAGAAGACTGTGTTCCAATGCCAAGTTGTCCATGCTCGTTCCCCCCTACCGCCCACACTGTACCATCGTCCTTCAACATCAAGTTATGGCGATAACCACCTGAGATTTGCTTTACATGATCGATATGCATTTTGACGGGAGTATACGCTGGTGTGGTCGCCCCATTACCAATAGAGCCGTACCCACCACCCCACGCCCAGGCTGTTCCATCCGCAGTGACGGCATACGCACTTCTGTCACCAGCGTCCAGTTGGGTGATGCCAGACAATAATTTCTTTTCTTCAGGTGAATTCACAACATTATCTGCTGCTGCCACTAAGGGTGAGACTATAGTCAGGCAAAGAACAGTCCCGACAACAACTCTACAAATCCGACTTACCTGCACTTTTGACATCAAGCTTTGTTTAAACACTTGAGATCACTCCTTTTATTAAAAATAAAGATAACGCAACAACTCACGGTCCCGTTCCAAAACCTCCAATCTTCCAGCCGTTAGCGTGTTTGGTCAACACTGCGAAGCGAGTCTCCCGGCCATCTGGGGTATTGAAGACGGGATTTAGTGATTTCATATACAGATCGACCACAATATTTAACGTTGTGCGATCACCGATGTCTTTAATTTCTAAGCCAGTATCATAATCCATCACTTTATAAGAGGTAGGTTTAGTCTCAACAATACTTTCACTGAGAGCATTTTCACCACCAAAATCCGGGTTATAGAGTTGATGCGTTTGACGGTTAACCGTCAATGCAGTGAGTAAGGCATTAGGATTCAAACATGCGCGGGCACGGGTATGATTACCATCCTGAATAGCCTGAAAGAAAGCATCCAGAAGTTCGAAATGGCCTAATGAGGCTAAGTCACCATTCTCACCTTCCTCAGCAAACAAACCTTCTCTCTCCGTCCACTCCTCAAATGTAAGTCCTGTAATGTCGGTCAAGCTACGCTTCTTAATCGACGGGCCGATACTTTGAATATTAAATTCCAGCCACGCACCAACGGTATTCCCTGATTGTACAAGCAAAACGAGGTTGGAGGGATAAGAAAATTCTTTTTGTTCGCCAGAACCAGGTAAACCATCGACTAAGGAATACCGCTGCACCTCTACCGTGGTCCCCTTCAGCAGTGTCAAATCCAATCCTGCATCTTTAGAGAACTCATTCGCTAATTGCCAGTAAAGTCCCACTGGATACTCCCCCAGCTTAACCTCCCAGTTCTGCGGTACCTCAACTGCAAATGCCTCCGGATGGCTCTGAACTTTATAATCCAGTGTTTGCAAAAAGTCTTCGGAAATCATAGTTACTTGAGCAGATGTTGGCGTTACCTGTGGTACAGACGTTGAAGCTATAGAGGCAGCAGGTTCCACAACTATGGAGTTCTCCCCTTGATTACATCCAGAGTTTAAGAGTACAAAAAAACAAATCGTTACCATCGTTACAAACTGCCGCTTAGTCATCTGATTCCCGCCTCTCTAATCACTCCTCTATATTTAGACTGAGGAATATTATACAAAGTTGCGGGATACTGGAAATTATTAAAATCATTTTATACGCATAGGACCCTGTAGTTTGGGATTGGCGTTGATTTTACCTGCTTATGCGGCATAAATCGCCTGTTGCTTCGCTCTAGGGCTCTCGTCCACCTTTTGACACTTGTTAACTTCGAGAGCATAATAAGCTTCGGCATATTGCAACGGATTTCCATGAAATACAGGTATATGCAGGACCTTGGTGTAATTGCATCAGAGAGGATGATAACGAGTGAAAAAAGATTTTGATATAAAAAACAAACCCTTCCTAGTCTTTAGCTTCGTCCTGCTGCTAAAATGCGCAGTGGCCTGGTTCGTAGTTTTTAGCGACGGTCCTAACTGGAGCATGCTGCTGACAGAGATCCCATTTTTCTTTATCGTATTTGGACTCATAGAATGGATGGCTTCCAAACGAAAGTTTCTGTATTACATGATAGCCAACCTATTGATTTCAGTCATATATTTTGCCGTGCTAATGTATTACAAATATTACGGTGTAATTGCTACTTATCATGCCTTGGAACAAGCAGATAAAGTAACTAAGGTGGGAGAAAGCACATACTCATTGCTGGACCCTTACTACTTGTTCATTTTTGTGGATATTGTAGTTTTCATGTTTTTTATGTTCCGTCCGAAATATATTGCGATCTGGAAAGAAAGAGGTATGAACCGCCGCATGAACCGGACCGCTTTGTTTGGAATCATCAGTGTTTCTTTGGCGGTCTGTGTCTTTAATATTTGGCCAAATCATGCCAGTATGAACGAGAACAAAAAAGCGGAGAGTATGGGGATTCTAAATTACGAGGTCTATACTATTTTTGCCGATACAAGGGAAACAGAAGAAATAATCGACAGCAAAGAAATCACGCAACCATCCATTAACGAGACCAAAGGGATTACAGAGCCTGTCTCACCGAAGTACTGGGCGGCAGCTCAAGGTAAAAATCTAATCGTGGTACAAATGGAATCTTTTCAGAACTTTTTGCTGGGCCTGAGCATTGACGGGCAGGAAGTAACACCCAATCTAAATAAGCTTTTGAAAAGCGAACATTATTTCAATAACTTCTATACTAATGCCGGGCAAGGAACAACTTCGGATGCTGAATTTGTAGTGAATACTTCGTTGTACGTTCCCCACCACGAGGTAGCCACTTCATCCAATTATATGGATAAGGCGCTTCCGAGCCTGCCTAAGTTGATGAAAGCTAATGGATATAACACAGCAACCTTTCACACCAATAGCGTAGAATTCTGGAACCGCAAAACCCTATACAAAGTTCTAGACTTTGATAAGTATTATGATCAAGCGTTCTATGGGGATGATGATCATATCGCATTCGGTGCTTCAGATGAGGTACTCTATGCCAAGACTGTTCCTGAATTAGTCAAAATGGATGCTAAAGATGATCCTTTTTACGCGATGGTCATTTCTATGAGTGCTCATCACCCTTATAAAATGCCAGAGTTGAAAAATAAAATGACACTGCCTAAACGGTATGAAGGCACCCTAGTTGGCAACTATATTCTAGCTCAAAATTACGCAGATTATGCAATGGGACAATTCCTGGATCAATTAAAGTCCAGTGGTCTATGGGATGATAGCGTCATTGTCTTTTACGGTGACCATCAGGGTGTATCGCTATACTCCCTTGATGGCAACGAGAAATCGTTAATGGAAGAAATGGTCGGCCACGAATATGGTTATACCGATATGTTCAATGTTCCTTTCATCGTTCATGCCCCTGGTGTAGGTGAACCTGCCGTGTACAGCCAAACTGGCGGCCAAATCGACATTATGCCAACTGTAGCTAACCTGTTAGGGATTTCAATGAAAGACCAGCTCCATTTCGGAGAAGACCTGATGAACCAACAGACCAACATGCTGCCTGTCAGACACTTTTTGCCTACCGGCTCTTTCATTAATGACACAAGCATGTATTTAACTGGTGTCGATTACGACGATGGAGACAACTTTAATCTAATCGATGGCTCTGAAACAGAGGGCGGTTCGACAAAAGAACAATTTGACGCCGTTCAGCGGCTTCTAAATATGTCAAACAGCTACATTCAACAACTGCCGGATTTACCCTCTACGGATGATGCAAAGTAACTATAAAAAGAATGCCCCTCAGCCAAATAGCTGAGGGGCATTTTTGTTTTTTTTATAAGAATCTAAAACTTAATTAAGCTTCAACATCCTATCGATAATCACTGCTGCTTGAGCACGGTTGGCAATGTTTTTAGGACCGAAGGTCTCCGCAGTCAGACCTTGCACAATACCTTCCTGAGTTAGTAATGCCACCGCTTCTTTACCGTAAGCAGCGATTGTTGCCTGATCTTTAAAGTTAGCCAAAGCGGCATTTGTATCACTTACCGACTTGCCTTTAAATTTCTTAAGTGTATTGGATACAATGATTGCCATTTCCTCGCGTGTAATCGCACGGTTAGGATCAAACTTTCCATTGCCTACACCGTTAATCAATCCGTTCTTGACCCCGGATGCAATGTATCCGTAAGACCAGTCAGAAGCTTTCACGTCACTGAAGGCAGCGGATGATTTCACATCAAGCAGATCAAAAGCTCGCACGATCATGGTAATAAACTCGGCACGCGTCACCTCTTTAAGCGGAGCAAAGGTATTATCGCTCACCCCTTGCAGAATCCCTTTTGCCGCCAGCTCTTTAATCGCCGATGCTGCCCACGCCACCTTACCTAGATCCGTGAAGTTAGAACCTATTGGGGCTGGTGTCGCAGACGGCTGCACAGTTGGAGTTGGAGCTGGCGTTGGTGTTGCAGACGGCTGCACGGTCGGTGCAGGTGTTGATGTTACAGATGGCTGCCACGGTGTCGAAGGTATTGTTGGCTCTTGTTCATTCACCCCGTTATCCATACCATCCTCTTCGGTCGCCGCTGGAGCAGCAGCATAGATTGAATTGGCAAGCAATCTGAATTGATTTTGCGGATGATATTTATTCATCAGATCATTCGCAAATAACGTCACATGAATGTTGTCTGTATTGTAAGTAAGCGCCAATACTTGGTCTTGTGCAGCCTCGTTATTCGGCCACCAGCCTGCTTTGAAAAAGTCAGCGCCTGATCCGTATTTCGCCAAGATCTCTGCGCCTTCAGGCACTTTTGTAATATAAGCCGCGGAAACCGTGTAGAGGTATTCGCTATCGGCATAAGGCGCTGTAATTACATTGTCCTGAGAGACCTCAGCCTTAAACAATCCCTCATGAGCATCTTCTTTGCCATCCTTATTGACCGGAGTTGAATAGTCCAGCCCAGGGAGGACCTTAAGCCCTTTAACAGTTTTCAGCATCGTTCTTCCATAACCGATAAATGGTTTACCTGTAGCAATCAGATTCGTTCCCGAATTGATTAGAACATCTGCTGCCACTGTATCCGTAGTTACGTTAAATCCAAGATCCTTCAGCATAAATGCAGTCGCTCCTGCAATAGCTACCTTAGGAGCCTTAAGCAATTTACCCGTTCTGTTCTCTGAAGCACTAAACGGCACAATATCCAGCAGATATTTAGACGATACCGTTCTAAGGTTGGATCTGGAAACAAGGAAACTTCCCTTCTCGTAACCCGTCCCCCCATTCTCCAGCAGTGTCACTGCCTTATGGTTGGCTAGCAGCTCATTCACAGCTTTTATCGCATCATTGTTGCTGTTTTTAATCACATAATTTTGCTCGAACGGAGATTGATCCAGATTCGTACTAGGGATCGTTACACTGCTAACCTGTTCTGTTTTCCCAGTGAATGCTCCAACAGAACGGCTAATATATCGGTCAAAACCACGCATAGCCGAGAAATTCTGTACCGTATCTGAATACATCTCATTAAAATCCGAGACATCTAGTCCATCATACAAGACAAGATTCGCATAACCTCTTTTGGCTTGATGCATATTCACCACATAGGTTCCAGCCGGATAGACTACAGAATCTACAGTTACACTGGCTGTTGTCCGTTCTACTTTCACATTGTTACGCAGTAGGTACTGAACCATTTTGTAGGTTTCCAGATCATTTTTTTGCAAATCTTTTGCAACCGGAAGAATGTAATACTCAGGGAAGAAATTCGTATTCTCATCTACCCCTGGACGTCCAATGGACTCATTCTGTGCATTGATTAGATAATCTTTAACAGCAGCATTAGTATTCTCATTTTGGATACCCCGTTTGAAGATTTCCAATTGATTCAGGAACAGTTCCTGCTTGTTGTTGATCACATAATCGGTTGCCCCCAAAGCCGCATAATAAAAGGCATCCAGTGAATCTTCATTCAATTCAGGCACTTCAATCGTATGCCCAAGTGCTCCTTGATGCATGGCATATACAGCTGTGTAGGCTGGTGAAGCATCATCCCAACCTGTTGCATTCGTTCCTTTATAGTTCGGATCCTGTTGTGTTTTTTCGTATTCTTCATAAGGGATATGGTAGGAATCATATTTAGTATTAGCAATTCCCGCCTTCCCCATGGCATTTGCTTGCACAAGCATACTTGGCATTACAAGATCATATTCAATGTTAGGATCATGAGGTGGTGTGCAAGGCTCAATCAAGAAGCCACTTACAAATCCATGCATGTCCAAAAAGGTAAGCGGCGTCCACTTAGCAATTTGTGCAGTTACCGCTTGTGTCTCAGGCTGGGTCTGGTAAGAGTTGTCCCGATTTGGATCAAGCAGTGTTGAAGTTTGACGCGTGTTTAACGCGCGACCGTCAGGATTCTCTACATAATCAAGCAGGAAAATCACATGGTCAAGCGCTTCGTCGATGTTCAGAACTACCTTTTTCGGATTTCCATTCTCATCAGTGGTATCATAAGTGACAATTTGCTGTGTCATCAGCGTATCCAAAAACTTAATGATTACATCGACACCATTGGCTTCATCGGCATGAATGTTATTCAACCAGATAGGTACCTTATAATCCTGCAGTTCCCCGTCGTTAATTTTCTTTTGCAGGGCTTCAGGATCATTCATCATAAGCGGTAAGGTCTCGTTCAAATATTGATCTACTGAGGACTTATCCTTAGCAACAATAGAGAAATGAATGGCACGACCTTGAGTTGAGGTCCCAATTTGCTGATACTCTACATATCGATCATATTTATTATTGCTGTCAGCAGTAATCCTATCGATCGCCGGTTTAATCTCATCATATGTATGATAGGTTTCATATGGATTTAGTTTGACTTGCTGCTCTACCAGCACATCTCCAGCAGGTAATGTCCCGATTAGATTATAAATTCCCACTCGTTTGACGTACTCTGCACGTATACCCGTTAGTGAGAGATTCTCTCCGTACAGCAAATCAAAATGAATTAAAGCCTTTACTTTTGAACCTGAGATCGGCTCATAGGTCACTGTTACGAAAGGATTACCTGAATAATCTTTCGCATCTTTATTCCATTTCTTCCACTCTGCCAGCGGCTTCATCTCTTCCGCCGTTCTGCCAAAATTCCAGATGATATCTTGAGGCGATGCCCCATCAGGAAGATCTAAAGTCAATTCTAATGTTCTAGCTTCCGTCATAGAAGCTTTGTATACTTCTGTGGAAACTGTCGCCGCTATTTGTTCATAGACAGCAGTCGCTACCGTAGTTTGTTCTGAAGAAAGCACCGCTGGATCAGCTGTGTTCTCCGTAGAAACCGGAGCAACAACTGCCTGCGGGTTAATTTCGGTTGCAACTTCACCTGCATATGCAGCTGGAAGCAGACCCGACATCATAAGTGTAAAAGCTAGTAATAAAGATAGTATTCTCTTGGACATTTTTTACCTCCTATAATTTTGTCTACTTTCACCCCAAATTGAATGAATATACACTTATATGAATCTGTATTCATAACATAATATAGTATTCTATTAATTTTGGGAACAAAAATAATAGAAAAAATAATATTTTTATACGACTCGCCTAAGTAAGCGCATTCATTTTGTGCAAGAGCCCTACACTACCGCAACAAAAAAAGCGCCCGGATAACCGGACGCTTTGAATTACAATGAATATATTAAACGGTTTCTGGAAAAGAAGCTTCACTTAACTCTTGTGCAGGTACAAGTTCACTGCTACCCTCTTGCTCTACAGGTGCGTTAACCAGCATATACACACGGGACTCGTAAGGCCGTAATGCGACAGTCTCAATCGGCTCCGCAGGATCAACCTCATAGTTATGCAAGAGCAATTCACTAGTATCAAACTCCAAATCAAATGGAAGGTCAAACAGCGCTTCCTCTGCTGTCAGGTTAGACATGACCAGCAGTTTTTCATTTCCAAGCGTCCGCGTATAAGCATAAATACGTTCATCTTCAGGCAAAATGAGATCATAAGTCCCGTAAACAGTAACGGGATTAGCAGCCCGAAGAGCGATAAGCCTTTTGTAATGATGATAGATGGAATAAGGGTCCTGCTTCGCCCGCTCCACATTGATTTCCGTATAATTCGGATTCACCTTCATCCATGGTTTGCCACTGCTGAAACCAGCGTTTTCAGAGTCGCTCCATTGCATTGGTGTTCTAGAGTTGTCCCGACCGTTCTTCCAGATTACCTCCATGACTTCCTCATGTGATTTACCGGCTTCAGTCTCCAAACGATACAAGTTCTTCATCGCCACATCATCGTAATCATCCATTGATTCAAATCTTACATTGGTCATCCCAATTTCTTGACCTTGATAAATAAATGGTGTTCCCTGCATCAGGAAATACATCGTAGCCAACGATTTAGCTGACTCTTTCCAATACTGGCCATCATTTCCCCAAGTAGAAACTGAACGCGGCTGGTCGTGATTTTCGATGAACAATGCGTTCCAGCCTCTGCCCTCAAGACCTTTTTGCCAACGGGAGAGCGCTGATTTTAGCTGCAGAACATCCAATCCACCTGTCACACTCTTATTCCAAAGAGCTAAATGCTCGAATTGAAAAATCATATTAAATTTGCCTTGCTCTTCACCCACCCATGACTCCGCCTGATCAACATTTACACCACTCGCTTCGCCAACCGTCATGATGTCATATCGGTCAAACGTCTCCTGCTTGAGCTCCTGCAAGAAATCGTGAATCCCTTCACGGTTCATGTGCCCATCGCCAGACGGAACATACGGAAGATTCTGTGGATTCGGCAGATCGGGATGTCCGGTGATTTTTTTAATATGTGAAATGGCATCCACCCGGAAGCCGTCGATTCCTTTGTCCAGCCACCAGTTGACCATGCTATACAATTCACGGCGCACCTCTGGATTCTCCCAGTTGAGGTCTGGCTGTCTTTTGGAAAATACATGCATAAAATATTGCTCTGTGGCGGGATCAAGCTCCCAAATTGAACCGCTGAAAATACTCTCCCAGTTATTCGGCTCCTTCCCGTCCTTAGGATCACTCCAAATATAATAATCCCGCTTCGGATTATCCTTGCTTGAACGTGCTTCAACAAACCATGGATGTTCGTCCGAAGTATGATTAATCACTAGATCCAGAATCAGCTTCATGCCTCGTGCATGAACCTCGTGCAGCAGCTGATCAAAGTCGGCCATGCTGCCGAACTCCGCCATAATATCCTGATAATCCGAAATATCATAACCATTATCATCATTTGGGGATTTATAAATAGGACAGATCCAAATGACATTGATGCCAAGCTCCTGCAAATAATCAAGTTTAGAAATGACTCCTTGCAGATCGCCTACACCATCACCATTACTGTCCATAAAGCTCCGTGGGTAAATTTGATACGCTGTGGCTTCTTTCCACCATGTTCTGTTCAATGCATGCAGCTCCTTCGTATTCATATACCCTTCACAGGAAAATATTTTCCCGAAATTCATTAGAATTAATAATTCAGTTATTTTTTTTAGCAAAAATTCAACTTTATCGTGCAAAACAAGCTTTTTTCAAGGAAATAATTTTCCTACAGCGATCATTATAGGACCTTTTATTTCCTAGGTCAACAACAATCTTTTGGATTCTTGAAGCTATCCGTGATATGCTTGCGAGAGTTGAAACACCAAGTGAATCATATGGAAAGTTATGGTGATCTTCTTGAAGGTAAAGATAAAAGATATAGCCCAATTGGCGAACGTTTCGATCTCTACGGTGTCCAGGGTAATCAATAACAGCAAACCAGTTAACGATGATGTCCGCAAACGAGTACTGGAAGCTATTAAACAAACCAACTACCGTTCGAATGTCATCGGCCTTGAAACGGACAGAGCTAATACACAGCTGATCGGTGTGATCATTCCGCAGAATAGCAACACTGTACTGGATGACTTCAATGTTGGCATTCGCGATCTCGCGGATTTGTATGGATACGACATTATGGTCGGATTAACGGACGGCAGTGCAGAAAGTGAACAACATTATTTGAAGATGTTCCAGCGGATGGGGACAGAAGGAAATATATTTGTGGGTTCTATTCCAAACCATGAACATTTGGAGATCATCCGCAGCTCAAATACACCTTGCGTGCTTGTCGGGCAACAATCGCAGGTGGATACGATTCCTTCCGTTCATCTGGACAATATAACTGCCTCTTATGAAGCTGTTACTTATCTGATTCAAAAAGGTCATCGCAAAATCGCTATGATTCGTGGCTCGGGAGATAATGCAGTGGGCGGGGATCGGTATAAAGGCTATCTACAAGCCCTTATGGATGCAGGCATAACCTTAAGGAAAGAATGGGTAGTAGAAAGTGCGATGGCCGTCGAAGATGGGAGCGACGCCATGCGCCGAATTATGGATAGCGGGGAGTTACCTACTGCGGTGTTTTGCTCTACAGATTGGATGGCAGTTGGAGCCATGAATCATTTAACCGATAACGGTCTACGGGTGCCAGCTGATGTTGCCGTGTTCGGATTTGATAACAGCTTCATTGCCTCTATCGTTCGACCTAAGCTTTCCTCGGTTGAATACTCAGGAACGGAGATTGGGATGACCGCCACCCGAACTTTAATCAAGCTGATTAAAGGGGAGACCGTTGTGCCGCATCATGCAAATGTGGCTCATTATTTGGCTATTCGGGAAAGTACGGGTTAGGAGCTGTGGAGCTCCTAACCCTTTTTTATACAGATGTTGTTGTTGATGTTATTGTGTGAACCCTACTTTGGCTCGTTCACGCGTTTTGGTATCTAGAGAGATAGAACAGATCGAGCTGATTGGAATATAAAACTCTTCAAAATCCGTCCGGTATTTGACGAACTTTTCACTTACCGTTTCCAGCACTCCTTTTGTAGCGTTGGAGCCATCCACAAAATAGATTGTTACCTCTTTTCCCTGCAAAACCTCCAGCATAGCCTTCTTCACTCCTTCGTCTTAGAGATTTGTGATGACCTTATCGATAATTCCGTATTCAACCGCCTCATCGGCTGACATGAAATAATCTCGATCCATATCTTGCAGTACCTTCTCTACCGTCTGCCCAGTTCGGTCCGCTGTAATTTGCACAAGCACTTCCCTTGCCTTCAAAATACGTTTGGCACTGATCGCAATGTCACTAGCTTGCCCCTGCGCCCCACCATGCGGCTGGTGAATCATAATCTCACTATTCGGCAGGGCATAACGTTTCCCTTTGGCCCCAGCCAATAACAACAAAGAACCAAAGGAAGCCGCCATTCCTGTACAAATGGTATTGACCGGCGGCTTAATAAGCTGCATCGTGTCATAAATACTGAAGCCTGCGGTGATAGAGCCACCTGGACAATTAATATACATGTGTATATCTTTATCCGGATCTTCTGCTGATAAAAACAATAACTGGGCAACAATACTGTTAGCCAGCTGATCCTCAATTTCCGCACCTACGAACACTATCCGGTCCTTCAACAGCCGCGAATAAATATCGTAAGATCTTTCACCTTGATTCGTTTGTTCGACTACATAAGGAACGTACGCCATCCGTATTCGACCTCCATCTGTTTTAGAGTTTTGAAATCTACCCTGTAAACGGATTAGTATGGGGATAGGATACGTTAGGCGTGAGAATTTTTATTTTTTAAAATTGCGTATCTTAATTTCCTGCTCATTCGTTTATTATTAGAAGTAATCGAAATCACCTTACTGGAAAAGGAGTTATGCAGAGTGATCATCCTTGAGAAGCTTAGCACCGGAGATGCGCCGGATGAAAGTAACACCAGGTCTTTGCAGATAGCTCTGAAGCGATATTGTCTTGCATTGACACAATCCCCGTGGGATGCCGATGATTTAGCTCAGGATACATGGGTCAAGGCCCTTGGTTATATGAAGCCATCAAACCCAACGAGCGCAAATAATGGGAACACTCCAATGAGTGAAGTTAAACAAAATAAAGAAACCATTGAAAATGATAAAGCTAATGAGGCTAATGGAGCTAATGAAGCTAATGGAGCTAATGGAGCTAATGAAAAACTTGAAACTAATCAAACTAATCAAATGAACTATATGGTTTCTACGGCTGCAAAGGCTGTAACGCCATCTAAGACTGCACCGTCTGCAAAATCTGCAATGCATTCTACGATTCCTACAAATTCTACTCATCATACCCGTTCTACAAATCACCCAAATCCTGAGGCATTGCTTTTTCGGATTGCCCGAAACACATGGATTGATATCATGCGGCGAAAAGCCACCTTGTCACGAGTGTTGGAGCTGGATCAGTCCCCCACTGAGGCCTCTGCGGAGTATGGTTCATTTGAGATTGAAGCTGCTTTTCAAGCAGTACAGGAGTATCTATCTCCGCTGCAGCAGGCGGTGTTCCTGCTTCGAGATGTGTTGGGACACTCTGCAATGGAAGCTGCCGAGATTCTCGATACCACAGAAGGGGCAATAAAAGCCGCTCTGCACCGAGCCCGGCAAGCCCTCCCTCTCGTAAGACAAGAGCTGCTTCAGGCCGATGGTCCTTCCTTACCACAGGACACAGCCATGCAGATCGTCTTGAGCCGCCTTGCAGCCGCGTATGAACATGGGGAAATTGCCGAGCTGATCGAGCTTGTATTTGCGGACGAAAGCCAGGAACCTGTAATGGCGGTATCGAGCCAAAGCTTACAAGGCTTCCAGACCTTCCAAGCTGGTGGATTCAGTTCAAACAGCTGGAACTATACCACGCCAGGAATGTGTATGGTGGCGTAGTTTTTCGTTAAGCTGGATTTCGGGCAGCTAAGTGTCTCATTACGTTAAAAACGAACAGATATGATTGTGATTAGTGCGCTTAATGTGTAATTAACATTTGGGCTGTTTGTGGTAACTAGCTTCAAACGTTGCATATTGTGCAACAGAATCCGCCGTCCTGGCCGCAAAAATTGAATCTGCTGCACTCTCTGCAATAGATTCTGGTGAAAAGTTAGTTTAATGCCACTTGCTCATCCATTGATTGTATAGAGTGCAATAGGATCAAATTTTCTCCACTCTAATACGAATTCTATTGCACGAAGTACAATCAAACTAACTCTTTCTCTTTAGTCCAATTCGTATCACTCAAAACTCAATACATTGCTGCTGATCTGGCTGATCCCGCCGCTTATCTACAATGAGTCAGAAGCTTTATATAAACCAATAAACAGTCGTTTTAATAACCATTAATAGCAATCAAGGAGTGAGGTTGATGAGGAAGATTCTTATTTTAGGCGGCACACGCTTTTTTGGGAAACGTTTGGTCGAGCGTCTGCTTGAGGATTCTAAGAACGAAGTCACCATATTAACGCGCGGGGAAACAAGCGATCCTTTTGGCGATCTCGTTCACCGGATACAGGTAGATCGGTCTCAACCGGAGGCCTTCGCTCAAGCATTAGGTGATACGAGTTGGGATGTGGTTTACGATAATATTTGTTTTTCACCTGATGAAGCGGATCAGGCGCGCCGTATTTTTGACGGCAAAACCACGCGTTACATACTGACTTCAAGTTTATCTGTCTATGATTTCAGTGAGCAAGCGCTGACAGAAGAGATATTCGATCCTGAAACGTACCCAATTCGTTATGGAGGACGAAAGGATTTCACCTATCAGGAGGGGAAAAGACTCGCGGAAGCTGTCCTTATCCAACAAGCTACGTTCCCGGTAGCCGCTGTCCGCTTTCCCATTGTTCTGGGAACTGACGATTATACACGAAGACTCCATTTTCATATTGAACATGTACGTAACGAACTGCCCATCGGGATTCCGAATCCAGATGCAAATATCTGTTTTATCCGTTCGGACGAAGCTGCTGATTTTCTATATTGGCTCGGCAACTCGATGGTGACGGGTCCTCTCAACGCTTGCTCAGACGGTACCGTTAGTATTAAAGACCTTATCTCGCTGATTGAAAAAGAGACCGGAAAACAAGCCGTCATTCAAAGCGAAACAGCGGATGCGCATAATTCTCCATTCGGGATCACACAATCCTGGTTTATGGATACAGCTAAAGCTCAATCGGAGGGATACAAGTTTCTCACTCTAAGCGACTGGCTCCCAGAGTTAGTTAGCTCCCTAAATCAAACGTACGAGGACTAATTACTAACTATGTTACTACGATAAAAAGCTGGCTCATTCGTGGACACTCCCACGAATGAGCCAGCTTCTTCATGTAACCAAACACAATTATGCGTTGAGTTAATTGCACTCTATACAACTATTTTCAGGTATGTGTACTCCCATCTGGTTTTAGTTGTATTTCATGCAATTATATCCCCACTAAACCACCATTATCGTCATTTCACCTCGAAATAACTGCACTAAATACAACTAAACCCTAATCAAGCTAAATACAAACTTTTTTAGTTGTATAAAATACACTTAAAATCAAAACGGCAGGTAGAACCTCACTAAACGCTAAACTTTAGCCTCTCATCTCTAAACTCTATTCTATAAACTCTACTCCCTACTCCCTACTCCCTACTCACTACTCTCTACTCCCTGCTCTCTTCTCCCTTCTCCCTTCTCCCTTCTCCCTTCTCCCTTCTCCCTTCTCCCTTCTCCCTTCTCCCTTCTCCCTTCTCCCTTCTCCCTTCTCCCTTCTCCCTTCTCTATTCTCTATTCTCTACTCTCTATTCCACCTTACGCTACGAATGCCATTTCCCGCTGAGCTAAGCAGAGATTGTCAGATAAGACCCCTCTTTAGAACCGTCTACATTTGGTGTACCACCATCATTTGGAGTACCGCTATCATCTGGAGGATCACCAGCACCTAATGTATCATCTCCTAATGCGTCTCCTAATGTGTCCCCGGCTTCTGGATTACCAGCATGCTTTGTATCCCTGTCACCTTCATATCTGACCCCATCGTCCCCATCCGAATCAATCTTAAAAATGTTGATTTCTTTAAATAAATTCTGCGAAATTTCATTAATCTCAATGGCTTGACGGGCTATATCACGGATAGCATGATCCTGCTGTACGCTGGAGGCGTTCACCTCTTGCACCCCTGCCGCAGTTTCCTCGGCGATGGCCGCGACGGCATGCACAGACTCTGCGAGTCTACGGTTCATAGTCTGAGTCATATCCACTTTGTCGTGAATTTGCCCAATCTGTTTACTAATCTCCACAATAGATTGATCAATCGCTACAAAAGAGGACAACGTTTCGGCCACTTTATGATCCTGTTCCTCAAGATTTCCTTTGGTCACCAGCATATATTGCTGAAATTCATCCATCCCGGATTGCAGCTCGCTAATAATCTGACTGATATGTACGGAGGACTCTTTGGTCTGCACAGATAATTGTCTTACTTCATCAGCGATGACAGCGAACCCTTTTCCGTAGGCACCTGCCCGGGCTGCTTCAATTGCTGCGTTAAGTGAGAGGATATTGGTCTGATTAGAAATATCTGTTATGGATTTAGTGATGCGCGAGATGTCCTTTGATTGATCACTCAGTTTGGTTAAAGCCAGATATACTTTATTAACAGATTCTCGCGAATGCTCAGACACCTCCCGGAGGGCGATGACGGATTCAGATCCTTTGCGAGTATTGTGATTAGCCGTTTGACTGGTAGCCAGCATAACCTCGGTATACTCCGTGATCTCATTCACTTCACGTTCCAGCTCCTGAATCAGGCCAGCGCTCTGCTCAGATTGTCCTGCCTGCTGTTCTGCGCCTACCGAGATTTCCTGTATAGTGCTTACGATATCTTGATTCGTATGCGCCGTTATAGATGAAGATTCTTGAAAAGAATGCGAATAAGTTGCCAGCGAAGAGGCTACTGACTGGGTATGCTGAAGCATTTCCCGGACCCGCTCCACCATATGATCAAAATGATGACTCAAACTGCCCAACTCATCGTTGTAAGGTGAATTAATCTGCTGACGCAAATCTCCTTCGGCAATTTTTCGCAGAGCCACTTGCAGTTTATGAATAGGATTCAGGAAGGAACGTATGAGCATAACCGCAATCACTAATGTGAAAATAAACACTAGCACAGCTGCGTAAGCAACGATAGAGGTGGTCAGATTAAGCAGATCAAAAGAATAATCCTGTGCTTTTTCTGCATTTTCTGCTGCTGCCGTATACAACTTTTCATTAGTCACTAGCATGACTTCACTCAACGCTGTAGCCTTCGTATGTAATTCATCGATTTGTTCCAGCACACTCATGGGATCAAGCTGCTCGTCTTCTATGGTCTTTACCAATTCGTCAAAATATCCCGTATATTCCCCAATCTGACTATGTAATTGTTCTAACTCTTTAAATGCCGGCGAATCTGCCGCAAAATTCACCGTCGCCAACTCTTTAGTCAGCTTTGTTTGCTTGTCCTTAAAAGGTTGGACGAATTCCAAATCACTCGAACCCGCTAACGAAGATTCTACCGCATTCATTTCCTGCAGCAGTTGCGTAATTATAGACACGGTAATTCGTTTTTCCATCTCAGCTTTTTGCGTTTCCATAGAAATCTCCACTTGGCTGATTTTATGGTTTTGATAAAACGCTACTCCCAAAAAGAAAAGAACAACGGCGGAAAAACTCAAAATCAACTTCCATTTCATAGTTAGATGCATAGACCTAGCTTTCAACAATATCATCCTCCGTATAAAGCCTCATATTGCAATAGGTACATTCTACCAATATCTTGATTGTAGAAGCTGGACGTTAAATACTGGACAATGTTTTGTATGAGAAATGTAAATTATCTCGAATACCCAATCATTAATTCTCCTTGCAATTGACGTAACGTTAAATGCTAAAATAATCCACATAAGGCGCCTTATCAAACTATGAAATGGGAGTTGTCTATGAGCGGATTTGTTACCATTGATAAGCTTTCTGCGCAATTCGGGCTGACGAGTCGGACTCTGCGTCACTGGGAAGCTCAAGGATTGTTTGAAAGTAAGCGGGATAGCAGCTCTGGCTGGCGGATTTATGATGAGAAAGCAATACTCGCCATTCGGGTTACCTCATTATTAAGAAAGCTGGATATTAGCATCAAGGATATTGGAACCGTGCTTAAAAATATGTCCGTTCAGTCCATGTACGAAGCGCTCAGCCAGCAAGCGGCTTCTATTCACAATCAAAAAACAGAACTAACAAATAGAGAAGGTGAAATCCATCTCTTTTTACAGTGGATATCCGCCCATCTCGAGGAACCCATTACAAATCAATTATTATCTGAACTAAACGAAAAGTCATGCAGTCCATCGGATGGTATGACTGAAACTGAGGAGGTTATATCTATGCCAACTATTAATCACTCTACCCCTATTCATGTAAGATTCGTTACTCTTCCAGCTATGAGATTTGCCTACAATGTTGCGGTTAGTACCTCACCAGAAGATGAAGCTATGATCCCAGTTAATGAATGGCTGGAAGCTAGTCAACTATTAGGCACTGCACGGCTGTTTGGCGGCAATACGAACCCGCACCCAAGTGGTGAGAATAAACCTTACGGATATGGATTCTGTGCCTCAATTCCGGAAAATGTGAAGATACCAGCTCATCTAAAGGAAATGCGGCTCGACGGCGGCCTCTATGCTCTGACAGAAAGCACTGATGATATCTACGGCTCATGGCAAGCCCTAATGGGATATCTTGATAATCATCCTGATTATCAAGCGGATCACAATTCCAGATTATGTCTGGAGGAGCATATCCGCAACGATAGTCCCAAAGGTAGCGGAAATGAGTATGCCCTAAATCTACTCGAACCTGTAAAAAAGAGAGTTCACGCGCTTGCGTAAACGAGCGAGCCATAGATAAACGTTTCTCATCTAAAAAAAACGCTCTCTTCTGCTTATTCGGGCAGACGGAGAGCGTTTTGTTGTATATTGATATTGCTTCTATTGATTTATTCCCTACGCAGACACAGCTGGAGTAATTTTCACAAAAATAAATCGTGTAAGCGGCCCAACTAAAATGATTTGCAGTGGAAGTGCAAAAATAAAATTTTTACCTATGGCAGACAGATAAGCTCTTGGTAGTTCAGCAGAAAATCCAACATGGAGAACTGCGCCATAGAAGGACATGAACAATACCATTCCGGTCACCATAAAAAAGGATATGAACATGATTTTTTTGATCATCGGCTCATTCTCTTTAACCAGCTTATGCGCGATCCCCTTCGCAACCTTGCCTACAACAAATACATCTAGAATGAGTGCAACTATAAATGCAGGCAAGTAGCCGACGATCACACCCTTAACTAACGTGCCTGACCAACCCTCCATTAGTGCTACATTGTAAATACTCATCCCCAGTACCATCAAAAAACACATGATGAACGTAAATAAAAATGCTTCTTTTTTGTTTCTTCCCATCTTCAAGCTCCTTTTATCTCTATATTGTCAACTTGGATTACAATAACACAAATTCTCAAATCAAGTCAACCAAGTTGACAATAATCGCAAATGACTTATACTGGGATAAACGAGCCATCATTTAGGAGTGTTCTAATGAATAAGCAGCTGCAAAAAATGAACCTGATTGATTTACTCAGTGAGAAGCATCTAGCTTTACGTAAAATAGTGACAGACAAAGACCCGGATCAAATCAATAAGACCGAATCCCACATTCTTGCAGTTCTTGAGGCCCGAGAAATGTTATCGATCTCAGAAATCAGTAGAATAATTCATATTTCAAGACAGGGCACGCATAAAAGCATTCAAGGCATGTTATCCCGTGGTTATGTCCAAGCCGTTGAAGTCGAAGGAAATCAGCGTGACAAAAATATTGTCCTCACTCCGAAGGGTATAGAATGCAATAACAGAATGATGATCACCAAAATTGAATTAGAGCAGCAGATCGCTGCCAAGCTGGGAGTAACAAATGTAGAGCTTCTTAAATCTTTGCTAAAAGAAGATTGGCTCTAATCTCCAGCAAAAAAAAGCCGCAGAGCTGTCTACTCTGCGGCTTTAAAAAGATTGAATTATTTTCCGGGAAATTGTCGTTAATTAGCTTTCAAAGCACTGTTTGCCGCGCTCTCTCCACCTAGACGACCTGAAGTAAAGGAATAACCAATACCAACCCCATTGCCCACATAGGTATCGTTGAATAATACGCCTTCCGATTCAAGCCCTACAGCAAACAATCCTTTTACTGGTGTACGTTTATCATTTAGCACTTGGAACTGAGTGTTTACCAGCAAGCCACCTACAGAACCCAAGTTGTTGATTTCAGCGACGATGGCATAATACGGTCCTTCTTCGCCCATTGGCTCTAAATAATCAGCAGCTTTACCAAATTCAGTATCCACACCAGTTTTTGTAGCTTCTTTATAACTATTGTAATTTTCTACAAACACATCTACATCCATACCTGCATTTGTTGCTAATTCTTCGATTGTATTTCCTTTGAAGCCATCTCCGTTTTCTACCATAGAATCAAAGACTTTTTCTGCATTTACCCATGGATTCTCTAACGTGAATTGATCTGCAAATTCGGCATAAAATTCTGGTGGCATTCCTGGCAGGCTGGGTGCGTTAACACCTTTCATCCCCTTGGACTGAAGAGCAGCCAATTGAGATTTTGATACGATAACCATATGATAAGCACCATTAAATGCACTCGTATTAGCTGCTGCGACCGATGTTAATGTAGCTGCTTCATCTCTGAAACGTGCTCCGGAAGAACCGACATTCATGAAGTTAGGCAGATACGTCAACATCAGCGGATAACTTGCTTCAAAAGGCTCATATTGTGCTTTTAGTCCTTGTGTTGCTCTGGCTAATGTTTGGTGCAGCATTTGTCCACCGAAGTTATCAGGAACCTTGGCTCCTGCTTCCCAAGCCATTTTCAGACCTTCCCCAACATTCTGACCTAGTCCTCCGTTAACCCCTTCAAAACCAAAAGCTTCTTTAACCATTTCCGAATTTGCAGCATAACCACCTGTTGCCATTACGACACTTTTTGCTGTGATTTCAAGAGTAGTCCCGTCCGATTTCTCAGCCACAATACCTGTAACTTCTCCTGCTTCATTGGTAATCAGCTTTTTGGCAGTGGTTTCGGTGATCACTTGTCCACCCTTTTGTTCAACCGATTCAGCCAACATTTTCCGAAGGGTCTCTTCCCGGGTTTCATAAGCTGGCAGTACATGCAGCTGCTCTCCGAAGAAGTTTAGGAAGCTGGTTTTATACCCTTTTTCTGCTAACCAATCATAAGTTTCGCCGGATTTCGTTACGTATTGTCTAATCGCTGCAGCGTCAACTCTCCAGTGATTGTTGACAATCCAATCGGCAATTTCTTTTTCCACATTTACTTTAAGATTATTGTCAGTAGCTGCGGAAGAATTATAGAACTTACCGGCCCAGGATAGATTACTTGCTCCCCCGATAACTCCTGTTTTTTCGATAATAATAACCTTGGCCCCTTTATCAGCAGCGGTTACCGCTGCGGACACACCAGATGCACCGGCACCTACTACCACTACGTCTGATTCAAGCTTTTCCGTTTTACCTTCACCTGCTTTTTGCACGCCACCGGCTTTAAGGACTTCCAGATTTCCTCCACCTTTGGTTACGGCATCTTCAACTGCCGCGAGCATTGCTTCACTGGAAAGACTCGCACCACTAACAGCATCTACTGCCAAGGTTTGTCCTTCCAGAATTTGATCTTTTATTTTTTCAAGTGCATTATCGCCTAGCCCACCCGTTTCTGACTGGCTTACGATCTTAATATCTTTAATTTTATCTGGCTCATCCATAGTGACTTCTACTTTAATCACGCCCTCTTTGCCTTCCGCTTCCCCTGCGAATGTACCGGCTTTAAAAGATGATGATGACGAATTTGCCGACTCCCCATTTCCTTTGCATCCGCTCAGCATGGAAACGATCAGCACCATACAAAAAGTTAACATGAGCATTTTCTTGGTGAAATTTCTGTTGCGCATTCTCTTCTCCCCCAGTATCTAATATCTTATAGCTCGCCAAGAACGTGATATTTTTCACATTAATATCTATACATATCTACCGAACGTTGCCAAGCTATATACCGAAGTATAAACATTGGTGCAGCACCAAGGTCAATGTCCAATTCTTGTCCAAAAAGAAAAAACACCCGCTCTTAGAGCAGGTGTTTATAAAAATAAACTTATACAATTGGAATATTCACTTCCAAATATGAGCGGTTATTGCCTTCTATTTTTTCAGTAAGCATTAATTTACCCACCACATCACCCGCTACGGTATAACCATTTGCTTCGATGTAATCTATCATAAACTGCAAAGATTTCTTCGTGATATAATGTCCATCCGTAGATAACATGATAGCAGAGATACAAGTACTCGGGCTAATGTACTCTACATATTCATCGATATCCATTGCAAATTTCTGCACTTCCTCCTCGGGTAAGGTAAGCCCCCAGCTATAGTCAAAGTTATTATCACCGGATAACACCCCCGCGTCCTCAATCTTAAAAGAATAAAACGCATAAGGAAGCCTATCCATCCAAGTGTTGACGAGGCTTTTTACGATATCATTTTTTAATAATGCATTTTTATCCGTTTGCTTAAGCCTGTACATGCCTGGCAGTTGTTTAAGTTTACATATATATAATGAGGACTCTATTTCCTTAAGCTCTTTATGAATTTCATTCATCTTGTTTAGCAGCATCGTCTTTTGCTTAATCTCTTCTTCTAAACTCTGCTGAGACTGCTGCATCAATCCCATAACTTGCTCAATAGAGGAATCCTTCATCAGAAGTGCCACTTCGGGCAATGGAATTTCCATACTGCGATACCATCTGCTCATTAACAGATCCCTTGCATCTAAATCATTAAAATATCTATAATTATTGCTGTTATCTTTTGTAGGCCTAACAATATCATGTTTCTCGTATAATCTCAGCGTATCCGCAGTTACCCCGAGAATGGAAGCAAATTCACCTATGCAATACTTCACTTGAAGTCCCTCCATTCATTTCATGCATACCCTACCACACTAAATGATAAAGAGAAGGATGCTGTTTGGATATGAAGTAACTCATTTCATACTCAGGGTGTACATGCTAACTACGCTAGCGCAAGTAAGTGAACTAACATAAATCCAACTAAAGATAACATGACCGAACCTATAAGTCCCGCTGCAAAAGACTTCATTCCAAGCCGTCTAAATGCCGCCAAATCAACGTTTAATCCAAGCCCTGCCATCGCCATAGCTATTAACATATAAGCAATCGTAACGATCCCATTGGCTACTGATGCGGAGACGATTCCTAACGAATTCACACCACTGACAACTAAAAATCCTAGAATAAACCAAGGGATTGGAATGCTTTTCCACGAAGCTTTAGCCGCTCCACCTTGCACTTTTCTTTCTTCACGATTGGACCAAATCCCAATTAAAATAGCCACCGGCACAAGTAAAGCCACCCGGGTCAATTTAACGATGACCGCCATATCAACGGCAGCATTTCCACCAGCATCCGCAGCCGCGATAACGTGAGCAATTTCATGTAAAGTCGCTCCTGAGAATACCCCATAACCTAAATCTGATAAGCCGAGAAAAGGATATAAAAATGTGTACAGCAGTGTAAATATTGTGCCTAATATAGCTACTATAGCTGCACCAATAGCAGTTTCGTCATCTTTGGCTTTTATCTGTGGAGCGATGGCAACCACAGCTGCCGCACCGCAAATCGCAGTTCCGCAGGCAGTTAAGATACTGAGGCGCTTATCTACTTTGAACAGTCGAGCCAGTCCGTATACAACGGAGATCGCAAATATAATGACGATGACTGCCAAAAGAAATACCCGAGGTCCTGCCGCAACGATATCCTTTAGATTAAGCCGCATACCGAGCAAGATAATCCCAAGACGAAGCAGTTTTTTACTGGAAAAATCGGTGCCATGTGTGATGCTATTTGGCACCCCTATCGTAGCTCGCCAAATAATCCCGATTAAGATGGCAATGACCAATTGCCCCATAATAGATAGGAATGGAAAACCCGCTAAAAATTTCGCCAATAATGCGATAACTAAGGTTAGCCCTATCCCTAATGCAAACCCAACCTTTTTGTTGTGATCTGGTTGATACAAACCTTCTGATTGACCCATGTCGTATACACTCCTTGATGAATCTCTAGATGATGCTGTATAAATACATCCCATGACTCAACAATAATACGACACCGCCCGGAAGTTAAATACCAATATCCTATCCGTAAGATTAGGAATACTTATGCTTAATTTTAGACAAAAAAGCTCCTTCGAGTGAAACATAAATGCCGTAGCATCTGCCTCACCAAAGGAGCAATTATAATCGTTAGTGATATTTAAGCTTCCAGCTTCTGTAGTCGAGTCCCTTTTGGAAGTACAGAAGTTATATATTCGTGTACCGGATGTTGCCCTTCCTCTTCCGCAAGTACAGTTACAATTCCCTGATCTGTACCGGTTCGAATCAGCCGCCCCATCCCTTGTTTGAGTCTTAACAGCATGTAAGGCAAATCCACATCTTCAAAGGGAGTGGAGGTTTCCGCCCGTTTTGCCATAAACACTGGATCAAGCGGAGGATACGGCAGCGACCATATGATCACATTAGATAATGAAGGTCCAGGGATGTCCAGCCCCTCCCATAAGGTGACCGCACATAACACGCTATGCTCATCCCGTTGGAACGCCGAAATCAAATAGCTGATTTCTTGATCCCCTTCATATAAAAATGAATATGAACTGCTTTCCGGTCGTAATGAGTTAAGCTGCTTGAATTGCAGAAGCTCTTCACGAGTACGGAACAGTAGCAGCGCTCTACCTTCAGTCCGCTGAATAAGCTTCAGGGAAATTTCCATTTTCTCAGCAAAATCCCCACTCTGAAGCTCTGGCACATAGACATTCATCTGGTGCTCATAGTCATAAGGTGAGTCTACAGAGAAGGATAAAAAATCTTGTATCCCAAGACTGTCCTTCAAGTATTGGAATGATTTATCCACAGACAATGTAGCCGATGAGAATACGATTGGCATTTTTTGCGTGAACAGGCTGTCTTGAAGTACCTCTTTGACATTTCGTGGCATGACCGACAGCGTTAGACCATCGCTTTCTTCTGTCGCCCAGCAGATTAGAGCCCCTGAATCCTCAAACAATCGCAAAGCGATCTCTATGGTCTCCAAACGTTCCTCCACAATTCGCAGTTGGTATTCATCAATCGTGTAGAGTCCGCTCTCGAATACTAATTCTTCTTCGATAGCAGCAATTACACTCCGCATCCGGTGTACCTCACGAATCAATGAAGCATTCAGCGCAATGCTTTTCCGATCTGATCCCGGTATGTTTCGGCATTGACGGCGAATCGCTTTGAACATTTGCTCACTTTGCATGATCGCTTCATCAATCAGAACCGCCAGCGTTTCACGGATTTCATTCTGCAGCAGGCGAGAAATCAATTCTTCAAAGACGACATGCTTCATCTTATAGCCAAGCGCCTTCATGGCCGCTGATTCTAATAAATGTCCTTCATCGAATACAACCGCACAGTGATCCGGAAGCAAAGGGATTTGCCCTTCCCGCTTACGCGCTTCATAGGTCCAAATATGCTCCATGTAATAATCGTGGGAACAAATGATCAGATCACTTGATTTCCGGTAATGATCACGGGACAAGGTCTGCCCGCAGCGGTGACGCATATCGCAAGTAAAGCAGTCCTGAAACGTATCCCAGTTAATCTTGTTCCATTGTTCGTCATTCAGATCAGGGTAATCTCTGCGGTCTCCATAAGCATGGAATTGCTGCATCGGTGCATGTGAATGTACAAAATCAGGTAATGTACTGTACAAGCTCTCCAGTGGTAAGCTTTCATCATCATGGTTCCGAGCCTGATCCAGCTTTTTCAGACACATATATTTATCCGGAGATTTCGCTAGTCTGGCATCAATATTCATGTTCAGATGCTTCGCAAGCTTGGCGATATCGCCTTCCGGTTTCACAAGCTGCTCAATCAAGGACTCGTCCGCACATGCAATAATCGCAGGTTTGCCCATATAACGCGCGTAACAAATGCTATACAACAAATACACTAATGTCTTGCCTGTTCCGACCCCTGCCTCAGCAAAAATCGTCTTTTTCTCGGCAAAAGCCCGCTCTACCTGAAAGGCCATATATATCTGTTCATCACGTACTTCAAATCCAGCCTCAGGAAGAATTTCATAGAATACATCTCCGACCCATTCCCCTACTTGCTCCATAAAAGGTTTGGTCCGATCATATTCAAAAGGATACTGTTTCGCCAACAAGCCTACCTCCAATATTTGATCAGGCATCTCTACCATGCCATGAAAAATAGAATCAACGGAAAAACTCTATTATCTCATACGTTTGGAGGAATTACAAAAAATAATTAGAGACAACTAAAGATCTGATTAACAACGAAGATACTCATTTTCGTAAATATCATTTATCCTTTCCAAAACATTCCGGGCTTGATCCTTAAATTTCAAATCCGCAACCTGACCTTTCCGAAGAAATACCCCCGTCTCCCCACGGTGTTCTCCCAGAGCACCCTCATACAATTGGTCGGCGCCGTGGGTAGGCGGAGAGAAAAACAGCTTCATCAACGGTTTAACTATTAGAGGCAGTCCAGAATTTTTTCCTTTTCGCAGCGTGTTATTGCTACCCGGATCAACACTGCGAATCATGATGCCCTCGTTAGCAAGCTGCGGCGCAGCGGCCTGTGTCCATAACGATAATGCCAGCTTTGAGGTGGCGTAAGGACCAAGCAGCTTGCGGAAGGTGGTGGGACGCTCCAGGATTTCAATCGTAAACTCTTTCGTAAACTTAAGCGCGGAGGATGAGGTGTTGATCACCGTTTTTAACGGTCCTTTTTGTAGGCTATCCTTCAATTCCATTAAAATAATATACGGCACAATGGTCATCAACTCATAGTGCTTTTCGCGCCCCTGTGTCGAATAGCTCAGTTCAGGGAAGCTCCCGCCGGCATTGTTGAACAAAATATCGATCCGCTGCTCCTTGCCTTTGATCTCTTCCAGTGTCCCTCTCAAGCTGGGAAAATCCGCGAGATCGGTTGTTTTATAAATACGAAGCCAGCCGTTTTTGATGGCTTTTTGGATGTTCTCATCATCGGCTGGAAAACCGGAACGGTTCAAAGCAACCACCTGCCAATCCTCCGCTAGCAGTTTTCGAGTTAATTCCAATCCAATCCCGGCGTTAGCGCCTGTAATCAATGCGATATTTTCACGTTGCTGTGTGCTCATTGTAAATCTCCTCCTGAATTCGGGATATCTTCTTCTTATAACGCACATTTTATTAATTGGAGTCGACTCCAAGTCAAGGCGTAATAAAAAGATTTTGTCCCAGAGATAAGGTCTTGACTTGGAGTCAGCTCCAAGTTGTATAATGCACACACAAAGCAATCTCCAGGAGGTACAGTATGAAGGCAGAGCAAACGTTTACGATAAAAGAAACCGCCGTGCAAACCGGAATATCCGAGGATACAATCCGCTATTACGAAAAGATCGCGCTGCTTCCCCGGGCGGACCGGAAGGACAACGGGCACCGCGTTTACCGGCAGGAAGACATAGAGACAATCCTGCTGCTATCCTGCCTCAAAAAAACAGGCATGCCCTTGCAGGAAATGCAGCCATTTTTGGCGGTCTCCGCCGACGCTGATCCCGCGGATTATCCTGAACTGGTAGAGCATTTAAGAAACCATCGAGAAAACATCGTCAGCCAAATCTCGTCGCTGCAGCAGGTTGTCGATTTTATTGATATGAAGCTGGAACAAGGGAAATATCGCCGAGACTGCTCAGATAAAAGCGAGGACAAATCGAAATCAAAAAACATCTCCCCTGTTGAGATGAGTTATTTTTCTGGATCAGCAAAAATGAATAATTAATGAATTGGAGTTTTTAGGATGAAAGCAATGATCATAAAAAAATACGGGAATTACCCTCTTCAACTAGCCGACATCCCAACACCCGCAGTGGGTGATTACGATGTATTGGCAGAGATCCACGCAGCAAGTATTAATCCTATCGATTTCAAAGTGCGGGATGGCAAAGTACGTACGCTGTTGAAATACAACATGCCCCTAGTTTTAGGAAATGATTTTTCAGGGATTGTCATCCAAGTAGGAAAGAATGTTAAGAAATTCAAGATAGGTGATGAGATTTACGGACGGCCCAGAATAGATAGAATCGGAACCTTCGCAGAATATATCTCCGTACATGAAGAGGATATAGCGCTCAAACCTCACAATCTTTCCTTTGAGGAAGCTGCATCCATCCCATTAGTCGGGCTTACTTCTTATCAAGCATTACATGATATATTACAGCTAACGGCAGGACAAAAGGTATTGATTCAAGCGGGAGCGGGCGGTGTTGGCACCTTTGCTATCCAACTTGCCAAAGCGATGGGGATATACGTGGCTACTACTACAAGCGATGCTGGAGCAGAATTGGTCAAGTCACTTGGAGCCGATCAAATTATCAATTATAAAACCGAAGCATTTGATAAGATTTTACAAAATTATGATGGAGTATTCGATACTATTGGCGGTGAAACATTAGAAAAAGCTTTTAAAACAGTCAAACAAGGAGGACAAATTGTATCGGTTTCAGGGTTGCCTAATGCACGCTTCGGAAAAGAGTATGGCGCGGGGTTCATAAAAACTAATATTTTTCGCTTGATTACCCGGAAGCTGAGCAAATTAGAGGCAAAGTACAAGGTTAAATACAGCTTTCTGTTCATGAAACCAAGTGGCAGTCAATTAGAAATCATTTCAGAGCTTATTGAATCCGGACAAATAAAACCTGTTATTGATCAAGTGTTTCCTTTTGTAGAGGCGCAGAAAGCGATGGAGTGTTCCGAATCGGGCAGAGCTAAAGGAAAGATCATATTAAAAATAAAGTGATACAACATTTAAATAAAACGGCAGTCTAAGACTTTATGCTTCTGTCTAGACTACCGTTTTTTTACTTGTGTACTCGTTAATTAAAGTATCTATTTCCAAAAATCCGTGCCAGCAAAAACAAACTCTTTATCCAGCGCCTCGTCCCCATCTTCAAAACAATCTGCCCAAGACACACGTTGCTTACTCAGGGGAATTGCATCCTTCACGCCATATTCCTGATAACTAACGGTTTGTTCATTAGCGGTGTTGTCCCAGTTATCCCAGCCAAGTGGATGTATATGTGCCCCCAACTGGCAATCTACAAATACGGTTTTAGCATACTCACGCCAAGGACGGCCCAGAAACACCGGAGCAATATCAGGGGCCGCTGTTAAAAAGCAATTTTTAAAAATATAACCATACGATTGTCCCTCGGGTGTGGAGGCTGCCGTGATATAACCTGCTTGATTCTCACTATGACACAAGCTGCGAATTTCACATCTGTCAAAATATGCTGTAGCCCCACCAAATATAAAGTCCACTGTTCCCTCTATATAGCAATGCTGATACAACTGCCGATATTGGGCATGGTGTTCTCTCAGTGGTATACCTCCAAACGTAGATCGCTCTTTGGGTGCAGGTGGCAAAGGTCCCGTGAATAACGTATCCTGATGCCCTTTTAAGGTGCAATTTCTAAATACGGTTTGATCACAATTAGCATACACGGCTACCGCCTGCCCGATATTTTCACCCTGCCCTGCATTATTGGTAATCACCAGATTTTCCAAGACCAGATGGCTCCCGCCCAGAAATAACGTTGGTGTAGAGAATGTATTGATTTCTTCGCCCGCTTCATCACGCTCTTTCGCGTAACGATTCATAACAATCTCCACGTAGCCAATCCCTATGATCGTAAGATTAGAACGATAAATCCGCACTGCCTCTTTATAGACCCCTGACAAAATATAAAGCGTATCCGCTTGACCGGATGGCCCCTGCTCTAGTGAATCTACCGCCTCTTGAATCGTGTGATAAGCGCAAAAAGATTCTTTTCCTACAACAAGCATAGTGGATTCTTTTCCTTTCAATAAATTGATGACTTTCTCTTATGGACAGACATTCTGTGCTTCAGGTGATACTGTAGCTTGTTCTACTAATTTTTCCGGCTTCTTCGTGTTTTTTGATCGACAATTTATGATCTCTACAGCTTCTCCATTTTCAATGTAAAAAGCAGGCCCTTCATGGTTCTCAATCGTCACCTGATGAAATTGAACATCTCTTGCATTCCCGAGGAAAAACCCGCGATTATTCATGTTTTCGATCCCTGTCATCATGTCTGGATGGCCGGGAATTGCATTCGTCGCCATGGAGATGTCCACATTGGTAAACGTAATCTCGGATACATACTGCTCAGCAAGCCCGTATAAGAAACCCGCTGCGGCATGAACATTACGTGCGGTAATATTGGCAAAATGAATGCGTCTAAAACACGGCGTTTCCTCTGTAATCGGATAAGGATTTTTATCCCACACATATTTTTCTTTCCCGCGTGGTCCACAGAAATAATATAGATTTAGAGTAAACGGACAAATAACGTCCTCCATTACAATATTGCTGATCCGAATATCTTCAATCGTTCCCCCGCGTCCCCGTCTTGATTTCATCCGGATTCCACGATCGGTTTGTTTAAACACACAATTACTAATCGTGACATTACGAATATCTCCACTCATTTCACTACCGAGTACGACACCCCCGTGTCCATGTACCATAGTGCAGTTGGTGATCGTGATATTCTCACAAGGAACTCGTTCTTTGGTATCCTCAGTTCCTGCCTTGATCGCAATGCAGTCATCACCGACATCAATATTGCAATTGCTAATTCGCACATTGGTGCAAGACTCTGGATTAATGCCATCTGTATTCGGAGAGTCCGCCGGGTTCAGAATGGAAATATTATCAATAGTCACATTGTAACAGCCTATCGGATTAACGGTCCAGCTTGGAGAATTGACCAGCGCGATATCTTTAAGGGTTACCCGCTGACAGCTGTCCAAGCCGATTAGAGTCGGCCGGGGATACTGAAGCTCTTCCCGGCGGTTCCGAAACTTATCCCACCAGAGTTCACCATTTCCGTTAATCATTCCGCTGCCAGTGATCGATACATTAACTAACTCTCTTCCATAAATACAAGGTGAATGAACCTGCTGCTTCACCCCTTCCCATCTGCATTCCACTGCAGGGTAATCCTCCGGGTTCGTACTGAATGAAAGAATGGCACCAGGATTTAAATTCAATTCGATATTGCTTTTCATATGAATTGCACCGGTTAAGAACGTCCCAGCCGGTACATAAACGGTTCCTCCACCGGCTTTATTTGCCGCTTCAATCGCACGCGTTATCGCTTCCGTCGCTAACTTTTTACTATTCTTAAGCGCTCCAAAATCCTCAATATTGTAGATCAACATTCATATCCCCCCTGTTCTATATCAGATCCAGCCTCTTAATTGTTCATATTCCACACAAGCCTGTAGGAAAGCACCCACACCTTTTTGGTCGTTAGTGACAATAGGCTCGCTAATGTAATAAGCGAAAGTACCGTCACGTTGGTCCACTCCACCTAATCCGGCTACTTGGCAATTCTTATTTAAATTGACCCATTCTTCTTTGGTTTCTAGTACAAACTCCGAGATAAGTCCTTGTTGAGCCAGATCTAATGTTTCGTACCATCCAGCGTTTAACACGCCTAATCGGATACCTTTAGCCATGGCATACACGATCATACTTGAAGCAGAGGCCTCAAGATAATTTCCTTTGCGTTCCCCTAGATTCATCACTTGATACCAGACCCCGGATTCCTTATCCTGATATGTCTTCACCGCAGTTAAGGTATCATTTAGTATTCGTACCAGCTCGGGATAATCTGAGTGCTCATTAGGCAGCAATGCCAGAACATCAACTAAAGCCATGAGATACCAGCCAAGTGAACGGGCCCAAAAGTTAGGCGAAAGTCCTGTTTCAGGGTCGCACCAAGGTTGAATACGCTGCTCATCCCATGCATGATATAGCAGACCTGTTACCGGATCTTTCGTATGCTTCTCACACAAGATAAATTGTTTGGTTACATCCTCAAGTCCCTGCCCTTCTTCAAAAGCTAGCAAGTAGGCTAAATAAAAAGGAGCGCCCATATAAAGTCCATCTAACCAAATCTGATAGGGATATATATTTTTATGCCAAAAAGCACCTTCCGAGGTTCGCGGATGGGTCTCAAGTTGCTTTCTAAGTAAAGCAGCCGCTTTTTTATATTTTTCCTGCTTCGTTTCTTTATATAGAGTCAATAATAATTTTCCGTTGTTAATATGATCGATATTATACTCCTCCAGGTGGTAGCCCTTGACACTGCCATCTTCCTGAATAAAGTAGTCCATATTATCTTGAATGAACTGCAGATACTTCGAATCACCGGTCTGCTTCCAAAGCCATTCAAAACCGTTCAATACCACGCCATAATCGTAGGTCCAGCTTCCTTTGTAGCCTTTATCTTCATAAAGCTTCGGTGTCCGCGCCATAATAGAGTCTGCCGTTTGAATTGCCCACTGTGATTTCTTCATCCCAACCCCCAAAATATTTATAAATTTAAGAGCTCAAAAACTAAAAATAGGTTCAGCCGATTTAAGGATTCTTTGCACATAAAATAATACGACTTGATTCTCTGAAATCTCAGAGAATCAAGTCATTGTTTAGTAAGGATACGGAGCGATTCACTCTTGAAGCATTGACTGTATTTCAACACAAGCCATCACCAATGCGCCCACACCATGCAGATCATTTTTAACCTTAGGCCGAGTCACGTAACTCTCGTAATCTCCAGCTGAGGTACCGATACAAATGTCCGGCAGAACTAATCGGTTATGCTCATCCCACTGGATTACTTTGGTTAACCCTTCATATCCTTTTTTAGCGGCAGCTGTAGCGATAGTCACATCACTTACAACGCCATGCTTCACGGCTTTGGCAATCGTATAGACGAACAAACATGACCCTGAAGTCTCCAGCCAATTATCTGGCTCATGTCCCTTATCTACGACTTGATACCAAAGTCCACTTTTTTGATCTTGGTAACGAATAAGTGCATCCACAAAATCTCTCAGCGTAGTAGAAAGCTCTGTCCGGGCTGAATCATGGGAAGGTAACAGATCCAGAAATTGCGATAAGGCGAGACCATACCATCCTAATGATCGGCTCCAGAACTCCGGTGAACAACCCGTCTCCGGATTCGACCAAGGCATCCGCCGGCTCTCATCCCAGGCATGGTATAACAAACCCGTTGTCTCATCCTTCATATGCTTGCGCATTAACATTTCCTGATGAAGGACCGTTTCACGCAAGCTTGGTTCATCGTAAACATTAGCATATTTCAAGGAGAATACGCCTGCCATATAAAGTCCATCCAACCACATTTGGTTGGCGTACTTATCCTTGTGCCAATACCCGCCCTCAGAGGTTTTATTTAGTGTGAGCAGTAAATTCCTTAGCTTCTCTGCTGCAATACGATACTTTAGTTTGCCTGTCCGTTCATAAAGAGTGAATAGTAGCTGTCCTGCTTGAACCGCATCCAGCTCATCACGTGCAAAATAAAAGTTCCCGTATTCATCCACCAAATCATCTACATATTCCTGAATATAGTTGATATAACGGTCTTCTTGATAAGCATTCCACAAAAGCTCCATGCCACACAGAAATACACCCTGATGATAGTGCCATCGATGCGCGGGGGGAAGCTCTCCCGCCCTGTAAGTATCCATTAGTGAATCGCAAGCTTTTTTTGCCCACTCTATCGGCGTTGTAGGTATCTGTACAGTCATCTCGAAGCTCCTCCCCTAAGTATAGTCTCTCTCTTTCTTGCTAGCCCTTCATAGAACCCAACATGGCACCTTTGGCAAAATGCTTTTGCAGGAACGGATACACACAAACTATTGGTAAGGTAGCTACAACGATAACAGCCATTTTAATTGATTGATCTGGCGGTGGAACAGCAGCATCCAGTGTAGCGCTGTGATCCATACCGCTGGCAAGGACGACAATTTGTCTGAGCAGAACCTGTATTGGCCATTTCGCACTATCATTCAAATACAGAATCGCATTCATGTAGGTATTCCAATACGTTACCGCATAGAACAATCCGATCGTCGCTAACGCAGGTAAGGATAGTGGCAATACAATCCGAAATAATATTCCAAAATCATTACAACCATCAATTTTGGCCGATTCCTCCAAACCTTCAGGTATATTTTGGAAAAAGTTTCTCAAAATGATCATATTAAAGGCACTAATCGCTGACGGTAGAATCAGTGAGGCGTACGTGTCAATTAGTCCTAATTCCTTCACCACGAGGAACGTTGGAATCATCCCACCATGAAAAAGCATGGTGAACACAACCATGAAGTTAACCACTTTACGACCATCCAGATCTTTTCTGGTAAGAGCGTAGGCCATCAAAGAAGTTATAAACAAACTAAAAATAGAACCAATTGCCGTGACACCAATGGAAACACCCATGGCTTTAAATATTGTATTCGTCGAAAAGATGAACTTGTACGCTTCCAGACTCCATACCTTTGGAATCAGTACAAATTTGCTAGAAGCTAGTTCTGCACTCGTTGTGAAAGAGCCTGCTACAACGTGAACAAGGGGAAGCACAGTAATTAAAGCAATGATCGCAAGCAGCGTAAAGTTTATAGCAGAAAAGATTCTACCACTGATTGTTTTATCTTCTACCATTTCGATTCCTCCCACAAAATATCAATAAACGCCTTCTTCTCCCATTTTCTTGGATAATTTATTCACCATCATCACCATTACAAAGCCTACAATCGATTTAAAGAATCCAATAGCTGTACTGTAACTAAACTGCCCCTGTCTCAAACCAGCAGTATATACATACGTATCGATAATTTCCGCAACTTCTCGATTCATGGAGTTAAGTAGCAGATATACATGTTCAAATCCAAGATCAAGAACGGAACCAATTTTCAGAATAAATAATGTAATAATTACGCCTCTAATCGCTGGAAGAGTGATATGCCAGACTTGTCTAAGTCTTCCAGCTCCGTCCATACGCGATGCTTCATAAAGCCCTGGGTCAATCGCAGCTATGGAAGCTAGATAAATAATCGTTCCCCAACCTGCTTCTCTCCAAATCACCTGAATAATATACATGGGCCTGAACCACCCTGGATTAAGCAGGAAATTGATTGGTTCAAAGCCAAAATAGACAAGCAGCTCGTTGATAATCCCTCCATCCATCGTGACCATTACATAAGAAATGGAGACGATGATAACCAATGACAGAAAATGGGGCAAATAGAAGATCGTCTGAAAGGTTCTTTTGAAAAAGCTGCCTTGAAGTTCATTTAACATCAGGGCAAGAATAATCGGCATCGGGAAATAGATAAGAATATTTAATCCGAAAAGAATAAGTGTGTTCACTAATATATTTAAGAAATCCGGCTCTGTGAACAACCTGCTGAAATGCTTCATCCCTACCCAGTCACTACCGTTGATCCCTTGATAGGGTTTGTAATCCTGAAATGAGATAATTAATCCGTACATTGGAAGATATTTAAAAATCAAAAAATACAGTACTCCCGGAGTTAGCATGACGTAGAGCCATTTATTTCTCCACAGCCGCTTTTTCAGTTCGCTGCTGCTTTTATAAATTTCAGGCTTAGGATTCATTTGAGGAGCTGAGCTGGGCTGTGCGGTGACTTCCTGCATGATATTCTTCCTTTCTCCTTCTTTATTCAAACACGATATTTCTGAACCCAGTGAGGAATAGAAAAGGTTGTTGAAACAAGATCAACAACCTTTTCAGCTACAATTTGTCGCTTAACTATTCGAGTACGGGTTACTATTTTTTGTATAACGCGTTGTATTCTTCAATAATCTTATCTCCACCACGGCTCTTCCAGTTCTCTACTTCCTTCTCAAATCCAGCCTTGTCAATCTGACCATAAATATATTTATAGGTTGCATCTGTAATAATCTGTTGAAGCTCTACGCCTTTTTCTGTATAGGTAGCCGAATCCATAGCAGCTGTTGGATCCGCTACACCAACTTTGACATTCTCAAGAACCAATTGATCTGCATGAATTCTTCCTGGCAGCGTGTTATAGTTCTCGTACATTCCATTGGTTTCAGCTTCGCCGATAACACTGTCCTTATATCCCTTTACTTCACGTTCAATCAATTCTTTGTCGTCAGTAGCTTTCGCTTTACCGTCTTCAACGGTATAGTGAGTACCTTCAATTCCCCAATACATCAAATTAGCTACTTCTGGGGTCATCATTTGATCAAAGAAAGCAAGAATCTTCTTCAGCTCTGCCTCATCCTTGACAGCAGATTTCGGGAACAAGACAACATTGTTATAGCCTGGAATCATCCATTGAGCATATTTTCCATCTGGACTTGCAACCATACTATGCGCATCCAAAACAGCGTCAGGGTTATTCTTAATAGTATCTTTATTGAGGGAATCAATATCTTGCATGGAGCCCCCAATATAGAGTCCACCCTTTCCAGCCTTAAACATATTTACTGCATCCGTTTTACTGGTGGCAGCGAAATCTTGATTAATGTATCCGCCATCACGAGCTTTTTTGAAAAAATCCATTGTGTCGAAATATTCATCGAAGGTAAATTCAGGCGCTAATTTGCCATCCTTCTCACCCCAGGTATTCGGTGTTCCGAACCAAGACGAAACAGTTTTGAAAGCTCCATAGGTCAACTCATTACGGTCAATAATACCGGTAGTATCTTTCTTTCCATTACCGTCTGGATCTTGTTCTGTGAAGGCTTTAGCCATTTCAAATAATTCATCTACATTAGCTGGTGCAGCAAGTCCTAATTTATCTGCCCAGTCTTTGCGGTAAATGATCCCTTGGCGTGCAAGTGGACGCCCGATATATAGGGTATAAAGCTTGTCATCTACTTTCGTGTTATTAAGAATTTCTGGTTTCAATTTGCTCAAATTCGGAAATTCGCTTAATAGTGGACCGATTTCCCAGAATTGCCCGTCTTTTATCGCTTCTTTCATCTGAATGAAGGTTGTCTGATTCTTCAAATATGTTACTTGCGGCAATGAACCCGTTGCAAAAGATGAATTCAGTTTTTCTTCATAAGTATCAGCCGGAAAAAATTGATAAGTCAGCTTCGTGTTGGTCAATTTCTCAAGTTCATTCTTAATCGTATCAGGCGGAGTCTCTGATGTATTCAATGGAAGCATGATTTTGATTTCTGTAGGTTCCTCTTTAGGTGCTTCAGTCTCTTCCACCTTCGTAGTGTTCTCTGCACTTGTAGTTGGGGCTGCTGCTTCTTCTTTGTTATTGTTGTTACCACCGCATCCAGCTAACAATGTGCTGAATGTTAACAGTGCTGTTAACAACATGGTGAAGGATTTCTTCTTCATACCATTTTGACCTCCATAATTTGTATTGGTTACGAGTTCCACGTTACATCGTCGGCAAGGTTACGAAAACAATCATTTCCCCATAACGGCGCGTTCTGAAAGGGATCTGAGCAAATGATTATCGGGATATCGCAGCACAAAAAAAATCCACCGCATTATCCGCAGTGGATTAAAACCTTTTTAACCTATTTACTTTTCTGTCCCAAACTCAGCCTCAGCATATTCCTTAATAATAAGATTGCCTCCACGAGCTCTCCATTTCTCAACCTCTTGCTGGAATCCCTCGACGGTAATGTTACCTAATATATAGTTATATGTAGCATCCACAATGATTGAAGATAACTCCATATTCTTCTCATCAAAAGTAGATGAGCTCAGAGAAACTGTCGGGTCATCAACCAGAAAAGATTCATTATCTTTACTCAACTGATCTGCTAGAGAGGTTAATTGCTCCTTCTGAGCCACTTCCATAATGTTTTTATTACTAATATCCGCGATCATTAAAGCATATAGCGGATTCACTTCCTGTACCCGCAGTTGTGAGGTTTCCTCGGGAAGGATAATTTTGCCGCCTTCAAGCTTGTAATGCCGTCCCTCAAAGCCATACATCATTATATTGGCTACATCTTTATCCATGGTCCGATCAAAAAATCCAAGCACCTGCCGAAGCTCCTCCTCTGTGGCAATGGACTTTTTGGAAAAGAGATACAGTCCGTTGTAATTGGGGATAGACCACACTTTATATCCATCAGGCCCCTCGATACGATTGATCAGCGTAAGTTCAGCCTTTGGATTGTATGCTTGAGCTTCAATTGACAACCGCTGCACATCAGTCATGCTGCCAATAAACACACCAGCGATACCGTTAATGAATTTATCGCGTTGAACCTCTTTACTGGTAAGAGCAAAGTCCTGATTTATGATTTTTTCATCATATAATTTCTTCATAAAATTCATTGTGTTCATATACTCCGTTGTTACGAATTCCGGAACAAATTGATGATTCTCTAGCTTCCAATTATTTGGTGTGCCAAAATAAGAGCTTAGTGTCTTAAATACACCATAAACAAGATCATTACGATCGACTAATCCAAGGGTATCTTGTTTGCCATTCTGATCCGGATCGTTATATGTAAATTGCCTCATTACTTCATATAGGTCATCTAAGGTCTGTGGATTGCTTAAATGAAGAGTGTCCAGCCAATCCTTACGTATTATGACACCCTGTCTGGAGGAAGGGCGTTCTGTATACAGGCCGTAGATCTTACCATCAACAGCTGTCTGCTTAAGAATAGCGGGGTCCAGTGCTTTAAGATTGGGGAACTCCTGAAGATATGGGCCGATCTCCCAAAATGCTTCAGAACGGATGGCGTTTTTCACCAGATTATAGTCTGAGAACTTCACAAAGGTGACTTTTCCCAAGGAATTAGTGGTCAACGCTGTGTTCATTTTATCGGTATAAACACCCTCAGGCACCCACGTGATATCAAGCTCCACCCCTGTTAATCTTTCAATCTCAGCCATAATATTTTTTGAAGGCTGCTGTGGAAAATGAAGGGGTGCCAAGATGGAGATGCTCGGGCGAGCTTCTTGCAGTGTGGAACCAGCGGACTTTCCATCACTGCAAGCGCTTAACATAGGGAAAACAAGCATGAAAAATAAGCAGCAACAAAACGTTGCCCTTCTACACATAAATTGTCTAAACATTTCTACAGCCTCCTAAGGTATTGTAAGGATTTTCACCCTACAGCTTGAAGATTTTCCATTTTGTAGTCATAATTAGGGTTAATGATTATTGCAGAACGAGATGATTATTGTTATTTTCCACCAGGTTTCATACACTAAGAACAAGTGTCTACTTCTACATAAGTAAAGGTGCTGAGTCCCGTGAGACCATTAAGCTTTTTAAGTAAATTAACGATTTTTGCCTTTGTAATTAGCACGTTGCCGGTGATATTCATCGGTTCTTTTTCCTATTTCACATCATCTAATGAGATCCAAAAGAACGTAAACAACAGTAAAATGGAACTTATATTACAAATCACCTCAAATGTAGAACATAAGTTAACAACTGTCAATCAAACATTAAACCAAGTGATCAACTCTAGTGTATTAAAAAAAGCACTAAATAACCCTTTAAATGAAACCGATTTCATTTTATATAATGATTTAAGAAACGAAATCCGCAATATGCAATCCTTCGATACGAAACTTGAGGATGTCATCCTGCTCAATCAGCAGCAGAACTGGATGATCAAAAATTCAGGCGTCTACCGTCTGAATGAATACAAAAACCACGCGCAACTCTCTAATCTAATGAATATAGCTGACGATACTTCATGGATTTTGAATCCATCGTCCTTATTTTATAGCGAGGAGAGCATTAACGTCACTGGCTGCAATTACAGCATCAGTCTTATCAAAAAGCTTCCCACCAATAAGCTGCAAAAATATGGTCTTGCCCTAGCTAATATTCCGGTCTGCAGTCTTCAGGATTTCATTAATTCAGATGTGCAGCCACTCGATGACATTATCGTTCTGGATCAAGCTGGCCGCTTCCTGCTCCATCCGGATACCAGCTTAATCGGAAAACCTAAAGAGCAAGGCGGATTTAAGGAAGTCCCTTTAATCTCTGATCCTTCTAAACAATCCGGACAGTTCAAGACTGTGATCAACAAAAAGAATTACTCCGTCACTTTCATGCGTTCTCAGTTAAATGGCTGGGTTTATCTATCGGTTACTTCCATGGAAAGCTTGACGAAGGAGTCCAATAAAATTGGTATGTTTACGATAATCGTGTGTACCTTTATGCTCTTATTCTCCATTCTTCTGGCCTGGATCGGCTCCAGGCGTATGTACACCCCTATCGAAAGACTGCTTAATCAGATGGGCCAACGCAAACCGGATATTAAATCGAGACATCGCAATGAATTTCAGATTATAGGAGAACAAGTTCATTCTTTGTTCCAATCCAAATCACAGCTGGAAAAAGAAGTCCGGCAACACTTTCAGCAGGTTCGTACGTTTTTTCTGATCAATGCCTTCCACGGCAATGTTAAGAAACGTGATTTACTCGAAGAATTAGGGCAATTCGGTTACCAAACCCAGCTTGAAGAATGGAAAACCATGGCAGTAATTACGTTGTCTATTGATTATGCCGAGGATTCCAGCTATGAGAAAAAAGATCTCAGCCTCTTATTGTTCGCTGCCCACAATATGATCGAAGAGTTAATCTGTCCTGAACAACGGCTGGCTCCAGTGATCATGGACCATGCGGTAGTCGTATTATTGGGCAGTCCAGATTGCGATACCCAATCTTTTCATAAGACACTGTATTCGTTAACGGAGAAGCTGCAGCAAGAAATAAATAATTATCTAAAGGTGCAGGTGAGTATTGGGCTGAGCCTGCCCTTCAACGCCTTCGATAAACTAGCCATCGCCTACAGAGAAGGTCTTGAAGCACTGAAGCATCGCATTAAGCTTGGCAAAGGCGTTATTATTCAATATGAGAACATTAACTCCGGCAAACATTATCTGAACTTGAACTACCCTACGCATAAAGAAAACGATCTAATGGATGCGATCAAGCTGGCTGAAACGGATAAAGCCAAGGAACTGATTCATTTGCTTTTTAAATCTATCTTTGCCCTTGAGCTTTCACCACAGGAATATCAAATCCCGTTGACCCGCTTACTCAATAACTTGCTCATTATGATGCAGGAATCGGGCATTAGCTTAAATCAGATCTATCATGCTAATGGCTCTATTTTTGAGGAATTACATGACCTTCATACCGTGGCTGAGATTGAGGATTGGTTCTGGAGCATGGTCATCTACCCGATGATCAAAATTTTTATCAGCAGGCAAAATGCCCAATACCAAAACATCTCTGAGAAAATCATTGATCTGATCCAACATGAATATGATACGGATCTAACCTTGGAAGAATGCGCTTCACGGCTGCATTACAACGCCAACTATATCAGCAGTGTCTTCCGTAAGGAGACCCAATACTATTTCAGCGAATATTTAACGATGTACCGATTTAAAATGGCGAAAAAATGGCTGCAGGAAACCGATATGCCGATCAAAGATATCGCAGCCAAATTAAGATACAACAATTCTCAGAATTTCATTCGATCTTTCCGTAAACAGGAAGGGATGACCCCTGGACAGTACCGGGATAACAATACAGGCGCTAAATCCAAACCAACATTTGACGAATCTATGTAAAAATCACAAAATAATCGTTCAAGGCCGAATCTAAAAAAAAAAGAGTCTCTCTTTTTTTCGGAAAATATGTTAACGTGTGCATATAACCATTTAGGGAGGAATTTGAACGCAATGTTGAACTTTCGTCTAAATACTAACCGTGTAGAACAAGATACGATTTCTCAGGAAACCTCACTACTCACCCTCTATCCGCTCGAGACGGATCACCCCCGTCCTTTTATATTGGTATTGCCTGGTGGAGGTTATCAGCACTTAGCCAAACATGAAGGAGAACCTGTGGCTCAATGGCTAAACAGTCTAGGTATTCATGCAGGTGTACTAGATTATCAGGTCGGAGATTTCAACGTCTCTTCTTTGTTAAATGATGTTGAGGAAGCTCTCAAATGGATTAGGGAAGCACCCAAAGCTTGGAATGTGATCTCAGACAAAGTAGGGATGATTGGATTCTCGGCAGGAGGACACTTAGCTTCTATCTTTTCTACCACTAGAGCAGAGAAACCAAACCTTCTTCTATTAGGTTACCCTGTAATCACTTTCCAAGAGCCCCATTCGCACAAGGGAAGCCGGCTACATTTTCTTGGAGACGACCCATCACAAGCGGAGCTTGACTCCTTTTCCTCAGAAGCCCAGGTGGATTCACTCACACCTCCAACCTTTATCTGGACAACAGCGAACGATGCCAGCGTTCCCGTGGAGAATAGTCTGTTGTTCGCCTCTGCCCTGTCTAATCAGGGAATTCCTTTTGAATTACATATCTTTGAAGAAGGGCGGCATGGTTTAGGGCTTGCTAAAGAACACCCTCATTGCCAGCAATGGCTTTCCCTTGCTGAGAATTGGTTAAGGGAACGCCAATACGTTAAAGGAGAAGAAGACCTTATGAGACAACAACTATTTATTGCAGGCGATTCCACTGCGGCCATTAAAGGCGCTGGAGAAAAACCTATGACCGGCTGGGGAGAATACCTGCAAAGTTATTTTCGGACTTCTATTCAAATCCAGAATCGTGCAATTAATGGTCGAAGCACCAAATCGTTCATAACAGACGGCCGCCTCGATGCTATCAGAAAAGACTTCCAACCCGGCGACTACCTGTTTATTCAATTTGGACATAACGATGAGAAAAAAGATGATCCATTACGTTACACCGATCCTGAAACCGAATATCGCCATAATCTCATTCAATATATAGATGCTGCTAGGCAGCTAGGGGGGACTCCGGTTCTGTTAACCTCTGTAAGTCGCCGCCGCTTTAACGCCGATGGAGAGCTGGACCCGTTTGCTGTAGGTGCTTATCCCGAGGTAATGAGACAAGTGGCTGAAGAAACGCACACTCCGCTACTTGATATTTTCGCAGCCTCGCAAGCGCTCTATCGTTCATTAGGCGAAGAGGAATCCAAGAAGTTATTCATGCATTTGCCAGCGAAAACACATCCCAATTACCCAAATGGGGTTACGGATGATACTCATTTCTCAGATGAAGGTGCCCGGCAAATTGCTAAACTTGTGGTTCAAGCTCTTAAACAAAATACAGCCTCATCTCTATCAAACTTACAACAACTTTTATAAGGAGTGATCCAAGATGTCTCTAATTAAAGAAGTTATTACGGAGTACTATCGTATCCCTTTGCCAGAAATCATGGAGGATGCTAAACATGGCTTGCATACTCATTTTGAAGTTCCCATTGTCAAAATTAGAACGGATGACGGTCGTGAAGGTGTAGGTTATACCTATACTGGCGGATTTGGCGGCAAAGCGATCTGCTCACTAATTGCTAATGAATTAACACATATCTTAGTTGGCAAAGACGCCAGCTGTGTGGAAAGTATCTGGGAGCAGATGAACTGGGGAATACATTATGTTGCTCGCGGGGGCTTGGCTAGCTTCGCCATTGCGGCATGTGACATTGCGTTATGGGATTTACGTGCAAAGAAAGCAGATGAACCTCTCTACAAACTTCTGGGTGGCGCAAGCAATGAGGTAAAATGTTATGGTGGAGCGATTGATTTAAACTTCCCATTAGAAAAGCTCCTGCGCAACAATCAAAAATACTTAGATATGGGCCTCCAGGCTGTCAAAATTAAACTAGGCCAAAAAACATTAGCTGAAGATGTGGAACGAGTGGCTGCGGTACGCCAATTGGTCGGCCCGGATGTAGCCTTTATGGTCGATGCCAATATGAGCTGGAGTGTGGAAAAAGCGATAAAAGCCGCACGTGAATTTTTGAAATACGACATTCTCTTCCTAGAAGAACCAACGATTCCGGAGGATTATGCCGGCTATGCACGGATTGCTGAAGAAACAGGAATGGCCGTTGCAGGCGGAGAGAACTTGCGCACATTAACCGAATTCCATCACATGCTGCAATATGGTCATGTTGATTTTCCTCAACCTGATGCTTCCAATATAGGCGGGATAACGGGCTGGTTAAAGGTAGCTCACTTAACACAAGCCTATAACCTTTCTGTTTCCACACATGGGATGCAGGAATTGCACGTTAGTTTGTTAGCAGCTATGCCAAATGCAGGTTATCTCGAAATGCATAGCTTCCCTATCGATCAATACACTACACGTCCGCTAGTGATTAATAAAGACAATGGGATGGCAGTTGCGCCAGAAGTAACGGGCACTGGTGTTACCTTTGACTGGGACAAATTAGCACCTCACAAACAACAATACTAATAGGAGCGATCGGTCATATGAGCATTCCCCTTCAACTAGGTGTTCGAGCACATGATTTCACACAAGTTCCATTGCAAGAGTTAATTGAGAAGATTAAGTCCTATCATTTCACTCATATCCAGTTCGCACTTAAGAAATCTTTTCCTGATAGTGCCCCTAGCCTGACGGCTATAAGCCCTGGAACAGCCAGCTATTATGGCAATGCCTTTAGACAGGCAGGTATTCAGATTGCGGTTCTGGGCTGCTATGTAAATATTGTAGACACCGATCCTCACAAACGGGCGCAAGCGTTATCCGCGTTTAATACCCATCTGCGCTTGGCCCGGGATTTCGGCGCTAGTCTGGTAGGTACGGAAACCGGAAGTGTGGGACTTGGGTATACCACAGATAATTTTACAGAAGAAGCCTTCCAAGAGGTGGTGGCATCAGTTAAGGCCATGGTGGCGGAGGCCGAACGTTTTGGTGTGACGGTAGGAATCGAAGCAGGCCTTCATCATCCGCTGTACACCGCGCCCTTAACCCGCCGACTTCTGGATGAAGTCCCTTCTAACAATCTTCAGGTCATATTGGATTGCGCAAATCTAATGTCGCCTACAAATTACTTGCATCAAGAAGCTATTATTACGGAGGCTTTGAAGCTTCTAGGAAATCGAATTGCTGTCATTCATTTAAAAGACTTTATCGTCCAAGAAGGAGCCATAAAAATAGTCCCTGTAGGTCAAGGGTGGCTAGAGTTTGAGCCGATCCTTCGTTATATGAAATATGAACGTCCTCATATTCAAGGAATCCTGGAAAGCACTCCTGAGTCACATTTAGGAGAAAGCATTACTTTTTTACAACAGATATACGAATCCTTGTAGGGCTTCATCCCATTAAAACTAATAAATCCACTGCACACCTCTTTATCTTACCTGGTGCAGTGGATTTTTATATTCTGTTTAACATCCGTTTGACCTCCATCAAATAATCGCCTGTTATGATCAGGGCATCAAGAGTACCTGGGAGGGGTTCCATGCGTCTTGCTTTATTCACGGACACATTTCTTCCGCAAACCAACGGAGTTTCACGTACGCTTCAACGATTAACCACCCATTTGAAAGAGCGCGGTATTGAACATCTGCTTTTCTCACCAAAATCTGCTCCTGAAGACAGTTATGCCGATCCCATACGTCCCATTACCAGCATCCCCTTTTTCTTATACCCTGAATGTAGACTCGCACTGCCCAATATGTCCTCTATCCAATCAGAGCTGAAAGCTTTTCGTCCCGATCTGCTTCATATGGCAACTCCGTTCAATATCGGTCTCTGCGGCCTTCGTTATGCGCGCAAACATGATCTGCCCCATGTCGCCTCCTATCATACCCATTTTGACCGCTATCTTGAATATTACCGGATGAAAAAAATCGCTCCGCTCTATTGGAAATACATGAAGTGGTTTCACCGCTCCTGTGATGCCACCTTTGCACCATCCTACGAAACCCTCGATTCCCTCCAAGCTCAAGGCTTTCATCGCCTGAAGCTATGGTCCAGAGGCATCGACTGCCAGCAGTATACCCCCAAAAAACGCAGCCATGAGGTCCGTGAGCGCTACGGAATTACCGCACCGTTACTGCTTCTATATGTGGGAAGAATCGCCCCTGAAAAAGATATACAGACGCTTGCTCTCGCCATGCAGCAATTGCCCGAATCTATGCAATCTCAGGTTCATTGGCTGGTCGTTGGAGACGGTCCCCTTCTGCCGGAAATGCGGGCACAGGCGCCGCATAATGTCACGTTTACAGGCTATAAACATGGTGACGAGCTTGCCCAATTATATGCCTCAGCAGATCTATTCGTCTTCCCTTCCAGTACGGAAACCTTCGGTAATGTTGTCCTTGAGGCTATGGCCTCGGGACTGCCTGTCCTCGCAGTAAATGAAGGTGGGGCGAAGGATCTGGTCACACCCGGCCGCACAGGAATGATTGTCGAGCCCCGCTGCCCGGATGCTTTTATTCGTGAGATTTGTGCTTGTGTAGAGCATCCCCAAAAGCTAGCTGCTATGGGGCATGAAGGCCGACAGCTGGCACTCGGCCGCTCTTGGGAGAATATTTTTGATGGACTCATCCGCGATTATGAAGAGATCATTGAGAATAGGCGTTATGATCTTATACCGGCTTTACTACCATTAATATAATAATGACGATAGTAAGTACATGAACCGCCGCTTCTAGCGGAGCGATCTTGTTCATAGCGGTAGTATAACCATCAGGAATTTCTTCCCCTTCGCTGCTCATTACGAGCTGGGTTAGCTTTTTCAATCGGGGCTCAACCATTCCAATAATAATCACTTCGATCACGATAAAAAATAATAACGACAGATTTAACCACAACACCGACAAGCCCATTTTATCTATGATCATTAACAAAATACCTGTAACGATCAGGGTGATCCCACCTGTCTTAGGGAATCTGTTTATTTTCTTCATAAGACCAAATACAAAACGAAGCTGACTGCCTGTCTTGGCTGAGCTTGTCAGTATTGGCAGCACAAAAGCTGGTCCAATTCCCACTATGGATGCTATAACATGTATAACTACCACAAGCTTTGAGATCATATGCGTCAAATCCATATTTACAATCCCCCCTATCATTCGTTGTTTAGATTCATATGAGGCTGATAGGAGAATTAGTCTTGCAGAATCCTTTAAATCTTAGATAATCTAAAAAAAGCGCCTAGCCGGATATTACCGACTTAGGCGCTTTTTCAACAAATATTCAGTTATTTTACCGTAACTTTCATGATCGCACTCTCATTTACCCCTTGATCATTCAACAGCTCAGCCCGGTATTCATAGACGCCTGGAGAACGGTTAGTAATAGAAGTAGAAGCCGTTTGTGCGTTTGGGGTGTCCGCTGTTAAAGTCTGAGTATCGATCAGTATTCCGTTCTCATACAAGCGATACTCTTTGCCGTTCATCCCCCACCATAAATTCATAGTCACTTTATACTCTCCATCGCCATCCCAGTTGTCATTGGACAACACCGGCTTAGCTGGTGCAGCATCCTTCACGATAACCACATGAGCAGCAGACACCGTTGTGCCAAAAGAATTGGTCAGCTCAGCCGTATAGGTGTAGGTTCCGTTTTCTTTTCCGGTAATATTAGTCACTGCAGTCTGTGCAGCTGGGGAATCATCACGTAAGGTTTGCGTGTCGATTAAGGCACCGTTCTCATATAGCTTGTAGACCGTACCATTATTGCCCCACCACATATTCATTGTGATTTGGTAATCCCCGTCCAAAAGTCCTGTATCCTGCCCATTATTATTGGATAGAACCCATTGCCCCGGAACACCTGTAGCCTTCTGAGGTCCACTTACGAACACAATCACTTGTTCTGTCGTCGAAAGTCCAGCGTTATTAATGGCTGTTGCGATGAACGTATGCGCTCCCGCAAGCCCTGTGAGTGGAATCTCATCTCCATAAACGACAGGTTTACCATCAAAGGTAATATCCAGACTGCGAATGCCAGACTCTGGATCTTCCGCTACGACCTGCACCTTCAATACATCCGTTTCACTCATTTGAGCAGAAGGTAAACCAGAAATCGTAGGTGGTGTAGTATCTTCAGTTTCTCCCGGTGAGCCTACATATTGAATTTTTGGAGCCGCTGGTTGTTCCATCCCTTCACCAAGAAAGAATCCAGGGTGCGGAGGTTGATTATAGCCTACATTTTGCCAAGCTACTGCCAGGCGGTAGATCGGATCATGCATCAATGTGCGAATACGATAATCTGTCATATCCGTTGTTGTGTAGATCCGTAGTTCAGAACTGTCCGTTGCCCGCCAGATCACTTCTTCACGCCAATCCCCGAACAGATCTGCCTGCAAGCTTGGATTCGCCTTGGTGCCATTATTTGAAGAAGCACCTACAGCCGTCAATAAGTTAACCGTTGTCTGGTTGGTATAGTCCCACTTATCCACTCGATTCGCATCCAGTAATTCACGTAAAAGATCACTATCCCACCAAATACCAAAATTCGTGGAGGAAGGCAGTTTTTTAGTGATTAGTTCCCCTTGCGCACTGTATAGGCCCGTAACAGGTATATGCTCCTCATTGGTGATCGTTGCAGCCCATACCTCTTCGCCAGCATATCGCGGATCAATATCTGCTGACATTCCCCGTCCAGTATCAATCCCCGTGAATACACCCCATAATATTTCTCCTGTAGCTGCATCACGCATTTCAATCCCATACTTCGAATCGGTATGCTCATGAACATCAAAGACTTCCAGCCCGGGTCTGGTAGGATCAAGGTCTCCGAAATGAATTGCATCACCATGGCCAAGCTTTGTATTATACAGCGGCAATCCGTCATCGTCGATTGCCATCGCGCCGAAGGTTATTTCGTCCTTGCCGTCGCCGTCCACATCGCCTACAGAAAGATTGTGGTTTCCTTGACCAACGTAGTCTCCATATCCTTCATCATTAGAATCGAAACGCCATACTTTCTCGAGCTTGCCCTCGCGATAATTGTAAGCTGCAAGTACGGTTCTAGTATAATAACCGCGGCTAAAAATCACGCTTGGCTGCTCGCCGTCTAAATAAGCTACAGCTGCCAAAAAGCGGTCTACACGGTTACCATAGGTATCCCCCCAAGCGCCAACATCTCCACGTGGCGGATCATAATCAACGGTATCCAATGCCCGGCCTGTTGCCCCTTCGAACACCGTTAAATATTCATTGCCCAGCAGCACATAACCCGAACTGTTACGATAGTCTGCACTGGCATTGCCGATGACTTTTCCTTGACCGTCCACTGTGCCATCTGCCGTCTTGATCATAATTTCGGCACGTCCATCACTATCCAGATCATATACCAGGAATGGAGAATAGTGTGCGCCGGCACGAATATTAGGCCCTAAATTAATCCGCCATAAGCGAGTTCCATCTAATTTATAAGCGTCCATATAGACAAGTCCAGTATACCCAGCTTGAGAGTTATCCTTGCTGTTCGAAGGTGACCACAGCATGATGATTTCATATACACCATCACCGTCCAAATCACCTACACTTGCATCTCCCGCACTATACGTATACGGTTGACCATCCTTGGTGTAATCATCTGCTGGCTTTTGCAAAGGGATCGATAGATATTGCTTCTGCCATACGCTGAATGGTTCCGAAGCAGATTTCTCGACTCCATTGATTACTGATGTGATTCTATATTTGGCATCCTCCGTGCCTTTAGTATCGAGATAGTTCGTGTTTTGAGTAATCAACGAATCATTAAGTTTCTTATCGCCACGATACAGATTGAATCCTATCGTTTCCGGATCCAGACCTAACATCCGCCAGCTGATATAAACACCCTCATCTGTCTTAACCGCTACAGGCGCACGATCCAGCGCCTCCATCTTCCGGTATAATGTTGTCACCGCTGAGGTTTCCAACGTAGCGGATAGATCAGAGATGCCGCCTGCATTTACCGAGGCTACTTTGTAATAGTAAGGAATGGTAGTCAGAACGGTCGTGTCTGTGTACGAAGCTTCGAATGATTTGCCGATCAGGATGAACTCACTGTCTGCGGATTTCGCACGATAAATGTTGAACATCCGTGCATCCGGTACCTCATTCCAAGTAAAGGTCACATCATTTTTGTTCGTAGATTGTACCGCTAGACCACTAGGTACGGCTGCTTTTGCTACGGAGGGGTCAATCATAGACACTTTTAGCGCATTGGAGCCTACAGATTCCAGTCCCGTGCTGTCGACCGAAGTTACCGTATAGATATATTCCATACCAATATCCGCAGTGGTATCTGTGTAGAGCGGCTCTGTTGTTTCGCCCAGCAGCTCTGCACTATTCGCAACCGTAGCCTGACGATATACACGGTATTTCAGCGCACCCTCCATACTATCCCAAGAAAGATTAGCAGTGATAGGCTCACTGTTTAAATCCAGGCTACCCAGTTTCAGATTCGTTGGGGCTAATAATAACGGTGTGATCTCCAGCCCATTGAGATGAGCGGTTGTGCCACTAAAGACAAGATTCATCTGCCCGTCTTTGACAGCAATCTGGTTATACAGCTTCTCAGCAATATTTTCCTTACCTGAGGAGACTGTTCCGTAATCTTTGCCTTCAATGGCTACATTCGTCTTGGCAGATCCAATCCAATCTCCTGTATAGGTCTTAACAGAGTAATAACCATTGGGTAAATCAACTTTGAATTCATACGATCCTCCAAAATAAATCACAAAATCTCTGCGCAGATCGTCCGTCGCATTTCCCCGATCCCGATCAATCATCCCTGCACTCGAGGTCAAACCATATCCACGTTCTGGGGTATACAGGACATTCACATTCACTTCCGTATAACCCGCAGCAACGGGTGAACCAACAGGTCCAAAATCATAACGATACTGAGCGGATTTCGTAGTCAGCTTCACTTCATCTGAAGGCTCAGACTCTCCTAGCCCGTTCACTGCAGTCACTCTTACCGAGTAGCTTTGACCTTCAACCAACCCGCTTAATGTCAATGAAGGGACAGTTGAAGTTCCCGCTAAGGTATAAGCAGATTCGGCTTCTGCCGCTAGCTTACGATAGATTTTATAGATATCTGTACCTTCTACTTTATTCCATTTCAGTACTGCACCTGCATTACTGATACTCCCAGCTACAAGACCTTCAGGCTTCACAGGCACCGTTTCCGGCTGTTTGATGTCCTGCACAAAGCTGGAGAGTGGAATATTTAATTCCCCTATTCCTTTGGCCAGCAGACGGGCCATTTGAATGGCTCCGTATTCTTGAAAGTGAGTATCGTCTGTCGAGCCATTTGGGAAAGCACCATATATCCCTGCATCGAGGTGAAGGAATACAGAGCGTGTAGCTGCAAAACCGATAGAATTGTAATAAGCTACACTGAGTGCGCTAAGATCGACCAAATCAACATCAAGTTCACTTGCTACTTCTTTCATAGCCTGCACATATTCTGGAAAGCTCACATTAAATTTTTCGCTCGCGGCATTATAATCTCTGCGGCCCATGGGGGTCACCAGAATCGGAGTTGCTCCTCTTTGCCTAGCTCCATTGACATATGTTTTTAAATAAACTTTGTAATCGGCTGGAGAAGCATATCGGTCTGGAACGCTAATCGTTGCGTCATTATGACCAAACTGGATCAGGAAATAGTCACCCGGTTGGATCTTACGCAGTACTTCATCCAGCCTTCCCTCGACAATAAATGACTTAGAGCTGCGGCCTCCGATAGCGTGATTCTTAAACGTTACTTCCTCACTAAAGAAATCAGGAATCATTTGTCCCCAGCCTGCTTGTGGTATCCAATAAGGATCATAAGTCTGCACGGTTGAATCACCCGCAATATAAACCGTTGGCAATTCATTAGCAGGACGGTCTGGCTGCTTAGTAATCACCAGTGCATTGATATTTGGCTTAGTGCCAGAGAACACCAAGTTCATTTGTCCATCCACCAAAGCGATGTCAAAGCTCATTTCCAAATACTGGCCTGCTGTTTTGCTCGTCTGTTGAACTTTTTGAATGGATTCGACTTTGATGCCAATCTCTGTTTCTCCGGCGCTGTCACCAGCGATAAGTGACACTGTATAATCGCCATTCGGTAAATCTACATTAAAAGTTGCATCCTTAGGGACCACAAAATCTGATCGCAAAGGATCTGAGGTTCCTCGGTCTACCCCAGTTACTTTCGATATATCTGTAAATCCATATTTAACCTCAGAGGAATAAGATACCCCTGCATCTACCTTAAGATAACCTTCAGCCACAGCACCCGGACCAAAATCAAAGGAATAAACATCTCCTTCTGGCAAAGTTCCAGGAGGCGTATACACGGCGCTTTCCACCTTGTCAGATAGCTCTGATTCGCCTTGGTCATTGGCTGCCTTCACCCCATAATATTGCCGTTTTGAGGTGTCCGCTGAGGCATCCGTAAATGTCGTCTTCTCTGACTGGCCAATCTCATGGAATGTTCCATCTGCTGAATCAGACCTTAAGATCGTATAGCGGCTAGCTCCAGCCACACTGTTCCAATTCAGTTGAACAGAACTTACACCGACACTGACAATTGAAAGACCGGTTGGTGCTGCGGGAACCTCTCCCCCCGGAATTTTGTCTACGGTCACAGATGCGCTCAAAGCAGATTCCTCACCCTTTCCATTTACAGCTGACACATTGTAAATGTAACCACTGCCTTCATTTACATCTGAATCCACGTAGCTGTTAGCAGCAGCTTGACCTATGGCTTGAAGGGTTCCACTAGGAAGAACCGTTCGATAAATATTGTAATAGACTGCTTCTGTCACGCTGCTCCACCCTAGAGATACCTCAGTGGGAGTGATATTATGAACCACTAATCCCTCAGGGGCTTTCAATGGACCTGGTACAATCTGCTGAATAATTAGTCCATTTAAATATCCGCCAACCCCTGTACCCGTAATGCCGACGGTCAGTTGACCATCTTGAACAGTCGTCCGGTAGGTAGCTTGATTTACAGCTTGCTTGCTGCTTATCGACCCAGCCGTGCTACCTTCCAAAGTAATCGTAGTTTTGGTTGTACTTGTACCTGCTAGTAAATCTCCTGAGTATACAGTCACATCGTAATCCCCATTAGGAAGATCCACCAAAAAAGAATAGGACAGTCCCAATACAAAATCGTTGGTCATATCGTCTCCACCCGAACGATTCCTTGAAGCAACCGCCTGATCTAAACCATACCCTAGCTCATTCGTATATAACTTAGATTCATGCACGCCTGTATAACCACTTATAACAGGACTTGTTGCTGTTCCAAAATCATATTGCAAGGTTATTGGACCTGAAGCTGCACTGGCCTGTTGCACCCCAAATGTTGTAGATGGAAGTATTGATGAACAAATGAAGATCCACGACAATAACACCATAAATATTTTATTTCCAAGCTTATTCCTCTTCATCTTCTGTGCTTCACCCGCTTTCTTATGATTAAAAGAACTTAGTACGCATCTAGCCCCGTTGTAGTAAACGCTTACAATAAGCTTCGTTGTCATTCGTTCTTCAAATATAAGTTCACTTCGTGCGCGTATCCCCTCCTCTTTGCTCAGGCAGCTGGATGGTAGATGATTCCAGTTTCACTCATATCCAACACGATACTACCACCTAAGTGTCACTCTGAACATTTAAAAAACAGATTTTATCATACACTAAACCGTTCAATTTCTTCGCCTATAGTTATAAAAACCTACGATTTGGGAAGAAGTTAGGACAGAAGAATCAGTGAGGGGACACCCGCTTTTGAGATCACGACAACAGTTTTGCTATTCCGTCATCCTTAACCATTCGCTTCTGAGCAATCCATAGGAATAAGTATCATGCCAGATTGGCTCTCCATTACTATCGTATTTAAAATAACCCGTCTGCAAAAAATGTCCTTCTCGACGAAGCTTCAATCGTTCAAGCAGTTTCCATGAGCGTGTATTTTCGGGATCACAGTTCGCAATCACACGTCTCATTTTCAGATTATCAAAGCCATAGTTTAACAATTGATTACAAGCCTCTGTAGCATACCCGCTTCCCTGAAAATCAGGGTTAAAAACATATCCAAATTCCCAAACGCCAAAAACCTTTGGTTCGCTCGCTTGAAAATATAAGTTGCCGATCATTTTTGTCGTAGATTTAAGACAGACTGCCCAAAAAGCACGGTCCGATGACCGTCTGAGTGCCTCAGTGCGAGATTCATCTGCATTAAACACGGAATAGGGCTCATATTTCACAACACTTTCTTGCGACAAATATTCATGAAGGTCTTTCCAATCCTCTGCTGAGAACCTTCTAATCCATAAACGTTCGGTTTCCATAATTTCCATCAGAACAACACTTCCCCAATATTAATAGTAAATATATACCATACACCCCATAATACCCCTATTTCTTTTTTATTTCATATGAGCAAAATCATTTCACAAACAGCAAATAGGCCTCCTTGGATTCCCAAGAAGGCCTATGAATGTTTCTCTATATCTTGACTCTGCTTAAACTGCCACCTGACGCAAATAATCGTTCGATATGCTTCTGAACGGTTGGGTCTGGGATCAGTGGCGGGGCTTGATGGGGTTTTACCCGAGCATCAATAATCACGTTATCACAGGACCAATGTTTATACTCAGTAGAACTGTTCACTCCATAGATATCATGAGATGGATTACTGCGGGTGAACGTCGCCCATAGGAAATTGTCGATCTTTTCACTCAAAAACTCGCTATCATCACACAAAATAATCATTGGGCAAGAAGGAAGTGACCCTTGCTCCTGAATAGCTTCACTAAGCTTGTTCATTTCCAGTGCTGCTTCAGCGTAGCTTGTGAATTTAGCGCCTTGAAGGGCAACAAGACCAGGCATCACCATTCGTGCATGTTCAAATCCCTGTAATTCTTTCAGCAGGCCTGGCACCTCTGTACATAGCTCTCTTTTCTTATCCCCTACTGCTGCGAAGATCACTTTACTTCCGCTGTTTAATCCTGTGCCGGAATAATCAAGTGTATCAATCGTGGTATTGGTATAGAAATGAATATCTCTATGAAGATTAATCCGCTCTAAGATATACGTCAAGAAATCCTCGATATTATGTGTGCTGATAGGCTGATTCTCTTCTGCTGTAATAAACAAAAACTTAGCTAAACTAAGCTGACCCGTCCCTAAAATCCGGTTAGCAATGGTCAGAATTTCCGCTGGCTGCTTTACTTGCTGATAAGGCGTATAACGTTCACTGCCAATGGCGAACAGCAGGGGATGAACACCCGCAGCATCGACTGCATGAACTTCTTTGACGCCCGGAATTTCTTGGCGGATAGCCCCACCTGTCAGCTCGTGAATTAACTCACCAAACGCGGTATCCTCTTGTGGCGGCCGGCCGACAACCGTAAATGGAAAGATTGCATTTTTTCTGGCGTACACTTTATGTACTCTCATTACTGGGAAAGGGTGAACCAAGCTATAATAGCCTAAATGGTCGCCAAAAGGCCCCTCCGGCTTCGTCTCACCAGGGTGAATTTCACCTGTTATTACAAAGTCCGCATCATTGCTTATACAATAACCATCCACATAGCTATAGCTGAAATGGCGTCCTGAAAGTAATCCTGCAACGATCATCTCACTCATTCCCTCAGGCAAAGGCATAACCGCCGATAAAGAGTGAGCGGGTGGTCCACCGATAAAACAACTCACTTTAAGCGGTTGTCCTTGGCGGTTCGCTTTTTCCTGATGTACGCCAATGCCGCGATGAATTTGATAATGAATGCCCACTTCTTTATTTAATTCATACTCATTTCCAGTCAGCTGCACACGGTACATTCCCAGATTGGAATTCATAATGCCCGGCTTGTCCGGATCTTCTGAATACACCTGCGGCAAAGTTACAAAAGCACCACCATCTCCCGGCCAATGTGTGATTAGCGGAAGATCAGAGATACTAATTTCCTGAAAACCGCTTGGCAGACCCCCTGGCTTTTTAATCGGCAATGCTTTTCTCGCGGATAATCCGGTACCAACATATTTAAATGGATTTTTGAGTGCTTTTACGGGATCGTTGCGAAGGGCAATTACGTTATGTGTGGAGTCCCAAGTACGCCGAAAGATAAACTTACTGCGCTCTATCGTTCCAAAAAGGTTAGATACGGCCCGAAACTTCGAGCCTTTTACATTTTCAAATAATAATGCAGGTCCACCAGCCTCATAAACCTTTAGGTGAATCGCCGCCATCTCTAGATAAGGGTCCACTTCTTCCTGAATACGAACTAAATGTCCGTGTTTCTCTAAATCATTAACACACTCTTCTAAATTGCTATATTTCATTTCATTACTCCGATCTCTAGAAGGTTATTACAAGATTACTTGGATGCTTTAATTATACCCTGTAAGATATTAAAATAAAGCGCACGCGTACCCTATGTACTAGAACCTAACGTCTTTATCTTGTATTCTCTGGTTTCGGTTCACTCCGCAATATATTTTTAGCAGGAATACCTACAGCCGAAGCGTTATCCGGCACATCCTTTACCACGACAGACATGGCCCCGATATTAACATCGTTACCAATGACAACCGGTCCAAGAATCTTGGAGCCTACTCCAATAAAAGCTCTGTCTCCAATCACTGGCTCTCCTAAGTTATTTCTCCCGCCAATAGTCACTTGATGAAAAATAGTAGCATGGCTTCCAAGCACCGCTTTAGGACTAATGATAATCCCATTTAAACCATGCGGTAAATGAAGCGCGTCACCAATTTGAGCTTGAGCGTGAAGCTCGCCATTCGCAAGAATACGGACAAAAAGCACATCCATTATCCGGTACAAAAGCCACAAAGGTTTTCGCACGATGCCATTCTTCACTCGATAATACACCCAATTTCCATAACGATAAGTAAACAAGGCCATAATCGTTTGAGGATTTTTCAGATTTGCTTTCCAGTCCGTTTTGAATGATTTCATCATTTTATCGTTCTCCTTTTTAGGGGCTAGGGGGTATGCACTGTATTCTGGAGTAATGAAGGCAGCTGTGGAAAAAACATCTGGAAGGATCGCAGACTGGAGGGTCAGTCGGGTGATGTACTTTCACCAGTGTAAGATAGATTCTGAGATTCATCAAGCAAGTGGACAGTTCTCTCTATATAATCATCAACCGATTTAGAGGCTTGTTAAACAACAACACGCGCCGAACAAAAAGATCGGCGCGTGTTGAACAGCATATTTTCTATTAAATCAGATCCAGAACAATCACATTCACGGAATTGGCAGCTAGCTTCACAATTGCCGTGTCTTTATCAATTACGATTTCCGTTTCAACTGGTGTAACCTTCTCATCATTTTTTCTGTTCACATTAGGTGTGTGAACCAGCGAGGCGTCTCCGGTTAAGGTAATCCGTTTACCCGTAGCAGCTACTTTTAAGCCTTTTAGATCAAGCTTCGTTGCTTTTTCTACACCATCCGCATTTACAAGCTTCACATAAAGATGCTTATCATCTTTAGTTACAGAATTGTATACCTCTCTGTTATAAGCCTCAAGCTTATAATCCAGTACTTTGCTTGTTACCTTGCCATCTGTATAAGAGCAAATCAAATGTTTGCCATCTGCTCCGCCATAATTAACGGTGATGGTATATTCCGTATGATCCGAAAGCTCTTCATAGCAACTGGCTCTAAGGTTGCCAGCAGCGGTACTAGAGGAATAATCGCCGAGAGTATAAGCCTCAATCCCTTGCTTGTACACCTTGACTCCTGTGGCATCGCCATTATAGCCAATTGCATATTCGATAACATCTTTATTTTCCGGTGAGATTTCTGTCAGACCTGCGCCTACATAGAAGCCATCTTCGCCAGAAGCTTTTTCAGCTACAACCTCTACTTTATAATTAGTCCACGCGTCATTAAGGATATACAATCCATTCAATCCATTCAATCCATTCAATCCATTCAATCCGCCATTCTGCGCTTTCAATACCAGACCTTTGGAAGGATCAATCGTATATCCGGCAGAGCCAGGAATCACTTTCCAAGCTTCATCCAGCGGCTGCGTGAAATCTTGATCCAACCATACACTGCCATCTACATTCGAAGTCACTTTCACCCGTTTCACGATCACAGCTGATTTCCCGGCAGCCACTTCAATTCCTCCATGAGGAATGAGGTCTACCTTCTCCCCGTTGCGATAAGTCGAAAATGAGGTGCCAACCACTTTGGTTCCCAGGTATTTAGCATACAGCTGCTGAACATAATAGTTCGGTGTGTACCATACGGTTTCATCATCGAACCAGATGCAATCCGGTGTCCATCTATAGGTGCCATCTGTCAGAACCTTGTTGAACAACGGTGCCGTTGCCGCCAATCTAATCACATCAGAGTTATTCTCGAAGCTGGACATAATCGCCGCCTCAGCAACAGCTCCTGCCAATGTGTTTTTATCTGTGGAAGCATATTCGCCCACAAAAACCTTTGAAGTTTCAGCCTCATCCAAGCTGCCGTCTTCCTTATAGGCTCTGTAATAGTAGTTGTAACGATCAGCATTCTCTAACAAATATTCATTGGAACGGTAGTAATGCTCATCCGCAATGGTATCCATGTAGTTCTTTTGTTTTTCGTACCAGGTAACAGTCTCTTCGATGCTCGATGTACCATCCGTAAAGCTGATTTTTTCCGAGCCCTGTAAATTTCCGCTTAGGAATTTCCAACCTTGCTGGTAAGCATCATCATCTGCCTGTGCACCCACGGTAGAGAGAATAGTCAATTCATGATCAGGATAGTTCTTCACCATATACTCATCAATCACTGTTTTAAAATATTCGAAGTTGGCGAAAAACTCTGTACCCCAGTTTTCATTCCCCACACCCAAATAACGCAGATCAAACGCTGCTTCATGGCCCATCTTTTTACGCAATGCAGCCCACTCATTATTGTCAAAATCCATGCTAATCGCAAAATCAATCAGATCCGTAAAGTTCTTCACATAATAATCTCTTAACGCACCGCCAGCTGGATTCGCATAATCCGAACGAGCTTGACAGAGTACGCCGCAGGCCATAACCGGAAGTGGTGTTGCGTTCAAATCCTCGGCTAATTGGAAATACTCCATATATCCAAGACCCATGGTCATCATGTAGCCCCATACGTTATAGTTCTCTTTGCGCAATTCGATATCGTTGACGGACTCTTTCCAATCGTACACGTTCTCCCAAATGTGAGAACCTTCAGAAATACAACCCCCAGGGAAACGCAGGAAGGTAGGATGAAGATCAACGAGTGCATTCACTAAGTCTTTTCGCAATCTATAGTTTGAATTTCCTTTATAGTTAGCATGAGCTGTAGCAGAACGTTCCTCTTCACCAGCGCCCCAAACGTCATCAGGAATTAAGGAAACCATATCAATGGAGATCTCACCGTTAAAGGTTAAAGCCAGCTGACCAAGCACAGTTTCAGATCCTGTTAATACAAGCTTTGAATCGACACCATACTTCTTCCAGCTGCCGTCACCGTTTACTTCAACAACTGCAGTATCGCTGATGGCTTTACCGTCTTTGTCGAGCAATTGCAAGGTAATTGTGCCCGCTGCTTCTGCCTTCGCCCAAATCGTGAAGTTGTACTTGGCATCTTCCTGAATAAACATCGAGCAGTGCTGATTGGAATCGGCAAAACCTCTATTATTAATCGTCGCGCCATCCGCTACCGTCACATAATGCGCATTCATATCTTTATCATCGATGCCGAAGAAATCGTTTAATCCGCCTGTATTATGGACAGTCATTTGGTCTGTATCCCCAGACCATGCGTGAAGAGGTGTATAATTTCTTCCGGTGGAAGCACCATGTACACCACATACATGCGAATAGCTGTCAAAAGCAAAAGATTCGAAGGAGCGATTCTGCACTAGCTCTGCATAGATCCCACCGTCTGCTGCATTGTTAATGTCCTCATAGAATAAACCATATAGAATTTGGCTAACATCCAAAATCTCCTGATTGCCGTCAATCGTTAAGGTGTAAGGTGGCAAATCTTCCGGAAGCACAGACACAGTGAAGCTCTTTTCTACTGTACTAGCTCCCTTTTTCAAATGTGCTGTAAGTGTTACGCCTTGAGCAGATTGAACTCCTTTATTCACAACGCCTTCATTAGAAATGACTTTGGTATCGCTGGATACCCAAGATACGTCAACTTTCCCGCCCATCAGCGAAGCTGGCAATTCGATATCTTTGGTAATAATCGAGCTTGGGAAGGTTAAGTATTTATCTTTTGCAAGCTTAACGATATCTTCATCCGTCAAAGATTCGCACATAATTTCAATCACTTCATCTTGAGTTAAGCCTGCTTTATATACACGGAAGTCCGAAATATAGCCGCCAAAATCAACATCTGCCGCGTACTGGGATTTCCCGATTGTATTATTGCTATAATTCAGTTGATCTTCAAAAGTAGCAAACCATGTGCGCAGCTTAGCATATGTGCCACTAGAGGTTTGGCTGATCATGCCATCCGCAACTACTTCACCATTTACATACATCACAGGTCCTGCACTGCTTAGTGTTCCACCTTTTGTGCCTGTAACTGCAAAGGAAACGTGTACCCATTCATCAGTCGCAAAGGATTTCCCTGGATCTGCAATTAAGTCTTCCCCTGCAAAACAAGTGCCCCGCAAATTGCGGGTTACAAAAAGATAAGGTCCTGTTTCACCTTTACCAAAATCAAAAATTCTTTCCCATAAGCTTGAAGCTTTGCTTACATACATCCAGGTCGAAATCGTAATTCCTGTATGGTCACTGACCTCTTTAAGCAGATCGTTAGGTAATGAAATATAGGATGTGCCATGTTCTCCCCCAGCAAGCGAAACAGCTTGTCTACCTGCTACGGATTTAATAGCCGGCAGCTTCGTACCTGAAGCGGTTCCATCATTGCCGTTCCCCGAGAAATCTTGACCTACATCCTCTGGATTATCAAACTTATAATGCGCAATTAGACTACCATTAATAAATTTGTTACCGTTGTCATTTTTCATAGAAGATCACCTGTTATCTTTATAGTAGAAATCTTAAAAACCTAACAATATTAGTTCATTGCCGTTTATACGAAACATAATAACATATTTTATAGTCAATTAATATATTAACCAATTAATATTTATGTGAAATAAAAGAAAACATTTTTTATAATCAAATATTACCAAATCAATCAATTGTTTCATGGTAAAATATCTGTTAGTTAATAAAGGAGTGGTGAAAGTTGAGCGAGGTTGTGAATGAAGAGGCCAATTCTAGTGATTTATTTACGATTGATTGTAAAGATATTTTTCTGCGGGAGTATAGCGTGGAGGATTTAGAGGAGTTTCATGCGCTTACTCTACAGCCTGAAATTATTGAATTCTTGCCAGATTGGAATGTTCCTAAAGAACAACGGTTGGACTGGTTAATAAACTATGAAATAAAAGAGAACCAGCAGTTTCTTCAAGCGATCTCAGCGGGCGGAGATATCGGAGAGCTTCGTCTTCGTTTAGGCATTATTTTAAAAGAGTCCGGTGAGTTTATTGGTTGGTGTTGTACAGGAATTAAGGATGAATTGTCCGTTCCTAACAGAGAGATTATGTATGCCATATCCAAGGATCATCGCGGTAAAGGCTACACTACTCAAGCTGCCAAGGGATTAATTAAGTATTTGTTTGATAATAGCTCTACCGATGTATTAAACGCCATTGCTCTGAAACACAATATCCCATCTAATAGAGTCATTCAAAAATGTGGTTTCGAGCTTCTTGACGAGATTACAATTGAACATGAAGACTATAATTATTACCGGCTTTCCCAGCAACAGTAGAATGAACAGGTAGGATGTAAATAGCGCCCCACACTAAAAAACCTCTGTATGGGAAATGGAGATTCGGTCCATTTACCAAAACAGAGGTTTTATTGTGAATTCATGACTGTTGCTTCATGCGAAGCATTTGATCCAAAAGCTCTTTCACATCTTTTTCTGGAAAAGCTGCAAGCAGGGTCTCTTGAAAGGTATCTTGTGCACGGAGGAGCTTGTCTTCGCCAATGGCAGTCAAGGCAGTATAGATACTTCTGCGATCAGCATCACACGCTTTTCTTTCTAAAGCGCCACAGCCTTTGGCCTCAAACCGACTAACCAGTCGGGAAACTGCACTCTGGCTTAAACCCACCATAGCTTCGAGTTTCTGCAATTTCAGTTTCTTCTCCGGCGCTTCCGACAAAAATAACAGCAAATAAAATTCTTTTAAGGATAAGCCATGTTTGGCTTGTAGATTAGCTTCCAATTCATTCGTCACATTCATTTTTATATGCGTTAACGTCAACCAACTCGTTATAAGTTCATTGTTAAGAATGTCGCCCATTTTATTATTCATCTCCCGGGTGTATGGCTTTTCATGATTTTTTCCTTCTATATAATAGTACTACAATCCACAACCATACATAAAGTATAGGTTCGATACTTATACTTTATTTTATTTTAAAAAAGAGGAGAGACCGTTTCTCCAAGAAGCCGGCCCCTCCACACTTTACAATTATTTTGTTTAGACTTCACACTATTTAAATTAGTCTTTACCCATTAATTCTTGGAAACCCGAAAGAATATTGTCTGGGAATACCCGCATCTTTCTGAAGCTCGACCCCTGCTTCCAGCGTCCAGTATGGATTTCTCAACATGCCCCGGCCCACGGCAACAAGATCAGCTTCCTCATTCCCAATCACGGCATTAGCAAGTACAGGCTCATCCAATCTGCCAACCGCAATAACCGGAACATTCAAGCCATATTTGATTTCTCTGGCCAAAGGAACCTGATAAGCTGCATGCGTCCCTGGTTTCCCGGCAGCTGCGATAGGACCTTCACCACCTGCACTGATATGGAAAATATCTGCGCCTGCTTCTTTGTAAGCTTTACTAAATTCCAAGCTTTCTTTGATACCGTACCCGCCCTCAACATATTCTTGAGCGGAGATGCGCATAATCAATGGCATTCCTTCCGGCATTTCACTTTTTGCTGCGCGAATGACTTCTGTACCAAACCGTGTTAAATCCTTGCCATATTCATCTGTTCTTTGATTGGTTAGAGGGGAATGGAACTGATGAATAAGGTAACCATGCGCTCCATGAAGCTCGATAACATCAAATCCCGCTTGTATCGCCCGCTTCACGCCCAACCGGAATTTCTCAACCATAGCTTTCACTTCTCCAGTTGTTAAGGCACGTGGTGTTTTGGAGTCAGCATCAAAAGGAACGTTAGAGGAGGATACAGGAACTGCTGCATCTTCTGCTTTACGTCCGGCGTGTGCAATTTGAATACCTACTTTAGCGCCATAAGAATGACAAGCTTCAACGATTCTAGCCAGTGCAGGAATTTGCTCATCAGACCAAATACCAAGATCAAAATCAGTAATCCGGCCATCAGGCTCCACGTCCGTCATTTCAATAATAATTAATCCAGTTCCGCCAACAGCGCGGCTTACGTAATGATTATAATGCCAATCCGTAGCAATTCCGTCTTTGTTAGACACTGAATACTGACACATTGGAGGCATAACCACGCGGTTCTTCAGCTTCAAATCCTTCAATTCATACGGGGTGAATAAGTCCTTCATGATATCTCTCCTCTTATAAAAAACTAAGTATAGTATGATCAATGCTTCCAGTGAACATGAGTTTCTAAGTTCATCTTATATAAAATATTTATAAATGCATGCTCATGCATGTATATTATTATAGAATAGCGATGATGTCAACCGTGAATAATCTTCTGCTAAATGGAAACTCCGTGTATTGTTGAAACTTCTATCTTAAGGTAATATATGGATATCTATTTTTTCTTTGAAAGGATGACCTCACTCGTGGACAAAAAGCTCTTACAATCACATAGTATTTTCCCTACGTTGAATATTGAGCAAACCGCTGCCTTCTACAGCCAGTACTTAGGTTTTAAAGCTGTACCCTATTTAGATACACAAGAACCACATCTTTGTTTGTATCGTGACGATACAGAGATTATCCTTACGCAATCCCATGGACAAAAGGTCATTCCCAATCGAGAGTTGTACGGTTATGGATACGATGCCTATTTTATTACGAAGCAGCAACAAGAGTTGGAGAAGGAGTTCGAAGCCGCCGGTGTTCATATTGTTCGTTCTTTATCAAACACCGATTATAATAACAAGGAATTTGTGATCGAAGATGTGGATGGTCGCTGGATTGCTTTTGGAATCAAAAAATAAAAAAACGGCTCTCATCCGTTTTTTCTTGTATTTAAAAGAGTCCCCATAACTTCTTACAACTATTTTTACGGGAAGGATCCAAAACATCCGTAACCCCAATCTTATTTAACTTGTGTAGTAACTCTTCCTCGCTATGCTTGATTTTATAATCTAACTCCTCCCCATAGAGCGGAATTAACGTATAAAAGTGCACCACTTTCTCATGGGTCATTTCTAAATTAAAGAAACCGGCTTTATCTTTTACATCTGGAACCCAAACGAACATCCCTTGAAATCCTGTATCCTCACTATAAGGCTGGGCGGGATTACCGTTCACAAGCGTATGCCCCATATAAAGCCATGTATTATATTCATGCGGAAACCTAGCCATTGTTTTCAGGGCTCGAATCGGCCAATAATTCCGTTCATCCTTAAAAGCCTCATCCGACAGCTTCCAGGTTGGAGGGAGACAAATCATTAATTCAGCATATTGATATTCTTCTGCACCTTCTGGCACCGTCATCGGTAATTCGCTCATTCCAGAAGTAATTAAAGTATAGAAGTTCCGCTCAGGCGTCGGATCAAGAATTAGAATATCTATCGACAGAACACCTGAAATAATTTCTTTAAAAACATTATCAATAACACCTATGTATTTTTCAATATGATTACATATTTTCTCATTAGACTGAGCAGAATGCATTCATAATTCCCCCCCTTATATATGTTTATCGGTATAAACAAAGGAGAGTTTATTGCTAATTCACAGAATTTCTTCTCCACTACCATGGATCTCACAAAAATCTTTATGAACCCTACTAATTAATGCCGAATAACCTTGCCCCTGATCTAAAAGATGCTCCAAAAGGAACTTACTTATAAGCTCATTTAGGCAAGTATGAATTTCACTGGTTCTTTGTTTTAAATTCTCTCCTTCCTCATAAAGGGGCAGATCGCTAAATGACATATGTGTAGCCTTTCGTATTTTCAGAAAAGATTTATATCCGTTCCAATTCTGAAAAAGCGCCTCTTGTCCTTTGATGAAATCATTTGCCAGTTTCTCCTGTAATATATTACTTAAGGATTCTAAGGTGGAGGCCTTTTGCCTTAATACAAGAAGCGGCACAGTATTGTTCTTCTCTTCATTCTCAATATATAAGTGCATGCTTGCATCTAATAAAATAGCAGCTTTAATTCTATCGTCTTCCATAGTTAAATCTAATGCAGTAGCACCGCCGATGGAATGGCCGATAATACCAATCTTATTCATATCAAATAAGCCCTTCACATCTTTATCCATAGAATTAAGCGTGGACAGGTGATCCAGAACGTATTGAATATCTTTTTTTCGAATGGAAATTAAGTTATGTAAATCGGTATAATCCGCAGCTTTTATTTGCCTCATAGCTTCGGATTGATTAATAAATTCTCCACTAGGGCAAACAGTAAACATAGCTTCGTACGCAGCACTGACCGTTACCACTATGAAACCTTGCTTGGCCAGCGCTTCTATATTATAAATATACATATCTCTATCTAAACCTAATGCAGGTGAGTAGATGATGACTGGATAGGAGCGTTTGGATTTGCTTTGAAAGGTCCGATCGCTGATTGAGGTAGATAATGTATTTATGATTTCCATGTTCATGCCAATATCTTGTAGAAGCTCTCTCGCCTGTTGTTGACAGGGCCCGAAAAGCTCCATATATTTCATTGCAGATGCGTTTTTATTTAATACACCCTCTGTATCCGGATAATAAATACTTATAACTATTTTCCTTCCCTCTGACTCTTTTTGGAACGTTTCCGTGCGTGTGTAATCCTTCAATAATTCAACCTTTCGAAAAACTCCCATTGCCCCACCCCATTTTTCCTAATATTCTATATTTTAATTGATTTTCCCATTTACTGAAATGCAATCTCCTTAATGTCCATAATAATGTCGATTACAATGAATGGAATGAAGCTGTATGAACGGTTATAATACCTAAGTGCATAAGAAATCTCTAAAAACTTCAGGGATGTGGAAAATTTAATGGTGAATAATTCAGCATATACACTTTATTTACGTGAGGATTGGAAAAAACTAAGCGATTTCACCGCTATCCAATTATCAGAAGAAGAACTTATGGAAGTCCAAAGTATTAATGAAAAAATCTCCAGCGAGGATGTTAACGAAGTCTATCTTCCTCTGTCCAATTTACTAAATCTGCAACTTCTATCTGCTCATAAATTTAATGAGTCTATAAATCACTTTCTAAACAATGATCTAAAAAAAGGTCCATTTATCATAGGTATCGCGGGAAGTGTCGCTGTTGGTAAAAGCACTACGGCCAGACTCCTACAAAAACTCCTCTCACAATTACCTTCCCATCCAAAAGTGGATTTAGTTACGACTGATGGGTTTCTACATCCCAACGCAGAGCTGGAAAAGCGCGGTATAATGACGAAAAAGGGCTTTCCTGAAAGCTACGACACGCGTAGTTTAATTTCTTTTTTAACGGATGTGAAGTCTGGGGTGCCGCGGGTCCAAAGCCCTGTATACTCTCACTTAACTTATGATATTGTGCCAGATGAATATATTACGATTGAGAATCCGGATATTCTAATTGTTGAGGGCTTAAATGTTCTTCAGACTGCGATTACAAATAATCATAATATGCCTAACTATTTTGTATCTGATTTCTTTGATTTTTCTATTTATGTGGATGCCGATGTGAACGATATCGAGACATGGTACATTGATCGGTTTATTAAACTCAGAGATACTGCCTTCCAAGATGAACAATCTTATTTCAAAAAATATGCACAGCTGTCTCTAGAGGAATCTATTGAAATCTCAAAGCGGATCTGGAAAGAAATAAACTACGTTAATTTGCAGCAAAATATTCTGCCCACTCGAAATCGTGCGGATCTTATAATGCATAAGGACAACAATCATCACGTAGATCAAATTAAGCTGCGAAAATAAAGATTGAAGTCCTTAGCCGACCAAGTTGCTGAGATTCAGCACTTGGTTTTTTGGTGTTCACATCAAATTGGGTGAATATTCTGGGTTTAATGTCTCTGTCCTCTGATCAAGGCGAACGTATACTGTGGTACATTCGTACACAAACGTGAAGAGAGGATAAATCAAATGATCGATATCGCCTTGGCTTTTCAAGATAAGGATGGGAAATATGCTGAACATGCCGGAGTCGTTCTAGCGTCAATTTTTCATCATACGAGTTCCCCAATTCATATTCATATTTTACATGATGTTTCTTTAAGTGAAACTAATAAGCGCAGGCTTAGCGCATTAACTACAAAACATAATCATACCCTTAGCTTTTATTCAATCACTATGCCCGATGATCTAACTCAGGTGCTAGCCAATGTTAACTCCATTAATGTATGGACGCAGGCATGTATGTATCGATTGCTTCTTCCTGCACTAATACCCGTGGACAAAATCATCTATCTGGACTGCGATGTATTAGTAAATATGGACATTACTGAATTATGGCAGGTTGAACTGAATGACAAGTATTTGGCCGCAATTTGGGACCAGGGAATTAGAGAGGTTGCTCATATTGTGAGCGCTAAGGGATTAAATCCTGATCTTTATTTTAATTCCGGAGTGATTTTATTTTCTTTGCATAATATCCGCCAGAATACCAACTGGTACGAAGAAATGCTAACCTTCCTACGTACCTTTCCTGATGTCACCATGCCAGATCAGGATGTTCTGAATGCAGTTTTTGGTGGGAATTACCTCCCCCTTGATATCCGTTTTAATTCGTTCAACACAAACATTCCGGACCATGATTTCACTAACAAAATCATCCATTTTGCCGGAGATGATAAATGCTGGAATAAAGATTCCGCGGGTTCATCCCTATATCAGCAATTCCTAAAGCTAACCCCTTGGAGAATCACCAGAGCCAAAATCAGACGAAGAAAACGGAAAAGCAGCCCTTTAAAACCACACCTCACCCGAAAAAGAAACAAGCAGAAAATAAAAATTGTTCAGTTGAACTTAACCCCTATTCTTTTAGCCGATTTAAAACAAATTAGACCGATTAGACCGATTAGAAAAAGCCCCATTTGATATGGGGCGGCATTTCTTTAGTTCACTTTTGTAAAAAACCATTTCTGAGCATCACTCCCGTTATCCGTCCACTGCTGAACTGCTGCACCATCGGCTGTTGATGCTCCGGATACATCCATGGCTAATCCGCTCACTTTTGAAATAAGCTTATAATAGCCCCCTCCAACATCAATAATGCTCCATCGCTGAGCGTTGGTACCATTGTCATCCCATTGCTGCAGCTGTACACCGCTCGCGGTTGATGAGTTCGGCACATCCAACACTTTTCCACTATGCACTGCCGTAAGCTTGTAATAACCGTCGCCTGTACTCTCCACTTTAAATTTCTGATTATTGGCAGTGTAATTGGTCCATTGCTGCATTTTCGCCCCGCTTGCTGTGGATACATCCACTACGTCCAGAACCTTGCCACTAGCCTTGTCAGCTAAAGTGTAAATCCCACCACTAACGATGCTTGAGGTAGGCGCAGCCTGATACACACGTACGTAATCAACCAGCATTTGAGCTGGGAAAGCAGTTGAAGCATTTGGACTTCCCGGCCAATTTCCACCCACGGCAAGGTTTAGCAGGATGAAGAAAGGTTTCTGGAACTCCTCCGTATTTCCGGTTCCGTTCTCAATATAAAAAGCATTAAATGGGTTGCCGTCTACAAACCATCTTATATAATTCGCATCCCATTCCACGCTGTACACATGGTACTGTGAGAAATCGAGGTTACCAGACACCTGACCGTACTCGGCATGCCCATTGGCATCCCAATGTACCGTCCCGTTAACAAAAGCATTATTGTTCACACGCTCCATAATGTCCGTTTCCCCAGATTTCGGCCAACCCACTGAATCAATATTCGCCCCAAGCATCCAAAATGCTGGCCAGAGTCCCTGTCCTGAAGGCAATTTGATTCTAGCTTCGATTTTTCCGTAGGTGAAGCTTTTGAGTCCCTGTGTTTTGATCCGTGCAGAGGTATAATTCATCCCCCCGTACGACTCCTTTTGTGCAGTAATCACTAAATTCCCACCCGTTACCTGCAGGTTCTGCGGACGACTGGTATAATACTGAAGCTCATTGTTTCCCCAACCCCCGCTACCCGTACCTATTTCCGCCGACCAATTATTAGTGTTCAGAGAATTCCCATCAAATTCATCGCTCCATGCCAGATTCCAGCTTGATGCCGCGCTTGAACTCCCTGTAGGTACCCAAGCAATTAAGAGGGTGAACAGCAGAAATAGACTTAACATTTTTCCTTTTCGTAACATCGTCTTTTCCTCCTACTGATTTCATTGCGCGGCGCGCTCGCACATTTGAAACCGGTTTCGAATAATGGATAAAACAAAACGTTATCCCATAAACAGCTATAACAGCCAGAGTCAGGTTAACGCCTCGCTTCATTTGATGTGTACGTCTTTTCTAAACGCAATATGCCAACATTTCGATTAAAGGGACCATTTTCCATAGTTCTGCATGCTTAATGTCCAGGTTTTCTCTGCGTATTTTACCGTCGCCATACTCTCTGAGAGCGTCCATGCGATACCAGCATACTGGTCCTCTTGATCGTCAAGGAATGATTTCCAATGTTGTCCCCCGTCTATCGTTATATATAACAATGTATGTTCATTTTCAGCGGGCCGAGTAATTAAGATTCCTTGATCCTTCGTAAGAAAGAGGGGAGGATAAGCATAGATTTGCGAGTTTACTAACTCATCCGGCACTGTGACTGTCTGTTCACTCCAGGTAACTCCACCATCCATTGTTTTATATAAACCAACTTTTCCCTGCCAAGGCGCATTCGTTGTAATCCAGCCTTCTTTTTCGTTAACAAAAGTAAGTCCCGATTTCACTCCGCTAGGAAGAGTACTTCCTGCTTGTAAGCTATCCCCAATCTCCTTCCAAGTCTCTCCCCCATCACTAGTTGTATAAAGCTCCATATCTTCACGTGACATTCCTTGAAAAGGATAGACTGCTTTCCAACCTATATTTTTGTTGAGGAACACAGTATCTTCTCTGCGGTTATCTGAAGGATCAGGAGAAGGAGAAGTTTCCTGATTAGAGGTTGGATGAGGAATTGGAGTGGAATTGGAACAACCAGATGCTATCACTGCAGCAATTAGTAGTATTGAAACTAGATATTTCATCTTGTTACCACGCCTTCGTTTATTTTTCTAAAAAAGTATAGTGGTGCTGTACATATAGCTTGGTCCGCAAACGTATTCCGTAAATGAAATTTTATCCTAAACTATCTGAAAAGTATTTACAGTTTCTTTATATAATCCAGCAACACCAAGACCTATCGGACCGAGGAGACGTTATTGGTTCATTTTCAAAAGAATTCTTCTGTTAACGGACTGAGATGCAACTATTTGGCTAATCCTCCTACTTTTATAGGCAATAAACAGACAATAAGGGCTATACGGTCCGCGAGTTCGGTAAATGGAGCTAAAAAGCAAAGATAAGCGCTATACAGTCCGTAGATGATGTGAACGAAACCTTCAAGCAGCAGGTTATCAGCTTAAAGCTATCAGCTCAAAGTAGATATGAATGAATTCATCAAGCAAGGATCTACTCTTTGAATGTCAAAAGAAAAAGAAACGGCATTTCTGCCGTTTCTTTGGGTTATGGATGGTCAGGACTCAGAGCCTGTTTTACTCCAATCCATGTTCTTTGCGGATGTTATACATGCCTTGAACAAGCAGTTCGGATGGATCCCGGTTCAATTGCAAATGAGTCAGCAACAGATGAAGCGGGAATGCGCATACGTTATTCCCATCGGTGATCGCTGGAAATCCAGCCTCGAAGACTGGTCCCAATTTCTCGTTCCAAGCTAGCCCGACATGCACTTTTTCTGGAGCAAATTCTTGGGTAATTTCCTCAATACAAAGCGGAACTAACACATTATCAATGATCCCTTTTGCTTCTTCTTCACTTGCTGGTGGTTTTGGAAGTGTTTTGCCTCCCTCAATTTTCATCAGCTCAACGAAGAATGAGGCCATCCATGCTGCCGGATCCTTACCCGACTGGAATCTTGCAATTAACTCGCGCAGAAAAAATCCGCAAGAATACACCTGATCTAATTCAGTTTTCACGTGAAAAACAAAAACAGGGCCGTAGGCTTCCATGTTCAATACTTGTCCTTCAACATCTTTAAAGTGTACTCTCAACGCTACAAGGCCGTTATGGTGAACAGCCTTTAGCAGCTGCGCCATATCCTCTTCAGACATTTCTGTATTATCATTTACTTCCTCATTCTCATTTGTTATTTCATTTTCATTAGTCGTCTCATTGTTCATTTTATAATTCCCTCCCATACCTATCATACCATCTAGCGAATTGAAGGAACACTTTATAATAGAACAATTTCTACCAGATTGCAGAGAAAACAAAAAAACGGCAGCTTTGCCGTTTCTCTGTTCGTCTCGCTGGAGCTTAAAAGCTAGATCATATCCCTTACTTTCTTCACTATTTTTCCAGTTAATTGATTAATATCGCCCTCATTTAACTTATAAGCTGAGGTATCTTTACGTGCAGGCTTGTGATCTGCTGATATCAGATCTGCGATATGCTGCTCGATGAATACAACAGGGTCTGCTCCAGTTCTTTTTCTAAGCTCCCCTGGCACCTTCGGATTTGGACCGTCAGCTCCACCATTGATTGAAAGGTAACCATACTTTTGCGGATTTTTCTTCAAGTACTCTAAATAGGCACGGAGCGGTGTGGCCACTTTCCCCATCCAAACCGGTCCAAAAAATAGGATAATATCATATTTTCCTAATTGCTCAGGCTTCGGTTGAACCAACGGTATCCTGTCAAAAATCATATCAAAGGTAATCCTACCGAGTGTTCGGGGTTTAGCTTCCGAGATTCGTATATATTCAGCCGACAACGCTTTCGCCACACTCCTTGCTAATGCTTCATTATTACCTGTGAATGAATACGAAATGACTGCAATGTTCATATAAATTCTCCTTAAAATGAATTATTTCGTCTCCGCCTGCAGTAGGGCATTTTCGAGTGCCTTAAGATGTGTTTTAGAGGTAAGCGTTGCCCCGCTGATAACGTCCACCTGAAGAGACTGCGATTCAATCACATGACCAAACAAATCACCAATGCTTAGCCCACCCTTCAGTTCAGCAGGGTTCCCTGTTTTGTCCAAGGCACCTTTGAGTATTTTGATATCTGACAGCCGTCCAGCAGATATTGTGGCCTTCACCTTGGTATCTCTGGAATGATCTTTGATGCCAATGTATTCCCCCACATAGCTGCCCTCCCGCAGTTTCTGTATATTTATGGCGTTGATAGTAAGCTGCTGAACTTCATGCCTTCCCGGAGCAGATAAGAGAATACCACCTATCCAACCTATGACTGTAATCCCGCATAGAATGCTGAGAACAATAATCCATTTATTGAATTTTCGCTTTTTTCCTCTTCTCTTACTCACCTGCTTGCCTCCTTCCTTTTGCTTTAAAATTTGAATGAATATTTAATAATTCATTCATTTCACTAAAAAAAAAACTGCACCATAAGTGTATTAGGGGCAGTCTGTCAAACCCTTCATAATTAGTTCCAGCATATTGTCCAAAAGTTGTGGAAAATACTCCAGCCCGATTTCTTCCTTGTGGGTTTCCACATTAATCATTGCGCCGAAGATCATCATAATCATTTTACTATCCATATCGCTGCGCATTTTACCATCGGCTTGCCACTGCTTAATGATTTCATGGAAGCTATCATACAAGAAGTCGTTTACCTGAATGTTGGTTTCTTCCCGGTACAACTGTTCGATTTTTGCGAAAACACTTTTGTTATACCATTCCTTAAGAATGGGGTTGGCTATCATACCTTCCAAATTAAGCACCATCATCTGCCGTATTAGTGCTAATGGGCTTTGGCTCATATCCAGCGATTGCATACAGCTTTTTTTGAGCTTTTCGTTTTCCTCTAAAAAAATATCCATAAAAAGCTTTTCCTTAGAGGGATAATAGTTGTAAAAACTTCCTACAGCTATTCCAGCCATTGTGGTAATGCCAGAAACATTCGTGTCTTTAAAGCCTTTATTGCTAAATAGCTCTTTCGCACATTGGTATATCTTTGTTTTTTTGTCTTCCACTTTTCGTCTCTCCGTGAATGAATAATTATTTTTTCATTCATATCATAGTGTTAACAGCAGAATATGTCAATGCACAAATAGATCACCAAAAGCATCAACATCCTTAGCCGAACCAATGCCGCTGTTATATTCCACCCAGCCCTTACGCCCCTCACCATCATTGTCATTGACCAATAACGAAAATTTCAGCTTCATTCCTGGCTTCACCTGTACATCGTCGGATTTTAGTTCACGCCAGGGAATGGCTAGTTCGTAACTGGTTTTTGAATCTTTACGTTCCACGGCATACTGTAATTCTATAGCATCACCCAAATTAAACCCCTTTGGTGCCAACCAGCACCATTTGAGTAATTCGCCCGTATCTCCGCGAGCCACACCGAGTTCATGGTACTCAGAATGCACCGTTCCATCCCCGTTAGCAATGCCAATTCCAATCTGGATGCTATCCCCACTCCAGATGGCATCTCCTGATGCTGACTGTGCGTGATAATCATCGATAACTTCTACCCCAAGGTAAAGATTGTCGGCATCCCATGCTAAGGAACCCTTGACGCTGAGATCCTGCTCTCCTTGCCAGCCCATGATTTTGACATCCTTCACATCAAAGGGAGCTTGATTCCCCCAGTCCGACAAGTTGCCATCGATTTGGACAGGCGGACTGAGTTTCGGCAACAGAAGCACGTTAGAAGAATCAACTGTCGATTGCAATAAGGTACCTATATCATTAAAAACTTTAAGCGACCGCTGGCCTCTTGCCAGCTCAGGAATCTCAAGACGAACGCTCTTACCCGGCTCCAGATTTTCCACAGTCGAAGCATAAGTACCTCGGGTAGATCGTCCCGTCTCATAATCAGCTTCCACTGAACCGCTGAAATTGCTTGTAGATTGATTAGTAACATCCATATGGGTTTTTATCTCTTTGGCAGACTCCTCATAAAAGGTCTCGTAATACACTGCCAGCGGGTCGATTACGTTGATATTCATAGTGAAGCTTGATGCCGCTGTAGGATCTGCACCCCGAGAGACGAACAGCGAATCGTTTCCGCGCACCAAGCTTTCCGGAACCTGTATCCGCAGCGAACCTTCTTCTTCTCCATTAAGCAGCCATCCCTCTGGCAAATCGATATTAAGCGGCTCCTTCGATGCGCTGCGATAAGCTTCAGGCAGCTTAATATCAAAAGCAGAACCAGAAGCAACCGTGATCCCCGAATTTTCCGGAAGACTCGCAAGGTCCGAACTGTTCATGACATTCCACAGAAAATGTGCTGTCGTCTCCATAATTTCATCGATGTATTTTTCATTTTTATAATCATGTCCGACTCCCTCCATCGTGAGCAGATTATGGTAAATACCTTTCTCTTTCAATTGAGCGGCTAGGTCAACACTATGCTGGTACGGCACCATTTTATCTATCGTTCCATGAATAATTAGGACAGGCGGCAGCTTGTTGTCAGCACTTCTTGTCAGTTCACCACCATAAATATCTATAATAGAAAATACAGACTTAACCAGGGAGGGATCTTTTGCTAAGGATAGATTCACAAAGTTCATGGCCAGATGACCTCCTGCTGAATCTCCGCCAATAACTATACTTTCCTTGTTCAATCCATAAGTCTCCGCATGCTGATTAATCCATTTGATCACATCATTTATATCCTCATTAGCATCATTAAGTGTGCGAGTAAAATTGAAAAACGGATCTTTTTTTAGCCTATAATCAATAGTGAGAACAGCATACCCCCGTTTCGCCAGGCCTTCGGAAAAATCTGCTGCATCAGACTTATCCCCTCCGGTATAACCTCCGCCATGAATAAAAATAAATACTGGCCTCTGATTGGTATCGTCTCCAATGGGCTGGTACAAATCGAGCTTCAGCGGTTCTTCAGCATCCGTCTCGTTTTTCTTACTTGCATACAAAATATCGTGTTTCACTGTAACTTTATATGCGGGATCCAAGTACTGCACCGGAGTTTCTCTGTTATTTACAGTAACGTTAGCCATTGTTGTGTTAGTATCAACAATACTCGTAGGCAGCACTTCCTGCACTTGCTTCTCCGAGGCGCTGTTATTTTCCCGGTGATTCAGCAGCAACCATGAACCTAATACAATAAACAGAATAAGAACAACATAAATAGGCCTTCGCTTCATTAGGACAACCTCCCAGAATGATTTTGAAACCAAGAAAAGTAACGTAATGCCAATAACATCATTCTAGAATTCAAGATAGCGTTTAACAATTATGTATTCCTTCGTGAATTAGGTTTAATAATACGAATTTATAATAAAAAAAGAGGACATCCATAGGTTGGAGTGCCCTCTTATTGCGCAAGAATTAGAAAAATTCTGTCTAATCTTTGCCAAAATGCTTAATTACAACATTATTAAAAATCGCGGTGCCACCTTCAGAAAACAAGGTAATGCCTTGATCATTTATTTCCGGGAAGATTTCATTAGATAATACAATTTCACCATCATCTATAAAAACTTCAATACTTGTTCTATCCACAAGGATCTTCAGATGCACTTTTTTCTTGTTCACATCAAAGGGGGCCTTGCTTTCAAGATATCTGTCACTCTCATCAGGTTGTCCAGTGAAGGCTCGGTTAACATAAGAATATTGTCCTTCAACAAACACTCCTACGTCCACGTGGCGCGTCTTATCTGCGGATTCACGAAGTCTTAAGCCTACATTGGTAATCTCTGACCAAGATAGATCTGCATCGAGCTGGTAATTTTCGCCTGTGATATCAAGTGTTGACGAGCCGTTCACTTTTATTTGTTGCAAGGAATCCGTTGAAGTTACCATTTGATCTAATGCTTCGATGGGCTGTGATACTAACTGATACGACTGCTCTTCATCTCGTGTTAAATTTATTTGACGTACGATTGAATCCATTCCGTTAAAACCTTCGTTAAGATTGGGGGTAACATGAGGGTAATCCCAATTATTCATCCAGGCCAAAGCATATCGATGATTGTATTGATCCTTGTCCTTTCCCTCTTCAAAAGTCACAGCACCATACCAATCAAATCCATAATCTAGCCACTGTGGTTCATGATGATCCGCGATAAATTCATTCTCATTAAAATCTCCAGTCCAGTAGGCATACGTGTTAGGTTTACCTATCGACTTACCATTTGCACTGACCCCAAGAACCCATTTATAAGTGCCATCATTCGCCCGCATCATATAGAAGTCAGGACACTCTACAATTCCGATATTTTCTGTTTCGAAGCCGCTTGTGTAGTGCCAATCTTTTAAATTGTCAGACTCGTAAAAGCCCACTTTCGTACCTTCGGCTAGCGTCATCACCCATTTATGAGAATGTTGATCCCATATTACCTTCGGGTCTCTGAAATCTTCTGTGCCCGGATTTGGCAAAATAGGATCATCACTATAAGATTTAAACGTCAGCCCACGATCCGTACTGAACCATAAATATTGTTCTTGCTTCCCCGCCTCTGCAGAGGGCTGTGTTAAAATCGCCACAATAGCCCCTTCGCCAAAACCTGCTGTATTGCTCTCGTCAACAACAACAGATCCTGACCAGGGATCACCATTGGGTGTTGTATATTTTGGAATCGCAACGCCTTCATCTGCCCAGCTCACCAAATCCGTTGATGTGGCATGTCTCCATTCTGTACCATTTCCATCCGGGTAATCAGCATTATAGAGATAATAGTAATGATATTTACCATCAAAATAAATGGGTTTTTGCGGATCGTTTTTCCAATGCTCAGGTACAGTGAAATGATAGCTAGCCCGAGTGGTAGGTTTATGATCAGGAACGTCGGTCCCCGGCTTCTTCTTCTCTCCAGCGTCATAAGTTACTAATACTATCGTCACAAAACAAATTAAACAAAGGATTAATATAGTGATTCCTATCATTTTTTTCTTATTCAAAATATACCTCGCTTTTTTCACATTGCTAATCTCAGCTTATAAAAAGAAAAGTAAACGCCAACTACATTGGCATTTACTTTGTAAATGATTAATACGGTTTGTTACCTTTAAGCGTCAATTGCCCTTGTTCCAAAATGCTGTTCGGTACAACTGAAGTCTTGGAGCCTTTAATATTCAGCACAAAGCTTGGGGCAAAAGTGGAATGATGATCCCCAAAGTAACCTCTATTCGTCATGTAACTTGTGATGACTACATTATTACCTTTCGCTTGCGGAATCGCAAAGTGAGCATAAGTCCAGGTAATATCATAAGGATTAAGATCTTGATGGAGGACAAGTCCTGTACCATTTAATGGTTTATACGGTCCGGTTAAAGAATTAGATACGTACCCGAGCATATAGATGTCTTCATCATCAATGCCATCAATGAACATTTTAGAACCTCTTGAGCTTGTGAACAGATACCACTTGCCATTCAATTTAAATATGTTCGCACGTTCAATTTCATCTGTCACGGTGTTGGAGGCAAGTAGCGGCTTCATTTCTTTTTTGAATGTATAATCATTATTTAATTCAATGATACCGAGCGCACCATTCGCGGTTTCCGCAGATGTTTTGTCAGCACTGCTTAGTAATTTCTTTTTCTCCGCTTGGAAGAAGGCATTGCTATTACCATAATAAGCTTTGTTAAAGAGAGAGTCTTCACCCTGGTAACCCGTAGTTGTCCCTGTATTTGCTTCAAATACAAGATACTTGTGGCCTTTATCCTCCACATAGTGAGGATCTCTTAAGGTATGATTATCGTCGTAATCGCCTTTGCTAAAACCGGTGATATCAACACTTTGATAAATTTCACCTTGATTACCGTCATAGATGGATTTCATATCTTCTACGCCATCAATCTTAAGGGTATCCCCATCCGGGGCAGAGACATTAATTTGAGCTGTAGTTAAAGTTTGTTTCCCGTAAAATCCGCGATCTGGATCCCAAGGATGACGATTAGTGTAAAACAAGCGAACTTTGCCATCAGATGTCATGGTTGCTGAACCGGACCATTCTTCGGCTTGATTGTTTAAAACATAATCATCAGGAACAAGTTTGTCACTATCCTTAAACACTCTGCCGGCATTCTTCCAGCTGCTGATAGAGTTGTCTCCTTCTTTCTTATAGAACAAATAAATAAATGTGTCTGATCCATTATTAGGGTCGCCCGCCAGACCAAAAACAATTTGATACCCCTTATAACTGGCTACAGTTCCATCTGCATTTTGCAGCGGCCAAGTATCCCAAACATCCATTTCAATTTTGTTTCCATTCTCATCGAACTTAATGGCTGCAGGAATGTTCTCAATCGTTGAAGCATCAAATTTTGGGACTTGGAATTGTTTACTATTTTGTTGTTTGGGTAATTTTAACATGTCAGCGCGAGTGATATGAGAGAAACCATAGTCATTGTACTCCGGCTTGTTCGGCTTGTTATTTCCTTTCGCAAAGGTTTGAGTAGCTCCACCTAACATTAAAGCAGCTGTAAAGGTTAGGATTGTTGTTTGTTTAATCATTTTCTTGAAATTCATCATCTAACTCCTCTTATACTTTAAATTTGGGTTTCGATCTTCCTTTGTGCTGTTCCCCTTTTAAATTCTAATGAAGAGTAGACGTTATGAGTATGTCGTAAATTGATGCATTTACAGGGTTATATTGATTTGGTTTTATTACTTCACATGGGTATCCCACGATTTTTGAAGCTCTTGAAGCAATTGATCCCGATTAATTTGCTCTCCTACATAAGCTTGCATAAGATAGCCAAACTCCTCTCTTGCTCTGGGAGGGAATTTGAACCAATTCCAAGATAAAGTTTTCTGTTCATCGACGTATCGCATAAGATCTTTTACAAGCGCTCCCGAACGGTCCGTCTCTATATTTTTAAAAGCTGAAATAAAATGAAAGCGATCCTTCATGAACTTTTTCCCTGTTTCCGAGGAAAGCATCCAGTTCAAAAACTTTTTGGCTTCCTTCTTCTTTTCTGGCGAAGATTCTTTATTAACAGCCCAATTATTAGATACCCCTACTGGCAACGCATTGTTTTCGGCACTATCATTAATAGGCATGGGTAAAAAACCGATATTCATATTCGGCGATATTTGGTCAATTTTAGACTGAACCCAATTCCCTTGTTTTAGAATCGCCGTTCTCCCTGTTGCAAATAACTCAACTTCCGAATTATAATCTGTTGTCAAAAAATTTTCGTTACCATATTGTACGGTCAAATCCAGCATCCGAATGACATCTTTCACTTCCTTATTCTCTCGAAAAGATTGTGTTCCGTTGTTTAACCCTTGAATAAAAGCATCCGGGTCCTCCTGTTGTGCAATAGCAATATTCAACAGGAGTACAAAAAACCAATGATCGGAATACCCAACAGAAAAAGGAGTCACACCTATAGCCTTCAGCTTTTTCGCCGCCTCTTTTAATTCCGTAAACGTTGTTGGGAGAGGAGTAATCCCAGCCTTTGCGAATAAATCCTTATTATAAATAAAACCGTAGCCTTCAAAATTGATCGGCATCCCGTATATTTTCCCGTCCATCTTCATCGGTTCTAGCGCCTCGTCATAAGCCTGTTCCACCCAAGGTTGATCTGATAAATCCTCAAGATATCTACTCCATGCCTTCGCTTCTTCATAACCGCCATTTGGAAAAATATCCGGACCAACATTGGCCGCAAACCTCGCCTTTAGCTCATCAAGGTAGTTAGCTCCCCCGCCAAAGGTTAGAATTTCTACGTTAATATTCGGGTTTTCCTTTTCATATTCCTTAACCATCTGCTCGAATTCTATAGAGATTTCCACTTTAGGATTCAGTACCTCCAAAGTGACTGCCTTATCCGCTACCTTCAAATCCGCTTCCTTCAGTGGACGTGTATGCGCACCACATGAAGAAAGCGTTAGCGTAATCAACCCCACGATAATCATTTGAACCCTTTTTATTTTCATAATTCCCCCAGATGCATTCAACAATGAACTTATGTATTGGCTATCCTGACTTCCGCGTCTATTTCTCTTGCTCCCTGTGAATTACGATATTCAGCAGGCGTCATACCGACGTTTTTTTTGAACAGCTTAGAGAAATAAATCTCATCTTGATACCCTAGCTTTAAGGCAATCGAGTACATCTTTTCATCCGATTCTAGTAACCACTGTTTCGCTTGATTTATTCGTAAATGAATGACGTAATTAGTAAGAGTCATCCCTACTTCTTGCTTAAATCTCCGCGAGATATGTTCTCGGCTCAGAAAAAAACGGGTGGATAATTTGTCCAAACTTAGCTCTTCCATATAATGCTCATCAACAAATGCGACAATATCATTCATACGCCTAACATCATCTAAATCCGCCAAACGATGGATTGCTCTAAAATTTTGTTCAGCCATAGACCTTTGTACAGATTGAAAAGATAACGATATCTCTGCGAGCGATTGGATGGAGGGACCACTAACCAAACGAACAGGTATATCAAAATGCTGGGTAATCCATTCCTCTATCGGGAAAAACTGTCCATGAAGGGACAGAATCACACAGACATTAGGATCATTTTGAAGCGTAAATGCATTTCCCCACTCCCGTGTAGCCAGTTCTTCGGTCAAAAGCTGAATGTATGGCTCCGAATAATGAGATTGGTAAAAATACATCATGGTGAAGTCGTATACTTCTGCCTGTGGGAGAGCCGAGGCAATTTCGCCTGCATCAAAAGCTTCACCGTTACAAGCAGCAGTAATCTCCCTGTTTAAGCGAAACATTTTTACCTCTTCATAAAATCCGGACTCCATATTGCGACGTTCTCCCTCTTCTTGTTCCCAGGCTCTCAACGCCCCTTCTAAAGTTTCATTCAGCATTTCCTCTTCAATTGGCTTCATCAAATAATCAAAGCATCCCAGCTTAAACGCTTTACGCATGAAACAATAATCGTCAAACCCTGAAATCATAATCACTTTTCCCGGATAGTCTTTAGCAGCCAACCACTCGATTAACTCCATCCCGCTATTTTTGGGCATTTTGACATCTGTCATTATGATTTCTGGAGATTTCTGCTCAATCAACGCCTTAGCCTCGAGACCATTTCTGGCTTCCAGCACTTCGGTAATCCCGTATTGTTCCCACCGTCCCAAAAAACGGATGATTTTTCTAACATTAGACTCATCATCTACAATAAGAGCTTTCATAAACGTTACTTCTCCTTTAGGTAGAGTGGAATTACTAGCCGTACAGTGAACCCTTGTCCCTGCATCGAATCTAGTTTGATTCCCGCTGTCTGATCGAAATGAAGAACCAAGCGATCATGAATGTTTTTTAACCCGATATGTGCAAATGAAGGATTGCCTTCGTTAACCGGTGTGTAGAGATTATTTTTTAATGCCTCAAGTTCATCATCCGTCACGCTGTTTCCGTTATTTTCTACGACTAGATTCAAATATTCACCTTGTATTTCACCATAAATATGGATGTAAGCTTGTTCATAGCCCTCGTCATAACAGTGCTTAAAAATGTTCTCAACGAGCGGCTGCAAGATCATACTAGGAACCGGAATATCAAGAATATCTTTAGGTACATCAATGGAATAGCTAAAATCAGTCTGAAAACGTTCCGCTTGAAGATTCAAATAAGCCTGTACATAATCCACTTCGCTTTGAACCGTCGCCTTCTGATCCACACGAATCGAGTACCGCATCATTTTGGATAAAGAGGTAATCAGTTGATATACTTTTGGAGATTCAGAGAGTAGGGCAACAGCAGCAATAGATTGTAAAGAATTAAATAAAAAGTGCGGATTGATCTGCGACTTTAGCGCCCTATGCTGATTTTTCCTGTTCTCAATCTCAAGCTTATACTCCCGGTCAATGTGACGGTTGATCCGATTCATCATCTCCTTGATATGTCTTTCTAGAATACCGATTTCGTCCTCCCGCATATCGTCGAATGGGGCATTCATATTCCTCCCCTCGATACGCTGGACTTTTTGACTAAGCAGTTTTATCGGCCGTGTAAATCCATATGAAATGATTGTTATCATAATCAAGCCCAGTCCACCTACAACCACACCTACAATGATGTTTGTATAGGCGGTTTTCCTTACATCTTCAAATAAAAAAGAGCTCGGGGTTACCTTAGCAAAATGCCACTCTTTTATAGGTTCCTGCAATGTTCTAGTAAACACAATATCTCCTTCTGGAGATTTAGCAGCTGCCTGTGCTGGACTTATTTTCCTTTGCAGTTCATCGGGAACGGTTTTGCCTATCCATGTTTCATCACTTGCGTAAATGACATGATTTTCCGCATCGGAAAGCCATACGCTCTCTTTATTTTTCTGTAGAAAATGATTAGCGATATGAGCAATCTTGTCCAAATCAATATCTATAGTGATGACGCCCAGAAATTCCTGTGTTAGGACATCCACAATTTTGTGATGAACCGTCAAGACCATCGTTTTATCCGAAGGAGGCATAATGGAGGTGTCGTTATAGTTCTCAATCGGATGCGGAGCTTCAATAAGATCATTGCTATTAGAGCTCATCAGCTTCTGAATGGAAGCTTGCTGTAATAAACCCGGATTCCTTTTACGGGAACTTAACATGGCATTATAAACTGTAAATGAGCTTTTCCCTTCGTTTATGAATAAACGGATCTGACGAATTTCACTCCTCATGAGATAGAAGTTAGTCATACCCTTATTAATTTCAAGCTGCTTGTAATAAAAATCTTCTTCTAACCCTTCTTCAAACACCCTGAATAAGTCTGGATTTCGGTATAAAATATATGGAAGATTAATGATTTCATCAAAATATTGCTCTAGATCGGCTGACGCCTGCTGAATTTGCTCTTGGCTGTTCTCAAGTTCATGTCGTTCCACATTCTCTTTCGTCTGCCGATAGATCAACAACACGGATAAAAAATACGGTAGAATTATAAACACAAGCAGCAAGAATAATAAGCGCTTATGAATGCTTTTCAAATAAATACTCCTCTGTAAAAATTTCGGTTTTCAGCAAAAAATCTAATATCAGGTTTTATATTTTCACAAATATCCAACACAAAATCAAAATACTTGTTGCTGAGCAACAAGTATTTTTGCCGGATCAATATATGACAAACGCCAATCGTTTATTACCCAAATTATATCCATATGAAACAACCGTAAAGAAATTTCCGCAAATTAATCAGCTATTTGAAGATTGAAATAATTCCCTGCACAATGGGCTTCCAAAGATGTGGATATTCTTGCTGAATTAACTTTCTTACCTCCTCCCCCTTGATATCGTTGAAATTATTATCTTGAGTAATAAAGGTATAAGCACCTTTTACGGTATCCCCTATAGCTATATGCCCGCTTGCATATCCACCCATTGCAATATGGGAAGCGATAGAGAGACCACCCAAGGAGAACATACCTACAGCTAAACCTCCAACAGCAAATATCCCCAATGCTATTCCACCAACGGCCATTGTACCCGCCGCAATGCCCCCAACGGCTAACAAAAGCCCTAGAGCCAGACCTGCAAAACTGATGAGTCCTAAAGCAAGCGCACCTAAACATAATCCGCCCAAAGCAACAATACCAATGGATACCGCACCAATCGCAACATTACCTATGGCAATAACCCCTTTGGCAACGTATAGCCCCCGTCCGATATGGATATGAACCAGAGGAATTCCAAAGCATGTTCTCTTACTTTTGTACTCATAATGAAATAAGGAATTCAGATCTACATATACGGGGCTTGCGACATGCTCTGCTTTGGTATCGCTTGAAGCATCCTTCACCAGATGATCCAAACTTACGTGAAATAATTCACTTAAACTAATCATCTTATCCATTTCGGGATAGGATTGACCTGATTCCCACTTAGACACGGCTTGCCGCGAAACACCAATCACCTCGGCCAAGTTCTCCTGGGACATTCCTCTCTGTTTCCTATAGCTTTGCAATTTATTTGCAAAGTCCATTCGCCATCACCTCATGCTCATCATATTATAACGTTCTGTAATTGACTACCTATCTCCCCTTACATACTGTCAACCACTGGTTGCAAAGCTGATTTTACGGGCTTTTATCCTCATTAAACGTTCTTGATTCCCATTCTCCCTGTTTCCGGGCAAGACGATAGCGTATAATATACGAAATAGAATATTCATCAGAGGAGACTATAAAACCATGAAATTGAGTATGAATTGGATTACGCTTCGGGTCCGCGATCTGGAGGCTTCCCTTCATTTTTATAACCGGATACTGGGGCTACCCATTGAGCGTAGATTTGAGAGCAGTGGAAAACAGATCGTCATGTTAGGTCTGGAAGGGCAACCCAAGATCGAACTTATTCAGGGAAGTGACCCGGCTTTGAAGCCGGAATGTGGCGTTTCTGTGGGTTTCGAAGTGGAGTCACTTGATGAAGCGATGGAGAGTTTAAAAAGCCAAGGTATCCCAGTAGCGCGCGGACCAATCGCACCCAATCCCCACCTGCGGTTCTTTTATATCCTGGACCCGGACGGGTTTGAGGTGCAGTTAGCGGAGCATAACTAACGTTTATCAAGCGTTATTACCTCAAAAAGAAATAGACCGCCCTAACCAAAGGTAGCGGTCTATTCTGCCGTAAGCCTAACCCCCACTCTTAAAGCAAGGCTTTATTTAACAGTTTTAGTTGATCTTTTTTCAGTGAAAAAGTAAACCAAATCCAATAGCGGCAGGATCACTCCGATGAGTGAAGCGAAGGTCCATCCCCCATAGGCATAAGCCCAACTACCCAAAGATGATCCAACGGCTCCACCCACGAAGAAAATCGCCATAAAGATCCCATTAAGACGTCCCCTCGCTTCACTTCCCAATGAATAAATCACACGCTGTCCGAGTACAAGATTTCCGGATACGGCCATATCCAATGTAATCGCGGAAATAAAGAGCAGAATGAGAGCAAAAGTTGAGTGGCTATGGAAAAGATGAATTAGTAAAAAAGACAAGGTGGCAATGATCATGGCCAGCCCGGTTAACCATTTACTCCAACCTTTATCTGCCAGTCTTCCAGCAATCGGCGCGGCTACAGCCCCACCAACACCTACTAAAGCAAACCATGCGATCCCTTGCTGCGACATTCCAAAATCATCCGCCAACCGCAACGGAACCACCGTCCAAAAGAGACTAAAAGCTCCAAATAAACAAGCTTGATATAAGGCACGTCGGCGCAATATAGGCGTTTGTTTTAAAAGGGTGCCTAAAGAGACAATTAATTTACTATAGCTTACCGAAGGTGCAGGTTTACGTTCAGGAAGAAATCGCGACAGAAGAATGGCTAACAACGTGATAACGACCGCTGAAAAAATAAACACGGCTTTCCATCCCCAGATGCTGGTGATAAAGCTTGCCACGGGCCGGGCAAACATAATACCAAGTAAAAGTCCACTCATAACATTACCAACCACACGCCCACGCTGCTCTTCAGACGCTAAATAGGTGGCATAAGGCACCAGGATTTGAGCTACCACAGAACCGGTTCCTATAAACAAAGATGCTGTCAGGAACAAAGGCGCATTAGCTGCGAAGGCTGCAACCAGCAATGCACCGACTGCAACCATTAACGTGATTATCGTGAGACGCCGATTCTCAACAATGTCACTCAGCGGCACGATAAATAACAAACCTACAACATAACCGATTTGAGTTAAAGTGACGATCAAGCCTGCGGCTGTAGAAGAAAGTCCTGTCGAGACACTGATAGGTCCGACAAGGGTTTGAGCATAATAAAGATTGGCCACGATAAGCCCGCATGCCGCTGCTAACATAAACATCATCCAACTTGAAATGTGGTTCTCTTTCGCCGCTTGTTCTTTTTGCATGTGAATCCTCCTCAGATGGTCATAATAATTTAAATACTATACGTTCAGTTCACTAATTCATGTTTAAATAATATACTGAACGTATCGTTTTGTAAATAGGCGATGGTCATTTATTTTCCCGGATTTTTTTAGTATACTGAACGTATAGTTTATATTTTGATTGGAGACAGATTAACGAAAGGGTGATTTCAGATGGAGAGTAAACGAGGACGTCCGCGTAATGTTGAGACGGAGAAGTCTATTCTTTCCGCTTCCTATGATTTGTTATTGGAAAATGGTTTTGGAGCAGTTACGGTGGAAAAAATAGCGGATCGTGCCAAGGTCAGCAAAGCTACGATATATAAATGGTGGCCTAACAAGGCTGCCGTGGTGATGGATGGATTCCTATCCTCCGCTGCGGACAGACTGCCCGTACCTGACACAGGTTCAGTATTCGATGATATTCTCATGCATGCAACGAACTTATCCCGGTTCCTGATTAGTCGAGAGGGTAAAATCATTACGGAGATCATTGGAGAAGGACAGATGGATTCAGGCTTGGCGGAAGCTTATCGGACCCGATATTTCCAGCCTCGTCGGCTTGAGGCACGGCTGCTTATGGAACGGGGCGTTCAGCGCGGGGAATTGAAGGATAATCTCGATATTGAAGTAGTTACCGATCTTATTTACGGGCCGATATTCTACCGCTTGCTGGTGACCGGCCAACCCATAGACGATGCTTATGTGCAGCAGTTGGTGAGATACGCTTTTGAAGGAATACGGTAACTAACGGTAACGGTAAAATAGACCGCCCTCTCTCACAAGGGATCGGTCTATTTCTGATCGTAGTACTATAAAATGTCGGACTGGCGGAATGTTGAGATACAACGGACCGAGGTGCTCTTATTTTCTCATTATGGGGCGTTTTCCCAAGCTATCGGACTCCTACGCACTTATCTAGTTTTTTCAAAGCAAAATACTGCTACTGGAGAGGAAATAAGTGCGCTACGGTCCGATCACTCGACTAATTTCACTAAATAAAGAAAATAAGAGCTATACAGTCCGCAGGATCATGAATGGGTGATTCGAACGGACATGAGGTTAGTTTCACTAATTAAATCAGTTTCCAAAGAAACCTTTCTGCTGCAAAATGTCTTGCGTATCGTTCCATAATTTATTTTCCATTACCTTATCTCCTCCCGGTTGTACGGGTACAATGGGATTGCCTGTCCCAACGTTAAAATATCCCCCACTGCTCTCTTGATACTTAGGATCGGTCATTAAACGAATAATGATCTCCGCTCCTTTACGCGGATCGCCAATACGAAAGAAATTCAATAAGTGCTTAAGCATCGAAGAAAACCAAAGTTCACGCCCGAGACCTGTAACGTTAAAGCCCGGATTCAATGCATGAACGCGAATTCCCGTTCCCGCCCAGCGGCGTGCAAGCTCACTGGTAAACATAATGTTTAGCAGTTTGGTTTTCCCATAAATCTCAGAAGATCCTCTGGAAGTAAAAGAAGCTGTATTGAGCAAATCTTCTGGCAACTTTAGTACTCCATGCCGGCGTGAAGCTTCCGAAGCAACATTTATAATTTTTGCATTTCCTGCTGCTCTCAAAGAACGTTCTAAGGTTTGCGTCAATAACCATGGCGCAAAATAGTTCACAGCCATCATTTCTGAGAATCCATCGGCAGTTATCCGCTGTTCAAACCCATGAAGCCCTGCGTTATTTATTAACACGTCTATCTTCGGAAAAACACTAGATATTTCTTGTCCTAACCTAGTGACATCCCTCATTGAAGATAAATCTCCGTAGAAAAAACTAATTTCGGCTGCTGGTACGCTCTCCTTTATCATTTTTTCAGTTACTTCCGAACGGGTTTTACTCCTTGCAGTTAGAACAAGATGGGCACCCTGCTTTGCCATTTCAAGTGCAACGAGTTGTCCCAAACCGCTTGTAGCTCCAGTAATTACAATAATCGGCTTTGTCATCATCTACATTCTCCTTTATATCAGGAATTCATCAGGGGCAATTTCATTTTGACAGCGTATTGTCCAAATCATATAATTGATATATATCAACTATATGTTGATGATTGACATATGTCAACTAAATAGATGTATGACAACTTTAAAATACAAGGGTAGGTGGTTAAAACAATGAATACTGAACGTAAAGACACGTTGAGAGGACAATTAGAACTGAAGCTAGGTGGACAAATTAGTGCTCTCATTAGCGCTTCGCATGCCCTAAATGTCAGAACTGCTGCCGCTTTCGATTCATCTATACAGCCTGCTGCTTTCCATATAGTCCGTTGGCTGTACTCTTATGGACCAACAAGCGCCTCTGTGTTGGCAGAATCAACGGCTATGGATCGTAGTTCAGTCAGCCGTCTCATCAAGCAACTCGAAAATTTGGGTTATGTTAGAAGAGAAGACTCTCCTAATGATCGTCGAGCCATCCTTCTTACACTCACTGAACTTGGACGACAAAAAACCTTTGATGCGCTGCAGGATAAGGAATTCATATTTTATGAGCGCATAGCTCAATGGGATAATCAACAGCTTGAAACCTTTATTCAAATGCTTCAGGAGTTTAATGGATTTAATGATAATTAATAAATGGGAACAAAAAAAGAAACAGCATCTTGCTGTTTCTTTAGATATGGATTGTCTGTAATTGGAGCCAGCAATTGTCATTGATGTTCATGTTCGGCATGTTCATTATTGCATTGCTCAACTACCTCAAAAAGAAATAGACCGCCCTCTCGCAAAGGAATGCGGTCTATTTCCTGACTAAACTTCCGAAGCCGCCGCCCTTAAAAGCGGCTATTGCACTGGGAGTCGTGTTTCCGCACGACTCTCTTTGCATTGTACGTTTTATCTACCCAAACTATACCACGATCAAAACCAAATAAAAAGTCACTCTTCCCCAAACAACAAAGAAACGGCATTTCTGCCGTTTCTTTAGGATGGACTCTCAGGGGCTCGAACCCTGGACAAATAGATTAAGAGTCTACTGCTCTACCAACTGAGCTAAGAGTCCATATGATGTTTGGTGGAGCCAAGGGGGATCGAACCCCTGACCTCATCGCTGCCAGCGATGCGCTCTCCCAGCTGAGCTATGGCCCCGCGAATTACTCCGTCAAGTCGACGGTCAGTCAACGTACAACCCGCTCGTACCAACGGTTTCTAGCGTCCTGCAAATCCGCTCGTTTTCTTTCCGCTCAATTAATATACCACACGGGAGCGCATCGCTGCAAGTCTTTTTTGCGTATATCTGCGATTTTATTTTTATGCTGCTGAGAAACGTTGATGTAGCGCCGTTCTTCGTTCACGTACGTCTCCTAGACGGATATGCGCTCAGCGCATCGCTGCTTAACGTAAAAAGCGTAGCCTTAACGGATGTTACACCCCGAGTTAAAAAATGATTTGCGGATTTTGCGGCGTCCTGATGTCGCTTACTTTAAGTAGGCCGTTGGGGTAATTTTAGCGCGGTGAAGCGTAGGATAATCGTAATGTATATGGTATACATTTTCCGTAGCGCATCGCTGATTGCTAACCGCTCCGCTAAATCGCCGCAAACCCGCGCCCCGCCTACGTTTGTCCATCCGTTGCATAAACGCACCCTATACGCTGCATATACATTTCCAGTGGTCGGACTCCGCAAACCGCGTAACCGTAAGGAATGGCGCAGTTATCACGTTCCTAGCGCTGGCAATTTATACACGGAGTCCGATTGCGTATATACATGCGTTTATGCAGCGGAGTGAACCGGATTTACGCGACCCCCGAAAATTTCAGAGGGGCCGTCCGTCCGGAGCCCCGTGCAGGTGAAACGCGCTATAGTCGCGAAAAGTCGAAATAATCCGAAGGTTTCCGCAACCCCCACGCGTACGAAATAACGTCTTAACGTATAGAATCGGGACGCTTTATGTCCCGTTATATCCTACGTATAATCCCCGCTTATCTCCGTCACGCTTACGTTTACGCGCGATTACGTTATCTTCCGTTTCGTTGTGAATCAATCCGACGCAAGGTTACACGCGCGAATTTCGTACTCTACATGAATCCGCAATCTATAAACAGGCGCTCGATTCCGTCAACGGTCGTAGGCAACGGTCTGCGCTTTATACGTGGACGCCGCGCTTCCATCTTCCTACGCATCTCCTTATCGAAGTCCTTACGTAAGCGCCAGCGGTATAGTGTACGCCTATCTATCGTACAGGCCCGCGCTATATCGTCGAGGTTAGGCGTAGGCACTGTCGTAAGTAACTCTATCGCTATATAATGCCGTTCGTCCAGCGGTGGACGTGCGCGCTTCTTACGCTTCTTATACGTCATTCTATCCCCTTCGGTAATAGAAATAGACCGCACAAAGGCACGGTATGTGTATGAGCAGCGGATTCGGATAATTTCTTCAAAAACTTCGTCCTCCTTTTAGTTTATACATATGGTATAATTTAACTATCATTACTGGAGGTGTAGATGTATGAGTGAATTCGTAAGTAAGGTTGAGGAAATCGTTCAAAAGCACGATTCTGATAAAGAAGAAGCAGCTAAAAACAAAAGACTTAAACAAGAAAGAGAGGCCGCTGTTCATCCGGCAATAATCAACGCTATGAATGAGTTGTTCAACAATAGCACTCTGGTGACAAACTACAAAGATGTTCTCAGACTTACTCCTAATACTGATATATACAGACTAGAGATTGCAGGATACGTTGTTAATTTGCATAAAGCGACTATATTAGCAAGTATTCACAAAAACCCTAATCTGGATTTAGAAAAGTTCATTAGAGACGCTATTTTGTCGGAATTAGAGCACATGGATCTTCCTTTTTAGATTACATAACTGGCGGCTTATCCCGAACCTTATTATTTCAACTGTTCTCGGTACTTACTGCCCTAATAGCGCTGTCTCTTAATATAAGGGGAGGCGCTATCTTTGTGTCTAAAGTACTTCCGTAAGCAAATAAGACCACCCGGAGGCGGCCGTAGTATGGTTCACGCTGAACTAGCGTATATTTATTCGCCGAGCTGCGCCTTAAGCTGCGCGATTTCTGTTTCGGTAAACTCAACGCGTTTATTCAAATCAGCGATATAGTTTTTGCGAGCCTCTTGGTCTGCTGCGCTTGTTAGGTCGGCCACAGTAGTTTCCGCCTGTTGGATCGCTTCTTTGAGAACTTGAACGCGGGATTCTGCCGATGCTAATCTTTCCCGGAGTTTATCAGCGTTAGCGCTTGCCTTTGTCGTTTCTTTCGGCTTTTCAACCGTTGTATCAGTCTCGGGTATTGCGGCTGGCTTCTCCGTTTCCTTATTCTCCAATATTATCGTCTTCCCTTCTACCGTCAGCCCCGTTCCGGTCGCTTCGGACATTGTGCGCACTGGTACGTAAGCTGATCCGTTTATAATAGCAGCGTCCGCAATCTTCTTTCCGTCTTGCTTTATCGTATACAGTCCGGTAACTTTAGCGCCGATTAACGACGAGCTCGCTGCGAATCCTATTGAACCACCAAGTAACAACGCCGCCGCTACTATCCCTACTATTTTCTTCTTCATATGTACGAACCCCCTAAGTATAGTGTTCTTCCAAGTATACCCAAGAGATTCGCAACATGAAAGATAATTTAAGAGACTGTGAACGTCCCGCCGCCCGATGGAACGAGCGTTGTACTACCATGGTTATGATTCGCCAACGTAAGGGTGTGACTGTGTGAGATATTCGCTTTACTGTTGATTGCATCCCATAGATCGTCAAGTTCTGAGGCGGTTACGATACGGTTGCCCGGCGTACTTGATCCGACGTAGCTATCGCCATTAAGCGTTATCACCATTCCCTCTAACGTCATATAAAGTCCGCTAGATAATCGAAGGTCGTTACCCGCTCGTACTGTAAGTTGACTTGTACTGTTCGTAAACCCCATATAAGCCTCGTATCCGCCACCCTTAACGAACTCAATCCGTCGGTCATTCACCGCACCAGTCAACCCGAGAAACAAATTATTTCCGATCCGAGCGTCTCTTGTAACGTTTATGTCCGTTCCCGCGTTAATGCTTCCGCCGTTAATCGTCGCCCCGTTAATCGTCCCCGCGTTAATGACAGACGAATACATTTCGCTGTTATCTATACGTCCGGTTAGTTCGATGTCGCGAGCAACTATGTGGCCGTTCATATACGCACGGAACGGAGCACTCTCGAAAGCGGCGTGTCCTGCCGCGATCCCGTGCGGATTTATCTGAACAACGTTATTGCCTTGTCCGATCAACATAGACACGAAGTTACCGAATTGTCCGATAACCTGTTCCGCTGCGATTCCGGCCGCGGTAATAGCCGTTCGCGCCGTTGTACCTCCGTCAGTTGATACGATGATCCCGTTTGAGGTCAGCGCTACGAGATCGTTCGCATTCGCCTTACTTTGCAGGATAATACCGCGCTCATCGTACTTGATTTCCGTCTTACTCGCGTTAACGTCGATAACGGCAAGGCGCGCGAACTCTTCGAATGCGTCTGCGCGGATACGACCGCCGCTCGTCACGTCGTTAATGACCTGTTTCGCCTTATTTAAGTCCGCCATGATCTGCGCGCTGTCCCGTCGCATGACGTTAGCGATCGTAATTTGAGCGTGTTTGTCTTTAGCGAACGGGAATTCCGTTAGCTCAATAATGCGCGCAGTTACGTGTGTAAGCCCCATATCCGGATCAACACAAGTAACCGTGTCGCCTAGGCCGGGACGTAGTTCATTTGCGTCGATCTTGTACAAGTCGGCTGCCTGTAGCGAAAGCTCAAGTACCGGCTGCTCCATCTTCGCAAGGGATGCGCGAGTCTTCGTCAGTAATTCAAGCGGGTCTGTTATGTTCTGTTCCGTAATCTCCCCGTCTAGATATGGAAGGCCATCGCTCGCCCATACTGGCGCATATTGCGATACGAGGTAATTGACTCGTAAAAGCCCGTCAACTATAGCGCCAGGTATCGACTCTAAGCGAGCTCTTTCCTCCGCTGTAAGTATCGACGCGGGTTGACCGATCCATGTCCGATCGTCCTTCATTGTTGCAAACATACGAGTAACAAGCGCAGAACCGTCGTCTTGAAACTCTGAAGATACGATATTCCTGCCGATGCGGTATTGTAGGGCGGAATTAGCATCGCCGATTTTCTTCCGAACATGGATAACGTAATTGTCCGGTTCAATTTCAACGCCGTACAAACTCACCGTATCATTCAATGCTTGGAGCGCTGTTCCTCGGCCCCAATCCTTTACATCGAAAAGGTCGAACGTATCATGTACGACAAAAGAAAAGAGACCCCGAGAGGCCTCCTTAATCTTATCTAATAGGTGCGAAATGTGTACGCCGTAAGCTTCTCGGATATATGAATCGTAAGGCATCCGTACATCTCCGAGCTTGAACATAACGTGCTGGCAGGATATCTGCGCGGTTAACTTACGGTCGTCACGGATTCGTTTACGCGAGTTAATTACGTAATATTGACCGCGTTCGTCCATTACGTGGCCTTTAACTTGTATGTTGTCAATATAGTCTACGGAAGTCATCGGGACGAGGAACGTAAGTGCATCGTCTGAGTTAATACGTCGGAGCCGCGTAACATCATACGCAGAGCTTAAATGTCCGACGAGCCTTCTATTTTTGTCATGTACCGTTAAATGGTTCATTCAGTTATTTTCCCTCCTGTGTTCTGCATTCTTAAAGCAGCGCGCACCTTCTCGTCATAATACATACCTACGTCGGCACGGTCAGTCAGCGTAACATTCTCCGCGCCCATGTCGATATTCTGCGTGATATAAGTCGGAGCTACCGGAGCAGCTGGACTAATACGCGGACGCGCAACCATATCAAACAGCGCTGATTGTTGGGCGGAGTTGAGCACTAACTCGTTTGAGTGGGCGATAATTGGTACAGCCGCGCCAGGTGCGCCCTTAACGATTCCTCCCTCGCTAAAATGCTGCAGCTTCTCGCCAGTGTCGGACGTCACTCCATACAACTTGCGTAGGGATTCATTACGCGCTGCTAAACGCGCCATTTCCTCCTTATCTCCGCGAGCCTTAGCCGATGTGAACGCGTCTTTGTTGCTGTTGTATTCTTGGAGGTCGGCGTCCTTCTGCGAGGCTGCCTGCGCTTGTGCTACTGCCGCCATCTTCGCGTTATATTGCGCTACGAACGTATCGAGCTCCGCAAGAATCTGCGTATTAGCCGAGCCGCTAGAACTAACGCGATATGCAGCAATTCCGTCCTCGATCGTTTTAATATCGCCACTATACGCATCGAATGCAGCTTTTAACGCATCGTACTGCGCTTCGGCTGCGCTCTTTTCGGATTCATACGCTGTGAGCTGCGTTTCCTTGTCCTTTTGGAGCGCCGTCTTCTGCGATTCCAGTTCACGTTTACGGAGGTCGCGGTCATGGTCGAGAATCATCTTATCTCGTTCCTCGATCGTCTTCTCGCGTTCAGCAATCCCCTCCGGACCAACTGCCGAAGCTAACTCCGCAATACGTTTGTTCTTCTCCGCCAGAGCCGTACCGTAATCTACGTCTGTATTAGCCTGCGTTTCAGCCGCCAGGAGATCCTCGATCGCTTGAATCTTCGCATCCTGTGCGCTAACGTATGCGTTTTTGCGTTCCTCAATCGCTGCGAGCTCCGTTTTCTTAGCGGAATCAATGCGCTTTTTCTCCGCGTCTACTAACTTATCCGCTAAGTCTATCGTCTTCGTAACAAGTGTCTTCCGCGATTGGTAGAGTTGTTCATCTGCTTGCGCATAGAACGTAGTATCCGAACTATACTTCGCGCGCAGCTTCGTCCAGGCTTCGATTTTGTACGAAGTGATATCCGCCTCCGCCGCGCCTGAGTCTTCGAGCCTACGTACTTCTTTCGCGATTAAATCCACACGTTTATCATAGGTATCCTTCGTCTCTTTTACCGTAGCTGACGCGAGGTCCTTACGGGCTTGACGTGCGTGCTCATCCGCCTGCTTGTAGTACTCGGAATCCTTTTCGTAGCGTCCACGAACGTTTTGCCACAGGTACAGCTTTTGGTTAGCGATCTCGCGTTCCGTCTTGCCTGCGTCTTCCATACGACGTGTTTCCTGTTCGATCGCGGTCGTCGAGAATTCATATCGTGACTGAGCGCTGTCCTCACCGAGCCGCTTAAGCTGGAGAGCTAAAGTCCGCGCATCGTCTACGGATTCCTTTAAAAAGGTAGCGTGTTTCTTCTTAAGCGCATCGTATTTCGCTATCTGTTGATCCGCCGTCATATCGTAGAAATCCGCTTGGAACTGGACGGTCTTTAGGTCAGCGTTGTATAACTTCTCGCGTAGCTCAGCAGCGAGTTCAGCCGGAGTTTTACCCGCCTTTTCCTTCTTCTCCTTCGCCGCTTTCGGGGCATCTGGGGCGATGATATCCTTCGTGAACGTTTGGGTTCCCGTTTCAACCTCGGCGGCCAGCTTTTCGAGATCACGAGCTGCGTCGGAATACTTCTGCTGCTCTTTAAGCGCGTCGTCTCGTTGCTTTTCAAGTTCTTTAGATGCTCCGGACCCCACCATCATCTCCAGCGCGCCATTAGTCACGATGTCCATAACGTTGCCCGATTTTTTGCGCTTGTCAGCCTCCGCCTTTGCCGCCATATCTTCCTCAAAAGTTCCTGCCTTTGTCCCGGATACGGCTGCCATAGCCTTTATTAGCCGCGTGTAGTTATCAATTTGCGTCTGTATTGATTTTGCTACCGCTTCACTTTCTTTAGCGGAATTACGTATACGCGCTACGCTGTTATCGGCGGCCATGTCCGTGAAACGCTTATCCGTCGCAATCTGGTCGATAATTACATCGATGTTACTAGCGCGAATTCTTCCATCCTCGCCCTGCTGAGCGTTCAATTCCGGATACTGCTCGACTAACTTCTGCGTAATATCAACGAGGCGGCTTTTCTGCGATGCGTCGAGCTCCTGCGCAGAGTTGAGCGTTTTAAACTCTGCAGCCATTGCGGACATTTCCTTTAGCGTCTGTTTCTTCGTAGCGAGCGCGGCATACTCCGCTTTATCCTGAGCGGATAGCGCGATAACACCTTTATCTATGACCGCGTTCATTTCTCCGAGCTTCTGCGTCGCATTCTCTACGCCAGTGTAACCGAGATCTTCGAGCTTATCGTCGAGTATGCTGATTGCATCGATAATATCGGGAAGTTCCGTATACATTTCCGGAAGTGCTGTTCCTGCCTTTTGGGCCGCTTGAAGCTCGTTTAACCGCTCTTGTAGCCGCGCGCGTTCCGCGAGGACAGGCGTTAGCTCCTCCGTTTTCGCCTTCAACTCTTCAACATCCGCAGACGTGCGATCAATATCCCGCTTATTTAATACCGCGTTAAGATCGGACTGAGCCTTCGCAAGTTCCTTCGTAGCATTAGCGGCTTCTGATTGCGCAGTCTTTAGGTAGGCGAAACCTCCCGCTAATGCTCCGACGGCTAGCGTAATCCAGCCGATAGGTCCGGCCGCCACCTTCATAGCCTTTAAACCGGTAGCAATAAGCTTAAGCACCGGCGGTACTGTCGCGAGAATTGCAACGAGCCCTAATACGCCGACCGAACTCGCAGCGGCAGCGGATACAAGCGCTTTATTCTCGGTTGTGAATTCAGCCAGCGCAATGATTGTCGGCGTCAGCGTTTCGAGTACGGTTTTAAACAGCGGCGTAAATGCTTGTCCGAAAGCTACTGTAGCTTCATCAGTCGCAGCAGTGAACCGCGCTTGTGTGCCGGTGAAATCTTGCATTGCTTGGTCCGCATTTCCGGTGAATATCGCGCCTTCATTAACAAACCCGTTGTACGCGGCCTGAATCTTCTGGCTGTCTGACAATTTACCCGCTGTCGTTCCGATCGTCCTCGCGTACTCTGCTTGCATCACGGATAGGTTCTTCGTAACGCCTACCGCATCTGAAAGTGTTGAGTTACCGTTCTTAATCCCGTCCAATGAGGCTTGAATTGCGCCACCCATTGTGTAGAAGGATTGACGGTTATACGCTGCGGAATCTGCAAGCGAGTTGATAAGCTTCGTCGATTCCTCCAACCCTAACCCCGTCGACATAGCGGTTTTATACGCCAATACCGATTCAGTGAGAGACAAGAATCCGCGTTTTGCTAAGTCCTGCGCGGCCTGTTGCGCGTCTTTCGTCTGTATACCGAATCCCTTAGCAACCGCGTTTAAACCTTGGAACGCGTTGTATAGCTTCGTAGCTGCGTCGACCGCTTGCTTCATCTCGGACACGAGTTTCGCAAGTCCAGCGCCAGCACCGATTCCAGCCATTGCGGAGGATAGATCGCGCATACCGTCTGCACTTCTACGGCCGTCCCGTTCAAGGTCTTGAATGCGGCGGCGTGCTTCGTCCATCTGACGCCTAAACTCCGCCATTTCTAGCGTAATCCGTGCGCGTATCTCGCCTACATTAGTTCCACCAGTTGTCATTAACGCAACACCTCCGCCAGAATCGGCGTTAACAAGTCAAGCGCGATGTCTTCCTCTACGTCTAGTGTTTCCGGAATCACGCCGATATTCTGTAACGCGAATAGTATGCCGCGCATAGAGTACCGGAGTGCTTCGTGCTTCTCCTCGTCCGTTCCTTCTGCGTCCTTAATTTGCGCGATACGCTCCGCTTGTCCGATGATCGCCGCGAGGCTAATTCGATACAATTCGTCCATTAACGTTCCCCCTTATAAATTAAAGAACCGACGCAATTAAGCGCCGGCTCTCGTTGATATTTTCGTTATTCGATTTCACGCCCTGGGGCTACGTCACCCTTCCGGATCTTCCCGTACTTTAAAGCGCGAGTAATCTCCGGCTCAGAAATACCGTGGACTTGTACGCCCGATCGGTAATGTAGCGTCGGTTCGGGGATATGCGGTCCACTAATCTGTCCAGAATATCCGGCTTCCGCTAAACGGGGATTCGTTTCTTGAGCGGCCGTTAGGAAAATCCCCCGAGTTTCTTCACCTAACGTATGAACATCAACTAGCGCCTTTAGATACGCGTATTTCGCTTCCTCAACGGCGCTCATTTTCTTATCGTAATGTTCTTGATGGTAGGTGGTAGCTTCAACACGCGCAGTTTCTACGGCTGTCCTCGCTAGCACTTCCATTTGTGCCGAGGATCTTCCGAATACACGCAATGACCGCTCTTCTGCTGCGGACATTTCCATCGTAAGCATGGCGATTTCGCGTTGTAGTGCATTCTCTTTCTCAACGTTCTGGGGCGTCGGGTCCATTAGTGAGGCGTCAGTCGCAGCGTCTAGCTTCGCCCGTTTAACCGCGATCTCCGACCGCAGTTCCTCTGCACGCTGGCTATGCGTAGTGGATAGACCTTGAGCTTTTCCTGTCGCATCTTTATAGGCATCGACTGCCGTTTGTACTTTAACTGGTAATTTCATTTCATATCCCCTATCTGATTATGTTGTTTTTTCCTAGCAGACAATCCCGAATTAACCGTAGGCGGCCGCCGAACGTACGCGATTGTTCGAGCCCGTCAAGACATTCGTCAAATACCGAAGCCTCTTCTCGCGTCATTTCGTCGTCCTTTTTCATAGCGGCAAGCGTGCATTCACTAAAGCGCTGCATAACGCGTTTCGTATTTCTCCACAACGCAGGATATAGCGGCGGGCTTACGTCCATAAGCTCAAGTCCGACCTCTTGTAAGCCTCCCGCATCAAGTACGACGGTAACGTCTAATACGCCATCCTGCCGTGCTGCTTCCCGTAGTGAGCGCTGCAAGGCGACATGTCCGCAAAAGGAATCATCAAAACGGCGTTCTCCGACCGTTAAGTACGTCCCCTTTGCGATAATTCCTGTGTAGTTAACAAGAACGTACGAATAAGCCGCGCGCTTATCATCAGCAGCGGCAGCAATATATAGTGAGTATTTCATTATTCGGCATCTCCTACTTCCGTTTGTGCGGCATACTCACGTTTCGCAGTTGAAAATCGAGCGATGTTTTGTGCGGACGGATTGGCTTGTGCCGCTGCCCTCGCTGCCTCCACGTCCTCAACCGTTACCTTTACGACTTCGGGCGCCGGCGGTCGTTCTGACGGATTTTGCTGTTCATACTTAACCTGGGAGAACAATGCAACGTTCGCAACCGTCGAGTTAAGCTTCGCGACCCTCCATGCGTTTCGTACATCACTAGGTGTCATCGCCTCGCCTCTCTGCAACTTATCACGCAGGCGGTCCTTTGTCGTACGTAAATCCGTATGTGCTGTCTTATCTTCCTCGTAAGCTTCGTAGCGATCGCGCAGAATAGCTGCGCGGGCAATGTCGTCAGCGTCTCCGGTTTGGGCTGCATGGGCTTCCGCGTCCTTAACGTATCCCTCATTTGGGCTGCCGACGAATTGGAACGCAAATCTTTCGTAAACATGACCGCGACTGTTTCGTCGTACTCACGCTTTGCCGCTACGTACTGGCCCATTTTCAGCGGGTATCCTTTGGAGAGCTTTTCCATCTCGCGAAGTTTAGAAAATTTCATACTTACGCACCGCCTTTCAGACCCGCGTTATCCGGCTTTTCACCGCTTGCGAGCTTTTGAATATCCTCCGACTTGATAACGTAGCGCGCCGTCTTACTGAAAAAATCCGGTCCATTCAGCTTATAAATGTAACGATTACTTAATCCGTAATTAGGATCAAGCGTATAAATAACGCTCTGCCGTTCATTATCGAGCGCTTGAACAGACGCGGCACACGCAGCATAGGCTTGGTAATATTCATCTCGAGCCTTTACAAGCGCAGCGGCCAACGGGTCGAACACTTCCGCGCGGTATTTCGGCATATACTCCGTATTCCATGCAAGCATAACCTCGTCCGGCGGCATCTTCCCTTTAGCTCCGGCGCTCATTGTAACTGCGAGATCCTTACGGCGAAATTCCTTCTCTGCTGCCGAGAGTTGATCGCTTAAACTGTCAAGCTTAGCCGTAACATCCGCGCCAGTTTCAAACGAACGCGTCATAGTTGCGGAGTACTCCGCCTTGAGTGCCTGGACTTTTTCGAATGCTGAGTCCCTTGCTTGCTGGATGCCCGCCCGCTTGCCTGATACTGCATCCTGCTCTCTTTGAAAATCATCAATTTTAGTAAATTTCATACTTATCCGCCCTCTCAATTTTGGTTAACAGCTTTCTAATTTGTTCAACTATCCACGCGCGCCATTTCGGTAACGGCGGTAACTTCGGCGCTTCCTCTTCGACGGACTCCAGCGGCGGCACGTACATCTCACGAAATATATCCGGATCACTCTCGACGTGGCGGCGCGCAGCCGTAACTGTATCGCTCGGATGCTTAGCGAATACGGTTATTCCAGGCTCACCTATGCACGCGCCGAATAACGTACGGTCAGACGTCCATACGTCGAATGTGTCAATATGGCGTTCTTCCGCAAAGTCCCGCATAGCACATATACAGAGGCTTGGGTCTGATATCGCGAGCACAAACGGCTGTATAAGTTGGCCATCCTCTCCGTAGATATCAACGCAAAAAAGCGTAATACCCTCGAATGGCAGGTACTCCGCGATTAATAAAGGCGACATATGACGACCCCTCCCTATGCTTTTATTGGCCGTGCCGTCTTCCAAAGACTAGGCGCTCGCCACCGTATTGAGCGTTCAGTCACGCTATCTCCGTAAAGTAGAGTCCGGCGCTGTCCCGTCTGTGTGTTCGCTAATGTCACGATCCGGTTATGACCGATCGGCGTTATGTCTACTATTACTACGTTATTACGCACGGTTCATCGCTCCTTATCGTCTAGCTACGAAATTATTTAGATATCGACATGGTATCGAATCCTCTCCGCGCATTACCTTGCATCGCTTATCCGTTTTCGACATGCCGTGCAGCAGCGCGCAGGTGCTGTCCCGTCTATAATACGAACAGTAAAGCCGCGCATCCTCATGGCGTTCACTCATCCTTGCGCCCACTCCTCCGCAAACATCTCCGCGACCTTCGGTACGTTGGACGAGAAGGTTAAGCGCGCATTCTTATCGAGTTTCTGCGCCCTTGCTGCGCCAATAGATAACGATTCCGCTGCGGATTGGAACGGATCGCGCAAGAGATTCACCGGATATGAACGCGGAAATGACTCGCGCGGCTTAACTGACGCGGCCGAATCGTATACGCTGACGCATTCGTTCACCGTTTCACCTTCGATATTCAATTCGTGGACAATGTGCATATTGCATCTCCCTTTCGCGCTTAAAAGCGATAAAGTAATTTGTCAAAATAAAAAGCGCCCTAGAGCGCTAACTTACCGGATTCCTTCGCACGTTGAATAGCCGTCATTACGTCGTCGCCTGTTCCGAACACCTGCGCGATTTTTATCCGTAAATCTCGTGACACCGCACGACGACCGCACTCCACATCAGACACAAGCGCCTGACTAACGCCCAACGTATCAGCGAAAGCAGCCTGCGTCATGCCGGCCATTATCCGAATACCACGGACACCCTCTCCGTCCATATCACAAACCCCCTTAATCTATTAGAGATAACGCAAACGTAATAAATAGAATAGTTGGGACTGTGTACCTCTCCCTTCTTAGGCGGAGATGTGGACAGTGTACGAGGATTCGCAGTCTACGAAACTCTCCGTCAACGCTTGGTCACGCAGGTTATACGACACAACCGGACCCCACCATATAGGCGACGTTTTTCCCTTCCACGCGTTCCGATCACTCTGCCATCCGTACCGCCCGTCGAGGTATCCGTTATCCTCCGTTCCCTTTTTATCTACGAGTTGAACCGTATTCTTTTTACCGTGTGTCTCTTTGCGCTTCTTGGCCGCATCTATCCCGCTAAGCTTTTCATATCCTCCGTAAGCGCGCTCCGAACGATTCTCAATTTCGTACATTTCTTGCGGATTGTAGAACGGATAAGGTAGGTGCATCCGGCTACGCTCGCCTATCAATTCCTCCGATCCGTAACGCCCACGCCTCGCGGACAGTTTCTTCGCGAACGTACGGCAACTATCCCCGCAATCTCGCTTGTTCCGCCCGGGGCTGCGATCTTCAAACGGATACTCGCACGTTCGGCAGACCTTAACCCGTATGCCGTCCGCTACCGCTTCCGCGTCAGCCAGGCAGTAAATGCTAAGTCCGCGTTCTTCCATAAAAGCCAGGGCACCCTCGCCCGGCGGAATGATAACGTCAACGTCGCGAGGCTTGTCGTATGGATCGCGTAGAATAGTTAGGCCGAGTGCGTGATCCTCCGCGAGCATGTAGTCAGCCATCCGTTCAAGGCGCTGCTTTTCCGTACCCGTAAGGAAGCGGCCGTCTCCTCCGACATGCTGCGAGTGGTGATACCCTAGAATAGCCGCAGCCATTCGGCCCGCCGAACGAATACGGAGTTTAAGCGGTTGGTCTGCGTATCTGCGGAAATCCGTGCGCTTCCGATTCGGGAAGGCGTCACTGGCGGAACCGGACGGCTCTTGTACAGCGGAGAAGTCATTTACGCGAGGATACGGCGTGATCACGGTCAGTTGTGTACGTTGATTCTCGGGCAGCTTGTGTGCGGTGCTTTGCATAATGGTTTCCTCCTTAAAGGTATTGGGCAAGATCTTCCATTCCGGCGGCAACGGGTAGAGCGACCTCTCGTGCAGCTTTGGCGCGTCTCTGCGCTCTGTTAGGCCGTGCGGCGCGTGCGTCAATCGCTGCGTCACGCTTCCGCTTGTTTTCGAGGGCTTCCGGAAACCTCGCCCAAAAGAACGCCTCGTCTTCAATCAGAGGGAATAAGTCGTACGTCTTGTTTTGGCCGGACGGATTAGTTAAAACTCGGATAAGTCCGTACTTTTCCAAGAACTTTAAACAACTGCTCACGGTAGGGTCGCTAAGTCCACTTTCTTTTTGAAGCAGGGCATGTGGCGGCCATGCGTAGCCTTCGGAAGCGTTCCAGTAGTGATAAAGAATGTCATAAAGGGCAACGTGATTATTCGTGAACCCCGGTAGATAGACGTAGAGGGTACGAAAGGCGCGGGCGGACGGAACGAAGGTGGTAGCTTGAAAGGGCTTTTGGCTCAAATCATTTCCTCCTCTTTAGTGAAGTAAACCCCCTAAACGATTTTGGGGGCGGGTAAATCTGTTCCTTTTGTTTTTCTTTTTCTCTTGCGCACTAAATCCCTATATATCCCCCAACCTGTCTATATATTTATCTACGCATATCCGGTAACTGAAATAGGCTCTTTCTATTTCAGGTGCCGAAATATAAGTCTTAGTAGATAAATCTTATTAGTAACTCTTAATACACCAAGACTTATTGGGGGGTGTGCGCAAGTAAGTTTGGAGGTTATTTAAGTATCTTTGGGGGTTAGTGCTTTCTAAGCTTACTTTAAGCTGTCACATCGCCCCCTAACTATTTCTACGTGCTCGCCTATCGGTTTGCCCACTTTCAATTAATATAATGTGGGTCGATCGCATTCCGTACATACGCCATATAGATAACGCCGACGTCCTCAAGCGATTCGCACCCACTATACGAATATATTCGTAATGACTTTGGCTTCCCGCACCATCTGCGGAAAATAAAATGCCTATACTAGAGATGGGGACATTAATTCTACAAACTGGTACATGCGTCATTCTCGTTAATCTATAAAGGCTCCGCACCTTCTCGCACCTTTAGCGCATAAAAAGGACGCATCCGTCTTCCGGTAGCGCCCGTATATACTACATATCGTTTTGTTAAATAAAAATAACCCAATATATAGCGTTTGTAAACATTTTGCATTAAAAATAAATATTCCGCTTCGAATTTGCCCTCGCGGACCTGCCCGTAGCCCGCAAAGGCCCGGTCGCCTGTTGGTGCCAGATGACCGGATGATACTTACCGTATATATTTGGCGCTATATACGATTAGATACAGGCCATCATATAATCAACTGCGGACATCCTCGCGATATCCCGCACCGTATACGTCCCGTTCAAGTTAATAGCGTAGAGGTGGCTTCCGGGGCCATCACATACGCGTAACTCTCCGTTTATCTCTTCTATCCGCTCTGCCATTACGTAGGTTTTATCGCAGAAGTTATCGACGGTTATCGCGGTTGAGTTTCCGATTAATAGCGCTTCAAACGTTACGGCTGACGTCACTCCCACAACGTCGAGGTCCTTTATATACTTCGTTACTTTTACGCGATCCATCGGCTACCCCTCCAATGCCGCAATTAAGACATCTAACTCATTTTCGGCGGTATATATTTTATGTAACCCTTTAACGCTGATCGGACTTTCGAAGTGGATTCCTGTCCAACTATCCCCGTCGATCTTTGTAATTATCGTGCACTCCGCCTCAATATCGAGAATAACGACCAAGTTGTCCTTAATCACGATTGTGTCGCAACCGTCAAATTTAATCTTTTTCATAAATAGTCCCCCTTAAATTTGAGTTAATAATTGTAATGCGATCAAATTCCCTCTACGCGTCCTTACATATAACCTTCCTTCGATTAGTAGGCCGGCTCGATACACCTTTCCCTACCTCCTTTTTTGCGCATAACAAATAAGCAGAAAGTTGTGGATTTTTCTGTAAATAGGTAGTATACTTTGTTTGTTAATATACGCTTATGGTCATATTCACAATATACGCTTAGGGTCATAATATGTCAAGGGGGCTTTTCTATGTTAAAAATTAAACTTAAAATTAAAGAACTATTAAAAGAACGAGGAATCACACAAGTAGAGCTGTCAGGACTTACCGGAATAGCACAAGCAAGGATATCTAAGCTGTGCAACCCTAACCGCCAAGAAGTTAATTTAGAAATGCTAGAGAAAATCGCACATGCTCTAGAAATTACGGATATCAGCCTGTTGATAGACTTCGCACTCGCCGAAAAGGATAGCGCCGAATAGTGTTAAGATCACCGCAAATTAGCCGTTCTACCTTCGTACCCTAGCGCTAATACTCCCGAAGGGCTAGACGCGCTAATTCAAAGGCTTACGCAGGCAGATCATGCGGTGTATGTTAGCTTGCTGTGAATTGTGATGCTCTCTACTGGCTTCCTACGAATAATAATCATTGACTAACAAAGTTTTACATATTAAGATGGTCTTACGACAACAAAATATAGTGATTTAGGCGCTTTGATCCTTTATCGGATTTAGAGCTTAATAGGGAAGTGCGGTGAAAATCCGCTGCGGTCCCGCCACTGTAACCGGACGGCCTTCACTTAGAAGGACCACATCCCCTTGCATATGCTACTGAGGTAACGAACCCTCGGGAAGGCGCTAGGAGATCTTACGGAAGCCAGGAGACCTGCCTACACATTGATTAACCCTTTATGGGTTTGATTTGTGTTGGTAGTCTACTGGCTGATTTTCAATCAAATAGTAGATTAATCAACACTCTCCATAACAGGGAGTGTTTTTTATGTCTTTCTGAAAGGAGACCTTTGGATGACAACAAAGCAGCTAGATATTATATTAAAGGTTATTGAACTCACGGCAATGATCATTTTTGGTATACTTGGAGTTGTAATTGCTTTAGTAAAATTGTAAGCCCCACTATTGTCTTAATAAAGACCGTCACGTCTCCGATAACAAAAAAAAGCGCCAGCCCTAACGGATTGATTCCGATAAGACTGGCGCTGTTTATTTGCGTGCTAACGTTTGGTTTTACGCGGCCTTTCCGCCTTACTAATAACAGCATTGATCGGCGAAAACTCATCGTGATTCTTTTTAACGTTCTTGTTCGATAGGTGCGTATAGTGCGTAGTCATTCGGCTGTCTGCGTGGCCGAGGATCACCTGCAAATGATGTTGCGCGCCCCCTTCCTCAAGGAACAGCGTAGCCCCTGAGTGCCGCAGTAAATGCGGATAGACTCGCTTTTCTATGCCCGCTCTGTCTGCGTATTTCTTGAGCTGGTGGCGGAAATGGTTCGGGACTAGTCGATCGCCATAGTTATTGAGGAAAATGTACTCGCTGTCAAATTCCGTAGTCTCACGTATTAAATCCTGTAACAACTTCGCCGTCCGTTTTGTGATCGGAACAACGCGCGCCTTACGAGACTTCGTAATTTCGCGGCGTAACGAAGCGTAGCAGGCGGTCAGGTCAACATCAGTCTTTTTCAGAGATAGCGCCTCGTCAACGCGAAACATTCCGTCAACTAATAAATTCAACACCACGTAATCCCTAAACTCGTTATATTTGCGCTGATTTGGCGCGTGTATGAGACGACTCAACTCATCTGCCGTAAGAACGTCAATGTCCCGGCCGATATCTTGAACATTTTTTAAATAGACGAACGGGTCCGCCTCAATGACATCCTCATCCTTCAAAAATTTAAACATCGTTTTCATATTCTTGACTCGGGTATTAATTGACTTTGGCAAAAGACCCACTGTCCGCGCCGACTCTGGAACGTTGCACTTCTCGCTAAATCTCGGTTTCTCATCGCGGAGCCAGATAATGTACTCGCGGCCCGTTTCAATGGTAATGTTGCGGATATCTTTTATTATCCCACGCATATCCAAGAACTCGCAGAAGTAACCATAGTTCTGCTCGTAAGTCTTTAGCGTGTTAACTGCGCGCCCCTCCGACTTCTTCGCTTGGTAATAGTAATCGAATAAGTAGTCGAGTGAATAGCGTAACCGCTCTGATGTCCGTTCATTCTTAACTACACGACCCTTACGTTTATCTCCGCTCAAACTAAAAAACCCCTCCCGTATTATTACGGAAAAGAGCCGATTGTATTACGCATATCTTCGTTTTATTGGAGCGTATATCTGCGCATGTCAGCGCACAGTCAACGTTACAGTCACCGTACAAAATACGGAGTAATTTGCGGGATTTTGCCGAGGACGCTGCCAGCGATGCGCTCTCCCAGCTGAGCTATGGCCCCAAACTGAAATTTCAGATGTATGTAATCACACATTTTTTAATTTTAGTTTGGTCGTAATTGAGTTGTTCCGATAAACTCAAGCGTCGTAGGCGACTTCTATATAATATAAAAAATCGCCCTCTATGTCAACACTTTTTTTAAAATTCATTTTTCCACTCAAATTCCCCGCTCAAAACTCAGAGGAAACAAACCAGTACAAGCACTCCTAACAGACCCTAGGATTGGCTGTAACGCCCTAACTGGACAAAACCCTATAATCCCTCTAATTCTCCCGTACTCTTGGATAGCAGCCCCTTGAGTTCCTTCATGAACATATTAATATCCTTGAACTGGCGATATACGGACGCAAAACGAACGTAAGCCACTTCATCTACTGGGTAGAGCTGCTCCATCACGAATTCACCAATCTGTTGGCTTTCCACTTCCGCAACGGCGATGCCGCGCAAAGATTTCTCAACCTCGGACACGATCTTTTCTAGACGTTCCACAGAAACCGGCCGTTTCTCACAAGCACGGATGAGACCGCGGAGTATTTTATCACGACTGAATTCCTCACGGCTGCCGTCTTTTTTAATTACAATGAGTGGCGTTTCTTCAATCATTTCAAAAGTAGTGAAACGTTTGCTGCAACGCTCACATTCACGCCTACGACGGATTGACTTATTTTCATTCGCTGGTCGCGAGTCCAGCACTTTAGTATTTGTGTGATCGCAGTAAGGGCATTTCATAAGCTTCATCACTTCCTATTACATAATGGTATGGGTCCCGGCACGTTATAAATCCGGCTTTTGAACGGCTTTTTAATTATTTCCAGAAATCACCGTTTTTTTCTTGTAATGATAATGGCAAGTCCGGCACATAATACAGTTACCAACAGAGGAGGTGAACAGCAATGAGCCAAAGCAACAACTCCAATAACCTTGTAGCTCCAAATTCCCGCGGTGCCTTGGAACAACTTAAATACGAAGTTGCCCAAGAACTAGGAATCACGCTTTCCCCAGATGGTTACCAAGGCAATAAAACTTCTTATGAAAATGGTTCGATCGGTGGTTACATCACTAAACGTCTTGTAACCCTGGCAGAACAACAACTGGCAGGTCAATACAAATAACCTGACCAACATAAGCTTTTTGAAGAAGTATTAAACGACCTACAGGTCGTTTAATACTTCTTTTTATACATAACACGGTAGAAATTAAAATTCTTTGTAAATGTCCGTGTACTGATCATAGTAATAATTAACGCGCTGTACATAATGCCTGGTTTCACCAATGGGAATATCTTTAATGGTTGCATCTGTCCCATCCCAGACCCCTTCGTCCAACCAGCGTTGAACTTTTCCGGGCCCAGCATTATAGGCTGCGATAATTGCTGTACGTTTACCTTCGAACTGACGGGATAAAGTTGAAAGATACCATGTACCCAGTTCAATATTAGCCGAAGGCTCATGCTTGAGTTCTTCCATAGATACGTTTGGAAGCTTGGCCTTTTCCAGCGCCCACTTCGCGGTATCCGGCATAAGCTGCATCAGCCCTAGTGCGCCTTTTTTGGATTCTCGTCCAGTTTTAAAGTTCGTTTCTACACGAATAATCGCGGTTACAAGAAACGGGTCTATCTCATAAGTGATGCTGTGCTTGCGAATCTCATCTTTAAAATGGATGGGATAAAACCACGACATCCAGTTAGTACTCAGAAACAATATTGCCGTAAAACCCACAAATAGCAGAAGCAGTACTCTTTTTTTACGTAGCCATTTCATGATAAACCCAGCCTGTCCCAAAACACAGCAACCTGTTGCTCAGTGTACGCAAGATCGCCACTGTTGTCGATGATGTAGTCCGCTTTATTACGTTTCTGCTCAATATCCATCTGTGCATTCAATCGCGCTTCTGCTTCTTCTAAAGAGAGCCTATTACGTTCCATTAATCGAGCAATTTGCATTTCACGGGGAACGTAGACTACTACAATCTCATGGAACAGGGTCTCAAGCCCTGATTCAAAAAGAAGCGGAATATCCACAATAATAAGCCGCTTCGGCTCTTCCTGCTCCATGCTGTACATACGGTCTTTGATTTCCTGCCGGATAGCAGGATGCGTCAAATTGTTCAAGGTTTGCAGGGCCACAGGATCTTGAAAGACGATTTCACCTAATTTGGCCCTATTCAGTGTTCCATCCGGAAAAAGGATCTCTTTTCCGAATTGCTTAGCAGCAGCCGCCAACACTTCATGCCCGGGAAGCATAACTTCTCTGGCGATCACATCGGCATCAACCAGCCTCGCTCCCTTGTTCACAAGCAGTGCAGACACTGTGCTTTTTCCGGATGCGATTCCTCCGGTTAAGCCTATAATCATGTACTCACCTCATAATAGCTTCAGTATTCCCATTGCAATTAATAATAACGCTGGTAATGCGGCAGCATGCTTCATCCAGTAGTTCCCGGCAAATCTAAGTCCAGTCTTCATACCCAGCAATAGAAATGTACCACTAAACAAAGCTATTGTAAGTGATGTCCATATCGGATTGAAGCCAAGCAGCGCTGCGCCAAGTCCAGCCCCAAAAGCATCCAGAGAGAGCGCAATCCCCAGTATCATCGCTTCCATCGAAGAGATGCTTCCTGAGGCATCCATATCCGCAGAAGACGGGGTACGCAAGATCTGTACTACAATCCCCAAACGGCGAAGCTCAAGTGAAAAAACAGCTGATTTCAACGGTTCATCATTCATAACAGGTTCTGTACCCGCTTCAGAATCAGCAGCTACCTCTGCCCAAGCCTGCTCGGAAAATGAGCCCTTATCTACCGTTTCAGCTTTACGTCCGCCATCTGCATCTTTCTCTTTTTGCATCAGCATCTGAACAAGCGACCAGCATCCCATTAGCACAAGTATAACCGCACCAACTATAGAAGCTGCATTCGGAGACACTACCTTGGCAAGCAAAACCCCAACCTGCATCGATACACAGATAACTACCCCCGAACAGAGCGAGATAATCAGAACGGAGAGCAGTGGTATTTTCATTTTACGCAGCCCATATGTAATTCCTACACCAAAACCATCCAAACTCAAGGCAAACGCTAGCAATAGCAGTGAAAATAATGGGCTGAGCACCCGCAATCCCTCCTGTGTAGAACCGGAAAACTGAAATTTTATCGTTTCAGCTTCCGTTCTCTATTAAGCATTCTTCACACAGTATATGGGCGGGACAAGTAGTGGGTGCCAACCTTATTATTTCAACAAATTCAGTGAACAGTCGGACGCTGGCAATTTGGACAATAATGCGTGCCACGACCGCCTACAACCGTCTTCTCAATCATCGTTCCGCAGTTACTACACGGCTGATCTTTACGACCGTAAATCAATAGCTGCTGCTGATACGTACCGCTCTCACCTTGGCCATTAACATATGACTTAACAGATGAACCTCCGGCGTTAACCGCTTCGGCCAGCGTGCTTACAATAGCATGATGCAGCTTGTCCAATTGATTGTCCGTGAGTGCTTTGGCGCTGTCTTCAGGATGGATACCCGCACGGTGCAACGACTCATCTACATAAATATTGCCGATGCCGACGATATATTCCTGATTAAGCAGCAGCGATTTAATTTTGGTGCTTTTACCGGACACGATCTGCTTAAACCTCTCCGGTGTAAAAGAAGGCTCCAGCGGCTCCTGCCCCAGCTTATTTAAAGGCGGCAGCTGAAGATCTTCTCCCATCTGAAAAAGATGCATTGTCCCGAATTGGCGAACATCCGTGTAACGCAGCTCAGTTCCATCCGTAAAATGAAAAATCACATGTGTATGCTTGTCCAGTGGGTCATCATTTGAAAAAAGTCCGTAACGGCCCTCCATCCGTAAATGTGACACAAGCACCAGACCATCCAACACAATACGCAAAAACTTTCCTCTTCGTTCAACTTTTACAATGCTATGACCTGCCAGCAGGTGGGCAAAAGCCTGAATATCATCCGGACGCTGAATAATCCGCGCCAACCGGACGGTTACATTCTCTATCTGCTTTCCATTAACTAACTCATTAAGTGTTCTCTTGACTGTCTCTACTTCCGGTAATTCCGGCATGATGTCTTCACCTCAACTACATTATAGCTGATATGCACACCTTAAAGGGAGTCTATTTCGCCTCGTACCAGTTACTTCCAAAGCTGACCTCTGCCTTAAGCGGCACAGATAACTTTAGGGCTCCACCCATTACTTCCGGCAAAAGCGTCTTCATAAGCTCCATTTCATCCTCTGGCACCTCGAATACAAGCTCATCGTGCACTTGAAGCAGCATACGGCTCTTAAGCCCACGATCAAATAACGCCTTGTCCATATGCACCATCGCCAGCTTGATTATATCCGCTGCTGTTCCCTGTATAGGTGTATTCATTGCTGTCCGCTCCGCAAAAGAGCGCAGATTAAAGTTCTTCGCATTAATCTCCGGCAGATAACGGCGACGTTCGAGCAATGTGGTCACATAACCATACTTTCGTGCCTCCACTACAATATCGTCCATATAGCGGCGCACACCCTGATAAACCTCAAAATACTGTTCAATAAATTGCGCGGCTTCCTTACGCGGAATATTCAGATTCTGCGAGAGACCGTAATCACTGATCCCGTAGACGATCCCAAAGTTAACGGCTTTTGCGGCACGGCGCATATTACTGTCCACCTGTTCTGCGGTCACACCGAACACATCCATCGCTGTCTTCGTGTGAATATCCATATCATGCAGAAAGGCTTCCTTCATCCGCTCATCGCCGGAAATATGTGCCAGCACACGCAGTTCGATCTGCGAATAGTCGGCTGCTAAGATGGACCAGCCCGGTTCGGACGGAACGAATACCTTGCGGATTTTGCGTCCTTCCTCTAGACGAATCGGGATATTTTGCAAGTTCGGGAATTGGCTGCTAAGCCGTCCTGTAGCGGCAATTGTCTGCCGATAGAATGTATGCACCTTCCCTGTGTTCGGGGAAATTTCTTTAAGCAGCCCCTCTACGTAGGTAGATTGCAGCTTTGCAATTGTGCGATATTGCAGAATCAAACGCACCACATCGTGGTATGGCGCCAGTTTCTCAAGCACCTCGGCATCCGTGGAATAACCCGTCTTCGTCTTCTTGACGACAGGCAGACCTAGCTTTACAAACAAGATTTCACCCAGCTGCTTTGGTGAGTTCAAATTAAACTCAGTGCCACAAATCTCGTATATTTCACTGACCAATTTAGAAATTTGCGCCTCGAATTCTTTTCCAAGCTCTTTAAGATCACCAGCATTGACTGCAATCCCCTGTTTCTCCATATCCGCCAAAATCCGTGACAAAGGCATTTCCAGATCCTCGAATAGCCCTGTCATTGCGGTCTCCACCAGCTCCTGCTGTTGCTTCTGTGCGATTCCAAGAACCGTTGCACTCTTTCGTGCAACGTGATTTCCTAAAACTTCAAGCTCAGGGATTTTGTATTTGGCACCTTTACCAAATACCTCTTCATCAGGAGAGAGCCGCGGCAAGCCGTATTTAGCAGTGAGATCATTTAGATTCTGATTAGCCTCCGTAGGATCAAGCAAATAAGCCGCCAGCTGCACATCATGGGCTGCACCTGCAAAAGCAATTCCCTGCCAGTGTAGAGCCAAATCAGCGCGGTGAAGATCATATCCACTTTTCGGAGCCTTTTCATCTCCTAGCCAATCACGCAGCTTCGCAGCGGCCGGTTTATGCAGTAATTCAAACGGCACATAGTAATGCCGCTCCAGAGAGGACAATCCTATTCCGATTACCTCGGCACGATGCGGATTATCTCCATACGATTCCACATGCAGCGCCGAAATACCAGCCAGGGCTTCACTGAGCTCCTTAAGTTCTTCTTCACTTACGATCGTAATATCAAGTGCCGCAGCTTCTACTTCAGTTGCACTCTCCTCACCCTCGGTAACAGGAGCATAAGCACTAAGCGACAAACGTTCCAACAATGATTTAAATTCCAGCTTGGCAAGCGCTGGTCCGGCTGTATCCGCTGAAATTCCATTGAAGACCATGTCTTCCCACGAATGCTCAAGCGGTACTTCACGATAGATGGTCGCTAATTTTTTACTCATCACCGCATCTTCCGCATGGGTTTCCAGTTTCTCTTTCATTTTGCCCTTTAGCTCACCAGTTCCAGCTAAGACACCTTCCACTGATCCAAATTGATGCAGCAACTTCAAAGCTGTCTTCTCACCTACGCCGGGTACTCCCGGGATGTTATCACTTGCATCGCCCATCAGCCCTTTAAGATCAATGATCTGCTCAGGGGTTAGGTCATATTTCTCCCGGATTTGTTCCGGCCCATAAAGCTCAACTTCGGTGACCCCTTTGCGGATTAAGGCAACGGTCGTATGTTCAGAGGCCAGCTGCAACATATCCTTGTCTCCCGACACGATCATAACCTGCCGTCCCGCTTCATCCGCCTGGCGTGAAATGGTGCCAATAATATCATCAGCCTCATAATTGCCAATTTCAAACTGCGGTACACCTAAATTAGTCAGCAATTCCTTCAACAAAGGGAACTGCTCGGAGAGTTCCGGCGGTGTTTTTTGCCGGCCGCCCTTATAATCTTGATAACCTTCATGCCGAAAAGTAACTTTCCCTGCATCGAAAGCGACAATCATATGTGTCGGTTTATGTTCTTCGATTAAACGAAGCAGCATCGTTGTAAATCCGTACACCGCATTTGTCTGTTGCCCTGCTGTATTCGTCAGCGGGGGCATCGCAAAAAAAGCACGGTAAATAATATTGTTTCCATCTATAAGTATCAACTTGTCCATAGTGCACCTCGCCTTTTTCATGCTTACTCCTTACATCTTACCATATGCCCTGTACAAGTAGAAACGGCTTTACCAACCTAAACAGTGGGATAAGCTGATATGTTAAGGATATACAACAAGTAGCCGCCCTTTTAAAAGGGCGGCTACTTGTTTAACTAAAGATATAACAAAAGCTGTGTAAGTGCAAATTACTGATTCAAGTCCGGACGGCTGCCTGTGACCAGATAAACAACACTCTCACCAATGTTAGTCGCATGATCGGCAATCCGTTCAATATAACGGCCTACCAGCGTTAATAACATAGCTTGGGATACAGAATCCGGTTTTGCCACCATATAACTATATAGCTCATTGATCATCGAACCATATAATTGATCGACCTGATCATCATCTTGTGCCATTCTATAAGCCAGATCCGTGTTCTCATCCAGATAAGACTGGATAGCCTCATCAATCATGGTCGTCACAATTTCCGCCATACGTGGAATGTCTACAAGCGGCTTGATCAGCTGCTGTCCATGGATGCGCATAGTTGCTTTCGCAACATCAATAGCCAAGTCACCCATACGTTCCAAATCGCTAGATATTTTGAAAGCAACGATAATGCGGCGCAAATCTTTTGCTACAGGCTGCTGTGTAATAATTAGCCGTGAGCCAATTTCCATGATTTTATCTTCCATGGCATTCAGCTGCAAATCTGCTTTAATGATTTCCTGAGCGCGCACAGTATCAAGATTCTGTAAAGCAACAATTGCTCCACCAAGAGCATCTATTACATGTTCACCCATCTGCTGCAGCAGACTGCGCAGCTCTTCCAAATCTTTATCAAATTCTTTTCTGCGAATCATAGTAAGAGCGATCCTCCTCATTAATGTATGGTCAGCTTGCCATTTCCAAGGACGAGCGCCCTTGTAGCCCGTATCAGCCGAAACGTCCAGAAATATAATCTTCGGTGCGGGAATCCTTAGGAGTAGAGAACAACACCTCTGTATCCGCCGCCTCTACAATTACACCATTCAAGAAAAACACGGTTCGACCAGATACACGTGCCGCCTGATGCATGTTATGAGTAACCATAACGATTGTATACTTACTTCTTAATTCCTGTACAAGCTCCTCTATCTTGAGCGTAGACACAGGATCAAGTGCAGACGTTGCCTCATCCATGAGCAGAATATCCGGCTGTACTGCCAAAGCTCGGGCGATACACAGCCGTTGCTGCTGTCCGCCGGACAAGCTAAGGGCAGATTTTTTCAGAAAATCTTTAACTTCCTCCCACAGCGCGGAATGACGCAGACTTTGCTCTACAATCTCATCCAGTTCGCTCTTTGAACGAATGCCGTGCAGGCGAGGACCATAAGCTACATTGTCGTAAATCGACTTTGGAAAAGGATTGGGCTGTTGGAATACCATGCCCACCTGCTTACGCAGGCTTTCTACCTCTACCTCGTCACTATAAATATTTTTGCCGCCGATGTTTACAGTTCCTTCAATACGTGTACCAGGAATCATATCATTCATACGATTCAGCGTGCGCAACAGAGTGGATTTTCCGCAACCGGAAGGTCCAATAAAAGCAGTAACCTGTTTCTCCGGAATTTGCAGATTCACATTCTTCAGTGCGTGAAATGACTCATAGTAGAGATCAAGTTTCTCTATGTCAATGATGGATTTCATTAGTATTTACGTCTCCTTCTCATCATCTTCGTTCTCCATAATAAGCTTTTAATGTAAATACAGTTGGAGAGAAATGTTAACGCAATGTAAAATTGGTGAAGATGAATTAGTCCACGTGATAGTATTCCCTACAATTCGGCGTATAATCTCACCTGAATCTTGTTTATGAACGGGATAAAGAAGAAAACTCCAGTCATGCTAAATGACCGGAGCTCTCTTTTTGTTAACAACTAATTTATAACCTACACCTCGAATGGAATCGATATGGACGGATTCTGGATCTAGCTCAAGCTTTTTACGAAGTGAACTTACGTGCACATCAACGGTGCGCTGTCCACCAATATAATCAAAGCCCCATACAGCGTTCATAAGATCATCTCTTGTCAGCACTACCCCTGGTTTACGAGCCAAATATAACAATACCTCGAACTCTTTAGGTCGCAGGTTAATGCTATGTCCACCTAAGGAAACTTCATACCGCTCAGGATAGATTTCCAGTTGTCCCAGAATGATCGTAGAAGCAGATATAGGTGTCTCTTGTGGAGCCTCCTCAGCAAGACCGGAAATCCGCCGCAATACAGCGCTCACTCTTGCAAGCAATTCGGATACCCCAAAAGGTTTGGTTATATAATCATCAGCACCGGATTTCAGCCCTCTAACCACATCTTCTTCAGCATTTTTAGCAGTCAATACGATAATAGGTGTGCGGATACCTTGTCCACGCAATTTATCAAGGATGTCAATGCCATTCATTCCTGGCAGCATCAGATCCAATACGATCAAGTCAAAAGGTTCCCTCGTCGCACGATCATATCCTGCCGTTCCATGATCCTCTACCGTCACCTCGTAACCTTCCTGCGTTAAGTTATAGGACAGCAGCCGGGCTAGTGTCGGTTCGTCTTCAATGACAAGCAATCGTTGAGCCATAGGTTCCCCCGTCTTCCATATAGTTTGATTTTTACAAAACAGCAACAAAACCATCATATCACCGTAATGTTAACTTAGTGTAAAATTGAAAAAGTGAATTTACAAAAATCTAATCGGTCTTTTCTTCCTGCAGTAAAGGCAATTCAATCACAAAGGAACTGCCGATTCCCAAATCACTTTCAACTGAAATCACTCCATGGTGCATATCTACCAAATGCTTCACAATAGACAGCCCCAATCCCGTTCCGCCGGAGCTTCTGGATCTTGCCTTATCCACCCGGTAAAAACGTTCAAAAATACGCGGCAGATCTTTTTTAGGAATCCCCATACCTGTATCGCTAACAGTAAATTGAACATTTTCGGAGCCGTCTGGTTTCAGTAGACTCTTAACGTAGACCTTTACGTTTCCGCCTTCATGTGTGTAATTAATCGCATTAGAGAACAGATTCATAAAGATTTGACGCAGCTTATCCTCATCCGCCTCAATGAATAGCTCCTCAGGAACCTCTACATTAAGACTAATGTTTTTCTTCTCAGCGACTTTACTGATGGTTCCCAGCACGGAATCAAAGAATTCAATGATATGAACCGGTGAGCAATCGAGCTGCACCCGTTTAGATTCGATTTTAGATAATTCCAGAATATCTCCAATCAAGCGATTTAAACGCTCGTTCTCATCATAAATAATTTGCAGGAAGGATCTCGCCGTCTTCTCATCTTTAACTCCGCCACCCAGTAAGGTCTCGGCAAACCCTTTGACCGCTGCAACCGGAGTCTTGAGTTCATGCGATACATTAGCTACAAATTCACTACGCATCCGCTCCAAACGGCGAATTTCCGTAACCTCTTGCAATAGGAAAAGCATACCTCTGTACGTACCATCCTGGATCATCGGAACCGCGTCCATCCGTACAATTCGCTCTCTTGGGTTATAAATACTTCGTTCTTCATGAATCGGCTCCCGGCTTAACACCCCTTCTTCAAGCAGACGGGTTAGCTCATAATGCCGTTTTAACTCTTTGTACGAATGACCCGCCATTTCACCGTTACTGACATCAAGCATTCGCTCTGAAGCTCGATTAAGCAGCGCAATCTCTTCTTCCGCATTGATCATTATGATGCCGCCCGTCATATTATCCAGCACGCTTTGCAGCAGATCCTCATTATCACGAATCGTCTTAAGCTGGTCTTGAAGACTGTCTGCCATCGCATTAATCGCTGTAGCCAGCTGTCCAACTTCATCTTTACGCTTCAAATGAACTCTGGCATCATAATCCAGATCGGTAATCCGCCGGGCGACTCTTGTGATTTGCTCCAGCGGGGAAGTCATGCTTGAAGCTACTTTATAGCTCACAATAGTTGCTGACAAGAACAAGATGATTAGACCTGCAGCCATGATCATCCAAGCATGCTTAAGACCTTGCGTTACAGCATCAAGTCCCATTGAGACCCGAATATAGCCGTCAAATCCCTGATCAGAAGTTACCTTTCCAGCCACATATAACATCTCATGCTTTAGAGTTTCGCTGTAACGGATTGCCCGTCCAGTTCCCTCTTTCGCAGCCCCTATCTCTTCTTCACGATTGGAGTGGTTGTCCATTTCCAAGGGGTTTTTCTCAGAATCGCCAATTACTTTACCCGACTTTGTAATAAACGTTATCCGAGAATCTAAAAGTTTAGAAATATGCTCCGCCTGTTCAGTGTAATACGGGATCGCATTCGAAGAATTCATATCAACAAATTCCAGTGTGCCTGAGAGCAAGCTTATTTCCCGGGACATATTCTCTTCCAGAGCAGTTATATGGGAGCTCTTAAACAGATGAGCCATCGTAAATCCAGTACCAATCATGGAAATACCGATTAAGGCCATAAGTATAAACGTAAGACGAGCGCGAAACGGTTTCATCTGAAATTTGCCTCTCCCTTTATCATTGTATCTTTTATCCTAACTTCATTTTCTTCAAAATACCAGTACGACTATGACCGTGACATAAGCCCCCCAGAGTAGATTATATAAAAATAACAGCCCGAGTTGATTAACTCTGGACTGTTACTTTGTATTACTTTTGTAAAAACACATGAGTTTATTCTGTACGGGTGGCAAGAAACCACTGATTACCCTGACGGTCTCTAACCCCTGCTCCTCTTTCTCCATAGGATTTATCCAGTGGTTCTTCAATAATAGAAGCCCCGGCATCCAGGCACTTGCGGTAGGTCTCATCAACATTTCTTACATAAAGATGAATGGCAAGCTGTACCGGTGAATACTTTTCATTCGCTTCGGATATCTCAATGATGGAATCACCGATTCTGACCTCGGCATGCCTAATCCTTCCCTCATCATTTCGCAGCATATCAATAATTTTGGCATCAAAGCAGTGCACAACAAAATCTATCAATTGGTCTGCATCTTCCGCAATAAAATACGGCGTAACGTTAAGAAACCCATTTCTAATATAATGTGGTGCCATTCGTTGTCCTCCTTTAGACAGGTAAAAACGCCTTCGGCGTTCCTTAAAGATCATTTATAGTCTGGACATATAAATCCTTATAATTTGATTAAAACCCATGGAAAAGCCATTCAGAGAATCTGCCCTCCTCATGACTTATCCACCGGTTGTAACCCCATTTATTTAAACACTGGCTCCTTGAATTGAGTCAATTTAGCTGCAGAATCTTTTTCCACATCCGCATGCAGACTGTTGCCGTGAGCATCCATCGTCACAATCGCTGCAAAACCCTCCACATCGAGATGCCACATCGCCTCAGGAATACCAAATTCCATAAAATCAACAGCGTTGACCTTCTTAATGCACTCTGCATAATACTGGGCGGCTCCACCAATCGCATTGAGGTATACCCCGCCGTGCTCCTGTAACGCTTTTAACGTTTTTGGACCCATACCACCTTTTCCGATGACTGCACGGATTCCAAATTTTTTGATAATATCGCCTTGATAAGGCTCTTCACGAATGCTCGTAGTTGGGCCCGCAGCTTTTACATGCCAGCCTTCCTCATCTTTCATCATCACAGGACCACAATGATAAATCACAGCCCCTTCCAGATCTACCGGAGACTCATGATCCATTAAATATTTGTGCAAAGCATCACGGCCTGTATGCATTTCACCGGATAAAATAACCACGTCTCCAACACGCAGACTACGGATATCCTCTTCACTTATCGGCGTTGTAAGACGTACTTCCCGCGATTCAGAGGCTGGGCTGTTAGCTCCCTCAGCAATTACTGCTTCAGATTCATGTGCCCCTTCATCATCTACAGATATCCCTGTACCACTCTCATACAACCAATCCTCTATATTGCCTGTGGATGGATCAACCAGCACCCCTTGGCGGCGGAAGGCCCAACAGTTATAAGCAACGGATACGAAAAAGCTAGCTGGCAGACGATTCATTACGCCAACCTTACAGCCCAGCAGCGATACTTCACCACCAAAGCCCATCGTGCCAATTCCAAGCTTGTTAGCATTTTCCATAATATAGTCTTCCAGCTTACTAAGGTCTTCTATTGGATTAACATCCTCCACTTTGCGGAACAGCTGCTTCTTAGCCAGCTCGTAGCCAGTCGTACGGTCACCGCCGATACCCACGCCAATAAAACCGGCACTGCAGCCTTGTCCCTGCGCCTGATATACCGCGTGTAAAATACATTTACGGATTCCGTCCAGATCCCGGCCCGCTTTCCCGAGTCCTTCTAATTCTGCCGGGAGACTGTATTGAATATTTTTATTCTCGCAGCCTCCACCCTTCAGAATAAGTCTAACGTCTATTTTATCCTCTTCCCATTGTTCGAAATGAATGACTGGTGTGCCTGCACCCAAGTTATCTCCGCTATTCTCACCTGTTAATGAATCTACAGAATTGGGACGAAGTTTACCATTCTTGGTCGCTCGTACAATGGCATTATGAATATCTTTTTTCATCTCAATCTGATTGATTCCCACAGGGGTGTGAATGATAAATGTAGGCATTCCCGTATCCTGACAGATCGGAGACACTTGCTGCTCAGCCATTCCGATATTTTGCGCAATCGTGGTTAAAGCAAGACCGGACCGGGTAGCCCTGTCTTCCAGCGCGCGACCTTTTGCAACTGCCCGGCGTACATCTCCCGGCAAATTCGTGGAAGTTTCTACGATAAGGTTATAAATACTGTCTTCAAAATGCTGCATCTTCATTCAAGCTCCTCTCGGCAGTTCCAGGTTATCTAAAGTTTGATACAATTAGTATAATAATATCATACCTAGCACCGCATGAAAGGGGTTACTTTAAAATTGAGCTACCATTTTTCTGCCTATCTATATCGTCTTCAGTATATTCAGCGCTGGAGCTTGATGCGCAGCACCGCACCGGAGAACGTCGCTGAGCATTCTTTTCATGTTGCATTGCTCACACATATGCTCTGTTCCATCGGTAATGTTCATTTTGGACGTTCACTAAACGCAGAACGAGCAGCAACCCTAGCTCTGTTCCATGATGCCAGCGAAGTGTTCACAGGTGACATCGCCACGCCGGTAAAATACAACAATCCTCGCTTGCTCACCAGCTTCCGGGAAATGGAGAAAGTTGCGGCTGATCGCTTAACTGGAATGATTCCATCAGAGCTGAAAAGCATCTACACTCAGCTTATACGACCGGAAGACAGCCCTCCCGATTCGGAAGACATTCTGCTGCACAGCTATGTGAAAGCCGCTGATCGGCTGGATGCTTATTTGAAATGCGTATGGGAAGTTGCTGCAGGAAACCGAGAATTTGCCGCCGCGAAGGAGCAGACAGCAGCAAAACTTCGTGGGCTTGACCTGCAGGAAGTGGATTATTTTCTGACTCATATGGCACCGAGTTTCGAAATGTCTCTCGATGAGCTCTCTGCCGGAAACTAAACACCCTCTATACAATAAAAAATGGACCTCCGCATGAATCTCGCAGGGGTCCATTAGTGATTAATAATAATACAAGCGTTACGTTGTTGATTCGGTCAGGATATCCCAGTCTTTAAAAATGGGCTGCAAACCCTTCGTATATAGCATTTTCGTAATCTCCTGCACACTACGGCTATCGGATATTTCGAATTGCGGAGTTCCCCCTGCATTAGTGTGACCGCCCACCTCAGTAGTGACCCCGGCTGACATCTTTGTTATTCCTAGATGAATTAAATGATCGCGTAGAGAGGCAGGCTCTCGTGTAGATAAAGTAATGCCCGAACGGGGTAAAAATAACCGGTATGCCAAAATAATCTGCACTAGCGATCGGTCGGTAACATCACACTCCGGGTTAAATTCCCCTAAGTAAGGCCGAAACCGTGGAGGTGACAGACTGATCTCGCAATCTGGATACCGATCCTGCAAATAGCGGGCATGCATGGCACTTTGGAATGCCTCTTGCCGCCAATCATACATCCCGAGCAACGTACCAATATTCACAGAACGAAAACCTGCCTGACAGCCGCGTTCAGGTGCATCCAGGCGATTCCGGTAGTTTCTTTTAGGCCCTTTAACATGCAGCTTTCTGTAAGTCTCCTGGTGGTACACCTCTTGGTATAGTGTTAATCCATCCACCCCTGCTTGAAGAAGCTCTTTATATTCTGCAGTTGATAGAGGATTTATCTCAATACTGACAGAGGAAAAAAATTCCCTGAGTACATCTACGCAATCCTTAATATATGAGACAGGATTCTCCCGGCGCGATTCACCAGTCAAAATGAGGATATGCCGCAGACCTGTAGCTGCAATCTTCTCAGCCTCCCTGCGAACCTCCTCCAAGGACAGCTTTTTGCGCGGAAAATCATAAATGGAGCTGAAGCTGCAGTAGGTACAATGATTCACACAAAAATCCGCAAGATACATCGGTGTGAACAGCTGCATCGAATAACCAAAATGTGCACGGGTCAGTCGCTGTGCAGCCAACGCCATCTCCTCTAGCAGCGGCGTTGCTGCCGGAGAGAGCAATGCCAGCAAATCATTTTCGTTCAGCTTGTCTTTTCCAAGCGCCCGCCTAACGTCATCCTCCCGGAACTCCTTCCACAGCTGCTCATAAGGATACTGCTCCAAGCGGGCCAGTGTGTCAAAAAAGCTCATGCTAATCCTCCCTCCTTTCGTGACCTATCAAATTCAGTTCAAAAATCCAGTCAACGGTGACGAAGCAAAAGCAACTTCTTCTACAGGACCGAGTCCTGCCAAATAAGCTTTGCGGCCAGCGGATATCGCCTCGCGGAACGCTTCCGCCATGACGAGCGGATTACGTGCCGTTGCAATAGCCGTATTAAGCAGAACAGCAGCGGCCCCCATCTCCATTGCTTCCGCCGCTTCCGAGGGCTTGCCAATCCCGGCGTCTACAATAATCGGCAAATTCACTTCTTCAATAAGAATACGCACAAGCTCCTTGGTGCGCAGGCCGCGATTCGTTCCGATCGGCGCACCAAGCGGCATCACAGCAGCAGCACCGGCATCTCTCAGACGTAAAGCAGCCGAAAGGTCCGGACTCATATAAGGCAGTACTACAAAACCCTCCGCTGCTAAAATCTCTGTAGCTCGTATGGTCTCCAGATTATCTGGAAGCAGGTATTTCTGATCATTGATCACTTCGATCTTGACCCAGTTCCCCAGTCCCGCAGCTCTTGCTAATCTTGCAATACGGACTGCCTCTTCCGCTGTACGCGCTCCTGAGGTATTAGGCAGAAGAGTCATGTGACCGGGAATGTGGTTCATGATATTTTCTGCTCCACCTTGCGGGTCCACTCGGCGAAGCGCTACAGTAATCACCTGAGAACCAGAGCTAGCAATCACTTCGGGGATCAGCGTATTCCGGCTATATTTTCCGGTTCCGATAAATAATCTACTGGTTAATTCGATGCCGCCAATATGTAACGGGTCATGCATGAAATTACCTCCCTTTGGTTCTTATAAATTTCTCAAAATTCTATACCGCTCCATCTCAACCCCCACCAACAAAGTGCACCAGTTCCAAACGATCATCCTCGCTCAGAGCAGTACTTTCATAATTCTCCTTACTGACAATTTCTCCATTCAGCTCAATGATCATCAGACGACCCGACCACTCAGGAAGACTGATCAAATCAGCTATAGTTTGAATACCACCAGAACACTCTGCGGATTTCCCGTTAATCAACAGCTTCATTCTGAATCACCCCCTTCGCCCATGCTGTTACCTTCAGGCTATGAATGAACCGCCTTATGAATAGCTTTGGCGGCCTCATAAGGATCATCCGCTCCACAAATACCGGACATCACAGCAACTCCTGCCGCACCTTTCCTGATGATCTGCGCCGCATTAGCGGGGCTAATTCCGCCAATCGCAATTACAGGAATAGAGCTGGTCTTCACCGTTTCTGCAAGCAGCTCTAACCCACGTGCGGGCAGCCCTAACTTGCTATCCGAGGGAAATACATGACCAAACAAGCAATAATCAGCTCCCTGCTCTGAGGCATTCGCCGCTTCTTCCGGAGAATGAACCGATCTCCCCAGCCGAAGCTGAGGTGCAATTCGCCGGGCTGTAACCGGACTCAGACTGTGCCAAGCCAACTGAACCCCCGCGGCACCAGCTGCCAAGGCTACATCGATCCGGTCGTTGATTATCAGTTTGGTAGCGGGCATACCGGCAGCCAACAGCTGCTGTGCCGCAGCGAGCAGTTCGCATGCAGGACATTGCTTATCTCTCAGGTGAATATAATCGACCCATGTCTGCACCGTGACAGCTAGTTCAACAAAATGTCTCAGCTGTAGCTTGCCGTCTGATATTAGATGGATCTCAGCTTGCAACATCACGATCTCCTCTCTCACTTCCCTGTAGGTCAGTAAAAAACAAAAAAACTGCCCCCGTAAGGAAGGCAGTCAGAATCTGTATATAGACGGCACTACAAATAGCCCGATAACAGAAATTCGTTCTCCACTTCCCTACGCTGGTCTTAACCAGATCAGGTTCAAAGGGTCCGGAAATCCATTCCGTCTCAGCCAATCGGCACCCCTAGTGACATAAATATACAATTTTAAAATGCTAACGTGGTTATAGTAACATATTTTTTTATTGAAATACACCCATTTATTCACATTAGCTGTTCTAATCTAACCGTTTACTACCTCGCCACCATTTACATGAATAACCTGTCCAGTCACATAACTGGAATCGTCAGAGGCCAGATATACATAGGCTGGTGCCAGCTCTTCTGGTTGTCCAGGCCGTTTCATAGGCTGTGTACCTCCAAACTCGCTAACCTGTTTTGCATCAAAGGTAGAGGGAATCAGCGGTGTCCAGATTGGACCTGGTGCAACACCGTTTACCCGTATGCCCTTCTCTGCCAGATTCGTGGACAAGGATCGTGTGAAGCTAAGAATAGCTCCTTTAGTTGATGAATAGTCCAGCAGCTGCGGGCTTCCGCGATAAGCGGTAATTGAAGTTGTATTTATAATTGTAGATCCTGCTTTTAAATGAGGCATAGCTGCTTTTGTTAAATAGAACATCGCAAATATATTCGTACGGAAAGTACGCTCAAGCTGCTCGGAAGTAATATCCTCGATCTTAGCTTGCGGATGTTGCTCTGCCGCGTTATTGATGAGAATATCAAGCTTTCCTAAGCCCTCCACCGTCTGTTTAATAAGATCCTTACAGAATTTCTCGTCACCGATATCACCTGGAATTAGGATACATTTGCGGCCTTCCTGCTCGACCTGACGTTTAGTTTCCTCTGCATCTGAGTGTTCATTAAGATATGAAATGACCACATCAGCGCCTTCTTTAGCAAAAAGCACAGCAACTGCACGCCCAATTCCGCTGTCTCCACCGGTAATTAACGCCGCCTTGTCTTGCAGTTTACCTGCTGCTTTATAATTTGCCGGCTCGTATTTGGGCAGCGGCGTCATTTCACTCTCAATCCCTGGCTGATGATGCTGCTCCTGTGGGGGTAAGGTTTTTGTAGCTTGTTTATTGTTGCCTGACATCTTCCCTATCTCCTCTCGTTAAGCAAATTGATAGTTAACTGATCGTCTTAGGATGGCACAACTATGCACGTTTATACGCTGGGTTTGTCATTTTCTTAAATCGCTTTACGAATCTTACTTACCACAATGAAAGTAGAAATAAACAACCGCGAGAGATACACTGCTGTAAGTGGAGAGGAATTCACTGCATACAAATAGACACAGCATCGCTGCTGTGCCTTGAATTGTTCACCCTGACTATTTTAGAGAAGAAACATGATTTTCTGCATTCACTTCATGTTCCAGCACCCACATAAAGTAAAGAGCTTTGGCCGCTTTCTCCCGGGTCACTATTGCTTTAGGTTCTAGTTCTGTCCCATTGACCATTTCGCCTCTGGTAATCCCCACTTCAGATCTAATGAGTCCTAATTCATATGCACTTTTCACTTTTGAAATTAAATAAGGAGAAATGTCCCCTGTATCAACAAGCTGCGTCCAGGATACAAGAGGATAGTACATCGCACCTCTAGCTCCTGGCTCCAGATTCGAATCATAGCCAGGAGCTCCTGGCACTACTGCTGTGCCGTTATAATCAGTCATGTACTTAGGTTTATTAGCAAACTTTATTTGGTAAACGTCATAGAGTATAGCACCCATCGTTTCACGTGACAGCTTACCTTTCGGATAATAGGCAAGATCTGATCTTTCCACTTTCATTAACTTAGAAATACTGCGTGTGAATTCAGCAACTGTCATCTCCGTATCCGGATTAAAATTCCCTTGACGGTCTTTGCCCATTACTCCCAGCTGGATTAATTTCTCAATTTGATTACGGTAATATGCAGCTTCCCCGGTCGTCGTATCATTCGTTATTTCCGGAAAAATCTTACCCCAGTTCCCTGTTAGTGCCGCATGCTTAACGTTCCCTTTAAGGTAAGGAGTAATGGAGGCAGCAGTAGAATCGCCAGTAGCACCTTTCTCTACAAGCTCCGTAACAATCATCCGCGAAAATTGTTTGGAGAGCGCTTCTTTAAAATGAGTCCCATCGACTTTCTTTGAAGGATGCCCGTTAGCGTAACTTCCGTCATTTGTTTTGCCTGGCGTTTCTCCGGCTTCAATAGACATGAAGAGGGCTGTTATTGCTTCTACACCGATCTCGTTATAATATTTCAGACTTTCCGAGTTAAGGTCAATAAGTGTAACTCCAGATTCATCTGCGACCCGTTTAAGAATATCTACAAACTTTCTTGATTTAAAAGAATTTTCATAGATATATCCCGGACTTGCATTCCCTTTAATTCTGGACATTGGGGTTACCAGTACTGGTATCATGCCCCGGGCTTGAATCGCAGGGAGATAAACTTCTTTAAGATAATTTTCATACATTGCTTCTGTCGAACCTCTGCCGTAACGTCTGAACTCATCTGCGCTCTCATCATTGTGTCCGAATTGAATAAACACATAATCTCCAATGCTGCCATTCAGTAAAATGTCGTTCAGTCGTCCTTCTGTATAGGCATTTTTAAACGAGCGTCCTCCCATGGAATAGTTAGTTACACTCAATTTATGTTGATTAAACATACTGCCAATAATCTGGCCCCAACCACTCATTGGTGCTTCGTCGAAGGTGTAGGACTTGACCGTGGAATCTCCAAGTATAAATAAATTCGGAAGAGCACCAACTGCTCTATGCTGTGGCAAAATCGGTTCCAGTATGATCTCCTCAATCCCCACAGCTGTGTTCACTTTGTTCGGTTCGATCTCAATATCTATATGATCACGGCCGTTTACATACGTATAAGTCCACTCTTTCCCTTTGGCTACAGCCGTATGCTTGACAGGTACAAGCTTTGCAGCGTCCCAATGTCCACTTTTCAACAAGCGGCTGGTCTGCATTCCTGATACTGACACGATCCCATCCTCTGCGTCAGAAGTCGTTTTTACATATACGTTGTAGGTTCCAGGGGGAGCATCCATTCGAAACGCCATTCCGTAGTTGTTATAATTATCTTTCTCAGATTTAGGTTCAGCAAAAAAAATAGGTTCTGTGATGAAAAAACCTGTTCCATCGGATGTAATTGAGTCGGTGTGCACTTCTCTGGCGGGTAAAGCGTTGGTCTCTTGAACAAAACCATAACCTAAAGATGAGTCATACAATTGTGCACCGCGATTAGGATCATACCTAACGGATTGATATCCTGTTTTAACTTGGTTTGTAAAATTAAACTTGTATACGCTTGCAATTTGGGTTGGAGGTTGCCTCTCTGCCTCATCTTTTAATAGGGATGCCTCTGTTTTACCGTGAGTAAGAGTCAATGAAGCCATAAGTAAAGAAGATAAGATTAGTATATTCCTACACAGCTTTCTCACTTCATTACACTTCCTTCCGTTTCTCGAAATACTTCCCTAGGTCCCTCCATTATCCCTGTTCTCTGAAGTGATTCAAATGATGATTTCATTCTTTTTTTTGACCTTTTGTAACGAAAACCATGGAATGATCAACGGCTCACACTGCAAAATGGTCATATGTATAGGTATCCTTGATATAATTAAGAACATCCCTATTGATCCTAAGGAGGAGAACTCCTATCGCTTACAAAGTCAGCTTTCCGAACATTATAAGTACACTGCAGCTGATCGGTGTTCATTATCGTGTAGCAGAACCTGGGTGGGCATACCCTGATCATCATCACAAAATCTTCGAACTATTGTATTGCTACGACGGCAACTCCCATCAATATGTAGAAGGAAGTTCCATTGCCTTTGGTAAAGGAGATTGGTTAATTATTCCGCCTGGCTTACGTCATTATGTAGTTAATTCTGGCCTAAGCAACTATATCTACTTCTCCTTTCATTTCGATATTGACGATTTAAAGTTTCGTGATTGGTTTCAGTCTCAAGCTGTACAGAAATGGAATAACCAGCAAATGCAGCATTCGGGATTAAATCACCAACTGGAACATTTGGATGAATTTATTAAGAACAATATTCTCGCCACGACGGCCTCCACTGGATTTCCCGAGGAAATTGAAGAAATGATTCTTGTAAAAGAAAGGCTTCGTTTGCAAGCGATCATCCTGATGATTTTGACTGAACTCATTGATGTACAGCTCTCGAATTCGGAGAATTCCAACACAGCGCGACAAGCAAACTCTTTGTACGAGGTGGAAACTGCTCATCAGATCGAAAAATATATTGCAGCCAATATTCATTTGCCGGAGCTCACGGTTAATTTGATTGCTGAGCAGCTTTGCTTAAGTCGGGTGCAGTGCCATAAGTTGTTTACAAAGATATATAAGATATCTCCTAGGCAGTACATAACTAACCTAAGATTAAAGAAGTCAAAACATTTGCTGCTTCATACCGATTTAAAAATACAGAGGATTTCTGAACAACTCGGGTTTGCTTCCCAGAGCCACTTCAGCCGACAATTCAAACGATGGACGGGTGTTTCTCCGTTAAATTACCGGCCGAAATCTTATACGAATCCTATCAGGAAAGACTAATTTGGTCATAAAAAACTGCACTCCAATTGTAAGTTCTTGTCTAACAATTGGGGTGCAGTTCAGATAGTTTATTAGTTTGGAATTAATTTCACTTCAGTTGAAGCAGCTTCGCCTTAAGTTCTATAATCTTATTCACCAGTTCTCCAGAAAGCACTTTCTATTGATCTTCGGTTAGTTTCATATACCAATCACACGCTCAGTTTACTGCAGGTTCATTATCCAAAGTTAACTGCCCCACTGTCGAAAGCTTATTTATTTTGAAAGCGAATGTATCTACCTCTGTTGATCAGTTAAAATGGCTTGTCCCTGATAGTAACCCAACACCTTCTACGAGATCGGGCTTTTTCTCAAAAGAGGAGCCTTTACCTCCTTGGTTCACTGTTGCAGCTAAGATTTGACCTTGCCCAGTTACCTTTGTGACTGCATCCAAAATAAGTTTAGCCACAGAAGTCCCTTGTCCCAGTTGAATGAATGCGCCAGATTGTACGGTTACTGTTTTAATTTGAGTTGTTCCTTCAGCTACAAGACTTACTTTTCCGCCTTTTTTCTGAACAACAACTTCCCCCAAAATAGAATCTTTAAAATGAATTGAATTAGCGCCGCCACCCTTAACGATAACTTTTCCTTTTACAGTTACGTTTTCTAAGGAAACATCACCTTCACCAACGCCTTCATTTATACGCAAATCTCCGAGTACAAGGAAATTCTTAAGCGTAACCCCATATGTATTCACTGTAACGCCTTCATCAAAAGCCGGTGCAGTAGGGTCTTCGCCACCAAAAACCCCAGCCTCATTGATCTCCATTGCACCACCCAGCTTGGTAGTTAATGGCTCTATTATAGTTACCACCTCAGCACGGGTGATCGCTTGTAGTGGAGCAAAATTACCACTCGGGTAACCTTTCATAATTCCACTATTAATCATTGCCCCTACCTTACTCGCACTCCATGCTGCTATCTGATCGCGATCTTTGAACTTATTGAGTGCCGAGAGATCTGAAGCATCTTCTAATTTTAGAAGATCACTGATAATTACAGCAGCCTCCTGGCGGGTAAGCGGATCATTTGGGCGAACTTTATCTCCATATCCTTTTATGTAACCTGCTGAGGCAGCCTTGGCAAACTCTTCATAAATCCAACCCGTAGTAGGCACATCAGTAAATCTCACCGGCATACTCCCCCTAATATCGAAAGAGCGATTTATAAGTGTGACAAATTCAGCCCTCGTGATGCCTTGGTCAGGCTTTACTGATCCGTCTGCGAAGCCCTTTAACCATCCCTTATCTAACCAGCTCTCGATCTGCTTCTGCGCCCAGTGGCTCTCATAGTCTTTGACCGAGTTGCCAGTAGCTGCGGATGCCAAGCTTAACAAACTGAATAGCAGACTGAATCCCAGACTTACACTCACAATCTTTCTTAAATACACATCCATTCAAACTCCCCGCAATCTCTCAAATAATAAAATAATTGTAAAATCCATCCAAACACATTTATATTACTCTATCACTACATAATTGAAAATATATAATTAGAGATTTTTTAAATAATTAGGTTTTATTAACATACGAAAAACCCGCTCTCCATTACGGAGGCGGGTATAATTCGCTATAGATTAAACTATATCGTTAAACACCATGAAGAATACCATTAGTAGCAATGACACCGTAAGCAGTGCACTAAGTGTGCGCAATTTGCCAGTCTCTGCGCTAACGTCGCGGTTCTCACGAATTCCAGCTGCTGCAAGACGCAAAGGCTTGCTCATAATACCGCCAAGTGCAAACATCGCTAGCAATAACACAACAACAATAATCATCCACGCTACTGAATAATCACCTTTGGTCATCATATAACCGCCTGTAAGGAGTTGGATCACCAATCCATACTGCGCAAAACGATTAAATCCGGTTACTGCACTTAACGTTCCTTCTTTAGCCCCAGACGACAGTTTCTCTGCACGTCCTAGGATGAAGGGTAGCACAAGGTAGAAGCCAAGTGCCAAGGTTCCGATCATATGTAAGAAAAACAACACGTTCCAATCCATAACATATCTCCTCCGATTTAACTGTGATAATAGTTACATTTAATTATACCCATTATTGCTTGAGAAGAAAAGGAAACCCCCATTTTAAGTGAACAAAATGGGGGTTTCTTCATACCTCTGTCACAATCTATACAGTTAGCACAGCTGTTACGCTACGCACGGATTCAGCAGACTTATCTAAAGCCGCTTTTTCCTCAGCTGTAAGCTCGAGTTCAAAAATTTTCTCAATACCATTGGCACCAAGTAACGCCGGAACACCCATGAACAGGTTATCGTAGCCATATTCTCCTTCGAGCAAAGCGATAACCGGAATGATCCGTTTTTTGTCCTTCAAGATAGCTTCCGCCATCTGAACTAAAGAAGCCGCTGGTGCATAATAAGCACTACCATTTCCTAAGAGGTTAACAATCTCTCCGCCACCTACACGTGTACGTTGCACAATCTCATCAATACGCTCTGCAGATATCAATGTATCAATTGGAATTCCGCCGACACTGGAATACCTTACGAGCGGTACCATATCATCGCCGTGTCCGCCTAATACGAAACCACGTACATCTTCAACAGATACCTTCAGCTCTTGTGCAATAAACGTGTTATAACGGGCTGTATCCAGCACTCCGGATTGTCCAATTACGCGACTCTTCGGAAAACCCAGCGCATTAAATGCCGCATAGGTCATAGCGTCAACTGGATTACTCAGAATGATTACGATGGAATCTGGTGCTACGCGTTTTATGTTCTCGCATACCGACTTCACAATACCTGCATTGGTGTTCACGAGATCATCGCGACTCATTCCAGGTTTACGGGCAATCCCTGCAGTGATGATTACAATATCTGAATCCGCAGCATCTTCATAGCTTGAGGTTCCTATAATTTGACTGTCAAATTTCTGTACAGGACCTGCTTCCAGCATATCTAGTGCCTTCCCCTTGGTTGTGTTCTCCATTTGTGGGATATCAAGCAGCACAACGTCACCAAGCTCCTTTTGAGCAAGCATAAGAGCTGTAGTAGCCCCAGTAAAACCGGCACCTACAACTGTAATTTTATAACGTTTGATTGCCAAGGATTCTCCTCCTAGAACGGTGTCGGTATAGCTTGTATTAGCTAAACTTCAATATATTCAGTTGGTTGAGCCAGCCTATCTTAGAGGTGATTAATAATCTCGTCGGCAAATGCAGAGCATTTCAGTTCAGTTGCGCCTTCCATCAGGCGGGCAAAGTCATAAGTCACGGTTTTGTTATTAATAGCTGTTTCCATACCTTTATAAATCAGATCTGCTGCTTCCTGCCAACCCAGATGCTCCAGCAACATTACGCCGGACAGAATCACGGAACCAGGGTTCACAACATCTTTGTCTGCATATTTAGGTGCGGTGCCATGAGTGGCTTCAAAAATCGCATGTCCAGAAATATAGTTAATGTTCGCTCCAGGAGCGATACCGATACCGCCGATTTGCGCAGCAAGCGCGTCAGACAGGTAATCCCCGTTCAGGTTCAAGGTAGCAATAACATCAAAATCAGTCGGACGAGTCAGAACTTGTTGCAATGCGATATCCGCAATGGCATCCTTGATGATAATTTTGCCCGCAGCTTCAGCATCCTTCTGAGCAGCATTGGCAGCAGCTTCACCTTCACGTTCTTTAATCACATCGTATTGATTCCAAGTGAAGACCTTATCTCCGAACTCTTGCTCAGCAACTTCATAACCCCAGTTTTTGAAGGCACCTTCAGTGAACTTCATGATGTTTCCTTTGTGCACAAGCGTTACGCTCTTGCGTCCGTGTTTGATCGCATATTCAATAGCAGCGCGTACTAAACGTTTCGAACCTTCGGAGGATACTGGTTTGATACCAATACCAGAAGTTTCAGGGAAACGGATTTTGTTAACTCCCATCTCTTTTTGCAGGAATTCGATGACTTTCTTCACTTCAGCAGAACCTTCTTGATATTCAATCCCTGCATAAATATCCTCTGTATTCTCACGGAAAATAACCATATCCACCAGCTCAGGACGTTTAACAGGAGAAGGAACCCCTTCGAAATAACGAACTGGACGCAGACATACGTACAAATCCAACTCTTGACGCAAAGCTACATTCAATGAACGAATACCGCCTCCGATTGGAGTCGTAAGTGGACCTTTAATAGCTACAAAATATTCACGGATTGCCTCCAAAGTATCATTTGGCAGCCATTCGCCATATGTATTGAAGGCTTTTTCGCCAGCAAAAACTTCGTACCAAGCGATTTGCTTTGTGCCGCCATAAGCTTTAGTTACTGCTGCATCAAGTACGCGTTTGGAAGCCTTCCAAATATCACGGCCTGTGCCGTCACCCTCGATAAAAGGAATGATTGGATGATTAGGAACCTGCAGTTTACCATCTTTAATTGTGATTTGTTCGCCTTCTGTTGGCAGATCGAATTTTTCTAGTTTCAACATTTGAGTGTATTCCTCCTAAAGTTTTGTGGGATTTAATTTCTCATGGACAAGCCTCGAACAAAACTCTCTACGTATGAATATGCATTATTGCATATATTCTAGGGTTCATTCTACTAAACTTTAGGAGCAGCCCGCAAGGCTGCCCTTCTATCTTTCGTCTACTGGAACGTATTTCTGTTCAATCATACCTGTGTATTCTGCACGTGGCCGGATAATACGGTTATCTGTATATTGCTCCAGAATATGTGCAGTCCAGCCTGAAGTCCGGCTAATTGCAAAGATAGGAGTGAACAGCTCACGTTCAATACCCAGCTGTGTATAAACTGATGCCGAATAGAAATCAACATTCGGTTTAAGTCCCTTTTGTCCGGTAATCAATTCCTCGATATTTACGGACATATCATACAGCGTAGTATCATTTTTCATTGTGCCAAGTTCAAGTGACATTTTCATCAGGTGTTTAGCACGTGGATCACCATTTTTGTATACTCTATGGCCGAAGCCCATGATCTTCTCGCGGTTATCCAGCTTCTTACGAATATAAGGTTCAACCGCTTCCAAACTTCCGATCTCTTCAAGCATCTTCATAACGGCTTCATTCGCCCCACCGTGAAGTGGACCCTTTAGTGCGCCGATAGCGGAGGTCACGCCGGAATAAATATCGGACAAGGTTGCAACCGTAACTCTGCCTGCAAAAGTTGAAGCATTCAGCTCATGGTCCGCATGAAGCACAAGTGCGGTATCAAGCGCTTTAACAGATACACTGTCAGGCTCTTTTCCCCATAACATATACAGGAAGTTCTCGGCAATCGAGACGCCTTCTTTAGGAGCCACAGGTTCCAGACCTTTGCGAATACGCGATAGGGCCGCCACAACCGTCGGGAGCTGTGCCTGTAGTTTTACTGCTTTAATCTCGTTAGCTTCTCTACTCATATCGTCAGCCGCTTCATCATAGAGAGCAAGGCTTGATACAGCAGTCCGCAATGCTGCCATGGTGTTGGTGTCTTTTGGATAGAGCTTCATTTGCTCGATGACTGGCTCAGGAATCCGTGCGAAAGCACTGAAATCCCGTTTGAGCGCTTCCAGCTCTGGTGTTGTTGGTAGACTGCCAAACCACAATAAATAAGCTGTTTCTTCGAAGGTAGCATTTTCTGCGAGATCATCAATATCATAACCACGGTAAGTGAGTACCCCATCCACAATAGAGCTAATGGATGAAGTTGTTGCAACGATACCTTCCAAGCCTTTGGTAGCTGTCATAGCATATCTCTCCTTTGCCAACAAGGTATAAAAAGCATTCTCGGTTTCATGTAAACATTTACAATTTAAAGCATTGAAAAATCTAAGGAGTGCAGTTCAAGGACATATCCGGCGAGGATGTTGTCTGACTTTCGTAATCGAATCTTTATTCATCATACTGGATTTTGTCGGTTATGTGAACAATGTGGAAGCTTTGCAGCGCATCAAATGATTTTATCACAGAGATAGAAAAAAACTTCTAAACCCTTGATTCACAGTTGAGATTTTAGTTTATAGCATCCGGTTCAGCCCAATATTTATCCTGTTTCCTAGTCTTTAAATAGGTTCTATGAATATATATGAAGACGAGCTTTTATTCCCCTGCATCCGCAGGAATGAAGGAGGTGTAGATCTTCGTATGGACCGATTAGCATTAAAAAGACTGCTGCGCGGCCTGTGGGTCGTTCTGGCTACCTCTATCCTCCTGCTGGCAATCTATTTATTGCTTCCGCTGTTATACCCCCTCCTGCTCGCTTGGTTGCTCGCTTATATCATGCATCCACTAGTGTTGATTCTTAAAGGCCTTAAGCTCCCAGCGTGGCTGGCGGTGTCGCTCTCGCTGCTATTTTACATAGGCGGAACCGCACTAGTACTGACCGCGATGATTACTAGGCTAGTGAAAGAATTGATCGTGCTGCTGCAGACCTTTAATCTTCATACGGACCAATGGAGAGAGCTTCTGCTGTCCTTGAGCCAGAATGCAAGCATACAGAATATCATTAACCAGATAAATCAGTTCTACCGCGACAATCCTGACTATCACGCCACCATTGACAGCAATATCAGCAGAACAACGGAAACCGTTGGTTACGCAGTTACGCAAGTGGTGACCGGATTTTTTAATGTGATCTTAAAGCTGATCTCCGCTCTACCCAGTATGGGTACAATTCTTATCGTGGTCGTTCTCGCTGCCTTTTTTATTAGTACTAGCTGGGAAAGACATAATGCCAAACTCACAGGCTGGCTGCCAGCCCCATTCTTAAAGCCGGTATCGGGTATCTGGCGGGATCTGCGAAAAGCTCTCTTCGGCTATCTCCGGGCTCAGCTAATCCTGATCTCCATTACAGCGGTCATTGTCGTGATCGGGTTGCTGCTCTTGGGTGTAAAATCTGCTTTCGCTATTGGCTTAATGATTGGTTTTGTGGATCTGTTGCCTTATTTAGGGGTTGGAATCGTAATGATTCCTTGGGCGTTATACTCTTACATGACAGACAATCTGGCACTGGGGATCGGACTTACTATCCTATATGCCGTTATCCTTGTAACCCGCCAAGTGCTTGAGCCGAAAGTGCTCGCCAGCAGCATTGGGCTTGATCCCCTTGCTATGCTGGTCGGTATGTTTGCAGGTTTGCAGCTGTTCGGTATGCTTGGGCTGATCATCGGTCCCGTTATTCTAGTTATTCTTGTAGCCTTTAACCGAGCAGGTGTATTTCACGCATTACACAGCTATATTGTCAGCGGAAGACTAAGATAATAAACAATACCCTACAATTCTTGGAATAGCAAAACAGAGCGGCTCCTATCAATGACAGGGGCCCGCTCTGTTTTTGTTTTGATGATGACTAGCGGCGGTAAAAGGTGAAGGTGCCGTTTTTCATCTTTTTCTCAATCCACTTCAGCAAAAATATACGATACAAAGGCCGAGTCAAAGGAAACACCAAGGAGAAACCTACAATATCCGTTATGAAGCCAGGTAAGATCAGCAGTAAGCCACCGAAAAAAATGCATAGGCCATCCAGCATCGTCCGGCCAGGAACGCGTCCCTCCTGCATATGTGTTCTGCTGTCTTGCAGCACTTTATTCCCTTCGAAACGCATCATCAATAGTCCGATAACCGAGGTCGTCAACATAAGCAGCAGCGTTTTGAATGCTCCAAGTTGATCTGCTACAAAGATAAAGCCGAATAATTCCACGGCAGGAATGATAAATAATGCAGCCCACAACCATTTGCTTCTAATCATACAGAACCCCTTTCTTCCCGCAGCGCTCCTTTAATCGCGTGAAACAGCTCCGGAAGGGCTCTATCCAGCCTGGCAGGCTTCCATTCTCGATTCACCCAAACATGATTTGTCGAGCCGGTAACCAGCAGTTCCCCGGGGAGGTCCATCGAGCGCAATTGTCCCAAAGTAGCCGCTGAACCCTCTAAATTCCTACCTTCTGCTTCCGAGAGCCTCCGCACCTGATACTCAAATGCGACTCTTAACGCCGAAAAGGTAGTCATTCGCGCATACACGGAGATAAGATCATCATATCGCGCCGGACTTTTAAATTGCAAATCGGCTGAGGTAACAGGCAGCAGCACTCCCTGATTCTCAAGCTCACGATAAGTAAAGCCAAGCTGACGTAACAACTCCGTACGGCCAGACTCAAACCAGTTCAAATAATTCGCATGATACACTACGCCCATCTGATCACTTTCCTGGTATCGAACACGCAGGGTAGACTCATACCACCGGCTTCGCAAGCCGTCTTGCTGTAATTCCATTTATAAATACTCCTTTCGGCATAGGCAGCAGGGAGAGCTTTAGGCCCGGGCCCCGTCTGAAGATAGCTTTGTCGTCGATAGTTTGCTTCGGGAGCTTCTGGCGACATAAAATAACAGCATCGCTCCTGCAATTGAACTCAACATACAAGACAGGTTCATCACTTCTACGCCGCCTTGATTGAGCAAGAATCCATTTAATAAATTGCCAACAACACCGGCAAAACCCGAGAACACCATATTAAAAACACTTTGCCCAGTCGCCTGCATCTCGTTAGAGGTGATCTGAGATACATATTCAACGGCAGCAATATAAAAGAACCCGAATGACAGACCATGCAGTACCTGCACTCCAATCATTACGGATGGATAAGGGAAAGCCACCTGAATACCCCACCGCAAGACATAAATAAGTGCGCCAAGGAGCAGCGTCCGCTCGCGCCCCAGCTTTTTGATTACCTTGGAAGCAAACAGCATGGAGGGCACGTTCGTTACAGATGCGAGGAAAAGCGCAATTCCTGCATAACGAGTTGAACCTCCAACCGACTGAAACGCAATGACGAAGTAGGTTCCAAAAGCAGTCATCGTCTGGTTCACAAGAAAACTGCCACCCAAAAACGCTAGGAACACCCGATTCCCCAGCAGCTTTTTAACCCCCTGAGAAAACGATTGCCGCATCATATGATTCTCTTCTGCCTGCTTCGGCAGCGTCAATGCAATAAGAACCGCAATCAGATTAAACATAAGAAAGGGCAACCATATCGTGGATACAGAGAAGGACGATACATACAATCCGCCTAAATAGGCTCCCACAGCCGCTCCAATGCTCATCATAAGCCTTATACTGCCATAAGTAGCCCCAGCCCTCTTCGCCGCTGAAATCGCGTAAGAATCGGCTATAGGCGCCTGTGTCGAGGAAAAGATTGTAGAGAGGGTATACACCAGCAGTAACACTATAAAATATTCCGAACGGTAAAAGACGGCTAATAAAGCCGGTATCGCCACACTTAGGATTAGTACCAAACGCGTCTGATTATACCGATCCGAGACAATTCCCCATATTGGCTGAATCGTGATCGCAATTAGCGTGCCTGTTGCCATTAGTATACCTATCTGCCCGCTATCAAGTCCATTGTGGACAAGCAGCAGCGTTAGATATGAGCCAAATGAACCGCCGGCCAATCCTAAAAACAGATAAAAGCCACGCAGCTTCGATAATTTTTCCATTTTAAGCTACAAATCCTCTCCAGCTTCTTAATCAAGCATTGCACTCTCTTATATTTTAGCAGAACACCCGTACTTCCTATGTAATCACCGCATTTAATATAGCAGTACTATAAAGGCGGTGGACAAGTTGAATGATAAGCAAAATTCTAATCGGGTCAATCATCCATGTCTAAAAGACAAATCTAATTCGAACAAATTTCAAAGCTCCGGCTTCGGCTGGTCTTCAACAAACTGGAGCGGATATACGATCACTGGAAAAAAGGGGGCTTTTAACCGCATTGCCGGTGAATGGATCGTTCCATATGTAAAACCAACCTCTAAACCTTCCTATTCCTCTGCTTGGATTGGTATTGACGGTTTCAAGAACAGCAGCCTGATCCAAACGGGTACAGGCCATGAATTCGTAAATGGCCGTGCCCGGTATTACGCTTGGTGGGAAATCCTTCCTGATGTCGAAACGGTAATTCCCCTTCCAGTGAGCCCTGGAGACCATATAAAAGCGAACATCACGAAGGTAGGCCGCAACAAATGGACGATTACGCTCCGCAATTTGAGCCGAAATTGGATTTTTCGAACATTACAGCGATATACCGGACCACAAACCTCTGGTGAATGGATTATGGAAGCTCCCGAGGTAGACGGCTCGATTGCAAAGCTGGCGCGTGTCTCCCCTACTTGCTTCTATTGCTGTCGAATTAATGGCAAAAGTCCGAGGCTCACTCTCAATATGGGAGGAATCATGGTGCAAAATAACGCTACTATCGCCGTTCCTTCTTGTCCAAACCATCGTGGGGATTCTTTTACTGTCAAACGAACATACCCCAAATAAAAATACTCGAACCTATCATTCAAGATTTGTTACTAACAGCATAAATGGATTTAACATAATCTTCAATCGAATATGTTGATAAACACGAAAAAAAGGGCTGCCTCGCTTGTAGATTTTCACTACAGTTGAGACAACCCTTTAATTAAGCTTTATGGAACCTGCTAAACAGGTGAAGCCAATCGAGAACTACTCGATTGTGCTTACTTTTACCAAGTTAGTGGAACCAGAACGTCCAAGTGGAATTCCTGCAGTAATCACAACTAGGTCACCAGTTTGAACCAGACCGGAATCCTTACCACCTTTGATTGCTGTTTCCAGCAGCTCATCTGTGGAAGATGCAACTTGTCCGAACACTGGCGTTACGCCCCAAACGAGGGACAACTGACGCATAGTTCTTTCTTGTGTTGTAACGGCAATGATTGGTGCTTTAGGACGGTATTTGGAAACAACGCGTGCAGTATGACCTGTTACAGTCGAAGAAATGATAGCCTTAGCGTTCAGATCCAAAGCAGAAATTGCAACGGATTGGCTGATTGCTTCTGTAACTGTAGTTTCTTGTGCAGTTTGTTGTTTCATGAAGATTTCATGGTGGTTCAGAGCGGATTCCGCTTTCTCAGCAATGCGGGACATTGTAAGTACGGATTCTACTGGATATTTACCAGCAGCAGTTTCTCCGGAAAGCATGATTGCATCTGTACCATCTAAAATAGCGTTTGCTACGTCACTTGCTTCAGCGCGAGTAGGACGTGGGTTGCGTTGCATGGAATCCAACATTTGTGTAGCTGTGATTACTGGTTTACCAGCAACGTTACATTTTTGAATCATCAATTTTTGAGCCAAAGGTACATCTTCAGCTGGGATTTCAACACCAAGGTCACCACGAGCAACCATCAGGCCGTCAGAAGCTTCTAAAATTTCATCAAGGTTGTCAACACCTTGTTGGTTTTCGATTTTGGAAATGATTTGGATGTGAGAAGCGTTGTTTTTCTCAAGCAGCTCACGAATTTCCTGAACGTCGCTAGCTTTGCGAACGAAGGAAGCGGCGATAAAATCGATGTCCTGTTCGATACCAAAAAGAATATCGTTGGTGTCTTTTTCCGTAATACCCGGCAAGGAGATGTTTACTCCTGGTACGTTAACGCCTTTCTTGCTCTTAATCGTACCACCGTTTACAATACGGGTCTTGATTTCTGTACCTTGAATGTCGACAACTGTCAAACCAATCAGACCGTCATCAATAAGGATTGTGGATCCTACTTGAACATCGTTAGGAAGTTCGCTGTACGTGATGGAAATACGATCTTGATTACCAAGGATCTCTTCCGTAGTCAGTGTCAGGTACTCGTCCTGAACAAGTTCAATCGGTTCTACTTCCAGCTTGCCTGTGCGAATCTCCGGTCCTTTAGTATCGAGCAGGATAGCAACTGTTTTGTTCAGTTCCTTAGATGCTTGACGGATCGTATTGATCCGAGCACCGTGCTCTTCGAAATCGCCGTGGGAGAAATTCAGACGGGCCACATTCATACCAGCCAAAATCAATTTTTTGATATTCTCCAACGATTCACTCGCAGGTCCGATCGTACATACAATTTTACTTTTCCGCATTAGGTTTTCCTCCGTTTTTTCGTTCTCTCTGTCTCACTTTTTCCAACTACAAAATCTACTACAAGGCTAACTAATAAAATAGGAACTTTGTCACATGTGCCTTTAAGTACGCCCTTATGAATATTACTGCAAACCAGACACAAAATCAATGTTGTAGGCACTTTTGGGTGTAACTTTAAGTCGAATTTTCTGTAAACATAAAAAAAATTAAAATAATCCCGTTAGTGGATCGAGATTATTTTAATTCCAATAAATTGTATATTTTACACTATATCCAAAAGACCCACTAAGTATAGCTATATGTCTTAAAGTGCAAATGATTTTGCACTTTTACACTTCTGACTTCACTTCTTCTTCAATAAGAATTTGTTCCTGCTGAGCCTCTGCAAACTCACCAATTTTACGGAATTTACGGTATCGATCATCCTTCAATTCCACTGAGTTCATCTGGGTTAGCTCCTGCAGATGCCGCCATAATGCATCCTTAATCGCCGCTGCCGTTGCTTCGTAATCCCGATGAGCGCCGCCTTTAGGCTCTGGTACGATCTCTTCTATAACTTCCATCTCAAGCAGATCAGCAGCCGTTATCTTCATGGCTTCTGCCGCTTGATCAGCCTTCGAAGCATCCTTCCACAGAATAGAGGCCGCTCCGTTAGGAGATATCGCCGAATAAATGGCATGTTCCAGCATGAGCACTCTATTTCCAACCGCCAATGCCAGGGCGCCACCGCTTCCGCCTTCACCGATGACCACACAGATTACAGGGACACCAAACTGAGACATCTCGCGTAAATTGCGGGCAATCGCTTCGGATTGACCTCTTTCCTCGGCTGTGTTGCCTGGGTATGCACCTTTCGTATCCACGAAGGTAATAATGGGACGTTTGAACTTGTCCGCTTGCTGCATCAGACGCAGCGCTTTACGGAAGCCCTCAGGGTGTGCACTGCCGAAGAATCGTAAAATATTTTCTTTGGTGTCTTTACCGCGCTGCTGGCCAATAACTGTAACCGGCAACCCATTTAGTTTAGCGATGCCGCCTACAATAGCAAGATCATCCCCAAACATCCGATCACCGTGGAGCTCAATAAAATCTGTGAAGATCTGCCCCATAAGATCAAGGGAAGTCGGACGTCCTTGATGTCTAGCCAAATGCATTTTTTGCGAAGGAGAAATATTAGAATATATCTCTTCCTCGAGCACACGGTATCGTTCTTCCAGCCTAGCTACCTCGTCCGTAAAATCAATACCCTTCTCTTCGCCAAACTGCTTCAGTTCAGCAATCTTCTTGCGCATTTCTACCAGAGGCATTTCAAAAGGCAACTCTCCTGCCAACCTAAAATCCCCCTTTCACGTCATGCAGCTCCAAAATTTTAGTCAATGTAGCGCGCATTTCTTTGCGGTGCACGACCATATCAAGCAACCCATGCTGAAGATTAAATTCAGCGGTCTGGAAATCATCCGGAAGCTTCTGGCGAATGGTCTGCTCAATGACTATACGTCCTGCGAAACCAAATACCGCTCCAGGCTCTGCAATAATTATATCACCAAGGCTGGCAAAACTCGCAGATACTCCACCGGTAGTAGGATCCGTAATAATCGAGATGTAAAGACCTCCAACCTCGTTAAAACGAGCCAGCGCAGCGCTGGTCTTCGCCATTTGCATTAGACTAAGAATACTCTCCTGCATTCTCGCTCCACCAGAAGTAGAGAAAATAAGGAGTGGAAGCTGTTGCTCTGTGGCCTCTTCTATCGCACGGGTGATCTTCTCCCCTACTACAGAGCCCATACTGCCTGAGAAAAATTCAAAATTCATCACAGCTACGATGACTGGATGGCCACCAATGGAGCCCTGACCCGTAATTACGGCTTCAGTTTGTCCAGATTTCAGCTGCTGTTGCTCCACTTTGGAAGCGTAACCCGGAAATTTCAGCGGGTCGATAGAATACATTTCACTGTCAAACTCAATAAAGCCCTCAGGGTCTAATGTCATTGCAATACGCTCCACAGCATTTAGGCGTAAGTGGTGACCACAATTAGGACATACCTTTAGGTTCTTCTCTAATTCCTTACTATACTGGATCGTTCCGCATTTATTACATTTGCTCATTAATCCTTCAGGGATTTCACGTTTGGGGCGTTCGCCTTCCGCAGGCCCGCCGCTCCGCTCCAGACGTTCTGAAGGAATAGTCGCGTACTTCCGTTTCTTCTGAAATAAATCTTTGAACACACCCGCACCTCTTCAGCCGTTTATTTGCGTTATGCAGCTTGCCGCTGTCATGACTTTTGTCTTGTAAGAAACTCAGGGATGCAGAATAAGATTAAGGACTTCCTGTACTTCCTCCAGCTCACCTGAAGGAACCAATATCTCAAACTGCTGCTTGGACATATTGATTGGACGGCATTCTACCAAAAAACCTTCTTCTGTCAGCTTACTCTTAATCATATCCGCCACTCTGGCGGTCGGCGCGATATATATTACCGTCCACATGCCCTGCAAGGCCTCCCCAATCTTAATTCCCAGCCGTATCCCGTATAATGGAATTATGATAACACAGTTTTCTTTTTTCCCGCAACAGGAGTAGGGCATAGGAAGCAAGACTGAGGAACTTGTTCAAACGAAATAAAGGGGCTCAATTATTCCTTGTCCGTGCCTAAAGGATATACTTTTGCCCCTTCATGCCGATGAGCAATTCTGGCGGAAGCGGCGGCAGCAATGCCGGCAACAAGGTCATCCAAGAATACATGAATCCTACCTTTATCATCGTTCAGTTCACCAATGATTCCAAGCTTTATTTTGTCCAAATACCCAAAACCTGTCAGTCCGATCATCCCATATACCCCTGTAATACCAAGCGCCAGAGTCTCGTCCGCTCCGTAGAGGGATTCATCAGCCTCCATTACCGCCTGCAGCGGCTGTGGAAGCAGTTTTTTCTCGGCTAATTCATCAAGAGCAACACCTGTCATTAAAGTATACTGCACTTCTCTTTTGCCCAAAACAGACTTGACGCTGGACAGACATTCATCCTTGGTTAAACCAGGATAATAAACCGATTGTAAAATATATACGATTTCAGCAATGGAGGAAAGTGATACACCTCTGCGTTCCAACAGATCTACTGCCATTTGATAGGACATGCTGCGACTCCCCTTTCCGTACAGGGATGTGCCCTGTGGTTTCCTAATGTATGCGGAAAAGGGGAGAATTGTTCTTATTTTATTCTTACCGTACCTGCACCCAGCATAACCTCGATCGCCGCAAAAAGTTCCTCGGACGGCTTAATTCGATAATTATCGCTAAGAGCTAGGAGCTTCTGATCCTGTTCATAGAACAGAAGCGTCGCAGCAGGACCGGGATGATTCTGCAGCAGCTCTTTCAGGCGCGACAGCAACGCTGCATTCTCTGAGGCCGGCGTGATCTTGATAAAGACACGCTGGCCTGAGGTCGCCGCTGTTGTTGGCGCGGCCTGTGCAGGTGTTACAGGCGGCGTTGTGCCGCCTGCTGGCCTGGCAGCCGGACCAGTGGCGGCACCACTGGTCCGGGAAGCAGGAGCTGCGCCGCGTGGCGGCGCTCCTGCCGAGGCCGAGCGTCCCGCGCTGTACGAGCGGGACGCGGCGGCACTGCGGCGCTGCAACAGCCCGCGGAGAGCCTCCGCAGACAGCAGCGCCACTTCCTCGGCCAGCAGCTTGAAGCCTTCGTCTTCCTGCTGCACCTTAGCGCGCAAGGCCAGCAACGCGCCCTTGGCAATCAAGCTGCGGCTTCGCTTCCACACCTCAGGGAAGAGCACGACCTCGCAGCGCTCGATCTGATCTTCCCATTCGACGAAGGCCATCGATTTTCCTTGCTTCGTCGTAATTTCCTTAACGGATACTACCATTCCGGCCGTAACCGTCTGGCTCTCATCCGCGGCTTCACCAAGATCCATCAGCCGCTGCATGCCGGGCTCCTCAAGCAGTTCCGCGCTATCATCAAGCGGATGGCCCGAAAGATATAACCCCAGCAGCTCACGTTCCATCTCCAGCTGCTGGCCAATGGTGAACTTAGGGATATCCGGATAGCGGATTTCCCAGTTCGGTGTCTCGACCAAATCGTCGAACAGCTGGATTTGCAGTTCATCCCGCTCCTTGCGCCATTTCAGCGCAGCGTCAACCGTCTCGTCCAGCATAGCCAGCAGCTGGGCGCGGTGACCTGGCAGACAGTCAAAAGCTCCCGCCTGCAGCAAAGATTCCACTACCCGCTTATTACAGACCCGCAGGTCCACACGTCGACAGAAATCTAGCAGACTGTCGAACGGCCGCTCCTTGCGGACCGCCATAATGTTCTCCACTGCCAGCGTGCCAACGTTCTTAATGGCTGCGAGTCCAAAGCGGATATGCCCGGTTCCGGTTCCTTCACCAGGAACCGGAGTAAACAATACGCCGCTCTCGTTCACATCCGGCGGCAACACGCCGATGCCTGTGCGGCGGCAGTCCAGCACATACTCCGCTACCTTGCGGTGAGTGCCCATTACAGCGGTCAACATAGACGCCATAAACTGCACCGGATAATGTGCCTTGAGATAGGCTGTCTGGAAAGCCAATACTCCATAAGCCGCGGCATGAGCACGCGGGAAGCCGTAATCAGCAAAGCGCACGATCATGTCATAAACAGCATTTGCATCCGTTTCATTATACCCCTGCTGCAAGCTGCCTTGAACAAAATGGCTCCGTTCCTTATCCAGCGTCTCACGTTTTTTCTTTGAGACCGCTCGACGGAGCAGATCCGCTTCTCCTAACGAGAAGCCCGCCATCAGAGAAGCAATCTGCATGATCTGTTCCTGATACACAATGATCCCATAGGTGTCCGCTAAAATAGCCTTCAAATCAGAATGTGGATACTCTACTTCAATCTCACCGTGTTTGCCTGCTATATATTTCGGGATAAATTCCATCGGACCCGGACGATACAGCGCTAGAACCGATACAATATCTTCAAAGCCGTTAGGCTTCAGATCTTTAAGTACTCGTCTAACGCCCGCCGACTCCAGCTGGAAGACCCCTGTTGTCTCACCAGCCCCAAGCATTTCATACGTAGCTGGATCATGATCTGGGATGACACGGAAATCCGGAACACTTCCGCTCATTTCTCTAATCGAATTCATGCAGCGTTCGATAATCGACAACGTGCGCAAACCCAGAAAATCCATTTTCAACAGCCCGACACTCTCCAAATGCTCCATAGAGTATTGGGTTAACGCCGTACTTTCGTTACCTTCCTGAAGTGGGACTGCATCGGTCAACGGACCCTTCGAGATAACAACCCCCGCTGCATGTGTCGAAGCATGGCGGGGCATGCCCTCCACCTTCATAGCCATATCCAGCAGCCCTTTTATCTTTGGATTGCTATCATACAGTGCTTTAAGATCTGGTGTACTCTCCAGCGCTCTGGCAAGGCTGATCCCTAGTTGACCAGGTATAAGCTTGGCAGCTTTGTCTACCTCGTTATAAGGCAAGTTCAGCACCCTGCCTACATCACGTACGGCAGCCCGTGCAGCCATAGTTCCGAAAGTAATAATTTGCGCCACATGTTCTTTGCCGTATTTCTCCACTACATAACCAATAACCTCATCACGCCGTTCATCACTAAAATCGATATCAATATCCGGCATGGTGATCCGTTCTGGATTTAGAAAACGTTCAAAGAGCAAGTTATATTTCAATGGGTCCACGTCAGTTATTCGCAAAGAGTATGCGGTGAGACTACCCGCGGAGGATCCCCGTCCGGGTCCCGTAGCAATTCCCTGACGATGACAATAAGCAATAAAATCCCACACAATTAGAAAATAATCGCTGAAGCCCATACTCTCGATAACGCCCAGTTCATAGGTCAGACGCTTCTCAGCCGTCTCTCTTTGCTCAGGTGTAGTCCATTGCGGTGTATCTATATATCGTTCCTCCATCCCCTTCCAGCACAGCTCACGCAAATAAGCAGCGGAATCCATGCCTTCAGGGAGCGGAGAATAGGCAGGCAGAATATGATTGCCGAAGGTCAGCTCCAAATTACATTTTTCTGCGATCAATAAGGTATTGGCGATAGCCTGCGGCACATGCGGAAACAAGGCCGCCATTTGCTCGCTGCTTTTTAGAAACAGCTGATCTGTTCCGATCTTGAGACGTTCCTCATCATCCACCGTTTTGCCTGTTCCGATGCAGATCAGCACATCCTGAACCTCAGCATCTTCCTTCGCTAAATAATGGACATCATTCGTCACCACAAGTGGAATTTCACAGTCCTCGGCAAGGGCGATCAGCTTGGGATTGACTCTCTTTTGCTCGGAGATCCCGTGGTCTTGCAGCTCCAGATAGAAATCTTCGCCAAAAATCGCCTTATATCGCAGCGCAGCCTTGCGCGCCTCCTCATCACGTCCATGCAGCAGATGCTGCGGCACTTCTCCGCCCAGACAAGCACTTAGGCAGATAATCCCCTCTGAATGAGCTGCCAGCACTTCCATATCAATTCGTGGTTTATAATGATGGCCTTCCAGATGGCCGATAGAGATCAGCTTCATCAGGTTCTTGTAGCCGGTTTCATTCTTGACGAGCAGAATCAAGTGGTAGATCGGTTGATCTTTTCGACTGCCCCGCTCACGGCGTGAACCCGCGGTTAAATAAGCTTCACAGCCAATAATCGGCTTGATTCCATTCTCTTTACACGCTTTATAAAAGGGGATGGCCCCGTACATCACTCCATGATCCGTAAGCGCCAGCGACTTCATGCCGTATTCGCCGGCCCGGCGCACGAGATCGGTAATGCGCGCCGCCCCGTCCAGTAAACTGTATTCGCTGTGCACATGCAAATGCACGAAAGGGCTCATAACCCCACTTCCTCTCTACTGCAAAAATCAAACATAAGATGAAACTATTTTATCATATTAAAGGGGGACCCGCCCATAGAATGGATTAAGAGCATAAGGACAGGCAAAGCTTGTAAATGCCTCGTCCGGGAAGGGGCCTGTATGAGCATTTTTATGAGCAAAGCTATCCTCGACTTCTTTATCGCCTTCGGCATCGTGCTTGGCGGAGCTATGCTCGGCGGAATCGGCGCCGTTGTATCCCTGCAACCGCCGACGCAAACGATGCTGGATGTGGCAGATCGGATTAAAATATGGGCACTAGCAGCCGCTGTAGGAGGTACTATGGACCCTTTACGGGTCATTGAAAGCAACATGATCGGAGGCAACCTCTCCCCCGCCATCAAACAAATCATGTATCTTGCCTTCGCTTTTCTAGGAGCCCATATGGGCAGTGAGCTAGTAAAATGGGTGTGCGGCAGGGGGTAACGCCAGTGAGAGTTCCACCATTCAGTCGTTTTCGCAGATTCACCCAGATCTCCGCTATATTCATGCTAGGGATCGTCGTAGGAGCTGTCATATACAATGCTATTTACCATGTAGGATATAACGTATTATGGCTGCATAATCAAGATCTGCGTGTACAGATCGAGCAATATCAAAAAGATATTCAGACACTCAAAAAATACAATAATACCTCAACCGTGATCAGAGAAATCAAAATTCGATCGGAGGAAAGCAAATCCAAAGAAGATACCCCACTTGACCCCGTAACTGTAAAATTAATCATAAGCCAAATGGGCTCAGATCTGGAACCGATGCGCGGCCGCAGCATGTTCGATATTGATACAGACAGCAAACTGGTTAGACTGCTGTTGGATGGTAAGCTATACATTGTGCGTGACAAGGAATACTCTGTCAAAATCCGAACCATGCTCGTCATGGAAGGCGTCCTGCAAATCTGGGTAGAAATCAGTCCTTTTAAGCGCAGCTGACAGCCATCGTGTGATACAATAATGGACAGACGTGGAAATTACTTCTTGGCTACTGCAAGACACGATAAAGGAGCTGGCTGTCCATGGTTTTATTTATCAAGTATTTATTGTTTATCCTGCTGGTGATCTTTGTAATCGGTGCCGCTGTGTTCAGCATATCCTCCCGCCGTGCCTTAAATCCCCAAGATAAAGGGCTGAAACGCTCCGTCATGAATGTGATGCTCGGTGCTATGCTCGTAACGCTGTCCTTAATATCCATGTTTTTGTTTCGCGGCTCTACCGTTAATATCATTGTTGAAGCTGCCTTTCTGCTGATTGGTGCGTTCAACATCTTCTCGGGGCTACGCAGCTATAGTTTTTACAGCCGTAGTCGCAGCCAGGAACAACACTAGTCGAAAGCTTAGCTGCTGTTCTGACGGAATAGAAAGAATAAAATAGACTCCCCTCTCTTTCAATGATGAGGGCAGTCTATTTAGCATGTATACGATCCTATTTACCGTATGCTATCCAGCTAGCAAACCATTTTTTAGCCATGATCAATGGATTGCAGCATCAGAACAGCTTTGGCTACCAGAGTATCCGAGTGGCTGATCTCAATTTCAAGCTTACAGGTACGGCGGCTGATTTCGAGCAGTCTCGGCATTACAATGATCGCATGTTCGATCTGTACCGGTCGGATAAAATAAGTGGACATATTATCTAGTACATAATCATTTCCTGTGATGTCCTTAGCTGCTTTAAATGCCGAGAGCGTCATAAGCGTAGACAATATCCCTTCAGAAATCGTCCCAAGATCCGTGGCCATCTGCGGCGTAATAAAGCCATGGAAGAACAACCGTCCCTCTTCGTCCCGCTCATCCGCAAAACCATTCCAAATGAGATGATCAAAAGTCTCTCCCAGCTGAGGTTGATTCCGGACATCGCGTAAGCTTTGCAGCACTTCTTTACGGGTTAGGGAGCCTACCAGTTTACGGTTACGGTCCACTATGGGCAGAAAATCCACGCCTTCCCACATCATGATCTGGGCCGCGGAGGCTAGTGAGGTTTGCAGTGCAGCCGTAACCGGACTGCGGATCATCGCTTTTTCAATGATCTGGCCTTCCGTCAATTCCTCTACATCGCGGCGACCGATAATGCCTATGACTCGGTTCCATTCATCCGTAACGGGAAAGCGCTGCTCTCCAGTTTCCTCAGAAACCTGTCGTAGCTCGCCGACGGTACTAGAGATTTTCAACGTATTCAGGCGCGGTTTGCTGTCGATAATATCCTCTACCAGCATAATTTTTTTCTTTATCAATCTATCAAAAATAGCACGGTTAATCATTGAAGCGACGGTAAACGTGTCATGTCTCGAAGAAATAATGGGAAGATCCAGCTCGTCTGCCAAGGCCTTCACTTCACGGCTCGTCCCAAAGCCCCCTGTCACCAAAACCCCCGCACCCTGCTCCAGCGCTAGAGAGTGAACATCATCACGGTTACCTACAATCAACAGACTGTCAGCGTCTATATAACGGATCATCGCATCGACCTTCATCGCCCCGATCACGTATTTATGCAGATGTTTATTTAGTCCACTTGCTCCGCCGAGCACATGCCCTTCAACAATATCAACTACATCGCCAAACGTCAGCTGCTCTGAAATGTTCCGAGGTTTCTTTTCTACACGAACTGTACCAATCCGTTCCTTCGTGATGACTATCCCGAGATTCTCAGCTTCCTTCACTGCACGGTAAGCAGTCCCTTCGCTGACTAGCATTTCTTTGGCGAGCTTGCGAACAGATATTTTGGTGCCTACCTTAAGACCTTCAATATGCTGCAGCAGTTGCTCGTGTTTAGTAATCGCATCGCCTTGACCTTCCAACTGTTACACCCCCATGCTCCGATCTGTACTATACTGTACCTATATATTATATACTTTCGCTTACCTGCGCAACCTTTCATTAATACACTATATACGGTTCTTTATTATCTTAACTATTAATAAACTGCCGTTTAGTTTCGCGTACTTTCATTAATATTGTGATTTTTTAGTTATTTCTTTCATGTGCTACGTTAAAAATAAACCAACCCACATTTCGAGTGCAAACACTAACAATGATAACTTATATATCATCATTCCTTAATGTATTATACAATAGGAATAAATTTCCTTGTTGGAGTGATTAATATGGGATCGTTCAGATTTAGAAAGTCTATAAATCTTGGTGGCGGTGTAAAGTTGAACGTAGGTAAAAAGGGCGTTGGAATTAGCGCCGGTGTAAAAGGTGCGCGAGTTAGTGCCGGTCCTAGTGGGAAAAGGGCTACAGTATCCCTTCCTGGAACCGGGCTTTCATACTCTAAAAAAATTGGTGGAGGGAAATCGTCACATTCTAGTCGTAGTAACCCGACACTAAATGTGGATGAAATGACACCAAAACAAATTGAAAATCGAAAAAAGAATCTTACTATATTTAAGTTTATAGGTATTGCCTTTGCTCTATTGATTGTGATTCTTATCATCTTTACATAGCTAAACCCCGCCAATCAAAAGGCGGGGTTTTTAAATTCGTAAGCGCTTGGGAATTTACTATGTATTAGCACCTACAACATCCTCTATTTTAATCCATTCCCAATCATCATCATGACGAAACTTAATCTGACCCAGCTGACGGTCAACCCTCATAACTATTCCATGGATGGATCTGTCTTCATATTCCCCGAACAATTTAAGTGTGATCGGACTACAATCCTCTAACGATTGCGCTAATACCTCTGAGATTTCAGTTAAGGCTTGAGGGTCTAATTCGGGCTTTTTACGAGTCTCTTCGTTTAGGGCATCGTCAAGTATCCTGATTTTGTGTTCTGGCATAATCATTCGACTACTTTCCCACAGACCATTACCTTCTAGTTTTTTTCTCTGCATACATATCCCCCTAATAATACAGCCAATAGTCAGTGCTGCTAGCTACATTTTTAACCTTTTGTGCCTCTTCTGGATCTCGGTGTGATGGATTATCTCTTTCCCAACCAGAGATAATGCAGGCCATTTCAGGTGGCGTATTTGGATTCCATTCGATGTAGTTTTCCTCCGTCAACTCTTTCAACCCATTTCGGATATCAACTGGCATTCGTCCACTCAATCGTTCTAACTCAGGCAATGAAGGGAGACGACCAAAATGTCGTGAGTAGTGAGTAATGAGTAATGATCAATAAAAGCTTACGCGGTGTATCGCTTAACATAATTAACGCCCCCAAAATAAGAACACTTGTTTGTATTATATGTGCTTATTGGTTTTTTAATCAATGGTTTTTTATGACAAAAAAGAGCCGTTCAGGACTACTCCTGTGGCGGCTCTGTACATTCTCTTGATATCTTTTCTTCTATCGCTTCCAAAATGAAGGCGTTGCGACTCTTATCAAGTTGTTTAGCGACAGCGTCAATCTTTTCCCTGTCACCTTTCTTAACCCAAAGTTTCACTTGATCATAATTTGCGGCGTTGTACTTATCCTTTGCTCGTGTTGATGCCTTACCTTGCTGTTCCATAGGTTATCACCCCTTTGCTATAGGATACCACAAAAAATATACTGTTACCAGTATATAAATATGTTGACAATATACTGGTACCAGTATATAATTAAGATAAGAAAGGAGGTGAACAAGGCACATGAAGGATTGGGTTACGCTCCTTACAGCAATCATTCAACTCATTACCGCAACGCTGCTGCTAAAGGACAAAAAGAAAGGAACCAAAAAACGCCGCGGACCACGCAAACGTAAATAGGTTCCCGGAGAGTGAGGGTTGCACCCCTTGCTCTCCACCCAATCATAACATAAACGGTTTGAACGATACAATTAGTCGGCGGGCATATACAGGAGGAAAAAAGGAAATGGCAAGATTAGCTATAGTTCTCTGGAGTTTTGGTGGATCAAATGAAATTTGGGTGACTGAGGAAGAACTTTTTGATCTTGAACAGTCACCGTCAGTTTCTAAGATTTTCTTTAAGTAACGGGGGGCTGCGGCCCCTCTAAAGGAGGAATAAATTATGTTGAACGTGATTACCTGGATAGTAATTGTTGCTGCATTGGTCCTCTCGATTGCAGCACTAATTAAAGCCAGTGGACGCCGTTAATCCTTATAATAAAAAAAGCCCCACCGACCTGTTAAGGTTAGTAGGGCTTTTTTCATATCTCTAATCGTTAGATATTTACTTTTTGGTAGTGATAGTAGCCGTTTTAGTTTCGTTATCAAAAGATACTACTGCACCCAACGCTTTGCCGATGGCTGCCAATGGTACGTAAGTACGCCCCTCGATCAGAAAACTACCTTCATTCAGTTTTTCCCCATTTACTACAGTGCTAGCCTTATCCACCCTCACATCTTCCACCTCCTTAGTTTTTAGAGCAGTATACAACCGACTCCATGGAAATTTCGCACCGGGACAATAAGGCTTTCGCACCGGATCAATTTGAAAATGACCTATCACATGTTTCTCGTCCAAGATGATAGCTTTACCGTAGAGCCTTTTTACTTCATCACTAATAAATTTATGTAGCCATACGGAGGCAGCAAACTGCGCCTCTGTCAAACTACCATCCATACCCTCATGCTCGATACTGATAGTGTACTTATTAGGATTCGTTGGTGCTTGTTCCTTGACGATTGCCGCCTTGGCTTTGGGAATTGAATCGACTGTGATTCCGTTACACCAAGCCATTTTTGTTATATCAACGTATTGGTGGATCTCCCCCAATTTAGAAACGCCAAAATGAGCGCTACTAACTAAATTACCAGAAGATTGAAACCAACTATCCATAGAACTCATCGTACCGCCACTTATATGATTTACAATAGCAATCGGTATATGACCACCTCGACCGCTACAATTTGTGTGCTTATTTCCCTTCTGAAAGATTTGCATTACTCATCAACCCCCTTTTTTGCCTGCTTAAGCAACTGATTACCATATACAGCCACAGCTCCGCACAAGATGCCTTGTACAAAACTATCTACATTAAAGCCAAGAGTAAGACATACAATGATGATCGCGGCCAATGTGACCAGATAAATGATTGTCCAATCTGGTATTCTCGGAGTTTGTTTTAAGCAAAAGCCAATCGCCCAACATACAGCAACAATAAATAATATTTCCGGTTTAATAAAATTCGCAACTACATTCCATTCCATATCAATTCATCCTCTCAATATTATTAGTTTCTGTGTGGAAATCTCTCTTTCATTTCACGCAACTCCACAATGATTACATCGTATTTTTCAGAAAACTTACCTAGTAGATCCTGCAATCGTCCTTCCCTCTCTTTATTCGCGCGCATTACGTAGATCAGCAGCCAAACGAATAACACCGCGAATGGACCTTGCGTTAAAAAATATTTAAGTACATCCATTTCTGTCACGATTGCCCCTCCCCCCATCTATCTCCCCAAAATGAAAGCCCCCGGTGATCCGAGGGCAAAATAAAAACGCCTCTATAGGCGCCAGCTTTTTCTATCTATTCTTTTAGCAGTGCTGCTACTTCCTCACGTTTTGTTTCGGGCACCTGCTCCAGTGTCTTCAAATCCTTGCGTATCAAACTTGCATATACTTTAGCCATTATCTTCTTCACCTCCCTCTACGGTTTCTGAAGGTTCTGCCGAATCCTCTGGCGTTTCCGGTTTACCTCCGGTTTGTCCTGCAAGCACCAGCTCATACAACTCAGTTAGTGCCAATTGTGCCTCTACCGCCTCTTGTTTGGCAGTCTGTAACTCTTCATAATTTTCTGTAAGAGCAAGCTGCGCTTCTTGCAATTGGGTTTCAGTTTGCCCCAGTCTCTCCAACGACTCAGCAAGTTGTGTTTCTGTCCGCTTGAGTTTCATGTTGGTCTGCTCTAGCTCCTGTGCAGTCTTAGCACTTTCTCCCTCTACCATTTCGATACGTTTAATTAGCACCTCTGCTGGAACCTCGCCCGGATAGGTAAACTCTAAATCTTCGGTATCTGGATTAACACGGTAGCCATTACACTCCGCAAATTCTCGACGAAACTGACCGTATTTGAGCTTTACTACACCAATGGTATCGCGGACCCGTTCAGCCAGTGCCTTATATGTTGCAAAGTCCTGATCCTCGGTTGTCTCCACTACCAACCTACCTACCTGTTCACCCGTATTTACTACCACGTTTCCTGTTGCTTTATCAAAGTATATTTTCATTCCGATTTCCATCATAAAACCTCCTTTTTTATCTCCAAGCTGACCAACTAATGTTAACTAAATCCGGATTGTACGGAAGGGATGAACAAAAGGCATTACTACCCCATAAGTTAGGACTTAGCATCGCACCTGACGAAACTACATTCCCATAAGGGTTAGTCCCCGAAAACTCGGTATAAGACCACATAGTGATGTCAGAAGCAAAGAATACGAATGTACTTTGTGTAGATGCTCTAAAATAAGTGAATCGCACAATACGAGGGCTAAATGCTAACCCACTAACTCGGAATATACCATCTCCTCCACCTACCGAACCTGCATAGCCTTCTGCGTACATTCGCTCCACCAGTGTTCCTGTAACTCCAAATACTTCAACGCCGCTACGAATGTTAGCAGGGGCTAAGTCGCCCTCTACAGATCGTAGTTGTGCTGTTGTTACTTTTATTTCACCCGCCCCAGAGCCACCTTTGCGGTAGCCCTCTCTTGGGTACACCGCTAAGCTACCATCACCCCATTTCCCTACACTAAGAGCCGGATCTTCGCCAGATGTGATAACGGGCATGGTCCCCTGTTTCCCGAACATCGTCCTGTCACTTCTCCAAATGCTAGGGTCCGCTAAGTTATCTTCTCTCACACGAATAGAAGAAGTGGTATTGTAGTACCCCTCCGGTGTATTTAGGTACAAATCATACACGCTTAATGTTGCGCCCGCCGCATCCTTAGCGACGGAACGATTGTCTGGCATCGTCCCGTTCACCAGTCCGTTTTCTGTGCCTATCGTTTTTCCCGCCAAGACTTCCGCTGCTGTAGCTGTTCCATATTCACCCCCTTCACCCTGTAAGATAAAAGCCGTTCCATCGTATACAACCGTATAGACACCACCAAGAGCCAAAGGCGGGTTATTGCCATTTGGCTTTTTGATAGATTTAGCGCCCAGACCATTTACATTGAGTGTAACCGGACCTGTTGTAGCTGCATGTGCTTTAAAAGATATTCGATCTCCAGCTATAAGAGATGTTATGACACCACCCGCGATACTTGCTGTTAACGCTGGAGCTGTACCTTTAGTTAACCCAGCATAGGTTAAGGTACCGTTTGCGATTTCCCCCATGTTTTTTCCAGCATGTAAATCCGCATCCAGTCCACTACCTACCCCATCCACTGTAAGCAACTTTAATAAAATATCAGCGGCAGTGTATGAAGTCGCTGGCAAAGGGACGAAACCTAACGAAGAACCCATAACAGGCGAAGTGTGGACTCCTACTCCTATTGCACCCGCTACGACTACAGGCATAGCAATTTGAACTACAGACCCCGCCGTCGCAGCTATACCTGGAGCTGCGTTATAGTATCCATTGCTTGCGTGGACTGTTTTTTCGATATGCACCCATCCATCAGCAGGAGTCAAAGAAATATAGTTGGCAGATGTTGATACACCGTTTTTAGATAGTCTGCCATCTCTAGGTATTGAAATGGTTGTTCCCGTCTTAACCCTAACCCAGAAAGATACAGTATACGCCTTGCCAACTCCAGTTGCAGGGAAGTTACTATTTACCGTCATTAGATATGTCCCGGCAACATTTCCCGCATTCGCTGTACCTGAACCCATCGTATAGGACGCTATATAAAATTCTGTGCCGTACCTTGATCCACCAAGACTCATCGCGGTTAATAAGCTAGTTACGTCTTCCGTGAGCGCTCCTGCCGTACCTCCGTTAGTTGTGTTGTCATGGATGAACTTTCCCCCACTAGATACAGTAGTCCCATTCCAAGGAGATAAAAAAGAGTTATTGGCGAATGAGGTGGTGATTTGTAAAGATCTAGGGTCACCATCAATACCCATAAATCTACCTGAGTCCCCAAGTAAATTTACAACTCCCCCGTAAGGCAAATTATTCGCACTTACAAATCCGTTATTGTCTAGTCCCGCATATCCGTTAGCTACGTTCTTTCTATCCGAACCCTCAATTTCGATCCAAGGTCCCCACGTCATTTTTTTGATACGCTCGTATCTAACGTGACGCTCCCCGCTTATGCTCCCGGCGAGTTGTGTAGCCCGTTGTAGGACGTAAGAATCTCCTGTCGTGTGCCGCTGCACTTCTACGTAGTACCATCTATCCGTATAGGTAGTAGGTGCGTTCACTAGGTTCGACCCGTTGTAAAATCCGTTCTCAATAATGGTGTCTAGGTCCGTACCGTTATTTAGCAGGATGTTTCTGCCTATGCTAGAGGTTAACGGGTGCTTTTGGAACTCTCTTCCTGAAAACATTACCGCGTCGTCGGGAAGCACCTGTACAGGCTTCGGAAGTTGGTCGCTAAATCCTCCGGCGTAGATGGCAGACAATGAGAAGGTCGGTATAGGGACACCCGTACCCGATCCTGCTTCGATCTTCACTGTAGGAGTGTTTCCATTTGCGGCGATGGCTTCCACGGTAAACTTCCATTTAGCGAGGGCACTGTCGTAGACAATATCGGAGATCGCCATCATATTCGGCAGATTTCCTGTGACGTCCGTATACTGCGTTACCTGATAGTCTATGGTGCCACCTGCGGACGTGATGATGTTAAAACGCTTTGTGATCTTTCCGCCGCCATTACCTCCACTCCACCCTGCGGAGAGTGTCACGTCCATATACCCGTGTATTTTAGTACCTGTAATGAGAACGTCAAACCTCTGGTTTTTAACGTTCGTGAACGGTGCAGGTACCAGTACGACGCGTGCAGACCTACCGTTAAGAATATCCCCGTTGTACGCTACTAGTCTGGCAGAGTCTAAGCCAAGGTACCCACCCGGGATATCCTTGCGACTGGCGTTTTCATCCTCGATCCACTCTCCCCACACGCTGTTATAGCACTCCCGAATGTACGATCTCGGTACAGTAGCGAAGGTAGTAGCACGTTGGAAGAAGATAGTATTGGGGTTCTGTGAGTGGGAGAACACCTCGATAAAGAACCAAGCACCTGTGTTGTTACCTGGTGCGTTTATAAGAGGGTAACCATCGTACTGACCGTTACGGTTAACTGTGTTCAGGTCTGTACTAGGAGCTAGGCGGATGACCTTACCTGCGTTATCAGTGAGCTTGTACTTCTGGAACTCCTGCCCGGACTGAAGCACGGTGTCGTCGGGAATTGTCTGTACTGCTACAGGTAGTGCAGTAGGTGCTGCGCCGCTGTAAACAGCACTCAGATTCCACGTTGGTGGCGCAGTAGGGCTCGCATGCTTTACAGATACAGCAAAGGCAATAGCAGCCCCTGGCGCATGTCGTGCTTCTATACTTATTTTCCAACGAGAGTTAGTGGCGTCCCAACTAATATCAGATATAGATATGTGCTGATTGATAAGACCCGTTACTTCTGGGTATTGCGTGCTCTGATAATTTAGGGTAGTAGCAGCAGCAGCAACCACATTAAAACGCTTCGTCATTTTACCAGCTGCGTTCACTGCATTCCAACTAGCCGTCACAGTCACCTCAATGTAGCCTGACAAAGCACCAGTTGTAAATAAGTCAATCCTTTGATTAGCTACGCTGTTTGAAAAGGAAAACCCAAGAACACGTTCAGTTATTCTACTAGATAGTACTGTTCCATCAGCAACCATTAGTTTGTTTGCTTCCAAGAGAGCCACACCACTAGCAGCACCTTTCTGCGCCAATGGAATCGAAGCTGCCTTTGCTGCTTCACGAGCTGCGTCCGCCTTTGTCTGCGCTCCTTCAGGAGTTTCTTTGACATTCCATGCGGTTTGTTTAGCTGCTGTGACATGTATATTGTTATCTTCTGTATGCGTATCAAACTTGCTGCGGATCTCCTGGAAAACTTTATAAACTCTGTTAAAATACCAATTTAGCCATGCGGCTGGAGGTTTGTCGTTGATCTGCCAACCTGTCTTTCGCTTACTCTCTGGCGGCTCTATACCTGGTTCCTGCCATTCAGGAAGCTTTTCATTAAATGCCACTTTATTCCCTCCTAAATACTATATAGGTAATGGATAATCATCGCCTGGTGCGTATACCGTTCCTAACTCCCCACCCGTAGTCATATCCGTGTCCGAAAGTCCTAATGAGCTTGTTTCAAGCACATCATACTGAGAGGACAAAGCAAACGTCCCAGCAAGCTCAATTTGAGCCACTCGGACGCCTGCTGCAACCGTCTTTTGTATGATTCGGGCAAACTGTAATGGGGACATGCCAACCTCATTCAAGCGCCGGACTGGAACACGAATCAAGTTGATTGCCGCTGGCTCCGGCTCCAGTGGATCGGCAAATTTCTCTTGGATTTTGATATCTGAGTAATCACAGTCCAAAGCAAGGGCTAGCACCTGGATAATGGTGTTAACGTCCGTTTTAGATAGATTTCGGGCAATCTTGGACTTTAGCAGTACTCGGTATACCTCGTCAGTCGCTGCCCCTCGTGGCTGGACCACATTGGAGCCTATTCGGTCCAGCGTCGTGCCTTGGGCAGCATCAATGTCTTTCCACTCACGGACACGTTCCAGCGTCTCACCGACTCTTGCCAATTCCCCATGCAAAATGCTTATCATCTTACCCAAGTTGCTTTCCGGATTTTTATTATAGGTGTCCGCAAAGCGTCGTAGCATGTCCTTAACACTAAACATGACTGTTCACCATAATATCCGCCGCTCGTGCCCGAGCTACTTCATAAACCTGAATAGGCACATTAGAACTGCCAAGGCCTCCGCTCGTCTTGCCCACTGTTAAGATCATATCTTCGACCCCCTCAACATTGGATACAACACTGATTAATCGGGTATACACTACGGTTGCTCCCATGCTTAAGCCGTTGTAATAGGACCCTGCGGCATCTTCGCCGCCGATATACGTAATAATGGCTGATCGAATTTGGTCATCACCATCGATCGGGTATTGAGCGTTTTTGGTCACAGATACAGATACTTTGATCCCCACCTCGTTTGCACGGGAAAACTTAACCGTGTGCAGCTGTCCACCCAAATCGGCAACTTGCTTACTGATGCTCCCGTGAGCTTCTACGCCGCCGGACTTGGTTGCAAAGATTGCCTTAGAGATTTCCAGCTCATCCCCGCCCAGCACATAAGCTTCGAAAGACTTGGGTGGCCGTCCGGCAGCATCCTTTGTCATACCTGTGTTCTCGATGATCGCTGCTGCTCGGACGGTGGGCATTCTTAGCAGCGCTCCCCGAAGTGCATCCACGGAAGCCGCGCCGCCACCCGCCACGGACAAATCAAAGCGACTGCGAAATTCGGCGTCTGTCTCCTTTTCCCTGCCCCCCGTCACGGCTACAACGTTGGTCACACCAGTAATGTCCGGTACCGGGTTAACTACCACAGATATTGCCCCCGCCGCGACATTGCCTGATACTCCCGGTTCCAACGCCTCAATTGCAACGGTGGCGGCACCAGTGGTCAGTGTAACATCAGCCATTGTCTCAAACACTACACCGGATTTCGTCGCCGCACGGGTACCCGCCGGAACAGTAAAGCCTATAGTTCCCGTGATTTCCAATGATCCCGCTGCCCATTGGGCAAGCGTTCGGGATATACCAACTTGCGGACCCAGCCTATCCAAGTTGTTGCCGGTGGCCGTTGGAATATATCCGCTGTTGTATACGTCCTCTGCGGTGCTCCAAATAATAGCTAAAAACCAAGCAAAAATACGAAGTATAATTCCAAGCGGTGAGCGAACCGAAGTGTTAACCGTGTCTCCAAATGATTCCTTGGCTTTATCCTCCATTTGCGAAAATAGATCATCAAATCGTAGTCGTTTAAAACCTGTGCTATCCAACAACGGTCTCGACCCCCTCAACCGTAATTACATCGCCGTTGACAGCTGTAGCCGTAAAATCTGCTGTAGCTGTTCGTTTCTTTCTGTCAAAGGTTACAGTCACCGTATCTACGCTCTGAATACGCGGTTCTTGTAAAACTCCACTGGTCAATTCGTCGCGAATTTCTTCTTCAGTAACCCCTTTTCCAGTGATCCGCTTAAAATCAATACCCATGTCTGGATCCAGTATCCACTCGCCTTTATTGGTTCCTGCTGCCAAAGTGCAACATTGAGCAATTTCCTCAGGACCGGAGATTAGTTGCAATTCACCGTCTAAAAACACCAAATCACCGGAAATATCTAGTTTTATAGACTGCATGGTAACACCCCTACGATTACAGCATCCATTCGACTGTGTCGCCTTTCGGTGTCCGGGGCTGCCACTTGACCGGATAATGTATTTTTAAGTTCAGCATCAGCACAAACAACATAAACAACGTCTCCAGCCTTTAATAGTGGACGCATAATTGTTTCGAATTTCTGCATCCCAGCACCAAGATTAATTTCAAATTCGACCTTTTGCCCTACGACCGGGACAGACATTATCTGTGCGGGTTGTCCACTCGTCAGTTTAAGTAATGGCTGCACAACAGCATTCAACTTAGCATCATCGAAGGAAATAACCTTGCAAGGCATCGCAACACTGATATCGTCGCCTTGTGTACCCGCATACGCGCCAAGCAAACGGGAAAGTGCTCCTGCTGGATTTGCTCTACTCACATAATCGCCTCCGTTTCTGTGATAAAGTCTCCTGTATTGGAAAACTTATGGGTTCCACTACGAATATGAAGCTTTCCTGACCATTCCCTGCAAGTCAAATTAATAACAGAAGCCGTTGTGATTCGTTGTTGCAGCTGTGCGGAAATATTGTATCCCTGAATGCCATTGTCCTCGAAATATTCTGGAGATCCTATCAAACCCGTTTCTGGAGACAAGGCAAAAACAGAATCAGCACCATTACGAATATTTCGAATATAGAGTTTGCTTTGATTGATATAACAAGATGTTCCACAGTCCTTGCAAACCTCCGATATGATGTCGGTGACTTTTCCCTTTTCTGTGTAACCATCTTGATATCTGTAGTCCTGGTTAAGTGCCATTTGCGCTACAGGCAAACCGATATACCCCGCCATCTGCTTAATGATCGCACTGGCTAGTGTCCCCTTTGCAAAAGCAATCTCTGTAACTTCTCGCTTAGAGAGATCCTCACTATCCAAGACATAAACAGTCGTTATTTTATCTACGCCCTCCCATTTGGTTCGAACCGATGAAATTCGACCATGGAGGATAAGCCCAACATCTCCGGTGTAACCAGCATTCACCATTAGGACAGCGTTACGCTTGATGTTATTTATCGTTGTTTGTGACAGGTTCCATATCCTCAGTTCCGACTCATTAGGTAAAGTGTCGTTGTCAAATGGAACCGTCCCTTCCATCGTGTATTTATCAAGAGTGAATTTCATATTAGCAGTCATAATCTCCACGACACGGCCAAAATTTTTACTCGTCATCTTCCTCATCCTCATCAATAACAAACAAAAAGACGCTTATACCAAGCGTCTCCCATGTTACTGCTGTGCTTATTTCCGATTCATCCCAAGGAACAATAGGTAATCTAGGAAATCGGTTATCTTGGACGTCATAAAAGAGTGTTTGCCCATAAACTAACTTTTCCCCATATACCAGCACTTCTCCATTCTTTTCAAGATCCACCGTAAAAAAATCATAGTCAGCATTGTAATGGACTTCAAACCCAAACATTTCACCAGCGATAGATATGTCAAAACGATAAGGGATGTTGTCCTTCTCTATCTCGATAAATTCCATAATTCACCGCCTCATGTTGCCCATTTACTTCCGGTTTTAAATTTTACTTTCTGAACTTTTTCTTTTTCCTTTTCCTTTACTTTTTTCTTACTTGTATTATTACTTTTCTTCTTAGTAGTCGTTTTTGCAGTTTTTTTCTCCTGGGTTTGCTTAGTTCCAGAATTTACGATCTTAGTAACCTGAGCCTTGATTGGAGGTGGCAACGTCTCCACATAAGAAGACGTTGCAATCTTTATCTCTCGCAGCTCCATCGTAAAAGTAAATCCATCCGCAGTGGTGTAATCATGTCCTGTCGAAAAATCAGTAATGAGACCTTTGAATTGATTTCTGCCGACGTAATTAATGATTGTGCCTTTGTCTTTCGCAGCTATGATATAGGCGCGTGTCTTCGCTGCATCCGTACCAACAATAACTCCCGTTAATGATAGCGTCCGGGCCTGTGCCTGCACATGATCAATTAAGTTGATCCCTTTTTCAACCGGTTGCTCTGTCACAGTTACGGGAAAGGACGGTGATTCATTCTCTACAGTAATGTATTTGCCATCAATAAGTGCCATTTACGCACCTTCCAATCCTACGCTGCGCATATATGATTCAAATACATCTTGCATTTCTTGCCGAATCGTCTCCCGCAGATTTGAAATGGTCTTATCATCGGCATTACCTGAAACCTTAATATTAAAGATTGGCTTAAAATCTGCACGATGATTATTTGTTGTCATTCGTGCTGGGGATGATTCAGGTGTGTGTGGCTCGTAATCAGGCTTTGCTGCTACGGGTTCCTGCTTCGCGAAAGGAATGTTTATCTGAGCTATTTGAAAATCAGGCAATTCAAAAGCCGGCATTTGATAAATTGGGAAGTCAAACTTAGGAAATGTTGCTTCCGGCTGGGAATACGCCTGGTTTTCTTTAGCCGTTAAAACGCGTTCGCCTTTGTGCAATTCACCGATATAACCGTCCCACGGAACGTAAGGCAGCCCATTCGCGTGGCTTCCGTCTACTGCCTTTATGCCAGTAGTTTCAGTAGAAACAGACACGCTTGCAGAGGTTTTAAAACCAAAGAAATCTTTAATGCCATCCGCTATGCTTTTGACCTTCTCCATCAAGGTCGATGCCATATTCGAAATTCCATCTATCAGACCACTAATAATTTTTTTCCCTGTATCAAAGAGGTTGATCCCATTGAAAAAACTTGTCACCTTTCCCCACATATCCGAAACGGCAGTCCAGACATTGACTCCGGCTGTCTTGATGCTTCCAACAATCTGCGCCCATATAGCAGTGATCTTGTTCCAAACTTTGGTCATCAGAGAGTTAGTTATCGAAAATACATTGTTCCATGCCCCGGTAATTGCATTCCACACAGCGCTGACAGCCCCAGAAATATTGCTACTGATGCTGCTCCATATGGATGACAACCAGCTACCAATTGCACTGAACACTGCAAATGTCACTGCCTTAATTTCATCCCAATATTTAACGACCAAAGCAACGATCCATGCAATTGGACCACCAATTACAACCAGAATCGTTACTCCCCAAGTCTTCAAAAATCCAGTCACTGCGTTAAAGGCTGTCATGAAGGTCTGGGGAACTGTAATTTTGAAAAAATTCAGTACTGCCATGGTAGCCGTCTTGATCCCAGACCACATCCCGTCAATAAACGCCCGGAACTTATCTGATTTTTTATAAGCGACTACCAGCCCCACGCCTAAACCCACTAGGGCGGCGATAATTATGCCAATAGGATTGGCAGCCATGACTATACTGAAAGCTTTCTGAATTGCAGTCCATGCTTTGGTCGCTGCTGCTGCAATCTTGGTTGCGACTGTTATCGTGCCTACGACTGTTTTATATGTGACCAGTGCCGCGACAATTCCGCTCACCACCGGTGCAAATCCTTCCCAATCGTAGAATGCTTTAGCTGCATCAGCAATTGAAGAGCCAATTTGCTGGATATGTGGCCATAATTGAACTGCGGCATTTAACAATGTCTCACCGATCATGACGGCCACTGGCTGGATAGAAGTCCACAATTCTTTCCCCTTATCAATCAGGTACCCAAACACCTGCAATGCTTGTGTTCCAAATTGTTGTAGATATGGCATTGCCGCCTGAATCCAACCGCTTACCATATTGATTGCTGCACCAAGCCCGTCACCGATTGCATTGCCCACCGCTTCGATCTGCGGCTTATGGTCAGATAGCCATTGCCCAAAGGCATTCAAGTAAGGTAGCAGCTTTTGACCAATTGGAATTAATATTCCAACCTCGACCTGCCTTCCAAACATTTTAAATGCCTCGCCAGGCTTTTCAAATTTGATTTTATTAAGCTCATCCATCGTCTTTTTTGTTTTATCAAAGGATCTCGTTGCAGCCCCCATTGCCGATATGACATTAACCTCAAGGTCTTCGAACTGCGAACCCATCAAAGCAACACCAATATTGTTACGGGCAACGGGGTCCTCGATATCCGATATCATAGAGACGATATCGCTAAATGCCTGTTTCGCGTCTGGTCCACCTTTGGCAAAGGTCTGCATCATTGCATCAGCGTTAAGGCCCAGCGCGGTAAAGGCATCCATTGATGTCTTACTGGCATCCTTAGACCTTATATTAAATTCCTTCACGGCGTCTCCAACTTTATCAACTTGAAAGACACCTTCGGCAGAGCCAGCGGCAAAAACGTCAAACATCTCGTCAGCCGTAAAGCCCAAGCTCTTGAACTGGTTAGCATATTCATTGGCTGAATCCACCAGTTCGCCGGATTTATCAAGTCCCCGCTGTGCGCCTTGCGCCAGTAAGTTATATGACTCTTCGGAGGTGATCCCAAACTGTCGCATCATAGTATCAGCGGATTTGATGGATTCCGGAATTTCAAATCCGAATTGATCCCGAAGTAGAATTGCGTTTCGAGTGGTGTTCTCAAGTTCTTCTCCTGTTTGGCCAGTAACTTGCTGAACATTTGAAATCGCTGTTCCTAAGTCGTTCCAATCCTCACCAAAATTGTTAGAGTACAGATTTTTAGCAACCTCTCTAGTTGCTTCCATCTGTTTCACGGTTGCTCCAGTTGCCCCCTGAACTTGCTTCATAGCCGTTTCAAATTTAGAAGCAGCATGTACCCCAGCAATTCCGATTCCAGTCATTGCAGCTACACCAGCAGCCCCAAGTCCGACCACAGTTTTTGTGAGTTTACCAACCTTTTTATCTGCATCGTTTATTCCCTTAGAGTTGAACTTGAACCCAACTGCATACATTAGTGAACCGATTATACCGCCTGCCATAGTTCCTCCTTTCCGAACAAAAGAAGACGCCCTAAAGGACGTCTCCTATTTCTTCTTATTTGCTTTGTTTGTCTGTTCAATATGAAGGTCTAAAGCTGCGTTCGCTTCGGCAATGTCATCATCATCCATACTATTTAGATCATTATACGTAATGCCCATATCGGAGAGTAGCAGCCTCCATTGACTCCAATTAGATCGTGCTCGTTTCTTAGCTTCCTTCTTGCTGATCGCCATCGTCGGCGCCCTCATTTTCATCATTTCCTGTCACAAAGGCGTATGCTGCATTAACAACTTCACTATATTCCGTGTAATCGTTGAAATCATCAATTTTCATTTTAGGATCCACGATAACATGTTTGAGTACTTCTTCAGATAAGCGTTCTTCCAGAATCACTCCAAATTTATTTTTTGAGCCATCATTGATTTTAGATATTGCGCGTACGCCTGGATGCTGGAAGGTATAACTTTTTCCTGATTTAGATTTGTACTCTTTCTGTTTAAAATTAGCCATTGATATAGGCCCCTCTCAATTTTGGATTTTAGTTCATGCTTAAATCAAGACATTGAAACTCATAGGAACGATCGCCAGCTTCTCCGCCATATTCCCGGTCAGCTGGTTTTTTCAGATAAGCTTGTGTTGCAGTATTCGTTTCCTTTGGCGTACCCGAGTACATAACTGATACAGGTACAATCTTCTGGCTGTTAGCCAGTCCATCCAAATATGCGGCTTGTGGGCTGGTGCTTTGAAGGGTAACAGTAATTGTGCCAAGTGGGTTATTAACCTTCGTTCGGACCACATCTCCTTGTGCCCCTACTTTAGTTGAAAAGTTTTCTTCGTCCTTCGCCACAGTTACTAGGTCTTCTCCGAATCCCGTTAAAAAGACGCCTCCAACAATTACAGAGACGTCCATTGCATCATATGTTTTTGCTTCTGACACCCTAACCCCTCCTATGCAAATTTAATAGTGCCACGAATGGCCGTTTTGTGTATGGCTCCCGCCTGAACAAATTCAAACTTTCCATCTGGATAATTGCGTGCTGCCACCTGTGCCGGATCAACTTGACTACGTGGTGGAAACGTCGTGTTATACAATGGAACGTTATCATCGTCAGTAGCAATCATGCCATTTAGAAATGACCGATGCAGAACCGTCCGAACGGCACTCTCAATTTGAGCGATACCCGTATTGTTGTAACTGATCTTTTGTAATGCGTGCTGTGCCTGATTGAATAAATCTTGAACGGCGTATTGAATGCTAAAAACAATGTAGTCCTGGGAGTGAATGAAGTCGATATAATCACCGCTACCAGACTTGCATTCACTGGTGACATTAGTTCCCGCTTTGGTCACGTATGTGTTGGCACCAAGTGCGTGGATAGCTGCTAACTCTGTCGCTGTAACATCCAGTGGTGCAATACCGGTTAGTGTCCATCCCATCCAAGTAATCGAGCCAGGTGGGAGACTTCCAGCTGCGCCGATCCAGCATGCTTCTGGATATTTAGCAACTTCTGCTGCAATATGATAAACACCATAGGTTCGAGTGTATTTCTTAGCCAAGATTGTAGCCAAATCGGCTTTATCGCTTGTACGGAAGAAAAATTGTCTGGATTTATCTGCCTCGATAGCATCACCTATAGTGGTAATGTCCAATACAGCCGTGCTCGTCGTAACGAGAAAATGCCAATCTTTCAAAAACAGTTTTGGTAAAATATCTGTCAATGTCTCAGGTGTTGCGCCCGTTCTCCTAGATACAATCGCAATTTCTGCTGGCGGGTTCTTCTGTGCAAAAAGCGCAGCCGCCGCTTTATATTCCTCGGTACTGGCAGCATAATCAGTCTTCACGGCATCTATATCTAAGTAATCTTTAAATTCTTTACCCGCTGTACTGGATCCTAGAATTAAGGGTTTGCCAAACCCACCCAAAATAGGTGTTGGCTTCAGTACAGCTATGTTTACAGTAACGTCGCTAATACTCAAAACTTATCACTCCTTTGTATTGGTGCAGTATCAATCCAGCCTGACATGTCTGTTGCTACAACATCCGTGGCCCGAAACTCAACATCAAAGCCCTGACGCCGTTCCCACTCTTCACCAATGTTAATGTCCCGGTTCTGGATCTCTCCAATCTCAATCACGATCACGTCAAGTTTGTCCTTTAACAGATCATGTCCATCTGACTTAAACCAATCTCTCGCCCTCATGGCGTTAACTAGAGCTATGTCTGAGTCATCCGCATAACAATTAAAAGAGACGGTAAATGTCACCGTCTCCATCCTGTACTGCTTTCCTAACTGCTGGGTAATGATCGGTTGTCCTCCAGTGGAAGCGAAGCCGCCAACGAAACTATAAGTCATGAAATCACCGGAAGGAGTATCCCCTCCGCCGTTCATTTCAATGACCAGACCACCGGAAGCCGATTCCATACCCTCAACAATGGCAACTCTAATATCCTCAAACGGGAGCATTGGCGACCACCTTCCGCAGCAGATATTGATTGATATCGGAATACTCTCGATCTGGTGATTCATTAACGGTGTACTGTACGCCCATGTAGTCAATACGTTCACCAGTACTGTGCGTCGAAGTCGTATATAACATTCGATCTGTCTCGGTATAGTTACCGCCCTCTGTCGCTTTCAATCGAGCGCTCACAGGCTGGATGCTGCCGCTCCGTGTTAGTCGTTCCGGTTGACTTGGAACCCATTTTCCCTTGACCCATGCACCTCCACTGTCTCGGATCAGGGTATAAGGTCTGAAATATTTTCGAATGACGCCAGCAAATCTAAATTGCCGCATGATTACCTTCCCTTCGGTACAATGTCATAAATCAGGGAGTCGCGCAGCTCGTCTTCCCGGTGCAGCAACTTTCGGGAGCCAGTCTTTCTTGAAGCATATCGGGCGGATAAGGGCGGCTGCTTAATTCGTTCAAAATTTTTCTTCATTCGATCAAGTCCCGTCTCACCAATCTCCGAAAACAATTCGTCTACCCGCTTACGCCCGTGGGCAATCTCTGTTACCCCAGCCCGGACCAACTTACCTATGGGAGCCTGACCTTTCTTTTTCCCTGTCCCGATAAACGAACGGGCAGGAATCTTCATTTTCACAGATCCATATTCGTGGACTCCGGCAATCATAGCCAGTTCAGCATCACCCTGCATACCAATACGAATCTTATTCTTAGTCAATGGGCGAAGTCGCTCGGCTAGTTGCCGCAGATTATCTTCGCCGGTGACTTGCACACCGACCCGCCTCGCCCTGGATCTTGATCCTGCCATGCTCTCACCTCATAATTCTGGTCTAATATGGGGATTAATCAAAGACTTTACTGCCATAGGCATGTCTGCTTCTGCTGCCGAATAGGTTACTGAGATATCCCCAACCCTCTCTGATGACACCCCATGTTCACGCTGAAGGTGTTTTGCCAGTAACACGCAAGCATATTCCAGTGTCTCCGGCAACGTAGCCGGATTCTCCTCTGTTGCATCATTTGGCAGGACATAACCCGCTGTGTAGTTCACGGTCAACCCCCGCTCCCCGCCCGGCCAGCCACAGTGTCGGAATAAGATTCCATGCTCCAGCCTTTCCACATCTTCAAAGGGGCGGTTCGCCATTTCGTAAATCCTCACTTCGTGAACAGGATAATTAGGTAGTCTGAGATATGACCCGCGCATCCCGCTCACCCGTTCAGAATAGGATTGCAGCTTGAAATTCCGGCGGCAGACCTCTTCAATAGCAACGGATGCTATGGTAAGAAGCGCGGCAAGCTCGTTATCGGGGATTTCACCACTTGGATCAATCCCCAACGTTCTCGCTTTGTCCAGGGTGGTAAGCATTAGCTACCACCCTTTTCTAGTGCAGCCACACGAGCAGCTAAAGCATCATATTCCTTACGGCTGACTTTTCCCGCTTCCAAATCGACCTCGCGGCCATCCTTAGTAATTTTCCCGTTTCCCGAAATTTCAAGAGTTCCTTCAACAACCCAACGACTCCCATTTTGATCTTGATAATTTTTGGTTTGCACCCTTATAACCTCTCTTTCAAATTCCTAAGCGCTTGCGATTTTAGGATAGGGTCAACTCACCATAAATTGCGGCTTCCGCATCCCATTTCTGGATATCATCGCGGATAACAGTTCGCAACTCTGTGGTACGTCGTCTCCAAGCGTCTCCACCTTCAGTTGTGCTAGCAAGCTCATAAAACTGGCGACTAAATAGAGCGATGGCCTGCTTAAGATCTCCCATAATAAGTGGAGCTTTAACGCTTGAAGATCCAACACTAGGCAAATAACGGTTCGCCACAACTGAAACGGGGCGGCCCTTAAAGAGCTTGCGTCCTGCTTGTGTAAGGTCGTCTGTAAGCAAGTAACGCCCGTTACTGTCCTTTTGCTCATCCAGCCAATTATATCCATCCTGGTTGGTCAAAATAATTGCAGTTGCACTAATCGCCGGGTCAAGGTCGACATTCAATACTTTTTTAACAGCATCAACGTTGGTCAGCGCCTTTTTCGTCCAGGTAGACAAAAGTTGAGTAATTAAGGTGTTCCGAGTAACAACAGACTTCCGTCCGATCCAACGGGTGATATATCGCAATAACGCTTGATCACTATCTTGTAGAAGATTGCTAGTAAGGGGAAGGAAACCGCCTCGATCTTTCAATTTGTATTCTACCGGACGGAACTTTGGTGAGTCGTGTTTTTCCATTGGATCATATTCACTAAGCTCTTGAAACGGAGTCATAGTCCCGTATGCCTCTAACACACGACTGCCGGACAGCGCCGTCACTTGCTCTACGCTGACGTATTGTGAAAGATCATCTAAGCTACGAATCACTTCGTTAATCTGAGTCTGAACATCTTTTGGCACTAAAATAGACAAATCACCGTCTGGAATGGCAGGATCAGTTTGCCCTTCATTCAGCACAGTACGTTTTTCATATTCAGCAATAACGCTTCTCATGTCCGCTGTGATTCCTTTACGACGCAGACCACGTAAGAAAATACCCTGGTATTCTTGCTCGAGTTCCACATCCTCACGCGATTCAAGATCCGGTGTTTCCTCTCCGGCTCTGTGACGTCCTCCGTTACCTAATCCGCCGCGTTCTTCAACTTCAAGCTCTTTCTGAATGTCAATTCTCTCCTGAAGAGAACGAACCTCTTCCATCTTCACTTTTGCATCAGCGGTTTTATCAAGGTTTAATAATGATCGTACTTCCGTTTTCGCTGAATCCAATTTTGCTAATAGCGCACGCAATTCTTTTGACACTGTTCATCACCTCATATAAATTTTGGTCAAACAAAAAGGAACCGGATTATAGTTCCAGTTCCAAGAGTATTTTTTCTTTTTCAAATTGATCTGCAGCCCGCTTTTCTTCAGCCTTGAATTCTTCAAGGGATCTAACAGATACTTCATTCTCGGGGTAAGCTGCAAAAGGAGTCATTGAGATTTCAGGGAGTGTCGCAAGTAATACTGTTCGTTTGTAAAGTGTTTTACCGTCCCTTTCAATTTTTGACCATCGATCTCCATTTGTGCGGACGTTAAACCCAAAGGAAACACCGTCAACATCACCTCGGTCGATGCTCTCATAAGCATCATTTCCCCAACTGCTATTCGGTAGATCAAGTTCAAACCTCAGCTCAGATTGACCGTCAAATAGTTTTAAGGTTCCAGAACGAGTATTTCCAAGGATCTGATCTGTTCGGTGACACCAAAGAGAAACGGTATTGTTCTCTCTCATAAATTCTGCAAAGGCCCCAGGAGCAATAACCTCTACGAATTCGTCACCATACCAATCCTGCATAACATGGGACTCTGAATCGTACTTAATTGAACCGATGATAGTTCGTTTACTTGTCTCCCCCTCCATCGTCTCCCGTATCTCCAGTGTCGCCGGCATTGCTCTGTTCTCCTTCGTCGGAGTTGGGTTCGTTCTCTTCTGGCTCAGTTTCTTCACCCCCCTTCACGTATTGTTGGCCTGCCATTGTCAACGGAATTACATTACCGTTGAATAGGAGTTGATCTCCACCAGGAAGTGGTGGCTTATCTTCGGCAGCTCGTGCCTCATTTGGGGTAATGAACCCTTTTTCAATCCCCTTTCCGTGAGCTTCGTAACGAGTTTTAAGGTCAGCTCTCAGAATCGCATCTACATTAAACTTGGAGTAATACCCTTCGTCCAGTTCATCATCCGTAAATAGCTTGTACGAAAGTTCCTGTTCATAGGTAGTGAGTATTGGCTGCTGTGTATCACTATAGAAAGCAAGTTGCTGCTGCTCCACATTGCTGTATGTGGCCTTCGCCAAGTCGTTAAGCTGGTGCATTTTGACGCCGAATGCATTCGCAATTTGGCGGAAAGTAAGCTCCGTGTTCTGCAAAAATTGAGCATCAGCCATACTAATTGCAATTGGTGTAAATTGATACCCGTATGGCATCATAGCTACTCTGTGGCTGTTCTTTAGGCCAGATGTCATGCTCTCGAAATTATCTTTGAATACTTTTTTGGAGCCATCATCTAATGTTCCGGTATACTGTACCAGCCCCTTGACCTGTAACCCTTGCTTGTAGAAATTATTAATGAATTGAGAAGCAGAGGCGGCGTTTTCTGCTGTGCATTTCAAGTAATCCATTGTATGGATACCTACAAGACCATCAAGTGTCACACTGCCCTTGAAATGAAGCATTTCATCCGGCATTATCTTCCTTTTAACACCATTACCAACATCAACCTCATACCAAAGACGGGTTCTCCCGCTTAAATATTTGTTATTTACATCCGGCAACAAGCACGCATCATCAATCCAAACCTTTACTCTGCTAGATGGAATAGGCCAAAGACCGATTACCCGACCCGTACGCTGATCAAATTCAATATTTACATAGGCATTCCCCATCGCTCGGTTTGCTTCTACACATTTCCAAAAATCAGATGCCGACATATACGGATTAGGACGCAGCTTTAGTAGCCGGAAAAGATAATGTTTCGCGGCCTTTGTAATGCCGTATTCATCCTCTTGATATACCTTTAACGGCAACTTAGAAAGAGAGTCGGATAGGATTTTAATACAGGCATATACCGTATCTACCTTCAAAGCGTTCCAGCCCTTAATACTTATCTCTCCGGGAGCTACATCAAGCCCAAGTATACGTAAAAACTCCCTGTCATTAATGCTTATTTCTTGACTTCGCCGCTCTGTATCGCGCTCGCCCCCAAATATTCTAGTTAATAGATTTGTTTTCACACATTCCCCCCCTCCCTCGGAGTTTTAACCCCATAATTTCTTCAAGAAATCATCTTCCGCAAACTCTTCAACACCCAAATCAATTTCTTCAAACAACATGGCGGTTGCCATCGCATTAATCATGGCCACAATGAGGTCAATACGTTCTTTTGACTTGTTCTTCATAGGTTTAATATTCTCGTTACCATCCATAGCTACAACAATATTTCCCCAACACCATCGTGCAACTGGATTGATTTCATGACTCATAAGCCCACGCTTCATGAGTTGTTCAATCATCTTCATGGCAGGACTCATGTGTTTCATATCTTGAGGAATTTCGACCACATCAACACCGCCACGCATAAGTCTTTGGGCAAGCATTCGACTGTTCCAAGGGTCCGTACCAAGTGTCTGAACAGCATATTGTTCGTTAGCTGCTAGCAACCTCGTCTCAACAAAGTCATAATCCACGACATCACCTGGTGTGGTAAGGAGATATCCCTGTTTGACCCATCTATCATAGGAAACTTTGTCTCGTCTGACCCGCTCTTTCATGTTGTCTTCCGGAATCCAAGCGTTAAAAACCACCCTCCAGTCTGGAACTCCCTCCTGTGGTGGGAACAAATAACAGACTGCTGTAATATCCGTTGTACTGGACAAGTCAATCCCTGGATAGCATCGTTTACCATCAAGTTCTGATAAATCCCACTCTCCGCCCGTCTTGTCCCATAAAGTGAGCGGTTGCCAACCTGTTTTCTTTAATGAGATCCATTGATTAAGCCGCAGCCAACGAAAAAGGCGCTCTGCCGACTCCTTATTTCGAGCGGTTAGCGCCTCTTTTCTCACGGCTTCTATGTCAATCGTATGACCCAGGCTTGGATTAACTTCATACCAAAGATTTTCATCAAAGATATCAATCTTATTCCCGTTCGCATCCTCGCCATCTTCAGGAATTCCGTATATTTTCACATACCAAGATGGGTCCTCTTTCTCACCATCTCGGATTTGTTTTGCATATTCGTGCTGTTCCCAACCAATAGAGCCTCTATCTGGATCATCTCCAGCTGTAGTTATTACCCACCAAAGTGGTTCTTTACGGGCAGCTCCTGCACCAAAGGTCATAACATCCCATAAATCGCGGTTTGGCTGGGCATGAAGCTCGTCGAATATAACAACAGTAGGATTAATCCCGTGTTTGGTAAAAGCTTCAGCTGAAAGAACCTTCATGACGGTTCCAGTAATCAAGTTTCTAATTTCTTTGGAACTATCCAGTACCTTTAAAATACCTTCAAACTCGGGTTCCTGCTCGATCATTGCGGCAGCAGCTTTGTAAACCAACTTGGCCTGTTCCTTATCAGCTGCGCAGCAGTAAATCTGTCCACCTGGTGGATCACAAACGAGATGATAAAGAGAAACGGCCGCGATAAGACTTGTTTTCCCATTCTTCTTTGGGATTTCCAAATAAGCGTATTGGTATTGCCGATAACCGCGCTCGGTTACCGTACCATAAACATTCCGAAGAATGTCATACTGCCAGTCAAGCAGTATAAACGGTTGACCATAGAAATCGTCAACTGCATGGAGCATTTGAATAAACTCAATCGGTTCTAGCGCACGTTGCTCATCATGTGCCATGGCCGCCAGCTCTTCTATTCAAGAATTGGGCCATTGCGGAGGATTTTTTGTCATCTTTCTTTGGCATCGCCACATTTTTGATTTTAGCCAGTGGATTAAGGAATAGGCGGTCCTGCAATTTAAGAAGCATATCCACCTTTTTATTGATCGCAGTCTCAACCTTCAATATCCCCTCTAAACTAGCTAATTGCGAAAGATATCGAAGCGCCTTTAAATTCACTTCCTGTTCAGCCTCAGCCGCTCCAATGTACTCATCCAGAATGTGTTCATCAATAACGATGTTCTCCAAGCGTTGGTACTGGTCAAGAAGGTTTTCATACTCACTGTACGTCTTACAGTACAATGCAAATGTCCCAACGTCAGAACTGGTTAATAACGCAACTCCTTGTTTAGCTGATTCCTGATACTCTTTAATCAACTCGCCCCAAAGCTTATTAGCGATCTTATCCTGAGAAATGTACTTGGGCTTTTTCAACTTCTTCAAATCACTTTGCCCAAGCTTTAGCTCGGATTCTTCCCGCTGCTTAATCTCTTCCCTGGTCAAACGATTTGGGTTGCCCTCTGCAATGTGCAGAGCAACCGGCTTGGCGTTTCTCCCTGCCATGAGGGCACCTCCAATTTCTAAAAAGTTTCAAAAAACGAAAAAAATTTGCGTTAATGTCCGATGCGGTCTATTCCATTTCATTTTTAAATTTTTTTCAGGCCCCCCCGGGGTCAAGGTGAGCTGACCTTCTGGCTCTCCACCGTTTTAAACGCGGTCTGGAAGACTTCTCCAATCATATAGATTGGAATATCATGCTTCGCCAGTACTTGAACAACGTCAAGAGCAGCCTTGTTAACATCGATCTGTTTAACCATTACCGAACCCACCGTCCTCTCTTGCGGTCTTCTCGCTATGGTGTGAAGCACACAACGGTTGCCAGTTACTCCTGCGCCAGAACAGCTTATCGTCGCCCTTATGCGGGATGATATGATCGACCACAGTCGCAGCCTCTATCACTCCAGCAGCCTTGCAAATCACGCATAGCGGATGTTGCTCCAAATACTCCAGTCGTTCCTTCCTCCACTTGTGCCCATAGCCTCTACTGGCTGACGTCCCACGACGCTGTTCACGTTCCTTGCGGTGCTTATCGCAGTACTGGCCGACACTTACCAGTTCCCTGCAACCAACCTTGCCACAAGGGCGTTTAGGCTTTCTCGGCATCGCATGAGCTGACCTTAACTGAAACAAATTCATTGAGCGGTGCGGATAATATTTCCCTTACCCTGTCTATCTTTTCTTCAAATTGAGAAGTATCCATATCTACCTTGACGCGTAAGCCACCAATGGAATGTTCTTCCGTATCCTCTTCGTTTTCATCCTCCGTAATGGTCACTGCGCCAGTTGCTAATTCAAACACTTTATGGCGTTCATCGGTAGTAAGCTCATTAAGATTATCAACCTCGATAGTTCTTTCAATTTCATGATCGCCGTTCCTGTACGTTGCCCTGACTCTGAACATAATCTAAACACCCTCTCAAAAAATTATAAGTGCGATAATGGCGCTATAAGAAAGACAATAGAATGCCTCCTGCCAGTCCTTTCTTATGGCTGCTTTACCTGACCTACTAAGCAAGAAATACATACAAGTGATGCCGACTATACTGCATCCTAGAGATGTCCAATCCATTCATGCCACCCTTTCTCCAACAAATATCACGCTATGCATAAGTATGCATTGATGATTTCCCGTTGAAACTCAAAAAAAGTCCTTTTAGAATAGGGCATTTTTCTGCTGCTATTTAATAGATAATCATTAAAAACACATGTAAAATTGCATACTTTGCATAGAATACGAGTTCCTCATATCTTATTAGAGAGCATAATTCGCGGCGTTGCTACTTTCCCTTGCCGATCAAGGGTTTGTCAACCGTTCCCTGTTATCAGTTATACACTCGCTAACTATGAATAACTCATAGGCCAAAACGATTCATGGCATTGTTCATCATGTCCTGATCCATGCCGATGTACCTCATTGTGATACTCTTATCTGAATGGTTCAGTAGGTTTTGAACAAGCGTAATATCCTTGGTCTTTTGGTACATGTGATAACCAAAGGTCTTCCGCAACGTATGCGTGCCTATGTCCACTAATCCAAATTCATCAGCAGCCTTGCGCATTACCTTATATGCCATGTCTCGTTTGATTGGCTTGTTCTTACCACCTTGCCTTGATGGGAACAAATAATCATCCTTGTCCATATCAGCCGTATATTTCTTAATCTCCCGTTTCAACGTTGGGTTGAGTTGAATGAACTTCCGTTTCTTAGTTTTCATTTCAGTCATTACAATTTGTTCACCACTAACATCCCTGACTCGAAGCTTCAATATGTCCTGAATCCTTAGTCCAGTGTTAATGCCAAAAACAAACATCAGATGATTCCGATCAGATTGCCCCTTAAGGAACTCCTTGATCTCGTCGATCGTCTCTTGATCACGTATGGGCTGGACAAAGTTCATTTGCCCTCACCAACGTCTGCCCTTACACAGCCAATAGGCTTTGAACAGAATTGAACAGGTGCCTTCCATACTCCCCATATGCAACCTTTGCACATAAATAGCTGCTTAGAAATCGGCGGTTCCTTCAAATTCTTTATCCTTTTCATTACTATTCCTCCATAGGAAAAACAAAAAGGCCGCCCTGGTATGAGCGACCCTCAGATAATTATGTTTTTCCCCTTCAAATTTCTACATTACCAATGTATCATGGAAAGCCAGTCATATGTTGTTCAACTTACGGTCAATATACGGTCATAATATGTTCAACGTCCGGGGTTTCCCACGCCTTTATGTTCTCAGCAAATATGATCAAACTTTTCAATTCCAGCAAAAACCCCGTAGCCATTAAACTTTTCTTGGGGATACTTTTACGCACTTGAGTCCGATGCGGTCTCTAGCAAGCTAAATGTTTTTTCTGACCCTAGGGGGCATAAAAAAAGCATCCAATGATAGGATGCTTAATACAAACTCACATTAACATAAATCTAAATTTCAATAACATCTAACTTTGTGATCTTTTCTTCATCGTTTTCTTTCTCAACATCAACTAGAGCTAAGAATCGTTCATCATCTCTATATTCGTCAAAAACAGGCCAATCTATTAAGTCATCAATTGTAATTTCATTAAACTCAAGCCCTTTTGGAATTATTCGAAACATTTCTTCAGTGTTTCCTAGTATTGCATAGTAACAAATTTGGAATTCTCTAGTCTTATCTGAAAAATCACTACTTTTAAGCTCTTTTTCTATTTCGCTGAATTTCCCAAGTCTTTTCATACTAAGCCAGTAATTTATTTGCGCAACAGTTTTACTCTTACTATTAATTGATTTTTCAAAAAGGTTAAAACGATATATATCTCTAGTAAGTTCCCATTCATTTCCTAACATAAAATCCATACCCTTATTATTGATAAAGCGTATTCGTTCGCTGGATTCCTTTTCCATCATACGCCAATACTCTAATCCTATAAGAACACCAATGTGTCGAATTGTATCTATACTTTCATCTATATACTGAAGAGAAATTGAAAGTTTCTCCCCTAGTGCTCCCTCACTAAATACTTGGGTGTTGATATTACTCAGATATATATTATTTACAATTCCTTCATTATGAACAAACAAATTTCTTCGTTGAATTATTTCTATTACCTTGTCATTTAACGGTGCGATGTTATCTAATTTCAACTTCATATTTGTCTTAAAATAATCAATCCAATCGAGATACTTTTTACGAATTAAAGTTTCTACATCTTGCTCAATTAAATATTGCTCTGCATTTTCAAAAGAACCTAACTTCCTTATTTCTTCAATAGTTAGAACTTTATTGTCAATATCTGATGCCTTAGGATGTTTTACTAATCTGTGCTTAATAATTGTACCTATAAGCATTTCAAAATATATAACTAGGCTTATAAGAGTACTCTGATATAAAATACCTAATTGATTATGTCTTGACCTATAATCATTAATCGCTTTACTTGTGGTCGATTTATGTGGTCCGTAAATCTTAAATCGAGATTTATCAAGTAATATTACACCATGTTTTTCATCAAGTATTTTTTCGAGATTTTCTATTCCTAGCTCTTCTAAATTGGGATCTTCAAGTAACCCGTATTTCCTTTGTTGTAATAATTCTATAAGCAACTCAACAGGCATTTCTTCTACTTTTCCGAATTTTCTCTTACGAATAATTTCATTTACAAGCACTGGTCTTACGTTATTTGCGAATGATTTCAAAGAGTATAAATTTAAAAGAAATGAATCAAGAAAATGATAATATGGATTTTTTCCTATTGGATCTTCTTGTTCAAACATGCTTTATCCCCCATCATAATTAATTCATTTATTTTATCACATCATTGGATAATTTTCTCTATTCATTTCCTATTAAATCCAAACCCTCCATCCTCACGCACTGTCTTGGCATCGTGACAAGCCTTGCAGAGCGCCTGCCAGTTGTTTCGATTCCAGAACAATTCCTTGTCACCCTTATGCGGCTCAATATGATCAACCGCCGTAGCGGCCTCTACCTTATCGACCTTCAGGCAATCCACACACAACGGATGCTTCCGCAAGAATTCCAGCCTAGCCTTTCGCCATTTACTGTCATATCCGCGCTGTGAGGCCGTGCCACGGTATCTATCATAGCTATGTTTCTCTTGTGTATGGTCGGCACAATAACGCTCTCTAGTGAGGTTCCTACAGCCCACACGACTGCATGGTTTAAGTGGTGATTCCGCCAACATTAACCCCTCCGTTGCTGCTGAATAACTGGTAAATCCTGAGCGATCTAATTACACATATCTTACATTGTGTTAAACCCATGCACCCGCCTCAAACCCATACTCTATAAGCCCTCTCAGCCTGTCCAGAAAACGAGTTTCACCTGTCCTTAATATGTGTAACTGATCATGCTTTGTGGCGTCTCAAGGCCATATCCATGCTGTCTTGAGCCATGCCTATATAACGCAGCGTAATCTTTGGTGAAGCATGATTAAAGAAATCCATCAACATGCCAATGTCCTTGTCTGTGGTCTCGTTATAAAATATATAACCGAATGTTTTCCGCAGCGTGTGACAACTCATGTCAGAAAGACCGAACTCATCCCCGATGTCCCGCATAACCTTATAGGCCATTTCACGGGTGATAGGTCTGTTAATAGCTTCCCTACTCTTAATCAAGAATTCATTCAGCGGCTTGCCTTCGATGTAAGTCAACAGCGCTTTCTTGAGTTCAGGAGCCATAAGAATTCGTTTCTGCTTATTCGTCTTCTTTTCACGAATTGAGATATGAGAGCCGGTAACATCCTTTACTCGTAATCTCAAAATATCGCTGATCCGAAGCCCTGTGTAAATACCTATCAGGAACATTATGTAATCTCTAGGGTTCTTGTCCATGAGATAGTCTTTTATGTCCTGGATTGTTTCCGGGTCACGTCGGCTGAACAAAGTTCATTCAACTTCACCACCACCTGCCCATACACAACCAATAGGCTTAGAACAGAATTGAACAGGTGCCTTCCATGCTCCCCATATACAACCTTTGCACGTAAATAGCTGCTTAGAAATCGGTGGTTCCTTTAAACTCTTTATCCTTTTCATTACTATTTCTCCATAGGAAAACAAAAAAAAGTCACCCTCTATGAGCGACCTTCAGATAATTATGTTTTCCCCTTCAAATTTCTACATTACCAATGTATCATGGAAGACCTGTCATATGGTGTTCAACCTACAGTCAAGTAACGGTCATATTTAATTAACAACTATTCGATTAGGTATATTGCAGTTAGGATATTTAAGATATTTGATTATTTGGCAGGATTGTATAATAAAATCACGAATACTCCACTAATATAATTTTATACTAGTTTTGACTAATTATTAGAAAATGTTGATTTGTAAAATAGGAGGAAATTACATGATCGCAGAATTAGAGACACTGAAAAATGATTATGATTTAAAGCAACAGTTATACAATAGTTTATGTAATGAATTTATTACTCAACTTAATGCACTTTTTAATGAACACAATATTTCACTTGTAGCTCCAATACAATATCGAGTTAAAACATGGAATTCAATAGTTGATAAATGTCAAAAATACAATTTAACTCCTGAAATTGTTGGGGATATAAATGATATAGCAGGTTTAAGAATAATGTTACTCTATAAAAAAGATATTTTGAAAGTATGTGATATTATAGAAAAAAATTTCACAATAATGAGAAGGGAAGATACTGGAGAGAGGTTAGGAGACAATCAATTTGGCTACGGATCAATACATTTTGAAGTAACACCTCTGAATGAATGGACTACTTTACCTACTCTAAAAAGATTAGCGGGCTTAAGAGCGGAAGTACAGGTACGAACTGCATCACAGCACATTTGGGCAGCATCCTCTCATTTACTTCAATATAAAAATGAAGAACATGTACCCATCCCCCTAAGAAGATCATTGAATAGAATTGCTGCAATTCTAGAATTAGTTGATATAGAGTTTGACCGCTTATTAGAGCAAAGAGATACATATATAAATAATATAGATAATTTAGAGAAGAAAAATATTTTAAATGTTGATATTTTAAGTTCGTTGATTCAAACTCTCTTACCTAAGAACCAAACTAAGTTTGAAGAAAACGATAAACACTATGCAGAAATTATTGATGATCTCAACTTTTTTGATATCAATACTATAGAACAATTTGAAGAATTAATTACTAATAATGCGCCCGAAGTCTTCTTAAGAGAGAAAAAAAGAGCTGAAGAAGAACTTGTCAAAGTAGCTAATGGAATTTCATATTACCAAGACGACGAAGGAGAAGTAACTCGTTTAAAGGCAGGACATTTTTACACTCCTACTGGTTTGATAAGAATATCATTAAGAGTTCAATTTGGAGATGATACTTTTGATCAATATATGAAAAGATTTGATCATGAGACAATTGATAACACAAAGATAGAAGTAGAAAGCTAAACAATATTGTCATCTTCATCTTGTAACACAGAACCCGGTCCATTTAGTGTAAGAAAGATTCTATGAAAAAATTCAAGCAAAACACAACGAATTCCCCTTAGATAAGAACTATCCAAGGGGAATAGCGTTTCATGAAATTTCAGATGTAAATTTATCCAAGAGTATTTCTTCTAAAAATAATATTTCTCTTCAACCTTCACTTCACTAAATTCATAGTTTTTAGAAATTTTACGATCAAAGCTCCAAATTATATTGCTCAAAGAATCCCATTAATTTCAGAGTGTTGGCCACACTTTCAAATCCCTCTCTAAGCTTCCGGCGAATCGTACTCTCACTCAACCCATGCTTAAAAAATAAAATTGTTTCCTTAAAGGAATGACCCTCAACGTAACGAAATCTTATAGCCTGCTTAGCTTCGTCGTCTTGAATCAATAATACAGCCCGTTGGATAGCACTCGTGAAAAGTTGGTACTGTTCGTACACCCAACGCTGTTTATCCATTAAGATAACAGCATTGACCGTCTTATCCGCATGTAACTCATCAGAATCAATCCGACGAGCTACTTCTCCATCAATCCCGATCATCTGCATAGCTTTGGTGTTTTTCTCATAATCGTCCATTAATAGTTTCATACTTTTATATTTGCCTAGAAGAAATTTTGTTCGTTGACTCTCTAAATCACTTGCTTTAGGAAAAAGCTCCCCTTGTTCCCACACCAATGCCATTCCCCTCATTCCCCTTTGTGTTATAATGGGTTTGAGGTATTATTTACCGTTTATTGACCCCGCCCGGCCAAGGATTAGGGGTCTTTTCTTTGTCCATTATGCATATCTGGATCCACGAGGCATTTTCCCATCTTCGTCGTGAACAATATCACTGAGTATAATTGCTGATGATGCTGGGATATACTGACCTTTGAATTCTCCAAATGTTATGCTGTACCCATTCTTTTCACGCTGCGCCCGGAATGACACTCCTGAAACAATACTTCCAACTGGCGAATTAATATTTTTGACTGTTTTGATGATCACTTCTACGCCTCCTTTTGCCGATTTTCTGTTATCCTCGCATTTTTAGGTATTGATACCCAAGCAAATCCTCTCTTATCTCCGCCTGGATCTTCTAGTACATAAGAATATCCTTTAGGAACAAAATCATTTAAATGAATCCGCAAGTCACCGAAAGCTGTCTGAATAACCTGATGCTGAGCTAGTTCTGACCGCGGGCATACATAAAGCTGCATTCGCTCGATTTTTCTACCTCTGCGGCTTACCTGGTTCAGAGCAATGTTTATCATATTAACAGCCTGCGGATGGATTGATGATAATACACTCATAAAGGACAACGCTCCTTCAACAAATCTTCGAACTATTAAATTATCCGTTGTAGATCATCAACATTGATATCCATGCATCCCTTAACTCCACCAACGATAAGTGTCGTTGAGTCTATATAAGCGAAAGCGTAATACCATGGATCTCCGTTGCATCCGGTTGGCTCTGACGTAAACATTAAATGTCCATCACATACACCTTGATATACAAGATAATATCCATCCAGCATTTCAAACATAGAACGCTTTTTATTGCCGATTTTCGTGATCTTATCACCTGGAATAATCAGATATTCGCCAAGTTGAATCATGCTAGGATTGATCTTATCTCCTTCATCGAGCTGACCATACATTGCTCCCCATTTCATCACGGTTTGCATATCATTTAGCCTTTCTGGTTAGAAGTTTCTTCATGCCCTTCCTCCTTCGCTATATGCGTCATTCTTGACTAATCAGCCCAAGGTTCTCCAAGTCATAATCGTCCACATGTTTTCTCAATTCTTCCTCAGTAATGCCCGACTCTTTAAGAATCTGCTCTGAATCACTTCCGAAACGTCTGACAAGCCCTCCTGCATAAGCTACGCCTTGAGTAAAGCCGATCTGCCTTGCATCCATTTCTTTTTTCATTTCCAATTCATCCTTTCTGATACGCCGTAACTTCGGACTGTGCAATAGAATATTTTTTCTTCTTAAAGAGATACTAATCAAAAATTTAATTATTTCACTGGGAGGCAACAATGCTGAAAAAACTAATAATTATTTTTGCTTTTTGTTTTATAGCTGTTGGAATTTCTCCATATGCTGCTGTAGCATCGAATGATCTTTTCAAAACACCCACATCAAAACAATCTGATCAGTGGAAAGTTGAAATCAAAAAAGTTGAGAAATATGACTCTAAGATGTCAAAACCTCGTGAAAATGAAAGTGAAATGTACAACATTATCATCACCAATATCGGAGTTGGATTAAAAAATGTCGTGTTTAACTCCTACAGAGATGAACCAAATACCCAAACAAAATATGGATTAAGCATTTCAGACGATCATCGCAAAAATTTTAAACATGGAGAAATAGTCGATTTTTCTAATTTCCCTATTTCTATTAATTCAAAGGAGCTTCAAATTGAAATTAGCTGGTACGGAAAACCTTCAAACAACGAATCCCATGATAGAAAATACAAGGAAACCTTTACTTTCACACCAGCAAAATAATATTAAAGAGAAATGAATGATTGGGCACTGCACTTTTAGGTGCCTTTTTAGTGCGCAGTATGCGTCTACCTTGCAGCACTTCGGGCAGATCATGACGCATGCGCCCGTTCGTAATTTACGAATTTATTAAATTGCTTGAGGAATATTAGTTCCACAGTTCCCACCGGGCCATTGCGCTGTTTGGCAATGATAATTTCGATGATGTTCTTTTTCTCTGAATCAGCATGATAGTAGTCATCCCGGTAAAGGAAGGCCACTACATCCGCATCCTGCTCAATAGCACCAGACTCTCGAAGGTCGCTCATCATTGGGCGTTTGTCCTGGCGTTGCTCGACTCCCCGACTGAGCTGTGAAAGTGCAATCACCGGCACATCTAGTTCACGGGCAATCTGCTTAAGCGTCCGTGAAATCTCTGATACTTCCTGCTGGCGGTTTTCACCGCCTTTCCCCCTGCCTTGAATCAACTGTAGATAATCAATGACAATCAGCCCGAGACCTTGACTCTTCTTCAATCGGCGGCAGCGCGTGCGGATCTCCTGAACAGTGATTACGCCTGGATCGGCAATGAAGATATTAGCATCACCGAGAATGGAAGCAGCCCCAGCCATTTTGTCCCAATCATGTGCTTTCATTTCTCCGGTCCGCATCGTATTAGCATCCAGATTAACTTCTGCGCTAACCATGCGCTGCACTAGCTGCGGTGCAGACATTTCCAAACTAAACACTGCTACGGTTTCCTTGGTTTTCACAGCCACGTTCTGTGCTATGTTCAGAGCAAATGCGGTCTTGCCTACGGATGGACGGGCAGCGACTATAATTAGATCACCTTTATGTAGACCAGCCAGCATACCGTCTAAATCCGTGTATCCAGTGTAAAGCCCCGTTGTGATGCCGTTCTTAACATTTTCACAACGTTCCTCTGTTGTTTCGATTACCTTGAATAGCACTTCTTTTATTGGTTGGAAATCATCATCTGAGGAAGCTTGATCCGATAGAGCAGCTGCTTCATTCAGCATGCTATTAACAACCAGCCCGGCATCATCGCTTTCGTAAGCTTGCTGCATCTGCCGTTCAGCCGCATATATGGCTTTTCGCAAAGTGTGCTTGTCCTCAAGCAAGCCGATGTAATAGCCAACATTTGCGGCAGTCGGCACCGCATGAGCTAACTTAGCCAGATAGCTAACCCCACCGATTTTCTCCAGCTGCTTCATTCCGTTTAGTTCATTGACAAGTGCCGGCAGCTCGATAGGATCATCGGTTCTATGAAGGTTAAGCATGGCCTTGAATATCTGCTGATGTGCCGGATTAAAGAATGTATCAGGCTGTAGACTGGAAGCAATCTCTGCGGCATCCCCTGTTTTGTCAATAAGGATTGCACCGAGAACTGTTGCTTCTGCTGCTGGGCTATTCGGTAGTTCGCGTGTATCCAAGCTTTGCATATAATGACTCCTTCCATCCTGTAGGCGGCAGAACCACTTCTGTACGGCTGTTTTCTCTTTCTGCCAAAATGTGAGCAGCATCTACTTTGCTCCGAAAATCCTCTTTCATGTCTCCCTGCCCACCACGTATCTGAGCGATTTTTGGAGGCCATGAGTTTGTTAAAATGTGCTGCCGCACGTTCTCGACAGCCTTGTCAAAAGGAAAATCCTTAAGATGCTCGTGGAGCCGGTCTATTTCTGTGTCACTGGTATCAATCTGATGCGCGTATTCTTCCTTAAGCTTAATGAGTAGATCAATAACTTGTGCTCTCTTCAAGCTGCTTTGCCTCCTTTGCTCGACGTTTAAGGTCTGCAAGCTCTTGCTGCTGCTTGGATAGTCGCTGCGGCGGGGCTGGCAGTAGTGTTTGGGTTATTGACGCTTTAGGCTTCGTAGTCTTGTTAGCGTTCCGCCATGCTGATTTCAAGCCTTTCACGTAATAAGTAAAACTGTTTGGCTGCTCGAAATCTTCTCCCTCGCGTTTTCGCTTTGCCTTGTATTGGCTCTCCATAGTTGTGATGGTAAAGGGTACTGGCATCCCTGCGGCGACCATCTTACCCATGGCTTCGCGATCGTTTGTGGAGACGTGAATGTCGAACTTATCATGCAATTTGCAATAAGCATTTAAAATTGCGATCATCCCGTCCGTTTTAGGATCTGGGCTAATTTCTTCTGAAAACTCATTTTCTAAAATAGTAGTAGTAGTAATAAGATCTTTAATATCTTTTGCATCGGACAATATTGTCTGATCACTCGTTAAAATCGCTTCATGATCGGACATTTCTGTCTGATCACTGTCATTGTGAATGGACAAATATGTCTGATCACTGTCGGACTGATCGAACAAAATTGTCTGATCACTTTCGCTGTGAACGGACATTTCTGTCTGATCATTATCCTGCGAACGGACATTTTTGTCTGATCTCTTCAATATGCCTTTCTTGGACTTTCTAACCTTTATGATCAAACCCCGGGGCGCTCTAGTGATATGGATGTAACCGTGGTTCTGGAGATCATTTATCCATCTGCTGATGCTTTTATCGGTAACCCCAAAGTTCTCACCGATTTCAGAAAGCTTCATCGGCTTGCCACCCAGGACAAGTCCCCAAACTGTTCCGTCCTCTTCGACTTCCTTAGTCGTGGAGCTAACACACCAAGCAAATAGCCATATCGCCGATCCTATTTTTTCATAGTGTTGCGGCGAAAATAACCCGGAGAAGATCGGAAAAGGAAAGCTATCTGTTGGCATAAGCTCACCTCTGTTATAATCATCGTTTTCCCTTCTTCGGTTTGGGGCGATTTATAATTTCTGTGACATTCGTACGCAGGATGAATGCTAATTCTCCATTGTCCTTTCGAAGCTTAGCCCAAGGTCGGGCAATGCCCCATATATCCAGTACCTCACCGGACAGGCCACAGCTTGTTAGGACTGTATCACCCTTGAGAACAAGAAGCATATCAATCGCCTCCTTATCTCGCTAAGCGAAGTTGCAGAGCTTCTCGCAGGATTGCTGTACTCTTGTCATCTAAACGGTCTGCCTGTGAAAGATCAATTTTGTTGATGCCATTGAATAAATTAAGAGCACATGTGAGCATAAATCTCTCGGAAGGACTCCAACCTTTTGAAGCTTTAATCAATTCATCCACGTGGACAGTAAGTTCTTCAAAATCAACAAATTCCGGTTTCGACAATAATTGTTTAAGCTTGTTATGATTCATAAAGATATGAAGCAGCCCTCGCCAGTAACGATCCTGAAGTAAGTGATCAGGTATCATGCCATTCCCCTTTCAAATTAAATTGTGATGCGTCAGCCGCATCTTGGAATCCCGGACGGAGGAAGGTTATTTCTAAGGTCCGACATTCCAAGACAGGGGCCGAAGCCCTTCATCATTTGATCCTGTCTATTTCTTGCATTACGAGTGTTTTGATGTTCATTGGTAGAAACTCTACGACTTCAACAATCTGATTCCACCTGCCCGAAGCTTTTTGTTGTTGCCTGTCTGCAAGATAAAAATTTTCTACAGAACTCATGACCTGATTGTTTGCAGCGGTAATCTCCGTTTTCAGTACGTGGTCTATAGCAGATGACCACTCGTTTCTGCGTTTCACATACAATTCAGCAAGAGCTTTAGCAAATTGAATTTCGTCTTGTTCACTCAAGCTGTTCCCTCCTTGCTTTTACTAGGGGCATCGCGTAAAATAGACGCAACGAGAAACTTTAATCGGGTTCTCAATGAGGTCCGCCGTGCCAGGCGGGCTTTTTTATGCTGTTCTTTAGTATGATGCATTTCACATTCATGCAACCAGATCAGCATTTCTAGCCAACGAATATTTCGTTTTAACTTGATCGGATCAATATGTTCTGCTTGGCGTTTTATCATTTTCAGATTACGCTTAGCGTTCTTAGCTTCAAACCGCGCTTGATCTTCCAAATCTTCGATTCTCATAAAAAAACCTCAATTCATATATTTTTTTTGTCTCAGTTCATTCCGATGATCAGCCCATAATCCAAGGTAAGAAATATCATATTTCCGACAAAGGACTGCTGCATTATGTGTAAGTGCCGTTATGGCTTCGATTTGCTCCATTAGTCCATTTTTGACGTTCTCATGATCAGCAGGCGTCAACTGGTCTAATCTCTTAGTGATTGGAATTGACTGTAAAGCCAGTAATGCTTCTTGGATTTCCTCGATTGTTTTTATGTATGTTGAACTTGGATGTAAGTCAGCGCCATCTAAGTAAGGTACACATGCCCCACCCGTAACCTCTTCTGCTGCGCCAATAATCAACCGAATATCATCGTAGTGTCTAACCGCAGCCTGCATTACTGGTTTAGATGGCTTGCGAGTACCATTTATGATTTTCCCTATCTGCGAACCGTCAACATGTGCAGCTCGTCCAGCCTTTTGATATGAATCGCCTGTTCTTTTAAGCACTTCTTGAAGTGCTCCTGGAAAATGTCCAACTGCCACACTTATTGCCCCCTTATTTGTCCAAATTAGTTAGGTGCTATTGGACAAGGGAATGATGTATGCTGTTATTAAGCAATTCCCCTTGCCCACATTCCCTCAACCGCCGCAACCTTTATGGCGCGGCGGGTTTTAAATCGCTGACTTCCAGCTTACATTGGCATGCTGGCTCATCCATTCACTGTTTTCCTCTGCCCACAGAAGAAGCAGGCGGGTGATTACTCGGGGATTACCAAATTCCCGTGTGACAGGGAATCCGGGCCGATTGAAAAGTTCTGCGGCTTTCGTTGCTCCTATCTCAAGCAATTCCATGAATTGTTGTCTGGTTAGAAGTGGAGGTAAGTTATTGCTACTTTGGCCTTCTAAAGCAGTAGAGATAGCTTTGTTAATGATTTTTTCAAGTTCATTGGTTTCAATAAGAACAATGGCCACTTAGACAACCTCCTTAGTTGCGGAATGTTCTAACTTTGCTATTTCAGCAAAGTTATCAATAAAAAAATTTTCAATTTTTCCATCGAGTTTATTTGCTAAAATCGGCAAGTGGTTGGCTTTAAAGGAGTAAGTACCTTCCTCATATTTCATATATGTTGAAGCATTTTTAAAACCTAGTGACTCCGCCATTTCTTGAAGTGATAAGTTTAATTCTAGACGGCGTTTTTTTATAAATAATAGATTTAGATGTCCCATCTTGCACCTCCGTTCTTTGCTGATTTAGCAAAGCCTTGCATTAAATATACATTGCTAAAATAGCAATGTCAATAATATTTTGTTGTTTTAGCAAAAATGTTTTTTCTATTTTAGAAAAGTGTTAATATCATATTGCTAAAACAGAAATAAAGGGCGGTGGCTGGGATGTCGATTTCAGGAGATCGCATTAGACAATTGAGAGAAGAAAGAAATTTAAGCCAAATCGAACTTGCTAATCGAATCGGCATTAACAACAGTGTTCTTTCGAGAATAGAATCCGGTAGACGTCCTGTAGCAGACAGTGAAATAAACTCCTTTGCAGATTTCTTTGATGTTTCGGGCGATTACATCCTTGGAAGAACAAACAATAAAGGATCTTCTCTGGATAAGGGTGATTTAGAAAAAAAAGAACAAGCCAAGTTTGAGGATTTCATTAACAACCCTGAACATGGTATCTTTTTTAGAGATTATTTAAGCGCCCCCGAAGAACGACGCGAAGAAATGCGGGAAATATTTAAAATACTCCAGGATAAAGAGAAAGGCCGTAAGCCTGGAGATGTCCAAGGAGAAAAATGACCAAAAGAAATTTTAGCCAGAAATGGCTTTTCTTTTTAATATAAATCAGAACATATGATCGCATACAAGGAGAATAACATGATTAATAACTACCAAACTCCCCCACTTGAAAAAAAGATTTCTGAATTATATCAGAGCCATAACATCATCGAGCCATCACATTTATCTATTGAATTGTTAGCAAAAAAATTCAATGTTTGGATTCATTATCATAATAAGAAGAGCAAAGGAATCGAGGTTTCTAATGGGGTGTACAGTATGTTTCTTGACAATCGCCTTTCGGAAGAATCACAACGTCTTGAGTTTTTTCATGAACTCTGTCACTTACTCCGACATGCTGGAAACCAATTATTGATGCCAGAACAATTTACAAAAGCACAAGAGATTGAAGCAGATCGTTTTATTTTTTACGCTGCTATTCCTTTCTTTATGATCGAAAAAATAAGCCTTCCTTCAAATAGAGCCGAAGCAATTGGATATTTATCTCGTGAATTTAAAGTTCCACTAAATTTTGCGAAGAAGAGATTTGAACAAATTGAGGATCGAATAAGGCAGGGGCTATATTTGTCCACATTCAAATATATTTCTGCATCTGAAGAAACTCTCTGTGAATCAACTGAAGGTTCTAATAACTCAACTTATGGATTTGGATCAGAAACTCGCATCCAAGCATATTACAATTGGGATGGAGATTGTTCCCGTCCAGAAATACTCATCATCGAACATCCTGAGGGATTCGACTGGGACAAACCACTAGACGTTGAGGTTGATAGAAATTATGAAAGCTGCGACTTACCTTCACACACCTCCCGAGAATTTGCAACTGTGCTCACTGGAGATCTCTCCATTCCTAGCCGCAGAGGATATGTAACCATTAACCTGTCTAGGGTAGCTTGGCGCCACGGAACAGCAGTTTCGCGTTTGTATCTACCTATGGAAGCTATAGAAGATGCTATAAATTTTTAGTAAAGGAGGCGTTTTTTCTTGGCGTACTTAAAGAAAATACCCGCAAAAAATAAACAAGGATACAAATGGCTGTGTGTCATGGAAGGACCAGCAGACCCGTCTACTGGTGAGCGACGACAAGTTTCTCGCCGTGCGGACACTAAAGGAGAAGCATCAAAGCGCGCTCAAGACGCTGTAGAGGCGTTGAAGTTTGGACTAGACGCAAAGAAAGCAAAATCAGCCAAATTCATGACAATAGCTCTTGACTGGCTGGAAACATATGCTTTAGGTGAGGTTAAAGAAAGCACCGTTAGAATTCGAGAGAGTCAGATAGCTATTCTGAATAAGTACATGGCTAATTTGGTAGTCGAAAAGGTAACTCATGCCTATTACCAGAAAGTGATTAAGAAAATATTTAATGAAAATTATACAAGAAGCACTATAGAAGGTGTACATAGTACTGCTAATCAGATTATGAAGTACGCGATCAAAAATAAACTTAGATTGGACAATCCTTGCACGGGAGTTGTAATACCGTCCAAAGTTCAAACGGTGGAGGATATAGAGAAAAATAAATTAGAAGATAAATATTTAGAAATACATGAACTGGAAGAATTTTTAAAGGCTGCTCGTGAACATGGAAAGGAACGAGATAAGGAGTTTTTCTATCTGATGGCTTTTAGCGGTCTACGTCCAGGGGAGGCAAGTGTATTGAAGTGGAGTGATCTTAACAAAGATACAAATGAAATCAGAGTCACAAAAACGTTATACAATCCTCATAACAATATGCTAGATTACCGATTAACCCCTCCCAAAACAAAAGGATCAGTTCGGACTATAGATTTAGACCCATCCATTATTGACATGTTATTAAAATTTAAAGTAAAGCAAAATGAAATTCACAGAGAATATAAAAAGCATTATTCAGATTTTCATAATGGAGATTTTATTTTTTGTCGTTCTAACGGATATCCTTATACTCAAAAAGCCTTCTTAGATAGAATGAAAACATTACTAAGAATGACAAGCATCACCAAGCCAGCTACACCTCATATATTTCGACACACACACATTAGCATGTTGACTGAAGCCGGAGTGGATTTGCCTACCATTATGAAAAGAGTCGGTCATGAAAGTCCAAAGACGACATTAAAGATATATACTCATATCACCAGTAAAATGAAGCAGAGTGCTGGAGAAAAGGTGAAGATAAAGTTCGGGAATGTTCTGGACTTTTAATTTTTTGCAAGAAATGTTATTTATCCGTTATTCATCACATGATTTCATTTATAAAATAGTTAGAAATACCAGTATCTTAAAGGATTTATTAATCCTTCGTGTATAATTGTACCTATTATACACGGATAGAATGGCTCAGTACAACCGATTCATAAGCTTCGAATTCTAATTTCACTCTCCTTACACAATCTAAGATTAAGGTAGGTATTGCCACATAGTAAGTTTGAAAACCACCTTAAAATCGAATTTTTTTGAAACTGAATATCTCTGATGCGTTCTAAGCTGACCTTAAACATTCACTTCCTTTATTTAGCAACCTTTTCCTCTTTTTTATAGTCTGAGAATTAAAGAATGTGTAAAGGAGCATTGAAGATATAAACAAGACCGCTTTATTACTACTTACTATTACTTTGCTTTTTATAGGACTGGTCGGCTGTGGAAATACGGGAAACGAAGTAAAACAAGCAGGCCAGATTGAGCTGGATGCAAATAATATAGTTTCTATTAACTTAATTGAAAAAAAACAGCCCATGGCCACTATTTCGGATCCATCCTCGTTTGAACGTTTCGTTCAAGCCATAACTACTGCTGAATATGATAGAGGACAACTAGATATTGCCCCCAGCGATTACAGCACCACTGTGAACATGAAGGATGGCATAAGTTATGAGTTCTCTTTTTGGATCGGCGGAAGTAACAGTGGGTTACTCATTAAATCCGGACAAATGGGCCACTATCGTCTGTCAGATACCAGCAAAAAAGATCTATTGGACTTGTTTCAATCAACTTTTAAAGATAAGATTTCATCAGAAGACACTGCTAACCCACAGCCCCCAAGTGTTCAAGTTACTGTTGGCGGTGAGCGGTTCGAGGCTATTCAAGGCTCTTATTGCTGGAACGACAATGGCAAAGGCGTATGTGTGGATATGGCTTCTTACGATGAATTGGTTTCCAAACAAAAGGTACATCCTAAAGCCATCAGCGGTGATCGGGTAGAACTCGAGTTCTCATATGCACCCAAAGAGATAGAGGTTATGGCTTCATTTCCTCGTGAGGAACGACCGGACGAAGCTCTTTCTGTGGACAAAAATAGTGTTCAACTCGCAGCAGGTAGCGGCAGACAATAACATTTAGCCCCCTGCAAGCAATGCAGGGGGCATATTAAAGCCCACTGGCTTAGGCTAGTGGGCTTTTTCGTATGAGTGTGTCTCTCTGCGCGACTTCTGCGCTTTTCGCAGCATTCCGAGGCACTTATGCCTCTCTTTTCGCTACTTCTTCGCTTTTCGCAGCATTCTGAGGCACTTATGCCTCTCTTTTGGCTAGTTGTGCGTTTTGCGCGACATTCTACGGTATTTATACCTTTCTTTTGGCTACTTTGGTGTTTTGCGCGGCATTCTACGGTATTTATACCTTTCTTTTGGCTACTTTGGTGTTTTGCATGGCATTCTACGGTATTTATACCTTTCTTTTGGCTACTTTGGTGTTTTGTGCGGCATTCTACGGTATTTATACTTCTCTTTTCCCCACTTTTGCGCTTTCCGCGGCATTCTGAGGCACTTATGCCTCTCTTTGCGCCACTTCTACGCTTTGCGCAATATTCTAAGGCATTTTTGCCCCTCTTTGCACGACTGCCGCGCTTATTCGAGAAACCTGAAGCTAATCTAGCTTTTTAGTATCCGATGCCAACTCTATTATCTTTGCGAAACTCTAGTTTCTTCATTCCACTTTGTCTGCCATTGCTCCAGCTTTGCTTTTCGCACAGCTTCCAAACGTTTGGTCTTTTCTTCATCAACCCCGATAATAAAATGCAAATGTGCCGCAATGACCATAAACGCAAAAAGTGACCAGACGACTCCAAAACCAAACACCCAGCTCGGTCCATTCGCAAGCGAAAGCTTCGGCAGTGCATACAAAAGCATGGCCAACGCCAGCAACAGATAGACACCGTGTTTGAACTTGTTTCTTTTTCTCATTAATAACAGCTCCTTCGTAGACAGGATATTCGATTGAATCTATATCTCTACTCTATGAACATGAGGCCCGTAATATGAGACAAGTCCATTAAAAAATATATACCTTTTCAAAATTATGTATAAAAGGTTAGCATTTATATAGCAAGAGACGCTTATATATGAGATGATGATTTCATTTGGGGGAGGCGTTTTTGAATTGAATGCAGCTTATAATCATACCGAATACATAATTCGAAAAAAAGTATTTTCGATCATGGGTGCGAAACTTCATATTTTTGATAGCTCTGAGCAGCTTGTGCTCTATTCGCAAATGAAAGCGTTCAAGCTTAAAGAAGACATTGCACTTTATACGGATGAGTCCATGCAGAAGGAGCTTCTGCGCATAAAAGCCCGCAACGTGGTCGATTTTAGTGCTACTTATGATGTACACGATACAGAGTCCGGTGAGCATATTGGTGCTTTTCGACGTAAGGGTCTCAAATCTATTTTGAAGGATGAATGGATTATTCTTGACCGTCATGATCAGGAAATCGGAAAAATCAAGGAAGACAGCACCGCGATGGCTCTACTGCGCCGCTTCATCGCTATTATTCCGCAGAAATATAATATCGAGATGGATGATACTACGATCCCTGCATTCAAGCAAAATTTCAATCCATTTGTCACCAAAATTATGGCTGACTTCTCGGAGGATCGAAAAGGCAAGCTTGATCGCCGCTTAGGTTTGGCAGCTGGTATTCTTCTCTGCGCAGTCGAAGGTAAACAAGATTAGGTTGAGGTTGAGGTTGAGGTTGAGGTTGAGGTTGAGGTTGAGGTCGAGGTCGAGCTTGAACTTAGGCTAGCCCTATAGTCACAGCCACAAGAAAGAGGGTGTTTCCAGAGCCACCGGCTTCGGGAACACCCTCTTTTGATTTTCATTGCTGAAATTTATTCACCGTACAATTGGGACAAACTCTCAGTGATAATTTTATTTACATCCTCGATTACAACGCTCAGACGGCGTTCCGCATCAAACAGACGACGAATGCCAAGATTCAAGTTAAGCACCTCGAACAGCTTCTCCATCTTTTCCATTTCTTCCTGTGGAGGCATTTCTCCGCTCATCATCCGTTGTTGCAGCTCCATCTGACCTTGGCGGAAATTGTCCAGCATCGCTTTCGCTTCAGGATCTGTTTCCACGACCTTCATGGCATTTCTGATATCCGATACCTCGCTGCTCTCTTTAATGGCTTTCGCCAATTCATGTGCTTTGTCGTGAATGCTCATTATGATTCCTCCTAAAAGTTTTGTTAGCGTACACTCCTCAGATCGTCTTCGTACAAAACTCACTCCGAAAACATACGCTTAAGTTTTGTTAGCAGCCGCTTCCTGAATTCACGCTGCTTTAGTTTCCAATATTCGCTCATTCCATACTTGTTTCGCTTCTTGGGCCGAGCTTATGAAATGACTGGGCAAGGTTTTTAGCGATTAGGTCAATCACCAAGGGTCATCTGTCTCCATATGATGAATGATATGTAACCCTTAGCTACCAAATTGCCGGCATCATGCTGCCTACCGGAAGGAGATCCACGATGTCCCAATTCAAGATCCCGGTCCATACGGTCAACTCGGGCATCCTGCAGGAAAACGCTATAATGCTTGGCGAAAAATCCATGAAAAGACTCAAAATCCCGTCTCACGGAACACTCCAGCTGGCATTCGGCTCTTTCCGGCAGGAGGTTACCATTATCTCAGCTCCCAAATCCGACATCCTGCGTGTAAGCGAAGGACTGGCGCGGCGGACCGGATGGAAACACCGACAAACCCTCAACGTTTCTTACAGCTCTGTAAGCCGCACCTTGCGGCTTGGACCGTTGATCGGCGTGCTCGTCAGTCGTGACCATCCAGATAATCTCGACAGGTTGTTTGGACCCATTACCATGTTCTGCCGGGAATTGACAAATGCCTGCCACACACAAGGCGCCTATGTATATTTCTTTACCCCGGAAGCGCTGGAAACACGCAGTTCTTCCATTCAGGGCTGGGTATACAACGAGGGTTGGAGAAAAATGAGTCTGCCCATTGCCGATGTAATCAACAATCGGTTAACGACGCGAAAGGTGGAGAATAAACCTAGCGTACAGCATTTTTTGGCGGATGTAAAATCACGATATGGAACGCATTTCTTCAACGAAAAATTTCTTGACAAGACAGAGGTATTTGAAGCTTTAGCGCAAGACCCTTCCCTGCAGCGGTATTTACCTGAGTCGCATGCGTTGAACGGCTTTGCCGTAATGAAGAAGATGTGCAGCCATTACCCAAGTGTATTTTTGAAACCTGTACGAGGCAGTCTCGGCAAAGGCATACTTCGTATCTCTAAAGAAGAAGGCGGAGGTTACCGTCTGTTGTCTACTACCTCCATAGGTACACGCAAGCAAAGCTACACCACTCTCGCTAAATTGTACCAGTCCATCGCTCCCAAAATGAAGACTACTCGATACCAGATTCAGCAGGGATTGCCTTTGATGGAGCTAGGAAGGCGGCCTGTAGATTTCCGGGCACTTGTTCAGAAGAATGGCAGCGGAAAATGGGGGGTTACCTCCATTGTCGCCCGCACCGCCGGAAGCAATCACTTCGTGTCTAATTTAGCTAGAGGTGGCAGTCTCAGCACTGTAAAAGAAGCGGTTAGCAAGAGCAGTCTTCCTCCGGGCGCAAAAGAAAACGTTCAGCTTCAGCTGCCCAGAGCAGCACTTGCCATTGCAAGAGGGGTCGAAACCTTTATCCCCGCTCATTTCGGAGAGCTCGGAATCGATCTGGCACTGGATCAATCAGGACGAATATGGCTCTTAGAGGTTAACTCCAAGCCCTCCAAGAACGATAATACACCGTTAAACGATCAAAAAATAAGACCGTCCGTCAAGCAAATGATTTTATATTGCCGCTACTTGGCCGGTTTATAAGGAGGACACGATGACTGAAACAGAAGTGGGGTTCCTCGGCATTATGACAGGCCGCCGCAACGGGAATCCACCGATCGCCGAGCCAGAGTTTTGCAGTCATTTATGCCGGGCAGCTCCTCTATACAACCTAAAAGTCCTCGTATTTCATCCAGACGGAGTAGCGGCAGACGGTTCCTCCATTACCGGCTATACCTGGAAAGATGGAAGCTGGCAGAATACTACTTCTTCACCGCCAGATATTGTCTATAATCGCTGCTTTTACGAAGGTCCTAAAGAAAGAAAAGAAGCTTCCGCTGCTCTCTCTACTCTTCATCGTTCCCTGCCTTGGTCTCGAGGTTTGCCAGATAAATGGGGTGTACATGAGATATTGAAGCGCGACCGGAGAGCAGCGGCAATACTGCCGGAAACTGTACTCTATACCGGTACCCGCAGGTTAAGTACAATGCTTGCTGAAAGAGAATATGGAGTCTTTCTAAAGCCCAAGGCCGGCACCCATGGCAAACGTACATTACATGCCATACTGCAGAACAGAGGGATGAGAGTACGAGGGCGTGACGGAACAAATACACCCTTTCAATATGTTTTCGACTCACAGGCTGAAGGACTGAACTGGATTCATGAATTTATCGGCTCACGCCGCTATATTATACAGCCTTTCCTGCACCTAACGAATAGTAAGGGGCAACCGTTCGATGTGCGTGTATTGATGCAAAAGAATGGCCTTGGCCGCTGGACTCTAACCGGCATGGCCGTACGGCTGGGTAACCAAGGTTCGCTGACTTCGAACCTGCATGGCGGCGGAACAGCTGTTTCTCCCCTGCCTTTTTTGCTTGCTGAATATGGTCAGGGTGGAAAAGACATCATGCGTGAGCTTGCTGCAGAAGCTGCATACTTGCCTCCCCTACTGGAGGCTGCATGCGGCAGGCTTGGAGAACTCGGCCTTGATTTCGGTATTGATTCGAGCGGTCGGATTCATTTACTAGAAGCAAATTCCAAGCCAGGGCGCACGGTATTCCGGCTGACGGGCGACCGCCGGGCTGCTAAGCTCGCCGCCGAGAATCCACTGTCTTATGCGCGCCATCTACTGCTCACACAACGACGGATACCATCCCTATCTACGGGCAGCTCCGTTACAAACGGGAGAATGATAACAATGGTTCCTAAGGAGGATTCATAAATGAGTCTCACTTTTTGCAATGTGCATTTCACTAAGCAGCCCCAAAGAGTTGTATATGTATCAGGTGCACTGATGAAAAGCTTGAAGTTAACGGGGAAAAAAAATATACGCTTAAGGCTCGGTAAAGATGCCACCCCGACCATGATCAAGCCCATCAAGCGCGCCGGAAATCACCTATATCTCGCCTCAGGCGTAAAAAGCGCTATCAAGGTTCCGAAATCAGGTGGTGTCTATTTACGCAATCTACAGAATGACGAGGTGCAGCTAGGACCTTTAGTTGGCATATTGTCCGATGGTCCTGCTTCCTCGTCTCAGCCCTTCGGTTCTCGCACAGGGTTCATCAAGCAATTGCTGCGGGAAGGCAGCAACAAATGTTATATATTTGCCTTTATGCCGCGTGACATCAACTGGCAACAGGAACAGGTCTATGGATATTTTTTGACTTCAAGCGGTAAGTTTGAACGAAAAATGGTCCCTCTGCCTGATGTTGTCTATAATCGATTGCCCAGTCGGAGAGCTGAGACCTCACCCTATATCAACCAACTTCGCGAACGATTTATGCGGAAAAGAATTCCATACTTTAACTGGAGCTTTTTCAATAAATCCGATATCTATAAGCTTTTAGAAAATGATGGGGCGGCAAATCGATATGTACCTGAAACCCACAGCAATCCGTCCACGGAAAAAATGAGAGAAATGCTGGATCACCATCATTTTGTATACTATAAACCTTCTGCGGGAAGTCTGGGTCACGGCATTTATCGGCTTACCTATCTCCCGAAAAAGGGGTATTTTGCCCGCTACCGCCGCGGTGGAAAAAACGTTCTTTTACGCTTTACCACCTTTGAAGCCCTTATGCGTATGCTTCGTTCGCGTCACGGTCAAAATCTGCAAAATTATATAGTTCAGCAGGGAATACGTCTCATTGAAATAGATGGCTGCCCGATTGATTTCCGGTTCCATATGCATAAAAACGGCAGTAATCAGTGGATTGTAGTCGGCATAGGCGCTAAAAAAGCCGGCCGTGGTAGTGTCACCACTCACCTTAAAAATGGAGGAGCATTGCTTACACCTCAGCAAGCACTCGGACGTGTATTCGGCGCAAGAGCTGATGAAGTACTGCAGCGTGCAAAGACTACAGCCATCAAGCTGGCAGAATCACTAGAAGTCCAGCATCGTCATTTGCTCGGTGAAATTGGCTTTGATCTCGGAATTGATCAGGATGAAGACATCTGGATGTTCGAGGCCAACGCCAAACCAGGTCGTTCCATCTTCCGTCACCCTTCCCTGCGCGCTGAGGGCAAAGCTTCCATCGAGCACATTCTGGAGCATTGTCTATACCTCAGCAAATTCCGCAGGAGGGATGAGATGTGAGCACCCATAATCCGGAAGATACAAAACCTGTTATTGCCATACTGACAACCAGCGATAAAGTACGGCAATTTAATGGCAACCGCAGCAACTTCCGGGACATTATTCGCACAGGCAAAGAAATGGGATTTCTTGTCTACGTCATCACTGTCCGTGACCTCAAGCTTGAGGAACGGATGGTGAACGGATATGTCCCATCGTCCAGCGGTAAAATCTGGTACAGCATTCCTGTACCTCTTCCACAAATCATTTATAACCGAATTCCCACCCGTGAGGATGAGGAAAAACCTGCTGTGGTACGTAAAATAGCTCAATGCCTGGAACATCCAGGCATTAAGCTATATAATCCATATTTTTTCAATAAATGGAGTCTGTTCGAATGGTTAAGGGGTTCGCACTCCACCTCAAAGCATGTTCCAAAAACGAGACGATTACGCAGTGCAAACACCCTTACTGCCATGCTGAACCAGCATACCAGCCTCTACCTTAAACCAGAGAATGGCAAAGCAGGAAAAGGAATTATGCGCCTAAAATATCGTGCAGATACCGCTTTGCCTTACCGGCTCCAAATTCAAAGCGGCAAAAAAAATGTGACGTACAAAGCAGCTTCCATGGACCGGCTCTGGGCAAGAATCGGAAAAGAAAAAGGGATCTCTCGTTATATTGTGCAGCAGGCTATTGAACTGGCGACTCATCGGGGCAGACCGTTTGATCTGAGGGTGCTTCTGCAAAAAAACAGCAGAGGCGGCTGGGGAGTCACTGGCATAGGTGCACGCCTCGCCGGTGCCCGAAGTATAACGACACATGTACCACGCGGAGGTAGTATTGAAGAGCCTGCCAGCATGCTGGAAAGTACATTTGGAACCGAAAGAGCAGCCATGATCCTGAAGAGCGTGCCTACAACCGCCCTTCTTATCGCTAGACAAATTGAAAGAGCTTCTGATTCTATGCTCGGAGAGATGTCGATGGATCTGGGTGTAGATGAGAATGGGGGACTCTGGTTCTTTGAGGCCAACTCCCGGCCGATGAAATTTGATGAACCCGCGATCCGCAAGCTGTCCCTAGAGCGAATCTTTCACTACGGCCAGCATTTAGCGCGCCAGTTTAAATAGAAATCATTAAAAGGATGTGACACAGCATGCAGATATCCTCCATCTATGACACAAATGCCAAGCAGTGGAAATCACGGCTGGCTGGACTGCTTGAGTTTATAAGAGCGCATGGGGAGAAGCGAATCACAAACCAAGCTTGCAAAGTACTGGCCCGATTAACACCGGATCAGTTGTCAGAGCCGGGTATCTCGCTGCTTGTCGCTACCGTACGCGGTCAGAATGGGCGCCAGCTCGCAGGAGTCAGCTTCGTATCCGGTTTCGGTGCAGAAGCCTGTCTTGTCGCTGTGCACCCCTTCTACCGGAATAGACATACCGGCACTGCCTTAATGGCTGCCCAGCTGAAACGCCTCGGGCATCTGCAATGCAGTGTTGCCTGCGACAATACTGCTAGCCTAAAGATGTGCTTCAATATCGGCCTTGCTGCCGACACACTTACCACTGGTCCTACCGGCAAGCCAACATTACTGCTCCGGTCACCCCATCATACCGGCAGCACTACTATTTCTCCACAAGAAGGTGAACTCCTGTGCCAGAGCCCGTCTTAGGCATTCTTACTTTATATATTAACGAAGCCAAGCAGCTTGAAGAAAAGGCCGTGTACCGGAGAATGATCGTCGAGGGCAAACGAATTGGCTTGGATGTCTTTGTGTTTACCCCCATGGATGTTCATCCCAGCAAAGAGCAGATCCATGCCCTTGTCTTTGATCCCAAGAGCGGAAAATGGTCACGCAAATGGCGTTCTTTTCCGAACATGATTTATGACCGTTGCCGTATTCAGCGCAGCTCACGCTTTCAGCAACTGCTTCGTTTCCGAGAACGCTACAATCATCTGTTATTTATGAATCGTCCACTGCGCAACAAATGGACCATTCACCAAACATTCTCACAAAAAAGCCGTTTCCGGCAACATATGCCAGAAACTTTACTCTATCAGTCCTCTGCCGACCTGCGCCGGATGCTGAAAACCAATTCAGTAGTCTATATCAAGCCGGCAAACGGCACAGGCGGACGTGGCATTCTCAGAATTGAGAGAATGAAGGATGGGCGTGGGGTATATGATATTCAAGGCCGTCGCCAGGATCGCCGAATCATTCCCACCCGTAAAGTCTCTTCTACTCGGCTGGATTCCATCGTACGGCAATGGTGTATCGGTGGACGTTTCCTTATCCAACAGGGGATTCCATTACGTCTGCCGGGCGGACGTTTCCATGATTACCGGATGCTCGTTCAAAAGAATGGGCAAGGTGTCTGGGAACTCACAGGTATGGCAGCACGGGTCGGTGCAGCGCGGAGTGTAACCTCCAATCTTCATGGCGGTGGTCATGCCGTTCGAGCGGAAACGCTGCTGAAGGAATGGCTGGGTAGTCAGGATAAAACCGATAAGGTCATGAAGACTGCCGAGAGGTTAGGCCTTGATGCCGCAGCCTTCCTGGAAGAAAGTTACGGAGCCTTATGTGAGCTTGCATTGGACCTCGCCATTGATCGCGAAGGTAAAATTTACGTGCTGGAGGTTAATCCAAAGCCCGCCCGTGAAGTGTTCGCAAGATCAGGTGACGGAACCACTTACCGCAAAGCCCTGATTCGCCCTCTGGAATACGCGCTGTGGCTCTACAATAACAAAGGAACCCCGAGCACAGCTAAAACGACTGAGGAATAAAAATATCTTAGTAGTCATTAAAAAAAGACACCCCGAGCTCGTATTAATACGAAGCCGAAGGGGCGTCTTTTTCGATTTATTTGGCCAATGATCCCTGCAGGGAACCTGCATCGAAGTCCGGCTGTGCTTCGATATCGGTGTCACCTGCAGCTTTGGCTTTTTCAAGCGCCGCATTATAGCGAGTATTCAAGTCCTGAAGCTCTTTATCTAAATCTCCACCACCAAAAATATATCTATTGAAGACATCAACCTTCTTTAGTCCTTCCAGACGTCCTTCACTGATGACCATCGGAGTCGCTGGATAAATCCCGTCTAACTTCGTAGGCAGAAAATCTTCAATCCCTGCAATGTCTGGTGCCTTGGCAACTGTAGCAACCGATGGAATAACCGAAACCCCATACCCTGCTTCCTGGTAAGCAATCTGCACATCATCACTGTACATCCATTCAATAAACTTCCAAGCTTCTTCCTTATGCTTAGAATCCTTGCTCATAGCCAAATAACTTCCTGCAATAACTTGGCTGACACCCTTCTGCTCCCCGTCAATGGTTGGAGGAATCGCAGCTGCCCAGCGAATTTCAGTTGGGAATTGGGTTTTGTAGACCGTCGGCTCAACGGAATGGTTGAAATACATGCCGATCTTGCCTTGAGCGAATTGCGCACGCAGCGGGTCGATATCAAGCGATTCCGATCCTGGCATCATGCTTCCATCCACCTTAATCTGCCGCAGCGCCTCAGCAACCTCTTTATATACGCTAAAATCAAATTGCCCGGTCTGGAAGTCGAAGCCCTCTGTGCCCTTAGTCTTGCTAAGTGTTGTTATTGGATAAGCGATACGCTCAAATCCGCTGGTACTTTTGAAATTACCCGCGAAGCCGTAAGCGCCTATGTCTTTTCCTGCTGCCGTAATTTTCTTGGCATCCTCGACCATCTCTGCGAGTGTGGTAGGCGGCTCTGTAATGCCAGCCTTCTCGAACAAATCTACGTTATAAATGAGGCGCCAGAACTGACCGATATTGGGAAGGCTATATATTTTGCCGTCAACGGTATTTTTCTCGTTGATAAGTACGTTCTCGAACCGGCTCTTCATCTCTGGTGAAATGTAGCTATCAAAAGATTCCAGATACCCTCTTTTGACCCATGTTGGCACGTTATAAGTATCCACCCGGAGAATATCAGGCGCCTGCATGCTGGAGAAGGCAATATCCACCGACTGCGTATAGTTCTCTGCCATAACCTTCATTTCAATCTCGATATTGGGATTAAGACCTTCATACTCGCTGATCTTTTGCTCAATAAAATCAGAATCATGACGATCAATGGTCCAGTAGACCAACTTTGTTTTTTCGGAGTTTGTATTGCTGCTGCTTACCTCCGTATTAGATTCGGATGATGAACAGGCGGCCAACGAGCCAGCCAGCATCAGCGAAACCCCAGCTAATATCCATTTATTTCTTTTCATCTAAAATGCCTCCCTTTTCTTTTGAAATCGCATTCATTTCTTAAGAAAATTATAATTCCACTGCCCTTTTATCAGTGAAGGAGAAAACAACTGTCAATGGGAGACGAAATCACTGTTTCCCTCCACTTTGGGCAAGGTATATTTTGCACGAAAGTCAGTCGGCGTCATTCCGGTGTATTTTTTGAACTGCTCTGTAAAATAGGGTCGATCCTCATAGCCCAAAGAGATGGCAATATCCTGAACCTGTATGCCTTCCAGCACCAGCTCCTTGGCTTTGTCCATTCGTCTCCCGATAATATATTGGGCGAGTGTCATCCCCGTCTCCTTTTTAAAAAGATTGGAGAAGTAGCTAGGACTAAGATGCACCTCCCGTGCACAGTCCGCGACGGATAGATTTCGCTGCAGATTTCCATTGATATGAGTGATGGCCCGATCCACAAGCATACGCGCGTCACTGCATTGGCGTTGTTGCAAATACGTACAGCCCAAACGGCAAAATTCCCGAATCTGGCGGCTAAGATCTTCAAAAGAGACTGCACTGCTCATGTCTGCAAGCTTATTTTCCAGAGTTTTAACTTCCGAATCCGTTGCTTTTTCCGAAAAAATCCGATGGATAGAATGAGCCAGTTCAAGACATAACGTCTTAACGATGGACGGGTTAGGCGTTGCCGGTGCAGTAATCCAATCATGCCAAATATGATCCAGCTGCTCCTCTGCTTTGGACAAATTCGCCGAACGCAGACAATAAAGCAATTCTTTCTCCTTGTCATATGAGTATCTGGGTAGCACGGCATTCACGACTGCATCTTCAACATAGGTGTACACGCTGTTCCCACCATTTAGAAAGGTGTTCGCAAGTGCAGACAGCGCCTGCGCATAGGAAGCAGAAAGCTGCCCTACCTCCTCCACCTCTCCACCCAGTCCAATGGATACCGTCTGGTACGTATACCGATGTACATTTTCCCGGCATTTCTCTGCAAGTTGCTCCATATTCGGCTCCGCCAGAGGGTTCATCACAATAACGAACTGATTCACATTTTCCCGGAACACAATGCCCCGAGTGTATTCGGATATTGTATTTTCCAAAATATTCTGTACGGCAAAGCGGATTAATTCCACCTCGGAAACCGTAAGTTCTGATGTACGTTCCACAAAAAAATCCACTTCCGCTACCATCACGCAAAAGTTATGGTTATTCATCTCGATATTGTAAAAATCCCACTGCTGGCTCAAGTGCTGCTGCCTAGTTCCGTAACGGATGAGCAGACGCATATATTCCTGACGCAAATAAGGTAAGCTCTCGCGCAGCTTTTGTTCCATGCCCATCATCTGCTCAGCTTGACTGCGTTCCCGCTCCAACACTTCTTTGGCCTTCAACACGGATTCAAGCACTTGAACCTTGGTATACGGTTTTACAATCAGATCAAAGGCACCCAGCTTAACTGCTTCCTGGGCATAGGTGAAATCAGAATAACCCGTCAAAAAAATCAGTTTGATGCCTGGCTGCTCGGCTTGGATGCTCCGCATCATCTCTAAACCATCCTTAAAAGGCATTCGGATATCCGTCAATACGATGTCAGGACGATGCTTGCGGATCTGCTCCAGACCTTCTTCCCCGTCTGCCGCGGTGGCCGCGATCACAATCCCATGTTCCTCCCAAGGAATCCGCTGCGACAATCCGCGGACCACTGCAGGAATATCATCAACAATACATATTTTAATTGAATGGGCGCTCAGGATTTATTCCCCCTTCCACAGGAATGGATAGAACAGCTTCGGTTTCAACACGCGGACTGCTTCGAAAGACCAATCCGGCTTCTTTGCCGTAGTACAGCTGCAGTCGGCTACATATATTAGACAGAGCATAACCTCCACTGCCGTTCGGCTCCTTCAGCCAGGCATTGAGTTTCTCCGCATTCATGCCGGTTCCGTTATCGGTAACCCGGATGAGCAGTGTGTTTTTGGCTACTTCTACAGAGATCCGGATCACTCCCCCTCCCCTTAATTCCTTAAGGCCGTGCAGGATTGAGTTCTCCACCAAGGGCTGAATAATAATTTTCAATACAGGAAGCTCCAGCAGTTCCACTCCGGCATCAATTGTATAGTCAAACAACCCTTCGTAACATTGCTGCTGAAGGTTTAGATACTGGCGGACATGTTCCAGTTCCTTGCCTAAGGTCGTAATTTCCTGCCCGTTGTTCAGTCCCAGCTGAAACAGTGCAGACAGCGAAATGACCATCTGTTTCACATCTTCATATTCATCCATCTCACATTTCCAGAAAATCGTGTTTAATGTGTTATATAAAAAATGAGGCTCGATCTGCGCCTGAAGCGCCTTGATCTCCGCTTTTCTCTTTTCTTTTTCTGTATCCTTGACTTCAACAATCAACTCACCAATCCGGTCTAACATCTGGTTAAATTTGCGTCCCGCCTCCCCAATCTCATCCTGGAAAGGACTCTGGAAGCGTGCACTGAGATCCTCTTGCTCAACACGAGACATCGTCCGTTGCAGTTTCAGCAGCGGTCCCAGTAGCAAAGCGGACAGATACCTTGCAAGGAAAAGCGCGATGACGATACATGCCGCCATGATCATCAACACCAGCCATTGAATACTCCGAACAGGTTGCAGCAGTTCCTTTTTGGACAGGTAGCTGACCAACACCCAGTCTTTTGCGTACCCTGAACTGGCATAGCTGAGCAGCATTGGCCCATCCCCAGCAGAATATTCAAAATTACCCCGGTCCGCTTCCCTCAGTTTGTCCAAAAACACAGAGTCCCGAGACCATTCCGGACGTCTCCCGTCTCCGAAGACGCTTGTTCCCTCTTTATTGATCAGTAAAAAACGCGCGGAGCCAAGACTCCCGCCTCCACTTACAGTATCTTCAAGAATGTCCTCTTTTACATTAACAATCAAAAATAGATCAGGGACATAATTGTCTGTAAGCGGCTGCAAGACTAGGGAAATAACATGGTGTTTCCCGGCAAATAGCTCGTCCCGATGACTCTCTACCCAATTGGATTCAGGTTTCTCCTTAATCCGTTGGTACAGCGAAGATTCTAGAAATGGGGTCAAGGTTCTGCGCTGATTGCTGGTAGAGTAGAAATCCCCGTCCGGCGTACTGATCAAGATAGATTCAATGGAGTTTTCCGTCAACTCTACCTGCGTGAAGGGCGCTTGCAGCATAGAAAAATTGGCAAAAAAACGTTCCATATTATGAGCTTTAATATCCCGGATGGTCTGCTGATAAGCTTCGCTCAACATCATCGTGGAGGAAGCCACAATGATTTGCTTTAACTTCTGGTCCAGGACATTGATTGACTGAGTCAGCACATTTTGATTTAACTCGACAGAGTTACGCTCCATCGCCCGAGAAGCGATGGAGTAAGCCAATAAACCGGTGACAGAAATACAGAATACCGTCAGTGCGGTAAAAGATAGCCATATTCTTTTCTTCAAAGAGGTACGATAAACCCAGGCCTTCAGCATGTATTCACATCCTTCTTGAATAGCTGTCCGAAGCCCGCCCCGAATTTAGCCCTTTACAGAGCCAGCTGTCATCTGCATGAACGATTTATTAGCGAAAATATAGACAACAATCATTGGCAACATGGACAGACATGCACCCGCGAGCATCAATTGAGGTTGCGCCGCATCGCCGATACCATATTTTAGCCCCGCCAATCCTACGGTGAGTGTCTGTAATTTTGGCTGTGTCATGGTAAAAACCAGCGGCAGAATATATTCGTTCCATGCTCCGCGGAAGGTCCAGAGCGCCGTGACTCCAAGGGCGGGCGTCAGAAGCGGTAAGATAACTCGAAAGTATACGCTATAGAAATTACAGCCGTCAATAAAAGCAGCCTCATCCAGATCCTTCGGAATCGCTCGTACAAAACCAATCAACATAAAAAATGCCGTGGCATGCGCACTAATCAGAATAATAATGACACCCCATAACGATTTCTGTAGATTAAGCGCTACCATAAGGTCAAATTGCGGCCGAAGCACCACAGCACCGATCGAGATAAACAGCGTGCAGGACTGAATTACAACATATATACGTTTCCCGTAAAAATCGACTCTCGCTACCGCATATGCGGCCATCGTTCCAATGAATAGAGTGCCTAAGGTGGTAAAGATACTGATAAACACACTGTTCCATGTAAAGCGGGCAAAGTTAGCCGAATTCCAAGCCTGCGCGTAGTTTCCAATCTGCCATGACTTAGGCAGCAAGGTGGTTCCTGTCGTCAACTCCAGATTGGTCTTAAGGGATCCAAAAAAAGCCAGAATAATCGGAAACAACGCAAAAGCCGCCACTATAAGTAGAAAAATCCACAGCAAGGTCCGGGACAGCACCGCTCGGGTCTTGAAGGACCGGACAGGCTGGACCGAAGTGTTCTTCGTCTCCGCATGTAATGTACTCACTGTTCATTCTCCTCTCTTTTAATAGATATCATTTAGCTTTTTAGATACATAAAAGTAGACTAAGGTAATCAGACCTACAATAACTGCTGTGGCAAAACCAACCGCACTACCGTAGCCAAATTGCTGAATGCTTGTACCTCCACTGGATACAGGGAAGAACAGCTTATACAGGTACAGGTACATAACTTCCGTCTTGCCATAAGGACCGCCTTCGGTAAGCACCATAATACTCTCGTAGCCTTTTAGGGAGGCGGTAATAGCGAGCATAATGATCATTTGCAATACAGGTCCGAGCATGGGAACGGTGATGTTCCACATTTTTCTGAAAGGTCCAGCTCCATCTATAGATGCCGCCTCATAGAGATCCTCAGGAATGTTCTGTAAACCAGCGATAAAGAGCAGCATATAGTTACCGATAGCCCCCCATATCGCAATCATAATAGCGGTTAGTAAGGCATATTTCGGCCCTAACCAATCTATCGGAGCGGAAATAATTCCAGAGCCGACCAATAGCTGGTTAACCATCCCGTTGTATGAATTAAAGATAACGTAGAATACGATGGCCATAACCGAAGCACTGATTACGGTCGGCATAAAGTAAACCGCTCTTAGCAGCTGCCGCCCTTTCAAAGCACGATTGAGGACAACCGCCAGTAAAAATGATAATGGCAAGGTGATGAGCAGCTTGCCTCCTGCGTAGATAAAGGTGTTGACCACTGACTTCCAGAATTCCTTATCCCTTAATAAGCGCTCGAAATTCTCCAGTCCGATAAACAGGGGTTCGCCGAAACCCTGGTAATCATAGAACATGTACTTCAGAGCCCAAAAGATCGGATATACTCCAAAAACCAGCGTCAGAATCAAACTGGGAGCAACGAAGGTCCAGGCGTTAATTTGACGTTTTGATAAATTCATTTATTGTTCCTCCTGTCCATTGGACTAAGCTTATGTCCTTAATGATAATTCTATCCGTTCGTAACGGTTAGGGAGAAAGCGACTGCGCTTGGGGGAGAATTTCACTTTTTCAGTTGCTTTGTCCCCTTTCCTTCATTTGTTTATCTATCCCGTCCTTCGTAAAGCCACGTTTATACTAATTAAGAGAAAGCTCACCCACGAACCATGACTACTTTACAAGGAGGTTAGAACTACCGATGATTTCAGCATATGGTGGCGGTACACGCCCCTTCGGATGTTATACCGAAGGAGAGCTGGAGGGCATACGCCTTAGAATCGAACAGCTTCCCAAGGTCCGGCAAGAGTACGAAAGACAACAACAGCTGTCTGAACAATTTGCCAGCCGAGAAGCTGCTGCGCCCCTCCATAAACTCGGGGTGTTCCGGGTAGAACCCTTTGTTTTTAAAACCCCTCCCAGAACGGCCTTCCTCAAGCTTTCTGTACAGATTCGGGGAAAGGGCACGGCGCGCATCGGGGGCTTGCGTCTGACTCATTCGCAGCTTGGCTTGCCGGTTGAACTAGCGAATGGCGGTCTAGAATCTGGGATGCTGGGGTGGAGTCAAGACCGAGAAAACGGAAGCACAGTATATCTAGAGAAATTGGCCAGCTGGCAGCAGGGTCTCCAGCCATCTGGTGTAACCCCATCTGTCGCTAGTCTGGCAGACGATTTGCAATGTATCTGCATCAGTAATGAGGAAGTGATAGGATTGACAATCCTTCATTATGGAGAGACCATACCTGTATACGAAGGTGATCATTACAGCGTGCAGACGGTGCTCAGTCTGGAAGCTCCTCTAGGCGAAGGAATCTGCATCGGGGTCCATTTTCTAAATGCTGCGGGGCAGCCATTGGGAACTGAGCTGCTCTCCCCGCTTTTTAATCGGCCGACACTTACCAATTGGGCCTTCCTGCTGGAGGCTACGGGAGCGGACGCCAATATGTATATGACCACGGGTGAAAGTAAATTTGCGGTTCGAGCCAAGCAAAAGCTCCAGTACATGCTTGCCGATATGCGGGTAGGCATGGATATTTTCCGTAGAGACGGCTGGCATGACGATGATACTTACGGCGCGGTGCATATCGGGAGGGGGCTCGCTGCTGCTTCGGTAATCTACGATCAGATTGCTGGCAGCAGTGTATTCCTCACTGGAGAAGAAACCGAACTTCTCGCTCATTTCCGCTATATCGCAGACATGATGATGGATACCCACTACTACCGGTTTGATCTGGAGACCTTCCCAGATGAAAAGGGAGGAAAACGCAGTAATTGGAATGCCGACCGGGCAACCGGACTGGGTGTATATGCCCTCCTCTTTCCCAATGAAAAACAAAGTGAGGCATATCTTGATCATGCCCTCTCAGTCATCAACTGGCAGCTGGCAGAAGTGGTGGATTCAGACGGCGCGTGGCCAGAAAATATTCGCTACCATGGCGCAGTATTGCATCGCTATTTTCTCTTCTTCGTCCTATTAAAGCGTTTGAAGGGCAATGATTATTTCAAGCATGAAAAGGTAAAGGGCATGTACCGTTTCCTAATCGGCACAGTGACTGCACCAGATATTATTCAAGGCGGCTCTTCTGGCTCCCCCATACTGCTTACACCAGCGGTCGGCGATGCCAATGTGCAGGAAAAATGGTTTCGCCTGCTCGGATATGCGGCCCCATTCTATATGGACGAAGACCCCCAGCTTGCCGGGGAAATGCTCTGGACGTGGAAGCACGGCGGAGAACCGATTGAGGATAATGGCGCATTTCCTCTGCCTCTGGTCGCGCTGTTATATCCACAGCCCGACTTAGCAGAACAAAGGCCTGCACTCGACTCCGTACATTATCCCGATATCGGTTATGTCATCTTCCGCAACGGAGAACAGAACCTTCAGCATTATGCAATCTACGAGGCTTCTCCGCTGACTTATCACGCTCATCATGATGAAGGGCACTTCTCCATCTGGGCAGATGGTGTTCCAGTAACCCTTGATTCTGGAACGGGCGGTTACTATAACGGAGATCGGCATTGGTATGTGTCCAGCGCAGCTCATAATGTTGTTCAATTTACCGATTCATTCGGAAATTTTGCCAATGGGCCACTGCAAAGCACATGCAAGGAAGTGCGCTTTTCAGAAGAGTTAGATCATGCCAGCAGTCTTATTCCAGAGGCTAACGCCAGGGAATATGAGCGGAATTTCTTGTTTATTAAAGCAGGCTTTAACGTCTACTTGATATGGGATCGAATCGAGGGAGCATCGAACAGCGTCTGGAATCTGCATACACTCAGTACTGATGCAAGTATAATGGAGCAATCCATTGATGCAGCTTGCCTAAACGGCAAGCACCTAAGCGCTTATATCGCCGAACCAGAACTTCCAGTGATTACAATGGGAGAAGGCGCTGTAGCCGGGAATTATCCGCTGGCAGAGCAGCAACATTTTCGTGTTTATGGTGGTACAAGCGATTACGTCATTCTGCTTCATCCCCGGACAGAAGATGCTTCTTCACTACAGCTTGAACAGCTTGATTATGAAGAGGCTGTCGAAGGAGTACGCTTGTACAGGATATCCCGTACGGATGGAAAATGGTTTATCGCCGCCATCAACGGCACCAAGGAGGAACACCTTGTTACTGTTCCGGGTCCCGGACCGCTTAGGCTGCTCGGAGAATCTGAGTCAACATCCGGGCAACCTGAAGCAACCCAATTAAGAATTGAGGCAGGCAGAATTCACATCGCCATGCCCCGATAACTATATACAAGGAGGAAGATTAGAACATGAGCAATCTTGGAGTATGGGAACCAGCAGAACCGGGAGTTAAACGCTGTATCTTGAACGCTGCAGCCAGTCTGATGATGATGGAGGTTCATTTCGAAAAGGGAGCCGAGGGCTATGAGCATAGCCATCCTCACGAGCAGATGAGCTACTGTCTGCGTGGAAGCTTTGAATTTCGTATTGACGGCGAGAAGCATACGGTAACCGCGGGGCAAAGTATTGCCATACCGCCAGATGCAAAGCACGGTGTAACCGCATTGGAAGCAGACTCTGCGCTGCTCGATGTCTTCACACCTATCCGCGAGGATCTGCTGAAACGCTAATAAATATATATCTGGCAGCAAAAAAAGGCCCAATCATTCCATTTCAGAGGGAATGATTGGGCTTCTGTTATTTTTCAGCTTGGTACCGTTCCACCTCAAGTGATGCTAATAACAATGGAGCGACGCCCATAGGCACATCCGACAATACGTCCTCAGAGATATAGTAATCGTATGAGCCATTACGGTCTTTGCTCAGACCCGCTCCATGACAGATCTGGTGCAAGTGCACACCTTGTTCATCCTCTTCAGTCAAATGCGTCAAAATGCCTTCATACCCTTGCAACATCGCCTCTATAAAAGAGGATTCCAGATAACCTAATCTTAGTCCCTTAGCCATCGCATAAACAAACATGCACGAGCCGGAAGCTTCAAGATAATTGCCTTTTCTCCCCGCTTGATCTAACACCTGGTACCAAAGGCCAGTCTCCTTGTCTTGAACCTCCAGAAGCGCGCCGCACATCCGCTGGAAAATGCCAATGATCGTCCCCCGCTGCGGATGAGTGAGCGGAAAATGCTCCAGGCAATCAACCACAGCCATCGCATACCAGCCCATCGCCCGGCTCCAAAAATGAGAGGACAATCCGGTAGACGAGTCAGCCCATTCCTGCTCTTTGGATTCATCCCAGCCATGATAGAGCAGGCCGGTCCGTGGATCGCGGGTCCGCCGCTCAACCAGCAGCAGCTGATGCGCCGCTTCGTCAATCAGTTCAGGTCGTTGAAAAACCTTGCCGTATTCCGCTAGGAATGGCGATGCCATGTACAGCCCGTCCAGCCACATCTGGAAAGGGTATACCTTCTTATGCCAGAATCCCCCTTCGGAGGTGCGGGGATGTCCAATAAGCTGTGCGGCCAGCAAATGGGCTGCTTCAGCATACCGTTCTTCTCCGGTTTTCTGGTATAGCAAGAACAGGTTTTTCCCCTCGTTAATCTGGTCCAGATTGTATTCTTCCAGCCTGTAGGTACGGATGGAACCATCCGCTCCAATAAATGTGTCCATATGCCGCTCCATAAAGGAGACATACTCAGGCTGGTCGAGCTGAACACCCGCCCGGGCCATTGCCATCAGCAGCATGCCCGGAACATAAGCCCATCTTTCCAGCACATATTCATGCTCTCCCTGCTTGTTGCACCCTCCAAGAATCGTATTCGCAATTTTACTGGACAAGCGAACGGTTGTTGCTTCAGTTATAGACATCCTTATTCCTCCTTCGTTTGTCATCCATATGAAGTCTAATCTTATGCTCAGTTGAGCTGCTTGCGCAGCCAGGCAAAGGCTGGTTCACCATGAATCTCATGACCTCCGGTGAAGAAGTCCGCTTCTACCTGTCCGATATGATTCGCCGACCTGTAAATCGTCTGCAACTGGGTTAAAGCTAATTTTGTTCCGCGCGGGCCAAACAGATGATCGGCATCTCCCGATTCGAGGAACAGACCACGAGGGGCAATGAGGCCCAGTAGGTCAGGCATCTCCGCTTCCAGCAAAATCCCTGGAATATAATTATCAAGGCAATGATTGCGTGTCAGAATACTGTCTGCGAAAGTATTGGCATACCCGCTTACGACCGCACAAGCGATTCGTTCGTCAAGTGCAGCTGTGAAGCCAGCCACCAGTCCCCCGCCGGAAATACCCATAATTCCAATTCGTTCGCTCTCAACCTCTTTTCTTGTCTGCAAATAATCCAGTGCCCGCATGGTTTCGTAGATACGGTAGCCGGCCATCGTCTTCCCAACCATCAACAATGCGGATGACAGGCGGAAGCAGGAATTACGTCCAGGCTCCCCGCTTGTTAGGTCTTCTTCCAGTCGCCTGTCGCCAAAGCCGAGCAGCTCCGGGGCTGCCACTACAAAGCCCTGTTTTACCAGTGAAACAGCGAAGTCTTTGTGCAGCCCGGGATCTCCCTGCCGATCCGATCCGTCCGGGTTCAAGCCTACGATCTCCCGGCTTCCATAGCCATGTCCATGAATGGCAAGAACGGCAGAGGCAGGGGTAGAGAACGGCTGATCCGGGATCAAAAGATACAGCGGCATGCGCAACCCTTCATAGGTAGTTATCTCTATACGTTCACGGGTATACCCGGTGCAGACTGTACGTTCCAGCAGAACCGGTTGCAGCTCCTCAGCTATTTCTGGAAAGCCACCTAATCGCTCTGTAAATGCTGTGGTAAGCTCCTCACGCCATTGCTGAAAGGGATCTTTGCTGAAAGCCGATTTGCACTGAGCTGAACCAGCTAGTTTTTTCATGTATTGTTCCAGAGGCTCCATCCGAAGTGCTCCTTCCTTAATATCCTTCAGGATGCCAGCCATCAAGCACGGACAGCACCCTATACTCCGCAGTTTCCTGTGGAATCAGCTGCCGCGACCATGCAGCTCTGGCTTCGGGATTGGCTCCCGGTCCACTGCTGCCATATTCTTCATAGCGGCTAGTTTCCTCCCTGTCCGGTTGCCCCCAATTATGCCAGCCTTCGCCGATAATCGAACTGTCTATGACCGTGCGGATAAAAGCCACATGTGCATAAGGGCGCCAAGGTCGGCCAAGATACACTTCACTTACACCTTGACCGCCAGTAATTTCACAATCGAGGAATACATAACCAAACGGTGCGCCTTCAGGCGTTGATGCGGCTGTTATATATCCTCTGGAACGTTTGTTATGCAGCCGGCAACGTTCAAACAAAGCCGTAGCCGCGCCAAAAATATAATCCACATCGCCTTCAATGTAACATTCGTTATAATATTGCTTTCCTTGCCCTGTATACAAAGTATCCTGATCACCCAGCAGGCGTACACGCCGGAATACAGCATGACCAGCATCAACAAAAGCAGCCACCGCCTGACCAGTGCCGGGACCTGATGCATTTCGAATGGTCAGATTTTCAGCGGTGAAATGCTCAGCGAATACATTCAGGGTACCGGATTTGAACGTGCCAATCGGCTCTCCGTCCGGACCTAAAGTGTGCGCGTTGTCTGACCACGTAATGATGGTGGAATTCGTGTCTTCCCCCAGTAGCAGAACCGGAGGCGTTCCCTGTTTCACTGTAATTTTTTCCTCGTAAATGCCGGGTTTGATCCGAATCGTCACTTCTTCCTTGTGTTCCTGTGGAATTGAATCCAACGCTGCCTGTAGACTACTGAATCCTTCGTCGATACTCTTAGAGACTGTAATTAACATCTGCGGCTCCTTTCCTATCAACCTGAGTTTATTCTATAATAACCGTAACGCTTCGTAAGAGAAGAGGAGAATTATGACTAGCCTGACTAGCCCCAATCACAAATATCATATTGAAGAAGACCGCTACAGCATCCAGCATATGAAACGTAAAGGCATCACTGCTATGCCACGTCCCCACAGCCATGACTTAGCCGAGCTGTACTATCTGATACAAGGGGAGCGGGTATACTTTGTGGACGACCGAGTCATTACGGTTCATAAGGGTGAGCTTATTCTTATCTCCGGCCGGGAGCTTCATTCCACAGCAAGCTCGGAAGTAGCCGAATTCGAGCGGATTCTGATCAACTATGATCCTGCTCTTCTACCGCCATCCCTGCAGAATGAAGCCATCTGGTTTCATGACCGCGGGTACCGCTTGTTCAAGCTGACCCTGCGCGAGCAGGACGAAGCGGAAATTCTAATGAACCGGATGCTGGAAGAATGCCGGTTGCAGCGCCCGTATTACGAAACCAGCGTAATCGCTTTATTCTCCGAGCTGATGATTCTCCTCCAGCGTTCAGAGAGTATCTCACAAGCTGGAGGGACGAAACATCCGCTCCATCATCTAGTAACGGATGTAGCCACCTATATCCGTGATCACTACCGTGAGGCCCTTACTCTGGAAGAGACTGCGAGTAATTTTTACATTAGTCCTTCATACTTGAGCCGTGTATTTCACCGATTGACGGGTTTTCACTTTCGGGAATACATCGTTCATGTCCGCGTAAGGGAAGCCGAACGGCTGCTTGTCGGATCTACAGGCAAAATCCAGGAGATCGCCTCCGCTGTCGGATTTGAACATCTTTCCCATTTCAATAAAACATTCAAAAAATCAACCGGTTTGACCCCGCTCCAATACCGAAAAGAAGCAAGGTCACACCCACGGAAGTTCAAGACGGATTTCCATCATCCATAGAATTTTTTTATCTATCTGTAATCGTCAAATCTTCGGAATGAGTGAGCGTGACGTGGCTGCATCTATGCGCTGTTATCTTCGGCATTTCCGAAGTCTGCAACCGGATACGATCCAGCGTGAGCCCCGTGGCATGCCGCAGCACAATTCCCCGATCACTCACTGCGTGGAATTTTTCGATGGTTAGATCAGCAAGCGGCATCTCCGGCAGCCCGTTAACCAGTAGAGCGGTTGCCGCACCATGGCACACAATATTCTTCAGGGTAATCTTCCGAAATTGCGGAGTTTCCTCTGTAACCGAAAATAACTGCTCGTCATACCCTTCCGATCCTTCAACCCCTGCATAGAACATATGAAAGGATACAGCTTCATGGATGATGCCAGTCATGTTGATATTCTCCATTACAATATCCTCCACCACACCGCCTCTTCCCCGGGTGCTTTTGAACCGCAGGCCAATGTCCGTGCCGATGAACAGGCAGTCGCTAACTCGAACTGCATGGACACCTCCGGACATCTCGCTGCCGATCACAACGCCTCCATGTCCGTGATATACCGTGCAATTCCGGATGGTAATATACTGACAGGGCATTCCCCACTTACGGCCTTCCTCATCCTTGCCTGACTTGAGACAGATGGCGTCATCACCCACATCAAAGCTGCTGTGCTCAACTAGAGCATGCGTGCAGGATTCCAAATCAAGGCCATCCCCATTCTGCGAATACCAAGGATTACGTACCTGAACATTTCGTACGGTAATCTGCTCGCAGCCAATGGGATGAAGACACCAAGCAGGTGAATTCTGGAAGGTCGGCCCTTCCAGCAGCACCCGCCGGCAATTGCGCAGGCTAAGCAACGTCGGACGAAGATACGTACGAGCAGGCAGATAAGCCTCCATACTAGTTTCTCCCTTATCCCACAGCTTCCGGCAGAAGTCCTCTCCTTCCATGGCTTCCCGGGAAGGCCACCATACTTCGCCCTGCGGATCAAGCACTCCTCCAGATTCGATCAAACGCTCCCATTGCTTCTCGGTCATCTTAAACCGCTTCACTGGGCGCCAGCCTTCGCCACTGCCGTCAAATATCCCCTCACCGGTTATTGCCACATCGCTTAAACCTTCTCCATCGAGCGGAGCCTGACAGCGCCAGCCGGCATTCCCCTCATAATGGGAAGAAAGTAACGGATACAAGGTATGATTAGGGTCAAACTGCACCAACGCTCCCTTGTCTACATACAGATTAATTCGACTATGCAAAGTAAGGGGTCCTGTGCGCCAGATGCCAGCTGGAATAACAACCTTTCCGCCGCCCGCCGCAGCGCAGGCATCCAGTGCAGCCTGAATAGCAGAGGTACATAGCATTAATCCCCCCTCTTCTGCCCCATAATCCGTGATTGCAAAAGTCCGTTCGGGAATCTGGGGAAGCTCGGGAATCGGATACGTGTTAGTTACAAGATTGCTGCTCATTGAATTTCACCTCCTCCTATTACTCAAGTCCTTCATAGCTAAACCAGTCGAAATCGGCATAGCTTTCGCTCTTTGCACCTTGAGAGCTTGCGTACATCCCGAGGTATGCTCCTGTGAATCCTCCGGCCAGATCGGTGCTGAGCACTCTGCCATCCGTCCGTTCGCAGAAGGCTGTCCACTTGGCGGCTTCAGAAGCTCTGTAATAGAAGCTATACTCTTGTCCCCTGGCTTCCACCTTAAGCTGTACCTGATCCTGTGGATAGGGCACTGACGCCAGCAGCTGCTCGCTGCCACCCATCCGATGAATCAGCTGTAATACACGTTCGCCTGCCTCTAGCCCCAGTTCATAACGGAAGTGGTGATCCGCATTTTGGAGGAGAACAAGACCAGCTACTTCCCCTTCTGCAGCGGGACTAAACGTCATGTCCGTCGCCGCTCTGAAGTTCAAATGCTGCTGGCGTCTACCGATATAAGATGGATTGGCAATCTCCGAGAGCCGTTCTGGCTTCAGGCGAAGCCGCAGAACTCCAGGCTTGTCGGTAAGACTCCAGAATTCACCCCGCGGTGTCCGCAAGAAATTCCAGATCGGTTCCAGCTCATTACCTATAAACTCATCGCGCGCAGGCAATTCCGGCCATTTTGTCTCTGGCAAATCCGGAGCCTCCGTCTCAAATTCCAGCACCCCTTTACCGGGATTGACCACAGGCCATTCATTCTCCCAGATTACCGGTGTCAGGAAGGTTTCACGTCCCAGATTGCGGTAATAACCACCACTGGTTCGTGAAGCCAAGCAGAACATCCACCAGTCACCATGCTGAGTCTCTACCAGCTCTCCATGACCCACATTAACAATAGGATACGCTCTGCCAAGATGGCGATGCGTTAGAATCGGATTGGCTTTATGGCCTTCATAAGGACCTGTCACACTCTTGCTTCTGGCAATCGTAATCGCATGAGTATGCCCGGTTCCACCTTCGGCAATCAGCACGTAATACCAAGCGCCGATCTTATAAATATGCGGTCCCTCTTGCGCATGAGCTACCTTGAGTGCGCCTTGCCAAATACTATGCTTCGGACCGATTAGCTTCCCTTGGCTGAGATCAATCTCCTGCAGCCAGATATCCATATGCTTCGGATAATCCTGCCCTTCCGGCGGAACACGGTTGCCGGTATAATACACCTTGCCGTCTTCATCGAAGAACAAAGAGGAATCAATGCCGGGTGCATCCTCCAGCCATACAGGATCAGACCAGTCTCCGGCCGGATCGGTTGTTGTTACATAGAAATTATGCTGGTTCTTGTCATTGTCAATAAAAGTGGTAATCATATAGAAAACTCCCTCATGATAGCGGAGCGTCGGTGCCCAAATGCCCATGGAGGGAATCGAGTGATCCAGATTGAGCTGGGACGGGCGGTCCAGTACATGGCCAAGCTGGCGCCAATTGACCAGATCCTTGCTGTGGAAGATAGGAACGCCTGGGAAAAATTCAAAGCTTGAAGTCACAAGATAATAATCTTCACCAACACGGATAGCGGAAGGGTCAGGATAAAATCCCGGCAGCACTGGATTGCGGAATGTTCTCATTAAAAGTAATCCTCCTCAAAACAATTCAAATGTAAGCACCACCAATTATAGTTCGTATAAGTTTAACTTTCTTGTATTTTCTATGTTCTATTTCTTCATTTTTATACTTTCATGCTATATTGCCCATATTTCACTCCTTGTCAGCTAATAGCCTTTCCCTCTAGAATGGGTGTAATAGGATTTACCTGAAGGGGTGAGCAGCTTGGGAAAAAGAAAGAAATTGTACTCCCGCTTTTTTATGAGCCTAACCGCGATTTCAGTTTGCTGTATTCTAGTACTGGCTGTAGTGATCTTTTATTGGTACCGGAATATTACGATAGATAATGTCAACAAGGCGAACCAAAATGTACTGGTGAATACTGAAACCGTTTTTACAAACTATGAAGAGATCGTCCAGAACTACGCTATGGACTTCTATAGGAATCCAAACATCAACGCGCTCATGATGAATGGCGATACCAGCTGGAGCGACCAGTTGTACAGTGCCTTAAGCCAAATCCGCGGAGCATTGGTTGTGAACCAATATATGGAGAACGCCTACATCATGGGAGTGGATGAGCCTGTTGCCATGTTCGAAAACCTTCCACTAAGCCCTGAATCCAAGCTGGAGCTATTCTCGAGAATGCGGGATAACATCATTGTTGAATCACCGTTTCTGTGGGAGGCAACCTTGAATACCGGTACCCCCATTACCCTGCTCACCGTGTTTTATAATGACCGGGCGTTTGTGAATAGCGAATATAATGGTGCGGTAGCACTGACCGTCAATTTGGGAAAGCTGCAGAATAATCTGTTTACGCAAAAAGAAGGCGAAGCCACCCGTTACGCTGTGCTTGACGGAAAAGCATCTGTGCTCATGCACAGTGCATTATCTGACATCCCTCTGGAAGAGGGCATGTTAAAGCAGGTGGTGTCCTCCACCTCAGAAAGAGGCTCTTTTGTCTATAAGGGAGGTGAAGAGCCACAGCTGATTACCTATGTATATTCTGCAGCGGACAAGCTGTGGTTTGTGTCGGAAACTTCCTACAAGGATAGCATCCGTGATATCTCCAATGCCCGTAATCTGATGACTGGCCTTTGCTTGGCCTTGATTGCCGCCGCATCTATAACCGCCAACCTGATCTCGCGGCGGATGTATAAGCCAATCGGCCGGTTGTTCGGCAATATCGCTCATCTATCTGGCAATGAAGAAGCGCTGAAAACCGGTGGCGATTTCGATACCGTAAGCCAGGAGCTCGAACAGATTGGCGTTAAGCTGGAGCAGCTAAAAAAAGAAAGCGATGATAGCGCCTTGATGCGGTGGCTGCTTTCCCCGCAGAGAACACCGGAGAACAGCGGGACACCCCTGATGAGCATAGCCGCTGCTGGGGGAGCATATTGTGTATGCGTGCTGACCGCTCTGGAGCCCGAACAACCTGAAGACTCCGACTTCCAGCATACTTTTGAGGAAAACATACAACAGATTGAACATGCCTTCTGTGAACTTGCAGCCATTCAATCCTTCCGCCCGCATCAGGGCACTGCTGTACTTATTCTGAGCGAGCTTCACAGCGGCAGCTTCGGCGATTACGCTTTGTACCGCGGCAAATGGGAAGAAACCGCCGCTCAGCTACAGCTTTCCGGAGCCTGCTGCGCCTTCGGAATCAGCGGGCTGACGGATGATTTAAACCTACTGAGGGCTAAATACAATGAGGCTGCGGACTGTCTGCAATATATTAAATTTCATGTGCAGCAGAACATCATCTTTGCCGATGATACGATCCACCTGAACAGCAGCCCAATGCCCGACAGTGCCCTTGAACCGGTACTGCAAGCCGTTAAGCAGACGGAACTCTCGAACCATATTCCGCAGGCAGTGGAGAGATTGCTGGCAGTAGCCTGCAGTTACCGCGTCGAGCCTGCCACCATCGCTTTATCGAGACTGGTCTTTGAGCTCAGCCGCACGGCTGAGCTTAATGCAGACGTCCAGCATTCCGGCTTTCTAGATAATTACCAGCATATCTGGCAGATCCAAAGCTATGACAAGCTATGGAATTGGATTGTAGACAGCTGTTATACCGCCCACGAGCGCATTGCCAGCATGAGCGCTGTACAGACCAAGAGCTTTGCTGGTGAAGCCATTTGTTATATCAGAGATCATTATGATGACTCCAGGCTCTCCCTTAATGCCCTTGCTGACAAGCTATCGCTAAGTCCCGCTTATCTCAGTAGACTTATTGCCGACGAAGTAAACTGCAGCTTTCCCGATTTCGTTAACCTGCTGCGTCTGGAGCAGGCGCAGATGTTATTAGTCACTGAGCTTGGCTTGGATATCCGGGAAATTGCCGAGAAAGTGGGCTACAACAGCAGCACCTATTTTACAACCCAGTTCAAAAAGCGTTATGGGGTTACACCTTCTAAATGGAGAATGAATCATATTTTGCAGAAACAGAATCTTCCTGATTGACCCGCTAAAAGTAAGGAACAAAGGGGATGTCCCGGCAGCATTTTCATAGCCGGAGACATCCCCTTTTTGACTTTCAATGAATAGCCCTCGCGCCGGCCTATACTATGAAATCCCTCTTTAAATCAGGCTTTTGAGCACCCTAAAAACAAAAAAGTTCTGTCTTTTTCGTTTTTTTAAGCTGCCCTTTTCCGCTTTTTTTAACTTTTTTCCGTTTATTATGATAGCGTTTACATTCCGGGTGGATTTATGATTTTCATGTAAAGCGTTCTCCTAAAACAAGGGACGGAAATGACAACGCTAGTATAAAGGAGTGGACTGTTAATGATGCAAGAGGCTACATCGGAGACACAAGGAATGCCAAGTCCGGGAATCAGGACGGCCAAAGCCAAGAGCTTCCGTAAATCCCTAAGGAAGGACAGCTCGCTTTATTTGCTCGCTCTTCCGGGAATCATCATTCTAATTCTTTTTGCTTATCTGCCGATGAGTGGTCTGATTCTCGTCTTTAAAAATTACAACTTCAACGACGGAATCTTCGGCAGCCCGTGGGCCGGCTTCTCTAATTTCGAGTTTTTCTTCTCTAGTATGGAAGATTCTCTTAGGGCTACACGCAACACGGTGATGTTAAATGCGCTGTATATGCTAACCGGCACGTTTTTTTCAGTGGCCATCGCCATTATTCTAAATGAGCTGCGCAGCAAATGGTTTATCAAAATCACGCAGAGCGTCATGTTTTTCCCGTATTTTATTTCCTGGATTATTATCGGAGCCATTCTGTTCTCCCTGCTGGATTACGACAAAGGCATTATGAACCAGTTGCTCCAGACATTCGGCTTCTCCCAGGTTGACTGGTATTCCAGCCCTTGGCTGTTCGTAATCATTCTCGTGCTAGCGAATATCTGGAAAAGCGCTGGTTACGGCGCCATCATCTATTATGCGGTGCTGCAAGGCATCGACACTTCCTATTATGAAGCTGCAAGAATCGATGGTGCCTCCAGATGGCAGATTATCACCAAAATTACGGTGCCAATGCTGATTCCGTCGATCATTCTGATGACGCTGCTGGGCATCGGGGGCATGCTGAAAGGCGACCTCAGTATGATTATGGGGGTAACGTTCCTGAATCCGTTGCTTCTGCCGACTACCGACATTATCGATGTGTATGTATACCGCACAGCCATCCGTTCCGGAGAATTCGGCTTTGCTTCTGCCATCACGCTCTATCAATCCGTCTTTGGTTTCATTCTGGTGCTGGTGGCCAACAAATTAGCCGGCTGGTATGACAAAGACAGCAAACTATTTTAGGAGACTGATAAGATGCAAACTACCGAAAACAAAGGCCTGCTCATTTTCTTTTACATCTGTATTGCCGTATTTTCCGTAATCTGTCTAGCGCCGTTTATTCTGGCAGTATCCGGCTCCTTATCTACCGAATCCAGAATCGCCGCGGAAGGCTATTCGTTCTGGCCCAGAGGCTTTACCTTTGAAACCTATGAATTCCTGTTTGGCTCGAAGGCACAGCAGATTCTGCGGGCGTATTCCATGTCGGTGATCGTTACGGTGCTGGGTACCGTATCGGCCGTATTGGTGACCACCGCTTACGCTTATGTCATTTCCGTTAAAAGCTTCCGGCTCAAAAATTTCTTCGCCTTCTTCGCCTATTTTACAATGCTGTTCAGCGGAGGAACGCTGCCATGGTATCTGCTTAGCACCAAATATTATCATTTGGGCGATACGCTCATCGGCCTGTTCATCCCTTATGTGCTAAGCGTCTTTCTGATGTTTCTCATGGCTAACTATTTCCGCAGCATCCCGCATGAAATCGTGGAATCTGCGCAAATCGATGGTGCCGGACATCTGCGGATCTTCTTCAGCATTATGATTCCGCTGGGCCGCGTCGGACTGGTAACCATTTCGCTCTTTTACGCACTGCAATTCTGGAACGACTTCTATTTGCCACTAATGCTGGTATCCGATCAGGATCTCTATACGATCCAATATTTGATGTACAACATGATGGCGAACATTCAGTTCCTGGCTTCCGGCAATGCTGCTCAAGTTGGTGGAGCTATCATCGCACCGCCACTGGAGACAGCCAAAATGGCAATGACCTGTCTGACCGTTTTGCCAATCGCCATATTATATCCTTTTCTCCAGCGCTTTTTTGTCAAAGGCATTATCGTAGGTTCAGTAAAAGGCTAATTTCCAGCAAAGATGCCATATTATGTTCGGTTGCACCGGGTTTATGCTCCCCTACTTCTTGATGTACAATGGGACTTAAGGGAGCACGGCCTTTGCAATAGATGCCTCAAACATTATGATTCTATTTCAGGAGGGTTCATCATGAAAAAGAAAAAAGGTTGGTTAAGTTTGCTCCTCGCTGCGGTGTTCTTGGTAAGCGGCTGTGCTCAGGGCAACAATGAAAGCGCTCCCCATAGTTCTGGAACTGGAAATGAAGGTACCTCTTCCTCTACGGATAGCGGTAGTAAAGACGGCAGCGCCTTGGCTCCTGCCAAATTGAAAATTGTGCTGTACGGGGATGAGTCCAACCGGATGAAGGAACTAGCGAAGACATCGTTCTACGACACTATTAAGAAAGAAATCAATGCTGAGGTTGAATTTCAGTTTCTTCCTTGGACCGAATATGGCGGCGGTAAAACTGATTTAATGCTGTCTACGGGAGAAGACTTCGCAACTTATACAGATGCCAATTACATGGTAAAATCTGTGGCAAAGGGGCTTTATGCCGACCTCACTCCGTATGCCGATGCAGCCGCTGAGTTGAGTAAAAATGTGGACGAGGCCTCCTTCAAAGCCTTTCAGCTGGAAGGCAAGCAGTATGCGATCCCCGTCGGCAACAAACCGAATTCTGCGGAATTCTACAGTGCGCTAGTTAGACAGGATTTGCTTGAAGAAGCCGGCATGACACAGGTCACTTCACTGGGAGAACTAGAGCAGTTCTATGATAAGGTCCATGCCATTCATCCCGAACTGATCGGGTACGCTAACACCGATGCACGCAGACTCCTACAATATGATTACACGGACAAAAACCTCTATTGGCAAAATGATTTTATTGCCCTGGATGAGTCTGTGAAGGATGATCAAATTATTAGCTGGTTTGAAACCGAAGAGTTCAAGAGTTATGCGAACCTTATGCACGGCTGGTATGAAAAAGGAATCATTCCAAAATATGCCGCCACCAATGTCCCACAGCTGCAGTCTGACTGGAACTCCGGAAAAGCGATGTTCTGGGCCGGCACAGCAGCACGCCCATTCGAAGGTGCGGCAACCATCTCACAAGCAGTGCCTGATGCCAAACTGGTCAACTATTTCCTCGGCAGCGGCCGTCCAAAAATCAGCCGCGGCACTTACAGCACCGCCTTTTTTGTCTCCACCGCAGCTAAAGACCCTGAACGTTATATTATGTTCTTCAATCTGCTGCAAAAAAACCAGGAGCTGTACGACTTGTTCGCCTACGGGATAGAAGGAACAGACTATACGCTGGATGAAAACGGGCGTTTGACCAAAATAACTACTGATTCGCTGATCCCCGACTGGCTGCTGATGAACAAAAACTTCATGCGTTTCGACAACACGGTACCGGATGAGTTTATTGCAGAATATAAAGCTTGGGACGATGGAGCCATCATTTCCAAAGGTGCCGGCTTCAACTTTGACAATACACCCGTCAAGAATGAAGAAACGAAGCTGAACGGCGTATTCACTGAATACCTCGCTCCGATCGGAAGCGGCTTCAGTGATTATGACACCGCCTTCCCCAAAGCGCTAGACAGACTAAAAGCAGCGGGAATAGACAAATATATCGCTGAATACCAAAAACAATTTTCCGAATGGTACGCCAAGCAGCAGTAAGTACCGCCGCGGCAATTATCATACAGGTCAAGAAGCGTGTCTCCATTAAGGAGCACGCTTCTTTTAGTCTTCGAACGCCGTGGTGAAAGCGGTATAATGGCCAACCTTGAATCAATACGACGGCGAGCAGGATAATTCAATCAAAATGATTACGTTTGGGGAATTTTCGTTGCTGATACTCTTAGAATTATTTTCAAAGTAACCTGAAGGATAAGAGGGAAACTGCTCATTGGTTAAAAGCGCAAAAATAAAAATTCAAGCGGCTTTTTATAGTGGAGACATACTCATTATAGGTTAATACTATAAATATTATTCCTATTATATACTAGACCAATAAACGCCTATAGCGCTATTATGTGATTTATAATAATTACGTGGAGGGATGATCTGATGTCTATTTATGATTTTCAAGCAAAGTCAATTCATGGTGAGCCTGTTGAATTGTCCATTTATCATGGAAAAGTTCTGCTTATTTTGAACACTGCCAGTAGGTGCAGCTATTCTCGCCAATTACCTGATCTTCAAAAACTTTACGAAATTCACCATGAGCAAGGGTTTGAAATACTTGGTTTTCCTTGTAACCAATTCAACGAGAAGGAGCCAGAAAGCAACTCGGAAGTACATGAATATTGTGAGAGCAACTTTGGAGTTAAGTTTCCGTTATTTGAGAAAGTTGAGGTTAGGGGTCCCTCTGCCCATCCTTTATTTCAATATCTAACACAGCAAGCACCATTTCAAGGATTCGATACTGAGACATCAGGCGGTAAGTGGATGCAGGATTTTCTGCAGGAAAAGTATCCGGACATATATGCCGGCAATGGGATGAAGTGGAATTTCTCGAAGTTTTTAATCGATAGAAACGGTCATGTATACGGTAGATACGAAACAACGACTGAACCCTTTGACATAGAGCCATTTATTGAATCACTTCTTTTAAATTAAATGAATCCGATTGGTAATTTAACCAACAGAGAACGATAGTTTAACATGAAGGGTTTACATATTAGGCATGCAAAACATTTAGAACCCTTTATGTTATTTAAATTTCATTTCTTACTTTGATTAATTAATATTAAGTCAGAATAAATTGTATTAATAAGATAAGATAAATTGCCTGTCCTCCCCCCATATGATTAGTTAAGCCAACCTGTAAGGAAAAAAAAGAGCATTGTGGTACCCACACAGATAAGGAGCAATAGCTCCAATTTTTTTTCAAATAGATGTTTTATAAACCATAGATAACTTACAATGCACAACAAAAGAACAGCACTATAAAAAAACAAGGAATCATAATGAGTTACAAATAGGCTCCCTCCACCAATAGAAAAGACTATACCTATAACTAAAAACCACATCCCCACTCCAATCGCAGCACTTAAAGCAATAAAAAAGAAACTCATTACCATATTTATGCTCCCTTGGCTCGCTTCTCGGCTTCCAGATTTTCCTTCTCCATTTTTTATCGGATTACTCCCTTTATTTATGTATATATCTTTGCTGCCTGACGACGATACCGATTTCTTTCAACTGAAGCACCATCTTTTTGACTTCAATAAAAAGACAACCTTCTTCAAGAAGGTTGTCTTTTATGTGATCAAGTGCTTGCTTGTAAGCTAAGCAAACTCCCCATCGTAAGTTCTTATTCACTAATCGTTGCGTTGTCGTATAAGTCAACCAATTCGTCGAAGGAGGTAATAATGACATCAGAGCCCTTCAGCTCATCCTGACGGCCGAAGCCTGCATAGGCGCAGCCGATTACGGTCTGGCCATTTCCTTTACCTGCCTGAACATCTGAAGAACGATCCCCAACCATCCAGGCACTGCTGATACCATGATTATCCAAAAGAATGCGTAGCAGCTCGGTCTTAGTCGCAGTGCCTTGACCTCCCGCACTATACAATCCTTCGAACAACTCCTTAAGCTCATGCACCACAACGATGCTGTGAATGTAATCCTCCAGCCCGTTGCTAGCCACAAACAGCTTCACTCCACGCTCTTTAAGCGCTGTCAGTGTCTCAACCACCTGTGGATACAGTAGCGTGCCTCCGGCTTCAAGCCCTTCAATCTCCAGCTGCAGGAGCAATTCATCCGCCCGGCGGTGCACGGCTTCATCTGCTTCAGGCATAACATTCTTCCAAATGTCTGCCAGCAACATCCCTAAGCAGCCTAGAATACGTTCTTCTGGTGGTGTAGGTCCTACGTATAGTCCCTCTTCCCGCAAAATATCGAACATTTTATGATATGCAGGCAATAAAAGACTTTCAGTCTGGAACAATGTTCCATCCATATCAAATACAATCGCTTCTGGCTTGTTCAGTTTCGCATGAACCGCGTTTTGTTCCGTTCCTTGTACTTCGTTACTCATCTGTTGTTCCTCCCCATTCTGTTCAGCTTCAGGTAAGACATTCATCTGTGCGATATTTCCAGTACAAGCCCTATGATATATGAAATCGCTTTGTAATGTCCATGCTCTTAACTTTTTCTGTTGCAGTTTATATTTCGTTATGCTATATTTCAATCTGTAATATTATAGTTTGAAATATAAAGGAGAAATAACCATGTCAAATCCATTAATCATGCGCTTCCTCAAGCAGCCTGCTACCATCATTGGAATTATAACTGCACTGTTGTTCCAAGTTTTTTTCAGCTTAATTTGGATTACAGGGTACGATCATGTAACGGATCGGGTAGATCAGTTGCCCATTGCTATTGTTAATGAGGATGGTACAAATGGCCAGCCTATAGTCGATGGGATTGCAGGATCACTTCAGTTCGTAACCAGACAGGATCTCCAACTAGAAAATGCAAAAGAAGCACTTGAGCATAGAGAAATCCGCATGATTATCAATATTCCCCAAGGGTTCACTGGACAGATCAGTAATCCATCTGCAAAGACTGAACTCCACTACTTCTTAAATGAATCTAATCCGCAGATGGTCAGCAATGTGATGCAGTCGGTAGCACTTAAAGTCACGGCAGCAATAAACACTCAAAGCAGTAATTCAGCACTAAGCCACACCTTGGAAGCTATGAATCTGCCGCAAGCACAAGCGGAGATCATCAAAAGTGCTGCAAGCAGCCGCATTTCCGCCAACGTCGAAATCATTAACCCTACAACTAATTTTGCACAAACTATGGTTCCCTTAATGATCGTTACCGCCTCATTTACCGGTGCTATGTTACTCGCGATGAATCTCCATAAAGCTTCCTCCAACTTGTCTGGACAATTTAGTAAATGGAATCGCTTTGCAGCCCGATTTGTCATTATGGGTGGAACGGCCGTGCTTATCTCACTAGTGGGAACTATCATGGTTAACTCACTCGGTATCCACTCTAATCGTGGCTTTCTGCTTATGTGGCTGTTCGAGTTCACGGTAATTCTCTCCTGTATGATCCTTGCTCAGTTTAGTCTGCTGCTCCTCGGGGATGCTGGCGGCTGGCTAAATATTGCCCTTCTCTCCATGCAAATGTTAGCGTCCGGAGCAACTATTCCACGCGATGTGCTTTCACCTTTTTATAACTGGATCGGTCCCTTTTCGCCCGCTTACTATGCAGTTAATGGTATGCTCGACCTGGTTATCGGGGGTAACGGGGTATGGAAGGATATGTTCTATTTACTCTGTATTGGGGCAACAATTGCTGTATTAAGCGTACTTGTCACTTTCCTCCGTAAAGAAACTCGGATCTCACGAGAACAAGAGCCCGTGCCAGTAAACGCGTAATTATACAGTTTGCCACTCCGGCTATGCCATTTCAAATTGAGAGCGATATGCAGTTGTGATATGGTAGGAAGTGAAAGAAAGGAGCGGCAATGATTTATGAACATACAAGATGTTATTCTGGGGATTTTAAGCGAAAAACCTCATTCTGGTTACGAGATAAAACGACATTTCGAGGAATACTTCTCATTTTTCTTCGATGCCAGCTATGGCACGATCTATCCTACCCTAAGCAAAATGGAAAAGCTGAATCTGATCACTAAAGAATCTGTGCGACAGGAAGGCAAACCTGACAAAAATGTATTCACCATTACCTCTGCCGGCTTGGATCAGTTCCACGCTTATCTACAATCACCAGCCGAAAAAGATGTTCTGCGTTCTGACTTTTTTATGCACCTGTATTTTGGAGAAAAGACGGACAAAGAGAACATAGATAATCTGCTTCGGCAAGCATTGATAGAAAAGCAGGCAATGTACGACGATCTGGAACAGAAGTTGAACCAGCTAGATTACAAGTTATCTTCCTACCAGAAGTTGTGCATGGAGCTAGGCCTCGTACAATATGATGCTTTTATCAAAAAAATCCAAAGTGTGCTAGAGTCTAAATAAAACCTGCTTTCGAAAGTACACCATAAAAAAAGAACCGGTATTACATGCACATCTTGTGCTTGTAATACCGGTTCTTTTTTTTGAAATCATATGTGGTATATGGATTATGCTCTATCAAAGCTTGCAATAAGTTCATCAAGAACATCTTTGCTTACCATTTTACCTTTGAAATTGATCAGGTTTTCTGAGCTTCCGGAGAAGATACAAGTTGGCTCATATTTTCTAAGGATAATCTTTTCAGCGTCTACAAAAATCTCGAGCGGGTCTTTTATGTCGATTCCCATTGTTCTACGCAGTTCAATAGGAATTACGATACGTCCCAATTCATCCACTTTTCTTACTATGCCTGTTGCTTTCATCATCGTACATCCTCCCTTGAAGTCACATTTATAATCATTCTTGCTAAAAGCTATGTACGCTTCTATATGATAGTAATGATTACGCTACTACCTAATTCTAAAGTTCTATTCATTTCCTGTCAATTATTTTTCTACATTATATGATATTATTCGACAAAATTTCGACAATGTATGATATCTGTTGAGCCCCAAGATTTGAAGCCGTGTCAGAACACAAAAAAATAGGGGATTCTCGGGAATGTTAAAATCCGCCCAGAATGTAACCCTACTTGATGACAATTCTACCCTAAAATACCTTCATTAATCTATTTGTAAATCTTGTCACTCCGCTTATCCGCAATCACAGTAAGTAGGAAATTGTCGAAAACTAGCAAGAACGCTACTCCGTCATTTACCCAGATGTTTAGTAAGTCAAACTTAAATAGGGTATATCAGTAGATTTTTTTGCTATGAGAAGTGTGTATCGAGTCGTCATGTATTACAAGGCTGATGATATCGCTGTAGTGTAAATACGATGAATCCGGAAGTCGACTAACGAGGGACTAGCAAAGATGTTATTGATGGAGAGTATTCAAAGTGTTTGATGATTTTTGTACCCCATTAAGAGAGTAAATTAACTATAGAATTATATAGTTCTCCTATAAAGGTTTCATCAATCTGTTTAGTACTGATAATACGTTCCTTACATAAGCCATCTACTGCAAAAGTTACTTGAAAGCAAGCATTTAAGGGTTGAATATCTATTTCAATATCTGTTTCCATTTTATCTAAAATATCATAGCCAAATAAGACATATATCGCGATATCGTAAGTTTTCTTGTTCAGAATTAAGGAGAAGTAGGAAGATGTTTGCGCTGAGTTTATCTCGGGAACATAGTCTATTCCGTATAAAACTCCGATAGGGTGATTCGATGCAAAATAACTGTTATAGTTATTATTTTTGAATTGCCCTTTTAACCAGATAATAACTTCAAAGTCAGTGTCAGCAGGGATGTAAATAGAAACCATTGGTTCTTCGATCAGCAATGGGTTGCTGTTAAGTGTGTGTATGTTATGTAATTTGAATACGCTATGCCATAACTTAATATTATTACACTGATTGTATACTATCTTATTCATATCTTTTCCTTGGTAATTGTCAATAAACACTACATTTTTATTGTATCTCGATGCAATCCGCTGTAATTCAACATAATCATCAGGACAAAGATCTCTGCTGATCACAACGAGAGTCTCAATATTTTCATTGTAAGCCAATAGGGCTACATCAACAGCATCATAAGACAAATCAGAGGGAACGACAATTTCACCGTGTATGTTAACGCAAAGATTCCGATAGTCCATTTTGCATTTTCCATTCACATAGCATACTAATATATCACTCATCCAATCAGGGTCAGCATAGCAAATAAACAAGTGTTTATCGTCCCTATAGTTATTTGCCATTTTCGACAACATGAGTTTTATTTGCTGCAGGTTAGTTAGGTGAGATTTACCAATGAGTTCACATACTTTGGCTGTAATCATGGGCGCGGCAAAGCTGTTCGAGTTGCTGCACTCTTTACCATTCAATTTGTGTCTAGCAAAAGCCGTAAATTCTATACCGTCGATGATATTACCATTGAGATAAAACTCACCTTCGAGTAGCGTGTCGCTTACCTCTCTCTTGACGCCAATAACGTTTGAGAAAGAAGCTGGATATGTAATATAATCATGATTACTTGCGGCACATACAATAATTAGGCCTTGACCTGCAACCTTGTTTATGACTTTCTGCGTTTCTAATAAATCCGCTGAGCAATGGCTTCCCAAGCTGACATTTACAACTTGAATATCATTTTGAACGCACCATTCCAGCGCACTATACAGCTTCTGAATGTTTCCATTTAAGGTCTCTGACAATATCTTCAAGCTATACATATGGATTTCCGGATAATAGTGCTTAATTATGCCTGCACAGATGGTGCCGTGAGTTATTCTTTCGGGTCTGTCTATTGTATAATTGTTTATTGTGAAATCATCATTGAAGATCAATTGTTGAACAACAGGTTCTCCAAGCAAATATTCGTTGATACCATCATCTATCACGGCAATTTTCACTTTAGCTTTGATGTTCATCATCTCCTTTTACAAAGCGATAAAAATAAAACCGCCTCATTGGTCACAAATCCATTGACCCAGGCGGTAGTCATGATTAAAGAAGTTATTAATCATTTAATTAAACAGATTCTTTTTCCGCAGCATCGAATCCAGACTAGCTTGTAGCACACTATTTAAATACTTGCTATCTGCTTCGTCATTATTGGAGTTCTCAATAAATAACCCGGATTGTGATAGGCTAGTGCTACTACTTAATTTACTCAACGAATCCAACTGCTCCGCCATTTTCTTTTTATCTGCCTCTGCTTCTTTATTAATCTTCTCCCGCTCGGCAGGTGTTAAATAATCACCAATCACCCAAAAAGTAGCTGTTCCATCCGGATGTATAATGACGCCACTGGCATCACCGGGTTTATCATTAGCGCTGGAAGCAAAATGATCCTGAATAATTGCTTCTACCCTTTTATGCATTTGTGGATCTGTTGCCGACTGATTCAGTATATTTGGAGCAATGGTTACATTTCCTTTGCCAACACTACCAGAGTATACCCTTTTCACTGCTTCATTGCTCTTTGGTATGGCTTGCACATTGATTTTAATGTCGAATTTTTTTTCCAATTCCGTCAAAACCGCTTCCGAACTCGATGTCGATAGCGCGTCTTGAAATGAAATCTCTGAGCTCTTATTTTTCTGGATTACCATTGTTGCCCCCGCACGATTCAGGCTACTGAGTGAAGCTACATTCAACAACTTAAACCAACTCCCTTATTCTTTTTTCCTGTAGAATGCGGCAAACTGTATTATTAATTCGATCTAGGCTGTTGAAGCATCCATTTAATATATCGGTTTCCGGAATTTGTATTTTTAGTTTTTCCTCAATATGTACAAATAGAACCAACAAATCCCGTGGTGAGAACTGCATGGCCTCGCCCAATAAATCCTCATAGAAGTAGTTTTCATTAAGCTTGATCTTGTCCATTCCCATTACGTCGAATAATATTTCGTTTATCTGTTCACGCACTTGATCCAGATCCATAAATATCACCCTTCTTTTATACGATTTGCATATTTTCCTGTAACAATAGAGCTTCACAGCATTCTGCTAATTTCAAAGTGTCTGTCCCATTTAACGAATTAAACAGAGGAACCTTTGACTCTAGCGATATTTGTGCAATTTTTTCATCAACCAACTTAGAATCAACCGTAAAAAACTTCAATTCTTTATCCTGTTTGCTTCTGCCCGTATCAAATTTATGATTTGACATATTAAAACAATCAATATCAAAACCTAATTTATGCTTTGTTGACACACATATCTTATCGAGAAACTCTCTATTAAAATCATCATAGGTCAAGTTCATAATACCGACATCCGGATGGATTGCACTAGCCGCCTCGAATGCAGTAATGCCAAATCTATTGGTAAACAGATTATTATATACCATTGTCCCGCCTGGAATTCCGATGATCATTACATCAGGTCGTTCGTTCAATTCAATATATTTACAGAAGTGATTAAAAAGAAATATTTTATCTATCTCCGCTTCTTTATGATTAAACATAAAATCAGGAAAAGAATGAAATCCCATAATCTCACAATAAGATTTTGTCCCAATTTGACTTACTTTGTACCCTTCTTTCAAGAAATAGTCCCTTAGGCTAAGCTGAACATCAAATTTATTGGATTTTTCCATCAGACTCGCCACGCAGATTATCGGAACATTAATATCCAGCAGTATTTTCTCAACAAGTTCTACTTTCGTTCTGTCAATGTCAATTCCAAAAAAACATGTGAGTTCCACATTATTTTTCAGACATACCTTCTTTACCATTTCAACTTCATGATCAGCACATCTGTTAAGCAGAACAATATCTTTCCCCATCTCTGCGGCTTTGATAATTGTCGGGAACACCACTTTTTCAAAACTGCATTCAAATTCACAAATCATTAACACATCAAATTCATCATCTGAAAAAGAATCTTTAACTTTTATACCCAAATCCTCACCATAATAGCTGTACGCTGCATCTTTTTCATTCAGTCCAAAACCTAAAGGTGCCATTAATGAAACAAACTCATAGTTGCCCAGTAAATTGGAGAATCTGACGACCGGACCGAAATCTGCATGATATGGATAAACAATTGCTCTTTTTTTCACCATTGTCTCCCCCATTACACTTTTTCTTTATCAAAGTCGTAGCCTAACTCTCTTAGAACGCAATAATCTTTAAACAAACTCTCAGTGTTTTCTCTAACTTTATTGCAGATACTTAACTTTTTGGCAGCAGAAAACTCACTGATATCATCGGCGGCCATTGCACAAGAAGTGCAATATCTAAAGGCCCAGCACTCTTTGCATTCTTTCTCCGTTATTGTTCCAATGTTTAGTATGTTCCGGATATTATTTAATTCAAAGCCTGTATCTATATGCCCAATCCTCATTACACTAGATGCTTCACTAACTCTTTCACAGGGATACAGAGCACCATCAGCATTCACAAACAATCGTTGTACTCCTGGAACACACGGTCCGGAATGATGATCTTTTTTTACATCATAGAAAGAGATTCTAAGCCTGTTATGGACATTCTCCTGGATTTGATCAAAGCTTTCCATCACCAGCTTGGATACATCCTTTTTCTTAAGCCTATCAAATTTATAAAGAAATAATTTGAAAACTTCGTAATTATACATCTTGATAAAACTGTCATTGATCAAGGACTCACTTTTTTTGTAGCTACTTGCTATATCACTTGCCATAACAGCAAAGTCTTTTACGGTCTCATAGTTGGAAAAAAAGTTTGTGGAACAGCTAAAATCCGAATTCGGATCAATTACTGCATTGAACATCACTTTATTAACATAGTCTGGTGTTTTGTTTTTGATATTTTCAATATTATCCATAATAGTCTGAAAACTGCCTTTATTATTTACCGCAAAAACTCGGTTTCTATCATGCGCGACTTCATCGCCGTCCAGGCTGATCGTTAAATTAAAATCATTAGAAGATAAGAACTCTAAGGTTTCGTCGGTAATTAGAGTTGCATTTGTAGTAAGGTTAAACGTTAGTTCTTTGCCCTCACTTTGTTCTCTGGCATAAGCAACACAAGCTTTTATTAAGTCCATTTCCAGTAAGGGCTCTCCTCCATAAAATCCAATATTAATAATTGGAGAATCTACGGAGTGCTCAATCAAAAACTTAATTGCTTTCAAAGCAACCTCTTTTTTCATTCTCTTATTGGTATGTACTCTGTGTAAGTAGCTCCCTGAATACGCGCAATAGCTGCATCTTAAATTACAGTTTTGCGTGATCTGCAAAGTTATCGAGCCAACGCTTCTGCTTAAATTGTGCTGCAAAGAGTCGCTCATGGGATGAATCATCTCAAAATCCTGTTTCTCCGCCAAAAAACCGGAATCAAATAAGTTTTGAATCTCCGGTTCCACTTGTTCAAAGTTTGAATTTCTATAGTTCAACAAAGCCTGATAAGATCTTTCATTTAATTTAAGAAATGTATTTGCATTCGCATCGAACATATATTTTCCCGTTACCGTTTCAAATAAATGAAATACTGGCATCTGAACTCCCCCCACTCTAAAAGTGAAGCAGGACAGCTTTTTTAATAAAGCCATTTAGCCATCCTGCTCTTAGCTATACTTAAGATTGCACTTACTACCCGATTCCAATAGCAGTCATCTTCATGGAGTTACCAGTATAGGTTACTTGTTTCATGGCTGCTTTGTTTGATCCGCTGGCATTGCATGTACATGCATAACAAGGACATGCACTGCAAGCTGCATATGCCTCCAACGTTTCATAATTTGCATTTGTTCTTTTTACAAGTTGTTTCATATGCCTATTCCTCCTTTCAAATCGTATTTATCTAAATATCAATATTTGATATTTAAATCACTCGAAGGGTAAACCCATTAAACGAATTGATGCTGTTGTGTGATGCGCCGATACCTTTCATTTGTATAAGACAACTTCTCATGAAGTCCAATAGCGGAGACCTGACCTTTTTCTAAAAAGATTACTCTATCCACATGCTTCAGAATTTCCGGCCTATGACTGACTATAATCACTGTATTGTTACTGAGTGCTGTATCTAATAGATGGTTGATGGCTTGTTCAGAGTGAAGATCAAGGTTGGAGGTCGCTTCATCAAAAATCACCATAGGCCTGCTTTTTATTAATGCTCTGGCTATCGCGATTTTTTGTTTTTGTCCACCGGACAACTTGTTCCCATTAGAACCTACGACATAATCCTCAAACCGGCTTGTATCCTTCTCTAAGAATTGGGTAGCCTCAATAGCCTGTCTATACTGCTCCTCATGGTTTTCACTGTAAAGTTTTATGTTATTTTCGATGGTTGTGTCAAAAAGATATATCTCTTGACTAACAGTCGAAATTAATTCCCGATATTCATTCAAATTAATAGCCTTAATATCCACTCCATCAAATAAAATTTGTCCTGTAAGTGGTTCGTAAAACCTCTGGATTAAATTTAGGATTGTAGACTTCCCCGAACCATTCATTCCTACAATGGCCACTTTCTCATGGCTGCCAATCGTGAAATTCACATTTGACAAGATCAGTTCAGTATCATATGCAAAGCTTACATTCTCAAACTGAATGCTCCCAAAAGGGTTGAGTAGCTTCACATCATAGTTGGCGGATTCTACATCACAAGCTTCGATTTCTTCCTCAAGCAATGAATAATACCTTCGGGCAGAAGGCATTATTCCCGACAATAAGTATCCAATATTCAACATCGATGAGATAGGAGTGGTCACATAAGCGCTATAGGTAATAAATGCAAATATACTTCCTACCGAAAGCTTTGAATCTAATATCATCGTCGATCCAGAAGCATATATAAGAAGAACTAGTCCTCCAATTAGAAATCTCTCCACAGTAATCCGCCAATTATCCAATAAACTGATTCCCATATGGGAGGTTATTACTTGATTTTGCTTGTCTGCAAATTCTTTTTCTTTGAAAATGAATAAATTAAAAAGCCTTGTTTCCTTCACACCGTTCAAACTATCCTCAAACCAATGCGAATATTCTCCATCCTTCGTGATGTATTTCTCCGCAAGAGACTTTCTTTTTTTAGCAAACGATTTCAAAATTAAATATTCTATAGGGATTAAAAAAAGCACAATGAGTGTAAGTTCCCAACTTATGATAAAAAGTCCAATAACTCCTCCTACCAAACTAAAACACTGACTAACAATAAAAAGCATGCTACCATCCGTTATTTGCGAAATATTCGATATATCGGTGCTAACGCGATTTAAAATTTCACTGCAGTTTTTATCAGTGAAATATTTCACTTTTACTTTCATAAGTCGATTAAATGCAGCTTTATGCAAGGAGTAGATAATATTTGAAGCTATTTTTATTCTTCGTTTTTCTTTGAGCAAATCTAAAAAGCTACTGAACATTGACAAAAGAAAGATGTAGATTGCCGTTGAAATAATGATTCTAACATCTGATTTCATAAATCCTTCATCAATAATAATTTTGTTGAACATCGGCAAAATGGAACTAATCAAAGTAGAAAATATTAAGAGCAGAAAAATAAAACATAAATTCTTTTTATGCGGTTTAAATAATCCGATAAGTTTTTTAAGGGTATCCTTATCATTCATAGAATATATCCTCTTCTACTTTCAAGCTTCGGTTTGACATTGATAACGCTATCAATATATCATATAAAAGAATATTTGGGGTAATTTGGTAGCTAATGGTTGGAATAGGAGGCTGAATGACGTTTCGTGTCAGGTTTTGGTATCTCTGAAGATTAACAAATTAAATTATGGGGGGAATGGCTTTGTTACGCATAGCCGTATGCGATGACGAGAAAAAGGAACACGATTTGCTAAAGGAATATCTCCCAAGACTTATGAAAAGCACGGCTTACTCTTTCGAGACTCAATATTTTACCTGCGGTGAGGAATTGCTTCACTATTATAATCAACAGAGTAGTTATCCTTTTCATATACTTCTAATGGATATTGAACTGAGAGGATTAAATGGAATCGAGGTTGCAAAAAAAATCCGTGCATTTCCGGATCGAGAGGTTCAAATTATATTCTTGACAAACTATCCGCAGTACGTAATGAGCAGCTTTGATGTGCAACCCTTCCATTATTTGATTAAACCGGTAGACTATGAGTGTTTAGAGGCAAAGATAATAAAGCTATGTAACTATATCGTTTCTTCTGTAAATAGGTTTCTAATGTTTAAAACTGAAGATGGACATATGGTGATCAAAAATTCTGACATTATTGCGATTGTTAAAATCAAACATTCCTTGGCTAAAAACCGGCTAAAGATCATTACCTCAACGCAGCATTACATAATTTCAGGTACAATTTCAGAATATATAAGTAAACTAAACCGTCCATTTATGCTTATTCATCGTTCCGTTATTGTTAATCTAGAACATGTCCATAAGTTTACAGCTACTTCCGTAGTCATGCACAATCAAGAGCAGTTTCCTATTGGCCGTACTCAGGCAAAAGAGGTTAAAGAAGCCTACGCCTATTATATGATTGCACAATTCAAAGAACGAGGATGACTCTTTATCTATCAATGGTCATCGTGATGTTGCTTATTCTGCTAATTAGAGAAACCATCCTTTTATTCGGTAAAATTAATGAAAACACCAAACTGACTAAAGAGAATCTGCAATTACATAAACAGATGGATTATCAACACATCAGCTATGAAAAAACCGCACATTCCCTTACAAGCATCAAACAAGTAATCCATGATACGAACAAGCAATTGGTATATGTCCGGACTTGTATTCAGAACAATGAGATTCAGGAATCTATCCATCATATCAATTCAATGCTCGGTCAAATTCATCAGCCTTCTCCAAAACTATCAACAGGTAATTTGGTAATTGATTCTTTAATTGGCAACGCGCTAAATATTGCTTGTGAACACAAAATTGCTATGAAGTATGATATTCATATACACGCCGAAGCTATTGATATTGATCGGTTTGACTTATGTACCGTAATCGGGAATGTGCTAGATAATGCTCTAAACGCCGCTGCAAGAGTTCCCAAAAAAGAAGATAGATTCATTCAGCTGCTAATTTTCACTACCGATACTTCATTGTTTATCCAAGTCACCAACTCACGGAACAATTATAGTACTATAGTGCAGCATAATTTTAAAGAGAATCCCGCTTTTCACGGATTCGGCTTAACAAATATTCAAAGTGTCACCGAAAAATACGGAGGTCATCTGGTTACCAACGCTCAAAATAATGAATTCGAAACGATCATTGTATTGCCTTTTCTAAATATACTTTCAGCAGCTAGGCCAAACCTGACCGAAGTAGAAAGGCAGTGAAAAAAGCCAAGTTACAGCAGCCGCTCCCCAACAGTAGACTGAAGGGGAGCAGGCCCGCTGCAAGCTTTACGAAGTAATCTCAAACAATCTCGCTGTTTTTCCTGGTGGGAGCGCCACCGTCAAAACCCCTGCCGATTTATCCCAATTCCAGGTTGAGCTATGCTGCTGAGGATAGGCACAGGCGATCGCTGGTTCAAGTCCCTTCAGCTCTTCTATCGGCAATTGGACATTTGCAGCTTCTCCGGCAATCCGCCATACCGCGACATACCGTCGTTCGCCGCGCCGCAGGCCAAGGCTGACCCATTCGCCCTCACTGTCCGGCAGGCCGAGTGGCCAGAAAGGTGTGGCGTGTGGGATATCACTGCGAATGGTTTTGTAATAATCCAGCGCTTCTTTAACTAGACTTCTGCGGTGGGGTTCAAGCTCCGCTAAATGACCGCTCTGGTGTACACGAAGCAACAGCGCATTAACCATATTGAAGATGACTTCCTCATCGTCCCCCTCGCGCAGTGGATAAGACCAAACTGCGGACTGCTCCGGTGTCAGTGCTGCCGGAGAACCTGCGGCAATGGCCGCATACTGTACATAATCCTCCTGGTCGCTAGTTGACTGGATGCTGTGTCGGCTGAGCATCGCATAATCCATGCGCATTCCCCCGCTGGAACAGTTCTCGATAACAAGCTTCGGATAACGAACAAAGATACTGTCCAACCAAGCCAGATAAGCGCGGTTATGCTGTAGCAGCCCATCTCCGAAGCTGTCCGCATCCGTTTCTGTCCCAATGCCTGCATTGATGTTGTAATCCATTTTAATGTATCCTACACCGTACTGCTCAACCAAACGCGCAATAACACCGTTTGCATGATCAATGACTTTCGGGTTGCGGTAATCTAGCTGATAGCGGCTACGGTCCTTAACCCTTTTACCATGCCGCATGAAAAACCAGCTGTCATCAGTCTCCGCAAGCTTCGGGCTGTTGATGCCCATAACCTCCAGCTCAAGCCATAGTCCGGGAATCATCCCTTTGCTGCGGATATAGTCGAGCACATATTTAATTCCTTCCGGAAACCGTTCGCTGGAAGGCTCCCACTGGCCTACACCATCCCACCACTCTCCGGGTGCATACCAGCCAGCATCAATACAGAAATATTCACAACCTACTTCTGCGGCAGCATCAATTAAAGGCAGTAGCTTCTCAGTCGTTGGGCTTCCCCATAGGCAATTCATATAGTCATTAAAAATAATCCGCAACAGCTCATTATCCTCATTAGGTCTGCGGATCATCCGGCGATATGACGTAAGCTGTTCAGCCGCGCCCTGGAATCCTCCCTGCACAGCACCCACGGCTACCGGCACCGAGGTAAACTCTTCACCGGGAGCTAGCTTCAGCCACCAATGGTTGTCATGTTCTGTAGGTCCGCTGACCAGCAGTGTAAGCTGATCGTATTGATCCGTCAGCTCCCAATGCCAGGAGCCGTTATGCTCAATCTGCCAGAACAGGCTTGTCCCGCTCTCCTTATTATGCAAAACCGCCATCGGCAGAAGTTCCGCTGCTGACCAAGAGCCTGTATTGCTTGCGGCAATTCGTTTGGAGCCACGGTCTGCCAAATGATACATTCCGAGCTCAGGCAGGCGGTAGGTCCGCCACTGAAGTTCACTCTGCCATCCGCTGTGAGCAAGGGATACTTCAATCTTATCATTGCGCTCCCCGCCTCCCTCTTTGTCTACACCTGTAAGAGCAAAGGAGGAGATGTATTCCACTGCCACCTCAGCTTCTCCAGCATTCTTTAGCACTGTCCAGCTTCGAACGATTTGCACACCCTTGTAGAACTGAAAATGCTGCACTGCCTGGATTCCCGAAATCGGATCAGCCAAGCTAAACTCCAGTTTACGTCCGAGCGCATTCACTTTATCGCTGTGCCCCGCATATACCATCCGAAGACCCGGATAGGATGCTCGGTGTGTACGCCCGTGATATTCGGCGCGGTCTTCGCCCGATAATTGCAGCTCCAGCAGCCGGAAGCCTTGCTTGTTCTTATCCGCTATGGCTGCTTCCAAAGGTGCCGCTCCAAAATGCAACAGCCGAACATCCTGATCTTCCGTAACTTCAATCGTAAGATATAGTCCATTTTCAATGATTTCAATCATTTTGCTATTCACAATAATGTACCTCCTGACTTTGTCTCAGTATCTTCTTATGATTATATAACATGTAAAAAAGGGACGGTTCTCCAGTAAGTGAATCTTACCTTGGAGCCCGCCCCTGATCTGAACCTAATTATTCTGCCGATCCGAATTGAATCCAAGCTTTTTGAATTTCATCGATGGCTTGATCCTTAGTTTTGCTGCCGCCGATGTAAGCCTGCATGAGCTCACCAAATTTTTGGTGGAAGGTATCCAGAGAGTAGTTCACGGACAGGTCGCCGGATTTCTCTGTTTTGAGGATTTCTTCCATTTCTTTTGGCATTTGCAGGTCAGGCATAGGAGCATCCTTAATTGGAGGAATAACCTTAGCTACTGTAGAGAACCAGTTCTTACCGTATTCAGAAGTATACAGCCAGTTGAAGAATTCAATAGTCTCAGCAGCTACAGCAGAATCCTTATTGATACGCAGGGCTTGATCCGCACCAGTAATGATCTGGGACTGTTCAGCCTTGTCGCTGACTGGGTAACCCATAATACCCAGGTCGAAGTCCGGTGTAATTTTCTTAATGGCTTCTTCATCCCATGCGCCTTTACCCGTCATGAACGCTGTTTTGCCGGATGCAAAGTCGCTGACTTCAGCATTGCTGTCCCGTTCAAGCGGTTTGTCTGTGCCATGTTTAACAGTGGTATCAACGAAGGTGAAGAAGTTATTGTACAGCACCGGGTGATCCTTGATCGTGGTTTTTCCGGCAATAAAATCGTTTACTAGTGTCTTAGCATCCGTACCTGCATCTTGGGCTGCCGCATCTACGAAGTGTTGGAAGATGTGTTTCCATACCCACCACTCTTTATAAGCGTTGGCAAAAGGTGTAATGCCTTTAGCTTCAAGCTTAGTAATCGCATCGTCCATTTGGGCTGTTGTCTTAGGAACTTCTGTAATCCCAGCGTCAGCCAACAGTTTCTTATTGTACATCAGGACGAATAGATTTCCTTTTACCGGAAGACCGAGCACTTTACCGTCCGAAGAACTCATGTTAGAACGCACTGCATCGGTCATCGCCGCAGCCAGTGGCTCATTAGTTAGGTCAGCACTATACTCCGCAAAGGTATCAATATCTCCGCCCGCTGTGGTCTGGAATACGTCAGGTGTACTTCCCGCAGCAATCTTCGATTTGAGCACCGTATTGTAGTCAGCCTGCATAATCTCCAGATTAATCGTCACATTCGGTTTAACTTTCTTGTACTCGGCAATATAAGCGTTAAAAGCATCAGTGTACTCGGGTGATGCGGTGAACATATTAATCGTGACCGGCTTGCCAGAATCTGTGGCAGGAGTATTCCCTGTTCCGCTATTGTTAGCGGCATTGTTGTTTCCGCCGCAACCCGCCAGTAATCCGCCGACGAGCAGCAGACTCGCAGATAAAGCCATAAATCTTTTTAACATGATGTTGCCCCCTTTTCCTATGCATCTAGTGGTCTTGAGACAATTCTAAAGAAAAAGAAAAAGGATAAGAATGTACATAAGTGAACTTATTAGGGTAAAAAAGTGTGTTCATGTAACCGCTTCACTCCTCCCCGTTCAATAGCAGAACCCGATATTCAGAAGGTGAACAGTCATAATAATTCCGGAACGCCTTGCTGAAATAATTTTTGTCCTTGTATCCCAACATCTCGGAAATGTCTTGGATTTTCAAGTCGGGGGTGGATAGCAGCTCCTTTGCCTTGTCCATTCTTACCTTTTGTACATACTCATGTATGCCATAACCATATTGCCCTTTAAAAAGTTTCATCAAGTATTCTCTGCTCAGGAAATATTTATCCGTGAACATCGATATTTTAATATTCTCAAAATAGTGATTATCAATGTATGCTTTAATATTTTCCAGTACGCTGGGGCGATTGCCAGCAAGGCTTTTGCTGATTTCATTGCCATAGCAATCTAGAATCCCGCTCAGCACCCGCTCAAATTCGCCAAAGGAAGCAAAATCGCTCCCGATGCCTAACCCACGCAATCCTTTATCTTTACCACCACGGATACGTTCGGGGATCGAATCCAGCTCCGTGGCAATATCGTTCAGCAAAATAATAAATTCCTCTATCTGCCGGTCAGCCTCGCCCAGATTAAAACGTCCGGAAGCCTCCCATTTCTTAGTGAATTCGCTTAAAATACTTTTGGCATGATTGATATTCCCGCTCTCCAGTGCGTTGCGAATCAAGGGCATGCGCCCCGTCAAGGAAGGATTATCTTTTCCCTGGGAAGTATCGTTGCTGCTATTTGTGACAATCGCTCCCTTCAGCGTCAGGAGGTCAATCCCGTCGAGAGAGGCTTTGGCAGTCTCATAGGATTGAGCAAGCGCCATGATGTCACCATAGGGCTGTCCGATTCCTCCGGCAACAACAATTCCAAATAGCTCTTTCAGCGTCGAGACTAACTTCTTCATATGATGTAAAGAGCGGAAAGTTGCGTCCTCCTCATAGCCGCCTTTCATCGTGAAGATGGCGATAAACTCGCGTTCTCCCTTATGGCTGGCGAAGCTGAAGGCCTGAAAATGCTCATCGCTATTCTCATTAATCACATTTGTGACGGCAAAATGAAGCAAATCCCGGTCCTCATGGAAGCGATTACGACGTACTTGTTCCAAATTGAGCACCCGCAGTACACCCGCAGCAAAATAGTTTCCGGTCGTATCGGCGCCGATCAACGGCAGAAAAGCCTCGTTGGACTGATTTTTGAAGCTGCGCTCAATGATCGACAGATAGATTTTCTCTTTTAGCTTCGGCAGAGACATGTTGAGCGTAATGTTCCTGTTGATGAACTCGCTTTCTTTCTTGCGTTTAGCCTCCAGCACATCGATAGCTTTACGTAAGGCCGCATTCAAATCCCCCCGGTTGACCGGCTTCAGCAAATAATCAACTACCTTAGAACGGATAGCCTGGCGGGTATATTCAAAATCATTGTAGCCGCTGATTACAATCGTCAGCAGTTCCGGGAACTCCTTCTCCACGATCTGCAGCAGCTCACTTCCGTTCAGCTCCGGCATCTTCATGTCGACCAATACGAGATCGATCTTTTGCTCACGCAGCATGGCTAGGCCCATACTTCCATCCGTAGCCTCCAGTACCTGATCGACACCTAGTCCTTTCCAGTCTCCCAGGATGTTGATCGCCTCACGCAACGGTTCCTCATCATCTATAATCAATACTTTATACATGGTTAATCCCTCCCCGCGGTAACCGCATATCCATCTTTGTTCCGCCAGCATCACTGGTAATGGCCAAACCCGCAGCCTCACCATACAAAAGCTTCAGCCGCGTGTTCAAATTTTTCAGTCCGATGCTTTCCGTGTCACTTTCAGCAGCGTTCTCTCCGCCCTGATCTTCCCACTGGATTTGAAGAGAACTTCTCACTTGCTCCAGCCGCTCCCCGCTAAACCCCTGCCCGTCATCCGTCACTGAAATAACCGTATGGCTGGGCGTCATATGCGCTTCAATGGTAATTGTGATCGTTGTGGACACTTTTTCCAGCGCGTGCTTGATGCAATTTTCTACCAGGGTCTGAATGGACAGCTTCGGAATCTCCAGCTCCAGCAAAGGGTCTTCCCACTGGTAGGCCACCTGCATTCTGTTTCCGAAACGGGCCTTCTGCAGCGCTAAATAACGTTCAATATGCTTTAATTCCTCTCTGGCATGGACCACATCTTTACCGCTAATGCAGTATCTTAGCGTCATAGCAAGATTATCGACCATATCGACAATATCATCATTGTTGTTTTTCAGCGCCTTGGTGGAAATGGCTTGCAGGGCATTATATAAGAAATGCGGATTGATCTCAGCTTCCAGTGCTTTAAGTACAGCATTTTTCTCGACAATTTTCATTTTGTACCGTTCATTGATCAGCTCATTCGTCTTTTCCACCATCTTATTGAAGTGGCGAGACAGATAGGCAATTTCATCCTTTCCTTCAACCTGTGCTTCAGCGTCAAAGCTGCCTGTACTGAACCGTTTCATCTGCAGCGACAGATTCTTTAGCGGGTTTGTTATTTTGTTCGAAATAAAGCTGACCAAGATGACCGAAACGATTAAAAATAACAGTCCTATGAAATAGTTCAATTTGCGTGTTGTCGTGGCCGCTTCATAAATTTTTTTGTAGGGAATCGGCTTAATCAGCTTCCAGCCTTCTTTTTTGCTGATGTCATAAATCACTAGATACTTCTCTTCTTTATCCGACCACGTCACGCGTCCTCCTGAGGCTGGTGTCAGCTCCTTAAGCAGTCCCGCTTGTTCACTCTGTTGATAAAACCCGGGGTCATCCACCACAAAAGGTTCATTATCGGGACTGACGTACATTAGGTGCTGCCCTTTACTGAAGGGAATATCCTTCATAATCTCGTCCGTAACCGAGGAATTGAAATAAAGGGAGAGCACCGCCTGCGGTTCCCTGGAGACTATAGAGCGCAGCAATCGATGGTAGCCCATGAAGCTTTTATCCTTATTTATAGGGTAGTCGGAGCTATTGATCATCGAGGTTTGGTTTTTTACAAAAGACTGGTAAGAACGGTTAAACGGGCTGGCCAGCGCTTTTTTATACCAGGAAAGATTCTCAATCGACGGATGCTCGGCGACCCGCACGGTAATATTGTAGTTCTCTTTGGTGACATAATAATACTTGTGCTCCTTGATCACATACAGGTAGATAGCTTCCAGATCATTGCGGGAGAAGTACAGGTTCTTCAAGTAGTCCTCCACATACATCTTCGAGGCATAATCCTCCGATTCATGCAAAATCGCATAGGTGATCTCGTCATACGATATTTGCGGCAGGGATAATTGCTCGATGCCGTCCAAATAACTCTCCAGATTCCGGCCGACAAGCAACAGATTGTTGCTCGTACTGGCGATGCTGTTATCCACCGATTCTTTTCGCAGCATGCCGTATGAAATGAATGTCAGTGAGGTCACCACCAACACAATGATGATTGTAAACAGCAAAATAAGCTTGTTCGCCAACCTGCGTGAGACAAGCTCCAGCACGGGTTCAAACCGCTTTATGATCCACTTTTTAATAATGACCGGCAACCTCCCCCACGATTTACAGGCTTAATTATAAATATTTCAGTTCACCTTTTTACCCCTAACTGTACTCTTAAATCCATTTTTGAGTATAGGGTACTGCTCTATAATACACAATATAGACTAACCGGAATGGTTATGTGTGGCAAGCCTAGTCGATATTACCACCCAACAAATCAAGAAGAGGTGCATCCATGTTAAAATCACTCGGCAAAAGATGGCGCGAGAAAACAGAATTCGGATTATTCACTCTCCCAGTCCTCATCTGTATCGCTGTAGCATTCTACATTCCGTTTGCCATGACTATCCGCTATTCGATGACCAAATGGAACGGAATTTCGAAACACCCTAAGTTTGTCGGACTTGATAATTTCAAACAAATCTTTATGGGCGACACCAACTTCGCCAATTCAGCCTGGTTCACCATAAAGTATGCGATTCTGTACATCGTTCTCGTTAACGTGCTGGCCATTCTGCTCGCACTGGTTCTGGACATGAAGCTGAAGAGCACCCCTTGGCTGAGAGCCGCTTTCTTTATTCCTTATATCCTCAGTCTTGTCATTGTCGGTTTTATCTGGAAATTTATTTTTATGCAAGGTTTCAACTCACTCGGAGAAAGTACAGGCTGGTCCATATTTGGTCTAAGCTGGCTAGGGACGCCGGGACTTGCTTTCGTCTCCATACTGGCCGTCTCCATCTGGCAGTCGATTGGTTTTTATCTGGTCATTTATATTGCCGGTCTGCAATCTGTACCTGAGGATCTCAAAGAAGCAGCCACAGTTGACGGCGCTGGTCCCATGAGAAAATTCTTCAGTATTACACTGCCGCTGCTCGCTCCATCCATTACGATTTCTGTGTTCATGGCACTGACCAATTCGATCAAGGTGTTCGATGTCATCCTGTCATTAACCGGGGGCGGACCTGGCGGAACTACCTACAGTATCGCTTACGATATCTACCGGGATACCTTCCAGAACAATCTGTATGGATACGGTACAGCGAAAGCGCTTATCCTGTTCCTGGCCGTCTTGGTGGTAACCATTCTCCAGTTAGCATTCTTCAAACGAAGAGAGGTTGAGGCATAATGAATACAAACCGCAAAGCAGGCCGAATTATTCTAGAGGTTGTTATGGTCATCCTCTCTCTTCTGTTTCTATATCCGCTATTTCTGACGATTATCAACTCGTTAAAAAGCTTTAGCGAAGTCATGACGGATGTCATCGCCCTGCCGAAACATCTGGTATTCGGCAACTATTCCTACGTGTGGAAGTTTATCAACTATCCGAAGCTGTTCCTGAACAACTTTGTCATTACCGGTGTAGGTCTTCTGGGTATTGTGTTCATTTCATCCATAGCAGCCTACAAGCTGGCACGGACGAAATCCAGACTGAGCGGGGTGATTTATTTCCTCTGCATTATGCCGATGCTGATTCCGTTCCAATCGATCATGCTGACCGTTCTGCAAACCGCTAAAACCTTAAATCTCTCTGAGAGTACTTGGGGACTTGGGTTGTTATATTGGGGTTTCGGTGCTCCACTCGCCGTGTTTATCTACCATGGATTCGTCAAGGGTATTCCGGTTGAAATTGATGAGAGTGCCACGATTGATGGAGCATCCGGCTTCCGCCTGTTCTTCAGTGTCATCTTCCCACTGCTGAAATCGGTCACAACAACCATTGTCATTATCGACGTAATGTGGATCTGGAATGACTTCCTGCTCCCGCTGCTCATGGTCAACGGCTCCCCAGATACCAAAACGCTGACACTGGCTGCCTACACCTTCGTGGGCCAATATACCTCAGATTGGCAATATGCGATGACAGCTATGGTCATGGCGGTGCTGCCATCGATCGTGGTATTCATCTTCTTGCAAAAGTACATCGTTAAGGGTGTTGTTGCGGGGGCGGTGAAGGGCTGATTATCTGATTCCAAACCTAGCTTCTGCATAAAAAAGGGGAGATCCATATGGATCTCCCCCTTTTTGCAAACGTACCAATACTCTACATACTGCTGCGGTCAGCTTTTGATGCAGACGTTCCAATACTTTGCACACTGCTGCAGTCAGCTTTTGATGCAGACGTTCCAATACTAACTAGCAGTTTAACTGTATTTTGTACAACTATAACTCTGCAACTCGCTCGGCTGATGGATATAGCTGTATTTCGTGCAACTATTTTGTTGATATATTGCCCTCTAGGTCGATTTTCTAGTTTTTAGTTGCATAGAATACACTTAAAAGCAAAATGGTCCGTTTTACATATAAAATAGGTGTATAGAATACAGTTATTTCACAAACACAGCGGTGATTTTATAGGCATTCCATAGGTACTCCATACGCCACATCATACTCCATAGTCACTCCATAGGTATTCCATAGGTATTCTATACGCCACATCATACATACTACATACATACCCCATACGTAATCCATAGGTACTCCACAGTTACTCCACACATTTCGCATTCAAACGAGATCGAGCGCGATCCGTGAATAGCTAATCAGAGTTTGTATTTATTAAAGCTGCTTTTCCGTGACCCTGCCGTTAGCATCTATGTTGGCATTAAAAGATAGGGTGTTCAGGAGCTTAATCGTCTTCCTATTGTAGGAATCATCCATAAAATTGGGCTGTCCGCCAATGATTTTGACAGGGGTAATCTTGCTGGTCATCTTGGAGTCCTTAATCTCAACGTTCAATAGCATAGAATTAAGTGTTTTTTCCCCACCACGTGTGGAGCGATTAAACACAAAATTCCCAAGTGAATAATAAATGGGCTTGTGCTTATAGTATTCGATGCCCATAAGGCAGTGACTGTGTGCGCCAAGGATTAAATCCGCCCCGCTATCAATCATCTGTTTAGCTAGTGTGCGAGCGTACTTTTCAGGGAAATCCTTAAACTCTTCATTCCAGTGAATATATACGATCGTGAAATCATTCTCCTTGGACATCTTCTGAATGGCGCTAAGCATAGGCTGCGAGGTGTAAGCTGAAGCGGCTCCCGGTTTGTTTTTGCCGGCATACCATGAAGGATTTGAAAGCACACGGCTAACACCAAGGATGGCGATCTTTTTCCCTTTTACCGTCTTAGTATAAGGCTTGAACGCTTCATCTTCATCTTTGCCAGCGCCTGTATGGCCAATCTTGTTTCGATCCAAATGGATCAGCGTGTCGAGCATAGCGTCTTTTCCATAATCCAAAATATGATTATTCGCCAAGGACACTCCATCAATCCCTGCATAGGTTAAGCCGCCCAACGTTGCTGGTTTGGATCTGAAGGCAAAGGTTTTCTCTGCCGCTTTCCCTCGGATAGACACAGGCGTCTCCAGATTGGCGAAGGCGATGTCAGCCTTTTGCAGCGTAGGTGCGACCTTTACAAACGGAAAGTTCACCCCATATTTAGCAATCTGATCGCCAACAAAACCGTCCAAAAGGATATCACCCGCAAAAGCAAGCTTTATAGGATCTGAAGATAGTGAAGCTGCACTGGAAGCAGATGTCACAGGAACTATTAGTGATAACATAAGTGTAATGAGTGCTATTCTACGCAAAACCTTCGATCCTAATCTCAAAAAATACAGCCTCCTCTCATCTTTTGTTAGCTATGATCCTAGCATACTGGAAAGAGGTTACTAAATTAAGAGTAGAAAGACCTGTTATTCCTTTACTTTTTTTAGAACGGCTCTAAAACAATTTAATCCACCCCACGCATCCGTATGCACAGCATCCGCAGGCAATTCAAAATCTGTCTCCCCCCAATACTGAAATCCAGTTTGCAGCAGCAGGTCATTCATAAGACTCAGATTTACCGTTGGATAATCAAATGTCAATACCAATAATCCTTCTTCGTTCAACGTCCGGTGAAATTCCCGTAAAGTACCGACCGTATCCTCAAAGCTCAAATGCTCCAATACCGATATGCAAAAAACAGTGTCAAAGCTTTCATCCTCATAAGGCAGATCCGTCAGATTAGCTTGAGCGAAATGCAGATTGTTTGTTCTTCTAGCGATAACCTGCTTCGCCGCTTTTTCCCCAATCTCATTCTCAATACATTCTTGGATAGCTTTTGGGTAAATAACCCTACTGTCCATATCGCAGGCATAGACCTCTGCACAAACCCCTGCCAAATAAAACTTCAAGGGATGAGGAATCCCACAGGCTGCATCCAGCACAACACCATGCGGAGAAATAAAGTTAATACACCACTCATATTCAAAGGGACGGCTCCACCATGATTCCGGCAGATCATAAATTAACTTCTCACGACGTGCATCTGAATTTACGAAAAAACGCGAGACAAAGGGATGGGTTGGCATGGCCAGGACTCCTTTTTCAACGGAATTTTAGGTAGTGAGAGTATATTCATGATTTGCTGATTCATTCCATAACCTTACATTGAACGAGACAAACCTAAAAAAACGGCTGCTCCCTTAGGAACAGACCGTCTTTAAATATAACTGTATATACCTTATGCGTAGAATGAAAGAGGTTTGGCCTCAATTCCATGTCTCTCGATCAACTTATCAAGTAACGCAGACCATTCCGCATCGACCGTACATTGCTCAGGATGAGCCTCGAACCAAGCAACCGACTGCTTGATCCCTTCGCAGAAAGGCACAGTAGCCTGGAAGTCAGGCACGAAACGTTTGATTTTGCTATTATCAAAAACACTGCTTACCGCTTGATCACCGACCAAACCATCCGCTGTCCCTGGAGGGGAAAAGGCTGTGATAAAGTCTGTGGAGATATGCACCACTTTAGCTTCCACACCTGCCGCTTGTCCGATGGCCGCGTAAATCTGATTCCAATTTAATACCTCGTCGGAAGTTATATGAAAGGCCTCGCCTATCGCTTCCGGATGTCCAAGCAACCCAACGAAACCTTTGGCAAAATCCGAATTATGTGTCAGTGTCCACAAAGAGGTTCCATCTCCATGTATAACTAAAGGTAAGCCGCGGCGGATACGATCGATCAGTGACCAAGGATGCTGGCCACTTGTGAGTGCCGCAGGGATGGCTGTATTTCCATAGGTATGGGAAGGACGAACAATCGTAACCGGGAATCCGTTCGCCTTGTAAGCTTCCATCAACAGCTGCTCACACGCAATTTTATTCCTCGAATACTCCCAATAAGGATTCTCCAGCGGTGTCTCTTCTGTGATTACATAATTACGCTGCGGTTTCTGATAAGCAGAGGCTGAGCTGATAAAAATGTACTGCTTCGTTTTACCTGTGAACAGGTCAATGTCTGCCTGCACATGTTCCGGTGTAAAAGCAATCCAGTCTACCACTACATCAAATTCGTAATCTCGTAATACTAATGCGGCTTCTGCCGGATTACGAATGTCTCCTTTAATTACTTTTGCACCTTCTGGAACGAATTCATCCCGCTGTCCTCTGTTGAACAAATACAGCTCGATTCCTTGATCTACAGCCAACGGGGATACAGCCTGACTAATTAATCCCGTACCTCCGATAAATAAGACCTTCATTTTGCACGCTCCTTATAGTGAATCCGGCTCGTTATTTACTGGTTAACATAATCTCGCCATACGTGCTTCGGCTGCCAATTTAGCAGCTTTTTGGCCTTCTCATTACTGAGTAGCGACTCGTGACCCTCCAGCGGCTGGCGGAAATCCGTCACCTCTGGATAACGTGCGGCCATTAGCTCTCTGCTAGGAACAGCCATGCTGGTCTCATCTGCACATATATTAAGAGCAACCGCTTCCAATCCATCCGTTTCGATTGCCAATTGGCAAGCTGTTGCTACATCCCGTGTATCAATATAACTCCATAGAATACGATCGCGCTGCGCCGGATCATGAATGAAGGAAGGGAAACGTTCATACGCCGATGGATCAATAACATTTCCGATTCTTAGGGAAACGACCTGTATACCCTTTCTGCGATAGAACATCTCAGCGGTTTGCTCATTCACAACCTTAGACAGACCGTAGCTGTCTTCAGGTAACTGTGGATGCTCCTCATCCATAGGCACATACTTCGGCCCCAAAGGATTAACCGCAAAACAGATTCCGTAAGAGGATTCACTGGAAGCAATCACTGCTTTCCGAATCCCGAGACCCGCTGCAGCCTCCAAAATGTTATAGGTAGATACTACATTATTTTGAAAGGTAACCTCACTTGTCTTTATATTTGCAGCTGGGATTGCAGCCAAATGTACAACTGCATCAGCGCCTGCGAGCACACCATATACTTCACCCAAATTATTCAAATCAGCAATCATCGTTTGGCACAAAGAATCTGCGGATTTTTGCGTATCTACATTCACAACCTCATACCCTTGCTCTACAAAATGCCGGACCACCCATCTGCCCAACATTCCACTGCCGCCTGTAACAACTACTTTCGCCATGAGTATGTCTCCTTTTTTATGAAGCTAACAACTACTCCAGAATCTCCTCAATCTGCTTCAAAATCTCTTCCGAAAGCTCAATACCTGAAGCCTTAACATTCTCTTCGACCTGCTGCGGACGGCTGGCACCCACCAGCGCACTAGCTACATTAGGTTGACGCAAAATCCAAGCCAAAGCCAAATTCCCAACTGAAATATTCAGTTCCGTGGCGATCCCACTCAATTGGCGGACTTTTTCAATCTTTTCTTCTGTAATCGAATCTTTTAATCGATCCAGCTTAGCAGCACGGCTATCCTCAGGGATGTCCGTGTTATACTTTCCAGTTAACAGCCCTTGAGCCAGTGGAGAAAATACCACCTGTCCAATCCCACGGCGCTCGCCGAGCGGAATAATCTCTTTCTCAATATAACGGTTAAACATATTATAAATCGGCTGATTAACAACAATATGATCTAGCAAATAGCGGTCTGCTACAGCTAACGCATCGGTCATTTGCGCCGCCGTCCACTCACTAACACCGACATAATATACCTTGCCTTGCCGAACCAGATCATCTAGCGCACGTAAGGTCTCTTCAATTGGAGTTTCCGGATCAAAACGGTGGCAATACATAATATCCACGTATTCTACTCCGAGACGTTTCAAGCTAGCATGACACTGTTCCGTGATATGTTTGCGGGATAGTCCACGGTCGTTAGGTCCCGAGCCCATTTCCCCGTATACTTTAGTAGCTAATACATAGGACTCACGAGAGTAGTTACGTAAAGTCTCACCTAGTACTTTCTCGGCAGCACCTTTTTCATAAACATTCGCAGTATCAAAAAAATTCACGCCTAAGTCGTAAGCGGTTTCAATGGCATTAACAGCATTATCTCTTTCCACATAGCCTCCGTATGTCAGCCAGCTTCCCAAACTAATCTCACTAACTTTTAAACCGGTTCCACCTAATCTGCGATATTTCATAATAACTGCTCCTCTCCATAGTTCCGTGTTTGATTTTGGCAGGTTGCTTAGCACTCATATTCATTCTAGAATAGTTTGTATATAATAGAAAGAAGTGAAAATTAGTTTATTATATGATCTCTAGTGTAGTTACTATACTAGAGTATAGTAGCTTCACAAACAGGAGGAGATACCTTGAAGACAGCTAAATCTACTAATAATTATATCCCCAAAACCCCTGTTACTATTGAATGTAATGTTGAAAAAACACTTGAAGTATTAGGTGGAAAATGGGCCTTTCTTGTCCTCAGAGAGCTATTCGACGGCACGCAGCGTTTTGGGGCACTGCAACGAAAAATCACTAATGTTTCTCCCCGCGCACTAACCACTACGTTGCGCCATCTGGAGGAGCATGGTGTGCTTGAACGTCACGTATTTCCGACTGTTCCTGTTACGGTAGAATATTCGCTTACTCCCAAAGGTGAGGATTTACATCAAATTTTGAAGGAAATGAAGCTTTGGTCCGCGAAATGGACTTAGCTTGAGCAGGTTGTGAACTGATTAAAAAGAAGCTGTCCAAAAAGTAGAGAATTCTACTTATAGGGCGGCTTTTTTTAAAAAAAATTGGCTATACAATGGATGGATTCTTACTTAACCCATGGGATATGTGCTGTGTGCGGTGTGCGGTGTGCGGCGTGCGGTGTGCGGTGTGCGGTGTGCGATGTATGAATTGGGGAAATACTCCCTAAAAATAGCCGAAATTCGCTAAAAAAAAGCATAATGAGGGGATTTCTCCCTAAAAATCGAGGTGATTCCTTTATTTTTCACCAAATCAGGTAAATTACAGGGAGGTTTTCCCTAATTATAAGTTAGATGACCATATATCTAAGAATTATAGGGAGAAATCCCCTAATTATAGAGTCGGAAGCGTATTTGGACATCTGAAAACAATTGAAAATACCAGCGATTTCTGCGATCACGTCATAGACAAATTGCCGCTTAAGGTCAGCAGGCTTTGCCTTGCCCTCAATCTACTACTGAAGCAGATCGCGGATAATCAAAAACGCAGAGCAGCGAAGATCCAATAGGATGAAACGCTGCTCTTTTGACCCTTGCATTTTTGAAAATGAAGGAGAGGTCGTCTCTTTTCGTAGAAAATCCACATATAGAATAACCCCTCCAGCATTTTTACTATATTGATCTAATATTTATCCACAATCGCGCCGAGAACTGCCGTATTTACATAGGGTTTTCCTTTGAGGCTTTGCAGCTCTTTCGCAGTTCCAGTAACGACAACTCCCAATAGCTGTACATCACTGGCGTCCGGCGCCGCTTTATCCTTTTTCAAGTAATTCGAGATTCGCTCAAACTCTCCGTAATGCTTGCCCTTCATCTGAAGCCCATAGGTTAAGGATTGTAAAAAATCCTCTGGTTTCGGCTTAAATAACCCTTCCCATTCCCCACCGTAGCCATATACTTGTCTAGCAGATTCCGGTAAGGCATATTTATTCGGGCTGCTGTCATTCCTAATAAACTCAAGGTTCTTTTTATTGTCATACGTATCTACCCAATACCAAGTCTGTGACAAACCCGCCGGCAGCATCTTCTCTACCTCTGCCTGAGTGTAGCTTTTATCAAAAGAAACAGCCATTTCTACGAGCTTGCCAGGTTCCATATGTTCGAGTGAAGGCAGGTCATTTAGCACTTTTTCGTTATAATTCACTCCAGGCACATAAAACATCATTTCCCGCTGACCATTTTGACTGTTATATCCTCGGTAGTATTCATAATTTTGCTGTGTCATTACCGGGTCAGGAACATTTATACTAGAGTATCCCCTATTAAGCAGAGAAAACCGGCTGCCCATATCGAAATACAGTTTTTTAGTATCCCATACGATGGGCACACCCTCAACAACTTTGTAAGTGCTCAGTTCAACTTTACCCGATAGAAACCCTAAATCAAGCTCAGTTCTCAACTCCTGAAGGTTAGGACTGCTAATCTTCATCATGATCCTCTCTTCATCCAAACCACGCATCGCCAACCAGCTTGTCAGATGGGCGTTACCCAGCATCCCGCCGAATAATACTATAACCGTCACCACTAGAGAAATGATTGTGTTTCGAATCATTGTTTTTCGTTTTGCCTTCTTAATTACTTTTGAAAGGTTCTGATCATCCTTTTGTTCCCATGGAGCTGTCATTCCGCTTCACCTCTATACTTTTTTTGAAATTGCTTGCGGGCACGAAACAATGCCGATTTCACTGTATCTGTCGTAATTCCCAGAAGCTCAGCTATCTCCTGATAGGACAGCTCCAGCTCATACTTCATAATAATGAGTTGTTTATGGAGCGGTAGAAGCTCATCCAACACTCTTTCGATGTCTTCCCGTTTCTCTTTTAACAGCACATGATCCTCTGGCAATTCCATATCCGGCACATCTACATAGTCAATAGGAATGACTATCCGCTTGCGGCGGCGGCACAGATCATAGTAGCGATTGATCGCTACTTTATATAACCATGCACTGAATTTGTTCTCATCAATGGAATCAATATACAAAAGAGCCTTATAAACCGTATCCTGTACGATATCTTCAGCGTCGGCTGCAGGTGCCCCGAGACGAATCAAGTATTTTTGAATTTCTAACATTTTAGGTTGAAGTATCTGATGTAGCTGCCCGGGCTTCATCCTGCACCTCCCTTCGTATGTATAACGATAAAGTTCTCGGAATGTTAGCTTATGAGGTGAAAAAAATTATAAAACAAAAGACGGCTGCCTCAGAAAGACATGCCGTCACATTTTAAAGAATGAATAAGGTTCCAGTACAATTCCTATATATCCGTAGGATTCATTGCCTGCTGAGCTGTAGATATGAGTATGGTTTGAACTTTCAGAGATTGTTTGTCAATAATGAAGCCTATATAGAACCCACCCTCCATATTATCCATTTCAAAAGGTGACAATCGGGGCTCATACACTCCACCCTTGTTCTCAAACCAGTAACTCATTATAATCCCGTATTCGTTATCCACTGCAACGTATGTACCGTATGCCTTTAGCACATCTTCCAATGTACTTATCCCAGGTCGAATATTGTTCAATGTACCTATATGGATTGGATCAATGCGCTCATTATCTTTGTCTATTTTCCAAGCGTTCAGCCGACCTTCGGTATCATAATGTACAGATACTTCTTTATACATTTCATTATTGAATACATCTTGACCTGTTGAATCCCCGTAATGTTCCCCTACTAACATTCTTGAACTCCCAAAATCAATAAAAAGATTACGTCCACTATCCGCTATTCCGAAATCACGATCGGTAACCGGAACCGCTATAAAATCCTTCAAACCTGTACCCTGTTCCGGTAATGACGGTAAGTGACTCCGATCCGATCGTCCTTCTGGACGAGAATTCACAGTATATATTCCCTTAAGCTTGAGCATTCTCATCCATTGTATAGCCTCTGCTCTTGTAAGCGGGAGATTTCCTCTGAAACCTACTAAAGTTGGCTCTCCGGGAAGTGGAAGTAGAGAGTTACCCAGCAAATAAACCACGGAATCCGTGTCGTTGTAATTCATCCCTAGACCTGATGCAACTAACCTTGCGGCGGCCATTCTGGTGATTGGAGCCGATCTTGCCACTGGATATTGTAGTCCAGTAACTGGATGATTCCACCACTTAGCCATTCTATACGGTGCTGCTGTCCATTCTTCGCCTATGCTAGTAGCCTTTGGATAGCCGAAAGAAAGATAAAATAATTTCAAAAATTCCGCTTCCGTAATCGGCTGATCCGGTCGAAAGCTCCCATCATCATAACCAACCATCAATTGGTTGTCCAACGCCCAACGCACCCAAGGCTCGGACCAGTGACCTTGAATGTCAGTGAACAGTGAAGATCCCGGATCCTCCTCAACGTCCTCGTCCACTTCTTCATATGTCTCTGTATTCTCGTACGTTGTCGTGTCAGCATGAACTCTATAACTTACGTTGCCGCATGTCACAATTGTCCCTGAGATAAGACCTAGTACCAATAGCTTCATTATCTTCATTTTAATAATCCCTTTCGTTCTTATCGGTAAGGGGTTCCTGCTCTCTTTGCCAGGTTTATCGTGATTCCCCTTTGTCTTAACTATCGGGTGAAATGTCTAATTCGTAAATATACTGCTCTCCTTTTTCACAAGAAGAACAAAAAAAGATCGCCCCACTTCATAGCGGGAACGATCTGGACGTATCTACTACTTAGACCTTTAATCGACGTTCGAAAGCTTTGGGGATAAGCATTATAGCAAGTATACCTATGATTATCACCGAAAGGATTGACAAGGGTAGATGTAATATAGGGATGCCAAAAATGTTATAGGATACATATTTTTCGATTAAGGATCTGCTGACCATTACACCTGACGGCAAAAAAGAGATTATTTTGCCCAAAATTCCAGGCAAAGAGAAAAGGGGAAGAATAACTACGAATGCTGCCAGTCCAAGACTGCTTAAGCTACTCCGACACAAAGCGGATATCAGCGCCGTCAATAACAATAGACCACATGCAGCCAGCAAGGTTACAGCATATTTCAGGGCAAATCCCTGCAGCTGGGTTAAGGCATATGGAGTCTCATCAAAATAAAAGTAACTATTCAGCGGGGCATTCCAGCCCACGAAGCCGAACGGTAAACAGGCCAGCAATGTGCAAATCCCGTAAAAAAGAGTAACCCAGACAAACGTAACTATAAATCCAGCTAATAGTTTTGCCGCAACAATCTTCAACCTTCCGTATTTACTAGATAGAATAAGTGCATCCATTCTATAGTTTTCCTCGCCGGAGAACAGGGAGGCCAGTGCAAATACTAGAATAAGACCGATCAAAAGATCCCCGACGCCAGGCGAGCTCGAAAAAAATATATGTAATAAGTCCCAGTCCTCAGTTACATAAAACCCCCGTGGTTTTCCCTCCTCCAGCATGGAGAGCTTTTTAGTAACATCTCTTAGCGCATAAGATCCTGGTTCTTGCCTCTCCATTAAAACCTTCTGCTCTCTCAGCTCTGTTAAATTTCTGTTGAATTGATCTACCATATAAGCTGTACCAGCATAGTGTTGCTCCAGAATTCGTTTCATCTTCTCCTCTTTGGGCCAAGCGCTGTCTTCAGCATATTCTTCTTTGAGTCTAGGTGCGTATTTCAAAGCTAAATCTGGTTGAATCGGTCCTAGATGAGCGGCGATAGCTTCAGGCTTTTCCTTGTTTACAACCAATAGACTATCCGTACCGGATGGGTAGAAACTAACAAAACAAAAAATGGCTAATGCAATACTTCCAGCTATAGAAATCCAGACTCTGGGAATCATAATTTTACGTAATTCAAACATCACCAGACGTTTCATGTGTGTCATCCCCTCCGAAAATAATGCATATATACATCTTCTAATGAAGGATTCACCATCAGTGCATTCTCAACTGGCAAAGTCTTGCTGACTACCCGAACCACTAGTCCAGTATCTGTCTGCTGCACATTCACTACAGTTCCATTCTCTTCGATTTGAGCCAGCAACCGCCCGGGGACATGTGCCTCCCAAACCTCTCCTTGCAATTCATTGGTCAACTCCTTAATTGTTCCTTGACGAAGTAACTCTCCTCGCCCCATCAGTAGCACCTGTTTAGCTATATGATCAACATCAGAAACGATATGAGTAGACAAAATAACGATGCGCTCATTTGATATTTCAGAAATTAAATTTCGAAATCTTACGCGTTCCGAGGGGTCAAGTCCTGCTGTGGGCTCATCCAGAATGAGGATGCCCGGATTATTAAGCAATGCTTGAGCGATACCGAGTCTACGTTTCATCCCGCCGGAATACTTACCACATTTTTTATCCATTTCTCCGGATAGATTAACCATTTGAGCAAGAACCTCTATACGATCACTCGCCTCCTTCTTGGTCAACCCCTTTAGGGCAGCAACATAATACAAGAAATCGCGAGCTGAAAAATGATTGTACATCCCCAGTTCCTGCGGTAAATAACCTATCTGAGCCCGGTACTGATCCCCCATATCATCCTTGTTTTGTCCATCTAAAAGTACATTTCCACGAGTCGGATACAGAATATCTGCAACAATACGCATCAATGTCGTTTTTCCTGTTCCGTTAGGTCCTAGAAGACCATACACACCAGGTGACATAGAAAGGTTGATCGTATTTAAAATTCGCTTTTTGCCGAAATCATGTACAATATTACATAGTTTAAGCTCCAATCAGAAACCCTCCCCTGCTCAATATTCTGGATTGAAACCTCATGGCTAGGCTAAATACCACTGCCGACAGAACGCCCAGTCCCATTAACCAAAATAACTCGACCGACATCGTCCATCTCACTGCAAATTCTCCGGAAAATAAAATCATCCAAAAGAGAGGCAACATGAAGAGTACGGTCATTAATTGTCTAAAATTACGTATCAGCGTGGATAATACTAACGCTACCGCCGCATTGTTTAGGATCGGGATGCACCATAGCAGGGTCATACGCAGCATAAACTCCGTTCCCCCTACCGGGGTTACCATAGCAGTTACACTAACGTTAATCAGTAGTGAGATCACCCCTGCCATAAGGAACCGAGCTTGCACATACCGATGCAACGGGATTCTAAAACTACGTGCGAGTTCTCCCATTCCACAGAGCGTATTCCGAGCCGTATGAGAGACGACCACCAGTAAAGGAATACAACCCACGATGGACAGAATGAACATAGGGCTAACAATCTGCATAACACTCAGCACCAAATATCCTACTACAAACAAGATCACACCAAGCACAACCTCTTTCCACCATCCCTGTGAAAAAAGAATCCTCAGCTGTTGCCGTGCAAATAGAGGAACGGGTGGTACTGGCGCAGGTAAAGCCCGCTTGGATTTTCTCCACCTGCTCATGGCTTCTTCTGCAAAACCGTCAAGGCGTGGCGGTTCAGGAATGCACCTGATATAATTCACGATCTCCTCTACAGACTCTGCTGTCATCTCATCCTGTAAATTCAGATTGAGGTAATCTTGATGGTTACGTTTAACCCTCATTTTCCTGCTCCTTTCTTTAGGGGTTGGGATATGTCCTCTTGCTTGGAATACCTTAGTAAATCACGTAATTTAATCAGCGATCGGCTTACCCTTGACTTCACAGTAGATTCAGGTTCATCAGTTACGGCAGCTATTTCTGTAAACGTAAATTCATATTTATACCTTAACAAGAGCGCATCCCTCTGTTCCTCTGGCAGTGAGTAAATCGCGGCGTATACCTGCTTAACCTCTTCACGAAGTAATATTCCTTCAAGAAAATCTCCTTCGACTGTGATTTCATCAGATAAGCTTTGATTCAACTCTGCTTGCCGAGCACCTTTGCTGCGAAAATAGTCAATGCAGACATTTCGCGCGATCGCCATCAACCAAGCTCGGAAACTCCCCTGTTTATTTTGATAGCTGTCAAGCTTGGCCCATGCTTTTTCATACACTGTCTGTGCAAGATCCCAGGCCAATTCGTCATTATGTATTTTCCATCTGATGAATCGATAAATATCACTATAGGTATGCCGAATTAATAATTCCACCGCTGCCTCATTGCCCTGCTGCGCTTCTGTGACCCATTTGTCCTCCCCGATTTAATTCCCCTCCAATCTACCAATCTACCAATCTACCAATCTACTAAATATAACGAAATCGCCTACAAAGTAGACGCATCACATTAAAAAGACCAACCAGAAGGTTCTGGCTGGCCGAATATTGATTAGATTATGTACCCGGTTCAAATTATGAGTGAACATTTTTAGCTTGTATCTTAGTGAATTATATAACATTGATTCTATTAATTTCCATAGTGTACATCCATTACAATTGGTCTTTTTGTGAAAATCTTCGTAAATGGTGGATTATTGTTCGATGAAACAAATGATGCTGTCTATTCTTTTAATAGTTTCTAGCCCGACATTTAAAAGGGTCACAACAGCCTCAAATACATGGCAAATGTGACCCTCTTATAATAAAAACTATAATTCACCGATTAAATAAGAAAACTGAAAGCCATTCATCGTTTCGAAATCCCAGCCCGCGGAATTTAATGTTTGAAAAGTAGGAATAACAAGATTATAAATTTGCTCTGAAGTCGAATTTTCAATGAACTCATCAGGCATTTGTTTTACTTCGTATCCCGCAATCCCTTGACACAGCCATTTAGGAGCAAGTGAATTAAGGTCACCGATTAACCACATTGTAAACAAGTGCAGCGTGGATTTAAGAATAGTTTCATAGTATGCTCTGGTCCTGGATTCAAAGGAGAAACAATTTTCAATTTTATTCCCTCAAAAGTGCCCATGAACCAATTAGGAGCGTCTACTTCACCAACAGCTCTTTAAGTTCACTTCTTAATCTCTCTAATGCTCGGTACAATCGTTTCTTAACCGCACTTTCTCGCATTCCAACAATCTTAGAGATCTCTAACAAGGTGCAGTCTACAAAAAAGCGCAATGAAATAAAAGCCCCGATATTCATTTTTCACAATATTCTGTGCGATTTTGAAGATCCAAGTGAATAAGCTCGAATTCCCTTTAAATGTATGAATTTTTTCCAAGGCCTTTAAGAAAACCTGCTGCGTTAAGTCTTCCGCGCTACCCGAGTTTACTTTCAACGAAAGATATTTATGGATTCTTTCGCGATATTGATTATAAGTGATTTCAAAGCTTTGCTTGTCTCCCTGTTCATCCGGATAACCAGTGGATTTGTCATGAGCTCCAGACATTGTAAGAACCTCCTCTTGACCTTACATTTAATTAGACACCGCAGGTTGATTGAAAGCCACATGTCCGTTCAAAAAAATCCATTATAAAAAACTGTCGATTGCTAGACAATTATATAGAGCCAAGTTATAGTATTGATAATACTTTTAATAACCATTTTCAAAAGTCTAGAGGTGAATAAAATAAACCAAATCGCAAACAATTCTATTCGTGTGAAAAAGATAAATCAGGAGCTTATCAAGCAAGCCTTGAAATCGATGAAGGAAGGAACCAAATCCACGATTGCAAGTGCCACCGGATTAAGTATTGCTACCTGCGGAAATATCCTGAATGAGCTTCTGGAGACTGGTGAAGTCATTGAGACTGAACTGGAGGCTTCAAATGGAGGCCGACCGGCCAGACGATTTATCTATAACGCTGATTTTTCCTATATTGCATGTATCTATGCCAAAATTGAAGATGGCCAGAAATCCATAACCTATGCGGTGACCAATTCAGTTGGTGATCGTGTGGATCATGGATGGATGGAATTAGAGTACGTAGATGCTGCAGCCATCGACCATCTGCTGGATACGCTTATCCAACAATATAACAATATCAAGGCAGTAGGGATTGGGATTCCCGGCCTTGCTCACCAAGGTGTCATTAATATCTGTGACATTAAAGAGTTAATGAATGCTCCCTTAGAATCACTGCTCAGAGAAAAATACGAGCTTGAAGTCACGATTGAAAATGATATGAATCTGACCGTTTACGGGTTCTATAAACAGCAGGATTATGAAGAGGATAAAACCATTGTCGTAGTGACCTTTATCAAAGGTGCTTTTCCAGGCGCCGGGATGATGATCGACGGGCATATCCACAAAGGTAATACCAGATTTGCTGGTGAAGTCTCTTTTTTACCGTTTGGAATCTCGCGTGAACAGCAATTGAGTAGCTTGGACCACACGGATACCTTCATCCCTTTGGCGGCTCACACTATATCGTCCCTGATTGCAATTATTAATCCAGAGACCATAGCTCTCACAGGAGAACAAGTCAAACAAGAGAATGTGCGGCCGATTTATCAACGTTGTCTGGAAGTGATTCCAGAGGAGCATATGCCTCACTTAATTGTGCTGGATCAACCTGATGATCATTACATGAACGGATTAATTGCGATCACACTGGAAAGCTTAACCTACTCGTTGCAGCTGGTTGAGAAGCGCCGGTAAAACATAAAACTAACATACACTTCAGGAGGAACTACGAATGGCAACAAACAAAGAAAACATGATTGCAGGAAAGCTATATATGGCAGGCGGTGAAGAATTAGCAAAGGATAACAAAAGATCCAGAATGCTCACTCGTTTATTTAACAATACGACGGAAGAACAAGGTGAATATAGAGTAGAACTACTCAAGCAATTATTTGAGTCTACAGGAAAGTCATTATATGTTGAACCTCCTTTCCGTTGTGATTACGGCAGTAATATTACCGTTGGCAATAACTTCTACGCTAATTTTGACTGCATTATCCTTGATGTAGCTAAAGTAACGATTGGTAACAATGTTCTCTTTGGACCTAGAGTAGGCGTATATACTGCCGGTCACCCCATAGATGCGGATGTGCGTATTAGTATGCTTGAATTCGGTACACCGATTACCATTGGAAACAATGTGTGGGTTGGTGGAAACGCAGTAATCAATCCTGGGGTAAAAATCGGCAACAATGTAATCATCGGTGCAGGTTCAGTCGTGACTAAGGATATCCCTGACAATGTAATTGCGGTGGGGAACCCATGCAAGGTATTAAGAGCAATCACCGACGAAGATAAGCAACACTGGGAAAAACTTAAAGAAGAGTATTACAGAGACATTGAGCAATAAAGTAACCCGTTCTGGGAGGATCTCAATTTGAAAAAGCGCTTCGGGGGATTTAACAAGATTTACGCCATGCAATTGGCAACCATCTTTTTAGGATTTATAGTGTTTGGCATATCGGAAAATATTAAGGGACCTGCCATTCCGCGAATCCAATTCGACTTTAATCTGGACGAGAAACAGCTCGGCACCCTTTTATCCCTAAATGCATTAGGTTATTTGATCGCCTGCTCCTTTACAGCTGTATTGGTTCGGAAGTGGGGGATCAAGGCTGTCAGTATCATTGCTTTTGCATCCATGATATTCTCAGGAGTGTTAATCTATATCTCCCACAGCTACCCCTTTTTCTCAGCTTCTTATTTCCTGATGTACATCGGAAACGGAATGCTGGAGATTGGTCTTGCCATTTTGGGAGCACGCATCTTCGTAAAAAATACCGGGACGATGATGAACTTATCCCATTTTTTCTACGGATTTAGTTCAACCTTAGCTCCACTGCTGGCAACAGGACTCATGTCGGTAAGTATATTTGGCCATCCACTCGACTGGCGCGGAATGTATCTGATTATGCTAAGCTTATCTTTACTGCCTATTCTATCTGCCTTGCGCAGTACATTTCCGGGTGACGATCTTCCGCAAGAGGACCGGATCCCATTAAAAACACTGGTCCGCGATCCCGCTTTATGGCTGATGGTGCTTATTCTTTCTTTCGGTGTAGTGTCAGAGCTTGCAGTAGGTGGATGGCTAGTGAATTTTTTGGAAAAAGCATACTTGTGGGATACAGTTACAGCTTCTGGTATGTTGTCCACCTTTTTTCTCTGCTTCTCGCTAGCAAGGCTCCTGCTGGGGCCGGTTACAGATAAGATTGGTTTCAATCTATCGCTTATCATTTTTTCAGCCTTCTCTGCCTTATGTACGTTTGCTGCTATTTTGGGTGGGGAACAGCTCGCGTTTCTATTCGCAGCAGCAGGCATAGGTATCGCTATGATTTATCCGACCGTCATGGCGTTTATCGCAAAAAGGTATCCGCATGGCAGTGACACTGCCATCACCTTTACAGTTACACTAATGGGAGTCGGTAGCGTGATTGGCAACTATGCCATAGGTGCAGTAATCGAAGGTGTAAAGAGGCTTTACGGAGCAGAAACACAAACTGGCTTGCTACGTGGTCTTCAAGCTGGGTATGGTTTTATCGGTTTGTGTGCAGCTATATGCGCGATATCCGGTTGTGTTTTATATCGTTATTTAAATCGCCGCCAAGAACTTATCTAGAATAGTTATCGCACTTATTTCTGCTCATCCATGCAAAAAACCTGCTGATTTTATGGCAGGTTTTTTGTTGCAAATAGCGACCAACCTCCTACCATCGGACTCAAATGTCCTTATTGGCTTCGAAATAGACAGAAATGAGGTTATTCGGACCCCATAGTCGTTATTGAGTTGTTTTTGTGCAAAAACCGCTGTCTTCTGACCAGATAACGCCTCCTGAGTCCGAACACTCCGCCTAATGAAGCTAAATCCCGAAATAGCGACTATACAGTCCGCAACAATGACCTCTGAGCTGGTGATCACCATCCCATCCCATCCCATCAATTATCGCAGACCTCCCACCAGCTCCATTATTTTTCTAACAATCTGCTCTTCACCGCTACTAACCTTTTCCGTTGCAACTTCTCCCAAAGATATATGATCGCCAACACAAACCGAATGTGCGGAATGTCTAAACATTTCTATATCATTAGCATCGTTACCAAAAGCAATAAATTGCTGCGGTTCTATGCCTAACCTCTTTAGTCCTGTCCATTTGTTCACACCTTGTGGACTTATATCCATAATATCTTCTTGTCCATGCTGGTAGATCACAATCGGCAGATTTTGCAGCTTATGTATAAGTTGTTCCCCGTTCAGACTGCTCAAAATAACTACCTTCACAATCTCATCCAGCTCCGACGGAGTTACATTTTTGGCGCGTTGTTCTGGATCTACATTTCTCCGGATGGGATGGTCTGCAGAACCCGAATATGCATAGTCCCAATGACTATCAATCAAATAAGTTGCATCAAATTCTTCAATCAAATTCAGGAGGTTGTCCGCAGTCTGTGGGTCAAAATGTATCGTCGAAATAACCTCCCCACCCTTTGCAATAAACGCGCCATTCCCGCCAACCATAGAAAAATGATGCATATGAGCAGGCAACACAGGCAATAAATCACGAATAGGCCGGGCTGACGCAAAAATAACCTCATGTCCTTTTTCAATTAGAGAATCCAAGGCTTGTACAATAAATTTACTCAAAGGTTTGCCGCTAAAACAAATCGTCCCATCTAAATCAAAAATAAATTTCATCGTTTATATCCTCCCTTTTTTCTCTATAATAACGAGTTCAGATATAATGGAAAGGACCGATGTCCAAAAAGGAGTAAACGATGAAATCTATTCACGATCCAAATCTGATATCACATTACATTACACAATTTAATCTAGACCAAGTATTCACAACGTCAACACATGCTTTAATCCAGTTACTTGTCTATGAGCAGAATGAAATCATTTTGCGTGAGGGGGATGAGCTGGACGGAATTTATTTTCAAGTGGAGGGGCGTACCAAGGTTTCTTCTAGTGTGGGGACGGGAAAATCCTTGTTATTACGTTTCTGCTCACCCTTGTCATTATTCGGGGATATTGAATACGTGCAGGAAGTTGTGATCCAATCCCAAGTTGAAGCGGTACAACAAACCAGCCTCTTATTTATCCCGAAACAAAAGGTTGAGTCTGACCTAATGGATAACCACAGGTTTAAAGACTTGTTGCTGAAACATCTCTCCTACAAGCTTCTTACCTGCACATCCGCATCCCGAACGAACTTGCTGGGCTCTGTAGAAGAAAGGTTTGCAAGTTATTTATTGACCATTCAACTCCAACGTGAGTTTGGAAAAGAAATTCAGACACCCTATATCCCAGATATAGCCTCTTTGATTGGGACTACTCCCCGCCATTTAAACCGTGTCATTCAGCGGCTCACCGACATGGGAATTTTATATAAAGTTAAGCAAGAAATTATTGTACTCGACTGGGAGCGTCTGGATGAATTATCTAACGGAATAAGATTTGAATAGCCTAAAAACCCCTCATTTAATTGAGGATAAAATGATCGATGTCATCATAACGGATATCGATCTTTTCTCCGTTTCTTTTGACAAGATTTATATACAGAGGAGCTGCATTAACACTTCCGCCACCCACCAGCACATGGTAGTTTTCATTAATTTCATATTTACGGATGTACAAACCTGAACCAACGTCATCAAAGGGATGACCTTCAAAATCCTTCCACGACAACGCCTCGCCTTGCTGAGCTAGATCTCGTATTTCATCCATGGATAATATCGCAGCTTTTTTATCATTACATCCTGAAAGTATAATCGTCAAAGCAAACAATAACAGCATTATCAAGTTACGCTTACTTTTCATTCTTAAACCTCCAAACTCTATAATTTGTTATTTATAGGAAAATATAAGGTAATAATAACATAGCTTAGACTAGCTTTGAATGGAGTGTGACCAGTTTCAGCTCTGAATGCTAGAAATTTAAGTTCCCCACAACCTCCTCAGTTTCTTCCTGCAAATCTATTTTAAATTTGACGTTAATTTGTTATGTATGCTCTAATATAAATGAAGGGTGGAGCTGCATGTTATCATTTTTACTAACTTTAAAACGTTTATTCTCGGGCTTATGGAAAGCGCTCAAACGTAAAAATTTCCAAGCATTATTCTTATTAGTTTTGATGACGTTGTTGTCTGGAACCATTTTTTATGTCAAACAGGAAGGTTTGTCTGTTCTGGATGCTATTTATTTCTGCGTTGCAACGCTTAGTACATTAGGTCATCCAACGTTCGTTCCTCAGACAGCACTAGGAAAAATATTTACGATTGTTTACATTATTGCAGGCACAGGGTTGTTCTTGGGAATGATCGGGTATATCGCTTATGAACTGATCAAACAAACCGATAAAGATAACAATTAAATAATGAAATCCAAACTCATGACAGTATTAAGAGCCTTGTTAGCCGAAGCTAATGAGGCTCTTTTTTTTCAATTAATCGCTTATATACTAGTCCATAAATCACTAATATTATAGTATTAAATGCATATTTGTATAATCTGCTGAGCCAACTGATTCACTTTAATGGGTTTTAGATCCTTGTTGAAAAGACCTACGGCTTGTACAAAAGGAACCATGACAACCGCATCAGCACGATCCCCGTAAACCAGACTTGGTTTTACAATGCCGATATTTTTGCCGCTTGTAAGGGCGATATGCTCTCCTCTATGCTTGGATTCAAGAAATTGTTTATTTTTAAAGGGCATTCCCATCCGTCCTGAAATATAACATCCCTTGGGAATGTTCAATCTACTCATAAGCTCAACCATAATGTTTACCGGCTCAGCATTTAGCTTTTCGAAATCCTCCTTGCTGTTTGCTGTAGCAGTGCCGACCAAATCAACGATGGCATCCGCTTGTTGAGGTAACTTACTAATGTAAGAATCGATATCAAAAATATCGACAGACATCCATTTTATCCGATTGTGATTAACGAGGCTCGGTAATAACTTTCCAGGCTTTCCGTTTCGGGATACGCTGATGATCTGCACCTGAGGATCTTTTCTTAACCATTCTTCCGACAAATGTGTTCCGATATAACCACTTCCACCTAACAAAATCACATTTTTCATCTCATGTCACCCTTCATCATCATTTATAGTTTTAGGATCTGATTCTGCAGAATCCTTGATGAACTCATCAATATGGTCAAACAGCCTTTTGAGTCTGAAAATATCACTTTTAAGTACATCCAAATAATAATAATTTTTGGTGCCTTCCTGATCAAAACCAATCAAATTAGCCTCTTTTAATACCTTCAAATGATGAGATACGGCTGGACGGGATAAATTGGTCCTTTGTGTCAGCTCACCAACTCTGATTCCTTTTTCGCAATCACTTTCACCTTCAATCAAAGCAATGATGATGGATTGACGTGTCTCATCTCCAATGGCTGCAAGAGCTTTACTGCATTCACCAAATTCTTCAGCCAGATTTTTTAAGCGTTCTTGTCTGTCCATAAGCTGCCCCTTTGGGTTTAATGGTTTAATCATATGAACTATTGTATATTAATTTTCGACCAATAATTCATCGGTAAAGAAAATCGAGACCATTAATATTCATCTCTGGCGATCCTCAAATAAATAAAAAAGACCCTCTCTATTAGAGCGGTCGAAAATTATAGAGCAAATTTGTAATAGATAAATTCACTCAAAAGAATTGCCCCCTATTACTTCATGGTGTAAAATATACTTTCGTTTAATTTGATAAAGGGGGCTTTTAATTTTAATGACTTTATTTCTTACATACGTTTTGCTCGGCTTCTCCATCGCTCTCCCCGTAGGTACCATTACCATTGAAATGACCAAACAAGGCTTGAAAAATGGCTTTATGCATGGTTGGATTGTTGGCCTCGGGGGAATGACCATCGACCTCTTCCTAATTCTAGGCTTATACCTGGGTCTAGCCTCTATTCTTTCCATGCCTATCATACAAGTGATCATGTGGCTAGTTGGGGCTCTGTTCCTGTGCTACGTTGGCTATGACAGCATCAAGAATGCAGATCATGATATTTCCCTTGGAGGTGAGAAGACGTCCAAATCGCTGTTCTCTTCTTACAAAAATGGTTTGCTAGTAGCGATCTCACCAGGAAACCTGGTATTTTGGGTAAGTGTCTTTGGTACCGTATTGTCCGACTCCTTTGACCGTACTAATACGGGCAGCTTTTTGCTAGTGGGATTAGGTATCCTGATTGGTATCCTACTCCATGATATTGGCCTGATGACGATTGTATCCACCACACGAAAAGCAATGAATCGGACAGCTATTAAATGGGTGACTATCAGCGCAGGTTTTGTATTAATCGGCTTTGGGGGGTATTTCTTCTATCAATTCCTGCGGAGCCTCCATATTTTTTAACGTAAAAAAGCCGTTCTCTTATAAAAGAGAACGGCTTTAAATGTCTTTTTCACAGAAATCCTTAGAACACCCGCTTCCTTAAACCCGATAGGTGGCTACCATAATTAATTAATACAGAACTGTATCAAATTTCCGAATCCTAATCTCTCTGCTAACATCGTTCGTACCCTTTTGGAAGAGAATATTAATAAATCTCCATATCATTCAAAAGTGTTAGTTGCCTGCGCATCCGCCAGTATGATCAACCCAATCTTTCCGTCCTCATCATAGGTTGTTGAAAGCAGATATTTGGCTCTGAGTTCTTTTTTGGAAAGCGATTTAAAATCTGATGTATATTCTTTTACTAGTTTCTTTGTTTCTGTATCGTAATAATATTCCAAATATTTAAAAGATTTCATACTTTCCGAAGCATTCTCTATCGCATATTTCTCTCCATATAACTCTTTAATTCTCTCTTTGTTCGTACCAACTTCAGCTCCTCGGGCAGTTTTATATGCCCCCTGAGATTCTCTTCCCAATGTTATGGCTACAGCCTTATCATATCTGTAGAGTACACTCACTCCTGAATCATATGTATACCAATTGGAAATTCCTTCATTTCCAGTCCCCAGAACCTTCTCCGCATTCTTACGACTCATGCCATAGCTGACTCTTTCCCTGCTGTTATCTACCTTGTAAATGGCCATATCCTGTTTTGAGAAAGTATCGGGCTCCATCTTATAGACCTTAGCATTACCACTGCTGCAAACTGCCAGTACAAGAAATACAGGTATTAATACTAATAAGGTATAAATTCTTTTACTTTTCAATAATTTTCCTCCTCTAGTTATATTCGCTAATATTAACACAGTAAATTTTAACCAACCAAGTAACTATCTAATAGAAAAATAAAAAAGCCGCCAAAATGGCGACTTCTTCTTGAGTCAGAACACCCGCTTCTGATTCCGATCATCAATAATAATCTGCACCGCTTCCTTAAACCGTAATGCATGCACAATCTCCCGCTCCCGCAGGAACTTAAGGCTATCCTGCAGATCCACGTCATCCGTCATGTCAATCAGCCACTGATATGTAGCCCGGGCTTTTTCCTCAGCCGCAATGTCTTCATAAAGGTCTGCCAGCGGATCTCCCTTAGCTTGAATATAGGCTGCGGTGAATGGAACTCCACTAGCATCCGTGTAGAACAGGGCATGATCATGCGCTACAAAATGTGGCCCTAATCCCGCTTCCTCTAATTCGCATACCGAAGCATCCTTCGTCAGCTTGTAGATCATCGTGGCAATCATCTCAAGGTGAGCAAATTCCTCAGTAGAAATATCGTTCAACACGCCAATAACTTTATCTGGAATCGTGTATCTTTGATTCATATAGCGTAGTGCAGCGGCGAGCTCGCCATCTGCGCCTCCGTATTGCTCACTCAAATAACGCGCCATCCGGACATCACATTTACCCACCCGTACCGGATATTGCAGTTTTTTTTCGTATATCCACATTCGGGAACTTCCCTCCTCTAGAAAAATAGTTCCTTACGGTTATACTCCTCTTACACCTGCCAAGGCCAAGGGGGTTGATTCCATTCCCATGGACATTTAGAATAAGCGCGGCCAAAATTCTGCAGCGGACCATATAACTCCTGAAAATGATTCGCTAGCTTAGTTCGTTCCAGCGTAAGCTGATTAAATTGTTCAATACTTCTCAGATCGTCAGGATGCGTATTTAGGTATAAGTTCAACTCCACTAAGGCAAAATCAAGGGTCTGCAACTGTTCAAGCAATTCATAATAACGTTGGTCGCAAGGATTTGCCTCCATAGTCTATTTCCCTCCTCCTTTGCACTTGGATTCATACGGACTAAATAGTGCTGGCCAGAGCGTTCCATACTTCAGAGCCTCCTGCAAACTAAACTGTGGCAAATCGGGCGGCTGAAAGGTGATAAATTGATTGGGTGGAACTACATACGTCTTGAACGGCACCGGTGGGCAAGGATCAAACGGGCCCCTAAAGGGGGTATACCTCCGCAGCTGTGATTCCATCTTTTTTGTACCTCCTTTGTTCCTATTCCTTCTTTAAAGACTCTGAACATTACTCCCTTAGCTAACTTATGACAGCAGGACACAATATAAAACGTTATTCACAAAAAAAGCCCATTAGCAATTTTTTTTGTGCAATGTGCATGACAAATAAGCTGTCTCCGGAAAAGTACCGAAAACAGCTTATAACTTGGTTTTTTTAGTATTCAGCTTAGAGCTTCGCTCTTTTGAACGAATCTTCGTGGGTAATTTCAAGGATATCCAACATAAATACAAAGATAGGAATACCAAGAATAAGTCCCCAGACACCCATATAATGCTCAGAGAACAACAACACGCTAAAGGTGAAAAACATCGGCAAATTCATTTTTGTGGACATCAACTTAGGATTCAAGAAATAGCCTTCGATAAAATGCAACACCGCAATAATCGCCAGCACATAAGTAACTGTCATCAGACCGCCGATGTTGTAACCAATTATTAAAAGCGGAATGAGCGAAATCAAAAAACCAACCACCGGGATGAGACTGAGCAGAAAAATCAAAATCGCTAGGGCAAATAAATACGGGAAGTTAAGCAGCCACAAGCCAATAACAGTAAGACAGGTGTTGAACATGGCAATGAGAATTTGCGCTTCAATTACTTTCCCAAAGGAAACGATGAATTTTCGGCTGAAATACTCCAGATCTATATAAAACCAGGCAATCCTGCTCTCTCTCATCCTAGAAGTGAAACTGACGACCCGGTTCTTCTCCAGAATAAACACAAAGCTTAGAATGGTTGATACTACGAAAGTTGCACCCCAGTTGCTAACCTGCAGCACATAATCGATGCCTCTTTTGATATAGGACTGATAGTTAAGGTCCCTGAGCATATCATACAAATATAATGTAATCTTGTTCTGCGGAAGGTCCTCTGACTTGAGATTGGTGAGGAAGATGGCTAATTGCTTAATCTGCTCTAATACTTTAGGAAGATATTTTGCAAGGGCCAGTACAATCAATGCGATTAAAGCAAGGTATAAAATGACAATAATCACCTTACTGTTAACCTTCATAAATTTACCAATTCGCTTACTGAGCACAATCTGAAAGCTGTTCATGACAAAAGCAATCAGAAACGTCAGCAGCACCAGATTAAGCATCCCTCGAACCATGTACAGCAGCAACCCGATAAGTGCGAGAATAAAAAAGCGTCTGGTAGTAATATTCGTGTAGAATCGCTTGAATACATTCATTGATCTTGCTCCATTCAATTGCGATTAATAATGTTAAACTTCAAAGGCTATAAAAAGGAAAACTTAGCCCCCACAAAAAAGCCGATAGAAACAAAAAGAAGTGACCAGGTTAGCGCTCCTGCAGTCGTTATTAGTATATATTTTTTGAAAGACATAGCACTGATACCAGAGATATAGCTTGATACATGCCTCAGACCGGGAATAAAATAAGCAATGAAAATCGCCCAGTTTCCGAACCGCAAAAACCATCTTTTCATACTGGCAAAACGCTTGGGTGTAAGGCCAACCCACTTGCCGAATTTTGCTACCACAGGTTGTCCTAGCCTTAGACCAATGGTATAGCTGATAAGCATTCCTGTGATGGATCCCATAAAGCAAACCAATACGGAAAGTGAAAAATCCAAAACCATAACGGAGGATAAATAGCCTACAAACAGCATTAACACCTCATCAGGCACAGGAAGTCCGATAATCCCAAGTGCCATAAGGCCAAATATGGCTAAATATCCGTATTGTGAAATGAACTCTATAATCCAAGGCATGGGTGTATCACTTCCTGTTGAAGGATTTTTTAAGGGACGGAAATGGGATACGGCTGATCATCATTACGGACAGCAATGCCATTAATCCGATGACCAGTCCTGGTTTCATCCGTTCATCTAGTAAAGAAATCATCGACAGAATGACTCCAGCAGCAGTAATGGGCATCCCCACGAACCCTTTGGAAGGCGCCGACAGATTAAATCTGGCCAAACGAAGTGCGCCACAAATCAAAAAGAAAACTGCAGCTGCAGGTCCAATCCAGTCGGCATCTTCTAACCTATATAACAAGATAAGGAAGGTAGGCGCTAAACCAAATGATATAATATCCGCCAATGAGTCCAATTGTTTACCGAATTCACTAGTACATTGCAATATTCTTGCCAGTAATCCATCCAGTACATCACATATTGCCGCGAGCATTATCATTAATAAAGCTAGGCTATATCGTTCTTGAATCGTAAAATACAAGGATAGTGATCCTAGTCCCAAATTTCCGAGTGTGCACGTTGAAGGCAACCAGTTCAATTTCATACAATTTCACCCCTTTCATAGCAGTATTTCTGTTGATTCGGTTTAACCTTCAAAGGTCACTGTAAAGCTGACACCGTTCTTCGTATTTTTCACTGTATAGAGACAAGCGTGCATATCTAGTATTCGCTTCGCGATGGAAAGCCCAAGACCCGTACCGCCTGTCATTCGACTGCGGGATGGCTCAGACCGATAGAACCGTTCCCAGATCTGCTCCAGCTGATCTTCAGGGATTGATTCTCCTATATTTTGAATAGTGAATACAATAGTCTGGGCATGACTCTCAATATTGACGGTGATAGAACTTCGTTCTTCCGCATGCCTAATAGCATTGGTCATAAAATTTAGCACAACTTGTTCGATCCAGTTCATATCAGCATAAATTGGTAATTCATTTGCAGGAATAATGATGGCCTCCAAATGTTTTTCACTCAGCAAGTGGACCAGCTTGTCCGTCACCTTTTCCGTCAGTTCACTTAACATAAAGGAAGATTTCCGTAGTTTAATCGTGCCCGACTCCAACCGCGCTAGATCTAGCATATTTTTAACAAGAAACTCCATTTTATCGGCTTCCTCAATAATCACTTTAATGTAGTGATCCTGCTTGCCGGCGCTAACGCCGTCTTCCAAGCCTTCAGCAAAACCTTTGATAATACTGAGGGGCGTCTTCAATTCATGGGAGGCGTTGGCAAAAAAGTCCTGCTGCATGATCTCCATTCTTTGCTTCTGTTCCATATCCTCAACTAGCTGCTGATTGGCCTCTCTTAACTCCCGTAAAGCAGAGTCCAGACTTAGTGATAAGGTGAACATGCTGTTAGAAAGGCTGCCTAGCTCATCCTTCTGCCGAATCGATGTGTCCCCTGTAAAGTCCAGAGAAACCATCCGTTTTGCTATCTTGTTTAACTTAATTAGCGGACGCGTTACCATTTTCGAGAAAAAGAGAGAAAGCACCAGAATCAGGACAAAGCCACCCATTCCCAGATATAAGAAGAACCAGCGTAACGCATCGTTCGAATCCTTAACTTCCTGTAATGAAGTGACTGTGAATAGTAATTCAATTTCTCCGTTACTTTGCTTCAAGGGCAGAATAACCACAGAATTGCGACTCCCACTCCAGGGAGCAACCCAGTCTCGTTTCTGTATTTTCAAATTTTTAAAGTCTTCTATCTGCGCTGATGTCAAAGGAAACCATTCCTCAAGAGCTTCAAACATTATTCCCTGGCGTGGATTCCATATTTTTAAATCAGGCAGTACAACTTCTGCAACAGTACCAGATGCATGAATCGTCCCAGTCTCTCCCGTCTCCCCTATGGTTCCGCCCCCTTTTTTTGTAATGCTTATGGGGTAGAGTATAACGGGTGAAGCACTGTCTTCATCCAGAAGTTCGCCTTCCACGCTCAACTGATCATCTACTTTAATGTTTGCTGCTCTCAGTGAATCTCCGTACTGATTCATGAATAGGGATAAAGAAACAACCATACTCTTCCCGTCATCATCGATTAGCTTTATATGAAATGGATCTTCTGAATTCATCCTTCCATCCAGCTTCAAAATAACCATTTGTGTTTTATTCCGCAGCATAAACCGGACAAGCTCCTGAGAGGTTCTAGTGCTTCCCCATGGTTCGCTAATATATCTTGCCGCAAAGCTCTTAAGGTGTTTCTCCACACGGTGCTCTTTTTGCTTCTGATAGAAATTGTCAAACAACAGCAATTGGCTTAGAATCACCATGCCATAGAAGCAAAGGAAAAAGATAACGGTCATCACAAACAGTTTAAAAGTAATTCCCCGTCTTCTCATGCCTCTTCCTCGAACATGTATCCTGTGCCAATTACCGTACGAATAAAACGTGATTCATAACCCAATTTACTTCGCAGCTTTTTGATATGACTGTCCACAACTCTGGAATCTCCTTCAAATTCAATTCCCCAGATCCGACTGAGGATCGTATCCCTTGAAATAACAATCCCTTTATTTCGTATTAAAAGCCATAAAAGATCATATTCCTTAGGGGTAAGCTCCACTTCCGCATCTTCTACCTCCAACCGATGAGCCAAGGTATTAAACATCGCGGAACCAAATTTTATTATGCTAGATTCAGGCTGATGGGTGCCTTCAACCCGTTTCATAAGTGCATTTGCCCGGGCTACTAGCACCTTTGGACTAAATGGTTTTGTAACATAATCATCGGCTCCTAATTCAAAACCGTAGATTTTGTCGTCATCTGTAGACTTGGCGGTTAACAAAATGATGGGTACCGCTGATTTCTCACGAACTTCACGGCACACTTCGAAGCCATTCATAGCAGGCATCATGATATCCAGAATCAGCAGATCCGGCAGCAGTGAATCAAACCAAACCAATGCATCTCTTCCATTATCCGCTTCAAGTACCTCCCAATCATTCTGTAAGAAATAATCAGATACCAGTTCACGAATACGAATTTCATCCTCAACGAGAAGAAGTTTCTTTTTCAATCTAGACCCCGCTTTCAAACAATTAATATACATTAGCATAGACGAGCGTTATGTCCTTTATGTGTCCACAAAAAACTCCCCCTGTCATGAGCCATACAGCTCTTGCAGGAGGAGTTCATTATATCCCTGATCAACCGGAACAATACGTTACAATTTTTAATAGGTTATTCTTTATCCTCATTCAGTTCTGATGAGGTTTCTTCGTCCTCGACACGTGGTTCCCGGTGGATATTAATTCTAGTGATACGCAATCTTGTTGATTCCTCGACTTCAAAAATAACATCTTCTACTTTGACACGTTTTCCTTTGGTTGGATTACCCTCCAGCTCCTTAAACAACCAACCGCCGATGGAATCCACCTCATCGTCTTCAATCACAACACCCGTAAGATCGTTGACATCCTCAATCAGCATCCGGCCCTCAACAGAGATATACTCCCCATTATGTTCCACACTTGGACGCTCATCTTCGAACTCGTCATGTAAATCACCTACGATTTCTTCCAAAATCTCTTCTGCTGTCAGCAAACCTGCTGTGCCGCCATATTCATCGACAACTAACGTCAGCTGAGCCTTATTCTTCTGCATAAAACGAAGAGTATGGCTGATCTCCATCGATTCCGGAACGTTAAGGATAGGCCGAACCAGAGTTGTAAGGTCATTCTGCTGCTCCGGGGGAGCAAACAACAGGTCGGTAATATGAATAAAACCGATAATACGGTCTTTATCTTCCAGGGCAACCGGATAACGCGAATGTCTCGTTTCGGTAATAATCTTCATATTTTCTTCTAACGAAAGATTGCTGTAAAGCACATCCATATCTGTACGAGGCAGCATGACTTCACGTGCAAGCAGATCTGAGAATTCAAAGATATTATCCATTAGTTTCATTTCATCTTTGTCAATGACACCACTCTTGGCGCTCTGATTCATCAGAATACGTATTTCCTCTTCCGAGTGTGCTGCTTCACTTTCATTTGCAGGCTCCACACCGACTAACCGAAGCAACGCGTTGGCTGAAGCGTTCAGCACCCAGATAAAAGGCATGAACACATTATAGAAGAACATCAGGGGTGCAGATAACAACAGTGCCGAACCTTCTGTTCTTTGAATCGCGAGCGATTTAGGAGCAAGCTCCCCAAGTACAATATGTAAAAATGTAATGATCGAAAATCCAATAATCACAGATACGGTAGAAATCAGGGTATGATCGGTGATCCCCATCTGGTACATTAAAGGTTCGACCAACAACTCAGAAATCGCAGGCTCTCCAACCCAACCTAAGCCCAGCGACGCAAGTGTTATCCCAAACTGAGTGGCGGATAAATAGGAATCCAGTCTCTTATTTACTTTCAGAGCATATCCAGCCATTTTATTACCTTCACTGACAAGTTGGGTCAGGCGGGACTGCCTGACCTTAACTAATGAAAATTCCGCTGCTACAAAAATACCGTTCAATAATACGAGCACCAGAACCAGCAAAAGATTAAGCAATAATCTCCCTACTTCAAATTCCGTATGCACCACTTAACAACGCCTCATTTCTACAGATTGATCGCTTTTCTAGTTTTGAAGTCAACTTCCGGATAATACATATCAGCCACTAACAGATTAGGTCCGCAGCAGCCTGCTGCATCGCAGTGGCAGTTCACCTTTTGGTTCAGCGGGTGTTTAGTCTGCCAATCGATAAATATATCATCCAGCTTTTGGTTCTCGATGTTGCCAAAGGCTGCGATATCAGCGAAATCTGTAACAAAAACATCGCCAGTAAACATGTTTACGTTCACTCGATTCCGGCCATCCGGATCATTGCGAAGGGTAACATTCTTCTCGGCGCGCATTCTGCTTATCAGCTTCTGATCTTCTTCCAGGAAGCTGCAAGCAAAAAACGGAAGGGTCCCAAACAGCATCCAAATCTCCGGATCACGGGTATCCAGTAGTTTATGGATTGCCGTCCGCATTTCATTCAAGGACAACACTGGCAAAGCCGAAGCAAAACTGGAGTTGTACATAGGATGTACCTCATGCCGTTTGGCGCCCATATCGAGAATCAACTTATGAATTTCAGGCAGCTTAGTATGTGTACGGTAATTAATCATAGTTTCCGCAGAAATTAGCATACCATCCTCACTTAGCCGTCGAGAATTCTCAATCATTGCATTATATAACCGATATGCACTTTCTTTTGAAACTGCATGCCCGCTGTTGGCAAAACCAACTTCATGAAAATCGTCTCCGTTCACATAATTAAAAGAAATATGCATAACGTCCAAATACGGAAGCAGCTTTTCATATCGAGCATACGGCATCGTCAGATTAGAATTAATTTGCGATCTAATCCCCCGCTCTTTGGCATACTTTAAGAGCGGCACTATGATATTATCCACCGTACCAGCCAAGAACATAGGCTCTCCGCCAGTAATACTAATCGTCTCCAGATGCTCTACTTCATCTAAACGGTCCAACATATTTTTAAGCGGCAGCATATCCCCTTCTCTAGAGGTTAAACTATCACCTACCGCACAGTGTTCACACCGCATATTACATAAATTGGTTACTGTGAATTCCACACTCGTTAGCACATGGCGTCCATGCTTACGTAAAGAAGTAATGGGATCCCACGGATCGTAGCTTGGCGACAGCTCCTTCGGTGAAGATGTTAATGGTCTTAAAACATTCATTTGTACTAGCTCCTTTAAATCTTATTCCTATTATTAACCCATAATCATGAAGATTGAACGGTGTCTTATCCTATATCATACCACGTTAGTCAGAAAAACTGCACTTCGGATGTCTTTCAGACTGTCCTTACAAGCTTTTTCACTGTAAAAAATAATAGCAGCGAGACGAAAAATAGGCTTCCGCGAGTTATGCGGACAAGCCTAATCTTCTCTCTTCGCTGCTATGATAAATATTTTGGCGTTCCCACAGAATCGCCTTGATCTGCGACGTCAACGATAACAACGGAGAGGGCTTTTCCTAGATCCCTTTCGAACGGTACGACTTTTTCTCCTTCAGGCCCTGTAAGCACACGTACAATCGGTCTGTGAGGCGTACTTGGGTCTATTTTGACAACAACTCCACTTTCACCCGTACTGAGCTTCACCGTAAGACCAAGAGGATAGATAGCCACACGATCTCTAAATAACTCTAGCTGCTTCTGCTCATACAATGTACCAGAACCTACATAAAGCGCCTCAACGGCTTGATGTGGCAGCATAGCCTTTTTGTAGACCCGGTTGGAGGTCATGGCATCGTAGGAATCAGCCACGCCCAACCATTTGGCATATTCATGAATTTGAGGTCCTTTTAATCCCCGCGGATATCCGGATCCGTCAATGCGTTCATGATGCTGAAGCGCACAATGAGCCGCGAGCAGCGGGATATTCGGTTCTTCCTTGAGAATCTGATACCCGATCTCGGTGTGTGCCTGCATATGGCGAAATTCATCTTCACTGAGCTTACCAGGTTTTTGAATGATTTTTATCGGGACTTGGGTCTTGCCAATATCATGCAGCAGCGCACCCAGACCAATCACTCGAAGCTCCTCTTTGCTGTACCCATGCGCAATGCCAAGCACCAAAGTGTACAAGCAGACATTCAGGGAATGGACGTACAAGTAGTTATCAGCGGTGTGCATATCAAGCAGCATGATCATCGGATCTTCTTGTAAAGACAAATCATCCAGGATGCTATCCATGATCTTTGAGAATTTTTTATCCAGATGGTAGAATCCCTTGCTTATTCCTGAAGCGCCTGTCATTTGCTGAAACTGATTACGAATCACCTTCAGTGCCTGATTACGTGTCTCATCTTGAAGCATACCTATAATCTCAACATCGTCCGTGACAGAGTCCTCTATGTAAATATAACCGATGTCAATTCTTGAAAGCCTCTTGATCAATGCATCAGTAAGCTCCACCCCATCCGCGAGGAGAGTTAGACCTTCATCATTATATATTTTTTTACCTAATTTCATGCCTGCTTGAAGCTGATTCACGGATACTAAACGCACTTAGCTCACTCCTGCCTTTAACGGTAAAATGCTATTCTGTTTTGAAATCCTTGGGTCACACGCTTTGTCTATACCGTTTATGTAGAGATCAGACAGGTGCACCATGAAGAACATCGGGTGTGTCTAGGTCTTTGCCTATGGGCATTAACGCATAATAAACAACCAGAATATAGCAGCAAGAATAAATCTGTAGATCGCGAAATGCGTCAATCTAATCTTTTGAATCAATTTCATAAACAAAATAACCACTACATAAGCCACTACAAAAGAAATCAGAAATCCAATTACAAAATAGCCAATCGTTTCACTAGTAAAGTTCTTATAAGAATCCAACATTTCATATCCGGAAGCCGCACACATAATAGGAATGGCTATAAGGAAGGAGAAATCCGCAGAAGCTTTATAACTAACCCCACTTAACATCCCTCCGGAGATCGTAGATCCCGAACGGGAAAATCCTGGCCACAGCACTGAAATAATCTGATACATCCCGATAGCCAGCGCCTGTCCGTAAGAAAGATCGTCCAGCTCATGCGCTGTAATTCTAATTTTGCGTCTGTTTACCCATTCTGCGATAATCATTAGAATCCCGCCGGCGACAAGCGCCCAAAGAACAGTCGTGGCTCCAAAGAGACTTTTTATAAAATCGCGGGCAAAAAATGCCACAGCTAGTGCTGGGGCAATCCCAAGTATTACATGGATTAAGTTCAAACGAGACGCCGGCATCACACCGCCTCTTCCTGAGTTCTTACGCCCAATGCCCAGCAAATTAAGCACACGCTCGCGGTAAACAAGCGCAATCGCCAATATTGCCCCTAGCTGAATAACGATTTCATAAGTCTTCATAATCGAATCCTGCTCATCAAAGCCCAGAAGCTTCGAGGTCAAGATCATGTGTCCTGTAGAAGAAACAGGAATAAATTCAGTGATCCCTTCGACAATTGCTAAAATAATAGCTGTAATCGTGTCCATAATCTCCTCCTATTTTTCGGGAATCTAGCACTGTTTAAATGGAATCAAAAAGTATATCTTTGAGCTGCAGGTTTACTCAGACTTGATCTCCCACCGAGTGAGCATGCATTCATCAAGACTGTCCGGACGCTGCAATTCCATCCCAAGCAGGTCGCGTAAAAAATGAGGCAGCAAAAATACAGGATCCTTCCCATTGGCGATCGTCTCATAGCCTGCACGGAAAGTAAACATGTCCAGCGTACCAACATTATACTCTTTATCATCCTCCAGCGGGTTTCCTTCGACAAAAACTGCAATATTGTTATCATACGGTATCTTCTGCGGATCGTACAAGATTTTTATCCCATCTACTGCTAAGCTGCCCAGATAATTCCCGCGAAAGCCATACCCAAAAATCACCTTATTATAAAATTCTTCAGTAAGACTCTGCTCCAAAGCTATGCGAATATCTAGGCCTTTCAGCTTGATTACGCAGGTGTTAATGGGAGAAGGACATAGGGCGTGCAGCATTCCCGCTGTAACCTCCCCTTCAGGCAAAGGTCCTAGAAGCTGACCTGTGTTAACTATCGACAAACTAGTGCCTGTAAATCTACGTACAGCTTGGGCTAAAAGATTGCCAAAAGGGGATTCTCCCTGCAAATTCAAAGGAAGCTCACGATCTGTGATCGCAACGGTCTGCTGAAGAGCCTCACGACCACGCTCCAAATGAATAGTAGCGGCAGGACCTACAATCTCTTCCTTCAGTCCTGGGTCAATCGGAATACATTCACCCGCCACCAGGCTGAATCCAGGTTGTCCCTCTCTCCGCTCAAATTGAAGCCGCCCGAGGTAACGCCCGAATTTCCCGGCTCCACATACAGCTGTTCCGTTAATCATGAGCGGTTCTTCCAGCATATGATGTGTATGTCCACCTAGAATAGCATGCACACCTTCCAGCCGCTCTGCCAGAATTCGATCTGCGGGAAGCCCCAAATGAGAAAGGATGATTAGAATGTCCACCTGAGGAGCTAGAAGAAGGCATTGTTCCCGAAGGGTTGTCTCGGGATCCAGAGCATCCCAGCCCAGCAAGGAATAAAACGAAGTAAATGCCGCTGTCGCTCCAGTCACTCCTATTCTGATTCCGTCCTTCTCCAAGATGGCATGACGCTTCATCCAGTGGGGAGGTTCCCCTGTTGCAGTCTCCACAAAATTACAGCATACCACTGGACACTGTAACCCGGAGAAAATAGAGGATAACATCTCCTGTGAGAATGTTAACCCCTCATTATTACCGATGGTTACAGCATCATATCCTGTTAAATTAAGTACATCAATGTTAGCCTGACCCATAGTTCCTTCTGTCTCTACGGCTGCACGATCCATATGATCGCCAATATCCAGCAGCAGCACAGGCTCTTCTCCCGCTGCAGCTCTTTGTCTCCCGATTTCTGCTGCCAATGGACTCACCATTTCGAAATGGCTATGTATATCATTGGTATGAAGTATGGTCAGTCTTTGCGGCACATGCCCCATTAGCAACATTCCTCCTACCTGTTGAGCCGCTCTTTAATGACGCAGCCGATGCATGATCTTATAGAGCCTAGCATAACATTTTCAGGCTCATTATGGTATATTGTAGACATTACAACATATTTCAGAGGTGAATAAGTATGCATATCACAATCCGCCTGTTCGCGGGTTTGGCTGAGATTATCGGTTCATCTTCTCTGACCTTTCATGCGACGGAGAATCCCTTAACCGCTGGGAAGTTAAAAGAACTCCTTTCAACCTCTTATCCGGATGCAGCATCCCTAATTGGAACTTCTTTGGTCGCTATTGACCGGGAATATGCACCTGATGAAGCCCTCATCACCGAGTCTGCCGAAGTTGCATTAATCCCTCCCGTTTCCGGGGGAGAGAATGGTTCTTTATATGAGAGCACTCCTGACGGCCTCTATAGCATAACGGATCTGCCATTAAATGCTGAGAAGCTTCTGGATGCCGTCCTCGATGCCAATCATGGAGCATCCCTATTATTTGTAGGAACTACACGCGAAATGACCGGAGAACAACGCACAACAGCATTAGACTATGAAGCCTATATTCCTATGGCCTTAAATAAGCTGAAAGAAATTGGTGATGAGGTACAGAATCGCTTGAATGCACGCTGCGCGATTTCCCACCGCATTGGGCTTGTTGGTCTTAAGGAAGCAAGCGTTATCATTGCTGTCTCCACCCCTCATCGCGATACCTGTTACGAGGCTAGTCGTCTGGCCATTGAACTGCTGAAACAGACCGTCCCTATCTGGAAAAAAGACATCAATGAATCAGGCCAGCACTGGGTAGGCTCTCAACAAAAGGCTGCCGATTCCCTCTACAATTAATCTTCACTCCTTTTTCATTGAAAAATCTGCACTTTGTTGATATTCTGGATAAAATCGGATAAAAGGTGGCATAGGCATTGAGAGTACACGTCTCGGATCTAAAACCTGGTAATCACCTCAACTCAGACGCTTATAGTTCAAGAGGTCTGCATGTATTACCAAAGGGATCGCTGCTCCAGATAGATGATATCGCCAAGCTGATGCAGCATGGAGTTGATTATGTTGATATCCAGACGTTAGTGGAAGAACCTGCCCCATTAAGCAGACCTTCAATTATTCAGACGGTGACCACTAGTTTTGATACCATGATTGACGGCTTTGAGAATCTTTATATGGAAGCACTATTAAAAGGAAGCTTTAACCAATCCGTGGTTAACGACATTCTTCAGCCTTCGCTTCAATCGTTGGACAAGCAAAAGGATGTAGTCTCCCTGCTGCTTCTGCTCGATCGCGAAGATAATTATACCTACAACCACTCTTTGCAGGTAGGTATGCTCTCTTATTATATTGCAATCTGGCTTGGGTATTCCAAACAAGAATGCTATGAGATTGGACGAGCTGGATATTTAATTGATATTGGAAAATGTAGAATCTCACCTGCTCTATTAAATAAGCCTGGAAAATTAACCGCGGAAGAATTCGAAGAAGTTAAACTACATACTAAGTACGGCTACGAAATTATCCGCAATTCGATGGATGACTCACATACAGCCTTGGCAGCCCTACAGCATCATGAACGTGAGGACGGTTCTGGCTATCCTAATAAGCTAACCAAATCCGAGATTCATCCTTATGCGCAAATTGCTGCTGTAGCTGACATCTATAGTGCGATGACTTCTAAACGCGTCTATCAGTCCAAGCAAGAGCTTATTTCTGTCCTACGTGAACTAAATGACCTCAGCTTTGGTAAGCTGAACGGCAGAACGGTTCAAGCCTTTATACAGCATTTAATGCCCAACTTTATCGGCAAGCGAGTATTACTGAACACGGGTGATACAGGTGTGATTATCATGAACAATCCAGTTGATATTTTCCGTCCGCTGGTAAAGATCGATGGATTATTTGTCGATCTAGCCCGCGAACGTAACGTTACGATTGTGGAAATCTACATGGACTAGGGCGTTTCTTGAGGTCCTGCGTTGCTTAGCAGAAGGTTAAGAGCTGCTGTTCGTACACTAAATCCCCCGGTTTGACTACGGGGGATTTTTTAGTTGTACTTTGTGCAACAGAACCCACGTCTACCAGGCTGAATTGTGATTTAGTTGTACTTTGTGCAACAGTATCCACGTCTTGCGAGCTGAATTGTGATTTAGTTGTACTTTGTGCAACTAATCCACGTCTTGCGAGCTGAATTGTGATTTAGTTGTACTTTGTGCAACTAAATCCACGTCTTGCGAGCTGAATTGTGATTTAGTTGTACTTTGTGCAACTAAATCCACGTCTAGCGAGCTGAATTGTGATTTAGTTGTACTTTGTGCAACTAAATCCACGTCTAGCGAGCTGAATTGTGATTTAGTTGTACTTTGTGCAACTAAATCCACGTCTAGCGAGCTGAATTGTGATTTAGTTGTACTTTGTGCAACTAAATCCACGTCTAGCGAGCTGAATTGTGATTTAGTTGTACTTTGTGCAACTAAATCCACGTCTAGCGAGCTGAATTGTGATTTAGTTGTACTTTGTGCAACTAGAATTAAGGAAAATGCTCTTTATAAGCACATTTCTCGAAAATAGCTGCACAAAGTGCAATTAACAGTATTTTTATAACGAGAATGATGGTTTCTATTGTACAAACTGCAACTAAAGATTGGTTTCCAGATTACTCCTAAACATTCCTCGATTTTCACCTCTCTCACCTCTCTCACCTCTCTCACCTCTCTCACCTCTATTGTTTCCTTCTGACTTCGAAGATAGTTCCTTCTACCCTCAACATAGTAAGGCCCCTCAATTTCATTATCTGACGTAACGTTTGAATTTCTCTTCTCATGGCGAGACTAATATGTGGTTTTAAAATGCTGTAGGAGGAAAAAAGCATGCTTCCTGTCCATGAACGCCTTGCCGAGTTGTTCACCCTAAGCCGTAGACGGCAGCTTACTGCTGCTGAGGAAACGGAGCAACAGCAGTGCCTGCAAATTAACGCTACCTACTGCTATGAGATGGCCCGATTACAAAATGAAATCCTATTAGCGGAACAGACAGCTGATCTACAATGGCATCAAGATATTTGTGCACAAATGTTTGAGCTGCGTGTGACGGGCAGGGTATCCAAACGCCCTAAGTAACTGAATAGAAATCTTACCCTGCTATATTATTTTCTGCCGTCCTGCTGTTCTGCCGTTCTTCCGTTCTTCCGTTCTGCCATTCTGCTGTTCTGCTGTTCTGCTGTTCTGCTGTTCTTCCATTCTTCCGTTCTGCCATTCTGCCATTCTGCCATTCTGCTGTTCTGCTGTTCTTCCGTTCTGACATTCTGCCGTTCTGCTGTTCTGCCGTTCTGCTGTTCTGCCGTTCTTCCGTTCTTCCGTTCTTCCGTTCTTTCGTTCTTCCGTTCTTCCGTTCTTCCGTTCTTCCGTTCTTCTCTGATCTACCAACCATTATTTTCTACATCCTATATCCCTATAAAAACAGCTCACCCCCATTTGCCTAAGCAAAGGGAATGAGCTGTTGTTGTGTTCTGTCGTGTTCTCTTCTGTTCTGTTCTGTTCTGTTCTGTCGGTCTATAGGAAGCGGAATTGCGCTTCGATCAGACCGTTGTATACCCCATCACGGGATGTCAATTCATGATGGTTTCCTTCTTCTTTAATCTCTCCGTGATCGAGGACGACTATTTTATCCGCATGACGGATGGTAGAGAGTCTGTGCGCTACGATAAAGGAGGTTCGGCCTTGAAGCAGGATTTTGAGTGCCTCCTGGATCTTCAGCTCCGTCTCCGTATCAATGCTGGCAGTTGCCTCATCCAGGATTAGTATCCGCGGATTTGCCAAAAGCGCCCGGGCGAAGGAGAGCAGCTGACGTTGTCCCATCGACAATGCGCTGCCGCGCTCTTCCACCTCAGTCTCATACCCTCCGGGCAGCTTCATGATAAAGTCATGGGCATCCACGGCTTTTGCGGCATTTTCCACTTCTTCATCTGTAGCCTCCAGACGGCCAAAACGGATATTATCCCGAATCGTTCCCGAGAAAATAAAGGTATCTTGCAGCACGATTCCGATCTGCCTTCGCAGGCTGTCTAATGTAACTCCGCGGATATCTTCACCGTCTATCGTGATTCGGCCGCTCTTAATATCATAGAATCGGCCAATCAGGTTAATGATCGTACTTTTACCAGAACCTGTATGACCTACGAGCGCGATCGACTGTCCTGCTTTTACATCCAGATCAATACCTTTTAGTGCAGCCCGGCCTTTTTCATATTCAAAAATGACCTTTTCAAAGTTAATATCCCCACGAATCGTTCCCATTGGCTTAGCACCAGGATTATCTTGCACCGCCGGTTGCTCATCCAAATATTCAAAGATCCGTTCCGAGGAAGCCATTGCCACAAGCAGCTGATTGTACATCTGCCCAAGGCGATTAATCGGGTCCCAGAAGTTGCTGACATAAGAACTGAATGCTACCAGCATACCTACTGTGAGTTCTCCAGATTGGATCAGATAAGCCCCCAGCCAAAAGAGGATCATTGTTCCAAAACCACCTGTGACCTCAATAATCGGACCGAACGCCTGGTTCATCGCAGAGGCTTTGTTCCAGGATTTTTTGCTGTCGGTATTCATAACATCGAAATAATTCATATTTTCTTGTTCTTGGGTGTAGGCTTGTGTGACTCTGATTCCCTGAATCGATTCATTTAAATGAGAATTAATTCTGGAGTTCTTCATCCGCACATCCTGCCAAGCGATCCGAATCTTTTGGCGCAGCTTAGTTGAAACAAAGAACATAATAGGAACCGTAACCATTACTGCAAGACCTAGCTTCCAGTTAATCACTAGCAGAATAATGGTAATCCCCATAAGCTGCACGCAGTCAATCATCAGATTGACAACCCCGTTTGTGAACAGATCCTGCAGAGAGTTGATATCATTGGTTACCCGTACTAATACCGAGCCTGCCGGACGTTTATCAAAGAAGTTAAAGGAGAGCTTCTGAATATGCTTGAACAAATCTGAGCGCAAATCATAAATCACTCTTTGGCCTATGATGTTCGTATATTTAATCCGGTACACTCCCGCAATCCATTGAATCAGATATAAGACGATTACCCCTGCTGTAAGCGAATAAAGCAGTGATAAGCTGGGATTCCCTACCTTTGGCGCAATTGCACGGTCAATGGCTAAACTTGTTAGGAACGGGACGGTCAACTTCGTGATGGTTCCCAGAATCATCATGATGGACACCAATGGAAGCATCTGCTTTGCATAAGGCTTCATGTACCCGAACAGTCTGGTGAATTGCTTCCAGTCAAAAGCCTTATCGATGACATCATCATCTTTGTATACAAAACGTTCATCCAGCTCTTGCTGCTCGGCTGCTTTATTTTTTGCTCCCGTAGCGGTCATTGGTTTGGCTTCAAGTTTCATATGCCTCACTCCTCCCCTCTTCCGGTCGCTCTGGCCAGATAATCAGCATACTGTATCCGGTATACATCCTGATAAGGACCCGGCACTTCAATTAGCTCTTTATGGGTACCACGCTGCTGTACATGACCTTCGTTCATGACGATAATTTGATCCGCATGGCGCAAGGAGGAGATCCGATGGGCAATAATAAGTGTAGTGCGCCCCTTCATGACCTCTTGGAATCCGGCTTGAATCTCGTGCTCCGTCTCCATATCGACAGCGCTGGTCGCATCATCGAGGATAAGAATCCGCGGATTCTTAAGCAGGGCTCTAGCGATGGCAATCCGTTGCTTTTGTCCACCGGAAAGACCCATTCCGCGCTCACCCACCACAGTGTCATAACCGTCTTCCATCTCCATGATGAAATCATGGGCTTTGGCAAGTTGTGCAGCTCGGATAATTTCTTCCATGCTTACATTTTTCAACCCATAGGAGATGTTGTTGCGAATTGAGGAGGAGAACAGGAAGGTTTCCTGAAAGACCGTTGCAATCTGTGAACGCAAGCTGCGAACATTGTATTCTCTGATGTCCATCCCATCCAGTGTGATGCTGCCTTCATTAACGTCATAAGCACGCATCATCAGCTGTGTAATGGTCGATTTACCAGAGCCCGTACCTCCAAGGAACCCTATAACCGCACCAGATTTGGCCTCAAAATCAATGTCTGTAACCGCAGGCATTTTGTTCCCATAAGCAAATGTGACGTGATTAAACGCTACATCTCCTTTAACCTCAGAAGGTACCAGTTCACGGGCGTTCTCTTTATCCTTCACATCAATATTCTGATTAAGTACTTCCAATACACGTTCTCCCGATGCTTTGGACTGTGTATAGTTATTAATATGGAATCCAAGACCCCAAATCGGTCCAATGATGTACCAAATTAAGCTGAAAAAAGCAACCAGTTCACCTAGTGACATTTTCCCCTTAATAACTAACGTTCCGCCTACTCCAAGCAGAATAGCTGCACTGATCGATGCTAAAAACTCCATCGCCGGAAAAAACTTACTCCAGAGCTCAGCGGCAAAAATCTGGTTATTCTTATAACGTTCGTTGCGGTGTGAGAATTTCTCTACTTCATGAGCCTCTCTCGCAAATGATTTGACGGTGCGCACACCCGTGATATTCTCCTGTACAGCCGTTGTCAGAGAACTGAGTGCAAGACGCATCTCTTGAAAGGCCGGGTGAATCTTAGACTCGAATTTTAGCGCAATAAACGCCAGGATGGGCATCGTAATCAAAGTTACTAGAGTAAGCTGCCAATTGAGTGAGAACATCATAATCGAACCAAAAATGACCATAAAAAAGACATTCAGCAGCTGAGCAAAACCGAAACCGATAAAGTTACGAATCGCTTCCAAATCTCCGGTTAGCCGGGACATCAAATCTCCCGTTTTCGCGGTATCATAATAACGGAAAGATAGGAATTGCAGCTTCTCATAACAAGCATTACGCAGCCGGTATGCAAGAAAGTTACCTAGCCGTCCTCCAAAAAATCCATGTGCAAACTGCAGGCATGCTTTTACTATTACTACAGCTAACACGCTCAATGCGAGCACTGGCACCTCTGTAAACTTAAGTGGCACAATAACTTCATCGATCAGCTTTCTTAACAAATTGGGGGTAATCAGCCCCACTGCAGTTGCAGCGGCCAAACATATAATCGAAAGAATCAGAAAATGCAGCTTCTCCCGATAATAACCGCGCAGTTGCCTGAGAACATCCATATCTCTCCTCCTTAAGGCTTACTTAGTAAGCAATTTTTTGTATAAAGCAAATGTTACATCGTAAGCTAGCTTTTTTTAGCGCTTACAATTTAGTGACTTTAAGCAGTGTATCATCCATAATTTAATGCGGCAAAGGGGAGAATTGCGCGTTTTTGCGGTTATTTCGGAAAAAAGCAGCATCTACATGATATAAAGGACCCTCGTTATCTTAAAATGCTCGTGTTTCCTCCTTAATCCTGATGAATTAAGAATCTACATGATTATTGTAATCATCGTGTAATATTAGGAGGACCTTTATTCGGTTTTTTGCATAATTATTGGAATTTATTCCGGGATACGAAGAGTTCACTTTTTCGCCGTCTTAAATTTGCTTCAGATGTAAAACTTTTACCACAATTTACCGTAATATAGTAATACAACACTTTTTACTTATATTATGGAGGGGAACTATATTGAAAAAGCAGCTTGTTTTATCTTGTATTATCGCCATTATCCTTCTTTCAGGGTGTAGCAATACAAATAACAATAACCCTACGGACGCAAACACAGCGATCAACGAATCTAAAAACTTGTTTAATTTCGGGGAAATCTCCTCAAAAACTGATACAGCACCCTCACCTGAAAAAATGCTAAGAGAAATAAGCAATTTTGTTATTGCTGACATTTGGAATGTTGGGTTTGTAGATGTTATCTCATATACTAGAAGTGGTACAAGCAGTACAGGAGCGAGCATGGACATTGACTTTACCATTGAACAGCTTGGCAAAGCCATGGAAGAGAAAAAAGAATACGATACATATATGAACGAGTTAGATATTAAGTATGATTCTATAAAAAAAATATGGGCCAAGCTTTCCCCAGAAATTGATCTTTTATATAAACAGATTCAGGAGACACCTCCAAAAGCAAACGACAACAGCTTAAAACTTGATGCAGGTAAATTTAATCAATATTCAGAGGCTTTTAGTAAAGAAGTGAATGATCTGGCAAAATAGTAACCTATACCATATAAGAACCCCCGCCAAGTGATTGGCGGGGGTTCTGTTTATAATTGGGTTTCAGCAGCGTTTCATATAATCAACCCTCTATCTGTTTGTATCTTACACACCATTCTATTTTTTCTCTCATAAAATATAAAATCTACAATGAGAGGTTAGGTGAATAGGATGAGTATACAGTTTCTTGATATGCGAATTTCACAGGGCAGCACTATGGATGCACAAAGTCTTAATTTAGTTCGTTCAAGTGCAATTTTCGGTGACATTGGACTTCAGACAGTAAATGTTACACCTGCAAATGCAGGCTTAGTGAGAGTCACATTGAATGCTTTTGCCAGACTTAGTGTTGATGTCAGCATTATAGTTCAGAATGATGTTACTTTTAGTATTTACCGCAATAATATATTAATTTTTAGTACAACCTACCCCGGAAACATTAATAATACAACGACCCAATATGAAATGGTTGGAATCACCGCTGTCGACTATCCGCCTTCAACCGATGTGCTTACCGGCCAGATCCAATACACCATTGTAGCATCAGCGATTAGAACGGCATCTCTGGGAGCCAGATCCTTCAGTGGAATTGCCGTTGCCGGAAATGGATAATTGAAAATATTAAAGGTGTGTCCCCGGAGCATTCGGGGATTTTTTCAATTGTGCCAATAAAAAAGCATCCGTAGAAAAATATCTACGGATGCTTTGAAGAAATATAAGCGTTGGGAGGACAAGCCTCCATTCATAAGCGCTCTTATTAACCGATAGAACCTTCCATCTCGAACTTGATCAGACGGTTCATTTCGACCGCATATTCCATCGGCAGTTCTTTTGTGAACGGCTCGATGAAGCCCATGATGATCATTTGAGTCGCTTCTGCTTCTGTGAGGCCACGGCTCATCAGGTAGAACAGTTGCTCCTCAGAAACTTTAGACACGGTTGCTTCATGCTCAAGAACGATGTTATCGTTCATGATTTCATTGTAAGGAATAGTATCCGAAGTGGACTCATTATCCAAAATCAGCGTATCACATTTAATGTTCGATTTCGCACCTTCTGCTTGACGGCCGAAGGAAGCTAGACCACGGTAAGTTACTTTACCGCCATGTTTACTGATGGATTTCGATACAATGGTGGATGTTGTATCTGGAGCCAAATGGATCATCTTGGCACCCGCATCCTGATGCTGGTCTTTACCTGCTACCGCGATGGATAGTACTGAACCTTTAGCACCACGGCCTTTAAGAACAACCGCAGGATATTTCATGGTCAGCTTGGAACCGATGTTACCATCGACCCATTCCATAGTAGCATTCTCTTCTGCAACCGCACGTTTCGTAACGAGGTTGTAGATGTTTGGAGCCCAGTTCTGGATTGTGGTATAACGAACGCGGGCATTCTTCATACACAAGATTTCAACAACCGCACTGTGTAGAGAGTTCGTGCTATAGATTGGAGCAGTACATCCTTCTACGTAGTGCACGAAGCTGTCTTCATCAGCAAGGATCAAAGTACGTTCGAATTGTCCCATGTTCTCGGAGTTAATACGGAAGTAAGCCTGCAAAGGAACTTCACATTTCACACCTTTAGGAACATAGATGAAGCTGCCGCCTGACCAAACTGCACTGTTAAGTGCGGCAAACTTATTATCGGTTGGAGGGATGATCGTCCCGAAATATTTTTTCAGAAGCTCTGGGTGCTCACGCAATGCAGTGTCGGTATCTGTAAAAATAACCCCTTGATCTTCAAGGCTCTTCTGCATGCTGTGATAGACTACCTCAGATTCATATTGTGCCGATACGCCGGCGAGGAACTTCTGTTCCGCTTCCGGAATTCCCAGCTTATCAAAGGTTTCTTTGATTTCGGAAGGAACTTCTTCCCAAGTCTTCCCTTGCTTCTCTGAAGGTCTTACATAGTATTGAATATCCTCGAAGTCCAGATCATCCATATTGCCGCCCCATGTAGGCATTGGCATTTTACGGAACTGCTCCAAAGATTTCAAGCGGAAGTCAAGCATCCACTGTGGTTCATTTTTGATTGCTGAAATTTCTTTAACAATTTCGGCCGTCAAACCTTTACCAGACTGGAATATCGATTTATGCTCATCACGGAACCCGTACTGGTATTCTTCCATATCAGGCGCTTTCTTAGCCATGGTGTCAGCCTCCTTGTTCTACTGTTATTTATGTTGCTCTTCTTCGTCAATTCCTTTACGAAGTGCGTTCCAAGCCAGTGTTGCGCATTTGATCCGCGCAGGGAATTTATTCACACCCGACAGGGCTTCAATGTCTTCGTAATCTCCAAAATCCACGTCTTCACCCTTCATCAGTAAGGAGAAGTTATCGGCCAGTTCAAGCGCACGTTCAACCGTTTGTCCTTTGATCGCCTCAGTCATCATCGAAGCCGATGACATACTGATCGAACAGCCTTCACCATTATAACGGGCATCCTTTACGATTCCATCCTCTACCTTAAGCTGAAGAGTAATCCGGTCACCACAGGTTGGGTTATTCAGTTCAATTTTTAGAGCATCATCTTCAAATGAACCGCGATTTCGAGGACTTTTATAATGATCCATAATTACGCGTCTGTATAAGTCATCCAAGTTCATAGCTGAAGTACTCCTTTGTCTTGATTAAAGCGTCCACCAGTCGATCTACATCCTGCTCGTTATTATACAGATAAAAGCTTGCACGTGCTGTAGAGCTGGCTTCCAGCCAGCGCATCAGCGGCTGACAGCAGTGATGCCCGGCGCGGATGGCAATGCCTTCCGCATCTAGCACTGTAGCGACATCATGCGGGTGAACGTCACCCAGATTAAAGGTGACAACGCCGACTTCACGATTTCGAGGACCATAAATGTTCAGACCCTCGATCTCTGACAGACGTTGCTCTGCATACGCTGCAAGAGCTTTCTCATGGCGGTGTATCTCATCCAAACCGATTTCTTGTAAGAAATCAATGGCTGCACCTAGACCAACAGCACCAGCTATGATCGGAGTACCGCCTTCAAACTTCCAAGGCAATTCTTTCCATGTGGATTCATAAAGACCCACATCATCGATCATCTCGCCACCGAATTCGACGGGCTCCATGGCTTCGAGAAGTGCTCTCTTGCCATACAAAGCGCCAATTCCGGTGGGTGCGAGCATTTTATGACCAGATAGTGCATAGAAATCACAATCCAGATCCTGCACATCGACCTTCATATGTGGTGTGCTTTGTGCACCATCTACGACAATTACTGCACCATGACGATGAGCAATAGCCGCAAGCTCTTTAATAGGATGAGTTACTCCCATAACGTTGGATACATAAGCGATAGCAACGATTTTGGTTTTATCCGTAATCGTCTGCTCGGCAGCTTCCAACGTAACCGTTCCATCAGGTTGCAACGGTATATATTTTAATGTAGCACCTGTCTTCTTAGCGAGCTGCTGCCATGGAATCAGATTACTATGATGCTCCATTAAGGTGATGACGATTTCGTCGCCTTCACCCACAGCAGAGGGTCCGTAAGAAGAGGCCACAAGATTTAAGGCTGTAGTTGTTCCGCGTGTAAAGATAATTTCTTTAGTGCTGCGGGCGTTTATAAACTTAGCTAGCTTCTCCCGGGCTCCCTCGTAGGCATCGGTTGCTCGGCTGCCTAAAGTATGGACGCCACGGTGTACGTTGGCGTTATCCCACTCATAATACGACTTGACCGCCTCAATTACTTTCCGAGGCTTCTGTGAAGTAGCAGCACTGTCCAGATAGACCAGTGGATGTCCGTTCACATTTTGGTTCAGTATGGGAAATTGCTCCCGGATGGCGTTGCTAATCATTGCACTAACTTCCTTTCCACAAGAGATTGGAGCTGATTGCGCAGTCCCTCCAGTGGAATTTGTGACACAACAGGAGCCAAGAAGCCGTAGATGATCAGAGTCTCTGCATCATGCCGTGTAATTCCGCGGGACATTAGGTAAAAGACTTGCTCGTGATTGACCTGTCCTACGGAAGCGGCATGGCCGGCTGTAACATCATCTTCATCAATAAGCAGGATCGGATTGGCGTCACCACGGGCTTTTGGACTCAGCATCAATACTTTTTCCGTTTGCTGGCCGTCCGCTCTAGTAGCACCTTTCTCAATCTTGGTGATTCCGTTGATGATAGAAGTAGCAGAATCACGCATAACTGCACGAGTGATCATGTCACTTGGTGTGCTTTTGCCAAAATGCTGAGCTTGAGTGGTGTAATTCAGTTTCTGTGATCCCGTACCTACTGCAATTACTTTAGCATCGGAGCTAGAACCGTTGCCTTTAAGCACAGACTTGGTATCACTCGCAGTATCTCCGTAGTTCATCTCACCAACAATCCATTCGATGACTCCGTCATTCTCAACAACCGCCCGGCGATAAGTTACATCTGTAGTATCTACACCAAGCTGATGCACTGTAGCATAACGAACTTTAGCGCCAGCGCCCACGAATACCTCTACCGCACCATTGTGTAGTCCAGCTTCTTCTTTATCCGATACGTAGTTATCTACATAGGTTACGGAACTGTTAGTATCAGCTACGACCAGAATGTGTGGAACAAAAGTAGCTTCCGCATCATCCGTTAACAGCACTGCTTGAAGCGGAGTTTCAATAACAACATTCTTAGGAACATAGAGGAATACTCCACCATTCCACAATGCAGCATGAAGCGCTGCGATAGAATGTTCGTCTGGCTGAATGGCTTTATGCAAGTAACGTTGAACTAAATCTCCGTGTTCTTTAACAGCTGTCTGTAGGTCTGTAAAAATAACACCCTGTTCTGCAAGCTCAGGAGCGATACGTGTATATACTGCACCGGAGTTGCGTTGAATAATCAGGCTGCCTTCCTCCTGATCCTTGATCAAGGAAGAAATAGATGCAGGTGCATCACTTAGCGAAGCAAAAGGTTCACTTGCTTTATAGCTACCATAATTATTGACATTCCAACGATCAATCCGTGTCTTCTCTAATTTAGGCAGTGTCAGAGTAGCTGCCAATTCTAGTGCCTTCAAGCGGCTTTCTTTCAGCCAACCCGGTTCGCCGCTGCTGTGCGATAATTCGCTCAAGCGTTCGGCATCCACCGGAAGAATGGTCTGTGTCGTCATAGTGGTCTCCTCCTTCCTGGCGTTTCTTACGCTTCTTGCCCTACAGTTTCATCTTCAATTCCGAGTTCTTCTTTAATCCATTCATAACCCTCTGCTTCCAGACGCTGTGCAAGCTCTGGACCACCGGATTTCACGATTCTACCTTGCATCATAACGTGAACATAATCAGGTTTGATGTAGTTCAAAAGACGTTGATAGTGGGTAATAACTAAGAAGCCGCGTTCTTCGCTCCGCATGGAGTTTACGCCTTCAGCTACAATTTTCAAAGCATCAATATCAAGACCGGAGTCAATTTCGTCCAAGATCACGATTTTTGGATCCAGCATCATCATTTGTAGAATTTCATTACGTTTCTTCTCACCACCGGAGAAGCCTTCGTTCAAGTAACGGTGTAAAAACTCAGGGTTCATATCTAGTTCTTTCATCTTTGCTTCCATTTGGCGAATAAAACGAATCAACGAGATTTCGCTTCCCTCTTCACGACGGGAATTAATGGCAGAACGCAAGAAGTCGGAGTTAGTTACTCCAGAGATTTCGCTTGGATATTGCATTGCAAGGAAAAGACCTGCACGTGCGCGTTCATCAACAGCCATCTCCAGAAGATCTTCACCATCAAGAGTTGCAGTTCCATCAGTTACTTCGTATTTAGGATGACCCATTAGCGCCGAAGCCAAAGTACTTTTACCTGTACCGTTTGGTCCCATGATGGCGTGAATTTCGCCACCTTTCATTTGAAGGTTAATCCCCTTCAAAATTTCTTTTCCCTCAATCGTCGCTTTAAGACCCTCAATGACAAATTCTGCTGCCATAATATTATTCCCTCCATTGATCGATTTGCGAAATCAAAAGTTGTATTGAAACAGGATAATCCTGATTCCCAGCACAATTAGATTTTCTATCACATTATAATTATTATAAATTGAATCACAATGATTATCAATGATTCTCACTAATTTTATATCAAACCTTGTTTTTTTACAAATTTCTCTTTAGCTAATCACTTGTGACTCAGAGAAGATTTTCATTAAACATAAGACTACGCAAAAATAAGACTTCCCGCAGGAAGCCTTATTCAAACTGCTTAATGATTAGCTAAGAAACGAACGTAGCATCCATTGGTGTTTCTCCAGATCACTACGGATTTTAATGAACATATCTGAGGTTGGCTGATCCTTGGTTTCTTCGGCAAGCTCGATGCCTTCTGTCAGCTCTTCAGAGATGGTGGCGAAGTCTTCAATCAGAGACTGAACCATTCCCCGTGTATCTTCCTTACCTGTAGCTTCTTGAATGGTAGCTAATTCCAAATATTCTTTCAATGTTGCTGCCGGACTGCCTTTGATGGTTAGCAAGCGTTCTGCTACTTCATCCATGTGAAGGGTTACTTCATTATATAATTCCTCAAATTTCACATGAAGGGAGAAAAACTGTTCTCCTTTGACATACCAATGAAAGTTATGAATTTTTACGTACAGGACATTTAAGTTAGCAACCTGACGATTCATGATCTGTTCCAGTGAAGTTGTATTTACTTTATTCGATGCTTTAGCCATGAGATGATCCCTACCTTATCCATTATATTTACCGGTTACTATTTCCTTCGTCCGGTAGTAACTTGTCTATTCTTAATTTACCCTTTTACCTGTAATACGAAACAAGGAGAAGCCTTCCATAACACCTTTATTTGTTCTAGCATTAGCAAAGACACACCCGATTATGCTTAAATGTGAATACTTGCACACAAACAAAAAGGGCCTAAGCCCCGTTTGTTTGGAATTGTTAAATTTTCCGGTCAGACCATAAGAAGTAACGCTTCCGCACCCGTCATACCTGGTACGATGCCAAGACTCTCTGCTTCTATCGTTACAGACTCCAACGGGGCAGCTAAAAGCTGGGCAAGCGTCCGTACACCCACCGCACGAGCTGCGATGATATGCCGATCACTAAGTGTTTCATTGAGGAGACCGACATCCAGTGCACCGCACATAATATAACCTCGGTTCGTGCTGATAGAGAGCAGTGTAGTTTTGGGAAGCTTAACCTCTACCCCGATCAGCGTATGTTCACCTACTGTAATAGGCTCCATAGTAACCAATAGCAGCACCTCCTTTTTTTCACTATCCACGTTGTATATGTATGCTAATTTTCCTGTGGGTGTGCTGACGGTAGTCCTATGCCTAGTATAAAATGCAGTATAATAGTCCCTATTCCAGTAGTCCTGGGTATATGAATATTGCATGTTTAATGTTATAGTTAATTACATTCCTGTAACCATTCAGAGATGTTCTAAACGAAAAGCTGGGGGATTTATGGACGAGAAACTACAACGCACAGACGGCAATTATTTATTTAACGTCGACATCCTGATTAATGCCCGTACCAACCCGCTTGCACTGCAATTTCTGCTCGAAATGTTGAACAATAATGACCATATCACAGATTTCAACATTAATTCCGGTCTTGAATTAGGGAGAACCATTGACAGCTTGCTACGCTCCGCTAAACTAGCTTTGAATCAAAACTCTGCTCCTCCCATTTCATTAAAGCTGCCTCCAAAATCTACGAAGAAGCAGCTGGATACACCGATAAAAAAACAGGCAGAAACGCCTGCACAGCAAACGGCCATTGAGACGCCAGCTGATGCATACGGGAAGATTCGTCAGTATATTCAGAATAATCAATTGGTACGTTTACGAGCGAACCGGTACGGGAAACAAGTGTCCATGCCCTGTCGTATTTTAAACTTTGATGAAGCAGCCAACTCTATAAGTGTCTACCATGTGGATGAGAAGCAGGTGTACAGCTTTAATCTAAATGAAATCGACGAGTTTCTGTAAGCGCATGCGTTACAAGCAAATAAGCACCCTCCCTCATTGGGGAACAGGTGCTTATTGGCCTTTCTTTTTTTTAACAACTAAGACGACGTTTTACGTGAAAATCCCTCTATCGCAAGGCATAACCAGCCAATTATAAAGCATACCCCACCGATTGGTGTAATCGCTCCTAGCACCTTAATTCCGGAGATACTCAGAACATACAAACTGCCAGAGAACAAAATGGTACCTGCAATTAACAATCGGCCCGCCCAACGTAATCGGACACTTTCGCCCCATTGGCCCACAGCCAGTGCGATGAGAATTACCCCCAGCGCATGTACCAAGTGATACTGCACACCAGTCTCATATACCTTCATATAGTCTTCACTGATCACTGGTTTTAGTAGATGGGCACCGAAAGCACCAATTCCTACTGCCAGCATTGCTAGCACAGCCCCCCAGGCCATAAATTTCCGTTGCAAATGATTACACCCCCTTAATTTTAGACTCATTCTATCATAACGTAATGCCAGTTCCTATTTCCAGCAGTCATTTTTTATTTTGCCTCATTCAGGGGTTGCTTTTTTAGCATCAATATGAAAAAGTGGATATTAACAACATTTTCATTCTAATCTCTCAAGGAGTGCAAACCATGGACTTAAATTCTCTGTCAAAATCAGACGTACCTGCGGCAGAGGTGGGAAATCCCAACCCTCATCCGGATTACCCAAGCGCTGATTTATCATCTACGCATCAAAAAGTAGAACATGATCTTCAACATTCTGGACCTGGTATTGCTTCGTTCATTATCTGTCTCGTGTCGATCATCGGCTATGCAGCCATCTTTATCTCTATTATAATGAAGTCTTCTTCATTGGTTAATGAGAATTCCGAACTATTAAGCCAGTCCTCGCAATTCATAATGCTTCTAGGATTAACGGTTATTATTCTGGCTGCTCTTAATGTAATCGGTGTAGTCATCGGCATCATTGGGCTTTCCATTCGGAAACGTCGCAAGGTGTTTGGCATTATTGGCACAATAGTCAATGGTGTTATTATCTTACTCTTTATGCTGCTTATTACAACCTTCCTAGTCAATGCTGGAACGCTTTAAGCTTCTTTTAAACATGCTAACTTCATTAAAAAGGGTATCCCAACAACTTTGAGCGGGTTGTGAGGATACCTTTATTTATGTATGAATCTAAAATCTACATTGGGGAGTCCTCATCTTCATCCGTGGCTCACGGACTCAGATGACGTTATTTACGTTTTTTTCGCCTTTGGAGCACAGTTTCGGACCCCTAGTGACGCTATTGCATCGAAAAAGGATCATATTGGGCGCTTTTTATGGCAATAGCTGCGATGGGGTCCGATAGCGAATCAAATGTGGGGAAGAGCTGCGTTTTAGGGCTGCTGGGTCCGATAATACTGATTCCGATGATGATAATTCCGATAATGCTAGATCCTATCCCTCATCCGCGGCTTGCGGACTCAGATGACGTTATTTACGGATTTTCGCCCTTTGGAGCACAGTTTCGGACCCCAGTGACGCTATTGCATCGAAAAAGGATCCTATTGGGCGGTTTTTATGGCAATAGCTGCGATGGGGTCCTATAGCGAACCAAATGTGGGGAAAAGCTGCGTTTTAGGGCTGCTGGGTCCGATAATGCTGAGTCCAATATAGGTTACTAGATCCATAGTGGTGCTACTAGTTCCGTTAGTGGGGCAGCTAGATCCATAGTGGGACTGCTAGATCCATAGTGGTGCTACTAGTTCCGTTAGTGGGGTTGCTATATCCATAGTGGTGCTACTAGTTCCGTTAGTGGGGTTGCTATATCCATAGTGGTGCAGCTAGATCCAATAGTGTAGCTCCTAATCCATAAGGATGCAGCTAGGTATGCGGACTGTGATCGACCAAACTAAGTTTATTGTTTGAGCAAGAACTATGCTTAAAAAATACGAGGGTGTCCCAGCAACCACTATATGATTGCTGAGACACCCTCTATTTGCAAATTAATACATTCAATTATTTCGCTAGAGCCAGCTTTGTCAGCACACGTTGCTTAACAGACGGATCGCCCTCCACTGCTTTTTCCACGTATTCAATAACTACGGAATCATCGGAATTCAAAGTATCAAGTATACTCTCCATCCCAGCTGAAATCTCAAAAGCGGTTGGACCTTCTTTTGTCGCAATCTCAACGGAATGACTATCTATTTGTCCGATATAAACGGCCGTCAATTTTATTGTTTTACCTTCAGCTTTTGGAGTAGAACTAGGTTTAGCTGTGCTCGGATTTTCGGTTGGTGTGGCTGTACTTGGGTTCTCAGTGGGTACGGGAGTGCTTGGAGCTTCTGTAGGCTCAGCTGTGCTTGCGCTCTCGGTTGGAGTTGGAGAAGGTGTTGCAGTCGGTTCTCCTGAAGTCTGTGCCGAATTATTCCCACCGCAAGCGGTTAAGGCAAATGTTAAGGCAGCAATCGCTGCTATGGCGGGTAATGAACGTTGTTTTTTCATGTTGAGTGCCTCCTCTATGTGGCGATTATTTTCAAAGTCATCTTCATAAGTATACTCTTATAACGTTAACCACTCTATGAAAGTTTCATATGAAGTAATTTTAGATAACTTCCAGCCTCTATTAGGCATCCGTCGGATGCAGGCTACAGCGGTATTAATACAATAGTGTGAGCCTGATTTATCCCAAAGGAAAGGAGTGAGCCCCTTGAAAATCGATATCGGCTGTGGATCTAATAAGGAAGCAGGTTATCTCGGGATCGATCGGATCGCGGGTCCTGTTGTAGATATTGTCTGTGATATTTGCCAAGAGATTCCTCTCCCTGACAATAGCGCTGAGTTAGTTATGGCTAGCCGTGTACTGCCTTATGTGGACAATTTATTCGCAGCCATGGCGGAAATTCACAGAATTAGCATCCATAAAGCAGTTGTTTGCATTCTAGCACCCTATGCCCACAGCTTTGCCCATATGTCCAATCCTTCCTTTAAGCAGAAGTTTGACGAATATACCCCCCGGCATTTTACAGGATCCTTCTTCCAACCCCCATCCGGTCCAGTATGCCCAGCTATTCCAGACTACCCTGTACCCGCACCACCCTTCGATTATCGGTTGCTGCGGATGGAGTTATTCTATCAACACCCTTATGAAGATCCGCTTTACGAAACTGAAGAACTAGAAATACTAAAGACCCTTCAAGCAAATGTAGTGCATGAAATCATGTACCATTTTGTCGTTATCAAGCACAATATCACTGATCAGGAGCTGGAGCTGATGAGCAGAAGTCATTATCCTGAACCTCATGTTCTTGTCGAACGAAGACTTAAATCACAAAACAGACATTTTTTTCTATAATTTTAAGATGGGACATACACTAATACCCATTTTGTATCATAGGCTAACATACAGGTATTAACTGTGCCGTCCTAACTATAGGACGGTTCACTTTTGGCCAAAATCAACCTCGAAGGAGGTGAGAATCATTCCACTAGTCGTACGGGCAACGATCAATGCGACCGGTGCTATCACATTTACCGGCAACACGCTTGGACTTAGCCGCTCCGATACGATCGGAGTGCCAGGGACACTAGACAGCATCGGTGGCTTTACTACTGTTAATACTTCATCGACATTTGGTTCCTATCCTAGCGGAACTACTAGTCTTTATACAAGCAACAGTTCAGCAGCCATACTGGTCCTACCATCTGGCAGCACAGTGCTGTATGCAGAACTAATATGGGGCGGTACCTATATTAACGGAACCGTTAACCTCAGTTCGGCCATTAACAATCCTGTCTCCCTAATAAATCCTGCTGGCACTACATTCAGCGTTACTCCCGATTCAGCAACGAGCAACGTAGTCGATTTGGGAGGTGGTGCATCAGCATATGTTCGTTCCGCCAACGTGACCAGCATTATCCAACAAGGCGGCGCCGGCACCTACACCACTGGCGGTGTAGTGGGTACGATTGTTATCCCTAGTGATTCCACGGCCAACCATGCTGGCTGGACATTAGGCGTAATCTACCAAAATACAGCCTTACCTTTTCGCAATATGTCCCTACGGGCAGGTGCAATACTTGTACAGGCAACCTCAGCCCCAGTTTCAACTACGATCACAGGCTTCGCAACACCAATTACAGGTGCGCTTGGCGGCAGAGCGTTATTCAGCGCACAGGAGGGGGATGCCAACCGTTCGGGGGATCAAGCGTTGTTTGGTCCAACCTCGGCTACACTTGTTGCTTTATCGGGACCTAATAACTTTGCCAACAACTTTTTTGCGTCACAGATTAACAATGATGCAGGTAATCTAAACACAACAGGTACCTTTGGAAACCGCAATCAAATAAACGGAAACCCAGGGACCAACATTATCGGCGGCCGTCAAGGCTGGGATATTACCAATGTTGACGTCTCCGCACGGCTGATAAACAATCAATCTTCAGCCGTATTACAATTAACCACCTCAGGCGATGCTTATGTACTCAACGGTAATGCCATACAGGTTGATATCAATGCTCCTAAAATAAACCTCACTAAAAGCGCTAATGTAGCCGGCCCCATAGTCGGTGATACGGTAACTTATACGGTGACTGTCAGTAATACAGGAACAGCGGGAGCAGCAAGTGTCGTTTTATCAGATGCGCTGCCGGCAGGATCCACTTTTGTAACTGGAAGCGTAGTCGTTGCTGGCGTCGTAAGGCCTACTTTTGATATTACAGCAGGAATCCCATTAGGCTCATTAGCTTTAAGCAGTTCAATAACGGTTACATATCAAGCCAAAGTCACTTCATTGCCGCCAAGTCCACAAAATATCGCAAATACTGCCAACGCTGCCTTTACGTTTCAAAGTGTAGCCGGAGGCCCTATCATGACGGGGGTCATTCCATCTAATACAGTAACCTTACCTGTATATTCACCCGTCCTTAACATTGTGAAATCAGCCAATACCACCAATGCTACGGTTGGAGATCAGATCACCTATACCCTTCAAATCACGAACACAGGAAATATCGGCGCGGTAACAACACTTACGGATAACATTCCTTCAGGCAGCTCTTACGTCGCAGGCAGCTTCACCGTCAATGGAAATCCTATCGCTGGTAACCCTGCCACGGGGATTGCTATCGGTACGGTTGCCGCCGGTGGCAGTTCTACTGTTCAATTTCGGGTCATCGTGAATAGTCTTCCCTCACCGCCGCAGTTGGTTGACCAAGCAAGCGCCGCTTATACGTTTCAAGTTCCAGATGGGCGAACGGTAGCTGGTTCTGCCTCGTCCAACACTTTGTCTATTCCCGTTACAACACCCAATGTTACCGTAGTCAAAAGCGCTGGATTCACCGACGTAACTGTCGGAGATATACTGCTCTACACCTCAGTAATCAGTAACAACGGAATTGCAGCAGTTACCAACGTTTCACTCTCAGATACCATACCTGCGGGTACATCGCTGGTTCCCGGAAGTGTCACCGTCGCCGGTGTATCACAACCCTCAGCTAATCCTGGAACAGGGATTGCTGTCGGTACCATCGCTCCCGGAGGCTCCGTTGCCGTCACTTTTCAAGTCAACGTTATCTCATTACCAAGTCCCGCTCAGCTATTGAATAAATCTAGTGCCTCTTTTAGCTCGGGTGCTTTTACTGGCATTTCAGTCTCAAACACGACTACAACTCCCGTGTATCAGCCTGTAATCCAAATTGCAAAAAGCTCGAACGTTTCCAGTGCAACTGTAGGTGGCAATATTCTTTATACGTTAAATGTTCAGAATTCAGGGAATATCGGGGCGGCTGTAACCCTGAGCGACAATATTCCTTCAGGAAGCGCCTTTGTCTCGGGAAGTGTAACTGTTAACGGTGTTGCTAGACCTGCTGACTCTCCACTTACAGGAATTAACTTAGGCACTTTAGCTTCTGGGGCAGCTGTTCCTGTGACCTTTCTTGTCTCTGTACAATCTCTACCTGCTCCACCTGTTCTGAATAATCAAGGCAGTAGCAATTACACCTACCAACTGCCAAGTGGAAGATCATTCTCCGGGACCAGTCTATCCAATACCCTAACCATTCCGGTCTCCGCTCCAAACATTACACTAACCAAAACTGCAAATCTAACTAATGTAGCGGTTGGAGAAAATCTTACTTATTCAGTCATAGTGTCCAACCCAAGCAGCGTCACTGTTACTAACGTTGTTGTCTCTGACCCTATTCCTACGGGGGGAGCTTTTGTAGCAGGCAGTGTGACTGTCAACGGTTCGACGGTTGCAGCGGCTAACCCAAGTACAGGTATAGCAATCGGAAGTATCGCCGCGGGCAGCTCTGTCACGGTGTCTTTTAGAGTGAATGTTGCTTCCTTGCCAAGTCCAGCACAGTTTACAAACAGAGCCAGCGCCTCCTTCACCTCTGGGGCGTTCACCGGTTCTTCGCTCTCAAACACGATAGTAACACCTGTATTTCAGCCCATCCTTAGTATGGTCAAAAGCGCCAATGCAGCACAGGCATCTGTAGGGGGATCTCTCTCATACTCCATCCTGATCAGCAACACCGGGAATATTGCAGCTACTCTATTAGTAACTGATATCCTGCCACCCCAAGCCGTGTTTGACACGAATAGTGTCATTATTGTAGGAACACCTTTGCCCGGATATAATCCGGCAACTGGCATTCCAGTTGGACCGCTCGCTCCTGGTGATAGTGTCACCGTAAGTTTTCTGGTCACAATCACAGCCCTGCCTCCATCACAAGTATTGCTGAACTCTGCTTCAGCGACATATAATTTCACCCTTCCAGACGGGCGTCAGCTCGGTGGAAATGTAGTGTCCAATACGCTCTCTGTCCCAGTGTCCGCCCCTAACGTCAGTGTTGTAAAAAGCGTAAACGCTGCTACTGCTGTTACTGGTGATATCCTTATCTTTACCTCTGTATTGACCAACAACAGTATTGCAACAGTAAGCAATATCATTCTCAGCGATCCTCTGCCTGAGAATGTCGCTTTTATTCCCGGAACCGTAATTGTAAGTGGCACTACTCTGCCGCTAGCAGTTCCGTCCGCCGGCATTCCAATCGGTAGTTTGAGCCCTGGCGCCACAGCTACCGTAACATTCGAGGTGAGGATAACGATGCCGATACCATCACAGATTAACAATCAGTCGTCTGTCAGTTTTACATCCGGTGTATTCTCCGGTTCTTCTTCATCTAATATCACAACTACACCAGTTATTCAGCCCCAAATCTCCTTAGTAAAAAGTGCCGCTGATGGAGACGGCGATTTCGATGCTTTAGTTGTCGGTGATTCTGTCATCTACACAGTGCTTGTTAGCAACACAGGTAATCTGGCTGCAAATCTTACGCTAACTGATAACATTCCAGCAGGTACAGTTTTTGTTCCTAATAGTGTCATTGTAGGTGGTATGCCTCAACCCGGATCAGCCCCTGATACAGGGATAGCTGTAGGAAATGTCGCTCCTGGTGCCAGTATTGCAGTCAGCTTCACCGTTGATATCATCTCCCTGCCAACACCTCAGCAGATTAGTAATCAGGCTTCTGCAAGCTTTACCTTTACTCCGCCTGACGGTAGACCGTTATCTGGGACTGCGGTGTCTAACACTGTAACTTTACAAGTCTCTGCTCCTAACATTGTCGTTACCAAGAGCACTACTTCAACATCAGTTGCTGTTGGTGAAACGGTCACTTACAACGTCAATATAACTAATAATGGTATAGAATCTGTTACTAGCGTCTTACTCAATGATCCTACACCGGTAGGGAGTACTTTTGTAACAGGCAGCGTGTCTGTCAACGGAGTTCCATTCCCGAACTTGAATCCTGCTTCGGGGATATCTATCGGCACTCTAGCAGCCGGTGCATCAGCGCTGGTTACTTACAGTGTTACTGTTACCTCCGTCCCTTCTACAGCTTCACTCATCAATCAGGCATCCGTTACCTTCACTTCAGGTGTTATTTCAAGCTCCACTTTTTCTAATACCGTTACTGTCCCTGTGTTCCAGCCGAACATTGCCGTAGTCAAGAGTGCTAGTACAGCCAATGCCACGGTTGGCGATGCCGTTAGCTACACACTGACAGTGAGTAACACAGGAAACTATGCTGCTAATTTAACATTGACGGATAATATTCCCGCAGGTACGGCTTTTGTTCCGAATAGCGTGCTCATTAATGGACTCCCTTTAGCGCAAGCGGATCCTTCCACCGGAATTGCAGCTGGAATAATACAGCCTGGAGGAACGACCGTAGTCATTTTCACGGTTGACATCACTTCATTGCCTAGTCCTCAGCAACTGGTCAATCAAGGAACCGCAGCATACAGCTTCACCTTACCCGACGGACGTACACTTAATGGGTCTGCACTCTCTAACACCGTCACTATTCCGGTCTCCTCACCTAATATTGCTGTAGTTAAAACTACAACCACAACATCAACTACAGTCGGTGACACTATTACTTATTCCATAGCTTTAACTAATAACGGGATTGCCACTGTAAATAATGTGGTCTTCACAGACGCCCTTCCTGCCGGCACCACCTTTGTGACAGGCAGCGTGCTTGTGGACGGTGTGCCTCGCACAGGAGTTAGCCCAGCTACTGGAGTGACCCTAGGCAGCATAGCACCTGGTGTAACCGTAACTGTTGCTTTTACTGTAAATGTAGTTTCACTACCGCCTACTGGATTGTTAAATAATCAGTCAACAGTCAGCTTCACCTCAGGTGTTGTCTCAAATGTAGCCTTCTCAAATATCGTCACGACGCCTGTCTATCTGCCTATCCTTGCAGCAGCAAAAAGCTCCAATTCAGTCAATGCTACCGTTGGGGATACGATTACTTATACTATAAATGTGACCAACACAGGTAACTACGGAGCTTTAGCAACCCTGAGTGACACCATTCCAGCGGGTACAACGTTTATTCCAAATAGTGTACTCATTCAAGGCGCTCCTGCTCCAGGAGCAGACCCAGCTGCCGGGATCCCACTGGGGGTAATCTCCGCGAATGGAAGCCTGTCTGTAATGTTCTCAGTGCTTATCACAACATTGCCGGCAAGCCAACAGCTGCTCAATCAAGCTTCCGTCGCGTTTGCATACACACTTCCAGATGGACGGACATTTAACAATTCGATCAATTCCAATACAACAACAATCTCAGTATCCTCACCGAACGTTATCGTCACTAAATCTTCGACAGCTACCGATGCCGTTGTCGGGGATACCATCACTTATAACCTCACTGTTACCAACAGCGGAATAGCAAATATCAGTAACGTTAACCTCAGTGATCCAATACCTGCAGGCTCTAGCTTTGTCGCTGGCAGTGTGACCGTAGATGGCACTCCACGCCCTAGCGCGAACCCAGCGAACGGGGTCTCGCTCGGTACACTTGCACCGGGAGCATCTTTCCAAGTCTCGTTCAACACGATTGTCAATGTGCTGCCTAATCCTGCAACACTTAGTAATCAAGCTTCCGTCAGTTTCACCTCCGGCGCATTCTCAGGATCTTCATTCTCAAATACACTTGTTATTCCGGTATATCAACCTATCATTGTAGTTGTCAAAGGGGCGGACAGAACCGCCGCAACTGTCGGAGATACGATTACTTACTCCTTAAATGTGACGAATACTGGTAACCTCATAGCAAATGTAGTTATCACCGATACCATTCCGAACGGAGCTGTCTTTGTTCCAAACAGCGTGCTCGTGAATGGGGTACCACAACCAGGATCAGATCCGGCTACTGGCTTAAGTATTGGGTCGGTAGCTCCGGGAAGTACAGTAACAGTAACGATTACCTTACAGGTTACTATTGCGTCCCTGCCTTCACCGCAGCAATTGGTCAATCAAGCTACAGCAAATTTCACATTCACACCACCAGATGGACGTTCACTCACGGGATCCTCTGTCTCAAATGTCCTAATTATCCCTGTATCTTCACCTGACGTAAGTGTGGTTAAGAGCACTACTTCTATTGATGCGGTTGTTGGCGATATCATCACCTATACGATTGTTGTCACCAATTTAGGGATTTCACCAGTTAATAATGTCATCATGGTTGACCCTATTCCAGCTGGCAGCCAGTTCGTAACGGGAAGCATTACCGTAGATGGAGCCCCACGTCCTAGTGGCAGTCCGGCTTCGGGAATCGCAATTGGTACAATTGCTGCAGGTGCTTCTTCAACCATTACCTTCCAGGTTCAGGTAGTAGCGTTATGATTCCCGGCTCACGTACCCAACCTGTCGTAACCAATCAGTCCATGGTACTCTTCAACTCGGCAGCGGGTATTGACGGAATTGTCTATTCCAATACCGTTAACACCCCGGTCGTGGGCCCCGTGCTTTCATTGCTGAAGAGTACAGATAAACTCCACGCCTCTTTAGGCGACACTTTGGTGTATACCATTACAGCCAGTAATAATGGAAATACAGATGCTTTTTTGACGGTGTTTGACATTCTTCCAGAAGGTGTATCCTTTATTTCCAACAGTGTGCTCAGAGACGGTGTGCCTCTTCCGGGGGCTACACCGTCTTCAGGCATCCCCCTTGGTTCTATTGCACCGCAGAATCAAGTGAGCATCGCCTTTCAAGTCGTCATCATTTCCCTGCCGTCTTCCCTAGTGCTGCAAAATAAAGCGCTAGGCCGTTTTTCTTTTTCCACACCGGAGGGAAGAATCGTTAAAGGTGATCTATTTTCAAATTCCGTACAGGTTTCTTTACGCTCCTACCAGCTCTCGACCTCCTTGTCTGCAAGTACTCCGACTTCTTTTATAGGGGATGTAGTCACTTACACCTTGCGGCTTACAAATGAAGGAAACAGCCTCTTAACTCAAATCAGTGCAATAATTTCTATTCCGGACGGGGCGGTGTTTATACCGGGGAGTGTCATCGCAGGTGGGATTTATTACCCAGAATCAGACCCGGCACAGGGGATATTACTCGGTTCCCTGGACACAGACCTAAGCGTTGATATTACTTTTCGTGTCCGAGTAACAGAGTTTTCTCCCTCGTTGGCCTTAACCAACAGCGCGGTTGTCACCTATTCAGTCGATGAGCATACAATTACGACCGAAAGTAACACTGCGGTTGTCTCACTTGTCCAAGCGGGGGTCACCATTAGTAAAAAAGTGGATCATGTTACAGCAGCTCCGGGCGATAATTTGAGATATGAGCTTACGGTAACGAACAACGGGAATCTGGCTGTAAATGCAGTCCTAACAGATGCTATACCTTCAGGTACTCTTTTCGTATGGGATAGTGTTCTCTTAAATGGAGTGTTGCAAAAAGGTGCACGACCAGCGGAAGGCATCCAGTTAGGTACTTTAAGAGGCGGAACTACAGCAGTTGTAATTTTTCAAGTGAGTATACCTGCAGCCATTAACATTCATGAAATCGCAGCCGTACAAAACCATGGTAGTGTTCAGTATACCTTTGTGCTTCCAGACGGACGGACCGTACGGCAAACCTCTCGTTCCAATACAGTTACCACCCTAGTAGTCACACCTGTCATTTCACTCGTAGTCCATGCAAAACCAACTATCGTAGAAGCAGGAGAGCGAGTCCAATGCTGGATCTCACTAACCAATAGCGGAAATTGGCCTGCGGAAATATCTCTGAATCGGCTAACCCCGGAAAAATGTTTTCTTGATCCCAACAGCATTGTGATTGATGGAGTTCCGAATCCACAATCTTCATTTGCCGGCACCTTGCCGCTGGGGGTAGTTAATGCTGCATCTATGGTTAACATTCATTATTTTGTCCAGGTGAGTGAACAGGTAATGGGTCGTTTCCTTATGGGCTCCGTAAATGCTCAATACTCTTTCAATATGGATGGACGTAACTACTCTGGCGAAAGCCAATCTAACAGCTATGTGCTGACCCTAGATGAGATCAGTGAATAAGAAATCACATATCCCTCATCCCCATGAATATACTTTAGTTACAACCCCAAAACATCCCCACAAATTGAGGCTTTGCTTTCTATGCGTACTCAGGTACTTTGCGGGGGACCCAAATATATACTTTGCAAAAAATTCCCTCAATCAACATTTCATATTCCATGGGAGGTGGTCATCCTGTCGCAATCATCCGGTCCCTTTTCCTTCGTAGTCTCAAAAGAAGACTGGTCCCTTCATCGTAAAGGTCATCAGGATCAGGAACGCCATCAGCAAAAGGTCAGAGAAGCCATCAAGGATAATTTGCCTGACCTCGTTACCGAAGAAAATATTATTTTGTCAGGCGGTAAGCAGATTGTGAAGGTTCCGATTCGCAGTCTGGATGAATACCGGATTATTTATAACTTCCGTAAACAGAAGCATGTAGGACAGGGGGACGGGGAAAGTCAGGTCGGCGATGTGCTTGGGCGCGATTCACAATCGGCACAGCCCGGTAAGGGAGAAAAAGCAGGTGATCAGCCGGGCCAAGATACCGTGGAAGCAGAGGTCAATCTGGAAGATCTGGAGGACATTCTGTTTCAGGATATGGAATTGCCTCATCTGAAGCCTAAGAATAAGGAAGAGATCGAGGTCAAATCCATAATTTTTAACGATATTCGTAAAAAAGGGATGATGTCCAACATCGATAAAAAACGTACGCTGCTGGAGAATCTCCGACGCAATGCAAGCAGCGGAAATCCCGGCATTCACAGTATCAGCCCAGATGATCTGCGCTACAAAACATGGGATGATATTAGAACACCTCATTCCAATGCGGTCATTATTGCGATGATGGATACGTCAGGTTCGATGGGTTCGTTTGAAAAATACTGCGCCCGCAGCTTCTTCTTCTGGATGACCCGTTTTCTGCGCCGCCAGTATGAGAAGGTAGAGATTGTTTTTCTCGCCCACCATACGGAGGCTAAGGAAGTCAGTGAGCATGATTTCTTCACCCGTGGCGAAAGCGGGGGAACGATTTGTTCCTCGGCATATCAGCGGGCGATTGAAATTATCGATAGCCGCTACCCGCCTGCGCAGTACAATATTTATCCATTTCACTTCTCCGATGGTGATAATCTCACCTCCGACAACGAACGTTGCGTGAAGCTGATCGGAGAACTGCTGAAACGAAGCAATATGTTCGGTTACGGTGAGGTGAACCAATACAATCGTAGCAGTACCTTGATGTCAGCTTATCGCCACCTGAAACACGAACAATTCATGCATTACGTCATTAAAGACAAAAAAGAAGTGTATCAGGCGCTGAAGACCTTCTTTAGTCCAAAGGGTACGGTTAATTCTTAATCCCCCACTCCAAAACGCGGGTATCCCAAAAGCCAAAAATGGCTGATGGGACATCCGCGTTTTTGGCGTTGCTCCTTCTTGAACAAAACAACAAACTTCGTAAATTGCGTCATCTAAGTTCGCAAGTATCAGGGGAGGGACAAAGTGCGTCATCTGGGTCCGCAAGTATCGGGGGATGGACGAATAGCGCCCTCTGGGTCCGTAAGTATCGGGGATGCGCCAGAATAGTATGTAGGGCAACTGGGGGATTCTGGGGGATCGGCGCTTTCGGACACAGATGACCTTATACGTAGCTATAGCGCATATTCGGCTTGCTATCGGAACCCATAGCCGCTATAGGCATGAAAAACACCAAAAACGAGCCTCATTCTGAGCAATAGCTGCACTGGAGTCCGATAATATGCTCCAAAGGCGATAAATTTGCAAATAGGGTCATCTGGGTCCGAAAGTATCGGGGGATGGGCGAATAGCGTCATCCGGTTCCATAAGTATCGTGGAATGGGCGAATAGCGTCATCCGGTTCCATAAGTATCGTGGATGGACGAATAGCGTCATCTGGGTCCATAAGTATCGTGGAATGGACGAATAGCGTCATCTGGATCCGTAAGATCAGGGAATGGACGAATAACGTCATCTGGATCCGTAAGATCAGGGAATGCGCTGGAAATCCAATTAGGGCAACTGAGGGATTACTGGGGGATCGGCGCTTTCGGACACAGATGACCTTATAAGTAGCTTTAGCGCACATTTGGATTGCTATCGGACCCCATAGCTGCTATTAGCATGAAAAACACCAAAAACGAGCCTCATTCTGAGCAATAGCTGCACTGGAGTCCGATAATACGCTCCAAAGGTGATAAATTGCTAAATAGCGTCATCTGGGTCCGCAAGTATCGGGGGATGGGCAAATAGCGTCATCTGGGTCCGCAAGTATCGGGGGATGGGCGAATAGCGTCATCTGGGTCCGCAAGTATCAGGGATGGGCAAATTGCTCATCTGAGTCCGCAAGATCAGGGAATGCGTCAGTATAGTATGTAGGGCAACTGTGTGGGATTACTGTAGCCCTCGGCGCTACGGTATAGATAAAAAAATAAGCCAGTGAAATTAAACTAACTTTCTTTTTTCAGTTACATAATAACTCCTACTATAAACCTAATTTCACAATTTGGATCGGTACCGATAAACTTGTACTCCCCACCCATGTCAGCTTGTTTTCGTAAGCTATGACTGCTGTTTTGTTTTTCCCCTCTTAGACTTCCATCCTAAAAAAACCTCCAATCCCAAACTCTGGAATGTGGAGGTTATTTATAGTTAAAAAGCTTTCAATGCTACACCTTATTGAACCTTCTCTCTATCCTTGCCTTTATCAGACTCACCAGCATTTTTGTTCGCTGCTCCCCGGTCCTGCATCATCTCATCCACCGTCTTCACCTTCAGGCGAGCAGCGCCCTCGTTGTTAGCGTTCGTTGGGATAAGCTCTCCTGAAGCCAAACGTTCCTTGGCCTTAGCAATAGCTTCGCTGTATTGAGGCAGCCACTGTTCCCCTGCGACGAGCATCTCATCGACCATCTGCCAGATTTCTTTTGGGTTACATACGGCACCAACGAGTGGGTCCATCATAAATGCCTGACGTAACAGCTTATCATCGCCGTGTACAGCTGCTTCAACCGCCAGACGTTGCACTGAAATGCTCACGTTACATACGGCGGCAGGACCCAGCGGCAATTCACCTACCAATGGCATGGAGATCCCGTTCCGGTCTACATATCCCGGTGCTTCGATGATGGCATCATCTGGCAGATTAGAGATTACACCATTGTTCACTGTATTAAAGTGCCCCCGGTACACTCGTCCCGTTTCCAATCCTTCTATAATATAAGAGCCGTGCTCTTCCCCGCGATTCTCCTTCGTATACTCCAATGCCGGGTCTTTCATCCAGTTTGGAAAATCGGTCTCGAACCAATTCCGGCCTTCCGTGCAGACACGCAGATAACCGCCTGTTTCTCCGTTAATCCAGCTCCCCAGATCGATCCAATCCATAATTTCATCACTGCGTTTACGGTACCATGGCACGTACTCACTTAAGTGTCCATTGGATTCTGTACTATAGTAGCCAAAGCGACGAAGCATATCGATGCGCACTTTTTCCGTACGGCTGAATTCCGGATGTTTCTCAAAAGCCTCTAAAAGACCTTCGGTCAGATCCTTCCCCTCATGACTTGCTGAAATATACCAGGTCTGGTGATTGATGCCCGCACAGATAATATCAACTTCGGATTTCTTAAGACCATACACATCCGCAATTTGTTGGTGCCCATGCTGTACACCATGACATAGACCGATGGTCCGAACACCACCATATTTATTGCAGGCCCAGGTCAGCATAGCCATCGGATTCGAATAGTTAAGCAAAAGCACATCCGGTGCTGCCATCTCCCTAATATCACGGCAAATATTCAGCATCTCCGCAATTCCGCGTTGCCCGTACATGATGCCACCCGCACACAGAGTATCTCCCACACACTGATCGACTCCGTATTTTAAGGGAATGTCCACATCCGTAGCAAAGGCTTCAAGCCCACCCATCCGAATAGTACAAAATACGTACTTGGCATCCTTCAGTGCTTCTCTGCGATCCGTTGTCGCCTGAATTTGTATATTTAAACCATTCTCCTTAATATCACGCTGGCATAGCTCCGTGACCATCTCCAGATTGTGGCTGTTAATATCCATAAATGAGACTTCGATATTTTTAAATTCCGGTACAGTTAGTAAGTCCCGCAACAATCCACGGGTAAATCCAATGCTGCCTGCCCCTATAAAAGACACTTTAAATGACATGGTTATCATCCTCCGGTAATGAATTGGTTGTTCCTGTCCATTGTAGCAAGGGACCTAAGGAAAACGTAACCAATATCATGACCTCTTTTGAAAGAAGGTGTCAAAAATCCTAACCTATCTACTGAAAATCATGCTCTTCATAACTCCAGGCGTGACGCTCAATGGAATTGCGGAATTCTACAGGCGTGCAATCGGCGAATTTTTTAAAAAGAAGGTGAAAATATTGCCTGCTGCTAATTCCTACGTAATCTGCAATTTCAGCAATCGGGATGTCGCTCTGCCCAAGCAGCATCTTCGCTTTCTCCATTCGCAGCATATTCAAGTAATCGCTGAGCGTCCGACCCGTATGGCTCTTAAAAATTCGATGCAAATATCCGGGATGCAGATTAACTGCGGCAGCGATGTCCTTAACCTGAATGTTCTGGTCATAGTTCTGATGCAGGAATTCAATGCTCCGGCGCACATAAAGCTGCGAGGGCTGTTGGCTGGTATGAAGCTGCTCTTGCCGAAGTCTGGATAACCGCAACAGAAGCTCACAAAATAATAAATCAACCATACTTCCACCCTTTCCGCCGCTCTGATCAAGCTCTAACACAAGTCCCTTTAGAACATGATAGATTTCCTCCGGATCAGGCATTACTAAACTGGAAAAAGGAAGCTGCAGCATTTCTGCGAGCGCCGTTTCTTCACGGGCTAGCTTGCCGACAGAGGGTGCAACCCCTCTATATTCCATGAACCCAAATTCCACATTTAGCATCCGACAAGGTGCCCCCTCTTCAACAATCAGCCTATGCGGAACATTCGCGTCTAAAATGATCAATTCTCCCCGCTTCAGCCGAACTCTCTCTTCTCCTCCTGAGCTTGGACGGACATCTACGATACAACTTCCTGAGATCAAATACATGATTTCCGTTGAATTATGCTGATGGTAAGACATATTGTAGTTATTCCACTGTTTATAATAGTAAGCAAAAAAATGAGGACTATAATCTCCCTCGATTAAAACCTGCTGAAAAAGACTCCCGCTGGGGCTCAGATTTAAGTTCGTCAATGGATCACTACTTTCTTCATTTATTACTTAATACAAGTGTATCTCTTTAGCCACTTCGAAGACAAGATAACGTCCGATAGCAATCAATCAACAAAAACGAGCAACTCTCCATTATATTGGAAAATTGCCCGTCTCTATTAGAATAATATTGTCATACTTGAAAAGAAACCAAAGAGTGCTTAAGATCGGCGGCCAAGCCCTCCAGCTTTTCCGATAGGGCAACCAATTCCTCACTAACCGTGAATTGCTGAGATGACATAGAAGCTACCTCCTCCGTCGAAGCAGTGGTTTGCTGGACGATGGAGCTTACGCTGGCCATGGATTCACCGAGTTGACGCTGGAACTCAATCAGTTCGAGGACAGAAGCAGAAGATTCACTAATATGTCTCATGAAATGTTCCATTTCCTCTTTGACACTCGCGAATATCGTTGACGACTCTCTTACAGAAGAGATTTGTTCACGGAACTTAGGAGCGGCTTCATTGATATCCTTAACGGTGTTCTCGATATGTAGACCAATCTCTTCCGTGATCTTGGAGACCGATTGAATCGATTCATTCGACTGGTTAGCGAGCTGCCTGATTTCATCAGCAATCACTATGAACCCTCTACCTGCCGCACCTGCTCTAACTGCTTCTATGGTAGCATTTAGTGCCAAAATATTGGTCTGCTTATTCACAGCAATCATAGGGCTGAGTATACTGCGAATTAAATGAGTGCTTTCTCTGAGCTTAGTAGAATTATCTTGAATTCGATTGATCATCTCTACCGTAGACTCACTCTGCTCTACCAGCAGTTTCATCAGCTCTGTACCTTGATTGCTAACCTCAATGACCCGTTCTGCTGAATGGTCCATCACTGTATTTATTTCCGTCACTTCACTCATTTTGTTGCCGATAATCTCAACATTGTGATAACTGCGTTCGGCTTCAACAGCGAGGCTGGCTGACCCCGCTGCAATCTCACCGGTAGCGGTCGCAACCTCTCTGGCATGGAGGGAGATTGTACTTGATGCTTGTACTAATTGTTCCGAAGTAAGGAGGACCTCATCTGCCGAATTCCCGCTCTGCCTTGCAAGTAAGGAGATCTGCTCCATCATTTTGTTGAAGCTTTGACCCAAGCGGCCAATCTCATCTTTGCCCTTGAAATTGGTTCGTACCTGTAGGTTCCCACGCTCTCCTTCCTCCATCAAGATTGCCAGCTTACCCAGCGGGCGCCCTACCAATCGAACAAGAATATAACCAATTAGTAGTGCTATTAAGGCTGCCGCCAGCACCACAGAAAATGTGATATATAAAAGCTTGTCCGCAGACTTAGTAAAATCACTGACAGGAGCATACCCCATAAGCATCCACTTGGCAGTCGCCAGGGGCTGGTATACAACAAGCTGAGAACTTCTGTTCTCATCCTCCGCTGTAAATGAATGATTTTGCTCTTTCCCTTGTTCTTCTGAAACTTTTATGTAAGAGGGTTGACCCAGCTTGGCATGATCCGCACCATACACAATGCTGCCATCCGCACTCAAGATACGAATTTCACCGGTCATCCCAATCTGAAGGTTAGACAGCATTTCAGTCATGGCCTTCCCTTTCACTTCGATTAGCATGTAATACTCCGCTTCGGGATGTAAAAGATTACGTAGCAATCTCCCCATAGTTAAGGAGGGCTCAGTATAAGCATCAAAAAAGCCTTTCTCACGAACGGGAAACCAGACTGGCTCTCCTTTAGCTGCGGCAATTTGCTCTAATCTTGCGGAAATGCCTTCATCACTACGAATCCCACTTATGCCAGCAGACTTATAAGATTCTGAGTCTACCAAGCTCTTGGATACCAGCCTGACGCCATACATCCGCTCATCAGACCCTTTTACCAAGTCCAGCTTTCTGCGAATCCGATCTTCAGCACCGGCTTTGGCCACAGTTGTAAGCTCGCCACTATTTATTTTTTCTAAATCACCCTTTAACACAGAGTCGAGTGCAAACTGCCTTGATAGTGCCTCATACTCTGCCAGCACAAAATCCAGCTTGTCCGCTGCCTGAACTACAGATTGTGTGGAGGCTGCAGCAACCTCATTCGTAATGATATTTTTAGCGGCAAAATAGGAAGTCAATCCTAGCACGGAGGATAAGAGAACTATAGAACTAAATAAAATAACGAACAGTTTAACTCCAACAGATTTAAAATATAGAGTCCAGGACTTTTTCATTAAGTTCACTCCCCATGACGAAATAAGGGTACAGCCCTCCATTTCTGTATAAAGGCTGTACCCTGATCATTTATTAGCATGAAGCGAGCGAATGGGTTTACCCCTTACTAGCTCCTGCTGTCAAGCCATCTACTAGCAGACGTTGCAAGAATACAAACAAAATCATAATTGGAATGGAGATCAAAACCGCACCCGCAGAGAACAAGGTAAAGTTAGTGTTTTGATTGGTGTTAACCATATCCCACATCCCCACTGCAACTGTCCAGTTCTCCTTAGTCCGCAGAATGAGTCTCGCAAAAATGAAGTCCACCCATGGTCCAACAAACTGAGTCAGCGCCATATATGTGATCATAGGACGTGACAAAGGTAAGATGATTCGCATAAATATTCCGAAATTGCTCGCCCCGTCAATACGAGCGGCCTCATCCAAGGAACGAGGAATCGTATCGAGGAAACCTTTGGCGATAAAGGTCCCTCCCAGCGGCGCCCCGGCCGCATAAACAATAATTAACGCAATATGTGTATCCAGCAAATTAAACTCTTTAAGCAGCATATAAATAGCGATCATACTCATAAAACCAGGGAACATACCAAGAATCAATACGGTGGATAACGCTGTTTTACGCGCTTTAAACCTGAATCTGGATACGGCATAACTGGTTAACAAAGTAAGAACTACCCCGATAAGCATCGAGAACACAGCTATTTTCAAGGTATTGGCATACCAAGTCCCAAACATATAGCTGGGTGATGTGAACAATTCTCTGTAATGTGATAAAGTGAATTGCTCGGGAATAAACGTTTTGCTGTACAATGATTTACCAGGTCGGAAAGAAGCTAAAAGAATCCAAAGGGCAGGATACAGTGCAGCTATCGACAAAGCAATCAAGATAATATAACTACCTGCTAAGCGAATAAAGTTCGCGACTTTTCTGCTCATTGGATCATATCCTCCTCTTTAAATGACTTCGTCCGGCGGTAATTGTACAGGGAGAATGAAGCGACAATGATAAAGATAATAATCCCTATTGCCGAAGCCATGTTGTTTTTATTCTGATCTAGCGTTAATTTGTATAACCAGGTTACTAGCAAGTCCGTAGAACCGGCATATTGATAGTCACCATTTACCGGACTACCACCAGTTAATAGGAAGATCGCGTTAAAGTTGTTGATGTTACCTGCAAACTGCGTAATCAAGGTTGGTGCTGTAGAGAACAAAACCATCGGCAACGTTACGATACGGAACTTCTGATAACCCGATGCTCCATCCACCTCAGCAGCTTCATACATATCCCGTGGGATAGTAGTCAGAACGCCCATGATAAGCAGCATAGAAACAGGAATACCTACCCACATATTAACGATAATTACGGTAACCTTAGCCCAGAATGGGTCAGTCAGCCACGGTAAACCATCCAATCCAAAATACCCCATGTATTGATTGATAGGCCCGAATTGACCGTTAAATAAGTTGCGCATGAGCAGAAGCGAGATTAACTGTGGCACCGCGTAAGGCACAATCAGAATTACTCTCCACATTCCTTTGAAGCGAATGCCCTTCTGACTCACCAGCAAAGCGACCAACAGTCCTCCGAAGTATGTAGTAATGGTTGAAAGAACTGCCCATATAATTGTCCATGTTAATACACCATAAAAAGTGTGGCTCCATGTCTTAAGGACCAATAAATTACGAAAGGTCTGAAATCCAACCCAGTCCACCAATTTGGCGGGTGGAAGATGATCAGGTGCGGAATAGTTCGTAAAGGCCAACAGGATCATGAAGATAATTGGCATAATCGTAAAGAATAGAACACCAATGCCCGGCAAGACTAGAAACGCTTGAGCAAACTTGTAATCCAGGATATAACGAACACTTTGTTTAAAAGTGTTTGCCTGAAGACCGTTATCACGTTTTTCTCCAATCTTGTAAGCATCTCTGATATTCAAATACCACGCGATAATCAATAGAATAAGAATAAGGATGGTGATCAAGCTTTGGATCATGATATAAATCGAGTGATCACCGGTAACCATCTTGGCGATCCCCTTCACTTTAACCAGACGACTCGGATTCTCTCCTAGTGTTACGATGCCCCATAAAGAGTTGGCAAGGTTCTCAATAAAATAAAAAACGGCTACAGCTTCTACGGCTAAATATAATATTCCTTTAACGAATTGGCGGTTATATATTTGTCCCAATCCCATAAAAATCGTCGACAGTATTGCGGCCCTCGTGCGATGTCGTTGCATTTCGCTTCCGTTCTCCTCTCCGAGTGAAAATAAGAAGCTGCCAGCCGCTAAACATGCGGCGGGCAGCTTGATTCACTGTATGCTGTTAAGACAGTGAATTATGATCCTTATTGGGATGCACTGTTATTCAAATCTTTGATTTGTTGTACAGCTTTGTCCATTGCTGCTTTTGGATCCCCATTTTTATCCCAAATTTCTGGAAGGGCAGCATTCACTGGGCTCCATACGTTACCCATTTCAGGAATAGAAGGCATCGGTTGGGAGTTCTTAGCTTGTTCTGCAAAAACAGAGACATATGGATCGCTAGAGATCTGTGGATCAAGAAGCGCCTCGTTGTTTGTAGGAACCGAACCAATCGTTTTGTTCAGTAACAGCTGAGCGTCTTTGCTTGAAGCAAAATTCGCATACAATTTAGCAGCATTCGGATATTGAGTAAACGAGTTAACTGCGAAAATTTTAATACCAGAGAATGTAATTGCTGTTTTGCCATTCACTGTAGGGATTGGAGCAATACCAAGGTTGTCACCAAGAGCTTCTTTGTATCCTCCAAGCTCCCATGGACCTGTGATATCCATAGCTACATCACCAGAGTTGAACAAGCTGCGTTTAATATCACTGTTGATATCACCACTCTTAATTGGCAATGCTTCCTTCAGTTTCACAAATTCTTTAAGTCCTGCAATTGCACCATCGTTAGCAAGACCGATATCATCTTTATCCGTACCATCCTTACCGAAGAGGTATCCGCCATCGGAAGCGATAAACATGTAGTTGAAGTACAAGTTTCCTACTTCCCACATAATCCCATATCTATTTTTCGATTTATCCGTGAATGTTTTGCTGAATGCAAGAACATCATCAAATGATTTAGGTGCTTCTTTAACAAGCGATTTATTGTAGAACAATGCATAAGTTTCTGCTGCTCTTGGGTAACCATACAATTCGCCTTCGTACGAAGATCCGATAATCGAAGCTTCAGTATTGTTAGCTTTTGTTTCTTCACCGAAGACATCGTTAGGAAGAACCAAGCTCGCGCTTGCCGCTTTACCTAAGTTATCGTGAGGGATAAGAATAACGTCTGCCGCTAATCCTGAAGGACCATCTTGAGTAAGTTTAGTTACTTGATCTGGTGGTGCCAATTCTTCAACCTTGACTGGAACGTTATATTTTGCTGTGAACTGTTTAGCAATCTCATCTGCAAAAGGTCTTTCTTCTTTACTTTCCCATACAACTAGAGTTGCGCCATCTTCAGGTACAATTTCATCTGTTGCTGCTGCATCTGTGCTCTCTGGCGCTGCAGTCTCTGTAGTAGCATTATTAGTTGCTTTTGCTGCGTTGTTGCCCCCGTTATTCGTACTGTTGTTGTTCGAACCGCATGCTGTAACGGACAGAGCCATTGAGAAAGCTGCGGTGATAACCATCATTTTTTTCAATTTCATTACTTTAACCCCTCCCAATTTTTAAAAACGTAAGATGGAAAATAGTAGTGCTGCAATCTGCGCAAACGATTTCAGAAAGGCTAAAAAAAAAGTTCTTCTTTTAGCTTGCTCCTTCTGTATCTGCATTTCACAGGTAAGAAAGCGCTTCATTCATGAGTACATCATACAACAGTAACGATTGTTTTTAAAAACGTTTGCATATACTGTATTGGGTCATTTTCCATTATTTGATATACATTATAGGCATATATCTCCATTTTTCACATGATATCTTTTAATTAGTCGATAATTCATGTGTTTATTATTGGAATATCTATTTTATTTGCCCCTAATATGCCACATTTTCTCTATTTCAAGAGATTTCTCATAAATTGCCCTTCACAATGCTCGTTTACTTTAGTGAAATTTAGTGCAATGGTTTGAACAAGAGTATTGAAAGCCCTTTTATTCCATGCTATAATCCAAAACGTTAAGAGGCTGTCCAGCATGAAGCACAACATCCCTTGTCTGCCTCCTGTTCTATATAATTAAAAGGCAATGTTACTTATCAAAGGTACAACCTCGGGCAAGCTACTTCGCGGTGGTTGTGCCTCTTTGTTATGTGCTACTCTGCTACTGATTTAGTGCATGTTGCATAAAAAACTGTGCAACCAATAACAATAGCGACATTCTACATTCCACGCGCTCTGTGGAGTATCGTCCGGGAATAGTTTATGCTTTCGAGAAAGTAACGCTAACAAAACTTAGCCTATGCTTTCGATGTGGTTTTGCCGAAGTATCCGGGGAAGTAACGCTAACAAAACTTAGCCTATGCTTTCGATGTGGTTTTGCCGAAGTATCCGAGGAAGTAGCGCTAACAAAACTTTAGGAGGATTTATCATGTTACTGGAAGCAGTGTATCATCGTCCGCGGTTAAATTGGTCTTATGCCTATAATGAAAGTACGATTCACCTGCGTCTACGCGCTAAAAAAGGGGATTTAACCGAAGTGTTCGCCTTTGCTGGAGATAAATATGCTTGGGATACCACAAAAGAGCTAATTCCCATGACCCTCTTCACCTCCGATGCTATGTTTGACTATTGGGAATGTGCTTCAGTACCTCTCTACCGCCGCTTGAAATACGGCTTCTTACTTCAAAAAGATAACGAACGAATTTGGATGACCGAAAGTGACTTTCAAACGGTGCGGCCGGAAAACCCAAACAAGCTGTTCGAATTCCCTTTCATTAACCGCGTTGATGTATTTGCTCCGCCTGCCTGGGTAAAGGACGCTGTTTTTTATCAGATCTTCCCAGAACGCTTTGCAAATGGCGACCCAAGCCTTGATCCGGAAAATGTTCAGCCATGGGGCTCCGAACCAACACCAACCAATTTTTTTGGCGGCGACCTGCAAGGGGTTATTGATCATTTAGATCATCTTAACGAGCTTGGGATCACCGCTATTTATTTCACACCTATCTTTGATGCAACTACTAATCACAAATACGATACAGAAGACTATATGAAAGTCGATCCGCATTTTGGAGATATTGAGACTTTAAAAAAGCTCGTCGATAGCTGCCATAAACGTGGGATTCGTGTCCTGCTAGATGCCGTATTCAATCATTCTGGCAAAACCTTTGCTCCTTTTGTAGATGTTCAAGAAAAAGGAGAGGCTTCCGCCTTTAAAGATTGGTTCCATATTCGTAAGTTTCCGCTTCAGATTGAAAACGGTGTCCCTACTTATGACACCTTTGCTTTTGAACCGCTAATGCCAAAGCTAAACACAGAACACCCTGAAGTTAAACAATACTTACTGAAAGTCGCAGAATACTGGATCAAAGAAGTCGGGATCGATGGCTGGCGTCTGGACGTTGCCAATGAAGTGGATCATGATTTCTGGCGGGAATTCCGCAAGGTGGTTAAACGTGCTAATCCTGAGGCCTACATATTGGGGGAAATCTGGCATGAATCTGCACCTTGGCTGGAAGGCGATAAATTTGATGCCGTTATGAACTATCCTTTCACTGACGCCGTCCTTGACTTTTTTGTGCATGGCACTCTTGATGCTGAAGGATTCGCCAATTCCATTGGTAAACAGTTATCACGCTACCCGCTGCAGGCTAGTGAAGTTGCTTTTAATCTGCTGGATAGCCACGATACTCCACGACTGCTTACGCTGGCTGCTGGAGACAAAAACAAGATGCGATTAGCGGCACTGTTCCAATTCACCTTTATGGGCACTCCCTGCATCTATTACGGTGACGAGATCGGCATGGACGGTGAAGGTGACCCTGGTTGCCGCAAATGCATGGAGTGGAACCCTGAAAAGCAGGATCGAGAGCTCTTCGAGTTCTATCGTCAGCTTATTAAAATACGCAATGACCACCCTGCTCTCCGCACAGGTACATTTACCTTCCTTGAGGCAGGACAACAAGGCAGCAAGCTAGCCTATGAGCGCCGGCTGGATCTGCAGACGATTGTGGTACTAATCAACAGTGAAGAGACCGCTCAGACCTTCCGTATTGACGTAGACGAGCGGGATTGGGAGAACTTGTTTACAGGCGAAACACTACGCACAGAACGTAGCAAGCTGAACGTGAAGATGCCAGCCTATGGATTCGCTATCCTAAAAGCAATCATCTAAAAGACTTCTTTTCTTCCCACTGCCCGGCCATACAGCATAACAAAAAAGGGTATCTCGCAAGCGATAATCGCTTCGGGATACCCTGTTTTCTTTTGGAGCATACTAAAATGCTAACCGCTGCTCAAACTAAGGGGTGCCAGAATTCAGCACACCTTAGTTTAGCCTACTTGCTCAGCAGCGTATAAATAACCTGTGCGCTTTCTGCGCGTGTCATCCATGCTTTTGGAGCGAATCGTTTGTTCTCTCGGCCTTGCAGGAGTCCTAAGTCTGCTGCAGTCTTCACATAGGCTTCCGCCCACTTGCTAATACTTGAAGCGTCAGTAAATGCCGTAGAGGCTGCTACAGGTTCAAGCTTCTTACCAGACTTCACTTCAAGTGCGCGGATCGCCATAACGGCCATTTCCTCACGGGTAATTGATGCATTCGGCGCAAAAATATTATTACTCCGTCCACTAACAATACCCAGCTTAGTAGCTGTGGCTACATATGAGGCATACCATGCATCTGACCTGATGTCAGTAAACAGGACCTGCCCTTCCGCTTTTAAGCCAAGTGCACGTACTAGTAGTGCTGTAAATTCCGCACGGCTAACATTACTTTTTGGATCAAACTCGGAGGTAGTAACCCCTGACACAATTTGTTTGGCGGCAAGTGATTGAATCGCCTTAAATGCCCAATAGGTTGCAGGAACATCTTTGAACGACTTATCGATTTCAAGCACAGCATACTTACTGAAGTGTGTGACTTGTGCCGTGATCACCTCTCCATTCAGCTGTCCTCCCACGTACTCTAACCCGCCATTATCACTTAAATAATAGATTCCGATTAAGTCTTTATTGAATTGCCCTTTAATCTTGAATGAGATCGTAATCGGCTCATCGAACTGCTTAATTACAATCCGAGTACCGTCTTTCATCAGCACGCTAAGTCTGAATTCAAATACATCGGAAAGAGAGCTACCATGAGCACTGTCTTTGTTTAAACCGTCTACTATGGCTTTCGCAGCAGACTGCGCCAGTGGGTTCAGTTCAAGCAAGATTTGGGCACCTACCCCATCAATACCTGAAGCTAAACTTGGCAATGTACTTAAAAGCTGGCTAGGGATAGTAACTAACAGATCTCCCATTTTAAATACAAGATCATTAGTTCCTAGTATTTGTGCAGCTTGTAAAGGTAAGCGTACCGCTGTCTTACCGGCAGCAACATCAATTTGCACCTTGCCTTCTTTACCATTCTTCAAGCTATCCTCATTCACAACCTGAGTATCCGCTGGCGGCGTAGGGCTAGGGTTAACAACAACTCCAGAGGTTGGTGCCGCTGTGGCTTCTGGCGTTGGTGTCACCTCAGGCGACGGTGTCACTTCTGGTGTCGGCGTTGGCGTCGATGTTGGTGTCGGCGTCGGCGTCGACGTTGGTGTCGGCGTTGGCGTCGACGATGGTGTCGGCGTCGGCGTTGGCGTCGATGTTGGTGTTGGTGTTGGCGTCGACGTTGGTGTCGGCGTCGGCGTTGGTGTCGGTATAACATCCGATACCTCCGCCAAAATAACCGTGCCTCCATCATCTCTGCCTGGCAGATCAATATTTACCTTTTGATCTTCGGAAACCATGTATGTTTTACCGCTGTATTCATCGGTTACCGATGAATTGGCAGCAAACGGTACTGGAATCGTTACAGAATTCCCACTAGTTTTAGTATTGATTACCGTCACTACGTTCTCATCTTCATAAGATTTGTTGAAAGCTAAATAACCTGAATCATCTGAACCTGCGAGCTTCGTGCGCGCACCTTTGGAATACACTTTGGAGTACTTCGCACGGATATTCAACAGCTTTTGATAATGGTCATGTAGTGGCTTCTCTGCCGTCAATTGATCCCAAGGCATATCCTTACGGTTCTCACTGAATTGACCTTCAGACATATTTCCAGCATTGCTTCCGGAATTCCCCAGTTCTTCTCCGTAGTATATTACCGGCTGTCCTTTGGCGGTAATTTGCAGAGCTGCAGCAATCTTCAGCTTGCCTTTATCGCCTCCCACATAATCAGACAAGAAACCATTCTCATCGTGACTGCTCAGGAATTGAGCCATCATCTTCGTATTGTCGATCTTTAATTCACGTTCCTGCAGATAAGCATCCACACTGTTTACCTTACCATTTGCAAAATCTCTGGCTGCATCTTTAAATCCAAAATCAAGCAGACCATCCATCTGGCTAGTTTCGAGCATTCCACCATTGTTATCAATGGTTCCACCGAAGTATTCGCCGGTCATTTTGAAGTTTGGATCAATCGCTGTCAGTGCATTTTTAAAGGCTTTCCAAGTCGTATCATCCACGTGCTTGACTGTATCCACACGGAAATAATCAATCGTGTCTCCACGTTCCGTACGTGCGTTGTCTAACCAGCCTGTTTGCCAAGCGATAATTTTTTCACGAACGGCTGGATCTTCCGTCTTGAAATCTGGCAGGAAAGCAAGCTCACCCTTAATTGGATCTGTATCTGCGGATACACCATCCGTGCGCAGCATCCCTTCGAAACGTGCTTTATCCTCAGCTGTAATTGTCGGATAGGTATCCTCAGCTTTCAGACCGTAACCCGTATGATTGAGTACAACGTCAACCATGATCTTGATCCCTTTGTCATGCGCCTTTTCGATTAGCTCCTTGAAGGTTGCCATATCGCCAAGATGCTCGTCGAGCTTGGTAAAATCTTTTGCCCAATACCCATGGTATCCATATTGTTCGCTGCCAAAGTCAACGCCTTTGTTAAAATCAATATTATCTACGATTGGCGTGATCCATAACGTGTTAATTCCTAGCTCTTGCAAATAATCGAGATTGTCGATCATCCCCCGGAAATCTCCACCATGATAAGCTTCCAGATGATCTTTATTTACATTCTCATTATTCGTTGGGTCACCGTCTTTAAACCGGTCTGTAAGCGCGAAATAAATCCGGGCCTCATCCCAATCAAAATCCAGCTTATCCCCTGTATAGGTTCTTGCCTTTACCTCAAGTGTAGCCTTTTCCTTATGTGCATTGCCGTATTGGTCTACGAGCGTAATCGGAATATCCTTGATGCCCGCTGACACCGTGTCTTTCACAGCAACCGTTTGTTTCAAGAGTTCCGTATCCAGCTTAACTTTGCTAGGTCCTCCAAGATTGGTTAAATCCATATATGCTTCAGAGTAAGTTACTTCTTCCGAAGAGGAAGCGTTGATGCTTACAACAGCATTCTGATTGGATGTGACTGCCTCTGGACTTACGGATGCCGTAATCGTAACGACAGGTTGATGATAATCAATAACAGATTCATCATTCACCGTATTCTTTGGATCTGTAATTTCGGTAGTGACGCCATCTTTAGTAATCAAGAAAGTATATTTATACATACCTTCTTTTAAATCAGCCAGTGTATAAGTGAACCACTCGTTAGCCGGATCATAGATCATTGGATACGAAGTGCCGTTCACTTTTACTTTAGCAGCTGTTATTGCGTCCATATTTCCATTACGGAACAAAGCGTCGTCGCGGTATCTGAAAGTAATCGTTCCATCTTTTAAAATAGGGCCGCTAATACTTGGTTTGATATCAAGCTCTTTAACCATACTGGTTACATATACCTTAGTGAACGGTTCACCAGGGGTCAACGGTATGACACGATCGTCCGGGTAGTCTTGTTTTCCCGTGTTCCAATCCGTACCTTTGCGCAGGACAAATCCAACGCTTGTTGCATTCTCCGCAACCTCAATCAGAACGCTCGCTGTGCCATTCTTAAAGGTTGTGAAATCAATCTGGTCATTTTTAGCTCCGGTGTTCCAAACCCAGATATTCCAATCCTTATAGTCCTTATCGCTACGGGTATAAGTGAATTGAACATAACGTTTGTCAGTAACTTTAACGGTGATGGTTGTGGAAACACCCTCATAAGAGATAGTAAGGGTTGCCGTTCCTAGCCCAACCGCTTTGACTAGACCTTTATCAGTTACTGTAGCCACTTCAGGTTTATTGGAAAGGTAAGTAGCCTTCTTAGTAACATTACTTCTGCTATTGTCATCATATTTCGCAAAAACAGCGGTTTGATGCGTATTTCCTGCTGCCAGCGTGTAGCTTGCACTATCTGTTTCCAAAGAGGTCAGCGTAACTGGTGCAGCTTCCTTTTGAATAATCACAGCCGTCAAAGGCTCTAATGTAATTGAATTTGCTGTCAAAATAAAACCTGTCTGCTGCGCAGCCGGTATCGCTGTAACACCAGCTTCATCGTTGTCCACAAGCACTTGACCACCCGTCAAATCCTCAGATAAGGTCAGCTTTCTAGTTGTGCTGTCACCATTCATGAAGACATAATAGATGCCAGTACCATCTGTTGCTTTGTTGGAATAACCGATGACAAGATCGTTATCCTTCATTTCTGGAGCAGGGATCAGGTTAATGTTAGAGTCAACCAAATCCTTATCGCCCAATCGGAAGGCATCCGTTGATTTTCTTAGCTCCATCAGACCCGACGTATATTTTCTTGTCGTGTTCTGTACTGGGAACTTAGATTCATCCGTTGCTTTGGTCCAATCAAACATGTTAACTGCATCCGATGAATCGTAAGAATCATGAATGAAATAGCCAAACGATTGGTTGTTATTGTCGAACATCTCTGTGAATTTATCTTCAGGATCCGTTGTGCCCTTCCACTGCTTAGTCCGCCCATATTCCTGACCGGCATGGATGAAGGCTGTACCTTGAGAAGTTAATACGAGCATATTTCCTAATCTGATCCGCTGCTGAATTTCAAGCTCATTCTCAGCAATATCCGGATCCTTCTTGATCGATTGTGCTATGACATCATGAAGTGTCAGATTATCATGAGCTTCGATATATGGGACGATATCACCCGGATCATCTGCTGGTGTATTCGAAGGTTGAGCTTTGATATTGTCCAGGATTGTAGCGATCGGACGTGCTCCACCGGTAATAAATCTAGGCTGACCTTCGGAACCATAACCAGACTTCAATTCATTACGGAATTCATCGGAGAAAACACCGACACTATCCGTTTTGTCCATCCAATCCTGATCTGCACCTTGCCCAGCGAGAGAAGGATCAGCCGCAGCGCCGCCGAATGTTCTCCAGCCTTCACCAATAAAGAGTGCCTTCGGATTCACTGCTGCCGCGGCATCATAAGCATGCTGAACAGCATCAGCTGTCGCATCGCCCATCATATCCCAGCGCATTCCATCGATCTTATACTCTTCAAACCAGTATTTTACCGAATCAACCATCAGCTTCTCAGCCATTTTATGGTTGGTGGCTAAATTGTTGCCGAACCCCCCGATAAAGTTGCCGTTTGCATCTTGGAAGGCATAATAATTAGGTACGATGTCGTTTAAAAATTCTTTTTTAGCCATGTGAGTATACACTACGTCCAGAACGACACCCATTCCAGCTTCATGCACGGCATCAATCAAACCTTTTAATTCTTTAATCCGCTCTTCTGGATCGGCAGGATTCTGTGAATAAGCCCCGTCCGGAGAGAAATAGCTGTGAGGATCATACCCCCAGTTGTATTCATTGTTTTTTGCGGAATACTCTGGCTCTCTAGTCCCCATCTTCGTCTCATCCCCGTAATACCAAGCCATCACAGGAAGCAACTGAACATGCGTTACACCAAGAGATTTAATATAATCAAGTTTCTTTTCAAAAGCGCTATAAGAACCCCATCTTTCCCCACTCAGACTATCCTCGATCGATACATCTGATGTAAAATCTCTCACGTGGACTTCGTAGATGATGGCGTCCTCACGTTTTTCGTAGCCTTTTATATCAGCATACCCAAAGGTATCAGGGTTCGTCTGGCTTAAATCAACGATAGCCGCTTTGCCCACTGTATCCCCGCCGGCACCAGCAGCACCTGTGGTATCCACAGTGAATACCGCCATTGATTTAGCATAAGGATCAAGGACCTTATGGGTTACACCGTCATTCGTTACTTCGTATTGATAAAAGAAACCCCTTACATCTGTTGCCGTTGTGCCTGTCAAATCAGCTGGCTTCAGCTGGACTGACCAAACCCCTTGCTCGCCGAGTGTTAAAGCAACACTACCCACTTGCACGTTAGAGTCATTCTTATCGTAAAGATTTACAACGACTCCGCTTGCTTTAGGTGCCCATAATTTCAATGTGGCTGTTTTGTCAGCATTATACGTAGCTCCAAGATCGTCTCCTGTATAATTGTACATTTCATCAAGCATTCTCCAGCCACTTGCGGCGGAGACTGTTTTACCTGAATAGGTAACGCTAAGCGGAACTTTTTCCAAATCAAAAGCTTCTGTATCCACTTCGATTGAAGTTTTGCTTGTAAGGGTTACAGCAGAAATCGGGACTGCAGCACCCTCTTTATCCTTAACTGTAATTGCTGACTTTAAGGCTGCTGGATCCAAACCGTCAGTCAGTGTGAAGCCGAGAAGGATTTTGCTCGTCGACAACACCTCTGCGGATACTAAGCCAATTGGTGTCTCTCCAAACGGAGAAACATAAACATTGTTGTCTCCTTCTTTAACCCATAGCTGATTGTATCGATCCAGCAGGCTAAAGGTTTTATTGTCACCGTCCTTATCACCGTTCGAAGGTTTCATCACAATAAAGCCAATTTTCTTCGCGTTCTCAATAAGCGGAACATCAACATATGCACCATAACGATCTGTTTGATCTGCCACAAAAGGAGTGGCACCAGACGGCCAATTTTCGGATGGGGCTACGACGTCATCCCACAGCCACAGTCCGTATTGATCATGATTTGTATCAGCTCTGGTATAGTGAATTCGCACTGTATTAGGAGCAAGTGCAACTGGTTCATACGGTGTTACATCATTTGACCCTTGCTTGATCCAAATTTCATTCGTCTCAGGCGTGTTAATGGCAAAGAGTTTATCGCCTTCATCCTTAGCCTGAGTGACTCGGTTTACCACAAGGAACGAAATTTTCTTGGCCCCATCCTTCACTGGCACGTCAACATAAGCACCATAAGAATCGATTTGTCCTTCAGGAAATGAAGTTGCACCTGTTGGCCAATTTGCCGAAGGGGATTGAACATCATCCCATGTCCATAATCCCTGATTCTCATAGTCACCAGCTGTCCGATTGTAGTGAATACGGATGTGTCCAGCCGGAACAGGGGTAACCTCAACAGGTTCAGAAGGAATTTTATATTCAGCTGTCACACTGCCATCCAGTGGATTAAATTTAAAGGTAACCGGCAGATCGGAAGGAAGACTCAGATTATTAGCAGTTTCGGGATACAATTGATCCCCGGCTTCACCGTCTCCTGGAACAGAAACTTGGTAGGTGTAATCTCCCTTAGGAAGGGTAGCCACCGTACTGTAAACATCATCAAAATCAGGATCAGATAATGTGGTAAGTGCTTCTGCCGGCAGGTTTCCTGTCAATCTTGGTAATTTAGCGGAAGCAATCGGTGTGTAATACGTGGAATCGGCTATTTTATGAGTTAAGTCATTATAATAAAAGGTCACGGCAGTCTCTGTTTCTAGCTTGATATGGATATTCTCCCCATCATTGCTCCCCTGAGGATTGGTGTAACTTGTGAATCCATAATTCTCATCCCATAAATCATTTAGAGTAACCTTGTAGTTATATTCTCCTGCTGGCAGAGTGCCTGTAAAAGAATATAGGCCATTATCTGAATAGGTCATTTGGGTAACTACCGATGTCTCATCCCAATCCTTACCCGGCGTTTCCGCATCTGTCGATGTAAATTTAGACTGCAGATCCCCGACCAACACAACCTTCGTCGTTGCTGCTGTAACATTAACAGGATGTAGTCCAAGACCAGAGAACACGAGAGCAATGATCATAAAGATCGCAAATGCCCTCTTCCCCCATAAACTTATTTTCATTTTTGCAAAACCTCCCATAATTATGAATTCCTTTTTGCAAGCGGATACATGATTTTACAAACCCCACCAATTTATGAGATTATAAATCATGCGAATTCCTTCTGAAGGTGAAGAAGGTCTATATGTAGGGCTCGTCAAGCCAATTCAACGCTGTCACCATCCTTCTATCAAAGTAAAAGCTTGATACATCATGTCGAAATTAGTGCAATCGTTTGCAAAAAGCTATGCACAAACACTAGTCCATAAAACCCGATCGTTAGTGCAACTGATTACAACCTAAAAATACCCAATGAAAACGCTTGCTGTATTTTGATTTACATACTAATGCCGAATTTACGGTATTGTCAACCAGTATTTTCTAAAATAAAAGCTCAATTTAAAGCCGCAATAAAAACGAAACTTGTTCTTCCCTTCCTTTCAGCTAAGTTCTTGCATCCTTTAAGCCATACGTTTGCATTCAGCGAATGCTCTTTTCACAAAATTCAGACCGCATTTATACATATTAAGATCAAAATTCCCGAATCATTCATACTTTTTTGGTGAAAAGCAACAATATTGCATTGAAATTTCTTGTGTTCCTTCCAAAAGTAGCAATTTCCTCCTTTTGAATGACTTTATCTATTTACAATTTAGAACTCTTAGATTAATATTACTGTGTAAAGCAAACGGTTCCATAAGGAGGTTTCAATGACAGTTACCATTAAGGATGTGGCCAAGAAAGCGGGAGTATCTCCCTCCACGGTATCCCGGGTATTGTCCAACCATCCCAGAATCAGCCTGGAAACTTCCCGCAAAGTTAAAGCTATTATGGAGGATATGGGCTATACCCCTAACATGATGGCTAAGAGCTTGGTGTCGAAAACTACTAACAGCATCTGCTTCAGTCTTCCTAAACCTGCTGAAGAGCTGTTCTCTAATCTATTTTTTATGGAATTAATTCGCGGGATCGTTACACAAGCCAGCCGTTCCGGTTATGATGTGCTGATAAGCTCCGGAGCGAACGAGAAAGAAGAACTGGAAGCCGTTTCACGACTTCTGAAGGGTCGCCGTGTTGACGGCGTTATTCTGCTTTACTCTCGTACGGATGATGCCGTTATTGATTTTCTAGAGAGCAACGATTATCCATTCGTGCTTGTTGGCCGGAGTGATAAATATGAGAATATTTTATCAGTCGATAATGATAATGTGATGGCAGCATATGATGCTACGAACCACCTCATTTCCATGGGGCATAAACGTATTGGCTTCGTAAGTGGACCACCTAATCTAATCGTTTCTCGTGACCGTCTCGCCGGATATCGTAAAGCATTGCAGAATAGCGGTTTAGAAATGCGGGATGAATGGATTGTAGAGGGTGAATTTCTACAGGATAGCGGCTATAGAGCGATGTCCTTTTTCATGAATTTGCCGAATCGACCCACTGCGCTGGTAGCGGTGGATGACATGGTATCGTTCGGAATTTTGCGCGGGTTGAATGAACTGAAATACAAGGTTCCAGACGATCTCGCCATTGTAAGCTTTAACAATATTCCATTATCTGAATTATCTAGTCCTCCGATCAGCAGTATTGATATAGGAATTTATCATCTTGGCTACACCGCATCACAAGTACTTATCCAAAATATCAAGAGTCCGGATAACGGTTCAGGTCATACCAACCGATTTGTCATTCCCCATCGTCTGATCGTGAGAGAGTCATCCATGCACGCTCAGGCAAAGCATAAAACCGAATGAATAAGTGAAGCGTTTAATCGCTTCATTTATTTTTTGAAAATCTGTACAAACGTTTGCGCTAAATCATACAATACTTAATGATCCAGTTCTTTATGGGTGATTTCTAGGATCTTAGGTTAGGATAAACTTACACATCTTAATCAAAGTTTAAACGGTTTAATAAGATTCTAATACGGCATCCGCTGGATCACGACGCTGTCAAAACTTTTAGGAGGTACTACAATGTCGGAAATTAAAGCCTGCTTGTTCGACTTGGACGGAGTAATCGTCGATACAGCCAAATACCATTATATCGCTTGGAAAGAGCTTGCAGATGGACTGGGGTTTCTTTTCACAGAACAAGATAACGAACGCCTTAAGGGAGTCAGCAGAACGGCTTCACTAAATATTTTGCTGGAAATCGGTGGACTAACGATTGCTGAAGAAGAGAAAGCTAAGCTTGCGGAACAGAAAAATAATCGTTATGTCGAATATATTGCGAAAATGGACAGTTCTGAGATTCTGCCAGGTGCGCTTGATTTCCTAAAAGAGTGCCGTACGAATGGCATCAAAGTCGCTCTCGGTTCTGCCAGTAAAAACGCTATGACGATCTTGAATAATACCGGATTAACCCCTTACTTTGATGCAATCATCGATGGAACTCATACTAGTGCTGCTAAACCAGATCCGGAAGTGTTCCTGTTAGGAGCCAAAGCACTGGATGCCGCACCTGAACATTGTGTAGTCTTCGAAGATGCGGAAGCGGGAATTGAGGCTGCTACCCGGGCCGGTATGTTCAGTATTGGCATTGGTTCGCCGGAAACCCTCAGTGCAGCGAATATTGTGGTTCCATCGCTCGCTCATATGAGTGTGTCCATGCTCAAAGAATCTTTTGCATAAATATAGTGAACATAATGAACTCAAATAGTACTGATTTGAGTTGTTATGGACATTCCTACCAGAGATTAAATGAACTAATAATTAATCGTTAACTTTCTGGTGATGAAGTGACGGAGAGGAATTTTGAAACTGTAGAAGCATAGCGTTCGCCTTTATAATCAGATTTCATCTGCAAAATGTGGTTTAAATATAGAAATCTGATTATAACAGCGATCGAAAGTCCAAAGATTCATCGCAGTCACTTTTATATCACCGGAAGTTTAACAAAAGATTTGTTCATTTTATATATCCCCCTAACATATTTAAAGGAGCGGTTATCGTGAAACAATATTTAACAATTGATGAATGGTCCATTATTGAGGAATCCTTTGATCCACAGACGCAAGAAATTTCTGAAAGCGTATTTAGTCTTGGTAACGGATTTATGGGTGGCCGGGCCAATTTCGAAGAGCAATATAGCGGCAACAGCCTGCAAGGCAGCTACATGGCGGGCGTCTACTACCCTGACAAAACACGTGTCGGCTGGTGGAAAAACGGCTATCCTGAATATTTTGCCAAAGTACTTAACAGCACGAACTGGATCGGTATCAACATTGATATCGAGGGTACCCCCCTTGATCTGGCAAAGTGCACCGTTTCCGAATTCCGCCGTGTACTTAATATGAAAGAAGGAACGCTCTCCCGTAGCTTCACTGCCACTCTCGAAGATGGTAAGGAAGTTAAAGTAGAAAGTATCCGGTTCGTAAGCATGACTCGTCAAGAAATCGGCGCGATTCGCTATTCCATCATTCCTGTTAATTTCTCAGGCAAGATTACGATTACTCCTTATCTTGATGGTGATGTGAAGAACAAGGATTCCAACTATGACGAGAAATTCTGGAATGAAGTTGAGAAACAAGCGGGACCTGATCATGGACATCTCACTCTTAAGACTAAGAAACTCGACTTCCATGTCACCTCTGCTATGGCTTTTGATATCCTTGTCAATGGTGAGAAGGTAACTGCCGAAGCAGAAGCGATCGAACAAGAGAAATATGTAGCCTGCAAACTGGACGTAACCGCACAAGCGGGCAATCAAATCGTCATTTATAAATATGTAGCCAATGTTACTTCTCGGAATCACGGTCTGGGACAATTGGTCGACGCCGCCCAAACTGCTCTGCAAGCTGCTAAGGAAGCCGGATTTGTAACTCTTTTGACCGAACAAATTGAAGCTTGGAGAGAAAAATGGAAAGAAAGCGACATCATCATTGAAGGTGACGTTTCGGCTCAGCAAGCGATTCGCTTTAATATTTTCCAACTCAATCAAACCTATAATGGTGAAGATGACCGCCTGAACATTGGCCCGAAAGGTTTTACCGGTGAAAAATACGGCGGCAGCACTTACTGGGATACAGAGGCGTATTGCGTTCCCTTCTATCTCAGTACGGCGGACTCCTCCATTGCCCGCAATTTGTTGATCTACCGTTACAAGCACTTAGAGAAAGCTAAAGAAAATGCCCGTAAGCTTGGATTCAAAAAAGGTGCGCTATACCCAATGGTTACGATGAACGGTGAAGAATGCCACAACGAGTGGGAAATTACATTTGAAGAAATTCACCGGAATGGTGCCATTGCCTACGCCATTTACAACTATGTGAACTACACCGGAGACAAAGCTTATCTGGGACAATATGGCCTTGAGGTTCTCGTGGAAATCTCCCGCTTCTGGGAAGAACGTGTTCACTATGCATCACGCAAAGACAAATACGTAATGCTCGGCGTAACGGGCCCGAATGAATATGAGAATAACGTTAATAATAACTGGTATACGAACCGTATGGCTTCGTGGACTATGGAATATACCATGGAAGCACTGGCATACTTGCAAGAAAATGAGCCTACTCGTTATGCTGAGCTAGTTGACAAACTAGGGCTGCAAGAGAGCGAAACTACAAAATGGAAAGACATCATTGCTAAGATGTATTATCCTGCGGATGAAGAGCTGGGTATCTTCTTACAACAAGATGGCTTCCTGGACAAAGAGATCATTCAAGTCAAAGATCTGGAACGTGAGCATCTGCCACTTAACCAAAAATGGTCATGGGACCGTATCCTGCGTTCTTGCTTCATTAAACAAGCAGACGTTCTGCAGGGATTATATTTCCTGGGTGACCGTTACGATCTCGATACCAAAAAACGTAACTTCGACTTTTATGAACCGATCACTGTTCATGAGTCCTCCCTTTCCCCTTGTATCCACTCCATTCTAGCCAGTGAGCTGGGATATAAGGATAAGGCCTATGAAATGTACTTGCGTACTTCAAGACTGGATCTTGATAACTATAACAATGATACAGAAGACGGCTTGCACAGCACTAGCATGGCTGGTACTTGGATGTCAATCGTACATGGTTTCGGCGGACTCCGCGTGCATGACGGCAGATTGACACTAAGCCCATCTAACCCAGGTCACTGGACCGCTTACTCTTTTAAAATCATGTTCCGCGGCTCCCGTCTGAAAGTAAGCGTTACGGATGCACAAGTTACTGTTACGAATGAAACTGATATCCCTGCTTCTATTACTATCTACGACAAAGAATATACCGTAAACGGACTAAGCAGCATCACTGCTGATAGCAATTCCGTCACAGTATAAAACTTACACCCAAGAGACCCTTGAAGCTTAATGCTTTTGGGGTCTCTTTATTTTTTAGGAAGATAACTTATATAAGGAGTGATTTTGAATGAACAGAACCTTTTGGAAAGAAGCCGTTGTCTACCAAATCTATCCCCGCAGCTTTCAAGATAGCAATGGTGACGGGATTGGAGATCTGCAAGGAATCATTTCACGTCTGGATTATTTGCAAAAGCTAGGTGTCGACGTAGTTTGGCTGTCACCTGTATATAAATCGCCAAATGACGATAACGGTTATGACATCAGCGATTATCAAGATATTATGGATGAGTTCGGCACATTGCAGGATTGGGAAGAATTACTGACTGGATTGCACGCCCGTGGCATAAAACTAATGATGGACCTTGTAATCAATCATTCCTCAGATGAGCATCCTTGGTTCGTAGAATCCCGTTCTTCAAAAGATAATCCATATCGCGATTACTACATTTGGCGTCCGGGTGGACCAGATGGTGAGCGCCCCAACAATTGGAGTTCTGTATTCAGCGGCCCGGCTTGGGAACTGGATGAAACCACTGGTGAATACTATCTGCATCTGTTTTCGCGCAAGCAACCGGATCTCAACTGGGAGAATCCGCAGCTGCGTGAGGAGTTATACAAGATGATCACCTTCTGGCTCGACAAGGGTGTGGATGGTCTACGAATGGATGTAATCAATATGATTTCCAAAGTGGAAGGTCTCCCTTCCTCTCATAGAGACGGCCTTGCTCCCGGGGAACTTGCTTGGGGCGGCGAATATTATATGAATGGACCACGTGTTCATGAGTTTTTACATGAAATGAATGACAAAGTGTTATCCAACTATAACATTATGACTGTCGGCGAGACTCCTGGCGCTACAGTTGAAGATGCCATCCTTTACACGGACGAGGAACGCAAAGAGCTGCAAATGGTATTCCAATTCGAGCATATGGATGTGGACTCGGGTCCTGACGGCAAATGGGACGTAGCCCCGTGGACGTTGTCGAAGCTGCGCGATATTCTTCATAAATGGCAAGTGGGTCTGGCGGATAAGGGTTGGAATAGTCTTTATCTTAACAATCATGACCAGCCACGTATGGTCTCAAGATTCGGGGATGACGGTAAGTATCGTGTGATCTCTGCCAAAATGCTCGCTACCTTACTGCACACGCTGAAAGGGACACCCTATATTTATCAAGGCGAAGAAATCGGGATGACTAATGTAAAGTTCACAGCCATTGAACATTATAAAGACATTGAAATCCTCAATATGTATCGCGAAAAGGTTACCGAAGGCGGCGCTGATCCTAACAGCGTGCTAAACGCTATTCATATCAAAGGCCGTGATAATGCGCGCACTCCGATGCAATGGGATGATTCTGCGAATGCCGGCTTTACTGAAGGGGAGCCGTGGCTCAAAGTTAATCCGAACTACAAGGAAATTAACGTGGAGCAGGCCCTGGCGGATTCGGATTCCATCTTCTATTATTACCAAAGGCTGCTTGCTTTGCGCAAAAAAAATCCGATCATGGCTTATGGCGAATACAAGCTACTTTTGCCAGAGCATGAGGATATTTATGCCTATACGCGTACTCTGGATGACGAGAAGTGGCTAGTGCTGCTCAATTTCAATGAGGTTCCACAGACTGTTGATCTTTCCGCAGAGCTAAGTAAGGCTACGGAACTTATTATTGGAAATTACCCTGATGATGCACCCACACGGGAATTATTACGACCTTATGAAGCAAGAGTGTATCGATTGAAAGACTAACTTTGTCTATCTTCCTGAGTTATACTATTTAGGATGATTTTTTATGAGATTATCCTTCTGCCTGCTACCTGTCATTAGAGAGCACGGAATAACAGGATTTTGCAAATGCAGCCTGATAGTATGAACTTAAAGGGAGATGACGGACTTGGAATGGCTTATCCGCATGAAAGAAGCTTTAGATTATATGGAGAGCAAGATGGAGGAATCTGTGACCATTGATGAAATCGCCAAGGTTGCTTACTCCTCCCCCTTTCATTTCCAGCGCATGTTCAATATGCTTACCGGAGTATCTATTAAAGACTATATCCGTAAGCGCAGATTAACTCTGGCTGCACAGGAGCTTGCTATTTCTAAAGTTAAAGTGCTGGATGTTGCACTGAAATACGGATATGACTCGCCCGAGTCGTTTGCCAAAGCATTCCGCAAGGCACATGGAATTACTCCTTCTGCTGCGCGGGAGTCAGGGGTACAGCTCAAGGCTTTCCCTAGACTCTCCTTCCATCTATCACTGAAGGGAGATAAAGAAATGGACTACAGAATTGAGAAAAGAGACGCTTTTAATGTTATCGGACTAGTAGAGGAAATGACAACGAAGGATGGGGAGAATCTGCGCCGCATCCCTCAGTTGTGGATAGAAGCTAATGAAAATGGTACGTCGGATAAGCTGATTGAGCTCGGTGAAGATAAGGATTTATTAGGCATCTGCTCTGACATGAACCATGATAAAGAAACCTTCTCCTATTGGATCGCTGTCGAAGCTACTCCAGAGACTGATGCACAGGGCTTTGCTTCTACAACAATCCCAGCTGCAAGTTGGGCTGTGTTCACCTCAGTAGGGCCGATGCCTGATGCGATCCAGCAGGTATGGGCACGCATTTTCCAGGAGTGGTTCCCTTCCACAGGCTACGAGCACACAGGCGGACCTGAGTTTGAGCTATATCTTCCAGGGAGACCAGACGCAGAGGACTATCGCTGTGAGATATGGATCCCTGTTACGAAAAAAGAATAGAACTAAAAAGACTATCGAAATCCCGATAGTCTTTTTTCTTGTGATTGCCTACTATTTCATTTTGAGAATTGGCATAGTCTTGGTATAATAAATAGATTATGTAGTTCTATAATGATTATTGATTATTGTCATCCGAATTATCGGTGAAGGAGAATTTCATGTCTACTGTAAAAATATTTTCAGACAGCACTTCCGATTTACCTCAAAACTGGAAGGATACTTATGACATCGGCATCGTTCCTCTTTATGTTGTATTTGAAGAAGGTACCTACAAAGATGGTGAAGATATTACACCCGAGGAAGTGTATCGCCGTGTAGCCGCTAGTGGAGTATTGCCGAAAACGGCAGCACCTTCGCCAGCAGATTTCATTGCTGCATTTCAACCCGTGATTAGCAGCGGACAAGATATTGTATATATCAGTCTCTCCTCCTCACTATCCTCTACATATCAGAATGCACTTTTGGCTGCCGGGGAATTTCCTGAGGGACGCGTACAGGTTATAGATTCACAAACCTTGTGCGGAGGCATTGCCCTCCTTGTTATGAAGGCTGTCAGAGCTGCTGAAAAGGGCCACTCTGCCGTAGAGATTGCAGCCATGCTGGAGCACAGCCGCAGCCTTGTGGAAACTGAATTCGTTGTGGATACGCTAGATTACTTATATATGGGTGGACGCTGTTCAGGCATGCAGAACTTCATCGGTAGTCTGCTCAAAATCCGTCCTGTTCTTAGACTGGTAGATGGAAGCATCATACCTACCAGCAAAATCCGTGGCAAAAAAGAAAAAGCTGTGGAACAAATGCTCCAGAACGCTTTGGTTCATGTCGATCGAATGGATAATGAGTTACTCATCGTGGTCCATACCTTGGCGGAAGAAGATGCGCTCTATCTGGAGGCAGCACTACGAGAGAAAACTCAAGTTAATGAAATAGCAATCCTCCATGCGGGTTGTGTAATTGGCAGCCATTGTGGGCCGCATACTGTAGGTCTCATGTATATGCTTCAGGACTAATAACACACAAATCTCCGGCCATTGCTTCTTAAGCAAATGGACCGGAGATTTGTGTGTAACCCCCCTAGTTTGAAGTTACTTCCAGCTCTATATCTTCTGCTCTGCAAGGCAACATAAAACGAAACGTAGAACCGTGATTCTCTTCACTTTCTACAAAGATCGTCCCACCCATCAGCTCCACAAGCTGCTTGCAAATCGCCAGTCCCAAGCCTGTGCCTCCATATTTACGGTTTATGGACGGATGCAGCTGTGAGAAAGATTGAAACAATAGATTGAGTTTGTTACCGGCAATTCCTACACCTGTATCCCGCACTGAAAATTCCAACAAAAATTCTTGTTCATCAGATAGTGGAATGTTCTTCACCGATAGGGTCACGCTCCCACGTTCCGTGAATTTCAGCGCATTGCCTACCAGATTCACGACAATCTGCCGCAAGCGGATCGGATCAGCAATGATTATGGTTGGAACGCTAGTATCCATCCACCAACGTAATGCCAGCTTCTTCTCTTCCGCTTTCGGTGCAAATAAATCAATGACGTCTGAGATCATCTCGCGGAGATCAAACTTCTCGGATTGCAGTGACATTTTACCTGCTTCCATTTTGCTGAAATCAAGAATATCATTCAAGATCTGTAATAACGTATAACTACTGCTGCGTAAAATCTCGGCATAACCTCGCTGCTCTTCTCCAAGTTCAGTATCCAACAATAGATCAGCCATTCCGATCATCCCGTTCATCGGCGTCCGAATTTCATGGCTCATCATCATTAAGAAATCAGATTTGGCTTGCGCTGCCTGCTCTGCTGATTCTTTCGCACGAATGATTTCTCGCTCATTCGTAATATCACTGAAGGCAATAACCGCACCTGCGATCAGCCCTTCATCAATAAGAGGTGCTACCCGATAATTAACAAAAAAACTGGTGCCATCCTTACGCCAGAAGATCTCATCATCTTTCTTGCGGATGACTCCATCCTCTATCGTAAGACTAATCTGGCAATCAGGTGTCGAATAACGCGAACCATCACCTTGGATATGATGGATATAATCCATAAGCTTCAAACCCATCAATTCTGTTGGTTGGTAGCCTAACATATCCGCTGCCTCACGATTAATAAATAGAGCACGCCCCGTTGTATCCAGCACAAAGATTCCCGCGGAGACGGAATTCAGAATGAGGCTCGATTGTTTATCCTTCACAGCTACTATTGAGCTATCTTTGGAGCTTATCTCCACTTCGCCCGTGATAGGTAATTCAGTATCTAAGGTGTCCGCTAATTCATCTAGCCAGTCTTGTAACAATTCCGCATGTAAAAGAGCGCTTCCGTTAGCCACTTGGGTAATCGCGAATACCCCGGCGATCCCTTCTTCCGTTCTGATGGGTAAAAGTTTAACGCCTACGCAATCCGAGCCTTTTTTGGGATTCTCTAAATCTTGTAGCTCAAAGCTTGAGGAGTTCCCCTGCAGAGCAGCCTCAAAACTAGCAATATTGCCAAGATTTTTTCTCTTTGCTGATATCGGACTTGTATTTTGCAACTTCGCTTCTGCGCTCAAGCCTAGATGAAAAGTTCGGTTGGTTCCTACGCAGCGACCTTGTCTATCCAGAACGAATATCAAATCAGGATGTTGGTCATATAACGATTTATAAGCGCTCTCTTCCGAAAGCAACCGTCTCAGAATGGACGTCCAGTCTTTATCCACAGTTCACATCCCCTCAGGCTCTCTCATCCATTATCATTACCCCTAAACGAGCAATGTTCATCTAAAATTTAAAATATATTTCATATCTATTATATCAAAATTACGGAAATCAGTCGTAGATAAACGTCAAATCCCCCCTTTATAACCCCAATCACGATGCTTTTTCATCGTTACAAAAGGGTTATAAAAGGGGGTGAATTCCGAATCTATTAGGCTATATCTTTATGTTCAATGTTGCGAATAGCCATATAGGCAATACCTGCTCCTAGCAATCCAAGTGAGATCGACACCGCCGCTAAATTACCTAAGCGAGCTTGATCAAATCCCCCAGAAATTAAGGAGGTAACTAACACAGCTGAGACGATGGTGGCAGGGACCGATTTTTTCTTCATTCCAAAGTACAATGGGATTAGAGCAATACCCGCTGCGTAAAAAGCGTTTGCGCCTAACTTAATCAGCTCTGAAGTGATTACATGAAGGGTCAGTTCACCCGGAATAAGCCCTGCAAAGGAATTGAATCCTATTAGGATAGCGCCGACTACAATGTCTGCCACGATTATGGCAACAAATGTGAAGGCGAACACTATCAATATTTTCGCAGTCATCAGCTTTTTACGTGAGATAGGATACATGAAGAGAAGAGTAATGGTGTTGTTCTTATACTCATCAATCACCAGCTTGCTAATAATAACCGAAGCGAAAATAATATAAGCAGCCTTTACAAAAACGAACACGCCCTCAAACAACTCTGCATAAGAAGCAAATGACGGTTCGCTCTCATTTTGATCAACGAATAAAACCATAATCATAAACGCAAGAATCGCAAGATTGACGATTGCTGCACCTGTAAGAAGCGTTTTTAGCTTATTCTTCCGAATTTCCAAAGATATTAATTTAAGCAATGCCTTCACCCCCAATCAATTGCAGAAAATGATCTTCCAGCGTATGTTGTTTTTTGCTGATACTTTCAATTTCCACATCTGCTAGCACTAACGCCTTATTCAGATCACGTTGTGAGATTCCACCGTCATATATTCTAACTGTAATATGGTCCAGCACTTTGAAATTATTAAGCCCAAGCTTATGCTCCAACACATACACTGCTTTATTAATCTCATTCGTAACCACTTCGATATATTCAGTATTTTGGCCACGAATGGAATCCATCGCCACTTCTTCTACCAGAGCACCCTGCCGGATCACACCGATCGTATCAGCAATCTGCTCTATTTCCCCCAGAATATGACTAGATACAAGTAACGTCATTCCATATTCACGGCTAAGCATCCGGAACACTTCACGCATCTCCTTGATTCCCACAGGATCTAGCCCATTAATCGGCTCATCCAAAATGAGCAGCTCAGGTTTCGTCATGAAGGCTCTGGCAATACCCAGACGTTGCTTCATCCCAAGTGAAAATTGCTTCACCGGCTTTTTATCGACACCTGTGAGCTTTACCAGCTCCAGCGCTTCACCAATCGCTTGCGGATCATAATAGCCCATGTACTCTCCGTGCAAAATCAGATTTTCTTTGGCTGTCAATTTATCATAAAACACTGGATATTCAATGATGCAGCCCATCCGCTTCAGCATTTCGTAAGAATGCTCAGTCATTTTTTCATTAAAAAATTCAATTTCTCCACTCGTAGGTTTAACGAGGTTCGTGACCATTTTCATCACGGTAGTTTTGCCAGCACCATTGGGTCCAAGAAACCCGTAAATTTCACCTTGCTTAATATTCATATTCACATTGCTGACGACTTCTTTACCTTGATAGGTTTTCGTTAAATTTCTTGTCCGAAGTATTGTAGTCAATTCCGCGCTCCCCTTTGTTTTCGTCTCGTCTTCCTTAGTTCTTATTGTACACAGCAGAATTTTCTTTTTTATTACTCGTTTCTTACGAAAATCTTAAGCTGCGCACAATTCTATTCCTTAGAAGCGTAATCTGCGAAAAGTAAGGGTAAACACCGTTCTCACATACGGCTGACTAACCAGTGTAATCGTTCCATTCATTTGCTCCGTTAATCTTTTGGTGATCGTCAGACCTAGACCGCTGCCTTGATAAGCCCGATTTCTTGAATCTTCCAGCGTATACAGACGCTCAAATACTTTATCCTGGTGTACTTCACTGATGCCTTTTCCCCGGTCCCACACCTCTATGTATACTTTGTTCTCATCACTATAGAGCCTTAATCCTAATACGCTCCCAGCGTCGCCATAAGAAATTGCGTTCGACAACAGATTGGACAATATTCGATCAAGAGCCTCTTCATTTCCCATGAAGTAAACAGCCTCATCCGGAATCTCAATCTCCACCTCACTGCCCTTAGCGCTGAGGATATCATAGAAAGAAAGGATGTTGCGTCTGCATACTTCACCTGCCTCAACTCGTGAAAGCGCAATTTCCCGATCCCCAGACTCCAGCTTGGACAAATCAAAAAACTTGTTCATCAGCTGGATCACTTCATGGGCTTTTTGATGAATCATCTTCATCATTCGTTCCCGTTCCCCGGCCGGCAAATGCTCATCCTGTTGAATGGTCTCAATATAACCAAGCACAACCGTTAGCGGAGTCTTAAGATCATGAGAAATATTAGACAGCATATTACGCATGGATTTCTCCAGCCTAACGCGCTCAATGCTTCCTTTATGATTGATATCCAGCAGCCGGTTCAGGTCAATCAGCACGCTCTGCAGCTCCAAATTACCGCTGAACAGCAGCAATCTTTCATGTGAGCCTTCCTCCATAATGCTGCTTAACTTGTCATGCATATATCGCAAATCATTAGAAGCTTTACGCGAATTCTGATATTGCCACACAATGACGGCGAGTAAGAGCACAATGACAACACCTAGCACCGCTATCATTATAGCTGTTCTCCCAGCTTATACCCGATGCCCCATAACGTCTTAATGTATTCGGGATGGGAGGGATCGTCTTCTATTTTTTCACGCAATCTTCTCATATGTACATTAATGACGTTCTCATCCCCGAAATAATCATCCTCCCATACGCTCGCATAAATCTGCGCTTTGGTAAATACTCGGCCCGGATGCGTCACAAACAGCTTAAGAATATGAAATTCCTTCGACGTTAGCTTTACTTCTTCCCCGTTCTTCAACGCAGAGAAGTTATCTAAATCTACAGTCAATCGGCCAATGGAGATCATTTGCTTCACCGGAGCTTGATCTTCCACTTGGATACTGGGAGATGCATAACCTGCACGACGGATCGCTGCCTTCACCCTAGCCGCTAGCTCAATCATAGAAAAGGGCTTCGTAATATAATCATCCGCCCCAAAGCCTAACCCAAGCGCTTTATCTACATCACTGTCTTTGGCGGACATGATCAACACTGGAACCAGACTCTCCGCACGAATAGTCTGAAGAATGTCAGTCCCGCTACGCTTCGGCAGCATAAGGTCTAACAGTACAAGATCAAATGGACCACCGGTCCGAAATGTTCTCTCCGCTACTTCACCGTCAAATACAGCTTCAACCTCATAACCTTCTTTTACCAAATAAGACCTGACCATTTCACTGATTGCTTCGTCGTCCTCAATCAGCAGCACACGCTGTGGCATGTCCAAACCTCCCCGTAGTCGAAAACCTCTTCGTTAAATTATACCAATTTCCCGGAGCTCTTACTATTTCGGTTTTTATTTCAGCTTTAATTTCAGTTTCATTAAAGGTAGCCCAGGTATTATGGCCTTAACAACTTACAAAATGAGGTGATGCTTCAATGTTGAACAAGAGAAGTAAGCAAGCCTGGAGCTTCAAACGAAAGCTGCTGATCGTGATGATCATTGTCCTCCTGCTTCTCGGCACAGTGATATATAGTCTGGCAGATCGTTACTTAATCGAACATGTCGAAGTCGTAGTTGCGGATGATGCAGCTACAACTAGCAGCTCAGGAGCTACAGCCGTTACAACTGCCGAAGTTAACGCAACCTCTGACGACTGGAATTACTCCAGCGATGATATTCAGATCCAGATCGACCAAGTGCAGACCGGTTCCGGTTCAGACCAGATCACTTATTTTGTCGCTGATATCGTCCTCAAGGAAGCGAGCAGTCTGCGCACTGCTTTTGCCGACAACAGCTTTGGAACAAACATCACTGAGGATACCTCGGACATTGCTTCCGCGAACTATGCGATTTTTGCCATCAATGGTGATTACTATGGCTTCCGCAATGACGGAGTGATAATCCGTAACGGCACGGTGTATCGTGATGATCCTGTGCGGGATGCAATGGCGCTGTTCGATGATGGGACAATGCAAACCTATAACGAGGAAGAGATTTCTTCCTCTGAACTTCTGGCGCAAGGGGCCACCGATACCCTTTCCTTTGGTCCGATTCTGATTCAGGACGGGGAGATTGCCAGTGATTTCAGCAATGTCAAAATCGATACCAACTTCGGCAACCATTCCATCCAGAACGCGAATCCCCGCACCGCAGTTGGTATGATCGCACCAAACCATTATGTGTTTGTCGTAGTTGACGGGCGCAATGAAGGGTACAGCCGTGGGATGACCCTTACTGAGCTAGCTGATGTAATGTCCGACCTTGGCGCCACAGAAGCCTACAATCTGGACGGCGGTGGTTCATCCACTATGTACTTCATGGGACGGGTCGTAAATAATCCGCAGGGCAAAAACAAGGAGCGGGGCGTCAGCGACATTCTTTATATCAAGGAGGGTGCAACATCATGACTATACTGATCCCAGCCTATGAGCCAGATGAACGACTGCTCGATTTGATTTTACAGCTGCATAATTTCCAGCTCGAACCTATTGTTCTTGTGGATGACGGCAGCGGCCCGCACTACCGTGGAATCTTCGATATGGCAGAAGCATTCGGCTGCACTGTCCTAACCCATGAAGTCAACCTCGGAAAAGGATGTGCTCTGAAGACAGGGTTCCAGTATATTCAGGGGACTGGTCTGCCGGATTATGTAGTCTGCGCGGATAGCGACGGCCAACATCTGCCTTATGATATTAACCGAATCGTTGAATCTCTGCGGAACCAGACTACCCCGGGAATCGTACTCGGCAGCCGCCGGTTCACCGGAACCATTCCTCTGCGCAGCCGCTTCGGCAACTCGGTAACCCGGACGGTCTTTTCCTTAACTACAGGCACTAAGATTTATGATACACAGACTGGTCTGCGCGGCTACCCCCTATCAATGCTTGATTGGCTATGCCAGATTCCCGGCGAACGGTTTGAATATGAAATGAACATGCTGCTGACTGCCCATAAAGAGGGGTACACCATTACGGAAGAGTACATCGATACCGTCTATCTGGACGATAATAAATCATCCCATTTCCGGCCTCTGATGGACTCCTTCCGGATTTATCTGCCGATACTGATGTTCAGCACTTCTTCGCTGCTGTCAGCCCTGCTCGACTTCACACTCTTATTCCTGTTTCAGAGGCTCAGCCATAACCTATTCCTGTCCGTCGCGGCCGCGAGATTGTGCAGCTCTGTCTTTAACTATTCTATGAACCGAAAATATGTCTTCACAGACGGCAAACGCTCCAAGATTCAGGCATCGCTTCCCAAATATTTTGCGCTGGTGATCCTCGTATTGTTGTTCAACTATGGGCTACTCTATTTCTATAATGAAAAGCTGATTATTCCGCTTGTCGCCGCCAAGCTACTGACCGAGGCTTCAATCTTCCTATTCAGCTATTGGGCGCAACGGAGGTTTGTGTACTGAGGGTTTGGGTACTCTGGGGAAGGTTACGTTCTCTCGACTGCTTATGCTTGTGTGGTGAGCAATTGGGAATTTGTGAAGCAATAATTGGACACTTGTGGAGCACTTTTCGGACACTTATTGAGTACTAATCGGATACTTGTGGAGCTTCTATCGGGCACCTATGGAACTGCTCCTCGAACACATATGGAGCACCTATTGGGCACCTATTGAGCACCTATCGGACACAGATGACACTAATCGCAGTATTATTCCACTTTTGGTATGCTAACGGACCCCATTGCCGCTATTGGTAAGAAAGGCACCACATATGAGCCTCTTTTTGTGGGATAGCATCTGTGGGGTCCGAAACCCTGCTCAAAACGCTGGAAATTTGCAAATAACGTCAGCTGAGTCCGAATTCACCGAGAAGGATACCGTTGATAGAATTCGCATACAAAAAAAGCTAGTGCTTCCTTCCAATAATGTATACAAAATCACATTATTTTCACTCAGAAATTCAGAACGTCATACACTCATCTTCTCTCCCATATATTTAAATGGAATAGTCCCGGACGTTGTCGCGGAACCTTTGCAGCCCTGTCAGAATAGGTTGCAGCATAAGCCCAAGCTGGAGGGAGAGAAAGATTCATACCAAGCGAAGAAATTAATGCGCTAGAGCGGGCCATTGCCGAGATTACGGAATAGCCACTGGCTTCGGTTTAGATTTTTATCCCATGCGTTATGAAATATGCCCCGCAGATATTATTTATACATTCGGCGCTTATGGAATGCCTACACGATTTGGACACTGGAGTTTTGGAAAAACCTTTCATAAAATGAAATCCCAATACGATTTCGGACTGAGCAAAATATACGAGCTCGTTATTAACTCCAACCCTTGTTATGCCTTCCTGCTGGATGGAAATTCACTGATTCAGAATAAGCTGATCGTTGCCCATGTGCTAGCGCACTGTGATTTTTTCAAAAATAATATGCGTTTCTCCATGTCCAACCGAGATATGGTCGAGAGCATGTCAGCTACAGCAGATCGGATTGCCGGTTATTCTGTAACTTACGGAACTGATGCTGTGGAGAGCTTCATCGATTCAGTGCTGGCTATCCAGGAGCATATAGACCCCAGTCTGATCCAGCCACGCAAGCTGGGCAAAACTCACCTACTGGAAGCTAAGATGAAGGAGCTCAAAGACGCCCCTCCAGGCGGCTCGAAATCATCCAATCCTTATGACGAATTATAGAATTTAGATAAAAGCAATACCGGGCCACAGGAAGCAACCTCTGGAAACCGTGCTTTCCCCCTGAGCCAGAAAAAGATATGGTCTGGTTTATCCAGCAATATTCCACTGTTTTGGAGGATTGGCAGCGTGACATTATGACGATGCTCCATGACGAAATGCTCTACTTCTGCCCACAGATGGAGACGAAGATCATGAACGAAGGCTGGGCTTCGGTCAGCTAAGGTGCTTACGCAAAAAGGCTCTCTACAAACGATGAAGCATCGTTTATGGAGAGCTTTTTTATTTCAGATTCATCCCCTTCGTGGATTGTGTCCGATTGGCCGCTTCTCTTTTTCCAAAACTATTTCAATCAATGCTAGCTGAGTGTTGGATTTGCAACAATTCAATAAAATTGATGGTTTGTTTAGTAGATTAATCGTTTTATACTAACTTTAACAACAATTGTTGTAAACATAAAAGAATAGAGGAGATTATTATCACTAAGGTATTATTTATTACAGCAAATCCAAATGACGAAAATCGTTCGTTTAGTATGGCAGCAGGAAAGGCATTTATTGAAACATATAAAGAGACAAACCCAACGGATGAAATCGTGACATTGGATTTATTCACAGAAGATATTCCAAATTTAGATGCAGATGTTATGAGTGGTTGGGGGAAACTTCGTGCAGGACAGCAAATTGACACTCTTTCAACTGAGGAATTAGCGAAAGTTAGTCGCCTAAACGAAATTCTCGATCAATTTATTGCAACGGATAAAATGATATTCGTAACGCCGATGTGGAACTTCTCATTCCCATCCGTTGTGAAAACATACATCGATGCCGTAGCTGTACCTGGTAAGACGTTTAGATATACGGAGACTGGTGCTGTTGGCTTACTTCATGATAAGAAAGTGCTTCATATTCAAGCTCGCGGTGATTTTTATTCAGAAGGTCATTTAGCAGATGAAGAGCTAGGCGACCGATATTTAAAACATATTATGAACTTCATGGGTATTACTGAATATGAAGGTTTATTTATTGAAGGTCAAGCTAAAATGCCAAATAATGCTGAGAAAATTAAAGCAGCAGGCATCGAGCGTGCCAAGCAATTAGCACAAAGCTTCTAATCGTTTATTATCTTTATACTGCACTTCGTAGTCCATACAAAAAATGGACCATGAAGTGTTTTTTTCGAAGATTTTTTCTGTTATAATGGGGTCACCCATTAATCCAACAAGTGTCAAAAAGTATTAGTATTTTAAGAAGGAAGGTACAAATGAAAAAACAAGATCCACGGATTCAACGAACAAGAGAAAATATCATGAATGGTTTTATGAGACTGATTAAACAAAAAGATTTTAGTGATATTACCATTAGTGATATTACACAAGAAGCAGAGATTAACCGTTCAACATTTTACTATCATTTTGTGGATAAATACGATTTAATCGATGTGATTCAAAGAGAAGTTCTTACGAAAGAAATTTTTAATGAAGTAGCCTTACAAGAAGTCATCAATGAACAAACAATTATTATGTCCCTCCAAGCTATTATGAGTTCTCAAATAAATTTATCCTTACAATGTCAACATGCTCTTGAAGAATTCAAATCGAAAATGGACTATGAAATTAAACAACGATTGACGGAAACACTTCAAGCTTTATTAGATAAAGAGCATGGTGTGAAGGAAGAACATTATTTACTGGCTACATTTTGGAGTTGGGGCATCTACGGGGTTGCAATGGCTTGTGTAGAGGGGAAAGAAACTTTGCATACGGCGGTAAACCGTTTGACAAATATCATTTTAGGCTAGTATAGAAACCATTCTATAAATTCTCCACCCCATAGTTTCTTCTTTACTTCAAGATGCCTTGAAAATCTCTCTCGCTGTTATACTTTTCGTTTGTATTATCTTTGTTGGAGAAGAAGCGAATGACTTCAGTCATTTTCAACAATAAAGGTGTCCTGTCTCAACTTCAGCAAGCTCAGAAGGATCGCAAGGATGGAATTTCCACATACAGTGACTGCGAGGAAGAATTCGCCGAATTTCTGAATGAGGAATCATCTATTTATAAATACGTTTGGGTGGTGGCTACGATAGTTCCCCGTCATATTGCCTCCCCTCCTCCCATATACATAGTATGAATAGCATTTTTCGATACAGGTATCCGCATTTCATATAGGTTCTGCCCCATACAGGCGGTGCCCAGAGTAGGAAGGAGAGAAAGATTCATGCCAAGCGAAGAAATTAATGCGCTAGAGCGGGCCATTGCCGAGATTACGGAAATAGCCACTGGCTTCGGTTTAGATTTTTATCCCATGCGTTATGAAATATGCCCCGCAGATATTATTTATACATTCGGCGCTTATGGAATGCCTACACGATTTGGACACTGGAGTTTTGGAAAAACCTTTCATAAAATGAAATCCCAATACGATTTCGGACTGAGCAAAATATACGAGCTCGTTATTAACTCCAACCCTTGTTATGCCTTCCTGCTGGATGGAAATTCACTGATTCAGAATAAGCTGATCGTTGCCCATGTGCTAGCGCACTGTGATTTTTTCAAAAATAATATGCGTTTCTCCATGTCCAACCGAGATATGGTCGAGAGCATGTCAGCTACAGCAGATCGGATTGCCGGTTATTCTGTAACTTACGGAACTGATGCTGTGGAGAGCTTCATCGATTCAGTGCTGGCTATCCAGGAGCATATAGACCCCAGTCTGATCCAGCCACGCAAGCTGGGCAAAACTCACCTACTGGAAGCTAAGATGAAGGAGCTCAAAGACGCCCCTCCAGGCGGCTCGAAATCATCCAATCCTTATGACGAATTATGGAATTTAGATAAAAGCAATACCGGGCCACAGGAAGCAACCTCTGGAAACCGTGCTTTCCCCCTGAGCCAGAAAAAGATATGGTCTGGTTTATCCAGCAATATTCCACTGTTTTGGAGGATTGGCAGCGTGACATTATGACGATGCTCCATGACGAAATGCTCTACTTCTGGCCACAGATGGAGACAAAAATCATGAACGAAGGCTGGGCTTCCTACTGGCATCAGCGCATCGTTCGCGAACTAGATCTGACCGAAGAGGAAACTGTGGAATATGCAAAATTGAATTCATCCGTCGTGCAGCCCTCACGGCAAAGCCTGAATCCTTACTATCTGGGGCTGAAAATCTTTGAAGACATCGAACGCCGCTGGGACCGTGAGAAAATCTTTGAAGTACGTGAGTTGGAATCCGATACCTCCTTTATCCGCAGCTATCTGTCGAAGGAATTGGTGAACGACCTCGATCTTTATGTTTTTGAGAAAAAGGCCCCGAATGGAAAATCACCGATAAAGCATGGGAAAATGTACGAGATCAACTGGTGCTCGCCCGGGTCAATGGCGGGTCTCCTTACTTGGTCATTGAGGACGCAGACTTCGAGAAGAATGGTGAATTATTTATAACTCATCGCTATGAAAGCATCGAGCTGGATCTGAAGTATCTGGAGCGCACACTCCCTCACATCTACTCTTTATGGGGGCGGACGGTTCATCTACAGACGGTTGTGGAAGACAAAAAGGCGCGTTTTTCATACGATGGCAAAAAGGTGCAGCGGAAGTTTATTTAAACTAAAAAAGCGGCAGACCTAAACGGGTATTAACACCCTGGTCTGCCGCTTTTTGCTATGACTAAAATGAGGATTCAGATTCTTTTAACGACTTCGAGAAATATTTTGGAGCCTCAACAAATCCTTGCCGGGCATAAAATCTATGCGCATCAGTTCTTCTAGAATGACAATGAACCTGAATTTTATCACAGTTTCTTTTTCTAGCTGAATCAGCGCAATACTCCTCAAGCTTTCGTCCAATTCCTTTGCTCCTAATGGAATTACTCACCACAAGATAACTTATAATTGCAGTCTCTCCTACCAGACCTAATTGGGGTATGTAATGCATGGAAATACAAGCCACCACTTTATCATCTTCCTCAAAAACCAATAATTCCTCGTCCGGATGCAGGATTAGCTTTTCTATTTTTTCTTGCATGAACACTTCTGTATCCGGATATCCCAACTGTTCTAATAATTCCGCTATGTCTTCCAGTCATCAGCTCTCGCTTCTCTAATCATCTGCCCCACTCCCCGTTATTTTCGAATTACCTTTCTAATTGACTCTATTACACTACGGAAGATGATACTCGTCAAACATAAACTGATTAGATAAAAAAACACCCCAAAAGTATCATTGGTTTCCATATGGAGGTTCCAATGTTTTGGGGTGCAAATTCAATCATATACCCGATAAGATTAAGATGATAAGACTGAGCATTGTTTGAACAATTGATATATTTTATTAAGAGTCTTCCGGTAAATAAAGCCGAAGTTCATTATGGCACTAGAATATTTAATAGATTCGGGTCAGACTGACCCTTAGCAATGGTGAAGGTATAGTGTTAAATGGGATTTGATCTTCACCGTTAAATAAACTATTCACTTGATAAGTACCCTCTGGCAAAAACAACTTAAACTCCCCTGAGAATATAGGGGCTGTGTAAAAAGACTGAGAACCATCTTCATTATTTTTATAAACAGTTATCGATCCATATCTAAAGATTCTTCCATCTGCATTTTTTATCGTTCCGTTGTATCCTTTCGGTATTGTAATGGCTAATGGATTTGGTGTGGTCTTTCCATTATTCACTGTAAATCTATAGTCAATTGAAATCCGACTTGACATATTAACAGGATAGAAACCATCGGCTTGATAAGAACCGTCAGGTAAAAATAAGCTATAATTCCCCCCGTAAATTTGAGCATAATAAATACTTAATTCTGGAGTATCTGTTCTATGCACCATAAGTGTTCCAGAAGGAACTGCTACCCCTTCCGAATTAACTATAGTCCCCTTGATTTTTGAAGGAATGACTATATCAATTTGACTTGGCTCAGTCAGCCCATTAACAATTTTGAATGTGTAATATAGTGAAATTTGCTCTTCAGTAGCATAATTATTCTGGTTTTTTATTAGATAGTCTCCATCCGGTAAATACAAAGTGAATTTACCATCTTTGATCGGCGCACTGAACCCGACAGATAAATTAGGTTCTATTCTTAAAATTGATAACGAACCATTACTTATTGAGGTACCATCTTGATATTTTATAGTTCCTTCATGCCCCTCTGGAATTACAATATCAAGCGAGCTAGGAATAGGTTTCTCATCAGATATCTTAAAGGTATAGAAAAGCGAAATAAAATCTGAAGAATTCAAATCAGATACTTTTGTGATCTGGTAATCCCCATCGTACAAATTAATACTGAATTTCCCGTCAACCAATTTAGTCTCATAACCAATAGTCATATTATCTTGAACTTTACTTATATAAAGAATACCCTCTTTAAATATTCCCTTCCCATCTGCACGTATAATAGTTCCATTTACATTATACTGTTCTGGTTGCGGTGTTGGCCCTGGCGGTGTCGGTTCCGGAGTAAAAGTCGGCACCATTGTCGGAATTGGAGACAACGTTGGCAGTGGAGTCACGTCTGGCGTTGCTGATGGCGTGACTGTCGGTGTTTCTGTTGGTGTCGCTGTTGGCGTTGCTGTTGGCGTTGCTGCTGGTGTCGCTGTTGGCGTTGCCACTGGTGTCGCTGTTGGCGTTGCCGCTGGTGTCGCTGTTGGCGTTACTGTTCCATCTGATGTTCCCGGGGACACTGGTGAAATTGGTGTTGTTACTGCTGGTGCCTGTGTAGGTGTTGCTGCCGGTCTATTTACACCACCAATATTCACATTCACATTTGATGGGACATCTTTTCCAGCTTCTAAATTGCGTGGAGCATGTTCCATAGTAATTCCAGATGCATTTATAACCGCTTGATCAATAGTCCCATTCCCTACAACATTCGTGCTAGCGTTCATAATCAAAGAAAGGATACTAGCCCCATTGTTTAGCTTATTTCCACTTGCATCTTTATTAAAACTAAAATTTTGAACGCTGCCTTGTGGCAATCCAATATTGATATTTTGCGCCAAAACAATTACATTCTTAAAGCTTCCAAGCAAACTCATCTGCGAGTCTTTAGGAAGCGCTTTGGATAGAGTAACTGTATGAATAGTAGCCCCGCTAGAAGATTGGATTGTTGCAGGGGATTGAACTTGAATATCACTAATAACTGTAGAGCCTTCAACAACAATTCTAATAATCCCTGTCTTCTTATCAATGATCACCGAGGTTAGTCTAGCATTCTCAAAATGAACACTATGCGCTCCCCCACCGCTAACCGTAGTAACACCGTTAACAGTAACATTTTTTAAAAACACTTCTCCCTCAGCAATTCCTTCTGCTAATAATAAGTTCCCTAAGATCGTCATGTTTTGTAGAGTTACATCAGAAGAGTTGATGATTACGTTTTGGCTTACTTTCTCTTCCCCTGTTGCAGGACCATAAGTACCCGCTATATCGTAAGAGAGGGTTCCAATTGAAGATTCACCCTTGATTGTTAAAGATCTGTCCAAAATTACAACAGCCTCAGCACGAGTAGTAAACGATTCTGGATGAAAGGTGTTGTCCGAATAACCCGACATAATACCCTTATCGTATACAGAGCCGATAGCTATTTTACTCCATAAAGGGCTTGTTGATGTGTCGCTAAATTTATTAGCAGAATCGGAGGAAGGCAGTGCTAGTAATTTACTAACAATCACTGCAAACTCTTGACGTGTTACCTTTTTATTAGGTCCAAAGGATCCATCTGAATAACCTTGTATGTAACCAGCAGCATTTGCCGCTAAAAGACTAGAATAATACCAATCTGAAGCTTTTACATCTTTAAAAGAACGCTCCCCCAACTCAACAAATCCAAATGACTTATTGATTAATGCAACCAATTCAGCCCTAGTAATCGAATGGTCAGGTTTAAAACCCCCGTCTGGATAACCTGATATTAGCCCCTTCTCCATCCATTTAGAAATTTGCGCTTCCGCCCAACTCCCTTGAATATCTGAAACCTCACTTGCGAAAACAGTACCTAAAGGTAATGATGTTAAACAAACAATAAGCATGAATACAATAGCTTTTTTAGATAAAATCTTTTTAATAACCACGTTTCTCCTCCTACTTATCTACGAAATGAACTACGAACCACTTCTAATCCCTTAACTTCTAGTACAATAGTGCTAGATAATTCATAGAGATCATATCATATTGTTTTTTACATGGGTGTCTCTTTTTGTCGAGAGTAAGCAGATTTTATGTCTAAAAAATCCACCTAGGGATAGTCCTTTTAATCATTAAAAAAAGCCCGCAACTTAACCGTTGCGGACCTCCATCGACACCCTCATATCAACTTAATAACTGCACATGGCAAATGCTCAGGTGAACGTAACGTAAGGAAGTTTGAAAATGTAGGCGCGTAGCGTTCGCCTTTGTCAGCGACCTAAAGTCCAAACATTTCTGAAATTACAATTATCACCGCGCGGTCTTTGCCCTTATCGACTATTCAGTCAACTTTTTCACAGGAACGTAAATCTCCATCACTGTATCTGGCCGCGAATGGCAGCGTTCATCGTAAAACTCAAAATCCAGCTTAGTCTCGTCATAAACGTAACCACTGTCCTTAAACCATTCTTCGAAGATGTACTTCCAGCTGCTTTTTATGACTTGGGCAAACTCTATTTGCTCTGTATCCGTTGAAGTATCCACTGGAGGTGTTGTAAACACGGCATATTCGGCTTCTGGCACATCCATCGTCAACATATCAGCTTCTACCTTGGAGTAGTCCTCAACAATAACACCCAAAAGATAGGTGGCATTGCCGTTATCTGAAGACGGAATACATAAACCAACTTCTCCGTGTTTAGGCGGGTTTAGTATTTTATACATTTTGGACTCCAGGTTTTCACCCTCATAATGGCTCCAAAAAGAAGCAATATCCTTAGTGTACATACTACCCGCAACATTAGTTTGGATACCATAACCAGCCACCTTAAAAGCAGGCTTACGAACAAAAACAGGATTCATAATATAACCTCCGATATCAAATATTGAATTTCCTTTACTAAACCCATCCATCCGTGCCGCATATTGTGTCGGACTATAACCAAAGGTTTTGCGAAAAGCTTTAGTAAAGCCACTTTGTGTTTCAAAACCATAGTCCAGCGCAATATCAATGATCTTTTTTCCAGCAAATAATTCAATTGAGGCTAAGGATAATTTTCGGCTCCGCACATATTCCATCACAGACATTTCTTTGCACAAGCTAAACACTCGGCAAAAATGATACACCGAATATCCGACCTCCGTCGCTATTTCTTCAACCGTTATATTTTCTTTAATATGAGCTTCTATATATTCAACACATTTTTCTATATCTTTACTGTAATTCAAGTGCAGCACCAGCCTTTCCCCGTACGGTGATTTCATTATATCAACTGCGCTGGAAATGGACTGTTCCTGTTTTGCTGAGCTGCATTATTGCCTGTATAGAAAAACAGAGCAGTGATCCTCCATTTACAAAAGGATCACAACTCTGCGTATTCTTAGTCACCATCATTTTGGGTAAGCCTCGAAGTAGACAATGCTGGATCCACGTAACTACTTACTCTTCAGTTCTGTTGCTCCCAACGACTGACTAAAGGACCCAGATGAAGTTAATTGCAAAAACATCGCCTTTTGAGCGGAGTTTCGGACTCCAGTGCAGCTATTAGTCAAAAACGGCTCATATTTAGGGTTTTTCCTGCTAATAGCGACCATGGGGTCCGATAGCCTGCGAAATATGCTCAAAATCTACGTTTAGGGTCACCTGTGTCCTTTAGCAACTTCTTACGCACAACAGCCAAATTAGTCAGACGGGTTGCGGCGTTTAGATTAACATTAGGAGGGTAAAAGGAAGAAAATACAACATGGAAGGGCAAAAAAAGAGTGCTCCACAGCCATTCTCATGGCTTTTGGAACACCCCGCATAAATGAATTCTTTTTTAACGGTTAAGCAGACTTCCCACGTATTTCAGCAGCTCGTTGGCGCAAATTGGGCAGTAGTGATGTCCATCAATAAGTCTGGCGCATACCTCGTTAATTCGTTTGAGCTGACTTTCATCAGGTGTTTTGGACGAGGTGGTGATTTTGACAATATCTTTGAGATCTGTGAACAGCTTTTTCTCAATCGCTTCCCGCAGGCGGTCGTGGTTGTTGTACTCGAATTTCTTCCCTTTGCGTGAATACGCGGAAATCCGGATCAGGATTTCTTCACGGAACGCTTTTTTTGCATTCTCAGAGATTCCAATTTGCTCTTCAATCGAACGCATTAACCGCTCATCCGGCTCCATTTCCTCATCCGTCAGCGGATCACGAATTTTCGACCAATTGCAGAAAGCTTCGATATTATCAGATAATTCTCAAAAAGTGTCTTCGCAGATTCCTCAAAGGAGTAGACAAATGCCTTTTGTACTTCGCTTTTCGCTAAAATATCATATTCCTTGCGGGCAATGGAGATGAAGTTCAAATAACGCTCCCGCTCCTCTTTTGTAATCGATGGATGCTGATCCAGGCCATCCTTTATCGCCCGCAGGACATCCAGTGCGTTCATGCACTGCAGATCTCCTTTGATCAGAGCGCTGGAAATGCGGTTGATAACATAACGCGGATCAATTCCGGACATGCCCTCATCTAAATACTCCGTTTGCATCTCTTTAAGATCGGCCTCTTTATAGCCTTCGACCTCTTCGCCATCGTACATCCGCAGCTTTTTGATCAGATCCATACCTTGTTTTTTGCTTTCTTTAAGACGGGTTAGAATGGAAAAAATAGCGGCGGCACGCAGCGCATGTGGTGCAATATGCACATGACTCATATCACTCTGGGCGATCAGCTTCGCGTAGATTTTTTCCTCCTCCGAAACTCTGAGGTTATACGGAACAGGCATAACAATCATACGGGATTGGAGCGCTTCATTCTTTTTATTAGAAATAAACGACTTATACTCGGTTTCATTTGTATGAGCAATTATCATTTCGTCCGCACTTATCAACGCGAAGCGGCCAGCCTTAAAATTGCCTTCTTGCGTCAGTGACAGCAGGTTCCATAAAAACTTTTCGTCGCATTTGAGCATTTCCTGAAATTCCATCAGCCCACGGTTAGCTTTGTTCAACTCCCCATCAAAACGGTAAGCGCGCGGATCAGATTCCGAACCAAATTCAGTAATGGTCGAAAAATCAATACTTCCTGTCAAATCGGCGATATCCTGAGACTTCGGATCAGAGGGACTAAAAGTACCAATCCCTACCCGCTCTTCTTCTGACAGAATAACACGCGTCACCTTAACCTGCTCAATGTCACCAGCATAATCATTTCTTAGACGCATCTGGCAGGATGGGCACAAGTTGCCCTCAATCCGTACACCAAGTTCCTTCTCAATCTCCGGACGGAGCTCCAGCGGGATCAAATGCAGCGGGTCCTCATGCATCGGGCAGCCTTCTATTGCGTATACCGCACCCGCATCTGTCCGCGAGTACTGTTCCAAACCACGTTTAAGCAGCGTGACCAGGGTCGATTTCCCCCCACTGACAGGTCCCATCAATAACAAAATCCGTTTGCGAACATCAAGCCGACGTGCTGCAGAGTGAAAATATTCCTCGACCAACTTTTCGACTGCACGATCAAGTCCAAAAATCTCCTGTTCAAAAAACTTATACCGTTTGCGTCCGTTTATGTCCTCTACGCCGTGCGACTTAATCATGTCATAAACGCGGGAGTGAGCGGTTTTTGCGGGAGAGGGGTCTTTTCTCAACAGTTCTATATACTGCTTGAAGGTGCCGCTCCACGCCAACCGGTCGTTCTCAGCCCGATACGAAGCTATACGCTCAAAAATGTCCATTGCTCGCTGCCTCCTCTTGCGCTCCTACTTGCTCTTCTACTTGCTCTCCTATAGCGTTAAAAAGTGTATTACATACCTATGCGGCAAGCGCGGAATAGTTGACCTCTTTTTTACTGTGCTATAATAGAGAATCAGAAAATGGCTGTAAAACCTTATTGGGAAACCCGAAAATAAAGGCCTACGGGAGTGACAAGATGGCGGTACGACATGAAACGGAGCTGTATGCTCCTTTGAAGATTTTTTTTGAAAAGCAGGGTTACAGCATCAAAGGTGAGGTTCGGACCTGCGATTTGGTGGGGATTCGGGAGGACGTTGAGCATCCTCTGATCGTGGAGATGAAAAAATCATTCAATCTCGCCTTGCTGCTGCAAGGGGTAGAACGGTTGAAGCTCAGTCCCACCGTCTATCTTGCAGTGGAACGTGTCCGTGATAAAAAAGGAGCGGTGAACCAGCGCTGGGGCGAGCTTAGCGGGTTATGCCGCCGGCTCGGTCTTGGGCTGATCACTGTTATCTTTTATAAGACCAAAGCACCGCTGGTCGAGGTGCTCGTAGAGCCAGACGAGAAGCCGCCTGCGCAGCGCAGCAATAAGCGGCGGCGCGAGCGCCTGCTCTATGAGTTCCGCGAGCGCAGCGGAGACTACAACACCGGCGGCAGCACGCGCGTCAAGCTCGTGACAGCCTACCGCGAGAAAGCGCTGCGTGTCGCGCTTTCTCTGCAAGCAGCGGAGGCGGACGCCGCCGCCGCTGGAGAAGGCAGCTGCGAAGGCTTCGCTCGCAGCTGCCAAACGTTCAGCGGCGGGCACCGCTGAACAGGTTCCGGCGCTGAGCTCAGCGCCGGAGAGCCGTGCTGCCGGGGACACGGCAGCACGGGAGGCAGCGGCGGTAGGCACGCGAAGCGGTGCCCCTAGCGCTGCCTCAAGCACGCTTCCAGCGGCCGTATTGGCCGCAGGAAGCGCTCCCCGCTCGGCCGGCATCACTCCGGCCGAGCTGCGGAAGCGTAGCGGCGTACCCACCGCCGCCGCTATGCTTCAGAATAACTACTACGGCTGGTTTCACCGGGTAAGCCGTGGGCGTTACACCCTAACCCCAGCCGGTCATGCGGCGCTGGTGGAATATGCCGCGATAACAAGCGGCGTACCCAATAACAGCAATCATCCCATTAATTAGCTAACCTAGCCTGGACAGTACTTCTATCGACTATTTCTTTTTAGTCGGGTCTTATTCTTTTAGCTCGGTTCTAATCATTTACTCAGACTTTAAACTTATTATTCTGATGCACACATAACATGTGTAAATAACGCCAAAAAGCATCCCAACTACGGGATGCTTTTTCGTATGTCTAATCTTATTTAAATCCTATCTCTGTGCATTCCATGTTCTTAACTTACACTTAACATATTATTATCTGGTGCGTACCAAGCTCTTACTACACTCATATCACATTTAGATTACATTTTTAACACACTAGTATCTCATACGTACCATGTCTTATTTTACTCATATCTCATTAGTACTCATACGTTACTATTCGAATTACATTCTTCCCGCGTGTTTAACTCGCTCTTCCCACGTTCGTAAATCATTCTCATCACATTAGTAACTCATTCGTACCACGTTCATATCTCACTCGTATCACGTTCATGTCTCATGCGTACCTCATCCAGCTCTACTTGACTGTACTTAACTAACTTATTTACAATCTTCGAACACGAGCGCTATTTACTAATTACTATTTTCTCTACTCTTGCTTTAACAAGCTACTCTTGCTGAATCATTCAAAGCAAAATAAGCTTTAAAAACACCATTCCGAAAAAGGCACACTAAGTTATTAGGGAAATCCTCCCCAATATTCTTCGATTCACACGCTAAAAACTGCATTTTAGGGAATTCCTCCCTGATTTTCGCCAGATTTACCCCTAAAACGGGGAATCCCTTGATTTTTTAGGGAGAAATTCCCTAAACAGTCCATTTTAGAGTTCAAATCGACCAGTTTTAGGGAGGATTTCCCTAATTAATCTCTCATCACGAACTTCATCTTGCCCGACTTGTAATTCTGTCCTTGTTTTAGCTCTAAAAGTGTCTTGTGTTTTCATCATGTCATTCATTTCAATCATTTCATTCCCAACTTTCATTCCACTACCTAACTCCGTGCTGTGAACTCCTTAACCGCTTCGCTCATCAGATTCATGCCAAGCAGCAGCTCATCACGGCCGGGATGGCTAAAGTTAAGGCGAAGGTGATTGCTGACTCCATCTACACTACATAACGGACCTGGCAAAAAAGCCACTCCCTTACCTAGCGCACATTTGAGCAACGCCATAACATCCATTCCCTCTGGTGGTGCGACCCACAGGAACATGCCTCCTGATGGAAGGTCATAGGAGCTGCCCTTCCAAGCAGGCCGCTTGAGCAGTTCCACCATAAGCTTCAGACGGGTGTTATACTCTCGATTCAGCTGCGCGATATGCTCACGCAGATCAAACGCAGACACATCCAATAAATGATGCAGCAGCCGCTGATTTAATGCGCTCGACTGCCAATCGGCCATCTGCTTAGCCGCAGACATCATTCTGATCAAGACTCGGCTGCCTGCCGCCCAGCCCGTCCGCAGCGCGGGCGCAACGGTCTTGCTGAACGAACCGATATAAAGTACGTGTCCGCCATCGCTGATATTTTCCAGTGCATACAAAGACGGATATCTTTTAGCCTTGTGTTCACCCTGCTTCTGGAAGTGCAAATCCCCATAAGAATCATCTTCCACAATCAAGATGTTATATGCGATACATAAATCCAATACTTCGCGGCGTCTCTCCAAACTCCATAAAATGCCGCTTGGATTGGTAAAGCTAGGGGTTGCGAACAGCATTTTCGGCTTATGCAGCTCGATCTGGCTCCGCAAATGCTCCGGATCAAGCCCGTCCAAATCACCCTGTACAGGAATAATAACGGCCCCCTGCATCCGAAGAGTCTGCAAAAATCCTGGAGAGGTCGGATTTTCTACTAATACACGATCTCCTGGATCAATATACACCCGCGACAACAAATCAATGGCTTGCTGGCTACCCGTTGTTAGCAGAACTCCACCTTCAACAACATTTACCCCTTTTTCTTTAAGCCAATCCCCTGCAAGCCACTCCCGAAGCGGTCCGTACCCTGCAGGATCACCATATTGCAGTGCTCCCGCATCTGCTGAAATCACCGTAGATGCTGCTTCAGCAAGCAGTGACAATGGGAATAGTTCTTCCGCTGGTAATTCTTCAGCTAGCGATATCATGGAGCTTCTCCGTGTTTGGGTGCGGATACTAAGAAGCGATGACGACAACAATGTGTGTGCGCGAGCAGAAAATTCATAAATCATGCGAAATCCCCCTTCCCTGTTACCAAGTAGAAACGGCTTCGTCATCCTCATCCAAGGATGGGATGGTTACCCATTCAACATGATATTCTTACTTCTACTCCAAGAATATTCCACCCCATACGTCATTATGTCGTAAAGCGTGGGTTAGGCGTAGATTTGCCTGTTTTGTCTTGAGAAGAGCGCGAATTTCTCAATCGCTTGTGCCCGGGTCGAAACATCGAGCTTTACATAGATTTTGCGCAAATAATTATCAATGGACCGACGGCTTACCGCAATTTCAAGCGCAATTTTATCGTAGGTAATCCCTTGAACAATTCGCTCCATGATAAACATCTCTGTCTCCGTCAGTTGCAGAACATCATCTAATCCTTTAAATGTCGAAATCGGCCAAGCTCCTTTTTCAATCCATTCCAACGGCATTGAAAGAAAACCCTCCCGTAAACCCAGGATCAGCTGTAAAAGCTGACGGGGAGAAGCTCCCTTCGAGAATATCCCGCTGGCTCCTAGTTCTACGAGGGGCTGAAGCAGTTCTCGCCCGTCTTCGTCTGTCATCACGACAAAATGTGAGTTTGGTGAGCTTTTTTTCATATTTAACAGCACACTCTCAATATTCCCCTCAGGCATATGATAATCTACTAGCACTAGCTCGGGATTTTTTCCCCTTACGATGGTAGCGCCTTCGTCCCAAGTGGAATACATTCCCAGAACCTTAAGCCCCTCTTCCTCTTCCAAAATCAATTTTGTCCCCAGCATACTTGTAGGATGACACCCCACAATGACCACCTGCCAAACCTTCATCATTAATGCCCTGACCCCCTGCTCTATATATAATCATCTAGAAAGGAAAGCGCCGCAGCGTTTCCGGTTAAAACGCAAGCAAGGCTGTATGATGACTTGTCTGTATAATCTCTAGCTGGTTACCTTGTGTACGTCTATCAGAATTCCAATCTATAGAAATTGTATCGCAGTAGTTTAATAGGATGCAATTACTTTTTCTAGTTTTCATACTCTCTTACATTTTTGCGAATCTTGTCAAAGTCTGATAGAATGGGGACTTGAAAAAAAGACCAACCCGAGGTGATAAAATGCAACCGCTAGCGGAAACGTCCCCGGTACGCTCGCGCTCTACTACTGCGAGAAACGGCCCTTCCGTAAAATGGTTTTTACTGTTCTGGATTATGATGATCGGACTCGGCGTATATGCTGTATACAGCTACACGAACCATCTGAAGCAACAGGTGCTTACCGAACTTAGTACTCAGAGCCAGCAGCAGCTTACCGTTTTGAAGACCGACTATGAAGCAAAAATTGCCGTTCTCTCTGAAGAAGTGAAGGAATTGCAGAATACAGTGCAAAGCTTTAACGAACTATTAACCTTCACTAAAGATAATGCTAGTGCCAAGACAGATAACAGCAACAAGCTATATACGCAATTGAGTGAGGTAAGCAAACAGTTAGAAGCTTTGAAGAAAGAAATGGATCTGATCAAATGATGACGCCAGTCAAAAGAGTAAACCGCTTCTTCATGCTTCTAACTGCACCGTTCATAGGCTTGTTTATTTGTATGTCGTGGTATCGACCACCGCTACAGCTAGACCTTGATGTAGGACAATTCACACCAAGCGCTGGGCCAGTGAATGAAACAGCTTCCTTAAAAAAAGAGCTGACGCTGGCAGAGGCCTCCGCAGCTTACACCATTGATGCTGTCAGTGCTAGTGCCAAGCTATATAAAGAGACTACCACTACGATGAATAAGCTGGTCGAAACAGCACAGACTCAGGCGACCCGGCCTGAACTGATCTATAACCGCAGGATTTCAGCCAAGCTTGGTATACCTTCAGAGATCGTTACTAGCGACCGTATAAGAGTTGAGTTATATCGATTGAATCCAGGAAACTACAAAGCTTATGCGTTGAAAATCAAATTGAAGGACCCGACCGCTATGAAGATGAGCTTGGCGGAGACAGCCTCCGGTGCGGAAACTACTATGCATGCCGTACAGCGTAATGGTGCCATTGCTGGTATTAATGCGGGCGGCTTTGCAGATCAATCCGGAAAACGTTATCCCTTAAGCACAACTGTAGTAGATGGAAAGTATTTATACGGTTTTGAGCCGACGTACAAGGACCTAAGTTTTGTTGGGCTGAACAAATCCGGGCAATTAATCGGCGGGAAATTCTACAGTCGCGCACAATTAGATCAGCTAGATCCGGTATTCGGCGCCACCTTTGTGCCTGTCCTCCTTAAAAACAACATCAAAACACCCATACCCGAAAAGTGGAAAACATCCCCTAATCGGGCACCACGTACCGTGATCGGCAAATATAAAGATGATCAGATCCTGCTTTTTGTAGCGGATGGATATAATGAGTATGGCAGCTCTGGTGCACAGCTGGAGGAGATTCAGAACAAATTATCGAATATGGGTCTCGTAGATGCTTATAATTTAGATGGTGGTGGCTCTTCCTCATTGATCTTTAACGGAAGAGTTATCAATAAACCATCTGATGGAAATCTAAGAGCTGTGCCCACGAATTTTCTGTTTTTTAAATAATATAGTAAATTGTCTATGTAACATATCACATTTGCGTTTATTTTTATTAAATTGCAGGTTATAATCTTGATAACGAATACATTCGCTATTGGAGGTGCCAGTATGTCGTTCTCATTAACCTTTTGGATCGTAATGTTCGTATTTGTGTTATTTACGGTCGGCATCCTTACCTCATCTTACAACGACGACAAAACAAAAGGCCTATAAAGCCGATATGTCCCTGCAGCCACTTGGTGCGGGGGCATTTTTTGTATACATAAAAAAACTGCCCCCCAAGTAGAAGAGTTCTACGAAGAGGACAGTTTTTTTATAAGCTCTTGGCTGTCAAAATTCAAAATATGTACTTCTTAGGCATGTCTTGGCAATTGAGTCATTTCCGAAAGGCATGCAGAACAAATATAACGATCTTTATATTCGCTTACACCATCCATCGATCCACAGAAAACACATTTTGGACGGTAACGCTCCAAGATGATATGGTCACCCTGTACCAAAATTTCAACCGGGTCGCCTTCATTCATCTGATACCTTTTACGCAGGGACTTAGGCAGAACAATTCTACCCAACTGATCCACTTTGCGAACTACACCAGCAGGTTTCATAACTAACGTACACCTCTCCTGTTCAAGAAAAATTATTTAGTAGCTACTACTTATTTCGGCTCTTTCAATATATTTCGTTACCTAATTGTCGAATCCTGCTGAAAAAAATAAAAAATTTGTCTTTTTTTAAATAAGATTAGGGAAATCCAATTGTCGAAGCGCCTCGTACACAATAATTGCTGCCGAATTGGATAAATTCAGAGATCTCACAGCATCACTCATTGGCATGCGCATTTTTGTTTCTTTACCTGCTTCTAGAATCTCTGCAGAAAGTCCCTTCGTTTCCTTGCCAAAAACAAAAAAATCGCCATCTTGGAACTCAAAGTCGCTGTATCTTTTCTCTGCTTTCGTCGTTGCGTAAAAGAAACGCCCCTCGCTATATTTCTCCAAAACCTCAGCAAAGGAGTCGTGATATTCAATAGTAACAGCATGCCAATAGTCTAATCCTGCTCTTTTTAATGTAGCATCGTCTGTACGGAATCCGAGTGGACGAACCAAGTGAAGATGAGTGCCGGTAGCGGCGCAAGTACGCGCAATGTTGCCAGTATTGGCCGGAATTTCCGGCTCGACTAATACGATATGGAGTGCCATTATATGGTTCCTTCCTCTCTAAAGGCTTAATAGCCAGATGTTTTACTCTAGTGCCTAACCATAGCTTCTCCAAACAAACTGAAAACCTTCCACCAAGAAGGCGGAAGGTTATAGATAGAATTCATTAACCTTGAGTTTGCCGGAAATGGTTCATGAAATCGGATAGTGCTTTTACACTTTCGTAAGGAACTGCATTGTAGATGGAAGCACGCAAGCCCCCAACACTGCGGTGACCCTTTAAGCCGACAAAACCTTCCAGTTCAGCAGCTTTGACAAACTGCTTTTCGAGTTCTTCTGATTGCATCCGGAAAGTAACGTTCATAATAGAGCGGCTGCCTTGTTCTGCAACACCACGGTAGAAACCGTCACTTCCATCGATGTGATCATATAACAGACCCGATTTTTCAAGGTTCTTGGAATGGATGCCAGCTAAGCCGCCTTGCTCCTCAATCCATTTTAATACTTCGTTCACCATATATACAGAGAAAGATGGAGGTGTATTGTAAAGAGAGTTATTCTTATAATGAGTGCTGTAACGCATGATAGTAGGAATGTTAGAAGGTGATTCTGCAAGCAATTCTTCTTTCGCGATAACTACAGTCACGCCTGAAGGTCCAAGGTTCTTTTGTGCTCCGGCATAGATCATTCCGAATTGGTTCACATCGATTGGACGGCAAAGTATATCACTGGACATATCCGCGATTAACGGAATCGAGCCTGCATCCGGAAATTCTGCATATTGCGTTCCTTCAATGGTCTCGTTGGAAGTAACATGAAGGTAAGCAGCATTCTCCGCAGCTTTGATCGAACTTAATTCAGGTATAGCCAAGAATTTCTTATCTTCGGAAGAAGCAGCAACATGAGCGCCTCCTACCAATTTGGCTTCTTTATAAGCTTTATCTGCCCAGCTACCTGTCATTACATAGCTACCTACTTGGCCTTCGGAAATCAAGTTCATAGGGATCATTGCAAACTGCGTGCTTGCTCCGCCTTGTAAGAACAATACCTTATAGCCCTTCGGATTGCCGAGGAGCGAAAGCAGACGTTCCTGCGCTTCGTTATGCACGGATTCGTAAATGGCACCACGGTGCGACATCTCCATGATAGACATTCCACTTTCCCGGAAATCAACAAACTCCGCTTGTGCGCGTTCCAGTACCGTAAGCGGCAATGCTGCCGGTCCGGCATTAAAATTGTATGCTCTCTTATTCAAAACTGCTCCCCACCCTTTCTCTCCTATCAATATGGATATGGTTATGATAGCAATATTCTCCCGCACCAGCAAGTATAATTATTCACATAAAAGGTTAAGACGGTACTCATTTCGCAGTGAAAAACCGGTAAGATCGGCGCCAGCTCTTGCTTTGACGCGGTAAAAGACTAATGTTCACAAATACTTCAGGAGAGACTACATGACCTTCTCCCCACAGGGCCATACGTTCTACTGGAAAGTCCCCACTCTCTCGCACGCCTGTTCCACTAGGCTTATGAACCAACTCCCAGGTGAACTCATTTTCCTGACCTTCCCAACCGCTCAACTTGCAATAAAAGGGTTTATCCGGTTCCTTTGACCAAGTAAGGGTATTCCCGGATACCTCTAGCAATTCTTTCGTATAGGAGGATTCTGGTTCTACTACCTTGATTTCCCTCGGAAGACGCAGTTCGAAATCCTGCCCAATATTCAACCCGTCGATTCCGATGAAGTTGTGAATATATTCCTCCGTATGGAAAGGCTTCTGCCCTTTGTTATGCAATTCATATGCAATTATTAATAGATCCCCCTGTAAAGAAATCGTTTTGGTTAGCTGCACAGCATATCCGTTGCTTTCCATTGGGTGGATCGTATAGGTGACCGCATCATTCCCTGCTTCGACATCCTTACTAAAAGAGGTTAAGGGAAACTCCTCATTGAAACTGTATAATGGGGAATTTCCTTTTTGTAATAATCCGACTCCGATTTTTGGAAACCAGCCTCCGATTGGTGCTTCATCATATCCAATTGCCCGGGAAATGCCAAACTCATTACAAAGCCCCTTGCCTCCAGTTCCTTCGCCTGGCTTCAAGCTTTCCGGCACACAAAACGTATGTTTCCCCTCTTCTAATGTCACCTGTGTAATAAATCCTGTCCAGTCAAAACGAGTGCCCTTATACTCTCCGATATCAGCGATATCGACAGTTAATATGCCATTTGACAGTCTGCAACCCATACCTAACGCGCCCTTTCGTTCATTGTTACAATGAATAAATATTCATTATTGAAAAAAACGTCTGCAGCCGCTATGAATAACGGTGCAGACGTCTTAAAATATCGTATAAAGCTACGCCAATGTCACTTCAATCAAGTGGCATTTCTCTGTCTGCAGAGAGAGCAACTCTTCACGCGGAATAATCGCACTTCCTGAGCCGCGCTGCAGCGTCACCTCGCTGCCATTCAGGGTAACAGAGTGTATTTGGTACTCCCCGTAGTTTAAGCTTCCTGTGGCTTTATAGACCACTTCAAACTCGCGATCCGCGAAGATTGTCTTAATAGAGGCCTTTCCCTCGGAATCAAACTGCTCTTTAACAAGCTTCGGTTCCAACAAAAGATCGCCTAGCTTACCTTTTACACCAAATACTTCAGTAACCATAGTTAACAGCAGCCAGCTTGCTGATCCTGTTAAATACGTATACATCCCTCTGCCTTGCTCGTTAATATACTCAGGAATTCCTGGGTATATGCGGGCTTTTGCAAAGTCAGTACTTAAGCTATACAGAGATTCTAATACTTTATGTCCTTCTTTCACATATCCGCGTTTATACAACGCATTGCCATACATGATGGTCATGTGACTGAACATAGCACCGTTCTCTTTATGTCCAAAGGCAAAGCCAAAGGCACGACCCAGATTCTGCTGGATGCCTCCAAAACGGGAATTAAGTCTGTACCCAATTTTGTCATCCAGTAGATTACGATCCACGGCGGCAATGATATGCGGAATTTGCTCTGGCGCAGCTGCATGACCCATCAGCGGGAATACTTGACCTGTAAGCGTCATTCGAACGCCTTCTGCGAATTCCCCTTCCACTTGTTCTCCATCATTATTATAATAACCGTTAAACCAGCCTCCACCTTGTTCACTTTCCACCCACTCATTGCGGCGCAAGTGATTAAAGATCCACTCTGCTTTTTGTTCCAGATCGTCCGCTACTGTCTCTATGTCGAGTGCTGCACGAATACCGCTAACTTTGTTCGGAGCGGCAGCATAATATTGATTAAGTCTTTCATGCTTGCCTGATACAGATTCATAATCCACTTGCTCACCAAGCGAATCTAGCAATAGTTTCATTTCTTCTGCCAATTCAACTGTCTCTTGCCCTTTAGAAGTCTTTAGCGTACGCAGCACACGAGAAATATCCAATAAGTTACTTGCGTAGAATGCTGTGAAAGCTACACTCTCACCCCGGTCTGCGCCCATATCAAGACCATCATTCCAGTCTGCACCCTCCAGCAGGATATTATTGTGCTCTCCAACATTAAAGAACGGAACCAGATTTTGCAGCAGGATATGTTCCAGAATCGTACCTTTATAAACCTCACCAGAAGTTGTTCTGAGATCACTTCCTAGCGAGGTATCCCATGAAGTATCACGTTCCTTACAGCGACTCATAAAGGTATCGCGGAAATACGTCTGTTCCTGCAATAAGAAATCAAGATCACCACTCTGATCCAGATATAACATAGTAGTTAAGAACGGCCAAGCCCCATGATCCATCCACACCCGCGGGATGTTGTTACGGTCGGCAATAAATTCACCAGGCTGTTGACCGATAATAGTGGCATTACTACCATCTATTCTTACCCCAGCGTAGTTGTTCAGCAGTAAGCTCCGTACTTCAGCCGGTTCCATAATAAGGAGTGCTAGACAATCCTGCCAAAGATCCCGCCAGCCACGTCCGCCTCTTCCATAATCATGATAAGGCAAGAAGGAGTTACCATAAAGTCTTCTCAGCACGGGTTGAATCGTAACCCATTTCATCCATTGGTCAGCATCTGAATCACCGGTATGAAATTCTACCATATTCACTTTATCTGCCCAGAAGGCTTTAGTCTCCTCAAGCAAATGATCAAAAGCTTCAGATGTACCATATTTGTTCATCAAAGCATCCACGTCAATTCTCTCATTATGGATCGCCATAACTACTATATAAGAATGGCTGTCACCAGGAGACAGAGTAAGCGTTTCGTAACGAAGACCCCCGATAGCCTCATATCCCTCTCTTTGTACGCCTCCGCCCTTGCCAATCTCCGGCGTGTTGTTCAGGATAACAGCTTCCGGCCAATCCAGGCTTCCACCTTCTCCAATGAACTCCTCCTGCACCGGAAAGAACCCCGCAGGTTGACTGCCGTCACCCTCTGCACCAAATACTCCATAAGAAGTGTGATTGATGCGGTGTCCCCGCTCATCAAAGGAGAGCGCAGGCTGAACCTCAACACCATAGGGTGAAGTATAAATCCGGTTAAGCAAGGAGGTTACATGTCTATGATCGCGCAGATCATCCGCCGAACGCGCGTAAATCGGAACTACCGCTGTCGGTGTCAGCGTAATAGCCTCTGCTGCTGTATTGGTCAACGTAACCTTCATTAATTCGACTTTATCATTACCACTTGGCACAAAGCTGGTGATTTCTGCTTTAACACCCATCTCTGCGTTACAACGCGTTACGCGTTGCCACAAGAAACCAGCCTCTAGTACTGCTTCATCAGTAGACGATGTATAAAAATCGGCATTTTGCTTAGCGGAGTTCCCCACTGCCGACCAAGCTCCCTTGCCGTCTACGTATACCCAGAAGTTGCGGGAAGCCCGCGAATTATGTAAATCTTCAACAGATAATGGCGGTGTTAAAAATGAATTATGACCTGTGGTAACCTGACCATGAAGTTTTGGAGTTACTGTCGACATCATTCCCCCTTCATTCACTAGAGGGAAATATAGAAAACTGCTGCGATCCGGTTGCTGAAGCCTGAATTCCCCATCATTTCCGGTGAATTCGAAGCCATGAATTTTATTACGATCCATTCTCTCCATCCTCTCATTTACACAACTACTTAAGCTTTAACCGCACCTGCCAATGCACCGTCAACGATATACTTTTGAATGAAGGTGTATAGGATGATAAGCGGTGCAGATACGATCATGATCCCGCACGCCAACATAGGCCAGTTGTTTCCGTATTGACCGCGGAATTCTTTAAGCCCGAAGGTGATTGGATAGTTTTCTGGACTCGGTAAATACATGACCGGCCCCACGAAGTCATTCCAGATACTAATTGCTGTTAGAATAACACCTGTAGCAATTACTGGTTTCATAAGTGGCATGATGATCTGGAACAAATAACGCATATATCCAGCGCCATCCATACCTGCTGCTTCATCCATCTCCCGGCTAATTCCTTTGATGTAACCTACAAACATCATGAACACGATACCCGTTCCGCCTGTTTTAAGGAGAATGTAACCCAGCTTCGTGTCATAACCTACAAATCCTAGCTCCTGTTTCATGGTAAGCATCAGCTTGAACTGTGCGACCATTGGATTCGGCAGGAACTGAGACATCAAGAAGAACAAATAAATAAATCCGCTCCACTTCACATAATTTCTCGCCACCGGGAAGGCCCCGAATAACGAAACAATTAGGGTCAGCACTGTTGCTACGGCTGTATACAGCAGACTGTTTAAGAAATAATTAGAGAAATTACCCTGTAGCCAAGCTTCTTTATAATTATCCCATTGAATACTTTTTACGAGACCGATAGGATCTAACAGATATTCTGTAAAGGACTTGAATGAAATATTGATTACAAATAACAACGGCATGATATACAAAACAAGCAACACTGCAATCAGAATATAAGAGAGAGTTTTGGCGGTTTTGGAATCCTTCATTAATATTCCACCTCTCTCTTACGCATTTGTTTCACTGCAAATACTACAAACACCAGAATCATAAGGAACTGAACCACGGAAAGCGCGGAAGGAAGTCCCATCTGTAGAGAACCACGGAACGTCTCTTTATAAACGTCATATGCCATCGTTCTTGTGTTAAAGCGACCGTCCGTAGTTGCGAGAATAATATCAAAGGTGGACATCGCACCGATAATAGACAAAATAATGTTAATCGTAAAGGATGGAGCGATAAGTGGGAATGTGATATTTTTAAAAGATTGCCACTTCGTAGTTCCGTCTATATATCCAGCCTCATACAAATCTTTCGGTACGGATTGTAGTCCCGCAAGGAAAATCAACATCGAATATCCCATATACATCCAAATTTGCGTAAATATAATATAACCGAACGCATGAGTGAAGCTTCCAAAGAACATATCTTTATAACCGAACAAAGAATCATACAGTTGGTTAACCGGACCACTCAGCGGATCGAACATCATGCCCCATACCAGTGCAACTACCGCCACACCAAGCACAACCGGTAAAAAGAATACCGCGCGATAGAAATAATCGCCTTTCAGCTTCTGATTGATAACTACGGCCATAAGCAGACCGACACCGTTCTGTACAATGGTTACAATGACCATGAAATAAATAGTACGTATAATGGAATCCCAACGCTCGCCTGAATTTCCTGAGTAAAATACATCATAATAATTGTCAAGGCCTACGAAACTCATCTTGCTTCCAGGAACGTTAGTGATATCTGTAAATGAATAGATGACCGTCATCATAGATGGGCCAAAATAGAAAATTACATACAATGATAATGGAATCATTAGCAGCAGAAGCGGTATATATCGTTTAAAACCTTTCCCGAACGGATACATTTCTCTCACCTACCCAATCCTAATTCAATAAAATGATCGGGGCCTGCACAAAACAGACCCCGAAGCTGTAAAACATGTTTGGTGTACAGTATGTTGTAGATTCTTTTTTATTTATTGGGATAGCTACTTATTTAGGTGCTGCTGCTTCCCATTCTTTTTGTTGTACGTCTGCAAGCTCTTTAGCGGTTTTAAACTCGCCGCCTGGTGCCAAATACTCAGTGTGAACGCCTTCAGCTGCAATGTGTTCACCAACGTTGTCACGGTTAATCATCATAATTTCATAAGCAAGCTCGAAATCTCCAGTCATGTATGGAGCAAGTTCTTTGTCAATAAAATCACTTTCAGTGGCAATATTGTCTTGTGTAGGCAAGAATCCTGCTGCTTTAACATATTCTGTGTAGTTTTCTGGTTCAGAGAAGAATTCCAGCCATTTCAAAGCGCCTTCTTTGTTCGGGCCTTTTTCTGCTGCATACCAAGTTACATCGTATTTACCGACAAGAGAATTATTCTTAGCAGCATCTTCTGTAGCTGGGATTGGGAAGTAACCAAATTTCACATCTGGATTTGCTGCCGCGATCGTAGGAGCATCCCAAGTTCCGTCAGCAATCATAGCTGCTTTTCCTGTTGCGAAAAACGAAGGTGCTGTTGCATAGTCGATACCCAAGAAACCGTCGATGATGTAGTTATCTTGAAGCGTCTTCATTTTCTCCAATACTTCTACAGCCTCAGCATCGTTAAATGCCGAAGTTCCCTTCCAAACGCCCTCAATCCATTGTTGTTGGTTGCCGCCACCCAGAATCTTAGCTTGCAAACCGAACACTGGCAGTTTCAATGGCCATACGTCTTTACCAGCCACTACGATTGGAACAATACTCTTAGCTTTCAATGTATCTAGAACACTAATGAACTCTGTCCAAGTTGTAGGTACAGTCAGACCGTTTTGTTCAAAAATTTCTTTATTATAGAAGAATCCTGACATTGCTACTTTACCGGTTGGGATTGCATACACTTTATCTTTATAAGTGCCGGCTTTAGCAATATCATTCGCATTGTAGTTTTTAACGAAAGCTTCGTTGCTCAGATCAGCAATCAGTCCGGAATCAATCCATTGTTGCCAGTCTGGCACTTTCGCACCTGGTGTCCAATCTTTCGGGGACAATCTCATACCGGATAGATCGGCAAGAACATCTACGTCACCAGCTGTAATTCTTGCTCTTTGTGCTTGTTTGAATTCATCATCCGGACCCGTGGTTGTGTACTCCACTTTGTATTCCGGATATTTTTCTTCAAACTTTTTATTAATTTCTGTAATGACCTTGTTAATATTCTCTTGTTTCCAGTGTAAGATCTTAATCACTTTCTTATCACCAGATGCAGGCTTGTTTGTTCCGCTGCCCGGAGTAGCCTCACCATTCGCGTTGTTATTGCTGTTTCCACATGCTGCTAATGAGAGCACTAGCGCTGAGCTCAACAATACCGCAGAAAGCTTCTTTACCATTTTGTTACCCCCCAGATAATTTGTTATGACCCTTTTAACGAAACCACATGTTAATTTCTGAAAATCACGAAACAGTAAGGACGATATCACAGAAAGCGGTTTCGGTGTTTTTATTATTACATCGTTATTTGTCTTTGTAAAGTCTTTTTTCTTTGTTCGTTTTTAAACGTTTTTTGAACCGAATATTCAAAAAAACCTTTAAAACCAAGCATAATCCTAGTTTAAGAGTAAACATTCCATTGACTATAATCTTATTGAACTATAAAATAAGTAACGAAACTATTTCGTAAATCATAAATTCAAGTCATAAAAAATAGCCTTGAGTAGATTTTAAACATATATTACGGAACATTTTTCACTATAAGGGGGACTTAATTTGGCCTACAGCATCAAAGATATAGCGAAAATTGCTGGAGTTTCTGTTTCGACAGTGTCCAAAATCATTAATAACTACAGTGATATTTCGGAAGATACCAAGACAAGGGTTCAACAAATTATAAAAGAAACTGGATATACCCCCTCCAATTCAGCTAAAACATTGGCTACGAAATCATCCAATCTAATCGGAGTGATTTTTGCCGGAATGCTGAATGTCGACTTTACCCACCCTTTTTTCATTGAGGTGCTAAATTCATTCAAAAAACAAATGGGACTACTAGGTTACGACCTTATCTTTTTTTCCAATGAAAAATTCCAAAGTGGCGATACTAACGATTATCTTGCCCGTTGCCAGCATTTTAATGTAGATGGGTGTGTGCTTCTATCCGGACAGGAGCTAGAAACCTCTATCAGCGAACTAGACAACAGTGCAATTCCGTGTATCGGCGTAGATTTAAAGCTGACCGGTGACAACTCTGGTTTTATCATGTCGGATAATTTCAAAATGTCCTCCAAAGTGGTGGAACACTTTTACTTACTGGGCTATCGAGAGCTTGGCTATATCGGCAGTTCCTCAGATTCAGACATCTCCAATATGCGCGAAAGTGGTTATCGCAAAGCTCTTGAAGATTTAGGACTGCCTATTAACGAGAATTGGTTCTTAAACGGAAGTAACTTCTTTGAGGCCAGCGGGTATGAGACGATGCGTAGAATGATTGAGAATGGAAATTTACCTAGAGCGATCTTCGCGGCGTCCGATCAGCTTGCTATAGGGGCGATGCGTGCTCTTAAAGAGGCTTCTATCGCCGTTCCTGAAACTGTCGCAATTATTGGCTGTGATGATATCGAGGCCTGCAATTATACAACCCCCCTATTGACTACCATCCGCCAAAATAAAGATAAGATCGGCCGCCTAGCAGCGCTAATGCTATATGATCTAATAAACAACCAATCCGGCACAAGTTCTTTCAGCGTGGAGCCAGAGCTTATCATTAGAGAGTCCTGCGGCGCTCCTGAACGGGGGCTAGTGTAGTCTTTCTTAGCATATAGTCATAGGGCACAGTAAAATCCATTACTTTTCCTGATTCATAAAAAAGAAGCTGCCCCAAGTAGAATTCACTACTTTTGAGACAGCTTCTTTTATTATAAAGATTATAATAGCAGGAATCTTATAGATCGAAGTACAAGGCGTATTCATGTGGATGAACACGAATGGCAACCTCTTGTGCTTCAGAACGTTTCAGAGCAATATAGTTATCGATGAAGTCCTTAGTAAATACGTCGCCTTCTGTTAGGAACTCGTAATCAGCTTCCAAAGAATCAAGCGCTTCGCTCAGGCTGCCTGGAACGCTGCGGATTTTTTCTTTATCTGCATCAGACAATTCATAGATGTTCTTATCCAGAGGACCATAACCCAGTTCTTGCGGGTTAATCTTGTTCTTGATTCCGTCCAGGCCTGCCATCAGCATTGCGGAGAATGCCAAGTAAGGGTTAGCTGTGGAATCCGGTGTGCGGAATTCGATACGACAGCCTTTTGGTGTCACAGCTGCTACCGGGATACGAACTGCTGCAGAACGATTTCCTTTGGAGTAAACCAAGTTAACCGGTGCTTCGTAGCCAGGAACCAGACGTTTAAAGGAGTTGGTGCTTGGGTTAGTCAAAGCGATCAATGCTGGTGCATGGTACAAAATACCACCGATATAATGAAGAGCCATTTCGCTCAGGTTAGCATAAGCGCCTTTTTCGTAGAACAAAGGAGTGTCTCCGTCAAAGATGGATTGATGCACGTGCATTCCGCTACCGTTATCACCGAACAGCGGTTTTGGCATGAAGGTTGCTACCTTGCCATACTGACGTGCAGTGTTTTGTACAATATATTTATAAGTCATGAGATTATCAGCAGTTTTCTTCAAGGTATCAAAACGGAAGTTAATTTCCGCTTGACCTGCAGTGGCTACTTCATGGTGATGACGTTCAATGCGTAGTCCAACTTCAGCGAGCAGACGGCACATTTCACTGCGGATATCCTGTTGGGAGTCAACTGGTGCTACAGGAACATATCCACCTTTAACGCCAACTTTAAATGCCAAGTTGCCGCCCTCTTCTTTACGACCCGTATTCCAAGCCGCTTCTTCAGAATCTACGAAGAATGAGGATCTGTTCATGCCACTTTCGTAACGAACATCGTCAAAGATAAAGAATTCTGATTCAGGCGCGAAGAATGCAGATGTACCTACTCCGCTTTTTTGCAGGAATTCTTCTGCTTTCACAGCAATACCGCGAGGATCGCGCTCATAACGTTCGCCATCAGGAGTGAAAATGTCGCACATCACGTTCAGCGTTGGATGAGCTGTAAACGGATCTATGAATACACTATTCGGATCAGGCATCATAACCATGTCTGATTCTTCAATACCACGGAAACCTTTGATGGAAGAACCGTCGAATGCTACCCCATTTACAAAAGTTTCATCTTCCACTTCAGAAGCTGGCAGAGAGATGTGGTGGGCACGACCACCTAAATCTACGAATCGAAAATCTACCCACTCGATATTGTTCTCTTTAATTGTTTGCAACACTTTTTCAACCGACATGAATTTTTCCTCCCCCAAGTTCCGAACATTAGGCCGCTCACAGTATGCAAATGTTCTTGTTTTAATTTTTTTTGCTGTCGTAATTATAAATCTCATACCTAACATCGTCAATGCTTATGTCAGGTATTTCTTTCAGCAATGTAAGATATTCTAACGCTTTCGTGAAATCTGTTATTTTCGCATATTTCCATGTCACATTTATTTTATCCAACTCCAAAAAAACCCTCTTTTCCCACTAGGTCGCGGGTTAAGAGGGCTTCCGAGGAAGCTATTAGATTAAATTTTATAGGACCGAAACCGCTTCTGGCGAAGTTGAAAACTTACGTCCAACAATTGGAGCCAGCTTTTCCAGATCCTTAAGCAGGTTATCAAACTGATCAGGGAATAACGATTGAACACCATCACCTGTCATGGAATTGTCCGGATCTGTGTGCATTTCAATAATTAGACCATTTGCGCCAGCAGCAACAGAAGCTTTGGCCATAGGCTCAACTAACTCACGACGACCGGTTCCGTGACTTGGATCAGAGATTACTGGAAGATGGCTTAAGCTTTGTAGCACAGGAATAGCCGATAGATCCAGCGTATTACGAGTGTAGGTCTCAAATGTGCGAATACCGCGCTCACAGAGCATTACATCCTTATTACCGCCTGCCAAAATGTACTCCGCTGCATTGAGCAACTCATCGTAGGTCGCACTGAAGCCACGTTTTAGAAGAACAGGTCTGCCACAGGTCCCCAGCTTGCGCAGCAAATCAAAGTTCTGCATATTCCGTGTACCCACCTGCAGAATATCCGCATGCTCCGCACAGATATCAACATACTCTGGTGTCATAACCTCTGTAATGGTCAACAGCCCATGACGCTTTCCTGCTTCAGCCATCATAGTCAAACCTTCCACACCTACGCCTTGGAAGCTGTACGGTCCTGTACGGGGCTTAAACGCGCCTCCACGAAGTACCTGAGCACCAGACGCTTTAACAAGCCGGGCGATCTCATCAATCTGCTCTGGAGACTCAACGGCGCAAGGTCCGCCCATGATCACCAGGTTTTCTCCACCAATCTTCACACCCTTGATATCAATAATCGTATCCTCAGGATGGAAATCCCGGCTGGCCAGCTTGTAGGATTTGGAGATCTTCACGACGTTCTCTACACCCTTCATTTGCCGCAAATGCTCGGCGAGCTTAGGAGTGACGACTCCCACTAAACCTATCACCGTGTGATCTGCTCCTCTGGAGAGATGCACCTGCAAGCCTTCTTTTTCGATTACGGCAATTATATCTTTAACCTGCTCTTCCGGTGTTTGATTTGATGTAATGACGATCATATTTATAACTCCCTCTCTACATTTAAAATTTATAATAATTCCGCTAAATACTATCGCGCTACGACGCGTGTTCGCTTTTAAGCTTTTATGCTTTTAATCACTAAAGCAATTTTACCTCAAAAAACGATTATAGTCAATCTATATTCTAATTCCTATGCCGGAAGCGTTCTTTCGATAAAAAAGAGCACTTAACCTCGACTGACGAAGTTAAGCGCTCTTGTTGTAGCGTTCATAATATATAAGTTCGAGCTTAGCCCATTACATTAAGTAGTACTTGCACTTTTATTCTTAACCGGTGGCAGCAGCTTCGCCATATTCACTGTACGTTTGATCTCCCACGTCTCCGGATTAGCCGAATCATACTGATCTAAGTAGTTAATCACTTCTTTGGTGATAGGTGTAGGTGTGGACGCGCCAGAAGTGACCCCGACGATATTTACACCCTCTAGCCATTCTGTTTGGAGTTCAGACACATCAGAAATACGATGGGCAGGAACCCCAGCGATTTCTTCCGACACCTGTGCCAGACGATTGGAGTTGTTGCTTCGCGGATCACCGACAACAATCACCAGATCACATTGCCCCGCTTGTTCCGCCACAGCCTCTTGACGTACCTGAGTAGCCATACATATCTCATTATGCACTTCAGCACCTGGGAAGGTCTCTAGAAGCTTTTTCATGATGTGTTTAATATCCCACTGGCTCATAGTAGTCTGATTCGTAATGACAATACGTGAAGAAGAGATGGATAACGTAGCAATCTCATCTTCTTTTTCAATCAGATGCACATGCTCAGGGGCAATACCCACAGCACCCTCCGGTTCCGGATGGCCTTTTTTGCCGATATAAATGACCTCATAACCGTCATCTACTTTTTCCTGAATAAGATCATGGGTCTTCGTGACATCAGGACAGGTGGCGTCGACCGTAGTTAGACCCTTGTCCCTAGCCATCTTGCGTACCTCAGGAGAAACCCCGTGTGCAGTGAATATGACGGTCCCACTATCCACTTTATCCAGAATATCCAGACGATTGTGTCCGTCCAAAGTAATAATGCCATCATCTTCGAACGAATTCGTGACATGACTGTTATGAACAATCATACCCAGTATATAAATCGGCCGGGGAAGATCGAGATTTTGCGCAGCCTGCCGTGCCATAACCATTGCATCGACAACTCCGTAACAATATCCCCGGGGAGAGATTTTAATGACTTCCATGAGTTCACCAGCTTTCTGCTTTCATTGACCTCTGTAATAGGACACTTCTAAATTATACCCTATTCCAGCGGCGGAGCAAAGAGAAGAGGCAACCAGATGACAAAAGTGGTACCCTCACCTTGGCGTGTAACAACCTCCACAGATCCACCATGCTCGTCAATAATCCACTTAGCAATGGATAAGCCAAGCCCAATCCCTTCCGTAATTCCACGCGATTCATCTGCACGATAGAAACGGTCAAAGATATATGGAACCTCATCTTTATCCATACCAATCCCTGTATCAGTGATCCGAATGCCAATCTGATTCTGATAGAAGAGGGTATCCAAACTCACGATGCCTGAAGGCGTGTACTTAAAAGCATTATCAATAAAAATAAAGAGCATTTGCTGTAAATAATCTTTATTCCCAACTATATATTTGCCATTTAAGACTGACATATCACCTGTAACCCACTCGGCTTGACGGGGCAGGAAAGAGGCGCGGCGCGCAATCTCATTCATCATCGGTTCCAGTGCCACGGGCTCTATATCAAAAGTACGTCCAGTATCCGCACGCGCGAGCGAGAGCATATCCGCTACCAAGCGGCTCATACGCTTAGACTCGTCTGCGATATCCTGCACCGATTCAAGCGATAGCTGGCGAATCTCAGCTTCACTCATCTTCCCTTCTCCGGGTTCCATCTCCCAAACCTTTTGCAGCAGATCAATATTTCCGCGGATCGTAGTGAGCGGTGTCCGAAGCTCATGTGAAGCATCTGAAACGAAACGGCGCTGAGCCGCATACGAATCCTCCAGCTCTGTGTAGAACCCTTCCATACGCCCAAGCATACTGTTAACGGTCTCAATAAGTCTTCCTATCTCGTCTGGCGGCCCATCGTATTCAATCCGCGAGCTTAAATCATTCCCCGTCTGAATCCCATTCGCAGCTTCAATTACTTTGCCGATTGGACTCATGGATTTGCGCGCAAGGAACAAACCGAAGGTAAATGCCGCGATCAGGGTAGCAAAAGAACCTACGAGTAGTATATTTTTTAAACGCTCCAAGAGCTTGTCTTCCGAATTTGACGGTGTTGCCACCTGCAGAAGGGCCACAGGACTCTTATTCAAGTCATATATCGGTATCTGATAAACCATCAAATGATATCCGCCAAGCGTAGTCTGTTTGAACCCGTGAGCTTTATCAATATCTTCCAGTTTCGGAACATCGAATTGGATATCTAGATAATGCAAGTTCTCTGACTTTTGCAGGTTCTCATTATTATAGATATAGGTTTGCACCAGAATATTAGCTTCCTCCAGTTTGTTGCCGAAGAAGGGGTTTATGCTCACACTTTGCAATGAACCGTCATACGCCCAGTTAGGATTGAGATTGGTTACAAGCTGCTCACCCTGTTTTTGTATACGATCCTTCAAGTCCCCATAAGTATTAAAATAAACAAAACCGTAAATTGCGGCTGATAAGGCCAGCAGCATAACGGCCAAAATCCCTGAATACCAAGCAGTCAGCCGCAATCTTATAGACATGTTAGTTGTCACCTCTTAGAATGTAACCGGCACCCCGGATCGTTTGAATGAGGCGTTTACCGCCATGCTCCTCCGTCTTTTGACGTAGCATAGCTATGTATACCTCAAGCACATTAGATTCACCGCTATAATCATAACCCCATATTTTATCCATGATCAGATCCCGTGAAAGCACACGTTTCGGATTTTGCATAAAAAGATGAAGCAGCTCAAATTCCTTCGCTGTTAGCTCCAGTCTTTTACCGGCGCGGGTAACCTCACGTGAATCCACATCCAGCGTAATATCTTCATAAGAAACCGCTTGCTCTCCACCTTCGTTTTGCTCACTCTTACGCCGAAGCAGCGCACGTACACGTGCAAGCAGTTCTTCCAGCGCGAAAGGTTTAACCAGATAATCGTCCGCACCCAGATCAAGCCCTTTTACACGGTGCTCAATTTCATCCTTCGCGGTAAGCATGAGAACAGGAACATTACTGCCCCCTTCCCGCAAGCGGCGACATACTTCAAAGCCATCCACCTGAGGCATCATTACATCCAAAATTACCACATCCGGATCACTGCTCAAGATTGCCCGTAATCCATCCGCTCCATTCACCGCTGTTTTCACATCGTAACCTTCAAAAGCTAAACCTCTACGCAGCATAGAAATAATCTTTTCGTCATCATCAATAATTAGAATATTCGGTCGCATCAAGCAGCCCCCATTGTTCAGTTCTTTTTATATATTGTAGCAGTTTACATCACAATTAGACAAAAACGGAAGGGTCGCCCCTTCCGTGTGACTTACCGTCCGGTATTATTGCTGCTGACTTTGTTGTGTAGTCGTTGTATCAAAATCATTTTTGTTACCGATGGTTACTGAGAGATCCATGGTTTTACCGTCGCGCACAACATTTAATGTTACTTTGTCACCAACTTTTAACGTTTGAATGAAAGTAATCAGATCTTGGTTGGTTGCATACTTCGTTCCATTCGCACCGGTAATAATATCGTAAGGGCGCAGGTCAGCGGTATACGCTGGGGATTTATAGATGATATCTGCAACCACAGAACCTTCTTTAATATCCGTACCCATTTGCTTAGCAACCTCATCTGTAATCGTCATAAGAGTTGCACCAATGAAAGGTACCGGCTCTTTCGGAATGGCTTGGTTGGCTTCCAGCTTATCTACGACTTCTTTAATCGTATTCACAGCGATTGCGAAACCAATACCTTGAGAATCCGTGCTGACGGCTACGTTCATCCCAATTACCTGCCCATTCATGTTGAGCAGCGGCCCACCTGAGTTACCCGGGTTGATAGAAGCGTCGGTTTGCAGCAGGTTTTTGTAATTACGTGTTCCACTGCCATCTTCTTCGTTAATATCAATACTGCGTCCTTTTGCACTAAGAACACCGGAAGTTACAGTATGATCAAAGCCTTGTGGGTTACCGATAGCAACCACTTCTGAACCTACCTTTATGCTATCCGAATCTCCCAGTGCTACTGTAGGGAAATCACTATCTCCTTCAATTTTAAGCACAGCCAAATCCAGATCTTTGCTAGAACCTAGCAGCTTCGCTTCATAAGGCTTGGTTACGCCATCCACGGTGACTTGGATTACATCGGCATTGTCAATTACGTGCTGGTTGGTCAAAATATAGCCGGATTTCTCATAAATGAAGCCTGTTCCAATTCCATAAGGGATAAGCTGTGATGAAGAATCCGAGCCTGATTTGGAATCCTGTTCATTTTGGGAAGAACCATTTCCACTGTATTGATCCCCGAAGAAAAATTGTGAGAAGGGATCACTCAGATTCGGGCTGGATGAGCTTCCATTACGCGAATTAGATTTAACTAGTGTCTCAATCTTAACAACTGCTGGTCCCACCGCATCAACAACACCTGTCACATCACGAGATCCAGTCACCAAGGATGTAGTAGAAGTAGAAGGCGCAACACCTGCACTTTCGCCCGTTGTCTTCGCCGTTCCATTCGTTCCGGAGCTAGCAACCGTTGTAGCTGTATCTCCCGTAAACCAGTTACCTCTGTCTGCCATATACATTGAGCCCGAGAGAACGACCATACCGGCTAGGAATGATACCAGCACTGTTTTTAACGAGCTTTTTGGTTTTTTATTATATTGCCAGCCGCCGCCACCTTCAGAACCGCCACCGCCATTTCCTCCGCGGCCACCACCATTGCCATCATAGCCAGTGGTGCGAAGCGATGTGTTATAAGGTAATGGCTTTACAGGCTGTGGAGGTGTAACCTCGACACGTTCTGGCTCCATCCGATTGTAGTGTTGTGCGCCGCCGTCAGCGTTATTCTCATCTTTGTTCAAAGATTTAAAAGGTCCGTAAGAATAGTAGTATGATGATGATCCTGCTTCAGATGAATTATTATTATTGCTGCTATTGTTATTATTGTCCCATTCCCGATCTGGTGCTGGTCCATTGTCGCGATTGAAGTTGTTTTTGTTATCGTCCATGTTTATCTTTCCTCCTGCTTCCTGTCGCCGTGACAAGGATTAATTTGTTTTCATGTTCTTATTTTGTACTTTAAACCTTAAGGTCACATTAAAAACAATTTAAGCGCAGATAAAAGATATAGGCAAATGGGAGGAGATTAGGCAGGAAAGTAAAAAAAGAAGCTCGGGCGCGAAAAACATCGCGGCCCGAGCTTCTAAAACCATTTCAAATAGTAATGCACCTTAGTCTACAAGTCCTACCCCTGAGCCCAGCCCTTCCGATGAGCGTAAATAGCCAACTGGGTACGGTCATCAAGCTCGCATTTCATCAACAGATTGCTGACATGCGTCTTCACTGTCTTGATACTGATATGCAGCTCCTCACCGATATCCTTATTGGTCTTGCCCTCAGCTATAAGCAGCAGGACTTCCTTCTCACGCTCTGTTAAACCGGAGGAATCACCTTGCACGGTGCGCTGGCGAATACCACGGGTCAGCGCCTGTGACACATCACCCGTCATGACTGGCATGCCGCGGTAAGCCCCTTGCAATGCGTAGATTAACTCTTCTGCCGACACTGTTTTGAGCACGTAGCTGACTGCACCAGCCTCTATAGCATCTACAACAAGATCATCCTCCAGGAAGCTGGTGAGGATCACGATCTTGAGGCCAGGAAATTCAGCCAGCACTGCTCTTGTGGTCTCGGCACCATTCATCACTGGCATCATCAAATCCATCAGCACGAGGTCAGGCAGACCTTCATGTCCACCAGCACGCAGCATCTCCAGCGCCTCTTGTCCATTCGCCGCCTCACCGATGACCTCGAATGTAGGCTCCAGCATTAGATAAGTTTTGAGGCCCATCCGTACCATATCATGATCATCTACGAGCAACACTTTTATGACACTCATGCTCTACTCCTCCTCGTCCTGTGTATCTGTTCCTAACGATCTATTCTGCTCTAATTCTGGGTTCCCTTGAACAAACTTAGGAATATGTACACGGATCGTCGTTCCCGCACCCTTGCGGCTAATAATCTCCACTTGCCCACCCAGTTTCTCCGCCCGTTCGCGCATGGTGGTGAGACCGTAGGAGCCTTGTTTTTGCTGCACATGTTCAAAACCTTGACCGTCATCACTGATACTCAGCACAACTTGTCTTGATCCTTCACGCAGCGATAGACTCACCAGTCTAGCCCCGGCATGCTTCACGATATTCGCCATCGCCTCTTGAATAATTAGGAACAGCTGATGTTCGATTGCTTCCGATAACTCGCCCTGAAGTTCGAGCTCCTTCATTCCTTTTAAGCCATTCTGGCGGCAATAATCGGGAAACCATTTTTCCAGCGCCTCGAACAGATTTCGACCTTCCAGCTCCACCGGACGCAGTTGTGCAATTAACGCTCTCATTTGTTTTTGTGCCATCTGAGACATTGTAATCAACTGGTCCATGACCATTTGACCTTGAGCTTCATTGACCTTCAGCACTTTAGGCAGCGAAGAAGCCGACATATGGATGGCAAAAAGCTGTTGGCTCACCGTATCATGCAGATCCCGGGCCATACGCCTTCTTTCCTCCAACACCGCACTCTCCGCTGCCTGTTCCTTCTCAATAACCTCTTGTTCACCCAATCGCTGTAGCAGTTGCATCTTATTCTCGACCGTATCCATCATGACATTAAACTCGTGATACACTCGGGCAAAAGACTGATCGTCACTTTCTGGCATCCGCACGGACAGATTTCCTTTGGCGACCTGCAGCATATTCAGATCCAGATGATCAATCCGGCGCTGAATCCGCTGGCCTGCCATATAGCCGATAACTACAGTGAACAACACAATCCCGAGACATAAGTACAGCCACATCCGATAATCCTTCACTTCGATATAACCAAGGCAAGTGCCTGCATACATCAATCCTGCGCTTACCGCTCCAGTGAGCAAAAAGTAAAACAACAGCAACCATTTGGTATTACTGAAGATTGTCCCCATCTAACCCACCGTTTTAACTTTAATGTCACCTATAAATGCACTTACATTTATACGGACTTTTTTGCCTGCTTCTTTATAATAAGGAGTCTTGCACTGTACACTGCTCATAAAACCACTGCGAGACTGATCCAGAACTTCCATATCCCCGATAAAAGAACTGCTGTTCACCGAGATGCCAAGATCCATATCATTCGGAATGTACACTTTAATGTCGCCTATAAAAGCGGAAATATTAATCCTCGTTTCGCCATAAGCAATCTGTGCATTCGTCAGATCCAGTACGGTATCGCCGATAAACTGCGAGATATTCGTGTTCTTCAGTTGGAAATGCTCGCGCCCCATGTGGACATCTCCGATAAAAGCAGAGCGATTGGTCGATTCCTTTTGATTATTTGATTCATGGAATTCCTCATGCCATTTACCATGTCTATGTGCATGACGCTCATGACGTTCCTGACGTCTGCGCTCGTGTCGTTCCTGCTTCTCTTGCCAACGTGCTTCAGCGCTGGACTTATAAGATCCTGTTTCGTCCTCATCGTCTTCTTCATCTTTTTGAAGATAGTCCTTCCAGTCGCGTTGACCAGAAGCCTTGCCAAATTTTTGCTCAAATTGTTCATCAAGTGTGGAATCCAGTGGTTTGGGCGGCTCCACATCTAGTGAGCTTTTTCCTGAAGGAAAGTGATCTGGTGGTGACGGTGGAGCTGGTGGCACAGGTGGTACTGAACCGCGTGGTTTAAAAATCACATAAAGTCCGCCGCCAATCAACATAACTGGAATGAACATTTTGAAAAAATCCCCGGCCGAAATATCGAACCAATCTAAATTCCGTCCAAGGAAAAACACTCCGATCGCCAGAAAGAAAAAGCCGCCGATAGGTGAAGAACCTTTGGATTGTCCATCCCCTGTACCTAAAAGCCGGTTCATTCCCATTAGGATCAAAATTACCGGCCAATAATTCGAAATCAGGTAACCTAAGCTGAAATCAGTGTAACCTAATTGTCTCAGTAGAAACATAGCTCCAATCCCTATCAGGATCAGGCCGCCTAAAACCTGGCTGGTGAACCTTCTTTTCATCATTCATTTCCCCTTTAAAGTAGTGGAACGCTCTCTTCTTCAATCTTATAGCCTTAGTCTACAGGAATGAAGTACTGAGAAACAGCGGCGAGAGAAGGAACTTCCCCTCGGTCTCTAGACTGAGATGAATGGGATAAAATTCTATTTACTTCATTATATATGAAAAAAGACTGTCCCTCAGTAATTAACTGAATTGGACAGTCTCTTTTTTTCAGCAGTCTTCTGCTTCAGTCAGCGCATTATTGTTGCGGTTTCTGAGCTGGTTTAGAAGTATTTCCACTTTGCTTAGTAGCGCCGTCATTCTCAACAGCAAACTCAGCATTGTATTTTTCATTTGGTGTTTTGTAATTTTCTTGTACTTTAGATTTCTTGTTATTGGCCACGGAATTCACCTCCTTTTCTCTTATGCAGCATAGAATATGCTTACTAAGAGAACATCTCGGAAGAGGCAATTGCTTTGCCCCAGTCCGTATTATGGCAAGGTGATGTCACTATTATGCATGACCAAGTGAAAATAAGTTCAATCCCTTTAAATGGATTCTTCGAGCATGGATTGCGGTACTGCTTTGTAAGTCTCAATCGCTTGGCTCAGCTTCTTCAGCATGACTTCCGTACAAGTCCCGTTACCACGCTTAATGAGTTGAACTACAACTGATTTTTTGCCCCATTCCTTATACACCTGTTTCGTAGTAGCAAAATACAGATCAATCTTCCGCCCTTTAATAGCCGAGCCCGTATCAGCAACTATGGCATATCCATAGCCCGGTATATAAAGAATACTCCCCAGCGGCAAAACCTTAGGGTCAGCAGCAATGGTTGAGACTGTATTTTTGTCTCTGCGCACTTTTACCCCTGAATAGGTAATTCCATATTCGGGATGTTTAGATGTTTTACCTGTAGATTCATAACCCGCAGTATATCCAGTCGCCATCACTTTCATTGAAGTAATGATCTGGTCTTCCGCAGGTGCGGCTACAGGAATAGAATTTGGTAACTGTTTGGAAGATCCGCTGCCACCGTTTGCTTTAGTGGTTGGAGCTTTGGTGCTCTGCGGTGCCTTCGTCGCTGCTGGTTTATTTTTTGTTGTTGCAGGTAATACAGGTGCGACGGAATGCGCCTCGTTTGACATAAGTGTGGCACGGCCAGTCGTAAGAATGACCTTATCATCTGTAGTTCTCATAAACACAGAATTAGCCTTGGTATATTGCAACTCGTTCGATAGCGTTTTGTTAATACCCGTGTGCTGTAAAGTGTCTCCTGTCCCAATGGCCCCTACTGCCTGTTGCTTAGATTCTGGAATGATTCCAGCAGCGGTCAATAGCAAAACGATGGTGACAAAAAGACACCAAAACCTCTGAAATATGCCCATTTTGTTCATGTGATAAACCTCCCCCTTATTAGCGAAGGTTTCCCGATTCACAAAATTTTATACATGAAGATCAGAAGTTGATCCTCATTGGCATATAACAGAGGTCTTATTTAGACGTAATTTTGGTGTTGTTAATTACAAGAAACTAGGAGATCACACGATCAGCAATTTCCTGAGACAAGAGCTCAATCACTTCTTGAAGCGGCTTAGCTCCAATGTCGCCTTCCCCGCGTTTACGGATGGAAACCGTCTGAGCGTTCATCTCATTCTCGCCAACTACGAACATGTATGGCAGTTTCTCAAGCTGAGCTTCGCGAATCTTATAACCCAGCTTCTCATTGCGGAGATCTGCTTCAGCAGAGATACCACGGCGACGCAGCTTGTCTGTAACTTCCTTGGCATAATCGTCGAACGCTGTCGATACAGGAATTACTTTAACCTGCTGTGGAGATAACCAAAGCGGCAGCGAGCCCGCAAAGTTCTCTAACAGGAAGGCAACGAAACGTTCCATTGTACCCAAGATTCCACGGTGCAGAACGACTGGACGGTGTTTTTGACCATCATCGCCGATATATTCCAGTTCAAAACGTTCAGGCAGCAAGAAGTCGATTTGTACAGTAGACAGAGTCTCTTCTTTACCTAATACAGTCTTAATTTGCACATCAAGTTTAGGACCATAGAATGCAGCTTCGCCTTCTGCTTCGTAGAACGGCAGTCCAGCTTCCTCTACAACCTCACGCAACATCCGCTGTGCAGTTTCCCACATTTCGTCATTCGCATAATATTTCTCAGTATCCTTAGGATCACGATAGGACAACCGGAAACGGTAGTCATTAATACCAAAGTCACTGTATACCTGTTTAATCAATTCGATTACACGAATGAACTCGCCTTTAATTTGGTCCAGACGGCAGAAAATATGGGAGTCATTAAGAGTCATCGAGCGCACACGGTGTAAACCAGTCAATGCGCCTGACATTTCATAACGGTGCTGGATACCAAGCTCAGCAATACGGATCGGCAGATCACGGTAGCTGTGCATCGAGCTCTTATAAATCATCATGTGATGCGGGCAGTTCATTGGACGAAGAACAAATTCTTCATTGTCGATAGTCATCTTAGGGAACATGTCCTCTTGATAGTGCTCCCAGTGTCCTGAAGTTTTGTACAGCTCAACATTACCCAGAACTGGTGTGTATACATGCTGATAGCCAAGACTTGCTTCCAGATCTACGATATAACGCTCCAAAATACTGCGCAATTTGGCACCCTTAGGCAACCAGATTGGCAAGCCTTGTCCTACCAATTGATTAAATGTAAAGATTTCAAGCTCTTTACCAAGCTTCCGGTGATCGCGTTTCTTCGCTTCTTCAAGCAGACGAAGATGCTCATCAAGCTGAGCTTTTTTAATCCAAGCTGTGCCGTATACGCGTTGAAGCATCTTATTCTTGCTGTCGCCGCGCCAGTAAGCACCGGCTACATTCATCAATTTAAAGACTTTGATCTTGGCAGTCGACGGCACATGCGGTCCACGGCATAGGTCGAAAAATTCACCTTGTTCATAGATAGAAATCACGCTATCTTCAGGCAATGCCTCGATCAATTCCAGTTTGTAAGGATCACCTAGCTCACCGAAAATTTCAAGGGCTTCCTTGCGGCTTACTTCTTTGCGCACGATCGGCAGGTTCTCCGAAATTATGCGGTCCATTTCCTTTTCGATTTTGAGCAAATCTTCAGGATTTAGAGGATGTTCCAGATCCATATCGTAGTAGAAGCCATCTTCAATGACCGGACCTACACCAAGCTTAACTTCTTTTGTTCCGAACAAACGTCTAACCGCTTGAGCCATCAAGTGAGCTGTACTGTGACGCATAACCTCCAGACCTTCAGGTGAATCCAAAGTTACGATCTCTACCAGTGCGCCCTCTTCAAGGGGAGTAGATAAATCTACTACGATACCGTTCAATTTCCCCGCTGCTGCATTTTTGCGCAGGCCACTGCTAATAGAAGCTGCTACATCATCAATACTGCTACCCTCTGCGTATTCACGGACAGAACCGTCCGGAAGCTTAATACTTACTGACATTGCTAATTCCTCCTTCATATAATTAAGCCTAACGGCCCTTTAACCTTTGCGGAACAATAACATCCACGCACACAAAAAAACGCCCGTCCCGCAAAGGGACGAGCGATTACACCCGTGGTTCCACCCAAATTCGATTCTCTCTAGCCTCCCTTGAAACCTCAAGCGGAGCAAAGATAGAATCCTTCGTAAGCATGGAGTAACGACCATGAACCGGCAGCTCTTACTATCCCATTGCAGGGAATTCAAAACCGCAGCTACAAAGGGGTAAATCGAAAGCAGGATGCCGGAGGAAATTTCAGCCTAAGTTTCCTCTCTCTGAACGGTCCAGAACAATCAACTCATATCTTCGTCAATGCTGTTAACGTGAATTATGGAGTAATTATAAATCTGTCCTCTCTGACAGTCAAGTCAGAAAAGGGTCCAAAATGATAGAAGCTCAGGCAGAAGACACACATAAGGACTGTTCTGGCAGCCAATACATGGATGCTGAAACAGCCCTTCTATGGTTATTCCTCTCGCCGTTTTTTTTCAGGTAAGCGGCCTGCACGTTTCAAAGACTCACGCAACAAGTATTCGATATGTCCGTTTACGCTGCGAAATTCCTCTCCCGCCCATCGTTCCAGCGCCTCATGTAAATCCGGATCAATCCGCAGTGGAAAGCTTTTCTTGGCCGCCATGATGCACCGCCTTAGTACAACGAGCCGGCGTTAATGACCGGACTCGCTCCGCGCTCCGACACGATCGCAACCATCAGATTATTAATCATCGCCGCTTTGCGTTCCTCATCAAGCTCAACCACGCCACTCTCTTTAAGCTGTTTAATCGCCATATCGACCATGCCCACGGCGCCTTCAACAATGATTTGACGAGCGGACAGAATTGCAGATGCTTGCTGACGTTGCAACATTGTACTGGCAATCTCTGTGGAATAAGCCAAGTGTGTGAGCCGGGCTTCAATGACCTCTACACCAGATATCGACAAACGTTCTTGCAGCTCGGTTGCCAATTCTTTAGCAATCTCATCTGCGTTGGCCCGCAGGGACATGCCCGATTCATTGAAGTTATCATACGGGTATTTACTGGCCACATGACGCAGCGCTGTTTCACTTTGAATTTCCACAAACGCCATATATTTATCTACATCAAAAAGCGCTTTTGCAGAGTTAATTACCTTAAATACGATAACTGCAGCAATTTCAATCGGATTACCTTCCACATCATTAACCTTCAGCTTGACACTGTTAAAGTTACGTACGCGGAGGGAAACCGTCTTGCGCAAACTGAACGGAATGACTGCAAACAAGCCACTTGTAACGATAGTCCCTACATATTGCCCGAAAAAGGTAACTACAACCGACTTATTGGGCTGCACAACCGTAACACTTGTACATAATACCCCAGCTACAACGAACAGAATGACTGGCACTGCGACATACTCTTGAACCGCACCATAAATTCCCCCAGCTAAACAAACTGCAATTAAGGCGAGAACCCAAAATCCACTGATAGGACGAAGCGTTTTCTCTTTCATAAAAGCACCCCCACTAGATATTCTTTTGATATGATTATGATATCACTTTTGGATAATAATGTGAATGGATAAAAAGAAATAAAAATAATTTTATGCTCACATTTATATAAAGCTTCGTTAAAAGGCGTACTCCACACCAACCCTCGTTTGTGTAGTTAACATTAGTTCATAGTGTTCGTATACATCTGCTCTATCGGACACTGATGCTCTTATACGCCACATTTTCCGATTTTCCCTATGCTATCGGACCCCACAGTCGCTATTGCACTAAAAACCAGCCTATATGAGGCTCTTTTAAAGGAATAGCGTCGCTGGGGTCCGAACCCCGACTCAAGAAGCGCTGAATTTGCAATTAAGGTCCACTGAGTCCGTACGCCTAGCGGATGATATAACAAGCGAAGATTCAGATGTGTTCTGCAATAAGGCTTACTAATGATCGTAATCCTAACCTTACAAAAAAACGCTTGATGCTCAGTAATCCACTTAAGGATTAACAAGCATCAAGCGTTGATTAATAATTAATATATATTAGTTCTGCATTACAAAATCATTATCAATCTTCGCATTAGGATCATCGAACACCCGCAGAATATCATAACGTGTATTCCGCTGTGCTGGAACTTTGCCTGCTTCGCGAATCAGCTGAGTAATCGACTCGATGTTTACCTTATAAGTCGCACCCGCTGAAGATACTACGTTCTCTTCAATCATTGTGCTGCCGAAATCGTTGCAGCCATATTGCAAGGAGAGCTTGCCGACTTCTGGCCCCATAGTGACCCAAGAAGATTGGAAGTTCTTAATATTATCCAACACAAGGCGGCTGATCGCTACCGTCTTCAGATATTCCTCAGGCGTTTGTCTGTCCAGCTTCAGGTTGGTATTGTCCGGCTGGAATGTCCATGAGATAAAGGCCAAGAAACCTTCAGAATCATATTTGTTGGCAATACACTCATCCTGAGCCTCACGTACACGTAGTAAGTGCAAAGCTCGTTCTTCCATACTTTCTCCAAGCCCAATCACCATTGTTGCTGTTGTATTCATACCCACTTTATGTGCTGTCTGCATTACATCCATCCACTCGCGCCACGAGCCTTTTAGCCGGCTGATTTTGCGGCGTGTACGGTCATCAAGAATTTCTGCGCCTCCGCCTGGCAAGGAATCCAGACCCGCAGCATGAATTTCACGAACCACTTGTTCCAGTGGTAATCCTGATACTTCTTTCATCTTCATAATCTCCGCAGGAGAGAAGGAGTGCATTGTAATCTCAGGGAAACGTTGCTTAATTCCGCGCAGTATATCTGTATAGTAGCTAAATGGAAGGTTAGGATTAGTTCCACCTTGCATAAGAATTTCTGTACCATTAACAGCAATCGTTTCAGCAATTTTTTGATAAATCGTTTCATCTGGCAGCACATAGCCTTCATCCGAGCCTGGTCTGCGGTAAAAAGCACAAAAACGGCAGTACACATCACATACATTCGTATAGTTAATATTACGGCCAATTACAAATGTGGCTAACGGGTCCGGATGCCAGCGTTCCATAATAGTGTTTGCAGCAGCACCCATTTTCTCAATTTCGTTGCTCTCGAATAGTCGGATGGTATCTTCCAATTGGAGACGGTCACCCCGCAGGGCTTTATCCAAAATAAGATCTATCGTACTCATCGTTCGCATCCTCCTTTTAAACCCTTAGGGATATGGTAGATTCACAAAATCACAAGAAAAATAACGTTGTCGTCCTTTAGAGATAACAACCGTTTCTCGTAGTAACATAAGGATAAAGTACAGTATGTAACTTATACCTTATATTTTAATAAATGAACAGTTCATTTCCTCATCGTATCACAATCTGAACAGCTTGAAAAACTTTTTACTTTCTTAGCAAGATACCATCCAGCAGAAAGAGTCCTTACATTGCTGCCTGCACCCGGTGAATCAAAATTCCTGGAGGCTGCCGGACACAGATGACGTTATTAGTTAGTATTTAGCCTTTGGAGCATAGTTATGGACTCCAGCGACGCTATTCCTTGACAAGAGACTCATGAAGGCAGGTTTTTAGCGCAATAGCTGCTGTGGAGTCCGTTAACATTCCAAATGTGTAATAATGCTGTGTCTAAGGTCAGCTGTGTCCAATAGCAAAAAGTCCAAAAAGAAGAGCTATCCCAGCAGCCAATTCCCGGCTTATGAGACAGCTCTATTTCATCCTGCGTCCAACACCAGCTCTAAATCAACGTTGAGATAGATCCTCGATATTTTCCAGCAATTCGGTGCCGATCTGGGTTGCCGTTACTTTTACTTCGTTTCGATTTCCGCCCGCGCAGCCTCCAAAGCATGACCAAGATCAGCAATTAGATCCTCCGCATGTTCAATGCCAACCGAGAAGCGCAGCAATCGATCATCTACACCCACCGCATTCCGAATTTCCACAGGAATATCGGCATGCGTCTGTACTGCAGGATAGGTCATTAGCGATTCAACCCCGCCGAGGCTCTCCGCGAAGGCAATAAGCCGGATATGACGAAGCAGAGGTTCTACGTATCTGGCATCTTTTAATTTGAAAGAAAAAATTCCGGTATTGCCCGAGGACTGGCGATTCTGGATTTCATATCCCGGATGATCCGGCAGGCCTGGGTGGAACACTTCCGCAATCGCCGGATGCTCTTGTAGATAGCGGGCAATTGCTAGCGCATTACTCTCGTGCCGTTCCATACGCAGGGCCAGTGTCTTCATGCCTCTCATCAGCTGATAACTGTCTGTTGGCCCAAGCACAGCGCCAATAGAGTTATGTAGAATCGCTATTTCAGCGGATAATTCAGCCCCTTTAGATACAATAAGACCAGCAAGAACATCATTGTGTCCGCCCAAATATTTGGTAGCACTATGGACTACAATGTCTGCACCTAATTCCAGAGGACGCTGGAAAAATGGAGTCAGCAGTGTATTGTCTACAATTGTGAGCAGCCCATGATGACGGGCCCAAGTAGCTACGGCCGCAATATCCGTAACCATCATCAAAGGATTCGTTGGCGTTTCAATAAATATCGCCTTCGTATTTGGAAGACGTGAAGCCTCAAGCGCATCCAAATCATTCGTGTCTACATAGGAAGCAGTGATTCCAAACTTGGACATAATTCGTTCCAACAAACGATAGGTCCCGCCGTAAAGATCCAGCGAAACGATCAAGTGATCGCCTTGCCCAAACAGAGTAAATATGGTTTGAATAGCTGCCATCCCAGAACTACAGGCAAAACCTGCATCACCAGACTCCAATTCCGCAGCCGCATTCTCTAGTACGGAACGGGTTGGACTTTTGGTACGGCTATAATCGAAACCTGTGCTCTGCCCAAGCTTCGGGTGACGGAATGCCGTAGCATTATAGATAGGAAAATTAATGGCTCCGGTAGCCGGATCTTCTTGTGAACCTATTTGTGCCAGTCTGCTTTCAATCCTAAGTTTGTCGTCCATGATAAATGCCTCCTAAATTGTAATGTAGCGCTGATCTTAATAAACAATCGGGTCGATATCGTAAGGTGTCTCTTGATATACATAGTAATTGAGCCAATTAGAGAATAATAAGTTGGCATGTGCACGCCACACTGCAGGAGGTGTTCGTTCTGGATCATCTTTAGGGAAATAGTGTTTCGGCAAGGCCATCTCCATGCCCCTCTCCAAATCACGATCATATTCCCATTTCAAGGATAATGGATCGTATTCGGAATGTCCGGTCACAAATATTTGTTTGCCGTCGGTCGTAGCTACTAGATACATACCAGCTTCTTCGGATTCCGCCAGAATCTGCAGATCTGGATTGCTCTCAATATCTTCGCGGGAGACATCGGTATGACGGGAATGCGGTACATGGAATACCTCGTCAAAGCCGCGCAGCAATTTAATGTTATTTTGATTAATCGTATGGGAGAATACTCCAAAACATTTTTCAGGCAAAGCCACTTTACGAACACCAAAATGATGATACAACCCTGCCTGTGCCGCCCAACAGATATGCATGGTCGAGGTCACATTATCCTTGCTCCATTCAAAAATCTCTTTTAGCTCTTCCCAATAGGATACTTCCTCAAACTCCATTTGCTCTACGGGTGCTCCTGTAACAATAAGACCATCCAAACGGCGGTGGCTGATCTCGTCAAAAGTTTTGTAAAAGCTTCTCAAATGCTCAGCAGAAGTATTCTTAGAAGTATGTGAGCGTGGATGCAGCAAGGTAACGTCAACTTGTAGCGGTGAATTTCCTATTAAACGCAGCAATTGAGTCTCCGTCGTTTCTTTAGTCGGCATGAGATTCAGAATAGCAATCCTTAGTGGGCGGATATCCTGATGGAAAGCCAAACTATCATCCATCACAAAAATATTTTCACCGGATAGTATTTCTTTTGCTGGTAAACTGTCGGGAATTTTAATTGGCATTGTCTTTCCACTCCTTAACTGTATTTAGGTTATGTTGTCACATCGCGGCTTTCTGAACAATAAAAAGACCTTTCTCGGAAAACGAGAAAGGTCATATCTACAGTCATATGCGCCTCTCTCATCTGCCAGAAACTTTTGGACGAGGTTAGTCGTCAGCAAAGTTCCGCAAGAATTAGCACCGTGCGTTCACACGCCGGTTGCCGGGTTTCATAGGGCTAGTCCCTCCACCTGCTCTTGATAAGATTTAGCTGTATTCAATTAAATTTCTTTAAAATTTACTTTAAATCATGAACCTCCTTTTCGTCAAGTCCATACAATGCTGAAGTAGCCTCAAAGTAACAATAAATTTGCTTGAAAGAGGCATACTCCGTTGTTATACTAGACAAGTATTTCATACCTGAACGAAAAGAAGAGGTGAGAAGAAGAATGGAAGGCGACCCGAGCTCGCAATTAAGTGTACAGAATGAGCAACCACACAGGATAATCATCAGCTTGCCGGCGGCGGGAGCAGTTCTTCTTCATGCCCTCGAATCGTCATTCGGCCTCTTGTATTGATTGTAACGCCGGCCAAGCTGATTTTTTTCTCTGTGCTTAATTAGCAGTCCCTGGTGAAGACCCGGGGATAGAAGGAGTGGAATCAGATGAAAATCCGGCTGGTGAATGCAGGGGTTTTTACACCTATTGATGAAATTGATGAAACATTGACACCCCCAACAGAAGGGTTCTATTGGATTGATGCAGATGTGGAGGATTTGGAGCTGCTTCAGCCCCTGTTCAACCTGCATGATCTCGCTGTTGAGGATTGCCTTAGTGAAGAGGATCAACGTCCAAAGATCGAAATATACGAAAGTCATTACTTTATTGTTGTAAACAGCATCCGCTTTGATGATGAGGAAATCTTCCTGCGGGCGCTCAATATATTCTTGGGCAGACATTATATTATTACTGTAACGAAACAAAAGATTCACGAGCTACGCGTACTGAAGCCCATGTTATGGGAACAAGAGGTTAGCGAACCCGACCAATTCCTTTACCTGCTTATCGACCTTGTCGTAGATAATTATTTCTCCGTAGGTGACCGAATTGAAGCCCGGATTGAGAAGCTTGAAGAGGATATCCTAATGCATACCAAGAAATCTCATCTGAGTGAGATTATCGGTCTGCGAAGTGAGATCTTATGGTTAAAGAAGATGCTGGGACCTCAGAAAGAGGTTATCAATACCCTGAATAAAAAAGACCTCCGTCTGATTGATGATCAGCTGCAGAAATACTTTAGCGACATTTATGAAAATGCAGTTAAAATATCCGAAACCTTTGAGACGTACCGCGATCTCATGGGCAACTTACGTGAGGCCTACCAATCCAGTATCGCCAACCGCGCCAATGAAATTATGAGAGTATTTACCGCGATTACAACGATATTCATGCCTTTGACCGTAATTACCGGAATCTATGGGATGAACTTTGATCATATGCCGGAATTGCATACGAAATACGGTTATTTTGCCGTTATAGGTCTAATGTTGACGTTAGGCTGTGGGATGCTGTATGTATTCCGCAAGAAAGAATGGCTATGAAAATAAACGGACGAATAGGCAAGACGAAGGCCCTTTAACCCTATGGTGTAAGGAAGCCTTCGTCTTTTTGATATGATAAAAAAGCTACTAGAAACTGGTCGCCATGCCCACTTTAGGAGCTTGCTCCCGCCGGAAACGAATGCGGATCAGCCGCAGACGTTCATAATAGCTATCCAGCCCTTCTGCTGCTGAAAAATCCTCCCCATACACCTTATGCAGCACTGGCTTTAGAAAAAGATCTCCTACCTCTGCATAGGCATTCCATATCGCCTCCTGCTCATTATGCGGCACATTTTTCAGTTCTACCTCGATCAATTTCTCCACGCAATAACCTTCTCTTTCCAGCTCCTCTACCGTCTCAATCAGTTCGCGACGGTTCACTCCACTGTTCACCTTAAGCTGTTCTAACCCTAACCCATTCTCGATCCCTTGCAGCAGAATTCGCCGTAATCGCAGTCTTTCTAGCTGTTTCTTATATTTGACCTCTTTCTGTTTATAGAGCCAGGATACAAAAGAATCCTCCTCAATTTCTTGGTGTACCCAATTCAAAGGAAAGGAATGTTCCCTTGCAGCCGTAGAGGTTATAGCCAACCAATCCGTGCCATATTGGGCTGCCTTTCCTTCCCCTACACCAGGGATCTGCAGCAGCTCCTCTGGTGTATGCGGCAAGAAAGTGCTTATCAAACGTAACAAACGATTGCTGGCAAGAATGTAAGGGGCTTTCCGTTCACTAGAAGCTCGGCTGCGGCGCCAAGCACATAACTCCTCATAAATAGCTTCGTTCCCATTATATTCACTGTAATATTGCAGCCTTAGCTGCTCCTGATTACGCCCGGTAAGGCCGTCTTCTTCATGAAATACGCCATCAATCAACGGCCGATAGCCATCCCCCATCTTCACCGCCAGCTCATGCCTGTAAACACAAAGCATTTCATTCCATGAACCACCCGCGTACCACAAATGCTCCTGTGTTTCCTCACCGCCTGAAAAATCACGCCAGCCCAGGCTCCACACTCCTTCTTCCTCTCCAATCCATAGCTGAGCGAACACCTCTTGATCCACCCCAGATATTCTGGATAAGCGATTCATAAATACAATTTGCATATTCATCCCTGCCTTTCTAGTCTTCAGCAAGCACTATACCTACCGGTCTGAGCTACTTATTCGCTGATGTGAATCCCACACTGTCAGACTCGGAAAACGCAAAAAAGCACCACTCTCACGATAAACGTGAAAGAGGTGCTCCCTCATTAAATGCTATACTGTTAGATCCTACAATACCATATATTTCCTAACAGTCAATATCTTTTTATACTAGTTCCTTGCCAAAGCTAAAGTTGCCAGTCCAATCGCACCTGCAAGTCCTGCATTATCTCCAAGCTGCGGTGGCACAACATAATTATCGATGTCGGTATTGAGCGCTGGATGCTGAACATAACCCTTCAGCAGCTCCTGCAGCTTGGTACGAATTAGCGGGAACAAGTGGCTTTGCTTCATGACACCACCGCCCATTACGATTTTTTCGGGAGACAGAATCAACACGTAATTCATAAGTGCATGTGCAAGATAATGAGCTTCCATATCCCAAGCTGGATGGTCAACAGGCAGCTCGCCTGCTGGTTGTCCCCAGCGTTTGCCAATCCCCGGACCTGCGGCTAACCCTTCAAGGCAATCGCCATGATAAGGGCAGTAGCCCTCAAACGTGTCCTCTGGATGTCTGCGAACTAGAATATGTCCCATCTCTGGATGAGACAATCCATGCACCATCTGACCTCCAACTACTGCTCCCGCTCCAATGCCTGTCCCAACCGTAATATAAAGGCAGCTGTCCAGACCTTTAGCCGCTCCCCATTTACTTTCCGCAAGCGCTGCACCATTCACATCCGTATCAAAACCGATCGGCACGTTAAATTGCTCAGCCATTGTACCTACCAAATTATATTGTCCCCAGTGAGGTTTTGGTGTCGTTGTTATGTAACCATAAGTAGGGCTGTCCAGCACGGGATCAATCGGTCCAAACGATCCAATACCAAAAGCTTCTACATTCTTCCCATTAAAATAGTCGATTACGAGTCCCATCGTTTCTTCCGGTGTTGTTGTCGGAAAGCTAACTCGGTCCAGAATGGTACCGTCCTCATAACCAATTCCGCATACAAACTTCGTTCCGCCTGCTTCAATCGCTCCCAATAACTTCATAGCAACTATCTCCCTTCTCCATTAAGCAATAATCCGCCATCCAGTTTGAAAATAAAAATTAATATAAAATAAAACAATCAACAGCCCTTATTATACGTTGGATGAAGCGCTATCACAATAATAAAACTCCCTTCATGCTTTTTTGCATGAAGGGAGACTCTCCTTAACCCAGATCACCTAACTCAATCTGTACAATTCCCCGTTCGTCCTGCACCTCAGCGATCAAATGCATCAGGCTGCCAAATTCCAGTTCTTGAAATTTACGCGCGGCTGTTTCCCGTTGTAATTGCCATAAAGCTTCCGCCAGCTCACAGACCACAGGCACATCACAACGGATTTCAGCCAGCTCTCTTGATAGATGCAGCATATCAAGGTCGGCTTCAATTTTGGACCGTACACCTTTAGGGAGCAAGTGAAGATTCTCAATTACACCTTCAACTGTACCGTATTCCGTTAACAGCTTCAGCGCGGTTTTCTCACCAATCCCTTTTACACCAGGGTAATTATCACTTGTATCGCCCATAAAGCCCTTCAGGTCAATAACCTGTCTAGGGGTTAGACCTTTATCCTCAAGCAATTCTGCAAGGTCATAAACTTTATAGTTGGAGCGTCCTTTTTTCATAATGACGACCTTAACATTCTCATCAATAAGCTGCAGCATATCATGGTCACCCGTCAGAATGTAAACCTCAGAATTATCGCTGTAACAGGATGCTAGCGTACCAATGCAATCATCTGCTTCATAGCCGGCAAGACCGATGTTTGGCACACCTAGCTCAGCCACTACTTCTTTTACTAGATCAAATTGCGGAATTAATTCCAGCGGAGCTTCGATCCGGTTGGATTTGTATCCATCATATTTCTCGGTACGGAACGTTCCTTTACCCATATCCCAGCAGCATACGACATGAGAAGGCTCAAACGTACTTACTGCATCAAAAAAATACTGCAAAAATCCATATACCGCATTCGTCGGTAAACCTTCCTTTGTCTTGCGAATATATCCTCCATAAGAGGTCGCATAAAAGGCCCGGAACAGCAGAGCCATTCCATCTACAAGCATTACCCGGCCCGTTGTATCTGTTCTCACTTATAAACCTCTCCCTTGATCGTTGTATTGATATTAAACATTAGCCCAAGTATCGGCATATTGGTCTTCTTTGAATCCCACCGTAACTTTAACTCCATCGGTGACAATCGGGCGTTTGATCAGCATCCCGTGGCTTGAGAGCAGCTCTAACTTCTCCTGTTCCGTAAGCTGGGGAAGCTTGTCCTTCAGACCTAATGATTTATATACTTCACCGCTTGTATTAAAAAACTTTTTCAGCTCAAGGCCGCTGTTCGCGAGCAGCTCACGCAGCTCGTCCACCGTAGGTGGCTGCTCTGCGATGTGCTGAAGCTCCAGCTCATGACCTTGTCCCTGCAACCATTTTACTGCGCTGCGGCAGGTGCTGCATTTGGGATATTGAAATACTTTTAATTTGCTCATGCTGTGCTCCTTTAATAATCGGCTAATAATATCGTAACTACGGGGAATGTTTGAACTTCCGGCCGCTGTTGTCTACAGATTTCTTCAATTTTACCGTTAAACACGGTTGAAATCCGCAGACAAAGGCGGTCGCTATCGCTCCTACAGTTCCAATCCTCCCCTTCGCCACTCCATCGCCTGAATTATAATTTTATCACAAATCCGCTGTCGGACCTTGCTCCAATATTTTCTCCAAGGCTGCCATGTCAGGTGGCAACGGGGCTTCGAAAATCATTTCTTGCAAAAGCACAGGGTGCTTGAACGTCAGACGCACTGCGTGCAGTGCCTGACGCGGTATGGAAGCATCGAGTGCTGCAACGGTCTCCAATTGCTCGCTTTGAGTTGAAGTCAATTCTGGTAGATTGTACAGCTCATGACGGTACATGCTGTCCCCAATCAGCGGACAGCCGATTGAGGTCATATGGACCCGAATCTGATGCGTACGCCCACTCTCCAGCTTTAGTTCAACTCTAGAGCCAGCTGAATACACCTGCTTAACCTCATATCGGGTTAGGGAAGGATATCCATCCGGTGTCACGATACGCCGATGTGGCTCCTCAGGATCACGATCGATAGGGCCGTCGATATCGCCGGATAACTCCGCAGGAACCCCGTGAACAAATGCAGCGTAACGCTTATCCACAGTACCGGCGATCATCTGCTCGGAAATATGCTGATGGCTGTAAGGATTTTTGGCGATCACTAACACACCGGAGGTCTCCTGATCCAGACGGTGAACAGGCCGGAAACGGAAGCGTTCATTCTTCTGTGCCCAATAATAAACCACACCATTGGCAAGCGTGTCGGTGTAATGTCCATGTGTGGGATGAACTATAATTCCCGCTGCCTTGTTAACCACTAGCAGATGTTCATCTTCAAATAAAATCTCAAATGGAATCGGCTGCGGCAAAATATCATCCGAAGTCTCCGTTTCCATGCGAATCTGCACGGTATCTCCTGCCTTTACATGCACACTAATGTATACACGTTCACCGTTTAATGTAATGCCTTGCTCCGTCTGCTTCAGGCGAGAGAGCAGCTTGCGTGAGACATCCATCCGTTTGTGCAGGATGGTCTTCAGCAGGAAGTCATCCTCTTCAGGCGGTATGATATAAGTAATGGGTGAATAATAGCTTGTCATATTAGTCTCGGAACACCTTTTTACTGCGGATGTATTCTACATCAGTAATCCCTGACCGTGTATTAGCCGTTCTAGCCAAAGCAAAAAAATAATCCGACAATCGATTGAGATAAATCACCGCTTCTGGGTTAATGTCCGCAGTTCGCCCTAAGGTAACCGCCCGGCGTTCTGCACGACGGCAAACCGTGCGGCATACATGTAGAACCGAAGCCAGCTGACTACCTCCTGGCAGGATAAATTTCTCAAGTGGCGGATTCTCCTCTTGTAGAGTATCTATCCAGCCTTCCAGCCGCTGAGCCATCTCACTTGTCACCATATATTGACCACCATCAGCAAGTCTAACAAATGCTAAATCCGTGCCGCAATCAAACAGCTCATGCTGTATTTCGAGCAATTGCTCGCGGACATCGTCGAAATTATCACTTTCCATCAGGCTTCGTGCTTGCCCTACAAAACAATTCAGCTCATCGATCGTTCCGTAGGCCTCGACGCGGACATCATCCTTGCCGACCCGGCCGCCAATCACTGAGGTCTGACCTGCATCACCCGTACGTGTATAAATCGCCATGGTTTAAGCCTCCTATCCATTCTTAAAAAACATATACTGATAGTTTAAGCTTTCTGCTATAAGGAAGGCAATAAAGATAGCAAATTAAGAGTATAAACAAAAACACCATCATTAGTAAGAGTGCACAACAAAAAGAGGACCCTAGGGTCCTCTCAAGAGCATTCAGCAGCACTATTTTCCAGCTGGACGCCCCTTCATATACTCATTTATTTTGAGGTCCAATAAACTGCTAATTTCAATCACATTATCCGAAGTGAATGATTTTTCCTGCAGGAAAAGCTGCTCCATCTTGCTGCGGAGTATTCTAATTTCATCTTCCAGAGAGAGTATGCGAGCAGAAGCATCACCCTTGGGGGGTATTTTCCCATTTCCAGAGAAACATTTCCCACCATAGGAAGGTAAGTAATAATCGGCGCTAAGCACAATCATCCCTCCCAAAAGTATTATTGAGCGCGTGCTGCAAAAGAGCATAAAAGTTAAATAAAGCAACTTCAAAGCAACGCCTTAGTTCCAGAGTAAATGAATCCTTTTAAGTTCTATTATAGGGGCTAATTACTCTCAAAGTAAAATAATACCATAGGATTGTATGATCGGCTATAGTTCAATTTTCACTAATCCGTTCTCTCACGTGTAAGCTTTGTGACAAAAGCACCAATGCGTTCTACTGCTTCGTTCAGTTGGGATACTGATGTGGCGTAAGAACAGCGCAAGTAGCCTTCTCCACCTAATCCAAAGACACTTCCAGGCACAGCTGCAACCTTGTATTCAAGCAAAAGCCGCTGAGCAAATTGATCAGAAGTCAGCCCTGTCTTGCGCACGCTTGGAAAAGCGTAGAAGGCGCCCTGCGGCTCATGGCACTCTAGCCCTGCATCGCGTAGGCCCTTGACGATCAACCTCCGCCGTTGGTTATAGGAATCCACCATCCGGTCCTTCTCTTCCATCCCATTGGTCAGCGCTTCAAGTGCAGCCACCTGTCCCATAGAAGGAGCACACATCACAGTATACTGATGAATCTTAAGCATTGCAGCGATAAGATCCGGGTGACCACAAGCATACCCCATCCGCCATCCGGTCATTGCAAAAGCTTTGGAGAAGCCGCTAACCAGAATCGTACGGTCTATCATGCCTGGTAAAGAGGCAAAGCTGACGTGATTAATGCCATAAGACAATTCTGCATAAATCTCATCTGAAATCACTATAAGATCATGTTTCTTTACTACCTTAGCAATCGGCTCCCAATCTTCTCGGGTCATTACACTTCCCGTAGGGTTACTTGGGTAACACAAAATCAGAACCTTGGAGCGCGGAGTGATTTTGGCTTCCAAGCTTTCCGCAGTAAGTTTAAAGTTATTCTCACCAACCGTTTCAATACCTACAGGTATTCCTCCACCAATCGCGGTGATCGGCGAATAAGAGATATAACAAGGCTCCGGAATCAGAATTTCATCCCCCGGTGAAATCAGCGCACGTAGTGCCAAATCGATGGCCTCGCTTCCGCCAACGGTTGCTATAATTTGATTGGCAGGATCATATTCCACAGCAAAACGGCTGTGCAAGTAATTCGCGATCCCTTCCCGCAGTTCAGGCATCCCTGCATTGGATGTATACCCTGTAAACCCTCTTTCCAGCGAATAGACGCAAGCTTCTCTGACATGCCAGGGGGTCTTGAAGTCAGGCTCTCCGACTCCCAAAGAGATGATATCCTTACTGCCTGCAGCCAGATCAAAAAACTTGCGGATACCCGAAGGCTGAATTTGCTGTACCAACGGGGCCAAATAAGAATCCATTGATTTGCTGTCTTCTCCAGTTAGCTGCGATTTATTCGTGATCATATGATTACTTCCTTTATGGAGAGATCATCAGACGGTTGTCTTCCTCATGCTCTTCGAAGATGATCCCGTCCTGTTTGTATTTTTTAAGGGTAAAATTCGTTTTGGTTGAAAGTACTGAATCAATTGGAGACAGCTTCTCAGATACAAAATTGGCCACTTCACGTAAATTCCGGCCTTCCACTTCCACCAGAAGATCATAAGCACCAGACATCAGATAAACTGATTTGACCTGTGGATACAGGTAGATTCGCTCGGCAATCCCTTCAAAACCACGCCCTCGTTCAGGCGTAATCTGCACCTCAATCAGTGCGGTTACCTTCTCATCGTCCACTTTATCCCAGTTTACAACGGCGGCATATTTTACAATGACATGATCTTTCTCCAACTGCTCAATCGCAGTCTTCACATCTTCTTCTTCCGCGCCAAGCAGCGTTGCTAAGAGTGCAGTAGATCTTCTCGCGTCTTCCTTAAGCAGTTCCAGCACTTTCCTCTTAAGCTCGTTCATTTCCTTCATGCCTTCCCTCCGGATAGTTCGCCAATGACGGTACGCTATTAATGCGTCGCCCCGCGAAAAGAGTTTAATACTAATATGACATGAAATGTGCATCTCTGCAAACAAAATAACCCCATAGGAGCTTCCATGAAAGGCAGAGTTTACATAGAACATACACAAAAAAATAGAAAAAACGCCCGTTCTACCGGATTTAACCAGTAAAAACGGGCGTTATCTCCACACATGAAGTGATTTGCTTCATTCGCCAACCATCATGGTTACATTAAATGGGAAGGCTGATGTTGTCCGTTAGCCGGGATATGAGCATTCTGAGCGTATGCGCCAAATTGCCCGGTTTTTTGTTGAACAAATTGCCCGGTTTGCTGTTGCATTTGCTGTGCGGTTTGAAGCTGCTTGTCCACATCTTGGCGCAATGCTTTTGCAGGTGCAGGATACATATTCAGTTGAGACATATGCGTGTATAAATCACCTTGGAGTTGCAAAGTGTCCATGGTCATAGTGTTAAAAACCCTACGAACGGCTGGACATGCTGATTCTGTAGCAGCTGTAGCATATTCGCGTACGGTCCGCTTCAAATCACACAAAATGGTGTTTAGTAAATCCTCATCCGGCATAAATGCCCCAGTATTTTGCGCGTTCATTAAATAACCTCCTTAGAATTAATATTGCAATTATTGTGGGCTTGTTGGCGCGTATTGTTGATGTTGTTGGATTAACTGAGTGAGCTCAGTCATGTGTTTGGTGTGATTTTGCATATGCTGCATACAAATTTGACGAACTTGTTGATTCTGTGTTGTCGCAGCTGTTGCTGCACATTGCTTAAGAAGCAAGTCCTCATTAGAGATGGAGTCAGCGATATATTCCAATTCCTTACCACTTAGCGCTTGCATTTGCGTTGATTGCATTTGTTGTAGTCCCTCCTTGTAGTTGATTCATACAGGCTTTAGTATGCCGCCTATGCCCGCGATTTATTTGCCGGAAGGCACTAGAGAGTTATGACAGAAATAAGAACATACCGCGAATGAGACGATAAAATGCCGCCAATACTAAATCACGGCACGAATGAAGGAGCGAACAATTCATGAATTTAAATAGTGGAAATACACCTTGGTCAAGCACTTTACAGAACCCTCCAACTTACCCCTCTCTAGAAGGTACTATTCATTGTGATTGCCTGGTTGTAGGCGCCGGAATGGGTGGGGCAATGGCCGCCTATCGCTTGTCCTTAATTGGAGCGGATGCTGTTCTGATCGAAAAAAGACGGGTCGGCAGCGGCAGCTCGCATGCTAACACTGGACTCCTGCAGATTTCCAACGATAAATCGTTAACCTCATGCATGAACACCTTTGGGCAAAAGAACGGTTTGCTCTTTTATCAGTTATGCCAGGCTGGGGTAAGGAACATTCTGGACCTGCCGGACAAGCTCGATATCGATCCGCAGATCATTCCTCGCAGCAGTCTTTTGTATGCCAGCACTCCTGCGGATGTACCTGCATTGCGGGAAGAATATGAGAATCTCGTGGCTAATGGCTTCGATTCTGAATTTTGGGAAGAGGATAAGATTGCAGCTCTGTACTCTTTTTCAAAACCAGCAGGACTTTATTCCCGTGGGGATGCCGAAGCGAATCCTTATCGAACGGTGCACAGCCTAATCGCCAAGGCAGCGTCGAATGGCGTCCGCGTCTTTGAACAGAGCGAAGCGAAACATTATGAGTTTACTGAGGATGGTGTGATTTGCCATACAGAAAGTGGCCGGATTATTGCCAAGGACGTTATTTTTGCAATGGGTTATGAAACACAGGAATTCAAAAAAGACCGGGGCGCTGAGCTGATCAACACGTATGCAGTGATGACCAAACCTCTAAAGGATTTTCCAAAGTGGCATGAGCGTAGCCTGCTGTGGGAGACAGCCCGCCCTTATTTATATTTTCGGACAACCCCTGAAGGCAGGATTATTGCAGGAGGTAAGGATGAGCAGCTGACAGACCCCGAACGTCGTGAGGTCCGAGTGATTTCTCAAGGTCAAAAATTGCTCGAAGAGCTTGAAGCCTTATTTCCAGAAATTAAAGGCATTGAGCTGGAGTACTCCTGGGGTGCTGTGTTCGGTTCTACTCGTGATGGGCTTCCATATATCGGCCCACATCCAAAGTTCCCTCACTGTTACTTCATCGAGGGCTACGGAGGCAATGGGACGGTGTACAGTATGATCGCTGCGGAGTTGTTAACGGATACGATTGCCGGCAAACATCGGCCTGAGTTAGATTTATTCTCACTCACCCGGTCAGCCAAACCCTCTCCTTCTAAGAGTTTGGACGTGATGAAACAGAACTGATTTTGTAGATAATAAAAACGGGGCTGGCCCTCGCAGCCGCTTCACTGCTTTTTGGACAACCCCGCTTTTTATTTTCCCTGCTTCAATCATAAATCCATCATCCCATGGAGCTTACGGACACAGTTGACGTTATTTACATGTTTTTAGCCTTTAATGCAAGGTTTCGGACTCCAGTGATGCTATCCTTGGAAAGAGGCCCATATATAGGCGTTTTTCAAGCCAATAGCTGCACTCGAGTCCGATAGCATTCCAAATATCGGATAATGGTGCGATTAAGGCCGGTTGTGTCCGTTAGCGGGTTACTATGCGCATCCGACAGTGATTACATATTCGCACGCTTCCGACAACGGTCAACGGTCAAGTAAGGTCCAAAAAAAGAAGGGGCACGCCCCAGCAGCTATTAGCTTATGGGACCGCCCCTTTTTTTATATACTTATTCTTACGCCTGAGCGTTGCTCAAATTGCGTACGAGCTGAATCCGATCTTCCTGTGCCAGACTGTGCTGAACATGGAAGCAGGAAGGACATACGTAAACATTGAGTGAGAATGGAGCGGTTAATACCGACTTACCTAGTGTAGCTGGAGCAGACGGCTCAAAGCCGCTCACAGGCTGCTTACCCGCAAGGATCGTAAGCTCATGGCATTGAGTACATTCCGGAGCTTCCTCCTGAATGGCCAGAATAGCTGAGACACTCTCTTCGTACTTGTTCAAGTCATAATCATCGCCGAATTGATTAAGCGTATTATAGATTGGAACTACGCTGTCTTTATCAGGCGCTCCCCAAAGATCATCGTCATTAACAACCTCTTGTTTGGGTTCCTCTACGACTTCCTCTACTTCTTCTTCTTCGATGCCGTCAATCCCAACAGTGACCGTACGGTATCCGCTAAGCTCATTGTTACAGTGAGGACAATTCTCCTCAGGTCCAAATTCCTCGTCCCATACAATTTCAGTATGACACCAAGGGCATACAGTTGTTTCCATCTTTATAATCTCCTTCATACTTTCACTTTTAAATTTAATTCATCATTAAATAAATAATACCGGCTGCTATAAAAGCAATCGCTGACAGAAACAGAACTCGGGTGAGAATCTTCATGATTTCCTCCTAAGATACCCCACAAAGAGTGGGACTGCTCAATTCAAAGCTTGTCCAGATCCATAATCCTTTGCAGGGTGTCCTTATAAGGACGGATTTAAAAAATAGCCGCACCTATTACATAAGACAACGATACCGAGATCAGCATGGCAATAAGTCCAACAGCACGGTTATCCGCAGCGATCTCCTCGTCAATAGAGAATACAGGGGTCAGAAATTCAAATAAAAAATAGGCAAGCAGCAGCAGCAAAAAACCGACGACGGACCACTTCATTGTCTCGTAAATTGAAACACCAGCTTCAATACTGAAACGCAGTACGTTGCAAATTCCGAAGATTTTACCGCCTGTCGCCATTGCCACTGCCAGGTTTCCCTTACGTATTTCTTCCCAGCAATTATATTTCGTTACCATTTCAAAAAAAGACAGAAATACAACCAGCCCAAGAATCGCCACTGCAAAGTAGCCAAGCAAGGCACCTAGCGGATGACCCAGCAAAAGATCAATATCTTCTTGCACGCTTTCCCCTTCTTTCTGCCGGGAAATCCCGCTATTGCAGCTCAGCCACAGTTACGCCCGCGCCGCCTTCGTTATAATTCCCGAGCCGATAACTCTTCACATGCTTGTGCTTACGCAAATATTCCTGAATTCCTGTACGCAGCACACCCGTTCCTTTACCATGAATGATGGCGATCTGACCCAGATTACCTAAAAAGGCTTCATCGATAAAACGATCTGTCTCCATGATAGCTTCCTCCAGGTTAGTCCCGCGCAAATCCAGTTCACTGCGAATGTTCTCATCACGGGAACGTTTGACGGTTGTCGCATGGCGAAGGGCCGTTGGCGCAGCTGTTGCCTTCGAGGAGAGCAATTCCAAATCATCCAGCCTTACCTTCATCTTCATAATGCCAAACTGCACCAGCGCCTCTTTAGTACCGCTTAGCTCCACCACAAAGCCCTTTTGGTTCAAGCTGTCGACTTTCACTTCATCTCCAGGACCAATTGTACGTGGAGCCTTGGTAGTCTTGCGGGTAACAGCCTTCTTGCGCGGTGATGGCTCAGCTTCATCCAGACGTCGCCGCGCTTCAATCAGCTTATGCTCTTTAACTGAAGCTCCTTCTTCCATAGCCAAGCGGCGCAAATCACTGATAATTCCCTCAGCTTCCTTACGTGCTTTGTCCAGGATCGCGCTGGCGTCCTTCTCAGCCTTCTCGAGGCGTTTCTCACGCTGGCTTTCCAGCTTCTCAAGCTCTTGCTGTTGTCTGCTGCGCAGCTCCTCCACTTCGCGGCGGATGCCCTCTGCACGTTCATGCTCCTGTTCCGCTCCCAGCCGATTCTCTTCGAGAGAAGCAATCATATGCTCCACGCGCAGATCTTCTTCCTTCACTTCGCCGCGGGCATGCTCCAGAATCGCATGAGGCAGGCCTAGACGCTCGGCAATCGCAAAGGCGTTGCTTCGTCCGGGTACGCCGATCAACAAGCGATAGGTTGGGCTAAGGGTCTGGACATCAAATTCCATACTGGCATTGATGACTCCCTTACGCTCATAAGCGTATGCTTTCAGTTCGCTATAATGTGTTGTTGCGACCATACGGCATTCGATCCGGTGAATATGCTCCAGAATGGCAATTGCCAGCGCAGAGCCTTCTGCCGGGTCGGTTCCAGCCCCCACCTCATCAAGCAGAATAAGGCTCTTAGGAGTCATTCTACGCAGAATGGAGATAATATTAGTCATATGACTAGAGAAGGTACTCAGACTTTGCTCAATGCTCTGTTCATCGCCAATATCAGCATAAATGGCATCAAACACACACATCTGGCTGCCTTCCTCTGCTGGAATAAACAAGCCGGACATCGACATTAAGCTCAACAAGCCGATGGTTTTGAGGGTAACGGTCTTACCACCGGTATTCGGTCCGGTTACGATAATTGAGCTGTATTGATTGCCCAGCTCCACGTCCAAAGGAACCACATGCTCCGATGGAATAAGCGGATGCCGCCCTTTGCGCAGCTTAAGATAACCGCGGTCATTCATACGCGGCTGAGTAGCCTTCATATCACGAGCAAGACGCGCCTTGGAGAAGATGAAGTCCAGTTCTCCCAGAATATCAATATCGTAGGTCATTTCTTCCGCAATGTCGGCTACAAGTGCCGTCAGCCTGTGTAAAATGATCTCGATTTCCCGTTCCTCACGCAGCCGTGTTTCACGAAGTTTATTATTCATCGCCACAATAGACTCTGGCTCGATAAATAAAGTCGCTCCTGATCCAGACTGATCATGTACGATACCACCGAAATGGGCACGGTACTCTGCTTTTACAGGAATAACAAACCGATCACCACGAATGGTCACCAGCTGATCCTGCAGCATTTTCGCTACAGAAGACGAACGAATCATCGAATCCAGCTTCTCACGAATTCTGGTCTCTCCTCCGCGCAATTCACGGCGAATGTTAGCCAGCTCAGAACTAGCTGTATCAAGTACATCAGCATTCTCGTCTATACATAAACGGATGGCATCTTCCACATGTTTTTGCTCCGATAAAACGTCGCTCAGTGAGAACAGGAGCTCAATCTTTTCTTCCTCATGCATAGCTGCCAGGAAACGTTTGACTCTGCGTGCGCCGCCAATGGTATTTCCAACGGCCAGCAGCTCAGTTGTTCCCAGCATTCCGCCTATAGAAGCACGTTTGAGTGCAGCTCGAATATCGTTTACCCCGCCGAACGAAGGAATGCCCTTCAGGCGATCCACATTAGCCGCTTCATCCGTGGCTTGAAGCAGCTTCTTCACACCTTCGAAATCGCCGGAGGGCCTTAGCTGCTCCGCAGCTAATCTTCCCATGGGGGTTTGCGTATATTGCATTAATTTATTTAAAATCTTGCGATATTCAAGCGTATGCAAAATTTTGTCGTCCAATTACAGTCACAGCTCCCTTCATAGATGTTTCCATTATACAGAATTCAGGTCAATTTCGCTATTTGGGTCTTATTTTTAAGCATAGAATCACGTAATAAGGTCACAATAAGAACTGCACATATCCTTAGCATGGGCCAAAGGAGGTTAGTACAGTGAATTTCTTAAGTCATGTTGGTCGTTTTGTGGTCGCAGCGCTTGTTCTGATGGTTGTTGGCTGGATTGTTCCACAGTTCACGGTTGGTGGGTTCTGGAGCGCTTTAATCCTTGCACTGGTGATTGCGCTACTCGGCTGGGTAGTCGAAGGAATCTTCGGCAAAAAAGCAACGCCTTTCGGTCGTGGTATCGTCGGATTTATTGTCAGTGCGGTAGTAATCTGGGTCGCTCAATTCGTAGTCAGCGGAGTCAGCGTATCCATTCTGGGTGCCATCTTAGCAGCTCTTGTCATTGGGATTATCGACCTGTTTCTGCCGGTATCCACTCCATTTGAGGCAGCTAAGTAACAAAAGCTCTTCACAACACAGAACCCCCTATTCCGGTTCTTCTCCGGCAATAAGGGGTTCTGTGTTGTTTTTATGCAAAAGACACAATCTCCTCTTTATGACTCTCCGCACAGTTGACCACTCTGTTCTTGCCTTGCTTTTTAGCGGTATAGAGCGCTTTGTCTGTTTTACGAAAGAGAAGCTCTTTTCCATCCCCAAGCTGATAATCACAAATTCCAATGCTCACGGTGATCGGCTTGTTACCAGCCTGCAAATGTTCAATTCGAGCAATATTTTTCCGTAATTTTTCTACTGCTTCATAGGACTCCGAGAAACTTTTATCTGTAAAAATCACAGCGAACTCTTCCCCGCCATACCTAGCCGCAAAATCATTTAACTCAATCATGCCGCCAACCTTGTCCGCTATCACCTTAAGTACAAGATCTCCAACCCTGTGTCCGTAGGTATCATTCACTTGCTTGAAGTTATCAATATCGAAAAGAGCCAGCTGTAGCTGAAGGTTGTTGCTTTCACATTGCTCCAATAATGAATCCAAATATTCATGGAAGGTTTTATGATTATAGAGTCCAGTGAGTGCGTCTATCTTCAGCAGCTTATCCGAAATAGCCCTCTCCACCATTAGATCTTGGCCCGCCTTGGTTAATCTTTCTAAATTAATACGCGCTTCACGAGCACGAATAATTACTGCAATAGCCATCAGTACAAATACCAAAAATACACACTCTACCATCAAGAATTCAAGCAGCGGTTTATGTAGGAATGGCCGTTCCAACCCAAAATATACCCCGGCATAAAACACAATACTAAATAACCCCATTATGTACAGGAGCTTACGATCAAAATAAATAAGAGCAACCATAATCGGCATCATAAGTGTCATCTGAGCACCGTCAACAAAAGGCTCTAATACAAAATACATAAGGTAAGACACTAAAAACCCGCAGCTAACCACCCCATATTTAGGGGACTGTTTACTATAACGCAGCCACAGCTCCGCAGTAATCATAAGGAACACAATTAGTAAATTACAGGCTATAAATAAATGCCATAGATTCGTATCCATGGCTGTTTTTATTTGGAGTCGGTCAATATTCGACAAAAACAGCAACTGTGAGATTAATAAAAGAATGACTACCATCCAATAGCCTTTTAAGATTCTACGGTGCCAAACCTCCGTACTTAGCGCATCATTAATACTTGTAATATGTATCCCCTACTTTTATCCGTTAATGTAATAGCTTTCATTATAATAAATTTTAGTTATATTTTCATCATTTTTTTGCAATTTACGACAAAGTTTGAACAGTCTGCCTGTTCACATATTTTTCACATTTCATCAAAGCGCTTACTTAAATTTTAAGTTATGATGTCTACATAATTGTCACATTTTCACTATGCTTGGACTTCTTGGGAGGGGATTTAGATTATTAAAAAATTTGCAATTCTACTTTCAATGGTGTTCGTTATAGCACTTACAGCCTGTGGGAACAACAATGATAGTGCTGCTGGCAATGCTAACACAGCGGAGCCGGAAATCGAGGCAGAAACAGAACTCATAATTACAGCTACAAATTACAGCTTTGATCAGGAAGAATATCATCTAAAAAAGGGTGTTCCCGTCAAAATCATTTTTAAAAATGATGACGGCAATCACGGTATCCTTATTCCAGAGTTCGAGCTGCAGCTTAATGAAAAAAAATCCTCAAAGGTGATCGTACCCGAGGAAGCTGGAACTTTCGAAATGACCTGCTCCATTATGTGTGGCTCCGGACATAGCGGAATGAGAGCTACAATCATCGTGGAATAGATTACACATAAACAGCCGATTATTAGGGATTCCCCTGAGATCGGCTGTTTTTTTAATTTGAGCTCATTAATAAAGAGAGCTGACCCGAAATAGATCTCTCTACTCATCAGGTCAGCTCTCTTACTTGCATCCGGCACTCAACTGTCTTGCTCGATCAGTTGAATCCATTCATTATATTCATTTTGTAGCTTGGCATATTCCTCTTTAAGGTTACGATGCTCATCTGTCAGCTTGTCAAACTCTTCCTGACGCATTTCAAACTGGAGCTGCAACAAACGAAGCTGTCCTTGAACCATTTCATAGCTTTCACCAACTTCACCTAGCTGCTGAAGCACTTCGCTACGTTCACGATCAATAGCTTCCTGCTTCATTTCAGCCTCACCGGCTTCCTGCTGCCAAATGTCGATCTCCTCACGCAGCTTCGCTTCGAGATCCGTCCACTGCAGCTGCTGATCGGATAGTTCCTCGTACTTATGCTTCCAGGAAGCTCCGTACGCCTCTGCTTCCTTCAGCACTTCCTGTTGCTCAGCAACAGTAGCAGCAGCTTCACGACTAGCTTCAGATAACTCTTCTAAGCGTCGTGTTGCCTCTTCGCCTTCTTCCTGCAACAGTTGATATCTTTCCTGCAGGCGTTCTCCTTCTTGCAGTACATCGTCGTATTGAGCAATCAATTCCTCATAACGAACACGAAGCGCAGACAATTCCCTCTGAGCCTGCACACCTTGCTCCCGAAGTACCGCTGTTTCGCGTTCTGCATCTGTACGAAGCTGAACCTCCTGATCCAGCTGCTGTACTAATCCATCGGCTTGCCCACGTAGCGTGTCGATCTCTTTCTGGAGCAACACGGATTTCTCCTCAGACTCCAGCAGATTCATTTCCAGTTCACCAATATCTTCCATGCGTTTATCCGAAAGCTCCTGCCAGTTAGCCGCCTCTGCTGCTGATCCCGCAAGCTCTTCCTGAACACGGTGCAGATTTTCACTCGTCTCCTGTAGTGACGCTCTTAGCTCTGTAGCTTCATTCTGTGACTGTTGATAACGCTGGCGTAACTCTTCCAGCTCCTCATTCAACAGTGTGCCCAGCTCAGTAGCCGTGCGCAGCTCTTCACTGAGCTGTTCTTCACGTTTAACAATCGCTTCATATTGTCCAAGAAGCGTCTGTCTTGCATCTCGCTCACTCTTAAGACTGGCTTCAGCCGCACGTAATCTGGACTGAAGTTGCCCTGTCCCACCACGAAGCTCAGCCAGCTGTTTTTCCAGCTCTTGAATATTTTGCTTATGTCTATGCTCTTGAGTGCCTTGTGACTGCCGCAGTTCCTTATTCTTGGTTTGTTCCCGCTGCAGTGCTTCACGTTCTTCCGCCAGCTCTTTGCTCAACTTCGCTTTGGTACTCTCAAGCTCTTTACCTAACGTCAACTTGGTATCCTCAAGCTCCTTACCCAGCGCCAATCTGGTATCTTCGAGTTCTTTACCTAATGTAGACTTGGTAACCTCAAGCTCTTCCTCCAGTGTTGACTTGGTCTCGGTCAGCTCAAGCTGCAGAGCAGACAGCGTGTCTGTCTTCTCCTTGGTCAGCGTCTCCCGGATGTTCTCCAGCTCTTGCAGATGAGCAGCCTTCTGCTCCTCCAGCTGCTGCAAGCGGATGGCTTCCGCCTTCGCCAGTTCCTGCCGCTGGTGTTCACGACTAGCTGCCTGCTCTTCTTCGTAGCTTGTCCGCAGTGCTTGCAGCTCTATCTCGCGCTCAAGCAATTCTTCTTCCAGCTTCTTACGTGCAGCTTCCACAGCTTGCACTGCCTCCTGAAGCTGTTCCGCATGTACCTTGCGTTCATTCTCCTGAATCTCCAAATGCCGCTTACGTTCTTCCTCCGCAGCAGCAATCAGTCGCCCAGCCTCTTCTTTGGCCGCAGCTTCAAGTCGCTCGAATTCTTCTTGCCGCTCCCGCTGTACCTCCAGCAGGCGAGATACTTCCAATCGCAGTTCACTGCGTTCACCTGTCATCATGTTTAGTTCATTTTTGAAGTCCTGAACCTGAATAGCCTGCTCCGCCATATGTACAGCTGCAAGCACCGCTATACGCGGTGTGTCCAGTCTGGTGTGAGATTTAGAAATCGTGCGCATATGTTCATCAACATAACGGGCCACTTGTTTCATATATTCAGTACTGCTTCCGACGAGTTTATAGGAAGTTCCGTATATCTCCACGGCGACACGTGTCCGGTCCATAGCCACAGTTGTGCCCTCCTTTGTATGTGTGCGGATTCTAAGCTAGTTTCACTTCTTCTATTGTAGCTTTTTTGGTAAGCATTTGGCAAAATCCCTAATATTCAATAGATTATGGCTGATATTCTCCGCTTTGCACTCTACCTAGAAAAAGCCGCAGCGAATCTCAGTTTCTAAATGGATTCGCTGCGGCTTTACACAATTCCTGCTACTTTCTTAATTCTGCACCAAAAGTTTGTTGAAGAGATGCTAATACCTTCTCATGCACCTCTCCTACTTCCTCATCAGTCAGTGTATGTTCACTATGACGATACAGCAGTGAGATCGCGATGCTCTTCTTTCCATTCTCCAGCTTACCACCAGTATAAACGTCAAATACCTGTACGGACTGGAGCAAAGAACCTCCGTTATCGCGGATGGAAGCTAGCAGATCGCCCGCTGGTACAGCGGAATCCACGACCACAGCAATATCCCGCTCCATTCCTGGGAAACGCGGAAGCTCATTATATTGCAAACGGCTTTGCGCACTTTCATATAACGGCTGCAATAAGATTTCCGCCGCATAAGTATCCACCAGATCCAGCTGTCTTTGCAGATCCGGATGAATCTGTCCCATCGTTCCGATCTTCACACGACCCTCGTTTCCGAGTAAATATACCGACGCGGAACGCCCAGGATGATATCCTTCTGGACTATCTCCTACATAGACGATTTTATCGGTCAGCCCTAAATGAGCAAATACCGTTTCCAGCGCGCCCTTCAAATCAAAGAAGTCCACAGGCTGTGCCGAAACATTCCATTGCTTCACTGTTAAGCTTCCGCTAAGCAGCAGCCCCAGCACCGGCAGTTCGCGTGGCTGACGAGTCAACTGTTCTTCATCCGTGAAGAAGACGTTGCCGATTTCAAACAATGCCAAGTCGCTTTGACGACGATTGGTATTGTAGCTGGCAATATCCAAGAGTTGTGGTAGAAGGCTGGTACGCAGTACGCTGCGTTCTTCACTCATCGGCATAGCCAGCTTCACCGCTACTGCTCCTTCTGATAACTCAGGGAACATTGTGCTTTGTTGCGGCTGGATGAAGGAGTAACCCATCACCTCTTGGTAACCGCCATGTGACAATAGGCGACGCAGTTCACGACGGAGCGCTTGCTTGTGAGTTAGTGCTCCTGGTGTTGTAATTCCTTCAATTAGAGTCGTTGGAATATTGTCATACCCGTACAGGCGGGCAATTTCTTCAATAAGATCAACATCATAGCTGATATCGCCTCGTCTGGTTGGGACTTGAACTTCAATCAGCCCTTGTGCGGTATCTCCACATTTGAAATGTAGACGGCCAAACAATGTCTTCACTTCCAACAAGGACAAATCCGTTCCCAGATAACGATTCAGTTTCTCTAAGGACAAGGTGAGAACCTTCTCTTGAACAGCGTCAGTTCCTGCTTGCACGATGCCTTCATGGACCGATCCGCCAGCATAACGTGCAATCAGTACGGCTGCACGGTTCAATGCAGGAATAACTGCACTTGGATCCACCTCCTTCTCGAAACGAAGGGAGGCTTCCGAGCGAAGTCCCAATTGACGCGAGGTTTTACGAATCGTTCCTCCATCAAACTTAGCAGATTCCAGAACAAGGTTTACCGTCTCAGCAGTAACCTCTGTATCCCGTCCACCCATTACTCCGGCCAGACCTACAGCTTTTACTCCATCAGCGATAACGAGCATTTGCGGCTCTAGCTTACGCTCTTGACCGTCAAGTGTAACCAAAACTTCACCTTCATGAGCAAGACGAACGCCGAGTTCTCCACCTTGTACTTTATCTGCATCAAAAGCATGCAGCGGCTGTCCATATTCCAGCATCACATAATTGGTAATGTCCACGATATTATTAATTGGACGAACCCCAGCAGCCATCAGACGATTCTGAATCCACAGCGGTGATGGTGCAGGTTTAACACCTGCAATATAACGAACTGCATAATGGCTGCAGTATTCTTCATCTTCAATCTTGACGGAAATGGAATCCGCAGCAGGACCACTGATCTCAATCATTTCGCTTTTTGGATCAGGTAATTTAACTTCACGCCCAAGAATTGCACTTACTTCATAAGCAGCACCAATCATGCTGAGGCAATCTGAACGGTTCGGAGTCAGATCGAATTCCAGAATCTCGTCATCTAAACCGAGGACCTTGGAAATATCCTGACCAATCTCTGTCCCTTCAGGCAGCACAAGAATACCTTCTTGTTGCTCTTTTGGAAGCAATTTATCATTCAGTCCCAATTCTTTGGCCGAGCAGATCATTCCTTGCGACAGGACACCGCGCAGCTTGGCTTTTTTGATATCCAGTCCTGGCAGCTTTGCGCCAACCATTGCTACAGGTACAGTTTGACCTGCAGCTACATTTTTTGCGCCGCAAACGATTTGTAGCTCCTCATCTTGGCCCACATCCACGATACATACGTTCAGCTTGTCTGCATCAGGATGTTTTTCCTTTGATTTTACATAGCCGGTTACGATGCCGGAAATGCCTTTATTGCGGCGCTCTACGCCGTCAATCTCAATGCCGGCAGCGGTAATCTTCTCCGCTAGCTGTTCGGCGGTTACTCCTTCAATCGATGTATAATCAGCCAACCATCCGGTTGATACTTTCATATCCGCTCACTTCCTTTATGTTTCAGATGTATTTATTTCACTGTCGTTCGCGCTGCTTCCTGTGGGAGAACGCTCCAAAGCCATTCTCCGCCACTATCAGCCAGCGCGCCCACAAAAACTAAACGCCCTTGAATTGCTTCACAAAACTCATGTCATTACTATAGAAATGTCGGATGTCATCGATGCCGTATTTAAGCATTGCAATCCGCTCTACACCCATTCCGAAAGCGAAGCCGCTGTACTCAGCAGGATCATAGCCACCCATTTTCAGTACATTTGGATGCACCATACCTGCGCCAAGGATTTCTAACCATCCGCTTTGCTTGCATAGTCTGCAGCCATCGCCGCCACATTTGAAGCAGCTTACATCTACTTCAACACTTGGCTCAGTGAATGGGAAAAAGCTCGGACGAAGACGAATGCCTGTATTCGGTCCAAACATCTCCTGCACAAATTGTTGCAGGGTGCCCTTCAGATCACTCATTCGAATGTTACTTCCAATGACCAAACCTTCGATTTGGTGGAACTGGAAGGAATGCGTTGCATCATCATCATCACGGCGGAATACTTTACCCGGGCAGATGATTTTTACCGGAGCTTCACCGTTCATAGCCTGCATAGTACGAATCTGTACCGGCGAGGTTTGTGTGCGCATTAACAGGTCATCCGTTAAATAGAAAGAATCCTGCATATCACGTGCCGGGTGATTCTTAGGCAGATTTAGAGCTTCAAAGTTATAATAATCGGTCTCTACTTCCGGGCCTTCAGCTACACGGTAGCCCATGCCGATAAAAATATCCTCAATCTCCTGTACGACTCTGCTAAGCGGGTGAATGCCCCCTTGCTGCATACGGCGACCCGGTAAGGTTACGTCTACTTTTTCAGCCTGCAGACGTTGCTGGGTTTCCTGCTCTTGAAAAGCCTCCTGCTTTGCGCCGATAATCTCCTCAATAGCACTGCGAACCTGATTCGCTACTTGCCCGATTACCGGACGTTCCTCAGCACTAAGTCCTCCCATACCGCGCAGAACCTCTGTAAGCTCACCTTTTTTACCGAGATACTTCACTCTTAGATCATTTAGTACCTGCGGATCCATAACCTCCTGCAGCTTAGCCAGCGCTTCAACCTTCAATGCTTCCAACTTCTCTTTCATGGCCGTGTACAGCCCCCTTCAATCATTGTCTAGTTCAACAAAAAAAGGCCTTTCCTCCCGGTAAGGGACGAAAAGACCGTGGTACCACCCTTGTTAGACAAGCTGATCTGTTCCCCTTAAGAGCTTCATTCCCTCTTTTGGCTGGACAGATACCTATCTCACTTTATACAGAAATAACGGTCTGTGACCGGTATCCCCTACCCTTCCCTATTAGACAGCTTAAGGAATTCAGGGAACTGCTCCGGAGTGAACTTCGACAGCTCTGCTTCTTAGAAACGCTCTCAATCCGCGGCGTCTCCTCCCTGTAAGTCAGGCACTGTGTACTCTTCTCCATCACTGCATTTCACAATTCATGCTAATTGTCAGGTATCTCTTTACTACAAGAGATATGTCTCTTTATTATATGCAAAATCTGTCGTTTTGACAAGCTGGACAAAATTAGGCTAATTTTTATCTTCTTTTAAGCTGGCTTTAAGCTTCAGAGCCATTTTCCCAACTTTTCTTCAGCTAACATTCAGCGGAGCTTGATAATTTCCATTACTAGGAAGGCTTGCTTATCCACTCGGGTGCACCTTCGCAGACTATTAACTATCCTATTGGGAGGAAATCAAATGCATGTACGGAGAATAAAAGTAGCCGCGGTGCTGCTAAGCACAGCTGTGCTTAGCCAATCTGCAGCGTATGGAGCTCATGCCGCTTCGGCCGGGACTACATCCACCAAAATAGCAACAACAGCTTCCGTATCCGCTCTGGATAAACTAGGCTCCATAGCCTTGAAGACTAACATCAGCGCAAAGCTGACGGATGTCAGCTTATTAACTCAGGATGGCGGAAATATTCTTACATACACACTCAGCTACTCTAATGGAAGCAACGCTAGCCTCAATCTGGTGGACTTTTTCTCCAAAGTAACTACTAGCGGCGGTACAGTTATTCAAGGAAGCTCTATTACCAGCAGTGCAACCATCAAATCTATTGCCGCGAAAAGCAGTCAATCTATCACCTACTATGTAAACATCGGCAAATCCACCTCTTTAAACGGGGTCAAAATTTCATTGTACGGATGGGACTTCAACACCACCGATTATCAAAAAAAGCTAGGGAACTTCACCGTACCAACAGGATATTCACAAGCTGTCGCCAGAGGGCAGAGTAAAAAGATCACCCTAAACAATCTCCCTGTAACCACCAAGGCAGAGAGCCTGCAAATTTATAAATATAACGGTAAGGTCTATGCCAAGGTTGGCGTTAGCTTCACTAATCAAGGAACCAAGGTACTCAGTGATACTGGACTTAAAGGATACCTCGCTTCCGCTGGAGGATCTGTATTTGAACTCGCACTTGATGACACCAGCACCAGCTATAAAGTACAGCCTCAGGAAAAGAAGACGATCTACTATTTGACGGAAATCCCTTCTTATATGAAGACAGACAACATGGCGCTGCAATTTGCCGGAGAAGATGCCTCATTAAAAATAGCGTTGCCGGTTGTCGCCTACAATCTCCCCGCTGCAACAACACCGGATCTTGTCGTAGCCAGCAATGTCACGAAGAAGCTTACAATCAGCAATAATACAGTCGAAACACAGCTGAAAACGGCTAACGTCTATGCTGACAATGGCAACGCAAAGTGGACACTACAGTTCCGCATCAAAAATAGCGGCAACAAAGCAGTGAATGTGCCTGCCTATGAACTTGCTATTAAAGCCGCTGAAGGGTATAGCTTTCCGGTAGATACGAAGGATTTTGCCAGCCTAACATTGAAACCGCTTGAAGAAAAGATTATTGAACTCAGCGCAGATGTACCACTCACACTCAATCAAGGAACATTGCAGCTGCAAATGACTGAGCCGGCTGCTGAGGGCAAGATCATTTTTCCTACCGCCTATTATCAGATCCCTTACACGCTGCAAACTAACAATTGGCAGGACACGGAATACCCCATTGAGAACAGTCACGGTACATTTGTTGTCAAAATTGCAAACATTCAAAGACTCCCTTGGTCTGACAAAGACCAGATCGTGGCTAAAATCAACATTCGCAACACTAAATCAACCTCTGTTCAGCTTCCTGCGCTTACAAGTGTCGTCAAAGCTGGAGAAAGTGACATCAGCAGCACTTCCCAGGTTGTCTCAGAAAGTACGCAAACCATCCTCGGTCCAAATGAATCGGCTGCTGTGTATGTCGTAGCCAATGTTCCTTATAGCTATACTTTCAATCAATTAAAAATCACCCTGCAAGAAACTTCAGGTGAAAGTAAGCTTAACTTCCTTTCTCTAAGTACTACCCAACTGGACAGCCGGGTACAGAGTGTTGCAGCTGAAAATTCTTTCCATCTTGAGCTTGAAGGTAAAAAAGCGGAATTACTTGTACGCCGGAACCTCGTGTACCCAGGTACAGATTCAAATCTCTTGTACACAGAACTAGAAATGAACAGTGAGGAATCGCGTAAATCCGAACAGGCTCAACTCGTAGCCTATTACAAAACACAAGACAATCAATATTATGAAGCCGAAGTCACCCAGTCCAAAACCTCCACCAGTCCTAACGGAAAAAGTCTGGTCACCCTCTGGAGTAAGCTCCCTCTCGGTATAGATCCAGCGAACCTTGTCCTTTACATCGGGGAGGGTGTTTCTGAAGGCAAGCTTACCGCTCCTGACGGTCAATCGACGGGTTACATCAATACGGTATCGCTTGGACTGAACCAGTTGGGGGTGGAGCCCAAAGGCAATCTTTTGAACGTGGAAATGTTTCCTTATACCCTATCCGTTACAAATGCAGTCGCCACCGTCACCGCTGGTAAAGATACGCTCAGCACTGTCCTAACCTACAACATGTCAGCCAGCACGCTTTATGAATCAGGCACCTATGAGCACAAACTGGTGTTGGAGCTGATTGACCCCTTAGGACAAAGCATGGAAAAAACATTAACGCTTGGCACAGATCTACAATTAGGTACCTTCAAGTCGTACACCACAACCTTCACAAGCAGCCTGTACAAACCACTGGGTGGCGGCGCAATCCGGTTGAATCTATACGACGAATTCCAAGGCCATCGAAATCTGCTGGGAACACAAACCTATGTTGTCACTTATCAGGCGGCATCAACGACTTCGAACAGCAACTCTACTTCTGGCACAGAACCAGACACCAGCAATACATCGGGCAATTAATATGATGAGCTATGGAGGATAGAAATGAAGAAGAAAAAAATAGTGTTCTGGACTCTTGGAGTTGTAGTTGTAGCCACAGCAGGAATGCTGGTTTATACATTGTTACCTGATAAGAACAGTCAAGCCGCTGAAGTGCCTGTTAACACAGCTACCGTTACAAAGGGCGATATCGTAGTTAGTGTATCCGGAGCCGGCTCCGTGATTGCTACAGAAACTGGTAAAGTAAAAACGAAGGACAGCGGGACCGCAGCTGAGGTTCTTGTCAAAGAGGGCGATCTCGTGAAAAAAGGCCAGACTTTGATTACCTTTGAAGGCAATGATCTGAGTGACAATCTTAAGCAGGAGCAAACTTCACTTGCCTCGCTTGAGACCGATCTTGAGGACAAGCAGGAGCAATATAAGAAGCTGGCCGTGGCAGGTGCATCAGAAGATGAGCTAGGCAATGCCAAACGTTCGATTGAAAAGGCCAAAACCGACATTTCGGCGCAACAGGAAAAAATAGCTTCTGTCCAAGAAGATATGCTTCCTCCTGATCCGTTAACGGCTCCTATTGATGGAACTGTAACGACAGTTAATATTGCAAGCGGCGAAAAAGCCATGGACGGCTCTGAACTCATCGACATTACCGATTATGCTAATTTAAGTGTAGTTGTGCAGGTGGATGAGCTTGATATTCCTACTGTAAAGCTAGGGATGCCTGCCACTATTTCATTGGATGCTCTGCCTGATACGGAATTCAAGGGAACGGTTACGAAAATAGCTAATGAGGGCACCGCCTCAAACGGTGTTTCCCTCTTCGATGTTACCATAGGTCTAACAAGCTCCGAAGGTGCTCTTGTTGGAATGTCTGCGGAAGTTTCAGTAACCACTGCTGAGAAAAAGGATGTATTAACAGTACCTATTGAAGCTGTACAAGAAAGAAACGGAAAATACACAGTTTCTATTCCTCTAGCAGCGGGTTCAGTCACAACTTCCAAAACTGCTGGCGAGGGCCAAGCACCAATGCCTAGCGGTGCCCCTGACGCCCGCGGCGGCGCTATGCCCAGCGGGGCTCCTGACGCCCGCGACGGCGCTATGCCCAGCGGGGCTCCTGACGCTCGCGGCGGCGCTATGCCCAGCGGGGCTCCTGATGCTCGCGGCGGCGCTATGCCCAGCGGGGCTCCTGACGCTCGCAGCGGCGCTGCCGGTGGAAGAAATCGCGGCAATAGCTCAGGACAGATGGTCACTGTCGAAGTGGGTCTCCATGATGAGAGCAGCATTGAAATTGTCAGCGGACTCCATGAAGGGGACCAGGTGATCATCCCTACCGTAATCTCTACGAAAACCGGAACAACCAGCACGGAAACGGAAACTAGAGGTGGTATGGGCAGTATGGGTGGCGCTGGCTTCGGCGGCAGTGGCTTTAGTGGGGGTGGCGGCTTCACCGGAGGTGGCGCTGGTGGTATGGGCAGCGCACCAGGTGGTGGCGGAGGTGGCGGCAGATGAGTGCTTCAGCACCTCTGATCGAAGTTCACGACATGTCCCACGGCTACACAATGGCCGGAGAAACCATGACGGTCTTAAATAGCCTTTCCTTTACAATTGATCTGGGGGAGTTCGTAGCTATTATTGGTCCCTCCGGTTCTGGTAAATCAACACTCATGAATATGCTTGGTTGCCTCGATATCTCTGATGAAGGAAGTTATCTTCTAGATGGACAAGAGGTTCGCAAGTTATCCGACAATAAGCTCGCAACGATCCGCAATGAGAAGATCGGCTTTATCTTTCAAAATTTCAACCTGCTCCCCAAGCTGTCAGCCATTGAAAATGTGGAGCTGCCATTGATTTATCGTGGCCTCCCCCATCGGGAAAGAAGACAACTAGCACAGGAAGCACTCATTAAAGTAGGGCTGGAGGATCGGATGCATCACCGCCCTTCTGAGCTTTCGGGAGGACAGCAACAGCGGGTAGCGATTGCCCGGGCTATGGCGGGATCTCCCCCTATTCTACTCGCCGATGAACCAACCGGGGCACTGGATACACGGACGGGGCAGGAAGTCATGCAAATGATACGTGAGTTAAATAAGCAAGGACATACCATCATCCTTATCACACATGATCTGGAAATAGCTAAACAAGCGGAGCGGATTATTCGTATTCAGGATGGCAACCTCGTGGAAGATCGGAGGAATGCGGGGTGAAATTGTACCAAAGCATGCGAATGGCCTTGAAGAGCATCAACAGCAGTAAGGTTAGAGCTTTTTTAACGATGCTTGGGATAATTATTGGAGTCTCTTCGGTCATCATTCTTGTTTCTGTTGGGCAAGGAACTACTTCACAGATCACAGAGCAGCTAAACGGACTAGGCACAAACCAACTCACTGTAAACATTACTGGCCGTGGGGCGACTACCTCTCTCACCTATGCGGAAGCCCTTGCTCTAGGGGATATAGAGGGTATAGCAAATGTAGCTCCTGTGATCAGCGGCAATGCTACAGCCAAGAATAAAACAGACAACGTTAGTGTAACTGTAGAAGGAATCACCCCCTCTTATGAGGAGGTAAAGGATTTTCATGTACAGGCAGGCCGCTTCTTGCTTGACATTGATAACGAATACCGGCAAAAGGTAGCGTTGATCGGTTCAGGTACGGCCGAAGATTTATTCGGTACAGACAATCCTGTAGGGCAGAAGGTCCAGTTAAACGGAATTAGCTATAAAATCGTTGGGCTTTTAGAAACAAAAGGCTCCAGTCTAAGTGGTTCCAACGACGATATCATACTCATTCCTATAAGCGCGGCAGAACGCCAATTAAAAAGTAAAGGCGTCCGTTCCATCACCATTAAGACAACTTCAGCAGATACTGTAGCAGCTGCAAAAGAAAAACTGGAAAGTACGCTTGATGCTAAATTCAATTATGCGGATAATGCTTTTAGTGTGTTTGATTCTCAGGAAATGCTGGAAACTGTCAATTCCACAACAGATACACTTTCCATGGCGCTTGCAGGCATAGCAGGCATCTCACTTTTTGTCGGCGGCATCGGAATCATGAACATCATGATCGTATCTGTCAATGAAAGAACACGTGAGATTGGTATCCGTAAAGCAATTGGTGCCAAAAAATTCGATATCCTCGCTCAATTCATGATTGAATCCATCGTGCTCAGCGGTTTGGGTGGGGTGCTTGGGGTCGGCATTGGTATCGCGGGCAGTTGGCTGCTGGGTAAATACTCTGCACTTACAGTTTCCATTGCTTGGGATATGGTACTGATTTCTTTTATTTTCTCCTTACTCATCGGCGTGATTTTTGGAATGATGCCTGCGAACAAAGCCGCACGACTTCGCCCCATTCACGCACTGCGTAACGAATAATGAATGATTAGCTGTCCTATAGTCATTAAGATGACTAAGGGCAGTTTTTTTCAGCAGCTGTAAAAGGTATCATTTATGCTCGAGTTGGGTAATAGGAACCATCGGTTTGAATATAGATAATTCAATAGGCCCATACACTAAACTTTAAATTTTGTCATTTTGATTATTATCTGAGTAAAGATTGCTCTATAAGCAGCACGTCCTATATACTTGATATACTAGAAACTACCATTTACTCACACGTACACTTTCCTATGTTTTCCCACTATGTATACAACACCTCTTTTATCCCAAAAGCACCTTCAAACATCAGTGAATGTATTAAATTACGCCTGACCATAGATTGCGTTCTGCAGGTTCTACTTAAGCAGCAATAGATTTTCTTAATCATCTTATACAGGGAGAAGATGACTGTGGCAGGATTCTTTGAGTTCAAGGTAACACGCAAACTATTCTATGTCTTCGCTGCAATCTCCGTCCTTCTGGTTGGGATCAGCGTCGCCTCGCTACTCTATTTAAATTACACGATTAATAGATTGTCAGATTCTCTTTATGATGATATATATCAGAACTCTAAGCTCATACTGAGCGCGGATCGTGATCTGCATCAAGCCGCTGTAGCCTTGCAAATCGCAATGGGTCCAAACCTAACAGCCGCAGAAGGTGAACAGTTCACTAAGGAGTTTATAGATAATAATCTTCAAGCGGAGGAACGAATAAGTGTAGCAAGATCAAATATCAACGCTATAAAAAACCCTTACAGTGATATGAAACAAAGTGGAATTATCCTTTCCGAATTAAAAAACGAGCTCAGCTCCTTCGAAACTACCATTATCAAATGGAAAAATTCAGGGTATACGCTAATAACAGAACGGACGAAGAGCAGCTGGAACCCAGATTCATATTCTGCGCTCACCCTAAACTCGCAATTCAATGAAGCTAGGACACATCTCGATCAAGCAGAGGACTTGATTGGCAACTACGCCTTGCAAGTAACGGATGGATTTGGAGATAAAAAAAGCGCTTTGTTCTCTCTTTATTCACTCCTCTTATTTGTGTTTCTCCTAGTTATTATTTACCTTGGACGCAAAATCATCTGGCTCCAGAATGAAATGCTGGAAGAACAAACACTTTATCAGCTTATCGGTGAAACCATGTCTGATTTCATTATTTTGACGGATCCCAACGGGTTGATTCTATATGCTTCTCCCTCACACTCCAGTATTCTAGGCTATGTGCCTAAAAAAGGAGATCCGTTATCCAACTACATACGTGAACCGGAAATTGCCTGGGCTAAATTAAAAAGTGTTGTTCAGGGAACTCCGCGTATTTCTGAACTGCGCATGCGCGGAGCAGAAGGTCAGTGGGTATGGCTTGAAACTAAGGTGTCACCTGTTCTCGGCAGCCGTAAATTCCCAGCACAATTTATGCTGTTATCTCGGGAAATTACCCAGCGAAAACAATACGAAGAACGACTACATAAGCTAGCCTTCTATGACCATTTAACAGCGATTCCCAACAGGGCTCATTTCAAAATGTATATGGAGAACCTTATCACCCAACCCGAAGGACGGAGGCAAAATATTGCGCTTGCCCTGCTGGACTGTGATAGATTCAAGCAGCTAAATGATACCTTAGGCCATCTGGCTGGAGACGAATTTCTTCAGCTGCTCTCCCGTGAACTTCAGCATACGGTTAAAGGAATAGGTCAGGCCTTCCGGATCGGCGGAGATGAGTTCGCAGTTGTACTGCATCGATTCACTTCTCCAGAGATGCTTGATGAAACACTGCAGCGGTTACTTAAACTGTTCAACAAGTCTTGGTCTGTTGATAACGGGTCCAGCTTCCACACCTCCGCGAGTATCGGAGTCGCTTTATTTCCTGAACACGGAAGCAGTATTAATGAACTGCTGCGTGCCGCCGATTTGGCGATGTATCGCTCCAAAGACCATGGTGGCAATAAAGCCCATCTCTACTACGAGCTTGTGGACGAAGGTTTAGCTAACCAGACCATTGTAAAACCATAAGAGCAAATAAAAAGCTGTCTCAGGAAAAATCAACCCTGAAACAGCTTTTTTTGTATGGCCTCTAACTGCTTAACCGAAGATGATCTTCTGAAATTTCGTCAATCTCCTGATCACGATCCCGAACTAAGACCTTGGTTAACTCTCCATTCGTAGAACAATCAATGAAACGGTCTCCGTCCCCATCTTTTTCTTCCCAATCATTAAGCCGCAAAATATATCCGATAGTTTGGGTATCTGGCAGCACTTCGATACGGGCTACTGCACGCCCGTTCTCCATATAACGGAAATCGCATTGTCCATCCTGGATTCCTGTATCCCAAACCCAAAGATTCCAGCCTTGGTAATTCTGATCTGGGCGTTCATAGTGTATTTCGATAATTTTAGAGCGTGGGGCTGGCTCACCACATTCATCATAAAGGACCATCATCGACAACCCTTCCACCTCTACCTCATTGCCTTCGATTCTGCGGATGGCTTCTATCCCGGCACGGGTATGGTCTACTACTACGTTCCAACTATCAGCAACCTCAGGAAGTGATACCGACATCCGGTCATTATTAGCATTGAAGACAACGGTAATATTGTTCCAGAGATCGCCTCCTGCATGGCTTCTAATCAGATACGATACTATTCCGCCATCACAACGCAGAAATTCTAAGGAGCGTTCAATTTCCTGGCGGCCATGCAGACGAAATGCCGGATGTGTACGCCGCAGCTCGATCAGGCCTTTATAATATTGAAATACGGGCTTAAATGCACTTTTCATATTCCAGCGGATCGAGTTGACCGCATCACCGCTGCGGTAGCTGTTATGATCTCCAAATTTACTGCGCAGGAGCTCATCCCCAGCATGCAGGAAAGGAATCCCCTGCGAGGTCAGAATCATTCCGTTAGCAAGCAAGGATCGACGTACAGTTTCATTACCGAGAATATTCTCCTGATCTACATTCACGTATGGATTGGCAAGGGCCACTGCCTCTTCCAGATCTTCGTTATTCATGTTAGCGATTACCGGAAAATCAGCTTCCTGACTCCCTCCTTGAACGATAAGCATCTTATCCCATAAATTCAAATTATCATGGGCAGTTACATAGTTCACCGATTCCACAGGCGAGTCCGTAAACTCATGAATTGCTCCTTTAATTCCGGCTGCAATAGCACCTTCTTTGCCGTATTCGCCTGTCACGAACCCTCTTCCGAAGCCATCACTATCCCCTTTGATTGCTGAACGGAAGTTATCGTTGAAGACAGCATAGCCCTTGCCCCGTTGTACACCTTTTAGCGTTTTAGTGGCCAGCGGAGAATCTCCACCCGTCCAAGGTTCACCGTAAAGCAACAGATTCGGATTCACTTCTAGCCGAAGCTCTTCGGTAATCTCCCGCATGGTAACACTGTCCATCAGTCCCATTAGATCAAACCGGAAACCATCCATATGATATTCCGAAGCCCAATAAGATAAGGAGTCCTTAATAAATTTACGGACCATCGGACGTTCTGTAGCCAGCTCATTGCCAACCCCGGAGCCATTCGACAAACGTCCCGTAAAATCGCGGCGATAGAAATAATCTGGGACAAGCGGTTCAAAGGGGCCATTCTCCACAGCATACGTATGGTTGTAAACGACATCCATAATTACCGCGATCCCGCGGCTGTGTAAGGCCTGCACCATCTCTTTAAATTCACGAATCCGCAAGCCAGGATTGGCAGGATCGGTGCTGTAAGATCCTTCAGGTACATTATAATGCTGGGGATCATACCCCCAATTGTAGTCCACATTAGCTATGGAGGAACCCCGATTGACCACCTTCAGCTCATCCACGGTCTGAAAATCAAATACCGGCATCAGATGTACATGGGTAATCCCTAATTCAGCCAGATGATCAATCCCCACTGTATTTCCTGCCGAATCCTTTAATCCAAATTCGGTAAATGCTTTGAATTTACCCTTATAATGCATACCTGAGCTCTCATGTGAGGAGAAGTCACGAACATGCAGTTCATAAATCACTGCGTCGGCAGGATGCTGTAACGGAGGCGCTACATCCTGATCCCAATGTTCTGGATTCGTATCCTGCAAATTAACGATTGCTGATCTTAAACCATTTGCAGATACCGCTGTTGCATAAGGATCTACTGCTTCCGTCACATTGCCATCTGCAAAAACAGCACGGTACATATAATATTTCCCTTTTAGATCACCTGATAACTTGGTCTGCCAGACTCCACCATTACTACGCTGCATATATACAATACGACCATTGTCCATAGCACTCTTTGGTGACTCAGTATTCAGTTGATGCCCACCTGTTTCGTACAGTACAAGGGACACAGCAAGTGCCGTAGGTGCCCAGACTTTAAATACACTGTACTCCGTTGAATACGTCAAGCCTAAATCCTTGCCCTCGTAGACTTCCATCATCAATTCTGCATTTATATAATTTTTACTCATGAATTAACACCATCCTATGGCTCCCCACCTAACCTGTGGGGTTGCTTATAAGTCCATATATTACCAATTCATTTCATATTAATACTTGCACAGCGCTGCAAGTCGGCAAATGGAGTATAAACTTTCTATGGATCCTTACTATTATATGTACGACATATTTATAGGTTTGGGTTCCTTATCGACTTTATGCTCATTACTAATACTATCGGTATAGACATCTGCGCAATAAAGAAAATAAACAGTGAACAGTAAATGAGGTCGAATTACAGAAAATTATAGGTTAAAAAACATAAAAAAGCCGACCTCCAGCCATCGGAAGTCGGCAATAGTAGTTGGAAAAACAGTAGAACGCTAAAACGGATTAATGCATGCGTAAAAAGTTACTTAGCGATACTTTGAACAAGCGCAGCGACTTCTTCAGCCGTGCCAAGCTGCAACGCTTTTGCAGCCAAATCCTTCATGTCGGCAGCCGACAATTTAGATATTTGACTACGCGCTGGCAAAATGGAAGTTGCACTCATGCTGAATTCGTCGAGACCAAGACCCAGTAGCAGCGGAATAGCTGTTGCGTCACCAGCCATTTCACCACACATCCCCGTCCATTTACCTTCTGCATGGGCTGCATCAATTACATTTTTGACCAAACGCAGGATGGCTGGATTGTAAGGCTGATACAGGTAAGATACCTGTTCATTCATACGGTCCGCAGCCATTGTATATTGAATAAGATCATTCGTACCGATACTGAAGAAATCAACTTCCTTAGCAAACTGGTCAGCCAGTACAGCAGTTGATGGAATCTCAACCATTATGCCAAGCTGAATGTTGTCTGATACTTCCTTACCTTCTTCCCGAAGCTTAGCTTTCTCTTCGAGCAAAAGATCACGTGCAGCACGGAATTCACCAAGCGTAGCTATCATAGGGAACATAATGCGAAGATCCCCGTGAACACTTGCTCTTAGTAATGCGCGTAATTGAGTACGGAAAATATCCTGACGATCCAGGCAAAGACGGATCGCACGGAAACCAAGGAAAGGATTCATTTCCTTCGGAAGGTCAAGATAAGGCAGCTCTTTATCGCCACCGATATCCAGGGTACGTACGACTACCGGCTTACCCTTCATGTTCTCAAGTACAGTACGGTAGGCGTTATATTGAATTTCCTCAGAAGGCAGCTTATCGCGACCCATGTAAAGGAACTCAGTGCGGTACAGACCTACACCTTCGCCACCATTCTCAATGACACCATTCACATCATTTGGTGTACCAATATTGGCAGCTAGTTCAACATGTTTACCGTCTGCTGATACTGTAGGTTCGTCGCGAAGTTTCTTCCATTCTGCGATTTGCAAGTCGTAAGCTTCCTGCTTGCGAGTGTACTCTGCCACTTCAGCTTCGCTAGGATTGATCAGAACGTCTCCGTTCAGACCATCGACAATCACCAAATCGCCAGAATTCACTTCTGACAGAACCGTTTTAGTTCCAACAACCGCTGGAATTTCCAAAGAACGTGCCATAATCGCAGAGTGGGAAGTACGTCCACCAATGTTCGTTGTGAAGCCTTTAACGAACTTACGATTAAGCTGTGCTGTATCCGATGGTGTTAGATCTTGAGCAATCACGATTACTTCTTCACTGATTTCTGCAGGACTTACATAATGAATGCCCAGCAGGTGGTTCAGCAAGCGCTTGGTAACATCACGCATGTCAGCTGCACGTTCCTGCAGATAGGCACTCTTCATATTTTCGAACATCTCAATGAATTGCGTAGCCACTTCGTTTAGCGCATAGTCCGCGTTAACCGATTCCTCACGGATTTTATCAATTACAGGATTGATCAGCTCTGGGTCATCAAGAATAAGCAGATGTGATTCGAAAATCTCAGCCTTCTTCTCCCCCAGCTCTGCCAAAGTACGCTCTTTAATCGTTTGCAGCTCCACTCTTGATTTGGCGAGTGCATCATTCAACTTAGCGACTTCTGCTTCAGTATCACTGATACTTGTCTTCGTAATCGTATAATCCGGATGTTTCAGGATAAAAGCACGGGCTACTGCAATCCCTGCTGAAGCCGCGATTCCTGAAATCTTATTCATGGATTTCCCCTAGCCCTTCTTTAATCATTACTTCTTGAAGAGCGTTCAAAGCTTCTGCTTCTTCGCTTCCTTCAGTAATTAAAGACAAAGTATCCCCAGCTTCAAGACCCAATGATAATACGCCAAGAATGGATTTCAAAGTTACTTTTTTACCTTTAGCTTCTGCATATGCTTCTGTACCTTTGAATTTTGTTGCTGTATTTACCAAGGCAGTTGCTGGACGTGCGTGAATTCCATCTTCATCGACAATTCTGAATGTTTTTTGCATAATATTATCCAACTCGCTTTCTGTTATTAAAGTATTTTAAATTTATAGTGAAAGCTTCGCTTCCTTGTATGAACAAGGAAGCATCGGCCCTTGCACTTTTACTGAATCGTAATGATGTCTTGGTCTCCTATAGAAACCTTACCCGGCTTCTTCAATGTCACAGAAGAGCCCTCTGGTAAATTAGAGAAAATAACAGGTGAGATTACAGAAGGTGCATGTGCTTTTACATACTCTAAATCCACTTCCATAATCGGTTGTCCAGCCGCTACAAGATCGCCCTCTTCAACTAATACCGTGAAGCCTTGACCTTTAAGCTTAACCGTATTAACCCCAATATGAACTAGCACTTCCTTGCCTCCGTCAGACATAATACCGATGGCATGTTTGCTCGGGAACACGTTAAATACCTTACCGTAAACCGGTGAAGCAATCTTCCCATCTTCGGATAGGAACGCGAAGCCGTCGCCCGTCATTTTTTGGGAGAATACTGGATCTGGCACCTCTGTGATATCCAACAATTCACCGTTTACTGGAGATACGATATCTTCCTTGATAATCGCTTCACCAGCTTCACCTGCCTGTTGTTCTTCTTCTGGCTCTGGAGTAACCACTACTGGAGCTGCTGAAGCTGCAGGTGTCTTTCCGTTAATCACATCTTGAATCTGCGATTTAATCGTATCTGAACGTGTGCCAAAAATCGCTTGAACGTTATTACCCACTTCCAGCACACCTGATGCACCAAGTTTCTTAAGACGGTTCTTGTCTACGCCTGCCTTATCTTTAACTTCAACACGAAGGCGGGTAATACAAGCGTCTAAATGAGTGATGTTTTCTTTACCACCTAGAGCGGACAAAATGTTCCGCGGTAGATCATCACCGGCTCTGGAGACAGACTCCGTATTCACTTCTTCTTCTTCATTCGTATCTTCTTCACGACCCGGTGTCATAAGATTGAATTTCCGAATTACAAACCGGAAGCCGAAGTAATAAATTAAGGCAAGGACCAGACCTACCGGAATGACCAGCCACCAAGCTGTACGGTTCGGGATAATACCAAAGAGCACAAAATCGATAAAGCCACCCGAGAATGTCATGCCGATTTTAACATCCAGAATATGCATAGTCATAAAGGACAGACCTGCAAACACAGCATGTACAGCGAACAGCAACGGAGCCACGAATAGGAACGAGAATTCGAGCGGCTCGGTAATCCCTGTCAAGAACGATGTCAATGCCGCGGAAATCATCAAACTTCCGACGATCTTTTTATTCTGAGGTTTAGCTTCATGATAGATAGCCAAAGCCGCTGCTGGAAGACCAAACATCATGAATGGATATTTACCTGTAGTAAATGTCCCTGCTGTGAAGTCTACTCCATCGCGAAGCTGCTGCATGAAGATCCGTTGGTCACCACGTACCAATTCTCCAGCTTTATCAACGTAGGTACCAAATTCATACCAGAATGGAGAGTAGAAAATGTGATGCAGTCCAAAAGGAATGAGCGAACGCTCGATCGTTCCGAAGATAAACGCTGCAAGCGTTTTGTTCGTATCAATCATACTTTGTGACACATAGTTCAGACCATGTTGAATAGGTGGCCATACTATTGTTAGTAACAAGCCCAAGATTAGAGCTGTTACCGCCGTCATGATCGGTACGAAACGTTTACCTGCGAAGAAACCCAGGTAAGAAGGAAGCTCAATTTTGAAGAATCGCTTGTACATGGCCGAAGCCAATATCCCGACGAGTATACCTCCAAACACCCCTGTTTGCAGTGTTGGAATCCCTAATACGCTGGCATACGAGAAGTCGCCTTGGCTCAGGACGTAATCATTAACGCCAATAACTGTACCCATCGTAATGTTCATTACGAGGAAACCGATAATGGCAGCTAGACCTGCAACACCTTCACCGCCGGCTAAACCTATCGCAACCCCCACCGCGAAGAGTAAGGCTAGATTATCAAATACAATTTGTCCTGAGTTCATCAATACGTTGGCAACAGCCTGAACAACATGGTTCTCCAGTGCTGGAACATATTGCAGGAAGTCTGGGTTTACCAGCATGTTTCCTATTCCAAGAAGCAAACCTGCCGCAGGCAGAATAGCTACTGGAAGCATCAGAGCTTTACCAACTCTTTGTAAAACACCAAACAACTTTTTAAACATTTAGGTTACTCCTTTCATTAATTTCACTAAAACAGATGCCAAAAAAGGCATGAGCAACACAGTATAGAAGTTGTAATCTAACGCTATCGTTAGATTGCCCCAAGAAGGGGGTTAACAACCAAAATACTGTAATTCACTCATGCCTGATCGAATCAGTTACACGCTCGATATTCTGTTTTGTTGATGACAGTGAACATTGTAGCATCGTTTTTTTTAAGTGGCAAGCGTTTTTTTTGAAACCATGATTTGTTACAACTTTTGCACTTTAAGGAGCTTCACCATTCTTGTCCATATCTTGTTCGTCCACTTTTTTCTGGGCAATACGCTGCAGGTGAATCGTCAAATAACTCACCTCAGCTTGATACACGGGAATTCGCACACGCTGTTCGATAATTTTTGTTAATTTCCAAGCCAACGAATACATCTCAGGATACTCCCGTTTCATGAGTCCATCCAGGGTTGAGGTCTCTTGTACCGCCTCTCCACGGCGTAATCTTTCTAGAACGAATCGCAGATGGGTTACCAGTCTTGAGTAATCAAGTGAATCACGTGGGATTCGATAGTCCAGATAATTCTCGACTAACCCAACCAGCTCTCCAATCAAGAGAGAATGTTGTCTAACCTCGGAAATTTGCCTATTACTAAGTGCACTGACAATATGAAGAGCCACAAAACCTATCTCATCCACCGGCAATTCCACGCCCATAGCCTCATTGATCCTTCCAATCGCATATTCTGCCATCTTATATTCCTCAGGATAAATCTCCTTAGTTTCATACAAAAATGGATTATGAATTGGGATATCTTGTTCGAAACGACGGATAGCAAAAGAAATATGGTCGGTAAGTGCAATGTGAATATGCTCATTAAGCGGCTGACGGCTACAATGCATAATATGTAATACTATTTCTTGAACGACCTCAATCAACTTCTCATCCACTTGGGGAAGAAGCTGTTTATATTGTTCCTGTTCCTCCTGGCTGCGAAGAATAAACATCTTCTCCACGGAGGATAGATTAATCTGATCACGCAGCTTGCGGTTAAACCCTATCCCTTTACCGATAACTACAACCTCGGAATATTGAGGATGCTGGGCAATGATAACGTTGTTATTCAACACCTTCGCCACTGTTATGCTACTCATTTTTGACACCTCTTTTATTTCTAAACACCTAACTTCCAGCAGCATACGCAATAAGAAATCGTACGATGAATACAAGCTTTGCTACCATCATAACACCAAGAATTGCATATTAGAAGAACACTCTGTGTCCTTACTAAGCTAGTAGATCAGAGTGAACAGCCTTAAAGGCTTTTATTTTACCTGAAAAAATCTTTAAACACCAGTGAAAGCGTCGATGTCTGTATATACAATAATTCCCACGGGATGCCGATAAGCTATAAGGTTTATCAAAAATCACCTGTAAACGCATGAGCTTTTTATCATGTTGTCTAATTTAGATCAAAACAGATCAAAACATAAAGATTAAGGTATGACCAGCAGCTTTGCCAGTCATACCTTAAGTAAATTAAATCCATATAAATTGCATTAAACTATTATTCCTTTTGTTCAGGCACAGAAGTTAAAGTCTCGCTGGCTGTACTAGATGTTACTGATGGCTGAATATAAGTTGCAGGTGTAGCTGGTGCAACAGGTGCGACTGGTGTAACTGATGCTCCTTTGCTTCCGGAAGCTTTAGAGGTCAACCCCTTGATCAGTGCCTCTACATCAATCCCTGAGACGCTCTTCAACATCTCTGGAGCGGTGGACATTAGCTGAGTCACATAATTGCTGACCCGGGCTGCACCTTCCCCGTTACCGGTATCTACAACGGTAAGTTTATCAATAGATGCCAGCGGCTTCGCAATTTGGCCAGCCAAATCAGGCAGCATTTTGACGATGATATCGAGCACCGCTGCTTCGCCGAATTTCTGGAAAGCTTCCGCCAGTTTCTCTTTGGCTTCTGCTTCCGCTAGACCGCGCAACCGGATAACCTCAGCATCCGCTGTACCTTTAGCCAGCTCTGCATCCGCCATCGCTTGACCTTCAAGACGCTTCTGCTCAGATGTCGCTTTAGCTTGCGTTTCAATACTATATTGCAAGGCATCTGCCTCACGCATTCTCTTCGCCTTATCGGCTTCCGCCGCTTGCTCTACTGCATAACGATCCGCTTCTGCTTTTTTCTTCACTTCAGCATCATACTGCTTCTCGCGGACTTGAATTTCTTTGGCTTGCAAATCGATTTCACGTTCCTTACGTACCAGCTCAACCTTCATCTGTTCTTCAACAACGGTCTGCTTTGCACGTGCCTCTTGAATATGATAAGCCTGATCGGCTTCCGCTTTCGCTGTATCCTGATCCCGTTTAAACGCAGCCACCTTAAGCTGGTTTTCCTTGGAGGCTTCGGCAATATTCGTATCCCGCAGCAGCTCAGCTTTTTGCCCTTGCTCTTCTGCGTTTGCCTTTTGAATTCTCGCATCCCGCACTGCTTCTGCTTCAGCGATCTCTGCATCCCGCTTCACAGCAGCTATCCGCGGTTTACCCAGTGCCTCTAGATATCCATGTTTGTCTCGCACATCCTTGATGGTAAAGGAAACAATTTGCAGACCCATTTTCTTAAGATCACGTGCCGCCACGCCTTGAACCTCTTGCGCAAAGCGGTCACGGTTACGATATACTTCCTCAACGGTCATCGAACCGAGAATGGCCCGCAGATGACCTTCAAGAACTTCTTGTGCTTCGCTCTTCAGTGCTTCAATCGGTTTGCCCATAAATTGCTCAGCAGCTGTCGCCACATCTTCCGTTGAGCTACCCACTTTAATGATCGCCACACCGTCGGCAATAACCGGAACCCCTTGTTCGGTGTATACCTCCGGGGTCGTCACATCGAGTTTATGAGAAAGAAGCGACATAAATTCAGCCTTCTGAAAGACTGGGAGTATAAAGGCCCCGCCCCCGCGTACAATCTTTATTTTACGACCAGAACCATCGTCTGAAATATGATTTTTCCCCAAGAACGACCCCGTTACGATCATCCCTTCATCGGGTCCAACCGTTTTGTAACGTGCCCAGAATGCGATACCTAGCACAAACAAAACAGCAACGACAACAGCAGGGACTAACAAATACTCAGGAATACCGAACATTAAAGATCCACTCCTCTTCTCTTTTCGAATTCTGACACCAATGCAACGCCTTCTCTAACCTCCACTACAACAACTTTAATCCCTGCCGGAAGCAGCTCATGATCAAAGCTTGCTGCCGTATGCAGGCTATTGCCGGCGCCAAACTTTACCATAATCTCACCATAACCAGTGGCGGGAACAGGAATTGTGATTTCCCCGATCTTGCCAGGCAGATCACTCATTGAGAAACCATTGGACATTTCGCTTTTTTCCATGGGCTTAACCACCCCTAGATACATAAGTACTCCCAAAAAAGCGGCGGCTAACAAAGACAAAGCAATGATCGCCCCAGCTTCCAGAGCGCTGTACCGGGTTAGAAGAATGCCCGCTCCGCCGAACACGGTTATCCCTCCTGCCAGTACGGTGGGATTCAGAAAATCTACGGATACGAAATCAAAGACCCCATGCAAGGCATCTCCGATCAGATCTCCCACCAGGACGCTGACTATGGCAAATATGACGCCTAGCGCCAAGCAGCCTAAATACAGCGTTTGCATTTTTATTTCCTCCTGTCTTCAATCAGGACTGTCATATTACATTAAACGTACAAAGTAGGTCCTTGGTTTCACAATCTTTGGATATTCACCCAAATAAGTTCCATTCAGAGGATAAGCATGCTCACATTGGCACTATTTTATTACATGTGCTGGGTTGTCCTAAAGGCCGTCCCATAGTTGGTGAAGCGCGGATTTTTGTTGGGTAACACTCTCGCGCGTATGAAGAGGCTATGCTGCTTACGCACCTCGGCCCATCGGACTCAGCAGACCCTATTCGCCGATTTATCCGACATTTGGTATGCTATCGGACCGCATAGCCCCTATTCGCATGAAAATCAGCAAATATAAGACCATTTCGAAGCAATAGTGTCTCTGGTGTCCGAAAGTTTGCTCAAAAGGCTGAAAATTCGCAAATAACGTCAGCTAGGTCCGTAGGGTAGGCGTGTATTGGTAGAGGAATCGGTTGTGAGGGGGGATTACAAACACTAGTTGGTTGGGTAACACTCTCGCGCGTATGAAGAGGCTATGCTGCTTACGCACCTCGGCCCATCGGACTCAGCAGACCCTATTCGCCGATTTATCCAACATTTGGTATGCTATCGGACCGCATAGTCCCTATTGGCATAAAAACCAGCAAATATAAGACCATTTCGAAGCAATAGTGTCTCTGGTGTCCGAAAACTTGCTCAAAAGGCTGAAAATTCGCAAATAACGTCAGCTGGGTCCGTAAGACTCCCGAGGACGGTCGACGGATTAGATTACGGGTGCGAACAGTGATTGATGAGGTACCCCAGCAGCAGCGGAGGTACGGTCAGCGGCAGCGAAACCTTGGGATGAGAGCGACAGGAAAGTATAGAAAGAGGAGCAAGTCACACTAGAACATAAATACAAAGAAGCGATTCTTCCATAACGGAGGAATCGCTTCTTTGACATTCTATTGTGACTTCTGGAATAAAGACAATTGGTCTCTTTTCGTAGAAGAATTACTTACAAAGCCATTTTATAAATCTCAACTACGTCTTCACGCTCAAGCTTGCGGAAATTACCAAATGCTCCGAAACGAACAGCCTTGTCAGCCATACTGCCGATCTCGCTGTCATCAATATCATAATCTCCGAGTGTCTTCGGCGCACCGATGGAATCCCAGAAATTGCGCAGAGCCTCGATACCCTCCAGCCCGATTTCTGCATCAGTTTTGCCAGCAGGTTCAACTCCGAACACATTTACTGCAAGCTGACGGAAACGCGCAGGGTTTGTGCTGAGATTATATTTCATCCATTGCGGGAACAGAATCGCCAAACCTCCGCCATGCGGAATATCGTATACAGCCGACACTGCATGCTCGATATTATGAGTCGCCCAATCTCCGGCAAAACCCATGCTGACCATTCCGTTAAGCGCCATCGTACCGCAGTACATAATGGTCTCACGCAGCTCGTAGTTGTTCAGATCTTCGATAAGCTTCGGTGCGGTTTCAATTACAGTGCGCAGCAAAGTTTCACAGAACCCGTCTTGTACCGGTGTATTGCCGTCTGTATGGAAATAGTGCTCCAGAACATGCGACATGATGTCCACCATGCCATAAACGGTCTGATCACGTGGCAGAGAAAAAGTGTTCTCTGGATCAAGAATCGAGAATGCCGGGTAGGCATGCACGCTGCCCCAGCCCATTTTTTCCTTAGTAACCTCGTTTGTGATTACCGAGCCGTTATTCATTTCGGAACCCGTAGCAGCCATTGTCAGCACTGTACCCAGTGGAAGCGCGTCTTGAGCCGCTGCTTTACGCTCTACAAAGTCCCACATATCACCATCATATTTCGCTCCAACAGCAACAGCTTTTGCGCAGTCCAATACGCTTCCGCCCCCTACTGCAAGAACAAGGTCAATATTATGCTCCCGGCACAGCTCTACGCCTTTATGTACTGTGGAAAGACGTGGATTGGGTTCTACTCCAGAGAGTTCAGTCACTGTAGCGCCTATTGAACTCAGCTCAGCAACTACTTTATCGTACAAACCGCTGCGCTTGATACTGCCGCCACCGTACATCAAAAGCACATTTTTACCGTACTTAGGCACCTCTGTCTTCAAGGCTTCAAGGGTACCCTGTCCAAAAATCAGCTTGGTAGGATTATAAAATTCAAATTTACGCATATGTGTAAACCTCCAGTAGTTAATTCATAATGTCTTACTCCTTCGTATTATAAACCTCTGATTACCCGCATTCAAATTAGGTGGCTGGGTTTCGTCATTCCGAATAAAAAAAGATGCCCCAAGCCCATAGGCTAGAGGACATCCTTAAATCCAAATTCACTTACTACAAAGCGCCGAAGCTTGTTACGAAACGGCGGAAAGCCGCTTGACCTTCTGGAGTCCGTTTGTAAACGCCAGCGTGTTCAAGAATATGCGTAAACTTGATGCCAACTTCGTTCTGCACAATCTTGAGCGCTTCCTCGTGTTGCAGTGCAGTTCCGAATCGCTCCACCAGCTCCTGAATCCAAGCCGCATGCTGCGCAAGAGAATGACTAGGGTCATTCTTCACCGCTTCTAACAGCGCTTGATCTCCTGCAAGAATACCTGCGATGGAATCGAGTTCTTCCTTCAAACGGCCCGGCAGAATCGCCAGTCCCATAACTTCAATCAAGCCGATGTTTTCTTTCTTGATATGATGCATTTCCCGGTGTGGATGAAAAATCCCTTCAGGATATTGCTCATTAGTCCGGTTATTCCGCAGCACAAGATCCATCTCGAAGCTGCCGTCCTCGGCCCGGCGTACGATAGGAGTAACGGTATTATGTGGTTGTACTTCACCGTCAACCTCACTAAAGGCTAGCACTTCCGCCTCTGGATCGCTGTAGGCTTTCCAAGCTTCATAAAGCGCATTTCCGCATTCCAATAGAACCGCAGAATCTTCTCCATTTAAGCGCAATACGGACATCGGCCATTTTACGATATTAATGCTGACACCCGGATAAGAAGCATGTGTAAATGTATCTTCCTTAGGCGCTTTTTGAATCGGGAATGTGTGGCGTCCGCCCTGAAAATGGTCATGCGTCAGAATAGAGCCGCCAACAATCGGTAAGTCTGCATTGGAGCCAATAAAATAATGCGGGAATGATTCCACGAAGCTAAGCAGCCGCTTCAAGGTATCCTTGGTAAGCTTCATTGGCACATGATCATGATGGAATACAATACAGTGCTCATTGTAGTAAACATATGGCGAGTATTGGAAGAACCATTCTTCATTATTCAGGTTAAGCGGAATGATACGCAGGTTCTGGCGCGGCGGATGATTGATCCGTCCGGCATAACCTACATTCTCACGGCACAGCAGACATTTCGGATAGACTGGCGGCGGGAGCAGCCGAGCCATTGCGATTTCCTTCGGATTTTTCTCAGGCTTGGACAAATTGATCGTCATTTCAATGTCTCCATACGGCGAATCCTGCAGCCAGTAGACATTCTTCGAGATCCGATCCATCCGAATATAGTTCGAATCAATGCTCAATTTATAAAAACGGTCTGTAGCCGCGGAGATGCCTTTTTCAGCGGTCAGACTATAGAACTCAGCATTTACATCCGAAGGACGGGCCATGAGAAGTCCCATAATCTTGGCATCCAGCAAGTCACGGTAAGTGTCACTATTCTCTGGGATCAATCCGATTTCAAAACCATAATCAATCAGTGCATCGAGTGGAGCCTGCGGCCCTTCCAATGGACTTTGATCGATATCACCTACATGCGGCTCACTGAAACCGAACTGTTCGAGCAGCACATTACGGCTATAATCTTCATCGGATGGAGCTATAAGCTGCTGGCGCAGTGCGAACAGAACAAGCTGCTCAATCGCATGTAATGCTTTCTGGCCAGCAGGTGTAATCTTATTCTCGTTGTGCATTTTAATTCTCCTTAAGTAGGGTCTCAAGTTCAAGATAAGCTAACCTAAAGTCCCTTATTCTCCGTATCCTTGCGGATTGGCAGAGTGCCAGTTCCATGCACTTTGAATGATATCTTCCAAATCTGCATGCTGCGGGTTCCATCCAAGGACGCTACGCGCTTTGTCAGAAGAAGCTACCAGCACAGCCGGATCGCCGGCACGGCGTTCTTGAATGACTACAGGAATTTCAAGTCCAGTAACCTTCTTCGCCGTTTCAATCACCTGTTTTACCGAGAATCCAAGTCCATTGCCCAGGTTAAAAATATTGCTGCTGCTTCCGCTGCGCAGGTAAGTTACCGCACGAACATGGGCGTCAGCCAGATCGCTGACATGGATGTAGTCGCGCACACAAGTACCGTCTTCTGTAGGATAGTCATCTCCGAAAACTGCGATACTGTCACGTTGCTTCAAGGCCGTTTGCAATACCAGCGGCACCAAATGACTTTCTGGACGATGGTCTTCACCGATTTTGCCACTGGCATGTGCGCCAGCTGCATTGAAGTAACGCAATGCTACGTATTTAATGCCCAGTACTTTATCAAACCAAGCCATCATCCGTTCCATGGTCAGCTTAGTTTCTCCATACACATTGGCTGGTTCAGTGCGGTCTGTTTCTTCAATCGGCACCTTTTCCGGTTCGCCGTAGGTTGCGGCTGTGGACGAGAATACGATCTTGTTCACGCCCGCTTTTTGCATAGCTTCTAGAAGACACTGTGTACCATATACGTTGTTGTCATAATATTTTACAGGGTCCTTCATGCTTTCTCCGACCAAAGAGCTTGCAGCAAAATGGATAACCGCTTCAATCTCATTTTCAGCGAACAGCTTACCCAGCAGTTCTTTATCACGCAGATCACCTTCGTACAGCTTGCCACCCAGCAACGCCTCACGATGCCCTGTTAGCAGATTGTCGAGGACCACCACTTCTTCACCACGATCCAGCAGCTCCGCTACAGTATGGGACCCAATATACCCTGCTCCACCTGTTACTAAAATCGCCATCTGATTACACTCCCTTCAATTCTTGGACACCATTACCGATGCCGCAAACGTAGAACTCGCCAACCAAACCAGATCTTGTGGTATAGGCTTCACCAACTTCACGAATAAAACGTTCTATATCATCTTCATGTACCAAAGATACTGTACAGCCTCCGAAACCCGCGCCAGTCATACGGGAACCGAGTGTACCTGGGATGCGCCCAGCTTCTTCAACCATAATATCAAGCTCTGCACAGCTAACTTCATACAAATCGCGCAAGGACGCATGCGAATCATTCATGAACTGTCCAAACTGCTTCAGATCATTGTTTTTTAATACCTCAACGGAATCTAGCACGCGTTGATTCTCTTCCACAACATGGCGAGCGCGGCGTCTTACAATTTCGTCTGTGATTTTATCTTGATGTGCTTCGAACTGTTCACGATTAAGCTGTGCCAGATAAGCTAGTGAAGGCACTTCTTTTTGCAAAATAGCCAATGCCTCATCACACTGCTGACGGCGTTCATTGTACTTGGAATCTACAAGCCCTCTGCGTTTGTTCGTGTTGCCGATAACCAATTTGTATGAACCTGTGATGAACGGTACCAAATTGTACTCAAGTGTGTCGCACATCAGCAGGATCGCATGATCGCGTTTGCCGTTAGCAACTGCGAACTGATCCATAATTCCGGAGTTTACACCTACGTACTGGTTCTCAGCACGCTGGGACAAAAGTGCAATCTCAACAGTGTCTGTATCGCCACCTTCGAGAGTCAGGAACGCATAAGCAGTAACGACTTCAAGAGAGGCCGAGGAGGACAAGCCTGCTCCATTCGGAATATCGCCATGGAACAGCAGATCGTACCCTTTGGATACTGGTGTGCTTTTCTTATCCAGCTCAACCATTACCCCAATCGGATAGTCAATCCATTCACCCGTTTTGGCCTTGCCAATTTCGCTATAATCAATAGAAGCTTCGTAAGGAAAATTAGTTGATGCAAAATTCACTTTGCTGTCACTACGTGGACGCACAATCAGCGTTGTACCGAATTCCAAAGCTGCGGGAAGTACATACCCGCCGTTATAATCCAAGTGCTCTCCGATGAGATTGACACGACCTGGTGCATAAAACACCTTAGCCTCTTCCCCGCTCACCCCATATTTTTCAATAAATTTGTTATTAAGTTCCTGTATGCTCATTAATGCCACTCCATCCTTTCGCTGCTTCAGCCAGTGGGAATTAGTAAAGCGTTCTTTATGTACTCATTATAATAGATTCATTCATCCTCTGATAATGCAATCATGTGTGTAATGTATGGATAAATGTGACTTCCCATAATATAATAATTACATATATTACTGTTACTCTCTAAACTATAAGCCATTAAATGACATTAACACAAGAAAGGCTGTCCCAAATGGAGCATACTTATTCCGTAGGATCCAATCCAGTGTATTACGATAAACAGAACCTTCATGTACTGTTTGCCGGCCAGAGTCAGACCCTGCCCATGCATCAAGCTGGACCCAAGATCTATGATTATTATTTGCTGCATTTCATAGAATCTGGCTCGGGCGTTTTCCGTACAGAACATCATAAATATGAGTTGGGTAAAGGGGACTGCTTCTTGATCCATCCGGGACAATTAGTCAGTTACGTCTCGGATAAAGACCAGCCCTGGTGCTATCGCTGGGCAGCTTTTACTGGCAGCGAAGCTGACGATCTGGTGCTGCAGACAGGGTTCACACCACAACAGCCTGTGGTGACTACAACAGGTGAAAGCCTAATTCCAGGTGCCCTGTCCAGCATCATGCAAGCCTTCAACGCCAACAAAGAGAGTGCCCATCTGACTTCGCTTGGCTATCTCTATCTCATTGTCGGCGAAACAGCTGATTTGCTCTCTTCCTTCTCTCGTCTTCCCGGCGCAGAATCACAGGTTAAGCGTACTGTGAAGCAAATGATCCACTACATGGCATCTCAATATGCGCACCCGGTCTCTATTGAACAAATGTGTGATACGCTGGGTTATAATCGAGCCTACCTGTCCCGTGTATTTAAGCAAGAGACCGGATTATCTCCGGTGACCTACTTGCTGAAGCTGCGGATTGAAAAGTCCAGACAGCTGCTGCGTGAACGACCGGAGCTGTCCGTGGAACAGGTAGCAGCATCTGTGGGGCTCACCGATGCTTTATACTTCTCTCGCCAATTCAAACGGTTTTGTGCCCAGTCACCGACGGCTTACCGGATGACTACAACGAGACAAGCAGAGAAACCTGAACGTTAGTTTGCCCTTTAATCCATAAATCCATAAATCCACTATACAACAACAGCCCGCCTTCCTTAACGTAAGGAACCGGGCTGTTACTGTGTTCAATATGCTATAGTTCTGTCTTTAGAATCGTTTCAATCCGCTCTAACTCCTCCGGACTGAAATCAGGATTAGCTAAAGCAGCTATATTCTCTTCAATCTGATCCACTCTGCTTGCTCCAATTAGGGCAGAAGTAACCTTGCCACCCCGGAGTGTCCAAGCCAGTGCAAACTGAGCCAGACTCTGTCCTCGCGAAACCGCAAGCTGATTAAGTGCGCGAATCCTCCGCTGCACCTCCGGTGTAATCCGGCTCTCATTCAAGGCGGCAGACGGCTTGGCAGCTCTTGACCCTTCTGGAATACCATTCAAATATTTGTTGGTTAACAAGCCTTCAGCCAGGGGTGTAAAAGCGATGCTTCCTACACCACTATGTTCCAGTACATCCTGTAATCCGCCCTCAATCCAACGATCGAGCATAGAATAACTAGGCTGATGGATTAAGAGCGGTGTGCCCAGGCTTTTTAGAATACTGAGGGCTTCAGCCGTCTGCTCCGCATTATAGTTGGATAGTCCTATATATAAAGCTTTGCCAGAACGTACCGCATAATCCAGCGCCTGCATGGTTTCTTCAAGCGGTGTTTCCGGGTCTGGACGATGAGAGTAATAAATATCAACATAATCTAGGCCTAGCCGCTTCAGGCTCTGATCAAGACTAGCCAGCATATATTTACGTGAACCCCATTCCCCATAAGGGCCGGGCCACATGTTATACCCTGCTTTTGTAGAGATCACTATTTCATCACGATAAGGATACATATCATTGGCAAGAACTTTACCGAACAGCTCTTCTGCTGAACCAGCTGGTGGACCATAGTTGTTGGCCAGATCAAAATGGGTAATTCCAAGATCAAAAGCACGAGTGATCATTTCTCTGCCGTTCTCGTAATTATCGATCCCACCAAAATTCTGCCATAATCCTAATGAGATTGCTGGGAGCTTGAGACCTGAGTTCCCGCAACGATTATAACGCATGTTGTCATACCGTTTATCGTCTGCTACATATACCATTGCTTATCCCTGCCTCTCATTACACGCTGTTGTGAGCCTACCTTATCTTTAAACTTCTGAGCGTAATAATAATCTGGCAAGAGAAACCAAAGGACAGCTTTTTTCTTCTAGCTTAATAGATCCTTGACACTGCCCATTACTTTTCCAATTCGATCTGTAATCAGCAGATCCGCCTGATCATCATAAGGTGTGGGATCTCCATTCAGCAGCACCGTACGTTTGCCCCGGAAATAAGTCACCAGACTGGCCGCAGGCTGAACCGTTAGCGAGGTTCCACCAATAATAAGCATATCTGCAGAGGCAATCGCTGCGACAGAGCCCATAAGCACGGAGTGATCCAATTCTTCTTCATATAAAACCACATCCGGCTTGATAATTCCGCCACATTCCGGGCAGCGAGGAACGACCTCAGTCATTTCCAGCAGTTGATCCAGCCCGTAATACCGTGAGCAGTCCATACAATAGTTGCGATGGATCGAACCATGCAGCTCAAGGACACTACGGCTGCCCGCCTGCTGGTGCAGGCCGTCAATATTTTGCGTAATCACCGCTTTCAGCTTCCCCTGCTGTTCCAACTCCGCTAGTAGCTGATGCGCACCATTCGGACGGGCCTCTGGATGAATCATTTTACTGCGGTAAAAATCAAAAAAAATGTCCGGTGAGGACATAAAAAAAGTGCGGCTCAGCATCACTTCAGGTGGATAAGGTGAATTGTGCTGAGTTTGATATAATCCAGCTGCGGAGCGGAAATCAGGAATTCCACTCTCTGTAGACGTACCCGCCCCTCCGAAAAAAACGATATTGTCACTTTCTTTGATCCAAGAAGCAAGTGTCTGCAATTGATCCATGCTAAGTAGCACATCCTTTCCTTTTATTAGCTGATCAGTAAGTGATCCGAAGCTCATTGAAACCGGAAATGATTACATCGGCATCTATAAGGTGCTCCCCCTCACCACTGGCGCAAATCCCAATTGCGAGGCGAAGCCCTGCACCTTTACCTAATTGCATATCGGCATTACTGTCCCCAATAATAATCGTCTCTTCAGGCGAAAGCCCTAACTCCCGGCAGGCCAATTCAGCCATTTCAGGAGCTGGTTTTCCGTTTTTTACTCTGTCCCTAGTAACTACAGAATCAAAATAGCCTGCCACATTAAGCCATTCCAAATGCTCTCCGGTGGTCTTTGCCCCGTCGGAGGTAACCACGCCAAGCTTAAGCGATGCCGCAGAGCATTGCTCCAAAAAAGAATGAAGTCCCGCTAAAGGCTGTGCCATACGGCGTCGGCGTAATTCATACATCGCGTTTTTAGTTATGCTTTTCACACGGGTCAGCGCTTCATTCCAAGGAACTCCTGCTGCATATAGCTGCCATGCGAGTACACCGTAACTTTCTTCTTCTGTAGCCATGGTAAGCGGCCCCGCCGGGTCGTACCCTATTAACTTCCCTTGCGGATCATGTTGCGTACCCAGCACCTTGCTGCGCTCTACAATAAATCCCGCTCCCATGATCGCGAGTTGATCTTCCAGTCCACGCAGCACAAGCTCCGCCCAATTCCCCCAGGTGGCTAATAGATCGAGTAACGTCCCGTCTTTATCAAACAATATTCCGGAGCAGGGAACGCATTCATCGTTAATGTGTAATACTGGCATGAATTGTTTCCTCCCTCTGTTGAATGACCCGTAACTACCTCAGATTTCCCAGCCAATCCAACAGGGCACTTACTGTGCGACTCTGCTGTTCTTCCTCGGATATTGTGGCTTCGCCGTCCCCCTTCTGAGGCCCGTAGCTGCCAAATTGCGCATGATTCCCACCTATAATTGAACTATAAACTGTATTATCTGGCAGATAGGAGCGCCCTTTGTTGTAGCTGTCTCTGTCAATCACTTGATCCTCAGTACCCACAACCGACAACACTGACAAAGTAGTCTCTCGCAGACTTCCCTTTTCATCTGGATAAGAGGCTAAGAAAAATACACCTTCCAGCTGGTCCGTATGCTCAATTGCGTAACGCGAGGCCATGACACCCCCAAGTGAATGTCCACCCAGCACAAAAGATTGCTTCGGATGCACACGAATAATCTCTTCTGCGGCATCCCCCTTCGTTACGGCTAAATTAAACGGCATTTTGGCGATGTAGAAGGGATGCCCTGCAGCAGCGACGCTCTTCGCAAGAGGGGAATAGGCTTCCGGTTTAACCAAAGCCCCAGGATAAAATATAATCGAGGCGCCTTTAGTAATGGAAGGTTCGAACGAAATCCAATTATCATTCTGTTCGACGGTAACTCCACCACTTGAAATCAGTGCAGTTTCGGCTTCTTGAGCCGGTGCATATGGCGTTAAATACTTCCATATCAGCAACCCGGCTACCACTAAAATAATCAATACAAAAATAGCGACGCGACGCTTAGTTATTCTTCTCTTCAACATGTTCCACTCCCAGATGTTAATGCATATAAAAATTATAGTGGAATCCCTCTATTCTAACAACCTTCAACACATCGCCACATTTCGCACACATGATAACGCTTTCTATTGTGACTTAATTCACAATTAAATCAAAGAAAATCTAGTATTTTAAAATTAAATTAATTTGCATACAGCATAATTTGGAGGCTAAATCATGGTAGGGGAAAACTCGCTGGAAACGCGCGGAGAAACCTTTTTTCTCAACCTGCGTTTTATGCTTATTATCACTGTTTTTGCCGGTAATGCAATTGAACCTCTGATTAACAAAATGAGCGGAATACACGGATTATATATGTGGATTTTCAGCTTTCACATGCCGCTGTTCGTACTGGTGACCGGCTATTTCGCCAGAAAAAGCCTTGCCGGAACTACCGGCCGCAAAATGCTGCTGCAAATTGGATTGCAATACCTCATTTTTCAAAGCTTATATTCCGCACTCGACGTTTCCCTCTTTCATGTAAGCAACATCCAGCATTCCATTTTCGCACCCTATCTGCTCCTATGGTTTCTGGCCAGTCATGCCTGCTGGCGCCTCCTGATGCTCGGTATGAGCAGATGGTCCATAACCGCTAAGCTCCTCTTCGCTGTAACAGCGGGGGTGGCTGTCGGATATCTCCAGCTGGACGGTGTATGGTTTAGCATCAGCCGTACCTTTGTATATTTGCCTTTTTTCATTATCGGCTATCATTTCTCCTTCGAAACCTTCGTCAAGCTCTATCAGAAATATATCAAAATCTTTGCAGCAGCCGCCTCCATTCTACTCCTTGCCGTCATGGTCGCATGGGGGGCAGGATTTCCCTTTGGCTGGTTATATGGCAGCATGACCTATATGCAGCTCGATGCCAATGTATGGTATGCAGGCGTATACCGTCTGGGACTGTACGGACTACAAATTGTCGCTTCACTCGCTTTCCTCGGCCTCGTACCTTACGGAGCGAGCCGCATGACCGACTGGGGGCGCCGCACGTTGTATGTTTTCCTGCTTCATGGTTTTATCGTTCGTCTGGCTGCCGTTTCCGGGATTTACACCTATATTGGCAATGCTGCTGGGGCAGTAGTCCTGCTGCTCACCGCCGTATTATTCACCGTATTGCTGGCTCAGCCGTCCGTTAAACGGCTCTTTCACCCGCTGGTTGAGCCGTCCGTTGACTGGATGATCACCCTTCAGCGTGCCGCCTTACGGCGCACACTCTAGCTTTACATCCAGAACAAACAAAGCAAGGCGGTTCCTTGGATACGAAGATTCGTTTCCGAGGAACCGCCTTGCTTTGTTCATCTCCTAAGCTAAAGTTCTACTTCATCCTGATCCATGGTATATTTTACCTTCATCATAATATGTTGTTCATAATCGCCAAACTGGCGCCCGAACAGGTTAAGTCCGCCTTGATGAACTGCATCAGGGTTGATTCCAATACGCAGCCGCAATTTGGGGCTCCGGTTAATCAGAAGATCATTTAAGGAAACATTCGACACCTTCTCCATATCAAGTGTCGTCTTTTCATGGTCAACACGCCAGGTCTTGAGAAACCCGTATTGTGTAGATCCATCCCACCACCAGTTCGGATTCAGCTTGCCCCGCCGGTCACCGAAATCACCGGGACTGGTCCACATGCCGATCTCCGATCCATTCACCCATACAGAGATGTTCGAAGGCCAGTTCTGGTCATAATTCGGAGCTTCCGAACAGATCTCCATGGATAATTCCAGCGATTCAATTTGTGCTCCGGAGGGGATATCCATAGGCAGCAAATATTCCAGAAATCCTTTGCGGAGCCAGATCAGCTGAGCGTTGACATGTTTAGGGTGATAAAAGCTCGACGGTTCATCTTCTTTGATAATAAGACCCTCGCTATTAGCCATTCCGCAAGTAGGAGATACCTCACAGTCGCTATAATGGCCGATCGGCATCTCTACTTCATAGACATGAGTTAATCCCTTTGACATCGGTTCTTTCAAATTCAAGGCAATATGAAGATCATCATAATTCCGGCTGCAAACTTTCATTGCCCCGCGTGAAGCCGGAAGCAATTCTGTATGAATTAACTCTGCTGCTTCTAATACTTTAATATTGCTTGCTACCGTCGACACTGGAAGCTTCAGCCTCTCAGCGATTTCAATAATATTTAAGTTTTTGGAGTTTAAGAGCCGAAGAATATCAACCCTAGAACGAGTTGATAAAGCATGCGTTACTGTGACTAATTTTTCCGGGTCGTTTAAGCTAAGTTCCAGCACAAATCAGCTCTCCTTGTATCCTAATAATTATCCTAATCTTACTTCTTAATGAGATGAAAAACAATTACACCTACAAGCCCTTTCACCTAGAAATGACCTCCGGAAAACCGGAAGCCATTTCATATGTCTCTTAGGTTTGTTCGATTCACAATGGCTTAATATCAATGAAATCAATTTCTCCGTAACCTTCGCCTTTGGTAAAACGAAGCTTGTTCATGCCTGCTTTCAGTTGAACCCGGGCTGTGGACAGCCCCCAATTCTCCCACCCTTTATTGGTGATATAGAATGGGCTGGAAGGTCCTGCATTGACACTAAGCTGAAAATTCGACCAATTCCCGCCAGCCGTTCCATTCGCCGTTCGAGCCAAAAGAATATACTCGCCTGCGGCTGCCGCATCAACCGAAAATTCTACGTAACTGTCCGGCGTATCAATATGACCCGCCTTAAGCCCACCCGAGCCCTTGGGACTCGAAGAGGCATAGGCATCGCCGCCAAATGTCCCTTTTTCCGCTTCGTAGCGGGCATGCATGGTTTCACCCGAAGGCAAAGTTATCGGAAGATTAGGGTCAACGGGAATACCCAGATTAGGTGTATGATCAGCATTCCAGCTGAATTTCTGCATCCGCACCTCGCGGTTCCAGCCAGCGTTGTTGTATTTGGCGACATGGTACATGATCCAATCCTCTTGGCCGTCAGGAGACTTAGTAAACGAATGGTGTCCAGGTCCGTAAAGTCCATTGCCTGAGGAAAAGATAGGCTGATTGCTTTTATTCCATGATGCCGGATTCAACAGATCACTGGAGATGTCTGCGGTGATCAGTCCCAGACAATAATCATTAGTCCAGCTTCCGCTTGCCGAGTAGACCAAACTAATGACTTCTCCATTTATAATCACCTGCGGTCCTTCATTCACATTTGGGGAATGATTCGTTTCCCAGCTATACGTTGGTCTTGAAATCTCTACGCGTTCGGAATCAATGGTCCAGGGATTACTCATATGCGCGATATAGAGATTCTGCCGCACATTAACATTCCCCTCCCAGCCGGACCAGATAAAATACAGCTCGCCGTTCACTTGCAGCACAGTACCGTCTATAGCCCACTTATTGCTTGAATCTGTGATCTGGCCTTTGTACTGCCAAGTTCCCTGCATCGGGTCTGCCGCTGTGTTCTCCATTACATGCATGCGGTGGTTTACGTTATCTCCGTCGTCCATCGCATAGTAGATATACCAAGCTCCGTTTATATAATGTAGCTCAGGCGCCCAGATGCCGCTACCGCCCGTGTTGACAACTTTAGTAGGCGCTGCATCAATAGTGGTCAACTGGGCTGACTTCCAGAGGGTAACATTGCCACCTGTTGTTTTGGTGAAATAATAGAAGCCATCTGTATGTTTATACACCCATGGGTCCGCCCCGTCCTGCATAACCACGTTGTAAAAGTCATTATGATCAGAGACTGCAAGGGTCACCTTCCCCATTGGAAGAATAAGAAGAACACTTAAGGCGACCAGACATTTTTGCCGGAAATTCACTTTCATAATCTATCACATTCCTTTCGAATGAATAGTTACGTAGCGCCTCTAATCTTCAATTGCAGCCTTACGCGCATTGATGCCGCGGATACGCTCGGGGTCGAACTTCGGCTGTCTGTCATAAGTGTACAGTCCATTGACTTCCTGTTCCACATCGTACAGCTGGGTATAGCAGAATCCAAACATCAGCGGATGATCTAATAAAACATTCGTCAACCCCTCGTAGCGTTCGATAAACATTTGCTCTGAGGTCGGTCTGTCCCCATACCCCCATGATTTTTCATCTTTCTGCTGCGGGTTCCACCAAATTCCGCCATACTCGCTGATGAAGTAAGGTTGACCTTCATACGTTTGGCGATCCGGGAAGGTATTGAATACTTCTCCGCCACTTTTCATCGGTTCATATCTGTCCCGGAACGTCTGCGGATTCTGGTCATAGTCATGAAGATCGAAGATATCTGTAGCCACATGGAAGTTGCCGCTTGTATCAATTACTGGACGTGTTGGATCCATACGTTTTGTTACGTTGTAAACAATCTGGAGCACGGGGTTATGCTGTTTCGCACCGTCCCGGTCCCAGGTCTCATTAAAAGGGCACCAGCCGATCAGCGCGGGATGATTGAAATCACGCTGCATACCTTCGAGCCATTCCGGCAGGAAGTGAGTCAGGCTATCCGCTCCAGTAATATTCAACCCCCAATTGGCATGCTCTCCCCAGACAAGATAACCTAATTGGTCAGCCCAATAAAGATAACGCGGCTCAAAGATCTTCTCGTGAAGCCTCGCGCCATTGAAGCCAAGCCCTATTGAGATTTCGATGTCTCTGCGCAGATCTTCATCAGTAGGAGCGGTATAGATTCCCTCCGGATAAAAACCTTGATCCAGAACTAACCGCTGAAATACGGATTTCCCATTGATCCGGAATGCCATCCCATCCAGTCGTACCGTGCGGAGTCCAAAATAGGAATGGACCACGTCACTCTCCCGTCCCTGACTATGCAAGGACAACTTCAGGTCATACAATCTGGCGTTTCCAACTTCCCACAAGTGAATCTCTGATAGTGGAATCGTAAGTTTTATAGAGGGTCCGGAAACGATCACACTGCTGTCCCCAACCGGTTTGCCGCCATAAAGAGCAGTGGCCCTAAGCGTGTCCCCCGCTGCGTTCCCTTGTACCTTCATTTCGAGGTGCACACAGCCATTGTCGGGATCAGCGACAACTTTCAGATTAGACAGATAGGTTTCAGGGACTTGCTCAAGCCATACCGTCTGCCAGATTCCTGTAGTGCGTGTATAATCACAGCCGTGCGAATGGAACTGTTCACTCTGCTTGCCCCGTGGCTGTCGTCCCGATCGAACGTCGTCTTCAGCATAGACAGTAATCACATTACTGCCCGCTAAAAGATTAGAAGTAATATCAAAGCTAAACGGAGTATATCCTCCGCGGTGCGTACCTACGGATACGCCGTTCACCCAGACCTCCGCCATATAATCAACGGCACCAAAATGAAGGATAACTCTGCCATTTGTCCAGCTCTCCGGCACGGTAAACTCCCTTTTATACCATACAGCAGCCATAAAATCTTTATATTCTACACCGGACAGCTTGCTTTCCGGACAGAAGGGCACAGTAATTGTCCCTGAGAGATTATGTTCGTTAACAGGGTATCCGCGTTCCTTCCCACTTTTGCCATGATCAATTTCGAATTGCCACTGGCCGTTCAGATTGATCCACTCTGGTCGAATAAAGTCAGGGCGGGGATATTCAGGACGCGGAAGCGTTGCTTGTTGTGTCATGGTGTAACTCCTTTTAGTAAATGTTATTTATTGGATATGCATCATAATGTTGCGGATCGCTTCAAGCGGAGCTTTGGGCTGTCTATCATAGGTGAGCAGTCCGTTGATTTCCTGCTCGACATCCGTCAGCTGGGTATAGCAATACCCTTGGATCACCGGGGAAGTGAACATCGGGTCAACCACAGCCTTGAGCTTCATCAGGAAATCCTCTTCATTCTCTGCCCCAGAATAACCCCAGCCCTCCCACTCACTTTTCTTGAAGGCAATTCCACCAAACTCGGATACGAGAATCGGCTGGCCTTGATACGAAGCTCCACCGACAAATATTTTGCGGTTGGCCGGCATCGCATTTACAGAAGATTCTGCCGTGGCATATCTCTCCTCCAGCACTGCCTGATGGCTCTCATAGTCATGAATAGTCACCAAATCTGTAGTCATATGCTCCCACCCATCGTTATACACAACAGGTCTCATCTCATCCAAGGATTTCGTTAAATGATACATAGCCAATCCGTGCTGCTGCTGGCGTGTATCAATCTGGACATTGGGAACACCCCAGCTCTCATTAAGCGGAACCCAGGTCACGATACAAGGATGGTTATAGTCGCGCTCGATGATCTCCTGCCATTCCTTCGTGAAGCGGCGGACATACTCCTCGGAATATTCGTAAGCATTGGCTGCCTCACTCCATACCAGCAGGCCGAGCTTATCACACCAATACAGGAACCGGGGATCTTCTGTCTTCTGATGTTTTCTCACCCCGTTAAAGCCCATTTCTTTCGTCAGCTGGGTATCACGTTTCAGCTCTTCGTCTGTAGGTGCGGTTAGTATCCCGTCAGGGAAGTACCCCTGATCCAGCACCAGTCTCTGGAAATATGGGCGGTTATTCAAGCATAGCTTGCCATTTTCAATCGACACCTTGCGCATGCCGAAATAACTCGCCACTTCGTCAATTACTTCCTCATTCCGAAGCAATTGAAATTGAATATCATACAAATTCGGATGCTCAGGGCTCCATAAACGTCCAAGACCATGATCCGCAAAATCACCCAAGCCGATAGTGCGCAGCTGCTCAGCATTCATGACCATATATTGATCTTCCGCAATCACTTCACCGTCATACGATACCGTTATGCGCAGCTTGAGCGGATCAGCAGACTTAAATCCTTGCAGAAAGGTCCGAAGCCGGATTTCATTGCGGTCAATATCTGGTGTCATCATGGTTTTACTCAGATGCACTGCAGACAGCGGTTCAAGCCAGACACTCTGCCAGATTCCGGTTGTGCGGGTATAAAAGATGGCAGCAGACTGCTCCAGCCAATATTGCTTGCCCCGCGGCAAGGTGACATCGCGGCTGAAATCCTCTGCGCGCAGTATGATGGTATTCCTTCCTTTGAGCAGCGAAGGAGTGATATCGATCTGAAATGGTGTATGTCCGCCTTCATGCACGGCCACCAGCTGACCATTCACCCAGACTTTTGCCAAATAATCAACGGCGCCGAAATGGAGTACAATCCGCTTCCCGTTCCAACCCTCAGGAACTTCAAAAGTTCTTCTATACCACACAACATCATGAAATGAAGGATCTTCAATCCCGCTCAGCTTGCTCTGAAACGCAAAGGGCACTTGAATAACCCGTGAAAATAAACCCTTTGTGTCCGTCCGATACCATTGTTCTTCCTCACCGACATCTTCATCATCAAACGTAAAATCCCATTCTCCATTTAGGTTAAGCCAATCCTTACGGGCAAATTGGGGTCTTGGATATTCCGGACGTGGAACGGATGTGCTGCTTGCTTCTGTCAACATGGTGTACTTCACTCCTATTAAATAATTTCTATATAAGATGAACTTGATTTTTTGCCCGCTATCCTTTAATCGAACCTACGTAAACACCTTTAACAAAATATTTTTGCAAGAAAGGATATACCATTAATATAGGAAGCGTAGAAACGACGATCGCACAATACTTAACCAGCTCGCGGAAAGCCGTCTGGCTCTGGGCACTATCGATGACTACCCCGCCTGCACTGCCGATCGAGGTTGCGGTTGCATCATTAGCTACTAATATTTCCTTCATTAATAGCTGCAGTGGGAACAGCTGTCTGTCCTTCAACAACACCATCGCATTAAACCATGAGTTCCAGTTCCCCACTAAATAGTATAAAAAGATTACGGCCAGCGTAGCTTTGGACAGCGGAAGAATCACATTCGTTAAAATATGGGCCTGACTTGCCCCGTCAATGGTAGCCGCTTCCTCCAATTCCTGCGGAATGGCTTGAAAGCTAGTTCGTAGGATAATAATGTTCCATGTGCTTAAAGCACTTGGCAAAATCATGGCCCACAAATTATTGTACAGACCAATATCCTTCATTAATAAGAACCAAGGAATCAACCCGCCGCCAAAAAACATGGTGATTGTAATCAGGATCATGATGAAATTTTTGAAATACAATCCTCGTCTGGATAATACATAAGCTCCCAGAATGGTCATGATCATGTTGACTAATGTGCCTAATCCTACATATATAATCGTGTTTTTATAGCCGTTGATCAGACTGTTATCTTTAAATACCAGCTTATAGCCATCCAAAGTGAATCCCAGCGGTTTCAGCAAAATCCCTTTATGAGCAATCAACATGCCGGGGTCGCTGACGGAGGCAAACAGGATGTGCAGGATCGGATAAAAACACACCAAGGTTAATGCGGTCAGCAGAGTATAAAGTGTGCCGTCAAACACTCTGTCGCCGATGGATTTATGTTTTCGTCTTTTTTTCGCTTTACGCTGCAAATTATCTTTCATAGCTGTCCCTCTTTCTTACCATAAGCTGACCTCGGACCTGCGTTTGGCTATTGTATTGGTCATCCAGAGCAGCCCGAAGTTAACGATTGAGCTGACCAAGCCCACAGCCGTGGAATAACTAAGACTGGCTTCTCTTAAACCGCGACGATACACGTAAGAGGCAATAACATCCGCCGTATCATAGATCAGAGGATTGTACAGCAGGATAATCTTCTCGTACCCGGACGACATCAACCCGCCGATGGCAAAAATAAACAGAATGATGATAACTGGGCTGATCTGCGGCAGCGTAATATGCCACATTTTTTTAATCCGTCCCACTCCGTCAATTTCAGCAGCTTCATATAATGAAGTATCGATGGAACTCATCGCCGCAAGGTAGATGATGCTATCCCAGCCGATGCTCTGCCAAATGCCGGAGAAGGTATAAATCGGCCGGAAGAACGAAGAATAGCCGAGCAGTGAAGAGTACTCATTTCCGGTAATAAATTGCAGGATTTGCGTGATAATCCCTTCATCTGCGGCAAAGATATGAATGATCCCGCATACCACCACCAGGGAAATAAAGTGCGGCATATAGGTGATCGTTTGGACCACTTTTTTAAACTTAACCCCACGGATTTCGTTCAGCATCAAGGACAGAATAATCGGGGCTGTAAATCCAAAGGCAATCCCCCAAATATTGAGGAGAAGGGTGTTTTTAACGACCCGCCAGAAATAAGGCCCTTGGAAAAAATCAATAAAGTGCTTAAACCCTACCCACTCGCTCTGGCCAAACCCCAGCAGGGGTTTAAAATCCTTGAAGGCGATCATAACCCCCCACATCGGCCCGTAGCAGAAAATCAGGAACCACGCTACAACAGGGACAGCCAACAGATAGACAAACCAGTTCTTTTTCAAATCCTTCTTAATCACTAACTTGGTATTTTTAGGTTTGGCGTCCTGAGGAATGGGCTTTATCGCTCTGTTTTTTTGTAATATTTCCATAAAACAACCACCTATCGTTTGTTATATCGATCTAAGGCTGCCTGATGGATACTCAAAAACTCTTCCAGTCCCATACTCTGAGCTTCTTTCAAAAATTTATCATAGGCATCTACCGGCAGGTCTCCCATTATGATTTTTGCAAAATACTCTCCGCGCAGTGTCGACAGCTGGTTTCCAAGCTCGGCTTCCCGCGAAGCTTCATCTTTGGTAAAGGAAATAGGTGGCATAGCCATACTAGTATCCATATTTTCTGTCCAATTCTTGCGAATGTCTCCCGAGTAACTTCCTTTGGCAGCGATCAGCGGGTTGGAATGATGCTCATCCCGGATATCCGGCCAGTTGTGCATCCGGTATTTCCATAAGGTTGTCGATACGGGCTGACCTTCAGGGTCTTTAAAGATATAACTGTTCTCTGGATAATAAGGCATTCCCGTCTCATCAATCAGGTGGACCGTGCCATATTCACCAAAGTTAATCAATTCCCAGCCCTTTTTACTGTAATTAAAATCAAGCCAAGCCATTGCCGCTTCTACATTTTTGCTTTGCGTGGTGATCGCAGCTTCGATACCCGCTCTTTTGAAATTTTTGTACGTGGTTGCGGACTTATCTCCTTTGTTCAGAACCGGGTTCAGTGCGCCCACAAAGTCGATACCGCTTTGCTCTTTCCAATAACTCCACATCGTATCCGGAGAGTCCATCATCATCGCGGTATCTCCCGAAATGGCGCTCGCCATTCTCTGGTTAAAGTCTGCCGTTGCCCAGTCCGGGTTCAGTAATCCTTCTTTGTTCCATTGCTGCATGGTGGTCAAATATTCCTTAGCTTTCGGCTGTGCTGGCCCCCAGGCCACTTTGCCATTCTCATCAAGGAACGTCCAATCCCATACTCCATATGCGCCATTTATGATGCCGGTAAAAATCTGGCCGTAAGTAGAGCCGTAATTAAGCGGTGCTTTGTATCCGACTTCCTTTGCTTTTGTCAGGAAGGTATGCCATTCATCAATCGTATTTGGAACTTCAAGCCCTGTTTTGTCCAGCGCTTCCTGCTTAATCAATGTTCCAAACCAAGTCCACTCTGAATATGGGGCGATGCCATAGAAGCCGAGCAGCTTGCCGTCATCTGTGACCGTGGTTTTTCTTCTTGATTCATCCGAATTGCGCCACTTCGTATAGTTCGGAGCATTTTTCTCCATCAGATCTGTCAGATCGATATAAGCGCCGTCATTTACGCCCGCTTCAAAACCTCCCGGATAACGTCCCGGCTCAATGATAATGTCAGGCAGTTCACCGGAGGAGATCATCAGCGTGAAGGCATCCGCTTCCTGGCCGATTGGCGGCGTGATGAAGTTTACTTTGATTCCCGTTAATTGCTCCACCTGCTTCTGGACAGCATGATTGTTCATATCCGGAATATTGGAATTCGCAGGCATCCATACATCCAGAACCACATCACCTTTAACAGGATAAGCTGAGTAATCATTTGGAATGACTTCATCGAAGACGTCGCCGAGGTATGTATCATTCAAGGAATGATTAACTTCGTCGATTTGCTCTTGCGTTGGGGCTGTATTGCCGCGTATGTCTGCGCTGATATCTGTAAACTCAACCGGGTCTTTGGCTGTGCTCTCGTTCTCTTTGTTGTTGGAGACACCCTTATCAACCCCATTGTTTGCACTGTTGCCACTACATGCTGTTACAGTCGAAATGATCAGTATTAACACAAATAAAAGACTAAAATAACGCTTTGCATTGTTCTTCATACTTAACCTCCCACTATAAAATATTTGCCACAACGCCTTAAGCAAATCCAAAGCTTGGAACCACGCTCCTTTTTGACCTGTAGATAACTCCCCTTGATTAATACAGTTTTTCTGTATCTCAGATCGAATTATAAGCATCCAAAATTCATATGTCAACGCTTTCATACAATAATTTTGTAATCTTATGAACTTTTCTCAAACAAATATATGGCTATGCCAACTACAAACCTATTAAAAAAGCATACTAACCATCCTGTATTTTGGCGAAAAACCCCTTATAAAGCAGGCGTTTTTCGTCAATTATTATCGACAGCGAATAAAAATATCTGCATTACATGAAAAGGCCATTCATTACAGTTTTTCTGTAATGAATGGCCTTTTCAGTCTTGATTTCCTGTTTTATTCTTATTCTCCCGACGGAACGGTCTGAGCAAGCGTATCCCTACAAGGAACCCCAAAATCTGGTGTCCCATCCACCTTCCACCCAAATTTCTGGATACGGGTCGCGCGCAAAGACACATCCGCTCCAGCGGAAGGAAGCGCATGATAGACTATCCAATCTTCCTTGCCATCAGGAGAATGTGTGAAGCTATTGTGCCCCGTGGCAAAAATCCCGTTCTCTACACTTTTGCAAAATACAGGCGACATTGATTTTTCCCATGACAGCGGTTGCAAAGGATCTGCCGCTTCGCTCATGGTGAGCATCCCTAGTGCATAATCCTCAGACCAAGTCGTACTTGCCGAATAAACCATGAAAATACGATTGTTTCGCTGCAAAATTACCGGACCTTCGTTAATCGCCATTCCACCTTGCTTCTCCCATGACAGAGTTGGAGCGGTAAGCAAGTGATGCTCCCCTTCCAAGGTCCAAGGATTACTCATTCGCATAATGTAAATAGCTGACCCATAATCAGGAAAATGACCATATCCCGCATACAGAAAATACAGCTGATCCCGCAAAGACATTACTGTTCCATCCAACCCTGGGACAGGTGTCTGCAAAGCCCCTCTCCATACCCACTGTCCTTCCAGCGGGTTCGCTGCTTCATTCTCCAGCACACAAATCCGCCGTGAATCGTCGCCTCCTCCGTCATTCGCAGTGTAGTAAATGTACCATCTGTTGTCCAAATGATGAATTTCCGGCGCCCACAGATTGTAACTGTAGCTGCCCCCCGGTTCGGGAGACCAGATCACTTTCTTGTCGCCCTCCGCAAGGCCGGTCAAGGTTCTAGATCTCGTCAGCTCCAGACATTTAGCTTTTGTGGCCATAAAGTAATAATAGCCATCGGTATGTTTGAATACCCATGGGTCTCCTGAGCTTGCTACAATTGGATTTAAAAAAGTTGTACGCTGTGACATTCCCTTTCCCTCCTTAGCTTTTCATCCCCGTAAAACGATCCACCGCGGCGATAATAATAGACAAATCCCGATTTTCCAGCACCTCCCATAAAATAATAACTCCCATCATACTCAGCTCTCCTAAAGTTGTCTAGAGTGGTAAATAGATACATCCGAACCCTGTTCCATTTTCCAAATAAAGCACTTTCCTTTCGAAAATGAGCTTTTCCTCCACTTCCCACGCTTTGCGTCAATCGACAAACTTCACATTGTCCGGTAGAAAAAACGTGCTCTTTGTGATAGACTCACTAATAACAATGACTTCTCCGTTCATTTTAGGCGGTAACTGTTTATACCAAAACAGCGGCTTTTTTTATAGAAACGGCATCGCTTTTCTTATTGAGGAAGCAGGTCCCCGTTCTTTCTATAAACCGTATATACGCAGGTCTTTGGAGTTCATTGCGTTAATGCGACACTATATTTGATTGAAATTCATTTAGGGGGGAATGTCATTATGGCAGCCAAGAAAATGCGTTCAGACATGATTAAAAAAGGCTTTGACCGTGCTCCACACCGTAGTCTCCTGAGAGCAGCCGGAGTAAAAGAAGAAGATTTCGGAAAGCCGTTTATTGCGGTCTGCAATTCCTATATTGATATTGTTCCAGGGCATGTGCATTTGCAAGAGTTCGGTAAAATCGTTAAGGAAGCGATTCGCGAAGCTGGTGGCGTTCCTTTTGAATTCAATACGATCGGCGTAGATGACGGGATTGCTATGGGACATATCGGCATGCGTTATTCACTGCCAAGCCGCGAGATCATCGCTGACGCCTTGGAAACTGTAGTTTCCGCGCATTGGTTCGATGGCATGGTCTGCATCCCTAACTGTGATAAAATTACACCGGGCATGATGATGGGCGCTCTGCGTGTTAACATCCCAACCATGTTCGTAAGCGGCGGCCCAATGAAAGCCGGCGTAGATAGTAAAGGTAAAAAGCTCTCTCTGACCTCGGTATTTGAAGGCGTTGGTGCTCACCAAGTCGGCAAAATCAACGATGCAGAGCTGCTTGAATTAGAACAATTTGGTTGTCCTACCTGTGGATCTTGTTCCGGAATGTTCACTGCCAACTCCATGAACTGCCTTGCAGAAGCACTTGGACTGGCATTGCCAGGTAACGGTACGATTCTGGCTGTTGCTGATGAGCGTAGAGAATTTGTTCGCAAATCCGCAACACAACTGATGGAATTGATTAAGCTGGATCTTAAACCAAGAGATATCGTAACTAAAGAATCCCTTGATAACGCATTTGCACTGGATATGGCAATGGGTGGTTCTACTAACACAGTGCTGCACACCCTTGCATTAGCTCAAGAAGCAGGTATCGATTATCCGCTTGAACGCATTAACGAAGTTGCAAACCGTGTTCCCTATCTGGCTAAGCTGGCTCCAGCTTCTGATATCTTTATCGAAGATGTGGACCGTGCGGGCGGCGTTAGTGCTGTATTGAATGAACTGCTGAAGAAACCAGGTGCTCTGTTCGGGGAATGTATGACCGTTACCGGCAAAACATTAGCTGAGAACGTAATCGGACACGAGATCCAAGATACTTCCGTAATTCATACTATCGACAACCCTTACTCCGAAAGAGGCGGTCTTGCCGTACTTTACGGAAACTTGGCTCCAGAGGGTTCTATCATCAAGGTTGGTGCAGTTGATGCTTCAGTAGGTGGATATCATAAAGGTCCTGCGATCTGCTTTGATTCCCAAGAAGCTGCACTGGAAGGTATCGCGAACGGTAAAGTTAAAGAAGGCCATGTAGTCGTTATCCGCTATGAAGGTCCTAAGGGCGGACCAGGAATGCCGGAAATGCTGGCGCCTACTTCACAAATCGTGGGTATGGGGCTAGGTGCTAAGGTCGGTCTGATTACAGACGGTCGTTTCTCGGGGGCTTCCCGCGGAATCAGTATCGGTCATATCTCTCCAGAGGCAGCTGAAGGCGGTCCGATCGCTTTTGTTGAGGATGGAGACATCATTGAGCTGGATCTCAACAACCGGAAGATTGAATTGCTGGTTGAAGAAGAAGTATTAGCAGTTCGTCGTACGGGTTGGAAAGAATTCGAACCTAAAGTTAAAACTGGTTACCTGGCTCGTTACTCCAAAATGGTAACCAATGCAAGTAACGGCGCAGTGCTGAAGATCTAATCCCTTTAGCAAAAAAGAATATTAAAACAAGCAAGAGCAGTCCCACCTTAGTATTTCTAATGGCGGGCTGCTCTTTTTTTAATTATCCCAATAAAAAAATGTTCCACAACCATCGCTGGATTGTAGAACATCTCTTTACATGTCCACTGTAAAATATTTATCAATAAGATCATGAATCAATTGGTTACTGTCGCACCTGGCATTTCTACATCCGCAACCGAATCATTAAGTGACAACGATTCTTCCTGTTGCGATTTGCGTTTTTTTGCAGTTTTCGGATGATGAGGCAGCTGTTGATTCATCTTTTTGAGCAGCTCTGAGACAGGCATCAGGATAAGCTTCGGCACAAGGACCTCGCTCCGTTCTTTAAGCCTTGCCCCACCTGCTGGATGAATCACACTTAACAGGATTCTTAAGTAAAATTTGGAGGAACGTGCGAATAAGCCATCCGGCAAATCACGTACGGTAAAGCCGAATTTCTCCGGTCCCCGGTTAATCATGCTGACTCCGTAAAGCGCTTTGGCTTCTGCAAGATCCACATCTTTGGCAATGATCTCAGCAAGAATGGGCAGATCCTTTTCCATTCTGCGGATCATTCGAATCGCTAGTTGAGCGGAAGAACGTGAATGAATTCCTAATTCGAACAACTGTTTATTATCGATGTGCAGCTCAATGACTTTGTCGCCTTTACGCAGCAGCTCTCCACCCTCGAGTTCAACCGGTTCGCCCTGATATTTCCGCATCCGATAATGCAGGAAAGGATCTGACGGAGTAATCGTTTGGAGATGAAAGAGAGCTTGAAATACCTGTTCCCAAGCTAACCAAAGTCCTACAAGCACCCGTTTACCAAAAGATAAGCGCCGGATAGGTGACGTCTCAGCCATCTTAATCATCTCATCAATCCGAATGCTGCGGAGTCCCCGTTTACGGGCTTCCTCCAGAGTCTGCTCAAGAGCCACAAGCATATTCCCTGGAGCATCCGCATCTGCACCCAGCGTTGTGCCGCTATCATGCAACAACATCACTTCCCCGGGATTTAGACGGGCCAGCATCTTCTCAGTGAGTTTTTCGGCGCCGAGCTTCTCACGCCAATCGCCAAACATTGCCGACCAAAGCACAATTTCAACTTGGCGTCGTTTGGAAATATCAAATAAATTGACAATACCCCAAGGTGGACGGTAATACGTACTGCGTTCGCCAATAATATTATAGATAATATCATTCGTACGTTGAATCTGCCGGCGGACGGTTGCTGGCCGCATGAGCCAGTTCGTCTTGTGAACATAATTATGAATTCCGATGAGATGTCCCTCATCATGGATACGCTGAATAAGATCAGGATAACGTTCAGCATTAGAGCCGACTACAAAAAAGGTTGCTTTTGCATCATACCTCTTCAGTAATTCCAGCAGTAATGGTGTAAATCGAGGATCAGGTCCATCATCGAAGGTCAGTGCGAATTCATTTCGCCCAGTTCCTTTACGAAAGACACGGTAACCAAAAATCCGGCTGATCATACCAGGGATAAAAGCATAAAATGATGAGATGTAAAATAACCAGAGCAGCAAAGTCTGCATATTAATTCCCCGCTTTTCCAGAGTTGACTTTGGCTCGCCTAATGTCTGCAAGCAGAACCCGTGAAACGGCCAAGTGAAGTAGAATAAAAAAACGTTACCCCCTATTTTAACACATGTATCAAAGAAATAGACGCTTTTAAAGTAAAATCATGTACAATGTAATCAACCTGGCGTATCCACTTATAAAAAAAGGGAGTTGTTTATATCTATGCTGCCGTTATACAAAAAATATTGGCGCACATTTTTTGACATCGGATTAATTGTCCTCACGGTTTATCTAATTATGTTCTCCTTTAGTAAGCTGTATCAGTTAGCTGCACCTGTATTCCTGTCTTTTTTTGTATTTTTGCTTATCGAACCCTTGGCCCGCTTCTTGAACCGCCGTGGTCTTGGTAAACCTTTTGCCTCCGCTATTTCAGTGTTGCTCTTTCTGATTGTGCTGTTAGGTACATTATTTGGTGCCGGTCTACTGATTACGTTCCAGGCCCTTCACTTCCAAGAGAACCTCCCTAAATATACATATGTGGTGCAGCAGCATTTTGTGGAGACCACGACCTACCTGCAGCAAAAAATAGATAACTTGCCACCCGATATTACGAACAAGGTCAACGGGTACTTTAAAGATGCCACGGATGTCCTAACAGGATGGCTGATCACTTTTCTAAAATACATGGCCGGTATTCTAGGCTCCTTCTCCACCTTCATGGCCAATTTCGGGATAGCCATTATTTTGGCATTTTTCCTTAGCATGGAAATCAAAGATTGGCGTAAAATCGCGCATGACAAAATGCCAAAAACTTTTAAGAACGCCTTCGCCTTTTTGCAAGGCAATGTTTTTAAAGCTATCGGTTCCTATTTAAAAGCACAACTTATTCTGATCAGCATTACTTTTGCCATAGTTCTAGTCGGCTTATTTATTCTGCGAACCGGCAACGAAATCACAATGGCATTAGTCTGCGCGGTATTTGATGTTTTGCCGCTTCTTGGCGTGACAACAATTTTAGTCCCTTGGATCATCTATTTGTTCATCGTGGGCAATACTTCACTGGCTATCGGATTAATTATCCTCCTTGCCATTGTACTAATTGTTAGGCAATTGCTTGAGCCGAAGATTACCGGGAATTCGATTGGCGTATCCTCAGCCTTCCTTATGCTGTCGTTCGTCATTCTGTCCACATCTGCTTTCGGTATGGCTGGTCTGATACTGTCGCCGATTCTGCTTATTCTGATAAAAGAACTGATTCAACAAGGGTATCTTCAGAGCTGGATCTATCTCCCGCAAGAGGAATTTATCGTTTCACCCTTTGCAGCTAACGGTCCAGCTTCCAATCAGACCAGCTCTGCGCCACCACCTGAACCTCAAGCTCCAGAGGGAACCGATGATAATAAATCCAATATCTGACCGAACAGCTTAACGGCTAGATGTGAGCTGTCCGGAGCGACGTTCTCCACCGCTACCGACACAGCATATCTGGGATGATCCAGCGGCCCATAGCCGATAAACCATTGATTGTTACGTGGCATACCTTTAACAAGGGTTTGTGCCGTACCTGATTTCCCGGCAACCGGCCATTTCGTGCTCTGCAGACTTGTGCCGGTTCCATCCGTAACTACTTTACGCATCCAGGACAGCAGCTGGCGGGCTGTAGATTCTGAGATCCTCCCGGCAGTTGAAGGGGAAAGATGACCCGGCAGATCCTCTAGCTTTTGCCCATTTGCAAAGGTTACACGCTGGAGTATTCTTGGCGCTCTCACTTCCCCGCCATGCAGTAACGTCACCACCAGGTTCGCTGCCTGAAGTGGGGTCACTTGCACATCTCGCTGCCCAATGGCCGTCTGCACTCTGGCGCCTGGATCATCCGGCAGCAAAGAAGTAAAGATCGTCCCCTTCTGCTCACCGGACAGTGGCTTAAGAACTGGAAAACCAAGTGTATTCTCCGCTTGCCAGCTAATATCTCTTCCAAGCCCCAGCGCGAGTGCTGTCGCTTGAAGCTGCGCCCCACTCAAACGTTCTGCCAGCGCAGCAAATACAGTATTACAGGACACGGCGAACCCTTGCGCCAGCGTGAGGGGACCGTGTCCTTTTCCTTTTAGACAAGACAATCCATATTTCTCATATTGCCCTGAACAATAGAAAAGCTCATCCGCTGAGGTGACCCCGGCTTCTAGTGCTGCTGCTGCTGTGACGATTTTGAAAATTGATCCAGGTACGGCAGCCTGCAACGCCCGGTTATTCCACTCTCCCCCTTCAGGGGATATCTTCTCTGGGTCGTAAAAAGGTAAAGATACCATGGCTTCAATATCTCCCGTTCCGGTGTCTAACACCACCACGGCTCCTTCCTTCATTCCAGCTTTGACAGATAACTCCTCTATTTGTTCCTGAAGCTTTTTATCAATCGTTGTATATAAAGACAGCGGATAATACGGATTGCCCGGGGCTCGCACTTGAATGGGACTGCCCGGGACACGTTGCCCGCGCGCATCAACCTGAGCATATGCCTCAGTATGCCCTACACCTCGAAGCAACGGCTCCAGGGTTTTTTCTAACCCGTCCGTTCCTTTCATCGGAATTCTCAGCCCCGATGGGGAAGCCTTCCCACCAGTGTTTGGGACCTCTTCCGATAAATATCCAAGCCACTGCCGACCAGTTGCTTTCCCATCATATCTGCGAGCAAAAGGAAGCACGCCTACGCCGTCGATCCCCAATGCACTCACTTCTTCTGCTTGTGCGGATGTAAGTGCGAGCGGTCCTTTTCCCACTGAGGATGGCCAAAGCAATGGTTCTTTAAGGGAAGAGCGCTTGTTTAGCAATTGCTCATAACTCACTCCAAGGATAGCTGCCAACCGGTGCATGGACTCAGCTTCTTCGTATACGACCTGCGTCACGGTATTCCTAGCCTTCGCCTCTTGAGGAAAAAACGCAGCCGTCCAAATGGTTTCCCCGGCAAGGGGTTCACTCTTTCGGTCATACAGACGCCCCCGCCCAGAGTCCAATACAGTTTCCCGTTCGCTTTGAATTTCTGCCATCTTTGCAAGTGTATATTTCGTTCCAGGGACCGTCTGTTCCTTCATAAACAGTTGAATCCACGCCAGCCTAAGGACCAACACGGCTACAACTGAACATAAAATAATCAGTCCGCCGAGTATACGTCTGTGGACATTATTGTGCAATCCCATTCCTCCTGACTGACGTTCATAGCCTTTATTATGTCCCACCCGCTGGATTATTTACACTCATGCTTAGTTAGCTAATTTATAGCCTTTTGAATAGCACAAAGACCAGTCCCAAATAATTGGAGACTGGTCTTTGTTTTAAAATTATTTACTTAGGTTATGCAAAGTTACAAATTAAACTTGGACAGTTTTTCTTGCAACTGCCGGGACGCATGCTCAAGCTGCTCAGACAGCTCTACTAAATGATCACTCACACTTTGTTGCTCCCCGCTAAGCGAAGCCACTTCTTGAGAAGCTGCTGATGATTCTTCTGCAATGGAGCTGATATTGCCCATCGAATTTGACAGTACCTTCTGGGATTGGCTCAAGCTATCCATCGATAAAGCAACAGATTCCAAGCGTGTAATAAAATGACGCATCTGATCCTGTACAGATACGAAGATATCGCTAGTGCTCTCCACTGAAGTAACCTGCTGATTAAAAAGAGGGGCTACTTCCGAGAGAACACCTACGGTCTCGTTCATATCCTTCATAATGGTGTCTGTTATATTAGCCACCACAGCAATGGATTCTTTGGACTGATCTGCAAGCTGGCGTATTTCATCGGCCACTACCATAAACCCCCGGCCGGACTCCCCTGCCCTTGCCGCTTCTATCGTTGCATTTAGAGACAAAATATTCGTCTGCTGTGTAATATTCTGCATAACATCAAGCACCTTCATCACTGATGATGTGGTGTCTTGCAGTTCATTCACTTTCAACACGAGCTTATTCGTCATGTCACCCGTCTTATTGGTCTTGCCAAGCAGCTCTTTTAACTCATTAAAACCTTCTTCACTAAGCACGCCGATATTATGTGCGGTATGATCCATCTCATGCGTAGCTGAGTTCACTTTGTTCATTTGCACCGAAATTTGCCCCGTAAGCTCGTTACCCTGGTCCGCCTCCAAAGCTAGGCTGCCTGAACCTCCGGCAATTTCTTCTGTCGCTGCGGCAATCTCTTTGGCTGCCATCGCTGTCTTACGCGATACTCTACTAAGTTCATCGGCAGTTTCCATTACCTTCCTCGCGGTTTCATTAGTATGGATTACCAGTTCTGTGATCCGTTCCATCATCCTATTAAAGGAACCCGATAACTGACCAATTTCATCTCGTGAGGTAATATCCGTACGTACTCCAAGATTTCCATCTGCCCCTTGAGACATTAGATCCTTAAGTCGGGTCAAGGGCTTAGATACCATTCTGTACATCCAGTAACCAATTAGAATGGCGACAATAGCAGCCACCGCAACAATAATATATGTAGTTTTTAGAATACGAAGTGCGTCTTTCGTAAGATTCTCAGCCGGAACAACACCAAGCAATCTCCAGCTGGAGCTTTCCATCGTCCCGTACACAGCCAGAATGGATTTTCCTTTCTCATCCTTCGTTGGCAATGATCCAGCCTCATGCTCCAAACCATGAAGAAGAGTCCCTCCCAGACTGAGATAAGTATCTGTTCCCACTTGCTGGGACGATGCGATCAATTCATCCTTATCCGTCAGCAATTGCATGTAAGAGCTGGGTCCGAGATCAATTTTACGAAGCTGATTTTCTAATTCACTAATTCTAATATCACAGATAATTATGTATCCCGGGCTTTGTGTATCCCCAGCTATCGATTGTGCCAAATGAAACATACCCGAAGTATTTCCGGCTTGCCCCTGTTCTGATCGGGGAATCCACAATGTTTGTGGTTGCTCCTCAAGCTGCTTGAACCATGAGGACTCTCTGAATTCTTTGATAAAAGCGCTGTCTTTTGATCCCGCTGACGAAGTAGGGACTTCCTGATTCATCGGGATGAGGTATACAGCTTCTACCCCCTTTGATGCGGTCAGCCAGGCATTTAGCTCGGCGCTAATCTGGTTGGACTGCAAATTACGTTCCTCATTACTTGTAGTGGGATTATTCCCTTGTTTGAGTGCATCCTGAATCTCATTGTTGTAAAGAATTCTTCCTAGGCCATCCTCATAACGCAATAATTCAACATCAAACTTCTCTGCAGCTTGGACGACTGTCTGTTGATTGGCTGACAGCGCGTTATTCTCGATCGTTTGCTCAGCTACGGAATAGGAAATGTAGCCAAGTGAGAGAACGAGCACCATTGTTGAGATGAAGAAGATGAGAAAAAGCCGCACCCCAATCGATTTGGCAGGGTGCAGCTGGAAATGCGCCTTTTCTTTTTTTACTTGCGACTTCATCAATTGTTCACCACCGTTGTCTTCAGTTATGCCTGCTGGCTTATCTCTTACAAGGTCATGAACAATTCCAACGCCCGATCGGCAAGATATGGTAAATACTCATGACCGTACTCATAATAAACCATAAGCTCTTTGGACGCTAGTATTTTATTGTATGCGGCAAATTGAGTTGAAGGTGGACAAATCGTATCGGATAACCCGGTAACCCACAGTACTTTAGCCTGTATTCTTTCGGCAAGATTCTGAATATCGATATAACCGAGCCTATTAAAAATCTCATCCTCACGCAAATGATGAGGATCAAAAAAACGGAAATAATAGTTGATCTCCTCATAAGCTGAGGTGGTAATATCCAGCTCCCAAGCACGTTTATAATCTGAAAGGAAGGGATATACAGGCAGGGCTATTTTTATGCGAGGCTCTAATGCTGCACAAGCCACTGTCAGCGCTCCACCTTGAGATAGTCCAAAGGCACCTACACGTTCAGGATCAACTTCATCCATAGACATCAGAACTCTGGCGGTTTGTGCCGTATCCAAAAACACATTGCGATAATAAAGATTATCAGGATTAGGATCATCCATCCCTCGAATGATATGTCCGCGTATCGTAGTCCCTTTTACGGTAAGGTTATCTTCGGAGAGGCCACCCTGGCCGCGACAATCCATCGCCAGGACGCTAATCCCGTGAGCAGCATAAGCCACCTTCTCCATCCAATCCCCGCTGTCACAGGAGTATCCATGGAACATCACTACACCGGGACCTTTTTTATGTACGCTGTTCTTCGGTCTTACATATTTGCAATGGATTCTTGCACCGCCAACTCCGGTAAAATACAAATGAAAACATTCCGCAAGTTCACTGACAAACTCCGCTGGTTCCAGTTCATAATCCAGCGGCTGTGCATCCAGATCACGCAATGCCCGCTCCCAAAATTGCTCGAAATCATCCGGTTTTGGACTACTTCCGTTATATTCCTTTAACTGTGACAAATTCATGTCGCTTCCCAAAATATTGTTCCTCCTTAAGTTATGTAACGATATTGTTCGCCTGCTGTTTGTAACCGCGAAGTTCGTTACAGTTACTATGCTAGATAGAAACGGAAAACCCAATATGGGTTTTCCGTTGATGTATGGATAGTTGCGATGGGATAGTTGCGATGGCAAAGTTGCGATGGAGTGGGATGCAATAGTTGCGTTTTCTGCGACTGGATAGTTTAGTCGCAGCTCCGAGGCTGGATAGTTGCACTTTGTGCAGCTATTACAGTTGAATATGTGTGTTTCCCCTCCTAGTTGCACTTTGTACAACTAAAAAACGGTAAAAGGAGCTTTTGGTGGTTACTTCGCTGATATAGTTGCACGAAGTGCAATTATATCGCTTAGCACCTTAGGTATAGTTAGTTTAAGTGCACATAGTGCAACTATTTACGTCAGAGCCATAGAGTGACCAAGCCATAGAGTAACTAAGCAACAGAGTAGCAGAAAAGCCAACAGAGCCACATTCACCACTCACTCGCTGCTTGCCTATTACCTCCACAACTAATCATATTCCACGTACCACTACCTTCTTATTACCTCTACAACCACTCACATTCCACTTGCACGCTACCTTCCTATTGCCGTCACAACACCCACTCACATTCCACGTACCTACTACCTTCTTATTACCTCTACAACCACTCACATTCCACTTATCCGCTATCTTCTTATTGCCTTCACAACACCCACTCACATTCCACGTACCTACTACCTTCTTATTACCTCTACAACCACTCACATTCCACTTATCCGCTATCTTCTTATTGCCTTCACAACACCCACATTTCCATTTTGCCTATTAACTTCTTTATAATCGGCACAGTAACAGTTTGCGACTGGATAGTTGCACTTTGTGCAGCTATTACAGCTGAAATATATTTGTTTCTAATCTTAGTTGCACTTTGTACAACTAAAAAACGGCAAAAGGATCTTTTGGTGGTTACTTCGCTGATATAGTTGCACGAAGTGCAACTATATCGCCTAGTGACCAAAGAAATGTTAGTTTAAATGCACAAAGTGCAACTATTTACGTCAGAGCCATAGAGTGACCAAACCACAGAGTGACTAAACAACAGAGTGATCAGAATCGCCAACAGAGCCGAATTTCCCCCTCACCTGCTACTTATCTATTACAGGCGATAATGTGTCGTTCTGTTGTACATTCTGCAACAGAACACGGAGGTCGCACAAGGCAACCTCCGCACTGAGCACACCCAACAACATTCAACACACCAAACCCAACACACTTCTTTCGAACTCTACGCTACGCAATTCTCCGGAACTCTAGCAAGCTCACTGAAAATATAGGTTATTAAGTCCAATTAGATTTTGCCTAAACCTGCATCATCGCCAACCTCTTCATGGGTTTCGATAACATAGTTGACGATTTCATCAACCGTTGTATAAGCAACGCCTACATAAGTATCAGCCGCGCCATAATAGATGGCGATACGGCCGGTTTCTGCATCATGCAGAGTAGCACATGGGAACAGGACGTTATTCACAAAACCTCTTTCCTCGTACCATTCTTCTGGCGTTAATACAAAGTTCTTCGAGCGATATTTTACTTTCGAGGGCTCATTGATGTCCAAAATAACCGCTCCCATACTATACACAAGACCATTGCACGTTCCAGTTACGCCATGGTAGAACATCAACCAGCCTTCAGTAGTTTCAATCGGCGCTGGTCCGCCACCAATTTTGACACTTTGCCACCAGCCTTGACCACCCTTGGTCATTACATGGCGGTGTTTTCCCCAATATACGAAGTCAGGGCTCTCACTAAGGAATACATCACCAAATGGCGTATGGCCACTGTCACTTGGACGGGACAACATCACGAAGTTGTTGTTGATTTTTCTAGGGAACAGTACGCCGTTCCGGTTGAATGGCAGGAATGGGTTTTCCAAGCTGATAAATGTTTTGAAATCTTGTGTTTTTGCTACCCCAATAGCTGCTCCGTAGAAATCTGTACACCAGATAATATAAAATGTATCTTCAACCTTCACCAGACGCGGATCGTAAGCATAACGCGGCTGATAAGGATTACCTTCTTCATCTATAAATCGGATCGGCTCATCATCGATTTTCCAATCCAAACCATCCACACTATGTCCCATACGCAGATGCGGACGAGTAGTGTTATCTTCTACACGAAATACACCAATAAAACTGCCTTCATACGCAGCAACCGCACTATTGAAAATACGGGCTACACCTTTTGCAGGATTTCTTTTGATAACCGGGTTATCATTATGTCTCCAAATCGGATTCTCGTAGCCAGCAGGCTTTTCTTGCCAAGGCATGTTCGGGATGTTAATTGCACTTGCTCCAACCAATTTTACTTCACTCATTAGTTTTCCCTCCAAATGTATGCAACTTTTCAGTATGCTATTTTATCTTGTACTGTTATTAAATTTACTGTTGAGCTCACTTTACAGAACCTTGTGAAAAACCATTATAGATATATTTTTGCAAGGCGGTAAACACAACCAATGTCGGTATAATTGCGATCATAATCGCCGCACATATTACTTCCCACTGCGATCCATATGGACCTTTAAACTTGAAGAGTGCTGTGGAGATCGTTTGCAGATCTGTTTTCGGCATATAAAGGAAAGGGGTGTAAAAATCGTTATAAATATTAACACCCTTCACGATCACTACAGTAACAATAGCCGGCTTCAACAGTGGCAAAATAATTCTCCAATAAATCGTCCAATAAGAAGCTCCGTCCAGCATCGCGGATTCATCCAGTGACTCGGAGATCGAATCCAAAAACTGCATGAAGATATAAACAGCGATAATATCCGTGCCCAAGTACATAACGATTGGTGCCCATCTGGTATTAAATAATCCCAAGTGATTGATGATTTGGAAAGTAGCCACTTGTGTAGTTACACCTGGAATCAGGGTGGCAATCAGGAACATACTAATTAGGATCTTACTGCCTTTAAATTTGAAGCGCGATAAAATATAAGCCATCATCGAACCCGTCAACGTAGCACCCGCAATAGAAATCACAACGATAATGACAGTATTTTTAAAACCGAGCAGCATTTTTCCGTCTACAAAAGCCTTAGTGTAGTTGGAGAAATTCAACCAATTCTCTGGCAGCGTTAACGGTCCGGTAGAAGCATATTCGGCTCCGGTTTTTAATGAAGCGAAAAACACGACCACGATAGGTATCAAAGCTACAAGTGCTCCCAAAATCAAGGTGAGATATTTGAATATACTAGCAGTGGTATATTTTACAGAATGCATAGTTTATTTCTCCTCCTTGATCAGAACGCGCTGCAAAATAGTAACTATGATAACAATACCCAGCAATACCACGGCCATCGCCGATGCCAAACCAACCTTGCTGTATTTGAAAGCTACATCGACCGTCTGAATTACGAATGTACTACTTCCGTTAGATCCGCCTGTCATGACGTATGGAATTTCGAATACCCCAATGGCGCCACTAACCGCAAGAATCAAGTTCAATTGCAGAATACGTTTAATACTTGGCAAAATAATATGCATAAACTGATGCCATCTGTTTGCACCGTCAATTTCAGCGGCCTCATAGATATCCTTACCAATAGAAGAAATAGCTCCGAGGAAAATTAGGAAGTTCATTCCCATGTATCTCCACAGTGACGCACCTGCGAGCGAGAAGTTGATCAAGTTAGGATTCAGAAGCCATTTCTGCTGCAGACTGCCAAGCCCAATCAGATTAAGAATCGTATCTAACGTTCCATCTGGTTTGAAAAAGAACAGGAAGATAAAACCGATTGCTACACCGTTTAGCAAGGTTGGGAAGAACAAAATCCCTTTAAACAAGTTTTTCATGCGAACACTAAAGCTCAAGATGGTTGCAAAATACAAGGCAAGTGCCATCTGAATAAAGGTGGTAAAGAAATAATACAAGCTGACCTTAAACACAGAAAAATACTCAGGTTTCGTAAAAATGGTCTTGTAGTTTTCTAAACCGACATATTCCATATTTTTGCTCAATCCATTCCAACTGGTGAAGCTGTACCGAAACATACTGATGACTGGATAATAAGCGAATGTGAGCAGCAACAATATCGGCACTAATGAGAATAAGATGATGATAGCGATTCTTTGATTTTTATAGCTCAAATTTGAAAACTTAAACACCCGATACACCTCCAGAAAAAGCATCCTCATTTATTTAAGACTCGTTTAAATGTGAAGGGGGAAATGCTTGTTAGCATATCCCCTCCCACATTCACTACCGCCTATAGCATCTAAGAAGCTTATAGTTGTTACTGTGCTGTGACTTTAGCGCGAGCGGCTTTCCACTTGTCGTTCAGGTCTTTCATGATGTCATCATAGGATTCTTTTCTGTTGCCAATCGCTGCTTCAATAATCCGTTTCTTGAAGTCTGGCTGCCAAGCACCGATCTCAGCTTGTTTGTCGATTTCATCAGACCAGCCTTCTTCGCCAGCTTTAGCAGGAGCAAGAGTATCAAAGGTTACATCTGTACCTTCATATTGTTTCAGGATTTCTGGAAGCTCTGCACCGATAGCCGGGCTCATACCGCCGCCTTCAGTTGTAGGATAGTTAGATTCGTTGATGAACCAATCCACCCAAGCTCTAGCAGCTTCTTTGTTTTTACTGTGCACGCTGACACCCAGATTGTAGTCCCCAGCAAGCGGCACAAGGATTTTATCCGCATTGGTTGGGAAAGGCATAAATCCAACATCGTCTGGATTTGTAGCCAGGCCTTTGATTTGGCCAATTGCCCAAGATCCAAGCACCATAGTCCCAATTTTTCCGTTGGCCAGATCAGCTTTGGAAGATTCCCAGTCTGTTGTAGTTGGATCTTCTTCAATCAAACCTTTTTGTGCTGCATCGTACAGAATTTTGTACAATTCATAGTGTGGTTGACCCGCTACATAGTTGTCGTCGCTAGCCACTTGAGCAATGTTCACATAATCACGGTCACCAGCTACTGTAGCCAGATCCGCTTCCCATTGTGTCAATGTCCAGCCTGCTGCGTAATTTGTGTAAAGAGGAACAGCTTGTGTTTTGTCTTTAATAGTCTGCAGAGCAGTCAAGAATTGTTCAGGGGTTTTGGGAACCTCTGTAATTCCGGCATCTTTGAAGACTTGTTTGTTATAGATAATCCCGTTAAAGTTGATAGTCATCGGAATACCATAGGCAACTCCGTCTACTGCACGTTCTTCCAACCCTGTGTATTGTTTGCTCATTTCTTCAAGCTTGCCAAGGGGTTCGAAGAAATCAGGAATATCTTTTACAGCTATGCTAGTAGGTAACAAAAGAACGTCGCCATAATCACTAGTGCTCATACGAATTTTAATTTGATCTTCGTAAGTAGCGAGCGCTTCAAAGTTCACCTTTACATCAGGATATTTCTCATTAAATTTAGCTGCATACTCTTTGAATACGGTATCAACAATATCTGTTCTTTGCGTTATGACTGTGATATCCCCTTTGATATCCTTGGCTGCTGTGCCATCAGCTGGAGCAGTTGCCTCTGCTGAAGAACCATTGTTCCCTGTGTTTTTAGCAGCTTCATTGTTAGTGTTGTTGTTTGAGGAACAACCGCTAAACAATCCCGCCACAAGTGTTAGTGCCGTCAAGCCCATCATTGTTTTGCCTTTTTTCATGCTGTTACGACCCCTCTCTTCAATTCAACTCTAGTTTTAGGTAAATAACAAAATAATAACTTTTATCATCACTCATAACTTGAAAGAGTAGCCATTAATGCCGGATTATCTGAATTACTCTTGAAAACAAGTGATGATATCGCTTACAAACCCATTATAAATCTATTTTCGACGCAAAACGATGGTTTCAATTGCTTTTTCTGGTCTTATATTTGTTATTTTTGTTTTACTTATAATAATTTTGTTATCTAATTTATAAAAATATCCATAAAAAAAGAGAGCTTTTCGCCCTCCTAATAAATAACTTCCTATATATGCCTAAAACTCACGTTCAATTTTCGGGAATTTACAGCCGCTTTTATAATCCTTAGGTGTCATACCACACATTTTCTTGAACAATTTATTAAAATATACCGGATCGCTATAACCCACCTTCTCGGCAATTTCATAATTTTTCAGGTCAGGATGCACCATTAACAGTTCCTTTGCTTTAGAAATTCTAATCCGAATCAGATAGTCTGTGATCGTCTGCCCCGTCTTTAATTTGAACAAACGGCTGAGATAACTCGCATTCATGCCCACCATCTCCGCTAGGCGTTCAAGCTCGAAGTTCTGATCATACTCTCTCTCCAGAATACTTTTTGTCTGCTCAACTACATAATGTTCTCCGCCATCCGCAGCTTGTGAGAAAATCTCCTCATGCTCCGTCACGGTCTTTTTCTTTACATCCTCTACTCTCTTAAGCAGTTCATATAGCTGAGTCTTATCAATCGGTTTAAGCAAATAATCCATCACCCCATGACGGATCGCTCGACGGGCATATTCAAATTCACTAAAACCGCTAAGGACAGCAATAGGGATATCCTCCATATGGTCTCTAGCCTGTTCAATCAGCTTAAAACCATCCATTCTAGGCATTTTAATATCTGTAATAAGCAGATCTATATCCTCCCGGGATAACTTTTCTAAATGTTCCCAGGCTTCCAACCCGTTGCCGTAAGATCCAATTACATGTACGTCTATTTCCATTCTGGATGTGATTTTTTCGAGCCCCCTGCGAATGACTTCCTCGTCGTCCGCAATCATAACATTTATCATTTGAGTAATTCCCTCCAGTTGTATCCGCCAGTTATTATGATTGCGCTATCATCACGAATAGTATCTCCCCATGTATTACGTCAATGTACGATTGCGCCCTTTTATAGTCTTATATTTACTATAACTAAAGTTATTCAAATTTCCCAGCTTCAACTACAAATTGTCCTTGAAATCATCTGCGAAAAAGTATATAACTAAATTAAGTTGTTATTATAAACTAACAAAACAATAATAACTATCTAACAAAATGAAGATTGCTAATTTTTCTATTTTTGTGTGTAAAGTGAGGATTCTCGATGATGTTAAACAACGAATACATTGCAGGCGTAACCTGGGGTTTCTCGGGTAGACGTGGTTCATGGACAACAAAAGAAGCTGAGTGTTCGCTGGAATTAATGTCCTCTGTCACCGGAGCGAACTGGACGGCCATTGCGCTCAGCGCGCTTCAAGCTACCGCTCATTCTACGGAAATCCCCTACTGGGAGGCTCCAACCGTTAGCGACGAAGAAGTGAAATGGGCTATCAGCAAAGCGAAGTCACTGCAGCTAAAAGTATGCCTGAAGCCGATTGTTAATTGTGCTGACGGAACTTGGCGTGCCCATATTAACTTTTTCGATAAGGATGTCCCTTGCGAGCCTAAATGGTCTGAGTGGTTCAGCTCTTATACTAAATTTATTCTGCACTATGCCGCTATCGCTGAGGAAACAGGCTGTGAGATGTTCTGTATTGGCTGTGAGCTTGTACAGACGGATAGACGCGAAGCCGAATGGCGTTCGCTTATTGCCGAGGTGCGGAAGGTCTACTCAGGTATTCTTACTTATAATTGCGATAAGTATCAGGAGGATAACGTAACCTGGTGGGATGCGCTCGATGTGATTTCTTCAAGTGGGTATTATCCAGCTAGTGATTGGGAGGCTCAGCTCGACCGGATTGAGCAAGTGGTGCGCTCACAGAATAAGCCGTTCTTTTTCATGGAAGCAGGTTGCCCAAGCCGGAGAGGGAGCGCTGCGATTCCCAATGATTGGACTTTAAAGGGCGAACCCAGTCAAGAAGAACAAAGTAAATTCTATCAGGCAATGTTTCAAGGCTGTGAGCACAGAGATTGGGTTCAGGGCTTTATGCTCTGGGATTGGCCTACTCATCTTTATCCAATTGAAGAAGCAGTACAGAATGATGATTACTGTATGTACGGTAAGCAAGCCGCTGGGATCATCAACGAATATTTCACCTCAAAAATCACCAAATAATGTGAGGAGTGACTGATTACAATGATTAATTCACCAGAATTATGGTTGACCCAACTTGAGGATGAGCTGCAGGATAATATTCTTAGTTTTTGGATGAAACAGACGAAGGACGAAGTGAACGGCGGTTTTATAGGTGAAATCGACAATCAGCTGAACATTACTCCTAACGCAGAGAAAAGCCTTGTGCTTAATGCCCGGATTCTTTGGTCCTTTGCGAGCGCTTACCGGATCTACGGTAAACCGGAATATCTGGCGATGGCAGAACGTGCTTATACCTACCTGATGGAACACTTCATTGATAAAGAGTATGGCGGATTATACTGGATGGTGGATGCTGAGGGCAGACCTTCTCAAGAGAAAAAGCAGATCTATGGCCAATCCTTTGCTATCTACGCACTGGCTGAATTCTACCATGCGACCGGACGTCCAGAAGTCTTAGAGGATGCGATTCAATTATTCCAGCTAGTTGAAAAATACGGCTATGATTCTATTTATAAAGGTTATGTCGAAGCTTTATCACGGGAATGGCAAATCACTGATAACCTCAGTCTCAGCAGCAAGGATATGAATGAAAAAAAATCTATGAATACCCATCTGCATGTTCTGGAAGCGTATACCGGTCTCTATCGAGTATGGAAGTCGGAGGAACTAAAGAGCACGCTAACTGAGCTAATCGAAACGATGCTGGATCATATCATTGATCAGGAAGGCCAGCATTTTCATCTTTTCTTAGATGAGGCATGGAATGTGAAATCAGATATTATCTCCTACGGACATGACATCGAAGGAAGCTGGCTGCTGGTGGAAGCTGCTGAAACCCTTGGAGAAGAGCAGCTGCTGCAGCGTGTGCGAACAGTCGCTGTCTCCATGGCAGAAGCCGTTCTTGCGGAAGGTATTGATAGCGATGGAGGGATATGGAATGAAGCTGACCCAAGCGGGCTGCTGAGCAAAGATAAAGATTGGTGGCCGCAAGCTGAGGCGGTTGTTGGATTCTATAATGCTTATCAGCTGACTGGTAACAGCAAATTTAATGAGGCTGCCCAAACCTCCTGGACTTTTATCGATAAATACATGGTGGATCACAAGCTGGGTGAATGGTACTGGGGCGTGGACGAGAACCTTCAGCCCCTGCCTCACGGATCAAAGGTTAGCGCCTGGAAATGTCCTTATCATAACAGCAGAGCCTGCTTCGAAATGATCGCACGACTGAAATCAACTATAAAGGAGACTGTCTAATGTCATCATTATTCCAAGAACGCAAACAACAATTAACAGAACGTTATGAAGCCCTGATCGCTCGCAAGAACGAAAAGCTTCCTTATGGAAACGGCATTTATGACCGATATGCTCATCCACTGCTAACTGCTGAGCATGCGCCCTTAATCTGGCGTTATGATTTTAACCCAGATACCAACCCTTATTTTGCCGAAAGAATTGGCGTCAACGGCGTCTTCAACCCGGGTGCTATTGCACTGAATGGCAAATTCTATCTTGTTGCTCGCGTGGAAGGCAATGACCGCAAATCTTTTTTCGCTGTAGCAGAAAGCGACAATGGCGTGGACGGTTTCCGCTTCTGGGATCGTCCAGTTGTGCTGCCGGAGACAGAAGTTCCTGATATCAACGTCTACGACATGCGCCTCGTTAGCCATGAAGATGGCTGGATCTACGGCCTCTTCTGTACAGAACGCAAAGATCCAGAAGCTCCACATGGTGACCTTTCTAGCGCAGTAGCACAGTGTGGTATTGTTCGCACCAAAGATCTGAAGACCTGGGAACGTCTGGCGGATCTCAAAACAGGCTCTGCTCAGCAGCGTAATGTCGTGCTACACCCTGAATTTGTAGATGGAAAATACGCTTTCTACACTCGCCCACAAGATGGCTTTATCGATGCAGGTTCCGGTGGCGGTATTGGCTGGGGACTCTCGGATACAATTGAAGATGCCGTAATTACCAGCGAGACTATCATGGACGAACGCTACTACCATACCATCAAGGAAGTTAAAAATGGCCAAGGTCCAGCTCCAATCAAAACTGCAAAAGGCTGGCTGCATATTGCTCATGGTGTACGCAACACAGCTGCTGGACTCCGATACGTGCTATATGCTTTCTTGTCTGACCTGGATGAGCCAAACAAAGTTACTCATTCACCTGGCGGTCATTTCATCGCACCAGACGGTGAAGAACGTGTCGGCGATGTCTCCAATGTCGTGTTCTGTAATGGCGTGATTGCACTTGATAACGGTGAAATCTATATTTACTACGCCTCCTCCGACACTCGTATCCATGTGGCTACAACTACCGTTGACCAAATGTTAGATTATGTGCTGAACACTCCAGAGGATCCCCTTCGCTCTTATGCTTGTGTACAGCAACGTATTGCTCTTATTGATCGTAATTTAGCATTGTAAAAAAAGTTCATAAACCCTAAAAATCAACAGAGCAGCGATTCTCCTATATTAGGAGGATCGCTGCTCTGCGTTTTGATCATTCATGTTTGCTTCAAGCGAATATCAATCATCCAGAGTAACTTAAGGACTCAGATGACGCTATTCACATGTATTTAGCCTTCAAAGTAAGTTTTCGGACTCCAGGGGCGCTATTCCCTGAAAAGAGTCCCATTTGGGGCGTTTTCTAGGCCGATAGCTGCGCTGGAGTCCGTTAGCATTGTAAATATCGGATAATACTGCATATAGGGTCTGCTGTGTCCGTTAGCAGGTTAATATGCGTATTTGATTGCGTATTTGATTGTGGTTTTAATTGCGTATTTGATAGTATTTGCCGTTTGCCTTTTCGACACAAAAAGCCTTTTACATGACGCACATCCATACTTTTCAGCCCATTCATGAGTAATTCCTATAGATTAAGCTCAAAATAGGTCAGTAACCCCTAACTCCAAGGAGGCTGAGATATTAATGTTCAAACGTATGGATGAAATCATGATTGAGATTCCTGAAGTTGAGAAGCCCGATCCCAATGCTGCTGCCGCTGTTCAGGAATTACTTGGCGGAAAGTTCGGAGAAATGTCGACCCTTAACAATTACCTCTTTCAATCCTTTAATTTCCGTTCAAAAGACAAGCTGAAGCCTTTTTATGATTTGGTGATGAGCATAACAGCGGAAGAGCTTGGCCATGTCGAGCTGGTTTCGCATGCCATCAACAAATGTCTTCGAGGGTCAACAAGTTATAAAGAGCCCGATTCCACCCCTCTAGGGTCCGCAAAAGATGCGCGTCTATCCTATCACTTTCTGGCTGGTGCACAAGGGGCTATGCCTTTTGATTCAACGGGGAACCCGTGGACCGGAGCAAACGTCTTTAATAGCGGCAACCTAGTGGAAGATCTGCTACATAACTTCTTCCTCGAATGCGGAGCCAGAACACATAAAATGAAGGTCTACGAAATGACAGACCATCCAGCTGCACGCGCTGTAGTCGGATTCCTTTTAGTCCGTGGTGGTGTCCACGTGGTCGCTTATGCCAAAGCCATCGAAGTGGCAACAGGTGTTAATGTAACTAAGCTCGTACCGATTCCTTCGTTAAATAATAAATCATTCAGTGAAGCAAAAAAATATGAAGAAAAAGGCGTGCATACCAAGCTATACACCTGGAGTGAAAGTGACTTCGGCGCCATCGATCAGATTTGGAAGGGAACCCACCCAGAGGATAATCTTCCGCTTGAAGTTATTCAAGGAGCCCCTAAAGGCTTTCCGATCCCCGTTGCTCCGGCAGTCGAAGAGGAATTCGCTCCCGGAATCTCCCCCGAAGACTTTAAAGAAATTGCCAAACGCCTCAAAATGGCTGGAAACATTACAGACTAATATTCATAGTGAATCTGGTGAGGAAGTTACTTACAATCTTCCTTACCCTAGATTCACTTTTTTTAATTGTACAAACTGCGGAACTCATCCTCAAGCATGGACATCAGAATCATGTTATGAAACTCTCCGTCTACATAAAGAGCATCGCGCTCCACACCGTCGCGTTGAAAACCAAGCTTCTCATAGACATGAACGGCTCTGGGGTTAAAAGTATATACGCCGAGATGGATGCGATGCAGCTTCAAAGTTTCAAAGCCATATCGCAGCATTTGAATCATAGCTTCAGTACCGTAACCTTTACCCCGATGTTCATGCCCACAAATGCCGATCCGGATATTTGCACTACGATTGTCCGGATCTATTTCATTTAGTACCACTTCTCCGATGAGCTCACCCGTGTCCTTTACTATAATCATAAGATCCACACGATCCTCGGCTGGAACACCAATCTTACGAATCCAAGCTGCCGTCTGCTCACGGGAGAAATCTCCTTGTGATCCTGTTAATTGCCCCATCTCAACATCAAGTAAAAATTTATAATAAGCCTCCAGATCGGACGCTTGCACACCGCGTAGTTGAATCTGTTCGCCTTCAATCTTTGGCATGGCAACTGATTCTGTCATAACTAAACTCCCCCTTACTCAAGCAAAACTAGATTCCATGGCTTATATACTTTTTAGATCAACATAGTTCTAGTCTCGCGGCTTATCCACGGAATCACGATGTACAATATCCGCTGCAATAAGAATTTTCTCAAGCGGTGCAGAAGGATTATGAATACGGCTCAGAAGTTTCTCCACTGCGGCTCGGCCCATCGCTTCTTTAGGAACATGAACAGTTGTAAGCGGTGGAACGCCTCTTAAGGCATCCTCAATATTATCAAAGCCAGTAACCGAGATATCCTCCGGAATATTAAACCCTTCTTCCTTGAGGATATCACTGACCGAAAGGGCTGTGGAGTCGTTAGCGCAAACCAAGGCTGTCGGGAGTGTTTTGGCTTTTTTACGCTTATTCACCCAGTTTTTAAAATCCTCCTGAAATAAGTCTTCCTCCACCCCTTCCAGAAAAAGATTCGCATCATCTTCCAAAGGCAGTCTTATTCCGCTCTCCTCCAGCGCACTCCGGAAGCCAATCCACCGATCGCGGAAACTGCGTGAGAATCCAATATTGCCGATAAAATGCATTTGGGTATGGCCTGTGCCCATCAAATGATTTGTAAGCCGAGCCATAGAATCCACATTATTCGCAAACACGGTATCACTTGGAATTAGCGGATCTTCATGGTCAATCAACACCATCGGCAAACCAATACGGTGTACCTCAAGCAGCAAGGAAGTAGAGATTTGGCCCACACCTATCAAACCAAGGATTCCATTGGGATTCAAAATATTAACAAAATTATCCGCACGGTTCTCGGAGATAATGACCATCCCAAGCCCTTCCTGATCCAGCGCAATAGCAATACCATCCACAATTTTTCCCCAATACAAGGAATCCTGCGTCTGAGAACGAATATTCGGCATTAACACCAGCACGGATTGCTTATTCCGATCCCCGCCACCTACCGGAGGCGTGCGTTTTATACCTTGGACAAAAGCATTTTTTTGCGTAAAATAACCCAGCTGCGATGCCGCTTGAATCACTCGTTCTCTTGTCGTCTCATTAACGCCGCCTTTACCCGAAAGTGACTTGGAGACAACGAATTTGGATACGCCGAGATGATCAGCGATTTTTTGCATGGTAACCTTTTTAGCCATATATAACCCTCCAGAGAATGTCATCAAATTTATGTAGTACTAACTTTAAGGCTGAGAAGTTTGTGGTGCTCCTGCCCGCGCTTCCTTCCATTTTGCATTTAATTCGTCAAAAGCCTTTTGTAAATCAGGCGCAGCCAGTAACTCCTGAATATAATCTCCGGACCAAAAGGACATTTTGGCTCTATTCGCCAGCTCGATGAACGCATCACTTTGTACAGTAGCATCGAGTAGCTTAGGCTTATAAGATAAAAACTCACGATACTGCGACATAGAGGGATTCAAGCTTCCATCTGCCGGAAGAAATCCCCAATCATCTCGATAGGAAGTCTCCTTCACAAAAAAATTCAACCACGCCATAGCAAGCTCTTTGTTCTTGGTATATTTACTAACCCCCATGAACCAATCTGGATTGATCGGCGCATAATGAGCACTGCTATTATCATACGGAAACGGGAAGAATCCAATATCATCCGGGGCAGCCCCCACATCAAGGACTTGTCCAATCGTCCAATTTCCCAGTAAATACATCCCTGCTTGACCTTTAGCTAGCTTAGTCTTCGATATCTCCCAATTGTTCGAGAATAGTTCATCTTCAACATAGCCTTTACCAATTAAGGTTCGAGCAATGGAAATTGATTTCCCCCACTCATTATCAAGCTGCCACGGGTTATCCTCATTTACCATATTATTTAGATACTCTGGATTACCTGTCATATAGTTAACCAAACTGTTTCCCCATTCACGTAAAGGCCAGACGGCTCCATAATTCATATATAGGGGGATAATACCCGCTTGTTTTAATTTCGCACAAGCTTCGTAGAATTCATCCAGCGTCTTAGGAACAGTAGCTATTCCTGCTTTTTCGAATGCCTTTTTATTATAGACAATCCCAACCGTAGTAGTCCCCGTGGACAGCCCATAACGTTTCCCGTTATACGTAGCAAAAGAGGTGAAACGCTCACTAGCGGCGGTTTCTTCATCCAGCGGTTCGAAAAAATAATCCAGCTCCTTTGACGGAAGATTCACCGGAAGCAACAGTACATCACCGGCATCTTTCGTGGACAGCCGTACCAGAATATCCGTTGCATAATTGGACAAACCTTCAAATTCCACATTGGCTTCGGGGTATCTCTGTTTAAATTGGTCCGCGTATCCTTGAAAAGTTCCGTTCTCAATCAGATCTATTCGATTGGTCATCATGACTATGGTGCCGGACAAGTCAGACTTCACCTCGTCTCCAACTGGAGGCGGGGTGGATTCCGTCTGCTTATTGTTATTGGCACAGCTACTACTCAATAACACTAAGAGAAGTAACAGTATGGTCCGCATAGTCCATTCTAATTTCAACCCCTTCAACGGACAGCCCCCTCTTATTTCGTTACTCAGGTAAGCCAATTAATTCCTGCTCCAGTAATGGCAGCGACAAAATAACATCGGTCCCTCGTCCAAGCTCACTATATACCTGGATCCCAAATGCCGCTCCATAATGAAGACGCACTCGCTGCTGTACATTTTTCATGCCTATCCCCCCGTTAATGCTTTTCTTAGGAGGACTTTCGTTCTGCAGCCCATCATTCAATTTCTCCAAAGTCTTCTCATCCATTCCGATCCCGTCGTCTTTAATATGAAACAACAGCATTTGCTCTGTAATCTCGCAGCGGATGCTTAAATGCATTTGCGGCTTATTATCATCTAAGCCATGGTAAGCTGCATTCTCAATGATAGGCTGGAAGACCAGCTTGATAATAGAGTAATTATCTAACGACTTCGGCACATCGATATCCAGTAAAAAACGGTTAGGATAACGATAGTTCAGCAGCTCGACGTAATTACGCACATACCCAAGCTCTTGCTTCAATGTCGTATTACCACTCAGATCACTTGTACTGTACCGTAGCAGTTTGCCCAGAATAGAGATCATATCCGCAGCTTCGACATCATCATTCAGCTCGGCGGTCATTCGAATGGACTCCAGTGTGTTATAGATAAAATGAGGATTGATTTGACTCTGCAGCGCATGAAGCTCTGCTTCCTTTTTCTGTTCTTCTATGCGGTAAATATCCTGAATTAGCTGCCTGATTCGGGCTAACATACGATTAAATTGATGCCCCAGCAGACCAATTTCGTCACGCCGTTTAACTCTGAACATCACATCCAGATCGCCGCCCTGAACTTTTTTCATCAATTGAATCATTTGAGTCAGCGATTTAGTAAGGGCAACGGAAAGAATAATCGAAATAATTAACGCTAGTACTATGATACTTAATGTAGCAGCAAGTGTTGTATTACGGGTCAGCTTCACATCACGCATCAGTACATCAACAGGAATAGAGATAATTACCTTCCAATTGGTTTTGGTAGAGCCAGAGTAAATATTCAACCGCTCTTTTCCGTTGACTGTATCATAAAAGCTTCCAGAAATGCCTCCAACTCTTTTGAACAAGTCTGAATCAGAAATATCTGTGGCCAGCAGCTTCTTGTCGCTGTCGTAGATGACCATTCCCTTCTCATCCACAATCAACGACTTCCCATGGGTGACTTTATCCAGCTCCGTAACTTGATTCTCCAAATTGCTAATATTCGCTTCAACCGCAATCAGCCCGATTGGATTTAACAAGCCATCCACGATTTTGCGAACAACGGTAAAAGCATATCGGGTGCTCTGCAGATTACTTGTATACGCTTGAGTACCGAACAATAATGCTTCTCCGCTGGAATCCTTAGTCTGCTGGCTCCAGTATTTATAGCTTTGTTCGAGATCAAGTCGTACGCCACCATCCTTCGCAGAATAATAACCATTTCCGTAAGCGTCAAAAATATAAACTGAGTTCGCACCTCGCTTAATATTGTTAATAAACGAAATGTTGCCCTCTATCCCCCGTTGAATGGACAACAGAAGATCAAAATCACCGGGCGACAAAGCAGCACTCCCAGTTGCGCCTCCCATAATCTTTTTCTGCTCATGGTAGTTGTTAGAACGTATTAAATTCTGTTTGATATCATTCACATAGGCGGGCATAGATGAAATACGCTTCATATCTTCGATATAATCGTCTACTCCATCCATCATTTGATCGATTAATTTCTCAGAATAAGCAATGGTGTTCCCCTGAATAGATTCCGAGTAGCTCTTGAAGGTAAATACACTGATGAAGGATAGCGGGAGGGTAATGATAATTAAAAAGACGAGGAGCAGCTTGCGTTCCATGCTCATGTCCCCGATAACGGACCACCAGCCAGAGATGCGTCTACCTTTCATTTGGTCCTTCTCCTTAATACTTTTTACCTAACTTGTTATTAAATTATAACAAATACCTAACAAAGTTATTATACGGTGTAGTTCTTCATTACACAACAACAAACCGCCTCTTCATGTTGAAGAAGCGGTTTTGTTAGGTAAACAATTTAGAAATTAGTGATGAATCCACTCATTTTATAGTGAATAATGACAGCTTGTCCTTCAATTGACCAGAAGCACTTTCCAGCTTGCCAGATAATGAAACGAGTTGATCACTTACATTTTGCTGTTCATTACTGAGTGAAGCTACTTCTTGGGAAGTTGCTGAAGATTGCTCAGCTACGGCGCTAACGTTCCCCATAGCCTCTGACAACACACCTTGCGAATGATTCAGACTGCTAATCGCTGTCGTCACCGATTCCAGGCTTGTTATGAATTCATCCATCTGTCCTTTTACGGACAGGAAGATATCACTTGTACTCTTCACGGAGCTTACTTGTTCTTTAAACAGTGGTGCTACTTCGGATAATACAGCTTCCGTTTCGTTCATTTCCGCCATGATCTTATCCGTAATTCCAGCAACAAGGGCAATAGATTGTTTCGATTGGTCAGCAAGCTGCCGCACTTCACCCGCAACTACCATGAAGCCCTTACCAGCTTCTCCTGCACGAGCGGCTTCTATTGTTGCATTTAACGATAAGATATTCGTCTGTTGCGTGATACTCTTCATCACATCCAACACCTTAATTACGGAGAATACTGTCTCCTTCAGGTGGTTGACACGTTCGACAAGTGCACTTGTTTTTTCTCCAGTGCGGCTAGTCTGATCCAGCAGGTCAGTTAATTGCTTAGCGCCTTGAGCACTAGCTTCACCAACCCCACGTGCTGCTTCATCCATCTCAGTGTTGGCATATATTACAGTCTGCATTTGCGTAGCAATCACATCTGTTAGCTCATTACCTCGTTCAGCTTCAAGCGCCAGACTGCCTGCCCCACCGGCAATTTCTTCCGTAGCAGCTGCGATTTCCTTCGCAGAAATAGCTGTCTTCCGTGAGGCTTCACCAAGCTCACCAGCGGTCTCCAGCACATCCCGAGCGGTTTCTGTCGTTTGCGATACAAGCTCAGTAATACGCTCCATCATCACGTTAAAGGAAGCTGATAGCTGGCCAATTTCATCTTTAGAAACATATTCTGTACGTACACTTAGATCACCACCTGCACCTTGTACCATAAGATCCTTCAAGCGTGCTAGAGGGCGAGCAATCATACGCACCATCCAGATCCCGATTACTATGGCTAGCAGAGCCGCACCAGCAGCCGCAATAAAAGTAGTCAACAGAATCGGACGTGCTTCTTTTACTAGCTCATCTGTTGGGACTACCCCTGCCAACTTCCAATCCGCCCGGATCATTGGATTAAAGACAGCAAGGATTTCTTTCCCGTTTGTATCCTTCTCATCCAAGCTTTTGTTATCCTTTTTACTTGCCTGAATAAAAGCGAACTCTGAAGGTTTACCATCATCTTTTGAATCCGAAGAAGCTACTACGGTTCCATCAGGAGTGACAAGTTGAATTCGAGAGCCATCTCCCAGCTGTACACTTGCGAATGATTCCTCCAGCAATGTATTCTTCAACACAAGGATGACTATGTATCCTGTACCTGAGCCCAGGGTTTTGAGAGATCTTGCCATAGCAATATTTTTGTCTCCATCACCTTGAACAGCTGTCGAGAACCATATGTTCTTGGCTGCATCACCATCACCTTTAGAATAGTAGGATTCATAAGATGCAGTGTTGTCGACAATCTTCTTATACCATTCTTGTTCTCTTATGTTATCTAACTTAATGCCGCCACTGCCACTTGTAACAATGTCTTGATCAGGCGACTCCGGGATCAAAGAAACACTAAGAATATTAGAATCCGTTGTAATCTGACTGGACAACTTTTTACTTACTGCGCTTGTAGCTTCAAATTTCTCATAGGAAGATTGTGCAGTCACTAAAGACTTCAAATCTTCTTGCATCTGCGCATCAAAATAAAGCTGTAAAGCCAAGTTCTCGTACTGCTTCAAAGTAATATCTAACTTCTCTGAGGTCTGAATAATAGTCTGACGGTAGGCTTCCGATACGTTGTTCTTAATTGTCTTCTTGGCTTTTGAATAAGATAGCAGTCCAAGTGCCATTACCACAATTACAATTGCACACAAAAATATCAGGAATATCTTCACGCCAACAGATTCCATAGGATTAACTCTTTTGATCTGTCCCCGCAAATCTATCCCATTCTTCAAATTAAACTTAGGTGTCTTAACTGCCCCTTCAATCTTGCTTGTTTCCTTGTTTCCTGTGATCGCCGATTTCTTATTCTTTTTATTCATGCTAAACCTTCTCTCATTATGCTTTTCACTAATACTATCTTGATCAGGATCCCCCATCTTGATCACCTACCCGCTAATATTAGAATACGCATGAAAGCGTTAACCAATATATATATCGGCGTATTAGGTCTTTTTCCTTAGCTTTACGAGACTTTTTTTACAACTTTTAACCTATGTATGTTTAAACATAATAAATAGCTTGCTGCACCTCCTCTCTTGGAGATATTTGTTAATCCCTAATATATATAACTTATTGTTTGCTTTGTCAAAAAGAAAAACAGGGAGGCTCTTGGATGACCAAAGGCTTCCCTGTTTTTTATTAAAACTTCTTCTTACGCATCATATCAAAGTATGCAACCGGTTGATCTACCTTCATACGAATAGGTTGCAGTGGATGACGGGCAGCATCAAGCGAATTGCCTTTCTCATCCCATATTTCGCCAACCGTTTGCTTGAAGAACGTATCGTTAGGTCCAAAGAATTCTACTTCCTGACCTGGCTTAAAGTGATTGCGCTGTTGAACTAGTGCCGTACCACTTTCAGCATCGTATTCAATTACAAGTCCGGCAAAATCATACGGAGCTGCTTTTTCTTCAGGCTCATAGATATGATCTTCATGATCCGGAGTATCATAGAAGAATCCTGTGTTTAGCGGACGGTTAGCGGCTTTATTAAGCTCATCCAGCCATTCCTGCTTCAATTCATACCCTTCCGGATCTGCCATATAAGCATCAATGGCTTTACGATATGCATTAACGACAGTAGCCACATAGTGGATTGACTTCATTCGTCCTTCGATCTTGAAGCTGTCGATGCCCACTTCAATCAGTTCAGGTATACTTTCCAGCATACACAAATCCTTAGAGCCCATGGAGAAGGGATTATCTCCTTGCTGATGCAGTGGAATCTGAGTTACCCCGGGAAGCAAAGGAGCTGGAGATTTCGCTTCAGCCTGCTCTTCCTCAGACACCCAAGTCCCTTCCGGACGTGCATCCTCAAACAAATCATATTTCCAGCGGCAAGACTGGCAACAGCCCCCGCGATTGGAATCACGGTCGGTGAAATGGTTGGACAAAACACAACGACCCGAATACGAGGAACACATTGCACCATGGATGAAGCTTTCGATTTCAATGTCGACATGTTTTTTAATCTCAGCGATCTCTTCCAGGCTTGTCTCACGGCCCAAAACAACACGCGGAAGCCCCTCTTCCTTCCAGAAGGACACCGCTTGCCAGTTCAATGTAGACTGCTGTGTACTCAAATGCACTTCAAGTCCAGGCACTAACCGGCGTGCTGTATCTACAATGATTGGATCAGCTACGATAATAGCAGCAATGCCAGCTTCATATAAGTTACGCAGGTATTCTTCAATTCCCGCGACATCTTCATTGTGAGCATAAATGTTTGTTGCAACAAATACCTTAGCGCCATATTTCTTGGCGAATTCAACACCTTCGCGCATTTCCTCGAAGCTGAAATTATCTGCGCCGGAACGCAAGCCGTATTGTTGTCCTCCGATATAAACAGCATCCGCACCATAGTGTACTGCGAACTTCAATTTTTCCAAATTACCAGCCGGAGCGAGGAGCTCCGGTTTGTCCAGACGGTAACGTTTGCCCTTATATTGCGGCTTTGTCATGGTTCCCATTCCTGTTCTCCCCTCCATCGCCCACAAAGCTAAGTCACATGCTATAAATGCTGTACCTAATCTTCGTGGGGACCTATAACCTCTTTATTTTTGTCAAACTTAATATACTTGCTCTTTATAGAAAAATCCGAAGCTTAACTCCCGTTCAGGGTCCTGCACCGTTCTGATTACATCCATCCATTCCTCATTGAAGGCATAACCTTCCGGATCAGCCGCATAAAGATCTATAGCTTTACGATAAGTCTTCACAACCGTTACATTATACGCTATCGATTTCATGAGTCCCTCAATCTTAAGGCTGTGTATACCTGCAGCCATCAGAATATGCAGATCCTCCAAAATACAAATATCATCCGGGCTCATAATATGAGTGCCGTTTTCGTCTTCATAAATCGGGAATTTCTGGTCATCTCGTTCTTCCTCAATCAGAAATAGTCCGCGTTCCTTCCCGAGACTCCCTCCATCACTAGGACGGCCTTGATGTGACATATAGCTTTCAACAAGCTTCCGCTTGGAATGGTATATATTGGTCATTCCATGAACCTGCACCTGTGCCTCAATCTCCAAAAGCGGAACCATTTCCGTCATTTCATCCATATTCAGCTCACGGGCCAGCACAACGCGAGAAGCCCCCTTGCGTCCCCAATAATTCGCGGTCGCGTAGTTGGTGGAAGTCATTTCCGCATTCCAGTGCAGCTTCATTGCTGGCGCTTCTTTCTTCACAGTGGTTAACACTGCTGGATCTCCGAATTCAACACCATCAATGCCAAGCTCACCTAAAGCCTTCACATAGGCAGGAAGCTCATCCAGCAGACGGTTGGACATCAGCCCACCCAAGCTTGCATACACTTTGCAGCCTCGCGAATGTGCCATTTCTACGACAGTCGCTGTATCCTCCAGAGAGAAATGTCCAGCAAGCCGCATCCCGAAACGGTCATCCCCAATGAGCAACGCATCTGCTCCGGCATCCAGCAGAGCAGCAGCTTCCTCCAAGGACGCTGCCGTCACCAGCAATTCCGGTTTGTTAGTCATGTTGTACCTCCTACTTGTACAGTTATTTCAACCGCACCACTCTTCATTTTAATAGTTTATTTCGATTCTTGCATACTTTTTTCGATATTGGCTAAATGTTCCTTGTAGGTCTTAGCAAATAAATGGCCCTGTGTACCATCTTTTTTGGTCACATAGAAGTAATATTCAGAAGCTTCTGGTTCGAGTGCCGCTTGAATGGACTCCAGCCCCGGATTACTAATAGGTCCCGGAGGAAGTCCAATATTCTTATACGTATTATATGGACTATCAACTTCCAAATCTTTATACAAAAGTCTTTCCTTCTGCTTATTGAGTAAATATTGAACGGTAGCGTCGATCTCCAGCTTCTGCTCTTTCTTTAGGCGGTTATAAATAACACCAGCCACAAGCGGACGTTCACTATCCACCACAACTTCCCGCTCAACCAGCGAAGCTACGGTCAACAGTTCATGCAGAGACAATCCACGCGTTTCTAGCTTTTGCTGCCAGTTAGGAATCGTATCGAGCTTCTTCTGGAACTGATCCAAAAGCGCTTCTACAACTTCCTGGGGCGTGCTATCTTTGGCCAGTTCATAGGTTTCGGGGAATAAATATCCTTCAAGACGGTGGCGTAGATTCTTATCCTGCGGGATACCCAGAATATCAATCCCCTTCAAACCTGCACCAGTATCCATAATTTCAAGAAAAGCAGCCGCATCCTGATTCCAGGCTTCAGCGAGCTTCTTAGCGATCTGCTCAGCAGTATATCCTTCGGGGATAGTAAAGACCACAGTTTCTTCCTTAACTACATCACCTGCATTTAATCTTGCAATGAGTTCATCATAGCTGTCACCGGGCTTAGCGATATAAGTACCTGCTTTGAAGCTAGAGCCTTCTTTAGTCCATTTCAAGTATCCCTTAAAAAAAAGACTCTTACGGATAATGCCATTCTGCTCAAGCAGATCAGCAATCTCCGCACTTCCCATGCCCTTCTCTATCGTAAATGTTACAGCAGGACCTGCAGGCTCTACCGGCTGCATCCCGTTCCAAATGTACCATGCGCCCCCACCTCCTGCTGCTACCAGCAAAAGAATAATGATTAACACAGTACGGATTGCGGATTTCAAGTCTGGTTCCTCACTTTCCGACTATAAAGTATAAAAGTGTATTGCCTAAAATTCAATATATATTTCCTTAGATTGATGTATATAGGATATTGCTCGCATTTCAAGCAAAAAGAGCGCGGAATTCTCCGCCCTCTTCCGTGCCCATCATAAATGTAACGTACATGTTTAAGTTTTATTCAGCGCCATCTGCTGGAAAAGTCATCTCATCGTATAGCTCAGAGATGTCTTCCCACTCTTCATCGTCCATAATGCTCTCCAATTCCGGAAGTCCGTCAGAAGAGACAACGATACGCAGGATTTCATACTCCACGTCTTTGCCAGAGCCTTTCAGCACTGCATATCCGCGATCACCGACTTCAAATTCGGCGATAATATCGTAAATGGAAGATTTGCCTTGCTCATCTTCCAGTTCTACAGTTTCTCCGTAGGCTTCTTTAAGCCGTGAAGTCCATACCGCTTGATCAGCGGATATCTCAGTCATTCTCCGATCCTCCGTCCAACTCGTCGACCAGTGTGTTGAAAGTCTCTTCGACAATCGCCCACTCCTCGTCATTATCGATCATGAACAATTGAAGATCGTCGCCTTCTTCCACATAACGGAACGCGTATACCTCATCGGTTTCCTCGTCCTCGGAGTCTAGCGGAACCACCATCATATACTTAGCGTCCGAGCCATCAACCTCAAACTTCATAATGACCTCGAATTCCTCTTCATTACCTTCCTCATCGGGAATATAGATAATTTCCGGTTCTTCCTCTTGGCCAATCTGTTCGTTTGTCATATCCTCGCACCCCTCACCTTTTACTGTTAGCATCCAAAAAATTTTGCAAAATCAGGGCTGCAGCCATTTTATCCACAATCCCCTTGCGTTTCTTCCGGCTGACGTCCCCTTCAATCAGCACCCGCTCTGCGGATACCGTCGTCAGACGCTCATCCCAAAGGTGTACGGGCATATCTAACTGTTCCCGTAGCTTATCAGCGAACTCTATACAGATTTCGCCCCGGGGTCCTACTGAGCCGTTCATATTCTTCGGTAGACCAACTACAATCTCTCCAATTTCGTGCTCTGCAACAAGTTCACGAATGCGTTCGAACTCATTACCCGTACCTCGGCGCTCAATCGTTTCAAGAGCTTGTGCCGTCCAGCCAAAAACATCACTTGTGGCTACACCGATTCTACGGTCGCCATAATCTAAACCTAACTTCTTCTTCATTTCGGATTGTCCACCCTGTGATTGACGAGATAGAATCTAACCAGCTCTTCAATCAGCTCATCACGTTCTTTTCTCCGGACCAAACTTCTCGCATTGTTATGGCGCGGAATGTAAGCCGGATCTCCGGAAAGAAGATACCCTACGATCTGATTGATCGGATGATACTCTTTCTCCACCAGTGCATCGTATACTGCTAGCAATATTTCCTGGGGAGAAGCTTCCTTTTCGTCGCCCTTCACATTGAATTTGACCGTTTTGTCCATGGAGTCCATTTGTGACACCTTCCTTCTGCAAAATCGCCTTTTGGGACGGCTTCGCAAAGTTGCTACTGTGCAGCTCGCTTGCTTCCTTTATCATAACATATTCATGCCCCAACGAGGAAATCCTGCCCGTTATTAACGCTTTTTTTGGCATTTTCTCTACAAAAATTATGATATTTTTGGCTTTTAAGCTATTGTCAAGCACAATTATTCATGAATATCTAACATCCTGCTAATAAAGAGTAGCGGTACTGATATCAAACTCTCAGTACCGCTATGTTTTCTCGTAATACGTTTAGTTAGAGAAATGGTTTCGTAATTTTAACTTAGGCTAAGGAAGCTACCAATTCTTCAGCCTTTGCCAATGCTTCGTTTAGCTTAGAAGCATCTTTACCGCCGGCTTGCGCCATATCTGGACGCCCACCGCCACCACCGCCGCAAACCGCTGCAATTTCTTTAACGAGTTTACCAGCGTGGAAACCTTTCTTCACCAGGTCTTGCGGTACAGATACTACAAAGTTCACCTTATCATCCATCGCCGCACCTAGTACAAGCACTGCATCCGGAAGCTTGGATTTCAATTCATCCGCTGTGGAACGCAAAGCATCCATATTGCCTGCTTGAACAGCAACAGCCAGGAGCTGCGTACCTGCGCCAACTGTCTTCACACTGCTTGTAAGTTCAGCAGCAAAAGTAGCACTCAGCTTGGATTGCAGGGACTCATTCTCACGCGAAAGCTCACGCACCTGGTTATGCAGCGCTTCGATCCGTTTCGGAACGTCATTCAGAGAAGACTTAAGAAGGCCTGCTGATTGTTTGAGCAAATCTAGCTGACTTTCAGTGAACTGGTAAGCGTAACGTCCGGTAACCGCCTCGATGCGGCGCACTCCGGAACCAATGCCACTTTCGCTAAGCAGCTTGAAAATTCCGATTTGCGACGTGTTGGATACATGACAACCACCGCAAAGCTCAAGGCTGTAATCGCCCACTTGAACGACACGGACGATATTACCGTATTTTTCACCAAAGAGTGCCATTGCTCCCATTGCTTTAGCTTCATCAATCGGCTTGTTCTCAATCACTACATCTAGACCGCGCCAGATTTGTGCATTTACGCGATGTTCGATATCGCTCAATTCTTCTGGAGTAATCGCTCCAAAATGGGAGAAGTCAAACCGCAAACGAGCACCTTCCACTAAAGATCCCGCTTGATTAACATGCCCGCCAAGAACTTCTTTAAGCGCTTTGTGCAATAAATGGGTAGCTGTGTGGTTCTTCACGATATCTTCACGCTCCGCACGATCCACTTCCGCGCGAACGGATTCGCCCACTTTCAATTCTCCCGCTTCCACAGTTACCAAATGTACGTGTTGGCCGTGTGGAGCTTTAAAGAGTCCTTTTACCTTAGCTGTAACTGAACCCCCAGTAAGCACACCCGTGTCACTTACTTGTCCGCCGCTCTCAGCATAGAACGGTGTTGTATCAAGAATAACTTGGCATTCTGCGCCTTCACCGGCGACATCTACCAATTCATCACCCACAACAATAGCCAGGATTTTCGACTCTGTTACCGAGTCATTATATCCAACAAATTCACTTTTAACCGTCAGGTCTGCTAGTGCGCCTCCCTGGATCTTCATGCTGCCGCCATCATGACGTGCAGCCCTCGCACGGTCACGTTGCTCCTGCATAGCCGCATCAAAACCTTCTCGGTCTACAGTTAAACCTTGCTCCGCTGCGAAATCTTCGGTCAGGTCAAATGGGAACCCATAAGTATCATATAACTTAAATGCATCGGCTCCAGCAATATTGCTGAGACCCTCTGCTTTTGCTTTAGCACTGATCTCACCCAAAATAGCCAATCCGTCAGACAATGTTTCGTGGAAACGTTCTTCTTCAGTACGAATAATCTTTGCGATATATTCGCGGTTGTCCACAACGGATGGATAGTAGACACCCATAATTTCGCCAACGGTTTCAGTCAGCTCATACAGGAATGGACGATCCAGACCCAAGGTCTTTCCGTACCGAACAGCACGGCGAAGCAAACGGCGGATAATATAACCGCGTCCTTCATTAGAAGGAAGTACTCCATCCCCTACCGCAAAAGTAACAGTACGCACATGGTCAGCGATTACTTTAAGCGCGATATCCTGCTCAACGTTATCTTTATAAGTTACACCCGCGAGCTGTGCTGTCTTTTGAATAATAGGTTGGAACAAATCAGTGTCGAAGTTCGAATCTACATCCTGTAGAATGGATGCAAAACGCTCCAAGCCAGCCCCTGTATCAATGTTTTTATTCGGAAGCGGCGTATAGCTGCCATCCTTGTTATGGTTGAATTGTGAGAACACCAGGTTCCATACTTCTAACCAGCGTTCATTTTCTCCACCTGGATACATTTCCGGATCGCTCATATCACTGCCGTAAGCTTCACCACGGTCATAAAAGATTTCCGAGCAAGGACCGCATGGGCCTTCGCCAATATCCCAGAAATTATCGTCGCCCAGCTTAATGATGCGTTCAGCAGGCAGGCCAACCTTTTCATTCCACAGCTTAAATGCCTCTTCATCCTCTGCGTACACCGTTACGGAAATACGTTCCGGGTCAAAGCCGATCCACTCTTTGCCGGTTAGGAACTCCCAAGCCCATGTGATAGCTTCTTCTTTGAAATAATCGCCGATGGAGAAGTTACCCAGCATCTCGAAAAATGTATGGTGACGGCGTGTCTTACCCACATTCTCGATATCATTGGTACGAATACATTTTTGTGAGTTAGTCAGGCGCGGATTTTCTGGAACCTCCCGGCCATCGAAGTACACTTTCAAAGGTGCCATACCCGCATTGATCCACAGAAGCGAAGGATCGTTGTGAGGAACGAGGGACGCACTTGGTTCAATCTTGTGACCTTTACTTTCAAAAAATTTAAGCCATTTGGAACGAATTTCACTTGCTTTCATCATTTACAGCTCCCGTCTCATCTTTTTACTTCGGCATTTACACCGGAAATTACAAAATACCTAAAAAATAAAAACAAAAAAAACGCCCCTGAATAATTCAGGGACGATTAATATCGCGGTACCACCCTGGTTATCGCCTTGACCCCACTAATGGGACAATTGCAGACGATCGCCTTGTCGCGGCTGATAACGGGCGCCCCCGGTGAGCATTGATCTCACACTCCGAAATTAGCTTTCCACCGGCCTGTCTTCAAGGTTCTCACAGCCATTACGAAACGTTTCGTAAAGGAACCTTTTCTCTGATCAAGCCATCCTCCGGTGTACTTCATTTTCATCAACGATTTGTCCGATTTGCATTTTAACATTTCAAGTATAGCCAGTGCCCTTGCTTCTGTCAATCTGGGGATGGGCGAATGTGAAGAATAACACATGATTTTTGTAACAGTAAACTTGGCCTCAAAAAGGATATAGTGAAATCTAAGGTTAATTTGGAATATTTTGTATCAGGAGGACTGCCGTCGATGCTTCACTCCAAGGAGTTCAATCCATCATCGATTTTTGAAGCAAAGCCTACACACTACCTTTTTATAGCGAGCCTCATTTTTATTCATATTATCTTTACTCTTGCGGTTAATCTCATCCTTTTTGAGCATGGATATTTAAGTTTTATTGCCAAAAACACAAACCACTGGATCAATGAAACGTTAGCCGCCAATCTAGTTGGGCTTCTCTTAGAAGTAATTATTTTTTTGATTCTGATAGCTAAAGTTTCGCCCCGGGATTTTGGGTTAAAAATAGAAAAATTACGAGCCGGACTGCTGGGTACCTTTCTGTTTTGGCTCGCTATAAATATAGTAGATTTGTGTATGGTACACTTGAATCACTCAGAGCTAACACTTAACAATGCTATCTTCAGCCATTCAAATTTAGTTTTCGGTGAAATTCTAGGTCAAGTCTTCGGAAATGCTTTATTGGAAGAAATCTTATTTCGCGGCTTCCTGCTCGTTCAAATCTATCTATACTTAAAAAAAATCAACAACAAAACTACACGGATGATCTCTGCAATGCTGATTTCACAATCGATCTTTGCCGCCATACATATCCCAAACCGGATTTACTCAGGATTAGTTGGAATGGAGTTTGTTTATGATTTTATCATGCTTCTAATTCTAGGAATTATATTCGCTCTACTCTATATCTTAACCCGAAATTTATTTTTCGTGATCGGCGTTCACTCATTAATGAATATTCAGATAGTGTTTTGGAACAGCAATTTCACGTATACGGCAACTTTATTATGTGTCTTATTACTGACTTGTCTTTTGCTTTGTATAAAAAGGAAAACATTTCGTGCGCAGCAGCGGGCGGATATGGGGCTCTGATAATTAGAACTTTAATTATTCACAAAAAGAAGTTCCCCCCTTTAAGCAGGAGGAACTTCTATCACTATTACTATAATGTCTCTATTAATTCGCACCCTCTGCAATAGCTTTATAAGCAGCTAAATCCGTATAAACTTCCTCTTTAAGCGGATTGCGTTTATGCTTGATGATTTTATAGAAATGATAACCAAACACTGCAATATTAGCAGCTAAAGATAATGCACTTACTATCCACAGAGCGGTTTCACTATGAGAGGATTGTACAGAGAACTTTGACTCGCCAACAAACGCCGGGAACGACATCGTAAACATCATCCAAATCGCCAAAGTCTGTGCACGATGCTGCAGCCATGCCCCTTTTTTAAAGAAGAACGCCGGGATAGTACAAGAGATCAACAATGCTGCACCTGCATAGAAGGAATGGTCAGAAACTGCATTATATACATAGGCAAAGTTCCAAATGTCATAAGCAATGATCCAGAACCAAAGCTGGTCAGGCCACAACATATCTTTACTCTTATCTTTACTGATCACAATACCCATCCAACCAGAAATCGTAATAATGTTCAGAATACCTGCGATCCCGTTCATAATGTTCCAAGGACCACCTACCATCATTACGCCATCCACCATACCTTGCAAGCTGTACACTTGGAAATCACGAATAACTGCTTCAAGAATGTTAACTGCAAGGATAATAGCCGGGAACATTAATATATATTTATTTTTGTCCCATCCTTTAACATAACGGATAGCCATAAACCCTATACATCCTGCCAAAGCAGAATATACTTTTACCCAGTGAAACCATGTTCCAGTACTGGAGCCTTCTCCTGCCGTATTTGGCCAAACCGCTATGGTAAGAACAATAGGGACAACTATAAACAGAATGATTGAGAACCACTTGCTCTTCCGTGCGATTTCATTTACAAACATTAATCCTGCTAGTACTACTAACCACATTAGCGCAGAGTACCAGGGAATCGATTCGAATAAAAACATGTTTTACTCCTCCTTGTAGGTTGGTGTATGTAATCTGTGTCTCAGGTCCAATATAGCCTATCCCTCTTTAAACGATCAAATCGCTTAAAACGTTGATTTATCAGTGTTTTTTTAGTTTCATTTCAAGTTGAGTTTACACAACCCTAGCACTAGAATTCGCCAAACTTTCTACCTTTCTTCTGAGAAATCTATTAGAATACATGTCTATAGAACTATATACTGCAAACCTAACTTGAATGTAAAAAAACCTTGTCGACAAATTTCTTTGTGGACAAGGTTCCTCATTAATGTTATTCAAAAGAATCGTTCAACCAAGTGTTTCGCGTATATAATACAATTCTCAAGTGTAGGGAAGTTCATGATTTCTCCAGCTAAATAGATATTGTTTTTCCCCTGCATCTGATCAACCCGTTCATAAAATCCCTCATGTAGCGCATTAGAATCCACATGTGGGAAATGCCTCCAACGCTTCATCATATATAGTCGAATGCTCTCTCCGCCCAGCTCGCGAAGTTTATTTTCTACCGTCTCTCGCATTTCCAGATCAGTCATAGCTTCATTCTCTGCTACATAAACCGTAACTAGATCCGTAGTTCCCATATCTGCCCACCGATAGTACCATGCCATCATATGCCCTTTACGTTCAGGGTACATATTCCGGGGGATATAGCCAGAAAGCTCCGGCAACCCCTTCACTCTATACGCATATACCCTAAACCATTCATAGGTTATATTCGCTAATAAAGTTTTGTCCTCACTTGACAGGCTAACTGTATCGCCCATTTGCTCTAAAGCTGCTGTATAAATGACCTTGTCAAAATAAAAGATGTCCTGACTCGTCTCTACTCGAACCTGCCCATCTTGTTCTTGCTCCATAAAAAGCACTTCACAAGTCAGGCGTAGATCGTTCACTTGGTCGGCCATTCGTCTAATCAGCTCAGTAACACCCTTAGGCCAGGTTATCATATGAGTAATTTCAATAAACGACAACAGATTATCATAGCTTAGAAATTTCAGCACATATGCAGCGGGCACATTATGGATACCACCGAATCCAAAAGTATTAAAATAATGCATGTAGACCTGCTCAAGGACAGACAGCTTATTCTCTACACACCACTGCGAAAATGGCTGACATAAATCTGGCGGTAAGTGGAGAAAACCCGGTTCTTGGAGAGACTCATAGCGTTTTAGAATATCCGGCAATCGTTTGAATTCTTGTGTAAACGCCTCTATCTGCTCCATGGGAATTTGTGAAGTTTTTCTCCCATTATTATCAAAAAATCCACGTTCTAACAATGGTCCCCTATCCATAAGATCAAAATCTCTCATAAAATCCATCGTATGTTTATAGGTAGGCAGGCCGATTAGCGTCCCCATTTCATAACTTTTTCCTTTGTACTCAATAGAATGACACTTTCCTCCTACTCTATCCGACTTCTCCATGAGGGTAATGTTGGTATATCCTTTTTTCGCTAATTCATAAGCAGCCGTAACCCCAGAAATCCCTGCACCGATGATTCCAATTCGGTCTTTATTCTTCGTGTTTGTCATCATCCGTTATCTCCTTGTAAATAACCATAATGGCAAAGTTTCTCGTTGTCCCGTATAGGCAAGTGCGACATCCGATGGTATTTTACCTTGATTAGGTCCGTCTGTAATTTGCCTGTTGAAGTTGTAGGTTCTCAAGTATTCATGTAAGCGCTTTTCTAAAATTTCAAAAGAATCTATCGTATCATCTACCCAAGCCTGCTGGTAGAATTCTTTGGTCAACACCGCCGCAAATTGCTGCAAGGGCTGAAATATCTCTGTTTGGTCTACCGTTATAGCGACTTGATTAATATTGTTCTTATGTAAAAATTCACTATATTTATGTTTTCCTCTGTCCCAGTTCGTAATGAATTCACGGCTTTTGTTCGTAACCAGATTATCGATATGAAAATCTAATGTCTTCATCAATGGGAGAACTTTCAGATGCATAAAATCTATAAAATGAATGGTAGATTTCCGATTGTATAGCTTAACTAGACCTAGTCTGGAGTAGGCATCATAAATTACATATTGATATACCTTTCCGACCCTCGGGAAAACTCCCAAATAGCTAATACTCTGCTGACACATATACCCGGGATGAGCATTTATCGGATTCTTCATCTTATAATCTAGTATTTTCCGTTTCTCTTTAAATCCTTTAGTGTGAGTGGATTGTGCGCCATTCCTCTTCTTTGCTTTGATTTGATTGGCGTAAGCTTCACGTTCTATTCGTTTATTTAGTCCGTTTCGACGTAGTACATTATAAATACCGGATTCCCCTATTTGCATACCTTCATCTTGCAGTTCATAAAAGATGCGTTTAGGCCCATCCTCAGGAAATCTGGCGACGTACTCCAAGATCAATCTTTCCGTTCTCTTATCTACTTTATTAGGCATTACCGGCTTTCTTTTCTTCTCCCCAAGTCCATCCATTCCATGTTGTTGATAAGCTTTAGACCACTTATAATAGATCGTCCGGGAAATGCCAAACTCCTTACAGGTTTCGCTCACATTCTTGCTGACGGCCCCTTGCATGAGGATATGATATTTGCTGTTCGCATTCACCTATTTGCACCCCTCCTATCTTTATTTTATACATAGTTAACGTTTAATTCATTACTATTCTAAAAAAAATGGGAGAACGCTCAAAGCGTCTCACCATTCCGAACAAAATGCGTTATGTATTTCCCTGCGGAAATCTCCAAGCAATTTAGTCGTTGGCCATATGCACAGCCGCCATCTATGCCAATTTTATCTCCCAGTGGACTAAACCAGATTTCTTCTGAATCATGCAGATCCATCGTCGAAGTATGACCGAAAACAACCGTTTTGTTAGTGCTAACTACCGGATTCTTATAAAAGGGTTCTCTAATCCAGATAAAATCATAAGGGTCCTGCTGCTTCCAATCCTCTATTAATGGATTAATGCCTGCATGAACAAAAATATGTTCTTCCGTCTCATGATAAAGCGGCAATGTGCTCAGAAAGTCTATATGATGTCTATAGTCCCGCCTAATTTTTTCTTTTAGCTGCATATAATCCTTCCAGCCAAAATCCTTCTGCAATCCTTCGTAGCCCGCCTCGCAATAACTCATCAGTGTATGAAATCCGCCGTTAGTTAGCCAATGGGTATCCAATTTATCATCATCGCTGGTGAGCGCATCGCAAGCCATTTTATCGTGATTTCCTTTGAGAACTATAGCTCCACATTCTTGCTGCAGAGTCATCACTTGCTCCACAATTCCTTTACTGTCCAGACCTCTATCCACATAATCTCCCATTAAAATAAGCTTATCCTCCGACGGGCGATAATTCACTTTTGATAATAGGGCATTGAATTCTACATAACTTCCGTGAATGTCACTAATTGCTAATATTCTGATGATAATCACTCCTTGCTCTAAGATGCAAAAAAAGATGTTCCCGCAGGTCTGCAGGAATATCTTTTGATGTTGGGCTTTCTATACTGAATCTATAACTAATGGCTCCTCATCCGACTGTGGAAAAAAATGACGGCTTCTGACCTCATGCACCGCTTCTTGAAAACGATCGCACAAAAAGATCAGCTGGTCGATCTCTTCCTTACCGACCTTTTGCGTGATTTCACTCAAAATACCGGAATAGGATGCCATCTGCCTGCTATAAATCTGCTCTCCAAGCTCACTCAGACAGATATATACGACCCGACGATCTGTATCGGATGTTGTACGCACTACGTAACCTTTTTCCTCCAAAGTATTTGCCATTTGCGTGGCAGTAGGTCTACTTATCTGGAGCAGGTCACTTAATTTAGAAATCATAACTCCCCGGTGCTGTTTGTCACCTTCAGTGGCTTTCTTTTGCTTCATAACAGTGTGAATGACGTACATCATAACAAACTCTCTATACGATACTACATCAATCGAGTAGGGGCGAGCAGTCAGACGCTTTATATTTTCAAGGGCTATGATCAGCTTCTGCTCTTGATTGTCATGGGTATCCATAGGGCACCTCCAATATACCTCAATCTAATTAGATTACTTACCTATTCCCAAAAAATCAAGTCAAATTCAAATTCTCTTTAAATTAAAATTTAATAATTAACCTGTTGTGCTAATTGATGAATTTGTGTATTATACATAAATGATAGTTTGGCTACCTAATTATTACGACATGAATTCCCAAACTACAATATATAGAAGTTAAAGGAGAGGAACTGCTCTGGAGCATCTCACTCAGAAAAAGAAAGTTACAATTATGATTGCTTTAATGGCGGCTATGTTTTTCGCAGCAATCAACCAGACGATTGTGGGCACAGCAATGCCCCGAATTATTGCGATGCTTGGAGGTATTGAACATTATACCTGGGTAATTACCATCTATATGCTCACCTCAACCATCGCCACCGTACTTGTCGGTAAATTATCCGATATTTACGGAAGAAAGCCCTTCCTGTTATCAGGGATTGTCATTTTTATTATAGGTGCTTTCCTATCCGGATTGTCGACCAACATTTTTCAAATGATCACTTATCGCGGGATTCAAGGTCTAGGCGGCGGGATTCTAATGTCGGCCACCGTAACCGCTGTAGGTGATTTGTTCGCTCCAAGAGAGAGAGCCAAGTGGACTGGAATTATGATGGCAATATTTGGTTTCTCCAGCGTAATTGGTCCTACCCTTGGCGGATTCATGGTAGATCACATGGCTTGGAAATGGATTTTCTGGATCTTCTTACCTTTCGGGATCGTGGCCTTCTTTATGATTTTGAAAATGTTCCCTAAAACCACGCGTTCTACATCTGAGACCATCGACTACTTAGGCTCCATTTTCCTTTCCCTGACCATTGTTGCGCTCTTGCTCGGCTTTTCATGGGCAGGAACAAAATATGACTGGGGTTCTCCGGAGATTCTCGGCTTGTTTGGGGCTTCCATTCTGGGTCTGATTATCCTGATTCTGATTGAACGTAAAGCTAAAAGCCCAGTATTGCCATTATCCTTATTTAAAAATTCCATCGTATCCATCTCAATGATTGTCGGCTTCCTGATGAATGCCGGTATGATGGGCGCAATGATCTACCTGCCTTTCTTCGTGCAAGGGGTAGAGGGTGTCTCCCCAACTAAATCTGGTTTCATCAATATGCCAATGTCACTTACTATGATTGTACTAAGTACTTTAGTGGGAAGATGGATCTCCAAAACAGGAAAATATAAACGTTATGCTCTAATGGGGATGCCATTCATGGTTGTAGCCATGATATTAATGGCCTTTATGAGTAACATTGCTACGGCTGTAGTCAGCATGATTATCTTCGGGGTTGGGTTAGGACTATCGATGCCTGTATTTACACTAACCGTACAAAATGCTGTAGCACCTTCAATGCTAGGTGTTGCTACTGCTACAAATACTTTATTCCGTAATTTAGGTGGAACCATAGGTATTGCCATCATGGGTACCATTATGAACTCCTCATTAACCAAAAAATTAGAGGCAGCGGTGTCCTCTGGCAAAGGTCCGGATTTATCCAAACTTGATCCTGAATCCGCTAAACAGCTTTCTGCCTTTATGAATCCTCAAATGCTGCTAGATCAGCCTAAGCTTAAAGAATTGCATGCAACACTGCCAGAGCAAATCCAGCCGCTCTTCAATCAATTGATTGAGATGCTGCGGAACGCACTAAGCGATTCCCTGACAGTTGTGTTCTTAAGTGGTACGGCGCTGTTAGTTATCGCAGCACTGCTCGTTCTGTTCCTTAAAGAGATTCCATTACGTAGTGGAGAGAAAAAAATGGAGACACACGCAGAGGATAAAAACGGGAGTAAAAAACTCGAAAAATCTGTGCCTGCTGCACATTAATCGCAAATAACCTTACATTAGAGATGTCCGTAACAGCTTAGGCTGTGCGGCATCTCTTTTTTTATAGGAAGGGCTAGGATTCGTTTGGTTGATCATTCAATTCTTCGAAGTAAACATAGACTCCGTTTAACAGCTCCATTAACGTATCCGTCTGTTCTTTGCCCATGTAATCAATCATACCTTTAAAGGTATTCCGGGATTTCGTTACAGCCATCTCAGCCAGATGCTCCCCTTTTTCCGTAAGCGTGATCTCACTAACTCGGCGATCCTGTGCATCAGAAGTACGCACCACATATCCTTGTGCAATCAGACTATTGAGCATTTGGGTAACCGTAGGAGAGGTGACTTTCAGAAACTTGCTAATTTCCGAAACCGTCTGTCCCTTCTTCCCTTCCCGTTCTTTACCAAGCTTTAAAGAAACCAACATCCGGACCTCACTTGGCTTCAAGCCCCAAATCGTGGTTTTACGCCAGTTCATTCTAGCGAATTGTTGGAAAGCCTCCATTAATCCATCCACATTCTGATATTTCTCTTCGTTCATCAGTACACCCCATAAAATCATTTAACACTAAGTATAGCCTAATATGACGTAAAAAAGAATTGATAGATGTCAGATTACCCATTTTCAAAAAATAACTAATGGGATGTATAATATAATAATCATCCTAAATTGAAAGTGGGTATCTAATTTGTCCTTTTCTTACTCTACCTATGACGCTCTAGGACTTGCTTCACTTGTCAAAGCACGTGAAATTTCACCTCGTGAGCTGGTCGAAGCCGCCTTCGCTCGGTTAGATGAGATCAATCCGGTCATAAATGCGGTGGTGCGCACCCGTCGTGAAGCTGCTCTTAGAGAAGCCGACGAGATGCCTGTTCAGGATAACACTCGGCCGTTTGCTGGCGTTCCGTTTCTATTAAAAGATATTTCCCAATCTATCGCTGGCGAGCCCATCACTTGTGGGGCTATGCTGATGAAGAACAATGTCGCACGGTGGGATTCAAATTATGTTGCACGAATTAGGAAAGCCGGCTTTATTCCACTTGGCCATACGAATACACCCGAGTTCGGCTTAAAAAACATTACAGAGAATGTCCTCCATGGCCCTGCTCGTAATCCTTGGAATCACGAATATTCTCCTGGAGGTTCAAGTGGCGGAGCCGCAGCGGCTGTAGCTTCTGGTATTGTTCCAGTAGCGGGAGCCAGTGATGGTGGTGGGTCCATCCGTATTCCCGCCTCATTCACAGGCCTATTCGGACTTAAACCCACGCGCGGGCGCACACCAGTAGGACCCGGAGTCGGCCGTCAATGGCAAGGGGCTTCTATTGATTTTGCCTTAACCCGGTCCGTTCGCGATAGCGCTGCTATGTTAGATCTGCTGCAGGTTGTGCAGCCAGAAGCCGCCTTCCAGACCCCGTTATACCCGGGCGTATATCTGGATGACCTGTTTAAGCCTACGCAACGTAAACTACGAATTGGATTTACGACGGCTTCCCCAGTAGGTACGCCTGTCTCTGAAGAGGCCGTAAATGCTGTTCTCAAAACCGTGAACTGGCTCGAAGCTGAAGGACATGGGGTTGAAGAAACAGAAAGTCCTGTGAATGGCACAAGACTGATGGAGAACTACTATACGATGAATGCCGGAGAGGTAGCAGCGATGTTCGTCTCCCTGGAGAGAAATATGGGACGTTCCATAACTGCTGACGATGTCGATATCATTACGTGGGTCCTTGGTGAGACTGGAAAAAATGTTTCAGCGGCCGAATTCGTACATAGTCTGGATGAATGGGACGTTGCAGCCGCCCAAATGGCGGAACTGTTTAATCATTACGACTTATATATAACACCTACGAATGCAAACTCTGCTCCCAAAATTGGTGAATTAACGCATAAACCTGCAGAGATAGCAAAGCTGCTGCACGTAAATGAATTGCCAAAAGAAGAACAGAGCCGCTTAATTTACGAGATGTTTGAGCCAAGCCTAACCTATACACCGTTCACCCAGCTCGCAAATCTGACAGGCCAGCCTGCAATGAGTGTGCCCGTCCATAAGTCAGCAACTGGCCTGCCGCTAGGCGTTCAAGTCATGGCGAACAAAGGCCGTGAAGATTTGTTGCTTCAGCTTGCTGCCCAGCTTGAACAATCCGCTCTTTGGGTCGGCATGAATGGAAATCCGCTGTTCACCTGATCAATTAAGGGTGATGCTCTCGCAGCTCAAGCTCCCCTTACTCTTTCCCGCAAATGCCATAGAAGAAAATATGGATGGCTTCCTCGATGAAGGCATCCATATCTTCCTGTTTGCTAGCTTCGTCTAGAAGTTCACCTGCATTACGCATATACATCCCCATTAGTGAAAGTATCCCTTTGGTGGATACTTTATTTGAGATTTCTCCCCGCGCTTTCCCATCCTCGACCATCTTCACCAGCACCGGCAAAATGTCATTCGCATATCGTTCCTCAATATAATGGAACATTTCTTGATCCTCAACCATAAGCTCCTTCACAGTTGCGGGAGATAAACCGCTGTAAGTTTCCCTCTCCATGGTTAGAATGTAACCCATAATCTCCTTTAGAGAATGCTCTTGATAAATGTAATCTTCAAATTTCTGAATTTCCTTCTGAACAAAGTCCTTAAAAGACTCACTAAGCAGCGCTTCCTTGCTGCCAAAATAATTATAAATCGTCACCTGAGAGACCCCTGCTTCTTTCGCAATATCAGCGATCCGTAGACGTTTCGGTTCCCAGTTCTTGAGCATCTCCATGGTAGTTTTCATAATTTTGAGTTTAATCTGTGCTGCTCTCTTTTCAAATCCATTCATAGCTTCCACCCTAACTTCGTTATTAAGTATGCATATTCAAATTTAATGAAATATTTCATTTCAATTATTTCATAATTATATTGACTTCATTAACCACTAGGAATAATATAACATATGAAATATCTGATTCATAATAGTTCATTATTTTGCGGCGGGGGTGGCAGCATGCTGGTAGTAGAAGGCTTAACTAAACGATTTTCGAATGGCAAAGGAATCGAAGATGTAACATTTACCGTAAATAAAGGCGAGGTTTTTGGATTTCTGGGTCCTAACGGTGCGGGTAAATCGACGACCATACGGCATATCATGGGTTTTATGAAACCAGATCAAGGGCATGCGAGTATCCATGGGCTTGATGTATGGAAGGCACAAGGGACAGTCCAGAAGCATATTGGCTACTTACCCGGTGAAATCAACTTTTTTGATGGGATGACGGGTCTTTCTTTCCTTAAATTTATCTCAGCCATGCAGGGAATCAAAAATACTACCAAACGCGAGCAGCTGATTGAACGTTTGCAATTTGATGCCACCACTCCGATCCGAAAAATGTCAAAGGGAATGAAGCAAAAGGTCGGAATCGTCGCTGCTTTTATGCACAGTCCTGACGTTATTATTCTGGATGAACCTACCTCGGGTCTCGACCCGCTCATGCAAAAGGTATTTATTGATCTGGTACTGGAAGAAAAATCAGCCGGAACCACCTTTCTCATGTCCTCACACAGCTTTCAAGAAATTGAACGCACCTGTGACCGCGCCGCAATTATTAAAGACGGACGGATTATCACCGTAAAAAATATTCATGAACTGCAATCGATGCAACGGAAGCTGTTTGAGGTCATTTTTGCGAATAGTGAAGATGCAGTGAATTTTGCCGCCTCCGGCCTACAAGTGGAAGCTCACGAGGGAAATAGGGTCCGCATAGCTGTGCAGGGCAATTATGACCGATTCATCCGGGAAACTGGAAAATACAATATCCGCAGCATCGACGTATTCACGCAAAATCTGGAGGACATCTTCATGGACTATTATGACCGCGAGGGGGTAGTGTAATGAATCTTCCGCTCTATAAGGAAATGATGCGAGTGAACCTGAAAGGAATATTGAATTACACCTTTGGTTCTGCCTTCTATATTCTGTTTATGATCTGGCTTTATCCTGGGATTGCGGGGAGCACACAAGCAATTGATGACCTTATTAAGGCGATGCCAGAGGGTGTGGGTAAAGCCTTTGGATTAAATAGCGGATTTACCAGTGCTGAAGCTTTTATCTCCGGAGAATATTATGGACTTATACTAGTTCTGATTCTTTCCATAGTTTGTGTGCAAATGTCAACGCAGCTTATGGCTCGACTCGTGGATCGCGGTTCCATGGCCTATCTGCTCATAGCCCCAACTACACGGAGAAAAGTCGCTACCACGCAGGCACTTGTTCTCACTACAGCATTACTCTTAATTATGGGTGTAACCACCCTCGCCGGATTATTAGGTAAAGCATGGTTCCTTGGCAGTGAATATGACTTTAACAGTGGTCGCTTCGCTCAGCTGAATACCGTGGCGTTTTTATTGTTTTTTGCCGTAGGCGGCCTTACCTTTCTCGTGTCCTCTGTATGTAATGACGAGAAAAAAGCGCTCGGAATTTCCGGCGCCATCGCCTTCGGATTTTTCACTCTGGATCTACTCGGTAAAATAAGCGACAAACTGGAAGGACTGCGTTTCCTAACCTTATTCTCCTTCTATCAACCCGGGGAAATCGTTCAGGGCAACGTGGAGATAATTCAGGTCTCCAGTTGGCTGCTGTTGATCGGAGTGTTCACCTTTTCCTTGGGAGTAGAGCTGTTCAGAAGACGGGAGCTTCCATTATAAGAGTACCTCATTTGATCAACTCGCTTTTACGCATTCCCGAAGCAACTATCGGACACCGTTGACCTTAAATGCAACTTTATCACAAATTTGCGTACCTAACGGACCCTAAAGTCGTTATTGGCTTGAAGAACAGCAAAAATGAACCTTTTCTAAAGGAATAGCTGCACTGGGGTCCGCAACCTTGCTCAAATGGCCAAAAACTTGCAAATAGCGTCAGCTGAGTCCATAAGCCTCAGGAGGGTTATAACTATGACTCTTATAAAAAACAACAGAGCAGTGTTTCTCCACCTCTGGGAGAATCATTGCTCTGTTGTTTTATGCGACAAATCCCTTTTTATTTCGTATCCGGTCTAGGTACACCAAAGTTTGGCGTTCCGTCTTCATTCCACTGGATTACTTGCACACGTGCGTGACGATTCGGATCGTAAAGCGGATCACCGACAATTTCCTTATAGCTTCTAGCATGGAAAACAAGGATATCCTGTGTGCCATCCTCAGAGACAGTGAAGCTATTATGTCCCGGACCATATTGGCCGTTTTCCTCAGAAGTCGTAAACACAGGTTCAGGTGTCTTGACCCATGATTTTGGATCCATCAAATCACTATTCTCATCAGCAGTCAACAATCCCATACAATAGTTGTGATCTGTTGCACTAGCTGAGAAAGTCATGAAAATGCGTCCATTACGCTTAAGGATTGCCGCGCCTTCATTCACCAAAAATCCGATTTTTTCCCAATCATATTCAGGAGTGGTGATGCACACCTGCTCGCCTTTTAGTGTCCAAGGGTTCTCCATTTCGGAAATATAAATATTTGAATTGCCAGGGATAGCAGGATCTTTTTGTGCCCAAACGTAATATCTAACTCCTTTATGCTCAAAAGTTGTTGCATCCAAGGCAAAAGATTCCCATTTTGTTTTTATTTGACCCTTTTCCACCCATTCACCCTCTAAAGGATTTGCGGATGAATTTTCTAGTGCAAACATGCGATGATCAAATAAACCATCTTTCGTATCAGAGGTATGTGCAGCTGCATAATACACGTACCATTTTCCATCAATATAATGAATCTCTGGCGCCCAAATATTAGCACTCATCAAACCCGTTTCATGCTTAACCCAAATGGTCTTTCCTTCAGCCTCAGCCAATCCTTGAATAGATTCAGAACGGCGAAGCTCAATTCTATCGAACTCCGGAACTGAAGCTATGAAATAGTAGTACCCGTCAGTATGTTTATAGATCCAAGGATCTGCTCGTTGCTCAACTAGTGGATTTTTCACATTAAATTCTCTCACAATGACAACTCCTATATTTATCTCTTTTTTTATATTTGCAGGTCACCAAAACACACCCTTCCTTATAAGAAGTCAAGGTGTATTTAAGTTTAAGTTCATTCGATCTAACCTTTGATACCCGAATTCAGGTTGATGGATTGAACGAAGTATTTTTGTGCAAAAACGAATAGCAGCAATGTTGGAATAATCGCCATGATTGCCGAGCCCATTAATTGTCCGATCATACGATAGTTTCCGTAGATGTCTTGCAATAAGAGCAAACCAGCGGTAATTGGCATTTTGTCTACATCTGTGTACACAATAACCGGCCAGAGGAAGTCATTCCAAGATCCAGTAAAGGAGAACAATCCGCAAACAATCAATATTGGTTTAACTAACGGCAATATAATTTGCGCGAAAATTCTAAAGTCACTAGCACCATCAACTTTAGCCGATTCATCTAATTCTTTTGGGATACCGTTCATAAACTGTCTGACCAAGAAGATATTACCCATACCCGCAAGACCAGGGATAATCATAGCCCAGGAAGTATTCACCCAACCAAAGGAGTCAATGATTTTATAAGAAGGAATCAAGTTAACAACACCCGGAAAGAAGGAGATCCCCAGCAAAGTGAAGAACAATGTGTCTCTTCCTTTAAACTTAATACGGGTGTAACCAAAACCTGTAATCGAAATAACAATAACAACCAGAATGGTGTGAGATGTGGCAATAAACAATGAGTTACCTAACCAACGTAGAATTGGAGCTGTAGAGGTATTGTTTAGGATTGTAACGTAGTTCTCAAAGACCCACTCTTTAGGAAATAGTCTAAAGCCCGAGGATACTACTTCCGTTTGTGATCTAAATGAGGTGGAAATCCCGAATATAACAGGAATGATCCAAATCACACATAGGATACCTAGAAATATATAGGAAATATATTTTGAAATACTTACACTGGAGGAGCCTTTTATTTTGCCTGTTGTATTTACAACTGGATTTACTGCCTGGTTTGACATTTTAGTACACCTACCTTTTCCATTTCCTTGTTAGTCAATTAGTTTCTGCGAACCTATGAAGCATTTCGGTTCATTACAAAATATTGCAGCGCTGAGATCACCAAAATAACTAATCCCAGTAAAACTGCCATAGCTGATGCCATCCCGGCGATGGACTCACCGTTACCGAAAGCTAATTGACGAATATACATCATTAGAACGTGTGTACTTTGTCGAGGTCCGCCATCGGTCATCATTAACGGTTGGCCGAATACATTAAAGGCACCCGCAGTTGTCATAACAAAGGTATAAATTAATGGAAAACGAATAGATGGCAAGGTAATACTAGTGAATTTTTTAATAGAACCCGCACCATCGAGCTCAGCCGATTCATATAACTCTTGAGAAACGCCACTTAAGGAAGCACGATAGATAATCATGTTGCCCCCAATACCACCCCATAAAGTAATTACAATGATAATAATCCACGCATAGGGTTGATTTGCAGGCCAAGCAATTTGTGATCCAAATAGATTACCAGTGATCCCAAGTTGCTTATTAAAGATCAACAGCCAAATCAGTGCTGCCGCAGAAATTGAAATCAAGCCAGGAATATAAAGAATAGATTGAATTAAGCTCTTCATTTTAACTTTTTTATGTTCCAACGCCACCGCGACCATTAATGGAATAATAATCAGCAACGGAACAGACATAGCAACGAAAATCAGTGTATTTTTTAGACCTCTGAAAAATTGAGTATGAAAGGTTGAACTGTTGTCAAAAAGAATAGCCTTATAGTTATCAAAGCCTACCCATACCGGATCACTCATTAAATTCCATTTTGTAAATGAAGCATAAATCCCATAAATCGTTGGCACTAAAATGAAGACAGCAAACAAAATGACATGCGGACCTACAAAGAAAGCAGGTGCCCAATTGATTTTCTTTTTCATAGGAATTCATTTCTCCTTTTGCACAAAGTAATGCACCATAACATGGCACATTACTTCGTACAATCTATTCTATTTTGCTTTATTTTGCTGCACTGCTGCTTTCCGCAATTTTATCTTCAACAAATTTTTGCATCGTTGCCAAAGTCTCATCAATATCAACGTTGCCACGCACGATATCCGCACAGTAAGTATCTACAGCTTCCGCAATGTATGGGTAGTATTCATAGGTGTAAATGTATAGGGATTCGATTTCTTTTTCATCAGATGTAAAGAAGGATTGCATAAAGTCTTTGTACTCAGGGCTTTGGTTAACTACGTTACTTGCTACGTTTTGTCCAGCTTTTGCCCATTCCATCGAATTCGTACGAACATATTCCAAGAAGTTAGCAATACCCACTTCTTTTTCGTCTGTTCTCTTATCATTTTTCAACATAGCGAACAAGTGAGAAGAAGATCTGTTGGTGAATTTATCAGGAGTAGGAGAATAAACATTGGTCACGCCAAAGTTCAAGCCTTCAACCCCAGCATGTGCTGTAGAACTCCAAGTTCCGTCTGTCGAGAAAAGTACATTTTGAGATTGGAACATCAAGTAACCGTCTTCACCAAATGGAGTCATCAGGCCAGCATCAGCGATTTTCTTAACATTTTCAAACGCTTGTTTAAATACAGGGGTATTAACAGCCGGTTTTCCATCGACTTGGATATCCCCGCCCAAATCTTGAATTTGAGCCAAGATAACCCAGCCCAGCAAGGCATCATTAACTACGTAATCGCCTTCATCCAATTTACCTTGTAAGGAAAGCATTTCATCAATAGTAACAACGTTATCATCCAAGAAGGATTCAGCGTTATATTTTTTCAGCAAATCTTTATTGTAATACATTACGTTACTATGAATATCAAGAGGAACTGTGTATTGAGTTCCATCGATATTACCAGTGTTCCAAGCTTGTGGTAAGTAATTTTCAGCTTTCAGTTCAGGTTGTGCTGGCAATACGGTATCTTGCATGGATTCCAGTACACCTTGTTTAACAAACCCAGGAACACGGTCAGCGTGGATAATTGCTAAATCAGGAACACCTTTGCTAGATGCCAAAACTGTAGAAATTTTTGTGTACATATCAGCCGTAATAACATGTTTTACTTTGATTTCGGGATTCGTTGCATTGTAGTTTTTAACAATTTGATCCATATAAGCACCGTCATCACCGGTCAGCGGTGTCCAGAACGTAATCGTCTTACTATCATCTTTACCACCGCATCCTGCCAAAACTGTCGATAATGTTAGAACCGTTGCTAATAAAACTCCAAATTTCTTTTTCATTACTCTCTCCCCCTGCAGCTGTAATGTTAAGATAACCATTCATGTTCACTTTCTTTGAAAACGATTAACTTGAGATTAGTATACATTCATTGTGAAAGCGTAGTCAATAACATTTAAATAAACTTAACAGAATTTTTTTTCGTTTAATTAACCTTTTGATTCATCTCTCGGAGATGAAAGCGATATTATATTTACTTCGGTTACCTTTCATGTTACTTTATATATAGATTAATAAACTTTACAGTATATGAAATAACTTTGAAAGAAGTGGGTAAAATGCAGTTGGAAATCGACAAATCCTCTCTTGTTGTTTACGAAGCTTTAGCGAGTGAAGTACGCATCAAAATTATTCAGTTGCTCTCCAAAAATAAGATGAACATCAAAGATTTGGCAGAAGAACTTAAAATAAGCAGTCCTATCGTTACCAAACACATTAAAAAACTAGAAGATGCAGGGCTCATAAAAACTGAAAAGGTGCCTGGCAAATCAGGAATGCAAAAAATCTCAATCCTTAGGGTGGATCATATTGAGATTAACTTCCCGAAAAAAATCTTTCACTCTTTTGCCTCCTACGAGACATCAGTGCCGATTGGTCATTATACCGATTATGATCTGAAACCTACTTGCGGACTTGCTACGGATAAGGAGTTTATCGGCAGAGTAGACGAACCTAAGTATTTCATGGATTCTAAAAGAGTGGACGCAGAGATTCTCTGGTTCACGCAAGGTTATGTGCAATATAATATCGCTAATTTCCTAAAAAAAGAGGAAACCCTACAGCAATTTGAGATTAGCTTAGAGCTTTCTTCCGAATTCCCCTTTGCTAATGACGTATGGCCTTCAGACATCACCTTTTCTTTGAATGGCTTGGAATTAGGGACTTGGACGAGCCCCGGAGATTTCGCTGATGCTAGAGGTAAATTCACACCGGAATGGTGGCCACACAATATCAATCAATACGGATTGCTAAAAACGATTAGAATTACAAACCACAATGGAACTTACATTGACGGTGACCCGCTGTCTCAGGTTTCGATTGAGGATTTAGATACGAATTGTGATCGTTGGACCTTTCGGATCGAAGTGAAGGAAGATGCAAAACACGTAGGAGGAGCAACGATTTTCGGAAAAAAATTCGGAAACCATGATCAAGATATTATTTTCAAATTGTACTATCTGTAAATTTTTCATTTATGATCTAAGCAAAACTGGTTTTTTTGCGGGGGTGAACAACTAATTAGCTATTCTTCTTTAGCTCCCCCCCACCTGTTATGCCCTATCCCCTCTCTTTATCTTGCTGATATATCCCGCCTTGTCATCCATTCACTGCATTTCACTCTTATCCACTTCAGCAGTAATCACCAGTAGTTAAATCATTTACCTCTATTTTGAATTTATAATTTATAAAAATATAAAAAGATTCATAAATCATTAAATTTCTATTTGACTATTTGCTGATATCATGCTTAAAATGAGAGCATTATAAAACGTTTTCCGTGTTATGGTTTAGTAATACATAAATTAAAACCATTTTCATATTCGAAAGCGTTTTTTTAGTAGCTATTTATGTAAGCGTTTTACATTTTTTTCAGTAAAGAAGGGAGGAATTGGAAAAATACGCGTGTACAAGCTCTACATCACTAGAATCGGAGGAACATACATTTGAGAAAAACTACTGGTAAACTAACCGCTTCCCTGCTTGCCCTCACTCTATTAGTGCCTGCTCCATTAATTTCTGCTGCTTCTGCAAGCGATTCCAAAGCAGTCGCATTATCCACTCAGCAACAAACTGCCGATTATTCCGGCCACTGGGCACAAAAAGATTTTCAAACCTGGGTAGATAAGGGCTTGATTCTCGGTTACGGAAACGGAATATATAAGCCAAATCAAGAAATCAACCGTGCAGAGTGGGTTACTCTGGTTAATCGGGTCTTTAATTTGCAGGAAAAAGCCGATATAGGCTTCACGGATGTTTCCACGACAGGTGCTTACTACAGCGATATCCAAAAAGCAACCGCTGCAGGATATGTAACAGGATACAGCGATGGCACCTTCCGACCCGCACAGCAAGTAAGTCGGCAAGAAGCTGCAGTAATGTTATACAGACTGTTCCAACTCAACTCATCTGTTGGCACTTCTGCACCAAAGGATGCTGCTGATTTGCCAGAATGGAGCCAAGAAGCAGTATTGTCTTTACTTGGTGAAGGTTATCTGCAAGGTTACACTGACGGCAGCTTTAAAGGAACTCAGGCTGTAACAAGAGCGGAAGCACTGCGCATGATTGAGAAGCTTGGCGGAGAAATCACGCCTAAGAGCGGAAGCTATTCGGGGATTAACACTCGGAATATGGTTATCAGCAGCCCAGGCGTAGAGTTGAAAAACTCCACAATCTCAGGGAATCTCTACCTTACCGAAGGTATTGCTGAGGGCGATGTCACACTGAATAATGTCACTGTTAAGGGAAAAGTATTCGTTTCTGGTGGCGGTGAAAACAGTGTCGTACTAAGCGACTCCAATGCTGCTGAAATGGTAGTAGATAAGCATAACGGCAAGCTGCGAGTCGTTACTAGAGGCACAAGTGCCGTACCAAACGTACGCGTACATTCCAGTGCAATACTAGAGGAAGATGCATTAACGGGGGCAGGTTTCAGCCGGGTTATTGTTGAGAATACGCTGCCTAAGGATTCCATCCTCAAGCTGAAAGGAAGCTTTGATTCCGTTGAGCTTCAAGCGTTGGGAGAGCCTACACTCCATCTGACAGCAGGCAGTATTGCTGAAGTTACACTGAAGCAAAAAGCCAAGCTGCGTGTAGAGGCAGGTACAGAAATCAAGAATCTAATCCTTGGTTTCAACGATATCCTAACCATCCAAGGCACGGGTAAGGTTATCTTTGATAGCAAGTACAGTCAGTTAATCCATTTTGAAACACCAACTCCAACGGCTACGGCAACCACTGGTACCGGTGGATCTAACGGCGGTTCTGTTGCTACTTCGGCTCCGGAAGTTACAGCTACTCCGGCCCCAACGGCTACACCAGATCCAACGGCTACACCAAATCCGACGGCTACACCAGATCCGACGGCTACACCAGATCCGACGGCTACACCAGATCCGACGGCTACACCAAATCCGACGGCTACACCAAATCCGACGGCTACTCCGGCACCAACGGCTACACCTAGTCCGGGAGCAACTGCACCAGCACTCACCAATGTCTCGGTACATGATCCATCGGTGGTAGTGGATAATGGAACTTATTATGTATTTGGCTCTCATATCGATGCGGCCAAATCAGATGATCTGATGAACTGGACACAGTTCACTAATGGTTATACAACACCGGGCAACGTGATTTTTGGTGATCTGTCCAAGAATCTGGCAGAATCCTTTAAGTGGGCTGGCGAGAACGATTCGGACAGTAAAGGCGGATTCTCCATCTGGGCACCGGACGTATTCTGGAATAACGATTATAAGAACGCTGATGGAACAACTGGCGCTTATATGATGTATTACAGCGCTTCTTCTACTTATATCCGTTCGGCGATTGGCTACGCCACTTCGCAAAATATCGAAGGGCCTTATACTTATGGAAATACCGTAATTTATTCCGGTTTCACCAAGGAAGAGGCTTATGACAGTGACAGTAAAGTAAATAAGAAATGGGACAATACAAATATCAAGGACCTTATCGACAATGGAACGTTGGAAGGTGTCAATCCAGATTGGTTTAATGCAGGTGGTTTGTATCAAAACAAAACCTATACAAATGCAATTGACCCAACTATTTTCTACGACAAAGACAACAAGCTTTGGATGACTTATGGTTCATGGTCAGGTGGTATATTCATTCTGGAGATTGATCCAGCTACCGGAGAACCTAAATATCCAGGCAAAGATGGAAAGACCGCTGATGGACGTCTTATCGACCGCTATTTCGGAACCCATATTTCTGGCGGAATGACCAAATCGGGTGAAGGTCCGTACATCGTTTATGATAAGGATACTGGTTACTACTTCTTGTATGTAACTTACGGTGGACTGGACTCCAAAGGCGGTTACAGCATGCGGCAGTTCCGTTCAACAAATCCGGACGGCCCTTATACGGATGCAGCAGGACAGAATGCTGTTCTAACTACCGATGGTGACAACACACCATATGGTAATAAGCTGTTAGGAAACTTCATGTTTACAAATCAAAATGCAGACCCGAATTTCCAAACGTATGGTTATGTGTCCTCAGGACATAACTCGGTACAATATGATGATGAAACGGGTAAAATATTTAACTTCTTCCACACTCGTTTCCCACTCCGTGGTGAAACACATGAACTTCGTGTGCATCAAATGTTCACTAACGAAGATGGCTGGCCAGTAACTGCCGTACATCGTTACACGGGTGAAACTATTGGGGCTGTAGCACGGGATAATGTTGTCGGCTCTTATCAGTTCGTTAACCACGGCAAGGATGTTTCAGGCGTTATCAAACCTACAGTAGATATCGAGCTAAAAAGTGACGGAACGATCGCTGGATCGTTAACCGGAACTTGGGAATTGAAGGATGAGTACTTCGCTCATTTGCTCATTAACGAAACGGAAAATGGAAACACCGTACAACATCTCTACAAAGGTGTATTTGTGAAGCAATGGGATTCCTCACGACAACAGCATGTTATGACGTTCACCGCAATGTCAGATCAAGGAATCACTATCTGGGGCAGCCAGATGCAATCGATGAGCGTTGAGCAGATTTTGAACAATATTGCTGCAGGCTTGAGTATTGGTGACACAAGAAAAATATACGATGACATCACCCTCCCTACGGAAGGCTTGCGCGGAGCAGAAATTTCATGGTCCTCTTCCAATGAGGCCGTAATTGCTAACAATGGTAAGGTTACTCGTCCTGAACTTGGACTTGGAAACGCTACAGTTGAACTGACTGCTACAATTAAGCTAGGCGAAGTCGCAGTAACTAAGACCTTCACCGCCGTTGTTATGGAAAAAAAGAGCACGCAATTGGAAGACGGCTTAGTAGCTGCCTTTGACTTTGATGGCGACCTTGCAGAAAATGGGGATCGCACAGCTGACGGCATAGTCACCGGAAATCTGATCAACAACACTGAGGATGGAGACATCACTTTTGAGGCTGGTAAAGACGGTCAGGCAGCCAAGTTTGATGGTAAATCCGGTGTTCGTCTACCTGACGGATTAATTCAAAGTAGCGCATATTCGGTAGGGATGTGGCTGAACCCATCCGAATTAAAAGCTTTTACTCCTGTATTCTTCGGTGCTAAAACCGAAACGAACTGGTTCAGTCTCCTGCCATATGGAAACGGTGGAGCAACCACCAGACTCTGGTTCGGTAGCGATACTTGGCTAGATGCTGATACAGGCTTACAAATTCCAGTTAACCAGTGGACGCATGTTGCCTTCACTTACAATGCTGGAACAGTCAATATGTACGTAAATGGTATATTGAAATCCTCCGGAAAAGGATTCACAGATATTTTCGATACAGAAAAAGGTGTATTTGCTCTTGGTGTGAACTACTGGGATGCACCATACAAAGGTTTGGTTGATAAATTCCGCGTGTATGATAGAGCATTGTCTGCGGAAGCTGTGGGCTGGCTTGTAAACGGTGAGCCTGATACGAACATTAAAGTAAGTAATATCTCATTCAGTGAAGCTGTTAAATCAGTAGCTGTAGGAAATACTTTCACCCCTCAAGTTAGTGTGCTTCCAACCAATGCCGGAAATAAGGCGCTAACTTGGAGCTCTAGCGATTCCAGCGTAGTGGCTGTTGACGCAGCGAGCGGAATAGTAACAGCACTAACTGTCGGTGGCCAAGCTGTAATTACTGCAACAGCGACTGATGGAAGCGAAGTTTCAGCCAGCTACACAGTAAATGTAACTGATGGAAAAGTAGCTCATTATGCTTTTGATGGCGACCTGGACGACTCCTTCCAATTGAACGGAAAAGGCGAAGTTACAGGAGCAAAAGTAGATAGCCCAACTGTAGGCAATATCACATACGGTAACGGTGTCCTCGGTCAAGCTGCAATATTCAACGGTACCTCCGGTATCCGTTTGCCTGATGGATTAATTGACAGCAATACCTATACCGTATCTATGTGGCTAAACCCTGAACAACTTACAGATGCAACAACTACTTTCTTCGGCGCTGCCACTAAAAATAGCTGGATTAGCTTCGTTCCTCAGAACGGCGGCGGTAAAACGTTATTATGGTCCGGAGAAGCTTGGTATGATGCTATTTCTGCCATGAAGATTCCAGTAAACGCATGGACACATGTTGCGTTTACGGTCAGCAATGGTACCGTAAAAGTTTACCTTAACGGAGTAGAGCAGTTCTCTGGTGAGGGCTTCCCGAATGTCTTTAAGAACAAAAACGGCGTTTTCGCTCTAGGCGTCAACTATTGGGATGCACCATTTAAGGGCATGATTGATGAACTGAAGATTTACAGCAGAGCGCTCAAGTCAGATGAAGTACAGGCAGAGTATAGCTCGAACGTAGATTAAGCAAGATTTGATTTGGAAAGAGAGCGGAGCCACAGGCTCCGTTCTTTTTTTAAAGTCCCATATTGTAAAAAAAGTATTTAACTAATATAATCATTAACTATACGTCCGAAATAAACGTCGATTATTATATTGTTATTAATAAATTTCTTAATCATCGGCGATTAGCCCATAAATTTTAATTGGAGGCCACTTATGAAACTTGACCTGTCGGAAGAATCCCTTCCCGTCTATGAAGCTTTAGCCAGCTCAGTACGCCTGCACTTGTTGCGTTTACTTGCCGAAAATCCTATGAATGTTAAGGAATTGGCCGCAGCAGTAAATTTGAGCAGCGCCATTATGACTATGCATGTGCGTAAGCTGGAAGCTGCCGGACTGATCCAGACGCATATGGCACCTGGTCGAAGTGGTCTGCAAAAGATCTGTACTCTAGCTGCTGAAGGAGCAGAAATCACCTTCCCAGGCAGACAGATCAATGAGCGCAAAAGTTATCGCAAGGAAATTCCGGTTGGACATTACTCCGACTTCCTGATCGAGCCAACCTGTGGTCTTGCAACTACTGAGAAAGTGATCGGCAGTTTTGATGATCCCCGCTATTTCTGGGATCTTGAGCGTATGAATGCGGGGATTCTTTGGTTCGGCAAAGGATTTATCGAATATAAAATCCCTAATTTCCTACTCTCCAGCCAGCATCCTGAGGAACTGATTATAACCATGGAAATTGCTTCCGAAGCACCTTCCATTAATAATAATTGGCCTTCGGATATCACATTCACTCTGAACGGAGTGAAGCTTGGATTCTGGACAAGTCCCGGTGACTACGGGGATAGCCGTGGTAAATATACACCGGCCTGGTGGCCAGCACTCACGAACCAATACGGCTTGCTCAAGCAGCTGCGTATTACAGCGAAAGGTACATTTATGGATGGTTTAAAGCTCTCAGAAGTTACCCTTGATCAAGTGAATATCCGTGACAAACAGTGGTCTTTCAAGCTTTCCGTAGATGAAGATGCCGAGCATATTGGCGGGATTACTCTTTTTGGCAAAGGTTTTGGAAATTATAATGAAGATCTAATCGTTGAGTTGTTCTATACGGATAACCAAGAATAAAGCCGCATTCACCTCCCATTGGAGAGTCGAATGCGGCTCTTATTTTAGCTTAATTCTTTTCGATAAAGGGACCCCACAAGCCACCCCCCGGCAATGGACAACTACGTTCCTTAAGCTTGGCTACTACGGGGATGATGCAGCCGCAAGCGACGCAAGTTACCCCTTCGTGCAGCTTAGGGCAAGTCCCACAAAGGGCAACCCGTTCAGCGTAAACTTCATCTGGAACACAAAACTCTGGCTTAAACATGGAAGAAGACAAGATACGATTAATCTGCGTTGGCGTAACTTTATAATCCTCTCTGCATCCCTTGCATGTTGATGTTGTTGACATGGTAACACCACCTTAAGCCTTCGGCGTAATCTCCAGCACAGTTACTGACATTGGAGGCAGTTCAACATTAAGAAGATCACCCTCCAGAGTGAAGGCAGTGAAGGCTTGCGGCACTACCGCCTCCGGTTGGCTGAAGGTATTGTGAGCATCAATTTTATCACCGGCAAGTGTTGTGCCTGTCACTTCAACCTTCTTCCCGGAAAGACCACGAAGCTCAAGTGGAACAGCAGCAGAAGCAGCATGGTTCAAGTTGCAAAGACTGACATGGATGATTCCAGAAGCAGTTACGGAAGCCGAAGCAGATACTTCAGGAATCTCACGGCCTTCAAAGCTGTAAGTGCCACTTTCCAGTGCTAAATCCAGCAACTCCGCATCCTGATGGACTTTAAACATATTGAATACATGATACGTTGGGGTCAGCACCATCTTTTCCCCTTCGGTCAATATAACTGCCTGAAGTACGTTAATCGTCTGCGCAATATTTGCCATCCGTACCCGGTCACTATGTTTATGGAAAATATTCAAGGTCACGCCTGCTACAAGAGCATCCCGAATTGAATTTTGTTGATACAGGAATCCTGGATTCGTCCCCGGCTCTACATCATACCAAGTTCCCCACTCATCTACGATAAGACCTACTCTTTTATCCGGATCATATTTATCCATAATAACGCCATGTCTGGTGATCAGCTCATCCATGCGAAGGGCTTTCTCTAATGTACTAAACCATTCACTCGTTTCAAAGCCTGTAGCTGCACCTTTATTCTCCCATGCTGGACCAGGAATTGTATAATAATGCAGGGTAATCGAGTCCATAAAGCGTGTTGCCTCACGCATCAGAACCTCCATCCAGTGATAATCATCCACGTTAGGACCACAAGCAATCCGGTGAATACGATTGTCCCCGTAATTTCGTACATACGTCTGATATTGGCGATAAAGATCTGCATAATATTCTGGACGCATATTCCCGCCGCAGCCCCAGTTCTCATTCCCCACGCCAAAATAAGTCACAGCCCAAGGCTCTTGATGGCCATTCTGCTGGCGAAGCTCGGACATTGGAGATACGCCTCCAAAGGTTAAATACTCCACCCATTCGGACATCTCTTGAACGGTACCACTGCCCACATTACCGTTAATGTAAGGCTCACATTCCAGCATCTCACATAATTCCATGAATTCATGCGTACCAAAATGGTTGTTCTCAACCGTTCCGCCCCAGTGAGTGTTAATCATACGTTTACGACCTTCACGGGCTCCGATACCATCTTTCCAGTGATATTCATCCGCGAAACAGCCACCTGGCCAGCGTAGTACAGGAATTTTAATTTCCTTAAGCGCTTTCACGACATCATTACGAATACCGTTGGTGTTAGGAATAGTTGAATCTTCTCCAACCCAAATCCCTTCATAAATGCAACGGCCAAGATGCTCAGAAAAATGTCCGTAAATATTTCTGTTAATCGTCCCTTTGCGAATGTCAGTATTAAGGATCGCACGTTCTGCCATGGTTAAATACCGCCTCTCAACGTTTATATTTTTATTAACTAATTAATAATTATATAAACATTATAAGACGCTGCTTAGGTATCCGTCAATCTCCAATATGAACAAAAGCTATTCTTTATCAATAGGTTTCTTTATCCCGTCTTCATAATAGTCAAAAATGAGCTGCTGCTGCGTTCCTCTTACCCCGTAAAACACATCAGAAATTTGTTTCCCCTTACGTCTTAACTCGTTCTCCAGCCACTCTTGGGTCAGGCCATTATCCTTAAGATTATCTGCGAGCATTATTCCATCCATAATCAATTCAACGGGAAAGCTCTGAGGAACGGACAACAGCTTTAGATCTTTTCGGGTAACATATTGGTACTCTTGTTTCTTTAATACAGACACCATTCCGTTATCTTCCAGCACAGCGTATTCTACTACCTCTAGATTAAAAATTTCCTTTTCTCTCAAGGCCTGATCCAAAGAGTCCAACGAATACCTTACCTTTTTCATATTTTGCTCAAGAATTTTCCCATCCTCAATAAGTACAGTGGGTGAACCTGAAATCCAGCTTCTCATTTTACGACTTTTTAAAGCGATGATAGATAGTAAAAAAGATGTAACGGTAACGACTATAAGCGCCAGGATCATGTAGGAAGAATGCAGCTGTTTATTAAACGCCAAGTTCGCGGCTATTGAGCCCAATATAATACCCGTCACGAAATCGTGGAAGGTCAAGTTAGATAACGTTTGTTTTCCCAATATTTTGGCGATCAGCAAAAGCATGATCATAGCAACAAAGGCCCTAAGCACAATGTCCATATACACCTGCATCTCTAATGCTCCCTTCCTATTCAATCCTCCATTATTCACAAACCGAGTAGAAATGAAACCTCAACGAAAGCTCTGCCCATCCAAACCTGCCGATTTCTCTAAACGCCAAAAGGGCTCTGGAATGGTTCTACTGAACCTTCCCAAAGCCCTGGCTTCAAATTCTTACTTTTCAATCTTAATTGCTAAAAGATTGTATAGAACCATTGCACTCTCAGCTCGAGTTGCTGAGCCTCCCGGAGCGAATCGCTGGTCACTTCGACCCTGAATAAGTCCAAGGGCTTGGGCAGCAATGATCGATTCACGGGCCCATGAGGCAGCCGCACGCAAGTCACCGAATTGGATTACAGGCTTCGGTTCCACCTTTTTCCCGCTGACATATTCGTAGGCTCGCATCACCATGACCGCCATCTCTTGGCGGGAAATAGGGGCTTCTGGAGAGAAGCGAGTCTCACTCACTCCATGGACTATCCCCGCCTCTACAGCCTGCGCCACTTCCTCCGCATACCACTCATCCGCAGATACATCTGCAAATGCTGTAGATGATTTCCCTTCAAGTCCTAGCAAGCGGATCAGCATAGCTGTAAATTCTGCACGGGTCACTGACCGGTTCGGCTCGAAATTCCGAAGTCCGACTCCTTGAATCAGATGTTTGGCTGTTAGCTCTTGTACAACCGCCGCCGCCCAATGTCCAGAAGGAACATCGTCATACGATTTGTTGTATTCCAGCACGGCATATGTGCCTAAGTGTTCGGTGCGCAGAGCCACCTTGCCCTTCAGCCAGGAACGGCCCGCATACTCTATATTTCCGGAATCCGGAAAATAATAGCCGCCGAGCAAATTCCTTTTGGCCTCAGGGTAGGCGTTAAGCTCTAATGTAACGGGCTCAACAAATTGGGGAAGTATGCTTCTTGTACCGTCACCAGCAACAATATACAGGTTAAAGAGAAGGAACTCTCCTGCCTGGTTTAGCACTGCACCAGATTTCTTCTCTGCGCTAGCTAGTATTCTCTGCGCCGCTTCCCCATTCACCTCAGAAGCCTCCAGAAAGATCTGGCTGCCGGCCAATTGCTCCGCAGGAATCAAACCCCGCAATTGTTGAAGCACCGCTGCCGGAAGGGTCACATTAAAGTTAGAAGCCTCTACCCGAAGCGGCTTCTGTTTGAGCATGTCTGCTGCCATCCCCGGCAATACTAGCATTCTCAATTTACCCTCGTAGACAATGGCTGCCGAAAGATCGTTCAACGAAGCTGCGTTTAGTTGCAGCCGCCCCGCTGTTACCTCCGGTACGGAAGGCACTTGTGGTTGCGGACTCGGAACAGTTGAAGTATTGTCTTCCGCTTGTAGAATCTGAAGCGTCAGACTGCTCTGCCGTCCTCCGTAACTTGCAGTAATCACAGTCATGCCCGGATCAAGTGCTTGCAGCTGCCCCGTTGCCGTTACTGTGGCTACCTTCCTGTTACTGCTCTCGTAGATCACACCCTCGGTTACCGTAAGGTGGCTATCATCACTATATACCGCCGTTGTGACCACCTTACCGCTCTGCCCTATTTCCAAGGATGTCGGACCGCTTAACGAAATAGAGACGAGCTCCGGCAGTTGTCCATACACCTTTAATAAATAGGAAGCGGTCATGTTGTCATATACGGATGAAATAACCGAAACGCCCGGTCCTTTAGCTTCAATATGGCCATCTTTGCCTATACTTGCGACGTTAGGATCGCTGCTCTCATAGACTATACCTTCGGTTACTATATAACGGCTGCCATCGCTGTACACTACCGAAGTAACCGCCGTTCCGGTCTCCCCGACACCCAGGCTTTCCGGGCCGCTAATTGCCGTTGAGACTCTTTCTGTAGGCTCCATGACTGTCACCTGAAGCTGTCGGAAAGGCTCTACATTTCCAGCCTTATCCACCGAACGATAATCGATCCCGAAGGTTCCGGGGTTCTCGATATATACACTCTGAGTAACCGTATTCCATGCACCACCGTTGAGCCGGTATTCTGTCCGCTTGACTCCCCAGCCGACAGCTCCCCCATTGGATTGGTCGGTGACATCAAAAGTGATATTGACTTTGCCCTTATATGCGCCCCCTTCTCCTGTTTCTCCAAGTATGGTAGCCTTCGTGATTGGAGGTGTTGTATCTTTCGGCAAAATTTCCAGATACGCGGCATATTTGCCATTCTCATTCTTACGGCTTCTTATGTCTGTGGCGAGATTATAGCCTACCTGCCTAAGAGCCAGACTTATCACCGGATCGGAAGGGAACTCCGTGCCAACCCATGAGGTAATATCGAACTGCCGCCACTGCTCCGGTCCGGAAAAAGTCTGCAGCGCAGCTTGAGTACCGATTTTTGGAGCATTATTGTAATTTAGCGTTGCCTCCGTCCAATCATCATCTTGGACTCCAAATACACCGATATCGGACAAAGTGCCTGCCCCGTCATTTGTCTTTCCGAACACATTCAGCTTCACAGAACCAACTTCACCGAGAAATGGACTCAGATCGAATTTTAGATAAACCCTTCTGTCTGTGTCCCCGCTGCCATTTCTGATCTGCAAGTAATTGACCGAACTATAATTGACTGCAGCTTTCGATCCTCCATTGACATACGCATCTTCAGAAACATACAGCTTCGTTATTACCGCTTCGTCTGGTTCCGAATCGGAAGGCTCAGAAGGCTCGGCATTCGGATCAATTCTGAACTTGACAACATGGCTTTTTCCTTTGGACCCGCTGGTATGAATTGCGAGTTCAATCCTCGGTGAGGTCTGCAGTACCGTTACGGTTGGATCTTTCATCAGCTCTTCCAGCGCGGTTCTGCCGACATCCACATTCACCACAGATTGAGACTGTGTCGGATCCGAAATGGCTATCGTCAGTTCATCTCCAGACTCCTTGATAATAATGGAGGCTGGATGATTGGCGCGCACGGATTCGATCATTCCCGGTACCCAGAAGTTCATAGCCGTAAGTCCCAGCTTCTGTTCCTTGACGGCTTGCACACTATCCGTGTTGGCTATAATTTCAATGTCAGGACTACTGCTGTAGCGCGCTGTCGCCGTTTCATCCTGATTCGGCAGCAGCACATACGAATACGATTGATTCACCGGATTCGTTCCCTGAGCAATCGACAGGCTGGCATAATTTCTCGTAATCGGCTCCGTTGATCCCCCTTGATTAGTATCCTTCCATGCGCCAGTCCGAGACTCACGCAGACCGTCTATCGTTGGGGCATCAGGGAAATAATAACCGATTCCCGAGCCGGGAACATTGCCTTCCAGATGTGCCCAATGCACCTGATTCATTGACTCAGACCAACCCAGCGCGGATGGCTTGGCCTCTCCGTTGACCGTAAGTACATTGTCTCCGCTCGCCTTGAGCTTACGGTTATCTACGATGGTCTCCACCTTGCGGTTATCCGTGCTTGTAATGCCTGCCCCAAGTGCTACGATTTCATCATCGAACATGAACCAGGACTTTTTACCGGACAATGTGCTGTTATCCGGATCCAGATCCATGCCGGCCGCTCCATAAAGGCCGTCTATGGATGATCCTCCCACCCATGTTTTAGATGTAGTCTTGGCTGCACCGCGACTTGCCCCATCCGATGTAACCCCAGGCAGACGATAAGCGTTCACGGTCGGCCAGAATGCATCTGCATATTGATCCAGATCCTGATTATACAGATAGGTCATGCCTTCGCCTGTATACCAGCCCTTCAGATTCTCTGTGCCCGCTTCATAGTTGGCAATTCGGGCCGAAGACATGCTGATCCCAAAGGCATATCCAGGCCGATGGTGGACAATCCGGTCCATAGCCGAAAACTGCTTATGCACAGTAAGGTCTCCTGATGGCTGCACCTCTGGATCGTCCATAAGCGTCTGGAGCAGAACTATATCGGCTACTCTTAGACCGTCGTAATAACTTTCTACTACCGTATCGGCTTCGAACCAATACTTCACCATCGATTTAAATCGGGCCGCTTGCTCCGGTGGCGCGGAAGAAGCCAGCCGCAAAATATGCGACCAAGGCACGAGCTGCCGGTTTCCCCGGGCTATCGATCTACCGAACACCATATCCATCATTAATTTTCTGTAGACGAGAGGTTCATAAGAATCCGTTACCCAGTTGTATACATTCTTCATATTGGTATCAGTCAGCGGCCAAGAGGACCCTGTCAGCAAAGTCATCATTTTCATCATATCGCCAAGCAATACAGCCCCATAACTGCCGGTATAAGCAATATTATTATGCTGGATAAAGGAGCCGTCCTCATAAAATCCGTCTCCGCGGGTCACATAGGGTAATACTTGGCTAACCGCATCCCGCCCTTGTTTGATCTTCGCACTGTCACGATTATGAATGCCCCTCAAGACCACTGCCAGTGCTTTATCCAGCCGATTCGCGCCGGTTTCCATCAACGAGGGTTGATTGGTCCGTTTGGTTGGGTCCGGGCAGAATTTATCAATGGCTTTGGTATATTTGGTAATCTGATCGGCTGACAAATACTCGAACATTAAGGCCATCGTATCTCCCAATGCAAGCGGAATGCCGATCTCCCATTCGAACCAATTGCCTTTCTCCAGTTTAGTTTCGTTATACCAATTCGCGTATAAGAAATCTAAACCATCCAGAATATCTGATTTCAACTGCATATTCTCGTACAATGGTGAACCGGATGTCGAAAAGGCAATAGCCATATCCTTCAACCGGTTATAAGAGGCTGCCGTATCAAAAGCATCCGCTGTGCTGCCCGGCTTATCGCTCCATAAATAAGTACGGTTCATTTGCTTGTTCATCGTATCCCAGAATCCAGTTCGCTCCTGATTACTGATCTTATCGGATAAAGTCTTTATAGACTTGGCAATGTCCGGGTTATTCGGGTCGAAGGAATGCCCTCCGGTCAAATACTCCACCCATCTTCCACGAAGCTCGTCATATTCGTCTTTTGGAGTCTCTCCTTCAGTAATATTAAATTTCAATACATGCGTTGCCCCTATAGAATTCTTCACATCCACCGTTATAACTGTATTTCCCGAAGCTTGCACTACATCCGTCTTGCTATCTTTGCTGAGCAGTGTCAACCCCGGTATATCCAGTTCCAGGGACAATAGGTTTTGAGACTGAGTAGGATCAGACACCGAAACGACAAGCTCCTGATCGATCTGCCGAATCATCACGGAAGCTGGATTGAGTGCCTTGATGGAATCTACTGTTCCTGGATTCCAGAAATTAGCGGCGGTTATGCCCAGCTTCTTCTCTCTGACCGCATGCACATCCTCTGTATTGCGCAGCACTTCGATATCCGGATTGCCACTGTAATCCTCAGTACCTGAAATGTCACGATTAGGCAACAGAACATAGGAGTATGAGCCATTCGTAGGCGTATCTCCATGCTCAACTGCCAGGCTTAAATAGTTGCGCGTAATGGGAACATCGGATTGAGTGGCATTAATCTCTTTCCAACTGCCGGTTCTGGCTTCACGTTGCGCCAGTATACTTGGAGCTTCAGGGAAATAGTAGCCCACGTCGGCACCTGGCACATTACCCTCCAGATGGGCCCATTGAACGTTCTTTAACGTCGCTGACCATCCGGACTGTGACGGTTCTACAGCTCCGTTGATTAGAAGTTTGTTGTTTCCCACTTCGTTAAGCATCCGGTTATCGATAATCGTCTCAACAGACTGCGGGCCGGCAGTTGATTTGGAAATTCCCGAACCAAGCGCCACAATCTCATCATCGAACATAAACCAGGATTTCTTGCCTTGCAAATCGCTACCGGTCACTTGGGAGAGTGAGAAATCCATACCTGCTGCACCGTATAGGCCTTCCAGCGACGATCCACCCACCCAGGTTTTCGGATTCATGTAACTTTTCCATTCCACAGGCACCATCCCCTGCCCCGATCCATCCGTTGTCGTGCCAGACAAGCGGTAGGAATTGACGGTAGGCCAGAAGTCATTCCGGTATTGGGTCAGATCCTGATTGTATAAATAGGTCATCCCAATCCCCGTATACCATCCTTTCAGGTTCTCGTTGTTCCCTTTCTCAAACGCCGAGATGCGATTCGAGAACAGACTCAAGCCGAAGCCGTAACCTTCGCGTAGATGAACCACCCGGTCCATGCCGGCGAATACCTGATTCTTAATGAGAGCTCCTCTTGGATTGATCTTCCCGTCATTCATCAGCTTTTTCACAATCGTTATATCTGCAAGCGACAACCCTTCATAATAATTGCCGGATGTCATATTCGCTGAGATCCATTCTTTCGCCGCTTGCTTTATGGATACTGCAATATTCTCCGGAGCAGTTTCAGCCATCCGCAGCAAGGTGACAATTAACCCTCTTGCGCTGCCGCTTCCTTTTCTAGATATACCTCTGCCATTTACCGAATCCATAAATTGACCGTTGTAGATCACCGGCTCGTAAGTCTGAGCCACCCATTCGTAAATGTTCAGAACATTCGGGTCCGTTATTGGCCATGGAGAATCGGTCAGCAGATAAGACATGTCCGCCGTCCCTTTGAGCCAGACCGAACCATATCCTCCCGTATAGGCAATATTATTATGCTGAACGAGGGAACCATCCTTATACACACCGTCACCATGAGTCGTGTAAACATACTCGGAGCCAATGGAATCACGGCCCTGAATGATCTTTGCACTGTTGTTGCCAATCACGCCTCTTACCGTGACCACAAGTGCTTTGTCTAGTAGATTTGCTCCCGTCATCTTCGTGCCTTTAACGCCAAGCACCGACCCTACTTTCGGGTCTGGACAGAAGGCATCAATAGCCGCAAGATACTGATTGATTTGCTGCGGTGTTAGATGGTCATACATGAGCACCATAAGATCATTCACAATCTGCGGCGTGCCAATCTCCCAGTCCCACCAGTTCCCATAAGCGCTTTTGCTCGGATTATAGCGGTTTGTATACATCCAATTGATTGCGCTTACAATATCATTCACCAAAGTGCTGTTGCCGTAAAGCTCCGATCCCTCCACAGAATAGGCCAATGCCATAGTCTTCAAGCGATTGTAAGCGCTTGTAATAAACTGCGAATCTGTAGTGCTCGCGGTATCACTCCACAAGGAGGTGCGGCCGGAGGATTTATCCATACTCTCCCAAAGTGCAGCAGCCGATGCAGCCTGAGCGTTAATACTAGCAGCTATATCAGGATCACTCCCATCGTATTGACCGCCACTTAATCGGTCGTACCATTTCAGCCTCAGTTTATTGTAGGCCTGTATCGTGTCGGGAGCTTCGACAGTAACCAGACATTCGGCTGCAAGGCTACCATCCGGTGTGGCGATCTTGATGGTCGAAGAACCGATCCCCGTACCCATTACATTACCAAGTGCGTCCACAGTCGCAGCTTCTGGATTGCTCGAAGTCCACACTACCGTTTTATCCACCGCCGTTATAGGGGATAAAGTCGGCAGAAGTGCAACCGTGTCCCCTTTGACCATAGAAAAGGCCGTACGGTCTAGCGCAATTCCTGTAAGACCCGCATATTCCTCCAAAGCGATATCATCTATCCATAGCTTTCCTTTTCCAGTCTCCAAAAAAGGCTCGATGACTAGCTTCGTCGCGTTAGCCGGCATAGTTAGAAGTACTTGCTGCATACTCCAGTCCTGTGTGCCTGTTATTTTGGGAGAGGAAGGTCCATCTCCCACTTTGGCAGTATTGTAATACTGTGTTCTAAAGTAGGCTCCCTGTCCAGTGACGTTGTCCGTCTTTAACCAGACTTTAAGTCTGTAGGATTTACCGGGGATAACCGAAGTTACCCCCTGATTGATGGAAATCCTGCTTGTGGCAAAGGCATCGAACAGCATGGACCGGGTTCCTTCATGCGCAGTGCCAGCGTCTATCTTGATATTCGCTGTTTTATTCGTGCCTTTCCCGCTACCTGTAGGGACCCATAAGCTCCAGCCTACCGGAGCAGCGTCTGTAACCCCTGTCCAGGTTGAGTCAAGGGCTGTCGTTGTATTCTCAAAGCTTCCGTTAAGCATAAGATTTGATGCAGCCGCAGATGCCCTGCTATGCGAGGGATAAAGAACTCCCCCACAGGAAGAAAAAAGATCAACAATGAGAACTAATACTAAAAATAGACTTGGTTTACGCATTTGTTCACCCCAATCTTAGAATTGGTTAAAGCTAAAGGCATCTACAAGTTATCATCCTGCACAAAATTCAACACGGCGTCATCGACGGCCGAAGTTCTTCCCAGATCAGGAAGGTTCACAAGCTCAATCTCGCAAGTCTCCGCACAACCATGCAGCTCCAAAAGAACCAGCTCATTGCTCCCCTTGCGCAAGAGTGGACCAGGGATATATAGCGCCCGCTGCGGTCCAACGTTCCAGTAACGGCCCAGATTAAATCCGTTAATCCAGGCGACCCCTTTATTCCATCCATCGAATCGTAGAAAGGTATCGCCAATCTCCTCCGCCTCGAAGCAGCCCCGGTAGAATCCGGGCAGACCCGAAAGGGTCGCAGCTTGCTGCTTCTCCACCGGGTGCTTCTTGTACGCTAGTGAAGCCAGCTGTTCCTGTTCCAACGGCAAAGTACGAATCGTCCAGTTATATTGCAGCTGGTTATCAATCCGAACCCCGTCCAGAATCCCTTTCGGATCGCGAATGAGCGGCCCGTAATTGATTCGCCCCATGTTCTCGACAAGGATATCCAGCTGCGCTCCCCCAGCGGGGATGGAAAGTTCCAGTGGCAGCGGATTCCAGCGCTCAATCACCCCAAGCACCTCTCCATCCAGGAAGACCTGCGCCCGATCGCGCACGCCCTCGATGTAAAGCTTCTGTCTGGACCGCGGTCCCTGCACAAAAGTGCTGTACAATATAAAACCATAGGATTGTCCGAGCTTCTCCATCGGCTGTACACACACGCTGTTCACCGTCTCTGATAACTTCTCCAGATTGGAAGCCGTGAATAGTTCCGCTCTTTCCGTCAAAGCGACTTTCCCGTAAGAAATCTTCGGAATCGGCTCAGGGAGTGGACAAGTCGGGGCAAATCCATGGTTGCTGAGTACCGACCGGACAGCTTCAAATTTCGCCGTCGTATCTCCCCATTCCGTGAGCGGGGCATCATAGTCATAGCTTGTAGTCGTTGGCTCGTAGGTGACGATATGATTCGCACCATTATAGAAACCAAAATTGGTTCCACCATGGAACATGTACATATTAAATGAGGAGCCCTGGGTCAGGATCTCATCCAGAACACCTGCTACATCCCCGGCATCCCGTACATGATGATCCTCCATCCAGTGATCAAACCAGCCATTCCAGTATTCCATCACCATAAGCGGCTCTTCAGAGCGGTATTCCCGATATTTGCGGAAGGATTCCTCTGTACTGGAGCCGAAATTGACTGTCGCATGCACATCCTCCAGTGTTCCACCGAGCAACATCTCATCGGTTGGTCCGTCGGAAGTAAAGAGCAGCACATCGATCCCTCTGCTGACCAGTCCATCACGCATATAGCCCAGGTAGCCACTGTCATTACCATAGCTGCCATATTCATTTTCTACCTGAACGGCCAGAATTGGTCCGCCATGTGTGGAGAGCAGCGGAACCAGCCGAGGAATTAGCTCATCGTAATAACGGTCTACCTTGCTTAAATAAAGAGGGTCACAGCAGCGAAGCTGGAGTTCCCCGTAAGCTAGCAACCAGCCCGGCAGGCCTCCGAACTCCCACTCCGCACAGATGAATGGACTCGGTCTGACAATAACATGAAGCCCAAGCTCCCCAGCCAGCTCGATAAAAGATACCACATCGGCCATGCCATCAAATACGAACTCCCCTTCTTTAGGTTCATGTATATTCCAGGCGATGTAGGTCTCCACGGTATTGAATCCGCAGGCTTTCAATTTCAGCAGCCGGTCTTTCCAATATTCAGGCACGACCCGAAAATAATGAATGGCTCCCGATACGATACGATAAGGCTGTCCGTCCAGCAAATAGTGTCCGTTGTTCCAGGTGAGCAGGTTCATTATCGACAACCTCCTTTATTAACATTTATTGTAACGATTCCCCGCAGTGGTAGACGGCAAGCCGTCTGATCTTGGGGCTTGCGGCAGCTTCTGACACCCGTAAGCGGATTTTCTCTGCGACAACCGGAGGGAAGGCGTCGATTTTCTTATGGCCAATCGAACTGCCACGCTTCAACTCCAGCCACGCTCCGTTGCTGTACGCTTCCAGCATATATCCTTCTACTCTTTCGCCGTAAACGATATCCTCCATAATCTCGACATGATCAATCACAGTAGCTGCTGGCAATTCCAGTTCAACAATATCTCCAGTACCTGCTGTTACCGCCAGAGCCTTGTCAAATCTGCGTCTTATCTCCTTGCCGAATTCCAGCAGCCGCTGCACATCAGCCTCCGGAAACAGCCCGCGGTTGTCAGGGGCTACATTGAGCAGCAAAGTTGCCCCATGTCCAACCGAACGATAATAAATATCCATTAGCTGCTCCAGAGACAGCAGCAGATGCTCCTCCTCAGGATGCCAGAACCAGCGGTCTTTACGGATGGGCACATCGCATTCCGCAGGCACCCAGCTCGGCGTTCCGGGAAGCCAGTTCAATGAAGCTTCACTGAACATGCTACCCCGCGCAGAATTCGCAGTGTTCCAGCATGGATAAGGAGCAACGCCATCCTCATTGCCAACCCAGCGGATCGTTGGTGCCCCCATATTAAACACCATGGCGCCTGGCTGATGGCGCTTGATCAGATCCATAATCCGCTGCCAATCGTAATTGCGGCCCTCCGACCCTGCGCCGTCGAACCAAATTTCCGTAAGCGGACCATAGCCCGTAAGCAATTCCTGCAATTGCAGGGCATAGAAATCATCGTACGCTTGCGGATCTGCATAACAGGGCTCATGTCTGTCCCACGGAGACAAATAAATGCCGAAGCCAACTCCAAGTTCACGGCAAGCCTCCGCGCATTCCTTGACGACATCGCCGCGCCCTTCTTTCCATGGGCTAGAAGCCACAGAATAAGTACTTGTCGCAGTCGGCCACAAGCAGAAGCCATCATGATGTTTAGCTGTCAGTATAAAATAACGGAATCCAGCTTCTTTGGCTGTACTAACCCATTGGTGGGCATCCAAATGAAGCGGATTGAAGACCGCAGGTGAATCATTGCCTTCTCCCCACTCCTGATCGCAAAACGTATTGATGCCAAAATGGCAAAACATCCCCAGCTCCAGGTCCTGCCACTCCAGCTGTTCCCTAGAAGGCAGCGCCAATTTCTCTTCCGGCTTGTTCTGTGAAAATCTGCTTTCCATCATTTCTACACTCTCCCATATGTTTGTGTAGACCCAATATATAAATAAGGCTTTGGAAAGCCAGTTGATGACCTTCCAAAGCCCCGTCCACAACTTGTGATACTTGCTTATTCCCTGTTTATTTGATGACACCTTTTTCGTTGATAATTTTTGTTGCTTCATCAACCATCCATTGCTGCACCTTATCAATCGATTCATTTCCAAGCATAAATCTGCTGAAGCCGTCATCGATTATTTTGGTCAATTCGGACGTTGCCGTCGTCATCACCTGCGCACCATCAAGGAACTGGATTGCACTGTCAAAGAGTGTATATTTGAGTGAATCCATATCATACATATCCTCTTTGCCAGCTACCAGTTTGGTCAGCAAGGCTTCATTATCCGCTTTTTTATAACCGGAGAATTCCAGTCTGTTATCACTAACAGCCGTTGACATAAATCTCATCAGTTGGAAAGACGCCTCTTTGTTCTTCGAAGTAGCGCCCATCGCCAGCATATTGCCGCTGGTGAAGTATTTGCCCTCGTATTCTTTCGGTTCCGATCCTGCCGGAGGCACCGGTACCGGAGCAAAAGCTGTCTTGAAATCATGCGGATACTGCTCTGTATTGCCCGGATCAGCAATCGTCCAGTTACCAGCCAGAATCATAGCGGCTTCTTCATTAAAGAATTCCGTGCGGTAATTGAGCTTAGCCGCTAAAGCGTCTGCATAAGTTTTCGCAGATTTATCAGCAGACTCCATATCTTTGCGCAGCTGGAAGAAGTATTTATAGGTTGGATCCGCGAAAATGGTCGTCCCGTCATCATACACGAATGGATCTTTCATCATCGTTTGGGCCGGTGCGTTCATATACAACTCCCAGGTGTGGAAGTATGTGCCGTAACGTTTGTCTACGCCTTCACCTTTGGTCAGTTTTTTGGCATAGTCGCGGTAGTCATCCCATGTCCAGCCAAAAGTAGGTACAGGCAGACCCGCTTCATCCAGTGCATCTTTGTTCAGCATTACATAGTTGCTGCTCTTGGTATATTGCATCCCATAATAGTTGTTGTCTACCTTAGCATTCACATAATATTCATCCTCAGGAACGAGGTTATCCTTCTCATAGAATTCGTTCAGCGGGGCAAGCGCTCCCCGGGTCGCCCGTTCAAGTACGCCTCCAAGGCTTGGTACCTGAACAACGTCAATCGCTTCGCCGGATGAAATCAGGAAGTCGAGTTTCTTCAGCATCTCCACAGAATCACCGGGAACGAGTGTCACATGCTCTACCTTGATATTTGGGTTCTGATCCATAAATTCCTGCAGCATGGCATCCGTGCCTGCTGATTGGGCTTCATTGTCCCAGTTGTAATATTTGATGGCGACTTGCTTGTCCACCTTGGTGTTCCCGGTATTCGTACTGGCTTCAGCACCGCCATTCTTCTCTGAATTTCCGGAATTTCCACAGGCGCTTAACGTTAAGGAAACCGCCAGCATGGAGCCTAGTACAACGGATAATCTTTTTTTGCCCTTTGTTTTCATTTTACTTCCCCCCGCACTGAAATTTAAGTATAGTGCCTTGTTCATTTCTTATTATAGGCACCCGCTGTACAGGCCAAGTGCACAATTTTGCTGTAGTAGGATCACATTTTTGACTTTTACCCTCTTTTGCATACCCGCAAGTCAGCCCTTTACGCCTCCCAAGGAGATTCCGTTAATGACTTGCTTTTGCAGGGCAATGAACACGATGACCAATGGGATGATCGCCGAAACGGCTGCCGTCATCATAATCGCATAGTTGTTCGAATAATCGTCCCGGAACAGTGTCATACCGAGTGGGATAGTGTACAGATTCTTGTTTAGCAAGAAGATCAGCGGATTCTGGTAGTCATTCCAGGTCCAGATAAATTTAATGATCGCCACGGTAGCGAGCACCGGCTTGCAGAGCGGAACAATGATAGACCAGAATATCCGCAAATGGCCTGCTCCATCAATTCGCGCCGCTTCAATATATTCGTCGCTGATACCAATCATAAATTGCCGCAGCAAGAACGTGAAGTAGATGGAGAACATACTCATTAATACGATAGCAGCATGAGTATCATAGAGGCCGAACCAACGAATCAGCAGAAAACGCGGAATCAGCGTGGCCTGGTCAGGAATAATCATGAATGACAGCAGCGCCAGAAAGACCATATTCCGTCCTTTAAACTTGATTTTGGTCAAGGCATACGCCGACATAGATGAAATGATCAGTGTGATGCAGGTTGTAATAATCGCAACTTTAAAGGAGTTTAAATAGAAATGGGAGAAAGGTACCCGTCCCATCCAAACCATCTTGAAATTATACGCTACATTGATCTTCTCGGGAATCCATTGGATCGGGAAGCGCATTACATCTTTTTCATATTTGAAGGCTGCGGAAATCATCCAGATCAGCGGAATAAGAAATACAATGGACAAAGCCCCCATGATGCAGGTAGTGATCAATCTGGACATATTTTTTCTAATCAGTTGCATGTTAATCTCCCCCCTTTATTCTTCATTTCTCATTTTCCAAGTGGCTGCGGTAATCAAGCCGATGACAGCGAATAGCAGCCAGGAAATTGCAGAAGCGTAGCCCATGTTGTAGTATTTGAACCCTTCCTCATAGATCCTGAACACAAGCACGGTAGAAGAATTATTCGGGCCGCCTTCGGTCAAAAAGGCGATGATGTCGAACACCTTAAACGAGCCAATCAGCATGGTAATAAGCAGGAAAAATGTGGTCGGACGCAGCATCGGAACTGTGATGGCAAAGAATTTTTTCAACGCGCTGGCACCATCTATTTCGGCGGCTTCGTAGATTTCATCGGAGATATTCGTCAAGCCAGCCATATAGATAATTATGGTGTAGCCAAGACTCGCCCAAGAACTGATAATAGCAATGGATAACAGTGAGGTCTTTGGATCAACTAGCCATTTCGGAGGGCTGGAAATTCCAAACTCCATCAGCAACTGATTGATCGGTCCAAGAGACGGATGGAACAATGCACTCCATACGGCAGCTATCGCAATAATCGAAGAAATATAAGGAATAAAGAAAGCCACTTTAAAATAATTTTTGAGGAACACACTGTTTTGAATCAATGCCGCGAGCACCAGCGCAATCGCAATCGGGATCGGCACGGTCATAATCATATAAAAAGCATTGTTCTTCAAAGCTTGAATGATACTCGGATCATGGAACATTTTGATATAGTTATCCAATCCGATGAACTCGATTCCTTTGACTCCCGACAATAGATCCCATTTCGAGAAGCTCAAATAAAGTGAGAATCCAAGCGCAAATACATTAAGAAAAAGCATCCCGACAATTTCCGGTGCCAAAAACAGCCACCCGGTTAAAGCCTCTTTCCGTTGCGGAGTCCAGAATTTCCGCTTCTCTTGCAGAATTTTTGGCACAGGTTGTTTTGCAGCCTCCACGTTGTATCACCTCGACAATTTGATTTGTCATTATAGTAATACATCCGCCTTCCGCAAGAAGGAGTGATTATGACCCGGAATGTGCAAGATTTTGACCTTTGTCCGCCGACAACAAAAACCGCCCTAGAGGGGCGGCGCGTCTGTTCATATCATTAACAATTGTGCTTCTCAGCGTACCGAATGTTTGGATTTATATTCGCTTGGCGTTGTTCCTACATATTTTTTGAACACTTTTGAAAAATAGGTTCTGTCCGAATATCCCAGGCCGACGGCCAGCGACTCCAGGTTCTGGCTGGAGATTTTCAGCATTTTGGTAGCGACCTTCATCTTGTGCTGATGCACATAGTCCGTAAAGGTCAGGCCAGTCATGCGCTTGAAATAACGCGAAAAATAGCTTGGATCCAGAAACAGATAACGTGCCATATCAATTGAAGTGATATTATCGCCTAGATGCTGGTCGATATACTGCTGGATAAGCTGCAGCTTGGGCTCCTGCGGAGAAGCTCCTGTCACCTGCTGCTTGCTGCCTGTAATCTGTACAAGCTTTCTCTCCACCAGTTCCATCGTATCTTCAAGTGTGCGGGTCTGCACGAGATAGACGAACAGATCCTCATCGAACATCAGGCTCGTAAACATTAACTCGATGCCGCGGAGCATAAAGGATAAATCCCGGGCGAAATCGCCAGGATGAATAGACATTGCTTTTGCAGTCCTAGCGATTTCCTGTAGAGTGCCACGGATGGCTTCAAGGTCTTTTTTAATCACGGCCCGTTCCATCTGCGGGATATAGCTGTCCAGAAATCCTTGGGGAGCAGGCTGGAAGCGTGGAGAAGCGATTTGCAAAGTATCCAGAACCGTGTAATCCGCACTTGCATAGAACTCGCATTTGTCCTGAACTATCTGCCGATGGATCTGGCCAATCGCCTGTAGCTCCATTTTCTCTGTGACGGCAATAATGCCCGGTTGAATCTTAAGAAGATGGGAGCATTCGGAACACAGCCGCTGTAAATAATCATGAAAATGAAGACTGGCATTCTGCGCCAGATTCACACGGTAATTATATAAAATCACAATATTCTTTTGCTCCAAGAAAGGCGTAATCCCTTCACATGTTTCGGACAGTTCCAAGGCTATATTGTAAATAGCATATAGAATAAGTGGATACTCACTCTGCTTGTATCGCTTGTCGAAGCTGGAAAAATGAATACTGACCGTGCCCAGCATAAACCACGGATACGTCCAGGATATGCCGATTTGCGCCGCATAGGCCAGTGTGGTTTCAGGCGGAGCACCGCCAATCACCCTTTGCAGCAGGTTCTGCCGGAAGAGCTGGCTGTTGTAGCCTGTCTCCCCATGGCTGATCAACCCAATCTTCGACTTAAGCAAGTGTACGGACTTGGCAAGGCTTTTCTCCAGTTGCTCTTCTGTAAGCTGGTCCTTGATTAAATAATCATCCACTTTCAGCTTTACCGCTTGCTGAGCATAATGGAAATCCTCATGACAGGTCAGGAAAATAATTCTGACCTCCGGCTTCATGCGGGTGAAGCAATCGGCTAGCTCAATGCCGTTCTTTTGCGGCAAACCAATATCCGTGATCACAATGTCAGGCTGCACTTCCTCAAACATTAATAACGCCTTGGCACTGGAATAGGTGCTGCCGACAATCTGCAAGCTATGTGCCTCCCAGTCAATCATCTGCTGAAGCACTTTGAGCATAGGAACATCATCGTCTATGAGCATCACTTTATACATCAATATCCCTCTCTCTCTGACAGATTAACCTGATGATTGCCTTGCGGCAAATACAGAGAAACGGACACCCCGCCCTGCGGCAGATTATGCAGCGACAAGCGGGTATCCTGCCCATAGGTCAGCCTCAGCCTTTGAACTACGTTCATTAACCCGACCCTTTGATAAGCTTCATCCTGTTCATCGTCCTTATACAGTAACCTGCGGTTCAGGCCCGCCAGAACTTCAGCCCCTGCACCGCATCCATTATCTTCAACTTCAATCATGATCCCATCAGGGACCGTTCGCGAGCGAACGACAATACGCGGTGCCGGGTGGTCAACCAATCCGTGGACGATTGCATTTTCTACAAGGGGCTGCAAAATTAGCTTAGGGACGATGAGCTTCTCTGTATCCTTTTCCAGATCGACCTCCAGTTCAAGAGGGATTTCGTTACGGATCTTCATAATATCGATATAATGGCCAAGCAGTTTGCATTCTTCCCGCAAGGTAGCCGGTTCATTGACCTTCAAATAAGCCCGGAGCAGACTCATTAATGAATCGATGATCCCGCTATGCAGCTTATCTTTGGCCAAAATAAGGCTACATTTAATCGAATTCAACGTATTGATTAAAAAATGGGGGCGAATCTGCATAAACAGCGCCTCCAGCTCCATCACCCGCTTCTGTTCCTGCTCCAGCTCGATGTCGTGAATCAGTCCTTGCAGCTGGTCCAGCATAGTATTCAACGTCTGCCCCAGCTCAGCGATTTCATCCTTGCCCTTGACCTCCAGCCTGACATCAAGATTCCCCATCCCGAACTGGCGCACAACGCGCTGCAGCTTCATGATCGGACTATGCAATCTTTTGGCAATCAGCATGGAGGTAGCCGAAAAGACAATAAATAAGAGGAGTACCAAGCCAATGCCACTATAAAACGTCCGCGAGATCTGGCCCGACCATTCTTTCTCCGAAGCTTCATAGATCAGCTGCCAATTGGATTTGTCGATAGCTCTGGCTGTACGAACGCTTCCTCTCGCTTCCTTGCCTTCTGGAGCCAATTCTGAGTTCCCAGCGATCAAGCCTCCTCCAGAATCAAATAATGCAACCTTGCCAAATTCGACGGGTCCGAGCAATTTATTGAAATAGGATTCAGGAATTGAGATAAGCAGCACGGACACCTGCCGTTTCTCCCGGCTGTCATAGATAACTCTGGCAATATAATAGCTGCTGCTTTTACCGGAACCGCTGTCAGCCATCCCAAGCCATTGCAAGGTCTCCGGTTCCTGGATATTGACACGGCTCATCAGCTTGTCCAGGTTAGCATTGATTACAGATAAATTCTCCGTCCCAGAGGAGATCACAAAGTGTTTCCGGTTGACCAAATACATGCGGATATTATTATTCAACGGCTTAGAGTTGATGAGCGAAAACACATCTTGAATTTGCGTAAAATGTACGTAATCCTGATAGCTATTTAGCCGCTCAGTATCCGCAAAAGACTTCAGATTAGCGCGGAAATTGGTATCGTTTACAATAAAATGGGAAGCGAACGTCACATCATCAATAGTTTTATTTAGTTCGTCAATCATAACGTTCAGGAAGTTATCGTTGCTGAGCTGCAGCTTCTCTACCATCGTATCCCGGATGAGCACGAAGGAGATGATCGATACTGCAATCAGCGGGATAAAAATCAGCAAAAGAAATGAAACCTGGATACGTCTATAGTAAGTGAATTTGAACATGTTTTCTCCGCGCCTCTCTCATGCTCTTTTCTTTTATTCTATCAGCCCGTTGTCCAGTATTCATACATTATCTGATTACCGTGACTTTCTTTTGACCGTCTGCAGAAACCATAAGCACTACTTCTCCAAAAATTTGTACGCCCTCCACTACATAGGAATCTAAATGACTGGATGGAATCTCGTGGCTGATCACGATAATATGCTCCTCATTCCTTTCGGGGAGGATGATGCGGCAGGCCTCCGCCTGTGCAGCAGCCACCGGTTCACCCGTATGGCGGTAAATCGGCACCTGTTCGACCAGCGGACAGAACAACTCACCCGCAGACTGCGGGTACAGCACCTGCATGATCGAGATCGTTCCTTTCCCCTTTCGGGAGTACACAGCATACTGATTGGGTTCCAGCAGATTATATTCGCGGGAGATTACCCCAGCATCAACCCTGCCCTGAAGACCATCAACATGAACAGGAAGGATACAAAGATTGGCTTCCCGCTCATTTTTTGTACGGCATATTAGCGTTCCCTCTTCCATCTGAACCGTTCCGGGTGCAAAATGAAAATGCTGGGAAAATGTATGCTCCTGCCGGGAACTGAAGCTGTCCACCAGAAGCCAGTAAAAAGGCTTAATAAATAGGATCCTCCTTAACGGGTAGACCGGATCATCCCAATGACGGTAGCCGTCATGGCTGCCCTCTACATAATCAAAGTCCGGATGGCTGATCCATTGGCAGCCCGTTGGCTTCGCAATCTGAGAGAAGGACCATGTATCCGTGACTTCGGTAAATCCAATTCCGTCGACAGTGGTCGTATTATGGGCAGCGCTTTCTTTTAGCGCTTTTCTAAGTGGTGTATGATCACTATAGTTGTATCTGCCAAGATCGGTAAGCAGATCCTGCCCATAGGCATACAGATCGAAATGTAGCAGATCCGCGTGCCCATGTCCACCCCCAAGTGGTCCGCAGTGAAAATATAGGTACAAACCCTGCTCGTCCCAGCCCGTTCGCATCACATAATGGCCGGAATGTGCATAGGCGTGTGACAAGTTTGGCGGTAGCTCCGCAGTCAGCCGCTCGTAGCCCTCAACTCCATTTATCCCAAACAACCAGGCATTGTCATAATCCATTTGATCGTATCCGCCAAAACGGAGTACAGCATCCTGAAATAACCAGCCCGCATAAGTCAAAAGCGAACGGATATCGCTGTCATCACTATCGCCAAGCATCGTCTGCCGGTGATTCGGCTTGGCCCAATATAATGAAGCGACAGCCATTTGCTGAACCTTTTGCTGAAATTCTTCCTGAAGCTCCAGTCCGTTCAATCGGGCTAAGCGGATGCAGTCGAGAAAACATACCAAAACCTCATGGTGATAGGTAGGCGATTGCTCCCAGTGGATACCGTCCGCCATAATCTGAATTCGCGCCGTCTCTCCCAATCTCTCCTCACTGAGCTGTCCCCAGTTATTGGCACTAGTGAACTCAGGGAAGTAGAGCGCAGTTTGGAACAAACCACAAGTCTCCAACACCCCCCAGTTGCTGATCTTCTTCCAGCCCGTAAACGATAAAGCTAAATATTGGCCGTGTTCATGCAGAGATATCATCACTTTGGCCAGCAGCGTCGGTGTGAGCAGCGGACTATCCTGTATATAAGACAGCGCTTTAATCCAGTTAGCACAGCGAAGGCCCGCTTCAATTGTGCGCCATGTCAGCGAATCATTCGCAGGCTTGTCTGGAACGGGGTTACGGTCTATCCAATCTTCAAGCTGGCAGCAAAATACCCTCGCATAATCCTCTTTACCTGTTATCGCATACGCTTGTCCTAATGCCACCCAGTAGCGGTGGCGATTCAGCATATAAGCCCATTCTACATCCTTGTCCGGAACATGACGCCAGTCAATTTCTTCCTCAAAGGTAACCGGAATGCGGCTGCGCTCCATATCCCAGGGAAAACGAAAGAGAAACGTCTGCTCCACAACTTCATCCGCTGTCTTCATTACAGCTTCCAGCTCGTCTGCACAATAAAGCCGTACATAGTCAATAAGCTGCTTCCGGTTATCCTCTTTCCGCCAGCCCGGCGTGCTCCGTCGGGTCAAATACCGATGTAATTCAGTCAGCGCATCGTCCTGCCGCGCTTGGCTGAGCGCATTCTTCACTAGAGCTAAAGCGGGCAACTCAAGGTCGAGCAGCGCAAAGACGGCATAGGGGGAAATTTGTCTGACATCAGTGTTCATACCAGTACCCCTTATTGCCTTTTTGCAGCCGCATCAATGCTTCAAGATAGAAATAATCTCCCCAGATCATGAAGTCATCTGGAGACAGATCGCCGCGCACATGGTAAGAACCATGCTTCAGCAGCCCCTCCGCCTCTTCACCGAGCGTGGAATAGTTCTGCACAAGCGAAGTCATCGACTGCACTAATCCCTGCTGAAAATAAGCCCGCTCCGAATCCTCCCCATCCATTAGCTCCAGCAGTTCCTGTAGTCCGGCTGCTACTATTGCTGAGGCCGAGCTATCCCGGTAAGTATCCGGAGATACCGGAGCATTAAAATCCCAGTAAGCGACATGATCTTGCGGCAAATGCTCCAGAAAATAGCGGGCCATCCGCTTGGACGTTTCCAAATACAACGGATCTTTGGTATAGCGGTAGGATAACGCAAAACCGTAAACACCCCAAGCCTGCCCGCGCGTCCAGGTCGATCCGTTAGTAAAACCCTGGTGTGTGGCGCCGCCAATCGGCTCTCCGGTCTTCGGGTCGAAGAAAAACGTATGGTAAGAGCTGTCATCTCCCCGTACCAGATACCGTCTCGTTTTCTCCGCCTGCATGACCGCCACTTCCCTGTATACGGAATCACCGGTCTGTTCTTCTGCCCAATACAAAAGGGGAAGATTTAACAGACAATCAATAATGATCCGCCCGCCTTCCTGAGTATCCCCCTCCGGTCCCCAAGCCTGAATATAACCGCCAGCTGTACGCCAGCGCTTCAGCAGCAGGTCTGCCGCCTGCAATGTCAGTTGACGCGCTGATTCGTCTTTATCTATAATCCACTGGGCTTTAGAGGATAACGAATACAGGAAGCCAATGTCGTGATGATCAAGCACGGTCTTTGCCGCGAAACGGCGGCGGAAATCTTCTACGGTATGGGATGCCGCAATACGGAAGCTGTCATCCCGTGTATATTCATAACACAACCACAACATGCCGCTCCAAAATCCATTAGTCCAGTCGTCGTTGTTATTGAGCTGATAAGTTCCATTCCTGCTGACATGTGGGAAACTGCCCCCGAACCGGTCTATGTTCTTACGTACCTTCTCTATCGCATCTTCAATCGCACTGCTCCACATAAGTTCCTTGCTCCCTTCAGGCTCTTCGTTTCTTACGTTTCATGATAAGGAGAGTGAACAGGATCTAATAGGGGCGATTTTTGCTTTGATGTGCATTATTTTGACTTTTGAATGACGTGAAGTACTGTAAGTTTACTTTCCAATCATAGGCATCAAATCAATATAGTAACAAAAGGTATAACTGTTTATGGGAAAATACGTTAAAATCAGAGAGTGACTTACATCTTTCATTCTTTTTTAGAAACGGAGTGTCCTATTAATGAAAAAGCTAGGTGCATTATTTTTATCCATTTTCATGGTTATGTCTGTCTTTACCACTGCGCATGCTGCTGAAAAGCCTGTCGGTGTATGGATTGATGGAACCGAAATAAAGTTAGGCAATTCTAACCCTGTTGTAGAAAAAGGAACGACCCTAGTTCCTATGCGTCCCCTGCTAGAGAAGCTTAATGTAAATATTAATTGGAATAAAAAAACCCAAACCGTAACAGGGACCAAAAATGGACTGGCCCTCTCACTGACCATCGGCAGCACAACCGCAACGGTAAACGGGGAGAAGAAAAAACTAGAGGTGGCTCCTAAAACCATCAACAATGTCACCTATGTTCCTGTCCGCTTTATAGGAGAAACGATCGGCTATAAGGTGGAGTGGAGTCCAGCGCTGCGCACCATCACTTTTGTGGCCGATACTCAAGCTGCCGGAAGCACCGGATTCTTATGGAAAGTGGAGAACAACGGCAACACCGTCTATCTGCTTGGTTCTATCCATGTGGCTAACGACAAAATGTACCCGCTGCGTCCGGAGATTGAAGCTGCTTTTGAAGCCTCGCAATATTTAGGTGTCGAAGTAGATATCTCTAAGATTGATCAAGCTGAGATCCAAAAGTTTATTTTGGAAAAAGGCTCTTATACAGATGGAACCAAGCTCAAGGATCATGTATCTGCAGATACCTATAACAAAGTAACTCAGCTGCTAAAAGCAAATGGTCTGGCGGAAAATGCATTCGATTCCTTCAAACCGTGGGTCGTTACCCAAGGTGTCTCAAGTCTACAGATGCAAGTTACAAGTTATACGGCGGATACCGGCATTGATTTATATTTTTTACAAAAAGCAGGCAAGCTGAACAAACCTATTATTGAACTGGAAAACACACAATTGCAGCTGAATATGTTCGACCAGTTCTCAGATGGATTGCAAGAAAAGCTTCTTGTCGACACACTCGGCAGCCTCAATCAAACGGACAATACTTCCGCAGCAGCTTCGCTGGATGCACTATCCCAAATGTGGATGCAAGGTGATGAGCAGTCGCTCGTAGCGATGACAAAAGCGGTCGCGCAAGAGCCGGAGTATTATAAAGGCCTGGTTTCGGATCGTAACGTCAACATGGTGAAGCATGTAAAAGAATATTTGAATAGTGATAAAAAAGCGACTTACCTTGTCGTCGTTGGCGCGCTGCATATGCTCGGTGACGATGGTATCGTGACCCAATTGCAAAAAGATGGCTTTAACGTCGTCAAACAATAATTGAGTTTTAGCTAAAATAAACAAGGCTGTCTCTTAGTCATCTACGATGATTTTGGAGACAGCCTTTTATTTTCACTTTTTTTAGCTCAATCTAAAAGTAGAAGTTGGCTTAACGTGCGGACAGAGTGGAGGGCCCTCCGGGATTCTGGAGAAACGCTCCCTACGAACCCAAAGCCGCTTGTTCATAAACGGGCTACTACAATTTTATTAACTGATCTACCTTAACTGGAAGTCCAGTAGCTATTGAACGATTTGCCGCAATCCCGGTCATAATAGACAACGCTCCGTCCACATGGGATGCCGCACGATTAAAGCGATCCTCCAGCGGACGTTCAAAAATATCACGCAGCATCACAGGATCTCCGCCTCCGTGCCCCCCAACTCCTTCTTCAATCTCCACTTCATAAGGTGCTGCGAACTGAGGGAAGACCGTGATCCGCTTGTCTTTTAACACCCCTTCATCTTCCTTGTTTCCTCCGGCATTTACATAAGACTGTTCGACGACCTTTACTTCCATCCGCCCCTTCGTTCCATTAAAAACTACAATGAAACCCTCCCAAGGCAGATAAGCATTAAGTGAATAATTCATAATCGTCTTATTTTTGTATTTGACCATTACCGCCATCGTATCCTCAATGCTGATATTATCACCGAACACACTTTGGTCACGCAGGTAGCCATCCTCATGCTCCGTATCCAGATACATCTGCTTTAACTGCTCATTATCTTTAAGATGCAGGGCAAACGGATCATTTTCCGCCGCACTGCTACCATGAGCACGCTGATAAAACTCAGTCACCCCGCGCTTCTCCGCGTTTTCTCTGCCATAAAATCTTAGATCACCCATCGCATAAACCGTATCTGGGCGCGAACCCAGCCAGAAATTCATCAAATCGAAATGATGTGTGGATTTATGAACCAACAGACCTCCGCTGTTCCGTTTATCACGATGCCATCTGCGGAAGTAATCCGCCCCATGCTGCGTATTTAGCAGCCACTCGAAGTTGACGGAAAGCACTTCTCCAATCGCGCCGTCCATAATGAGTTCACGGATTTTGGTGTTGTGTGGGGCATAGCGGTAATTGAAGGTCACACGCAGCTTTTTCCCGGTCCGCTCAATCGCTTCAAGAATTTCCTGACATTTCTCTTCATCCACTGTCATCGGTTTCTCCGAAATAACATCGCAGCCAAGGTCCATCGCCCGGATAATGTAACGATGATGCGTGCGGTCAATACTCGTGACAATAACCGTGTCAGGTTTGGTTTCCTCAATCATACGGTCAAACTCATGAGCTTTATAGGTAGGAACCGCTTGATATTTATATTTTTCCTCCAGCAAACGGTTCGCATAATCCATTCTTGCTCCATTCACATCACAAAAGCCTACAATCTCAGAGGTTTCACGATAATTCGTGGTGATCTCACCATAAAAAAACTCCGCTCGGCCGCCGGTTCCTACGAAAGCATATTTCTTGTTGGACATCAGGATCACTCCGTCACTTATTGATTTAAAAGCGTTTTCTTCTTATAGTGTATAGTATAAAATATATCTTAATCTAAGCGATTCTTAGCAGAAATAACAAAAACCTTGCATATATTATCCTCATTATCAGAAAGGAGCAGATTTAGCATGGAACAGGACCCTCAGCCTCCTTTTATAATTGAGCAAATAAAAAGAGCCGGTCCATTCAGCATGGATTCCGACCATTATCACGATACTTATGAAATTTATTATTTACTCGCCGGGGAACGCAGTTATTACATTAACAATCTGATCTATACCTTGCGTAAAGGTGATCTGATTTTTATTAACAAGAACGAGCTCCATCGTACCACCTCTAAAGGCTCTGCAAGCCATGAACGGATCTTAATTAACTTTGAGGAAAGCTTTCTGCAAAAGACATTGGCGCACTTCGAGCTAGATTTTCCATTTATGTCTACACAAAGCTTGCTTTTGCGGCCCGGAGCACATGAACAGGGGGCCATTGAATATCTTCTTTTCAGCATGCTAAAAGAACAAACAGAACCACGGACACAGCAAATCCCCTATCTGCAGACGCTGCTCATCCAACTATTTATTGAAATGAACAGAATACAGGAAATTAGCCGCGAGCCCATTGCCCCTGAGAGCAGTGAGAAGCAGCTAAAAGTCTACGAAATTATCGATTTTTTACAAACACATTATGCTGAAAAGCTTACATTGGAGCGGCTATCTGAGACTTTTTTCATCAGCAGCACCTATCTCTGCCGAGTGTTCAAGCAGACAACTGGCTTCACCATCGTAGAATATCTAAACTACATTCGGATCAAGGAAGCCCAACGTCTCTTGCAGAGCACCAACGCTAAAGTTACGAACATCGCCGAGGATACCGGCTTTGACAGCATCGCCCACTTCGGGCGTGTGTTTAAACAAATCGTTAAACGTTCGCCTTTGCAATATCGCAAGCAAAACCGCTGATCCACAGCTAGAAATCACAACCGATTCTCTATGTAGCCGCTCCGTCGCTCAAAAGTACCTTATGTGAACTGCCATGGGCATGGGGGCATCTGGGGCATCAGGAGCATCAGGAGCATCGGGAGCATCTGGCATCTGGCATCTGGAGCATCTGGGGCATCAGGGGCATCTGGGGCATCTGAGCAACAACAATACCCCGTCACTAGATTATCTTTTCGCGCGAACAAAGTTCATGAGGCTATCGGACCCAGTGGACCTTATTCGCAGCATAATCGCTATTTTGGGATTTTATCGGACTCCATAGTCGCTATTGGCATAAAAAGCTACCTATATTAGCCGTTTTCGAAGCAATAACGTCACTGGAGTCCGAAAATGGCCCCAAAAGGCGATAAACCTGCAAATAACGTCATCTGAGTCCGCATAACTTTGTCTAGCAGGAGTAATCGGCAGTTTCAGGGGCCGGGGGGTTTCAGGGGTTTAGGTAGCAATGTAACGCACAACAAAGAGCAGCGATCCCCACTAATGGAGTATCGCTGCTCCGCTGTAATTTTGTGATTAATACGGTCGTCTCATTCCTCATCATGCCATTCATTTTGCTTCCCATGTGATTTCATTTCCAAATCTCGTACGAGCCTGTGAACCTCAATTCCGGCCAGCAGCACGATGCCAACCCCATGTGTATCGTTTAATTGCCAGGTCAATTCATCTTTATAATACAGTTTGTTAAACGAATAACCCGAACCGCGGCAGACACCGTAAACATTGCCTTGTTTGTCAATACAATGACGGGTTAAGCCGCTCCAGCCGTGGAGTGCAGAGGTTACGTATGACTCTGGTTCCAGCATCCAACCGCAGCGTACGCCTCTAGCAAAAGCGTAAATAAACATAGAGGTACAAGAAGCCTCCGCATAGGACTCAGGATCCGTCAACACTTGATGCCATAGGCCCCGCTCATCTTGCAGCTTAAGATAGCCTTTACTAAGCTCGCGGAAATAATCAAGCAAATCAGCTCGCATCGGATGTTGCTCTGGCATAACTTCAAGCAGCTCAGTCAGCGAAAAAATCACCCAACCATTACCTCTGCCCCAAGGCACGCCATTGGGTTTATTAAACTTATAATCATACACATGATGCATAATGCCAAGCTCCGGCTGGAACAGCCGCTCCTTGTAATGTAAAAACTGCGCCGCCGCATCATCAAGATAAGCCGCATTTCCGGTCATTTCATAATATTTGCTTAGAAATGGCGTGCTCATATACAGATCATCACACCACATCGTCTGCTGCATGAAATCAACTGTGCCACTGGTCCGATACAAAGCTCCGTCAGGCAGCCTGCTCTGCACTTTAGTAATGTAATTGGCAATTTCAGCAGCAGCTTCCGGTGCGCCCTGTAGTGGACGAAGCTTATGTGCTTCCAGCATCGTTGCCCCGAAAGATCCGCAGTCGTCCAGCGAATCCATCAGCGCCAGCTGATGATTGATGCCCGGAGCGCCATAACGTTCAAGGTCCCATAAGGCATATTCATGCAGCGCTGTACATTGCTCAATATGGTGTTGTGCATATTCGGCATAATGGGGGGCCTTAAGCTCTACTCCTGTTCTCAGCAATCCGTACAGGGTTACGCCTAGAGGGTAATTCCAGCGCCCAAACATAACACTCTCCAAATAAGGCCTAACCCAGCTATTCGGTTGGTCCACACGCCAAAAGGTTACTTCATCCGCTTCCCCAAATAAAGTATCCATAGAGGTCAGTTCTAAGACTTTCGGCGCTGCCTCCTTGGTGAACAATCCAAGGTACAACCATGGATCAGTTAATCCTTCAACAGGATATGGTTGCACGAGACTACTCTGAACACCACCAGACCGTACGTCCAGTTCAAATCCCCAATTCCCCTCTCCACAGATGGACTCCACGACCAGATCATGTAGTCCATAACCAAGCTCCAGTTGGATATCAAGCATACCTTTCACGTTCTGATGCTCAGCTACAAGTTCCCCATTCACATAGATAGAGATTTCAGCCATTCCACGATAGCTACCTTGCAGACGAATGTCGTCTTTCTGTAGGCTGTTAACTTCCAGCTTACACCAAGCATACGCCTTGGCTCCCAGCATTTCCCCAAATATGCGTGAACAGTTGCCAGTTGCCTGTTCCTGTGGCGACCATTGCTGTGTCGGAAACCAAACGCAGCGAGCTGTCATTTGCTCTTCAGTGAATTCAGCTTCCAGCCAAGCTGCCCAAGATGTCTGCTGGGGTCCACTATAAATCCAACCTTCACAACCGCTTAACTGCGCCGTTGGAGTAAGAAAGTGTACTGGTGCACCTTTGACACTGCCCGTTCCAAAAACCCCTCCGCAACCTGTACCTGTTGCAACATACTCCAGTACAAGATGGTTCCAGCCTTTATCCATGCCCGCCCGAAAAAACGTCCTTCTGTCCGGAAACACATCATCATTTAGATTGGAGCTAAACACCAGCCGGCCATTTATGTAAACCTTAACTGGACTGTAGCAACTAACTGAGAAAGGGGCTTCTACCTCATTGTCGCCCCACAGCTTTCCCCATACATATACGAATTGTCCTGCCTCTAGCTCTGGCAGTCGTTCTTCCAGATTCATGTCGTAACGGCAGTCGCGGAGCCGGTTGAAACCACTCTGCGAATGTACCCGGTACACCGGAGGCTGCGGGGGATAGGCACCAATAAAACGGCTGGCCACAGCGGCCAGTACATTTTCGATTTTGCCCCCATTATATTTGGCAATACAATCAGGATCAGGAAAGTATTCTGGAATATAAGTACTCACTAAGCGTATCCTCCTTCACACCGTTATTTCTCCACCGGGATACAGTGTCGAGTTGTACAATCTTTTAGGGTGAGGTAACGATTTCTCAGAGGCACAGGTACTAATATCTATCCACTCGCTAGAATATACCGTTGCGGACTCATCATTATAAATTACAACCTGTTCCCTGCCACATCCCACAAGATCGCCGTGAACGGCATAACCTTCCTCCTTGAATTCAGCGACAACCCGCATATGTCCATCGTACAAAGCAGGATATACCCCGCCTCCCCGGCGGTACGCGAGAATATAATCCGGAGAACCCACTTGCCAGTTGCTCACGGCTTCAACTATAGTCAGCCAACCGTCGGTTGTACGTTCTTCTTTCCACAGTTCCTTGCCATTACAGTCTAGAAGGAACAACGCATCCTTACCTTTCAGCCCTTTGCCGTCATCTTCGCGGATCATTCGGTCCAGCCCGGCAACCTGAAGGCCAGGCAGTTCAGGCCGGAATCGGCCTAACGCCAGATGCTGTGACTCTATGGAGCCGTCATAACGCCAAAGCTCTTGTCCGTCCCGGTCATACATCACCGTTACGCTTCCGCCTACAACCAGTTCAGGATAACCATCTCCATTCACATCGCCAACCCAAATACAGTCCGCGTGGTCATCCAGATCGTGGCAGCTCCATAATAAATTACCTTTAGAATCAAGCAGATCATAACCTGCCATCACTTGATCCTGTCCATTTCCATGAAGATCGTGAACCCACGGATAATGTCCTACATTGCCTTTATACGTCCATAATAAATTGAAATCCTGATCCAAGGCCCACAGTTGATGATAACGGTCCTTCAGAATGATGTCGGAAGCATGTCCTTGCCCTGTTAGATTGGCGATGATAATGCAATCATGTGCATGTTCTGCCGGTAAGTCGTATATGGATTTAACCGTTCCTGTTGAACCTTCAAGAATATGAAACCGTCCATCCATTACACATAATACTTCCAGCGCCCCATCACCATCTAAATCATAAATTTGCGCTGGATAGTCCGAGCCTTGGCTGCCAGCGTCAGGATCGGGTGTGCCCACCTGCCACAGCTGCTTGCCATCCATATCAAAAGCGGTCAGGCATTGCACCTGATGGGGAATATAACGAACATCCTGACGATTATCCGGCTGGACCAGCAGCATTTCCGCACGTCCATCCCCATTCAGATCGCCAATAAGCATTTTGCAGCGTGGACCGGCAGCGGAAATATTTACTTTTGCCAGCTGATAGACTAATTGTGTGTCCTTCGTTTTCATTAGAATCCTCCTGTCTTCTCTCTTCGATTAGATCTCTGGGAAACGGACGGTTTGTCCGCCTGCTACTTCTATAATCAAACCGTCGATTTCCAGCCAGACAGATAGCGCTCCCGGATTATATACAAAATCCCGAGCAGCGGAGAAAATAAGGGCTTCACAAGCCTTCATATAATGAACGAGTTCAATATTTGTCGCGTACCAGATTTCCTCTAGTCCTCCCACTGCTTCACAGAAGCTTTCCATCAGCTCCCAGTTATTATCGTTATCAAATTCATAACTATGGCCCCACACATACATCAGATATAAATACTGCCGTTTATGCAGCTTCACGAACTGCTCCGCATGCTCCAGCAAATGATCATTATGATGGCAAGTCCCCCGCCATTCCAGCCAATCCTCCGGCAGCCCAAAGCCGCCGCCAGTGGTCTGTACCACACGGGCATATTCCATGCCTAAATGAGGCAAAAGCTTCTTTATCTCCTTGTTAAAGGAACCGTTAGGATAAGACATTCCCCGTATCGGCACCTGGAGCAGCGTCTCAAAACACTTTCGATCCTCCATAATCTCATGGATGATTTGCTCCTGCGGACAACGGGCCATCGTGGGATGGTGTTGCGTATGAACAGATACCTCATGTCCCTGGTACAGCTCAGTTATTTCATCTGCCGCAATACGATCACCTTCACCCAGCAGACCAGAATTGAGATGAAATGTTCCTCTAATCCCATGGCGGTTAAATAGTCCTACCAATCTTTCGTCAGCCCGTCTGCCGTCATCATAGCTCATTGTAAGCGCCTTATGTCTGCCCTCAGGGTAACAATAATAAATAATAGACATCAATCTGAAGCCTCCTTCGCATTACTGTCCAAAAACCGTCAGATTTGAGTATTCAGCCATCAGGGGTGCCATCTGTCGGAACCCAATTTTCCCACCTGTCAGTAGCGGCCCATAGGTTTCACCATCATCTATCCATGTAAAAATCGGCAGTTCATTGATTGCAAAAGACAGCATAGGACCACGCTTCACCACTAACATCCGGTAGGGCTCAGTCATGTCGCTTACGTCCGGAAGCGGATCGGCTGCCTGCATAACCAGATGAAAACCATAGCTTTTACGCAAATTACAGGTATGAAATTCACGTTCTTCCACCCAACGCCTGCGAAAATACGAGATATGATACGTGTCTATCTGCCCGTGATGGTATTGATCATATTCACCCGTACGGCGAGCAAGCGTGGAATCAAATAAATCCTTCCCACCCTCTCCTTTGGCCGCGATAAACAAAATCGCCAACCCCGGCTCACGCAATGGGCGGAAATTCCAAGATACGGCGAGGTCTGCCGGGAACTCTTCTGGACACCAGAGAACGACATTTGCTTGTTGTCCGGCCCTTGCATGGATAGTACTCTCCAGTCTCATTCGCTGCAAAGGGAAGGAAACCGCTCCCGCTCCCTCCATCTTGAATCCAGCGATATCACTAGTTGAAGCGAGGGGATTATGGTAGATTGGTTTCCATGCTTCAGGGATCAAACCACCTATACCCGTGTCCTGCATCGGCCTAGCCATAAAACATTCCTCCCCACAATGAAGCCTTTAATTCGCGCGTTCCGGTAAAGCACTACCGATTAATTCCAAGGCAATGATCGTATTTAAAGACCACTGCGAGGCTTCATTTGTATTCATCCAATCGATCTCATTTAACTCAGTCATATAAGTGACCTGATCAGCTTCCTCCTGTAGATTCACACCACCAAACGGATTCTCCAGCAAAATCGACCAGCACCGCTCTGCCGTCGCTGGATCCTTGCGGTAATATGCTCCATATGCAGCAATGGCTACGCTGAGTACAGGATGCTCAAAACGGAGTTTTCCTGAAATCAACCCTCCTGTAAATGCGTCCTTCTCTTCTTGTGGCAAATTATAAAATACGCCGAACTCAGCCAGCATATCTTCCCAGTCCGGGTCCTCCAGCATTGCCGCCAGCTCGAACCACACCTGCGGACCTCCCATGCTAATCGCTAAATGACGCCCCCAGTTATCGTCGCCCATTCCTGACAATAGGCCAGTTGCCGGATCATAACCATATGTGGGACCAGATAATAGCCGTAAATTTGCCCTTTTGATGCAATCCATGCCTGTTATAATCTTGTCACGATAAGCGGTATCCTCGAACCGCTCCCAGCGGGTCATCCAATTAGAGCTAAAGGCCGCCCAGTCCGGACCCACCCTAACATGAGTGGGGAATTCATCCTTCGGAAAATACGCCCGCATCGGGTCCAGAGTAACTGTTGAATAATCAGCATCCTTTACACTGTCCATAATATCGCCGACCCGCTCGTCTCCGGTCAGATAATAATAGTAGCGATGCAGACCCGCCATGGCGATACGAGCCTCTTTGCAGCCGCAGCCCCAGTGGATGACATTATGCCGCGAGCCTAGTCCGGCGTATTCGCCAAAATGATATACATCTACCTCACTCGTATGCCTGGTCATAGCTTCGGCCATACGGAACACATCCGCTCTCCCGGACCGGAGAAACGTTACCCACAACCACATATTTGGCACCAGCTCGGAATTCTGCCAGGCGCAGCCGCCAAGATCATAGTTCCATACATGTCTGACCGGATCGTAGCTGTGCATGAAATCTCCATAGTCCCAGAATCCATACCATTTGCGCTGCTCGATCTCTTCCTGGTAAAAGGAGATGATCCCGTCCAGCCGATCTTCCAGATATGCCTTGGCTGGCGTGCTCCGATCAGGCAAACTCCAGAAACCAAAAGCACCCGCTTCATGATAATAAGTTGGTTCGCAAACCAGCAATGAAGGTTCTTCAGCTTCTGCCTGCATCCGCTGCAACAATTCATGCCCGGGAGTCTGCGCCGTACACCAGAATGTTAGCTCGCTAGTATTAGCGATACCAAATGGAGTGGCCCGTAATTCTTCTGCACCTTCATACGAGGATTCCACATGTGTTTTCGTATCATAATGCCGCAAGTCCATAGCTGCCGCATCAGGTGACCAGAACCAGACAGTAAGCGCTGCCGCGTCAGTGGCAGTGGAACCAATCTCCATTCCTGCCGGATGCTTACGCCAGAAATTCTTCATCCCGATTGCTAGCCCTCCGCCCTCTGCCCCAACATAACCAAGCCCACCTGCCCGGCGGCCTTCTGCTGCCTTGATCCAAGCGCAGCCAACCTCTGTCCGCTTCCAGATCCCATAATGCTCGGAAGAATCTTGAACCAGCCGAAAGCTGCCCCAAGTAGCGGAGTCATCCAATAAACTAAGGAAATAGGCATCCTCTTCTGGATTAAATTTCACAGCACATCCTGCTACCTGATCGAGGAATAAATCACGGTACTTACCTTTGGTTCGCCGTGTATGCAACGTCTTAGGAGACTCGCTAAACAAGCCGCTATCTCCGGCAAAACGAACATGGCGGTTGTAAAGAGGTCCACGCATCGGCACTGTGAATTCTATTCCCAATCCTTTAATAAAATCCTGCTGTGGATTACCGTCATAATGAAACGTATGAACTAATCGAATAGACTCCAGCCCAGCATAAAAATATAAACGTAACGTATAGGGAAGCCACTCACGAGCACTGTGCGAAGCTTGGTGAAGTCCATCTAGCTTCACCACTGCGCGAACAGGTCCGTCCTGTTCAAGGATGGCACTTAACGTTCGTCCTGTGAACCGCTCCTCACGTATGCTCAGGGTGCCAGCACCCTCATCTCTCTGTTCACGTATACATACAAGCTCGCCATTACTGCAAACTTCCGTTCCTTCCGTGTCCGCCGGATTTCTGCGCACAATACTGCGGATAAGACCCTTCCCCTGCTTGTTAACCGTGCAAATAATAACACCTGTATCTATAATGAAAGCTTCCTCTGTTTCCTGCACAGTTAGTCGCTCAGTCACTTCTGTAGCTGGAGTCGCTTGATTTATTGTCATTGTCGCTAAGGAATCCTGCTGAATATCCGAATTTTTATTTACTGCCGAGTGCGTGGACCATTTGATGCTCCCGTCTGGCCAAAAAGCTGCTGGCCAGCTTTGCAGCGGCACATGCTTTTCGTTCTTCGGCATACTTAAGCAGAGATTCTTTAACGATTCCCTGTCGAGCGCTCCTTTTTTCCAAGGAACCCCCCAGGTAACACCCACATCAATAGCGGGCTTTTTTAGCCAATGCAGGCCAATCGGCAGAGCCGTAGGCACAACAACCATCTCCTTCATACGTTCTTCGCCGCACGTCCTCTTTACTTTTAAAGAGCTTCATTATTATGGCTTAGCTCTCTATAGCGGCTTGGGGTTATTCCCTCTTGTTTCTTAAAAATCCGGTTAAAATAGCTATGTTGATAACCCACCTGTTCAGCTACATCGTTAATTCGCAGCGAGGTATCACGCAGCAGCTCCTTGGCTTTATCAAGCCGTAATTCGGTCAGATAATCGATGAAATTTTTCCCGGTGACCCGTTTGAATGATTTACTCAGTAAAAATGGGCTGATTCCTGTATAATCCGCACATCCATCCAGCGAAATATTATCCATATAATGCTCATTGATATACATCATGGCATGCTCAATCGTCCGTTTGATTCCGGCATCAGAACGCTCACTCAGCTCCGTCAGATACGGTGCGACTACCTTTTCCTGAAACCAGGCAAGGATAAGCTTCGGCTCATGAATTTGCGACAGTGCCGCGTACAGATTAGCCCCTTTGAACAGCTGGTTTGGATGAATGCCTGAGACCATAATGGCGTGCTGAATACTGCCTAACAAATGAAGCATACCCTGCTGCACATCAATCACTTTTGCCCCATTGGCACACAGTGCCTCCAGAAATTCCTCCAACAGCCGGTAAGCCTCTTCCGCTTCTCCTGTTCGCAGGGCCTGAATCATTCCGCGCTCCAAAGTGAACGAATATTGCGGTTCTGGCGTACTTTGTCCCTCACGATCCAGTAGCTCCATATTAATAATCTGGTTCTCACCACCAAACTGGCGATAACTAGCGGCTTGCTTCGCAGCCTCGAACGCTAGCGGAATACCGGATATCCTTCCAACCGGTGCACTAAACGCCACTGTTACCCTCATTTTTAACATGCGATTAATCGTTCCTGTCAGTTCTTCGCTAAAGGCTTGCACCGCTTCCAGCGATGGATTCGCAACGGGTTCGATAAGAAGTAATCCTGCCGTGAGATCATGGAAATTGATAATATCAGCCTGGTTGAAGTGCTCGGCAGACAGTTCTCCGATAATATTGACGGCGGCGAATGATACAAGACTTTCATCACCGTTGCGGAATTTCCCCTCCTGGCTGGAGATGCCTGTAAGCTGAATATAAAGAATAATATAATGACAATCCTCTACTTCCCACTTAAAGCGCCGCATCCGGCTTTGCAGATCCTGCTCAGAATAGGAATATAAATACCCCTGAAACAGCTGATGCAGAAAGCTTTCTTTCACATGTGGAAGCTGCTCGGAAAGAGTGTACTTCAGGGCATGGCTCTCCCCGTGCAAGTTCTGCCAATGCCGTTCAATCAGAATGAACTCATCCTCCCTACTCGCAGCCGCCGCTTGGTCAGGCAACAAAGTCTGCAGCAACCGTCCTATCGGTGAATAGATTTTACGGGAAGCAAACCAAGACAGAATCGCCGCCAGCAGCAAAGCACTAAAGCTAACTAAAAATATCAGTCTTGAAATGAAGACGACAGGTGAAGTTATGCTGGTTATCGGTGAAGCGGACACATAGAGCCAGTCTGCGGAGAGTCGGGAAAACTCACCATAAGTCACTGCATATGTAGCCTTACCCCAGTCGAAGAGAAAAGAGGACTCAAGATTTGACTCATGGTTCGCGCCCCGTTCCACAATCTCATTATGCAATGCGGTAAGTAAGGGAGAATCCTCGGCACTGTCTCCAGCAGATACGTACAAATCCCCCGTCGTCTGCAGCAAAAATGTCTCGCCGCTATTATAAGGTGTCATAGTTCGTAACATCGCAGCTACTTTCTCCGTATCCATGCGGAGCAAAAGAGCCCCGAAGGGCTTCAAGCTTCCGCCCGGAATATGATGGACAAGCGTTAATTCTTTGATATTTGGTTTATTGGGATCGAATGCCCACTGCGTCCAATAGGTGCTTTGTTCAGTTGCAATTAATCTGTCATATTGACCAGATATCGCGCTGGAGTCAATCGTGCCATATTCGGGATTAAATAGTAATGGATGATCTCCTGATAGATAGAGTTCAACGTTACTCGTCATCGTGTTTGAGCCCTGCATCACTACGAGTGTCTTCGTAATATCCCACGCCCGCTCATGATCCTGAATAAAATCAAGGCCATTCAAGCTGTAATCAAACTTGGGATCAAAAGCCCAATGTGCCAGCATCAGCTCCAGATTGGACAGCTGATCATCAATATTAGCCGCCCGCTGTTCAATCTGCCTGTTATGCATCTGCAGCAGCTCGCTCTCCAGGCGTCCCCCTGCCATCCAGTAGACAAGCGCACCAATAATAAACCCCGGAATGGATGACACCACCAGCATAATGATCAGGTTTTTCCGATAATACCGGCCTTTACAGCCTGACCAGCCTTTTGTATAACGCTTCCATTTCGCCACATTTCTCATCACTATGCTCTCACCAGCCGAATCGGATAAATTTGAAGTGCAATCGAACCACATTCGTTTTGCTCCTCAGATCCTTTCCAGCCGGATAAAAGCACCAGGAAGGATCTATTGGTCAGCCTTAGCGTATAATTCGTTCATTTCCTTTACTAAATCATCTCCACCTGTTTTTCTCCATACGTCAAATGCGGATTTCAATTCAGCTTCATCAATTTGTCCTACAATATACTTTATGCGTGCATCATTAATTACATTGTCGAGTTGAGCACCCTTTTGCGAATATACTGTGGAAATAAAGGCCTCTGCCGGATTAACCACGATCGAAGCTTCATTTGCCTTTTGAACTTCAGTTTGTTTAAGACGCAGCGGCGTTTGTGCTACAGTCTTGGACTTATCCTCAGGAATATAGGCCAATATTTGGTTTAGACCTTCCACTTCTGACTCCACAAGTACAGTGTCTTTGGAGCGTTCAATAAAACCATCCACCATAGTGTAGTGAGTACCTTCCAAACCAAAACCTAACATCGTTTGTAATTCCGGATTATTGATTTGATCTAGAAAAGCCAGTACCCGTTTCAGTTCTTCTTCGCTCTTCACAGATGATTTTGGAATAGCCAGCATGCCCGAGAAACCAGAGGTCGGCAATGTGTGTAGCTTGCCATCCGTACCTGTTACGCCCCCGCTTACATCTACATAATGTTTATCCGGTTCGTCTTTGCCTTCTTTTTCTAGCGCAGCGTGAATTTTATCATCCACCCGGGCGCCTGTATCGACCACATCGACGATTACTCCTGCCTTATTGTTCACGATCGGATCTGTCCATTTGGCACTGTCCATTACAGCAAAGTCGGAGTTGATCAATTTCTCATCATACAGCTTCTTCATGAACTTAAGCGCTTCCAAATATTCTGGATATTCATGCTCAGGCACCAGCTTGCCATCTTGCACGCCCCATTTATTCGGTGTTCCAAACCATAACTTAATGGTATCAAAACCGCTGGCCCACTGGCCGCTCCATTTGACAAGCACCATGCCATACGTATCCTCTTTACCATTGCCGTCTGGATCTTTTTCCTTGAACGCTTTCAGCATATTGTAGAAATCATCTACCGTCTGCGGTGTTTGCAGCCCCACCTTCTCTAACCAATCCTTGCGGAAAACCATACCGTTACGGCCGAGTACACGCCCCCGATAGATCCCGTAATTCTTCCCATCAATGGCCGAGTTTTTCAGAATAACCGGGTTCGCTTGGCTTAAATTCGGATAATCCTTAAGGTAAGGCCCTACTTCCCAGAATGCACCCGATTTGGCAGCGTTCACAAAACTAGAAGCCTTAACATCCCCCACGTAGATAATGGTCGGCAGCTTCCCAGAAGCTAGCGTAATATTAAATTTATCTGCATAAGATGCATTCGGGACCCACTCAAAGTGGATTTTTGTATTGGTCTGCTTCTCAAGTTCAGCAGCAACCGGACTGCCATCCTTCGGATAATTTGTTTTGAATATCGGCAGCATGAGGGTCAGATCCAGCGGGGACTCGCTTTTCTCTTCTCCAGTATTACTACTCCCCTCACTTTTGCTGTTAGAACCTGCAGATTCATTACCTGAGCAACCTGCAACAACAGTTGTAACCATCATAGCCACAAGTAAAAGTAACAACCAGCGCTTCTTTTTTACCGAACGATTAGCTTCCATTATTATACCTCCAAATTGGAATAAGTTAAGTTTGTTATCCTTTAACAGAACCCAGCATCACCCCTTTAGCGAAATGTTTTTGCAGAAATGGGTACACACATAAAATTGGTAGAGTACCTACTACAATAACCGCCATTTTAATCGACTGCTCCGGTGGCTGCACAAAGCTTGGATCCATAGAACTCATATCGCCAGCCGCAGATTGGGATAACATTACGATCTGTCGCAGCATCACCTGCAAAGGCCATTTTGTCGGATCCGTAATATAGAGCAGTGCCGAGAAGAAATTGTTCCAATGTCCCACAGCATAGAACAACGTAAATGTAGCGAGAACCGGTTTGGATAAAGGAAGGACTATCTTCCACAACAAGCCCAGCTCAGAACAACCATCAATACGCGCCGCTTCTTCCATTTCTATAGGCAGCTCCTGAAAAAAGTTTTTGACAATAATCAGGTTAAAGGCGCTAATTGCTCCCGGTAAAATAAGAGAATTGAGCGTATCCAGCAAATGCAGCTCCCGAATGACGAGATAGGTTGGAATCATTCCTCCACCGAACAGCATCGTAAAAATAACAAGGTTGAGTACCAAATTACGGCCCATCAGATATCGTTTTGCCATCGGATAAGCCATAGTTACCGTGAAGAATAAATTAACGACAGTTCCGATTACCGTAACATAAATAGAAACCCCTATACTGCGCATAATCGTATCTGTTGAAAAGATAAATCGGTAGGCGTCAAATGAAATCGTGGTCGGGATCAGGAATACGGCACGTTTAGTAATTTCCGCATCCGTAGCGAAGGAGCCCGAAACCACAAAGAGGAAAGGGAGAATCGCTACGATTCCGATAATCCCTAAAAATATATAATTGAATATATCAAATGCAGTTCCAACCGTACTCTTGTATTGTTTGGCCACAGCAAGCTTCTCCCTTCTCAATAAAGTCCAGATTCACCAAATTTTTTGGCGATCCAATTCGTCCCGAGCACAAGCGTCACACCGATTATTGATTTAAATAATCCAACAGCCGTGCTGTAACTAAAAGCTCCCTGGGTAATTCCCAGCGCGTATACATAGGTATCGAACACCTCACCTACTTCACGATTAAGAGCATTCATCATTAAATAAATTTGTTCAAAACCGTTATCCAAAATCGTTCCCATCCGAAGAATAAGTAAAATAACGATTGTACTGCGGATAGCAGGCAACGTAATATGCCAAATCTGCCGCCACCGGTTCGCACCATCTACTACCGCAGCCTCATATTGCTCCACATCTACACCGGCCAGCGCTGCCAGGAATATAATCGTCCCCCAGCCGCACTCCTTCCAGATCGTCTGGAGAATAATCAATGGACGGAACCAGTCAGGATTAGCTAGAAAGTCTATTTTCCTGCCTGTAAACGTATACAAAAACTCATTTACAGTCCCGCCTTCCGTAGTTAGAAATACATAGCTCATACTGGCCACAATGACCATGGATATAAAGTGCGGAACATAAATCATCGTTTGTATCGTCTTTTTATAGAAGGAAAGCCGTATTTCGTTTAGAAGCAGTGCCAGAATAATCGGCGCCGGAAAAAAGAAAATCAAATTATAAAACGATAACAATAACGTATTGCGCAGCAGCATAAAGAAATCAGGATTCTGGAAAAAAACACGAAAATGCTCAAAACCTACCCATTCACTTTTCTGAAAACCAAGAAACGGCTGGTAATTCTTAAAAGCCAGCAGCACGCCCCACATCGGAACATATTTGAAAACAAGAAAATAAAGGACTCCAGGGAGCAGCAGAATATATAACCATTTATCACGTTTAAAACGTTTCCATCTTCTTACCCGGATATTTCGATAGGTCTGCGGCTTTGGCTGTTGTTCTGAAGTTCCCGGAACTGTTACGTGCTTCATCCTGTTCACCTCCATTTGTCATGTACAGCTCGCGATTACTGTAGCCATGGATTACTGCAATCACCCTTACTGCGACTCCTATTATGCTGCTAGTGATTTTTTCCAGCAATCGGACTTTTTTGAACGCTCTATATAAGCTAAAAATCCCATTTTATCTAAAAAGTCCAAACCGCGCAAAAGTTTACTATTGTCCGTAAGACATTAAGCACCTATGATTCCAAGTGATGATTTCCAGCAAATGTTTGCCTTAAAGGAGGAACTGAATTGAAGAACAAGCTATACTACGGTGCTGCTTGGTATCCCGAGCTATGGAGTGAAGAGGTGCTTGAGCAGGACATCCTTCTAATGAAAGAAACGGGGATTAATATCGTACGAATCGGAGAATTCATTTGGTCTGCTTTGGAGCCAGAAGAAGATAAGATTGATATCGGTCCCGTCGTGAAATATATCGAAAGGTTACATAGAAACGGAATTGACACAGTAATGTGTACGCCGACACCTACACCCCCCATCTGGCTTACTCATGGACATCCTGAGCGCTGTTATGTGGATGAAAGCGGAACGGTAATGGGACATGGAGCACGGCAGCATATTTGTACCAACAATCCTTATTTTCGTAAGCGGGCTGCCATCATTACGGAGCATATTGCCAAGGAGATCGGAGCACTTCCGGGGTTAACCGCCTGGCAGCTCGATAACGAATTCAAAGCGCATGTGGCGGAGTGTATGTGTGAGATCTGTAAAGACTTATGGCATATCTGGTTGCAGCAGCGCTACAGCTCCATTGAGAGGTTGAATGAGGCATGGGGAACAGCCGTCTGGAGCCAAACTTATCAACGTTTTGATCAGGTGCCACAGCCAGGACCCGCACCTTTCCTCCACAATTCATCCCTGCGGACGATGTACCGCTTATTTTCAATGGAAAAGATCGCTGAATTCGCCGATGAGCAGGCTGATATTATCCGCCGCCACTCCACTGCGCCAATTACCCACAACAGCAGTGTCGCTTTTCATCTAGATAATGAGCGGCTATTTCAAAATCTCGACTTTGCTGCCTACGACACCTATGCCTCACAGGAAAATATGCATGCTTATCTGCTTAACTGTGATCTGTGGCGAAATTTCAAGCCGGGAAAAGATTTCTGGATAATGGAGACCGGACCCTCGTTTGCCGCATCTCTAGTCAGTTTTGGTGTGCCCCATCCGAATGGATATCTGAAAGCAGAAGCAGTTGCCGCCTATGCGCTGGGTGCAGGTGCATTTTGCTATTGGCTCTGGCGCCAGCATACTTCCGGAAGTGAACAAACGCATAGCTCGATCCTTAGTGCCTGGGGAGAACCAGCTCTAGGGTACGTTAATGTGCTGGAGGCCAATCAAGCACGGCGGGAAATTGAACAAATTATGCTCTCCACCCGGCCCCTTCGGGCAGATGTTGCGATTACCTATTCGGACAGAACCAAAGCTTATCTCGCAACTGAACCTCATCGGAAGCTAAATTATCGTAGTCTGCTGGGCGATTTCTACAAAAGAGTTCTTCATATGGGCATTCACAGGGATCTGCTGCCCGAAGGCGGAGACTTAACCGGATACAAGCTGTTATTCACTCCGTTCGTACATTATTTGTCCCCCGAGTATGTGCAAAGTGCCCTGGCCTTCACAGCAGCTGGCGGGATTTGGATTGTCGGTCCTCTTACCGGAGGACGAACGAAGGAGCATACCCTTCACACGAATGCCGGACTTGGGGAATTGGAGCGGTTAGCAGGCGTCAAAACTAAGTTTACCTATCCGCTGGAATCAACAGGCACGATTGGACACGCTTTTGGGGTATCTGCTCCCTTGTCCTTGTGGAGTTCTGTTTTTGAACCCGTTTCAGAGTCCGTTACCAGTATCGGAATGATTACGGAGGGGGTGACGCCGGGGTTGTCCTTCCTGACGGAGCAGCCTTACGGACAAGGCACTATTGTTATGCTGGGTTCAATGCCTGCCGGTGAAGAAGGCAACCTAATGTTATGTAAACTCATTGATCATTATGCAGAACGTGCTGGTGTTACCCTACGCAGTGATGTCACTAAGGGAACCCTTGTCTGCCCTAGAAGCGATGACCAGGCTGCCGAAGTCTGGACCCTTGTAAATATGGATGGACACGGGGGAAGTCTCACACTCCCGCGGGACGGACATGATGTTCTCTCAGGCAAATCCGTGGCCTGCGGCCCCCTCTCCCTTGGTGCATATGAGTACCGAGTAATCCGGTTATAAATACTTATCCTTGCAGCATAAAAAGCCGCTAACTCCTTGGTCACCCAAGCGGTTAGCGGCTTCGTTTCCGTTATTTTAACTTTTAATAACGCCTTTTTTAAGAATAACGTTCCCATACAACGCTTCTTCACCAGTAACTATAACTGCATAACTTTGCTTAGAACGGTTATAGAAATCAAAACGTTCCTCATGTTTAATCGTGGCTTCAGCATCATGTTTGGCGATGATTGTCTCGTATGTGGTCCAAATGACCGGCACAGTTGGATCTCCTGCAACCACTGCCATAAAAGCCACCTGTTGCTCTGCGTAATGATCCAGAGGTAACAACTCTAAGATGGCATCCAGCAGTTCAGGAATACCGATGCCATCATATCTCAGTACCCTCGGATTCAACGAATGTCCGGGATAATTCGCATCAGCCAATACAAGCTCATCCCCATGACCCATCTCCATCAGAATGCGTACCAGCTCCGGAGACAGCAGCTTAGGAATTCCTTTTAACATAAGGCACCTCTTTACTTCCCATAAAATGATCGCAACGCTACCAGCTCATCAATCCGATGCTGTGGCAATTCTCTCTCCCCGCCAATCATCCGGGTAATGAAGGTGAGCTTGGCGGTATACTCAAGCCGCTCCATATTCAGATATGCTTCCATAACATCTTCTCCCCAAGTAAGGGCTCCGTGATTCTCTAGCAGAACCGCAGTTTTTTTGCCCAGGAAAGGCATCAGTGAATCTGGAATTTCTTCCGTCGATGGTGTTCCATATTCCGCCAACGGAATATCTCCGATCATAATCACCGACTCTGGCATCATCATCTTGTCGAGCGCCTCACCTTTTATGGCAAATGCAGTAGCATACGGGGGATGTGCATGGACCACACCCTTCATCTCTGGCAGCTCATTATAAATTCTTAGATGCATTTTTGCTTCCGTTGAGGGTCTGTAGCCTTCAGCTGCTTCAAGGACTTCACCTTGCAGATTCACTTTTACAAGCATATGAGGCTCTAAATATCCCTTACTCACCGCTCTGGGGGTAGTCAGAATTACATTCTCTGATAAGCGAGCAGAAATATTCCCATCATTAGCCGCGATAAAATCTTTATTAAACAGGTTTCTCCCGATATCACAAATCTGCAAACGTAATTTTTGTTCTAAGGTATCCATAGGGTTTCTCTCCTCGTATCCTATTTTTCACAAACCTTCACCAAAGAAGGCTGATATGTCTTAAAGGCAAAAGATCTTTCCACTACCTGCTTGCCCCCGGAGATTTCCAGTTCCCCTAGGGCAGCCAGTTGAATAATTATATTGCCAATTGCACCGGCTTCCACAGGCCCTGCTACAACTTTTCTCCCCGTAATATTAGCGGTAAGCTGACAGAGCAGTTCATTCTGAATCCCACCACCGACCATATGAATGATATTGATTTTTTTGCCGGTGATCTCTTCCATTTCGTCAATCGTATGGCGATAGGACTCTGCTAAGCTCTCAAGTATGACGCGTATAATCTCAGCTTTCGTATAAGGGGCTTGCTGGCCTGTTCGTTCGCAATATTCTCTAATCCGATGGGTCATCACACCGGGTATACTGAACAGCTCGTCATTCGGATTAATAATTGCTGGAGCATGATTTATGGTTTCGGCTAGCTCAACCATTTGGCCTTGGCTGACGTATTTTCCCGCTTCTGCCCAATTCCTTTGCAGCTCCTGCAAAATCCATAGTCCCGTTATATTTTTGAGCAAACGATTAGATTGGCCGTAACACTGCTCATTTGTGAATCCGTATTCATAGCTTTTCTCTGTAATGACAGCTTTAGGCGTCTCCATGCCCACTAACGACCATGTACCACAGCTAATAAATGCTGCATCTTCCTTTAGAGAATAAGGAATAGAAGCTACTGCTGAAGCCGTATCATGAGAAGCACCCGCAATTACCTCCATTGAACCTACGCTAAGCTCCTCTTGAATTACCGGAAGGATAGAACCAATAACCGTTCCCGCTTGAACCCGTTGTGGCACTATACCAACCGGGATATTAAGCCTGCTGAATACTTCAGTGGAGACTTCACCAGATACAGCGTCCATTAAGCCACTTGTACTCCAAATCGTGCTTTCTGCTGCCGCGATACCAGAGAATAAATAGTGGAACAGGTCTGGCATCATTAAAATAGTATCTGCAACCTCTAGCAGAGAATCGTTATCCTGAAAATCAGCAAACAGCTGATAAACCGTATTAATCAAGCTCGGTTGAATACCTGTAATGCTAAATTGCTCCCTTGGTGGAAGCAGCGCCTCCAACCCTAGACGATGGCTTCCCATTCTCCTATCCCTATAATGATGGGGGGAATAGAGCAACATCCCTCTTTTATCAATAAAACCGTAATCGACTCCCCACGTATCCACGCTTAGAGACCTCAATTTTCCATGCGCCCTATAAGCTCTCTGGATTCCTTTTTTCATTTCGTGGAAGAGCTTCAAAATATCCCAATACAAATGCCCGCCAACATACACCGGCGTATTAGCAAACCGATGAATTTCTTCTATGCGAAGGGTGTTACCGTCATACAATCCCAACATCACTCTTCCGGAACTGGCGCCAAGATCCATAGCCAGAAGCTTAATCGTATCACCCATTTCAAGCACACCTGCTCCACAAGAAGATTTTAATATAGCGGTCCGAAATTCTGACAGGCTCTGTAATCTGCTCCTTCCAGATTCTCCGTCCCAAATAACGACCACACCCGTGGTCTGAAAATACGTGATTCCTCAACGTTATGCATGCTTACTGGAATGCGTAAAATCGACGCCAGCGTAATCAGATCCGCCCCGATATGGCCATAACTGATCGCCCCATGATTCGCGCCCCAATTATTCATGACATCATATACCGATTGGAATGAACCACTGTTAGTTAGCTTAGGAGCGAACCAGGTCGTCGGCCATGTCGGATCTGTTCTTTGATCCAAAGTATGATGAACCTCTTCAGGCAGCTCTACGGTGTAACCTTCAACAAGCTGAAGAACAGGTCCAAGCCCCTTCACCAGGTTCAAACGAGCCATAGTAACCGGCATTCCGCCTTGAGTTAAATAATCGGTAGAGAAGCCGCCTCCCCGGAAATATTCTTGAGAAGCTGGCCGGAATTGTGTATTGCTTAGACAAGCCTCAGCCTCTTCGTCTGTAATCTCCCAAAAAGGTTTGATTGCAGGCTTACCCTCTATCCTTTGCTCACCTGTACCATCAAGCGCTGCCGAACCAGAGTTGATCAGATGCAGTATTCCGTGAGCTGCTTCTCCTTCCAATTGATGACCCGTCACTCGCTTCACAGCATCGGGACTCCAGAAGGTTCGGACATCCGCAAAGATTTGTGCTGTATTCGTAAGCAAATAATTGAACAGCATCGTTACCCCATTCAAGCTGTCATTCTCTGTCGCTACGAGATAAGGTGCACGTTTGCCGTTCCAGTCAAAAGAAGAATTCAACATCGTCTCCATGAAATCGCCGTTAGGGAAATGGTCCGTCCATTGTCTCTGGCCTTGGAAACCGCCAACAATCGCATTGTGGCCGTTAGCTTCCTCCTCAAAACCAAGCTCAGCGAGAACCGGATTGCCGATCATCAGGTCGCGGGCGATCAATGTCATTTTCACACAGGTCTCCCACTGCTTCTCTTTCTCTTCTGCACTGATTTGCAGATGCGGCGGATTATTATCGGCGCCAACTTGGCAGTTTTCTTTAGTCCACGCTAGCGCACGCTTAAATTCCTCTTTATCATAAATCTCTTCTTCAAAGCGCCGGACATATTCAGACATATCTATATATTCATTGCGCATGCCCAGATACTCTTGGAAAAACTGTTCATTCACAATGGAACCCGCAATCCCCATCGAAACAGAACCCATAGATAAATATGATTTCCCCTTCATTTGAGCAACTGCTAAGCCTGCTCTAGCAAACTGCAGCAATTTAGACTGCACATCCGCTGGAATCTCTTCACTGCTAGACTCTTGAACATCTTCACCATAGATACCAAACGCAGGAATTCCCTTTTGAGCATACGCCGAGAGAACAGCAGCTAGATACACAGCACCCGGCCGTTCCGTTCCGTTAAATCCCCACACGGCATGCGGAATAGATGTATCCATATCCATTGTCTCTGAGCCATAACACCAGCAAGGCGTCACGGTGATCGACACCCCTACGTTAGCCCCGGAGAATTTCTGAGCCGCAGCAGCAGCTTCTTTAACTCCACCGATCGTAGAATCGGCGATGATGCACTCTACAGGACTCCCATTCGGATACCTTAAATTCGCTTCAATAAACTTAGCCACCCGCTGAGCCATGCCCATCGTTTGCTCTTCCAGTGATTCACGAACGCCTCTTCTTCTGCCATCAATGGTTGGGCGGATACCAATTTTCGGATAGTTTTCTATCAATGCCGTTCCTCCTCAAGATCATCTTAGAGTCATCGTTAATAGATCTATTTCTCCTTCATCATAAAATCTGCAAGCGCTTTAGTCAACACAAAACAACATATATTCTAAACAAAAGTGTGGTTTTATGTGATATTATTATTATATATTGTGGTTTTATGTGAATATGTAATTATTTTTAGATTTAAACAACAATGTAGTACACTAGAAAGCAGACGATTTATATATAAAGGTGAGTGAACGAATGAAAGCATTTGAACGACGGGATCTAATTATTAAAGAGCTTTACAGACAGAAGAAGGTCCATGTCGCAGAGCTAGCGCAAAAATTCAACGTCTCGGAAGAGACCATTCGGCGGGATCTAGATAAACTGGACAAAGAAGGTCTTGCCAAAAAAAATTATGGTGGAGCCATTCTCAACGCCCATACCAATGAAGATCCTTCCTACATCAGCAGACATCAGGTCAATATTGAAGCAAAGCGAATCATAGCCGATAATGTACTGCAATTAATCAATGATGGAGACAGCTTGGTGACGGATACGAGCTCAACGGTGTTTGAAGCCTTGCGTAGAATTATTGAGGAGAAAAACAATCTGACAATTATTACGAACTCTCTGGTGGTATTATCCGAATTTCAACACTCCGGTCAAAAGCTGATTTCCACAGGTGGAATTTTAGGCCCCGAGACCAGCTCCTTTGTTGGAAATACCGCTTCACAGACGATTCGAAAATATAATGTGGATGTAGCTATATTCAGCTGTAAAGCATTGTCCATGACAGGCGGGCTAAGTGATTCAAATGAAGAAGAAAGTGAACTGAAGGTGCTTATGCAGCAGCAGGCAAATAAAGTGGTTCTGCTCGTAGATCACTCCAAATTTGACCGGACTGCGTTCATTAAGTTGTTCAGCTTTGATAGAGTGGATTATATTGTTACAGATCAGAAGCCTTCTGAGGAATGGACCGATTTCTTAAATAATTACCATGTATCTCTTATCTATGCGCCCGCTGAGTGATCAGCAGGTGCATAGATAAAGAGAGATAATAACTTTATAACTTAGTTGTTTAAAAGACCACTTTCCAAGACGACCTTCAGCCATTCCCCAGCAATCAGATCATGCCCGGCAGTCGTCGGATGAACGCCATCCCACAGCCAGTAGGCTGCTTCTGCTCTCTCCACAGCTGCATTGAAAGCATCCTGTAAAGGTACATAGACCGTATCAAATTGCTCAGACAGCTGCTTAACCACTCCCTGATAATGTGTAATCTTCGCTTCCCATTCTGCCCACTGTTCAGCTGGAGCTCCGGTATTTAAAATAAAAGGCTCACATAAAACCAGCTTCGTATGTGGCAGAACTTCACGTGTTTCTTCAAGTACGTGACGGTAAGCGCGTTCAAAACGGTCCGTAACTCCACTTGGTTCCCCTTTCATCATTCTCCAAATATCGTTAACCCCAATCAATATACTAATGATGTCAGGCTGCAAGCTAATTGCATCTTCATTCCAGCGTGCATATAAATCGGAGATTCGATCTCCACTCACTCCGCGGTTATAGAATACCAGATTCTCTTCTGCCCGCTCATTCCCTAGCTTGCCACCGATGATATACGCATAGCTATGTCCAAGAATATGATTCGGGTCTTCATCACGACCCCGATTCCCATCCGTAATGGAGTCACCCTGAAATAAGATCACTTTTGATTTTTTAGTAGCTGGATTAGTCATTGAATCTTTCATCTCCTTGATTACTAGTATATTAATCATTCAACTTGAATGTCTCCTATAATACAAGTAAAGTTATCATATAGAATACAAGGAGGAAAGAGAAAAATGAAATATAGAAGACTAGGCAATTCAGGGCTCAAAATCAGTGAGATCGGACTAGGCAGTTGGCTTACATATGGAACAGCAGCAGAGCAAAAGGCAGCCGATGCTTGTATCAGCAAAGCTTTTGAATGCGGTATCAATTTCTTTGATACGGCTAATGCATATAACCGTGGTGAAGGCGAAAAAGCGATGGGTGCTGCTCTACGCTCCTATGAAAGATCATCTTATGTGCTAAGTACAAAGGTCTTTTTCCCCATGGGAGACGATGTTAATAACCGTGGTTTGTCCCGCAAGCATATTATGGAGCAATGTGAAGCCAGCCTCCGCCGCTTAGGCACCGATTATATTGATGTATATTTTTGTCATCGCTTTGATACAGAGACCCCTGTAGAGGAGACTCTACGCGCGCTGGATGATCTGACGGCTCAAGGTAAGATTCTCTACTCCGCTGTTAGCGAATGGAGCGCAGCCCAAATCTCCAATGCTGCTGGTATCAGCCGCAGACTGAATCTGCGTCCACTGATCTCGAATCAACCTATCTATAATATGTTCGAACGTTATATTGAAGACGAGGTCCTTGAAGTATCCCAGCGTGAGGGGCTGGGCCAAGTGGTCTTCTCTCCACTAGCGCAAGGAATTCTGACTGGCAAATATAAACCGGGGCAACAACCTCCAGCAGGAACCCGTGCAGCGGATAATTCAGTTAATGGTGTGATCTCCAGCTACCTCCGTGATGATGTGTTGTCTGTGGTTGGACAGCTGGATGAACTCGCTCACAGTTTAGACCTGAAGCTTTCGCAATTGGCATTGGCATGGATTCTACGCCAGCCTGGTGTAAGTTCAGCATTAATTGGTGCCAGTAAACCAGAGCAAGTTGCAGAAAATGCCAAAGCTGTAGATACGGTACTCTCCGCAGATACTTTGCAGCAAATCGAGGAGATTCTTAAGCCGGTAGCTGATTTTGCTCCTGCAAGATAACCTATTGCGCACTTGCCATATAGTACACAAAAGAGGTTGTGCCAAAAGCCATCACCATGGCTTAGGCACATCCTCTTTTTCTTTAAGAAATCAATTTAGACTCTTCGGCTTGTTCAGAAGCCTTATGGATAAAAGGCTCCAGTGGTTTCTTGAGGAGTAATGCCAGCAAGAGTGCCAGCACACCGAAGATAATCAAATAAATCACATCACGAATCGCCACTTCCGGCAGAATTCCCCCTACCGCCTCCCGCATCAGACTAATTGCATAGGTAAACGGCATATACGGATTTAATATTTGAAAAAAACGCCCAGTCGTACTAATCGGAAATGTACCGCCGGAGCTAGAGAATTGAAGCACCATGAACACGATTGCTATTCCTTTTCCCAGGTTGCCAAATACAGCGACAAGCGTAAATACAATGGTTACGAACACGATGCTGATTAACACTCCAAAAAGTACAAACCACACCTTATTCACCACATAACAGTGCAAAATAAAAATGTTGCCCAGGACAGCCACCAGCCCCTGAAGAATCCCCACCGTAAGGAAGGTCAGCAGGCGGCCAAAATACAATTGATATCTTTTGTACGTTAGCCCCCCCGTATCCACACCTGTGCGGAGAAGAGAGACAAGCAGTGTGCCTCCGACCCATAAGGAAAGTACGACATAAAAAGGAGTCATTGCTGAGCCGTAATTCGGAATGGGATATAACTTATTCTCTTTTAACACTACCGGATTGGCCAAAAAATCACTTTTGCTCTTAATATCTCCTCCGAGCAGTTGCGCAATTTCCCCCAGATCAATCTCTTCTTTAATTTGGCGGATCGTGGAGGCGGCTTTTCGAATCGAGTCTTCCAGTACTGGAAGATCATTTCTCACCAAATCTGCGGCAAGCGCCACTCCTTTGTCTGCACGGGGGAGTCCTGTACGAATCAGCTCCGAGACCTGATGAACCCGCTCTTCTACAGTAGGCAGATCCTGACGCACGAAATTCGCAGCTTGCTGTATCTTTTCCCCTGCAGTAGGTAAGCTGCTCTCCAATAGCGGAAGTGTATCTCGGATGAAAGCACCAAAGCCCTGGGTCTGATCGACAACCCCACTGGCTGCTGTGTGGACCGCTTCGCGTATAGCTGGCAAATCCTGCTGCAGACTAGCTAAGCTTGTCTGCCCGAACTCAATCGCCGACATTGTCTCTTCCAGCAGGGTACCCAGCGCGGGTAAACGATCTGGCACCTGCTGCAATGCGGTAGCTGTGACATCTGCCGCCGAAGTTATTTGCTCCAGTTTATTTTTTATGGCAGGGATAGTCGACGAATCATATCCTGAGATAAGCTTCGCAATCGCCAGCTTCCCAAGACCAGACTTTAGGAACAATTGGTTAATTGCACTGGAATCAGCGTTATCCTTATTCTGAAGGTCAGCCGTCATAGCATTTACCAAGGACTTCTGACTGTTCAAAACACTGTCTACACCTTTCAATGCCGCAAGCTCAGCAATAGACACTGTTTCAGGGGAAAATGTGTTCAATGCATTTAACAAAGAAAGTGTGTGTTCAATTACGCTGCTTCCTGCAGCCAACTGTGCTGAGAGTAACTCCAACTGCTCACGTACAGCTTGCGGCTCGTTATCTTCTCCCTTTAACTGTTCAGCAAGCTTGACCACTGAGCTCTCCGTTTGCTGTAGGAGATTAAGATTTTGTTTGACAGCTACTGGAACAGCTTCAAATGCAGCACTGCTCTTCTCCAAAAATTGCTGAAGCTCCAGAACAAAATCATTTCCGGCTGTAGCAATCTTTTCTGCCTCAGGCAGTGCTGTTAAGGCAGCATTAACGATTTTATGCGCTTCCGTAAGACCTTGCGAGGCCTGAGCCATGATCTGTTCAACTTCACCATAATGGTTATCAAGTTGAACGATTAGCTGTGCCGCTTCTTCAATCTTGGGCAGCTTGTCCTGTAGCCCCCCTAAATGATCTAAGGTACTCGCGATTTGCGGCCAATGCTCAGCAATTTTCTCTAAAGCCTCACCCGCTTTTTCCACCTCTGGCAGCTTATTCTCCAATGTGGAAATACGCTCTGCTGAGGCATGAATCTGCGGCCAATTTTCCTGAATTTTTAATACTCGTTTACCTGCGGTTTCAATTTCTGGCAGGCTCGCCTCTAATTTAAACAATCCTTTTTCTACCTTGCGTATAATGGGCAATTCAGATTGAAATTCCTTATCGATTTGACTTAAAACAGTAAATACCGTCTCACTAATCGTTTCCGTGAAATTCTCACTGATCTGTGTGGTGATTGAAGTGGCGCCCTTATCCGTGATTTTAGGAGCAATCGCATTTATTTTCTCATTGACGGTATATTCGATCTCTGGTTTCACAATCGTTCCTTCAAGAATTCCAGTCATTCGTTTGGAGAAATTAGCAGGGATAACAATACTGGCATAGTAGTCTCCGCGTTTGACACCATTATGTGCAGTCTCTGCATCTACAAAGGTCCAGCCCAAGTTTTTATTGCTCCGAAGACTTTCCATGACCTCATTGCCGATATTAAAATTCTTCTCCTGCACCTTAGTACCTTCATCTAAGCTGGTAACAGCAATTTTAATGCCAGAAGTATTGCTATAAGGATCCCATACTGACGCAACGTTCACCCAATCATACACGGAGGGCAATACCACCAAAGCGGCAACCAGCAATACGGCCACAGGAACTCTGAATAAATTACGCCAATCGTTCCTATAAATCCGTAGTATTCCGCCCATTCGCTGCTCCCCCTAATCTGCATGTTTTGATATTTTAATATGCCCGAGGAGACAAGCTTTTACTATTCATTTTAGGAAACTCATGACTTCTCATTGCTTTTTAAAAAAACTTTTAAAAAAATGCAACAAAAACTGCTCTTCTCACGTAAAGAGTAATATAAACCCGTTTAAGAAAAAACAGAGCGGGTAATAAGTTCTATACAACGTCTTACATATCTCAAGGGGGAGATTAATAATGTTTAAGAAAAAGTCAGCGTATGTGTTACCGGTTGTTGTTCTGTTGTTTCTTTCCCTCATTACTTCTGCAAGTACCATTGGAACACGGGTAGATGCGCAAGATAGTGACAAGACCCAGCATCAAACAGTTTACTTTCATACTATTGAATCCGACCATGGCAAGCTCTCCGGTACGACCGATGAAATAAACTGGTATCAGGGTGCTGATGCTGATCGAATCTTTGCTGAAAGAGATCCAGAAGCTGCAGCAGAAATAGGCGGAGCTCCAGACAGTTATTATATTGTAAATGATGTTGATACTCTGACAACTTATCCGATTGCGGATAACGCCACAGTGACGATGCAAATTTTTGATCACACTGGCAATATGGATGACTTGGATATCAACTGGAATGAATCCATCACCTTACAGCAATTTATGGATCAATTTAATAAAACGGATGTCATCGACTTGAGCCAGTTCCCGTATCACATCACCATTCAGGACGGCGTAATTACTTCTATCGTTCAACAATATATACCTTAAGGTGCAACATAAGAAAGAGGGTTACTCAGCAGCCATGTAAATGGCTTATAAGTAACCCTCTTTTTTTATTTGCTTAACGAATTATTGTTTAGCTGCATCCTTAACGGGAACCCCAAAATTCGGCGTACCATCTTCATTCCAATGGAAGACTTGAGCACGAGTATGACGGTTCGGATCGTACAGCGGATCGCCGGTAATTTCTTTATAATTGCGGCAGTGGTAGATGAGTACATCTTCCCCATTTTCATTTACAGTAAAGCTGTTATGACCCGGTCCATATTGTCCATTCTCTTCATTGGTCTGGAATACCGGTTCCGGCAGTTTGGTCCATGAAGTGGCATCCAGCAGGTCGCTGTCCTCATCTGCAACTAAAAGTCCCATGCAGTAATTGAAGTCCGTAGCGCTAGCCGAGAAGCTGATAAAGATACGGCCGTTACGTTTAAGCACTGCAGCTCCTTCGTTTACCTTGTACCCAATAATCTCCCAGTCATATTCAGGAGTAGCAATCATGGTCTGAGGACCGGTTAGCGTCCATGGATTACTCATTTCCGAAATATACAGGTTAGAATTCCCCTCAATATTCAGATCCTTCTGTGCCCATACATAATACAATTTTCCTTTGTGTTGAAAGGTGGTTGCATCCAATGCAAAGGATTCCCAAGCGGTTTTTACCTGGCCTTTTTCTACCCATGTTCCTTCTAAAGGATTGGCAGATTCATTCTCAAGAGCAAACATACGGTGATCGAATAATCCATCCTTCGTCTCCGTAGTACGCGCCGCCGCGAAATAAATGTACCATTTCCCGTCAATATAATGGAGCTCTGGTGCCCAAATGTTTGCACTAAGCGGACCCGTCTCATATTTACGCCAAGCTACAACCGGTTCTGCAGCAGCCAATCCCTCGATTGTTGTTGCTCTCCGTACTTCGATCCGGTCGTATTCTGGGACAGAAGCAATAAAGTAGTAATAACCATCTGTATGTTTATATACCCATGGATCAGCACGTTGCTCCACCAATGGATTTTTATATTCTACACTCGTATTCATAATCTCTCTCCTCTATTTAAACTTAACAATACAGAACCATGCTGTGGAAGAGTTTGAGAAATACCTTCGTTAACCACTTCCAAATCGCGGCTTTGCCATAGATCACGTATAGTACTAGGAATTGAAACCTTAAGCTGCTCGAACGACACCTGAAGCGTTAAAGCTTCATCGCTAAGATTAAACAAAGCTACATAATGGTTACCTTGTTCATCCTCAGATGTCCAGATCGCATGCTCCTCATTTAGCGCCACCTGTCTGCCGCCTTTACCATAACGATGCAGATGAAGCACTTCCTTATTGGTCAATAAAGATAATGTCCAATCATCATTGTCCCGAAGTTCTCCTCCAAACATTAACGGGGAGCGGAAAATACTCCATAGTGTCATCATGGTGACCTGCTCGTCATGAGTAAACCGCGTGAACCGGTCTCCCCCGCCATCTACAGAACGAATGCCCAGATGACCTAACGGCAGCATGTCACAATCCGGCCAATGGCCCGGCTGCACATAAGGAGCCCATTTCTCACAGCGCTCAAACATCCCGCGCAGCAAATGCCAATGATCCCAGTAATCATCGGTCATTCTCCAAAGGTTAGCGTGTCCGGCTAAGTGTTCAGCCTCTTCCACTGGAGCAGGTCCAGGCGAAAGACTGAGCACCATCTCGCGACCGCTGCGGTCAATAGCCTTACGGATCATAGCAACTTCTTCTTTGTGATATCCATAAATGCGTGAAGCGGCAATATCATCCACTTTCACATAATCCACACCCCAACTGGCATACAACTGGAACAGCGAGTCATAATACGCCTGACTGCCTTCTTTTGAAGCATCTACTCCATACATGTCCGTATTCCATGGACAAATAGAATTTGGGTGAGCCACATCGCGTGCGGTTTGCTCAGAGCCTAGAATGGCACTGGCCGCATGAGCAGCCTGACGCGGGATTCCGCGCATAATGTGTATGCCGAATTTCAAACCCAATCCATGTACATATTCAGCGAGTGGCGCAAACCCTTTGCCTCCCGCTGCGGAAGGAAACCGGTTCTCAGCAGGTTGAAGTCTGGAGTACTCATCCATAACCAGCGGTACAAAGTTGCGATACTGCGAAGAATTCGCTCCAGGCTCATACCACTGAATATCCACAACTACATATTCCCAACCAAAGTCCTTCAAATGGGTAGCCATATATTCTGCATTGCCTCTTACTTCTTCTTCATTTACACTGGCCCCGTAACAATCCCAACTATTCCAGCCCATCGGGGGCGTAGCAGCTAACAAATTTTGTTTGATGATTTTCACGTCCTTTTCAAAAACTTAGTATTCACTCCCAGCGAGGTGCCAAGGGATAAGGGCAAGTAGAGTCCTGCAATCTTGTTCTTACCTCTACAAGACAGCCACAATAACGGCAAGTGCTACCAAATTGCAGGCCAGAGCAATCTCGGCAATGTTCAATACGCTGCAAATATTGCTCCTCCGGTGCTAAAGGTCTTTCTCTAGTGGCTATTTCTATTAAACGCTCCAGTTTTTCTGGGCTTATTCTCATGTTCTCATCACAGCTTTTGCAGCGACGGTTTTTTTCTTGGTTCTCTGACATGATGTTATTCCAGAGTCAAGACTACCACGGAAGCAGGTGGAAGCTCACAGCTCAGCTTTTCACCTAATAAAGACGCACCCTCAAAAGCTACTGGAGTAACTGTATCCGGTGCCTCAAACGTATTGTGCGCTCCCAGCACGGAATGCGTTAAAATCTGACCTGTCACTTTGCTAAAGCTAACCTCTTCAATACCAATACTTAGCGATGCGCTGTCCTTATGGCTCAGGTTACAGAGTGAAACATATACTTTGCCATTCGTATCACGAGATGCAGAAACGCTAATCTGTGGAATTGTAAGCTCCCCAAACGTATAATCAGGGCTCTCAATAGTAACTTCAAGCAGTTCATTATCCTGATGCTCTTTGTACATTTCAAATACATGATAGGTAGGCGTTAGAATCATCTTGTCGCCCTCCGTCAGGATAAGGGCTTGCAGTACATTGACCACTTGAGCCAAATTCGCCATTTGCACACGACTGCTATGCTTTTGGAAAATATTCAGCGTTACCCCTGCTACCAATGCATCTCTGAGTGTATTCTGCTGATACAGGAACCCTGGATTCGTACCAGGTTCACTTAAGAACCAAGTTCCCCACTCATCTATAATCATTCCAACCCGCTTATCCGGATCATATTTATCCATTACCGCTGAATGTTTGGTTATCAGTTCATCCATATGCAAGGTTTTTTGCATAGTCTCAAACCATTCGGCTTCATCAAAAGCTAAAGCGTAACGTTTCTCTTCCCAGCTTCCAGGAATCGTATATGAATGAAGACTGAGACCATCCATAAACCGTCCAGCTTCGCGCATTAACACTTCCGTCCAATTATAATCATCAACGTTGGCGCCACCAGCGATTCTATAGATCTGATTTTCACCATAATTGCGCACATATGTCTGGTAACGTCTGTACAAATCTGCATAATATTCTGGACGCATATTGCCGCCGCAGCCCCAGTTCTCATTACCTACACCAAAATACTTCAACTTCCACGGCTCTTCACGCCCATTTTCACGACGCCAGTCCGCCATCGGTGATTCGCCTTCAAAGGTCATATATTCAACCCACTCCGACATCTCCTGAACAGTGCCACTGCCAACATTCCCGCAGATATACGGTTCACAATCCAGCAACTCACATAATTCAAAAAACTCATGCGTCCCAAAATGATTATTCTCGACGACACCGCCCCAGTGCGTATTCACCATCCGCTTACGGGTTTCTTTTGGACCGACGCCATCCTTCCAATGATACTCATCGGCAAAACAGCCCCCCGGCCAACGAAGGACAGGAATATTAACTTTTTTGAGTGCTGCTAGGATGTCATTGCGGAAGCCCTTGGTGTTCGGAATCGGTGAATCTTCCCCCACATAGATCCCGTCATAGATACATCTGCCCAAATGCTCGGCAAAATGACCATATAGATATTTGCTGATCTTATTAATTCCTTTACCTGCATGTAGCTTGATCGTAGTCATCTATTCTCTTCTCCATTCTTTTGCTTACCCCAGATGGAAATTCCATTTTCATTTAATCCAGTAAATACAAGGGTCTGAGTTTCTTTCTCCCAATCCCATGACGGAAGCAATTGCACCTTCTCTATCCGGCCTCTACCCTCGACAACATCATTCCAGACCAAGGTCAGGACTCTGCATCCATCAAAAGACCAGCTTCCCTTTCCATTCGCACCTTCCAGCTTAAAGTCAGAGGATAGACTTATGACGGCAGACTGAATCTGGCCATCCGCTGAGGGGTCCATTACAATCCATTCCCACTGTCCTGCGATTAGCTGTTCTGGAATATCCTGTTCCACTTCACCCGCATACCGTTCTGGAGATACAACAGGCCAACCATCCTCTGTCCACAGAATTCGACGAACCTGTAAATAGGACCAATGTTTATCGATTTCACCACGTGCATGATGAACTATATAATAGCTGCCATCCTCATGAAGAACTGAGTTATGGCCGGGAGCAATCCAACCTGGATCTTGTCCAAAGCGATAGCCACCCAGTATTTTATTGCCGACCTCATATCGGGGTTGATGCGCACTATCAGTCATATCTCGTCCGTTATAATCCACATATGGGCCGGTAATAGTATCTGCACGAGCGACACGAACGTTATAATCCTCAAACAGGGAGTCATAGGAGACGAACAAATAGTATTTTTTGAATTGCTCGTTATACACTATGTACGGTCCTTCAACTGCTCCATCTTTAATGGTATTATCCCGTTTAGCGATCAGCGTACCAAAACCTTCTTGCTTCGGTTTGCCTGTTTCCGCATTCAGCTCAATGATATGAATTCCACCAAAAAAAGAACCATACACCATCCACATTCGCCCATCTGCATCCGTAAGCACATTGGCATCAATCGCATTCAGTGAATCTTCAGCACGCGTCTGAATCACTACACCTTCATCGGTCCAAGGTCCCTCAATAGAAGCTGAAGTTTGAAGTCCGATTAGTGATTGTCTACTTCCGAAAGATGAGGCCGAGTAATACATTCGATACTGTTCACCGTATTTCAATACATCGGGTGCCCATAAATTAGTAGCCCCTGCCCATTCCTTCGCAACTTGGGGAATTCCCGGCAGCGCATAATGAACCCATTCCCAATGGATAAGATCCTGTGATTTCCGAACCATTACGCCTGGACGTAATTCTCCTCCGACTCTTATGTCGGTAGAAAAAACATAGTAAACCTCATCTGTTTTAATAATGCCTGGATCATGTGTGTTGTGAATCGTCCATAAAGACTCGATATCAATCACTGATAGATCATACATTGGCATGTTCCCCGGGGAACTTGGAAAGACAAGATCTGATGTTTTTTTTACCATTAAATTATCACCTCAGAAATAGCAACAGATTGAACAGCAATAAATATTAAATTTAAAATGAAAAAATATGTATTCGCTTACAATATAAAATAACATATATAAAAAGCCTTGTAAATATATTTCTATAAACCTTTTTATATTTATATGAAATTAAACTCGAAATAAATGAATTATGGCGAAATAACAGCCTTTTTCTTTAGATTAATTCTTTATATGTTTAAATTTTACTAAATCAAATAAAAATCATGCCAAAAATCCCTCTTATATTCGTACATTCTACAAAATAAGGAAGTATACTTTATTTATATGCCTTATTAGTTTATAATTTTATAAAATAGTATAATTTATGACGTAATCGGAAGAAGGTATTGATAAAATGATTTATATTAAAGATTTAATGAGTGGATTAGAAATTTTTAAGGCACTAAGCTCAGAAATCAGAATTCTCATTTTAGAGCTCCTTGCCACCAATCAAGCCTTGAACCTGAATGAAATTGCCAAGAAACTGAACCTCAGCAACGGCGCCATCACCATGCATATTAAAAAGTTAGAAGAAAGCGGTCTCATTGAGATAAACACATCAGTGGGTAAGCACGGTATTCAAAAGGTCTGCTATTTAAATAAGGACAAGCTTATTGTTGACCTTCGCAGCAAGGATGTTGATAATCTTTACGAAGTAGAAATTCAAGTAGGTCATTACAGCAACTATCAGGCTGTTCCAACTTGTGGACTGGCTACCAAAGACAGCATCATCGGGGATTTCGACGAGCCGCGTTATTTTGCAGATCCGCAGCGAATTGAATCCGAAATTATTTGGATGGCTGAAGGGTTCCTCGAATATAGAATTCCGAACTACCTTAAAGCCAACCAAACGTTCCGCGAAATTCAGTTCTCGATGGAGATCGGCTCTGAAGCTCCTGGGTCTAACGATAACTATCCGTCCGACCTTTATTTCTATTTAAATGGAATTGAAATCGGATTCTGGACTAGCCCTGGCGATTTCGGAGATACCCGGGGAACATTTAACCCCGATTGGTGGCCTCCGCACCTAAACCAATACGGTATGCTGAAGCTGATCCGTATCAATAATGAAGGCAGCTTTATTGATGGCTGTCGGATTTCTGACGTGACCCTTGATGATATCCAATTGGATTACAAAAGTGAACTCACTTTCCGTATCGCAGTAACCGACAAACCTACAAACAAACGCGGACTCACGATTTACGGAAAACATTTCGGCAATTATAGCCAGGACCTACTGGCACGTGTGTTGTATGATGTACATGAAGTTGGAGAGGGCCTCCCTCGTAACGCTGTTATAATAGCAGAGTAACAACCCCACTTGAATAAAAAGACCCTAGATTCAGCTAACGCTGATTTAGGGTCTTTTTGTGCTTCGTATATTTTTTCGATATTGAACCATAATAACTTTGTCTCCCAAACCACCGAGAAGGAGTGTTTCGAATGCGTGAAGGTCTAATTCCCGCTGTTCTTGGAACCGTCGTAACCGCTTCTAGCGCCGCTTTTCTTGGAAGCAAGTATAAGATGGCAGCAACAGGCGTACTTGGATTTGGTCTGGCTCATGTCGTATTGGGTGCCATTGATCTGTTTGAGCATCGGTAAGGATTGGAAGATGCCGGGTGGTATGAACACTGCCCGGTTTATTTTGTATTTCTTATGTTGGCGCAATTACAAGCTGCTCCAACAGATGATGTCATAAAAAAACAGCGCTTCTCCTGATATCGGAGAAGCGCTGTTTATGATTGGGTCACTGGCTGGTTGCTCCAACCTTGTCTCCATCATCTCACGTATCTCACGTGGCTTACGTGGCTTACTGGCTTACGTGGCTTACGTGGCTTACGTGGCTTACGTGGCTTACGCGGCTTACGTGACTTACGCGGCTTACGTGGCTTACTGGCTTACGCGGCTTACGTGGCTTACGTGGCTTACGGACCCAGATGACGTTATTTGCATATTTTTAGCTCTTGGAGCATGTTTTCGGACTCCAGTGACGCTATCCATTGGAAAAAGACCAATATTGGACGTTTTTCAAGCCAATAGCTGCAATGGAGTCCGATAGCACCCAAAATATTGGAAAATGCTGCGTATAAGGTCCGCTGGGTCCAATAGCTACTACTAATACGTATATCTGATGGTACTTGTGCATGCATGCGTGATGGGTAGTGAAAACCCACACGCATGCGGCAGCGGTAATGCATGAGCATTCGAGAGCGGGAATCCACACGTTTACGCCGGCGGTGATGCATGAGCATTCGATAGCGGGAATCCACACGTTTACGACAGCGGTAATGCATGAGTATTCGATAGCGGGAACCCACACGCTTCCGCAAAGCGGCAATATATGAGCATTTCACAGCGAGAACCCACACGCTTACGCCAGCCGTAATGCATGAGCATTCAATAGCGGCAACCTACTTGTTTCCGGCAGCGTCAACTTATGTGCTTCCAACAGCAGCATTCCACTCGCTTCCCCCAGCAATAAGCTAAAGTCAAAAAAAGGGGCTGTCCCAGCAGCTATTTTCATAGCTTATGGGACAGCCCCTCTTAGCATTTTGAATAATTATTTTATAGCTACATAAAATAATCGTTCAGCATCATCTTCTGCCTCTACCCACTCGAAATCGGCGTAGATCTTCACATCACTAAACCCAGCCTTAAGCAGTTCTTCCTTCATCCAGTTAGGATCGTAGGCGCGCTGAATATGGGTCTCTTCGAATCGGCGATAGCGATCGCTATGTCCGTCTTCACGGGCAAAAATGGACAGATGATGTTCAATTTCGCGGCGTGGAACATCCATCTCACAAGTCCAAATATAAGAAACAGATGGCTCGTCCAGAATAAAGGGCTGTTCTTCTTCATAACGAATTAGTGTGTTTGGATGATGCACATCGAACAGGAAGGTTCCGCCTTGCTTTAACCCTGCATAGGTACTGGCAAAAACAGCGCTGATGTCATCCTCTTCCAACACATAATTCAGACAATCACAAAAGGAAATCACAGAATCCACCAGCTCCGGAAGCTCCCATTCCTTCATGTTTTGTCTAACCCAACGAACACTGCCTTCGCGCAAAAAGCGCCGTCCCTGGGGATGCTCCTCCATTTTGCGCTGTGCCACTGAGAGCATGTCAGAAGATAAATCGATTCCGGTCATATGATATCCTGAACCCGCCAAAGGAATTGTAATACTTCCTGTTCCGCAGCCAAGCTCGGCTACAGTTAACGGTTTGCCGTATTTACTCCATGCGGCTTCAGCAAAGGATATCCAATCTGGATACGGCATATCTGCCATAAGCTCATCGTATACATAAGCAAATTTCCCATAGGAAGACACAATTACACCGCTTTCTATAACAACATTTTATAAATTCCGTCTATTGAATCGTAAGCTTAATCCGTCGTTTCTTCTTGCCCTTCGGTTGTTCCTTCTTCATTATCCTTAGCAACAAGATACGTCCAGTTCTCTTTTTGAGTAATATGGCCTTCCTTCATCAGCTTCCCAAGTGCACGCTTGAAGGCGGATTTACTGATTCCGAACCGTTGTTTGATAATATCTGGCGGCGTAGCATCCGAATAAGGCATCGCTCCACCTGGACGAGCATTTAAGAACTCCAAAAGTGCGGCAGAATCTACATCCATCCCCACTTCTTTACGAAGACCCATAGAAAGGTTAACACGTCCATCTTCACGGATATGAGAGACACGTGCTTCAAACTGCTCACCAAGACGCAGCAGACGGCTCCGCTCCGAGGAATGGACCATACCGATAATCCCAAAGCCTAGCACACCCGCATCCACAAGTACAAAAGTACCCATTTGCAGCGGCTTATACACTCGGGCGGTTACAGTCTGTCCCATCCAAGATTCAGGTGCAGGCAGAGCTAGAGGAGCAAGCTCCTGTTCTCCGGCCAGCTTGGCACGCAGACGCCCCTGTTTATCATGCTCCATGATCGCAAACACATAGTCCCCAACCTGCGGACGCAGCTCTGGAAGCTCTGGAAGCTCACGGATAGGCAGCAGCAACTGACGTCCAAGACCCATCTCCAAAAAGCAGCCCAGACGCGGATGAATATCAGCCACTTCCAATAACGCCATCTCGCCCAGCGTCAGAAATGGTTTTTTCATCGTTGCCGCAAGACGGTCCTCGGTATCAAAGAAAATGAAAACTTCAACTTTATCGCCGGCTTTTACCTTCTCTGTCAGCTCCGTATAATGCAGCATAACATCTTGGTCTCCAGCATTCAGAAAAAATCCGTATGGCGAAACTTCCCGCTCTACATGAAGTGTAACCGTAGTTCCTGCAATCAGGCTCATACAGTCTCCACAACCTTGGCATCGGACCACAGACGCTCGATATTGTAATATTCACGCTCATCGCGGTGGAATATATGAACGATAACATCGCCAAGATCCATCAGCACCCAGCGTGCTGAATCCATGCCTTCAATCCCTTTGATCACTCCGCCTGCTTCATGAACCACTTTACGGACTTCGGTAGCGATCGCCTGTACCTGAATATCCGAGTTACCGTGACATACGATAAAGTAATCACTGATTGGTGAAACATTACGTAGATCTAGTGCCACGACGTTCATTGCTTTTTTATCTTCAACAGCCTTAAGGGCCAGTTCTAACAGCTTGCTTGGTTGTACACTCATATTTTATCCTCCAATATTCTAACTAAATCATTACGCGCCAGTACCGTTAAGGGGAAAATCACCCGGCGTTTCTCCAGTAACAAACTAATCGTAGAATCAAACCCAGCGACTAATCCTTCTTCCAAACTTACTTGTGCCTTCTCGCGTATCTTATCAACCCCGGGAAAATCACGCCCAGGCTCGATGTAGTCAGCTAGGCAGACGATCTTTTCAAGTAAACTCATGTCTTCACGGCCTGAGGTATGGAAACGAATCGCATTGATAATATCAGGATCCGTAATCCCATAGTCTTTCTCAGCTACAAAGGCGCCTACTTCCGAATGCCACATCTGCTTGTCATACACCAGAAGATCCAAATTCAATTGATTTTGTTCAATGATCTCCTTCATACGCTCAACCGGCCAATACTTGGCCACATCATGCAGAATTGCTGCTGTCTCTGCACGCTCAGGGTCAGCACCATATTGCTTCGCCAGTTGAATAGATGTCTCCATCACGCCGAGTGTATGCTTCCAGCGCTTATCAGGCATCTGTGCGGAGACCGCTTCAATCAGCGCTTCGCGGCTGTATGCCATACAATCCACTCCTTTGAACATAATCGAACACTGCCTCTGGAACCATATAACGAATAGATTTACCTGCTGCCGCCCGTTCTCTTAACATCGTTGACGAAATATCCACCAGTGGCATATCTGCAAGCAATACCTTCTTTGCTATAAAGTCTGGCAATGCATCTAGATCAAGAGGTGTTCCCGGACGACCCACACCAATAAATGTAAGCCGTTGCACCAGTTCTTCAATCTCGTTCCATTTCGGCAAATACTGGACCATATCCGCTCCAATGATGAAATATAGATCGAAATGCGGATACTCCTCTTGCAGACGTCTTATGGTCTCATAGGTATAGGAGACGCCACCTCTGACCACTTCCCAATCTAATGTGCAAAAAGCTTCGTGATTCTTCACCGCTTCCTGCACCATGGCTAGTCGGTCTTCTCCAGATACACCCGCCTCATGTTTATGAGGAGGGATATGTGAAGGCATAAACCATACCTCTTGCAGCCCATAAGTATCTCTTGCGGCTTCCGCTGCCATCATATGACCGATATGAAGAGGATCAAAGGTACCTCCCATAATTCCAACTTTCAAGAGGACGACCTCCTCGGTAAGGTATACTTACAGCTATTAACGCGGCAGCTCAATGGTTTTGTTATCACGTGATTCTTTGTATAGAACGACAGTCTTACCGATCACTTGCACAAGCTCAGAACCCGATTGTTCAGCCAGAGCAGCGCCAATTTCCTTGGGATTCTCAATATTATTGCTCAGTATACTAATCTTCATAAGCTCGCGCTTCTCAATAGCTTCTTCAATATGGCGTACGAGGTGATCATTTACTCCACCTTTGCCCACTTGAAAAATAGGATCGAGATGGTGCGCCAATGAACGAAGATACCGTGTTTGTTTACCAGTTAACATAAATGAATAACTCCTTAATTAACATATATTATTACCTATTATTACCCTAACTTGATGATTCCATTTCTTACTCATTTCCACCCAAGCAATCGAGAATGGTCTGCCGCATGATTTCCGTAGGTGCAGGCTGCCCTGTCCAATACTCCAGTGCATAAGCTCCCTGATAGACAAACATACCAAGGCCTCCATGAATCGTACAGCCCCGTTCGAGTCCTTCCAACAATAGCCGCGTACGCAGCGGATTATAAATCAGATCGCTTACGACCATTCCTTCACGAAGCAGTCCAGGATCTATCGGTGTCTCATCCATATGAGGATACATACCTACGGAGGTAGTATTGATCAGCACGTCTACACCACTTAGCATTTCTGCTACTTCGTTCATGCTAATCCCGATGACATTCCCTTTGCTCCGGCACTGTGACGCCAAGTCCTCTGCCTTATCAACACTGCGATTAGCAATAATGATTGAAGAAGGCTTCTCCTGAAGTAGTGCGGCAACAATTCCTCTTGCTGCTCCACCGGCCCCGATAACCATAATCTTCACACCAGACAAATCAGAAATAGCTTCCGCTTTGAGCGAACGCACATAACCGATCCCATCCGTATTATATCCGGTGAGCACTCCGTTATCATTAACAATCGTATTGACTGCACCAACGGCTACTGCACTCTCATCTAATACATCCAAATATTGCATCACCGCAACCTTATGCGGAATCGTCACATTCACTCCACGGAAACCAAGCGTACGGATCGCTTGCACCGCATCGCCCAGCTTCTCCGGGCGGATGTGAAGCGGTACATAAGCACCCGGAATTCCCAGCGCTTGCAGCGCTGCTTCATGCATAATTGGAGATTTGGATTGTATAATAGGATCTCCCATTACACCGAGTAGAATATTACCGCTATTGTAGCCTTCGACTGCAGTTGTAGACAATAGATTATCCTCCCTCGTTAAATCATCGAAGGGCGGGTAAGCACCTTCACACCACGCGGAACATGAATGGCCACAACTGCACCTTCAGTCCCATTAACCTTAATCCAGCCCAGACCCGAAATGTATAGATCGGTTCTGCTGCCCCGGTTAATCCGGAACTCATGCCGCTGCCAAGGTGGCAGCTTGTCCATCCGGTCACTTCCCGGTGGAGACAGCATTTCACCGCGATGATCCTGATAGAGGGAATCTGCGCGTTCCAGCTTCGTGCGATGGATTTTTAAAGTACCACTAATAAAGCAAGTGAAGGATTGATGCGGGCCTTGTACGAAATCAAAACGTCCCAATCCACCGAAGAAAAGAGTCTGTCCTTCGTTCAACTGATAGACTGTTGGCTTCAAAGGATTGGCAGGCATAACTGCATCCAGATCCTGACGCTCAACTAATTCACTATAACGCCAAGGATACACAATCCCTGGAGTATCTATAATGTAGTGGCCGTCATCCAATGGAATTTTGACTGTATCGAGTGTTGTGCCAGGGTAACGTGAAGTCGTTAACTCCTGCTCTAAATCGCTATAGTCCGAAATCAGACGATTAATAAGCGTGGATTTGCCCACATTGGTAGCACCTACTACATATACGTCGCGTTGACCGCGCAACTCCGTTACGGCTTCCAGCAAACGGTCAAAACCTTGATTGCGTTTCGCACTGCAAAGTACGATTTCAGCCGTCCGCAAGCCTTCCTCTTTACAGCGCTGCTGCATCCAGTTACGCAACTTGTTCCAGTTTGTAACTTTCGGCAGCAAGTCACATTTATTCACTGCAAGAATAACAGGGTTATTGCCAACAAACCGCTGCAGGCCGGAAATCAGACTGCCTTCGAAATCGAAGATATCGACAATATGAATAACAAGCGCATTCTTCTCTCCTACTCCACTCAGCAGGCGAAGAAATTCATCCTGATTCACCGAAACAGATGAAGCCTCATTATAATTTTTAATCCGGAAACAGCGTTGGCAAATCACCGGGTCCCGTTCAAGTGCAGCCTCCGGAAGGTATCCTGGTTGATCCTTATGCTCCGTCTGAAGCTTGATGCCGCAACCGCTGCACTTCTCAGGACGCTGTGTTTCGCTTTGTTCGTTCATTACTATTTATCCTCCTCGTGCCACAATCCTTTTTTGCGAAGCCGTGTCAGAGCAACCCGCTCTACGCGGCGATTAAACCTTGTGCCGAACCCCTCGTCCTTGACGGAGATTGGCAGTACCAAAACAGTATACAGGCCAAGGCGATTGCCGCCGTATACATCAGTAAGCATTTGGTCTCCCACCACAATCGTTTGTTCAGGGGGCAGCTCCATCTGCTTCATCGCTTTGAGAAAAGGAGCATTACTCGGTTTACGAGCCTGGTGCACAAATTCAATATTAAGCGGTGTTGCAAAGCGGGACACCCGTTCCATGTTATTGTTAGATACGATGATGAGCTTAAAGCCCAGTTCCTTCACCTTTTCGAACCATAACAACAGCTCCGGAGTAGCCACAGGCGCTTTGGCACCGACCAGTGTGTTATCCAGATCCGTGATGATTCCGCGATATCCCTGTCTATACAGCTCGTCCAGAGCAATATCGAATACCGTATTCACCCGGAGTTTGGGAACTAACATTTCAAACAATACGTTCACCTCGATTTCATACAAAAAACTATAACATACTCCTTGCGCATCGCAAATAAATCTGTAGCTATACTTTCACGCAAAGTGTTATTTCTTGGACCTCATTTTTCTCCGCACCCACAAAGCTTCAGTATACACGCTCTGCCAGTCTTTGTCTTCAATAACCTCAGGGCTATATTTCGCCTTTTCGAACATTGTTAGTAGCGAGTGTAGATGATCAGCCACTGCCGGCCGTTCTCCACTCCAGCGATCTACGGCTTCACGTAAAGTTTCGTGTTCTTCTTTTAGCATTCCCTTGCGATGCAAATACCTTACCCAACGCTCAGTTTCCACCACTACTTTCTGATCTGGCGTTAAAGGCCGGCCATTGCGCAGCTGCTGCATGAAGAAGCGAAGCTTAAAGCGTCTATGCCAAACTATAAAAATCGCCCAGGACAGCAACACCACTACAGCTGCCACAACAACCCATAGACCTACATGAAACCCTTGATCTTCTTGTGCGTTATTCACAGGCGCTGGTGTAGGTTCTGCCTGCTCTTCTTGATCTTCTGGCTCGACTTCAGGGGTTTGCTCACTCTGAGTTAGAAGCGGAATATTAAATCCAGGTGTAGCTTCAACTGGAATCCAACCATAATCACCAAAATAAACCTCAGCCCAAGAGTGGGAATCCGCATTGGTAATTGTATAGTTATTATTCACTGTGCCTGATTGCTGTTGTGCCGGATTCATTGGGATTTCAGGCTGTTCCCCAGGTGCGTACCCCTTAACCCATCGTGCAGGGATGTTCAGAGAGCGCGCCATAGTAACCAGTGCCGTAGAATAATAATCACAGTAACCTTCCTTTAACTCAAACAAAAACCCTTCTACAAAATCGTTGCTTGTGACACGTGATATATCTGGATTATTGGTATATGGAAAGGTTTGTTGTAAGTATTGTTGCAAAAGCGCTGTTTTTTCATACGGCGTTTTTCCTTCAGCCGTGATTTCCTCAGCCAGCTCCCTGACTCTTTTAGGAAAATCGTTAGGCAGTTGAAGAAACATTTTCTCCAAATCGTTCCCTTTATATAGCTCCTCATACGTCTTTGTTGTCAATTCTTGAACAGGAATTACAGGAACCTCAGACGTTAACTCAAAAGTAGACGGATAAGCGAGTTTCTTCCCATCCACATCCCAGATCAGCTCGCTGTCTCGGCTTCTCCAGGAGAGTCCATCTCCAGCTTTTTCCCCATTTAAAGAATCCACCGAAGATACTGAATAAGTGCCAAATAGTACGGGAAATTCATTATTATTAAGCACGGTTACTGTTTGTTTCAGTGTTCGTGTATTTACTTTAGAACCCACACTGCTCTCTAAAGCTTCACCTACATCCACCGCTTCTAGAGGTCCCCGATTTAACCGGTCTCTATCGACCCAACCTCTTCCGGAATATAATCTGCGCGTTTCTCCCCGCATATAAATACGCAAATCAGAAACCACTGTCATCACCGGTGTATAATCGAAGGCAAAGCCGCCACCTAGTTGATCATCATTCAGACTATAGCCTGAGGAAGTATTGTTAGTAGGGGAGACAGAACCCATCTCAGATTTCGTGGTCCCAACTGTGCCCTTCCCAGAAGACTTCCCAATCCCATTCCATTCTTGCCAAGCGGTATAAGGATCGGTTAGGGTAGGCCTTACCCCAGGCATATTCACTCCAATTAGGATGACCAAAGAGAAGACGATGGCAATATTAATGACTATTTTCGTGGGATATTTCAACAGATGCACCCAACCACGCGGATAATGAAGCTGGAAACTTCTCAGATGCTGGCTGACCAGCCAGCCCATCCCCGCAAATACCGTCCAGGCTACTTCCTGCCACAAAACAATAGATGTAAAGGAATCCAAGGCAGCCAAGGCCACTATGTTCATTCCTATAAACCATAAAATACGTCTTTTTGAGGATGCCCACCAAGACGACAACAGCAGCAGGGCTGAGGCTCCGAGAGCAAACCAGATATAGGGCACCATATGAACTGCAATATCCTGCAGTCTGTCCGGGAGGGTTGTTGCCCAAGGATCAGCAACGTATATACCATAATTGATAAGTATCCGATAAACGATATAAATAATAGCTGCCGCTTCAATAAAGAGCCTTATTTGAACTTTAACAGGAATTATGATTTCAATAACAGTGATCGTTATTAATGCAGCCCACACAACAGTAGTTGTCTGTCTTAACCAGATAGGCTCTGTATAAGAGACCCACTGGTGGGCTATAATCAAAAGCCACAATAGACCTAAAGAACGGTGCCAGGAGAATTTCATCTGATTCCACCAGTTTCTCATATCAGACTTCCCCTCCTAATACTATGGGAAGCTCTTGCAGTGAGCTAATGCTGTAGCCTGTAATCCCCCGTGATCTTAGAACGTCTGTCCAATCTGTGCTGCTATTCGTTTCTGATAAATTCCCTATATGAATGTGCGACGGAGTCATCCCTCTGCTGTCAGCCCAACGTAGTGCATCCAGTACAGGCTGACCACGTTGAGGACTAATTAGCACGAAGTATGAGCCTTTAGGGAACATACGGTAACCTTTTTCCAAACGGGAAATGAGTGGACCGTGCCCTTCAGCGTTAAGATCGATCAAATATTGAATCATTTTCTGACGCTCAGCAGCGCCTTCAACAGGTGCAAATACCTTGGTGGTTTTATCCAAGCAGCAAAGACCGATCCCAATTCGCTCTCGAATGCCGAATCCAAGTAGTGAGGCTGCGACGGAGACTGCGAGTTCAAATTGATTCGAATTCATATAAGCAGAAGCAGAGCCGTCCAGAACTAGAATGGTCTTGGGAATCGACTCATGCTCGAACTCTTTGGACTTCCACGAGCCTGTCTTTGCCGTTGCATTCCAATGAATGCGTGTTAGGCGATCGCCATATACGTAGTCGCGTACACCGTTAATTTGGGTAGTCTCACGTCGTGATTGAACAACAGAGGTCTGTGGCCCAGAAAGACGGGATTTTCTTTCATATAACTGCCAGCGCGGAACATAGATTGCACGAGGCAACACTTGAAACTGTCCTTCAGCCAAAAAAGTACCTTTATGCTCGACAAGGCCGAAAATATCTTGGCTGATGATATCCGTATCTGAAAATGTGTAAGTGCCCCGTTCCAGTACTGGTGTCTGAAACCGCAGTTCCCCAAGTCCTCTGAGGCTGGGAATCAGACTTTCTTCAAATACCCATGATTCGCCATTATGCCGTTTCAGAACTTCCCTAACAACTACATAAGGTAAAGGCAAAATCCCCGGGATTGTGACCTTCAGACCTACACGAAGATACCCCCCGGCAGAGAGCAAATCTCCCTTATCCTGTTCGGCATAAAAACTGCGAACACCCTTAGCCCGCCGAACGCCTCCTAAACCTCCAGCAATCAGATATGCAATAAGTACAGAGACCATAATAAACAACATAAATGCAGTTTTACCGCCCTGAAATAGTACATATAAGAGCGTAATACTCCAAATTACAAGGATGCTGGCGAACTTAGTAGGCTGAATGCGAGCTGCCACCGTAGACAAATAACGTCTCATATTATTGCCTCATCGTAACAGGCACTTGAATGCTCTGCAGAAGCTTTTGAAGCAGTGAATCTACGCTAACATTATCTAGGCGCGACTCTGGACGCAGCAATATACGATGACCCAAGGCAAATGGAGTAAGCACCTTTACGTCATCTGGAAGCACATAATCTCTTCCCTGTAAGAAAGCATAAGCTTTACAAGCCAGCATAAACGATAACGAAGCTCGTGGACTTGCACCGAGCAATACAAGCGGATGCTCTCTTGTCTGGCGCACAATATCTAACAAGTAATTCAGTACAGGATCACTCATATAAATCTCACGAATCTCCTCCTGGATACTAGCGATCTGCTCCATACTAGTGACAGCCGTAAGCCTGTCCACTGGTTGACCTTCTTGATGGCTCAACAATAGATTTTTTTCGGTTGCTGCATCAGGATAACCAAGACTGATTCTTAGCATAAACCGATCCAACTGAGCTTCCGGCAACGTGTAGGTTCCCTCAAAATCTATCGGATTCTGGGTGGCGCACAACATAAATGGATGCGGCAGCGGATAGGTCTCCCCATCTACGGTTACATTTCGTTCCTCCATCACTTCCAGAAGGGCGGATTGTGTCTTTGTGGTGGCTCGGTTAATTTCATCGGCCAGCAGGATATTCGTCATCACTGGACCCGGGCGGAAATGAAACATCTCGTCTCTCGGATGATACACAGATACACCGGTAATATCACTCGGAAGAATATCCGGATTACATTGTATCCGGCGATACTCTCCGGACATTGATCTGGAAAGTGCGCGAATAAGCTGGGTCTTTCCTGTTCCCGGTACATCCTCAATCAGAACATGGCCACCGGCAAGCAGCGCTGTTAGCAGCAATTGTATTTCAAATGATTTTCCAAGTATGCAGGATTCTAGATTATTACGGACAGCATTCATGATGTGCATTGATTCTTGACGAACGGGCATATATGATCCTCCTAGGTCAGAATAAGCAGTAATATTTATATTTTACATGATTAGGGGACCCAAAGTACATTGTTGAAGCTTACGAAGTGTAAACAAAGCAAAAACCCGCAGAACACAATGTCCCGCAGGTTCTAATCTAAAGCGCTAAAATCCCATTATCCTTTAGGCCGAACAACCAATGCAGCCAGGAAGGAGAACACAATCGCTGACGAAATCCCTGCGCTCGTGATATCAAAAATCCCTGTAACTACACCGATCCAGCCATCCCGTTCCAGCTCTGTCAATGCCCCATGGACCAAAGAGTTACCGAAGCTTGTGATTGGAATGGTTGCGCCCGCACCCGCAAATTTCACAAGTGGATCGTAGATGCCAAAAGCATCAGCAATCGCTCCGGCTACAACTAATGTACTCATCGTATGTGCAGGTGTCAGCTTCAATACATCAAACATCAGCTGGCCTATAACGCAAATGGCTCCTCCGATCAGAAAAGCCCATAAGTAAATCATCATTAAACTCCACCTCCACTTTCTATAGCAACAGCATGAGCCACACACGGAATGCTCTCTCCCTGCTGGTATGACAATGGGGATAATAAGGCTCCAGTTGCCACAATCAGCACCCGTTTAAGTTCACCTTTTTTAATACGCTTGAGTATATGACCATAAGTCACTACCGCGGAACACCCGCAGCCACTTCCTCCGGCGATCACATACTTCTGTTTCTCCAAATCGTAGATAAGCAAACCGCAATCATCAAAGGTTGTTTGCTCCATTGGAATCCCTTCTTTAGCTAATAAGGTTTTCGCTATGGGCAAGCCTACAGATGCAAGATCACCTGTAACAATTAAGTCATAATGCCCGGGGGATAATCCGGTATCCCGAAAATGCGCAGTGATCGTATCCGCCGCCGCCGGTGCCATCGCTGTTCCCATATTAAAAGGATCTGTCAAACCGAGATCCATTATTCGTCCAAGAGTGGCCGAGACCACTACCGGATTGTTGCCAGTCCCATCATTCTGACCTACTACAGCACAGCCAGAGCCTGTGACCGTATATTGCGCCGTTGGCGGCTTCTGTGAACCGTATTCGGTAGGATAACGAAATTGCTTCTCCACCGTACAGTTATGGCTGGATGTTCCCGCGAGCACGTATTTGCTGCCTCCGGAATCAACGATCATAGAGGCAATCGCAAGGCTCTCCATGGAAGTGGAGCAAGCACCAAACACTCCAAGATAAGGCACACCTAATTTTCTTGCCGCGAAGGAGCTGCTGATAATCTGGTTCATCAAATCTCCGCCAACAAAAAACTCCAGCTTCTCCTTATCCAGGTTTGCATTAATCAGTGCCAGTAGAGAGGCTTTTTCGAAAAGAGCCCGCTCAGCCTTTTCCCATGTTTTTTCACCCATTTCCAAGGAATCAAATATAAAATCAAAATCTGACGTTAATGGACCCTCTCCCTCTTCAGGACCCACTACAGCGGAAGAGCCTAAAATAACGGGACGGCTCGTGAACTCCCAAGTCTGACTGCCAAGCTGTTTCATGTATGTGCACCTCCGCCAACGCCTAAAAAGAGATAAACGATACCAATTATGAAAGCAGCAACGGCACCAAATACGATGACTGAACCCGCCAGCTTGAACATATTGCCGCCCACACCGAGCACAAGTCCTTCCGCACGATGTTCAAGAGCTGCTGAGCACATGCTGTTCGCAAATCCAGTAACCGGAACCGCAGTTCCTGCACCGGCCCATTGGGCCAGTTTGTCATACACGCCAAAGCTGGTCAGGATTACAGAGAGTAGAATCATCGTCGCTACAGTCGGACTTGCGGCTTCTTTGGAAGTCATATCGAATATTGCCATATAAGCCTCCTGAATCCCTTGTCCAATTACACAGATTAGGCCGCCAGCAAGAAATGCTCGCACACAGTTTTTGAATACGGGCCTAGCGGGTACAAAGGGCTTGGACAATTTCTCGTAATCTTGCGGGGTCAGGGTATCAAGCTTCAGCTTGACACCCGATTTTTTCGTTTTCGCCGGCATTGAGGGCACCTCCTGAAAGTTAGGCGAAGGGGGCTGACAAGCATCATAGTAGTACTCACTTTGAGCCCCTCAAGTTGTTTCTTCGCTTAGAAGTTTTCCTTATTGTTTGCCATACCCCGCTTCGTTATGTCCCTCCAATTCAGGAAAAATACAGTAACACAACTATCAGCAGCAAGAACAGCACAAGAATAAGCACTGCTTCCTTTTCCAGAGAGTTGTGGCGCCAGTAACGTCTGCGCGCTCCGCTAACCTTTAGGTTTCTTTTGGAGTATCCTCCCTGCACCCTTCTTTTGGGTACACTACCTGCTACCCTCATTTCCTTCGCATCCTTTCTAAAGCTCCTGCCACCAGAGCCCCTATTGCATTGTATTCGCGGAGCGTTCGCCGGGTGTTCATTTGTCTCTTTAGCATGGACAAGTGAGCTCACAATGTTCATACTAAGTGGCAGGAAGAAATAACGTTGTCGTCCATTTTGAATGGCAACCGTTTCTCGTAGAACTATAAGGATGATGCAAAACGCAAAGCTTATACGTCCTTATATTTTAATAAAGGAGTGATTTCAAATGAATCAAGAAACATTGGATCTATTCAAAACACTTACCGAATTCCCTGCAGCCCCGGGCTTTGAGCGCGAACTCCGCGCTTACGTCAAGGATGCTATGACACCTTATACCGAAGAGTTCGTGCAGGATCGTCTCGGAAGTCTGTTCGGCGTCTTGCGCGGTGAGGAAAACGGGCCAAAAATTATGGTCGCTGGACATTTTGACGAAGTGGGCTTTATGGTCACCGGAATTACTAACACCGGGATGATTCGTTTTCAACCGCTAGGCGGATGGCTTGCTTCTGCTGTTGCTTCCCAGCGTCTCCAAATCATTACACCAAAAGGCACATTGACCGGTGTTGTTGGCAGCACGCCTATCCACCTACTAAGCGCAGAAGAACGCGGCAAGACGGGCGAAATTAGCAAAATGTATATTGATATCGGTGCAGACAGCCGTGAAGAAGCAGAAAGCTTTGGCGTCAGACCAGGTCAACAAATACTACCGATCTGTCCGTTCACCCCGCTTGCCAACCCTAAAAAAATCATGGCTAAAGCGTGGGACAACCGTTATGGCGTAGGTCTCGCCATTGAGCTGGTTAAATCATTACACGGAAAAAAACTGCCTAATACTGTTTATGCTGGTGCTACCGTACAAGAGGAAGTCGGACTTCGTGGAGCACGTACAGCCGCTAATCTTCTGTCCCCAGACATTTTCTTCGGCTTGGATGCGAGCGCTGCTGCCGATATGACCGGTGATAGCCAAGCCTTTGGCCATTTGGGTAAAGGCGCTCTACTGCGCATTTATGATCCTACGATGGTTACACATCGCGGCTTAATCGAATATGTACAAGACACAGCGGATACTCACAAGATCAAATACCAGTATTTTGTCTCCCAAGGTGGAACAGATGCAGGTCAGGTTCATGTAAGTGGCATCGGCGTTCCTTCCGCAGTCATCGGAATATGCTCCCGCTACATTCATACTGCTTCATCAGTTATTCATAGCGATGACTACGAAGCTGCTAAAGAGCTGTTAGTTAAACTGGTAGAAGGCCTCGACCGCACTACACTGCAAACGATTATTGAGAACAGCTAAGTTCTTATTTTTAAAAGAGCAGCGATCCTTTTTGAAGGATTGCTGCTCTTTTTTGGGTCGGGGCTTACGACCTGTGTCACTTGCGCCCCAGTGGTGTTTACAAACCCCGATATTACTTTTAAAAACCAATTGTGCTTATGCTCATGAACCCCGTTGCCCGCTGATCCCGCCATTGGTACTACGACGAATCCATGATGCTTACGAACCCACGTTGTTTATTATTTACGCTCCCGATGTTGCTTCGGACTCAGATGACGCTATTTGCTAATTTAGAGCCTTTTGAGTAAGTTTCCGGACTCCAGTGACACTATTCCAGAGAAATGGGCTCATAATCGGTGTCATTTATGCTAATAGCGACTATGGTGTCCGATATTCCTCCAAAAGTGGCATAATTCTGCGTTTAAGATCATCTGTGTCCTATAGAGACTCCCCCTTATCTCTTTCATATAAAAAAGCCCGCCTCAACGGCGAGCTCTTTGACAGCTATATCAACTCATATCCAGCGGCACTTTCCACGAAGGTATCGGGAAAGCCTCATCCAGCTTCCATCTTTCTTCTTCACTCAGCGTAATTAAACCTGCAGCAGCATTCTCAATTACATGCTCACGTGAAGAAGCTTTCGGAATCGTAATGATGTCCTCCTCGCGGATCGTCCAAGCTAACATAATTTGTAGTGGTGTTGCGTTATGAATACGGGCAATTTCCTGAACTGCCTCACTTTCGATAACCCCTTTGCGGAGCGCGCCTGCTTGTGCAAGCGGAGAGTACGCCATTACGGGCATGCGGTGACTTTTCTGCCATGGCAGCAATTCAGCTTCGATGCCTCTCGACCCTAAATGATACAGCACCTGATTCATAGCACAGTGAGTTCCCCCAGCTATACTAAGCAGCTCTTTCATATCGTCAACATCAAGGTTCGATACACCCCATCTTGCTATTTTACCTTGAGAGACCAGTTTCTCCATGCCTTCCACAGTCACTTCAAGCGGAATATCTCCCCGCCAGTGCAGTAAATAGAGATCCAGATGATCCGTATTCAGTCGTTGCAAGCTTTCTTCACAGCTGCGAATAAGATTCTCGTTGCCGGCATTATGTGGGTATACTTTGGATACCAGAAAAACGTCATCCCGAATACCTTTAATAGCATCACCTACTAAAAGCTCTGAGTTTCCTTCCCCATACATCTCCGCCGTATCTATCAAATCCATGCCTAATTCCACGCCTAATCTAAGAGCAGCAATTTCATCCTCTCTACGGGAAGCATCATCACCCATATTCCAAGTTCCCTGTCCTATTCTAGGCACAGAGGTACCGTCTGGAAGCAGCATGCGGTTAGCTCGGTTCACTTTCACAATTTCAGCCAAATGCTCGATTGAATCCTTAGTCATTGTAAAAATCTCCTTACCGATAAATTGTATACTTACTTTATACGACCTTTATGACCCTTTCGAAACATCTGAATCGTGTCTAATTTATAACTTATCTTTCCTTTAGGAGAGAAAAAGCAACAAATTGATTGCTAACTACGCTATCAACTTCAGCCCCACTGCGGCTCCCAGTATCATAAAAATACAGATAACCCGCCGCCAGTCTTTGGCCTCCCCATATAAAAGCATCCCCAAAATTGCTCCACCGGATGCACCGATCCCCGTCCATACCGCATAAGCTGTGCCCATAGGCAAACTTTTCATTGCAAATGATAGAAAAAGAAAACTTCCTCCAAAACCAAGGAAGAGCAGCAAAAACGACTGCAGATTCCGGTATTTATTCAACCTGTTGATCATAGCCACTCCGAACATTTCAAACAATCCTGCAACAACCAAAAATGCCCATGCCATTTAAGACTCCCCCTTTATTTCAGTTTCTTTGATATCTTTGGTTTCGTTAGTTACCATTTTCAGACCTATAACTCCTGCCAGCAAAATAACCACCAGTACCAGCTTCATTAGCTTGAAGGGTTCACCGAATAAAACCATGTCCGCAATGACTGTTCCTGCCGTCCCCAGCCCAACAAATACAGAATATACGGTACCCACCGGTAATTTACTGCTTGCTGAAATAATGACATAGAAACTTATGATTATGGCTACAACTGTAATCAGCCACTCCCACACGCTTGAAGCATGCTTTAAACCTATGACCCACATGACTTCGAAAATCGCAGCGCCAACTACCTTCAGCCACTCTGAATTCTTTTTCATTTCAAGCCCTCCTTCAATTCTCCATAACTTATGATTGCCCACGGACAAACAAATAAGCCCGGAAGGTCATCGCCAAATGGCGATACCTCCCGGGCTTTTATCCCTCCGTGTAGACACAAACTTAATGTTCGTGCGTTTTCCCTCGGACCAGACCAGCTGTGCACCCGCTGCGGAACCCTAGAAAACAAATAAATGATTAAGTTACATCGTATGGTAGCAAATCGGGCGTATAAAAGCAACCTTTTTTCTATTACTAGCGTAATTAAATCACAGTATAAAATTCCATAAAATTATAAAATAGATATAAATTTCATTCGATTATCTAGGAAAAGAGGTTAATTCATGTTTCTTTCCAGACATTTTAACTGCGTCCCTCTAGTGGAAGGCATTTATTGCCTTGAAGCGAAGGAGCAAGGCGGAGCCATGAGTAATGCCGGTTTGATAGATATGGGTGATTACACATTAATCTTTGATACATTCAACACTCCACAAGCTGGCAAAGATCTTAGGGATGCCGCTCTGTATTATTTTAATAAACCTATCAAATACATCGTCAACAGCCATTGGCATGGAGACCACGTTAGAGGGAACCAATTCTTCTCGGATGAAGTAATCATATCCTCCAGTAGAACTAGAGAGCTCATGATAAAAACTCAACCAGACTGGCTTGCCCGAATGAAGAAACTGCTTCCTAATCTTGAAGAAGATCTTACGAAGCTTAATACATCTCTCGAGCTCGAACTGAACGATTCCAAAAAACGAGAGCTCCTTTCGCAAATAGGTTATTTACAAGAAATCAAAGAGTCTATACTAACGCTTGAAGTAACCCTTCCCCAACTAACTTATGACCGCAAAATGACTATACATGGCTCGGCAAGGACCGTTGAACTCCTATCGGTGGGTACTGCCCATACGGAATGCGATTCTATTCTATTTTCTCCATCCGATTCTTTAGCTTTTGTTGGAGATATTGTCGCAGTTGATAATCATCCATTATTAGTAGACGGTAATCCCTTATCCTGGTTGGAGGCACTTACTTATGTCGAGCGCTTAGATGTGAACATAATTGTTCCCGGCCATGGGCCCGTTACTCAAAAACATTATCTACAGCAAATAAAACGGTATATAAATGATATAATCCATATTAGCGAATCATTGATACGCGAAGACATGAATGTGAATGTGAACCATATAGAAATTCCCGAGCCTTATCTGGGCTGGAATTATGGGAGTATTTTTTACAGAAATCTTGAGTTTTTGGCGAAAGCAGCTAGTAACTAATTTTTGGAGTTGAAAGGAGCGGTTCGTTATGGTTTTTGGGATACTATTTGTAGGTGTTGCTGTATTTATTATTATACAAGCCGTAATACGTAATGGCTCGAGCTCAAACAAAAGTACCTTTGATAGAAATAGGCAAAATGATGCCGCCAACATGTCTTTTATGGCTGCCAGTCATCCGGATCTGCTGGATCCAAACCACTCTAACCACTCTAATCATTCTAACCACCACCATAATCACCACGGAGATCACTCGCATCACCATTCTGGACCTGACAGCGGGGGGCATAGCTGGGGTGGAGACGGCGGACATAGTGGCGGTGGAGACTTCGGTGGGGGTGGAGATGCTGGCGGGGGCGGTTGTGATTAGATCCAAAGAAACGACAAGAAAAGGACATCCCTGATCCTTCAGGAATGCCCTTTTTTTAATGCTCATTTATGATACTGAGAATTTTAGCTTGAGTTTGGCTTAATAACTTTTCGGCACCGTGCGGATGAAGCGCTCTAGCTTATCTTATTGATTAAATTGAAAACGGCTAAGCAGTACCTCACCATTAAAAATGAGATAAACATCGGTAGTTTCAGATTCCACGGACACTTCACCAGTAAGTGTGTTCCACTGCTGCAACACGCCACCCGACGGTACAGTCACAGATCCAACCAGCTTCCCTGCTGGGCTGCCCGTTCTGATCTCAAGGGTGCCACCTTTTGCAGAGGATACCAAGGCTTCAAAAGCTCCTGCCCCTTGCTCGAACAATACATCTTTAAAAGCGATCCAAGCGCCATCTTTTACCGGATGTATGGAAGCACCGCCTGCTTTGCACTCGTCCAGATATACGCCTTCGTAGTCATCGTAATTCTCTGCTTTGGTATTGATATACAGATTACGCGACGGAATAACGTCCCCCTGGACCGATAGTTGAGCGGATAATTGGATGTCAGCAGATGAACGGCCGATCAGAACCATATACTCTCCATTTTCCACGCAATATTGCTCACGGGTAACATCCCAGAATGCCAGCTCGGCAACCGGTAACGTAAACTCTAGGGTTTGCGATTGACCTGCGGTTAGGTTTACTTTTTCAAAACCCTTCAACTGTTTAATCGGACGTTTGACCCGGGAATTCAGAGCTTGCACATAAAGCTGCACCACTTCGTCCCCATCAACAACGCCTGTATTCTCTACTTGAACAGAAATTTTCAGCGTCTCATTCGCTTGCAGCTCCTTAGCGCTTAGGCTTAGGTTGCTGTAGGAAATTTGGGCATAACTTAAGCCGTGTCCAAACGCATACAGTGGCTCTCCGTCAAAGTACATATATGTTCTTTTGCCTTTGATAATATCATAATCCATCAGCTCAGGCAGCTGTTCTACAGAACGGAACCAAGTCATGTTCAGCTTGCCGGAAGGACTGTAATCGCCGAAAAGAACTTCTGCCACCGCATTGCCCAGCTCTTGTCCACTGTGGGAGGTATACAATACAGCCGGGATGTTCTCGTCAATCCAAGTGGAAGTTATCGGGTAACTGCCGACAATGACTACAACTGTATTCGGGTTCGCTGCATAGACAGCCTTGACCAGTCGCTCTTGCTCCTCTGGAAGCACAATATCCGGCCTGTCGATTTCTTCTTTTCCGTTAAGGAGTGGATGGTTGCCCACAAAAACCACAGCGATTTCAGCCGCCTTGGCAGCTTCTACTGCAGCCTCTATGCCGTTAGTTACGATGTTCTTTTTGAAAAGACGTGCTTGCGCATTGGCATCCTGATCTGCCACCTGCAGCGTTCCATCTTCCGGATTCACCGAGATCATTTTATCATTCCAGGTCCGCAAAGATACCGTATCTTCGCTTTCCGGAACGATGTTAATCGATTCTTTTACAAACCAGCCGTAAATTTCATCAGCAGATGCTGTAAGAGTCTCTGCTTCGCTTAAAGTTACATACTGACCGCGACTTGTCGACTTCAGAGTATTGCTAGTCCAGCCCCAGGCTGTATGTTGGAACAATTCTCCGTGCGCTGCTATGTCATGCTGTACAGCCAGTCTTCCGTCCTCACCTGTGATTCCAATGGCTTGGCCGTTTGCAGCTGAAGTAAGAATGATCTGATCTGCGCCACTCTCAAAAGTAACGTGTTTACCAGGCAGCTTTTTGCTAACCCCCTGCAGCGGAGTCACTCCATAAGGTAATGTGCCAGAATACCAGTCTCTAAAAGCTTCATCACCAAGTGGACCAATAATCGCCAATTTGCTCAGACTGCTTTTGCTCAATGGCAATGTACCTTGGTCATTCTTCAACAATACTATCGATTGTTTCGCTGCTTCCAAGGAGAGTACGGTATGTTTTTTGCTAAGTATAACGGAATCGTCGATCGCTGCGTATGGGTTCCCTTCAGCCGGATCGAACTCTCCCAGACGGAAACGAACTCTGAAAGTGTTGGCAAGCGCACGATCCAAATCTTCCTCTGCTAAGAGGCCTTGGTCTAGTGCTTCGTGAAGAACCTTGATTGTCTCTGCGGTTTCTTCTGTTACGCTGTCAATTCCATTTTTGATAGATTCAGCCATCGATTGTGCAAAAGATTCATAATACTTGTGATCCTTCACAATCCCAAAAAGATCGCCGGCATCGCTTACGATAAAGCCATCCATTTCCCATTCGCCTTTGACCACATCCATTACTGCCGGATGAAGAATAACAGGCACGCCATTCACCGAGTTATAAGCGGTCATCATGGACTGTGCGCCACCTTCTTGAAAAGCAGGCTTAAACGCTTCCAGATAATACTCCCGCATATTTCTCGGATCGATGCTCGCGGAGCAGTTCCCGCGTTCAATCTCATTATTGTTGCCGAGGAAATGCTTCAGCGTTGCTACCGCTTTCAAATAGACCGGGTGATCACCTTGGATTCCCTGCACAAGTGATGTGCTGAGGCGTCCGGTCAACTCTGGATCTTCGCCGTAAGCTTCCTCGGTTCTTCCCCAACGCGGGTCACGTTCCATATCCACCGTTGGCGCCCATAACGTCAGACCGTTCACCGTTGGATTCTTTTTGTAAAAGGCTCTAGCTTCATCTCCGATGGCCGAACCAATCTCCTTCAGCAGCTCTGGATTCCAAGTACAAGCCAGTCCGCTCGGCTGAGGAAAAGAAGTCGCTTTTCCAAGCCAAGAAATCCCGTGCGCCGCTTCCGTACCATGCTTGTAGGCCCCAACACCCAAACGCTCTATGGCAGCTTGATACTGAGGCATCAGGCTTACTTTTTCATCAAGTGTTAGTCTGGAGATCAGATCCTGCACTCGCTCATTTAAAGGTAAATCAATCTGTTGAAATGGATATTTAGCTATATCTGTTCCCATCAAAATCGCTCCTTCGTCTCTTGTTGATAGCGGTTTCATTCATTCCCGAGGACATTCCTTCGAAAAAACACCCATACGTCCTATCCATCTAATCATAAAAGATTCCCCTCCTCCGCAACACCTTAACAATCTAAATAGAAATCAGGTCATAATTAGAGATTTTGGGGGGATGATGTGAGTGTGAGAGCATGGGTTTGCTCATTATTCGCTCCATCTCCACAATCTGCGGGATTTCTACCGTTCATTTTCTCAATTATCGCTGTACGCCCACAATCTGCGGGATTTCTACCGTTCATTTGCTCACTTCTCGCTCCACGCCCACAATCTACGGGATTTATACCGTTTATTTGCCCACTTCTCACTGCACGCCTCCAATCTACGGGATTTATACCGTTTATTTGCCCACTTCTCACTGCACGCCTCCAATCTGCGGGATTTCTACCGTTCATTTGCTCACTTCTCGCTCCACGCCCACAATCTACGGGATTTATACCGTTTATTTGCCCACTTCTCACTGCACGCCTCCAATCTGCGGGATTTATACCGTTTATTTGCCCACTTCTCACTGTACGCCCACAATCTGCGGGATTTCTACCGTTCATTTGCTCACTTCTCACTGCACACCTCCAATCTACGGGATTTATACCGTTTATTCACCACAGCTGAATATCGTTAAGTGAATGTACATATTCATAACGACAAACCCTCCCACTCACCTGGGAAACTATCGGCTTAAACTTACCTTTCTCACAAAGTGACCTCATACATTTCCTAACTGTACGCAGATCAATGCCAAGCTCCCTCACCAAATCAACAGGCCGAATGTCCCCGTTCGAACGCACCGCAATTTGCAAAATATCACGCTCCAGTCGGCTAAACGCCTCCTTCTCTTCTGTCCTTAAAGCGAGGTACGGCATCAGTAATGATCTCAACAAAAAAATAGTATTCTCAGGACTCGCTTCCAGATCATCATAGGGTATCGCAACTACCCGATAACCCGCAATTTGTAGATAAGTCTCTCGATTCAATTCCTGCCGATAACGCGTCCGATCTGTGTTTTGCACATGTGGACCGTAACCTTTTACCTCAAAAGCAAACTTAACCTGCCCAGGCTTCCACGCAAAATCAACAAAATAAGGCCATCCCCGCCAATCCAACACTTCATATTCAGGATGAAGATCATTAAAATGACCCATCATTGGCCACCAAACCTTCTCCACAAACATCCGCTCACCATGCCCATGTCCCCGCTCCAATCTCCCCCGTCTTTCTCCCGTTCTTCGACTAATATGATCTTCCACCCACTTACGATGTTCTTCCGTAAACCCCATAACGTTCTCCTCCTCCTTGGCATAAAAAAATCCCGCACCCAATTATGGATGCGGGACGTGCTTCGTCCTATTACTCAAAAGTATAGTATTCGCCTTCTTATGCTGTCAATGACACTCTACATTCAACGTTAGCACTCAAGCTAAACATGCTTACCTATTAAAAAATCACATTGGTTAAAGTGAGTCGCATTAAAGTAAGTTCAGTTACAGTTAGCTCATTACAGTAAGTTCATTTAGAGTCAGATCACTAAAATTAGTTCAGCTAGAATTCGATCACTACAGTAAGTTCAGCTACAGTTAGATCACTACAGTTCAGTTAGAATTAACTCAGCAAGAGCAATCACGGTTAAGTAAACTACATTTGAGTTAGATGACTAGATTCAGCTCAATATAGTAGGTTTTGTATAGTAGGTTCAGTTAAAGTAATCTCGGTTTGACTAAGTTCCGCTAGAATAAAATTATTCGACCTACCTTTTTGAAATTGCCCAAAACCGTCCCCCATTCTCCACTATTCACTGGCTATCGACCTGTGATTTTTCTATTTAATTGTATTTCATGCAACTATTTAACTCTTATCCCACTAAAAGTCCATTTAGTTGTACTTTCTACAACTAAAAAAGGAAACATTAGGTAGTTAGGCGTAAATGATCAAATTTAGATGTACAAAGTGCAGTTAACTCTTACTTTTCCTAAAACTACTGAAGTTTAACTGCACAAAATGCAATTAAAACTGAGTTCGAGATGAGGCTGACTGGATTGCGACTTAGTTACATTGACTTAGCCGCCTAGCTATAACATTGCGACTTAGTTACATTGACTTAGCAGCCTAGCTACATCATCGCGACTTAGCAACATTAATATAGCGACCTAGCCACAACATCACAACTTAGCAACATTAATATAGCGGCTCAACTTGAGTGTGATATTGCTCCCTCTTCACTGCCTTCCCTCACCTAGCAAATGTGCAGGCCGAGCGCCTTGCCCATAGGCATCAAAAGAGATCATTCCATCGACACCCTGACTTCGACACGCTAGCTTCAATGCGAGACGAGAAATCAATGACCCTAAATCCATTATCCTTCACAACAACCTTTCACAGAAATGTCGGAGAGCGTTCTTTTGTTCCCTAACAAATCACCATTTACCGCATATAGCTTACGAAATCCCTGCTTATAAAGAATTCGCGCGGCTTTATTTCTTTTGTAGTAACTTCCTGCAAGAATTAAGACCGAATCGCCCGGAGATAGACAGTGCTGCCAGACATAGGGTAACCGCCCCAGCGAAATATTTATCGAACCACGGATACTGTCCTTCTGGTAATCAACGGCATCCCTGACATCGAGCATTTTCATAGCCAATGATTGATCCGCTAATTCGCGAACCTCACGAACTTCTATATAAGTAAGTGAACGAACAGGCCAAGCATAACGCAAAAACCTCACAATACTAAAGACAATTAAAATACTCAGTAGGATCCGAACCATCATGCTCATATCATTACTCCCGTACCAAAAAATCATCCGTCCAAGCGCCTAATCCACCCGTCATGTTCACAACGTTATACCCCTTTTCACTCAGCAGCTCACAAGCCAGTCCACTACGGCCACCACTTAAGCACATCACAATTATCTCGCCATGAGAATCCAGTTCATCTGTGCGCATCAATAGCTGTCCAAGCGGAATATGTTTAGCACCCATTACATGTCCCTCCACCCATTCGGCGGGTTCGCGTATATCCAACATGGTAAGAGTCTCGCCATTCTTCAAGCGTTCCGCCACTTGCTGTGGGGTAATTTCCTTTGAAATTTTAAAAGACATCGAGCATCTCTCCTTCACCTTTATAAAAATAACTTGATTTTCATATCCTTATATCATAATATTACGATATAAGGATATTGTAAAGCGAGGTGTTCGTTACCATGGACAAAAATTTCAAAGCCTATAACCAAACCGCCGAAACCTTAAAGGCTATAGCTCATCCCGTGCGCTTGTGCATCATCAAGGGACTTCTGGAAAAGGGCAGCTGCAACGTGAGCTTCATGCAGGACTGTCTCGATCTTCCACAATCTACGGTGTCCCAGCATTTACAGAAGCTTAGATCACTAGGCATCGTTGAAACCGAACGTAATGGGCTGGAGATTAACTATTCTGTTAAAGACGAAAAAATCAAACATCTGATTCAGTTATTTTTAGGGGAGGAATAAGTCATCATGAGTAAAAAAGTATTAATTGTTGGCGGTGTTGCAGGAGGCGCGTCAGCAGCCGCCCGACTTCGGAGATTAGATGAAGATGCGCATATTGTAATGTTTGAGCGTGATCCGTACATTTCTTTTGCCAATTGCGGACTTCCTTATTATATCGGTGGGTCCATTCAGGACCGCTCCAAGCTGCTGGTGCAGACACCGGAGGCGATGCACAAACGTTTTAACATCGATGTTCGGATTCAAAGTGAAGTCGTGTCTATCGACCCCGTGAACAAAAAAGTGCGAGTAGAAAGCATAGAAAAAGGCTCCTATGAAGAGCGCTATGATGCGCTTATTTTATCGCCAGGTGCTAAACCGATTCGTCCGAATCTGCCCGGTATCGAGAGTTCCAAAATACACATGTTGCGTAACATTCCCGACACTGACAAAGTCAAAGCTAAAGTCGCTGCGGAAGGCACACGTTCAGCCGTGGTGATCGGTGGTGGATTTATCGGTGTGGAAATGGCTGAGAACCTTAGAGAAGCTGGTCTGGAAGTTTCCTTAATTGAAGCAGGACCACAAATATTAGCTCCATTCGATACTGAAATGTCTTCTATTTTGGCAAAAGAACTCGACGAGCATGGTGTTAATCTTATTTTTTCCGATATGGTCCAAGGGTTTGCTGAGGTGGGAGAACAAATACAGGTGCAATTAGCAAGTGGCACTGTACTGCAAAGTGATATGGTTCTGTTGGCTATCGGCGTTTCTCCGGATACCTCTTTTCTGAAGGACAGTGGCTTAGAATTCGGTCCCCGCGGCCATATTTTAGTCAATGAGCGGATGGAGACCAATCTGGATCAAGTGTACGCTGTAGGTGACGCGGTTGAGGTGGTTGATTTCGTAAACGGAACAAAAACCGCCATTCCACTAGCTGGTCCTGCCAATAAGCAAGGGCGGATTGCTGCGGACAACGTCAGTGGTCTCGGCACAACTTACAAAGGATCACAAGGGACTTCTATTATAAAGGTTTTTGGAGTCACAGGTGCTTCTACAGGTAATAATGAAAAAACATTACAACGTTTGGGTCTGCCGTATCACGTGATTTATATACATCCAAGCTCACACGCAACCTATTATCCGGGGGCAACCCCGATATCTATGAAGCTGATTTTTGATCCAAAAGGTACGGTGCTAGGAGCACAAGCTGTAGGTTACAGTGGTGTAGACAAACGTATCGACGATATCGCTACAGTTATTCGTTTTAGAGGTACAGTCACTGATTTGACGGAGTTGGAGCTATCTTATGCCCCTCCTTATTCTTCCGCTAAAGATCCGGTGAATATGGCTGGTTTTGCCGCTGAAAATATTTTGCATGGTTTGACTACGGTATTCGTCCCTAAGGATTTAGAAGGTCGTGACAAAAACAATACCATTTTAGTTGACGTACGTTCGGAAATCGAACATGCTAATGGTCATATTGAAGGGTCCATTAACATCCCTGTGGATGATCTGCGTGGTCGGCTAAGCGAGCTTGACTCTAGTAAAGAAATTTGGGTGTATTGCCAAGTTGGACTCAGAGGCTACACCGCTTCCCGGATTTTACAGCAAAAAGGTTACCGTGTGAAGAATCTGACCGGCGGTTATAAAACCTATCAGATTAGCCAATTTACGCCTAAAAAAAAAGATAACTTGACGCCAAACGTTGGTACACCAGCAGCCAGTAAAGAAATCGCAGCAACGGGAGCAATGACAGAGCCTGGAACTGGAACTGGAACTGGAACTGGGACTAGGACTGGCACAGTTACACCAACCGTTAACGCTACAGCTTTCACAACACCTGATTCCGTGCTTGATGCCTGCGGACTGTGCTGCCCAGGGCCGCTGATCCAAGTTAAAATGAGCATGGACCCGCTCTTGGACGGGCAAGTCCTGAAGGTCACTGCTTCCGATCCCGGATTTTATGAGGATATCAAGGCTTGGGCTCGTATGTCCAACAATACGCTTTTGCAGCTAACAAAGCTGCCTACTGGTATGATCGAAGCTTATCTGCGCAAAGGAGTTATCGAGACTTCAGCATCAACACCAACCGGAACAGGCGCACAAGTAATTCAAACTAGCAACGCAAGCACAATGGTTGTTTTTAGCGGGGATTTGGATAAAGCGATCGCTTCCTTCATCATTGCCAACGGAGCAGCATCCAGCGGCAAAAAAGTCACAATGTTCTTTACCTTCTGGGGCCTCAATATTATCCGCAAGGATGAGAAGGTGCCTGTTAACAAAAACTTTATCGGTAAAATGTTCGGTGCCATGATGCCACGCGGCAGCCGGAAGCTGACGCTTTCAAATATGAACATGATGGGCATGGGCTCGAAGATGATCCGCTCTCTAATGAAGAGCAAAAATATCTCTTCCTTGGAGGAATTGATTCAGATGGCTATCGACCAAGGTGTGGAAATCGTCGCCTGCCAAATGTCCATGGATCTTATGGGCATCACTCGTGAAGAACTGATTGACGGTGTCGGAATCGGCGGCGTTGGATACTACCTCGGCCAAGCCGATCAGTCGGGTCATAATCTATTTATCTAAATACCTTAACACCGCAAAGAGACTCCTCTATTTAAATAGAAGAGTCTCTTTGCTATATAAAAATGGTCTCACGAGAATAGGTGACATAGATATTTGAATAACCAAAATGCAAATTGGCTGAATCTGGATACAGAATCTAAAACCTGCTATCCTATTTAATAGGCATTCATCCGAACAACGACCTATTTCAGGTAAAAAAAGGAGATTAAATGAATAACCCGATACATATTCTTGTTGCTGAGGACGACAGCGACATCAACCGATTGCTGTGCAACATTATCAAGAAAAGCGGCTATATTCCCCAACCTGCTTACTCGGGAACGGAGGCACTTCTCTATCTGGAGCAACGTCAATGGAGCATGCTGCTACTGGATCTGATGCTGCCAGGCATGTCGGGTGAGGAACTACTTGAGAAGATTGCCGGGCGGGATGATATGTCGGTAATTATCATTTCTGCCAAGGGTGAGCCCCAGACCAAGGTGTCTGCCCTGCGGGCGGGGGCGGATGATTTCATTACGAAACCCTTCGACGTTGAGGAAGTCTCTGCACGGATCGATTCTCATCTGCGTTTGTATTCGCGGATTGCGCAATCGGCTTTGCCTAACGTGCTCCAGCATCAGGGTCTTGTGCTTCATCGAGAGGCGATGTCGATTACGGCAAATGGTGTGGAACTGACGCTCACAGCTCTAGAGTTTGAAATTCTCTCGTTACTTTTGTCAGCCCCCAAAAAGGTGTTTACGAAAGCGAATTTGTATGAAAGAGTCTGGCACGAGCCATATTACGGGGACGATAATACGGTCAATGTCCATATGAGCAATTTGCGCAGCAAGCTAACCAAGGCCGCACCAGGAAGCGAATTTATCGAGACGGTATGGGGCATAGGTTATCGGCTCAAGCCTTAAGACATTCTTAAGATTTGGCTTTAGCTCTTCTTATGTTTTCAATTCTATACTTGGTCTATCACGAAAAGGAGGCCAAGACGAGATGTACGAGTATGTATTAAAAACAAATCAGCTATCCAAAAAGTTCAAGGGCCATACAGCGCTGGACAAAGTCAATTTGTCAATCCGTAAAGGCTCTATTTATGGTTTTATTGGACAAAATGGAGCCGGAAAATCAACATTAATCCGGATTGTGACCGGACTTGCTTTTCCGACTCAGGGGACGATCGAGCTGTTCGGAGCCAGTGAAGAGCAAGCCCTGATCCAGGCTCGTAAGCGAATCGGCTCGATTATCGAGAGTCCCGCTTTATTCCCCCATATGACTGCGAGTGAAAATTTAGAAGCAAACCGGATTCTACGTGGTATTCCCGGCAAAGATTGTGTTCCTAGAATGCTAGAGCAAGTTGGACTGCAGGGCGCCGGAAAGAAGAAAGCCAAAAATTTCTCACTTGGAATGAAGCAGCGGTTAGGTCTTGCCATCGCCTTACTGGGAGATCCAGAATTTCTGATTCTGGACGAGCCAACTAATGGGTTGGATCCGATGGGTGTCGTCGAAATGCGCGAACTGCTCAAGCGACTAAACCGTGAGCTAGGCATTACGATAATGATCTCAAGTCATATTCTAAGTGAGCTGCATTTAATGGCAAGTCATTATGGCATTATTCATCACGGTCAGTTGCTTGAACAACTCACTGCGGAGGAATTAAACGAGAAATGTCAGCAGTATTTATTTATCAAAGTGGATGATCCGGGCAAGGCAACAGCCGTCATTCAGAACGAGCTGGGTACGGCCGATTTCGAAGTGATGCAGGATGGAACCATCAAGTTGTATAGCCGTATTGAGCAGCCAGGCAAAGTATCAACAGCGTTATTCTCGGCGGGCCTCGAGATCGAGAAGTTTATGCCTATGGGTGAAGACTTGGAAAGTTATTTTACGAAGCGGATTGGGGGGAATCCAAATGTATAATCTGATCAGAGTTGAATTTTTCAAGCTCCGTAAGAATAGATCATTTTGGACTTTTCTATTGGCTCTTTCCGTCCTCTCGCTTGCTTACCCATTGCTATATTATTTTGATCATCGCTCCAATGGGGAACCTCAGATCACCGGCGCTGAATTTCTGACTACCTTTATTTCAAGCAATGCCTACATTATTAAATTCGGCGTAGCCATTCTGGCTGGATTCTTTATCTCTAACGAATATTCCACAGGGGTCATGAAGACAATCGCCTCTTCGGGCAACACCAGAGGGCGGCTGTTCGCAGCAAAACTAATCGTATTCGCAGTTGGAGCCATGGCGATTTCGCTCGTCTTTCCTATTGTCAGCACAGTCGAAGTCACACTGCTTTCGGGCTTCGGTCATCTGCCGGAAGGAAGCACTACACTTTTTATACCGCGAGCCCTCGGGCTAACGTTATTGTACACGGCTGGTTATGCAGCCATCGGGGCGCTGTTCACCGTAATCCTAACCGACAGCGGCAAAACTATCGGCTTCTCAATGATTTTCTTCCTTATGATCGATACGGTTTTGGCCAGTATAGGTTCGAAGATCTCTTTCTTTAGTAATTTGTATGATTATTCCATCTTCAAACGGGTGAGCGATATCGGTAAGCCCAGTATCGACAGTGGAGATTGGCCAGCACTTCTACTCGTGCCGTTGTTGACAATAGCCGTTTCCGGGGTACTCGGTATTCTCGTATTCCACCGAAAAGAGATCAAATAGCAAATGGGGGGTGTAGGAGAGTGTTGCTTATTCTGACAATCATATTGTTTGTGGCAGGAGCTCTCCTGCTTTTTCGTTTGTTGATGTTAAGGCGAGAGCTAGGGCGGATAACAGGGCAATTGCATACCTACAATGAGCGAGCAACCGGTAAAAAAATTGATGTGGCTCTATTCGACCAGAAGCTTGAGGCGCTTGCAGGACAAATCAATCGTCAATCTGATTTAATCGTCGAAGCGGACGCCCAGCGAAAACGTGTCGAACAAGAATTCCGTCAGGCTGTGGCGAATATCTCCCATGATATCCGTACACCCCTCACCTCCATCTTCGGTTATATTCAACTGTTGGAGGATGAGTCTATTACCCCTGATGAAAAGCTTGAATATGTTGCCATCGTTAAAAATCGGACGAAACGGCTACAGGCGCTGCTGAATGATTTTTTTGAGCTTTCCTTGATCGAATCGCTAGATTATCCTCTACATACGGAAAAGCTTGGGATGACGGCCCTGCTCTCGGAAATTCTGGTCGGATTTTACGATTCTTTCAACGAACGCAATATTACACCGGATATACGGCTACCTGAGGAAAATGTATCCGTATACGCCGATGAATCCGCTGTGCGGAGAGTTGTCGAAAATTTACTTGTCAATACGGTCAAACATGCGACCGGGTATGTAGAAATCCATTTCGAACGACAGCAGGAAACAGCTGACTTAACAATAGTAAACGATGCGAAGGAACTAGTCGGAAGCGATATTAACCTCTTATTTGACCGATTCTATACCGCAGACCGTACCCGATCTTCTCAAGCTTCCGGGCTGGGTCTCTCCATCGCCAAAAGTCTAATGAATAAAATGGGTGGCACGCTGACAGCCGAACTGGAGGGTGAGAAGCTGATAATGACCTGCCGTTGGAAACTAGGCGATGCTGGCATTAGCTTGGCTACTTAATTCATTTTATAGTTGGTCTAGACTAACCATTGTTCTAACCCGTTTATGGAAGGACAGTATCCAAACCAAAAAGACTCCTCTATTTATATAGAAGAGTCTTTTTTTTGTTACGACAGGCTAACGGATTATGTTTAAAATCTAACTCAGCAAGTTTAGGCTTGCTTCTTCAAGCGAGGGTATAAGAAATTTATGATCGATTGGTGATGACATCACGATCAGAATCGTGTAAGTACCGTATTTGTCACATTGATTTCCGAACTCCTCGAGGGCTCGTGTAGAGTCGGTTACTACCTTCAATAAGTAGTTGTGTTCCCCACTTATACGGTAACATTCGACGACATCAGGACTTGAGCGGCAGAAATCAAGGAATGCATTACAATCCCTAGAATGAAATAACATGTAGGCAGCTGCTTGTTTCCCAATCTTTTCAGGAGAAATTATGGTGCGATATTCGCTGATGATGCCTTTTTCCTCCATACGCCTAACTCTCTCCGTAACCGCAGGTTGCGATAAACCGACACATTTGCCCAGCTCTGTCATAGAAATTCTTGCTTGATTTTGAAGATGGAAAAGAATTTGCTTATCAACATGGTCCATCAAAATCGCCTCCTTTAAATTTAAGGTTTTCTATATTAACTAGATTGTAATTAACCGTTATAAAGCTAATTTAGCTTAGTTGCCTTATGTAATCAAGATAACTTGTTATATATAATAACCCTACAATAGTAAAGTGTTCTTGACTTTAACTATTCCGAAGGGATGAAGACCGTTGAGTATATTGGATTCAAATAAAATAATTACAGAATGTTTATCAGATCGCATCGATAGAGTAATCGATCGAACCCACGCTGACAAGCGCTTGGTCGGTGCTGTCATTAGAGTGGCGATAGATGGGGAACTGGTTTATAGCCGTGCTGCCGGTTTTGCCGACCGCGAGCTAGGCCGACTCATGCGAGAAGATGCCTTATTCCGGCTCGCTTCAGTTACTAAACCTATCGTTTCAACGGCAGCCCTAGTATTAGTTGCGCAAGGTCGTCTACAACTGGACGACCGCGTTGATCGTTGGCTTCCAGAGTTTCAGCCGCGTTTGCAGAATGGCGAGTTCGCTTCCTTAGCGATTCGTCATTTGATGACGCACACCGCAGGCCTGTCTTACCGATTTTTCCAAGAAGAGAAGGGTTCCTATCAGTCAGCAGGGGTATCAGATGGTATGGATCAGTCCGGCATCACGTTGGAAGAGAACCTGCGCCGTCTTGCCTCTGTCCCCCTCCTTTATCCGCCAGGTACCGAGTGGAAATATTCCATCGCGACAGATGTGCTGGGAGCAGTAATTGCAAAGGTCACAGAAACACCGCTCAGTGAGGCTGTACATTCACTCGTAACCAAGCCGCTTGGCATGAGCGACACGGGTTTTATTGCAGTCGATCGAGAACGGCTGGCCACTTCCTATGCCAATGATACTCCAGAGCCACGGCCCTTACTTGATCCTGACAGTATTGCCTTTGTGGAGGGAACGGCTGGGTTCCTGCTTGCCCCTAGCCGAGCACTTGACACTACTGCCTATCCTTCTGGAGGAGCTGGCATGGTCGGCAGCGCCGGAGATTTTTTGCAACTGCTGGAAACATTACGTAAGGGCGGAGCGCCGCTGCTACCGGAGTCACTGGTTCACGATATGACGACCAACCAGATCGGTGATCTGCCAATGGCCTTCTGGCCAGGACGAGGCTTTGGCCTAGGCATTACGGTACTAAAGGATCCTGTCGCCGCAGACACTCCAGAATCTCCGGGTACTTGGCGCATGGGGGGTACTTATGGTCATTCGTGGTTCGTAGATCCCAAGCAACGCCTCAGTGTCGTCGCTTTCACTAATACCGCATTGGAAGGCATGTCGGGTCAGTTTACTGTAGACCTTTGTGATGCCATTTATGATAGACGTAATAAATAGAGCATGAACACAAGAAGCCTGGGTCCGGAATGAACCAGCCTAGGCTCTCTGTCCAGTAGACCCTATTCGTCGTCTATATCATTGAGTTTGCTAAAATTATATAAGAGAGGGGCTTCTCTATGAGCCAAAACACATCTTCTGCCACACAAAGTGCCTCCAGCACTCCCTCTTCTGAACGTCTGCCATGGGCTGGATTACTTGCCTTAGCTATGACGGGGTTTATCTGTATTCTTACCGAAACGATTCCGGCAGGCTTGTTGCTCCAAATAGGTGAGGGGCTTGGTGTCTCCGAGGCCCTTGCCGGTCAACTTGTCACTTTGTATGCTCTTGGTTCCCTGTTGGCCGCGATTCCCTTAACTACCGTGACGCGTGGATGGCGGCGGCGACCACTGCTACTAATGTGCATCCTTGGTTTTCTCATATTCAACACCGTCACCACTTTTTCTTCCAATTATATACTTACGCTAACAGCTCGGTTCTTCGCCGGCGTATCCGCTGGAGTCTTATGGGGCATGATAGCAAGTTACGCCCGGCGCATGGTGCCGGAGTCACTCAAGGGACGAGCAATGGCGGTAGCGATGGTAGGCACACCTCTCGCTCTGGCACTCGGTGTCCCTGCTGGAACCCTTCTTGGCACCCTTGTAGGCTGGCGCTCTATCTTCGGGTTCATGTCGCTATTAGCTCTCATGCTGATCGCTTGGGTATTTTGGAAGCTACCGGACTATCCAGGAGAAGCCCCTGATAAACGGCTCCCTCTCTACAAGGTTTTTGTTATTCCGGGGGTACGGCCGGTATTGTTTGTCGTTCTGGTATGGGTACTAGCACACAACATCTTGTATACCTATATTGCCCCCTATCTTACTCAGGCCGGGCTAACCCAGCGGGTTGACTTGGTATTGCTTGTTTTCGGCATTACAGCGCTTGTTGGCATCTGGGTCATCGGTATTTTGATCGACCGCAAACTGCGTCCATTGGTTCTGATCAGCCTAGCTGCTTTTGCCTTGTCATCCATTGTACTAGGCATTAGTAGCAGCCAGCCCATAGTGATCTATTTAGTGGTTGGTGTATGGGGGTTGACGTTCGGAGGAGCAGCTACTTTGCTACAGACAGCCGTTGCCGAAACCGCTGGCGAAAGTGCAGATGTGGCCCAATCGATGCTGGTGACGGCATGGAACCTAGCTATCGGCGGTGGCGGAGTGATAGGCGGAATTCTTATTGAAACACTTGGTGTCCGCTCCTTCCCGTGGGTAATGTTTATACTATTGATTCTTGCGCTGCTAGTAGCGTGGCGCGCTAAAGATTACGGATTTCCTTCAAGGAAACGTTGAGGCACACCTATCGAGTTTATGGGTAACGGTATCCAGACAAGAAATTTACACAAATAAGACCAGTGACACATATTAGATAGGACTAATATGTGCCACTGGCTTACTTCTACTTAGTAGCCAATGTATTAAATTCTTGCAGATCCTTGGCTAAATCTTCTTCCGTGTATTTCCCTTGGCCAAAACCGATCATTGCCCGCAGCGGCATATATTTCATCATCGCCATGTACATTTCCGGGTTATCATCCATCGCACCCTCTAAGCCAAAAACACTGCTGAATTTCTTCACTTTTTCCGCTGTCCGTGGATTATCCAGCAAATCACCAATCGTACTATTCCGATGATAACGCATCGTAAGCGGATTGGTCGATTCTACTCCGATACAAGTTGTCAGACGAATATCCCGCGATGATGAGCCAATAGCAATTTCAAAATCTCCACTTTCCACATGCCAATCACCCATGTTAACGTTGTAATAAGCAAAGGAGCGTTTATCTAACTCAAAGGTTACCTCCTGCTCTTCTTCAGGCTGAAGCTCTAGCTTCTGGAAGCCTTTTAGTTCCTTCAGTGGACGGTTCACGCTGCTCTCCACATCACTAACATAGAGCTGAACGATTTCTTTTCCTGCGCGAGTGCCCGTATTTTTAACAATAGCCTTAACCTGAACAGTCTCGGTGTCCTTTATGCTGCTCTTGGAAATTGTTAAATGACTGTATTGAAACTCTGTGTAGCTGAGACCAAAGCCGAAAGGAAACAGCGGTTTTATCTCTTTTTTATCATAATAACGATAACCTACGAACAAACCTTCCTTATACTCTACCTTATCCCCTTCCCCCGGGAAATTAAGAAAGGATGGATTGTCGCTCAGCTTCATGGGGAACGTCTCTGCCAGTTTACCGCTTGGGCTGACCTCTCCAAACAATAAATCTGCTACGGCACCCCCAAACGCCTGCCCACCTAGATAACCCTCAAGGACTCCTTTTGTTTTATCAATCCAAGGCATCTCTACAGGTGAGCCATTACTGAGTACAACAACGATATTACTCTGCACCTCAGCTACCACATCTATCAGCGCTTTATGGCTCTCTGGAAGAGACAAGTGGCTGCGATCATAACCCTCTGACTCATAATTATCCGGCAGTCCAAGGAACAACACCGCTACATCACCTTTTGCTGCTGTTTCTCGTGCCTCTTGCAGCAAAACCTCATTAATCTCATCATGCTCCAGTTCATATCCTTGGGCATATAGCAGCTCAGCAGACCCCGCAAGACCTCTCATCTCTTCAAAAGCATCATCCAATTGAGTTGGATTCACATGCGAGCTTCCCCCACCTTGATAACGCGGATTTTTAGCAAATTCCCCAATGATCGCAATAGTACCTTGTTTAGATAAGGGTAGAACTTCCTCCTCATTTCTAAGAAGCACCATGCTTTCCCTCGCCACTTTCCGTGCCAGTTGGTGATGCTCTTCAGCATTAAATGAAGTATTATCTTTACGATTGTCTACCGCCTTAAAAATAAAAGTGAGCAGCCGCTCCACCGCAAGGTCTAACGTTTCTTCAGCTAGTTCCCCACTTTGCACGGCTGCGACAATCTTGGCATCGCCAAGTCCTCCCGTTGACGGCATTTCCAGCTCCAGCCCTGCTTGAAGCGCCTTCACTCGCTCATTGACCGCACCCCAATCCGAAACTACAAATCCTTCGAAACCCCATTCCTCTCTAAGAATCCGCGTTAGAAGCGTTTCACTCTCAGAAGCGTATTCACCGTTAACCCGGTTGTAAGAACACATTACGCTCCAAGGTTGACTGTTCTTAACTGCACCTTCAAAGCTAGCCAGATAAATCTCCCGCAGCGTCCGTTCATCAATAACGGCATCTACCGACATTCTCCGGTGTTCCTGATTATTGGCGGCAAAATGCTTAAGCGAGGTGCCGACTCCTTCGCTTTGCACACCTTTGATATGGTTCCCCCCCATCTCCGCAGAAAGATAAGGGTCTTCCGAGAAATATTCAAAGTTACGACCGTTCAGTGGAGAGCGTTTAATATTCGTTCCCGGTCCCAACAGAACAGCAACGTTTTCTGCCTGGCACTCCTTACCAAGCGCCTTCCCCACTCGCTCAATTAGTGCCCGATCCCACGAAGAAGCCAACCCTGATGCTGAAGGAAAGCAAGTTGCGGGAACACTGTTATGAAGCCCAAGGTGATCGGCACTCTCTTTTTGCTTGCGTAAACCATGGGGTCCGTCCGTTACCATCAAAGAAGGGATTCCGAGTCGTTCAATCCCCTTGGTATGCCAGAAATCAAGCCCTGAACAGAGTCCCGCTTTCTCCTCAAGGGTCAATTGTGATATGAGTTCAGGAATTTTGGTTTTCATAAAAATGCCTCCTCTGAATGTATACTATCCCCATTTTAATATACTTCACGCTTGATTTATGGCATTATTATTGTGTTTTTGGTATTCTTGTTAGGCGAGGGGGTCATAACATGTTAGATCATTTGGAGGATAAGGAAAGAGTCCAGTATATCTGTAAAGTGATGTATGAGTCACAGCAAATTCCCGTGTTCCTGCTCGACACCAATCGGGAAATTGAATTTACTATGCCTTCCTCCTTCGAGTGCGCCCCTTGGGTTCATAACCTTAATGAGCCACTTTCTGAAATTACTAAATCTTTTAATCATGAAAACAACTCTAATGGCAATGGACGGACTTCTACCATACCCATCGTTCGTACCACAAATTTTCTAGAGAATTACATTATTCTCCATCTACCCTCAGACAAGAGCAACGAGGGAAGCATTGTGATTGGCCCTTCATTGTATGCTCAACCTACGGAGGATAGTGTGGCAAGTCTGATGCGTGATCATGAAGTTCCGCTTAAGTTTCAGGAGCAATGGCTTAACTATTACCGCAGCCTGACCGTGTTAAATAAAATGAGACTATACCATACCGCTATGCTGCTATACTCGCTCGTTACTGGAAAAACCTTGACCCTTAGCGAACTGCTGCTGGACTCCCGCATTCTTGCCTATAAACAACTGCCCTCAGGCAGTTTGGATTTGGATATTTCTTATCGCCGTGAGAATACGTGGCTGCACCACGAGCCCATGCTAGAAAAAAATCTCTTTCACTATGTCAAAAAAGGCAATAAAACTGATCTGCTACGCGTTCAAGCCTCGTTCTCTGAAGAAAGTTACGGGCTTCTCTCCAAGAGGAGCCAATTACGTAACAAAAAGAATCTGGCAATCTCTTGTATTACACTTGCTACACGTGCAGCTATAGATGGAGGGCTGTACTGGGAAATTTCTTATACCCTAAGCGACTTTCATATCCAGCATATCGAAGAACTAAAAGATATTCCCGCTGTAGATCATGCCGTTCTTAACGCCCTTTGCGATTTCGCAGACCATGTCAAAGAGAGCCGGATGGCGAAACTGTCGCGCACCGTGGCTCTCTGTCAGAACTATATTTTCAATCACCTATATGAGGAACTTTCCTTAGATAGACTGGCTGAGGTTGCAGGATTAAATAGAAGTTATCTCTCCCTATTATTTAAGAAGGAGACCGGCATCACCATCAGCGATTTTATTCAATTGGAGCGGATTGAAGAGGCAAAACGACTAATAGAAGTACCAGAGATAAGCTTATCGGACATCGCCTCACGCCTACATTTTAATGATCAGAGCTACTTTACCAAAGTGTTTAAGAAATATACCGGAATCACCCCTAAACAATTTAGAACAAATAGGGAAAACATACTTTAAGAAAAGTAGACACAACAAAAATTCAAAATGGATATGAAAATAGCAGCTGACATCACAGCTCTGTGATTGCTGCAAGAACAGTATTGTTGAAGTAATCAACATACATATTTTTAAATGGCTTCTGGTGATCCAGCTCTACGGATAAATGAACCGTCACTGTCTGATAAACCGGATCCACACAGAGGAAAGGACCTGCCGCTCCCCAGTGTGAATAGGCATCTGCAGAGAGCAGATCTCCACCGTCACGCTTCGTGCCATTAATCGCCCATCCATACCCCCAGTATGCTTCAGGGAAAACTTCGTCTCTATATTGTGAGGATACGCCCGGAATTTGATTGCGGGTCATTTCTTTTACTGTTACCGGACTAAGCAATCGTACTCCGTTATAAATTCCGCCGTTAAGGAACATCTGGCCAAAAACAGCCAAATCCATAGCCGTTGAGTAAGCGCCGCCCCCCGCAGATACAGAATTCAAATTGTATTCACTGTCTACCCATTCCGCGCATGCTGCCTCAGGGGCACGTCTAACTACTCTGTTCCGCACTTCCATTGGCACACGATAATATGTATTTTCCATTCCAAGCGGTTTAAAAATAGTTTCCTTTACGAATACATCATAAGCTTGTCCACTAACTCGCCGTATAATTTCACCCAACAGCTCATAACCATATCCACAGTAAGACATCACAGTACCTGGCTCGTGGCTTAGTGGTGCATCATAACCGCCATTAACCTCAATTCCAGAGGTATGTGTCAACAAATGATGTACGCATACTTTTGTTTTGTTCTCCCCTGTAAATTCGGGGATGTAATCAGAAACCGGCCTATTTAGGCCCACTTTCCCTTGTTCCACTAACATCATAATAGCGGTTGCAGTAAATAGTTTTGTGATGGAACAGAGTGGAAATATAGCATCCGCTGTTAAATCTGCTGCGTCTGCTTCAGGTCCGAATTTTCCATTCGCTTGATGGACCAGCAGCGTCCCCTTTCTCGCAGCAACAATAACTTGCGCAGGTGTGATATTGTCTTCAACCATTTGTGCGGCGGCTGTACGAATACGCTCCACACCAAAAGCCGAGACACCCGCCTGTTCTAAAGAATTAAATACTAACCCTCTCATCGGTAGCCCTCCAATATGATTCATTTAATACATATATAAACTATTATACAAATATATTAAATAATCCTGCTAGCTTACTATTATCCTGTGACTGAATTGTTGAGTTTCTATTAACTATTCGCTAAACAAAACTAAAGCTGACCCCGGTTTCTCCCGAAAATCAGCTTCAGCTTAGTTTTTGCTAAGTTACCGCTACCTTAAAAGCATCTACATTAAATGTTGTCCCGTTGATGGATAATGTGGCATTGTAATAACCCCGATCACCATTTGTTTTGCATTTATATTCCCCAGAACATCCACATACGAAAAATTTAGTTTTGTTGTAACCGGGATATATATTACTAAGCTTTCGGTAAAACAGATGTCCATGATGCGTAAAAATAGCTAACACCTTATCTCTCACTTTTGTAGGAATGGATGAAAAAAACTTATTCGTCTCCGATGCGCTTAATACATGGGTTGGGTCCACCGTAATCCCACTTACTTTGAGGGGCCAATGAAAATCTATAATATAATAAAAACTATCATCTAAATTTCTCAACAAATTTATACTACCCGGAGTAAACCGTCCAAGCGCACAATTAAGCCATACATACTTGACCTTCCCCTGCGTACCCGGAAAATTCATTTGCCCCTCAACAGCACCTAAATATTGTGTGAATAAGGACTGTGTGCTTGCCTCCCAATTTCCTATAGATGCTTTATAAGGAATACTCCCAAGCGTGCTTGTTACCGTATCCTTGAAATCCTTGTAGTAAGCATTCGCATTATTTCCATGATTAGCTCCCGCTTGCGTATTATCTCCTCCAAAAATAAAAAATCTCTTATTCCCGCTATTCACAGCTTTAGGCAAAAGATTTCTAAAAATGCTTGAGCTGTTTCCATACCCCACATGACTATCACCAATAACCGCAAAGTTAATGATTTGCGCTTTTGCTTTAAGAATTAAACTACGTTTAGGCTGCAGTCTGGAGGCAGGTCTTCTTTTCCTACTAGGTTTCACCTGTCTTTTCATCTTAGATTCACCTCTTTTAAAATGGATGAAGGATCATAGTAGTATTTATATTCGCTTGACCTTAGGGACTCTTGGACCAATGGATTCATCTAGGAGATTAGTTTCTCTTCTACTTTGTGGTCATTTATGCGGCTTGTCCCAAACGAGAGATGTTATAATTAGCCCCATAGAAGTGAAGAATATAATACCATTCATAGAATTATAGGTAACGGAGGCTTAAGATTTGAATAACATAGTCCCAGAATGGGCGGAGTCCCATTTCCCTTTATATACCGCTGATAGTATTCAGTCGATGTATGGAACCTCAAATCTGCCAAGACTTCAGATTCATGAGCATTCAACCGTCCTACTAGCTATTGCTGCTGGCAAGGGTATGCTTGAGATCAATCATCAGACTTATGAGCTAATGGAAGGCATTGTCGTCCTTCTCCCCGAGAATACTTACGCCTCACTAATTACAAATCGCCAGCAGCCGCTTCATGCTTATAAGCTTTCAATCCGGATTCAAGAACAGACACGAGCACTGCCCTCCAGTGCTATGACGCGGACAAGCCAACTGACATCCAATTCAAATATGCTGTTGTTTCCTCATGAACCAGCCATTGTATCTAATATGAAGGAATTGTATCTTCACCGGTTGCCAGATCGTGAAATACGTCATGTGCAGAACCAGATCCTGTTCCATCAGATCCTTCTTCAATTGCTGGAGCAGCAGGAAACAAGATTTGAAGTGAGTGAGCTGCCCTCAATGGAACGCAGTATCACATACTTAGAGAATCACTTCAGTGAAAAAATATCACGTGAGCAATTAGCTGCAATTGCGGGTGTGAGCGGTTCACATTATTCAACGCTATTCAAACAATTTACGGGCTTTACCCCTAATGAATATCTGTCCAGGTTGAGAGTTCACAGAGCGAAGGAACTACTGCTTAATAGTTCAAGCACACTAAGAGAAATTGCTTTAAAGGTGGGCTACAAGGATGAGTTTTATCTTAGTCGGCGCTTTAAGCAGCAGACCGGCGCATCTCCTTCAGGCTATAATCTTATCCCTTTCCAACGTGTAGCGGTGATGCTCACTCCCTATGCCAGTCATTTGCTGCTGCTTGGCCTGGAACCTGCAGTTACCATTTCAGAGAGCAGCGAGTATTTAAATCTTTCTGACCAGGAACCACCACAGTCTATGAAATTCATCCATACGAACAGCTCGGCTGAGCAGATAAAAGCGTTATTACTGGAAGCAAACATTGAATTGCTTATTGCAGCCACACAACATCTGGAAGAATTCGGCTTGAACGCTGAGCAGCTGCGGGCGGTCGCTCCTATTGTTGAAATCTCTTGGCAGGAACTAGGATGGAAAGACCACTTGCGCTTGATCGGCCGTGCCATTCACCGTAGCGAACGTGCTGAGCAGTGGCTGGACGATTTTGAACAAGAGGAGCTGGAAGCTCGGGCCGTGGTGCAGCAAAGCGCGGTGGCTAACGAGATTGTAACCCTTCTGGTCATTAAACCAGATGGACTACTCGTATACGGGGCAAGAAATGTTGGGTATGTGATCTATCAATCGCTAGGTCTCAAGGCTCCTGCCTTGATTGAGGATCAAATAAATAAACTCGGCGACCAGTTTCATTCCCTTGTGATTGACGTCTCTGAGCTGGAGGCTTATGCCGGTGACCGATTGTTAGTCACTGTATTTCCAGACGCAAAAGGCTCCACTGCACACAGTGAAGAAATCTTCCACTCCTCTTATTGGAACCAGCTTTCTGCTGTGCAGAACAAGAAGATCCATCTGCTTAATCTGGATGAATGGGTGCCTTATAATCCAGTTTCCATTCGTTTGCAGCTTGGACGTGCGGTTGCATTATTCGAAGGCCAATAATAGTCCAAGTCTTTTTTCCAACAAAAAGGCATGGTTAGGCACATAAGTGATCCCTATAATGATTACAAATGCGAATGATTCTCATAATCAATCTATGGCGCAGCCTGGGATTCATTAAATAATGGAATTATTCACGGAAACATAGTCATTAAAAGGGGAGAATTATTTAAATGAGAAAGATATTTATTCCGTTTGTACTTATTTTAGGGCTTGCCCTTAGTGCTTGTGGGGGAAATCAGGCGAAGAATGAGGTTAGTCCTACAAATAGCCCATCCTCGGCTCCTGCTGCGGAGTCAGAAAGTGCGACTTTTACTTATGAATCGGAAAATGGACCTGTTGAAGTTCCGACACATCCTCAGCGTGTCGTTGTCCTCACTCGATTTTTAACAGGTAATGTTATGGCACTAGGTGTACCTGTTGTAGGCGTAGATGAAATGTCCAAAACCAATCCGCGCTTTGAAGAGCAATTGAAAGATGTAGAAGCTGTAAGTGATGAAAGTCTGGAGAAGATTATTGAGCTGCAGCCTGATCTGATTATCGGTCTCTCCGATATTAAGAACATCGATAAATTCAAGCAAATCGCACCAACGGTTACTTATACTTATAATAAAGTTGATTACTTAACCCAACAGCTGGAAGTCGGCAAATTGGTGAACAAAGAAAAAGAAGCCCAAGCTTGGGTAGATGACTTTAGTGCCCGCACCAAAAAAGCGGGTGAGGAAATCAGAGCGAAGATCGGCGAGGATGCAACTGTCTCTGTCATTGAAACCTTCAATAAGCAATTGTATGTATACGGGTATAACTTTGGCCGCGGAACTGAACTCCTCTATGGGGACTTCAAGCTCGGTATGCCGGAGACAGTAAAGGAAGGCACCAAAACAGATGGTTACGTGGCCCTCTCAACAGAAGTGCTTAAGGATTATCTAGGCGATTACGTTATTTTCAGTAAAAATGCGGATGAAGATAATTCCTTCCAGGATACAGAAATCTACAAGAGCATCCCTGCTGTCAAAAATAATCATGTTTACGAAGCTGATGCCAAAGCATTCTATTTTAACGATCCGCTTAGCTTAGAATATCAACTGGAATTCTTTGAAAAAAGCTTTCTAGGAAAATAATAAAGATGACTACGAAGCAAACTTCCATTCCATTCTTTTATAAGCTGCTTGGTAGCGTGCTGGTAATGGTTATTTGCCTCGTGATCGCGATGTTATTCGGGGCTAAAGAAACCACCCTCCATGATCTGTGGCTTGCCATCACTTCAAGTTCAACGGCAGACAATGTCCTCATTCTTCGTGAGATCAGGCTGCCGCGTGAACTGGCCGCCATGCTGATCGGCGCCGCCTTTGCCGTATCCGGTGCTATTATGCAAGGCGTTACGCGCAATCCGTTAGCCGATCCCGGCCTGCTGGGGTTAACTTCAGGAGCTAATATGGCACTGGCGCTTACCTTCGTATTTATGCCGGGGCTGAACTATTTTGGTACCATGATTGCTTGCTTCTTCGGCGCTGCTCTGGGAGCCGTTCTGGTTCTTATTCTCGGCTCCGTGCGCCAAGGTGGCTTGTCTCCAATCCGTATCGTACTCGCTGGTGCTGCGGTATCTGCATTCCTATATGCTATCGCAAGTGGTGTCAGCATTGCCTTCAAGATATCCAAAGATGTATCCATGTGGACTGCCGGTGGGCTTATCGGCACAACTTGGGGCCAGCTTCAAGCCATTGCACCTGTGATCCTCATCGGGATCGTGATGGCATTAATATTTTCTAACCAGCTGACTATTCTTAGCTTGAGTGACGAGGTAGCGATCGGATTAGGACAGAATCTTGTTTTGGTTAAAGGGATTCTGTTCACGCTCATTATTCTGCTGACTGGCGCATCGGTCGCTCTAATTGGGGACATGGCTTTTGTAGGGCTAATGATTCCGCATATTGTCCGCAAAATAGTCGGCACCGACTACCGCTATATTCTGCCGATTTCAGTATTCACTGGGGCATCCTTCATGCTACTTGCAGATACCATTGGACGTACAATCCATGCCCCTTATGAAACGCCGATAGTTGCTGTCGTGGCTATGCTAGGACTGCCTTTCTTTTTGTTCGTTGTTCGTAAAGGAGGTCAAACACTCTCATGATTTCCTCTGCTCCAGTACGAAAACAACGTCTTATCCTGTGGGTATGCACCGGACTGATCCTGCTTACGGCTATTGCCAGTATGGGGATCGGCTACTCTTCCCTGTCTTTTGACAGGCTGCTTCCCGTTCTCTTCGGTCACGGAACCTTTAAAGAGGACTTTGTATTATTTTCTGTAAGATTGCCACGAATTCTAATTACGCTACTGGCAGGAATGGCCTTAGCCTTATCTGGATCGATTCTGCAAAGCGTTACCCGAAACGATCTAGCAGACCCCGGTATTATTGGGATTAACTCGGGGGCAGGTGTGGCTGTCGCTTTATTTTTTCTCTATTTCCCGGTTAGCGTTGGAACCTTCATTTATGCGTTGCCGCTGGTTGCTTTTATAGGGGCTATAATTACGGCAGCATTAATTTATCTTTTTTCATATAGTCGGACTAGAGGGCTTGATCCTATTCGGCTAGTTTTGGTCGGGGTCGGATTTTCCCTAGCGCTGTCGGGAGTTATGATCGTAATCATTTCATCCGCAGATCGTGCCAAAGTTGATTTTATCGCAAAATGGATTGCCGGGAATATTTGGGGTACAGATTGGCCCTTCATCTGGGCTTTACTGCCTTGGTTATTGCTGCTAGTTCCCTTTACCCTGTACAAATCGCTGCGACTCAATCTGCTCAGTCTGAGTGAGGTATCAGCCATTGGTGTCGGTCTGAATCTGGAGCGGGAACGTATCGTCCTGATTCTTGTCGCCGTCGCAGCTGCCGCCTCCGCGGTATCCGTAACAGGTGGAATCGCTTTTATCGGATTGATGGCACCACATATTGCGAAATCGTTGGTCGGTCCGCGCAATCAGATGTTTATTCCCGTCGCAGTATTGCTGGGTGGCTGGTTGCTTCTGATCGCGGACACCGTTGGCCGCAATCTCGTCTCCCCTGATGGCATCCCGGCTGGGATCATGGTAGCGTTGACCGGCGTACCTTATTTCGCTTATTTATTGATTAAGAAATAAATAAGCATATAGAAAAATCAAAAAGAGGTAACTCAGAAGCCATGTATGGCTATTGAGTTACCTCTTTTAGTTAGAACACTCTTTATTAAATCTTCATATCCTTACCCGTATAGTCTACAAACATGAATTGACCTTCCGGTGTAGTCCGCTTCTCGATCAAGTCCATGATGCCCTCAGCACTTTGGGTTGGATTCGTTGGCGCCTCTGCCCCGCCCATATCCGTATGCATCCAGCCGGGATGTACGCCGAGTACTTGTACCCCGCGTTCTTTTAAATATACATGCAGCTGCTGTGAGAACATATTAAGTGCCGTTTTGGAGATGGAATAAGGATAGTCTCCGGAATAAGCATTAGTAATGCTGCCTGCTTCCGACGATATGTTGATGATCGAAAGCTCGGGTTCAGTGAGTAGCGGCAAGAAATGCTTAACCACTCGCATCGGTCCATAAAGATTAATATCCATCGTGGTAAGCATATCTTGGAAATCCAGCTCTTCAATCTGTGTGTCCCTTGCAGTCAGTACTGCCGCATTATTGATAATGGCACCAAGCGTCCGGCCTTGTCCTTGCAGATTTGCAGCAAGTGCCGCGATTCCTTCTTCATCCGTCACGTCCAGCTGGGCCACAGTCAGCTTCTCCCCGTAGGTCGCAGCGAGCTGAGATAGTGCTGTTTGTTCCTGATCGGGACGGCGAACCCCGGCAATGACTCCATGCCCCCGCTTCAATGCCTCAGCCGCCAGCTCATAACCTAGTCCACGTCCGGCACCAGTAATTAGAATATTCACTATACATCCTCTCCTTTATCTTTATCGTTCTCCAGCAGCTCCACAATCACCTTTAACTCCTTGAACGTGTCCATATAAGCATAACGCCCCCCGGTATACTCGCCCTTTTGCTGGAGTGGGAACCCTTTGCCTTCGAGCAGCATAATCTTCTCCTTCATTCCTTCAACCACAAAAGCAATATGATGAGGTCCCTCACCATGCTCATTCAAATAATCACGCCACGTACTGGGCTGCTGGTCTGGCTCAATCAGTTCAAGCTGCAGGGAGCCCATATCAAAAAAAGCCAACTTCCCCCGCGCCACCGTCGCCTCGCCATTATACCGAGTCTGCGCCTTATCTTCTGTATCTGTAACGATAATTTTCGGCTTTTCCAGTCCAAAAAACTCCGCATAAGCCGTGCTTACCTTTTCAACATCATTCACCAAAATTCCAATCTGCGTAACAAAATGATTCCCCAGCCATCCTGACATGTACCCTGCCTCCCATTTGTCTGACAAGTCCACCATACCGATTCTTTGAAAAGACTGTCAAGCCCGAAAAGAAATCGCTCCGGGCCAATGAAAATTATCCAGAGAAAGCTCAGCCGACTTCGGCGCTATCAAGGGCATTGTGGCCTCTCCCGATGCCGCAACTCGTTAAGAATACTTGGTGCGTTATATTACTGTTTGTTTCGGTTAATCACCAATTCGGTTATAGAATGAAAAGTTTAAATTAACAAAAGGGGTGAGGAACGATGGACCATAGAAAAAGATCACGCCTGATGCAGCAGTTTATTTTTGTCGGGCCAACTTCCTTGTTTTTCTTTATTATTGTGCTGATTCCTTTCTTTTTGGGACTCTATTATTCATTTACCAGTTGGAACGGAATCTCGCGGCATGTCGAGTGGACCGGACTACGGAACTATCTACATATTTTCACCAAGGATCCTTCCTTTCTTAATTCATTCTGGTTCACGGCGAAGTTCACTTTCTTCGGTCTAGTGCTGACCAATCTGCTTGGCTTCGCACTCGCTTATGTGTTGACGCGCAAACTGTTCACACGTAATGTCCTGAGAACTGTATTTTTTGTACCGCATGTCATTGGCGGACTTTTGCTCGGGTTTATTTGGCAGTTTATTTTTGTCAGAGGATTCTCCTCTATCGGGCAGGCCACCGGCTGGTCCTTCTTTAATCTTCCCTGGCTAGGCACCGGAGGGACAGCATTCTGGGCGATTGTTATCGTATTTGTCTGGCAAAATGCAGGATATCTGATGGTGATTTACATCTCTGCTATCAACAATGTTCCCCAAAGCCTAATTGAAGCGTCCAAAGTGGATGGAGCCGGACGTTTTCAGGCCTTGCGCCATGTCACTCTTCCACTGGTCATGCCCGCTGTAACTGTTTGTCTATTTCTATCTATCTCCTGGTCCTTTAAGCTGTTTGACCTCAACCTGTCGCTGACCAAGGGTGGACCCTTTAAAGCTACCGAATCTGTAGCCTTGAATATTTACAATGAAGCCTATACCATCAGCCGGTTCGGAATGGGCTCGGCTAAAGCGATGGTTTTCTTCGTCATCGTGGCCGTGATCTCCCTACTACAGGTTAGAGCAACCAAGAAAAGAGAGGTGGAGCAGTAATGGAGACTACCGCCAAGAAATTTAATGTCCCCCTGCTTCTCATCGAAGTAATTGTAATCCTGCTGGGACTTCTATTTTTAGTGCCCTTTTACTTTTTACTGGCTAATTCAGTGAAAAGCTATAGTGAAATACTTTCTGACTCTGCTGCGCTGCCTTCCGCGCTCCAGTGGAGCAACTACGCGGAAGCTTGGAAAGCTACCAATTTCCCTCGCGCCTTCCTGAACTCTTTTATCATCACGGTGATTAGTAATGTTCTGCTAGCATTCCTCTGCTCTATGTGCGCTTACAAAATGGTCCGCAACAACAGCTTGTATAACCGTGTGCTCTATATTGCATTAGTAGCCGCCATGGTTATTCCATTTCAATCTATCATGATCCCGCTGGTACAGGTCGTCAGCGGTTTGGGCGTCATGGATTCAACCGCCGGTTTGATTTTAGCATATCTTGGGTTTGGCGCCCCGATGACTGTTTTTCTATTCCACGGCTTCGTTAAATCGGTACCTCTCGATATCGAGGAGGCCTCAAGAGTAGATGGCAGCAGTCCTTATGGTACCTTTTTCCGGATTGTACTTCCGCTTATGCAGCCGATTATCGTCACCGTCATCATACTGAATACCCTGTGGATCTGGAATGATTACTTGATGCCATCGCTTATTCTGCAGGATCCGGTGCTTCGCACCATCCCTATTGCCACTTATAGCTTTTTCGGACAATATACGAAGCAGTGGGATTTGGCGCTTCCAGGACTTGTGCTCGGGATTACGCCGGTGGTCATCTTTTTCCTAGTGATGCAAAAATATATTATCGAAGGTATTGCCCAAGGCTCCGTGAAGGGCTAATGATACACGTGACTTTCAGCCAGAGAGGATGAATGAATATGAGAACAAAACGTGGAATTCTCCTCGCATGCTCCCTGCTGCTGGCTGCCCTGACAGCCGGTTGCGGACGCAGCAGCGACAATGCAGATGGAGTCAAAACCGTACACATCTACCAGTTCAAGGTTGAAATATCTGAAGCGCTGGCTTCGCTCAAGACCGAATTCGAGAAAGAACATCCCGATATTAAGCTTGAGGTGCAAAGCGTGGGTGGCGGGACCGATTATGGCGCCTCGTTGCGTGCCAAATTCTCTTCCGGAGATGAACCGGATATCTTTACCATCGGCGGCAACAATGAACGTGATATGTGGCTGGAATATCTGGAGGATCTGAGCGGCGAAGCTTGGGCCAAGGATGTAAAGCCACTCGCAGCAGAACAAATGACTATAGATGGCAAGCTGTATGGGATGCCGATGAATCTGGAAGGATACGGCTTCATCTATAATAAGGATCTATTTAAAAAAGCCGGAATCACTGAGAAGCCATTGACGCTAACCGCTCTACGCGAAGCCTCCGAGAAGTTAAAAGCGGCAGGCATCACCCCTTTTGCGAATGGTTACCAAGAATGGTTCGTGCTTGGCAATCATAATGTAAACATGCCTTTCGCCCAGCAGCCTAATCCAGAGGCATTCATCGCCGGACTTACAGACGGTTCCAAAACCTTCGCCGGAGACCCTATTTTCTCCAAATGGATCGATCTACTTGACCTTACTGTTGAGTACGGCAATAAGAACCCGCTCTCAACCGACTATAATACACAAGTCACTATGCTAGCGAGCGGAGAAGCTGCGATGATGCAGCAGGGTAACTGGACACAAGGACAGATCGACGGCATCGATCCCAATCTAAACCTGGGCATCCTGCCCATGCCCATTGACGACACTCCCGAAGACAACGACAAGCTTTATGTAGGTGTACCCAGCAATTGGGTTATCAATAAAAACTCTCCCGTTAAGGAGGAGGCCAAGGTCTTCCTGAATTGGCTAGTCACCTCCGAGACCGGAAAAAAATATATCACTAAGGAATTCCAATTCATCCCTGCGCTCGACAACATTAAGGGAACCGAAGAAGATCTTGGAGCACTAGGTGCTGAGGTGCTGGCTTATACCGATAAAGATCAAGCGCTGACCTGGAACTGGACCCGCCTGCCGAACGGGATGCCACAGGAATTATCCAGCAGCATTCAAGGGTATCTCGGCGGCAAGCTGACCAAAGAAGGGATGTTGAAGGAATTCCAAATCAACTGGGATAATCTCAGTGTGCAGTGATTTACCTGCTCTAAACACGGGCAAACAGCCGCGCAACGATGCGTGGGTGTTTGCCCGTGTTCATCATTTAATTCCTCTCCGGTCATGAGTCGGAATCCGTTGCTAGTTCGCACGCAGCATACTAATTTGTCTGGCAAGATACACAGGCGTATAGGGCATGTCATCTCGGAGCCAAGAAATAACCGTGCCAATTAGAGCTGCTGAACCGTACCAAACGGCAATGTCCTTTTGTATCGGTACCTTTGAATGATCAACGGCCCCCTCCTTTTTCTCCTGGTGTGCAGAAATGATTTCCGCCATCAAATTAAACAGACGATCTGTAAAAATCGGGCTTCGTTTCGATGTGAGTATGACTTTGTAGAATTTTGCATTTTCCGCAATATGCTTAAGCAGACTCTCTAATATCCTCAGATTCTCTTCATCAACCGATTCATCATGGTTGCCATCGTTGTTCACCACTTGTAGAATGTCCTCCACCATCTCATCCGCTATCTTTTCTAACATATCCGGGAGATCCCGGTAGTGCAGATAAAAAGTAACACGATTGATTTTAGCCCGCTCTGCAATACGGTTTACGGATATTTTCTCAATATCCATTTCCTCAAGCAATTCAATTACAGCATCTCTAAGCAATTGACGTGTCCGAAGTACCCGGGGATCTGTACGTTGCGTTGTGTTATTCATCTTCTACTCTCCAATCTTCCACTTTCATATTGTAAGCTACATATTTTAGATAATTGTTGTTTTTTTAAAAGAAAAAACTACATTTTCACAAAGAATGTAAACTACTTTACATTTTTTCGCAAATTGTTGCTTGATTACATGAAAATTTCATTTATAATCTAATTCATGCATTGTAAACTATACAACACACTGTAAATTTAGTCCATGATCGACGAGTTGAAAGGATGGAGTGGAGTGAGTACAAAGAGAGAAGTAACAAGCAGTTCCGTGAAAAAGGGCCCCATCTTATTCATTATGATTTTGGGTGCCTTTCTTGCAACACTGAATCAAACGGTAATGAGCGTTGCCGTTCCGGAGTTAATGCATGATTTTAATATCTCAGCGGCTACAGCTCAGTGGCTGACAACGGGGTATATGCTGGTTAATGGTGTTCTAATTCCGATTACAGCTTATCTAATGCAACGATTTACGACGCGAGAGCTTTTTCAAGCCTCTATGTTTATATTTTTGGCTGGAACGATCGTATCGGCCGTCGCGACAAACTTCCCTGTTCTGTTGACCGGGCGTATGATTCAGGCAGCTGGTGCCGGGATTATCATGCCACTGCTCACGAATGTCATCTTGACCCTGTTCCCTCCTGAAAAGAGAGGGGCTGCTATGGGGATGGTAGGGTTGGCCATTATTTTCGCACCTGCGATTGGACCTACTCTGGCTGGATATATTTTGGAACATTATTCTTGGGAGATTATGTTTTATGGCATGATTCCTTTGACCGTCATTGTAATCATATGCGGATTTATTTATTTAAAAAATGTATCGGAACGCATCTTTCCCAAGTTGGACATTGTTAGCGTTACTCTTTCTACCATCGGTTTTGGAACATTGCTGTATGGCTTCAGCCGCGCTGCCAGTGCGGGTTGGTCGAGCGCAGAAGTGTTATTGTCTTTAGCAGCAGGTGTGCTTTCCCTTGGCTTGTTTACTTGGAGACAGCTGGCTTCCCAAAATCCACTGCTTGATCTCCGGGCCTTTAAATACAATATGTTCTCCTTAACAACTGTCATCAGTATCGCAGTTACAATCGTAATGTATGCAGATATGATGCTGCTACCTTTGTACCTGCAGAATGCCCGCGGTTTTACAGCGATGGAGTCCGGCTTGTTGCTACTTCCTGGTGCACTCGTAATGGGATTGTTGATGCCGGTAACCGGCAAGCTGTTCGACCGGTTCGGGGCAAAATGGCTCGCTATTATCGGTCTACTGATTACAATTGCAACGACTCTTAGCTTTGTAAATTTAACAGACTCAACCAGCTACATGTATCTGGTATACATGTCAACAGGCCGCCGGATCGGGATGGCTTTGCTCCTCATGCCTATACAAACTCTGGGTCTAAATCAACTCCCCGCCAAGCTTAGTGCGCATGGTACAGCGATTTCGAATACCATTCGACAAGTAGCTGGCGCCGTTGGGACTTCCCTGCTCGTCACCGTAATGACAAGCCGTACTACAACGCATATGAAGGATATGCTGGCCTCAGGCAGTACACAGAACGGAACACAGGAACATATGATTATGGAAGCATCCATTCAAGGGATCAATGATTCCTATCTAGTGATTGTGGGAATTGGTATCCTCGGTCTGCTGCTATCTTTCTTTATTAAACGTGTTGGGCAAGCGCCTGACCCTGAGCAAGAACCCAAGGTGAAGCTCAAAAAAGTCATTGCCAAAGAAGCTTGATATAGAAGTTATCAGCACTGTGTAAGCCTCATAAAAAAGAGATCAACGATGTTATTCATCGTTGATCTCTTTTATTTTGATCCTTATTACAGCAATTAGCGACCAAACCATCTGCTAACTTGCCTAACTATTTCAGTTTAAAATAGATGGATCTTTTGTCGGACTCCAGCTTACTATCATTTCTATAAAGAACAAGGTTGTTCTCCTTGCCTTTGATTATTGGCAGAACAACTTTACCCGAAGCGTCAAAAGAACCCGGTTTACTTGGGGTGACTTCAGGAAAATCAGCCAACAACTTTTCGATATTTTCTCCGAGAGATCCCTCAAAATAGTCACTAGAGCCACCAATATAGTACTGTCCACTGGATGTTTCTACCCCCCAAATGGTAGGTGTAAAACTTGAAAGGAACTTCCGCCCTTGGTCCTGACTACCTTTTACAAGAGTGGCGTTTTTCACCTTAAGCGTTACATCAAGCAGGACATAATCTACAGCTACATCGGGATCAGTGACATGTTCCTCATACCCAAGCGCATGTAATTGTCCGAGAGTAGTCGGCGTAACCTTATTGATAGTGAAAGAATATTGAACAGATGTTGAATCACCCTTAGGACTATAATTGTTATCAAGGTCCGTATAAGTAAAAGAAGTACCCAACTTCACTGCATCTGCAAACGAAGCGCCGCTGTTACTGGAAGTCGTAGCGGAAGATGATGCCGCAGGCTTTGGTGTTGGCTGCGGAGTAGACTCGGTTGCAGACGGAGTAGATACTGTTGCTGGCTTCGCAGTGGCTTGTGCAACTGTATTGTCCTTATCCGGGACAACGGATGTTGATGTTCCGCCGTTCGCCGATGTGATCACAACAGCTTGACGACTGTTGTCCCATTTCACAGTTGCCCCCAGTGCTTCAGATACAGCCTTGGCGGATACATAGCTATGTCCCTCATAGATAATTGGGTACATTGTTCCTTCACTACTTGACAGGTTCACTTTCTGATTATCCACTTCAATACTGATGGCCGCATTCTGATATGCAGAAATCTTCTTCAATGTCGTGTCTGCGTAAGCGACTGCACCCACAGCCAACAGCATTGAGCTAACTGTAATAATTGACATGACTTTTTTGCTTGTTACCTTTAGCATCTTACACTCTTCTTTCATGTTTATGTATATGAATCTAAAAAATTATATCACTTTATATCGAATTTTGTAAATATTGGAATGGTAGGATATTCGTTCTTTATTTGTGAATACTTAAAAAAGACACATTTCCATTGCCCAACGCCACATTTCGCCTCAAAATGGCCGATGTTTTGGTAAGCCTTAATAACTATGACCTTGTCAGTAGAGTCTGATAATATCTGAAAAAGGTAGATTTCTGTTTCGTGACATTTTTTTCCGTTTCAGCTCCAATTTAACGGATCACACATAGAAAGAATCGCTGCTCCTCTCCGCAGGGAGAGGAGCAGCGATTCTTGAAACAGAAGAACGCAAAGGGATGAATATACACGTATTTCCGCTCTTCAGAATAAATATTGCTACGAGCCAATTCAGACTTCTTTTCTCTACTACAGGGACTACAGCTTCCAGATACGGTACAGAATGACTGCCGCTTCAGCACGGGTAAGCGTATCGTTCGGCGCAATTCTATTATTCTTTCCGTTTACGACTCCGGATTGGATCAACAATGATGCGCTGTCTTTTGCGTAGCTGGAAATACTTGCTTCATCAAGATAAGCAGCAGCTACAACGCCGCTCGCCTTAACTTGCTTACCGGCTGCCGCCAGCGCTCGTGCTGTCAGCACCATCATATCTTGTCTGGAGATATTGCTATTGGGTCTAAACGTATCATCTTTAAAACCTGTAGCAATTCCCAATTCCTTCGCGATGACCAGTTCATCATAATAGTAGTCTGTCTTTTGGACATCGCTGAACATTATTGCACTTTTGCCCGTTCCCTTCAGTTCAAGCGCTCTTACGAGGAGAGTAATGAAATCCGCTCGTTTGATTGAATCTGCAGGTGAAAAGCTGTTCGTGGACGTTCCTTTGATGATATCGCGAGCCGCCATAACGTCTATAGCTTGTTTGGCCCAAGAAAGATTCTGCAGATCTCCGAAGTTTTTCTTTACGAAGGTTACTGCATAAGTGCTGAAGTGGGTTGTTTGAAAGACAACCGTTTGGGTTGCAGCATCATATCGACTGCTCGGAACCGGCAGTACGTTGCCTTTGCCATCGATGTACCAAACGACTATAAGCTCTGGATGGCTTAGCTCCTCCGCTGTCGGCACGTAAGGAATGGCTACCGTTACAGGTGCTTTAGGGTTATTCCAAGGAATAACTTTGTCACCTGCTACTACGCTTAGACCGATAATTGGACGGTTGCCAATCATATTGCGGGTAGCTGCTTCCAAGCTGTCCGTGGTGACTTTACTTATTCGTATAGATACTTGCTCAGCATTGTCTGTTACGTTAGACAGCATATTGCTTGGAATTTGAATTGTGGCATTTTCCGTCTTAAGCCATAGTTCAAAGTTTTCTTTCCCCGTTAGGCTTTGGGTCGGTAATTGTATATCATACCCTTTCGCGTCCGTTTGCTTTGGCACTTCAATGATAATTTGTTTCTTGCCGTTTGCCGCTACAGTAGCCTGCTCAAGCGCTTTTTTCATGTTGTCGCTGGAGATGGTACCTATAGCACGCCCGTTGTCGGACTTTACCTCCAGTTTAATCGTAACAACACCATCTTTGTTTGTAATGGCTCCAGGCTGTGGAGTTGATACTACATTTCCCGAGTTACTGCTACCCGTTGGTGCATTTGTTGGTGCTGGCGTCGCTGTTGGAACAGGTGTCGGGGTTGCCGATGGTTCCGTCGGGTTTGTTGGATCGGTTGGATCGGTTGGGCTCGTTGGTGTCGGTGTCGGTGCTGTTGTCGGCGTTGGAGTGGGTTCCGGACCCGTAGATTTACCCTTTAGAGTAAGCACACCATAAACGGATGTGTCCATATACCCAGTTCCACTCGTATCATTCCAAGCCGCGACACTTTGACGTGAGCCCTCTTTAGCATCGTTGATCTGTACATCAAAACCAAGCTTTTTATCGTTGTCCGGAGTGATCCCTTGAAGTGGAATCTTCACTTCAACCGTATAGTTTGTTCCGGAAATCTGGGTTGCCGATTCAAAACCGGCTGCGATACTTAAAGGATTAAATGAAGTCTCGTTGTCAAAATTGATTCTGTACTGGCCGTCATCATCTTGATAGAACGTCGTTTTCCCATTATTTTGGTCCACGAAGATTTCGACCGAATCCTGTTCATGTGCATTCACACTGCTCTTATCAAGCTGTGTATCACTCACCTGGATCAGGACATATAAATTTTGATCATCCCAGAGTGCTTTTGCCACTCCACTCGCTCCTTGCCAAGCGGTTTGATACCGATTGACCGGAATCTCAGCGGTCTGGCTCCAGATCTCGTCAACTGTTCCGTCTATAACAGGTGCAGCAAATTTAGCAGTAGATTGATTGGCTTCTACTGATTCAGGCTCATGCTCTTCAATGAAGGTATCAGGATCGATAACGCCATAGTAAGCTGCCTTGGCTTGCAGATTTTTATCGAATAACAACGGATTGGATGAAGCTCTCCAGCTTGTGTTATCATCCATTCCCCAGAAGGTAACACGTTTGATAGAATCAGCATGATCCCTGAAGATATTTAACAACTGCGCATATAGATAACCCTGCGCATTAGCAAGCTTTTCAGAGAGCTGATAGTTGGTTCCGGCCTGAATGTCCAGCTCAGTTATGCTTACTTCGACACCCAAGGAAATGAACTTTTCCAAGGAAAGCTTCACATTCTCTGGGTTCGTATTAATGCTGTAGTGCCCCTGCATGCCAACACCGTCGATAAGCAATTTGCCAGGGTGAGTCAGCGCGTACCTATCATTGATTTCTTTGACCATACTGTAGATGGCTTGCGCTTTATTCTGATTATCTTCGTTATAATCGTTGTAATAGAGCTTAATATCCCAATCTGGATGCGCGTCCAATACTTCTCTTGCCGCCAGGAAGGCTTGCTCTACGTAATCTGCTCCAATGGCACTTTTCCATGGGGCGGATCGCAGCGCTGTTTTCCAATCTGTTGGGTTGGATGGATTATCGCTCATCGCCTCGTTTACAACATCCCAAGAGATCACCTTGTCACCAAAATGCTCCATAACGGTTTGGATATGGGTCTGCAAATTCACAAGAGCTTCATCCCGTCCCAAGGGGATTGTGTTGTTAGCTGCGTCTGTTGTTGTATTCAGCCATGCAGGCGATTGTTGATGCCATACCAACACATGTCCATGCATCTGCATGCCCTCAGCCAGTACTTTATCTACAATTGTATCTGCCGCGGTAAACGTGAAGTTGTCCTTAGTAGGCTGCAACGCGTCCGGCTTCATGGCATTACCTGCCGTAGCAACATTGTGATGCATTTTCAAAAGCTCAAGTCTGACACCTTCCAGATCCTCAGCGGTTATCGCATTTCCGATCAGAAAGTCATTCTGATAAGCATCCTTAATCGGTATAAGATCTTTTTCGATATCTACCGGGCCAGAGCCTACCTTTTCAAAATTAATATCATCAATATAAAAAGAGGCCGTGCTATTACTGGAGCTTTCCACATAAATGGTCAAATACTCACTGCTTACATTGTTATAACGGTAGGACCCCTCAAACTGAATCCAGCCATCGCTTGCACTGATGGTTTTAGGTGCGAGCTGCACATAATTGGCGCTGCTGCCATTGCCAACCTGCGTGGACAGCTGGAGCTGCGAGCTTGCAGGCTGGATCAGCTTGACCCATAACGAAATTTTATATTCGTAGCCTTTGTCCACATACTTCTCCACACGTAATGTCGGCCCATGCCATGTACTGGTTCTTCCCTCAACCTTCAAAGCGTATGAACCATCATCCGTATGATTCGCTTCATTAGTAACCGTAAGCGTTTCTGTACCTGCCCTGCCTTCAAAACCACCTGGCGTTTGATCCTCAAAAGTAACAGTGGTAAAAGGTAAAGCTGGGTCTCTAGGTGTTTCTGGTGTTGGAGTTGGCTCTACGGTAGCCACCTTTTCTGTGACCAATACATCCCCAATGTAGAACGGAACCGTTTTCCCGTCATCGTTGGATTGAACACGCAGTGTTGTATCTTTGTCCGTATCCACGGTAAATTCTTTCGTCAAGGTGACCGCTTGACCTGCTTCATAATTCACATTTGCCAAAAGAGCGTAGCTGCCTATCGCTTGAAGATAAGCTTGGGCACCGCTAGGTACAATCACATCAGCGTCTACATAAACGGATGCAGTTACCGTGTAGGTTTTGCCGTTCTCTAGGCCCATGTCGCTGAATTTAAAATCAGCCGCGTCCCAGTTATTCGCTCTATTGCTTACATATAAAGCTGCCCCGTCAGCATTGCCCGCAAAAACCTTTCCGGTGACAGGGGTTAGGTTAGCGCTGCCTGATTGTGAGGCTAAACCTTTGCCACTCACAAAAGTTTCGTGATAGATTTCTTTATCCGTTTCCGTCACTGCTTTTTTTGCTGTAATGAGAAGCTCACCAATGTAGAACGGAACCGTTTTCCCGTCATCGTTGGATTGAACACGCAGTGTTGTATCTTTGTCCGTATCCACGGTAAATTCTTTCGTCAAGGTGACCGCTTGACCTGCTTCATAATTCACATTTGCCAAAAGAGCATAGCTGCCTATCGCTTGAAGATAAGCTTGGGCACCGCTAGGTATAGTCGCATTAGCATCCACATAGACTGATGCAGTCACCGTGTAGGTTTTGCCGTTCTCTAGGCCCATATCGCTGAATTTAAAATCAGCCGCGTCCCAGTTATTCGCTCTGTTGCTTACATATAAAGCTGCGCCGTCAGCATTGCCAGTAAAAACTTTATCATTCACAGGTGTAAGGCTAGCACTGCCTGCTTGAGCTGCAATCCCCTTGCCACTCGCAAAAGTTTCATGATATACCGTTACCCTATCTGATGATACTGTCGTATCCTGCGCCGCAGCTTCAGTAACCGGAGCGATCCAGCTTGTCGGAATAAGCAAGGCAGCTGCGAGTAAGATCGAGATTACTTGTTTAAGCATTCTACTCATTTAATGCATTCCTCCTCTAGTGATTTTCATAAAAATCAGTTAATGACCTACCTTATTAGCACCAGCCCTATATTCCCACGCTAATTTCCTTACCTGCTAAATCCTTAATTTCAACAGTGGTACAATCATCCCGAAGAGCAGTAGAACATCATCACAAATGAATCTTTTTACTTACAGATCCCCTCCTTATATGTAAACGCTTTCATGTCTACTCACACTATTTTACAGCCTCGCTGCTACGCACTACTACGCTAATATTAAAGGTGTTACCCCCCATAATTATAGGAAAACATAGGTATGATTAAAGATTCTACAAATTTAACCCAAAAAGAAAACCCCACTTACGGACCGTTGAACGTAACGGAAGGTAACGGGGAATTGGTTTGTTAGTTGTTCTGCCGCATAATTAAATGGTCTGTTTGGATAACGCTCCAAAATATTCTACAACTACCTCCCGAAATTCCAAAGCGGCCTGCGAAATGTACCGGCTCCTGTGCCACAATAAAGCTATCTCCCTTTCCAATTCGTGATTCTCTACTTGGAGGTATTGGATATCTTCCCGTGAATTCCGTGCCGTGCTTGGTATGAAAGCTAAACCAATTTCAGCTTCCACAAGAGTGCTAAGCCTTGCAGGTTCATCTCCCTCATACACATATTTAGGCACAAATCCAACTGATTTGCATACAGAGTCTATTAAATCGCGAGTACCATAGCCACTCTTTACCCCAACAAACCACTCATCCCTTAGCTCTATCAAAGTTACGCTGCTTCGATTGGCCAGCCGATGCCCCTTTGGAACAGCCACAAGAATTGGATCGATAAAGACGATTTGACATTCGATGTCATCCCCTTTTATTGGAGGTGAGGATAAGCAATAATCAACCTCTCCTCTATTAAGAAGTGTAACCATTTCCTGCGTGGTCAGCATTTGTACATGGTATTGAATATCAGGCCGCTTTTTCCGAAACTCTCGCAGGATATTGGGTAATGTGCTTGCCGTCGTCACCGCTAATTCGAGTGTGCCATGTTCAGGACTTGATAAATCGCTAAGCTCCTGTTTTCCCTGCTCCAATTCAAACAATGCCCTTTCAGTCCGGCGAAGGAACCGGCTTCCGGACTCATTCAGTCGCAGCTTTCTTCCTACCCGATCGAATAAAGGTACCCCCAGATCCTCCTCCAAACGCTGAATCGTTTTGCTTAGTGAAGATTGAGTAACGTGTAGATTTCGTGCAGCTTCAGTCATATGTTCCAACCGAGCTACCGCGAGAAAATATTGCAGTTGCAAAAGTTCCAATTCGCACCTCCGTTCATTCCCTCTAGTCAATGAGATCATAACATAAAATGCGTTGGAATGAATAATCGATTTCAAGTACGATGACATTAATAAGCTTTAGGGGGATTTAAAATGAGTGTTCGCAACAGGTGGTTAATGATTTCAGTAGGTCTGGGGATTTTATTGAACCCTTTAAATTCTTCGATGGTGGCTGTGGCTATTCCAAGGCTACAAAATGTATTCCAGCTTGACTATACAGGTGTTTCCTGGATTATTTTTTCTTTTTACATTGCAAGTAGCATCGCTCAACCTGTCATGGGAAAGGCCAGCGATTTATTCGGCCGGAGGAAAATATTTCTTACCGGGCTTGTCGTATCCTTCATTGCAGGTTTATTTGCTCCTTTCTCCCCAAACTTTGGCTGTCTCATCGTGTTCCGTATTGTGCAAGCCATTGGAACTAGCATGATGGTTGCCGTTGGAATGGCCATTGTGCGGATTCATATTACGGAGAAACAAGCGACCGCACTATCTGTTTTATCCATCTTCCTATCCGGCGCGGCAGCAATTGGTCCCTTTATTGGCGGGGTTATTATTCACTGGTGGGACTGGCCAGCTATCTTTTTCGTCAATATTCCATTCGTGGTGGCTAGCTTTTTATTATCTTGGAGGCATATCCCCAAGGACGAACCGTCAACAACCGTTACCCGGGGAATGTCCCTGCGCAAATGGTTTGATTTGATTGATACGTCAGGAATCCTGCTCTTCACTGTGGGGCTGATTGCCGTCCTCCTTGGATTGCTTTCAGCAAAATCATCCGGACATATCTCATTAATACATGTCATTACCTTGCTAACAGGACTCGTTCTGCTAGGAGTATTCGTCCGGCATGAGCTAACAGCGGCATCACCCTTTATTCCTTTACGTACATTTGCCAAATACCCGGCAATGACTTGGGTTAATGTTGAATTCATGCTCGTTAATGTACTTTTTTACTCACTCTTTTTCGGGATCCCATCCTACTTGCAAATGGTACGTCATGTCAGTGAATTCCAAACAGGAATTCTCATGCTAACGCTGGGATTATGCTCACTGATTACTGCTCCAATAGCAGGACGCTGGATCGATAGATCAGGCCCCCGGCCAGCATTGCTAGTGTCCGGGGTCCTGATGACATTGGGATCAGTGTGGCTTGTGACCTTAAATCAGACTTCACCAGTTATCAGTGTATGTGTGGCTTTAGCTGCATTCGGTATTAGCAACGGATTGAACAATGTCGGCCTGCAAGCAGCCTTGTTCCAAAGTTCTCCAAAAGAAATAATCGGTGTAGCCTCCGGATTATTTAATACATCGAGATACCTGGGAACCATTCTCTCTTCATTGTTAATAGGTATCATAATGGGAGGTAAGTTTAGCTTCGAGGGATTTAAAGTCCTTGGGGTTATCCTCACGGTAATTGCATTGTCTTTGGTATTCATGAGTCGGAAGCACCGTGAGTCAGGGCAATTGCAGGAATCGGCTAATTCGGGCGCTAAAAAATAGGAAAGTGCAGACAAATAAGACCTGTCATCAGACGGGTCTTGTTTTGTTATTTTAATGCGTAGCCTCAGCTCTTTATGAGTTTTATTTAACTCTTCAAAGTGGGGATAAACTCGATTCATAAATAGGATAATAAATAAAGCGCCCATAGTAAACTTGTGCTCGGTGAGCCAAAAACATAATGAAGAAACCAGATTTACATATATTTTTCATGTGAAAACAGTTTCGGCAGCTCGATATTTTGAAACTTGTCCCCGGTTGAACCGTAATTTTTAAGAACAAAGACACAGCACAGCAGAGAGGAGCTATCATTAGTGGAATATTACCGCAACAATGTAGCCGACAGTTTACAGGATGTTCAGAGTTCAGCTAACGGGCTTACTTCGGCAGAAGTCGACAAACGTCTGAAAGACTATGGTTTTAACGAATTAAAAGGAAAGAAAAAAGATCCTGTTTGGAAGCTTTTTCTTGAAAACTTCAAAGACCCTATGGTAGTCGTACTGCTTATAGCGGCCATTGTCCAGATTGTTATGGGACAAGTTATGGAGTCGCTTATTATTTTCCTCGTGTTGATTCTCAATGCAGTTATAAGTGTCATCCAGACCCGTAAAGCGGAGAGTTCACTTGATGCCTTGCAGCAGATGTCAGCACCCGAGGCCAAAGTGCTGCGTGATGGAGAATTAAAAACCGTCCCGGCAAGGGAACTTGTTCGCGGTGATATCGTATGGCTGGAAGCCGGCGATTTCGTACCCGCCGATGGCCGGATTATAGAATCGGAAAGCTTAAAAATAAATGAGGGTATGCTAACCGGAGAATCCGAAGCTGTGGAAAAGCATACGAATATCATCGCGAAAGAATCTCCGCTTGGAGACCGGCGTAATATGGCGTTCAGCGGTTCACTAGTTGTATATGGCCGCGGAAGCCTGGTAGTAACGGGAACTGCACTCACTACCGAAATCGGTAAAATTGCTGAACTCATTGAAAGCGCCGAAGCCAAGCAAACGCCGCTGCAGCGCAAGCTCGAAACATTCAGCAAGCAGCTGGGGGTAGCAATTATACTACTGTCCATTGTAATCTTTACCATCCAGGCCGGACGTGTTTGGTTGTCGAATGATACTGTGGATACAACAGAAGCTATCCTGAATGCGTTAATGTTTGCAGTCGCTGTGGCGGTTGCTGCGATTCCCGAAGCTCTTTCCTCAATAGTAACCATTGTCCTATCCGTAGGTACTAATAAGATGGCTAAGCAACATGCGATTATTCGTAAGCTGCCCGCTGTCGAAGCCCTTGGGTCAACCAGTGTCATCTGTACAGATAAAACAGGTACCCTCACCCAGAATAAAATGACTGTTGTAGATTACTTTTTGCCAGAAGGGGACCGTGATCAATTCAATCAAGCGCCTGAAGAATGGTCTGAAGAAGCCCGGCGGCTCCTGCATATTGCTGTGCTCTGCAACGACTCTAACATTAATGAGGATGGTAAAGAGCTGGGTGATCCTACAGAGGTAGCACTTATTGCCTTCAGCAACAGCAAGAATAAAGATTATAAGGAAATACGCGATAATTTCCCGCGCGAAGCCGAGCTACCTTTTGACTCGGATCGCAAGCTGATGACGACCTTGCATACTTTTAACGGGCAAAAAGCAATGATTACTAAAGGTGGACCCGATGTGCTCTTTGGTCTATGCTCGCATGTACTGTTAAGTGGAAAAGAAGTGCCGATGACACCAGAAGTTCTTGAACACTTCTTCGAAGCCAATGAGGAGTTCTCCAGCAGAGCACTACGTGTACTTGCTTATGCCTACAAAACCGTACCAAATACGGTTACTGAAGTCGGATTGGAGGATGAACAAAATCTGGTGCTCGTAGGTTTGACAGCTATGATTGATCCACCTCGGGAAGCTGTCTACGGCGCGATCGCAGAGTCTCAGAAGGCTGGCATCCGAACCATCATGATTACCGGTGATCATAAGACGACCGCACAAGCGATCGGCCGCGATATCGGTCTGATGACTGAGAATGAAATTGCCGTAACCGGCCAAGAACTCGATGCCATGTCTGACAAGGAACTTGATCAAAAACTCGAACAGATTGGTGTGTACGCCCGTGTCTCCCCGGAGAACAAGATCAGAATTGTCCGCGCGTGGCAGCGGAAAGGCAAAATAACAGCCATGACCGGTGATGGTGTAAATGACGCGCCTGCTTTGAAACAAGCAGATATCGGAGTTGCCATGGGCAGTGGAACCGATGTTGCCAAAGATGCGGCTGCCATGATTTTGACCGATGATAATTTTGTATCTATTGTCAATGCTGTATCTGTGGGCAGAACGGTATTTGACAATATCAAAAAAGCGATCGCCTATTTGTTTTCAGGTAACCTGGGTGCAATTATCGCCATCCTCTTTGCCCTTATTTTCAACTGGATTAATCCCTTCACAGCGATTCAGCTTCTATTCATCAATCTGGCGAATGATTCTCTGCCCGCCATTGCTCTCGGGATGGAAAAACCTGAACCTAATGTGATGAACAGAAAACCAAGAGAGCTCAAGGAAGGAATATTCGCAGGAGGAATGATGCAGGCGATTGTCACTCGTGGTCTACTCATAGGTATAGCTGTAATCATATCCCTGTATATCGGACTTCAGGATTCGCCTGATATGGGCGTAGCTATGGCATTCACAACCCTGATCTTGTCTCGTACGTTGCAGACCTTTGCCGCCCGTTCGAACAGTCAAACTGCTATTGAAGCTGGCCTTTTCAGCAACAAATACGTCATCGGAGCCGTTCTGGTCTGCTTTGCCTTTTACGGCATTGCGGTACTGCCAGGGGTTAGAGAAATCTTCTCGATTCCGGCTACATTTGGAATGTCAGAGTGGCTGATTGCAGCAGGCTTAGCCCTCGGCTCCCTCATCCTAATGGAAATAACGAAGGTTGTTCGAAGAGCTTTTACACCCAAATCTGATGAACAGAATCCTGTAAATTCCTGAGTTAGCTATAATCGACCGGAAAGACAAGACAGCGATTCTCCAATGATGGAGTATCGCTGTTTTTCTGACATCCAGAGTTAAACCTAGAAAAGCTTCTGTTGATTTTAATCAAAATAAAATAATTCTTCGAATTTTTTATCCAACGCAATACATAAAATCAAAGCTAATTTTGCAGTAGGGTTAAACTGCCCCGTTTCAATCGAGCTTATAGTATTTCTTGAGACACCCACCATTTCTGCCAATTGTGCTTGCGATAATTTTTGTTCTGTTCTTGCTTCGCGCAGTTTATTTTTTAAAACCAAATGTTCACTCATACTAATCACTCATTCCATAAAAGTAAATAAACAAAAAATAAACACTTATAATTAATCCTAAAATGAATTTGAGTAAATCCATCTTCTTCTTAGTTACAGAATACATTCCAAGTCCTTCAAAGCCCAAATATCCAAAAAACATAGCTATCATAGCTTTTAATGCAAAATTTGTTTCCTGACTATGATTATATAAATTGAAGACACTCAGAATGCAAAATACAATCAACATTCCAATGAATCCGCTTTTTCTGCCTTTAGCAAATACAAATTCTTTTCCTTCGTCTCCTTTTTCATTTCTGCTTTTTTCTAATATTTCTTCCTTTTTCATAAAAATTTCTCCTTTCAAATTGAAAAGATGATGACAAGTTTTCTTGTCATCATTATTATAATACGCCAAGTTTTCTTGTCAAATAAAAAAATAGCCCACTCCAATCCAAAGATTGGTAGTGGGCTATTTTCTATACCTTCATATATTCGTTATATAATTGCTCGAAAGTATTGTATCGTTCGACTTTCCTGCCTACCTTGTTGTATTCCTCCAGATATTCATCCATGACCTTCAGAAACTCATTTTTAAAGACTTGAAGATGGTCAGAATCAAAATACTGCATGATATCAAACTTTTTGGTTCCCTTCCATTCTGTCATTTCATCAAGAAAACCTTGTATGCCCATTGCTGCTAGATACGCATACGATCTATCACCCGATTCTACACTTGCTATAATCTTATTGCGGTAGCTGCACCATAATTCCTCATAAGTTCCGCCAAGATTATCATAGCTTGGGACAGGCTGCACTACAAAATCCTTATACATTTTATTATATAAATCATTGATGTTTTTAAGTGCCTTATATGCTGCACTTCTGATTTCATCGATAGTCTTCGCCTCTATCACAGCCATATATGTCATTTCAAAATCATCAGGAACATAACGGTACGTAGCTATTTCCTCCAAATATCTTTTCATTCCCCGTTTGAAATAAGTATTGTTCAAATGAGTCAGCGTATTTAATAAATTGTATAAAACTTCGCTTGAAGCATACCTTACTGCTCCTATATCTTCAGAAAGTAATGTATTCGCATATTCCTGTTTTGCTATGTCTATACACTTTTTCGCTCTACTGATACATTCTCTCCCTATAGGCATTGCCAGAGCATCGAGTGCTCTCTGTTTATATAAATTTAGCTTTTCCAAATATTCGGGTTTTGCACAGTATAACACCTGTAAATCCACCAGACATGAAATCATTGGACTCTCGAGATTGGCTTGATCTTCTATCCTTGTTTCCCATGGCGTACAATATAGATCGTATCCAATATCATCCAAAATAAAACACGAAGATATTCCCCAGCCCTGCTCTGTGTTATTAATTATGATTAGATCAAGATCGCTTTTTTCATGAAAATCCCCAGTACTAAAAGAACCTGTAAGCCCAATAATTGCAATATCATCAGAAAAATCTCTCTTAGCCCGTTCAATGACCATGCTAATAAGCTTTTCATTTTTGATTAAGATCTTTTCTTTATGAACAGCATCCATATCCATGTCCCCTCTCCAACCTTATTAATTCTATTGTATAAGCATGTTGTTAGAGTAGGTATTCCAACTTTAATTATATTAAATCTGTACCAAGCCTTTCCTCTCCTTCAAAGAAAACAAAAAAACGCGCTGGCAAGAGCATAATTAGCTTCTCTCCAACACGTTTTATAGTCGTTAGTGAATATTTTTCTTTTTGAAACTGCCGCCCTTAACTTCTGCAACATCGTAGACTACTACAAAGGCATTCGGGTCAATTTCACGAATAATATCTTTTATTTTACTTTCTTCCAGACGGTTAATGACACAAGTAATTTCTTTGAATTGTTCATTGGAGTAGCCGCCATAAGCATCTGTATAAGTTGCTCCACGACCCAATCGGTCACGAATAGTCTCGACCATGATTTCCGGTTGAATGGTGATGATTTTAAACGTTTTAGAGCCACTCAAACCTTCTTCAATAATATGAATGACCTTAGAAGCAATAAAATAAGCAAGCGCTGATAGAATAGCCCCTTGTAGGCCAAATACTGTTGAAACAACAATAAAGACAAACATGTTTAGAAATAAGATTAAATCACTGGTCCCAAAAGGTAATTTTCGTGAAAGTAAGACAGCTAACATATCTATCCCATCTAATGCTCCACCATTACGTAAGGCTAAACCCATACCAAAACCGATAATAATCCCGCCAACAACGGTAATTAATAAGGTATCACCTTCTATAATCGTCGGTACATGATGCATAAGACTAGTGCCAATAGCCAGTGAAGCAATACCGATAACGGAGTAAAGAGCAAAGCTTTTACCAATTTGCTTATACCCTAGCCATACAAAAGGGATATTAATTATGCCAATTAGCAGCCCTAGCGGTAAGCCAAACAGTTCAGAGCCAACGATGCTTAGACCTGTGACACCTCCATCTGAGACGTTGTTGGGTATCAATACGGATTCTAGACCATAGGCAGCTATTAGCGCCCCAATAATAATCATGAATACTTTTGAGAATATCTTGAGTTTATTTGATTTCTGTTTTCGCGTTTCAATCATTGAATTTCTCCGTTTCACATTGCTTAATTTAGTCCATAAAAATTTCCTCTAAAGGTCTTCCGTCACCTGGATTAAAATCAATCCCTAAAATCTTTGCCATCGTGGGGGCTATATCTACCATTTCGATGTCCCCTATATGATGCCCATTTCTAATCTTTTCCCCGGAGACAACCAAGTTGCATCTATAGCCGTCTTTATCAGGAGAATAGCCATGCGTGGCAAATTTAACGCCTTGTTTGTCCAAATCAACAATCGTTGGTTCATCCATACTTTCGTCGAAACAATAACCTCTCTTAGCCTCAAGCATATACTTTGTGGTTTGGCCCACATGAAAATAATCCAGTTCATCTCTAGCATACAATTTCTCTATACCTGAGGATTCATCTCTCATATTATCTCCAATAACAGCTAATGCTAATTGCTCAGCTTCTTCATCGCCCTGCCGGATATGCAAGTAAGCCGCTCCACCCCCACACTGAAAGTAAGCTCTCCACTTCATTTCGCCGTTCTCTTCATAGATCAGGCCCTTTTCCTGCAAAAGGTTGTTTAAATGCACCTTGTACCTAACATTAAACTGGCCATGGTCCCCCAAAATTAAAAAAATCGTATCATCCTTTATCCCCGCTTCATCCACTGCCTGCATAATATCGCCTCCCCTTTTATCCATACGTGTGATTACCTGCTTCACTTCGTCACTGTCAGTTCCATAAGCATGTTTGGCATCATCCAGATCGATCAGATGCATCATTAGAAGATTAGGTTTTTTGCGCTTAATCGTGTCTATAGCACATTTGGTCGTGAAGTCATCCAGATAGGGCTGCTCAATCCCTTTGCGGATCCGGCCATATTTCAGCTCCATATCCACGCAGTATAAGGGGCTTCCGCTTTTTAATATCTTCAGTGCCTGATTTTCGTTTTTGATGGCTCTGATTTCAGGTATATTGTATTGGATGGAGGATTTACCCGATACTGGCCATAGGATTCCGGCGGTGCTCATCTTATGCTCGCGCGCAACATCGTAAATCGTTGGCACCTTGATCGCATTTCTAAACCAGAACCAATTCTGCTCCTCTTCCTTAATAAAGGGCTGAAACGGATTGTTGTGATGGATGCCATGCTTATCCGGATATACACCGGTTGCTATGGTGGTGTGCACTACATATGTGAGCGTGGGATACACACTTTTCAATTTATGGCTATGGGCTCCGTTTTTAATTAATTCCGCTAAGTTTGGAAGCCGGCTGGCCAATGCCCAGTGGTCTTCTGAAAAGGCATCGTAAGAGATGACGATCAAATGCTTGGCCATAGCCGTTTGTGCTTTAATTGACTTCATAGAATAAGCCCCTTAGGTTCGTCATGTTCAGGCTGCTCTTTAGGTAAAGTTATAAATACGAATAATCCAATAATAAAAAGGGGGATAATCGCTAAAATACTAAATTTAGCATTACCTGTTAAGGTTGTTGTTAAAGACATTACAGCAGGACCAACAATGGCCGCGAACTTGCCAAAAATATTGTAAAAACCAAAGAATTCATTGGAATTCTCCTTTGGAATGATCTTCGCATAATAAGACCTGCTGAGCGCCTGAATGCCTCCCTGAGCGGAACCAATTAGCGCACCTAGAATAAATATATGCCACACAGAAGTGATAAAAAAAGCTGCGATGCAGGAAAGGATATATGTAACAATCCCCACGATGATCAAAGTCCTGGCGGAGTATTTTTTGGCGAGATTACCATACAGGATTGCACAAGGAAAAGCGATGATCTGGATAACTAATAATATCCCCAGTAAGGTAAAGGTGTCAAAAGCATCCGCACCCAGAACCGATGTGGCATAGGGCACCACCATTTTAATAATCGTATCTACCCCATCAATATAAAGAAAGTACGCAATTAAGAAAACAAATACAACTTTATGCTGTCTAACATTCCTAAAGGTGTCTCCCAGTCTTTTAAAACTGTTGATTACAGGTCTTGGTTCAGGCTCAATATAATATCTCTGCTTCACATCTCTGATCATGGGTATGGTCAACAGCCCCCACCAAAGGGCAGTAATGATAAACCCAATCTGATAACCGATCGACTTATCCATCCCCATAAACAGAATCATTAGCAGGCTGATGCCAAATGGAATGACGCTGGCGATATATCCATAAGCAAAACCTTTTGTGGATACCTTATCCATCCTTTCATCAGTGGTTATATCCACAAGAAAAGAGTCATAAAAAATATTGGCCCCAGCAAAACCTATGACGGACAGGATGTAAAACACAATCAATAACTGCCACTGCCCGCTCGCAGGTGCAACGAATGCCAACGAAGCCGTAGCCAGCACACCGATCAAAGAGAAAAATAAGAAAAAGCGCTTTTTCTTATCCTTGTAATCTGCGATCGTGCCTAAAATCGGACTAAGGATAGCCACAAGAATACTAGCAATGGAGTTAAAGTACCCTAAATCCATGCTGCTGTTAACATTTGAAAACATGCCAAATACAATAGGCAATAATGCAGTTGTAACCGCCATCGAATAGGCTGAATTCCCGCAGTCATATAAAATCCATGATTTTTCCTCTTTGCTAAGTTTCATCTAACAGCCACCTTTTCACCTATTTGTAACTGTTATATCATTTCAGCATAAGAGCCATGTTAAATGAATGTTAATTACATCACAACTTCTTCATAAAAAAACGACCTTTTAAAATTGAAAGGTCGCTTACTCGCTTTTATATATGAATTTAATATTTGACGATATATTCGCAATATTCATCCCCATTAACATTACATTTTATTTCCCGGACGGAAACTCGTTTCCCACGAATTTTAGTAAGTGCTCCTTCGATAATGGCCCCCTCCAGGTCACAAACCATTTTCCCTTCCATAATAGGTAAACCTTCGCAGAAACAATCGTGTACTGCAATCGTCATCCCCTTGTCATCTTCATGGGTTATTATAGGAATCCCTATCTTCAATTGTTCGAATAACTCGAATAGTTCATTAACCGAGGTAACACCAAATTCTTCCCCAATTTTTCTTCCTATAGTCAACGTTGTACCCTTACCATTCATGGGTAACGCTTGATATAAACCAATAAGTCTAATCGTTCTGAAAAGCTCTAAAGGTACGACATTGCCTAAATTTTTCCTCTTTATTTTTTTCATATCTGTAAAAGTAAATTGATCCATGCCAGTAGCCTCCAATTGCTTATGTAATATATATTTCAAATTTAATTGATATATTGAGTATAAACGTATCCAATAATTGCTTTGTGATCTTACGCACATCCTGATTTTTTGTAGAACCATAACAAAAAAAGCAACTTCCCTGTTGGCAAGTCGCTCCTTCATTCATTAGCTGCAGCAGCATCTCAAATATGATAATCATAAACCCAAGGCAAAATAACCCTCACGCTAGTTCCAACCTGAACCTCTGAATCTACCTTAATATGCCCCCCATACATTTCAATTAATTGTTTACAAATCGATAATCCAATCCCTGTCCCTTTTTGCTTGGTAGTAAAGAAAGGGTCAAATATCCGTTTTAATTTATCCTGTGAAATTCCTTCTCCGTTGTCTTTAAAGAGTAGAATAATTTCGTTTGTCTCAGCAGCTGTGGTAACAGAAATATCTATTCTGCCTCTAAAAGCTGTGAAGGAATCGATACTATTTTTCAAAATATTAAGAATTACCTGCTCTAGCTGAGAGGCGCTTCCAAACGTTAGTACTTTTTCTAAAGAGCACTCTACTGAAAGTATAATATCATCACTAAGTATGAGTTGATTCACAATGTTATTAACTCTATGTATAACCTCCATAACGTTAAATACTACGCCGTTATTTTTCGTACTGTCACCTTTTCGAGCCAGTATTAGAAAATCCGTTACTAATCCATTCAGAGCATCAATCTCTTTGATGGTGATATCCAGATATGCACGCAATTCATCCGCTTTGATCTCCGGCTCATTTAGCCTGATATTTACAAGCTGAGCAAAACCTTTAATCGAAGCTAGCGGATTTCTTATTTCATGCGCCATTCCTGCTGCCATTTGTCCCATAACAGCAATTTTTTGTTCATGTAAATTGTCAATCTGTTGATTTTTATTAGACAAATAACCTTGTGCAAAGCCAGTAAAACGGGTCCAGTTGCATTCCATTAAACGATTATAAAAAAACAATCGGATCGCGGAATCATCTACAAACTCTTCAATGATCTTAAACATAATATTCTGAGCGGTTAAATTTAAATCCTTGCTCATATCAAGTAAAATATCAAAATGATCACCGAATATTTCTGCAGTATAAACCCCTTGCTCAGCCCCCTCTTTTTCTAGCAGGTTTAAGTATTGATCGTAACCAAAAGAATCAAAAAACATGGCTTCTACCATACTCATTAATATCGTACTGAATGATGAATCTAACAATTCCTTATGCGTCTCTACAAACCAGGAGAATTCGATGTTTTTCATAGTCATGGAATGATAATGCCTGTTTAAAATGATTGGAACTGCTAAGATTAATGACGAACGCAATTCATTTTCTTTGTATGACATTGTCATCCTCCTTCTTTGTAGTTTGTATTCAAGATATGTGTATATTTTCCTGCTTCAAAAACACAGTAATTCACTTTGTTTTAATCATCATATTATATTCTGGACTTGACTGTTAGAGTGGCATCGAAGATAATTACAACCTCACCAAAAAACCAAAAAAACTATAATTAGGAAGATCACTGATTTTGAAAAGGGGCGGTCGTCATTAGCTGGTTAAGTGATCTCTACAAATTACAGAAGCAGGAGCTAAAGAAGGACATCGAGCCCTCTTTAGTCAATGCTATCTTTCGCATGTATGATAAATTTCCCAGGATTGGACTTAAAGAGCGGATCGGCCAGCAGGATATGTCTCTAGATATCGCTGATGCCTATATTAATGGTCGTAACGCGATGATTGAAGCTGGAGTCGGCATCGGCAAGTCCTTTGCCTACCTCATTCCCAGCCTGCTTATTAACCAAATCTCAAGGCAACCGGTTATTATTGCGACATCCTCCATACAACTTTCAGAACAAATACATAAAGATCTGAGATTCATCGGAAGTCGGCTCGGATTTACAAGGGTACGTTCGGTAGTTGGAAAAGGCATGGGGCAGTATGCTTGCCGGTATAGGGCAGCAGATCTGTTCCAAGCGGATGATTCAAACGCCCCTCTGTCTGCGCTTGCTCAACAGATTGTCAATTATGAAATTGATGAGCGGGCAGATATTAAGGGCGGGGTTAGTGATGCAGTATGGTCTAACGTTTGTGTGAATGATTGCAAATTTGAACGTTGCCATTATAAAAGTACATGTACGTTTTATGAGATGAGAGCTAAAATTAATGCCAACGCGAGCGATATGGATTTTATTATCGTAAACCAGGATCTGCTCATCCGTGATTTAATTAAGAAAAAGGAAGGAACGAAGGGGTTAATCACTGAACGGCCGGCTCTGATCGTAATTGATGAAGCTCATAATCTGGAAGCAAAGGTTAGAGATGCAAGAACGGTCGAATTTACATACCGGGGAACCTGCCGTATTCTGGATGACGCCTTACAGATTCTCTTCAAGCAATCTGCCGATACGGAGCTTATGCCGCAATTTAAATTTATAAAAAGATGCGTTGGCCATATTTTTAAACAAGTTGAGGCAGACTTACTGCAAACAGCCAAGCAGGACAATGACCGTATAAAAATATCGCAGATCACAGGAATCCCCTTAAGACGAGCGGCACAGGTTTTAAAAGATTTTAATCTCAGCCTTTCCGTCTTAACTTCACGGCATGAGCGGGAGATTGACAACATTTTCGAAGCCATGAACGGACTTATCGACCTCTTTGATGTACTCGCCGGAGTAGAGGATAACTATCTGATCTGGGCAAGCAATACCCAGCGGGAGAGTACCCTTAGTATCTGCCCTAAAGGGATAAGCCAGTTTCTGAAATATACCTTATTTAACGGGAAAACCTCTGTTATTTTAACGTCAGCAACGATGTGTCAAAGCGGAGAAACGCTGGAGGAACAATACGCTTATCTCACTGAGTCCCTCGGTTACAGGGGAGATTATATGGAGCGCCAAGCTTCACCGTTTGATTATGACAACCACACCATGCTGTACATTGCCAAGGACATCCCCTACTATAACCATCAGCGGCGGGAAGATTATCTTGAAGCGGCATACAAAGAAATGATGAAGCTCTGTAATTTAACAGACGGGCGGACATTGGTTCTTTTTTCAGCTAAAGAGGATATGAAGTATATTCATAAGAAATTAAACTCTGAGAAGCTGGCATGGGCATTACATGTTCAAAGGGAAGGCTCGTCCCAGGACGGGGTGATAGCTGACTTTCGGGGCAGTAAAGGCGTTCTACTTAGTACCGGTGTATTCTGGGAAGGTGTGAATATCGAAGGTTCCGATTTGTCGCAGTTAATCATTTTCCGTCTGCCTTTCCCTGTTCCTGCCGATCCTGTCTATGAATATAAGACTTCGATGGCAAAGAATCCCTTGAAAGAGGTTTTTGTACCGGACATGCTGCTTCGGTTAAGACAAGGAACCGGGCGCCTGATCCGCAGTGAAACTGACCTTGGTGTGCTCAGCATACTTGATTCCCGCCTGTCCATTGCCGCCAAAAAGGATTACCGGGATCAGGTACTGGAAGCCTTACCTTTTAAAAAGGTTACTGAGGATTTCAAGGTTCTGGAGAAGTTTGTGAAAGAAAAAGGGATACAGCTTAGTGATACGTAGAGAGATGAAAAAAAGCAACCCATCCGCAGACAAGTCGCTTCTAAACCCTATAACGTTATCTGGCAATTAAACTACTTTATGTTTGTATACCCGCATCGCTATTAAATAAGCAACTACTAGAATGGCTATGCACCATATGATGGCTCCCCAAATATCATTGCCGACAGGCTGCCCCATCAGGAGGGAGCGAACCGCCTCTACTATAGATGTAACGGGCTGGTTTTCAGCAAAGGCGCGAACGACTGGCGGCATCGATTCGGTAGGCACAAAGGCCGAGCTGATGAAAGGTAGGAAAATAATCGGATATGAAAAAGCAGTCGCGCCGTCCACCGATTTTGCGGATAGTCCAGCAATTGCTGCGACCCAAGTTAGAGCCAGTGTAAACAATATGAGGATGCCGGCAACCGCCAGCCATGAGAGCACTCCTGCCGATGAACGAAACCCCATAATCAATGCAACAAGAATGATGACGCTAACTGAAATCGCATTGGATATCAGGGAGGTCAGCACATGTCCCCACAGCAGGGTAGAACGTGCAATCGGCATAGAATGGAATCTCTGAAAAATCCCTTTTTGCACATCATTAAACAGGCGGTAAGCCGTATAAGTTACACCACTTGCAATAGCGATCAGTATGATCCCGGGCAATAAATAATTCACATAGTTATCCGTACCCGCCTGGATGGCCCCACCGAACACGTAAACAAACAACAGCATAAATGCAATTGGCATGATAGTTACCGTGATGATGGTATCCATACTGCGGAGAATATGGCGCATAGAGCGTCCGAGCATTACACTCATGTCACTGAAAAAGTGCTTCTTAATCATTTCCATTTACTTTCCCTCCTTTTTGCCGATGATTGCGAGGAATATTTCCTCCAGCGTCGGCTGCTTTTCAATGTACTCAACTTTTGCGGGCGGAAAACGCTTTTTTAGTTCTTCGAGTGTACCGCTCGCAATAATTTTACCTTCATGTAGAATGGCGATTTGATCAGCAAGCTGCTCTGCCTCTTCCAAATACTGCGTCGTCAAAAAGACAGTCGTACCGCCGTCGGCAAGCTCCTTAACCATCTTCCATACATCCATCCTTGCCTCAGGATCAAGTCCAGTGGTTGGTTCGTCGAGGAAAATAATCTGCGGTTTTCCAACAAGACTCATCGCGAGATCTAATCTCCGGCGCATCCCGCCTGAATAAGTGGATACCTTGCGATCCGCGGCAGCGGTCAAAGTGAAGCGTTCCAGCAGATCGTCCGCAACTTGACGCGGATGCTTCTCATGGCGGAGCCTCGCAATCATGATCAGATTTTCCCGGCCGGTCAGAATCTCATCCACGGCAGCAAATTGACCCGTCAGGCTGATGGACTGGCGTACATAATCAGGCTTTGTGGCGACATCAAATCCGTTCACTGCAGCAGTCCCGCCATCTTGATTCAGCAAAGTGGTGAGGATTTTGACAATGGTGGTCTTGCCTGCACCATTGGAGCCCAGCAGAGCAAAAACGCTGCCCTGCTCCACTTCAAAATCCACCCCCTTTAAAACTTGAAGCTGTCTGTAGGACTTTTCTAACCCAACCACTTTAATGGACTTGTTCATTGCATTCCCTCCTCAAGGTTTTGTTAGCATATCTTCATGGAATTCCCCCGCAAAACTCACTTCGGAAGCTCAGGCTTATAGAACTGTAACCTTTGTCAAATCAGCGTCCATGCCTTTGAGCGCAGCAAAGGTCAACTTATCCATCATTGCACCATCAAAGTTGATCGTTTTGATTGCACGATAAAACTTCTTGGATAACGAAAACCCGGAGAGGAATGACACATTTTTTAACGTCGCACCTCTAAACGAAATATCGTTCAGCGCCGACTTTTCAAACTTGACCCCGATAAAGGTCTGGCCGTCAAAACATAATCCCCGCAGATCAGAGGTTTTAAATTCCACACCGTCAAAGATACAGTTCTCAAAGATTGTTTTCGTGAGATCAGTCGTACACAGCTTGACGTCGGTCAGTCTTGCACTGATAAATTTCGCCCCTGTAAGTCCTGATGAGCTAAAGTTGGTGCGAACAAGAATAGATTTGTGAAAGCTCGCATTTGCCAGTTCAATGCCGGACAGATTGCAGTCGGTCAGATTAGCGCTGTCGAACTTGGCCTCGCCTACGTCACTGCCCGCGAAAGAACTGCCAGTCAAGTCAGCGCCTGTAAAATCGGAACCCCGCAACGCGCTCACTTTAAAATCCCCTTTATGGGCGGTAACGCCTGCAAAATCACTCTTCGATAAGTTGCTCGCCCTAAAGCTCGTCACCACCTGCCGCTCAAGTGAACGGGAGAGATTGGCAACCTCCTGCACCGTCTGTTCAATGTCGCCGATGCTGTCTATCGTCATCTTAAACGCCGTTTCATCATCCTTGCCTTCAGCCTTGAGTTCACTGAACCGCTCCTGCAAATCGGAAAGGAGGTCACTCTTTAATTCAGCAACGCTTTTTATCCCGTCATAGGGTGCGAATACGCCATTTAAATACATGTTTAATTTCTCATTCATATTATCAAGTCTCCTTATAATAAGTTTTCAAGCACACGCTTTGCGTACTCCCAATTAGTCTTGTTATTGGCGTAAACAGCTTTCCCCTTCTCGGTAATCCGAAAATACTTCCGTCGTCCCCCCTGAGACTCATCCCCCCAATACCATTCAATATCACCGTCTGCCTCAAGCCGCCGGACGCTGGAGTACATCGTAGCTTCTTTTAATTCATACTCGCCTCCGGAACGCTCAGCAATCAATTTGACGATTTCATATCCATAACGATCGGCTTCGGACAAGAGCCGTAATACCATCGTATCGGTATGTCCTCGTAGCAGATCGGATGTGATTTTGTTCTCACTCATTTCATCACCTCATAATCGCATTGTATATCATACTACTGTGACAGTCAAGGTACTTTGATCATCATGTTTATACAAAATAAAAAAACGCCGACCTTAGTTGTCTAAGGCAGCATTTTTCTCTTTTAAGTCTGAAGTTCCAATCTACGCTAATCAGAAATAAGTTGATTTATGTCTGCTGGTAATTCACAGCTACCTGCCGGCAACCCTCACACAAAAATGCATAATAAATCCCCTCGCTGTCCTCGGCCTGTTCCATGTCCATTTGGGCAATAAACTTCATCGTCGTCGAACAGCAAGGGCACACAGGATATTCCGCATCCTGAATCCAAGCCGGATGTCCTCCAATCTGCGACGCAGGCGCCTCAAGCATCCAATACGAATTTTCATAGGTTCCCATCTGCCGTTCCGATAGCTGCATGGCATGCCATGCTATTTCTTCCCTGTCTTCATTTGCAGGCAAAAAATCAGGAACGGTATTATATTCACTCCACGAATATTGGCCATCCAGCTCCGCTTTCATAAACACGGTGCCATAACAATTACAATGCATGCAAGCTGCAATCCTTAACCGCTGGCCGGAAAGCTTCATAAATTGAACCAGTGGATTCTGCAAATCGTAATCAAACAGCACTGTCAATTTACCGCCACACCAAGGGCAGGAATGCTCACCCGCCTGTAGCGCTGCTACCGCCGTATGATCCCGATCCATTCCATTTTTTCCGTCCCTGTTTACTTCAAAATGATAACTCTCGGGGTAAAAGAGCAGCCTTTTCCCACCGTCGGGATCTAATTCCCATCCTGCTTCGTGAGCATAGGTTTCCGGAGCCACATTTAACTCCGATGTCCATCGAGGCGGATGCTGCCGCCATGTCTCGAACTGCCGTACAACCTCTTCATCGCCAATCCAGGCCAATGCAAGCAGCAAATGATTACGGTTTTCCGAGTCATGCTCTAACTGATGAATGATCATATCGCGGATCTCCTGACCCGCTTCTTTATAGAGAATACCGGGATAATACTTCCCTTTGTGAAAAAAAACTTCCAGCCCCCGTTCAATGCGAGCACTTGAAAAACATATAAGCGACAGTAAAATAGTCTCAGCCTGGTCAAAATCATCTTCTTCCATCAATTCAATGGCGTAGGATTCCAATCGCTCCCTTTCGCTTTCAGTCAGTTGACGATACAACTCTTGCGCGGTTTTGTGATAGGGAATTTCGTGTTCAAGCGGGCTCCATCTCCGCGGTTTGTGCATGATTTTAAGAATTTCAACCGGATCATTCACACCTGCGTACAAATCAACGTCTTTTCGATTTTGTTCAATATAAGCCTTTTCCTCCAGCGCAAGCTTCCTCTGATGACAGGGCATGCAGATTCCCCCCGTCTTTAAAGCAGTTGCAGGAAGTATGCTTCCCTTGCAGCCTGAGGTTTGGCAGGGTATACGCTCGCTCATCGTATCTCTCCTATTCTGTATAAGTTATTCTCAAAGACTATTATTAATAAGCTAAACTGCATTATAGAATTAGCTATATTATAGAATTAGCTGCATTAAATATACCACCGGATTTAGCAGCTTTAAATTCATTTCAGATTTCAATTGGATATATCCCCCACCATCACCTTAAACGGAAACAAAAAAAGGTCAACCAAATATTTCTGGTTAACCTGATAAACGAAAACTCCCCCGGATAAAGAAGAACCGGTGCCCTTGTATTAGGCTTAATCCGTAATCTTCACATTTCCAAACACAGCCTTATTCCTCGAGTCATCCCCGGGATTGCTAAGTGCTATGCCAATATACACCTTGCGGTTCATCGGAATCTGAACAGTTCCGACCGTTTGCCAGTTATTCCCGTTCGTCGAAATAGCCCCTTTGAAGGTATTTCCACTTCGGGTCAGCTTTAGCCATCTTGGAGCCGAGGCAGCCGCAGTCTGATCAACCATATTGCCCGCAGTCTCTGCACGATACTGGAAGGTGGCCCCATTCTCGGGGGTAAGCATCATATCTGCGTGCTTCGAATTATGACCCAGCGACTCCCGAATCATAATGCCGGCCTTGGCCCAGCCGTCCAATCGGCTAGTGGACTGCACTTTAACAATAATCTCCGCATCGCCCCGCACGGATTGGTATATATAATTCAATTGATCTCCATTTCCCCAGATATCCGTAGAGCTGCTGCTGAGTGTAAATTGCTTATTGGAAGAATTGTAGGTAACGTTCCCCGGCATGGAACCAATATTTCGCGCCTTCCACCCTGCTGGTAATTGAGCCGGATAGTCTTGTTCTACCGGAGGCGTCCAGCCTGGCGTAGGCCAGGTTTCACGTTCTTTGATATTGGCTAGCTCATCTTCTGGCCAGGCCCCGTAAGCAAAGAACGACAGACGCTTCACACCTGGATAATTCTCGCGGATTCCCTTGTAAATCTCCTGATATTGATCATCTGTCCAGTCATTATCCAGCGTCGCAACAATTTCCACATCACTGCCGCTAATCCGGTCGCTCGTATCCTTCAGGATTCCGTAGGAAGTGCTGTATACCCAATCACTGTTGAACTCCCAGTCATCAAAGTACGCCATTGGTGCAACAAAGTCGATATCATCCTTGAATTTGGCTACATTCTGCCCAACTTCAATGAATTCTGGCGGCAAAATATACACGCCGAGCTGCACATCCGGCTTCGAGGACTGTGTGATATCCTGACGGATATCGCCCACATACTGTCCGATTTGTTCGGTTCTCCATTCATTCCACTGCTCACGCTGAGGCGAATCTGTCTCGAAGTCAATGCTGAGCGGTGAATACCCGAACTGCGCCTGATACTTCAGGGCCGTGTAATCACTGACGTCCATGTTGTAATTGTCGAAGCGGATCCAATCCAGCACAACGCCATCCACATCATAATTCTCGATTACTTCCTGAATAATGGAACGCTCATACTCCTGCACTTCATGGTGAATCGGATTGACGAAGTATTCGTTGCCGTTAGAACCTGTAAACGGTGTCTGAACCCCGTCAACCAGCGCCTGCATCTGCCATTCATCGTGCTCCAGGAAAGCCTGCTGATCATGGAACTGCGGAATCCAGGCATGAACCTTGATTCCTGCAGCATGGGCTGCCGTAATGACAGCCTGCAGGGCATCGAAATTCTGGTAGCCTTGGGCAATTGGTGCGATATTACTCTGATAAAATACACTTCCAGACGGAACCTCATCATCTTCATCCTGCTTCACGTTCATGCTAATAACATCGACGCCATAGCTTGTAGACAGCGCGATGAAATTCTGGACATCCGCCATGTTCTTAAACTGGTTTACGGTCCGTACAATAACTTCCGTTTCGAAAGGGGGGTTACTCTCCTCTTCGGCCATAACAGGAACGGAACCACCGGCTATCGAAGAAACCAACACGATGCTTAACAGTGCTATGAACCTCGATCTCAACGCAAATGCCATAATCTCGCCTCCACAATTATAAGATTTTATAAATAGTCTTATTTCGTCGCGTTGATTTTCTTAACATTTTCCTGCCATTTTTCGGTTCTGAATTCAAGCAGCTTAGCAAGCCCCGCTTTTTCGGTGTTCTTTTTAGCTGTCTTTAGCGCCGATAACACCGCTTCATCCGACTTCGCCTGAACCATCTGGGCGTAAGCAAGGGTATAAATATCCCCGATATTCTGTGCGATGATGCCGATCTCCGTATCCGGAATCGGATCGGTATTTACAAACTCTGTGATATCCAACGCGGTTTTCCAGGTCACCGTGGACTGCGCCACGGTCTCCCAGGATTTCTGGTTCGCGGAAAGCAGCGCCTCGAGGCTCATTTTCGCCGTATCAATAAAGGTCGTATTTCCCGCCCAGTTAAAGTCCTCGAATTTCCGCATCGTTTCCGTACGCTCGTTAGCAGGAGTCGTCTTGTATTTCTCATTCGGGATTGGAGCTCCGTCCGCATCCTCTTCATCCCAGTACAAGCCTTTAGGACCGAAGAAAAGCACCTTCTGCCCCTCCGGACCCGTAATCCAGTCAAAATAAGCGAAGATGGCCTCCGGATCCTTGGCCTTTTTCGTAATGACATTAACGTTCCAACCCAGCGTCTCAAAGCCGCTTACAAACACTCGTGTTTTGTCTAGTCCGGATTTATGAATCGGCCATATAATCTCATAACCGCTGTCCGGATTATTCGCTGTCAGTGCCCGGTGTCCCTCGGCTCCATACGTAGTGATATTGGATTCGACCATGACTGCTACCCGGTTGGTATTGACCTTTTCTTTGACCGCATCCTGGGTTTGCTGCAGTGCATCCTGCGTAATCAGCCGTTCACGATACAGCTTATTAATATATAGCACCATCTCTTCGTAAGCAGGATCATCCAAGATAGATGACAGCTTGTCGCCATCCGGATATCCCATGAGTGAAATAAACTTACTGGTGGAGTTCTCCTTAAAACCACCATACATAATTTCCAGACCTGCCCCCTTCTCCCCAACCTCCAGAGGTACTACATCCGGATACTTTTCTTGCACCTTAAGCAAATATTGATACAAATCATCAAAGGTCTCCAGCGCCGGTCTGCCGAGTTCGTTATAAATATCTTTATTCACCATCCATCCGCCGTTGCCGAATTGCCCGGATGTATACCAGTTCGGGATTTGATAGATTTTCCCGTCTTCTGAACGGAGCAAATTCAGGGTGGATTCCTTCACATATTTCTTGAAGTTCGGATACTTCTCATAGTAATCATCCAGCGCAACGAGTTGTCCTGCCTGCACCAGCCGCTCCACTGAGGATCCCCGGTCAGTAAAAATGACATCCGGTAAATCACCGCCGACGATCATCGTGTTGAGCTTTTCTCCGGCCGCTCCTCCGGATTGTATGGGTTCAACAGTAACCTTACGGTTCTCCTGAATCCATTTTGTCGCCTCATTATCCCCCCAGGGTGATGTCGTAAGCCAGTCATAGTTTCCATAGAAGCTGAAGGTGACGGGCTTGATCCCGCTGCCGTCATCTGTGGCGGCCTCAGTATTCAGATTTTTCTCGCTTGTGTTTGGTGAAGTGTTAGAATTCCCTCCTCCGCTACAGGCAGCGAGAAGAAGCACCAGTGAAGTCAGCAAAAGAGATACCCATTTCATACGATTGCGCATCTTTTCCCTTCTTTCTACATAATATGGAGACTGCTATTCTTTCATCGAACCAATCATTACGCCCTTAACAAAGTACTTTTGGAGAAAAGGATACGTCAGGATAATTGGAATGGTAGCGATCATCATCGTAGCCATAGTCAGTGACTTCGTGGTAATCGTCCGATTCCGGTTCATATGATCCAGCGCGATAGCATTCGATGAGCCAATTTGGGTCATGATGTTGGAGTTCATAATCTGGCGCAGCAGGGTCTGTATAGGGAGCAAGTGATCCTTTGTAATATAGATCGCTCCCGTAAACCAGTCATTCCAATAACCTACTGCGGTGAATAAGGCAATCGTGGCCAGCACCGGGCCGGAGACCGGAATGACGATTCGGAAAAAAATGCCGTAGTTGCTGCTGCCGTCGATTTTGGCAGATTCCTCCAAACCCTCCGGCAGAGCATGGAAGAAGGTGCGGATGACAATCATGTTCCAAACACTGATGATGCCGGGGATAATCAGCACCCAAAAGGTGTCCAGCATACCCAAAGAGCGAACTAGTAAATAACTAGGGATGAGCCCTCCACTGAAGAACATCGTAATCATGAAGAACACCATATATTGTTTTCGAAAAAGCAATGTCTTCTTGGACATTCCGTAGGCTAACAGTGCCGTGAAAAAGACAGACAATGCCGTGCCGCTTAACGTTCTAAGAATGGTGATCAGAAAAGAATTCAGCAGGCGTTGATCCTGAAACACAATATAATAATTTTCCAGGGTAAAAGCTCTCGGTAACAAGGTTACACCGCCGAGCGCCGTATCGCTCCCTAGATTAAAGGAAATGACCAACGCATTCCAAAACGGGTATAGCATGAGTAACGCCAGCAGCGTCAAAAGGATATAAATACTCCGCTGCATGATTTTGTCGCCTAGGCTTAGTCTCATTGTTCACCCCTCCTAAAAGGTTTATGGAGCATCGGAAGCATTCGCTATGAGTAGTAGTACTACCAGAGACTAACATCTGCCCGGCGAGCGATTTTGTTGGCCGTCACTAGCAGAATGACACTGATCACCGCCTTGAATAGCCCTACCGCTGTCGCATAAGAGAATCTGGCATTTAAAATCCCAACACGGTACACATAGGTGTCGATAACATCGGAGTAGGGTCGCAGAATTGGATTGGTTGCCAGCAGCAAAATATCCTCGAAGCCCGCACTGAGCAGACTGCCGATGGCAAGAATCATAAAGATGATGATAATGGGGGTAATGCTGGGGAGTGTAATCAAGTGAATTTGCTTAAACCGGCTTGCTCCATCTATAGAAGCGGCCTCATATAGGGTTGGATCAATACCTGCAATCGCGGCCAGGTAGACAATGCTCCCGAATCCGACCTCTTTCCATACATTTACGCTTACTAGAATCGACCAAAAGTATTTGGGTAACGCCAGGAAGTTAACTGGCTCCCCTACCAAATTGAATCGCTCCAGCAAATAGTTCACCGTTCCGTTATCAACGGATAACAGCGAAAATACAAAACCGGATACAATAACCCAGGACAGGAAATAAGGTAAATAGCTGACGGTCTGGATAATCCGTTTAAAGCCCATATTCCCGATTTCATTCAGCATCAGTGCAAGAAGAATCGGGGCAGGAAAAGAGATAATCAATTTAAGCAAGCTAATCACAAGGGTATTTCGCATCACATTCCAGAACTCCGGCGCCTCGAAGAACATTCTGAAATGCATAAATCCAACCCAGGGGCTCTTCATAATGCCGCCAAAAATATCGTATTGCTGGAATGCCATAACCACGCCATACATCGGAATGTAGCTAAAAATGAATACAAAGATAATTCCCGGCCAAACCATGGACTGCAAATCCAATTGACTGATAAATTTCTTCCATCTACGCGGTTTCTCGGCCGTGTTCATCCGCTTTTCCTCCTCTGGACGATTCTAGTGAAACAACGGCAACAACGATTTGTTCTTCTCCAGCATTTCATCCAGCAGTTGTTCAGCTACGGTGACCGAAGGCACGAGCGGATGATGAACCATAGCCTGTAGGGCTATATCCCGGTCTCCGTGTACAGCCGCCTCGATGGTGAGGCTCTCGTATTGCTTGACCGCGGCCAGCAAGCCTTTGATGGGCTGAGGAATTATACGCAGCGGAATCGGCAGCGGGCCTTGCTTGGTTACCATACAGTTCACCTCAATAGAGGCATCGTCCGGCAAGAAGTCAATCATTCCGTTATTCCTTACATTCAACGTCTGGATATCGCGGGAATCATTATAAATGGAGCGCATCAGCAGCACTGCCGCCTCCGAGTAGTAGGCTCCGCCGCGCTGTTCCAACTGCTTGGGCTTTTCCTTCAGCGCTACGTTCCGGTACAGTTCAAACAGCTCTTCCTCCACCTTCTTCACTACCTCAGCGCGCGATCCAGTCGTTGCTGCTGCTTCCTTCTGTTCCGCAAGCATCGCGTCCGTCATATAGTAATAGCTCAGGTAATAAGAGGGAATCGCTTTCAAAGCATTCAGAAACCGGTAGTCCCAGGAATCAAACGGCACATTGCTCGCCTTGTAACTCTGCGGGTAATCAATGAGCTCCTGCAGCTTGCTTTTACCGTCAATCACGATATCGGATACCCAGTGCAGATGGTTGATGCCGACAAACTCCGCGTAGATTTTCTCCATAGGAAGTCCGAAGAACTCGGAGAGCCACTTTTGAAAACCGATCGGCGAGTTGCACAGGCCTACACTTTTTACCGATGAGTATTTGTGAACAGCTTCAGTCACCATACCGGCCGGATTCGTAAAATTCAGCAACCAGGCATCCGGAGCCAGCTCCTCAATGTCTTTGCAAATATCCAGAATGACCGGGATAGTCCGTAGGCCTTTCATCATCCCTCCGGGACCTGTCGTCTCCTGGCCGATGACATTGTATTGAAGCGGAATTAATTCGTCCCATTTGCGCGCTTCCAGCATGCCTACCCGGATTTGCGTACATACAAAGTCCGCTCCGGCAATGGCTTCCCTGCGCTCAAGCGTCTGGACCACGGTAATCGGCAGTCCGGACTCAGCAATCATGCGTTTGCTCAGTTCTGCAATCGTATGCAGCTTCTCCCTTCCCTCCTCAATATCCACCAGCCATACTTCGCGAATGGGAAGCTCTTGGTGATGCAGGATGATGCCTTCAATAAGCTCAGGCGTATACGATGATCCCGCTCCGATGACAACCAGCTTCAATGTTTCCTCCATGATAGACCCTTCCTTCATCTTTTTCATTTTGGTCTTATAAAAACTAGCCTATTGTGTTCAGTACTTTCCCCTGTGATAGATTATCTAGAACCTTCTGATCTACACGCATACCGCTGCTTTCCATAGCCAGAACGACCGATCCTACAACCGGCTCCCGGGTCAAAATCCTTAAAGTGCCATTCGGAGCCGACAACTTCACTCTTCTCTCAATGGCCCGCCGGATGATGCCTGAGCGGTCTCCCTTTGTCAGCAGGCTGCCTGCAAGTACGATGTCGAAGAAGTCCTCCTCCATGCCCAAGCGATGGATGGCCGATGCCGCGGCCAAACCCAGCTCATCCCCTTGCTTGACCAGCAGCTCGGTGGCAACCTGGTCCCCTTCCTCTGCCGCTTGAAACAATAGTTCAGCAATATGGGGAGGCAGGTCTCTGAAATGATCCAGGTAATCCTCTCTTAGCTCCGAAACATTGGAATAGCCCAACAATTCCGTTAAGCGTTCGGTTAGGACCGTCTCCTTCTCTCTTCCCTCATCCGCCCGAAGGACGCTACGGAATACCTCAATACTTAAATCATAGCCACCGCCATAATCCCCGAACCGGTAGCCGAATCCACCACATTGGTATGTAGCACCCAACGGATTTTTACCACTACAGTTCACGCCTGATCCGCAAATCAGCACGATCCCATAGTTCTTCTCTGTACCTGACCGCAAGGCAATCCAGGTGTCGCAGGAAATCTCAGTTTGGGGAAGATCAAAGCTGCTGATGATCGGTCGCAAAATCCGGAAATCAGCCTCTCTGTCCGCTCCCGCTAAGCCGAACCAGGAGTAATCCAGCTGATCCTTGGTCAGCCCTGACGCCATAATTGCTTCCGATATGGCCTGCTGCAAACTGTTCACCGCCTGCTCACGGTTTATTTGATGATTTCCGATCCCACCCTTGCCAACTCCGATGACCTTCCCTTGTTCATCTGCAATCATTGCGTGGGTTTTACTGCCTCCTGCATCAACTCCCAAAAAATACTTCACGGATGATTTCACTCCTAAAATTCAAGGTAATCTAACAGATGCGGTGGATTCACGAATGAGTAGCTGCGGAGCGAGCTTCGTTACAGCGGGCGGCATCACCTCCCCATTGATCATTTTTAGTAGTAAATCAACGCCTATATTGCCCATTTGTGCCTCAGGTTGTCTGACCGTCGTTAACCGCGGGTAAAATTCACCTACGAACTGCTGATCATCAAATCCAACAATTGAGATATCGTGGGGTACTCGAATTCCCTCTTCCCGGAGAGCCTGAACCATTCCAAGAGCAATAAAATCGTCCCCGGAAAAAAAAGCTGTCGGCAGCTTATCTTCGCGGATCCATCTCTTGGCCACCTCATAGCCGCCGCTTACTGTAAAACTGCAGTATTCCGTTCCGAATGGCGTTAACCCGGCATCCTCGAGCGCTTGGACATAACCGCGCTTACGCTCCGCTACACTTAGAAATACCGAAGGGCCGCCAATATAGGCGATTTGAGTGTGCCCAAGATCGAGCAAGTGCTTTGTAGCCTCATACCCGCCTTGATAGTTATCGACCACGACGCTAGGCACATCCTCATGCTGAAACTGGTTATCCAGCAATACAAACGGAATATTTTTTCTTTTCAGTTCCTCTACATATGCCTTTTCTTCAAGTGGGGACAACAGGATAATTCCATCAACGCGATCCTTCTGAAACAGGAAATTATCGCCTTCATCCTCATTCTCGGCGATCGATAGGGCTAAAAAATACCCTTGCGCCGCCAGCTTCCGGTTCACCACGCGAATAACCCGGTCATAGAAAGAGTCGTTAAAGTTGGTAATCGACATCCCGATGACTCCCGTTTTGCCTCTCACAAGACTCCGCGCTGCTGAATTGGGCTGATAATTTAATTCCTCCATAGCTTTCAGCACTTTCTGTCTATTAGCTTCCCGTACAGAGGGTAAATTGTTAAGCACCCTGGATACGGTCACTACAGAGAGTCCCGACTTTTTGGCTACATCATGAATATTCATCTTAGCTTCCATACCTCCGTCACCCCAAAGTTTAAACGATTAAACTTTTTAGGTAAATAAAAAAACCTTACCTTTCGTGATATTTCTATGTTCTGATTGAAAATTGCACACTGAATGTCAGCTTTGCCTTTATCAAGAACACCAAAATTCTTTGCAAAAGTTTTAAGGTTTTAACTAATTTACATTCTACTTACATTTCCAATATCCGTCAATACATAAAATGCAGCCAAAACAAAAAGCAACTCATCCGCAGACAAGTTGCTTTTTAGACACGCTATTCCCCCTTCCATTGCTTCTATCATCCTCAGGTTAATTGGTAATTACCCATTGTTGTCGATCAAGAGTAGGATCAAGCTCGCTAAGGGACAGTGTCGACCCATCCGCTGATACTTCCATCGCTTTCTTATGATGAGCAGAAATAATACTTACGGTCCCATCATCATTTTTGTAAAAAATCCAACGCTGATTGTTATATCCGAGATAAGGGTATAACTGAATTTTATTTTGCCCTGTGTCTAGATCAAGCGCCTGACCGGCTGTTGTACGAATAGAATAGGAACCTGCATCGTCCCCCGTCGGCACGAATACCCACTTCTGATCCGTAAAATCATTCGCATCCTTCAGTGTAACAGCTTCACCATTTGCGAGATTTGCTGTATAAAGGGATTTCTCTAGTTCTACATTTACTAGACTGGAAGTGGTTAAATCGGCAGGTGTTTCTCCGCTCACGTTAACGTTTTGATATGAAACATTTCCGCCAAATACATGTAGTCCAAAGCGGCCTTCTGCAAATGTGCCGTCCTGCAGGTCGATCACTTTCTGCCCGTCCACATAAACCACGATATGCGGGCCCTTCGCTTCGATTTTCACTTTGTAGGTTTGACCCGGCTGAATGAACGTCGGAACTTTTGCTAGAATCTGACGCTCTTCAAAACGGCCGTCGATTTTATAAAACAGACGGATGGACTTCATATTCGGATCCAGATTTAAGTAGTATCCGCTGCGTCCATCTTCGCTGGCACGGAACAACATAGAGCCTGCTCCTCCGGATTTCCCTAACATCATCTCTGCTTCATAAGTAAAATCTCCTGCCTGCTTCTCTGCGATATAATTCGCGTCACTCCAGTAATTTCCACGAATCCCATTTTCACCAATGACCCAGGAGGCTGCAGATAGATCTTTAGTCCACCCACTTAAGTTCGTATGAAATTCACCCCCAGATACCTTAACTAATAAGCTAGCGGATGTCTTCCCATTTGGAGTAGAGACGGTAATGATAGACTCGCCTTCTTTTTTAGCTACAAGGGTTGCCTGGGATTTATCCACCACGTTTAGTTCAACAACATCCTTGTTACTGGAATTCCATTTAAGCGGCTGTGCCCCATTACCGGTACCATTCTCTACCATCGCCAAAAGTATGTCGCTTTGCCCCTTGCTCAGTTCGCGATCACTTGTATCCATCATTATCTTGGTAGCTGAGCCCGTCTCCTGATTCCATACAGAGCCTAACTGATTCACCTTCAGAGATACGACTTTTACGTTGCCTCCTTTGGTGTAAAAACTCAAAGCTCTGCTGGCTGGATCCGGAAAAATGACGTCAGAGAAAACAACTTTACCGTTGTTGCCAAAAACCTCAATAGAAGACTCATCTACAAGGATACGCAGCTTAACTCGCTTGTTCTCCGTTTGCATTGCCGCTTCATGTCTTGTATTAAATAGACTCGAAAAATCCGTCAAACCAGATGCAGACCGATCCACGAAAATCCGACCCTCACCAGGTTTATATCCAACAACCGTTTTTTGACTTCCCCCTACACGAACGTTAAAGCCAAATTCACTAACCTGACTACCTGCTGGAATTTCTACTTCAGCTTCAATTTCGTATGCACCAGAGGTAACCCCCTTCAATAGATTCTGAGAAGAAGGACTCACCTCTTTGTTAGCAGTAGAATACAGCTGACTACGCAGCGATCCCAACTCCTTGATCGGGCTTTGAGCGAGCTGAATCCCATCTTTTGTCGTTACTAATGAGACTTCTCTTGGGATTGACAGTACGCCTTTCCAATGGCTTGTTGGAAAAGCAAACGGATAGTCCCAGTTTGTCATCCACGCCATCATTACGCTGCGATGATCTGGCATGTTTGAAAAAGACATTGAAGCGTAGAATTCTTTTCCAAAATCTGTTCGCAATACTTTCCCTGCCGGATTATCATTAACGAATTTACCATCCGCTGTTAAATGACCCACAAAATATTCAGCATCTGATCCGCCTGTTTTTGAATTCGCTCCTGTACTAATCATCAGAACCCATTTCTTCTGTGATGTTCCGTCTACCGAAAGCTGAAGCAGATCCGGACATTCCCATACACCGCCGCGAACATAGTCCCCGTATCCCCAACTATCTGTCAGGGTCCAATCAAGTAGATTTGTTGAAGTAAAGAAACGAATATGATCTCCACCGGATACAACCATTACCCACCTGTTATTGTCATTATCACGAATCACTTTCGGATCACGGAAATCCCAGCCTCCCGGCTCCCCTCCATTATCGCCTGGATTCTCGATAACCATTGGACGTGTCTTGGAATATTCCCAAGTACGACCTTGGTCCTTGCTGTATGCAAGACCGATACGCTGATTCCCATTCGGGCCATCGGGATTATAGGAAGTGTAGTAACCAATCAGTCCCTTACCTCCTGAATCCCCGAACAAACCTGATGCATTCGTCAAATCTGCCACAGCTGATCCAGACCAGACATGCCCATGATCATTCCACGGCAGCGCAATCGGAAGCCGCTTCCAGTTCAGCATATCTTTACTGACAGAATGTGCCCAAGTGCCTCCGTCCTGATGGAATAGATGATATTCACCTTCGAAGTAGACAAGTCCGTTCGGATCACTGGCAGAACCACGAATTGGCGTATAGTGGTATTGAGGACGATATTTTTCACTATAATAATTGCTGGCATCCGTCACATAGGTATCCTGGAAGTAAGCTGTTCCCTGTTTAACAACGATTCCTGCATATCCATCGGTATAGGTTTTATCTGTTAGATCGATTGCGGCCGGGGTGTATCCATCTAGAAAGACCTGAATTCTGTTTCCCCTCGCCTTTATCTCTACATGATGTTTTGCTCCGGCCTGACTTGGATAGGTATGCTGTGAACTTGCAATCGTTGTTCCGTTAGCTTTCGTCAGACTTACACGAACCTGATTTCCTTCCTTCGTAAGGGCTGCTTCATATCCCTTTGTTCCATCAGCCGATGAACGAAAGGCGAGCGCTGCAACAGAATCAGGACGAAGAGATAGATTTCCTTCATATACAAAATCAGCAGCTTGTTTATTATAAATTTGCTGTGACTTCATCTGGTTTACTGCCATTCCTTTTTTGCCGTTGATATTAGGCTGCCATTGTCCTTTATTTGTAACCACAGCACCCAAATTTCCTTTCAGGTCACTCACGAAAATATTTTGGAACAAAACAGAACCATTCCATACATTGAGTCCCAGCTTACTAGTACGATACGCATCATCCTGAACCTCAATCAAAGGTTTATATTCGTTGTCCCAATATACTTTCAGTGATGAACCCTCTGCTTTCACCTTGAGATGATAGATCTCTCCTGCCTTAATAGTAACCTTCCGCTCCTCTTTTAATTTCCCTTCACCATCACTTGCGTCTCGTAAGCGGATCATACCTGCATTCGGAACAATTTGGAGCATGTAGGAACCCCAGCCATCTTCATTAGAACGGAACAATAAGGTCGCGTCCGCTTGCATATCCTTGATCATGACATCAGCTTCATAGATAAAATCCTCTGACACCGTTTCGGAGATTGCCATTACATTTTCTTGTGGATCGGAAGTCAGTAAAATCCCTTCCACAGTATCCGCCAACTTACCTTTTCCTTTTATTTGCCAACCTGTCAAGTTTGTGTTTGTTTTGGTTACGCTTTCAAAAATAGAAAGCCCCTCCTTAGCTTGTTTACTTACCTCCTGATCAGCGGGCGCAGCCCAACCCATACCGGGATTGGCTACATATATGCCTGCGGAAGTCATAACAAATCCTGTTGCCATGAGAAAGCGTAAAGCTACTTTTCCCTTATTAACCATCTTCTTCACCCTCTTTTTCTATCATCAATCATTTCTTTTATTGTAAAATAAGAAGGAGACCAATTCATTGCACTGACCTCCTCTCTATATTCTTTTACAATTAAGCAGAAATCTGACTTTCCAGTGCTGTGAGTCCAAGAGCGAGAGCACCACATAATCCCGCCTGTTGGCCTAGTCCTGGTGGAACGATATACTCATCTATGTGTTCCAAAATAGTACTTGAGCTGACATAACCGTTCAGGTTCTGTAGCACGGCCTGCCGAATAAGTGGAAACAATTGTGACTGCTGCATAACACCACCACCCAGAATGATTTTCTGAGGAGAGTTAAGCAATATAGCACCCGTAATCGACTGCGCAATATAAAATGCTTCCATTTCCCATGCAAGGTGATCTATAGGAAGTTCATGTCCCTTCTTCCCCCACCTTGCTTCAATAGCAGGACCTGCCGCCATCCCTTCTAGGCAGTCCCCATGATAGGGACATCCCCCTGGAAATTCATCTTCAGGATGGCGTCTTGTAAGAACATGACCCCCTTCAGGATGCACAAGACCATGTATGAGTTTGCCTTCTGAATACACTCCCACACCAACACCCGTGCCAACTGTATAGTACAAACAGCTGGATAACCCTTGGGCTGCGCCCCATTTGGCTTCACCAAATGCCGCTGCATTGACGTCCGTGTCCCAGCCAAAGGGAACCAAAAAGTGTCTTTTCAAAGTGCCCAGCATATCGTAATTTCCCCAACCTGGTTTTGGTGTTGTTGTAACGTAACCATACGTCGGGCTATCTGGGCGTATATCGATTGGACCAAACGATCCAATTCCGATAGCTTCTACTGGTTTGTCTTGAAAATATTGAATAACTTTGGGCAACGTCAACTCAGGATGTTCTGTCGGGAAACTGATCTGATCTTCAATGATCCCATTTTCATTCCCGATGCCACATATAAACTTCGTTCCGCCAGCTTCAATCGCTCCTATACGCATATACAAGACTCCTCTCGGTGACTAATTCTTGTCTTGCTCAGCAGAGAGAGTAAGCTCATAGATATCCAGGGAAATCAGCAAGTCATTCTCATTTTCTGCAAACACAGCAATACCTTTAGATTCTAGTCCAGGGAATATAAGATCCGTAATCACTGCCTGACCTCCATTACTAAACGCCTCAACGGAAGAGCGATCCACATAAATACGGAGATCATTTGACTCATCAAGCGCTGCGAGTTTGGCTGAATGATGTCCTACGAAATGTTCATGGAAATCATGCTGGCCCGAAGCCTTCCGGTCTACATAAAGTTCCTCTGTCTCACCGTTGATACCGATCACTGTTTGTTCATCCGCACCAACTCTTACCTTGAAACCTACAGATTTACCCCGAGCGAACTCAGCTATAATCTCATAAGATTCCAAGTGAATCTCTTTAAGAAGAGTATTGATTTCTTGCACCGTTGCATTTTTTATAGAAAGGACTTGTACACGAGCTGATTCCAACTCTTGTACCGGCTTCTGCACAAGAAAGGTTCCCCCTTGTCTTGATTCGAGCTGAAGTTCTCTTGCAATTGTCATCGCGCCACGGAATTCTTCTGCTGGCGTCTTGTTAGCATACATCCAGTTGCTCATCCAGCCGATAAATAGTCTTCTTCCATCTTCCGCCGGTATATCGGACCAGCTTACACCTGCATAGTTATCTCTTCCATAATCAAGCCAGCGAACTTTTATCGAATCTTCATCTGGCGTGAACACTTCTCCATCAAAATCCCCTGTAAAATACTGTGTTCTTGATCCTTCCACAAAAGCGGGATCCGCACCGATGCTCACTAGCATCACCCATTTCGTGTTCGAAGGATCGCCATCAATGGCTAGCGGGAACAAGTCCGGGCATTCCCATACCCCGTCATGAGAACCGATTCCTTCTCCGAATTCACTGGCAAAAGTCCAGTTCATCAGATCAGGAGAATGATATAGACACACCGTTTGGCCACAAGCTACAATCATCACCCATTGATTAGTATCTTTATTCCAAAATACTTTTGGGTCACGGAAATCAATGAATGTATCATGTTCAAGTACCGGGTTTCCATCATATTTCGTCCAGGTTCTTCCGTTATCCTTACTATAAGCCAAGCTTTGACGCTGAATGGCTGGCTTGCCTTCCGGCATATCCAAATGGTGTGTAAAAATCGCTACTAGACCTGGTTCATCTTCAAAAAATCCAGTCGTATTATTCCAGTCAACTACGGCACTGCCGGAAAAAATCATACCTAACTCATCTGGAGCAAGAGCGATAGGCAGCTCCTCCCATGTAACCAGATCCTTGCTGACCGCATGGCCCCAGTGCATAGCGCCCATAGTCATTCCACCTGGATGGTGCTGAAAAAACAAATGATATTCATCCTCAAAATAAACCATTCCGTTTGGATCATTCATCCACTTTTCCTTAGGGGAAAAATGATACACTCCGCGGTAATTTTGTTTCGCAATCGTAGACATTATTGTTTTCTCCTTTACTCCCGAACACGGCATTTACCGCATATTATTTATAGTTTATTATTTGCTTGCTCTGTCATAGCCGCCTTGTTTAATTTCAAGCCATTCTTGCAGGCCCAGACGGTCCAATTCTTTCAAATATTCATCCCACTGCGCTTCGACTTTACCATTTTGGTACCATTCAGTACGCATTCTAAGCACGTAGGCAAATAGATCCGTCTCAATTGTCGTAAGGCGATCAAGCTCTTGAATAGAATGGAATACACTCGGCATTACGTTTTCTGCTTTCATTTTAGGCGCCATGATGTTCTTGATAATATCCATTCTGCCTTTGGCATCATCCGGCATGGTTGTGTATTTGCCATAATAGGAATCAAGGATAGCTAAGGGTCCACCGACACTTGTTTTCTCACGTAGTTCTACAGGAGCTGCACCCTCCAGCGGCAAATGCTTCAGCATTTCTTTTTCTTTATCAAATTCGAAAATATTTTGCTGTTTATCGTCTCCATACGTTCCCCAGTTGTTCTGTACAGATTGAATCGGATCGTAGAGTTGATCAACCCATTTTGCTGTCGTTTCTAAGTTCTTATTGGCGCTAGTGACAACCATCTTACCTCTGCCCAAACCAAGCGCATTCGTTCTTGTTACGTTAACTTCACCATCTGGTCCAGCAAGTGGAGGCATAACCTCGTAAATGTCATTTGCTCCAGTGATGTTGGCTTTATCCCATGAGAAGTAAAGTCCGTATCTCTGATCCTTCCCTTTTGCAAGGTAAGTACTCCAGTCCTGTGTATAGGCTTCAATATCAATGAGTCCTTCTTTATACAGCTCGTTAATAAAAGAAACGGCTTCTTTGTAATCATCTTGTGCCGCCGTAAATATTACCTTCCCATCATTGCTTACAACCGCGTGGTCGGGGTTCTCCCCCAATCCGAATGAAGCAAATAGGAAAACCAGATCTTCTGCTCCAGGCTTGTTAATAAAGGACAAAGGAATTTCGTCAGCCTTACCATTGCCATTTGGATCTTTTGTCTTGAAGGCAATTAATACTTCTTTTAATTCTTCTGTTGTTGTAGGCATATCAAGGCCCAGCTTCTCAAGCCATTCCACATTGATCCAAGGCATACTGTCTACCGCCTGGATTCTTTCTTTGCCATTGCCCAGCTCTTCGATCCACGGAAAGGCATAAATATTACCGTCTGGTGCCGTAATCATACTCTTGTATTCCGGTGCTTCTTCCAGCACCTTTTTGAAGTTGGGCATATTGTTCTCGATAAGCTCATTCAGCGGAATAATGGCACCATCTTTAGCAAGCTTGAGCAGCTCATAGTCGCTATAGTCCGCATTAAAAATTGCATCAGGAAGATCGCCGCTTGCCACAGCCAAGTTTCTTTTTTCAACAAATACGTCTTTCGTGAAATTCTTCCAATTAATATGAACATTCGTCTTTTCTTCAAGACGCTTATTAATCAGTTTTTCATTTGGATCAACGGGTGCAAGTGGAGAGCTTTGCGTAATAAAGTTCAAAGTTACTTTACCGCTGGCGTCCTGTTCTTTACTAGCTGCACTTCCCCCTCCTCCTCCGCCACCGCATGCAGTAAGGAACATAAACGAAGCAAGTACAGATGCAGAAGCTACTTTCGTTGATACTCTTGATTTCTTAATTCTTTTCATAGGGTATGACCTCCAAATTAGATATGAATGAATTAATCTTTATCTATGTGCAGCCTGTTTCCTACTTAAGGGAACCGACCATAACACCTTTTTCAAAGTACTTCTGGAAGAACGGATACATAACAATAAGTGGCAAACTGGAAACAACAATGGCAGCGTACTTGATGATTTCAGACAATCGTTTCATTTCCGCCATGGCGAGTTGATCGCTGATCATGCCCGGATCTACCTGATTCTGGATCAAGATGGACCGCAACACGAGCTGCAGTGGATGAAGATTCGGATTATCTAAATAGATCATGGCGTCAAAGTAGGAATTCCACTGGCCCACAAAAGCATAAAGAGCGAGCACGAAAACAATCGGTTTGGAGAGCGGTAATACGACACTGAAGAAAATCCGCATCTCCGAAGCTCCGTCGACATTAGCGGCTTCCTTCATTTCATTCGGTACTCCTTTGAAGAAAGTTCTAGAGAGAATGATGTTCCATACATTGACTGCCCCTGGAATAATCACCGCCCAGACTGTATCAAGCAGACCAAGGTTCTTAACGAGCAGGTATGTAGGTATAAGCCCACCCCCAAAGAACATGGTGATAATAAACAAGGTCATGAAGAATCCTTTTCCTTTGAGCCTGTCATCAGACAGTGCGTACCCTGCACAGATTGAGACGAGAACGGTAAGCATAGCAAATGAAACAGAGTATAAAACAGAGTTTCCAAAACCTCGGATCATGGCCGGATTAGAAAGAATTTTTATATACCCTTCTAATGACCAGTCCGAAAGGTTGAATGATAATCCTTTACTGAGCAGAACTGATGGATCCATAAAAGATGCAATCACTACATAAATCAAAGGAAGTACAATGATAAGTACGGCCAGTGTCAGGAAGATCGCGTTCAGCACGACGATAAAGCGATCTAATCCGGAATGTTTAATGGGCATAGCTTGTTGCTCCTTTCTTAGTAAAGACCTTCGCCCTCATTCAGTTTCTTCACGGTGAAGTTAACGGTGACGAGCAAGACGATGTTGATGATAGAGTTAAACAACCCTACTGCGGCTGAATAGGCATAATCGCCCGACTGCAAACCAATTTTATAAACGTAAGTCGGAATGATTTCTGAGGTTGGCAAGTTCATCGCCGTTTGCATGAGATAGGCTTTTTCGAAACCAATGGACATAATCCCACCAGCTGCAAGGATAAATACGATAGCCATAATTGGACGAATGGTTGGCAAATCGATATGGCGTATTCTTTGTAGAAGATTAGCGCCGTCAAGATTGGCTGCATTATGTAACTCAGGATCGACATTAGCAAGTGCTGCTACATAAATAATGGATGCCCAACCGGCTCCGGTCCAAATATCAGAAAGAATGTAGATCGAACGGAAGTACTCCGGACGAGACATGAACATGATTGGTTCACCTGTAAGCCACGTAAAAAACTGGTTAATCGGTCCCGTTGGGGACAAGAAGATAAACAACATCCCGACCACAACGACAACAGAAATAAAGTTAGGTGCATACAAGAACAACTGAATGTTCTTTTTGACGCCTGCACGGCGAATTTGATTTAACATCAACGCAAGCAGGATTGGAATTGGAAAACTCAGAATTAATCCGAAAAAACTTAATTTAAGCGTATTCATAAAGATAACTTCGAAGTTGGGGGATGACAGGAATTTCTCGAAGTTGTACAAGCCTACCCATTCACTCCCCATAATCCCTTTGATTGGGCTGAAATCTTTAAAGGCGATAATCGCACCATACATAGGACCGTATTTAAAAATCAGGGTCAGGATCACAGCTGGTGCGAGCAAAATATAAAGAAAGTAGTATTTCTTTAGATAGTCTAGTAAGGAGCTCTTATGTTTGGGCACCATTGTTCTGTGTTCAGCTTCTATTAGGTTTTGCAATGCCTTTACCTCCGTTCTTATCAATGTTTATATCTTGATGCAGTAAGGGCTTTCAATTGGCTTATGTCCTGCTGCTTTTACAATTTACCAAACACTTAATCGTTCGTCAATACATTTTGTAAAAATATTTATGTGCATATGACAAAATACTTTGTTCATAAATGACGCTTTAAATTTTACAAAATTACAAATACAGCCAATTTAAATAGGATTGTATACTTTAAAGTCAACATATTCTCATGAAGATGAAAAGAATAATACCTTTTTCGCACACTTACCCACTGGTAAAATGTAAACTAAATTGTGCATTTGTAAATATTATATTGCTATTTTGAGTAAACTAATATACATTAAAGAGAGTTGGAATCATGACAAATAGTACACTATTTGTGGCGAAGGTTAAGAACAAGAATATAGAGGTGAATTACATAGATGGCCAGGGAAAAAGTAACCATACAAGACATCGCGGATGCTTTAGGAATCTCCAGAAATACAGCTTCCAAAGCCTTAAATGGAACGAATGGTATACCTGATGAAACCAGAAACAAGGTTATAAAGAAAGCGATAGAGTTAAAATATAAACAATTTGCTTTTATGGACACCGAGAGTGTTCAACCAAGAAACTCTGGAAACATCGCTTTATTAACAGAAAACTTACCTAACACTTCCCACTTTGGATCGAAACTGATCAGTGGCATGGAGAAACGAATCAGCGCGGAAGGATATAATTTATCCATGCACATTATAAGAGACATTGATCAGGAGTCCTTGTCTCTTCCAAATAATTTTGATGTCGCCAATGTAGACGGAATTATTTGTATTGAGTTGTTCAATTCCGAATATAGTAAGCTGATTACAAGTCTAGGCATTCCAACTATTTTCATCGACTGCTCTGCCGATATCTGCTACCCTGAATTCCAAGCAGATGTACTTCTCATGGAAAATGAACACAGCACATATCAACTTACAAAAAAGTTAATTGATGGCGGTTACACATCACTGGGGTTCATCGGGGACTATAATCACTGTAGGAGTTTTAACGAAAGATGGGTGGGCTTTAATCGCGCTTTGATAGAATGTGGGATTCAGCTTGATCTCTCACAATGTATTCTCGATGACGACCGACTGTTTTTTTCGAGTCCGGAGTGGGCAGATACTAGGCTGAGCCAAATCAATGAGCTTCCTTCTGCTTTCGTGTGTGCTAACGATTATATTGCGGTTACCTTTATGAAGTCACTCAAAAATATGCTTTCTATTCCTAATGACCTCGTCATTTGTGGTTTTGATAATGGTCCTGAATCAAGCATTGTAGAACCCCATCTTACCACTGTTCATATTTATAGTAATCAGATGGGTGTCAAAGCAGCTGAAATGCTACTTTCCCGAATTCATGATCCGAAGCAACCCTATCAGGTTTCTCATATTTATACCAAACTCATCCTAAGAGAATCTACACCTAATATCAGTTGATGAATTTAAAAAGAACCCAAGCGATTAAAAATTCCGTCGCTGGGGTTCTTTTTTTTCGTTGAATTGTTCCAATTACAATTTCCTGTATTTATAATCCCACAATTAGTTCAAGGAAGGATTGTATTCTTCATAAGAAAGAACAATATGCTCACTTTTTAGCAGACAATGCTCTATGATCGCCTTACGTTTCGCTTTCAGGACAATTTGTTCAATATCAGCAAAACTGCAACCGGAAAGACGTTCGCATGTGTCCTCCAGCAGCCCAGCTTCACTTTCAAAGTCATTAATTAACAGTTCGACATATTGACGCCTACTTGATTCATCCGGGTTAGCATAAATCATTTTTGTATCAAACCTTCTCCAAATAGCTCTATCCAGTTCATTTTCTAGGTTCGTCGCTGCTACAAAAATGCTATTGTCACCAAAATCATCGAGACATTGCAGCAGTGTATTCACCGCACGAGCCATTTCTTTAACCTCGTCATTACTCTCCCGTGTTCTTGCAATGGCATCAAACTCATCCAGGAAAAGAACACAAGGAGATGCTTTGGCATACTCAAATATTTTCCGGATATTACTTCCAGTCTCGCCCAAATGACTGTGAATAATTGCATCAAGTCGAACCAGGATAAGTGGAAGCTCCAGCATTTGAGCCATATAAAATGCCGTCAGTGTTTTCCCTGTGCCCGGTGGACCATACATAACCACTTTATTGGGAATGGGAACTCGATGTTCTTCAAATCTTTCCCTCATACCTAGGATTGTGATGAATTCTTCGACAATCTTTCGATTCATATCGGGTAGGACGAGATGTCTAACCTTTTTGGCACATTCTTTGGGTGTATAATAGGTACCCATATCAATCCCTTTTGCTCTGGGTAGACGTTGATTGGTACTGCTTTTATTCATTATTTATTGAAGCTCCTTTAAAATGGTTATTTTCAAGAAATCCAAAAGATCCTTTCTGAATCCAGTTCAACCTGCTCTAATTGCCGCTCGAAGTCCTCGTGAGGAACGATAGAGTCCGCTTGTGACCATTCATTATCCACAAATCAATTCAAATGCACATTGTTTTTATTCGTAATTATTACGATTTAAAATATCATACTTTCTTTTTGTTTATAATGTCAACCAGTAGCACCTAAAAGAGCCTTTATAATTCCAAGGCTCTTTTAGGGTTTATCTATTAAATCGGCCCTCCAGGCAAAGCAGAAGTTCCAGCATCTTGCCTTCACATATTGTAAGTCCTGGCTAGCTTGGACTTAGCTCTGAGCCGGCTGAATTCCTTAGTTACCAGGATTACCGTCCACACTACAACCACAGAATCAATTACAAGCGAACCCCAATATACTCCGGAGACGCCTAACCATCTTGGCAAAACAAGCATCACTGGCACATAAAAAACAAGTTGTCTGGTGATGCCGATAACGGCCGCCGGTTTCCCTTTATTAATCGCAGGGAAAAAGGTCATGGCCATAAAAATGAGCGACAATAATGGCAGAACCGCCATGTTCAACCGGAAATATAACATTTCGCTGGTCTTAAAGATTTGATCCGGCAGCATTAGCCCCAGAATGGAAGCCGGCGAGATCATGGAAATTATCCAGAAAGGCAAAGTCAGCAGCATGGAAACGAGTGTGAATATTTTATAGGCTTTGATGGCGCGCTCATACTGTTCTGCTCCAAAATTTATGCCGATGACTGGCTGCAAGGCGCGCATTAATCCGAATATCGGCGTCAACAGGAAGGTGAATACACGAAAAACCACTCCATAAAATGCAATATCTGCTGTAGTCCCGTATCTCGACAGTGCATTAAATACTACAACAGCCTGTACCAGATTCATAAAGTTCATAATGAAAGAGGACATTCCCAGACCAATTATGGATTTGATTGTGGCAGCATCCCGATAGATTGCAAAGACATTCGTTCGGAATGAGGCAAATCCTTTGCCAAAATAAATCCATCCCAGCAAGGTGTAGACCAGCATCCCGATATTTGTAGCCCAGGCAGCTCCCTCTACTCCAAAATCCAGCCAGGCTACCAGAATATAATTGGACAATACATCAACTGCCAGTCCAATACCCATTACCACGGCTGCCGATTTCATTTTCCCTTCGGCACGTACAATCATGTTGGCAGCCAGTCCATAAATCCAGAAAAATGAACCAATCACCGTAATTCTAAAATAGCTGTCTCCAAGAGCCAGAGTTTCCCCTTCTCCTCCCATGATTCGCACCAGCTGTGTAGAGAAAAGCAAACCCAATACCATATAGACAAGCGTTACAAGGATGGACAGATAATTAACATTCCCCATCAAACGCTTCTGCATTTCTTTGTCCTGCCTGCCGAGGGCTAAACTTAAAGCAGAACCGGCACCCACCCCAATCAAGGAGCCCAGTCCCAAGCTGATCTGGGTTAATGGATAAGCTACCGAAACCCCAGCCAGTGCTTCCTCTCCGACAAACCTTCCCACAAATACAGCGGCAATAACCGCATTTAAGCCATAGAGGACCATTGCGATGATAGCGGGCCATGATAACTGGACCATAATATTCCATAGATTACCGTTGAGAATAAAATGCGTCTGCTTGTCTTTGCTGTTGTTTATCTGTGTTACTGTGTTCATAATATGAATTTTCTCTCCTTCTTTTGACTGAATATGCAAAGTCCTCGTTCAAAAATTATACGGGACTCCCTGCATTAACTAGTCTATAAGACATGTTGGCTAGCAACTACCGCAAAAAGGATTGTTTCTATCTCATATAGGATTTTATCTTTGAATTTATATAAATCTCCCCGGAATAGCCCCCTCTCATTTCCATTCCTATTAAAAAACTGCAGCAGGAGTGGTCGCGGCTCCGCAAGTTTCCGGTACATGGTCAATTTTGAATGCTAGGCAATCATTTAGTCCCCCTACTTAACTCAACAAAAAAAGCAACTTCCCAGTTGGCAAGTTGCTTTTAAAAAAACTCTTTTGTGATAAAGTAACGATGAAAAAAAACGATTGAAGTCAAAAACCGACCTAATAAGCAGCGAACGGATCCGCATTATTCGAAAGGAACTGAGCCCATGTGAATTTGAATTCAGGACTGCCTACAACACTTTCTGCTATATCACCTGGAACAAAAAACACAGTGAATCCTGCATTAGTCAAGTAGAAGTTATCCAGGTATGCATTAGAATCTTTAGTTAACTTATTGAACAGGTCAATAGAGTAGATAGAAGACTCAGTACCTTTTTGGACTTGTTCTTGAAGTGATTTCTTAATAACCTGACTGTAATTGCTGTTGGATTTCAGCAAATCTCCCAGCTTCATTGTCCTACCATCCTGCAGAGAGTAAGTAAGACCTGTTTGTGAGCCGCCTCCATGAGCTCCGCCGAGGTATTGATAATTGGTAAGCAGGAAGCTAATCACTCCATTTTGATTGTAAGTCACCTTGTAGGCCAGTTCGAAATCGTATGTCGCTCCTTCCGCTGGAGCACCAGACTTAGCCAGTTGTTTTTCCGAGGCATCTAGAAACTTCTGTGCCTGAGCTTTCACCGCTTTATTAATTGCCGCTTCGGCATTTTGATTCGCAAGCTGCGATACAACTGGATATACGATATTGATGGTTACATCCTTATGGGAATTAGAAGACTGGAGTTTACCGGCAGTTATAGTCAGTTCATTCATTCCTGCATTCGTGATATTGACAGTACGGGTTTGTCCGTTCCATTGGGCCAAATATCCGAAAGGTTCAACCAAGGCTTGCACTGCAACAAAAGAAGTTCCTCCGATTACCTGAGCTTCGTATCTTTGTCCCAGACCGCTTCCATTTAACTTTACAAGTGCACTGTCGATATCCAATGAATAATTTACAGTATTCTCTCCCAGGGTAAGCTCTACACTATGATTTTTGTTATCGTATTTAACAGCTGCGCCTAATGCTTGCGCTGCGTCTTTAAGCGGAATGAGTGTATTACCTAATGGGCTTAGGTAAGCCTGAGTCCCGATTGCTTTACCTTTAACCTGGACATTCACCCTGGAGGTTATTGTTGCAGTAGTGGCTGCAGCATGAACTGATCCGACAGACACGGGTAAAGCCGCCGCTGTGCCAACTGCAGCCAGTGCTGCTGACAATAGAAGTACGGACATCCGCTTTTTAGTTGTGAATTTTTTAACTTGAGTTTCCATTTTGAAGATCTCCTTTTAGTCATTTTCTTACTATCACACTATAATCCCGTCATTTCCCGGATGGTTTACAGTATTTTCAGAAAAAGATTACAATTTTTACATGGAATTCGCTAATCAATGATGCATTGAAACCATTAAGGCAAATCCAAAAAGTGTCCAGTCATTTAGCACATGCACTATAAACGATGTCCAAATGTTTTTAGTCTTAATGTATGGATAGAGCAGAACAATCCGTACAATGCCGATACCGAGAATGGCTTGTGCAATATTCCAATTATAAGTTGGTAAATGGTATGCGCCAAAAATAATGGATACTACAATCCACGCTAAGATAATCGCAGACTTTCTGTTCAGTTTAAGTTTTTTTACTCCTAAGTACAAAATGACTAAGAATGGAAGGATCGTTATTAATTCTTCTCCAAAAAGCATCGGGAGCATTGTCAGGAACGTCGTAATTGTATCGGAAAAATTACCATTGAATCCTTCACTCACTGGATTTGCACTAAAATTAAATAATTTCGTAATAATAAAACCAACACCATAGGTCACAATAAGATTTACAATGTACGTCCCAAGAATTAATATAATATCTTTAGCAACTAATTTTCTGAAAAGTAATGTCCACTGACTCCGTGCAACAAAGATAACTGCTGCTAATGGGAAAATCACATTTATAAAAGGATGTCCATAAGTACCTCCAAACCCAATAAGAAACAATGCAAAACCTGCAGCAACAGCTATCAGAAATATTAGGCTGGTTTTCAAATTTAGAGTAGGGGATTGCAGTTCACTGTAGAACGGAAAATCATCATTTTTACGCTCAAATCTAAAAAAATTACTTTTACTCATCATTAATCAAATCCTTCCTGAAAATAATGAAAAGCTATACTCTCTGAATACTAAAACCAATGATGCGGAGAATAGAAATACAGTCAGCTGTTTTTTTGTACTATCACACTATACTCCCATTTTTTTCTGAAACATTTACAATTTTTTCAGAAAAGAATTACAATATTTACACAAGTTTTGAATAAACTGAAATTAATTCATCACTTAATTTTGCAAATTCATGAAAATGTTTTAAAAAAATGAATCTATTTCAGAAATAATTATGTTGTTTTGATAAAATAGACAGGTAATAATAGAATAAACAGTTCCCTTGTTAAAAAACTAAAAAGCGAGGTTTACCAATGTTATGGACCTGAAGCTGTTAAAAAAAATTAAAACGATAAATTTCTTCACATTCTTCTTTTTTTGGACTGTCATCTTTTTTGCTCTTGCGGATAAGCCACCACCTGCTGGTTTCTATGGGCTTATTGCCCTATTATTAGTTTATGGTATTTTACTTATTATCTATTTAAATGATTTTATTGAAAGCTTGATTAAGAAGCGAAGAGGAGTTTTTCTACTCAATTTGTTATATTTCTCCTTGGGAGGTTTTGCTTTCAGTCTAATTCTTTCAATTATTGTCATTAACCTTGTTTCAAATGTAGAAAATGAAGGATATCTAATCTCGGCATTCAGTTCAACCGTAATAGGATTCCTTAACGGGTTATGTTTTTATTTTTTCAACAAGCTGCTTGTGAAGAGGTACAACCTAATGATTGAGCAGAACCGCTCTGAATAATAAAAAAGCCGAATTAGCTAAAGAATGACGTATCGCCAAAAAGCAACTTATCCGCAGATAAGTTGCTTCTTTATCATGATTTTTAACTTCTACACTATATAAGTTGAACTTAAGAATAAAGTAACGTAAACCGACGAATCCCCTGTCCTCACAGGTATTAATCTATTCCCAGACTTTGTTTCTTAAATTCACTCTCGAAACATAACTCCGTGAGATCCCCAGCTCCTTCGCTATCTCCCGCTGTATCCGCTCTTCTCGATCTTCAGATATACTCCCTTGAGCAAATCATCCACTTCCGAATCAAAATATCGATAAGTGTAATGTTTAAAAAACTATATTTACAATTCAGAATGCTCGTGTTTCGCTTTGAGACGACTCCAGCGGCGCTGAACTTCGCTCTCAAAGCTGCGCAGAGCCGGTTCGTTCTCAGGCTTGAGCAGATGGCGGGTCTTACCCATCGTCTTCAGCCAGGCAGAGACTTCAATACGTTTGTCCTTGTTCTCCGGATTGTACGTAATGGTCGTTGTGCCTTGTTCCACTTCATACAGCGGGAAGAAGCAGGATTCCACCGCCAAGGATACAATATCCGTCCCATCCTTGTCTTCGGTCATCCAATTCAACGGGCAGGCAATCAGAATCTTGCCGTAGACCAGACCTTCATTCTGCGCGTACCATTGGGCCTTAGCTGCTTTTTTGAGCAGATCCTGCGGATAGGCTTCACAGCCGGTGAATACATAAGGAATATTAGTGGCTGCCATGATCTGGGCAGTATCTTTATGCTGGGTGACTTTACCCTGCTGGGTCTTGCCGATGCTTGAAGTAGAAGTCCGGTGACCGAGCGGTGTTGAATAAGACTGCTGTGCACCAGTGTTCATATAACCTTCATTATCATACTCGATGATAATCATTTTATGTCCGCGCAGTGCAGCACCAATGGCTGGTCCCATCCCGATATCCATACCTCCGTCGCCTGTTACCATAACGAAAGTAAAGTCATTCCTCAGGCCCAGTCCATCCAGCTCTCCGCGGCGTTTGCGTTCCCAGAACATTTCTACCACCCCGGACAACGTAGCCGCACCGTTCTGGAAAAGGTTATGGATGAACGTTGACTTGTGCGACGAATAAGGATAGCCGGTTGTTGTAACCATTGCGCATCCTGTATGGTACAGCGCAACGATATCTCCTTCAATTCCCCTGAAGAACAGCTCAAGACCCGAGAAAATCCCGCAGCCCGGGCATGTGCCGTGACCCGGAGCCAGGCGTCTTGGTTTCTTCATCAAACTGCGGATCGGGGGAATCTTCACGGCCAGCTTTCCGGTTTCTTCATTTTTAGTAACAGTAATGAGGCCCGTCTTCAACAAATCGAAATTCATCGGCTTAAGCAGGCGCTGCGGTGCCTTTTCCGGTTCACCAGGATTGTGGCCGTAGTAATCAAACGGTACTTCAACACGGTCAGCAACAACAGCATCCAACGCCAGCTGGAAGAAATGATGGCCATCTTCAGCATAGAAGTCCTTGCCGCCTAATCCGTAAATCCGGCTGATGACTTTAGTCGTTGTATTCCCGTAAGTGAACAGCGCTGCCTTGATTTCGTTAACCATGTTGCCGCCGTGTCCGCCGAAGGAATCCGCACGGTCACCAACAGTAATGGCTTTGACATTCTTCAGTGCTTCCGCGATCTGCTTCTGCGGGAACGGACGGATCATGTTCGGTGAAATCGCTCCGGCTTTGACTCCCTGCAGTCGCAACTGATCCACAACATCCTTAATGATCTCGGACGCGGAATTCATCAGGAAGACAGCCACATCGGCATCCCCCATCCGGTACTGCTCAATCACCTCATAATGGCGTCCGGTCAGATCAGCAAATTCCTGAGCGATCTCTTCGAACACTTCACCGGCATTGTACATGGCCACAGACTGCTGATAGCGATTATTGATATAATCCGGTTCATTCATGTAAGGACCAACAGTAACCGGATTGTTGCGGTCAAGGGTATCGGTTGAGCCGGCTGGCGGCTGTTCGCCTACGAATTTATGCACATCTGCGCGGTGCGCAAAAGCCTGTACGCGGCGCTTCTGGTGAGAAGTGAAATATCCGTCCGAAGCTACCATAACCGGCAGGCGGACTTTGACATGCTCAGCCAGCTTCAGTGCCATCAGATTCATGTCGTAGACCGACTGCGGGTCACGGCACATCAGAATCGGCCAGCCGGTATTGAGTGCAAAATACAAATCGGAGTGGTCCCCGTGAATGTTCAGCGGTCCGGAGATGGAGCGGCAAATCAGGTTCATAACCATGGGCATCCGCGTACCGGCTTGTACAGGCAGCTGCTCAAGCATGTACATGTAGCCTTGCGCACTGGTGGCGTTAAATACGCGTCCGCCGGCTGTAGAAGCGCCATAACAGATACCTGCCGAGCTGTGCTCACCATCTGAGGGCACGAGCATAATGTCATGCTGGCCGCTGGCTTTCATCGTATCGAGGAATTGGGAAACCTCTGTCGATGGCGAGATCGGGAAATACCCCATGACATGATAGTTGATCTGATGCGCAGCATAGGCCGCCATCTCATTGCCTGATTCATATAGGAATTTCTGTTCTACTTTGGCAGAACCTATTTCTTTTTCATAATCAATAGCCATTGTTCATTCCGCCTTTCTAACCAGATTTACGCTTGCGTGATGAGATCGAATGGATGATGCACCGTATGGCTGTCGGCATAGCCTTCCTTCTCGCGCATGCTTGAGAGTGCCGAGGTCGGGCAGGCGCCTACGCATTTCAGGCAACCCTTGCAATATTGATAATCGATGCCCCGCAGGAACATCTGTGAGCGCCCCTTGCGGTCAAGCCGTTCTTCCCACACAAAACACTGGTCAGGGCAGACGGTGTCACACTGTGCACAGTTAATGCAGGACTCATTTTCATAAGCCGGAATCATTCCGGAACGGGAAATGCTCAGGTTCTTGAGAAAGCTGCTTCCCGGATTGATGATCGTACCGCCTATAGGCTGAGTTTCATAGCCAAACGGCGAAATGTCGGAACGCACATATTCAGGCATGCTGTCCCCTGCCTCCAGCTCGAAGTGCATAAACTTCACTTCATTGTAGCCGCGCTCAAAAGTCGTAATAGCCGATTGTACAGCCTGCGGATATTTTTTGCCGAGCGATTTCTCAATAACGCCCTTCATCGTTTCAGTATCCAGGAATGGGCAGAGCCGGAACAGGGCACCCAGCATCGCCATGTTTACACGGTTTTTCTCTTTCAGTGCGATGCTTGTCGCGTCGATCACAGCAATGGTTCCGGCTTTCATCTTCAACAGCTCTTTGAGTTCTTCCGGCGTCTTGGCCGAGTTCACAAGAACAGTGCTGTCTTCATTAATCCCGCTGGTGACATTAACGGTCTTGACAAGCGCTTCGTGGAACACCCCAACCACATGGGGACGCTCTACCGGCGAAGTATCACGGATATGCGTGTTTAAATCACAGAACCGGATGTGGGCCTTTACAGCAGAGCCCTTTTTCTCTGATCCATAAGACGAGAAGCTTACGCCGTTCAGCCCCGCTCCGACGACTCCCGCTTCTGCGAGCATTTTACCCGCCAGGTTAGCTCCCAAGCCTCCAATAGACTCCAGTCGAATTTCAAAAAATCCGAGATCGTTAATTCGTGGTAATTCAATCATAAATGAACTCCTTTCACTAGAAGACTAGTAATACTCTTGAGAGCATTAATCCCGTTCAGGTCTGGAATAAGCTAAATAATTTTTGTACTTCTTCAACCGTTCTGGCAATTCGTCAGCCTTTGGATTACGTTTTAAAGAAACTTGATATAATTCATCTGCGTGGCCAAGCTTTCCGGAGATTAGAACATGGGAATGTGCTCTATCTTCCTCGGCGATATCAAATCTTACTTTTCCGTCTTCCACCTCCAGAGTCCCCCTGACCCCGCAAATTCCACATATTGCTGGATAATTATCATCATGATTTCTGATTTCTATGAGTTTGGAATGACAGATTGGACATAAACCAGGTTCGCCAATATACTTCGCTTCCGTTTCTGGATTCATGAGTGTTTCAGCCACATGACGACCGGATTGTCTTGCTCTCTTAAGTTCTTCCTCCCTGAACACAACTGCTCCAGGTAAGCCAACCCAATTGACCAGCATTTTATCTATTACATTAATTTGCATCGGCAACGTAAAAAGGTGGAGCATCGGCAATGCGAGTGTGTCCCACTCACTTCCTCCTACAGCAATAAGAGAAGCTACTCTAGTTTTAAAGCTTCTTTCATCCGGGCCTTTGCCGGTAGTAATCCCTCTTTCCTCGCGTTGCTTCTTGGCAATCATCCGGAAAGCAATGTCATGAGAAGGCCCCATCCGGTCATTCAGAATCTTCAATAATCCGTTAGGACTCTTTTCATAAATGGCTGAGCTCAAGATTAATCCGTCGCATTCCATTAATTTTTCATCAATAAATCCATAGTCATCATTCTTTATCACACAGTCTCCTGAGCCACACTTTTCAAGCAGACTCACTACACAAGCATTACAACCGGTGCAAGGTTTAATATGTAAATCATTAAGACGCACAAGTTCTACTTCGGCCCCAAGCTCCTCAGCACCCATTAAAGCTTCTTTAACAAGGATTTCTGAATTGCTCATTCTTCTTCCGCAACTGATCCCTAAAATTTTCATTAGTAGCCTCCTACAATTCGAATTTGTTAAGCATATTTTCAGAAACTGATCCACGAGATCGTTTCAGCTTTTTCACAAGAACTGGAGTGACAATTGCACTGGCAACAACTGCGAATGCAATTTGTGCGCGGGCACTCTCAACATAAGGCAGATATGCCTGATCGACCTCTGCCATAAGTTGAGGTACCGTTATGGATAACCCGGCTACACAACAAATCGCCGCAGAAGCATGCCCGTCTTGTTTCAGACAGAATCGGTCAACTAACAACATGGGGATGTTATTAATCAAGGTAAAGATCAAGAACAAAATCAGCCCCAGCCCACATGAGCTGAGTGCGCTCTTGAGATCGATATTCGCCCCAAGGCAAAACCCCAGAAAAGGCACCATAAGTGAGGTCCCTGATTTGGAAAAATTACGAACAGCAGGATCAAACATACCCAGAAGAAATCCGACTACAAATGGAATTAAAGTAGCCATGATGCTTCGAGCGTCAATCCCATTTCCGGAAGAGAAACCAAGAATACAGACGGGTATGAACGGTAGCCCGATAAGGTTCAGCAGAGCAAACGCAGAAATGTCAGTGTCATCACCGTAATTCTCCATCAGCGCAAGGTACATGCCGGGATTGCAACTAGTGATGCAAGCCACAAGTGCCAGGGTAGAGATTCCTCCAAACCCCGCCAAACCGAATAGCTTCATAACAACGATCCCAAAAACAACACTAAGAACAAGTTTTACCGCAACTAGTATGCCGCCCCGCCGCAGAGTTGTCACAAGCTGTTGAGGTTTGAACTGAATACCACAGAATACTAGCAGAATTCCCACGATCGTCATCGTTCCCGCATTCGAAAATACAGCAGTGGACGGATTGCCAACCATCAAGGTTCTCGGATAAAAAGTATGCATTATTGCAGCGATTCCCATAGGAAGCAGCATCATTCCGCCTGATATTCCCTGTATTCTCTCTAATATTTTCATGTACGGCGATTCCCTTCTCCCAAGTAATCGTGTCTTTCCTCTATCTGACTGTTACTCTTGCGCATGCTTTATTCCCGGCAGCTTTGGCTAGAGGTGTCATGATCATGGTCATTAGATAGGAAACCAAATAAAGCACCGGATAATTCCCAGTAAATGAGGTGAGAAAGCCTGACAGGTTTGATGTGCCAAGCAGAGCCATCACTCCGCTGATTACAGTTACAGGAATGAAGTTTATTAGCAGACAGCCGACACATTGACCCGCCAGTAAATCCTTCTTTAGAGCAAAAAGCCCCGTAAACCAGTCGCTAATCCTCATCAAGGGAATAAAATCGTTAATAAGACAAGCCAGCGAGAAACCAACCAGGGTGAACACCCATGTTCGTCCATTAATCCCCTCATTCATCAGGGAAGCTGCAAGCGACATCGCCGCCGCAGAGGGAAGATTCAACACAAGCTTAAAATACAAAGAATATGTCTTACTCATTTTCCTGCACCCGCAGCCGATATGGCATGCTCTTTCCATTTTTCTGTTACTTACTTGAATCTGCCCACCCTGGTCAGCTGTTTGGGGACACGGATGCGACCAGATGCAGTGACAATCGCATTCTCTTCACAGACTTCCGTACACCTTCCGCATTTTTCACAAATCGCCGGATCGATCATATGGATATAGCCTGATTTCCCTTGGATTGCATTTTCCGGGCAGACATCAAGACATTCCCCGCAGCCGCTGCATAATTTCGGATCAATGACATAGGCAAGAAAATGGGTACACACCGAAGCCGGACAGGTCTTGCGTACAATATGGGCTTCAAGATCAAGACGGGAGCAGGCAACAGCAGATAACGCCGGCCCCACCATTTTTCTTCCAAATGCGCAAAAAGATCCTGCTCCGATTAATTCGCCAATATCTGTTACTAAATCAAGATCCTCTTTTTTTGCTCGCCCTTCGGTAACATCAGTGAAGACTGCTTTGAGTTGCCAGCTCCCCTCACGGCAAATCACACATTTTCCACAGGATGTCTCCGCTGCAGCGCTAAGTAACCCTTTGGCGATAGTTGCCATACAGTGCTTGTCGGTAAAGATTCGGATACTGTCATAAACAGAATCATAGCTTATGAATTCCGAAGTTAAGGCCGGAGCCGATGCGAAGTGCCCGAGCATGCCACCCAGCAGCAGGGGCTTGGCTGGCGCAAGTTCAAGCTCCTCTAACAGAGCAGACACAGGGGTGCCAAGTGCAACTGCCACAACCCTGGTTCTCTCATCTGTTGTAATCATTATTAATTTCTCCTGACGGCGGGAACTGCTTACACCTTCGTAAATCCAGTACGCAGTCTCCACATCCAGCAGGAAGGTAGGTCTCCCTTGCCAGCCTTCGGCACTGAAGCTTTTCACCCATAAGTCACAACGTATTACACCATTGTCTATGGCATTGTATAATGCTGTTTCTTCCCGCAGGACAGGAGAAGCCGGTCCGTACTTCACTGATATAAGCGAGGCCGGAGCTATCTCACGCAGCGGTGCCGCCAACATCTCAGCTTGCGCCTCTGTCTCGGCATAGATCAGAATCTCACAATCCATGCAAATCTTCGCAGCCATTGCCAGCCCTGCTGCTATTCGACTCGCGACATGCGCAAGAATAAAGTCCGTGAATCCATCTAACTCCTGTGCGAGAGAGCAGATTAATACGGGTCTCCCGTCATCTGGATTGATTGCGGATAAACGTTCATCGAGAAGCACTCCTTGTTTATCCGTCAATGCAAGTGCTCTAATTCTTACTGCCGCGTCCGAAGCTGAAATTGCTAGCCTATTCTCCAAAAGCTCCTGAATAGCAGGCTCTTCAGCATACGGGAAAGGCGACAGAAAATGGGGAGTTCGGCTGACTTCATGTGGCATCTTTATTCACCTCTGGCAACACTCGAATAATCATTCCAAAATTTTTGCGCAGCTATTTCTAGTCGCAGATCACACTGCAGACAACGTTGCGCCTCATCCGGTACTTGCGCTTCAGAATAACCCAGATCCATCGGATCAAAGCATTGGCAACGCTCCTCTGGTGCAACAATCTGTGTTTTCTTTCGCTTTCTATCACTCATGCCTTTAATTGCACCAATTCTCGGGCAAACCGCCTGCTCCGGTGAAAGATTTTCCTCAATATTGCCGTCCCCGCCGAGAAACCGGTCCATCTCTGAAGCAGCCAGGCGCGCACCTGCTATGGCACGAATAACTGAATCTGTGCCTGTTACACAGTCTCCGGCTGCGAAAATACCGGGAATGCTTGAAGCACAGCTATTCGCTTCGACAACAATGCGGCTGCCACGACCAAGGGCTAACCCACAGCCCTCTGCCAAATCAGGTCCTTGACCTACTGCAAAAATCACTGTATCAACCGGGAGTATCGTTTCGCTGCCAGGTATAAGATCAATGACACTTCTGCCATTCTCATCAAACTGGAAGCCTTTCACTTCTGCCATCCGCAGCCCGTTCACTTTACCGTCGTCGCTGCCGTTAATGGCGAGAAACGTTCGGCTGTTATGCACCAGCACTCCCTCTTCTTCAGCCCAGCGAAGCTCTTCAGGAGATGCGGTCATCTTATTTCGGCTTTCAAGGCAAGCCAGATGAACGGTTTCCGCGCCAAACCGTTTTGCGATTCCTGCACAGTCCAAGGCAACGTTTCCCCCACCCAGAATAATTACGTTCTTACCGACAGTCGGAGCCTCCCCCTCTGCCGTCTGGCGCAGAAATTCAATATTCGTATATACGCCTTCCAGCCCGGCGCCCTTCAGTGGCAGACGCGCTCCCTTATGAGCCCCTACGGCTACCAAAACAGCGTCAAATCCTTCTGAGATCAGGGAGGCAGGAAATTCAATCCGAACACCGGTCTGTAATTTCACACCCAACTCCAGGATCATGCCGATTTCTCGGTCAACGATCTCCCGGGGAAGACGATACTGTGGAATCCCGTATTGCATCATACCGCCAGCCTTTTGGCGTTCTTCATAAATAGTTACCTCATGACCTAGCTTTGCAAGGTACATGGCAGCCGTCAGACCAGCAGGACCTGCACCAATAATAGCGACCTTTTTGCCAGTGGCCGATTTTTGGAAAGAACGAGTTTTCCAACTACCGTCATCATGCTCGCAGGCATGGCGTTTCAGGTCACGTATGGCCACCGGTTCATTGAGAAAATTACGTTTACACTCCAATTCGCAGCGATGGGTGCATATGTACCCGAGCGCGTGGGGAAACGGTACTTTTTCGCGCATGACGGCAGCCGCAGCCGGATAATTTTTTTCCCGTATGAACCGCAGATATTTGGGTATATCAATATGGGCAGGACAAGCCGCCCGGCATGGAACCAGGGCATCTGAACGGGACTTTCCAGTCATCTTCTGCGTAATGGCCTCGTGTTCACGAATAGCTCCTGTGGGGCATACCTCTACACAAGCACTGCAAAAGCGGCAATCTGCATCCTGCAGGGAATTACCATCTACTACAACCTGCAACCGGCCCTGAACCTTCTCAAAGCGGATAGCTCCCACACCCCGCATCTCTTCACATGCACGCACACATCTTCCACATAGAATACAGCGGGTCATTTCATGAAGAATAATCGGGTTCCTGGCATCCTCAGCAATACGGATCGGGTTGGCCCGGAGGCGGCGCCCCGTATCTCCGACAAATTGGGAAATGGATTGGAACTGGCAGTGTCCGAATTTTGGACAGCCTGTACACTCACTTGGATGTGTTTTGAACATTAAATCAACAGAAAGCTTTCGTACGTTTTCAGCGAGAGCATCCTTACTGTCAATGACCATTCCTTCTTCCGCCTTTACAGCACAGGCAGCCACGACACCCTTTTTCCCTTCCTGACGCACCATGCAGAGACGGCAGGAGGCAGTGTGACGAAGATTCTCATGGTAACAGAGGTTCGGGATATAGATACCGTTTGATAGTGCAGCTTCTAGAATCGTTCCACCTGTACGCACAGATACGGTCTTTCCGTCAATCACCAGTGTCACTTGTTCGTCCTTCATCGTTTATTCCTCTGCTCTCACATATTCAGCGGCACTTTCACCGGCAAAACGTCCCGTATTCAAGCAATAACCCATCGTGTTTCCGGGTAAAAGAAACATATAGCTGTCCCCGTAAATGGTACAGGTATCTGTACCGGCAGCGTACAGACCGGGTACAGGCAACCATTCCTTATCCAGCACTTCTGCTCTATCGTTTATTTTTATACCGCCAAGTGTGCCATACGCGCTGGGACGAAAGCATCCGGCATAGAAGGGTGCCTTCACAACAGGCTTCATATAAGTCTTGTTTTTGAAGAAGAGCTCATCACTTCTATCACACATATCGTTGTATTCATCAACTGTATCGAGCAAAGCCTCTGGAACGATCCCAAGTTTTTCAGCTAGCTCCTCAATGCTGTCTGCTTTGATAATGTCCGGATTGCCCTGAAGGATGTAATCCTCTACGACCTCATCAAAATCACTGACATCATCCGGGTCATGCACAAAGTTTATGACATCAAGACCATTGCGCTTATACCCCTTTAGAATAGTGGAATCAATAATGGAATAACCTACACGCCCTTTTTGAATAGCGATGGCGTTGCCGGTGAAGGTATTGTTCTGCATTTCTTCCTCATTAATAAAACGTTTGCCGAGTTGATTCACCATCAGGTTAGGTTGCATCAGTACGGCAGGCACACTATCCGGACCGGTATCCGAATGTGGCAGAATGTAGATCATTTCAACTGTCATATCGGTTGTCGCAGCCCCTGCCTCGCAGGCCATACGAATTCCGTCACCCTTGAGTCCGGGGATTGCAAAATTGAACATATCCTCCTTGTAGCTATAGCCGGTGCGCTCCTTAATCATCTCTGGATTATCACCTGCACCTCCCGTAGCTACAACAACAGCCTTGCACCGGAACTCAGTTTCTTCACCATCAGGCCCTCTGCCAATAACTGCGCAGACCTTGCCCTGTCCATCTGTAAGAATACGCTGAGCAGGGGTTTCAAGATAAAACTCAACCCCATGCTCACGTGCGTATTCCATGATTGCTTTATTCATGATGGCACCGCCATTGCGGCCAATGCCACCGTTCACTGCTACGATATGCCAGGTCTGCTCAGATTTCGGAAAATATTTGTATGCGCCAGCAAACTGGACGCCCATCTCTTCTAGCCAGGTAATGGTATTGGCGGAATTTTCAAAATACCTTTTCACAAGAGTGGCATCTACGCGCCAATGCGTATATTCCATAAACATTTTGAAGGCCCGTTCTACACTGATATCTACCATCATGGATTTTTGCTGCCGCGTACCTATCCCCAGAGGTCCCATCCCCATATTTGCTGCGCCACCTACCGTACTGTTTTTCTCCAGCACTACTACCCTCGCTCCGTTCTCAGCAGCTTGCGCAGCGGCTGCCAATCCGGAAGGTCCTGCGGCAATTACAACTATTTCTGTCTCGATCTGTCTCATATAAAGTTCCTTTCCTAGAAACATTAATTTAAATACACCCTTAACCATTGCGCACTCCATTCCACCGCCTCATTTGCCAGCTCACGGAAGTTGATTGCATGGGTTTCTTTTGTATCTATGGGAAGTTCGTTATAACAGGCACTGTTAAAAGCATCTTCTATATAGCCATGGTGCGCAGCTTGCATCTGCCGTATAAAGACTGGAACGCCTGCCCTGGACAAACGAATTGCATATTGTTCGCCTTCATAGCACAACGCATCACACTCGGCAAGTACTATAATGACCGGCGGCATATTAGTAATGAACCGTTCAGGCGCATGGAGCGGTGATACATAGGGTTCCTTCCGTTGCTCCTCACTTGAATATAGAGAAGTAAACGCTTTCATCAACTCTGGGGCCATATCGGACAAACAGCGCTCCTTCGCTGCCGGATCATTTACGGCATCAAGATAGGGGTAATGCAAAATCTGGCAGCAAATAGAGTAGCGATCCTGTTCCCTTGCCTTCATTGATGCGGCTGTAGCAAGAGTCGCCCCTCCACTGAATCCCATAACTGCAAACCGTGAAGGGTCCATACTGAAGCTTTCAGCATTTTCGGCAAACCACTTCATTACCCCACAGACGTCATCTAGCGCTGCAGGGTAAGGATTCTCAGGAGCTTTGCGGTAATTTATCCCTACTACGTGACAGCCAATAAGAGTTCTGACTTCCTCGCACAGGTTATCATCCTTGGCAGCATCGCCAAGCACTAGCCCCCCGCCATGCAGCTCAAAAAGTACTGGCGAGTTTTGCCGCTGGGCACGATGCAACCAAACTTCAACACTGTGGCTTTCACCGCAAGGTATTTCCAGCCGCTCTCCATGAATATGCTGTGACAACAGGACCATTCTTTCAGATGCACGAATGGAGGGTATGATTTTAATGAAGCTTTGCAAGAAATCATCCATTTGATTTTCCTGTTTCTGTTCTGTTGAAACCTTCCCATACGGGATAACCCGTATACACTTTGGTTTCTTCTTCACCGTTCAGAGCACGCACAGTGCCTGCCGCAAGTGCCTCCATTTCAAAATCACCCCCGTACACCTTAACAGGTGCGATCCAGCCACAGTATAGCTCCACAAAACCTGTAAAATAGAGGTCATTGCTGACGCCGCCTGTGAGAATGATCCCGTCCACTTGGCCTTGAAGAACTGCTGCGCAAGCACCGACAGCTTTGCATAACTGATAAGCCATAGCATCATAAACAAGCTTCGCATAAGTATTTCCGCTAGCAATTATTTTTTTGATCTCCATGGTGTTATCTGTACCGAGATGACTGACTAGTCCTCCTGTCTTGCTGATCTTCTGGATCATTTCCTGATGGGTGTATTCACCGGAGAAGCACATATCAATAATGGGGACGGCAGGGATTGAGCCAGAACGATTCGGCGCCATAGGACCTTCTCCATTTAGTACATCATTGCCGTCTACCATTCTTCCCTTCTTATGGGCAGTAACAGATAGCCCCCCGCCCACATGCGCCACAATAAAGTTGCATTCCTCATACGGTCTGCGTAGTTCTTTGGCATACCGCATGGCGACTTCTTTCTGATTGAGCACATGTACTCTACTCTCTCGATAAATGCCCCTTATCCCTGTAAAACGGGCCAGCTCCTCATATTCGTCAACATCAGGCGGGTTGACCAAATATGCAGGTGCTCCGCCAAATTCATCCGAGAATGCTTGAATAAGCTGTGCGCCGAGAACTGCCGGATGCTTGACCGTTCTTCCCTCCCGGGAATGCTTAAGAATGGCTTCATTAATCGGATAAATGCCACCAACCATGCTTTCCAGACCTCCACTGTACGCAGCGTAAGCATCCATAGCAGTAAGGCTGATTTTAGCCTTATATAACTCCGATAGAATCGTCTCGCGCCGGTAAGGAAGTTGGTCGCCAATAGTTGCAAAGGTCTTTAGAACTGCCGGGTCATGGGCAACATTCGCTTTGAATACTTGTGTGTTGTTCTCAAAAACCGCCAATTTTGTTGAAGTAGAGCCTGGGCTGAGCGTAAAAATTTTATATATCCTTTCCATGTCTTCACAGTTCCTTTCCATGCTGTGCGCGTACAATTAGCATAATAATATTGCCCATCATTTCGGAAAGCGGAGCACTGCGGGAAAAATCGCAGATCGGCTGTGCAAAGCCTTGAAGTACAGGCCCATATGCATCGGCTTGACCAAAAAGCTGTATCAGCTTGACACCTATATTCCCGGCATGCAGATTTGGAAATATAAGCACATTTGCCTTGCCAGCGACATCACTTTCACGCTTCACTTTGTTTGCAGCCACCCCTGGGGATATAGCTGCATCAAGTTGAAATTCACCATCGATCTTCAAGTCCGGCACTCTGCCATGTACAATATCGATTGCCTTGCGGATAACATCAATACTCTCATGCTCCGTGCTGCCACATGTAGAAAAGGAAAGCATAGCAATACGAGGCTCCCAGCCGAGCAGCGTTTTGACAGTATGTCCAGAGGATATGGCGATGTCAGCAAGTTCGTCAGCATCGGGAGCGGCATTCACCGCACAATCAGCTATAGCAAGCAGCTGACCTTCAGGACCCTCAAAGCCCGGCACATTCACAATACCAAGACTTGAAATGCTGCTAAAGCTTTCCTGCATCCCGATAATGTTTTGAGCCGCCACAATAACCTCAGCCGTAGTATACTCGCGTCCAGCAGCTGCACAATCAGCCCTGCCGGTCTTAACCAGCAGCATCGCACAGTTTACTGGATCTTTTGCCTTGCGCAGGACCGCTTTTCTGCTCAACTCATCAAAACGGGCTGTATATTCGTCAGCGAGTTCTTCTAACTGCTGCTCATTCGAATTATTGAAGAAACTGAATGCCTCAGTCGAAATTCCAAGTTCCACCGCACGCGCACTGATACTCTCTGAATTGCCAATTAGCACAGGTTGGCCTATCTTGCGTGCGACCACCTCCGCGGCGGCTTTCAAAATCATTTCATTATCACATTCCGGAAAAACCACCCTTTTGGGATGAAGACGTGCTTTTTGCTCGAGCGTTTCCAGCAGGCTCATTTATATACTCCTTCCATCTGCAGCTATGGCAAAGGCCACCGCGTAGTCTGTATCATAAGAAAGGGAAATTTTCACTTGCGCACATGAGCTTTGCAGCGCCCGTTTGGCGATTTCCCCATGCAGTATCACATTAGGCCGCCCTTCGGCATCATTAAGGATTTCAATCTCTTTGAGACTAACTCCCTCGCCACTGATAGCTAGAGACTTGAACACCGCTTCCTTGCCGGCAAACCGCGTTACATAGTAATAAAAAGGCTCCGGACGGCTTATAGCTTGCGCGATCTCATTCGGAGTATATGTTTTTTGTATAAATGGATCTTCCTGCACCAGCGTAATGGCTCGCAGATGAGAAAAATTCACGATATCTGTCCCCACACCGATCATCGGACTTTCCTCCATATCTAACGGTAGATATATTCACCAGATTGATAACGTGGCGGAATTACCGGTACCTGAAGGAAGGATTGATATTCCCCGCCAGTGCGAATGATGTGTCTGCCCTTATTGTCTGTGTCCCACGCTAGAGGCTCGAACCATCCCTCCCGGATATAGCGGCCTGCCACCTGCACCCGCAGTTTCTCACCTTTATGCCAGATCCGGCTGGAAGGCACAATTTCGATATCCACCGGAACTACCTCTCCCCCAGTGAGCTTCAGCTCACGTTCGTGAGAAAGCACAGGCTGATAGTGGGTACTAAGCTTTGAATCAAGCTCTCTGTGCGAAACACGAATCTTACCCCATGCTCCGGGATGCGGCTCATCCAGTACATGCCAGGGAATCCAATTGCCCTCTCCATCAGCCTTCTGAATATTAATGAAAAGATCCATGTCGTCATGCCCGGCTGCTTCAACATAAAGCCGTAAAAACATATAACCGGTCAGCTCAGTATCCTCTTTAAACTCCATATCAAACATTGCTTCTCCACTGGCCGAGTCGTAAGTTACTTCGGATGCGGCAGAAACAGAACCTTCTTGCATGCTCATGCTGGCCGCATCCAGGTAGTAACGTGTATATTGAGTTCGCTCCAGAGGAAATCCTTTTTCCTTGCGCTGTACCTGGTAATCACAATCGAAAGCATCCATAACATCAAGCCGGACACGGGGGGTTAATTCCCAGCCATTATGAATGTCTTTCAGGTAGCGGTCATAGAAGCGCTTCAGGTCCTCAAGATTGTAAGGATCATAAGCATCTGCCCATTCAAAATCGCGATGTACGCGCAGCCATTTCTGCTTCGTCTTAATTTTACGATAGCCCTGAATTGAACCACGCAGATGAAAATGACTCCAGCCGGCGGTACAGTAACACGGAATCGTAATCTTGCTGAAATCAGGAATTTTGTCACGCCAGTAACCGTTCATTAAAGGATATTTCCGTGCCATAGCCACTTGATCATCGACACCGCCATTCCCCGTAACCGAAGCTGCGATGAATTCATTGAAGCTAAGTGCTGGGATGCCCCCTTCATAAATTGCTTCCCTGTACACATCAGTCGTGCCTTCCCACGGGGCTATACAGGCGAGATGGGGAGGTTGATAAGCTGCTACACGATACTGGGTCATGGCTACACCAGAGTTTCCTCCCATACCCACTCGACCATTACACCAGTATTGAACACCCAGCCATTCGATAAAATCATAGCCATCCTCACAATCCTGACGACTGAACATGCTTACATCACCTTCGGAATGACCTGCACCGCGAGTATCAACGTTGGCAACGGCGTAACCCATTCGGCACCAATACATAGGGTCCGGAGACTCGAACTTTGCGAGTTTGGATACGGTCTGCGGAGGAACGCCCATAATCTGCCACTCACTCATTCCTTCTCCTGGCCTTTTCCCGAAAAAACTCCAGGAAACTAGTGCAGGAATCTTGTCTATTCGGTTTTCCGGCATATATATATCACAATAGATAGTTACCCCGTCACGCATTTTAACGGGTACGTCTTGCTGACAGATCACGCCTTCACCCGCAATGTATGTTCTTTGGTTGAAGGGAGGACAGAAACCTTGTCCCATTGCATCCATTGGATTTTCACTTGCAGAAAGATCAATATCCTGCTCTTTATCAACAGGCCGACGGGCCACACGGTAAATACTCTCAAGCTCTTCGCCCTGAAACATTTCTTTCTTTGTAAAAAATTTGTTCATTGTCCTTCTCCTTATCCGTTCTCGCAAATTTCCAGCACATAATCAACAGCCTCAGCGATGGTTTGTTTCCGGCGAAATTTCATATATGGAATTTCAACATTAAAAGCGTCCTCCAAGAAAGTAGTGATCTGCGAAAAATGCACAGATTTTGCCTGTAAATCACTCGTAAATGAAAGACTTTCCGACAATTCCTCCGGCTTCTTCCCGAATAAAGGCGAAGCTCTTTCCACCAGCTTCGCATAAATTTCTTCACGTAATTCCAATACAATCCCTCCTTGTTGAATACAGCTCATCACACATTTTCAAGCTAAAGTGTCATTTATTGCTGCATGTGATAAATTCAGTATATATAATGAGAGCGTTATCTCCCATGTGCTGCAACTTAATCGTGATCGGTTATTTCAGCAAAGTTTTGTAAAATTGCACAAAGGTTCCTAGTGCTATTGGAGGCTGTTCTCGTGAATCTTCAAAAGATCATCAGAAAACTTAGCGACTGTTGTCTTGCCTGGCCGGAAGAGGCATTACAAACCAAAGAGATTAACGAATTTGCTATCCTGCGACCCTGCTCCGTATTCAAGACTGACACTGCCTATTTAGGCAAGCTTTCAGATATACCAAGGGACTTTCCAACAGACACCCCATTTTTCTGTATTCAGGATTGTGACGCATCTGTTGATTCTTATACTTGCCTTACCCTTCTGCCAAATGAACTGGATTTGCTTGATCTTTCAGAGAAAATCTCTACTATCCTTGCTCATGAGAATCGGCTTATTGAGCATATGCACACGCTTATCTCCGCACTTAACTCCAACAAAGGATTGCAGCACATGACGAATGAAGCCACCCGCATCTTTGGTAATCCGGTTATCATTGTTGATGCTGGCTATAAATTACTTGCTATGTGTCAAGCACCTATTCCCAGCCGACCTGATATTGAACAACAGAGACACTTAGGTTATGTCCTTGACCGAAATATTCAAAGCATGAAGAAATCCAATTTATACGAGCGGACCCGGATGGCTCTTTTTCCTTATTACTCTCGTGATCCCGAGACCAAGAACGGTTGGATTACAGCTTTTGTGTACGTCCACGGTATAGAATTTGCACAGGTTAGTGTTATGGAGCTTGATCGTGAATTTACTGATATTGATTTTGAACTAGTAAAATTTCTTTGCGAACTGGTTTCGGTAGAATTGCAGAAGAGTGATTTCTATAAATCCAATCAAGGAATGGTTCATAGCTTTCTGCTTACCGAACTCCTTACTGGTGATCTCTATGATGCTAATGTCATTGCAATGCGCTTGGCTCATATGGAGTGGCCGCTGTCCTCTAACTTGCGTGTGTTGACCTTAATTGACCAAAACAACGGTTTTTTTGAGGGAAAAGTTCAACTGGTCGCGCAGCATCTAAGTCAATTCCTGCCAAACAACCGTTGGATCGTTTTTCAAGGGCGCATTGTATTTCTAATCTCTCTCACCGATTCATCCCACGAAATAATTACTAAAGAAGAACGGATTCTGGAGTTTCTGCAAGTAAATAGTCTGACTGCTTCAATGAGTGACTCCTTCAGTCAATTAAATTTTTTGCGAAAATATTACAAACAATGTCTGGCTGCCATCGACTTAGGACTCCAACTTGACTTTAACAAGTCAATCTATGTGTATGAGGACTATCTCTGTGAGCATATTGGAAAAATCATATCTGAACATCATGATCTTGCTGATTTCTGTCATCCGGTTATTCAGAAGCTTATTGCTTATGACCATACCCACAAAACAAGTTTGCTGCCTACCCTTGAAGCCTATCTTCAGTATGTGGATACTCCAGCTCTTGCGGCAAAAGCTCTTTTTATCCATAGAAACACTTTGTTCTATCGTATCAACAGGATCCGGGAGCTTTTCCAATTAGACTTAAGCAACGGTGATATTCGTCTCAAACTGCAATTGACATTTCATTTTCTGAACTTAAAATACGAAGTACATAAATAAAACTAATCTTCGAGGAGTTTGTATGGACGTTCCAATTCAAAGAGAGGACTCGTCCCAGCAAACCTATATAACTTTATTCATAATCTGTAGAAGCTTTTACAGCACAAATAAAGGGCACCTTATACCGCCGGGCTCGGAACTTAAGCCTTAGCAGAAAGGTGCCCCCATTAATACTTCAGAGCAGATTACAGTGCGCTATCTTTAGCCATTGAAGCTAATTTTTCAGTCCCGTCAACGTGATTCCTTCTACGAAATATTTTTGACCAATCAGATAAAAAATGACACCCGGCGCAAAGGACATACACGTAGCCGCCATCGTCAGCGACCAGTCCTGCTTTAGTTGGCCTCTAAAGGCGGTTAGTCCCAAGGCTATCGTATACTTATCGCTTGAGTTTATGTAAATCATCTGTTGAAGTAGATCATTCCATAAACCGATAAAGATAAATAATGCGACGACGATCATCGCAGATTTAATGGCCGGCATAATAATGCTGAACAAAATGCGGTAATATCCAGCGCCATCGATCGTTGCTGCTTGATCAAGCTCTCTCGGTATAGACATGATAAACTGCCTAATCAAAAAGATATTAAAAGCCCCGCCACCACAGAAATAAGGCAAAATCAACGGCAGATAGCTGTCATGAATTCCTAAGCCTCTCGTCCACCCAATATATAGCGGAATAAGTGTAACCATGGCAGGTAGAAGCATCGAACCGACACAAAGAGCCCAAATCAATTTTTTGCCCCGAAAACGCAGTCTTGCAAAGGCATAACCGCATAAAGTCGCTGTAAAGGTTCCTGCCAAACAGGCGGGTACAATAATAATCATAGTGTTCCATAAATATTTCCAAAACTTAAAGATCTCTAGCGTTTCTGCATAGTTTGAAAACAACCAATTTCCTGGCAGCAGTGAAGGCGGATATTGGTATATCTCGGCATTCGACATGAGCGACGTGCGAAATATCCACCAGATTGGAAAGAGCACGAGTATAGTAAAAAAAATAACAACGACAAACGAGATCAGGTTCATCCATTGATTATTACGTTTTTTGCTCTTTAATCTTCCGTATGAGGCTACACTCATTTGTCATCGCCTCCTTCATTAAAGATCCATAGGTTGGAGGTTTTGAATAATACACCAGTAAAGCCTGCAAGAATAACAAAAATAACGGCTGTTGTCGCACAAGCATACCCCAATTTATAATTTACAAAAGCTTGATCATACATCAGATAAGTTAAAAAGCGTGAAGAATTACCCGGGCCGCCATTCGTTAATGAAAGAGCCGGCGTAACAATTTGGAGATTGGCAATCAAGCTCATTAGCAAATTGTAAAAGATAATGGGCGACATGCACGGTAAAGTGATATGCAAGAATCGTTTCCATCCATTCGCACCATCCATTTCAGCCGCTTCATGGTAGACGACCGGAACATTTTGCAGCCCAGCTAAGAAAATAACAATTAAGTTACCTGACAGCCAAACCGAAATCAAGGATAGGGATGGAATGACATAGCTGGAATCCGCGATAAAAGAAACTTTGTTCAAACCCATCTCAGAGAGAATAAAGTTAAAAAATCCAAAATTAGCTTCGTATAACCAGGACCATCCTACATATATTGCGGCTGCCGGCAAAACGTACGGTACATAGAACACAGCTCGGAAAAACCCTCTTGCCGGAATTTTACGATTCAGTAGCATCGCAATAAAAAGTGAATAAATCATGCCTCCAACTACCGATAAGACGGCAAAGTAGACCGTAGCTATAATAGAATCTTTAATATAAGGATCAGTGGTAAATAGATTAATATAATTCTCGAAGCCAACAAATTTGGGGTCTGAAAGTCCCGTCCAATTCGTTAAGCTGATCCCGAGCACCCCAATAAGAGGTAGATACGTTAAAAAGATCAGCCCAATGAAGGCAGGGATCAATAATATATACGCGGCTCGTGCCTCACCTGCATGAATACGTGAACGACGTTTCGGAGATTTATTAATCATTTCCATCTCTATCTCCCCACCTGAAGATCATAATATGGCCGCCGCGTGTGTGAGCTTGGCAGCGGCCAGTCTTTTACGAACTTTACTAATTGCCTGAATGGGCTGCTTTCAACGCATCGAGATTTTTAGAAATAGCATCCTTAGCGGTCGTCTTTCCAGTCCATACATCCCCTAGAACCGACCCGAGCAAGGTGTTAAACTCCGTCGTATGATTCGTATAGAACCACGCTGCAGGCTTCACAGCAGGTGATTGCGCATAATCGACTACTGCAGATTTATATTCGTCATAAACAGGGAAGTTAGGATTTTCGACCCATTTACGGGTAAGGGTCTCATCCGTGTACCACTTCTCCAGCGTCGGCATCCAGATCCCCGAGCTAATGAGGCCCCAGTTATTTTCTTCTGAGTTGTACCATTTCAGCCATTCCATCCCTTCTTTTGGATGCTTAGTCTGGGAGAAGACGACATTGGCGCCACCCGTGTTGAGAGTAACCTTATCCTTCATGTAAGGCAATACTGCAACGCCATAGTTCAAGCCTTCATTCTTGGCCGTATTCAGACTAGTTCCCACGTTCCACGCACCGTTAGTAGCCATGGCAACAGTTCCCGCGATGATGGTTCGTTGAATGCCATCATCAGTCTGTCCGACAGACAACGGAGCAACATGATCCTTCAAGTAAAGATCTGCAACCTTCTGAATTCCCTCTATACTGGCGTCTTCTCCAATTCTCACCTCAGTCCCATCACCCGAATAGAACCCTCCACCATTACCAAGCGCCCAGGTCTCAAGCTGCCATGGTAAGTTTTCAACGGATGCGCCAAACTGTACGATACTCTGCTCATTAAAGCCACTCTCATCAGGATGTTTACCATTTTTATCAAGGGTCAGCTTCTTTGCTGTTGTTACAAATTCGTCCCATGTCCACGCTTGGTCTAAAGCGGCTGGGGGATAGGGTACATTGGCTTTGTCGAACATATCTTTGTTGTAATAGAGGAGTAAGATTTCATTGGCAGCCGCGTAGGCTACGGTTTTCCCTTGATATTTGTAGGCTAAGCTATCCAGTGGTTTGCTGTCGCTTCCTTCGTACATTGTATTTACATCATTCAGCATGCCTTGGGTAGACCACTGAACGACCCCATCTTCTCTGAGCATCCCTGTATCAGGCAATTGCCCTGCCGTAGCCATTGTATTCAGCTTAGTCATGTAGTTTTCCCAAGGAATTGCTTGTACTTCTACTTCAATTCTGTCTTGAGAAGCATTAAACTTATCCGCCACTCCCTGGGTTACATTTCCTTCTTCCGCACTTCCCCACATCGAATAGATAATCTTGACCTTCTCCTCAGGCTTGGAGGTTGCGTTCTCAGATGCTTTGGGTGCATCAGATGCCTTGGTTGCTGTGTTTGTCTCGTCTTTCGCGCAGCCAATGACACTTAACGCTAGTGCAGTTGAAAGAATACCTACCCCGAATGCTTTACCTACTTTCATTTCCCTCTCCCCCTTCATAATTACATAGATATGTCTAACCGTTTGACCCCTTAAGTTATTGAGTTAAACGTTTAGTACCAACTTTTTTAATAATTTCAACCTTTGCTTGGAATCCGAAATTTCGGCCAGCAGATACGACTTTTAATATCGTAAATATTTTCAAAAAGTGGTATAGAGTCTTCATGAACTTGGGATATTTTAATGAAGTAAGCGCTTTATTGTTATTGTGTCATGATTTTCTATTAGGGAAAATAGCATTTTTCAACCTGATTTTTAAAAATTCCAACCTTTAAAGAATCAGCTTTTTCATAAAAACGGCAGAATCAGCAAACCAAAATATTCAATTGCAGTAACGACAATAAGCAGAGCCGTCCTCCTACCCCAATGGTAGAAGCACTGCTCTGCCTATTTAGCATTTATACACATATGCTGCTGTATGCAACAACGCCTTTTTTCTCTTCTCGAAACATAACTGCGTGAGATTTCCAGCTCCTTAGCAAATTCCCGCTATGTTATCGAATTTCTTGAGGTTGTGGCCACGAACCGAGGTCAAGAATGAAGGCGTCTCTTATTCGTTCCCCATCGTGCTGATGTCGATGACAAACCGGTAACGGACATCTGAAGCAAGCACACGCTCCCAAGCTTCATCAATCCGGTCAGCAGAAATGACCTCGATTTCAGAAGCAATATTATGTTCAGCGCAGAAATTAAGCATTTCCTGCGTTTCACGGATTCCGCCAATCATCGATCCGGCAAACGAACGGCGGTGGCCGATCAGCGAGAATACGTTAACTGCCAATGGATCAGCGGGCGCACCAACATTGACTAATGTACCATCCAATGCCAGAAGTGAAAGATAAGCATCAATATTAATTTGTGCGCTTACTGTATTCACAATAAGATCGAATGAACCGGCAAGCTGCTTAAATGTCTCCGGATCGCTGGTCGCATAATAATGATCCGCTCCTAATTGCAATCCGTCTTCCTTCTTCTTCAGTGACTGTGATAACACAGTAACCTCAGCTCCCATGGCATGAGCAATCTTCACAGCCATGTGTCCAAGCCCGCCAAGACCCACTACAGCTACTTTTTTGCCAGGAGCGGCTCCCCAATGGCGCAGCGGTGAATAGGTGGTGATTCCTGCACACAAAAGCGGGGCAGCCGCGTCAAGCGGAATAGCGTCAGGAATCCGGACCACGAAGTCTTCTGTTACAACGATGTGCGTGGAATATCCGCCCTGAGTATAGTGACCATGCCGGTCGATAGCTCCATAGGTGCCCGTATTTCCACTCAGGCAATACTGCTCCTCACCTTTTTGGCAATTACTGCACTCTCCACAGGAGTCAACCATACAACCTACCCCTACACGATCGCCAACTGCGTACTTTGTAACTTCGGAACCGACCTGGCTGACAATACCGGCGATCTCATGCCCTGGAACAAGTGGATACTTAACCGGTCCCCACTCCCCGCGGGCTGTATGAATATCCGAGTGGCAAATGCCAGCGTATTTAATCTCAATAAGAACATCGTGCGGCTGCAGATTCCGGCGTTCAATTGTAGTTAGCTTGAACGGGCCTTCCTGATTGAATGTAGCGCGTGCATTAACCTTTATCATAGTGAAACCTCTCTTCTAGTTAATATAAAAAGCTGTAACGCCGACTTTACAAAACCTATGTTATTACTTAAAGTTAACTCTAAGTCAAGCATAAAATATAATTAAGACTGGAGATAGATGATGAAGACATACTCCATTAGTGAAGTTGCAGAATATTTTAATATGACATCACATACCCTGCGTTACTATGACAAAGAGGGGCTTTTGCCTTTTATAGAAAGAACCCCCAGCGGGAAACGCATTTTCAAAGAAACGGATATGGACGCTTTAAAAGTAATTGAATGCCTGAAGTCATCCGGGATGCCGATTAAGGAAATAAAACATTTCATTGAGTGGTGCTCTGAGGGGGACTCCACCTTGCAGCAGAGATATGATATGTTCCTGGAGCGGAAAGCTTCTGTAGAAGCACAAATGGAAGAATTGAGAAAAACGATGGAAGTCATAGACCATAAATGCTTCTACTACAAGACCGCCTTGGATAGCGGCACGGAAGATGTTCATAAAAAAAATAACATTAAGAGTGCATTTACTCATTAAAAATGGACCTTCAAATTACAGTAAAGGCGGGGCAGATTGGTCTGCCCCGCCTTTCTTAATTTGGACGCTTTTTTGCCAGCAGCTTCTCCGTAAAATTCACATCAAAAAAATGAATAATGGGTCCCAAACCAAGTGCGGACACTAGAGTACCTAAGCCTATAACGCCTCCTGCCAGGAAGCAAATCAAAGCACAAAGAGCATCCGTAAACATCCGGTGCCAAAAATAAGATATTTTCGGGACGTTATCCCTCATTATCAGGGACAGGCTGTCGTAAGGAGCGACTCCCACAGCCGATGTCTGATACAGGGATACCCCAAAACTGCATACCACCACGCCAATCGCTACGACGACCACCCGCTGCCATAACAGCTGAGGTTCGCCTAACAGAGATAGCCAAGTACTATGAAAGAACGTAGCGATATACCCCAAAAAGATTGCGTTTACAAAAGTCCCTGCGCCAATATACCTTCGTCCGGTTATGAATTCGATTACAAACAACACCAGGTTCAGCAAGATCAGAAAATTTGCATATGTTATACCCACGCACTCTGCAAGTGCCATTACCATGCCGCTAAAGGGATCATTCCCCATACCGGACAGCTTAAAAATACTAATTCCCATGCCCAGAAATACATTGCCGATAACCATAATAATCAATCTTTTTTTATTCACGTTATAAAGATAACCCTTCATATTGCCCATCCTATTTTTCATATTAAAATTGCACCTTACAACAACCACGTCATTATATCATATATTCTATTGTTTGACGGTTATCTTTATTGATAGTATTCAAGAATGAAGGCGTCGAAAAAATCGCAAGAAAGTTTGGCTGTCCCCAGTCATAAACCAAAGTTGGTGTCAGATCTGCTATCCACAATTCAGCAATCTCATCCAGTTGCATTCTCCATTTTCCGCTGGCAACAGCCTTTCCCTGCTCCATAAGGAAACGAGCCTCATCATATGAAACTTCAATTCCCTTATTGCGCTCTATGAAATCAAGGACTGCTTGGTAATTACGTTTTTGATCTTCTTCTTTTTCTACCGTAAAAGCTGAATCGTATACCTCTGAGAAATCTAAGCCCTTAAAGTCATGGAGTTCCACCAGCTCTTTAAATGCGTCCGTTACGAACTCTCGAAATGTAATGTACTGCTCGATGTATCATGCTAAACAGTTTTTTTAGCTTCGTTCAGAAATATATTGAATCAATTCCTTTTATTGTCTAGTATTATAGAAAAGATTCCTATTTCCCTTAAGTTGTTTTCACAATAGGAGGAAAAATGAATAAGAATAAAATAAATATCTTGATAGGATTTATAACTTTCATAATTGTTTATACAGCTGGAGTCCTTCTTTTTCAGGTTCTATCTTATGGAGGATATTTTTTCATTGAAAAGAATTCATACATGATGACTCTTTATACTTTTTTAGTGGGGGTTGCCTGCCTGCTATTTATAGCGCTTTGGATTAAAACTGAAAGGAAAATAATAATTATTATAAATACGAGTATTGCTATTGCTATGCTCTTATTCACTCCGGCCATTGCAAACACTTACTATACAGCATCAGAAGATATTCGAATGTTGTTCCATTCAAATTATAAAAATGAAATTCAAGCGATAGAAAGAATTATTAAAGATCATCATCTTCCATTTTCAATCTACAAAAAAGAAAGTCTCCAGAACTCAAAATATTATAACTATCTCTCCATCCTAGTAATTAAAAACTCAGACAGCAAGCTTACTTCTGAGGAGATACAATCATTCATTGGTAAAATGCCCATAACTAAAATGTCGATATATTTTAGTGACAATATAAACGGACGCGTAGTAATTATTAAAACAGATGAAAATCGGGACATAAAAAATTGTACACCGAAAAAAACTTGTAGCAATCTTCAAATTAAATAAATATCGCCAAAATATACAATTAAGTTTTCAGGTGGGTCGCCCGACATCTCCGCCACCTCTGTTTCACTGCATTCCGGGCTGGGCTTTGCCTGCAGGACCTTTGGGATTCTACCTCATGAAAGACATCCTACCAATCAAAAAAGCAATTCCCAGTAGAAAAGTCGCTTTTTGAGGTTATGGACGCGATAGGATGTAATAACCTAGAAATGAACTGGATTATGCATGCCTCTGGGCATGCAAACAATTAAAAAGCCTCATGGAGTTGTTACGCTCCTATGTGGCCTTTCACTTAACTATCTTGAATTTTCTTCTTCAATTACAATATTTCTAGTACTGTTTTCCCAATCATATATTTTTCCAAACATTACCTCTATACCGCAAGTGGTACAACTAAATAGATATCTAGATTGTATTGAATCTTCTTCTCCCTTACTAATATCACATATAGTTACTCTAATTTTGGAGTGATCCCAGTCTGATTGACTGCAACAGTTACAAACCAGTTCCTTTCCCCATATTTTAATAATAGCCATGTTTACCTCCTACAAACTAATATCCTTAACCCATATCGATCTTCTTATAAAAAAATGTATTTTACTAAAAAAAGCTTACTGAACTATGTTTATCAGAAGTTCAAGGCTAGCAGTCCGTGATAGAGCATATTAAAATGAGGCCAAAAAGCCATAAACTCAAAATCTCCCGTCAACCTCCTCCGGCTTGTCGTTTATAAAAATACCATTTTCTAGATAATCTATTCAAACTATCCCTATGTTTGTATTTAGGTGATAACCTGCCTCCCTCTCCTATTGCCATACTTATCCCGGTTTTCATAAACCTCAAAACCAGAAGTGTATTTTTTCACTTAGTCACCTACAGTACTCGAATTGCTCTTCAAAAAAATCTCTCCGTTCTGGTTCACCTGCATGGTTGAAACACAGTATACTTGGATTGTTATCTGTCCGAATGCATTTTTTCATGGCGTATCTTTCTTTTTCATAATTCAAATCGTTATCATCATTTATGACTACTCGTTCATCCATAGATAAATAATCATCAATCGACTGAGTTGATGGTGAAAGATATGATTTTCCCAGATTATTACATTAATGAAAATAACGAAATTGTGCAGCTGTTTAACGATTTATTGAAGTTTTTAAGTCATTATGATGTTACACCATAAGGTTTATACTTGGACCTTCCTTAAATGGAGGAGGGAAGAATCCGTTACTTCCATAGCTAAGGGTAACTACCTACTACGATCCTCTGTAATGGCAATATCAATCTCATTTAAATACCTAGATAAAGTCTCTTGTCTTTCTATTCTAGTAATAATTCTCCAAAGCGCTTCTTCATGTAGCACTTTTCCCGCAAACATACCGGATTTTAATAAACCTTCTTTTGCTTTCTCATGTGTATACTTAACATTAGACAGCTGCAACCAAATACCTCCATACCTTATTAGACACTCCACAGTGTTGTCCGCCTGTCCTTTTACTTTCTTAAGCGAATCTGTCACTTCTCATTATTAACTCCCCTTATTTTTGCAAATGATAAAGGGAGAAGAGTCTCCATTGCCAGCCAGCTAGAGGCCGACTCTATCCATCCCTTCAGCAAATGGTACAAACAAGTGTCCGGCTATCCGACAGACAAGTTTCGCAGCCGCAGCAGGATGATTTAATATAGAAAACGGCGCTGCATCAGTTCAGCGCCGCTGTACCATTTTCAAGTTTGATCACAGCATCCAGCCAACCTCCCTGTAGGCCCTCCAAAGCGCCTGAAAAGATTGCGACTGTGCCAGGTGTCATTTCGTACAACGTGTCTAGCAGCAGGAAACGAATCTCGATATCCATGCCATAGAGGGGCTCATCCAGCAGCAGAAACCATGGATCAGCAAGCATCGCCTGAGCAATCATAAGCCGTTGCTTGTTGCCGCCTGACAACCGCTGAATGGGCGTTTTCCACTCGGCAGTAAGCCCGAGCCGTTCACATAGCTCACGAGATCGTTCCTCAATGGTTGCCCGTGGCATCAGCTTCATCTCACCCACATAACGCAAGTATGCCTCGACGTTCATATTATCATAGTACGCTGTCTGCTGTGGCTTGTAGCCCAGATAAGACTTGAAAGCATTCCCTGACAACGTCACGCCATGAAGCTGATAGGTAATCAGGCCGCGTACAGGCTGGTATAGACCAGCTATCGCTTTGAGCAATGCTGTTTTCCCACTGCCATTGGCGCCCTCCAGACCATACCAGCCTGGCGGCAAAGCCAGATTCACATCCCCTAGCAGCAGGTGACCATTATCTGCAAGAAGTTCAACCGCGGTAAGTTTTAGCTCAGCTCCTCGCACCACTCTTCCCTCCTATCCATATTGCTTGTAATAATGCCGATGGCGCAGCAAAATACTTGTTATAACACCCAGCGCTATTGCCAGACTAACAGCAACAAGCTTGCTTGCAAGCCAGTGTTCGGACCCGTATTCGCTGAACAATTGAAATACGCCAAGCCTCTCGCCAGCGGAAAACTGGATGACGCCCACTGCGAGGACAACCGCGGTACCAGACCATGTCCCGAAACGAAGCATTGCAGCCAGCGCTGCAAAAGCGCTCAGGCAGATCGGCAGTAATAGATCTGTGATCAGTAAAGTAGTGTTAGATCCGAATTCACCGCTGGTACCCGTCATAACGATTATTCCATAAAACAACAGCGCTAGAAGGAGGTCATATAGCAGTATGGTTCCTATTCTGGCTACCATAAGCTGTACGGGTGTAACAGGAAAGGTCGCCTCAAGCTCACTCATTGGCGTATGCATGGATCGGAGTGAATAGGCCACACTGGCTACAGGAAGCAACATAATCGTAAATAAAAATACATCCGGCTTGGCAGAGCTACTGAACCATTCACTTGCTACCAGCCCCTCAACGACTGCTCCTATGCCAATCATAAGCGCTGATGTAAGCCAAAACAGCCAATGCATCGTCCTTACCTGAGCTGCCATGCGTTGCATAAGCCTTACTGGTAAAGATATAGCGACAGTTGCTTGCCGCCCAAGCCTGTCATGTCTTGCCACTCGCCTGGAAGAGGGTACAGCAACCGCCCACTCAGGCTGTGTGGCATATGTGGCGGCAAGCGCCAGCAGAGATTCCGTCTGCTGGCCGCTGGGACCATCGACGGTATAGCGATCCAGTTGGCTGAATACGGCTCCGATCTGGTCATGCTCCCATCGATCCGCTGCTGCTTCACCCTTTTCCTCTAGTTGCCGCTGCTCTTGCAATTCCCTGTGCAGTTGACTGTCGCGACTAGCCTTATCGGCGCTACCGGCTCCGGATATGTAACTCATCCTGATCCTCCCCTTTCTGCAATGTATGGGCCAGTCGCCTGAACGCCCGATACAGCTTGGACTTGACCGTTCCAAGCGGCAGTTCCAGCAACTCGGCTATTTCATCCAGCTTGAGTTCCTCATAAAAACGCAAAATAACAATTTGCCGCTCCTCCTCAGGCAAAGCGCCAAGGGCAGCAATGACTGCTTCACGCTCATATTGCTTGTCTAAAAAAGACGCTACCGTATCCTTACCGCCATCTGCCGCATCATACACTCCGGTATCCTTAGCCGCTACTTCATAACGATAAGCTCCGGACTTCCATACATCACGGCACAGGTTCGTCGCAATTCGATAAATCCATGGTCGAAACCGTTCAGGCAACCGACCAGCTTGCAAAGCCGTGAATACTCTGACAAAACACTCTTGCACCAAATCTTCTGCGAGTTGACGCTTGCTGGTCAGTCGGTATAAATACGCATAGATGGTCTGATGATACCGATAGACGAACAACTCCAGCACGGCTGTATTCCCTTGCTTGTATTGCTCGAGCAGTTGCTCATCCGTAACAACAGCCCTGCTGTTCACTTGACTCTCTCCTTTCTCGCTCAGCACTATTGCCTGCACACGAGCCAACCTCTGCCTTTCCCCAATAGAAGCATACAGCAGAAAAGCAGTATTCCAGCTGCTGCAAATAATGCGATAGCGTTATGCGATTTATCTGTGAACCGGCTCACCGGCCAGATGGCTTGAAATAAATAGTAACGATTGAGCGGCATACTGGACATAAAATACTCCAGCAGCCACACCGTTGCCCCCACTCCTAGCCCGACAGCCATATTGCGCCCTAGCAGACTGCCCAATGCCGCCAGACCGCCAAGGAACATATTCACACTGAGGCTATGTTTAATTATGTAAGCTAGTTGTGCCGTACTTAAAGCGATCGCCCAGCGGTCAATTGCCCAGAGCAACGCTGCTTCATAGATAACTAGCAATAGCGCAGCGACCGCTCCTCGCTCGGCGAACACGAGTAATTGTGAATATGGATAGCTGAAATGATGGGCAAAAGTACCCTCACTGAAATCATCGACGAACAAGGCAGCACTCAAGGCAATCGCAAGTAAAGGCAGCACAAATATAAAAGCCACTTTGACATGATAAAAACCAGGAGAGGGCATCATCATTGGCAGCATGAGGCAACCAGCTGCTATCAGCGCCGCAATAATAGCTATAGCTAGCAAGTAGCCGCCCCATAGGATGCGCCAAGCATATTTTGCACGGGACAAAAGAATGAGGGCAACCTTCATTGTCCTCCCTCCGTTTTCCTTTGCAAATAGCCTCGCAGAAGCGCTTCCATTTGTTCATCACTGTCCTCGATTAGCTGCTCTGTGCCAATACTGTCATAGACAAGCTTGATGACATCGTAGACACTTTCAATACCGTACTGGCTGTATATGGTGTTCATAAGGTCATAAACCTGATTCGGTGTACCGTTCAAAAAATAGCTGCTAACAGGTTCGAACAGTCGATCTGGCAGTTTCCCTCCGACCAGCTCGAGCTCGTTATAAGCCTGAAAAAAGTTATTCAGTGTATATTGGGCGTTTAAATTTAACATTCTCGCATTTCTAATCTCTCTACGTTTGGCACTGTAATCAAGCCAGTACTGCCCCGTTCTCAGTTGGATATTCCCATTCTTCCCTCGATCAATTTCCGCCCCAAAATAACTTGACACAGACACCTTAGACAAAAAGTGGATATCGCGAGCTTCCGGACCTCCAACTGATGCATCTACCATGCCAAGAGTGCTCATACTCACCATGTTCAAACTATAATACGGATAATCGGCAAGTGCCATAGTAACCGTCTGGGGAAAGCTCGTTGCAGCTTCTCCATCCAACATTTTCAAAGTATGTGCCGCTTGGGCGTAATGCCTGGCTGCGAACTGTGCTGCTTCTTCGACAGAACGGGCAGGCAATTGACCAGATGCCAACAGACGAAACGTCTTGCCGTCTGCCGTCGCTTCTGCAAGTTGCAGATCGCCCCCAAATAATGTAAGTCCGCTTGCTTCTTCCAGCTTCAGGCGCGTGATGGTCGCTCCCTTCTCTCCAGCCATCTTACTAGTAATGACAGAGGCGTTGGAGAACAGTTTCAAGCCACTTGGCCCTGTGATAGCAACTTCAAAGCCCGCCATAGGGCGCGGCAGTTGTGTGTCCAGAATATCTGTAGCGTGACGCCCCCATTCGTAGTGATCGGTAAGCAATTCCGATAGCCGGCTATTGCCGATAACAGGGTACCAGCCATAGAAAGCTGGCAGGAAAATCCTGTTATCGTCGACAACAGCGATCTGCTCCCATCTATCCCTGCTAGGAGCGACGGAATAATAATGCCGCCAATCATTTAGGGTACCGCTATATGTCATCTCGATCTCCATATGCTCCCCTGGCATAACATCCGTTGCAGGCTTGATCCAAAGTACATCTGTAGCCTCTTCCCACTCATAGGCAGCAGCAGCACCGTTCACCTTCAGTTCCTGTACATCAAAGATATGTCGCAGCATGATTGGGAATCGCTCTAGTGTTGCCGCTTGTCCATTGCTTGCTTGCATCGTCGCCTGTATTTCTAACCCATGCCGCGGCAGTAATTCCAAATTCAGCTTGTAGCTGTTAATGTGTAGATCCTGGAACTTCATTCCGACAAGCAGATCTTTAATATGCGATACCGAGAGCGGATTGCTGGTATTCCCGTTTGTGTTAAGGGTGATCCGAGACATTTCCTCAATATCCGCCTCCGAATATTTACCCGCTGCAATTCCAGCAACGAGCAGTTGCTCCAATTCACGCTGTTGCGTGATATCATTGGCTGAAGTAAGACGTTCGCGATAGAAACGTTCATTGGCATCCGCAATATCTGCCCGTTCCTGCAGGTATCCGTACATCGCACTACCTGCCCATAACAATGCTGCACCTAGAATCAGCATCGTGGGATAGACAAGCCATGCCTTGACCCGTTCCCGCCTGCGTCTACATACTACAAGTAGAACAGTCATGACCATTCCTGCTGCTAAAGCTGCAACGATGCCGCGATGCAGCCAAAATGCCGAATCATATATAAATCCCCACATACGTGAGTAAGACTTACCAATATATTTAACTAGTGAATAATCGAACCAAATCTGCGTATGAGGGGGTAATGAAAAAGAAGGGCGATCGGTCTTAAAAAATTCCGGTAAAATAATTGCCAAGCTAAGCAACAGGACGAAGCTGATCAAGTAACTGTATCGCTTACGGATAAGGATACCTATTAAGTAGGCAATTACAGTTGCAAATAACATTGGGATCGCAAAGGAAGCCAATACAGCAGAGGTATACCATTCACGCATTCCCCATGAGATACCATCATTTACTACCAACCATACATAAGCCCCCATCGGCACGAGCGCAGCTGCTAACGGAAGGGTTACAGCACAAAGCAAGCGTGCAGCCTCCATTTCCCATGTTCGATACGGAAAGGTAGCCATCATGGTTGCTGTCTTCCATTCTTCATCCCGCCGTGCGATCGCTGTTGCTAACAAAGGCAAAATAATGAGGGCTACAAGGCAATACACCTCAGAAATGTCCATCACGTATACTGCACGATCCAATTTGGCATTGGTGGTCTGAAACATCAAATACAGGATGCCGACCACGGTTGCCAGCATCAGATACAAGCCTGGGCCACGCAGCAGCAGCTTGCACTCGGTTTTGTAATAGCGAATCAGGCTCATTGGCTATTCCCCGCCCTCATGACCGCGATATATCCGTCCTCAAGCCCTGCCTTTGCCAGGACTGCTCCAGGTAATGGAACAGAACTGGCAAGAACACGCGCCTCATAGCCGGCTCCTGAACGCTTTGCAGTCACGATGGCTGCAGTTTCTTTGAGCTCTGCAAGCTTCTCATCACCCACTTGGACCGTCCACACTTGTCCCTGCACACGCTGGAGCAATTGTTCTTGCGTACCGTGAAATACGATGCGCCCTCCGCTCATAATCGCCATACTCTTACAGTTATTATCAATATCGGCGACGACATGTGTAGACAGTAGCACAGTACGATCTTTACCCAGCTCAGTCAGCATATCACGAAATCGCATGCGTTCTTCAGGATCAAGCCCTGCCGTAGGCTCGTCCACAATAATGAACTGCGGATCACCTAGCAACGCCTGGGCAATACCGATGCGCTGCCGCATCCCGCCAGAATATTTGCCTATACGCACATGGCGCTTCTCCTCCAGATTGACTCGGCGCAACATTTCGGCTACTGCTTTCCTCCGGACTTTTCCATTTGTAATGCCCTTCATGGACGCGACATAATCGAGATATTCTGCGCCTGTCAACTTGCGATATACGCCAAACTCTTGTGGCAGGTAGCCAAGCAAGCCACGAATTTCACGTTCATCCCGCCCAAGCTTGCAATGTCCAATTTGTACATCCCCTGATGTTTTCGGTATTACTGTTGCCAATATTTGCATCAATGTTGATTTTCCCGCCCCATTGGGACCGAGTAAGCCGAACATACCCGTACCCAATGTCAGGTTAATTCCGTTCAGTACTTGTTTACTGCCATATTTTTTGCACAATTGCTGGATAACTACATGCATCATTACCTGCCTCCATTCGTACTTGGCCAACTACCGTGCGCACGAGTAGATTGTCGAACAGTATAACGACACTCCCTTCTAAAAGTTTAAAAAACAGGTGATTTTTTAAAATAATAGTATCCTTGCGCTGCCAATATGACATTTGTTCGATGTGTCTACTACGACAAAAAAACCTCCAACCCCGTATATGCGGCTTCGGAAGTTATTCATTAACCTGCATTTCGCAGTTACTCTAAGTACAGAATCCCAAAATCACAGCTTCTATGAAATTCTGGTTTGTTCGAATGAACTTTGCTCCATGTTCCAAAGTGCGGATAAACCGTTTCATCGCCGCACTTGTAAAAGTTTCCTCTTATCCTTTTTCCCGGCACTGCCCGAAAATCCGAAAAATAAGATTGTACCCATGCCCATGAGATCGAAAAGCTTAATTCCCAATACGCTTCCCCTTTATCATTAATCTGATCCGTGGTGGATAGGACTTGGAAAAGTGCTGGATTGATAGTGATTGGGAAGCGATCATACCGATCCGCTCCTATCTGCAAGAGAATTGCGCCATTCGCATTAAATTCGAAATTCATATAGCGCTGGTCCGAATCCGGAGAAGGCTGAAAAAAGAACTCGATGCAGCTATCCTTATACACAGGATCATTCATGTTTCTATATGTTCGTATTGGATTCTGTTCGTAAACCTTAAACTGAAGCTTCAGATCCTCCTGACTGTAATTTAATCTTGCTGTAACGACCGGGTTATATCCTTTAAGCCATTGATACTGTTTAATGATCTGGAAATCTTCTGTAACTGAAACATCCGTCTGATTTATCAGGCGGGAAATCACTAAGGTTTCTAATTTTCTTTCCATGGTTCATTCCCTTCGGTTGGAAATCCCACTAGGCTAACACAGCAAAACAACCCTATTAATTAACTTGATTATTTAGACCCGCGACTTACCGGTTTTCCAATACGCAGTCTCGATCCCCGAAATTTCGCACGGCCGTCTGCCGTTACCTGTATTGGCGGATGATGGAACTGCACACTCTATATCCCCTCGGGCGCTTCCCCCACTTCCCGATCGATGGTCAGATCCCCCCGTATCCGTTCTCCTGCAATGCGGCGAAATAGGCGTCGAAATCTACCTTCACCTCGCCGAATGGAACCTCCCGGAATATGGCTCCGGAGCTTACTAGCCCTGCAATCCGTTGATGATCCAGCGGGTGGTACCCGACGGCACCGTATACATCCCTCAGTTCGACTGACTGATGTCGGCTGCCGTACTTTGCATGGGTGTGGACAATTTATTCCTCAGCAGGTGTACACCATGCACCGGTTCATCCCCTGTTACCATCACCATGTTGGTCAACCCTTATTTCGCGCAAGGTAACGTAATTCCTTCATGGATCGCCCGGTCGGCTAAGAGAGCGATCTCCATCGCCCGGCAGGCTTCCTCCATTGCCGGTATAGGGGGCAAGTTGTTCTCCAGCATGGACAGGAAATAGTCCAGCTGGGCACCCGTAGGCTTTACGGAGAAGTCCATATTGATCTGCCGGACCGCTCCTTTCTGGTAGTCTTCGACCTCGATCAGATTCCCCAGATGCTGATCCTCTCGCGGTCGTTCGTTCTTGTATATGATGCGAATCCGGCCTGCCGGTCCGATAAATTCCTTCCGGTTATCAGTCGGAAGCCCCTTGCCCCACCCTGTCTCAAAGTAGCCGATGGAGCCGTCCGACAGACGGAGGGTCATGAGTCCGTAATTGTAAGTATACGGCGGGACTTCTTCGTAGAGACGCTGCCCGATCCCATTGACGCTTACTACGTCCGCCCCTGTAGCCCAACGCATCACATCGATATAATGGACGCCGCAATCCACGATCGGCGAGACGTCCCGGAGCAGGGATAAGTGGGAAGCCCAATTTTTGGAGGGCTTCAATTGGGATAGCCGGATGACCAAAGGGAAGCCGATGGCGCCCTCCCGGATCATCTTCATAACCGCCTGGTACGTAGTGTTATGGCGAAGGATGTGACCGATCAGCACCTTGGTTTTAGCTCCACGGGCCAGCTTCATGAATTCCTGTGTTTCCCGTGCATTGCCCGCCATCGGCTTCTCGCATAGGATATGCTTCCCTGCAGCGAGACAATCTTTTGCGATCCCCAGATGGGAGGACGGGTACGTGGCGATAATGACCAGATCCACATCATCACGCTCTATCAAGACCCGGTAATCCGTGCTCCAACACTCAGCTCCGTATTGGCTTGCCACTAAGGAGGCCCTGTCCCGGTTCCAATCCGCCACGCCGATCAACCGGACCCGCACCTGTCGTGATATCGCGTCCAAGTGGAGAGAGCCCATATAACCGCAGCCTATCACGACCGCCCCGTACCTTTTCATGATGCATCCATCCTATCCTTCTCACTCGCAGAGGTTATTTTATGTTGATCCAAGCTCCTTGTTGGGAGAAACCGAAGTCTCCTTACAACGTCTAGTCTTCTTGGGCATTGATGATTTACCATTCTTCATGCATATACTTCTCTTACATTTGTACAATACCGGACTACTACAGAATAACCTGCATCTTGTTATGATACCTTGTCACCTTTATTATATAAGAATGATGGATAATTTTATTTAGCAAAGAAAGTTACTTTTTGCACGATTCCGTTATTCCTTCTAATTCTATGTAGGGGAGGGGCTCGGTTCATAGGTTCTTTCTTCTATCGCTTGCCGCAAGGTCTGCCATTTTTGTACGATGTATGCGGAACTTCAACCCTATAGATCGCCAATGTTGGGCGCACATAAAAAAGCAACTCCCTTTTTGCAAGTCGCTTTTAAAACACTCTATAGTGAATCTTAAGTTATTATCTACTATCCTCACCGCTTCGCCTTATAAAACTCATGATACAGCTTCAGAGCCAAGGATATCGATAAGTGTAATTTCATTACCTTCTTTGTCCGTCCCAATCGGACCGTGCAGAGATACGTCTTTACGTGTTTTCTTAAGTGAACGCAGGTGCAACAGGATTTCGTTTTCAATACAACGAGCAGCAAATGTGGCTAGTTTGGTTCCTTTGTTTGGACGATAGCTCTCAATAGCTTTTATCAGGCCGATGGTGCCGATGGAGATCAGATCCTCCATGTCTTCCCCAGTGTTATCGAATTTCTTGAGGTTGTGGACACGATACGATGTCAAAATCCACTTTCTTGATAGAAAAGCGTTGATAGAAGTATGAAGGTTTTACCGGATGGATGGCTCTTTTTTTGTTATTCATTGTCCTTTTTTTAATAGTCACTTCGTTTTCTTAAATTTTCACTTGATATCAACAACTTAACAGTTGAAAGACATGATATTTAACATAGTTTGAGCATGTTTACAGTCACATCCGGGAAAGAATTAGCTGTGTTACGATATATCTTATTACTCTAGAGGAGTATTAATAATGTCAACAACTTGCAAAAGAGGTGTGTAATTGAAACTTCCAACAATCCAATTCGGACATATTAAATCGAGAGTTCCTGTTATTCAAGGTGGAATGGGTGTAGGCATATCCTTAAGTGGACTAGCCGCTGCTGTAGCCAATGCAGGCGGGATCGGCACCATCTCTGGTACAGGGATTACTCCTGATGAGCTGAGAATGCATATTCGCAAAACAAGAGAACTCTCTAAAGGGAATGGCTACATCGGTGTGAATGTACTATTCGCAGTGAAGGACTTTGCCGAAAAAATGAAGATTGCTTTGGAGGAAAAGGTTGACTTTATTATTTCCGGAGCCGGAATTTCTAGAGATATTTATGCTTGGGGTAAAGAATATGGCACTCCTGTCGTAACTATTGTTTCATCCGCCAAATTAGCCCGAATTTCCGAAAGACTTGGTGCCTCCGCAGTCGTTGTGGAAGGGTTCGAAGCTGGAGGCCATTTAGGTACAGACAGATCCATGTTTGATATCCTTCCTGAAGTCTTAGAGGCCGTTTCGATTCCTGTTATTGCTGCGGGTGGAATTCTAACAGGGGATGATATCGCAAAAGCCCTTCGGATCGGCGCATCTGGTGTTCAAATGGGTACCCGTTTTGTGGCTAGCCTTGAGTGTGATGCTCCCTTAGCCTTCAAGCAAAAGTATGTAGATGCTCAGCAAGGAGATACTGTCCTAATCAAGTCTACTGTGGGTCTAGAAGGTAGAGCGATTCGGAATGATTTTACGGACCGGATCAGTGATGATGCCAAATTAAAGATAGTCAAATGCTATAATTGTCTAAAGGTTTGTTCACATCGCTTCTGTACAATGGAATCCCTGCTCACTTCCCTTAGAGGAGATGTTAAGAACGGATTGGTTTTTGCTGGGTCCAGAGTTCATGAGATTAAAGAGATTTTGTCCGTACAGCAGATTATCGACAATTTAATGGATGAGTATCAAGGGGCATTGAACCCGACAACTTAAGGTTGTTATAAGATTCAAAAGCACGATTAACCACTTAAGCAAGCTTGGGATTTCCGAGCATAAGTGGTTTTTTTATTTCGCTTGATACTCAAATTTAGTTATATTTAATAAGCTTTTGTGTTGTATTTAACTAAAGATTTCCGTACCTTTCTTTTTAATTGCAACAACAGCTAAATATCTTCACAGCCAAAATGCAATATGCCCAATCCCCAGGATAATCGCAAAAGATGACTGGATATATGTACTTTTCAGAGCACCACTTAACAATTTTCCCTCTCCCTTTCTCATGTATTTTTATGAGTTGGTTTAATACAAAAATTCGCTGAACTATATCTTCTCTAATATAATTCTAATATGGTCCTTGAAGCATTCTATGTATGCCGGTTAACGGATACTACCTTGTGATTATGAGTTTACCGCTCAGCCTTATAAAACTCATGATAAAGCTTCATGAGCGCCCTCTTCTCTATCCTCGAAACATAACTCCGCGAGATCCCCAACTCCTTAGCAATCTCCCGCTGTGTCCTCTCTTCTCCACCTGTATCCAGCCCAAACCTACCCACCACAACTTCTTTCTCCCGGTCATCCAGAATATCTAGGTTGCGATATATCTTACTCTTCTCGATCTTCAGATCGACTTCTTTAATGACGTCATCAGCTTCGGAGCCAAGGATATGGATAAGTGTAATTTCATTACCTTCTTTGTCCGTCCCAATTGGATCGTGCAGGGATACGTCTTACGTGTTTTCTTGAGCGAACACAGGTGCATCAGGATTTCGTTTTCAATACAACGTGCTGCAAATGTGGCTAGCTTTGTTCCTTTGTTTGGACGATAGCTCTCAATAGCTTTAATCATTCCGATGGTGCCAATGGAGATCAGATCCTCCATGTCCTCCCCAGTGTTATCGAATTTCTTGAGGTTATGGGCACGATGTGATGTCAAAAAATAAACCAATTACGATCGATTCTGATTCGAATTGGTTTCCTTTTGCACATTATATTTAATTTGTAGTTTCCGATTGATTTCTTGTGTACATCCTGGTAATCCATTTAAATAACACTTTACTTGATCAATTAACTCTAAGTGAGATGTCAGAGTATTACACTTGTTAAATTGAGTCTAATAATATCCTCGGTTTCAATAAGATAGCCACCGTTTTTCACACGTAGAGCAATACATTCAATATTTAGCCGAACATCTGCTAGTTCCACATAAAACACAATAATTTCAAAGCCTTGTTCCTTTGCATCCTCATCTACCTTATAACGTTACCACCCGCTAAAGTGGTTTCCACAATGAAATCCCACTTATTCCAGATACACTACCTGGCTATTCTTATGGCTTCTTTCCCAGCAGATACTTTACTCTTTTCAGGATGCCCATTAGTGATCTTGCGGCTATACATCTGGAATCATCAGTGATTCTGTTTTATGCCATGCTCCGATATAGAATCTTCCACTTTCATGAAATGAAAAACATAATATTCTCCGTTAATTTTTAGCTGTTCCTTTACTTTTTGATTTCGTCAAATTCACATAAAGATCTAGTGAAATTCAAGGTTTTTGGTGATGCAGCCGGATGATGATACTCAATATCCAATGGATTCCCCAAAAACTATCATAAATTGTAATATATTTAACACAATAGTTTACATATACATTACACATAATAATCAAAAGAGCCGTTTTTTCCTTTTCACAAACTCAAAATATATTAAATTTATAATATTCATTGACTGAAACAAATACTAGTGTTATATTTCCTAACATTAAATAATAAAATACATACAGGAAAAGGAGATTACGCACATGAATAAGTTCAAACGTCTACGTGAAACTAAAAGAGAGCATTCTAGTTCCACCCGATCTGAATATTCACCAGCAAAAAAAAATTGGAGTAAAAAGCAATTTATAGCTACTTCAATTGTGTTATCTGTTATTGCTACGAGTGTAATTCCGTTCCAAACAGCTGACGCTTTAACTAGAGTTACTTCAGAAAGTGGCACAGTATGGGAGATTCACGATGTTTTTGCTCCTAGCTTAGACACAGGAAGTTTACGTACAGTTGGTGCTACACAAGTACAAGGTTTCGGCAATATCTTTGTTAAAGTGTCCTCGCCTTCAGCTCCGCTGATGAATGGTCAAATGATGCGTGGGTTTGACTTGAAATATGACGGCGTTAATAAGTTTACTTCGGCTCAATCTGTAAATCTAGGAAATGTAACAGTAACACGTGAGGTGTATGTGGATACTATTCATAATCGAACGAGATTCTTTGATACTTTCACTAATAAAAATGATGTGGCAATAAAAGTTGATGTATCATTCGGTGGCTCTTTAGGATATGGTACAACAACAAATGCTTCAGTAGTTAAGGCAACCTATTCAGGCGATCTAAAGGTAACTACAGATGATTCATGGATTGTTGTAGATAGTAGCGCCAAAAACAATAAGCCGCTAGGCGTTGCAGTGGGATCTCCAAAGCCGTTTGATAATGGATTAACCGGTCTAGGTAATCAGCAACAGGATCCCTTCACAATACCCTTAGCTGAGTATGGAAATGAAGCGAATTTCTATGGGTTCATTAATTCACTAAATATTGGGCCGGGCGAATCGAAATCCCTAGTAAATTATGTACAAGTTGGAGAAGCTGGTGAAGAAGGGTTGAAAAATCTGGTTGCTATGCTAGATGGACTTAATAGTCTGCTGGATGTAACAGGATTAACAAACGCACAAATTCGGTCAATTAGCAACTGGGATATATCTGCTATAGAGGGACTTGATACTGGAGATCATCTGGTTATACCAAATGCTCCTGCACCTAAAGAATTAGTAACTTCATCGCCGTATGATGTTAAGAATAAATCCATTGCAGAAATGCAGCAGGATATGATTACTGGCAAAACTACCTCTGTACAAATTACTCAAGCCTATTTAGATAGAATCAAGGTATACGATGAGGGACAATTGGGATTCCATGCATTCCTGCATGTATCTGAAACTGCGCTTAACCAAGCAAAAGCTGCTGACGATGCCCGTGCACAAGGTGTAAAAGGTGATTTATTGGGTATTCCAATTGCGATAAAAGATATTTATGATACAAAGGATATGCCTACTACCGGTGGCAGTAAAGCTCTTGAAGGCTGGCAGCCTGATTCTGATGCATTCCAAGTGAAAAAACTGCGGGAAGCTGGAGCTGTAATTATTGGTAAAGTAAATACTTCTGAGTTTGCTAACAGCGGAAGCTTTAGTGAAAGCGGCTGGCAGCAAACATGGAATGCACTCTATCCATCGAAAACATCTTTTGGCTCAAGCGGCGGGTCTGCAGTATCTGTTGCAGCTGATTTTGCAGCAGCAGCAATGGGATCGCAAACAGGAGTATCTCTCTATGCACCAACTACAGGCGCTAGCTTAAAAAGCTTCCGGGGTACAGACGGTATGGCAAGTACTACAGGTGTACTGCCACTCACTTGGGGACAAGATTATGCAGGTCCCATTGCTAAAACAGTAACTGACCTAGCTATTATATTGAATGCTACAACGGGTACGGACCCACAGGATATTTTCACAGTCACTGCTGATGCAGATCATAAGCGTCCAGTGGATTGGAAGGAATCTCTGGATGTTAATGCATTGAAAGGAAAGAAAATTGGATACATTCCTGCATCCTTTGTATCTGCATATGCTGATGATGATACTGGACAGGCAGTGATGGATAAGTTCTCAGAGCTTCAAGCAGCGGGCGCGACTATGGTTGAAATGTCAGCTGTACCATCAGGCCCTAGTCGTCCTTCAGGTATTAATGGATCTACTGAAGGTTGGGCACGTTATATTGAGTTGCATAAGGACTTCCCTTATATTGATGGAGCAAGTGTACTAGCTTCAGATAAAGTGCTTATCTATAATCAAAGAGGATATAGTACCCCAACTCGTATGACTGAACAGGCTGTACAAGATTACATTAAGTATAGAACTGACTATAAAGATGTTATTAAAAGCTGGATGGACGCGAATGGCGTTGATGCTGTTGTTTATGCAGGTTTTATTAGTGACGTATATAACAATGACGCAGCAGCTTCTCAATTAAGTTCAGACCGTAACACAGGCGTATTAACCTCTACTATGGGTCTACCTACGGTAGTTGTTCCTGTAGGAACGAATGACAGCGGATATTCTATCTCTATGCAACTGGTTGGTAGAGCATGGGACGATGCACAAGTTTTAGGCATGAGCTACGCTCTTGAGCAACAAAGTCAAGCTAGACTACTTACAACATTTGCTCCAGCACTTCAATACGTTTCAAACTCTACTAATCCTGATCCAAACACAGATAATGGACCAACCCATCCAAATACTGGAGGAGGTACGGTGACACCTCCAGCAATAACAACGCCTATAGAAACACCGGCACCTGCAGAAACAATAACACCAGCAGATAAGCCAAAAGTTGTTAGTTTTGTAGATACCATGAATCATTGGGCAAAAACAAGCATTGACGCACTAATTGCTAAGGGATTATTGACGGGGTATTCCGATGGAACATTCCGTCCAAATTCAGGTTTGACTCGTGCGGAAGCCATCAAGGTAATTGCAACGCACATGAAACTTGAAGGACAAGAAAGTAACTTTATAGATGTATCTCCAACTCATTGGGCGAATAAGTTTATTGGTGCAGCTGCTAGATCAGGCTTGATGAACGGATATAGTGACGGAAGCTTCCGTCCAGATGAGAAGATTAGTCGTGGTGAATTAGCGGCACTAATCACTCGAGCTTTTAAGCTAACAGGTACTGGAAACACATCATTCAAAGATGTTACAAGAAATGCATGGTATTATGATTCCATTGATGCACTCGCATCCAATAATATTATTACAGGATACGCAGACAGTACATTTAAGCCTGAAAAAGATATTACTAGAGCAGAGTTTGCAACAATTGTTTCCAGATTACTAGAGACTACTAATTAAAAGAAATTCAATTAAAAATGACAGAGTACTCGAGTAACCACGTTTACAGGAAGGGCCATCCCGAAAGGGATGGCCTTATAACTTGCCGTTACAGATAGTGCGATGAACCGTACCATAAGTAGAACGAAAAGACTTTTTCCGGATTATAGAAAGACGGTCTCGTTTATAGCAGAAGTTCCCTCTGTAAGTCGTTTGTTCCTAGCGGGACTATCACTTTTTATGGCGGAAAAGTAGAGTTAGGGACTGTATGCTAGGGGACTAGCGGTCTATGAGGCGTCAGATCTTACGGTTGGTAATCACACTATTCCTGCAAGCTACAGCGGCGATAATCACTATAAAGATTCTACAAATAGTTGGCTACAAAACGTGAATAAAATATGGTCTCAAATCAGTATGAATATCTTACAATCTACTATGGTGGGGGCTCGGTCGATGTACAAGTCGGTACACTCGGCATGTCATCCCTACTCGATCTTACTCCATCCAGCGCCTAGAAAATTATTTGCTCATATAAACATTTTCATATTTATTTCCTCATTGAGTTCCTGGAGACATTTGAATATTCCTTCATGATTATCATGCTCTGAGATTCCTTGACACTCACTCCCCGACCCGAAGATCGGTTTCATCCGTATGAATCAGCGGTTTTCGTAACAAAGTGGAGCGAATCTCCCGTTTTGGCCGCTAGCACCTTTATGATATATTGTTATACTCTATGCGCTGGAACGCAAAAGAAGACAACTTCTACTGAAGGTGCTCCTAGAGTGTCGATAAAGTCCAATGAAATAGTTAGGGGAAGATGAGCTGCACGGGAATGACGGCATTCTTAGGTGAATATATATTCTCTATTTGTTCAAGTAACAGCTTTACGGCTGTACGTGCCATTTCCTGTTCATCCTGTTGTACATAAGCTACGAATGAAAGATGTGGATTATCGAAAGATAGCAAATCGATATTTGAGTGATTGTTGAGACGGCTGATAGCGGCCGATGTAAGGCGTGCGGTTTCTTCGGTTAAGGAGAAAGCTGCCGAAATTCCACTATGCCCCTGCAAGAAGTCGCTTACATAGTCCAATGCTTGCTTACCGCGTAGAATGTCGAGAGGGATGTGACACCACAAGCTCTTGTCGATTGATATACCTCGATCTGTGTACGCCTTCTCGAAGCCGAGCGTGCGATCCTCGATGGCTGTATTGGCATTCTCAGGTGAGATGAGCGCAATCTGATGATGACCCTTGGATAGCAAATGAGAGACAGCCTTATACGCACCGCCGTAATTGTCTGATGTAATCGTGTATGTCTCAATGTTGCGCAGGTAGCGGTCGATGAACACACATGGGAATTTATCGAGCGACAGACGCAGTAGTGATTCGTTGTACTTCTCATCTTCTGTTGGAAAAACGATCAGTCCCTTCACACCGAGCCCCGTTAGTGTACGAATGGCGTTCGATTCGATAGAGGAGGACTCTCGCGTGATGCTTAGTACCATGCTGAGGCCAGCTTCAGACAGGAATTGTTCCGTGTAGTCGACGAGCTTCTGAATGACACGGGTTACCATCGTCGGAATAATGAAGCCGATGAGCGGCAAGGACGACGCGCTGTGTGGAGATAATGGAGAATCAATGCTAGAAATATCAAGACTAGAAGAGACGAATGTGCCTTTGCCTTGTACGCGTATAATTAATCCTTCGTCAGCTAGCTGGGTTAAGGCGTTTTTGACGGTTATTTTACTTACTTTGAATTCGTCCATTAATTCTTGTTCAGAAGGGACGCGGTCCGTTGGCCGAAGCTGCCCAGATTTAATTTTCTGTACAATATCTTCTTGAATTTGCTTGTAGAGCACCAGCTTTTTCAAATAAGTACATCTCCCTTAAAATTTAATGATTTTTATAATCAATTGGTTATATAAAATATATTACGTATATATTATAATGCAATTTATAAAGCGCTTACAATACAGAATTAGGAAATTTATTACGAAGGTGTCTTTTCATTGAAAGGTTAGAATCATGTTAAGAAGGTTGGTAACGAGACGTATTGAAACCGCTTAAATTAACAGAAGTGACCAGTCACCCAGCATCTCAAATGAGTAACAAAAAAAGAGAGGATGACGAACAAATGAAAAAACGCATTACATTAATCTCCATCGTTACAATCCTTATGATGTCACTAGTTTTGTCGGCATGTAGTAAGTCTTCCAGTTCATCAACGGAAACACAGCAGTTAGGCGCTGATGCCGGTGAGAATGCAACAGAAATGTCATTTTGGACATTCGTAGATTTGCATGGCAAGCATTTGGATAAAATGCTGGGGTTATGGAACCAACAGAATCCAGACAAACAGATTAAGTTGAATGTAACGGTTATGCCTTATGATGATATGCACAACAAGCTCTTATTGGCAGTTACAAGTGGAAAAGGTGCTCCTGATATTGCGGATATCGAGCTTGGTCAGTTCCCTAAATTCTTGGAAGGGGACAACGTTCCACTGGAATCTTTGAATGATGTATTTGCACCATACAAAGACGTTGTCGTTCCCTCACGTGTCGATATTTACTCCAAAGCTGACCAGGTTTATGGCTTTGATTATCACGTAGGTGCTACGCTTGCTTTCTACAACACGGAAATTCTCGAACAAGCAGGTGTTGACTACAAGATGATCAAAACTTGGGAAGATTACAATCAAGCAGGTATCAAGGTTTATGAAAAGACTGGTAAGTACTTAGGTACTGCTGATACATCCGCTACGTGGCAAGCCTCGCTGTTACTTGCTCAGCAAAACGCTGATTTTACAGATGAAAATGGCAATCCAAAAGTTAACTCCCCTGAGATGATTAAAGCATTTGAAATGTTAGTTGACCTGCAGAAGAATAATGTTATTCATACGATCCCAGGCGGACAACCCGACACAGAAGAAGCAAAAGGCGAATACAACAAAGGCAACTACGCAAGCGCATTGATGCCTGAGTGGTACATGTCCCGCTTTGTAAACGAAATGAAGGACCTTAAAGGTAAGTATGCAATTGCTCCATTGCCTGTATTCGAAGAAGGTAATCCTCGTTCCGTTGGCTTAGGCGGTACTGGCACAGTTGTTACTAAGACTGGTAAAGACGTTCAGTTGGCAAAAGAGTTTGTAGCTTTTGCTAAGCTTTCGAAAGAAGCTACTACTGAAATCTGGAATACACTTGGATTTGACCCAATCAATATGGAAGTATGGAAAGATGAGGCTGTAACGAAAAACCCTGATAACGAATACGTCCAGTATTTTAAAACAAATGCATTTGATACTTTGAATGAAATCAAAGACGAAATTAGAGCTATCAAATCCGTAAAAGCTTCACCGACGATCGGCAATGTGCTCAATACGGTTACTCTGAATGCGATCTTTGAAGATGGCCAAGACGTGAAGGAAGCTCTCGATGAAGCACAGGCAGCAATTGAACAAGAATTGAAATAAAAATAATAAGTAAATGGTTATGATTAAGCCTGTCGGCAAGAATGGTGCTCGACAGGTTTAGTCATAGTCAAGGGAGAGTGGGATTATGATAAAGAAATTTGTATACTCTCAAAAGGTTGCACCTTATGTATTTGTGTTGCCATTCATAATCATATTCTTGATATTCTGGTCTTATCCACTTGTAAATTCATTCGTAATGAGTTTTCAAGATAGGATGTTGGGACAGGATCCAAAATGGGTTGGTGAAGCGAATTATTCGAAGTTATTCACAGATAAAGTGTTTTTGACGGCTATTAAAAATAGCGTTGTATACATGCTAGGAACCTTAGTGCTGTTAATCCCTTTCCCAATGTTATTTGCAGTTATGATAAACAGTAAGTTAATGCTGGGGAGGGAGTTTTTTAAATCTTCGTTCTTTCTTCCTGCATTGACATCTGTCGCAGTGGCGGGTACTATTTTTCGCCTAACATTCGGCGAAATGGATGGTTCATTAATGAACAGTTTTCTAGGTCTATTTGGTGTAGAGCCTACTAAATTCTTGAAAGATGCAGAATGGAGTATGGCTGCACTATTAATTCTTGCATGTTGGCGATGGACAGGTGTTAATATGCTGTACTATCTATCTGGTTTGAAAAACATTGACAATGATTATTATGAGGCTGCTTCAATTGACGGGGCATCTGCTTGGCAGAAGTTCAGATCGATTACAATGCCATTATTGAAGCCGACCACGATATATGTTACGACAATTAGTGTTTATGCAGGTTTGGCAATGTTTACCGAGAGCTTAATGATGTTTAACGGTAACAATTCACCGAAAAATATTGGCCTAACTATAGTCGGATATTTGTATAGACAAGGAATTGAGAAGAATAAGCTCGGTTACGCTGCAGCAGTTGGTATCGTTCTATTAGTCATTGCTATGATTATCAATTTAACGCAGTTGAAATTTAGTGGAATGTTCAAAAAGGAGGAGGATTAAAATGGGCACTAGTCAGATGAAGAACAACGTAATTGCTAGAATAGTCATAATTAGTACCTTTATTATACTATTCGTTATAATTATGGTTCCATTCTATGCAGTGGCCCTCTCTTCCTTTAAACCAGGTGAAGCTTTAATAAGATATGGTCTTAACTTAAGTTTGAATTTTGAAATAATGAGTTTTGATAATTTTATCTATTTATTCACTGGACAACATGATTATTTTGTATGGTTTTGGAACAGTATGACGTTAACAATCATTCAGGTTGCTTTAACACTGTTTGTAAGCGCTTTTGTTGCATATGGTTTTGCAGCGTATGATTTCAAAGGTAAGAACTTCCTCTTTATATGTGTGTTGCTCATTATGATGGTGCCATTTGAAATATTGCTGGTTCCTTTGTACAGCTTAATAAATGATTTGCAAATGGTGAATAGCTATTCGGCAATCATTCTGCCGGGTATAGCTAATGCCGGGACGATATTCTTCTTTAGGCAATATCTCAGAAGCATACCAAAAGAAATTATTCAATCTGGGCGAGTTGATGGAGCAAACGAATATGCGATATATTTCAGAGTGATTATGCCGATTATGAAGCCTTCCTTTGCGGCAATGGCCATTCTGAATGGTATGAATAGCTGGAATAATCTATTGTGGCCATTCATGGTGTTGGGAGATCAAAATAAATATACACTGCCAATCGGTTTAAAAACATTGTTAACTCCTTATGGGAATAACTATGACCTTCTGATCGTGGGCTCCTTCTTCTCCATCATTCCAATCTTCATATTGTTTATCGCTTTCCAGAAATATTTCATTGATGGTATGACTGCGGGTGCTGTTAAAGGTTAGTATCTATTACTTATGAAATAGGTGATAAGATGGGAGTCCAACAAGAGGAGTTACGCGTCATTAAACCATTGATCGAGCAACGAGCTGATCCTTTTATATGCCGACATTCAGATGGTTATTATTATTTCGTGGCCTCGGTTCCAGAGTATAATCGGATTGAAATCCGTAGGGCACAGGACCTTGTAGGGCTTATTACATCAGCTCCTGTAGTGATCTGGAGAAAGAGAGAGACTGGCATTCTTAGTGCCAATATTTGGGCGCCAGAGCTGCATTTTATTGATGGAAAATGGTACGTATATTTCGCTGCCGCGCATACGTCGGAAACTACAGAAGGCTTGTTCGACCATCGGATGTATGTACTGGAGAATGAAAATGCAAATCCGCTCGAAGGCAGCTGGACGGAAAGAGGACAGGTTCGTACCGCTTGGGAAAGCTTCTCCCTCGATGCCACTACCTTTGAGCACAATGGTAGCCTCTATTACGTATGGGCACAAAAGGATCCGGAAATCGAAGGCAACTCTAATCTCTACATATCTAAAATGAGCAATCCGTGGACGTTGATTGGGGCGCAAACGATGATTACGATGCCCGAATATGACTGGGAGATCATCGGGTATAAAGTGAACGAAGGCGCGGCATTTGTTCGCAAAGATAATCGGGTATTCCTCACTTACTCTGCTAGCGCTACTGATTTCAATTATTGCATGGGCTTGCTTGAAGCCGATGCGGACTCGGATTTGCTCGATGCTGCCTCATGGCGCAAGTCGAAAGTACCGGTTCTCACGACTGATGAGAGCATCTCGATGTATGGTCCTGGTCATAATAGTTTCACGGTGTCAGAGACTGGCGAGAAGACGCTGTTTGTGTTCCACGCAAGAACGTATAAGCATATTGCAGGAGATCCGCTATACGATCCGAATCGCCATACATTTGTAGCGGAGCTGTTGTGGACGGATGACGGCAGACCTGATTTTCGCGGCTCTGTTGCGGCACTTGCACGTTCTGTACAATACGAATAGATCTGCAAGCGCTTCACAAAATTCTAAATGGATTTAGTTGACTTATGTCGTACATGGGGAAGCCTTTATAATTAGAAATAAAAACAAGTACCCATCCAATCGATGGGTACTTGTTTGCAATGCAATAGAAGTGATGAATTACGTAATGTTGTACTAACTATTTGGTGATCGGTATAGACGAAATAGTAATCATAGCATTACTGATTGGCTAAATGTGTTGCTACTGTCATGAGTGTCATGCTAAGTTAAAAACAATCTATTTCATGAAGCAATAATCAATACGATGTGGGTAGTACAGACATAATAGTGATGTGGACGGAATCCTGTAAATGGTTCAAGGAACAAATCAACATCTTATATTAATCGTGTTAACGTAAATATATGTATTGTATGAAAGTGGGTATACCTATTGGATTCGAAGCTAGCAGCATATATAACATTAGTTTGTACTTCGGCTGTTCTGAATTTGTCTATACTTGTCTTTACTTATTGGAGGAGACATTATTATACAAATATCGCTAATTTGTTCATGTGGAATACATTAACTTCAATGATTTATTGCTTTGGTTATGCCTTTAGCTTAACATCGACTTCGTTAGAACAGCTTAGATTTTGGAATATTGTACAGTATGCAGGGATGCCATTTTTCCCTCCGTTAGGATTAATGTTTGTCATGCAATATTTGGGTTATAAAATAACGAGAAAAAGAATAATCGCACTACTTACAATCCCTTGTATTACTTTTCTCATCAATGTAACTAATGAATCCCATCATTTTTACTATAGAATATATGATATCCATTCGGTGCTTGGGGCTCCATATAGTGAGATTGAGTATGGGGCATGGTTTGCCGTACATAATATTTACATTTTCTGTTGTATGTTAGCTGCGCTCTTATTGCTGCTTTCACGCTGGAAGGAAACCGTTAGTGTATATCGATCTCAATTATTTGCCCTCATCTGCGGTCAACTGCTTCCAATAATGACTGCATTTTTATTATTCATAGGAGTGACACCCGATGGTATCGATCCTGTACCCATGGTTATTTGGTTTTCTTCTGTTTTGTACCTTTGGTCTATTACCTCCTCTCGAATGTTATCAATAATGCCAATTGCAAAGGAAACGATCTTTAATAGTATGAACGATGGTGTCATTGTGCTTAATGATACCTATCAATTAATCGAATATAATCAAGCTTGTAAAAGTATGTTTAGTGAATTGGATCGATCAACGTTAGGGCAGCCATTTGATCAAGTTTGGTATATGCTAACGGATCAATCATTCCCTGTTCAATTAGATACGATCTCAGATAAATTGAATGTTACGATTCATCAAGGTAATTATATATATCAGCTACGTATTTCTATGCTTCAACAATCTAATAATAACTCTGGCTTACTAATTATATTTACGGATATAACAGAGCTACATACATTACAACAAAAGTTAGAGCATCAAGCCTATTATGATGATCTTACACAAATATACAATCGTCGTGCCTTTTTCCAGAAAAGTGAGCAAAGCTTAATGAAAGCAAAGGGTGAATTATCATCCTTTGTGATTATTCTATTTGATATTGATTTTTTCAAAAAAGTGAACGACACTTATGGGCATCAAACCGGAGATCAAATGCTAGTACATGTGGCTCAAATATGTAAGGCTGAGATGGGAGAACATATACTATTTGCTAGATATGGTGGTGAAGAATTTGTACTCGCTTTACCTGGTTATACACTAGCGGAAGGGGAAAACTTCGCTAATTACCTTAGATTTTGCATTGAACAGAAGCCTCTAGTTGAAAATGAAAAATTGGTAACGATTACCTCTAGTTTTGGGGTATCCGTAACGACAGGAGCTGTGGAGGAAACAATCCATCAACTTCTTCATAAAGCTGATGAAGCACTTTATGCTGCCAAAAGAGCTGGTCGAAATCAAGTGCGGGTTTTTAATGAAAAGTACGAATATGTGGAATAGTACAGCAAATTAAAATAGAGGCGTACATCGGAGCCGTGCTTAGTTTAGTAACTTGGTGGATTGAGAGCAAAATGCCTCTCAATCAAGAAGAAATATACTTATGAGTGACTGTTTCAACAGGATATAACAGTCAGTTATTCTGATATTGAAGGATCATATGCTAGTGATGCTATTAGGCAATTTACAGAAAGAGGAATTGTAAACGGTATAGGTATGAGAATTACCTGTATTTCGCTCTATAGATGTTACGGTGAACCGTATCATAAGTAGGGCGAACCCTATCTACACAAAAAACGACTCATCCTTAGACAAGTCGCTTTTCAAGTTTTATTATTAATGGATTATTACTGTGTAATTGTCATCAGTCCTACCGCTTCGCCTTATAAAACTCATGATACAACTTCATGAGCGCCCTCTTCTCTATCCGCGAAACATAACTCCGCGAGATCCCCAACTCCTTGGCAATCTCCCGCTGTCCTCTCTTCCCCGCCTGTATCCAGCCCAAACCTACCCACCACAACTTCTTTTTCCCGGTCATCCAGAATATCGAGGTTACGATAAATCTTACTCTTTTCGATCTTCAGATCTACTTCTTTAATGACATCATCAGCTTCGGAGCCAAGGATATCGATAAGTGTAATTTCATTACCTTCTTTGTCTGTCCCAATTGGATCATGCAGGGATACGTCTTTACGAGTTTTCTTCAAGGATCTTAGGTGCATCAGGATTTCGTTCTCAATACAACGGGCAGCAAAAGTGGCTAGCTTTGTCCCTTTGTTCGGACGATAACTCTCAATAGCTTTAATCAGGCCGATGGTGCCGATGGAGATCAGATCCTCCATGTCTTCTCCGGTGTTATCGAATTTCTTGAGGTTATGGACACGATGCGATGTCATTAACAGAGTACCAATATGATGATTTGATACAAACACATTTCCGCCATCCGGGGAAAAGCGGTTACGCTACCTGGGGACTGCCTAACAGTCTACTTCAACCTGGATATTGTGCACCATGGAGTGAGGAATCTCCAGATAAGGGGATTTATTCTTAGATAGGAACAAGCCTGATGCGGTTTCGCTTCAGGCTTGTTTGGTTTTTGGCGCAGTAGCGGAGGCATTTGTCCGGCTTGGATCTTCTGAAAGGTTGTAAGATTAAATCCCATGTTTCCCCAATTCCGTATTGTTCACTACATCCACAGCATATGCCGGAAGGATCTTTAGTTACTGAACTCAGGATAAACCTCTGGTAGCCCCATTTTCATTTTTAGGAATATACAGGATTAATGAATCTCCACAGGAAAGACAAAGAGACGAAATATCAATTTTACAACACGTGTAGAAGAAACAGAACAATATATTTATAAGAGGGTAATAAAGAAACAAACAAAAAAATTCTTAATATCGTATGACATAAATTAAAAAGTTTCTTACATATTGCATGCTTTTAATTTATCTGTGGACTATTAATCTTCAAATCAGATAATCAAATACTTGATTATGTGGGTGAGCAGAGGTTATGGGCAAGAAATGATCTAGAAAAAACACCCTATGATTATTAGTCACAAGGTGGCCGCAAGTATATTTCAATTTTTTCTATGACTCAACAAAAAGCGAGTTCAACTGTACCGCCTTCTCCTTTTATTATGTTTTTTAATGAATCTAAGGCTTGAACAACATAGCCATGACTTAATTCCTTACGTTCTAATATCATTTAGGTGTATCTGGTGCAAGAAACGCGGATAATCCCTTTGTATCTTGAGGTCGAGCTGTATGATTTGTATTGGTCATTGATCCACTATGATATATTGTCTGCTGTTTCTTATTTGAGGAAGTAGCTTCAGTTACAGATTCTCCCACTGACACTGCAGCCGTTATTCCTATAGTTTTCACCAATGCTTCATTTACTTTACCTGCTTGTGCACTAGGATATGGGACAACTGCCGCACCGCCCTTGACCACGTAATTATGGGGGTCAATCTTTGGAGCATTAGCAACTGCTTCTGCTAGATTTTTTTTATAGATATCAAGTAGTTGTGTTATGCTTCTTCCAGGGTTATTATTCTTAATGGTATCTGGAACAAATAAAGAGCTAGAATTGGTACACCCCCCAGTATGCGCATATCGACCATTACCCGACTCACAGTAATTTCCAGTTGGATCAATATTAATTAATGGATTATTATGAACATAAGTATATAAGTTCAAACTAAGCGGTTTTGAATCTGACCTTCATACGTATCTTCCGTTATAAATCGCCCTATTGAAGGATCATAATATCTAACCTTAAGATAGATTAGTCCCGACTCAGCATCTTGTAACTCTCCTGTATATTTGTATGGGTTGTCAAATCGCCTGAATTGACTGCTATTTTCATTAGTTTGATTTCCCCAAATATCATAGTCATAACTCTTAAGAGTCGTCTTTCTATCATATGCGTCGATAATTATGGTATGCGTGCAAACACGTGTTAACTTAGATATTTAGCATGGACATCGAATTTATTTTATTACAAACGTTTTATTTTCTTATGCAATTAGTGGATAGCATATCATCATTATTGTTACTCCAAATTTTTATTCGAAAGATAGTACCGATTGATTTCATGAATCTCCATTATTATTTTCTACACAAATTACATATCAATTGACTAATTATTATTTAATCTGCTTTAACATAGAAAAACTGCACCTCAAATTGTGAGTTTAGTCAACAATCGAGGTACAGTTCAGAGTGTTACACATGAGGTAGAATGTCTTACATTCTATAATTACTCACTCGTGTAATATTATAATTTAAACTAATATATAATGATTTAATTTCAAATTAACCTCTCCAAAATTTCCATTGTGATTTCATCTATACCTGCGTCTTTATCATCAAGAGTTGGATAAGTGGATAACCGCTGAAGATCTGGTACTAACTCCAATTTATCCCTCAAAGATAATTTATCAAACAATAGACTTAAGATAGAACACTTCCACAGACCATCTTCAGAATTTAAAATATCTCTAATAAATGGAACTAATTCTGAATTGAATTGTAATAGGATATCACTAATCTCTATTGAAATTGGCCAATTTGAATCTTGAAGCCATTCAAATAAATCAGGTAAAATCGTTCTAATAGCATCCTTATCACATTCCTGCAATATTTTCACACTATCGAAATCATGTTTATCTTTTGGTAATAATTTTCTAATGCTCATAATATTCCTCCAAATCAAAATTCACTTACTAATACTTAATACATATTTTTTGTAATAGTTTTGTTAGATAATACGGATTATCCGGTGAATTTTCTCTTGATGCCATCCATAACTTATGCTCATACGGGTCAACTGCAATAATAGCAACGTGACCAGTTGCAGGTTTATCAACAAAGGCATATAATTTCCCAGTTGCATTCACTGCTTCCATTGTAGTAAGAACTCCTTTTGGTTGCCGCGGTGCAAGAAAAAAAGACAAACCCAATGCATCTATTCCTGGTCGTGGCGTAAGGTTTTTATTACCTAAGCCATTATTTCTAAAAATAAGGCGATCATCACCAGATGGGTTCATCTCATCTACTTTAACTTGATCCATTGCTATTACTGATGTAATCCCTGCCGCTTGAATTAATCCCTTTAAAATAGAACCTCCAACTGAATTTGGATATGGTGCCGCCACTTCATTTTTTTGAACTTGAAAAACCTGAATATTCTGAGCTTTCTTTATTGCTTCCTCTTTCTCATTATTATAAATTTTCATAAGTTGAGTTATTGATTTTCCTGGATTTGAATTCTTAATATTATCAGGGATATAGATACTACTTGTACTTGTACATCCGCCACTATGAGCATATCTGCCGTTACCAGATTCACAATAGTTTCCACTAGGATCTGTATATAATAAAGGATTATTTTGGACATACGTATATAAATTTTGACTCAGTGGGTTTGTAATCTGCCCATCATAAGTATCCTCCGTTATAAACCTTCCTATTGAAGGATCATAATATCTAGCCTTAAGATAGATTAACCCCGATTCATCATCTAGTAACTCACCTGAATATTTATACGGGTTGTCAAAGAACCTTAATTGATTACTATCTTCATTAGTTAGATTTCCCCAAATATCATAGTAATAACTTTTAAGGGTTGCCTTGCTCCCATCTGCATCAATAATTTTTACAATATCACCATGAGCATTATAAAAGTAATATCCAGCTCTTGAATTAACATAATCTTTTCTAAATAACAATTTACTTCCTTGAATATTTCTCGCTTTTGATTTCCCACTAGCATCAAGCTCATCAATAACTTTCCCATTCACATAAACATATCTAGTGAAGACTCCATTAACTGTTTTAGTTGCCCTCAATCCATCTGGATAATATGTGTAAGTAGCACTATCGTTACTATCACTATAAGCCTTTAATAAATTCAGACTATTATACGTATATTGTTTTGATTCCATTAAGAGATCAATTTCTTCTGAATCCTTTGAAGTTGCCCTATCCCCATTTGCATTATATGTGTAATTTTTGTTTGCAGAAGGAACAGGATTTTCATCCATTATTCGATTAAGAGCATCGTATTTATATCCCGCAATAACACCATTTCCATCAATTTTATCAATGTTTCCAAACCCATCATATGAATAAGTTTCATTGAAATTTGTTGTTGAGCTATCGTTTATACGATTGCTGAAAACTTCACCAAAGGCGTCAGTTACAGTTAATTGCTCAAGTGATCCTGGAAATGTGGTTCTAATGGAATTAAAATCGGATGAAGTAACATTTACATTAGTTACTGTTCCCATATCAGGATATGAGACTGTATTTATTCTATTCAAATTATCAAATTCGTAAGATACTTTTTTCCCATCAGGATAAGCAATTGTATTCATCCTATCAAAGCTATCATAACCTAAAGTATAACTAACTCCCGATACAGACTGTACATCTAGTCTTTTCCACTGGTCATAATGATATGTTATTTTATTATTCTCACTATTCCATGATTTTGTAATACCTCTAGTAGTAGAATCGTATTCAAACTGTTCCCAATACACCTCAGTTCCATTTTTAGTTATTGATTCACGCTCTTTTTGATTATCATGAGTATATGAGTAATTGTGTATTTGTCCTACTCTATCAGTAGCCTTATTCAAATTCCCATTTACTCCATACTCATATGTTTCTTTTTGATTACTGTTGTTCTTTTCAGATAGTTTCCAACCTATTTCATTGTATGAATTGTATTTTTGAAGGATATTGTTTCTATAAATTTCAATGACTTGTCCTAAACTATTATGTGTATACCTCGTTTCTTCTCCTTTAGCATTCATTATATAGATTAAATTGCCTTCACCATCATATCGGTATTTGGTTATATGGGTATTTCCATCTTTATCCTCAATTTTTTCAGATGAAATTTTCCCAGTAGGTGTATAAGTATAACTTTTAATTCTTAGCTTCAATCCATTTGGTGTTTTTTCAACTAATTTTGTTAAGCGACTATTAAAATCATAATATGAGGTTTCTTTTTTTCCATCACTAAATGTCTTTTCAATTGTATCCTGAGATATAGCTACATTATCCGAGCGCTCAACAACATTTGAATATAAATAAGTTGTAGTTTCTCCAATTGCATTTGTTTCTTTAACCACACGTCCATTAGTATCATATACAAATTCTACTTTTTTATTAGAGTCTCCGTAAGGCATTGTTTTTGTAACCATTACACCATCAGGTACTTCATTTGTATTAATAGTCCGTGTTACACCATTAATAGTCCGTTGTTGTTTTGTAAGTGTCCCAAAAGGTGTATAGAATTCATCATCAATTTCTCCATCTGGCATAATGGTTGAAATCTGGCGTGTACTGTTATTATAAATGTATTTCTTTTCTGTTAAAATACCAGTTCCATTATTAACTTGTCTTAAAATCAATCTATTCAAAACATCAAATGTATCAATAAAACTACTACCATCAGGATATGTAGTTTTTTTCAATTTACCGTCAAGATAATATTCATACCCTAAAGTTAAATCTTGAGCACTTGCTCTTTCTTTCAGTTTTACCTTTGTTGTCTCATATTTCACATTTCCTTTGTCAGTATAAACAAAATTAATTTCTGTATCATTATTTCCCAAACCAAATTGTTCACCCCTCATATTGGTTTTGATTTTAGTTGGTGCTTTATGGATAGCATCATATTGAGTGTATTCAGTAGTCTTCAGATCGCTCTTCATCACATTAGAAGGATTCTTGTAACTATATGTCTCAACTGTAATCCAAAGTTGATTTCGATTGTTAATATTAAAATCTGTATCTGGATAATAACTATTTTCTTTGGTTGTCTGAATATCTCCACCTTGCTCAGTATAAACTGATTTACTGAGTTTATGATTTGGCCCATTGTATTGCATAACCGCCATGTTACCCAAGTTATCACTTTGTGTTAAAATATTCCCCCAATCGTCATAGGTATATAGAGATGGAATTTTTTCTGAAATCGAAGTTATAGAATCGGGATTCATTAAACTATTAATATCATCTATTGAATTATTCGCTACAAATGTAGACTTTTTCTTAGGTTGAATTTGACCCGTATCATATTCGTATTGAGTATAAACATTATTATAAACTTTATAATAGTTATTTGATTGATCTTTTATCTTATAACCATATTGATACAATTCATTTCCATTTGGTGCGTTGCTTATCATGCTATAATCCATCAAAAATCTTGAACTATTTAAGTAATAATGTAAAGACGATACTTCTTTTTTTCCATCTGCAGCTGTTACTTTCTTAAGTATAGTTTGTTTATCACCGAAACGTGATGAATTCCTTAAACGAGCGATATCTTGTTTATTACTTTTCCAAAATTCATCCACTTGCCACCCATGATCATTGTGTACATTGGAATAGTAATTAGAAATAATAATCGGTTTTGAATCCTCAGTGTAAATATAATCCAATGACTGAACTGGATGATAAGATACGTATTCTAATGCATATTTATCTTGGTATAATCTTGCTACTTGACCTTGGTTCATTAATGATGTGGAATTTCTCCATGCCGAGTCATAATTCGCATATGAAAATCTAGCTGTCAGGCCATTATAATACTGAATGTCCTTTAGAAGTAAATATGGAACTTCTCCGGAAGTAAGAATATTATTTTTTTGAATACTATTTGCTTCAAAATAAGTATTATCAGACCAGCCATAGCAATTATAAAAGTTATTATAACTAATATTTAATAATTCACCTGCCGAATTCGAATAGAATCCATTTAAAGGTGTATAAACATTAAAATTAAAATCAGCCAACTTCGTGGAGTCTACCCCATAGTAAGTATATTCTTCCATTTTCACTACAGCATTAGTTGTATAGTCATATACAGAATTTAAATTCCAATAAACAACATCTTCAGTCACATTTTGATATCCACTTGTTGTCCATTTCCTAAATGTAATAGTAGCCTTCTCTTGAGTTGTACTATACATTATTTTTTTTACTCTTACAGATCCATCATCCAATAATAGGCCTGAAATTACATTATTCGAATCCCTAAGTATCGTAATAATTCTTTGATACGAATCAGTAATAACAATATTATAATTATTCGTAGTTGCATCTGTATTGAAAACGTAGGTAACCTGGTCGCCAGTTGCATTGCTTTTACTGACAATATTACCCTGATCATTAAACTTGTATTTTATTTCATTGTTTAATTTAAGAATAAAGTAGTATTTAGAAACTCCATTTTCAGTATATGGCTCCTTACTAAGAACTACATTTTTATAAGGATAATTAAAGATCGTTAAATCATGAAATTCATAGGAATCTCCGCTTTCTAATGTGAAAACAGTTTTTTCATATGGCGTGATCATTTCTTTATAGGAATACCCATCTTGATAGCAAGGTTGTGGAGTATTGATATAGCAGGATGAACTTTCATGAGTGTTTACAACTTCCGCCTTTATTTCCGATTTTTCCATAACAGGAATATTTAAATTCCATCCTGCTGCTATATATGCAACACGATCACCCTTTTCTAGAGGAACAGCCTCATTGCCGCCATTTTGCTCATAGAATTTACTTGAAGTGCTAACTCCTATTTCTAACTTAGGCTTCAATAATTTACTATTTAAAGAATTGTAAGTTCTTTTCAAAACAATATCTAGATCCGATTTCCCTTTAATTTCAAGATCCACAACACTTCTATTTGCTGTCCGATACACGGAATCAACAAGATCATCCGTATTAACTTTGTAATTATATACGTTTTTAGATTCAGTGATAGTATACTTCTGATTAGTTGGGCTGCTAGCAAAGGTATTAGTAGCAGCATTTTTCTTGCTTTTCAAGGTATTGGCTGCCTGGCTCTGTTTTGACAGTTGTTCATGAACCTCACTTTTGTATATTTTCTCATCCGCAAGTGTAAGCATCGGTTTATGTTCATTTAAATATTTGGTAGGATTCTTATAATAATCTAAAAAATCCTCAGCCATTGGTACATATTGATACAATTTTGTTCTAGAGGTTTCATTTAGAGAAAGTAGGAGATTCACAGCTTCTTTTTCATCCCAATTAGAAGCTTCAAGTTTCTCAGTGTTGGTTAGATATTGAGAGAATTCTGGATAAAAATAAGCTGTTATTTGTTTCATTTCACTTGAAAATTCATCGAGGAATGCTTTAGTCCGATCACTCGGTTGTACAGAAGGCTTTAAGAACTCTTTATTTCTCCTCAAGACTTTATCAAATATTGATTCAGAACCAAATTCATCTCCTATTAACTCTTCCTCAATTGGAGTCTCAAGATCCTCACTTTTTATATTTATGTTTTCTGAAGATGCTAAAGGCGTTTCTTCCACCGCTGGAGACCCTTCATTATAATCAGACTCAGCAAATACATTCTGAACAGTTTGTAAATTATTAAAACTAGACATTGTGATTAGCATTATTAATATTAAGGATATTATTTTTTTCACTATTATCACCTCAGTTAAATATTCAATCAAAATTTATCAACTTTTATATCAAGCTACTGTATTAACTTAGTAATCGCAGAAAGTAAATTTCCATTACCATCGTATACATAGTCGCGCCGATAATTAATATTCCCTTTATGAATAATAATTGCCGATAAACGATTATCGGAATCATAAATATATTCATTATTATGACTAGTATCAAACTTGATAACGTTTACTGGAAGACTTGAATAAGAATTCATTGATCCATTACCTAATTGACCAACCTCATTATTTCCCCATGTTATAACCGCATTTTCTGTAAGCGCTATACTATGTGATTCCCCTGCATCTATTTTCAATACATTAGACGCTTTCACTTTGGTAGGAGCAAGTTTTCTTTCAGTCGTGCCATCTCCAAGTTGGCCCTTGTTATTTCCTCCCCAACTCCAAACAGTCCCATCTGACTTTAATGCTAAAGAATAATTTCCACCACCGCTAATAGCGATTATATCTTTTAGTAGACCTACCCCATTTTCCCCTCTTACTTGGACAGGAAAACGACGTTCTATTGTAGAACCATCACCGAGTTGCCCATTATCATTCTGCCCCCAGCTCCATACGGTCCCATCATCTTTTAATACCAAGTTAAAATTATCTCCTGAACTAATTGCTTTAATATTTGTCATTGGAGGAGCATTATTCGGTCTCATTAGTATTAAACGTGGAATATTACTACCTACGAGGGTTCCATTCCCTAGTTGACCGTGATTATTGCCCCCCCAAACATATACATTTCCATTTGAAGAAAGTGCAATAGAATGTGTCTCACCAACATCTGAAGCTATGATATTCGTAAGAGGAATCCCATTTACTCCTTCGATTTGTTCAGGAATTGTAATTAACTCTGAACTATCCCCTCCTACTTGCCCATATTGATTATCTCCCCATCCCCATAATGATCCGTTCGATTTAACAGCAAGAGTATGATAGAATCTACTGCTAATATTATTTACATTTGATAATCCATAAATGGAAGTTGGAAAGACAGTAAAATCAGTCTGATCTCTAGCAGGACCCAAACCCAAAAACCCCCAATAATTGAATCCAAAAGCCGTCACTGTACCGTCAGTTTTCAAAGCATATGTGCTATAAGTACCACCAGTGATGCCTTTATTCATCGCAACCACATCGGTGCCAGCTAACTGTATTGGTTTATTACTAGATGGAGTTATAAAGTCTCCCAACTGTCCCATATCATTACTTCCCCATAACCATAAATCTCCATTTGCACCTATAAAACCACTCTTATCTATACCAGCATATATTTCCCCACCAACTTGTGCACTTTGAGTTAAAAATGGAACTAATCCATTAGTACTTTCACTTAAAAAAATAGATTTCATTAAATGCTTACCATGAGTAGAATTAATCACACTAAAATCATCATATGTGGATTCAACTACCGTTAAATTTTGATATGTAGAGTTTATTACAGAGTCTTGTTGATGACTCTCGTCACTAACAACTTTAAATTTAAGTATGTAATTGTCTTTCAATTTTTCTCCATTTATATTTGAAAGGGAGTACGGAGGTATATACAAAATATATTCTTTGGCGTTTTCCAAAGCAATTTGCGGGGTTATTATTAATTGATGACCTTCGATCGATTTCGTTATATCTATCGACTTGTTACTATTAATATCCACTAAATTAATCAAATTAAAGAATTGACCTTCGCTAATACCCTGATCAAATTCCACATTCAACGGAGAATCTTCTGATAAATCAATTGTTTGTTCTTCTGGAATCAATTTTAATCCAACAAATGACTCTTCTGATTTATTTATACTATCAGCATTCACATAAGATATAAGGCTATAAGATGCAATTAAAAGAAATAAGGCAAGCAAAAGTGCATTATATTTCTTCATATTTTTTCTCTCCTATCAAATAAATTCGCTCTCACGAAAATGTACAACTGATAAAATCAATTGTACAGTATTATTTAACAACTGATTCTATTTTGCCGCGGTATAAATATAGGAGAATTATCGATGGTGATACAACATCAGTAACCACTAATAGTACATGTCAACAGCAGCACCTCTGAAGCTAACAACGAAACATTTTCCGTATTTATGAATCTTTGAAATCCATTAAGAATGAACATAATTGATTCAATATCACTCTAATAAAATAAACAGTAAAGCACCAAAAAAAAATTTGGACATGACAAAAAACACCTCCCCCATCCTCGTGGGATCTCTGAATTTATTTATGGCAGGTATTCTGACTTCGCAGTTTATTAGGAATTACACCATCAACTGTTTTTAAAGTTAACAATGTAATTCTTAAGTGCGTTCACAGTGGCGGGACCGCGTTGGAATTTCACCAACATTCCCCTTTTAAGTCACATGGAAAGTTCTATGTGATCACCATAAATATTTATTTGAATAATATACCATGAAAAGAAAAATGTTCATATCAATATTTCTAATGACTTTTTTAACATTATTTTCACATGAGATTTTGCATAATTCATATTTTGTTACAGCGTTATGATCAGTCCGCAGCGAAATATCAGTGTTGTGTGAGCTGAGCAATAAATGGGCAGACGGGCAATTAAATTTCTGAATATGCTTTTTTTATGTTCATTTAGCCCAACTACTTGAATTAACAAAAAAAGCAACCCCCTTGTTGGCAAGTCGCTTTTAACAAAATCTATTGTGAATCTTTAGTTATTTCTAAGACCCTACCGCTTAGCCTTATAAAACTCATGATAAAGCTTCATAAGCGCCCTTTTCTCTATCCTCGAAACATAACTCCGCGAGATCCCCAACTCCTTAGCAATTTCCCGCTGTGTCCGCTCTTCTCCACCTGTATCCAATCCAAACCGCCCCACGACAACTTCTTTTTCCCGGTCATCCAGAATATCAAGGTTACGATAAATCTTACTCTTTTCGATCTTCAGATCTACTTCTTTAATGACATCATCAGCCTCGGAGCCAAGGATATCGATCAAAGTAATTTCATTACCTTCCTTGTCTGTCCCAATCGGATCGTGCAGAGATACATCTTTACGAGTCTTCTTCAAGGATCTTAGGTGCATCAGAATTTCGTTTTCAATACAACGTGCTGCAAATGTGGCTAGTTTGGTTCCTTTGTTTGGACGATAACTCTCAATAGCTTTAATCAGGCCGATGGTCCCGATGGAGATCAGATCCTCCATGTCTTCTCCGGTGTTATCGAATTTCTTCACTATATGGGCAACGAGCCGCAAATTATGCTCAATCAACAAATTGCGGGCCTTGGCATCTCCCTCAGCCATCATCCCTAAGTATCGGCTTTCCTCCTGCTCCGAGAGCGGTTGTGGAAATGCATTATTCCTTACGTATGATACCAGCAGCGTCAGTTCTTTGATCAGCAACGCAATCGTGCTTAAGAATCCAGGCAACTTGGCGACACCTCCCGCACTTGTACAATGAAACCGATCTGTTTGCCTTACGGGTTCATGGTCATCCTTATTGTATGTGGGCGTGCGCCTAGAAGTGCCTGTACGGGGGAAATTGTACAACCACAGAAATTTATTTTTCATACGAGAAATCAGTCATACTCTACTCAATTACTTGTCTTTTTAACACAATGTTGTTAGCGGTAATTCTCACTCTCTTCTGATAATAAATTCCGCTTCACTAGACGTAAGAACCTTTATGATGTCCTTATCAAAAGTAACCTTCAAAATAGACTCAGGTAATTGTTCTATAATACCGCCGCAAGAATCTCCCGACGGATCACCGTATACAGCCGAAGCCAGCCAATGGATTCCAGGCTCAAGGAAAGTCGTCAGTGTAGGCAAAACAGTCCGGGGATGAAGCAGGTTTGTGTTGGCATTAGGCCAAATTAGCTCAGCCTTTTCGTAGCCGATCAAACCCTTGACTCCGCTTGTTCCCCATGCTGTAGATACTGCCGCGGTTGTAAGGCCGATCTGCTGTTCCACCCCCGCTTCCTGACCAAGCGCGAAGCCGCCCTCTGCGGCGTCCAACGGTCGTCCGGTCTCGATCCGGTGTATCCGAATATGCCAGGGCAGCCCAGCAACGATCCAGGTCCGAACCTCCACATTAGTCCATGGCTTCCAGACGGAGTGCAGCACATTGTCCACAATTTTTGACTCCATATTCCGCCGTCTGACCCGATACAAGTTGTCCCCGCTCTCACTTAGAGCGAGCATGGAATCAAATGCCCCTTGAGACAATCCCCATTCGGAGCGGGGTACGCTGAACCCGAAGCCTGTTGAGTATACGAATTTCTCATACTTGGCAGACGTGTGGGTATGCTCATTCGTATATAGATGACCACTGTTGAAGGCAGCCACATGGCCGGAAGCAGGTTCGCGGACAATGACAAGATGCGCAGGTTTCTGGACTATAACTGCAGGAATATCCGGCAGCGGCAGTTCCTCTTCTTTCCAGAATGGATGCTCCGCGCTGAGAGCCAATGGCAGGAATGTCTTTAACGCCCAGTAGGGCGAACCGGGAGCGTTATAATTCTCCGCCATGACCAAGTTGGGGTAGGTATAACCAATCGTCAGAACGCCTCCGGCATCAAAGATCGGTTGGCTGAACCACCAGCGCAAATTGCGCAGTACTAATCCTTTGACCACACCTACAGGGAATACTTCAACGCCTGCATAGACGAGGGCGCTCCAGAAAGCAGACTGGGCAAAGCGGTAGGTTAAGCTCCTTCCATAAGGAAGGGCAGATCCGTCCGGAGCGAACCAGCCCAAGAATTCGGTGGCAAAAAGCCGGGCCCGTTCTTTGAACACCTGTGAACGTTCCGGGTCCTCCTGTTCCATCAGCTTCGCGTACAGTAACGCATAGTAATGGATGGCAAAAGGAACATAATAATCGCTATGCCCGTTAATTCCATCACTGTACCAGCCATCACCCAGATAAAAATCATCCATTCGCTTCAGATTGTTCTCCAGCTGCTCCGCGTCGTAGGGGCGGCCGATTCTGCGGAATCCAACATTAACCAGCACGTTGAAGAACAGCCAGTTGCAGTCATAGCAAGGATGGGAATTAATCTGATTCAGCCAACTGTACAATAGCTCCTGTTCCTTCTGGGTAAGTGGTGACCAGATCTGTCCAGGAATGGCGGCTAAGGCGAAACCGAAGACCGCCATCTCTACCAGACGCTGGTCATAATCTTGAACTTCACCCCAGTATTCTTCATGGGCAGGATCCGTGCCGTGGCGTATGCCATCCAGCACAGTATCCCAAAGCCCGCTTTCTCCGCCTCCCATGAGCAGGGGCACTAAGCCCCACAATACCCGGGAGAAACCTTCCATTTCTGCAGTTGCTGCTGGATAGCTCGCTCCTGTTCCGCCGATTGCCAGCCGTGCGCCGCCTCTGCTGTAGAGCGGCCGAAGCGGATCTGTAAGCTGTTCAAGAGCAGAGACCAGATCCTCCCGGGTCTTCAGCGGATTAATAGCTATAGTAGTAGAAGCCTTCATGGTCTGCATCATATCCCCCCTATTCCCAGTAGAACGGTCCGGCTTCTTTTAGCCGGGCTAGCGCTTCGACATAGAAGAAATCACCATAGATAAGCGGAACATCTATATTTCGATTCTCAGGATAGTTACTCGTACCATGAAGCAGCAATCCTTCTTCTTCTGCATTGTCCCAAGTTCCATAATTCCGATAAAGGGATTCAGTAATTCTTATAGCCCCGTTCCGATACACATGAGCCTCCGAGTCGTCCACCTGGCTAGCCAGCAGGAGCAAGCCACTCGCTGCACAGGAACCTGCAGAGCTATCCCGAATCTCCCCAACTTCACCGGGAGCACGGAAATCCCAATGTGGAACGTGATCTTCGGGCAGACGGGTCAAGAAGAAATGCGCGACCTGCTTGGATGCATTGAGGTAACTCTGCTTGCCCGTATGATGATAGGCCAATGACAGTCCGTAGAGCGCCCAGGCTGCCCCGCGCGACCAAGCCGACTCGGGCGCATAACCTTGCCCGCCAAGCTTTTCAACCACTTCGCCCGATTCCGGGTTAAATTTGACGATGTGATAAACCGAACCATCCGGCCGGATGAAATGCTCCAGCACCGTATCCATATGCGCCTCAGCGATATGCCGATAACGTGGATCCCCTGTTACTTCGGAAGCCCAAAAAAGCAGGCTGGTATTCATGCAGCAATCGATAATGGCTACCCCGCTGTTATCCTCGCCTTCACTCCATGGATTCCAGGCCCGGATGTAGCGTCCTTTCAGATTGAAGCGGGCCGCCAGATAGTTGGCTGCCTTCAACGCCCGGACTCGTGATGCTTCTCTGCCCGTGAGCTTATAGTTCGCAACACTGGTCAACAGCCACATAAAGCCTAGATCATGGTCCAGCTTCACATAACCATCCAGCACCTCGTCAAGCCGTTCCTCACACTGCTCAGCAACCGCTTTCAAATCCTCATCACCACTCTCAGCATAGAGCTGCCAGAGCATTCCCGGCCAAAAGCCGGCTGTCCACCAGTTTGGTGCTTCAAGCACGTATTTGCCGCCTTGACTGGCATGGGGGAATTCTGCACCGATTCTCCGACTGTTCGTTCTAGTCTTCTCCAAGGCTTTGCCCCAAGCCTCGTCTACCCAAGCTTGCTTTACTAATCTACTCATCTAAATCCCGCCTTTATTCGAATTAGCCTCTACCCTCTGATAGAGGACTTTTTATAAGCTCAGGCCCATCTTTTATAGAAATTGAAAAGTGAATACCAGTTTGCCCACCGCGCCAAGCTGAAGCACATGGAAGTCCAGACTATACCAGAGCTTCTCCATACCAAAATGATCCCGGTACACATGCACAGTAATCTCCGGCTCAACTTTCAGTGAATCGTAAGTCACTTCAACGCCGCGAGCCGTAGTCCCCGGCAGCAGCAAGGTACCCGGATGAAGGAGCTTCGGCTCACGCCAGGTGACAAACCGCTCCGTCCAGCTCGCCGGAATTCCCGCATACCGGTAAGTGTCTGTAAGCTCCAGCCGAGGACATTCCTCTTTATGCCAGACGAACGAACGGATTAAGGACTGTAGTCCTGTTACCTGATACGCCTGTGTCAGATCCAGTGTCAGCTCATCATTCTCCTCCGCCGATGCATGCAGCACTGTGGAGCTGAACGCCCGACCGGCCAGCTGATACTGGCCATCAATGATCGGCAGCGAATGACCCTGCGATCCATTGCAGTCATACTGGTAACGGCCAGCCCCAAAATAATCAGCAGTATACTCTCCGCTTCCAAGATCGGATGCGTAGATCTCTCCCCGGCCGCTCAGAATGAAATGTCCCAGATCATTATGGTTATGCGGTTCAGCATTGTGCCCGCCCTTGGCGGCGAATCCGAATGAACCCGCCTCCGACACATGACGCGAGACAAGCCAAGCGGCATCAGGGAGATAATAGCTGGCGGCTCGCCAAGCTTCGTCCTCCTTGCCAGCCCTGGTCCAGATCAGATTGCGGAAAGCCGGTGCAAAGCGGCTGCAATGATCTTCAGTGTAAGGAGCGCGCAAAGCGGATGGGGGGCGTTCGACATCCGTACAGACTTCCGCCAGATAATGGGACAATCCCATATGTACTAGCACCTGAGGCACTGAATCAGAGAAATTGGCTACATGACTTCCGTCAATGAAACATTTTTGTTGGAAGCGCGCGATTCGCGCTACCTTCTCTTGGTTGAACCAGTCCAGTCTGCCTGCGCTTCTGGAACAGAGGAGATCGCTATAATAAGTGAAATAACCAAACCCATAATTCCAGTACCCAAGGCCTTCCAGACAGGCACCGTCCTCACCGAACCCTTCCAGGTAATACAACATGGCGCGCTCTGTCCTCAGCAGAATATCCGAAAGCATGGCTGGGTCCTCCACAGACAGCAAGGCAGCAGCCCCGATTGATCCCGCACAGACCGCTGCCCAATTATGCCGCGCTGTCTCCCAATCATAAGGACCATTTTCAAGAAATGGACGAAACAGTCTCCGCTCTACTTCATGGTGGATTCGGGATCTCAGAAGCTGCGAAAGTCGTTCCCCGAGCAAAAGTAAAACTTCACTTAAAGTAAATCCGGTCTCGGAAGAAAACAGATCAATATACCGGTTGATATCAGCTGCATTATGATCCGCTGGGAGGTGGGCCGGAAGACACCAGGTGTACTCATCGCAAATAGCCCAGAGGATGTCCTCCAGCTTCTCCAGTACTTCCGGATGATCCGGCTCCAGCAAAGCCAGAAATACATAAGTATTCAGCCTTCTTCTCCGTTCAAAATAGACCCGTTCATATTCCAGCCTCGAACCCGTACGCGAATAAGTGGAAAATAACGTATACGACAGTTCAGGTATAGACTGCCCGTCCAGTCTTACCGCCTCCGCGCGGATCTCGCTGATATCTGCCTGTAGTACTCCCGATGATAACGCCCGTTTCCAAAAAGCCGCCGCCTCCCCCTTTGGATAATACAAGCTCAGATCGACTGGCTTCATTTTATGCACTATTTCCAAAAGCATCTGTTTATTCATGCCTTTTTTCCTCCTTATAGGTCAGTCAGATCCGCGAAGCATCTTATTCTTCACTAATATGGCTGAATACTTTTTATTCCAAGGCATGATCTCTCATAACATCCTCACCGGCTGCAATTTTTAGTGAAGTCCATTTCATCTCTTCCCCTGACCAGAAAGGATCAGAAGGGAGCAGCCCCAGCGGGAGGAATACGGAGGCGCATAAATAAAGACTGCCTGTATTGATATAGCTCTCCGCAAGCTCCGGCTGATAACCGTATACCCCCGGACGTAGCCATCCGGACTCATCAAGCGTACCCGGATATTCCATAATTCGCGTAATCACAGCTGTCAAAGCGCAGCGTACCTGTGCAGGGGGCAATGCTTCCTCCAAAAAATGCTGCAGCGCCGCCTGCGACAGCAGTTGAAACGCCCCAAAACGGTAAACGATCGAACGCCCGATAAAGGGATAGGTTCCATCCGGTGCAATGACCCGTTCGAGAACAGTAGCGTATCGCTGTGCCCGTTGCTGAATCAGCGGTTTCAATGCGGAATATTGCTCCGACTCCTGTTCAAAAAGTGCTACCACATCCACCAGCATCGGCTGAATAACAAAGCTGTTGTAATAATCCCAGTGAAAGTCCTTGCCATCCCCGTAAACTCCGTCGCCCTTATACCAATCCATGAACATATGGACCGCATAGCCAACGCGCATCCGGTCATATTCAGGATCGCCAAGTATATACAAAGCGGCTTCCACCATTGCGCTGAACAGCAGCCAGTTGCTGCCGCTTGGCGCTGTCCGGCGTGTCTGCTTCAGCGCTGTTATTACATTGCCTTTGACCCGCGCACTCAGCTTGCCGGCAAGCTGCTTTGGTGCACGCACCAGCGCATGTGCCAGGAATGCCGCATCAACCAGCGGTTGGCCTTCAGCCTTGAATTCCATATAGTCAGGTGAATTCGGATCAACAGCGGCATCAATGGCTTCCAGCATTAGCCCGGCATAACGCGCTCTAAGCTGTTCTTCCTCACCCTCAAGTCCCTCTAGCTCAAGCCAAGGGGCCATTCCACATGCCAATCTAGCAAAAGCCTCCAAATGGGCAAACTGGCTCCGGTCACTATGAAACTTTGTAGGCAACTGTTCCTTTAATTTCCGCTCAGCCAAAGCATTCAGCACAGGCCCCCCGATCAGCAGCATTGTATCCAGCCAGTATTTACGCTGTTCCTTCCCATTCATGCACAATTCCACCCTTTCAATTGCATCTAATCAGCTACAGCTACTTCTCTTGCCTAACGCCTGAATCTTGTTATATTGCGTAATCTTCTACTATAGTTTAGTGTTGTATTATTGCAATGTCTTTGCGAATAATGATGTTTTATTGCGTATATTGTGATCAATCTGAAAGGGGCAGTTCCAATGAAGCATGCCCAGTATTATGAGCCGTTCGATGGAGATATTCTGGCAGGTATCGGAAATTCGCCGATCTCACCTACCAGGGATTTCCACATCCATGACCACTATGAAATTTTCCTGTTCTTGGGCGGCAAGGTGAACGGTTTTGTAGATCAGTTCAGCTATCCCCTGCAGCGGGGCAATGTCCTGTTGTTCAACAATCACGAGATTCATAAAATCATCAATTTATCTCCGGAGCCCTATGAACGGTTGACAATCCATTTCAAAGCTCCGCTTGTCTATCCCTTCTGTACCGCATCTACAAATCTGCTCGCTTGTTTCCAGAACCGCCAGCCCGGAGAGCATAATCTCGCGCAAATGGATGAACCGCTGATTGAAGAGTATACAACCCTTGCTTCCCGCCTGATTGAGACATTAGAGAATCAGCAGTACGGGAGCGAAGTTCTGGCTCTGACCTACCTGGTTCAGATCCTCGTCCTCATCAATGAGCTGTACAGCCGCACCCGATCTACCGTGCCCAGCATCATTTCCTCACATATTCAATCAGCCATGAGCTATATCGACAACCACTTGCATCTAAATCTGTCACTGGAGCAAATCGCTGGAGAACTGAACGTCGATAAATATTATCTCAGCCATCTGTTCAAACAGCAGACAGGCGGAACCATCTACCGTTACGTCTTGCTCAAAAAAATTGCGTTATCCAAGCAGCTCTTGTCCGCCGGGAACTCCGTATCCGATACCTGCTATCTGTCCGGCTTTAACGATTATGCCAATTTCATCCGTACCTTCAAGAACATCACGGGCATTCCACCCGGAAAATATAGTAAAAGAAGCTGAGCTTTAAAACTCAAATTCAAGGATTTTTCAAAAAAAGATGCAATCGCTACTGCGGTGAATAGTTGGACTTCCGGCCGCTGTTTTCCTAAGCACTCCCCCGCCTCTCCAAATCTATAAAGAACCTGGCAGCCCGCTTAATGCAGCCTGCCAGGTTCTTTGAAATGCTACTTACAAATATCCCAGCAGATTGGAGATAACTTGCGCACCTTCGGCACGGGTCATCGTCTCTTGTGGCGCGAATTGCTTATTGCCGCGTCCCTTGATCAGTCCCGCCTGTTCGGCGATGTTTGCTGCGTTCTTCGCCCAGTCATGAATCCGGGAATAATCACTGAACGATCCTACAGCAGGTTCATTGGTCTCGCTTCCCTGCAAATATTCATAAGCACGAACGATCATCACAGCCATTTCCTCGCGGGTAATGCTCTGATCCGGGGCGAACGAATCCGCACTGCGTCCGAGCACGATACCCGTTCCGCTAACAGCTGCCACGGCTTCGGCATACCAGGCTTTGGAATCCACATCACCAAATGTTGCATGGCTTCCTGCCTTAAGCCCAAGCGCGCGTGCAATCATAGCAGCGAATTGTGCCCTAGTTACATCCCCTTGCGGATTAAACTCCGTACTGGAAATGCCTTCAATAATATGCTTCGCAGCCATGGTCTTAATCACATTGCTGGCCCAGCTATCACTGCTGACATCTGTGAACAGCTTATCGTATTCCAGGACTGCATACTGGCTGAAATGCCGTATTTCAGCAGTCCATTTACCATTAGTCAACGTTCCGCCCATGAATTCAAGCGCACCATTTGCAGAAATATAGTAGCTGCCGAGCAAGCTTGTATTGGCATCCGGATCTACGTTGAACGTAAGTGTCAACGGTTTATCAAAAGCAGTTACCGTTACAGCAGTGCCGTTGGCAGCAACAACCTCCAAGCTGAAGTTAATCACATCACTCGCCGCAGATAAATGTACGGAACCATTAACAGCCGGATTATTGATTAACTGTTCCACAGCATCTCTGGATACCTTCACTGCTGAGAGCTTAATTTGCGCCCCCTCCGTTTGACCTCCAGTAGCTTTTTCTTGAATGCTCTTCAGCACTTCTGGGGTCAGATCGATAGCAACCTTACTCCAAGCCAGACGTAGAGTGTTCTCTCCGATGATTCCTGATAGTCCTGCTGGAAGGAGCACGGATTCTGTAGCTTCAGTAAGCTGAACCGTTATTACTCCTCCAACCGGTGCCGTGAAATCCTTTGGATCAAGAACCTTTTCGGTCTGCGGCAGCGGTGTTGGCGTTGGGGACGGGGTGACTGCTGGTGTCGGTGCTACCGTCCACACTGGTGCTTCCGTTGGCGCCGGCGTAGATGTTGGTGCTGTTGTTGGCTCCGGTTCCGGCGTCGATGTCGGTGTTGGTGTTGGTGTTGGTGTCACTACCGGAGGTTGCTCTGCTTCGCCCACTGTCACGGTTCTAGTCACTTCGATAGCCGCGTTGCCCGCCGCATCACTCACATTATAATGATAGGTGTAGATGCCTGCCGCCTTAGTGTCCAGTGCCAGCACATTCTCCTCATTCTTCGTAATCGTTGCTACAATGTGCTCCGTAATGTCGCCGTCACGGTCATCTACCGCTGTCGCTCCGGCATCCATATAGCTTGCGCCATTTTCCAGTTGAATGGACGGTTCACCAAGCAGTGTAATCACCGGCTTCATTACATCCGGATCAAGTGCAACGACTACTTTTCTTGTCACTTCTTCAGCCTCATTGCCCGCAGTATCGCTGACATTATAATGGAAGGTATAAATATCAGCTTTCGCTGTATCGAGAGCAGTCAACCCGTATACTTCACTGCTAACTGTTGTAGTTATACGGTCTGTAATATCACCATCCTTGTCATCATAAGCAGTCGCTCCTGCATCTGTATATTCAGAACCGATGTGCAAATTCACTATTGCATCACCTAACAGAGTAATCAAAGGCTGAACAGTATCCGGTTCCGGCAGCTTGATTGTTCCGCTCACCGAACTGTCCGCTGTGGCCTCTCCCTTACTCAGTGATACCGTAAAGCTGAAGCTGCCGTTAGTCTCATCGGTTGCTTCTTGGAAGGAAGACAAGGTAATCTCACCGATCGTAACTCCGGTATCATTGAGACCGGGCAGAGCGCCTATCGTCTGCAGCAGCCAAGTCTGGACAGCTTCTTCGCTGTTTGCCGCTTCCTTCTGCACGCTGTATACCGCACCTTCTATGATACTCTTAGCCTCATTTACAGCCTGCTCATTAGCAACGCTGGCTTTATCTCTAGCTACAGCCACATAGCTGATCAATGCAGCCTGATTGCCTGAATACGTATTGTTTATTGAGTATTTCACACTACCGCTCACCGGAAGCGAAAAGTCATAGTTAATCATAGCGCCATTAGGACCTGCGACGAGGCCGGTTCGGACCGGTTTGGTCACTTCTTTCCCTTCAGCGTCAATATAGCTGAGCGTAATATCCATCGTGCGGTTGGTGTTGTTCCACCAGTCCCGATGGAATGACGTAATCGTATATTTGCCTGCGTTCAAAGGGAGCAGGTATACAAGTGGATTATTTTTTGTATCGGAACCATAAACACCTGTCTGACTTTTATCAGAAGGAACTACAGCGCCACCAAGCCCCTTGAGGAGGTACTTAGTACTGGTATGCCCCCATACGCCATTGCCTGTCGAAGGCTGATCCGCCTTGTTATTAAGCAAGCTGTCACCTACAAAATCCTTGATTAACGTATACGGCGGCGTGATACCGTCCACCGATACACCAGCATCGAGGAAGTATAAGAGCCCCTCCGGCACCACTTCCACATAACAAGTTGTTTTCAGATTTCCATAAGTACCGGTTACAGCTACCCGTTCATACGGATTGTTGAAGCTGGCCGCATTTACATTCCACTTTACTGATACCAGCAATTTGGATCCGTCTGCCCGAGTGGCTTCCACCTTGTCTGGAAGATTCGGCAGTTTTCCAGCATAAGTAGCCAAATCCTGAGGAGCGACAAGCTCCCGTATATCTCCCGTAGTCAACTGGTTCTGGGCGGAGATCAGGCGTGCTTCAAGCTGAGTAACTCCTTCCTGATCCAATTTGTATAAAATAGGATTATCCAGTGCTTCCTGTGCAGCGCTCTGTGCATCTACGAAGAGCTGCCAGTCTCTGTCCGAATATTCATCCTTTTTGTTCATTTCTTTCGCGGCTGTTACCGCCGCCTGAAGAGCAGCAGTATCTACAGTACCGGTTACTTCCCCGGAAACAACCGCCACCGCGTCGACAACCAAGGTGCCGCTTACCACCTTTATCTGCACATGGTGCTGGCCATATTTAAGCCCGCGGAGTGCGTACGTCTGGTACAGCTCCTTGGAAGCTAATGTATCAGCCGATAGAACAATAACTTTTCCGTCCACCGTTACCTCAAGCTTCGCCGATCCGTTATTCGCTCCTAGAATATCCAGTCCGGTGCCTTCAAACGTATATTCCATTGCAGCGTCTACAGCCTGGCTGGTAGAAAGAGAACGCTGGTAAATGTACATGCCCGCTCCATTTATATGGCTCCACGACCCGGTATATATCAGTTTAGGGTTCGGAGCCGCAGCCAGGTCATACATCTCAAGATTGTCTAGAAGCTCTGAATAATACGGCGTGTAGCCCTCAACCTTCTCCACCTTCAAATTATCGAAGCGGACGTGATAGTAGCCGCTGGCCAGATCTACCCGGCCGGACAATTCAGGAGTAGGATCGGTATAGGAAGCCAGCTTCACCCCATCCAGATAGGCAGTCACTTTATCGCCCGTAACCTGAACGGCAATATTATGCCATGCGTCATATGCGGTATCGAATCCGTCGATCTTCACGCCGCCGGAACCGTTCGCGGCATTTCCGCTCGCAACTGCGCTATTGTTGACCAGCAGCTGCCAGCCGCCGTCGAACCAGAATTTCAGCACATACGGTGTACCGGTTATGGAGTGGGAACTGCCACCTCCCTGATAACGGGCGCCTATCGCAGCATAATTGGCTCCGCCCTGAGTATTGTTTGTTTCGAACGAAACATCAACACTGGCCTTGTAGTTCATCCACCGGTTGTCGCCGATGGCCGTTACGGGATCTCCGCTGTTCCATGTGCCGCCAAGTCCCATGGTTCCCGTGTCCAGCTGCTGCCGCAGGATATAATTGTCTGACCCCTCCGGAAGATAGGCCTCAAATGCCCCGTTGCGGTCATGGGTATAACGCGGGATAACACTTTGGGAACCGCCGCGGGATTCGATATAACTCTGGGTACCCTCAGATTGACCACCTGCACCAATCTTCACAACAGTCTGCTTGGAATAGTCAAAATCATCAGCGTACAAAATGTTGTCCACAGTACTGTGTCCCGCTCCTGTAGCATCAGTATCCAGTACGGTACGCTCGCCTTCTACAGGCAGCGGTGTATTATATTCTTCTTTGTCCTTGTTCTTCAAAGTAGACACAGTCACGGTCGAATACGGTTTAACCTTAACGGTATACACCCCGCTGCCATCAGCAGTGACATCACCGAGATACTGCATATAATTGCTGTTGAACGCTTCTCCTGCATCAGCGGCACGGGTTTCCCATACTTCCATGGATGGATTACCCGTATAAGCCATATTGACTGTCTGCAGTTTGTAGATTTTGGAATACTCGCTATCGTTCACGATAACCGTCGAGAAATCTTTTTTATCAGGTGCTGCAAGGGTTATATAGCTAGGGGAACCGTTGCGGCCGCTGACCGGATTGGTGCCTGTCGCACCTGTAGAGCTGGCTTGAGGAACCGCTCGCCAGATCCCAGCAGTATTATCCTCGTTCTCCCAGCCTACATTCGCAAACCAGCTGTAATGCTGCAGAGTGACAAGACCCGCATCATAATGAATCCATCCCGACCACGGATCGCGCATGCTGACCAATTCCTTGAAGGAATATTGTCCGCCTTCATAAAAGGAACCAATGGCGGGTTGGTAAATAAAGTGTGTCCGGCGGGAGTTAACGAATCCTTTAATAATCGTGTTACTCATCTCCAGCGGACTGCCGACACCACCAATTCCTGTTCCTGCCACTGTAGGATCTTTCATATTGTTGTTGGGACGGAAAGAGGAATTACTGAAGGTAGACTGCGCCTCGCTGTTCCAAACCTCAATATCATATTGTTCTGCAAGTTTTTTGAAATTGCCTGCGCTGTCGTCGTCCGTGTTGTAGTGGTATCCAGCGATCGGCACGGCTTCCCGCAGAGAAGGATCACTCACCATACTGGCACCGAAACTGCCAATCCCGACTTCATCGGATATCACAGACTTGATCCGGTTGTACAGTTCCCGCTCTTCGGTGCTGTTGAAGCCTTCGCTGTCAGTCTTGACTCTCTCAGCGTACTGTTTGGTCCACGCCAAATCTGGAGCGTGCTCGTTGATATAAGGATTAACGTAATCGGCCATATAACCGTATTCACGATAAGCGGCCAGAATGGTTTTTTTGTACCAGGTATAGATTTTGTCGTTGTTATTCGCCCAGGCCGGAGCACTCCATCGCAGGATGCTCACTTTAAGATCAGGGTTCACTGCCTTGGCATCTGCGGCAAGCTGGAAGCCGGGATGCCGGGTAACATTTGCCTCTTCATCGGCCGTACGCATAGTCGCCGGGTCAGGTCCCGTGGAGTTATTGCGGTCATTGCCCATCTCGATTTTCACATGCGTCATGAGCGGATGTTCTCCACCAAACAAGATCTGTAGCATTTCTGCATAAGCCTCTGGATGCTCTGACTTATAGTCCATCAAAAGCGCACTGGTGCTGTTAGCGCTTAGTACGCCAAATCCCTTGAATGTGAGGCCGTTGACATTGTCAGCTTGGATATCGTTGCCGTCAAGCAGAACCTTGACCATAGAAGCTGCGCTCTGTGTAGCCTCTTCGATCTGTTTCTTGATTCCGCCCTTGGCAACGGCGAACCAGCTCAAAATAGGTTTTTCGTCAGCAACATAGGCGTAAGTCAACGTCATTGGACTACTAACGTCAATGTCTCCAGGAATGGTGAATTCGCCGGAAATTAGCTTAGTCACATTAGTGTTGAACTGGTCAAACAAGATCGTCTTGGTTGCCCCGATAGCATCCTTATACTCGATCTGAGGACGTATTACACGGGAGCGGCTGCCGTACCAATCATGGAAACCGCTGCTGAGCGTATAGGTTCCAGCTTCAAGCGCTTTTAATTTATACACGATATGATTGCTGGCAGGGTCGGCACGAAGTCCGACAGTCCATAGGGACGGATCGGTGGCTGGATCGGTAAGTCCCCCGTCTTTGGAATTCTTGACCTTGTTTACGGAATCATCAAATCCCCAGTCCGCCGTACCGCTGATATACTTCTGGTCGGGTGACTGGTTGAGCAAATCGCTGCCGCTCAGCGTGCGGACCGCTTCGTACAGCGGCGAGGAAGTAGGCCCGTTGCCTACGGAATCGCCCCCTCTGCCGCTATCCACAAAGTAAACCAACGGATTACTTGCGGGCGGAATAACTTCCACACTGGCTACGACCGGCCCCCCGTTTGCTGTACCGCTGACGGTCACGGCATCGTATGGCACGGCAAAGGTATCTGCTCCAATATTCCAGTTCACTGCTGTGCTCTGGCCTCCGATATCAATGCTGGCTGGCAGAGTAGTATCTGCAATTGTTGTAGCCCCCATATGGGCGGCAGCGTAGATAGAATTTACGGTAGCAGCAGAGGCTGCAGGCAGAGTGAATGCCGGAAACATCCCAACTACGAGCGCAGTAGTCATCGTTATTGAGAAAAGCCTTTTTCGAACGTGCTCTCTGTTCATTCTCTTCTCCTCCTTTGATGGCCAATAATAAAAGAAAGCGTATTCATTTTATTGTTAAATGAATAATTACTAGAGTTATACAGACCCCTTTGACTTATAAAAAAACCTGGCAGCCTATGAAGCATGCAACTGCCAGGTCAAATACGGTTCTAGCCCTTAATGCCCGATGCTGCAACACCTTGTACAAAGTACTTTTGCAGAGCCAGGAAAACAATTACAACCGGAATAATGGACACCACACTCGCGGCCATAATCAGGCCATATTCGGCGGAATATTGCGAGATGAACATTCTTAGTCCGATTTGGATAGTCTTGAGTTTCGTATCTGTCAGATAAATCATTGGCCCTAGGAAGTCATTCCAGGTAGCGACAAAGGTGAAGATCGTCAATGTAGACAATGCTGGCTTGGACAACGGCAGCATGATTCGCGCCCAAATTCCATATTCGCTCAAGCCGTCAATACGGGCAGCCTCGCATAATTCATCCGGAACACCTTGATAGAACTGGCGCATCAGAAATACTCCAAATGCCGAGAATGCCTGCAGCAGTATGATTGCCAAATGCGTGTTGTTAAGTCCCATGTAACGCATCAGGATAAATTGCGGCACCATGTAAGCCTGCCAAGGGATCGCAATCGTTGCAATATATCCAAGGAATAGAATGTTTTTTCCCCGGAAATGCAGTTTGGAGAACGCGTACGCAGCAAAGCTGGAAGTCAGTAGTTGTAGAATCGTTACGATAATCGATAATTTCGCCGTATTGTAAATAAAACGGCCCAGCGGAATCCGTGTCCAGATATCCGCGAAATTCTCCCAGCGCGGATTCTGTGGAATCCACTGCATTGGGAAGGAAAACACATCTTTGTTCATCTTGAGTGAAGAAGACAACATCCATATATACGGAACCAGCATCGCCAGTACTGTCGCAAACAACAAAATATACACAAGAACCATAATGCTGATTCTAAGTCCTTTACTTTTACCAACCATATCTTTTGAATCCTCCTATTGTCCGTATTTCTTCTCGCCGCGGAACTGGACGATGGTGATGCCAAGTACCAGCAGAAACAATACAATGGCCATGGCGCTGGCATATCCGTAATCAAGCGAGCGGAACGCCGTATTATAGATTTGATACACCATAACCCTTGTAGAATCATTCAACTGGTTATCGGCGCCGGCAAATAGGTTGATAAAGATATCGTAGACTTTGAACGAATTGATGACTAGAATCATCAGAACAAAGAAAGAGGTAGGCGCCAGTTGAGGGACCGTCACATTGCGGAATCTTCTCCACGCGCCCGCACCATCAAGTTCAGCAGCCTCATACAATTCAGGGTTGATGCCCTGAAGACCTGCCAAGTAAATAACCATGTAATAACCCATGTTTTTCCACACTGTAAACAGTATTACTGTGAACATCGCCCAGTGTTTATCCGCTGCCCAGCGGGGAAGATCCTCCAGCGGGATACCGGTAAGGGTATGCAGGATATTGTTGATCGGACCCATCGTAGGACTGAAGATAAAGTTCCATACGGCAGCAACGGCTACCAGGGATGCTACATAAGGGAAAAAGAATACGGTTCTCATGAAATTGCGGGCCATTATCTTCTGATTAAGCAGAATCGCCAGCGCCAGCGCGACAATCATGGTGAACGGTACTACGCCAATAGTGTAAACAATGGTATTCCATAATGCTTTGTGAAATGTTGTATCTCTGATCAACCGGGTGAAATTGTCCAGCCCGATAAACTTCATTGGATTGGCCCCGTCCCATTTCACAAAAGCAAGGATAAAGGCAAAAAACATAGGTACCAGTGTAAACAGGGCAAATCCGATAAAGTTCGGCGCAATGAAGCTGTAAGCTACCAGGTTTTCCCGGACACCTTTTGACAAATGACGTTTAGGGATCTTTTTTGTACCCAATATGGTTTCGTTCTGCATTCTTTCTCCTCCAAACCTTCTAAAACTTTCCCCACAAATCTATACTCTTTAATATAAAAGGCGGGCTTTCACCCGCCCTTAGAACCGGCTCTCTTAAGGTTAATTATTCAAGAGCTGCTGTACGCGAGCATTCATATCATCCAAACCTTCGTCAATCGAAGCATTTTTAGTCATAATATTGTCATGCGCTTCATTCAAAATAACTTCGATGTCTGCGCTCTTTTCATGCATAGGCATTTCCAGATAAGTCTTAACAGTAGTCAGTGCCGCTTTGCTGTTCTCATCCGTAGGGAAGCCCTCGATGGAAGTAATGGAATTGATAACTTCATCATTCTTAATCGCTGGAATGGTTCCGGTGGAAGCAATGACTTTAGCGCCTTCTTCACCAGTCACGAATTTCATGAAATCAAGTGCGGCTTCTTTATGTTTGGATTTCTGATTTACAGCTAGGGAAGTAATTGTACCCAGGGTTGTACCGGCTTCCACACCATCCGGATGAGGGTATTTCGCAATGCCCCAGTTAGCCGATTGGGACTCGCCACTCTTCACTTTCTCAATCTGTGTAGCGATAAACCAGCTGCCCATGTTCATAGTAGCAACGGAATTATTGTAGAATACGCCAGAATAGTGCGTGCTTGAAGTCTTCAGTGTGGCGTAATCCATTACGATGCCGTCTTCCTGTTCTTTCAGGATCCGCTCATAGGTTGGCTTCAAGAAATCGTAGTTTCCGTCAACAACAGTGTTCTTGCCGTCCAGAATACCGAACAGTTGAACCGCACTACGCCAAGTATGGTAGTGAGCTCCGTACACTTTTTCAGAACCGCTGCCGGAAGTCATTTTTCTGGCCAACTCATCATATTGCTCGAATGTCATATCATTGCTTGGATATTCCACGCCTGCTTTGTCGAACAAATCTTTATTGTAGTAGAGAATCCAGAAATCGCTGCGGAAAGGAAGCGCATACACCTCATCGTTCACTTCGATTTGTTCTACAGTACCTCCATATACCGAAGGATCAATAGCGTTGCCACTCATAAAGCTTTTAAGCGGCTCCAGGTGATTCTGTTTCACAAGGTTCGAGTAGCCCGGAATATCTTTAATTGTAAGTACGTCCAGATCTGCGCCACCGGATAGTTGTGTGCTTAACATGGTCATATAGTCCGTCGACCCCAGATCGACATATTCGATCGTTACATTCGGATGCTCAGCTTTATAGGCATCGATTAGCGGCTTGTAGTAAGCGGTAGCTTCCCAATCCCACAAGGCCCATTTCAAAGTCACAGGCTCCTGGCTCGGTTCAGCGGAAGCGTTTGCAGAATTCCCCGTTGCTGGAGCTGTCGTTGCAGCAGCACCTTCGTTGTTGTTATTACCAGAACATCCAGCCAACAGACTCATGGAGAATACTGTGGCGAGGGTTATGCCATAGAATCTTTTCAGTTTCATTTAAATATCCCCTTTTCTTCTGATTGTGTAACTACGATCGGCTCTTCTGAGCTTAGTTCAAAGTTTATAGCTTTTTTCGCAAGAATGGCATGCATTATCAAACAAAGTTCATTCACTTTTCTGTGTTCTTCTTCCCTGCTCCGGTTCAAACCTGTAATTTTCTATCTAAAACATGTAAAATATTCAGCTTATGTACCTCCCCCTGTATCGGAACGCAGGAATATGCTATGGTATATGAAAACGCTTTATATGTTTTCACATTTTGTAGAGGAGTGTTAAATACGGTAAGAAAATCCACCATTAAAAGTCGCATTATTCTGCTCATGGCCGTATTCGCACTACTGATAGCGTCGCTGTTGTCTTTTTTTAGCTATGAATTAATTACTTATTATCAGCGTAAAACAACCATCCAGGCGACCGAGTTCAATCTGCAGCTGGTATCCCATATTATTGAACAGGATTTAATTGATCTGTCATCGCTGGCGATGACCTGCAGCACTAACTCTTCTACTAATACCCTGATTACAGACTACTTCAGCTCACCTAAGGCTAGCTCTAAGGAAGCAGTTAATGTATTCAACTCGATGCAGCAGGACTTCCTGAACAACCGCTCCAACAGCTATGCCCGCCGTCTGATTGTTACGGACAGCAACGGAAAGTTTCTGCAGGTGGATAAAACCGGCACCTCTGTTCCGCTTACCATACACAATATCGGTCAAATTACCGGCCTTAGCAATGATGCCGAGGAGAAATGGGACCGGGTGATCAAGGACCCGCTCTCCAACACGAACGGAATTCCTTTTGTTTTTCCTATTTACGGCAAAGGAGCTTCCCGCGTTGGAACAGTGTACCTGTTAGCGAATACCACTGTTATTACCGACAAGCTGAAAGGGTACTCCCTGCCGAAGAATTCCCGGCTGCTGCTGACGCTCGGCAATCATCATTATCAGCTCATCGGCGACCAGGTCATCGCCATTGCAGAGCCGTATGAACCGGTGGCCTATACCAATGATAAACCTGTCGGTCCGCAAACTGAGCTGTCCATGGTCAAGCTCGAGGACGAGAAAGAGAGCCATATCGTGGTATCTTATCCCGTACGCAGCGGAGTCATTCTGTCACAGACTTTATCCAATGACCTGTTCGCTCCCAAGACAAATATATGGATTCTGGTTATGCTCGGCGTCTGTCTCCTGGTTATTGTCTTAAGCGCTATCATTACGCTGTATCTGACCCGTACCATCAGTCTTCCGGTGGAAAAACTGAAGAAGCGGATTGATAAGATCGCCCAGGGCAATTTCCTGCTGGACCGCAATATCGAATGGAACAGCGAGCTTGGCGATGTCGGCCGGGGCATTAACCGCCTGTCCCAAGATATCGTAGCGCTTATGGACAGCCGGCTCGCTGACGAGAAACAGAAGCAGGAGCTGGAATACCGGATGCTGCAGAGTCAGATCAATCCCCATTTCCTGTACAACACACTGAATTCGATCAAATGGATGGCTACAATTCAGAATGCTACCGGCATCGCGGAAATGACCACTTCACTATCCAGACTGCTGCGCAGCATCGCCAAAGACAACCGTAGACTAATGCCGTTGAAAGATGAGCTGAGCCTGCTGGATGATTATTTTCTAATTCAGAAATATCGCTATGGCAGTACGGTCTCTATGGTAAAGGAGATTGACAACGAGGAACTGCTAACCGGCCTAATTCCACGATTCACGCTCCAGCCCCTGGTCGAGAACGCCATCTTCCATGGCATTGAGCCCAAAGGCAGAGGAGAAATTCTCATTAAGGTGGCCAAAAGTGGATTCGCCGATATTCTAGTTACGATTGAAGACAACGGTATAGGGATGAAGGAAGAAGAAATCTCCACGATTCTGTCGAATCCAGGTAATGGAAGCAAAGAAATGCCCGAGAATATTGGACTCCGCAGCGTAAATGAACGTTTGCGCCTGGCATTTGGGGATAATTACGGTCTTTCGATTGAGAGTGAGTCGGGCCAATATACCCGGATGAAGATTCTTCTGCCGTTCCTGCAAAAGGAATAGAGTAGCATATCAAGCAAGGATGTGATGGAATTGATCAAGTTGTTAATTGCTGATGACGAGGCGCTGGTCTGTATCGGCTTGCAGTCCATGCTGAAGTGGGAGCAATATAATATAGAAATTGTCGGCATTGCACACAACGGGGCTCAAGAGGAAGAAATGATTGACACCCTTCGTCCTGACATCGTAATCAGCGATATAAAAATGCCAATTAAAAGCGGCTTAGAAGTTGCCAATGCGGTACGCAAAAAACACGGCCGGCTTCCGCTGTTCATCATCTTAACAAGCTACGAGGAATTCGAATACGCGCGTGGAGCGATTGAAGTGCAAGCCACAGATTATCTAGTGAAGCTAGAACTGACACCAGAGGCACTTGATGCCTCCATTCGGAAAGCAATTTCCCAGTTGGAGGCTTTTCAAACCCTAGACAGCTATCCCATGCTTGCTCATAGAGGCAATCTACAAGCTCAACGCGATAAATTTTTCATCCGCCTGTTCAATAACTTATTCGCAAATAAAAACCAGTACCTTTTGCAGAGAGATGATTTAAACCTTGAGCTCAAGGAACCTGCTTATCTAGTCTGCACTTGCCGTATTTTGGGGCCAGACAGTGTCCCGCCCCGCGGCGATAAAATGGTTGCTCTGTGTTCAAGTACCGTCCAAATGGCCAAAGATACGCTTACTTCCATAAGACCTTGTTATGTGAGCAGTCTGGACTTGCGCAATTTTGCTGTAACCCTGCCCGTCAACGGGACGGATTCACGGCAATGGATGCCTGAGATTGAAATGCTATTGACCCATATGGCCTCCATACTCCATAACTACTTCAATGTAAGGATCATCGGCGCGATCGGCTTTGCGGTCGAGGATCCTTATTTGCTGCGGGAAAGCTACCTCGCTGCGCGAAAAGCGCTTCCTGCTGCGGTTAAAGCACAGTCGTTTGTGTTTTTTGCCGAAGGAGAGTCGCTGGAGCAGGATCATCTGTTGTTTGATTTCTCCGAATTGCGTACAGAGATCCGCCGTGCTTTTGAAGAAATGGATACCCAAGCTTTATACGCCATTATCTCCAAAATGATCGAAATCTTCGACGGCCGGGCCGACCTGCTGGTTCCCGCCACTGATGCCGCCTGCAACATTCTGTACATGGCCACTTCACTGCTCGCAGACGGTGAGAACATTGTGGAACAAATTTTCGAAAATGAACCGGAGGGCTACCGGGCTATCTACCAGATGCATACGATTGAAGAGATCGCTGGCTGGCTGATCCAGTTCCGGGACGGTTGCTCAGACATCCTCTCTACCCGCAGACAAAGCTACAAGGAGCAGCTCGTCAAAAATGTCCAAGAGTATATTAAACGAAATCTCGGAACTAAGCTCTCGCTCAATCAAGTGGCTGATGTCTTCAATTTCAGTCCCAACTATCTGAGCCACCTTTTCTCCAAGGTTGCCAAGGTCAACTATGTGGAATATATCACGGAGATCAAAATCACGACAGCCAAAGAAATGATGGCACGTGGGGAAGGTCGCATCTACGAAATCTCACAGAAGCTGGGATATGAGAGTGCCTTCTATTTCAGTAAAGTTTTCAAAAAGGTAACCGGAATTTCCCCCAGGGAATACATGCAGCAACTTAAAGCAGATTCACCATCTGACCGAAGCCTCGGAGTGAACAACCGTTCTTGAGATCAAGAGATTATTAAGAATAATCCCACTTCGCAAAAATAAAGCCAATAAATCTGCAAGGAGCAGGCTCTGTTCCTTACAGATTTATTGGCTTGCCATCACCCTCAGCAGCATCCCTAAGTATCACCCTTATTCCTGCAATTTTTTTATTTTTATTTTTAAACTAGCAAAATGCTAATACTCCGGTCTTTCTGCCCTAAAAGTCTACCAAAAAACCGCTTACGAGACACTTTCTCAGCTATTAAGACTGCTGTTCCCATATTGACTTTTCAACATATAGTAATTAAAATAAACAACGCACACTAAATATAGTATAGATACGATTTTTCAGAATTTATAGCTTATCCATTCAGTTTTCATACTATTTTCAATAGTTTTTAATATTTACAGGGGGACAGACACCATGCTAGTCGCGTATGATTCAAAAACAGGAAATGTCAGACGCTTCATCAGCAAACTTAAGTTGCCGGCTGTGCAGATTGAGGAGCATATGACGATTGATGAGCCCTATGTGCTTATTACATATACCACCGGCTTTGGACAGATTCCAGAAAAGGTGTCTACTTTCTTGAAGAACAATAATGCCAATCTGAAGGGCATCGCCGCCAGCGGCAATAAGAACTGGGGCGAGCTGTTCGCGCACAGCGCGGACTTGATTGCAGATCGGTATAACGTGCCCGTTATCGGTAAATTTGAGTTATCGGGTACATTTGGCGATGTAGAACGGATTAAACAGGAGGTGAGCCGGGTTGCGGCATATTGAATTAAACAACATGTTGATGAAGAGAGACGAAAGTGGCTTCTTTCAGCTAGACAAAGATCTTGAGGCAGTAGCCGAATTTATGCGGGATGTAGAGCGGCGGAGTCTGGTTTTTGCGAATACAAAAGCCAAGGTTGATTATATGATTGAACAGGATTTCTACGAGAATTTTTATGAACAGTACAGCACGGCGGAAATTGAAGAAGTCTACCAGATTACCCACGCCTACAACTTCAGTTTTCCATCTTATATGGCAGCTTCGAAATTCTACACGGATTACGCTGTAAAAACCAATGACCGCAAACAATATCTGGAGCATTACCCGGACCGTGTGGCGGCAGTCGCCCTTCACCTGGGACGCGGCAATGCCGATACTGCGGGGGTACTTGCCCGTTCGATGATGGAACAGCGCCTGCAACCTGCGACACCAACCTTCTTAAATGCCGGTAAGAGCCGGCGTGGTGAGCTCGTCTCCTGCTTCCTAATCGAAATGGACGACTCGCTCAATTCCATCAACTATGTGCTGAATACCTGCATGCAGTTGTCGAAGATCGGTGGCGGTGTGGCCGTTAACCTATCCAAGCTACGCTCCCGTGGTGAAACTATCAAGGGTGTTGAGGATGCTGCGAAGGGAATTATACCTGTACTTAAGCTGATGGAAGACGGCTTCTCCTATGCAGATCAGATGGGTCAACGTAAAGGATCAGGAGCAGCCTATTACAATATTTTTGGCTGGGACGTTCTGGAATTCCTCGACAGCAAGAAAATCAACGCCGACGAAAAAACAAGACTCAAAACCCTGTCCATCGGCCTGATTATTCCAAACCGCTTCTATAAGCTGGCAAAGGACAATGAAGCGCTGCATGTATTTGCTCCTTACAGTGTGTACAAAGCCTACGGCACGCATCTCGACGATATGGATCTGGATGACATGTATGATAAGCTGCTGGCCGATCCACGTGTCAAAAAGAAGAAAGCTATGAGCGCACGGGATATGCTGACCAAAATTGCCATGATCCAGCTGGAATCTGGCTATCCATATATCATGAACAAGAGCAATGCCAATGCGGCCCATGCCCTGAAAAACGTCGGTCAGATCAAAATGTCCAACCTTTGTACTGAAATCTTTCAGCTGCAGGAGACCTCAGAGATTGCCGACTACGGACAGGAGAGTACAATCCGCCGCGATGTAAGCTGCAATCTGGCTTCCTTGAACATTGTTAACGTGATGGAACATGGCAAAATCCGTGAATCCGTACATGAGGGCATGATTGCCCTGACCGCTGTTAGCGATATGACCAGTATTTCCAATGCCCCAGGCGTAGCCAAAGCAAACAAGGAAATGCACTCTGTCGGTCTTGGCGTCATGAATCTGCACGGCTATCTGGCTAAGAACAACATTGCTTATGAAAGCGAGCAGGCCCGCGATTTTGCCCGGACCTTCTTTATGACCATGAATTTCCACTCGCTGGAGAAAAGTATGGAAATCGCTGCCGCCACGGGCCGATCTTTCCATGGATTTGAGGCTTCTGATTATGCTACGGGAGCTTATTTTGAGCGTTACCTGACTACCGATTACCGCCCGGTTACCCCAAGGGTACAAGAGTTATTCGGAGATATTTATATCCCATCCCCAGCAGACTGGGAACAATTGCGGGATGCGGTAAAAACAAATGGCCTATACCATGCTTACCGTTTGGCGATTGCGCCAACGGCCAGCATTTCCTATATCCAAAACGCCACTTCAAGCGTTATGCCGATTGTTGAGCAGATTGAGACTCGGACTTATGCTAATTCAACTACTTATTATCCGATGCCGTACCTGCGGCCGGACAATGTGTTTTTCTATAAATCGGCTTACCAGATGGACCAGTTCAAGGTAATCGATCTGATCGCGGAAATTCAGCCCCATATCGACCAAGGTATCTCGACCGTTCTGCATGTTAACAGTGATGTTTCCACCAGAGAACTGGCCCGCTCCTACCTGTATGCGGCGCATAAAGGCTTGAAGTCGCTGTATTACACCCGGACCAAAAAGCTGTCCGTCGAGGAATGCCTCACCTGCTCGATCTAAAAGGAAGGCTATAGCCGCAGAAAAGGAGATTGCAATATTATGACCGCTATCCAAGCCGTTAACTGGAACCGTCCCGACGACGATTTCTCATTGATGTTCTGGAATCAGAACATTATGCAATTCTGGACGGACGATGAAATTCCATTATCCGATGATAAAATGTCCTGGCTCACGCTCAGTGAGCAAGAAAAGGACTCCTATATGAAGGTGCTGGGCGGTCTGACACTGCTGGATACGATTCAAGGCGGAGTCGGAATGCCGCAGATTATGGAGCATGTCGAAGGCCTTCAACGTAAAGCTGTACTGGGCTTCATGGGTATGATGGAACAAATTCACGCCAAATCGTACAGCAGTATTTTCACCACTTTGTCCTCTACAGAGGAGATCGACAGTGTATTCCGCTGGGTAGAAGAGAACCCCTTCCTCCAGTTCAAAGCGGAGACCATCTCACAATATTACAAAAACATAGACTCACCTAAAGACCTGTACCTCGCCATGGCAGCCTCCGTGCTGCTCGAGAGCTACTTGTTCTACAGTGGTTTCTTCTATCCCCTATATCTGGCTGGGCAGGGCAAAATGACTTGCAGCGGTGAGATCATCGACCTTATTCTACGGGATGAGAGCATCCATGGGGTATATGTCGGTGTGCTGGCACAGGAGATCTTTGAGGGGCTCCCAGAAGACGAGCAACGCGAACTTCACCATACGCTGGTAGAATTGCTTCGACTGCTGCATGAGAATGAAGAGCGTTATACCGAGCAGATCTATGCCCCTATCGGATTGGTGGACGAGGTTAAGACTTTCCTAAGATACAATGCCAATAAAGCGATGATGAATCTGGGCCATGACCCGCTATTCGACGAGGAAGAGATCAACCCGATTGTTCAGAACGGGATCAGCACCCACACCAAGCAGCATGACTTCTTCTCGAAGAAAGGCAACGGATATGTCCGGGCGCTTAATGTGGAGCCACTGAAGGATGAAGATTTTCAATTTTAAATATAGATAAAACAAAAAGTGCGGAGAAAGCTCTCCGCACTTTTTGCTAACTCTATTTATTAGATTATTGCAATTTTTTCAGAACTGTTCTAGCTTCTTCATAGGTATCGTAAGCATCAGCAAAATCTCTGCCAAAAATACGTTTCAATTGCATTTTCCAAATTGGGTTTTTAGTTACATAAGCCCATCCTGCTTGGCCAGCTGCTTTCGCCATCTCACCTGTTGGAGCCAACATTGCTGCAACTTCAGGAGAAAGTACACTTGCAGATTCAGTTACATCAGTTGTACCCGTAAATTTAGGACTAACAAGCTTCATGATATTCTCAAAATCTTTCAAGTATCCTGGAACATCCTCAGCAGAAAAATCGATAGATACTACATCGATGTGGTTTTCACTTTTGTTGTATTTAATTGTGTATGACATAATTGTATTCCTCCAAGTTTTAATAGTTATTTTTTAATAATAGAAAGTAATGTATGTAACTCCAACAGACAAAAAAATTTCTGACCAGGCTTTTCAGTAACTTCTACTTTTGGCAACTGGGTTTGGAACAAACTGCCTTGTTTAAATGATGCCATATCGTTACAATCAATAGTTAATGACATCTATTTCCTGTATCGTTTTATTGCAACATCCTTTCTAATATATTTTAACTCATACCTATTACCTATATTATTATCGACAAATTTCTTTTTTTATTTATATTAAAATACAAATTTCTACAAATTCCAACATATCCATGGTTATATTTGCCTTAATTTCATTCACACTTGTGTAATTCCGTTATCATTTAGAAACAACTAAAAAAGGCTCTGCGTGCGCCTTCCAACTCCAGTCCATTCATCCTACAGGATTTTCGAACAGGAATACGCCGCAAAGCCTTCGATACTAGATGCTTATATAAGTAAATTAATCCGTCTAATTACTTAGTTGCGGAGTAGCCCCCGTCAATCACATGTGCTGTACCTGTAATAAATGAAGCCTCATCACTTAGAAGGAAACATGCAAAAGCAGCTACTTCCTCAGGCGTACCATATCTGCCCAAAGCCGTTCCAGAAGCGATAAGAGATTGAAGCATCTCTACATCATCAGACAACAGCTTTTCGTATCTGTTCATGGTTGGTGTAGGGATAGGACCAGGGCAAATAGCATTCACTCTGATATTACGGTGACCCACTTCTTTAGCAACCGATTTAGTCATGCCCACAATGGCGTGTTTACTTGCTGAATAAGCTGCATCATTTGCCATCCCAATAAAAATACCATGCAAGGAGGAACAGTTTAGAACGGAAGCACCGGATTTCATATGTGGTAATGCATAATGCAACATGTAGAATTGGCCATTAAGATTTGTCTGAATCACCTTTTGAAACAATATCGGATCATATTCTGTAACATCCGCATTATCTCCTGTAATTGCTGAGTTATTATAAAGGCAATCAATCTTTCCATAAGCTGCTAAGGTTTGATCTACGATATTTTTGCAGTCTGCTTCAACTGAAACGTCTGACCGCACAAACAGAGCTTCTCCACCTAAAGCTTTGATTTCTTCGACTGTGTTAGCGCCAGCATCTGATCGATTGGCAACTACTACAGTACCACCCTCTCTTGCTACTCTCAATGCTGTAGCTTTTCCGATTCCGGTACCAGCACCCGTAATAATAACTACTTTGTTTTCAAATCTGTTGCTACTCATTATGCGCACCACTTTCTTATGTCTTTTTCAGGAAGAGGATTTGAACCTCATAGACCCTAATGTCACCTGATACAATGTGGATTGGAACATTTTTGCAGAAAAATCGACAAAATTATCCTCTATATGACAACTTTATTGTATTTAATTGTATATAGCAATCAATATTTTAATCTACTTTTCCAACAATTGAGAATTTGGTTTTGATCGTCATAAAAAATACACCCCTTAGAATTTCATCAGATAAACCAGAAGTTTTATCCAATGTTAGTCTAAGAGGTGTAATAAACCTCTACCTAACTCCACGAACTGGGACGTCGATTCGAACTTGACCTCCACCCGTCAGGGGAGAATTGCTAATATGCAGACTGCCCTGATGCTGCCTGACAATGGTGTCGGCAATATAAAGTCCCAATCCATAGTGACTTTTGGAGGTACGGCTACTGTCCCCTCGATAAAACTGCTTAACTGCTGATTGGAGTCCCTCACTCGTAAATCCTGATCCACTGTCTGCTACCGTTATACTCCACCGATCTTGTTTTGCCTCAACCTGCAAATAAATCACACTCTCATACGGGGAATACTCTACCGCATTAGCGAGCACATTCATCACAGCCCGATGAAGTAGCTCATTGTCTATCAACACCTCAGGGGGCAGATCATTGTCTTGGTGGAATTCTATCTGAAGACGCTTAGGGACAACCAACGCATCTAACTGCGTACGAATTTGCTGGATAAAGGCTTCCGTTCTCACCCATTTAGAGCGGGGAGAAATTTGTTTCCTCGTATTAGAAATCTCAATAAGTGTTGCCATGTATTGTTCGATTTGATCCGCATTTTTGGAAATATACCCTATATATTCTTGCTGATTCTCCGCTAAATCTGAGTCTATCAGCAAATCTGCATTTCCTTGAATAATCGTAAGAGGAGTCTTAATGTCGTGGGCAAGCGCAGAAATCTGCTCTTTTTTCATTTGTTCCAGATTCCATTGCTGTTCTAGCGACTTTTTCAATTCCTCTCTCAGCTGTTCCAGAGATGATAGCACCTCATCAATTTCACTGACCCCAGAATACACGACAGTAAAATCCAAATTCTTAGCTTCAATGTGATGTGCAGCTTCCTGCAAGGAAGCCATTTTTCGACTCAGTCTTCGAGCGAAAAATCCAGAAATCAGAATAACTTCCAGTAACATCAGAACTACAAAAAACAGCAATAACGTTAATTGCGGATTAGGCAGCGTGTTATGCAGAAAATTTGAGGTGAACTGCGGTACAATTGCATATTGCAGTACGATAACCTCATGCTCCCGCTCAATCACATCGGTGCAGTTTGTACCCATGAGATTGCAACTGCTTTGATTCTTCTGCAATATATCTAGAGCGCGTTCTTTAGGAATATTTCCTGAAATATAGTTCTTTTGCTGATCCAATACCGCATATTCCGCTCCCCAAGGGACCATTTCTTCCGTAATTTGTGGCGCACGCTGCAAAACATCCCAAGACTTTGCAATGGATTGCTCGGTATGGTTTGCTGGAACAATCATTCCATACTGCATTAAGAGAGTAAATACCCCTAAACACAGAAATGCCAATAATAGAGTACACGCACCTAATGATAATAAATATTGAATGAAGACTGTACGGAGCCGTATTCGTTTCACACCCATTTGTAACCTATCCCCCAAACGGTTTCAATCGGTGAAACCTCCCTCGCACTCAGCTTACTGCGGATATTTTTCACATGTTCTGTAATAGTTGAGCTATCGCTTTCTCTGTCATAACCATAAACCGATTCATAAATTTGTTCTTTGGAAAAAACCTGACCTTTATTTCTAGCAAGAAATTCACATATCTGATATTCACTTTTAGTGAGATTTATTTTCTCTTTATCAACAGAAATCTCCTTTGCCGAGAGATTGAATTTCACTCCAGATGCGCTTAACATATGATTTTTCCCTCGATTTTCACGCCGCAAATGAGCGTTAACCCTAGCCTTTAACTCGCCTGCGCGAAAAGGCTTCACGATATAGTCATCTGCACCTACACTAAGTCCAAACATAATATCCGTTTCCATTGATTTAGCTGTAAGAAACAGAATCGGACAGTCTACGATATCCCTGATTTGAGTACAGAGCTCAAAACCATCGATATCTGGCATCATCACGTCCAACAGGATTAAATCAAATGTCGAGTACTCATTCAAAGGCATATGTCGTGCACTTGTTTTTACCGTAACCCTATGGTGATCTTTGCTGAGAATATTATTTACTAACGCCAAAATATCAGGTTCATCATCTATTATTAAAATATTAGCCAGTGACCTCACTCCTATTTATTCATATGATTTCCTACCCTGAAAGTAATAAAACCATATCAAGCCTAACACTGCCATTACCATTGTACTAATAAGTATAGCAGGTACGGAATGAAGAAGTTGCAGCTTCAATACTTCCGTTTCAATGAGCCCGTTGGGTTGTGCATAAAATAAGGGAAGTTGAATCATCCGCATCGACCAGGCCCACGGTATGTATAACCACACTTTATCTCCTACAATGGTTCCACCTACGATGGCTGCAATTAGCGTACCTGCACTACCCACCGTTAGAGAAAGTCCCATGCCTCCAGCATAACTTAAGATGAGATGAAAGATCATTAAGATTAGAGCAGTGCCTACTACCCAACAAGCTCCTTGCCAGAATATTAGATATTGGATCTGCTCTATATGCAAAATTTTTTTCATGCCCAGTATTAGAATTGATGTTGAACCGAATACGATCCATATCATCGCCAAGATTATGAACCCGAGTTTTCTTATATAACACTTCGGACGTGAAAGAGCACTTAATAAATTATAGAATCCCCCTGCCCCCTCCTCTAAACCACTCATTAAAGCAGAGAATAATCCTATCCCAACAGGCAACCCAAAGGCTATTAATGAAAAATAACCATCATAGATGTGAAGCTGATCCGCACGCTGTGAAAAATACCAAAGTACCATCATCGGATATAGAACAGGAACAAGGAATATCAACCAACGAATTGCAGTGTGCTTTGTCATCAACCATTCAGCTTGCAATAGTCGGAGTATCACCATCTCTATCGCACCTCTCTTCTACTAAACCAGCAGCTAGTTAAGGTGAGGGTTACCAAAAAGAATACAAGCGACACCACAATTCCAGGTAAAATAACCGAAGAGTCTCTTAGAGCATCCTGTGCTGAAAGAGCCACACCATTGGGACGCACACCAACAATGGGACACATTAACCTTAAAGCCCAACTCCACGGAACATAAATCCATGAAGGTTGATCCGCTGCTAGTACACTCACAATCATCCCAAAAAGACCTGCAAGAATAGATACTACCGCCCCAAATTGTTCGGCTAAGAAAAAATAGATTGGAATCATCCCCAAAGAGGTCAACCAAACAACAATAGCGGCTGTTGTAATTTCAGATAAGGGTGCTGCACCCAAAGGAAACAAAAGACCAGATAGGTACATTACTGCAATAAGAAGCAGCGAAGACAGCAACAAATAATATGACACAACAATAATTTTACTGAGCCAAAGTTTAACGATGTTAATTCCGTGACTGCTTAAGCTACGGTACCCTCCAGCCTTACGATCCTTGTTATTCGATAGTGTAGACAACAAAGCAGAACCTATGGTCATGAATAACAGCGGCCACCAATTAAATACCATTTCCATAAAATAGTGGTCTTCAGTTTGCAGATTCTGTTGCGTGAAAAATGAAAATAGAAGAAAAAACAGTGGCACCACGACAATCAATTTTCGCGAAAATGTTCGTTTAAATTTAATATTTTCGGATAAAAGATAGTGGATCATCTTATTACCTCCTGTCTGTTCCGAGTCACGACTTCCATGAACAATTTCTCCAAATCATCACCAGGATATATTGCATTCTGATACCCTAGAACACCATTACTAATGATCCCAATATGATCGGCAATTTGCTCCACCTCATGAAGAATATGACTCGATAAGATGACGGTAATCCCTTGTGCAGGAAATGAGCGTATAAGCTCACGTAATTCCTGAATCCCAATCGGATCAAGCCCATTTGTCGGTTCATCCAGAATCAAGAGTCTAGGTTGATTTAACAAGGCGATCGCAATCCCGAGACGTTGCTTCATGCCCATAGAGAATTGTCCCGCTCTTTTTTTGCCTGTTGTTGTTAAATCAACAATTTCAAGAACTTCCCGAATCCGAGAATCCGGTAAGTTTAATATTGTCGTATGTACCTTCAAATTTTGGGCAGCAGTCAAATTCCCGTAAAGTGGCGGGGACTCAATCAGCGCTCCAATGTGTAGTAAATCCTTACGTGTCCATGGATGACCGTCAAATAATATTTGTCCTGACGTCGCTCGAAGAATCCCTGTTATCATTTTTAGAGTCGTCGATTTACCTGCGCCGTTTGGGCCTAACAGTCCATAAATCGAATTAGTTTTTACGGTTATGCTGATATCGCTAACCGCACGCTGCCCCCTGAAACTCTTGCATAAATTATTAGTTTGTAAAATATACTCTCCCATCCTATATCATCCTCTCATTTGCTATACGTTGATCATATATAGCAAATCTAAGGACTTTATAAGGTTTTACTGAGCTCAAATTATAAGGAATTATAACGAGCATAAAAAAGCTCGGTTCAAATTTAACATTGAACCGAGCCTGTTGAATTTTTATCATCATGCTCTGCGAATTGTAAATTCAAAATCCATATCTAAGGATGGATTGATTTGATATTCATCAAGAACTGGAGCTCCCCAGCTGTCATCCCCGCCTACGCCCATTTGACGTCCAGCAATGGTAACAACGGTATAGTGAACGTTCGGCAGCTCATAATGATGTGTCGCATTCTCCAGCTCCATTGCCGAGTAAGGCGAGATATTGGCTTCAACAGGGGCTGTAGCTGGTGCCGATATTATAATGCCTTGGCCATAATCGTTCTTTATGGATACTTCGCGCACACCTGTGCGGTTGCCCGATTCCTGCGGCACCAAATAGGACGACACATTGTCCACCGCATGATTCTGGAAGCGACACAATCTCGCCCCACACGCACGGTCGATATAATTTTCTTCCGGACCATTTGCATACCAATTCAGCTGGTGATAATCCGCTGGCACCTTAAAGCTTAAAGCGAAGATCGGAAGCTTTGGTAAACCCGCTGCTCCATGGTAGCTTGATTTCACCTGTATGCTTCCATCGGAGAACACTGTGTAAGTTACACTTACACGTACCGCCTCTGATACACTAAGCTTATACACGTAAGTCACCGTCGCACGGTCTTTCTCCTCCACGAGCTCGAAGCTTAACGTTCTACGGGTCAAGCTTGCTGCATACCAAGGGGAAGAGTCGAAATGCATTCCTGCCCCCTTGTCATTGTCTGTCATTGCTCTCCAGAAGAGCGGTGCGGGCGGTGAAGAGATCATTTCCTGCCCTGAATATTTAACAGAAATTAATGTACCCGCCTGCTTTGAAAACATTACGGAGAAGTCGCGACCATGTACGCCAATATTCACATCTCCTTCAACCACGCGAAAATCATTCACGACAGATGTTATCTTAGCATCTGTTAAAGACTCCTCGGCTGACGTATTTGCCACTTGAAAAACATGCTGGCCAAAAGCGATTTCATAACCGCTATTCGCCCATAATGAATCTTCCTTCAGGACAAGTGAAACATCCAAGCTATACTCGCCAGGCTGATTCTTAATATCAGGTAGATCCACTTGTACATATTTTTCCTCGCCCGGATTAACCTGAACGAATACAGTTCCACGCTGGATGACCCTACCCTCATAGTTCAGAGCGTATTGTAATTCATAAGCATCCAAGCCCACAAATAAGTTTTCATTTCTGATTGTAAAACCCTGACTGTCCGGGAGCAGCTTGACGTTCTGATACAGAAATTTCACTTCCTGCATTTTTGGCGACCATCTCCGATCCGCATACACAATTCCGTTACCGGAGAAGTTGTAGTCGGTTGAACGGTCATCGAAGTCTCCTCCATAAGCCATGAAGGGCTTACCGTATCGATCATTTTTCACAATCACCTGATCCATATAATCCCATATAAATCCACCCTGATACATTGGATACTTCTGCTCCAGCTCTGTGTATTTATGCAATCCCCCGACGGAATTGCCCATCGCATGCATGTATTCACAGCTAATATATGGCTTTAACGGATCTTCTGTTAAATACCTTTCGATATCTGCCGCTTTCGCATACATGCGGCTTTCCATATCGCTCGAATCATCATATTCACGGTTATGGAACACCCCTTCATAATGAACCAAACGAGTAGGATCCTTCTCTCGAAAATAATTGGCTACGTTCAAAATTACTTCTCCTGCAAAAGATTCGTTCCCACAGGACCAAATTAGAATGGAGGGATGGTTTTTGTCTCTCTCTACCATGGAAATCGCACGATCCATCACGATATCCTGCCATTCAGGCTTATTGCCGGGGATGTTCCAAGACGGCTCAATGGCCCCCATTTTCTGCCATGATCCATGCGACTCTAAATTCATCTCGTCAATGACATAGACTCCGTATTCATCACACAACTCATACCAGAGTGTCATATTCGGATAGTGCGAGGTCCGCACAGCGTTGATGTTCGCCTGCTTTAAGGTTTTTATGTCCCACAGCATATCTTCTTTTGTAATGCTGCGTCCAAAGCGCGGATTAAACTCATGTCGGTTGACACCTTTAAATACAATACGTTTGCCGTTTAAGTGCATAATCTTATCTATCATTTCGAATTTCCGAAAACCAATTTTTTGCGGCACAACTTCTACAAGATCCCCGGATGCGTTGTAAACAGAGACGTAAAGGGTATACAGATTAGGAGCTTCAGCGCTCCACAGCTGCACCTTTGTTGCCGCAAGCGTAAGCGAAAGGGAATCTCCTGAAACTTCACTTTCAGTACTAGCCACAAGATTACCTGCTCTATCCTTAAGCTCAAGGAGCACTTTTGAGGCAGACTTACCTATCAATTGCATGACAGTCGTCAGCGTTCCTTGCTCAAACTTTTCATCCAAATCGGTTTGAACATGGAGATCCCGCACATGAACATCCGGCACGGTGTATAGATACACCTCACGAAAGATTCCCGAAAAGCGCCAGAAGTCCTGATCCTCCAACCAACTCCCCGTGCTGCGCTGATAGACTTCGACCGCCAGCTTATTTTCACCTTCCGTCAAGTACGATGTTAAATCAAATTCACTCGGTGTAAAGCTATCTTCGCTATAGCCAACAAATTCCCCGTTTAGCCATATATAAAAAGCCGATTCAACTCCTTGAAAAGAAATATACACCGGACGTTGCTCCCAGCCCGCAGGAACTTCAAAATATTTGACATAGCTGCCTACAGGATTGTGGTCCTCAGAGATCATTGGAGGTCTAAGATGCTCATGACCGTCCCATGGATACATCGTATTCACGTACTGAGGCTGCCCATAACCCTGAAGTTGGATATGACCGGGAACTTTAATATCCTTCCAGCCTCTGCAAGACACATTCTCCTTATAAAAATGAACCTGTCGTTCCATGGCATTTTGGGCATAACTAAATTTCCAGCTGCCGTTCAGGCTGTGGCGCCAGGGCATTTCTCCAAGCGCTTCGGCTTCATTTTTCGTTTGGTAATATCGATGGTCAGAATGCGCGTGCACTCTGCCTATTGCATAAATGGAAGGGTCTGATAACCATTCCAGACTTGGAGTGAGGTTTCGTTCAACCTGCTGCTTCATCTATATTTCCTCCTCTATTCATAACATGATCGCTAACTTATTTAACCGAACCCGTCATCCCAGCTACAAATTGCTTTTGCATCATGAAGAACACTAGTGCTGTCGGCAAGGTTGTAATGACAATCGCAGACATGATCAGACCATAGTCAGGGGCATAACCTGAGCCTAGATTCGAGATAAGAAGAGGCACAGTCATATTTTCTGGTGATTGCAATACGATCAAAGGCCACAGATAATTGTTCCAGCTGTTTAAAAATGTGATAATCGCTGCGGCAGCGTAAGTTGATTTCATCGTTGGCATATAAATGCGGAAGAACAAACCAAATTCCGAAAGACCATCGATGCGCCCAGCCTCCATCATATCCTTAGGAAACATTTTTGTACTTTGACGAAAGAAGAAAATTAGAAATGCTGTTGTAAATGTCGGAAGAATGACCGCCGATGCTGTATCGATGCCCAGAAAAGGCACTACACTAGATACTTTTGCGAACATTTGAAATAGAGGTACCATGATCGCCGCAAATGGAATCATCATTGAAGCAAGTAAAATATTGAATACGATATCTTTACTCCGGCTGCGGTACATTTCAAAACCATATCCAGCCGCCGATGCGACTAGCAGTGAAAGCACAGTAGTCACCACAGAGATTTTTGCAGAGTTCCAGAGAGCCTGCCACATATCCACTGAACTAAATAGATTGTTTATATTTTTCACTAAATGTGCACCCGGCAGCAATGTTCCTTTGGTTACATCAACCGACTGGTTCGTGGCGCTTATAACCATCCAGATAAATGGAAAGATAGAGATCAGCGCAGCGATGATTAGAAAAACGTAAGTAAACATGCGTTTGGTTTTCATTATCTCTTATCCCCTCCTACTTTGTTCTGAATAAGCGTCAGAATGAGCACCATTACAACAATCGAATAGGAGACGGTTGCAGCGTATCCAAAGTTAGGTGTGTATTCAAAGGAAAGGTTATAAATATATTGGGAAATCGACATGGTTGCATTGCCGGGTCCACCTTTCGTGATGTTAACCACCTCGTCAAACAACTGAAGGGTACCAATGGTCGATGTGATCGTCGTGAACAAGATAATCGGCTTCAATAGGGGAATTGTAATTTTGAAAAATTGTGTAAATGCACTCGCACCATCTATATGAGCAGCCTCATATATTGATTTGTCGACATTTTGCAGTGAGGACAAATAGAAAATCATATTATAGCCAGTAAAGCGCCAAGTGATAGCGATAATGATAGTGACTTTGGCCCAGAAGGGGTCAGTAATCCATTGAATCGGTTCGCTGATTAGATGCAGATTCACCAGAAATTTATTGACGATACCTTCGGCTCCAAACATGTACTTGAAAACAACGGAGTAGGCTACAAGTGAAGTTACCGTTGGCAGAAATATGGCCGTTCTGAAAAACCCTTTAAATTTCAGTCTTTCGTCATTTAGCAGCACAGCGATAAAGAGCGCCAGCACCAGCATAACTGGGACCTGAATAATCAAATAAATAAAAGTGTTTTTGACGGCTGTAAGGAAAGTGGTGTCGCTAAACAGCCGAATATAATTATCAAGGCCGGTAAAATGAAGATTATTGCCCCTACCTGTCTTGAAGGATAGAATTAAGGCTTGAATCATTGGATAGAAATAGAAAATACTGATCATAATTACCGGCACAATAACGAATAACCAACCTGTCAGATGGATCTGCCGTTGACCCTTAGAGCTTTTATGTCTTTGAGAGCTTAGCCCTGGCTTTACATTTTCCACTCCACTTCACACCCTTCTGTCTGATTTATTAGAGATGAAAGCCCCTGCTACCCATCCTTCTGTAGAAATCCAATTTACAGGAGAAGTAGAAGCAAGGGCTTAGATTGTACAGCCTAAGTGTGATTAGCGAACTTGGGTATCTGCTTGCTTCTGGGCATCTTTCAGAACAGTATCTACATCTTTTCCACCAAGATAAGATTGCACTGCTACAACCATAATGTCCTCTATTGCGTAAGTGTTCATGCCGTAGTTGACGTTAGGAATTTGCTCGGTCCATGCCGCAAAATCTGATACAACCTTTTGACCTTTGAAAAATTCATCCGCTGCTGAATAAGCTTCTCCGCTTGCCGCAGCTTTTAAAGTGCCGATAACACCAACTTTTGTATTCAACGTCTGATACAAATCAGCATCAGAAGCAAATGTTTTTGCAAGGAACTCCGCAGCGGCTTCTTTACCATCTACATTCATTACATACCAGGAGCTGCCCCCAAGGTTAGATGCATGGACGGAGCCTGCTGTTGCTGCCAGCTTAGGAAGTGGAGCTACTGCCCACTTACCGGATTGGGAAGCTTCGGCTTTAATTGAAGGGGTAATCCAGTTACCCGTCGGCACGGTTGCCACTTCACCACTATTAAATGCGCCTACAAATTGGCTCCAGTCTGAGTTAACTTTCACGATGCCGGAATCCATCATTTCTTTGTACAATACAAGTGCCTCTTTCAAAGCAGCGTTGTCTGCAATGGTCGGAGTCTGACCGTCTTCACCTGTATACCATGCACCCGCCGATTGAATCATGACCCGGATAAGTCCAAGATCATTGGGATCCAGTGTGATCATGCTTTTGCCGGTTTTTTCTTTTACAGCTTTACCGATCTCGATATATTGCTTCCAGTCGATATCCTGTAGTGCATCCAGGCTGTAGCCTGCTTGCTCAAGATAGTCTGTCCGTACATACATTCCAGTCACACCAGAATCAAACGGAACACCGTATTGCTTGCCGTCAACACTGGTCGGGCCAATCTTATAATCCGCAAAATCAGCGGCTTTTACAACATCAGTCAATTCATAAAAGGAATCCGGATACGCTTGTAAAAAGCTTTGCGCACGGTAATCCTCGATCAATACAATGTTAGGAAGACCCTTCGTAGATCCAGAGTTCAGCCCTGTGTTCAGCTTTTGCACGATATCAGCCTGCGCGTTCTCTACGACGTTTACCGTTATGTCTGGATTGACTTTCGCATAAGCTTCTTTGGCAACATTCATGGCTGCAATGTTAAACGCTGGGTCCCAAGCCCAAACTGTGATTTCTTGTGGCTTACTGCTACCTTCGCTTCCGGAGTTGCCCGTTTCGTTTTTCGTTCCACCTGAGGAACATGCCGAAAGTAGAACCACACTAGCCAGCATCACGGATAATAATTTTTTCACTTCGTAACCCCCTTGTTAATCTGTAAAATAATAAAGATGGAAGCGTTTTCTCTGCTACAATTCCATATTATCATTTTGTATTCGCTTTCTTTGGCAGTATCTTTGTTAGCTTTGGTGTTATTATTGGATTCTATTTTCACTCTGAGATCGACTCTGGTACTAATTTTAGATTTTTGTAAATTTTTTAGCTTTTTAACAATGGAAGCGTAATTATAATCTTCGTACCTTCATTTCGTTTGCTTGTGATGTTAATACCGTAACTCTCTCCATACAACAATTTGATTCTGTCATCAACATTCCGTATACCGATCCCAGAGAACAATTGGCGTTTGTGCTTCGAGGCTGGCAACTGTTCTTCTTTCAGAAAATTAGGATCAAGGTCCATCCCGTCACCATTATCTACAACTTCGCATAGAAGCTGATCTTCCTGAACGGCGATCATGATTAGAATTCTTCCCTCATCTTTAAGATTGAATGCATGAAAGAACGCATTTTCGATAAAAGGCTGCAGAATTAGCTTTGGCATATGATAATCCAAGCTTTCAGGCTCCACAAAATAATTCACGCGGATCTTCTCGCCATACCTTACATGATTGATATATACATAATGCTTCAGCGATTCTAATTCCTGACTAACAGGTATAGTGGATTGAACATCACTGACAGTATTTTGCAGGAGTGAGATTAGCGAATTTATCGTGCCAGCTGCTTTTTCCTTGTTACCCTGTTGCACCAGAAATTTGATAGAAGCCAGTGTATTGTATAAAAAATGGGGATTGATCTGCATTTGAAGGGCGGCCAGCTCCGCATTACGCTGCTGCTTCTGGGTCTCCATCAACCGATCAACATAATCATGTAGGGAATCAAGCATAAAATTAAAGGCATTGCCTAGCTCCTTAACTTCATAACTACTAGTAGCCACATCCACGTGGTTATCGAATCCCCCCTTAGGAATACTCGACATCTGTTCAACGAGTACACGCAGGGACTTCGTCATTTTCCTTGTAATTAAAAATACAATAATAAGCGAAATGGCTACGATAGCCATGATCGTCAACGACACTGCTTTGGCATTAACCATCTGCCCGGTCACAGCTTTTTTATCGATCAGATTCACCAAATAAACATCAAATTCAGGCAAGTATTCCGAGAATACTACCCGTTCATTCCCCATCACATAGACAGATTCTCCATTGTCTCCTGTGCTCTGTTCATCAACTACTTCTTGAAGCAGCTGTTGATCGTTCAGTCCAATCAGCTCTGTCCTGTTGCTGGATACAATTTGCCCTTTTGCATTCAGCAACACAACATCATTACCTTCACTCGTAAAATTGGCATAGAAGGCCTTGAAATCGCTATCACGAATTGCAATGTACATAGTGCCATAGATACTGCCGGTCGAATGATCAAATAGAGCTTTAGAAGCCACTAACATGATCTCTTTCTTATGGGTTTGACCATCCTCTTTTTGATAAAGCTGGTACAGAATTTGCTGCGGATGAGCCACTGTCGCTTTCGTAATCGGGTGGTTCTTCAATTCTTCAGCAGTAGCAGACCAATACCAAGGGTCAGTTGAGTAACTTCTGCCATTCGCACCTACAATCATAATCCCCACATCAAAAGCACTTAGGTTGGAGCGGACTGCCCGCATGCTTTCTGTCATCTGGTAGGTTTTGATAGCGAGTGTCAATGAATCCGTCTCTCCCCCAGACAAATAGCTGCGGATGGCACCTTTCTGAGCTGTCATTGTAGCACCCGTAGCTACAACGTTGTTGTAGGACTCCAAGTTTGTCTTCATCTGATTTAGTAGTTTGCCATTCGTTATGCTGAAGGTCTTTAAGAATAAATTTTCTGACATACGGATGGTAATAGACAAAGTCAGCAGGGATACAGCAACAATGCTTATGAGGGTCACAAGAAAAAGCTTAAGAAATAGGCCCTGCTTTCTAATCTTGTTAATGATAGTTCCAATCATGGTCGCTCTACGTCCCGTCTTCGGTACTGGCTCGGAGAAATACCAGCCTGTTTCTTAAACACTTTAGTAAAATAACTCTGATCCGAATACCCCACACTAGCGCTGATATCAGAAATTGTTTTTTCCGTCGTCACGAGTAACTCCATGGCTTTCTCCAACCGGACCTTGTTCAAATATTCATTAAATCCTTCACCATTCTGAGCAGTGAAATGGCTCGATAAATAAGAAGCGTTGAAATGAAACTGCCGTGCAACCCCAGTCAACGTGATGGGATCAGCGTAATGAGTCTGAATGTATTCAAGCAATCGGGTCATATTGGGATTGATCGTTAGGTTCGTCTCACCAATCGCACGTTCAGCTTCGCGAATAAAGGCTTCAGCAACAGCAATTGCGTCTCCGGCATACATCGCTTCATCTATTTTTCGAAAGAAATCGTATTTGGATGCCTCCAAGCCTCCAGTCTCGTACTTCATTTTTCCAAGTGTGGTCGCTACGTTAAATATGAAATTCCCCAATAACGATTTGAATTCGAAAATATCGGTCCTATAATCCATCGAACGGAGATGAACATATTCCAGAAATCCAGTAAATGCCTTCTGGTATTGCTTACGTTTCAGTTGTTCCATTAATTCGCCCATATCATATTCCTGATAGGCTCTCGGAAGGCTGGGCAAATGATCGTTTTCAATTAAGCTTCGATCCGGCAAGTAGAAACTGTATCGTGTAAGCTTTAAATAATTGTCTCGATAAATCTCTCCCAGCTTATTAAAATCCGTAAAGCTTTGGCTGATAACGAAATGTGTTTCTCTCGCCCAATGATCCATTTCCGAGACCAGATATCGGAGCTCTATAACAAGCTCGTCCCACTGTTCCGGGTTTGCATTAAGCAAATAAATAACTGAATCATTGACAAACTTCAACCGAATAAACACTGTATCACCCAAAGGGAGCGTACTAAGCCCTTTTTCTATTTTCTGTGTGAAAGTTAACCTATCCCCAGAATCTTTAATATGTCTCATATCCGCTCCGAAGAAAGCGAATAGTGGGTGTGGAAACTTCGCATGAAGCAAAGCAGGTTCAATCCCAGACTCATATCCGGTCATAAGCTTCTCGATAACTAGCAAAATTTGCTTTTCGCCAGAATCCGTTCCTTGATCGGACATCTCCATCCCTACCAATTTAGCAGTGGTTTTATTTAGGATGGATAACAAATAATCAGCTTCCAGCTTTGGCTTCAGAATGTAGTCCGCTACCCCACTTTGAAATGTGGATCGGACATAATCGTATTCACTGAAACTACTTAAGACGATTACTTCAATATGAGGGTATTTCTCCTTAACAATCTTAACCAGTTTCTCTCCGCCCATTATTGGCATAACAATATCTGTAATGATGATATGTGGGCTGACCTCATCCATCATATTTAGTGCTTCAAGACCGTTAGCAGCCTCACCAACAATTCGATACCCTTCATTTTCCCAATCCAAAAGATGTTTGATTCCTTGTCTTACAAGCATCTCGTCATCAACAATCATAATTTTGAATATTGGTTTCATTTCTTCCCCCTTGTAACCGTTTTCTTTCCATTTGTTAGTATACAATACATCCAACAAGGAGCAAGCTTCTAGACAAGTAAAGCCGTAAGCTTACTTAAAAATTGTTCATTCCAAATCATATGCCCCACCGACAAATATGGTCAACCTCTCATTTTTCATCCCATGAAATATTCTTAAATTTAAGGAAAAAACTTCTAGATGATGCAACAAAAAAAGCTGCGATATTTGCAGCTTCTTTGTTAATGAAACAATAATCCAAATAAATTATTTATTGGCTTATAGATAAAAATAATAAGAAACAGCGGACTGGGGATGTTCAATTTTAACAACGAGCAGAAGGTCGCACCAAGACCCAAAATCCAAAAAATAAAATATACGCTAAGATCAGGCACTCGGCGCTTTCGCATTAATTTAGGCAAATCAAGTGCCATACAACCTACAGCAATCACCGAGAATAACAGTACTAGCATCTGACTTCACTCCTTGATTTTTTCAAGAAAAGAATTATCTGTGAGACCCACGCGGTTAATAACTGCTGAGGCTTTGTAATGGATGGGCAATGATTTAAGGTAATCGTCACCCTTTTGTTGCTGTAGCTTTGCCCAAGCTTTAGGGCTGGCATGGTAGATCGATTGTCCGAATCCCATAATATCAACATTGAAACGATCATTTACATGCTCCACAGTTTTTTGCATCCGCTCTATAATCCGCTCCTCTGTTTCCTTTTCCAAACGTTTTATAGTACTTTCCGATTCCAAATTTTCTACACTTTGCACTTCTTCAATATTGCAAAGCGTCTTAACACTAAGGTAAATATGCGGCTCCCCATTAATGATTTTCACTTTGCGTTTAGTTGTAGCCTGGATCGCTTCGATTACAATGGGCTTTCCGTCTTCCCCTGCGATCGGGCCAGAATGTGCGGTTACCTTATCGTTGATATAATTGTAACCAATCGTTTCTCCCTCGGTTAGCCAACCGATCAACTTGTCTTTTTTGAATACAGCTACAGTATGGTATTCCAATCTTGCCTTAGGCATTGTTCGCTCTACATTGCTTTTGTCCTCTCCATCTTTGGGATCGCCTATAATTTTCACTCCGGTTAGCACAGGATTCTCGCCTTCAGACAATAAATTCTCAATAAAATCATCCAGTGTAACAGCGACTGTTTTTGCTGAATCTTTATAAGAATTATCCAAGGAACTAAATAATTTGTTCGCTGGTAATTTATCCATAGGTGTAAGGACATTCAAGACATTGCTGGCGGTTGTATCTCTGGCAACCATAACGTAGAAATCCATCCGGGGTTCCCGACTTCTTTTAAATACATCGAGTATCTCACCCACTCCGGTGCGGGCAAGCTCCTCCCCAATCACCAACACCCGGATATGACCGAGATAACTTGACCTAGAGCTATCCAGATTCAGCTTACGCAGCGCATCATAAAACGTAGGTACAGTAAATTTATATACAACCACTGGGACTCCACTGCCTCCCCCTCCTCCATTCGTTTGGGAGGAAATCGCAGATGGAATAACGACCTGCATCGAAACGGTATAACCTTTTTCTGCCTTGTCAATCCCTATCCCCAAGACAAAAGCTATCTCATTCAGCTCATTTCTTTCCCAACAGCCGCTTAGCACTAACGTAAATTGGAGAGCTATCATTAATCGAAGAACGCCTCTAACTAATTTTTTATTCATTTGGTTGGTTCCTTATCACTGGATGTGCTTTGACGAAACAGGTTCTGCGTCTTATTCTCAGCAGGCCTTGTCTTTAAAAACGGCCACGGAAAGCGAAAAATAGAGTCTTTTAAATCTTTGGAATTATACGGTCCGAGCGGACTCATATAAGGCATTCCGAAAGAACGCAGACTCGACAAATGCAATACGATGATGAAAATACCGAAGAGAATTCCATATAATCCGATGAATCCAGCCAAAGCTATAAGCACAAAACGGATCATCCGCGCAGCAATAGACATTCCTGTCTCCGGAATAACAAAACTAGAAATGGCTGTTAGCGATACAATAATGACCATTGCGGATGAAATAAAACCCGCTGCTACCGCGGCTTGTCCAATCACCAACGTTCCGACAATGGAAATCGCCTGACCAATATTTTTGGGTATCCGCACCCCGGCTTCCCGCAAAATCTCATAAGTCATTTCCATGATCAGCGCCTCAACAAAAGCAGGAAAAGGAACACTCTCCCGCTGGGCAGCTAAACTGATTACAAGATTGGTCGGTATCATCTCCTGGTGATAGGTAGTAATCGCAACATACAATGAAGGGGCAAGCAAAGTAATAAAAAATGAAATAAAACGAACTAATCTCAGCAATGTTCCAATATCGGCCCTTTGGTAATAATCCTCAGCTGACTGGAAAAATGCCACAAAAAATGTGGGCACAAGCAGTACAAAAGGAGTTCCATCAACAAGAATGGCCACTTTTCCTTCCAAAATACCCGCTGCAATCGTATCCGGACGATCACTGTTGTATACGGTAGGAAAAGGTGTAACTGCCGTCTCTTGAATAAACTCTTCAATATATCCACTCTCGAGAATACTGTCCGTATCTATTTTATTCAGACGGCGCTTTACCTCTTGCACCAGTTCCTTATTCGCGATGTTACTTAGATACATAATGGATACGCTGGTTTGAGTCACCCTTCCGATCTGAACGGTTTCCAGCCATAAATGGCTATCTTTGATTTTTCGCCGAACCAGTGCCGTATTCGTCCGTAAATTCTCAGTGAATCCTTCCATTGGACCCCGAACAACCGACTGTGAGCTAGGCTCCCCTACATTACGATCTTCCCAGCCTGGTAAGCCGATCCGCAGAGCGCTGGATAACCCGTCAAGCAGCAGCATTATATTACCGGACAATAAATGATGAATAAATTGGCTGTAATCGTCAATAACGGCTATATCGCCGGCTATTAATATCTGTTTCTTAATCATCTCAAACTTCTGCTCGGGAGAAAGCCCCCTCAGCTGTTCGTAAGGAATGTGTTCCTGCAAGGAATACAAAATTGAATTATGCAGCACCTGAGTATCCACAAGACCATCTATATAAATCAAAGAAATATGAGTGTTCTCTTCTATCTGCAACTCTTTTATCACTACATCAGAGCTTTCACCCATCAATTGGTACAAATTAGCAATATTAACTTCCAACCGGCTTGATAATGTACCAATCTCCGTATCTTTCATGATGCAACCTCCACTTCTCCATAGATAGATGAGTATAGTTTGATGTTAATTATGATAATTATTCCTTCGGATTAAAAAATCGGGATGGCATAATTCTGGTAACTACAACCATACTAAAACTAGTCCAATAAATTTGAGGGGGTATATGAGTTTGGAGAAAGATCGAATTAGTACCAATCAAATGATTATACTCGGGCTATTCACATTTATTGGGGATATGGCGCTTGTGTATCCGGCGTTAATGATATCAGGAGCGAAACAAGATGCATGGATTGCTGCTTTGATTAGTATTCCCTTGGGTCTAGTGACCATAAAACTGCTACTCTGCTTAGCAGACCTTGAGCCGAACAAGAATATTATCGAGCTTAGCCTACAAATTTTAGGGAAATGGATCGGATCTGCTGTAGCCTTGTTCTATTTAGTGTTCTTCCTGATTGCCGCCGCCACTTACATAAGAGAAATTGAAGATTTCATGTGTACACAGATTTACGAGAAAACACCCGGTGGGGTTATTCGTTTCATGGCCATTTTCCTGCTGGTATATGGGGTACGACTTGGCCTAGAAACCTTGGGCCGGGCAGCTCAGCTTTTTTTCCCTTTATTTGCAGTTTTTTTAATCGGTCTGCTGCTCCTGCTGACCCCCGATGTCAAAATGGAACGTTTATACCCCATCTTGAACACACCAGTACCGGACATGCTTCATACTTTGATGTATGGTGTTTTTTATCCTTTTGGCGAATTGTGCGTGTTTCTAATGATATATCCTTATGCTCAGAAAAATGGCAAAACAAGCCGGGATATTTTCATAGCCTTGATCATCGGAGCTCTGGGCCTTAACCTCATCTTATTGTTTTCCCTTACCGTTCTAGGTGTTTACGCTTCTGAACATCAATTTTATGCCGCTTATATTCTTGCTCAAAAAATTAATATTGCTAATTCTCTGCAACGTATTGAAGCGCTTATGGCTACAGCATGGATTATCAGCACATACTTCAAAACTGCAGTTTATTACTATGCTTTAACCTTAGGTACAGCCCAATTATTTAAACTCAAAAGCCACCGTCCTCTGATCATCCCCACTGGATTTTTGTTATTCGGCATGTCACAGCTGATTGCCAAAGACATCATTTTCTATGTGAAGGAGATCCCCGCCTACTGGGTAGATTGGGATTTCACCTGTGCATTTGTTCTGCCGCTTATATTGCTAGTTGTGTATAAATTTAAGAAACGCCACGCTTCTAAGGTTTAAACGACACTAGATTGTGAATAAGTGAAATTAAGATTGTAGATACGAATCCCGCTTAATGATCTAATTACGCTCCACTAAAATAATTGGGGAATTTCTCCCTGAAATTCACAAAGTGAATATTCCGCCGCCCAACCTAATGGCATAGAATACTTTGTGTGCGTAGCCCATAGTCTATTGGCTAAAGCAAGAATCCGCTTATAGACTATTTACTAAAAAAGAAGCTGCCTCATAAGTAGTATTCACTACTTTTGAGACAGCCTCTTTGTTCATAAGTTTCTTGTATGAAGTAACTCTATTCCTTCTTATCCAAAGAAAACGACGATGGAGTTACATCACTGACAGGTTCTTTTGCCACTTCAAAAGTGGATCCGCAGGCCGGACAAAAGCGTGCCTCGATCGCCACATTCCCACCGCATGCTTTGCAATGCTTTACATCGGACAACTCAGCTATTTGCTGAAGGTTCGTCTCAATCTCCGCCTTCAATTCGAGAATACGATTGATATTAGTCTCGATTTGCTCACTTGGCAGTGGTCCTGCACCTTGAGTTACGGCTTCAAATAACAGTTTGCCCATGACCTGATACTGCTGGTCAATATCATTTTGCTTACCGTTATTTTGCAGCTTCAACCGGTTAATCTCCACCACTGTTTTTGCTTTATTCCCAGCCTCGCTTACCCCTGCTTTTACTTTGTTAAAAAAACTCATATTCAGCCCCCAATTCCGTAGTAGTCATATATAAGCATATTTCGACACCGCCAGAAGTATTCCTTTCTTTATTGTACCTAACTTCGTCCATGGTTTGTAGCCTATAACCGATTTACTAACCCTTTCCCCGCCTTCCTGCGGGAACGAACCTCGACTCAGGTCTGGTATACAAAACCGCCTTCAGGCCGTTTTTTCGCATGCAAAAAGACATTAGAATGAGTACATAAGCAAACGGGTTGCAGGATTCAATAACAATCACACCCATACGAGAGGAAGAAAACAATAAATGAAAAAATTATATCGTTCCCAAAGTGATCAGAAGATAAGTGGTTTGTGCGGAGGTCTTGCTCGTTGGTCTGGTATTGATGCTACAGTAATCCGTCTTGTTGCTGTTGCCGCAGCATTGTTCAGCTTCGGAACAGTACTTATCTTCTACGTCATCGCTAGTATCATCGTTCCTAAAGAACCTTTTAACAGCTTTTCAGATGGACATGATTTCTATTAATTAATCGTCGTTTAATACAAGCCAGCCCTAATATAGCCATAAAAAAGGAGAGATAGAACATGAGTCTATTAAAAAGAATTTCCACAATTACTAAAGCAGCCCTACACGAAGGTCTAAATAAATTAGAAAACCCGGTATTGCTGACAGGTCAGTATTTACGTGATCTTGAAAATGATATTGCTAAGGCGGAACGCAATGAGCGTGATTTACAAGTAACAGCCAGTGTGTTGGAACGCCGCAAACAAGAATATACTCAGTTAGTAGAGCAAAGTGAAGCCGAAGCCGTTCAAGCAGTTGAGCAAGGAAATGAAGAAAGAGCTCGCCTGGCACTCATAGCCAAGTTACGGTACGTGGAACAGCTGGAAGAGTCCATAAATAGCCAAGTACAAACTAAGCAATCCCTGGCAGAGCTTGAGATCAATATCGCTAGAGCTAAAGAAGAGCGTGAACATCTCAAAGCGAAAAGAACTGAGCTTATCGCTCGCGCTCAACAAGCCACAGAAACACTCCACTCAGCTCCACGTAGTTCTACGAAAGGTCTAAATGTAGGATCAGCTTCACAAGGCTTCGAACGTATGGAAGAGAAGATTTTCGAGTGGGAAGCATTGGCGGAAAACTCCAAAAATAAATTCAATACAGGCACAGGAATAAGTCCTTCCATCGATCCTAACCTGCGTAGCGCTGTTGACATCGAAATTGAGCGAATCCGCAACCGTAAAACTAACACTGAAGTAAACACTGAGAAAAAATAAATAGACAACAAACCCCTTATTACTCAGCTATTGTGCTGAATAAGGGGTTTGTTTTTTACTTCTTTTCATCCCACGAATCCATTTTTTCGTTTCCGGATCCACGCGATAAGACTCCGTGATTTTCTGCAAAGCCTTGTTGTAAGTGAAATCATCTAAGCTGTTGTTTCTCAAATAACTCATCGTAGGCTCTGGCAATTTCACATAACAAATCGAAAGCGCCCAAGAAACCGCCATTTTTACATAATAGCCTTCATGACTGACCTTATCGAGCAATGATAAAATCCGGCTGATATACGTTTCTTCAATAAAGAAATTAAGCAGCATTACCACAGCAAATCGGATCTCATATTCTTTATCTGATGATAAGTACGGCATTATAAACTCCCATACCCGTTCTTTATTCTTTACGGTAAACTTCAGGCCTGTGCAAAAGCTATCGCATACCGACCAGTTATCGATTCTGGGAATAAAGTCAGCGATATAACGTAGGATTTCTTCAAGATCTGTCTTCACGTAGCCAAGCACCATACCTTGCAGCATCACTTCTTCAAAATAATCTGTCTCGGCATGCTCCAAATAGGCTCTCCAATCACCCTTTGCAATGATTTTGGCAAGCTTGCGCAGTTCCGGTAGCCTGACGCCTATAACATTATCTATCGTCGGAATTAAGGCCGCAGAAAACTTTTGGTAGTCCACATCTGCCAAATTCAATAGCTGTTCTCTTATTGTTTTTTCCATAGTAGTACTCCTTACCCGTCCATTATTCAAATGAAATTTCCCATAAATATATAGAAGCCACAGAACCCAAAGGAGAATAGTTTAGCCGGTATTGTTCAAATTGATCTTTGGTAAGCTTATCAAGTCCATACAGCTTCATCATCCCCCGACGAATCGCAATATCTCCCCAGCTGACCACATCCCGTCGTTCCATAGAATGGATTAACATCATTTCTGCCGTCCACTTGCCAATGCCCTTTAACGTCATAAGTTTTTGTATAACCTCTTGATCTGATAACCCAGGCAATTCCTCCAGCTTAAAATCACCCTGAGCGACCAAATTGGAAATCTCATGGATACATAGTGCCTTTTTCATCGTCATCCCACAGCTTTGAATCTCATCCGCCGTATGTAAGGCTAACTGCTGCGGAGTGATGTCTCCGAACTGAGCCAACATTCTGTTCCAAATGGTCCGAACCGCTTTTACTGAAATAAGCTGTCCTACTATAGCATAGATAAGCGCAGCAAAAAGATCCGGTATAATTACACGTTCCACTCTACCCATCCGTGCCATAGCTGCGCCAAGTACTGGATCCACACTTCGGAGATAATCTATTTCTTCTTGCCCATAATCAAAAAACTTAGTAACTACGCTGCTCAAAGTGTTTCCTCCCGTATCTGATAGTGATGACCCTAATCCTAATATACAATACCTATTTGGCAGTGTACGGATTGTTGAATAGAATAGCAAGATAGCGAAACTAAAAAAGCCATAATACCTCCTAAGATAGGTGGTTATGGCCTATAGTAACGCACAGGCTTATTCATTTTCAGTAATGTATTTTTATGTTCGCAGGATTCTTTTTTCTTTCGCTGCGCTTAGCCACAAGGGGAATTCATTCAGCAGCTGATCATATAGATCTTCATCAGTCACCTTTTCAATGTTGTCCAGATGAATAAAATTGGCGTTATCCACCAAACGGCCCTTCATCGTATCAAGTTGCTTCAATACTTCAAAATCCGAGTTACCGATTCCGACAAACTGCCAGAAAATCGGTTGGACCGAAGCAGCCATAATCACATTTTTAGTGGATTTCACTACACCACCATCGTTAATAAATATGATAAATACTGGTGTAGAATCGGGTTCTTCCTCCGTATATTTTTTAATGATATCCTCCATTACTGGCGGTTCATTATTGCGGCCAAACTTATGAATGGTACGATTATTTAAAATATGTGTAAACACATATCTTCCTAATTCCTGCTCTGTCACTGGTGGCAGCCGGCTAAACTCCGTATCGTACACCCAAACATCTAACGATTGGTTATCATCAAATTTGCAGGCAACGGCTAATATACGCTCAACTACTTCTTGAACGGTTCCATTATTATAGAGATTTCTCATAGATCCTGTAATATCCAGAACAACGCCTACCCTTGCGATGACTCCTGTCAGATTCTTTTTTTCTAAGGTAATCTGAACAATTTTTTTACGTAAATCAATAGAGGACAGTACATTCTTCTCTTCATAACGGATCGTCTCTAAAGGCAGGGATAACTCAGCTGTGGCCGCTACCTCAGGGTTCCCTTCGTCTTCTTCAATAACGAGCCCATAGTTTGTACATAACGCAGCCAATCCTCCCTCAAAGCCACTACCAATCGCACTGAATTTCCACTCTGGGCCATAGCGATATAGCTCTCCAACCACAATAGCTGTCTCCGTCGACAGGTCAGAGCCATACTCGAAAACGAATAATTCCTCACCGCTAGCAGCATCCACTAAGCGTAGATAAGGAGAGGTTACTTGCTTCATAGAGTGTCCTAATTTTTCTCCTTCATAGATCGTTAAAGTTAAAGCTATTCTAGTAATATCCTTAGGAAGTCGAGAAAGTGTAATGGCGATAGCTTCTTTATCCCCTAGTTGTAAGACAGAATGAGTTACAGCTTCGTCTATAGACAACGGATTACCATAAAAGATAAAGTTCTCATCGCGTTCGCAACGGTTCTGCTCTGACAGTAAAAAAGCAGCAGAGTCTATGCCAATTCTAGTATCAGCAGTCATCCACCCAAATTTCAGCAAAAGCTTGTTCACATTTCTCCCTTTCGTAATATCCACCTTTTGCCCCTTTATAAGCCGCACTCTATCATCTCCTTATTTTTACTGAACAGCTCATTGTGATTCACTAGATTGTATTTATCATTTTACTACTTTAATATGAAACGTATATATGATAGATAAGGAGCTTTACGAATGGACTTTATAGCAATTGACTTTGAGACCGCGAACTCCAGTCGATCCAGTGCATGTGCCTTGGGACTTGTGGAAGTTAAAGCTGGAAATATAACCGCAGAACATTCTTGGCTAATTGACCCGCAGCAGCGGTTTGATGGCATGAACATTTCGATACACGGCATCACGCCATCAATGGTAATCGGGCAACCTACTTTTCAAGAGCTGTGGCCCACCGTTGAACCGTTACTACACGGACAAATCGTCGTGGCGCATAATGCTGCTTTTGATATGAGTGTCCTGCGTTATTGTCTCGATGGAATGTCCCTGAGCTACCCAAGCTTTCAATACTTATGTACCTATTTATTAGGCAAAAAAATGCTGCCCGACCTGCCCTCCCATAAACTTAATGTAGTCTCCGAGTTTTTCGGCATTACGCTAAAGCACCATGATGCCTTAGATGACGCACGCGCAGCCGCTGCAATTCTAGTAAAACTTATGGAGCAGGAGGAGCACTATGATCCTCTATTGCTCTCTGCCAGTCAAGGATATACTAGCGGAACGATGTTTGCCGGCGGGTATACCCCATTTTCCACTCGCGCGAAAAAGCCTGCTAAGAAACAAGGCACTAAACATAAACCCTCCATTTATAGCAGCCGCGCCACTTTGTCCAAATAACCAAAGAACATCAAAAACCCCCAACCAGCTCCTTTCTGCTGATTGGGGGTTTGGTTTTACAGGGTATCTCTTAAATCTTCAAACGATACACAGCCTTATTCTCTAGACCTCTGATGAACGGTGTCCATTCCTCGGTCTCCGGTGTGGTATCCAAAGCATCCTCCACCATTTGCAGCTTCGCATCCATCGCATCGATATGATGCAGAGCGACTGCCTCAGCTGTCTGTGGCTGAACAGGACTACCCCATTCGCCCAAATTATGATGTGACAATACGAGATGCTGTAACGCCATAACCTTTTCCGAATTCAAATCAATATCTAAACGGATAGCCGCTTCCGTGATCCAGTTAGACGCCATCGAGATATGGCCAATCAACTTGCCCTGAACGCTGTATTCCGAGACAATCCCAAGCTGGGAGACCATCTCCTCCGGCTTCGCGATATCATGCAGAATGATTCCTGCCTTCATTAGATCTGGATTCAAGAACGGACGCTGCTTGCACAGAAAATCACCAATCTCCAGCATACGCACCATATGATAAGCAAGTCCGGCAAAATAAGCATGATGATGTGTTTTGGCTGCCGGATAATGCATCAATTTCTCTTCCACTTTACCCACACAAAAAGAGACAATCGAAGCAATTTCCGGATCTGAAATACTTGCCATAACCCCTTTAATCGTATGAATAAGGTCTACTGGACGAATTGGGGCAGAACGGATGAAATCCGTAAGTGCAACACCATCCTCATCGTTAACCAACCTGATTTTAGTAATTTTTATTTGTAATTTCTCACGATAAGTATGAGCAATCCCGCGTACCTTCACAAGCGCCATAGGAAAAAAAGTTTCTTTATCGGTTGTGCTGGCATCCCAATATTTCGCAGATAATTGTCCAGTGGAATCCCCCAGAACGATGTCAAAATAATCTTTTGGAGGAGTGCCGTTCGTTTGTTTAATTGCCAGCTCTCTTAAAAGATAAAAGCCAACAAATTCATCTTGTGGAGCGAGCTGTTTAATTTGTGTCATGTTGGAGCCTCCTATTAATAACAGGCTTTTGGCCTGCTCTCTATATTAAACTTTAGACACTCACCTCCAAAATCCCTTTAAATCACTATACGATCTATTTTCATATTTATGTACAAGCCAAGAATATTTGAAAAAGGAGGCTACTCCCCGGCCATATTCTGGCACTGGAATATCCTCCTTTTATTATAAAACGATAATTATTTACCAGCCGATTCAAGCGCTGATTTAATAGCTTCTACCGCTTTAGCGGATATTTCTTTTTCTGCATCATTTTTTCCGAAGGCTGCTGGACGGTAACCATATTTGTGCAGGCTGTATCCGGTCGATGTCGACTCGATTTCACCTTTCACTGCCAGCTCCGCGTCCGTTAACTGATTGATTGTTCTTACACTTCCGTTTTTATCCAAATAATAAACAAGCATTTTGACAGGAACACCGTACTCTACATTCACCATAACATTTACAAGCTTATCGGCACTTACACCAATGAAGATTCCATCGAAATAAGCCGCTTTATTAGCTTCTACAACCTCAGCTTTTCCGTATGCTCTATCCACCGCAGTCTTCAAAGCCACGCTGCTGCTAGTTGCACCAGACACAGCATCTACTTCCTGCACACCTTCTCTAGTCCCTGCTGCGAGGAAGCTAGCCGTCAACTGAGGAATTGCTTTTACCACCTCAGGATAAGCAGCGTTCCCTCTATCTACAAGGTTCATTCCTACACGGTACAAGGCTACATTTACGATTTTGCCGTTACGCAGGGTAACGTCCGCTCTGTTCGTTCCTTTATCATAAGCATCACCAAATGCAGTAAAGGTTCCGTCTTTATAGGTTCCTTGGACTTTGGATGCATTGGCCAAAGCATCTGTCAGTGCTGCTTTAGCTGCTGCCGACAATGCTTCTTGGCCTGTAATATCGGCCATTTGTACACCTTTTTCTAACAGCCCGGATGTGAGTGTAGCTACCCATCCTTTTTGTTCTGCACTCATTTTATCGTCAGCAATCAGCTTGCCGTCAGCTCCAAACAGACTTACTTTAATGCCTGTTACCGCATCTGCATCAACATCAACTAGCAGCAGCACTTTAGATTGGTTATCTACTCCGGCAAATTTGCCGTCAAAATATTGACCTTCAGCAGGAACCTTCAGCGCTTTCTCAAATGCTCTTTCTACAGCTTGGTTCCAGCTGTGACTGCTTTCTGTGGCTCCGGAAATTCCGTCAACCTTTTCATCATAGTTAGCGATATATGAACCATTCGCTAACAGCTTAGCTGTCATAGGAGCATTTGCTTTTACTACTTCCGCATAAGCTGTTGCCCCTCTGTCAATCAGGTTGTTGCCAAGTCTAAACAGCTTCACATCAACCAACTTACCGTTGCGAATCACGATGTCGGCTCTTTCAACGCCAACACTTCTTGCCGTACCATAAGAGGAATAGAATCCGTCTACATAAGCAGATGTATTATTGATTATTGCATTCTGCTCAGCATCCCAGAAAGCGTTAATCGCTGCTTTAAAGTCGGCTTCAAGACCTGCAACAGGTTGTGCCTCTGTTCCTTTGGCCAGCAAGGCTGGAGCTATAGCTGCAACCGCTGCCGCTTGCTCAGCTGTGTAAGCTTTCTCCTCAATGAAATCACCAGCGCTGTTCATAGGATACACTTTAACATCTGTGAGCTTGTTGGATTCGTAGGTCGCAAATACAGAATATTTACCTGTAGGATCTACGCCCATATGAACTCCATCAAAGTAAACTGCATTTGTATCTTTCACTGTTAGAGCTCTTTCAAACGCTCTATCTACAGACAATTTCCAGCCATTACTGGAGCGGGTAGCTCCCGAAACAGCATCAACTGCCGCTGCTCCATCTCTTGTTTTGCCAAGCAATCTATCCTTCATCAATCCATAAGCTTGCCATAAAGCACTATAATTGTTACGAGCATCTCTATCAATCAGCTTAGGACTGGTTCTCAAAAGCTCAATGCTAGTAATTTTACCATCTTTAATTTCGATCTTGGCACCTTCCGTGCCTTTGGAGTATGCATCGCCATAAGCTACGTAAACTCCATCTTGGTATACGTTTTCATTAACTGTAACAGGCTTTGCTGTAGCCACAGGCTTAACAGTTTCCGCCGGTACTACTGTCGCTGCTGGTGCAGCGGTTGCTTTTGGGGTTGCTACTGGTGCTGCTGTAGCTTTTGGGGTTGCTGCTGGTTTGGCTGTTGCCTTTGGTGTTGCTGTTGGTTTTGCCGTTGGCTTTGGCGTTGCTGTTGGTTTTGCCGTTGGCTTTGGTGTTGCTACTGGTTTTGCCGTTGCTTTTGGTGTTGCTGCTGGTTTTGCCGTGGGTTTTGCTGTTGGTTTTGCTGCCGGTGCATCCGCTTCTTCGGAGGCTGCCGATACTGCATCCACCTTCAAGTTTACAGCAGGCACATTAAGTGTGTAAGCAAACGGCGCTAACAATATAGCCGCGCTAACCGTTAAAGAAATTAGTTTTTTCAATGAAAATTCTCCTTTACCAAACCCCAGTGATATGTAGCTTTTTGTTAACCAAACCTTTTTCGTACGATGCCCCTTCTCTTCTTATGAAGCATAACTTCTCTCTTCATAAGAACTCATCCCCCCTCTCATGCCTATGCAGGCTCGATTTTCAATAAAAAATAGCTTGAATCTATTTCATTTCTTCCTTTTAACACAAAGCTGTATAAAAGGTGAAATAATTCACATAAGTTACTATAAAAACACTTACACCCGTTTTCCATCAATTTCTGGTTTGATACTACCAGACCTTTCTGCGGTTCTTCTGTATCGAAAATCACACACCCTATAAGAAACATCACTATTTGCGATTAAATTTAATTTATACGCGCAAAGTGATCTCAATAACTGTGCATTCAAGGCTAGCTATGCTATTTTAGAACGATCTCTTATATGGGAAAGGAGTTCTGTGCTTTGAGCAAACAGCCACCTATTGGAGTTATACTCGCCCAAATCGGCACCCCTACTGCACCAACTGCAAAAGCTGTACGGCCTTATCTGAAACGTTTTTTATCAGATCGCCGAATCATAGATTATTCTCCTCTGCTGTGGCAGCCTTTGCTGCGAGGTGTCATTCTGCGTTCACGTCCACGCCGGTCCGCTGAGCTGTACAGTCAAATATGGACAACCGAAGGATCACCATTGCTCTTTCACTCTTTAGCTCAGCAATCTGGATTACAAGAACTGTTGGGTCCACGGTATCAGGTAGAGCTTGGATTGGCTTATAGCGAACCCAGCATGGAGCAAGCGATGGCGAAATTCGACACCGCCGGAGTTACCCGAATTATCATTGTGCCGCTGTTTCCGCAATATTCGTCCACGACTACCGCATCCGTATTCGATCAGGCCAGCTTTGCAGCCTTAGGTCGCCAAAGCTCCACTGGACCTGTAACTAAACGTCTGATTCCGGCTCTAAGATTTATTGATGCCTACTATAATGAGCCCGGTTATATTTCAGCCTTGAAGTCACACCTACTGCGTCAAATGGAGATTCTGAGCAAAGAACCTGATTATTTTGTACTGACCTTCCATGGGATTCCCAAACGGTATGCGGATACCGGTGATCCTTACCCGCAGCAATGTATGGAAACTGCGCGTCTTCTTGCTTCTGCTATGAACTGGGAGCCCGAACGCTGGCAGCTTAGTTTTCAATCACGTTTCGGACGAGAAGAATGGGTAGGACCCTCTACTGCGGATGTTCTGGGAGAGCTTGCCGGACGAGGAATACGTAGACCTCTGATTTTTTCACCGGGTCTTGTGACCGATTGTCTGGAAACGCTGCATGAGCTAGCCATAGAAGGACGAGAACAATTCGAGGCTGGTGGAGGACAAGCAGAGGAATTTATGGCAATCCCCTGTTTGAATGACCATGAGGATTGGCTTGATTTTTTGGCTGAACATGTAGATAAAAACGCCCAAGGATGGTAAATCAAAAAAACCGTCTTGTCCACAGATCATTTCTGTTGCAGACAAGACGGTTAGCTATATCAATTGTTAAGCATGAAGAATCGAAAGGATACTTATGCTGTAAGCTGCTTATATTTCGTAGTCAGTTCATGGAACCACTGCTTGTCCTGCAAGGTCAACGCAAAATCAATCAGCTCGGCAATCTCACTCGGCTGTAAATCTGCTGAGTCATTAAAGGATACTTCAGCCGTAGCTGTAGCTGCGCCATTCCCATCCTCTGCGTAATCATAAGAAAAACATAACTTAATGTCACTTTCCAGAAATTCATTACGAAGGAAATATAATACCTCACACATTAACACAGGTCTAACATGATCATCAAAGACACATTCCATAACCTTTGCCCAATATTGCTGGTTGTTGAGGTGTAACTTATCATTAGTTAAGAGATATTTCTCACCCTGAAAATCGGTGACAAATCTCAGTTCAAGCGGCTTCATCTTAAAAATAGTAGCAATTTGCTTCATGCTAATATTCAAAATATCTTGCGTTTCTAGTCTGATCATCTCTCCATGCACCTCGTCCCTCTTAGTTGGGTTATTCGAAACCTGCCATTATCTATAATTCTTTATATGCCATTAATGTAAAATTAACTCCATTAATTCACTTTAATTTTATCTAATTTAACATTATTATCGTCACCTGACTATGCTTTATTTATATTTTTTTAGGATTTCGCTCAGAAAAATGTTTCATTCTCTAAAAATCTGTTTAATATTATTGTTCATTACAATAAGATGTATAAAGATTACGCAACATGTGAAGCTTTTGCTTTCTTATATTTAAACAAAAAAAACTGTTCTGAAGGGTCATTATGACCTCAGAACAGTTTTTTGCATTAGGATTATACTTCAGTTAATTTACTTAAACAAACAATGGCACTAACTGTATTCCCTCGGGTGAAATCCGCACGAGTCCTTTATCTGTGATACGTAACGTTGGGATAACCGCCAAAGCAAGCAGCGATAACGTCATAAACGCGTAATTCAAAGTACAGCCGGCATCATTCAACGATTTGCTGATCGCAGCTGATTTCTCAGCAGCAATTTCAAATGGCTCTGTAGACATTAGGCCTGCAATGGCCAACGGGAATAACGTTTCTCCACTAGAAGTAATTACGGCAACCCCACCCTGAGCGTCCGCCACCGCGTTCGCAGCTTTAGCCATTAACTCATTATCATTGCCGATGACGAGTACATTATGACTATCATGAGCAACAGTCATTGCGATAGCAGCCGGTTCTTTAAAACCGATGCCTTCCACAACAGCTACTGATTTATTTCCTGTTCCTTTATGCCGTTCGAGCACAGCGATTTTACACAGACCCTCTACAGCATTTACATCCAGCTGCCCTGCCACTACAGGTACCGAAACCATACGTTCAATGGTCTCCACATGATTTTCTCTTACTTTAATAACTCTTGTAGTAAGTTCACCTGTTTCAATTGGAGCCGCGATAATAAAATCTTCGGCGGTAGGACGCTGCGGCAAATGAACCGAAGCCAAAACTTCCTCTGGATATGTGAATTTAGCAAGCTCTGCCGTCATCACACCGTTTTCGGCAACGACTACACCAGCAGCAATCGTAAGTACCACACGAACATCGGCCAAATTCCCGTCCAGCAGAATAATATCCGCAAAAGAACCTGGAGTAATAGATCCGATATCCTGAGACAACCCAAAACGCTCTGCCGTATTAATAGTTGCCATTTGGAAGGCTGTTACTGGCTTCACGCCTTGAGCAATCGCATGGCGAACAACGAAATCCATATGACCTTCGTCCCGTAACGATTCCGAGCTGCGGTCGTCAGTTACCAGCATCATGCGACGCGGATCAAGTCCACGCTCTGTATGAGCGGTGATGGTCTTGGCAACATCATGCCAAGCCGAGCCCCGGCGCATTTTGGCATACATCCCCAGTCGAATGCGCTCAATCACATCGTCTGCTGTCACACACTCATGATCACCAGTCACCCCTGCCGCAGCATACACTGGCAGTCTCCAGTCGCTGGAAGGCCATGTGAAATGACCGTCAACAAATCTGCCTGCCCGCAGCGTAGCTTGAATCTCTCCAAGCATTTTCTCATCGCCGTAAACAACGCCAGGGAAATTCATCACTTCGCCCAGAGCAATCACATCTTTGCCCCACGTAAAAGCTTCGGCAACTTCTTCAGGACCAATTGAGGCACCCGTTGTCTCGAATTCCGCACCTGCCGCAGGCACACAAGAAGCCACCTGCATGTAAGCAGCTAACGGCGTCCCCCGCATCTCATCCAGCATCAATTGAATACCCTTCAGCCCGAATACATTAGCAATCTCATGTGCATCAAAGAAACCACCTGTTGTGCCAAGCGGCAGAACAGCGCGGGAAAATTCAGTAACGGTTAGCTGGGTGCTCTCAATATGGCAGTGGCCATCGAGCAATCCCGGAGCTATATACTTGCCGTTCGCATCAATAACTTGCGTTCCTTCGCCAATCATATGTGTCACATCTTTACCAACATAAGCAATTCGTCCACCTTGAACACCAACAGACATTCCTTCTAGAATTTCACCAGAGCATACGTTGACCAGCTTTCCACCTGTAATTACCAGCGTTGCCGGTTTATCGCCTCTTGCCGTAGCCACAAGCTCAGGTACACAATCCGCTAAAGGCTTTCTTGTAAAAGTTGTCATCTTCATCTCTCCCCCGTTAGTATCCAAGTGTTGTCTTGATGTAGTGAATAGATCCGTAATCATAGAGGATTGCCTAACTATTAAGCCTAGGATAATATAGTTGCGCAGGTCTGTATTTGTAAGAAAAAACGGCTCAATCATCCCTGTAGATGATAGCCGTTTACTTATTCCCAAAGATTGTCCGAACCATCCGGACATGCCCCTGTTTTTACTCTCCCGCCATCCGCTCTATTCCAACGATTATCTTACTTTTGCCTCATATACGTCAAGTGCTGCCTGAACCCCAAACCCGCAAGGCCCCTTAAATCCATGACGCTGTAATGCGGCTTCCAGCGCTCCAAGCAGCCGCAACACGTTATTCTCACGACAGCTAAAACCCATCGTACCAATGCGCCAGATCCTTCCCTTTAACGGTCCAAAAGAACTGGCAATTTCAATTCCGAACCGCCCCAGCAGCAGCGAACGGACAGCTTCCCCATCTATCCCCTCAGGGATGAGCACACAGGTAACAACAGTAAGCTTGCAGGAAGGATCCCCGTATAGTTCTAAACCCATAGCTGTTAATCCAGCTACAAGTGCTTTTTCATGGAGGATATGTCTGGCGAATCGGGCATCCAGCCCTTCTTCAAAGGTAAGCCGCAAGCCCTCCCGCAGTGCATAAAGCATTGAGGTCATCTCTGTATGATGATTGAGACGTTGGGGACTCCAGTAATCCTGAAGCATGCTGAGATCGAAATAATTGCTGCGGACAAAAGATAAGTCACCTGGCTGGACATCACTTGTTCTAATCCCGCGTTCTACTCGTTTTCGGGTCATGAGCTTAGCTTCAGCACGATCATTATACGTTATCGGTGCCATTCCGGAAGGGACGGACAGGCATTTCTGTGTACCGCCAACGACGGCATCCAACATCCAAGCATCTGTCTCGACAGGAATGCCCCCAATGGTTGCAACTGCATCGACTATGAATAAAGTATCCATCCGGCGGCAAGCTCTACCAATTTCCGCGAGTGGCTGCACACGTCCTGTAGAGGTCTCCCCGTGAACCATTGCCACCACATGTGGCTTAAAAGTCTCCATAGCTGCTATCACTTCATCCGGCTCAAACACACTCCCCCATGGCTTTTCCAACACGAACACCTCAGCGCCACATCTTTCAGCAATCTCATGCAATAGATGTCCGAAGCGGCCAAAGATCGGAATCAGCACACGCTCACCCGGCAGGATCAAACTAACCATCACGGCTTCAATTCCAGCACGGGAGGTACCATCAATTGGGTAAGCCCATGAATTAGAAGTAGCAAACAGCTCCCGCAGCATTTCCATCGTTTCATTCATAATAGAGGTGAACTCTGGATCAAACTGACCCAGCACCGGAAAAGACATCGCCCGCAGTACACGCGGATCTACCTCGACCGGACCCGGAGTCATAATACAGCGTTGGGACGGCGACAAATCTTCGTAACGCTTCATGATGATCCTCCCTTAAAAGTTCGGCGAACTCTTTTTAATAAGCTAACTCATATAACATCGCAGTCAGAACCTCAAGCCCAGCAACGAGCTGCTCAGGGGAAGTATACTCTTCCGGAGAATGGCTGATCCCAGCTCGGCTTGGCGCAAATATCATCGCAGTAGGGCAACGCGGCGCAAACAGCTGGGCGTCATGTCCCGCTCCACTTACCATCATGCGGTACGTCTTCCCCTGTTGGCGGCAGATATTTTCCAGCATTGCAGATAGCTTCATATCCATAGGCGCAGGGACTGTATTGAGCACGGATGTAACCTCAAGAGTCACCCCACGTTTAACAGCAATTTCATTACATTCCGCAAGAAGCTTCTCACAGAAACGTTCCAGTTCGTCCTCTTCACTATGGCGGATATCTAGTGTAAAAAGAACCTCACCCGGGATCACATTTGGCGTATTCGGATACACCTCAAGCTTACCCGAGGTTGCTACAAGAGGTTCACCAGTAGTTTTAGCAGCACTTTCAAGCACGTACAGCATTTCAACCGCACTAGCCAGTGCATCCTGCCGCATAAACATCGGTGTCGTGCCTGCATGATTAGCAATACCACTGACCTTGACCACATATCGTCTCTGGCCAACAATCCCCTGAACTACGCCTATCTGAGTGTCCGTCTTCTCCAGAATAATCCCCTGCTCGATGTGCAGTTCTACAAAAGCACCAATATCATTTCTGACTCCAGTCCGCTTAGAAGCTTTCTCCTCCGTTATGTCCTGTGAGAAGCTGGATTGTGCCATTGCTGCTTTTAACGTCACGCCCTCTGCATCCATACAGGTCTCGGCCTCGCTTCCGTCATACCTTTCCGTGACATGGCCCGAACCCCAATAAGCAAGCGGAAATCGGCTCCCTTCTTCTTCACAAAAAGATACGACCTCAAGCGTCCGCTGCGGCTGGCCAAAGTTCCTCTGCAAATCTTGAAGCGCAATCATAGCCGCAGCGATCCCATAGGCACCATCATATTTTCCGCCATTGACTACAGTATCGATATGCGATCCGGTTAAAATAACCTTTTGCTGCGGATTGCATCCACTCAATCGTCCATATACATTGCCAACCTTGTCTATGGAAACTTCTAAGCCGAGCCCAGCCATTTTTTCCTGCAAAAAAATCTGCGCCCGGCTCCATTCCTCCGTATATAGCAGTCTAGTAACTCCTGGCCCAGGTGTGCTGAATGCCGCCAGCTCCTCCAGCAGCTCCAGCAGTTTCTGAGTCGACGCTTGAACTCTGGAATCATTCATAGGCTGTACTGCTCCTTCCTAATTCGCAGCCACTGTCCACCTCCCTCACTGATCACTCCTTCTTCAGAGGTATAGATCACATTCCCGCGACAGATCGTAGCAACTACTTTGCAGGATAAAGTTCTTCCGATGTAGGGGCTGTGCTTGTGGCGATACAATAAATCCTCCGCAGTCAGCGTATAGGTTGTATTTGGATTCAGCAGAACTAAATCGGCATCTAGACCTAGAGCTATAGCGCCTTTGCGATGCTCTATTCCAAAACGTTTTGCGGGTTGCCCTGCAAGCAGACTGGAAATTATTGTAACATCCAAACCCCGCACATTCACGCCTTCATGGAACATAAGCTCCAGACTGCTCTGCGCACCCGAGATCCCACCCCAAGCTGCAAAAAAAGACAAGTCCGGCTTCACCTTCAATTCCGTTGGACAGGGGGAATGATCCGAAGCAATCAGATCGATTTTGCCTTGGGCCAGCATCTCCCATAACTTCTCCTGCTCCACCGCACTTCGCAGCGGAGGCGCACACTTCGCCACAGGGCCTAAAGCCTTCATATCATTTTCAGTGAGGACCAGATAATGTGGACAGGTTTCGGCCGAAACGTCCAGACCTCGAAGCTTAGCTTCATAGATTTTCTCAATGGCGGCGGCCGTGCTGATATGAACAAAATGCAACCGGCAGCCCGTACGTTCACTGTACAGCAGCGCCCTGGACACTGCCTCCAGCTCTGCTTCAGCAGGGCGGCAAGCCGCAAAATCACTTGCGCTGGTTCTGCCATTTCGCACTGCATCTGCGGTCAACACCGCCGTGATAGCCTCACTTTCTGCATGCAGCGCCAGAATCCCGCCCAGAGAAGCGATTCGCTGCATCCCTTGATAGAGTGTATCCTCATCCACTTCACGGAATCTGCCTTCGCCCTCCCCTCCAGGATTGGAGAGAAAGGCTTTAAACCCAGTGACGCCAGCGGCTGCCAAAACTTCTAAATCATCCAGATTGCCGGGAACGAGCCCACCCCACAGCACATAATCAACGGCAGAGTTTCCAGCCGCAGCATCTACCTTTTGACGAAGCCCAGCCTCGTTCACAGTAGGTGGATTACCGTTAAGCGGCATATCTGCATAGGTTGTGCAGCCGCCAGCTGCCAACGCCGCAGAACCGCTGCGAAAGCCTTCCCAATGTCCAAACGTTGGTTCATTAAAGTGGACATGCATATCAATCATACCGGGGAGCACATAGAACCCCTCTGCGTCGATGACTTTGGTTAGCGGCGCAAGCGAAAGTTCCTCTCCAAGTGCGACAATCTTACCCTCTGATACTGCAATATCCAGCTTGAGTACCTGATCGGGCAGCACTACATTCCCGTTCTTAATCACAAGTTCATAGGATTCCTTCATGAGCTGCCACCTCCTCCGGTCGTCAACTTTCTCTTAACTTCCCCGATACGTACTATATCCACCAGGTGCTACTAGCAAAGGTACATGGTAGTGTTGCATGGAGCTCTCTATATGAAAGCGAATAGGTATCTGTTCTAGAAAAAAAGGCATCTCACGTTGAGTGTCTGCTGACGCTTTGGCATCCGCTCTACGGTAGTAATCGCCAACCATAAACAGCAGCTCGTAACATCCAGACTCCATTTCGTTTCCCTCCAACAGCGGAGCATCCAGCCTCCCGTCACTGTTCGTGACTTCTTCACACAGAAGCTTGCTCATCCCATCCGTAAGCTTCCAGAGCTGAAGCGTCAGACCTGTAGCAGGAATCCCCCGCGACAGATCCAACACATGGGTGGTAAGACGCCCGCTCATTACGCTGTCTCTCCGGCCAGATCTGCACGGCTGACAGAAAAGCCCTGAAAACCATAGGGTGGACGAGGTTCGGTGAAGACTCCACCTTTAGTTTCTTCAGGCTCAACAATGGTTTCCCAAGTCCGGTTATTGGACTCAAATGAAACGGTAGCCAGCTGTGGAAAACGGGACAATACGCGCAGCCCAATTTGATAAATCAACGATTGGATTGATGGACTGTTCAGCTCATGAAAAGCGTTATGGGCGATATCGCGAACCTGCTCCGATGCCACATATTGGCCTAGATCTCCATCCAGAGCATGCTGAACATCACTGTAGGTCCAGTTAATATTCAGAAAAATATAAAGCGGACGGTCAAAGCTCTCCGGCAATGTTGTATACTCATCACGGACGAATCCATAAAACGAGCTTCCACTCACTTTTATCAGCTGTAAATCCTTCAATCGGCATTCATGAGCGATAACCTCAGTCCCATTCTCTCCACGTTTTATAGTTAACGAAGCCGAATAAGATTCATTATTGGAGTGACGCAGTACTAAATGACTCTGTTTAAGCCCCTCAACCCCGGGCACCATCACCTGTTCAAAAGGTAACCGGTCTGCGGAAACTGAAACTGCGGTGACATGATCGTATTTATCGAGAAAACGGCTGCTTAGAAGCTGCAGTAGCCCCTCCGTTGTGCTTCCAGTGTAGTCCGCGGTATTGCGCAGGATGAAATTTTTCATAGAATCGGTAGCAACAACCATGGAATTATCCCCCTCTGAAAAAGAAGGAAGAAACGCTTCGCCCGTGACTGCGAATGTAATATTATGTGCGAATATAATGTTGTCGCAGCCCGTGAAGGAAGATTCGGGAACGGGGGTAACGGCCAGCGGTTTAGCATAGGTTCGATAAGTTAGCACATCACTTTTTCCATAAAACATTGTACGTCCGTTAATTGGTTCCAGCATGGCTGACACCCTCCCCGTTTATGATGAATGAATGAATAATTAAATAATTAAATCACTTAGGCGAAATCTCGTAATTGTACCGACTTCAGAAAAGGCTTGAACCCATTCCTCCTGAGGGGAACGCTCTACTCGCACTCCAATGGCGCTGATAATGTCTTCTTTGTTTTTGCCACGAACAGCTAGAATAAAAGGGAAATGAAATTTGTCCGTATACTTTCGATTCAGATCATTTAATAGATTGAACTCTTCCGTTGTTAACCGATCCAGTCCAGCTCCCTGCTGCTCAGAGGCAGATAAAGCCGTAACTTGAAGCCTAGTCGCCAAATCCGGGTGAGCTTTTAATAGTCCCTCCATTCGGCTCCGGTCAGCATTCAGTACGGTCTGCATCATTGTGCTGTGCAAATGCTCTAAAGAATGGAACGGAATCTGCTTATAAGCCTCCTCTGCTACCCACGGTGAATGTTCAAAAATGCCGCCTAGATGCTTCACAAAATCCGTTATACTCATGGCATTTATCTCTTCCAACGTAAACCTGCCTTCAGAAACGACCATCCACTCAACCTCCAATAGCTTTGTTAACAGCTCGTAAAATACCACCGTACCCCGTACAGCGACAAATGTTACCCGATAAAGCTTCTTCCACTTCAGCCTGAGTAGGATGCGGGTTCTCTTCCAGCAGAGCAACCACCGAGATGACCATCCCTGGTGTGCAATAACCGCATTGGAACCCCCCCTCTTCTAAAAAAGCCCGCTGAACGGGATGCAGGCCTACTTCACTAAGACCCTCAATCGTTGTAATTTCCGCACCTGAGCATTGATAGGCCATGACCAGACATGAATTCACTGGACGTCCATCCACCAGCACCATACATGCCCCGCAGCGGCCAATCTCACAAGAACGTTTTGTGCCGGTCAGCTCCAAATCTTCACGTATGACCTTTAAAAGCCGGCGGGAGGGTGGAATCTCCGTGGATATCGCTTTGCCATTAAGATTGCAATTAAAGGTGAACCTCTCTTCTGCAAAGGCTTCCTCAGACGATAAGGGGTCAAGGTTATCTTCATCTAGATTCGCTTCTGAATTATGGCTCGACATGGATGTTCACCACCTTTTGTGGAATAAACGGTGTAGACTGCAGCCATTCGGGATCAATGGGCAGCTTGGTTACCCGTTTCCCTACAGCCTGAAATATGGCTGACGCGACTGCCGGAGCTAAATTGACGGAACCCACCTCTCCAATGCCGCGAGGACCGTACGTGTCATGATCCGGCAAATCCTCTATCGGCTGCACCTGAATGCTGCCATTCATGTCGGCAATGGTCGGCACCAAATAGGTGTCTAAATTTTTGGTGACATAGCTGCCGCCTGACATCATAGCATCCTCGGACAAAGTGAAGCCTACCGCCATACTGCTGCCACCTTCGATCTGCCCGAGATAACCTTGCGGATTAGCCACCGGTCCCGCCGCTACCGCATGATATTGGTCCAGTACACGAACACGTCCTGTAAGCAGATTAACTTCCACACGGACCGCGATTGCGGAATAGGTGTATAGGAAATGTGCCCCCACTCTTTTAAAGGGTGTCGTTGGATAAGTAAACTTTGTATTACAGACAATGGGTTCTGAAATACGCTGTGCCAAGTCCTTGTAAGTCAGAAGCAGACCGCCGTCTTTTAGCCAAATGCCGCCAGGGCCGAGCTTCATTTCATAGTTATCCAGCTCTGGCTTTATCATCGCAGCTGCCTGCAGCACTCGAGCGGTGAAGTCTGGACGCAGCCGTTTTAAGGCCATCCACATCATGCTGGTTGATCGGGAAGCCGTACTAGATCCGCTATCGGGCACAACATCCGTATCGCCAATGACGATGCTTAGATCCTCTGCCGCCAAGCCAAACTGTTCAATCAGCATTTGTTCCATGGTTGCGATTAACCCCTGACCAAACTCCTCGTAACCAAACACCGCCTCAATTTTGCCCTCTAGCGTCAAAGAGAGCCTGCCACCCGCCGGATCGGGAATACCATAGCCAAGTCCTGCACCATGCATAGCTATAGCAGCACCCGTTCCAGTTACGATCCAAGGTTCCACAACACCTGAATCACTGTCTGTAGATGCGGCCTCAGTCATAAGAGGCGAACCCGCCAGCGCTTCCCACACCTGAAAGGCACCATCGGTCTGAGCAATTTCCTGACCCAGCGGCCCCAGATCTCCATATTTACGCAAATTGCGGCGGCGCATTTCCCACGGATCGATCTGCAATCGCTCAGCCAACCGATCGATTTGTCCCTCCAAAGCAAAAATCGCCTGATTGCCGCCAAAACCGCGAAATTCACCAGATACACCGTTATTGGTATATACAGCAAAACCCTTCACATCCACATGATCGATGATATAGGGGCCCATCACATGTTCTGTCGCGAAGTTGAGCACCTCCGCCCCCAGTGTTGCGTAAGCTCCCGTATCCGAAATAATTCTGACCTGATGTGCCCTGATGATTCCTTCGGGGTCGCAGCCAGTTTTCATGGTGATTTTCATGGGATGGCGTTTTAGTCCTGCACGTACCGATTCAGCTCTCGAATTATGCAGTCTTACCGGACGGAGTGTCCGCAAGGCGAGCAGCGCTCCATATGGCTGTACATTCAGCTCGTCTTTTCCTCCAAAGGACCCGCCGATAGGACTCGAGATGACGCGAATATCTTCTTGAGGAATAGCCAGAATTCTGGATAGCTGCAGGCGATCCATCAACCCATGTTGTGTAGCTGAATATACGGTAAGCCGTCCGTTATCCTCTGGGATAAACAGTCCACCTTCAGTCTCCATATAGGTGTGCATTTGGCGTGGTGTATAATAAGTCTCCTCTACCACATGACAGCAATCCGTAAATACCCTTTCCGGCTCCCCTTTCCGATATTCCGTATGATGAAGCACGTTTCCCTCGGCATGCAGCAGAATTGCGTCCTTTTTCATCGCCTCTTCCGGATTCTCAAGTAAGGGTAGAAGCTCATAATCCACTTCGATAAGAGATAAGGCATATTCCGCAATTTCGTCCGTCTCTGCCGCGACTGCCGCAATCGCATCGCCAGTGTAACGCACACGGTCACTGCAAAATACCGGTTGATGCGGCAAAGCTATGCCAAAGCCGTTAAGTCCGGGCACATCCTCATAAGTAATTACAGCGTGTACACCAGGGACTTCAACGGCCTTCTCAATGCGTATGGACAAAATACGAGCATGTGCCTGCTCACTGCGGAGCACGCGGCCGATCAACATTCCTTCTGCCCTCATGTCGGTCAAATACTGCAGCTTACCGGATACCTTGCCCTCTCCATCGCGTCGTGTACGCCAGCGGCTACCGCTGGATTCCTTATTCAGCAGCATTTTCCCTCTCTCCTTTCGTCGGGTTATTCACCTCTTAACTCCGTATATTCATAGCCTTCCACAGCTCAGATACAACCAAATTCCCAGCAGTCTTTTTCTTGTAAAGTTCTGTTGCAAAGGGATCACTATACGTCTCAAAGCTGTTCTCAACCTCTTCATATAAAGAAGCCAACAGCTCCTCTGTATACCTCACACCTTCAAGCATAACTTCAGCTCTACTTAGTCGCTGCGGCCGCCCAGAGCCCCCACCTGCGGCGATACGCACCTCACGGAAACGGAGTTCCTCATCGATTGATGCTGAGATTGCTACCGTTACAAGTGAAGGGGTGAACGCTTCCCTGCGGCCAACCTTACGAAAAATTTCTAGCCTATCCGTTAACGGACTCTCTAAGCGAGTAGGTGAGATGCGAATCTCAGCCACAAGATCTGCCGCAGGTTTTATCCCGCTCCAGTGATTGTTTAGCCACTCTATCAAAGGTAGTGCCGTCATAAATTTGCCGTCAAAGGAGATTAACTCCGCGTCATAGACCAGTAACGCAGGTAGAATATCTCCGAAGCCAGAAGCGATATTGCCCCCGAGCGTGGCAAGATTACGCACCGACGGAGCCGCTATGCAACGTGCAGCCTCTTGCAGCGCAGGAGCCACGGCCTGCAAATGCTCATTACTGCGGCACTGGGAGAGTGGAACAAGAGCGCCCAGAGATAAGTGAAATTCCGTTAAGGTAATGTCGCCGAGATTTGTGATTTGCCGAAGATCAATCAGCTGTTTGGGCATATGATCCGTTCCATTTTCCCACCCTGTTCTCAGCAATGTTCCTCCTGCGACATATCGGGAACTGTCTCCAAACGCCGTTTTTCTCTCCCAAGCTTCGTGCAGGCTGTGGGGTTGAATTACTTCAGGTAGTCTTCCATCCTCTTCCCGTATAACTCCCATACACTCCGCCTCCCTTTTTGAGTACCAGATTGCCGCTTCCCTTCTCGTATAGCCTGCCTTAAAACCTTTGTTCCCGAATATAAGGAACTCCGAGCGCCTCCGGTGTACCGGATGGTTTGTTGCGATTGCGGTACCCCAGGTACATCAGGACCAGAATGGTCACAAGGTACGGAATCATTTTGAGAAAATAGGGCGGAACTGCACTGCCCAGCAATTGAATGCGGAAGCCAAGTGAATCCAATGCCCCAAAAAAGTAAGCGCAGAACAAGGCGCGCAGCGGATTCCATCTGGCAAAAATCACTAGCCCTACCGCAATCCAGCCTCGACCGGCTGTCAGCCCTTCATTCCAGGTTGGCGCATAGGCCAATACCATATCCGCTCCGGCCAGGCCGATGAGAGCAGCACCGGTGATCACATAGCTGTAGCGGATAAGCTGCACACGGATCCCCATCACATCTGCGGTAGCCGGACTGTCTCCGACTGCCCGCAAATGCAGGCCCCATGAAGTGCGGTGAATTAGCAGATGCAAAGCAAGCACTAGCAGCAGGCTGAACCAGGTTAGGTAATCCATGTTGCCGAATATTTTTCCGATGAACGGTACATTTTCCAGCCAAGCCAGATGCAGCTTAGGGGAGGTTCCCGGCAAAGGAATGCCGCTGATCGGTTTACCAAGATAAGCGCTCAACCCACTGCCGAACAAGGTCATCGCAAGACCGGACATCGTTTGATTCGCCCGCAAGGTCACACAGAGAAAAGAATGCAGCAAACCAAGCACAGCCGTTACAGCTACGGTAGCCAGCAGAGCCAGCAACAGGTTTCCGGAGCGAATATACACGATACAAGTGGTGACCGCTCCCATCAGCATCAGACCTTCAGCCCCAAGCTGTATAATGCCGGCTCGTTCATTTAGAATGCCTCCCAGCGTAGCCAGCAGCAGCGGGGTCCCTGCGGAAATAGCGGCAATAAGTAGCTGTGTTGTAAAATCCATCGCCTATCTCCCCCCTTTCAGCTGAACCCGGCTACGGCGAATGCGGAAACGATAGATCATATCGCCAGCAATCAAGAAAAACAGGATGGAGCCCTGCAGCATTTCTGAAATTGAAGAGGGCAACCCGATGGTTTGAACACTATATCCGCCAACAATTAAACCACCGAATAAAATAGAAGTAACGATTAGACCGAGCGGATTCAATTTGGCCAACCAAGCCACAATAATGGCGGTGTATCCATAACCCGGTGAAATGCCCTGCATCAGCTTGTGTGTAACACCGGAGACCTCCGCCATGCCAGCGATCCCGGCGAGCCCCCCACTGATCAGCATGACGATAATAATATGGCGCTTGATAGGAATCCCCGCATATCTGGCTGCAACAGGATTGGCCCCAATCAGACGGAGCTCGTAACCCCACTTGGTAAAACGAATCATTAAGTAATAAATCACAACGGCGATAAGTCCAAATAACAATCCAATATGCAATCTTGTACTTCCGAGAACAGGCAGCGACTGAGCCGCAGTAAACATAGGTGATCCCGGGAAATTAAAACCTTTAGGATCTTTCCAAGGTCCGAATACCACGTAATCGAGCGCCAATAGGGCAACATAATTCAGCATTAATGAAGTGATTAGCTCATTCACTCCAAAATGCGTCCGCGGAATAGCAGTCAATAGTCCCCAAAGCGCACCCGCGGCAATCCCGAACAGTAGCATTAAGCTCAGGGACCAGAATGAAGGTAAGTCAGGAAAATAAATCGTGACCGCTGTGGCCGCCATAGCCCCAACGGTTAACTGGCCTTCTGCTCCAATATTCCATACCGAAATGCGGTAAGCCACAGCAATCCCAAGCCCACATAGGAGTAGCGGGATCGCTTTAACCATCGTTTCCGTGAGCCCATACGCAGTGCCAAATGCGCCACGGAACATTTTTTCATAGACCAGCACCGGATTCATGCCATTCGCCGCAATAAATAGGGCACACAACAATAGCGCTAAAATTATAGATACAATAGGTGTCCACCAAGGAGAACGGATGCGGCTGGCATCGTATTCGAAACGTAGAGAGAATCGTTTTCCGGAGTGAGAGGGGAGGGGTTCCAGTACAGCTGCTGCGGTATTTCTTCCATTCTCCGGGCTCATACGGCGCTCTCCTCTCTATTATGAATACCAGCCATTAGTAGTCCGATGCTCTCTCGATTCGCTTCCTCATGTGTACTCTCACCAATAATTGAGCCGTTATAGATCACTAGAATCCGGTCGGACAACTGAAGCAATTCATCTAAATCCTCCGAAATTAACAACACGCCACTACCTGAACCACGCAACTCCATAAGAAGGTCGTGAACACCAGCCGTGGCACCTACATCCAGCCCTTGTGTCGGATGAACGGCGACCATCAGCTTAGGCCGATGACTGATTTCACGTGCAAAGAGCAGCTTCTGCTGATTACCACCTGACAACTGTTGTACTGGCGTCTCCAGCTCAGGTGTTTTGACGTTAAAGCGCTGGACCAGCTCCTGTGACCACAAACGGTTCTTCGCGGACTTCAAGAAACCAAATTTGGAGTGCTCCTCTGTGCGGTAAGACTTAAACAAAAGATTATCCACCGATCCGAGGCGTCCAGCTAAACCGCTCTTCATCCGGTTCTCCGGCACGTGGGAGATTCCTGAATCAATTGCCCCTCTAACCGAAGCCGATTTCACCGTTTTTCCATCAAACGTGATTTCACCACTTTTCCAGCCTCTAAGACCTGTTAACACTTCAGCCAGTTCCTTTTGCCCGTTGCCAGCTACCCCAGCTACGCCTACAATCTCCCCTTTACATACGTTCAGAGAGAAGTGATCCAGTGCTTTTCGCCCGTGATCGGCATATACGTCCACATCTTTCACTTCTAATAAAGAATCCCCTTCAGTGGCTTCCCGTTCTTGACGGGTGATGGTTACTTCCTTGCCCACCATCAGACGAGCCAGCTCCAGTTCATCTGTATCTGCCGTGGTCAGTGTGGCGATCATTTTCCCTTTGCGCATGACGGAAATCCGATCGGAGGAAGCCATAACCTCTTTCATTTTATGAGTAGTCATAATGACCGTTTTTCCTGCCTGCTTCATGACCCGCAGCGTTTCAAATAGCTGTTCCACCTCTCCCGGGGTCAATACAGAGGTTGGTTCATCCAGAATAATAATGTCAGCCCCGCGATACAGCGTCTTAACGATTTCAACACGCTGCTGCTCACCCACGGACAACTGCCAGATCGGGCGATCCACTGGGAAATTCAGTCCAAACCGTTCCGCTAATGCCTCTATCTCCTCGCGTTTGTTCTTCATCCACTTACGGCCGCGCCAGAAAGACGACTTTTCGCCAAGCACGATATTTTCTGCTGCTGTGAGGCTTTGCACCAGCCTAAAGTTCTGAAACACCATACCTACACCCAGCTGCGCAGCATCTTTAGGAGAACGGATCTGAGCACCTTTCCCATGAATGAAGATTTCTCCTTCATCTGCTCTGTACACCCCTGACAGCATGCTCATCACCGTGCTCTTCCCGGCCCCATTCTCCCCAAGCAACGCATGAATCTCACCCGCATTTGCCGAAAAGTCGACTTGATCACTGGCGGTTACCGAGCCGAATTTTTTCACAATCCCCCGCATTTCAACTGAAGTTCCCCGCATGGCCTGAACCCCTCCTTCCTTCAAGTTGTAGTACGGGTGGGGAAGTTTCCGCTTAACGGAACCCGCCCCACCCATAGATTGTGCACATCTTATTCCCTATTTTTAAACATTATTGCGGGATAGTTCCTTCCACACCTTTTACGAGCCAGTTCATGCCCAGCACTTCCTCCAAGGTCAGCTTCTGACCCTCCTGAAGCTTCACATTCCCTTGATTATCTGAGATCGGACCTGTGAAAACCTCAAGCTCACCACTGATAATTTTGGCTTTGGCGTCTTCGACAAGCTTTTTCACATCATCTGGGATCTTGTTCCCGAAAGGAGCCAGCTCCACCATACCGTCAGCCATATCACCGGAATATTGCTCGCTCTTCCAGGTTCCATCCATAACTGCCTGCACAGCTTTTACGTAATACGGCCCCCAATTCCATACCGGGTTCGTCAAATAATTGTCCGGAGCGTATTTGCTCATATCCGAGTCATTTCCCCCGGCAAAAGCCCCTCGTTCAGCAGCAGCCTGCAGGGTTGCAGGTGAATCCTGATAGGCCAAAAGCACATCCGCACCCTTATCCAGCAAGCTGATTGCCGCTTGACGTTCAGTCGTCGGGTCATACCATGTATTCGTCCATACCACATTCACCTTTACATCAGGATTGACACTTTGTGCTCCAAGGGTAAAAGCATTCAAGTTATAGATCACTTCGCTGATCGGAAAAGCCCCTACATAACCCAACTGATTATTTTTGGTCATTTTCCCTGCCGCTATGCCGCTCAGATAGCTGGCCTGATAGTTCTTTCCGAAGTAGGTCCCCATGTTCTCTGCGGTTTTGTAACCCGAAGCATGCAGGAACTTCACGTTGGGAAATTTGCCCGCTACATTTAATGTAAAATCCATATATCCGAAGCTCGTTGTAAACACGATGTCGTGTGATTGCGCAAGCTCTGTGATGATTCGTTCGGCGTCAGCACTTTCAGGGACATTTTCTACAAAGTCAGCTTTAATCCCCAGCTCCTTCTCCATATACAGCCGTCCTTGATCATGTTGGTACGTGTAGCCGCCATCCCCTGGAGGTCCGATATAAACAAAAGCAACCGTCGGTTTCTTTGCAGCCGGTTCTGTTGTTGCAGTTGCCTCTGTTGCCGCTGTAGTTGTCGCTGGTGCCTCCGTTGCATTTGTAGAAGTATTATTATTGCTGCCACACCCCACCAAAGCCACCGTCATTAGAACCATTAATGCAAGACAAGATGTTATGAACTGACCCCTTTTTTTCATAATTCTCCTCCTCCAAATCATCTCTCATCATGGCTGCAACCATTAATGTACTTCTACTATACTTAGAGGTGGCCTTGGCGTAAATTTATATAACATACGTTTGTATTTGAATATAAGAATCAGAACTTTTTTTGTGTGTAATGCACTAATTGGTATTCGGAAGGTGAGTTACGTGTCATATTATATGACCGAAGTTGGAAAAGGAACACTATTTCAGATTACTTTTCAGATTACTTTCCAGACTATTCTTTACTTCACTTTCCATTTCTCAGAATCCATTGCTCCTGAATCTCACCAAAATCTTCTTTTGTATCTGCGTCCATGAAATAATGGGCAGACTCAGATTCCAGAACAATCCCCTTATAATCAGGTGAACGCAATATCCCCGCCGCTCCTCGATCTCCATCTAATCCCTGTAGTGCTGGAAACAACGTCTTCGAGAACAAAGCCGGGGGCATAGCCGACCCATTGCTGACGCTAGCAACATAGTCCATCTCCGGAGATTGTTCAAACGTTTGTATTAGACGATTCACTAATGCTGTAGTAATAAATGGCTGATCCGCAAGCGCCACAACTACTGCATCGGGCTGTAAAGGTAATACCGCATTAAGACCGCAGCGCAATGAAAAAGACAATCCCAGATGTGCGGTTAAGCAAGTTTCGGTACGTCTGGAGCCTTGCGGTTCAATCGCGGGTGGCAGCCATTCCAAGTTATCATCCGCACGCACTACCACGATTAGCGGTTCTAGATTGCAACGATCCAATTCACTAAGCGCGACGCTCCCGAGGGAGACCTCCTGCGACAATTTCAGTGAAACCTTGGACACGCCCATCCGCCTGCTCTGCCCCGCTGCCAAATATATTCCTGCTACCTTCAATACTATCCGCTCCTTTGGGCAGCTCTCGTGAGACAACCCTTCTAATTTGAATAATTTCTGCTATAATACTGACCGCAATCTCCTCCGGACCTTCTCCTCCAATCGGCAACCCTACAGGTGCATGCAAAGATGCAGGAGCCTCAAACCCTTCCAGTAAAAGAGATATTCGCGCCTTCGAACCGATAATCCCTATATATAGAGGGGCAAGCGGAATCACACTCTCCAGGAACTGTCTATCCCGCCCAAGTTGATGACTGCAAATCAATACATAATCCTCCCGAGTTACACCCAATCGCTGAACAACCTCCAGAGGGGAACAAATTACTTGTTCAGCTCGAGGAAACTTATTGTGCAAGCTTCCTTCGCGCCAATCCGCAACCGCAACCCGAAAGCCAACTCTGTCAGCAAGTTCCGCAATTGGAACCACATCACGTCCCCCGCCAAAAATCACAAGCCGCGGTCTAGGCACGAAAGACGTATGGAATGCTGTCAATTCTGCTGGAGCGGCCATAAAGCGACCTGCCGCCAGGTTTTCTTTTGCCGAGTGGGATAATTTCGGATGTTTCTTGCTCTGCGGCAGTTCATTGTCTGGATCCAGCTCCAGCTTATAGGCAAAATCGTTCTCCACTGCTTCGCGGAACAGAATTAGCTTTTCTCCCCTAGCCAATCTGTCACTCGCCTGCACTAAAAGCTTGTAGAGCTGACCCTGCACGGGTTCAAGCACTACTTTGATTTTGCCTCCACAGCCGACAACCTCACCCCAGGACAGATCATCCGGAGACAGCATGTTGTATTCCACAATTTCGGGCAGCCCTCGTTCCCAGATTTCAGAAGTTCGCAGTTGCAGATCGTTTTCCAGACAACCTGGACTCAGGCTCCCAATCGTACCTCCTTCAAAAAACAACATCACCGCTCCGGCTTTACGATACGAGTGTCCCTCCACCTCTATCAGCGTTGCCAGCACCGCAGGCGCCTGATGGGTTTGAATATGCATTGCGATCTCATGTGTATTCACGAGGTACCCCTCCTCCGTGTTTGCATTTCAACCCAGAACTTAGACCTTAGACTTTAAACCTTAGACCTTAGAACTCAGACCTTAGAACTCACACCTAAGTCCCGTCCGAGCATCCTCCGAAACATGAATACTAACTTCAACCTCATTAGATCATTTATTTTTTTAAAATCGACGTCCAGCAGCTCACTAAGCTTCTCGATCCGGTAGGTAGCCGTGTTTCGATGAATAAACAGTTTCTTAGCCGTCTCATTAACATGACCATCGTTCTCTAGATAAACTTCCAGCGTCCGCAGCATTTCCCTGACATACTCCGGTTCTCGGCTAAGCAACCCTCTAAGACTTTCATTACAATATTTCTCCATAACCTCTGCCGGAATTTGCCCGAGTAGCAGGTTAAGCTCAAGCTGCCGGTAATGCACAACACTCCCTTTTACTCCCCCGCCCTGAAGCATTCCCATACAATCCTTTACCTCGGCAAAAGCCTCTTTCAGCCCCTCCGGCTTTGCTTTACAACTGCTTATCGCAGCTCGCGGATAATATCCCTTATCAAACTTCATGTTGTCAAAACAAACCTGGATTAGATCCCGAAATTGTTCAGGACGCTGACGATCTCCCGGATATATAGACAAAAGTCCTTGATCTATAATCACATGAATTCCCTTTACTTCCCGCAGCCCGGGATGTTCAAGATATTCTTCTTTTAGTCTGAGCAGCTCCCCTTGGCGTTCTTCCCCAGTCGCAGCTGTATCGGTCAATAAGAGACAAAATGGTGATTGAAGCAGCTCAATCTTCAAGTCGAGAGCAGCCTGCGCCAAATCTGTGTAAGATAAATTACCGCTCAAACAACGTCTCAGCAATCCGCTAAACTCCCTGTGTTCTGCCTGTTCAAAATAATCTTCGTATCCTGAATGAATATGATATGAAATAAGTTCAGCTCCCTGAACGAACAAACTTTCTTCCATTGGGAGCAACAAAGGGTCGATGGCACAAAACAATAGATATCCGGAACACTTCTCTCCTTGCAAAAGTGGCGTACGGTAGCTCACATGATCTCCCACACGAAAGCGCTGATTCCGTTTCTGCCATGGCCACCCCTCCAGCAGCTCTGAAGGATGGTATTCAGAGTTGTTGTAGATCACATCCCCCCGTGCGCTAACCACCACAAGTGAATGGCCAATCACTTCAGACACCGAGTCAAACAACGGACGGCTGCGGACAGATCTTAAGGCGAATTGCATCAGCTTTTTCTGCTTCTCCATAATGCTCTGCAGAACGTGAGTGCTGCGGCTAAGCTCGGCGCGAAACAGACCATTCATCTGATCCGAAAAAGTAAACTCGAACGGCAGCTGGATTAGAGGGAAGTTAAGACTCTCCGCTTCTGCGACCAGTTGCTCTGGTACTTCTTCCCAAAACCGCCCCAGCTTAATGCCCAAGGCCGAAGATCCCCGGCGATTTAAAGTCTGCAGCAAGGCAGAGGCTTCCTCCATATTGTCCTTTATCAAATAGGCTGTCGTTAGCAGCATCTCGCCTTCTTTGATCCAATCCGAAATATCGGGGGCATCCATCACATTAATTGACTTCACAATTCGATGTTTCCCTTTAGACCCAGCGATAAGCTTCGCCTCGGACAAAGGATAAATGGACAACGCTTCTTCAACCGTAAGATGCATGCCACCCCTCCTTATTAGGATCAATAGAACCATTTCTGATTTATAATGTTATTTTATGTAACATTATAATTAAAATGAACCGTGTTGAATAGAGGAAAGTTAAAATTTCATGATTGCATGTAAATAAACTTAACACAAAATTAACATGGATGATGAATTATGAATTATGAATTATGAATTATGAATTATGAATTATGAATTATGAATTATTGAACTTTAGCTCATATCGTTCATGCGAACTGTATAAAGGGATTGGAAAATAGTAGGTGGAGTTGGTGGAGTTGGTGGAGTTGGAAGAGGGCTTTCGAGTAAAAATCAATTTTTTACGGGTTCAACATGGGAGTTGATAGGAGGGTATTCTCGGACCATTCGAATTGGCCATCGGATCGAAGTCGCAGGCACACCAGCGCTGCAAGACGGGGAATTGATCGGTGGAGGAGATCCATACGAGCAGAGATAATACACCCACTGCAGCAACTGTGGTAGAGGTATTATCTCTTATAGATCCATTACAGCCAGTAGAGGTGGAGGGCACTTTTGCCCTTTTTTTGGCTACATAGGCGTCTTCGCCACATTCTAAGGGATTTATCCCGTTCTTTTTAGTTACTTGTGCCACTTCCCCGACTTCTGCGGGATTTATACCGTTCTTTTTAGCTACTTGAGCCACTCATCCTAGATTCTACGGGATTTATACCGTTCTTTTTAGTTACTTAAGCCACTCACCTAGATTCTACGGGATTTATCCCGTTCTTTTTAGTTACTTAAGCCACTTTCCTAGATTCTACGGGATTTATCCCGTTCTTTTTAGTTACTTGTGCCACTTCCCCGACTTCTACGGGATTTATACCGTTCTTTTTAGTTACTTGTGCCACTTCCCCGACTTCTACGGGATTTATACCGTTCTTTTTAGTCACTTAAGCCACTTTCCTAGATTCTACGGGATTTATACCGTTCTTTTTAGTTACTTAAGCCACTTTCCTAGATTCTACGGGATTTATACCGTTCTTTTTTAGTTACTTAAGCCACTTTCCTAGATTCTACGGGATTTATACCGTTCTTTTCTCTCCAGCGACGTATTCACTTAATTCCACTGGTCTTACACCACATAATCGAGCGCTGAATTTAACTTTTTCACTCTACTGCCCCACTATTGAGCTAACTCCAACTATCTTAGTATTAAAAGCAACTCCACAAGGCTCCCCGGTGTCAATAAAACTAAGAGCAGGAGGAAATCACATGTGTATTCCGTTAATTTGTGAACGAATAAGTGAGTGTGACGTTAGAGTGTATCGCTAGAATGTAATCCTAGAGTGTATTCCAAGAGTGTATTCCAAGAGTGTATTCCAAGAGTGTACTCCTAGAGTGTATTCCAAGAGTGTACTCCTAGAGTGTATTCCAAGAGTGTATTCCAAGAGGGTAATGGAGGAATACCGGTTAACAGTAACTAGAAAAGTATCATCAAGCTATGTTGTTCAGTAGCTACGATCTGTTTAGTATCACTTTTTCAAGATCACTGCACCCAGCATCTCAGGACTGCTGCCACACTTCATTCACCCAAGAGAGTAACCGGAGATCCTGACCATGTCCGGCAATAACGGATAATCCCAGTGGCAATCCACTTGTGGAGAGCATAGGTATTGTTACCTGAGGCAAACCCGCCAACCCTGCTATGCAACTCAACATCATCGCACCGCTACGATTCTCCTCCAATTGGCGCAAATCCCCTCCACGCAGCGGCGCTGGTCCCGGAACTGTCGGAATCACAAGACAATTGTCCTCACCTAGCAGCAAGCGCATCTGATTAGAAATCTCTTTTTGCTTACATTTCGCAACACTATGATCCTCTTCCGCCAAACTAGCAGCCCACGAGAATCGCGCTGCAATATCAGGTCCAAAGTCTGGTTTCTCGTTCTCAATCCAAGCGCCATGAGTTTCCCAAATTTCATTCCCCTGCAATTCTCTAAAAACATCCATCCAGACCTTTAAACCCTCCAAAGCAATCTCTATCTCCATGAGATGATCTGCCCCGGATCGCAAACACCTTAATCCCTCCGATAAAATAGCTGCATTCTCCAGATTAACCAAAGCCCAGCAGTCAGTAGCAACAAATAAAGTACCCATTGTGTTTTTGTCTTCCATATTCTTTTTTACCTTGTTCTCCGGGCCGATCTCTAAAATTTCCTCCGTACTCTTCTCAATACGCTTCTCCAAAATCATTTCTACACTTTCCTTCTGGCTCATTTCTAAATTATTTTCATCAGTCTTCACCATGTCTCCCTCTAGGTTGTTCTCTAAATTTTTAATTACCTTCTTCTCCATGCTCTTCTCTACAATTTCCTCTATACTACTTTCAATTTTCTTTGCCATCTTCACAGATGTACTCCCAGCCACAAGTAACACTTCCCCTACCTGCTGGAGCACATCCAAACGATCTGACATCCAGCCAACGGTATCAAAAGCCGGAGATAATGGAATAACACCTTGAAAATCTACAGCTCCATGCGTTGGTCGAAAGCCATATACTCCGCAATAGGAGGAAGGTACTCGAATTGAGCCACCGGTGTCCGTACCGAGCGCAAAATCAACACTACCAGAAGCTACCGCTACTGCCGAACCACTTGAAGATCCGCCCGGGATACGACCTACAGCACGCGGATTAATCGGCGTTCCAAAATGATGGTTCTCGCCGCCCAGACTATACATCAGCTCATCCGTATGGGCAGCACCACGAAGTGTAGCACCCGACAACAGTAAACGATGTACAGCCACCGCATGCTCCGTGGACGGATGGTGGCTATGCAGCCAATCAGGATTACCTGCAGAAGAGCTGTGTCCAGCTACAGCGAATACATCTTTTACTGCAAAGGTCAGTCCATCCAATATCCCGCTACCTAAACTCTCAACCGTAAGCTCAGGATCTATAAACGCACCATACCGATTATCCAAAACCATAATTACTCCTCCTCCCCTCACCATTACTATTACAATCCCTCTAGTAGCTTTTCGTATCCGTCACCTTTTCTCCTACGATTCCTTCAGAGTCCTTCCGGCCGCTCCATCATTCCTATACCTACCACCCAATCGCCGCACCATCGCAGCGCGGGTCCGTTCCCCCACTGCGGTATCCATTGTCATCTATCGAAATCACGTGAGCATGACCCATAACCCCATCATAGTCATCTACTTTCCGGACAGTATGACCGGCTGCGGCCAAATCTGCCAGCACCTCATCAGCTATCCTGCTCTCCACCTTCAGTTCTTGCGTAGGCTCTCCCCACGTTCTCCCCCACACAAAACGCGGCTCATTCACAGCTTTTTGTGGATTCATGCCATAATGCAGCATCCTTGTGAGCAGCAGAGTTTGAGTCTGTGGTTGACCTTCGCCACCTTGCGTCCCATACAGAATTGCAGGTTTTCCCTCACGGCAGGCCATCGCTGGCATCAGTGTGTGGAAGCTGCGCTTATGCGGCTCAAGCGTATTGATGTGCCCGGGGTCCAGCGAAAAAAACGAACCTCGATTCTGCAGCAGAATCCCAGTATCCCCAGCGACCACGCCCGAACCAAATTCAAAATACAGACTCTGAATAAAAGAGACCGCATTCCCGTCTTCATCCACAACTGCAGCATAAGCTGTATCACTGCCGATAGGCTGACTTGTCAGTTGTGTAGCTTTTTGCATCGAAATCGCAGACGCTAATTGTCCTGCATAACGTTTTTCCAGCAGCTGCTCCAAAGGTATAGCACTAAAATCCGGATCCGTAAGCACCCTATCCCGATCGCGGAAGCTTAACTTCAACGCTTCAACAAGCAGGTGATAATATTCATACGATCCATGCTCGATTGCTTCAAAATTGAAATACTCCAACATATTAAGACTCATTAGTCCTGTGAAACCTTGAGAGTTAGGCGGCACTTGGTACACTGTATGCCCGTGATAATCCGTATGAAGCGGCTCGCCCCACTCGCCCTGATGATCCGCAAAGTCATCCCGAGTCAGATACCCGCCAGATGCCAGCATAAAGTCACAGATGTCCTCCGCAATCTCCCCCTTATAAAAAGCATCCCGCCCACCCGCCGCCAATGTCCGCAGGGTGGCCGCCAGCTGTTTTTGCTGGAATCGCGATCCAGCACAAGGAATCACGCCGCCTGGCGTGTAAATCGCTGCCGCCTCCGGCGACAGCGCAGAGCCCGCAACAGCCGTGTTATTCCGCTGATCCGGAGACAGCGGAAACCCCTCCAAAGCGTAACCAACGGCAGGCTCCAGTACTTCCGCCAGCGTAAAGCGGCCATACTTACTCAGTATGGCATCCCAACTGTCTGCCATCCCCGGCACCGTAATGGCGCTGCGAATCCCCCGCCGCGGGATGAAAGCTTCCCCGGCATAGCTGCTTCTGCGGACTCCGTACCCGGAGCGCCCGCTTCCGTTATAGGCCCGAACACGCGCCTCTTGCGTGTTATAGGTCAACCAAAAGGAATCTCCGCCTAGCCCCGTCATATGCGGATATACTACAGCTAATGTCGCACTGATCGCCACCGCTGCATCAAAGGCATTCCCCCCTTTTTCCAACATACGTGCACCAGCAGCAGAAGCTAAATAGTGGGGGCTAACTACCATAGTTTTTGTGCCTATTACGGGTTTCTCCGCCATGTCCCATCCCCCTATGTTTTACGGGTTTCTTCGCCATGTCCCAACTCCTTATTTTTTGCGGCGGGTTTCTCCATCATATTCAATCTCCTATATTCTGCGGCAGGTTCCTCTGCGAGCCCCCTATAACTTCTGGTTTAATTAGTGTCATTTAACATTACACGAAAATCCTTTGTCAATCGGTTACGCTGAAACGCAAAATAAACCTCTTCTTTTTGTGAGCTATGCACAAATAAGAGGTCCTCTTTGTTTAACCTTGTAGATTCACGCCTACGAATATTATAAAATCATTTTAATTACAGGGAGCCGCATACACCCATGGCGTACTTCCGTCACCTTTTGCCGCCATATAGCTACCTATCTCGAATATGTCTAGTCACCTTTTGCCGCTATATAGCTGCCTATCTCGGTTTTGTCTTGTGGCTGCCTATCTCAGATATATCTAACTGCATCTAACCTTAGTAATCTTAGCCACTTTTACTTAGGGGGGGCTTGTGCTTTGGAACACCGAATAAACAATTTATTTTAAAATATATTGCGATAACACGGCCTGCACCTCGTAAATATTTACGGATTTATTGAAGGTCTTCTTCACCGGAAGCGTGCTGCTGGAAATGTAGATACATAGCTCCGCATCCAGATCAAAATGCCCTGCCGTCTCCACGGAATAATGCGAGATGCTTTTGTAAGGGATCGAATGATATTCTGTTTTTTTGCCCGTCAGACCTTGTTTATCCACCAAAATAAGCCGCTTGTCCGTAAAAATGAACATATCTCTAATCAGCTTATAGGCGCGTTCAATTTTCTCCTGAGGGGCAAGAATTTGTGCGTATTCCCGCTGGACCTCCGTAAGATTCACTTGCGATGCATTGCCCATTAATCCGTCAAAAAGTGCCATATCTCTTCCTCTTTTCATCCGTTAAATTTAGCCACTTGCCCCCCACTACAGAACCATATTATTCTATTTTTCATATTCTATGCTGTGTAAAAATACTCTCTGACATCTTTTTACTTGCTTATTTTTTGATTTTTGATTACACTGTCATTAAATTTACTAAGAGAGGGGTGTGGAAGGAATGGATCACAATTGGACCAACAGTGTTATGAGTCGGCTACCTAAAGCGATAGCTGGCATTGCTCATGTAAATGGCGATAACGGGAGAAGTCTGTCCATTTGTATGAATTTAATAACACTACACAATTGTGAAATGCCTTTCCTGCCATCACCCGGACGGATCAGTTAACCGGAGAATGATAAGGCCGTGGGGAAATTTCCCTACGGTCTTTTTTATGGTTTTTTACAGGATTTCGGAGCCATTTAGGGTACTGGCGGTGCGAAGGGCATTCTTAAAGGAGAATATATATGATCATCCAATGCCAAAATGTTCAAAAATACCACGGGGCACAACTCGTGCTGAATAGCATTACCTTCGATATCCGCCAAGGGGAAAAAATTGGCCTGATCGGCCGCAACGGTTGTGGCAAAACGACACTATTCCACCTGCTGAACGGGGAAGAACGTCCCGATGAAGGGCAAATCTCAATACGCAAAGGTAGCGTAGTAGGCCTGCTGGCTCAAATACAAGAAGTTAGCGAAAAAGAAACCGTATATGATGTTCTACAGCGCAGCTTTGCTGAACCTTTGCAATGGCAGCACCGCCTGCGGGAGCTTGAGCTGGAAATGTCCAGCTTTAACAGCGGAACGGATGAAACCCTCTGGAATCGGCTGTTAAAAGAATATGGCAGCTTGCAGGATAAGTTCGAGGCCGCCGGAGGTTACGAGATCGAATCCTCTATTCAGCGCGTAGCCTCGGGTCTCGGGATCGGAACCGGACAATACAGCCGACTGTTCGCCTCTCTTTCAGGAGGAGAAAAAACAAAAGTCGGACTTGCGGAGCTGCTGCTGCGCCGTCCAGACATCCTTCTACTGGATGAACCAACCAATCATCTCGATATGAATGCCATCGAATGGTTGGAGCAATTTTTACAGAGTTATGATGGAACAGTGCTGGCGATCTCCCATGACCGCTACTTTCTGGACGCTGTAGTCAAGAAAGTCATCGAGATTGAAGATGGCGAGGCTTTTACCTTCCACACCAACTACAGCGGCTATCAAGTGGAGAAGGAAACACGACTTCTTCAACAATTTGCTGATTATCAAGAGCAGCAGAAAAAAATAAAACAAATGCAGGAAAGCATCAAACGTCTCATTGAATTTGGCAATCGCGGGACTCCTCCTAACCCTTCCTTTTACCGGAGAGCAGCATCCATGCAAAAAGCACTGGATCGTATGGTGAAGGTTAAACGTCCCATTCTGGAGCGCAAATCAATGGATTTGCAGCTACAGCAAAATGACCGTTCCGGTAATCAGGTTGTCATTTTGGAGGATATCGGAAAAGCATATGGTCAGCGAAGCCTTTTCACAGAGGCAAACGAAGTGCTTCGCTACGGAGAGACTACGGCACTCATCGGCGGTAACGGGGCAGGTAAAAGTACACTTTTAAGAATTATTTTAGGGCAGGAAACCCCGGACAGCGGAAGCTGTACACTCGGTTCAAGAACTGTGGTCGGCTACCTCGCACAAGAGGCTGTTCCGGAAAATAACAAACAGTCTGTACTCCGCTACTTCCGCGAAGAAGCTGGACTTGAAGAAGGTGAAGCTCGCGGGCAGCTTGCACGTTTCCTATTCTATGGTCCCGATGTATTCAAAGACATTACGAATCTGTCCGGTGGTGAATGGACCCGCCTGCGTTTCGCTGTACTAATGCATCGCAAGCCAAACCTGCTGATTCTCGATGAGCCGACCAATCATCTGGACATAGATTCTCGTGAAGCACTCGAAGAAGCATTAGAGGAGTTTCCAGGCACAGTTCTGGCGGTATCTCATGACCGTTATTTCATCAATCGTCTATTTCACAAACTATGGTCCATTGAAGACGGGCGGTTTGGAGTGTTCAACGGAAACTATGAATATTACAAGGAAAAACAAGCTGAAAAAGCATTATTAGCTCCCTCTTTTGCGGATCAAGCTAAACCTTTCTCTGCAGAACGAACAAGTTCAGGCTCTGATAAGCCTCAATCTAACAATTCAGGGAAAGAAACCAACGCTAAATCCTCCAGTTCCCGTAGGAAAAACACCACCTTCGACTGGGAAACGGCCATTGCAGAGGTAGAGAAACGCCTTGGCGTGATCGATGCCAAGATGTTAGAGCCCCTGATCAGCAGCGATGCAGTTGAACTTGCTGAATTGCAACAAGAACGTGATGCGATACAGGAACAGTTGGATGAGCTCTATACAGGATGGATGGAGACAACTGATCTATAAATTGATCTATAAGGAGATGAGCATATGAGCAACAAAGAGAAAATTAAGTTGTTATGGAAAGAATATACCCAGCTTCATCCACAAAAAGCGGATAAATATGACGCCTGGGCCTTTGGTGACAGTCCCCAGATGGCCGATAAACTGCTCGATCTGGTGATTCGTGGGATCAAGACAGGAACTGCTTCAAATTATGATATATTTGAAACTTGTGACGAGACGTTTCCGCAAGTTGGCGGGCACAGTATCGTGCTGGATGGTTCTGGTGATCCGCAGGCAATAATTATTACTACAGAGGTACAAATTATACCTTTTGATGAGGTTAGCGCTGAGTTTGCCTATACTGAAGGAGAGGGTGACCGGACGCTTAAGTCATGGCGTCATGATCATGAGCAGTTCTTCACCCGAGAATCCTTAAAATTCTCAAACAAACCCTTTGATCCAAAGATGAAAGTTGTTTGTGAGAATTTTAAAGTGGTATATACAAAAGGCTAAGATCTTCAAAAAACGCAAAAGGCTGTCTCTTCCACAAGGAAGGGACAGCCTTTTGTGTATACTATAAATTCAACAGAATTAGATCCTCATTAATTTATGGTTTAGTGCCAAAATCCCAAAATCCAGCCAATAACAGAGATCCATAACGGAATGCTGATTAAGATACCCCAAACCAGCCCAGTGGCAATATTGCCTTCTGCAGGACGCACCACATTTTCCTGTTTCAATGGAATGCTCAATTCTTCTTGTTCCATGCGATCCCCTCCTAAAATATCTTATCGTCACAGTAGAGGAAAAAATGTAGACCGCTCGACCCAAAAAATTAAAATTTTGAATTTTGGTAGATATAAAGGCTCAGCGGCCAAACCGTTGTAAGTGCTTACATATTAGATATTAACCAAATTTTGAATAATTAAAAACTTAAATTTGCGGAAGTCATACAGTATATGCAGATTCTTAGTCCAATATTACTACTTTTTCCGGATTTCGTAAATATTCAAACATCGTCCGAATCTGTGCCTCTGTATTCCGCTCTGCTGAGAGCTCAGGCAGCTTATCTTCTGCAAAAAAAGAAACTTCGCTTGTCTCTACCCCTTCCATTGCCTCTCCGCCCACAATGCGGCATAAAATAAAGAACTTATACACGTGATAAGGCTCCGGTGGATGGTTATGAAATTTCTTATCTAATACAGCCAGTAAGCGAACTGCTTCTGCCTCAAAACCCGATTCCTCTTTGATTTCTTTCACAACAACCTCACTCGGGGACAGTCCAATGTCTCCCCAGCCACCAGGAAGCGCCCAATTCCCGTCCAACTTCTCGCGAACAAGTAGAATTTCATCCTCCCGGAATACAACACCACGGACATCAACTTTTGGAGTAGCATAACCCCCTTCACCCGCAAAGGAGAGTCTAATTCTCTCCTTGCTTTCGAAGGTATAATTAGCGAGGATATCTACACTGAGCTCCCGCAAAGCTTGATACCGTTCTATATCATAAACATCCTTAGCATAAGTTAATCCAGTCTGTGCGATGGCCTGAATTTCTTTGGCCCACGTTAACCATTTCTGCTCCATTGCTGCACCCCTTTTTCGGTACCTTGATTAGGATTACTGGCAAAGCATTAAATGACGCGAGAAGGCTCCTTTTTTAGCTTCACAACGGTCTATGATTGTAAATCCAGCTTCAGTGATCATCTCGTCCATCGGTTCAATCGCAACGATAACCACCCGATCTGCAATCCGGCGCGCATTCACTAGAATCGCGAACTGCTCCTCAGGTGTAATACTAGAATATAGATTATATGGCATATCTACAATGGCTACATCGTAATGATCAGTGATATCCGCAATATCCCCAAGCGTTACCTCACTGGTGAATCCAAAATGGGCAATATTTGTTCTCGCACCGGTAGCAATCATAGGGTTAATATCACGTCCAACCATGTCGATTCCCATTGACAAGGCTTCTACCATTACAGTTCCAATACCACAGCAAGGATCTATAGCACGTATACCTTCAGGATTCGGAATAGCCATATTAACCGCGGCACGGGCAACACGTGTACTAAGCGCGATAGAATAGCTGCGTGGCTTCTTCATTTGGCGGAACCAAGTTGCCTTGTTTTTATGATAAGATCCGAAGTACCAGCGTCCACCCAGCGTAACAATGCCGTATACCAGCTCCGGATGGTTAACATCCGCTTCTCCTTCAATCCGCAACCCAATTTCCCGCTCGATCACTCTGCGCTCATCATACTCTATTTTGTCTGCAGGGCCCAGATCGTTGGTCTTCACAAAAATAACCTTAAACGTCTTGCCGCCAAGCTCCACCTGCTCCGTTTGATCATAAATCTCAGGCAGACTATCCCCTTCATACATTACATCTATCCGCTCTTTAATGAAGGGACTGCGGCTGACATCCACTTCAACCTCACTCTTAAAAAGAGCAGCCGGCACCTGCTCGCCAAAAAGACATCGCAGCTCCATCTGACACAGCGATAACTCGTCCTCTGAACAGGTGTAAGTATAAATAAATGTGTTGGTTCCACTTTCCGTATGCAATATAATCCATCCTCTATCCCAGTGAATTGTTCTGCTGTCTTGTTACTCCTGTGTGTCGTGCTGGTGGTCATAATCTATACGCGCTTTGGCGATCTTCCCATTGTTTTTGTTGACCCAGTCCACAAGCGAGGTTAAAGGTCCCAACAATGATTCTCCTATGCTCGTCAGACCGTATTCCACAGTCAGTGGGACTGTAGGCGTCGCCTTACGCCAAACTAATCCATCCCGTTCCAAATGGCGCAGGGTCTGGGTCAGCATCCGTTGTGATATCCCTCCAGAGCGCCTTTGCAACTCTTTGAACCGCAAAGCTTCAGCACCTAAATTGACTATGATCAGTACACTCCATTTGTCTCCGACCCTGTCCAGAATCTGGCGGGTAATGGAGCAATCCTCCAGCATCGGCATGAACCGGGTGGGTTCTTCCTTTGAATGTTCCAACTGTGGTTACCTCCATGTAACTTAAGCATGTAATAGTGCCTTCTTGTCCCTCAAGCCTATTCAGCTTATCATGGTTACTGTTAGTAATCAACAACCGGAAAGGAACTAATAAATCATGAAAAAGACCATTGCCATCATGGGTGCTGGACCCGGCCTAGGACTCTCAATCGCCAAAAAATTCGGAGCCAACGGATTTCAAGTGGCATTAATCTCTCGAAATAAAGAGAAGCTGAACACCCTTGTTCAGGAACTGCAAGCACTAAATATCGAGGCTGCTGCTTTTCCTGCCGACGTATACAATAAAGAACAAGTAGCCACAGCCTTCGATAATATCAAGAAAAAATACGGCTTTATCGATGTGCTCGAATTCAGCCCGACAAGTGGAAATTACCCTCCTACTCCTGCTTCACAAGTAACCGAAGAAAATGCACAGGATGCCTTTCAGGCACTGGTTGTAGCCGCTATCCGCAGCGTAGCACAGGTATTGCCTGAGATGCTGGAGAAACGCAGCGGCGCACTGCTGTTCACAACCGGATTGTCCTCCATCTATCCCATGCAGATGATGGGTAATGTTGGCATTGCGCTTAGCGGATTAAGAAACTACGCACTTAACCTGCATGCAGATTTGGCTCCACAAGAAATCTATGTAGGTCATTTAGCACTTGGTGTATTCATTAAACCCGGCACCGCTACAGATCCAGGACTCATCGCTGATGTTTGGTATGAGATGTATATGGACAAAAGCAAAGCTGAGGATACTTTTCCCCAAGGTGTGAGACCGGCTACAATCATCTGGTGAGAGGTTTGCCCCATCGCTTTTGATCCATAGTGAGTTCTCCAGTATAATGGTTCCTATAGAATGCTAAACAAGACGGTCACGCATGGCCAATAAGCTTATGCCCAGGCGCTTACAAAGCCGGTTTTGCGCAGCAAAACTTAAGGAGGTACATACTCACTATGTCATACGAAACTTATTTTTCAACCCACCGGGATGAACATCTCGAAGAACTAAAACAATGGCTCAGAATTCCAAGTATTTCTGCCTTATCTGAACATAAGGACGATGTACTGAAGGCAGCCCATTGGCTGACAGACACCCTGAAAAAAGCCGGACTTGAGAACATTGAGTTGCATCCGACAGCGGGACATCCCGTTATATATGCCGATTATCTTCATGCTCCAGGCAAACCAACCATTCTCGTGTATGGTCACTACGATGTACAACCAGTAGACCCATTAAACCTATGGACCACACCTCCATTTGAACCAGAGATTCGTGATGGCAAGCTTTATGCACGCGGAGCAACAGATGACAAAGGACAAGTATTCGTTCACCTCAAAGCCATTGAGGCGATTCTAAAACAAGAAGGTACTCTTCCTGTGAATCTCAAGCTTTGCATCGAAGGTGAAGAAGAAATCGGCAGTGTGAATCTGCCTCCGTTCCTTGAAGCCAATAAAGAAAAGCTCGCTGCGGATGCGGTGTTAGTCTCCGATACATCCCTATTGGAACGCGGTCGTCCTGCCATCTGCACTGGGCTACGTGGACTAGCTTCCCTTGAAGTTGATGTAACTACCGCTTTGACAGACCTGCACTCCGGTTCTTACGGCGGTGGCGTTCCGAATGCACTGCATGCCCTAGTATCTTTGCTAAGCTCACTTCATGACGACAAAGGACGTGTATCTGTAGACGGATTCTATGAGGGCGTTCCTGAACTTTCCCCAATGCTGCGGGAAGAATTCGTGAAGCAAGGTGTGAATGAAGATAAAATCCGCGAAGGTCTTGGATTGGAATCGTTATACGGCGAAGAAGGTTATTCCTTTGTAGAACGGATTGGCGCTCGTCCTACGCTAGAGCTTAACGGCGTATACGGCGGTTTCCAAGGGGAAGGCAGTAAGACGGTTATCCCTAAAGAAGCCCATGCGAAGATTACCTGCCGCTTAGTTGGCGATCAGGATCCACAGCATATCCTCGATGCCGTTGAAGCACATCTGAAGGCTAATATTCAGACCGGAGCGAAAGTGCATGTTAAGCAAATGGAGAAGGCACGTGCCTTTAACATCGATCCGTCGAATCCTATTCTGCAAACTGCAGCAGACGCATATGGCAAAGTATATGGAACCCGTGCCCTCTTCACCAAAGACGGCGGCTCCATTCCGATCATGGAGAGCTTCTCCCGTGTACTGGAAGCACCTGTCGTTCTGATGGGCTTTGGTCTCGATGATGAGAACCTGCATGCACCGGATGAGCATTTCAACCTGGAGAACTTCGACAAGGGATTACTCACCATTGTTGAGTTCCTAAAGACTGTATAAGATAGCTACAAACAATTAAAGCCAGGGTCCCTAAATTGGGAGCCTGGCTTTTTAGTATGCGGCCAAACAAAAGAGCATCATTGCTTAGTCCATTTATAAAACCACCATACCATTGCTATCACCATTATTAATAAAAGAAAAACCAGGCTTTTAACTGAGCTACTTATTATTAAAGGTCTTAAATAAGCGATCATTATCCGTCCCCCATATAGAATGAATATAAAAGAGATATAATCACCATATCACTTAATACAAAATATTGAAATAGCAGAGAAACTCTGTGCTTAATCACAATTATTATCCTTCATGTAATATCTCCAGCAACAAAAATAAGCAACGTTTCAATCGTCCCTGAGATATTCTCCACTTTGCCATGACCATAAGGATGAGCTTTATTCGCAGAGCGACTCGACCATCGGACCGAGAAAAAAGCAATCAACGAAGCAACTAAATCTAAGGAGGAGTGGATCGCTTCCGAGATAATTGCTACTGAACCTGTAAGTACTCCGACCATAAGCTTTAAAGAAACGATAAATGTATTGCTAAGTACAGATAGGAACGCAATCTTTGCACCATTCAAAAGTTTCACAACCTTTTCTTAAAAGTACGCTATATTAAAGTTTTTCCATTAGGCAAATAGTATAAACAAAAAAATCCCACCAACCATTAATAGGCTGATGGGATATAAAAAACCCTTGCATCGCAAGGATTTGGAAGTTTGAATTTATGGAGCGGGTGATGGGAATCGAACCCACGCTATCAGCTTGGAAGGCTGAAGTTCTACCATTGAACTACACCCGCACTAGAAATTGAATACAAGAGATATTGTATCATCCCTACAAGTAAAAATCAACATTTTTTTAGTTTACAGGGAAGCGCCGAGGGGTGCCTTTTTTAAAAATATCGCCTCAAACTCTGCTGGTTGAATAGGTTTGCTGAACAGAAATCCTTGAGCTTCATGACAATGCTGCTCACGCAAAAACTGCAGCTGCTCCTTGTTCTCAACACCCTCAGCCGTAACCTTCAGCTTCAAATGATGCGCCATAGAAGTGATTGTAGAGACTATAGCAGCATTGTTGCTGTCCTCCATAACCTCTGATACGAACGACCTGTCGATTTTCAATCTGTCGATCGGCATGTTCTTTAGATAATGCAGGGAGCTGTAGCCTGTACCAAAATCATCAATACTGATGAAGACACCAAGCTCTTTCAGACGTTTCAGCTGATCAAAGGCTGTTTCTTTATCCAAGGTCATACTCTCAGTAATCTCAAGGTCGACATAACACGGATCTAATCCAATGTCGGTTAAGATGGTATGAATCCTCCCTGCTAGATTAGGCTGAAGGAATTGCCGCATAGATAGGTTGATGGAGACGCAAATCGGCACATAGCCGGCCAGCTGCCATTTTTTATTCTGCAGACAAGCTGTTTTGAGTACCCATTCCCCAATCGGAACAATGAGTCCACTCTCCTCAGCTAACGGGATAAATTCCGCAGGAGAGACCAGACCACGTTTCGGATGATTCCAGCGGAGCAGAGCTTCCATTCCTACGATCTCTTCCGTCTCCAGCAAAACCTTTGGCTGATACACCAGAAAGAATTCATTGCGTTCAAGCGCTCTGCGGAGGTCATTTTCCAGCTTTAGACGTTCCTTTGCTTTCATCTGCATAGCTGGGATATACCGGCGAATCTCCACTCCCTGTTCCTTGGCATTATGTACAGCCGTATCAGCATTCTGAATCAGATGTTCCGCAGTTTCACCGTCACCGGGATAAATACTTAACCCCATACTAAGCGAAATATGGTACTCCCCCGACTCTAAGGCAATAGGTACCTCAAACAATCGATGCAGCTCCGTAGCTCGTACCAAACAATCTCCAAGACTTGCTCTCTCCATCATAAGAAAAGCGAACTCATCCGCCCCCATACTATAAAGCTCTTCAGTAGATTTGGCCTCATTCACAAGCCGCTCAGACACCAGCTTCAATAAATGGTCTCCGGCAAAATGGCCCAGGGAGTCATTTATATTCTTGAAATGATTAATATTCATAATAGCTAACGCTGAGAATTTATCGCTCGTTTTCTTCTCTCCAGCAATAATCATCTCTTCTACACGCTGCGTCAGACGACGTCTATTGGGAAGTCCCGTTAAATCATCATGATAGGCTAAATAATTGATCCGCTCCTCAGCCAACTGCTTTTCGTAAAAAGGTTCTTCAATCGTCAGACGATATACTCCGGTAAGCAGCAAGTAGTAAGCAACTCCGCTACACACCATTCCGAAAAGATCATCTATATTGCCACTACTGAATGGACTCATAAAAAAGGCTTGGCCCAAAGAGAAAAAGATAAGTGCTCGAATAATAATAAGCAGTGAGGCTGACTTTTCACTTTTTTCAGGAAATACAATAACTGCAACACCTGCCAAGTAAACAAAAAGAACTGCTAAATCAGCAATCTGCTTCAATGGATTCATCCAAGGCTTAGTTAATAACTGAGGCAATGCCGAGTGGCTGAAAATAAACAAAACAATGGAAAGCACAATCAACATGAAGGCTATTCTAAACAATTTTCTTTTTTCAGAGACAGACACGGGCTTATCTTCCCTGCTAAAAATAAACAACATTCCTAAACCGCTGATTAGTCGTGAGAGGGTTCGCAGCCACAACGATTCTTCAAAAGTTATGAATGATGAAATCAACGGGACGCCGACAAAACCCAGTGTATGCAAGAAATCAATAATACATATTCCACCAAAAAGAGCAGCGGCATATAATCTTCCTTTAGATAATCTGCTAGAGAAGAATAACCAGCCCTGTGCAAATATTGCAAATCCAAAAGCAACATTACAGCAGCCGACAATGAGATAGAGAGAAGAAATAATATCCCAATCGTCCAATCGGTTAAGCGATGTATGGAAAATTTGAATTAAAAGGAACAGCAAGGCGCCTACAGCAGCTGCTTGAATTGTCTTTTTCTCTTCTTGTCTCATAAGTCCCTCGCGTCTGAAAATAATATCTATTAATTAACATTCAAGTATAGTTATGTCCTATGTATAAATATCGGCGGGATAGGACTTTTAAGTTACATTTCTTTTATGGGCATTCAAAAGGAAGGCGCGTTTATAAGTTATATATTCATAAATCTTGCATAAATATAAACCATTTTCTGCTAGCAGGCAACCAAAAAAGCACTTCCCCCTACGAAAGGGTTCAGTGCTTCTAAGAAACTCAAGTTTATTTGTCACCAAAGGTTACTTCTGGTGTTGTAAGCTTATCAAAAAAATCAACGGATTTATCCTTGTCTGCAGATGCACGAAGTGCCATTGCTGAACGTGGATGCTCATCAAGTGTACCTGTGATCATATAAGGAATGATATAGCCCCACTCCTCTTTCTCACGCAAAGGAATCATCAGGCGTTCAATAATATCAAGCACAGGGCGCAAGGAGTAACGTGTTTTCTTCAAATGAGTTACTAACAGCTCTGTAGGGCAATTTCCTGCAGCTCGTCCCATTCCATAACAAGAAGCATCCAGTAACTCTACACCATTCTCAGCAGCAATCAACGTGTTGGAGAACGCCAACTGAAGATTATTGTGAGTATGTACGCCTAGACGTTTGTTTGGCAGATGTGTCTTGAACTTCTCAACCAGATAATTCATGTCATTGTGATCCAAGCTGCCGTATGAATCTACAATATATACCACATCAACAACGCTCTCACGGATCATTTCAAAAGCTTCCAACAATTCATTCTCCATAACATTAGACAAAGCCATAATGTTGATCGTTGTCTCATAGCCTAGATCATGGAAAGTTTGTACCAATTGCAGGGCTTTCTCTACATCTTTGCTGTAGCATGCCACACGAATCAAATCCAGCATACTTTCGCTGCGAGGCAAAATATCATTCTCATCCACGCGGCCGATATCAACCAAAGCAGATAGCTTGGTGTGACCTTTTTGCGGAATCACTTTACGCAGGAAATCATCGTCCAGAAAACGCCATGGTCCGGCACCCTCTGCTCCTTTGAGCAATTTTGGTGAATTTTTATAACCGATTTCCATATAATCAACACCAGCTTCATTCAAGCCGGCATATAAGTTTTGTACAAATTCCACACTAAAATCCCAGTTGTTCACTAGGCCCCCATCTCGGATGGTGCAGTCAACAATCTTACATTGATTAGTCTTCATAATTATCTCCCTTCAACTATTGCAATCATTATAACCGCGAATATAGCTTTACTATGCAATTTATATCGTATAATCATACTTTAATGAAGAATAAAATGTAAAGGAATTTCATCTTCTTCTCTTTAATGCTATTACCACATCGTGTCAGCGACAATGATCACAGTAAATAAGCCCTAAAAATGCTACATTACAAGAAAATCATTGAGATTGATTATCAGTCTCTTTTGGAGGGATAAAAATGGCTTCTACCTCTTGCTCATTACTGCGACTACAACCGGGTTCGACCGGATATATTCATAAAATAGAAGGAATCAACCCCATCCTGCGTCGTCGTCTGGCTGATCTTGGAGTGTCCGAGGGTGTGAGCATTCGCCTGAAAGGAAAAGGACCTTTTTTAGGACCTATTACCTTGGAATGCAATGGACAACTGTTCGCCATCCGCCGGAAGGAAGCTTCATTGATTGAGGTGAACGTGTCTTGAGTTCAATAGCACTTGTAGGTAACCCCAATACAGGTAAAACCTCTCTCTTCAATACATTGACCTCCTCATACGAATATATTGGTAACTGGTCAGGGGTAACGGTAGAAAAGAAGATCGGCAGCCTGAAGAACGGCGCTGGCAAGCTCATTGATTTGCCGGGCATCTATTCCTTGCACCCACTCTCACGTGATGAGGGAGTTGCTGCCCAGTATTTAATAGAAGAATCTCCTGAAGCCTTAATTAATATCGTGGATGCTTCACAGCTGGAACGAAATCTGCTGCTCACGCTTCAATTACTTGAGTATGGCAAACCTACCTTACTCGGACTGAATATGATTGACGTCGCCAATGCACGTGGAATTCGCATCAATCATGAAGTCTTACAATCACGACTGGGTATAACTGTCCTCCCGCTTGTTGCAAGAACGGGAAAAGGCTGCGCACAAGTCCTCAGTATTTTAGAGAAATCCTCTGCGATTCCCGCTGTAAAGTTCAAGTTGAACTATGGTGAGATTGTAGAGCATGCGATATCTTCTATAGAAAAGGAATTACTTCCTATCAAGAACTTACCAAATCATCGCTGGATTGCTCTACAGCTTATGGAGCAGAATCCGGTTATTCTTCATTTTCTAAAGACACGTATGGACACCACCCGCCTGCTAAACATCTGTGAATCCTGTCAGAGTGAGCTACAGATCAAAAAGCTGGCCCTGACGCTCCCCCAATGGATTCGCTCACAGCGGATGGATTATATCCACTCCATTTGTGAGGTTGTACTTGATACAACAACGCAGAAGCCTCATAACTTAACAGAAAAATTAGATTCCATATTGACGCATCGTTTTCTAGGACTGCCCTTATTTATCTTCTTTATGTATGCTCTCTTTAAGACCACATTTGACTGGGTCGGCGGACCTCTATCAGATCTCCTCGATGGCCTGATCTCCGGACCGATTAGTGATGGAGCCAATTCCCTGCTACAGACGCTTGGAGCATCCAGCTTCACCCATGCCCTGATCGTCGATGGATTAATTAGCGGTGTAGGGGGCGTCCTCGTCTTTGTCCCGCAAATCTTCATTCTCTTCCTGATCATTTCCTTCTTGGAGGATTCAGGATACATGGCTCGGGTTTGCTTATTAATGGACAGCACGATGGAACGTATGGGACTAAACGGAAAAGCATTTATTCCATTCATCATTGGCTTTGGCTGCAATGTACCTGCCATAATGGCGGCGCGCAGCATCGAACAGCCCAAAGACCGAATGCTGACCACCTTGCTAATGCCGCTGATGTCCTGTTCTGCGAGACTGCCTGTTTACGCTTTATTCGCAGCTGTGTTTTTTCCGGCGCAAGAGGCCGTAGCAGTTCTGTCCATGTATGTGATGGGTATTGTGTTTGCACTGATTCTTTGTAAGGTATTCTCTAAATATTTATTCAAAAATGAATCCTCAGTTTTCATGATCGAGCTTCCACCTTATCGTATGCCGCAGATCAAGACCTTATCGCGCAGCACTTGGGAAAAGGGCAAAGGTTTCCTGCGAAAAGCTGGAACTATTATTCTTGCAGGCTCAGCAATTATTTGGTTTATGTCTTATGCCGGTCCTGGCGGGTTTGATGTGGACATGGATCACAGCTTCCTGGCTAAGTTTGGAGGTATGATCGCACCGCTACTGGCACCGCTTGGTTTCGGAACATGGCAGGCTGGCTCTACATTGGTTCCGGGATTTTTGGCAAAAGAGGTAGTAGTCTCTACCATGAATATCATCTATCACGCACCAGATGCTGCTGGTTTAGAAAATCAAATTTCTCAAGTCTTCACACCATTGAGTTCGATCAGCTTTATGGCCTTTATCCTGCTATATATTCCTTGTTTGGCTACTGTAGGGGTAATCAAAAAAGAAACAGCATCTTGGAAATGGACCTTCTTCTCCATGGGCTATTCTCTCGTTCTGGCGTATATCGTATCTTTAATTATTTTTCAAGGCGGACGGTTATTAGGATGGTCGTAGACTTGTAAATAATAAGATTCTCATGATGAAAGTGGGGTACCATTATGATAAATGTTGTGATTGTCGCCTTAATTTTCGGTTATTCTGGCTGGACCATCTATCGACATGTGCAAAAGGGGAAGCAGGGCGCTTGTGCAGGCTGTGATAAAGGAAAAAGCTGCTCGGCAGCATCGATGGATTCCCCTCTTTCTTGTTGTTCAACACCGGTTAACAACAAGAAGTAAGCTTGTAAAACGAGCAATAAATAGAGATTTATCGTTTAGCCTCCTTAACTAACGGGTATGTTTGTTATAAGCAACTAAAGACAATACCAAGGAGGTAATTCCTATGAATACCAAAAAGACATTATTTACAACAGTCGCATTGGGAGCAGTATATTTACTGAAGAATAAGGGAACTCGCGATAAAATTATGAACGGCATTCAATCCTACACTTCCCAATCGAAGGCCAAAAAATCCAGTGGTACTGTTTAAGCTTCTGCTCTTGGATTTCAATAAAGGGGTGTTCCCTAAACCAGAGTCTGATATGCTCCCCATATAGTAGACAGGTGAAATAATAAAAACCTGTCGCTGTATGGGGAGCATTTTTATGGAACAAAAGAAGTTTACAGCACTGGAAAAGTTAATGATTCTCCAAGAAATTGAACGGGGCGACATTGGTTTGAAAACTGCGGCCCGGAAGTATGGAATATCCAAAAACTCATTAGTGAAGTGGCGGCAACGTTATCAATTGTATGGATACGAAGGGCTGGAAGTCCGAAGCTACAATCGTACATATTCTGCAGAACTTAAACTCCATGCCGTTAAGGACTATCTCGAGGGAGGATTGTCGCAAAACCAAATCATCTGCAAGTATAAGATTGCAAGTTCAACCCAACTTGCCAACTGGATTAGGAAGTATAATGGTCATAGCAACAGCTTAACAGCTCATTCAGGAGGAACTAAAGCTATGACCAAAGGACGCGTAACCACTTGGCAGGAACGGATAAATATCGTGCTGTACTGCCTTTCGAACAGAGAAGACTATGCGAAGACGGCAAGCCATTTTCACGTGTCTTACCAACAAGTATATAGCTGGGTAAAGAAGTACGAAGCTGGTGGTGAAGAGGCGTTACGAGACGGTAGAGGACGCACTAAAGCGCCTGAAGAACTTACGGAAGCAGATCGCCACAAACTCGCGATGCAAAAACTGGAATACGAGAATGCACGCCTGCGTGCGGAGAATGCTTTTCTAAAAAAGTTAGAGGAGCTCGAAAGGAGGAGACGTTAAGGACCATTCGCCAGGTGAACATTTACCTGGCCATTCAGGCCGTTCAGCAGGAACAATCTTGCTCCATTCGGCTTTTGTGTGACATCGCAGGGATTTCACGGTCAAGTTATTACAAATGGTTGAATCGCAAACCCAGTTCTCGAGAGGCTGACAACGAGAAACTGACAGAGGCTATGCTCCTCTTGTATGAGAAGGTGGAGCGAACCTTTGGGTATCGCCAATTGACCCTGCATTTGCGCAGACAAATGGATAAATCTATTAACGCAAAGCGAGTGTACCGGCTGATGAAATGCCAAGGCATCCAGTCAGTCATCCGCAGAAAGAGAAAGAAGTATGTAGGCTCCACGCCTCAGCAGGTTGCAGAGAATGTGCTGAACCGTAATTTTGAGGCTGAAGCTCCAAACCAAAAATGGGTAACGGATGTAACGGAATTCAAATACGGAAACGGCAAGAAGGCGTATTTAAGTGCAATAAAAGATCTGTATGACAAGTCGATTGTTGCTTACGTTCTGGGTCATTCCAATAATAATTCGCTAGTTTTTAACACACTGGAATTAGCTTTGAAGGCAGCACCGGAGAGCCGAACCTTACTCCATAGCGACCGTGGTTTTCAGTATACCTCTCTGCATTTTAAAAAGATGCTGGACGATGCAGAACTGAAGCAAAGCATGTCCCGAGTAGGCTGCTGCATTGACAATTCGCCGATGGAATCCTTCTGGGGAACATTGAAATGTGAGAAGTACTACTTACATTCCTACCAGACCTTTGAAGAACTCCAAACAGATATTGATACCTACATTCATTTTTACAATAACGAACGGTTACAGGCAAAACTAAACGGCCTCAGTCCCATTGAATTTAGGACTAAGGCCGCTTAAACTACTTTTATTTTTTTTGCTGTCTACTTGACGGGGTGCAGTTCAGTCTGGTTTAGGGAACACCCCTTGTTGTTTAGAACGGACAGCTCCCCGGATGTTTAGATCTCGCTTTCGCTCAGCAGCCACTGAATGATAGAACGAACCATGACACCTGTTGCTCCCTTAGGATTAACTCCACGTTCTTTAGATACATATGCAGTGCCAGCAATATCTAGATGAATCCATGGCAAGCCCTCAGCAAACTCACCTACAAATAATCCGCCTGTAGTAGCTCCACCATATCTTCCAGCAGTGTTACGGATATCGGCAACCTCGCTCTTTAGCATTTCACGAAATTCCGGGTATGCCGGAAGCTGCCAGACCTTTTCCCCTGAATAGCTTGAAGCGGCCAGAAATCGCTCCAGAAACGCTTCATCATTAGTCACAGCACCTGTTGCTATATCTCCCAAAGTGGACAACACAGCGCCTGTCAGCGTAGCTACATCGATAATACGTTTCGCTCCCCATTCCCGAGCATAAGTCAGCGCATCTCCCAGGACAATTCTGCCTTCAGCGTCGGTATTCAACACTTCTATTGTTCGTCCGCTCATGGAGGTAATAACATCTCCAGGCTTAAAAGCATTGGCCGATGGCATATTCTCCGCAGATGGAATAACCATAACGACATTCATTCGTGGACGTAAGCGGCCAAGCGCCTCCATTACTCCGAGTACAGCCGCTGCCCCTCCCATATCACTAATCAGCTCTTCCATACCTGGTGCTCTTTTTAAGGAGATCCCGCCGGTGTCAAAGGTAACTCCCTTCCCTACAAGCCCCACTACGTTATCCCAATTCCCTGTCCCCTGATAACGGATGACGATCATTCGTGGAGGGTTTACACTTCCTTTTCCGACGGCGAGCAATCCGCCCATTCCTTTTTTCTCAATTTCCCGTTCGTCCAGCACCTCAGAAGGAAAGCCATATCGTTCAGCAACCTCTATAGCGGCCACAGCAAGGTCTGAGGGGGTCAATAGATTACCAGGCATGTTGGTCAAGCTCCGCGCCAAATTCGTGGCCTCACCGAAAGCTAGCCCCTTCTGAATGCCTTGAGTCCAACCCCGCCCGGCAGTACCCTCTAATTTCTCTTTTATAGTGAAAACAACTGCTGTTGGGCCTGTATAAAAAGACTGCACCTGCTTATAGGTAGCCCGACGATAGGAACCAAGCATTAGCCCCTCCGTCAGCGCATAAGCAATAGAAGTCACATCCTTCTCTACGGTAAGCTCCTGTAATTTGTCCGGCACTTCAAATATCAGCTTGAGCGCCTTCAAACGAAGTGCTGCACGGGCTGTCTGAGCCCCCATTTGCCTTAGATCCTCAGTCGTGAGAAGTTGGTCCCCCCTGCCAACCAAAATAACAACAGGACAACCAGATGAATTCTCAGCAGGTAGTACATAAGTCTGATTAAGCTTGCCTTTAAATAAACCTGCCTTTCCCAATAGGCGAATTCTGTCATCCCAGCCCTCGGAAAAGCCTCCATTTTCAACCTCAGACTCAGAAATAATAAGGATAAGGGCATCACCCTGCACATTGTTGGCAACACCACTGTTGTAATCTATATTCATTGTGATTCCCTCCATTTGTTTCCCAAAACCAACACCCATTGTAACATAAGCAAAGGCTGATCTCCGCATCTGTATTATCCGCAGGGATCAGCCTCTTATTACTTATTCTAATGGATTAATGGCAAAGAGATCACAAAATGAGTACCCTCGTTGACTCTGCTGCTAACAGAAATGCATCCGCCATGATTTTTGATGATGCGGTCACTTACGGAAAGACCCAATCCTGTACCATTCTCTTTGGTAGTAAAGAAAGGATTAAATAACCTGTCCAGTGTACGAATATCCATTCCTTTACCGTTGTCAGATATGAACATACGGACCTCAGAGCCTTCTCTGCGGGCACCAACTTCGATTTTCCCCATCGAATCATCTTCTCGATCCGCTACAGCCTCCATTGCGTTTCTAATCATATTAAGCACGACTTGCTTCATCTGTTTGACATCGCCAGAAATCACCATGTCCTCTTGAAGAGGATGAAGATTGATCTGGCAGCCTTTCATTAAAGCTTCGCTCTCTGTAAGGAGAACAACCTCCTTAAGCAATGCGGACACGGGTATCATCCCCACCTGCGGAACTGACGGCTTAGAGGAGGACAGAAATTCATGAATAATATCGTTCGCACGATCGATCTCGGCCAATATAATCTTGGCATATTCCTCTTTCCCCAGTTGATGCAAGTATGGATGAAGCAGTTGAATAAATCCCCGGATCGCGGTCAACGGATTCCGGATTTCATGGGCAATAGATGCGGATAATTTGCCTAGCATAGCCAAGCTATCGTTCTGGTAAGCCGTTTGTTCGATTAACTTATAATCCGAGATTTCCTTGACAGTGAACAAATAACAGCCTTTCATTTGCTCTCCGCAGCATAAAGTAACCTTCCAGTAACGGCCATACTCGTCTAGAAACTCATAATTTGATTTTCCTTTGTATACCATCTCTCTGTAGCTCTGCAGTACTTGTTTTTTCTTGGAACGGCTCAGTCGAATATTAGACAGCAGATGGGAAAATGTGCAGCCCACAAGAGAGTGACGGGTAAGCTCAAGCATCCCGTACATTTGCTTATTTACAAAACTTATAACTCCCTCTTCATCAAAAAGCATGATTCCGCTGTCAATATTCTCTAGAACATCCTCGTATGTAGTATCCACAGGTCCAGTTTGATAGGTTCTTCCCGGTAATAGAAGACTTTCTTGATATTGGCTAATCACGATACGAAGTTCCCCCTTTTACTGCATTTGACGAAGACGCTTAAGCGACATCAAATTACTATGTATTTGAGTGTATGACGAAGCCGCCAGAACATTCGGTAATCGTTGCACTTTTTCCAACCGGTTCAATTATATTCCAATCATATCCAAGAGAACTAGACAACGCAATCGGAGAAACTGTCGAATGGTAAAAAAATTCATAAAATGATTCCAAAGACATATGAAACATCACATCAAATTATATTTATTGCTATTTATTCGCCTAAATGATTTAAAACAATCTAAAAAGGATCACGAAAAGCTAAAAAGGATTATAAAAAGCTAAAAAGCCCCCGCGATTGCGGAGGCTTACATGGAAAAATGGGGCATGCCCAAAAAATTAGTAATAAACTTATGCCTTTTGTTGCAGGCGTAGACGGCGCTGACTCATCACAGCTAACCTTTTTTTCAATTCCCGTTCCCACTTGGTATCCTCAATCTGTTTGGCTACAGCTAGCAGGTCAAGCGCCATATCGATTTGATTGCGTACAACGGCTAGAGGATCTTCACTCTCGACGTTAATGACGTTCTCGAATATTGCAGTTTCGTCTTCCATGACATAGTCCTGAAAGTCCACGTCGGTAACACCATCTCCATGTGCATATTCCGCTAAGATCTCATATTCATTCTCGACCTTGTAGTGAACCTCCACACGATGACATACCGGACAAAAAAGCAGGGGAACATTATGGACTTGCGTGCGATAATGTTTTAGGGTCCCCTTTGTTCCTACCATACTCGCTCCACAGCAAAAGCTCATATTTGTTCGCCCTCCTTAGAAATAACCCTTTGATTGTTTATTATTGTATTACATTACCCCAATGGAGATTCCTCCACTCGAGGACATAATATAACTTTTCGCGCCTATTTTCAAATCTATTTAGATATACAAGATCTTTTGGAGCAAAAAACCCCCTTACAGAAAATTTTCTGCAAGGAGGTAGAAATCAGAATATCAAAGATCACTATGATAACGGTCGAGAATTTACAGATTCTTATCGCCCGGCTTCCAGTTCATTGGGCATAAGCCACCAGATTGCAAGGCTTGCAGAACACGAAGAGTTTCTTCCACGCTGCGGCCTACATCATTGTGGTTAACGACTTGATATTTCAATTCGCCTTCAGGATCGATAATGAACAAGCCACGCAATGCGATACCTTCTTCTTCAATCAGAATGCCATAGTCTTTAGAGACTTGTTTCGTAATATCAGCTGCAAGCGGGAAATTCAAACGACCCAGGCCATTGGAATCCTTAGGGGTATTGATCCAAGCTTTGTGGCTGTGGATCGAATCGATGCTTGCGCCGAGAATCGCTGTATCAAGTGCTTCAAACTGTGCTGCTGCGTCACTCAGAGCTGTGATTTCAGTTGGACATACAAATGTGAAATCAAGCGGATAGAAGAAGAATATAAGCCATTTGCCACGATAATCAGACAAGCTTACTTTACCAAAATCCTTACCATCACCTGATACGGTTTCCATAGTAAAATCGGGAGCCGGTCTACCTACTAAACGTTCCGCCATTGCTAGAATCCTCCCTCTGATTATGTAAGAAAAAGTACCATTTGTATCTCTCAATATACTGAAATATATTGAAATTTGCAGAAATCGATAATATCTTGTCTACTAAACAAATGGTATCATCGCACAAAATCAAAGTCAAGATTAGACCAATTATTTATTTGTAATCATTATAAACTAATAATTAAGCTTTGCGGATTGCTGCAACAATCAGGTCGCCCATTTCAGTTGTACTGATCGCTTTGCTCTTATCCACGGCGATATCACTTGTACGGTGTCCTGCATCCAATACAGCAGCAACTGCAGCTTCGATTGCAGCAGCAGCATCCTCATAACCAAAGGTTAAGCGGAACATAAGGGCCAGCGACAAGATTGTTGCGATCGGGTTCGCAAGCCCTTGTCCGGCAATATCAGGAGCAGAGCCGTGAACGGGCTCGTAGAGACCATAGTTGCCGTCACCCATCGAAGCCGAAGCAAGCATACCGATAGAACCTGTCAGCATAGCAGCCTCGTCGCTCAGGATATCACCAAACATGTTCTCAGTAACGATAACGTCAAAGCTAGATGGACGGCGCAGCAGCTGCATTGCGCAGTTATCAACCAGTACATGCTCTACCTCTACCTCCGGATATTCTGGAGCGATCTTATTCACAACCTCACGCCACAAACGTGAAGTTTCAAGTACATTCGCTTTATCAACACTCGCCAGTTTATTGCGGCGCTTGCCGGCAATTTCAAAAGCTTGGCGGACAATTCGTTCTACTTCCATTACGTTATACACACAGGTGTCCACAGCTTCTTCACCATGTTCTCCTTGACGGCGCAATTTATCTCCGAAATAAATCCCGCCAGTCAGTTCGCGAACTACCATAAGATCTGTGCCTTCCAGGACTTCAGGCTTCAAAGTCGAAGCATCCTTAAGACAGTCAAATACGACAGCTGGACGCAGGTTTGAGAACAACCCCAGTGCTTTGCGAATTCCGAGCAGTCCGGTTTCAGGACGAAGTTCCTTTGGATTATTATCCCATTTTGGTCCACCAACAGCACCCAATAACACAGCATCTGCGCTACGACAGATTTCAAGTGTATCTTCCGGCAGCGGAGTGCCCTTCTCGTCTATAGCGATACCGCCAAATAATGCATGCTCTGTTTCAAAGGCATAACCGAATACTTCTTCTGTTACTTTCAATACTTTTTCCGCTTCTGCTACAACTTCTGGTCCAATACCGTCCCCTGCGATAACGGCGATTTTTTTAACTTCACTCATCTCAGTCACTCCTCAAGTTTTCTGCTCTAACAGACATAGTTCTTCTTTATATTGTTGTATCATACCCAGTCGTAAAGGACAAAGATATAGATTCTATTGAGCTGATAGGTATAGCCTATAAACAGTGAGAATCAGACCACCACCGTAAATGCTGAGCATATTTGCTCTTAGTTCTGAAGATGTTTACAATTACTATGAAGTCATCTATCAAAGGAGTGAATGCGAAGTGCATTATACAAAGCTTGGCAAATCCGGCATGAAGGTCAGTCGCCTATGTCTAGGAACGATGAATTTTGGCCCACAGACGGATGAAAAAGAAGCCTTCCGCATCATGGACGCTGCACTGGATGCAGGTGTTAATTTTTTTGATACCGCTAACATTTACGGCTGGGGCGAAAATTCTGGCCTGACTGAAACCATTATCGGACGCTGGTTTAAACAAGGCGGCGGGCGGCGGGAAAAGGTCGTACTAGCCACCAAAGTTTATGGAGCCATGAATGATAAGCTTGATGGTCCTAATGATGAAGAAGGATTATCCTCATATATCATTCGCCGCCATCTTGAAGGGTCCCTGCAGCGTCTTCAGACCGATCATATTGAATTGTACCAGATGCATCATATAGACCGCAGTACGTCCTGGGAAGAGCTCTGGGGGGCTTTCGAGCTGGCTGTGAGTCAAGGCAAGATTGGTTATGTCGGTTCCAGTAACTTCGCAGGCTGGGATATCGCCATAGCACAACAAGAAGCAAAGGCTCGTGGTTTTCTTGGACTAGTCTCAGAGCAGCATAAATACAGTCTGACCTGTCGGCTTCCTGAACTTGAAGTTTTGCCAGCCGCTCGCCATCTGGGGCTAGGTATTATTCCTTGGAGTCCACTCGATGGAGGTCTGCTCGGAAGAAATGCACTCAAAAAAATAGAGGGCAGCCGAAGTGGCGGAAATGCAGATCGTGTAGAGCAGCACAAGAGCCAGCTTGAGGCTTTTGCCAGCTTATGTATGGAGCTGGGAGAACCACAGGATAATGTCGCTCTTGCTTGGCTACTGGCTAATCCTGCTGTAACAGCTCCTATTATCGGCCCCCGCACACTGGAGCAATTTGAGAGTGCGCTGCGCAGTCTTGAGATTGTACTAGATGAAGCTGTGCTTAAACGACTAGATGAAATATTCCCTGGACCCGGCGGTGAAGCCCCTAAAGCCTATGCTTGGTAGGTAAGTTCTATCACAAAAGGAGCTGAGGCCTCAGCAGAATCCATTCGCTGAAGCCTCAGCTCCCTTTTACTCATACTTATTCAGCTGTGTCCACGGTCACACTTCCATTACTCGTGCTTAAATCCACAGTATACGTGGCTTTCCCAAGCACAGCGGTACCATAGCTATCGCCGTCCCGATCCCAGGGTACATTCCCCTTCAGCGAGCCATTGCTTGTATCTGCAATAATTTTCGCATCCGACACGGCCGGCAAGCCCACTATAATCTTTCCGTTACTGGATGTACATTTCCAGTTTCCGGTCACTGCTGAGTTTATAGTAATTTTGCCGTTGCTGCTCTTGGCTGACAACGCCCCATCAATGTTATCCAATACTATGGCTCCATTAGAGCTCACAAGTTCAACTTCACCTTGGATATTCTGTACGGATAGTGACCCATTGCTGGTATGCGCATCCACTTCGCCGACAATATCATGAATATTTAATGCACCATTACTTGTCTCAACCTCTATACCTGACTTAAGATTCCAGGCTTCTATAGAGCCATCACTTGTCTCAACCTCAACAGCAAGGTTATTGGGTGCACTTATATTTAAATAAGGACTTTTGGTATTGAATCCAAACTGAATGTTAGAGAACCAATTATGATCGGTATCAAGCTCCATAATCAGTGTATCTCCTTCAGTACTAACCTTCCATTTCTTTTCCAGTGCACTTTCAGCATCACTTTGCGATTTTCCAGGCAGCAGTAAACTCCCCTCATAATCCAAAGAGCCTCCAGCTACACCCTCAACCTTTACTTTTCCACTTGGAAGTACGATTTTGAGCGTCGTAATATTCTCTTTCACTTCCACATTCCCACTAAGCGGAGTTAGATGTGTATTACCGATCAGATTGCTGAGTGAACCTCCAGCCATTACTGTCTGAGCAGCACTTGCTCCGATCAGTACAATAATTAACAGGATGGCCCAGCCGCTTACACGGCTTTTGACATCGGATTTGATAAAAAGTCTAATCAACATCTCAATTCCGAATAAGACCAACAACGCCGGCCATAAAAAACCAAGCACCTCATAGCTGATCATATCATACTGAGCCATCACGATAATGACACCAAGGGCAATGCAGCCCAAGGCTGCTGTGAAACTTCCTATTTTCCATCTCCCCATAGTTAAATCCCCGTTTCTTATGCTCTCGTATTGTTCCTTAACATCTTCAGTCCGTACGCAATCAGACCCACTGATAATAAGATCGTGCCGATGTTGATCTCAGTCAGCATATCCCAAAGGGTAGGGAAAGCTGTGATTACCAACATAAGGAACCCAGCAACAACACAGCCGATTCCCACCCAAGCTGGATTGATCTCTTCATGTGGATATCCAGGCATAGAGGACATACCCATGGTCCAAGGGGCTCCGAAGCTGTCTGGATGAAACATCATTCGTTCGTGTTCAGCAGCAGTTATTTTCATCCAAGCCGCCTTCTGCAGGGCATCAAACAACTGATAAAACCACAGCGCCGCCAGGGCAAACGGGAAGATCAAGGGCTCGGACGGAATAAACATTATACATAAGGAGGCCCCGATCATAAACTGTAAACCCTGCTTTTTAAAGCCTAAGTACAAATGACCTACTCCAGGTATCATAGCCAGCATAAAAGTGAGCCAACGTCTCTTCTTAATCATAATACATCCTCCTAAAATTTGGGTAGCAAAACTTTAGCCAATTTAAACATCTATTGATGATCAATTATTTTATTACTATCTCCCAAAGCCACCAAACCACTGGGTTACTGAATTCGACATATGGCCGTTTATTTCGGTAATGCCATAGGCCAAATTCTCAAATACCCCAAACTGCAACAATAACAAACTGAGGCAAGCAGCCACTCCATAATGAATCCATGAGGTTTTTGGGGCAGAACGACGTCTTACATTGGTTGCCTTAGTCGCTCGTGATCTGCGCCCTGTTTCGAGCTGCTCAATATGTGTCATAACATCTGCTGCGAGATCCGGGAAGTCCATCTGCGCCTGCAACTGTTCTCTGTCAGCATCCATTTCCGACCACAGCTCCGACATTGCTTTGGCTTCCTCCAGCCACTCTGCGCAATCAGGACATGACTCTATGTGCAATCGGATACTCAGCTCCATCTCTGGAGACAGTAGGCCGTCTATATAATGTGGCATCCATTCCTTCACTATTGCACAATTCATCGCCATTCCTCCCTTTGTTTACGCATCATCTGTCTGGCTCGATAAAGCTGCGATTCGATTGTTTTCACGGAAACTCCCTTTTGCTCTGCAATCTCTTGATAGGAATTCCGCTGAAAATAGTACAGCTGGACGACCGACCGGTACGGTTCCGCCAGACTGTTCACATTCTCTCCTAATTCAGCTGATGTTTCCTGCTCAAGTACCTCATGCTCCGGAGTTTGAGACGTTACCCAATCATTTTCTGTGTAATCAGCTGCACTTCGGTACTTCCACTCCCTATCGTTGGCCCGTTTCCAGTCCAGACAGGTTCGGTAGGCAATCCGATACAGCCATGTCGAGAAGGAGGATTGTCCTCTGAAAGAGGGGAGCGCTTTATATGCTTTTATAAAAACCTCCTGGGCCATATCTTTGGCCGATTCGGCTTCTCCTGTGATTTTGACGCATACTCTGTATACCATGCCTTGGTAACGTGTCACCAAATGCCCAAAGGCTTGATGTTGACCGTTCAGCACAGCAGCAATCCATTCTGCCTCTTCCAGCTTTCTCCCCTCCTTCACCTTCATAACGTTAGACGCCAACCAATCGTTCTCCCCTGCAACCTATACATAAATTTTTTTGGTTTTTTTGAAATAGGCTGAAGAGAGGAATATATAGTTTGTTGTCGAATAATGTTTAACTACTATGACTAAAAGAAAACTCTTCTTAATTATCGCATTGTTTCTTATTATACTCACTGGATTCCGTATCCTATGGGTAAAGATTTCTCCGCACACCACACAACCACCACTGATCAATGGTGTGTTGGATTTACGGGATAAACAATGGAATCAGGACAAACTCCTTATTTTAAGTGGGCAGTGGGAGTTCTATCCGGGTATGCTGCTTCCTTCATTCAACGAACAACCTGTAACTGCTGCTCTTGCAAAATATATACAAGTCCCGGGGAACTGGAAAGATGCCCTTAGCGATAGCGATAAATCTGCTTATGGCTACGGCTCCTATCGGCTACGTGTCCTAACAGATAATCATAAGAAGCAATCCTATAGTCTTCTAATTTCCGGAGCTCGGTCCTCTTCAGAAGTGTATATCAACGGTGAACGGCTGGACAGCTCTGGCACTCCTGCTGAGAGTAAAGAACACTATATTCCGTACATACTGCCTTATTCAGTATCCTTTACAACCGATAAAAGTGAACTTGAAATTGTGATCCATGTAGCCAACTATTCCTTTTCCCAAACGGGAGGAATTTCTAAAACGATTGTATTTGGCAGCGAAAAAGCTTTAACACAGGAAAGACTGCTCTCTATTAGCCTACAGTTGCTATTATGTGTTGTTCTAATACTGCACGCTGTATATGCTGTTATTTTATATATAATTGGGCTGCGGCAAAAGATGTTGATCTATTTTTTTCTACTGGTAATATCCGCTATAACTACCGTACTCATAGATGATGACAGGCTTTTATTGCACGTATTTCCCTTGAACTATCAATGGAATTTCAAGCTATTTTTTATCTCTTATATTGCTGTATTTATTTTTATCCTGCAGACAAGCAAACATCTTTTGTTCGCGGATTTAAAAATAAAAAGTATTCGTATCCTAACCATCCTGTCCGTAATAGACATCCTGTTCATATTATTTGGACCCGTTGTTCACTATTATGAATTTCACACACTGATTTTCGGCATAAATTTATTAGTTTTAGCATTAGGTGTCGTAATTCTTTTTCTGAGATCTATTGTTAAAAATTACGAAGGCTCTATTTTCCTGTTGTTATCTATGTTTGCCATCGTTAACAGCACACTTTGGGGAATGTTCAAGAATTATAACTGGGTTAACGTTACCTATTATCCTTTTGATCTAATTATCGCCTTTTTGTGCTTTGCGACTTTTGGATTTAACCGATATCACTGGAATACTAAGGAGACAGAAAAACTGGCGCACAGCCTGCAGAGAAGTGTTACGCAAAAGGATGTTTTTTTGGCTAACACCTCACATGAATTAAAAAATCCGCTGTACAGTATCATTAACATTGCCGAAACTGTCCTGGACAGCGAGCGTGACACTGTAACGCATCAAAATGCTGAGAATTTAAAACTGCTCATTACCGTTGGAAGACGTATGTCCCTTCTGGTAGACGATCTGCTGGATCAATCCCAGCTCCGTGAAAGCAATATACAATTGCAGCTCAGAGAACTTAAGATCCAATCCTTCGCAGTGGGTGTGCTTGATATGTTCAAATTCTTAACGGAAGGGAAATCTTTAACCTTAATCTCAGAAATACCAGATTCATTCCCTTCTATTGTGGCTGATGAAAAAAGACTCATTCAGATCTTGTTCAATCTGCTTCAAAATGCTGTTAAATATACGACTGTAGGCACGATAAGAATCCATGCAGATATTCATAAAAAATCGGCGCAGATTCATATTACGGATACGGGTCTTGGCATGAACGAGGAGACGTTGCTCAGAGCTTTCCAGCCCTATGAACAGGGCGATTCCAGCATGAACGAAGTTAGCGGTGGCATCGGGCTTGGATTAAGCACCAGCAAGCAGTTAGTTGAACTTCACGGCGGGAAAATCAGTGTAGTCTCTACACTTGGAGAAGGTACTACCTTTACATTCACAATGCCATTATACGATTCAACCAGCCGGGTATTGAGTTCAGAACTGCCCTCTATGACTGAATTCTCAGACACGCCATCTATGATCACTTTATCCAAATTAACCGCACCGGGTATCGTTTCATCAGCCCATGGAAGGAGACCCAAGCTTCTGGCTGTAGATGATGATCCGGTTAATCTAAAAATACTTACCAACGTACTTTCCATCAAGGACTATGAAATCGTTACGGTGACAAGCGGAAACGATGCTTTACTATTGCTGGATACCGTTCAGTGGGATTTAATTATTACAGATGTAATGATGCCACAAATGTCCGGGTATGAGCTGGCGCATAGAATTCGTGAACGTTACACCATTGCTGAGCTTCCCATTCTGCTTCTGACGGCACGAGGCCAAGCGGAAGATATTTATACCGGTTTTATTTCAGGTGCAAATGACTATGTAATGAAGCCTATGAATGCAATAGAGCTGAAGGCCCGTGTACGCTCCTTAACAGATCTAAAACAGTCCGTAAACGAACGACTTCGTGTGGAAGCTGCCTATCTTCAAGCGCAAATACAACCACATTTCTTGTTCAACACATTAAATTCAATATCCGCGCTGGCTTCTTTTGATATTAATAGAATGAGTCACCTTGTGGATGCCTTCAGCTCTTATTTGCGTTTAAGCTTCAATTTCCTGAATGCTGAGCCTATGATACCGATTGAACGAGAGCTTGAGCTTGTTCATGCCTACCTCTACATAGAAAAGGAGCGCTTTGAAGATAGGATGACCATTCTTTGGGATTATGAGGAAAGCTTGCATTTTCAGCTGCCGCCCCTGACTATACAGCCACTGGTTGAAAATGCTGTCCGGCACGGTATTTTGAGTCGCTCCCAAGGAGGAACGGTGTCCATAACCATCAAGGAACAAGCTGGCGATATTGAAATCACGATATCAGACAATGGCCAAGGCATGAAAAACGAACAACTCCAGCAGTTGCTCAGCAATCCGTCTAATGATGCAAGAGGAATCGGATTTTTAAATACACATAAACGGCTGTTGCGGGTCTACGGAAAAGGGCTGCAGATTAAAAGCTCCGAAGGGAAAGGAACTTCTGTGAGTTTTATTATTCCTTCTGACAAAAAAAATCCGCTTCGAAAACCTTCTGATTAACAGACAAACTATTGTGAACCGAAATATCAAGTAAGGATTCGACGTATTTTGGCTAAAATACTATATCTGAGTGGTGATTAATAATGATTCAGGCAATATTAGTTGACGATGAACGGCTTGCCCTTGTGAAATTAGAGTTTATGTTAAAAAAAATACCATCTTTACATATAGCCGCTTCCTATACGGACCCCTCACAGGCCATTCAAGAGGCTCCGTCTTATCATCCTGACGTTATTTTTATTGATATTGAAATGCCTGAAATTAATGGTCTTCAAGCTGCGGAGATGCTCCAAGAGGCCTGTCCAAACGCAAATATTATCTTCGTTACCGCGTATAACCATTATGCTGTGGAGGCTTTTGAGATTAATGCGCTCGATTATATTTTGAAGCCTGTGCGAAATGACCGACTACTGAAAGCTGTCCAGCGGTTAGAAGAAAGATTGTCACTTGCACCAAAACTCATAATTGCAAAAGAAGAGGTAACCATTCGTTGTCTTCAATCGCTTCGTTTTGAACGAGGCGGACAATCTCTGAATAATCTGCGTTGGAGAACCTCTAAGGCCCAAGAGTTATTTGCCTTTTTGCTCCATAATCGCAACCGCTTCGTAAGTAAAGACATGCTGATTGAACTGCTGTGGCCAGACTTCAATCTGAAAAAGGCCTCTACCCATCTCTATACAACAATTTATCAAGTCCGGCAATGCTTAAAGCAGAATGAAGTCGACCTGCATATCAGCAACCTTAGCGGGGGGGAAGGCTATACCCTTGAAACCGGATCAATGTTGATTGATGTAGATAAGTGGGAACAGGGTATCCTGGCTCTGGAAACCATCAGTGAAGTTAATTGTGCGGAGCATCAAGTTTTATTCGAGCTTTATTCTGGAGATTACTATGACGATTATGATTATTTATGGGCTGAAAGTGAGCGGCAACGCCTTCGTACCATTTGGCTGCACCATGCAATGGGCATAGCCCAATTTTATATAGAAAGCAACAGAATTGCCGAGGCCGTTACTGTCTATCAACGAGTAGTGCAGCTACAGCCTTATTTTGAACAAGGGCATTTAGGATTAATGAAGGTCTACGACAGCATTGGAGAACGTTCCGCTGTGGAAGAGCAGTACAAGCTGCTAAAGGGTTTATTCCAGCAGGAGCTTAACATTAATCTTCCAGCCAGCGTTGAGCACTGGTACGAGCAATGGGAACAGCTTAACCATAGAGTGCGATGAGCTAAATAACCTATCAAGACATAATAAAGACACCCGGATAAAACCGGGTGTCTTTATTATTACCTTCCTAGTTATTACGTTTGAATCGTCTTGTTAATACAAACCCTAAAAGCACCAGACTTCCACCAGCCAAGTAGATCGGAAACGCGCTGTCTTCTCCTGTTTTCGGAAGCTGAGTCGGTTTATTGCTGTTATTTCCCGGCTTAGTAACTGTACCCTTTGGTACTTCCTCCACATCAATCTCTATGAGGATTTCTTCTTCATTTCCATTCTCATCTGTAACAATAATGGTGAACTTATCTTTACCAATATAGCCCGGATCAGGTGTGTAGACCCATTTGCCATCCTTAGTAATAGTCACTTTACCATGTCCCGGCTCATCTCCCAAGCTTGGCACTCCCCCAAGTGGAATTTCACCTTCAATAGGAACATCTTCATTGGTAATCTCTTTCTGCACAGGTGGAGTTACCTGCGGAACAACAGGCGTACTAGTTGCCACAGGCTGGCTTGGAGTAGCTGTTGGCGTAACCGTTGGCGTTGCCGTCGACACTGGCGTTACCATCGGTGTTGGCGAAGGTGTTGCCACCACAACTGGTGTTGCTGTTGGTGTAGAAGTAACGACTACTTCCGGTGTCGGTGATGGTGTCCAGATAGGACCTGTCGGTTCCTCTGGAGTCGGCGTTGGTGTTGCTGTCGGTGTCGGCGTTGGTGTTGCTGTCGGTGTCGACGTTGGTGTTGCTGTTGGCGTCGACGTTGGTGTTGCTGTTGGCGTCGACGTTGGTGTTGCTGCCGGCGTCGACGTTGGTGTTGCTGTCGGTGTCGACGTTGGTGTTGCTGTTGGTGTCGACGTTGGTGTTGCTGTTGGCGCTGGCGTTGGTGTTGCTGTTGGTGTTGCTGTTGGTGTCGACGTTGGTGTTGCTGTTGGCGCTGGCGTTGGTGTTACCGTTGGTGCGGGCGTTGGTGTTACCGTTGGTGCGGGCGTTACGATCGGTATAGGCGTTGCTGTTGGTGTCGGAACTTTGTTTTTTACCTCAAGGCTTATCCCTGTCGTCGAAGAAATAGTCACTTCATGTGGTGTTTGATCAAGAACATAACCAGCAGGCGCTGTTTTCTCAATTAAGACATATTTCCCACCTGTCAGTTTGGTAAATTCAAGTATCCCGTTTGTATCCGTAGTGCCTTCCTTAATCCAGATCTTATCGGCATCAACTACCCGATACAGATCAAAAACGGCCCCACTTAACACCTTACTCGTATTCCCGTCTTCTACTTTGGTAATCGTCAACGGTCCTCTTACGCCGCTTCCTGTGCCGGAGCCGCTAGAGAGCTTAACGATAATTTCCTCGGTGCTTACACCTGGAACTACCTTGATGTTTTTACCATCGAAACTAACCTTATTGGTTACCTTATCATTGTTTTGTGCTGTGATCAGGGAGTCATATTTCAAAATATAAGCTTCGGAAATATCCTTCAGGAAACTAAGCTTAAAGCTTTCTTTTCCGTCATTATCCGTAGTGATTTCCAGCTTATAATCTGTACCACTCACCAATTCTTGGTTGGTCGATGTTACATCCCCATTACTTGCAACTTTCGTTTTGTAGACATGGAATGTATTGGACAGCAGGATTTGATTGTCGCTTGGAATATCCGTAATTACCGCTTCTTTTACAAAAGATTGGTTACGGTTGATGTAAACCGTCCAATGTATTTTATTGCCATCCTGCGCACCTTCTTTGTTAACGTATTCCCCGCCCTGAGGGATATTAACAGAAGCTTGCAGTTTAGCGGACTCTACTTTCGCACCGTCATATAACGTAGCTGTATTTTTAATTTCATTTGAATCAATCGCTTGATCCGCGAACGTTGTTTTGAAAGTGACGTAGAACGCATAATTAATCGTTTTATTAAATGTCACATTCAGCTCACTGCCATCCAGCTCCACTTTATAGTCCGCGGAATTCACACTAGCTTGAGGAGAAGGATTTCCATCCTTTCCATACTCCCATTTATTCACTTTCACAGAATCCATATTTACAACTTGGCCAGCTGAAATGGTATCAACCAGTTGAGCTTGGTTTAACGTTTTCTGATTATAATTAGCCCCAATGTTCCAAGTGATTTCCTTAGTTACAGCATTGTAGGAACCACTCTTCTTCCCATTGTTTTTAACCTCATCTCTTGGATTAAAGGTTACGGTCGCTTCTTTATGCTTAGACTCCTGCACCCCATTAACCGTTTCTTTCCAATCGAGTGCACCTGTATTAGTGAATTGAGTTTTGCCCGGAGCCAGCCAATCATAGTTAAAGCTTGTTGTATAAGTAATTGTGTAAGGCTCATTTATCGGCGCATTAAAAGTAATCACAAATCCATCGTTTACTGCAACCGGATCATGCGCATTGTAAACAACACTATGGACGGTAGCAGTTCCGCCTTTAGTTGGTTGAACCTTTAATGTACCCGGGACAAGCTTTAATCCGGCATTGCCAAAAGTATCTGTCACCACTAGATTTTCCATAGTCTTGCTGTCATCGTTAATTTGGATAGTCCAATCGAGGGTCTTAGTCGCATAATTAACGTTGCTATAATTTTTATGGAGAATTTGCTGCTTGATATCACTGTAACCTGTTTCTGTTTTTCCATCATAAGTAACTTTGTTCGTAATCTTGCCATCATCAAATACTCTGCCATTTGCCTTTGTCTGATATTCAATACGGTAGGCAGAATTTATATCATTGTTAAATTTCAGATCAAAACCATTTAATCCCGTTGCAGTTGTTGGAGTTATTGTATATTCGCTTGAAGCGATTTCCGCGCTTTTAACCCCGTTGCCATTACTGTCGATCGTTACAGGATAAACTTTAACCGAGCTGAGAATTAGATCTTGGGTGTTATTGAATGTATCCTTCAAAATAGCATTTGCCGCTAAAATTGTTTTTTCATTGTAATTGAAATTAACAGCCCAGGAAATCACCTGATTCGCTGCATCGTAATTGATGGACTCTTTCGATAGTGGTTTGCCACGTCCTACTGTAACTGTAGTGCTAGCCTTTTTAGAAAATCCGTTATCTCCTGTTAAGACTGCCTCATTCAAAAAGGTTTTCGCATCTACACCAGTACCAGTAATATCCGTAGAGAAGCCAATCCGGTAAGCCTTAGTAAGCGGGTTATCCGCAAATTTCAGCTTTAACTCTCCCAAAGTGGATCCTGTCACATCATACTTGCTGCTGTCCACTAGATTGCCAAGACTCACAGTCCCATCGACCTTCACATCAAGCTCATAAACAGCAATAGATACCGTATTCAGTGATAATCCCGCAGGAAGTGTGTCGGTGACAACTGCATTTTTTACGCTTTCCAGTGCCTTATTCACATCAACCGTCCAAGCGATGCTTGTTGGGTTATAATACTGCGGCTTAGGCGAACCGTCTTTTTCTATAGTAGAGCTAACCTTCGGCTTAAAATTAAGCTCAATGGTCTGAGTACCGCCTTGTATCGGGAAAATCAGGGTTTGCTTCGTGGAGCCTGTAATTTTCTTGGAGCTCAAAAGCGACCTTACGGAGAAAGTCCCTCCCACTTTATCGTGAGTTTCGATATAAGCATTAAATGTAAATACAACGCGGTTAGTATTTTTGTCGACGGTATAAGTCCCTACAGGCTCATCGTCAAAAATAAGATCACCATTCAGATCGTTATAAAGTTCAAACTGTGTTGGAAGATCAAAGGTATAGGTGGACCCATCCTTATATCCATGCCCATCTGGAAGTGACCATGTATAGTTCAATTCCGAATAGGAATCAAGTTCATATACGCTTTCTGTAACCGTATTTGTGTATTTATCATCGGTGTATACAGCAAGCGTAACACTAGTAATGAGGTCATCTCCAATTACAGTACCATTGCCACTCGCATATGCCTGCGAATTGACTCCAAAGCCAAAGCTGTAAGCCCATTGCGTCACAAGCAAGAATACTACGAGCAATGCGCTAATTTTCTTTTTTGATAACATTATTAAAAATGCCTCCTTTGTCACTCTGTTTATCGTGCTTTTCCTAAGCTTTATCCTTTGAATCCTGTACTCTACTCCCCCGCATTAACCTCCTTGACTCTTTCTCATGGTATAAATTTGCAACCTAACAACTATTGTAAATAGTCCATCTATACATAATCTGAACAGCGTCCTATTGCAGTCTTGGAGATCTTTTTATTGCAAAAAAAACAGGGATATGCGCAATAACTCGCATATCCCTGTCGTATTTACTACTTAGTGGAAAATAAAAATAACATTGTACATCTTATAGACTAGCGTGATCACGTTTGGTGTAAGTCTTACGCTTCTCCAGAAGCTTGTTCAGCGCATCAATATAAGCGCGTGCACTTGCTTCTAGAATATCGGTGCTAAGTCCACGGCCTTGTGCAGCTACTTCTCCCTGCGAAAGCACCACATGAACCTCACCCTGCGCATCTTTACCACGGGAGACCGATTTAATCGAATAATCTCCAAGGGTAACTTCCTCATTCGTGGCTTTATCAATAGCATTGTAGATGGCATCTACTGAACCATTACCTTCGGCCTCAGCTACAATCGGCTGATCTTCCGGACCCGCAATAATAACCTTGGCGGTTGGAACAGCTTCATTACCATAAGTAACGAACATCGTTTGCAGCTTAAAGACTTCTGGCGTATCAATTAATTTCTCTTCAATCAAAGCCAAAATGTCTTCATCTGATACTTCTTTTTTCTTATCTGCCAAATCCTTAAATCTAGAAAAAGCGGTGTTCAGCTCTTCTTCGGACAAATCATACCCAAGATCACTCAACTTATCGCGGAAAGCGTGACGTCCAGAGTGTTTGCCGAGTACCAGCTTGCTCTCTTTGAGTCCAATAGTCTCCGGTGTCATGATCTCGTAGGTAGTTTTCTCTTTCAGCATCCCGTCCTGGTGAATACCCGATTCATGAGCAAATGCGTTAGCTCCTACAATCGCTTTATTCCCTGGAACCACCATACCTGTAAGCTTGCTGACCAGACGGCTTGTGCGAGAGATCTCGGATAACGTAAGCGATGTTTTTGCACCAAAAAATTCAGCCCGTGTCTCAAGCGCTAGCGCAACTTCTTCAATCGCTGTGTTCCCGGCACGTTCACCGATACCGTTGATCGTTCCTTCGATCTGATCTGCACCATTCTGAATCGCAGCCAGCGTATTTGCTGTAGCCATACCAAGATCGTTATGACAATGGGCACTAAGCTGTACGCGTTCAATATCAGGCACATTCTCTTTTAGATATTTAAAGATAGCTCCGTACTCCGAAGGATTCAAATAACCTACAGTATCCGGGATATTAACAACATTAGCGCCTTCCCGGATAGCCATGCCGACCATTTCAGCCATGAAATCATACTCCGTACGGCCCGCATCTTCTAATGAAAACTCGAGCTTAGGGAAATATTTTTTAGCGTATCGGATAGCAGACTGTGCAGTTTCCAGCACCTGAGCCTTATCCATCCGTAGCTTATGCTGGCGGTGAATAGGAGATGTAGCCAGAAAAATATGAATACAAGGGTCCTGCGCTCCCTGTAGTGCTTCTTTTACAGCATCAATATCTGTCTCTCTAGAACGAGAAAGGCCGATTACCGTGACGTTCTTCACAGCTCTTGCCACCGCATTAACAGAAGCTAGATCACCTGGAGAAGCTGCAGGAAAACCCGCTTCCATGCGATCAATTCCCAGCTTCTCTAACTGGTAAGCGATCTCCACTTTCTCACGCGTGTTGAGGTTCACACCTGGTGACTGCTCTCCATCTCGCAGTGTCGTATCGAACACATAAATTTTCCGCATGCTAAGCACCTCCCAAAAATTGTGCTGAAACTCTCAAATGCGGCTCGCAAAGTTACGGCCGCATTTGAAGGTAATACTATTTAATCATAAGTATGATTATGATTATTTCTTAATCCAGTGCATCATTTCACGCAATTGGCTACCTACAACTTCTACTGGGTGAGCAGCTTCGTTGCGGCGAGTAGCGGTAAGGAAAGCACGTCCGGATTGGTTCTCAAGGATAAAGTCACGAGCGAATTTACCTTCTTGAATATCTGTCAGAACAGCTTTCATAGCTTTTTTAGTATCTTCAGTTACAATGCGTGGTCCAGTTACATAGTCACCGTACTCAGCAGTGTTACTGATAGAATCGCGCATGCTGGACAATCCGCCTTCGTATACCATGTCAACGATCAGCTTCAATTCGTGCAGACATTCGAAGTAAGCCATCTCAGGAGCATATCCTGCTTCTGTCAATGTTTCGAAGCCAGCTTTGATCAGTGCGGATACACCACCACAAAGTACAGCTTGTTCACCGAACAAGTCAGTTTCGGTTTCTTCACGGAAGGAAGTTTCGATAACCCCTGCGCGTGTACAGCCGATACCTTTTGCATAAGCAAGACCGATTTCTTTAGCTTTTCCAGTTGCATCTTGTTCGATAGCAATCAAGCCAGGAACGCCAAAGCCTTCAACATAAGTACGACGAACCATGTGACCTGGAGATTTTGGTGCTACAAGCAACACGTCTGCATCTTTAGGAGCAACGATTTGTCCAAAGTGTACGTTAAAGCCGTGGGAGAACATCAAAGCTGCGCCTTTTTTGAGGTTTGGTTCTACTTCATTTTTATATACCGAAGCCTGTGTTTCATCTGGCATTAGGATTTGCACAACATCTGCACGGGATACTGCTTCAGCTACTGGCAATACTTCAAAACCGTCATTTTTCGCAGTTTCAAAAGATTTACCTTCACGAAGACCGATGACAACTTGAAGACCACTGTCACGCAGGTTTTGTGCTTGGGCATGTCCTTGGCTACCGTACCCGATTACCGCAATTGTCTTTCCTTTTAATACACTAAGTTCTGCATCCTGTTCATAGTACGTTGTAACTGCCATTGTCAATATCCTCCTTTAATTTGAGACCCATCATAAAGAGCGGGTGCTTCAAGAGAACTGGAATCATAGAAGATCTAGCTGCTCCTCAAGCTCCCGCTCTTTAGCGGGAAGTTCATTCATATCATATCAGATTAATGCAATCAAGCAGTAATCCGTTAAAGTCGCAAAATAAACTATTTAAGAGTTACCGCGTACCATAGCCGTAATACCCGTGCGAGACAGCTCTCTGATTCCATAAGGTTTCAAAAGCTCGATCATCGCATCAATCTTCACTGTATCTCCAACTACCTGTACTAACAATGTAGTGCTGCCAATATCAACAACTGAAGCCCGGAAGGTTTCTACAACGCCCATAATTTCCGGACGCTCACTTGGATCAGCATTCACTTTAATCAGAGCCAGCTCACGAGCAACCATGGGCTTAGATCCAAGATCAACGACTTTAATTACATCAATTAACTTGTAGAGCTGCTTCTCGATTTGTTCAAGCGTATGCTGGTCTCCAAGAGTAACGATAACCATCCGGGACAATCCAACCTCTTCAGACTGGCCAACCGTTATACTCTCAATATTAAATCCGCGGCGACCGAACAAACCCGACACCCGTTGAAGCACACCCGGCTGATCATTTACGAGTACAGAAATCGTATGTCTTGTCACTGTTATTCATCCCCCATCAGCATATGATCGATGGTTGAACCTTGAGTTACCATCGGGTAGACATTCTCGTCTTTTGGAACAACGAATTCTACCAATACTGGACCCGGTGTTTCCAGTGCTTTCTGCCATGCATCACGTGCTTCTTCCTTATTCGTCGCCCGTAGACCTTTTACACCATAGGCCTCAGCCAGCTTAACGAAGTCCGGACTGCCTGCGAGGTCTGTAAAGCTGTAACGTTTATCATAGATAAGATTCTGCCATTGGCGAACCATGCCAAGCACCTGATTGTTAATTACTACAATTTTGACTGGTATATTGTTAATCGCACATATCGCTAGCTCTTGGGAACACATTTGCATGCCGCCATCACCATTAATCGATACTACCAACCGTTCAGGATGTGCCATCTGTGCACCGATAGCTGACGGGAATCCGAAGCCCATCGTTCCAAGACCGCCTGAAGTAATCCATGAACGCGGATGATTGAACTTATAGTATTGTGCAGCCCACATTTGATGCTGACCAACATCCGTTGTAACAATCGCTTCACCTTTAGTGGTGTCATTGATCATTTCAATCACCCATTGTGGTTTAAGCTCTGTTTCTGAATCCTTATACCGAAGCGGCTGATCTAGCTTCCACTGAGCAATCTGTGTTCTCCAAGCATCAGCATTAGATGCGCGGCCAACCTCAGGATTCAGCATTTCCAATACCGTTTTCACATCGCCTACAATCGGAATATCAGGTGATACATTTTTCCCGATTTCTGCAGGGTCTATGTCGATATGCACGATTTTGGCTTTTGGCGCGAAGCCGTCCAGTCTGCCAGTAACACGGTCATCAAAACGTGCACCGATATTAATGAGCAAATCGCACTGTTGGATCGCATTATTCGCGGTATACGTACCATGCATACCCGGCATTCCCATCCAAAGTTCTTCTGCACTAGGGAAAGCTCCGAGACCCAGCAAGGTTGTAGTAATTGGAATCTCTGTCCGTTTCACGAATTCGAACATAGCTTCATGTGCTCCGGAGTAAATGACTCCACCACCTGCAATGATGATCGGACGTTCAGCAACCGCAATCGCACGAACCAATTTATCAAGCTGCAGTTTGTTTGGAACTGTACAAGGATTGTAGCCCCGAAGATTCACTGTTTTCACTGGTGTGAACAACGTCTTCGCTGCTGACACGTCTTTCGGAATATCGATCAACACTGGACCTTTACGACCGGTATTCGCCACATGAAAAGCTTCATGTATAACACGCGGGAGATCCTCAACATCTCTTACAAAGTAGCTATGCTTAGTAATTGGCATCGTTATCCCGGTAATGTCTGCTTCCTGGAAAGCATCTGTACCGATCAGGCTGGAGAATACGTTACCTGTGATTACAACCAATGGAGTGGAGTCCATATATGCTGTAGCAATACCTGTTACAAGATTCGTTGCTCCGGGACCTGAGGTAGCTATACATACCCCTGGTTTGCCACTTGCTCTAGCGTAACCGTCAGCTGCATGAATAGCACCTTGCTCATGACGTGTTAACACGTGATTGAAATCCGTAAAACCGTACAATGCATCATAGATGTACAGTACAGCTCCACCCGGATATCCGAATACAGTGTCTACACCTTCTAATACAAGGCTGCGGAGTAATATCTCGGAACCGGAAATGACCTCCGGCTCCATCCATTTTTCTTTTAACTGCTCAGTAGACCGTAATTCCGGTATTTGCGCGCTCATCAGTATTCCTCCTCCGATATTTAACATTCATTATGCAAATGACGGACCGTCCTTTATACATCAGCAAATGGTTCCTTATAAAACAAAAAAACCTTCCGCCTCCCACGCACAGTATTAGCGCGTGAGGGACGAAAGGTTGATCTTCCGTGGTACCACCCATGTTTGCATTACATCTCGCGATGCAACGCCTTATCAGGTATACAAAAATCCATCGATGTAGGCAAGGGCCCTAATCTCTGTAACCTGAAGTCCCTAACGCGGACTAAACGATTTTCCCTAATAATTCCACCACTCTAGCCAGTGGACCTTTCAGGAAAACAGCTCCGAGGTGAGCTCGTATATAAGGGATTTCGGTGGAGGTTGCAGCAGATCCTCACACTCTCTGAGCAAAAGAGCCCTTAAAACTTCGTCCTCATCATTGCCGATACATGTATGTTCGATAAAATGTTTAGACACATTATATGATTCCTAACATGGATAAGTCAATACCCTTATTTTTAATATTGTCACAACTCCTACTTCTACGTGCTGGGAACCCCCACCACGCTCCCGACATATGATGTACGACAATGCGTAGAAAGGGGGCGCTCTATGATCCGTTATCGTCGACCCAAGCAGGATGACGTCATTATCCTTGATTTAATCGAGCGACAGCTTGTACCATTATCTCATTTGCCAAAGACTGAAATTGCCAAAATCAAAAAAGATATCCCCCGTCGTCTGGGACACGGTATCACCTTAGTCGCCTGTCCCGACTATGAGAGTGATCCAATGGGGTTTGTCCATTTCCTGCTGCATGGTGATTTACTTTATATCGATATGTTAGCCATAGCACCCGCAGCACGGCGCAAACACTTGGGGAATATGCTCATGGATCGAGCAGAACGATTTGCACTATCACGCGGATGTCATCGGGCTAAGGTATCCGTCGATTTAGGAAACACAGCAGCTCTTGCCTTTTATCAAAAATTGGGCTACAGCGTAGCCCGTTATCAATCCCTAAGCTTCTGTTACGAATTGGAGAAAAGGTTCATCTAGTTAAATCAAATTTCAACTGAACTTAAAAGAATCCGAAAGGTGGATAGGGTGTGCCTCCGTACCCGTAACCTCCATAAGGATTACCATAGCCAGGACCTCCGCCATAAGGCGCTCCACCGCCATAGCCACCACCAAAAGCATAAGGTGCTGTACCAATTGCTAGCAAATCAAACAACACTAAAGGAATGATTGCTTTGGTTTGTACTTTTTTACCACTTACGCGTTGTAATATCAGACGATTTCCGGATACACGAAGCAGTTTCCCTGTCACCTGAGTACCGTCCTTTTTTACTGCAATGATCTGCTTACCTACGAGTCTCATAACCTGCTTCTTCGTAACTGGCTTAGTCATATGATCCCCTCCTAAATGTTTTGTACGCCTCTCATTTGCATCATCTACAAAACAGTCTATTCGATGGAAAGGACCTTCGCCTGTACACTTGCCCTCCTGCCTCAATGTTTATCCTTGCTGATCCTAATAAAAAAGCCGTATTTCCGGGAAAAGACCGGAAATACGGCTTTGAAAAGTTACATTTCTATCGCTTACCAGGATCGTATGGCTGACCTAATGCCTTAGGAGCAGAGGAACGGCCTACAGCCCCTACCAGTACGATGATAGTCAGTACATAAGGGATCATAAAGATAAACTCTTGAGGAATATTTTGTGACCACTCATACAATTGAACATAGTTGCGAATCGCTTGGGAGAATCCGAAGAATACCGCTGCACCAAAGGCCCCAAGTGGATTCCATTTCCCAAAGATCATCGCTGCAATGGCGATAAAACCTTGACCAGAGATTGTATTATGTCCAAAGGTTCCGGTTGTTGTTAAAGTGATTGTAGCTCCACCAATACCCGCCATCAACCCACTCAACATTACACCGATATATCTCATCCGATTAACTTTTACACCCAGTGTATCTGCAGCACTTGGATGCTCACCTACTGCACGCAAACGCAATCCAAATGGCGTCTTAAACAGAACCAAATAAATAACGATGACCAGTATTATGGCCAGATAAGTTGTAGGATAGGAATTAAAAATCCCTTCACCAATCACTGGGATTTTGGAGAGCCCAGGAATTGCAACCTTGCTAAACCCATCAATGATCGGAGTTTCAGCAGATCCATCAAACAGGAGCTTTACCATATAGAGCGTGCTTCCTGCAGCTAAAAAGTTAATAACCGTACCACTAATCGTCTGATCAGATTTAAAGGTTATAGATGCAACCGCATGAATTAGTGAGCCTAGCACACCAACAGCTATAGCACAGAGTACACCAACCCAAGGAGCCCATTCGCCCATTCCAGCGTCCTGAGCATAATAACCGCCTACTGCTGCAGCAAAGGCACCAAACATCATCAAACCTTCAAGTCCAATGTTTACGACACCGGAACGTTCAGAGAAGATGCCGCCAAGTGAGGCAAAAATGAGCGCTGTGGAAAAAACAAGCGTTGTATTAAGCAGTTGACCTAACGTCTGCAGATCCATCTATAACACCTTCTCTTTCTTGCGCTTGAAGTAAAAGGGCTTAAGCACCCAGCGCACAATCCCTTGTGCCGCAATAAAGAATATGATTGAACCAATAACGATACGAATAAGCTCTGGTGGAACATCTGCAGCAAAACTCATACCCGCAGAACCATAAGTCAGCGTACCGTAGAGAATCGCAGCCAGAATAACACCAAGTGGATGTGTTAAACCAAGAAGAGCAACAGCGATACCATCAAATCCATATCCTGGCGATGCCGCGAAAATAGCTTGATAATGGAATACACCAAGCACCTCTCCTGCTCCGGCCAGACCGGCGAATACACCACTTATGAACATTGCCTTCATAACGTTACGTCCAACATTCATCCCTGCATATTCGGCAGCATGTGGATTGTAACCAACTGCACGCATTTCGTAGCCCTGCTTGGTCTTCCATAAGTACACATAGAAGAATACCGCTGCAGCAAGAGCAATAGCTGTACCCCAGTGTAGACGTGCATTATCAAATATCGAATTCAAAAAGGTCATGGAAAGCGAGGCCGGAATATCCTCGGAACGATTTTGTCCTGGAAGCAACAAAAAGTTTCTAACGATATAATTCGACAGGTAAAGAGCAATCCAGTTTAACATGATTGTGGTAATAACTTCGTTAATCCCACGTTTTGCTTTCAAATAACCGGCGATCCCTGCCCATAAACCACCGCAGACACCCGCAATAATTACAGCAAGCGGGACAAGCAGGAAGGATGGCAGACCTGCCATCTTAATACCCACCACTGTTGCCGCTGTCATACCAATCATTACTTGGCCATCTGCCCCGATATTAAACATCCCTGAACGGAATGCGAAAGCTACGGCTAGCCCGGTAAGCATTAATGGTGTCATTTCGCGCACAGCTTCACCAAAGTTATACAAATTACCAAACACACGTTTGAACAGTGCGGAGTAAGCAGTTATCGGATCATAACCGCCCAGAAGCATAACTATTGCTCCCACAAGAAAACCAAGCACGATGGCAACCAGAGGAACGATGTAGCTGTCAGTTGTGAAGATTTTTTTGAACTTATTCAACTGCCTTACCTCCCCGCTGCAAGCTGCCTGCCATCATAAGACCCAGTTCCTGATCATTCGTATCTTGCGGGAACACTTCACCGACAATTTTCCCTTCATAGATAACAGCGATTCTGTCAGAAACGTTCATAATCTCGTCCAATTCAAAGGAAATAAGTAGAACAGCCTTTCCTTGATCACGCTGAGCTATGAGTTGCTTCTGAACAAATTCAATAGCCCCAACATCTAGACCGCGTGTAGGTTGTGCGGCAATTAACAATGTCGGATTTTTATCTATTTCCCGCGCAATAATCGCTTTCTGTTGATTTCCGCCGGATAAAGAACGTGCTTTGGTCTCTATTGAAGGTGTACGTACATCAAATTGCTCTATAAGCTTCGCTGCGTACTTATCAATGACATCATTTTGCAAAAAGCCATTTTTATTGTAAGGACTCTTATAATAGGTTTCCAAAACCATATTCTCACTCATGGTGAAATCAAGCACTAACCCATGCTTGTGGCGGTCCTCAGGAATATGAGAGACATTCATCTCTGAAACCTTCCGCGGTGATAAATTAGCAATTTCATTGCCAGACACGGTTATCGAACCCGAATCAATTTTGCGCAGACCTGTAATGGCCTGGATCAACTCACTTTGTCCATTACCATCTACGCCAGCAATCCCGAGAATTTCCCCTGCTTTAACTTCAAAGCTAAGACCATCCAGTACGGAGACCCCATCTTTACTCTTACTGCTGACATCCTTCAGTTTGAGTACAGATTGGCCAACCTCAGGAGCCTTCTTGTCCACTTTGAAAGTTACGCCACGCCCAACCATTTTTTCAGCTAGCTCATTAGGATTGGTCTCTGCGGTATTCACAGTATCAATTACTTTCCCACGTCTAATAATGGTGACCCGATCAGATATTTGCATGATTTCTTTAAGCTTATGCGTGATCAAAATAATGGATTTTCCCTCTGCAACAAGCCGCTTCATAATCGCCATGAGTTCCGTAATTTCTTGAGGCGTAAGTACTGCGGTCGGCTCATCAAATATGAGAATATCCGCTCCACGGTACAGGGTCTTCATAATTTCTACCCTTTGCTGCATACCTACCGAAATGTCATGAATAACGGCATTTGGATTCACTTGCAGGCCATATTGCTCCGATAGCTTCCGAACCTGTTCCGCAGCGGATTTATAGTCAATTTTAAGACCTTTTTTCGGCTCCATCCCAAGAACAATATTCTCGGTCACCGTAAAAGGCTCCACAAGCTTGAAATGCTGATGAACCATACCAATACCAAGCTCAATAGCTTTATTGGGGTTATCAATAATAACCGGTTTCCCGTCGATTTCAATACTGCCTTCATCCGGTTGATACAATCCAAATACAATGTTCATCAAAGTGGACTTGCCTGCACCATTCTCACCAAGCAATGCAAGGATTTCACCCTTTTTAAGCGTCAAGCTAATGGAATCGTTAGCAACAATACCGGGAAAGCGTTTTGTGATTTGCTTCAACTCTACGACAGGAGCCGCAGCACTCATGGAATCACCCTCATCACAGAATATATAACTACCTTATAGACACGGATGTACCGCCCTTTGTAAGGCGGTATATCTATGTTCCTCTTATCATAACCAGTGCTTTAACAAGGAATAAGGCCAGCACAACACCGGCCTTATTCTTTGATCCTTATTGTATTGCAATAAATGGAGACTAACTATTACTCGGAAGGAACAGTGATTGTTCCATCAATGATTTGTTTTTTGTATTCTTCAACTTTAGCCAGGATCTCTTCAGAAACGTTATCCTTAGTATCAGAAATACCTACACCATTATCTTTCAGACCAAGAACGGTTGTAGTACCGCCCTTGAACGTACCGTCAATTACTTCTTTAGAAACTTTAAGAACAGCTTCGTCTACACGTTTGATCATGGAAGTCAAAGTAACGTCAGTACCAAACTCGATGGATTGGTCTTTATCTACACCAATAACCCATACTTTAGTACCGCCTGCTTTGTTACGAGCTTTAGCTTCGTTGAATACGCCATTTCCTGTTTGTCCAGCAGCAGGGAAGATAATGTCGTTTCCGTCGTTATACAATGTAGCCGCAAGAGATTTACCAACGTCTGGTTTGTCATAACCACCAGCATAAGTAGGTGTTACTTTAGCTGAAGGGTTAACTGCTGCTACACCAGCTTTAAAGCCAGCTTCAAAACGTTTGATTACAGGGCTTTCCAGACCGCCGATGAATGCAACTTTGTTAGTTTTTGTAGTCAGACCAGCAACCACACCAACCAAGAAGGAACCTTCATTTTCGGAGAAAGTAACGGAAGCTACGTTAGGAGCTTCAACTACGCTATCAATGATAGCCAAGTTAGCATTTGGGTTCTCAGTAGCTACTTTTTTAATTGCGTCGCCAAGATCAAAACCAATACCCCAAGTCAAGTTGTATCCATCTTTAACGAAGGAGTTAAGGTTTGGCTCATAGTCAGCATTTGATTTACTTTGCAAGTACTTAACGCCACTACCTGTTTCTTTTTCAAGAGCTTGCAATGCTTCCCATGCGGATTGGTTAAACGATTTATCGTTTACACCACCAATGTCAGTAACCATACCAAATTTGAAATCGGATTTAGGTGCGTTTGTTCCTGCATTGGTTCCTGCATTAGTTTCACCTTTAGCGGCGTTGTTATTGTTGTTTCCACAGCCTGTCAAAACGACTGTAAGAGACAGCAACATTGCAAGAGATAGCTTTAAACCTTTTTTCATTGAATGTAATCCCCCTTAAAATATTGGATGTCTTCTGTGTTCTGCTTGGACATTCCATTAGTTCAAATTATAACTGCAATAAAATCTAAAATCCAGTGCATAAATGACCTCAGGTCAATAATAATTTGCACTTTTTAGCAAGTAACCGCTTTCCATGACATAGCATGTTACAGTTATGTCCGGTTAATGTCAGAAACCCTGATTTTACTCTGTATAGTATTCCAACACATTACAAATATTATTGCACACTTAAGTGTTTTCTATTATTATGATTCCTTAGTAATTGCACTGAAAGGAAGTTATCAGATCATGACCGAAGAAATAAATCCACAAACAACACCGGCCTTCAAATATTGCCGTGAATCCCGTGTCTTCAAAACCGGACGCGTTTTCCCTAATGATGTCAATAATCACAAAACATTATTCGGTGGCAAGCTTATGAGCGGCATTGATGAAGTAGCCTCCATTTCAGCTATGCGCCATTGTCGAACTAACGTCGTCACAGCCTCTACAGACTCTGTAGACTTCTTGAGACCCATTCGCCCTACTGACTCCGTATGCTTTGAATCCTTCGTCTCCTGGACCGGACGGACAAGCATAGAGGTGTTTGTGAAGATCATTTCAGAAAATCTATATACTGGAGAGCGCGCTGTCGCTGCTACTTCATTCCTAACCTTTGTCGCAGTCGAAGAGGATGGCACGCCTACTCCGGTCCCAGCTATCATCCCAGAGACAGACGAAGAGAAGCTGATCAACGAATCTGCTAATGAACGTTCCGAGCTACGAAAAGTTCGCCGCAATATCAGCAAAAAACTCGCCGCTCAATTAAACACCATAAAGTACTGGGAATAGCTCTGCAGATGCAGAGCTTTTTCTTTTATGTAGGGAATGTCAACGCTGCTTCATCCCTATCTTACCGCACAAAAAAGCACCGCTGCATGGGCAACCCGCAGGCGGTGCTTTTCGGTTATATTACAACACTTACGCGTTGATTTTCTCTTTAGCAATACCAGCCAAGGAGTTGAATGCGTTAAGATCATTTACAGCCAGATCAGCCAGCATTTTACGGTTAACTTCTACACCAGCCAATTTCAGGCCGTATACAAGCTTGCTGTAAGAAAGACCGTTCAAACGAGCTGCTGCATTAATACGAACGATCCACAGTCTGCGGAAGTTACGTTTAGTTTGACGACGGTCGCGGTAAGCGTAAACCATCGATTTCATTACTTGTTCTTTAGCTGTTTTAAAAATACGGTGTTTAGAACCGAAATAACCTTTTGCCAATTTCAACACTTTTTTATGTTTACGACGAACTACAAATCCGCCCTTAACTCTTGCCATATTAATAAACCTCCCAAAAATGTGTAATAAACTATTTCAAGTTAGCCAATCCTTGTTTCAAACGTCTTACATCCCCAGGGGCCATTACTGGATTTCCGTTCAGAACGCGCTTAGCGCGTTTAGATTTGTGGGACAGCAAGTGGTTTTTGTGAGCTTTGTAACGTGTTACTTTACCAGTTCCGGTAATTTTGAAGCGGCCTTTCAGGCTGCTGTGTGTTTTCATCTTAGGCATGGTGTTTCCTCCTTGAATATTATGCGGCGCCAAATTGCAGATAAGCAAGTGACTCCAGATTTATTGAGCTTTAGGAGCCAAAATCATAATCATGCTGCGGCCTTCCAGCTTTGGCTGGCGCTCAACAACAGATATATCAGCCACTTCGTTCTTCACTCGTTCGAGGATTTTTTGGCCGATATTCGCGTGTGTAATCTCACGTCCGCGGAAACGTACGGAGCACTTCACTTTATCGCCCTCACCCAAGAACTTGATCACATTGCGGAACTTAGTTTGATAATCATGTTCCTCAATGTTAGCACGGAACCAGACTTCCTTGATATCAACGACCTTCTGGTTTTTACGCGCTTCCTTCTCTTTCTTCTGCGTTTCATAACGGAACTTGCCGTAATCCATGATGCGGCATACCGGCGGCTTAGCCTGTGGTGCTACATTGACTAGATCCAGATTAAGATCGATCGCCATTTGCAGCGCTTCGCGGATCGGTTTAATTCCGATTTGCTCACCTTCCGCACCAACCAACCGTACCTCTTTGGCCCGAATTTCATCATTGATCATATGTTCCTTACTGATAACTCTCCACCTCCGGATCTTTTTAACAACTATTCTCACGTAACTCCATAAAAAAGGGGTGCCGGTAACACCCGACACCCCGTGTTTGATCAACGTTCATGAACATTAACATTCATAAAGCATTGAGATCAAAACCAGCCGGCGAATATGCCAGTCAGGTGAGAAGCAGGTGCTTCTTCTTGCAATCCCTATGATTTGCGTACTTGAATACTATACACCACACTATTTGGGGTGTCAATCCTTTTATGCAGAAATTTCGTGAATTTTATACCTGCTTACTTTGTACTTCTTCAAGTCGTACTACGCGAGTATGCTTGGTATGGCTCCATTGCTTATTGTTCTGCGTGAAGAACGCATAGAACGTAATCGGATACCACGAGATCAAGTAGATCGGGAAGAATACAAGATAAGCATATACTTTCTTGAACGTAACCTTCTCTAATGCCATCGCAATACCAAAAGTCACCAGATTGGCGCCAATAGCCAGGAAGCTGAGCCAGATCGGCAAGCTGCCGTAAATGTTAGCGATATTCGGTCCGTTAAAGAACGCCATATCCACCCACATTACCGCCGTCATTAAAAAAGTGAGCAATACAATATATACATTCGCTCCATAAAGCGCGAGGTCAAACTTCGTTAAGCTGCGTTCTTTAATACTTTGCCAAAGCAATGGGAAAAAATAACGGCGAGCAACAGTGAAGTGCCCCTGCATCCAACGCAGACGCTGTCTTGAGGAGGCCTTGAAGGTTAACGGCTTCTCATCAAATACCTTTGCATCATAATTGAACTTAGGATATACACCATGTGCTGCACTACGCATCGTAAACTCCAAGTCCTCGACCAAACTTGTAGCTCCCCAGCCCATTTCTTTAAGAAGTGTGGTCTCAAAACACATTCCGGTTCCGCCAAGGAAGTTAGCCATATTTAAATTATGGCGTGAAAGTTGCCACAAACGGTTAATATACCAGTACGAAATACCATAAGCAGCTGTAATCCAGGAATCCTCTGGATTCTTGGTGTCGATATAACCTTGGATTACCCGTGCACCTGAACAAAGATCATTATTCATCTCCATCAGGAACTCAGTATGCGCCAAGTTATCGGCATCGAACATGACAACAGCATCATATTGCCGGGGCATAGCCCACAGCTCTTTAAGCATCCATTCTATTGCGTAGCCTTTACCTCTCAGATTTGCATTGGTGCGGACACAAGCGTTCATGCCGTGTTCTCTAACGATGCGAGCTGTACCGTCTGTACAATTGTCACAAATTACAAATACATCGTACAGTTCTGATGGATAATTAAGCTGCTTCAGATTCTCCATTAATGCGCCGACAACTTCTTCCTCGTTATGTGCGGCAACAAGTACGGCAAAAGATTTTTCCGGCTTATACTGCGTTTTTTTCTTTTTCCTGTGCAGTCCGAATAATGAAAACGTAAACTGATAGACTGCGATTGCTGCCAAGATCACTTGGAGCGTAACAAACAGTGCGTCTGTCATGACCTTTTGATGCCCCCTTTTTTCACTCTTGGTGTTCTTTTTTTCTCTCTAGCTTGCTTGACGTTCTTTCTGACCCTTTTGTTGCATCCCTTAACAATAGACCAAGAGTATTCTTATTCTCGGCAGACTTCACAATTTTTATATATGCTGTTTAAAAGAATTCTATGGATTCCTTTTTTTGAATCCTTATTTATCTCTTACCCTTTTAAACAGGTTTAGTCTGCTTGAATCATTGTAAAGCGTAATAGTGCTCTAAGTCAAAACTGGCAAATTTCGTGTAAACCTGAGCTTTTCCTTGAAATGAACTACCTTTAAAAAGTATGATTAAGACAGATCTAAGCTATAGAACGGATTACTGCATTAACATCTGTTAACGGTAGCCGGACTAGCGGAGGGAATTAGATATGAGACATTTATTCATGAAACTACATCTCTGGGAGCGGCATCTTTTTAAGTGGATCAACGGACGAATGCATAATCGTTTTTTGAACTTTTGGCTCTTTTACCTTACTCATTTGGGTGGAGCTACAAGCACGATTGTTATCAATATACTGGTATGGGTATTAGCTCCTGAGCCTTGGAGAACTACAGGTTTACAAGCCTTGACAGCACTAGCTGTCAGCCATATACCCGTAGCTATCGCCAAAAAACTGTACCCGCGTATGCGTCCTTATCTGGCGTTACCGGAAACCAATACTTTTCGTAATCCATTAAAGGATCATTCTTTTCCATCTGGTCATACTACAGCTATCTTTGCTTCTACGGTCCCTTATATGCTGGCGTTTCCTGCTTTGACCGTTATTCTGCTGCCGCTAGCTTGTATTGTCGGATTTTCTCGTATTTATCTTGGATTGCATTATCCATCAGATGTTATAGCTGGCGCAGTGATCGGTTCCTGCGTAGCAGCTGGTACTATAGCCTTATGGATGTAAAGCATTTATTGTTAATAACCGGGAAAACCCTTGAGAATAGGTGAATCAACATTGCGTAAAAAAAGAATCTTAATACTCTCGGAAGGTTTTGGCGCCGGACATACACAAGCAGCTTATGCGTTGTCGAGCAGTCTGCGCCAATTATCGCCTAATTTACAAACGAAGGTGCTAGAACTTGGAAATTTTTTAAACCCCAAGATGGCACCTATTATTCTGTCTGCTTACCGAAAGACGGTAACGACACAGCCAAAATTGATGGGTTATGTCTACCGTCACCAGAAATCATTCAATCGTCTTACCACGCTTGCCTTGCATCGTATATTTTATACGCATGCCAAAAATATTGTGAGACAACTGAAACCCGACGTAATTGTCTGCACACATTTTATTCCAGGTGCTGTAGTGTCCCGCCTAAAGAGATTGGATCCTACCCTAAATGTTCCGCTCGTCACCGTCATAACCGATTATGATGCGCATGCAACCTGGATTAGCCCAGAGGTAGACCTTTACCTGGTTTCAACACCTGAGGTTAAATCCAAATTGCGCAGCCGAAATATTCCTGCCACGAAAATTCAGGTAACAGGTATACCGATACACCCTAATTTTTGGAAGCATCCCGGAAAGCAGGAGATTCGAGAGCAATTCAATCTGCGGGAGATGCCATCCGTTCTTGTCATGGGCGGCGGCTGGGGAATCATGAACGACCAAGTCGTAAACGCTTGTCTGGCGGAATGGCGTGACAAGATTCAGATTGTTTTCTGTCTCGGCAATAACGAACAGCTGCTAAAGGAAATGAAAGAAGACCCGCATTATAATCATCCTAATATTTCCTTACTCGGCTTTACGCGTGAAATCCACAAGCTGATGGAGGTGTCCGATCTGCTGGTTACAAAACCGGGAGGAATGACCTGCAGTGAAGGGCTTGCAAAAGGTATTCCGATGCTCTTCCATCACCCTCTTCCCGGGCAGGAGGAGGAGAATTGCCGCTACTTTACTGCAGCCGGCTTCGGAGAACCCATCGAATCTTTAGAGGTTGTCGAAATGTGGATGGAGCGCCTCTTAAACAACTATGAGGATGTGCAAAACAAGCGCAAACTTCATCTTGAAGAAATTGCGCGCTACCATCCTTTACAATGTGCTCAGAGTATCATCGAATTATTGGAATAGTTAATTAAAAAAGCGGCAGCCTCCAAACTACTTTACTTGGAGAGTTGCCGCTTTATTATTGAAGCATGCCATTTGAAGCAGTGCTTTGTAACTACAGCCGATATTTATCCAATCGGGTAGCCTGATACTGTTTGAGTGCTTCTGCACCTACAATTGCCTCGCAACGATGGATATTCACGCCACGTCCGACAAATTTCGTCTCATATTCTGTCATGATATGATCCTCGTTGATGATGCCATCTGCATGTAGGTCCAAAGAAATATTTTTCATCTGCAAGCCAAAGTCCGCAAAGGCATTTAATGAGAACTCAAAAAGACTGCGGGAATCTGTTTTTAGATGAATTTCACCTAGATCGCTAAGCAAACCGCGATATTTGTCAAGAAAACGCGGATGTGTCAAACGACGCCGGGCATGCTTGCTTTTAGGCCACGGATCGCTGAAATTAAGATAAATCCGTTCAAGCTCTCCCGGAGCAAATACTTCCTCAGCATAATCGATATTTGCAAGTGCCAATTTCAGGTTAGGCGGTGTTTCATGTCCTGCCGGCTCCCATACTGCTCTAGCCTTATCTCCAGCACGGCGGATCAGCTCATCATACATATCCACTCCGATAAAGTTAATATCAGGATATTTAAAGCTCATTTGGCTGATAAACTGTCCTTTGCCCATTCCGAACTCCACATGGATCGGATGATCGTTACCGAACAGCTTGGACCACTCACCTTTATAACTCCGAGGATCTAGAATGACTAAATCCGTCTGTTCTTCCAAACTTTCACGTATTCCTTTTCTTCCGCGTAAACGCATAGGTATTCCTCCGATTATCTCTTATACGATAACTGTCACTTGCAATATTGTGCCGAAATTGTCCCGAAAAGTAAAGGGATTGCGGTAAAAAAAGAAAAAGGAATTCTCTGGTTCAGCTCTTAAATGAGCTGTTCAGAGGAATTCCTTCGTTGTTGTATATTGGAATAGATTTCGTTCTTGTCTGGCAAATCAGGATTTACTTTGTGTTTGTGGCAAATGTCTTTTTTTCGAATGCGCTACGAATTTTGCGCTGCGCATCTGTCTTGATCTTAGGGTTGCCGTTAAATTCCACGCCCGTTAGTGCAAGGGCTTCATCTGGTGTTAAGTGGACTTCAATCGAATCTTTACCCTCAGCATATACCGTTTGAGAATTCATTGCTATCACCTCACGGTTATTATTATGGATCGGACGACACGAAATTATGAACTCTTGGATGAATTTCTTTATGCCACAGCAGCTTTTCACACTCTGAATATAACATACTATGTAAGCATTTTCAAGCTGAAAGCGCCTTATTTCCTGCCTATTTTTCATGCCGTTATGAGGAGTCAATGTTACGCCGAGCTCGGTTTTTTGATACAATGTATTGGATTATAAGAAACGGCTGTGCGTTCTCTGGGATAAGGACGCCATCTGTCTCAGAAAAATATAAGGATAAGGAATCTTATCCATAATTATATTTTCAGAAAGGGGCTTCTCGTGTCTAATCTTCAATACACTTCTCCTCCGCAACTTTGGGGAGATAAACGTTTTCATACTTGGAATTACGAAATGCGTGAACACATGAACACCAAGGTATTCAAAGTTATGCTTGATGCAGGCTTTACCTGTCCCAATCGTGACGGCTCCATTGCTAAGGGAGGCTGCACATTTTGCAGTGCCAGAGGTTCTGGTGATTTTGCCGGAAGCCGCCGAGATGACCTAGTCACACAATTCAATAACGTCCGTGACAGACAGCATCTGAAATGGCCAAATGCTAAATATATCGGTTACTTCCAAGCCTATACTAATACGTACGCTCCGGTCGAAGAGCTGAGAGAATATTTCGAAGTTATTTTGCAGCAGCCTGGTGTCGTTGGATTGTCTATTGCTACCCGCCCTGACTGTCTGCCGGATGATGTGGTCGAATATTTAGCAGAGCTGAACAAGCGTACGTATCTTTGGGTAGAGATGGGTCTTCAGACTATACATGACTCCACTTCTGAGCTTATTAACCGGGCGCATGATACGCAGTGTTATGTGGAGGCTGTGGAGAAGCTGCGCCGTCACAATATTCGAATCTGTACCCATATCATTCACGGTCTCCCACAGGAGACGCACGAAATGATGCTTGAAACGGTATCTGCTGTAGCTCGCATGGATGTGCAGGGAATTAAGATTCACCTTCTGCATCTCATGCGCAAAACACCAATGGTGAAGCAGTATGAAGCAGGATTGCTCCGATTCATGGAACAGGACGAGTATGTGAAGCTGATTGCTGATTCACTTGAAATTCTGCCCCCTGAGATGATTGTTCATCGCTTGACTGGAGATGCCCCACGGGATCTCTTAGTTGGACCGATGTGGAGTCTCAAGAAATGGGAAGTGCTAAATGCCATTGACGATGAGCTTGTTGCTCGTGATACTTGGCAGGGTAAGTATTGGAGGAAGGGCTAATGGGCTTTATGTCCGTTCTAAGCTTTGCTCATAAATTAATCTCTGAGCGGCTAACTTTAGGTGACCGTGCGATTGATGCAACTGTAGGTACTGGTGCTGACACGCTTTTTCTAGCCAAAACAACCGGAGCTCGTGGCGAAGTTTACGGCTTTGACATTCAAGCTGCGGCGCTGAAGCTGGCAGAAGAACGTCTCCGGCTTGCGCGGGAGGACACTTCCTCACTCTCTGCCGTTACCTTACTGGAACGCAGCCATGCCGAAATGGCAGAAGCCGTCCCGGCTAACTGGCCAGGCACCGTTGGTGCTGTAATGTTCAATCTTGGCTATCTGCCTTCAGGCGATGCCGACAAGAATATCATTACTGAGCCGGATAGCTCTATTGCAGCCCTGGAAGCTTCACTCCAGCTGCTGCGTCCGGGGGGAATTATTACGGCTGTACTGTATCCTGGCCATGCAGGCGGAGATCTCGAAGCCGCCGCTGTTGAAGCTTGGGCTGCGACTGTTTCCCCTAAGGTAGCGCAGAGCATTGTATATCGCCAGTTGCAGCGCACGGACGCACCTTATGTAATTGCCCTCGAGAAGAAAAAAGGTTCCCCATCTTAAGCTTTGTAAACAATCAAACAATCTTGTAATTGGGAAGGAAGATTACGAATGACACAACCATATCCTTTAAAATTTCAACCGGAGTTTAAAGAACGTGTCTGGGGTGGCCGCGCGCTGGAGAAATTCGGCCTGAATCTACCAGAAGGCCATATTGGTGAAGGCTGGATGATTGCCGATCATGCGAATGGAACATCTTCAGTGGTTAATGGAGAATTAGCTGGACAAGGTCTGGATCAAATTCGTGAGCAATTTGGTCATGAGTGGTTCGGAAGCAAGGGAATATCAGAAGCTGGCGGAAGATTTCCACTCTTGATCAAATTATTGGATTGCAACGACAACCTTTCCGTTCAAGTCCACCCTACGGATGATTATGTAGGATTGCCTAAAGGTGAACTGGGTAAAACAGAGATGTGGTACGTATTAGACGCTAAGCCAGATGCAAAAATCATCTACGGCCTTAAAGAAGGCGTAGACCGTGAAACATTACGCGAAGCACTGGAAAAAGGCACGGTTATGGATAGCCTTCAAGAGGTATCTGTCTCCGCTGGCGATTCCTTCTACATCCCTGCCGGAACGGTACATGCTCTATGTGCTGGTGTCGTTGTAGCGGAAATTCAACAGAATTCCGACACTACATACCGTATTTATGACTACGACCGTCCAGGACTAGATGGAAAACCACGCGAGCTTCATATCGAGGATTCTCTGAATGTTACAGCTTATGAAGGCGCCGGCGCTACTTCGATGAAGACCGATCATGCAGTGCCTGGAGAGTGGCTGCAGCTTGCCGCTTCACCTTATTTTATTGTCGAAAAAGGGATCGTAAATGGTTCATGGGATCTCACCACTTCAGAAGACAGCTTCACTATTCTGGTTATCTGCGAAGGCAGCGGACATCTGACTTGGGAAGGCGGCTCCCAGCCTTATGCCGCAGGGGAATGTTATCTGATTCCTTCCAACCTAGGCCGTTATACTATCGAGGGTCATTCTACTGTGCTTCGCTCTTATTTACCATAAGTCGAGAACCTTTAGGAGGAATGGACCATGAAGGAAAACAGCTTTACTCTAACGGATCCCATAGGTGTAACCATCCATGTCTATGAATGGTTACCTGAGTCCGATGTCCCAGTTAGAGGAATCGTGCAAATTTCACACGGGATGTGTGAAACTGCTGCCCGCTACGCTCGTTTTGCGGAAGCTTTAACCGGGGTTGGTTATGCAGTATATGCCAATGATCACCGGGGACATGGTAGAACCGCTGGTCAAGTCAACCTGCTTGGTGATGTTGGGGAGGACGGATTTTATTGGATGCGGCGCAATCTTCTACAGGTAGGTGCCGCAGCACTCTCCAAGCATGAAGGAAAGCCCATCATTTTATTCGCACACAGTATGGGTTCCTTTCTGGGTCAAAAACTCATGTGCGAAGAAGGCAACGAAATCTATTCAGGGTTTATCCTAAGCGGGACAAACGGTCCACGCAGTATGCTGCGTATTGGAGAATCTCTGGCTAGCGCGCAGCTTAAGCTAAAGGGTGAGCATCATCGCAGTGTACTGCTGAACAGTCTGGTATTCGGCAGCTATAACCGCGCCTTTTCCCCGGTCAGAACAACATTTGACTGGCTGAGCAGCGATACTGCGGAAGTAGATAAGTACATTTCCGATCCATTCTGCGGAGCTATTTGTACAACACGCTTTTTCCGTGGTTTCTTCCACCTCCTAAGAGAGATCCATACTGAGGAATCACTTAGCACATTGTGTACAGGTAAGCCCATTTATATATTTGGTGGGGATAAGGACCCTGTCGGTATGAACGGTCAAGGCATTCCCCGTCTTGCGGAGTTGTATAAGAAACGAGGAGTGTCAGACGTTGAGTACCGACTCTATCCAGAAGGCAGACACGAAATGCTAAATGAAGTGAATCGAGATCAAGTCACAGCCGATGTGCTCAACTGGTTAGAGCGCCACCTTCCTTCAGAGGTTTCAACGATAAGTTAAGAAAAAACGCGGTTGTTAGTGAATTTATGAGACGAGAAATGAGACAATAAATGTGGCAACATAGAAGCGATGCTCCAATTATTTTGGGGGTCGCTTCTTTGCGGTTTGCGGTTTGCGGTTTGCGGTTTGCGGTTTGCGGTTTGCGGTTTGCGGTTTGGTAGCTTGACTCAGCAGACTTCTCAATCTAACAATCTCCAGTTCCTCTGCGCATCTGAACTTTAGTAGATAAACTTCCCCCTCACCTTCGGACTCGGTTGACACTAACTACAGCTCATCATCTTCCTCCACCACTTCCGGACTCAATAGTCACTAGCTACACCTCATCACCTTCCCCCGCCGCTTTCGGACCCAGTTGACACTAACTACACATCATCACTTTCCCCGGGTGCTTTCGGACCCAGTTGACGCTATTTGCTAATTTTCAGACATTCGAGCTAGATATCGGACTCCAGTGCAGCTATTCATGTGAAACAGGATCATATTGGGTGTGTTTCGTGCCAATAGCGACTATGCGGTCCGTTAGCATCCAAAAAACAGGATAATTCCACGTATAAGGTCCGCTGGGTCCGCCTACGCCGGGTTACTCACCGCTTTCGGACTCAGCTGTCGCTAACTACACATCATTACTCTCCACGCTACTTTCGGACTCAGCCTCCATCTGATCACCTTCCTCCACCACTTGCAGACTCAATCGTCACTAGATCCACATCATCACCTTCCCCGGGTGCTTTCGGACCCAGTTGACGCTATTTGCTAATTTCCAGACATTCGAGCTAGGTTTCGGACTCCAGTGCAGCTATTCATGTGAAACAGGATCATATTGGGTGTGTTTCGTGCCAATAGCGACTATGCGGTCCGTTAGCATCCAAAAAACAGGATAATTCCACGTATAAGGTCCGCTGGGTCCGCCTACGCCGGGTTACTCACCGCTTTCGGACTCAGCTGTCGCTAACTACACATCATTACTCTCCCTGCTACTTTCGGACTCAGCCTCCATCTGATCACCTTCCTCCACCACTTGCAGACTCAATCGTCACTAGATCCACATCATCACCTTCCCCCGCCGCTTTCGGACTCAGATGACGCTATTTGCTGATTTTCAGACATTCGAGCTAGATATCGGACTCCAGTGCAGCTATTCATGTGAAACAGGTTCGTATTAGGTGTGTTTCGTGCAAATAGCGACTATGCGGTCCATTAGCATCCAAAAAACAGGATAATTTCACGTATAAGGTCCGCTGGGTCCGCCTACGCCGGGTTACTCGCTGCTTTCGGACTCAGATGACGCTATTTGCTGATTTTCAGACATTCGAGCTAGATATCGGACTCCAGTGCAGCTATTCATGTGAAACAGGTTCGTATTGGGTGTTTTTCATGCCAATAGCGACTATGCGGTCCGTTAGGATCTAAAAAACAGGATAATTCCGAGTATAAGGTCCGCTGAGTCCGCCTTCGCCGGGTTACTCGCTGCTTTCGGACTCAGCTGTCACTAATTACACATCATCACCTTCCTCCTCCGCTTTCGGACCCAGTTGTCACCATCCCTCTCCTCCACAACATGTGGACTCAATCGTCACTAAGCTCCACCTCATCCCCTTCCCAGCCACTTCCGGACTCCGTTGACGCTATCGCACAAGACAAAAAAATAGACCGTCCCATAAAGGAACGGTCTATCCTTCCACCCGCCTATTACAAAGGCAGTGTGTAGTACTGAGCGCGTTGGCTCTCGTTCTGCTGATACATTACGATTAGTAGCGTGCGCCCTTCTCTAATGGAAGCGGGCTCCGCTACAGCTACAGCCGAGCTTGCTGCTTGCGCAGTCTCTTTTAAATGGAATGGCGAGTCTGCCGAAGGCAACGCCTCCAGATTAGCCATATCAGCTTCACTATCCTCCAAGCCTTCATCGGCACGCATGCCGCTGATGGAATCCAGCACCGCTTCCAGCGAGAATGGCAATACTTCCAGCACAGTATACTTTTGCAGTTCTCTTTCGTTAAGTCCTGCTTCTGCTAACTGGGCAGAAATTTGACCCGGATTAGCCGCGATATCTTTTAAATAGCTCGACCAATCCGACTTATCCAGCACGAAATCCCACCAGATTTTGCGCGGCTTGTACTTGTGTCCAAGAAAATAATCCAGCTTCATCAAGCCAGTTATAACATCCATAGACGGCGTCCCGCGATCTATCAGGAAGGACTGCAAGCGGGTAAAGAGATCTTCCAGCTGATGGCCAATCTTTTGCCAGCCTCTCTCCTCCCAATAGTCACCGAACTCCTGAAAGAAATCGAATGGCGAATCAAATACATGACGGATCAAGTACTTGGCCGTATGATCCATCCGGTGGCTGTTCCAGTATTTCTCCAGCACATCCTCAAGCCGCTTCAAACGGATAATGTCTGAGAAAGGCATCATATGACTGCTAAGGATTTCATAAGGTGCGTGTTCCATATACGTGTACTCATATTTAGACGCCTGCGCCCGCAGCCCCGTTCCCCGCAGCATTTTGAGGAATCCTAGCTGTAGCTCTTCCGGCTCCATAACGAATACATCATTAAAAGTTTTACGGAAGGTACTGTAATCCTCCATAGGTAGTCCGGCAATCAAATCCAGATGCTGATCGATATTGCCGCTTGCCTTAATCTTCATTACGGTACGGGACAGCTTTTTGAAATTCTGGCGGCGTTTAACAAGCTCATTCGTCTCATCGTTGGTAGATTGCACCCCAATCTCAAATCTAAAAATACCCGGAGGCGCATTCTTAGATAGGAAATCCAGAACTTCCGGCCGCATGATATCTGCGGTAATTTCGAACTGAAACACGCAGCCTTGATGATTATCGATCAGGAATTGAAACATTTCCATCGCATAGTTGCGGTTGATATTAAAGGTACGATCCAGAAATTTAATGATTTTGGCGCCATTCTGTATTAAATAGAGCAGATCAGATTTCACTCGTTCAATATCATAATAACGTACGCCTACCTCAATACTGGATAAACAGAACTGGCAGTTAAATGGGCACCCGCGGCTTGTCTCAAAATAAACAATACGTTTACTCAAATCTGGAATATCCTCAGAAAAACGATGCGGCGTAGGCAGCGTATTCAGATCGCTTTTGGGACGTGGTGGATTGACAATGATCTCCTCTCCCTTGCGATAAGCGGCTCCATACACAAAGTGAAACTTACGATCATCCCTTAGCTCCTGCAGCAAATGGTGGAACGTCTCTTCCCCATCTCCATTAACTATAAAATCAATGCCAGCTTCTCTTTTCATCCAATGAAGCGGCTCATACGAAACTTCCGGTCCTCCGAGAACAATCGTAACTTCAGGCATCACTTGCTTAAGAATACCAATCAGCTTCAGCGTCTCTTCGATGTTCCAGATATAACAGGAGAAACCAATCACATCTGGCCGTTTCTGAAACAAGTCGGACACAATATTCATCACGGGATCTTTGATGGTGTACTCTGCCAAATGAATATCCTTAAATTCATGCTCACTGTACGCTTTTAACAAGCGGATTGCGAGTGAGGTATGAATATATTTGGCGTTTAACGTGGTCAGGACGATTTTCATGCTACACGACCTTTTCTACATTTCATTTTGAAAAAACTCTAAGAATGCCTTACCGTACTTCCGGTATTTCACTTCCCCAACACCCTTTACCCTCAGCATTTCCGCTTCGGTCTGCGGGCAAACCACACTCATCTCACGCAGCGTGGCATCATTAAAAATAATGTACGACGGCACATGCTCGCGTCCTGCCAATTCACGCCGGATAAGACGCAGCTGCTCAAAGACAGTCTCATTGACGGCTGATGGCGACAGGTCATGCCCCCGGCTACGAACTCTCGTACCAGATGTTGTACCTGTCCGCGAAGGCCGTGCCACACGCTGCATCACCTCACGCTGTCCGCGCAGGACCTCGGCAGCCAGAGGCTGAAGCCGTACTACAGGGTACTGGCCTTCCGACAAGCCAAGATACCCTTCTGAGATAAGCACATTGATACTCTCTGAGATTTCCTTCTCCGTCCGGCTCGACATCGCCCCATGTGTGGGCAGCTTATCGAAGCCGTACTGCATCACCTTTTGATTGCGCGAGCCTTTCAGCACAGATGCCACCAAGGCTACACCATAACGCTCCCGCATGCGGTGGATGCAGGAGAAGATCTTTTGCGCATCGACGGTCATATCCACTAGCTCTCGTTCATCCGTACATGAGCTACAGATACCACATGGCTTGTCCCCATGCTCTTCCCCGAAATAATCCAGCTGGGCACTGCGCAAGCAGCGAGTAGTATAGCAATAATCAATCATTTGCTGAAGCTTGCGATATTCGTTAGCTTTACGGTCAGTATCCTGTGGATTCTGCTCGATCAGGAACTTTTGCGTCATAATATCCTGCGCACTAAACAGCAAAATACATTCACTCGGCTCCCCGTCACGTCCAGCACGACCTGCTTCCTGAACATAAGCTTCCATATTTTTGGGCATATTGTAGTGAATTACGTACCGGACATTGGATTTATCAATCCCCATCCCAAAGGCATTCGTAGCCACCATGACCCGGATATCGTCATAGAGGAACCCTTCCTGGCTATCTGCCCGCTCCTGGTCGTTCATACCCGCATGATAGCGACCTGCCGCTATGCCAGAAGCTTGCAGCCTCTGATACAGATCATCTACTTCTTTGCGGGTTGCCGCATATACAATCCCCGGCTGGTGAGAATGCGTAGCCGCATAATCCATAACGAACTCCCGCTTGTTCTCTCCACGCAGCACGGACATTGCCAGATTATCTCTTCCTAGCCCCGTCATGAAAATACCCGGCTCGCGCAAGCGCAGCAGCCGGACCATATCCTCCATAACCTCCGGCGTCGCCGTGGCGGTAAATGCTGCCAGGATCGGACGTTTAGGCAGCTCATCTACAAATGGAGATACCGACAGATAACTTGTCCGGAAATCATGTCCCCACTGGGATACACAGTGCGCTTCATCAACAGCCACGCAGGAAATAGACAGCTCAGCCATTTCCAGACGGAACCAGTCCAGCTCAAGTCTTTCGGGCGCAACATAGAGCAGCTTCAAATCGCCCCGCCGGGCAGCCCGAATCCGCTCATTCACTTCTTTTCCGCTTAACGTGCTATTAATAAAGGCTGCCGGAATACCCGCAGTAGTTAACGCATCCACCTGGTCTTTCATCAGCGAGATCAGTGGTGATATTACCAGTGTCAGCCCTGGCAGGAGCAGTGCAGGAACCTGATAACAGATCGATTTCCCGCCACCCGTAGGGAGGATTCCCAGTGTGTCGCGTCCTTCCAGCAAGTTCTGAACAATCTTTTTCTGGCCATCCCGAAAGTCTGGATAACCGTAATATTTTTGCAGCTCAGCCTGCGCCTGTTCAATAGTAGGTGCTTGCATCTTCATATCTCTCATAACTCCTTAGGCGTTTCTATCTTTAGTTTAGCGGTCAATGGTGTAATGAGCAACACTTCTTAACTATCATCACCCTGTTCTTCTTTTGAAATATTTACATAAAAGGTCTTCTTTTAAGCCAAGCTTTAATAAGCGTGATTTCATAGAAAGGTGGAGCGACCGTGCAAAATTGGAAACAAAAATATACCTCCTTTAAACAAAAGCCTGCACGTAAAGAGTCCTCTGCCCAGGACAATCGTCCGGTAAAGCCATTGGATTCCAGCCTGAAGAGCAATATAAGCTTCATTCGACAAGTCTTTGGAGAAGACAGCGACCTTATTGTCCGTAACTTCAAGGTATACGGTAGATATGATGCGGCTATTATCTTTTTTTCTTCTGTGGTGGACCAGAATCAAATTCAGAACTATGTTTTAAAGCCATTAATGAATGTTTCCTCCGACCACTCAGAAATTCCAAAAGATCTAAAGGATTTACCTGATTACATCTGGAGTATGACGGTACAAGTCACACAAGGTAACCGCACTAAGGACCTAAATACTCTAGTCTCCGTCTTGTTGGATGGAAATGTAGTTCTAATCATAGATGGAATGGATCAGGCACTTTACTTCAATCTGCGTAAAATTGAGCATCGTAGCATTGAGCAACCTCAAACTGAACAAGTTATACGCGGTTCGCGTGATGGGTTTATAGAGAATTTAGAATCCAATATCTCTTTGCTTCGCTATCGACTACAAACGCCGGATTTTCGTGTAGTAACTGCCCCTCTTGGCGTACGGACGCGCTCAAAAGTAGCTGTTTGTTATATCGAAGGAATAGCCGATCCAGGGCTAGTTCAAAAGGTGATGAAGAGATTATCAGCAATAAATGTAGACGGCATCCTTGATGCGGGGTATATCGAGCAATTTATAGAGGATCATCCCCTTTCCCCGTTTCCACAGGTTCAGCCAACCGAACGTCCGGATAAATCTATAGCCTCTTTATTAGAAGGACGAGTCATCATCCTTGTAGATGGCTCACCTTTCTGCCTCATCGTCCCGGCACTTTTCAATCAATTCTTTCAGACGATGGATGACTATACGGAACGTTTTATCGTAGGAAGCCTCCTAAGAATGATCCGCTTGATCGCATTATTATTTTCCCTTTTCTTCCCTGCCTTATATGTATCCATTATCTCTTTCAATCCTGAGCTACTGCCGACAGAGTTCGCCGTAGCAATAACAGGTGCAAGAGCTGGCGTACCCTTTCCAGCCGTATTGGAAGTTCTGATTATGGAAGTCTTCATGGAGGTGCTGCGCGAAGCAACCATTCGCCTACCGCAAATGATTGGCGGGGCTCTTTCTATTGTAGGTGTGCTTGTCATTGGTCAGGCAGCCGTAGCAGCAGGTCTGGCGAGTCCAACTACCGTAGTTGTTGTCGCTATAACGACCATAGGGTCTTTTGCCACACCCGCTTACAATGCCGCAATCTCTTCAAGAATGCTTAGATTTCCATTGATCATATTGGCAGGCTGCTTTGGCCTGTACGGAGTAATGCTGGGCACTATTGTTATTATCAACCACTTGTTATTCCTGGAATCTTTTGGCGTTCCCTACATGACCCCCTTTGTCCCTACGATATGGAAGGACCTTAAGGATAGTATCGTTCGGGTACCTTTATGGTGGATGCGAAGCCGCCCAAGCTTTCTTAATACACCTGATCCTGATCTTCTTGCTAAGGATATCCCGAAAATGCATACCGATCTGATTTTTAAGGAGAAAAGTGAAGCTGATGAATAGTAACCGCCCCATAACAACGATCCAAGTCATGGCTGTAATCGTCAGTACGATTATAGGAATAGGAATCTTAAGTATTCCTCGTTATATGGCTGAAGCCGGAGACAGTGGTGCACCGCTCGTGACTGCTTCTGGTGTACCTGTTGCTTTTTTGGGTTGCTGGTTTACAGCAGCTGTCTGCCGAAAATTCCCGAACGAAACGTTGTTCGTATTCAGCCGCCGTCTTCTCGGAACTGGGCTCGCGGATATTTTCTCCATTTTTATTTCTTTGTTTTTTGCTTTCTCTGCCGGGATCACCATGCGCCAATTCGGAGAAGTATGTGTTGCGGTTGTCTTTAAAAAGACACCCATCGAAGCAGTAATTCTCTTAATGCTCCTACTGGTTGCCTTATCAATCCGAAGAAATATTGTGAAATTCACTTATGTTCATGTTTTCTATTTACCTTTTATTCTATTATCAGTTATAGCAATTGCCTTGGTAGCTATGAAAAATGTTGACGTTCTAAACTTGCTACCCCTCACCGGAAATCAGACCACCTTTTCAAGCTTTTCCAAAGGAACGATTACATCCGCTGGCCTTTATCAGGGCACATTTGTCATCATCCTGCTGGTTCCTTTAATGAAAAAACCTCAACAGATCCTTAAAGCAGGCACTGTTGCGCTTTGTATCATTGGATTCATTTATGTAATGATCGTTTGGGTCACTTTAGGCATGTTTGGAGCTCAAGAAACCAAATTACTTTCCTATCCAACCTTAGAAGCAGCTCGCTCCATATCCATCGGCGCAGGACTTTTAGAACGGTTTGATGCTCTTTTTATAATAATTTGGGTGGTTTCTATATTCACTTCCATCTTTACGAACTACTACTTAGCTGCATACTCTCTGCAACAAGTGCTGCGGCACAAGGATCACCGCCTAATATCCAGCTTCTTACTTCCACTTATCATCACTTTTTCACTTTTGCCGAGAAATATATTTCAGGTCTATTCATTTGCTAGCATTACAGCGATAATCGGTTTGATTTTTTTGACCTTCTATCCTCTTTTATTATGGTTAGTCTCTCTAATCCGAAATAAAGGAGCCATTCCTCATGAATAAAAAAATTTACAAGCGTGTAGTTCTTATATTTATTCTCTCACTCATGTCTGGCTTACTCTCAGGGTGCTGGGACCAGCTTGAAATAGAAGACCGTGCATTGGTACTAGGGTTATCCATTGATTCCGTCCCTCCAGACAGCAAAATAAATGATGATCAAACCACTCATCTTAAAAGCGCAAATATTAACCTTACCAAAATCCGTGTGACCGCCCAAATTGCGGTTCCGGGAAGAGTTCCACTCGGACCAGGCAGTGGGGGAGAAGGCGGAGGCGTGAATCAAAATCCAGTATGGGTCGTAGAAGTGTACGGGTACACCTTAGATGACGCCATGAACAATTTACAGCAGCAAATTTCTGATCCACGTTATCTAATTCATTTACGAGTGATTATTATTAGTGAGGACATAGCAAAAAAAAGCATGAATGACTTAAATGATTATTTGCGGCGAAATCCAGAAGTTCGTCGCCGGACCTGGCTGCTAGTATCCGAAGGGGAGGCTGCTAAATTTATGAATATTAATCCTCCGCTGCAGCGAGTGCCGACCCTTTACATCCTCTCCACCATGGAAAAAGCAGTAACATCAGGAAAATTCCCCGCTGATTATATAGGTGTATTCTGGTCAGCAGAATCCAAATGGGGCGAAAGTGGTTATCTGCCTTACGTCTCATTACATCAGGAAGACAATATCATGATTAAAGGCCTAGCTTACTTTAGTGGTGGAGTGATGGTCGGATCGACGATTCCGATTGAGATTGGCGCATATATGTCCATGAAGGGCATTAATCCCGGGGGATACTCCGATCTTTTTTATGCTGATGAATTCGGTCCGGTGATGCTCAAGGTCAACGACCGGTTCACGAGGGTGAAGGTTCATTTCAAAGAGGGCAAACCTCACATCACCTATAACCTCACTTTAGAGGCGGCTCTAGATGAGCATTTACGTAGTGATATCCCTATCGATTCCAGCCGTTCTTTAGAAAAGATTGAAGATATTTTTCAAAAGAGAGTGATCGGTATTTTCAACCACCTTATCAAAGAAACTCAACAAGCGCATTCCGATGTCTTTGGCATGGGTGAATATATTCGTGCATATGCTCCCTCCTACTGGAAAGCCAATATTCGTGACAAACATGACTGGGAGCAGCAGTATTCCAATCTCAGTATTGAAGTTAAGTTGAAAACTCACATCGACAGAGTAGGTCTTAAACAAAATTAAATGACGTTTATGGGAGGCTCTACTATGCTCTATCACCAGCTAACCTACGTAATTGTTGCGCTGCTGATCTCCAGTGTTCTGTTGCTTACTGTGGATACTAAAATATATGCAGTCAATGCCATGCACCGGGAAAAGAAATATGCCCGCATATTAGGCTGGGTATATCTCGGTTTATTCCTGCTTCTTGGATTAGCCCAGCTGTTCTATCTATGAGCATTTACAAACCAAACCAGCAAGCCTGCCCTCTCCATAGTATTTCTTCACAGCCCATGGTATATTGAGGAGTACAATATTAAAGGACGGAGAATGCATCCATGAACTCAAGAAGAAATCCTAAAGAAACAGCCAAAAGAGGTACTCGTTCTCACAGCAAGCCTACTGGCAAGCTTAACCATAAAACTAAAACAACCGCAGCACCCAAGTCTTTTACTGTAAACGAACCTTCTGAACTGTTGCCCTTCTTACTCACCCACGTCACGGGTCGCGGACGAAATGCGATTAAATCCATCCTATCGCGTGGACAAGTGTCGGTGAATGATAAGGTAGTTACACAGCATAATTTCCAACTGCATCCGGGTCAAAACGTTACTATTGATCAAGAGAAGCCTGTACAAACAGCAGAGATGATCGGACTTAAAATCGTTCATGAGGATGATGACCTGATTATTGTTCAAAAGGATGCTGGACTGCTATCTATCGCCACTGCGGAAGAAAATGAATTGACGGCTTACCGCCAGCTTATGGAGCATGTCCGTGTTAGCAATCCAAAAAATCGGATTTTTGTCGTACACCGTTTGGACAGAGATACTTCAGGCGTAATGATGTTTGCCAAAAGCGAACGGATTCAGCAGGCATTACAAACTACGTGGAAAGATACTGTGAAGGAACGTTCTTACGTAGCGCTCGTCGAAGGCGCGGTTAAAAGACCTGAAGGCAAGATAAGCTCTTGGCTCAAAGAAACCTCAACCCTTAAAATGTATTCCAGTCCTCATGAAGGCGATGGACTACATGCAATTACACATTATAAGCTTATTCAGGCTAACCGCCATTTTTCCTTGCTAGAGGTTAAGCTCGAAACCGGACGAAAAAATCAGATTCGGGTGCATATGGCAGATATCGGCCACCCTATCGCAGGTGACAAGAAATATGGGGCAGAGACCAAAACGGTAGGAAGACTTGGTCTACATGCTCGAGTGCTCTCTTTTATTCATCCAACCACTGGAGAACTGATGACCTTTGAGAGCCCGATTCCGAAGACGTTCCTGAAATATACTGCGCCTGCGCCTACAAACTAAGAATTGAACGTATACCCACGACTGACGAGCCTTCCCCCTTATGGGAAGCTGTAACTTCTACACAAGATGCCCGGTCCATTTGGTCCTGGGCGTCTTTTTTTAACTTCCTATCACATCATGTTACAATATAAATAAACAAAGAAGGTGCCCTTATTGTTCCACCCTACTGTTTTCGATAATATTAAGATCGCCTTTGAGAACCAGATTTATGACTACGATAATTTAGACGGAATACTGGTGGTTACGGATCGCTCCGACCTTCTGAATATGGCGCTGATGTCCAGAGAGTTCAGTCTCTCCTTCCAATTAACTGCAGGCAGGAAAGTAACCGCCGAAATCCTGCTCACTTCGACCACGAAAGATCTCAGCGATGAAATCATGGAGGTTCCTAATACGGATCCCGGCTGTAATCTTTCACTTCGTTTTTATATGGAAGTCGAAGATATTCCTAGTGAATGTCAGGCGATAGACAGTATTCTAAAAGCGATCTGGGGACCTGATTTCCAGCCTGTGCAATCTTTAAGCTTCATATATGGCCAGGAAAGTGAAACTTACAATAACTGCATCGAGCTGCAATTCAAAAGACAACTTACAGAAGAACAAATGGAGGACATTCCAAACCTGCTAAGCCACCTGCTGCAAAGTGCGGAAGAACTGGAATCCTTCACGGTATAATTCCTACTTTTTAACGTTCGAACTATGGGAAAAGAGGTGTGCATGAAATGAAATTCCTGCCTGCTGCCAAAAGTAAAAGTTGGTTTCTCTGGATGACCGTTTATGCCATTCTGCTATGGCTTCTCTTCCCTCTGCACCGATTTGTGATGCTGGCCCAAGAAATGGATACCACACTCTTACTGCGCTTTGCTCTTTTTTCCGTAGTAGTGGCAGGCATCGTCAACACTTTAGGCTGGCTCGGAGCACGTCTGCTCTGGGTATTTAGTACGGCGGGAATAATCATAGGCGCGGCATTTATGCTGGGCTACACCTACAAAGAGATGTCCGGTTGGGAGGATCTCGCAGGCTTCCTCGCATTTTCCTTATTTTCATGTGCCGGATTTGCACTGGGTTTATTAGCGGAAGGTATTCGTCTGCTGTATACGCGAGCATCGAAGTCTTGAATGGAAGAGGTGAAACGCTGTTGTCCAATTCTTTTCTAACCAAAAATGCATTGTCCCATTCTTTAAAAGAACTAATGGAGCATACACCGCTCAATAAAATTACTGTTAAACAACTAGTGGACCATTGCGGACTAAACAGACAAACCTTTTATTATCATTTTCAGGATATATTTGATTTGCTAGGTTGGATCTATAAGACTGAGGCTGTCGAAAGCCTCGCCCAGTATCGCAGCTACAGCACTTGGACGGACGGTTTTTATAGAATCTTCTGCTATATTGAGCGGAATAAATCCTTTTGCTGTAACACGCTAAATTCACTAGGCAGAAATCACCTGGATGCATATCTGTACGAGGTGACAAACGATCTCATCATGGGGGTTATAAACGAGCTGTCCTCCGGGATGGAGGTTTGCGAAGAAGACAAGCATTTTATAGCCAATTTCTATACGCTCGCCTTCACAGGCCTAATCATCCAGTGGATGAGAGAAGGCATGAAGGAACAACCGCACCATATGATTGAGAAGCTAAGTGATCTAATTGAAGGAAATTTTCTGAAAGCTTTACACAAATATGAGAACCATCCGTTGTAACCTTTGGTTGCAGCGGTTTTTTTTGTCTAAAAACTAGACAGATCACCCATAATGACAAAAATCCAGACACTCTAAAGAGTTTGATTATACCTTCAAAATAGGAGTTGGTTTACATTAAGAGTGTGATTATTTAAACAACTACTTGGAGGCGACCATTGTGAAAAAAGAGTACGGTAATAGACAGGTTTATTTTGTCGGTGGCGGAATTGCATCCCTAGCGGGCGCTGCTTACCTGGTCAGAGACTGTGATTTTCCGGGACAAAACATTCACATTATTGAAGAGATGAAGATTCTTGGTGGTAGCAATGACGGCGCAGGTGACGCTGAACATGGTTACGTTGTCCGCGGCGGCCGTATGCTCAACGATGAAGCTTATGAAAATCTCTGGGAACTATTAACAACGATTCCTTCTGTCGACCGTCCGGGGTTGTCTGTGCGGGATGAAATTATTGCTTTTGATACCGCTAATCCAACACACTCAAACGCCAGACTAGTAAATAAAGACGGCAAAGTAGAAGATGTATTGTCCATGGGTTTTGATATGGCTGATCGTCTCGCTATGGGCAAGCTGATTATTACACCAGAAGATAAAATGGGGAAAGCGCGTATCAACGACTGGTTCGCCCCTCACTTTTTCACAACAAACTTCTGGTATATGTGGGCTACTACTTTTGCATTTCAACCTTGGCACAGCGCTGTAGAGTTTAAAAGATATATGCTCCGTTTCTTCCATGAATTCCCAAGAATTCAAACACTGGAAGGTGTAACCCGCACTCCTTATAACCAATATGATTCCATCATTCTGCCTTTGCACAAATATCTTGAACCATTTGGTGTCGATTTCACACTGAAATGTACAGTGACTGATCTGCAGTTCAAAAAAGGTGACGGAATTACCGTAACCCAAATGAATGTAGTGCGCGAAGGTGTCAAAGATGTGATTGATGTAAAAGAAGATGATCTCGTGATTATCACAAACGGTTCTATGACCGAAGGCTCCAGCCTTGGTTCTATGACTTCTGCTCCACGCCTTAACGGCAAGGGAAGCTCGTGGAAATTATGGGAAAACATCGCTTCCAAGAAACCAAGTCTTGGCAATCCTTCTTCGTTCGATGATCATGTAGACGGTTCGAAATGGGAGTCCTTTACTGTAACTTTCCATGACTCCAAATTCTTCGATCTGATGGAAAATTTCACACGTAACCGTGCCGGCACAGGCGCTTTGGTCACATTCAAGGATTCGAGCTGGTTTATGTCCGTTGTACTGGCCTACCAACCGCATTTCCGCAATCAACCTGAGCATGTTAAAGTGTTCTGGGGTTACGGACTGTATCCAGACAAAGTTGGGGATTTCGTGAAAAAGAGAATGTGTGATTGTACCGGCGAAGAAATCATGCAAGAATTGATCGGTCATCTTCACTTTGAAGAATATAAGGACGAGATCATGGCTACCGCCAACTGTATTCCTTGCATGATGCCTTATATCACTTCACAGTTCATGCCTAGACTCAATAGTGACAGACCAAAAGTTGTCCCTGAGGGTTCCACGAACCTGGCCTTTATTGGACAATTCTGTGAAATTCCAGATGACGTTGTATTCACTGAAGAATACTCCGTGAGAGCAGCGAGAATTGCGGTATATACTCTACTTGGTATCGAACGGCCTATCGAGCCAATCAACCAATATCAATACGATGTACGTACACTATTCTCAAGCTTTGTTACATCTTTCAGATAAAACAACAATCAGCAGCGAGCGCTTCCGGATATCGGGAGCGCTTGTTTTTGAGTGTGGGAAGCAACAAAAGAACAGTTTTATCGAAACAAAAAAGAGCTGAAGGCTCCCTCAGCTCTTTTGTTTTACTCGAATCCAAACTTTAAATATTGCAAGATCCATCTGCGCAGCCATCATCGGTGGATACTTCAGAATTCCCCTTACCAACCACTTGTAATGTTGGCCCTGCTTGTTCCTCCGCCCACACAGTATCCAGTACCTCTGTAAATACAGGACCTGGTTGTGCACCAGATAAAGCATATTTATTGTTGAATACAAAGAAAGGTACACCGGTAATATTAAGACGGCTTCCTTCTTCAATATCGCCATTAACCTCATTCGCAAAAGCATCCGTTTCCAGCATTGCCGCAGCTTCCGCTTGATCCAGACCTACTTCAGCAGCGAGTGAAGCCAGTACACTGCGATCTCCAAGATTTAATGAATCCGTAAAGTAGGCACGCAGCAGACGTTCGGACATTTCTGCACCTTTTCCCTTTGTGCTTGCAAAATGACTCAGTCGGTGACTGTCAAAAGTGTTGGTATGCTTCACTGTATCAAAATTAAATTCCAAGCCCACATCTTTAGCTTGCTCCGCTAGTTGTGCGTTCATTGCTTTTGCCTTTTCGACGGTCATCCCGTATTTGGTAGCCAGCAGCTCATGAATACTCTTGTCTGTACTTACCTCTGCATGTGGATCCAGTTGAAAGCTACGGAATACTACCTCCACTTGATCACGGTTCGGGAATTGGCTTAGCGCATTCTCCAACCGTCTTTTGCCAATATAACAAAAAGGACATGCATAATCGGACCAGATATCTATTCTCACGAAAAAACCTCCTAATATTATTGATAATTTGTAGCTGCTATATAAGAGTAATAACTAAATATACGTCACTTACTATTATATAGTTAAAAACTCAAAATTACAAACTTAACTTTTATTAAAATAACATTTATAGACGTGAATGTTAAAGCAAAAAGTAAACGAAAGTGGTATATACGCTCCCCTTCAGGGCAGATAGAATAAAGTTAACACCAGAAATTCCGAAGGGAGATCCCCATATGCATGATGTATCTATAGTGATACCTACCCGTAACCGTATAAACGACCTTACAGTGTGCATAGAGTCTATTAGCAAGCAGACACAGCTAGAGAATGTCTCCATCGAGCTCTGGATTGTGGATGACGGTGAGATTCCTGAAGAAAGATTAACCTATTATCGTAACATACTGAACAAATTGCCACAGGCTGAGTTTCGATATCATCGTAAGACTAATCCGGGACTCTGGCTTTCCCGTTATGAGTCACTTGGACTAGTAAATGCTGAAATTGTGCTTCATTTAGACGATGATGCAGAATTAGATGATTCCTTATATATTCGACGATTACTTGATACTTATGCAGCGGACGATTCAATTGTCGGTGTAGGCGGTGTGGCAAAAGGCATGCGCAGCAGCAAACCGGGCCGGCTGTTTGGCATGCTGACCGGACAAATGTCCGGATCCCCGGGCAGATTATCCCCAAGCATGTTTGCAGGCTCCCTATTCCTGTGGGGAGAGAAGGAGCAGGTTTTTGAGACAGATTTTTTTCACGGCTGTAATATGTCATTCCGGCGCTCAGCATTACAAGATATGAAACCCTATCCCTGGATGACAAGTTACTCCATTGCCGAAGATATTTACTTGTCCCATTTGGCTAGCCGTTATGGCAAGCTTGTCATTAACCCGGCTATGAAAATCATTCATCATGAGTCGCCGGGTTCTCGGGATAAGGCGGGCGTTGTTGCAAGAGCTACTGCCATCAATCATTATTATCTGCTCAACTTACGTAAAGCACCCCCTATGAATTATGCCGCATTGATCTGGACGTTAACCTGTCTGACAGGCAAAGAAACTCTCAAACGAAATTTCAAAGCCGTTAGCGGTTATGCCAAGGGAATCCTTTTCGTAATGAATCCTCGTAAAAACAAATACCGTGAATACATGCTAGATTAGCTTAATAGTTACCTCTATATCCACAGCGTTGCTCCGAATCAGATTGCGGGGCTTTTTTTTCGTGCAGACGGAGTTGTACCTAAATATGCCATGAAATTAATTTCCATCAACTTCTGATCTAGGGTATGATAGTAATAATGTGTTTTAGAAACTAACTTTATGGATGGTGGAATATGTTCAAGAACAAAAAAACGACGTTGATCCTCGTTGTTATCCTCATCGTCGTCATAGCTGTCGGCGCTTGGCTAATTACTAAAAATAAGGATGACAAAGCGACGGAAACACCGGGTGGCGCAACAGCTTCAGGAAAAGGCGAAGCCAAGTCACTCTCACAGACCTTTTATATCTATGACACGGTCGTGAATATCAAAGTGTTCGGAGAAAATGTAGCCCAAAAAAATATGGATGATATCCAGCAAATGCTGGAGCGAATGGATATGGAGCTTAGCCGTACAAAAGAAGGCGGCGAGGTTTACGCAGTCAATCAAGCAGCAGGAAAAGAAGCGGTTGTCGTTTCGGACGAGACCTTAGATGTTGTAAAACAATCGGTGCAATATGCAAAAGAAATGGACGGGCTATTCGATCCCACGATTGGTCCGCTGATCGACCTCTGGAACATCGGTAGTGGCGGGGATAAAGTCCCTGATCCAGCAGCTATCGATGCAGCCAAGAGCCTAACCAATTACAGGGACGTTGAAATTGACGAAGCTGCTAAGACCGTGAAGCTATTGAAGGAAAATATGGTACTGGATCTTGGAGGTATCGGCAAAGGGTATGCTGCTGACCGTATCGCTGATTATTTAAAAGAGCAAGGCCTTAACAGTGCAATGATCAACCTCGGTGGCAGCAGTATTATTGCGTTAGGTACGAAACCAAACGGAACGGATTGGAATATTGGTCTGCAAGACCCTGACCAAAGCCGCGGCACACAGCTAGGAACGATTAAAATCGCAGATGAGGTCATCGATGCTTCTGGTGTTTACGAACGTTATTTTATGCAAGACAATGTTCGTTACCACCATATTCTTGATCCACGCACAGGTTACCCTTCTCAGAACGGTCTCAAAAGCTTGACCATTATGAGCCCTAATGCAACAGATGCGGACGCTTTGTCCACTGGGGTATTCTTGATGGGGATCGAAGAAGGCATGAAATATCTGGAGTCGTTACCTGAAGATGTAGAAGCTTTCTTTATTACCGATAACAACAAAATCTACGCCACACCAGGCATTAAAGAAAGAATGAATCTGACTGACCCTACGTACAGCTTCGCTGATTAAATGAAATAGAGCTTGCCCCCATAAAGCCGTTGTTGGCTTTGGGAGGCAAGCTCTTTTGTTGTGGATAAAGGTTTTTTGGCATGGCTGAGGGATATTCATCGCCCAGCAGCCTGATAATCAGGGAAAACCTCCCTAATTAATTCCCGATCAAGATTTTTGCAGCACCAAAGGCAACTCGCTAAATTCCTTATAATTCGTGAAAATATAACTAGGCTTATGATCCGTAGCCGGCTGTCTGCCTCTCGGATTATACCAGCAGACCTTCCAGCCAGCCGCAAGCGCTCCTACTACATCGTTAGCCCAGGTATCACCTATATAAAGTGAATGGTCTGGTGAAGTGCCAGACTTCTGATTCACATGCAAAAAGAGTTGCGGATCTGGTTTGGCCAGACCTACAGCGTCAGAAATAAAAATCATCTCCTCGGGGATCATCTGATCCAGACCTAATCCGCGAATCTTTTTCATTTGATGATCCTTGGGTCCATTCGTAATGATGCCTACTTTATGACCAGCAGTAATGAACCTTTCCAATTGCTCCCGGACTCCATCTATCATTTGAATGGTGTACTGACGGCCAATATATGCCGCTTGTACCGCCGTGGCTTGATCACGATCGAGCTGTAAACCATACTCTGCAAAAGCAAGCTCCAATCGGCGTACCCTAGTCTCCTCCAGCGGAATTTCTCCACGTAAATACATAGGCCATAATACATCACTATGATGTCTTACTTTATAAAATAATTCCGCAAAGTCCAGACTGCTCTCATCCGGTCTAAGCACTTGACGCACCGCTTCTTTAAAAGGAACCAAATGATCATATAAGGTATCATCAAGGTCAAAAAAGATTGCCAGCTTATTACTTGTATCCACTTTAACGCCCCTTACTCGTCTTTCTCTCTAGCTTTAGAAAAAAAGGTTATAGGTATAAAAATCATCATCGCGAATGTAGCCATGCGCTTCATATAAACGCTGTGCCCCCACATTCGCCGTCATTGTTGTCAGGGACAAGCCCTTGGTATTAGTTGCGAGCGCATGAGCTATGGCACTTTCCAGCAGCTTGGAGCCGAGCCCATGTCCTCGCAGTTCTGTAGTTACATATAGATCATTCAATATCCAGAGACGCTCCATAGAGACCGATGAAAAAGAGGGATAGAGCTGAATGAAGCCCCACGCTCGTTTCTCCTCGCCTTCTCCCTCCACCGCAATAAAGATTACCGATTCGTTCAGCTTCAACCGATCTGATAAAAAAGCGTGTGCGCCATCCAGATCAGAGACTACCCCATAAAATACCCGATACTCATCAAACAATGGGATAAGCCGTTCCAAATCATCATAGATCACACGTTCAATACGATAGTTGTTCATCCTCAACGCTCACTTTCCGGCTTGGGCCGTTTTAACGTTATTGTATATTTCAGCCGTACCGTGCACCATGGAGCGAACGCCAGATCATTTGGACAATTATTCTTATTCTTTGGAATCGTAGAACACATGGCGGGCACTTACTTTACCCTCTTCGATATCCAAAATTCCGAAGGAATACAGTTTCTCACGTCGTTTATCTGTTGGCGATCCTGGATTAAAGAGCAGAATCCCATTCTCTTCCCGCAATAAAGGCTGATGCGAATGACCGAATAAAATACAATCCACCTTATCGTTCGCAAAAGCAAGCAGCGCATTCCCGTCCGTTCCTTTGCGGGAGTGTGGCGTATGACCATGGACCATTCCGATCCGGACTCCCTCAAGCGTTAGCAGCTTACGCTCCCCGAAACGCTCGATGATCTCTATTCCATCGTTATTCCCAGCAATCCCTTCCACTGGAGCCAATTCAGCCAACAAATCGTAGATTCCCATACTCACCCAATCTCCAAGATGTAGAATCAAGTCTACATTCCGGAATTCAGCAACAAGTGCTTTGGGCAGAGACTTAGCCATTCTTGTCATATGTGTATCTGATACCACGCCTACTTTCATATAACTCAGCTCCTAATCTATCATACTCATCTCATATTCAAATAATTGTACGATTTGCTTAAACGAGAAGCAAGTTCTGTGACTTCTCCCACACAGAAAAGCCGGGTACACCCCACTAACACAGGGCATATCCGGCTGCCATTAAAGAATTACGAAGAAATCATTTACGCTTACTACCTTCTACAGTATTTAGCATCCCAATTCAGTTCTCTCTATCCCGCCAATTCCATAATCTTACTTCTTCAACATGAATATTGCTGACCCATTTTTCTTCCTTTAACTTGAGCAGTTCTTTAACCGGACCGGTTACGACAGCTCCATACAGCCTAACTCCGTTCTTCTCCAGATAACTAATGGAGTCATCCAGATCAATAAACGGAATTACCTTGTTGGCGATCGATTTATGCTCCTGCATTAAGTGCAGTGTCTTAAGGAAGTTCGCATTACGAAGTTCACCATCCCCATATGAGTCAACAGATGGAGAAACACTCGTGCGGCTAGTCACCCCTCCAAACCAACCCCACTTTTTCTTTGACTCTTGTGTCACCTTCATATCATCGGCATGCCAGATGGGCGTACTTGGAAATCCTAAGGGATCATTTATTACTGGCTCTTGTGTCCTTGGACCTGTATCTGCTGCGAACCATAAAAGCTCAAGATTTTTATGCTGAAACTTCTTCAATAGCTCATCTGTCGTAAAAAATTGTTCAAAAGACAAATAGGCTTCTCCTACCGTACCTTCAGGGAGCTTTTCTAGTTTTTCCCACTCACTGCTGTCATCCATCCTATTTTCTGCAGACTGGTTCTCAGTGGGATAGATAAAGTAATTACCTGTCCCACTGCGTTCATATGTCCATGAATAACTATATATTCTGGGCCAGCCTAATAGAAACTTCATCGAATAATCTCCAACATTAATCCGCGCGTCACCAATTTGTTTTATTATTTCACCCTGCAGATTCATACTAAAAAACGGTCCGGAATCGCTACTCAAATGGACGATTGTATTCGGCTGTGAAACAGCAATTGCGGAAGAAACGACATCACGGTAAGTCTCTCCTCTTTCTCCAGTGCCATAAAATACCGCTGTGATGATACTGCTGACGATCAAAAAAATCAAAAATGCAGAAATCACCGTCAAAGTATTTGATATACGTGCTTTCCACTTGCCACGGCGGATGATCTTTTTTTCTTTGCCGGGTCTGTTTCTTTTACCCTTTCCGAATTTTATGCTCTTCTCCTCATCTGAAGCCGGCTTTTCTTCGCCCATCAGTTCATCCAGATAGGCCTGGTAAGCTTCCATTTTCTCTAGCTCACGTTCAACCTCATCCCTATCCTCATCAGCAAGAGTGCCTTCGCCATACCTTCTTAACTTCTCCTTAAACTCTTCACTCATGTTCATTTCTCCTCCGCTCTGCCTCACGCAGCTTCTGTCTGGCCCGAAAGATCAATATCTTATATTGGGACAAGCCCACATCCATAATGTCCGATGCTTCCCGATAACTCAGCCCATGAAAATCATGCAGCAGCAGTGCATTTCTCTGATTGTCCGGTAGCTCACCTACTGCTATCCTCATCTCTTCCCAACGTTCCTGATGAAGCAGTGTGCTTTCTGTGGTATCTGGATGAGCAAGCTTTTTGAAATAATCCTCACTCTGAACTGTACTGCGGCCTTCCTTTCGCTTGTAATCTACGAAGGCGTTATAAGCGACACGGAACAACCATGGCTTAATCTTCTCTTCTTTACAATCCTCCAAATGTAGATAAGCGCGATAAAAGGTTTCTTGCATCAAATCTTCAGCCGCATAATGATCACCACAAAGGGAGCGCAAATAGCGGTAAATATCCATCACATACATCTGATATATTTCATCCAATGACTTTCGCTTCATGCACTCCCCCCTTAACCTAACCACGTATCCCAGCCTAAAAAGTTACAGATAAATTTAGCAACTAGTATGAATATACCAGTAATTCCATGGAAAAAAGCGAAAAAAAAGCCTGCTGGCAAGGAGTATTACTCCTGCCAACAGGCTTTTTAATTCACCAAGTTACTCTGCTTACAGAACAACTTCAACTTCTTTGAGCATTTCGCTAACGGATATTAAACCGCCACCGGACAAATACCAGTAGTTAGGATCCAAGTAGATGATTTTACCGTTTTTAAAGGCATTTGTGTTCTTCACTAGATCGTTTTCAACTGCTTTTTTAGCTGAGCCGGCTTCGCCGCCATCACTCTTCACAGCCGCATCTCTGTCCACTACAAACAGATAATCCGGATTCTTATCCGCTACATATTCGTAGGATACGCTTTGTCCGTGAGTGGATACTTCAATTTTATCATCAGCCTGTGCAAATCCGAACACATCATGGATAATCCCAAAACGGGAACCTGCACCGTAAGCACTGATTTTCCCTTCATTCGCAAGAATAACAAGTGCTTTTTTGCCATCAGCTGTTGCCTTCGTATTCAAAGCTTTGATGGAATCATTGATAGTCGCAAGCTCAGTTTCTACTTCTGCTTCTTTTCCAAAAATTTGACCCAGCATTTTCACGTTATTCGTAAAAGATTCCATGTAGTTTGCATTATCTACAGCCACATACAGAGTAGGTGCAATTTTGCTGAATTCTTCATAAGAATCCTGTTGTCTGCCGGAAATGATGATCAGGTCCGGAGAAAGACTGTTTATTTTTTCGAAGTCAGGCTCTTTCAAACCCCCAACATTCTCATATTTAGCATCGTTATATTTAGAGAGATAAGCCGGTACATTACTTTGAGGCACTCCAGTCACCTCTACACCCAGTTTATCCAGCGTATCCAGTGTACCGAAGTCAAAAACAACCACTTTTTGCGGATTGCTTTTGATAGTTGTTTCGCCAAGCGCATGCTTGAAAGTAAGCTCTGTCGGTGCTGTAGTAGCTTCCGTTGTTGGTGCTGTAGTAGCTTCCGAATTGCCTGCCGCTGCTGTGTTGTTATTTGAAGTTGCTGCATTATTGGAGCCACAAGCCGCCAAGATTACCGCAAGAAATACTGTCATAATCAGTAAAGATAAGTTCTTCTTCAATGTATTCACCCCTAATTTTTATAGTGAAGCTATTTGAATTATTCGCGTATGCGTTAAGAAGCTGGCGCCTTTCACTTCTTACGTTACGTCATAATAATATCCGCATAGTAATAGTTACCTTTTTAGAAATAGACACCGATTTTTCGGCCTCCTATAGTTTCAATAGGAATGTCCATGTCATATACCTCTTTAAGAACTGCAGAATCTATAATTTCATCCGCTGTACCCGAGGAAGCTACTCTTCCATTTTTAAGCGCAACAATGTAGTCAGAGTAACAAGAAGCAAAGTTAATATCATGGATAACGAGCACAATCGTCTTCCCCTTCTCGTCCACCAAACGGCGAAGCACCTTCATAATTTGGACGGAATGCTTCATATCAAGGTTGTTGAGCGGTTCATCGAGCAGAATGTACTCTGTATCCTGAGCCATAACCATGGCAATATATGCCCGCTGGCGTTGCCCTCCACTGAGCTGATCAATATATTTATCCTGCATCTCTTGGAGATCCATGTAAGCAATCGCTTCGTCAACGAACGCCCGATCCTGAGGACTCAGCTTCCCCTGTGAATACGGGAATCTCCCAAAAGAAACGAGCTCCTTCACAGTGAGGCGTACGCTAATATGATTGGACTGCTTTAACACCGATATTTTACGAGCAAGCTCATTACTTTTGCAGGTACCGATTTCCTTACCTTCGATCAGCACCTCTCCCGCGTCTTTGGAGATAAGTCTGCTGATCATGGAGAGCAGTGTACTTTTACCCGCACCATTTGGTCCGATAAACGAGGTGATTGCGCCCTTTTTAATGGACAAAGACACATCATCAACGACGGTTACTCCGCCATAACGTTTGGTTAAATTTTTAACTTCTACCACGACTTATTCTCCTTTAACAGCAGATAGACGAAGTAGACGCCGCCTGCAAAATTGATAATCACACTGACCGTAGTATTGAATCCAAAAACACGTTCGACCAGGAACTGCCCGCCGACAAGCGCAACAATGCTCAGCAGAATCGTTCCAGGAATCAGATAGGCATGCTTATAGGTACGGAACAGCTGGTGTCCCACATTAGCTACCAACAAACCTAAGAAAGTGATTGGCCCCACTAGAGCCGTCGAGATCGAAACGTAGATAGATACAATAACTAGCAGCCTTTTGACCACATAGTCATAATTGATCCCCAGATTAATGGCTTCATCTTTTCCAAGCGAAATAACATCTAAATACTTAACAAATCGCAAGAAATACAACGTAGTTAGCGTCAGAACAATGGTGGAGAGAATCAATAGGTCACTGCTGACATTGTTGAAGCTGGCAAACATTTTACCCTGTAGAATCAGGAATTCGTTCGGATCAATAAGCACTTCCATAAAAGAAGACGCGCTCTGGAACATCGTCCCCATGATCAGCCCTACCAGCAGCAGGAAATAAATATTTTGTCCTTCCCTACGGAACATTAGCTTATATAATACGCCTGAAAACAGGACCATGAGACATGCAGAGAACAAGAAGTTGATGTTTTTATTCATAAAGGTCATATTCGATGAACCTAAGGCATATACACCGAATGTCTGGATTAACATGTACAGGGAATCGAGCCCGAGAATACTTGGTGTCAAAATACGATTGTTCGTGATGCTCTGAAAAACTACGGTAGAGACAGCTATCACAGCTCCGGTAATCAGAATGGCCGCCAGCTTTCTTCCCCGGCTGGGCAGAACGTAGTCCCAATTTCCCAAAGCATGATACGTCATAAACAAGACGATGAGGGCGACAGCACTTATAGATAATATAGTTAGTTTTGTCTTCATCTCTAGTTCGCCTTTCTTCTCATCAGCAAGTAGATAAACAGACCACTACCGATGACGCCTACCGTGAGACTGATTGATATTTCATATGGATAGATAATGAGCCTGCCCAGAATATCGCAGAACAGGAGGAACACCGCACCGAGAATGGCTGTATGCGCCAGACTTTTTTTGAGGTTATCTCCTATGTACAACGTTACAATGTTAGGTACTACCAGACCCAGAAATGGAATCGTACCTACGGTTAAAATGACAACAGAAGAGATTAACGCTACAATTACCAATCCCACGTTGACAACCGCTTTGTAATTCATGCCAAGATTAACGGAGAAATCCTCGCCCATACCGGCTACCGTAAATTTATTAGCGAAGAGATACGCCAGGATGACAAGTGGAATGCTGATATAAATTAATTCGTATTGGCCTTTGATAATCGTTGAGAAATCTCCAAGCATCCAAGACGAGATATTCTGAATCAAATCATTTTTATACGCAAAAAATGTTGTAATCGAGCCTACAATGTTGCCGAACATGAGTCCGACCAGCGGGATAAAAATACTATCCTTGAACTTGATCCGATCCAGGATTCTCATAAAAATAAAGGTGCCCAATAGTGCAAAAACAAAAGCAACCAGCAATTTCTGCATTGGCGTTGCGCCTGTGAATAACATGAGGGATACGAGAATACCAAATTTCGCGGAATCCATCGTCCCTGCCGTAGTCGGGGAGACAAATTTATTGCGTGACAGCTGTTGCATAATTAATCCGGCAATACTCATACTGACTCCAGCGATAATCAATGCGGCTAACCGGGGAATCCGGCTTACCAGCAAGGTCTGTGCTTGAGATTCCGTAAGATGAAAGAGATCTAATGGGGATATATCTTTAACGCCTATAAACAAAGATATAAATGAAAATACTATTAGAAGTAGGGACAAATATTTTAGTTTCATGAGTTGTTCCTTATCTGTTTAATAGTTTACACATGCGATTTTATGATAATGATTTTCATTCGCAATGTTTTAAATTATACCTAAGCCCACTTTGAGGGTCAACCCTTTCATATACTTAAATTTAAAATAATTAAGACTTAGGCTTATCTGCTTAAGTTACATAAAAAAAGACACCCTAACGGGTGCCTCTTTAATCTCTGCCATATTTTTAGCGCTAAGCTATAGGATTTATTTATATTTCTTCCAATCCTGATTACTGTTCTCCAGCAGATGTGCAAAATCATTATCCAACCGCTTCTGCTCAGCCTTGCGCTGATCCTCCACTGCCTTACGGGCAGCTTCTTTACGGTCATTTTCCTCCGCTTTCAACGCATCAGATTGCGCCTTCAGCTTTCCTAGAACATCACTGCTTAGCAGATCTTTTAACGTAGCAGGGCCATCATTCGTAGCGGCTCTTGGTGTGGTAGGCATTTTCTTTTTTTTAGCCACTGTCCATCATCCTTTCTAGTACTGAATTAAATTAGAATTTGTTTAAGTTATTGGTCTTTTCGTTTATAATGTTTACTAAGAGGTGAGCCCTATGAAGTCCAATGATTTATGTCCCCGGCTACAAAAAAGTATGGATATTATCGGCAGGCGTTGGACTGGTTTAATTATCTACCAGCTCCTTCAAGGACCCCAACGTTTCAATGTAATTGAAGCGGCATTACCCATCAGTGGAAGACTGCTCTCCGAACGGCTCAAAGAGCTGGAACAGGAAGGGATCGTTCTTCGAGAAGTGTTCCCAGAGACCCCCGTGCGGATCCAATATTCTTTGACGGATAAAGGTCTTGCTCTGGAATCAGTCATCCGAGATTTACAGAGTTGGTCCAAAGAATGGGTCGATTGTGACACCGATAATCTAAATTCAACTCTCAAAATGTAAGCGTTTTATCTGAGGCATTAGATTTTAAGGCCTACAATGACTAAATCACGCTCTATACCGTCAAGTTCAGCCACACCAGGCAGCATTCCCCACTCTTCAAAACCAAACTTTTTCAACAGACCAAGGCTTGGATCATTATGTCCAAATACAAAGCCGACTAGATTCTTAATTCCGAGACTAGGGGCTTTCTCAATGGCCTCTGTCAGAAGAATTCTGCCCGCACCACCACCACGGAACTTTTCATTCACGTATACACTGATTTCTGCTGTTGCATTATACGCTGGACGACCATAGAAGGATTGAAAACTGAACCATGCAGCAATTTCATCTCCTTGCTTCAGTACCCATAAGGGACGGTGATGGCTATTATGCTCAAGAAACCATTTCTCCCGGTCTGCAACAGTAACGAGTTCCAGATCTGCAGTTACCATCCTCCCAGCAATCGTTGAGTTATAAATATCTACAATAGCTGCTAAGTCTGCAGATGTTGCATCTTCAATTCTGCTGTTCTCCCAATTCATCCCTTAATTCCTCCAAATGTGTTAATTAACTCAGGCCGACCTGCTCCTGGCTCCATTGCCACAGCCGTTCGGCCTCTATTGTATTCTGCGCTCTGGGAGACAGTTGTTTAATCTTTCTTCGATAATAATATTGACCGGTTACCTCTCCAAGATCGGGATCTGTAGCTAAATAAATCGCTGTATCGGCACCTTGTTCAGGTGTTAAGAAAAAGTATGAGAGTAACTTAAGTACCGACTTGCCAAAACCAGTCTCCCGGTTTACACCTATATTCGTCCCCACTGCTCCTGGATGCAGGCAATTCACCGTCACCCTTGTTCCGTGAAGACGCGAAGCCAGCTCCCGCGTGAACAGAATATTGGCTAGCTTGGATCGGGCATAGGCTTTTGCAGGATTAAAACGGCGAGCGAGGGTTGGATCTTCATAATGGAGCGCACCTATCTTGTAAGCACCGGAGGCAACCACAATGATACGGCCTTGCTCTGCTGCCTGCAACGACTTAAGTAACAAATTGGTAAGTAGAAAATGCCCCAAATGATTTACGCCAAGATCCATCTCAAAGCCGTCCTTCGTAAGCTGACGCTTAATCGTGACTACCCCGGCGTTATTGATAAGTATGTCTAGCATCGGATATTTCATAGTGAATTCCTCAGCAAAGCTGCGAATGCTCTCAAGTGAAGCCAGATCACACAACATGAGCTCGATATCCTCGGAGTGGCTCTTTTGTTTGGCGGCAGCAAGTGCTTCTTCTCCCCGCTGGCGATTACGGCAAACCATAATAACTTTAGCTCCCTTGCGAGCCAGTTCAACTGTTGTGGCCAGCCCCATACCGGAATTCGCTCCGGTAACAAGTGCGATTGTTCCTCTCATTGCAAGAATCACTCCTCTCTCAACAACCGTACCCGAATAAGCTTCAGCCTAACCTTAGGAGAAATATATTTAAAGATATGTTACACCAACTAGTAGGGTTAAGAAAAGCTTCATGTCATGATTAGCCAACAATAGTTATAGTTCGTCAGGTGCGTCTGGTCTATTTTTGATCTATAATAGGAATATTGCAGTTCTAATCGTGAAGTTGAAAGGGGAACACCAACTATGAATAATGCTCTGACAAGCCTAGAGCAGCAAATGGGGGGCGAAGGTCTGGATGCCCTGCTCGTAACAGATCCCAAGCATGTCTACTACTTAACCGGCTTCGCCAGCGATCCGCATGAACGTTTTCTGGGTCTGCTGCTGATACGCGGAGAAGAGCCTATGCTCATTCTGCCTGCATTGGATGCAGAAGCGGCTCAAGCGGCTTCTTCGGTCACCAAAATCCTAACTCACACTGACACTGATAATCCCTATAACCTGCTAAAAGATTGTTTCGGCAGCAGTAAGCTAGGTACTCTCGGCATAGAAAAAGAACATTTCTCAGTAGCCCGTTTTGAGCACCTAACCGCTGCTGTTCCAGCTGAAAGGTTTAGTGATATTGGTCCATTGCTGCGCAGCATGCGCTCCAAAAAGACCCCGGATGAAGTTAAGCGCATGAAACATGCCGCTGAGCTAGTTGAGGAAGCCTTGCGCCGCGTTCTTACCCACGTAAAAACAGGCGTTACAGAAAACGATCTAGTAGCGGAGCTAGAATATCTAATGAAAAAGGTTGGCGCTTCCGGCCCTTCCTTCGACACTATGGTGCTTTCTGGTCCGAAAACTGCCCTGCCTCACGGTGTTCCGGGCAACCGGGTCATTCAACCCGGCGACTTTCTGATGTTTGATATCGGGGTGTATGCTGATGGTTATGCTTCTGATATTACACGTACCTTTGCTATTGAATCCGTGGACGACAAGCTAGTCACTATCTATAACACTGTGCTGGCTGCCAACGAAGCTGGGATCGCTGCCTCCAATCCTGGGGCACCTTTCGGCTCAGTCGACAAAGCTGCACGTGATGTGATTGAAGAAGCTGGATTCGGAGAATATTTCTTACACCGTGTCGGACACGGACTGGGCATGGATGTTCATGAATATCCATCACTTCACGGACAGAACGACGACATTATCGAAATCGGCAATGTGTTCACCGTTGAGCCAGGAATTTATGTGCCTGGACTAGCGGGTGTACGTATCGAAGATGATCTGATTATTACAGCTGAAGGTGCAGAGACCTTAACAAGCTTCCCTAAGGAACTGACTATTCTTCATTTATAGAAAAGAATTACAAGCCACAGCCAAAAATACAGAGCAGCGATTCCTCCAATAATGAGAGAATCGCCGCTCTGTGTTTTTTTAAATTCAAACCTGTGTTCCCCACATCCCGCGAACCAACTTAGCCTCTTTCACCATCCTGCCGATCAGCTCCGCGACTGTAGGAATATCTTGGATCATTCCTGTCACTTGACCTGCCCAGCCGATGCCCTCTTCTTTGATATCATCATAGATCCAGCGCTTGTTGGCTGCACCACTGATATACTCTTTTAATGCTTCATAGGTCGGTGTCACGCGCTCGATTTCAAGAATTTGATCAATGTAGTCACTACGTAACACTCGTGCGGGTGCTCCAATAGAACGTTTGATTACAACCGTATCCGACTCTGAGCTTTCTACTAAAGCTTTTTTATAAGACGCGGCCGCATGAACACATTCCACTGTAGCAACGAAACGAGTGCCCATTTCGATTCCTTCAGCCCCAAGTGCATGAGCAGCCATCCATCCACGGCCATCTCCGATCCCTCCGGAAGCAATCACAGGAATATTAACCGCATCAACCACTTGCGGAACGAGCACCATGGTTCCAACATCGTCACGCCCTAAGTGGCCCCCTCCCTCATGCCCAACAACAATAACCGCAGAAGCCCCTAATTGTTCAGCTTTTTGGGCTTGCCTGCGTGAGGAGACGAGCACAAGTGTTTTAATATCGGTGGGCTGTAACATTTCCAGTATAGGGGCTGGATTCCCTCCAGTAAGGCTCACCACGGGAACCTGCTCTTCGATGGCGACCTGCACCCGATCTTCATAACCAATCCCATGCATGCCGATAGCAAAATTAACACCAAATGGTTTGTCCGTTAGTGTTCGTACCCGACGTATTTCTGCACGTAAGGCCTCCGCATCCGGAAGACTCATTGCCGTGACCTGACCCAGTCCACCGATATTTGAAACCGCAGCCGCGAGGTCTGCATAACCTAAATAAGCAAGTCCTCCTTGAATAATAGGATATTCTATGTGCAATAACTCCGTAATACGGGTGTTCCATTTCATCTTCATCTACACCTTTCCTATCTTTAAGCAAAGCAGAATCACGGCAATTGAAAGGGCAGCTCCCCCTGCCAGATAATCTATTTGCTGAAATTGCAGTCTTTTAAAAGAAGTCCTTCCTTTACCATTCCCATAAGCACGCGCATCAATTGCATAGCTCAGCTGTTCAGCACGTTGAATCGTTGTGAAGAGCAGAGGAATAATGATCGGAATGTACGCATATATCCGTTTAGGCAGTGATAATACTGTGAGATCATAACCTCTAGCCTTTTGTGCGAGAAGGATACGATCAAGCTCCTCCTTGATGGTAGGGATAAAACGGATCGCAATCACTATCATTAAAGAGAACTGCTCTACGGGTACCCCCAATTTGGACAGAGGGGCAAGCAGCTTCTCCAGACCATAAGCTAAGTCTAGCGGTTTAGTAGTTAATGTCAGAATTGAGGCTAACAAGATGAGCAATATAATCCGCCATACAAAACGTAATCCTATCCGCAATCCCTCTTCAGTCACCTCGATAAAAAACCATGACCAGAGAATCGTCCCCTTGGTGAACACGGCATTGTAAACAAAAGTAAATAATAAAATAAATAATACCGGCCGTAGCCCTCGCCAAAAAAAATGCACAGGAACTTTAGACAGTAGTAACAATCCCAATACAAAAAAGGTTGCAAAAACATAACTAAGCCCCGTACCAAGCATCATAAAGCTAAGCATGAGCATCCCGATACTTACAAGCTTTGTACGAGGATCTAAACGATGAAAAATCGAATGCGTCTCCACATATTGACCGACTAATACGGAATCAGCCATGCCCTTGCCCCCTCGAATGCCAAATCGGCAAAATCGCTTCGAAGATATCCTGCTCTTTACAGCTGGCAACTTCAATCTTCTGACCAGATAATTCCTCCACTAGCTTCAAGAGCTGTACGGGTTCAGGCAAGGATAGTCCAAGTTCCAGCAGTAATTCTTCCTTTTCCAGAAACAATGTTCTGGTATCATGATGCCCTTTTAACTGACCTTCATGAAAAACCATGACCTCATCTGAGAATTCGGCAACATCACCCATCTGATGCGAAACGAAGAGGATGGTGCGATTGTCTTGTTGCTGCCATTCCTTTAGTAGCCTCAGCAAAGACACTTGGCTAGCTGGATCGAGACCCGCTGTCGGTTCATCCAATATCAGCAGCTTCGGATTTGTCATCAGTACAGAGGCAATAGCTACACGGCGCTTTTCACCACCACTTAGCTGGAATGGATTTAAGGGAAGAATCCCCTCTGGCAAACCCACTTGCGGCAAGATCATTTCAATCGCCTCTGTAATTTGCTGACGTGAAGCACCCTGCTGATTCAGAGCAAAAGCAAGCTCCTTATGCACCGTTGTTTCGAATAGCTGATGCTCCGGATATTGAAAAACAAAGCCCAACTCGGGGACAACCTTTAAGCGTCCTTTAGCATCTCTGCTGGCAGGCTGCTGGTTAATCCAATAGTCTCCTTTTTCGGTGGGAATCAAGCCCTTCAGCACTTTGACAAAGGTAGACTTTCCTGCGCCTGTTGGACCGATAATAGAAATCCATTTGCCTTCAGGAATAGTGCAGTTTATATTGCGCAAAGCCACATGATCGGCATAGTTCACACATAGATTTTTTAATTGGTAGACCATTGTGATCGAATTATCCCCTTCCAATCGGCTGTTAGCGGTGCTGCTGAATGGAGCAATGTATGTACACGCACTGCGAAGGGCAGTTGTAATTGATAGTCCGCAACAGGCATGGTTTCAAAAAAAGTCAGTGGATCGCCGTCAAACTCAAGTCGTCCTTGGTGCAGGAGCAATACGCGTTCTGCTGCAAACACTTCCTCCATATGGTGGGTGATATGAATAAGCGTCAGGCCTTGACGATGCAGCTCTTGCATGATGGAAAGAACCTGCTGTCTTCCCTGAGGATCAAGCATTGAGGTAGCCTCGTCAAAAATAATGACTTGCGGGCGCATCGCCAATATAGCTGCGATAGCGACACCTTGCTTTTGGCCTCCAGATAGCTGATGTGGCATAGCTTCCAGATAATCCTCCATATGAACGGCCTGTAAGGCATGATCCAATCGGCTGCGCATTTCCTCCCTCGGCACACGGATATTCTCCAAACCAAAAAGCACCTCATCCATAACGGTTGTAGTGATAAATTGATCCTCTGGATTCTGAAAAACAAAACCGATTTGCTGATGAATCTCCGCAAGATCCGTTGGTTTTGCTGTGTCCAAGCTCTTAAATTGTACAGTCCCTTTTCGCGGCAGCAGCAGTCCGTCCATGAGCTTTGCAATAGTGGATTTGCCAGAACCATTCGCCCCGACTATCGCCACAAACTCCCCTGCGTCTATCGTAAAGCTAATATCCTCCAGAAGAGGTTGTCCTTTTTTATAATAAAAACAAACTTGATCGAAGGTAAGCATTTATTCAGTCCCCTTTTGACGGTGCCAAGCAGCAAAAAATGCCTCAATGCTATTCTCGGAAAATGCAGGTGCAGGCTTCTCCCATTTTGTCACTTTTGATCCATTCACAGCAAAGATTTCACCGGTTAAATCCGCGTCGGACTCCCTCAACAATGCAGTCACGAAGGAAGCAATAGCCTCCGCGTCACCTATTCTCCAAAAATCAGGCAAAGGTTCATTACGACTGGCATGTTTCTCCTTCAAATGGTCAATTATTGGTCTGGTCATATCCGTTAATGCCGCTGGAGAAATCGCATTGACCCTAATCTGGTCACGTTTCAGCTCTGCTGCGAGCGTCCACATCATGCCCAGTATTCCAGCCTTGGCTGCACTATAATTCACCTGACCTACGGAACCTGCTAGTCCAGCAGCAGAGGTCATCAACAGGATATCCCCACCTGTTTCACGCATATGTGGTAATACTCGTTGAATGCAATAATAAGTGCCATTTAAATGCACATCCAGAACATTCTTCCACTGTTCATCCGTCATACGTTGACATTTCTGATCCTGCACAATTCCCGCGTTAGCTATCAACACCTCGATACGACCGTATCGGGCAATGACCTCACCTACCATGGCAGTGACTGCGGCGGAATCGGCTACATTAGCAGCGTACCCTAGTGCCTCTCCGCCTGCCTGGCGGATCTCGCGCACAACCTCATCAATTAAGACTTGTTTCGTACCATTTACAACCACTATATAACCTGACTTGCCAAGCTGCATGGCGATACTACGTCCGATCCCTCTTGTTGCTCCAGTAATTAAGGCCAATTTATTCATCACTACACCTCTTTCACTGCAAAAGCTCCCGCAGCAATAACATCGCCAGCTTCTGTTGTAAGGATCACTTTCACAAAGCAATCGTCCGCTGCAAAATCAAAAATCACGACACTATCGACCTCTATTGGCTTATGAAATTTCATATCATATTGAGTGATCCACTGTGTAGGGTACTCAGCAATATACAAAGATTGGGCTAATCCCATAAGATACATCCCATGTGCGATGGGTCGCTCCAAACCAGCCTTGGCTGCGGCCTCTGCATCTAGATGTATAGGCGCCAAATCTTGGGAAGCAGTTGCATATTGCCGGATAGCCTCAGCTGTTATGCACTTTTTTATCATGATCATCACCTACCCGAATTAACACCGTTTCTGCGTTGACTATTAGCTTACCCTCACACCTACAAACCAGCGTATGTGTGTAAAAAGTCAGTTTACCCTGTCTGCCTTCTTTTTGCACCTCGCCCGTTAACGCTAATTCACAATCCAAAATCATCCCCGCCGTAATCGGAGCCTGATATGAAAATTTCTGAGTGCCGTGAAGCAAGGATTCACCGATGATTAACCAAGGAATATCGAAGTCTTGCCAGAAAATAATAGGCATCGTCGCAGGAGCGATCAGCTTTCCATTTATCGTCTGCACGGGTGCTTCAATACTCTGTGCATAGTCCGAAATCCATTCAGCAGTCATATGGATCTGATGTCGGACACTGTTCATTCTATAACCTCCACGAGTGTTGCCAGACCTATCCCGCCGCCGATTCCCAGAGTAGCAAGCCCTCGTTGGTAAGGGGCATGTTGCATTTCAGCACATAAGCGAGTCATTAACATAGCCCCGGAAGCTCCGTATGGATGGCCTATTGCTAATGCCCCCCCGCCAAGATTGACCTTTTCCTGTGGAATTTGAAGCTCGTTCAGTGATGCCAATACTTGTGAAGCAAAAGCTTCGTTAAACTCTATGATATCTAAATCGGCAACGGTAAGCTTTTGGCGTTTTAACACCTTTTGCACAGCTGGTACAGGCCCCATACCCAAATAGTTCGGATCTACACCCGCAGCTTGCGCATCCACGACCCGCAAAATAGGGGTAAGCTTAAGCTGCTGGCACTTCTCACGAGACATCATTAATAGAAGCGCTGCGCCATCATTAATAGGACAGGCATTTCCAGCAGTGACGGTACCCTTTTCTTCAAAAATTGGCGGCAGCTTTTGCAGCTTGTCCAGACTCGTATTTGCCCGAGGACATTCGTCGGTGTTCACCCACTGCCCCTCTACCTGAAGAGGTACTATCTCCTGCTGAAACCGGTCACTTTGCTGAGCATGAACCGCCTTTTGATGGCTTTTTAAGGCATATTGATCCTGCTCTTCTCGAGAAATCCCGTATTTCCTAGCTACATTCTCTGCAGCAATTCCCATATCCGGATCACCGTAAGAGCTAGGCGTAAAATGTGCACGGGTATACAGCTGTGGAACCCCCATTAACGTCTGTGGTTTAGCCATTTTCCATGGAGCACGGCTCGTACTTTCGACACCACCCGCTAAATAAATCTCTCCAGCGCCGCTTTGAATCAGTCTTGCTGCTATATTAATTGCCTCTAGCCCAGATCCGCACTGACGATCCACGGTGACACCCGGAACCGAAACAGGCAGCCCCGCTTCAAGCGCAGCTACCCGGGCAATATTACCTCCTGGGCCCACAACATTCCCAATAATGACATCATCGATCAGTTCTTTAGGCAAGTTCGTTTCGGCTACAATATGCTGAATAAGCGGCGCCAGTAATGCCTCCGGCTCAAGTGTACTTAATAAGCCACCCATTCTGCCAACCGGTGTACGTTTTGCCATGACAATTACTGCTTCTATCATATCATCGCTCTTTTCACATAGTCTTTCATCGCTTGCCGGGCAATTTTCCCGCTACTTGTATAGATAAATTCATCCAGGGTTAGCAGCTGCTTCGGCGCTTTGTAGCTCGCTAAATACTGGCGGCAATAATTCTTAATTTCTTCGACAGATAAATGCTGTTCTCCGCTCCACTTCACGAGGGCTATCAGCTGTTCTCCCCAGTAATCGTCAGGCACGCCAAGCACCATCACTTCATCTATTTCCGGAAGAAACTCCAGCACCCTCTCTATTTCTTCCGGATAAACGTTCAGCCCTCCGGATATGATTTTATTCTTCAAACGTCCCGCCATATATAAATAACCAGCTTCATCCTGATAAACATAGTCTTCTAAAACAAGCCATCCCTCTCTAAAAGCTGCTGCTGTCTCATTCGGCAATTGATGGTAGCCTAAAAATATCATATCACTACGCACATATAGCTGCCCAATCTCCCCAGGAGGGACTTCCCGGAACTGGTCATCACGAATGGAAATTTGCACCCCGGGATAAGGTTTGCCTACAGAGGTCGGATTATGCTCGGTCAGAACATCCAAATAACTAATATAGCTCGCTTCTGAAGAACCGTAGGATTCATAAAGCCGCGCTCCACCAAACACTTCCATGCCCCTTTTCTTGGACAACCCCGACCACTTTGCACCTGAGCTAATAATCGCATCAATCTGTATCTGCCCAGGTACAGCCTGCTGCATCATGGATTCGATCATTGTTGGTACGATGAACAGCACCACGCCCGGAATTTGCTGGCACAGCTCTAACACCTGCGTGGCACTAAATTTTTGTGTGATATGAAAGGTTGCTCCATCATATAGACTCTGCATTACGGCGAATAAGGATAGGGAATGCACAAATGGACCTGGTGCCAAAACATCCTTCATAGCGTCCAATTCAAAAGCAATATTCGAGACCTCAAAGCTTTTTAACCATGATAAATGGGTACGCATATAACCTTTGGGCAATCCGGTTGTGCCTGACGTAAAGCCAATAAATAATAATTCATTCGTCTCATCCAACTCAGCCTCCGGCTTCAGGGCAGCCAGCCACTGATCATAGGAACCTGTTCGTTCATTTGAGAAGGTCAGCGTTGGGATCGTTTGATCCTTGAAAACCAGATTCTTTGCGGTTTCCAGCTCGGCAAAAATCATTGTCGGCTGGCACTGCTCTATAATAACCTGCAGTTCATTAGCACTCCATTTGGGATCTAAGGGAATGGGAACACAGCCCGCATAAATCGCCCCCAAAAAAACCTCAACAAATTCAATACGATTCGTAGATAAAATCGCGATTTTGTCATGCCTCAGACCCTTTTGCTGTAAGCCATTCGCGATTCTCCGCATCGTTTTTACTAATGTGGCATAGGTATGACTTGCTTGGTCATGGGTTAAGGCAATGCTGTCGGGCTGCTGTGCTGCATGACGCAGTATAGGAACTACTAGATTCATCCTGATCACACCTATTCGTAATTTCTGTGACTACCGATTATATACATTCTCTTCAATCGGACTGCCCCGCAAGTCCAGCCCAAACTAAAGGATATGTGATAAGCGCCGGCGCTCCTGTTAAACTAACCCGCTAGAATTGCTACGATAGCTTATTTTAGCTTTATATTATTTTTATGTACACATCTTTCATGTAACGATTAAGTCCATCTTACAACGAAAAAACAGCCAGCACGCATCGATTATGATCGGTACGCGCTGGCTGTATTGTTGTTTAGTCCTTCTTTTGAACGGATGATGGTGAACCCTCTTCAGCAAAAGTAAAGGTTCGGGCGATATATAAGATAGGTGTGCTTACTGCGGTTAGTAAGAACTTCGCTAGATAAGTCGTAAGCAAAATTTCAAGCCATACATTCCAGTCATACAAGCCCGCAAACGCAATGGTACAGAAAATAAGTGTATCCACAAAGGAGCTAATCATCGTACTACCGTTGGAACGAATCCACAGCTGACTTGAGGTGCTGTAATATTTACGAATCCAAGAGTACAACCGAACATCTAGGAACTGACTAATGAAGTAAGCAGTAAGACTACCCAAAGCTAGTCGAGGCATCAGCCCAAAAATCGTCTCCAAAGAAGACTGAGCGATATCGGTCTCCTGCGGCTTAAATACTAATACCATCTGCATAATGACTGTAGTCATAAGCAAGGTGAAGAAACCAAACCAGACCGCTTTACGTGCTTCCGCTCTTCCGTACTTCTCATTAAGTAAATCGCTGGTCATATATAAAGTGACATACATCGTATTTCCGAGTGTCATCACAATATCAAATGGCATAGCAATCGTCTTAGCTACCTGAATGTTAGCAATTACAGTAGCAATACCTACCCAGGCATACATTCCACTTTTCCCGAACAAGCGGTAACAGAGTAGAAAAAAAGCAAAATTGACAATAACAAATAAAACTCCCCACAGCAAATTAAACATATTACTGAAATTCCTCCTAGTTTTGTTTACGCGGGATGGTTACGAACCGCGGCTTACAATATTAAATTTCGGAACAAAACATTAATACTCTATCACAATAGCGCTTAACAATCCATAAAAATAATATTTTTATATGAAATTGGTAGTTCCATTTCTTTTTTTTCGCCAATTATCTAAAATAGTCAGCAATAATTCATTTTTTTCAGAAAAAAATGCTCTATAGGACAAAACTTTCACTATTCATCCAGAGGTTAATTCTATAGAATAGTATCAAACACCTTATTCCCGATCCATTTAGTAGAAATATGACATAACTATGGAATATATCTCGGGTCGCCAATTTCCAGCAGTTGGCATGGAGTATCTAGTGAAGACCAAAAAAGAAATGACCTCACCGTCCATAAAAAAAGGAGAGAACGATATGTTTCGTATCAAGCATTCGATCAGTCGCAAATTTACGCGTTTATTATTTGTTGTTCTGTTGCTCACGTCTCTTTTGTTAAGCACCAGCTTCTATTTTATCTCTATCAGTATCTTCAACAGCTATGTTATGCCGCAGATTAACAAAATCCTTACTGCCGCTGCTCAGGACGTATATAAGAATCTCAACGTAATGCACGCCCAGCAAACCCTAAATAAGAACGATCAGTCTGCCACCAATCTCGAGTTCTATTTTCAGGAAAAGAGGAAACAACATGGAGTGGAAACCATTTTTCTGGTCAATCTGAAGGGAAAAGAAGCTGAGATTCTATCCGCAGATCACGATGCAAAATTGCAACGGGCAGAAAGTGTCACCGTATCTTCTGCAATGCAACAAGCCTCTAAAGGAAAAACTGGACTAAGCGATACATATAGCGACGCACATGGTATACATAAAACAGCTTATATCGGTATTCCCGGAAGTACGATGGTTATCGGTGTAAGCAGTGACGTAAGCTTCATTCAAGAAAAAACAGACAGTATTCTATGGACAAGTGCCGGAATCACACTTCTGACGTTGATCATCGGCCTAACTGGTGCATGGTTCATGAGTGTGCGTATAACACGTCCAATCTCAAAACTGGCAGCTTATAGTGCCCGGCTCGCAGAGGGAGATTTCACCGAAGAATTATCAGTTAAAGGAAATGACGAAGTTGCACAGTTGTCCGTAAGCTTCCAAGCGATGACCCAACGCCTGAAAGAAATGATTGGACATGTACTGGTAACCTCTAATACTGTCGTTGCGGATTCCAACTCTTTAAAAGAACGTGTTGAGGTTCTCAATAATATGGCGGAACACTCCAGCTCATCGGTAGTAGAAATCGGCAAAGGTAGTACGACTATCGCTAGCAGTGCATCAGATAACTCGAGAGCAATGGAAGAAATCAATTTAGGCATTCAAAGTATTGCCTCAGCAGCGAATGAAGTCACGGAGCAAATCAGTGAGGCTTCCGCTGAAGCAAGTGGCGGTAATGAAATTGCTCAAAGCGCTGTGCTGCAAATGCGCCAGGTTGAACGTGCTTCCCTACAGTCGCTGGATCAATTACAAATCATGAATGAGCGTTCAGTAATGATCGGAGAAGTCGTTCACAGCATTACTGAAATTACGAAACAGATCCAAATGCTGTCGCTGAATGCTTCAATTGAAGCTGCACGCGCAGGAGAGCATGGACGCGGCTTTGCTGTTGTTGCGGGAGAAGTACGCAAGCTGTCTGAACAATCCCGTAACGCAAACGAACAGATCCGTGACTTCCTACTTGGGCTTCAAGAAGATATGAGCCGCTCCGTTACCGAGATGAACCACGTGAATTCTGAGGTTGCCTCTGGAGTCGGCAAAGTAGCAGAAGCAGGTGATGCCTTTAATCACCTCCTGATTCTTATCCAAAGCATCAATCACAGCATCCAATCCGTATCTGCGGCTACACAGCAAATCTCAGCAAGTACAGAAGAAGTCAGTGCTTCCGTCGAAGAAACTGCACAAATTACATCAAGATCGCAAGAAAGTGCGGACACACTCGCTGCTAACTCAGAGCGGCAGCGCGTCGAACTGGAAGGCCATGCAGAAACCGTTAAACATCTGTATGAGCAAGCCAAGAAACTCCAAGAAGCTGTGCAGCAATTTAAGATTTAACGCTTGTAAACCAAAACCCCCGTTCACACGAAAGTGTTGAACAGGGGGTTTTTAGTTTGCGATGGCTCGCTTAGACTTGGGGGCATACGCTAGGCTTGCGCGAAGCTCTCGCTTAGAATCGGCGCTTCATGTGCTGCTGGCTTGCGCGATACTCTCGTTTAGACTCGGCACGCCATTTGCCGCTGGCTTGCGCGATACTCTCGTTTAGACTCGGCACGCCATTTGCCGCTGGCTTGCGCGATACTCTCGTTTAGACTCGGCGCGTCATTTGCTGCTGGCTTGCGCAATCCTCTCGTTTAGACTCAGCACGCCATTTGCTGCTGGCTTGCGCGATAATCTCGCTTAGACTCGGCGCGTCATTTGCTGCTGGCTTGCGGACTCAGATGCCGCTATTACTCGAAAAACTGCCATTTGGAGACTTTTTCGGACTCGAGAGACGCTATTGCCTCATAATCAACCCAGACTCAGCCTATTTCGCTCAAATAGCGCCTCTGGTGTCCGAAAACGCTCCAAATTAACCCTTTTATCACAAATAAGGTCTCCTGAGTCCGGAGCCAAGTTACCTACAGCAAATTACTCAAAGTTCATCCGTGGCGCTACCAACAGCAAATTACTCAAAGTTCATCCGTGGCACTACCAACAGCAAATTACTCAAAGTTCATCCGTGGATGCTACCTACTGCAAATTACTCAAAGTTCATCCGTGGATGCTACCTACTGCAAATTACTCAAAGTTCATCCGTGGATGCTACCTACTGCAAATTACTCAAAGTTCCTACGTGGATGCTACTTACTGCAAATTACTCAAAGTTCCTACGTGGATGCTACTTACTGCAATAGACTCGGCTACATGCGCTAGCTTGCGCGAAGCTCTCACTTAGACTCAGCACGCCATTTGCTGCTGGCTTGCGGACTCAGATGCCGCTATTACTCGAAAAACTGCCATTCGGAGACTTTTTCGGACTCGAGAGACGCTATTGCCTCATAATCAACCCAGACTCAGCCTATTTTGTTCAAATAGCGCCTCTGATGTCCGAAAACGCTCCAAATTAACCCTTTTATCGCAAATAAGGTCTCCTGAGTCCGAAGCCAAGTTACTCACTTAGTAAAAACTAGGTTACTCAGCTTTTTTCAGCTTTTATGACTAAGCAAACCTCACTCAACCTAGTGCCGCGGTGCCCAGAGGATGACCGTTACACCGATCACACAAATAACAGCTCCGACCCAGTCGTATACGTCTGGTGTCTTCTTGTCTACAAGCCATCCCCATAAGACCGCGAGTACGATAAACACCCCGCCGTAAGCCGCATACACTCTACCGAAGGAAGGGAATTTCTGCAACGTAGGGATAATCCCATACGCTATCAGAATCAAAGACCCCACTAAACCGTACCAAAGTGGCCGTGATTCTCTCAACCATAACCATACTAAATATCCGCCACCGATCTCAGCAAGCCCAGCAATTATAAACAGCAGAATGGCAAATAACATGTCATCCCTCTTCCCTATCTATCTCATAAAAACGCAAAGGTTGCTCACAACAAATTGTACTCAAGGTTCACCCGTAGAGCTCCTACAGCAAACTACTCAAGGTTTACCCGTAAAGTACCTACAGCAAATTACTCAAGACCCATCCGTGGTGCTCCTACAGCAAACTACTCAAAGCTCATCCGTAGAGCTACCCACAGCAAATTACTAAGGGTTCATCCGTAGTACCACCTACAGCAAACTACTCAAAGTTCATCCGTAGAGCTACTCACAGCAAATTACTCAAGGCTCATCCGTAGTACCACCTACAGCAAATTACTCAAGGTTCATCCGTAGTACCACCTACACCAAATTACTCAAGATTCCCCATGGAGCTCACATTAAATTGTGCTGGAGCAGCAATAACACTAGCAGCAGCACAACCTCCAGCAGCTCGTTCAGCGCGCCGTACACGTCGCCGGTGAGCCCGCCGAGCCGGCTGCTGATCCACCGCGCAGCTGCGGTGCCGCAGGCCAAGGCCGCGACCGGCAGCAGCAGAGCTGCCGCCAGATGCAGCGGCCACGCGGCTAAGCCAGCGCCGAGCGCCAGTGGCGCAGCGGCGGCGGCCAGCGAGAGCAGCGCGGCGACTGCCAGCGCGCGCCGCTCATGCGAGGAAGCTAGGCCGGCGAAGTTCGCGGCCAGCCCCTCGTCTCCACGGGCAATGGGATAACGCACCATTGCCCGCACCATATACCAGCGGCTCCAGACCGCTGGTACCAAGAGCAGCGGCAGCTCGTAGTAGGCGAAGCCTTCGATTAGAGCTGCCAGTAAAGATGCTTTAAACAGCAGGAGCAGCACGCAGGCGAGTACGCCCATCGCACCCACACGGCTGTCCTTCATAATCTCCAGGGCCCGCTCCCGTGGCCGATAGCTGAGCAGACCATCCGCGCTGTCCATCCAGCCATCAAGATGCAACCCGCCAGTGAGGCCTACCCACAGAATCAGAGTGAGCACAGCTGCTGGCCAAGCAGGTAAAAGCAATCCCGTCAGGGCTGCTCCAGCAGCTACACACAGCCCAATTGCTGCGCCTACCATGGGATAGAAGATTACACTCCGGCGCAGCAGTTCAGGAGAGAATCCCGGATCACCTTTTACAGGAAATCGGGATAAGAACTGAAAGGCAGCTACGGCCGCATCCCTACGCTCCCTCATAAACGATACTCCCTGCTCTTCAGCTCAATCGGAATTCCAACAGTTACTAGAAAGACCTGTTCGCTTTGCCGTGCGATCAGGGCGTTCATTCTTCCCGCCAGATCACGATACAATCGGCCAAGCGCATACTCCGGGACAATCCCGTCGCCAACCTCATTAGTGACCAGAATAAGCGTCCCTTGAAAAGAACGCACACTGTCTTCAAGTCTTGTTATTTCACTCTCAACAAGCTCCTGTCTATTTTCAAAACCTTCCACGGCCAATAATGCATTGGATAACCATAAGGTTAAACAATCTACCAGCACCGCTTTTTCACCCGATAATCGCTTTAGCAGATCTGGTAAATCATACGGTTCCTCAAGCGTCTCCCAAGCGTAACCACTTTCCATTCGTTGATGCTGATGCAGAGCAATCCGTTCCTTCATTTCGTCGTCAAAAGCCTGTCCGGTTGCTACATAGAAGGCCTGATCTGCCAGTGACTGCATCAGTTTTTCTGCAAAACCACTTTTCCCGCTACGTGCGCCACCCGTTACAAGAATGCTCATCGTTGACCAGCTCCAGAGATGCCTGCACTTTCAAAGGTTGCCATTTCGCTCAAAATGCGGCAGATCGCCTCGATTAAATGAAGGCACAATACTCCCCCTGTTCCCTCACCCAATCTCAGACCTAGGTTAAGCAGCGGTTCAAGTCCAAGCTGCTCCAGCATTAGCTTATGACCCCGTTCTCCTGATACATGAGAGGCTATCATATAAGCGATGGATTCAGGTGCAAGGGCTTTTGCCACAAGCGCTGCCGCCCCCGAAATAAAACCATCCAAAATGATAGGTGTCCGAATAGCAGCCGCACCAAGAATCAGTCCCGCCAAGCCAGCGATTTCCAGTCCGCCAACTTTAGATAATACATCCAACGGATCTGCTGAATTCGGCTGATTTACCTTTAAGGCGCGTTCCACTACTGCAATTTTATGTAATAAACGTTCATCATCAATTCCCGTTCCTCGTCCCACGGCTACTTCAGGGGCTATTCCTTTGAGAGCACATAGAATGGCTGCACTAGCCGTAGTATTCCCAATGCCCATTTCGCCTGTTACAAAAATCTCCGTGCCGTTCTTAACCGCTTCCTGCGCAACGCTTATCCCAACAAGAAGAGCATTCATGGCATCCTCACGACTCATCGCAGGTCCCACAGCCATATTATCCGTTCCCCGGCGCACTTTACGATCAATCAGATCGACATGACTAAGATCGCCGTTTATGCCGACATCAACAAACTGTACCTCTGCCCCAGCTTGACGTGCCAATACATTCACAGCCGCTCCACCGCTGAGAAAGTTATGGGCCATCTGTAGCGTGACTTCCTGTGGAAATGCGCTAACCCCTTCGCAGCACACCCCATGATCAGCAGCCATCACAACAACTGTTCGTTTGGTGAAACTAGGCTGCTCCGTACCCGAAATTCCAGCGAGCTTAACGGCCAGAGGTTCCAATTGTCCCAAACTGCCCGGAGGTTTAGTCAGAATGTTCAGCCGATGCTCCGCCTTGAGGATGGACTGATCATCAGCCGGAATGATTTGTTTAATTACGTCTTGAATATCTGAAAGCATATAATTACGACCTCCTATTAAATGTATCCGTATAACCTATTCTATCTCATATTCGCAGAAAAGCCCCCATCTATGATAGAGGGGGACTTCTAGAATTACAACTTCACTTTCATAAAATCTTCGATTCGCTCCAGCGCCTCCGTCAATTTTTGTAAGGAAGCGGCATAGGAGCAGCGAATATAACCCTCTCCGCCTGATCCAAACACATGGCCCGGAACCGCAGCGACACCGACCTCCCTGAGCAGCTGCAAAGCGAAGTCTTCTGATTTCATTCCGGTGTGAGCGATGGAAGGAAAGGCATAAAATGCGCCCGCAGGTTCATGGCAAGGTAGTCCTATGGATCGAAATCCACTAACCAGCAGCTTTCTCCGCTCATCGAAGCATTGCTTCATGTGTTCCTTATGCTGCATTCCATTGCGTAATGATTCAATCGCAGCAATTTGACCGAGCACTGGGGCACACATCGCAGTGTATTGATGGATTTTTAGCATCGCAGCAATTAATTCTCGATCGCCACAAGCATAACCCACTCTCCAGCCAGTCATTGCAAAAGCTTTGGAGAAGCCGCTAATCACAATCGTCCTTTCCAGCATCCCGGGAAGAGAGGCGATGCTGACATGCTGACTGTCATACGTAAGCTCGGCATAAATTTCATCTGAAATGACCAGTAGGTTATTCTCTTTTACAATCTGTGCAATAGGCAGCCAATCTTCATAAGTCATTACTGCACCTGTAGGATTAGTCGGAAAATTCACCATAAGAAGCTTGGAACGCGGAGTAATCACCTTCCGTAACGCTTCAGCAGTAAGCTTAAACCCCTGCTCGGCCGATGATTCTACCTCCACCGTAACCCCCCCGTTCAAATGGGTAATCGGCGAATATGCGATATAGCTCGGAGAAGGGACGATAATCTCATCCCCAGGTGTAATGAAAGCTCGTAATGCCAAATCCACAGCCTCGCTGCTTCCCACCGTAACCATAATCTCATCGTTTGGCTCATAGCGAAGCTTGAAACTTGTGTGCAGATAAGAAGCGATCTCCTCTCTAAGCTCCAGTAAACCGGAATTTGGCGTATACATCGTTTCCCCGTTATTCAAGGCACGAATACAGGCAGCTCTTACATGCTCCGGTGTAACGAAATCTGGTTCCCCTACACCCAGCGATATAATATCCTGATTCCCCGCACTTAGGTCAAAAAAAGCCCGAATCCCCGAGGGTGCAATCTCCCGCACACGTGGAGCAATCCATTCATTATGCATGGCTGTACACCTCTTCTTTTGCACTCTTTTCCGTTAGGGAAAGGGAGATGATTTCGTCCAGCAGTCCGCTGAAGGTGTAGCCTGCCGCTTGCGCGCTTTTGGGTAAAAGACTGGCCTTCGTCATGCCTGGTAACGTATTCACCTCCAGCACATAAGGAATACCCTCTTTAAGCAGCATATCAACCCGTGCATACACGCTACATTTTAGTGCTTTGTAACAGCTCAAGGCAGCCTCGCGTACCCGCTCATGCACCTCAGCAGGCAGTTCAATGACCCGTTCATCTGCTCCGCCTTCATCATACTTAGCACTGTAATCGAACCACTCGGCATTTGCTGAGGTAATTCCCAGAATAGGCAGCAGCTCTCCGTTTAGAATAGAACAGGTGATTTCTTGGCCTTGAATGTAGCTTTCGATCAAAATCGACTGATCACAGGCAAAAGCCTTCTGCACTGCGCACAACAGCTCCTCGCTGCTGCTCACTTTTTCCATTCCGATACTCGAGCCGCCTGAACATGGCTTCACCATAACAGGATATCCGAGCCGTTCCACCGCTTCAGCCGAATAATCCTTCATGCTGTCCCAGCATAGCCAATCTGCTGTATTGACGCCTGCGCAGCGCATAAGCTTTTTGGAGAGATCTTTATCCATGCAAATGCTGCTAGACAAAACCCCGCTGCCCGTATACGGAATCCCCATCGTATCCAGCGTTCCCTGAACCGTACCATCCTCGCCGTAAGCTCCATGAAGTGCAAGCAGTGCGATATCGATCCCCTTTGCCTGCTCAATAAGCTCCTCACGCTTGTTGATCACAATTGGAATAATTTCATATTTATTGGGGTCTAGATTCTTCAATATTTCTCTACCGCTATTCATGGATACCTCATACTCTGAGGATACCCCGCCCATAATTACGCCTACCTTCATCTCAAGCACCTCTTTATCCCATTAGTTGTCGAGCTGTTCTGCCAATAATCTCGATCCCCTTGCGGATATCCTCATCCGTCACTCTGGAGAAACCGATCCGTATCGTATTTTGACCCTTACCGTCTGTGAAGAATATATCTCCTGCTGTAAAAATAACCCCTTGCTCATGACAGGCCGCCAACAGCGTCCTTGTATTAAAGCCCTCCGCGAAGGTTACAAAAAGATGCAGGCCACCGTCCCCTGACAGCGCCGTATAAGGAATACAATCCTTGCAGCATTGCAGGGTTAATTCATACTTTCGTTTGTATTCCGCTCTGGCTTTTTTCAAATACTTTTCTAAATGACCACCCAATAAATACTGATACAAAATGGATTGATCCAGCGTCGAGGTATGAATGGTACGGGCGCGCTTGACGCTTTCGAGGGAATTGATCAACTCCTGATCCGCCAGCACCCAACCTACACGTAGTCCCGGAAATAATACCTTGGAGAAGCTGCCGAGATAAATCACGCTGTTGCCGCTGCCTGCTGCTGCGATAAGTGGAGCCACATGTGAGCCCGAATATCGTAATTCCTCGTTAAAACCATCCTCAATCACCGGGACTTGGTAGCGATTCATCAGCTTCATTAGCCGCTGTCTTTTCTCTGGAGACATTACAATTCCGGTCGGATTATGATAAGAAGGGACGAAGTATGCACAGTCAAAAGCTTGCTGTTGCAATGCTTTCTCCAGCTCCGCCAAATCAATCCCATCACGCTCCATCGAAATCCCGGTGATCTCAAAACCGTTCAGCTTCAAATTTTTGATCGCTGTATGATGCGTCGGATTCTCACAAATGACCGAACCATTTTTTTTACTCAGAGCAGACAATACAATATCGAACCCTTCAGTAAAGCCATTGGTGATCAATATATCCTTGCCTTTCATTTCAACGCCCTTGTGCTCCATATACTGCTTCAAATAGTCTATTAAAGGCTTATACCCTTTGGCATAGCCGTAATTTAGCAGAACGTTGCCTTCCACCGACATCCGATCCATAAAGGACCGCTTCACATTATCCAGATCAAAAAGACTCTCATCAGGCGCTATGCTGGTGAAGGAGATCGTCCCCTTCTCCGCTCGAATCCCGCGCTTCATGATATCCAGTTCCTCTGCCAGCACCGCGTGATCATTGAGACGTGACTTCCAGTCCATCGTCCAGGAAGAGATCGTTTCACTGCCGGGCGGCGTAGCAGCAACATAACTTCCTTGCCCTTGCACGGCATAAGCAAAGCCATCATCCTCAAGCCCTGCATAAGCAGAGATTACGGAGTTGCGGCTAACCTTAAGCAATGTGCTGAGCTCTCGTGTGGAGGGCAGCTTTTGATTGCCTTGCAGACCGCCTTTTATGATTAAGTGCTTCATATAGTCTTTAATTTGTATATACACCGGCCGTCCGGCTATGAGCTTAAAATCCTTAAACATCTCTCAATCGCCCCCATGACTATCATGGCACAATCACTCGCTTAAAAAAAGAACCACAGCCATGGGATTTTAATCCGGCTGTGGTTCTATAAGAGGAAAAATGCCCAAAAAATCAAGTTACAGATCTATGCTCAATCACAAGCTCCCCTTCTCCAGAAGGGATCTCAAAACCATTTAAAAACCGGGTTAATATGTCCTCCGTAATCGGAAATGCGGCATTGGCGTCAAAACGTTCACTCCGGATAAGCAGTCTCTGACGCAATTCATCCGGCTGGACCTTTAAGTGAATCAGTTCCCACACGCCACCATAACTCTCAATGAGCTGCTTGTAATCGTTCCGTCTCTGACGTTGCCAGAAGCTGAAATCGATAACAACATGATGTTTTGCCTGAAGCAGATTCACCAGCTCCCCCCGCAGCTTTATCTCCGACTCTTCCTTATAGGACTCATAATTGTCCTCTGGATAATCCACCCCGAAACGGCCGTGCGTGGCCCAAATATCTTCATCTATCGAAAGTCTGGCGAATCCCTCTTTCTCCAGCTTTTTAGCAAAGGTTGTTTTACCCGACCCCGCTACACCACACATCATCACTACGCTGGAAGCAACACTCGTACGCTTTTGCTGAAGCAATTTTTCAATAACCAACTTTTCGGTCAGCATTATAAATGCATCTCCCTTCCAATTGATGGTATACTCATCGTTACAAAATACTTTCTCAAGGGATTGTGATAAGGATATGGTGAAATCAGCCCAGCAGACCTCCTAAAATGAAAAATGAAATAATTTTAGGAGGTCATAATAAATGATTTTTATCCCGATTGGCATTGATAACTGGAGTAGAAAACCCTATTTTGAACATTATTTAAACAATGTCAGATGCACCTACAGCATGACTGTAAATATTGATATCACCCTTCTACTGTCAGAGCTTAAGCATAAGGGAATTAAGCTGTACCCAGCACTAATCCACATGATAACTACGGTGGTGAACCGTCATAGTGAATTCCGCACATGTTTTGATTCTGAAGGTAGATTAGGTTATTGGGATAGCTTGTCCCCTAGTTTTACAATTTTCCATGATGATGATAAGACTTTCTCAAGCATCTGGACTTCGTACGGTGAACAGTTTAATGATTTCTATAACCGTTATCTCGATGATATGAAAATGTACGGAAGCGTGAAACAATTTATCGCTAAAGCAAACGAACCACCGAACACCTTCCCTATTTCCAGCATTCCGTGGGTCAGCTTCACAAGCTTTAACCTGAATGTGTATAACGAGGGAACCTACCTACTTCCCATCTTTACGATAGGGAAATATTTTCAGCAAGACAAAAAAATACTATTACCCATCTCGGGGCAATTCCACCATGCCGTGTGTGACGGTTACCATGCCAGCATGCTGTTTAATGAATTACAATCACGTGCAGATACCTATAAGGAATGGTTACCTATTACCTAATATCTAATATCTAATTAACCATGTTATTCTGCTGACAGCAAACGATAGTTCAAACATAAAGGGTTCCACCTATTAGGTTTTCCTAATGACGTGGAACCCTTTTTTCATGTAATCATCCTTTTTCCAAAATATGAGCTTTATCAGCTGACCATTGTCCATGCTGCCAGAGTATTTTTAGTACCATTCCATTCCCGGGAGAAGGAGCCACTGCATTGTAGAATGTGAGACCAGGAACTAACTGTGCAAGTAAATTCCTGATTACACCCCCATGCGTCACTACCAATACTCTATTCGATGTAACCTCACTTTTTTTCTCCTTGATAGCACAGCATCCAAACGCAGCCACAGCAGCTTGACCTAAGTCCAACAGGAAACTACGCAACCGAGCATCGAATGCTGTCCACGATTCTCCTTCTGGCGGTGTAACCTTTGAAGGATCATCAATCCAACGTCTATATAGAGAGTTATCTTTCAACTGCTCATAAGTGCAGCCTTCCCAAGCTCCGAAGTTCATTTCACGAAGCCGCTGATCGTAAACAGCGTCCTGCTCTAGTGAAGGTGATACGAAAGCCAAGGTCTCCCGACATCTTAGCAAATCGGAACAGAACACACGCCAAAAACCACCTGATAACTCAGTCTGCATGCAGATCTGCTGCTGAGGTTGGGATAGCCGCTCACTTGCGTCAGGAAGCAATGGAAGATCCGTATGTCCCAGGTAACGATGCTCAACATTCCATTTCGTCTGCCCGTGTCGGATAAGCACTAGCTCAAGCTCTATAGAGGGAATTGCCATACCGACGCTCAGCCTCCAATCCATATCCATGCCACAACCGCGCATAGACCTACAAATATTGAAGAGCAGAGCATCATCATCCGCGAGGTCTGGATGATATCATCCGGTTCCATCGTACGTACCGGATCACCCATATAAGCCCGAAAAGAAGCGACGCCATGATACACATTTTCGCCTCCGAGTCGGATGCCAAGTGCGCCAGCCACAGCTGATTCTGGATAACCGCTGTTAGGGCTTGGATGTAGATGTGCATCCCGCTTCACCATTTGCAGGCATCTGCGCCAATCCAGACGAAGCATCCCTGCACATAGAGCCAAAAGCAATGCTGTAATCCGTGCCGGGATGAAGTTAGCCACATCATCGAGCCGGGCAGATGCCCAGCCGAGATCACGGTATTTATCGTTCTTATAACCGACCATTGAATCGAGTGTATTGACCGCCCGATAAGCCATAGCAAGCGGTGCACCGCCAATCAGCGCGTAGAAAAGCGGAGAAATAATCGCATCGACGATGTTTTCTGCTACGGTCTCCACCGTTCCACGGACAATTTCCGGTGCATCTAGCGAATTCGTATCACGTCCCACGATCATCCCTAACGCCTTGCGGGCAGCAGGAATATCGCCCTTCTGCAATTCCACGTACACCGCCATTCCTGCATCCTTTAGTCCCTTGGAGGCAATCGTGGTTGAAATCAACCAAACCTCGGCTATCCAGACGAGCCACGGTGAGATAGATGACAGCAGCCATAGCAGGATGGCTGTCAGTGCCCAAGCACCGCCCGCCACACATAGCGGAAGCAACACCCCTGCTCTGCGCAGGCTTTGCGGGCGGGACCATAAACGACGGATCACCCGCTCCAGAGCCGTGATTGCTTTGCCCATACCAATTACGGGATGAGGCAGGTTACGCGGATCACCTACGATCCGGTCAATTACGTAAGCCGCAAGCAACACCAAAGCGATTGTCACAAGCAATCACCTCTGAACAAGCTTCTACTTCTCCAGCTATCCATTCTCATTAGCTATCCTTCCTTGCCTGCACCGACAGCAGGCTGCCCGTCACAGCACTATATACAAGCCGGCCGATAGCGCCTCCAAGATCGGTTGCTGTGCCGGCATATACATGCTCGGCGCTGTATCGGCCACTTTGGCTCACAGCGAGTACAATAGCATCCGTAGTCGTGCCGGTAGCGATCAGGCCATTCTCGGGATCGGTAATCCCGAGATCTGCCAGCGCAGCAGCTTTGGCTTCGACAGCTGTCTGCACAGCATTGACCATGGCCGCCGGTGTCAGGCGGCCATCAATGCAGAGCATGATGTTAATCGTACCCGGCCGATACACAGCCAGCACATTGCGTTCCACACCTGCGCGCGCAGCATTTCCTGCGGCGGCTGTAACGCAAACAAATATTCCCGCTGAACCCGTGTCCTCTTCAGCTACCGCTGCATGCTCTAGCGGCACAGCCGTCATCAGACCAGCACAGCCGGATAAAGGATAACCCCAATCGCGCAGCTTATTCTCCATATCCTGGACAGGATCACTACATTCGTAATTGCGATCAACATATAAATTGACGGCCCGCTGCAGCCGGTTCATTCCTCCGCCGTAGAACGCGCTCGATAAACCATCGGCTTCTGCTGGCAGCTCCAGCAGCAGATGCTTATCCTTCCATTGCAGAGCAAGCCCTGGCCAGACGGCCGGACGATACTCCCTGATTCCCCCTGTAAGATTAAATGGAATCTTCACTTCCACCATAGCCGATCCCGCTCCTTTCATCGTTCATTTGTTTCATTGAACACTTACAATTATCCTCGAAAGGATGCCCCGCCAATCGCACTGTCAGCTCGCTCCGCACATAGAGTCATTAAAGACTACATGCACCTGTCACTTAGTCGCTAGAATCTCCGCCATCTGCAGCAAAAGGCGGGCATTATCCTCATGTCCCTTAACGGCAACTCGAATATGCTCAGCTCCTAACCCTGCATACATAGCGCAGCTGCGCACTAGTATACCTACGCGGCCAAGCCTAGTCTGAAACTCAGCCGCGCTCCACGGTGATGGCAAGCCACAGAGCAGAAAGTTGGCTTCTCCTGGTGGGACATCGCAGCCCAGCTGCATAAGACCTTGCCGCAGTTTTTCGCGTTCTGCTGTAATAAGCTCACGCGTGCGCTGTTCATAGTCACGTCCACTTGTAAGGCAGGCTTCCCCTGCGAGTAGCGCCAAGCCGTTCACACTCCAGGTGACCTGCTTTCCGCTCATCGCCTTCGCCAGCTTCGGGTGTGAAATCGCAAACCCGAGACGCAAGCCGGGAATCGCATAAAACTTCGTCATCGACCGCACCAGAACCGTATGCGGAAACCGCTCCAGCTCCGGCAGGAGTGTATTTCGCTCTGACTCCGGGATAAAGTCAATAAAAGCTTCATCCACAGCCAAATAAGTCCCGCAGCTTTCAGCCTTCTGCGCTAACAAGCGCAGTTCCTCCACAGCATACTGAACGCCATTGGGATTATTCGGCTGTCCGAGAAATAACAGCTCCACCTGTTCCAACAGCCCGACAATTTCCTCCACTCCAGCGCGAAAATGCTGTTCCCTTGTCCCCTGAACCGATAATACTTCAGCGCCAAATTGTACGGAAAGCTGCCGATACTCAGAGAAACAAGGCTCCACGATGCCAACCTTTTGCGGAGCTATCGCCAGCAGCAGCAAAGCCATAGATTCCGCTGCTCCGTTGCCCACAGTTAACCAGCTATTATCTACGCCAAGATTTTCCGCCAGTAGGCGTTTGAAGCGTCGGTGTCCAGGATCCGGATATGCTACCACCGTTGACAGTGCTGTTCTGAGCAGCTCCAAAACTTGCGGTGGAGGACCGACCGGATTGATGTTAGCACTATAGTCGAGAAATGTGCCTCCAGCTTCCCCATAGAGCTCCGCTGCCGTCAGCAAATCACCGCCATGGCCATATTTTTCAAGCATATTTACACTCCCTCTATCTACTTTCTCTAGCACGATATGTATGTCATTGCCACCATTATTGCCTCTTTGCCGGAAGAACGTCAATGCTTTCGCAGAAGGAATCAGCTAAATCCCCCGCTTCCCTCAAACCGACATGAATCTCAACAATGTGATCTCTTTTGTTAAAAAACCGCTTTTGGTTTAAAATGAAAGTTGTAATCAATTTTGCTGCGACGGAGGAATTCACTATGCTTTTTATTGATAACACAGGGATTACTGACGCATCCATCAATTTGGCGATTGAGGAATATGCGCTGAAGCACTTGCCGATGGACGAGAGTTACCTGCTTTTTTATATCAACAGCCCATCCATCATCATAGGGAAACACCAGAATACTATCGAAGAAATTAACCAAGAGTATGTAAAAGATAATAATATTCAGGTCGTACGTCGTCTATCCGGCGGTGGAGCTGTTTATCACGATCTTGGAAATTTGAACTTCAGCTTTATTACCAAGGATGACGGCCAATCCTTTCATAACTTTTTGAAATTTACCCAACCGGTCATCGATTACCTGCAAAGCATGGGTGTTAACGCCGAGCTAAGCGGACGAAATGATCTGCAAGTTGGTGAGCAAAAGATTTCCGGTAACGCTCAGTTCTCCACACGCGGACGTATGTTCAGCCATGGTACCTTGATGTTCAATCTTAATTTAGATGATGTACAAGCCTCTCTAAAAGTGAATCCAGAGAAGTTTAAATCAAAGAGCACCAAATCCGTACGCAGTCGTGTAGCGAATATCAAAGAACTGCTGGGTACAGATATGACGATCGAGGAGTTCCGCGCCGGCCTGCTGCGTTCGATCTTTGGTATGGATCCTTCGGAGGTTCCTCAGTACAAGCTGCAACAAGCCGACTGGGACAAAATTAATGAGATCTCCAAGGAGCACTACCAGAACTGGGACTGGAACTACGGTCTGTCACCAAAAAGCAACGTTAAACACACGCGCAAATTCCCTGCCGGAATTATTGATATTCGGATGGATATTGAAGATTCCCTCATTAAAGACATCAAAATCTATGGTGACTTCTTCGGAGTCGGTGACGTAGTAGATGTTGAAAATGCACTTCGTGGCAAACGTTATGACGAGGCTGAGGTTAGAGAAGCATTAGCTGATCTCGATTTGAAGCATTATTTCGGCCGTATTGAGCCGGAGGATTTTATCGGATTGGTCTTCCTAGAGGAATAGGATGAATTCACTGGTCATGATTTGAATCAAAAAGAGGACTCCTGCGCATTCGCCAGAAGTCCTCTTTTGCATGAATTAATACTCTTCGCTTTATCCTTTTACAGCAGATCCAACTGTCATAGCCCGTTCTACCTGCTCACTAAAGAACAAATAGACAATAACCATTGGCAGACTCGCCATCGTCATAACCGCCCCCATGCCACCCCAGTCTGTGCTGTATTGGCCTTGGAAGAACAATAGACCCAGCGGCAGTGTTTTCATCCCCTCATCAGAGATCAGAATATAAGCCAGCAAAAATTCATTCCAGTTGTTCAGAAATTGAAAAATGGCTACTGTTGCGACAGCTGGCGTTACAACCGGCACAATAATCTGCAGAAACATCCGGTATACATTCGCGCCGTCCATACAAGCGGATTCCTCCAGCTCCCCAGGAATACCCTTCATAAAGCCGTAGAATACCAGACAAGAGAACGGCAATCCAATGGCGACATAAGGAACAATCAGCCCACCGTAGGTATTAGTCAGATGTAAGTCCCGCACGAGTATAGCAAGTGGAATCATAATTACCTGCAGCGGCATGAACATTCCGATCGTCATATACAATCTGACCCCTTCACGGAATCTCCACCGCAGCCGGGAAATTGCGAATGAGAACATCAGCGATAATATGATAATAAGTAGCGTTGAAATCGTAGAGACTACCAAGCTATTCGTAAAATATCGCGGTATATTGAACTGTGACCAAGCGGCCACATAGTTTTCAATCCGGAAATTAGTCGGAAATCCGAAAGGGTTGGTGACAAAAATCTCATCGTTATTTTTCAGAGAATAAGAAATCATCCATAATAGCGGATAGATGGAAATGATAAAATAAATCCATAAGGGAAGCTGTATGAGCAATGCTCTCACTTTTTTCATAACGTTCCTTTTCCTTTCCGGCGTACTGCCTTATGCTTCATTTCGGTCAAATGTCTTGTTGATAATAATGGTGGCCAGAAGCGACAGAAGGACAAGCACAACCGATACCGCACAGGCATAGCCGTAGTTGCTTTCCAAGAAAGCATAACGATAAATCATAAAGGTAAGCGTATAGTTGCTCGTTCCCGGTCCGCCGTTAGTCATAATCAACATTTGTACAAAAGCACCGATTCCTGAAGTAATGGCAATGATCAGACAGAATTTGAACGTCTCCTTCATCATTGGAATCGTCACCTTACGATGCGCCATCCACTTGGAGCAACCGTCAATCGTGGCAGCTTCCATGTACTGCTCAGGGACAGATTTAACCCCCGCATATAAAAGACTGAACTGGTAACCCATGAACTGCCAGGCATTAACAAAGGCAATCGCAATTATGGATGTGGTTGGAGAAGTGAGCCAGTTTTGTTGATAAGGAATATGCAAAATTTCAAAAAGCCTATTGATCAATCCGTTATTCGGATCGTAGATGGCAATCCATAGCTGACAAACAACCGTAACCGACAGAACTACGGGGATAAAATAAGCTGTTTTCAATAACTTACGCCCTTTGATTCGCGGATCGGCACAGGCAAGCGCAAGAATGGTTCCCAATCCGATCTGAAATACAGCGAGCACCAGTGCAAAAATAAGGCCGTTACGAAGGGATGTCAAAAGCAATGGATCATCAAACATCTCTACATAGTTGGACAATCCGTTAAAAGTAGCCGTACTGAGCCCGTCCCACTCGAAAAAGCTACGATAAAAGGATTGAAGCACCGGATAGATAATCACTACGCTATAAATCAACAGAGCGGGAAGCAGAAACAGCATTATGGCTTTCTTATTACCTAAGTATTTATGCATGCGGTAAGATTCCACTCCTTCCTTACCAAGCTGCTCACCCGATATAAGGGCTCGATCCGGGTGAGCTGCAGGGCATGGACCAATTTTTATTTATTTTATTTCTCTAATTATTTATTTTCTTTGTTCAGCACTCGGTTCATGTTATCCGTGAACTGCTTAGCCGAGAATCCTTCGATCAACATATTTTGTGTATTGTCGTCCAGTGCATTTTTAATTTGAACACTGCTTACCGCATTGGCGTAACCCTTCACGTTTGGCAGCACTTCTTCAGCGATTCTTTTCATCATGGCAGGCACTTCACCGGTCATTTCTTTATCCACTTTAGTCGCTACGATCGGGCTACCCAGCTGTGTATATTTGTATTCGCTATATTTTTGTGCGATAAAACTAGCTACTTTCACTGCGGTCTCAACATTCTTGCTGCTAGGAGAAACGGCAAAGCCACCAGGACCTCCTGCACCGTTAATGTACATTTTGTTGTTCTCATAAGTCGCTTCGTCCTTAGCTGGCCAGTACATCCAATCCACTTTATCCCCAAGCTTCTCAGCACTGCTGTAGATTTCCCACTGACCGTTGACGAACATGCCAGCTTTTCCTTGGTAGAACAAAGATGAAGCTTGATCATAATTGGTATTCGTAGCATTGACGTCGAACAAGCCTGCTTCTTCCAGCTTCTTCATTTGTTCTGCTGCTGTTACATAAGGCGAAGGCAATGTTGTCGTTCCCTTCGTTTCGAGTGGGCCAAACCCTTTCGTCTCCTCACGAGTCACAAGTCCGCTATAAAAAGAAGTAGTGATCCATTTCTCCTTCGCGAAAATTGAGAGCGGTGTATACCCTGCTGTAGAAAGCTTCTTAGCCGCTTCAGCCAGCTGATCGATCGTCTTGATCGGCATCTCGATGCCTACCTCTTTAAAGATATCCTTGTTGTAAAACAACATTTGGAATTCGATTCCCGTATATGGAAATGCGTATACATGACCGTCTGGGGCAATCAGACGGGACTCATTCCCTGTGTTTAGATTCGCTTTGAAATCTTTGGTGGCTTGGTATTCATCAAGCAGCTCGACATTTTTAGATTTGGCGAAGGTTTGCAGTGTAGGCCAGTCTGTTTCATAAATATCCGGCATGTTCCCAGTCGCGGCATATGTTTTCAGCTTCTGGTAGCCATCTTGAACAGCCTCATCCAGTACAATCTCCACCTCCGGCATTTCCTTTTTCAATTCCTCTACGGCATAATCAAATGGCTTTGAAGTATCTTCGTCAAAATGCTGTGCATAAATTTTTATTTGAATTTTCTTATCGGTGTTCCCAGCGGTCGTATTGGAATCTTCAGAGGTTGAACCACCGTTTCCGGCATTGTTACCACCACAGGCTGTAAGTGAGAAAGCTAAGGATAAAACGGTTGCAACCCCCAGTGTTCTGAATAGCTTGTTGCTCATAATGAATCCCCTTTCTGATGCTCTATTTAGTGGAGCTAGTTGAATCCGCTATTTGTTAGCGTTTTCATCGTCCTGTTTCTATTATATTTGAGCCTTGAAGACCCAAAAAGAGCCATATCGGGCACAATCGGTAATAAACAGGACAAAATGAAAGCGGCCTCACCAGAGAGCCGCCACCAAATTTGTTTATTAAATTTCATTATTAACGCCAATATGGCGGGAACGGGCAGCCAGCTGCTCAAATTCAGACGGCGGCATGCCATAGTGTTTTTTAAAGCATTTACTGAAATAATTCGGATCATTATAGCCCACTTTACCGGCGATTTCAGACAGTCTCACATTTCCTCCAGCAAGCAGTTCCTTGGCCTGCTTCATACGAGTATAGGTAATGAAATCAAGTACAGAGATTCCACCTTCTTTTCGAAAAACCTTCCGTAAATAGCTGGTATCTACATACACGCCATTCGCCACCTGGTCAACTGTCAGCTCACAATCGGAATAATGCTCCCGGATGTACTCTTTGGCGGCAATGAATAAATTGTACGACTTAGAGGGGCGGTGCTCACGACCTTGATCAATGACTTTACTGTACAAGCCTTTTATCCAGCTTTCAGTCTCATCCCAGTTATCCATCTCCCGTAGCCGCTGCTCTGATGAACCTGCTGGTTTCCAGAAACTTTCCGGATTGATCCCTCTTTCTCCAGCATAGGCAAGGCAAAGGGATACTATACTCATTAAAAGAGTAAAGGAATAGCTGCCTCCCCCTCTCTGGCGTCGTAGAATCTCAATTAATTTGCTTATGTCCTTCGCCGCTGCATCGCCATCCCCCATCTTTAACGCCATCAGCATGGCATCCTGAATTCCAAGATGAGTGATTTCTTTGGATGGAAAGGAGAACTCCTCTATCCCTTCAGAGGAATTCTGCTCGTCCATTTGGAGTGGAAAGAGCTTACTAGAAGCCGTCCCTTCTGCAATTATTTCCGGCTTACCAGCTTTGCGTGCACCTATTTTATGTGACTGAAGGCGCTGCTTCACCTTGATCATCATCTCGTTAAACTCTTGCTGGTTAAACGGTTTCAATAAATAATCTTGTACACCTAAGCGAATCGCTTTTTGCGCATAATCAAATTCATTGTGCCCTGTTACAAAAACAATCAGCATATCAGGAGCATTGGCCTGTAACCGGGTAACCAGCTCCATACCGTCCATATAGGGCATGCTAATGTCCACTAAAGCCAAATCAGGTTTCGTCCGTTCCGCTTCTTCCAGCGCTTCTCTGCCATTTGACGCTTCACCACAGACACTGAAATCATATTTACTCCAATCCAGCTTGGTCCGCATATAATAACGAAACAGCGGCTCGTCATCTACAACCATCACTTTATACATCTATGCTGCCCCCCTGCACTTCCGTTCCGGGAATCGTCATTTTCATAACAGTACCCTTTCCCAGTCTACTTTCCACCGATAGGCCATATGGTTCTCCAAAATACAGCTTAATCCGTTCATGAACGCTGTAAATGCCAATGGATGCCGGTTTTCCTTCTCGTGAGCGGTATTCTACAATCCGGGACACCTGCTCCTCGGACATGCCAACACCGTTATCCTCCACGGTAATGATAACTTCTCTTCCGTGTGTATAAGCCTCTATTGAGATAAGCCCCTGACTACCCTTTGTTTTTAATCCATGGTAGATTGCATTCTCTATGAGTGGCTGTAGGGACAATTTGGGTACCTTGACTCCTTCGAGAGATTTCGGGATATTAATCTCGTAACGTAATACGTCGGGGTTGCGAACCTGCATAATAGCCAAATAATCAGCTGCATTTGATACTTCCTCGGACAGTGGAATAACCTCGTTTCCTTTGCTAAGAACAACCCGATAGAAGTCTGCCAGTGCCTTGGTCGTATCCCGAGCTGCTTCATTAAGCTCCAAATCGTTGAGTACATAAATCGTATCCAGTGTGTTGTACAGAAAATGTGGTTTAATCTGGGCATGAATCAGAGCTAGTTCATATTCACGTTTCCGGACTTGTTCGTTCGTAATCGTCCGCATCAGCTCCTGGATACGACCAACCATGGAATTGAATACGGTGGAGATCAGCCCCGTCTCATCCTCTGTAGTCACTGGTGAGGTGACATTCAGATCGCCTTCCCTTACTTTACGCATCGCCTTCGTCACCTGAAGAAGCGGATTTACGATAATCTGTGACAGCTTTCCTGCAAGCAGCAGAGACAGTAACAGGCATCCTATTCCCACGAATATAGTTAACGTTATATTGCGATGAATATCAGCGGTTAACTTTTGCAGCGAAATGGTATTCACAAGCTTCCAATTCAGCTTATCATAATACGTCACAGTGACCAGCTCTCGCCCGCTCCCCCTGCCGATAATTTCCGAGACAGAGCTTCCCGTCTTCCTAAGACTGCCGTTCAGTCTGTCCTCAGGCTTCAGTAGAAGCTTTGATTTATCAGGTGTAGACACGGTCCTTTGCGTTCCGTCCACTATAAAATATTTTTTGTCCGAAGAGGTTTCTCTAGCGGTTTCCAGAAAAGCAGAGAGAGCATCTTCTTTTACGTTCACAAATAATGTACCTATTAGGTTGCCCGTTTTAAGATTGTACACGACTTTACTTAGTGTGAGCACCGGAACTGCCGGATCACTAACCAGATAATCTCTCTGTTCCATAGGAAGCCAACGGTTGACTCCGTAGCTGCCTTTTTCTTTAGCCTTCTCCAGCATATCGCTGGTGAATACCTTCTGCTCGTTAGAATTACCGTAGGCGTAAGAGGAATAAATCTGGCCTTCCGTATCCACAAACACAGCAGAATCGACATCCGGAAAAATAATCAGATCGATAGAAAGCTGGCTCTGCATTAAATTGCGAAACCGCGTCTGCTCCACTGTCGAGGATAACAACGGACGTTCAGCATACATCCGATGGATGTCGGTAGTTATAATGTTGGCACTACTCTCCGTATTTTTTACAATCGTATCTATTTGCTGCATGATGAGCTTAGATTCATCTTTAAAATTGTACTTAGCCTTTTCGATCATCGAACGGCTGAACATCTGTCCTGAGAGCAAGCCTAAAGCAAGCAATGGAAAAATGATCAACGGTATAAAAATAAGGATAATTTTATTACGAATCTGCAATCTTCCAAACCACTTCACTAAGGAATCCCCCCGCATAACAGCCGCCTCCTGTGTGTTCTAGCGGTAATTCATTATGTGCTTCATATCCGTAAATCTCAAGGAGAAAGTATAAATACATATACAACTAGGGCGAGTGTCAGCAGGATAAAAACATTCTCTACAGCTCCACCTTTTTTCGTGCCTGTACTCATTAGCTTTAGACGCAGCTTAAATGGAATGGGCGGCAGGGGCGTAATTCCCCTTTGGGTGAGAGAGTCGGCTAATAGATGAAGCGCATAAGACATGCCGCCTGCAATCCATAGACTGCCACCATCCTGTATACCCGATGAAGCAAAATACAATAAAGTGCTCCAGCCTGCAACAGCATATAAGGTATGAGTCAATCCACGATGCGGGACAAGTGATGTAACTACGAGTATACAAGCTACTATGTAGTTCCAAGGGTCATATGCCCCTCCGTATGCAAATACCGCAGTAGCGATTAGTACCATCACCAGATGCCGCAGCTTTCTTCCCGGCAGGAAAGTCACACTCCCCACAAGTAGGGCCAGTACAATATTCCAAGGGCTTTCAACGATTCCTGCAAAATAAAGATAAATCGCTGCTCCTATTAAAGCAACCTGTAGTACCCTGAGCAGAAAGTCAGGAATCGCCTTGCGTACCAGTAACGAATTCGGTTCATCAATGTCTGGCAGGAGCGAGCTTAATGCGGCGACGGCAATAACCGGGATTGTAATCTCATGGGCCATCAAACTCATAACAGATAGGGTAACCCCGGTGCTGATAATTAAATGGGATCTGCCCATCATAGTGAAACCGCTCCTTTCTAAGATGCAAAAACAAGAACAAATGTGCGGTTATCGAAGTATATCAAGACCCGGTTTTTTTGTCTACATAAAACGCTGAAATCGCTTAGTATATAAGCCTTTACGCGATTTCTATCTTGTCCTCCCCATGAATATACGATACAATTTGGACAACTTGACCTTGTCGTCTACATAGAGACGGCAGCTGCTGAAGAAAGGATGACCTAAGTAGTGAAGCGTTCCCGTATAGCCGATTTTAGCCTGCTGTTAGTGGCGATGATGTGGGGATGTACCTTTCTGATTGTACAAAATGCTGTCAAGGTGTTGCCACCGCTCGCGTTTAATAGTATCCGCTTTATGGGCGCTGCCCTGTTGCTGGCTCTAATCACAGTTATTTTTTACCGCAAGGATTGGAAACAGCTTAGTTTCCGCATGGTACGCGATTCTCTGCTGCTTGGCCTTTTTTTGTTTATGGGCTATGGCTTTCAGACGATGGGACTTCTATATACAACAACCTCTAATACCGGCTTTATTACCGGGCTATCGGTTGTCCTAGTTCCCTTTCTGTCTCTTGCCCTATTGAAGCATGCGATTTCACGATACACTTGGTTCAGTGCGGCACTCGCCGCAATCGGGCTTTATCTGTTGACCTTCACGGGCTCTGCATTATCCTTGAATAAAGGCGATGCCTTGATTCTTCTGTGTGCCATAGCTTTTGCGTTACAGGTAGCCTATACTGGCGTTTATGCACCTCATTATCCGGCGTTGCCGCTAGCTACTCTGCAGCTTGCTTTCGTTGGGCTGTTCAGTATTGCTGCCTCGCTTATTTTTGAAGGGGCAACACCGCTCGCCCACAGCGGGGAGCTGATTAAGGACCCAGATGTGCTTTGGGCTCTGCTGATCTCCATCGGGCCAACCAGCGCTTTTGCCTTCTGGATTCAAACCGCCTGTCAGAAATATACTACCCCATCACGGGTAGCCATTATTTATGCCACAGAACCGGTATTTGCCGTTCTGACGGGCTTAGCCTTTGGCGGGGAAACACTCGGGTTGTCCGCTCTGCTCGGTTGTAGTTGTATTCTGGGGGCTATGCTTATGGCAGAGCTGAGCCCGGAACCGGGTCAGAATCAACATAAGAAGAGTTATTTTTCCAAATTACATCTATTTAGAAAGAGATAAGGAGAGAGACAAATGTACAAATTGATCGCGATTGATATTGATGACACTCTGATTAATGACGACAAGGAAGTAACACCTGCTACCCAAACTGCGCTTGAAGAGGCTGTTGCCGCAGGTGTTGTTGTAACCCTTGCTACAGGCCGTGCTTACGCTTCCGCTCAAGCCATTGCCCGTCAAACTGGACTAAACGTACCTATCATTACTTACCAGGGTGCACTCGTTAAGAACTTGCTCGATGAAAAAGTACTGTATGAGCGTTACGTCCCGCAAGATGCAGTCCGCAAGCTGTTCACTTACTGCGTGGAGCATAATCTGCATCTGCAAACTTACATTGACGACAAGCTATATGCCCGTGAAGACAACCAAAAGATCAAAGACTATACGGACTTGAATAAAACGCAATATTTTATTGAGCCTGACTGGGAAAAGCTTGTCCCGCAAAAAACACCAAAAATGCTAATTATCGATGATCCTGATTTCTTGGATGAACTGGCTCCAATCCTGCATGAATTGCTTGGTGATTCCGTGCATATTACCAAATCCAAACCACACTTCCTGGAAATCATGCATCATGAAGGAACCAAGGGCATTGCACTTGAATTCCTAGCCAAACATTACGGCTGTGATCTTTCCGAGACCATCGCTGTAGGTGATTCTTGGAACGACCATGAGATGCTGGAAGCTGCCGGACTTGGCGTCGCTATGGAGAATGCTATTCCTGCTCTGAAAGAAATTGCTGATTTCGTGACCTTAAGCAACAATGACGATGGCGTGAAATATGCGATTGATAAATTCATTCTTAATAAAGTGAACTAAACTTCCTTAAGCAAAAGGGTGCAGCAACGCCATATTTCATGACGTTGCTGCACCCTTTTTTATTCCAAAACTCAAACTCCTGTAGAAGCTAATTCCACTTTCTCGGGTCCCATTCCACTCTCTTCTTCCTGCTCTAGCTGAGAATAGTACAAATCATTATATCTTCCTTCAGCAGCAAGCAGTACATCATGCGTTCCACTCTCCACAATTTCACCATTCTCCATCACGAGAATGATATCAGCGTTCTGAATCGTAGATAAACGGTGCGCGATAACGAGTGTAGTTTTGTCTCCCATTAGTTTACGAATGGCCTGCTGCACCAGTTTTTCTGATTCATTGTCAAGTGCAGCAGTAGCTTCATCCAACAGTAGAATAGGAGCGTTTCTCAGAATTGCTCTTGCAATGGAAAGCCGCTGACGTTGTCCCCCGGACAGTCGTGAGCCTTCCTCACCAATATCAGTATCCAGTCCCTCAGGCAATTCCATTACAAAATCATAGGCATTCGCTTTTCGCAAAGCTTCCAGAATTTCTTGCTCATCCGCCTCTGGATTTCCATTCCGGATATTATCACGAATGCTTCCTGTATAAAGACCTGCCTCTTGCGGCACATAGGAAAAATAACTTCTAAGCTTAGCCAGACTCATCTCGTTGATCCGCTGCCCATTGATTATTACTTCGCCTTCATCGGGTTCATACAATCCCAGCAATAGTTTGAAAAGCGTAGATTTACCTCCACCACTCGGTCCCACAACCGCCATCTGGGTTCCTTTTTGAAGCTCTAAGCTAATCTTGTTTATACTTTGTCTCTCTGCTCCCGGATACGAGAAAGAGATCGACGACATAACCATACTCTCAAATTCTGGTTGCTTAGTCTCCACTTCTGGAAGGGTCTCAACCTCCACCGGGCTATCCAACACCTCAAAGATCCGTCCCGCCGCCCCAAGTGATTGCTGCATCGAATTGATCAGTCCCGGCAGTGAAGAGAACGGCATCACTAAATAATTCATGAGCTGGATGAAAGCAATCATCGCACCGACCTCAAGTGATCCTTTTGCCACAAAATAACCAGCCACGACCAGCGCCAGAAGAAACGTAAAGTTTCCCAAAAAAGAGGAGAATGAGCCAGTAGCTCCCTCAATTCTTCCCCGCTTCAATTCTTCAGAAGTAATATTCTCACTATGCTCCTGATACTGCTTCATTAGTCTGCGTTCAATGCTAAAGGATTTAAACACCATACTACTGCCTAGAATGTCATGTAAAAAGGAAGTAATCTTGCTCATATTAGTCTGAATCTTCACACTGTTCTCACGCATCGCTGAACCAAAGATTTTTCCCGTAAGGAACATCAAAGGCCCCATTGAAAAACAGATCAATGCCAGTAGCCAGTTAATATAGAGCAAATAACCAAATGCCGCGAGGGCTAGTAAAGGGTTACGGATTAGATCAATCATTACCTCGCCTGTAGCATTACCAACAGATTGATTATCATTAGTAAAGCGGGACAATAAATCCCCGGAATGATTACGGTCAAAATAAGACTGAGGAAGAGCTAAGGCATGCCGCATCATATCCAACCGCAGCTCATTTCTGATCTTAGCTGCGATTTTATTTTTGAGATATCGATCGATGAAACCATTAATTGCACTCACTAATAAGTAGATTAATCCGAAAATAACCAGCCCTTTAAAAGCTTTCACATCGAGTCTAACCGCAGCATCCGTAATTACTGAGAGCAGCCAAGCAATCGTTAAATCCAGAACAATTCCAAATAAAGTCGTAAATAATAAAATCGTATATAAGAGCTTGTGCCTTAACATATATGTACTTAATCTTGAAAATACGCCTTTCTGCTTCAAAGAACCAGCCCTCTCACTTAAAATTCTATACCTCTAACCTTAGCGAACACCTTACTGTCATGCCGTTCCCCGTCATACCCAAGATTCGCACTGCGCAGGATCCCCTCCAGTGTAAAACCCGCACGTTCGGCTACCGCGGCACTTTTGATATTTCGTGCACTACAAAAGATTTCGAGACGATTCGCCCCTAATTCCCGTATGGAAAAATTGGTGATTCCATTTACGGCTTCTGTCATATATCCTTTGCCTGCACAGGCGCTCCGGATCCAATAACCAATCTCAAAATTGCGGAGTTCCCAGTTTAGATGATGCAGGCTAATGCAGCCGATAAAACCCTCCGTATCCCTTCTAAAAATACGCATATGTAGCTTATCCCTTTTTAGAAACTCCAGTCTGCCTTCTCTAGTAACTTTCTCTGATTCTTCTAATGTGGGTATTACTTGAGCAAAAGCCATCCAAGGTCTCAATTCATCTATACTTTCACGGATAGCCTCATTCATGCTAACTCCATCTCCCCATAAAGGGGCACGAATGAGCAGCCTCTCTGTTTCAAAACTCTCGGGAAAATCAAGCAGGATTTGATCCTTGGAGTCAGCCACTTCGTACTCCTCCTCTGGCGATGATAATTATTCTAAATATGTAAAAATAATACGATATGCTTTTTGATTATATAGTATATATCGGGATCTGAATACTGAATGCAATAGAAATCACAAAAGGAACATCAACAGGCTGAAGTTGCCCGAATGATGTCCCTTTTTGATTTAGTGAATATCTCAACTAAAGCGGACCACTCCATTTATTGGCTTGAAGAGTTCATTAAACATATTCAACAAGGCGGAATATAACAGGTTTAAATAGGATCTTGAAAACTTCCTTCCAGCAAAAGGGAGTTTTCTTTTTATCTAAATTTCAGCTGATCTCCGAAGATCCTAAGGGTATTCTCATCCCCGTCTCGGCCAGCGTAACATTTTCCGGTAAAATATATGATTTTCTCATATCCACATCATGCGACATATGGGTATAGATTGCCTTTTGAGGCTTCACAGTTTGCAGCAGCTCCGCTGCTTCCGTCATATCGTATACAGAACGAGTCGATAACTCCGCTGCTTCGTAATAGAAGCTTGTACCTAATACCAGCAAGTCAGCTCCATGCATCAGGCGTGTCTCTTCAGCTCCAAGAGAAATGGAATCTGGACAATACACCCATACATAGCCCTCCTTCTCCAGACGAAAAGCATACGAGTATCCATTCTTGCCATGGTTCACTTTCCAGGTATCAATTGTCCAGCCGTCTAGCTCTATGCCTTCATCACAAGGAATCATCTCGATCTGATTGCGCAGCCATGGATATTGCCGCTCTATTATCGGGATCACTTCTGCTGGGGCATAGAGCTGGCCCTTATATCCCATCCAGCGGCAAGAATCCGCCCATTCCGGCAGCCCACCAATATGATCAAAATGAGCGTGTGTCACCAGCAGTCTGCGCATATTCCGTACTCCCTGCGCCTCCATCTGACGCCGCCAGTCAGGCCCACAATCGATCACTAAAAAGTCACTGCCATTATCTATAAGTACAGAAGAGCGCAGGCGAATATTTTTACCCTGTTCCCTTGCCTCTGTACAGGTCTCACAACTGCAATATACCCGAGGAACCCCCATGGCATCCCCTGTACCCAAAAACACCAACGTATCCATCTGCTATCTCTCCTTCAGGTTCTCTTCAACGAAGTAATAAATCTAAATTACCCTCTCTCTATCTTAAAGAGACCCACCAAAAAAAGCCATCCCCACCACAGATGAACTGCTGGGATGACTCTTTTGTTATACCTCTACCTTATATTCCGGCAAGTACCTGATACCAAATTCCACGCTTGGAATAAAGTGAGCTTCGCACCTCATCCCAGCCTCCTAAATAGTTAATATCAAAGAGGCCCGCCGGATCAGGGTAATCGCTTTTGTGCTCAGCATAGACTTGTTTATCCACGGGACGAAAGCCATATTTTGCAAAGATCTCTTGTGCCTGTGGGGATATCAAAAAATCAACCAGTGCTTCTGATGCTATGCGTGTCCCATGCTCATCCGCATATTTCTCTACAACAGCCGCCGGATTCTCAATCAGAATTGTATTTTTAGGAATAATGACTTCGTATTTAACACCCTGAGCAATCCGGGCCAGCAGTTCATTCTCATAGGTGACAATTACATCCCCCACTCCATACTCGAAGGCTGCCATAGAAGCGCGGCCACTCTTATCCAGAGACTCTACATTGGCATGGATGCTTTCCAAAAAAGCTTTGGCTGCTGCTGGATCCTTTGCCCCTTCCTGCTCCTCTGACAGCTTCAGACCAGCCCCATAGATCGCGTTGATATCCCATTGCGCACCACCAGAGGTCTTCGGGTTTGGATATAACACTTTAATCCCTGGCTTGGCTAAGTCCGCAAAATCGCGAATGCCTTTGGGATTTCCTTCGCGGGTACCAAGAGCTACTACTGAACGTGTTACCATGCCTTGTTCACCCTGCTCTTTCCATGTTGGCGCTACGAGTCCAGCCTTAACTAGCTTCTCGACATCACCTTCCATGGCTAGCAGCGTCACATCCGCTTCAAATCCACCTACAATCGCTCGCGCCTGTGTCCCTGAAGCCTCATAAGACTCCTGAAAATTAATATCCTGACCCGTATCCGCCTTCCACTTGGCAGCAAATAACGGCAAAATATCCTGCATCGCATCCTTAGCCACACTGTATGCGCCAATTACCAGCGTAACATCCCCTTGCTTCGAAGGCTCTGCCATCGTCGTAGCTGCCTTCTCATTCCCGCAACCGACTGCTGTCAGCGTGAGTATGGCCAGCATTAGGGCAGCAAAACATCCGTGCAGTTGTCTGCTCCTTTTGACATTCATTGCGGCCCACATCCTTCGAGGTAATGATTTTTAAATAAAAATCGGCATTGGATCTTCTTTCAGGTTGTTCTCCTGGATCCAGCTGCGCTCATCATTAAACAGATAAGCCCGATGTACCAGTACTGAGATTTCCTGACCCGGCTGCAAGGTTTCTTTCTCCAACGAACGGTAGGTGACCAGCTTGTGGCCATTTACTTCAACCTCAACGAGCCATTCGCTGCCGCGGAAATGCAGATGTTTCACAACACCTTTTTCCGTGGCAGAAGCCATCTTGAACTCATGCAGATTACCCACTTCAATGTATTCAGGACGAATCAGCGCTTTGGTAGGCTTGCCGTCCCCCGCACCTGTAAAGCCTTTAACCTCAGAAGCGTTCTCAATCAGCGTAGATTCGCCGATAAATGTTGCCACGAACGGTGTTTTGGGTTCCTTGTAAATATCCCACGGGGTACCCTTTTGTTCCAAACGTCCTTGATTAATGATCATAATTTCATCCGCTACTTCAATCGCTTCATCTTGGTCATGGGTTACGAAAATAGAGGTGATACCTACACGCTCGATCAGTTCACGCAGCCAAGCGCGCAGCTCCTGGCGGATCTTCGCATCAATAGCGGCAAAAGGTTCATCTAAAAGCAGCAGCTGTGGTTCAGGCGCAAGCGCACGTGCAAAAGCCACACGCTGACGTTGTCCCCCTGATAGCTGATGCGGATAACGTTTCTCGAACCCTTTTAACCCTGTAAGCTCCACAAGTTCCATAACGCGATCGCGGATAGCTGTTTTGTTAGCCTTTTTAACCTTTAAGCCAAAAGCGATATTATCAAATACAGTCATATGTTTGAAGAGTGCATAGTTCTGGAAGACGAAGCCGATCCCACGTTCTTGAGGAGGAAGATTGTTCACCGTCTGACCATGAAAAATAATCTCTCCGGTATCCGGTGACTCCAGTCCCGCCAGCATACGTAGAATTGAGGTTTTCCCGCCTCCACTTGGGCCGAGCAATCCAATCAGGTGACCTTTTGTAATGGTGAAATTGACGTCCTTGACCGCATGAAAATCTCCAAAATGCTTGTTTAACCCCCGCACTTCTACATGCATATTACTGCACTTCCTTTCTTCTCTTGGTCCATTCCATCAACAGCAGCAGACCTGCGGAAAATGCAGCCAGAACTAGCGCTATTCCTCCAGCAGCCGTCACATTAAAATTCTCAACATCCTGATAGACTAAAGTTGTCGCCGTCTGAGTTTTGTTCATAATGTTCCCCGAAACCACAAGTACCGCGCCGAACTCTCCAAGTGAACGTGCCACCGTAAGAATGACACCATACACAACCGCCCAACGAATCGAAGGCCAAGTTACCTTCCAAAAAATAGTCCAGCTACGAGCGCCCAATGTCGAAGCCGCTTCCTCCTGCTGTGAACCAATCTCCTGAAGCACCGGCATAACCTCACGCACCATTAAAGGAAAGGTAACAAATAAAGTGGCAATGATCATCCCGGGAATCGCATAAACGATCTTTAGTCCAATCCCCTCAAAAATCGCTCCCAAGGTACTATCGGGACCCAGCAACAGGACAATCATCAATCCTCCGATTACAGGGGATACCGCGTAAGGCAAATCCACAATACTGTTCAATAATCCTTTTAGACGCTTGCCGATCCAGTTCGCCCGAACAAGATACAGAGCCATCATAATACCGAACAATGTATTTAATAACGTAACTACTATCACAACAAGCCCAGTCATCATGAGCGCATGCAGCGCTTCGGGCCTAGTCAGAGCATTCCAGAAACCACCAAATCCTTCACTAAAAGCACCGATAGCCATTTTTCCTAATGGAGCAGCAATGAGCAGAAAAAACACTAAATAAGTAAGAGCAATCCATAATTTCCTCATGAGCGTCTCCCCCGCATCTGCAGCATATTAATCAGCCAAAGAATGAGAAAGGATAAGGTCAAGAGAATAACAGAAACCGCAGCGGCGGAGACCGGATTATCACTTTCAACTTCACCAAAAATAAAAACAGAAGATACAAGCGTACGGCCCGGAATATTACCTGCGACGAGTACCACTGCACCAAATTCCGCAAGCGCCCTTGAAAATGCGAGCATCCCACCACTGATCATCCCAGGCGCCATTGATGGAAGAATAACTTGCCAGAATACCCTTGCCCCCTTGGCACCCATTGTATATGCTGCTTCCTCTTCGGATGGGTCCAATTCCTCCAGCAAGGGCTGAACCGCTCGAATCACGAATGGAAACGTCACGAACACCATAGCAATTACGATAGCCGGTTGATGAAAAACAATTTCAAATCCAAGTGCCTCAGCTGCTTTGCCGATAAGGCTACCTGGTCCAAGCAGCAGTAGAATCATCAAACCTCCGACAGCTGTTGGTAGTGCAAAAGGTAAATCGACCAGACTGTTTAGCAGCGCTTTACCAGCAAATTGATAACGAATAAGGACCCAAGCAATCATAGTTCCTAACAAAACATTAATTAAAGTGGCGAAAATCGCCAGCTTTAAGGTTAGCAGCACCGACTTCCAAGCAATTGGATCGCTGACGCTTTCCACAAAATTGCCAAAACCAAGAGAAAAAGAGTTGTAATAGACCCCGAGTATGGGCAACACGATCAATACTACAAAATAGAGCAAAATTGTAGTTCGGAAACCCCAAGTCCAGCCTTTGTGTCTAAGCAGCGAATTCAATGATTTTTGCCCTCCCACCTCCGGATAACCGGTCGGTATACTAACCAAAATCCTCATTAATTATTCCTATTTATATACTTGGTTTTATATTATTACTACTTTACCAAATCCTTCTCACCGCCGTCAATTACTTTCAAGTGAATTTAGGTTAAAATATATGTATCAAAGGTACACTAAAAAATGGCACCTCACTGGAAGGGGATTGATTATGTTGCATACTCTGGAGATCACTACTACAAAGCGGGATGAATTACGTGATATTACTCGGGAAGTCATTTCTTATGTGAAAAAAAGTGGAGTTCAAGACGGATTGATTGTAGTTTATTGTCCTCATACCACTGCTGGTATTGCTATTAATGAAAATGCAGATCCTGATGTGAAGCATGATGTTCTGATGCGTTTGGATGAGGTCTACCCTTGGGAGCATCCGAAGTATCGGCATGAGGAAGGCAATACTGCCTCTCATCTTAAATCTATTACTACCGGGCCTTCCCAGACCCTGATCATCCACGAAGGTGAATTAATTCTCGGTCGTTGGCAAGGTATTTATTTCTGTGAGTTCGATGGACCTAGACGCCGGCAATGTTTCTTAAAAATAGTAGAGGGATAATAAACATACAAATGGCCGCTTCCGTTATCGCTGCGGAGCGGCCATTTAGACTATAACTAGAGTCTAGTAATACTTTCATCAAGCAGAGAAGCAGTGTTATACCAATGCACAGCTTTAAAGTGAAGATCTATAAAAAAAACAGCATTTTAAAGGCTGCGACATAAAACCTTTATATGAGCTAACGCTGCCTCTTTCACATCGTCAAACGATACTTTATCCTGGATATAATAAGAAATAAATCCGTGTGCAGACAAGAACATTGTCAACGGCACATTCTGCCAGTCCTCAGACACATATCCCTCTTCCTTCATATGACGGCGCACAATACTTGAGAATAAATCAAAACATCGTCCCTGTTCTGCTCTACAATAAGCTAGCAATTCCTCATCGCGAATCATGAACATAATTTCATATTGATAGGGATGATCTATTCCAAATCTAATAAATTCCATAATCAGCTGTTCTACCCTTGTCATTCCTTCTTCAGGCGGTTTATTCATCACTTGACTGAGTAAAGCAGCCACATGATTAAAATCCTCTACAACAATAGCGTAGAACAACTCCGCCTTTTCCTTGAAATGATAATAGAGAGAGCCGTGGCTATATCCCAAATGCTGACCAATACTTCGCATTGAAATCGCCCGATACCCTTTGGTTATAAACAGATGCCTAGCGGCCTCTAGAATCCTTTCCCTCGACAACTCCTGCTCCACTGCTCTCCTTGCCATATACTAATCCCCTTCGCTGTAGTAAATCCGCCGCCCTTCTGTTATCAGGGCTTGCCCTTGGGTTAGATCTGTTATCCATGCCATAAAAGTCTCACCCTCATCATTTCGCGGCAAACATAACAACGTTACTTTGTCGGTGAACAAAGTCTCGCCAGTCTGAATCCCTCTTCCTCGAAGTTCGTTCTCAACCTTGCCCAGCCAAGTGTACTCGATCTCTACGAATACCTCTCGTCTCAGTACACGGGTGATTACTTCTCCTGCTTCAAGCGCAAGCACTGCTCCATCCGTATAAGCTCTAATCAGCCCACCGGCACCCAGCATAATGCCTCCGAAATAACGGGTAACTACGATTGCGACATTTTTAACTCCCTGATTGCGGATTACTTCCAAAATCGGTTTGCCGGCTGTCCCACTCGGCTCCCCGTCGTCCGATTGCCTCTGGATTTCGTCTCTCTCCCCAATCACATAAGCAGAACAGTTATGCGTTGCGTTCCAATGTTTCTTCTTGATGTCCTCGATAAACAACAAAGCTTCTTCTTCATTCTCCACTGGCATAACATGACCAATGAAACGGGATTTACGGATCACAACTTCCTTTGAGCCGGAAGAGCGGACCGTTTGATATTGTTCTAACATAATTATTCCAGTCCTTATTTACATATGATGTCTTCATATAATGTCAGGAGCAGTCCCGGTATTGGATTACCTATGGACTGCTCCTGGTGACTTACATTAGTATGAATGTTCTGTGATTAATAGCCATTGTAAAACCTACTGCAATACTATTCAGTAAGTCTTGCTTCCAGCTCTGCTTTTTCTTTTTCGTAACCTGGTTTGCCAAGCAATGCGAACATGTTTTTCTTGTATGCTTCTACGCCTGGTTGGTCAAATGGGTTAACACCGAGCAAGTATCCGCTGATACCGCAGGCTTTTTCAAAGAAGTACACCAAATATCCAAAGGTGTATGGTGTTTGATCAGGAATAGTAACGATAAGGTTAGGTACTTGACCATCTGTATGTGCAAGCATTGTACCTTGGAAAGCTTTCTTATTCACGAAATCCATAGTCTTACCTGTTAAGAAGTTCAAGCCGTCCAGATCATCCGGATCATTCTCAATCGTAACATGATGAGCTACTTGATCTACTTGGATAACCGTTTCAAAAATGTTGCGGTTACCTTCTTGGATAAATTGACCCATGGAGTGTAGATCTGTGGAGAAATCAACGGAAGAAGGATAAATTCCTTTGAAGTCCTTACCTTCACTTTCGCCAAACAATTGTTTCCACCACTCAGATACAAAGTGTAAGGAAGGCTCATAGTTGACGAGGATTTCAGTTGTTTTACCTTTACGGTATAGAGCGTTACGAACTGCAGCATATTGATAAGCTTGGTTAGTAGCTACATCTGGATTGTTGAACTCATCCGCAGCGGCAGCAGCACCTTGCATCATTTCTTCAATGTTAATGCCAGCTACAGCAATTGGCAGCAAGCCTACAGGTGTCAATACGGAGTAACGTCCGCCAACATCGTCTGGAATGATGAAGGATTCATAACCTTCTTCAGTTGCCAATTTCTTAAGGGCACCTTTTTCCTTGTCTGTAGTAGCGTAAATGCGTTTACGAGCAACTTCCTTGCCGTATTTCTTCTCCAGAGCAGCGCGGAAAATGCGGAAAGCAATCGCTGGCTCAGTAGTAGTTCCTGATTTGGAGATTACGTTCACGGAGAAGTCTTTGCCTTCTACTAGATCAAGCAGATGCGTGATGTATGTAGAGCTAATGTTATTACCAGCGAAATAAACTTCTGGAGTCTTGCGTTTATCTTTAGAAAGGTTATTGTAGAAAGAATGCGATAGCGCCTCAATAGCTGCGCGTGCTCCCAGATAAGAACCTCCGATACCAATTACAATCAGTACCTCGGAATCGCTTTGGATCTTCTTAGCAGCTTGTTGAATGCGAGCGAATTCTTCCTTATCGTAAGCTGTCGGCAGATCGATCCATCCAAGGTAGTCAGAGCCTACACCAGTTTTGTTATGCAACTGTTCGTGTGCTAGCTTAACTGGGGCGGAAAGGTTGTCGATTTCTTGTTGGTTAAAAAACGAAAGAGCTTTTGTGTAGTCAAAATTAATCTTCTTAGACATCGGTAATGGTAACCTCCTGTTTTATCTCTTTAAATTTAAAACCGTTTGTTACAACTTTATAATTAGGATACTTTAATTTGCCTTGACTGGCAAGGTCTTAGGGCACATAGAGGGCATTAGAACCAAGTTTTCCAAAGTTCCTTGGAAGCGTTTCCTGTATCAAAAGACATAGGTGTGCTGTGGTGCTGGACAAAGTGCCGTGATAGAATAAAGAAAACGGAAGGTGGCTATATAAATGAAACAAATCGGTTTTATCGGACTCGGAACAATGGGTGCGCCTATGGCCTCCAATTTACTACGTGGCGGCTTTCAGGTTACGGTATACAACCGTACGGCAGCCAAGTGTAAACCTCTTGAAGCAGAAGGTGCCCAGACTGCTCTCACGCCCCGCGAAGCGGCTGAGGGTAAGGATGTTATTATTACCATGATCAGCAATGATGATTCGGTTCGTGAAGTGTTTTATGGTCAAGATGGTATACTTGATGCTGTGAAGCCTGGTGGACTAATTATTGATTCCAGCACAATTTCACCAGGACTAGTTCGTGAGATTGCCGCTGCTGTAGAAGCGCGCGGTGGACATTTCCTAGACGCGCCAGTAACTGGAAGCAAACCGGCAGCGATTGAAGGAACCTTAGTGTTCATGGTCGGCGGTAGTGCTGAGGTCATAGAACAACATCGTGATATCTTTGATACTTTGGGTAAGAAGCTGCTACATATGGGTGAGAACGGCAGCGGCGCTGTGGCCAAGCTGGCTCACAATGCTATGGTTGGTATTCATAATGTTGCCCTAGCCGAAGGATTCGCCATTGCTGTTAAATCAGGCGTACCAGCAGACAAGTTCCTGGAACTGGTACAACTTGGTTCTGCGGGCAGCAAACAAGCTGAGCTTAAAGGCCGTAAAATCATAGAAGATGATTTCAGCAATCAATTCTCCCTCGCTCTAATGCTTAAGGATTTGAAGCTTGCCTCTGCCCACAGCGATGCAACAGGCGTTCCTTCTCCTATGCTGGGCTTGGCTAAAAGCATGTTCCAAGCTGGATTCACCCAAGGTTATGGTGAAGAAGATCTCTCTGCCGTAGTGAAATGTTACGAAGAGTGGATCGGCCAAAAGATGGGTGCAAATGTATCCAATAAATAAATCCAAGAGCTCAAAACCTACTTCATAAGAACATTTACGACCGCCTCGCACATGATATTGCGATGCGGTCTTTTCTTTATGGACAATCCCATTGTCGAACCAATTATACGAACGTTTGTTTGTATAATTATAATACCAAATTAACAGTTGTAGTGCAAGAAAATATTGGTTGCTGTGGAGTTACTCAGAACGTTGTGGTGGTGTTGGTGGGATAGTTACTAAGAAGGTCGTGAAGTACTGGTTTGTCGCAAAAGTTACTGTATTAGTGATGAAACGGTGGATTGGTGCTGGTGGAGTTACTGATGAGTTGCTAAATAGTCGCTTAAAAGTTACTGAGGGAGTGCTGAAATGTTGGGTAAGTGCTGGAGAAGTTACTGGTTGAGTTGTTAGATAATTTCAGAAAAGTTACTGAAGGAGCGCTGAATTGTTGGATAGATACTGGAGAAATTGTTGGATAGTCACTGGGTGAGCTGCTGTTTAGTTGCTGCTTAGTTACTGGAGGAGTCACTGGGTGAGCTGCTGTTTAGTTGCAAATTGGTTACCAAGATGATCGCTTGATGACTACGGTATATCCCGTATTTTCTGGAACCTCTCCCTCGCTCCAAACCTTAAGCTCCTTTAACTAAGTAACCTCTGCGGTACACAGCTATCTCTATTGGACTCAGCTGACCTTATTCGCAGTATAATCCCACATTTGGCATGCTATCGGACTCCATAGTCACTATTGGCATGAAAAAGGCCAATTATGAGCCTGTTTCTATGGAATAGCTGCACTGGAGTCCGAAAACCTGCTCAAAAGGCTATAAATTTGCTAATAGCGTCAGCTGGGTCCTTAAGCGGTAGAATTGGTGGTGACCCGGTACTACATTGGTGTTGATCTAGTGTTAACGCCATCTGGGTCCTTACGCAGTGGGTTGGCGCTAACCGGGTGCCCAAGTTGGTGATGACACAGCGCCATCGGACTCAGCTGACCTTATTTGTAGCATAATCTCACATTTGGTATGCTATCGGACTCCATAGTCGCTATTGGCATAAAAAGCGCCAATTATGAGCCTGTTTCTATGAAATAGCTGCACTGGTGTCCGAAAACCTGCTCAAAAGGCTATAAATTTGCTAATAGCGTCATCTGGGTCCGTACGCGGTAGGATTAGTGGTGACCGGGTGCTACAGCAGTAGGATTGGTGGTGACCAGGTGCTACAGCGGTAGGATTGGTGGTGATCCGGTACTAAATTGGTGTTGCTCCAGCGCTAACGCCATCTGGGTCCGTACGCGGTGGGTTGGCGCTAACCAGGTGCCAAGTTGGTGATGACACAGCACCTTCGGACTCAGCTGACCTTATTCGCAGTATAATCCCACATTTGGCATGCTATCGGACTCCATAGTCGCTATTGGCATAAAAAGCGCCAATTATGAGCCTATTTCTATGAAATAGTTGCACTGGAGTCCGAAAACTTGCTCAAAAGGCTATAAATTTGCTAATAGCGTCCTCTGGGTCCGTACGCGGTGGGGATGGTTATGACTCAGTGCTAATTTGGTGATGATCCGATTCAGCCCTAACGTCATTTGAGTCCTTAAGCCTCAAAATAGAATGATGAATACATAATTGAACATCAAGCAATATCACCAACCAACAACACAAAAAGCAGCGATCCTCCAATAACAGGAGAACCGCTGCCTTGCTGACTTTTACGATTTTTAAATTGAATCCGGGTCGTCTCACTCATAGAAAAAAGCTACTTATAGGACAGCCCTTAGAAAAGTCTGTTTTCTATAGAACCGGGTAAGAACAGCAATAATCAGTTACTTCAAATACTTCCAACGCAAATTTAGAGTTGCCAGGAACATTGAACGTTGACGCTCCCTTAATCTCCTGCCATACCTCAGTGCCGGGAAGCAGCACTTTAAGATCGCCGGACAGAATCTCCATAATTTCAGGACCATCTGTACCAAATTCATACACACCCGGCAACATGATGCCCAGTGTCACCTTAGATCCATCTTGCAAAATTACCATACGGCTGGTTACTTGTCCGCCATAATATACATTGGCTGCTTTTTCGATCGTTGCGTTGTTAAACTGACTCATTACTTGTTCTCCCCCTAATGATTATTCAGTTAATTACAGAAGTGCTTTCACACGGCTAACTACATTCTCTACAGTAAAGCCGTATTCTTTCATAACTCTATCGCCAGGCGCGGAAGCTCCGAAAGTAGTGATGCCTAGGATATCGCCTTGGTCACCAGTGTAACGTTCCCATCCGAAGGTTTGTGCCATTTCGATAGCAAGACGGGCTTTGACTCCTGGAAGAATTACGGAATCACGATATTCTTTGTCTTGTTTTTCGAACAGATCCCAGCTTGGCAAGCTGATTACACGAACATCGATGCCTTCTTCTGCCAAAGCAGCTTGCGCTTTAACTGCCAACTGTACTTCAGAACCAGTTGCGATAAGTTGTGCTTGTGGAGTGCCATTTTTGGAATCAGAGACAACATAACCACCACGTTTGATGTTTTCACGAACGCCATCTACGGTTCCAGCAAGAATTGGCAAGTTTTGACGAGTCAGAACCAAAGCAACCGGATTCTCCTTGTTTTCCATAGCATAAGCCCATGCTGCAGAAGTTTCGTTAGCATCAGCCGGACGAATAACAGTCAGACCTGGGATGATACGCAGGGAAGCCAATTGTTCGATTGGTTCATGCGTAGGACCATCTTCACCAACTGCAATACTGTCATGTGTCAATACATAGGTTACTGGCAATTTCATGATCGAAGCCAAACGAATTGCTGGACGCAGGTAGTCTGTGAATACGAAGAATGTTCCTCCGAATACTTTAAGACCAGTGTGCAGAGCAATACCGTTCATTGCAGCAGCCATACCAAACTCACGTACGCCGAAATAAATGTTGCGGCCATCATAAGATTCTGGTGTGAAAGATGTCAAACCATTCAAATGCGTCATAGTGGAGCTTTCCAAGTCAGCGGAACCACCCACTAGCTGAGGAACGCCAGCAGTCAGACCGTTAAGCGCACTACCGGAAGCGACACGAGTCGATACTGCTTTATCTTCAGTAGTGTAAGTTGGAAGGTTAGCATCCCAGCCTTCTGGAAGATCGCCATTGATTACTGTTTCGAATTGTGCAGCTAGCTCTGGATATGCTTTTTTGTAAGCCGCAAATTTGTCGTCCCAAGCTTTGTTAGCTGCGATTCCGTTTTTCTTCACTTCTGCAAAATGTGCACGAACTTCATCAGGCACATAGAAATCTTCTTCGTATACCCATTTGTAGAAATCTTTGGTCAGCTTAGCTTCTTCTGCTCCAAGTGGGGAACCGTGAGTACCGCCATGGCCGCCTTTACCTTGTTTGTTAGGGCTACCATAACCAATAACTGTCTTCACTTCGATCAAAGTCGGTTTGCTAGTCTCAGCTTGCGCCTCATTAATAGCTTTTTCAATAGCCGGAAGGTCATTTCCGTCTTCTACGCGCAGAACTTGCCAACCATAAGCATCAAAACGTTGAGCTACATTTTCGGAGAAAGAAAGATTCAATTTACCATCAAGGGAAATATCATTTGAATCATACAATACAACCAATTTTCCGAGTTTCAAATGACCAGCAAGAGAAGCGGACTCAGAAGAGATCCCTTCCATAAGGTCACCATCACCACAAATAGCATAAGTATAGTGGTCAACTATGTTATGTCCTTCTTTGTTGTAGGTTGCGCCCAATTGAGCTTCGGCCATAGCCATACCAACGGCCATACCAATACCTTGTCCAAGCGGACCTGTAGTTGCATCAACACCAGCTGTGTGACCAACTTCCGGGTGACCAGGAGTTAAGCTACCCCATTGACGGAATTGTTTCAATTCTTCCATAGGAAGATCATAGCCGCTAAGGTGCAGCAAGCTGTACAGAAGCATGGAACCATGTCCAGCGGACAATACAAAACGATCGCGGTTTACCCATGTTGGATGATCAGGGTTATGATTCATTGTTTTTGCAAACAGTTGGTAGCCCATTGGTGCAGAACCCATTGGCATACCTGGATGGCCGGAATTCGCTTTTTCGATAGCATCAATAGCCAACGTACGAATTGTTGTGATCGACAGGTTATCTACTGTTGAGTTTTCTTCCTTCTGGATCGCTTGTTCTTGTTCACTCATTTAATAGTTCCTCCTCTGAAATCTCAAGAATGTCATTTTGACTCTTATTGTATCACTAGTGTGGAAGCAATTCCAATTGTTTTTAAAAACTCTTTGTTTGACAGCTTATGTTTTGCAATATCTACGCATTTATATACGCAAAAGTAACTATGTCATGAGACGGGTTTTTACTTAGCCTATGGTCTAGTTTTCTATTGCGACTAAAGTTTGTTTTACTATGCTCGAATATAAAGTAAGATGGAGTTACTCAAGTAAAATTTTCATTCATTATCCAATATCTCCAAGTGGAAAGGAATTCTGAACATGACGTCGAAAAAGGATGTTTATATTGTGCTTACCGGTACAGGTACAGCCTTCAGTGGTTTCATTAAGTGGTTTACAAAAGCTGATCTGAACCATGCTTCGATCGCCTTTGATAGTGAACTACGTGAGGTGTACAGCTTCGGAAGAAAAAAAATGCACAATCCATTCGTCGCGGGTCTGATTCAAGAAAATTTCATTCACCCTTTCTATAGCAGCGCAAATTGCTCTATTTATCAGTTACGTGTCAGTGCCACGGAATACGATGCCATGTACAATCATGTCCAAGGGATGATGAAAAATCAGGAACGTTATAAATACCATCTTTTAGGCCTTATCGGCGTACTTCTAAATGTTAAAATAGATCGAGAGAACGCTTATTTCTGCTCTCATTTTGTTGCTTCCTTATTTGAAAATACCGCAGTTCAGCCTGTGAATAAGCCTTCTTGCTTTGTTACCCCGGAGGATTTCGCTCTTTCACTCTGTTCCCATAAAATATTCAGCGGCAAGTTATCCTATTATGTGCGTAGAGCTCAAAGAGCCTCTGCACGTTCGACGAATATACCTTTACATACCCCTTCCGTTGCGACAAGAATGATGAGAATGAATGAAGAACGGACTGAAGGAGTTATATAAGTTGTTGCTCGTAAAAAAGGGCTATGCGGATCGTATTTCCGCGTAGCCTTTTTAGATGGAAAAAGGATAAAGTCGTAGATGTATCATTACTTCACACGATGGTTCCGAAAATATTCAGACCAATCGCCAGCAATCACAACAGTAACTGTATCAATTTTGGTATTGTACTCATTCTTAGCTGTGAAGGTAAATTTCACTGGACCATCGGGAAGTTTCACAAATGCTGGATCATATAATTCGCCTGTCCACAAGGTTTTGTCACTGTTCGTTGGATTTAGTTGCGTAGAATAACCTCCCGTCATCGTTACCTCAACAGTATCAGGTAGACCGGTTGCTATCCCTTGCAATATAAATCGCTCACCTGCCCAAAACACATTGTAGCCTCTTGGACTCTCCTCATTACCGCTCTTGTTCAAATTGTAGCCTTTACGGTTGTTATTCCATTCCTCTGTGTGCTGGACCCCACCTTTAATACTCAGTAGATTAACCATGAAATATTTACGCGCTGAGATATTACTCCAGTTATAACCATCAAAAGCTTCCACTTCCACGGCATATTTTTCGTTCTCAACCAATATTCCAGTTGGCACTTGCCACTGTTCGGCACTTGAATTTTGTTCGCCAGATTGAACCTTAACCATCCCTGTCGCCAAGTTGATAATTTGTACCTTATACCGCTGTTGTTCATCTCCATCCTCATCTTGATAATCCCACTTGATGATTGGTGTAAGCGTACTTGCGATCATAGGCTTACTTGAGTCAGTACTTGTTGGGTACGTTATCGTTACGGTCGGTTTACGGTTGGCTACGGTGATACTCAGAGATAGCTCTCGATACAGTCCTAGAGAATCCGTAACGGTTTGTTTCAAGGTAAAGACGCCATTTGAGGTGAATTTCTTCGTAAATTCATCTTGAGTACTAGCCAATCCTTCCGTCCCGTTAGATGATTTCAAATCATACTTATGGCTGATCGTATCTCCTTTTGGAAGGTCTGGATCCGTCGCTTTGCTCTTGATATTTAGAAGATCCGTGCGATAAATCGGCTCTTTGGCAGCATCTCTGCCTGTATCCGTGATAAGTGTGAATCCGGGCTGCGGCGGATTGTCGATGATAAACGTTTTTTCGTTAGATATTTCTGACCAGCTTAATTTGGAATAAGCCCGACCATATACGGTGAAGTATTCAAATCGATTGAATGTATGGTTAGGGAGTTGATACTGCCGCAGCTGACCTGTGGTGTCAAGGTTTTCAACTGTCTTAACTAAGAGTCCGTCTTTTGAAAAAAATTCTAAACGGTACTTCTCCTGCGGATCACTCTCTGGGTCTGTATAATTCCATTTAATTAATGGATCTCCTTGTATTTCGGCATCTATAACGGATGGATTGGTTACGGTTCCCGCCGGGGTTATCAACGTCATTGAGGGCGCTAGATTTTTAGTAACACTCACCTTCAACGTAGCTATATTAGACTTATCACCGATCTGATCGATAACCCAGTGTTCCAATGTATAGATACCGGACTCAGGAAAATTAACATCAATACTAGGAGTTCGAAACCATTGCGTAAGGCCATCACTATCTGTTACTTTCCAGAAGTATTGCAGACTAGCGACGTCGGAGGGATCTCCATCCTCATCAAAAGATGTATATTGTCGGGTATCATATTGGAATACTGCCGATGGACCATTAATAGCAGCTGTTGGAACATGATTTTTAACAGTAAATACGCGTGTTGCATTGGAACTTAAAGCTCCAATACTTGAGGGATTAGGTACGTCTGTTGCCTTAAGGCGCATTTCCCATCCTTCTGATATAGCCTGCTGCGGTGAAATTCTGTTTGCAGCAAGAAGATCTCGTATCGTCAAAGATTGGTTGCGGTTACTACCAGCATAATAATAAGGACTATTGTTGAGTTTGGCGTACCATAAATAAGCAAGCGAATCTCCATCTTCATCAGGGTTTGGTGTCAGATTATCCATTGTAATTACTGTATCTCGATATACTTCAGCTGGCATGTTAAATGCTGCTGCGGGTGGGTGATTAATCACCTGGACATTTTGGCGATACCAATCCGACCATAACCCTCGATTGTCATGCACTTGTAAACTAATTTGATAATTACCAATCCCAAAAGCTGCAATATTAGGTGGCGTTGTAGCTCCTCCCGAATGCTCCCAAATTTTATTCCAACCGTCTTTGATAACCGTCCAGTAATAAACATCTAATGGATCATTATCCGGATCAAACGATTTATCTGTTATGCTAGTAGCCTTGCGGTAGGAAACGATATTAGGATCAACGGTAAATACCGCTACGGGAGGTAGATTACCTGTAGCCCCCACCGTCCTAACACACCAGTCGCTCCAGACCCCCAACCCATTATCGCCATCGACATCACGCACTCTAAGGCGTATGTCATATTGTCCAGAACTCGGTAATTGAGCTGGCGGTTGACCATCTGTCCATATTTCAGAATCAGTTTTTTTATACTGCCATTGCCAAGCTATAAGTCCCTTATTAACAGCCGTGATGTGGTCCAAATCGTAGGAACTATCTGTTAGCTGAAGAGATCCCCACGTCAGTTTGGCAGCAAACAATGCAATTGGCTTCCGATGAACATGATAGGTCATTGAAGATAAATTATCTCGACTCCATAAACGATAGTCATCGAATCGGTCATCGTTTTTAGGATTATCTCGTGCTTGAAAGGTTGCGTTATAGAGTCCGCTATATGGAAAGGAGGTATACCTTTCTGAACGCCATAACCCACTATCCGAAATGATACCCATCGAATTATCGAAGAAATACGGGTTATGATCGTATCTATAGCGTTCTTGATATTTAGAATCTCCTTCATAGTCTTTGTATGTGGTTGATAAGTCTATAGGAGTGTTAATCAATATAAAGGATTTATTCCTAAGCCTATAGGATACATTAACGACCAACGATTTCTCATCCTTATAATTATAGGGATCCACAACCTTGATAATGATATTGTGTCGTCCAGGAGGAATTCCGTCTGCCAAAACATCTATTGGGATGGAAAACCATTTATTATTTAGTGCCTGTTGGACATGAACTTGTTTATAGAACACATTAGGGATTTCAGCACTAACGACTAGATCATTATTGTCCACATCTCGAACATATCCCTCGATGTTCATTCCACTGAATCCTGGTTCATTTAGTAGCTGCTGCTCGCTTGGTGTAGTCACTGTAAGACTTGGTGCACTATTTATAATTAATGATTTATACATATACGTATATGCTTGATTGTACCAACCATTCAAATATTGATCTGGCTGATGTTGAGCGTCAGCGGCGGCGACATTGATAGAAATTTCAGTTGGAAAATCTCCATACCACGTTTCCCATCTCTTTGTTTCTATTATATTAAAATCATTTGAATTCGTAATAAATGTATGATTAGCCCCAATATCTATGTTTGGACCTTCAACTACCTTATGTTGTCTCCAGTTAGCAGTTATATAATGATTGATATCTCCTAAACCCGTAGAAATGGTAACATATCTGGTACGTTGCATATCAGGCCACCATCTTGCTTCATTTCCAGTTTTCATAATAATGGGTCCATCCAAGACGATATCATATAAAAATTTCCTTGTAGTTAAATCGAATCGAACATTAGTGAGTGTAAATCCAGGTACGTCTAGCGTTATAGAACCAATTTTTCCTGCGCTCGGTAAAGTAGGAGCGTATTTTTGAAAACCCTCCACTCGTATGTCCATATAATTGACGATGTTTGGGTCACCTGCAGCCTCTACCTTAACACTCCCCGAATAAAATTCAGGGAGTAAGAGAAATAGTAATACAAGGGCCATAAACGTTGAAATTGTTTTTTTAAATTTCCGCATCTCTAATCCTCTCTACCATGACCAATCGACATCAGGTGCTTGATTTTTAACCGTGAAGATCCGTTCGATCACATTTTGTGTAGTTTCCGAATTAATGGATTGCCGATCAGCCTGTGTCACATACTCATCGATGGTCGGCTGGCCAAATTCTTCGAATACAGTTAGTCGCACTTCGTATTGCCCAACATCTCTTACCTTGAGATTCAAACGATCTAAATTCTCATTATTAAAAACAACCCATGGTTCCCCTGAAAAATTTCCGTTGTTATCAGAATCGTAGCGGTATTCCCAAAGCCTTCGAGCCACCATATCTTGGTCTGGTGAATACGACATATCATCTATTGATAGGGTCGCTTGATTACCATCTGAAGGATTGCGATACGCTGTTCCAGCCATCGTAAAGTATGCAAAAGGTTTCTGGTCTGGTGCTATATCAAAAGTTGTTTCGTTTCTCGCAGTTAGCCCTAATGTATTCTCCACATAAATGGTTGCTTTATATTTCCCTGGCTTCTTGAATAGCACATCTTTGCTATATACTCCGTTCAGCGATCCGCTATATTTAATATCAGAATTCATTCCACCTGATACGGCTGTGATGGTGAATTTAGTCTTAGCATCTACTATTGGGTAGTGGGTCGGGCTACTAACGTAACTTTGTATGATAACCTTTCGATTTTGCTTTAATGTACCATCTACCCTGATAGATGCATCTGGTTTTGGCTCAATGACATTAACCTCAGTACTAGTACTTCCAGTCATTTTGTCGTCGTCCATTACAGTCAAAGCAAGTGTTTGTTCCCCCAAATGGTCTTTATCATACCAAAGCGTTCCCCTTGGCAAAGTGCTCAATTCTCCCTTAGCATTAGGGGTATCCCAAAAGTAATCCGTAATATAACCATCGGGGTCATACGACCCTGCTGCACTGGCTACAAACTCTTGTCCTGCTTTTACAGTTTTCGGTGCATTTATAAGAGCTGCTGGAGGTTTTAACTCTCTCGGTAGTTCTGGCGGTGATGTAGGACCTGGAAACCCTCCTCCCGGAGGACCTGAGGTTGTATACACTCCTGCTTTGACTGTAAAAGATTCTTTTAACGAATCGAACTTACTTCTTTTGGTCACGACTTCATTCTTAAATCTCACTACTATACTTAGTTCGTACTCTTGACTGTAGTTACTTTTACCTGCCACTTTCTCCTTCGGAATTTCAAACTTGAAAGTTTCGTTTGTCGTTAGAGTTTTGGTATACACCTTTTTTGTCTGGAGTGAACTGTCATTACCCTTCTCTTTGGCATAAAAAATCCATTCTGAAATATTCGAAATATCTTTATAGGATAGCAGCTCACCCTTCAATGCGATCTTAACCGAAACATTCTTATTATCAAACTTAATTGGGTTTGGATTAGGTTGTTCTAGAATTGCAGAACCTGTGAGTGTAGCTTCATCTGGGAGACCATATTCAAAGCTGACTGTTCCCCCGTAGCTGTAGGTGGTTACTTTAGCGTCTGCCGTGTAATAATAGGATGCGAATGCTTTATACTTTCGTCCTTCCGCTTTTCCAGATAATCCGTCATTACTTTCTTTATCCCAAGGAACACCGTCAGGGATCATATAATTCAATATAATTCTCCCATTTTTAAATTTAGGATCGTCTGCATATGATGATTTTTCAAAAGGCACAACTTTTATAGTAGATTGAATGATATCTTGATCATTAATAACATCATTTACCGATCCGTTATACCATTTTAGATATTCTTTATCTTGATAAGGTCCTGCCGTTACCTTTGTTCTAGGTGGATTTTTTGAGGGATACCCATCAGTGGCAATTTTATCATCTGTCACCATCCGATCATTTCTTTCATCGTATTGATTTATTTGCCATCTTCTTCCGTCTGAATACAACCAAATCGAGTTGTATATGTCTGTTCTATACATTGCTTTCCAAGAAGCTTTATATCCTACTACATTACTAATATATTTTTGATTAGGCACTCCTTTAAGTGCAACTTTGATTTTCCCATTTTCCAACGAGATGCTTATTTTTCCATTAGATCCAGTATATTTTAAAGTGTCTGTTTTGATAGAAGAGCCAGTTATACCATTAGGTAGCTCCAAATAAAAATCTTTAGCTGAATTGTTAGATCCAAGCAAACCAGTCGTAATAGGAACAGAAATTGAAGTTAATTTTGTTTCAGCAGCTTGCACAGATGTGGAGAATGCAAAAGGAACAAGTAACAAAAAGCACAGACATATTAAAATATCTTTTTTCATATTGACTGTCCTTTTAATAGTTGACTATTAATTTTTCATCAAATCCACCAGCATGATACATACGAATTGCAAAATAGTCAAAATCTTTTTCATATAAAAATGCTTGATAAGTGGATAGTTGTTCCCCTGGCTTGAGCGTGTAGTAATAGAATGCACTTTTATTGTTGATTTTCTCTTCATTTACCTTCGGCCAAATCGGGTCTAATTCCCCCCCATCTTTTAGTGATAAAACCCATTTTTCTTTTTGATCATTTAAGGATCTTTTAACAATTTTATTGCTGTTATTCTTAATCGTAATCTTAGTCCATATGAAATGTTTAGGTTTGCTAACCATTACTCCAAATGAGTCATATTTAAATTGTTTCACTAAATTTTGTGCATCTTTTGACTTAAAATCATAAATCATAAACTTCTCCAGCGTATAACTAAGCCCACCCGCCGTAACCGTAACCGGCAACTCTAAATCCTTTTTCAAACCATATTTACTTAAGTTATCCCTCATAATGGGTGCTGGTGTAGCAGCAGGTTTTGCTGTAGCTGATGGTGTAGATGCGGTTACTGGTGTAACCGCTGCTGCGTTAGTAATCACGTTTTGCCCCAATACCATGCTAAGTAACATTGTTGTAGTCAAAGCTGCTCTTAAAATGTTCTTCTTCATCACTGAATCTCTCCCTTTTCTTTAATTCGCTTTTCTTACTTATTGAACTTATACTCCTGAACTGCTGGCACCCTGATGGGCTGTTGTGTTTTGGATCTGGAGATCAGAACCGGGTGTTCCGTCTCTATGACGGCAATAACCGAAGGACCTGCGATGTATTTGGTTATGCCATATTCGCTATCCTCGTATAAAAGTGGAAACGTCACACCATCGGAATCATCAATAATATCGAATTTCACAATCTTTACTTGTGTCTTAAAACGACTGCTCCCTTGGGGGAAAAGGCCGCTATCAAGGCCTAGATTGTTCTGCAGGGTTTGCTGAAAAGTATCGTACGCTTCTGTAGGATCTATAATCAGACGACCACGAGTCAATTCGGTCTCATCTAATTCCTGTGCGGCATCGTGAACAGCGATATTATTTGCGTCTTTTAACATGTTGCGCAGCTGGTCCCACTCCTGATTCTGGATCTGAAAGAACCAGGAGTAGATAAAGATCAGTAGGACAAATGCCAGCTTAATAATGTAATCCATAAATTACGCTCATCCCTTAGTCAATCGAGATACTCACTCATAATTGATCCATGCCCATAATATCGAGTCGGCTGCGAAACCGTAGAAAAATTATAAGGAAACAGATTTATCCGTGGCGCGGTTACATACACATCAATTCGTTGCTTTCGCTCTTGAACGGTGTCTGTACTGCTAGTAATTTCTATCGAAGCTTCAGAAAATCCAATCGCCTTCAGATTTGAAATTACTTCATTCCGCATAGAAGCTGTAACCATCCCCTCTGTTGCTGCTTTTTGTGTGATATAGGACGTATTAGCTTTGACCTGTAAATCTAGCAGATAATCTATGTAGGAGAAGATAGGCTGCAGGATAATAAACAGGACTAGCCACATGAACAATGCCCGGAGGACGGTCTCCTTCATTAGACACGCCTCCTTCTAATACTGTTCCACTTGCTTAGTATGTGAGATGATATCGTCCTGACTGCTGCCGATCATATGCGTAGCTACCGTGACAAACATCCCCGCAATTACAAAGCCAATGGCCAAAAACATAGCGACGGAAATAGAGTCTTTTTTCATCTGACTTATACCGAAACGTGAGTCATGGACATAGTTAGTGCAGTCTGGCTGGAATCCAGCGGTTGAGTTAGAGATACCCCCGGGATCGTCGGTCTATTATCATCGGCAGCATTAATCACGTCACGCACCAGAGGAATCAAAATGGCAATTACGATGGCCACACACAAAAAACCGATAGCGATAAACAAACCTGTAGAAATAGCGTCTTTTTTCATTGTTAATTTCTCCTTTTTTATTTTAGGTTTTAAAAATAAGGTTGAATATACAATTTTTCACTGGAACATGCCGACTCCATTAAAATTTCCTTTGATTAGCAAAATGTACTGCATCGCCATGGCAACGATCATCAAAAAAGTAGCAATCGATGGAATAACATTAATAATCGTCGATAGATCACCGATGAAAGACCATTTTTTAAAATACTGATCGCTGGAGATTTTGGAGATAATCTTGCCTTGTTCACGCAAATAGTTTGCAGCTTCCGTGTCATCATCCATGCCTTCTGTCGCCAGCAAAATGGACCGGATGTCATTAATAAAGTGATGGTTATCCGGAAATTTGGCACAAAACCATTCAATCGCCCCCTCCACACCCTCATCTACTGCCCGTTCTGACAGCTCATACAAATCCTGACGTATATATTGAAAATGTCCCGCTGTACTCCCACAAAAAGCACCAAACTGCACATATCCGCGCTTACGTAGGCGATTATTCTCATAGAGACGAATGAAGGAGATCAACTCGCCATCTTTTTGAATATTCGTCTTTTGGTGAAGCCACGCCAACACCCAACCAAGCGGAAGATAACGCATCGGACTGCTGATTACGAGAATAAGTAGAGCAATTAGAGGGTCATAGAATGAAAAAGGAACAGATCGGATGAAATCGCTGACGACTTGGCTAAATAAATAGATGATTGCCGCTGAATAACGAAATAGCGTAACTTTTCGAGCCGAAATTGATAAATTGCATTCATTCAACAATTGCTGAAATCTATCACTCTGCACGTGTTCACCCAGCGAATTCCACCGGATGCCCAGTCGGACAAGATATCGTTCCTGCTTACTGCTGCTGCTCACAAACACAAGTAATGCGACATACACGATCCCGATCACTGTAATTAGTAGTAATAATCTATCCATAGTTCATCACCTTAGTGGTAGTCCAGTTTGGGCCTGGCAAGAATAGTACTGATCACAAAAGAGATAAAAAGGCCGGAGACGATCACCATCAAAAAGGAAAGACCTACCGCAGTTTCGAACTGCAGTTGAAAATAGATATCGGGCTTCAGCATATACATAAAGGTACCAACCGTAGATACCAGCACCAGAAGATTCCCATATAAGCCAAGGCTGATCGCATCTCTGCTTCCTGCTTTTACAGTTAAAATCGTCTCTCTCTGCTGCTCCATAGAACGATTCAACAGCATTAGCGAGCTTTTTAAATAACGGGTTCCCTCCTTCTCGGCATAGAGCAGATCTGATATAAACTCTAAAGCGAAGGTGGTGCCGATCGCACTGGAGAATCTCCCTGCTTCCTCAACAAGCTCCTTCTCATTACTGTAATTAGAAAATGCGGCACCTAGCAGCTTCAGAGGCCTCTTTAGTACATTTTTATCCGTAAGAAAATCCGCTGTCCGATCAAGGATCGAATCTACCGACAAATGTGTGAATTTGGTGGAGATTTTGACTACATCGAGGAGATCGTAGCTTCCATGTACCTTCCGCTGTGCATAGATGTATCTCATACGAAAATAAGGAATCGTCGCAGATATTACAGCTATAAAAAGTGGAAATCTCCACGCCCCCTGAATCGGCTGTCCTTCATTAAAAGTAATCCCCTCCAGAAAAGGATTGTTAAAACTCAACCTTCCAGGGAGCTCACTAAGAGTCAGTAGTCCTGATAAGAAAACCGCAATAAATAAAATAGCTGTACGCATAACAAAACGCATAACGCTAATACCTGGTTCATACTTCCGGTGTACGAAATACAGAAGCTTGTCCAGATGGCGGTAGAGCCACAGCCTTTTTTTAACCGAGCTAACTCTTTTGCCAAAAATACTCATCTTATGTTTAATTCGAAAATCGAATTTCTGGACTACCTGCCGTAAATGCCTTTCGATGAGCAGTTTGGTGAGTAACCACAGTCCCCACACAATCCATAAATGAAGGACAAAACGAAAAATATAAAATAGTAAATCCATAGCTGTACCTCCTCACTCATTAAGTACTATCTTAGATTTCAAGCTTTCTTTAAGCGGCTGATCCATTGGTTTTGTTGAAGCAAGTCGTCCCAGCTCTTTCTGGACAATCTGTGTAGCCTCCGCATTTTTCTTAGTCATTTTTAGCATCAGATTTTTCGTCAGCTTGTCATTATAAGACCAACACATTTCCTGCGGCTCCCAGCGCATAAGATCATTAGCAAACACTGAATTTCTATCCTCTTCGTAAAAGATTTCTGATATTCGCGCCAGCCGCTTCTTCCCGTTCGGGACACTCTCCAAAATAAACACCAGCTCGCATGATTTCAGCGCAGAAATCAAATGCCCCTTTAGACTCCCGCCAATTCTTGTCGACACAGCAAACGCACCTTGATAAGGAATGTCCTCCGAATCCACGGTGTGGAAGGTTCCGGTGATCCCGTCGTATCCTTTTTCCCCACTCCACAAATAAAATTCCCACTCGTTATAACGCATCTCTGTCATATACAAAATATTTGGGTCATGCCGCAGCGACTCTACTCCCACCTCCATCAGTTCCTCATTCGCAGCTTGAATTGGAATAATTCGATGCCCTTTAATTTGATACGGTAAAATGGATTCCGGGTGTTTCTCTATCATCACTACTCCCATGCAGGAGGAAGAGCCAAGCAGTTGCTCACCAACGATCGTATTGGCAAAGGTTGTTTTTCCTGACCCTACAGCACCCGCAATAATGGTATTGCGAAACGTGGACGATAACGCCCGAATGAACTCAACCGCCTCGGCAGGAATACATTCCGTACCCGCTTGATCCTCCAAATCCAGAAATTCCACAACCTGTCGCCGCAGTGATATCGTAGTAAAACCCTCCCAAACCCTAGGTGATACCCAAATCGCAAGCCGAATAAATCTACCTGGCCAAAGCGGATCATCCATTTTGAACTCCACCGAAGGATTATCCTTGTTCAGCTTTTTATTGGGATCACTTTTTAGCAAGGAACGCTTCAGCTGCTCCACCCGATCCAGTGAAGGCATCTCATACGGGTAAGCTATAAACTCACCTTTATGGTTATAAAAAATTTGCTTCCCAATCATTTGTAATCCGGTTGACTCGCTGTATGCACGATCAGTAAACCAACGATACGCTGGTCCAAAACCCTTCCACTCGTGATACAGGGCCTCTGCCGCCGTTCCGTACGCTTCTGGAACCTTTCCAGTAAAAGGTGTTTTTCGTAAGTACTTCTCAATCTCATTCATAAAAAAGCTAACTGCCTGCGGATCGCCAATTAATGCCTTTGCATTTAGCTCGAAGTAAGCGTCATCCTCACGTTCTAACCCTTCGTTCATCTCGGTTTTCATTTTTTGTAAAAAAGCATAAAAATCTTCCTTGCCCGGTTTGCTAGTGCGCAGCACGCTTTGTTTTAGAGAAAAGAGTGGACGACTCGCGAGAGTTTCAATCATAGAAATATCCCTTTCTTTTTGGCCTCTGGCGCTAATCCCATCGACACCAATAGAGAATGTACCTTATCATCCACATGCTGTAGCTCTTTTTTGCCTAGAGGCAAGCTTTCCTGCAAGGGCTGGTAATACGGTAGCTCCAGCAACATTTCAGTACCAAATCTAAGGGCCATATTTTTGGACGAAGATATTTCCTCCACATTACTGCGGTTAATGATCAGCTGGAAATCATGCGGACGCAGATCTATATGCCCCGCAAGCTCGAATAGAGGTTCTAATCTGTGTTCATGTTTAGGATGAGTGACAATCATGCGTAACGACGACTTTTGCATACCGACATACCACGCAGCACTCTCGGGAATTGAACCGAAATCAGCAATAACCACATCCGCATTTGCTCCAGCTCTAGCCAAGAAATATTCGATCTCCTCCTCCAGATAATCCTGGACACTTAAGTAGTCGTAATTCCCCGGTAGATACAAATAGCCATCCTGCCTAATCAATTGCTCGAAATCTTCATCATGAATCATCTTCCCTGTAAGCTTGGGGCGCAGTTTGTCTAGACTTATCGTCGCTTTGCGGTCATACCCGGGGTCATATAAATCCAAACCAAGTACAAGAACACGTAGACCTGCCGCAGCAATTCGTCTTGCGAACAGCTTCGCCACACTCGTGCAGCCAATGCCTGGACCTGAGCCAAAAAAGCCAACCAAATTGCTCCGTTCCTCGACATCCTCTTCCAGGATAAAACGAATCTTCTCTATCACTGCTGACGAGGTAGAACGAGGAGGAATAAAATATAGACCTAAGCTTTCACACAACATATGCACAGCTTGATAGCCGCGAATTCCCTTTTGCAGATATAAATACAGGATCATAGAGCTTGGATATTTGTATCGCAGCTCGCTAAGCGCTTGAACAGATACCTGGTCACTAGTAACCATTAACATATGACCTTCGGTATGCGCCGGATCGGGATACACGTTTTGTGTAACTACATTAAATCCCGCGTTTTTGATATCAATAATCGTTAACTGATCTATGCCGAGACTAAATATTTTCAAGGCAATCTCCCCCTACTCTACCCGTACGATCCACAGTTTTTTGCCCTGCTCCAAAAATTGTCCTAGCCGTTGACCCTCACTTTTCTTCAGCTTCAATTCTGGTGTCGCCACCTTGCCAGTAGAAGTGAATCGGTTATTGTTGTTGCCTTTCTCAGAATCCTGCACATCATTATTGTCTTCTGTTCGCACATAGTTCACGGTAACTCCAGATAAAAAGATCTCTTTAGCAGGATCGCTAAGCAAGCTTTGTTTTTTCACCTGTTCCTCGTTTTCTTTTTTAACTGTATTTGAACCAAGCGCCTCTCGCTGCTTCTCTCGCTCACCTTCTACAAGATAAATGTCTACCTTATCCCGGCTTCGCAACGAACCATTGATGGCATAAATAGCCTCCTTCGGAATAGGAAATATACCTTCATCCTGCAAAGGCTCTAAATCACTAACATCCACCAGTGATGCTGTCAAAATACTACCGTTAGTCAGATTCACATTCGTAATTTTGTGCTCCACTTGTGCGATTTCCGTAATTACACCAGAGGGTATATCCTTGGTCTGAACAGAATCCAGATACAAATCACTTGCTTTCAGCTCATAATTTTTAGGTAGAGATTCCCCAGCTCGCACCTTAACTTTGACCACGGTTTGGGAAAGCACGTAGGGCTTGAAATAGAGATCATAACCTAGCAATCCCCCGAATCCAGTAATCAAAATGAGACTTGCGAAAAAATAATTACGTTTTAGCAAACGTCCTCGCTGTAACGCCAAACCTTCCACCTCCTTAACTATATGATTTTTGAGAACGACAAAAAGCACCTTGGCATAAATAGCCAAGCTGCTGGTAAAATGCTTTTTTACCTGATAGAGATTTAGTGAACATTAAATTAAAGGGTTCCGGTGAAAGCCCTCGGGCATAACCGTTTCTTTCACCGGAGAATACCTTTATTTAAATACTACAGTTTTGTTCTGATGGACGAGAATCCGGTCCTCGATATGCCATTTCACCGCACGAGCCAGAACAACACGTTCAATGGTACGCCCAATCCGTTTCAGCTCAATAACATCATCACTGTGGCTTACCCGCTGCACATCCTGTTCAATAATCGGTCCACCATCTAGTTCTTCAGTAACATAGTGAGCGGTTGCCCCGATAATTTTCACCCCACGTTGGTACGCTTGGGCGTATGGATTGCCGCCAATAAAGGCAGGCAGGAAAGAGTGGTGAATATTAATAATCTGATGGCGATAATGCTCAATAAAGGACGGCGAGATAATCTGCATATACCGTGCCAATATAATAACATCGATATCGTCTCCGATGACCGCTAACTGGCGTTTTTCTGCTTCATCCTTAGTATCCGCTGTGACTGGAATATGATGAAATGGAATGCCAAACGACTCGACATAAGATTTCATATCCAAATGGTTACTAACGACGAGGGCAATATCGGCATCGAGATCGCCCGCTTGCCACTGCCAGAGCAGTTCAACAAGACAATGGTCTTCTTTAGAGACGAATATGGCAAGTTTCTTCTTATGACGAACATTAAAGATCTTCCAGTCCATCTTAAAACGCTCCGCCACTCCGCCAAATTGAGAGCGAATCTCTTCCAGACGATCGCCTAATTCAGGTAGGTCAAACTCGACTCTCATAAAGAACATTCCGCCATCTGGATCCATCGTATACTGATCCGACTGCACAATATTTGCGCCATGCTGATACAGAAAGTGTGATACAGCCGCCACAATTCCCGGTCCGTCAGGGCAGGAAATAAGCATACGTGCCCGGTTGGAATAATGCTCGACACCCGACGAATTGTTTCTTTTTACGTGTAATTCCATGACCCTCTTCCCATCCTCTCATCTACCTACGCAATCTGAAGTATAGCTTAAGCGTTCACGAGCACTTAATTGCCTGCTAACCAAGCAATTAAACGATGATTAATAGCTTCCTCGCTTAGTTGCGGAAACAACTGGGCTGCGACAACTTCATCGTACAGACGCTCCAGTGGTTCACGTGGATCAGCTTTTTTAGCTTTGGCATCGTTCTTCAGCAGCTCCCAGACATTAAGTACATATTGACGGGAATCCATCTCCTGCTTGGCAAAAAATTCACGTAATGTTTCAACATCCTGCACGAATTCCGGTCCAAAGCGTTCAGCTACGTTACCACGCAGCAAAGCGATCTCCACCTCATACATCGGACGTTGTGTCTTAGCATCTTTACCAATCCATGGGGTCTCCAGAATGAAAGGCAGACCTTCCAGCTTTTCATGGTGTACGATTTTGTTAATCGTATCAAACCCAATCCAACCTGAGCCAATTGGCGTGTGACGGTCTTTGCGAGCGCCACATGGATTTTTACTGTCATTAATGTGGATTACACCAAGACGGTTCAACCCGATAGTCTCATCAAATTTGTTGAGAACACCGTCCAAATCATTAACGATATCATAACCAGCATCATGAATGTGGCAAGTATCAAGACAGACCGATAGACGTTCGTTATGTTCGACCTTAGCAATAATAGAAGCGATTTCTTCAAAACTGCGGCCGATCTCTGTTCCCTTACCAGCCATAGTTTCTAGAGCGATATGCACTTCCGTTTCATTCGTGCCTCCAAGCACCTCATTCAGGCCATCTGCAATCCGCTGAATACCATATTCAGCATCTTTATCAGTGAACGCACCTGGATGTAATACAATATGCTTGACCTCAAGTGCATGGGTACGGCGAATTTCCTCTTGCAGGAAATCAACAGCCAGTTGGTACGTATTCTCTTTATAGGAAGCGAGATTAATAATGTAAGGTGCATGGACAACAATCTCCTCTACACCATTCTCTTTCATAACCTGCTTCCCTTCGTTGGGATACATGGCATCAATCGGCTTGCGGCGCGTATTCTGCGGCGCTCCTGTATATATCATAAACGAGCTGGAACCATACTCATTTGCTTCATTTGCTGCGGTCAAAAGACCCTTGTCCGAGCAAGACACGTGTGAACCTATTTTCAGCATACTTCTTCCCTCTTTCCTTCACGAATTAACCCCTATTCTACCGTGATCGGAAAAATAAATCTAGACGAGGCCAATATGCCGGGTTCTGCTTCGCAAAACTTTGGAAATAAGCTATACTTTAATATGAGAATAATTCGTGTGAGAATCCTCATTGCCAAAAGGTGGTGTATGCATGTTTATCCAATCAGGACTTGGTTTATTATCCACACCGAGCAATTGGTTTATGAACTCTATCGCTTTCTGGACATTTATGCTGCTTGGTTCCATGTGTATCGGCGGTTTTTTTATGTTCCGCAAATTCCTAAAGGTCCTGCCCAAAGCTGATGGAAAGTCAAAGCTAGACTGGCAAAATTACTGGGTAGAACGTAGCCGCCCGCTCTGGAGTGACGAAACAAAAGCCTTTTTGGACCAGCTTGTTCAGCCTGTACCTGGTCCATTTCGTGATATTGCGAAGCATTCTATTGCTGCCGAGATCGGAAAAATCGCCGTCGAGAGCAATGCAAAAGAAGTTACTCGCGATCACTGCATTAAAGGTTACATAGTTGCCACACCGCGGCGCGATAACCGTTTTCTTGTCAATTTTCTCGAAAAGAATAAAATTGATTACTCTGCTTACCAGCATTTGTTTAAGTAATTTTTAATGAATTGTACGATTTAGAACGGAGGCCCTCCTTTGAAATATGTGATATGTGGCGGCACCGGTTTTATAGGTAGCGAACTAGCAAAATACTGGCTGCAAGCAGGTAATGAAGTTGCTATTGTAGGTCGGAATTTACCAAAAGACGCAACAACAATTCATCCTAAGCTGAGTTACCACACCTGGGACAGTCTAAGTTCTAATCCCGATCCAGTGGAAAATGCAGCTGCCCTAATTAATCTCGCCGGAGCTTCCCTTAGCCAGCGCTGGAGTCCAAGTGGCAAAAAAGCGATTATGCAGTCCCGACTTGCAACCGTTTCCGCAGCAGCTAAGTTAGTAGATCAAATGAAGCAAAAGCCTTCCGTAATCATTCAGGCTTCCGCCGTGGCGATTTACGGTACCTCTTTAGAGGATACTTTTAGTGAATCCTCACCAGCCCAGGTCATGGATTTCCCTTCAGAAGTAGTTAAGACATGGGAAGAGGCTTCAGATGAAACCTACCATGATATCCGCGTGGTCAAGCTGCGTACCGGAGTTGTGCTCGGCAATGAGAGCGGAGCATTCCCCAAAATGAAGCTGCCTTATTTATTAGGTTTTGGCGGCAACATTGGCTCTGGAAAGCAGTGGCTCTCTTGGATCCATCTGACGGATATTGTGCGTCTAATTGATTTCTGTACGCAAAATCCAACGATTAACGGACCTGTTAATGCGACTGCTCCAAATCCGGTAACGAACGAAGAGTTCGGCAGAACGATTGGCAAAGTCTACAAACGGCCGCACTGGTTCCCTTTGCCAGCCTTCCTGTTAAAAACAGCAGTCGGGGAATTATCCGAAATCTTACTCAAAGGTCAGCGCGTCCTGCCCGCAGCGGCATTAAATCATGGCTTTGACTTTACCTTCCCTACACTTCAAGTCTCTTTAGAAAATTTGAAAAAACAAAAATTGTAGAGCCACATTCATCGTTAGAACTCACCTTCATGCTGTATGAAATGTGTAGCTTCCTTTTATAATTTTAAATGTGGTCCCCTCTGTTAGTGGATACTCTTTATACGGGACCATGGCTTCACCTTGAAAAAGCGTTCCATTTCTGGAGTCAAGATCCTTCAGAATATATCCGCTGGTGCTTCTAGATATTTCAGCGTGTACTCTAGAGGCTCCTTCTGATCTTTCCACATATTGAGCCACCTCTGCCGATCGGCCGATAATGAAGCTAGTTCGATTTAACTCGATCATTTCCGCCTCTTCACCCTCCTCACCGCTTCTTTGGAGATAAGGAATACTCCGATCCAGCTTTTCAATTTGTCGTCCCTGCTCAGGCATTTTCTCCCGTGATAATAAAGTTGTTGGTGCTATGGCTTCTGGTGCTTTAAAAGAACAATGTTCCTCTGCTATTGATTCATGACGGGTTGCCGGAACGTTAGCTGCTGAATCTGAGAATTGCGGAGTTACCTTTGGGATTGTTGCTGGAGGACGCGTAGAAGTCACAGGGTTCCTGCCAAAATTCCACTCCAATTCTTTCCGACTCGGATTACAGTTAGTATCTTCAGAATCTTCACTCAGACTATCATCATCTTCTTTACCAAGCTTTAACCTTCCGCTCCAAACCATCCAACTTAAAACAGCCAATACAATCGTCACAACTACACAGACGGCAAGCCATAACGGCTTTGTACTATCCAAATATAGAAACTTCCACAGTAGTGCATCTCCTAATAGACACCCTAGCACTATATAGGTTCTTGTGCTTGAGGCTTGCGGATTCGTTACCTGCTCATCCTCCAAGCTTAGAGACACGCTCTCCTCCTCTTTTATCTTAAGATTAGGATAGCTGCTGATCCAAGGAGTAGCAGTCGGCTGCTCCAATCCCTTATCTTCGCGATGCTCATATATTTTTCTTAATGGTGGAGCTGCTGCCTCTTTCACTAGATATTCTTTTACGCCTTCATGAAGCTGTCTTTCAGGTGTAACGGGCTCTCTTTCTGTCAGCAACTCTGATAAAAGAATCTTTAAGCCAGCTGGAGTAAATCCCTCTTCACTGCAATATTGCAATAGTCTTTGCACACCACTGCCAGTTAGCTCTGTGATAGATGCCATTAACACCATGATTAGTGACTTGAGTGACTCTCCAAGCTTTGAACCAGACTTATTCTCCTGAATGGGTATGTAGGTCAGGTATACTTTACCGCTCTGTAACGACCCTTCAATAAAAATGTAATCTGCATGCAAAGCATACTGTTCCGCCCGCAGCATATATAATCTGCCATCTTCCATGCCTTGGGCAATTTGCAGCAATAACCCGAAAAATGAGCTCATACTTAGCTTCTCTCCTTTGAGTAGATGACTAAGCATTTTTTTGCGTAAAACAGCGTATTCCATAGTAACCTTCATATCTATTTCTCTAAGTAACAGCCTCAAATGATGAGGAATGTCAGTGTTCATCAGCATGCGCGCCTGAATCAAATTAAGCTTCTCCGCGTGTATTCCTTCGGGTTCACCAAGGATCATATATATACCATCCTGTTGTATAAAATCACGGGTTAATCCGAACAACAAACATCACCTCCCGAACTAAAAGTATAGATAAGCGCATATGGAACCAGGGATAACAGCCAGCATGAAAGGGAATTTCAACAGTTCACTATCGTTATTTTTTAATAGAAACGGGCTCTTCCATAAAATAAATCCAGAAATTCTGCTGATGATCTTACGCGAACGACTGACCGCCTCCCGTCTCTTTAAAACAATTAACCAGCCTATTAAAGCACCAAATAGTACGGAGTACATGACGACTTGCAGCGTAAACAACATCCCTGTCCACGCTCCGATTCCAGCAAAAAGCTTAACATCCCCCGCGCCAACCGCCCCTAATAAATGCATGATCAGAAGGACTGTAAATCCTACAGCAGCTCCCCCGAAAGCCCTCAGCAGTCCATGCCAGCTATTGATCACCCCTTGTGCAAGCAGACCGGTGAGCAAGCCTGACAAGGTGATCCAGTTTGGTATTCTCATCGACTTCAAATCTGTAATCAGTGCCGCTGCTAAAAACGGTAGACATCCCCAAAATGTCCACTCTGCCATTTATTACACTCCTTTTTCCACCCTTTCACTTCACTACTGTGAACATAACCTCAACAGATCTACCATCATCCAGTTGTATAACAAACGGCCACGAGCCCGGTGTGGTATTTACACCAATTTTCCATTCCCACTCGATATATCCATCTTCATCCGCTTGTTTCCAGCCTAAATATTTGGCAGTACTGCCCCCGCTCTTATAAAAGACTGACAAGCTGGCAGAAGCATTCGGCGGTATTCTGGCACGAACCTTGCCTTGCTTATTCGCTACAGCCGGGTTCGGCTTTTCTAAGATTTCAATGAATTCATCTGGTTGGCCAGTACCGTTCCCCTCCTTGGCTGTGCCTTCTCCCGTATCCCCGATCCAGAGGCGTTCAACAGCACTTGCTTCTAAAACAATACTTTGGTTTAGAAAGGGGACCTTCATCGGCAGCTTATAACTAACCACTAGCCCAAGGTAGGGACGAGTACCCTCTTTTAGCTCCGGCACCATAACATTAGATACATGAATTCGCTCATAATCCAGTAAATCTGATGTCAGGTATGGTTTCAATAAAGGTTTGATCGCAAGATCAAGTACACTTTCACTAGTCTCTGCCTGAAGCTTCTGCAACGGTCCCTCACCACTTTCTAAAGCCGACATAACCCACTCATTTAACGGCTTGGGTAAAGACTCAGCATAACTATCGCCCCAATCAGTAAGTGACAAGCGAGGAATAGTCCAATTCAGGCCAGCAGAATGATCACTGTCATCCCCTCCTGAATCATCACTTACTTCGCTGGATATTCCCCATTTCTGCACCGCCAAAGCCGCAGGATACATATGAGTTGAAATAGACTTTACAGTGTCTGATGCTGTACTTTGCAAAGCTGTCGAATACAAGGTCATCTGTACGATAGAAATCAGGAACAGGACGAATAGCAGGAAGAACGGAAGAACCATCGCCGCTTCTACTACCATGCTACCTTCTTCCTTGTCCTCCCCTCTGATTCCATACCCATCCCCCATCTCCTTACCAACCTCCCGCTAATAAGAATAATCAGCTTTTACTGCCCTCAGATACTTATTCCCTTGTACCTCTCCCGGAAAAGCAGCGGTATAATTCAACATTTTAACTACACCTGGCAGAAACCATAACTGCATTTGGAGCTTAATGTCCGATGATACATAGGTGTTTCTTTCCTCTGGATTTATTCCTGTGTTCAGTTGAATCAGAGCCAGCATCCGCGATAGCTGCACTTCCCCGCCTCCATGCATTATCATGAACAGTCGCAGATGATCACGGTAAGTCAGCTGCGCCGGCATATATTTGGATAAAGGAATCGCATCCTTCTCACAAAGCTGCAACATATCCTGAATGGCATGCTGGATTCCATACAACAGTGCCGCCGCTAGAACAGCCAGTGGATTTCCCAAGGTTGCCTTCTCTATAAATCCTTCCATTGTGCGAATGGACAACCTCATCGCGAATATTTCGGCATAGGCTGCGGCCACATTCCCTGCGGGATTATGAAATCCGTATAAAATGTATTCCAGCTCCTGAGCGCGAGGATCAAGCTGATCTGTGAGCTCACTAGTGTCTTCCAGAGAATTCAGTGCCAGACTAGCTAACTTTGAAACATCAAAATGCTGAAAATAAAGCGCGGAATACTCCGTTTGAAAAAGCCTGTCTCTAGCGCCCCCCATAATGCCACTCATTGCTGCATAAATCCCGTCAATATCCTTCATCGCCGAGCTTCCAGCAGCATAGGGATCTGAGGATACTTCAGATTTATCAGAGGATTGAGACTCCAATCCGTTGTTAAATGAAACATTGTCCTCATAAAATTGATGAAGGATTTGATAACGTTCCATCGAAGCTGCCGCTCCGCTACCTAGCATTCTAATTTTGTCCAGCAGTGCTCTAACCTCGCCCAGCTTGGATTTGGCTTCCCCCTCTACTTGCTTACGTGCTTTATCCGAGCTGCGATACTCTTCAAGAAAAGCCAAATCACTAGCGATAACACTTCCCTTCTTACCGTATTTTTTATAATAGTTGTCCACTACATGCGAAGCTCCTAGAACAGAGGAAATCATTTGGTAGGAATCACCGTTGACTCCCAAAGCTTCATGCAACACTCCTGATAATCCTGTTACCGTCGGTTCAATGGACTCGTACGCACTTTGCTGCATAAATAAACTATTCTCCATACTACTAATGTCAGTCGAAGAGAGGATCAAGGCATCTTCCTGTTCATGCAGCTTTTTAAGTGGCTCAGCGCTTATTTCCCCCGAGTTTCCCGGAATATCCCAGTCCTTAGCAGGATCGTCTGCCAGATTTACGCCACTTATTCGGGAAGCTGCCAAAACATCTCTCATCCGGTCATTCAATTGCTGCGCTTTGTTTAACGCATCCTTCGCTTCCTCCATTGATTGTCCATGTTCTTCATGAAAGGTTGTTAATAAGGATGGGAGCCGCGACAACATCTCTGAAGTTCGGCTCTGATAAAGTGCCAACTGATAAGTGTACTTTGCAGGCTTTTTACTATCACGATATAGATCTTCGTAATATTTCCCAAGATAGTCACTATACTGTGCTGGTATATCCGCGGCTGCTTGCATGCTTCCGAGCGAATGGGCCGAGATAGAATCTCCGGGCGGATTCATAATCCATAGCAGTACTCTTCTTCCACTCTCCGCCGCTTGGCTTCTCCGCTCTAACATTAGATCCAAATTCTCTTCACGTTCATCATATAAAGGTTGCAGCTTACTAAGTAATTCAGTAGCTCTTGAGGCCTCTGCCATTACGCCCGACAGCGGCTTGAATTTACCTGCCAGCTCCAAGGCGAAATCAACCGGAGCCTTATATTTCATCTCTTCCAGTATTTGATGACGAAAAACATCATAACTTCCCAGCGGCCGGCTCCATTCCAAAGAGGAGGATTCCAGTGCAAAGGGTAAGAGATTGAACGTATCCCCCCGCCCACTTTTATGCAAATTTTCATTGAGCACTTTGGACAGCAGCATATCACCATCACTATCACCTAATGCAAATAAACCGTATCTCTCACGCAATTCAACATGATATGAAGACATAACAGAGCGGATACTGGCTCTCGCTAATCGTTCCTCCTGAACGTTGAACGCAGCGATTCGCGCATAATCAATCAGCACGGCAGTAAATAGAAAGATGAAAGCCAGCACCATGATTAGAAAAATTGTAACTGAGCCTTCTGTTTTGCCCTTAGCAGGACAACCCGTAATTATACTTTTCATTAAAACCCCCTCCCTTGAACAGAGATTTTACTTATCCTGAAGCTTGGTCAGCATAGCAGAAGCATCCTTCTTATCCATGTAAACTGCAGATCCACTACCCTCAGAGCCCCCTTTAAATTTAGCTCCAAAATAACGCATCAGGTCGACCGTACGAATAAACTCAACAGGCTCGACAATGATAGACTGGGCTTCAACAGTTGGGTTAGCCTCATCCGATAGAACGCTATCAAGCACAGGCAAGCTCAGTAGACGATTTAACTCGGCCTTTACTCTCCGTCCTGTAAGGCTGTGAGCATAACGCATAGTTCCTGGCATATTGTCCGGAATCATAGTAGACGATTGGCCCAGTTTAAGCACTGGCAATTCACTCTTCTCTGATAATTCACCGGGCAACTCTATTGTCACGCCAGCACTGCCAGCTTCTCCACCAAATAATGAGGCTAACAAGGCATCATCCCCAATTCTCCAATAAAGGGAGTCATACTCACCAGCCATGTAAGAACCAGAGACCTCCTTGTGACTGTTGTCCCAGTTGTAAGCCGCACGCTCAGTAGCTCCTGAGGCCACTTGCAACAGCATGGACTTCTGATAGCTATACAAGCAAAAAAACAAAAGAAGCATCGTAATAAACATGACGATCGGCAACAGAAGTGACGCTTCAATAGTAAAACTGCCTTGATCACCCTTAAACTTGTTCAATCGAATACTTCCTGACTCTTTTCACCCGCCGTTTTAATTAAGGCTTCTACTACCTCTTGAATTTTGTCCTTAAACAAAAGAACAACTGCAATCAAGACAGCAATAATCAAAATCATCTCCAAAGTTCCTAAACCTTCCTCGTCTTCCCAAAAGTTCTTCATACTGTCCAACATTGTTGATACCATCAGCTTCAGCCTCCTACATTTTTAACATCAAAAATGCTGGCGTTCCCACCAGTACAATTACTATTAAAAAGATAACTACCATCGGAAAAACTAATTTAGAGGATGCTTGCTCTCCGCGCGTCCGGCTAAGTGCCTTTCGTTTATCCCACAACATCCGCGACAGATCACGTAGCGATAGCACAAAATCCGCTCCACCTCTGCGATAATTCAGCAAAACTGTCGTTGTGAATACCGATACCTCCTGTACAGCGCATCTCTTGCTGAAATTTTCAAACGCCTGTTGGAAAGAATATCCGCCCTCCCATTCACTAGTCATAGTCATTAGCTCCTTATACAGAGGATGATTCGTATCCCCCCGGTGGCTTTCCACACAGCGAATAATAGCTCGTTGCACGGTCTCTCCTGCGCCAACCAACAACACAATACTGTTCAGCAGCTCTGGCAATTCGAGCATAATATTCTGCTCCCTAACTCTCACCTTTTTGTGCAGATCACTAACCATAGCGGTTGGTAGAGCAATTGCCAAAAACACACCCAATATCATACCTGCCTGTTCGCCACTAAATGCTGTAATCAAGCTTCCACCTACAAGCAACAGCCAGCTGTAACTTAGCATCTCACCCATGAACAGCAGGGTCCGCTCTGCGCTATAACGCATACCATAACTGCGCTGTAGAGAACGCTGAATTCTGAATAACAGTGAGGGAAACCGACTGGCGATACCACTCTTCTCAATAAGCAGTAATAACGGTTCGCCTAACTTCCGAAGCCGTAATCCTTCCATAGGAAGACTGCGTAACGCGACATATCTGTTGCCGCATTGAATTCGCAGTAGAACCCAGACTATCAGCAAAATAACAGTAACCACCGCACATAGCCAGCGCATGATTTCCCCCCCTTCACAGTGGAATGTCCATTATTTTAGTAGTCCAGAGATAACATAGGAATAAAGCAACAAGCGCTAATGTCGATATGGCTATACCCGCTCCTGTATACATAGGTTGCATATATTCTCCAGCCGTCAAACTCATAAACATCACCATGATCAGCGGAGATATCAGCAGTGCCTTAGCCTCAAATTTCTTCTGAGCAATACTTACAGCAATATCCTGCTGAATATCCAGCTTCTCACCGATAATCGTTGATGTACGGCGCACCACTTCTACAAGATCACCACCAGTACGTTTACAGACAGAGAACACATCCGCAAATCGCTCGATGTCCTCCATTCCCGCTCTTTCACTAAAGTTCCTCAGCGCTTCTTCCACAGGCTGTCCATATTCCATGCGTGCACAGATAATGTTTAACTCGGAGATCATATCACTGCTTCCCTCCGGGTCGAGCATACGTAAATCCTGAACCGCCTCTCGGAATGCATTCTCCACCGAACGCCCAGCTGAAAGGGAGGAAGACAGCGAAAATAACGTCTGCTTAAATTGTAAATTCAGTGCATTTCGACGTCTTTTCAGTAGATAGTTACGCAGCATATGCGGGGCATAAGCTCCGCCAGGCATAAGCAGCAACGACAGCAGCCAATGATGATAAAAAAGATATCCAATTCCATACATCAGCAGTCCACCTGCAGTAAGGGTCAGAATCCTCTGCAGCAAGGTCAATTCGTATACCTTATAATCTGGTAATAACGAAGGACCGTCAGGATCCGCTTCTACAGGCTTTGCAGCAACAAATTTAAACTTAAGCATGACCTCCCCCCCTTCTGGAATTTTGAATCTCTATTGAGCCAATGGATAGGAGTTTACACCAGCCATCCTAAGCTTCGTTGTATGCAACAATGGGTTACCACAGGGAAGCAGCCCCCCTTGCACCCTTCCCTCTCGTTCACCAGCTTCTTGAAATTCATATAAGGGATTCAAGATCACTTCCCCGTCTTTCAACCCCGCAACCTCACTGATCTCCATCACCCGCCTGGAACGATCACGGAGACGTGATAAGTGTACGAAGATATCAATTGCCGATGAAATTTGCTGGCGAACGACAGCTACCGGAAGCTCCGCAGCACTTAGCACCATCGTCTCCAGTCGACTGACCATATCGTGTGCGCTGTTACTATGGCCGGAAGACAAGCTTCCATCGTGCCCGGTGTTCATAGCCTGCAGCATATCGAGACATTCCGCTCCCCGTACCTCCCCCACAACAATCCGGTTAGGGCGCATTCGCAGGGAAGAACGAATCAAATCTCGGATGGAAATCTCCCCTCTACCTTCCGTGTTAGCATTCCTGGTCTCCAGTGAAACAAGGTTCGGCACGGTTACAATCTGCAGTTCAGCGGAATCCTCTATCGTAATGACCCTCTCCTGTGGGGGGATATACTGAGATAATGCATTAAGAAAAGTAGTCTTTCCAGAGCCTGTCCCGCCACTAATAAAAATATTGTATTTAGCAGCCACTAAAATTTGCAGCAACTCTGCGGCTTCCAAGCTTAAAGCTTCACGATGGACTAAATCCTGCATCGTCATCGGTGTTTCAGGAAATTTCCGAATGGTCATCGCCGGGCCTTTCAGAGCTACCGGCGGAAGCACGATATTTACACGCGATCCGTCTTTTAGCCGAGCGTCAACGATAGGCGAAGAATCATTTACAACCCGGTTCACACCGGATACAACCGTCTGGATAATATCCTCCAACCTGCTGATGGACTCAAATTCCAAATGGAGACGACGAATCTGCCCCTCCTCTTCTACAAAAATCTCAGTATGGCTGTTAATCATAATCTCAGTGATCGCCGGATTATCCACTAAGGGCTGGAGTACATCCAATCCTCGAAAAGAATCGAACAATCTCTTCACGAGCTCATGTTTCTCCTGTGCTGTTAAATAACGCAGATTTTCGCTGTCCAAAATTGTCCTTTCAATATATTGGGTGAGTTCACGATTTCCAACTGCAGAAGTAACATCTAATCCTGCCCGGATGTCACTGCGAAGTGCCTTAAACATTTCCTCATTCATGTAAACCCTTACCAGTGAATACTTGCGGAAGCGACGGTTCTATAACCTGCTTGCACAGCTGTAAGATCTCCTTTTGGAATTGTGGTGAGTTCAGAAAAAGCTCCTCACGGTGCTGCAGCGTCCAAGATGGGATATACGGAAGTACACCTTCAACGGTAATTCCTTCCGGAGGTGCCCACACCTCTAAACCCTCTGCGGCAAAATTCACGGCAAATCTACTTTTGTCCATCACTTGGCTGGGCATACCAGAATTAGGAGCATTGCAATGGGATAGCCATCTCATGGTCTTATGAATGCTTACCTCGTCATTTCTAACTACCCACAATAGAATTCCGCATTTATGTAACACAGCTTTGGCACGTTCTTCTTCAATACTGCCGGTATCTATTATAACTACGTCAAAATTTCTTTCCGCAACCAACAGCGCCAACAAATCTAGCGTATCCTGCGTAGTCATCTGCAGCATTTCTTTTACATTAATAATTGGCCTAAAAGCAGCACTTCGAAGGTGATCATACCTAATCACGTATTGCCCCAAATCAATCGTATCGGCTCCACCCTTATCCCGGCTGGCTTTGATTTCATAAAGGAGCCGCTCTAGTCCAGGCGTATTTCCTGCAGGGGGCCGTAAAAATAATCCACTGCTGTCCACACTTTCAAGATTCAAATAAAAGACCGAAAGCCCCAATTCACCTAGCTGCTTAGCCATATTCATAGCTACTGTAGTTTTGCCCGTGTTCCCGCTTGAGGAGACGATACCGAGCAGCAGCGTTTCATCTAATACAGAGGAACCTCTAGCTCGTTTCACTTCACATAGTTGAATAAATGCTCCCAGCAGAGAAGGCAGTGCCTGATATTTCGCAATCATGATGCCTCCAGCCAGGCTTTTAGAACTCCTGCTAAGATAAGCTCCCTCCTCACTCAAAACTGCCCAAGGCACCTTAGTTCTTCCCTCCACAAGCCAAGCCTCGATAAAAGTAATGTCACCTACAACAGCATCCGGCATATCCTCTCCCCTCATAAAATCGATAAAAGCATCCAGCCGACTAAAAGCCGTGATTCGCAGCATTTCTCCATACTCACTATGATGAAGATAGTGTAGCAATGGTTCGATATATTGGCTTTCACGCACTGCGAGTACAATCCTTGCCGCCATAAAACCTCTCTCCTTTCGCAAGAAATTCATAAATATTGTCAAAAAAAAGACAGCAAAAAAGCACCGACAATAACCGTGGATACGGTACATTGAACGGTGCTTCCGTTACTATCCCTTTAATTTACAGCTATAGTAGCATATATATAAGAAGGCAGCAATAAGTTTTTTCGCACATCAAGTGGTTTTTAGACTCTCATCGTATCTTCACGCCAATTCTTGATGGCAGACCGGATATCGGCAGGACTAAGCTTTTCCTTCACCGCCCGCTGACATAGTGCCGGAAACTCTTCATCTCCTGCATACCGAAGCGCGATAATCTGAGCTAATTCAAGCTCTGGATTTAATACTTCACCTGTCAATCGGAAATACCGGAACTGCTCCTCTACCCTCACTACTCGATCCTGATTTTTTGTGGCATAAATTCGAATTCGAGTAATCGCAAATAATAGGCATAGAGATAAACCAAATAATAGCAAGGGCACTGTTAGAGCACCATCATCACGTAACACCTGAACGACATAAATTCCCGACCATACAAATATAATCAGCGCTAGCGGCATAGTTACAAAATGATAAGGCCAATCAAAACGCATAAAACCTTTAGGCTTCCCCTTGTTCATAATTCATCTCCATATTTATATGACTTATATATTGCTTAAAGCTTAGTCTCTCCGGGAATAGCTACGACAAAAGGTTCATTATTCCCCCAGTACAGAGACTGTCCTGAAACTTTAGTAGTTCCATCCGCATCAACCATTCCATAAATAATCTGACTTCCCCAAACACTCGTATAAAAAGAGGCATAGGATGGAGCTAGAACAGGTGCTTTACCATATTCCTTCGCAACTGGGTAACCGAATATCGCGGTAAAATCTTTATTTGTAGCCTCCTTGGACATATCCAGATCAGCTTCCCAAACTACTTTTACAATATTATCCTTGATCTCATAATACTTTACGAAATGTCCATACAATATAAAATAACCATCAGATCTGCCTTCAGGAAAATAATACGTCATAGACAACGCTTCATTATCACCCGTCAATTTGGAGGGTTCTCTTTCTTCAACCGGGAATTGCAGAGCAGCTATGCGGGAAACAACTAAGTCATTACTATTATAATTCTGCACAAGTTTAGCATTGGCCCGTTCCTGAACCCAGACTGTATTCGAAGCAGCATCTACTGTTACTCTCGCTCCAAGAGCCTCCGCAATAAACCGCAGGGGTACCGCTACTCTTCCATCCACTATTTTGGCCGATACATCCAGTTGTACAGCATCCGAGTTCTTCCAAGCCGTCCGTGAGCCAACCGTAAGCTTAATCTTCATAGAATCTCTAGCAATCGTAGCTTGCTTGGTATTGGCATCCCATTGAATAGAAGTATTCTTGAATCTTTCAAAAGCCTTCAGCGGAACCAGCGTCTTCCCCGACACGATTTGCACACCAACATCCACACTTGAATTGTTCACCATAATGCGAAGCTTGGGGGCAGCTGAGGCCGTACCGATCATACTTAAAGATAATAACATGACTATAAAAAACAGAAGCCCTTTCCGTTTCACTATTCGTTCACCCCTAGTCATAATATGAAAAAACTATACCCATTTATAGTTTCATTATAACATTCTCCCAAATTATGGATTACAAAAATCTCCGTTTGATCTCTGGGGTAGGGAGCATACACTGCTCATCACGTCCGAACCAACGATAGCGGTTCTTGGCTACATACCGATAAAGGGCATTGCGCAATGGGCGTGGTACTAAGATGAACACGTATGCGGCAGGCCAAGGAAATCTCAATTTACGGGCAATTCTTAGCACAGCGGCCGACTCTGTATAATACACTCCGTTCTCCAGTAAAATCACCGTGTTTAATTGTCCAGGCTGAAGTCCGGACTCTTTCATTAGCTTTGCCGCAATCTCATTCTGTAAAGGTGCGAATAGAAATTTAGCGTCGGGGTCACGCGGGATAATGAAACGAACTACCCTCTGGCAAAGATGACACACTCCGTCTATCAATACGATGGACTTATCTTTCATAAGGTTCAGTTCCTCGTTCATGGCTCCCCCTCCGTCTTAAAGGCGTAAATTTCTGCTTTTTTGGGTAAACAAAAACGCGGGATAACCTCCCGCGCCATCAAGTGCCGTTCTTTAATTATTCTGCGATTGCTTTCTCAATCCATTGATCCCCGATCATTTGCCCTTCGAAATCAGCAGTGAATGCCTCCATGCATTTGCAGATGAAATCTTTGCGGCAAATTGGACATGGAGTTTTAAGCAGGCGGCTGATGTTCGTCATTTTCCATTCCGGAAACCGATGATAAAACGCGCGGCACTCCGTTCCATCAGCAAGCTTGATAATGAACTCGTACAATCCTTCCTTATCGTTGCTGCTGGCTTTGGTCACATTCGTAATATTCGGTCTGTAAGACATCTTCATCACCCATTATTTAAATTTTTGGTTGTAAATTGCACACGCAGGCACATTCTCAGATACTTAGACATATTAAAGAATTTTAAGGGTGATGTCAACCAAAGACGCCTAACACGGCAGCTATTTATTACTCTTTTATGATTTACGTCTCTATTTAGCCATTATTTCCATAAAATATATACAGATACATTTAATCAACAATCTTTAATTCAACCTCGATATTACCTCTGGTTGCTTTGGAGTAAGGACAGAATTCGTGAGCCTTCTTCGCCAGTTCCTCTGCTTTGTCGTGTTCGATCCCTGGCAGCTTCACATCCATTCTCACAGCAAGTCTAAAGCCTCCATCGCTGTCATCCTTCCCAATGGACACATTACAAGTTACCTCCACGTCATGGAGTTTCACGCCCTCTTTACGGGCGATATTCGCTAGTGCACTCTCGTAACACGCTCCATAACCAGCCGAGAATAGTTGCTCTGGATTGGTACCGGAACCTCCCGGCCCTCCAAGCTCTTTAGGCATGCTTAAATTATGCTTTAACACGCCATCCGAGGATTCAATGGAGCCTTCACGACCGCCATGGACTGTTGTAGTTGCTGTGTATAATGCTTTCATGAGTCATCTTCTCCTTCATCAAGCTGTATTGGTCATGCTCATACTTTATACTTTAAACAACAGGTATGATTTGAAACGATGATGAGGAATGATTCATAATACTTTCTTATTTGGCTCCAGATCATAAATAGTGTACAATTAAATTGTTAAAAACTTAAATTAGCTATGGAGGTGTCATCCATGAGTATTTATGATTTTGAGGTCAACACTCTTAAGGGTGAAGAGGAATCATTGTCAAAGTACAAGGGTAAAGTACTCCTGGTTGTGAATACTGCCAGCAAATGTGGATTTACTCCCCAGTATAAAGGTCTTCAGGAAGTGTACGAGAAATTCAAGGACCGCGGGTTCGAAGTTTTAGGATTTCCAAGCAATCAATTTGCTGGACAAGAGCCTGGCGAAAGTGATGAAATTGCGGAATACTGCGAGATTAATTATGGGGTAACCTTCCCTATGTTCGAGAAGATTGACGTAAAAGGCGATGAAGCACATCCATTATTCAAATACTTATCCAAAGAAGCTCCTGGTGTCTTAGGCTCAAAAAGTGTGAAATGGAACTTTACGAAGTTTCTGGTTGACCAAGATGGCCGTGTTCTAAAACGGTTTGCTCCTAAGACCACTCCACAGCAGATCGAATCCGATATTTCCAAGCTTTTAAAATAATTCATTAGAAAAAGGATACTCACCACATCACACAGCCCCCTGTTGTTATGCGGTAAAGTATCCTTTTTAACTAGAAAGAACGTCATAATATCGCTATATATCAGCACCCTTTAATCTCTTGGAATATTTTATAATATTGTTGAAATATTTTTGCTGGGAGGGACAATCGGTGACTGTTCAACTGCTTGATATACCCGAACTAAATGTTATTGGCTGGGCAAATGTAAACTCATCCGGGGAGCCATATGCGAATCTTTGGGAATATGTTTTTGGCGAGCTGGATATTGATGCAAAATTTGATGCTATACCCACAAAAGTTCAAAGCAGCGGTTGTTATCTCGGTCTATTTCAGAACCGTACATCCGTGCCTAAACTGTGGGAGCATACCGCATGGGATATTGATTTTTTCCTTTGCGTTGAAGTCGAGCAGTTAGATTGTATCCCTGAAGGCCTTGTTCATAAGAAACTTCCTGCGTCTACCTATGCTATATTTACTGCAAAAGGATTCCCTCAGTTGGCTTTTCAACATACCTGGAATTATATACATAATGAATGGCTGCCGGATTCCGGTTATAAGTTCAACCCTGATGGAGTCTTTTACATCCAATACACGGAAAAGTCCGGTCCGGATGATGAAGGATTCGAAGCCAATCTATGCGTGCCGCTTGTAAAGAAGTAGGTTGTGTGATTGAGGATTGAACAAAAAAAGAAGCCTTGCATCGCAAGGCCTCTTTCTTCATTCTGTATGCGGTAGAGAGGACTCGAACCTCCACGGGTATACACCCACTACCCCCTCAAGATAGCGTGTCTGCCATTCCACCACTACCGCGCGGTGTGTTAAACATAGAACATAAATTTGTTTGAGGTCAACATTCATTATTATAAATGTACTTTTCTCAAAAGTAAAGATGCAGATTTTAAGATTCTTCGTCGACCATTTTCTGTTTACGATATTCAGCAAAAGCTATATATTCCTTGATAAAATTCTTTTCTGCTGGAAGTAATTCATCTACTCGGCTTTCCGATAGCTGAACATCACTCAAATCATAGTCTACGCCGCTCTCTCGTACAGTATCCGGTGTATCTTTGCCGAGAATGAGCCAGTCCAGACTAACATGAAAAAAATCACCGATCTCAATCAGCTTATGTGTTCCTGGAGTAGTCTTTCCCCGCTTCCAATCTCCCATATTACCTGTGCTGATATTTAACTGCTCACAGAATGATTTTTTGGTCAAACCTTTCTGCTTAATCAGGTATTCTATACGTTCGTATATGGTCTGCATCGGTGAATCGCCCTCCATCTAAAAATAAATTACTTATTTACGTAATTACCTATTGTAAAATAACGTAAAAAAGTATATAATTAGTATTGTTATGTATTATCCGATTATATCATATGGCTGGAGTGACGATAAGAGGCGACTCAGGTGACAAGTATCTGTAGAATACCGTCTGGCCCCCTTTGTTAACTTATCATCCTGAATGATCTCTAGGAGGGAGCGGTGACTTTTGTCAAAATGCTTATCATCTTCCATTATCCATTCACTTGAAGCTTTACCGCACAATGCGGTGGTAATCAACAGTCATGGGATTATCCAGTTCACCAACAGCAGGTGGAAGGCCTTTAGTCATGAATATGGTCTTTCTACTAATAAGAAATGGATTGGCGCGTATTACTCAGAGCTCATGCAAGATGTGATTGTCGATCCCGATCAATGGGCCAAGCTTTATGAATCAGTGAAATATATACTCCGCAGAGAGCATCAGGTTTATACTTCCGAATTCTCCATACAAACCGCTAATAAAGGGAAACGAATCTTCCGTTTGGAGATCTACCCATTTCTCTCAGATCCGCACCCAGAAGCCACTTTTATAATTTCACTATATGATGTGGGCCCCTATAAAGAAGAACCTCTTCATCCGGAGATCATAAACCTCCGTTCAACCTTACCATCATCTTTTGAGCTAATCCCAATCTGTGCTTCCTGTAAATGTATTCGTAATCCCAAGGATGAATGGATCACCATTGAACATTTCTTAAAGCATCAGCTTTCTTTGCAATTCACTCATGATATCTGCCCAGACTGCATAAGACAGCTCTATCCCCAGTATGCTGGGGCTTTTAAGAGATGACCTGACGTCACTGAATTTCACTTCTAATCTTATAAAAAAAAGTAAGAAATCCTCTGCGAACAAAGGGTTTCTTACTTTTTATTTGTATGCGGTAGAGAGGACTCGAACCTCCACGGGTATACACCCACTACCCCCTCAAGATAGCGTGTCTGCCATTCCACCACTACCGCATAATATGACCCGTATGGGATTCGAACCCATGTTACCTCCGTGAAAGGGAGGTGTCTTAACCCCTTGACCAACGGGCCATGCTTTACAAGTTATTTTCTTGTCACAACAAAAATGAGTATATCAAACCATAAGAATTTTGACAAGCCTTTTTTTAAAAAAAGTTTAAACTAAAAGAAACGCGCACCAATAAAGGTACGCGCCTCTAATCACAACGCTTATGGGTTTACTTTTGCCTCAAAGGTTTGTACCCCATCTACAAACTTTAGCACCACAGCTGCTTTTACCGGGTCATGCGTTTCATTCATTGTGATTTTACCCGTGGCCAGTTGTAAATCCTTTGTCCCCGCCAGTGCATCCTTCAGCTTCTCAGGTTCTGTGGAATCCGCACGTGTAATCGCGTCTGCCACTAGTTTCACAGCATCATATCCAAGCGCAGCCATCCCATCTGGAACAAGATCACCGTTAGCAGCCTTGAAGGCATCTACGAACGATTTTACTTCTGGCGAGCTATCTTCAGGTGAATAGTGATTGGACATAAACGTATTGTTTAGGGCATCCGCTCCGGCAATCTCAGCCAGCTGAGGTGAATCCCAGCCATCCCCGCCCATAAACGGAACGGTGATCCCCATTTCGCGAGCTTGCTTTACGATTTTGCCGACCTCCTCATAATAGCCTGGAAGATAAATAACATCGGGATTAGCTTCTTTAATACGTGTTAATACGGCTTTAAAATCAGAATCTTTTTGTTGATAGGATTCTTCGCTTAAGATTGAGCCACCGTTCTTAGTAAACGTTGCTTTAAAGAAGGTCTGCAGCCCTTTGGAATAATCGCTTGAAGCATCCGTATAAATAACAGCCGTCTTCGCTTTAAGTGTATCCTTAGCAAAGTTAGCCATTACTTCGCCTTGGAAAGGATCAATAAATGAGGCCCGGAATACCCATTCGTTCAAATCTCCAGTACGTTCATCAACTGTTACTTTGGGATTGGTGGCTGAGGAGCTAACCAGCGGGATGCCTTTTTCTTGAGCAACGGGAACAATCCCGAGTGTATTCGTAGATGTAGTTGCACCTATAATAGCTACAACTTTATTGGTAGTAATCAGCTTTTGCGCTGCGCGTGTCGCCTCTTCCGACTTGGAGGCATTATCCGCTTCAATCAGTTCAAGTTTTTTGCCGAGTATTCCACCTGCGTCATTAATTTCTTTTACCGCCAGCTTTGCCCCTTTGAGTGCAGAATCACCGAAGGAAGCCTGGCCGCCTGTAAGCTCAAGGTCTGCTCCAATCTTGATGGTCCCTCCACCAGCATTCCCACCTTCAGCGGTAGTGTTGTCTGTCTTGTTCCCACAGCCTGCCAGCAATCCACCAGCCAGCAATGCAGTCAGCAATATGGCCCCGATTTTCTTCATCCTCTTCCAGCCTCCCAAAATAAATATTTTATAGGTTCTTTCTGTGATGCTGTTGTGAACTAGCCGATGAATTAATGTCCCAGATAAGCCATTCTGATCTCTTCCGAATCTGCCAATTCCTTGGCATCTCCCTCAAGCACCACTCTGCCCGTCTCAAGAACGTAAGCCCGATGAGCAATTTTTAGCGCCTGATGGGCATTTTGTTCTACAAGAAGTACTGTTGTTCCAGAGGCATTTACTTCCTGGATGATCCGAAAAATATCCTGAACGAGCAATGGAGCAAGCCCCATCGAGGGTTCATCTAATAATAAAAGCTTGGGATGCCCCATCATCGCGCGCCCCATAGCAAGCATCTGCTGCTCCCCGCCGGATAATGTGCCGGCAAGCTGTTTTTTTCTTTCTAAAAGACGCGGGAAGGTGGAGTAAACCTTGGCAAAATCAGCAGCTAAGCTGCCCGAATCTTGTAAAAAAGCTCCTAGCTCCAGATTTTCTTCCACAGACATATTAGCAAATACACGCCTGCCTTCCGGACAATGAATAAGCCCCTGTTTTACGATGGACTGAACACTCTGATTCGTAATAGATTTATCCATGAAATCTATACTGCCTGTTTTGGGTTTCAGCAGTCCCGAAAGCGTCTTAAGCAACGTGGACTTGCCTGCTCCATTTGCGCCGATTAGAGTTACAATCTCGCCTTCTTTTACATTCATACTTAAATCCTTCAAGGCATGAATAGCCCCATAATATACATTGATCCCCTGTACGCTAAGCATGGTCCACTACGCCTCCTGTCCCAAATACGCTTCTATGACTTTGGGATGATTCCGTATTTCAACGGGCGTACCTTCAGCAATCAACATTCCGCGATCCAGCACATAAATCCGGTCACACACCCCCATAACCAGGGACATATCGTGCTCGATAAGCAGGATCGTCAGCTCAAACTCTTCACGGATCCAGGCAATAAGATTCATTAGTTCCCGAGTTTCATTCGGGTTCATCCCTGCGGCTGGTTCATCCAATAGCAAAAGCTTAGGTCCTGCTGCAAGCGCGCGCGCAATTTCCAAACGCCTTTGATTTCCATAGCTAAGATTCCCGGCACATTCATCACATTGATCGGCAAGATTAAATATTTTGAGAATATCCATAGCCTTTTGCGTAATTTCGTTTTCTTCTACAAAATGCTTAGGCAGACGGAGCATGGAAGTGAACATCGAATGTCTGGCATGCTGGTGAAATGCGATCTTAACGTTATCCAGCACCGTCATAGAAGTAAATAGACGGATATTCTGAAATGTCCGCGCTGCCCCTTTTCGGTTAATCCGATAAGGCTTCATCCCGCCTACTGCCTGATGGCTGAGGATAATATCGCCACTGGAAGGCGGGTATACACCTGTCAGCAAGTTAAAAAGGGTTGTTTTTCCCGCGCCATTAGGTCCGATGAGCCCAATCAACTCGCCTTTATTAATATGGAGAGATACCTCGTTAAGCGCCTTAAGCCCGCCAAATGCACGACTTGCGTGTTGAACATCAAGAAGCACTTCCACTGTTGATGCTGTCACTTGGCTTGACCTCCTTTTTAGACCATTTCAAGAAAGAAAAACCCGTGCTGCCAAGCAGCCCTTTAGGCCGAAAAATCATCATCAGAATTAGAATCGCCGAGTAAATAATCATCCGCAGCTCCGGATATTCCTGAAGCACCGTGAAGAGCACCGTCAGTACAATCGCACCCACGATGGCCCCGCTTGTACTTCCTAGCCCACCTAACACTACCATGACTAGAATTTCGAATGATTTCAGAAAATTAAAGCTGCCAGGATTGATGACGTAGAACTTATGAGCAGAGAGACCACCCGCTATTCCCGCAAATAATGCTCCAAGTGAAAAAGCAATGACTTTGTACAAGGTTGTATTAATCCCCATCGCTTCAGCAGCAATTTCATTCTCCCGAATCGCTATACAAGCCCGGCCGTGAGTGGAACGTATAAAGTTATTGATCACAACAATCGTGACCAATGTGAACAGAAACATAATCGTCCAAGTCGTTTGATTAGGAATGCCGCTTAGGCCTGAAGCTCCGCCCACATATTCTGTATTGAGCAGGACAATCCGGATAATCTCACCAAATCCCAGCGTAGCAATCGCCAGATAGTCTCCATTCAGCCGCAAGGTCGGAATCCCGATAAGTACACCGAAAAATGCAGCAACCAGTCCAGAGATCACTAGCGCCAGCACGAATGGCATCTCAAAGTTCAAAGTTAAAATGGAAGAAACATAAGCACCAATAGACATGAATCCAGCATGCCCGATTGAGAATTGCCCCGTTATCCCATTAATCAGATTCAAAGACACCGCCAGCATGACATTTATACAAATTAGAATTAGCGTAGACTCCATGACATCATCAAATATTCCCGTTGTTAGAAGAACTTGAATGACGATATATAGCATGACAGAAAATACAATGCCTATCCAAAATGACTTGTTTATCTTCTTCATAGGCATCTCCCTACACTTTCTCGCGGACATTTTTACCAAATAGCCCGGATGGTTTAAAGATAAGGATTAGGATGAGTACAGCAAATGCCACACCATCACGCCAAGAAGAATATCCCAGAGAAGAAACCTCTGTCTCGACTGTGCCCAGCAGAAGTCCCCCTACCAGAGCACCAGGAATACTGCCAATGCCACCTAGAACCGCAGCCACAAAAGCTTTAAGCCCCGGAAGTACCCCCATCATCGGATCCACTGAATTGTAAGTCATTCCGAAAATAACGCCTGCCGCTGCCGCAAGTGCAGATCCTATAGCGAAGGTGGCTGAAATGGTCCGATCTACATTAATCCCCATCAACCGTGCTGCTTCCATATCAAAAGAAACGGCCCGCATCGCTTTACCAATCTTTGTTCGGTGCACAATATACTGAAGGATGATCATCAAAATAACCGTCGTGCCCAAGATCATGATTTGATTGGAGTCCACCTGAATCGAGGAACCAAACAAGTTGTATTGCTGCTTATTAAGAATCTCCGGAAATCCTTTAGCCTGAGGACCAAGCACAAACACACCGCTGTATTCCAGCAAAAAAGAAACGCCAATTGCAGTAATCAACACAGCGATTCGCGAAGCTTTTCGTAGAGGTTTGTATGCTAGCCGTTCGATTGACATCCCCAGCAACGCACTGATTGTCATAGAAATCACCAATGAGATAAGTAAGACCAGTATCGGAGGAAGCCCTGCTGAAGCCAAGTACCTGGCACTGAACAATCCAATAAACGACCCAACCATAAACACATCCCCATGGGCGAAATTGATCAATTTAATAATCCCGTAAACCATGGTGTACCCTAGTGCGATCAGAGCATAGATGCTCCCTACAGAAATCCCGTTAATTAACTGTTGAATGAAATACTCCATCGCCGTCCCCCAATCCCCATATTTATTTTTAAAAACACCTTTCTTTAGCTTACATTCATTTTCATCGTTTTATGTCACTTATATTAACACAGTACTATACATGCGTCAGTAAAATTTGTGGTTTTTACTATAATATTCAATATTTAATGTTATATTACATAACACTTTGAGTTAATGCTTTGAGATGTATAGAAATAAAAAGTGGGTAAAGAGTAGAAAACAGGAGAATTATGGAGATTTTTAAAGTTTGATTTTCAGAGGGGGAGTCTTTGATTTTACCTACAGATTGCATTTAATGATAAATAATATAACATTTGTCTCTTTGGATATGTGTTTTTCGAGTTTATTATGAGTTACCGGTCAAGTTGTTTCTCTATTTTTGCGCAAAAAAAGCTCTGTCCCACACAATAATTCGAGTGAGAGAAAGCTAATTAGGGTGGTCAGCTCCATTCTTTGCACTTCCGTCACGAGTCAATTACTCATCATTTTCTTGTTTAATTCTTTAATCTGCATCATATGATGTAGGTCATGCGATATAAAATCCTTTAAATAGGACTCAAAGGAAAACCTTCCGTCCACATATTTGCCTGAGTATTTTCCCTCCTCAAGACTACTTATACAATCTAATATTAAGTTACGATACTTCACAGTCAATTCTATTAATTCGTCTTTGGTTTTTGTTTTACCATATGTAACAGCATCATTATTGAATTGATCGAAATCAATAAGTTGAAGTGTTATCGCTTTATCGTATGCTATCGGTTCGATCGTCGATTCATAGAAGTATTTATCCCATAACAAAATATGACTAACAACATCATGAGTGGTCCATTTTCCTTCAGCGATGGGTGTTTTCCAATCTAAATCAATAATTTCTAGAACAAATCCATTCCATTCCTTAAACTGATTTAGCAAATCTGATCTGTTATTCATTGGCACATCTCCTTTTCTGGTAAACATCAAAATTCTAACAAAATCTCTTTAATTCATTCTTATATAGTTCATAGTTCGCTTCATCGAAACATATAAAAATAACCTTATTTATTTCCGACTTATTACCTAGGAAACAGTCGCTAGCACTAGACTCGCGGGGTTGTCCACCTAGCTAACTCTTCTTCAAACCTTTACCTTTATCGAACCAACACCTCGTGGTCCACGGCGTGAACGTATTGTTCGCAGCTATCTAGCTTTTTCGAAGCTACTAATATGTTCTTCAGCATCCAGCTATTTTCTATATATGTAATCGATAAATCCTTGTCGTATCCATTCGCCTTCAAACTTTCTTTCCAGTACTCGATCTTCTTTGTATATTAACTGCAAATCATCAAACATAGAATCCGCCTCATGATAATCATAATAAGAGTGTATTACGAATTCATCGTCTTCTATTTGTTCAAACTGATTATCCCCCAAATCAACTCCATCGCCGACTCTAAAATCCTTTAGGGTTAAAAAATTTACAAATAATAATCCATTAGGTTTTAGAACGCGTTTCATTTCATTTATCGCTTTTTTCACATCTTGTTTTCTCATATGAAAAATAGAGTTATATGAATACACAAAACTCATCGACTCATCACTTAGTGCCAACTGTCTCATGTCGCCTTGTTGTATATTTAGATTCTGTCCTCTTTCAGTTGCGAACTGACTAGCTCTTTTAATTTGTTCGTCATTCATCTCAATACCGTATGTACTGTATCCATAGTTTGCAAACAAACTTAGTGGAGGTGAATCCCCTCCCGCCCCGCAGTCTAATATGTTTTTTTCCATACCACTTTCATTGCATAATGCCAAAAATCTGTACAAGGGGATCTGCTTAAACAGTTCCATGTTGATTCCACTCCTCTGATCATGTAGTTATTGGATTCACTCATAGATCTTTCCCATATAAATTATTTGAGCACATCTCTTCCATGGGTTTTCAGGTTTACTTTATTGAAACCCCGCAGTTCCAAATGTCTCTTTAATAACTTTTTCGTATTCATCCCATTTAAAGCAAAAAGGGCCTATATCAATAGTCTTATTACCGGATTCTAATTTGAAATCTCTCCATATAATAAGATCCTCTTCTCTCTCAATAAATACTGATATAAAGCCACATTCTTCATCGCCACACCAGGGACAGACTAATATTGGGTACCTGTAGTACAAATATTCATGCATTTCGTTTAACAAAAAATAATTAATCATTTTCCTTTGATGCTCTTCACTACCCCACCCGAGCGAAGGAACCCTATCATATTTTTTTAACATTTGGTAAAGAGATCTACCATCAATTATTACGTCGGCAAAAATAGTATTTTTATTTCCCTCTTGATCCGGATCAAAACTATCATATCGGCTTGACGGTTTTGTTTGTATTTGATTTATTGTTTTCATGCTCCCTCCTTTAAACTCTTCACACTTATCAATTAAACATTCGATCCCTCCACACCATTCCCCTTCCAAAATATTGAATTCACCGTTTCTCAGAATCGCATATAGCAACCGAAAAATAAATTCACACAACAAAAAAGAGCTCCCAGAATGGAAGCTCTTCTTATGTAATTCAGAACGGAGAGAGTGGGATTCGAACCCACGCACCGCTTACGCAGTCTAACCCCTTAGCAGAGGGTCCCCTTATAGCCACTTGGGTATCTCTCCATGAAAATGGCTCCCCGAACAGGACTCGAACCTGTGACAACTCGATTAACAGTCGAGTGCTCTACCAACTGAGCTATCAGGGAACATTACAAGTGAACATGAATTAATTTATCATGATTTCAAGGTCTAGTCAAGCGGGCAAAATAATTTTTGTGATCGTTTTCAAATTTATGCTATTATTCGGCCGCTTGCTAGATTTTTTAAAGAGATTTCCATCCCTCTCCGTCTATAGATTACACCATTCTCCATCCTGCGGAAGCTGTACCCGATCCCCCAACGATTCCTTCTCTAAATGAGCTTTTAGCTTATCTCGGGTAACCAAACAATGGTTAATGGCGTCCATGTGCACAGCAATCACTTTAGTAGAAGGAGCATATTCACATAGGTCTACGACATCCTGCTCATTCATTGTAATATGGCATCCGCTTAAAAACTGCGCACCACCAGCATTCACAACGGTCACCTCAGGTTTAAAAGCATCCAATGCCATTTTCACCTTATCACACCAAATCGTATCCCCAGCCACATATAGAACAGGTTCGCCTTCCGCCTGAAACACAAACCCGGATACCTTACCCATAAGTTTACCAGTCACTCCAGTGCCATGCCGTCCATCAGTACGTGTTATAGTTATTCCATTAAACGTCAGAGAACCGCTAATTTCCGTGGTATGCTCAAACCCCTGCTTCGCTAATTTATCTCCATCTCCTTCCTGACATAATAGTGGTAGATCATGCGGCAACAAAGAAATGGCAGCAGCATCCCAATGATCCTGATGAAGATGTGTGACAAGAATTGCATTAGGACTCAGCCATTGTTCTACGGCTCCCGGCAAAGGAACGAGCGGATTGCGGCGATCATTGTCAGTATTAAAAATAGGCGGATTAGCACCCTGTTCACTCAACATAGGATCAATTAAAAATGTACTGCCACCATACTCTAGCCATAGGGTCGCGTTGCGGATATGCTGTATTTTCATCGGAAGCCCTTCTTTCTTTCAGATATCTTCTGCTACAATTAATTATAGTTGGACCTTGAAACAGAATACATTGAGATTGGAAAAAGATTGGCCTGTTCTACTTTCACGCAGAAAGGATTTTAGATAATAATGAGTTCTTATTTTATAGATGATGTGGATTTTCGCATCCTGCAGCTTCTAATTGAAGATTCCACGATCAGTCACAAAGATATTGGGCAGCAAGTGCATATGACCGGTCAGGCTGTGGGCGCACGTATTCGCAAAATGCAGGACACCGGAGTGATTGAAGGCTACACGGTACGCTGGAATCCGGATAAGGTTGGGGAGACTATTCATGCCTTTATTACTGTTTTTTTGGGTTCGAATACGGTTCACCCAGCCTTTCAGACATTCGCAAAGCAGCATGATAGTGTAAAAGAAATACATAGGGTCAGCGGAGAAGGCTGCTACTGGATACGTGTTCGTACCGGAAGCCAAGAGGAGTTGAATAGTTTTCTCGACGAACTGCTGAAGTTCGGAAATTACAGAGTCAATCTATCGATGGGAAAACTGAAATAAGTCTGTATCGGAATCGGATATGAAGCTACTATCGGACCCAGTTGAACTTATACTCAGCATAATCGCATATTTGGCATACTATCGGACCCCATTGCCTCTATTGGCACGAAAAACACCAAATATGAGCCTCTTTCGAACGAATAGCGTCACTTGAGTCCGAAACCCTGCCCAAAAGGCTAAAAACTTGCCAATAGCGTCATTGGGGTCCGCAAGCCTCAGCCAATGATAGCTCGGCGATGTTGGTGTTGGTGCAGGTGTCGATGTTGGTGTTGGTGTTTATGCAAGTGATTGGGTTACTCAAAGCCAATGAGCTTTCGCTTGCTCATAAGCTTTTATAGCAGACCAGCCATCGTCAAAAACGCAGAGCAGCGATCCTCCAATAACCGGAGGATCGCTGCTCTGCTGTCTTTTTACTTATGCCATATTGTAGCTTCTACTGCGGTAGCTAATTCAATAATTCAGCTGCTCTAAGCAACCGGACAAGAATTATGGCGGCTTCTGCACGGCTAGTATCACTGCTAGGTGCAAAGCTTCCTGATGGTTGACCTTTCATAATACCTTTTGCAGCCAGGTCAGACACTGCTTCTTTAGCCCATGAGGAAATAGTTGAAGCGTCTGTGAAAACATCTGTAGCATCGTTTGTTCCAGATCCTTCAGCTTCTAGGTTCAGCAGCTTCATTGCTCTGGCTGCCATAACAGCCATTTGCTCCCGTGTAATAGGGGCGTTCGGACGGAAGGTTCCATCCTCATAGCCTTGAACCAGTCCTAAGGCTGCAGCAGCTCTGGCGTCCGCTGCATACCAAGATAAATCGGACACATCACTGAAGGTCTTCGTCGTGTTCGCAGCTACAAGACCTAACGATCGAATCAGCATAGCTGCGAACTCGGCACGACTGACAGATTTCTGAGGTGCAAAGGTATCTGTGGATTGTCCGGTCAAGATCAGTCGGCTGGCAAGTCTCTCAATCTCATTTCTCGCCCAATGTGTGGAAATATCTCCAAAAGTCACAGGGTGCAGCGCAGCGACAAATACACCGCTCGCAATACTGCTCTTAACCGTAACCTTGGTCATCCCATTAACGAGCTCATACAATGCCGGTACATAACGGAAGGAACCCGTCTGTTCATCGTAAATAAGGACTACACCTGTCTTCGCATCCAGCGCCTCCTTAAGCATAAATGTACGATCTACATAAGTGGTACCGAACCCGCTTGCTGCTACAGAGGTTTTTCCATCCGTTACCTTTAGAGTGAAATTAGCCGGTGTTCCTTGCACAGTAAAGCCTTGCTGCTTAGCTTTGGCAAGCAGTTGTTCCAATCCTTTTCCGCTTAGCAAATTTACATTGAACTCCAGTGTGCCTGTCGGCATTTGTGCGGCTTTGAGCACACTCTCCACAAGCTCTAACGGGAAGCGGTAGCTCATCCCCCCACTTTCAATAACAAGCACAGCTTTGGGGCTAAGTGCCGCCGCCTTACGTAAAGCATCTGCACTAAACCGGGCTGTGCCGTCACCGTTAGCTGAAATCTCGATAACAGCCTGCCCTGCAGTCGCCTTAGCTTTTAGCTGCGCATCATGATTAGCTGCTGGCGTAGGTGCTGGTGTAGCCGTCGGTGTGCCGGGTTGAACAGGGTTCACTGACCCTGTAGGGTCTGTTGGACCAGGAGTACTTGTTGGTTCTGGAGTATTCGTTGGACTAGGAGTACTTGTTGGATCCACAGGATCGATCGGGTCTACAGGATCTGTCCCGCCAAGTGATAGCACCTCAATTGTATATCCCCTCTTATCGCTGCCCACAGTTACCGTGAAGTCTGTGATACCCGCTTTAATTCCATTAAGACTGTCGTTGGTAAATGTAGCAATCTCATTGCTCATAATATTTAGAGTAGCTTGTGCGGTAAGATCTCTGCCTTGTTTATCTAGTACCTTAAGCGTAGCTGACTTACCCTGCTCTAATACCACAGGCCCGCTCTGTCCATCTGCTAGTTTGATAGAGAACGGTTTAATGGCTGAGGCTATTCCTTGATTTTGTTCTTTAATGCTTAAATCAGGAGAGGCATTGGTCAGTAGGTTCATCCGTTCGCCACGAATAATCATGTTGTCGACCAGCAGACTCCCCTTCAGATTTTTCGTAACTTCTATACCGCTTGTACCTGCGCCATCCAATACATTATTCGTCAGCACAACTCCATCAATGGAAGTGAGAGTATCTCCCTCTAGATCACCTTGAGCAATCAGCCCCGAATAAGTGCTGTCCAGTGCCGTATTGTTGCGAATGAGTACTTTTCCTTTCAGATCACTCTCACCAGCATAAAGCCATAACGCACCCAGATTCACGCCGTAACCGGAATCGTAGCTGCCAGTTCTAAGCAAGGTATTTCGCTCCACAATCGTTGTTCCTTGGAATGGCTCGGCGGTGAAACGGGTGGACACTGCAATCCCGGCTCCATTAGTCACAGTGTCTTTTACCACGTTGTCCTGGACTTTGTTATCTTTCCCCCCAAAGATTACAATGTTATCCGCTAACCAAGGCAAGGATACCGTATTAAAACGTGCCGTGTTATTATAGCTCGGTGTACGTTCCGTACCATTCACATCCGTCAACTTGCCGTCTGTAAACGACCACATTGCGATTCCATCATCCCCTGGATAGCGGATGTCACTTTGTTCCATCATGCTGTTGCCAGTCCCTACGGCAAAGTTAATCCCGTCTGCCATAAGATTGCGGATCCGCAGACCTGCCATGTACAGACCCTTCGTACGCGCCTTTTCACCCATCGGCTGAGTTAACCACAAGCCTGCTTTGGTATGTTCTATCCAAACGTTCTGTATAATCGAACCTTGGCCAAAAGCACCATGGAAAGCGTTGGTGATCGCTTCATCATCCCGTTCGTTAATGCCGCCTTCAATCATCAGATCGTAAACACCAACCTTACCGCCGTGACCATAAAACTTAGCTCCATTCAGAACTGTATACCACATGCCGGCACCACGTATTTCAGCGGTATCCAGATCCAGCAGCCCCTCACCGACATTAAAGGTACCCGCCGGGAACCACACACCTTTACCTGTCGCATTCGCTTCGGCAAGGGCTGCCTTGAAGGCTGCGGTATCATCTCCCTCATCATTCGCTGCCGCTCCAAAATCCGTTACGGAAATAAATCCGTCCGGGCGAGCCAACTCAGGGGCAACCTGCTCCATATCCACCAGGTCAATGACGTAAGAAGCTGCGTTGTCTCCTGTTCCCTTCTCTAAGCGAATAGTTGCTCCGGCAGGAGCATCGCCGATCAGAGCATGGATTTCGTCAAAGAAGCGGTGCCCACTGCCTTGGCGAGGGTCATTTGACCATGGGTAGCTGCCATATTCCCAAGCATATTTGGATGTCAGCTTAAGCTGCTTCTTAACTCCATCCACATATAGAGTCAAGGTTTCTTCCGCACCAGCCCCATCTGGACTATCAGGAATAGAATATCGAAGAACGATGGAGTTAGCTGATTCTGCAAGCTTGAACTCTAGATAATCTCCCGTATTCTTCAAGGCCACCGCTTGTCGTCCAGAAGCCTCAGAAGCCATGCTGAGATATTTCCGCGACGAGCCAATCAGCGTTCCGTTTGTTGCCGCATCCTCAGCTTCATAGCTGATATATGGAACCGTTGCTCCACGGTATGTTTTGTTAACGCTGTTTTTTACGGTCAGGCTATCAAGGGTTACTTTACTCCAATCCACATTGTCACTACTTAGAGAAACCGTGTTGATGCCTGCACGAAGCTGCAATTTTACCGCTACAGTCTTCCAAGAGGCAGACTTGCCAAGACTAACCTTGCCCCCTTCGTTTAATCCATTCACCTCTAGTGCCAGATCCGTTGCGGCAGCAGCGGTATTTTTGTATCGAATAACAGCATCGTATTCCCCAGCCTGCTGGGCGTTGACTGCAAACCGTATAACACGTTCCCCTTTGAATGCTTCTCCTCCTGCATAAATTGCATCAGCAGGGATAGGTAAGAAGCTCCAGAGCTCACTATCAGTTCCATTTGCAGCAGAACCAAGCTGAACAGCCGATGTGCTGTGAGAAAGAAGACCTGTTCCGTTCGCACTTAGCAGAAGAGCATAACCTAACTTCTCTTCCAGCTTCCATTGGGATCTTTCTGTATCTCCAGCAGCTAACAAGACCACTTGGCCCGATTCATTGAGCGAAAGATAATGTTGTGTCTGAACATTCATAATCCGTTTGCGTCCGTTTATCTCCTGGACCAGCCACTGGGATTGAGCCGCCATATCGGAAGCATCTGCATATAGGACAGCCCCCTCTTTTTCGGCCAATACTTTACCAGCCATGCCTTTCGGTACAATGGTTATGATGTTGGTATCATTTTGAACTGGAGTTGTTGTATTGTTATTGCGCAGTTCTCCAGATGGAGTAGTAAACTCCTGTGGAGCCGCCTCAAGTGTCCATAGTGCCGTACCCTCACTTTCTAGCAAAAGCGCACGTTCAGCATATCCTGTCTTATTGGCAATGTTTATTAATTCATCGTCGTATTCTCCAAAGAGACTACGAATGGTGTAATGTGTATAATCGGAAGCCAAGCTTACTTCCCAGGCGGATGCTCCGTCTACAGCAGGATCTGTACTCCTGCTCTCCAAATATGAATAATCACCATTCAGCGTTAAAAAATGACCTGTTGCCCGGTTGGTGATCGTCTGTTTGCCCTCCTGCACAGATACATTCCAGTGCGAAAATCCATTGTCTGCTGACGGCTGCCCGTACAGAACAACCCCATGCTCATTTTCGTATAAATACTCTCCGCTGCTTGCATTCTTGAATCTTACAGAGTAATCAGGCAGTGGCGGAGCAATCGCTTCAACCGCTTCAGCAGTAAAATGTGCACTGCTTTTTTCCGCTGTATCTGCAGCTTTACTGATTCGGAGAATTGGGTTGCCGTTATCATCCGGCGCACCATAGATATAGTGACCAGCCCATGAGCTCATAATGGTAGTCACACCGGATGGTTGCATATCAACCTTCCACTTAATGCTGGCCCATACATCGTACACTGTTTGCAAAGTTTGAACGCTAACTTTAGGATCAATCTCATCTACAGCCCCACCTATATGCTCAAGGGAGAGATAACGTCCAGTGCCTTTATTTTTTATCTTCACCGATCCATTGCTGCCCGCTATTTCTTGCAGCTGCCAGACAAAGGAATCGTCATTCAAATCAAGTGGACCATAAGTAGCCTGGCCTACTGTTACATCCTCGTTCTCAGCAGCTAGAGGTGCAAGATTTTCGTTAGAGTGTGCAGATTCCAGGTCAGCATAGACAGCTTCAGTAACCGTCTTGGATTCAGGCAATTCCTCTAGTGCGGCTGAAGAAGTCAGCAAAGGACCATCCTTAAGATATTGATCTTCTCCATTTACAGCATCTAGCTGAAAACGGAACAAATCTTGTTTTTTCTCGGTGACCGGAACAAATCTCCACTGCGGACTGCCCCAACCTGGATTGATCACTCCGTACTCAGCATATTTAGTGAGGTTTTGAAGTGAAATATACTTCTCTGGGATTTTATTAGGTTCCTTGTCGAGAACGCTACTGATTACGTAGGTGTTGTTCCCAACATTTTTGCCTGTCCAGATGTATTCTCGTTCCACATGATTTCTGTCTGGAAGCTCTGTGACCTGAAGGTGGCCATTTGGCATATTCATCGTGTTCATGTAATGGCCTGTTTTCTTGTTTTTGAACAGCTTGCGGCCGTTATATTTCTCCACGAGCCACTGATCGGAGCCGTCCTTCTGCATATTTCCATATTTTAAAAGACCATCAACACTCTCATACCAATAAAATGACTTCCAGCCATTCTGAATCCGGTAATAGGGCACGGTGCCGTCAGTCGGTGTGTTAGGATCTAAAAGCTGCCACTGAGCGCTCAAAGAAGTCGCATCCCCAATCGCACCCGCATGTTCTCCACCCAATGTAGACAAATAAATGCCTGTGCTTTCGAGATTCTGAAGCGTCTGGTAATCATCATAATCATCGGAATCATTAAAAATCCATTGATCCGACGGCTGACTTCCGCTAATCTGCAAGGCCTTGGCAGTACCTTCACTATAAGAAACATAATGATCGGTTGCCGCATTACGAATACGCTTATTGCCGTCATAATCTTCTATATACCATAGATAGTCAGAGGTGTTAGCGGCATCTGGTGTAATAATTCCATGCTTAAGCTCGCCGTTTGCGGATTCATATAAGAAATCTGTAGCCACTTGTGCATCCGTATAAGTTGCCAGACGTACAGGCTGTAATTCGGAAATAGGCACGATTCTCCACTGCGCGCTTGGATTAGAGGCTGAACCCGGCCAGCTGTTAGATCGCACATTATTGTCATCGCTGAATTGTGGATTTAGCCATAATGGACTCCCCTCTTCAGTTAAACCACTGTTACGAAGGGTAATGAAGCCCGTCCCATCAGAGCCTGGTGCATGCTCTTGGACCCATTCACTTAGCTTCACGTGATCCATATCGACTTCCTGCGAAAAAACCCCAGCCCAGGTCACTTCATTTTGCTTAATATAATGACCTGTCGCACGGTTGCGAATCATTACTGTTCCGTCATCCGTCCCTGATTCAAGATACCACTGGGCCGCTTCATTGCTGACAGGCTGTTTACCGTAAAGAACATTCCCTTCACTTTCATACATTACCTGACCGGGGCGGAGACGACTCTCTAGCCGTACAGGTGCTGCATTTAGATCTATAAAAGCCCACTGCGGACTCTCAAACGTAACATTGATATCCGAGCTTACTTGCGCATAACCAAGCTGATTCTCCTCGTGGATAACCAACTTCCCCTCTGGCACAGTCGCACTTCGGATGATCATGTATCCATTGCGATTGGAAGTATCAATTAGCCACTGATCCGCAACACTTCCAGAACCTTGGTGTTCTGCCGCCTTAAGTGAATCCTCTTTGCCGTTGTTACCAGCCATTGTAATGTAATGGCCTGTCTTCACATTCTTGATTCGTGACAGCCCGTTCACCGTCTCAACCGTCCAATGCGCTGAAGCATCGGCTGGATTGGTCATGCCATAACGCACGATTCCTGCGGATGTCTCATATAAAAAGTTGTTTTTCCACTTATTCTTGATGAGTACCGTACCTGATGGAATTTGCTCAGCGCCTGTTCCTCCAACCCCTTCTGCTCCCACGGAACCACTACCGGTTCCCATTACAGGCAAGCTTGAAAAAATCAGCAGCAGCGCGAGCAGACCCGCCATTGCGGACCTGATTCGTTTCATACATGTGCCCCCTCTAATTAATATGGACTTCCTTTTCATATTAGTTTGGGAACGCTTACAAAACGATGTGCGATTTTATCCAGAAAAAGGTGTATTTGTACGGATATCCAATCCCTACAACCTTCATGAAGATTGACAAATCGGTTTAACGCGATGATAGTTAGTTTTAGCTACCCGCAAGGAGTAAACAAACGGAGGTACATATGAATTTCAAAATTGATTCGCCAAAAATAGCAGATCCAGACTCTCTTCTTCCTGAGCAAATATATTCGCTGCAAACCAAGGACGAATTCAGCTGTTGCAGCATCAGCGATACGGTTATTGATAATCAAGAGGCTAATAAGGTCAGCTTTGATCGCGTGATTTTTAAAAATGTAACGATTACGGAGTGCTCCCTAACTGGGATCGAGCTTATGGACGTGATATTTGATCGCTGTGATCTATCTAATGTGGATTTTACGAATGGCATTATTCATCGAACTGAATTTAGAAACTGCAAGCTCATTGGCACAGACTTTACAAGAGGCAGATTCCAGAATGTTCGTGTAGTAGATTGTATCGGGGATTTTGCTACGTTTCGATTCGCTAATCTGAAGCAGGTTTCTTTTGAGAACAGCTCATTAATGAGTTCCGACTACTATCAGTCAAATTTCCAAAAAATCAGCTTCAGCGAGTGTAATATGGATCAAGCCACATTGTCAGGATCAAAGCTTAATGGGATCGACCTTAGTGACTGCGAGTTCAGTGGCTTGATCGTGGATATCAAAGATTTAGAAGGATGCATCATTTCGCCTCAGCAAGCTGTTTCTTTTGTCGGATTATTAGGTTTGGTTATAAAATAAATAACTTCAACTTGCCCGAACATTTACCGCAGCGATAACGCTTAGGGTCTACTTTTCGCTTACGCGGATACTCCATGGCACAGGCACTGCATACAAGCTTATATCGATAGGGCAGCGGCTTCCGAGCTTTTGCACCCGGCAGTGTCTGACAGTAGCGGCTTCCGCCGACTTGCGCCAGCAGGCTTTTGAAATCAGCGTCACGATGCATATACCCTCGCTTAGCCAAATGCAAATGATAATGGCAGAGCTCATGCTTTATAATCCGCTCCGTCTCTTCTCTGCCAAACATGGCAAGCTGATGGGGATTAATCTCTATATTATGGCTTTTGGTAAAATATCGGCCACCCGTTGAGGACAACCGGCTGTTAAAGCTCGCCTTATGCCTAAACGGCACGCCAAAGCTGTCCCGTGATACCTGCTCAATCCACAGCTGTAGCTCTTCGTTGCTCATAGTTTCCATAGCGTTCTATCACAAGTCCTTTCCACGGGAAATAAGATCTCTACTTGAATTGTAACTTGTGCATAGGCTAAACTGTCAAGAAGGAAGACAAGTACGGAGGGAGAATGAACAATGCCGAAAATGCGGTATGTAATTTTGCAGCAAAATCAAGAATTACAATTCGTGGAAATGCCTGAGGAATATGCGTACCAACTAAGTGCGCTCAATTTACGCCTGAACAAAGAAATCGACAAGCTGACAGCCGATAATGTTCCGGATCTGCCCTTAGCCATCGCCGAGTGCGATTCGCTGGATCTGTTACGTGAGGATTACTCCCTGGAGTCCGGTCTGGATTATATCAATAGATTGGAACAAGCCTTCGCCTCTGTTCAAGAGCAGAAGAACTACCCACTGATCTCCCTGCTTACTGAGATACGAGCACTACAGGCTCAATTGGAGCAGTGGTACGAAGAGGAAGCAGAAAGCCTACTGTAATCCGCACCTTTAGGCTTATTTCTCCATATTCTAACTTACGTAAGTTGTTAGAGGAGGGATTCGCTTGCCACAGTGGCTCTGCCATCAGCTAATGAAAGCTTATTACAAAAAAGACCGCCGTCAGATCAAGCTGCTGAATGAGTGCTGGTTCTTTTATCGTAATTCTGCGGAATCGAGTAATGAGATGAAGTTATAGCCTCGGATGATTAAGATCTAGGTCATATTTAAAGCAGCGGATACCGTCTTTTAAAAAGACGGTATCCGCTTTTGTTAAGAAAGGGGACTTATAATCATGATCAGTAGAACAAGACATATACAGCTGTCTCCGGAAAGTGAGACTGAGGAAGAGGATAATTATAATCTCTATGTCATAGTCACATTCCCTGACCGCTCCCGCTGGGCATCGGATTTCTACACCTTCAAGAACATCGAAGCGATCCGACAAGACTACATCCAAAGTGGTGCTTGTCTAAATGGGGCCTACTGGAGTGCACCTAATTATCTAACTGTCGTGGATCATATTGATCGCAAGCGAATTGAAGAAATCGACGATTTATATATTTCGGAAGGTACATTCGAATACGCCTTTGAATACATAGGACAGGTCACGGAGCGGGATCTGAAGATTATCGATTATCCAGAAGGCTTTTTCAACCCTTTAGAAAAGCTTGAGCACAGATACGTTATGCGGCAGTTCGCTGCAATTGAGTTTATGCTGGAGAATGCTGCACCAGAAACTATAGCAGTAATAAAAAAGATCATCGCAGAGAAACAATAAGACTCCGCCTTAAGAATCAATCCTTATTAAAACTTAGGAAATACATATTTAACCAAAAAGAACAGAAAACCAAAAAATATAATAATGTAAGCAGCATATTTAATAAAGGTAGATGCGACAACGCTGGAATCCGATTTCCGTTGTACCTCCCTATGCTCCACCTCAACACTTCTATCCTTATAGCCCGGTTCCATCAGCAATCTCTCCTTTCGAATGTTCATCTTTGATAGCCTCCATTAACCCGAGGCTTTCAAGATTGAATCAAAATTCTAGATTGGATTAAAAAAAAGACCGGAATTCTCTTCAGCTTTTCGAGCTGAGAAATTCAGGTCTTCTTTCTACTTACCCTTTAACCGAACCCGCCGCAATTCCCTCAACGATACGGTTACTGAGGAACAGGAATGTAATCAGAATAGGCAAAATACTGATCATAAGCGTTGCCCCGATCGCACCCCAATCCGTCGTATATTGACCAATGAAGTTTTGCACCCCCACGGTCAGCGTCTTGTAAGAATCAGAACTAATAAATGTGTTTACAAAAATAAATTCGTTCCAGTTATAGATCATATTAATAATGGCTGTAGTCGCGATCACCGAGCTTGTCATAGGAAGTATAATTCTAAAAAACATTCTGTTCACGGAACAACCATCAATTACTGCAGCCTCTTCCACTTCGCGTGGCAGTGCGTAATAGAAACCCAGCAAAATCATAATCGTTATCGGCATGTTAAAAGCGACATAAGACAAAATAAGTGACAAGGGGTGATCCGTTAAGCCAATCTTATTGAATATACTAAATAACGGAATAAGCGTGGAGTGAACAGGAATCATCATCGCTACCATAAACAATCCCAGTACGAACGAGCTTCCCTTCCATTTCATCCTGGTAACTGCATACGTAACCAAGCTCCCGAAGATAACCGTTAACACCGTAGCCACGATGGTAATCCATACGCTGTTGAAGAAATACACGTTGATGTTCCCTACATTCCAGACCTTCGCGTAATTCTCCCAATGAGGATTCATCGGCAACGATAGAGCAGGAAGGTTGAACACTTCCTGATTATTTTTTAATGAGAAAAACAGCAGCCATACAAGCGGAAACAATTGCAGAGCAGCAACGGCAATCAACACGATATATAGCAATGAGTAGCCTAATTTACGTGTGATCTCCGTGCCAGCGCCGCCTGGCTTTGGCCCGATTTCTAGCCTTCCTGCAGTTCCAGACATCATGAAGCGCCCCTCCTTATGAGTATTGGATCGAATCTTTCGTAGCAGTTAATTTGCGAATGACCCAAGTAATGACGAGACAGATGACGAGCAGGAAGAAACCAATTGCGCTCCCGTAGCCAAAATCATAAGCCCGAAAAGCCTGATGATACATATAAGACGCCATCACTTCACTAGAGCCATTAGGACCTCCATCCGTCATAACAAAGATTAAGTCAAAATACTTCAGAGAACCTACAACGGCCAGAACAATCGTAACTTTAATGACTTCCATTGCGAGTGGAAGCTTAATTTTCCAAGCGATTTGTAAGGCAGAGGCTCCGTCAATCTTTGCTGCCTCTTCCAGAGAGGTCGGGATATTCTTGAGTGCTGCGTAATAGATCAGAATATAGAAACCAGCATATTGCCACAGAATGGGAATAAATAAAGCAAACAAAACTAATGTAGGCTCTGCAAGCCATGCAGGAGGATTAGCAAAACCAATGGATACTAATAAGCTGTTCACAATTCCGTTCGTCGGATGATAAATTCTTAGCCAAAGCTGCGCAATCGCAACGGACGATAGCAGCATCGGAATCAGATATATTTTGCGAAACAAGTTAGCTCCCTTGATCCGGGCGGCTAATACCATAGCAATTGCCAAATAAATAATGAGACTTAGGGTAGAAAACAACGCTAACTGCAGAGAATGCCAAGCACTATTCCAGAAGGTTTGGTCTGTTAGCAAAGCTTTATAGTTATCAAATCCAATAAAAGTCAGAGCACCTATGCCATTCCATTTATTCAGTCCATAATAACCCGTTAGAACAATCGGAATATATACAATAGCCAGAATGAGAAGCAAGGCGGGAAATACATATAACGCGATTATTTTTTTGTTAGACATCACTTTATCCAAAGTGTCCGACTCCTTTCCTTCATAAACCGTTTGAGGAAAGGCTTATCCGGCATCACGCTGCCGGATAAGCTAATTGTCCCCTTCGCCTAGTTGTCGAAGCTTTAGTTGCCTTTAGAGATGGCCGCGTCATGCTCCTCGGAATACTTCTCTGGCGTCACCGCTTTGCCAAAAAGAGCCTGGATCATATTCAGATGCGTTTCTGCTGCATTGGCACGCATTTGAACATCTGCGAATAAAGTGATGCTGCTAGCTTTGTTCATTTCGTTAAACAAATCGATGTAGAGCTGTGGTAGATCCAGTGTGGCGGTGTCCACCTTCGTAGCTGGAATAACGCCTGCTCCAGTTACGGATTGCTCTCCCCATTTGGATACGAAATACTCGACGAATAATTTTGCTTCTTCTTTTACCTCAGAGTTCTCAGCAACAAATAATCCTACACCTGGTCCACCTACCCAGCTGTTAATGTCTCCCTTCCCGCCTTCAACTGTCGGGAATTTGAAGAAACCAACACTATTACGGAATTCCAGTGGAATTTCTTCATTCGTTGTGAAGTTTGGCAGATCCCATGATCCCATCATGTACATTGCCGCCTTGCCATTTACGAACTCTGATTTTGCCTCTTCATTTGATAAACCGTTGAATCCCTTAACAAATGCATTGCTGTCTACAAGTGATTGGACCTCTGATGCCGCCTTTACTAATCCTTCATCCATAAATGAGCCTGATCCACTGATCGCACCTGCAAGTGCCTGTTGGCCTGCGATCCGATCAGCCAGATACATATACCAAAGCGATCCTGTCCAGCGATCCTTATTGCCGAGAGCAATCGGTGCAATGCCCCCATCAGATAGTGTTTTTACAACTTGCTTAAACTGATCGTAGGTTTGTGGAACCTCAAGATTATACTTTTCAAAAATAGCTTTATTGTAGTAGATAGGTGCGATGTTAAACTCAAGTGGAAGCGCATACGTTTTATCGTTAATAGCATAAGCTTCTGTAGTTCCTGCGACGAACTTGTCTTTTAATTCACCATTCAACAAGTCATCTACAGGTGCGAACAGATTTCCTTCAACGTAAGGCTGCAAAAAGCCAGCGGCCCAAGTTACCCCAACGTCTGGCAATTCGTTAGAAGCAGATAATACCTTCAGCTTATTTTTGTATTGCTCGTTGTCAAGAACCTCTTGCTTGATTACAACATTGGGATGCTCTGTTTGATATTCTTTAATGATTTGATTAACAATTTTATTTTGTCCGGCAGAAACACCTTCTGGCCATAAATGCATGAAGTTAACGGTGACTTTGTCGCTTCCCCCATTTGCACTACCTTTAGATTCACCTGCATTGTTATCTTTTTGACCACAACCAGCTGTGACAAGAACGAGGCACATCGTTAAGAACAATATTGTCCATTTTTTATTGCGCACGCTTACAACCCCTTTTCTATTGTTGTCTAGCGGCCTTGTAACCGCTTAACTAGATTGTAGCTTGGATCCCATGATGTCGTAAGGTCATAAGGATTGGGACTAATACCACTATTATTGGATTCTTTCCTCCGTGGTCATGACGTTCTGCCGGTATTGCCCTGGACTAACATTTTCGAGTGCACGAAATACCTTCACAAAATATTTAGCCGTTTGATAGCCTACTTGTTCCGCGATTTCAGCAATGGACAGCCGGGTGCTCACCAGTAGTTCTTTGGCTCGTTGTACTCTCCTTCTCGTTACATATTCACTGTAAGTCAGTCCCGTCTGCTCTTTGAAAAGGACGCTGAAATAGCTGGCATTCATGTGTAATTGATCCGCTATATCACGCATGGATATCGATTCGTGAAGATGTTCGTCTAAGTATTGGAGTGCCTCACGCACTTGAGTGCTATACACTTTCTCCTGCTGTACCGTTTCCATAAGCTTGGGATCGATCAGCTTCTCCATTCGTTCGATTCGATAAATATCATCCTTGCGTTTCAATGCTAATTCCACTGCTCGGACCAGCTTCGTTTTGTCGAGTGGCTTCAGTAAATATTCAACTACACCAAACTGCAAGGCTTTCTGTGCATAGTCAAATTCAGGATGGCCGGAGATCACAATAACCACTGGAGGATGAGGCATTTCGTTCAGCTTTCCAACTAATTCTAGCCCTCCAATCTCAGGCATGCGCACATCGGTAATAAGTAGATTAACTTTGTTATTTTGCAGCCATGCCAGTGCTTCAACACCGCTTGCTGCGGTTTCGATGCGATATTGACCGGATGACCAGGCTTCTAATGTTTTACGAACCCCTTCTCTTGTTCTCGGTTCATCATCTACGATGAGTATAGTTTTCACGTGTTTTTCCCCTCTCCAGGTTCATTCGGTATTTCAAAAGAAATGCTAGTTCCATAACCTTCTTCACTTCGTATTTCAAGCCCGTCCGTATTGTCTACGTAGCTGAGTTTCAGTCTCCGCTCTATATTAGCAATACCAATCCCAGTCCCTTTGGAAGACCTCATGCTCCCCTTCTCCATGGTGTGATAGATAGACGATATCTTTGCTGCATCCATCCCTGGACCATCGTCAGTTACCGTAACCAATGTATATCCCGGACGACTTGAAGGTCTGACAATTAGCATGACTGTCCCCGGTCCAACCCTTTGCTCTACGCCATGAAGAATCGCATTTTCGACAAGAGGCTGGATTAACAGCTTCGGTAGCGGGACACTTCGGCAAGCTTCATCTGACTCAATCCGCCAGGATAACCTGTCGAGCATACGCATCTCCATAATCTTCAAATATCTTTCGGCATGATCGAGCTCATCGCCGATAGTCACCCATTCATCATCATCAGTTCGATTGATGACATAACGAAAAAGCCCCGACATATCAACCACAATTTGGGCTAATTCCTCCTCACCTTTTTCATCTAGGGCCCAGTAGAATGCTTCTAATGTATTAAATAAGAAATGCGGATTGATTTGAGCCTGAAGTGCCTTTAATTCTGTGCGACTCTGGACGATCTCCTTCTGATAGACGACTTCAATTAGTTCATTCAGAGAGTGAGCCATCTGGTTATAAGTATTATTGAGCTCATTGATCTCCATAGTGGTAGAAGTGACTGAAATCGGTTTCAAGGTTCCAAATCGCGAACCACGCATCACTTTAATCAAATTCAGTATGGGACGTGTAATCATCGTGGATAAAATAAAAGTAAAGATGAGAAACAATAAACTGCCAACAACACCGGATACGATGATCGCTGTACGAAGGACAGATATCCCCTCTGTCGTATAGTCAACTGGAGTGAGGATTACTAGCCTCCAGCCTGTTGCCTTGGACTGCTTCTGAATTACAATGTAGTCTTCTCCGCCAACCTCAACCTTTTCTCCTCCATGATCCAGTATCTTATTTGCATTGACATTTACGGAAAAATCGGAAGAAATTTGCCGTCCCGCTTCATCAAATAATCTCATTAATTCACGCGTTTCCGCCTGTGAGCTGTCCACCTCATCCGTAAGCTGGAAGTAACTTTTCTCAATTTGAACCATAATATAGCCAGCTTTCGTGAATGAATGATCAATCAGTCTAATATTACGAATCGCAATGACGATATCCGAATTCCGCGGGTCAAGTCCAAACCATACGAGACGTCCTTTGCCCTCGTCCACCCGGCTGATCCATTCTTCGGATACTCGATTGTTCAGGCTGGCGTCATCAACCGAAAGTAATTTCTGATAATCACCTGCATACAGCTCAATGGAACGAATCCCTGTCGCATACGCCTCATATTTACGTACTTCCTGCTGGATGGTTTGACGTTCGGCGAAACTGATCGGCTTTCCTTCAGCCTCTTGAGCGAGCAATCGCTGAATGGAGGCGTTGGTTGCCACTTGCGCCGTCAACGTATTAATCTGCCGGATCAGTACATCCAATTTGCCCGTTGCCTGAACTGCAGTCTGTTCAATGTGCTTCTCCGCACTATTGCGTAATAGAACCGAAACTTGCCCGTACATAAAAAAACCAACCGTGGCGAGTACGATCACCATGACAAACATGAAACCCAGGAAAATTTGATTACGCAATGTGTTTAACTGTCCAAACCTCGTCAATCTTTACACTCCCTTCCGCCTGATAGACTTGATTCCTCATCAAAAAAGATGACCCTTAAATCTTCAGGAATCATCTGCAGCTCTAGTTATTTGTTAATTTAGCCTTTGGATTATATGATATCAGTGATTAGTTTCTGAGCCCATATCCATATCGCGTTTTAATTTATCCAAATCAACCAAAAAAAACAATATAGAATATATACTCGTGCCTACCAGAGTTGTACACAAAAAAACCGTACCTCCGCTGACCCGGGTATACCGGAATAGCAGTGTACGGCTTGTATTTTTAAATGTGGAGGTTCTAATTAAAACTACGGTTGGACACCCATGAACCCTGCAATTTACGCAGCATAATAATTTGTCCAGTATGGTAAGAATCGTGTAGGATAAGGCTCATTACCTCTTCTCCTGGCGCATGACCCGAACCGCCCCAATCATACGCGCCTTCTTCCAACGCTTCAATGATTTCTCTAAGAGCAGCATGCACGTCCTTCAGGTCTGCAACGGCTTTCGCCCATGCTTCTTCTCCTTCAGCTGTTACAGTAAAGGTATCATCGTTGCTTTCAGCATCGGGTTGTTTGGGCAACCCTTTTAGCTTTCGCAGCAAACGCACCTTATAATAAGTTAGATGGTTAACCGTTTCCCAGATAGAATTGGCCGCCCCACCCTCTGGCTTCCAGAGAGCCTGTTTGCTATCCACACCTTCCAGCGCATCGCTAAGCGGCGGAGCCCAATCCTCGATATCCATGCAATAATCCCAATTTTGGAGCAAGACCTCACTGATTTTATTTTGCATGTTCAACCTCCTAAAAATTTGTGTAAACATAAACTTCATGGTGTAGCTTCAAAAAGAACTACTTCAAAGCGAACTAATATGTAACGACTTAAACCATAATATAGTGGTTACAAAAGAAATGTAGCATATTTCCAGATTGTATTCAAGTAACTAGCTAAACTTATTTTTAACTGTTACAATGATTTGTAATGAGCGTTGAATCGGAAAGGATGAACAGACCGTGTTGTGGGAGGATTTCATTAACAGCTACTGGCGGGATTGGCGAACAGGAGATAAGAATAAAGATCGGGACAGGCTCGATGAAGAAGAATGGGTTTTTAAATGGCTGAAGGAGTATTCTCTTTTAGAAACACAGATGCCGAACACGATAGAAATGGCGCAGCTTAAAAAGCTTCGCTCACTACTATGGAACTGGGTACAGGCTATTGTGCAAGGAAACACAGTGTATGGAGAAATGCTTGAACAGCTCAATATCTATTTGGACAAGGGTCCTGTTACACGGCGAATTGTATGGAAAAGCGACGAGCAAGCGGAAATAAAGCTGTTGCCAATCCATAGCGGTTGGGAACAGGTGATGGCGGAGATTGCGGCGTCTTTTGCCGAGGCATTGCTTGAAAAAGAACCCACAAGATTCCGCATCTGCGAGAATCCCGATTGCCTCTGGGTCTATTATGATGATACACGCAACCGCTCCAAGCGGTACTGCGATGACAAAGCTTGTGGCAACCTTATGAAGGTGCGGCGCTTCCGGGCGCGGAAGAAGGCTGAGTCTGAGAGGGAATAGGCGGTTGTAGCAACGATACTCCGGTTTGCGGTGGCTTGCTACGGCAGATTATGGGCAAGTGGAAAAAGGCTGGCAGAGCTTTATGAACTCGTAAAATAACTGCATTTCATACACTTATTCCGCATCCAAAGGGGATCATCAAGACTTTAATTGTATTCTGTACACTTAAAAACTAGAAAATGTGCCCATAGAGTAATAAATCACAAAAATAGATGTACGAAATACAGTTATATCCTTTGGCGGGTTATTTGCAGGATTATAGTTGTACAAAATACAGTTAAAAGCTTCTGCACATCGCTCTCCTTGGCTCTTAACCCCCAACAACCCCAATATCCCTCCACCCGATCATGATCTCTTCAACGAGCTCATTCCCAATCTTCACTTCTTTTGTCGCAACAGATTGCCCACCCACTTTGTGGTAGAAATGAATCGCGGGATTTCCTGTTACCACCCAAGTCATGAACGAGCTATAATTTTTCTCCAATAAATTCTGTGCTACGCTTCTTATGAGTTGCCTTCCAAGACCCTTTCCTTGCTGTTCCTTAAGCAAATAGAGTGCATATAGCTCCGCATCATAGAGATCAGAGAGATCTGACCCTCTTCGCGCTCCTCCATTTGCAAAACCAATAATCGTCCCAGCCCCATCTTCGGCCACATACATAACCTCGTCTTTATTGGGGTTTTCAAAATTCCGAATCCAGAGCTTTCTTCTTGCTTCCACTGTGATTTTATCGAGAAACTCGTCCGAAATTAGCCCTCTGTACGTGGTTTTCCAACTCGCAGCGTGGACAAAAGCGATCCCGTCTATATCACTAGCTGTTGCTTCTCTAATCTTCAATTTATTTCCCCCTCAGATTTCCGATAAAAGCTTCAGCTAGTCCAAGATTGACAGTACTTGCTTATGAATAGTAACTATTTAAGGATTCTCTAAAGACATTAATGGGCTCTTTATAATCAATAGGTTTATATATAATAGTGTTCAACCACTTATTCCTCTCAAGCAAGCTGCTGAAATCACTTTGAGCTACCGAATTGTATAGTGTTATTTCATTCATTGTTCCAAGTACACTTTTATTATTTGTACGGGATATAGTGATTTCTCCGGCCTCTAATAAATACTGATTTATGAGCTGCTTCTTAAAACCCTCCTGCAATAAATACTCCTTAAGTTCTATTCTGAACTTTTCAACCAATTTATCAGCTTGACCACTTCTTATTCCATCCAATAATATACATAACCGGCTTGCATCATGTACAAATAAAATATGTTTTTTTCTGAGCTGCATAATATTCACATGCCAACTAAAAAAGGAGGAGATGTCTTCTACTTCTACTGGAGCTACTTTCATATCTTTTAATAATTTCTGAGTATATCTTAGTACTAACATCGCTGACACGCTCCTTTGTCTTCACCCTGCCTATTAGTCTCAATAGTCCTTCTACCTCAATTTACCCTTGCAGTGCCTTTCGCACGCTTAATATATATTTCGCCTGATCAAGTGGGTTCACGCCCCGGCGGGTGCGCTCAGCAGATACGTCTGGTGGACATTCTTCATAGCCGGCAAAAAAAGAAGTAAACGTGCTGCGCCCCTTCGTGTAGGAGCTTAAGCTGACAGGATAATCGAGCGACGTTGCCAGCGGCAGACGTCCTTCGATAATCATCCGTTCGCCTTGCAGCACGGGAGGCTCGAACGTGCCGCGCATCTGCACGAGGTCGTTCATCACCCGGCCGCCATTCTCCTCAGGAACCACGATGCGAACCTGCAGAATCGGCTCCAGAAGCTTAGTGCCTACCCGAGCGAGTCCGTCCATAATTCCCATCGGAGTCGCCACAGCAAAATCCAGCGGATGGGTATGCCATACATGATGCTGTCCCTCGGTCAAGGTCACTTTAAGGTCGGTAACCTCCCAGCCATACAAACCCTGCTGCAAGGCTTCCGGTACACGACGTGCGGTTTCGCTCTGGTATTGCGGCAGCAGATCGGAACTCCGCACTATCGAATCATAGACTAAACCACTGCCCGGAGGTCCAGGCTCAATCTGAAAGCGTAGAATCGCCCAGCACGGTTTCGGCATCGTGTAAGCGATAAAACCTTCGCCGGCACGGGCTGGCGTTTCTTTATATATGACAGAAGGCTGACCGAAAGTAACCTTCAGCGCATATCGCTCCTCCAGAACACTGTTCAGAATCTCCAGCTGAATCGGTCCCATTACTTTGATATGCAGCTCCCGCTCATCCTGCAGCCACTGTGCATCCAAAAGCGGATCTTCATCCGCCAGCTCCTGCAGCGCCCCGATAACCTTATGGTCATCCATTTCTGGCTCCCAGAATACACGCACCGTTAGCAGCGGTACAGCCAGCTTCGCCTCCTCCGGAATGGCCCCCGGATGGCCGAGCACATCTCCGATGCGCACCCCGGAAAGACCATAGATAACAGCAATATCTCCCGCTTCAAGCGCTCCGACATCCTCGGTCCGACCACCTTCGACCTTGCGGATCTGGGTCACTTTTCCCTGAATATCCTGCGTATAATTCATCAGCGTATCGCGGTTACGGATCGTCCCTTCATAAAGGCGGACAAACGCCATCCGTCCCATACTTTTATCACGTTGAATATTGTATACGATGCCTGACACCGGACCCTCCACATTACCACCAGCGCGCGGAAAATACTCAACCATCGCATCCAGCAAGGCAGTAATCCCAAGCCCCTTGGCGGCGACGCCATAAACCATCGGAAAAAAGCGACCTGATGAGGAGGCTGTTTTCATATATTTTTTCCATTCAGCCAAATCAATCGGACTACCTGACATATACTTCTCCAACAGCTCTTCGTCCCGTTCAGCTAAAGCCTCTAATAATTCTGTTCGCTTGTTAGCATCAGCTTCATTCTCCCATAAATCTATTGCTCCTATGTACTCCTTCTCTTTGCCGATCGGTTGCTGAACTGGAATGATATCACTAGACAAATAATTTCGCGCCTCTGCCAGCACAGCTTCAGAGTCAGCACCTACACGATCCATTTTGTTCACAAAAATAAGTGTGGGGATTCCCAGCTTGCGCAGCGCGTTCCAGATCATCTCGCTTTGGGCCTGCACACCCTCCACGGCTGAAAGAACAAGCACCGCACAATCCATCACCCGCAAAGACCGCTCAACTTCGGACAGAAAATCGACGTGCCCCGGGGTATCGACCAGATTAATCTGCACACCTTTCCAAGCAAAAGAAGCCAATGCCGCCCGTACGGAGATCCCCCGCTGCCGCTCCACATCCATAGAATCCGTCAATGCCGTCCCCGTATCTACGCTGCCAAGCGCTCGAATGCGACCGCTTTCATACAAAATATGCTCCGTTGTTGTTGTCTTCCCGGCGTCCACATGGGCAAATATCCCCACATTAATCCGTTCTGCTCCCTGCTGCTGAATCATCTATAGTTCCCCTATCATGAGCTAGATTTATCTAAATTTATCTGAATTTATATTATTTACATCCTTATGTTCCATAGTAATATATCCATCCACGTTGTTCCACCCTCCAGTTCAAATGGTTAGATTCAGCTATGCCGGGTATGTAATTACTAATATAAGAAATTTAACGCCGAGGAGGAAATTCATCATGACAGATAAACGTTTACAGGATAAAGTTGCAGTGGTTACAGGTGCTGGTTCCGGTATTGGAAAAGCTACAGCGATACGGTTTGCCCAACAGGGAGCTAAGGTATATATGCTTGACCGCACTCCCGAGGATTCCTATGAAACTAAACGTGAGATTGAAACTATTGGCGGTACAGCAACAGTAATTGAATGCGATGTCTCCAATCCAGGTCTGGTCGAAGAAAGTATTCGTAAGGTTGGGGAGGCGGCCCAGAAGATTGATATTATTTTTGCCAATGCTGGCATTAATGGTACATGGTCTCCCATCGAAACACTAGAAATCGAAGATTGGGACCAGACACTGAATACCAACCTACGCAGCACCTTTGCCACAGTAAAATATGCCATCCCCCATATGAAAGAAAATGGCGGCAGCATCATTATCACCAGCTCCATTAACGGCAACCGAGTATTCTCGAACATTGGCGCTTCCGCTTACTCATCTTCCAAGGCAGGACAAGTTGCTTTTATGAAAATGGCGGCACTAGAGCTGGCGCAATACGGCATCCGTGTAAATGCCATCTGTCCTGGATCAATCGATACACAAATTGGAGATAATACGTATAAAAGCGATGATCTTCAAGAAGTGAAGATTCCTGTGGAATTTCCGGAAGGTAATCATCCGCTGGAAAATGCACCAGGTAAGCCTGAGCAGGTTGCCAATCTGGTATTATTTCTCGCATCGGATGAATCTTTTCATGTGACGGGAACTGAAATTTATGTAGACGGTGCCGAATCGCTACTGCGTGGATAATATTTTACTTGAATCGTTATAATATTTTAAATTCTATGCAACATTTTGGTCTAATCTACCATCTAAGAGTATGGAGGTGACGCAAATGAAAAAACCATTATTCATAAATAACGCTAAAAAAATGACTATAGCCTGCGGCATTTTGGCAGCGAGTGTGTCTTTTGGGGCATCCGCTTTTGCTTTTTCAGATTTGAAAGGTGATCCTGCGGAAGCAAAAATCAACTCTTTGCATAAAGAGGGGATTATAAACGGAGTAGACAAAGATAAGTTTGCTCCTAAATCTAAAGTAAGCTTTGCGCAAGGGATACAATTCATCGTTGGGGGTCTGAATCTGACTCCGCAACCAGCGGCAGGTAGTAGTTCTTCCAAAGCCAGTGATTATTTTGATAAAGTGAACGACAAGGCCTGGTATGCTTCGGCTTTCCTGACTGCCAAGCAAAATGGCCTTTCACTCGACCGGACAGTGGATCCTAATGGAACTATCACCCGTGCTCAGTTCGCGCACTTATTGACGCAAGCGTTGCAAAGTAAAGGTAACTTCCCTGTTACGCTGATGTATGTAGACATTAAGGATGGCGATAAACTCTCTACGGAGGTTATAAATAGTCTCCAGATCCTGCTGAATACACATATTGCTACACTCGATAAGAACGGTAGTTTCCGGCCGAATGATGCTATTACCCGCTCTGAAGCAGCCGCTCTGATCTATGATGCAGCCGCTTTTGCTAAACGTGTAATTGTATCTAATGGCAGTCCCACTACTCCAACCTACGAAACAGAGGTTACGTTGACCAAAGCGGGTGAAGGCGTAAATAAAGCCACCCTTACCGTTAATAATCTACCTAACCCCGGGTATGGGCTGGTGATTGAGCGAATCGAATTTGGTAAAGACAATACGGCTGTAATTTACTTTAACGTGACTGCTCCTGAACCAGGGAAAATGTACGCGCAGGTGATCACAAAAGCATCTGTTGCCACTTATCTGCCAGATGGATACAAAGCTATCGCTCAACCTGTAACTGGCTCCGCCTCTTATTCGTCTAGCGCGGCACAATAATATAAATTGAACTTGAGGGTTTTAGAGTTAAGGGCCAGTCGCAGCTGCGGTGAATATTTGGGCTTCCAGCTGCCGTTTATGATGGCTGAGAAACGGAGAAGCTTATGCTTACGAAGATGGCTTTCCTGTGGAAAGCTATAGGGAGGGCATTATCACTCTTACAGTTCTAAAGTTCCCCTTCGCCTCTCTTCCCTTTCCTCAGGTATCTAAGTTCATTTTTATAAACAAATAAGGGATGCCTCAAAAGCCATCATATGGCTACTGAAGCATCCCTTATTTGTTGTTTGTTGTTCCTTCCCCCTTTATCCCAACTCCAAACTCTGATTCATTAGGTAACGAATGCAGCCGCTATCGAACTACATAATTGCTATTGTCTTAAAAAACATCCAATATGGGCCTATTTCTAACGAATAGCTGCACTGGGCCGAACTGTGCTCCAATCGCAATAAATTTGCAAATAACGTCGCTGGGTTCGCAAGCTAACTCAGGCTCAGAAATGCTGATTACTTAGCAGTGATGAACATCAGACTTCGAGCGATTAGATCATATTCGTGTGCAAAGCTACTTGACGGGGATGAACATCAAACTTCGAGCGATTAGATCATATTTGTGTGCATGAAGCTACTTGACGGGGATGAACATCAAACTTCGAGCGATTAGATCATATTTGCACGGACGCAGCTGCTATCGGACCCAGATGACCTTATTCGCAGAAAAATGCCAATTTCACGATACTATCGGACTCCACCATCGCTATTGGCACAAAAAGCACCATAGATATGCCTTTTTCTAATGAATAGCTGCACTGGAGTCCGAAACTATGCCCTAATCGCTAAAAACACGCGAATAGCGTCATCTGGGTCCGTTAGGCTCAGCGTGTATCAACGAATATGAAAATCCGCTAAAGCAGGTAGCCAAAAACAAAATACAAGTCAGCGATGCTCCAATGTTTGCGGTATGCGAACGTAGCAGATGGGTGTGTAGTAGAGAGGTGTGCAGCAGGTAGGGCACAGCAGTTAGTGTACAGCAGGTAGTGTACATCAGTTAGGTATGCATCAGTTAGGTATGCATCAGTTAGGTATGCATCAGTTAGGTATGCATCAGTTAGGTGTGCAACAGATGGATTTGCACGGATGGGGTTGCAGTAGCTATCGGACCCAGATGACCTTATTCGCAGTATAATCGCACATTTGGACTACTAAAGGACTCCATCGTCGCTATTGGCACAAAAAGCACCATAAATGTGCCTTTTTGTAATGAATAGCTGCACTGGAGTCCGAAACTGTGCTCCAATCGCTAAAAACACGCGAATAACGTCATCTAGGTCCGTAAGGCTCATCCTGTATCAACGAATATGAAAATCCGCTGAAGCAGGTACCCAAAAACAAAATACAGATCAGCGATGCTCCAATGTTTGCGGTATGCGAACGTAGCAGATGGGTGTGCAACCGCTAGGTGCAACAGTTAGGTGTGTAGCAGTTAGGTATGCAGTAACTAGGTGTTCAGTAACTAGGTGTTCAGTAACTAGGTGTTCAGTAACTAGGTGTTCAGTAACTAGGTGTGCATCTGTTAGGTATGCATCAGTTAGGTGTGCAGCACTAGGTGTGCAACAGAAGGATTTGCAGCGGATGGGGTTGCAGTAGCTATCGGACCCAGATGACCTTATTCGCAGTATAATCGCACATTTGGACTACTAAAGGACTCCATCGTCGCTATCGGCACAAAAAGCACCATAAATGTTCCTTTTTGTAATGAATAGCTGCACTGGAGTCCGAACCTGTGCTCTAATCGCTAAAAACACGCGAATAGCGTCATTTGGGTCCGTAAGGATCAGCGTATACCAACGGACGTGAATAATAAGTTGAAGCAGGCAAACAGCGTCCATAATAGCGCCGTCTGAGTCCGTAAGCTAAGGCGTCCATTGATCATGAATAATGCCGACTAATGCATGGTCTTCTCCGATCTTTTCGAAGACTAGGCGCAGGCTGCGCCAATCCATACCCTCGACAGAAGGATCGATACCAGCAATATGATATTCAACGAAATCATATTGCTCCTTAGGATACACTTCGTTTAAGTTATTGATCGTCGTCCCTTGCCCAAGCCCCTTGTTCACAGCAATTTCGGCCTTCTGAATGAAGTCCGCATCATAAACAAACCGCTTGTAGTAATCTGCAAATGTCAGCTCGATTAAATCACCGGAGCCAGCAAATGTTCGCCAGACTCTTTTGGTAGAGTCATTCATTAATCCTTCTACTTCCTCCCGGGTGAATACAAGATCATTTTTTGTATCCACGTATGCATATGGAGAGAAACGTAGCCCTTTATCCCGATGTACCCATGCCGCTAATTGCTTCATATTCTTATTCTTAATGGAGTTCATTACCGTAGACGCCGCTTCCTCAACTAATGGCGGCAATCCCTCTAGATCCTGCGGCTGCCCCGTACTTGATGTCTCAGTCTCCTGTGGTGATTCCGTAGTAACCGCTGACTGTGCAGTTTGTGTCTGCTCTGGCGTCTGCTTTTGTGTCTGCTCTGGTGCCTGCTCGGGTATCGGCTTTTGCGTGTGCACTGGTGTCTGCTCTGGCGTCTGCTCTTGTGTCTGCTCTGGCGTCTGCTTCGGCTCCGTCCCTGCTTCTGGCGTTCCGCTACATGCTGTAAGCCATAACATTGCTGCTATCAGCGCCAGCCCACCGATTTTTTTTGCGAAGTACATAAGATCCCTCCTTAGCTTCGATCCTTCACTCTTTAGACTGATTTGAACAAATGAAGGTTGCAAGCTTATACTAAAACTATCAATCATACAACTCTTATGAGAGGGCGGGGTTACCATTCATTTAACAGAAAAACTTAAAAGCCTTCCCCTAACTCCCGGCGTTTATCTCATGAAGGATAATCTCGGTCATATTATATATGTTGGCAAGGCAAAACAGTTAAAACGGAGAGTCCAATCCTATTTTCAAAACTCAAAATCTCATTCCCCAAAGGTTAAGCAGCTTGTAAGAAATATTAAAGATCTGGAAATCATCCTTACGGATACCGAATTCGAAGCCTTTATGCTGGAATGCAAATTAATTAAAGAGATCAAACCCATGTACAATAAAAAAATGAAAAATCCGCAGGCTTATACCTATATCGTAATAGGAGCGAATGAAAAAATACGTTCGTTAGAGATTACGTATGATCCTGCGGTCAAAGAAGGCACTCAGGTTTTGGGTCCCTATACAAGCAGAAGCACGGTTGAACGGGCAGTACAAGGCATTAAAGAAAGCTCAAAAATCCTTTGCAGCAACCCTAGCTTTAAAAATTCCCTATGCCTAAACCATTCGCTTGGCCTATGCATAGGGATGTGTGCAGGCGGAGATGCCGCTGTTCAATATAATAAAATTATTGATCGGGTCATTGGCTTACTAAACGGCTCAGATTCCAGCATCCTCGAGGAAATGGAGCAGCGGATGGCAGTGGCCGCGGAGCACTATGACTTCGAAACCGCCGCCAAATACAGGGATTATATTGGAGCTGTCAGCTTCCTGATTCACAAAGAGAAGGTCATCGAATTCGCTCAAGAGAATCAGAATATTGCAGTTCTTGAGGCCATGAATGAACAGACGCTTAAACTCATTCTGCTCAAGGGCAACCTTATCCTGTCCCATACCAAGCTACAATATGATCAACCGGATATCACCCACCTGCAAGCGGCAATAAAGTCAGCGATTATGACCACTTTTCACAGTGAACCCAATCAGACCCCGGCAGCGATCGGCCGCCATGAAATTGACGAAGCACAAATAATATACAGCTATTTAAAAAGCAGCTCCTGCAGCTACATCATCATTCAAGAGGATTGGCTTGCAGCTGAGCAACGTTCCAATATGGAGGCTTCGGTAAATGAGCTGTTGCAGATTTTTTTAAATGCGGTTCCTTCTCATTCCTATAATTAAAAGGTACGGGTTGTAACTGCGGTGAATGTTTGGACTTCCGGCTGATTATAGTAAACGGCGGCCTGCCTTTGCAGGCTGCATTTTTCGGTTTTGCTTCTTCAACAATCTTTTATAGCGTTTCTGAGTGTAAAGCACCTCACCCGCCTCCATTACCGTTTCCTTCGCCTCATTAACAACCAGCTTAGTTTCCTCCACACATTCCTTCATACGATTGATCTCCGATTTGAATCCCTCAGATCTGTCCTTCGCCTGCTCCAACGTGATCTGAATGTTTTCCTTCATCTCATCTATAGGTTCTTTCAACCCCTCTACTGATTGCTTAACTCCGTCAAGGGATTGCTTCAGGCCATTCACACTATTTTTTAATTCTTTCAATGGATTTCCCACATCTATCTCCTCCTAGTAATAAGCCATTAGTTCAACTGTTACTCTAAACTTACCCAAAGAGTGCACGTCCTTCACTCCTATAATGACAAAAAGGGTTCCAACTAAAAATAATCAACAAGAAGCCAGTCCCCAATAATGGAGGCTGGCTTCTTGTTGTCGTTCTTTGAGGATCACTGCGATCTGTCTACTTTACGCTTCCCGCCTCAACACGCGGCGGACGCATCGTCAAGCTGACCCGGCCCTTCTTCAGGTCAACCCCCATCACCCAGACGGTGACATTGTCTCCTACGGAGACAACGTCCATCGGGTGCTTCACAAAGCTGCCGCTGAGCTGGGAAATATGCACCAGCCCATCGTTTTTGATGCCGATATCGACGAATGCGCCGAAATCGATAACGTTGCGGACGGTTCCCTGCATTTCCATGCCAGGAACCAGGTCCTCGATCTTCAGCACATCGGTGCGGAAGATCGGCAACGGCAGCTCCTCGCGCGGATCGCGGCCCGGACGCTGCAAGCTCTCCAGGATGTCACGCAGCGTAGGTACGCCAACATCCAGCTTCACAGCCAGCTCCTCGGCATTTTGCACCTCAAGCTGTGAGGCTACTTCTTTGCTGCCAAGCTTATTCACATCGAGGCTTAGCTCACGGAACAAACGATCCACCACCGGATAGGACTCGGGGTGAATAGGCGTGCGGTCCAAGGTGTTGTCTCCACCCGGAATCCGCAGGAAGCCGATACATTGCTCATAGGACTTGGCACCTAGACGAGGTACCTTTTGCAGCTGCTTCCGAGTCGTGAACTTGCCGTTCTCTTCCCGGAATTTAACGATATTCTTAGCAATTGTTCCATTAACCCCTGCCACATAAGAGAGCAAAGCAGGAGATGCCGTGTTCACATCCACACCAACATGGTTTACCGCTGATTCCACGACGGCTTTAAGACTCTCCTCCAGATGCTTTTGGGAGACGTCATGCTGGTACTGTCCCACACCAATAGCTTTCGGATCGATTTTCACCAGCTCCGCCAGCGGGTCTTGCACACGACGGGCGATAGAAGCCGCGCTGCGCTCCGCTACATCCAGATCCGGGAATTCCTCCTGCGCCAGCTTGGAAGCCGAATAGACACTCGCTCCCGCTTCATTAACGATCAGGTACGCCAGCTCTGGATTACCAATCTCGGCAATCACTTCTGCTGTAAACTGCTCCGTTTCACGCGAGCCTGTACCATTGCCGATTACGATGAGCTGAATGCCGTACTTAGCAATCAACTCTTTGAACTTAGCAGCAGCTTCGAGCTTCTTGTTGTTCGGCGGCGTCGGATAGGTCACAGCTACCTCTAGCAGCTTACCTGTATCGTCTACAACAGCCAGCTTACAGCCAGTACGGTATGCAGGGTCAACACCCAGCACACAACGTCCCTTTACTGGCGGTTGCAGCAGCAGGCTACGTAGATTGCCAGAGAAGATCGAAATCGCCTGGTTCTCCCCACGTTCGGTCATCTCTCCACGAACTTCACGCTCTACAGAAGGAGCAATCAAACGTTTGTAGGCATCCTCAGTCACTGCTTCCAGCAGTTCCTTCACCGGGGATGGCCCTTTAATGATCTTCCGTGCGATATAGGCATGAATTTTATCAGTGACGACCTCAATGCCTACCTTTAATATATTTTCACGCTCACCACGGTTAATTGCTAGGATGCGGTGAGGTGGCATTTTGTGTACAGGTTCACGGTAACTATAGTAATTTTCGTATACAGATTCTTGTTCTGCATCCTTTGCTTCAGACACAAGAATACCTTGACTTGCTGTATACTGGCGAACCCAAGAGCGGATCGCAGGATCATCTGCTATGTTCTCGGCAATGATATCCAGTGCGCCTTGCAGCGCTTGGTCTGCGCTCTCTACTCCCTTTTCCACATCAATATATTTCGATGCTTCAGTCTGTGGATCCCCTTGTCTTTGCTGCTCCAAGATCCAGTTAGCAAGCGGCTCAAGTCCTTTTTCCTTCGCAACACTAGCCCGCGTCTTACGCTTTTGCTTGAAGGGACGATACAAGTCCTCTACTTCCTGAAGCTTGACCGCATTGATAATTTGCTCATGAAGCTCCTTGGTCAGCTTGCCCTGCTCTTCAATATTGCGTATAACGTCTTTTTTACGTTCGCCTAGATTGCGAAGATAACCCAGCCGTTCTTCAATATCACGAAGCGCATTCTCGTCCAGCTCACCCGTCATTTCCTTCCGATATCTGGCGATGAACGGAATGGTATTTCCCTCATCCAACAGTCCTACCGTAGTGCGTACCTGTTTCAAACTAATGTTCAATTCCTTGGCAATCGCTACGGTTATCAATTCCTGCTCCCGCTGTGCGTTTGCCTCATCCGTAATGACTTCCGTATTGCTGTTATCTACCGCCATTAGTATCCCTCTTCCCGTACACAATCTGCTTATACATATCTTGATCTCATAATTAAAATAGTATCACAGATTCGGCTCTGCACCAAAGACCAGCCCGAATAGCGCGCTTTGTACTGAACCGCTGTGCGATAAAGCGAGGCATGGTAGAGTGGTCAAGCCCGGATTCGGCGATTACGCCCGCTGTCCCATTCCCCGTTTGCCGGAACTCAGTGACAATACAAAACACAAAGCCAGAACGAGCGCGGCTGCCCCATATGGGAAGTTAATACTAAGATCAAACAAATACCCTGCGACGATAGGCCCAGCAATATTTCCGAGACTTGTATAAGCTGAGTTCATTCCCGCTACGAAACCTTGCTGCGATTCTCCGGCCATCTTGGAAAGCTGTGTGCCTACTGCTGGACGCAGAATATCCATTGCAAAGAACACAATAAAGGTAACCGTAATAATCGCCCAAAAGCCGCTTACAAACAAGGTCAGCAGAATAAACAATGATGAGACTATAAGACAAGTGGAGATCACCTTGTTCTCCCCGAATTTATTCAAGATCCAGCCAAACGCGGACACCTGCACCACCGCACCTGCAATAGAACCAAAGGTAATTACAAAAGCGATATCCTTAGGCGTAAAGCCAAATTTATGGTCCACGAACAATCCGAACACCGTTTCATAATTAGCCAGCCCAAAAGCCATAACAAATACAATAATTAAGCCGAAAAAATACGGTTCGCGATAAGAGCGCATCAGCTGCGTCAAGAAGCTTTCCTGATTATTTTTTGATAACATCGCTTCCTTACGTTTCTCTTCAGATAGAGACTCAGGCAAAATTAAAACTGTAATTAGAGCTGCAACTCCAGCTGCACCCGCTGCACAGAAAAAGGGTACCCGCATTCCAAGCTCAGCAAGATAACCGCCAATCCCAGGACCAATAATAAAGCCGGTGGTAATGGCTGCATTAATTAGCCCCATTCCTTTAGCTCTCTCTTCAAAAGAAGTCGTGTCCGCTACATAAGCCATAACTGCCGGCATAATTAAAGCAGCTCCTGCACCACCAAGCAATCTCGAAACGAACAAGAGCCAAGGTACATTGGCCAGACCAAAAATCAGCTCCGATATCGCAAACACGATCAAACCTGCTACAATCACCTTTTTTCTACCGATTCTGTCGGATAATCTGCCGGCAAATGGCGATATTAATAATTGGGCAAGCGAGAAGGAGGCGACCAAGAGCCCGACAGTACTTCCGCTGATCCCAAGCTCATTCATGTAGGTTGGCATTATTGGGACTACTAGCCCAATTCCAGTAAAAGCCAGAAAAATATTAAGCATAACAAGCAGCATAGCGCCTCTGTTTCTAAGTAACAATGACATTGTATTAACCCTCCGTGTGTTTAAAGCCAAAACTTCGAATATTATGCATGTTAAGACCGACCATCCGGTCTAAATAATAGTAAAAAAATAACCCTTCCTATTCCGGTGCCTTTGAGAAGCTTCAGCCTTCATGTTCCTGAATGTAAAGCTTCTTTTCATGCCCCTCGTTATCTTACCCCGTACGGATCCCTTGTAATAATAAATTTACTGCTTCCCGGTAATATTTTTTTATATCCTCCTGGGTCTTCTCATGAATCGAGAATTCAGAAACTCTTCCAATCCCTTCAAGCATGCCACTCACGATGATTACATAGTTCTCTAAGTCGCCCTTTACCAAATATCCCGTTTCAATACCTTCCTTCAAAAGATCACGACAAGCATGTGAGGCTGCTTCATAAAGAAGTGAAAGCCGCTTGCTAATCTCTTCCGGGTGGCATCTGCTTCTGGAGAATTCCTCGAGCGCATGAATCAATGGATTCTGAAAATCATTTGCGTAGTGTTCGGCTAACGCATAAAATCGTTCTTCGATTCCTACAATTTCCTGTTTCTTATCATCCCACGCTTGCAGCCACTCTAACGTATCCACTTCCACTACAAATAGAAAAAGCTCATCCTTGCTCGGAAAATGGTGATAAAGACTGCCTTTACTGACATTCGAGGCTACACAAACTTCATTCATAGTTACGGCAGCATAACCCTTCTGTACAAACAGCTGCGTGGCCTTGCGCACAATTCTTTTTTTAGTTTCTTCTCCGTCTGAGCGTCCTTTGATTCTAAGCACCTCCTAAACCGACCGTACGGTCTAATAATATCAGATCATTTTCAAAAAGTGAAGACCTAACGATTCTTTATTTACTATACGCAAAAACGCACATTAAAAGACGCCCGGATTCGTACCCGAGCGCCAATCTCATGAGTTATCTATAACCTAGGGTGATTAAAAATCAATCAGACCAAGGCTGATTTGCAGCGATTCATCCACCTTTTTCATCGTTTCATCATCAAGGTGGGTGATCTTGTCAGTTAAGCGTTGTTTGTCAATCGTCCTAACCTGTTCCAGCAAAATAACAGAATCTCTGTCAAAGCCATGAGCAGCTGCGTCAATTTCCACATGTGTAGGTAACTTAGCCTTCTGGATTTGGGCTGTGATTGCAGCCACAATTACCGTCGGGCTAAAGCGATTGCCAATATCGTTCTGGATGACCAGAACTGGCCTTACTCCGCCTTGTTCAGAACCTACAACCGGCGAAAGATCAGCAAAAAAAACATCGCCACGTTTAACGATCAATGTCTACACCCCGCTTACTAAGCGGCCAAGAGTGCTGTCTGCATCTTCCTCCGCGAGGAAAGCCTCGCATGCCATGGTCAAGTTGATCTTAGCCATTTCCATGTAGCCGCGCTGCATGGACTCCCGGATGGAACGTTTCCTCCGTTCGCTCAAGTACAGCTTCATGGCCTGCCTAATCAATTCACTCCGGTTGGAATTCTCCAATTGAACAATTCCGTCCACTTCCTGCAAGAGATGATCGGGCAAGCTGATCATGATTCTTTTGGTGTTCTGCAAATTAGCCACCTTCTCTTCCACCCCCACAAACCTTCTGCCCTTGTGTTCCAGTGTTACAATATACAAGGAATTTTATACAAGGAATATATGCCGCCAGTATATCAAGTATGCTGCATCCCATTATAAACTAGAAATGGTGGTTCGTATAGGCTTTTAGTCACATCTCCTAATACGATACAATTCCTTCTATTTTCTCCCTTGTATAACATCACTGTCAAGAACTTTCAGTTTGTGAGCAGAGCATTTACTAATTTAGGAAGTGTGCCTTCACTTATATAAACGCGGGGCACCCGATGAGCCAACATGCAGATAACCTCGTAGTGAATTGTTCCAAGCTGGAGAGCCAACTCGTCTGCCGTGATCATCACGTCAGCTTGACGGCCGATGAGAACAACTTCTTCGCCTGCTTTAATTTGTTCCGCTTCTGCAGCGAAAGATTTGAGTGATACCATACACTGATCCATGCAGATTGTTCCGACGACAGGAACGCGGCGTCCACGTATTAGCACCTCCGCTTTGCCAGTTAGCATGCGGGAATATCCATCTGCGTACCCCACAGGTAGCGTTGCAATAATCTCCTCGCTCTCTGTGATGTACCTAGTGCCGTAACTGACGCCCCAATCGGCAGGCAGGCTTTTGACATATACAACCTGCGTCTTCAGCGTCAATACCGGACGTAGTTCTACCAGTTGACGGTTCACCTCTGTGGAGGGATAAAATCCGTACAAGCTGATGCCTACACGCACCATATTGCTGGATAAATAAGGTGAATCAATGGCCGTAGCGCTATTGCCCGTATGTATGATCGGGATCTGAATGTTCTGCTCCCGCAGCGTTTCCGCCACGCTCATGAACCGTCGATGCTGTTCCAGTGTATAGCTTTTGTCTTGTTCGTCTGCCTTGGCAAAATGGGTAAACATACCCTCCAGCTCCGCCTGCGCAACAGACTGCACTTCAGAGATAAATGCAGGTGCGTCAGCTGGTAAAAGACCCAGTCGTCCCATCCCGCTATCAATCTTGATATGCACCTTCAGCCGATGTTCCGGATCTATAGGAAGCTGTCTTATAGCCTCCAGTACCTCCGGTGTGAACAGTGTTACAGTTACATGGTTCTCCCAGGCAACGGCTATTCCTTCTGGGGAAGTGTAGCCAAGCACCAGTATAGGAATCAGTATTCCCGCCTGACGCAGCTCCAATGCTTCATCCAAAAAAGCCACACTAACATAATCTGCTCCGAGTCTTTCCAGCTCCCGTGTCACTTCCACTGCTCCATGGCCGTACGCATTTCCTTTGACGCATCCCATAAACTTTGTCTCTGCCGGCAAGTAGCGGCGAAAGGCTTCGTAATTGGCACGCAAATCATCCAGATTAATTTCGGCTACTGTCGGTCGATAGCTTGCTTGCACTTCAAGTCACCTTCTTACGTTGTAGTAAAACGTCATTGCTGCATTGCATTAATCATTGTCTTAGTACCAATGGTAATGCTACAGAAGGTGGCTGTCAATGTGTGCTGGAGCCCCGGCAAATAAAGAAAAGCGGATACTACGTTGTAGAGGAAAGAATCCCACAAAACGCAGTATCCGCCTACTTTTTATTATTTACCCGATTGTGCCTCCATAGAAGCGGCAATTTGCATCATTTCATTAGCAGGAAGATTGGCACTTGTAATTCGGTACTCTACTCCCTCAGACATCCAAGTCAATGTCTGCTGCTCATCCCCACTCAGAACTCCCCATGTAAAACCAAGGTCTTTCAGGGTTCCAGGCGCCAGTGCTACCGCACGGTCCAGTGGACGGGATTCCATAATAGTGTACTGATAAATCCCATCATATCGGATGAGAACAGCATGGTCTTTGTTCCCCTCCAATTTATGCGAGTCCTTAAACTCGACACCAGCTGGAATATAATCAGGTTCAATGATCCCAAAGTCTCCAAGCTCTGCAGCCACTGGTTGCTCAGCCGGTTCTTGGCCTTCAGGAGCTGTAATTGGATTACCATTCTCATCAACCTCAGCTACTGTGCTCTCTGCGGACTTACCCGAGGCCATGTTCTTTTCCATATCAAAAGAATCCTTGGTGAAATCCGTATCGAATTTGAAGGTGTCAAACTTCACGTTTACAACTACCTTCGCTTCAGAATCCGAGACTTGAACCTGCTTAGGTTCATAAGTCTTTTTATCAAGCCAAATCTTTTGTCGTACAAGGGCATTGCTTTGATAATTCGCGGCTACCTCGAACACATAGTTATCCCCATCTTCCACAAATTGCCGATTATTATCCGAAACTATGCCACGAACCAACGTCTGATACAGATAGACCTGACCTTGATCATCCGGCCAATCGCTTTGGAAGCGGAAGCTCTTATTCATACTTGGTGTGAGTACGAATACTCCCTCATCATTACGAAGTACGATCTGCGTAATATCCTTCTGAACATTTGCCAAGCTGATCCGGTAGTAGGAAGGATTCTTGTACCATACCTCTACCTTATACTCCTGCGGCTGTTCCCCGGTATACAGGGTCATTGTGCCAGAACCTTGGTACGTTCCCTGCTTACTTTCCAACTTGTCAGCCACATTGTTCAAATCCTTGACTACGGAAGCGGCATCCTTCTTCCCGCACCCCGTCATCACCAGGGCCACGCTCATAATGATCGCGAGTACCCATGTTATCCGGCGCATGACATCATCCCCTTAACCTGTTTTGAATGCATTGATTAGTACATGTCTATGAGGGACTTGGCCGCAATATGCAGACGGGCATGACAAGCGTGCAGCATTGATTTATTTTATGAGCTCCAACAAGCCAAAAAGCCCGCGCACAGCGCTGGCTCTATACTTCATCAGAAGTTGCAATATCATTATGTAGGGTGTTTTAACCATTCTCTTCAATTCTCGTTATCACTATGTACTGCTTTATTGTACTGATTAATTAATTCATCTAATCTCATGGACTGTCTGATCACATTTGGATGCGAAAGCCCTCCATGTTGCCTCTCCATCAAATAAAGTTTGTTTCTAGCACCCTCTATTCTCTTTTGGATAATTTCCTGATCATTCATTAACACTACCTCCCTAATGAAATATTCTAGAGGTATATGTCAAATTCTTAATTTTACATTGAAGTGCATTACTAGAATTCAAAAAAAGCGATTCCAGATTTAATCAGGGAACTCTCTTGATTGATATCTTCTATGAAACTATCACTACTAAGCACTGTCAATAACAAAACAATTTTTCTTTTCATTGATTCTAAGCAGATTCTGGTACTCTTTCTGCGTTTCTAAAGATGCAATATGCCGAAGCTGCTCAAACATTCCGACACACTTAATTATACATGATTCGTTATTAATCCTTACAGAATTCTCTAAACTATCCATTATATATTTTATACTAAGCTCATATTTTCCTCTTCTTATATAATACAATGCTATTTCAGCCATAAAAAAAGTGTATCTGTCTTCGATAATTTGTCGATTATAACATTTAAGATTTCTCTGCTGATCTCTAAAATCTGATATTTCTGGCTCAAACCGCTGAAGAATATCATCCACATTAAAATCATAGTGATTGGCTGCCTGAAGGATTTTGAACAGGCCTGGAAGAAATTCTTCTTTTCTATCTTCAATATAGGTCACATATTCCGGAAGCATTGCTGCATCACCTTTTAAAATTTTCAGCAAAAAAATATTAGCCTGCGCCCAACCCATACATTTATTCATGAGTTGCAAAGCTTCCTCCGTATCCTCACGAATCCAGCTCATGTCCATGTAAAGGTTGATATAATGCAATGCTCTATCATAATCTCCAAGCTCTCTGTAAACTACTGAACGTAACACATAAGAATATAAAATATATGAAAATAAGGGCATTGCAGGTTCCTTTTGTACCCCGTTTTTTCTGGCTCGCTCATTATTATAATTATATTGAATGGATGCTTTTTTGCCCAATTCCTTAGTCATTACCATTACCTTATCCCAATGCCTCAAAGCGCTATATGTATTCGCCAGAACCTTCAGTGCGTCAAGCTGATCAACTTCATCAAGCCGATTTACAAAGCCCTCAAACTGCACCGCTGCCCGCAAATTCACATCCTGATCGCCCCCTAGAGCAATCGTAAACAATCTGTATTGGCAAAAAGCCAGCCGCTCTGAATGCTGATACTTCTCACTCTCCGCCACACTCCGGTATAACAGCGCTGCAGCTTCATATTTTCCTTGTGCAAAGAAATCTTCTGCTGTATCAAACAACGGGTGTGTATAAGATAGGCTGTCCATCATGATTCCAATCACCCGGCTTATACATTCCAGCTTATCTAGTTCAGCACAGCGATATAGAAAAGGTCGAAGACGTCTCCAATTGGGATTGGAATGTATAAAACACTCCTCCACATACATATCGTAAAAGCAGCCTTCCTCTAATCCCATACCTTTTGTAATCCGATCTAATTGCTGCATGGCTATAGGACGATTCCCATTCATAATGTTGCTAATCGTGCCTGAATTTACTTTAGATACCTCTGCGAATTGATTAATTGTTATTCCATTCTTCTTGAGGTAGTCCGCCAGTTCTGCACGAATGGTCATCTGCTTCATGATCAAAGCCACCTTTCGCCATCATGATTCATATATAGATCAATAGTATTTAAATAATAATATGTCTAATTATTCCAGTGGTCAAATACTTTTTTTGACTCAATTGATTATACATTTATTCAATTAGTGATGTATAAAATACAAATTAGCCGAATGTAAAAAACCACCAGAACACAAGGTGTATTAGACCTTTTCTGGTGGCTTTTCTAATGTTACTTCTATCCATCGTTATTCAATACATGCATTTAAATTCAACTAAGAACTAGGTTTAATCATCATGTCCAGCTTATTTATATAAGGGCCGAGCGCTTCAATTAACTTCTCTTGGTTTTGTATCTCCTCTTTCGAAAGCCGATCCATATGAACACTTCCATCTGCATCAAATACCTTGGCATCATAGCTTTGCAACTCATTTATTAATTGTTCGATCTCCGCAAACTCTTCTTTAGTAAGCCTCTGTTCTGCTTTTTCCAGCAAGCCATCCCAGAAAGTATCACGATCAACGACAGCCGACTTTGCCTTAGGGATTTCCGTTTCATTCATTTTCTCAAAATAAGGTTTAAGCTCAACCTGTAAATCGTTATATGCCTTTTGATCCTTTGCACTTAACTGTTCCAGGTGAAAGACTCCTTCAGCATCGGTCATTTGCAGATTGTAAGCTCCCAATTCCTCTAGTAATGACATCAATCTTTTGAATTCCTCTTCGTTAAAACTTTGCTTCGCGCTCTGCAGCTTGGCTTCAAGCCTGTCATATTGTTGCTGGGTTACTCCAATCGTAGCAGCAGTTGCTTGTGAGCCATACAGGGTATCAGCCAAATAATTATATCCGGCATATGCTCCAGTAGGAATTAATAATGCAGCCGCCAAAATGCTTGCTACAAGCCATTTTTTCATTCGTCTTCCCCCTAACCTAGTCTCGGTCTGATTTAGTATTTGCTCCTTCAGTTCCGGTGGGGCACTTAGATTTCTCGCCTCTTCCTGCAGAACTGTCCGTAACTCTTCATTGAAATTCATGCAGGTCCTCCACCTTTCCCTTAAAAAGAGTATGATTTTCTGGCTTCTGACGAAGCTTATGCAGTGCAGCATGAATACGGGATTTCACCGTACCCAGAGGGATACCCAGTATCGCGGCACTTTCTTCCTGTGAATATTCATTTAAATAGTGCAGAATAATCACCTGCTTCAGCTTAAATGGAAGACGATCAACACTTGCTAGTAGACGGCGGTTAGCTAACCTGTCCACAACATCACTAGTGAAATCAGGTTCCATCTTTAGATCATTATGCTCTACTTTTTTGACCGTTCGGAGATGCGTCCATCTCTTTCTTCGATAGGCATGAATTTGCCGCATAACCAGCCCCATAAGCCAAGGCCTAAAAGGACGATTGACGTCAAATTGCTCAAGCGACCGGTGCATCTGAATATAAATCTCCTGAACAACATCATCCACATCGGAGGTTTCGCGAACGAGAAAATGAACGGTCTGATACACATCCCGAATCGTTGCTTCATATAGTTCACTGTACGCTTCACGGCTGCCGGCTAGCGTAAGCGCAATGAGCTGAGAATATTCATTTGGATGTTTCATCCCTCTCAATCCCTCCTTCGGTCTTACACTATGTATTGGTAAATAGAGAATAAATCGTTCGATTTATTTTAAAAAACAACCAGGCAGCGATTTTCCGGTTATTGGAGAATCGCTGCCTGGTGTTCTTACTCTTCAGCGGCTTATTGGAGTAAATGAAGTCGGCGGAGGCTGATCTTCAGCTTTGCTTGAGCAGATTATGCGCAGGTGGAAGCTGGTCTTCAGCTTTGTACGCCAGCTTTGGCCGGACCCTGCCGAAATCTATGAGATAACTGCATTCTATACACTTATTCAATATGCAAAAGGGGTTACTCTGATTTTAAGTGTATTCTATACAATTAAAAAGCAGAGAAACTTCCTATAGTAGTGTAAATCGTGAAAATAAGTGTACGAAATACAGCTATTTTCATTGGAAAGATATTTCGCAGAAATATAGTTGTACAAAGTACAGCTATATCCTCCCAATCGTTGTTTGCATGTGCCCTCAATAAAACGAAAAAGGGGAGATCCATATGGATCATCCCCTTACCCGTATATACTCGAATAGTAACCGCCTATCTTTCTAAAAAATCAGTCAGCGGATAGACTCAGCAACTTTGATCAAATCATTCTTGTCCAAGCTAGCTGATGTTACACCGTATAACACTTCATTGGCTTCCCAGTCCAACCCTTTTCCATTAACCAATACAGCATCAACTCCGTTAATCTTCACTTTTTCGATGGTGCCATCCGTCGACATCTCATAAGCCGTTTCGGAATCAGCGTGCCGCTGCTGCATCGAGATGATCTCATCGGTAGCTTCATTAACAAAATATAAATTAATATATTTGCTATGGATCACATCACCATTGCTATCCTTATAAAACTCTGCACGATCAAAGGTATAACCCTCTGGTAAATACGCCGGTAAGCCCACATCAAAAATCGTATATTCGTTTAGCTTGCTAGAATCCCTCTCGATCAGCAATTCCGCTTTCTCTTGATCCCTCTCAGATTGCGTAACCAGTCTGCCGTCTTCAACTCCGACGATTTTTTCCCCATCAGCATTGTAGATATCACCTGCCTTTTGAGCAGCATCGAGGGTCACAAGCGCATTTCCTTTACTATCAAAAATCTTCCCCTTAAAGTCATCCGGAATCACGTTGGAATCCGCAGAAAATTCTACTTCATGGGCTACAATATGGCCTAAGTTTATCGTTTGCAATACTTTCATTAACACCTCCTGCGCAAATGACGGCTGCACAAAAGTTACACTTAATACGCTAACCACTAGCAAAGTTGCCAGCATAACAGCAGGACGTCTGAATCTATGTTTTGTACGCAATCCTATCTCCTCCTTTTGGCCGGCATACTTTCTTCGTGCCTTATTCAGAATGGCTGTTTTGTCAGAGCCCTCGCTGAAATCTTGATGGGCCAGAACCCTGCCTAGCTCCAGCAGCTCCTTGTACTCCCCAGCACCCTTTAGATCATTTGCCGCTCCATATATACTTTCATCTAAATCTGCTGAGAACTTCTGCTGTATGTCTTTACTGTTCATAGCTGCTCCACGCTCCCTATTTCAGTCTTCAGCTTTTTCATAGTCCGGTAGAGTATCACACCGATATTGCTCTCCGAAATTCCCGTAACCTGGGCAATCTCTCTATTTCTCAGATTAGCACCAAATTTTAGAGCCACAATATTCCGCTCCTTTGAGCTCAATGTATTCAAGGCTTCGTTAAGCCTTCCACTACGCTCTCCTTGGAGGATCAAGCTTTCCGGATCTTTCCTGCTAGAAACCTGTTCCTTGACGGCATCCAGCGAAAAGAAACTTTTCCTTTTAAAACTCCGGTAATGATCATTGACCACATTTCTGGCAATGGCGAATAACCATACCTCTAAAGGAGCTTTTTCCTGAGAATAGGTCGATAGTTTCGCCAACGTTTTCTCAAAAACGAGGCTTGTCAGATCCTCAGCCGTATAGAGAGAACTAACCCGGTAAGCGATGTAGTTGAATATTCTTTTATAGTAGGTTTCAAAAATCGTTGTGAACAAAACATCTATGTCAGCATTTTCCTGTATATTCTCTTTTACAAAAGGATGAAGCAGTGCGCGCTCATGCATCAATCGAACTCTCCTTTCCCACCAAATTTTCACTTAGCTAAGTAAAATCATCAGTTAATACGATACATTTTCAATTTCATTACAAGATATAAAAAAAGAAGAGTTCCAGCGCTAATTTCAGTCTTTCTAACCAAGCTACAGTAACCCGGCAACTTGACAAGCTTATTATAGCTTCTATATATTTTAGTAATTAAAGTAAATTGGAGCGAGGCAATGTTATGAGCATAAAGGAAGAGAAACAAAATGCTATCCATAAGGTCATGGAATCTATGGCAAATGTGCAGCAGAAATCCCAGTTTTTCATTGATATGATCACTAAAAAGGAAACCCTGACTCACAATCAGATCATGCTGCTGTTTCAACTCCGGCTTACCGGAAGCTTGAACATTACTGACATCTCTGAACGCTTCGTGGTTACACCCGGAGCCGCTTCTTCCATGTGCGATAAGCTTGAGGAAGCTGGACTTATTGAACGGGTGCGGACTAAAGAAGACCGCAGAGTTGTCAATATTGTCCTTACAGAACAAGGTGATCAGCGTATCCATACAATATTTGAAGCATTTCCTACCCCTGATCTGAATAAAATCTCCGGAACTTTAGAACAAATAAATAAATTGATGGAACAAATGATGCACTAACAGCCTTCATTTTGCTCCTTATCAGCTATACTCTTTTCTATAAACACTGTCTGTCAGGAAACTGACGGCAGTGTTTTTTTAGGTTTAACTCCCAAATTATTATATTGACTATATATTATAATGAATATATATTTTAATTATTAAAATATATTTCAAAGGACGGTACTGTAAATGTCCAATAATAACAATACTTATGAACGTACTGACATGATTGATCCACCCTTGAAGGTAAGAGGTTCGCAGTTTGTTCGAGAGAATATTAATGCGGTCACGGTTGATGTGTTTGGCCACTTAAGTACCAAAGGGAGCGTCTCGACTTCTAAACTCAAAGTATCTGGTGACTGTACAATTGGGGGGAATTGTAAGGCCAATCAGGTAAACAATCTAGGGAGCCTACGCATTCAAAATATCCAAGCAGATAATCTCCGCTCTTCTGGATACATGTCCGTAGCAGAAAATGCTGCAGCTGGGACTTTTTATGCTGAAGGTGCCGTGAAGATAAAGAGACTAACTGCAGATTCATCGATTGAGATCCGTTTAGGCAATAGAAGCACTGTCGGGGTTATGAGAGCTGGCGGTAACATTATCGTTAAACCCTCTTCCAAGTTGATTAATGCGCTGATGCACCCTTTTCGAAAACTTACCTGCACAACAATTGAAGGAACTAACATAACGTTATACCGGACGACAGCTGACCTTGTGTGCGGTGAAGAAATCATCGTCGGACCAGGTTGTACCATTGGGGAAATCCGCTATAGCAAAAGTCTGACGGTGGATCTTAAGTCGCAAGTTGACCGAACTGTATTTTTAAACCCATAAAGGAGAGTTTACATGGAAAAAAGCACTCATTTGTCAGGAGCCACTGTGCTCAAAAACATCGCCAAAGGAGCCATCATCTTATTCTGTGTACCAATCCTTAGTGTCTGGGCCGCGGGGAGCGTTGTCTGTGCAATCATTGCACCTATCGGTGGTGTACTAGGTATTGTTGGCATCCAAGGAATAGGACTAAATGCCTTTCCAGATTATGATTTACCGAACATTCTCAGCCTTCCAATCGGTCTCTGCCTCTCCTTACTTTTGTTCATTTCTTTCTATTACACTCGTCGTTTATTGCGTGGATGCCTGCATTTTATTAAAAACTAGCGAACTGTAACAAGCTTGTATTCTCTTTGTTAATAGAAAGTGACCTACAACGCGCTGTTTTATTCTATACTTAAGGGGACTGGACTTTATCCTGGAGGTAATTATGAATAAAATCATCGCTATCGGAGCTATCACGCTCTTTTTGGCCGGATGCGGAGCATCGGCAACCATAGATATGGATACAACAATGGCTATTAACCAAACACAAGCTACTTCAGCACCACTGAAACTAATCGTCGACGGCGAAGCCGTTCTTCCTACCCTCTCCCCTTTTTTCCTAGATGATAAGGTCTATGTACCTGCAAAAGTATTAATGGAATACTACACCTCAGAACAAAAATGGGATAATAACTTAAAGACCTTAACCATCTCTGATGGAAGCAGTAGTTATGTTCTGAAACCGGACAATGAGTATATGCAAGCTGACGGATATCAAACCTCACTTGAAGGACCAGCTATTCTACGAAACGGTATTTTATATATTCCAGCCGATTCCTTAAACTCTCTGTCTGGTGCCACTGCGCAGCTGAATGCAGCTGAAACTGAAGTATTAATAACATCAGGGGATGTTAGTACTACCGTCAGAACACCCAGCGAACCTCTTGCTATTGCTACAGAAAATGACCAAGTGAAGCTGTATGCTGCCCTTAAAGATGGCGGTACCTATGAGGGATTTGTTGTAGAGGTGAACGGTAACAAGCATACATTTGATTGGGAAGCACCCAGACTCCTAAGTTACCCTCCTGAGATTCATTGTGCCGATGTCGATCAGGATGGGCAGGAAGAAATCGTTGTCATTCTGTGGCTCGGAACAGGTACGGGCATGTCCATGCAAGAGCTTCACGTGATTAAGCCTAACCAGTGGGAAGAAGTCACTGTCCCTTCTGCAGATAAAGCTGCCTCCGCATTGGTTACGTCAAAAATTTCTACTGAAAAAGGGGACGCCCTGATTCAAATTCAAGTTAAAGGCTCAACTCCATCCATGGTGACTTTGCGATATCCAGATCGTGCTGAGGATGGCAATCTAGGCGAAGAAGCCGGCATTGGTGCTGTTACTCACTACATAGTGGAAGAGGGCAAGCTAAAGGCGGAAACAAATGTTTATATTGGATTTCTGGAGAGTATTGGCACACTAACTTTTGCCTACAAACCGGGAAAAGATGGAATGGAACCCGACTCTATTCGCTTTGAGGTTCATGAGGAATTAGCTTCTTACGTGGAGGGTGAACAGTTATGATTGATGCCCATATACATTTAGAGCAATATGAACCTGAAGTTGCCGAACAGATACTGAGTGAACTGCCTGAAATGGGAGTTAAAGCCCTTATCGCTGTCTCTATGAACTTGGACTCTTGTATACGCACCCAAAGACTTGCAGCCATAAATCCCGGCGTGGTCCGTCCAGCTTATGGCTTTCATCCAGAGCAACCCTTGCCGCAGGATGCTGAGCTGGCTGCTCTACTGAAATGGATCGAGAGTCAATCTAGTGAGGATTATATTGCTGTGGGGGAAATCGGGCTACCTTACTATTCGCGTGCTGAAGCCTTAGAACGTGGCGAAACCTTTGATATGGAGCCCTATATTGAGCTGCTGGATCAGTTGCTTGGGTTAGCTTCCCGTCTCAATAAACCTGTGGTGCTGCATGCTGTCTATGAAGATGCGCTTATTGCTTGTGATCTCCTGGAGAAACATAACATACAGCATGCCCACTTCCACTGGTTCAAAGGTCCGGAAGAAGCCATTGCCCGCATGATGAAGAACGGCTACTATATCTCCTTCACCCCGGATATCCTGTATGAGCCGGAGATACAGGCGCTTGCCCGCCGTTATCCCCCAGAGCTAGTCATGGCTGAAACCGATGGTCCTTGGCCGTTCGAAGGACCTTTTGCAGGGAAAATCACCCATCCGTCTATGATTCGGGAAGTCGCCGCTGCTTGGGGAGCGCTCCATGGTTACACTCCCGGCGAAGCGGAAGAGTTACTGACTGCGAATACTAAGCGATTTTATAGCTTGTAGATGCTCTATAGCTTGTTGATAGGTCTATAGATTATAGATAAAACTATAGCTTGTAGATAGATATATAGCTTATAGATAGATCTATTCTAGGAGTAGAGGAAAGTCAGGGCCTTAGCTAGCCTAGCCTAACGCCAGACCAACATTATGAATAAACACAGCTTGGCTTGTGAATCCGTATTTTTCATAGTGGAAGTACTGGTCACAAGCCGACCTTACTTAATCCAGATCCCCTTACCGATTTTCGTTTAATTCGGTAATATTTTCGCGTACATATTTTTGCGTATGCATTTACGTGTACGTAGTTTACGTGTACTTATACATGCACGTATTTACGTGTACGTAGTTTACGTGCTTATTTACCTATACGTAGTTAGACGTACCCATTTACATGTATGTATTTCTCGTACGTATTCACTCGTATGTATTTACGCGTGTGAAGCCGCTATCGGACACAGCTGACCTTATATGCAGCAATTCCCCATTTTTGGGATGAGAACGGACCCCAGAGTCGCTATTGGTATAAAAAATACCCAATAAGGTGCTCTTTTTAAGGGATAACGACGCTGGAGTCCGAAACCATGCTCCAAAGGCTAATAATCTGTGAATAATGTCATCTGGGTCCGTAAGCCTCAAGTTGATGATGCTCGGGCCGCTTGTTGGCAGCCCCCAATAATCATAACCGCTCCACACCCACTAATGTTCCGCCTGCGAACTCCATTTTATAAATATCTGGCTTTGTGGTTTGAAGTAAAAAATTCAGATCATATTTGGCATCAAAATAGTTCATCATAAGCGTCATGACTGCCCCGTGAGTTCCAATAGCAACCTTTTGACCGCTGTGATTACTCAGAATTTCTGCCAGTACACTAACTGAACGCTTCTGACACGCATGAATGGATTCCCCACCAACTGGGACAAAATCCGGATCTTCAAACATTTTTGCCAGTAGTGGATACAGTTCCTGATCAGTCATAATCGTACTTCCGTCCGAGAAATGGATCTCCCGCAGGTCTTCAACACTTTGAATCTCTGCTCCTAACTCCTGCGCCAATCCAGAAATCGTATGTATAGCCCGAAGGTATGGACTTGAATAGAAGACTTGAATTCCTTCCAGACGTAATTTTTCCGTTATCTTGCGGGCATCTGCCTCCCCTTTCGCGGTTAGTCCGCGAGTCCTTTCAGTTCCTCCGGGCAGTTTGGGCGACTCACCGTGCCTCACCATATAAATAAAAGTAGCCATCCTTTCCCTCCTTTCCCTCTACAAATTCTAATGTTCTAACCTATCTCCTCTACACACTAAAAAAGCCCTTACGGACGAGAAACTGTCCTATCGGGCTAGGTAATATTGTAACTTATAACGTTTTGTGCAGCAGTTGCTTTAGATCACAAAGTAATAACTTATTGCGAAGTCACTTATTGAGGAAATACTTATTGAGAGGTCACTTATTGAGACTTACTGAGAAATCGCTTACTGAGAAGTCACATATTAAGGCGACTATGACTAAGGAGACTATTAATTGCACTATATACAACTATTAAGCGGTAAAAGAGGCCTCCTGAGCAAATAAGTGTACTCTGTGCAACTAAAAATCATCTTTCCAAGACTAAAAGGGAGAAAATCAAATAATAACTGCACAAAGTACAACTAAATCCCAGTTCGATCGCTGAAAGAGAATTTAACTGTACGTTCTGCAACTAAATGCTAGAGAGTCACGCTAGATTGTCTTTGCCACTCAAGCATTCTAGTCCCGCTGAGTACTGGCATTGGCCAGGTTCTCTCTGCCACTCAAGCTTGCTAGTCCAGCTAGGAAGTCCTGCTAGCTAGACTAGCGTGCTACCTCCTAGCCCCCTTCCATCACCTCAACCGCCCTAGATTGCTCCGCAGAGCTATCGTTCATCTCTTTCTGCGCGGGCCACAGCACGCGCCCAAATGCGATGCCCAGCACACCAATCAGAGCGATTACGATGCCAAAATCCAAAAAGATACGGCTAGGCCCAGCAATCTGCACCATCATTCCGCCGAGGAGTGGCGCGCCGATCATAACAGCGCTAAGAATGGTACTCTGAATACCGAACACACGCCCTGTCATGTGCGGGGGTGTTTCTTTTTGCAGACAATAATTGAAGGTGATCATAAACATTCCATTCCCGAGACCCAATAAAAATCCTAGCAACAATACAGTAAGGATGGAGACGCCCGGCTGAAGCAGGCCCAGCCCTCCGACCGATATACCAATAAGCATATAACCTGTACCCAGCTTCCAGCCGTAGCCTGTTCCCCTGTTCAATTTGTTCAGGACCATGATCATGAATACAGCCCCCACGCCTGTTGCCGCAACAAGCCAGCCCAGCATAGATTCCTCAGAAGGTGCAATAATTCTGAATAGACTAGTGAACTGGAAATCGATCATCTGAATGGCCAACGCACCAACTAAACCAAACAGCATGCTGTTTAGAAGCAGTCTACTGCGCAGCATAAAGCTCCAGCCTTCTTTCCACATCGTGCGGAGAGCAACACGCTCCTCTTGATCACCCTTACCTTCTGAGCTGACTTGTCCTGCCTCACTGTTTTTAACGGTAAGTAAGAGCAAATAAGAGCAGCCTCTGAGACAAGCATTGATCAATATACACCACTGAGGCGTAAGAACAGACAACGCGAAACCGCCCAGTAAAGGTCCCGCGATTTTTGAGCCTTGATTTACAAGCCCATTAAGCGAGGTAGCTTGGAGCAGTTGGTCTTCTCTAACCATACTACGGGTCATCGACTGTTGAGCAGGCACGTTTAACGTAGAAATGGCAGCACGCAACATCAATAACGGGAGCAACCACACCATACTGGGAGCAAATAATACGAATACGGTTAACAATGCCGTAAGCAGATCACACATCCGCATCAGCTTCAGCTTGTTCAGTCGGTCAGCCACTACCCCTGCGAACGAGCCCAGCAAAATCCCCGGCAAAGCTATGGAGACCGGAATCAAAGCCAGCATTAGCGGGCTGGCCTGCCAGCGGTACCCTACGAGTACCTGAATCGCCAAGGCATCGAACCAATCCCCAAAGGTCGCTGTCGCAAATGCGCTGTACACACGCATATACACCTTGTTCTTAAGCAGGCTCGTGCCTGCTTGTGGTGAAGCATTCATTAAACATTCCTCCAAATTACAATTAAGAACTTATTAGCATGACCTTAATGTAATGGAGAATTGTCAGAGAATTATCAGGGGGCAGTCACAAGGTTCGTAAGCACGGCATCCAAGGATTGTTCTAACCGATGGAACCCCCGCTCTTCCTTCTCTCGTTCAAATAAATTCACATATTTGCGATACAAAGCTGGCTTGGGTGGAAACTCGTTACAAAAATGAACTATTCGATACAATGCATATATCCGCATCGGCACGAACCCTGACATCTCAAGCACCTGAAGTGCCTCATCCAACAGTTGCTCGGCTTCACGCCAAGACTTGCGCCGTAGAAACCACAAGCCCCTTGTAACTTTATAACTACCGATCTCACGCAAATAAGGCTTCTCCAGCAAAAGCGCTTCAATGTCTGTTGCCATCCGTTCTATTACGTGATCTTCTGTTCCCATCCATAAGTGTGTAAGCATTTCTGAGGTCGCCGTTATAGGAATGAAACTCTCATACCCCGGCTCTTTAATCACTTCATATGTTAGCTTTAGCCGTTCCAGTGCTTTTTCCGGTTGCCCTGCCAGCGTGTACAAATCCAGAATATTTAGAATCTCCACTTCTCGATGCTGAGGCGGCAAAAGAATCTTTTTCTCAAGGACTAACTCGCAGAACTCTAGTTTTTTCTTAGGATCACCCAATAGAACATAACAGATTAATAAGGAATAAAACCGTTCCTCTATCCCCACCTCGGTTGTGTTCAGCAGCCAATCCAAATCTCCCTGTACAAAATGAATATAGATCGAATAAAACGGATCCATCGCATACCCCAAAACATCCTGTTGGCGTGCGAGGATTAACATCGAGCGACCTTGGCCATATAGGTGATATTTCTTGAATACTTCCCGCATCGTCTTTTGCATCTCTAAGTCATATGTAGTCGGATTGGCCATAGCAGCTGAGGGCTCCTGCATAGTCAGACTATAACCAAATCCCCGAACAGTCTTAATATCTAAGTCTTGAAGCTTGCCTAGCTTTTTACGAAGCCGATAAATATGATCATCTACCGTTCGCTCTACCGGATATTCAAGCGGCCATACTTTATCCAACAGTTGTTCTCGACTGAATGTACGCCCTCTATTTTTGTACAAAAACTGAAAAAGCGTAAATTCTTTTGGGAATAATTCTATCGTTATCCCTTCTGCGGTCACTTTATATTCACTTTCATTTAATTCCAGCTGCATGATAGAACCTCACTTTCCCCGAACCCGCTCATTAGTTTCATTATAACAGTCCGTCCAAGGCCTACTCCACCTCAAAAAAGAACATACAAAAAGAGCAACCCCCAGATTCCTCTGCATGATTGCTCTCTCCTCTTCTAACCCATGCCACTTACCCAGCCATATTGTTAAAAGAATCCTGTTCACTAAATACGGATATATGATCTACTGTACCGGTCGAGCTTGGAATAATAAATTTCAGCTGGTATTGGTCATTGGCTTGATAGGTGTAAATCTTATCCTCTCCGTTCACTTTGGTATCGTCAGGCTTACCGAGTGTTGCCTCAATTTGCTTCAGCGTCAGCTTTTGCAGTGTGGAATCACTTGAACGAACATCGAAGATTAAACTTCCTTTATTAAATCCAAACACGACATGTTTGTCAGTGTAGGTTGCATAAATACCTTTTCCCGCTGACTCTTGTTGATCAGGTTTGCCCCAATCCGCTTCGACCTCATCAATGAGTCCGGTATGAGCGGCATATTTCACACCGGGTACCTTCCCCTTTTTGGCAAGCTCGAGTAACTCTTTAAGCTGTTTGTCGCTATTTTGTGAATTTGAGCTGGTTGAATCTTTATCAGTCTCCGTAGGGGAGGAAGTCGCTGCCGGTGCAGTTTCTGCTGGGGTGCTTGATGGACTAACTTCCGGCTCAGAGGTTGCTGTTACAGCTGTTTCTGTTGGGGCCGTTGCCTGGGATTCTGAATTCCCCGCCTCATTATTCGAACTGCATCCAGCAAGCCCAATCATTCCTGTGAGCAGGATTGAGCAAGCAATTAATTTTATCTGTACTGACATGATGTCATCTCCTTAGTGGATTACCTTAAAGTCGTCTTGCAAAAAATGAAACTGAACATACAGACGAGGGGAAAATCAAATAGTTGCAGGATAGCGGCAATTCTTCTGGCTAACCCTCTTTTACCCATATCTCCCAACTTAAATTCACACACACTCTATTTTTCTACATAAAACCCTTTTTTCCGACACCTAACTCAAGTTAGTTTCTCTTTTAAAATCTCCACATAACTCCATTTAACTATAAACTCGTGAACTCATAAGCTCATAAGCTCATAAACTCATGAACCATATGGCCTTAGACGTCATTCCCAGCCTCGAAGGTTTCATTGCAGAACGTACAATAGAAAGGAGCTAATCCTGCTTGAAAAAGCAATCCATTGCATTCTGTGCAATAGATTCGTCCTTCTGAGTACACGAACTGTAATCGCGACATTTGTTGAAGAATTTTCCATCAAAACGCAACCTTAATCCTCCAAGCCGCATCTTATTAGTAAAGGGAGGGGAGCTGCATCTGAATATTATAGAGAGAATTGTGGCAAAAGATGAGTCAGCTCTCCGCCTGTTAATGGACGAATATGGAGATATGCTGCTGCGAACCGCTTCTTTACTGCTTAAAGATAGACAAAGTGCCGAAGAAGCGGTACAAGATACTTTTATTCAAGCTTATGCCAAAATGAGTCAGTTAAAGGAGCCGGACCGGCTGAAGGCATGGCTAATACGGATAGTGGTCAATCGCTGCCGCATGAGGCAACGGACTTGGAGCTGGCGTAATATTTTCCCGGCGGGAGGGTCAGAGCTGCAAACCAACGAAGATGCTGACTTCACAGCCGGAGCGGAAGAGCTTTTTATGGTGGAATGGCATAATGTCAAGCTCGCCGAGTCCATGAGAAATCTAGATTATCTATACCGGGAATGTCTGACTTTATATTACTTTCATGAAATGAATATCCGGGAAATTTCCGAGCAATTAAATACATCTGAAAATACGATCAAATCCAGACTCGCCAGAGGCCGGACGCTCTTAAAAAAGATTTTGGTGAAGGAGGGACATTTCTTATGAATACAGAACGCGATGTGGTCAAAAAGCAGCTTGATGAAGAATTAAAAAACCTCCAGTTCACTGGACACGACCGGGTCATTAAGCAGACTCACCCTCCAACCTTTGGAGCTCGTTTATTGGCGCTGTGGAATAAGGAAATTGAGATCCCTGTCAAACCTATAGGTGCGATCGGTGCCATAATTCTAATCGTTTCGCTGACCCTGCATCAGCCAGAGATTAAACAGCAGCCACAACAAAACACCCCGCAGCGTGCGAACCGAGAACTAATCGAAGCTGGAGGCAATACGTATTGGAAGGATATCTACGAGCAGGCGGTGAAAAAACATGAGAATTAAGATAAAAATCAAACATCTGGTGTTATTCGTGTTGCTCCCTGCCTCCCTGCTTATTCTTCTGTTTAACTTCTTACCTTCACAGGCGCAGGTAGATCAGAGCACAGCTATTCAATCTAACATTGCTAGGACTGATCTTCTGCATAAGCTGGCTTCCACAACCGGGAGTAAACGTATCGAGCTAATTCGTACAAACATCCTTGATAAGGATCACAGCTATGATCCCTACAGATATGACGTTAATGTCAGTCCTTCGATGAGCCAGTGGAGTAATGATGAAACCCAGCGTTCCGGTCTGTTACCGGAGGACATAGTACCTTTACTTGAGGAATATATCCTTGAGGGGCCTTCGGATAATACACGTATATTTGCGGCTAAGCAGTTAGCTTATGAATATGATGCTCTTGGCCGAAAGGAAGATGGAGATCAAGCGCTAATCACCGCAGCGAAACAGTTAAACAGCAGCTCCTCTGTAGCTAAACAGCTGGAGCTCCTTCGAGCGGAGCGGGCCCTAAATAGTGGCGATATAACAACCGCTGAAACGATTCTTGAACAAACCCCCTTTCCATCCGAGTATCAGGAAGAGCTAAACGCACAAAAAGCATGGCTTACCGGGCGTTTACTCTTTACAAAAGGCGAAGCGCAGGAAGCACTTGCCGTAGTAAAAGATGGCTTGGAGAGCTACAAAAAATTCTGGCAGGATATTCATAAACAAATGAACGCTGCCACCAGCAGTTCGAACGAAGGCTCCACAGACAATACAGGATCAGCAGCAGCACCAGAAGCTGGGACTTCAGATACTGAAAGACAGCTGGAATCGCTTCGAACCGCAATCCAGTCTGCTATAGATATGGGAAACACCTCAACTGCTGTCGTCTCCGGTACCCTTACACGAAGCGATGGCACCCCAGTTCCGCGGGCAGGTATTTTCCTTCGCGCTGAAAGCGAAGTTAACCATAGCATCACTTCTGCTGAACCCTACCGAATCGTCACAGATACTGAAGGACGTTTCGAATTTCACGGTGTGATTCCGGGCTTTTATCAGTTACAGCTTGGACTTGGCTATGATCAGATCGACGGCTGGACTTGGCCTGTACAATATGACGATTGGATTGAAGTTAAACCAGATGACAGGTTGAATGAGAGCATAGTTCTACAACCTCTGCTTGAGCTGCAGTCTCCCATTAATCAGGAAACCCTAACAGGCAAGACCATAGATTTCCGCTGGAAAGCTGTTGAAGGTGCAGCTTACTATCGTTTAAGCGGTGGCGGGGAGGGGGCCGTGTTGGGCGTACAAATTCGGGATCGTATTGTAGATAACCATATCTCCATTCCTGTAGAAGAACTTTACGATGGCGGCGGTTTTTCCTATGGCAGCAGTGGAGATGGCTGGGAATCTATTGATCCCCTCTCCCTTCTCGGATTTATGAATCCCGAAGTGCGCTTTTCTTGGAATATTGAAGCCTTAGATGCAGATGGACGCCTGATTACCCGCAGTAATGGCTACAGATTGAACGAAGACACCGTCGGCAATCTGCCGTTCTTTTATCTCAAGGAAAGAGAGCTTACTGCGGCTGACCAACTCTTACTGGATAAGAAACCGGATCAGGCACTAGAAATGTACCAAAAAAATATTGCCGATGACCCACAGGATGTTCATGCCCTGCACATGCTAGTAAAGTTGATGCTGGCAAAATCATCCCTCACAAAGGATACAACATTAGAAGATAAGGCGATTCCTTTACTCGAAAAGCTAATACAACTACAGCCTTCTACTAATTACGCCTTCACATTATCGCAGTACTATTTTGACCATGCGGACTGGAAGTCGTATAACGAATATTATTCCTACTACAACGAACTAAACCGACCCAATACTAACGGTTATGTACTTTCTATTAACGCCACAGCACTCATGCAACAAGGGAAGCTGGAAGAAGCTCGTAAACAATTCGCGATCGCCCTAAAGTATGATGATAGCCATCGTTTTATTGGCAGCTTTTTGGCGGCAGAATTATACGCTGGTGAATCACTCTCTTCGGTAATGACACTTGCTGAGCGTTATCCTGAACTCAGCTTTGGTCATAGTGGGTATCGCTGGCCACGAATGATTAAACAACTGTTAGCGGAACGAAAAAATCAACCTAAAGTCTTTGACCAAGAGTTAAAAGAGAAGCTTGAATGGTACGTGAACGGTCAGACGGATGTGCTGAAGCAATGGATTGCAAGTGCCAAACCCTCCGCTCTGAAGACCTTTATGCAGGAGGTTTTAGAGGTACGCTAATTCATTAAAATAAACAAAAATCCGGTCCCGCTCGACAAATTCGAGCATGGACCGGATTTTTAATTACACATAATCTTTTATTTAGATTTAGCTTCCATCATGTAATTCTGGAAATCCGTGATACTTGGGTTAGACATATAGTGGCCACCCTCTACTTCAATTGTTTGGCCTGTGATGAATTTGGATTCATCCGATGCCAGGAACAAAACCGTATTGCCGATATCATCAGCTTCACCATGATAAGGCAGCGCGTTGAATTTTTGGAAAATATCCAATACAGCTGGCGGCATATTTCTTGCTGCCGCAGGTGTCAGGATCAGCCCAGGTGCCACTCCATTACAACGGATTTTCTCTTTACCATATTGTGTAGCGATGTAACGAGTAAGGTTCACAACCGCTGCCTTAGAGGAGCCATAAGCAGTACGCAATGAATCGCCAGCAAATGCTGACATCGAAGCCGTGTTAATGATCGAGCCTCCGCCCGCTTTAATCATATGAGGAATAGCAAAACGGCTGCCTAACAGAACACTTTTGGTATTTACGTTCATCAGGCGATCCCACTCTTCCAAATCTATATTGACCACATCAAGGTCTTTTTGCAGATTAGTTAGACCGACATTATTGAACAATATTGTGATGGTGCCATACTGAGCAACTGTGAAGTCAACAGCTTCCTTGATCGAATCCGCTTGGGAGGCATCTAAGAAAAGACCTTCAGCTTCTCCGCCTTCATTTTTAATCTTAGATGCTGCTTCTTTGGCTGCTTCCACATTAAAATCGGCAATAACAACCTTTGCTCCTTCTCTAGCTAATAGAGTGGCAGCTGATAAGCCAATACCTGAAGCGCCTCCAGTTACTAATGCAACTTTACCTTGAACTCTTCCCATGTTCATACCCCTTTATAATGTTATTGTGCTTCTAAGATGACTTGGTTTATGTTTCAGAGCTATCAAAGCTCGTTAACAACTTCTCATAGATTTTCAAGAATTGCTGCAGTTCCTCCTCATTGAGCTTTTGGAACATTTCAGCTCTTAGCTCCTGTCCCTTAAGCTGTGCTTCCTTCAGAACGTCTTTTCCTTTGTCCGTGATAGATAGAAGTACATTCCGTCGATCATCTTCGTTATATTTTCGCTCGGCCATCTCCTGCTTAATTAGTCGATTAGCAATGTTTGTCATTGCTCCCGGCGTATATCCTAGTCTCTTAGCCAAAATAGTCTGCTTCAAGGGACCTTTTTTATTCAATTCGCCCAAGACTAGAACTGGAGATATCCCAATATTGTGATCAAATGCGTTCATCCATCGGACAATAACTTCATTCGTAAATAATTCAACTGCATGTATTAGCTTAAAAATATCTGGATTTTCCAAGAGGTTCTCCTTTGGCATTCATGATGATCAGCTGCTTATAAAAGTATTTTAACACTAAAATATTTAATAGTAAAATACATAATGTTTAAAAAAAGAATGCTTGGTGAAAAGCATTCTTCAAATTGCGGATTTCTCAACAACATAAGTGCCAGCCAGCAAATCGTGAATCGCACGTTTACGGCGATGTAATCCAACCAACAAGTAATCCACCAGCATGATTGGACCCAGGATTTGAGTGAGGTCAAAAGCCAAATCCGACCATAAGGATAATTTGGCGGAAATAACGGTAAAGTCATAGCTGCTGACCGCAATTACCATTGAAAGAATCATACTAATCATTCGGAAAACATTTCGAATCAGCGCTTCCTTCACTGTAGGGTAATTCCCTTGCTCATTGACAATTTTTATTTTTAAAATCAGCTTCCCTGGAGTTCCGCCAAATCTAACGATCATAAAGATATCAAATGCGATAAACAAAATGTACTCCAGGATAATAGGTATCTCCGAATGTAATGAAACAGCTAATGAATTGAGTATCCAGTATACGATAACCCCAGGTATTCCAATGACCAGGAAATCAAGAATGGAAGCCAGCACTCTTTTCCAAAAGCCTATAAAATTCTCCTGATCCAAATGCTCGGGTAGAATGTTATCCATGCAAGCACTCCTCTCTCTATCATTTACTTTGTCGCTCAATCCCTATTTAACAATCCCTTCCTCAGATGCTCTTGGATAATGGACTCCAGCTCTTTGTTATTTTTCACAATTACCCGTTTATCAGACAGAGTATCCGTTAACTCTATAATCCTATGTGCGGCCTCCTGATCATATCCACGGTTCCATTCAAAAATCATCACATACAGATTCTTAAATGACTGCTTGTAATTCGCTTGCTCTAAACCCAGTCTTGTTTTTATAAACCTTGTAAACACTCTCAAATCCCTGATCACTTTATTAGGATTCAAAATAACGATTAAGTCAGCAGCTTTAAAACTCTCTTGTCCCCATTTGTAATGTGCGCCTTCCAGAATCCATGAGGGTTTATCAAGGATTTCCTCCAACTGAGCATCCCTTGCTTCAACTGAAAAGCGCAAATTCTCGGCACTTCTGTCCCATACCAAGTTGTCAGTCTCGTAATACTCTACACCGTATTTTTTAGATAACTCCCGGGCGATATAGGATTTGCCACTGCCGCAAGCTCCAATGATTCTAATCTTCATAAGCTCAGCCTAGCCCTGTCGGCAGGATTATTAGTCCTATAGAAATTACGGTGATTATTCTTGTGGTGAGGAGGTTTAGCTTTTTATTTTTCTCTGATTTATACCAGCCTTTAAACTGAAAATGATTCCGGTACAGCATAAAAAATAACAATAAATTCCCGAGTCCCATACTCCAGTTATACACGGGCTGACCAAATATCAATTGATAAATCAATCTTTCTGCCCAACCCAAAACTAACAAAGTCAGCACAAGCAATATACACAAGCGAAGTAATTCCAATATAAAAGAGCCCAATTTCAGCAATTCTGCAACCATCCTCTCAAGGTTTCTTTATCGCCAAAAAATCCACATTCCTCCAAATTATACACCTTACACCTTACGACTCCTACCTAAAAACACAACCTGCCCAAGATAAATTTATCCTGAGCAAGGTTGTGTTTTTTATCAGCTTAGGAGGATGCGGGTTTCCCCTCGCCCCTTAGTTCCTGTATTTGTCGCTGCAAATTAACGATTTCCGCCACTAGCGCTGCATTCTCCGCCTCAGAATCCACACCGCTACTCTGAATCAGCTGATTCAGACGCAGCTGCAGGAGGGCAAGGTTATCCTCCCGAGCCTGTTCTATACCAGTAAGCAGACGGGTTCTGTCTTTTGCGAAGTATTCAGCATACGTTCCTTGAAAAAACTTTGGTGCCTGAGACGGCTCTAAAATCACCAAGCGATTAGCCACTTTAGAGTGAAGATAACGGTCATGCGAGACCATTACTAACCCGCCGGGATACACCATAAGTGCCTCTTCTACTCGTTCCCTAGTGTCAATATCCAGATAATTAGTGGGTTCATCTAAAACCAATAAATTCGCTTTTCCAAAATACAACTTGAGAAAAGCCACACGGCATTTCTCTCCCAGACTCAAATCCCCAATCCGTTTAAATACATCGTCCCGCGTAAATAAAAAGCAACCTAGAATCGTCCGCGCCTCCGTTTGGGTCATTCCCGGCAGTTCAAGCAAGCTATCCAGAATCGTAGAGTTCATTTCTAAGTTATCTAGCTCTTGTGCAAAATAACCGATTGTCGTCCGTGGATGCAGCCGCACTTCACCTTTTGTAGGCTTATTGATCCCTGCAATCAATTTCAGCAGCGTAGACTTTCCAACACCATTAGGACCCAGAATAGACAGTCGGTCTCCCCGGTTTAGCGACAAACTGAAATCCCTAAGAAAAGGCGCACTCCCCTGATAGGCAAACTCTATCTCACGGAGTGTCAGTAAAGAATCTGCCAGAAACTCTTCGCTTTCCAGCTTCATCTTCAGCTTGCCAGTCTCACGGGGCAATTCTACACGGTTCTTATTTAACCGTTCCAGTGCAGCTTCCTTGGCATGGAAACGAGACACATTTTTCTTGGATTTCGAACGCAGAAAATCATTTTGTCCGGCAGCACGATGCGCTTGCTGGAACCATTCTGCATACCGCCTAATGCTCTCCAGCAGCTTCTCCTTTTCTTGCTCCTGCTTTTTATACTGTCCCTCCAATGTTCTCAGCTCTATAGTCTTCTGCTCCCGGTATTGTGTATATCCACCCGAATAACGCCGGCATCCCTCCGGACTAAGCTCCAGCACAGACGTCGCAGTTCGATCAATAAATGTTCGATCATGTGATACATAAAACACGGTTCCAGGGTAGGTGCACACCCAATGCTCCAACCACTCCATCGTTTCTCCATCTATGTGATTGGTCGGTTCATCCAGAATCAATAGCTTGGGCTGCCGGGCTAATAATGCTGCTAATTGCACCCGTGTCTTTTGCCCTCCACTAAGTGAGACGTATGGCAAATCCCAGACCGCATGTTCAAGCTTGAGCTGCTTTAGACTTTTTTCCGCTTTGACCTCCCAGCCATATCCATCAAGCTGCAAGTAACGATCGTACACCTCTGTATATTCAGCCAATTCAGTTTCGTTATCAGCTTTCTGCTCCTGCAGTCTCTGACTGAGGGCTTCCAGCTGGCGTTTTAATTCAGGCAGCTGTGCTGACCCTGAAAGAACGTAGTCCAATGCGGTTACTTCCCCCGGTACCTCAAGCTGTTGATCGAGCACACCCCATTCTTCAGATGGTAAACCATGATAGATACCTCCCTCTTCAAAAGTAAGGCGACCGATCAGCCCCTTAAGCAGTGTGGTTTTGCCAATCCCGTTTCGTCCGAATAAAAGCACGCGCTCTCCCTCTGCTATCTCAAAGGATACCTCCTTAAATAAAGGGACCCCATTCCATTCCTTACGTAAATTCTTCACTTTAATTACAGTCATCTTTCATTCCTCCGATTTCATTGCAAATAAAAAACCGCAGCCAGCGGTCTGCGGTCGAATAGCGTATGAAGGGGGAATGTGCCCAGACATGGATAGACTACGGCCGTGTTCACCTGCTGGATGCAGAGTAAACCAACACAATAGATAGAACTATCCATATAAAAGCATCGTAAGACCCCCGACCGACACACGTATCCCTGACCGTTATCACCCTGCGCGGGTGCTCCGTGACTTGTGCATATGCACTTCACAAACTTTATGGTCTGTTTCAGGAAACGTGTTAGTTATTCATCAGTCGGTGGCCCTCCGTAATTGTCCGTATTTTAGAATAAGTACAGTATATAACAATTTAAATCAGAAATAAAAGGCCAAGAACAATTATAACTTAATCTTTACCACCTGAGTCTGCGCATTCCACTGCACCTGAACAGCAAATAAATCAGGCAGGATACTCAGCGGAATTAGTAATCGGTTATTTTCATTGCGTGACGGTAAAATCGTAATGGATTTCCCATTCACAATAGCCTTATTGGATAATGGCTTATGTGTCACCGTACGATTGCCGATCGTAATTATCAGTGCTCCTGTCCCCGCTTCACTCTGCAAAGTACCACCCAGTAAGGCCACGGATTCTCTCAGCGGAACAAACACACGGGAATTTTCCAATATAAAAGGATCCTTCAGCTTTGTTGTCGTCCCATTGATCTCAAAAGTTCCCGCAAACTTATTACTTCCCACAGAGTACCCGTTTTTAGTTGCAATATTCTCCATAGCCAGTGTGCTCGTTGTAATGATAACTCGAGTATTCTTGGCTACTTTTGGATACAGCCAATGAATATCATCATTATGCATTCGAATACAACCAGCGCTAACATACTTCCCTATCGATGACTCATTATTATTGCCGTGAATCGCATACGTCGTGCCATAGGTACCGTTCACTTCCAGCCCCAGCCAGCGGTCGCCAAGCGGATTGGCCGGGTCCCCACCGGGAATTTTCTCTTTGTAGTAGGGTCTGTTTTTTACCTTAACCACCATTTTGAAGCTACCTTCTGGCGTCAGTTCCTTCGACTTTCCTGTGGCAACCGGAAAAGTCTTCACCAGCTTGCCGTCACTGAAATACGCGAGTTTGTTTGTTTTTTTGTTCACGATGATCAGATCTGAGCCAGCAGCTTCCACCCTTCCAACTCCTGTAAAGCAAGCAGCGAACAAAAGTCCAAATACAAGCATCAGTTTAATGTTCCGCTGTAAAAAAGTTTGAAACCGGCCTCCCGAAAAGCATAAATTCATCTTGCTCCACCTCCGTTATATAAAGACGAAATCATTTCAAATATGTTGCGTACCAGCCTGTACCTATTCTTTTCAACTCGTCCACTCCCGCTTGACGCAGAGATTGCAATACTGTAACCAGTGAATGCATGACAAAAAGCCGATCTTTAGATACGCAAAGATCAGCATACGCATAAACACATAAGTTGCGGACTCCAGAGCCCCTATTTGCAACTATTACGCTGTTTTGGGATGTTTTCGGACTCCAGCGCAGCTATTTGCTCAAAACACCTCGAATTCCTTGCTCTTCACGACCAATAACGTCTCTCGGGTCCGAAACTCGCCCCATAAACCCTAAAACACGCGAATAGCTGCATCTAAGTCCGTTAGCACAGTTCTACCTTGTTCTTTCCTACGTCTCATACATTTCCGCCCTACGTCTCATACATTTCTGCCCTACGTCTCATACATTTCCACCCTACGTCTCATACATTTCTGCCCTACGTCTCATACATTTCCACCCTACGTCTCATACATTTCTGCCCTACGTCTCATACATTACTGCGTTCATTACTGCGTCCGCTCATTTGCCCGTTACCGTTAGCACAGTTACCTACCACATCATCTGCACCACATCTCCACTACATCTCCACCACATCTCCGCCACATCTCCACCACGCTCCTGACGCTCCAGCCCTAAACTAACTGCGCTGCACATTTGCCCGTATCCCATTCTCCCGAAGCTCAACGCACCAGCCCCCAAACTAACTACGGTTTTACCATCGCAGATCAGCTGGCGTATTAGTCGCGGACTCCAGAGACCCTATTTGCAACAAATCCGCTGTTTTGAGATGCTATCGGACTCCAGCGCAGTTATTTGCTCAAATACCCTCGAATTCCTTGCTCTTCGGGACCAATAAGGTCTCTCGGGTCCGAAACTTGCTCAAAAAGGCCTAAAACACGCGAATAGCTGCATCTGAGTCCGTTAGCACAGTTATCTACTCCCACACCCCACCACGCTTCTAACGCTCTAACACCAAACTAACTACGGTTTTACCATCGCAGATCAGCTAGCGTATAAGCGCATAAGTCGCGGACTCCAGAGACCCTATTTGCAACAAATCCGCTGTTTTGAGATGCTATCGGACTCCAGCGCAGTTATTTGCTCAAATACCCTCGAATTCCTTGCTCTTCGGGACCAATAAGGTCTCTCGGGTCCGAAACTCGCTCCAAAAGGTCTAAAACTCGCGAATAGCTGCATCTGAGTCCTTTGGCAAACCAGTTAGTTTCAGGTTGGTTTTTAGTTGGTTTCCAGTACATTTCTGATTAGTTTCTAGTTCGTTTCTTATTAGCTACTACTCGTCCCTACCCCCTCCCTATCTCTTTGTCAGCTCGTTTCTACTCCCTTCCGTTCTTTCTTCCGCTCTTCCGCTCTCCCCTCCCGTTCTCCTGTTCTCCCGCTCTCCCGCTCTCCCGTTCTCCCGCTCTCCCGCTCTCCCGCTCTCCCGCTCTCCCTACATCCCCACTACACGCAAAAAAAAGCCTTGATTCTCTAAATAGAGAATCAAGGCTTTCTAATTCGACCTTACACCCACCACATACCCTGGGGCTGGTCATGAATAAGAATGGATTGCAAATTGGTTACTGCACGTTGGAAGCCTTCGTCAACCGTCATAAGAGGGTCTTCATGCTCGATGCTCACCACATAATCATAACCGTAAGTGCGCAGCGCGCTCATGATATCTGACCACTCAGATATGCTGTGGCCGCAACCAACGGAGCGGAAGGTCCATGCGCGGGTCTGCACATCGCCATAAGGTTGCATATCGGTCAGACCATACATATTGATGTTGTCCTGATCCAAGTAAGTATCCTTGGCATGGAAATGGTGAATCGCGCCAGCTTTACCGAGAATCTTAATGGCACCTACAGGATCAATACCTTGCCACCACAGATGGCTCGGATCCAGATTGGCTCCGATAGCATCGCAGGTTGCTTCTCTAAGCTTCAAAATCGTATAAGGGGTATGGCACAGAAAGCCGCCATGCAGCTCGATGCCGATCTTAACGCCATGCTCCTCGGCCAGCTTGCCGATTTCCTTCCAGTAAGGGATCAGCTTATGTTCCCACTGCCAGGTTTTGATGTCGCTGTACACGGTAGGCCAAGGTGTGACTGGCCAGTTCGGTGCTTTTGCCTCATCGCTGTCCCCAGCCGTTCCCGAAAAAGTGTTCACGACCTTAACACCCATGAGTGAAGCCAGCTTGATCGATTTACGGAGAATTTCATCCCCGGCGCGGGCTTCTTCTTTATCTGGTGAAATCGGGTTATTATGGCAACTGAAGGCACTGATCATAATGCCACGTTTCGTGAACTTTTCCAAATATTCTTGACGTGCTGACTCGCTCGCAAGCAGCTCATCTGTCGGACAGTGAGCATTGCCGGGATTACCGCCCGAGCCGATCTCTACCGCATTCAAACCTGCGGCGGCGATTTTATCTAACATCTCGTCAAGACTCAAGCTTCCAAATACAGGATCAAATACGCCTAATTTCATTTATACGACCACCTTTTCTTTGATAGGCTCTAAGGCTTCAGAATGTCCGTAAACCGGATAGTCACGTTTCGTTGGTGCACACCAGTTCACGCCATTGATGATGACTTTTTGAATATCCTTGTTGTAATAGGTTGGATAAGATTCATGACCAGGCTGGAAATAAAAGATCTTCCCGCTGCCTCTACGGTAGGTCGATCCGCTTGGGAAGACGTTGCCGCCTTCGAACCAGCCGACAAATACAAGACTCTCTGGTGCTGGCACATCAAAATGCGCACCGTACATTTCCTCTTGCTCCAAGTCGATGTATTCACCAATGCCCTCAGCAATCGGGTGACTTGGGTCCATGACCCACAGGCGCTCCTTCTCCTCAGCTTCACGCCATTTCAGATCGCAGCTGGTGCCCATTAATTTCATAAAGATTTTGGACATATGGCCCGAATGAAGCACTACAAGTCCCATACCTTGCAGCACTCGCGCATGTACACGGTTTACAATCTCATCACTTACTTCATGATGGGCGATATGTCCCCACCAGATCAGTACATCCGTGTTATCCAATACCTCTTGCGTCAGTCCGTGCTCTGGTTCATCCAGCGTAGCTGTCTGAGTGTCCAGTCCTGCCTCTTGCAGAAAACTTGCCAGTTGTCCATGAATACCTTGCGGATAGACCTTAAGAATTCTTTCTTCCTGCCGTTCATGACGGAATTCATTCCATACGGTTACTCTTGTCACTTGAGACACGCTCCTAGTTCATATTTATCTATGACCATCGAATTTGCTTGATTATTCAAAAAACACAGGCATTCCAGTTTCAGAGGATTTATAAATAGCCTCCAAGATGCGAGTCACAACCAACGCCTGCTCCGGCTTCACTACAGGCTCGGTGTCATTTACAATGCTGTCAATCCACTGAGCTGCCTCTATCACCGCAGGATCATCTCCTGCACCATCATAAAAGTCGACGCCACCGGCATCCAGACCGATATGCTTTTCAAAGGTTTTACCGTAGGCTTCTCCGTTAATGCGCAGACCCTTCTCCATATCTGCTCCGCCTTCAGTCCCACAAAGTACCGTTTTGGCCTCACCGACATCGAGTGTATTCAGTGCCCAGCTTGCCTCTAAGACGATGGTAGCCCCATTCTCCATAGTGATGAATCCAATGGCGGAATCCTCAACTGTAAACTTCTCAGGATCCCACGGGCCCCAAGCATTCGCAGCATTTTTACGACCGGACAGCTTATGATAAGCGTTGCCCACGACATATTTAGGTTTGTAATTATCCATCATCCACAGGGTCAAATCGAGCGCATGGGTACCGATATCAATCAACGGGCCGCCGCCTTGCGCTTCTTCATCCAAAAACACACCCCAAGTTGGGACCGCGCGACGACGGATAGCCTTAGCTCTGGCGTAATAGATCTCACCAAGCTCATTATTCTCACATACCGCATGCAGATAAGCTGAATCTGGTCTGAAACGGTTCTGATAACCGATGGTCAGCTTTTTCCCAGTTCGCTCTGAGGCCTCGATCATCGCTTGTGCTTCTGCCGTGGTTTTAGCCATCGGCTTCTCACACATTACGTGTTTGCCTGCTTCCATAGCCGCAATGGAAATCTCCGCATGGGAAATATTCGGCGTACATACATGTATCACATCTATACTTGCATCGTTAAGAAGCTCTTTATAATCTGTGTAAACTACGGACTGCTCATCTCCAAACTCCGCTTTTGCCTTCTCGGCACGTTCAGCGACGATATCACAAAAAGCAACCATACGCGCACCTTCTACTTTTTTTAACGCGGGCATGTGCTTGCCGTTCGCAATACCTCCGCAGCCGATAATTCCTACTGTTAAAGTCATTCTGGTCTAACCTCCACTTATTCCTGTTTTGATATCTCTATCATACAAAGCTGAGGAAGGGCTTTCTTCCTGTAATCTTGCTGTATTATTCCCGAATATTGTCTTGTGGTATTTCAGCGGGGATATCCCCGTTGCTTCCTTGAAAAAATGATGGAAGGTCTTCACGCTGCCAAACCCGGCTGCTTCCGCCACGGCAGACATCGGCAGATCTTCATTGATCAAGATCCATTTGGCTTTGTTAAGCCGGTATTCGTTTAAGAACGCGATAAAGGTCATGCCCGTGTTTTTCTTGAACAATTTGGTAAAATAATAAGGACTAAACCCCATATAATTAGCTACCTCATTCAGCGTAATAGCCTCCTGGTAATGCTGCTCCACATAGATAAAAATCCGCTCTAGTCTCTCCAGTGTTTCTCTGGATTGATTCAGTGTATCTTCCGAGAACTTAGGCTGTTTCTTGATCGGACTCTTCGGTACCTCCCGTAGAATAACGGTCAGCAGTTCAAACAATCTAGCCTTGATTAGAAAAACATATCCTTCTCTTCGCTGTACATCTTCCTCGTAAATACTCTCAATCAGCCCTTTGACCTTCGCGGCAGTTGCCACGGGCCATCTAGAACTGGAATACTCCATAAGCGTAAAGACCTCACGAAGTGAGTAGTCATTACCGTTCAAAGCGGCTACTTCTTGAAACAAATTCAGGTCAAATTGAATCACTACCCGTTCACTCTCAGGTGAAGAGAGAAAATAATGCACATCCCCACCATTGATAAACTGAACTTCGCCCTGCTCCATGTGAATAGGGGTATCGTTAATTCCCAGATTCAGGCTTCCTTTGGTAACATAAATAATTTCAATTTCTTTATGCCAATGCGGATAACACAACGTATCACCATTGCAGAGTAAACTGCGGTAAGGAAAGTGCTTATCCACATCCGGAATCTCGAGATAAATATTCATAAATGCAACTCCTTATCCGAGTAAATCATTATAACTAGAGCTTGCATACCATATTTAAAAATTTTACGTAAGCGTTTACTCTCTAAATGTTAGACCTCCAATATTCTTTTGTCAATTCCGATATTTCTAAGTGAATTTTTGGTATATACATTGGTTTCATTCCTATTAAAAGATTACTGCTCTTGCGTAGTTTTGATCATTTTTTTATTTTTTAAGTACAGTTGACAAAAGCGCCTACCAGCATTTATATTCGGGGTAAGCGTTTACGTTCTCTTCTTTCATAACTTACTCTCATCAGCGTAAGCGTTTAATTCAAGGATAACCGTAGTTTAAGGAGCTCATAGGAATGAACCCAACGATTAAAGATGTTGCACAGAAAGCGAACGTTTCCATTGCCACAGTCTCTCGCGTGCTAAACAATTTAAGTGGGTATTCGGACAAAACGAAACAAAAGGTAAATGAGGCGATCAAAGAAATTGGTTATCAACCCAATGCGATTGCCCGGGGTCTAATCAATAAGCGTACACAAACCATTGGTGTTATGTTCCCTAGTGTTTCTGGTGCCTTCTCTTCCGATCTGCTCAAAGGTATTGAAGAATTGGCCAATGACCGGAACTACAGTGTGATGGTATGCAATACCGATCAGGACGGTAAAAGAACGTTGAAGTACTTACAGCTCCTGAGAGAGAAACAGGTTGATGGCATTATTTTTTCTAGTGAAGTCCTTAAGAAAGAATATTACGATGTGCTCGAAACCATGAGGATCCCCGTTGTATTGGTCTCTTCCCAAACAGAATTCGCCAAGGTCCCTTATGTGAAAGTAGATGATTATCGAGCAGCTTTTGACGCTATCCTCTACTTAATTTCAAAAGGTCACCGCAAAATAGCCATGATTAGTGGAAACCCTAGCGATCTTATCGCTGGTGCGCCAAGAGCAGAAGGTTATAAGCATGCGCTTGAAGCAAATGGTATTCCTTTTGACAGCCGCTATCTTGCTTACGGAGATTTTTTGTATGAGAGCGGAAGTATAGCTATGGAGACTCTTTTGGAGCAAGCGCCTGATGTGACTGCCGTTTTTGCTGCTAGTGATGAAATGGCGATTGGTGCCCTCTCTACCGTTATCAAAAATGGTCTAAGCGTGCCCGAGGATATCTCCATTATGGGATATGACGATCTTGGATTAGCCAAAATGGTTATTCCGCCTTTAACAACAGTACGCCAACCGCTGTACGATATTGGAAAGATCGCCGTGGAGAAGCTCATTCAGATGATTGAAACAGGCGAGTCTGTCAACAGCCAGATTGTCGATCACACAATTGTGGAAAGACAAACGGTAAGATCGCTTACCTAAGTCTTTTTATCAATATTACGTAAACGTTTACTGTTCACTTTATTGCATACCCGTCGCTTAGAAGAACACGAACATCATTTAAGTTTGCCGTCAACGTAAACGTTTACCCTTAGCAAATTCACCATAATACCAACACATTATTAGGAGGATTTATCATGAAAAAAACAATTAAACCCGTAATGGTTAGTCTACTGGCTATGTCCGTGCTTAGCGCCTGCGGTAGCAATAGTGGTAACAATGCGGCTGACAACACATCTAGCGGCGGGAACTCCTCCGGTGACAAGGTAAAAATCGAGTTTTTCCAAAATAAGACCGAAGCCAAAGCCACCTTCGACAAGCTGGTTGCGAAATTTAATGAAGCCAATCCGAACATCGTAGTCACTCAAGTGAACCCACCGGATGCCGAAACAGTGCTGAAGACTCGTGCAGCTAAAAAAGACATCCCTGACGTGGTCGGTATCGGTGCCACTGACACCTACAAAACATTATCCGGAAGTGGTCTGTTTGAAGACTTCTCAAGTGATCCACTTGCTGAAAATATCCAGCCTGCTTATGTTCAAATGCTGAAAGACCTGACAGGTTCGAGCGAGCTGAATGGTCTTCCATTCTCTTCGAACGCAAGTGGTGTCATTTACAATAAAGCGATGTTCACTGAAGCCGGCGTTACCGTGCCAACCACTTGGGATGAGTTCATTGCCGTCGCTCAAAAGTTCAAGGACAGCGGTAAAAATGCTTTTTACCTGACCCTTAAGGATTCCTGGACAACCCTTACGCCGTTCAACTCCCTCTCTACAATCATTAAAGGCAATGATTTCTTCAAGCAACGTACTGAAGGTACTGTGACTTTCGCAGACAGCTTCACCGAAATTGCTGAAAAGCTGCTTAAGCTGACGGAGTTTGGTCAAAAAGATATTTTTGGAAAAGGCTACAATGACGGCAACACAGCTTTCGCTAAAGGTGAATCTGCAATGTATCTGCAAGGGGTATGGGCGATCCCAGAAATCGTGAAGGCTAATCCATCCATTGAGCTTGGTGTATTCCCTTTCCCAGCGACAAATGATGCTGCTAACAATAAGGTCATTTCTGGCGTAGACACATTGTTGACTATCTCTAAGAGCACTAAACATAAAGAAGAAGCTAAAAAATTCGTTGAATTCCTGCTCCAGCCTGAGAATGTCAGCCTCTACATTAACGAGCAAAAAGCATTCCCAGCTGTGCAAGGTGTAACACAAGATGATCCAACAATGGACGGCTTCAAAGCAGCATTTACCTCAGGTAACTTGGCCGACTTTGCGGACCACTACATCCCAAGTGCAATGAAAGTGGATACCATCAATCAAGCCTTCCTGCAAAAGAAAGATGTTGATGCGTACCTGAAACAGCTTGATAAAGAATGGGATAAGGTAGCTGACCGGAAATAACGAGACCTGACAAATAAGAGCCGAGAAAGAGAACGGGACTCCCCCTTCTCTTTCTCTTTTCCAAGGAGGATTACATGATGGCCAAACGCCGAGTCGCCTTTTATCTAATGACTATACCGGCATTGCTTCTTTTCTTTGCCTTTCACACCTTTCCTGCACTGCAGGGTATTTATTATTCGTTCACTAACTGGGACGGCTTCAGTGACAGCTTTGATTACGTAGGATTTAAGAACTTCATTAACATTTTTCAAGATGAAAATGTGCTGAATTCATATGTGTTCACTTTTAAATATGCCATCTTAACAACTATTCTCATCAATATCATCAGTTTGTTGATTGCGCTTGGGCTTAACGCCAAGATTAAAGCCAAAAACTTTTTCCGCGGTGTATATTTCCTGCCTAATATCCTCAGCGTGCTGATTGTCGGCTTTATTTTCAACTATTTGTTCGCAAATGTATTCCCTATCTGGGGCGAGAAGCTTGGCAGCGAATTCCTTTCGCAGAACATTCTCGGCAACTCCGATTGGGCCTGGATCGGTATCGTCATTGTAGCCGTTTGGCAGGGAATTGCTTATAACACGATTCTCTATCTGGCAGGTCTACAGACCATTCCGCAAGATCTTTACGAAGCCTCCAATCTGGACGGCGCTAGCCGCTGGAGAGAATTCTGGAGCATTACTTTTCCAATGCTTGCTTCCTTCTTCACGATCAACATGGTGCTGGCGATGAAGGGCGGCTTAATGGTATTCGACCAAATCGTAGCCTTGACAGGTGGGGGACCTGGACGTTCAACACAATCCATTGCCCACTTAATCTATACAGGCGGCTTCCAAGGCGGAGAATTTGCCTATCAATCGGCGAACGCCGTGATTTATTTTATCGTGATCGTTGTGATCTCCGCCCTTCAGCTTAAATTTCTGCAGAAACGGGAGATGGACTTATGATCAAAAAATCAAGCAACTGGCCTGCAACGATTCTTATCGCGCTAGGCTCACTACTGATCCTTTTTCCGCTGTACATGACTATTGCTATCGCGCTAAAAAATCCCGAGGAAATGGCTCAATCCATCTTTTCACTGCCGACTGGCCTGCATTTTGAGAACTTCGCCAATGCCATTAAGGCAACCAATTTCTTCAACGCCTTAGGAAATAGCGCCACGATCACAATAACATCAGTAGTGTTCATCTTGCTTACCAACTCCATGGTAGCCTACGCGATTGCCCGCAATATGAACCGAAAATTCTTCAAAGCGCTCTACTTTTATTTTATCAGCGCAATGTTTATTCCTTTCCAGATTATTATGCTGCCTGTGGTCAAAGTGACAACGGATCTGCATATGAACAACATTCTGGGTCTTATTATTCTATACATTGTTTATGGCTTGGCTTTTAACGTGTTTGTATACACTGGCTATATCCGCTCTATTCCTTATGAGCTAGAGGAAGCTGCCACAGTAGATGGTGCGACGACATTCGGAACGTTCTGGAAGATTATTTTCCCACTTCTTGCTCCGGTCAGTGCAACAATTGGTATCCTCTCCTGTCTGTCGACTTGGAATGACTTTATGCTGCCGTTGATTCTGCTAGGTGATCAGGATTCATACACACTTCCGCTTGTACAGTATGTCTTCCAAGGTCAATTCAGCACAGATTTCAACTTAGCCTTTGCTTCGTATCTGCTTGCTTTATCCCCGATGCTCGTGGTCTATTTGTTCGCGCAAAAATGGATTATCAGTGGACTAACATCAGGGTCCATTAAATAACTAAGATTTATATAGAGAGATAGGAGAGTTATACATGGATAAGAAATGGTGGAAAGAAAGCGTAGTTTATCAAATCTACCCCCGCAGCTTCAAAGACAGTAACGGGGACGGCATCGGTGATCTGCAGGGCATTATCTCGAAACTCGATTATTTAAATCAGCTTGGCGTCGACGTAGTCTGGTTATGCCCGGTATACGAGTCGCCAAACGACGATAACGGCTATGATATCAGTAACTATCAAAGTATTATGGATGATTTCGGAACACTCTCTGATTGGGAGGAACTGCTAGCTGGACTTCACAGCCGCGGCATGAAGCTGATTATGGATCTCGTGGTCAACCACTCCTCTGATGAGCACGCTTGGTTCGTGGAGTCCCGCAAATCGCAGGATAATCCTTATCGTGATTATTATATCTGGCGGCCGGGCCAGGACGGACAGAAGCCTAACGACTGGGGTTCCTTCTTCAGCGGTTCGGCTTGGGAATTCGATGAGAAGTCGGAGGAATATTACCTCCATCTCTTCTCGAGAAAGCAACCCGACCTGAATTGGGATAATCCTAAGCTGCGCCAGGAAGTCTACGATATGATGACCTGGTGGCTGGACAAGGGCATTGACGGATTCCGTATGGATGTAATCAACTTGATCTCCAAAGTACCGGAATTACCTAGCGTTGCCCCAGAAAATAACGGAGAACAGCCTACGTACCACTTCGGAGGAGACTATTTCGTTAACGGACCACGCGTACATGAGTATATGCAGGAAATGAACCGTGAGGTCCTGTCCAAGTACGATATCATGACAGTGGGCGAAGCCGTTAATGTCACTCCCGAGGAGGCTTCGTTGTACGTTTCCGAGGATCGCAACGAGCTGAACATGGTATTCCATTTCGAGCTTATGGACGTCGATTCCGGACCTGGAGGCAAATGGAATGTGCAGCCTTGGAAGCTGGCGGACATCAAGTCCATCATTTCCAAATGGCAAATCGCGCTGGACGGTAAAGGTTGGAACAGTCTGTATATGAACAACCACGATCAGCCGCGTATGCTATCCCGCTTCGGAGATGATAAGTTATATCCGAAAGAGTCTGCCAAGATGCTGGCAACACTGCTGCACACGCTCCAAGGCACACCTTACATCTATCAAGGCGAAGAAATCGGCATGACGAATGTACAGTTTGATTCCATCAACGATTACAAAGACATTGAAATCTTGAATATGTATAAAGAATACTTGGCTGCCGGACATTCGGAAGAAGCTATCATGAACTCCATTTACATTAAAGGCCGGGACAATGGCCGTACGCCGATGCAATGGAACGCCGAGCCGCAGGCTGGCTTCACGACGGGCTCTCCTTGGCTAGCCGTAAATCCTAATTACAAGGAAATTAATGTGGAGCAGGCGCTGGCTGATCCTGATTCTATTTTTTACTATTATAAGAGACTTATTGAGCTGCGCAAGCAGCATGAAATTATCGTATACGGAAATTATACAATTCTGGCTGAGGAGAATGAACAGGTATATGCTTATCTGCGTACTCTTGGAGAAGAACAGCTACTGGTTGTATTGAATTTCTTCGGAGAGCCTGCGACCTTCGAACTTCCTTCTACTGTGAAGTTCCAAGCGAAGGCATTGCTTATTGCCAATTACGAAGTAAATCCAGAAGAAGAACTAAACACAATTCAGCTTCGTCCTTATGAAGCTCGTGTGTATAAGCTTAAATAAACTAGACCCCCTACATGAAACAATAAAAAGGAGCCTCACGGCTCCTTTTTACTTTCCTCCAACAGCTACCGGATTGACCTGTACCTGTCCCGCGTTCAATTTCTCAATAATCGCCAGTAAGAAGGTTTCGGCTAGGCTGTTCTTTTTAATCGCTCTGGCGGCTTCTTCCAAAGTAAACCATTCAGCATGATCAACCTCAGTACTCACCTGGCTCAAGTCCTCCGAATCTGCAACACCTATAAAATTCAGCATTAGCGTATTGGATGGTGCGAAGTACAAGCTGCGCATATATTCATAAGCGACAATATCAAGTCCTACCTCTTCTTTTACCTCACGTACGAGAGTCGTTTCCGCATCTTCACCTTTGTTCACGTATCCTGCGAGTAATATGTAGTCTGGCCGATTATATTGCTGAATTAATAAAATCTTGTTCTTCTCCCTGTTTAATACTGCTGTACTAATCGCCGTGCTGAAAATAGGGAATCGGAACATTTCACACGCGTTACAATAAGGTACCTGCCCTTCCCCGTCACTTTCTTTCATTACTAACTCTGTCCCACATTCCAGGCAATACTTCAAACTGATCGCTTCCTTCTATTCTAAGTTAGCCTAATTCTACTCCAATTGAGGTGGAATCCGGTGATACGTTGCTTGTTCAAACCCGTATGCTAAGGCTATGAGCGTAGGCTCGCTATAAGCTTTTCCGGAAAAAACAACACCAAAAGGTCCCCTGGTCGAATCCCCATCCGCATCAATAATGCCTTGAGATACATATCCCGCCGGAACAGTAACTAATGGATAACCTAAGCGTGCCGCAATATACATGCCATCTATATCACCAGGCAGCAATAACGCGTCTAAACTATACTGTTCCAACACATAATCTATTCCTTGTTCAAGCGCTAATTCCTTGTATTCTTGTCTCTTCTCTTGATAGGCCTCTTCAGTTAATGTTACTTCTTCTGATCTTGTCAGGGTGTCTTGCCCATATCGCAAGGCAATCTCAGCATGTCTTTCATTATAGGCTATCAATTCTTGCAAAGAATGAATCGGAACGGAATCATCTACTTGTGCTAAATACTGGTTGAGCCCTTTTTTAAATTCATAACAAATCACATCATTATTCCAATTCTGTTGTTCAACATGTACTGTGACAGGATCTATAATGGTAGCCCCTTCATTCTTCAAGGTCAAGATAGCTGTTTCCATAATTGCAAGCCTCTCAGCGTCTAAATGTTTATAATAATGCCGTGGAATACCTATTCTTGCTTGTCGTATAAAGCTTTTATCTAAACTTGAAGTATAGTCTGTATAAGCGTATTTTTCGCTTGAAAATGTTGCTGAATCGTTGTCGTCCACTCCGGTTAACGCCCCTAAAATAATTGCCGCATCTGTAACCGTTCTAGCTATAGGCCCAGGGGTATCCTGGCTTACTGAAATGGGAATGACTCCAGAACGGCTGACTAATCCCACCGTAGGTTTGATTCCGACAAGAGCATGTTGGCTGGCTGGACCGACAATAGATCCTGCGGTTTCCGTTCCGATCGCTGCTGCTGCCAGATTCGCTGCTACGGCTGCCGCAGGCCCGGAGCTGGAACCACTGACAAATACCGTGCCAGGTCCATACGGATTCAGTACAAGCCCTCCCCGCGAGCTATATCCCGCAGGCATTGTACTAGACATAAAATTAGACCACTCCGACATATTCGCCTTCCCAAGTAAAATAGCCCCCGCCAATCGAAGCTTGGCCGCTACAAATGAATCTTTTGCCGCAATTGATCCAGCTAAAGCTACAGAACCGGCACTCGTATGCATTTTATCCGCGGTGTCTATATTATCCTTCAATACAATAGGAATACCGTGCAGGCTCCCGCGGCTCCCTTTTTCTGCTCGTTCTTTATCGAGTGCTCGCGCGATTTGTATAACCTCTGGATTTATTTCTAAAATAGAGTTTATGTCTATATCGTATTTATGAATCCGCTCCAAATATACTTGAACTATATCCTCTGAGGTAATTAAACCTGCTTCCAGAGCCTCTTGCATTTTAATTATATCCGTCTCAATAATCCATTCCTGAAGTTTATTCTTCATACGAATAACTCCTTCCAAAAAAAATAAAATTGCCTCTAGTATAAACCTACCACAAAATTTCACCTCAATAATATGGAGAGTTTAACTATAGTTATATTCAGCTATTTGACTCCCTCGGCTACAGATGATAGGGTATTTTCGAAGTTAAATTTTTCCGGGAGGGAACACCCATGACGGAAGTAAAGCTTAGTATTGGATACGACGAATTCGAAGAAGGTCAAAGAATTGGCGAAGCAATTGAGAAGTTAAGCAGCAGCCCTGAAGGTGCGTCGCTGATCAGCCTAATTATCGGTGATTGGGGGCAAGCCTACGAGAATAGCTCGGAAGAGGTTGTAGAGGCACTGGTTACGCATAGCGCCAGCTTCCCTGCTTTACGCAAGCTTTTTATTGGTGAGATGGGCTATGAGGAATGCGAGATTTCATGGATTACCCAAAGCGATCTATCACCGCTGCTCCCTGCTTTTCCAGAATTACAATCACTCACGATTCAAGGCGGGAATGAGCTGAGCCTCTCAGAGCTAAAGCATGACAAGCTGGAGGAACTGATAATTATTAGCGGCGGCTTAAGTAAAGCCGTACTTGATAATATTGCAGCCAGCCAATTGCCGAATTTACGCAAGCTGGAACTATATCTTGGCGTAGATAACTACGGCTTTGACGGAAGCCTCGCAGATATTCTACCTCTTATAGAAGTAGGAAAGTTCCCTAAACTTACCTATCTGGGATTAAAAAATAGCGAAATACAAGATGAAATCGCCGGTGCAGTAGCAAATGCGCCTATCTTAGATCAGCTGGATACGCTAGATCTATCTCTGGGTACCCTCAGCGACGAAGGTGCTGAATTGCTTCTTGCCAGTGAGAGAATCAAAGGACTAAAAGCATTGAATCTAAGCCATCATTTTATGTCCGACGAGATGATCAGCCGGTGGCAGCAGAGCGGATTGCCTGTCGATGTCAGCGACAAACAGGAAAGCGATGATGAGGAAGACTGGCGTTATCCTTCCATCACAGAGTGAGCCCCCTATGCGGCCGATGATCGTTATCGGTATTCCTGGGGATAAACGGACTAGCGGCATTCAGCAAGCACGTTCCGATCTCGGAATGCCACCTGCCATCATTTTATCGTACGCTGAATTTCTGCAAGGCCAATCGTTAGGTGATCTGCTGGAAGTGCAGAAGCAGCAGTTATCCAGCCAGCCGGCTGTTTATAACGGAATAGATCTCAGTGCGGCTCCCCCGCTGCTGAGATTGGAATCGCCTGGCAGCAGCTTTGAAGTAGAACGTGCCTTAATCGCTCTTGGCGCACCTGATGCCGTTGATGTTGACGATTCGCTGCATCCCTACGCTGAAAGACCTGATCCGCGCCCACTCCGTGTGAAGGTAGCCCATCAATTGAAGGAGATGCAGGGTGTCCTGCATCATCCTTCGCAATGGTTCCGCGGTTATTGCCGCATGCTGGCTAGACTACAGCGCGAAGCCAAAGAGGTTTGTCCAGGCTCGCTATGGTTAAATGACCCCGCTGACATTGCGGCCATGACCGATAAACGGCGGGCACAACAGATTCTGAGTGAGGCAGGCATCACTATTCCTCGTCCATTAGGCGAGGAACAACAGCCTACCGACTATGCCTCTCTCCGTGAGATGATGATCTCCCGGCGAATGCACCGGGTATTCATTAAGCTAGCCTTCGGCTCTGCCGCTTCCGGGGTGATCGCCTATCAGCTCCATCCCGTTACAGGTGCCGAGGTTGCCTTAACTACAGTGGGGGTCGAGAATTACATCACCCGACCACCCATTTACTATAATTCCGGTAAACTGCGGCGGTACACAGATACCGCCACGATCTCCGGCATTATTAACTGGATTTATCGGCATGGTGGTTATGCCGAGCAATGGATTCCTAAGATCGGCCATAACGGTAAAGCCTTCGATATCCGCCAGCTCGTGGTTCTCCGCGAGGCCTGTCATGCAATTGCTCGTGTAAGTTCCACCCCAATTACGAATCTGCATTTACGCAGCCAGCGGATGTCTCCTTCAGAAGCCGGTTTATCAGAATTCATACAGGAGCAGGTACGAAATACCGCGTTGCAAGCGCTGGCGGCATTTCCCCGTTCTGGAGTTGCCGGGATAGACGTGCTGATATCTGGAGGATCGCAGCAGTGTTTTGTCGCCGATGTTAATCCTTTTGGCGATTTGCTGTACGATGTAAAATACCGTGGCTGCAGCACCTACGAATGGGAAATGAAGGTATTAACCGCCAGAGACTATATTACTCATCCCTCAACACCGCTTATAAAGGAAGGATCCTCTTAATGGATATGAACACTATCGTTGGCACCCATGACATTCTAATGATCACGCTTGATACCCTTCGATACGATGCAGCTACGATGGAGGAAGCGAACTGCCCGAACCTGTGCGGAACGGGATCCTGGGAGAAAAGACATACTCCCGGCAGCTTTACTTATGCGGCCCATCACGCTTTTTTCGGCGGCTTCTTGCCTACTCCAGCTACAACGGATAAGACTGAGCATATCCGTATGTTCCATTCCCGAAATACCGGAATGAAGACGCATCCTCATACATGGCTTTTCGATACGCCGGATATCGTGTCAGGACTTGCTGCCGAGGGCTATCGCACGGTTTGTATTGGAGGTGTTATTTTTTTCACCAAAAAAAATCCACTCGCTCGTGTGTTGCCAAGCTATTTCCAGCAAAGCTACTGGCGGATGACCTTCGGTGTGACCAATCCGCGTTCCACAGAGCATCAGGTGAACCATGCCTTGAAGCTGCTAAAGGATACTCCTAGCGAGCAAAGATTGTTTATGTTCCTCAACGTCTCTGCCATTCACGGACCAAATCATTATTTTGTACCTGGTGCTAAAAAAGACTCCGTAGACAGCCAGCGCGCCGCTCTTCGTTATGTGGACGGTGAACTGGGCCGGTTGTTCGATGCGTTCCGGGAACGCGGCAATCCTGTCTTCTGCCTGGCTTTTTCAGATCATGGAACCGCTTATGGGGAAGATGGCTATCAGGGGCATCGCCTTGCCCACGAGACGGTATGGAACGTCCCTTATCGGGAGTTTATTTTATAATATTTATAACAAGGAAAGGATGGAGAACTGATATGACGTTATCGTCCTTCTCTTTAGAAGAGCTTCACAAGTGGAAAGACTGCATTACTGCTCACCCTTACCGTTCTTATCTGTATTCCTATCCACACAAAACGGCTTACAGGGATTTGCAGCCTCCGATGCCGCTAGAAACACTCTGGCGTGATGAGCCTGCGGAATCTTTCTTTCTATATATGCATATTCCGTTTTGTGGCGCACGCTGCGGATTCTGCAACCTATTTACCCTGCCTGATAAACGCGCAAATGTTCATGCCACATACGTGGATGCCCTGGAACGCCAAGCAAAGCAATGGGCGGAATTCACCAGACATAAACCTTATGCGCGTTTTGCGATCGGCGGTGGAACTCCCACCCTGCTGGCAGCAGATCAGCTCCGCCGCTTGTTCCACATTGCCGTTGATACGATGGGACTGGACACAAATACAGCCTCCATCTCAGTGGAAACTTCACCGGAGACGATTACCGAAGAGAAGCTGAATATTCTAAAAGAGTATACGGTGGATCGGGTCAGCATGGGCATCCAAAGTTTTGTCGCTGCTGAATCGGCGGCCATCTATCGCCCACAAAATCCGGATGAGGTATATCGGGCACTAGAGCTGCTGGGGAAATATGATTTTCCCATACTAAATTTAGATCTGATCTACGGGCTTCCGGGGCAGACGGTCGACTCTTGGCTATATTCGCTCAATCAAGCGATCAGCTTTGAGCCAGAGGAAATTTTCATCTATCCGCTCTACACCCGTGAGCATACGATTGTGAAGCCTGGTGATATCCAGCGTCAGGACGATATTCGCCTAGATTGCTACAAAGCCGCTGGGCAGCTGCTTAGAGCGAGAGGATATCGCCAATACTCCATGCGTCGTTTCGCCAAGGAAGACGCAGGAACAGCTAAACCCATTCTCGATTATAGCTGCCAAGAAGAAGGAATGGTCGGCTTGGGCTGCGGAGCCAGATCCTACACCCGCCATGTGCATTACGCTTCCCGTTATGGGGTAAGCCGTAAAGCAACCGAGAGCATTATTGCTGATTACGTTGCGACGGATCGTTACGATACTGCGGATTACGGGATTGTGCTGAGTCTTGAAGAACAGAAACGCCGCTTTATTCTGAAGGCGATTCTACATAGCGAAGGGCTGAAGCTTAAAGATTACAGCCAGCGTTTCGATCAATCGCTCTGGAGCGATTATCCTGAGTTGTCCAACCTGCTTCATTCCGGTCTTGGGCAGGAGGAAGATGGCATCCTGCGCCTTACCACCGAAGGGATGGGTTACTCTGATTCGATTGGGGATTGGTTTATTTCTGGGGAGATCCGAGAGCAGATGGAAAGGTTCGTATTGCCATGAATGCGGTCCTCTACTACCGCGGTTCCCTCACGTCCTGCAACTATGATTGCCCCTATTGTCCTTTTGGCAAAACAAGAGACAGCGCAGCTACGCTCGCCAAGGACCGCCAGGGGCTGGAAGCCTTTGTAGCGTGGGCCTCTGAGCAAGGTGCGGCAGGTCATCGGCTTTCTATATTTTTTAATCCCTATGGCGAAGGGCTGATTCATCGCTGGTACAAAGAAGCAATGATTGCTCTCTCCAATATGGACCATGTTGAGAAGGTAGCGATTCAGACCAACCTTTCTGCCAACCTGGATTTCGTCTCCCAGATGAATCGTAAAAAAGTGGCCTTTTGGGCCACCTACCACCCCGGACAAGTGCGGGAGGATAAATTTCTGGCGCAATGTTTGACTTTATATGAGAACGACGTTCCATTTAGTGTGGGAAGCGTTGGAATACGCAGCGCTTTTTCAGCTATAGCTTCACTTCGTTCTGCGTTACCAGAGAACGTGTACTTATGGGTCAATGCTTACAAAGATAAACCTGATTATTATACAGCTGAGGATTTTGTCTTCCTTAGCGAGATTGATCCACATTTTTCTGTGAATGCTATGGATTATGAAAGCCTTGGCCAAGCCTGCAATGCAGGAAAAGATGTTTTTTACGTACAGGGCGCTGGGCTTGTGAAACGCTGCTATAAGGACAGAGGGGTCATAGGCAATCTTTACCGTGATGGGCTAGAGGGTCTCTCTGCGGTTAGAAGCTGCCGAATGAAGGTATGCGATTGTTATATCGGTTATATTCATATGCCCGAGCTGAAGCTGCGGAGCATCTATGAAGCTGGACTTTTGGAACGAATCCCGTATGGCGCTATGAATAACTGATTTAAAATTCCAGACAGGGTTTCTTTACTCTCTGTGGAATATGACAAGTAGCCCCCATTCTATAGGGGCATAGCAAACACTAAAGTTGGAGGGACAATAACTTATGAACAACATCATTAATTTTGCGCATCGTGGAGCGTCGGCAGTGTGTCCAGAAAATACTATGGCAGCATTTCGCAAAGGTCTTGAGCTGGGTGCAACCGGAATAGAAACTGATGTACAAATGACCAAGGATGGCGGCCTAGTCCTCATTCATGATGAAACTCTAAACCGCACAACAAGCGGCACCGGCTATGTGAAGGATCATACACTCGCAGAACTGCTGGAAGTGGACGCAGGCTCATGGTTCGGACCTGAATTCAAAGATGAGCGCCTTCCATTGCTGGAAGATTTATTAGATCTGCTGCAAGGTAGAGATACCACCCTAAATATCGAGCTTAAAAATGGCACTTTTTTATATCCGGGCATGGAGGAAAAAGTGATCGCGGCCGTACGGGATTTCAAGATGAGCGATCGCGTCATTTTTTCGAGCTTCAACCATTATTCACTAGCTTACTGTCAGTCGCTGGCACCGGAGATCAGAACAGGAATTCTGTACGGGGAAGGCTTGTATCGTCCTTGGGATTATGCAGCTACACTTGGAGCGACTGCGTTGCATGCGTATCATTTTGCGGTACTGCCTGAATTCGTCGAAGAAGCGGCGAAGCATGGCGTTGTCTACCATCCTTGGACCGTTAACGATCCCGAGCGGATGAAATATTTAATTGAAGCTGGTGTATCAGGCATTATTACCGATCATCCAGACCTACTCGCTGGACTTCTGGCTGACAAGGGAGTGTGATGGTGTGAAAAAAGTCTGGCTGCTCGGATTCGGCTTTTTCAGCATCAGCATTACATGGAGTCTGTATAACGCATTTGTACCTTTTTTCCTCGAAAAATATGTACATAGTGTAGCCCTAATCAGCTTCATGATGACGATTGATAATTACTTCGCCTTATTCTTGCAGCCTTGGATCGGTAATCGGAGTGACCGCACGACCTCGCGTTTTGGACGCAGAATGCCTTATCTTATGATCGGTATGCCCTTCGCTGCCGTGCTGACTATGCTGATTCCGTTTCATACCGGACTATTTACACTGCTTTTATTTATGATGCTGATGAATCTAGCCATGAGTTTATACCGTTCCCCTACCGTCGCTCTAATGCCCGACATAACACCTGAAGAGCAGCGTACAAAGGCTAACGGATTAATTAATTTCATGGGTGGATTCGGATCAATTCTGGCTTTCGGCGTGGGTTCGATCCTCTATAAATCAAATCCTGCGCTGCCATTTCTCGTTGCTGGACTGATTACCCTGTTATGTCTGTTTATCGTATCGCGCTTCATCAAAGAAAAACGGGATGGTGTGAATATAAGCCCTACGCTTCTATCCGATACAGCGGGGAGCCCTTCTACGACGATAGTTAAGCCTTCCAGAGTCTCCTTTCGCGGCCAACTGGATCGTACTACAGTCTTTCTACTGGCAGCGATTTTCTTCTGGTTTGTAGCTTATCAAGGGGTCGAAACCTTGTTTACATTGTATGGCAAAAACCATCTGGGCCTCAGTGAACAAGCAGCCTCCTTCTCCCTTACCTTCTTCTCCCTTGCCTTTGTGCTGTTCGCTATTCCGAGCGGTTGGCTGGGTGGGCGATTCGGGAAAAAGAAGATCATTATCGTCGGCGTATGTGGCCTGATGACGGTGTTTGCGCTTGTTGGGTTTGCACAGGACCTGCTGGTGCTTCGAGTGTTACTCCTGACAGGAGGACTCTTCTGGGCTTGTATCAACATCAACTCTTATCCTTATGTTGTTGCAACGGGAACTGAGGAGAGTATCGGTACTCGAACAGGGATGTATTATTTGGTCTCTTCACTGGCAGCGATCAGCTCGCCACCTTTGCTGGGGCTAATGATTGATATTTTTGATTACTCCATCCTGTTCTATGTAGCAGCGATTAGTATGGCGGTTGCCCTGCTCTGCCTCTTCTTGATGAAGGGACGCAAGCAAGTCCCCCACAAGTTTCACACACCGGGAGCCTAAAAAAAAGCGTCAGCCTTAGACATCTATTTATGTCCAGGGCTGACGCTTATATTTTACATTTAACAAACTAATTTTTATAAACTGAATAACGACCTGTCCCGAGCTGTTTGGCGGTGTACATCGCTGTATCTGCTTCGTGCAGCAGCCTGAAATGATCCACCTTGCCATGACTAATGCTGATGCCTATGCTCGCAGATACAAAGAGGTTATGCTCTCCCAGCTGATAATGTCTGGTCGTCTTCTCCAGAATCTGCACCGCTAACTGCTCCGCTTCCTTCTGATTGCAGCCTTTAGCTACAATCACAAATTCATCGCCGCCTATGCGGAAAATATGGCGTTTTCTTTTGCTGGAGAATTGACTTAACCTTCCTCCCACCTCTTGCAGCAGTAAATCGCCCACATGATGTCCTAAGCTGTCATTGATTGATTTGAACCGGTTCAAATCCATAAACAATACGGCTAGTTGCTCATTTACTTTGCAGCGATCCCAAAAGTGATCCATTCCATTCTTGTTTAAGAGCCCCGTTAAGCCATCCTTATAGGCAAGTTCCTTAAGCTGCTCTCTTTCCGCCAAAACAAGGTTCAGCCGTGTAAGCAAAAACATTAAAACAGCTATCGTAAGCGCGTATATCAATAACGGAGTGAAAATCCCCCCATTGACCTCTATAGTTTCTTCTAAGGATTTTTTGCCTAGCTGATGCATTGCCCATAATCCAACGACAATAGTTATAATGGAAAGGCCCGTGTAAACTGCTCTTTGTTTTGGTTCCTTACTAGCAACATCCCGGTAAAATCTCAATACTAAATAACCTACAACCCCTGCGATGATAATGGACATTAACGTTTGTAAATAAATCTGAACCTCTACCACCTTTAATTCGCACATCCTTCTGAACTACAATTAATTAGCTTACTGTACTGCGATACCAATATATAAAAAAGCTCTGAACATTATCTGAACACTTACTCTTTCTCCAAATGCCGCGCACAATTATATAACTCGCAGTTCCAGGAGCCATCCGATTCGGATTTTGTTATTCGCGTAATTGACGTATTGTTCAATAATACTGTGCCGTCCAGTTCTGGAAGTAGTCTTCTAAGGCTACTGCGTAAAATTACACCATGGCTAACGATCAGAATATGGCTGCCTGGATGTCTCGCCGCAATTTCTTCAATCACTTCGCTGCCTCTGAGCTCGCTGGCTTCTGGAGTTTCCAAACCCAAATCTAACGTCTTCCAATCGGTTCCCCATCGTTCAATCCGCTCTTGCTGCGTAGTTCCTTCAATAAGTCCCGCATACATCTCTCGAATGCCCGGCGCTAAACCCGTGATCTCAAGGCCTAATCTTTCTGCAATAACCTCTGCCGTTTGCCGCGCTCTGAGTAAATCACTTGAATATATGTAATCCCATTGTTCTGTGCTAAGACGTTCAGCCAGTAGTTGTGCCTGTTGCAGGCCTTCAGCATCCAATGAATTATCCGTATGCCCTTGCACTCTGCCTTCTTTATTCCACGCGGTACTTCCATGGCGAATTAAACCTATCGTAGTCATAAAAATCTCCTTTTAGCTATTGAGTCTAGTGGCAATTGTGATGCTGGTTATTGTGGTGGTTATTGTGCTAGTTATAGTGCTAGTTATAGTGCTAATCTCAGTGCAATTTCAGTGCTAATATAAATAATATAATCTATATTCTATCAGATTCACCCTATGAACATTTAAAAATAAAGGTTATCCAAGTTTTTGAACATGAGGTATAATAAACCTTGTCGTTTTTTACAACAGCTACAAGATAAGGAGTAATTGTTTATGATGAAAAAGCTAGGGTCCACTCTGTTTCTTACCTTCTTACTGCTCGTTCCACTTGTCGCCACTTGCCCATCCACTGTTGGTGCAACACCAGTTCCTAAAAACACCGTCTATGTGGACAAGAATAACCATTCATACATACCACTGCGTCTCTTAAATAGCTTCACTGGTATACAGTCTGTATGGAATCCTAACGAAAAACGTATAAGCATTACGAATGCAGACACCACCATAACGCTTACATTAGGTCAAACCGCTGCGCTCGTCAATGAAAAGTCGGTTACACTAACTGATCTTGCTTTCAGTGATAATGGCACGGTATATATCCCGTTGTCTTTTATCAGCACAACGCTTGGCATTCAATTAACCTGGGATAAGGAAGCCTCTTCATTAACCCTTAAGAGTAATGATATTGCAACCACTGTTCCTGTACAGTCCGGCGCACTAATCAAAGCGGATTCTTCTCCAGTTGTCAGCGCTAGTAAAACCTTCAAAGTTGGCGGCAGATCCTTCAAAGCTCAGACGGTTACAGTGTCCCTGCTGCATCCTAAGGTGAAACTTGATGTCGTACTGGCTGGAAATACGGTCGGAAAAGTAGAGGACCTAAGCAGTCTGGCTAAGCGTAATAATGCCGTAGTTGCGATTAACGGAACATTTTTTGATGCCTATACAAAAGGAGCATACAAAGCTCCATACGGGTACATTGTCAGCGGCGGAAAAATGCTTAAAAATAGCTCCGGGGATCGCCGGACGATTTTTACCTATGACAGCAACCATCTGGCGTCACTGATTCCTGGGCTGGAATTCACAAGCCGCTTCGCTTCCGGTTCTATGGAAGGAGCTCTTCAAGCCGGCCCGCGTCTTCTTGTGAACGGCAAGGTATCCCTAAATGTCGCGACAGAAGGCTTCAAAGATCCAAAAATTTTAACCGGCGGCGGAGCACGCAGCGCGCTCGGATTAACACGCGACCATAAGCTCATTCTGCTGACCACTGGTGGAGCCACCATCCCACAGCTGGCAGAAATGATGAAGCAAGCTGGAGCGTATCAAGCCATGAATCTGGATGGTGGTGCATCCAGCGGGCTCTACTACAACGGCAAATATCTTACGTCCCCTGGGCGTCAGATCAGCAATGCGATTGTAGTCAAATATCAATAAAATCTCTTGGCCAGACGGCTAGTTGCGAGTGCTGAGCTTCGTGATTTGGCTTGGCTCAGCCACGCTACTGCTCGGCTTCGGCTTCGGCTTCGGCTACTAAGAATATATGATTCTATTGTACAAAGTGCAATCTGAGGCAGTTTGCAGCGCATAATTGCTCTGGCGGTATGATTGCTGTGCGACGTATGAGATTACTGTGCAGCATATGATTGCCGAGCTCAAACCCAAAAATCCCCTTGATGACTTACCCATCAAGGGGATTTTTCATAGTACGTTGCCAGTTTAGGTACTGCTGACAGATCCAATGTCGGGGGCAGCCGGTGCAACTTAATCTGTGTGACCTGAATATTCCCACACCTGTAACCAAACTTCTGTAATAAAGCCCAATTTCTCATAGAAAGGCTGCATAGAACCTACGTAAACTTTACTAGCTCCGAGTTGTTTTAAACGGTTAAATCCTTCGTGTAGAACCGCCCGTCCCAGTCCCAGCTTTCGATAATTAATGGATGTGCCTACAGGCTCCAGAGCACCAATTCTATTGCTGCTGTCCCAAAAAATATTACAAAAGGAAACCACTTCGCCCGCGTCATTCACAACGCTAAGATCGAGCTGCGGATTATAGCTTGGAGCGTTACTCATATTCCCATAATGCAGCAGCGTGAGCTCTGCCTCCGCCGTTTCTGCATAGTCGAAGGCCATAATATGTCCAAGCGCTTTTGCAGTAACCTCGATCTCATCTCCGCTGCATATTCTAAAGCCAGAGGGGAGCTCCACAGGGAATTCCTTATCCAATCGCAAGGAGTTTACGCTTTCCTTACCACCCGTTTGATGATACCCCCTCTTACGAGCAACCTCCGCCGCAGAAGTCATATTCTCCGGTATTGGCACATACAGCTCTACGTAACCACCGTTCTCTTCCTCAGCTTTTTGTTCAGCAAAAGCGAACATTTCTTCAAGTAATTTTTCCGGAGGATTCATCTCAGCACACTGAAAATAGAACCCATCGTCCCTGCACACTACAGCTGCAAGCTCTCCATTCTCATACTCCCATAAGCCCACTTTTTGTTCCCACTGCTCCAGCGTTCCACTTCTCGTCTCCTGAAAAAAAACAACAAATTCCCAGCGGTCTATAAGCCAGGTATTTGGAGTCTTTAGCTTACTATAACTTTGTATAAGAAAATGACGTACCTTCAGCAGATCTTCAGAACGGTAGCTTCTAAAATTAATGTTCATTTTCCACGCCCCTTTCTTTAATTTCATATTAAGGGAGATGTAAAAATGAAGCATATATCATAATTAGTTATTATTATTTTATACTACCGAATATGATCCGTACGTTCACAAAACAAACATTTCTTGAGTGAAAATTATGAGTTCCACGCATACGTTAACTGCATTTAGTGCAACTATTCCTCAGAATGCTCCTTCAAAAGATAGTTAGTTGTATTTCGTGCAGTTAAATTTCTGGTTTTCCTTTAATTCCACTAGATTCACCCTTTTTAGTTGCACGAAGTGCAATTAAATGGCTTCTAATGACCAACTACGCAGGAATAAGTGTACAAAGTGCAATTAGAGAAAGTTTTGGAGTGGGCGATCTTCTTCCGGAGGAAATAGTCACTGATCAAGCTTTTTCAAGCGATAATTATGAGCTCCACGCATCTGTTAACTGCATTTAGTGCAACTATTCCTCAGAAAGTTACTTAAAAAGATAGTTAGTTGCATTTCGTGCAGTTAAATTTCCGATTTTCCCTTAACTGCACTAAATTCACCCTTTTTAGTTGCACAGAGTGCAATTAAATAGCTTCTATGGACTATCTACGCAGAAATAAGTGTACAAAGTGCATTTAGAGAAAGCTTTGTAGTGGGAGTCTTCTTCGGGAGGAAATAGTCACTGATCAAGCTTTTTCAAGCGATAATTATGAGCTCCACGCATCCGTTAACTGCATTTAGTGCAACTATTCCTCAGAATGCTCATTCAAAAGTTAGTTTAGTTGTATTTCGTGCAGTTAAATTTCCGGTTTTCCTTTAATTGCACCGAATTCACCCTTTTTAGCTGCACGAAGTGCAACTAAACGGCTTCTAGGGTCTATCTACGCAGAAATAAGTGTACAAAGTGCAATTAAGTCTGAATAAGCTGCTTGAGCTAAATCTGGATTGCTTAGATCTAAATGAGTTAGATTTTAGATCAGTTAGATTTGGATCGATTAGCGGTAGATCAGATAGAGCTAGGCCAGCTAGGCTAAGTCAGCTAGAGCTAGGTCAGCTAGAGCTAGATCAGATAGAGCTAGGTCAGCTAAAGCTAGATCAGCTAGAGCTAGATCAGCTAGAGCTAGATCAGCTAGAGCTAGGTCAGCTAAAGCTAGATCAGCTAGAGCTAGGTCAGCTACAGCTAGATCAGCTCGACTTAGATCAGCTAAATTTCCCTTCGATAAATCTAGCTAGATTCTAATTCTGAGTGACCATTAGTACTCTTTTTGCATAATTTTCCTTGTCCATGTTACTGTATAACTGAACAAAGGAGTGAAATTATGGAGACGATTCTAATCATAGAGGACGATGCCAAGCTGGCAAGCTTGCTGAGCACGTACCTATCGAAATATGGGTTCCGTACAATTATTGTAGAGGATTTCAACAGGGTGCTGGAGACTTTTAATGAAAGCTCGGCTGACCTTATCTTACTGGATGTCAATCTGCCTAAATACGATGGGTTCTACTGGTGCCGCCAGATTCGTTCCCTCTCACTCTGCCCGATTCTGTTCATTTCTGCACGGGATAGTGGAATGGATCAGGTGATGGCGCTTGAGAATGGCGGGGACGATTATATTACTAAGCCTTTTCACTATGAGGTTGTACTTGCCAAAATCCGCAGCCACATACGTAGAGCATACGGTTCATACTCACAGACTCAAGAAGAGCATAAACTCCAATCTGGAGGTTTAATCCTCTATCCTGAACGATATATGATCCAATACGACGGTCACACGAGTGAGCTAACCCAAAAGGAAGCGGTTCTACTGGAAGCTTTACTGCTTAAGGAAGGACGAGTGGTTAACCGGGAGCGTCTGCTCGATCTCATGTGGAAGGATCAGCATTTCATAGATGACAATACATTAAATGTCTACATAACCCGTGTCCGCAAAAAGCTCAAGGATCTCGGTCTTGGCGACATTGTGGAAACCGTAAGAGGCGCTGGCTATCGGCTTAATGTTTCTAAGGATACGCCATGAGGCTTTTTTGGAGAGACCAGATCTCTCTGATCCTATTCTATCTGCTTCAGATGCTGCTTATCCCTTTGCTGTATTGGCTGTCTGGTGAGAACAGACCGATCTCTATCATGCTTTATGGAATCGCCTTGAGTACCGTAGTTCTACTGCTATATTTAGGCTACCGATACGTTCAGCACCGGAGATTGTATGCAGCATTAAGCGAACCTATGGACATGCTCCAAAAACATCTTGTTTCCTTAGGAGACACTCCTCTTTCAGAAGCTATCCATGAGTTATTGCAGCTGATTGACCGCCAGTATCAGGAGCAAGTGAATGCGCATGCGCGCCAGATGGATCAGCATATCGTATTCATGAATCGCTGGGTTCATCAAATGAAGACCCCGCTCTCTGTAATTCAGCTTACGCTAAAGGATCTTGAAGAGGAGGCTGCCGCAAGTATTCAGGAGGAACTGGAACGTCTGCGCGGAGGGCTGGAGATGGTTATCTACACTTCAAGACTTGACCAATTTGAAAATGATTTTCAAGTTGAACCGTTATTTCTGCGCAAAACTGTTAGTGAGGCGGTAGCCGAAAATCGCAGATTATTCATACGCCGGGGCATAAAAGTAGATGTACAGATGGATGCCAATCTCGCGGTATATAGCGATGCTAAATGGTTAATGTTTATGCTGGCCCAAATCTTAACCAATGCCGTAAACTATACCTCCGGTACTGGCAAAACCGTTACCCTCTCAGCTCAGCGTGTGGGCACCGACACGATTCTGGATATTACCGATCAAGGGATCGGCATTTCTCCTGAGGATCTGAAGCGGGTCTTTAATCCCTACTTTACGGGTGACCGCGGACGACATTATCATGAATCGACGGGGATGGGACTTTATCTCGTCCGGGAGATTTGCAACAGGCTCGAACACAAGGTGGATATTCAGTCCCGGCTCGGGGATGGAACCCGCGTGCGGCTTATTTTTAGCAACAGTGATCATCTACAGAAATAATATTGAGGGGACTTCATCGTCATTATTCATGGCTTTGAAGCCTCCTTCTTCTTTATAGGCTACTTATCTCTCAACCCATTCTCCACAAGGAGAAAGGCGAACAAAACCTTAACGTCTCTGTAAGGAAACCTTAAGGTAAATCCATAGCAGCTAATCTCTCGATCTTATAAATTATATACATAACCCGTCCCCCAAATAAGGCGGATGAAATCAATTTTGTATTGGAAGGAATGAATGATATGAACGTATTGGAAGTCAAAGGACTTCATAAAGTATACCCCGGCAAAATAGTGACCCAAGCCCTCACCGATATTCATCTTAATATTGAAAAAGGTGAATTTGTCGGAATTATGGGACCGTCTGGTAGCGGTAAAACAACACTGCTCAATATGGTATCCACAATCGACCAGCCGTCCTCTGGCGAAGTGAATATCAATGGCAGCAACCCTTATCTTTTGAATAAAAAAGAGCTCGCCCACTTTCGCCGAAAACAGCTAGGCTTTGTGTTTCAGGACTTCAACCTGCTTGAGACGTTAACCGTCGCCGAAAATATTGTGCTGCCCCTGACTTTGGATAACCGTAAGCTCTCACAGATGGAAATCTTGCTTCAAAGAGTCGCTGAACGCTTAAACATTACCGATATTCTGAGCAAACGCACCTATGAAATTTCAGGGGGACAACGTCAGCGGACCGCAATTGCCCGGGCGATCATCACCTCTCCTTCGATTATATTGGCCGATGAGCCTACGGGTGCGCTTGACTCCAATTCTTCGCGGATGGTGATGGAATCGCTGGAAGATATTAACCACAAAGAAGGCACCACGCTAATGCTCGTAACACATGATCCACTGGCAGCGAGCTACTGCAACCGAATTGTTTTTATAAAAGACGGCAAACTAGCAGCGGAAATTCACCGGGGAGATAACCGTCAGGCCTTCTTCCAAAAGATTATCGACACACTTTCGTTCTGGGGAGGGAATAGTCATGAACTTTCCTCAATTCGCGTTTAATAATGTACGCCGTAATTCGCGCGCTTATTTTGCTTTTTTCTTAAGCAGTGCTTTTATGGTCATGATCTTTTTCTCTTATTCAGTCTTTATTTATCACCCTAGTATTACGAACATCGCGCTGGGTGCGAATTCAGCCTCCGGCATGCAAATTGCTTCTTACATCGTATTTATCTTTGCGTTCTTTTTCGTACTATATTCGATTAGCGCGTTTCTGAAAATGCGTAATCTGGAGTTCGGCATACTGATGATTTTAGGCGCACGCCCTGGCCAGATCAACAAGCTGATTCTTATAGAAAACATGCTGATCGGACTGCTCTCTATAGTAACAGGTGTGTCTTTCGGCATGCTTTTATCCAAGTTATTCTTGCTGCTAAGCACGACAATTATGGGCATGGAGCCACTGCCCTTTTATTGGCCAATGAAGGCGTTAATGATTACTTCTATCTCTTTCATTTCATTATTTCTAGTCATTTCGATCTTCACATTATTGTTCATTCGTAAACATCAAGTTCTTGAACTGCTTAAGGGAAATGTTAAACCTAAAAAAGAACCCCGTGTCTCCTTGTTGTTCTCGCTCTTTGGGCTTCTACTGTTGACCGTCGGCGCTCTCGCGATTCGGAAGCAATTGTCCCCGTCCTCACTGTTAGTCGCCGCTGTCACAGGTATCGCTGGAACCTACTTTTTCTACTCTCAGTTATCTGTATTGGGCATTCGCCTACTAAAACTAAGACGCAAACGGTTGTGGCGCGGAACCAATCTGCTGTGGATTTCCGAGATGAGTTATAAGATTAAAGACAATGCAAGAATGCTGTTCCTTGTAACTGTGGTTACCTCGCTTGCCTGCATGGCTTCAGGAATTCTTTTATCGATTAATCAAGCGAACTCAGACCTCTATAAAAAATCCCCATTCGCTGTGAGTTATACGATTTATGATCCGAAGGATGAAGCACCAGATTTAGAGCCCATTCACACTAAATTAAAGAATGCTAAAGTCGAGTATACAGAGAATAAAGTAGATCTGATCTCTGCTTCCATTCAAGGAATCGATAAGGAAATAATACTTGGAATTGATCTGATCTCCCGCTCACAGTTCAATCAACTGGGCTTACAGATGGATGTGTCCGAGGTTGGACCCTTGTCTGAAAAAGAAGCTGTATTACTGCTGAACCCACATATGGATTCACAGAATTATGCTGCTAATCGAGCGATTCATTTGAAGGTTCAAAAAGATGAGGAACTGATGTTAAAAGAATTACGAACACCAAAGGTGCATCCAGTAGATCCAATGGCCACCTCACTTCTAATCGTAGATGATAACTTATATCATAAGATTTCTAATTCAGCAGAGAAGTACACTAGACCTTATGTGAGATATCTATACAAAATCCCTGCTTGGGACGGTCCTACACCTAATGACAGCTCAGCTGAAGCTGTTGTCACCAGAGACCTCATCCAATGGAATAAAGCCGCTAACAAGGCTAACCATCAATACAGCTCTATACTGGGATCGCGAGCAGACAGCTATCTATCGACCAAACAGGGAGCCGCCATGCTTAGCTTTATAGGGATTTTTATCGCTCTGATCTTCTCGCTTTCATCGGCCAGCTTTCTCTTTTTTAAACTTCATACTGAGCTCAACACAGATAAGCAAATGTATAATGCTTTGTCCAAAATCGGTTTAAGCACTAAAGAAATGTCAGCTTCTGCTACCAAACAGATTTCTGTGCTTTTCTATATTCCGATTATTATTGCCACCATTCAGACCCTTGTCGTGATACGCCCGATACTGAAACAGATTAATATCACAAATGTAACTGTGCCCGTGCTTACTACATCTGCTGTATTTCTGGTTGTGCAAACTATCTATTTCCTTATCGCGAGATCACGGTACATTCATAGTCTCAAGAAAATAATGGTGTAACACCATGTTGAAAAGAATCGTAACCCTGGATGTACTTCGCGGCTTGGAACTTATGGCAGCACCAAAAGGTTCTCTAGCTGATCAATAGGCAATTTGCTATAGTTAGTAAACTATTACTAATTAATGAAGCAAGGAGGTTCCTGATTTATGTCCAAGGCTGATCACATGTTATCCATTCTCTGGATGCTCAAGCAACGGGGAAGAACCGCCGGGGAACTAGCAGAAGCGCTAGAGATCAGTGTCCGATCTGTCTATCGTTACATCGACGCGTTATGCATCAGTGGCGTACCCATTATCGCGGATAGTGGACCTGGTGGTGGCTATAGCCTTCCGGAGCATTTTTCCGAGGCCCCGTTATTCTTTGACTCCGACGAACAACGTTCCCTCCTGCAAGCCGCCTCCTTTGCGCGGGGAACTGGATATCCTTATGTAGAAGCTCTAGATCAAGCAATCGCCAAACTGAAACGGTACAGCAATGCGCAGCAATTAGAACAGATGGAGCGTCATGAGAGCGGGATAGAAACCATCCACTCCCCTGCTGCGCCGCTTCCCCACCTGCTGCAAGAGCTTGAATTAGCGACGGCGAACGGACATACCCTCCAGATGGAATATCGAAAGGGAAACGGGGAGACGATTTCTTCCCGCGCTATTGATCCTTATGGACTTGTCCTGTGGAAAGGGCAATGGTACACCGTTGCTTATTGCCATCAGAGGCAAGAAATTCGGTCTTTCCGAGTCGATAGAATAACTGAACTGCACCGCACAGAAGCTCTGTTTGCCCGTCCTGCTGAATTCTCTGCACGGGATTTTTTATTAAAAAGCTTGCTGCCAACACCAAATACTCCAGAGAAACTCATAGCAGTAGTCATCGCCGCCGATGAAGGAATCCTGAACGATCTATGCAGTCATTGGCTATTTGGACATACGCTGGTGCAGCGCATTGACGGACAAGCCCGTTTTCAAGTCGATGAGACCTCCTTACTGACTTATGCGCCTTACTTCTTGTTGCCTTATGGATCAACACTACGAATCCTAGAGCCTTTAGCTCTGAAACAAAAGCTGTCCGCTATAGCTACCGATCTGGCAGCTTATTATAAGACTTAAAATGATTATTTTAGGATCACTGACCGTAGTTGTCAGTGATCCTTTTGTATAGTGTAAATAAGTCTAAGGGAATAAATGATTGTACAAACCAAGGAGGAATAAGGAATGAAAGAACTTCACTATGAATTTTATATTGGCGGAACACCTGAGCAGGTATGGGAGACTTTGATCTCTCCCGAAGGTACTAAACAGATTTACTACGGGAGCGTAATCCAATCCACCTTTAAAGAAGGTGAATTGCTGGAATATGTTGGTCCCGGTGCAGATGGCGATGAAACGATACATGTATATGGGACTCTGCTGGAGTTCACTCCACAAAAAGCGTTTCGTTTCACGCATAAGGTCGGCCCCTCCTATCATAAGGGGACAGAAAGATATGAATCGCGTATATCTTGGCTGCTTGAACCGGTGGGTGGAACTACTAAGCTTACGCTTATCCACGATGAATGGCATCCTGATGATCCTTCATATGCTGGCAGTATCAACGCCTGGTGGCAGGTTCTGAGTAATATTAAAACCTTGGTCGAAACCGGAGGTACACTTGATTTTGGCAGCTGGTCGTAATTTTAATGTTAATTAGGAATTAGGAATTAAGCTCAACCCTGCGGAAAAGAGCGTACAAGCTCTCTTTCGTCAGGGGCTTTTTTTGCTTAATTTTATTTTGCCTAAGGGAAACATTCTTGTTGCAGGGACAAAGTTGTTGCCATATACTAATGTTGTGCCAGACTACAAGAAATGTTCTAATACACAAAATAAAAACCATAGGCGGTAAAAATATAAATGAAAGAAGGGATCTCATGACTGGAACAACTATTCCTTTATCAGAGGCTGCAAAGGGTAGCACGCTGCGCATCAGCGACATTGAAGTTCAAGGTGTGCTTAGAAGAAGATTACTGGACCTCGGGTTCGTAGTCGGGAATATCGTAGAGGTGTTGCGGCGTAGTCCATTAGGAGATCCTATAGCTTTTCGGGTAAGCAATACGACCATTGCACTGCGTAGAGAAGAAAGTTCTTTAATCTTCGGAGAATTAATTGGAGGTGTAGAAGCATGAGTCAGTTCACCGTCGCTTTTGCAGGCAATCCTAACACCGGAAAAAGCACACTATTCAACCTGCTAACCGGCATGCGACAGCATACTGGAAACTGGGCAGGTAAAACCGTCATTACTGCCGAAGGCGAATTCAAACACAATAACCATTCATACCTCGCGGTAGATTTACCAGGAACGTACTCCCTATACTCAAATTCCGCGGATGAAGAAGCGGCTAGAGATTATATTATTTTTGAACAGCCAGACGTGACACTTGTAGTGCTTGACGCTACTTCGCTGGAACGTAATCTCAATCTTGCCTTGCAAGTGCTGGAGATTACCGGACGGGCGGTTGTCTGCATCAACCTCATTGATGAAGCACGTAAGCTGGGCATCGACATCAACCTGAAGAGTATCTCCAAACGTCTCGGCGTTCCCGTCGTTGCGATATCGGCACGCAATAAAATAGGGATCGATGCCTTATTGGATCAAGTGGAGCGAGTGGCTACAGGCTCATTCACAGCGCAGCCGCTGCGGATTAGTTACAACGAAGAGATCGAACGGGGAATTGCCGAGCTTACACCATTGGTAGAGCAAACCATCGGTACCAAATATCCCGCTCGCTGGATTGCACTGCGCTTATTGGACGGTGATGACAGCCTGCTTACTTCACTTAAAGAGCATATGAAAAGCAAGGATTTACCCGAAGCAAAGGAGGTCATCGGCCATGGAGTCACTGCCTATCACTAAGGGATCTGACGCTCTAGATTCCCTATTGTCCACCGCAAAAAAGCTCGCTGACGGCGGAGCCATTCGGGATGAGATTGTCAGTGGTATATATGGCGTATCCGCAGGCATCTGCGGAGATGCAGTTACTTATCGGGATAAGAAGAAACTGAACAGCACTTATAAGCTGGATAATATCGTGACCTCCAAAATTTGGGGTTTTCCCATCATGCTCGCCATTCTCGGTGTCGTATTCTGGATTACGATTGCCGGGGCTAACTACCCTTCTAGCTGGCTCGCTTCCTTCTTTGGCTTCATCGAAGGATATCTGACAGCGGGATTTGAGGCTCTCCATGCCCCAGCTTGGCTGCACGGCGTGCTTGTGCTTGGATTATATCGGGGCACCTCATGGGTAATCAGTGTCATGCTGCCACCGATGATGATCTTTTTCCCCGTATTCGCTCTGCTTGAGAATTTCGGGTATCTGCCACGCGTAGCTTTTAACATGGACCGACTGTTCAAAAAATCAGGTGGTCATGGCAAGCAAGCTTTAACCATGTCCATGGGCTTCGGCTGTAACGCGGCTGCGATCCTCTCCACACGAATCATCGAATCGCCGCGTGAACGAATGCTGGCTATACTGACCAACAATTTTGTCCCTTGCAACGGCCGCTGGCCCACGCTGATTTTATTGTCTTCCTTATTTATGGCAGGAGCCGCTACGACAGGCGCGCTTCGTACATTCACCACTGCCTCCGTCCTAATGGGAATGGTTCTAATCGGCATCATTGTTACCTTAACCGTTTCCTGGGTCATGTCCAAAACTGCGCTGCGTGGGGTTCCCACACATTACACACTGGAGCTTCCTCCCTACCGCCGTCCACAAATCTGGAAGACCATACTTATTTCCTCCAAAGATAAGTCCCTTAACGTACTTACCCGGGCTATCGTCGTTGCTGCCCCTGCCGGGATTATCACTTGGATTCTAGGCAATCTGTTTATTGGCGGCGATTCTGTACTGAATCATATGGCTGCATTCTTTGATCCGTTCGCACATTTGCTCGGCATGGATGGCTTTATCATCATGGCCTTTATTCTTGGACTTCCTGCGAATGAAATCGTATTGCCTATCCTGCTTATGGGCTATATGTCCTCAGGCGCTATGGTTGATATCGACAGCTTAGGCAGTATCAAAGATGTCTTTCTCTCACATGGCTGGACCTGGCTGACCGCACTCAACATGATGCTGTTCTCCCTGCTCCACTATCCTTGTGGTACGACACTCGTGAACATTTACAAGGAAACAAAAAGCATGAAGTGGGCCGTTCTCTCAGCAGTCATTCCGCTGGGTATCGCCATCGGAGTAACCTTTGCTGTCGCTCAGCTTGCCCGGTTATTTGGGTGGGTGTGACGAGGGTGAGGTAGGCTTGCGATCTAAACTCAAGTGACATCGTCTAACTTTAATTGATTTCATCTGACTTCAACTAGCTTCAAGTAACTTCAACTGACTTCACAACTCACTTCAACTGATTTCAACTTACATCGCAAAAATTCATCATTAACTCACTAAATTCACCTTAATCACATCACCCAAATTAACCTTGCTACACGGAATTCACCTTACTTTACCTTACAATCTAAAGTTCAACTTGCTTCCCTTTGCAACACCCTACAATATCTAGAGTTCATCTTGCTTCACTTTGCAACACCCAACAATAACTAGAATTTGCTTCACAAAGTTCCGCCCACTTTGAAATCATATTTAGGGAATTTCTCCCTAATAATCGAACTTTATAGGCGCGCGTTAAACTTATTGCGGAATTTCTCCCTAATAATTAGCCGATTATAGGCAAAAAGGGCAATTTCCGCAGAATTTTAGGGAGGAATTCCCCAATTATCGCTATTAATGAGTAAAACACGATAAAATCAGGGAGGATTTCCCTAATTATTGATTCTAGATGATTCCGAGCTACACTTGAGCACCAGCACCAGCACCAGCACCAGCACTAGACCTGCATCGCCCTTCCACACATACCAACTCTAGACCTACGCCGCCCTTCAGCACACACCAGCATTAGCATCAGTACCTTTTCGCCCACCAACATACTCCACCACTGGTCCACCAACACAGCCCAACACCAGTTACTCAAGGTCTTCTCAAACAAATAAGCGGTCGCTCGGATGTTTATCCCGAGCGACCGCTTATTTTATCACAACCCCTTATATACTCTTACGTCCTAACTTGATCCCACCATTACATTACATGACGTGACTCTACAGTTAGAGTCATTTTTTGCGCGTTCCATCATTTCTACGACGGTATAGAACAGCCCCAGCTATAGCTGCTAGAACGATAATTATTCCACTAATCCCCACATTAACAAGTGGAAAGGAATCACTGTCCCCAGCCGGGTTCCCCGTTTGATCAGGCTCATTACTCCCAGCTTCTGACTCCGGTGAATTATTCGGGGTTACCTCCGGAGAAGCGGTAGGCGTTGTAGGCGAAATACCCGGTCCCAGCTCTTTCAGATCCACTGAGTCAGCGGTTAGCCGCTTAGTTCGACTGCATAAACTAGCCTCCAGATTACCAGAGTCTCCGCCGTCTCTAGCATAAGCATAGACAATGTAACTTTCCCCTTCCACAAATTCAAAGCCGCAGCTTGCAGAAGATAATGCCGTAGTTAATGTAACTTGATTCCCCTCGACCCCTTTCCAGCTGGAATCCACCTCAAAGGTTACCTTTACTGGATCAGCAGAAGAAATTATGTTCCCCTGTGACGGCTCCTTCATATCCACTACTTTCCCGACAAAAACAGCTGTACTTTTCTCAAGAGCTTCCAGTGGCTCTGCAGGCATAACACAGGAACATGCGTAAGTGACCGAGGGCCGTACCGTCAGCAAAGCCGTAAATATTAATAGGACACCTAGAAATATCATCATTGGACTTCGGAAATTGATCTTTCGGAAATTGATCTTTCGCACTTTGATAACCCCCTTCTTTACCTTACAGACGGAGCAAACGTGGAAAGTGTTACAGGAATTCCCAAATAAGTGATACAAGTTTATCCGGTAGCAATTCCTCTAATCCTCTTCTTTAATTACCCTAATCTTCTTTAACTCCTCATATCCTCTTCATTAATCCCCCATACCTGCTGTACCACTCACAAACTGTGTGCGATCCCAATCAAACGCTGTATTCCTTCGCGCAGCACCCCTTCGCTTGCAAAGGAATAACTTAGGCGAAGCCTTGACTTCATTTCCCCCAGTGGATCAAATAACTCCCCAGGAACAAAAGCGATCGACTGCGCCATACTTGAAGCAAACAGGCGATCCATCGTAAGCTGCTCCGGTAGTTTCACCCATAGATTTAGTCCGCCTTGCGGAGTCGTCCATTCCCAGCCAGTCCCCGCCAGCTCCTCTTCTACAATTTCCTTATGCACTTGAAGCGCAATACGCAGCTTACCGAGATGCTGTTGCAAGCGCGGGGAGGTGTAGTAATGTAGAAATATTTTTTGATTCAGCAGCGGAGTGCCATTGTCTGCGAGTGATTTGGCCGTGATTAGACGTTCCATAAATGGATATCGGCAAGCCACCGCACAGATTCGTAAGCCAGGGGCTACATATTTACTGAAGCTGCTGATATAGATCACCCACCCCTCCGTATCATAAGCAAAAAAGGGCGGCGGCGGCTCCTCATCAAAATACATATCGCGGAACGGGTCATCCTCCACCAGTAAACAGCGATAACGTTCGGCCAGTTCTACCAACAGCTTGCGCTGTTGCACAGGCACCGTGTATCCAGTTGGATTGTGATGCGTTGGATTAATGTAGAACATACGCGGTTTATGCTTTTTCATCAAAGCTTCTACTTCCTCCAGATCATATCCCTCCGGAGTGATCTCTACCGGAACCAACCGTGCCCCCTCCCGGCGAAAAATATCCATAGCAACACTATAAGTAGGCCGCTCCACAAGCACCGTATCCAGAGGACCAAGCACAATCCGGGCAATCAGATTGATCGCCTGCTGCGCACCCGAGGTAATAAGCAGCTCTTCCGAAGTTAACTGCAGCCGATGTTGCTTCCGAAAGTGGTGGCTTAACGTCTCACGCAGCTCGTTATCCCCCTGGACCGAGGCATACGTTCCCATTACCTTGGGATATAGATCGAACACTTTTTTAACATAGTCAGATAGAAAAAGATTCGGCAGCAGCCCCGGATCAATCAGCGCCTGCGAGAACTGATACTTAACTGGCACTCTCTGAATATCAGACAGCGGGTTAGTGAGCGCATAAGCCGATACTGCGGCTCCTACTTCAATAGCAGGAAGCGAGATTATGGGTGCCACGTAATATCCTGATTTATCTTTTACATAAACCTTTCCATCCTCCGTCAACCGTCTGTACGCTTTGAATACGGTCAGTCGATGTACCTTAAGCTCCTCCGCCAGCAGCCGTATAGAAGGAAGCTTATCATGTGCGACCCACTCCCCTCGCTCCATGCGATTTAATAAAAATTCATAGACCTGCCGAAACAAAGGATGATTATGCTCCGCTCCCACAACCTTTTTCATCTGGCTACAACTCCTCTCCGAACAACCTTGTAATCATATTGTACACGATTTCCGAATTAATCTGTTCTACACAAGGCAATCTGTTCTGTCCTCTCCCCTATATGATTAACAAAATGCCAGCTTATAAATTCTTATATTTTATAAAGCACACAAAAGGGGACTTTCAAAATGATCTTATTTGCTTATGCACTTGTATGTCTGATCTTCGGCACGACCTTTCTAGCTATCAAAATCGGCGTAGATGCCGGTGCGCCTCCTTTCTTTTCAGCGGGCTTAAGATTTTTTGTCGCGGGCGCTGTTCTATTCCTATGGATGGTCTGGAAACGTAAAGCCAGCTTCTCCTTGCTGTTGCGCAAAGAAATGTTGTTCACCGGGTCTGCTCTAACCTTCGGCACCTTCGCGGGTCTCTACTGGGCTGAACAATATGTTTCTTCAGGGCTTGCAGCTGTACTCTCTGCCACTGGACCGATCATGATCCTGCTGCTCCAAACCTCTATTCTTCGGCAAAAAGCACCCGCCATCTCCCTATATGGCTGCATCATCGGCTTCACTGGCGTACTGCTGCTGGTTCTCCCCAATCTCGCCGTTGATATTTCACCACTGTGGCTCATCGGTTGCGCCGTAGTCCTAATTGGAGAGTGTTGCTATGCTGTAGGTGCGATTTACTCCAAAAAAGTAATTAACAGTATGCCTGAGGTCTCACCGATTGCGCTGAATGCGGCTCAAATGATGTATGGCGGTGCGTTGTTATTCATTCTTTCTTTTGCCACGGAAAAAGTACATCCTGCATTTCTCTTCTCATTCGAAACAGCAGGTTCACTGCTCTATCTCACAGTTATCGGCTCCATGGTCGGCCATACCTTGTTCTACTGGCTCGTAGCTAAGACCAACCCAGTGTTTCCTTCTACCTGGCTTTATATTTCTCCACCGATTGCGGTGGGTGTAGGCTTTTTCTTTTACAAGGAGTCCGTATCTTGGATTACAATTCTTGGAGTGTTCACCATCATTGCCGGAACAATCCTAGTGAATGCTGATGCTCTAAAGCAATTACTGCAAAAAAAGAAGATCAACACTGTTGCGTTAAAAAAATCAAATATATGACGTACTATATATTGCATTTATGACCACTATTGCGTATTATATAAACAAGTTAAATTAAACACAGCTAAATATGACTCATATATGAAAGGAGGATTCGCTTAACGGCGCTTCTTTTCTAAAGAGGAATGCCTTTTTTATCGGAAGTGGAGGGAATTGTGATCGAACTGACATCACGTCAAATAGAGATTATCGATATCGTTAACAAAAGAGCTCCGATTACCGGCGAACAGATTGCCGAAAGTTTGAATCTTACCCGGCCAACAATTCGCTCGGATCTGTCTGTTTTGGTTATGCTCAAATATATCGACGCCAAGCCGAAGGTCGGGTACTTCCCAGGATTGAAATCATCCAGTCGTCAGGGAAGCGGTTATCTGCTGCAGGAAACGATGGTCAAAGAAATTCAAAGTGTACCTATAGTTATCCGTGAGACCACAACTATTCAAGATGCCGTAGTTACGCTTTTTCTACAGGATGTAGGCACTCTTATTATCTGTGACGAAGAGGGTAAACTCACGGGCGTTGCTTCACGTAAGGATTTCTTAAAGGTAACCTTGGGTAACCCCGGTGCAGTCTCCATGCCCGTAAGCATGGTTATGACGCGCCAGCCCAAAGTGGTCACAACTTCACCGGATGAGCCGGTGCTTGAAGCTGCACATAAGATGATTTTTCACGAGGTAGACAGTTTGCCGGTGGTTGTTCCCAGCGCCGCTGAAGACGGCGGTACAAAACTGGATGTGGTAGGACGTTTAACAAAAACCTCCATCATCAAACTTCTCCTCGAACTTGAAGCCAAAGGATAACAGGAGGAACCCATGAGCATCGAGCAATCTTCCAACTTAATAACGATATGCTCGGATTCTATAGGAGATACGGCAGAGGCTGTCGTGCAGGCCGTTATTCACCAATTTCAGAATCAGCAGGTCACCATTAAAAGATACGGCAATATTAGGCATGAAGACGAGCTACGCAACCTTATGGAAGAAGCAGCTCAGCATAAAGGTTTTGTCGCCTATACATTAGTTCAGCCAGAATTAAGAGAAATGATCCGCGAGGAAGCGGTACGTCTTGATTTACGGATCGTTGATATCATGGGCCCTATGATGCAGGCCTTCATTGATACCTTCGACGATGCTCCTCAGCAGCGGCCAGGTCTTCTCCACCAGCTCGACGAGAATTATTTCCGCCGCATAGAAGCTATAGAATTCACCGTCGCCTGTGATGACGGCCGTGATCTGGGTGCCATGCTCAAAGCCGATATCGTTCTGCTGGGCATGTCCCGTACTTCAAAGACACCGCTTAGCATCTTTTTGGCCCATAGAGGAAAAAAAGTCGTTAACTATCCAATTATCCCGGAGATTGGTCCTCCGCAAGAACTATTAAGCTTGCCGCCGAACCGGCTTATCGGATTAACCATGAAACCCGAGTACATGCTGAAGGTCCGCTCTGAGCGGCTTAAGGTTCTCGGATTACCGACAGGCTCCCAATATGCAAGTCTGGAGCGGATCACCGAAGAGATGGAATACGCCGCTTCATTGTTCAACAAGCTGGGCTGTCCTGTAATTGATATTACTGACAAGGCTATAGAAGAAACCGCTGGTATTATTATGGGTTATATCTAAATTTCAGTTTACAAAATATATAGAATGCACTGGAGGGAATTAGAATGGAGCGCGAACTGGCCCTTGAGATTGTACGGGTAACTGAACTAGGTGCTTTATCCTCGGCTCGTTGGATTGGACGGGGTGATAAAAATGCGGCAGATGATGCAGCCACGACTGCGATCCGTTCCATGTTCGATTCTGTGTCCATCGACGGAACTGTTGTGATAGGTGAAGGAGAGATGGATGATGCTCCAATGCTCTATATTGGTGAGAAAGTCGGGAACCAAAAAGGTCCCTCTGTCGATGTAGCCGTCGATCCTCTCGAAGGAACTGAGGTTGTTGCCTGTGGCCTGCATAATGCGCAATCTGTTATTGCTATAGCAGATAAAGGCAGCCTGCTGCATGCCCCGGACATTTATATGGAAAAGTTAGCCTGCGGGCCTGAACTTGCCGGTAAGCTTAGACTCGAGGACCCTGTAGAGATCACTCTGCAAAAAGCCTGCCATTACACTGGCAAATCCCTCTCCGAGTTAACCGTAATGGTGCTGGATCGCAAACGGCATGAGCAGCTGATTAATAGCCTGCGTGAAGCCGGGGTACGAATTAAGCTGCTTGGTCACGGAGATGTCGCTGGCGCTATTGCGGCTGCACTGCCAGACAGCGATGTCGATTTATATATGGGTTCCGGCGGAGCACCCGAAGGTGTTCTTGCTGCCGCTGCACTGAAATGCCTTGGTGGTGAAATGCAGGGCAGATTGCTCCCGGATGGACCAGTAGAGCTACAGCGCTGTGTACGCATGGGAATTGCCAATCCAACGCGAGTGCTATACATGGAAGACATGGTTGGCACGGGCGACGTCCTCTTTGCCGCCACGGGTGTAACGTCAGGTGAGTTCCTGAACGGCGTCCGTTTCATCGGTAAAGAACGCGCGGAGACACATTCGGTAATTATGCGGGCACAGAGCGGGACGATCCGCTATATCCGCAGCATTCATTTCCTGCCAGGAAAAGAAATACCGGCTGCGCTAACCGTTAGGCAAAATGCTGTCTCTCTATAAAACCACAAAAAACAGGCTATCTCACTAGCAGTATCCTTTGCTAGTGAGATAGCCTGTTTTGTTTTTTTACACTGAATGCTAATTGCTTCTTATTTATTTCCAATACGTTCACTCGCTAATGGATCTATATTAGCAACTTTCTCAAAGCGTTCTGCGTTCAGGCTGTTATACTTTGCGAAGATTTGTTTCACTTCTTGCTCCTTCTGCTCGCCTTCCACATCCGCCATTACTAGAATATGACCTTCATCCACGTAATTATCGTAGCTCTCTGCTTCCTCTTCAGGGATGCCAAGGCCAATAAGTCCGCCGACTAACCCGCCACTGCCTGCGCCTATCGCCGCTCCGGCTAGTGTTGCCGCAAGAGGGCCGGCTGCAATAATAGGTCCAATACCAGGAATAGCCAAAGCGCCAATTCCCATCAGCAGCCCCGTTACTCCACCCAGCAGGCCACCAGTAGCTGCACCTGTAGCCATACCTTCCGGGGCCACGGTTCCTGACTCGTCTCTAAGAGTTTCCTCATCCGCTTTATTTCTCGCGATAATCGAAATATCCTCTGTCCTACAGCCCTGACGCTTCAACTCCTCAATAGCTCGCGAAGCTTCGTATTCGGCAGCAAAGACACCCACTATTCTCTTATTCATCTCCATTACCTCCTATTGATGTAGTTAGCTCATACGTTCAGCTTCATAGCTTACTTAACCAAACTGGACAGGGATAAACTACGATCTTTGAATTGTCTGCAATTCCGAGTTAATATTCCTTCTAAAATATGCTGTATAATAAAAGTAAGCGGGTACAACTACCTTGATTAACTCTATAGAAGAAAGAGAAGGAATCATCCATGGCGATATTTAACTATAATTCTGAGCGTCCCTTCCGAGGCAATCCCGACCTGCATCTCCATTACTGGGGGCGGGAGCAGTGTCTTCCCGGACATTTTTTTGGACCTGGGGTCCGTGACGTATATAAAATACATTTTATCCATGCAGGAACAGGTGAAGTTACTGTGGGTGAACAGACCCATTATCTTAGGCCAGGACAAGCTTTTCTCACCTATCCGCATATCGTAACTGCCTACACAGCAGACACTGCAAATCCATGGACCTATTCTTGGGTAGCTTTTACCGGGGAGCAGGTTGATTATATTTTGGCCAAAACCGCCTTGTCACCTGAGCACCCGATCTTTCCAATGGATGAACAGCTTATGCCGAAATTATACGAGCTCCTGACACAAGCAGCTGAAGCTTCGGACAGTCTGGATCTACCTCTAAAAGCAATTATGTATGAGTTCTTTTCTCTGTTACTTCGAGCGGTGCCAGCAGTTCCAGATGTACTTCCTTTACCACGTCAAAAGAGTATTTACGTCGAGCAATGCCTGCACTTTTTGCATACACATTATTGTGAAAATATTTCGGTTGAGATGATGTCCTCTTCGCTCAAGCTGGATCGCAAATATTTATCCTCCTTGTTCAAACGGACAATAGGTATGCCACCACAGCAGTATTTATTAAATTTCCGCATCGCTAAGGCGTGCGAGCTGCTGACAGAGACCTTATGCACGATTGGTGAAATCTCACGTTCTGTGGGCTATCAGGACCCCTTACTCTTTTCGCGGATGTTCAAGAAGGTGAAAGGTTGTTCGCCAAAAGAATACCGTAGCCGTCATCTCGAAAATGACATTGTACTATAAACTTCTTCCTTGCTGACATACGTTTGTCCGCGATCTTTCGCTACAATAAGGACGTAACGTACTAAGTAATAAGTGTTTATAGGAGGAATAAATCATGTATAACGCAAGCGCTACCAGATATGACAATATGAAATATAATCGCACCGGAAAGAGCGGTCTACTCCTGCCAGCGATCTCGCTTGGTCTATGGCATAACTTTGGCGGCAACGACTTATTTGAGAATGGCCGCGCCATGGTAAGAAGAGCTTTTGATCTTGGAATCACTCATTTTGACCTTGCCAATAATTACGGTCCACCCGCAGGCTCCGCCGAAGAAAGTTTTGGCCAAATTCTTAAAAAGGATCTGACCCCTTATCGTGATGAGATGGTTATCTCTACTAAAGCTGGTTATTATATGTGGGCTGGTCCTTATGGTGAATGGGGCTCCAAAAAATATCTCGTCTCCAGCCTAGATCAAAGCTTAAAACGTATGGGACTGGATTATGTTGATATTTTCTATCACCACCGTCCAGATCCAAATACACCACTGGAAGAAACCATGGCTGCGCTGGACCTCGTGGTACGCCAAGGTAAAGCGCTGTATGTCGGGATTTCGAATTACGGACCTGAACAAACACGCGAAGCGGCACAAATTCTGCGTCGACTAGGCACGCCATGCCTGATTCATCAGCCAAACTATTCCATGATGTCCCGCTGGATTGAAGATGGCTTGCAGGATGTATTGTCTGAAGAAGGCATCGGCTCCATTGTGTTCTCCCCGCTACAAGGTGGCATACTGACCGATCGCTATCTAAACGGAATCGCTCCTGATTCCCGTGCCGCTGGTCCAAGTGTATTCCTGTCTGAGAATGCCATTACCGAAGAGGCGATCGGCAAGGTTCGCAAACTGAACGAGATTGCTGCTGCACGTGGACAAAAAATGTCTCAGCTAGCGTTATCTTGGGTACTCCGTGGAGACAAAGTAACTTCTGCATTGATCGGCGCAAGTAAGGTAAGCCAGATTGAAGATGCCGTCGCTTCCTTAAATGCCCCAGAGCTTAGCGCTGAAGAGCTAGAGCAAATTGAGGCAATTCTGCGGGGATAATTGTGGACTAAACAAGAGGAAACGGCATTACCGTACTTTTAGAGGTGGAAGCCGTTTCTGCAATACGGCCAATGAGATCAGGCAGCTTATGCTGCTCTGGCACTTCATTGGCCGTTTTTTTAACATTTTAGATTAAAGCTTGGAGATCAATTGCACTCATTAGAATGAAGTCAACTTTAAAGCCAAAATAAAAAGCCTATTCTGAGGAATAGGCTTGATTGAAAGATATTTTTGTTCGAGTTCCTAGTCTACGTAGGCTTCGGACAATATATAAGTGCTACTGTTATAGGTCTCTACATCATATGAAAAATAGACGTTAACAGTACTGAGAGCATTAAAGTCTTTCGGCTGAAAAGAGAAGCTGAAACGTTGGAAGTACTCATTTTTATCACTGATAAGCCCAACCTCAATATCAGAAAGTTTAACATCCTGTAAAGCCTTTGCAAAAGACTTGAGAGTTGATGCCGAATTCGCTTTCTTTGTGCCTGTTACCAAATCAGAATAATTATCTATAAAGTAGTCATCCCCCAAAGAAGTTCCCGAATTTTCACGAGAAGTAGATACATTTTTCGATAAATAAGCGGCGTAGTTGGAAGTATCTCCACTTAATAGGGAATCTCCGTACATTTTAAGAAGAATCACAGCTTGTTCCTTTAATTTGCTAGTCATTTGTGATGTAGTTCCAGAAAGTACCTTGATATCACTAGAAGTCGATGATGTGCTTGTACTTGGAGATGCGACTGGAGTCGATGATGTGCTTGTACTCGGAGCTGCGACTGAAGTCGTCGCATCATTATAAGGAATCCCGTTTGCAGAACCACTATCCAGTGAAATCACTTGTGTTGCGCTGTTCAACGACAAGTTGACACCAAGAGCCTCTGCTGTAGAACGTAATGGTAGATAGGTAGTACCGTTATAGACAAGCGCGGAGAGATTCTTTCCATTACCATCTTTTGGTTGCCATGAATTGCCATCAACTTTAAACTTGATATTTGAATTTAAAGCAGCTTGAATCTTTGTGATACCATTTGCTGCTCCTGCTCCAACTACCCCGAACACTAAGCTGCATACTACTAATGAACTGATAAATACAGACTTCTTCACTTGCATAAACATATTACCCCCTAGATGTAATTGATGCATCCCTTAGTATGTAAAACATTAGGTTACTCGTTGGGTTACTAATGGATTATCTCAGTAAGATTCTTCTGAACCAAATAACTTTTTCATACCTTTCGCTGAATACCTCCCACAACCTTCTTCAAAAATAGGAGCTCCTGTAGTAGAAAGAAAACCGCAGATAATCTTCTCCTCATTAAATATGTATGCTATGGAAATACTTACCTATAGTAAAACATAATCTAACAAATCACAATGTATTTTTTAATATACACCGTGTTATTTTCGACTATCATCCACTTTATTCAACATACCCATCATTGCGATGAACACCAACACCCCGATCACTCCGACATCCAGTGCAATCTGCAAACTATGTAATGTACGTATATTACATATACAGAAGGGTATAGAAACGAAAAACCACCACCAACAAAATGCACTTACTGCTTCTATTAATGAACACAAAAGCAATGGTTCCAATCACAACCAGGATCAGCGCAGCCGTTACTCCATGGAGCACTGCCATCAACGCCAAAAAGGAACGAGGGTAAAATTACCCCGCTCCTATAGATCCAGCAACGATAAAAATAAGTAAAGTGTAAAATGGTAGTTTTTCAAGTTTATGTGTCGTCACATAATTAATCTTGTTCGACAAGACTCAAGGAAAATCCTTATATTTGCTCACCCAAATATCTGCGTGATGTACACCATGATCAATAATCCAAAAATAAACGAATACGTCGAAGGCCGCTCATAACCATGGCCATGACTCTCCGGAATCAGCTCCTTGTAAACGATAAAGAGCATAGCCCCGGCTGCAAAAGCTAGACCATAACCCACAACATTATGCAGGTAACTAGCAGTAAAATACCCGATCACCGCAGATACCATCTCCATCAAGCCGGTAAGTGTAACGATTCCTAAGGCTTTTAGCTTGCTAGTTCGCGAATTCATCAGAAAGACCGCAAGAATCAAACCTTCCGGCATATTCTGTGCGCCAATGGCAATCGCCACGGTAAGACCTAAACTGGCCTGTTCGCTGGCATAACTGAAACCTGTACTGAGGCCTTCTGGTATGTTGTGGATGAACAGCGCAATCATAACAAGCAGCGCTTTTGAATCCATATTGGTATAACCGGGCTTATTCTCCACATCGATATGTGGGATGTTATTTTCAATTAAATCAAGCAGCAGCACTCCGGTAATCAAGCCCAAGGTTAAAGCGATAATCCCCGATTCTTTGATCGATTGCGGCATGAGTCCAAACGTGGAGGCGGACACCATAATCCCCGCAGTGAAGGCTACGAGGATATCTTTCCACTTCTCGGATAACCTCTTCACGAACAGGATCGGAAATGCTCCAAGAACGGTAGCCATTGCCGATACAAAGCTGCCAATAAGCGCAGATTCCAAACCTTCAACTCCTTTGGTACAAGTCGGATAGACCAACATATGTTTCAGAAAAAATAATTATTACTTTTTCATACATTTTCGAATGGTCCAATATAGTATGGATCATATCATAAAAGACCTCCCCTAGGTTCGGTTCATACCCTAAGGAGGTCTTTGTCTCACATATCATTATGCAACTCGGTTACACCAGCTTCTTCCGGATCTTGCCGGAAATCAAATCAATAATTGTGATCATCGCAATGATACCTAGCAGTATAATCCCCACGCGGTCCCAATTCCGTGAACTGAGCGCGAAGATTAACGGTGTGCCGATCCCCCCTGCTCCAATCACACCTAGAATCGTAGCCGAACGAACGTTAATTTCGAATCTATATAAGGTATAGGATAAGAATCCCGGCAGTACCTGCGGCAACACCGCAAACCACAATACCTGCATGCGGCTGGCACCAGAAGAAATTAAAGCTTCGAGTGGACCGTTGTCGATATTCTCAATCTCATCCGCGAACAATTTGCCGAGCATGCCCACCGAATGTAGTCCCAGAGCCAGCACACCTGCAAAAGAACCCGGTCCAACAGCCTTGATAAATAACAAAGCCATAATAATCTCAGGGAAGGTTCGTATAAAGCTCAACATCAGCTTGCCGGAACCTGAAATTACCTTTCCCTTGCTCATGTTAACTGCAGCCCAAAATGCAAAAGGAATACATAAAAAGGTCGAGATAAAAGTGCCTAGGATTGAAATAGCTAACGTCTCGAGCAATCCCCGCAGGAGATCCTCCCCATCTGGTAAATAAACGAAGGCCCAGTCAGGTGAGAATATCCCGGCAAAAATTGCTTTAGTAATGATCCCGGCGGTTTCTTTGAATCCATTAAACGGCACTCCCGAAAAAGCCCAAATATATAACGCGGCTAGGGCTACATAAATCAGCCAACGAAAACGATTTTTACGGGGTTTAGGGACAAGGGTATTCCATGATTTACTCATATTAATTTCTCCCGCAGCTTAGTGCTTACATAATCAATAATCAGTACTACTGCTAATGTGAACAAGATGATGGTGCAAGTCTTATCGTATTCCAAAAAGCCTAGGGTGACTTCATAATAGTGGCCGATCCCACCCGCTCCTACCAGACCTAAAACCGCCGCAGCACGAACATTAATCTCGAAGGCATATAGGACATAAGACATAAAATGAGCCTGTACCTGTGGAATGACTCCGAACATAATGCGTTGAATCTTATTAGCCCCCACTGAAGTCATTGCTTCCAAAGGTCCTTGATCAATCGTCTCCATCGTTTCATAGGTAAGCTTAGCGATCAGCCCCAACGAAAATATCGTCAATGCAAATATCCCAGGAAGCGCACCGAGGCCGAAAATAGCCACAAAGATAGAAGCCAACAGCAGATCGGGAATCGTACGGATCAGGTTCAGCAGCATACGAACCGGATAATGAAGCCAACGGCTTTGCGTAATATTGCTTGCACACAACAGCGCAACCGGAACCGCAAGAATGGCACCAAACGTTGTGCCAACCAGCGCCATCCGGATCGTCTCCAGCATCGCATCTATAATGTTGTCAAAATACCCCCAGTTCGGGGGAAACATTTCCTTAAGCAAATCAAGCATATTCGGCAGACCGGAGATCAGCTCCCCGAAGGATGAATCGGTTAAGACAGCACTTCTCCACAGTAATACTACTAATATAATGGCTGTGAAATAATGTTTTATCTTCCTTGGCGGTTTGGGATGTAGCTTCTCTGCATTCACACTCATCTCACACGCCTCCGAGTACAGGCTCACCTAACAACTCATCCTGATGAATCGGTCTGCCGTAAATCTCAGCAAACCTCTCATCGGTTGCCTCTGATACAGGACCATCGAAGACAACCTCTCCTGCCCGGAGCCCGATAATCCGGGTAGCGTATTCTCTAGCCAGATCAATAAAATGCAAATTCACAATGGTTGTAATCCCGAGTTCCATATTAATCTTCTTTAGATCATCCATAACCTGCTTGGTTGTGAGCGGATCTAGTGAAGCTACAGGTTCATCTGCGAGGATAATCTGTGCCTCCTGCGCAAGAACACGGGCAATAGCTACACGTTGCTGCTGACCTCCAGATAGCTGATCTGCACGTGTATAGGCCTTCTCGGCGATATTTACCCGATCAAGGGATTCGAAGGCTAAATCGATATCCTTTTGTGGGAATCTGCCAAGTATCGTCCGCAGTGTGGAATGATAGCCCACCCGTCCTGCCAAAACATTACGAAGCACAGTCGTACGTTTCACTAAGTTGAAGCTTTGAAAGATCATTCCGATATTCCTACGGATCATTCGTAGCCGGCTTCCTTTTGCATTCGTGATGGACTGCCCGTTAATAAGAATATTACCTTCGGAAATATCATGAAGCCGGTTAATGGAACGCAGCAAGGTCGACTTCCCTGCTCCCGAAAGACCAACAATAGCTACAAATTCTCCGGCTGGAATGGTCAGGTTAATGTTGTTTAATCCTTTGGTTCCGTTTAGATACGTTTTGGATACATTACGAAGCTCTATCATGAAATCATCCCTTTATGTGTTTTCGTATATTCGTATAAAAGAGATAGCCAGATCCGGGGGGGAATCCGGAGCTGGCTATCCTTAATGCCTGTTATACACCAACATCGTTGTATCCTTGAATGGCCTGTTCTACTCTGTTTTTACTTTACTGTTGTATTCGCGAACAATGTCAAAGTTGCTGTCTTGTGATTTCACATAACCTTCATGAGAGTAAATGTCTTTGATAATCTCATGGCCTTCTGTGTCAGCTGCGATATCAATGAATGCCTGCTGGATTTTTTCAATCCATTCTTTATTCATATCTGAACGGACCGAAATCGTATCGTTAGGAATTTTATCAGTAAAGGCGAGAACTTGAGTATCTTCAAATACTTTTGGATAATCCTTAACGACCGTGTTCCGGGCATCTTGGAAAATAGCTGCTGCATCTACGTCACCATTCAGCACAGCAAGCACGCCTTGATCATGACCTTTAACCGTAATGGCTTGTACATCCTTCAGCGGATCAAGTCCCGCATCCATAAGCGTTGCAGCCGGCCATACAAATCCTGCAGAGGATGTAACGTTTTGATAGGCAATTTTTTTACCTTTCAAATCGGCAACCGATTTGATCGCAGAATCTTTCTTGACGATAATCATAGATTTATAGAAATCCGCTAATTCATCTGTTGGACCACCGGTTTCATCATTTACACCAAAACGTTGAGCCTGAAGAATAACCTCAGCTGCTCCTTTTTCTTTAGCTAACACGTAAGCAGTTGGAGGAAGGAAACCTACATCCACTTTTTTAGAGGCCATAGCTTCGATAACGGTGTTGTAATCAGTAGAGACACTTACTTCTACAGGAATACCGAGCTTGTCACCCAGTAATTTTTCAAGAGGTTTCGCTTTAGCTTCGAGCGTATCTGCATTTTGAGAAGGAACAAATTGTACAGTAAGCTTCTCTGGAACATAACCCTCTGCTACAGGAGCTGCCGTTTCCTTCGGTGCATTTGCCCCTTCTGTCGATCCTTGGTTTGCATTATTTGTAGTGTTGTTAGCGCCACAACCACTAAGCAATGTAATAGACATCATTAGCGGCAATACGAATTTACTGATTTTTCTCAAACGAAAGACCTCCACTGTTTTCTATTTTTATTTTTGAGTACTTCTAAACTATAGATGTGTTTTATTAAATCAATAGCAACCAAGCATCAAATATATGTAAAATTTATTCCAATCTCTTAAAGTTAGCCAATTATCTGCTAGAATGAGGTCTGAACTTATTATCAGGAGGGGCTACCTATGAATAAAGAGAATTCAATAACCTGTGAAATCCTCGTAACAAGTGATGTACATGGACATTTTGGGCCCGTCGATTACCGCACGGGGGAGAAACGACCAGCAGGCTTAGCAACAATTGCTACCCTCATTAAACAAGAAAGATCCCATACTCCTGAGCTGATCCTTATAGATAACGGTGATCTTATTCAAGGCACACCGTTAACTTATTATGCAGCTACACATTATAGTAATGAGCTGAATCCGGGTATAGCTGCACTAAATGAATTGAAATATGACGCTGCAATTATTGGCAACCATGAATTCAATTTTGGCAAAACTCTGCTGAATAAAGCCGTTCAGGATTCCCGCTTTCCTTGGTTATCAGCTGGAATTATAGATAACACGACAAATCAACCCGCCTTTGGTAAACCCTATATCATCAAATGGGTAGATAAAATCAAAGTAGCCGTTCTAGGGGTTACGACGCATTACATCCCCCACTGGGAGAACCCTAGCCATATTGAAGGGCTTCAATTTGAGGATTCGCTAGAGACTGTAAAGCATTGGTGTGCCATTATACGGGCAGAAGAGCAGCCTGATCTGCTCGTTGTAGCTTACCACGGCGGATTCGAACGCGATCTAAGCAGTGGAGAACCTGTAGAAAGACTAACGGGGGAGAATCAAGCCTACGCCATGTGTACAGAGGTAGAGGGCATAGATGTGCTAATTACCGGACATCAGCACCGCTCCATAGCTGGGGAGTTGAACGGTGTTACAATCATACAACCTGGTTGTAATGGACTTTCCCTCGGTAAAATTTCGGTTATTTTCCAAAAAGAAAATACACACTGGAAGATTCAGCGTAAACATGCCGAGCTCCTTAACGCTAATGAGACAACAGCTGCAGATGAAATAATCCTAGAGCTGAGCAGTACTCTTGAATCAGAAACACAAACTTGGCTGGATGAGAGAATAGGAACGGTTATCGGGGACCTGTCTATTTCCAGTGCTGATGAATGCCGCTTAGCTGACCACCCTTTTATAGAATTTATGAATAAGGTACAAATGGAGGCTACTGGCGTAGATATTTCTACAGCAGCCTTACTCAGTAACGATTGCAAGGGTTTCAGCGAAACCATCACACGCAGAGACATTTTATCGAACTTCATTTATCCCAACACCTTAACCGTCCTAAGACTGACAGGACAAGATATTAGAGAGGCCTTAGAACAAACCGCTAACTATTTCCAACAAGACGAGAACGGAATAATAATCGTTAACCCCGCCTACATCGAGCCTAAACCGCAGCATTACAATTATGATATGTGGGAAGGAATACAATACGAGCTTGATACCGCTAGACCTGCAGGCGAAAGAGTCCTCCATCTGCTGTACCAAGGACAGCCTATAGAGGACTCTAAAGAATATGAGGTTGTTATGAACAATTATAGAGCCAGCGGTGGCGGAGATTATGAGATGTATAAGGGTAAAGCGATTGTTCAAGAAATTATGATCGACATATCTGAAATTGTCACGGACTACATTGAAAAGCATGGCCAAATTGAAGCTGCCTGTGACCATAATTGGAGAGTTGTTTAGGCTTTAGCGATGAACACCCCAATATCGCTCTCTATCAGCTTCAACGCACTTCTCCAGAAGTCGACGGAGTGAACATCTAGATCCATTGTTTTTGCTACATCAACAATATTATGTTTGCTCGTATCCCTAAGGAACTGGCGATACTTAGGGGCGAACTCTTCGCCCCTCTTTAAATATTCCGCGTACAGCCCTTTAGAGAATAACAAACCAAAGGAATACGGAAAATTCAAAAATTCATTACTAGCCATAAAATATCCAGCTTTGTTCATCCACATGTACGGATGGATTGTACCCGGGTCAATGCCCTCACCATAGGCTTCCACCATACAGGCAATCATCAATTCATTTAGCTCTTGAACAGACAGCGGGCCTAATGCTCTTCTCTCATATAATTTGATCTCAAATAAATAACGGGCATAAAAGTCTACAAGATAATAACCGGCATCAGAAATACTTCTCTCCAGAATAAGCAGAGCTTCCTTCTCCGTTGAATTTGTAATTATGGCATGGTTCACTATCGTCTCACAAAAAATCGAAGCCGTTTCAGCAATCGGAATCGGGTAATCCGTATTCAGCATCGTTTCATTAGCCAGACAGGAGCTATGATAGGCATGGCCGAGCTCATGGGCAAGGATACTAATATCTATGGCATTTCCGGTGAACTGGGTCATAATTCTGCTCTCGCCAATCGGAAAAATATCAATGCAAAGTCCATACCCCCCTTTGCCTGATCTAGGTTCTGCATCAATCCATTGCTGATCAAAAGCCTTCTGAGCAAAACAAGACAGTTCCTCACTAAAGGTTGCGAAGCTCGAGATGATTGTATCTTTGGCGTTAGCGTATGTAATTTTCCCGTTTTCTACACCGACTGGTGCAAAAATATCGTAAAAAGGCAGCTTTGCCGGATGTCCCAGCAGCTCGGCTTTCTTTTGATAATAGGTATGAAAGGCTGGCAGGCTCTCCCGAAGAGCAGTGAGCATAGCGGCTAAAGTCTCACTGTCCATTCTCGAAGCGATTAACACTTTTTCCAGAGAAGATTGATAACCCCGCATGCCATAAATCGTCACCGCCTCACCACTAATGCCATTTAAGCTGGCTGCGCAGACCTCAGCAATAAGACTACAGGCTTCTGCCTCTGCTTCATAAGCAGCTTTTCTTAAGCTGGCATTATTCTCATAAGCCATACTTCTTAGCTCCGCAAGTGTCACTTGACTAGTTTCCCCATCTACCACTAAATCTGCAAGTGCACTTGAAGTCCTCTCCATATACAGTCTGCTCCATGCTTTGGATCCTGTACTCTGCATTTTGGCTATAGCCATTTCAAGTTCTTCGCTTAACTCATAGCGGGATTGTAACAGGAGTTCTCGCAAACAAAATTGATGCTCCATTAGATAAGGTGAGCTAACGATAAGCTCATCCATATGATCACAAGTGCTAAACCAGCGCTTAAAAGCCACAACTACCCCTATGATTTCTGAATTGGCCTCCTCAATATCATCAGCAAGATTCATGGCTTCCTCGTAGCAACTATCTGCGCTGAGTGTTAACTCTGCATAAGCTAACAAGCATACATATATGCTTTTATAATCATTATAAATTCTTAAAAAGCCCTCCACAGACATGGCTGTAACGTCTTTTACTTTCAAATGGTGCTCAGCCCACCGCTTTAAATCTTGTATATGCTGGTCCAGTAGCTTGCGATCCCTTTTTAACTGCTCCGATTCAAAGGAAGGATATAAACTATCTAAGTTCCATGTCATATTCATCCGCAAATCTCTCCCCCTTCGATTCCTATTCTTCTAAGCATAATCCATCCTGCCAGAAAAGTGCATCGACATAATGTACTTCTTCTCTTCATACACAAAAAAAGGACCCTGCCAACGTCCGGCAGGGTCAAAGTCTATATTATAAGGGGGTTATGTGATTACTATAACCCTCTTAGCTTAAAATAATATGAATAGTAGATAAAGATTGGCTTAATCTCCGAACCCTATTGACTTAAGGTTGATGGATTCACTCTAGCCTTGTTAATCTGAATTCCCACATACACGATAAGGAACAACACCATAAACCCAGCCGAATAACGATACATTATCCCATAATCAGTTGCTGCCGAGATTGCCCCCAGAATAATGGCTCCGCTGGCTACACCCAAATCCGTTGAGTTATAGAACATACTGTTGGCCATACCATATTGTGCTGGAGTTGAGGTGCGAAGCATCCAAGCCTGGATCGTTGGCTGAATAGCGCCGAAGCCAAGTCCATATAGCAGTGCAGAAACGATGAGCATTGGCATAGAGGTAGTATAAGAAAGCACAGTTAAGCTTGCAACGACGCAAACCGCCGCCGGGATTAGGACAGAAGCTGGTCCTCTTTTATCAAATAATCTGCCGGAGATAGGTCTTATAATGATGATCGTAACCGCATTAAATAAAAAGAACAAACCCACTTGCTCCAGATGAACTGATTCGCCGAATAAAGCGATAAAGCTTAGCAATCCCCCGTAGGTAATTGCCAACATGACGTTTAGAATGGCGGGCAATACTAACTTTGTATTAAATGGAACCTTGAGAGGTTTGGTGGATTCGCTTTGAGTTGGGGTAGGCTTTTTTTTCGGTTGCGCTGGAAGTGAACGAGAAAATAAAAGTACTGGAAAGGCAAGAAGTAAGGTTACCATACCGATCATAGCCAGTGTTCCAAAACCCGATTGTTTCATCACATTCAAACCAATCATTGGACCGATCGACATCGCCAGGCTGGTAGATAAACCGAAATATCCTATCCCTTCACCCATTCTTTTGCTCGGAATAATCTGCGAAACAATCGTTGGAATAATCGTGCTGGCAATCCCGAATCCAATCCCATAGCCCACACGCATCAGCAGCAGCGAGCCAATGGAATCTGCTACAACATAAAGGCCGGTAATAGCGGCGGCAATTACTAAACCAATATATAATAATACATTGCGGCTAACCTTCCGCATCAGAAAAGCGGTCATAAAACGTGAAGCGATCGCAGTTAATGCAAAGACGCTGGTAACGAGGCTGACCATGATATCTCCGGCCTGAAATTCGCTTTTTACGTAAGACGGAAATGAAGATAACAGCATCTGTAAATTCATAAATAAAAATAAAGCACTAATCGTTAAAGCAATAAAAGATTTGGTCCATAATTTCGTACGTAGTTCTTGTTGTTCTAACATAACTTGCCTTCCTACTCTCCATCTGTTATTTGATCTACATGATTGTTTATTCTTAGCAGCAATTCCATGAGCAACTCATATTCCTTACTAGAAATACAGTTCATAATCTCTTCTGTCACCTTATCTTCAATAGGAACGGTTTCCTTCACCAGAGACCTTCCTTTTTCCGTAATATAGACTTTAAAAGAACGCCGATCGTTCTCGCCGGTTCTTTTGTAGATCAGTCCCTTTCCTTCCAAATGATCCAGAATTCGCGTTGTAGTTGGCTTATCCTTACCAGAGCGCTTAGCAATGTCCTTCTGAATCAAACCTTCCGTTCTGTCAATATGAAAAAGGACTGACCATTGCTCCGGTGTTATATCATGTTCTTTCAGCCCACTTTGAAATAACATGCTTAATTTACGATAAGTCGTGCCCATCATAAATCCTAACGTAAGCTCGGATTGGTTATGCTTTGTCGTCATGATCGTATCCCTTCTCAATTAACACTGTTTTAATAGTTGCTTAAACAATTATATTCCTAACAACTAATTTTGTAAAGGTGAAGCAAAGCTATAAACTAACTATTATAAAGTTGCTTGACAAAGCACACTATGTGCGGTATTATTATCTCATCTTAAAGATACTTAACTTAAAGACAACCAGAGTTTACTACTCTTGAGATAAATAATTTTTAAAGGTTGTGTACTTCATGGGATTTCTAGACAAACTATTTGGTAGAACAAAATTTGAGGAGGAACAAACAATGTCAAAATTAAACATCGGTATTATTCTTGGAAGTACTCGTCAAGGTCGTTTAAGCCCGCAAGTAGGAGAATGGGTTAAAAAGATTGCGGATGCACGCGGGGATGCTAATTATGAGATCATAGATATTGCAGATTTCAAGCTTCCACTATTGGGTGAGGCTGATGCAACTGAACAAGCAACAGCATGGAACACTAAACTTGCTACACTAGACGGTTTCGTATTTATCGTACAAGAATATAATCATAGTATTTCTGCATCACTGAAAAATGCGCTCGATTATGCCCGTGAAGCTTGGAATAATAAAGCAGCAGGTATCGTAAGTTATGGTTCCGTAGGGGGCGCTCGTGCAGCTGAACATCTACGCGGAATCTTGGGAGAACTATCTGTAGCAGACGTTCGTGTACACCCTGCATTGTCACTGTTCACTGATTTCGAGAACGGAACTGTGTTTAAACCGGCGGATCTGCATCTTACCAATCTTAATGGGATGCTGGATCAAGTCTTGGCTTGGAGTGGCGCATTGAAAACTCTACGTTAAGCTAGAACGCCTTACCCCTCTGTTATGTTATGAAGTACACCCTTTAGAATAGACATTTGATAAACCTTTGGTTTGTCCAGTCGATTCTAGCGGGTGTATTTTTTATGTGTGACGAAATGAGCACCCTGTGTAGAATCTAATCTGGTATAATCGGCGGGGATTTTAATCTACAGCAAGGAGCAATGATCATGTGGTTTATGTTTGCATTATTAACAGCCTTCGCTTGGGGAGGGGCTGACTTATTTTATAAAAAGGGGACCGATAGTCAGGATCGGTATAGCCATATTAAGATTGTCATTATCGTGGGGATAGTCATGGGTATTCACGCAACAGCTTATATGCTCATTCAAGGATTAACCTTTGATCCTATGGACTTAATCCGATATTTCCCTGTGTCTGCACTCTATATCCTGTCGATGACAGTTGGTTATATTGGACTTAGATATATTGAGTTATCCATTGCCTCCCCCGTACAAAATTCATCAGGCGCTGTAACGACGATATTATTATTTATCTTTTTCACCCATGAGCTAGGGGCGCTTGAAATCGTTGGTGTTGCCGTTATCACCTTGGGCATTATCGGGATCGCCATCTTGGAAAAGAAAGCAGAACACCAAGCGCTTCAAAAAAGTGCCGCACAGATTGATAAAAAATATCAGATTGGTGTGATCGCCATCATTTTTCCAATCCTATACTGCCTAATCGATGGACTTGGCACCTTTGCCGATGCTATTTATTTGGATGAACTCAGCCTGATTAGCGAAAAAGCAGCTCTGCTCGCGTATGAATACACCTTCTTTATATGTGCCATCTTGTCTTTTACATACCTGAAATTTTTAAAAAAGGTAAAGTTCAACCTATTTAAAGAACGGGATAAGGGCTTCGCAGCCATTCTGGAAACGACCGGACAATTCTTCTACGTATTTGCTATGTCCAGCAACGCGATTATCGCGGCACCACTTATTGCTTCATACAGCATTTTTTCCGTAATATTATCGCGAATCTTCCTCAAAGAAAAACTAAGCAAGGCACAATATGCCGTTATTATCGTTGTGATTCTAGGGATTGCTTTGTTGGGGGTTGCGGACGAGCTGTAGCTTCGGTACACAAAAAGACCTGCTAAGTAGGCTTCATTGCTTACTAGCAGGTCTATTCTATAGTTGCTTATTCCGGCCTATCTATTGTAAAAATCTCTCCAAGGGTTGCGTAATTATTTCCCGCCAAGCGGCTCACAGCGTTTAGAACTCTCGGGTCAATATGCCCCTCCTGATAGATCGATTCATCGATATGGAATTGAACAATTTCGCCAATAAACAAGTCACTCCCAGGTTCTTCGCCCCCTAGAGGAATTGCTTGAACAAGCTTGCACTCCATCCGCACCTTCGCTTCCAAAACGCCAGGCACAGCTACACTTGTACTTTGAATCGGTGTAAGATTCGCCAATTCAATTTCACTTTCAGAAGCAGGTAATGTGGCTGCAGTCTGATTGATCTTCGCAACATTCTCCTCATCTACAATATGCACAACAAACTGTTGATTATCGTAAATATTACGGGCTGTATCTTTTAAACGCCCTGCTGGTCTTTGAATTGCCAATGAAACCATTGGAGGATTAGACGAAACGATATTAAAATAGCTAAAAGGTGCACCATTTAAGAGACCCTCTTCTGATTGTGTTGTGACAAAGGCTATTGGCCTAGGAATAATAGTGCCAATTAATAATTTGTAATTTTCCCGCTCACTGTTGTGCTTTGGATCAATTGAAATCAATTTCCTCAGCCCCTTCTTCACTCTTTCACAAAGTCGATCGTACTTCTAACGGTATCAATAGGACGGACTAACTTCTCAATTTGCTCACGTTTAGGTTCCAAGAAAGGTGGCAATGAAAGCTTCTCGCCAACGGTCTCATATTCCTCATCTCCCATAAATCCTGGCCCGTCAGTGGCAAGCTCAAACAATATTTGTGGTGCAACACGTGTATACAACGACTCGAAGAAGTGACGATCTACATATCCTGAAGTTTGGAATCCAAAGCCTTCAAAACGCTCTGTCCACTCGTCCAGCATCGCACGATCCTCTACACGGAAAGCAGCATGGTGAACAGTCCCAAAACCTTGGCGTGAATTCGGTAAGAACTCATTATGCTCTACAATAATTTGTGCACCGTTTCCGCCTTCGCCAACTTCAAATAAATGATACGTCTCTTCCTGAGCAATTTCTTTAAACAACATCACTTTCTCCAATACTTCTTTGAAGTAGTTGAAATCAGCAATTCGTACAAAGATCGGTCCCAAACCAGTTATTGCATACTCCAAAGGGATAGGTCCTTTTTGCCACGGTGTACCTGATACGACACCTTTATTCAATTCATCTGAAATAAGTTGATACTGTTGATCATCGAAATCTACGAAGGATAATGTCTTTTTGCCGAATTGCTCTTTAATGCCGGTATGCTTCACTGCAAGCCGATCAAAACGCTTAACCCAGTAGTCTAATGAAGCATCTGTTGGTACCCGGAAGGATGTTTTCGCAATCTCGTTAGTTCCATGAACCCCTTTAGGGATGTTAGGAAAATCAAAGAAGGTCATATCTGTTCCGGCGCTGCCCTTATCATCTGCAAAAAACAAATGATACGTCTGAATATCATCTTGATTAACTGTTTTCTTCACTAGACGCATACCTAACACGTAAGTAAAAAACTCGTAATTTTTCTCTGCGCTGCTTGTGATGGCTGTAACGTGGTGAATCCCTTTTAAGTTTCTCATTGTTATACCCTCCTAATGTTTAGTTGATTTTGACTCGTAATATAATTCCCAAGAACAAGAAAGTTTAGTTTAATTATCTTAATGTTAAGATATTACTTAAAAAAAAGATCTTTTTCTACTGTACAAGCTCTTTGGTGGATAGCATCGAGTTTTTATCTTCACTTTAAATATCTTTAACTTAAGATAAGTTTAGCACTGAATCTGTAGGAAGTCAACGCTTTGAAGCTTTCCATATAAAAAAGGCTCCACACAAGTTCAATGAACTCGTATGAAGCCGGGATATTTTATATCATCTCATTAGGTTAAGTTATGATGCTGAGTGATGACCGCTGCTTGGCTTTGATGATCCATCTTATAACATATCAACGTAATCACACAGGCCAATATCGCCAGGATGGCAGCAGCTACAGGAAGAGAGATTAATCCTCCATGCCCGGCAACCACTCCACCGATCGCGGACCCGCCTGCAATTCCCAGGTTTGAGGCTACTGGATTCAATGAGGCAGCAAGATCCTTCGTTTTTGGTGAGAACTGCTTAGCTAAGTCAATCAAATAGAGCTGCGCAGGGGCGCTCACAATACTCGACATCATGGCTAGAGCCATTAGCACAATCATTCCTAGAATGGAAACAGATGCGGTCATACTAAAGATAACATAGACCACAGCTTGGATAAGGAACACGAATCTCAGCTTACTAACCGCATTCCCGGTCGCAACCTTGCCACCAATCCAGTTGCTGACAATCGTGGCAATTCCGTATACAAACAGCACACCGCTAACCGAGCTTTTAGGAACGTTCATGACTTGCTCCAGTATAGGTGTAATGTAAGTGTACATCACAAATACGGCTCCCACTGCCGTAACCGGAATGAGAAATGCAAGAATAATGCGGCCGTTTGTGAGCAATCCGATCTGATCCTTAAGTGAGCTAGGCACAGGTTTCGGTAATTGGCGTGGTATATAGATATAATTTAGGACTATGGCAACTCCAGCTAATATCCCATTCAGAACAAACGCTGCTGGCCAATTAAAAAACTGCCCGACGAAAGTACCAATCGGCACACCAAAAACATTCGCAATAGCAAAGCCACTCAAAATTGTAGCAATCGCTTTGCCTCTCTTCTCCTGATCAACCGCTTCATTCGCTACCGTAATGGCTACAGAAAGAACAAAGCCACATAGTATGGCAGTAACTATTCTAGTCACCAGCAGCATACTGTAAGTTCCAGTTACAGCACTCCACAAATTTAGCAGTAAAATCAATACAAGTGATACAAGAATCGTAATCCGTTTCGGAACACGGCTGCACAAGGACATCATAATTGGTGTGCCAATGGCATAAGAAATCGCGAAGCCAGATACCAATCCCCCGGCTGTCGCAAGCGTAACTCCGAGGCTTGAGGATATTTGAGAGAGTAAACCAACAATAATATACTCCGTCGTACCCAGAATAAAAGCCATAAAAGTAAACGAGAAAATCAATGCGTTCTGACGTGTTGTTTTCATGGTGCTCTCCATCCTGTTTATCTCTATTTTTATATGAACATACCTTACTCATAATACTCATTTAGACTATATTGAGCAATCCTATTTTTCATAAAAAAGAAGCTTCCCACAAGTTCAAAGAACTCATGAGAAGCTTCTAGTTTAAGCCGGTGGCAAAATAATTAAGGTAATGACTTGTTCCTCGGAATAAGATCTGGCTGTTCCAGGTCCATCCGCATCTGCTTTGAACTTAATGAGATAGGTCCCGGGTGCCGGCATCACTTTATTATGAAGTTCAAAAGCGATATCCGAAACACCTATGTTACTTCCTGTGAAAGTTAACGTATGCCCATTATTGCTAATTTGATCACTCGTCGGATGTGTCCATCCACTAATGGTATAATAGTCGTTTGCGGTAAAGGTAATTCCTTCCAGCGTTACCTGAATTTCAGCATTCGTAAAGCTTTCCCCGGAGAAAAAGTCGAAGCGAATGCGCGATTGTGTAGAACCCGTTATCAGTTGTTTTGTTTTTGAACCGCCACCTCCGTCAAAGCCATATATAGAGCTAGTAACCGTAGGTGTGGTCAGAATACCATTAACAAGCTCAATCGTAACCGCATGCGCAGCGTCCTTCGCCGATTCATTATTGGATGAATCCTTAGCCGTAACCACGAAACGATACGTTCCTACGGTCAGATCCCCAATATTAGCCGCACTCACAGCTCCGTCTGCTGCACTAGTGCCTAATGCGATGGCTGTTCCTAACTCATCGGCATCTACTTCACCGTTCTCATTCGCATCCGTCCACAGGTAGGCTTGTACCGCTGCTCCTTGCTCGCCAATAGCTCCCGCTAACCCGCGAAGCTGATCTTGTGTCCCGTTGTAGTTGTCGATCGCCTCGAACTTGGCTGCGTCCACTACCGGTGCAGTCGTATCCGGAACTTCGTTTTTGCTTAAGGTCACCGTAACCGCATGGGCAGCGTTCTTCGCTGATTCATTATTGGATGAATCCTTAGCGGTAATCACGAAACGATACGTTCCTGCGTTCAGATCCCCAATATCGGCCGCACTCACAGATCCGTCTGCTTCACTGGTGCCTAATGCGATGGCTGTTCCTAACTCATCGGCATCTACTTCACCGTTCTCATTCGCATCCGTCCACAGGTAGGCTTGTACTGCTGCTCCTTGCTCGCCGATGGCTCCCGCTAACCCGCCAAGCTGATCTTGTGTCCCGTTGTAGTTGTCGATCGCTTCGAACTTAGTTGCGTCCACTTCCGGTGCACTCGTATCCGGAACTTCGTTTTTGCTTAAGGTCACCGTAACCACATGTGCAGCGTTCTTCGCTGATTCATTATTGGATGAATCCTTAGCGGTAATCACGAAACGATACGTTCCTGCGTTCAGATCCCCAATATTGGCTGCATTCACAGATCCGTCTGCTGCACTGGTGCCTAATGCGAGGGCTGTTCCTAATTCTTCGGCATCTACCTCACCATTCTCATTCGCATCCGTCCACAGGTAGGCTTGTACCGCTGCTCCTTGCTCGCCGATGGCTCCCGCTAACCCGCGAAGCTGATCTTGTGTCCCGTTGTAGTTGTCAATCGCTTCGAACTTAGTTGCGTCCACTACTGGTGCACTCGTATCCGGAACTTCGTTTTTGCTTAAGGTCACCGTAACCGCATGTGCAGCGTTCTTCGCTGATTCATTATTGGATGAATCCTTAGCGGTAATCACGAAACGATACGTTCCTGCGTTCAGATCCCCAATATTGGCCGCACTCACAGATCCGTCTGCTTCGCTGGTGCCTAATGCGATGGCTGTTCCTAACTCATCGGCATCTACTTCACCGTTCTCATTCGCATCCGTCCACAGGTAGGCTTGTACCGCTGCTCCTTGCTCGCCAATGGCTCCCGCTAACCCGCGAAGCTGATCTTGTGTCCCGTTGTAGTTATCGATCGCCTCGAACTTGGTACTTTCAACCATAGGTGCATTTGTATCTGAATTGCTGCTATGCTCACTTTGCGAAGAGGAAGACCCTCCAACAACAGGAGTAGGCACTGTTACCGGCTCTTTACTCGGTTGAGCAGTTGGGGTGGAGGCGGGCTGCTCAGTGTTTCCGTTCTCCTTAAACTTCAGAAACTTAGAGGCTACTAGAGCTACGGCCTGACGATCTACTTTGGCATCAGGATTAAAAAAATTATTATATCCGGTAATCAATCCATATTCCACAGCAGCAGCTATAAAATCTTTGGAATAATCAGCAATTTGGCTACTATCAGCAAATTGCAAAGTTCCAGCTTTACCCGTAGGATTGACTCCCAATGCTCTCACGAACATGACGACCATATCCTGACGTGATAAATTTTGCCCCGTACCGAAAAGATTACTGCCTGTGCCCTTAATCAATCCGGCTTTGACAGCTGCCTCTACATAGCTGTATGCGTAGTTGCTTGTGGGAACGTCCAGAAAGGTTGGCAGTGCAGGAGGGTTCGAAACATCCAGCTTTAATGTCTTTGCTAAAATAATTGCAAAATCCTGCCTTGTAATATTCGACGTAGGATAGAACTTACTCTCTCCGACACCGGTCACTATCCCCTGATCGAATAGCTCAACAATCGCTTTCTTTGCATATGAGCCATCAATATCAATAAAGGAAGCCGCTGCCGATCCTTTGGTCGGCATAATGATAGGGCTTGATAATACAGCAGCAGCCAATATAGAGCTTATCCATTGCTTTTTGTTCACTTGCTTATCCCCCTGTTCTTTGGATGCGTTATGTCGTTTGTCTATAATCGATTCGTTAACACAATTCGACTTTATATTACAAACTTTTCATCTACAGGATTATAACAAGTATCAATAAACAGATTATAAACAAATAGCCGTGGATGAACATTCTCATATCATTGATTCTGTGCATCAAACGAAAAAAAATGATACTATGTATGATGGGTATAGGACTTTGCTATCCTTATATCGTTTTTATATATTACAACAAGAGGAGATAATATGAGTAACGAACAAAACTTTTGGCTTGATTTACCGAAGCCGTTTTTTATATTAGCGCCCATGGAAGATGTCACAGATGTTGTATTTCGGCACGTCGTTAGTGAAGCTGCGAAACCCGACGTATTTTTCACAGAATTCACAAATACAGAAAGCTATTGTCACCCTGTAGGAAAAGACAGTGTACGTGGTCGATTAACGTTCACAGAAGATGAGCAACCGATTGTCGCTCATATTTGGGGTGATAAACCCGTATTTTTTGAACAGATGAGCATTGATATGAAAAAACTTGGTTTTCGTGGTATCGATTTAAACATGGGGTGCCCAGCACAAAACGTCGCATCGAATGGAAAAGGTGCCGGATTAATAAAACATCCTGAAGTTGCAGCAGAAATTATTCAAGCAGCAAAAGCAGGTGGATTGCCGGTTAGTGTTAAAACAAGATTAGGTTACTCTGACATTGACGAGTGGCGCGACTGGTTAGGACATATATTGAAACAAGATATTGCGAACCTTTCCATTCACCTTCGTACAAAAAAAGAGATGAGTAAAGTAGAGGCACACTGGGAACTAATCCCTGAAATAAAAAAATTACGCGATGAAATTGCTCCAAATACGTTGTTAACTATTAATGGAGATATTCCTGACCGCGCAACAGGATTAAAATTAGTAGAACAATACGGCGTTGATGGAGTCATGATTGGCCGCGGCATTTTCACCAACCCATTTGCCTTTGAAAAAGAACCTAAAGAACACAGCGCGAAGGATTTCCTCAATTTACTTCTTTTACAGTTGGATCTTCACGATAAATATTCAAATGAACTTGAGCCACGTTTATTTAAACCACTTCTTCGCTTTTTCAAAATCTATGTTCGTGGATTTAGAGGCGCAGGCGAACTAAGAAATCAATTAATGGATACAAGATCAACAGATGAAGTACGTCGTTTAGTAAAAACTGTTTTAGAGCAAGAATTAGATTAAATTATACCCACAAAAAAATGAGAGACCTCTCAAAAGTTCAATGAACTTATGAAAGGTCTCTCATTTTTGTACTATGTGGTCAAATGGTGTTTCCTCTCAAGGAAACTCATCATCGAATTGCTTCGATAATGATTTCCTTACATCATGCCGCCCATTCCACCCATGCCGCCCATATCTGGCATGCCGCCGCCTTTTTCAGGCTCAGGCTTGTCAGCGATAACTGCTTCAGTAGTCAAGAACATAGCCGCTACGGATGCAGCATTTTGAAGCGCGGAACGAGTTACTTTAGCAGGGTCAACGATACCCGCTTCGAACATGTTCACCCATTCACCAGTAGCAGCGTTGTAGCCGATACCTACTTCTTCTTTTTTCAAGCGGTCCACGATTACGGAACCTTCTTGACCAGCGTTAGCTGCGATGGTGCGAATTGGCTCTTCCAACGCGCGAAGCACGATGTTAACGCCTGTTTTCTCGTCGCCAGTTACGTCTACAGCAGCAACAGCGTTATATACGTTCACAAGAGCTGTACCCCCACCGGATACGATACCTTCTTCAACCGCTGCGCGAGTTGCGTTCAGGGCATCTTCGATGCGAAGTTTGCGCTCTTTAAGTTCAGTTTCAGTTGCAGCGCCAACTTTGACAACGGCTACGCCGCCAGCCAATTTAGCCAGACGCTCTTGCAATTTCTCTTTGTCGAACTCGGAAGTTGTTTCTTCCAGTTGAGCACGGATTTGGCTTACGCGTGCATTAATGTCCGCTTTGTCGCCGCTTCCGTCTACGATTGTTGTGTTTTCTTTAGTTACGCGTACTTGACGTGCGTTACCCAGTTGTTCAATGGAAGTGCTCTTCAGATCAAGACCGAGCTTCTCAGTGATCACTTGGCCACCAGTCAGGGCAGCGATATCTTGCAGCATAGCTTCACGACGGTCGCCAAAGCCAGGAGCTTTAACAGCAACAGCGTTGAATGTTCCACGCAGTTTGTTCACGATCAGCATAGCTTGTGCTTCGCCTTCGATATCTTCAGCGATAATAACAAGCGGTCTAGCTTGTTGAACGATTTTTTCAAGCAATGGAAGAATTTCTTGAGTGCTGCTGATTTTTTTATCAGTGATCAAGATGTATGGATTCTCCAAAACAGCTTCCATTTTGTCTGTATCAGTAATCATGTATGGGGAAATGTAACCACGGTCGAATTGCATACCTTCTACTACTTCAAGCTCAGTAGCGAATCCACGGGATTCTTCAACAGTGATAACACCGTCTTTACCTACTTTTTCCATAGCTTCAGCGATCAATTGACCTACTTCATCGTCAGCAGCAGAGATAGCAGCTACTTGAGCGATAGCTTGGGAATCTTCGATAGGCTTAGCGATTTTTTGCAATTCTTCAACAGCTGCACGAACCGCTTTGTCGATACCTTTACGGATAACCATTGGGTTAGCACCAGCAGTTACGTTCTTCAGACCTTCGCGGATCATAGCTTGAGCCAGAACCGTTGCAGTTGTAGTACCGTCACCGGCTACATCATTAGTCTTAGTAGCAACTTCTTTAACCAGTTGAGCACCCATGTTCTCGAATGCATCTTCAAGTTCGATTTCTTTAGCGATCGTTACACCATCGTTAGTGATGAGTGGGCTACCAAATTTCTTCTCAAGCACCACGTTGCGGCCTTTTGGTCCAAGTGTAACTTTTACCGCATTTGCCAGAGCATCTACACCACGAAGCATAGAGCGGCGAGCTTCTTCACTGAATTTAATTTCTTTAGCCATTGTGTAATTACCTCCTAGAATTTTTTGTATATCCTATTACTTTAAGTAGTTTAGATTTAGCTTATGATCGACTCTTACTTAGTCAAGAATCGCGTGAATGTCGCTTTCTTTCATAATCAAATATTCTTTACCTTCATATTTGATTTCTGTTCCTGCATATTTTGAGAAAAGAACACGGTCGCCTTCTTTAACTTCAAGTGCTACACGTACTCCATCTTTCAAAGCTCCGCTGCCTACTGCAATAATAGTTCCTTCTTGTGGCTTTTCTTTCGAGGAGTCCGGAAGCACAATCCCGAATGAAGTTGTTTCCTCCTGCTCGCTCGGTAGCACCAATACGCGTTCACCTAATGGTTTGATCATGAAAAAATAGCCTCCTTTAAAATTATGTTATTTTGCTTCAAAACATAGTTTAGAACTTACCGGTCAAACTTAGAATGCTGTGATGTTCTTGAAAAATATCAATGGAACCCTGCTAATCTCCAGCCCATCTCCTATTTTTCAAGAGCGTTAGCACTCAACAGCGTGCAGTGCTAACAACAATTTTTATGATACTCAACTTGAGCCCGGATTTCAAGTCTTTTTACACAAATTCGTATTAGTTTTCGCAAAAAAATACGTTTCAATGCTTGTCCAAGCACACACTCTATTACATTGTATCCACGGGTTTTGAAAATATGCGTAGGATTCCAGCGCTTTCCTCTCACCCCTTATAGATATGAACGTTGCTAGAATGGTTAGACCTTTGCATCTAATGATCCTGATCGATCGATAACAATTACTTACTAAGTGTATTCAATCCAACTAATGAAATCAACTTATAGCAAAAAAGCTGCCACATTCGTAGAAAATCTACTTAGCGGCAGCCTCTCTCCTCACTCCTGCTTCTGAACATACCGTTCATCCCGTGCCGCGTCCGCAGCAAGTTGCTTGCGGTAGACAAATGCAGATAAAAATACACTGAACTCATACAAAATGAGCAGTGGAATCGTCACCAGAAAATCTGAGATAAAATCCGGGGGCGTGATAACTACAGCAATAAAAACAAGCGTGAAATAGGCGTACCGACGCATTTTACGCAAGCGTAGCGGGTTGAGAACTCTTAGTTTGGTCAGAAACATCACCAGCAATGGAAGTTCAAACAGCAATGCCAGCGGCAATACCAGGCTGAACATGAAGTTGAAATACTGTGCAATCCCGTAGGTCTCTTCCAGTCCCATGCTTCTGGTAATTGAGATTGTGAACGAAAGTGCCATTGGAAAAACAATATAATAAGCAAAAGAAAGACCGATAAGGAAAAGAACAAACACATAGGGAACATATCGAAGTGTCGCACTTCGCTCCTCCGGCCGCAGGCCCGGACTGATAAACGCCCACAGCTGGTAGGCAATAAACGGGACAGAAATCACTAGCGAAACGGCCATCGCGATCTTCATGTACATCCCAATGCCATCCCAGAATGAGAATGCATGCAGAACAAAACCTTGCGCCAGGTCCGTGCTAATCAAATAATCGTAAATGGGCTTTGCACAAAATAATCCGCCTATTAATCCAAGGACAAATACGATTAACACATAAATAATCCGTTTGCGCAGCTCGGTGAGATGATCCACCACCGACATTTCTTCCGATTTCAGAGACATCCAGACACCATCCCATGACAAGAGTAAAAAAGATAACACTAACTTTCTTCAAAGCAGTGTCCGTTGCTGCGGAAAGCAAAGAAAAAGGGGCGTCTCCTCAAGTCTAGTAGACTCCTGAGAATGCCCCATTGAAAGATCTTCTATTATTCCGGCAGGCGTTTGTCCTGAGGAATATCTGCAGCGACCGTTTGCGGGGCCGTCGGCACAGGAGCTTCGCTCTTCTTCACCGGTTCATTATCCCCGATGATTTCACGCGCGCCTTCCTTAAATTCACGGAAGGTTCGTCCAACTGCACGGCCTAGCTCTGGCAGTTTATTTGGGCCAAAGAGCAGAAGTGCCAGTATGACCAACAAAATAATACCAGGAGTACCAATTCCACTAAACATTATTATTCCTCCTTGTCCACCTGTCCGTTCATGGTATCGTTTACTTTAATTTAATAATACCATAACTTATGTCACAGTTACATCCACTTTCTTCTATAAATAGATTATCATTGTGACGTGACAAGAAGATGACAAAGGGTTATTGGCGGTATTGGCCAGTTACCATGAGCAGTGCTTCCGGTAATTGATCCATAATAGCTGCCAGATTCTCATGAACACCCTTCGGCGTTCCAGGTAAATTGACAATCAACGTGCGACCGCGAATGCCGCATATCCCACGAAAAAGCATAGCTGCACGGTTTTTTTGCATCACTGTGCTTCGCATAGCTTCTGAGAGCCCAGGCACTTCCCGTTCTACTACTCGCCGAGTAGCATCCGGGGTCACATCACGAATCGCCAGATCTGTGCCTCCGGTGGTCAGTACCAAATCTGCCTGAAAATAGTCCGTCAGTTCAATCAAGGCTGCGATAATCTCATCTTGTTCATCGGGAACGATTCGATATTCAATGATCTCGCCACCTAGTTCCTCTTCCACCAGCTCCCGAATAACCTGGGCGCTCGTGTCTTCCCGTTCGCCCCTGGCCCCTTTATCACTGGCCGTTAGGATTGCTGTCTTCCACGCCATAGGTTTGTCCTTCCTCTCTATATGTATAGTTGGCTGTACAGTTCAGCCTGCTCGCCTCAGCGCTTCGAACAAAAGCAGCTGATACTTATTCGAGCGCATAATCTCCGTTCTTGCCCCCGCTCTTAGATACCAGAAGCGTCGGTCCGATAATCATATCCTTCTGAATAGCCTTACACATGTCGTACACCGTTAGTGCTGAGGCAGAAACAGCGGTTAAGGCTTCCATCTCTACTCCGGTTTTTCCTGTAGTACGGACTGTTGCTTCTATATAAAGTTCATCTTCGCTGTTATCGGAGAAGCTGATATCAATACCGGTAAGTGGCAGCGGGTGGCACATCGGAATCCAGTCTGACGTCTTCTTAGCCGCCATAATCCCGGCGATCTGTGCAACAGCAAGGACATCACCTTTGCTGATCTTGCCACTCTTAATGGCGCTCAGCGTTCCAGCAGCCATCTTGATCATACTCCGCGCGACAGCTGTCCGCTTCGTAATCTCCTTCTCACTCACATCCACCATACGAGCTCTTCCCTGCTCGTTGAAATGGGTCAATTCCATGGCTCACTCTCCTTTTCGGCAGTGCACTATACCATTTTCAGTAATCAGCATGTCCATTAAAGCATCATGCTCATCCATCGGCACCCTTGGAACCAACTGCATGCCGTAAGCTAACCCGATCCATATCGGGGGCTGTGCGCTAACGTCCCCGGCTTTCTCCCAAGACGCACGTAACCGGTCATAGTATCCTCGACCGTAGCCAAGCCTGCCGCCTTGAAGATCAAATGCTAGCCCTGGTACGAACACAACAGCAGGTAGCTTAATCTCTTCAATCTCTAATAAATCTCTGCTGGAGACAATAGGTTCTTGGATACCATAAGCCCCCGGCTCTAAATCGCTCCATGCATTCACCGCGTGGATACTCATTTCACCGCTTGCTGGAATTACACGCGGCAACAGCACCTTACGCTGATCTTTCCACGCCTGTGTGATAAGTGGGCGGGTATCAAGCTCTGAACGAAAAGACACATAGGCCATTAGTGAAGTTATACCCTTCGTCTCCAGCCACTCCAATGCATAGTGGCAGACTTCAGATGATAGTTTACTTCTCTGGTCCGAAGACAGCTCGTTTCGGGCGATGGTCTTCTCCGTTCGTAATTGTTGCTTTACTTTGGAGATCTCCGACTCCTTGCTGGACATTGTCGGCCTCCCCCTCTTATTCATCCCTAGCTTATCCTTGTTTGTAAATCCAGTTTACCACTCTTCTCCCCGGTTCGCCAAGGTGGATAGAACTGTGTTATCGGACTAGGTCGTTATTCCCTCCTTACATTAGATCGAACCCTCGCTTGGGAAACGCTTTTCATGTAAACTATAGAATAAGTTGTTCATACGGCTGAGGGATAAATACCAAGGCGAAATATGCAAGGGTGGAGGTTTCATCGTTATGCTTCTTCAAGCGACAGGAATTACTAAATCATATGGTATACAGAACGTACTGGATGGCATAAGCCTACAGGTAAATGAAAAGGAACGTGTCGGGCTAGTGGGTGTGAATGGTGCCGGCAAATCAACTTTTCTACAAATTCTGGCCGGTGAGATGTCTTATGACAGCGGTCAAATTCATAAATCAAAAGAAACAACAATCGGATATTTAGCTCAGAATAGCGGACTGCAATCTGACAAAACCATTCATGAAGAAATGATGGCGGTCTTCGCTCCGCTGATCGAAGCCGAAACGGAGCTGAGAGAGTTAGAAGTAAGTATTGCTGATCCTAAGCTCGCGGAAGACCCCAAGCGGTACGAAGAACTGCTTGAACGATATGCGCGGCGCTCGGATTGGTTCAAGGACCACGGCGGCTATGAAATGAATACACGGATTCGCAGTGTCCTACACGGCATGGGCTTCAGTGATTTCCCACCAGATACACCCATTTCTACCCTTAGTGGAGGCCAAAAGACCCGGCTCGCGCTGGCCCGTATTTTGCTTCAGGCTCCAGATCTTCTGATGCTGGATGAGCCTACTAACCATCTGGATATCGAAACGTTAACGTGGCTGGAGGATTACCTCCGCAGCTATGCTGGCGGGATTCTGGTTGTATCCCATGACCGTTATTTCCTAGACCGTCTCGTGACCACTATTGTAGAGATCGAGCGGCACCAGTCCCGGCGTTATACGGGTAACTACAGTCGTTATGTAGATTTGAAGGCTGCCGAATATGAAGCACGGATGAAGCAATATGAGAAGCAACAGGATGAAATTTCTCGAATGGAGGATTTCGTTCAGAAAAATATTGTCCGGGCTTCCACCACAAAACGTGCGCAGAGCAGACGCAAAGCGCTTGAGAAGATGGATCGTCTAGATCGTCCAATGGGTGATCTGAAGAAGGCTAGCTTCTCCTTTGAGCCAGACTTTATGTCTGGAAAAGAGGTGCTTCAAGTGCGCAATGTTGCGGTTGCCTTTAATGAAGGTTCACCTTTATTTAAGGACGCTTCTTTTGAGCTTCGTCGGGGGGAGACTGCTGCCCTGATCGGTCCCAATGGTATCGGTAAATCCACACTGCTGCAGTGTATGACCGGAACCCGTGAGCCTTCTGCTGGAACGGTGAATTGGGGCACTAAAGTAAAAATTGCTTATTATGATCAGGAACAGACCCGCCTTAATCCACAAAATACGGTTATGGAAGAACTGTGGAGTGAATATCCAATGATCGAGGAAGCCAGAATTCGTACGATCCTTGGTAATTTCCTTTTTAGCGGAGAGGATGTTCTTAAGAAGATTTCCGCACTCAGCGGCGGCGAAAAAGCTCGGGTTTCGTTATCTAAACTAATGCTCCGCGGTGCAAATATGCTAATTCTCGATGAACCTACCAACCATTTGGATCTGGTCAGCCGTGAAGTTCTGGAATCTGCTTTAATTGATTTCGAAGGCACCCTGCTGTTCATCTCCCATGACCGTTATTTTTTGAACAAAATGGCGGAAAGAGTACTGGAGCTACATCCCGAAGGGATCGACCAATACCTCGGCAACTACGATGACTATGTCGAGAAGAAACGAGAATTAGAAGAGATTGCAAAAGATGCCGCTGAACTAGCTACTAAAAACGTCAATAAGGACACTGCTGTACCTGAAAAAAGCGCTGTAACCTCTTTTGAAGCAGACAAGCAGGCTAAGCGTGAAGAGCGTAACCGCAAACGGCGTATCGCAGAGCTTGAGGAGAACATCGCCTCACTTGAAGAATCAATCGTATTTATAGAGCATGAAATGACTAAACCTGAAGTTTATCAGGATTATTTAGCACTTCAAGGTTATGAAGAGGACCTGAAGAACAAAAAATCTCAGCTGACAGATTTCTTTAGCGAATGGGAAATCCTTGCTGACGAATAATGTAAATCCTCCTTATAAATATTTTTTCATCGTTCTAGATTTGTTCATAAATAGTTATCCACAGCTCTATACACAGGTTTCGTGTATAACTCCCTACTTCAAAAGACCCTTCGGGGTCTTTTTTATGCGTTAAATCGGTATTTTCAAGGAAAAGGAATTATTATCCACGGATCTATCCACATTATCCACAATTCTCACAGTGTTTCATTGCCAACAAAATTGTTTATTAGAGCATTTTGAAAAAAGCCGTTATTGCTGATTTTACGCACTTTTTACACAACTCAGGCAGAATATGTGGATAACGTTGTCCACAACTTGACAAAAGACGTAACCCCATTTTACAAGACTGATTTTCTGCTAAAAAAGAACCCGCTATCTCCTAAACTGACAGCGGGCACGTCGTATTTTAGACAATCTGTGTAGAGAGCAGGGCGGCATTACAGGCTGCGATATAAGCGATGCCTGCCGCCATAATTATATCTTGGTGAGTGGCCGTGCCTCTGAATTTAAGGCCCTCCCACTCCACCATCACCGCTGCTTCTGCTTGCGCATTCTCTCCGCTTCCAAGCGAATGAAGCTCGAGTCCTGCAAAGTCTATCTCCTCAGCGATCCCTTGCCCAATAGCGGCGATAATCGCTTCAAGCGGGCCTTCGCCAGTGCTGGTATGTGACGTTTCCCGGCCAGTCTGCAGATGGCGTACCGTAACTGCAGCTACACGGCGCTGGGCACTGCCCGCCAATACCTGAACCTCACCCAGCTCATAGACCTGAGCTTGTTGTCCAGTTGTACTGCTTACCATTTGCAGCAGCTGGTCATCACTGACAACCTTTTGACGGTCAGCGGTCTCTTTAAAGGACTCATAAAGTGCATCCAGCTCCGCAGGCTCCAGCGTTATTCCATACTTCGCAGCCCGATCCTTCAGCGCATGTCTGCCAGAATGTTTGCCCAGAATGATCATGCTGCGGGGGATGCCCAGCCGTTCGGGATCCATAATCTCATAGGTACTACGATCCTTGAGCAGGCCATCCTGATGAATCCCGGACTCATGCTGGAAGGCATTTCTTCCGACGACCGGCTTGTTATAGGCGATTGGGAAATGCATCGCTCCACTAATCAGCCGGGAAGTATCATACAGTTTATCCAGCACGATACCTGTTTCTGCACCGATTGCATCGCCGCGGGTTTCAAGCGCCATAACAAGCTCTTCCAGTGCGCAGTTCCCTGTGCGCTCGCCTACACCGTTCACGGTGACTTCTATCTGAGTCGCCCCTCCATCAATCGCTGCCAGACTGTTAGCTACAGCCAGCCCCAAGTCATTATGACAGTGGGCACTATAGCTGACCTTGCCACCACCTCTTGCTCCCTGCCGCACTCTCCGGAACATCTCGCCATATTCATGTGGCAATGCGTATCCTACTGTATCCGGCAGGTTAATAATGGAGGCCCCTTCCTCTATAACCGCCTCAACCATTTCAATCAGATCATCAATCCCTGTCCGCGCAGCGTCCATGGCCGTGAATTCAACTACATCACAGAATTGTCGCGCATAAGCCGTCATCTCACGCGCTTTAGCTACGACTTCAGCTCTGCTCATACGCAGTTGATGCTGCAAATGAATATCAGAAGAGGAGATAAACAAGTGAATCCGCCGACGTTCAGCATCTTGAGTGGCCCGGACTGCAGCATCGATGTCCCCTTTTACGGCCCGCGCGAAACCACAAATCTCCACGTTGCGCACCTTGCGCGAAATCGTCTGCACCGCTGCAAAATCTCCAGGACTCGATACCGGGAACCCCGGCTCCATTACATCAACACCCAGATCAGCTAGCTTATAAGCCAGCAATATTTTTTGCTCAGGAGTCAGACTAGCCCCAGGGGCCTGCTCACCGTCACGCAGGGTCGTATCGAAAATTTGAATACGTTTCTTAACTGGAATAATCATCTGAATTCCTCCTAGTTTTGTTTTCATGTAATTGGATGCCTTATCTCTATCCTATGCTTCAGCGCAGAACCACACGTCGACTTGCGGTTCTGCTCATTTCCCACCCACTGCTGCCGGCAGCTGAAACAAATGAATCTCTGCACAATGTGCAGAGTGTTCACTTTTGGCGTCTTATGTAGCGTTGAGTCCATTCCCCGGACTTCTTCTACAAGAACGCAAAAACCCGCCGTCTCTAATAAAGAGACGGCGGGTTACCCCTCCGCGGTACCACTCTTTTTGACGCATCAGCTGTCACTAATAACAAGCCTCAAAGCTGCGTCCAGCTCTTCTTCCCGGTTCAAGCTGGCATGCCAGCTTAAATCCGGAAAGGTCCGATAACGAGGACAGCCGTAGGCAGCGTACTCTTGTTCCGCCGCTCCGCTCCCGGGCGAGCTTCAAGAAATCCGGTGACTGCGTCGCACCAACCCGCAGCTCTCTGTTCACCGTCAAACTCTACTACTCCCGTTCTTAGCGTGTATTATATAAATTACTCACCACTCTAAATCCATACAAAAAAGCCTGCCATCTCATTCAAGAGACGACAGGCTGTTAACCTTCGCGGTACCACTCTTGTTGATGCTCTGTATCGGCTAAGTTCCTACCGATTCCAATTGAACATCCACTCTACGGTCCAGTATGTTAGGTACTAGACCACCCTATCACGGAGGTTACCCGTAAACGGTGTACAAACGTTCCGGCGACAATTGCCAGTAATGCTTCCACCGCTCCGCTCCCAGACGAGTTCAGGACTCCTTCGACTGCGTTGCACCCACCCGCAGTTCTCTTATCCCAGAGTATCCTTACTACTTCCGCTCATCGCGTTTGCCTTGTTTAATTGAACTGATTATACTCGTTAGCTCCAAATGATGTCAATAGGCAGATACAGACCATTGTTCCAGTGAGAATCCAGGGTCAGCTACCATATCCAGCGGTATTCCACCGTCATGCTGCCACTTCACGTATGCAGCCGCTCCAATCATCGCCGCATTATCCGTGCAATACACCGGTGGAGGAATAATAAGTTCAATGCCCTCCGTTTCACAGCGCGAAATTAATGCCGAGCGGAGTCCGCCATTAGCAGCGACCCCCCCACAGAGCAATAACTGTCTGGAGTTAGTGGCTTTAACGGCGCGTACCGCCTTTTCCACCAGCACTTCAACTACGGATTCTTGGAACCCCCGGGCGATGCCTGCGACATTGGGTTCAAGACCTTTCATTTTGCTCTGATTCACCACATTCAGCACCGCCGATTTTAGACCGCTGAAGCTGAAATCATAAGAGTTCGGCTCCAGCCATACCCGCGGCAATGCAACAACTTCCGTCGCTTCGCGTGCCAGGCGATCTACATGGGGTCCGCCGGGATAAGGGAACCCTAGCGCCCGAGCCACTTTATCATATGCTTCACCTACAGCATCATCACGCGTGCGGCCGATAATTCGAAACTCACCCTCACGCTCCATATGAACCAGTTCAGTATGTCCACCTGACACCACTAGTGTCATACATGGATACTGCAACTCTGCAACCAGACGGTTAGCATAGATGTGGCCTGCAATATGATGCGTGCCAATTAACGGCTTGCCCCATGCAAGAGCAAGGCTTTTAGCTGCTACTACCCCGACCAGTAAAGCTCCCACCAAACCCGGGCCTTGAGTCACCGCTACCGCAGTCAATTGTTCGGGTGTAACGCCTGCCTTGGCGAGCGCTTCCTCGATTACGAGCGTAATTACCTCCACATGTTTACGGGAAGCCACTTCTGGCACCACGCCCCCAAAAGCGCGATGTGTCTCTATTTGACTCGAGATGATGTTGGATAACACTTCTGATCCGTTTTTGACCACGGCCACCGAGGTTTCATCACAACTGGTCTCTATAGCAAGTATTAGTACAGGTTGATCTGCGCCCGTTTCTGTCTTCATTTCAAGTCCACGCTTCCTTCCAAATAGCCATGCTCCTTATACTCCGGTAGATCCGCCCACATAATGAGCGCATCCTCGCGATTATCGGAATAATATCCTTTGCGCGTGCCGGCAGAACGAAAGCCTTTTTTACGATATAAATTCTGAGCTACCTCGTTGGATACCCGTACCTCAAGCGTAATGGATTTCATGCCTACGTAAGAGGCTGTATTCATTAACTCCTCCAACAGGCGCTCCCCCCATTTACGTCCACGATAAGCTTCGAGTAAGGCAATATTCGTCACATGCGCCTCATCCACGATAGCCCACATTCCAGCATAGCCAATGATATGACCCGCCAGCTCCATGACCATGTATTTAGCAAAATGATTATGCGTCAGCTCATTCCGGAAAGCTTCCTCCGTCCACGGCATGGTAAAGGCTTCGCGCTCAATAATAAGAATGTCCGGAATATCCTCCAGCTTCATCAGACGAAAAACAAGGTCAGCCTCTTGTGCTCTCAATGCTTCCACTTCCGTCATCGTTTTAAGCCTCCTTTACTACTTAACCGCAGATTGGCCTCCGCTTCCGAAATCTGAGTATAGTTAGGGATCAAGCTATGAATATCATCATTCTCTACTTGCAGCCGGGCTTCACCAAGGAAGCCTGTCCAGCGGCCCTCCAGCTCATATGGAACAGCTACAGAAGTGCCGAGTTCCGCCAGCGGATGTAGTGATTCTTCGCTGCCATGTACAGCGGTTTCTCCAACAAACCATAGAATAGCTGGTTTAGTTCCTTCAGCTGAAGCCTGTTGTAAACGTTCTGCCAAGTACTCCACCCAGTCGGCCATCAACCGGATGGCATCTGGTTCAAGGCGGCTAAGAGAACTATTCCCATCCGCTGCGAATAATCCTGTGTAGACCTGTCCCCGACGCGCATCCATCAGTGGAATGATCCAGTCTGGACCGTAGCCACTGTTCGCAGTGGCTTGGCCTGACTCTGCTGTCGTCTTATTCTTAAGGGCTATTTCATACCCACCCCATGCCACAGCATGCAGGCTCGAAATACCAACTACCGGGACATTCCATGCCCAAGCCAGTGTTTTGGCAGCGGTAACCGCGATCCGTGTTCCCGTATAAGATCCCGGGCCCACACCAACCGCAATCCCGCCCAGATTAGCAACGGTTGTTCCCGAAGCTTGCAGCGCCTGCTCTATAATCGGCAGCAAATGCACCGAATGATTCCGTTCACCGGAAGCATTAATTTCATGCAATAATTCTCCATTCTCGGTCACTGCAACCCCCAATACGGCAGTTGATGTATCCAGCGCTAAAAGCCGCTTGCGCGGCTCTGTATTCTCGTTCGTCATTTTTATTAACCCCACTTCTGGATCAGCTCCCGGCAAAGCTCACCATAAGGCTCCCCGATTGCGGTCACCGTAATGATTCTTTCCTCCGGTCCAACTGTTTCCATGTATATATGCATATGCCGCGGCGGCATTAACTCCGTAATAATACTGCTCCATTCTACCAAACAAACACCCTGACCATAGAAATACTCATCCAATCCAAGCTCATCTGCTTCCTGAAGTGAAATCCGATATACATCCATGTGATATAACGGCAGACGACCTTCGTACTCTTTAATAATAGTAAAAGTAGGACTGTTTACGATCCCTTTCACTCCAAGATGGCGAGCATAACCTTGCGAGAAGGCCGTTTTTCCTGCGCCTAGATCACCGTCCAAACCGATAACCATGCCTGCCGTTGAAGCAGCAGCTATTGCACTTGCCAGTTGCTCCGTATCCTGCAGATTGTAAGAACGGTAAGTGAACACCGTTTCGACTGTTTTGTCCAACTACAACTACCACCTTTTAAAATATACCTGTCGAAAACCATTACATTCAATTATATCGGTATGGTCCATCCACCGCAACAACTGTCCCGCCCATTGTTTAAGCCGAAGGAGGTACAGCCCTCTTCTTCACTTGCGTGGTTAAGCTGAATTTCGATACCGAACGCTGCGAGAATGGGTGGCTTCGACTGCCGTTAATCCGCTCATGCTGCTCCTACCATATCTGTAGCTTGAAAGAATAATACTGTGGCAATAACTCCTGAACACAGCGTAACAATAATGGACTGTCCTGCCTGATCCAATATATTGGTTTAAATCTTACACCGTCAACCTTGACGTCAGTTATGCTCCAAATCAAAAAAGAGACCTTTACGCAAACTTAAGCATAAAAAGTCTCTTTTTTTAAAACTATAATTCAGCTTTAACGTACGCTCTAAGTAGACCTTTGTTAGTGCTCTTGCTCTTCGAGTCGTTCAACACCCACAGTGTGCGTATTGGTTGGTCGAGAGCCAACTTGTACCGTAGCCATTCCGTTCTCTTCATCCACATGTTCAATCCATACAGGCTCCCCATCCAAATGTACACTTACAGTTTCTTTAGAAGCATAAATATCCTGTGCCCGTTTGACGTCCACAACTGTTCTCCTCCTTTATCTTTCCTAAAGTTTACGATTCTAAGGGTGACGTATCTTCGAGGGTTCGTTCCGCATCCAGCTTTTCCGAATCGGAAACCTGACTGGCCTCCGTGGACGCAATAATGCTCTCCCAATCCACAACTGTGGCCGGAATATCCTGCTCGCTCAGCGCATCGCTCCATTCGTTATCTCTTGGTTCCATACCTTAGATTCTCCTCCTCAACTTCACAGGTCCGAGTTTATTTTTTCCCAAGCTTCTCAAAAAATGCACCCGGCTAGAAAAGCCTTTCCTGCCTCATACTAACCCAAAGCAAATCAACTTAGATCAGGAGGTGTTTCTCATGCATACCGTTTGGAAAGGAGCCATCAGCTTCGGGCTTGTGCATGTTCCGGTTAAAATGTTCTCCGCTACGGAAGACAAGGACATTTCTCTGCGTTATATCCATAAGGAGTGTGGCAGCCCGCTGTCGTATGTACGCAAATGCCCGGTGTGTGACAAAGAGGTTGCTTGGGAAGAGATCGGTAAAGGATATGAGTATGAAAAAGGGAAGTTTGTGCTCTTCGACAAAGAGGAATTGGATCAACTATCCGACGAGACCAGTAAAAGCATCTCCATTCTCGACTTTGTAGACCTGACGGAGATCGATCCGATTTATTTTCAAAAAACCTACTATTTATCCCCGGATCAGGCAGGATCAAATGCTTATCGACTTCTTATGGAGGCCATGAAGCAGACAGGTAAAATTGGCATCGCCAAAATTTCAATCCGCTCAAAAAGCAGTCTGGCAGCGATCCGTGTGCTTGAGGATTGCCTTGCGATTGAGACCATTTTTTATCCTGATGAGGTACGGCCGATCTCGCAAGTGCCTGGTCTGCCCGAAGCAGGGACAGTGAACGATAAAGAGCTGGAAATGGCTAAGCTGCTGATCTCACAGCTATCCACTCCTTTTGATCCGGCAAAATATACCGATGATTATCGCCAGCGTATGCTTGATCTGATCTCACATAAAATTGCAGGCGAGGAATTTCATATCGCTCCTGCTAAACAGGAAAGCAATGTGATTGATCTAATGGCCGCCTTGCAGGCTAGTATTCAAGCTGTGCAGCATATTCCTTCAGACCCTGGTCCTTCATTAACAGGCAACACAAAAAACAAAACTAAAGCGGCTCCTGCTGCCAAAAGAAAAACAGCCAAGACCAAAACAACCGCCGCGGAACCTGCGGAGCAGCAAAACGAGGTCTCCGGGCCGGCTCCAGTCATCACACCAAAACCGAAACGCCGCAGCACGAAAAGCAAAACAACCGTATCTTAGGAGGCTCTGCGGATGAAGCTTCAGCCCATTATTCCTTTTGAACCTATACTGGCTGGGCAGCTTCCAGCAGGTGACCAGTGGATCGCACAAATTAAATGGGACGGCGTACGGATGTTGTCCTATTACGATGGAAGCACTACTCAGCTTATTAACAGACGTGGCAATTACCGTACCACGCAATATCCAGAACTTATTGATGTATCTGCTTACTGCAAGGCTGACTCCGTGATTCTTGATGGTGAGATTATCGCGCTCAAGGACGGCAAACCCTCATTTCATGAGGTGATGCGGAGGGACAGTTTGAAAAACGGTTCCACAATTTCCGTCGTTAGGCATCAGGTTCCTGTCATTTATATGATTTTTGATATTCTGTTTTATAATGGCCAATCGACGATGGATCAACCATTATTCTTGCGGCAGCAGCTGTTAAGTGACATTCTGCTGCCGCATCCCCATGTTCAAGCTGTGCCAAGTTATACCGATCCTACAGAACTGTTCGCCGCCACTCAGAACCAGGGCTTGGAAGGAATCGTCTGCAAGGACATCAACAGCACTTATGCTCCGGGCGGAAAAGATAAACGTTGGCAGAAACGCAAAATCAGTTCTGATATTACAGCTGTAGCCGGGGGTGTGACGTTCCGTGACGGTATCGTCAACGCACTGCTTCTTGGTCTTTATGATGATAAAGGAAATTTGCATTATATCGGACATGCCGGTCCGGGAAAATTGACTGTGCAGGATAAACGCGACTTAACTGCGGAGGCACACCGCCTTAAGCTGGATCGGATGCCCTTTGCAGATGTTCCACAGCGAGGCAAGGGTGCTTTTTGGATAAAGCCGGAGCTCGTCTTCAAAGTTCATTTTCTGGAATGGAACACCTCGGGCACTCTGCGTCAGCCTGTTACTCAAGCTAAAGTGGATCTTCCCCCGGAGGCATGCACAATAGAGCAAAAAGGATAAAAGAACGTCCTCCCAATCTGAAATGGGAGGACGTTTCTTATTGTGCTGTAAAACTTGTTACAAGGGCCTCAAGCTCTGCCTTTGTCTGCGCAGTATTTTTTGTACTCGTAAGTGTATAATCGACACTTCCATCAGCACTGGACCATACCAGCTGGACTTTAAGATCACCGTGATGAGGACCAAAAACTGTGTAAATCGCCTCAACCCCGTTGAGGGTCAAGCTCTCATCCTGATCCCCAGGCAGCTGGGCCAAAGTCACCCCTTCCGGTAGCGTGTATGCGGGTGCAGATCTTAAATTCAACCTCTCTCCATTTCGTAGATAGGTGATAGAGGTTTCTGTATTGCTCCACTTCAAGCTTTGCGAAATCACCTTTTTACCACCAGCTTGGGCTTTAGCTTTTAACTGATCCCTAAGGGTTTTATACTCTGAGCTAAAAAACATTGGAATCACTGGATTTAAAACGACATCCTGTAACTTATAATCCTCTGGTAGAGAAGTAGGTATCAGGAGTGACTTCCCGCTTAATGAAAGTAACTTCTGCGCCGCTTCGTTTATAGAACTGAATCTATATGGCATATAGCTTATACTCAAGGTTTCATGTGGATTAGATTTCTTATCATTTACATACAGGATCTTAAGTTCGCCTGCTTGTAAGGGAACTGTATTTTCTTTGGCAATCAAAGCTTCAATCGTTGAAGATATGGGCGTATTCTGCTCAACGGGTACGGTAGCTTTACTTTTATTATTACTCCCCGCAGGCACTGCGCCTGCTGTTCCACTCACCGCACTTATCAATACTAATAAGCTTAAGGCTGTAATCGCCGCGCTTTTCTTAATCATCATTATAATATCCTCCTTTAGCCCCTTGGTTATTTGATCATGGTTTTAGCTACCGCCAGCATTTCATTTGTCGTCAGCGTACTGGCCCGATTGTCTGAAAGGGTATATTGTATCGTGCCTGAGTTATCCAGCCATACTAGCTTTGTGTTAAAGCTTGCGTCTTTAGCGGAATCAGTTGTAAGTACTACTTTTCTGCCGTTGACCGTTAATTCTTTCTTAGATTCCGAAGCTCTTACAAAAGGTACCGCTCCTTCCGGAAGTTTGGATGGCGGCGACCCAGTTACAATGCTAAAATTGGCTTTTCCTTTCGCATACAGCTGCATAGACAAATTCGTCTGGTTCCAGCTGATGATTTTACTAAACAACTGTTTATTAGAATTACCAGCAACCGCTGCTGCCTTCAATTCCTGCTCTAGTTGCAAATACAGCTCTGAATCATTAGCTACAGCCGGTGGATAGATGATGGCTCTCGCCAGAGTGAAGCCTTTAGGAAGATTTCCGGGCTGCGGAATAGACGGACCCTTTAGCGCTTTAAACTTCGCAGCAAAGGATTTATAGTCCTTAAAAACAAACCCTTTGCCAGAGAAGCTGATCGCATCCTGTGGATTGGAGACTTTATCCCGTACGTAGTAGGCCAAAAGCGTACCTTCCTTCACTCCAGCTACGAGTGCCTGCAATTCCTTTTGGGTCTTCTGATCGGTTTGTGATGCAACCTGCGCTCCTGATGCCGCCGCAATTGTAAGAGACAAGCCGGGTACATCCACACCCCCGGCCACTCCTGTTCCCAGCAAGATTGCTGCAGAGAACGCGATAACTGTTTTTTTGAAATCAGAATGGAGCTTCAATTTCTAACATCCTCTCCTTCAATAAGGTAAATGTATTTTCACCCCTGTTTTTTAACTACACTTCTATAACAATCCAACATTAGAAAAAGGGACATTTTCTCACAAAAAAGAGGCTGTCCCAAAAGCCATGAAATAGTTGCTTGGGAAAGCCTCTTTTTTGTTCTTAACATTACAAGTGACGCATCAAGTGATGCTCCTAATGATGCAATAAGTGAGCACTTATAGAACAATTGGGGAATCTCTCCCTAAACCTCAGATATTTCTGTCCACAGAACGTATCGCCCATAGTCCACCGTCACATATACCACTAATTCCACAAATCATCTACTGCAAGCCGCACGAAAATCATACATAGCACATCGCCCACCGCCCCAACCATTAACATAGAACTCTACGCGTGGCATATCGTCACATGGCACAGTAAAATCCATTATTCCCCTATTCCATAAAAAAGCTGCCTCCCAAGTAGAATTCACTACTTTTGAGACAGCTTCTCATAATGTACAGTTAGAACAGTAGCTAGTGAATAAAACTGGTGGCAATCTTTTGCCATTGCTCACAAGTCAGTTTATTCTCCTGCTTGTCGCTCAGAGAAAGAACCATCTGGGTGGCTTCATCATACCAATACAATCGATTCTGAGAAGACCAAGCATTCTTCCCTTTTCCAGTACCCGCCGCGACAAATATTGCCTCTTTACCTGTACCTGTCACAGACCATTTTTCAGCAGTCTGGCCTTCCAAGATAGTCACTTGCATGGTATAACCCTTAAAAACACTCTGCCTTAAGGATAGTGTAATTCTTTGATCTCCGTTGTGGTAGGTAACCTCAGTATTATCTATGGAATTTGCAGCTATCTTCTCCATAAACAAGTTTTGTCCAGTTTTATCGGTTGTAGCCTTTTTTTGAAATTGTTCAAGGATTTCTTCATATTCTGTGTCTAGCGACTTGTATAGGGGAGCTGCATTAAAAGTTCCTTGCTCGAATTCATAACCATCAGCTAACGAGGAAGGCAACCCTGGCCAGAAATCGCCAACCGTTTTTAATTCTTTTACGAAGTCTTGATATTTCGAATACACCGGCGAAATAAAAGCAAACTGCAATTGATTTCCATAGCCTAACCCTAACTCCAGCTTATTTAATTCAGCATCCTTCACATAATAAGCAGCCATTTCCCCAGTGTTTAAACGAGCAAGCACTTGCTCTTTATAAGTCATAGATAAGCTCTGATACTTCTCTATCGCAGGCAAGGTTGTCGGATCAGGCGTATTATTATGCACCGTCTTCACAACAGCCTTCCCTCCGCTGTTCACTAGTGTAATAATACCACCTTGGGATTTTGAGATATCAATTGTAACCTGGCTACCTTGTTCCGATAAATCTCCATCAGCAGATAGCTGAAAAGCACCCAACCCGATAATCCCTAGCAATACAGCCGCGGAGACTCCTGTGAGCACTCTTTTTCTAAACCTAGACGGGTGTTGGGGCATCTCCTTTTGCTTCTGCATAATAGGATCTTCCGGTTCTGGGAACGGCTTCAGCTCGATAACGATGTTCGTCCTTTCACCGTCAATCCTATTCTGTTGTTCATGAATTGCTCTTACCCGCTTCATAACAGCTGCTTTTACATCCAGCTCTTCGCAGCTCCCTACCGCATCCATTTTCTTGATCATTTTCTCTTCAACAAAGCCTCGTTGCCGCACCATTCCGTTCCCCCTTTCTGAGCATTCAGCATTTTGCCAAGCTTCGTAATCGTTCGCCTGTATTTTTTCTTCACAGCATCAGTATTCTTATCCAGAATCTCCGCAATCTCCGGGAAGCTCTGTTCCTCAAAGATTCTAAGTACTAACAGGTTTCGCTCCTCTGTCTTCAGCTTCTCGAGGGCAAAAGTCAGATGTTCGTTAAATATGTAACGGTCCATCAACTGTTCCGGGCTTTCTGCAGGCGGATCTGGTTGAAAAAGCGCCATAAACTTTATTTGGCTTTGACGTTTGCGGATCAGACTGAGGCAATGATGGTAGGCAATTTTATATAGCCATGAAGAGAAGCTCGCGATAGGGCGGTATGTGCCTATATGCTGATATGCCTTTACCAGAATTTCCTGTACTGCATCCTCCGCTTCAGTACGGCTCCCAAGCAGCCGACAGCAATAGCGGTAAATCGGCTTTTGAAAAGCCTCGACGATCAAGGTATAGGAATCTACCTCGCCTGCCTGTACCCGAACAACAGTGTGCTCGATCCCGTCCAAAATCAGCAAACTCCCCTTTCTCATTAACGTATATCCTTATAAGTCTTATGATCATCCAAAAGGGACACTTTGGGAATATTTTTTTCATGAAAAGGAGCCGACTGACACATAATACCTTCATTCCTATCACAGAAAGGAGTTTCCCCGATGCCGGCAGCGATCAAAGGTACAATTACCATAGACGGAGAAGAAATCATCATCACTAATCCAGAAAAGCTGCTCTGGCCTGAATGTGGCATTACCAAACGGATTTATCTGCAAAAGCTCGCTGCACTCTCTCCCTATCTGCTGCGTTATTGCCGAGACCGGCTGCTTACCGTCATTCGTTATCCGCACGGCATCACTGGAATGTCCTTTTATCAGAAAAATGCGCCTGATCCTCTTCCGGCCTTTGTCCAAACCGCTGTACACGAGAATATTAACTATATCAAGCTGCAAGGTTTACCTGAGCTGATCTGGCTGGGGAATCTGGCTGCTTTGGAATTCCACCCTTCCCTGCATTATGTAGGCAGCGAGCTGCCCTGTGAGTGGATGATTGATCTTGATCCGTCACTTGAGATCGAACCTCGTATCATGGAAGCAACTGCGATCGTTGGGGCGGTCTTAACCTCTCTTGGCCTCTCCTCTGTACCCAAAACCTCCGGTGCTACCGGGGTGCAAATCATCGTCCCTATCGAGACTGGCGTTACTTTTGATGGATTGCGGAAAATCGGGCATTTTGTGGGTCGTTATGTCACCGAAAAGCATCCCAACCTGTTCACCCTGGAACGTCTAAAAAAGAATCGCGGAGATAAAATTTATTTTGACTACCTTCAGCATTATAGCGGCAAAACATTAGCTGCACCTTACACACCACGCGCAAGACCATTTGCTACAGTTTCTACACCCTTGCTCTGGGAGGAGGTTCAGCAAAATGTATCTCCCTCTAATTTTCATCTGCTCAATATCGAGGAACGCCTTCTGCGTATGGGAGATCTTTTAGAGAAAGTGCCCCCACAGCCCGTTGAACAGCTCATCGCTAAGCTCCCATAAAGAGCAATCCCATAGAAAAAAGAGCCTAAAAACAGCAATAAGCCCGCAGCATCAACTACATGCTACGAGCTTATTTGGCGTCCCACTCAAGGACAGAAGGTATACTATATAAGAATACGGCAGGCCGAGCTTTGTTCACCGTATTTATTGCTTTTTTATCCGTAAAAATACCTTCTTTCAGTTAATAATACTTAAGAGCTACGCTAGTGGATGGATTTCTTCTTGAAGCGGCCACCTTTAACATCATGAATGTTACCTATTGCGATGAATGCATCAGAATCCCAATCTTCAACAATGGTTTTAAGCTTAGCTTCTTCCAGACGGGTGATAACTACAAAGATCACTTTCTTGTTCTCACCGGAAAATCCGCCTTCTCCATCTAAATAAGTAACACCACGTCCAAGACGCTCTGTCAGAGCTTCCCCGATATCGCGGAATTTATCACTGATAATCCATACTGATTTCGATTGATCCAGACCCTCAAGGGTGATGTCAATAACCTTAAATGCAATATAATAAGCAATCAGGGAGAACATCGCGTTATTCCAACCGAACACAAATCCAGCTCCGGACAAGATGAACAGGTTGAAGAACATAACTACTTCACCTACAGAGAAGGGAAGCTTCTTGGCTACCAAAATCGCAACAATTTCTGTACCGTCTAGAGATCCCCCGAAACGTACAACCAATCCAACACCTACACCTAGAATGATACCGCCAAACACGGCAGCAAGCATCGGTTCAACTGTAAAGGCCTCTACATGATGCAGCATTGAAGTGCCGATAGACATAAGTAAAATCGCATATAAGGTAGATAAGGCAAATGTCTTACCGATTTGCTTATAACCGATTAACAGGAACGGAAGGTTGAGCAGTGTCAATAATATACCCAGAGGAATGTCAAATAAATGTGATAAAATAATGGAGATACCGGTTATCCCGCCATCAATCATTTGATTAGGTACTAGGAATATCTCAAGTGCAACAGCCATCATGGCGGCCCCTACGGATAACATGATCATACGCTGCGCGAACTTAGCCATTTTATGGGCACCGGTCTTCTGCAGTTTGTTCTGCTCCTCTTTGGTAAACATTTGTGGACTCACATTCATAGAACTCCCCCTACAATTTAACAGTATAGTTTTGAAACATTCGGAAGTATAACTACAATCTATACTTTCTTACATTTCTTCTTATACAATTATTATATCACAAAATATGCTCTAATAATGAATGGAACACGTACTATCCTTCGAAAAATTCAGATTTAGTCCTCTTTCCGGTCATAACAGCGGTGATAACAACTGACATAGCCCTTCACCGAGTTTGACAATTCTCCCTCTCTCCTTAAATTTTACAGGATCAATGAATTCACTGTTCTTTTGATCCTTTTCAAACCCCGCGACTAGCTCTGCTATCGTCTCAGGATGCAGCAAAACCGCTGTCATTTCGAAATTAGAATAGAAGCTGCGCATATCCAGATTCGCACTTCCCACCGTACCCAGCAGATCATCCACAATCATGACTTTGGCATGCATAAATCCTTTGGTGTAGCGATAGAACTTCACGCCTGCATCTTGTAAATTCTCCAGATAAGACAAAGAAGCATGATAAACAAGCTTATTATCAGGCTTCGCCGGAATGATGATTCTAACATCCACTCCACGAAGGACTGCACTCTTCAAAGCACGACAAATCGCAGGGTCCGGAATAAAATACGGTGAAGTAATCCAGATCCGTTCCCTAGCAGAGCAAAGAGCGGCAAAATACATCTCCTGAGAAGCATCGATCGCAGCATCCGGTCCACTTCCTACAATCTGCACGGCCTCTTGCTCCTTGCAAGAGTGCTCAGGGAACAAACGAGGATGACTCATACCTTCACCAGAGGCCAGTCTCCAATCCTTCAGGAAGACATACTGAATATAATAAACAGAATCTCCTTCTAAACGCAGATGGGTATCGCGCCAGTACCCCATCTTGGCGTCCTTTCCTAAGTAATCATCACCGATATTCATTCCCCCCGTAAAACCAATCAATCCGTCCACCACTAGGATCTTCCGATGATTGCGGAAATTAAACCGACGATCCAGTAAAGAACTAATCGGAGGTAAAAAAAAGTGGAACTCCACCCCGGCATTTCTCAGGGTTCGAATAAACCTACGGCTTAATCGATGACTGCCCAGTCCATCACAAAGCAAACGCACCTTTACTCCCTGCCGCGCCTTTCGAATCATAACGTCCTGAAACTGTTCTCCGATCTCATCATCACGATAAATATAAAATTGCATGTGGATATGCTCTTTTGCCTCTTCCATGGCTTCCAGCATAGCGTCGTAAGCTTCTCTTGCAGTTGACAGCACTCTGCTTTTGTTATGGCCTGTAATAGGCCCTTCCGAGAGCTTTGCAAGCAAAACCAATAAACCCTCGTTATTCTCAAACTGAGCGTTTCCAGTATCCGACGCATGTTTTACTACCTTAATCTTACCAGTGACATACGAACGGATTTCCCGGAACAGTGAAGTACATCTTTTGTTCAATTTTCTATTCTGTCTGTAGTCACGACCTAGAAAATAATAGAATGCCAGACCGAGCGGTGGACAACAGAAGGAAATAAACAACCATGCTATAGCCCTTTGCGGGCGTCGGTACTCCAGAAATACAATCAATGCAATCTGTATGATAAAAAGAATTAGAATTATCGCGAAAATCTTCAATTCTCTACCCCCTCAATTAATAAAAACAGATGCAATAGACTCTCTGCGATGACTCTAGTACAGGTTTTGCCGTAACTCTCCTTCTTTATTCAAACAAACCGTTGTCATGTTCCTGAAAGATATGGAATACATAGAGTAGTAGGACAATTCGGATGAGCCTAATGGAAGAAAAGTCGTTAGCCTCAGGTATCGCAAGCGGCTGCCATAAGCCGCAGAAAGGAGAAGCCATGAAGAGTCAGCCAGATCATAAACGGATTACGCTGCTTGTCGTAAGGGATGCCGGACGTCCAGTCAAACAGCTCCACATCTCCAAACCGCTAGCGTTCGCCTTACCGGCAGCAGCAGCCCTGTCTATCTCCAGTCTGGTCACCTCTATGCATTTCCATGCCTCTCAGTCCATCTCACAGCTAGAAGCCGAGGCAGCCGCACTATCGCTAACCAATCTCCGCATGGAAATGAAGGTCGCCGACAAGGATAAAGATTTAACACAGCTTCGTAGCCAGGTCAGCGAACTTTCGGAAGAGGCAGATAACATTAAAGACAAGCTGAAGAGTGTAAATGCACTGGAACAGGAGCTGCAAGCATTGATTAACAAAAGCAAAGGTGCTGCTGCCGCTACAGACACGAATGAATCTCAACCGGAGAAATCCGCAACAGAAAAATCAAAAGCTGGATCGGCCACTTCAAATTCAACATTAGGTTTATCGAACCGTCTTTCTTCTCCTGTTCCTAAAGAGACTTCCTTTAAGCAGAGTACAGAAGAGAACTCATCTTCCACTTCTCTATCCGCCATAAGTTTCCGCTTTGGGGCCATCACCGCAGCCCTTCCAAAAACACTCACCCCGCAGGTTGGTGGAGAATACATCGCGGTGTATCAGAACGACGCTACGAGCTTGGTGGAAGAAACTAAGGATGACTTTGAGGAGATTCACGGGATGCTTGATGAAATGGTGGAAAGTATCACACAGACGATCACACAGGCAGAGCATGAAAATAACGTACAGGCAAATCTGCAAGCTCAAAAGGCCCGTGCAGAAAAGGCTAAACTTAACGCTGTACCGCTCTGGCCTACCGAGTCCAAAGTCATTTCTTCAAGCTTCGGCTACCGCTCAGATCCATTCAAAGGTTTGTCTGCGTTCCATTCCGGTGTCGATATTGCTGGGAACATCGGTGATCCTGTATATGCTGCCTTAGATGGCGAGGTTATTACTGCGGAACAAATGGGCGCACGCGGAAAATACATCGTGATTAAGCATTCAAATGGATTGGAAACCTGGTACATGCATTTGAACGGAATGATCGTATCTGCGGGAGACAAGGTTAGCAAAGGGCAGAAAATCGGCTTGCTTGGAAGCACTGGCCGAAGCACAGGTCCTCATCTTCATTTTCAGGTTGTGAAGCAGAATAAAACAGTCAACCCTTTAGCGTATGTCAAACCCTAAAGGGTTGCATTTAATTTCAAAATAGGAGGAATTTATAAATGTGGAACAAACGGCAGCAGCGTGTCCCCTTTAAATCTACCGATTCCCTAATTGGGCATGGAGGAACACTGGAGGGTAAGGTGCAATGTGATACAAACCTGCGGATTGAGGGTACCTTTAGCGGTGAGATTATTTGCAGTGGTGTCGTGACTGTAGGAGAAGAAGGAACAGTGCGCTCCAGTATTAAAGCGGAAGAAATCGTGATTGCCGGCAAAGTATACGGGGATGTTACGGCTGATCGCAGACTCATTATGACCGGAACCGGAGAATTGCATGGCAATATTTCAGCAGGAGCACTTAGCATTATGGAAGGCAGCCTCCTGAATGGCTCCATTGCCATGCAAGAACAGCCCACCTCTGAAAAAGCAGGTGAGCCCAAAAGTAATATGAAAAAGGACAAGGCAGCCAAGCGCTCCTCCAAAGCTCAAGGAACACTTGAAGCCGGCTAGACTTATTTCTATGAAGCAACGTCCCTTTTACGGAAGACAATCCAGGAAATGGCCAGGAATAGGATATAGTACACCGCTAATACAGCTATGGAGAAACCAAGTGTTGAGCCCCCCGGACCCGTATCCGACAATAGGTAGCCTCTTAGATCCATATGTGTGAAGATCAAGTATTGGGCCCATTCAAACCGTTCTGGACTAAAAATAACCGTAAAAATACTCTTGGCAAACATAATAAATAAGGATAATCCAATAGCCAGCCCACTTGCGCGGAATACGCTAGATACCATGAAAGCCAGAGCAGCAGTCAGGAAAAGCTCAATGTAACGACATAGGAGATCTAGGAAGGAATATTCCGCTGGACTCCAAGCCGTAATGGATGACATCGTATCTCCCGAAGATGAGGAGAAGATTAACGAAGCACCAAACCCAAAAGCAATCAATACTGCGGTGCTAAGCAAACTGAATAACACCATGGAAATATATTTCGAGAGCAGGATCTTGGAGCGACTCCACGGGCGAATCAGCAGCAGCTTAATGGTTCCCCAGGTAAATTCGCCCGCTACGGAGTCAGAAGCCACTACAACGGTAAAGATTGTATTCAAGAAGAACGCAATACTCACCGTCATCTGAAAGTTGTCCCAAAGCCCCATAAGCGATGAATCGCCTTCGCTTGTGAAATAAATAAGCGCAGGAAGCAGCACGCTCATCACTGCAAGAATAAGCAGCATAATCCATGTGCGGACACGGCTGTATATTTTGATATTCTCATTATGTATGAGAGCTGTAAACTCACCCAATTCCTTCACCTCCTGTAACCTCTAAGAATTGATCCTCCAGCGTACGGGCAAGGGTTCTGATGTTATACACCTTAATCCCACCTGCCACTAGCTTGGCATTTAATTCTGCAATCTCCTCACGCTCTGCCTCAAGCACAAGTCCCCCACTCTTAAATACTCCACGTCCAATGAGGGCTAACGCAGCCTCAGCATTATCAACCTCGAACAAGGTTTCTCCCAGAGGCATTACAGTATTGCCTACCCCTTTCAGCTGCTTCACATCCACCAGTCGTCCATTTTGGATAATCGCTACGCTGTCACACATGAGCTCCATCTCGGAAAGTAAATGACTGGAGACGAATACAGTTGTTCCTTCTTCCTGACATAAACGGCGTAAATAGTCTCGGAGCTCGCGTATCCCTTGTGGGTCCAGCCCGTTGGTTGGCTCATCTAGAATCAGCAGCTTGGGTCTGTGCAGCAGTGCTTGAGCCACTCCCAGCCTCTGACGCATACCTAGCGAATAGGTCTTAACTTTGTCATGAATTCTTTGACCTAGTCCGACTAGCTCGACAACCTCATCTATCCGTTGCTTTGTTACCCCTGGCACCATCCGTGCATATTGGCGCAGATTCTGATAACCGGTGAGGAACTTGTACATCTCTGGATTTTCTACAATGGCCCCTATATTTGCGATAGCCTCTTCAAAATGGTTTTTAATACTACGGCCACAGATCAAGATGTCTCCACGACTAATGGAAATCAATCCTACCATCATCCGTATTGTAGTAGTCTTACCTGCTCCGTTGGGTCCCAAAAAACCGAAGATTTGTCCAGGCGGGATGTCCAGCGTTAAATCGCTCACCAGCGTTTTCGAGCCGATTTTTTTGGTGACTCCCTGCAGGCGGGCAACAGGCTCCATCAATATTTCTGTATTCGACATAGTCTCACTTCCTTTCATCTATAACCTAGTTTACCACATATACCCTTTTTTCCGAAAATCACTAGAGGATAAGAGTCTACCAGTAAAAAAAGGAACCTGACTTCTCCGGTATTAGGAAGAGTCAGGTCCCCTTATTCACTTAGTTCCTATTTCATTCAAGTACAACAGTTTAACCGCCAACACGGGCAAGCTCGCGCATATTTGCTTCAAATGCAGCCATCAACGCAGCTTCTCCGGTCAATCCGGTTTGTTCTACCTTGCGAATTTGCTCCATCATCCGTTTGTAATCCTTCGGAATGACACGAACGAAGTTCGGCAAGCTATCTGCCCACTGATTCAGTACCCGTGCGCCAGCCGCACTACCTGTAAGCTTGGTATGGCGGATAATCAGCTCACGCAGCTCTTCGATCTCCTCAGACTCTTCCACTCTCTCGAGCAGTACCATTTCGAGATTGCAGCGGCCGATGAAGGTTCTATCTGGGTCGTAGACATAAGCGATGCCGCCTGACATCCCTGCCGCAAAGTTACGGCCAGTTTCACCAAGGACAACCACTCGGCCTCCAGTCATGTATTCACAGCCGTGGTCACCCACGCCTTCTACAACAACCTTCGCTCCGGAGTTACGGACGGCAAAACGTTCACCAGCGATACCGTTAATATAAGCTTCTCCACCTGTTGCACCGTAGAATGCAGTATTTCCGATAATGATATTGTCCTCAGCAGCAAAGGTAGCTTTCGGAGATGGCTTGATAATAATCTTACCACCCGACAATCCTTTACCTACATAGTCATTGGAATCTCCTTCCACCGTAAGCGTGATTCCCTTAGGCACGAATGCACCCAAGCTTTGACCAGCAGAACCGGTGAAATGAAGCCGAATCGTATCATCCGGCAAACCTGCGGCCCCATACTTGCGGGTCAGCTCGCTGCCAAGGATAGTTCCGACGGCACGATTAACGTTCGTGATTGGCAGTGATGCCTCAACAGCCGTACCTGATTCCAGTGCAGGTGCTGCCAGGTCGAGCAGCTGCGAAACATCAAGTGTCTCTTCCAGACCATGATTCTGGTATTTACTGCGGAAGCGTGTGCTTCCTTCCGGTAATTCCGGTGTATGCAGCAGGCTGCTCAAATCTATGCCTTTCTTCTTCCAATGCTTCGACGCCTGAGTTGCGTCTAGACAATCGGTACGGCCTACCATCTCTTCAATTGTACGGAAGCCGAGACTTGCCATAATTTCACGTAGATCCTGTGCCACGAAGGTCATAAAGTTAACTACATGCTGCGGATCACCGGTAAAATTCTTACGAAGATCCGGATTCTGTGTAGCTACACCAACCGGACAAGTATCCATTTGGCAGACACGCATCATAATACAGCCAACAGATACTAGCGGAGCAGTGGCAAAACCATACTCTTCGGCCCCAAGCAATACAGCTACAGCCAAATCGCGGCCGCTTAGCATTTTACCATCTGTTTCCAGAACTACACGGTCACGCAGATTGTTGAGCATCAATGTCTGATGGGTTTCAGCCAAGCCAAGCTCCCACGGAAGACCCGCATGACGAATGGAGTTCATCGGCGATGCCCCTGTACCTCCATCATAGCCACTAACCAAGATAATATCAGCGCGCCCTTTGGCTACACCCGCAGCAATCGTACCCACTCCAACTTCCGATACGAGCTTAACATTAATGTTTGCACGTGGATTTGCATTTTTCAGATCATAGATCAGCTCTGCCAAATCCTCGATAGAGTAAATATCATGATGCGGTGGAGGTGAGATCAGACCGACACCTGCTGTTGAGCCACGTACTTCAGCGACCCAAGGATAAACTTTACGTCCCGGAAGCTGTCCACCTTCCCCTGGTTTAGCACCCTGAGCCATTTTAATCTGGATCTCATCAGCGTTAACTAGGTAGTTCGAGGTAACACCAAAACGTCCAGAAGCTACTTGTTTAATCGCACTGCGACGTGAATCACCATTGCTATCCGGAATATAGCGGGCTGGATCTTCGCCGCCTTCACCTGTATTACTCTTACCACCGATACGGTTCATCGCAATGGCCAGTGTCTCATGTGCTTCCTTACTAATGGAACCAAAGGACATTGCACCCGTCTTAAACCGTTTCATAATGGACGATGCAGATTCTACTTCTTCCAGTGGAATCGGTTCATAGGCTGACTTGAATTGCAACAAGGAACGAAGCGTCAATTGTTTCTCGCTTTCTCCTTGAACAAGGGCAGCATATTTCTTGTACATATCATAATTCCCGCTACGCACAGAGTGCTGAAGCAGATGAATCGTCTGTGGATTGAATAGATGCTCTTCCCCATCATTACGCCATTGATAATCGCCACCGGAGTCAAGCACCTTATCATTTCCGTCTTTTTCTGTAAAAGCACGGTTATGATGGATAAGCGCCTCAGTTGCCACTTCCTCCAGGCCAATCCCCCCAATCCGGGAAGGTGTCCAAGTAAAGTAACGATCCACGAACTCAGAGTTCAGACCCACAGCTTCAAAAATCTGCGCACCGCGGTAAGATTGAATCGTCGAAATTCCCATTTTAGAAAGAATCTTAACTACGCTCTTAGTCGCAGCTTTAATATAGTTCTTCACTGCTTTTTCATGCGAGATTCCCCGCAATAAGCCTTGGCCGATCATGTCATCCAAGCTTTCAAAAGCCAGATAAGGATTTACTGCACTCACACCATAACCGAGCAGCAGCGCATAATGATGGACTTCACGTGGTTCACCGGATTCCAGCAAAATACTAACCTTCGTCCGTGTTCCTTGGCGGATCAAATGGTGATGCAGACTCGATACCGCAAGCAGAGCTGGAATCGCAGCATTCTCACTGTCCACACCGCGGTCAGTCAGAATCAGAATGTTATGCCCTTTTGCCATAACACGGTCAGCAGCCTCGTTCATGCGCTCAAGCGCGATGCGTAATCCTTCTGCCCCAAGCTCAGCCGGGAAAAGAATTGGAATAGACATCGATTTGAAGCCTGCACGGCGAACATGGCGAATCTTAGCAAAATCTTCGTTTGAAAGAATTGGCGTTTGCAGCGAGATCTGGCGGCAGCTTTCCGGTTCCGGTTTAAGCAAATTACGCTCTGGTCCAATCGTAGTCGTTGTGGATGTAACCAGCTCTTCACGAATGGCATCGATGGGTGGATTCGTTACCTGAGCAAACATTTGTTTGAAATAGTTATAGAGACGTTGCGGGCGGTCCGAAAATACGGCGAGCGGAGCATCATAACCCATGGAACCGACAGCTTCAGCACCAGTAGATGCCATTGGCTCAAGCACCTTACGCAAGTCTTCAAAAGTATAGCCGAAAGCCTGCTGTAGCTGTTGTACATTATCATGCTTAGGATTTGGCAGTTCAGGTGCATCCGGAAGCTCATCAAGACTGATCAAATGCTCATCCAGCCACTGGCGATAAGGCTTCTCAGAGGCGATAGCCGATTTAACTTCCTCATCGGAGATAATGCGGCCTTCCTTCGTATCCACGAGCAGCATGCGTCCAGGCTTCAGGCGGTCTTTATATAGGATGTCCTCTGCTGGAATGTCCAGTACACCGGCTTCTGAGGATAAAATAATCATATCGTCTTTCGTTACATAATAACGAGCAGGACGCAGGCCGTTACGGTCCAGAATAGCGCCGATTTGTATCCCATCGGTAAAGCCCATTGCAGCAGGCCCGTCCCATGGCTCCATTAGAGTACTGTGATATTCATAAAATGCTTTTTTATCAGCATCCATACTATCATGATTGCTCCATGGTTCAGGAACCATCATCATGGCTACCTGTGGCAAGGATCGTCCGCTCAAATAGAGAAACTCAAAGGTGTTATCGAACATTGCAGTGTCCGATCCATCCGGGTTAATAACAGGCTTGATCTTATTCAGATCTTCACCAAACACTTCGCTCTTAAACAATGACTGGCGCGCATGCATCCAGTTCACATTACCACGCAAGGTATTGATCTCACCGTTGTGGATCATAAAGCGGTAGGGATGCGCACGTTCCCAGCTTGGGAAGGTGTTCGTGCTGAAACGGGAGTGAACTAACGCGATCGCTGATTCCAGCTCTTCGTTCTGCAAATCCAGGTAGAATTGTCCGACTTGTTCTGTAGTCAGCATGCCTTTGTATACAATCTTACGGCACGACAAGCTTGGAATATAGAAGGATTCATCCTCTTCTGCACCACCGTAACGAATGGCAAGCTCTGCACGTTTGCGGATTACATAAAGCTTACGTTCAAAAGACAACTCATTCGTGACTGAAGCCGAGCGGCCGATAAATACTTGACGCACAAAAGGCTTAGCAGCTTTCGCTGTCTTGCCAAGCATTTCATCATAGGTAGGCACATCACGATAGCCGAGTACTATTTGACCTTCTTCAGCAATAATATTGCTTAAGAGAGCTTCATGCTGCGCCCGAACTTCATCGTTATGAGATAAAAAGATCATGCCCACGCCATAATGGCCTTGTTCCGGCAAAGCAAAGCCTAGCTTCTGAGCTTCGCTTGCAAAGAAACGGTGCGGAATTTGAAGCATGATACCTGCTCCGTCACCAGAGTTGGGTTCGCTACCTTGGCCTCCCCGATGCTCCATATTAAAGAGCATTGTCAAAGCATTACTTACGATATTGTGAGACGGTGTGCCTTTAATATGAGCTACAAATCCCATGCCGCAAGCATCTTTTTCGAACTGGGGATCATACAGGCCCTGTTTTACGGGCAGTTCAGTGTGTTTCATCGAACGCAACCTTTCTATTATAAAGTATGCAATGTGTTAGGAAAATTTTTCACATGAAAATCTTAATAATTATTCAATCCAGATTAGTGCTATTATTTTATCACCGAGGTATCATCAGCGCAATTTAAACTTTTTTATGATGCTGATTAACAATTGTTTTTGCATCACAGCTTTAGCGAGTAAAAGTTTAAAAAAACTTCACGTTGCATAATTATACATAAATAACGCATAAGTGCATATGCAATGAAAGCGTTACAAGATTTTTCACTCCTTCTAATATGTTTGCAAGAAAAAGGGTTTTTATGATTTTAAATCAAAAAAAGCGTCTCCCAGAGGAGACGCTTTTTTATACTTTTTTTTCAAAAAATTTATCAGTTTATACAGTCAAAACTTGTTCACTATTCACTCCAACTTCATTCTCACGGCTACGTGTCATGAAGTAAGCGAAGGTAAGAGCAAGGAATCCAAGACCAAAGATTGCCAGGATACCTACATCTCCCCACATTGCACTGAAGTCACCTGTAGAAATTACTGCTTTGAGACCACTAACTGTGTACGTCATTGGAAGCAGTGGATTAAAGAATTTCATCCAGTTAGGAATCAATTCAAGTGGGAATGTTCCGGCACTAGTTGTTAATTGGAAGATAAGAATAACGATAACAACGAAACGTCCCGGTTGATCCATCCAAGTAACAATCGCTTGAACTACCCATGTGTAAACTAAGCTTGTTAAGAATGTAAATACGAAGAATAGCGGTTTACTTTGTACTTCCAGTCCAAGTCCGTACAATACAACCACAGCAGCCAGCATAGACTGGATGAAGCTCATGATTGTGAAGGTAAGCGTACGGCTGATGAAACGGTTCATACGGCTAGCACCAAGGACAGCCGAATCACGCATTGGAATAACAATTGTTGAAATCAAAGCACCTACAAACAATCCAAGGGAGAGGAAGTAAGGAGCAAAACCTGTACCATAGTTCGGAACATGATTCACAACTTTATCCTCAACCACAACTGGTTGTGCGAACATTTCCATCATTGCATCTGTTTTGTTCACACTGCCTGTTTTTTCAGCAGCATCGCCAAGCTTAGTTGCCAGTTCTGTTGAACCAGATTTCAGATCATCCATACCATCTTTCAGCTCGCCTGCGCCATCAGCCAGTTTTTTCGAACCATCTGCTACCGCACTGATACCGGAACCTAGTTCGCCTACACCGCTAAGCAGTTTTGAGGTACCATCACCAAGTGCTTTACCGCCTTCAGCCAGCTTGCTGCCTCCAGCTGCAGCTTCTTTAAGCTTCGCACCAAATTGTTGCATTCCTGCATTCAGCTTATCGCCACCAGCTACAAGTGCAGATGCGCCTTGTGCCAGTTTTTGTTGTCCTGTCAACAGCTGTGTGCTACCAGCATTTAATTGCTTAGCTCCATCATGCAACTGAGTTACACCAGCAGCTAACTGCTGTGAACCCGAGTGCAGTTGAGTTGCACCTTGTGCCAGTTGCTCTTGCCCACTGTGGAGTGCAGTAGCACCCTGTGCCAGCTGCTCTTGGCTTTGTTGCAGTTGCTCACTGCCTTGTGCCACGGCTGCACTAGCTGCCAGCAGCTTCTGTACCGCTGGATTTTGTGCCAGCTCAGGACTAGCCTGTGCCAATTGCTGCAATCCTTGAGCTACCGCTTTAGCACCCTCAGTTACCTTCGTGCTGCCTGCGGCGGAAGCTTGCAAACCCGCTTCCAGTTTCGCGCTGCCATCTACGGAAGAAGTTAAGCCCGCTTCCAGCTTCGCGCTGCCATCAACTATAGATTGTGTTCCTGCTTGTAGTTTAGAAGTACCATCCACAGCAGACTGTGTTCCCGCCTGAAGCTGTGTAGCACCTGTTACAGCTTGTTTCAAGCCGTCACTAAGCTGCTTACTGCCGGCAGAACTTTGTGCAACACCGTCTTGAAGTTGCGTATGTGCAGTAGACAATTGTTGCAATCCGCTTGCCAACGTGGTTGATCCTGTTTTAAGCGCTGTAGCACCTGCATTCAAATCAGTCACGCCTTGTGTAAGGGGTTCTACACCATTTTGAAGTTTACCTGTACCCTCTGTCAGTACAAGTAGATTATCTTTCAGCTTCAGGGCTCCGTCATCTAGCTTACCAGCGCCATCAGCGATCTTGGAAGCACCATCTCCGGCTTCGCCCAATCCATCAGATACTTCTGTAATCTGATTGAATACAGACTCCACATAAGCTTCTGTTACTTTAGCAGATACTTTATTTTTAATTTCTGCTACAGCCGTACCACCGATCTGACCAGCCAAGAAGTTATAACCTTCATTTGGCTCATAAATAATTTTTGCCGGCTGTGGTTCATCATCCATAAGAGTAGTAGCTTTAGCAGAAAAGTCTTCCGGAACAATGATCGACATATAATAAGTATTGTCCTTCATTCCTGCTTCCGCTTCTTCAAGGGAAACGAAGTTCCACTGGAAGCCGTCGGTTACCTTCAACTCTTCTATAAGATCATTACCGGCTTGTAGTTGCTTGCCTTCATAATTAGCGCCGACATCCTGGTTGACCACAGCAACCGGAAGTTCATTCATCTTGCCATACGGATCCCAGAATGCCTTCAGGAAGAATCCGCTGTACATCACCGGAATAAATAGGATAGCAATCATTGGAATCAGCACCTTCGGATTTCTAAGGGCTGCGCCAAGATCCTTGGTAAATACGGATAATGATTTCATTCTGGTTCTCTCCTTATGAGCTTATGCTCTCTTTAAAATGCTTTGTTTGCGAAATATTACGTAACACTAAATGACTGTTTTCCCCATTCGGTCAATTCAGGGTATAAAAAAATGCCTTGCGGCTCTTCTTCAATGCCTAATCATCTTGAGAATTGTTAAGGGAAAGCGAATCGAGTGATGCTGAGAACGCCATCCCTATCCTGAATCAACCCTTACTGTGCCAATCCTTCGGCGAGAAACAAATGAAAATACATCTTGATCTGTTCCTTGTCCAAGGGAGTATGTGTTTTATTCAGTTCAGCAGTCAATACAATATATAATCTGAACATGACTACCGAGACGATTTTGGGATCGCAAGGTTTGATTTCTCCCTGTTGGAGCGCTTGTTGCACCTCCCGTTCTAAATATTCTAAAACTACGTTCTCGATCTTCTCGAGTCCTTCTCCAGCCTGCGGCGTACCGAATTCGCGATTTTCCTGGGAAAGTTTTATGAATAGCTCCTGCTCACTTCGAAACTCAAGCAGAGCATCCAGCACACGATGCAAGTTATCAAAGAAAGGTCTGTCTCGCCTGATCTCCCGTTCAGCTATCGTCTTCATTTCCATCATCATATCGCGCAGGATCTCGTCAAACAATTGCTCTTTGTTTGTAAAAAAGGTGTAGATGGTTCCCTTACCGACATTTGCAATTTTAGCAACCTGATCCATTGTAGTTGCCTTATAGCCAAATAATGAAAAAGATTTCGCTGCGGCCTGAAGCACCTGCTGTCTTCGATCCACCACTGCCACCTGTGCACACTTCCTTTCTCCAGAAAATATCGTTCCCGCTGACTTCTGACCACTTTACTAATCCGGTCAATTGGTCATTCACTACTTTATCATGTTGTTTTCTAGTTTGCAATACTTTGGGCGAACCTTTTATTTTTTTATTTATTGCAGGGTTTTAACTTTCTATTTACGTCTTACTTGTATAATGTGAGTATAGTATAGATTTCCTAGTATAATTAGAAGAAGGAAAGCATCTCTATAGAAAAGGAAAGTAGCAGGTGAACTTATGCGAAAGAAAAGAGTACTGCTGTTTTCGGAAGGCTTCGGTACGGGCCACACAGGAGCAGCCTATGCTCTGGCCGAAGGAATAAAGCTGCTGAATCCGGATGTCCAGTGCCGAGTCATCGAGCTGGGGAAATTTCTTAACCCGACGGTCGCCCCTTGGATTCTTTCCGCTTACCGCAAAACAGTTAGCAGCCAGCCTAAGCTGGTCGGCATGATGTATAAGACACAATATCATAAATCATTGAACCCGTTGACTAAAATGGCGCTTCACCGGATTTTTTATACACATGCTTCACAGGTGATCGAACAGCTAAAGCCTGATTTGATTATCTGCACTCATCCCATTCCGGCTGCGGTCATTTCCAGACTAAAGCGTCGTGGATTAAATGTGCCTCTGTATACATTAATTACAGATTATGATGCACATGGGAGCTGGGTAAATTCCGAGGTCAATCGTTATCTCGTATCTACCCCACGCGTCAAATCCATTCTGACAGGCCGTGGGATCGCTCCAGAGCTAGTAACCGTCACTGGCATCCCAGTGCATCCAAAGTTCTGGGAACGCTCCAACAAGACGCTGCTGCGCAAGGAACTGGGATTGGCTGATATCCCAACCGTACTCATTATGGGTGGAGGCTGGGGGTTAATGTTCGGCAAAGAGATTATGCATTCCCTCACCGCCAGAATGGATGATATTCAGCTCGTGTTCTGTATGGGCAGCAATGAGAAGCTAATCGCCAAAATGAAGTCCAATCCGCTGCTTAATCATCCCAATGTTAAAATTCTGGGATATAGCAGTGAAATCAATAAATTGATGGATGCCTCAGACCTGCTGATCACGAAGCCTGGAGGGATGACCTGCACAGAAGGTCAGGCCAAAGGAATTCCGATGCTTTTCTATAAAGCTATTCCAGGTCAGGAAGAGAAAAACTGCCAATATTTCGTAGAGCTTGGGCTGGCAGAGGTGCTCGACTCGGAAGTAGTGAACAAATGGTTCACTATGATGCTTCGTGAATATTCAGTTCTGGAAGAGCAACGCAGACGACGTCTCGCTCCAGATAAACATCAACCGCAAAGCTGTGCGACTACTGTTCTGAAGATGTTAGGTAACCCCGTAAGCGAGGCAACTGAAATTAGAGGCTCTAGAGCGCAAGCACGTAATGAAGAACCTGTATGTATTACACCTTAAAGAATAAGCAGGTAGTCAGGGAATTTCCCCCGGCTACCTGCTTTTTTTAATATAAAATCGGATTGGTTTAAATTTCTACACTCTCACCAGCTTTAAGCGGGAAACCTTCTACTCCCTCTTGGTGCAGGCGATCGCAGAAATCAGCACCATCCTGAGCAATATCCGGAAATGTATTGTAATGTAGCGGGATCACCTTATCCGCCCGCAGCCAGCGTGCGGCCAGCAAGGCGTCATCCGGTCCCATGGTTAGCATATCACCTATAGGCAGAGCTGCCAGGGCAATCGCATTCCTTTCTCCAATGAGGCGCAGATCGCTGAATAGCGCGGTATCCCCCGCATGGAAAATCGTCTTGCCCTCAATCGTCAACAAAATCCCCGCGGGTTGTCCAGCATAAATCCAAGAGTCGCCCTCCTGAATGGATGAGGAATGAAATGCCTGCGTAAATTTCACAGTCATCCCGGCATAGGTATGACTACCACCTATATTCATGTGCTTTACTTGTGCACCCTTCATCCGGCAATATTCGGCAAGCTCAAACACCGCAAAGATCGGACAATCATTCTGCTTGGCAATTTCGACAGCATCTCCAAAATGGTCAGAGTGGCCGTGAGTAAGCAGAACGGCATCAACTGAAATATTGGCAGGTGAAATACCGGAGTTCGGATTGCCTGACAAAAAAGGGTCAATAATAACCTTTACGTTCCCCGTCTCTACCAGCAGAGCTGAATGTCCATAATAAGTGATTTTCATGGTTATCTTCCACCTCCAGATTCATATAGTTTAGTTTACCCTATATAGCACTGAGGTTCACAGATCCACCAAATTTATTTATAAAAAGTATGATTGCCAATGGTTTTAACATAAGTCTGTGTATGATGTACGGTCAGATCCTGTGCAAGTTTTAGCGACAAGAAAAAGTAAGTATTATCGGGAACTTCCTTTACTCCGGAGAGTGCAGCATTCACCGCTTTAATACTATCATCGTTAGGCTTCACACGGTTAAGACGCCCGTTAGCTACAGGGCTGAACTGGCTCTTCTGATAAATAACCTTATATATCGTGTCGGGGAAATTGGCTGACCGCAGCCTATTCAGAACAACGTTGGCAACTGCCACCTTGCCCTTGTACGGTTCACCTTCCGCCTCTGCCATTACAATTTTTTGTAGCAGAAGCAGTTCTTCTTCGGATACAGCGTAGCGCCGGGTTGCTTTACTTTGCTGCTCCTGGCTTAATAGCTCTGTCCGAGAGAAGTACAATGTTGTGAGGGGATGTTTCTGAGAAGCCGAGACTGTCTTCGCTGTCGCCTGACTACTCTTTGTTGCTGTTTCCGCCAATTGCGACGCTTTTTGCGCAGCTGGCTTGGATTGTACTACATCAGCCTTCACCCGAATAATGGAAACGTTCGATGTGTTTTTTGTGTTTTTTTGTTTTAATTTTTTTACACTAAGCCATTCCACACCCTTCGCCGGTTTCCAAGCGGAACTTAAAAGACTGAATGTGTTATTAAGCTTATTGGCTTGTGTAACTTCAGTAATGCCCCTCGTAATGCTACTCGTTATACTAGACTTCGATTCATCTTGCAAAAGAGAAAGTACGGATGCACGGCTAGTGGATTGCAACTTATCCATCTGCACCCTGTCCATCTTCCCTTCCGCAACTTGTTCGGGTTGCAATAAGCTTATGGCAGAGAAACACACTAGTATAACGCCAACGAGCAACGCAATATAGCGGTTTTGTTTAAAAATTAACATGATATTCCTCCTATTTCACGGCACATTCCTATTGTATGTAACCGAAAACGGAAGCTTTGAAAACTTTATTATCGATTTTAAACTGTAAACTTTTCAATAATTTCATACATAGGAATGGCATACATTCTGGTAGCATACAACACAAAACTATCAATCGTCCAGTCTCTCTGATAGTTTTTTAGGTTCCAATCATCATCCAATTTCAGTAAATTTTCCAGCAATTTATCATCATATGAATTTTTTCCCCGGTACTTTCGAGCCACGGTAAGATGCGGTTTATAGGCCCTGGATTCGCCTGAAAAACCTAGTGGAAACGTCGCTGAATGCACTCTGGCAGCTAATTGATTTAATGCCTCTATTTCGCCGGAAACCCCTATCCACAGGACTCTTGGGGAAGCTGGAAGACCAAATGTGTCCCATTTGTCCAAAGAGAGATTGAAGGGTCTGCCTTGCCCCGCAGTCTGCCTCAAGGATTTCACTAAATCTGGAATTTTGGCCTTTGGGGTATCTCCTAAAAATTGCAGGGTAATATGATAATCTTGCGGATTTGTCCATTTAGCAAAATCAAAATTTTCAGATAGCTTTGAACATGCCTGCGCCACTATTTCTTGCAGCTCAGAAGGTAATTTCACAGCTAAAAAAAGCCGTTCTGATTCGTTCTCTGATGCTTTAGCATCCATGGTCAATTTCACCTTCTCCAATAGATTTGGTATTCTTAACCTATAACATGATCCATATCCATTAAACCACAAAGTAGGAGGAACACATCATGACTAAGTCTATAGTATGTCTACAACCACTTACATCTCAGCAGCAGGAAAGGATCAAAGCGGCTGCCCCAGGCTATACATTTACACAAGGAGACGCAAAAAATCCGGATTTGCAGCTGCTTGCAGAAGCAGAAATTGTAATTGGCTGGGCAAAAGGTATTTCGGATACACTCCTTCGCCCCGAGTCCTCCCTTCGCTGGGTTCAGTCCTGGTCTGCTGGTATTGAGAAGCTTCCTCTCGATCGTCTTAAACAACAAGGAATCCTGCTAACCAGTGGGAGCGGAGTTCATGCCGAACCTATTTCTGCGGTAATCTTCGGGTTCATACTTCTCTTCACCCGTAATTTGCATACAGCTGTACGCAATCAGCAGAACCGTATTTGGAAATCTGATGGCAGTGAAAGCGAGCTGTTCGGTAAAACAGCCGTAATAGCTGGAACTGGAGCGATCGGCAGTGAAACCGCCAGAATTGCTAAAGCCTTCCGGATGAAGACTATCGGTGTCAGCCGTTCCGGTAAGCCAGTCGCAGACTTTGATCAAATCTATACAACAGATCGTTTATCCGAAGCTGTAAGTCAAGGCGATTTCATCATCAATACCCTTCCTATTACCGATGAGACCAAGCATTTATTTAATGCCACCAGCTTCTCCGCGTTTAAAGAAGGCTCCTATTACATTAACATTGGCCGGGGCGCAACTACCGATACAGAGGCGCTGATCGATGCATTGAATCGCGGACAACTCCGTGGTGCTGGGTTGGATGTTTTTGAGACCGAACCCCTTCCGCAGGATCATCCGCTTTGGTCTATGGAGCAGGTTATTATCACTCCACACTCCGCTGGAATTACAGATCAATACGCTGACCGGATCGTTAATATTTTTACCGAAAATGTGAAGTCTTACTTATCATCAGGCACACCTTCTCTAAATCTTGTTGATTATGACCGGCAATATTAATAATAAGCTTTACAAAACAGGAACATCTGTTCTATAATAAGAAAATCCAAAGTTATCCATAAAGAGAGGGTTAGTGCAATGAAGGTCACGGTCACAGAATTTAACGAACAATGGAGTCTAATGTTCAACGAAGAAGCTCAGAAGATTAAAGATATCTTTGCTGATGCCCTCGTTGATATTCACCACATTGGCAGCACTTCTGTTTCCGGACTCAAAGCGAAACCAATCATAGATATAATGCCTGTAATACGAAATATCGAAGCTGTAGATGGGTTCAACCAGCAAATGACAGCACTTGGTTATGAATGTATGGGTGAGTTCGGTATCAGTGGCAGAAGATATTTCAGAAAAGGCGGAGATAGCAGAACCCATCATGTTCATGTCTTCCAAATGGATAATAAGATAGATATCGGTCGTCATCTGGCTGTAAGAGACTACCTTCGATCACATCCGGAAGCGGTTAAACAGTACGGAGATTTAAAAGATACTCTTGCCAAACAATTTCCAGAGGATATTGGAGCTTATATAGACGGGAAAGAAGAATTTGTGGTTAATCTTGAAAAAACTGCATATGAGTGGTATTTAAATCAATAATCCTTATAAAAATAGCCCCTGCTGTTCATTTAGATCATCCTAAATGAACAGCAGGGACTACTTGTCTAAGAGCCTCTAATCCAAATCATAAATCGAGCCGACTTTCAGTCCGTACAGCTCATTATATATTTTCTCTGCAAAAGCATCAGTCATCCCTGCGATATAATCAATCACCATATGCTCCCAAGTCCAAATCGGCTTTGCCTGCTTCTGATCTTTCTCAAAGCGCTGCAGCCAATCCGATGGAATAATGGCTTTAGAGGTCTGTGGATCCAGAAATGCTCCCCATAGTCGGCGCAAAATCCACTCACTACGTTTCTGCAGCCGCTGCACACGCAAATCACGGATCATAGTGACCCATGCGAAGCTTTTCAGCACACTGACGGTCCGCAGCATATCTTCATCTTCTTTTCCTTCCTTTATAAAGGTGACCTTCTTCCAGTCTCCATCTTGGATCACTCCCAAGCTTGCGACAAAGGTACTTACCCAATAAGCCTTAACTTCACGTCGAGTGCGGGAATAGTCGTTTTCACAGGTTGGCATTTTTTCCTTCCAAACCCGAAGAAATGAACTGAGCACTTCCTCGACCTTCGCGCGAATGCCTTCCTCTTCCCAGCCCTTCCAGAAGAAATCCTCGAGCGTGGTGATTTTCTCTACGATTAACCGTTGGATATAAGAATCATGCATAAAGTGTTCATGCACTTCAATCTTTCCGGCTTTAATCCCATCCTCCAGATCATGTGCAGAATAAGCGATATCGTCACAAAGGTCCATAAGCTGAGCCTCCAACGTTTTCTTACCTGCTGGTATTCCCCACTCTTTGCGGATCTCCGAAATATATCCCCATTCGTGCAGGTACATCCCCTTCTTCAGCGAGGTGCCGGGAAAAGGATACTTATTTATGCCTAGCAGCACAGCATCCGACAGATTTAGGCCATCAATATTTTCACGCTTCTCCAGAAACATAATCAGCCGATAATTGTGGGCATTGCCTTCGAAATGCTCATAACGTTGCTTCATCTGCTCCTGGATCAGCAGCCGATCCACACCCGTTGCGCCTGATTGCAGCGCAGCTTCGTTAGTTTTCTTTTCAATAAGCTGTTCCAAAATATTATCCAGCACTTCTTCCCCTTTATGTCCAAAGGGAGGATGGCCAAAATCATGAGCGATAGCTGCGCATTCCACTACCTCTGGATCGATAACAAGACCCGGATTCTCCGCCTTAGTGGTTTCCACTTCTGGATACGATCGCAGCAGACTTTTCGCCGCCTCACGGGCAATCTGCGCAACTTCAAGTGAGTGAGTCAGACGCGTACGGTAATAATCACCCGTCCCTGCTCCGAATACTTGTGATTTACCTTGTAGCCTACGGAAAGTAGGCGAATGAATCAGGCGTGAATAATCACGCTCATAAGCAGCTCTCGACGTTTCAAGGCGGGTAATCTCCGGATATTGCCGGTGTTCTCTTTTTTCAATAAGTGTCATATTCCCCCCCCTAACCAAATGTCTGTATATAGTACTTCATTATAAGGCATTTTCATAACTATTTTCACATCAAAATACAAAAGCTAATTTAATTATAAACGGGCATGTCGATAACTATGTAATCATCAGAAGCCAAAATGAATCTCATAACCTGTACATGAAGGATAGTAGAAAGAAGAAAGAGCACCAAAAAAGACTGGTTGTCTATACAAAACTTAAACTATGAATATACCGACCCCCAAAAGGAGCACTCTAAAATAAAAAAAACAGGTGAAATGATGAAAACTCGCAGCAAAATTATGATGATCACCCTTACACTCTTTTTATGCTTCACGAACTCTGCTCTAGGCAGTCCAAGCAAAAACCGCGACTACTACGAGAAAAGAGGAGACATGATTTGGGAAGTACATACTAACCAAAAAGTGATTGCATTGACGTTCGATGACGGTCCTGACCCTACTGAAACCGATCAAATCTTAAAGGTATTGAATCAATACCATGCGAAATGCACCTTTTTTGCGATAGGAAAAAGAATTGCAGCCTATCCAGAGGTAGCGAAACGAGTGATTGCTGAGGGGCATGAATTAGCTAACCATACCTACAATCACGTTTATTTTAAAAGACCTATTAATGAAGCCCAATTTGAGCAGGAGCTAAAATTGACCGAAGAAGAGATTATAAAAGTCTCCGGTAAACATAGTTCACTGTTCAGACCACCAGGCGGCATGTATGACGAGACCTTAGTAGATCTGTCTAACAATATGGGCTTGAAGCCCATATTATGGTCCTGGCATCAAGATACACGTGACTGGAATCGCCCAGGGGTATACAGCATTTCGAACAAGGTCATTCGAAATGCACGTAATGGAGACATCGTTCTGTTTCATGATCATGTGCACGGGCAGTCACAAACTAGAGAAGCGCTTAAAATTATTTTGCCCGAATTAGAAAAGAAAGGCTTTCGATTTGTCACTGTCTCTGAGTTGATCAAATTATCCAGTACACAGCAGGCTGGGAAACAACAATAGCCTAATTGCACAGGACTTCAAAATAGGGTAGTCTTGTCCTAATATGAAGTTCTGGAGGCTTTTGTGATGTCCGATAATACATCCTATACGACAGAGGAAATTGCCCGCTTATTAAAAATATCAAAATTAAAAGTATATGATCTAATTAAAAAAGGGGAGCTCCCCTCCTACCGTGTAGGAAAACAAATGCGCGTGGATCAATCCGATTTGGAAGCTTACAAACAAAATACACGGAGTGGGGTGTCTACCGCTAACCCTACTACTATAATGGGCCAGACTCCACCAGCAATCCCCTTGGCCTTTTCCGGTACAAATCCAGCTCAAATGCCAGCACACTCTCCTCACCTTAAAGCTGTAGGACACAGCTTGGTGATTACAGGTCAGGATATGTCACTGGATATTCTAGCTACCTATTTAGAACGGGCTCTGCCTACTGAACGTCCTCTTCGTTCTTATGCCGGGAGTTTAGACAGCCTGATTGCCATGTATAAAGGGGAATCGGACATTGTCAGCACACATTTACTCGACGGGGATACTGGAGAATACAACCTACCCTATATCCGTAAAATACTCGTCGGATGTTCTTATGTTGTAGTTCGCCTGCTAACCCGAAGTGCTGGTTTATACGTACAAAAAGGGAATCCCAGAGGTATTCAGGAATGGTCTCACTTAGAGCAGGATGGACTCACGCTGATCAATAGAGAACGAGGCTCAGGTGCACGCGTATTATTGGATGAACAGCTTCGATTGCATGGCATTCCAGCAGCCAGCCTATCAGGCTATATGAACGAGGAGAACAGCCATTTGGCAGTTGCCGGTAAAGTGGCCCGGGGAGAAGCTGATGTAGCCATCGGCACCGAGAAAGCCGCCAAGATTGTCGACGGCGTTGATTTTATTCCTATGATTCAGGAGTGCTACGACCTGGTGATGATAAAAAAACCGGAGCATGAGCAATGGATCGCTGCCGTGATTGATATTTTGCGTTCACCAGCCTTCCAGAGTGAGCTTGGATCCATTCACGGATATGATCTCACGGAAACTGGTACGATAATTTATGAGACTTAATGGTCGCAGACAGAAGAAGGAAGCAATCTGCAGAAGCGTTTAACTGTATTTCGTACAACTATATTACTTCGAACAACTAGCAAATTGTATATAACTGTATTTGGTACACCTATTTCTTTTGATTTACTACCTCATAGGCGTCTTTTCTAGTTTTAGTTGTATAGAATACAATTAAAACTAGAACGTTCCCTTGTGCAGACCGAATAACTGTATAGAATGCAGTTAACTCACAGACTCCATCAAAATTTAGCGGCGCTAAAAGCTGCATCAAAGTCGCCGGGTTTCCACTTGCTCAGCATCTGCTCAACCGCCCGCTTCAAACCAAAAACACCAGACAGCAACTCTCCCATAACCGGAGAATCGCTGTCTGGTGTTTTTTTTAAGAACGCCGATTCACAAACATCAGCATAGCGGCTGAAATAACAATAATTGAGCATACCCACATCCACGCGAGCGTCATATTGCCTCCATCTACCGCAACATAGATCGCTGTGGGTAAGGTTTGCGTACGGCCCGGAATATTGCCAGCTACCATGATGGTAGCACCAAACTCCCCAAGACCGCGGGCAAAGCCAAGAACATAACCGGCTGCCAGCGACCGGCCCGCAAGCGGCAGCGTGACATAGCGCAGTACCTGCAGTTCACTTGCCCCTTGTGCCCGCGCTGCATCTTCAAGATCTGCTTCTATCCCTTCGAAACCCGCCTTCACTGTGCGATATACGAGTGGAAAAGCTACAACTACAGCAGCGATAACAGCTGCCCCCCATGTGAACAGGATCGTCTGCTCCGTCATCTGTTCATACCATCTGCCGATCCAGCTTCGTCGGCCTAAAATAACTAAAAGCACAAATCCTACGACCGTCGGCGGCAAAACGAGCGGAAGCAGCATTATAGTCTCTACCAAGCTGTGGCCAGGAAACTTCCGGCCTGCCATGGCCTTCGCAGCAGCTGTTGCCAAAATGAATACAATCATGCTGGTAATCACAGATATTTTTACGGAAAGCCATACCGGGGCGAAGAAATCAGTCCAGTTTATTTCCAACCTTATTCCACCCGCTTCTACTCGTAATTTCTATTTAAGGAAGCAGGAAGCCATAACTTACAAAGATATCATTAGCTTCCTTGCTCTGAAGGTAACTATACAACTCCTTAGCTGCCTTTTGATTCTTCGAGCTCTTCACGATGCCTGCCGGATAATTAATGGCTTTGTGTACATGTGGACCGACCGTCAAAGCGATTTTAGTTTTCTTTGAAGTAAGTGCATCTGTCTTATAGACAAAACCGGCATCGGCATTTCCTGTTTCTACATAAGAGAGAACCTGACGCACATCCTTGGCAAATACGAGTTTGCTTTGCAGCGGATCCCATACCTTTTTCGCTGTCAGCGATTGCTGCGCATATTGACCCGCCGGCACAGATTCAGGCTGTCCCACTGCGACCTTCTTAAAAGCTTTATCCGTAAGTTGAGTAATCGTAGTTAATTTAACCTTTGAATCTGAGGGTACAACTACAACCAATTGATTCTTAAGCAGAACCTTATGATCGGAGACAAGTCCACCTTCCACCAGTGCATTCATCTGTTTATCACCTGCAGAGAAGAACAGGTCCGCCGGGGCCCCTTGCTCAATCTGCTTTTGCAGAGTGCCGGATGCTGCATAATTAAAAACCAAATCAATATCGGGATGTTTCTTTTCATAAAGGAGAGCAATCTTATCCAGACTGTCTTGCAAACTAGCCGCTGCGGAAACAATAATTTCGGTCTTCTTGGTAGCTGCTTGCACCTCTACACCTGAACCTGCAGACAAATTCACAACCAGAAGGATTGCCAATATCCCCATCACGGAGAGTGCCCATTTCTTAAACATTTCCATTCCTCCCAATTTCGTATGTATATATTTAGATGCTATTCTAGCATACAGTTTTTCGTTTTTCTACAACTACAGTTGTGTTTGGATATGTTTAGTTATATATTGTTATAATTAGACAATATACAACGATGATTTTGGCTTTTTGCACACAAAAAAGATGCCTCTGACACCCCTAAATAGGGCTGCAAAGACACCTAACAAGAATGATATTAATTCTTCACGTTAAAGCCAAGTACATTCAACATAATGGATAACCCACTCCCCCAGGAACCTCACCCGGATTAATATATTCATTTTTAAGAATCAAATGAATTTTGAGAATACCTTTCTTCTATATAAAATTGAACAAAGGTCAAATTCGAGAATAATAACAACCCTATAAATTATAATTATGTTATTTAATGTATGATGATATTATAAAAAGACTCACCAAACAAGAGAAATATTCTATAATTTTTGATTTGTAACAATATATGCAAACGAATATTTCATTTGAAGGTGAGAATCCATCTTATTTATATTGTGATATCCATTTCTCCAACTGCTGCCTGAGCACTTCACGATAATATAACGGCTCTATGATTTCAGCATCCTCTTCGAATCTCTTAATCCAGCGGACAAACGCAATATCTTGTTCCAACGCGACTTTAAAATAACAACACCGAGCTTGACGGTCTACTTTATTCGGCTTATAGGGCAGATCCTCTCTCTTAAGCCCTTCCATGATTCGCTCCGAAAATTTCACTTTAAACTCTACCTGCAAACTGTCGCGGTCAAGTGACCATTTTTGCTTCATAAAAGCTTGCAAATCAAATGATTCCTTTGAGAAGCAGCGGTTTAGTGGCTTCACGTTTGAAAAATCGTTGATATGATATGTACGAATAACACCCTGATGATGGCAAAATCCAATGAGATGATAACGATTTTCCAGTGGGACTAAACAATAAGGATCGATGGTTATTTCTTTCTCCTCCACTGCATTCTCACAATAATTCGCTTGAATACTCCTCTGCTTTAATAAAGCCTCCAATATAGGTGTTAAAAAAGATTGATGCTCCATCTGTGCACCGCTTCTTTCCAACCAGCTTGTACCTGCTTCTCTTCTTGCACGTTCTATCGTTTCTTCCCGCTCCGCCTTTCGCTTGTATTCAGCTGCAACTACTTTTTCATAAGCGCCTTCAAAATCGATAGGCAGAACGGGTTTAATATCTTCCATAATATAGCGTAGTTGCGAAAACGCAGACGCCTCTTCTTCCGACCAATCCAAAGGATAAAGTGCAAAATTGCCAATAAAAGCATAGCCTTTTCCATGTCCAAGGTGGGTTATAGGAATATGCATGGCGCTAAGCGCGTCCATATCCCGGTATATCGTTCTCTCGCTGTTGCCGCAGCGTTCCGCCAATTCACGGGCTAATATCCCTGGCTTGGCTTGAACAAGTGTAATAATGCGCATCAGTCGGATTAATCGGTCTGTCATATTCAGTTCCCCTTGATTTATGGTTAAATAGACCCATTATTTTATGAAAAAAAGTAATAGTGTGATAGAACTTTTTTACTATGTTACCACATTTTATATTACAATTCTTCTGATTATTTTCCGCCGAACCCGCTGACAAAACAAATTTATGTATAGGTCTTTTTTCGTCAATATGCATCTTCTAGTTGTATGTCCTATATCAATTTCCAGTAGCAGTTTTCCCCCGCTTCTGATACTCGAATCCAATCTGTTTATACAACATTTCGGCCTCTTTAAGTAGTAAAGGATCTCCAGAACGCACGGCTAGTAATAGTAATTTATCTGCGTGACGGCAAAGCATTTCATGAGCTTGACTATGTTGTCCTTCATTTTGCAACGTAGTTGCCTCCTCAATCGTTTCAGCTGTTTTTAACAATTCCAGATGTTTCTCTACGTGAAAGCAGCAGGTTTCACTCAGAACCTGAGTATGATGGGTATATTCTAGCTCAAGAACCTTTACTGGAAGCTCTTGAACACGCTCTACAGTTGGTTTTTTATATTTCCACTGTAAGGAAAGAGCTTCATATCTACCTGCAATAGTAGTAGAGATATTGAATTCCAAAGCAATAAACTTTCGTTGCCCCGTTTTTATTTTGCCAAGCTTAAGAAGTAGCGATCTGCCTTCACCGACTTCAAACTCACACCCATACGAACGCTTAAAAGTTACATGGGGTTCAAGCCAAACCCGCAGCTCAATTTCACGCGCAACCACTTTATAACTGCTGGGTCGGCTGTGCTCTGCAGGTATGTTCCCTTTCCATTCGACAAGCAAAATAACCTTACGATTGCCGCCTGCAAAAATACGATTTTGACTCCATGTGAATACGGGATGAATACTTTCTATCATTATTTCCACCTCTTTCTTTTTTTGGGTCTTCTATTAATGTACCAATAATGGCGGACAACTCCATGTCATGGAATGTATGTTCGGTTCTATATTATCGACAAAAAAAGAGTCATTCTACATGCTTAGTAGACTGACTCTTGTAAAAACAACCCCTTTTGTCTTTTTATGACGAAAATTTTATGTTTTTTTCTCATCGACTCCCTAATTTAGTCTGCATTCGCTCTCGCTTGAAAAATAGTCCCAGTGCCCATTTGGCACACAACAGAGAAAATATAAAAAACAGTGTGGCCCAAAATATTGCGGGTATGGGGGTCATTCTTGCCAGATTACTGGCATCTCCTGCACGGGTCGGGGATACAGCAGCCGCGTATACCAGAAATAAACTTCCCATTACAGACTCCTCCAAGGTTAAAAAGGCCAATAACAAATAATAATATTTACTGGCCTTCTTCCAACCCACCAGCATTAGAATATTTAGCGCAATAAATCCGCCCAACCACATCATGCCAAAACTTCCTCGTACGTATAGCAGGAGCATAATCAACGCCACACCCGTAGCTAAGATAAGGCCCCAATCATGGCGTCCTTTACTGTATAAATAGAAGAGCAGAAGTGCAAATAAGGAGGCTAGCAGATAACCTGAGAGGGAAACTAATATTGCCTTACCCCCTTCTTGAATGGCTGAATAGGTTACACCGCTATGATCTGCGTATAATTCAATCCTCAGCACACTACCAGACAGCAACAAGGTCATCAGCGCATGACCAAATTCATGAATCATCGTGTCTAAATTCCGAAACAAAGATGAAAATGGGATCAGTCTGGTCAAAAAAGCAGATCCGATCAGAAGCAATATTGTTTTAAGCCATTTGTTCAATCGACAGCAGCCCCTTTCGTCCAAAGTATACGATAAATAGTACCTCTTCTCAATCGAGATAATCACGGACTGATCGTGTTTAATAATGAGTAAACGAAAACCTTAAGGAGGTAAAAATTACTTTCATTATAAGCATTACCAGTCCCATGGCGTACGCTGTCAGAAGCTGTCAAGCTGTGTTAAAATAAAAGAACTACAAGCCTAAATTGGGTGGTGATTATATAGATGAAGCAACATAAATCCCGAGCATATCTACAGCTGTTATATTCGCTCCTGTTCTTGCTGACGCTTACTGTATGCCTGCCAGCTCCTGTAGCAAAAGCTAATATATTCAGTGATATCTATAATGGAGTTAAAAATTTCTCCGAGCTGCCAAACGAAGTGAATGAATTAAAGGAAGGTTTTCAGCAAACCGCTGAAGAGCTTCAGCAGGCAAAAGATAAGCTCGCGAATACCACGCAAGAGATAGAAGCTTACCGGATACAGAACGAAAACCTGCAGGAACAGAATCGCCAACTGACACAGATGGTTGATGAATTAAAAAATGACCGGACGGCACGCGAAGAATATTATCATAAAATCAAAGTGACTATTTTTACAGGGATTGGACTAATCCTAGGTTATTTTATACTGATTCGTTTCATTCGTTTCAGCATGCTTCACCGTTCTCGAAAAGGCGACCGTCTGCGTTAGTCTTACGTATTTATTGAAGATAACAGTCACAGCATGAGGGAGATGAACTATGAACATCGATATCCAAGATGAAAGCGACAGTGGGAGCGGACAAGCCGTAGCCTTCACCCTTGGAAAGAAGGAAGAGGTTCATGTCCTGCATCCACAGCAAATCATCGCTTATCAAGGTCCTTCCTCAGGACGAGCAGACAGATTTATGGATGTGAAAGGCATATACCGCAAGCGAAAGTTGATTCGTTCCGACATGGCTGGCCCGTGCCATTTCATTGCAGCCCTTCCACCAGGCTATCGCATAAAAATCCTGCAGCTCGATGGCAAAAGCGATCTGCTGTACGACTTTAAGCATCTCTTCTTCTACAGTATAGGTATTTCACTGGAGACCCGAGTGCTAAGCATGAAGAATGTGCTCGTTACACGGGATATTGTAAAGGTGAAATTTTCGGGCAATGGCATGATCGGTATACTGACGGAGGGTACGGTCTGTGAAGCTGTACTGCATCCAACCAACCCCCTTTATGTCGATGCAGGCAGCATTATTGCTTACCCTGAGAATGCCAAGCTGGAGCTTACCGTTTACGGCAACCATTTGGCTAGCCAGCATATGAGCTATCACTGGAAGATGACAGGTCACGGGCCTGTGCTGTTTCAGGCAGGACGTCAGAACCGCCGATTCGAAAGAGATAATAACGATGATGGAATTGTTAAACGATTTCTACGCGAGGTAGTCCCCTTCGGGGGTGTGTTTATTAAATAGTTGTGTTCAGAAGTAAAACCACCAGCAAAATAAAGAGCGCCTGCGTATCCTATACGCAGGCGCTCTTTGTGGTTCTATCCTTTATAAGACTGTTGTCTTAGGCGATAAAAGCATTCAACATCCAAGCATGTTTCTCAATGCTGCTTCTAATACCAATCAGCAGATCCGCAGTGGGTTGATCAGCCAGTTCTTCTGCAGTAGCAATCGCAGCTTGCAGTTCTTTAGAAACAGTTGTAAAGTCTCTAACCAGCTCCATTACCATACCCTTGGCATCTTCGCCGCCACGAGCTTCCTGTAAATCGGAAAGCTCCAGATATTGTTTCATAGAGGAGGCAGGTTGTCCATCAATAGCAAGCAGGCGCTCAGCCAAATCATCTGCATAACCAGCAGCTTCATTGTAGAGTTCTTCAAACTTCTCATGCAGCGTGAAGAATTGGGATCCGCTAACATACCAGTGATAATGATGAAGCTTTACCCCAAGCAGGAACCAGTTCGCGGTCTGGCGGTTCAAAGCAGCGTGCAGTTCAGTTTGGCTCTTTAGTTGTGTACTCATTAATAAAACCTCCTATGGTTAATTTATCATATTGTATTTAGACTCGTTCTAAATCTATATACAATTTAACACATCCTTTTGCTTTTTGCAACCACTCTGAAGATTTGCATGTTGCCGATTCTAGCATAACTTTTGTTATAACGCCTATTATCTCTGTCACACTCTGGATAACGTCCTCTTTCTAGACTTAAATCAAAGATATATTTTCCTCCGCCGTCTTCCCTTTCTGACTCCGGAAAAAAGCCCTCATCTCATCGCGTTTGCTCTTTGGACTTAAGACATATACAGTATCCCCTGGCTCAATGACGGTACTGCCATGGGGGGTGACAATGCTTTTATTCCGGATAATAGCAGTAAATAAGATATCATCTGGCAGTCCGATATCGGAGATTTTCTGCCCGGCAATGGGCATGTAAGGTTCAATTCCTATGTGATTGAACTCGGAATCCGTCTTGCCAAGGGCGACCAGCTCCATCAGGGATGGCTGTGCTGAATCCTCTTGCCCCACCAGCTTCAACCGGGAAGCCAGCGGTGAAATGCTTGTTCCTTGAATCACTGCTGAGGTCAGCACGACGAAGAATACCACATTGAAGAACAGTCGGCCGTGGGGAAGATTAGCTAGCAGCGGATAGGTTGCCAGCACAATTGGAACGGCTCCGCGCAGGCCGGCCCAAGAAATTAGTGTTTTTTCACGAATAGAGAATCTGGAAAAGAGCAAGCTTATAAACACTCCTATTGGCCTTGCCACAACCATCAGAATGACGGACAGCAATATACCTTGCCAAGCCACCTCTGCCAGCTCCTGTGGAAATACCAGTAGACCCAGCAATATAAACATAAATATTTGCATCATCCAAGCAAAGCCATGACTAAAATTCATAATGGTTCGATGATACATCAGCTCGGAATTGCCAAGGGTAAGACCCATTACATAGACAGCCAGCAAGCCGCTGCTATGAACGAGTGCAGATAAGCCGTAGGTTAGGACAGCAAATCCAATTGCCAATACCGGGTAAAGTCCCGTAGAATCCAGGTTAATTCGATTGATAAGATATACTGCGACTTTACCAAGTACAATCCCTATCACCAAACCAACTGCCATCTCCCATATAAAGGACAGCACAAGTCCCCATATCGCCATATCCGGATGCTGAATCCATTCGATCAGCGATACTGTCAAAAATACCGCCATAGGATCGTTGCTGCCTGATTCCGCTTCGAGTGTCGAGGTCAGTCGTTTGTCAATATTCTTACCGCCTAATACCGAAAAGACCGCAGCCGCATCAGTCGAACCCACGATAGCTCCGAACAGAAAACTTTCTGCCCATGACACCTCAAGAATCAGCTTAGCGAACACCCCAACGATAGCTGTCGTTAACAATACGCCTACCGTGGATAAGGATAATGCCGGCCGAATAATAGGCTTGATATCCTTAATACTAGTCTGCATCCCACCTTCGAACAAGATAACAACCAGCGCAAAAATCCCGGCCATTTGTGTTAAGGAAGCATTGTTAAAAAAGATAAATTGACTCAGTACCATCCCCGCAGCAAGGAAAAGCACTAGAGCTGGCATTCCAAATTTAGTGGAGAATTTGGTGGAAAACACACCTACAAGTAAGAGAGCTGCCAGCAATAATATGATATTATCTGCAAGTTGGGTCACCGTTTATTCACTTCCCTTTCGCTTCTAGCTTAAAATATAAGCTTCCTTATTTATGTACGTTATTACCCTTATCCACCTCCTTTTGAGACATTGAATAATATAAGCAGGATTGAAGATTTCATCCGCTGGGGCTTATACTTAAAATAATTCCTTTCTACCCTACTCGTATTTACATATAAGGAGGCTGACTGTATATGCAATTGAGATTAATTAAACCTGCGGAGCTGGAGCAAGCCGCTCTTCTAGCCCATTCCATCTTTCGTAAAGCTGGCGACACTTCTATGAAAGAGCTGTTTCCGCTGATTTTTAGCCCTGGTTACACTCACTCTTATGCAGCCGTTGCCGAAGACGGTAACATCGCTGCTTTTATGGGATTAGTGCCCTCCACGATCCGCACTGGAGAAGCTCTCCTGAACGTGTTCTCCATCGGCGCGGTTTGCACAGATCCTGCTTATCGCGGACAGGGACTAGCCGGTCAGCTTCTACAGCTATGCCAGACCCATGCTGCGAATGCCGGCGCATCGCTTATCTTTGTCTCGGGTGACCGCTCGCTGTATACCCGAGCGGGATGCGTACCGTTCGGCGGTACGCAATTGGCCGAGCTGAACGCAAGCTCGGCTCACGCACTTGCTGCCGCAGCAGGGGAAGAATGGACGCTGCGGCCAATGCAGCCGGGCGACTTCTTCGCCGTCAACCGGCTGCTGAATGAACGCGAAGCCGGACAGGTGTACAGTCCGGGTGAGCTGGCGCTGCTGCTGGATGCCGAGGCTTACGCGGGTGTGCTGGGCTTGTCCCAGCGCTCACTCGTAGCCGTGCGGGACGGCAGCATCGAGGGGTTCGCCGCGATGGCTGTGCCCGCGGCGGATGTGCCGGCGCCGAGCCCAGCGACGGCGGTGGAATGGGCCGGCCAGCCGCAAGCGGTAGCGGCGTTGCTGGCCAAGGCGGCTCTGTGCGGCGGCGTTGGCACGCTGCAAGTGCCTGTGCCGTGGCAGGAGCGCAGCCTGCTCGCGCTTCTGCGGGACGCCGGCGCCTCCTTAAGCGCCGGCGCGAACAGCGGGACGGTCTGCATCGCAGACCGGGAAGCGCTTTTGCGGCAGACGGAAGTATGCCTCAAGCGTAGCCTCGACTTGTCGTCTGTGGACGACGACAAGGAGCTGATCTCGCTGCTGTTTGATCCAGCGAGGCCGCTTCGCACCTCTGATTCCTTGGGGGAATCAGAGGCAATCCCTTTACCTTATATGTCAGGCCTCCATTTTATTTAAAGCACAAAAATAACCTCAGCGGGAGAATGATCCCGCTGAGGTTATTTAGTATGCTCTATTAACAGTTATATAAATTCAAATAATTGCTTATTCTCTGGAGTACACCTGTAACTCTTGAATAGACCAATAATTCCCGCCGGCTCCGTTCTGCACAATTTTGACATACCTCGTCTTCACTTTAGAAAAGGATATCTTAGTAAGCTCTTTCGTACCTTTACCAGACGTGAGTTTTTTCCAGTTTTGAGCATCGTCAGAAATATAGACTACATAGTCTCTTGGGTAATCAAACGGTGATAACGTGCTATCCAAATCTATTCTTTCAATTTCATGTGCTTCACCCAGATCAATCTGAAAATACTCACCGGAAACCTGATGTTTTCCCGTATCCCAGCGCGTGCGCCGATCCCCATCGATAGCCAGACTAGGAGCTGATGCTGCCGTATTCACATTTGAGGATACCTTCCATTTAGTACGATCCAGAGGAACCAGTCCAGTGGCTGTAATCTGAACTTTATCGGACAGTAAATTAGAGCCGGATACCCTTACCGCGTAGGTATATAACGTCCCTTCACGTAAATTATGATCCGTATATTCTGTAAGCTTCACATCGGTGGCCACCACCTTCATTTCCCCGCCGCTACCTTCAGCGCGAAGCAGCTCATAGCTTGCTCCTGGTGCCTCCAACCAATTTAATTTTACAGCTAAACCTTTTGTTGCTGCGGCTTTGAATCCTTTAGGTGCCGACGGCTTTACTTCAGAGGAAGGCTGCATAATATACTGCACAGCCTCACCTGGAGCAAGGGTCTCCGTAAAGGTTAACGTAGGAGTAGCCTTTTTACCTGTTACATAACTTCTTGCTTTTTCATACGTATCCCCGTTTCCAAAACGTTCCCCTTCATACACCCCGTTTTTCGGCATAGTCACATTTACACTCACAGTTTGTGGAGTAGATTCAAAGTTAACGAAATTAACCAGCACCTTATTTGAGGTCGCTCCGCTTCCCGCAAGAGGCTTCAATGTAGAAGTATCCACGGCCCGAACATATACCAGCTTGTCGGCTAACACATCTTTGTTGGCAATTTGATAAGTTAGCGGAGCTCCATGTGTAGCATAGGCAAGACTGAGCCTTCTCATGATGCTGACACGTGAATCCTCATTTTCTTTTGTATAATAAATCTCTGTGGTCGCCGGATCATGCTCTTCTAAATTAAACCCGTATTTGAATAAACTGAAATCCTTAAAAAAAGCAGCATGCTGCACAAACATATCCGCATAACCAATATGTGCACGCATGATCCGGTCGAATACAGCCGCTGTCCGCTCCGTTGCCCCGTATTGATAGGCATCCACATGACTGTCCGAGGTACCAAATTCAGTGGTCAGCATTTTTTTGCCGAGTCCATTGTCTGCACCAGTGAAGGTCTTCAAATTCTCAGTAAAGCTTCCTCCATTACTAAAAATATAAGAGTCGCCGTAGGAATGTCCATTGGTCAAATCCGTAACCTTCTCCAGCTCCATACGTTGCTCTGGATCACGTTCCCAGCCATCCGGATCTCCACATTCCTTCCCAGTTCCCTTCTGATTACCGCAAGAATCCTCACTGTAGCTCGGCCAATATGCCCAGCCCGGAGCAACAGTTTGTAAATGGGGCGCGATTTGCTTGCCCTTTTTATTCAGCCAGTCCGCAATCGCCAGGTTCACTGCCTTAGAACGATTGAATAATCCCGGCTCATTATCTACCTCATAATATTGAAAATAGGGGCTATATTGCTCAAAATAATCTGTCAGCTTTTTCTCCGCGTCAGCAGGCAACGATCCATCTGCCTTAAGCTTAATATCACCAGTATGCAAATACAAAGCAACCGCCTGCATGTTGTAATCCTGCAATACCTTGTAATATTCCATCATATCCGAGCAGGATCTCCCGACATCACTGGCACAGCTAGTACGCATCACATTCCCGCTATAAGCCATCCCTAGCCATTTGATAACATAAGGCAAGTGCGTAACTGCACCTTCATCGAAATAAAATTGTTTATTATTCACTACTGTTCCCGTCAGTGTATAGCTGCCATGGATAGGCTCAGAAATTGGAGCGTTAAGAGATTCTAAACGGAGATTATCCCAAGTCCACCAGGAATATTCGTCTTCTTTGTCACTGCAATATAAACAGCGAACCGTTTGCAGCTTCAATTCATTCGTTCCTATCTTCAATTGCTCCTTGGGAATATATAATTCATAGGTCTTTTGAAAGTTATATTCGCTTTCTGTGCCAGCAACGCCCGCAATTTGAATGATCCCCGACAATTGATGATTGGAGAACACACTCATTTGCGGCACGGATTTATAAGCATCCAGAATACCTACGCTAAATAAGACCCCATTCTCCGGGATCTTATTTAGCTGATAGGTGATCGTTAATTCCGGCTGGGTCTTTCCATTCAAGCCTGCAGGCAAGCTCTGAAGAGCCGATGATTTGAGCACCGAAGAAGTAACATTAAATTCCTTCTTGCTGCCAGAAGTGCCACTCGCAGCGAATTCAGCTGCTGAGCCATCATGTTGTCCCAGATTCCAGATCACAGTACCATCCGGTATTTCTGCTGCAGCATCAGTTCCTGCAGATAGTCTCGGTATATTGGCACCTACCTTATAATCGTTTGTCCTATTCGTTCCGAAGACAGAGACAGACAACAGAAACAAGACGGTTAATGCGGCGAATTTTAGTAATAACAGTAATGGTTTGTTTGCAGATATCTTATTTTTTCTATTAGATATTCTCCTCGTTATTCCCATCCATAGGTCCTCTCTTTCTTCCGGAATGTCTTACCCTATCATTTCATTAGATTAAGGAAGGAACAATGCCCCTTGTGGAATTACCTGCTGCTTCTGGCGGGAACTCTCCCATAGCAAACGAAGATTGGCATCTCCTTCATTCTCATAATATTCAATTTGGATATCATAAAGCGTTCCGGCTGTGAGCGGGATACTTCCTTTATGAAGGGTTGCACTTTGATTTTTCCAATTGTCGATGATCAGCTTTCCGTCAATCCAGACACGGACTCCATCATCAGAGGATGCCGAAATCGTATATTTTTCACTGAATTTGGGTTTGAGTTTCCCTTTCCAGCGTACAGAAAAGTGATCTTCATTTATCTCTGAGGCAGGAGACCCGCCATGCCAATTAAAATCAATCTTACGGTCATTGCGGATAAGTACCGCTTCTCCCTCTAAATCAGTATTGTTATAGTATTCTCCAGTTAAACCCGTTAGGGTTATCGGAGTTACGGGTGCTATCGAAGGACCTCCTGTTGTGAGAACATAGTCCTCTCTTGATACTATAAACGAGTCTTTCATAAAGCTTTTAATTGACTGTAGCGTATTATTTTCTGTCAGTAATTTTCCCCAGGTCATCATATAGACCCATTTATTTTGTTTCTCAGTTAATACATCCGGGTTCGGCAGTTGCCCACTCTCCCCGATTCCGATAGGTTTACCCTCGGCCAATGCGAGCAGATCCTCATAGTAGGACTGTTTATAATCGTTATTGTAGATATCCGCAGCCAGAACATCGAGTTTATCCCCACCGGGATAATATGCAGCATATGGATCTGACCATTCATTCGGCGCATTCGGATTCCACACCCACAGTAGATTATTTAGCTTGTGTGTGTTTACAAAACGATCATAGACAATACTCCACAGCTCTGAAAAATTGTCCTTTTTCCCCCACCAAAACCAACCACTATTCATTTCATGGTAAGGTCGCCATAAGACCGGAACTCCGGCATCACGCAGCTGACCCAAATATCCAGCAACCTCGTCTAGATCTGAGATTAGCTTCTTATACTGAGCTGTCCCAGGTGTAACATAAGCATTAAATTTCTCTTGACTGAGACTTCTGTTTACATTGGACCACTCTGGAGAGGTTCCCGGTAAACTCTGATGGAAGGTCATGGCTACAATGCCACCCTCTTGATGCCATTCAATTGCACTGTCTATAACAGCTTGCCGCTGTTCTGCGATCGTCTCTTCGGATTGATTATTAATCGCCCCTAATTCATAACCATGTAGAACAGCATTTTGTCCCGAAGTATTCTTCAGCTTATGAACCAGTTCATCTGGACTTTCTAGATAATCATGCTGGCCGGACAAGATCCCTTTGCCACGTAGATTTACCAAATTACTCAGCAGTTGCTTGGCTTCTTCAGAAGCCGAAGGATTGCTTGGTATAGCCGGAGGTAGAGAGGAAGAAACACTCATAGCCTTCGGAAGACTTTTAACCTCTCCCCAAGGCAGCAAGGAAAAAATAATAAACACCGGTAACATAGTAAACAACAATCTGTTTTTCTTATAATATTTACGCAAATAAATCCTCCTTTCGGTAGCTGTACTGCCTCCACAGGTGTTAAAAACATACCTGTTATCGGACAATCGTCTTCTGACCTAATGAGGACTATAGCTTAGTAGCTCTGCAATAACGCAGAGCCACTAAGGATCGACCTTTAATTTTCATCAATCAGGAGACATCCGGAAGAAAAAGTGCACTTGCTGGAACTGTCTCTTTAGCTTGACTAGCACTTTCCCACATCAAGCGGACTCTCGCATCGCCTTCATTCTCGTAATACTCCACCTTGATATCATATAGCTGGCCAGCCTTCAGCGTTATAGTGCCCTTACGCTCAGTACCACTTTGCTTAGTCCAACTATCAATCACGGATTCCCCATTCACCCAGACACGGATACCATCATCTGAGGTAGTGTAAAATGTATATTGCTCATTATATAATGGCTTGATTTTACCGCTCCAACGTATGGAGAACCGATCAATCCCGAGGGCGGCATCCGGCGAGCCTTGCCGCCAATTGAAATCGATTATTGCATCAGTTCTGTTAAGAGCTGCTGCTCCCGACAACTGCATGTTGTTGTAATACTCTCCTGCAAGCCCCTTCGCGAGAGGAATTGCTGCCTCCCCCTCTTCTTCGGAAGGTGCCGGCGCTGGTGCGGCGCTAGGTGTCGGTGCCAGACCAGTATTTAATTTATCTCTGGTCAGGGTATAGTTGCTATTCATAAATGTTTTGATTGTGTCTGCACTGTTATTCTCGTAAAGCATTTTTCCCCAGCTCATCATATACGTCCATTTATTTTGCGATTGCTGAAGCTTCTCCAGATTAGGCATTTCACCATTCTCCCCGATCGCAATCGGTTTGCCTGCGGCTAGACTCAATAAGCTGTCATAGTATTTTTGCTGGTAATCATTTTCGTATATATCTGCTGCCAGAATATCTACTTTATCAGCACCTGGATAAGTTAGCGCATAAGGATCTGACCAAACATTGGGAGCATTCGGACTCCATACCCATAACAAATTATTTAATTTATGAACGTTAACAAAACGGTCATACATAATATTCCATAGTTTAGAAAAGTTATTTTTCTTCCCCCACCAGAACCAGTTCCCGTTCATTTCATGATAGGGTCTCCAAAGCACCGGAACGTTGGCATCGCGCAAGCTTTTTAAAGAGACGGCCACCTTATCAAGCTCAGCGATCAGATTGTTATATTGCTTGGTACCCGGTGTAACGTAACTATCGAACTCACTCTGGCTAAGTGTTTTTTTCACATTATCCCAGTCATAAGAGGTGCCCGGCAGGTTAGCATGAAAAGTCATAGCTACGATCCCGCCCGCTTTATTCCAGTTGATGGCGCTGTTCACCACATTTTGACGTTGCCAAGCCATCGTTGCTTCGGACTGACCACTGATCGCACCCATTTCATAACCGTGAAGAGCCGCATATTGTCCGCTGGTTCCCTTCAGCATATTGTTAATTTCATCTGGACTTTCTAAATAGTCATGTTGACCGGCAATAATACCTTTTCCTGAGATCGAGTAAAAATAGTTAAGCAGCTTTACGGCTTCAGGTGAGGCACCTGGGGTAACTGGCGTTCCAGAATTTGAAGCAGCTATGACAACAGACGGCGAAATTCCAACAGCAAGCGGAAGTGCAGTCAGAAACAGGACGAGTGACAGAAATGCACCAAACAATCGATACGTACGGTAAGCTTTCAAAATAATCTCCCTTTCGGTAGCCAGGCTGCCACTCTTTCGAAGGCCCTATAGCTTTGCGTCCCTACCTTTCGATAGGTTTGCCTTTTCAATTTAAGAGAAATAATCTCTCTTACCGTAAGTATCGACGACAATTAATGATATATTTAGTGTTTTTATGACTTTTTTTGATAATTGAGTCAATTTACCTGTTTCAAGAAATTTTGAATTGGTTAAATAGATAGGTTAGACCTATGAAATGAATTGTTGTAGTTCTATATCATTCCAGTCTAAAGTAATACGTATGTTATCTTCTTCTACTAATTCAGACCCCGTCTGTACCTCTATAAACTCAACATCCGTCAAAGCAAGGATCGCGTGCTTCGTTCCTTCCGGTATACGTACCACGTCCCCAGCCTTCACATTATGTTTTTTCTCATTCAGCACAATACTTGCTTCGCCGCTGACGATTGTCCAAATTTCACTACGCTTGCGATGTAATTGATAGCTGATATTATTCCCCTCGGATATAAAAATCCGTTTGGTCAGCACTTCATTGCCTTCATCATATTTCACATAATCAATAACTTTGTAATGACCCCAACGGCGTTCCTCGTACATCGGTCTTTGTTCAAAGGTCTTCAGCACTTCTTTAATCCGTGGGCTCTCAGCTTTATGGGTAACTAGAATCCCATCCGGGCTAGCCGCAATGATCAGATCCTTCGCACCAATTACCGTAATCGGAATGTCCAGCTCATTAATCAAGCAAGTCCCCTCAGAATCCGCCGTCACAAAACCTTTTCCTACATGCTTGCTGCTCATTTCCTCTGTCAGCGTATTCCACGTTCCAAGATCCTTCCAGAATCCATCATACGGCTGCACCACAATATGTTCTTCTTTCTCCACCACTTCATAATCAAAACTGATGGAAGACAATAGCTTATACTGCTTCTGCAATTCTTCATATCCTAAAGGCAACCCTTTACGCTGCAAAATATCTAACAAGTACCCTAAGCGGAAGGCAAACACTCCGCAATTCCACAAGGCATTTTGCTCGATGAGCTGTTCTGCTTGTATGCGGTCAGGTTTCTCTTGAAAGTGACTCACCTTCATAAAACCATTTTCCCCCGCCTCTTCGGTGGTAGGAATAATATATCCGTATTTCTCTGAGGCATGTTCAGGAACAACACCCATAAGAGCCAGATTTGCTCCACTTTCCAGCATGGTCCCCTCAAGCATAGCTATGGTATCGAAAAAAGATGCTTCTACATAAGGGTCAACAGGCAATATTGCTACCGTCTCCGCTGGAGAAACACCTGCCACTGAATAAAGATAGGTAGCTGTTAAGGCGATAGCCGGAAAAGTATCCCGACGCTCCGGTTCAACGATAATCGGCACATGACTTCCCAGTTGGCTTTGTATCATTTCTACTTGGCCACGGCCGGTGGCCAGATAAGATGATTCTGCCATCCCTGCTTCCTCCAGCTGTCTCCAGACACGTTGTACCATGGATTCTGGTTCACCTTGAGGGCTTTCAAGTACCTTTAGAAATTGCTTTGAACGTGAGTCGTTGGACAACGGCCATAACCGTTTACCTGAACCGCCTGATAGAAGTACCATTTTCATAGAATGAACCCTCCTTGAATTATGGAAATCGAGCATATTTGAATTGTTATCAAAACGTCAGCTTCCACTTAGCCTTATTTCGAGCGGATGCACTAAAAAAATTTGTTAGGTAGAAACCACTCCAAGGGATTTTGGACTTCCGATCGCTGTTATCCTCAGATTTCCTTATTGAACCGCTTCTCGCGGTAGAAATCCGAGGATAGCATATGCTTTCGAAGCTAGCTTTCCTACGGAAATCTTTCGGGCGAACACTCCGTTTCTACAGTTCCAAATTCCCTTTCCGTTCTTAACCTAACCAACTTCTTCTTAATACTTGATCCGTGCGTACCGGGCTGTACCAGCCGGAAGCAAGCACGTTTTTCTAAAGATTTGCTTCTGCTCCGGGGGAGGCAGCTGCAACTGCAAGAACAACTGCAACTGCAAGAACAACTGCAACTACAAGAGCAAGACTAGTTGCCACCACAGAGACAGAGACAATGACAACTACAAATGCTACTGCGGTATATAATCAGAGTACCTAACTTTATAAATTGCTTAGAAACTTAAGATAAGGGAACGGAGTGACGGAGGGGAATTTTGGAACTGTAAGAGCGATAGCGTCCGCCTTTGTCTGCGGATTTCTACCGCTATCAGCGGTTAAAATCAGGAAATCTGCAGACAACAGCGGCTGGAAGTCCAAACATTCTCTGGAGTCACGGCTCATCCCTAAATAGAAAAAACACAAGTTCAATCAATATAACTTCGATTAAACCGCTCCAGCTACACTAGCAGAATAACCGCTCAATCCACCCATCTGCGGGCGACCGACAGAATGATAAACGAGGCCGGTACCCTCGATTTGCTCCTTGGAATACACGTTGCGTCCATCAATCAGCACCCCATTGCGCATGCTTTTCGCCAGCTGATGCAGATCAATGTCCTTCAGTAGGCTCCAATCGGTCAAGAGGCATACGGCATCGCTGCCCTCAGCCGCCTCCTCTGGCAGATTGCACCAGCGAAGCTGCGGATGATCGTATTGCTGCCTGAAATTTGTAGCTGCGATTGGATCATATAGTTTGACTGTTGCCCCTTCAGCCACCAGTGCCTCAACAATCTCTCTGGCTGGAGCTTCGCGGACATCATCAGTGTTAGGCTTAAAAGCAAGCCCCCATATCCCAATTGTCGAACCGCGCAGGCTGCCAAGTGATTCATGCAGCTTGGAGATGATCATAAACCGTTGTCCCTTGTTCACTTCGACTACAGATTTCAATAATTTGAATTCGTAATCGACGTTGCCCGCAATTTGAATGAGTGCATTAGTGTCTTTCGGGAAACAGGAGCCTCCATAACCGATGCCAGCCTGCAGGAAGGATGACCCGATTCTTTGGTCCATACCCATTCCTTGTGCTACCTCGGTTACATCAGCTCCCACTTTTTCACAAATATTGGCGATCTCATTAATAAAAGAAATCTTCGTGGCCAAAAATGCATTCGAAGCATATTTGATCATTTCAGCACTGCGTATATCTGTTACAAATACATTTTCTGTGAAACCCTTATGAAGCTCGCGCATCGTTGGTTCCAGCTCTGGATTATCAAGGCCAATGATAATTCTATCAGGATGGAGGGTATCGCGAATCGCTGACCCTTCACGTAAAAACTCAGGTGCAGACACGATATCAAAAGAATGTTGGGTATACTTAGAGATCATTTGAGAGATTTTTTCATTTGTTCCTACTGGAACTGTAGATTTAGTCATTATAATTTTGTGCCCTTCCATCGCTTTGGCGATTTCAGCGGCTGCACCCTCAATGTAGGTTAAGTCTGCTTCACCGTTAGGCAATGATGGCGTACCTACAGCAAGAATGATAATATCTGAACGGCGCACCGACGCTTGAAGATCTGCAGAAAAAGATAACCGTTCCTCACGAAGATTAAGTTCAATCAGTTCCTCGATTCCCGGCTCATAGATGGGCGATTCCATCTGTTTCAGCTTTTTAATCTTTTCCTCGTCCTTATCCACACAGATGACATGATGTCCGCCCAGTGCAAAGCACACGCCAGATACAAGACCCACATACCCAGTACCGATTACTGTCAGCTTCATATAATCATCCTCCTTTTAGAAAATTGACGTACGCCTGCTCAACATACTGCTTGAACTTAACCATAAACGCCTGCTCATCGAATTTACGTGCGTGCTCCATAATTTGATCGATATCCCAAGCGTAGGACTCTACCTCATAAATAGCCTTAAGTAGATCCTCCACTTCTTGATGCTGAAAGAACACACCATTTACATAAGGAATAATAGTATCTAGTGCCCCACCTGCTTGATAAGCAATTACCGGTCTTCCTGCAGCGTTCGCTTCCAGCGGTGTAATTCCAAAGTCCTCTTCTCCTGGAAAAATAAATGCTCTACACTGTGCCATCATTCCAGTTACTTGTTCATCTTCTAGCCGGCCCAGAAACGATACATTATCCTTAGCCATGCCTTCGAGACGCTTGCGATCCGGTCCATCCCCTACGATATAAAGCTTAAGACCGTTACGATTGAAAGCCTCTACTGCCAGATCAATCCGCTTGTAGGAAACAAGCCGGGAGACAATTAAATAGTAGTCACCAATGGTAGAAGAGCTTGTAAACCGGGCTGTATTAATCGGTGGAAATATGACATCTGCATCCCGGTGATAATAATTCTGAATTCTCGTCTTCACTACTGAAGAATTGGCTACGAACTGATTCACATTTTTGGAAGTCCGTTGGTCCCACGTTTTGAGCTGCTGCATGTATACCTTAAGCATTTTTTTGAACAGCCCGGAATTCGACTGACGTTCCATGTAGGTGTCATAATCCCATGCGAAGCGCATAGGCGTATGGCAGTAACAAAGATGAAACGTATGTTTAGGAACTTGAATACTTTTCATAAAAGCACTGCTGGAACTCAGGACGATATCGAAACCGCGAAAGTCCAAATCACGGATGGCCATTGGATAAAGTGGCAGCACCCCTTTAAAATTGGTCTTTACCCCGGGAATCTTTTGCAACCAGGAGGCACGGATATCCGCATCTTTGAGATTGTCAGTAAGGCGGCTTCCGTTAAAAACCGTTGTGTAGATTGGAGCCTCGGGATACATGTGATGAAAGACTTCCACCACTCTTTCCGCGCCGCCCATTTGGATTAAGTAATCGTGCGCTATCGCAATTTTCATGTGAATCATCCTCAAAGTTTTATGGAGCATCATCTTCAGAATTACCGCGTCATCTCATCTGTCAGGTGCCCGCCAACAAACCTTTATAGTAGTCAACGATGTCCTTGACCGTATTCTCGATAACAAAATGCTCTTTCACTCGTTTCATCCCATTGTCCGCCATCCGCCGTCTTTCCTCTGGGTGATCCAGCATCCATTTAATGGAGTCTGCCAGTATCGCCGCGTCACCAGGCTCTATCAGTAGCCCTGTCTCACCTTGAACTACAATTTCTACCGGCCCGCCTTCATTGGAGGCGATCACCGGCAATCCCGCTGCCATTCCTTCAACGATAACTTGGCCAAAAGGCTCAGGAGTTACCGAAGTGTGAATCAGTAAATCAGCAGTATTCATAAGGCCTTGGATATCATCCACATGCCCTAGCATGCTTACATTAGTAAGCTCGTCGTTTTTTATCTTTTGCAGCAATTCCTGCTTATAGGCCTCTTCTCCAAACAGAGCGTCTCCGGCCAGCCAGAATTTCACACGAGGTTCATTCTTAAAGCTTTTTGCGGCTTCCAGCACAATATGCTGACCTTTCCAATGCGCCAATCGACCAACTAGCAGTACGTTAAAATCCTTCTGGTCCCGCATACCGATTCCATTACCAATCGCTTTAGCAAAAGCGGAGTATACGACCAGCGTTTTTTTGGAACGCGGCAGCTCCAAAGCATTCAGCGTAGAATGTGAATTTGCGATGACTCCATTGGGGAGCAGACGCGACAGCAAACGAATACCTTTGGCAACGATTGGCTTTAAATAAGGAGCTCCAATATGATCCCGGATGTGCCAGATCAATGGAACGCCCGCTATTTTTGCAGCGATGGCTCCGTATAATGCAGATTTCAGGGAATTGGTGTGCACGCAATCTACCTTCTCCGCTTTTAAAAGCGGCGCAAGCTTGCGGCCATAAGCCAACAGCTTGAAGGCTGCAGCAGGTGCTCCCAAGTTGACTGCATTTCTACCACGACTTCTGATGCTCTCATCCAGCGGAATAATACGGACATCCATCCCTTTTTCTCGTAGCCGTTCAGCCAGGGCACCATCCTCAGCCAGGATTACCAGGGGATCGATCTGTTCTCCAATATGGGTAAGGATGTTAAACAGGGCAACTTCTCCACCACTCCATTTAGCAGTGTGATCTATATAGGCCACTCTAAGCATTACGTGGTCACCTCCTCTCCTAAAGCTTGTAGGAACACGGATTCTACTTGATCCGTAACATGCTCCCAGGTATATCTCTCCAGTACATGCTCCCTACATTCATCCCGGCTCGGAAGCAGTTTTCGATTGCTAAGCATATGGATCATGCCTTCAGCCATGTGATCGCTACTTGAACTCTTAAATAGCAGCTCCGGCCGGAAGCCTTGCAAAATTTCCTTATTGCCGCCAATCGGTGTAGCCATCACTGGCAATCCTGAAGATAAGGCTTCAACGGTAATCAAACCAAAGCCCTCCAATGCCTGTGAGGGAACCACGAACATGTCCGCTGCCTGATAATAAGAGGCCAGTTCATGATCAGGAATGTAGCCTAGCAGCCTTACCTTGTTGCTTAAGCCATAGTCGGCGATCTTTTCTTCCAGTTCCCCCCGCAACGGCCCTTTACCACCAATCAGCAGAATTGCATTCGGGAATCGCTCCGCAACTTGCTTCCAGGCTTCAAGCAGCTGGAGTAGTCCCATCCGATTGACCAACCGCCGGACAGTCAGCACGGTTGTTGCTCCCTCAGGTAAATTCAAGGTTCGGCGAATCGCCAATCGATTCGTAGCGGGGATAAAACGTTCCACATTAGCTGCGCCTGGAATCACAATAATTTTGTGTAGTGGCACTCCGTGCAGCTTATGGAGAATATCGCGGAACGTCTCACTAAGCACGATGAACTTATCCGCAAGCTTATAGGCTCTATGTTCAATGGATTTGGCGATGGTTGTTTTGACCCGGTGCTTAATGCCTTGGCCTTCGATTTTCATTTCTTCATTCCATGGGCCATGAAAAGTCATCACTACAGGAATCCCACGTTTCTTTGCTTCCAGGGCTGGACCAATACCATAAGGAGCAAAGTGAGTGTATAAAATATCTATACGGCCACTGCCCTCTCCCATCAGATCGGCCGCCTTACGCTGGAAAGCATCCTTACGTTTCCAGATCCCATCTTTTGGATCTCCGGCATTGTGAATAATCAATTCCTCAGGGGTAGCAGGCGTCTCTTGACTGCAAATCAGCGCATGCACCCGATTACGTGAGGAGAGTTGCTCGCAAACGGATTTGAAATACGTGTTAAGCCCACCCGGCTGTAGCGACGGCCAGCTAAGGCCTGTCGTCATAATGTTCAATCCGTCACTGTACGGCATAGCTTCTCTCTCCTTTATTCTCCTTCTCGGTCTGACTCGTCTTCGCATTGTGCTGAGTCAGCTTTCCCGATCTAATTAATTCATAATGCTTGAAGCCGACCATGAATTCATACATGACCCAGAATACGGATACTCCGAAACCTGACATTCCCTTCTTGAACAACCCGTGTAAGAAATACTTTTGCAGGAAACGGGCTGGTGGTCTTAACAGCAGATGACTGACCCGAAATCGTTTGCCCTTGGCATACGCACTTTCAGCTTCCAAGTCAGTGTACTTATTGAAACGTGCCACATGATCGTTAATACTGCGGTAACCATAATGCCAGAGGGTTCCTGTCAAACGTATGGTTCGCTCTTCAGAGACCTCGGGCATCTCGTGCACCAAGCTATTTCGAATGCCATACGCTTTGCGGTTGTAAAGGCGCACTAGATATTCGCCACGATCCAGCCATCTGCCCATAAAATCACCGATCCGGTAGATAGAATAGGCAACCGATTGATCCATAAGCCCCGGTTTCAGTTCAAGAATACTCGCGGCCAACTCGTCGCTGACCACTTCGTCAGTATCAATAAGGAAGACCCAATCATGAACCGCGCGTTCTACTCCGAACTCCCTCTGTTTCGCATATCCGGGCCAAGGGTTGACGTATACACGACAATTCAAGCTTTCAGAAAGCTGTACTGTCCCGTCTTTGCTGCCTCCGTCAATCACAACCACCTCGTCGGCGAATAACCTGCAGGATTGTATGGCCTTAGATATTCGAACTTCGTCATCCTGAGCGATGATGACAGCCGATATTGGATAATTGCCTTGGCCGCCTACCACGCTTTTTACTGAATCCATGAAGGTTTCCTCCTTTATCTTTCGCATTATCCATTCATATCCATAGGTTTCTTGCGAATGTAAGAATTCATCGTCGTCTTCATCCACTGAATGTCCTCCCGGGTAATGAGCAGCCGCGGAAGTTTAACTTTTAAGGTGTACTTTATATTGAGAACAATGAAGAAAAATCGCAGGATTGCTGATGACAACATCGCTATTCCTGCTCCGAGTAAGCCAAATTTAGGGATGAGCAGGAACAACATTGGGATAACCAAAAGTAAGCCGAAACCTTGAAGCATCGAAACCACTTTTGGCTTGCCTAACGCCATAAAGGCCTGCGCCAGAATGATCGTCCCTCCGCTAATGGTCACTTCAAGGAGCAATAAGCGAAACACGGTTAATGCCGCATTGAAGTCTTTGCCGTACATCAACGGAATTACTAAAGGGGCTAAGAGCATCAGGAATACTCCGCCAAGCATGGTGAAGGTCGTACTTATTCGGAAGGCTTTGAATGTTAACTCAACTGCCTGTTCTTTGGACAGCTCAGAAGCCTTAGGAAACAACACGATCGTAATTGAGCTTGAGAAAAAATTAACCATTCGTGATAGACTCACAGCCACTACATACAGCCCCAAATCAGCAGGTCTTAACAAACCGGCAATTACGATCTGATCGATATAGGTAGAGAAATTGCCAAGCAAGTCATTGCCGTAGGAACCAAGTCCGTAAGTAAACAATCTTTTTAAATTCTGATAGGCCCCTCTCATCTTCACCTTATAGGTACGAAGCAAGGAAATCGTCATTCCGATAAACAGCGGCGCTCCCGGAAGAAGATAGGCAACTGCAGTTGTAAATGGATTCATCTGATCCAGCGCGATCAATATCCCGATCATCGTCAGTGTAAGCAACGGCACTAGATAGCGAATCCAATTAAACCTCTTGTATTCGCCTCTGAATTGAAAAGCTGCATTGTTAATTTGAGAGATCACTATAATCGGACACAGAATCATAGACCACTGAGCAAAGGTCACGACCTCCGGACTGAAGGATTTCAGCCAATAAGGCAAGACCACGATACCTATAATCATCGCTATGACTCCAAAAATGGTACCGAGCAGCAATGCCATACGATAAAGCACTCCGGCATCCTCCGGATTTTTCTTAGCGTTATAGATGAGAGCTGAAGGAATGCCAAAGCTCATGCTAAACGCCAGAAACTGTGACCAGTTAATCATTGCCGTCTGTTCCCCACGACCTGTCGGTCCAAGATAACGTGCGGTCAGTACACCAGTTAACATGTTAATCAATAGGATCATGACACTGACAAACATAGTTTTTACGGCTGCCGAGCTGTTGTCCTTGCTCTTGGCGAACAGTCTAAAAGATGACCAGATTGTTCTAGCGGGGAGAGATTTTGCATTCAACTGCTGCATACGGTGTTCCCTTCCTTCTACTTTGAGTAATCTCCCTTGCGCTGAGGCCAAGACCGATCAGCATCCAGATTAAGTATCCCTTGAGTCCGGGAAACCCATTATCTGAAACTAGACTGACAATCGCACCGGTCCAAGTAGCTAACGCAAGTCGGGCGTAGGGCTGCAATTGGTCCCTGCTGATTACTCTAGCGAATATCTGTTTGACAACTGCGCCTAAAGCTCCGAAGAAGAAAACAGCACCCAGAACACCAAAGGTAAGCAGTAAAGCGATAACTCCGTTATCCATAATTCCGTACTCTCCAAGCTCGCCGTCATTACCAAGCTTAGTCCCTTGGCCTACACTACCAATTCCCTGACCTACTGGATTGGCGGCAACCATCGGCAGCATGTTTTGCCATAAGCTTAGCCGTTCATTATAAGAGTGATCTTCTTGAACAGAAGAAAGTGTCTCTACCCGAGCAACCAGTCCTTCGGCACCAGGCAATTTCGGCACAACCCAGAACAACGCAGCAGCCACAAAAACTAATTGGATCAAGGTTTTCCACTTTCCCTTAGAAGGAGAGGTTCCAATGTACATGAGCAGCATCACCAGGAGTATCAGCCATGCCGCACGTACCAAAGTAGTCAGCAGGCAGATTACAACTAGCAGAACGCCGATCCAGCGCAATGTTCCCCGCCATTTTTTCTCCAGTATCATCGGAACTAAAGCAAACGCTAAGAATGTTGCAGCCGGTCCGGGCGAATTCAGCGTAGAGAACACTCGGATTTCCAATGGATACGGATTTCCGATGGACATCATATCCGCATGTTTCATCCAGAACACATCCCAAGGTGGCACCGTCAAATACTGAACAATCCCGTAAATGGCTACTAGGACTGCAATATTGGCAAAAGCGGTAAGCAACCGATCGATATCCTTCGGCTTGAACTTCGTGACGGCAAAGTACGGCAATAACAGCAGTGGCACAATATAATTCGCTAAGTCATAAACTGAACCCATGCCATTCTTAGCCAGACCGATTAAAGCACCATAACCCAGCGCAACTGCGAACATTAACATGATCCGCGTGGAGGCTTTTTGAATATTATGAATCTCCTTCAGCAGCGGAATGATCAAGGTTACACCGGTTAACAAGGGAGCTAAGCTCAGCAAGGATACAGAGTGATACACTCCTTCTGACCAGTCAGCAATGCGGCGCAGCTCTGGAGCTACGGCCCAGATTAGCAAGGTATAAGCAACCAGCATTTTCGGTCTAAGTATAGCTAACAAGAAAGCTGGGAATAGGATGGCTGAGAGAATGGCTCCCTGCAGACTGTTCGATGAACTCAGCATCGCACTGGAGAAGCCGATGATCAGCGGAAGAGAGACACCTACAGCAGCAGTCCCCCCTATTAATCCAACTGTCTTGATGAACCTAAGTGATGGGGGCGTAAATACACTCATTCCAAGCCTCCTTCCTTCACCTTATCCCGCTTACGCAGTTCCTTAAGTAATAAAAGTAGAAATTGTGCATCGTCCACAAGATATCTTTTCCAGAGCCGGCCCGGCTCCTGGCTAAGCCGCCAGAACCATTCGAACCCTGTTTTTTGCATGAAGCTAGGCGCTCGTTTCACTGAGCCTGACAGAAAATCAAAGGTCGCTCCCACTCCGATCGATATCGGAGCTTGATAAGAGGTATAGTGGCGGTAAATCCACTTTTCCTGCTTAGGTGCTCCTACACCAACAAACACGATATCTGGCTGGCACTCTGTCAGCATTTCTATAATGCGTTCATTCTCCTCCTCATTGTGCTCGAATCCATAGGATGGAGAATAACAGCCAACCACATTTATTCCGGGATGTGCTGTTTTCAAATTCATCGCTGCCCGTTCCGCCACGCCTTCAGCTGAGCCTAAGAAGAACAGCCGGTACTTCCTTTGCTCAAAGGCGTTGCCCAATCGATTAAATAGATCCGCGCCGGATACCTTCTGCTTAAGCGGCTTGCCTAGCATTTTGGATGCCCAGATCAGTGGCATTCCGTCAGCAACAACTGCGCCTGCCTTCGAATATACCGTTTGAAATTCTTTATCCTTACGAAGATTGATCACATGATCTACATTGCAAGTGAGGATATAAGACTGATTCCTCTCCTGAATGGTTTTATCAATGTAATCAAGCAAATCCATGAAATCATAGTTATCAAAATTGACATCGAACATATTCACTTGACTCATCGTATCACTTCTTTTTGTGGGGAATCGGTTGGCTGTGAAGATCGATACAGGCAGTTCAGGTACCAACAGAACGGAATAATAAATTGGACCGTCGACAGCGTGTTATCGGAGAATGAGTAGATTAAAAACGCTGCAATAAATAACAGATAATAAGGTTTGATCGGCGGAGCCAATGCTCTGTACACCAGAATAAATACAGCCAATAAAGAGAACATCAACAGAATAGCGCCAATATATCCCCCATCGAAGTAAAAGCGGATATACTCGTTGTGCGGAACTACAAAACCCTTATACAATGTTCCATCATTTGCTACCGTCACTGCTCCAAGCCCTCTACCAGACCAAGGAGAGTCCGCAGCCTTGTTTAAGAAATACTCCCATGCCTCTGACCTTCCTGATAAATCAACAGCCGTATCTGTCTGTCTCTCAAAGGAACGTTTCTCAAAATTATCGAGCTGCCAGAAAACGGCGACCATAATCAGGAAAAATGCACCCATCAACGGAATTAGCAGATAGGTTCTGCCCTTCAAATATTGGCGGAGAATATCATAGAAGTAATAGAGAACGGTAAGTCCAAGTGCCAATATAGGCCCTCTTGTTCCTGTTCCAATCAAGATAAAGAAATTTAGAACTAACATGATATAGAAAAAGCGTGCTTGCTGCGGATTCCGCTTCACCTCTATAAATGGAATCGCTACTCCCATAAAGGCCAGCATCGCTAGATGCGCAGGAATATTAGCCCCCTGAATCCGTACAGCGCCTGTATACTCGATGTTGAGAAAATTATGAACATGCGCAAGCTGCAGCAACAAACCAACCACTACACTAACAAGGGGAAGCATACAGATAATTTTGATTTGCAGCTCGGCTACATTCTTTTTCCAGTTGATTAATAAAAATACGAATGGAATGGATAGACCGATAAAAGCTTTAACTGCAATGGATGAGGTCATTTCCGGCAGCCAGATCGAAGACCCAAAGGTAATCACCAGCAGCGCTACCATTGCCCACAAGGGGTGACTCAGACGAAACCGCAAGCCATTGACCAGAATACAAGGAACAAGCAGCATCACGATAACCAATTTATAAAGGGACAGTATCTCCATTCCGAACATGCTGCCATCATATAAAAAGTTAATCGATATTGCCGTCGTGATTAGAACGAAATAACTGATCAGTTCAGGCCGTGAAATCGAGATTCCCAGCAAAATTATCAGAAGCACGGCAGCTATCGCAATCATCGGCTGGTAGATGACCGCCGTTCCAAAGAACAGGGCCGACATGAGATAGAGCATCCCGTATGGCAAAACATTTAATTTGGAGCCCCACTCAAAATTTGTCATGTTAATCCCTCACCCCGCTGCGGAATGCCTCTCCCGATTGAGAATCATATGAAGCGTTCCACGAATACTCTCCAGCCTGCATTTATTCAAAAGCCTTCTTCCTTTACTTCTTGAGAGGATAGAATCAGCCAGGATATACACGAGCTTAGCGGCTGTCTTTCCCACTAGAAGCAGCTTGCCTTTTAGTCCTTCGCTTTTCATAGCGTTAGAGATACCTTGGCTATAATAGCGCCTCATAATCCAGTCTTCCGTCAAACGGGCCGCCGGAACGAAATGGTCAACCGCCATTTCCGGATGGTAGAGGATGGAATGCCCTTCTTTTTGAATCTGTCCGAATAACCAGGTCTCTTCACCAGAGAGCAGAGAATCACCCTTTCTTCCGAGATCTAGGGGAAAAAGACTGATGTCGAATACGAGCTTCCGCATCGCCATATTGGCCCCACAAGGATGAAGTTGCTTGGGATATTCCTTAATCCGGCTACCTAAATCAACAATCGTGTACGGAAGCTCAAAGGGTTTAATCAACCAGTCCGGACGTTTACTTTCAAATATCGGAGCGATTTTGCCTCCCATAGCCATGACCTCCGGTTTACTCTCGAAAGTACTGACAATCGTTGTTATCCAACGCTGGCAAGGTATGGCATCATCATCGAGAAAGGCAATCAGCGGCGATTTGGAAGCCAGAATTCCTGTATTTCTAGCCGCTGAAAGCCCCTGCATCGGCTCCATCATGTAGCGGATATCCACATCAGCTCCATGCTTTCCTATAAACTTTTTGACGCAAGCTTCAGTATCATCCTTGGAACAATTATCCACAACAATGATCTCCGCCTGCTCTAAGTGATCCAGCTTTAAAAGTGACTGAAGCGTCTTGATCAATAAAGGTGCTCTGTTGTAGGTACAGATGATAATGGAAAGCTTAGGAACGTCTCCGTATTCACGCATCGGCATTCACCTAATTTCCACATTATTAATAAGCATCTTTTGAACCGAGTAACATCAGTCCGGTTTTAGCAATGATTTTTAGATCCAGCATGGTGCTCCGAATATGGATGTAGGTTAAGTCCAGCTGTACCATTTCGTCGAAGCCGACACTGTTTCGGGCATTTACTTGCCAATATCCGGTACAACCTGGAGTAACCGTCAAACGCTGTTTGTCATAATCCGTATACTGAGCCACCTCTTCTGGAAGCGGAGGACGAGGACCGACCAGACTCATTTGACCTATCAGCACATTCCACAGCTGAGGTAGCTCATCGATGCTCGTCTTGCGCAGGAATCTCCCTATTTGTGTGATCCGCGGATCGTTCTTAATCTTGAACATGGCACCGCTCACTTCGTTATAGGCCATCAGGTTTTCTTTTAACTCCTCAGCGTTACTGACCATGGATCTGAACTTATACATCGGGAATTGCTTTTCATTCTTCCCAACCCGGTTTTGCCGAAAGAACACCTTTCCTTTCGGATCCTCCAGCTTGATCAGAATCGCCACGACAACAAATAATGGCATTAACACGAGAAGACCAAGAGCGGAAAAAAAGATATCGATCATCCGTTTCATTATCAAATAGGACTCTGCTTCTTTCCTTCTCTCATCGGTATGCAGCATGTAAAGTTTCGGCAGGACCGCCTCGTAGTCTTCCGGCAGTTTTTGCATGCTCATCCTCCTCATCTAAAATTTTGCGAACTCAACTTAACTACTCAAGCTGGTTTGTCCCATTTTATTCAGCCATTCCGCCATTGCATCCATCACCGGATAGCGCAAATCTTCGCTTTGCAGTGCAAATTCAAGTGTTGTCAAAATATATCCAAGCCGCTCGCCGACATCATATCTTGTTCCGTCAAAATTATAGGCATATACCCGTTCGCTCTGATTCAGCTTCTGAATGGCATCTGTCAACTGGATCTCTCCGCCAGCGCCTTCTTCCATCAAATCGAGATACTTAAAGATCTTCGGCGTAAACACATACCGGCCCATGATCGCTAGATTGGAAGGTGCCGTACCTAGTGGCGGCTTCTCTACAAAATTGTTAACCCGATACAATTTACCGTCCTGCAAATCCGGTTCAATAATACCGTAACGATTCGTGAATTCATCAGGAATCTCTTGAACTCCGATAACCGAGTTTTGTGTTTCTTCATATTGATCGATCAGCTGCTTAAGGCAAGGTACGGCTCCTGTGACGATATCATCGCCTAACATGACACCGAATGGCTCATCTCCGATAAACCGTCTTGCACACCATACGGCATGCCCGAGACCCTTCGGTTCTTTCTGGCGGATATAGTGAATTTCTACCTTAGCTGAACGTTGAACCTCTTTAAGCAGATCCAGCTTTCCATCTTCCAGAAGCCTAGACTCCAGCTCAAACGCATTGTCAAAATGATCCTCAATGGCTCTTTTACCTTTACCAGTAACAATGATGATATCTTCAATACCGGAAGCAATAGCTTCCTCAACAATGTATTGAATGGTTGGTTTATTGATAATCGGAAGCATTTCTTTAGGCATGGCTTTCGTTGCAGGAAGAAAGCGCGTACCTAGTCCTGCCGCGGGTATGATTACTTTTTTTACCTTTTTCATCGCACTTTACCTCCTAAAAGTTTTGTGAGCATTAGCTTCAATGATTTGACTTCGTACAAAACTCACTTCGAAAGCATAAACATTTACTTCGCCTGGTTCATGGCAATTCCGATTAGATTAGAGCCGGTCTGTTCAAGCAGCGTCTTCGCTTTGCGAATCGATTCCCGTTTGGACTTTCCGTATCTGGCCACCAGAATCACGCCGTCCGCTTGAGGTGCCAATATACGAGCATCACTGAAATCGACTGCCGAAGGAGAATCCAGCAGGATCAGATCGTAGTTTTCTTTTAGTTCCTCAAGCAAAGCGGTCATTTTGGGGTTTCCCAGCAAATCCGGCGGACTAACATGAGTTTTTCCCGCCGGGATGACTGACAGATTGGCTAAGTTTCCGAGGACTGCGATGTTATCTGCTTCCTCTTGCCCACTTAAATAAGCCGCAAGCCCGTCACTCCCCTCTACTTCAAACACGGTATGAAGACCGGGATGTCTCAGATTGCAGTCAACCACCGCTACCTTCTTGCCGTCCTGGACGAAAGAAACCGCGAGATTCGACAAGATTGTCGTCTTGCCTGCCCCAGCTTCTGCTGATGTAAAGAGCAGCACTTTTCCACCGCCGCCCTGCGCTAGTTCAAGCTGACGTATATATGTGCGCAGTGATCGGAACGATTCGGAGATATGCGAGGATGGATTAACGTCTGTAACCAGACTCTTATTTAGCCGCAACATAAGCACCCTCCTTCACTCTGGTGTCGCCTGCCGCCTTACCCAAATCACGTTTGCGAATGGTTGCGATCGAAGCAATTACCGGTAGACCAAGGTCATATTCCGCTTCCTTTTCAGACCTTAATGTGCCATTAAGTGTTTCCATCAGCAAAATAATTCCTAATGCAGCCATAAGGGATACAACAAAGCTAATGATGAGATTCATCGCAAACCCGCCGTTCGAGGGCCCTGGAACATCAGTCGGATCGGCCGGTGTCAGCAAGGTAACATTGTCTACCCTCATCAGCGACGGCAATTCTCGAATGAATGTCTGCGATACCGCATTTACGATCCCGGCAGCTTTGGTGTAGCTTTCATCCTGAACATTGAGGTTGATCACCTGACTCTTCTCTGAGGTTTTAATCTCAAGCTTCTGACTTAGTTCATCGGCCGTGAGACCAAACTCCGGGTGATTTTCTATTACGCTTTTCATGATGGTTGGTGATTTCATAATTTCCTTGTAACTCTCAATTAAATTCAGGCTAAAGCTCAAATCGTTAAGATTGTTGCTCTCGGGAGCTTTGGCGATGTTGTTGACAAGCAGCTGTCCGGAAGCGGAATAGACGGGTTCAACGAAGTTTTTGCTAACATAGTAAGTCGTAGCACAGGAGATCAAAACGAACACCATGATGAGCCAAAACCTTTTTTTAATCAGGTTAATGTAATCCAGAATCGTCTTTTCCACAGTAACCCTCCTTCCGCTAAAATTACATTCTGAAAGCATTCATGAAAGTTTCAGTTGTTGCTTTAATTCTATCAATCCACACCATTCGCCACATGGCTCATACCATCACTTTCCTCTTCACTTTGGAGTAAGACGTTATACCTCTTAAGAGGGGGATTAGGTATACTTTAGTGCCATATATAGGGCTAATTTAAGTTTTAACGCACAAAAAAACACGGACAACCTGTCCGTGTTCATGTACAATGCTTACGAATTATTTCAATTTTCACTCGTATGACATTTCATATTTGGTTAATCCGACAGCATTTGCATAAAGCGCTGCCTGTGTACGATCAGCCACCTGTAATTTTGCTAAAATCTGACTGACATGCTTTTTCACCGTAAATTCGCTAATGAAAAGACGTGAAGCAATTTCTCTGTTGCATGCGCCCTGTCCCAGCTCGATCAGGACTTCCTTTTCTTTGGGTGTCAATTCATCCGTTGGGCTGCTTCCACTCATGCGCATTTTATCTTCCATCAGACCAGGATCGTAATACTTTCTTCCCTTGTGCACCAATTGGATAGCAAACAGTAACTCCTCAGGCAACGCCTCTTTCAGTACATATCCATCTACCAGTACTTCTTCAGCCTTCAGGAAATCCTCTCTGCTCGCAGATGACGTCAACAAAATGAACTTACTAACGATACCACGAGCACGTGCTGTCTTAATGACATCCAATCCCGATTCATCTGCTAGCTTAAGATCAATCAATACGAGATCAGGCTGCGTCTCCTCAATCACAAGAAGCGCTTCTTGGCCATTCGTTGCCTCACCTGCAAACTGCACATTCGGCTGCATTGAAATGACAGATGCCAGTCCTCTTCTAACTAAAGGATGATCATCTACAATGACGATTTTCACAGAAACGACCTCCCGCCTAAAGTTTATGCATTCTTTAATTCAGCTACACCGACAGGAATCGAAATCATAATTCTTGTTCCTGTGCTCTCATTACTGGACAACTGAAAGTCGCCGCCGAGCGACTGGGTCAAATATTGCATATTCTTCATGCCAAGTCCGCTTACACTATCTTCAGATTCAATCCATAACAAATCAGTATCAAAACCAACACCATTATCACAAATCAATAATCGAATCCAAGTCGGCTTCAGAGACAGTTCTACCTCCACTCGACTGGCAGCACCATGCCTGATGGCATTACCAGTGGCTTCGGAGATAATCCGAAAAAGCGCTTTGTGGTAAGGATAAGGGAGACTGAAATCATCGCCCGTTATTTTTAAATCAATATCAACATCATTTAACCTGGATAAGCTCTTCAAATGTGATCTTACCATGCCCAACCAAGTAGGACCGCCACTCTTCTTGGAGCTAAGACTGTAGATCGTGATCCGCAGTTCTTTAGCAACCTTTGTGGCAGAATCATGAATAAGCTCTATTTGTTCTTCTAGCTCATGATCTGACATTCTCTTCCACGATTCCTTCAGCGAATGCGTCGCATACACAATACCAAAAAGGCTCTGCGATACACTGTCGTGCATTTCATCCGCAATCCGGTTCTGTTCGTTCGTGATGATCAACCGGTTCTCGATCACACCAAGCTCATGTCTTTCAAGAATATTCGCACTTAGCTCAGATAAGAATATCAATTGTTGAATATACCATCTGCGGCCTTCCAGCCCCTCTGTAGACTCCAGCTTGAGTCCAATCATCCCTACAAAACGGGTGCTCATCCGTACAGGCATCAGCAGGAAATCTCCTAATCCCGGCAGATTTCTAAAAATAGGCTCTCGCTGCAATCTCCATTCATGCTCATGTTTTCCCAGTTCTGAGAATAGGAACTGTTCCTCTTCCTGCTGCCAGCCGGTCTGCCTGCTCTGCGGAGCTGGTTCTCCGCTTTTCTTGGCGAACCAAAACAAAGCCTTATCCAGCTTCGTTAGCTTAACAACATAATCGGTGATCACTTGACCGATATTCATGAAATCATGTTGGCTTGAGGTTTCCACGATATGGTACAGGGATTTGATATGCTCCATCGTCTCTTTCGTGCGGGCATTCGATTCTTCACGTTGCCGCTTCATCCGATTAACGATCTGCATTATTATAACCGTAAGTACCAGTGTTAGAAACAGATTCCCATTTATAAATACAATTTCCAGAAAATTTCTGTTCGCAGAATTGATAAAAAAATAACAGAGCACCGCAAAAATACTGATGTAGCTTAAGAGCAACGACCATCCAAAATAAATGGACAATGACCCTGCAGCAATCAATACAGGATTTAGCACATAAAGCCTAAAAGAGCTTTCGTACCCACCCGTAAACAAGGTCAATGCGATAATTCCCACCATCTCTATACTAACAGCCAGGACGAGAGTCTTCGGCCTGCTGCGTAGCCTTCGATAACAAAATGAGAACGTTTGTGCAAACATAACAAGTATAGCAATAATAAGTGATTTATAAATTATGGAAGGTCCCGTCTGATCTAGAAGATACATGAGTGATGTGAGGGACAATGAAAAATACCTGTAATACGCAATCAGTTTGTCTTCTGCAGTTGGTTTGATTTTCATCCCACCACCCTATTCTCCAGTTTTTTGGAAAATGTAAGATTGTACTGTGCTCGATAAAAGCATCATACATGAGAAAAATCACAATAACAAGTTGACATTTCCCATGTTTGCGCTTCCATTTGAAAAATAGTTACAAAAAATTTATTATTTTTTTAGTAGGTTTTATCACTAAAATTTGGAATTTTATCCACTATAGTTAATAAGAACTAACGTATTTATGTAATATTAATCCATAATTTTCAACATATCTTATAAAACGACAACAATTATACAAATTATAACAATTGCTGTTGGGACTCTAGTAGGATGATGTCGATTTAAATGTTATTCCGGCAAAGCTGGGGTGCGATCCCCATATATTTTTTAAATAAACGAGAAAAATAGAACGGATCATTATAATGAAGCATACTAGAAATTTCCTTAATTTGTAATGAGGTGTTGAAAAGCAACTTTTTGGCTTCCGCCATTTTTAGACGGTGAATATATTCATGAAGCGGGTATCCACTGCTGCGCCGAACAAGACGACGAAGCGTAGACATCGAAACATGATGTTTTGCCGCTATTTGTTCTAGGTCCATTTCACCATAAATGCATAAGTTCAGGTCTTCCCGAATCTGACGCATATAATCAGCCTGAGAATTCCAACTTTTTTCTTCTATTATAAAAGAACACTCCAGCAGCATTCTTTCGAGCAATAATGCTGCCCGATCCGCATCTACAGGTTCTCCGCTCTCCATCCGTTCCAGCACTTCTTCAAATAAGGTAGTAAGACCTACTATAGATTGGGCTTGAAAAACATTTCCCCCGGCTATGAGGCCCGATTCCAGCCATTCCGATACACGCGTGCCATTAAAGTTAATATAATACTCATCCCAGCTGCCTCCCGGTGGTGGACCAAAGTTATAACTGTAACCTGGGCGGAAAAAGTATAAGCTGCCTTCACGTACCTGCTGCTCTTTTCCCCCAATCTCCATGTAGGAGCCACTACCTGACACTATGTAAACAATGGCCCAGTGCTCAAAAACTACACCTGAACGGAATAACGTTCTTCCTGGCAGATGTCCTGCCTGTCCCACCCTTATATTCTTGAGCTTCAGCTTGGAGGATTCAACCTTCGGATCAATAATTCTTATTGGATATGGACTGATCATATAATCCATGTGCTTGGACATTATAGGCATTCCTCCCCTTGTTTAGTAGTGATAAGGTTATTGTGAAGATGATCATATTCTACATGAATAAGAGGTGTCCACGCTATGCTTAATCATTCTACACTACTGCTTTTCCCTAATCCGCGTGAAATCACATTGTCACAAGGCTCCTTCCATTTCCCAACAAGCGGAAGCATCGTGCTTCCTAATATGGAAGAACAATCTGCCATGCCAGCTGCACGAAAACTACAGGAAGTGATTGCACAAGCATTGAATCTGCAGCTGACTTTATCCATTGGCTTACGTCCAACCGTTGTATCTGTCTGTAACTTTAACTATGTGCCATTATTGTCTGCACAGGCGTATGAGATTGTTGTCGATCAGAAGGGTATCGTTGTCTCCTATAGCTCTCCTGTAGGCGCCTTCTACGCAGCAGCAACCCTGAAACAAATCATAGAACAAAGTGGAAAATCTATACCTCAGCTGCATATTCGCGATGAACCTGATTTTGGAGCCAGAGGCCTGCTCATAGATATCAGCCGCAATAAAATCCCGAAGCAAGAAACCTTGTACCGGATCATTGACCTTATGGCTGATTTGAAAATGAATGAACTTCAGCTATATATAGAAGGTGCTCCGTTCGCTTATGAATCCTTCCCTCAAGTCTGGGAGCTTGAAACCCCAATTATCGGAGAGGAAATCCTGCTTCTGGATGCCTATTGCAAAGCACGTTATATAGAGCTTGTTCCCAATCAGAACAGCTTTGGGCATATGGAGGGCTGGCTCTCTCGTCCAGAATTCAACGCTTTAGCTGAAATTCCCGAAGGCTTTATGCTTCCGAAGAATTTGTATGCGCAGGACGTTTATCCAGAAGGCTTATTTATGCACCCTGGTACTTTTGATACCGAAGATCCTAATGTACTACCTCTGCTAGACAAAATGTTTGACGATCTGCTGCCCTACTTTAGCTCCAATCAGTTTAATGTAGGCTGCGATGAGACCTATGAACTCGGCCTTGGTAAAAACAAAGCTCTGGCTGAAGCTCAAGGCAAAGGTCAACTCTATTTATCATTCCTGCAAAAAATTTATGAGTTGGTTACAAAACGTGGCAAAACGATGCAATTCTGGGGCGATATCATTATCCAGCATCCCGAACTGATTCCTCAGCTTCCTAAGGATATTATTGCTATGGAATGGGGTTATAGCGCGGAGCATCCCTTCGAGTCCGATACACTCAAATTCCGTGAAGCAGGTATTCCTTTTTATGTCTGCCCAGGCACCAGCTCATGGAACTCCATTACAGGACGCACGGACAATATGTTAGCCAATCTGCGCAGTGCAGCTATTCATGGCAAAAACAACGGTGCTATCGGTTATCTCATTACGGATTGGGGAGATTTTGGACACTGGCAGCATCTGCCGGTCAGCTATGCCGGCTTCGCCTACGGCGCAGCCCTATCCTGGAGTGTAGATCATAATCTGGAAGCAGATACTGCACAGTATTTAAATAGATTTATTTTTGCAGATCGTTCTGAGGGAATTGGCCAGCTGCTCCTGGATCTCGGCAATTACTATCAGCTTGAATCCAGTATCAACCGTTCGAATGATGCAGAAATGTCCCTGCTGCTGCGTACCCATCTGGACAATTTCCTAATCATAGAGAAGCTTACTGAGGAACACTTCAATCATCTCGAAGAATATCTGCTCTCCATTGAGGCGCGGCTATCGGGGCTAGATCTTCAATGCGAGGATGCTGCTCTTGTGCTGAAAGAATTGAGTAATGGCATCCATTTCGTGAAGCATGCTGTGCAGCTTGGCAGAATCAAGCTACAGTTGACATCAGCACCAGATTCGCTTGATCCTGCGCTGATTACGAAGCAAATCAATGATCTTGATGTACTCCTTCACCAATATCGTCTCTTGTGGACGGAACGCAACCGGCTCGGCGGCTTGGAGCAAAGTATCTCGAAACTTCAACGCCTGCGTAGTCAATATGAAGCATTAAAATCAGAGCTCTCCGCATCCGTAAGTTCCTAATCCCTCTTATTAAGATTCTCTATATAGCTGCTGTTGGGTAATCGAACGTTGAACTAACGTTTTCGGTTCGCCCAGCGCAGCTCTTCATATTGATTCTCAAGCATCTCCCGCTCACGTTGCTCGTGTTGTTCCCTTCCAATTCCCTCCTGCTGGCTTTCCTCATCCTCATAGATTCGCCATAGGTCAGAGAACAGATAGTCTTTGATTTCTACCACTTTTCCCTGCAGGATTCCGTTTATCCAAAAAAGTCCTGTGGAGGTACGCATAACCATGCGGCCATCCGGTGTTTCCGCCTTTTGACCCATTCGAATCGCCATAAGCATTTGGCCGAAAGTATACCATTCCATATTTGCTAATACCTCCTAAATTTTAGTTGTAATGGAATAAAGAGAAAGCTATAATCAGGGCAAAAGAACCATTTTCGTAAAAATTTTATAGGAGGGTTGTTATGGATTGGCTAAATGACTACGAAGATGAACTACGCTTGGTATTCCAAGAAAGCAGACGGATTATTTCCGAATTTCCAGAACCTCTAAATCAACAAGGTATGTCCTATCTTGAGCATTTTAACGTATTTAACGCTGAAAGCCACAAAAACTACATATGTTATCTTTTACCCTTTTGGCTGCAGAAGGGATGCGGAATCTCTGCAGAGGTTACTCGCCAGATGTCGATGGGCAACGTCTTTTTTATGTTGTATTTCTTCATACAGGATGACCTGATGGACAGCCAAGAATCCTCCGCATACGAAAAATTGCCCTTGGCAAATTTGCTTTATGTCGAATTTTTAAATATCTACCGGATACTATTTCCGGAGCCATCCGCTTTCTGGATCTTATTTAATCGTTATATCATGGAGTGGGCAGATAGTGTTAGCAACGAAAATACCAGTGACTATTTTCTTAATGATCGGGTCAAAATTGCCTATAAAGCCAGTCCGCTCAAGCTATCCAGCACTGCTGCCCTTCTGATGTCTGGAAAGAGTGATTTAGTGCCGCAAGCTGAAGAGCTTATCCATTCAGTTTTGCTTACACTGCAAATGCTGGATGACTATGAGGACTGGAAAGAAGATTTATCCGCGGGCAACTATAATTGTCTTCTCTCCCTAACTCGCAAACATCTGCCAAACAGCAGTGCAGCTAAACTGACTTCGCAAGAGGTCGAATTTTATCTATTCACTGCAAATGGTCTACATACCTATACGCAATTAGCACACGACACACATAACAAAGTTACAGCTTCCGACCTTGATGCCCCTCATCTTATTGCGTTCCATTCCATGCTAGTAAGTAACTTACAGCAGATCTCTGATTCCATCGAAGCGGACAAGCAGCTCTTGCTAAACGGAGGATTATATCATTGGTTGTCAAAAAATGTCCATTAATTCTATTATTTTGTAATAAAAAGAATAGTATTAGTAGTTTTGCTATGTTATATTATTAAAGGTAAATATATACAATTTGGGAAGGGTGATTATTATGTCAGAAGCAATTCTTAGAAATCAAGTCATTCAAAAGGCATGGGAAGATCCAAGTTTCAAGAAAAGACTACTCTCAGACCCAAAAGCGGCTCTCCAAGAAGCACTAGGCGTAATTATTCCCGACAGCGTTACCTTGAAAGCCGTTGAAGAAGGCTCCAACGAATTCTATCTTGTAATTCCACCAAGTCCTACATCCGATGTATTGAAGGCAACCGCAGCACCACGCGGTTCGTGGTAAGACAACAAGATTAACCCCCTAAGGAGTGAGAATCATCCGGAGCTTCTGCCAATGGCAGTATGGTGATGGATTCGGTTCCCACTCCTTTTTTGCTTGTAAATTTCACTTTACCTTGCATAGCTTCGATGATACGGAAAGTGACCATTAATCCAAGACCTGTCCCTTTATTCTTTTTAGTGAAATAAGGCTCTCCCAATCGGTGCAGGACATCCGCGTCCATCCCTTCCCCGTTGTCTTTGATATGAATGATTACGTTCTCCTCTTCCGCATACACCGACATATAGATAAACCCTTCGTCACGGAAAGATTCAATGCTATTTTTGATAATGTTGATGAAGGCTTGCTTAAACTTTGAGGAATTCCCCTTCACCCATAATTCGCCCGATACATCGAGAATCATTTTTCCTCCATTTAAATGACAAAGCGGCTGCATAATACTCTCAATATGCTTAAATTCATTATACAAATTCAGACTGGAAATCGTCTCAAATTCCGGTTTTGCGAAGGTTAAGAAATCCGTAATGATCCCGGAAGCACGATCCAGCTCACTAAGGGCCATCGACATAAATATTTCCTCTTCACCAACGGATTTCTCGCTAAGCAGCTGAAGGAAACCCCTAGTTACCTGGAGTGGATTCCGCACTTCATGAGCAACAGATGCAGCAAGCTCGCTAATAATTTCCATTTTTTCTGAACGCTGCAATTCGTTGTTAAAACGCTCTAATTCTTTAGAATAGTTAACAACCTGTTGATGGCTATAGGCTAGTCTTCGCTCCAGAATTACGATCAAGGAGATTATGAAGGCAACAATGCCCCACTTCCACAAGAATAAATCATAGTTCCCCTTATGAATGTAATACCACAGTAACTCTGACACTACAGTAAATGCAGCCGTTCCAAAGCCAATGGCAAAAATGATAGCGTCCCTATTCCCTTTAAGCGAAAATATAATCACACATACGATCAGCAAGATGAACTGAAGGATGAGGATGAACCCGATAATAGTGGTGGATACAAAATAATAAAACTCAATATAGCTATTATTCGATAGAAAATTGATCAAAAGACATAGCAAACAAAATGAGGAGTAAATGACTTGAAATTGACGAAAACGACGGACGATCGCATATTTTCCACTGCCAAATATTTTTTCAAATAAAAGAGTAAGCGCCGGTAAAAGTGAGAATAAAGCCAAATCAAGAAATACATTACTAATCGCGCCTAAATCGCTGTAAAAGGTATAAATAAAAGGAGAATAGGTTATCGAGAGAATTCCGGTTGAACCTATTACAACGGCTAGTGAAGCCACACTGGAAAAATAGTCCCTATTAATGTAGAGAGAGCTTATAAATAGAACGATAGCCACAAGAAAAAAAGCACAGCCCAAAATCACATCGCTGAGTCCATTTTTAATATAATCATTGATTAACAGGTTGTGTTCACCGATCACTACTTCATTTTTAATTCCGATTCTATCCTGCAGCGTTTCAGTCCAAATGTATAATGTTTTCCCACTATCGCTTTGACTCAAAGGCAACAACAAAGAATAGTTATCCTTAATATAATTACGATCTTCCTCGAAGATCAAACGGTCGTTCACATACACCTTCACATGAAGAGCATATAAAGTATCAATGTAGATTGAAGGGGAGATATAACTAAAGTTAGGTATGGAAATACGAGTCCAAGAAGTGGATACGCCTGATGGCAGATGTGGGATTTCCTTCGTAGCATTCACATTTATCCAATACTGCTGGTCATTATTCTGTGGAACCTCTATGCCGCTGTTTTCGGTTCCATCGCCCCATCTCATCTGCCAACTGGTAATTTCTTGGGATGGATATGGGGTCGCTGCTGATACAACAATTGAACTATATCCTATCAGAAGGAGAGTAAGAGCTATTGCTATATGTAGGACTTTAATCATCAAGCGCATATATGCACCTCAGAAGTAAGTATCAGAAACAATATTCTGTCTGTACTACTTCGCTCAGCCCCTCACTCTTTCCTTCTAAAAAACGGAATTATCATAAATTACTTCTAAATTCTTCTAAGTTCTGGTATTTTTACTATAATTTCAGTCCCTTCCCCTTTCTCACTGCGAAACTCAGTGCATCCCTCCATCGCCTCAATAATCCGAAAGGTTACCATCAGTCCAAGCCCCGTTCCTTTGGTCTTATTGGAGTAATAAGGTTCCCCTAACCGAGCCAGCTCATTCCGGTTCATCCCTTCCCCATTATCATGAACACTGATTATTATATGTTTTCCAGACTTCCAGGCTGTGACTTTAATCAGCCCATTGTCCTTTAAAGCTTCGATGCTATTTTTGAGAATGTTGATAAACGCTTGCTTGAACTTGGCAGATGATCCAGTAACGTAAAGTCCTGGCTGCAGATTAAGTTCAATGACGCCCCCTTGCAGATTCGCTAACGGAGAAAGAATACCCGTCACATGCCTCAACTCTTCAGACACATCAAGCTGCTCTACGGTTTCAAGTCCTGGTTTAGCGAAGGTTAGGAAGTCTGTAATAATGAGCGTAGCTCGATCCAGTTCTGTCACTGCCATTTGCAGATATTCCCGCTCCTTTTGATCTGAACGCTCCCCAAGAATCTGCAGAAACCCCCGGGTAACCTGCAATGGATTCCGTACTTCATGGGCAACCGAAGCTGCCAGCTCACTAATAATCTCCATCTTCTCCGAGCGCTGCAAATCATTATTGAACTTCTCAAGCTGATGGGAATATTCAATAAGTTGTTCATGGTTTCGAGTAAACCTTCTTCCCAGAATGACGATTAAGGCAATTACGAAAATCACCATTCCCCATTTCCACCAATATAATTGATAGGATTGCCCCGATGCATAGAACATGACCAGTTCACTAAGAGACATGAAAGCAAATATTGAGAACCCTGAAGTAAAAATAACAGCATCTACATTGCCACGGTTCGCGTGTATAAACGCTAAGCTGATCAAAAGTATAATTTGTACAATCATAAGGATACCTAGCACACTCGTAGTCATCAATCGATAAAAGTCATCCACCTGATAGGACAGAAGAATATTAATAACCATTAGGGAAAAACAAAATACAGAATAGACAATTTGAAACTTACGGAAACGTGTAACGATTCTCTTTTTCCCTGGACCAAATATTTTCTCAAAATAAAATGTAAAGGATGGCAAAAGCGTATATAAAGCTACATCAAAGAAAACAAGTACGATCTCTCCATAATCGCCGAGGATTGTCGGCAGGAACGATGAATACGTTACCACTAAGACGCCAATGGATAAAATAATCAGCACCAATAGATATCCGCCTGAAAAATAGCCTTTTCTCATGAATAGCGAGCAGATCAGCAGTACAACCGCAATAAAAATAAGCGTCGTTCCAATGATCAGATCCATTAAGCCCTGCTTTACATAAACAGATAACAGCTCATCGTATTGGCCTACTCTTATTTCGCCGTGGATCCCTAAGTCTTTGCTGCCACCATGGGTCCATAAATATAGCTGTTGTCCTCCAACACTTTTGGACAGAGGAATAAAAACCTTACTGCCATTGAAATTAAAATCTTTTCCGGAATCATATATTAATTCGTTATTTAAATAAGCCTTAACATTATTTCCATATACTTTATCTATGAATAACGCAGATTTATCACTAATTTGTGGTAAAGTAAACCGCAGCCAGGCTGAGGTTGCTCCACTTGGAGTCTCTGGGCTTTTCCCATGAGGCATAACACGAGTCCATTCTTCATCAAGAGCTGCCACAGCTTCTTCAATATGATCTATTTCTATACGTTCAAATTTAATCTCCCAATTGGGCAGCGTAGAGTCTGATGATTCAGCACTCACTATCGCCGTACCAAAAGGAACCATAGCGGTCAGCAGTAGAATTAATAAAAAAGCAGCCGCTATATTGAGCTTTGGCAACTTCATCGTAGCACCTCAGTAATTCATTAGTTGTTTAAACGTTCATATATGCTTCTTAATTTCGACAAGCTTCGCACTATCCCTGCCTATTCTTGTAAATTTTCTCGAAAAAGAACGTTTTTCATCGGCTTTTGCTTTCACCCATTTTTTACTAATCCAATATAGACATACCCATTTATTGGATCAGCGATTCGATCATGGTCAAACGGGTAAAGATAAACATAGGAAGTTCAAATTTTATCATAAAAAAGGAGTGAACGGCTATGGATAGTTCACCAAATAAAACTGAAGCTGACTTTGAATATGAACGTTATATACAAGCTGATATGGATGAAGAGGATATTGTTGATGATGACGCAGATCCTGTCTTGGTTGGCGATAAATACTTGGCAGCAGATATTGGTTTAAACTCACCTAAGGATGTAATCGAAAGAGATGAGCTGGTGGAATCCGATGCATATCTAGCCGCTGAAACCGCAGGATTAACCCTAGATGATACGGATTATACTAAGGATGAGGAACTCTTGGAGATGGAAGAAGAAGATCAGCCGCTGGAGGATGTTCCAGATGCAGACGATGTATATCCAAATTCCATTATTGACCCTGCCTCCCCGCCAGTGGATGTTATGCCGGGAACAGACGTTTTGAACGGTTCGCAGGGAGAATAGCAGCTTAATATGAATAAAGCCGCCGGGCTGTGAGCGCGGCGGCTTTATGTTGTTTCTTCTAAATAACGACATGCTCAATGAGGTAGCAGTTAGCTCTGCATCGTTGTTGGCTGTTCTGCGGGACGAGCAGCGGCGATTTGCGCTTCCAGCTTGCGGGTCTTAACCAATATCGCTGCTACCAGCAGCATCACTCCATTGATTACAAACACCCAGCGAATTGGAATAACCGCGCCCAATAAGCCGCCGATAATCGGTCCAGCCATCGTCGCAAGCTGAGATGCCGCCTGATTCAGGCCAAAGGCCCGTCCACGGAATCCCGGCTCAATTACTTGTACAATCATGGCATTGACTGACGGCAGCACACCTGCATAGAACAAGCCGTATGCAAAGCGAAGGATAGCGAACTCTACATAGCCCGAAACAAAAAACTGTAGAATATTACCGATCCCGCCCCCGATCAGACCAATAAATAAGATCATCCCAAAGCCTTTTCGGCTGCCGAGTCTGCCCCACTGCGGAGCCATCAGCACCGTAGCAATCCCCACAGCAGAGAATACGATTCCCGAGCTTAGCGAGGCACTATTTTTGGAGATCCCCATGTCCAGTAGATAAATTGGGATTAACGGTTCCAGAATCATAACGGAGAAGGTACTGATTCCCGCCAGCGAGAGCAAAGTAATAAAAGCTCGGTTACTTCTCGCTTCCCTGATATCATCACTTACATGTGACCTTGGAGCCGAACGGTCGAAGTTCTCCTCTTTTGCAAAAAAAGTAGCAATGAGCGCTGAGATAAGTACAATACCCGCTGAGAATAAAAAAGCAATCCGGTTGCTGGTATAATAGCTCACTACACCGCCAATTAATGGCCCAATAATACTACCTGTCGCTCCGGCTGTAGACATAATACTTAAAGCGTACCCCGTCTTATGCTCAGGTGTATTGGTGGCTACCATTGCAATAGCTGCTGGAACAAAACCGGCAAGCAGTCCTTGCAGCACACGCACAATCAAAAAAACATAAGGATCATGTACAAAATAATTAATAAGGTATAAAGCTGCCAGACTAAAACCCGAGCGAATAAGCATCGGTTTCCGACCATACTTGTCGGCTAGCGAACCCCAATAGGGAGAGATTAAAGCGCTGGCAAGAAAGGTTATTCCAAAACTAACCCCTGACCAAATCTCCAAATGATTTGAAACCCCAAGTTCGTCGCTCAAAAAAATGGAAAGGAAGGGAATCGAGATCGAATAAGCTGTACTACAAAAGAAAACCCCTACCCAAAGCACGATCAAATTCCGCTTCCACGAAAAGAGCATCCTATGCACATCCTTTCTCGATGTTCTCTTTGGAAACATCCTACCATTGTAAACTTCTTTTTAAGATGTGCCAATCCCAGAAGTCATAACTGACCTTTGCATGTAATAGGACAAAGGAGGTATTATGGGAAGTACCTACGAGATTATTCAATAAAAAGGAGAGATTATTTAGTGAAGTCTACACGAACAAAATCCGCTATTCTTCTGATCATGTTATGCCTGGTCATGGTTATTGCGGCAGGTTGCGGTAACAAGCCAAACAATAACAATGCAAGCAGTAATAATGGAAGCAGCGGATCAGCACCTGGGGAAGGTGCAGCCCCAACTGAAGGCGTTCCTTCAGCTACGGCAAGTCATCCCTTAGTAACCATTGAAATGGGAGACGGGGATATCATCCAAGCTGAGCTATACCCTGAGGTTGCCCCTAACACCGTAAACAATTTCATCTCACTTATTCAAAAAGGATTTTATGATAACACTATATTCCATAGAGTAATTCCTAACTTCATGATTCAAGGCGGCGACCCTGATGGTACAGGTATGGGAGGCCCGGGTTACAGTATCGCTGGAGAATTCTCTGGCAACGGGTTCACCAATAACCTTCTGCATACAGAAGGTGTTCTATCCATGGCAAGATCACAGGCTCCTGACTCTGCCGGTTCCCAGTTCTTTATTATGGATGCAGCTTACCCTAGTCTAGATGGAAGCTACGCCGCTTTTGGTAAAGTAACTGAAGGAATCGAAGCTGTAAAAAGAATTGTGAGCCTGCCTCGTGACGGTTCTGATCGTCCAGATGAGCCACCAGTCATGAAAAAGGTGACGGTCGACACCTTCGGCGTCACTTACCCAGAACCGCAAAAGGTTCAGTAATTAGGAATAAGCAGAAACCACGTTACCGTCCTCGAAATAAAATAAACGTTTCTTGTAGAAATAAAAGAACATAAAAAACTCGGCAGTCCCTCCGAAGTTGTAATCGGATGGAAATTGCCGAGTTTTTTTTACAGCTTATCCCCGCAGCGATCTTCTGCTAAGTGCATGTTGACCATTACGCAGAAAGGTGCTGCGGCTATTTCTTAATAGCGCTATCCGGTCCTCTGCAAGCTGGTTTGCAGCGGCATAAGTAGGTATTCCGTTCAAACGGGAAATTTCCATTACGCGGGTAATATTGTCGTAAATCTTCGCCACCTGCTTAAAGGCACGTTCCTTATTATAGCCGTTCAGCTCGTCCGCAATATTAATGACGCCACCTGCATTAATCACGTAATCTGGAGCATATACAATCCCCATCTCATGAAGTGCATCACCATGCGAGGAATCCTTCAGCTGATTATTAGCAGCTCCTGCAATCACTTTCGCCTTGATTAACCGTAAGGATTCATCGTTAATTGTCGCTCCAAGAGCGCAAGGAGCATAAATATCACAATCTACACTGATGATATCGCCTGGATCTACAGCCTTGGCGCCATAGGCCTCTACTGCACGTTGAACGGCTGGTTTATGGATGTCCGTTACGATAAGCTGTGCTCCTTCTTCATGAAGATGTTTGCACAGTGTAAAGGCCACGTTCCCCACACCTTGAACAGCTACTGTCTTCCCTTCGAGCGAATCACTGCCAAAGGCGGCTTTAGCGGCTGCCTTCATTCCTTGGTAAACACCGTAAGCCGTTGCTGGTGACGGATTGCCCGAAGAACCGTACGTTGGTGAGGTGCCAGTAACATAATCTGTCTCTTGATAAATAATGTTCATGTCCTCTTCCGTAGTCCCTACATCTTCAGCAGTTATGTACCGTCCATTTAAACCTTGTATGTATCTTCCGAAAGCACGGAACATGGCTTCATTTTTATCCTTCTTGGGATCTCCAATGATTACTGTTTTCCCACCACCCAAATTCAGGCCGGATACTGCATTTTTATAGGTCATCCCTTTTGCTAATCGAAGCGCATCAACAATAGCTTCCTCTTCCGTAGCATAGGTCCACATCCGCGTTCCACCCAGTGCTGGTCCTAGTGTCGTGTCATGAATCGCGATGATCGCCTTTAATCCCGATGCCTTATCCTGACAAAATAATAATTCCTCGTAGTCGTCCCGTTCCAATGCTGCAAACAATTCCATTTCCAATATCCCCTATCCCTTTGTCATATTCCTCATGCTGGTTCAAAGTTCATGCAATTGGAAGAGGATCAGTTGGATCCCCTCCCAAAATATTGTAGCAGAATACGCCGTAAAACAAAAAGAACTCATGTCACCATCTTAACTACTGATGGGGCATGAGCTCTTTTTATCCAATCTACTCTCATAGACAACTGTCAAAATGCTTTACAGTTTAGCAATCGTCTCTGTAAGTACCGGTACGATTTGTGATTTACGGGATACTACACCTTTAAGAAGGGCTTTATTGTCATCAAGCTTCACGTTGTACGCCTGTTCTACTGCACCTGCAACACGGCCCAGAGCCAGACCCACCGAATCGTTGTTGAGGATATCTGTAACTACGAACAGGAACAGATCCAATTCTTTTTCAGCAATAATGGAAGTCAGTGCAGTTTCCAGTTCAGCCTGCTTGGAGAGTACATCATTAACGTCAACCGCGTTCACTTGGGCGATTTCTACTTTGTATTCACCCATTTTGAATTCCTTAGCATCCAAGGAGATCAGTTGAGCGATACTCTTGTCGCTAAGATCAGCACCAGCCTTCAGCATATCAAGGCCGTAGCTTTCTGCATTTACACCAGCGATTTCAGCCAATTCGCGTGCTGCAGCTACATCTTCAGCGGTGCAGGTTGGAGATTTAAACAGCAAGGAATCAGAAATGATTGCAGACAACATCAATCCGGCGATGTCTTTAGGGATAGCTACACCGTTTTCTTTATACATTTTGTTAAGAATAGTAGCAGTACAGCCTACTGGCTCAGCACGGTAGTATAACGGATGTGCAGTCTCAAAATTAGCGATCCGGTGATGGTCGATAACTTCAATTACACGCACTCGATCAATGTCATTCGCACTTTGTTGGCGTTCATTATGGTCAACAAGAATAACCTGATTAGCTTCTCCAGCTACGTTCTCTACCAGACGAGGAGCCTCAACTCCGAAATGATCAAGCGCAAATTGCGTTTCACCACTAACGTCACCCAGACGAACTGGCTCAGCATCCCAGCCTAATTCTTTTTTGAGTGCTGCATAAGCAATTGCCGAACAAATAGTATCCGTATCCGGATTTTTGTGTCCAAAGACCAATGTTTTTTCCATTTCCAATCTCCTTACTATGTTTTAGTGAGATTAATATACCATACATTGATAGCGTCTTCCAGATTGTGCGAGCTGAAAAAATGGTTTAGCCTCTCCCACCTACGGTTGTTCACGTCTGGTCTTTGGAAGCGGATCTGGTTTGGACTCACCATGCAGCGGTTCATTATCGGAGAAAAGATCAGGGTTCTCTTTTAGCATCAGGCTTAAAATATCCGTCGTTTCTACTGTTCCACACACTCTAACTAGTGCATCCCCGAAGTTCCCCTTACGCATGGCACCGCCTTCCTCAAGCTCGCGTTCCACTTTCCAAAAATGCTCCGACCAAGAGAGACCACAATGTCTGCGAGAAGGCACCATGATTTCATCGCCACCCGGCGTCACCGTATATAATTCCTCATGACTATCCGTCATTCTGCCCGGAATATCCACCCACTCTTCAATACCGTGAATGAACGTATTCCGCCGCAGATCGACGCCCAGCAGTACTATTTCCGCCTTCCGATCAAGCAGCTTGCCCCACACTGAACCACGGGCGCATGGCGTATCCCAACGTTCATCCCCTGCAGTAAACGCCTCAGCATCAACACCCAAAGCCGCTACAGAGTGAGTCGGATGCCAAGAGCGGACAACACCTGGACGTTTTCTGAACAGCTCGGGTAATATCCCTACACAAGATGGGGAATCTTGAACAAAGAAGCGCGGATTATCCGCATTAATATAAGCCCATGTATGCGTTGGCAAAACAAGCAGCCCATCCTTCATATATTCACTGAGTGCATCCAGCACCGTGTTCGCGCCTCCTTCTACTTCGCCAACACTTTTTAACGAGGAATGAACTAAAATGGTCCCCCGTGGATCAATCCCTAACTCCTGTAATTGTTTCATCAAGCTTGTTGTTGTGTGCACTATTCTCTCTCCTTATGTATGAATTAAATTTCATGAAACATTAATATCCACTTGCAAAAATTTCTTATTACTATTAAAATTATAGTAACTTAATAATATTCACCAAAGATTTTATCGATATATTAACAATAAATTAAAATAATCCACAAACCCAAAGCATTTACACGGAGGTAACTACCATGAGTTTAACGTTAAAAGGACTTCACCATGTCTCAGCTATTACAGGCAAAGCACAGGAGAACTTTAAGTTCTATACAGAGGTACTTGGACTGCGTCTCATTAAAAAAACAGTAAATCAGGATGATATTTCAGTGTACCATTTATTCTATGGAGATGAGAAGGGGAATCCCGGAACCGAATTAACCTTTTTCGAGCTTCCGATGGCAGGCCGCAACCGAGAGGGCAATAACAGCATCTCCGCGCTCTCCCTTCGATTGCCAAGCGATGCCGCACTTACCTACTGGGAGCAACGCTTCACCGAGCTTAACGTGGAGCATGGGACGATACAGGAACTTGGTGGACGCCAGACTTTATCCTTCCGCGATCACGAGAGCCAACGTTTCATTCTCGTATCCGACGAAAATGATAACGGTGTTGCCGGCGGTACTCCTTGGGCTAAAAGCCCAGTACCTGCCCAATATGGCATTGTAGGCTTAGGACCCGCACATCTCACAGTAGAAAGTGCAGAACATACAGCGGTAGTGCTGGAGCAGTTGCTCGGCTTCCGCCGTATAGGAACCTACCCTTCAACAGTTGCCGGTCAGCCAGATGTGCTCGTATTCGAGACTGGTGAAGGCGGATCAGGTGCTGAGGTTCATCTGGAGGAACGCAATGATCTGGAGCAAGAGCATTTGGGACGTGGCGGGGTACATCACGTCGCATTCCGCGTAGATAATGAAGACGAATTGAAGCAATGGATCGAACACATCCGCCAGGCACAGCTTCCTAATTCCGGTTTCGTCGACCGCTTCTACTTCCGTTCCCTCTATTTCCGCGAGCCTAACGGCATCCTTTTTGAGTTGGCTACAGACGGACCAGGCTTTGCTACAGATGAGCCTATGGAAAGTTTAGGTGAATCCCTTGCGCTGCCGCCATTTCTGGAATCGAAACGCCAGCAAATCGAGGCTTATCTGAAGCCGCTGGATACTCGGCAATAAACCTCTTCAGGTTACTAAATAAAAGGTGTGAGCCGCTTATGCGCTCACACCTTATTTTATTATTGAAGGTTAGTAGCTTTCCCTACAATATCTAGTAGCTCCGACAGGTTTCGGATTTCGTATTTTGGCTGAACGCCGGACTCATTAATCTTCCCTAGCGGGTTAAACCAGCAGGTATCAATCCCATAATTAATTCCGCCTTGAATATCAGAGGTTAAGGAGTCACCCACAATCAATACTTTTTCCTTATCTTCAATCCCCAATTTGGCAAAAGCATAATCAAAAATCCCCGTCTCTGGCTTCTGACATCCTGCCTCCTCTGAGATAATGATCTGCTCAAATGTATCACTCAGCAGCGAGCCTTGGATTCTGGAAGTTTGCACATCCTTGATTCCATTCGTGATAATCGCCAGGCGGCAATCTGCAAGCTCTCCGCATAGCTCGATTGCTCCCTGCATCAGAAAGGTTCCTTCGCCTAAGAAACGTAGATAGGCCTCACTGAATGTTTCAGGATCAAGCTCAAGCGCATGTGCAGCAAACAACCGATTGAACCGCTCAACCCGCAGCGCCGCAGATGAAATCCTTCCTTGTTCTAAATCCCTCCACAATGCGTGGTTAATCTCTTGATAACTGGCAGCATAATCTGCTGCACCTGTGGGCATCCCAAAGTGTAGAAAGGCATTAGACAATGCGTGACTTTCTGCCATTCCATAATCAAACAACGTATCGTCGGCATCAAATAAAATAACATCGTATTTCATAAATATCCCCCAAAGGCTTTTCTCAACAAGGTACTACAGCGTTGCTGGCAAGTCAACTTCACACCCCTCACGACAAAATTTTACTTTTTTAAGGTAGATTTAATCGATCTGTGGTATTTTAAAAAGAAAACGGTGGTGAGCGTCATTTTATACGTTTTATCATTTCTAATGTCATTTCTTATCGTCTACTTTCTAATTCCGCCGCTCGGCAAGCTTGCTTTTCGGCTTGATTTTGTGGACAAGCCTCGGCAGGACGTTGAGCGTAAAATTCATAGAGAGCCCATTCCGCTAACGGCCAGCTACGCCATATTCATCGGATTTTTTATCACTTATCTGGTGTTCGCGCGTGATTTCTCCATGGAGACTGTCGCATTATTTGTAGGTGGCGTACTGTTGCTGACCATAGGCACGGTGGATGATTGGTACAAAACGAAAGGCAAAGATTTCCCAGCTCTGCCCAAGTTAATTGTACAAGTTAGCGCAGCGATCCTGGTTTATGTTTCTGGCAATGCCTTTACCGGATTCTACAATCCATTCTCAGGCGATTATATCGTTTTGCCTGTCATTCTATCGTTTCTGCTGACGATTATCTGGATCTTCGGTGTAACCACAGTTATTAATTTCTCGGATGGCATGGACGGTCTGGCTGGTGCCTTGACGGCCATTTCGGCGATTACATTATTTGTTGTCGCACTGGCAAAGGGGCAATCCTCATCTGCCATTATGGCAATTTCACTGATTGGCGTTACGCTTGCTTATCTGCGCTACAATAAGCCGCCCGCAAAAATCTTTATGGGCGACGCCGGGGCAACCTTTCTCGGCTTCATCCTAGCGGTAATTGCACTCGACGGAGCGTTCAAGCAAGCCACCGTCCTGTCGCTGTTCATTCCGATTCTGGCGCTGGGCGTACCGATCTTCGACAACATTTTTGTCGTAGTCAAACGTTTCATCCAAGGCAAGTCCATTTATCAAGCCGATGCCACCCAGGCTCATTACCGCCTGCTTCGGGCAGGCCTGAACCAGAAGCAGGTCGTTGCCGTGCTTTGCCTGATTAGTGTTTGCCTATCCTTATCCTCTATCATTCTGCTGCTGATTGAGACCTAATGTATTAGGGACTAAGGGCATGTCTCATATACTGAGACTGCCCTTTGAAGTTACAAAAGGAGCAAGATTCCAATATGGAATCTTGCTCCTTTTGTGTTTGAGTGTATTCTAGAGTAGCGAGAGATAGCTAAGATGCGGGAGTTTGCCAGAGCTTGCGAGAGCTACGGGATCTGCGGGATCTGCGGGGTCTACGGATTTACGGATTTACGGAGATCCATGGCCAATTCCCCAGCTTTTACTCTTACGGACTCAGGCGCCGTTATTCGTGGATTTTCGGCCATTTAGTCGTGTTTTCGGACTCCAGAGACGCTATCTACCCAAAATGGACTCATATTCAGTCTATTTCCACCCAATAGCTGCATTGGTGTCCGATAGCGCACAAATTAGAGTGATTTGTTACTTTTAACGACTCCTGTGTCCTTTAGCACCCTAACTCCAAATACATCAATCACCCATCGTTCTCTTGCGTAAACTCGGCTAATCTGCGATAAATCCCAACGATCTCTTCCATCGGCATTCTAACTAATCCGCTAGAAGAGGGTGCAACAAATTCACGAACGCCATCTATATTTGGAGGCACGTCCCCTTGAAATCCCCAGTTAGCTTTTGTTCTGCGACTAAACTCTGTATATACACCCTTACCTACAAAACAGGCGACTTGAGGCCGATATTTCTCCAGCTTGGAGCGAAGCATTTCCCGACCCTCCTGGTATTCTTCACGAGTAATATCGTCGATTCCCCGTGTGGGACGGGCAACAATATTTGTAAACCCATAGCCCAGCTTAAGCAAGTCCCCATCCTCAGACGCATCATACAACCGGGGAGTAAGCCCAGACTGATGTAATATTCTCCAGAAATTATTCCGCGGATTCGCGTAATGATGTCCTACCTCGCCAGAACGGATACTAGGATTGAACCCAATAAATACAATCTGTAATCCGTGATCTAAGTGATCTGGAATTTCATCCATGTTATTATGCCTCCTAACCAAACGTCGATCTAGTTCAACTTACGGGGTATACACCTTAAGACAGGAAGGCGGTATATGACCTGCCAACCATACCTTATTACCCGCATTATAAAAGGTTACACCCATTTGACCCGCTCTAATCGTATCAACGGTTAACAATATCAATTTCCCTCTGCGACTTCCGGCTAAACTGGCAAAATGAGTCCCTTCAGACAAATGAACATACTGCCGTCCCATCGATTGGAGCCCCTCCTCCAAAATCACAGAAAGCACACCAGAATGAGTTCCGTGAAAAAGTATAGCAGGCGGAGTCCCCGGCCCATAAGTGATTTTTGTATGGCTATGCCCGTACCGGGCTTTGATCCGGTCGTCAATGATTTCCAATCGTTGCTTGTCACAATCTGCGACCACTTGCCGAATATCTCCCACAGTCACCTCTGACCATCTAGGAGTGCTTACAATAACAGACAGTAAATCATCCAACCTACAGGAACCATCCTCTGGATCCAAAATAAGACCATATTGCTCTGGGGTATGCCGAAGCAGCTTAGTCATAAACTTACTTAACGACACTTCCGCTGTATTGTTTAACATTATATTTACACCTCAATTTTTCCTATTTATATTATTCTACAGTAAAGGATCTCTTCGAAGCAGATTCCAGAGGCATTACAGCAATCACACATCCATGTATTACCTCTTACTATGCAAAAAAGACCATGGACTCTATCGTCCATGGTCGGGCTTCACCTAAATACAAAACTCCTTACCAGTTAATACAGCGATGTTATTTTACCGGAAACGAATATACTGGTTCAGAGGCTGACCTGAAAGTTCCATTTCATCCTTATCGTATCTCCAAAAGCATAATCCAACTATCCAGTTTATGTAAACCAGTAGTCTTTTATCTGTAATCTTTTACTTACCTTATTCTAAACTTATTCTTAACTTATTTCAGCAATGCTTTCAATTCAGGCGTCATATCCGATTCTTTTAACATTACGAAATCGCTATAACCCTCTTTGTACATCAACTTCACAATGTAGTTGCCATTCTCAACACCATAATGGAAATGATGGTCCAAAATATCTGTTAATAATGTCTTATCCTTCGTAACAGCCGTACGATTCTTTTCGCGTGCAAGCGCTACTCTTTGTTCAGGACTAGTAGGGTTCTTAGGTGTTTGCTCGTCCATATAATCATCTTTTATAATCTCTGCCGATTGGATATCTTCAGCTGTTATTTGTATTTTATCGGCATAACCTTTTTCGTTCATCCACTTTTCAAGCTCATGGAAAGAAGATTTCCATGGATAATAATAACCATAATCTGTAATAACTTGATTACTGTTCTCTTTTGTCTTCACCTCTACTTGGATATTAGCCACATCAGGTTTTCCGTCCTTATCTATTTGTACTTCGTAGGACATATTCGAAATTTCGCGTTTGATAATCTCCTTTAGCTCTGAAATTTCCCCGGGATCAGAAATGGCTACTTTTTTATTCCTGTTAGTAACCCACATAAAATCCAGGTCTTTGTCTAAGAGAGCTAAATCATACTTTTCATACTTGTAAGCTTCGGTATCCTTAACCGCCTCGAGCTCTGATTCAAACCCCTTATTAGGGATCCAGTATTCCCTCACTAGCTTATCGCCGTTCTCCAATTGATAAGCCAGAGTAAAATATTCATAAACGTATTGTCGTGAGGTAAGTTCTGGACGTACTGCAACTACCGCTTGATGGAGTTTACGGACAGCTTCTATATAATCTTTATCATCGGAAAAAGGGTTCTGCCCCATGTAGGGTGTAGTGTACAAATCATCCGTTGGGGTATACAACCGGTAGTTAGCTCCCATATATACACCGCTAATCTTATCACCGGAAGGCACTCTGGCTTCATACCCCGTAACACTTGATACCGGGATATACAGAAGTAACCCTATCATTACCGCATAAACTGCAAACTCAGCTACCATTTTACGCGTCATAATCTGCCATGTTTTCCGAACAATCATTTCTGCGGCAACATAACCAATAATGGCTCCGATGGCATATCCACCAATCACCCAGCCCATTTGCTGTTGCTTCATTTGCGCAAAATAATTACCGGCAATAAGCATGGCACATAACATAACCCCTGCTTTAAACAGTGGGTTGAAATATCCAAAGGCAATAGCCTGACCCGCTTTTTCCGTATTACGTTTACGGTATAACAGGTACGACAACCCGATAAATAGAAGTGCCAATACCCCATAAATCCATAATTCTGTATTGGTGAAGGGTTTGCCGGTAAAATAATACACGATATGAACAAAAGGAGACCATATCTGCGAAATAGAATCACGCAAGTTAGAGTTTGCATTTGCATATCCATAAAGATACATAGCTAAATGGCTGTGGATTAATGAGATCAGTACAGCAGGAAGAATAAGCAAAATATAAATGATAATTCCCTGAAGAATAGATTGGCCCGTACATATTCCCACAAAAACACTAAAGCAAAAGAGGAACAAAGTCAGAATACTAACTGTAATACACCATTGCCAAATATCTGCGCCTTGAAAAATATAAAAATTACCACTCCACGGCTTAACAACGGCAACCACCCCAGCAGTTAACCAAACAGGCAGCAATAGTAAGGTAAGTCCACTCGTCAGATGAGCTGTAAATAAATGCTCTCTGCGTAAAGGCAGGCTATGCCAAAGATCTGCGGGTGATTTTGCCTGAAGGTATCGGAATAAGAATAGTCCTGCGGCAACTGGGATCGTAATGATAAACAAGGCTTGCACACTACCAGCTATGCGAAATAAATGATCAACTTCCTGCGGTTTTGCATCCGGATTGCTGCTCATGAAGAGCTGTAATGGAAGTGCAAATAATAAGCCGAGTGCATATATAATCCCTATCCAGCCATGCTGGCGGAAGTTCTGGCGAAAAATACTGCTATTAAAGTAGTAATGGCTGCGCGTCATATCCGACATCCCCCATTTCATAAATAAAGATCTCTTCTAACGTTAATGGAAGCAAATCGAATACGTATGGCTCGTACACCTGAAAAGCCGCTTTGATCCGTTCACGATCCCCTTTTACAATATATAGGTTCACACTTCCCCGGCGCTCTTGATGCAGAACTTGTAGCTTGGCAGCTAACGGAATCTCATGCCGTTCATCCCGAAACGCCACTTGAATCTTATGTGTATCCGCCTTAAGATCATCCAGATCCTTCTCAATCAACATCTTCCCACCATGCATAATCCCGACATGATCGCACAGATCTTCAATCTCACGAAGGTTATGGGAAGAAATGATTACCGTCAACTCGCGTTCAGCTACCTCCTGAAATAGCAGGTTTTTGATTTGACGCCGCATCACCGGATCTAATCCGTCAATCGGTTCATCCATAATCAGCACATCCGGCATACAGCTTAAACATAACCAGAATGACGCTTGCCGCTGCATCCCTTTGGAGAAACGACTGAGCTTGCGCTTTTTATCGAGCTGAAATACGGTTCCCAAATCTTCAAAACGCTTCTGATTCCAGCTCGGATAAATCGAGCGATAGAAGGCCGCCATTTGCAGCATGGTGGATTGTGGGAAAAAGTAAGGAGCATCCGGCATAAAAATAACCCGTTGCTTAGTCGTCGGGTGTTCGAATACCGCTTCACCATCCACCCGCACGGTCCCCTTATCTGGAGAGTAGATGCCCGCCAATGTTTTGAGCAGCGTTGTTTTGCCTGCGCCATTAGAGCCGAGCAGCCCATAAATTGTTCCTTTATGTACCGTTAAAGAGATATCGTCGACTGCCTTCTCGCCTTGAAATAATTTGCTGACTCCCCGAATCTCAATCATCACTCTTCCCTCCTTCTCTTTGCTTCTCCACTTGTTGGTACAAAGAACTAATCTCAGCTGCGGTGAACCCAAGGTATACCGCCTCCGCCATCAGCCTCAGCAACTCGTTCCGGACTTCCGCTTTTTTGATCGCATTTTGTTCTTTTTTCATCGGGGCTACAAAACTTCCTTTCCCCTGTAATGAATAGATATACCCCTCACGTTCCAATTCACGGTAAGCCTTCTGAATCGTATTGGGATTCACGGTTAGCTGCTGGGATAACGTCCTTACAGAAGGTAGCTGTTCATCCGTCTGCAAAATACCATGCAGAATCATCTCCTTGACCTTATCGGTCAGCTGCTCATAAATCGGCTTCCGACTACGAACGTCCAGTTCGAACATAACCTTCCTCCTTCCACTATCTTGCATTAAATCCATTATGGTGTGTATTAACTGTACTACTATTATTAATACAGTTTGATTTATATGTCAACAAAAAAACCCCAAGATTATCCTTTGGGGATCTATCTATCCCTTGCTATTAATCAAAATTACGTCCGATCGCGCCGAGCCAACCTCATCCACAGTAGTTTTAGGACCCTGATAACGCTGATTCCAGCTTTTAAGGTCACCTGAGTACGACAGCGCCGTGCCATCCTCATTCCCCGTGGCTTTCGGACTCAGATGACGCTATTCGCACATTCTTCGCCTTTTGAGCGAAGTTTCGGACTCCTATGCAGCTATTGCCTAGTAAGGCGCTCATTTGGGGCGTTTTTCACACCAATAGCGACTTTGGGGTCCGTTACAACTCCAAATGACGCTGTTTCCAGCTTTTAAGATCATCTGAGTCCGATCGCGCCAAGTTCCCCTCATCCCCCATGGATTTCGGACCCAGATGACGCTATTCGCACATTTTCCGCCTTTTGAGCGAAGTTTCGGACTCCAGTGCAGCTATTGCCTAGAAAGGCGCTCATTTCGGGCATTTTTCACACCAATAGCGACTTTGGGGTCCGTTACCACTCCAAATGCCGCTGTTTCCCGCTTTTAAGGTCACCTGAGTCCGACAGCGCCGTGCCATCCTCATCCCCCGTAGCTTTCGGACTCAGATGACGCTATTCGAACATTTTTCGTCTTTTGAGCGAAGTTTCGGACTCAGTTGCAACTATTGCCCAAAAAGACGCTCATTTCGGGTGCCTTTTACACCAATAACGACCTTGTGGTCCGTTACCACTCCAAACGCCGCTGTTTCCCGCTTTTAAGATCATCTGAGTCCGATCGCGCCGCCCCCCTTATCTCCCCCGTAGCTTTCGGACCCAGATGACGCTATTCGCACACTTTCCGCCTTTTGAGCGAAGTTCCGGACTCCAGTGCAGCTATTGTCAAGAAAGATGCTCATTTGGGGCATTTTTCACACCAATAGTGGCTATGGGGTCCCTTAGAATTCTAGATACCGTTGATTCCAGCTTTTAAGGTCACCTGAGTCCGACAGCGTTGTGCCATCCTCATCCCCCTGGCTTTCGGACTCAGATGACGCTATTCGCACATTCTTCGCCTTTTGAGCGAAGTTTCGGACTCCTATGCAGCTATTGCCCAAAAAGACGCTCATTTCGGGCGCCTTTTACACCAATAACGACTTTGGGGTCCGTTACCAATCCAAACGCCGCTGTTTCCCGCTTTTAAGATCATCTGAGTCCGATCGCGCCGCCCCCCCTTATCTCCCCCGTAGCTTTCGGACCCAGATGACGCTATTCGCACATTTTCCGCCTTTTGAGCGAAGTTCCGGACTCCAGTGCAGCTATTGCCTAAAAAGACGCACATTTCCGGGCATCCGCTACAATAAACCTCCTAAATAAACGCAAAAAAAGAGACGTCCCTAAGCCATTTTGGCTTTAGAGACGTCCCTTTGAGTATTAGCGTCTGTAATTAAGCATACCAGCCCCATACGAAGATGAAGAGCGTACCGAATATCGTAACTAGACCAACGAATAAGGCATAGGCGATATTGATGTAAAGTTCTTTCTTGGTATCTGCTGATTCACCAATATGCATGAACAGGAAGAGCTGCAAGGAAGCCTGAATGAGGGCTGTAACAAGCAGGATAGCCATGTTCGCAGTGTTGGATAGATCAAGGTAGATTACAGCAAGTGCAGCCACAGAAAGGACAAGAGAGGCTAAGAAACCCATCACATGGCGAATTGGAAACAATTGCTTCATCATGCTACATCAGTCCTTTCAGATAGACGAAGCTGAAAATAAAGATCCAGACAACGTCCAAGAAATGCCAGTACAGCGAGAAGATAAAGGATTTATTGGCCGTAGCCGGATTAATACCTTGACGCTTCAACTGGATTAGAATAGCCGCACCCCACAGGAAACCGAACGATACGTGAGCTCCGTGTGTTCCCAGCAGTACAAAGAGACTGGATAGGAAACCACTGGTTTGAAGTGTAGCCCCTTCGTGAACATAAGTGACAAACTCCGTGATTTCAATACCAAGGAAGCCGAGGCCCATTAGAAGGGTTAGTCCGAAAAAGACCATCATGGCTTTTTGGTAACCATGCCGCATGGCATGAACTGCAAGACCAATCGTGAACGAACTTGTCAGCAGCAGCAATGTTTCGATCATTACTGGACCAATTTCGAAAAGATCCGGCCCGCTAGGGCCGCTGGCAAAACGGTCTACCATTACAAAATAAACAGTGAACAACGTAGCGAACAGTGCAATCTCCGCTCCTAGAAAAACCCAGAAGCCAAAGATTTTATTACTATTCTCTTCTGTTGAGTATTCAAGCGGCTTAGACGCATCTATTTTCATACTGTCTCACCCCGCAATTTCTTTTCAGTAGCAATAACTTCTTCTGCTGGGATGTAGAATCCGTGATCCCGATCAAAGGACATAGCAGCTAGAACAATGAGGATACCTACTCCAGAGAGGATCGCTGGAATCCAAAGACTGAAGACCAGAGAGAACCCTGCAATGAAGAAGATAACACCCAGAACAAATGGTTTTCCTGTGTTGCTAGGCATATGAATCTTAGTAATCTTATCTTCAAAAAGCGGTACTTTATCTTGTTTAGCAGACCAGTAAGCATCGCGTGTTTTTACATTTGGAACCACTGCGAAGTTGTAAGCTGGAATCGGGCTTTTCGTTGCCCATTCCAAAGTACGTGCATCCCACGGATCTCCATCAGTATCTCTTGGTTCGTAACGAGTACTCCAGTAAATGTTATAAACCAGGATTACAAATCCAATAGCGAGACCGATCGCACCTACGAATGAGACCATACTCAGCGGGCCAAATCCGGTATCCGCAGAATAGGTGTATTGTCGGCGGGTCATACCCTTAAGTCCGAGAATAAACAGCGGGAAGAACGATACGTTAAAGGAAATGATAATCCACCAGAAGGCATGCTTGCCAAGACGTTCATTCAGACGGAAACCGAATACTTTAGGGAACCAGTAATGGAACCCTGCGATAACGGCGAAGACCGCACCCGGAATAAGAACGTAGTGGAAATGGGCAACCAGGAACATCGTATTATGGTACTGGTAATCGGCACTGGCCATAGCCAGCATGACACCTGTTACCCCACCAATCGTAAAGATCGGAATAAAGGCCAGGGTGTATAGCATAGGTGTCGTAAAGGTTATTCGCCCTTTTCGTAAGGTAAATAGCCAGTTAAATATTTTCACACCTGTTGGTACGGCAATGGCCATGGTTGTAATCGAGAAGAAGCTGTTAACCATAGCACCTTGACCCATTGTATAGAAATGGTGAGCCCATACTAGGAAGGACAAGAGGGAAATGATCAACATACTGAATACCATGGATGTATATCCATACAGGTTCTTTTTAGAGAAGGTGGCGATAATTTCACTATAAATACCGAATGCCGGTAAGACAACGATATATACTTCAGGGTGACCCCATACCCAGAACAGGTTGGCCCATAACATATCCATACCGCCATTGGCCATCGTAAAGAATTGAGAGCCGAACAACCGGTCGAACATCATCAACGCGAGTGCAACCGTAAGCACAGGGAATGCGAATACGATAATTACGTTGGTGATCAATACGGACCAAGTAAACATCGGCATTTTCATCAACTTCATGCCTGGTGCACGCATTTTCAGAATCGTTACAATAAAGTTAACGCCTGTGAGGAGCGTACCAATACCTGAAATTTGTAGTGCGAGCGAGTAATAGTTATTACCCACCGTTGGACTGAACTCTAGACTTGCTAGCGGGAAATATGCGGACCAACCAGCATCTGGCGATCCCCCGATAACAAACGAAATGTTAAGCAGCATAGCTCCAAAGAAGAAGAGCCAGAAGCTGACAGCATTCAGACGCGGGAAGGCAACGTCTCTAGCACCGATTTGCAGCGGAACGATAACATTCATCAGACCGATAATAAACGGCATGGCCATAAAAAGGATCATAATCAAGCCGTGTGTTGTAAATACCTCGTTGTAATGCTGTGCGTCAAGAAATTTCATGTCCGGGGCTGCTGTTTGCAGCTTCATCATAATAGCGTCAACGCCGCCGCGGAAAAGCATAAGCAATGCAGCGAGGATATACATAATCCCAATACGTTTGTGGTCAACAGTAGTCAACCATTCGCGCCATAAATATCCCCATTTTTTAAAATAGGTCAGGCCGACGATAATCCCGATTGTAGCCAGAACAATACTTGCCATAGCTCCGTATATCAGGGGTTCGCCGTGGACCTTAAATTTATCCCAATCCATTAGGAATCGCTCCTTTCAAGTTGTTCAATTAACATTGACTAGTGTCCGTCATGTGTTGTGCTCTCTTCTAATGGAGAACTAGGTGTCGGCTCATCCAGTTCTGGATTAGGCTCGGTGTTGAATTCCGTCTCGCTGGATGGTGCTGGAGTCGGGTGAATTTCTTTATTATCCTGATGCTCCATACTTCCGTTATCCGTATCCATTTCAGTGCCACCATTACTCATATGGTCACCATGGCTTCCCGGAGGCGGGCTAAAGGATAAGTGAGTATTCGTATACGTTTTACGTCCGACATGTTCCATTTCCAAAAGACCTTTAAATTCATCTTCCGTCAGTGGACCCGCCGTTTCTTTAACGTCTTTCACCCATTCCTGATAGTCCTTATCTGTCATCGCAAGTGTTTCAAACTCCATGTGGGCAAAACCCTTACCATTAAAGTTCGCATTTCTTCCGACATAAGAACCTACAGTATCAGCTGAAAGATGCAAGGTTGTGATCATGTCGCTCATCGCGTATTTTTGTCCTCCCAATTGTGGGATCCAAAGACTTGAGATCGTACCGAAAGAATACAGTCTGAACTCTACAGCGCGGTGAACTGGAATGTTAACGTAGTTTACTGTTTCGATACCTTCTTCTGGGTAGCTGAAATGCCATTTCCAGTTAGAGGAGGAAGCATAAATTACAAGCGGTTTCTGATCTTTATAATCCGCTGCAACATTTTCTACATCTACTGTTGTTTTGACGGTGACTACGGAGAGGAATGCCACGATAATAATCGGAATGGTAATCCAGATAGCCTCCAGCCATTTGTTTCCTTCCTCGTGAGGAGGAATATAATCTTCGTTGCTTTTTTTAGCACGGTATTTCAAAAGCACAAAGACATATAAGATGTAGACAACTGCCAGAACGCCGAGCATCATAACAATGGAGAGAATGATCGTGTCAGATAAAGTTCTTGCAGCCGGCCCCTTCGGATTCAGAACAGCGATTGAACTGCATCCTGGCAAGAGTAAAATTAGGCTGAGAAATAAAGCGTATAACGGTCCCTTTTTGTTCATGCTTAAGCTCCTTCCTTCAATACTTCTTTTATTAACCCTCAACATTAACCTTAATATATAGTAAGAATTTATGGGGAAGAAAGCAAAAGACTTATTTTTCCATTTAGCCTAAAAAAGACCTTAATAATGGCGAACAAGTTAAATATGTGTGATCAATTTGTTACAAGTTTCTAATAGTATGATAAAGATCACTGTAACGGCGCTGTTTATGGGTTGAAAAATTCCGTTCAAACTTTGTTCAATAGTTTACTAAAGTTGCTAATTTAGACACATCTATTCTGCGCAAAACAGGGTGATTTTAACCATTTTTTGTTGATGCGCCAGTATTTAGCTGGAGTCGCGTGCTTTTTATGATTGTGGTTGAAATCACAGTTAACTTCTAAAAGGTAACAAATTATTCTGCTGGGGGTTACAATCTCTCAAATTTCATTCTATCAATGTATGATAAGGTAATAGACAAATATACATAGATAGGAGATTTTTGACGATGTCTTTAAAGAAAGTATGGCTATTATTAATCGTATTATTCATTGGTTCCGGATCAATACGAGCGATAGATTCAGTGAATGCAGCAGGTGCAGGCTCCCTTAGGTTAGGTGTGAACGATAAGTTAACAACTATTGAAGCAGTTTCGGTAAAAGATACCTATTACGTTCCTCTACGTGATCTATCACAGGAACTTAAGTTAACGCTAACTGGAGTGAGCGATGGGATAAAAGTTACAGGTCAGAACAGATCAATCAAACTGCTGAATGATCATGCAACAGCTACTCTAGGCGATGGAAAGACCATATCCATGAGTACATTTTTGAAAAACGGAAAAACAATGGTTCCACTGAAATTGACCTCTTATCTTGGTTTTGGAATTTCCTTTAAAGCAGATCAATATTTATTGCGTGTAAAAGATGGCTCGGCTACATTAGATGATGCAACATTTGTAAGTAAGTTTAAAAAGGAATTGAAGCCAACCGCAACTCCTGGAACTTCTACGCCAACTGTTGGGAAGCAAGGTAAGACCGTATACCTCACCTTTGATGATGGGCCAACGGCTACAACTTCTACATTGCTTGATATTTTGGCAAAATATGATGCGAAGGCAACTTTTTTCATGATCGGACCGAATATGAACCAGCATACTGCGCAAGTGAAACGGATTGCGAATGAAGGACATGGTCTCGCATTGCATGGAATGACGCACCGGAAAGAGAAGTTTTATGCTTCACCTGCGGCTGCGCTGGGAGAGATGGATAACGATAACGCCATTTTGAAAAAGATTACAGGTCAAAGCACTACACTGATTCGTCCTCCTTATGGAAGCAAGCCTTATTTCACAAAGGCCTTTAGAGATAAAGTCTTGGCTCAAGGTTATCATCTGTGGGATTGGAACGTGGACTCAGAGGATTGGAAATACAAGGATGCTAGTACAACGATCTATAATTCGGTTATGAATCAGGTTCATAAGCTGCAGAAATCGCAGACCAATCCAGTGATTCTGATGCATGATCAAAAAGCTACACTTAAAGTACTTCCGCGTATCTTAGAGTCATTGAAAAAAGAAGGCTATACATTCCACGTCATTAGCTCAGATCTGAAACCTCTGAATTTCTGGAAGGATACACGCTGAGTTTTTTTGAAAAAATCAAGAGGGAATCCCAACAGCTGTGAACTAGCTGTTGGGATTCCCTCTTTTTTTGGTCTTGAACTAAACACTAATTTTTGTTTAATCCAACCACATTCATGCTCCCGAGTTTTTCTATCGGACCCAGATGACCTTAATTGCTGGATTTGCCTCTGTTTCGGGTGCTTTCGGACCACATAGCCGCTATTGGTGCAAAAACCACCCGTTATCAGTATTTTCCACACCAATAGCTGCACTGGTGTCCGAAACTTCGCTCCAATGGCGATAAATATGGAAATAGCGGCTACTGAGTCCTAAACTCCACTCCAAAGCCAATAAATGTACAAACGGCGGCGGCTGTGTCCGAAACTCCACTCCAAAGCCGATAAATGAGCGAATGGCGTCTGCTGTGTCCGCCAAACCAGTGGGGATGAGTATGAGCCCACGGTATCGGACCCAGATGACCTTAATTGCTGGATTTGCCTCTGTTTCGGGTGCTATCGGACCACATAGCCGCTATTGATGCAAAAAACACCCGTTATCAGCGTTTTCCACACCAATAGCTGCACTGGTGTCCGAAACTTTGCTCCAATGGCGATAAATATGGAAATAGCGGCTACTGAGTCCGATAGCATATGGGGATGAGTATGAGCCCACGCTATCGGACTCAGAAGACCTTAATTGCTGGATTTAGCTATATTTCAGATGCTATCGGACCTCATAGCCGCTATTGGTGCAAAAAACACCCGTTATCAGTGTTTTCCACACCAATAGTTGCACTGGAGTCCGAAACTTCGCTCCAATGGCGATAAATGGGCAAATAGCGGCTACTGAGTCCGATAGCATATGAGGATGAGTATGACTCCACGCATCGGACCCAGATGACCTTAAACTGGGGAATATCAAGTAGACAGTGTGTTTGAAAAACTAGAGATCAGCCGGGAACACTAGGGGTACGGGGTACGGGGTACGAGGTACGAGGTACGAGGTACGAGGTACGAGGTACGAGGTACGAGGTACGAGGTACGAGGTACGAGGTACGAGGTACGAGGTACGAGGTACGAGGTACGAGGTACGGGGTACGGGGTACAGGTTCCGGAGTACGAGCATACCGAGCATCCCCAAGGTTTTTATTGTTTCCACGCCTCCGTCTTGACTCTAGTGTCGCTGGAGGTCACATAGCATATGTTTACCCGGCAACCTACTGAAACCAACTTACATCTCTCCCCCCTGACCTACTGAGACCAGCTTACATCCCTCCCCTTGACCAACTGAGATCAGTTGGCTCGCACTTGCTCCCAATCTGCTATAACCACAAACAGCAGAGCAGCGATCTCCGTTACTGGAGAACCGCTGCTCTGCTGTTTTAATATTATTATGAAGTCTATAGTTTGAAGCTGGACAATGTCTTTTGCAGATCTTCTGCGAGCACCGCTAAATACTGAGCTGAAGCCGACATTTCCTCCATTGCGGATAGTTGCTCCTGACTCGCTGCACTTGTGTCCTGAACACCTTCTGCACCTTTACTAGATATAACGTTGACCTGTTCCATAGCTGCTGCGACACCTTGTGATTCCATGGCCACATGAGCAACCGCTTCTCTAATCTCCGCTGTCTGTAAGGTAGCTTCTTTAATGGAAGTCTGAATCTCATGAAAAGCTTGAGATACCAGATGACTTTGAACTACGCCATTGGTGACTAGCTCAGTACCCAAAGCCATGGATTCTACTGCGCTTTCGGTTTGCTTTTGGATATGTGTAATAATATCTGTAACCCGCAAAGAACTATTTCTAGTTGCTTCCGCCAGATTACGAATTTCTCCAGCAACTACAGCAAATCCCCGTCCATGCTCACCAGCCCGTGCTGCTTCTATAGAAGCATTGAGCGCAAGCAGATTCGTCTGTGTAGCAATACCGTTAATCGTTGTAATAATTGTATTAATCTCTTGTGACAATGTCCCCAGATTAGAAACAATCTCCTGACTCTGAGTTACACTGAGGTCAATTTCCTTCATCTGCACAATGATTTGGTCTACAGCCTCTACTCCACGATCCGATGAACCGGAAACTACTCCCATTAGATCCGACATTTCATAGCTGCTGCCCTCTACGGCTGCAATATCATTGGTCATTGCTTTTATGGAACGTGTTGTACTGTTAATGCTCTCTGTCTGCTCATCAAAACCCGCGGCAATCTCTCCAGAAGATACAGCGATCATTTGTGAAGCCAATGAGGTCTGCTCAGCACTAGCGCTCATCTCTTCCGATGAAGCTGACAGCAGTTCTGCACTCTCTGCAATCCCTTGCATCATCTTCCGCAAGCCCTGCAGCATATTGTTAAATGAACTGTTAATTTGGCCGATCTCATCCTTGGCGGTGTACGTTGCTACCACGGTCAAATCTCCATCTTCTGCCCGCTTCATTAGTCCTTGCAGTTCTTTAAGCGGTTTTGTTATCAGGCGAATGATTGCAATACTAATCAAGATACAAATCACCCAAGCGAAAGTAATCATTATGGTATTGTTTACACGCATGCTTTTAGCGGTTGCCATGGAACCTGAATTGTGTTCATCAGCATCTTTAAGCAAAGAATCACTAATTCCTTTAAGCAGGTTGATCATTTTTTCACGGGATTCGTTAAATTCGCCTGAAAATACTTTATAGGCCTCTTGATTATGATTACTATCAGCAATCTTTATAATGTTATCCCGCTGTGCACGATAATCTGGCAAAAAGGACTCATACTCTTTGATTTTACTTACAATAGCAGGATCATTATACTGAATCGCTTTCACCTTGTTCATAAGTTCATTATTATCTTGAACCTTCACTTGGATACTCTCAGAAAGTTCTTTGTTTTTGCTGGCATCAACGCTAATCAAACGCTCCAAAAGATAGGATTCAATAGCCCGATTATTCGTACGCATCTGCCCTACGTAAGAAACAGGCAATAAATTTTCATTATATGTCTCATTTGTCTTTTCGGCCATTTTGTTCATTGTGATGATGCCTATGCCCCCTACAGCATTCACCATAATTACTGCGAATACCAAAAGCAGCCCTATTTTGTATTTCACTTTCAAATTTTTCATCTACACTCCGCCTTCACATTATCTTATGATCTATCTATTTTTATCGGTCGGAAGGGCTAAGAGTTTGATGATTTTTAAAATATTGTGTCGAATAAAAGTATATATTGTCATAAAACGACTTTCCTCAAATATAAAAAGGGCGGGCACCCGATCCGCTATTACTCCGAATCCATGTGTGCCCGCCTAATCAAACTTCCTCTTCCTTATTCTCCAGAGGTATAGTACCAGTACAAAGTATCACCGTTCTGCAAAATATAACTGTCTGCACTGATGCTTGGATCAGCATCCCGGTTCGTTTTATACTTCCATCCGCTGCTTGGACCTCCATCAAATTCAGCCAACCCGTCAATAGATTTCACGTAGATGCTTCCAGCGTTGCCGGATGATACTACCTTAGTCCCTAATTGACTGACTAGTAAGCTATAAGCCGTTTCGCCCTCTTTTAGAGCTACTGTTGTACTGGCTAGGATGGTTCCTTTCCGGCTATCTCCAATCACTGAGAGGGTAGCGGTAGCTTTTGCTGGAGCAATAACAGACGATCCGACAGTCAGAGACTGAGTATAACGCGCTACGCTCGGTACGCTATCTTTAGCATAACCGGTAACAGTTATTGTATAGCTATTTGCTGGGAGACCCCCATCAACAACAGCCACACCTTGTTCATTCGTGATTACCTTCTTATCACCAACCGAAACCTGCACACCTGCAGCCGGTGAGGTAACCGGATCAGAAGTTAAGCTTTCCTGATTCCACACCCACTTTTTCTGTGAAACCTTTACAGTAAAAGCTTCATTAGCTTTTGGCTGTGATGGGGTAAGCACCACAGCATCTACAACCTGTGTATTTTCTCCTGCATAATAGACAAGTACACGATCGGATTCCTGTAGTTCGAACGCATCCATACCCACACTTGGATATATCCACTCCCCGCCGCGTGATACCACGAAGCTCCACCATCCGTCGTAAGTACCTTGCGAAACTCCATGGATACCTGATACAAAGTTGCCATAAGACGATTTGGTGATATCTACTTTAAAATCATCGGTAGACCCTAGTTGTTGCAACGCTTCAAGGGCATTGGAGGCTTTCAAAGTCCCCTCACTAATCAACCCTTCCGGGCCTTCAACGGTTAGCGAAGCTGTTACATTCTTAGAAATCACTTTTAGAGCTTTTGTATATTTAGCAATCGTTGGGGCTTTGCCTTCACGGTAGCCAGTTACAGTCAGTGTATAGTCACCTGCGGGCATATTTCCTGAGAATACGGCCTCACCTTTAGCATTCGTCGTTACCGTCTGAGCTCCAATTTGGACCTGAACACCCGCAGCTTTTGCAGTTACAGGAGAGGAAGTGTTCGTAGCAGCGTCCCATTTCCACGTCTTACTAGTTACAGTGACGGTAAAGGAATCGCCCTCTTTAAGATTTGCTTTGGAAAGCGTAACGGAATCCACAAGCTTAGTGTCATCTCCGGCATAATAAACCAGTACCTGATCTGAATCTTTAAGTACAAAATCACTCATGCCTACATCGGGATTAATCCATTTTCCGTCACGTGATACAACATACATCCATCCGTCATAACCACCAAAGCTTCCAGCAGCAATACTTCCGATGCCAGTCACATAACTGCCCGAAGGATTTGTGATCGGCAAGTTCGTTTGAAGCGCCAGCTTCTCTAACGCTCCAAGTGCGTTGCCAGCATAGGCGTACCCTTGTGCCAACGTGGCCTGTGGTCCCTCAATCGTTACTGGAGCGTAGATGAGTGAGCTCTGAATGGAGGATTTGGAAAAATCGTATAGCTTACTGTTGCTTCCTTTATATAGCAAATTATAGGCAACCAGCGCCTGAAGACCTTGCTCTGTCGCCAGAATATTACTGCTTCCACCACGGCTATGGGTGAAGCTACCATCAGCTAGACGATAGCTAAGCAGGTTCTCCATTAGATCCACTTTGTTTTTGGTGTATTCTAATCCACTAGGATCAACTCCGAAGGAGGTGAGTCCAAGGATTGCTTGTGCGCTACTTTCAGCACTGTCACCGTAACCCCCATGGCTATCTTGAGCTGTAGATAACCAAGCTACGGCTTGTAGCCCTGCTAAGTAGGCTTCGGGATTATTTTTATGTGCCGCCAGAGCCGTCAAGGTTATCGCTGTCATATCAGGCTCACTTGCACCTGAGGTTAGTGCAAAGCCCCCATCCGGATTCTGTTTGGAGAGAATCTCCGTAAGGAGCTTATCCGCCGTCCATTTCGCGTCACTTGGGATATTATATTTACCAGAATCCAGCGCAAGTAAAGCATATACCGGATTATTAAGCGTCTGTTCACTGAGCTTGCTATTATTATAAATTTTCTCAATCAGATTATAGCCAGGAGTCGTTCCGTTACCAGCAAAGCTAGTAGGATCTGCACCAATCGCTCTCACTGCGAGCACGATTCGAGCATAATCGGTTACATTGGTGAAATCGCCAGCTGCATCCTTTACTTTTTTCTCAAGCTCTGAAAGGTAACTAGCCGGCAGCTTGTACCCTGCTTGCGCTAATCCAATGGCTTGCCAATCCGATTGCACGCCACCTTTCAAGAGATATTCTGCAGCCGCATAAGTCGCATCCGCAACATTAATCCGCTCCGCGGCAGTTGCCTCCAGACCGGCGCCAGCGCTCGCTTCTGCAAATATTTGTCCCGCCGGAGCAAGAGATGTTCCTAGAATTGAAATGACCATGAATAAGGCCAGCCCAAGTGCTACAAACTTGGAAGACATGATTTTCTTCATTGTTTAACCTCTTTCTGTATAAGAATGGGTACTGCCGGGAATAAGACGCATAACATAAAGACCGCCCCTTTGGAGGGCGGTCAGGGAAGATTACAAATTGAGGCTGCGGCGCTTGCTTCCTGCCAACAGTCCATCTGTATATGTTCCACATTCTTACCCCACGAAGAATAGAAACGCTCACGAAAAAGGCAGGTCTCCTGGCTAATGCTTCATCGCTGTTCTTCACCTTCCCACCCTACCTTCGGGGCAGTGGCTTATAGAAGAAACGCTCCGCACATACAGTGGCGGGACCGCGCCGGACTCTTGCACCGGACTTCCCTTTTAAGCAGACGACTAGATTGATTTAGTCTGCACCTTTTCCAGTATGTAGTATCTTATTTTGACATCCATAATCATATCTATTAATACATAGCATGTCTATAGAAAAGCTTAGTATGGGCAGCAAAAAAATGAACAGCAATACGCCACCTTCCGGTAGTTATTGCTGTTCAGAAAGCTTGTTATTCGACTGTTCCATCCGGACTTGCAGTCGGGGAGGGTTCAGCACTTGAATCAGAAGCTGGTGGAATATTAGGATCGAGATCTACGATCAATGTAAATCTTCCGGCTTTGATCATACTTTTCTCTAGAATTGTCGCTCCAGACTCCAATGTAACCTCAACCTGATAGGAAGGTTGTTCACCTTCAGTCACAGCTGTTGCGGAAGGTAACCCAGTACTGTTCTCAGTATCAGAGGAAGGCGTAGGAGACGGAGATGCATCAGCTACAGAATTAGTAGCATCTGCACCTTCTGCTGTTCCTCCAGTAGTGCCAGCGGTATCTGACTCGTCAGCGGTGTTTCCCTCATCCGTCCCATCCGTTGACGGCACTGGACAAGTGCCATTTGTAGCAGCGACCTTAAAGCTTTTATCTATCTCTGTAGACGAAGACATTAAACTAACCTCAGTCGGTTGAAACTGCACACAGTCATCTGCACTTGCGAAGGTGAACACCAATATGCTGCTCCCCTTATCTCCTTCGACGCTCTGATCCTTCAAGTATACTGAAGCCGGAGGCAGCATATTGCCTGCACTCTGGACAGGGGTCGGCTCAGGGCTTGTCCCCGGCAGAGCCGTCTTCGTATCATCCGGACGCAGCATACTGAATACGATAATTGCAATAATCACCAGAATACCCGTAATGGAGCCGGAGATTAAGAGTCGAAATCGGCTGCGGCTGATCCAGCGCGCCAGCGGGGAAGCCAGTTGGGAGCGGGCTTCATTGTACACATTTTGCAGAGCAGGCCGAGCTGCCGCGACATAGTTCTTTCGGAATTCCCGATTCTTGAACGCTTCACGATCACTGCTCAGGAAATACTTCAGAATCGCCTTACGGTAACCCGGTTGCAGCTTTTTATTCGAAACCGTAAATAAAGGATTGCCTTGCGACCAAGCAAAAAACCGATAGATGATTTCTTTGTCGGAACCGGCTTTACGCTTTAACAGCTCCAGAAGCGCATCGTAATCCAGCGGACCCCCTTCACGCTGAGTTGTATAGTAAAAGGCTAGCGGAAGCCGTTCAAAGGGTTCCAGAACACGCGCCTCTTTTAGCAAACGACGACCCAGTAGCTGCACATCGTCTAGTTCCTGCGGAGACAATCCTGTAAAAATCTCCTCATTCGGCTTCTCTTCACCAAACCAGCGGTAAGCGGCACGCAGCGCATTCTCTTTCTGCTTGCTAATCCTATCCAGTGGCGGCTGCCAATCGACAACATTACCATACCGTAAAAAAACTACCTCCAGAAGCTCCTCCTGCGTCATATCAGAAAGCGATAAGCGGTTCAGTAAGAATCTATCTGCTGAAGCAGCAAGATCCTGCATTAGGGAGAGTGCCTTAGGAGCAACTCCTGTTCCTTTGCGGCGATCTTTTTCTGCCTTATCTACAATTTCATGAATTTCCGCCACAGAAGCCACCGGATCATGCTCCAGCTGGAGCTTTTCTAGCAAATAATCCTTCACAGCATTTTGAGCAAAAGACTGCTCTAACGCCACTGGCAGGAACCGCCCCCAATGGAGCACAAAGCTCAGAATATCCGCAGATCTGGACGCCGCAGCTAGTCTTGATTCCATGTAAGGCTCAAGCAGCTGCTTACGGAAATAAGTTTCAGACATCACGCGCTGGAAGTAAGCTGCACTTAACTCATCATTACTCTCAATGATCCCGTAAGCAGCACTCAAAATATCCTTGCGGCCCGCTTCCACACTATGAAGCATCCCATTGATGAAATAATCCACGATTCTGACCCTGTAATTGTGATCCTTAAGTACAAAATACTCTTTAAAGCATTCCATAATCGCCGGATCTGGCACATTTCTTTGCCGAATCAGATCAAATTCCCGGTCAAATCTTTCTAGGAAAATATCATTCAAGCGGATTCTAGAATGAATTGCACCGTCTGGTTTAAGGTAAGAAAGCAAACCACTTAGCACCGCACTCTTGTTTTCCGTATATAAATGCTCGTTCCCTTGCTCAATCTCATAAAATATAGCCAGCTCATTATAGAAAGAAAGGGTTAGCTTGTGCTCAGGACTCTCTCCACGCAGAATCTGATCGGCGAAGCTTACGAAGTCGTTAATATCTCCTGGATTCAGCAGTAACAGCTTCCACACCAAATCAGCATAAGGCTGGCGGGTCTCGCCAAAATCGACATTCCCCATCCGTCCGGAAGCCAAATCAAAGGTATAATCCTTCTCAATACTGCGGTCACCGGGACGAAGTGAACCTTTTTCCACAAAGCTAAGATGTATATATTTACGGCTTTGCGGTTCATTCGCATACGTAATCACGCCTAATCTACGGCGGAATTCATACGGCAGCACGCTATACAGAATTTCTGTAAGCTCCACCGCCCGCGCGGACAACTCGGTGATAGGTACGTTTAGAGCCACGTAGATTTTTTTCTTACCTGCTACAGAGAGCATCACCGCTTGCAATAATGCCTTGAATATCCCTTCATCAATCCCTAACAGGCGTAAGCCTGCAATTGGATCAGGGCTGCGGTCTGTGCGAACAACTGGAATAGAGGGCAGCTCCGGCAAGGTTCCACCAAGCTCTCCCGTATAACGCTCTGCAAAATCAGCATGCAGCCAGTCTCCATAGCTCTGCACAATTTCTTCGGAACGTGAAGCAGGAACTACATAGTTATGTGCAAAAAAAGCGCTTCGTTGGCCTGTGAAATCGGCCGCTTGATAACGACTAAGCCCAATAACTGTATCCCCGTTCTCAGCATGAAATAGGTGCAGCGCACCAGGATATGCAGCCTCATCCTTCTCTCCACGTGCGGTTAACTCCGCAGGAGCATCGTAGAGGCAGAAGGGATGAAGGATTTTTTTCACAAAATTATTGTCTAGACTATCTGATTTCGCTACCGTATCGAAGCCTTCTGTGGAACGAAACACTCCGCGACGTTCGCGGGTGTACATCTGTTGGGCGATTGTTGACCCTGAGAAAACATTCACGGGCCGTCGCTCCCCTCAATATACTTCAGCTTATGCAGCAGCCAAATAAAAGGCTCGTCTACACGAATCGGGCTAACTACACCCTCAATCTTTTGATTCACAGGGTTGCTGCCCAACGCAGATACTGCAAAATAACCCGTATTCGCGAAATAAACATCCATTGTATCTTTAAAGGGTCTGTCCACCTTACCAATAAATCTGCGAATTTCCCCGTCGATATTATGAAATTCGTCCATGTTTAATGTTTTGCGGTGAACATAGTTATTGAACACATTGCTGTTGGACTTGATGTAATCGCCATCCTCATCCTTCAGTGAATGCAGCATATCACTTTTGGCAAGCACAACCGCTGTTGGAATGTCTGTTTTGCTCTTTTCCTGATAGGCAATAAAATCACCGAACATCGTCAGCACCACATCGCGCGGCTCGTCATATTGTGAGACCCATTCTCCCGGGCGGTCACCGATGTTAATATGAATCTTTTCACGGATAGAACGGATTTGCAGCGGATCGACCATAAACAAAATACCCGCAGAGTTCTTGATATGCTGACCATGAAGTCCAAGATAATCCTGATCCACCATACCCTCACCTGCTACATCAAAGAATACAAGTGTCAGTGGCGGTTTATTTTCATCCTTAAAGACAAATTGAAAGATAAAAGGCTCCTGCATTTTTTCCTTCTGTGTAGAAGCCAACAGATCTCCACGCTCAAAAAGCGGTTCCTCATACAATGTACGGAACTTACGGCTAATCTCTGCATTAAGCGGCATACAAGCGGCATCAAAATGACCTGCTGTAGTATGCTGCAATGTGTGGATCAGCGAGGTCATATACACCGATTTCCCGACTTGGGATGCCCCGATAATCGAGATGATGTTACTTGGCACCTTCCCGGCAGTCACCGGCAGCTCATTATGGCAGGACGGGCAAAGCCGTCTGCGCGTAAGCACACCGTAACGATCCGTAAGCCCAGTTAACACATGATCCGTGTAATGATGATATTCTTCCGGAATATCCGCCGGGTTGATAATCGCTTCTATGTCATCTACCGTATCAAGCCCAAAGCGCTCACGGTATTTGTTCAAGGCGTCATCCTCACCCAATGCGTAATTTTCATCGTCCTCCCGGCTGTGCATAGCCCGAAAGACGACATCCTCCGGAGAGAACTTGGTGAAGCAATACGGGCACACTATATCGTAAAAAAGCGGCCGCGGCTCCGGCTGATTCTTTTTCATAAAACGGCTAAAAAAAGACATCTACTCATCCTCCCAAAAGTTGTATCTACGTACTTGCTATGAACGCACTGCTCATTACCCGCTTGTACGCGTAGACCCAGTCTCACTCCGGTACCAATTCGTAATAAAGCCCATATTTCTTGCCATCGGTGAAAAAGATGCGTACAAAATCATCCTTACCGATTTCAATCGGCGGAAGTACATTGCGTCCAGGAGCGAAATCCTGGACGAAGGGAAAGAGAATACCATCCTCTTTCCCTGCAGGATGCCCTCCACGTTTCTTGACATAACAGAGGACATCCCGTGCCACGGGCACTTCTGCCGTAATCGCCATATGTACGGTCTTTTGTTTTCCGAATAAGGCTTTTTTTTGTTGAATGGAATAATAGATCCGGGCTTTGCCTGCACTGACCATCACCCGGTTCACACCATCATTTTGCCTCACCAGGGCAGTCTCACCGTTCTCAGCAAGACGAGCAAATATCGTATAGGATATCAATCCGATCTCATCCAATCGATCACGATAACCATTGTTAGATTTGTATTCCTCACGAGTGTAGAGCTTCATCCCGACCGGCGGATCATCTCCGGTTCCTATGTCAGCCGCTTCTGCGGAGGTTTTGTGGATGTACACCGCCTGCACGCCGTCCGGCCAGCGCCATCTCAGCGTACAGAATCGGTCATCCACTTGAGATGTCACATCCGTTATTCCCGGAGCGGAAGCATTAACCTCGGCGTACCTCATTACTGTAAACCCCTTTCCGCTACACTAGAATCCTTTGCTGTTCCGGCTTCTGCGCCGACCCGGAAAGTTATCCGATGCTGGTGCAGGCGCTGCGTTATTGTTTCTTCTATTTCGATAAATACGTCCTTCTCCTACCGGAATGACGCCTGTAAATAATGCAATAATAGCAGCTAATATAAGAACAGCCAGAAGACGAATAAGACTATCTGTAAAGGAGTCACCGCTAAGTCCAAATTCCAGAATCAGTCCTGCGAACAAGCCTGATATTACGCCGCCAATCCCAAAGCTTTTAGCCAAATGACGGTTATCAAACATAATTCCCAGACCTAATCCAAGCGCAGCTCCCATCAACATCAGTGACAAAATACGAACCGCAGCATAATAAGGACTGTCTGCCGTTGAATCACTGCGCTCAGTTAGCAGCGTCCGATCTCCCAGACGGTCATAGATCTGCTGGAACACATCGCCCAGCAGGGCTGAATCCTTGACATCATAATAGTGTCCGCCTGTCACTCTCGCAATATCCTGCAACAGCTGAGTGCCTGCTGGATCATTCAAGCCCAGACCAATGGTATTCACGGCAATACCGCGCTCTACATAAGCCTGCAACTCTCTTGTGGTATCGAAATTACTCACTCCGTCAGACAACAAGATGACCATGGCTCCTTGGTCTTTTTTGCCGTCACTGTCAATCTCCTTGAGTGCCTCTGAGACCGCACCGCTAATATTCGTGCCGCCTTCGGTTGGCTGCAGATTATCGATTGCAGTCAGCACCTTCTCACGATTCTCCGAATTTGAGAGTGGCGTTAAAGGTTGGACAACTACCGCTTCGTTGTTAAAGGTCACCACGGCTACCTTATTGTCAGTGTCCATTTTTGTAATTAACGCTTTTGCTGCGGAATACCGGCTATTATCGGGATCACTCTGTGTCATACTGCCTGAGTCATCGATAGCCATTACTACATTCTTAACTGGTCTGGCTCCGCCAAAATTCAGCTCATAAACAAACTCCGTTAAAGCTCCAACACCAAGTGCAAGTACAATCATCAGAGGCAGCAGCTTCCACGATAACCCCAGATAGCGCTGCTTCCATGAAGCTCCGTTCAGTCGTGGCGAGATCATCTCTGCAAGCAGGCAGCCTACACCGACTCCCAGCGCCACAATAGCAAAATAAATACCCACAAGCAGGATGGAAGGCAGATCGTTATACCAGCTTAGCAGCCATTCGCCAAAAAGAAAGGCGACCCCGCCGCCGATCAGACTGAAGAAGAGCAGCAGCAGATTGATTTTTCTCTGCATCGTTATACTTCCTTTCCGGGTAAAATCTGAATTGTACTCTTATCCTTTAAACATTCCGGGGGTTATGCTGCCTGATAAACGGGCTACCCGGATGTGTTATCATCCCCCAAATTGCACTTTGTGCAATAGAATGGAATAGGAGAAACATCTATTTCTATTCTATTGCATAGTGTGCAGTGGAAATAAGGAGAAATGTCCCTATCCCAGAAATCTAATTAAGAGTTATATCCGATGACTCTATTGCACCAAGGCAATAAAGGGACTTAAAGTGAGGGGACCTATCTATTACGCCATCAGCGCATCTCAGGAAGCTGATCTTCACTCAGCCCATGGAGCTGATAGCCATTCTGAGCATAAGTCTCATAATAGACCTTACCGTTGCGATAATAGAGCAGGTCTTCTAAATGAAAGCCGCCCATCAGGTTTAGCTTCTCCACTCCGCTCCTCCGCTGCTCATGCACGAATCCTAACCGGTAAATCCGGGTTGTCTCATCCACTCCAAAGGCGTAGCGTAGGAATTCTGATGAGCTGTCTCCGAAGAAATATTTCTCCTCATGACGATGCTCTTGCGTGTATTCGAATAGCCGAACATTAATGGCCGCGCCCTCTTCCAAATTATGATACAAGCGCTTGAACAGCTCTTCCCTCGATAGAACCTGACGATTCTCATAGGCTGCCGCAACATTTGCACGCCGCAGAAGCTCTTCCTCAAAAGATAAATTAAAAGGTTCTGCTGTCAGCAGCTCCCGGCGGCAAATATCAATCAAACGCTCAATCACAGCTTCTTTCCCTTGTTCTAAGAGCTTGGAGATACTGCCCATGTACTTCTCACTGAAGAATATTCCAGGTCCACGCCGGGTTTCGATATCCTTCATCACTTCTTCTGTGACTACGCGGTAGTATTCCATTACGTTCTGACCCGTTGTTTCGTTTGTTCGCCCAATGCTGTCCATAACAGTAATACGCAATTCTTCCTCCAAAGTCTCCATAGCTTTCACACGAGCCATACTTTCCATATGAAGCTGCTCAAGTGCAGATTCCAAACGACTGCATAGGGCAAGCTCACTTTCTAGGCCCAATAGTTCATATTTTTTGCCATATACGGCTGAGAATAAATAATGAATGAAGTTACGTACTGTTCTTTTATCAAAAAGCGGCACACGCTGGAACGGCTGGCGCTCCACGCTTTCTGCGTAAAGATCCTCAAGCTCCTCCTGCATGGAGAGAATCGCGGAACGTAAGCCTGCCATATGCTGACGTAAAAGATGGAGCACACTTCCGGCTTCATCACGATCTGCCGTCCACTCCGTAAGCTGATAAAAGTTTACCGCTGGCGTAGATGTTTCCTGTGCCGCCAGCATAGTGCGCCATTGGCGTAATGGATTCATTCCCTCTACTCTCCGGTTTGACTCTGCCACAAAGTTATTGCGGAAATAAGCTTCGCCCCCGTCACCGAACAACTGCCGTTCAGCTTCACGAAGTGACAGCTGCTTCAGTTCATTATAGGTAGGGCGTCCGTGACTCATTAACCCCGTCATTTCATTCAGGCCGTCTTTCTCCGGAAGTAGGTGTACCGCGTGTTCCCGCAAGCTGTCAGGGTCCAGCCCTAACAACGCCTGCCGTTCACGTATAGTCCACGAACTACCCTCACGCATATCGGAGACAAGCCGCCGGAACGCATGATACAGCACCGCCAAAGCAATTTGAACATTAGGTCTTCTTACCCCGGAAAAGCCAGCAGAGGCGTAGCCTTGTCTTCCAGTGCTGCCCCTGATGCCGCTTTTGAAGGTCATATTGTTATATCCGCCATGACCAGTAGCCTGATCAGAAGCCGGGCGGACCCGATTTTTGAGCAGACTAATATGAGAAATAATCTCGTAGTTGTCATCCATACCGTGTGCAGACATCATACCGCGCTCATTCTTATCGGAGAGCAGATACACAAGGTCAAATAATGCGGAAGGACCATGGGCAACTGGAATCGACAGACCGTCTTCCGTCACAAGTAACGGCGCATTAAACTTATAGTCCGTAGCTTGCATTCTGTCCAATTCACGCAGAAAAGCCAGCCCTACTGAGCTGGAATATCCAAAATTATCCCCTTGCTCCCGCTCATTGATCAGAGCGTAGAGATCTGTCTGTACGGACTTAAAGGACTGGCCGAGTACAGCACGAGCCAGCAGTGTAATTTCCGGCAGCAATACATTAAGCGGATCATCAACCCGCGTAATGATAGAGAGATGGATGACGTCAAAAGATGAATATAGACGTCCATAATCCGCTATACTGTTGCTCAGCCGCCGGATAACTTTATTCATTTCAGCAAGATAACGTGTATCCTCATGAAACTTGCGGTAAAGTTCATGACGCACAGTGCGTGGATCTGACCCTGCCGTTTCCGGCAAGGCCATGGCCAGCACCCGGTCTTTTCCTCCCGCAACAGATCCACTTATACTTCCGTCTATTCCCTCTTTTGCCGCACCTGTCACAGCATGTAATGCCATAACACCGCCGGCGTTATCCCATTTTCGTTCGCAGCTATCCAGCACCGGACCGATGGCCGGAGCAACCTTGTCGCCTACGAACAGAAACAGGGCAGGGTAATGGATGCTGCTGCGTCCATCCCCTTTGCTGCGCTGTGCCTCTTCCTGTACCGCATATTGTTCACCATAAGATAATGCCTGTGTTTTGATCATAGGCCTATTTCAACTTTCTGCGGATACTGCCGAGCTTGCTAGTCATGCTCTTGTAGAATCCGTACATCTCATCGCCGCTCTCATACTCTACCCGTTCGTACTCCAAGCTGTCGCGTGCTTCCAGGAATGATACATACAGTCCTTCCAGCTTATAGAGCAGCGGGGTAACGTCTTCAGCGGCAGTCATTTCACCTGCACGACGTGCTGCCTTACGCAGCAGTACGCTGCGGCTCTTCTCATCCAGCTCCCGGAAGTGCCGATACACGGCATACTCTACGTAGCTGCGCTCTTTCATCAAATTAGCAAACGGCTCCCAAGCGTCCTCTTCTTCATCACGGTCATAAACGTAGAGTGCGCCTTTTTTGATAATGCTGTCCGTATACAAAGCTTCAATGAACTGATCCATCCACTTATCTTCGTCCAGATATTGATGAAGCACACCTTCAAGCTCAGCGGCTTTGGCAGTCAGTTCAGCATATTTAGCCAGCTCCACACGAACACGTGAAATCAGCTGCGGTGAACGAATGAGATTCTCCTGCGCCATGTCCTTGTTGATGCTGCCAAAGATATCTTTAATGCCTTCCCGCTCCAAGCCCTTCTCACGCAGGCTCTTCAGCTCATCAACCGCCTTCTTCACTTCACCGAGATTTGGGCGTGTAGATTGCAGCTGCATATCGAAACCGTTCAAAATGGCGTCCAGATCAAAAGGTTTGGTGAACACAACAGAATATCTGTTACTTGTGTTCTCATCTACACCTTTTTCAATAATGACTCCACTTGCCAGCGCTTTTGCAAAGTCTGCACGCACTCTAGCGTTATAATCACGTACACGAGAATTGACGTAAGTGTCGCCCCATGATTTTTCCGGAATCGGAGAAGGCAGATACGTCCAGTTGTTCTTATCCGTCATCACGAGATGGCGGCCGATCCCTTCCTTGTCGAGAATGGTCCGCTCATAGTTTTCTTCAAACACCCGCAGCGGCGTGTATACGAAAAGTGGCACACCGTTACGTGTATTAAGCCAGAAAATACGGTTTTTCACTTGGCTCTCCTTGATCGTAAATTGCGATTTGCCAAGCGCATTATTCTGATAATTACGAATCCCTTTTAGGATACCCGGCGCTTTAACAGGCACGGAAACGAAACCCCATGATGGGAAATGTAAGCTGCCTGAGCTATTGCTAAGGTGGAAGGTAGGCACAGCCTCTTCGTCCAATTTACCGGCAATAATCCGCTCAACGAATTTATCCAGCGGCTCTTCATGGCCGAATTTCATCACAAGGAAATCCTCCATCGAACGGGTAATCAGATCCCCAAACTTATCGCTAAGGAATTCCGAAATTGAGCGAACGATATCAATCTCCTGCTCTTTGACCCAACGTCCGGAATGCTTCAGCATTTCACGGGTGAAGTCACGAATCAGGTCGTCGCCGTCCTTCTGATCCATAATCTTGGAGATGGTCGCCGAAATATCCGGCACGTTCACAATGTTCCAATAATAAGTTTTGTTTCCTTTATAGTCTGCCTGCTCTTCGCCATTGATAAGGATGTCCCCGTTCTTGGCAAAAATCGAGCTAAGCGCACTAAGAATCTCTGTAAACACACCGTAAATCCGGCTGTTCTCATCGTTTAAGAGCTCATATAAGTCCTCGTAAAATTGAATCATTTGCTCAGTGCGTTCTACATCGGCGTGCAGCCAATACTCATTGATTTTAGCCTCAATATAGGCATTTTTCTTCTTCTCTTTGGAGACAAAAGCACTGCGGGCATCGCTCAGCTTCTCATCCGCACTGTCCTGCGCTGTCTCAATATCACGTGGCAAACGCAACAAGCTTTCACGTAAAGCCTCAATATAAGACTGAATCAGCTTCAAAATACAGAAGCCCTTCTCGGTATACAGCAAGCGGGAAACGTAGAACGGTCCTTGCTCTGGATGCAGGAATATGCGCTCCAGCTCTTCACTGAAACGTCCCACAATTTCGCCAGGCAGCTGCTTTTTCGATTTGATATATTCTTCACGGGCACGAGCCAGGAAGTTCTGCTCCAGCTCTGTATCCATGCTTACCACTTGATTCTTAACAACATTGGCATGGCTCAAGCGTTCGCTGTTCTCGTAGCCTGGCAACGGCTCAGGCACACGGGATTCAAACGTCTTGATCATACTGTCGAGATCAATTCCAAGCTTACGTGCGAATTTTTCTACATCCTCTTGACCTGGCGCCTGCTGGAACATTTTTTCCATTTTATCAAACAAGCGGAAAGCCAGGTAAGTCGTCATTTCCTCAATCGGAAGCACAGCGGACGAGGCACCGATAATGTTGTATTCATAGTTAGCTGGGTAGGTCTTGTTCATCTGCGCAATGTTGGTGCGGATATTGCTGATATAATCATGGATGGCGAATTCTTCACCAGACTGTTTTTCTTCACTCGCCATAAAGTTCGTGATGTTCTCCGCCGTTACGTTCATACAGTAATCGTACGCATTCTCCAGCAGCTTACCCTCGGTATTCGTTGCAGAGATCAAATGACATAGATTAAATGGAGGCAGCGGTGAATTTACTGTCAAAATATTACCGTATTGCTGCTGGAACCGCTCACCACGACTGTCCACATTCATCCAGTAATCCAGCTCTTTTAGCGCTGCATAACCGTTCTTGCGAATATATTCACGCGTGTGCTCGCTTAGACTTTTATTAGACAGGTTCACGTCAGGTGTAAAGAGATAACCCAGCGTGTTCACACGGTCAATACCGGCTGATCCATAGTCACGTTCAATAATACCGCGCACGATATAGGCAATATCCAAGAAAGCCCCACTGCCTGTACCGCCCGACAGACCTGTCAGCAGAAAGACCATCAGCTTTTTGTTAGTGCCTACGGATAACGTCTTGATCTTCTTATCAATCGCGCCTACAACCTGATTAATCTTGGTGAACAAAAGCAGACGTCCAGCCTGCCGCACACCAGCAGCACCATTCATACCATCTGTGATACTCAGCTCAGGTGACAGCCAATCCGTAATGTACGAATCGAGGATACTACGGTTCTGTAGCAGTCCGCCGATTTCCGCATTCGCCAGGAGTACAAATTCATTTTGCGGGTCCAGCCCAATGCCTTTGTATTTTTTTCCGCGATCCTGTTCATTCGTCTCAAAAGCTAGAAATTCTACATTATCCGGCTTGTCCCGTTTCTTCTTGGATATAGGATCCTCCGGCAGTTTAAAGCGGCGGTTAATCTGATATTTAAGACGCAGCAGGGCATCAATGCCCGTGCCGCCTAGTCCAATGATCAGGATCGGATTATCAATCGTATCCACCCTGATTTTATCGCTGACAATCCCGCCGCCTAGTGATACATCCAACTGCTGTATATGCTCTCTTACTACTGGTTTCATATGCTTATCCTCCTAAAAGTTTTGCGGAAGCTGTACTTCAGATATCTTGCAGCAAAACTGTTTCTGCGGCATACATTGCCATTGCCTACTATACTAAATATTCCAGATAAATCGTCTTATCTACCGTCTGTAGAGATACTGAAACGCGGTCCCCACTCTTCAGTTCAAGACCACGCGAAGCATCCGCAGCACGTCCGGATCTCTCCACAGTAACACCTTCTCCGCTGCGTAACAGCAATCGGTCATTCTTAGCCGGTGTGAAAATAACAGTTTCGCTCTCCTTCAGTTCAGGCGCCAATTGCAGCAGCTGATGAAGGCTGAACTTGCCCTTGAAGCCTGCAAGCTTCTTATATTGTGGGTAGGTCTTCTCACCCGTATTGCTGTCTTTAACCTCTACTACCAGCTGTCCAACAAAACCACGTGCCGATTTCTTATTCAGCACATACCATGCTGCACCCGCTGCCAGCACTAAAAGAATGCCCCCTATAATGTAATACAGGGTTTTGGATGAGGCTTCCTTCAGGGGTTCTTCGTTGCCAGTCCCTGTAGAAGGTGCTGTTGTTGCTGCTCCGCCTGTCTTCGCGCTGATCTGGATAGGTGCACTTTCCCGATAAAAGCTGCTTTCCTCTGCCCGTACCTTCAACTCGTAGTTATGGCTTTCTTTTACCTCAAATGTACCCTTGAAGACAGCTCCGGAGTTATCCAGTTCGATTTCTTGCACATCACCTGTATCAATATCTGTAGCAAGCAGTACCGCCTTCATATCTTGATACAAATTACTGAGTGTTACCTGAGTACCGTTGCTGAACAGATGGGAGGTGATGTCGATTTCATCACCCTTTTTATAGGTTGCTGATGGCAGCGCATCGATCTTAAGCTCCAGGTCATAGTTAAAGACTAGATTAATATCAATCTTATCCTTTGGCACACCTTTAACCTGAAGTTTCCAATCTCCTTCCTGCGGTGACAGTAGCTTAATCAAGCTATAAGTAGAAGACTTGGACAGCAGGACATTGTTTGAGGGGATCGTAACTTCTTTCCCTGACGGGTCCGTTAATTTCGCTGTCACAGGCTGTGAAGACATAATTGAGATATTGGCTTCCAAAACACTGCCGTTAGGCACGTTGACGGTCACATCCTGATAATCGCCATTTGCAGTAATCGACTGCACAGGCACTACCTTCAGCTTCAAATGGCTGGCAAAAATCTCACTCAGGATTTGCGGCAGATCATCTGCTGAGTCCGTCGAAAATGCTTTACCACCCGTCTCACTGGACAGGTTGGCGAGGCTTTGTTTATTCAGCTTGCCATCTGCATTTAGTCCAATAGTATAGATGGGATAGCCATTTTTTTTGGCAACCTCTACGGCCGCCGTCAGCTCTTTATCTGATTCACTTTGCGTCCGGCCTGTCGCTTTATTGAAATCGTTATTGCCGTCAGCGAGCATTACAATGATAGGCTCATGGGAAGGGTCACTTCCATTCTGCAGAACCTTTACAGCTTCCTCTACGCCAATAGCGATATCGGTGTAAGCTCCTCGGTCCAAACCATCAATAAAATCCTTCAAATCCTGCTTATCGCTCTCCGAGCTAATTTGCAGCAGGGCCTTTTCCCGTTGCACCTTGTCGGTATAGGCAACAATACCTACTTTATCACCTTGGGTGGATAACATATCTATGAACATTTTCATCGCTTCGTTGGCGATTTTGTTCTTGTCACTAGTCTTCATGGAGTTGCTGACATCAATAAGAAGCACAGCGTCAATGTGAGATTGCGCCGACGTTGCCGCATAGGCCTTAACAGCTGCAAAAGGCGAGGCAGCTAGACAAAGAGCCAGGAGCAATGCCGGAAAGATACGTAGAAAGAGAGTCTTGGTTGTTCTAATACTTTGATATTTACGAAGCATAAATAGGGCTCCTCTTGTGTTATATTAGGCACATATGACAGGTTCAGCACTATCGCTAAAATCTGTAAATAGCATGCCATTATGATATAATTAAACCTTGTAAACTTCAACTTTAGGACCGCCGGACCCAGTGCATTGATGCATAGAAGATTATCATTCTAAAAGCCATCTGGACTGCAGAGCGTCCATGAGAAAGGATTGTTCCATGATTTCATACGTCATTCTTGGGATTACGTTCCTAATTGCCGTAATTCAGATTTCCATTTATGCCGCACATCAGCGCAAACCACTGACACGTGATGATATTAACGATCGACTGCTAGCCGCTTTGAACGGAGGCGATAAAGGCCGTGAATAAGAAAAGACCCGTTACCTTCCGGCCTTTCAAGGCCCCGCGTTACGCTTATGACAAGCTGCGAATCTGTCGCCACTGCGGGCGGTATACCGCTCTTGGCGAAGACCGCTGTAGCAAATGTGGCAGAGCCTCACTTATTGCTGTAGAGCAGCACGCAGCATCACTAGCCAGACGGAAGATGCATACCCGCCTACTATTCATCTTACTGCTCACACTAGCCTCTGTCTATTTTGGAAATAGCATCCAACAAATGATATTGTGTGGTGCCGGGGGTCTTGTGCTTGCTGGACTATTGTACTATACGCAGCGAAAAGTAAGGCAGAACGAGAATCTTCGTTCTCTCAATGAGCTGCTTGGTCGTGGGATCGGCATCATCAAGGAAGGGCTGGAGGTCAACCGTCAGGAAGCTGTCTCCGTACTCCGTGAGGATGATGTTCTTGCCTATGAGAAGCTGCGCGAGCTCTCCATCCTGCTTCGCGGCGACCGGATCGCGCGGCAGCGAGTGGCTTTGCTGCATGGATTTTTACTCCGCAAGGATATGGATCTAGAACTGGAGCAGCTTCTTCTAAAAGACTTCGAACCACTGCTAGCCGAATATATCGGCGAGATCGCTAAAGTCCGTCCTGATCTCATTAAGGATCGCACACTACGCTACGTGAAGAACTATGAAGTGGAGATTCGCCAGATGGCTAACGGCTTAACCATCCTTACGAGCGTTGCAGGAGCGGCGGTAAGAATGAAGCGTTATGCCCTGCTCTACTCCAATATGATTGGCCGATACGTGCAAGATCTGCCCAAGGACCGTTTTATGCGGTTGTCCAAACTCATTGCTGCGAATCCCCATGAACCTTGGAACGGCTTAGACCTCAGGGTAGCTGACATTCGTGAAGCTAAATATCGCTGGGACCCGGAGGTCCAATAGACCTGAAAGCCAAGATGAACCAATATAAAGCAAACATCCTTATTGATGACAACCAACCGTTTCTCAAAGAAATATAAGGATGATGTATACCGTGAAACTTATACTTTCTTAGGCTTTCTTATATTTTGAAAAAAGAGGCTACTCTATATGACGTTCAAACAATTAATAACCCTGCGAAACTTTATGATCATTTTGTGTATATGCATGCTTGTGCTGCTTGGACAGAAGGTTTTTCTCATCGCAGATAAAATACAAATCACCAAAGAAGCCGACCGTCTCTACGCTGCCGGGGATCTGATTAATGCAGAGAATCAGTACCGTCAAGCAGCGGCCAACTATTCCATTGATTACCAGGAAAAAAGAGTCGCAAAACGTCTGGATGAATTAGCTCCAATCACAGACATCCGCAAGGTTCTGAATGATTTGTTAACCTCTACTAAGGAGGAAGCAGCGACTAAGGATTTTACCGGATTTATGAAGAGCTATCAAGCTCTGCTCAGTTTAAAAGCTACATATATGAAGCCAGGCGGTTCCTATGAATCCTATTATCGCCAGTTATCGTCGGCCTCAGGCATTTCAGACCAGTTCACCTCTTATTTCCGTCAGTTTAAGGAGCAGTTCCTTGCCGAGCTTGCCCAGAACCAGAGCGGAGGGGTGAGTAATGAAGAGAACTTCAAATGGAATCTTTTGCAGATTCCTGATGCTTATTATGGAAGTACAGCTTCCAAAGAGGATTTACTAGCCTCAAAGTTTAAAAGCCATGACACAGCTATATTAAAATCCTTAGCAGGAGCAGGAAACTTTACCGGCATGCTGGAAAGCACCCTGTCCCTGATGAGTGCTTATAGCCAGCATAATTACGAAGCTCCTTGGGTACTTCAACAAGCAGAAAGCAGCGGGAAGATCATCCTGAACAAGGATCTTGAAGGTGACAATATCACAGCTTTTGCAGGGCATGCTGTAGCTTATCGTAATTTTGCAGGATCGGCAGGTATCACTTCATCAAAGGTGCTGACTTTGATCGATACCACTAAGGCTAAGCTACTAAAAAATGCCAAACGTCTGACTACTAAAGGTCAATATGCCGAGGCGATACAATTATACGGAGATCTTGCCCCGCTAGAAGATACTTCGACAAACATTGCCGCTGCTAGAATTGCCTGGAATATCGCAGAGCCTGTTCGCCTCCTTCCTGGGGGAGAAGAGCAAGACAAATACAACAACGTCATCTCACGCAAAGGACTATCGAGCACAAAAGTGATCGTTGCCGGGACGGATAATAGTGGCGTGCTCTATTATGCCGCGATGAATAACGACGACAATGTGGTCACATTAACCGGAAACAGCTTGCCACGCTTCGAGAGTCTGCGCAGTCTTACTTTTAATGAACAGTTGGCAACCTCTTCAGGTGTACCTGTGGTTTTAGCCCAATCTGAGGTTGAAGGTGGACGCACCCTTTTCACAGCGTATGAGATGAAATCGAATGGTATTTCGCAGTTATTTTCTTTAGCTGGTGATAGTTATGAACTGCAGCCGGATGACTCTATTCTCGTGCCTAATGCAGATCTTGGAGACGGTGTTGACGGGCAAACGGCACTTTACCGTAAAGTAGACGGCATCTATCAATTCGCGGAGATTGTTCAGGAGTATGCCGTAATCTCAGCTGCGGATCTGACCACTCATCCTTTTGAAAAGGTCTCTTTTCATTGTGAGATCGTCGTAGATAACTTCGGCAATAGTCTTGCTTACTCGGATGGGATTTATATTTTGCTCCAAGGAGAAGTGGGTTCCGTTACAGGTAACGCGTTAGTTAGTGGCCAATATCAGAATGGATATGAGCTCGTTGGAACAGACATGGGCGAGCAATATGTGCCTGTGTTTATAGTGGAATCCGTAGGTAGCATGAGCTTTGGGCGGTAGGGATTTGGGATACGGGATACGGGATACGGGATACAGCATACGGGATACGGGATACGGGATACGGGATACGGGATACGGGATACGGGATACAGGATACAGGATACGGCATACGGCATACGGCATACGGGATAACCTTGTCTTTGTGTCGGCTCGACGATCCTGTAAGCTCCACCACTTATAGCAACTAGCGTTGAACAGCGCTTCGATGGTTAATAGGTACGTAATGCCATGAAGATCACATAGCTCGTTAATCATTCGTAATTATCCTGTAGTCTAAGTCTCGTTAATTTACCTATTGTGGATGTTTTTAACAATCCATTGAACTTTCAAGTAATCTGCTCTAGACGCTTTCACACCATTGGTTACGCATCATCCCTTATGTGATCTACGTTTGATGTAACATCTTCAAGCAAATTTGCCATTGTTAGCAGTACCTGTTGCTAGACAAAAAGACACTAACCGGGGGTTGGTGTCTTTTTTTCCATGTACTAGCAGTCTATGGATAGATGAAAAAAATCAAAAAGTAACCTGTTACGGGATAATGTCGTATTGCATTAAGCACGGTGACTTTTACTCAGCTACTCAATTGGCACTTTTAATTTCTAAAGCACTTCTATATAGGTCCCACTTAACCATTTTTTTGATGAAATCAAATTCAAAGGTTTAAATCGGTGTTCTCGTTTACATAGAGCTCGCTGGGTTCAATTCGATGTTGGTGAGTATGCAACAGCTCTGGCAAACGCCCCATCCGCTCAGCCAAACGGGATAGCTTTTGCTCATGAAAATTAGATAATCCCGTATGAATCCGGTCTTGGAAAGGCTCAAGCCATCTTGTTTCCAGGCTGTCAGAACCGAAATAAACCCCGAGCAGAGAGCCTGCTGTTGCTCCAAAACTATCCGTATCGTTGCCTTGCATCACCTGCTTGCATATCCCGTCACCGACATTGTCTGCAAATCGAAATGTATTAATTAAGGTACCTATTTCCTGATAAACCTGACAGTGACTATAATTTGCATACTTATGGTTAATGCTCTGATAAGCTTCCAGCCAGTTATCTGCATTCGCTACCCTCTGCAGGCAATCCTGAGTAATCTCATAGAATCGGCTCCTTCCAGGTACGAATTGCAGTGCAGTACTTATTATTTTAATAGGATCGCGCAGCACTTGCGCAACTGCAATCGCAGCGGCGATGAACATCGTGGCGTAGATCCCCGTCCGGCGATGTGTAAAACTTGCATCACGCCAAGCTAGCTCAGCGGCAAGAGCGGGTTGACCGGGGCAGGCATAACCGTAAGCATCTGCGCGAATCGCTGCTCCGCATAGTTCTGTATCTTGCACCATGAAGTCGGGCCAAGCCTCTATTTCAGAATGATTGAATAGTTCTCTATCATGCTCCAGATAGCTAATCCCCGATCGAAGCAAAATGGTCCTCTCCGGTCCCCAAGTAGTACTTATCGGAAGATGATTTATCCATAAATCTCTTAAATTTCTTTTCGTAAAACCATCGCCAAATTGTTCTAACGCCATCATTCCCATTAATGTGTAATTGATATCATCATCAGGTGCCACATAACGAATCCGCCCCCGCGTCGTCTCAAACCAAGACCAATGTCGACGATCTAAAGCATGGAGAACTTCATCAGAAATGTAATCATTCAGTGGCCATTCCCCTACAGAAGTTAAAGCTTTACGCAATTCCGACAAGCTGGGGTTTACCTCAATCGGTTTGCCTAGCATTGAACCACAGACTGAAGCGAGGAATCCCGCCTCCACACGCTTGGAGCTATCCTTAAGATTCAAGATGCCGACCTGGCCTAAAGGTCGTGCCGGATCGCATTCCTGCCATATCTCTTGTAAATCGTTTGGTTCATAGTAAGGCCAATTGTCCCTCATTGGAATGGCCACCAAGCTATGAGCGAATTCCAGATAGGCATCATAGCTTGCGGGAAGCTGTTCCAGCTTGGCTAAATAACCCGAGGTTTGATGCCCCTGTGCAAATTTATTGCGTAAAATCCCCTCTAATTGACGTTTAAGAAATGCGAGTGATGGCAGCATGCTGTATCTCCTTTGTCCGTTTATTAATCTACGTAAAATAACTTCTACATGAGAATGTAAACGATGATTGATGGAAAAGCAGCCCATCCCATCGCCTTCATTATAAGTTTAAATAAACGAGCATGCGATGATAGAAATAACAGTAAAAGCAATAAGTTTAATAGACTATTAAATAGGGAAAGACACTCTAAAAAACCCTCCAATGGGATGCCAAATGAATCGTCACCCTTATGTCCTTCATTTTTTTGATTACGGGATTACAGGTTACAGGATTACGGATTACTTGTTGCGTTCAATTAGCTTATTACTTTGCCTAATGAGATCGAATGTAATGGTTTATAGCATACACTGTATCCACCTAGTGAACATTTATAATGAGTAGTCAAGCAACTATAGCGGCTTGGGTGTACATATACGAAGCAGACAACTTTTAATGACTTAAGTAAGCAACCCTATGGTTTGTGCCTTCCTTCTACTGACCATAAGTATGGGAGACCCTCTCTGGTCAGTTTTTTTGTCCAAGAGGTGTGGGTAGCCCGTCTATACTCTTAGTGTTTTTCTCTTGTCTATATTCTTTCAGGCCTGCCTCGCCCTTTTGGATAGACCAACGCTGCAACGTATCCCGCTCACCCGCATAACTCATGAATGGGACCGAAAATCCGCAGGAAGTCTGTACTTTATGAACATCTATCAAAATGATCTGTCTAGCTCCAGGCAGAGATGTAAACAAAGGGGACAGTGTTTCCCATTCTCCTGATTCAGGCAAAATCACAGCCCCTGTTCCATACAGTCTTAAAATATTAGGCGGCCCCTCAAACGCACAAAACATAACCGTCACTCTTCCATTTTCCAGCAGATGCGCGCTCGTCTCATTACCGCTGCCAGTCATGTCTAGATAGGCCACCTGATTAGGAGACAATATCCGAAAACAATCATGTCCTTTCGGCGAAAGGTTAACATGCCCATCTTCTGAAAGCGGCGCTGACCCTACGAAAAATAGGTGCTGCCGAAGAATAAACGCTTCATGTACAGGTAGTATAGCGGTAAATTGTTTTCCCATTTGGCATTCTCCATTTCTGTATATTTGTGTGTTGGCTAATTGGTCATCTCTACTTCAACTCTATCGGATCCGCCGACTCAATGAGTTCCATGAACTACATAAACTACATAAACTACATGAACTACATGAACTACATGAACTACATGAACTACATGAACTACATGAAACTACATGAACTACAACAGCTTCACCAATCACCTCAGTTCCATCAACCACATTTGCTTAACTAACTAGCTTTGCCGACTACATTAACTTCTACAGTTACATTAGCTCTATCAACTCCGTTAGTTTCACCAACTGAATCAGTTCCTTAAGCGCATTAACTCCACTAACAACAACAGTTCCACTAGCTCCTCCATCAAACTAACTTTGACTAGGTCCAAGCGGCGTTTGCCGCTAATGTAGGGCATTTTTGACTCTCTTTCCTGCTATTTTAGCTCGGGGCGGCTAATGTAGGGCACTTTTGCCTCTCTTTCCTGCTATTTTAGCTCGGGGCGGCTAATATAGAGCATTTTTGCTCCTATTTCTGACTAATTCGACGCTATGCAGCTGATGTAGAGGATTTTTACCGTTCATTCGCGCCACTTGAGCCCAATCCAGCAAATCTACGGGATTTTTACCGTTCATTCTCGCCACTTCTGCCCAATCCAGCAAATCTACGGGATTTTCACCGTACATCCCCGCCACTTGAGCCCAATCCAGCAAATCTACGGGATTTTTACCGTACATCCCCGCCACTTGAGCCCAATCCAGCAAATCTACGGGATTTTTACCGTATATTTTTCCGCAGACACATTAGTTAAGTATATATACTCTAGGGCTTTTCTTATGTCTCCCCCCGTCTGCCTAAATGCAAGCCTCAGCAAAGATTAACAACACATCCCGAGAATTTTAAGCTGTTTATATTCTCTTCCACCGTCAAGTAACCCTTCTCCCCGGTACCTGGCCGTCAGCAAAAATAGGGACTACCTCTCGGCAGCCCCCCTTTCTCTCGCAAGCTGCTTGATACTACTATCAGAAGCAACTCCCTTAAATCCCTTTTTCCCTATAAAATACTTCCCTATAAACACTTCCTATAACACTTTCCCTAAAATCTCCCGCTTAAGCACTTAACCCACTAAGCACACAAAACCATCCTTCCCCTATCTATTCAATCGCAATATAAATCTCAACCTGCGTGTCAGCAGGGTCAAAATTCCGTGAATCATAAATCTCAAAATCCCCCGTGTAAGTTCTTACCTCCCCAGACTCCTTAAAGTACGCCCAAATCTCCCCCCACGCTTGCACGACTACTTCAAATACCGGACCTTTTATCGTCTTAAAAACCATGTATTTGCTCTCCGGTACAGCCGCATAGGTGAACTGGTTTTCCACTAGTTCGCTTTCCTCTAGTTCGCTTTTCTCTAGCTTGCTTTCCTCTAGCTCGCTTTCCACTAGCTCGTTTTCCTCTAGCTCGCCTTCCTCTAGCTGCCTTCCCTCTATATGTCTCTCCTCAGCTACTTCATGCCCGATCACAACGGTATACGCTCCGTTCGCATCACTCTCATAATCCGTATACAAAGCATAGATATACTCAGGATTTACCGTAGCTATCTGCCCCGCAATATTACTCTGAAAATAAGTTTCCCACAGCGGCGACAAACCTCCATCAGGTCCCATTTCTGCTTCATTAGTTGTGCGTATGCTAACCCCCGCCAAGGTCATTTTTGCTTTCTCTACAAAATAAGTATTCATCCATTCTCCCTCATTTCCTGTGCTTGAACTTAGTATATACAGGCAAAGTGGACATCTGTCTGTCCAGTTCGAATAGATTGATTTCATTCTGGGTTATAAAGACACCATTAGGGTAATTAATAGTATGGAACTACACTCGAAGGGAATGACTACAGCATGTCAAAAATCAAATTAGCTGTCATCTACTACAGTGCCACAGGAACTAACTACCAGCTAGCACAATGGGCCGCGGAAAGCGCAGAAAAAGCAGGAGCTGAGGTAAAACTGCTGAAGGTGCAGGAACTGGTCCCCGAGGACAAAATTCAAGCAAATCCAGCCATGAAAGCCCTAGCTGAAAAAACAAAAGATATCCCAGTCGCCACACCCGACGATATAGTCGAAGCGGATGCGATTATTTTTAGTTCCCCAACCCGTTACGGTAACATTGCTTCCCAGATGAAGCAGTTCATTGATACAACCGGTGGTATTTGGGGCAAAGGATTAACAGTAAACAAAGTCGTCAGCGCCATGAGCTCAGCACAGAACCCGCATGGTGGACAAGAAGCTACGATTTTGGCACTCTACACGTCGATGTATCACTGGGGAGCCATTGTTGCAGCACCCGGTTATACCGATCCAGTCACATTTGGTGCGGGAGGCAACCCTTACGGAACAAGTGTCAGTGTAGATGGAGACGGTAAAATGATCGAAGATCAGGATCGGATCCGTGACGCTGTTTTTCATCAAGCGAAGCGTACCGTTGAAGTGGCCGGCTGGGTCCAGGCAGGCAAAAACGCCAATAATCAGAACTAGCGCAGCTGAGTTAATATAACAACACCCCTCGGAGCTACTTGTGTAGCACTGCACCGAGGGGTGTTTAATTTATATTTTAATTACTCTCCAGGGTATTTAAGCCCCCACTGTGCACGCACTTGATCCAGCAGTTTCAGAATCGCTAACGATTCATCCAATGTCATCACCGGACTCTCTGTAAGCCCTGCCTGAAGACAACGTCCTACTTCCTCCGCTTCAAAACAATATCCAATAGAAGCACGGTCGTCCACAAAGCTCTCTACCTTCTCATCTCCTATATAAAGCGCAGCCGATTTCGGGTTCACTAATGTACCCTCTACAATAATACGGCCTTCTGTGCCAAACACATGCGCTTCCTCCAACATGTTAAGACGAATACCACCGTTCAACGAAGCGGTTTTCCCGTTACCATATGACAACAGCATCGAGAAATGCTCGTCCACTCCAGTCTCACCTATGTGCACTGTGCTGGAAATAGACTCAGGATGAGGTCCAAACACCATGGAGGCAAAAGAAACCGGATAAATCCCCACATCCAGCAGCGCCCCCCCGCCCAGCTTCGGATTCAGCAATCTGCCTTCCGGGTTCCAGTCGGTACGAAACCCTAGGTCTGCCTTCACCAAACGAACATCACCGATTCTACCCTCAGCAATCCATTCTCTAACCTTCACAATCGCCGGGATGTAGCGACTCCACATTGCCTCCATCAGGAATAGCTTATGTGCTCTAGCATAGGCCACAACTTCTTCCAATTCACCGCTGTTTACGGTAAAAGGTTTCTCACACAGGACAGCTTTGCCTGCACGCAGCGCCATTAAAGCATTTTCTTTGTGAAAAGGATGCGGCGTTCCAATATATACCGCGTCTACATTCGGGTCATTCAGCAATTCCTCATAGGTTGCATAGGCATGCGGAATCCCATGATTTTTAGCAAATTCATCGGCACTTTCCTGAGATCTTGACCCAACGGCATAAGCCACACCATTACTGGCATGCGCCAAATCAGTAACAAATTGATGAGCAATCCAGCCTGTGCTAATAATTCCCCATCTCACCTTGTAAGCGTTATCCATTTTCATTTGCATGTTCCTCCTAATCCTTCTGCTAAGTCTCTTTAATTCTATCAGACCATTCTAATGAATGTATAGGAACTGATGCCAGCAAACACCACCGTCACCACCAAAATAGCAATATTCCAGATCTTGCTCAAGGCCGCTGAGTGCTCGTTAGAGCTTTGAATAAACGCTTTTTGCAAAAGGAACTGTAAAAGCTTCATGATTATGAATCCCAAACAACCCAGCCCGCTTTGCAAAATAACCTCCAGACTAGCTTTACTTACAAATCGATCAGCCATGTTCCCATCATAATGAATCGGCACGGTATCCGGCATTTTGGAATAAAGGAATAAATAAATAGCTACAGGAATCAAGGCCACCACACTGCTTAAGATCATCGTCAGTTTGGTTTTGAACAACGTTTTACCCTCCTTCCACTTCAATCAGATATATCCCCTTCTTAAATCCACCGCGACGTTTAGCTTTCTCTGCACGTTGCTTCTCCAGCTCCACGCTATTGCTCCCGTGTGTCTCCGCCAGAGCCTGAATCACTTCCAGCATATCGGCAAGCTCCTCCAGAGCTTCTTCATCACTTGCTGCCTGAAAATATTCCTTCGACTCTTCTTGCAATTTTTTACGTAGTTCAGTTATGTATTCTTTGGACTCTAATATCCTTGTGTTAAAATCTTTACCTTGAGAAGCTATCAAATCGGGGATGCCGTCACGCACTAGCTTTTCATATACAGGCATTTAAGCTCTTCCTTTCTTCTACATTATATTATATCTCCCTTCAATCCGGCTTTGATTCCATCACTAGACGTTCTACAAAAGGAAGATCAGCCGGAGCAAACATGAACTGATCCAGTTCAGCCGGAAGCACCCACCTATGTTCGTCGTGATCGACCAGATCAATTACACCTCCCTGATACCGCGCTTTCCAAGCAATCAATTGGATCTTTATCTCTCCATAGTTATGCTCGTTCATGCCAAAGCTCTCATAGGGAAGGATTGTGATCCCCATCTCTTCCTGAAGCTCTCTTTGCAGACACTCTGCGATGCTCTCATCCTGCTCTATTTTGCCACCAGGAAATTCCCACAGACCTGCCTGCGATTTACCTTGCCGCCGCCGGGCAATAAGAATCTGCCCTTCTTCATTATGTATAATTGCTGCCGCCACCTTGATCACAAAGAACACCTCCACTATTGCTAGTTATTCGACAGATACTACTATTAAAACATACAATTCATTCCAAACCAAAGAGACTCTCCCAAAAGCCAACACAGCCTGGGAAAATCTCTTCAGTACAGTCTCTCTATAAATTTCACAGCAGCGTTATCCTTACGAAAGAGCTACTATTTTGTCAGCACAAGTTCCAAGCGAACCTCAAGATTATTTTCTGTATCCAGCACAACGGTGTGGGGATTGCTTAGACCAAAGTCAGAAAAGGCCACTGTTGTCGTTCCCGACAACATCAACTGTCCCCCGCTATACACCGCTTGCGACTGAAAGGTGACGTCCTTTTCTACTCCTTTTACGGTAAGCGTCCCCTGCATTTCAACAGGCACAGTTGCTCCTTCAGTCCATTCTGCCGGCAGCTCCGAAAATGACTTCACTACAAACGTGGATTGTGGAAATTCCGTAACGGATAGAAAATCCTCTCCTTTTACATGCTCGTCCCGTTGGCTATTGCCAGAATCCAGAGCGCTCATATCCACTGTCCCTTCCCCGGCCATCGAAGTAGAATCCTCTATATTTACCTTCCAGGTACCCTGAACTTTGTTGTCTACGAAGTTTACTGTCTCTTTAGAGGTCGTCACTGACCAATAGACTTTAGAGGTTTCCGCAAGGGTCCAATCCCCGTTTAATTGTTCGGCTGTGACCGCCACCCCTGCTGATGCTCCAGTGTTATTTGTTGTCTCTCCAGCATCTGCTGTGGTTGCTTGATTTGGAATCACGGACTCGATCTCTACATTATTGCCCAGCGATTTATCCAGTAATGTATAACCTGTGACTACTCCTACGATAATAACTCCTGCAGCGATCAAGGCTATTCTTTTTCTCTTCATCCTGTTCCCTCCAATATTCATAATTTCTGTATGCTTTCAAGCTCGTCCCTCATTCTAACAAAGCAATATGTCGGGAAGAAGTCAGAGCAGAACGGGCTATGATGTGTTAAACTTGTCGTAAATTTTATGGACTGGAGGTACTCCAATTTGACGAAATCCATTCTTGTTGTAGAAGATGAAGAAGCCATCTCTAGGGTCCTCAGTGCTTATCTGAAAAAAGCAGGCTTTCAAGTCACCCGTGTAGCCGATGGACGCGCTGCGCTGGAGTCTTTTGCTATATCTCCTCCTTCATTAGTATTACTAGACATCATGCTGCCAAACATGGACGGCTTTGAACTGCTTAAGCTCATCCGTGAAAAAAGCAGCTGCCCTGTGATCATGCTGACGGCAAGAGATGGGATCAATGACCGGCTAGCCGGCCTCGACGGTGGTGCGGATGATTATATGTCTAAACCTTTTATTCCCGAGGAGGTGGTAGCACGCGTGAACGCTGTCTTACGCCGTCCCTCGCAGTGGTCTGATGGCAGCCGTAAACGGCATTATGGCAGTTTGTTTATCGACTTCACAGCACGTGCTGTCTTTTTAAATGGGGCTGAGCTGAGTCTTAGTCCTCGGGATATGTCAGTGCTGTTATTTCTCGCTGAAAGACCTAATCAGATTTGTACGCGTGAGCAATTAATAGAATTTGTATGGGAAATGGATTATGAAGGAAGCGACCGGGCGGTAGATTTGTCGATCAAAAGACTACGCCAAGCGTTGTCGCACTGGCCTACTAGTGAGGGGGAAATCCGTACCCTAAGGGGGACGGGATATCAATTATGGACAACTTAAAGAGAAACAACGCCAAACGTACCTCTATCCTTTCTTACTGGACGATACGTTATCTACTCATTATTAGTGTAGGCCTGCTCCTCACAGCTTTAGCTACATTATGGTGGATCCGTCAGGAGGCTATGAGCAATCGTCTGCAGACTGCGGGGCTTTTGGCACAGGAGATTGCAGATCGCAGCTTAAATATGGAAGGCTCCATTGAAATCAGCCATAATCTCGAAAAACTGATCGAAGACCGGAAGCGGTTTTTCAAGTTAACCATAGAGATGTGCGTGATCATTACTGATCAACAAGGTCAAATGCTATTCTCCCTGCCACCTCTAACTGACAAGGAAATGAGATATAAGCTAAATGATAGCCTGAACGACTCCCGCAGTCCGGAGTTCAAAGCTGCTGTGGCTCCCATAAATTCGGATGACAAAACACTGGGACAGGTTATTGTCCTGCAATCCAAAAAATCACTGCGGCATATTCCACAGGAGGAGATCATATTTTTCTCCATACTGCTGCTGTTTCTAATCATCTTAAGTTGGCTAACCATTTACCTCTTATCTCGTAAACTGGCAAAACCCATTCAGAAGGTAGTCGAGGCAGCGGCTCAAATCAGCCATGGCCGTTATGATATCGTTCTAGATAAGGATGCTAAAGAGCGGGAAATTCATGAGCTGATGATGTCTTTTGAAGAGATGGCAGGCAAGTTACAGCAATTTGAGCAGTCTCGAGCCGTAATGCTGGCCGGAGTCTCCCATGAGTTGAAAACACCCGTAACCTCTATTAAAGGCCTGGTGCATGCCGTCCGCGAAGGGGTCGTTGAAGGTGATGAAGCTGCGGAATTTCTGGATATTGCCCTGCTGGAGGCTGGGCGGTTGCAGCGAATGGTAGCCGACCTTCTGGATTACAATGCCCTGACTGCAGGAATGGTTTCCGTTCGTCACGACCGACTCGATGCCGTACCACTACTATCAGAAATCGTATATCAATGGAAACTGACACAGGCGGAAGATGTTGCTGAACCCGTGCTCCACATGCCGATCAATCCCTTATTTTTGCGTGGGGACTCCCTTCGTATCCAGCAGATTATCGTCAATCTACTTAATAACAGCGTACAAGCCAAAGCTCCGGATCGAAGGGTGCAGCTTACGATAGACCTGCTGGAGCAGCAAGGTCATGGCTTTGCCGAAATCCGTGTTCAAGATAACGGGCTTGGCATCTCATCCAATCATAGTGAGCATGTCTTCGAAGCCTTCTTCCGGGGCAGCGATAAGCAGAGCACACTGCGTGGTCTAGGACTCGGCCTAACCTTCAGCCGTCTGCTGGCCGAATCTATGAACGGAAGCCTCGTGCTTGAGGAGCACTCAGACAAAGGCTGCACCTTCGTGCTGTCTCTGCCGCTTGATGATTAAAAAATAGTCTGCGATCCAGCGACATGGTATAATCATGTGCACAATCACACCGAAAACCGGAGGCTGTATATGCTTACTTTTGAACAAAAATTAGCGATTCTCGACTCTTACCCCCAGCTGGAACGCAAAAACGTATCCCTTGGGCGCGTGAACTATCACTACGAGGAAAGCCAGCATGATAAGAAAACCGTGGCTTTTCACCTGCATCCAAATGGTAATGGCTATGTGTTCGCAGGCTTACTGCGGGGCTACGAGACAGACGATAAGGGCTTCGTGAATATTCGCGACTACTCGGAATCCGAGCTGCGCAGTTTGCTGGATGCCTCCATCACCTCACTGTCTATTTACATTCCTGATGCTCCTGTAGCCAGCAAAAGAAAGAAAAAGGCTGCGGCAACTGCCGATACACTCTGGACTAATGATGAGGGCCAAACCCTAACCCTAAAGCTTGAGGATGATTTATGGTATGTCTATGCCGACCTCAATCTGGAGATGGCGTTTGAAACGCTTGAGGAAGCTAAAGAATATTTAGCGGAAGAGGGATTTACAGCAGCGCAGGAGTAATTGTCAGACTTTAATCTACACACTCACAACAAAAGAGGTGTCTGAGCAGCCATTTATTTTGGCCGTTCGGACACCTCTTTTCTAATAAAACGATCCTTAATATACAGGTTCCGTATATATGTAACTATAAATACCCAAATCGAGCTCGGAAACCACTTCATAATCTAGTTGGAATTCTATAGTCTTATTTGATAGACCTCCTACAAAATAACCGCCCTCCACAACCAACCTATCCTTCCCTCCAACTGGGGCGACCAAGATCAGCTGTTCAGCTTTATTGGCCGGGATCACAAAGTTTTGCAGCCCACCCGTCTGATCTTGAATATATTTACGGACAGACACGAGGTTACTGCCTAATTCCGAGAGGCCGGAATTGTTGTTCCGCCATACATCAAGCGCATCTTGTTGGGATTGGTTGGAACTGACACACGCCTGATTAACTGAAAATTCCGGGATTTTATATATATTCCCGCCAATATTATCGATAACTACTTTATGGGTTACTTCCGTACAATTTTCAAATTTCAGAGTCGGCATGGGGTCCTTTTCCTTTGAGAATGTCTTTATGATTTTTTGATCACCAGACTTAAAATTTATTGAGATGTCTTTATTATCCATGTTAGAAAATTCGAGCAAGCTATACAGCTGATTATTTTTAATTCCGTAGTGCTTTACGATTATAACAAACCTGTTTCTCTCATCTGATAACGATTTTGATTGCTCTTGGCTTCCTACTGAAATTGTTCTGTTGACCGGGGCAATAAGCTTCTCCTCGGCAACTGGTGAGGTTATGTAAATAGATTTTGTACCTTCGTCCCAAGTGACACTACTACCCAACACTTCGCTAATAAATCTTAAAGGGACTAGTGTATTATTTTGAAAATTGATACCCTTTAAGACTTGCTCATGCTCTTTGGCGTTTACAATTACTCTTCCTTCCTTGACCAGATAAAAAATGTTAATATCCCCTTTAACCGCTGAGACCGACTTCGCATGATTATCCCATTTAATAGTTGCGCCTAAAGCTTCAAAGATCGCCCGCATAGGTACGTATGTAACTCCATCTTTCAGTATAGGACTTACATTAAAATGTAATTGCTTACCGTCCAAATAACATTTGAGATCACTGTCTTCCGCAAAGGCTTGACTTGAAGATAAAACAGCAAAACTTATCATCACCACAAAAAAAGTGATAATTTTTGAAGCAAAGTTGTGGTTTTTCATGTTCTTAATTTAGCTCCTAATCTAGAAAAATAAAAAAATTACAATGCACACCTGAATATATCAAATGGCCAATCAAAATGTAAGTCTAAAAAGAAAACTACCAACGACACCCAAATTATGGTTAGATGAAGGAGAAGCCATATCCTAGAGGGAAAGAAGCGTGAACGCATATGAGTTTTGAAATCGTAGAGGCCACCATACCGGACATCCAAGCTGCATTAGAAGCCGGAGAAATTACGTCAAAACAACTAGTTCTCATGTATTATGAACGCATTGCTGATCACGACAAAAACGGCCTGACGATTAACTCTGTACTGGAGATTAATCCTGATGCGTTGTTTATCGCAGAATCTCTGGATGTGGAACGGGCAATTAATGGCCCACGCGGCCCCCTGCACGGGATACCTGTGTTATTGAAAGATAATATCAATACTGGGGACAAAATGCATACAAGTGCGGGTTCGCTGGCTTTGGCGAATTCTTTTGCCGGGGAAGATGCGTTTATAGTTACCAAGCTGCGTGAAGCCGGCGCCATTATTATGGGTAAAGCCAATATGACCGAATTCGCCAATTTTATGACGAACGGCATGCCCTCCGGCTATAGCTCCCGTGGCGGGCAAGTCCTTAACCCCTACAATATTTCTACGCCAACCGGCGGCTCTAGTGCGGGTTCAGCAGTAGCTGTCGCTTGTAATTTCTGTACGGTCTCTGTTGGCACAGAAACTTCGGGATCGATTCTTAATCCCGGTAATTTGGGCTCCATCATCGGCATTAAGCCAACCGTGGGGCTGCTCAGCCGTTCAGGAATCCTGCCGCTCTCCAATACACAAGACACCGCAGGCCCTATGGCTAGAACCGTTCATGATGCCGTGTTACTGCTAAACGCCATGCTGGGCAAGGATCAGCACGATGCAGCTATGGGAACAAATACAGGTAAAATCCACGAGGATTATACTGTATTCCTTGATCCGAATGGTTTGCAGGGCGCTCGGATTGGGATACCACGTGATTATTATTTTGAGGAGCTCACAGATGAGCAGCTTGCTTTGTTCAACGCTTCCGTCGACAGAATGAGAGAGCTTGGAGCGACCATCATTGATCCTGCGGATATTAAGACCGCCCGCGAAATTAGTTACTCTTCGGTGGTATTAAACGAATTCAAAACAGCACTGAATGCTTATTTATCTCATTTGGGTCCAGGAGCACCTATGCGAACCTTGAAGGATATTATTGATTTTAATCATGCACACCCTGTGGAGACTTTGAGATTTGGTCAAGCTACATTAATAGATGCGGAATATACCTCCTCCGGCACACAAAGCGAAGCTCAATATTTACGCCATCGTGCGACTGACCTGAAGCTGTGCAAGGAAGAAGGGATCGATGCCACTATGAAAGAATACACTCTGGATGCCCTGCTGTTCCCTGCCGATTTTGGCGCCAGAATTACTTCCAGAGCAGGATATCCGTCCATCGTCGTTCCTTCTGGATACACTTCGGCCGGCGCTCCCTTTGGTGTAACCTTCTCAGCAAAAGCTTATCAGGAGCCTACGCTTATCAAGCTAGCCTATGCCTATGAGCAGCATTACAAAGTGCGAAAAGCACCTTCGCTAAAAAGCTTCATTTGATTAAACCTATTCCTGGAGCGGAACAATACCTAAATGCCTGTTTCCCTCATGGGACAGACTCCATGTACGCACTTCATAGCTACGAATGCCAGAGAGCACGTAAGGATCTTTTTCGGCAAGGAGAACGGCTTCTTCGCGTGAGTTCGCTCTTACAATAACCATACCGCCAGGACAATCACTAAAGGGACCACACAGCACTAATTGTCCTTTACGGTCCAGCTCTTGTAAATGCTTAACATGACCACGAATAATCTCCATGTCTCTACGGTCTTGATTCGTCGGGCTAAGCAAAATAACATAACAAATATCTGCTTGATTGACCTCACTCATCCTATTCTCCGCCTCTCGTTCAAATAGAAACTAAAGCCCGTAACGGTGATTTCCCAATGCCGATTCGGGCTTTTTTATTTCGCAATGTCTTCGTTCGTAGCTTTATTCATAATCTCGCTGATTTTCTTCATCGGCAATATTTTGAATCTCATCAGAATGAATAAGAAACAGCTCGTAGTCCCCCTCTGCATGCAGCTTCAGCGCTCGTTCTTTAAAAAACTTCGGGCTGCCTTCCGCCGCATCCTCATCATAAAAGAGCAATATCCCGTCACTTTTGCGGAACAACAAGTCATCTCTGGCCCTGAACTGCCAGCTGCCGTCATAAGGGGCATTACTGACCGCCCTGCAAAAGTCCGCACCCGCAATAATACGTCGGTATTCCTCCTGCTTCTCTTCCTTCCACTTCTCTTCCTGTCCAGTATGCGCCGTAATGATCCCCAATTTCAATTCAGGATATTGAGTCTTGAGTTCACATACCACCTCACAAGCCCAAAGATCGACACCATACTGGCCGGGGGTAATAATCCATTCGACGCCTTCTTCAATTAGCGGCTTTAATCTGTTAGACAGCGCCTTTTTGATATAAGGAATTCCCGGATGCTTATTGTCAAAAATACCGAGCTCATGCGCACGGTAGCCTGTTACGAGTAAATTCTTCATGTACTGCCTCTTTCCTGAACGTTGGTTATCTCTTACCATGACTTACCTTTGCAGAGTTTTATCCCACTTATATGATTATTATATAGCATTTACATGATCTATTTCTTTAGGCAAACTTTCAGCTGATCTTAAGCAGCCTTTCAGAACCGTCTGATATATTTCTCCTAATCAATCTAAAACTATTAAGGAGAGAAAATAAATGAAGAAATTAATACCGATTATGATCTCAGGAAGTCTACTCGCTTCTCTACTATTGGCTGGCTGCAGCACCAATTCGGAGTCCGAAGGAACAGCTGTTGCTAATAACCCAGCGAACACAACACCCGCAGACAACACTGAGGCACAGCAATCTCAAGGAAACGGTAATCAACAAAACGGCAGACCCGGCATGTCCATGAATTTCGGCAAGATTAAGAGTATTAGCGACAACACAATTACAATCTATACGTCAGAAATGCCTTCCCCGCCCGCACAAGGCACTGGAGATACGGCTGGAGCCGATATGCAGAACGGCCAGGCTGGTACTCCACAGGAAAAACCCGAAGGTGATCAAGGCTCAGAAAACGGTACACCTCCAGAGGGGGGAATACCGGAAGGCGGAGCCCTTGACGGCGGTGGACAAGGTGGTGGACCACAGGGCGGCGGGATGCAGCAAACCTTCTCCGAGGAAACCACAGATATTACAATTGATGCTGATACCAAAATTGTAACGATGACCTTTGACAATGGTACGCGTCAGGAGAACACGATCAGCTTAGCTGACCTGAAAGCTGATGACATTATCCAATATACGCTTAAATCAGATTCCACTGTGGCGGAGAGCATTACCTTAAGCAGCGGAACCCCAATGGGGATGGCTGAAGGCAAAAAGAGCAGCGACTGAACTACCAAAAAATAACAGAAAAAAATCCCCATCTACGATCAGCTTCAAAAAAGCGTTTTGTAGTGGGGATTTCAAATTTATATAGGTTAGACGAGACTCAACTATTTTTTATCCGACAAAATCAATACTCCACGACCCGGTACAACTGCTGAACCCCTGATTACATTACCTGTCAGTAGATCAGTACGCTCAGCTGCCCCAATATCCGCGCTTAAATCCCCGGCAGTGTGGTTCAGTAAGAACAAGTAAGATACGTCATCCTTCACACGTTGAACAGATTCGATACCTTCCGGTGCAGTTACCAGCGGTTGAATGTTCTTTTCGGCACATAGATTCGCTAAGAATCCTTGTAGGAATCCAGCTTCTGGGCTAGTCGCCACATAATAAGCTTTACCTTCGCCAAATTTATTCACAGTCAATGCAGGCATTCCTTTATAGAAATCAGAACCGTACTCCGCCAAAACTTCTGCCCCTTCGGCATGGATCAGATCGCAGAGCAGATCACATTTATAAGAACCACTCAAGCTACCCCACGTTTTATCCAGCACGAGCTCATTGCTCATACCTGGCAGTAATGCATCGATTTCCTCTGCCCAAATTCCAAGCACTTTACGTAACTCGCCTGGATAACCTCCAACCGTTACAAGGTCGTTCTCATTAACAATACCGCTGAAATAAGTCGTAATGAATGTGCCGCCCGCTTTTACAAAGGCTTCAACCTTCTCTGCAAAACCTGGCTTGACCATGTACATTACGGGTGCGATAACAATTTCATACTTGGACAGGTTCTCTTCGACCCCGATCATGTCGGCTTCGATATTTTGCTGATACAGCGCATCATAATATTTGTGGACTTCATTCACGTAATCCAAGGCAACCGACGGTCCGCTTGAGAGATCAAGCGCCCAACGATTTTCCCAATCGTAGATGATCCCTACTTTAGCTGCACTGCGCGCATCCAGTAGTTGATCTCCAAGCTGCTCCAGCTCTTTACCCAGCTCAGCACATTCACGGAATACCCGTGTGTGTTCATGACCCACATGCTCAATTACCGCTCCATGATACTTTTCACAAGCCCCTATCGAACGACGCAGTTGGAAGAACAACACAGTATCTGCACCACGCGCTACAGCCTGGTAACTCCATAGACGCATAACGCCTGGACGTTTCAAAGAGTTGTACGGTTGCCAGTTCTGCTGGCTCGGTGTTTGCTCCATCAGCATGAATGGTTGGCCATTTTTTAATCCACGCATAAGATCATGTGTCATTGCTGTAAAGCTGACCGGTGTGTCCAGTGAAGGATAGTTGTCCCAAGAAATTACATCCATATGCTTGGCCCACTCAAAATAATCCAGCTCCGGATAAAAGCCCATCAGGTTCGTTGTAACAGGTACGTTAGTGCTGTGTTCTTTGATCGCTTCGTATTCGATTTTGTAACATTCGAGCAAGCTATAAGACATAAACCGGCGATAGTCCAACGAGATTCCTTGGAAGTTAGTACGGTTACCGTTCCATTCTTCACTCAGCTCATTTGGCACCACAATTTCTTCCCAATCATAAAACGTATGTCCCCAAAAGCGTGTATTCCAAGCCTTGTTCAAAGCATCCAGCGAACCATAACGCTCCCTCAACCAGACACGGAAGGCAGCAGCGGACTGTTCGGAATAATCATAGCCACCATATTCATTAGAAATATGCCAAGCTACCAGTGCCGGATGATCCTTGTAGCGTTCTGCCAGCTTACCAGCCAGCTTCGCTGCATACTTGCGGTAAACTGAACTGTTCGGATTAGAGTTATGACGTCCGCCGAACTTACGTTTTCTGCCCTGCACATCGACACGGGTCACTTCAGGATAACGATGAGCCATCCAAGCTGGATGTGCTCCTGTTCCTGTAGCTAGACATACATAAGTTCCATTTTTATATAGTCTATCCATTAATTCATCCAATGAGGAGAAATCATAAGTATCCTCGGAAGGTTGGATTAAAGCCCAGGAAAACACATTAATTGTGGCAACATCAATTCCCGCCAGCTTGAACATCCGTTCATCCTCAGCCCATACTGGCGCATCCCATTGCTCCGGATTGTAGTCTCCACCGTACCAAATTTTAGGTAATTTATCGTTAATCACACTTCGCACACCCTTTATAGTATAATTATATATCTATTGTAAATGGTTAAGGTTGCCCTTTAAATATAAAATAATATCTCATACATATAAGAATATAGAACTAACAGGAGAGGATAACATTGTCCGAAATCATGCATCGCAGGATCGTATTCGTCCATGAAGGTGGACAGCACTTGCCAATCACTTTAGACAGTATGGGGCACAATCATGATCAGGAAAAAGTATCCCGCCCCGATGGTTATGACACGTATCATTGGCTTCAAACCTCAGAAGGTGAAGGGATCATCCATTTTGACAATAAAACCTTTTCCCTGCCCGAAGGCAGCGGCGTATTACTACTTCCTTATACACCCCATCTTTATGAGGCTTCCACCAAAAACTGGGGTACCTATTATCTAACGTTTGGTGGCGATTCGGCACACTCTATTTTGGAGACCCTTGGGATGAATAGTAATTCTTTTTACCGTTGGGAAAATGAAGCGCCTCTCCCCAATTTGCTGAAGGAAATGCTGGATCGTCATGATGCCTATCAGGATATGTTTGGTCTCGGCGCCTCCACAGATGCTTATCGTTTTTTGCTTACTTTGAGTAAATATGGCCAGCTTCAAAATAATACGGCGATTTCCCGCAATGTAGATAAGCTGCAGCCACTGCTAAAATGGATGGACAGCCATTATGGCGATCCTGATCTTGGACTGAACGATCTAGCCGATGAACTAGGCGTATCTGGGCGCTATCTTAACAACCTATTCGTCCAAACTTTCGGACTCTCGCCTTATGCCTATTTCGTACGGTTACGCATCCGCAAAAGCAAAGAAATGCTCGTAAGCCAACCCGATCTTACGGTAAAAGCTATCTCCCAGCTAGTCGGCTTCCGCGATGTCAGCCATTATGTAGCCACTTTTCGCAAGCAATCCGGGACTACGCCGGAGCAATTTAGACGCCTACATTAAATATGCCCCGCCTGCTGTGGAGAAATTGCTCGCTGCGAATATGCGGCTAGAACGTAGTAAGAGTATGGTATGCGCTACTATTGTGTAGAATTGGGCGGTACGGTGAAGTGCGGTACGGTACGGTGGCTGGGTGCATTTGGCTGCGAGTGTACGGCACCTGTGAGATGGATCGTGCAGATCTGCACATGGTGGACTCCTTGTGAAAATCTGCTCATGTTGGGGACTCCATTGTGCAGCTCTCTTCAGTCAGTATGAGTAAGTCAGACGAAATAATTGCACTTTGTACACTTAAAATAGCCTGCACGGCAGATATTATCCATATAAGTGTATTCTGTGCAACTATATTCTCGGAATATGGCCTTGCAGCGGGATTAGCCAATTTTTAGCTGCACAAAGTGCAACTAAAACCAATTAAATACTCCAACACTTCAAATAAGTGTACGAAGTGCAACTATTTTCTGTTGTGCTTCTGTTGTGCTTCTGTTGAAGTTTCTACATGCCCTACTCCACTCATTTTTTACTCCACACTTCCACTTACTTCACTATTCCTACCCCACACATTCCCCTACACCGCTCTTCCCTTACTCCACACATCCCTCACTCCATCTTCACCAACCTCACTTTACCCTACTCCACACATCCCTCACTCCATCTTCACCAACCTCACTTTACCCTACTCCACACATCCCTCACTCCATCTTCACCAACCTTCACTTCACCCTACTCCACACATCCCTCACTCCATCTTCACCAACCTCACTTCACCCTTACTCCACACATCCCCCACTCCATCTTCACCAACCTTCACTTCACCCTACTCCACACATTCCCCACTCCACTTTCCCCTCTCCTGCCACACTCCCAAACCCACTCCAAAATCTCTTTACTCAAAACCACTCAAATCTCCAGCACCTCAACACCATACGGCTCGAGCTGGAGCTCTCCCGATCGAATCTTATTATCCAGCAGGCTGCTGTATTCTCGTGGCAACGGAACGATCACCGACTCGCGGCTCAGATTAAGCAGGAACAAGAAGCTTCCCTGATCTCCAGTCCGCACGGAGGCTTGTACTCCGTTTGGCAATCCTGCAAAGCATAACAACCCTTTTTCCTTAGCCAGGTTCTCCAATAGAACTGACCAGTATTGCTCTTCCGCATGGGTTCCAAAGTAATAAACCTGACCTTTGCCGAAGGAATTAACAGTTACAGCGGGTGTGCCGCGATAGAAATCATCACCATACCAGGCAATTGGCTGGGCCACTACAGGTCGGAGGATGTCGCACCACTGCGTACATTCATATGGGTTACCCTCCGCATCCACGATGACATGTGTTTCAACGCCAATCGGATCATACTCCAGCACTTCAACGCCGGTACAATAGCTCAGCTGCCCAGGCAGCGGTTGCATGACTGCGATGTTGTTTATATTTTTGACGCCACTACGGTTGGTGATCAGCAAGGTCCCGCCAGCGAGGGCAAAATCCTCCAGATTACGTACGATCTCCTCATCCAGCAAATATAAATTTGGAGCGATTACTACTTTGTATCCATCAAGCGGTTGTCTGAGGTCGATAACATCGCAGCCCATGCCAAGCTTGGTCACCGCCCGGTGAATCTGCTTAATGTTCTCATAATAATCAAAGCCCTCTGCCTGCGGCTGAATATCCAGCGCAGCCTTCTCTTCATGAGAATGGAGGATAGCCACTTCGTTTTTCAGCATCGTTCCTTGGAGCTTGCCGCTCAGCCCATTAACCTCATGACATAGCTGCGTGAACTCCGCTAATCTGCGTCCGGGAACATTGCTGTGATCAATCAGCCCGTGCCAGAATTGTTCTGCTCCTGAAGTTGCACTTCTCCAGCGAAAATGAACAACAGTATCCGCACCTCTAGCAATCGCCTGCCATGCATAGGCACGAATTAGTCCCGGATAAGGGGTTCGCCACATCGGCATCCAACAACCCGGAGATCCACTCAGCTGCTCCATGATCCAGAAGTTTTGGCGTTTGATGCCACGGGTTACGTCCAATGAAAGTGCTCCGCTATAAGGCGTTGTCTCTTGTTTGGTTGGCGAAGTATTCGGATAATAATCAAACGCAGCCACGTCCAGATCTGCACCCACTGCGTACATATCGAGACGCTGCGGATAGCTGTGAAAGTTATGGGTTATGAAATGCTCTGGACAAATCATACGCAAAATATTGATCTGCGCTGTCTGAAACGCTACCACCGAATCCCACTGAAACCGCTGAAAGTCCAGCAGAAAAGATGGATTCTGATGAGGTGATCCGCCCAACGGCACGGTAAGCTCATTCCAATCGCTGTACTCCCCGCTCCAAACAACGGTTCCCCATTCTGCATTGACCTCAGCCAGTGTTCCGTATTTAGCTTGTACCCATGCTCGAAAAGCAGTATTACAAGCGTCACAATGACAATCCAACATGCCAAATTCATTATCAGTCTGCCAGCCTATGACGGCCGGGTGTTCACTGTAACGTTCGGCAAGACGCAGAATAATACGGCTGCCATACTCACGCAGCGATGTGCTGTTATAGCAGCGGTGTCCACGTACCCCCGGGTGAAAAATCTCTCCATTAGCAAACACCGGAAGCACATCCGGAAATTTCGTCGTTAACCATCTTGGTGGTGTAGCTGTTGGCGTACCCATCACAACCTGCAGATCATATTGATGAAAAAGGTCCAGCGCACGGTCCAGCCACTCAAACTGGTAATTCCCCTCAGCCGGCTCCAGTCGGCTCCATGCGAACTCAGCAACCCGGACTACTTTAACACCTGTTTCTTTCATCAACTTGATATCTGGTTCCCACATGGATTCATCCCAATGCTCCGGGTAATAGTCCACACCCATCTGAACATGATCATATCGTTTCATTGGCGCTTCTCCCCATCCCTTGATAATCAGCCCTGTTTCCCAAAAAAAGCGCTCCCCGTCTCAAATTGATGAGGTATACGGAGAGCGCTTCTGTTAACCACTAATATCCATTAAATCTTCTCTATAATGTGCTTTACTTATTTTTTAAGCTTGTCCCATGCAGCTTGCATACCAGTCATCCAACCGTTAACGTCAACCTTGTCAGCAATGAACTGTTGAATCACGCTGGCAAATTCTTGCGTTACACCATCAGGGAATTTAGAGGATTGCAGGCCATAAACTTTGTTTTCTTTTACATAGTTCCATACGTCTGCTCCAAGCATACCGATGTCTTCAGGTGTTGCTTCGATTGTGGACAAAGCAGGGATGAATTTCCATTTTTTAACGATGTACTCTTTACCCATATCGGAAGTTACCAACCAGTTCAAGAACGTTTTTGCTTCTTCTTTAGAACCGGATTCTTTGTTGACTACAAGGTTCGCAGGGATACCAACAGTCATTTTGTCATTCTTCTCAGCATCTTCATTGATTGGCATAGGGAACATGCCAATGTTCATATCAGGAGTGATGTTATCAACAAGAGTTTGTGCCCAGTTACCTTCTTGCATCATTGCAGTTTCGCCTTTTGCGAACATTGCCAGGTGAGTGTTAGCATCTGTGGTCAAAGGATTCTTTTGTCCGTATTGTAAAGTCAGTTTGAGATACTTGCTCCACTCTTCAAACGTTTTATTGCCTACAATTGTACCAGTTCCTTCATTCAAACCTTTGATGAATTCATCTACATTATCTTGTTGTGCAAAGGCTACGCTGATCCCTTGGTTACCTAGCAGCCACCATTCCTGATATGCATTACCAAAAGGAGTTACGTCGATAGCTTGCAGCTTTTTAGCTGCTTCTTCAAGCTGTGACAATGTTTTTGGAGTTTCAGTGATTCCCGCTTTAGCGAACAAGTCCTTGTTATACACAATACCGATACCCTCAAGGTTCATTGCCATACCGTATACTTTGCCATCTTTAGTCATAGGCTCTGCAGCCATAGGAATCAGATCTTTTACCCAAGGTTGGTCGGACAGATCTTCCATCTTGTCTCCCCAAAGTTCCATTTCTGCATATCCACCATTGGAGAAAATATCAGGCGCATCGCCGGAAGCGAATTTAGTTTTCAATGCTGCTGCGTAGTCCGCACCACCACCAACTGTTTGGATATCCAGCTTGATGTTAGGGTATTCTTTTTCGAATTCAACCTTAAGCTCATTGAGGCCTTCTACGATTTCAGTTTTGAATTGGAAGATCTTAACGGTCTTCACTTCACCTGAATTTGTGCCAGCGCTTCCATTTTGTGAGTTACTAGAAGCGTTATTATTACCACCACATGCCGTTAGAGCTAAACTCATTGCCATTACTGCTGATAGAGCAACTGCGGAGTGTTTCTTCTTCATTATATATTCCCCCTTAAAATAGTGGACTGCTTAAAAAATATTTGGAACGGAGGGCTCGGTGTTAACCTTTCACCGAGCCAGCCGCTATTCCCTCAACAATGTAACGTTGCATAAACAGGTAGAAAATGATAATTGGTGCGACCCCGATTACGAGAGCCGGAAGTGCCATATCCCATTGTTTGGTATATTGACCAAAGAAGGAGAAAGTCGCTAGTGGAATGGTCCGAAGCTCTGGTGCCTGAAGAATCAAGGATGGCAACAGATAGTCATTCCATATTCCAAGTGCATTTAGCACGATTGTTGTCATCACCATTGGCTTCAGCAAAGGAAGCACAATACGGAAGAACACGGTAATAGGATTACATCCATCTACTGTAGCCGCCTCTTCAATTTCAAGAGGAACGGACTTGATAAAGCCGTGGAACAGGAAGATCGCCATCGGAACACTGATTCCTAGATTCGTGATAATCAAACCAAGGAAAGAGTTGTTTACTCCAATAACATTTACGACCTTCAGAATAGGAATCATAATCGTTTGGAACGGAACTACCATTGCTGCTACAAAGATAAGCAGCAAGAACTGATTGAATTTCGTATTCGCCCGAACCATACGATAGGATGCCATCGCACTGAACAGAGAGATTAGAATAACACTGATCACTGTGATAATAACCGAGTTTCGGAATGCTTCACCGAAACGGGCTAATTTCCAGGCGGTTGAATAGTTCGACCACATAAATACTTTTGGCCAGCTTGCCGCATCACTCAGAATTTCACCGAAGGATTTCACCGAGTTTGCGAGCAAGAAATAGAATGGAGAGAGAAAGAGCAGCGCCAGAAGGATCATTATCACTTCCGTACCAATATTCCATCTCTTTTTTTCCGTAGGTTTCATTACGCTTCAACCTCCTTGCTCTTCGTGATACGGACCTGAATCAGAGTAATGATGGCTACAATTACAAAGAACAGCAGCGCTTTTGCAGTACCCAGCCCGTAACGATTGTTCAGGAAGGCTTCATTGTAAATATTCATAGCAACGGATTCCGTCGATTTGAACGGTCCGCCCTTCGTCAAGGACAAGTTAAGGTCAAACATTTTGAATGACCAGGAGATGGCCAAGAATAATCCGATAGTTACAGCAGGCATAATTAGCGGAACTACGATATTGCGTAGCACCTGCCAACGGGAAGCACCATCAATATCAGCCGCTTCTAGTACTTCTTTAGATACGTTACTCAACGAGGCAATGTAGATAACCATTAGATAACCGGAAGACTGCCAAACAAAGACCATTACAATCGCCCAGAATCCTGTTGTGGCATCACCGAGCCAAGGAAGATTAAAGAAGGACCATCCTGTCAGGTCGCCCATAGTGGCGAACCCTTTGATGAAGATAAATTGCCAGATGAAACCAAGCAACAATCCCCCGATAACGTTCGGCATAAAGAAAATAGTCCGAAGCATGTTACGTGTCTTTAAAGGTTTAGTTAACAGATAAGCTAAGAAGAAGCCTACCACGTTAGTCAAAATCACACCTAACACCGTAAATCTTACCGTGAACCAAAAGGAAGACCAGAAGTCAGGGTCATTTGAGAAAATAGTGGAAAAGTTTTGAAATCCGACCCAACTTACATTACCGGATACACCGTTCCAATCTGTGAAAGAGTAATACATCCCCATCAAAAATGGGATAATCGTTATTAAGGTAAAAAACAAAACTGCCGGACCAACGAAAAAAAGCTGTTGACCTAACTGGGACAACTTAGTGCCGCGCATTTATTGCCCCCCCCTTTCTTTTGCTCACTTACTTGTTTATGCTTTATACACATATTATCTGTTTTTTTCAGGGTACCTCACACCTACTAAAGTGATCTTTCAGGTGTAAAATATTGATCGGATGTGACAAATTTCGATGAAATGGAACACGATTCGCACAAAATTGATCGTTTTTATCCTACTGCCAACGTTAATCTGTATTATGGCCACCATGTTTATTAGCTATCACTATAGCACTCAATCCCTAAGAACAAGGGCAGTAGATGAGAATACGAACCTCCTCTTTCAAGGCAATAGAAACATCGAAAGTCTGATTCAGGAGATCAATCGTCTCTCCCTTATCGTCTATTCAGATTCAGATTTCTACAGACTGCTCGAAGCGGGATATGAGGATATGGCAGCAAATACACGAATTTATTCTTCTCTAAATTACATTTCTTCATCCATGCCAGATATATCCCAGGTGTATCTTTACGGTGTAAAGGATAGAAAAGCCACTTTGCTCACCCAAAATACACCCAAACGTTGGCAGGGTATCCCCCCTTATGCCGACTCAGAGATCACTAGCAGTTCTCCTGTGTTTATACAAAGTACACATATAAGTCACAGCTATGGCCTAACCTCACCTATCCCGCAACTCATACCGGAGCCTGTGTTTACATTGCATAGACGAATTGAAAGGATTCCAACTACCACCCCACTCGGCTTCCTGTCGATCGATGTTAAGCTAACGGCTCTTACCGACATCGTCAGCCAGTTATATGATCAGAAGCAGGAGAACATTTGGCTGCTGGATGGCGATGGCAGGATTGTATACGGAAGCAACAGTGAGGAATACGGCAAGCGCCTACACGCTTCTTGGTACAACAAGCAAATCGCCACAAATCAAAGCTCGCAAGGGTATTTTGAAGAGGAAGATGCTGTGTTTATTTACCAAAGAATCGAAACCCAAGGTTTAAATTGGACCCTCGTGAAGCAGATTCCTACGTCCTATCTTTTCCGGGAAGCCAATGAGGCGGCAGCGATCAATATATTCCTCCTTGTTCTACTTTTGATTACAATTGCCACGTTAACGACCCTGATCTCTTTTCGAATCACGGCTCCTATCAAGCAGTTGACTCGTTACATGAATCAGGTGCAGACCGGTAATCTTGATGTTGAAATTCAACCTATGGGCAAAGATGAGATTGGCGTGGTTACCGAGCGATTCCGCAGTATGATGGACACGATCAACAACCTGATTTTAAGAGAGTACAAGCTGGAATTGTCCAATAAGACCAATGAACTGCGGGCACTGCAGGCACAAATCAACCCGCATTTTTTGAATAACACGTTACAGATCATTGGCACGCTGGCCTTAGAGCTTAAAGTGCCCCAAATTTACTCACTTCTTTCAGCTCTAGCCAAAATGATGCGCTACAGCATGTACAATGAGGAGAAGATCGTAACTGTTAAGGATGAGCTGGATCATGTCAAAGCCTACATTGAACTGCAAAAGGAACGTTTTGAAAATAAGTTCAGTTTCCGCTACGATATGGAGGAATCACTTTTAGAGACGTTTATGCCGAAAATGATTTTACAGCCTATTGTAGAAAACTATTTCAAACACGGCTTTAATCTTTCCCGCAGTGACGGATTCATTGAAATCACCGCAGCAAGAGTGGATGACAACCGGATGGAAATCTGTATCCAAAATAACGGAAATGCGATCCCTTCAGCGAAGTTAGATCTTTTAAAGCAGAAGCTACAGCATCCTACTAGAACAGATATAGATTTATTAAGAAATACAGAGCAAACCAAGGAAGCTACAGGATCAGGTATTGGTCTGCCGAACGTTCTGGCTCGACTCAAGTTTGTGTGCGGAGATAGTGCCACTTTAACTGTGGATAACCTTAGAGCAGGCGGAGTAGTAGTGAAATTGGAAATTGAAATTATAGCGGAGCGTGAAAAGATATGAAGGCGTTGATTGTTGATGACGAGGCAAGAGTTAGAAAGGCAGTCAGACTGCTTGTCGACTGGGACGCCCATCAAATAGATGAAATTCTGGAAGCCGGAAATGGAAATGAAGCCATCGAGATCATCCGGCAGGCTAAACCAGCATTAGTCATTATGGATATGATGATGGAATCAGGTAATGGGATAGAGTTAATGACCTGGGTGAACGAATTCGCCGGCAACACTAAGTTTATTGTAGTCAGCGGACATAATGATTTTGAGTTCGTACGGCAGACTGTGCGGCATGGGGGTATTGATTATATCCTGAAACCTATCGAAGCCGAGGCAATCAATGTAGCGGTAGCTAAAGCAGTTGCAGCCTGGCGCTCAGAAGAAGACGACCGAAGCGAACGGCAGAAACAGAGTATTCAGCTTAATGAGTTCAAGCCCATTTATGGGGAAAAGCTATTATCTGCACTAATTGATGATCCGATCAATTCTGATTTATCTTTGCGGAGGTTATGCAGTGATGGTATCATTCCGGAAAACATCCATTCCGCTCGGTTAATATTGGTGCAGACAGATGCGGGTAACAATCCGTTGATTAAACGTTTTGGCGGAGACACCGAGCTAATGAACTACGCTATCGTCAATATTTGTAATGAATTTTTGCACAGTCCGCTTAAGGGTGTTGCTTTTCGTTATTGGGGAGGTCCTCCGGAGATTGCGATTATTCTGTGGGATATTCAAACCTCTGTGGTCGAGCTAATAGGCAGAATCAATCATGGCATCTACTCTACCTTGCAGGTCCGAATGCATTTTGGAATCAGCAGCATCGGCAACTTACCTAAGCAGTTACCTTATCAGCGTGCAGAGGTGGCAGAGGCCTTACAACGCCGAAACTTATTAATTCATGAGGATTACTGCCATTTCTCCTCTTCCTCCGAGGAGTTCAGAGATCGTAAAGAGATCGCCAAAGCAGAGGTTCGCGGTAATGTATCAACAACGAACTTTGCTGACGTCAAGGAAGATTGGAAAATGGCAGTCATCAGCGGAAGTCCAGAGATATTATCAACAGCTGCGCAGCACTGGGTAGATGAGCTTAGCCGAGGTGGGGTTGTGACACCAGAAATCCTAAACTCATGGAAAAATGATGCTCTACTATTTCGTTCCCAGCTGGTACGGGAAATGTTAGGCCCTGAAGCTGAAGGCGCACTGGCCGAGCTTGAACAGGCCGACCAGCTTCACCCAGCTCCTTATACGAACGGTTACTCGTTCTCCTTATTCGCTTGGCGTGACTGGTCGTATACCCTAATGCAGGAGCTGGCCGAAGTAATCGCCCTGAAACAAGCTAAAGAACGTAATCCGATGCATGATATCGTCAAATACATCGAGCTTAATTACGCTTCCGACCTGTCCTTACAGGAAGTGGCCGGAAAGTTTTTTGTTAGCCGTGAATATATTTCTCGCCGATTCAAACAGGAATACGGGATTAACTTCTCCGACTTTATTGTTAATATTCGAATAGATAAAGCTAAACTACTATTGCAGAATCCTCGTCTGAAGCTGGCCCAAATCTCCGAAATGGTCGGTTTTCATGATGTTAAATATTTCAGCAAAGTGTTTAAGAAACAGGTTGGATCTTCACCTAAGGACTACCGGGACACATTTAAGAGTTGATCAATACCAGTTTAAAAAGGCGTCCGCAACCGTCTTACCGGCTATGCCGTTCGGATGCGGGTCGTCTTGTCCACTCATATATTCCGGTCTGATCCGGTGATCGTCTGGTGCAGGCAACGATAATAGGCTTGCTATATCAAACACACGGTCTACTCCAGCGGGTGGGTTAGTCAGGATTTCATGATTCACTCTACGCCAAGTCTCTTCTCTTGCCTCCTGAAAATTAAACGGCGGCACCGTACTTAGAATAATACTAGCATCAGCATTTGCTGTTTTGATCTTAGCAATAATAGTTGTCAGATCACCAAGTAACTCATCTGCAGAGCGGCAGCCAATATCAATATCATTTACGCCGAGGACAATCATCAGTTCATCACTCTGTTTAGCTTTGTGAAGCCAAGGGCCATCCGCAGCTACATCATACGCTCTAGCCCAGCCTGAGCCGAGATTCCATACACCAATCTCTGCACCAAGACCATCCGCAATTCTCGCTGCCCAATATTCGTATCCGTCCTTTAATGTCCGCACACCTTGAGTAATCGAATCTCCCAAAAATACTAGCTTCTTATTCACAGCTTTCTTATATCCGATATAGCTTGGCAGTACCAAAAGCTTGTCAGATTCTGTAAACCCATCGGCTGATTCCTGTGCAGCCAGATTTCCGGGCGCATCATAAGCGGTTGCCAGCATCCCTTCTACGTTGAAAGGAATGGATTTGCCCGCAGTAGTTGTCTTAATCGTCCATGTAAACGCTAAGTAATGGCCATCAGGTAGGTTGATGCTTGTCTCATCACTCCAGAAGCATTCACCGGCCGCTACTGACTTGGAGACATTGCCTTCAAAAGTGACAGCATGTTGTGTATGCTCAATAATAGCTCCGTTTGGCTCAGTGCCCCCATCCGCGATAAAAGCCGATTCGATCACCCAACTGCCCCCAGGTTCACTGCCCGAAGCTTCAAGCCCTTGATCCCAGGTGGAATCCACCGCATTGCTATGCCAAAATTTCAGCTGCACCGGGCCGTTTTCCCGTAAACGAATATAAGTCCGGAAGGTATGTGTAAAAGGTTCTTGCCTATTCATAATAAAATTAGCGGCGGTTGAAAGAACCGTAGCAGAGGTATAGTCCGTCTGATTCAAAACTCCACTTCCCTTAATTAAATTAGTATTCATAACGTTTCCCCCGTTATTAGTTAAGATTGTAACACTAAAACCTCTCCTATAAACCAGGGAACGGATCATTCACCCAATCTACAAGAGAGGTTATGGCTATATCAATATGCTTTAAGAAATCATCTTATTTCAATGTAATGGTAAACGATGCGGATTTTGCACCTGCGTTTACTTTCACTCTAGTCTCATCCACTTGCTCTGCACCTTCTACGGAAGCGATAGCTCCCAGATCTTTAAGGGAAAGCGAGAATTCTTTACCGCTGCCTTCTGCAGTAACTGTTACGCTGTTGCCTTTGCGGGCAGCCTTCACAGTCAATTCAGGAGCACCTTTAAGATCACGTACGGTTGCAGAAGTAGTAGTACCTTCTTCAAGTGAATACAGGCCAAATTTCACGCCATCCGCAAAGTCATAATCCGGTTTGTTGTCGATGCTGCCGATTGCCAGCAAGGAGTTCTGACGAACGAACAGTGGCAGGCTGAAGAAATCATATTTCTCTTTGCGCCATGATCCGCCTTGTACAGTTTCACCAGATAACAGGTGAGTCCAGCGACCTGCTGGCAGATAGTATTTCACTTCGCCGTTTTCTTGGAAAATAGGCGCTACGAGCAAGGAATCACCCAGCATGTATTGGCGATCGAGTACTTCACATGTTGGATCTTCCGGGAATTCCATAACCATCGCCCGCATAGAAGCCCAGCCATGCTCTGCAGCCTGCCCAGCCACATCATACAGGTAAGGCATCAAGCTGCATTTAAGCTTCGTGAAGAAGCGGGTAACATCACAAGCTTCATCATCGTACGCCCAAGGCACACGGTACGAAGTGCTGCCGTGCAGACGGCTGTGGCTGGACAACAGTCCAAAAGCTAACCAGCGTTTAAATACATGTGCCGGAGCAGTGTTCTCGAAACCACCGATATCGTGACTCCAGAAACCGAAACCGGACAAGCCCAGAGACAAACCGCCGCGAAGGCTTTCTGCCATGGATTCATAATCTGCGTAGCAATCTCCGCCCCAGTGAACTGGGAATTGTTGGCCGCCAGCAGTTGCAGAACGTGCGAACAATGCTGCCTCATTCTTACCAAGCTTCTCTTCCAATACTTCAAATACAACTTTGTTGTACAGTTGAGTGTAGTAGTTGTGCATTTTCATCGGATCAGATCCGTCGAAATAAACTACATCTGTAGGAATCCGCTCACCGAAGTCTGTCTTGAAGCTGTCTACGCCCATATCTACCAAATCACGCAGGTAGCCGGCATACCATTCACAAGCCGCAGGGTTAGTGAAATCCACCAGCCCCATACCCGCTTGCCACAGGTCACATTGATAAACATCGCCGTTAGGCTTTTTGATCAGGTAGCCGTTTTTCTTGCCTTCTTCAAACAAGCGTGAACGTTGACCAATATAAGAGTTGATCCATACGCAGATCTTCAGGCCTTTTTCCTTCAGGCGTTTCAGCATGCCCTCTGGATCTGGGAATACACGTTTGTCCCATTCAAAATCAGTCCATTGATACTCACGCATCCAGAAGCAGTCAAAGTGGAATACATGCAGCGGCAGATCACGTTCTGCCATACCTTCTACGAAGGAATTTACAGTCTCTTCATCATAGTTGGTAGTGAACGAAGTTGTCAGCCACAAGCCAAAAGTCCATGCTGGTGGAAGCGCTGGTTTACCTGTAAGAGCAGTATAGTTGCTAATAACGTCTTTAATGGTAGGTCCATCAATCACAAAGTATTCCAAGCTTTCTCCAGCTACGCTGAATTGGGCTTTTTTTACTTTTTCTGAAGCGATTTCATAGGAAACCAATTCCGGATGATTCACGAATACGCCATAACCTTTGCTTGATACGTAGAAAGGAATGTTTTTGTAAGCTTGCTCAGAGCTAGTGCCGCCGTCTTTGTTCCAGATATCAACGGTTTGTCCATTTTTCACGAAAGCGGTAAAACGTTCGCCCAGACCATATACGAATTCGCCTACGCCGAGATCCAGCTCATCACGCATGTACGTGTTACCGTCTTGGTCGGTGATGTAAGCCATGGATTTAAAGCCACTGCCTGTAATACGTTCTTCGCCGCGATAGAAATCCACCGCCCATTGTTCGCCTTTGCGAATCACTACACGAAGTCCGCCGCTGATCAGCACGGTTTCGAGATCCGTTTCTTCAATCTTCACATGATCGCCAGTACCTTTAGTCAGTTCGAAAACCGGACCACGTTCCTGTACACCATCATGATGAATAATTTTAATGCCTACCACGCCTGGAAGCGGGGAATGGAATTTTACAGTAAGCAGGGTTGAATTCAGCGTTGCTGCGCGCCCTGTGATTGGAGTCGTTTGTGTAATTGCTGTTAATCCTTCGGGAGTCTTTTCTACAACATAATTTTGAACTGCGCCGTTAATCGTGATACCTTCACGAACCAGCCAGAGTCCATCAGTAAATTTCATTGTGTACTTGCCACCTTTCAATTTGGTGTTTATAGTTGCATTATACCGATAAAAAATGAACAAAACTAATACTATATAGCTCATTTATAACACTATTTTGATGTTTTTCTAAGAAAAGAGGCCTTTATATGGACCGTACAACTCAGAGTTTGCTAAAAGAAAACAGAGTTCATGGAGATAGTATGTTTCCACTCGCAGCTTATTGGATAGAACTTCCATCCGGAACGCATGTACTCGATACACATTGGCATGAAGAAGCGGAGTTCTTTATGCTGCTAGAAGGAGAAATTCTGTTCCAAGTAGACACAGAATATTTTCCACTCCGCGCGGGCGAAGCGGTATTTATCGAATCTGGCGATATACACGCCGCCTATGTGCTGAACGAAGACACCCCCTGCAAATTCTGTGCGCTTGTATTTCTGCCTGATCTTTTGGCTAGCGCCCAGTACGATACGATCCAGCAAAACGCGATTTTGCCACTGCAAGAGAAACGCCAGAGCTTTCCGAGACATATTACACCCGATGTCCCTTGGCAGCAGGAGCTGCTTCATCATCTGGAGCAAATGATGGAGGCATACGCTAATAAAATGCCCGGATTTGAGACCTTTATGAAAGGAACTTTGCTAATCATGCTTTCCAAGATTACCGCAGAGGGCCGATTTGAGAACCGCAGCCAATCAGATGATGCTGATACCACCAAAATTAACCGCCTTAAAAAGGTGATTCTTTATATCCAAGATAACTATCAGGAACCGATCCGTACCCGTGATCTATCAGAGCTTATTCCCATGAGCGAGGGGCAATTCTGCCGCTTCTTCAAAATGATGACTCGTAAAACGCCGGTCGATTACATCAACTCATACCGGATTCGCCAGGCTGCCGATCTGCTGCAACAAAGTGAAAGAAAAATATCCGACATCGCATTCGAGGTCGGATTTGATAATGTAAGCTATTTCATAAAGGTTTTCCGTAAAGCGATGAAATGCTCGCCTTCGGAGTTCAGGAAAGGTGCAGGCTAGTTTCATCTACATCATAAAAAAACGATGGATTCCAATTGGAGGCTCGCGATGAACTCACCGATTCTTAGCTTTATCACACCGCCTATTCCTTATTTCATAGACTGTGGCCGTGCTCACTACAATACTGGAGACTATCATATCAGTCGTAATTGCATCGGCGTATTTGATCTAATCATTGTTAAAAAGGGGATGTTGCCCATCGCCGAGAATGAGGTGCACTGGGAGCTAAAGGAAGGAGAATTCCTCATCCTTCGTCCAGATGCCCATCACTATGGCTTTGCCCCTTGTCCTATCGAAACAGAAATCATCTGGATTCATTTCCAGACCTTCGGCAGCTGGATCGAGTGTCAGGATATGAACGAATGTCTGGAGAATCAGAGCGAGCTCATCGAAAGCCATAAACAAAAAGCTTATTTAAATCACTGCGATGTATGCTCGATCTTTATTCCGAAGTATATGGAAATATCAGAGAAGGCAATGGAGGTATTAGAGTTCTTTTTCCATCTGGAACAAGAACCCCAGTCGATGCGCAACTGGAAGCGCCAAGCCTCCTTTCAACAGTTCCTGCAATTCTTGGACCGCGATCTGGCCGAGGCATCCGATGCAACCGCCATTCATCTTGCCGAGAAGATTGAATTGTTCATTCGGCAAAATTATACTCGTGATGTCTCTAACTCCTTACTTCAAAAAGAACTTAACTATCATCCTAACTATCTCGCCAAAAACATGCTAAAAATATACGGTGTGACCCCTATGGCCTATCTCCTGTCCTATCGTCTAGAACAATCCAAACGGCTGTTAATTCAAACTTCCTGGTCCATTGCCCGCATCGCTGAAGAGGTTGGCTTCCATCATATTACTTACTACTCTTCCTGCTTCTCCAAGAAAGAAGGCATTTCTCCCTCTAACTTTCGACAAAAATTCACCGGTAAATAGACATTACAAAGCCTGAAATGGAAAATATCTTCCTCTTCCGGGATAGTTTGGACAAAAAAGCTGTTAAGCGTCCATCAAACAACGCTGCGGCTAACAGCTCTCTTTATTAAATATTACTGCTGATTTGCCGATATATTATAGATAGATCTTATCGTCGTAGGAGGATAATGAACCATGCATATAACGAATATGACCTCATCTATGGGAACGAGGTTTAATGTATCTGTTAGTCACCAAACTAATGATAAAACTATGAAATCAAACAGCAATACTAGTGGTAATGGTAATGGTAATGGAGATAAATTATCAATAAGTAAATCTGCAAAGGCTGCTTTTCAAAATCAATCCAAAATGGACGGAATGGTTAACTCCCTGCTTAAACAAAAACAAAATATCATCGACAGTAAGAACAGTCTGATTGAAAGAACTACCAAAAGTTCACATAATCTCGAATCTATTCAAGATCAACTTAAAGAGTTCGACAAGCAGCTCCAAACGATTGACCAACAAATTGCAAAATACAGCTTCGAAGAGCAACAAAAGAACTTAGAAGATGCTCAAAAAGCTAATCCAAAGGATGAACCTAAAACCGAGCAAGAGATACAGAACGAAAGATTGAATACGATTGTTTCTGTAAGCCAAGATGTTAGCCAAATGGAGGTAGTTTCTTCTACCCACACTAAGATGCGTGGCGAGGCAAAAGTTCTGACCAAGGAAATAGAGCTGGATGAGGCTCGTTCTACTCATTCCGCAACAGCCAAACGGGAGCAGTTATCCAAAATCGAAACTAAACTATCGGAAATGAACGAAACGTTAGGCGATGCCATGAAAGACACGGGAGATAAAATTAAAGATCAGATCGATAAAGCAGGTTCAACAGAAATTAAACCTTTTGAAGAGAACACCAATGAGCGGACAGAACAATTAGCTACCTATCAAGAAATTCAACGTTTAGCCGAAGAATCTGATAAGTCGCAGCTAGAAGTACTAATCTAACAAGGGCAAGAATCTCTATATAAAAAAGCAATCGGATCTCCTCCGCAGCAGAGGGTCTGCCGATTGCTTTTTTTAGATGCAGCTGATGTATTTTTCGGCTATTCCTTCCGAATCACAATAAAGCAGGTGCTGTCCGGCAGCGCCACTTCCTGTCCGCTCTCATCCATGAACCTTACTCTATCACGCAAAGCTTCGGTATAACCTTCTTGCAAGTAATGCCGGAAGACCTCAATCTTTGCCTGCTCTCCTAAAATCTGTTCAATAAATGAGGCAAACTCCGTAGGGGTGAAATAACCAAACTGTTCTTGGACTTCGTGAATATAAGCCTCTTCGCCCCAGGTATAAGTATATAAAAATTCCATGGCATCATTAACGGGCATGAGTACTTCTTGTTCCCCTAATCTCTGAAACTGAATCTGACGTCCAGCAAAATCCTTCGCATAACGCTCCAGCCACACCAGACCGTCCTCTTCCAGAAAGCGAACTCTCCGCAGCAATGATGCAGGTTCAGTCATGATCCCATCGCGGATAATGATAACCCCGCCAGCTGACAATACAGCAAAGGCACTTCGCAGAGCTGCGGAGACGGTGTCGTGATTGAACTTATTACCATTTAGCGGCACATAAGAATATAGCTCATGCAAAATCGAAGAGAAAATTACCGTGTCCACCGTTCCGGCCTCCACGAAATCTTTAAGGTTCAACGCATCTCCCTGCAGCACCTCCCAGTGGCGACCTTCCCGCTGCTTGCGTTGTCGCAAGGCTTCCACTACATTGCTTGATATATCAATGCCGATAGGAGTAACCTCGGGCATACGCTCTTCCAGTAAATCCAGCAGCACACCGCCGCCCGGACCGATATCCAGCACTTTTTTTCCAGTGACATGATCTAGAATTACAGCTTTATAATCTGCTGTATTATTCATTTGGCTTAAGTAGGTATCTTCATTATGAAAACGGTCAAAAGCATCCCTGCGCAGCTCGAATAGATCGAATAACAGCAATACAGCACGTTCATACAAGGGTGATTTTTCAGCTTCCATACAGAATTCGATCAGCTTCTCTGCCGCTGCCGAGAATTGGAATTGAAAAAATACCGTGTCTGGCAGATGTTCCTTAGAATATTGCCGCAAGAGTAGGTGAGGGTTCTCAGCAGGCAAAGTCCCTTGCTCGATATCCTTCCATGTAAGCTCCGCTAAATATTTTTCGATAATCCGCTTCTTATAAACATTGGTCTTCTTAACACCCTTGTAATCGTAGTAAATGCTGTTCATGACATGCTCGAAGCTGATATGGCTTAAGGATTCATTCTGCGCCCTCTGGGCAGCAAGCACCATCACCTTCAGAAATTGCTCCAGCGAAAAGGTCTGTAGTGCAGATTCTACATACCAGAAGGTAATCTTACTTAATGAAACCAACCGTTCAGCATGGAAACCTTCCTGCGTCAGCTTAGCCCATTCCGTAGTGAAATCCTCTCCTCTAGAGATCGGACCCAGCCGCATTCTGCGCAGTCGTTCCTTCATCGGCATAGGACTAGCAAGATTGCCTGAAGAAATCAGCTCAATAAGCTGCTTCACTTCATGCTGCACATTCTGCCATAACTCGGGAGACACAGCTCCGATGATGCAATGATTGAGCACGGTCAGCAGGCGTTCCAGTTCCTCCGCGGTCAGCAGCTGATCTTCCACTATATCATGGAGTGGCTTATTGACTTCCGGCGGCACTTCTCCGCGAATTTGCTGTCCTATAAGTCCATGAGTCTCAATAAGCCGCTGAATCATCGAACCTTTCTCGGAGACAGCCTTCCCTAAATATCTCTCATATAACTGTGCGGAACCTAAATTATGTACAAAACAATTGATCCCTTCCTCCTGCCAAACCAGCCGCTCCTTTGCTGTACCTCCCTTAGCCGTTTCTGACCAAATTAACGTTTCTTCCACCAGCTCTTTTATCCAAATAGAACGGGGAAGTTGGTCCAGAATCTGCAAGCTACGTTCCACATAGTCCAGTACGGGATTCCTGCGATCCAGCTCCTCCAGAGATTCCACACGTTCCAAATTTACAATCTGCTCCTCCGCTTGGACAATAAGCTTCAGCCAGAGGTGATCCTCCAAATGATCTTGCACACCTTCACGGTATAAGGCGATGGCTTCCAGTGATTTCAGCATATGCTCCTCCTTCGCTCCAAAGTGGAGACTATAAAGACCTATTATTATATATACAATCCCGTTAATTAAAAAACAGAACCAGGACTCATGAAATAGCCATGTCCCGGTTCTGTTTGCATTCCAATCATTAGGTTCCGAACCGCTGCCGATACCCACATTTGCGGCACAGCTCCTCCACCGCTTCTCTACGTGAGAAGCCATAGAATAAATTGTTCGCCCGCTCCCCCTCTACAATCTCTGAGAACGGAGTTTCATGGATGTTGCCTAGGTTAATTACTCCTTCACCATCCAGACAGCATGGCACAACCGTGCCATCCACAAGGATTGCCGCTTGGCTCCGCAGGGCATGACAGAACCCTTTTCCGTCATCTTCCGGCTCATTCAGCGCTGGCCAACGGAACTCATGATCCTGATTAAGGTAGACGCGTGGGGCAATCTTGACACCACTGCCAGGCACAACCTTTTCTTCGATCTTGAAATCCAAGTTGAAGGCTTCCTCCAGCAGGGCAAGGGTTTCACGGTTACGGCTTCTCTCCAGATTCGTCAGATTATCCTCCGTCAAATTCCACAAGCGGAAAGAAATAATGACCCCTTGCGCTGAGGCTTCCCGTACAAAAGAAATTATCTCTGAAAGATAGCCTTCACGGTTCTCTGACCCTTCATGCCCATCAAAGCTGTGCAGAGAAAAGTTCATCTGACGCAGTGCGGGCTTACCAAGAATTTTAGGTCCGGCTTTATGAATTAACGTGCCATTGGTTGTAATATTAACCTTGAACCCTTTGGCATGAGCAGCATCCAACAGTTCACCGATCTTGGGATGCAGCAACGGCTCCCCTTTGACGTGAAGATAAATATGATTGCTGTGTGGTTTAATTTCATCCAATATCGTATTAAACGTATCAAGCTTCATGAAATTTTTCGTCCGGGCGGTTTGTGGACAAAAGCTGCAGGCGAGGTTGCAGACGCTTGTTATCTCAATATAAACCTTTTTAAAAGTCTTCAAGTCCTGCTCCCCATTCTATTTATTATAAATCTGAGGCATAGCGGAGACCGATCTGTGCTCTGGCTTCCTCCATAATCTCTGCTGCGGCCATGGAGTTCTCATGAGTATTAATTCTGCTCTCCCGTTCACCATTCTTAATCAAGTTGATGAATTCTTCAACCTCATAATACATAGGTTCAAACACCTGAGGCAACGTAAGCTCCTCAACTGTACCATCACGATAGTAAATTTTCACCTGATAAGGCTCATTGATTTTGTCGATCACCATCGTACCGTTCTCTCCATGAATCTCAGCTGGCAGATAGGAGTCGGAAATCTTGGAGTGCATAACTACCGCATCCATATCGTCATACTTCATAATGAGACTTCCTTCACCATCCACACCTGACGAGAGCATGACACCCACTGCCTGTACTGATTGAGGCTTGCCAAAGAGCACTACCATTGGATACAAACAGTACACTCCAAGATCCATTAACGAGCCATTGGAAAAAGCGGGATTAAACGCATTTAACACAGTCCCCTGCCGGTAGGCATCATATCTGGAGGAGTACTTACAGTAACTTGCAAAATAACGGCGAACTTGGCCGAGTTTATACAAATTATCACGAATCACTCCAAAGTTCGGCATAAAGGTCGATTTCATCGCCTCTACCAGTAGCACATCATTTGTGCGCGCAGCTTCAATCATAGCTTTAAGCTCCGTACTGTTGGATGCAGCCGGTTTCTCGCAGAGCACATGCTTGCCGTGATTTAAGCACATAATCGCTTGTTCTGCATGCATAGAATTTGGGCTGGCAATATATATAGCATCTACATCTTTGCTTTTCACCATATCTTCCAAATTCGTATAAATTGTAGCTCCCGCATATTTAGCAGCAAAGGCCTGACCTTTCTCCATTGTGCGAGAGTACACGGCTGTCAGGATAAACTCCTCATTCTCCAAGCCGGCTTGCACGAAGCGGTCTGTAATAAAGTTTGTTCCAATGACCCCGAAACGAATTGTCATGATGTTATCCCGTCCTTTTTAGTTATTACTAACTCTACATGCTATTTTCTCACTCATAGGTAGTCATGTCTACTTTTTAAGGCAAATTAACGACAATTTCTGATAAATTCAGCAATTCTCTTGTTACTGGCGGAGCACCGCTCATCGTACAACGCAAAAAAAGGCGTATCCCAGCCACCCTTTCATGGCTTTTGAGATACCCTTTTTTTGGAGTTACAATCATTCCCCGAGCTTACAGAACCAGATGAACTCTATATAATTGTCCAGCCGCCATCTACAAACAAAGTCTGACCTGTAGTGTAGCTGGAAGCATCTGAAGCAAAGTAGAGCACGGCGCCGTTTAATTCTCCCGGATTACCAGGGCGCCCCATCGGACACACTGCGTTGTACATTTTTAGCGCTTTTTCTGCAAATAACGTATTCTCAGTCATTTCAGTTTTGAACAAGCTTGGTCCAATCGCATTAACAGTAATACCATGCTTAGCATAAGTTGCCGCCACCCCTCTTGTCAGATGGATCACTCCGCCTTTAGCAGCATTGTAAGAATGCGTAGGAACCGATGCAGAAGCTGTAAGGCCTAGCATTGAGGCTGTATTGACGATTTTGCCGTAATTCCGTTCCTTCATATGCCGGATCACATGTTTCGACATCAGGAAAACACCTTTTAAATCCGTATCCAGTACCCGATCCCAAGCTTCTTCTTCCAGCGCCTCAATCGGAACCGCATCCACCACACCAGCATTATTCAGCAGAATATCAATTTTGCCAAAGGTTTCCATAACCTTTTGAACAGCCACAATAATCTGGTCCTCTTTTCTTACATCACACTCGATAGGAATTATTCTGCGTTCAGGGTATTTAGCCCGGATATCCTCGGCTACTGCTACAAGCTTGTCATATCTTCTGGCCAAAATAGCAATGTCTGCTCCTTGCTCAGCAAGCATCTCTGCGAATTGTACCCCGATTCCACTGGATGCTCCTGCGATAATAGCTGTCTTACCCGTCAAATCAAAAAGGTTAGTCATTCTAATTCCTCCTAATGTTTGGTTAGCCGATCCTTCTTCGGTTTCATTTCGCACAAACTCACTTCAAACACGTAGGCTTATACTGAGGAAACAGGTTGCAAATTGTTCTCCCACCAGTCCCAGCGGAGATAGCAGTATGGAAGATACTCCATTGGATTCAGAGGCTCCAGAATTTTACCTTTTTCAAGCACATTTGTACTGACGGTGTAAACCGCGCCCAGCATATTCACAACTTCAAGCTCACTCCAAGGATCATGCGGGGAGTCTTGGAAGGTGATAGAGGCTTCAGCCGCTTTATAGACTTTAACCTCACTTACTAAACGCTGTGTGACCAAGGTTGGCATCAGATCGAAGCCGTTTCCGTCAATTGCATTGGCATATTTGATGTTATACAAAGGGATATCTTTGCCGTAATATTCCTCCAGAATCTTCTCGGTTCCATTGTCATTGAAGTGTCCATCCATAGTGGCTTTTACGTTGAAAAAGTCAATGCCATGCCGGCCGATTGCCCCATCAATGCCATCTTCTGAGGTGTTCATACGCACATCGGCCATTTTCTTAGGCAGCCCACATACTTCCCGGCCCATAGCCATCCCGATATCGCTTGTAATAGGCATCGACAGGCAGTAGTTGCCTAATTGTCCGTTATAGTCCGCTAGAACGAACAATCCAGCTTCACGATAAGGTGGACAAAAGTTCGTAGCTGGGTAATTTGCGATAAAAGCATTTACCAGCGGCCGGCTTGTTGGCTTCAGTGGCTTCGGCAACAAACGCTCGATAATCTCTGGTTTGGTCTCCCAATACACCGTCAGCATCTCTGCATCATAAAAGGTGGTTGGCTTGCCTCCGTATTTCTGCATATCTGCGAAACTTTTCACAAAACTCACCATGAATGAACCCTCCTTAGATTAGTAACCCTTTAGTTCAGCACAAAAGCCGTTTCGAATCCAGATTGAATGGCCTGTCCGATTCGGCCTGGCTTGCCTGCATCGCCGATCACCTTCACATTAGGCAGTACCTGCTTCAACTCATCAACAAATGAGCGATCGGGTGTAACACCAATGGATAATACAACAGCATCCGTCTTTTTCAGCGAAGTTTCCCCCGTGGACGTATTCTCAAGCACAATCGCGCCATCCTGCACTTCTACCAGCTTGGTTGATGCTAAGAGCTCCACGCCGTTCTTTTTCAGTCTAGTCACAATGTCGATCAGATTTGGCAGATAGGCATCTGGACCAACCCGCGGCTGCATTTCCACCACCGTGACCTGATTTCCCATATCGGCTAAATATTCAGCCGTTTCCAGCCCTGTCATGCCGGAGCCGATGACCACAGCCTGCTTGTTCTTAATCACAACTGACCCACTAAGTACGTCAACAACGGTGCAGACCGCTGCCTTCTTTACTCCCGGAATAACAGGCACTATAGGCTGTGCCCCAGCAGCAACAAATACCGCATAAGGGTTCAGTTGCTTCAGTTGTTCCAGCGTAGGTTTCGTAGAGAGACGGACATCAACATCCAGATCCTCTAACTGATGCTGCATATTATCAATAAACCAGTTCAGCTTCTCCTTCAATGGTGGCCGGCTTCCCAGTTCCACGCTGCCGCCTAGCACATCTCTGGCTTCGAACAATACAGGTTTAAAATCTCTGAGCGCCAGAATCCGTGCTGCTTCCATACCTGCTGGACCCCCGCCGATCACAGCTACTACTTTGCCAGCGCCATCTTTGGTTGGTTCTGCAAATTCAAGCTCACGGCCCACTCTGGCATTGACAGCACACTTGATTACCTTGCACTCCATTACTTCCTGAATACAGTACAGGCAAGAGATACAGGTTCTGATCTCTGCTTCTTTGCCTGCTGCCGCTTTGTTACCCCACTCCGGATCGGCCAGTTGGGCTCTTCCAAGGGCTACAAAATCCGTGTTTCCTTCCTGTAGCAGACTCTCAGCAAATTCAGGCTTACGGATCACATCACAAGCAATCACTGGAATTTGCACCGCTTGCTTAATGGCTGCGGAGAGATGTTTTTTCCAGCCTTGCGGGTAGGATATCGGCTCAATGATCGTATTGGATGATTCATAAGTGCCGGAGCTTACATTTATGCAATCCACTCCGATGCTTTCCAGATGTTTCGCAGTCTGGATAGCCTCATCCAGTGTAATCCCGCCTGAGACAAATTCATCGCCGTCGATTCGCACCGATACAGGGAATCCTGCGCCACAGGTCTTTTTGATGCCAAGCACAATTTCGTTCAGGAATGACATTCTACCTTCCAGTGAACCGCCATATTTATCAGTTCTCAGATTGGTAAGTGGGCTCAGAAACTGTCCTACGAGATAGCCGTGGGCACCATGGATCTCCACACCATCAATACCTGCTGTTTTAGCTATATAAGCTCCGAACACAAATTTACGAACTAACTCTTCTACCTCTTCAGTAGACAGCTCCCGGGGCATTTCCCCAATCGCTGAAGACATCACTGCGCTAGGAGCAACAATTTGTTTGCCTCCAATAAGCCGTCCGTGATTTTGCCGGCCCGGATGCTGGAGCTGAAGGAATATTTTGCTGTCATGACGATGCACAGCTCTTGCCAGTTTCTCCAGACGCGGCACAAACAGCAAGTCACTTGCATTCAGCTGGTTCGGTGTACCTACTCCGGTCTCATTATCCACACGCGTAATTTCCGTAATGATTAGACCACAGCCACCTGCGGCACGTTCCTCATAAAAAGCAATCATTTCATCCGATGCTTCACCACTGGCCGCAGCCAGTGACGTTCCCATAGCCGGCAATACAATTCTATTCTTAAGTTCAAGGCGTCCAATTTTACCTGCTGCAAACAGTTTTTCATATTTCATCTGCTTAGCACCTCCACCTTTAGTTTAAGGCGTCCAATACTTTGTGAATATATTTACAAGCACCAAAAATCACTTCTTTATAGTGCATATTGCACTATTATTGAACCAGGGGGCGATATGAATGGATGTTTCCTTAAATGAGCAAGTATCAGGTAAAATCGAAATGGAGCATTATACCGCATCTTTGTTTACTGCATACATTTCAGGTGCAGGCCTTTCAGCTATCGTACAGACAGCTGCCGAGCTACTGCAGAATCCCGTCATTGTATTTGATTGCAGCTTCAAAATTGTAGCTCACTCTGACCTTTCCGATATCGACGATTACATATGGAGTGATAATATCCGCAAAGGTTATTGCTCTTACGACTTCATTGCGGCTGTGAGCAAAATGAACAGTGTCCAGCGTGGGAAACAAAGCGATGAATCTTATGAGGTAACCTGCGAGGAAACATCAAACTCCAAACTGATCTCCAAAATAAAAGTAGCCGGCAAACAAATCGGCAATGTATTGCTTCTAGGATGCACAAATCCTTTTCGTGCCAGAGATAACGAGCTGCTGTCCATCACCGCTACCATACTTGCCGAAGAGATGGGCAAAAATAGCTACTATCGCAACGCCAAAAATATAAAAGTTGAAGATTTTATCTGCGCATTGCTAGAGGAACAGCTTCAGGACAACCGGATTATTCAGGACAGGATGCGGAGTGCAGGACTAAAGTTCGGGAATCAGCTGCTTGTGCTGCTGTTCGATCTTACCTGGTATGAAGGTTCAGGCCGTTATGATGATTATTTAAGAGAACGTTTGCAACAGCTTTTTCCGGGCAGTCCTTCCACCTATTATGACGGGCAGATTGTAATGATCCATGATGGAAATCTCTCCAAAGAGCTTGTAAATAAGCAGCTGCAGGAATTTCTAGCCCAAACCGGCATCTCGCTTGGCATCAGCAATATGTTCACTAATCTTACGCAATGTAGGAGACACTATCTTCACTCCCGAAACGCTATTCGGATCGGTACCATTCTCAGCCCGCAGCAGCAGCTGACTTACTATTCAGATATCCAGCTCTATGAGATGCTCTCTGCTGATGTTGTGTTTAACGAGGATAATAACTACTACCATCCAGAGCTGCTCAAGCTTCAAGAATACGATACTGTGCACCAGTCCAATCTGTATCATACCTTTTACGTTTATCTCAAAAATAACCGGAACATGCAGATTACCTCAGACGAGCTGTACATTCACCGGAATACACTCAGATATAAGCTCGATCTTATCAGCAGACTGCTGGACACCGACTTTACCGATTCTGAAAAAATGCTGTCGTACTATGTCTCTTACAAGGTCGCTGCTTTTTGTGAAAAAGCTAGGGAGCAGACCCGTACGCCGCAACGTTAATGTTAGAAGCTACTATAAACGCACAAACAGCCCCCGTCCTTATCCCAAGAACGGGGGCTGTGCTGTGAAGTAGGACTGTATATGATATTACAATCCGTAAAAAGCTTGCAGCTGACGCACGATTTCATCCTTGTCATGATCCACTACGGTTTGATGTTGTGGCATCTCGAACAATGCTTTAATCTGTGCCGGGAATTCCTGCTTAATATCGATCAAAGTAATTGCCTCATCGAACTTAGCTGGATGTGCAGTCGCAAAGGTAATGCCAATCTCATCCGGGCCATTAAAAGCTTCGTAAGCCGCGATTCCACATGCTGTATGTGGATCAAGCAGGTAGCCGTATTCTTTTTGATACTTAGCGATCGTATTCAAGCATTGATCATTCTTTACACCCAGCGCTGCAAAATCCTTCTGCACCTGCTGAAGCGCCTCGCCTTCAACCGTAATCTTGCCTTCGGTTTGCAGCTTAGACATATACGCGGATAACTTCTCAGAATCCTCGCCTACCAGATAATACAGATACCGTTCGAAATTACTTGCCACTTGGATGTCCATCGAAGGGCTGTAAGTGCTTGTGAAATTACCTGGTTTGTATTCGCCAGTATTCACGAAACGCTCCAAAATATTATTTTCATTCGTAGCAATGATCAGCTTGTTAATAGGAAGCCCCATTTGCTTAGCCAAATAGCCCGAGAAAATATTACCGAAGTTACCGGAAGGCACGCTGATATTAATCTTCTTCTCGTTGCTGCCATCGACATGCAGATATGCATAAAAATAATAAACAGTCTGCGCCAGAATCCGCACAAAGTTAATGGAATTGATTGCACGCAGATGATACCGACCTTTAAAGTCCAGATCTGCGAACAGATCCTTAATCACCTTCTGGCAATCATCAAAGTTACCATGAACAGACAAATTCAATACATTGCTATCGTCCACCGTAGTCATCTGCAACTCCTGCACTTTACTTACCTTACCATGTGGATGGAGAATACAGATCTTGATGCCTTCTTTGCCGCGTACACCTTGAATGGCCGCCGCTCCAGTATCCCCAGAGGTTGCACCGAGGATGTGGATGATTTTGTTTTGTTTTTTGGAAATATATGAATACAGCTCACCCATAAATTGCAGCGCTACATCCTTGAAAGCAAAAGTAGGCCCATGGAACAATTCAAGGACATATAAAGAATCATCCACTTGGTGTATAGGTGTTACTTCAGGTGTGCGGAAATTGGCATAACTGGTGTTGACCATTTCCTGCAAATCCTCGTAAGGAATCTCATCATTGGTGTAATAGGCAACAATCTTCAGGAACAACTCCTGATAGCTAAGACTTCTCCACTCTTCCAACGTTGCTGCTGAAACCACTGGAATCTCGGATGGAACCATCAGCCCACCGTCGTCCGCAAGACCCATCAACACCGTATCAATAAAACCTTTAGGTTCCACATTACCTCTTGTGCTTATAAACTTCATGCTCATCCTCCTGAACCCCTCGTTAATATATGACAAGAATATATGACAAGAATATATGATAAGAAGAAACAATGTTGTCGTCCTATATAGAAGACAACTGTTTCTCGCAGAAATATAAGGCTATTATAGTTGCACCACTTATAAATTCTTATAATTAACTATAAGTTTCACCCTAAACGTTATCCTTAAGCTAGCTAGGGATGATAAAGCTATTTCTGCTTGTTTTCCCTATATACTACCACGTTTACGCGCTAAAGTCCGTTAATTCTTTGTCTTATTTTGCAGCTCTCTCCAGACCGTTTTGTTGCTGTACTGCCGTTCTGTACTAACATCTTTACCGAACCATTCCGGCTCTTTAAAGCTTTCCGCTTCCTCCAGAGATTCAAATTCAACCTCCAATACGGACAATTTCAGCTGGGAATATACGTCGATCTCAACCGTTGTGCCATTCCACACCGCTGTAATTCGCTCTTTGACCAAAGCTACCGCATTTACCGCTTCGATCATCTGATTATATAAACCCTCTGAGATAAAATATTCGATCTCTTCGCGTTTGATCCCTTTGCCATCCTTAAACGTATGCGTGTAGGTTACCTCACCTGAGTCCAGATCCGTAATTTTACGCACGCGAAGCTCTTGACCACCATCTATCGCCAGATATGTCTGATCGATATTATGACGGGTAACAATCTTCAATTCTCCCTTTTGAATCAGCTGCTCCGGAAATTCCGGCAGCAGAAACTTGCGTTCGATCTCCAAAGCCATGATGTTTCGCTCCTCTTCGTGTCATATATTTTTATATTAATAATCATCATAGGGGTGTGACAAACCCAAGTCAATGTGGATTATAGGGAAATAGGACATGCTCTAGCTTAAAAAAGGCTACCGTGGTGTTCATTGTGGGATTTATGGAGGTTGTGGAAAGATAGGGCTCACCGTAGATTACTGGAAACTACGGATAATTAGCGAGTCAGCCGGCGATCATTGGAAAGTACCATTCGATGAGTTGCTCCGTGTGCCACTGGTGAGGCTCCCCCATTCGATGAGTTGGTCACGCTCCACTGGTCGTACTCACCCATTCGATTAGTTGGTTACTCGCCACTGGTCGTACTTACCCATTTACTTACGGACCGTATAGCCACTATTTGCGAAAAAAACGCATATTTGAGATGGTATCGGACTCAGGTGCAGCTATTTACTCCAAAACACCCCATCCGGTCGCGATATTAGCCAATAACGTCGCTGGGGTCCGAAAGTAACCTCAATTGCCTCTTTTCTAGCAAATAAGGACTCCTGAGTCCGATCCGAAGCAGGGTACCTAGGAACCTAGCAGCAACCAAGGGAACTCTCCATCATATGTAGTCGGCGCCTTCTCATTCTTATCCCAGACCAAACCTAAAGATTAGACCATCGTTAACTGGTGAAACCCCCTCATACTACCTCATACTTCCTCATACTTTCTCATACTCTTTCATACCACCCCTACTTCCTATTTACTTACGGACCGTATAGCCACTATTTGCGAAAAAAACGCATATTTGAGATGGTATCGGACCCAGGTGCAGCTATTTACTCCAAAACACCCTATATGGTCGCGATAATTAGCCAATAACGTCGCTGGGGTCCGAAAGTAGTCCCAATTGCCTCTTTTTTAGCAAATAAGGACTACTGAGTCCGATCCGAAGCAGGGTACCTAGGAACCTAGAAGCAACCAAGGGAACTCTCCATCATATGTAGAAGGCGCCTTCTCATTCTTATCCCAGACCAGACCATAATGATTGGAGCATCGTTAACTGGTGGCACTCCCCCATATCTTACAGAATAATAAAAACCCGAACGAAAATCAGAGGAAATCCTGAAATCCGGTCGGCTCGACGGCAGCACTTATTTTATTTCTTTCATAAATGCCTGAAAGTCTTTTACGATTTCTTTTGCTTTAGTGCGATATAAATAATGTCCCTCTTCAAACTTCACTATTTTTCCATGCACAGAGTCCTTGATTTGCTTTTCATGCTCTGGTATCCATCTATCCGTTGCTGGTTGATTCGCTTGTATAAAGAAAATAAGAGGAAGATTTTTAGGAAATGTTAAGCTTTCAGCTGATTTAAAATTAGAATACATCATTCCAGCTTCATTTAATTGGGTGGGATTAAATATGTTTTTGCGATTGATCAGTCTCATTTGTTCTTTTGTTTTATCATCAAATGGTAGTTCAGCAATTGGGTCAGCACTAAATTTCATTTGCAATCTGATTAAACCGGATTTTTTGAGCAGATTTATAGCTCTTAATTCCGAAGCTTCGATCTTCCTCTCGCTTATCGATGGAACACTACTATCAAGCCCGACAAATGCACTCACTTCATTTTCATACTTGTTAACATAATCTAGTCCATATATCCCTGAAATAGAGTGGCCCATTAGAATATAACGGTCAATATTAAGAGCCTGTAAAGCTTCATGAATTTCACTTACAATATTCTCTGTGCTGCGCTCCTTTTTGGTCAGATCACTTAATCCATACCCAAAAGGCTCAATCATGACAACTTTGTAAAACGGCGACAGTTCATCTATTAATGCTTTAAAATCAAGAGCTGGCGCTGCTGTGCCATAACCCGGTAGTAGCACGACTGTTTCTTCACCTTTTCCTTGAATATAAACATTCATGTTTTTCCCATCTACGGGTACTAACTGACCATAGGGTTCTATTTTATTTTGTTCCGATTTATTGCTGATTAAATTAACTGTATAGACAATAGCGAGAAAAAGCACGATTGCGATGATTATTGCTCCTACTACTTTAAGTAGTATGTTTAGTATTTTACTTGTTCTCGTGCCCGCCTTCATTTTCATTCTTTCTTTTATTTCCACTCGTATCTTCTCCTGTCATCAGCTGTGTTTTGGACTACCATAACTAACTGCTAAGCTAAGATTAACCAATGAAGATGTACTCTCTATGACCTCAATATGAACGGAATATGAACATGCAAAAAAGCTATAGCGTCATGCACAAGGGTAGCTGCACAGGATGCCATAACAGGAGAAATATATGTGTGGAGGTGGATACGATCAAGGCTGCCTTGCCATCCGCAGCTTCAGCTGATTCAAATTCATCTTTGAACAAAAAAAAGCAAACCACTAGCTAGGCTCATGGCTTGCTGGTGACTTGCCCATTGTTTGCTCATAGCTTGCTCATGGCTTGCTGGTGACTTGCAATAAACTCTATTCCTGCACCTTCAATTTATAACATCCGCTAACAAAATCCTGCTGGATATCCGGCAGAGCCAGTCCAGCCTGCATTAGCCGATCACCACCGTAAACCTCACCACTTGCCTCCAGAATGTAATCCAGCTCCGGATTTAAACCATTCAGCTTCAGGCTACGGCGGGGCGGGTGCGGCACAGCCATTACCCGGAAGTAATAAACTAATGCCTCTCGCTGATCATCGGACACGAACATCCATGCTGTCTCATTGCCCTCAAACGGGCTTTGCAGCCGGTACAGATTCCCTTGCTGCACAAGACTGCGGATTTGTTTATAGTTCGCAACCTGCTCCTTCACAAGTTCCTTCTCTTCGTCTGTAAACTTCGTAAGATCCAGCTCATAACCGAAATTACCGGACATAGCTACATCTCCACGAAAAGACAGCGGGGTGATCCGTCCTACCTGATGATTCGGCACGGCAGACACATGCGCGCCTATCGAACTAACCGGATACACCAGACTTGTTCCATACTGAATCTTCAGTCGTTCCACAGCATCGGTATCGTCACTGGTCCAGGTCTGCGGCATGTAATGCAGCATGCCTGGGTCGAAGCGGCCACCACCACTACAGCAGCTCTCGAACAGGATATGCGGAAACTCTGAAGTTATTCGCTCCAATAGCTCATACAGACCAAGCACATAACGATGAGCGGTTTCCCCTTGGCGTTCAGAAGGTAACTCTGCAGAGCCAATCTCCGTTAAACAACGGTTCATATCCCATTTCACATAACTAATGGGCACGGTCGAGAAAATCCGGGACAGTGACTCATAAATGTACTGACGTACATCCTCCCGAGTATAGTCCAGCACCAATTGCCAGCGGGCTTCGCTACGGCGGCGTCCCGGCACATGCAGACACCAGTCGGGATGCTTACGATAGAGCTCGCTGTCTGGCGAGATCATCTCCGGCTCGAACCAGAGGCCAAACTGCAAGCCTAGATTGTTCACACGCTGCGCCACATCAGATAATCCGCCAGGAAGCTTGCGCAGATCCTCTACCCAGTCTCCGAGAGAGGAGTTATCTGCGTCTCTTTTGCCAAACCAGCCGTCGTCCAGCACGAATAGCTCTATTCCGAGTTTCGCTCCTTCCGCCGCAATCGACTCCAATTTATCCGCATCGAAGTTGAAATAGGTGGCTTCCCAATTGTTGACGAGAATGGGCCGTTCCTTATCTCTATATAACCCTCTGCATAAACGGGTCCGGTACAAGCGATGATAGGTTCTCGACATTTCCCCGATCCCCTCGGAAGAATACACCATCACTACTTCTGGGGTCTGGAATTGTTCGCCTGGCTCCAGCAGCCAGGCGAAATCAAAAGAATTCAGCCCCATCGTAAACCGGGTCATCCCGAAGGAATCGACCTCTGCCTCAGCTTCAAAGCCTCCACTATATACAAGACTGAAGCCGTAGGCCTCTCCATGATTTTCATCCGTTTCAGGTTTCACCAGCGCTGCAAATGGATTTAACTGGTGGCTGCTCATCCCTCTGCGGCTCCCAATGGTCGTACCCCCTTGCACCAGACGTCTACGGGTCAGATTACCTTCCCTTGACCAAGCTCCTGCCAAATAGATCATATCCATATCGCCAGACGAGAAATCGACACTAGCACTCAGTGCACGCTGCAATCGCAGCTGTGTTTCCCCCGCATTGGTGAACTCCACAGAGCGGGTGATTACGTTGGTATGTTCAAAAACCGTATAGCGCAAAATAACACTCAGCTTGGCGTAATCATCCTTAAGTGTAAGCTCCAACGTCTGTGCTTCTTGCGCAGACTCAACATATACAGATGGCAGACCCGGCAGTGAGGGTTTACCCTCAACTACCCGGTACCCGCTGTATTTCAGCTCTGTAATACGAGTGCCGTCTTCGAGCCTAACTTGATAAGCAGGTGTTCTGAAATCTCCCGTGCCGTATTGGGGATATTCCTGCGGGAGCCGGTCGAGACCCCTATTTCCTCCCAGATTCAACAGCCCTTCCAAATTGCTGCCACTACGCAGCTTCTTGCCCCAATACACATGTGCCGGATAATCATTAACAAGCTGAAGAATATAACTCATCCCTGCGCTCTGTAAATGGAATAATCCCTTATCTTCCTGAACTAAAATCCCCATGTGCCAGTCCTTCTCTCCTTAGGATTTACAGCAAATCTTCGCTCACAAAATCAACCATCGATTGAACCTTTAGCCCTTTAGGTGCGGCAGGAATCCAGTCTCTTCCATCGTTCCCGCGTTGTGAGAACTCTATCGTCTTGGTCTGACCTGGGAGAAGGTCAAAATAATTGTCAGAGAATATTCCTTCCTCTTCCGAAGTCAGGTATACACCTCTAGCCAATACATCACTGGTCACGGTGAAGCTTAATCCACCGCTCTCTGGAGTTTCCAGCACGGTAATTACTGAGCGCTGCAATGGAATTTCTTTTTCCGGAGTAAAATAATGCAGCTTGTGATCTATCACCTGGCCATCCGCCTGCAAGCAAATTCCAAGCAATACATCACCCACCCCTTGACCTTCTAGCAGCTCTGCCACAGGAGACGAGAATACGATAGCAGCAGAATCAGCTCCCAGCTCAACGGGATGTGCCCACTCTCGCAGCACCGAACCGTTAAACTGATACAAAGTAAGCACCAACTCAGCGCTCACTGCTGTTCTTAAATCAGATACGACATGAATGTCTACCTTCTCACGGTCTGTACCGTCGATAGACAACAGAACATCTTTGAAGCTTGAACGCACGGTATATTGCAGGGCTTTCCAGCGCCCGTTATAATCCATGCCCGCCCAAGAAGCCACCGGCCAGCAATCATTCATCTGCCAGTATAAAGTGCCCATACAATAAGGTTTATTTCTTCTGTGGCTTTCAATCGCGATTCGGATCGCTTCGGCCTGCAGGATTTGACTCATATATAAAAAGGCTTTGAAGTCCTTTGGCTGCGGCAGATACATATCCATATATTCTTTGATCAGCAGATTACCGCGACCATTCTTCTGATGCGCCAGCATCACCTCTGAGGTAAGCTCCAAATCCTGCTCTTCTACATAGCTCATTACCGTTTTTAGTTCCGGGAACGACTGGAAGCCATATTCACTCATGAAGCGGCCAACCTTTGTATTATAGTTCTCAAAAGGCTCGATCCCGTGCCACACGCCCCAGTAATGCACATCCCCTTCGCCCACAATCCGTGTCGCATGCTGATTAATATCACCAGTCAGCTCCCGCAGCGGCGAAGACGGCCAGTAGTCCACTCCCGGATGGAACGCGGCTACAGCCTCCGGCAGAATACGGTGGAAGATTTTAATATAATCGGCCCACATTGTCGTTCTTTGCTCAGCGCCGAGTTTTTCTTTCCAGCCCCAGCCCATATTTTCCTCGAACTGTGACCAGGCCGAATCAATCTCGTTGTTGCCACACCATAAGGCGATGCAGGGATGATTGCGCAATCTTTTGACGTTGTATTCGGCTTCTTTTTTCACATTTTCAAGGAACGCCTCGTCTCCGGGATACATACTGCAAGCGAACATAAAGTCCTGCCAGACCAGCAGTCCGTATTCATCACAGAGCTGATAAAAAATATCTTCTTCATATATACCGCCACCCCAAACGCGCAGCATATTCATATTCGATTCTACTGCCGTGGCAATTTCATGCCGATACCGCTCCTCGGTTACTTCTGTGGTGAAGCTGTCATTTGGAATATGATTGGCACCTTTGGCGAAGACGGAAACTCCATTCAGCGCAAAAGAAAACGAAGCTCCTTTGGCATCACGCTCCCGAATCAATTCAATACTGCGGAGTCCGGTTTTTACACTTTTGCTAACCTCTACTTCCGCATCTTGTATCAATTCTGCCTGGAATGTATATAAATGAGGCTCTCCGAACCCTCTGCACCACCAGAGCTGTGGCTCGGATATAACAATATTCATCTCTAATTGCTGCTTGCCTTCTTCTAAAGTAACCGCTTGCATCCACTCCAAACCATCGGCACTTATTCGCAGCATTCCCCGCCAAGCAGCAGGAGCATCCACTTCTACAATTGCGGTCAGGCGAGCTTCTTCCTTAGCAATCACATTTTGACGGATATAGAGGTCTGTAATTTGAACGGTGTCACGTCCCACCAGAGCTGCCGCACGCCATATTCCACTGGTCAAGAAACGCGGGCCCCAATCCCAGCCGTAATGATAAGGTGCTTTGCGCGCAAAAATACTAATCCGTTGTTCATCTAATCCCCCAAGCTCGGATTGATCATTCGAGGCAGGCAGCGCGTAACCCAGCTTCGCTAATTTCGGTAAATCTTCCTTAACCACAGAGCGGAACTTCACCCGTATATTATTTTCTCCAGTCTTTAACTGATCTTTGACATCCACTTTCCATGCCAGAAACATATTATCAGCAGCGAGCACATGTACATTATTCACGTACACATCTGCATAAGTATCCAGTCCCTCAAAAACTAGCTCCGTACAAGCAAGCTCCTGCCACTCTTCCCCCAACTGCAACGAGGTTTGATATTCCCAGTCCTTCTTATCGATCCACTGTAGATCATGTTCATTTGTTCCATAAAAGGGGTCTGAAATCTTCCCGTTCTTTAGTAAATCCGTATGGACTGTACCTGGCACAGTCGCCGGAAGCCACTCCTCATCACCACAGCCTCTAAATTCCCACTTCGCAAGATCCATATGCAAATGTTTCATAATACCTCCTAAAAGTTTTGTAAGCATAGACTTCTCTGAATGACTTCGCGCAAAACTCGCTTCGGAAGCAGATGCCTAAAGTTTTGTAAGCATAGACTTCTCAAAAATAGCATAAGACTTCAATTAATTCATTGAACCCTTTTGATATTCTTTGTATTTTGTTATCTGATTGTTAGGTACATGCTAATTATAAACGCAGAAACAAAACAAATAAAGACAATAAATAATAATACAATACATTTATTAACGGCTTCGATAAAGCTATAATGTTCATGTAAACGCTAACAATAAAAACGAAAAGGGGATTAAACTATGAGAAATAAGTTATTTTCGTTATCCTTTGTTATGATTATGGTCTTATCTTCAACACTTGCTGGTTGTGGTTCGAATAATGACAACACCACGAATAACGGTGCTGCCGCAACTGAAAAGCCCGCAGCAACTAACGCAGAGAATACCGGCGGTGACACGAATGCAACTGCCGAACCTGCAGCAGGAGCTGATATCAGCGGCAAAATCACCTTCCTAACTAACAGAACAGACATGATCGGCAAAGAATATGACGAATATTTAAAGCGCTTTAATGAAAAATACCCGAACATTAAAGTCGAATTCGAAGCTTCCCAAACCGACTATAACCAACAGGCTAAAGTCAGAATGGCCAGCGGCGAGCTTCCAGACGTTATGTTTATTCCTTCCATCCCTAACTCCGACCTGCCGAAATATTTTGCTTCACTGGATGATCTCGGCTTGAACGATCAGATCACCTTTAAAGACTTCAAATCCTTTGATGGTAAGCTTTACGGAATTACTACAGGGAACTCTACTTCCGGTATTGTTTATAACAAAACAGCATTCACTGATGCCGGCATCACCGAAACGCCTAAGACTTGGGATGAATTCCTGGCTGCCTGCGAGAAGCTGAAAGCAAAAGGTGTTATTCCAATGTCCTCTAACTTTAAAGACAAATGGCCACTTGGTACTTGGGCTTATGACACACCACGCTTAATTGAAGGCAATCCTGATTTTCCAAATGCTAAGCTGAACTCTGAAACACCGTTCACTATGGACAACGGTTATGGCAAAGCTTTCAGCCTACTTAGAGAGCTCAATGAAAAAGGCTATCTGGAAAAAGACATCAACTCCACCAACTGGGAGCAATCGAAAAAGGACATCGCTTCCGGCAAATTCGCCATGTACTATCTTGGCAACTGGGTTATTAACCAAGTTATCGGAGCAGGCGCTTCTTCAGACAATGTTGGCTTCTTCCCATTCCCTTATGACAATTCGGGTAAACCATCCGCTACCCTTAGCCCTGACTTCTTCTATGCCGTTGCCAAAAACAGCAAAAATTTAGAGGCAGCTAAAGCCTTCGTAATATGGATGATTGAGGATTCAGGTTATGAGGATTTCGCCGGCTTTATCTCTCCATTAAAAGGCAAGGAATCCAATCTGACTCAGCTGAAAGAATTCCAAGCTACCGGAGTAGAACTGGTAGAAGGAACTGTTGACGATGCAAAGGTTACAGAAATCGGCAACAAGGCACAGCTGGATCTCCCTGCTGTTGTACAGGAATTTGTACTTGCCAAAGATCCACAAACCGTATTAGACAAGTGGAATAAAGCTTGGGCTAAAGCCAAGAAGGACCTCGGTTATTAATTTGAGCTTTTGATTCGAAGTACACTACGGAGCAAAATGGATTATTGCTTTTACGGATAATCCATTTTGCCTTTCCATACCACGTTTTTATGAAAGAAGGGCTAGCGATGTTCGGAACACTTTCCTATAACAAACAGAAGACGATTATCATTGTATCCTTCCTCACGATTCCTTTGTTGCTGCTCGCAACATTCACGTATTATCCGGCACTCAAGCTGATTTATTACAGCTTTACGAATTGGGATGGCTATAGCCCTGAGAAGCCTTGGGTCGGTCTCGATAATTACCGCGAAGTCTTCTCCAACCCCGATATTTTCAAGGTATTTACCCATAACTTTGCTTATTTCGCGATGGGAATTCTCCAGAATATCGTCGCTATTTATTTTGCGATTGTGCTCAATAGTAAGTTAAAAGGAAAAAATGCATTTCGAATCTTACTGTTCCTCCCTTACATTATGAACGGTGTCGCCGTCGCCTTTATGTTTGGTTATGTCTTTGACACCACCAATGGCTCTCTGAATATGTTCCTGAATAGCATTGGTCTTACCGGACTAGGACAGACCAGTTGGCTTGGAACAGAAGGACTGGTTAACTATTCTCTGGCGTCCACAGGATTTTGGCGTTTCATGGGTTATAACATGGTAATCTACATCGCCTCCTTACAGGCCATTCCAAACGATATCTATGAGGCCTCAAAGATCGATGGTGCCGGACCTTTTCAAACACTTTGGAGAATTACTTTACCGAATATGAAGCCAGTCATCCAGCTTAACTTATTTCTTACCGTCACAGGGGCACTGGAAGTATTCGATCTCCCCTTCGTGTTGACCAAGGGCGGCCCCGCAGGCGCCAGCGAAACATACGTACAAAAAGTTGTAGATACTGCATTTGCTTACAATAATTACGGCCTCGCTTCTGCCATGAGTATTATCTTGCTCTTCTTTGTCGTCGTCGTACTGTTAGTACAGCAACTAGTTCTAAGCCGGGGAGGGGACAAATAGATATGACATACTCCAAATTTCGCTTCACAGATGTTATTAAATACTTCTCGCTGCTTATCGGCGTATTTGTTGTACTCTTTCCTCCGTATGTGGTCATCGTCAATGCCTTTAAATCCACTGACGAATTTAACAGCAGCAGCTCCATGGCACTGCCAAAAAGCTTTTTGAATTTCGATAATTTCACTGCCGTTTTCCAGCGCGGGGGTCTACTTAACGGATTTGGTAATGTGTTAATCATTATAGCTATTACTTTAATTCTGAACATCCTGTTCGGCACTATGGTAGCATTTGTATTGGGACGCTTCTCTTTCAAATTGAAACCCGTAGTCTTTGGTGCATATCTAGTAGCCACCATTATTCCTAGTATCACGACACAAGTGGCGACTTTTGGTATCATCAAAAGCATGGGGCTTTACAATACACTTGGCGCCCCGATCGTGCTTTATATTGGAGCGGATGTAATTCAAATTATTTTATATCTGCAATTTATCCGTAATATTCCCGTGGATCTCGATGAAAGTGCGATGGTAGAAGGTGCCTCTCTGTTCAGAATCTATCGGTCGATTATTTTCCCTTTACTTACGCCAGCTACGGCTACTTTGATTATTCTGAAAACCATTAGCATTTACAATGACATGTACATCCCTTACCTCTACATGCCGAAACAAAGCCTTGGTGTAGTTACGACGATCCTAATGCGTTTTCAAGGAGTCAATTCGGGGGAATGGAATTTAATCTGTGCGGCTATTCTGCTTATCCTGCTGCCAACAGTAATTCTATATTTCTTCCTGCAGCGTTACATCTTTGAAGGCGTAACCAGTGGAGCGGTCAAATAAGGTAGGTAGCTTATTACAGGAAAGGAACAACGCAAATGCTATCATACATCCGGTTAACTTTACGCAAAATGTGGTTGTTCCTTGCCAATCTACCGATGGAGCGCAAGCTGATCGTTATCTTTGTCTTTCTGATCTCTCTGCCGATCACTTATGTAAGTTATCTATCGTCCCGCTCCATGTTCAACTCGGTTCTTGTGAATGCGACTGACGGTGCGGGTCAAATGACATCGAATGCTTCAGATACCATCGACCGATATATTGCCGACCTCAAAAGATATACAGCCCTGCCGCTGTATAACACCGATGTGCAAGTCTACCTGACACAGCAAAATACCGACTGGGAAAAAAATACGGGCATGGCGATGTTCCTTAGCTATTTGAATCATACTAAGGAAGAGATCATTGCCGTGTATTTGGTGGATCAGTACGGTTCTGTCTTTTATGATAAAGACGCTGGAATTAATGAACTGTATCCAGAGGAACGATTAGCCAAATGGAGAACCATGAGTGAAGATGCCGGAGCAGCGCCTGTCATTCAGGGCAGACATACGATCCGCACCAACTCGAATGTCCATAAAGAGGTCTTTAGTGTTCTGCGTACAATTAACTCTGTAAGCACATTGCAGAATATAGGAATTCTCGTTTTCGATGTAGACATCAATCTGTTTAAGGGCATTATCGATCCCGTAAATGCAGTTACGCAAGGAAACACGTTCATTGTAGATAACAATGGAGATCTGATTTATGCCAGTGAAGATTCCGCGGTTCCGAATCTGGCTGCCGATACACAAACTCTGAATACAAAGCTGTTGCTGCAGCAAGTAAATCAGCAGCAGGATCATTTTCAAATAGACTTGAATGGCCAGTCTTATCTTGCAGTGTATACCGTCTCGAAACAGACCGGGTGGACCACTATGGTTACGATTCCTTTAACACGTATCCTGTCCCCTGTACAAAAGAATCGTAATACGCTTATCTTGACCACACTGATTATCATTGCTTTTGCACTTTTTGTTGCGACTATAATTTCCCATGCCCTGACCAAACCCCTTAAATCCTTGGTCCGCTTAATGAAACGGGTGCAGCATGGTAATCTGGATGTCTGGCAGCATTCCAAATATAATGATGAGATTGGGATGCTGGGCAGTCATTTTAATCGGATGATCATAAGGATCAAAGATCTGTTACAAGAAGTGTCCATCACGGAGAAACGGAAGCAAAAGGCTGATATGCGGGCGCTTCAAAACCAGATTAATCCCCATTTTATTTATAATACGCTGGAATCCATCCGCATGCTTGCAGAGAGCAATGATGATCCACGTGTGGCGAAGCTAACCTATTTACTTGGGCTTCAAATGCGTTACAGCATTGTCCGAAACGAAGAGGCTGTTACAATTAGACAAGAGCTGGATCATGTGAGAAATTATTATCAGCTGCTGGAAATCCGATTCCCAGACAAGTTCAGACTTAACATCGACGTGCCGGACGAATTCCTTCATCTTCCTGTTATTAAGCTTGTCTTTCAACCGGTCGTAGAAAATGCTGTCTTTCACGGTTTGGATCAAAAGGTAGGACTGGGCACCTTGAGCATCACCGCATGGAGCGAGCATGGAGATGCCGTATTCTGTGTAGAAGATGATGGGATCGGTATGGATGAAACCACCCTTCGTTCCTTAAACAATAGTCTGCAGACTGGAACGGACAATGAAAGGTTCGGGATTGGACTACGAAATGTAAATGAAAGAATTCGCCTGCATTACGGCAGTTCGTTTGGTCTGCTTGTTGAGAGTGAGCTTGGAATCGGCACTCGTGTTACCCTGCGCATTGCGGATATTAACGCTAAATACAGTGAAGATGAATTTATTTAGGAGAGGGGCTGCTCAGATTGCTGCGTATTGCGATTGTGGATGATGAGATCTTAATCCGCGAAGGACTGGCCCGAATGATCAGTAAAGAAAGCGCCGAATTTCTGGTCATCGGCACCTACTCCGACGGAAAACATCTATTAGATAAGTTAAGCACACTTCAACTTGATGTTGTGATTACAGATATTCGTATGCCGCAAATCAATGGCTTGGAGCTGATTAAACAGTTAAAAGCCACCCATCCGCAGATCTACTCTATTCTAATGAGTGGATTTGTTGAATTTAATTATGCCCGAGAAGCCATCCGCAGCTCAGCTGTAGACTATTTATTAAAACCAATTAATAAAGAGCAGCTGTTCGAGCTGCTTTATCGGCTAGACAAAGAACGGCAGCTCGCGCGCGACAAGGAAGAACGCCACCGTTCCGGGCTTTTATTGACAGTCTTACATATCGAAGAGCCCTCTTCCCCTCTCCTATTATCCAGCCTTACCTTGCCCCAGCCTTATTTCTCGGTCTTTGTCCTCAAAGGGAGCGCCAGAGAAACCGTCTGCTCCTGCGCAGACAGTCTGCGGCAAGAGAAGGCGTTGAGCTTCGACAGCTTGGAGATTCAAAAAGGACTCTACGTCTGGATTGTATATTCTGCTGAGCCGCTGTCAGACAACGATTTAAAAGATATCGGTGACATTATGCGGATATCTGCACACGGAAAGATCCTACATGTAGGTACCAGCGGTTGTTATAATGAGGTATCCAAGCTTAGACAGGCATACCTAGATGCTAAACAAGCCTGCAACATGGGCATATATAATCCGGAGCCTGTACATTACGCGAATATTCAGAATATTCAACAGCCGGAGATGAACCTCCTGGATCACTTTAATACAATTAGAGAACCGCTGATCCATAACCTGCAGATTCTGAATGTGACAGGCGTCTTAGAATGGATTCATGACCTGTTCTCAGTGCTGAAAGCACAACAAGCCGGTCCTGACCAAATTCTCCGGGTCTGTCGATGGGTTGAAGAAACTGCACAAAAGGAACTGCAAGAATTCGAGGCCCGCAATAAAAGTGCTCCCGACCTCAGGTTGGATGACAGAATTGCGTCCAGCATGAGCTTTTGCGACATTGAGGAGATGTTTACCGCTCATTTCACAAACATTCTGACCGAAATCAGAACCCATCGTCTGGAGATGTCCGGCACAGCCATAGAAACCATAAAACGCTGGATATCCGCTAACTATAATCAGCATGCGGATCTGAACACTTTGGCAAATATGGTTTTTTTGACTCCAAGCTATTTAAGCAAGCTGTTCAAGCAAGAGACCGGACTTACACTGACGGACTACATCACGGAAATTCGGCTGCGCAAAGCCAAACATCTGCTCAAGAATGCTCCCGACCTGAAGGTTCACGAGATTGGGGCAGAGGTTGGATATGGAGATCCTGCCTACTTCAACAAGCTTTTTAAACGTGTTGTCGGGGTTACACCCAATGAATATAAACGAATTAGTATTGTATAAGGAGATTGATCACTTGCATTCAGAGCTTCAAAGAAATAGCGAAAATCATGAAATAACCGTCTACGACACAACAGAACTATATGGTGAAAAAGGCTCCTTCCGTGTTATGCAGTTCTCGAATCATGCCACTCAAGGTGCGATGGATCTTAATGACCCGCAACGGATTCTCTTTGAATATCCGCGGGCCATCATTCACTTCATGGAGTTCAACCTCCCCTCTTTTGAGGATGTTTTTCTTATTGGGCATGGAATTGGAACAATTGCCGGACATTTTCCGGACAAAAGATTTAAAGTAGCCGAGCTAGACAAACAAGTAGTCGAATTAAGCCGCCGCTGCTTTGGATATAGTCAAGATAACGTAGTGATCGGTGACGGACGTCAGATCCTTGAAGGCGAAGACCCGCAGGTATATGATTACATCATTTTGGATGCCTTTACTGCCGCTGGTACACCAAGGCATTTGATCTCCCGTGAATTTTTCAGTATTACCCGTTCGAAGTTGAACACAAGCGGATATATTCTCATGAATCTAATGGGAAAAGGTGAACATGACCCGCTGATCAACGCGATTTATACGACGCTAGCCGAAGAGTACGCCTATATCAGAGCCTTTTCCCTGCCTTCAGAAGGGGCTGCCGATATCCAAAATATCATTATGGTTGGCGGCAGCACCCCTATCCGCTTTCAAGCCCGCCATTTGGCTGGCTTCAAAGAAATACAGCTGGGACAAGGATATCTGATTCAGGATTAAATCAGGATTAACTATAAAAAATGACCTCATCCTCCACTTCACTGTGGATTTCGAGGTCATTTTTGGGTTGTTTTCATACGGCACCATTTAAACCGGATTAGGCACAAAGCTGCCACCACGGCAATATTTCAAGTAATTCAATGCATGCACCTGGCCGGTCATTTCCAGCTCATCACGATACACTGGATCATGCCAGCCTTCGATATCAATCGTACCTTTATAACCCGCTTGGCGCAGGATGGTGATTACATCTACCCAATTGGTATCCCCGAAGCCAGCGGTTCGGTCCCATACATAAGGTTTGGGGCCATGAATACCGTATTCCTTAACGATGTCCCAAGCGATGGTCGCATCCTTGCCATGCACATGGAATACTTTATCCATCCATTTGCGCAGCTGCGGAAGCGGATCAATCAATGCGATCATCTGGTGGCAAGGCTCCCATTCCAATCCCAGATTATCCGCCGGAACGGCATTGAACATCTTCTCCCAGGCCGAAGGATTGTGAGCGATGTTCCACTCTCCGCTCTGCCAGTTTCCGCCCATAGCGCAATTCTCAAAAGCAATCCGCAGGCCACGATCTGCCGCTCTCTTCGCCAGTTCTCCGAACACCTCTGTAAACTTCGGGATGGACTCATCAATGGACAAACCTGGCAATCGGCCGGTGAATCCGCCTATAATATCTGTGCCAAATAAATGTGCATGATCAATCAGCCGCTCCCAGCTTGCCAACGTGTCGGCATTGTCGCCGCTGCCTGCGAGCGGATTGCCATAGATGCCCACAGAAGAGATGACAAAATCATGTTCAGCAGCTAACTCCCTCAGTCGTGCAGCCGTTTCTATCAAATCGGTTTCGCCGGTGGTCTGCCAAAAGTTCAGATTAAATGATTCAAATCCATGCCCCACAATTTGTGGAATGACCTTAACGGCTTCTCCACCACGTACAATCGTACCTATTCTCAGTGTATCTTGCATTTCGGTTCCACTCCAATAAAGGTTTATAGTGTGATCTTAACGAGGTTTAATCATCTTGCAGGAACCACGCTTGAGCAATACCGCATCATAGACAATATGCTGATGGTTTGAACGTCCGGAAATGAGATCAAACAGAACACCTACACTGGATAAGGCCATTTCCGTACCCGGCTGGCTGATTGTATCAAGAGAAGGATGATAATATTCAGCCATCTCGATCCCGTCAAAGCCAATGATCGAAATATCATCAGGGATAGATAACCCCGCGGTAAGCACCGCTTTGGCAGCACCGATGGCAATCGTGTCGGAAGCGGCAAATATAGCTGTAATTCCCTTATTCTTGTTGAGCAGTCTCCGCGCAGCATTAAATCCCGAGCTGGGACTGTATTCACAATCCTCAACCAACCCTGAATCATAGGGCAGACCCTGCTCTTCGAGTGCTTTTTTGTAGCCTAAATACCGCCGGTTGCCCGTGGTTTCATCCAATAATGGAGACTTGGCTAAAAAGCCGATATTCGTATGACCTAATGAGATCAAATAATTGGTAGCCTTATAGGCTTCCTTCGTTTCATTGATAATAACGCTGGAAAAAATAAGCGGGTTCACTTCCTGCGTTGAGGTGATCGTTGTCAGCACAAACGGAACCGTCAGCTGTTTGAACTTCTCTTCAGAATGATCATAGGTTCCACCCATGAAGATAATCCCGCACAGATTTTTCTCCTTCACCAGTTGAATTGCAGCATTGATTTCATCGGTCCCATCCTCTACTTGCTGGATAAGAAACGGGTAGCCCCGCAGATTGACCTGCCGTTCAATTTCTCTGATCATATTAGAGAAAAAAGGATTGGTAATCCCCTTGACCATAAGTGCAATGTTCTTAGATTGTGTAGTTTTCAAATTCCGCGCGTTGGAATTGGGAATATAATTGTATTCCTTAACCACACTCATCACTTTCTCACGTGTAGACTTGCTCACCGGTCCCTTGTTATTGATTACCCTGGAGACCGTCGAGATGCCCACACCGGAAATCCGCGCGATATCCTTGATATTTACATCCACTTTACTCCCCCATTTATGGGTAAAGGAGCTATATCGAATTATAGCTCCCTTACACCCCTTAACTTTCTTTAGTTGACAGGAACAAACGCAGCCAATTGCTTCTCTACTTCGGCAATGACCTTGTCAACTCCTGCTTTTTTCAACTGATCACGGTACTCCGCAACAGCTGCTTTTGGATCTTTGCTTGTTTTACCAAGCATCAATTGAATACCGAGCTGTGAATTCACGTTGGAAATCGAAGCAATTTCAGTTGTAACATTGGTTGGATCAAAGCTGAAGCCATTGTAAGGATCATCGATAGCCACTTTATCCCATTCTGCGAATAAGGAGTTACGGATTGGGTTTTCTGTATCCGTAGGAACTACGAATTTGTCATTACGAAGTGACCAAGCAGCGAAACCTCCGCCGTCCGTTTTATCGTTGAAGCCTGCAGGCTGCTTTTTAACACCATTTTCCATCACATATTGTTTGCCTTCAATACCGTTTTGGATGAGGTTGTAGTAGCTTTCATCGGTCATGAACTTCTCGATCACCATCAGAGCGCGCTCTGGATTAGCTGAGTTCGTGCTGATTACAGTCGAGTTGTCAACGCCCATCTTACGTTTGATCTTCTTATTAGCTTCCGCAAAAGTAAAGAAGTAAGGATCTGATTCCGGTTGCGCCTTCAAATCCGCACCGTATTGGCCGATCCAGTCCTGAGCATGAGTCAAATAACCTGCGGAGTTAGCTGCTCTGAAGTTATCCTTGCTGCCTAGGGTTGCAGACAGCACATCTTTACTCCAGTAACCCTTATCCGCCCATTCACGCATCTTCACAGCCCAATCTTCAAATTCCTGAGTGAAAGCTGGATGGAAGACGGTCTTGTAGTCCTCTGGACTTTTGGTCACAAGATTCAGCTCATTCAAAGATATACCAGGAGCGTTAAGCCACATCCCTGTAGTATCTACGAGCATTCTGAACATATTGGCTGCATCTTCTGCCTTGCCGTTAATTGGTGGGAAGGACTCATTAGCAACCACATTATCCATGTATTTAACCATATCATCAATGGAAGTGATTTTGTCCATTCCATATTTCTTCAGCAAGTCAGAACGATAGGCATAACCGGCAGGTGTGTATTCGCTATAAAGACTTGGTACACCGTAAATTTTGCCTTTGTATTTTGTATTCTCCCACACACTTTCCGGGATTTCCGCTTTTAGCTTAGGAGCAACTTTATCCAGCATATCTGTAAGGTCCACTAGAGCGCCTTCACTAGCCAATGTGAAATAAGACACCGGAGCTCCGGGAGATGCATGCGACATATCAAATTCTTCGCCTGAAGCAAATAGCAGCGGGTACTTAGTAGCGATATCCGGCCAGTCAATATACTTCACTTCAATCGTAGCGTTTAGATCAGCTTTGAGCTTCTTGTTAATCTCAGCGAGGATTTCTTTATTTTTAACTCCTTCGCTGCCCCACAGGTAGTACACCAGCTTAGCTTCCTTGGAAGTATCCACTCCGCCTGCATTGGCTGAAGCCTCTGGAGCTTTCGTGGCTGCCGGATCATTACTCGGCTCATTGTTGTTCTTGGATGTGCAGGCTGTCAGTGCTCCAGTAAGCATGAGGACAGCAATTAAAGAAGACGCGATCTTTTTACCTTTCATTTAGGTAAGCCTCCCTTTTCTCTTCTATTTATGAAACTTTCATTTATAATAAACGCTCTTCGAAAAGAAGATTGCGTCCATTAACCCTTTACAGCCCCGATGGTGAGGCCTGTTACGAAATAACGCTGTACAAATGGATACAGGAGAATAATCGGTCCAGTGGCCAGCACAGCTGTAGCCATCTTGATGGATTGCGTCGGAAGATCAGCAGTATTGATGACCGCTCCCGAGTTGATTAGCGCTCCTAAGTTCGTCTGATTGACCATTCGCTGCAAAAAGTATTGGAGCGGATATTTCGTCGGACTGTCAATATACAACATCCCGTTATACCACTCATTCCAAAAGCCTAGTGCTGAGAAAAGCCCAATAGTAGCCAAGGATGGAACCGCCAGCGGAATAAATATCCGCCAATAGATGCGAAAGTCGCCAGCACCGTCAATGGTAGCGGATTCATATAAGGAATCCGGAATCGCCTTCATGAAATTACGCATCAGGAAGATGGACCATGCACCAACTACACCCGGAAGAATCATGGCGAATAAGCTGTCCTTCATATGCAGGTGCTTAACCATCAGGATGTATGTTGGAATCAAGCCGCCACTGAATAGTGTTGTAAAGTAAATCAAGAAGGAAAAGAAGTTGCGGTACTTGAAATCCTTACGGTTGAGCACGAATCCGGCCATCGACATCATAAACAGTCCGAGTACCGTACCCACTACGGTGATGAAGATAGTTACCTGATAAGCATTCACCAGCTGAGTAGAGTTGTTGAATAGCATCTCGTAAGCCTTAAAGGAAAATGCCTTCGGCAGCAGCTTGTAGCCTTCACGAACAATTTCCTGCTCGTTCATGAACGATGAGGAGATCATCAACGCGAAGGGAAATAAACAGAATAGCGCAAAGATAGCGATACAGATATAACTGACTGCTTTTATGAGAATGCTTCCGGAATCCTGTTTGATTGTACTCTTTTCCATATTTATCACCCCTGTTTCGTGTCTAGTCTTAGAACAAAGCGCTGTCCGGTTCTACCTTGCGTACAATAAAGTTAACTACAAGCACCAGGATCAGACCGAATAAGGATTGGTAGAAGCCCACTGCGGCACCCATAGAGAAGTTGAATTGTCCCACCAGTGAACGGAAGACATAGGTATCGATGATATCTGTCTGCGGATACAGTACAGAGTTCGTACCGATCAGATTATAGAAAAGGTCAAAGGATCCCTTGAGAATTCCACCCATACCGAACAGTAGAAGCAGAATAAAGGTTGGCTTCAGAATCGGCAAGGTCATGTAACGGATTCGCTGCCAGGTAGTCGCTCCATCCATATAAGCAGCCTCGTACAGATCATGATTAATCCCTGTGATCGTTGCCAGATAAACAATCATTCCATATCCGGTACCCGCCCAGATCTTGAAAGCCACAATAATATATTTCCAGATGCCCGGATCGGAATAGAACTCGTAACGGTCTAGCCCCATTCCAGTTAACATCGTATTGATAAACCCGGAATTGAAATTGAATATATTGTAGGCAAACACACCGACGATAACCATGGAGATGAAATTCGGTAACAGGATAACGGATTGTGATATTTTTTTGAACCACTTGCCTGAGATCTCAGACAACATAATGGCAAATACTATTTGAATGATATTACCTAAAGCCAGAAAGACGATATTATAGAGCAGCGTATTCTTGGTAATATTCCATAGATCCCCATTTTGAACCAGAAACTCAAAGTTCTTAAGGCCGATAAAGTTACTTCCAAAAATCCCCTTATTGAGCTTGTAATCTACAAATGCGACGTAAGCTCCAGGCATTACAGCATAGTGAAAGATAACGAAATATACGATTACAGGCAGCAACATTAGAAAAAGAACTTTGTTCTTAATGACTTCCCGAACAATGTTTCCACCCACAAGCTTCAGTCTCGCCAAAGTGCCCACCTCCAATTTGAAAGATGCATTCAGTCACATGCATAAATTACCTTCCTTTCTTGTCCAGCAGCCAGAATAAAAACAGTTTGCCCAACCTTCATAAAAAAGTGTATCGAGTGTTGTAGAAACGTTTCCAGTGTTTCTGTAAAACTCTCTGTGTGAGAAGCATACTCCCAAAATGTATGCGCTGTCAATTCATTTTATTTTTGAATTACAAGTACTAAAGTTACATATTTCACGTAAAAAAATATAAATTAGCTGTTTTTCCAAAGGCGATTGACTTTTTTTGGTGTTCAGACTAATATCGAGGTGTATCGTTTGTGGAAACGTTTTTATACTTTTCATTCATAGACATGTCAGTCTCCATATGTAACATCTTAATGATGCAATCCTCTTCTGATTTAATTTATGCCTCAGCCCTGTATCCGAAGAGAGAAATGCTATGATTTTCACAACAAATGAACCTGATTATAGCTCAGGCCCATTCCGCATCTCGGAGCTGTGTGCCAGGAGAGTAAACGGTTCACTCCCATCCTTAGTCGCCTATCTAACGTAAGTTTTGCTAATAAAATCATGCTTACGCTGCCCGGCGGGGAACTACACATCTATTTAACAAACTAACTTTCAATGCGCTCACGAGGAAGGAGTTAACCATGACTAAAACGTTTATCCAAGATCTTGTGAACGATATGACCCTGGACGAAAAGCTGGCCCAATTAACCCAGCTAGGTCCTCACTATTGGGGTTTGGACGATACCGTGGATTTAACCGGACCATTTAAGGAACTGAATATTAAGCCGCAGGTAATGGAGAGCATCGGAAGTGTTCTGAATGGTATTGGAGCCCGGAATGTAATCGAGCAACAGACCCGACATTTGCAAACCAGCCGACAAAAGATTCCTCTGCTCTTCATGGCGGATGTCATTCACGGCTACCGGACCATCCTCCCGATTCCGCTGGCCATGGGCAGCAGCTTTGACCTTGAAGCCTGTGAAAGGTTTGCTGAAATCGCCGCCAAGGAGAGTGCGGCTGCCGGCATTCACGTCACCTTCTCGCCCATGACTGATCTCGTACGCGACCCGCGCTGGGGACGCGTCATGGAGACATCTGGTGAGGATCCCTATCTGAATGCCCGTGTCACCGAAAGTATGGTGCGGGGTTATCAGGGCAAGGACCTAAAAGAAAAAGGACGCATCGCTGCCTGTGTGAAGCATTTCGCTGGTTACGGTGCTCCCGAAGGCGGACGGGAATACAACACGGTGGATATGTCTTCCGGCGTATTGCGTGAGTTCTACCTGCCAGCCTATAAGGCTGCCGTAGATGCTGGTGTGGCCATGGTGATGGCCGCATTTAATACCATTGACCGTATCCCGGCAAGTGGTAATTCCGAGCTTCTTCGCGGGATTTTACGGGAAGAATGGGGCTTCAACGGCGTTACCATCGCCGATTTCAATTCCGTTAATGAGCTGATTCCCCATGGCGCCGCGATAGATGGCCGTGAGGCAGCCGAGAAAAGTCTGGCTGCTGGGCTGGATATTGAGATGATGTCCACTCACTATCTAAACCACGGCGCTGCTCTGGTCGAGGAAGGAAAGCTTGATATCGCCTTGATCGATGAAGCTGTTATCCGGGTGCTTGAGCTCAAGGACGCGCTTGGCTTGTTCGATAATCCATTTAAGGATGCAGATCCGCTGGTGGATGAGGCTCCGAAACCTAGCGCGGAGCATCTGCAGGCCGCACGGGAGCTTGGAGCTAGCTCAGTTGTACTGCTCAAAAACGACAATGATGCTTTGCCCCTTAAACGTGGCATGAAGATTGGTCTGGCTGGTCCTTTCGCCACCTCCATTCATGTGCTGGGCGGTTGGGCCGGGACAGAAAAAGATCCGGCTGTATCACTCTACACCGGCCTTTCGCAAAAAACATCTGCCGAAAATATTTTTACGGCCATGACTGGTGAGCTCGGAAGCATGCTTGAGGGTGTTTTTGATGTGGAGGATGAAATTGAAGACGCCTACCAGGCGCTGAAGGATTGTGATGTAATTCTCGCCGCTGTCGGTGAGAACCAGCAGGATACCGGGGAAGGCGGAAGCAAATCCAATCTCCGCCTATCAGCCAATCAGGAGAAGCTGATCTGGCGTCTGAAGGATACCGGCAAAAAGGTCGTCACCATTGTATTCAGCGGCAGACCACTGGAGCTGAAACCCGTTCTTGATGCCAGCGACGCTCTGCTGCAGGCTTGGTTTCTGGGTACAGAGTCAGGAAATTCGCTGGCCGATGTGCTGTTCGGAGATTATAATCCTTCCGGACGTTTATCGATGAGCTTCCCCTACTCGGTTGGGCAAATTCCTGTCTACTACAATGCTTATCAAACGGGACGTCCTTATGATCCTATGTATCCTAATGTGCGTTATGTGACCCGTTATCTGGACTGCCCGAATGACCCGCTGTTCTGTTTTGGTTATGGCCTGAGCTATTCCAAGTTTGCTTACAACAGCTTCAATGTTGAAGCTGCGGATCGGGTGGTTGCCTCCATTGAAGTTGAGAATACTTCGGACATCGCCGGCAAGGAAACCGTTCAGCTCTACATCCACGACGTCAGCGCAAGTGTCGTGCGCCCGGTCAAGGAACTGAAAGGCTTCCAGCAGATTACACTCGCACCGCATGAGAAACAGGTGGTTTCCTTCGAAATCACCAGAGAAATGTTAATGTTCTACGGAAAAGACGATCAGTTGGTCTTCGAGCCTGGGGAATATGATATTATGATCGGTAGAAACTCTGGAGATCATTGCACTCAGCGGATCTGGATCGGCTGACCTGCGTATAGCTATGCTTCTAACGACGTCATCCCTCAACGCCCTCTTGGCGCAATGAGTGGTTGGCGCCTCCACAGCTTGCTATTCAATATTCGATAGTAAGGGAGATTATTCTAATGAGACACAGTTTATCATTTCAGCAAGATGGCACTTTTAAAATCGTACAATTTACAGATCTGCACTGGATGGATGGAAGAGCTGAGGATCAGCTTACCGAGGCACTGATGGAACGCATTCTGGATGCGGAACAACCTGATCTTGTGGTTTTCACGGGAGATCTTATTTACACGGGTCCTGTATCACCGGGAAACAAGGCATGCGAGCACCCCGCACAAGCTTTTCGTGAAGCTGTCGCTGCCGTGGAGAGATCCGGCATTCCTTGGACCTTTGTATTCGGCAACCATGACACAGAAACTCTGATTTCAAAGAGTGAACTGATGCAAATTGCCCTGGAACATCCCCACTGCCTGACCGAATCCGGTCCAGAAGAGCTGGAAGGCTCGGGCAATTACACTCTTGAAATTAAAGATCAGGAGGACGACTCGGCTGCTATTTTGTATTTTCTGGACTCTGGCGGCTACTCCGAGTATGAGGATATCCCGGGCTACAATTGGATTGGGCGGAATCAGATCAACTGGCTGACGGCTGAATCTGCGCGGCTGAATCCGAAGACTGCTGAGAACAGGCTGCCTGCCTTGGCTTTCTTCCATATTCCAATTCCCGAATATCGGGATGTCTGGTCTACACAAGTCTGTCATGGGCATAAGTTTGAGCGTGTATGCTCACCTGAGGTGAACTCGGGCTTATTCTCAGCTTTGCTGGAAATGGGTGATGTGCTTGGCACCTTCTGCGGACATGACCATATCAACGATTTTAGCGGCAACCTGTATGGCATACGTCTTTCTTATGGCCGTGCTACCGGCTACAATACTTATGGAAAAGAAGGCTTTATGCGGGGAGCACGCGTCATCGAGCTGGTCAAAGGCACTCAAGACTTCAATACCTGGCTTCGTCTTGATGACGGATCCGTTATAAATGAACAGCCGATTCATATGCCTGAACCTGCTGCCGATTCAGGACATTAATCTTTTATAGGATTAAATTTTAATAGTGATTAAATGAACCAGTACGCAGATGTTGTGCTGGTTCATTTTTTTGTGCAAATATTAGCTTGTCTCCATATTCCCCATTACATCACTTTTTTTGTTAAAATAGAGAAGTCGACGTATTAAGCACTACAGCGTCAGTCATGGAAACGGAGGCAAGTACCTGTGGATTATATTATTCTGGACATCGAATTCAACGGCCGTAAGTTTGCCAGCGAGCACCCTATGGAGGTCATTGAGATTGGAGCCGTCCGGTTAGACTCTTCACTGCAGTATAAGGATGAATTTTCTTCCTTGATCAAACCTATATATTTCTCCACCCTAAATTCCTTTATTAAGAAAAAAACGGGTATCCCTCAAGAGGAAATCGACATTGCCGCCCGCTTCCCCAAAGTCATCACTGCTTTTAGAGAGTGGCTTGATCTAAGTACAGACGGAGTTCTGCTGCTTACCTGGGGTGGCGAAGACATGAAGCGAATCATTCAGGATGTGCGCATGCACAAGATGGACGAATCCTACTGGATGTCCGCTACGTATTTCGATTTGCTCAAAGGAGTTCTTCGTGCGCGTGGTCTTAGCAATGATGTCAGCGTGGAAAGCGCGATGGCATTGTTTGAGCTTGAGCCTACTGGATCTGCACACCGGGCGCTGGATGATGCACGGATGACGTCAGAGATCTTCCGCGCCGTGTTTAAGGATCTGGATTTTGAGCGTTCACAGCATTACGTAGATACCTTCTCCAATGCCAAAGAACGCAAAACAGTTAAGGTAGCCATAAAGGCTATGACCTCACAAAAAATTGTACCTACCTGGGACCTTGTCGTTGAACACTACTTCTCAGACAAAGCAACCCTTGCGGACCCTCGTAAGCTGGAGGAATTGCACAATTATTTCACAGCACAGATGGGCCATAAATAAATTCAAGCAGCAAAGCTCAACATTATAGACTTATTCATAGCAGCGGCAGACTTCCCCATGATCATTCAGAGGGTAGCTGCCGCTGTTTTGGATATGCTAAAAAAACCATTTGACCTTCACGTTACGTAAAGGTGTACATTTGATTTGTAGGAGGTGATACTACGGAATACACAGTGCAGAAGCTCGCAGAGTTAGCTGGAATCAGCACACGGACCCTGCGCTACTACGATGAGTTTGGCATTCTTAAGCCGGCGAGAATCAACTCTTCGGGGTATCGTATCTATGGCCGTACCGAAGTAGATCTACTACAGCAAATTTTATTTTATCGGGAGCTTGGCTTAAGTCTGGAACGTATCAAGGCTATTATGACAGAGCCCTCATTCGACGGAGCCAAAGCGCTGCGGGAGCATCATGACAAGCTACTGGAAAAAAGACAGCAATTAGATCTATTAATCGCTAACGTCGAAAAGACGCTGGCTCAAAAAGAAGGGAGAATTAGCATGAGTGATACTGAAAAATTCGAAGGCTTTAAACAAAAGCTGGTAGATGACAACGAAAAGAAATATGGCCAAGAAATAAGGGAGAAATACGGAGATGACACCATTAATCAATCCAACCAAAAGCTTAAAGGAATGACAGAAGAACAATATGCCGCTATACAACAGCTTGAGGAAGAGATGTTCGAAACACTCTTGCAAGCAATGGAGCATGGAGACCCTGCCAGTGTATTAGCGCAAAAAAGTGCAGACCTACACCGTGAGTGGCTCTCCTTCTACTGGAATTCCTATTCCAAAGAAGCTCATGCTGGTGTTGCACAATTGTATGTTGATGATGAACGTTTTACCGAATACTATGACAAACGCCGCCCTGGACTCGCTGCGTTTCTAAGAGATGCCGTACATGTATATACGGGAAAAAATGCGTAAGCGCACGAACAATATTTTAAAATAGAAAAAGGCATCCGGATACTCCGGATGCCTTTTTTTTGAGGCAATAGCAATCAGCAGAAATCACAGACTGCGGTGCAGCAGCGACAATGTATTCCGAAGCTCAGCGACAGCTACCTGGCCAGGTGCAGAAGGTTTATGTGCAGCTCCGAAGGTAAGCGCTGAACCAAAAACTTCACCTGCCAAACGGCTGATCACCCCGGCTCCCGCCATAGACATCGTTATAATCGGACGGTCTGCATATTTTTCCTTCATGATATGTGTAGCTTCCAGCAAAGTTAACACATCGCCTGCATCTTGGGGCATAACGGCAATTTTGGGCAAATCCCCGCCAAGCTCCTGCGCCTTGCATAACCGTGAGATGATCTCCTCTTTAGGAGGTGTACCCTGAAAATCATGATTTGAAATAATGACAGACACGTTATGAACATGAGCAGCTTCGATCAGTAGCTTTACATCCTGCTCATCATTAAATAGTTCAACATCTATTATATCTACTAGACCGCTCTCGGCAGCAGCTTTATTCAGTGCTGTGTAATATTCCGTGCTGACTTGCTTCTCTCCGCCTTCTTTTGCACTCCGAAAAGTAAAAATCAGCGGCAGATCTGGAATCACAGAACAGATTTCGCTTAGTGCGTTCTTTACAGCTGCAACGTCTTCCACTTCAGCAAAAAAATCCGTCCGCCACTCCACCAAATCAGGTTGCAGTACTTTCAGCGCTTCCGCTTCCTGCTTCAGCTCAGACAAGGTCGCTCCAATTAGCGGAACACATATCTTAGGGATTCCTTCGCCGATGATCACATTTTTAACGGTTACTGTTCTGCTCATTATTTAAGCTCCTTATCCTATCTCATCTAGTATAGATCTTGAATATCCTGTACTGTCTATTCTACAGCGATTTACGTTTTAGAAACTGCTCGACCTCGGACAACTGCGGCAATGAAGGGATCGCCCCTTCTTTCCCTACAGCCAATGCACCTACAGCATTAGCGAAGCTCACGGCTTCCTCCAAGGTCTTCCCTAAGACCAGCTGCTGGGCTAATGCGCCATTAAATGAGTCACCGGCAGCAACTGTATCTACCGCCTTTACCGGGAAGCCTGGAACAGCCTTGGCACCTTCAGCATTCACAATCAGGGCACCTTTTGAACCCAAGGTTACAATTACGTTCTGTACTCCTTTTTGCAGCAAAATACGGGCTGCCTGCTCAGCAGTCTCTGCGCTATCCACAATCATTCCGGACAAAATCCCGGCTTCCGTCTCATTAGGTGTCAGGTAAGATACCTGAGCCAGCATCTCATCCTTTAGCACTCTAGCTGGTGCAGGATTAAGGATGACCGGAATCCCCTTACGATGGGCAATCGCAATCGCCTGCTCACTCATCGCCAGATCCATTTCAAGCTGCAGCACAATGATCTTAGCCTGGCTAATCACAGCCTCCAATGCCTGAATATCCTCTACCGTAAGCTCAATATTCGCTCCAGGTACCACGATAATCCGATTTTCTCCATCTTCTTCAATAACGATTGAGGCGACTCCTGTTGCCTCATGTTCACTTACAGAAATATGCTCTATATGAATGCCTTCATTCCTGATAATCTCCAGCATTTCACTACCAAAGGTATCTTTTCCAACTCTTCCGATCATACTAACCTCTGCACCCAGACGTGCTGCGGCAACGGCCTGATTTGCCCCTTTTCCGCCAGGAGATAGAGCAAAGGCTTGTCCAATCAGGGTTTCTCCTACATTTGGTGACCGGTTTGTACGTACCACCATATCCATATTCAAGCTTCCAATCACAACTATATCCAACTTAGACACCACCATTAATTATTTCTTCAATCTCTTTATCTTAGGGGCTTCTGTCCACTTTATCAATCAATTCCGCTCCATTGGATTCAAAATGGTTGTTTTCACCAAATTGACGTTATGCTTTTATTCATCGAGTGTGCTAGAATAGTGGTGCAATCGCTTCCACAATGATTGTCTGCACTATTTTGAGCAAACGTTTGCACCTAAGATAATGCCCGCAGCTTCACTGCAATTTAATCTAATCCGTGATTAGGAGGCTTATCAAGTGAACGAACAAAAATTACCGTCAGTCGCTTATTTTAGTATGGAGTACGGGCTGCATTCCGATTTCAAAATGTATGCCGGAGGTCTGGGCATTCTTGCCGGAGACTACATCAAGGGTGCAAAAGATATCAACGCCCCTATCATCCCTATTGGGCTGAAGTGGAAACAAGGTTACACGGACCAAAAGATTGATGCCAATGGCAATCCGTACGACTCCTATCACAATTATGTTTATGAGTTTCTTGAAGATACAGGGGTTAAGGTAACTGTTAAAGTCCGAAAAACCGATGTGGTATGCAAAGTATGGAAAACTGATTATTTTGGCAACAGCACATTGTATTTACTGGATACGGATATTCCCGAGAATAATGATGCCTGGATCACAGGCCAATTGTACGGCTGGTTCGGCGAAGAACGGATCGCACAAGAGATCGTGCTTGGGATTGGTGGAGTCAAAGCTATGCGTGCACTGCAAATCCCTATTGATGTCTATCACTTCAATGAGGGTCATGCGGCTCTAGCGGCTATCGAACTAATCCGTGAAAAAATGTCCGGAGGCCATACCTTCGAAGAAGCGTGGAAAGCCACTCGCGAAGAAGTCGTATTCACTACCCACACACCAATCAAAGAAGGCAACGAAACCCATCCTCTCGACCGACTTGAGTATATGAGTGCGTTCAACGGCTTAACCCGTGACCAGATGGAGCGGATCGGCGGCGAGCCATTTAATATGACGGTTGCAGGTCTAAGACTATCACGTATTTCCAACGCAGTAGCCCAGCTACACGCCGATACGGCTAATAAAATGTGGAAGGAAGTAGCCGGAAGATCGGAAATTATAGGCATTACTAATGCCATCCATACTCCTACCTGGGTAGATGATAGAATGACGCAAGCCTACGAACAGGATGGAGACTTATGGGCAGTGCATAAAGAGATCAAGGGCGAACTGATCCAGTTCATCAAAGAACGTTCCGGCATTAGCTTAAATGCTGACAATTTACTCATCGGCTTCTCACGCAGAGCAGCTCCATATAAACGAAGCGACCTGATCTTCTCGCAGCCAGAAATTATCGAACCTTATCTGGAGTCTGGAAAGATACAAATTGTATTCTCCGGCAAAGCGCACCCACTCGATGATAACGGTAAAAAAATCGTCAGTAACCTAGTAGCGATGATGAAAAAGTATCCAAAGAGTGTTGTGTTCCTCGAGAATTACGATATGACGATTGGCGCCCAGCTGACGCGCGGTGCTGATATTTGGCTCAACAATCCACGCAGACCATTGGAAGCCAGCGGCACCTCCGGGATGAAAGCAGCTATGAACGGTGTATTGAACTGTTCTATTCTGGATGGCTGGTGGCCGGAAGCCTGCATCGATGGCGAGAATGGCTGGCAGATTGGAGACGGCTTCGAAACTACAGACTTTGAGGTTCTGGATAAGCATGATAGTGATGCACTGTACAACACCTTATTGAAACGTGTGCTCCCAACCTTTTACGAGAATCGTGAACAGTGGGTACAAATGATGAAAAAGAGTATCGAAACCACCCGTACGGAGTTTGCCACCAAAAGAATGTTAGATGAATATTACAACAGAATGTACATTAAAGCCTAAGTACAAGAACCGAATATCTTCTATATCAAAAAATGCAGCGCACCCCTTCAGTGATGGTAGGGATGCGCTGTTTCTTTTTTAATTCTGCTAAGCAATTAATCACTTTGTCTATCATATATATCTGAATGTGCCAACGATGTATTGACGATTACCACATATTGTAATGAGTCAATTATTTAAAAAGTGTTGCAATTTCTCTAAAAAACATTAATATAGAACTTATACTAAATCTAAAATCAAATCTCATGAGGTGATTCTATTAATGAGCTCCAATAATAATAATCTTACAACCAGCTGGGGTGCTCCAGTAGGCGACAATCAGAATTCAATGACAGCCGGTGACCGCGGTCCCACTTTACTGCAAGATGTCCATTTGCTTGAGAAATTAGCCCACTTTAACAGAGAACGTGTTCCTGAACGTGTCGTTCATGCTAAAGGTGCAGGCGCTCACGGGTATTTTGAAGTTACAAAAGATCTAACCCAATACACAAAAGCTAACTTTTTGTCTGAAGTAGGCAAACGTACACCGTTGTTCATTCGTTTTTCTACTGTAGCTGGTGAATTAGGTTCTGCTGATACCGTACGCGACCCTCGTGGATTTGCCGTGAAGTTCTATACTGAAGAAGGAAACTATGATCTCGTAGGTAACAATACGCCTGTATTCTTCGTTCGTGATGCGATTAAATTCCCGGACTTTATTCATACACAGAAACGTGATCCACAGACACATCTGAAGAACCCGAATGCTGTATGGGACTTCTGGTCTTTATCGCCTGAATCTCTGCATCAGGTAACGATTTTGATGTCGGATCGCGGAATTCCAGCTACGCTGAGACATATGCATGGGTTCGGTAGCCATACCTTCAAGTGGGTAAATGCCGAGGGCAATGCAGTCTGGGTGAAATACCATTTCAAAACAGAACAAGGCATTAAAAATCTAGATGCAGACCTTGCTGCCAAAATCGCTGGGGAAAACCCGGATTATCATACAGAGGACTTGTTTAATGCTATTGATAAAGGAGATTTCCCTGCTTGGAAGCTCTACGTGCAAATTATGCCAATCGAGGATGCGAAGACTTACCGTTTTGATCCATTTGATGTAACAAAGGTCTGGTCGCAAAAAGATTATCCGTTAATCGAGGTTGGACGTATGGTATTGGATCGCAATCCGGAGAACTACTTTGCTGAAGTAGAACAAGTTACATTCTCCCCCGGCTCTTTCGTTCCTGGTATTGAAGCTTCGCCTGATAAATTGCTACAAGGCCGTCTGTTCGCTTATGGTGATGCACACCGTCACCGGGTTGGTCCCAACCATAACAGTTTACCTATCAACCGTCCAAAAGTAGAAGTGAAGAACTATCAACGTGATGGTGGTATGGCCTTGGGCAACAATGGCGGTTCCGGTGCCTATTACGAGCCTAACAGCTTAGGAGGACCTAAAGAATCACCGCAGCATAAAACATCGCCGTTCGAAGTCTCTGGTTATGCGGATAGTGTCTCCTACAATAGTGACGATCACTATACACAACCAGGTGACTTGTACCGTCTAATGTCTGAAGAAGAACGTACCCGTCTAGTTCAAAATATCGTTGGCGCTATGACTCCTGTTGAAAGTAACGATATCAAACGTCTCCAGATTGAGCATTTCTTTAAAGCTGATCCAGACTTGGGACAGCGTATCGCATCCGGTTTGGGTTTATCTGTACCAGACGGAATGTAAGATTGTAAATGCACTTATAAACTAAAGAGGACCTTTGCCCGTAGATGGGAAAGGTCCTCTTTTTGCTAATTAGCTGAAAACATAATAAATGATGACAATCACAACGCCCAGCGTGGAGACAATGGATAGACATGAAAAAAACGTGTTCCAGTTATTGCCTTTCATTTGTCTTATACACGACCAGTATAGTGGTTCTTTGGTGCTCTGCCCCATCACGTGATGATTTAACTACCGAACCGTAACAGATATTCACAATCTGTTCCTCCCGTAGTCCTGCCAGGAACTCATTAGCTTTATTCTCTGCATAAGAATTATCAGCATCTACAAACTCTTTAACTTGAATCATCCTGATCTCCTCCTTTAATAAATTAAGTAGTTATTTTATAGTTCTGGAATCTATATGTGAACTCAACGAAATGTACATGGCGTATCACTCCCCAGGTAACAATTAATGTAAAAATATCTTCAAAATACAGTATAGGCATTTCGCAGTTTTCTACGAAATGCCTATGCATCAGCCTATCATAGCACCCAAGTATGTAATAGTCAAAGGTTTTCATTACAATATTTAGAAGGTTTTAATTCCCCTTTTAAAATGGATTGGATTTACAAATAGAAGCTGGTATACTGATCAGAAGGTCTCCATTGGGGGACCTCTATTTGTATAGGAGGGATTTTAAGATGGCAACACACCATAACAGGTTTACAAGGAATGTGCTACTTAGAGGGGGTGAAATCTACTATGAACCATAGTCTTATCTATGAAGGCTCACGGACACAGCTGCTTCAGCAGCTTATCTATTTTGATGAGGAAAAAATCGCATTTCTAAATCAGTACTTTCCGGTACGGAGCAAGGATAGAAGCAACGCTGAAACGCTGTTATCCCGTTATTGCTCCGAGCTGGAACAATTACTAACTGAGTTCAATGGTGAAGATTTAAATTCACAGGTCTTTATCGGAAGTCAGCTGCAGCTTCGTTACTTGGACGATAATACTACAGATATCTATACCATCGTATTTCCTAACCAAGCAGAACCTAACGATAACAAGATTTCTATGTTGTCACCTATAGGCATGCAGCTGCTGCTGGCTGAGCTCGGCAGTACTTGTCAGCTAGCGATTCCTTCAGGTCAACTAGAGGTGAAGATCGAAAGCATTAAGTTCGTGAATAATGGTGAAGTAGGCGTTCTTATATAAGGACGATCCCTTATATACCCGCTACAGCAGCGTCCCTTTCCAGATATTAAGGAGGAGGACGCTGTTCTATTATTTAAGCCTCAAACCTTCTTCCAGCTTATTAACTGACTTCTGGATCCTTGCTGCTCTGGTTTCCGGTCTTTTCGCCCCTTCGATCCAGCTCACATATTCCTTCCGATAGGAATAAGCCAAGCTGTTATAATATACCTCTGCCTGCTCATTGCTGCTTAGTGCGTCCAGAAAATCTTCTGGAGCTTCTATCTCCCGCAATTGATGATCTTGTTCCATTGTCACCCGAACTATATCTCCAGGTTGAGCATGGGCTAAGTCTCGCAGTTCTTTTTTCACGACCATAAAATGTTTCCCATTACCATGCGGCATGAGTGTTCCTCTATAGGGAATGTCATTCAGGCTTCCTTTAACTTGTATCCTTGATTTAGTTTCATATATTTGTTCAGCGTCAAAAGGAACCGTAAGATATGTCCAACTCCCATTCATATCTGGTCTGACTAACCTTGCTTCAAATTCAAACATTGGCCCCTCCTCAAATAAAATCTCTAGTTCCTATTGTATCCATACGTGCTTAACTATACAAAAAAACACCCGCCTAATACCGGCAGGTGTTTCTCTTTATAAGCGGGTGATGGGAATCGAACCCACGCTATCAGCTTGGAAGGCTGAAGTTCTACCATTGAACTACACCCGCAAAGGTATAAAATCGGGATGACACGATTTGAACATGCGACCCCCTGGTCCCAAACCAGGTGCTCTACCAAGCTGAGCTACATCCCGTTAACAATACTATAACTGCTTAGTAATAAAAATGGCGCGCCCTGAGAGATTCGAACTCCCGGCCTTTTGATTCGTAGTCAAACGCTCTATCCAGCTGAGCTAAGGGCGCAAAATCTATATGGAGCGGACGACGGGAATCGAACCCGCGACCCTCGCCTTGGCAAGGCGATGCTCTACCGCTGAGCCACGTCCGCAAAAACATGGTGCGCGTGAAGGGACTCGAACCCCCACGTCGTGAAACGCCAGATCCTAAGTCTGGTGCGTCTGCCAATTCCGCCACACGCGCACACTTTAAACAAAATGGTGAGCCATGAAGGACTCGAACCTTCGACACCCTGATTAAAAGTCAGGTGCTCTACCAACTGAGCTAATGGCTCTCATAAATGGCTGGGGATATAGGATTTGAACCTATGCATGACGGAGTCAAAGTCCGTTGCCTTACCGCTTGGCTAATCCCCAATAATAATTAACTAAATGGCGGAACCGACGGGATTCGAACCCGCGATCTCCTGCGTGACAGGCAGGCATGTTAGGCCAACTACACCACGGTTCCATAGACATAATGCATAAGTGTAAATTGGTTGCGGGGGCAGGATTTGAACCTGCGGCCTTCGGGTTATGAGCCCGACGAGCTACCGGGCTGCTCCACCCCGCGTCATTAATTAGTATATACTATTCATTTTCACCATACCAGCTTATCCCTAAACATAATGTATAAGAGTAAATTGGTTGCGGGGGCAGGACTTGAACCTGCGACCTTCGGGTTATGAGCCCGACGAGCTACCGGGCTGCTCCACCCCGCGTCAGTGAAAATAATATGGTGGAGGCTGAGGGGATCGAACCCCCGACCCTCTGCTTGTAAGGCAGATGCTCTCCCAGCTGAGCTAAGCCTCCATGATATGACCCGTATGGGATTCGAACCCATGTTACCTCCGTGAAAGGGAGGTGTCTTAACCCCTTGACCAACGGGCCATGCTAATAATTTTTATGGCGGAGAGAGAGGGATTCGAACCCTCGAGACGCTTGTGGCGCCTACACGATTTCCAATCGTGCTCCTTCGGCCAAACTCGGACACCTCTCCATAAATGGCTCCCCGAACAGGACTCGAACCTGTGACAACTCGATTAACAGTCGAGTGCTCTACCAACTGAGCTATCAGGGAATATGGTGGGCCTTAGTGGACTCGAACCACCGACCTCACCCTTATCAGGGGTGCGCTCTAACCAGCTGAGCTAAAGGCCCTTCTAAGACATATTAATATTAAGGGCAAAAAAAATACCACGGGTAATGTGGTTGTCCGCTTGGCGGCGTCCTACTCTCCCAGGACCCTTCGGTCCAAGTACCATCGGCGCTGGAGGGCTTAACGGTCGTGTTCGGGATGGGTACGTGTGGAACCCCTCCGCTATCGCCACCAAACGGGCATTTACAGCGTAAATGCTCAGGCTTAATCGCCTGAAAACTGAATCCGAAACGAATCTGCGTTTGCCCTTCTTACGGGGCCCCCGGAAAGTATTCGGAATTAGCTTCGCAGCTTCTTCTTCACTTTTTGGGGTATTTTTAGGATAAGCCCTCGACCGATTAGTATTGGTCAGCTCCATGCATTGCTGCACTTCCACCTCCAACCTATCTACCTCGTCGTCTTCAAGGGGTCTTACTAATTGGGAAATCTCATCTTGAGGGGGGCTTCACGCTTAGATGCTTTCAGCGCTTATCCCGTCCGTACGTAGCTACCCAGCCATGCTCCTGGCGGAACAACTGGTGCACCAGCGGTACGTCCATCCCGGTCCTCTCGTACTAAGGACAGCTCCTCTCAAATTTCCTGCGCCCACGACAGATAGGGACCGAACTGTCTCACGACGTTCTGAACCCAGCTCGCGTACCGCTTTAATGGGCGAACAGCCCAACCCTTGGGACCTACTTCAGCCCCAGGATGCGATGAGCCGACATCGAGGTGCCAAACCTCCCCGTCGATGTGGACTCTTGGGGGAGATAAGCCTGTTATCCCCAGGGTAGCTTTTATCCGTTGAGCGATGGCCCTTCCATGCGGTACCACCGGATCACTAAGTCCGACTTTCGTCCCTGCTCGACTTGTAGGTCTCGCAGTCAAGCTCCCTTATGCCTTTGCACTCTGCGAATGATTTCCAACCATTCTGAGGGAACCTTGGAACGCCTCCGTTACTCTTTAGGAGGCGACCGCCCCAGTCAAACTGCCCGCCTGACACGGTCCCCGTACCCGATTAGGGCACTAGGTTAGAACCTAGATACGATCAGGGTGGTATCCCAACGGCGCCTCCACCGAAGCTTGCGCTCCGATTTCTACGGCTCCCACCTATCCTGTACAGATCGTACCCAAATTCAATATCAAGCTGCAGTAAAGCTCCATGGGGTCTTTCCGTCTTGTCGCGGGTAACCTGCATCTTCACAGGTATTAAAATTTCACCGGATCTCTCGTTGAGACAGCGCCCAAGTCGTTACGCCATTCGTGCGGGTCAGAATTTACCTGACAAGGAATTTCGCTACCTTAGGACCGTTATAGTTACGGCCGCCGTTTACTGGGGCTTCGGTTCATAGCTTCGGGTTACCCCTAACCACTCCCCTTAACCTTCCAGCACCGGGCAGGCGTCAGCCCGTATACTTCGCCTTGCGGCTTCGCACAGACCTGTGTTTTTGCTAAACAGTCGCTTGGGCCTTTTCACTGCGGCCCCCTCGTGCTATTCACACTACCGGGGCACCCCTTCTCCCGAAGTTACGGGGTCATTTTGCCGAGTTCCTTAACGAGAGTTCTTCCGCGCGCCTTAGAATTCTCTTCTCGCCTACCTGTGTCGGTTTGCGGTACGGGCACCTTCTCCTGGCTAGAGGCTTTTCTTGGCAGTGTGAGATCATGACCTTCGCTACTATAATTTTCGCTCCCCATCACAGCCCAGCCTTATCGATGTGCGGATTTGCCTACACATCAGCCTCACTGCTTAGACGGACATCCATCAGTCCGCGTCACTACCCTCCTGCGTCACCCCATCGCTCATAGCGGATTACGGTGGTACAGTAATTTCAAACTGTTGTCCTTCGACTACGCCTTTCGGCCTCGCCTTAGGTCCCGACTTACCCTGAGCGGACGAGCCTTCCTCAGGAAACCTTGGGCTTTCGGCGGATCAGATTCTCACTGATCTTTTCGTTACTCATACCGGCATTCTCACTTGTGTAGTGTCCAGCGCTCTTTTCAGTACACCTTCAACCCCTACACAACGCTCCCCTACCCCAGATGCAAAGCATCTAGCCATAGCTTCGGTGGTGTGTTTAGCCCCGTTACATTTTCGGCGCAGAGTCACTCGACCAGTGAGCTATTACGCACTCTTTCAATGGTGGCTGCTTCTAAGCCAACATCCTGGTTGTCTGTGCAACTCCACATCCTTTCCCACTTAACACACACTTGGGGACCTTAGCTGATGGTCTGGGCTGTTTCCCTTTTGACAATGGATCTTAGCACTCACTGTCTGACTCCCGGCAATAAGTATATGGCATTCGGAGTTTGACTGAGCTTGGTAATCCTTGCGGACCCCGCACCCAATCAGTGCTCTACCTCCACTACTCTTATACCGAGGCTAGCCCTAAAGCTATTTCGGGGAGAACCAGCTATCTCCGAGTTCGATTGGAATTTCTCCGCTACCCCCACCTCATCCCCGCACTTTTCAACGTACGTGGGTTCGGGCCTCCAGTGCGTGTTACCGCACCTTCACCCTGGACAGGGGTAGATCACACGGTTTCGGGTCTACGTCCACATACTAATTCGCCCTATTCAGACTCGCTTTCGCTGCGGCTCCACCTTCTCGGCTTAACCTTGCATGTTAAACGTAACTCGCCGGTTCATTCTACAAAAGGCACGCCATCACCCATTAATAGGGCTCTGACTTTTTGTAAGCACACGGTTTCAGGTTCTATTTCACTCCCCTTCCGGGGTGCTTTTCACCTTTCCCTCACGGTACTGTTTCACTATCGGTCGCCAGGTAGTATTTAGCCTTAGCAGATGGTCCTGCTGGATTCATACGGGGTTTCACGTGCCCCGCACTACTCGGGATCCGTCTCGGAGAGAATACAGTTTAGGTTACAGGGCTTTTACCTCTATCGCGGGCCTTTCCAGACCTCTTCACCTACCATATTCCTTTGTAACTCCATGTGAGACGTCCCACAACCCCTAAGAGCAAGCTCTTAGGTTTAGGCTGTTCCGCGTTCGCTCGCCGCTACTGACGGAATCACTATTGTTTTCTCTTCCTCAGGGTACTTAGATGTTTCAGTTCCCCTGGTCTGCCTCTACACACCCTATGTATTCAGGTATGAGTAACTGCGAATTACCACAGCTGGGTTTCCCCATTCGGACACCCCCGGATCAAAGCTTGCTTACAGCTCCCCGAGGCAGTTTCGTTGTTCGCCACGTCCTTCGTCGGCTCCTGGCGCCTAGGCATCCTCCGTGTGCTCTTATTAGCTTAACCTTGATTTTTCCGCAGGAAAATATCATACGATGACATTCTCTTTGGAATCATCTCACTAATAACATTTACTTGCTTACACAAGTTGCTAAAAGATGTTCTAAAACGCAAATTCGTTTCGGTATCCAGTTTTCAAGGATCAAGTCTTACTTGAGAGCTTAAACTCTCAAAACTGAGCAACGAGTGAGTAACAGGCCTAAACCTGAGTTTTGGAAGCTGAGCTTCCGATTTGAATGTTCTCATTGCAGAGAACGATTCTCCATAGAAAGGAGGTGATCCAGCCGCACCTTCCGATACGGCTACCTTGTTACGACTTCACCCCAATCATCTACCCCACCTTCGGCGGCTGGCTCCCTTGCGGGTTACCCCACCGACTTCGGGTGTTGTAAACTCTCGTGGTGTGACGGGCGGTGTGTACAAGACCCGGGAACGTATTCACCGCGGCATGCTGATCCGCGATTACTAGCAATTCCGACTTCATGCAGGCGAGTTGCAGCCTGCAATCCGAACTGAGACCGGCTTTGATGGGATTGGCTCCACCTCGCGGCTTCGCTTCCCGTTGTACCGGCCATTGTAGTACGTGTGTAGCCCAGGTCATAAGGGGCATGATGATTTGACGTCATCCCCACCTTCCTCCGGTTTGTCACCGGCAGTCACTCTAGAGTGCCCAGCTTAACCTGCTGGCAACTAAAGTTAAGGGTTGCGCTCGTTGCGGGACTTAACCCAACATCTCACGACACGAGCTGACGACAACCATGCACCACCTGTCTCCTCTGTCCCGAAGGCCGCTGCTATCTCTAGCAGATTCAGAGGGATGTCAAGACCTGGTAAGGTTCTTCGCGTTGCTTCGAATTAAACCACATACTCCACTGCTTGTGCGGGTCCCCGTCAATTCCTTTGAGTTTCAGTCTTGCGACCGTACTCCCCAGGCGGAGTGCTTACTGTGTTAACTTCGGCACCAAGGGTATCGAAACCCCTAACACCTAGCACTCATCGTTTACGGCGTGGACTACCAGGGTATCTAATCCTGTTTGCTCCCCACGCTTTCGCGCCTCAGCGTCAGTTACAGCCCAGAAAGTCGCCTTCGCCACTGGTGTTCCTCCACATATCTACGCATTTCACCGCTACACGTGGAATTCCACTTTCCTCTTCTGTACTCAAGCCACCCAGTTTCCAGTGCGACCTCAGGTTGAGCCCAAGGTTTAAACACCAGACTTAAATAGCCGCCTGCGCGCGCTTTACGCCCAATAATTCCGGACAACGCTTGCCCCCTACGTATTACCGCGGCTGCTGGCACGTAGTTAGCCGGGGCTTTCTTCTCAGGTACCGTCACTCCGGTAGCAGTTACTCTACCGGACGTTCTTCCCTGGCAACAGAGCTTTACGATCCGAAAACCTTCATCACTCACGCGGCGTTGCTCCGTCAGGCTTTCGCCCATTGCGGAAGATTCCCTACTGCTGCCTCCCGTAGGAGTCTGGGCCGTGTCTCAGTCCCAGTGTGGCCGTTCACCCTCTCAGGTCGGCTACGCATCGTCGCCTTGGTGGGCCGTTACCCCACCAACTAGCTAATGCGCCGCAGGCCCATCCCTCAGTGACAGATTGCTCCGTCTTTCATTCTTCTCTCAGGAGAAAAAAGAAATTATCCGGTATTAGCTACCGTTTCCGGTAGTTATCCCAGTCTGAAGGGCAGGTTGCCTACGTGTTACTCACCCGTCCGCCGCTAAGTTACTTTGAAAGCAAGCTTTCAAAGTAACTCCGCTCGACTTGCATGTATTAGGCACGCCGCCAGCGTTCGTCCTGAGCCAGGATCAAACTCTCCAATTAGTATTGAAAAGAGCGATATGCTCATTTTGAAACATCTGACGAGAAAATTAATTCTCTAATTTTGGATTTCACTTACGTGATTTCCTACTCACTCGTTGTTCAGTTTTCAAAGATCAAGTTCTCGTTGGCGCCGTTTAATGTCTCAGCAGCAACTCTTATACTATATCATGTTCGGCTATTTAATGTCAAGCTCTTTTTTTAACTTCTTTTTCGAGCTCGGCATGTGTACTTCTTGGCCGGACTTAGAATATATCATGTATGGAGATGCATTGCAAGCTTTATTTTAATAAAACTAAACACATACTTTTCCGCAATTGTATCGCAACCGCCTTCCCCTTTTCCGCGTCTATCTATTAACATCAGAGCCCCCTTCATACATAGGTATCAATTCCATTATTTTTTTGGCAAAGAGGTGATTCATATAAAGACCTTACATGATCTCTAGCTTCCCTCTAAAAGGAGGTTGGAGAATCAATGAGCAGAAGTGTGAAAAAGCAACCCGTTTGCAGCGACCAACAGAAACACGGTTCCTCATGGGCTAAAAAACAAGCCAATAAAGCCGTCCGCCGCTATCCTGGCGACATCCCTAAAGGGAAATGGTATCAGAAACTGTATAACAGCTGGAACATTTGCGACTACAGCTTTTACCAAACTAAACAGCAGGCGATTCATGAATGGGAAACAAACCATTGGATCCAGTTGAGATTCCCCTCCCGCCAAGAGGCCATTCAAGATTGGCACAAGTCTTATAGAAGAAAGTAAATCAAAAGATGCCCCAGCAGGGAAGCGCCGGGGCATCTTTTTACCTAGAAGCTTAATTTCGCACCTACAGTTACAATCTCAGATGGTCCGACCTCTAAGTGGTGAACCGAAGACGTTACTCCTTGTAAAGCAGGGTTAGGCTGCTCTAAGATATTGCTTTTAAATAAATACTCTTGAGGACTGTTCACTTCCAGTTGCAACTGTGTCTGCTGAGCGGACATATTGTACCAACGCAAAAACAAGTCGCCGGAAGTTCCGTTCATTTTCATGGATGAGAAGGCCATGTTGTCTCCCTCCCAAACCAATGGGGTATATCCAGAGTTCCACTTCCCGCTATGCAGGCCGGTCTGACATACCGTCCAAGGGATCTGGAATTGATAGGCCTCTGTATATGCCCGCTGTTCACTTCCCTCACCAGAATGAGGAATCAGCTCCAGTTGTGCTGTGTATTCGCCCAGGCACTGTGCTTCCGGTGTTGGGAACCAGCCCCAATCCCCCAATTCCCCTACACTGCGTAATAAGGTGATGGCAATAGTATTGCGTCCATCCCGCAGAACCTCATATTCGTTCAATCCCTGATTGGCTACCGTAAGTCCTACATCGCCATTGCTGACATCCACAAAGGATTGCTGATGTTGAGTGTTGCTCGGATTTGCCCATTCTGGTGCTGGATTATTATCTCGGATAGCCACTTCAAACATAGAATCCACACGATGCACATCGGTAGACAGATCGGTCGGGAAAAGCATTCGTATCCGGTGATCCTTGGCTTGGTTATTAATTGTGGATTCAATATGCACACCTTTGCCTTCCCGCTCCAGCGATACGACGGTACGAAGCTTCAAAACCACCGTATTTACACTCCGCTGCGCTTTACGCTCAGGATAATACACAAGTGCACGCTGTTCCGCCTCCAAGGTGTCATCCGCCGAAGCCGGAATCTCCCAATCTATTCGGATCTCAATGGCCGCACGGAAGGGAGAGTCTTCAATCACCTTAATAACTGCAGGCTGGCCTTTGGTCGTCAGCGCTTGTTCACCTTCTGGCTGCTTGTACATGTATTCATTGCCTACGTCTCCGGTATTCTCGTAAATCCCCAACTCACGATAAGTGGTATCGCTATGCTTATCCAATAACGTAAATGAACCATCCTCAGCAACAACTACCTTGAGAGATGCATTCTCCAAGCTGCGCTCTCCTTCTATTAAAGAGCTTCCCTGAGCGGATTCCGTAGTTGATTGTACCCAAGCGTAAGTACAAAGCCCAAGTGCAGGCACATTGCGTGCTTCAAAAGTAAGTCTCACTTTGCGGCACATATACGGCTGACGAAATTGGTCATCAGGCAGATCATAACCAAAGCTTAAACCCAGATCTTCCACTGTAGACGCTAATTCCTCCCCTGTATGATCGACGAGAATCCTGCCGGACAAATCAACAGCCAGCATTCTGCGGGCAGTCTCATCCAAAGGATAACCCTCGCGCAGATATAACCGTTCAGCATCCAGCTCTATAGTTACCGTTCCCGTTCGCTTCCACCCCGTGGTATTCATCACTATAAAAGGAACTGCATCTTCCCCGTATGCGGAAAAGCCAGAAGTCTCCACTTGATCTGCGATAAACTTAGCACTGTCATCTATGATGCTCTCAGCAACATGCCGGCTTTTATCAAAACGAGTTACCATCTCACGATGCACTTCATCCACACTACAACCACAGATACTGTCATGCGGATGGTTCTGCATCAGCGTCTTCCAGGCATAGGTGAATAGATGGTGCGGGTAGTCCTGTCCGGACAGGCAGGCGATGGAGGCCAGCGGCTCGGCTACTTTTTCCAAAAGAGTCTGGCCCAGCTGGTTCATCTGCTTCAAATAAACCCGGGCTGAGGCTGTGTTCACTAAGGTGCCCCATCCGTCTGTACGCTGGCTGCGCAGTTCCCCTGTAACGGTGGAGAGCTCCCGCTGACCCGAGGATAATTGCTGATCCAAGGCTTGCAGATAGTCCGGGAAATTTGAATGCACGAACTTCACTTCAGGGTATAGCTTTTCGGCGGTGCGGATAGCTTCCGGCAAATCCAATTGCAGAGGCTGATGGTCGCACCCGTTCATGAACAATAACTCCCCCGTTGAAGCATACTTCTCTGCATCCGCAAGCTTACGGTCCCAGAATTCCCGAGCCGCACCTTCCTCAACAGGAACTTCATTGCCGTTAGAATACCAGTTGGCAAATAGGATACCGAGAATTTTGGATCCATCCGGCCCTTCCCAGATCAGCTCGGAGAAAGAGGACTCATAACCTGCATCCGATACAGTGTTGTTAAATCCCGTAGGCTTCACCCCGCGTCCAAAAAAAGCATTCGTAATCCCTGACTGCAACATCAGCTGCGGAGTCTGTCCGACCAATCCAAAGGTATCAGGAAAATAACCGATTTTGGAAGGCTCACCGTATTTCTCGGCATCCTGATGGCCGATCTGCATATTCCGCACATTTGCCTCGCCGCTCGTCAGGAACGCATCCTGCAAAATGTACCAAGGTCCAATCAAGATTCGCCCATCCCGGATATACTTCTCCAGCTTCTCTTTGTTCTCTGGCCGAACCTGAAGATAATCCTCCAGAATAATGGTTTGCCCATCGAGGTAAAAACTGCGGAAGGCGGAATCTCCGTCCAGCTTCGCAAGCAGTGCATCCACCAGTTGAACCAGACGGACGTGGTGTTTCTCATAGGGCAAATACCATTCACGGTCCCAGTGAGTATGGGACACGATATGGGCTGTTTTGGTTGTTGTGTGGGTCATCTGTGTGTACACCTCAGTTCTTCAGCATTTATTAAGCGTAATGTTAACCTCTTCAGGTCTGTAGACAGCTACCAGCTTGCCCGCTGAATCAGCTGCAAACAACACCGAACGTTCTTTCTCCAGTAAAAATGAGTAATGAGCTCCAGTTGCAGGATCTTTTATTTCAAGTCCGGCATCCCAGGCGTATTCAGATACGAAGATATACAATGAACCTTCTGCAAAAGCAAGCTTTCGCCCGTACACACCTGGCAGGTCTCCACCGCTGATCCATTCCAGCCCGGTTTCGATACCTGCGGCTTGTGCAGCATATTGGTAGAGCGCGGCGATCGGCTCGTCGCGGTCATTCAGTTCTAAAGGTAGCGGGCACCAGATCAGGCGACCTGCGCCAAGCTGGCGTTCGATGAGATGATCACCTACACCTCCTGAGCTAGACGAATCAACATCTGCATTTGCTGGCGTTTCTTTGACTAGCTCTGCGATTCGCTTCTGTCCGTAGGACACTGCAAACTTGCGTCCGTTCAATAGAAGCTGCTCCTCACGGCGCATGTTGCCAAGTTTACGGGCTCCTACTATTGCGTCCATACGATCCGAAGGCTGCCAATACGCATCAACACCCAATGCTCCAGTAATGAGCAGAACGGCACCTGTACGCTCCACTATGTCCAGCAATTGCTGAAGGGCGTCAGTATCCAGATTGTGCACACTCGGCAGGAGAATCAACTTAGCCGGCTCTGCCTCCAGCGGAGCCAGATCGTATTCCGATACGGCGCGGAAAGGCAAATGAAGCTGATAAGATAAGATCCGTGTCAGGCGGGTAGTCGCATCATAGGCGAGCTTCCGGTTAGAGAAGTCATTCGAGTAAGGGAAAACTACGGCAATCTCTTCCAGCTTCCGCCCGTCAAATAATCCCCCGGCTTCGCCGATGAACCGCCCAAAATCATAAGACATATCCGCTTCCGGCTTCTCAGTCCCATCGGCCCGCAGCGCACCGATCTGTGATTCATTGGCATTATCCATATAAAAGTTCGTGTTCCAGATCCATTGCACAGCCCCGGCACCTCCAGAAGCAAACGCATAGGCATATTTGCGCTCCAGCATGGCCCGCAATTCTTCCTCACTGCGTTTAGCCCGTCCGTCTGGCGACTCTACGTACATGATGCCGGTCTCCTGAATGAGGTTCGGTTTATGATGGGTTTTGGCAAAAATTCCATCCCAGAGCAGATTGTCATTCAACCACCAGCTGTGAACAGTGGTGTAATCGACATCGCGCTCATAAAAGAACGGCGATGGCCGTTGGGCACCTAAAGCCTCATCCTGCCCTACGGTCACTAAATGATCTGGGCAGAGTTCCTTGATAGTGCCGCTAAGCTCCCTTGCCCATACGTTGTGCATGTCCATGGAGAACAGGCAGTAGTCGAGCCAACGTGTGCCGCGCTTCCCGGAATGAATATCCTGCACACTAAAGTTAATCTCTTCTCGCTCAGGAGGTTGTACAGCCGCAAAATCCGGCAATTCCAGCGGCGTCATATTCCAGCGCTCTTGCAGCGAAGTTATATCACCATGGCGTTCTTCCAGCCAAGCAGAGAAAGCAGCGCGTTCATATTTATCTCGCGCCGAGCTCGGTCCGTCCGAGAAAATCCGCGGCGGATCGAACATTGACGGTTCATTGATCAAATCCCAATCGACATGGGTTGTCGTGCGATGCCGTGCGACGATGGAGCGGATGAACCGTTTTTGCGCTTCTACACTGCGCGGATCGAGATAAGGATTCGTCCCTTCCCAAGTCTCGGGCGTAAAGGAGAAGAACGTAAAGGTAACCTGCAGCTCATGCCGCTTCGCAGTCAGTAGAAAAGCATCAATCGCCCGCAGCACTTCTTCCGAGGCATGACCGTCTACCTGCATAATATTGCGGTAGGCTGTCCAGATGCCGGTACGAATCCAGTTGATGCCTGCCTTCCGCATCTGTGCCATATCCCGATCCCAGACATCAGCATTTGGCAGGAATAGAAACTTCCGCGCTACGTCAGAGGTCATATAAGTCATGCCGACAACAGGTAAAGGCTGACCGTCTTTGATAAAATAATCTCTTCCAGCCTTAATCGGTTCCCCCTGCGATAACAGGCCCACGTCATATCCCCAAAAGCCTTGACGCAACATCCGCACTTCGCCTTCTTCCGATACAGCATGGCAAGAAAGATGATACAGGCCAGGTTGAATTTCTATAGCAAGCGGTACACGTAGGAAGTTCAGCTCGCGACTGACCTCAAGCTTGCACTCGTGAGTGAAACATGGGATGGACTCCCCGTCTTTGCTCAGAGTGATGTTCAGGGTCCACTGCGCTGATGTCGGTGACGATTGGCTACGGCTTAGCCGCTGACCCTGCAAAAACAGCAGCGGCCGCTCGCCTTCTTCATAAGAAGCATAGTTAGGCTTCAGCCACAGCTCTGTTACTCCCCGAGCGGCAAAAGTTGCCCAGCGGGTTAATGCTTCCGTTCCGCCTTGATTCCAGAAATCAGGCGTAAGCGGTTGGCCGATGAAGATCCAGCGGCCACCGGCAAAAGGCCCGCCGATATGCTCCCACAGCACAGCTGGAGCTGAAACTTCCCGCCCGGCGGCGGTAATGCCCTTAAGCAGCGGGTAGATCCGCGTGTCCATGGGTCCACTGGAACCCATCTGCTCCGGCAGGTCACTGCTTTTAGTGACATGCGGCACCAGGTTCCAGGTATCCGACAGGGCCAGCAGCTGCTCATCGCCTACGAAGAGCGGAATGTCTCTAAGCGCGACATGCTGCTGTATGCGATCTGCGCTGCTCACACGCAGCGCTTCATGGATATGCAGCTGGCGGTGATAGGCAGTCTGCTCAGCTTCGACCCGCCACTCTTCAGCGACTAGGCGGACTGGATGCTTAAACGGGGCACCGCCAATGCTGATCAAACTGCCGCCTCTGCTCAAATAAGCGACGATGGAAGGCCAAGCTTCCTTTGGGAAGTATGGAGCATGGAAGCTAACGAAGCAGTCCCCGGCCTTGGCACTGTCCAGCGTTTCGGCTAGCTGTGCTGCATGAACAGGAGGGTCAGTATGATGTATTCCTATAGACTGTGCCTGTTCCGCTGTCAGTCCGCCCGCTGCGGTATACCCGGGAAAAGACGGGTCCGCGAACAGGATGATACGGCCCCCGCTCACAGAATACCTTCCTTCATCGCCCGATAGACAAGCTGCGAGAACAAACTGTTCGACCATGCAAACCAGCTGCGGGTAAATACACTAGGATCATCCACATGGAAGCCTTCATGCATATATCCGGTTCCGGCATCCGTACTTTCCAGCATGGCAATCAGTCCCAGCTTCTCTTCGGCAGTCTGAGCCGTAATGCCCTGCATAGACAACGCCATATGCCAGATATAGTTCTCCGGAGTGTGCGGGCTGCCGATCCCTTTGGCAGCTGTGCCTTCATAATAGAACGGATTTTCTTTGCTCAATGCGAAACGTCTGGTGTTCTGGTAGATGGGATCATCCGCCGAAGCGTAACCCAGATACGGAATGGAGATCAGTCCGGGCGTTCCCGCATCGTCCATTAGGCAGTAATTGCCGAAGCCGTCGGTCTCATAAGCATAAATCGGACCAAACTCCGGATGGCGATAAATGCCATAGAGCTTGATGCCATGATCCACTTCAACCTCCAGCTCTTTAAGTTCAGCCAGGAAGTCTAGATCGCGGAAGACCCACTCCGCGAATTCCTGCATCTGGCGCAGCGCGACAACAGCGAACATATTGCCAGGAATGTTGTAGTGGAAATCACAGGCATCATCGCTGGACCGGAAGCCCGACCAGATCATTCCGGTATAGTTCACCGGCATGCCGAGACCGCTATTGCGCAGAGAATCTTCCGGAATGCCGTTATTGCGGCTGAACCGGTACGGAGACTGCTCGAAATGCCGCTGCTCTCTTTTGAACAAATCGAAAATCTGGCGCATGGCCGACTTGAACCCAGCGTCGAAGAAATCAGTCAGGCCCGTCTCTTTCCAGTAGGTATAAGCGAGGCGCACAACAAAACATAACGAATCAATCTCAAATTTACGCTCCCACACCCATGGCGACATCTCGGTCACATCCGTAGTGTTCCAGTGCCAGTCATTGGCCGACTCATTAAATGCATTGGCGTAAGGATCGATATGAATATACTGAATATGGCGTTTGATAAGACCGCCGATAATGCGCTGGAGATCGGGATCGTTTTTGGCCAGAGGCACGTATTGAATTACCTGCTCCACTGAATCACGCAGCCAGGAGGCCGGAATATCGCCGGTAATCACAAAGGTGGTTCCGTCATCCAGCAGTTTAGTCGTCGTCTCCAGCGTATTCGGAAAACAGTTCTTGAACAGCTGCAACAGCTTCGGGCGATGTGCCAGCTTCTCCTCTGCTTCGGCAAGTACTTCTTGCACAGCCTGCGGCAGCGGCAGCTGGGGCATTGCTATTTTGGGTAATCGGAATTGTTCCAAGTGAGATATGCTCCTTTGCATCTGTGATGTGATTATTTAATTTCTGATGTAAATTGTTTTGATCTCGTAAGGGGCAAAGTGAAGTTCCAATTCACCGCCAGCCGTATGTTCGATCAGTTCCAGCTGCTCTTCCAGAGCATTGGACAGGTAGACGCTCTGAACTGGATGCTGCCATTTGAGCTGAACCTGCTCACGGCCTCCCGAGGATTCGTAGAAACGGAGAACAGTCCCCTGCCCGTCCTCGGATGGCTTAATCGTATCCAGCACCACATGTTCACCGGAGAATCCAATAAATGAGCCTGTTGGCGGCAGCTGCCCCTGTGTTGATGAAGCGGCAAAAGTATACAGCTCATGATTTAGCTCTGCTGCACGGCGAACAGTATGAGCCTCCCGCCAATCCCCACAGTGCGGATATAGCGAATAGGTGAAGTCGTGCTCGCCGAGATCCGCAGTAGCATCCGGCCATTTCGGCGCGCGCAGGAGCGACAAACGAATGGTACTGCCTTGGATGTCATAACCGTATTTGCAATCATTCAGCAGACTGACACCATATCCACGTTCCGATACATCGGCAAAACGATGCCCGCAAACCTCATACTGCGCCTGCTCCCAGCTGGTGTTGCGGTGGGTCGGACGTTCCAGCGCACCAAATGGAATCTCGTAAGTCGCCTTATCCGTCACAACATCAATCGGAAACCCTACCTTAAGCAGCTTATGGGCTTCGTTCCAGCTCACATGCGTCTGGAAATCAATCCGGGGATTATGGTGATGTAGAATCATATCCTGAGTAATCTCGGATTGGCCCAGCTTCCAGCGGAAGCGCAAAATATCCTGCACCGCACCAGTGCGGACCACTGCCTTTTCTATAAGTTCAGCCTCCCCGGCGGGTTGGGCTTCATAACGGTTGTCAATGTCCCAGGCATCCCAAAGCGTCGGACGGTCATGGAAAAAGTGGAAGCGGTTCGCCGGCTCACCGGATTTTACGATCTCCCGGTTTCCTTTTTTATCAAAAAGACTGGTGACTTCTCCCCGCTCGTTAAAGGTAATACGATAATAGTCCGTCTCCCAACGGTCGCCGAAGGGAACAGCTCCTACAGCAGTTTGATTATGTTCAGCAGCGGCAGATTCTACATTACTTTCATCGGATGTGTTCTGAGACAGATCACGAATCCAGATTGTTTTGTAGCCAAAGGCCGGAATCTCAGGAACGAGAACCGAGACACCAGAAACTGCTGCCTCCTCCGTCAGGACATCTGCTTCCAGCAGTACGTTATCCTCGCCATACACCGCAAAGTTTCCGCTGGCGGCTACTTCTTCGCTGAGAGCAAGTTCGACCACGGCATCCCGCGTCCAACCCAAACCATTAAAAACAATGTAAGGTGTACCCTCGCCTGACGTGTTAATGTTCCCGGCCAATGCCGCAAGCCCCGGCTGAAGCGCAACACGGCCAAGCTCAAACACCTCTGCGTACTCCTTCTCCGAGGTCTCGTATGCTTCGGTAATCGCCGAGCCCGGAATAATATCATGGAACTGGTTCATTAAAATCAGCTTCCAGCCCTGATGCAGCTGCCCGGCAACTACGGTATGTTGCTTCGTGTCCAGCTGCGGCGAAGCTAATGTCTGCCACAGCTCCGCTTCACGGTACAACACTTCCGCCTTGCGGTTGTTCCGCTTGTTGCGGCCGTGCGTGGTGTAGGTGCCGCGGTGCAGCTCCAGATACAGATCGCCCCGCCACTGCGGCAGCTGCGGCTGACTGCGCGTAATGCCCGCGAAGAAATCCGCGGCATTACTGTATTTACTCTCCGGCTGGCCGACCATTAGCTCGGCACGCTGGATATATTCCAGCATCTCGCGGGTGACCCCGCCGCCGCCGTCACCATGCCCATAGAGCAGCATCTGCTCATTATGTTTATCTTTTTCACGGAAGGACTGATAGTGTTCATGAATATCTTTGGGCAGCGTATTCTCATTGACCCCATGATTCAGGTAAGACAACATCGGCGTGCCGTCAATGCCGACCCAATGGAACAGATCGTAAGGGAAGACATTTGTGTCATTCCAGCCCAGCTTGGTGGTCATAAAATATTTGATGCCACCATGCTGCAGAATCTGCGGCAGAGAAGCGCAGTAGCCGAAGGTATCCGGCAGCCACTCAATCTGCGAGGTGCGCCCGAACTCTTCGAGATAAAAGCGTTGACCATATAGCATTTGCCGCATCAACGATTCTCCGCTCGGAATGTTCAGATCCGGTTCGATCCACATCCCGCCGACCAGTTCCCAGCGTCCTTCACGGATGCGTGCCTTGACCTTCTCATAGAGTACCGGGTCATTGTCTTTCAAATATTCGAACAGCAGCGGCTGGCTCTGCGCATATTGATAGTCAGGATATTCGTCCATCAGGGCATTCACCGTCGAGAACGTCCGGCTCGTCTTGCGCACGGTCTCGCGCGCAGGCCACAGCCAGGCAATATCGATATGGGACTGGCCCACCATGTGGATTGTTCCTTCGGCATGACCGCCGATCTCCCCGACTCTGCCCCGCAGCTTCTGCTCGATTCGCGAAATCTCACCACCCTCGCGGATCTCCTGCGTGGTAAGGCCAACGAATTGATCCATTGCCACATACAAAGCTTCCAGCATCCGCTTACGACGCTGGTCCTGCTCAGGCAGCAGAATTGCCGAATCGCGAATCACTACTGCCGTGTACATTAGACTCTGCACAGGTCTATTCACCAGCACCAGCTGGCTGTGGATCATCCGAATCGGCGGCTGGATCACCGCCTGTTGATTTAATGGGTCCACCGGCTCGGGGACCGGATCGAAGAGTTCGATTTCCAGGTCCAACGGACGGCCAGATGGATCACCTGTCAGGGTCACAAAGGTATGATTGCGGTCGAGTCCTTGCCGCGATTCACCGTTCACCCGCAGCAGCCCTTCCCCACCTGAAGCAAAAATCAACCCGATGTGGCCCGGCAGCCAGTTAGCCGGAATCTCCAAAGTACGGCGGAAGAAATAGGTCGTTCCTTGCACACTCGGGAACAGATCATAATTGCTGCCGTCCTTATAAGGCTGCAGCTTGTCATACTGTCCCGGCAATTGATACACCGAGGACAAAATCTCCCAATCGCGCAATTCCTGCACCTCTAGCCATTGCTGCTCGGAGAGCTCGCGGATGAAGCGTTTAATGCGTTCCATGTCTTTACCCCCTCACCGTCAAATCGGTGCTCAGTGTATCATTTACATGCTTACCCACCAGCACTTTAAACGCTCCTGGCTCTACAACAGGTCTTAAATCCGGTCCGATATATTGCAATTGCTCCGGCCCTACCGTGAACAACACGGTTTGCTTCTCACCCGGAGCCAACTTGATTTTGTCAAAAGCCTTCAATTCCCTGGCGGGACGGGTGACCTTACTGGCGACATCGGAAATGTACAGTTGCACCACCTCTGCGCCTTCACGGTCTCCTGTATTCTGAACGTCCACGGAAACTGTAGCCGTCTCCCCAGCCGCAATTACTTCCGGCTCCACCTTCAACCCGGAGTACGTAAATTCAGTGTAGCTAAGCCCGAAGCCGAACGGATATTGAGGCTGGGAATCGGCCTCCAGATATCTTTTGCCACGGGAACGTTTACCGTTGTAATAGACCGGGAGCTGGCCCACATGCTTCGGCACGGATACAGTCAGCTTCCCGGACGGGTTCACATCGCCGAACAGGATATCCGCAACAGCGTGCCCGCCTTCTTGGCCTGGATACCAGGCTTCCAGAATGGCATGTACATGCTCGTCAATCCAAGGCTCACTCACCGGACGGCCGTTAATATAAACAACAATCACAGGTTTGCCGAGCTGATGAACCTGCTGGATCAGTTCCAGCTGCACTCCCGACAGGGTCAATGACACCCGGTCAATGCCTTCGCCGCAGTCCATATCATTCCAGGCATTCTCCGTCACCTTGGACGCGCCTGTCTTGAGATCGATACTGCCTTCCCCGAAATCGCGTGCACTGGAGCCGCCGACGACCATAACAACGGTATCAGCCTGCTCTGCACAAGCGAGCGCGGCTTCAAAACCTTCGCGCGAATCGCCTTTGATCCGGCAGCCCGGTGCATAGAGCACCCGCTCCGGCTCTGCAGCCAGCTTGCTGCGGATGCCGCTGAGCACGGTCGCTACCTTAGCCGGAGGCTGCGGTGAGGTATAATCGCCGAGCTGGTTATACCCGGCATCGGCGTTAGGGCCAATGACGGCGATCGTGCCGGCGGTCTTGGACAATGGCAGCACACCTGCTTCATTTTTCAGCAGGATGATGCTCTCGCCCGCCACTTGCCGGGCCAGCTCTTGATGCGCTTTGCTGCCGATGACGCGTTCAGCCGCATCGGGATCAGCGAATGGCTGCTCGAACAGGCCCAGCCTGAACTTGAGCGTCAACACACGGCGGACCGCCCGATCCAGCAGTGCCGGGTCCAGCTTGCCTTCACGAACGGCATCCACCAGGTATTTGCCGTACATTTCCCCGGACATCTCCATGTCGATGCCGGCTTCCAGTGACTGCACTGCTGCATCCATGCCATCTTCAGCCACATCATGGCCAGAGGCCAGCATCTCTATAGCTCCGCAGTCGGTAATGATTAGACCCTCAAACCCCCATGCTTCGCGGAGTATATCCTCTAGTAGCTCTGTATTTGTCGTGCAAGGCACGCCGTCTATTTCGTTATAAGCAGGCATAATGGAGACTGCACCCGCTTCGACCGCTTTTTTGAAGGGCAGCAGATCCACTTCCAGCAGTTCACGCCAGCCCATGTGCACAGGCCCGGCATTCCGGCCGCCTTCTGAGCTGCCGTATCCCACAAAATGCTTCAGCGTAGCCCCCACGCTGCCGCCGCTCTGCAAGGATTCCCCCTGCAGACCTTCAACAGCCGCAACCGCCATCTCGCTGATCAGGTAAGCGTCCTCGCCGAAGCACTCCTCGGTGCGGCCCCAGCGGGGATCGCGCACCACATCCAGCACCGGCGAATACGTAACCGCGCCGCCCTGACTGCGTGTCTCCAGCGCTACGGCGCGGCAGACCTCACGATACAGCTCTACATTCCAGGAGCTGCCGAGCGACAGGGGCACCGGGAATACGGTGGCCCCGATCGCCATGTGGCCATGCGAGCATTCCTCGCCGATCAATACCGGAATGCCCAGCCGCGAATGCTCCAGCACATACCGCTGGAGCGTATTCACCGCTTCCGCACCTTCACGCGGAGACAGGCCAGTAGCCAGCGTCACACCGGTCCACGGGTCAGCGCGCAACATCCCGTAAAGCGAACCAACGCCGCCCCCGGCAACCTTCTCCTTGAAGCTTTCTGTCAAGGTCATCTTACCGTCTCTATGTTCATAGGCCTGCCAGCCAAAAGGCTGAATCAGCTGACCGGCCTTCTCTTCCAAAGTCATCAGTCCGAGCAGATGCTCCGCCCGTTCTTCAGCAGGTAAATTCGGGTCTGTATAACTCATTCCTTAACAGCCCCTACGGTAAGACCTTGAATGAAATAACGCTGGAAGAACGGATAGGCAAAAATAATCGGCCCTGTCGCCAGCACGACCATCGCCATCCGCGATGTATCCTGCGGCATGGAGCGAAGAGCTTCCAGACTTAGCGAACTGTTCTGGGAGTTCTGCAAAATAAACTGCATACTGGTCTCGATCCGCATCAGCATCGATTGCAGCGGGACTAAATTCGGGTTGTCGATGTACAGCAGCGCATTGAACCAGTCATTCCAATAGCCGAGGGTGCTGAACAAAGCAATCGTAGCCAGACCGGGCAGTGATAAAGGCAACACCAATTTCAGGAAGATACGGAACTCGCCCGCCCCGTCGATTTTACCGGATTCGATAATGGCATCAGGCACACTCGTGCTGTAGAAGGTGCGCAGAATCATAATGTAAAAAGCATTCACCGCCAGCGGCAAAATCAGCGCCCAGATCGTATCCTTCAGGCTTAGAAACTGCGTAACGATAATATAAGTCGGCACAAGTCCACCGTTGAACAGCATGGTAAAAAACGCGAAGAACGAGAAAAAATTGCGGTAACGGAAGCTTTTCCGGGAAATGGCATACGCATAAAAAGCGATAAACAAAAGGCTGATAATCGTCCCTATCACCGTTACAAAAATCGTCACACCATAAGAACGCAGCAGCATATCTCCTGATTCAAACACATAACGGTATGCGCCGAGACTCCATTTTGCCGGAATCAGCTTATAGCCATCCCGCGCCAGCGCCACCTCATCGGTGAAGGAGATGATCACGACGAACAGAAACGGAAACACGCACAGAAACGCAAAGATGCCGGCTATCAGATTAAAAGTGACATTCCAGGGCTTTGAGAGATGGTGGAAATCACGTTCTTTTTTAGTCTTAGTAATGGAAGACATATGGCCCACTCCTTTCATGAGGTTCTAGAACAAAGCGCTATCCTTGTTGTATTTGCGGACAATATAGTTAGAGGTCATCACTAGCGTAAAGCCGACAACCGATTGATACAGACCTGCGGCAGTGCTCATACCAATCTCACCCGTTGTTTTGAGGCCTTGATAGACATAGGTATCAATAACATTCGTGACACTGTAGAGCGTACCGGAATTACGAGGCACCTGATAAAAGAGACCGAAGTCGGCGTAGAAGATTTTACCGATGGCCAGCAGGGTCATGATCGTGATAATTGGACTCAGCAACGGCAGTGTAATATTGCGAATCTGTTGGAACTTACTAGCTCCGTCGATCATCGCCGCTTCATACAGCGACTTGTCGATCCCCATAATAGCTGCGAGATAAACTACGCTGTTGTAACCAACCGCTTTCCACAGATAGACTAGGATCAGGATGAACGGCCAGTAGGCTTTTTCCGAATACCACTGAATTGACTCTGCGCCAAAAAAGCCCATGATCTGGTTCAGCATCCCGCGTTCGGAGCTCAGGAAACTAAATGCAAAATAGCCGACAACGACCCATGACAGGAAGTAGGGCAGGAACATGCCGGTCTGATACACTTTGGCCAGCTTCTTGTTCACAATCTCGGACAGCACAATCGCCATCAGAACCGACAAGATCAAGCCAAGCAGGATAAATGCTCCATTGTAGAGCAAGGTGTTGCGGGTAATAATGTACGCGTCATTGGTGGTAAACAAAAACTTGAAGTTGTCTAACCCCACCCATTTGCTGTTGATAATACTCGCCCAGAAGCCGTCGCGGCTAAAGCGGTATTCTTTGAATGCAATAATCGTCCCTATCATCGGCAGGTAAGAGAAAAAGAGAAACCAAAGCGCACCTGGTAAAACCATGAGCAGCATAATCTTGTTATTCATAATATTTTTTATAAATCCGCTGATTGTCTTCACACTTAGATCCCTCCTGTATGTCCTTATATTTCAAAAAAAAGACCGGGTCCAGAGGCCACGCCCCTGCCCCGATCTTCTCTTACGTTGATGTTTTACTTGTTGTTGGACGCTTTCCAGGCATCAATTTGCGATTGCGCTTCAGCGATAATTTTGTCCAAACCAGCTGCCTTGAATTTCTCAATAGCTTTCGGTAGATACTCGTCAGGATCAACGGTTCCAGTCATCAGTGGTGACCAGTATTCTTCTTTTACGTTCTGAACCGCAGCGATTTCAGTGGTCACCTTGGAAGTGTCGAAGTTAAAACCAAGCAGCGGTGCATTCACACCGGATTCATTAAACTTTTTGAACTCTTCCCATTTGTTCTCAGGGTCACCCTCGTTCAAATAGTTGATCATGATATTGCCCAGCGAGAAGGTTGGCATGTCATAGTTCTTGGATTCATCCAGGTTCTTCATAGAATTCTCACCGGTCTTCTCGTAGTGCACGCCTTCGATTCCGGAGTCAATCATGTTGCGCAGCACCGGATCGGTGTTGAGCAGGTTCAGGAACTCCATCGCTTTCTCCGGATATGCGGAGTTAGCCGAGATGGCTTGCATCGAACCCATAACGGACCAGTTGTAAATGTAAGGTTTGCCAGCTGGCGTGGAAACTACAGGATAGCCGTAGCTTGCCGACCACAGATTGTCCGCCATCGGCTGGGTAGCCGCACGATCCATGAACCAGTTCGAAGATTTATAGAGATCATCCACCGAAGTTGTAGTTGCTACTTCCGGCGAGATATAACCTGCCTTGTAATATTTGCGAACGGTTTCAAGAGTGCTTTTGAGTTCAGGTGTTTCCAGAATGTTCACGATCTTGTAATCCTTCGTGTCCATATAAACAGCCATTGGCATCTTTTCAATGATGTAGTCGAACGGCAGCACTGGCATGAAATCCTTCACCATAGCGTAAGGCGTGATGCCCGGTTCATTCTCTTTGATCGTCTTCAGCAGTGGTTCAATGCTTTCCATTGTGTTCACCCCGGAAATGTCGAGGTTATATTTGTCGAGCAGCTCTTTATTGAAGCGCCAAACTTCTTGCGCCGGAAGCTCTTTGTTGGCAGGTACGGCATAATTATGTCCATCTACCTTGGAGCCTTCCAGGAACGCCGGATCAATCGTGTCCACGATGCCTTTTCCATATTCATTAAGCAGGCTGTCCAATTCCATAAAAGCGCCTTTGCGGGCATTTTGCACATAATCGAACGCCCAGGAGCATGTAAAGAGAATGTCCATGGGTTCACCAGCGGCTACTTTAACCTGCATTTTTTGTGTATAATCGCCAAAATCAATCATATTCATCTTCAGGGTGACATTTATCTTCTCTTTAGTGTACTTATTGACTTCTTCCACGACACGGTCCAGATCCTTCTGCGGTCCGCCGATCGTGTACCAGATCAGTTCGACCGGTTTCTCGGATGATGCACCGTCGCCGCCCGCTCCTGAACTGTTAGTTGCCGCGTTGTTTGAATCGCCGCCACATGCGCTGAGCGCAAGCGAGAATGCCATAAGTGATGTCAGTAACAGGGAAAACCTTTTTCTTTTGTTGTTGCCCATTCCTGTATAACCTCCCCTTTGTTTACCTCAAGATCGCTGGCCTAATCCGGAATTAAACCAGCAGCTTTCTCCTTCAAGGACTATCTTTACTGTAATTTATGAAAGCATTTTCAAACAGAAGCTAAACTAAATAAATCATGTAGAAAATAAAGAAAAAGCTTGCAGCGGGGGTCCGCTAGACAAGCCCTTTGTACTCCGTAGGAGATATCCCGACATGCTTCTTAAATTGTTTGTAAAAATAGCCGGTCTCCCAATAGCCTACTTTGAGAGCGATTTCATGAACTTTAAGTGAGGTATTCCGCAGCAGCTCCTTCGCCTTCTCAATCCGGTATTTATTGATATATTCGGTGAATGACTCATTCACCTCTTTATGGAACAGCTGTCCCAAATACACCGGGTGAATATGGTATTGGGCACCGAGGGTCTTCAGTGACACATCTTCATTGTAGGACTCATGGATATAATTCAGCACCTGCTGCACGACTGGACTCTTTACGTCCCGAACTAAGGCGTCTACCGTAATGGTAGCGGCTTCCTGAATAATCTGAGTCAGTTCATTTATGGAAACTGTAGAGCGAATGAGGCCAAAACCGTCTGCGAAAAGCTCCGGTTCTTCCACATGACGAATCTCCTGCAGCTGCATCTTGAAGCGGATCAACCATTCCATGGCAATGCCTTGCAGCAGCACAGGTGTAATCCCCTCCATCCGCCGCAGCTGCTCAAAATGATCCTGGATCCGCACCAGCAGCGCTTCCTTATCCTTCGCCATAATCAGCTTGAGATCATCTTCCCAATTCAGCGGCATACCTTGGACGGCAACCTCATGCCTGTCCTGAACTTCCTCATAATGCAGCAAATTCCGCTCTGGAAACAGCATGAAATATTCCTGAGTCATCTTTGCATGGGCATAACTCTGAGCCGCCGCCTCCTCCATCTCCTCCACCGTTCCTACGGACAGACGCATTGGCGGACCGCCAGTTAGGGATAACAGCAGCTGCGCATGAAGCCTTTCCACCGCTTCTTTACCCTGCTGATACTCACTAAGCAGATGCAGCAGCACGGTATCTCCATCCATATCCCGGAATGCAATCAAAGACGGGTTACCGCCTACAACCTCTTCCACCGCCTGAAATAACTCGGCAGCGTCCTGTTCAGGGCGAAGCAGGGCTACCTGCACCAGCGGCTTATCTAGTCTAAGTCCCAGAAAATCAGTCCGTTCACTGAATTCCTTAGGCCCAATCTGGCACCGCAGCCAGCGGTACATCACATTATCGCGCAGAATGGAAATACTATGCGCATTGAATTGACTCTCTTGACGGGAGACACCCAGCTTCTCGGCGGCAGTCACTAATGTTGCCCGGAACTCTTGCAAATTAATAGGCTTGAGCAGATAATTTTCAATGCCGAGCGCCATTCCTTCCTTAAGATAACCGAACTCATCATAGCCGCTGAGGATAACAACTTTGATCTCCGGCTGAATCTCCCGCACAGCCCGGATCAGATCCAACCCGTTCATCAGCGGCATGGAAATATCCGTAATCAGAATATCCGCTGGAACAAACCGCAACGACTCCAGCGCTTCCTGTCCGTTCTCGGCGTGGCCGACAATCTCCATCCCCAGTGCTGCCCAATCCACAATGTCATATAATCCTTCGATAATAAAAGGCTCGTCGTCCACAATGAAAATTTTATACATGGTTTGGATCATCCTCTCCCAGATCGGGAAAATACACAGTCACGGTTGTGCCGGTACCCGCTTCGCTTTGTAATTCAATGCCATACTCACTGCCATAAAGCAGCTTCAAACGTTCATGAATACTGCGCAGGCCGAATGATTCCGATTGTTCATCTGGCTGCAAAAGACCTTCTTTGAGCTGGACCAATCTGTCCGGCGCAATCCCCCGCCCATTGTCTGTAACTACCGCACGCAAATATTGGCCATCCTTGGCCACAGCCACACTGATGTGATTATCATTCTTGTCCACGCGCATCCCATGTAGAATGTAGTTTTCAATGATAGGCTGCAGCGACATTTTGAGTACAACTCTTCCGGTAAGCTCTTTCCCGCATTCCATTGTATAAGAGAATTTATCCTTATAACGGATGCGGAACAGCTCCAGATATAAACGGCAGGCCTCTAGTTCATCCTTCATCGTATGCTTGGGTTTCTGGTGAACATAGCTTTTGAACAACACCGACAAGCTGTAGATCATCTCCCCGACATCTGAAGCTCCTTGAGAGATTGCCCTCATTCGGATCACCTCCAAGGTATTGTAGAGAAAATGTGGATTTACCCTGGCTTCAAGCGCGGCGATTTCGGTATGCTTTTGCTTGATTTCAGCCTTGAACACACGGTCTATATGAAGATTCAGCTCATCCAGCATGTCGTTGAAACTCTTGGAGATCTGCCCCAGCTCGTCTTCTCTGACATCGGTAATCCGGGCATCCAGGTCACCGTTTTTCACTTTGCGGGTGAACTTGATAATTTTATGAGTCCGTCTGGCAAAATTATTGATAAATAAAGTGGGCGTAATAATCGCAAACAACAGGCAGATCAAGCAGATAATGAAGATCATGTTCCGCAATCCCCTATAAGTGGCGGCTAATTCCTGCTTAGGTACAGCACTCAACACAGTAAATCCGCCTTGGGTGTGAGTCTGCTTAGTAATGATCATCCCGCCGACTTCTTCACCATCTGTATAGGCAGAATTCATCTGCTCGGGATAAGGATAGCGCTTTCCATAATAGGTGCCCGAGGTATCAAATAACACATCCCCATCCGCTGCCAGCACCAGAATCTTTCCCTTGAAGTCATCCTTATAATTGCCCATACTCCCCCAGACCTCGCTGGCATCAAAATAGACTAGAAGCTGACCAATGTTGCGAAGTGATATCTTGTTATTGACCGGGGTACGAACCGTAAACATCGGCCCCTCCGGAGATGAGATCGCCTGACTGACCCAAGTGTTTGGAGCGGTGACACTGCCTTCCTCCTCCAGATACAGCGCATCCGGTACGAAAGAGTGGGCTGCATTAGTGGAAATAATCTGAAATTTGCCTTGGTCATTATAGACATACAGCTGCTGTTCAGCTGCACTGTAGAGCATTAAACTGCGGATATCAGGATCATCTTCAACTTGATTGCGAAAAAACTGCACGGTATCCGTCGTAGCATTACTTTCGTTGAAATAGCGGTCCAGCCGGTACCTCACGTAATCTTCATACGGATGCTCCAGCAAATACGACGTATTAGCAGTCAGCTCCGTGTCCCGGTACACGTCCCGCATCATAGACTGTACAGAGTCATATTTCTGCTCAATATAGCTGTTGATGCTCTCCACGGTACGTTTCTGAATCTCCATCTGCCGCTGCACTACAGCCTGAGACATGAGCAAGAACATCAGGTAGGAGAAGGTGATAATGGTGACCACGGCAATGACTGAGAAGAGCAGGATGATTTTCATAAACAGATTATTCTTCAGATACTTTCTGTACAATTTCCCCGGAAACATCAGCAACCTCCTACAGCAGGGGGAAGACTAAGCTTCGCTGCTTGTCATTATGAATAAAGTATAGCATGAGGTGCTTCCTGCCTGTGGCTGGTAAAAGCTTGCAATCCTCCGCCAAGCAAAGACAGTCTGCCCATGGAGCAAAGGGCTCCTTGGGCAGACCGTGGTGAGGCTATATAATCTACCGGATGTAATTCAAGATGAACTGCGCAGCCTCGGCACGGGTCGCCAAGCCACCGGGAACAAACTTCCCGTCCGTGCGGCCATTCACCAGACCCAGTGATGAAGCAGCATTCACGCTGTCTGCCGCCCAGGCTGCTACCTCACCGGAATCGGTGAATGTTGCCGGGGCTGATGACTGAAGCGCTCCATGCTCCAGTACATAGGCACGCATTAGCATAGTGACAATCTCCTGGCGGCTGATGTTCGCACTCGGATCGAAGTGCTCAGCAGTGCGTCCGCCTACAATACCTGCCCGGACCAGACGCGCCAGGTCCTGCTCATACCAGACACCAGAAGGCACATCACTAAATTTCAATTCCGCCTGATCTTGCAGTCCCAGCACGCCAGCCAGCAGCTTCACAAATTCCGCTCTTGTAATCCTGCGGGCGGGTTCAAATCCATTTTCGGAAGTGCCTTGTACCAGATGTTTAGCCGCCAGCTGGCGGATAGTGTCCGCAGCCCAGTGAGTAGACGGTACATCAGCGAAGGATTTATTGTACTCCAGCACAGCCAGCCTGCCTGTTCCGCTAAACTCCCCTTGCAGGAAGCCATTCGCGTACACTCCGCCGAGATAGGTAAGCGAACCCCCTTCAGCAATAGCATATAAACCAAGCAAATTAGTATTATAATCCGTATTTGTTGCACTCCATTGTAAGGTTACTGGTTTGCTGAAGCTTGGAAGACGGCTAGATGTGCCATTCCCCGCGATGATGCTCAGATCAAACGTCATACCCGTACCCCGCAAGACCACCCCACGCTCTGCTTTCAGTGTGCTCATGTTCAAAGTCTCCGGGCTGAGCTTCACCTGAATCTTGCTGCCTGAAGCTTGGGCTTCATTAAGCAGAGCCTTCAATTGCACCAGCAATTCCGGCGCAATACCAAGTGTGGTTCCCGAAGCGGACAATTCAAGTTGACGGATCCCTAGCAACTCACCTGCATTTACAGGCAGCTCGATAGCTGTAACGCCTGCCGGCACCTTTACCGTCACTTTGCCGTTCTCAGTAGGTGCACTGAGTGTACTTGCTGAAACCGTCAATGTTGCACTAGTCGGAATTGGAAGCGGCGTTGCTGTCGCTGCCGGAGTCGTTCCACCAGTTCCCGTACCTGTCCCTGGAGCCGATGTCGGCTGCGGTGTAGATACAGGAGTATTGTGGACCTTGAAATTAATAATTCCGCTCTTTTGAACAGCCGTGTAAGGGTGGCCATTCAGTATTTTGGTGTTGGTGACTACGGCCGTGTACTCGCCGCTGTCTGTTTCTTTTGCAGAAGGAATCGTATAATTACGCTCCACAGCACCTTCAATGGCCTGCCCGTCTTTCAACCATTGGTAGCTTAACTCGCCATAAACTGCAGAAGCTACTACGGCAAAAGACACCTTATCACCTACAACTGCCGGATTCTTATCTACACTATTAGAGGTGATAATTGGCGCATCGGGTGCCGGATGTACTGTCACCGTAAGTTCATTACCGGTTCTTGTTGAAGGCTCCGTTCCCTCTTTTCCAGTCAGAACCACACGGAACTGCGTACCGCTGTCTGTTTCAGAAGCAGTAAATGCGTATACCGCCGAAGTCACGCTCTCCGCCACAGTCCATTCCTCTGCGGTTGCTGCCTTCGTCTCCCAGCGAACCGATTCCACATCCCCGCGTATCTGTATGAACAGCTTCACTTCTTCACCAGTAATGACATCAAGTGCAGAAGGAAGATCGGTTATGAAATCAGGCGCTTCCCATGGTGCTTCAGCCGGAGTTAAGTTAATTGTGTACTCTGCTTCACTGCTGTCACCAGATTCATTGGTGACGATGACCTTGTACTTATTGCCATCCATCCCGGCAGTCAAAGCAGGGATAGTATAGGAGGCGGACACTCCCAACGCATCTCCATAACCGCTGCCTGTGTCCGCATACCAGGCATAAGTCAGCTGCCCAGCGCCAGTGGCAACTGCCGTTAGTGTCGCGGACGTATTTTCACGGAAGGAGCCTTCCCCTACGATCTGCACCTTTGGAGCTTGCAAGGCCCACTTCGCTTGCAAGTTCAGCTCACCGGTTATTAGATCTTCGGCAAAATTCCATCTTCGCGCATCTTCTCCTTCTCCAATGTACCAGCCTTCCAGGTCATAACCCTCTCTGGCAATGCCTGTAGGCTCCATCAGCAAAGTGCCATACACAGCCTCGGCCACAGTATTTGCTGGTTCACCCCCATTAGCATCAAAGAGAACGGGATAGCTTCCTTTCAGATAGACAGGTTTGGAGCGGTTGCCTGCATAATCCTCCATCACCACATGCACAACTTTTGCCGACGAGGTGAAGCTTAAGCTCGCCTTAGTTGTCCGTCCACGGATAATCATCGGCTTATTGCCAGAGCTATACGTTGTGGCAAAAGATTTTGCATTCCCATCCTCATACACATACATATACCGCCAGTCTCTGGTATTCGGCATCGGCAGATTCAGCTTACCGTCCGTCCAGGACCATTCTTCCGCGTAAGGTTCCGCAACCGTGTCGATGAACTGGCCGCTGACCGAGACTGGATCGGTGTTGCCTGCGGTAACGGTGACAATGTAATCATCGCCGTTTACCGGCATCCCCGTGAACAGCGCAGTGCTTGCACCTGCCGGGACAACCACTTGCTGTGACACCGGTTCGGATGTCGTAATCCAATTCAAAGACTGCACTCGAACGGTAATGTCACCGGAGGCTTGGGCGGAGTTCGTCCAGTTCACTGTCAACTCCCCGTCCGGACTTGAATCCACCTTCACTCCGGAAACCGCCGCATCCAGATCAAAAGCCAGCGTTGCCGCTTCACCCTCCACTCCATCCGCACCCACTGCAACCACTTTAAGGGTTCCGGATTTCACCGGGAGATGCTTCAGGTAGAACACCTCATCGTATTTGCCGCCCATAAATACATCATTCACGTACACATTATATTGCTTGATCTTAGTGTAATCGGGATCTAGCTTCCACTTCACAACCATCTCACCTGTATCTGTAAAAGCTTCCGCAACTGCTAATTCCGCAGGAGCTGCGGGCTTTACGGCAGACCCGTCATAAACGCGCAGTTGTCCGACGTTCATCTGGTAGGTGGACGCTGTTCCTTGCCCGGGATCGAAGACCAGTCCAAGGGCTGCAATATTATGACCTGCGTATGCACTGAGGTCCAGCTCCTTTGTCAACCAACCGTCCGAGTGCTGACCACTGTTTGGAACAGCGACCTCTACGACGGTATTCGGATCATCAGCCAGGATGAGTCCTACTGCCATCGCCGAAGCATCTGTGGCAGATGGCTTGTTGAAGCTGATCGACAGCTTGGAGTTGCCATTGACCTCCAGCTCTGTTTTGTACAGACGCAAGAAGTTCTTCGCATTCAGATTGCCGTTCACCACCAGTGAACTGCCACCGTTATACGCACCGATCTGCTCATAGTTGTAACGGTTTGTACTCGCAAGGTTGTACTCCGGTCCATAATCAAAATCTACAGTAAGCTTATTGCCAGCAGTATCCTGCCACCACTGCCAAGTCACTGGGATATCCTGCAGGCTCATATTAGACCACTCATCCGGGTTCGATACTTCACCGTTCACGGAATAGGACAAGCCCTGTCCAGTGTTAAAATTGGTGTAAAAGTTCTTGTCCTTAATCACCGAACGCTCCGCAATGACGGACGAGATTCCCGGCCAGTAACGGTTGTCGGCATAAACATCGGCAACGGTATTGGTTGCCGATTTGACCGTATTCTTAGGGTCCACGTTCGGGCCTGACCACCATAGCTGCTCACGCAGTTTTGTCATCCATTGGTAGTCATTTTCGGATCTGTGCGAGACCGGGTAAGACAGGTTCATGTCCTCATCCAGACCGGCATGAACAAAGTCCGCACCGAGTGTAGCCAAGCTGAGCCGCGGCAAGCCATTGCTATCCAGCTTGTTCATCAACGCTGTTCCGTTAACGGACTTGAACCGGTCACGGCCTGCTTCCAGCCCTGCAAAACCAACTTCAAACAAGTTGTAGCTTGTTCCCAGACTGGCATTCAGATTGCTTAAGTAACTAGCCGCGTTGGTAATCTGTGTATTGCCAGCCCCGTAGTCGAAGAAAAACGAATTGGAGACGGGTTCCTTGGTGCTTTTATCCACTAAAAAGGAGATATTGGTATCATTAATCGTCCGGGCGAACGTATTAGCACCGGTATTGGTGTTCAGCGAGTCGTACCACTGTACATACAGGCCGCCCTCTTGCAGCACCTTCATAAACGCGATGTAATCGGGGATATCCTGGGTCGCTACATTCGGATTCATCTCTTCCTGATTTACAAAATAACCGTCAAACCCGAAATACCCGGCCATCTCGATCAGTTTATCCGCCACCGGAAAATTACCATTCTCATCTTTAACTATCATTTGTTTGTACGTCTGCTGTCCACGGTCATTATTGGAAAAAAAGATCCCCGCCAATGACAACACGCCGTTCTTATGCGCTGCATCGGTGTAGGTAGGGTTCGGGATGTTCAGCATGCCGAATTCGAACCATTTTTGCTGCCAGTCCTTCTGGGCCAATTCATCATAATATTCCGGCGGGGTATACGCAGTCACTGTACCATGCCAGTAGGAGTAGTAATCGATATATTGCCAAAAGTTAAAATGATACTGCGCAAACTTGTTCGTATACGGCGCGTTCTCAATAAAAGCATTCCCGTAGTCGCCAGCAACGTTGATCATCTGTGTATCTGCGCTAAGCGCTGGGTTAGCTTGGGTTGCAGCAAATGGGGCATTCCGCTTCTGCAGCGGCACCCGCGATCTCAACAGCTCTGCATCCGGATCGGTTGCCGGACTCCAGTTCGCAATATGGCTGCTCGTATATCCATGTACATTAGGCTGATTGGTACCCGGCGCACTGTCTCCTGTAAAAGGCCACGTATCGCCGGCGTAAGCCGTTAGGGGAAGTCCTGAAACTAGCAAAGCTGCCGCCAGAACAGCTGATGTCAGCTTACGACGCGCCTTTTTACCGGTGTGAAGGTTCATTTTCCACTCTCCTCGTCCTGTAGTTGTTTCGGTTACTCTCATCCATGAAGCGTAATGTGTGCTGTGTATGTCGCCGAACAGCAAGTAGATTACTTCTGTTGTCCCGTCCCTCTGCTGCTCCTCCCCTCTTCTACTTCTACTTCTACTTCTACTTCTACTTCTACTTCTACTTCTACTTCTACTTCTACTTCTACTTCTACTTCTACTCTCTTCTGCCTACAGATTCTGTATTCAACCCCGTTCGTGCAGGCACATTCTGTATTCAACCCCGGTCGTGCAAGCGCATTCAATTTTGTTGGCAACCCTCCTGCCTTACTTTGATTAGTCCACCCTAATCTAACCCAGATCTTTCCTTACAAATAGCCGCAAAATTAAAGATATGCTGGATAAATTAAAGATTATCGTGCTATCAGGGCTCGATATCCTGGCAATGAGTGGGTCGTTAAACATATGTTGGTTGAAAATATAAAGAGGATGAAGGAGTGTAATCTCTTTTGCTTCTCTTTTCCGCCACACCACCGTATCGCCTCCTCCCTCACACTACCCAGCTACGAAAAAAAGATTGCCTCTCCGTCATCAACGATGACCTTGAGGCAATCTTTTTTCAAACCATCCGATTTAGTTACTTTCCTAGCTTCTCCAGCAAGTTCAGAATGATTGTTACTGCTTCGGCCCGGGACGCTACCTGGTTAGGTGCGAAACGATTTTGTCCTATGCCATTCACAATGCCCGCTTCTGCTGCTGCTGCAATATATGGCACTGCCCATGCGGGTACATCCTTAGCATCATTGAAGGTTAAGGTCGCTTTTGGATCTACTGTAATACCCAGAGCCCTAACAACCATAACTGCTAATTCAGTGCGAGTAAGCTCCTGCGTAGGACGGAAGGTACCATCATCATAGCCGCTGATAATTTGCAAAGCTACTGCCTGAGCTACAAAAGACTTAGCCCATGCCGGAATCTTCGCTGAATCTTTAAAGCTTGAAGTGCTACCACTGTCCGGCAATTGCAGGGCACGAGCCAGCATAGTGATAAATTCAACCCGATTTACTTTCTGATTAGGACGGAAAGTATTATCCGGATAACCGCTAACGAAGCCCCCTGCTGCTGCTTTCTCAATAGCCGCTGCTGCCCAATGGCTGCCAGTATCCGTCAATGATGGTTTGACTACTGGTGTTGCGGTTGGTGTAGGCACCGTTGTTGGTGCTGGTGTAGCTGTTGGTGCTACTGTTGGCGTTGGCGTTGCTGTCGGTTTTGTTGTTGCCACTGGTCCTGTTGATGATCCTGTTGTTGGTGCTGTCGTTGGCGCCGTTGTCGGTTCCGTTGTCGGCGCTGTTGTTGGTTCCGTTGTCGGCGTTGTTGTCGGTTCTGGTGTTGGGTTTACTTCAGGATCTGCTTCCTTAATAATACCGAACTCTTCCAGAACGTATGGTTTAGCATCATTAATATTCTGATCGATCTCATAAGATACAGCTGTTAATTTACCAGCATCTACAGTAATACCTACAAAGGTCTGAACTTGACCGCGTTTGGGACGCGTAGCATCACTTGGGTCCGGTCCGTATTTAGCTGCTGTATTCTCATTTGCTACTTCGAAGAGATTATAATACGCATCTCCCAATTCTGGTTTCATGTTCTTGTAGTAAACCTTCGCTCCCGCTGTAGCCGGGATCAGATAGATCGTTCCATCTGGATTTACTGTGTACTCTACAGTTTGACCATTGAAGCTTTCCTTGATCTTCACTGTGTCTGCCGCAGTTCCATCAGCTTTAATTGGCTTGGTCCGGGCATAAATATGGTCGTGGCCTTGAAGAACCAAGTCAATGCCCAGTTCAGCCATCATTGGAGCAACCTTCGCTCTTTCTCCATTTGTACCCATAATGTCTTTGTCAGTAGCATGGTTAGAGGTTGTGTATGGACCTTTATGCATAGCTACGATAATCCATTTCGCACCAGCAGCTTTCGCTGCTTTTACGTCAGCCTTCATCCAATCCAACTGTGCTTGACTGAAGTTAGCAAATTCATCGGAATTCTCATTTGTATTCAGGACTACAAAGTGAGCATTGCTGTAGTCATAGGAATAATAAGCTCCTGTTTCTGTTGCGGAGCCCGGTGCTTCCTTAATATTGTAGTGCTCATAGAAGGCATTTGCCTTATCCTCATGATTCCCTGCTACTGGCACGATTGTCGTGTTAAGTAGGGTGTCTTGCGAATGACCAAGCAGCCAATTCCATTGGGATTCATTAGTTCCGGTATCCACGATATCTCCGTTAATCGCCACAAACTCAGCATTCGGGAACGTCGTAAGTGCTTTTGCCATCGTTTCACCGGAAAGAATCGCTTCATCTTCGGTCTTAGCCTGTGTATCAGCCAAATCGATAAAAGTAAATGCTCCTGTCTTAGCGGCAGTTTCAAAAGTTCCCACTGCACTCCACAGGCCTAGTGCTTTATCCCCTACACGGAAGTAGTATTTTGTATCAGCTTTCAGGCCCGAAGCTTCCGCTTTATGAACTAATTCATCCTTTGAATTTCTGGAAACCGCCGAACGTCCTGTAAACTCAGCAGCCTTAGCAAAGTCTGGAGTAACGCCCGTATTTTCTACAACCTGCAGATCATTTCCAGTAGACTTCAACGCTGTGTACCAAGTGAAGCCTTTTGCACTCACTGGGTCACCATTAAAGGTAACTGTAACTTTTTTAATCGAATCCGTTGAAGCGATAGCAGCTTCTGAATTTGTTCTTTCACTTACAGCTTTGATAACAAATTGATAGGTTTGGTTTGGATTAGTATTTTCTACAGTGTAAGTATAAGAGGCTTTACCTTCTTCATTAGGAACACTGACCGTCCAATTTGCCGATACCAGATCATTTTGCTCATAAATACGATATCCAGACACTGGTGCACCGGAAGCTGGCGCATCCCAAGTCAACGTTATTTTACCACCATCTGCTGCAGTAGCCTTTGCATTTTGCACAGGTTTAACTGCTACTTCCGATTTATGAATGCTGTAGTTATCATACAAATCTGTAGAACCACCAGTTGTTGTGGTGTAGGCTTCGTAAGAAAGCTCATCATTCGTTACCGTCATCCCCGTGAACATTTCCTTACCAGGCTGTCCGTATTTAGCTGCAAAAGGGAATGTTCCTGAAGCTACGTTGTATTTCTTATTGCCCGCTGCATTTGTAATCAGATATAAAGTACCTTTAGGATCAGTTACTACTCCGTTTGAGTCCGGAACAATATCCGTCAATGGCTTGTTGTTGTACATTTGATAGCTTCTAGCAAAGGTGTGGTCATGCCCGCCAATTACCATGTCAATGCCAAGCTCATCAAACACCTTCGTTAATTGCGCTCTGTAAAAGAGTACATCTGTATCATTGGTGTGATTGGCAACGGAATAAGGAGATTTATGCAGAAGCACAACCTTCCATTTCTGATTGCTTTTTGCCGCTTCGCTACGAAGCCACTCCACTTGTTTATTGTAAATTTCGTTATTCTCAAGATTTGAGCTTGCACCATAATATTCTGTATTAATTACCATAAAGTGTGCTGAACCGTAGTCAAAAGAATATACAGAACCATCAGGTTTCGCACCTGTATTCGATACGTTCGGCAAATTAAAATGAGAGCTATAATTGCTATAGTTTTTACTTTCATGGTTGCCTACCAAAGGAACCAACGGAATATTCGCTAAAATATCCTTAGGCTTATTGAAAAACCATCCCCATTGCTCCTCAATATCACCGTTATCCACCAAATCACCAGAATTCAGGATAAACTCACTTTCCGGGAATTTAGCTAATCCTTCTTGAAGGGTATGATTCCAGATATCAAAATCTTCTTCAGTTGTTCCTTGGGAATCCGTTGTATATAAGAATTTATAAGCCTGATTACTGGAGCCTTCTGTCTTAAAAGTTCCTACGTCGCTCCAGTTATCAGCTTGTCCATCCCCAGCACGGTAAGCATATTCCGTTCCCGGCTGCAGATGATCCGCTATTACCTTATGGCTGGTTAGCACAACTGGTTTTTTAGCTGATTTATCCGCTTTTGTCATATACACACTAGTTGTAACGGATGTCCCTTCATAAGATTGAGCGCCTGCCGCAGGAAACTGGCCATTCTCCAATTTAGAAGCTTCTACTACTTCCAGTTTGGTGCCAGTCACACTTTCAGGTGCATACCAGTTGAATCCCATACTAGTCTGCGGGTTGCCATTAAAAGTAATTGCGATAGAATCAGGCTTCCCAACTCCAGGTTCTACTGTCTCCACTACAGGATAAGCAATCAGGCTCATATCCCAATAAAGGTCAGAGCTAGTGTCGCCCGTCTGGTGAACTTCAGCTGAAAGCTCATTACTTCCATCCTTCAGATTGGCTTTTACGATTTCCGTTAGATCAACCTTTGTATACTCATTTGGATCACTGCCATTAGTTGTACTAAGTGTCTGATAGTCGATTTCACCAGTTGGCATAGCCTCGCGGTAGATTTCTGCACCATTCAGATACAGCACTACTCCGTCATCAAATGCAAAATTACCTAATACTTTATCCGATTTCGTAATTTCTTCCTTATTCACAGTTACATTTGTCCGGAAATAGGAAGTACGATATTTCTTCTTTTTATCCGTGCCGTAGCTTATGTTTGTATTCAGAGCACCAAATTGCTTGCTGCTGACTCCGGCCCCAGAATCTTTATAACCAAGCGGCGCTTGGCCTGATGCCCATGTAGAATCATCGTAAACAGACCGCCATACCGAACCTTGATCCGTTCCGTTATCTAGATATTTCCATGTAGAATTGCCCGCCAGTAGTGTAATTGGCTCTAGCGTTTGTAATTGCAGTAATCCAGCATCCTCATTGCTGTCTTCTGCAAAAGCTGGCATTCCTGTAAATGTAAGTCCCAGTACCATAACAAAGGCTAGTGTCATGGATACTGCTTGTTTTAATAACCTGTTCATAATCAGTCTCCCTTACTGTTATTATGAAATGCTTGCATCCATTCATAGTAACTACTAAATATTTTCACAATGTACGGATTGATCCACTAGTTTGTAAAAACGGCTTGTGTATTTAATCAGGCAAAAGTGGTTACAGTAACGGCAAGGTTATGATCAAGGAGGACAAACATGGACGATACTCAGGCTTTTGTAGACAAAGTACACGACACCCAGAAGAAAGCAGAAAAGAACAAACAGAATCACGGTAAAGGAACACCAAGCCAAAAGCTGCCTAATAAACAGCACAGTAAATAGAACACGCAGACACGAAAACAAAAAAAGCAGCAAGCCCTCCCGGATCGGAGTGACTTGCTGCTTTACTTTTTGTAAATTGAGCTTTGCTTTTAAAGGAGTTATTTACTCCATTTCACCACATTCACTGCTACCTTCTCTAATTGCGCCTTGCTCAAAGCCTTGTCTGGAGAACTAATCGTCACAAAACGATCATCCAGTTTATAGGTCAAAAACAATGAATCGCTGGTAGGGCTGTACCACTTAGCTTCTGTACCATTGGAAAGCTTTACGGTATCGCCTTTGTAATCATAGGAGTAGTCACGTGGAGAAACGTTCACCCTCATATGGTCGAACAAAAAGTACACTCCATCTTCAGAGCTAGCTGCTTTTTGAAAAGCGTCTCCACTCACCATTTGTGCTGGTGCATAAACCGTTTTAAACCCATCGAAATTTGCAAAAGCTTTAGAAATTTGTTCTTTTTGAGCGTTGCTGTACTGTACTGGTGTTAATGTATCTTTATCCGGCACCACAGTTCCAGTACCCAGAATGACCTGATTCGCTGCCGCATCAAAAGTCACTGGCACCTTCAACACATCAGCCAAGGCACGTACAGGAAGATAGGTTGTATTGTTATAAGTAATCGGAGCTAATGTGTTACCTTTATTATCAACAGGCGTATAAGCTGCACCATTCACTTTAAATCCAATGCTGTGATTGAGGTATGCTGTGATTTTTTGCAGCTTAGTTCCTGCGTACACACCAGCCGAACCTGTAATTGCCATCCCAAATACCATCGTTGCTATAATGAACTTTTTACTTTTCATATGTTATGCCTCCTTAGAAGATCAATCTCGGTTTTTACTTTAGCTCAAGTTTTAAAGGAATATGTCTCTAAGTTGTATTTAACTTGTACCCAATTTGTAAAGAAACTATTCATCTGGAGCTCTGGTTTGTATAAGAAAAACAGCAACCCGCTTATCCCATAAGGATTTAACGGATTGCTGAGGGCTTTAACCTTGATACGGAGTTGTAACCTTATACACTTCTGAATATAAAATTTCTCTATAAAGTTGGAATTCTTCTTCATCAACAGGGTTAGGGTAAGTCATAATTAAGAGTGGTAAATCTTCATTTCCTTCACGCAAAGGAGGCTGCACATAATCGTAAGGGTTCAAATGAAAGCCCAGCCGCTCATAAAAGCCGATTCTCCGCTGCTCCATTTCACCCAGTGGCCGCTCAACTTCCAAAAGGACAGGCTTGTTAGATAGACTGATGTATTCAGTCATCAGCTTTTTGCCAATTCCTCCACCTCTGATGCTCGGGTCGACTGCTATATGTTCTACAAAACGAAAACCGGGAAACTCCCAGCAGGCCATAAAAGCAACAATTTTACCCTCAGAATTCATCTCGGTAATGAGACGATAATCTGGAACGTCCAATAACTCCTGTTGTCCCTCAAAGGTTCTGATCTCAGAAGTAGGAAATGAGGCTTCCATAATAGCGAATATTTCATCAAAAGTTGTGTGATTCATAACATAAGTTCTCACTTTCTGGATTTGTGGTCTATTATAAGTTTACCTTACACATATTATCTTAACCCGAAATTCATTAAGAACTCAAGGTACTAGTACCTGGTACTAGGATAACGTGATATACTAAATAGAACAGTTATACACATCTTGTTTGATATAGGAGAGGTTCATATTGGATAATCAGCAATGGATCGCACCTGAGTTCTACAATCTCACTTCGGAAATGGAAAGCCATGCTCCTGAGAAGATTGCGCTTAAGTGGTTAAATGAGCAAGGAGATTATGAGGAAATTACTTACGGTGAATTACGCAAACAAGCTAACCGGCTGGCCGGAGGACTTGCGAAGCTTGGGCTGCAACAAGGGGATCGTATTCTTGTTATGGTTCCACGCCGCATCATCGCTTATGTCATCTATTTAGCTTGTCTGAAACAAGGACTTGCCATCATTCCATCCTCAGAAATGCTGCGTGCCAAAGATTTATCCTACCGCCTGCGCCATTCTGAAGCCAGAGCCGTTATTGCTTGGTCCGAAGTAACCGGGGAAGTGAATAAAATCTCAGAGGATCTTCCTGCTCTCGATTACCGTCTTTCCGTATCTGGCAGCTCAGACGAACTCGGTGAAGGCTGGCTGGATCTAGAAAGTCTGATGGTTGGACAACCAGATACCTTTACAGCAGTCGCAAGCCGCCGGGATGATATGGCTATTCTCGCTTACACCTCAGGTACTACCGGCAACCCTAAAGCGGTCGTTCATAGTCATGGCTGGGGTTATGCTCACTTGCGGATCACCTCACCTCAATGGCTGGATATTCAAGGATCTGACACCGTCTGGGCAACAGCAGCTCCCGGCTGGCAAAAATGGATCTGGAGTCCCTTCTTAACCGTTCTTGGCAACGGAGCTACAGGTTTTGTATATAGTGGATCCTTTCATCCCAAAAAATATTTGCAGCTATTGCAGGATCACAAAATTCAAGTATTATGCTGCACCCCAACGGAATATCGTCTAATGGCTAAAACAGAAGACTTAGGTCGTTACGACTTGTCTACCCTGCGATGTGCAGTATCTGCCGGAGAGCCATTAAATCAAGAGGTTATTAACACCTTTCAGCGTGAATTCGATATCACGATCCGTGATGGGTACGGCCAGACGGAAAGCACCCTAATTATCGGAACACTCAAAGATACTCCAATACGCATTGGTTCTATGGGTAAATCAATCGCACCCGGCTTAGTCGAGGTTGTGGACGAAGACGGCAAGCCACTGCCTGCTGGAGTGGTTGGTGATATTGCCGTACATTTGAGTATGCCAGCCCTGTTCCACACCTACTACAAAGATCCCGGCAGAAAAGAAAGCTCCACACACGGCGAATTCTTCATAACCGGCGACCGGGCAAAGAAAGATGAAGATGGTTATTTCTGGTTCGAGGGTCGTGGGGATGACATCATCATTAGCTCAGGTTATACTATCGGTCCTTTCGAGGTAGAAGAAGCATTGATGAAGCATGCCTCCGTCAAGGAATGTGCGGTCGTAGCCAGTCCTGACGAGATCCGTGGGCACATTGTTAAAGCATTTATCGTGCTCAAGGATGAGATTGTTGGTTCACCAGAGCTTGTAAAAGAGCTGCAATCCCATGTTAAAGAGTGGACAGCCCCTTATAAATATCCGCGCAAAATCGAGTTTATTCAGGATCTTCCGAAGACGACCTCCGGTAAAATACGGCGAGTAGAGCTTCGTGAGCAAGAGAACCAAGCTGCGCAGGAATAAACATAGCCATAAAATTCACCTTATTAAAAAATAAAGAGCAGCTAGTCCATAAATGGACTGCTGCTCTTTGTTTATTTGGCATCAGGCCGTTACTCGGACCAATATTTCGCATCCGGGTTCAGCGCCGCACCAACTTCGCCTTCTAATACTAAATCGCAATCGAGGTAGCCCTCTTCATCCAGGAAATAAACCTCCTGCTTGTAGAACTCGCATAAGGTCTCCAGGAATTTATCAGGCGAATCATACATCACAATTAAATCGCCGAAATCATGGAGCAGGTCACATACCTGTTCCACACCCTCAGCAGACTTATAATAACAAATGAAATCACTGCCATAGTTCGTTAAGATAGGCAAGATAATTCCATCAGGATGTTGACCTTTTTCCTCCAATATCCCAGCTAATACCTTCATCTCCTCTTCATATTCATCCATATGAATCAGGCGGTACCCTGGAATAAATTCGATAAGGCTTGGTTCCTCTTCCTCACTGCTTGTCCCTGAGACAGTGCTATAAATAGCTTTCAGCAGTTCAGGAGTCTCCGGCAAAACAGCCGTAATCTTTGCTTCGTTACCACCCTTGCCCAAGCTGGCAATATAATCAGGGCGTAATTCTGCGGACAGCTTAAGGTATTCTTGAAATTGTTCTGTCAATTTATTGGTGTGCATATTGTCATCCTTTACTTATTTGCGGAAGTCCACATCTTCATCAGCCACGTATCGAAGTCAGCGCCTTTTTCACCTTCATAAGCGTCGTACACGTCAACTCTCATCTTCTTCAGCTTCTCTTTGAAGTCCTCGTAAGAATGATCTCTTGGCAGGCTCTTTTTAATTCTCAGCAGGATCTTGGATACGCCTTTAACTAGTTCAGGCTTGTTCTTCGATGGCACCTTAACGTCTTCACCAAAAGCCTTCAGCTTAAGGTAAGCAGCTTCTTGAACTGTATATACAGGATCGCTCTCCATTAAACGCGTCAGGATATCGATAATTTGTTTGTGGTTGGTCTGTCCCAGCTCTTCAACTGCTTCTAGACGCGCTCTCCAATCCGCAGAGCGGTTGGCAGCTTTCTTTAATTCCTCATAATTCTCCGGTAGTTCATTGTTCAGTTCTTCGATCATTCCGTTCAATCCCCTTCTATTAAAAACTATCTATCTTACAGTAACAGTATAACCAACCATTGCGCAAGCTAAGAGAGGAAGATCTTTGCATGAATTCATGTGAATATCATATTTCCGCAAAAATATGGGTAAAGTATCCGGAGTAAGTCCCCAGCGCAACATTCTATCGACTATATACGTTAGTAACTAGAGAAATTCAGACAATACATCAAGGAGAGTGACCTAAGTTGAAAAAGCATACCTTCATGCTAGCGTTAACCATTGTACTAAGTGTGGTGCTTGGCGCCTGTTCCAGCAACAACAGTAACAATGGGGCTGCCATTGAAACGAATCTAACTGCAAAAGAAATGGTCGATCAAATGCTGAGCAAAGTAGAGCAGCCATCTTTAATGGAGCTTGATGCGGCTACAGTTGAACAGCTATATCATCTGAACCCAGAATTGCTTGAAGATTATAGCATTAGAATGCCTATGATGAATGTGAAGACTAACGAAATTGCGGTTCTGAAAGTTAAAGATGTAAAAGATATGACTACTGTTGAGGATGCCATCAAAGCGCGTGCAACAGATGTTCAAAAACAATTCGAAACCTATCTGCCTGATCAATACGAAAATGCCAAGAACTATAAACTTATTAAAAAGGGTAACTATTTCCTGTTCGTTATTGCTGATCCTGCGGATCAAGATAAACTCGTAGCAGACTTCGATACTTACTTCACAGAAAAATAAATAACCATGGTATTCAGCAGCCTACTTTTCCTATTCCTATTCCTGCCGGCTGTCCTAGCGCTCTATTATGTTTCGCCCTGGCGAATCAAAAACCTCATATTGTTTTTAAGCAGCCTGGTTTTTTATGCTTGGGGCGAACCTGTCTACATTGTAATCATGTTGCTGTCCACCATTACAGATTACAGCTTTGGTCTACTGCTCAGCAGACCAAAGCTGACTGCGGTGCAGCGCAAGTGGATTGTGGTTAGTTCCGTCATTATTAATCTAGGCTTCTTGTCGTATTTTAAATACGCAGATTTTCTCATCCAAAATATAAATGGACTCCTCGGTACACATATTCCTTTAACGGATTTACCTTTACCTATTGGGATTTCATTTTATACTTTTCAATCCATGTCCTACATTATTGACGTCTATAGAAGAACTACGAAAGCACAACGCAATTGGATTGATTTCGGTACATTTGTAGCCCTGTTTCCACAGTTAGTAGCAGGTCCGATTGTTCAATATAACACCATTGCCGGGCAACTACGTGAACGTACGGTCGATATCCCCATGTTCGCAGAAGGTGTACGGAGATTCATAATCGGATTAGCCAAAAAAGTACTGCTCGCCAACAACATCGGTCTGCTCTGGCACACCATATCCAGCTCCAATCTAGATTCCCTGCCTGCTTTTACCGCTTGGCTTGGGATTATTGCGTTTGCTTTTCAGATCTATTTTGACTTCAGCGGGTATTCGGATATGGCTATTGGTCTCGGTCTCATGTTCGGCTTCCGCTTTAACGAGAACTTCAACAAACCTTATATCTCTCAGAGTATTACTGACTTTTGGCGGAGATGGCATATTTCCCTTAGCAGTTGGTTTCGTGACTATGTCTACATCCCGCTTGGAGGCAACCGCCAGGGGTTAGGCGTTCAAGTGCGCAACATCCTCATCGTATGGCTGCTCACGGGTATCTGGCACGGGGCCAGCTGGAATTTTCTGCTCTGGGGATTATACTTCGGGGTCATTCTTATCTTTGAAAAATGGTGGGGATTAAAGCTATTAAGCCGCCTCCCCCGTTGGACAAGACATTTATATGCTGTAGTACTTATACTCATCGGATGGGTCTTATTCGCTTTTGAAGAACTTCCTCTGGTCATTGGCTACTTACAAGCGATGCTTGGCTTTAATGGACAGCCGTTATGGAATAACACCACTTTATACTTCACTTACACGAACGCGATTCTACTCGTGGTGTTAACCTTTGCCTCTACACCTGTGAAGCTCTCCAAGCGGATGGATCCTAGATCGGTTCCTGCTCTTGTTTGGTATGGCGTATTATTTTTCCTATCTGTTGCCTACTTAGTAGATGCAACCTTTAATCCATTTTTATATTTCCGGTTCTAACCATTAGGGGGTGATTGTTTATGAAGCAGAAGACGGATCGAATCCTGGTTGGAGGATTTGTTGCAACGTTATTTCTGGTCCCTATCCTCTTTTTCTTACTGCCTGTTCAGCGTTTCTCTGAGCTTGAGAACCGGTATTTGCAAAAAGCCCCCCCTCTGACATGGGACAATTTATTATCCCACACCTATGCGGAAGAGGCCGAAAGCTTTGTAACTGATCATTTTCCATTTCGGGACAAATGGGTATGGGTGAAATCGGCGGTGGAACAGATGAGGCTGCAGCAAGAGAATAACGGAATCTATAAAGGAAAAGACGGCTATCTTTTCGAAAAATTCGCAGCACCTGATTACACTAAAGTTCAGCAATATGCAGCAGCTGTGAAACGCTTTGCCGATAACAATCCTGATGCAAACACCACTTTCTTACTCGCACCGACATCGGTTGGCTTGTACAAGGAACGTCTCCCCTGGTTAGCTCCTGTCTACTCGCAAGCTGAGGTGAATCAAACAATAGCTAAGGATGTAGGAGATAGCCTTACTTTTATAAATGGATTTGATGTTCTTAGCCCACATGCCGCAGAACCCATTTACTATCGGACCGACCATCACTGGACAACCTACGGTGCCTACTTAGCTTATGTAGCCTATGCTCAAAGCATGGGCTGGCAGCCTCTGTCCCAGAGCGAATACCAGATTCAGACTGTGAGTAATTCATTTCTCGGAAGCTATCATACCCGGGGGCAATTTATCGGGGTCACACCTGATTCCATTCAAATGTACAAACCTAATCATGAGGTATCCACCCAAATGTACATTCAAGATACCGGTGAGACTTTAACAAGTATGTATGACCTAAGTTATCTGGAGAAAAAGGATAAGTACTCTTATTTCTTAGGGGGCGTACATGCGCTCATGAAAATCACCAGCCAGCTTGATCCAACAACGGTCAAACAGAAAAAACTGCTCGTCATCAAGGACTCTTATGCACATAGCGTTATTCCTTTCCTGACTCAGCATGTGCCTGAAATCCATGTGATCGATATCCGTTATTATAATGGAAACATCAGTGATTATATGGCTCAAAATGATATCAAGGATGTCTTGCTGCTTTTTAATACGGCTACTTTTATTGATAATGCGGCGCTATTGAAGTTAAATTAATGATATTGCGATGGATGCGGTGAAAAGATCTTTAATAGGTGTTGTGCGTAACTGCGGGAATGTTGGACTTTCGGTCGCTGTTGTCTCCAGATGTTTTTGATTTTACCGCTATCAGCGGATAACATCCGGAGACAGCTTATGCTTCCGATGCGAGCTTTCCTTCGGAAAGCTTTCAGGCGAACGCTAACGCTCCTACAGTTCCAAAATTCCCTCCTTAACTTCAAACCAAATACTAAAACTAATATATGAGTCCTCTAATTTGGACCCGTATTTCAGATCATTTTTGCCAAGAATCTCCGCGACGATGGACAGACCAAGTCCAGTACCGGAGATTTCTTTATTTCGAGACTCTTCAATTACATAGAATGGGTCCCAGATATACGCTAAATGCTCCGTTTTCAGGCGAGTGGTTTTATTGGAGATCGTAAATTTTAATGTACGCGTAGTGTCACTCCCTAGTTTTATTTCAAAAAAATCCTCTTCACCATATTTAATGGCATTACTAATTAAGTTGTTGAATACTATCTCGATTTGGCTGATATCTTCTTCAACGATTGAGGATTCAAGCGAATGAAAGTCGCTCATTAAGGTTATGTTTTTATTTTTTAACGTAATATTATAATGTGAGATCACTTTTAGCAGAAGCTCTTTAAGATCAAAAGGCTCTTTATGCACTTCTGACTTCTGGATCTTGGACAATTTAATTAAATAATCCACCATATCCGACGTATACTTCACTTGCTCCAAAATGATATCCGGATACGTGCCATCATCCAGACCGTCCTGAATGCCAATCGTATAGGCTTGGATTAAGGATAATGGTGTTTTCACTTCATGCGAAATGCTTGAGATAAGGGTATTTAAACTTTGATTTTTCTCCTCTAATTTGGCATGGGTGCTCTTTAGACGCTGACTCATCTGATTGATGCTTTTCGAGAGCTCTTCGATTTCATCCCCCGTTTGAATCGTCACTTGTTTAAAATCGAGATTGGATATATCCTTCGCGACATCCTGTAATTGTTCTAACGGTGTAATGATCTTTTTTGAAAAATAAGCCACTAACAGCAAACTGATAATAATCCCCAGTAGAATGGAGTAAAAGCTGAATTGATTTACGAGGGTCAAGGCATCTGTATTGTGCACAACCACAGTTCCTATGAGGATTAGACTGCTATCCTGCTCGTATATTTTCGTTAACAGACTCGATTTCAATTTGCCCTGATTAAATAAAAGATTAACCGTGTTGCCTTGTTTTACTTTTTGTAATACCTCATCTGTGATCCAAAATTTATTAAGTGCCACCTTATCTTTAAACAACGCAAATTGAATGTTTTCGTTAATTTCTGCTGTACTTCCACTGTTTTCAACCCTAACAATCGTTACGTTATTATTGTTCTCGATCCTGCTTTCATCTTCCATGAGTTGATCCAAACGGAGATCCTTTACTTCGTCATAAATGGTGTTGATCTTGGTTTTCATTTTGTATAGGTAATAATCTGCTGAGAAATAGTTGTGCAGGAAATAAGACGTACCAAAAACAATCAGCAAAATAATGCTCACCATGATCAATAACTTCGTACTTATTTTATGAATTTTTATCATGGAAGCTGTACCCCATTCCCCTATGCGTGATCACGTGGTCAGCCCCAATTTTATCGCGCAGCCTCTTAATATGCGTATCTACAGTTCTTTCTTCGCCCAGATAATCCATTCCCCAAACCGCAGACAATAAGGCATCTCTGGATAAAATACGTCCTTTATGCTCATACAGGAAGGTTAGCAATTCAAATTCTTTTTTATATAACGCCAGTTCGGCCCCATTCTTGTACACTTTCTTCCGCTCAAAATCGATTTCTAAATCCCTAATCGCAGCCACTTTTTCAGTGCCTAGCATTTTTTTAATTCTAAGCATCAAAACCCTTGGGTCGAATGGTTTTCTTATATATTCATCTGCCCCTATATCCAAGGCACTGAATTCATCATCATGGGAAGACCTTGCGGTCAGCATTACAACTTTAGCCAAACTAACCTTCTTGATTTCATTACAAACCTCAAGCCCGCTTCGCTTAGGCATCATCCAATCCAGCACTACAAGATCGATCCTATTCGAAAAAAAGAGCTCAAGCGCCTCTTCACCGTCCGCTGCTGTCCAAACGTTATAGCCTTCTTTTTCAAAATAAGTCTTCAATATAGTGGTCATATGTTTCTCATCATCCGCAATTAAAATATTCAAAGTAGATTCTCCTTCCTATAATTATCAGAAGAAAAAGGCGAAATCCTTTACAGGTTTCACCTTTTCATATATTTTCATGCTACGTTATTGCAACTTCTCTACACCTAATCCCTTCGTCAGTACGTTCCATATCGGGTTATCGACCGTCTTTCGATCAGGCTGTTCACCCTTCTCTATCGCTTCCCAATACTCCCAGGTTGGTGGCTCAGTGCCAAGTTCATAATCCATGCCATCCCAAGTATCCTCCCGGAACGCATAAAACGCCCAGTGCCAGCCGTAATCAGCAAAAATCGAGATTAAATCAGCCAAGTATTGATCTGCACCTTTTACAAGCCGGTTCGTGCCAAATTCTTCAGCGACAATACGATTAGCAGGGATGTTATTTTTTTCTGCCCACTGTGCGATAGGTTCTAGAAAATCCTTTAAGGCTTTCTTATTGAATGCTTTTTCCGTCTTCTCCTCACCTACTTTAACTGTTCCAGGATATTCATAGGTTAAACCTTTTTTCTTATTTTGGCTGGTGAGTTCGTAGGGTTCGTACATATGAAAAGCATATAATACATTCGCATCATCGATGGGTTTCAAATATTTAAAGGCCCATGGTGTAGCATACAGACCAGAATTGACGATAATAGGGGTTTCCGTATCTACGGTTCGAATCGCTGTCACAATAGTCTCATATAAAAGATTCAAATCCGCCGGAGTATTCTCCACTGAGCTATACCATTCGTTGTAATCCTCTGTCCAGAAATCATTAAATCCAGTAGCTTGTTCAGGATGTGGCTCATTAATCAGATTATAGCCGACCACCGCAGGATGATCTTTTAATCTTTCCGCAAGATCCTTCCAAAACGTTGCCGCTTGTTCATGATAACTGAAATCCTTCCAGATTCGATCATCATTTGTATAATCATTAAACTGTCGCCACCGATCTCCGGGCAGACTAAGGACTGTCAGCACTACTTTTGAACCCCGCGCCTCGGCTGCATCCAAGTCTGCTTTTAACGCTGTAAAATCATCCTCAACCAGCCCCTCGTATTTATCTGCATTCCCTATTAAAAAGTCTTTATCTGGATTGGCATCCGGTTGATCGTTAAACAGGAAATCACTATCTTTTGCCCATTTATCTGGCGCAAGTCGAATGAACTCTATATTATTTTCTTTCGCTGCATCATAATTTTCGGGTATAGATTTGGAATTCATGAAATTTGTTCCTTTACGCTGTTGATCCCAGAAAGCGATCTTCTCATTGACCTCTTTCTTTACCTCCTTCTCCGGTTCAAGATTTGCTTGTGGTGTTGCTGCACTGCATCCTACGACTGCCAACAAAATCAATACGATAAATCCTTTAAACTTCTTCATTCTCTCACCTCGTAACCTATCGTAGCCAATCTCTGTTACAAGAGTGTCACAAGACATACCTAAAAGGACTGCCCTAAGGATGTCGGCAGACATTCTAGGACAGCCCGATCATATTCATAGAATATAAAATAAATGCTTACTGATTAGTACTTCGACGGGAATGTGACTCCGCATAGGCATCATGACGAAAGTTCAGAATAGGATCTTCAGAGCATTCAATGCCGGCAGGTACAACTGTCGGATCAAAGACGTACTCTTGAGCCTTCTCGTCTGCCACGCCGGTGATCGACAAATGGCCTACAACAATCCGTTCCCGGTCTTCAGGCCAAGCAGACGTCGGGTCATCCGTAGGATCTCCCTCCTGTCCGAGGATTACTGTCAATTGAAACGCCACAGGACCTTTGGACAGTCTCTCGATTAGTTCATCCTCCAAATAATCGGGAGATCGATTCTCCACCTCTTCCTGGGCCAGAAAGTGCAGACCCGCTTCCGGTTCCCACTCATATTTAATAGCCCGCCGCTCGCCAGCAGCATTGGTGAAGTAATAGGCATGAATGGAATGATAAAGGTTGGTTGCAAAACTGAGTGGCGGTTGCAGCATTTTCACGGCTTGAAGCCCAGCCCGGCTTTCCGAATACTTCTCCATGACGGCTTTGAATTTGTCTGCAATGGTCGCTCCCTCAAACGAATTTTCTTTAATTGTACGTAAGATATTAATAAAGGATTGCGGTGTTTTGGCAAAAAAGATCGGCAATGTAATTGTCACCAAACTTGTCACGCCCCCATCAGGCAATACAAACTGAACCGCCATTCCTTTTGCAGGCGAAAAAACATCAGGGATGGACGGATTAGTCGAGCTATTGGAGAAGCGTACGAGAGCTTGCACCTCTTGATTTTGCAAATGTGCAGCTGTTGTTAAAGGACCCGCTTGGCCGTTAGGGGTGAACACCGCCTGGTAGACAACACCTTTGGCGTGCGCGCGTCGATAACCCGGATATTTGCCTGCTACCTCCTCAATGGAGTTTACCGCTTCTTCTGCGAGTTCAGACGACACTAATTTATTATTGTTCATTTTCGTTCACCTCTTTGTAATTTATCAGGAAGGAAAAGGGGACAAAGCCCCCTTTTCTAGTTATTTAGCTTTGTGATGCGTCAAGCAAGTCGTTCCAGGCCTTCGTAATTCGCTGTCCGCGCCAAATATCTCTGACCGTGGCATCGGGATAAGCACTGTACCAGCCGGATGCAGTGATCTGATGGTTAGCGATGAAGTCTTTCGCTTCCGAAGATTCAATTCCCGGAAAATCCTTCACTTCATTAAACATGTTATTCAACAACTCTGGAATTTCAGTTCCAAAATCATCGATATAACTATCCCAATCTCCATCATAAGCCGTCGCGAACAACAGCCGCGTGTCGTTATCAAAGATTACGAAGCGCATGTCGTGAACGGTCGCGATCTTCGCCATCGTTTCGGCTTGTCTCGATGCACTTTTTTTCAGCTTCTCACGGAGACGATCCGCCCCACCTTCTTTAAGCGGCGCAATGATGGTAAGCTCAGATATTTCACCTTCCCGCAGGCCGGCACGTCCAGCGCTTGTAATCGGATTAGTCTGATCTTGTCCTTCTAACATGTTAATTCCTCCTTAGATATATGTTGATCCAACTCTGCCATCCACCGTAATGCAGTCATACTGGGAACAAAGAAATACTCCCCGCCTTTGGTGATTGAAAAACTTGGAATTTCTTTCATCCGGTGGCGAATAGGTTTGTCCGGAATGGTAAACATCCCTTCCCCCTCATTCTTACCGGTAATAGGGTCTTTCTCGGTTGACATGCCCGCGAAATTGCCTCCATTTAACCAATCGCTCTTGATAAACTCGAATTGGCGGGACAACGAGCTGCATATACCTGCAAAAATAAGGCCTCTATCCTGACCATCATCCTCCATTACACCTTTTGGCAGTATAGGGCCATACATCGTTGACCGCCGGAGCAACCGGTGAATGTTCACATTAACAACCGAATCCTGCAAGCTGTCTCGGGGAAATGCACGACGGATATGCGAGCTTACCGGACATTTCAACCCTTTATGATCATCCCCATACGTAAATGCGTTCCGTCGGCTGACATCTTCGCCCAGTGCCGGGTCATCTGCTTCAGGAGCCAGACTTAAAGGGGCTCCGCTCGGCCATCTTCCTACCATTTTAGCGGCCAAAAGTTCTTCCTCTTCCCGGTTATCCGCATGCTCCCGCAAATAACGACGGAAAGTCGCGACCCTCATATGCAATTTGCGGAAACTGAGGTAACTTCCATTGTGGCCAAGTTCTGCCGGCTGTGGTCCCTGTGTTATAGTGCCGGATTCATTTAAATGCCCGAACAGGAATTCACCGGCTTTAATCTCCGCTTCCTGCCCCACCGCATTGGGTATATGGTTTCCTTCGATTCTCGGATTGCTGATTCCATCCATGAAGCCCAGATGAGTACGTCCGTCAGGATTCATTCCGACATCCAGCTGGTAAACGACGGATACACCATTCAGTTCGCAGTGGATTCGACGGGCTGCTTCTTCTGCTTGAAGCAGCGCTTCTTTGGTAGGCGCGAACAGAGCAAGCGCCACATCGACTTTGTCAGTACCCAGCGGGTCTTCCCAGTGCTCCGGGCTGCTTTCGTTTACATCCCCTAGCTTAGCTGCCCGCGCAGCCATGCCCTCCCGGAACTCCAGGTCGAAGCTGTTGAGTGACTCCTTGGGAATCCCCAGCTTCTGGAGTCCTTGATAGGTAAAACCAACGTTGACCCAAGCACCTTCGTGAGGATTATTCCACTGTCCGGCCGACGTCACTTCGTCGAGAAGCCGCTTCAGCATCACTTTCCCGTCCTGTTGATGATCGATAGACAGCAATACATAGGTTCCTACGTAGGGGGTAGGCCGTTCTTGTAAGACGATTCCTTGAATGTCATCATAATTCAGTTCTTCCGTTTCTGTACCTATGACGCTCACTCCTCCCTCGTCTTAAAGTTGTTTTCATAATATTAAAAACGGGTATTCTCTCATCCGTCTCTCGATCTAATTAAACTTAGCCCTAAATGGTTAATCAGGTTAACAGTCCTCCCCAACTAGACAATAACGGTACATTGTCTAAAAAATAGACACATCGTTAGATTTGTCTAAAATCGAGACAAAAAAAGAGATATTCCAAAACCGGACCGGCTTTAGAACATCTCTTATCTTCGACTAACCTCACAAATCATATTCATAGTTATCAAACTTGCCATCTGATGCGAAGACATATTCGCAGATGTTCTCACCCCATCTAGCTATAACACTAAAGACGCGGCCCGAAGTGGGAATATCACTGGTGGATGCTGGAGGGTTCACAAATTCATATTTCCCTTCGACGAGTGTTACAGGAACTTCTACAATTGGAAGCTGCGATTCATCAAAGCTCTCAGTTAGATAGGCCATCTTTACTGTGACTTCACTCGGTGCGTAATCTCCAAAGTCGACCTGCAGTTTCTCCCCTGGTTTCAAACGATGCAGCCCCGTTAGAAGCGTAGGTTCACTATGCCAAGCCGTATAGTAAAAGGAAGCCCGATCATAGTCCGCTCCATTCCAGCTCGTCTTTAGAATGACATAATTCTCTATAGCATCTGTACTATTCTCATGTGTAATGATAAGGGGCGACGGTTCAGCAGGACTTTTGAAAGAGCTCTCGGATTTACTCATTATTCCTCCGCGTTCCCCAAGCACCACCGCACCAATGATAACTACTGCCAACAGCATCAATGAAATCAATAATATCCTTTTAGACTTATTCCTATATTTGATAATAGCTCCGCCTTTCCTTAAACTTCTAACCCTTCTTTCATTTAACACTTGATCATCAAGCCATGCAAGTAGGTAGCTGATGAATTATATAGCAAATCCAAGAGTTAACTCTCCTTCTATCATATTCTATTTCTAGGAGGTGAATATAAGATGACCATTCAGTTTGTAGATTTAAGACTATCCAACCAAGCTGCTTCGGATGCTACACCAGCAGTTATTCCACTAGCAGCGACTCCCCTTGTTTTTGGGGATATTGGTATTCAGACCGCAGGCGTGTCGGCTGAGAATCAAGGCAATGTCCGCGTACTTTTGACCGGATTTCTAAAAGTAGAAAACAATCCTCTTTTCAATACCAATACCGTTAATGTTCGCAGAAACGGAACGATCATTTTCACCACGACATTTGGGGTTGCGATCAGCAGAGAAAATGAAGCTTTCGGTTTTACAGCAGTAGATATTCCACCACCAGCGGCTGTCGCAACAGGTCAAATTCAGTACACAGCAGAGATCTTCACAAATGCAGCTGCAACAGATCCCTTTAATAATGTCCAAGCCAGAAACTTTAGTGGCGTTGCAGCTGCGGGTAACTCCTAACATGAACATGTAGTGGGTGAGGGAGCGAATTGCCCCTTTAAAAACAGAAGCTCAACCTAAGGTACTGGTTGAGCTTCTGTTTATTCCCCAAATAATAGATTCAGAATCCGTTCATCCGCCTTTCGGTTCTTCCCTTTATAAGGATAACAATGAATATGAATCGCTGGATTAAAGTTAATCTCAATAACGCTATAGTTGGTATCATTGGCTTCTTCCTTGATGTCATCAATCATCATATCCACTCCACAAAAAGTGGCGCCCGCAGCTTTAGCCGCTTGAATCGCCAGAGCCTTATAACTATCTGGGATCTCATCCGTAAAATCCAGGCTGTCACCACCCGTGCTAATATTAGAGTTCTCCCGAAGATAGATGACTTCGTTTAATGGAGGAATATCACTCCAAGCCTGAGCGTGGTTGTTCAAGAACATCGCTTCTGCTTCACCGATCTGAATTTTCTCAAGTGGTGTCTTGTACCCACGGCCTCTTAACGGATCCTTATTCTTCTCGTGCACTAGTTGTTCAATCGTATGTACACCATCTCCAATCACATTTGCAGGAACCCGGTGCAATACTCCGACTACTTCATCACCCATGACAAGAAAACGATATTCTTTACCCGTCATGAATTCCTCTAGTAGCACTGTTCGATCAAACTCGAAGGCGATTTCGAAGGCTTTTTGATAATCTTCTTTAGAGAAGTCGTCTGTAAAAATAGTAATACCGAGTCCAAAATTGGTTGATTTGGGCTTAATCACAATAGCCTTGTTACGGTAAGTGCCATGCGCATTCATTGCCTCTTCCAGATTTCGAAAAGCTTCTCCTGCGGGAACACGAATGCCTTGCTGTTTAAGAACTTCTTTCGTAACGATCTTATTCTCCATGATTAATACCGTACTATAAGAATCAAGGGAGGTCTTCGTAGCTTGCTTAATATATTCTTTATGATCACCTTGCGTAAGAACTACAAAGTTCTCTTCCCGATCGATCAATTGAAACTTAATGCCACGTTTAACCGCTGCCTTCAAAAGAAGCTGTGTAGATAGCTCCAGATCCTCATATCCCACAAAACGGTATCCATTCGCAAGACTTTCCTTAGCATATTGTTTAGCTTTATTCAGATGGTATTGTACAAAAGAGGATTGTTGAACTTCCGACTTCACAATAGCTGCAAAACTCCGGTCTGGCTCTACAATTTTATTCTTAGCTCCATGCAATACGTTCAAAAACACTTCATTCTCCGGGTTCAACAGTTGGATCATATCCTGCATCTCATGAATACAAGTTAATGCCTGCTGCTCCATCGTTGTACATGAATCCCCGTAATCATGCAAACATCCCTTTATTCCTTCCATGATTAGTTGATCATGATTAAGATTCGCCATCTTCTGATCCTCTACTCCGAACGGTTCGTCCTCCTTCAGCAGCATATACAGGATAAAAAGATGAATGAAAATCATCGTTTCTTTGCCGATTCCTATTTTGTAGAGTGGATTCAAATCAATAAACCGAAGCTCCAAATAAGCTATCCCATCTTGCATCAGTTCCTCTAAAGGATGTTTGCCTCTTGCTGTCTTCACTCTAACCGGACTATAAAACTCTTTTACACTTAATAATTCTTCCGATTCGATCAAAGCTTGTAAATCATGAACATAATCCCTTAACGAAGCAAAAGATACATAAAGAGGTTTTTCATTTCGATACCCACATTCGCTATTCCGCAGTGAATTCATATTCTGATAATAAAAGCTTTTGTCGTCATCTGTTTCCCCGCGAGCTACACATTGTTCCATATAAGTCTTATCAAAAACAGGGCTGGCGCCTGTTAAATAGATAAGAAGCCAACGGTACCGCAATAGGTTACGGGCTATTTTTAAGTAGGTAGCGTCTTTGAATTCTTTAAAGCTCACCTGTGGATCTGTTATGTCATGAAGCTGTCTCAGAAATTGTTCATCAAAAGAGAAATTGTAATGGATTCCGCTCAGCAATTGTCTTTTGCGACCGTATTTGTCTGCTAGCTGATGTCTGTATTCATCCTCAATCGGATTACCCATCTTGGCAATGGGGATGTCCTGATCATTCGGTAGCCTTGGAGGATTACTACTCGGCCACAGATATTCTTCCTTGAGCTCAAGCGACACAATATCCTGCAGCGCCTCCAGAAAGTTATAAGTCTCATCAATAGAATCAAAAGAAGGGGTGACCATTTCAATTTGACTCTCTGAGAAATCGGTTTGAATATACGGGTTCTCCATTTTGTTGCCAAAAGCTTTAGGATGTGGTGTCAGCGCAAGCCTTCCCTCTGGATCCACTCTGACATTTTCTTTTTCCAGTCCAAATTCGCCGTGAAAAAGCTCCTTATTCAAATGGTTATCCCTCAGAAGCTGTATGAGTTTACGATTTAATAAAGCCATTTCAACGATCATCCTTTACTTAGTAGTTTATCTGCTGTTTGTTCATTTTGAATAAAGATCTTCTAAACCAGAACACAAGAATAACCCCTTTAAACACACTGCTTAGAGCAATCGACATCCACACCCCATTCAGGCCAAAAGGTTCGGATAAAATCAAGGCTAGTGGAATTCGCAGTGCAGTAAATGTAATACTGAAGATCGGCGGGATATGAGTTTGGCCAATGCCGTTAAACGCACCTACTGTCATTAATTCCATACACATAAATAATTGAGAGTAGCCAATGATGCGCATATAATCAGTGCCTAATTCCAGGCTTGTCTGATCTGATAAAAACAAGGAAAATAGCTGCTGCGGGAACGCAATAAATATAAGCGATATGATCACGCCAAAGATGGAGGTTAAGATCAAAGCCTTACGATATCCCTGCCCTATACGGTCCAATCGGCGTGCTCCATAATTTTGTCCAAAAAAGGCAGCAATAGCTCCCTGTAGTCCTCCAATAGTCATATAAGAAATAGATTCAATTTGAATCCCTACTTTTTGCACCGCAATCGCATCCGCCCCAAAACGTACTATGATCTTAGCAATGACGATCGATATGAGCGTAAAGGTGACCCGTTGGATTGTGATCGGAAGTCCCATACGAATTACTTCTTTCATTTGACGAATGTCCCATGCTGATGTGTTCGAAATGATTTCTGACTTTCTTGTCTTTATGATAAAAAGAGCCGTAACTAAGATGTTCGCTGTCAATGTTGCCGTGGCTGCCCCCGCTACTCCCCAACCTTCAAAACTGCCCCAGCCAAAAATTAAAAATGGATCAAGGACGATATTAACCATAAGACCAACAGAGAAGATCTGAAACGGTTGTTTACTATTTCCCATCGAGTTTAAGAGTGTGGCAAACAAAGTATTTACGATGGAAAATACCGTCCCGAAGATCGAAATCATTAAAAATTGTCGTGCCATCCGTTCAACTTCATCACTTCCAAGATCAAAAAAACCAATCAACTGATTGTTGGTCAACAGAACTAAACTCATATAGAGAAGTCCTAATAAAATAGACATCGCAAACCCGTTTTTCATATAAGATTTAGCCTTCTCTATCTGGCCAGATCCCATACAAAACGCAACCTTAATCCCTGTACCGATCGTAATCATAGTCGACAATGCAATCGCTAGATTAATGAAAAAACTCGCCGTGCCAATCGCGGCAACAGGACCACTTCCCAATCTTCCAACCCAAATCATATCGACGAGGCCATAGGTTGTGGAGATGAAATTCGTCGCAATAATGGGAAGCGTTAATTTCATTAAGGTAGGCATAATAGGACCCTGAGTCAAATCATTCATGCCCTGAAATTCCTTCAAATCTAAAAACACCTTCTTCATCTGATTTTCAGATTTATTATATAACCAAACACTTATATAATCAATTGATTATATTTGAGCAATCTACTCAGAACTCCTAAAAATTATATAAATTGTGTAGACATCAAAAGACAGTTCCTAATGCACAAAATGTGCCCAACGGAACTGTCTTTTTTTCGTAATTAAAATTTCTTTTGTTTTCAGTCGAAAAGCTATTGAAAATGGAATATAGTTCGTTTACAATAAAACCAATAAAAAGTTCTATAATTATAGAACTAATAAATGTTTCAGTAACTTAATCAAAGGATGGAGAAACTCATGGAATATAAATTAGAAGTCGATTTTGCCCCCATGTATGAATGTGTGAACAGTATGACTGCTTTTCTAAGCAAGCAGAACCATACTGCTATGGATTCCGGTAAGCTCTGGGTACGTGAAGTCCAAGCAAGATTTGCCCCGATGTTGCTTCGTAAAATGCAAGAGGTCGTTAAGAAACTTGATGATTTCAGTTTGGCTCCCTACATTTGGTGCTGTCCGGTAGAACGTTCGGTTAGCAGCTTTCTGGATTGGTTTGATGGGTTAACTTCGGGTGAACTGTATGAAATATCTGGACGTTTCGGCCAATCGGTCCCCTCTAATCTTTCCGAGCTAAGGGACACTGCCTCTGACATCCTGCGCGAATGGAACGCGGGTTACTTCAATGGAATCGACCCTAATATCCTCAAAGGGCTTGAACAGGAAGCCGAGTCAAGACGAACGACACTGAATGGGAACAATGATATGGAAGTCTTTGAAGCAGCAACCGACGGAATGCGCCTCTATCCAAACGAACGTCTGAAGCAGGTCATTATCATTCCGCAATATCATGCCCGCCCACTGGTCACCACCTCTATGTTTGATGAATTCGTGTTCACTAGCTACTCTTGTGATGTTCTCCCTCCGGAAGCTGGCCGGCCTGCTCCAGCACTACTTCGCCTTACCAGGGCACTCTCGGATGAGACGCGGCTGTATATCCTTCGTCTGCTTACAGGCAAGCAGTTGAATTTCACGGAAATCGTGCGGGAAGTCGGACTTTCTAAAAGTACAATCCACTACCATCTGATCGCGCTGCGCGCAGCAGGGCTGGTCATTGTCCATACCAACGTTAAAAGTACATCGTATAGCCTGCGATTGGAAGCCTTAAATGGGCTACCGCAACAGATTGGGTCATATCTAGAGAGTCAAGCATAAACGCCTTAAGCGTCCTTATAAGGACGGTAAGCGTATATGCGAGAAATATAAGAAAGGAGCGAACAGGCTATGATAAAACGCAGCTATTATGGTTTACTCTCAACCATAACTTTAAGTGCTTTTGGGGATGCTTTTGGCTTGTTGGCTATGGAATGGCTCGTCTATGAGCTGACGGGTTCCAAACTAGCGATGGGAGCACTCGCACTCAGCTCCGGCATACCTGAGCTGCTGCTGCGCTTGCTGGGCTCGCCGCTGTCCGACCGACTCCACCGGGTACGCTTTATGGCCTGCTTGGCAGCCATTCGCCTGCTGGCTATAGCATTGCCACTTGGCATGGGTCTGGCTGGCCAACTGCAGCTGTGGCATCTGTTTGTCGCCGCTGGTCTCAGCGGGGCCTGCGCCGCCCTGTTCATGCCAACAGCCATGGCTGTTATTCCCGGCGTTGCCGATAGCCGGAAGCTGGTGCGGGCTTTTGCTATCATCGATGGCAGCAAAAGTGCAGCAGTCTTGCTGGGCCCCGCCCTGGCTGGGGCGTTGACCGCTGCCAGTGGCGCGCTGCCAGCCCTTAGCATCAACATGTTATGTTACGTTGCGGCCATCACTACCTTGCTGTGCCTGCAGAAGCTACCCAAGCCCTCTCCAGCTCCAGGCCGTTTCTCCATTGCCATCTACGTTCGCGAAATAGCTGAGGGCTTTACCTTCTATAAACAATTCCCCGCCATGCTTACGATAATGATGATGGCCTCTATTAGTAATCTAAGCTCCATTGCCGTCTGGACCATGATGGTTCCTTTTGTACGCGAAGTGCTCCACCGTGATGCGGCGACGATGGGCACACTTAGTACAGTTTTCGCACTTGGAACCTTAGTCGGGCTAAGCGTCATTTCCATGATAGGGGAAATTAAAAAGAGGCGGTTTGTCATGCTCGGAAGTCTGGGGACCATCGGTTTAGTTACAACATTATGGGGGTTGTTTCCTAGTTTTTCTTTTGCTCTCGCCGCCGTATTCGCCACCGGAACGATAGGCCCCTTCTTCGGCTCCTTAAGCTCTTCACTCCATGGACGTCTGGTTCCGAGCAATCTGCAAGGAAGAGTCAACTCCATCCGTTTTTTAATCGGTGGCGGTTTACAGCCTTTTGGTGCTTTTGCCGGCGCCGCGATTGCTGAACTCTATGGTGTGCCTGCACTTTTTGTCATCGCCGGCTTGCTTCCAATGCTCTGCGCCAGCGCAGCCTTGCTGCTCCCCGGACTCAAAACACTGGACGGTGACCTCTCCACACTTGAAGCCACTCATAGGCAGCCCGTGGTGCAAAGTTCATCGCAAAGTGTTGTAACGGAGCGATAGATGGTAATAGGTTTTAAAAAATTCATTTTAATTATTTATGATGAAATGAATAAAAAAAAGAGATGCTTATAAGCATCTCTTTTTTTGACTAAACAGTTAACCTTTGTCTCGGATAACTCGCCGTCACGCACGATTATTTTATGTATAAATAATAACATATATTCTAAAATTAATAAAGAAAAAATCATTTAATACCTAGTTTAAACCAATCTGAATGCTTTCCCCGCCCCATTCTTTCGAACATCTTTACCATTAAGCTTTTTTCACGTTTTGAATTACAACGTCTAAAATAAAAATCTTTAAATAGCTTTTCTATATCTTTTAGACTTTCAAACTGGGAAAGTACTAATAAAGTGTCATATAGTCTTATTTCATAATAAGTTGAAATTCCTGCAGTATTAATTTTGGTTCTTAAACCTAAATCATTTATCAAACCCGAATCAATCCTTAAACGATTCGATGTCCGAAATCTATTAACTAATTGAAAATGTGCACAAGTATTTCTTAATTCAATAAAAATTCGTACTGAGTTGATAAACTTTTGTTTATCAATGTACTTCATCCCCATATCTTCAATGACCTTTTCAAAAACATCTCTTTCAAATCCTAATAATAAACTAAAGAGAGAACCAAACTCAAGGACTTTAATAGTCACCCAGAACGGCGGGTGATCATAAGTAGATATATAAGGATATTTAGCTCTGCAATGCTCAATGAAATTACTATACGTAGCCCCATTGAAATAAATATTTGTCTGAAATATTTTATGTCCTGAAATATTCTTAGCTAAATCTTTAGGTAAACTCAAATGATTTGAACGTGGATTCGTATACTTATTAATATCAATGTAACATGCAGAATCAGAAGCATTTAAATAATGTTTTTCACAAAACCGATATGCCATAGAAGATTTCAAACGGATTTCAAATTTATCTATAATTTTCAAAATCTCTAAATTCAATTTTTTATCAAAATCATACAACAATAAAAAGTCTTCAAAAAAAAGACCATTGTATTCTTTATTAGTAGCTTTTGAATCAGTTAATAACAATGTTTCAAATCCATTTACCAAGTCAAAATAATTCTTTTCTAATAAATGTCGTTTAGCTTTTTCTTCATCTCTAATAATTAGTTTTCTTTCTTTTAATAAATCAATTTGTTGGTCTAAAGACTTGAATGTTTTGGTAACATGTGTGCTCAAATAAATCTCCCCATTATTTTTAATCTATTTATTTAAAGGTTCTATAATTTTCTAAATGAGCGAGCTACCTAGTTTACTTCCATTTTTCGTAAGAAAATGTTAAAAACCACTCTGAATTATACATTAAATAAAAAAATAGGGATATGAACTTCTAGGACGTTTGGCATAATGAATGAGATACTCCACAGAATCGACAAAAACAGGCGATACCGGATACCGGAACATCGCCTGTTTTTATAAGTCTTCACCTAGGAGCATCACTACTAGGTATATTCTCTTTTCAGTGGCTTGTCACAGTGGCTTGATTCGTAGCCACTAGTTCCCCTCCCCCTTCCGGTAAAAACCGAAGCGGGAGGCGTTGAGCCTTTAGTTTGTATTTGTGTTTGTGTGTTGGTGTTTTGGAATTCGCGCTGATAGCAGCGGAGAGAACGGACTGATTGTGGAAAAGCGGAGCGTCCGCCAGCGTAAAAAGCGCACAACGTCCAAAAGCTAATACCAAGAACCTAAGGCTCAATCAACCCATATTTCGTTTTTATCCGATCCAACTTCTCAATCATAGGATTAGCAATAAAAAACAAAAACACCACCGTCGAGATCGCATGCACCATATCAAACCAAAAACCTGAAATATAAGTGGTCATTAAAGCCGGCCATGAGAACTCTGAAGTGAACATCATCAACGAGCCTATATTGATAATGCCTCCGTATACGAAAAACGTCGCTAAGCCTCCGAATATACACAGCGACAGCTTATTCTTTTTAAGCAGACCCTTCTTGAAGAAAATGCCCGCCAGGAAGCCAATGATGCCAAAACAAAACATTTGCCAAGGCGTCCAAGGCCCCTGCCCAAAGAAGAAATTCGAGACAAAGCCTGCAACAGCGCCAACCAGAAACCCTGCCTCCGCACCCAAGCTTACCCCTGCGATGATGACAATAGCAACCACTGGCTTAAACTGCGGCAACATAAAAAAGGCTGCGCGTCCCGCCACGGCAATGGCTGCTAACACCGCTATAACGATCAGCTCCCTCGCCTGCGGCTTCCGGTTCTCGAATACCATCGCAAAAGGAATCATCGTATAGATAACAATTAATAGACTGATAAAATAATACTTCCGATCATTTAGCACAAAGATGCCTAATAAAATCGTAGCTGGAATGACTATGAGGATTAGTAGTGCCGCTAATAAAGTTCGACGACTCAAACGACGATCCGTTATCTGCTTCTTTGACATAAATCAATCACACCCTCTATCGTTACTCCCTCATTCCATACATGACGCGCCATACGGTTGGCGGCCGTTGTATAGAAGCTGTTTCCCGCAAAAAACTTCTGTGCTTCATTCGTAGTGATGATACTTCCATCAAAAAACATGGCGCAGACCTCAGCATACTTGGCACAAAATTCAACATCATGCGAGACCATTACAATAGTAACGCCTTCGGCATTGAGTTTTTGCAGGAATACGGCTAGCTTCTCTTTGAAGGGTCCATCCAGTCCTTTGGTCGGTTCATCCAACAGCAGAATCTTTGGTTCTAACAAAAGCACCTTCGCCAACGCTGCACGCTGTTGTTCTCCCCCGCTGAGATCATACGGATGCATGGAGAGGAGATGTTCCAGTTCTGCGAACTTTACCACAGCTTCAACTCTGGCGGTTTTTTCTTCCTTCGTCAAAGAGAGCTGGGATAACATTTCATATAAATCTAGCTCGACTGTTTTTTTCACAAATAAGGTTTGCGGATTTTGCGGGAGGATGCCCAGATTGTTAGTAAACAACGCTTTGGCATTCATCTTCGCAGGGTTGCTCCCGCCGATAAGAACCTTCCCTCTGTATGGCTGAAGGATCCCGCTCATCAGCGACAGCGTCGATGTCTTCCCTGTTCCATTCCCGCCAACAATACAATAAAATTGCCCTTGCTTCACTTCAAACGACAAATCTTTAATGATATCCGGTCCATTTTTATCATATTTAAACCATACGTCCTTAAACTTTATGACTACAGGGCCGGCCTCTTTCGTGCTAGGCTGAGTTTCTGCCACCGTTGCAGGAGTCTTACCCTTTAGAAAAGCATCCAACCATTGGCGCCCTTCCTTCACAGTCACAGGCCACGCTAAGTCATGATCTACTCCTGCAACAATCTGCATCGGTGAGGGCATGGACAGAAACATCGGATGGTTCAGCTTACTTAAAGCCTCGCCCACCTTTTGCGGGGTATCATCGGCGATCACAGCTCCCTCATTCAGCACAATCAACCGATCTGTAAGCGGAAGAACATCCTCTAGACGATGCTCGGTCATGATCACGGTTGTTCCCAGCTCACGATTTATTTTTTTGACCGTCTCCAGAAAATCGGAAGCCGCAATAGGATCTAGCTGGGAGGTAGGCTCATCGAGGATTAGAACCGAGGGATGCATAGCCATTATGGAGGCTAAGTTAAGCAGCTGCTTCTGGCCGCCTGATAACTCAGTCACACTTTTATGAAACCAGGTCTGGATCCCAAAAAAACTGGCCATTTCCGCCACACGCAGACGAATCGTAGAATGATCATACCCCAAGCTCTCTAGCCCAAAGGCAAGCTCATGCCATACTTTATCTGTCACAATTTGATTATCCGGACTTTGGAGTACATAACCAATTTCCGCGGCCTGTGTGCGTTGATCGATCTCCTCTACAGGTTGACCCTTATAATAAATCGTCCCTTGGCGATTGCCATGTGGGGTTAGAATTGTTTTCAGTTGCCTAAGCAGAGTGCTTTTGCCACAGCCTGACTTTCCACAAATAGTAATGAAGTCTCCACTTTCAATCGTAAGATTAATATTCGAAAGAGCCGCTTGCTCTTGTTCAGGAAAAGTAAAGCTTAGTTCTTCGATTCGATAGATTTCCATTTCATTGCCTCCACCATATTGATGAGCACTGGGATCATACATAACGCAAAATAAGCGATATATATAAGAATACTAAAAGGCGTAATTGCGCTCGCTTTAATCGACGGATAGAATCTCATGGTGTTCTCACCCATCACTGCCCCTACGGCTACCAGCGCAATTAAACCTGTCATGATCAAGAGGGCTACTTTGTCTCGGGCATCTAACCGAAAGATAGAAAAGCTTGTACGGCCCGGCAATCCATACCCTCTCGATCTCATGGAATCCGCTGTCTCAATCGCATTTTCCAAAGCCCAGGTGGTCATAATGGAGAGGATCGTAATGCCATTCCGCGCACGCGCGAGGAGATTTCCCTGTGAGACATCCCGGCCTATACATTTTTGAGCATTAGAAATCACCTTGATTTGCGCTAAATATCTAGGAACAAAACGAAGCACCATCGAAAAAATCAACGACAGTGCCGGCAGTATTTTTCCGAATATATAAATAAACTTATCCGAGGTCATCACGACGTTATAACAGGAGAACCAAATAATTACCGTCACAAACATACACGCCGCTGCCACGCCATAAAGAATCGATTCTTTCGTAATAGGGTTCCCGTTGTTTAAATAGAACAAGATCGTTACCCCTTGGTGATTAAAAACAGGATTCATCACTGCCATAAACAGCAGAAAAGGAATCATGTAAAGCAGATTAAATCGGATGCCCTTTTTTCCTTTTAACATAATTGAGTAGGCTACAGCACTAATAAGGGCAATCACTTGAAATATAGGATGCATGAACACCATGCTAAACAGCAATACAACAACAAAATATAGAAAATTCACAAACGGATGAAAGGTAGAAAAGCTATCCTTCATTATTTCTGAGCTCCTCCTGTGGCTACATAACCACCCACATCTCGACCTAGATCACAAGTGTATACCCAATTAATGACATCTCCATCTTTGAGAACATAGCGGCTACTGCCGTAGTTAGGGAACCAGCCATTTACTTTGTACATCCATCCACTAAGCTCTCCAGCATCGAATTCATACAGATTATTTATACCTTCAATATAATTACTGTTATAGATCGGCGTCATACTGAATTCCATATGGATTTTATTCTTTTTCATTTCTCTTAGTAAAACATCAAACACAGACTCACCTTCATAAAAGGTTACCTTCTGCGCTTTATAAATGATACCATCTGCCGGCAATACTTCAAGCTTATCCTGATTAAAAATATCCATGTTATCTAAAATTGTTGCCGCTGAGACGGACAAGGTAGCCGTTAATTGCTTCTTCTTATCTACCGTTGCATCTTGCCATTCCACGGGCTTAGGTTTCCCGCTTGGCACTGGATCGGTAAGAAATTTATCCTTTTTCGGTTCCTGCTTGGTTTCTGTTGTCGCTACTTTTGAATCCGGTTTGATTACTGGTTTTGCCGTCGCTTTCGTTTCCGGCACGGACGTTTTAGCCGCTTTCGGCGTTGCGGTCGGTTGCTTCGTTGCAGCAGGTTTTGTTGTTGCGACCGGTGTTACAACTTCTGTTGGTGCTGCAGTTCCTGTTGGTGTTACAGCTTCCGTTGGTGTTGCCGATTCATTTGGTTTTAGGGTTTCAATGGGCTTAGCTGTTTCACTTGGCGTAGCTGACGGTGTTATCTCTGTTGTCTCGGTAGCGATGGCCTCAGTGTGTTCAACATCATCATTTGTTGCGGAAGCAGTGTTCTCTGGCTCTATAACCTGTGTCTCAACGCTACTACTTGCGACCTTGTTTGGGCTCTTCTGGTAATCCCCGCCCCAAAAGAAGGCAATAGCCAATACACCTATGATTAGTATCGCGGTTAACCATTTCTTCTTGTTCATTTCTCTAGTCCCACCTTAAATAATAAGCAAGGGTATACACGCTACCCTTGCTTATCTCTCTAAATAAAATTCTATTTGACGTCAGTCATATCATAAAGACGTGTCTGGCCATTAACGAGCCGATCATAGGAAACCAGTGCATACATCGCCTGATCCGTAGCCATAAGATCTACTTCTCCTGGTTGCGCGCCTCCATTGCCTACTCCACCCTGCTTCACGTGATAAAAGCCACCTTCAGGTGCAGCAAAACTAAGCAATGCGTCTACTGCGGAATGTCCATTTTTAATAAATCTGGAATCCTTATGCGGGTCAATACCAAGGCCAGTTAAAGCTACAATCACCTGAGCGATGCTTTCGGAATTTGTAGATTCCCAGCTTGCAAAACCACCGTCTGCAGTCTGTGTTTTGGATAACCAGGCAATCCCCCGGTCCACAGCAGCTGTTACTTTGGCGTTGGTTTTGTAATAAGGCGTTAAGCCTTGAATGACCATCCCCGTGATATCTGGATCAGCCGCTGTAGCATTACTGCCTAGTGCCCATCCACCGCCGCTGATCTCTCTGCCCAAAATATAATCAATGAGCAGCTCTCTAGTCGTCTGCGTCTTTACACCCTTAACCACTGGAATGTCGTAATGATTACTGTCCAGTGCAATGAGAGCAAACACAGGTCCATTAATACCTTGCTTAATTACAGTATCAAAATCCGCGAGCGGTTCCAGTAGGTTATAACCCGCCACTTTATCAATATTTTTGTTGATTGAAGTTAATGCCAAAATAACTCTATCATATTCCGTATATTTTACGCTATGCAGCTTCCCAGCTTTTTCTTTAAGAGTTGTTTCTACATTCGCGTAGTACTTAGTGTAATAACTATCTGGAACCTTCACGCCTGAACGTGCCAGCCCGAACACTGTCCAGTCCCCGCCAACCGAGGAGATAACCGGGTTTGTTACTGTTTTTTGCAAAAAGGCAGCTGTGTTCTGAATATAAGAACTAACTGCTTTATTCTGAATAGTCGGACTAACCACTTTGTTCCCACTCTTATAATCATGGGTTCTAGTAGCTACAACAGCCGCCATTTCTCTAGTTACAAGCTCTTTAGGTTTAAATTGATTATCATCACCTAACATCAAACCAGTCGCAACAACGGTCTCTACATCTGCTTTGGCCCATGCCGATACGGTGTTGATATCTTTAATCGCTGTTCCTGGCTTCGTCGCCGGGATGGCCAATGCTCTGACGATAATTGCTGCCATCTGCTCACGAGTAATCTTGTCATTTGGCTTAAATTCATTATTAAAGCCTGTGATTAGACCTGCCTTATGCGCAGCATTCACATATGGATAGAACCAATCGCCTAGAGCGACATCCTTATAGGTAATACCTTTATCACTCTTAATATCAAATTCTAATGCAGAAACGAGAATCTTAGTGAACTCCGCTCTTGTGATATAAGCTTTCGGATTCACCTGACCATTATTACCTTGGATATATCCTTTTACTGTAGCTGTTTCAATCGCTGAATAGGCCCAGGAAGAGATCTTATCAGCATCTGTATACAGTTGTTTAATATCATTCGTGTTCTGGGTAGGATCCTTAGGAGTCACTGTTGGAGAAGGACTCACATTTGGATCAACGCCGGCTTCCGGATTAGCTCCCCCACCAGGAGCAGGAGTAGCACCAGGCTTAGGCGTTGGGGTTGGAGTAGGGCTTGTAGTTGGTATCGGTGCATTTAGATCCACACCCAAATTCGTAGTATAACGCCACTGAATTCTGTCCCCGGAACTTAGGTCATATGAAGATGCTCCATAATTAGGATATTTCCCATTCACATTATACATCCATCCACTGCCGCTGCCATGGTCAAATTCCCCATCACCAGCTATGGATTCAACATATACACTTCCAAAGTCACTGTTCCAGGAATCTCTATAGTCGATACCGCGGCTATCCAGCACTCTTTTTAGTACAGACCACACTGTGTCACCAGATTGTAGCTCTACCTGTACAGATGGAACAACATATCCCTTATTAATCGTAAGCTTATCCACGGACAGGATTACATATGGTTTCGATGGAGTGGTTCCGCCACCATTGTTGCCGCCATTTCCTTCACCATTTCCGCTACCATTACCGTTACCACCGTCGCCACCAGGTGTTTGTACTGCACTGGAAGCATACGCAATGTAGTCAGTGAAGTGATTGGTTTTTACAATTAAGTCATTTCCACTATCATAGGCATACTCAGACTTACCGCTTGCAAAACCTAAGTCATCACTTGCAAATTTTTGAATGGCATGAGGGGTGCCATTTTGAATATAAGCAGCTTCTTTTCCTTTAAGGTCCTTAAAGGTTAACGTAATAAATTGACTAAATTCTACTCTTGCACTACCACCCATGGAAAATGCTTGAAGAATGTTATCAAGCTTCTTGTCCCCAGGAATAATCTGATTCACACTATCTTTTAGTGCAGATTCTGCACCGGTTAAAGCTGAAATCAGTTCAATCGCAGAGGCATCCCCACTTGTAACTTTTGCACCCTTAGGAATGACTACAGATACGTTACCTTTTATGGCCTCTATCTGAGGAAGGACGCTATTACTTGGTAAATTGACACTAACCTTTGATTGATTTTCTTCTGAAATAGCTACTGTGATTTCTTTGTTGCTATCTCCAGCGCTGATCGGAACGATATAATCATTAGCGTCATTTGGGATTTCAACTTTCGGGTTCTCCCCAGAAGGTAACGGAAGTTCTTTCGGACCCTCTGGTTGCCCAGGCCCCGGTTCTTCTGGTTGTTCCAGTTTCACATCATTCATATCAAAGAGACGGTTGCTATGATTGAGCAGACGATCATAGGACACAAGTGCATACGTACCTTGGTCCGTTGCCATATTGTCTACTTTGCCTGTGAGGATATGCTTAAATCCACCCTCAGGTGCAGCAAAGCTAAGTAATGCATCAATAAGCGAATTTCCACTTTTAACAAATCTAGCGTCAGTGTGCGGATCTACACCTACACCAGTTAAGGCTACAATTACCTGCGAGATACTCTCGCTGCTAGTGCTTCCCCAGCTTGTAAATCCGCCTTGATTGTTTTGGTTATCGGACAGCCATTGGATGGCCCGATCCACGGCAGCTTTTACATCATCACGGGTTGCATAATAAGGTGCAAGAGCTTGCATCGCCATCGCAGTCATATCGACATCGGCTTTGGTTACGCCTAATGCCCAGCCACCAGCTTCTGCTGTACCTTTTTTAACCTCTTTATCTAAAATGTACTGAACTAGTTTTTCTCTTGTGGTCTGTTCTGTAACTCCATCAACTACAGGGATCTCATAGTTATGGCTATCTAACGCGATCAGAGCAAAAATCGGACCATTATTGCCTTGCTTTTGGATATATTGATAATCAGCGAGTGCTTTTCTCAGATCATATCCCGCAACATTTGTGATATCTTTTCCGATAGAGGTAAGTCCTAGAATCGCTCTGGAATTCTCTGTGCTTTTATTGGCGTCGAGTTTTCCATCCTCTTTAATGATTGATGCTATTTTCGTAGCTACATTATTGTAATAGAGATCATAATAACCGTTAGGTACTGTATAGTTCGCCCGTGCCAGAGAAAGGATCGACCATTCTCCGCTGCCTGTTCCAAACGTTGGATTCTTTACAGTATTTAAAATATAAGCAAGGTTTTTATCTAACTGTTGTTTGACGGCAACTGTAGTTTCCAGTTTGTAAGTAACCTGATAAGTTACATTTGTTTTGTTTCCAGCTCCGTCAAGAGCCGTTACAGTAATTGCATTACTGCCTGAATTCAGAGTAGCTTTGTACTCCCCATTTGCAGGTGATAAAGTAACTCCATTCAGCTTCACTTCTGGAGTAATGTCACTATATACATTGTCTGTGACAGCTACTTTGAAGCTTATTTCTTTATTGGATACTTCCTGTTTATCTTGTATGCCACTTACTGTAATAACAGGGGGTTCAATGTCTAATGCATTATTAAGACCGACAAGCGCATGATCTACACTTATTTGAGAGCTTGCCATGTTTTCGAGCACGGAATAGGCTTCATAAACTGCCGATTGCACTACTGGTCTGTCCAAAATAGTTTCTTTATTAGGGGCACTATTAATCTCGGCGATTTCCGCAGTTAAAGCATCCTTATTGGCAAGTTGAACTGGGATTTCCCCCCAGCCGCCAAGATCAGAACCATAGCCATAAGTGGTGAACTGAGTTCGAATGATGTCACCGTCTTGAGGCTTATAATCGGTCATCCCAAACGGAGGAAACACATTATTTACTGCATACATCCAACCCGACATGGAGGTGTAGTCAAACTGACTTAACCAATCTGGGTCTGCTTTAGTGCCGACTGTATTCCCATCGGCTGAAATCATATCTAAAATATATTGTGGAATATTGACTTCACTTCTGCCACTATCTTTAACTTCTGATAAATAAAAACCACTATCTATATTTCCTAAATATCTATAATTCCCATCACCTAGCGCACGTGTTATTAAAGATGCGCCATTATCGCCTTCATAAATCGGAACTTTAATAGGTTCGTTAATATACCCTTGGCCTAAGGTGAATTTCTCTACGGATACAGATACATACCCTTTAAGGGTAGAGCTTGCTCCATCTGCTTGAGCCGGGATTACACTTGTAGAGAATGTCGTAATAAATACAGCTACAATAAGTAACCACGCTAAAAACTTATGTTTCTTCATTTTTCCATAACCCTTCCCTTCATACCTATGATAAAAAACAGAATAAACTTTCTCATAACCACAAAAAAACCACTCAACATAAACGTCAAGAGGTTAAGATAGTGAACCACAATAATAGCTGGCAAACACTATTCAAGCACCTCTCTATCGATCGTAGAGTTTGATGGTGTAACAGAAAAAGGCAGATATTCTGGCTCAAGTATCATCACCCTTGCTGCCTTCCCAGTTTCCCAGTGGCATTTTGCAAGGACTCCTCTTTCACAGCGGCGGGACCGCGCGGGATTCACACCCGCTTTCCATTTAACCAATCTATGATTGTACTTCCGCAACATTCATAGTTGGCACCTATTCCTAATTTTAAATTTTCATGCTTCATCATATCTAATATATATGTTTTTGTCATGTTATATTTCTTTTTTGTATAACGGGCAGCTAGAGATAATCCTATTTAATAACCAATTTCTACGAGTAGGGTTATTCAAATAATTTCTTTATCCAACTGTGGGGTAAATTAATTTAAATCACTAATTCTTATATGAATTTACCACAAATTAGTAAGGTACTCGCTAAGTGTATTCTATGTTAGGGTATATTCAGAAAGCGTTTACAAAATAAAACTGGAGGTGTTTGTGTTCATCTAACCACCAAGTACAGCGTCAAAGCCAGGTCCAAGCATCCTAAATTTATCTCACAAAGGAGAATTCAATGACTACGCGAATCCAGAAATCCTTCTTATCATTGACACTTGTCACCGCTCTTCTGCTCTCTCTGTTCTCATCCATGGCCGCAGCTGCAACTAAGGACGAGCAACAAGCTAAGGCAGCGCCAAAGAGTAAGATCCAATCCTATGTAGACGAAATGCAGCCCGGATGGAACCTTGGCAATACTTTAGATGCTACAGGTGAGGATGAAACCTCCTGGGGCAATCCACGTGTGACCCAAGATCTTATTAAAAAGATCGCCGCTCAAGGCTATAAAAGCATTCGGATTCCTGTGACCTGGGATACTCACATGGGTGCGGCACCAGACTATACCCTAGAAAAGGCCTACCTCGACCGCGTGGAAGAAGTTGTCGGCTGGGCACTGGACGCCAAGCTTTATGTCATGATTAATGTCCATCATGATTCCTGGCTATGGGTAAGCCATATGGAAGAAAAACACGATGAAACGCTGGCACGTTATAATGCAGCCTGGACTCAAATTGCCGATCGCTTCAAGGACAAATCCGATAAGCTGATGTTCGAGAGCATAAATGAACCTCGATTCACCGATGGTGGAAGCACAGACGAAGCAAAAATGGAGCAAATGCTTACTGAACTTAATAACTCTTTCTATCAAATCGTGCGCAAATCCGGTGGGAAAAACGACCTCCGCCCACTTGTATTACCTTCATTAGAGTCTTCACCTACGCAAACAAGAATGGATCATCTCTATAAGACGATTACGGCTCTGAACGATCCAAATATTATTGCGACCGTTCACTTCTATGGCTTCTGGCCTTTTAGTGTGAACATTGCCGGCTACACCACGTTTGAAAAAGATACAAAAAACGATATCACTCAAACTTTTGATAACGTTTACAATACATTTGTAGCTAAAGGCATCCCTGTCATCGTCGGTGAATTTGGTTTACTCGGGTTCGATAAAGACACGGGTGTGATTGAACAGGGCGAGAAGCTTAAATTCTTTGAGTATCTGACTTATTATTTGAAAGAAAAGAAAATGACTTCCATGCTCTGGGATAACGGGCAGCATTTCAACCGTAAAACTTATAAGTGGTCTGATCCTGAACTCCACAATGTATTAATGTCTGGTCTGAAGGAGCGTTCCTCCAGCACCGAAAGCGATTTGGTCTACCTAAAAAAAGGTGCACAAATCAAAGATACCAAGGTTAAGCTAAACCTGAACGGCAATAAGCTAACCACCATTAGTGCCAACGGAAAGTATCTGACCAAAGGTAAAGATTACACCTTAAATGGTGAGGAGCTCACCCTCAAAGCCAGCCAACTCAAAAAGCTCACAGCTTCCCAAAAATACGGTGAAAATGCCGTGCTGACTCTGAAATTCAACAAGGGTGTTGCGTGGAGACTTAAGGTCATTGTGTATGATACAGCTAAATTAAGCGATGCAAAAGGCACGACTGAATCCTTTGCCATTCCGACCACCTTTAATGGTAACCAGCTTGCCACAATGGAAGCTGTATATACCGCTGGTGGCAATGCAGGTCCGCAGGACTGGACTCCATTTAAGGAATTCGGCAATACCTTCTCACCTTCTTATAACACTAAAGAAATCAAGCTGCTTCCCGCGTTCTTTAAAGATGTTAAAGACGGCGAGGTTATCCTGAAGTTCCACTTCTGGAATGGGGATATTATCACCTACAAGATCACGAAGAGCGGAACAAACGTTGTAGGAAAGTCCTCTTAAGCATCGGTCCTGTTAACAACACAAATAGGGGTGTCCCTTCAGGGAACATCCCTATTTGTATTCTACCTATCACATATAAACCTCATCATACGAAATTATCATCAACCGATAAATTAAATATACGCCAAGATAGGCTCCGGTAATAAGAAACATTGGATTCAAAAATATCGCATGGATCGAGGTCATAAACACAGCACGATCTCTTAATATCTCGTAAATCGACAAGGCGGAAATATTTCCAAAGATAATCGCACTTAAGACCGAAACAACATTAAAAACCATACGCCACTTTATCGATTTCCCCTGTAACATCAGCATAACAATGGGAACAAGAATACTACCAAGTACGATTAGAAATTTCATCCAGCTCACCTCGGTAAATTTTTAATCGTCCAATTCCACACTTTCGATTTGTCCATCTGCATTTACCGTCCACTCGATTTCAACGCCATTATTCAATCCGAGCTTGTCTTCATCTTCAATGACTATATGATCAGGAATCGTTAAGGTTTGCTCTTTACCGCCCTCTACTTGAACAGTAACCTGTTTACCCTTAACAGCAGTGATCCTTCCGTCATATTCAATCTGCTGCAAAACAATCTTTTGATTCGAATCTGTAATGGTGACCTGCTTGCCTCCGTCAGTTAGCAGCTCAACCTTTTTATGATAGTTATCTTTTAACGAAACCTCCTTGATAACTCTCTGAACGCTAACCCCCTCTGGAAGTTTCCCAGTATTTGAGCCGGGTGACGCAGATGTTAGGGGTTGTTCTGTTACGTTATTTGTAGGTACAGGTGTAGTTGCTTCTGCAGAAGGTGCTGCAGTTTCTACTTGAGCTGTTGGAGTAGGCACTTGAGTCTCATCCGCTGCTTTAGTGCAACCACTTAGCAATACCATACATGCACAAATACAACAAAGAATTGTAGCCCTGGTAAAACGTTGTGTTGTTCCTTTATTCGATATCATCTTTTACCCCCGCATTTTAATGTATTTTTTTCTCTATAGTGGACATAGTTTTACCTCTTATCTTCCTTTTATTCACCAGAATATGGCCATCTGAAAGCAACAGTTAGATAACAATTCATGAATATGTCAAAAAACCGCCCTGATTTAGATCAGTGGCGGTTTCCATGAAATAATGAGATAAATTAGATCCTATTAATTTACAATATGTGTGCCAGCCTGTTGGCTCATCGCAGCTTTCATATTTTCCGGATTGGTAATGATAACTCTACGTCCCTCTTTTTTCAAAAAGCTAAGACTTGCTTCAATTTTAGGCTGCATACTGCCAGCAGGAAAATGACCCTGCTCCGCATATACCAACATTTCTGCCGCTGTAACTTCTTCAAGAGCCTTCTGCTCAGGCGTACCGAAATTCACACATACCTGAGGAACTCCTGTTGTAATGATCAGCGATTCTGCATCGATCTGTTCGGCCAGCAGACTTGTAGCAAAGTCTTTGTCAATGACCGCATCGATACCTTCGTAGGTATTATTTTCGGTTTTGATCACAGGAATCCCGCCTCCGCCAACAGCGATTACCACATAACCCGTCTCAATGAGTGATTTAATGACGTCTTTTTCAACGATATCAATCGGCTTAGGTGATGGAACAACACGGCGGTAACCACGACCTGAATCCTCAATGATGACCCAATCTGGCTTGGCACGCTTCATCTCCTCTGCTTGCTCAAGCGTGAAGAAGGAGCCCACTGGTTTCGAGGGAGACTGAAAATTCGGATCATTTTTGCTAACCTCGACCTGAGTAATGACTGTGGCAACCTTTTTGTCTAATCTGCGATGAATGAATTCATTTGTTAAGGCCTGCTGAATTAAATAGCCTATGCCCCCTTGCGTGCCCGCCACGCAATTGACCAGCGGAGTAACATCCATTCCAGTGACTTCCGAAGCCACCTCGCTTCGTCTCAGCTCGAATCCAACCTGTGGACCGTTGCCGTGAGTAACCACCACATCGTTGCCTGCTTGCACCAGATCAGCGATATTGACAGCAATTTCACGTACTGCCTCAGATTGATCCTCTATAGAATCGCGGCCATTGTCTTTCACCAATGAATTACCGCCAATGGCTACAACTATAAATTTACTCATTCCATTCCTCCTGACGGATCAGTTGATCCTCATTTATTAGCGTTTAAGGGCCAGCTGAAATTGTTCCTTCGCGGAGTGAAAATCCGGATTGGCAGGATTATAGCTGATAGCAATATCTATTTCTTGAATGGCCATTTCATGATCACCAAGTAAACCAAGTGACTGTGCCTTATGATGATGATATAAAGGATTGCTCGGATCGTTAGCAATTGCGTTCTCAATCGCCTCAACTGCCTCTTGATGCCGGCCAAGTGATCTCAAGCTGTTCGCCTTATGAAACGAGAAATCATACCGTTCAGGCTGCTGTTCCAGAAGCTGATCCATAACTTTAACCGCTTCCTCATGCCTGCCCAACTCTCTTAAATAATTGGATTTATGATAGCGGAAGAAGCTTTCGCCAGGATCGCGTTCTATCGCTTTATCATACTCTGCTAACGCTTGCTCGGATCGCTTCATCATTCGGTAGGCATTTGCGGTATAGAAATAGAAATCAAGGTCATCCGGTTCGATAGTAAGTGCCTGTTGATAGGCTGCCAAAGCTTCCCCATATCTCCCGAGTTCCCCTAAGAAGTATCCTTTATAGTAATAGAAGTCTGAATTATTACTGTCCTCTTGCATTGCATGTTCCATAACCAAACTTGCTTTCCGGAAATCCTCTGCCCGAGCTAGCTCTTGAGCGCTTTGAATACTTGAATGAATCGGTAGCTTTTCTTTATTGAGAATACGGATGACCCTCTCCTGTCCCAGTTCTTCTGCATGCTGCAACGATGATTTGCCGTCACGATCCGGCAATTGAACATCCGCTCCAGCATCCACCAACAACTGAATAATATCGGAGTATAAACGGCCACCATTCCCGAGAATTACTGCCTCCAACAAGGCAGACCATCCCAGATTATTCATATGGTTAACTGCAACACCTGCTTCCAGGCATTTCTGAACAGTTCTTAGATACCCCTTCTCGCTGGAAGGAAGCAGTGTAGTTCCCCCAAAACGATTTACACTGGTTGTATCCGCACCTGCGGCAAGAGTTAAAGACAGAATCTCATGGAATCCATTGGCACCGGCACACAGGTAGGGTGATAACATAGTGATATCTCTTGCATTCACATCGCTGCCTGCTTCAATCAGCTTTTGAGCGAGAGGAATATGATTTTTTTGCGTTGCCGCCATCAGCGCAGTACGACCACCGGCATCCTTATGATGAACATCGGCACCACGAGCTAAAAGCTGTTCTACGGCAGCTAAATCCCCGCGATCCGCTGCTTGAATTAAATCTTCTGACAGAGTTTGATTAGTCATGGCTTTAGCTCTCCTATTTCTTTTTATCAATTATTTATTCGGATTGCAGCTTGTTCGCTGGGTCACGAAGGTCTGAAAAATGCTTATAAACAAATAATCCTGCAACCATCAAATAGGCGTATACGAACGGCATAAGTGAAGCTTGAGCAAATCCAACATTCGGCGCGTGAATGATCCCAAATAAAGATAGGCCAGACGCGATTACAGCAAAGACAGCAGCCCGCAGTGGTTTATTCAGGATAGAGAAAATAGTGATGGAGCCCCAAATCAAGCTGCTAAGCGGTGCACCATTTCCTAAATGCATCAGCCCATTGTAATAAACCCCTTTACTTAATAAGAGATCAATCCCCACCTTAGAAGCCGAAGTTTCAGCCGCATTAAAAATGTTGTTCGCAAGCGTTAAAGCCCAGTTAGCAATCCATGGGAACAAGGTGATAAAGATAACGGGCACTTCATTTTTAGGTGTCTCTCGAACCACCTGATTCGCCGTAACGACCCCGACATAGACCAGAATCGGAACAATCGCCACAACAGGTATGATAGACAACAGCAGTGCCCCTATGCCAAAGAGACAAATAATTAACATGGAGAAACCAGAAGCTATGGTATAACCAAGTCCAGCCCCAATAGATTTCCAGCCTGCATGACCAATATACACAGTTACCGGGAACGGATTACCTGTAAAAGCACCAATACTTGAAGCAACCCCGTTCGTTAGCATAACGTTACGAGTGTTATAAGGATCTCCCGCAGCATGTGCGCTCTCAATATTTTCAAGGTCAAAAATATAATTCGCCAGTCCCAATGGAATTGCAGAAGCCAGGTATGGCAAGGCATGCGGAATCCCTTGAATTAAGCTGGTAATATGCACCTCAGGTGGATTAAACCCCAGTGTTGAAAGAGCCGTTGTGATCGCTTCTGGATTCTGCAAACCGAATATCCAAGCCAGCGCGGTTCCAGCAATCAGCAGCAGAAATCCTGTAGGAATTTTTTTGAATATCGGCGATTTGCCAAACCAGTTAATAAAGATGATCACAAGTACAACAAAGGCAACCACTGGTGTTTCAAAGGATTGCAGCATCGGGTTCATGGCCAGCAATAACAATCCAAGTCCAGACAAACAAGATAAAAGTACGGTTCTTGGAATAACCTTACGCAGCACATCTCCCAGAAATGAGCCGACAATAAGGATCAAAGCTTCGAACAGGCACCATACGAGACCAATTTGCAGCGCAAATGATGCATCATTGGTTTCTCTAAATACGGGAATTAACACTAGAAAAGTTACCGTAAAAATCGATGGAGCACTAGGTCCTGAAGGTAATGCGGTTATATCCGTTCGGCCTGTTTTTTTGGCTAGCTGATATCCAAACCAGCCATAAGCAATACTTGCGATAAAAATCGCGAGTCCAAACGCAGGAACGACTCTGCCGTAAACCATACCTTCCGGAAATCCTACTACAAAAATTAACAGTGAAATCATCGTAAGCAGATTGGTTAAATTGTTAGCAAGCAACCCGAAAAATGCAGCCCAATCTCCCTTTTTCCAGAACATCTTCATAAATACTTGATCCATAATAAATCTCCCCCTAGATCGTTAGCGCTTACATACCAATGGCTTATGAAGCCCTCAGGCCCTTGAATAGGCCTGAAGGGCGGGTGGTTCTATGAATGCATGCTCTGGCTAAAAGCGAGAATGGCTTGCTCGAAACACTCGATTGGAGGATGAGTGATTCCGGCTCCAATCATTCCGATACCTGGATCCTTATGGGCAATAGCCGTGTTGATCACTGGCATAATGCTGGTTTGACCCACTTTACGAATATCGATTCCAGTAGGAATTCCGCGGAAGTTCAACAAAGGAATCGTCACATTTGGATTCTCCGTTGTAGTGATTTCCTTCATTTTCACAGAATAGTTCATGGCATCATCTACGGTTCCCCCAACTAATGCTACAATCGCCGGCGCGGTTGCCATGGCGAAGCCACCTATACCATACGTTTCGGTAATCGCACTGTCACCGATATCGAGTCCCGAATCTTCCGGCTTATACCCTGCAAACATCGGTCCGACAACCTTTTGCGCAGGGCCGGTAAACCAGGTATTGCCTGGCATTCCACTGACACGAATACCGAATTCCACGCCATTGCGGGCCATCGTTGTTACGATGGTGCTATACTCGATGCCATGGGCAGCATCAAGCGCACATTTACAAAGAGCCATCCAGGTTGGTCCGGAGAAATAATCACTCATTGCCACAAAATCGAACACTTCGATTTTCTGCTCATTAGTAAAATCCGTTCTCAGGATAAGCGGCGTTAATGCCTGAATCAAAAGAGTCGTTCCAGCGTTGTTGCGGTTATGGCATTCATCTCCCATATGGAGCGCCTGTGATAACATGAGCCGCAGATCAATGCCGTTCTCAGAGAACTTCATCGCCTCACGCAGCATCGGTCCAAGCACATCTCTCATCCAGATCAAACGGGCAACGACCGTTTCATCGTTTGCACCCATCCGCAAGATTTTCGACAGTTGCTCACTAAGGTTCGTATAAGCGATGTTGCCATACGTTTTATTCTCTACAATGTGCATGAACATAGAGGCTGAGGTTACCCCTGCCATGGACCCCACACAATTATGCTCGTGACAAGGGGAGAACGTAATCTCACCTGATGCCGCTAGTTCGGCAGCTTCATCCAGATCCTTCGCCAAGCCCTCAAAGACCAAAGCGCCGGTAACTGCACCTTTCATGGGACCACTCATCTTATCCCAGGTAATCGGAGGCCCTGCATGCAATATCGTAGTCTTAGTCATCCCTGGTACGACATTGATCGCTTGATCAAAACCAACCAATACCGGTTGTGAATTCACGATTCGCTCTACAGCCAGCTTGTTGGCAGCCTCAATCTTTGCAGCAATCCCCTCTTGCTCTAACGCATCCAGTGCGGCAATTAATTCGGGCTTACCTCCACCAGGTGGCTTCCATTCCAGATGGGTTACGTTGCCTTTTTGCTTCAGGATATCATCCTTGAACATTTCTAGGCCGACATTGATAACGTGAAGTTCACTCTTAAATAACTCATTGATTCTGCTCATGTTATACTCCCTTCTCTACAAAACCTCTGGCAAGAAGTCCTGCATTCGTATTACTGCTTGCATAGGTAACGCCCGCGGATACCAGCTTATCAAGCTGTTCTTGGACGGAAGGTGTATCCAGATCGGTTCCAAGTACATAGCCGACAATCTCCAAATGTCTGCCTTCTTGTTCCGCTGCTTGCTTAGCCTCAATAATTGCAGGCACCATAACACCTACTGGATCCTCATGCGATCCATAGCCTAATACAAAATCCATAATGATCACGCCCACCGCCGGGTCCTTTGCTTCCTGCTTGAATCTGGAAATCCGTGAAGAAGGATCAATCATCGGATGTGGTTTGCCGTTAGTGAACCCATCATCCCCAAAATCAATAAACGTATGTCCTTGGCTGATATGGATATCACCCAGCTGATATTCCGGATCTTTTGGAATGTTGCTATAGACATCGTCGTATTTCTCCATCGCTAGATACATTGCTTCATCACATAAAGTACCGCCGCAGAATAACCCGCGAATATACTTCTGTTCTGGCTTCAGCTTGACCTTAATCTCTTCAATCAGTGGAAGGTTTAGCGGATGCTTGTCAATTTGACTCTCATCAATGCCGGATAGAATTACCGCCTTCAGCGCGGCCTCTTTGGTTGTTTTGGCAAAATGTCCACCTGCTTCCAGAACAGCTTCCTCCGTTCCTCCGATAAAGCAGACCACGACAGGCTTATGCATATTTTTGATTTCATTCAGCACTTTTTGTTCCACACTTTTGGCGGGTGGCTTGGAAATCAACACAATGACCTTAGTGGCTTCGTCTTCGTTAAGCGCTTTCATCGCATCAAGCATCATTACTCCGCCGACACGTTCACTTAGGTCTCTGCCGCCTGTGCCAATCAACTGTGAGATGCCTCCGCCAAAATCGTGAATCCGCACGCTGATTTCCTGACTTCCTGTGCCGGATGCACCCACGATGCCGATATTGCCTTTACGAACCTTATTAGCAAAACATAAGGCCATATTTCCAATGATCGCGGTTCCGCAATCCGGCCCCATCATCAGCAATCCACGCTCATGTGCTATTTTTTTTAATTCAATTTCGTCTTCTACGCTTACGTTGTCACTGAACATCATGACATGGAGATTATTCTCCAGCGCTTTTCTTGCTTCTCTGGCTGCAAACGCTCCGTTGACTGAAATCACTGCAAGATTAGCTGCTGTCATATTCTTCACTGCCGACTCAATTGTTGGATATTTAAGCTCTGTACCGCCAACTGCACTGTCTTTTTTAATAAACAGCTCTTCGATTGCTTCAAAGGCAACTTCAGCCAGCTCAGGGGATGCTGCTTTGATTACGATCATCAGGTCACTATTCTTAGCTTCCTCTAGCTCAGGGGTTATCAGCCCTATATTCGCTAATACCTCTTTATTCATTTGAGTAGCCATTGCGATAAAAGCTTGTTCGACACCCTCTATTTGATTCGCTTTGGTCGACAACGACATGAGCGAGACGGAATCAAAGTATGTGTTTCTTTTAATTACTATTTTAGTCGACATATCTTACCTCCAACGTTGTTCTAGATTAAGATTCAAACCGCTAATGATCCCCAAGGCAATATCTGTTCCGGAAGAAGAACCTATATCCAGCACTGCCGATAAGCCAAGAAGCATAGTTTCCTTACTCTCATACATGAGCGAATGCAGCAACTGACCCATTGACTCTCTCACCTGACCCCAAGCCGATTTTTTCAGAGCCATATAGCTTATTTCATTCGTTAATTCAGCTGCTTCGATCACGACTTCCCTGCACCACGGCTGATATTTACTAATAGGACTCCGAGGCAGATGGATCACAGCAAACAATCCAACTAAAAAATCATCTCCCGACGGAGTCAGCCCTGGGCCTAATCCCATTAGTCGAATTGCATAATGAGCAGCATCTTCCATGCTGTCATTCGCCAAGGCATTGAGAAGACCTGAAGATCGTTCTTCCAGCAGCCGCATCGTTTCTCTCTCAAAGCTGCTAGAACCCGCAAACTGCTTCATACCGCCTGGTTTTCCATAGCTATTGATATAAGCCCTTGCCGCAGCCAAATTATCTCTTAGCGTCTTTAGTTCTATTGGAAAAATAGATAAAGAGCTCTGCCAAACTGTCAGTTCCTTGATCGATATTGAAAGCTTAGTGCCAATATATAATTGATCATTCTCCGCAAAAACTTCTTCTCCCACAACCAGTCCAAGATCCGAAAAACTACTAACCTCTGTGATCAAAGTATTAGGCGCATTATCTATCCTACTGCTCGCAATGGTATATAATTCATCAGTTGTCTTGCACCTTACATTTATCGTCCGCTCAAATATGCTGTGTACATTTCCGAAAAATCTTGATTCTCGAATCCGATGAAAGAACGCGCTATCACTGGATATCCCAGCTTTTAAATAAGAGGTACACTTGCTCTGAGAATGCTCCGTTTGATCGCCCCCTTGAGAAGGAAGTAGATAATGGTTTGGTCACTTACTGTCAGGTTATCCTATATAGAAAGCGTTCTCATAAAAAAACCTTAACGGTTGATGATGAATGATAGAAGATGTTACACTCAGTTCATAAAATTCCAAGAATGATGAAGATTGAGCTGCTTTCTGTGTGAAAAAGGATATTTTTGTGAAATATATCACAGTTTAACGGATAAACGTTACCTGACACCCTTATTGTAGTCCTCCGCACACTGAGGGTCATCATACAAGAACACTAAAAACAACAAGTAATCACTATGCACATTGCACAATGGGTGAAGATAAGGGGTGTGAATTGATGCTAACGATAAAAGATATCTTACAAATCAAATCCATCGAAGGCATAAAGATCGTTGCGGGGCATTCTGGCCTAAACAATCAAATCTCCGTAGTTAATATCATCGAGAATCCGGACGTATTTGACTGGCTGACCTCGAACGAGCTGCTTTTATCCACCGGATATATCTTCAAAGACAGCACGGAGCTGCAGAACAAATTCATTCATGAGCTGGTGGAGAATAACTGTGCAGGACTCTGCATCAAAATGAAGCGATATTTCGATGCTATCCCGCAGAATATGATCGAGCTTGCTGATAAGCATGGACTCCCGCTACTGGAGCTCCCTTTTGAATACACCTTGTCCAGAGTCATTGCGATCATTAACGAAAAGACCAACGCGGATTACGATGCAGTGAACCGACGTTCGCTCGACCTTCATAATGCGCTGTTCAAAATCGCACTCGAAGGAGGCGGTATTGAGCAAATATCGGCGGAATTGTCCGACACGATCCATAACCCTGTTCTTATATTAGATAGAGACTGGAACCTACTCTGCTATACGGATCATAAGGATAACCCATCTCCACTTCAGGAATTCCTGCCACTGGTGAAGAACAGGCCTGTTTTTCCACCAGAGTTCACGGTAGCTTTCCCAAAGTATATTACTGAAATCAAAAAATCCATCAAACGCACCTACTATTCTCAAGGACAGCCGTACAAGTGCTGCATTATGCCGGTTTCTGTATCCAGTAACGCTTACGCGTATATCGTCGTTCTGCAAACGGTACGCAAGCTGGTTGAATTTGACTACACCGCGTTAGAGCATGTATCCACGATGCTTGCACTGGACCGGATCAAAGCCAAGGAAATCGAAGAGGTAAAGCATAAAATTAGGCAGGACTTCTTCGACGACTTATTAGCTGGCAATATTACTTCAACAGAAACACTGCATTCCCTATCTGCTATGCATGGGCTTAAAGTTAACTATGCGTATTACTGTACAGTTATCCATATTGAAGCTACACAGCTGGAAAACTACACGGACATGGTTTATAGAAAATACGAAATGGAGCATATGGTCAAAAAATGTGTCAATTTGATCTATGGCTTGTCCAGTAATGCAGGTGGAGAGCTAATCTGTTACTATCGCAATCAGCAAATCATCATCTTGATCGGAAAAAATGAAAATAAACCGCCAATTTCCGTAAGCGATACGAAAGCCTTTGCTCAAGAGGTGCTGCAGTTGCTGGCTCAGGAAATGACTAAAAATCATTTTCTCATCGGCATTGGCAGTCAGTATAAGACACTTGCTTCGCTCCATCGAAGCTTCTTCGAGGCCCAGGAAGTTATGCGGCTCATGCAGCGGTTTAATAAAGACAGCCGGAGCATTGCTCACTTCGAGGATTATTCTGTCTATCATTTTTTGGATTCCAATATTAAGCCTACGGAAATGGAGACATTCTTTAACAAAGTTCTGGGAGGCATCCATGAACATGACCAGACGATGAACACGAGATTCATGTCTACCTTGGAGTATTATTTTATGTACAATCAGAATGTAACCGAAGCCGCCAAAGCGATGTTTATTCACCGCAACACCTTTATTTACCGGATTGATAAAATCAAAGATTTGCTAAATATAGATCTGAAAAACTCAGATGAGCTATTCGAGATTCAACTGGCACTTAACCTCTATCGATTGCTGCAAAGGGGTTAAAATAACGAAGGGTATTCCCGGCAACCATTACTCTAGTTGCACTGGAATACCCTTTTTTCATAACGTCATAGCCCGTCCATATCTTGCTAAATATTCTTCCTTCTCCTTATAATCCGGCATTAGGCTTCCAACCCGTCGCCAAAAGGAACGATCATGGTTCATATGCAGCAAATGACATAACTCATGGATGATCACATAATCGATAACCTCCACGGGAGCCATGGCCAGACGATAGTTAAAGGTTAGCTTTTTATCGGAGCTGCAGCTTCCCCATTTGGTCCTGGACTCTACAATCTCGATACTCTTAGGTTTTACTCTAAGCTGCGTCTGGTACCTAGTGATCCGCTCTCCTATAAGCTTCTTGCAGCTAGAGAAATAGAACTTTTTCAGCTTTAACTGAAGTTGTTCTTCACTTAGCTCCGCTGTCTCTATAAGCTCATGCAGAGAATAATATTTGCCTAGATACAGGAACTTTCCTTCATCTTCGTACGCTCTGATCATCTTTGGCGTTTCACGAGCCGCTTCGAGACTTTGCAGCTTCTCCACAATCATTTTTCCATTACGCTCAACCACACTTTTAATCGTCTCTTCAGATGTTTTCTTAGGTACCTTGAGTGTTATGCGCCCTGACGAATCTATATGAATGGAGATTTTTTTCCCGTTTCCATATTGAACATTAAACTCGATCACCTGATTGTCGTAATCAATCTTCATACCCACCATCGTTTCTATAAGATTATTCGCAATAAAAAAGAAGAACGCACCTAGGCGTTCTCCTATTTTAACACGATTCCTCAATACACCGGATACCCCGCTACAAACATTGCCAAGTACAGTACACTACCCACAACAGATATAACAGTGAGTGCAACATCCTTCGGCTTTTCATTAGTGAGCGCAACGGCAGCAAAAGCTAGCGGAAATGCAACAAGCAAATAACGCGGGGCTGACAGCAGCCAGGTAGCTCCCACTACGAAAGCAAAATACACGATAAAATAAGCAGTGTAGGATGGCCGTAGTTTTCTTGCTCCCATAAACATGATAATTAGTGCTGAGAATATAGCGATTAAATTAGGCAGCCACATGCCGAGAAAAGAACGGCTATCTCCACTTTTAAAGGTGCCCACCGCATATTCCATCTGATATCTTACGGTATCGAAAAAGAGATAGAACTTCTGTGACCAATGCTCCCTCTGGTAAATACTGAACTGAAAAGCATTTCCCGTAACATAGTAGTTGATGTAAAGATAAGCCAGCAAACCCATCGATATGATAGCAAGACAGCCAATGGCGGTGGTCAGTTTATGTATAAACGCTTTTTTATCTAGTAATTTATAATTCCCGATAAGTTCCCGTGCAAATTCAATCGCAACCGGTACAATCAACAGTACCCCTGGAGAACGCGTATACGCTGCAAGTGCACCGCATAAACATCCGATGAGCCATTCTTTTTTTCTCACAAAATATAAACACAACAGCGATAAGGCCAGAAATAAAGATTCGGTCATTGGGATGAAGAAAAAGAACGCAGCCGGAAATATAAAAATATACTTTACTACTCGCATAGCACTCTTTCGATGCATGTCTAGTGCGGCAAGCTCATAGGCGACCAAGGCAGCGACAAGCGAGCAAATATTAGAAACGATGAATCCAGCGACGAGATAATTCCCTACGAATACCTGAACTACTTTAATTAGATTTGGAAAAAAAGGGAAAAACACAATATGGTATTTCGGATCTCCCTCCGTCACATACCAATTCTCCGCGATGCCCAAATAATGTGAAGCGTCGATCCCCGATATATGCCAGGTCTCAGCTATTTTGCTAAACAAACCGCCGGAATAGCCATTCTGTATGATCAAAAATATATAACCGATAATCATAAGCAAGACCCGACTAGCCACTACCCAGCCGATAATATATAGCCAAGCCTGCTTTCTGTCCCGTGTTTTATTTTCCAGAGTTACTTCAGGTGCTGGATTTGTCAGAACGAAATCTGTCAAAACAGGTATAGTGCGGAGTCCCAATAATACAAAAAGTACGAAACAGGCCACGGAAGCAAGGGTACCCATCATAGACCAACTAGTGGTCGAGTTTACCCAGAAAATAGCCGTCACCATCATAATGAACATGAAGATGAAGGAAATGATTTTGTCGTGCTTTTTCATTTGAACCTCCAAAGATAAATTCTTACAATAATCTAGTTAAAAAAGGAAAATATTACGCATAGAAATATAATAGTCTCTGGAAATTTTTTTGTAAATCATATATTGTCTTTGAAATAACAAAGCCACAAGGGCCATCAATTCACACAAATAAAAAAACAGCCTGAACCCTGTAAAAAATGGGTTCCAAGCTGTTCTGTTGTCATCCCTACTTCTCTTCATGGCTGAAATAAAAATTCAGCGGCAATTCATCATCACTTTCCAGACTGTTCGTCATCTTGTAGGTGATGAGCATTTTATTCTCACCCTTGCCGTATGACCATGATTCTTCAATACTTCCTACCAGTGGCTTTAACGGAAGAGTCATCCTGTCAATCGTTTGGACTGATTTCTCGACTTTGTCAGTCTCTTCATCTTCCACAGGTTCGTAATGATCCAGAAAAGCACGCACCAGTTCTCTTGCATTTTGAAAGCCACTTTCCGATCTAGGGAAAACGGTTCCTATCCGGTAACCTATGATTTTATTAGTATTAACATCTACCACAACCTGTTGTATAAACTCCATTTGATTGACGGTTAGGATATCATCTTGCAGGATTGTACCCAAAGTTGTATCGTATTCACCCACGGCATCCGTAATTTTTAAAGCAGCAAGCCCTTCTTCGCGCGGCTGCATGAACACAGCCCTATGCTTCTCCACATGTGTGAAAAGCTCAGCATACTTAGGTTTATCCTTGCTGCATGCAGTAGATAACAGCGAAAGAACGACTATTCCACAAATGAGAATGAAGTATGATTTTCTCAAACGGATACACCTCCTTACCTGACGAAATCAATAGATGACAAATCTCAGGAAAAACACTTATTAACTATACCTTTTTAGAAACAATATCTTCAAAATGTTTTACAAGATACCGGTAACTTCAAAATGTTGAATGTTACCGTTTACATTTATATCATAAACCACTCCGCAAGCCCAAGCGAGCCCCCCTCCTACAAGAAATACCCTATTACTACCTAATGCATTATACCCTGTATATTTTGTACCCATAACTGGTGAACTGACACTTGTAACTATTTCATGCCTGAATGGAAAATCATTCGCTTCAGATGCAGCGGTATATCCTGGATAGGTCAGCAGAGTACCCAAAGTAACCCAGGTAGCTGTAAAATTATTAATATTGAACCCGTTGTTTGCATAAGCCGTAACCTCTTGCCGCAAGGGGCGAATATAAGTAACGTTGTTATACGCATCTGCATGTGCAGTAAATATACTAACAGAACTCAATCCGTAACCGACTGTTCCCGGTGTTCCTGTTGGCTTGCCGGCCTCAATTATCTTATTTATTATGTTAGCTTGTGAGATTGGTAATATCGTATTGACACTTATATCGCCGTCATCCAATTCATTCCAAATACGAATGGCTTCGCCATTTATTTCACCACTCCGCATTGTTGCAATGTTTTGAGTAGCAGGTACAAACTGTATAGCACTATCCTCATTGACAGCTGCACCTTGCTCACGCAACCAGTTAATTGTTATTTCAGGAACCTCATCAATGCTCATGATCGCTGTTTCATTAACTGATATACCAGCAACAATAGCCTTAAAGTCTGTCTCATTTTGATTGACGTTCATTGCATCAGCATTTATTGGAATGAAAATAAGCATAGCAACAACCATAATTGAAATTATTCTCTTTTTCAATGTAACTCTCCTCTACTCTTTTTAAAAGCATTTAGTTTGGTCGACCAACCTACCAAACCTTACCATACATGTGAATAAAAAACACCGATCTTTGTTATGTATATTGAAAAAGGGAGTAAAGACCTAAGGTCTCTATCATAATTCGATTGTAAGCGAGAAAAAACGTCATAATAATGAATTTTTTGTAGAAAATGAGCAAAAAAAGTCCGAGCGTATATGCCCGGACTTAGCTTTTGTATAGTAAATATGAGTTAGCAGATCATTATCATTCAAACGGATAAATCCAGAAATGTTCTGTTCCAAAACGAGCTTGGATCTCTTTATCATTTAAAGGTTTGCTGCCCAACAGCTCAGCAGCTTGGAATTGGGAACGATGCGCCTGAATGGACGCCATCTTGTGCTCGAGGAAATCTCTCACATCATTGATAACCTTTGGCTCCCCAATCTCTACAATATTATTAGCAAAAGCTATACAGTGAACAGGAGGTCTTTCTTCCTTTGGAAGTCTTGCAACGGTTCGGATCACTGCGGCTCCAGTAGCATCGTGATCAGGATGAACGCTGTACCCTGGATAGAAAGTGATGATCAACGAAGGTTTAAGCTCTTTCAAGAGCGCATCAATCTGCCCATCGAGCAAGACTTGATCTTCGAATTCTATCGTCTTGTCGTGAAAACCAAGCATTCTTAAATCCTGTATGCCAATAGCTTCGCAGGATTCCTCCAGCTCCTTCTTACGTATTTCTGGGAGGGTTACCCGATTTGCGAAGGGCGGGATGCCCATATTGCGGCCCATTTCTCCTAGCGTTAGGCATGCGTAGGTAACTTGGGTCCCATTTTGTATATGTTTGGCAAGGGTACCTGATATACCGAAGGCCTCATCATCCGGATGTGGCAAAATAACAAGAATATGTTTTTCCACAGAACTCTTCATCTCCTCTTCCATTAGAACGGCTCTCGGCTTAATTGTAACGATACGATCAGTTTGCCTTGAGCATCATGTCCAGCCATAATCAATCTGCCTGTCTCACTCTCTTCATAGTGAGTTAGCCCTTCCGAGTAAACCCAGCCCTGCGACATTTTTAAGCCGACCCGATAAGGACCGTTGCCGGAAATCGAACCATGGGAATATCGAATAACAGCATTAGTAATAAAAGTAGCGGCTGGATGCTTCGAACTATCTAAATGGGCAGCGTAGGCTCCCGTTGTCATCTCAAGATGGATATATAGATCCTGATCTTTAAGCAGGTCGATCCTATCTTGTACTTCCGATTGATTGATTAGCTGCAATGTTGCGCCTCCGTCTCTGACTGAATATATACATACAAAAAATAAGATCCATACCTTATAGAAGGACGGATCTGTTATATGATAAGCGGGTCCGTATTTCTCATCAAAGTATAACGTGCAATGCTATGTAATTCAATGGATAGAGCGATCCCCTCCAAGTGTAACAGTAATGGACTGGCTTTTTACTGTTCACCTGAAGGGGATAATATCACTGAGAGGTTATGCTGTTTATATTAGATCACAAACTGATCTAACATCTTTATGATGACTTCACGCTTTACAGGCTTGCTGATATACTCGTCCATTCCGGCAGCTAGACAATTTTCACGGTCACCCTTCAAAGCATTAGCCGTGACCGCGATGATGGGCGGACATTTCTCTTGATGCTCATCTCTTAACATCTTCATAGCCTCTATACCGTTCATAATGGGCATGTGAAGATCCAATAAAATAAGATCAAAGGGTTCTTTCCGTGCTGCTTCAACCGCATCTATGCCGTTTGTGACGGCGATAACGCTGTGACCCATTTTTTCGAGTATTTTGGTCAGCACTAGCGCATTGATAGAGTTGTCTTCAGCAAGTAAAATTCTTGCCTCACGTGCGGTATGAAGCTTGTTAATGTTAGCCTCTTGGCTAGGAATTACCACTGATTTCTTGGGCCTGATTGTGAAGGTAACCGAAGTACCGCTCTTGCCGTCACTCTCCGCATAGATCTCGCCACCCATCATTTCGACAATTCTGCGGCTGATGGCAAGGCCAAGACCCGTGCCTTCGTGTCTCCGCATCATAAAGCTATCCACCTGCTCAAACGGTTCAAAAATATCAGTAAGTCGATCAGGATCAATTCCAATGCCAGTATCGGTTACCGTAAAGGCCAGCAGGAAGGGTTCTTCCTTTACAAGCCTCACTTTTACCGATATGCTGCCCGCGGGTGTGAATTTCACAGCATTCCCTAGCAGGTTCAAGAACACCTGCTTCAAGCGTTCCTCGTCACCGTATATAAAGTCAGGAACATCATGATTTATGATGCTGGTGAGCTCCAGATGTTTTTGTTCAGCTTTTATTGCGATAACAGAAAAGCTGTCCTTGAGGCAAGTTCGCAGATCGAATGTATCCTCTTGTAGCTCGCTTCGGCCTGCCTCAATTTTTGAAAGATCAAGGATATCATTAATTATATTGAGCAGGATTCCTCCGCTTTTGCGAATGATTTCTACATATTCACGTTGTTCTTCATTAAGCTCTGTTTCAAGCAAAATATCAGTCATGCCGATCACCCCGTTCATGGGAGTGCGAATTTCATGACTCATCATAGCCAGGAACTCACTTTTAGCTCTATTCGTGGACTCTGCGGCTTCCTTAGCTAGCGACAATTGCCTTTGCTCGGAAATGTCCTTGCATATAAGATAAAATCCGATATTATGATTGTTCACATAAATAGGTGCAATACTGGTGAGCACTTCAACGACTTCGCTGTCCTTAGTAACAAGCTTATTGATATACTGCTCAACCGTATTATCGTAAAGGGCTCTTTCCAGAATGCGCTGGACATTCTCTTCTCCAATCAGACTCGCAAGCTTCATCCCGATCAACTCGGACTCGATGGCATAGCCCGTTATCTTTTCCGCCATACTATTGGTGTTAATGATTCGACCGTCAAGGTCAAAAGAAATGACGGCGTCATGGTTATATTTTTTAAGCGACGTATACCGTTCAACAGACTCCTGAAGGCGTTGCTCGGATTCCTTTTGCTTTGTAATGTTAACGATTTGGCAAATGAAATATGCTGGCTGGTTCGACTCGTCGCTGAAAAGGTGGAGCGTGAGCTGTCCCCAAATATAATCTCCATTTTTTGTGATAAACTGCTTTTCCATCTGCACTTCTGTTTCCTCACCCAAAACTGCTTTTAAATCATGAAGGTTGCCGAAATCCTCGGGGTGAGAAAGGTCTTCTAACCGCATACCCTCAAACTCTTCAGTGGAATAACCAAAAGTCTGCTCAAAGGCCGGGTTTACGGTCAGAATCAAACCATTTGGCGATAAAAGGGCGATCCCAAAGGAGGCGTGATTAATCACCTGTTGGTTGAATTGTTCCTGATTTAGATTTACGCGATGCATAGCGACCTCCATGGATGATGTAATTTTTGCGTGAAAAAATAGACCTTCTATTTAGAAGGTCCTATTTATAGCTTATAGTCTAATTTACCCACTTTGTTATTAATTGAATCCGTTAATTTAACGGGATCGAATAGAACACTCTGGATCCTTTATTGTTCGTATACCAAATGATTTTGTCTCCATTAATAATAGGACTGCACTCTGATAAGGCAAAATGCTTGATCGTTTGGATGTCGCTAGTAGCTTTTCCCGCTCCATCTATAAGAACATATTTCAGATCACCCGGATGATTCTCTTTATCAAACTCCTGCCACAGCACCATCATTTTATCGTCTGTGATTTTTACTAGCTTAGGGATGGACGCGATCAGGTTCGTGCCTACATATTTAGCCAAGGTAATGTGATTCACCGAAGTACTGCTCAGGTTGGACTTGGGCAACACACTAAGTATGACATCCCTTTGGTCTGTTTCCAAACCCTCCATCTCATAAGATGTATACTCTTTGACTAGGGAATGATCTACCGAATTCATAGCGACTATATAGTTCGCCGGAGACATCTCAAATCCGCCTATAGAAACCCCCGTCGCGTTCGCTCCGATTTTGCCGGGAATATTAAATAAATCCACTTCGTTATAACTGGCTCCGTCTCCTTTATTCAGAACAATCGAACGGGGATAAGCGTCGCCATGATCGACTAGAACATGCGCAGTACCATCAAACAATACATATTGGTCAAAAGAGTGACTGACATGATTCTTCTGGAATCTTCCCAGATCATTGGTCACGGTCATGGTTTTAGTATTTACAATAATGGTAAGCTGGGATTGATGATTTAATTTATCTTCTGTCGTGTATCGTGTACGTGAAGTGTGAAATACAAGCGTATCTCCAGCTTCAGCCATCCTGCCGGAGCCTGAATCAAAAGGGCTAACGGTATAGCTCTCCCCACCCTTTATGGAGACACTGTCTACTCTATTGAAGCTTTTATCATAACGGACAATACGAATGACTTCCTTGCTATCATTCTCTTCGCGGTTCTCTTGGCCAAAAGCAATATAGTTATACTTCTCCCCACTAAAGAATCCACCAAACACCGGAAGCTCAAAAGGAATGCTCTTATTGCCTGTTAGTTCGTACTTCTCATTGTACGTTTCAATCGTAAACTCTTTGTTCGCCTCAATGACACTTACAGTCCCATCCTTATTATTCACAAGATAAGAAGAGGCCGTACTTTTCCATCTAGGAAAATAAGAAGATTCCCCGTTACTCTCAGCTACAGCCGCCGTCTTTACCCGGTAAGCATGATCTGGGATTTTGGAAAATAACGATATGCGGTCAGACTGAACGTCAAATTCAATATCGAACGGGATTTTACCCGCCAAATCTCTCAACTGAAAATAATTGTTATCATCAATATTGTACGCCGTAATAGACTGTAACTGTCCGTTGACTAGCACCTTAGAGCTTGAAAGCGTAGCAGCATAATTTTTATTGCGGCTATAATAGTTACTTGTTGTTTTCTTTTCGGGCGTATAAGCTTGTCCAGTTATGATCTCAATCGCATTGTTCGCTTTATTCCAAGTGATATCAAACTGGCTGCTCGTTCCCGAGAAATACTCTGCCAAATCGCGTAGTCTGAAATAATTGTTATTCGATATGTTGAACCCATTCAGGTTCCGCTGTTCTCCATCAAAATATGTACTGCTCTCGGTTACCTTAGCCTTCACCGTATTGCTCGCAAAGGTTGTAGTGCCGAGTGCTGGTGTAACCAGTAATAACATCAGCAATATACTAAAAATCCTCTTCATCCGTCTTTCCTCCATTAGATATAATCATTAGCTATTATATTTATCGGTAATTTGCTGTGCCGCCTTAATTTTGAAATGAACGTAAAAAGCACAATCTGCACAGTCTCGCGATCTGCGTTCTATCGTTTGGTTGGGACAACCCGTCTCTCAAGAAAAAAGCCGGCCAAACTCAGGACAATACACCTGAAATTTAGTCGGCTGAATATTAAACTAAGTTTGTTTTAGAAGCAGGAAGCTTTTTTAATGTAATCTTTCATCAAACATGAGTTGGATTTGAATACCAAAGGGATCTTCAATGATACCGTAGGCTTTGCTAAACACATTGCTGGATAAAGGAGCAATAATTTTCACGCGCTCGTCTGTGATTAAGCTTTTATAAAAACCTTCAATCCCCTCTAAGTCAGCACTTTGAATACATAATGAGGTGTTATTGCCCACTGTATATTTCTCATTCGTATTCATTGTATCTTCTGCTATCATTATTTTTGTTTTTCCGATTAACAGGACAGAGTGAGTAATATAATCCTTATTTTCATCCGTAAGCTGTATGGAGCTGTCACGCTCTGCTAGTTGTTGATAGGTGACACGTAGCAATTCCTCTGCGTTAAAATGTTCTTTGTAAAATTCTATAGCTTCCTTAGCTCTTCCATTCATCGATAAAAAAATAGCTACTTCTAGTGTTGTACTCATAGTATAACTCTCTCCTTTTATATATTTGATATCTGGCCTTAAACTTATTATCCTATATAAAGGTATCAAAACATGACACCTTTATAAGGAGTTTTATATATGAAAAAATCAGAACGATTAAATGACATGATGAGGTACTTAAACAGTCGAGAATTCTTTAATTTAAGTGATCTCATGGATAAATACGCTATTTCAAAAAGCACAGCTCTACGCGATATTAGTTCATTAGAACAATTAGGTATGCCTATTTTCGCAGAACATGGAAGACACGGACGTTATGGTATTCTAAAAAACAGATTGTTATCCCCTATTATTTTCACGATAGATGAAGTCTATGCGCTGTATTTTGCCATGCTGACGTTAGAATCTTATCAATCTACACCCTTTCATCTGAGTGTTAACAAGCTAAACGAAAAGTTCGAGCACTGTCTTTCGAGTACACAAATCAACCAAATTCACAAAATGAAAAAGGTCCTGCAATTCGAAATGTATCAGCATAAGCATGTCAGCCGTTTTTTAGATAAAATCCTAGCAAGTATTCTAAATGAGAGTGCCTGTAACATTGCATATACAAAAGAAAACCAAACAAAAAGCTACCCTGTTCAATTCTTTAGGATTTCCGCTAAGTTTGGTCAATGGTATGCCACTGGAATAGAGCTTACGACGAATACATATAGAGTTTTTAGATGTGATCGAATAACCTTCATTGAAGAAGAGGAAAGCAAAGCTCGTTATTCTATAGAAGAACTTCTTAGTCGTTCATTAGAAATCTATCAGTCTGCGAAGAGTATTGACTTTGAAGTTGAGATTGCGGAACAAGCAAAGGATATTTTTTATAAAGAGCATTATCCTTCTATGAAAATAGAAGTTGGTCCGAAAACAGTCATTAAGGGATTCTATAATCCAGGTGAAGAGGATTTCTTGGCTAATTATTTTATGCGATATGGTCATGCTGTTACATCCGTGAAACCTGAAGCCTTAAAACAAATAATCAAAGATAAATTAGAGCAACTCGTAAATCACTATCAAAAAATATAAAGCTAAGCAAAAGGGGTGAAAAACATAGCTTGGAGAACTGCCTTAGCCTTTTTGAGGTTGCGCGTATCCAGTTGGTTCAGCATGTCTACGATTTGACTCATTTCATCGTTTTCCACTGGCTCAAGAGATGCTCCGGCAGTTAATGGTTCTTTTTCAGCAACCGATTCCGAATGAACCCATGACGCTTCCAAAGTATCCTCGAAGGCTTGGATTATAAATAACAATTCATCTGGGTTATATCTCTGTAGAAACCGGTTTATCCCTTTATTCATCTGCTTATGTAGGGCTAAATGCAAATCGAATATTTCTTTCCCTAGAGGTGTTGTAAGAAAAAGCACTTCTTTTTTATTATCGTGGAGAAACTCCGTGCGAATACGATCTGCATGCCGATGGATTTGATCCCGTCATGTCGCACGAAGAACTCACTGCTTGGCGGCAAAAGAGAACCCCCGACCCGCTAGTCGCCAATTATCAGCAGCGTCTTATAGCAGCGGATCATATTGTCTTCATTTTCCCTATATGGTGGGAAGCCATGCCCGCTCTTACCAAAGGTTTTCTTGATAAGGTTTTCGCAAAAGGCATTGTCTACGAAGAAACTAAACCTGGGCGGCCCTTCAAATGCTTGCTCCCGAATATTAAAGGAGTGTCCCTGCTGACCGTAATGAACACGCCCGACTTCTTTTATCGCTGGATTTTTGGCAACCCCATCACCAAAATTCTATTTAGAGGCACCTTCCGCAAAATGGGAATACGAAAGAACCTCCGTTGGTATAATTATGCCGGGATGTCAGATCGCAGCTTAGAAGAGCGGGTGAAGCATCTTGATAAAACAGAACAACGGTTTGCACGACTGGACTAAACTAGACTAGATCAAATTACTCAAGCGCTGACTGATTCTGAGAACTGAATCTCTGGTTTCTTCATCTCCCTAAGCACCAGCAATCCAATGAATAAGGATACAACGCCGATAATAATCAGCAGCGCCCCCAGCTCCTGACTGTAGGCTGTTAGCGCCCCATCCCGAAAAGCCATTCCACGTATGAGGCGATTAAGCCAGTTCATAGGTAATACCCATGCGGAAATTTGAAAGAACTCTGGAAAGGCAAGTGGACTCAGCTGGATTCCAGTAGCAAGAAACGACGGATACAACACGAAATTGGTTCGTAAATTAACTTTGGATACGTCTTTGGCAGTATAACCAATCAACAGGCCCATAAGCGACAAGGCAAAGGCATATACAAACAGCGGAATAATAAACAGATAAGGCTCCGCTTCAAAGCGCATTCCCCCCACCTGCTTTAATAAGCCGTAACATAGGAGCAGCGAAATAGTGGTCAAAACAGCGTAAGGTACACTGCGAACCCAAATCTGCCAAGGAGACTTCCCGTTTGCAAAGAGTTTCCCCTCCTGTCGCAACCGAGGGACAATTGAACCCGCTGCGCTTGTTGTAATCATCAGCACCACAATATTCACAAATCCAATGACCATAAAGCCCACATAACTTGTGGTCGGGTTAAATAACATCCGCTGCTGGAGAGATAACGGAGAAGCAAGCCCTTTAGAGGTTTCGGCGTCCATCCCCTTTTGGAGGAGCCGGGTCATAGAAAGAGTCACATTTTCCGTCTGGATGACTTCCTGAATCGCAGTCCGGATGCCGGTTAACCCTGATGGCATTGTATTATCCATTAAGATGCCAATATTCGTTGATATCCCCTGCTGCTGATGTTGCCCCAGCTCTTTGGGAAGCATGATGACCGCTACAGCCTGCTCATTTGCCAGTAACGTCTCTGGGTTCAAGCGGCTGGAGTACACATTTGTTACGTTCATATATGGAGAGGCATTTATCTTAGAGATCAGCTGTCGTGAATACGAACTGTGATCCTCATCAATGACAATAACATGCGATTCGCTGATTTGGTTCTTCGAGAACATTAAGCCAAAAAACAGGGCCGCAATAAGCGGACCTATAAAAATCAGGCGTAAATACTTACTACCCGCCACGTACTTCCATTCGTCAATCAGTGACTTCATCGAGCTTCACCTCCGCTGTCATCCCCGGAAGCAAATCAGCATTCCCATCCATAGTTACACGGACAAGAAACATGCTTAAATCGGCTTGCCCTTTTTCACGTGACATACGTAAGCTCGCAAATTGAGGGGCGGCTGCGATAGATGTAATTACACCTGTCATCTCCGTTGGGTGCTCCAAATATGGAAAATGAACGCCAATACTTTGATTCACCTCTAGCTTTTGGATTTCACTTTCTTGTATGTAGAGATCTGTATAAAAGCTGTTTTTTTGCAAAACCGCCATTGGCATTCCTAGCTGGACTAGATCCCCCGGCTTTACAATAATCTTGTTGACTGATCCGTCCTCCGGCGCAACTACATCTGTTTCTCCTTCAGCAGATTTAACCTTAAACAGCACCTCTCCCTGTTTTATAGAATCACCTACAGCCACACCGACCTCGACAATTGACCCTGGACTATTCTGATAAAATATTGTCTTCTGCTCCGCATCCAGAATCCCTTGTTTCCTGCTCTCAGCCTGACTGACTGCATCCTTTCCTTTTACAGCAAGAAGCGCCCCACCAACAATCAGCACAATCGCAATTCCTATATATAGCCCTGCTTTTATCTTCATTTTCCACTCTCTTTCATCACCATTTTTTTAACTGCATTTTCAGCAGCCTCCATAATTACTTCTCCCAATGTGGGATGAGGGTGAATGGTCATCGCCAAGTCCTCCACAGTGGCTCCCATCTCAATAGCAAGAGCAAGCTCCGACACGAGTGTGGATGCCTCTACTCCAACGATTTGTGCCCCCATCACGACTCCTGAATTTAGGTCCGCTACAAGCTTGACGAAACCTTCCGTCTCCCTCAAGGCCAAGGCTCTCCCGTTAATCCCAAAGGAGGATTTGCCAATAACCAGCAAAATGCCTCTTGCCTTTGCTTCTGTTTCACTTAAGCCTACACTGGCCAGCTCTGGGTGCGAAAAAACAACGAGCGGGATGGCTCGATAATCAACTTCGGAGGAGAGACCTGCAATGACCTCTGCCGCAATCTTGGCTTCGTAGGATGCCTTATGAGCGAGAGTCGGGCCTGCCGTAATATCTCCAATTGCAAAAATATGCGGGATAGCCGTTCTGCACTGTTCGTCCGTCGCAATCAATCCCCTACTCGTCACTGGCAAGCCTATGCGATCTAGTCCTAAATTGCCGTCTGTATTTGGTTTTCTGCCCACAGTAACTAACACATATTCCGCTGTAACATGCTGCTGTTCCTGATTTTTTAAATAATGCAGGGTAATGGTATCTGCACTCTCCACTACGTTCACAGCTGTCGCTCCGGTAATAATTTTCATGCCATCGGCTTTCAGCTGCTTTCCAACAGGGCTCACAAGCTCCGCCTCAAATCCAGGCAGCACTTGTTCTCCCCCTTCCAGAATCGTTACCTTTGTTCCGAATTTGGCATACATCTGCCCCAGCTCGACACCAATATAGCCCCCACCTATAACTACTAGGCTAGTTGGAATCTCAGGGAGCGACAGCGCTTCTGTGGAAGACAAAATACGTCCGCCAACAGGAAAGGCTGGCAGCTCAATCGGACGAGATCCTGTAGCCAGGATAGCGTTTTTAAAGGATAAGGTTTGCTCCTGTCCAGACTGACTGATGATAACTGTATGTTCATCAACCAAGCTAGCCTCTCCTTCGAAAATGCTCACCCCAGCAGTCTTTAATAAATAACTGACTCCACCTGCCTGCTTATTCACAACTCCTTGTTTAAAATCCTGAGCATTTTTAAAAGATGCTGACGCATCTACAAAATTGAAAGGACTGAGCAAATCATAGCGATGTGATTCAGCAATTAATGCTTTGGATGGGATACATCCAACATGCGTGCAGACTCCGCCAAGCTGGTTGCGTTCAACAATTGCTGTTTTCATCCCAAGCTGTGCAGATCGCAGCGCCGCCACATAACCTCCCGGACCTGATCCAATGACCAATGTTTCTACGGCTTCAAGCTTACTCATCTCCTGATACCTCCTGTTGAACTTTTTTAAAATATGATGATCGTAATATATTATTACCATCATATTTTAAAACAGTCAATAACCTTGCCTCGCCTTTCACAAGCTAACTTTCTCAGAATCGCTAAATTGACAGGCTTTATTATGACGCCTATAATATTTTAAAAGTAGAACTATGAAGCTGTGGAGTGATTACAATGCCGTATCCCAAAGGTCATAAAATAAAAGTTCGAAATAAAATCGTTGAAAGTGCTGCTCAGGCTTTTCGCACCAACGGTATTCACGATGTAAGCGTTCCGTTCATTATGAAGGGGGCCGGATTAACTCATGGCGGGTTTTATTCCCATTTTGACAACAAAGAACAGCTTGTCGCGGAAGCCTGCCGGTATGCCATCAGCGATACCATCGCACTTCTGCAGAAGGTCGCTGACCAGGAAGAGCAGAACCCCAAAATCAATGCTGTCATTGATTATTATTTAAGTCCGTATCACCGCGACAAAATGGAGATGGGCTGCATTATTCCTGCCCTTTCTAGCGAAATATCCCGTTCCTCAGAAGAAGTTCGGCAGGTATTCACGCAGGAACTGGAGCGGATGATTGCTTTTATCTCTAATCTGGCGGGAATTGACGCGTCCAAAGGTAGTGCACTGTTCAGTACTATGGTTGGCTCCCTTGTTCTTGCACGGACGGTTAAAGATCCTGAACTAAGCGACAACCTACTCTCGTCTGGCAAACAGTATGCCAAAGCGCTAGTAAGAGCCTAATATAAAAAAACACGCCAATAAATGGCGTGTTGTAGTTAAATTTATTAAAATTCTTCATACGATGCGGGATCTTGATCAGCTATGCGACCTGTTGGCGAGGTTAATGCGGAAATAACGGTCATCTCCGCTTCCGATAATTCAAAATCAAAAATATTCAGATTATCACGCTGATGCTCTAGAGAAGAAGCCTTTGGAATGGGAATAGCCCCAAGCTGTATATGCCAACGTAAGATAACTTGCGATATCGATTTATTATGAACCTTGCCTATTTCCGCTATTTCCTCATTTTCCAGTACACTGCTAGCCCGTCCCAATGGACTCCACGATTCAATCACTATCCCATGCTCTTTGTTCCATGCACGTTGCTCTTCCTGATTAAAATGAGGATGCAGCTCAATCTGATTCATACTCGGCGCTACACCAGTTTCTTGTATCAAACGTTCAATATGCTCCGGCAAAAAGTTACATACACCGATGGAGCGAATCAAACCTTGCTTACGTGCCTCGATCATCGCCTGCCAGGCCTCAACATATAAATTCACTCTAGGGTTAGGCCAGTGGATGAGATAGAAATCATAATAATCCAATCCGGCTCTGAATAAAGACTCCTGTATAGTAGACAACGCTTCTTTATAAGAGTGATGGCGTCCTGGCAGTTTGGAAGTAATGAGTAGCTCTTCCCTAGGCACAGAACTTTGCCGAACAGCCTGGCCTACAGCACCTTCGTTCTCATAATTAAACGCAGTGTCGATCAGACGATAGCCAACATCAATCGCCTTAGTGATGTTTTGTGCTCCCTCAGTTCCGTTTAACGCGTAGGTACCAAAACCAATCGCAGGCACCTTCACTCCATCGTTCAATACGATTTCAGGTATTCTCTCAGTCATCGTCGCTCTTCTCCTTTGTTGTCATTTAAACCCCAGTCGATCCATCTTATAATTATTATAACATCCTCATAGTAAACTCAATCATCGGGTCACCTGAACAACCTCTAGCCTATTAGTAAGCCGCTTTCGTGGGCATCCGATTTATTTTTTATAGTAAAATGAATCTACAACACAGGATTTTCGTAATGTTATGAATTAAAAGTAGAGATAAGAGGTGTATCCAATGAAGGAGCAATATCCTGCTAGGCTTGAATTGTTCGCAGACAACGCTCAGAGGATCAAAAAAGCTTTCCCATGGCAAAATGCAATGGTTAATCGGTTAGCGGCACTATTGTATGCTGTAGAAGACAAAGTTGCAGATGACGAAGCCATCCGTGCCAGCTATGAGCTAATTAAGGAGAGTACCGGGATTTTCTCTCAATTTAGAGGGACTTCGGTGATCAGCATTGCTGCCCTGCTCTCTCTTTCTGACGAGAAGGAAACTCTGCTTGCAAACACACTTGCCGTGTATGATTTAATGAAGGAAGCCAAATTCAGAGCCTCTGATTATCTCGTCGTTGCTGCCTATCAAATCGCTGCTAATGAAACATCGGATCAATATCAGCGTACGGTAGAACGGGCAAAGCTATTTTACGATAGTATGAAGGCAAAACATCGTTTCCTTACCGGACAGGACGATTATATCTTCTCCGCGATGCTTGGTCTTTCCGATATCGATGTTGAGAGTGGCGTGGACCGCATGGAGCAGCTCTATGTAACGCTTAAGCCCGAGTTTATGTCAGGCAACAGTGTGCAAGCCCTGACCCAGGTATTGGTTCTTGGGGAAGAAGCCCCTCAAGCAGCGGACCGTGTATTGGCATTAAGAGAGGCATTTCGTGCACAGGGTATCCGGCTAGACAAGGAATATACCCTCTCCTCACTGGGCGTGTTATCCCTGCTCCCTTGCAACAAGGAGGACATCGTTACTGATGTCTCGGAGACTTACGAATTTTTGCGTACAAAAAAGGGCTTCGGGAACTGGTCTATTGGCAAGCAGGAATTACTGCTCTTGTCTTCTGCACTGGTAGCCTTCAGATCTGTGGAGGATGTGCAAAACGGCGTATTAACTACGATGCTTTCTACCAACATTACCAATATTATAATTGCGCAACAGGCTGCTCTTGCCGGGGCAGCGGCTGCATCAGCTGCGGCTGCAGCTTCTTCTTCGAATTAGATTGAATCGTGAGGGAAAGATATGGACTCAATAAAAATCTTCACAACTAGAAATGAAGAATTGTTAAACCGTCTACTGAACATTTGGGAATCATCCGTGCGGCATACTCATCTTTTTCTATCCGAGCAGGATATTGATGCTTTGCGGCCGCTGGTCACGCAGGCGCTTGAGGGCATAAGCGATTTGTTTGCTTTTACAGATGATGAGGAACAGTTGCTTGGCTTCATAGGGGTTCAGAATAAAAAGATTGAAATGCTGTTCGTAGAACCTGCTGCAATGGGAAAAGGGGTTGGAAAAGCGCTAGTAGCTTATGTCATGCAGAAACTCGCCGTACACCTCGTGGATGTGAATGAGCAAAATCCCCAAGCTTTAGGTTTCTATGAGCATATGGGATTTCAGGTTTTTGAGCGTTCAGCACTCGACGAACAAGGTAATCCTTTTCCTATCCTGCACATGTCGCTTAAGTAGCTTTTTCCTATGCAGGAGACAGTTCAATGCATTTTAATATTGTAAAAAAGACAACAGAGCAGCGATTCTCTCGTTTGAGAACGCAGCTCTGTTGTTTAGTTGTCTGCAGTTTAGGTTGGCGAAGCTAGGAGCGGATAGGAGAAGCTAGGCGTAGATAGGCGTAGCGGCTCCGAGTATTCGGTTCAGCTGTATCTACTTCTACTTCCACTTCTACTTCTACTTCTACTTCTACTTCTAAATTCACTTCTAAATCTACGCATATACCCTCATGCACATCGCCAAATCAAAGCTCTCTGTTGCTTCCGGACTCAGATGACGCTATTTGCTCATTTATCACCTTTGAGGCATAGTTTCGGACTCCAGTGTCGCTATTCTATAGAAAAAGCATCATTTCTGGCGTTTTTTATGCCAATAGCTGCTATGGAGTCCGATATCATTCCAAATGGCGGATAATCCGGCGTTTAAGGTCATCTGGGTCCGTTAGGGTCCGATAGCGTCCAATAGCGTCCAATATCGTCCGATATCGTCGGTTGGCATCTGATAGCGTCAGTTCCTAACCATCCCCAGTTACTTACGGACCCAGATGGCGCTATTTGCTCATTTATCGCCTTTGAGGCATACTTTCGGACTCCAGTGAAGCTATATTCCATAGAAAGAGCCGTAGCTCTGGCATTTTTAGATGCTATTCCACCGACTTCAAAGCCTCTATCATATGGATTCGTTTGAGCTTAATATGCATGAACGCCATGACTATACCGGAGAACAATAGGGTTAGGAGCGCCGCATAAATATAACTTGGCCACTTGATGATCGGAGCGAACATCGTCGCATCCAGCTCGGCCGTCTTCAGGACGAAGCTATGCAGCACTATGCCGAGACCCGATCCAGCCACAATACCGAGTAGGCTAAGCAGCATATTTTCGCGGTAAATATACATGGTTACTTCCTTGTCGTAGAAGCCCAGTACCTTAATGGTTGACAGCTCCCGGATCCGCTCGGACACATTGATATTGGTCAAATTGTAGAGGACGACAAAAGCCAATGCCGCCGCTGAAACAATGAGCACCAAGGTTACAACGTCCATACTCTTCATAGTCTCATCGAAGGCGGAGCCTACACTGCTGGAAAAGCTGATGGCAGCGACGCCCTCATTAGCCGTCAGCTTCTCACCAAATTTGTCTTCCCATATTTTATCGTGTGCGGTGTAGTTCAGCAGTTCTGTGTTGAATAGCGGTTTTTCTCCGAACACAGAAGCATAATACGCCGGTGTCATATAAACATAGTGCATTACATAATTCTCTGTAATCGCCGCGACCTTAATCTCGAACGTCTCATTATCTTTGTCCACCACGGTCAATTTATCACCAGACTCCAGCCCATACAGCTTAGCCAGCTTCTCTGAGATAATAGCCCCATCATCCGTAAGCATCCGTCCTTCTCCACTTTTTCGATCACGCAACTCCACGAAATCGGATAAAGAGTTAACAGAAGTAGGAACGAACAGATGAACTTCTTGGTCATTTACTCCACTAGCATGTGCGGTCATCCGTTCTTGCGCCACACTCAGCGTCCCAGTTACTGCAGATTCACCAGTGATTAGTTGGTCGTAGGCTTTTAGCACATCGGCAGACACATCTTCATGCAGCGCCACAAGTGCATCATATTTCATAATCGTGCCGAATTGCGACCCGGCGATGCTGCCAATTGAATCCTTGAGACCAAATCCCGTCAGGATCAGCGCTGTACAGCCAGCCACACCGAATACAGTCATGAACATCCGCTGCTTATAGCGGAATAGATTCCGTGCGGTAACCTTTTGGACAAAGCTCAATCTCTTCCATATAAAAGTGATCCGCTCCAGTAAAATACGCTGGCCACTCTTTGGTGCCTTCGGACGCATCAATACGGAAGCATTGCTGCGCAGTTCTACCCGTGAGGCAATCCACGCCGTCAACGTAGTACATATTAACGCTACGATAACGGATATGATCGAATACGAAAGATAGAAGTTCTTCGTGATATCCGGTAAATTATAGATTGCACTATACGCATCGTAGATAATACCCGGAAACAGGGTAAAACCAACCGCAAGACCCGCAATTGAAGCCGCCAGACTGGCAAGTGTACCGTAGACCAGGAATTTGGCCATAATGTCGCGGTTGCCATAACCAAGTGCTTTCAGTGTCCCAATCTGCAAGCGATGCTCCTCAACCATCCGTGTCATGGTCGTCAAGCTGACCAGCGCAGCAATCAGGAAAAAGAACACAGGAAACGCACTGGCAATCGCCGACAACCGATCAGCGTTATCTTTATATTCGGCATATCCCGGATTAGCGCTTCGGTCAGTAACGTAGACCTTAAGCTGCTCCAGCTCTGCAAGCTTTTGCTCCCCTGCCGCCAATTCCTCCTTGGCAGAAGCAAGTCCGGCAGCAATTGCCTTCATACTTGCAGCCTGTTCCTGCTGCACTTCCTCCGGCTGGCGCTGCAAATCCGCAAGCTGCTGCTCGGCGGCGGCCACCTTTGCGCGGCCACCAGAAAGCTCTTTCTCGCCTTCCGCCCGCAGCTCAGCAAGCCGTGCTTCCGGCACGCCAGACATCGCCTGCTCTACAGCATGGGTATGCTGTTCGATCAGATCTTCATACTCCGGCGAATAAGCCTTCACCCCGGCTGTATCCTTAAAGGACAGATAGGCTTCCGTATACACCGGAAGCTTGAAATCTGACTCCGGGATCGCGGCGAACGCATCCGCCGTACCTTTGCCGATCCCACTGGTGCCCCGGGTACTTTGCTCAATAAACTGTGGACTTCTAACAAAACCAACTACGGTATACTCCAGTGTCTCGAAGCTGTTCGACAGCTCCGCATCCGTACCGTTTCCACTAAAAGATATCTTGTCACCCAACGCATATTCTTCCGCTAGCTTATCGTCCAGCACGATTTCACCGGAACGCTCCGGTAGATGGCCTTCAATAATACGGTATTGATTAAGTGGTTTATCCGTGTTGTAAGAATTGACTTTAAGTATTAAGGCATTATCACCTACGAATACATCTGCACTATAGCTCGGCTGAATCTCATCGATCCCCTGTACATTTCTGAGTAACCCGATGTTGTCTTCGGTCAGGCCGTAGTTAGTCTGCACCTTCAGATCCATCAAGCGCTGCTCTTTGTAAAAGGTTCCAGCTGTATTCAGCATATCTGGCCCAGTGGCCTTGATTCCGGCAAAAAAGCTGACGCCTAACATAATAATTGCAAAAATCGAAATAAACCGGGCTTTGGTATGCCCAATTTCACGAAAAATATCTTTCCACAATGCTCGCTTTTTCATAGATGCCTTCTCCTTACCATTCAATATCGTCAACGGATACCGGCGAAGGATTGATCACCATCTTCCGTACCTTAGCGTTGTTAATCTCTATAACCCTGTCAGCCATCGGAGCGATCGCCAGATTATGTGTAATTACGATGACCGTTGTCCCGGTGTTACGACAAGTATCCTGCAGCAGCTTCAGCACCTGCTTGCCTGTGTTATAATCAAGCGCCCCTGTCGGCTCGTCGCAGAGCAGCAGCTTCGGCTGTTTAGCCAACGCTCTGGCGATAGCGACACGTTGTTGCTCACCACCGGACAACTGAGCCGGGAAATTATCTAACCGCGCGCCCAGACCCACATCCTCCAGCACCTTACGTGCATCTAGTGCACGCGGGGAAATCTGCGAAGCAAGCTCAACATTTTCCAGTGTGGTCAGATTAGGTACTAGATTATAGAACTGAAATACAAAACCTACGTCATTTCGGCGGTAGCCTGTCAGCTCCTTGGCACTAAACTTGGCGATATCAATGCCATCCACAATGACCTGACCTTCATCGGCAGAATCCATGCCACCCAGAATATTAAGCACCGTAGATTTACCCGCACCACTTGGGCCGACGATCACGGCAAATTCACCTTTTTTTATCTCAAAATCAATCCCGTCATTCGCGACAATCACATTCTCGCCCATCTTGTAACGCTTGTACTCCCCTTTTACAGCAACAAAACTCATTCCTCTTCCTCCTGTCCCTATCCGAACTAAGTCTAATTACTCTACATTGTCTCAGTTTATCATAATTAGAACGCCCAAGCCCGAATGGCAAACCCTCATTACACAAGGTGAAATTCACATCATTAATAAGTTCATTTTTTTGTAACAATAATGTAACAAGGAAATTTTACCGTAAACGATACTTAGTCATTTGATAATGTTATAATCACTTTGTTTTATTTACTCTTTTCAGGCAAGAGTGAAAGAACAAGAACAATCAGAAACAGGTGATCAGATGTTCGAACTGAAATGGCTATGGCAGAACCTAGAGGGAAACCGGACGCGATACATTCTGGCACTCTGCCTTTCGGTGGTGGGCTCAAGTCTTACAATCGTGAATCCGTACATCAGTCAGCGCATTGTCGATACGTTTATAGCCGGTGACAACGCCCTGCAGAATCTTACACAAGAACGGCAATTATTGATTATGCTCTGTCTGGGCATGATCGGATTTTCTCTACTGCGCACAGGTCTCGCATATTTCACGACCATGCAGTACGAGATATCCTCGCAAAATATGATGTACAATGTCCGCATTTATTTGTACAACAAAATTCAGGGACAGGACAGAAAATACTACGATCATAATCGTACCGGCGATCTCATGACCAAGATGACAGGCGATCTGGACATGGTCCGTCACTCTATGGCCTGGATTTTTAAGACGATCATTGAATCGCTAACGATCTTCCTTGCCGCCGTTATCTATTTTTTCACCATAGATGCGGAACTGACGCTGTGGATGCTTATCCTGTCACCGCCCATTTTTATCGTGGCTTACATATTCGCTAAACGCGTCCGTCCTATGTATATTGACTTGCGTGAACGGCTGTCACAGCTTAACACGACTACACAGGAGAATATCTCAGGCAACCGTGTGGTCAAGGCTTTTGCCCGTGAAGAATTCGAGGTCGAAAAATTCACAGAGAAGAATGTCAACTATTCTACAGCGAACAAAAAGGCTGCCCTTGTATGGCTTGATTATTTTCCTTATCTGGAATCCTTCGCTCAGGGCTTCAACGTAATCCTTATGTTGGTTGGTGGTTTGTTCCTTATGAACGGCCGGATCACCTTCGGTGAGTTTATGGCCTTCTCTTCGCTTATTTGGGCTATATCGAACCCTATGCGCAACATCGGTATCATTATCAACGACATTCAGCGCTTTTTTGCGAGCTTGTCCAAAATCGTAGATATCTATTATGCCCGGCCAAATATTGTTAATGAGCATACTGTCACTGACAAACGCCGTTATGAAGGCCGGATTGAATTCGATCATGTCCGCTTCAAATATGATAGCGCTATCGTACTGGACGATATTAGCTTTACCGTTGAACCCGGTGAAACTGTAGCAATCATGGGCGCGACAGGATCAGGCAAAACAACAATCATCAACCTCATCCCTCGCTTCTACGATGTAGCTGAAGGGCGCGTACTCGTAGACGGTGTTGATGTACGGCAGCTGGAGCTTGATGAACTTCGTGGAAATATCGGCATGGCGACCCAAGATGTACTCTTGTTCTCTGATACCATTGATGGAAACATCGCCTATGGCGATCCTGATCTTCCGGAAGAAGATGCAATGGGTTATGCAGAGCTCGCAGCCGCACACGACTTCATTACCAAAATGCCTGAAGGTTATGATACCGTTGTCGGGGAACGCGGAGTCGGACTGTCGGGGGGGCAAAAGCAGCGTATTGCCTTAGCGCGTGCTTTGGCGGTACACCGTCCTATCCTGATTCTCGATGATACGACCTCTGCGGTCGACCTTGAGACGGAGGAGCATATCCAAAAAAGTCTACGTGAACTGGACTATCCTTGTACGAAAATTATTATTGCGCAGCGTGTATCTACTACCTCGCAAGCCGACCGTATTCTCATTCTGGATGGCGGGAAGCTAGTTGAGGAAGGGACACACACTGAACTGCTAGCGAAACGTGGTTACTATTACGAAGTGTTTAAACTGCAGAACGAGGGTATTGGAAGGCAGGTGACCGCAAGTGGCAAGGAATAAATTTGACGTCGATGAAAATCTTGAATCGCCGTTTAATATAAAACACTTCCGGCGTGCGATGGTATATATCAAACGAAAGAAAACCCCAATGATTGTTGCGTTCGTGCTCAGTGCACTTTCAGCAGCCATTTCACTATCGGCTCCGCTGATCATGCAACATGTCATCGACGTGACCATTCCGGCAAAAGAGAAGCTTGCACTGCTGGGTTGGGCTGCACTGATGCTTGTGACCATCGTGGTCAGCGTTTATCTGGCTACGATACGCTCGCGCATCATGACGAGTGTTGGGCAGGATATTATTTTTGACATCCGAACGGATTTGTTTAAGCATCTGCAAGAATTGCCTTTTAAATATTATGACGACCGTCCACAGGGCAAGATCCTTATCCGGGTCGTAAACTACGTCAACGCCGTTTCAGATGTGTTGTCCAACGGGATTATCAACTTTATTCTAGAAATCGTGAATTTGCTCTTTATCGCAGCCTTCATGTTCGCTGTCGATGTACGACTCTCATTTGTCATCCTTGCCGGACTGCCAGTCTTCCTTGGCATCATGCTGCTGATCAAAACCCGGCAACGCCGGGCATGGCAAGCAGTGTCCAACAAAAGCTCCAACCTGAACGCCTATCTGCAAGAGAGCATTAGCGGTATTGGTGTGACACAAATGTTCTCCCGGGAACAACGTAACGAAGGAATCTTCACACGTCTCGCGGGTAATTTCCGTAAAGAATGGATGAAGGCTCAACGTTACAACTTACTTATTCCGTTCTCTGTAGACAACTTGTCTACGATCGTTACATCATTAATTTTCCTTGTAGGCCTACTAACACTGAGTCCTCAAGACATGACCCTCGGTGTCATTCTGGCGATGAGCAGCTACGCTGCCCGCTTCTGGCAGCCGATTCTGAATCTTTCGAACCTGTACAATAACTTCATCAACGCCGTTGCCTATCTTGAGCGTATCTTCGAAACGCTGGATGAACCGGTTACCGTCAGTGATATCCCGGATGCAAAAACACTGCCATCTGTACAGGGCCATGTCACCTTCGACGATGTAACTTTCGCCTATGACCCGGGGCTTAATATTCTGGAGAATATCTCCTTCAAGGTCAAAGCGGGAGAAAGCATCGCGCTGGTAGGACCCACAGGTGCGGGCAAAACAACCGTCGTCAATCTGATCTCACGCTTTTATAACATTTCCAGTGGTCAGATTCTGATCGACGGCCAGGATATCTCGCAGGTGACGTTAAAATCTCTTCGCAGTCAGATGGGGATTATGTTACAGGATAGCTTCATCTTCTCCGGTACCATTCTGGACAATATTCGGTACGGCCGACTGGATGCGACCGAAGAAGAAGTAATCGCCGCTGCAAAGGCCGTTTGCGCCGACGAATTCATCCGTGAATTCGATCAAGGCTACATGACAGAGGTCAATGAACGTGGCTCCAAGCTGTCTCAAGGACAGCGGCAGCTCATTTCGTTCGCAAGAACACTTTTAGCAGATCCGCGCATTCTCATCTTGGATGAAGCCACTTCTTCCATTGATGCGAAGACTGAGCGCTTATTGCAAAAAGGGCTGAATGAACTGCTTAAGGGACGCACCTCGTTCATTATCGCGCATCGCCTCTCCACCGTAAAAAACTGCGATCGTATTATGTACGTATCTAACAAAGGCATCGCGGAAAGCGGCTCACATGATGAGCTTATCGCACAACGGGGCCTTTATTACCGCCTCTACACAGCACAGAAGATGGAAGCTTAATTGAATAAACACCAAAAGAGCTCAGGCCGATTTGCAGCCTGAGCTTTTTTGATGTTTTATTATTTTCAAAAAATATCAAAAACTAATCTATCGCCGTCCAAATATTTAGCGCAAGTGAGCGAACCGCAAGGTTCGTGTGATCTCTGTACAACCGCAGACGCTCTGCAGGCTCTGGACTCCACAATAGAGCACTTCCGGCAACTTCAAGCAACGAAAGTCCAATATACTGAGATTCGTAACGACTCTCAGACCCTAGAACATCTACAATTTCCAATAAAGTTTCCGGACTCCAGTATCCCGTGCTCTCTTCTAAATTATACGCGACCTGCTTATAAACATCGCTTAATAGCTGGGGCTGATTTGAAATAGTGGTAACCATCCGATTGAGATAATTGGCGGATTCCTTCACATTATTCCAATCTATTGCTGCTATATACAATTTCATCACAGCTTGCTGTAAGGTCTCATCAGATGCCAGACAGTCAATCAGATCCGTATACAAAGGGATAAGGTGCATCCGGGTGATTTTTGGCAAAGCTATCAGCTGGTTGACTAATTTCAGTAGACGTTGCCGATGAGGCAAATCTCTTTTGGCAGTGGCGTTCCATTCATCCCTTATCGCTGCACTAACCAGTCTCTGACATACACCAACTACAACCTCATTGATCTTACCATCGCGACAGGTTTCTACCAGCGTGTTCATAGCAGTTTCCCATCTAGTGCTGTCTTCCAAATCCGTAATAGACTGAGCGGTGGCAGCTGCAACAATCCCTTCATTTCCATTTGTCCACCGCATCATAGAAATGAAAGCATATCTGCCAATATACGCATCTTGGTGCCTTGCGATTTCAAGGATTAATCCTAGATAACGTGGTCTAAAGTCTAGCGGAAGAGCATTAGGCTGTTGAGATAATAAACTTCCTGCAATGTCACTTTCTGATGAAGAAGCCATTGTACTTAACATATCCCAAGCGCGTTCATCATCTAAAAGCTGTTTCGCAGCATGCCCTATGGCTATGATTACATCCTTGTGTGCATTGGGTTTCTGGAACTCGTTCATCAATAGCGGAAGGCTGTCATCGCTTCTATAAGCGCCCAGTAAGCGGATGGCTTCTTTTCTGACAGTGATCTTCAGCTTATCCCGATTCAGAAGCTCTTTCAGCATAGTAACCAGTAACACCGGATTCACCCTGCGGATGCATCTGGGTATCGAGTACATGGCTACACGGGCCCGGTCCCCATCCAGATTCTCCAGCAGAACGGGAAGTGCCTTCTCCGGTTCTTCCATAAGCGAAAAGGCATGAAGTGCAGCTTCTACTACAGTTACTTCCTTATCCTGCATAAGCCCAAGTAACCTATCCGAACCGAGATCAGGCATGCTTGCCATGATCTTAATAACGCTTGCACGCTCCCAAAGATTACGTTTGGCATCGTATGCAATTTTTTCTAATAAGGCACTTAAAGCTTGTTGCTGACGTGGCAGCCATCTGTGGAATCCATCCGCGGCCGGCACAAGATAGATAGTTTTGCCTGATAGGAACTTGCCCTTAATGACAGCCCCTGAAATAAAAGGATCGAGCCATTCCTGACGCTTCAGATGCAGATGCTGGAACACTTCATGGATCGTAATATACGATTTATCTATAGCTAATAATTCCTTAACTCTGGCATCACGCGTTGTACGAGGCGCAAGCCAGTATCTGGCCGCTTGTATGGCTGTAGAATCCGCCTTTGCCCTCGTTGCTTCCTTTAACAGATTCTGAAGTTTTATAATACCGTAACCTCTTTTACCGAATGAGCTAGCTAGGCTTAATACCAGATTGTAGTCTTCTCTTTTGTTGGCCTGTACAGCTAATGTATAAATTTCGTCGAAGATAATCTCTTCTACTCCCCGGGGTAAATTCTTCTCCAAGGATGGAAGGGAAAGCTGCCCATTCTGCTTGGCCAATTTCTGAATCGTATTTAAAGAAAACTTAAACAGCTCACCGTGAGGAAGTAATGCGTTATGCCGGAGAATAGCAAACGCCAGTTGTTGAACGGAAAATTTTGTGCCATATGAAGTATCTCTAGCCTCTATAACACTATCAACAAGCAAAGTAAGCTCTTGTACATGGGCATCCGTGAACACAGACGCAGGACTTTCCGATAGCTCTTTAAACACAGCGCCCCGGACAGGATCCTGATCATTTTTAATCCGGCCCAGGTACACCAAAGTTTCATTCATACCCTGTCTCGACAGAACGGTACTTCTGATCAGCTGCATAAGCGCCGTGGCACGTTCGTCTGCACTGGATACCTGTGTTGCTTGTTCAAGTCCCGCTCTTGAATGAAGAATAGAACGGCAAGCTGTAAATCTGATTGTTCTCTCCCGGTCATCATTGATTTCACGAAGGCCAAGCATCCGGGTGGCTTCCTTGTCACGCAAGACATGCGGTAATACATACAGTAATCTTTCCGGAAAAATACGTTCATTACGTTTATCTTCTTCATACACAGCATCGAAAATGACTTTGCGGTTAGAAGGTGCAATATTATGAAGCAGCTTTGCTATGTGCATAGGGTGATCTGCGAGTAGTTTCGCTATCTCAATCCATTGATCCATGGATAAATATTTTTTCCTTTTAAGAACAGCTTCAGGAATACCATAAGAAATCAGATCGCTCCGCGACTCCGTTCGTGTTAACAGTTGATATACCTTATTAGGATTTTGGCGTACAAGCGTGCCAAGCTGTTCTTTTAACGCAGGATGTATGATGCCCATAGGTCCATGATTCAGCGCACACTCCAGCACCAAGTCTGCCTTCAGATTGCATAGGATCTCCAGAGCTGATGAGAATCTCCACCAGACATAGCCTTTTTCCCTGAGTGGTGTGCTTTCCAGTGTTGTTGCAAAGTATTCTGCTACTACGTTAAGATGCCGGCTGGATAATTTCTTCCAGTCTTTTATGGCATACCCGATATCAGCAAGCCATTTACTTACCGTAGCCGAATAACAGGCCTGCAATATAATCGCGGCTTCCTCCGCTCCCCATCGGGCATACACTACAGGCAATAAGCGTTCTGCTAATTCCTGACGGTTAATCTGTGAAATACTATGCAGCAGCTTGCGGCGGCAATCATGGGATAAATGGGGGAGCTCACGTTCAATATCAGCATCCGAAGCCACCTTTGCCAAAAGACCCGCAGCCGTATTTCTGATACTTGCCTTGGGATGCCGCAGTGCTGATAGAATAATAGCAGCATCTTGTGTTGCAATGGCGCCGATTAAGGCAAGTCGTGCTTCATAAACACCATCCTCCAGCAAAGAGGCTAGTAATTGGGAGTACTGGACAGATCCGAGATGATCACGGCCTAGGATTGCTACTTTTTTGATTCTGTCGGAATAGCCTAGCGAATCCAATTCTTTAAGTAAGCTCTGTTTATCCAATGGATCTCTTTTGAAAATCATAAGTCCTCCTCGTTAACCTGTTCTTATTCCACCCGAACTTTATTCTCTATACCCTAATCTATCCCCTTTAAAAAAACTAGAATTCAGCATCTGGTTTCGTTGACCAAAAAATAAAGGTAACCCTGAAGCAGGTTATTCAACCCCCTTCAGAATTACCCATCATGTACTGCTTGCTCTAGTCATTCTTTTTCTGAATAAACACATACGTACTCTCATCCGACAGCTCATCAGCAAAGCTGAAATCAAATCCGTCGAAGCCTTTGATATCCTCCACACAGCTGATTTGCCGCTCAGCCATGAAGCGTACCATTTCACCTCTGGCCATCTTGACCAGGGTCGCTCTCTCTACTACCTTACCGCCGATCTCCTGCCCGAATACACAACTAACCATTCGAACATTCCCGCCAATGTAAGGGGAGATGCACTTGCTGTATTCCTTAGAGGCCAGATTCAGAATGATGTCAGTCTCCGAAAACAGCTGATCTGCCAGCTTCCTGTTCCAGAACTCGTAGATAGACTTGAAACCAGGTCCGCTAAGCTTTGCCTGCATCTCCAGCCTGTACGGAACAACGCCGTCAAATGGCCGGACAATTCCATAGAACCCTGATAATATCCGTAAATGCTGCTGAAGATATTCCAGCTCCTCCATTTGAAGTACCCCTGGTGCCATGTACTGGTACTGGATACCCTCATAAGAAAAGATAGCCGGTGTAAGATCCCGTGTTACATCCATATCCCGAATCCGTTCCACATTCAGCGTGGCGATGGCATCATTGCATTTCCATAACGATTTGGCTTCTTCATAATTCAACTTTTGTAATAAGGCCAGAAGAGTCTGCGACTCGCTTATGAATTGCGGCATCTGGCGGCAATCCAAGAAATCCGTATCCATCTTCATCTTCTTGGCAGGCGATATAATGATTCTCATGGTGCTCCCTTTTCTTACCCCCGCGGGGAATTTAAATGTAACCTTATCCTATCACACTTAATCTTCGTAGGCTTGGGGCAAGTTCATGAAATTTGTTCACTGCCGTCCACCTTGTGCGCCACCGCTATCTGTACCTGGGTTGCCGTTTCTCCTTGTCCCACCATTCATGCCGGGAGATCCGCCCCCATCTTTACCCCGCCCGCCAGTGAAGCCCTGTCCCCCGTTCGCTCTTGACCCGGAGTCAGTACTCGTTATCTTCTGTGCGGTAATAGCATCGCAGGAGACGAGCACCATGGAACAACTTAGCACTGCTATGAGCAAAGCGAAATATCGCTTGATCCGCATCTTTGAATCCCCTCTTTCCGAGCGAACATAGTTAACGTGGAAAATATCTTTTTAACATATAATCGTATACGTCCTTAAAACCCATATAGGATAATACGATCAGCAGCGGATACACCGGGTAAATATACCGGGACTTGATCTCCCATAAAAGATAGAATCCGATAAAGCCCAGCACTACAAGAATCAAAGAGGTCTCTTCAAATCTTTTGGCTCTTATTCCACCCATTAAGCGAACGAGTATAAATACATACATCAGAAAATTCAGAACATACAGCAGCCACAACATTCCACTTCTATAATTGGAGTCTGCCTTAAACAAATCCGTAGCAGCATTAGTGTAGCTATAACGGTCCATGACAAAGCCCATTCTTCCCCCGTTACTGGATGATCCGTCATTTCCGAGCCCATATCGTTCCATCTGGTAGGTTCCTTCCGTCCAGGTCCAAACGATTTTTTTATAATACATCTTCACTAAGTCACTTAGGCCCGCCTCGGAGAGTTTATTACTGATTTCTTCTTTAAATAACTCCGTACTTTCTGCCTTATTATAATTTGCATCCTGCTGATAGATAGCGTAGCTCTCCCGGTTGTCCCAGAACCCAAACGTCTCCAGATTGATCCCCATATTCAGCCACATGTAGACAGGTGCGGAATTTTCGTTCATCGGTTCATCTACAACATTCGTCGCCTGCAACACAGCATTTTGCGTCCAGCCGGGGACATTAAACAATATGGCCGTGATAACCAAAGCGCTAAAAACCTTTTTCACCCCGATAGAACGTATGTTGAATAAAAGACCCGCCACCACGGTAATCAGAAAAATAACACCGATACTGCGGAAATAGTTGCCTATTGCCAGTAAGAGAGCTGCGAAGAGAATATCCTTAATGGACCTTCTTTTGATAAATCTTATGGCAAAATATAAAGCACTTGTCAGAAAGGCGGTAGCGATCACATCGTTATAGATAAAATTACTCATAAACAATGAAGGGATATAGGTTGCAGCAAACACGAGGATGCCATAATCCTTATCCTTGGACTTATAATTGAGCTCTTTATACAGCATGTAAATCATTAATGAGGTTAAGAGTGTAAATAGAATATTAAATATTTTGATTACCAGATAATTATCCGGAAAGATCAACAACAACGTCTTTAAATATAAAACGATCGAAAAATTAAACGGAAACATATGCAGATAGCCGTTCGTGTCAAACGACGAATAATCATTCCTGTACAGCATGTCGAGTGCCAATGAAAGCACTGTCTGCGAATCATCCGTCGGCAAGCGTGGAAACAGAAAGATAATCACCATCTGGATTGCAAAAGAAAACAGCAGTATGGCTGGAATGACTATTTTCCAACTGTACTTATTAAGCTTCAGGCACATTTTATACAAAATAACGCTTAATGCCAGCACCACTGCGATCACTAGAATAAAAAGACCCAGCTGTTGTCTCTCCAAAATTGGCGTGTCCCCATATACGAAATAATTATATTTCGCCCTAATAAAAAAGGAGGATGCGATAAAAAGACCGATAAAGAATGCAAGTATGAGATACAATGTTTTTTTAATTCCTCTTATCATGGAAAACCTCCTTTGCGCAATCGAAAGCCCTTTACAATCCGCTGCCCCGATTCATAAAAAGCATTATAAACACCCAAACTGAAAATCCAATGAAAATCGGAAGTTTGGGAATTCGCAAAGAAGAGATTTAGAAAGAGAGGTACGTCCTACAATTGGGAATCAAAAAATCGCAAATGTGATACGGAAGTTTCAAAATGGAGAGAGTTGCGGAGACAAAGAGAGTAAATGGAAAACTACTCCAATCCTAGGGAGTATTATGACAAGAGTCTTAATTCTCTTTCAAACGATTATGCTATACTGGTGGAGCAAATAGAATAGGCTTAAAGGGTCGGTCGGCTACCTCTCACCGAAGGGAGGGATGCCTTGTGACAGTGTTTGAAGCAATGATGCTTATGCTAACCTTTGGTTCGCTTATCGTAGCGCTGCTGTCCAATAAACGCAAATAGACCGCCCACTCACAAAGGCATGCGGTCTATCTGTCGTGTCCTATTTGCTGAAGCCTACCGCCCTTAAAAGCGGCTATTGCCTTGGGAGTCGTGTTACAGCACGGCTCTCTTTGCATTTTACGTCTTTTCTACCTTTAATATACCACAAATAATTTAATAACGTAATAATGTACGGTGTTACATTACATTTCCAATCTCCCAGAAAATCCATCCATCCTTGCGTACATCAGAACAATTTACTATCCATCTTTTTTAAAAACCGATTATTAGCGATTAAGCCTTTCACTCTCTTCGTTGTATTAGGCCCTTTCGGTGTGCTACCTCTTCTATTCAGCAAAATCCACCGTAGACATGCCCAAGCTTCAAAGATCTCAAGTTCTTCCTGATCCATATCATTTTCCAATAGATAAGCAGTTCGGAACACATCAGCATAACGCTCAGAGATATATATTTTCAGCAGAATAAGTGACCAGGCAAAATCATATCTAGAGTCTCCCAACTGGCCGTTCGTCCAATCGATTATGGTATATCGCTCTTTATCCTCCACTATATTTCCGATATGAAAATCCCCATGAATGATACAGTCTTGCTTCATTGGAGTTTGCTCAACAAGAGCAGTCAACACATTATAAATATCAGATTGTTCTTTGGCTTCAGGGAAAAAGTAGCCGATGAAATCGTATTTTGGCAGTTGTATATTTCCAATCTCTTCAACGCGAATCTTATGTATTTTTGCTAATAGGCTTGCGAGTTCCTTCATTTTCCTGGTATTCATTTTATGAATAGGGGTTCCGTCAAAACTTGTTAACAACACCTTATGTCCCTCCGGATTGATTCCCCAGCCCACTGGTTTAGAGACGGCTACTCCTCGTTCGGATAGAACATCCAATAAACGATATTGAAACTGGACATCCGGTCTGGATTCCTTATTCCATGTTTTCAGTACATAGCTCTCTTGATCAGAATTAATCTTCATGACCTCAGCTTCAAATCCTTGATCCATTGTATGCGCAGTTAAGCTGTCTTCCTGATTTAATAAGTCGTTCATGATTTCGTTGTGCTCTAGCCAATTTATGATAGATATAGGAGTTTTCAAAAATGGGTTCTTCCTTTCGGAGTCAGCTACAACAGATTAACGCAACTCAAAATTACAAATAACATAAAATAGATTGTTCTATCCAGTACATAAATACAGTATCCGGGCTTTTCTTTTCAAACTTTTTCATTTTTAAATACATGTCCATTCCATCAGAAACATCATGCCATAAATCCGTAAATACAAAATCATATTTTTCCTTAGACATATGTTGTTCTGCATATTCGAAAGCATCTGCTTGGATAAGCCTGATCTTGTGAGCATTACTGAATTGTGGCAGTACATATTTATTAAATAAATCAATGACATCTTGATTTTTTTCAACAACCGTTATGCTTTCAACATTAACTTTTTCAGAAACCATATAAGCATAATAGCCAAGTCCAAGCCCAAACGTAAGAACATTCCCAAACGCTTTATCAACAGCTTCTTTCATTGTTTCTATTTCATTTGGTGTGATCGTCATCCAGATTCTGTCATTCTCCAAGACAGCCGGGAACATGAATTCAGTTTGAAAAAAACCAACCTGAGGAATTTGTCTTCCCTCTTCTGTCCGGATGATATCATTGCAAACAAAACCTTCAAAGGGTTTATATTTTTCATATTTTAATTCACTATTATTAATCTTTATAGTTGGTATCTTGATATTTTTATAATATGGATTGTCATAATATTCATTTGCATCAAGCTTATGAAGCATATTGCTAAAATATTGGTTGAACAATTCCTTATCATCAACATTATCAACCGTATCCATCCCAAAAGCAGCAGCCAGCATTAAACCAAAAGCGTATTCATAAGATACACCACAGTTTACGATTTCTTCAATTTCTTCTTTGTTAATAAAGTCGGGGGTATTATTCAAATAGCGGCTAAGTAAAGCAAACACTTTATAGTTATCTTCTTTTACTTTTTCTTTTATTACGTTATTAAATTCCATATTCTCACCTATTAATTAGAATTTGTTCCTATGTCTCATGTTAGTCTTTCCGGATTGACTAGTAGGCAATACTCTCATTTTACCATTTAAAAATCCAGAAAAACAAAAACCGCTTTACTAATCCGTGACAGTTACCACTTCTACAGTGAGAAAATCTCACGCCAAATCTTCTAGTTATATGGTTTATGGTCCATTTTCCGCCTAATCCGCTCAATATTTCGTTACCCTATGTTAGAATAGACGACTTGTATAATTTGTGAAAACTTTCACTAATAGTCATGATTGATGGTATACTTAATAAGAAGATGAACTAAAGAGAATAACGATGGAAACTGTGGACGTAACCGTAGAAGATTTGAAGTTAGGAGAATAACAGCGACGCGCGCGCTTCTCCACTTCCAACTCCCTCTGATACTTCCTTTCTTTTTTGTCGGGTTCTTTTGGTACATCTTAATAGAGAAATATAAAAGTGGAGGGTTAACAATGAAAAAGAAAGCAGCTGGTGCTCTGAGTCTCGTCCTCTCTGTCATGCTCGTTATCGCAGGTTGCGGTAATGGAAACGACAAGGTGAACGAGAGCAAGAGTAATAACAACGAGAAAAAAGAAGTTGAAGCCGTCTCCGGGGCATCTGAAGCAAGCTACACACCATTCGATCAATTAAAAGATAAATATGATATCATCATTGTCGGTGCGGGTGGTGCGGGAATGTCCGCGGCGCTTGAGGCCAAAGAGAAAGGCATGAACCCTGTTATTTTGGAAAAAATGCCGGTTGCCGGCGGGAACACAACCAAATCCTCTTCGGGGATGAACGCTTCTGAAACGAAATTCCAAAAAGAACAAAACATTGAAGACAGCAATGATTTATTTTATGAAGAGTCATTAAAAGGTGGCCATGACACTAACGACAAAGAAATGCTTCGTTTCTTCGTTGATAATTCCGCGAGTGCGATCGATTGGCTGGATTCCATCGGAATCCGCTTGAACAATATCACCATTACAGGCGGCATGAACGAAAAACGTACACACCGTCCTGAAGATGGCTCTGCTGTGGGTCAATACCTTGTCAAAGGTTTAGTAAAAAACGTACAAGAGAAAGAAATCCCACTTTTCGTGAATGCTGATGTCAAAGAAATCACTGAAAAAGATGGCAAAGTAAATGGCGTCAAGGTCCTCTTTAACCAAACAGAGGAAAAAACAATTACGGCAGATGCTGTCGTTGTAACCACTGGCGGATTCGGTGCCAATATGGATTTGATCTCCGAAGTAAGACCTGACTTGGAAGGCTACGTTACTACTAACCAAATCGGCAGTACCGGAGACGGCATCAAGATGATTGAGAAACTCGGCGGCACAACCGTCGATATGGATCAAATCCAAGTTCACCCGACTGTGCAGCAAGAAAAATCCTACCTCATCGGCGAAGCTGTTCGTGGGGAAGGCGCTATCCTTGTTTCCAGTGAAGGTACACGGTTCACCAATGAATTGGACACCCGTGATAAAGTAACAGCTTCCATCAATACACTACCTGAAAAAGCAGCTACGCTGGTCTTTGATTCCGGTGTTAAATCCCGTGTGAAGGCTGTTGAACAATATGACAAAATGGGCTTCGTGATTCAGGCGGATTCCATCGAAGCTTTGGCCAAAGAAATCGGTGTTCCAGAGGATAAGCTGGCAACAACGCTTGATACTTGGAACAGCGCCGTTAAGAATAAAAAGGATGCCGAATTTGGCAGAACTACAGGAATGGACAATGACCTGTCCACTGGTCCTTTCTACGCTATTAAAATTGCTCCTGGGATTCACTACACCATGGGTGGCGTGAAGATCAATACGAACACAGAGGTTCTAAATAAAGATGGTGAAGCTATCCCTGGTCTGTTTGCGGCAGGCGAAGTTACAGGCGGCTTACACGGACAAAACCGGATTGGCGGCAACTCTGTTGCAGAAATCATTATTTTTGGTCGTCAAGCTGGGATCAAATCTGCTGAATTCATAAAAGCAAAATAAGTAGATAACAGATACTATAGGCCTCACAGCAAAAAGCTCAAGCATCGGCAAGTTAGCCGCTGGCTTGAGCTTTTTTAATGGGATTAATCGCCAATAGTTCGGATAATAGTATCAAACGGATCTAATTCCAGGGTTTGTTGTCCATATTCCGTATCGATCGTAGTTTTTTGAAGCTGGTCGCTATTGTTAATCACGACGAGTATTTTACTTTCTGGATAATAAGCACACTCTGTATATAAATTATCCGTAATGTACTTTGTTTCCTTTAACTCATTCCCGGCATAACGAATCACATTTAATAGCAATCTTGTATTTTCAAAGCTTAAGGTGAAAGAAGGCAGGTAGATCCCCTTTCCTTTACCAAAGGCATGGGTGGACAATGTTATCATCCCACTCTTTTCACACAATACCGCCGCTGAGCCATCCGTAAGATAGATGTTATTTTTAGGTGTTATGCTGGCTCCTTCAGGCACTAAACCTTGCTCATCTCTAGCCTCAAATGTCCATCTTCCATGAGCTACCTTGGAGCCTGTATCCTCATCCAGACCAAGCACATGTGCCAATCTGAAAAAGCTGTCATAACCATCAAGCGCCGAAGGCTGATTGATACCTATAAAAGTACCGCCCTCATAAACCCATTCTGTCAGTAAGTCCACGCACTTATGGTCACTCCAATATTCTCCACCACTCCATGCTGAACCTGCCGAGCCGGCATTGATCACTACATCACACTCTTGTAATACTCCCTTACGGATATCTTCAAAATCAATGAACTGCACCTCAACCGGCAACCCGGACAAAGCCTCGTTGATATGAATCAGATCATGCATATACGTTTCATGGAAATGCCCGGACAAGGTCCACGATCTCAATTTGCCCCAAGCGTGCAAAATGGCTACCTTCGTCTTAATGTGATACGGTTTGCCTTTATGATGCAGCTCTTTAATTTCTCTGAATTCATCCGCGATCTTTTCGATATAATCACAAAAATCCGGATAAGGCTCTACAAGATGCAAATATCCGCCCAGTCCAATCCGATCTATAGGCTCTCTGAGCAAGGCGCGCCGGATATTAATCCAATACTTTTTGGCATCGAGCGTAGGGTTACCTCCCTCCATAAACGTAGGAAGCCCTCCCAATCCAACCGGAAATAAATAGGGATGCAGCCGAATCTCATGGGTATCTACTTTTACACCAGAACAAAGCCTTGCCTCATACCCTGAGAACACACATTTAATCATCCCGTCAAAACCAAACTCCTCAAAACGGTCATTGTAAGGCTCCATGCCAACCCAACTATCATCATAGAAGACATACGCCAGCTTATCGTGCTTATGCACAATATCAATTAATTGCTTACCAAATTCGATGACAAAATCATTGATAAATGCCATATAGTCCAGCTTCCGCTGCTGCGCCGGGATATGACTGACCCGATATTTCCCACCATTCACAAAATCCTCGGCCGTGAGCGAATACCCATATTTCTTGGCAAACAGATCAAGCGCCCTTGAGCTTACCGTAAAATCATATGAACCCCAGTCCGAGAACAAATGGCGATTGCGCTCATCACTGCCCCAGATCCAGGCGAAATTATAAAAGAGGGAGGTGAACCGAACCACTGTTGTTTCCTTATGCTTACGACACCAATCTTCAATCCAATGGAGTAAATATTTTTGCGTTTCTACATAGATGGGATCAATCTGCATCAGATGCTCTTTTTCCCAGTGATTCGTGGTGTGATTGTACATGGAGATCTCTTCCCAAATCCGGTAGACCATGAAGCTGACTGTGTATTTATGCCAAGGCGTTATTCCAGTAATGACTACATTTCCCGATTCCCGCTCATAATTCCACAGTTCTCTTGGAACCTCTTCGCCCGTCGTTCGGTCAAAAACCTGCCAGTACTTAAACGCCTCTTTGGAATCATTCACTCGGAATTGTTCAGCAAAAAAATCCTCCATCAGATAGATGGATAAATAATCTTGTACCGCTACCTTCGGATTTGTTATTAAAAAGCTCTGCTGCAGCTTGTCTGAATTCTGGGACGCCCATTCGTTATGATCTCTGATGATGCAGATTGTTGAATAAATGCCGTATCCTGCGTTGATAATCTCATCGGACAACTGTGTGCCGTCACTGTCACGGATGACATCGGCACCCCAACGTTCAGCTAATTCCAGGGTCAATGCCTCATAACCGGATTCTCCCGGCAGTGTAAAGGCCCCCGTTGTTTGTTTGGACAACTTGGATCCCTCCTATTTAAGCATATCGGATAGAAAAGCTAATGCTAAGCCTTGCCCCCAGCCTTGAATCCAGTCTTTTGGAATATTGCGGTATCCTTCCCGATCCTTCATAACCGCTGTTCCGCCAGAGACACCCAGTACCCGTCCATCTTCGCTGATATTGTTCAAAATACCTTTCAGGGCTTTTTGCACATATTTGGTATGCAGCGGATTGCCGTTATTGATCATAGCAGCCGCAATACCGCAAGACGCGGATACTTCTTCATAAGACTCCTCGTCATCGAGTACTGTCCGCCACAGGCCGTTCTCCGTTTGCACCAGCTTGAGTGCGGCCAGCTGATCGCGCAGCGAACACTCCACGTCCATACACTGCGGATACAGATACCATTCTTTCAAAAGCTTTTTAACTTGCGACATGGTGTATGCGCCCCAAGCATTCGCTCTGCCCCAGAATAGTCCAGACATGTGATCCTGCTTCACATTATTGTAGCCATGGTACCAAAACCCGCTGCTAGGATCTTGCAGGTATTTGATATGCCAATAATATTGATTCAAGGCATCTTGGATCATTTCCTGATCCTTTAATTTGCTTCCTACACGGAGCAGGAAAAATGCCGCCATAAACAGGGTATCCGCCCATGCCTGTTCTGGAAAATCATTAGAAATAGAGACGGTATGCTGCAACACATGATCTCCGAATCTAAGCGCATTGTTCTGTAGATAATCTACTTTGCTCATCACAATATCCCAATATTTCTGATTGCCTGTTTCCTCATACAAAGTGATCAGCATATGGCCCATGGCACAGGTATTTACCGTCCAATCCGGCAGACCCAGCTCGATATATTCATCTGCCCACTGGACAAGCATATCCAAATACTCTTTATTTCCTGTAGTTTCATAAGCTCTGGTTACCCCATAATAAGCCACACCACAAGGCCAGTCCCATGTTAAATCCATCGCCATTGTTTTTCTGACCACTTTGTCAATGACCCTTAAAATCTCTTCTCTGTCATAAGTTAATTGAAGCATCTTGTTTCTCCTCTCTTTCGCACACGCCCCCAAAGGCGCTTGAGAGCTGTCCGTCCATATTGTAAACGCTTTACTAACTCTATTGTAAGTAGTAAAATGGTCTGATTCTAAGCATATTCATAACTAAACTGTGCAATTTCAACCATTAACTAGTAGTTCTTATATTTCGGGATTGGCCGTGACTACAGAGAATGTTTGGACTTCCGGCCGCTGTTGTCGTAAGAATTTCTTGATTTTATACCGCTCTTCGCGGTGGAAATCTGCTGACAAAGGCGGACGCTAACGCTCCTACAGTTCCAAACTTCACCTCCGCCACTTTTTTCCCAAATTGTATAATATCAAGTTCTCTTTATATAGTTGAATTTGATATAACGTTAACCTATAATCTACTCAACCTACGTAATAAGAATGGGAGTATTGAGAATATGCCCAGAAAAAAGAAGCCCGTCATTGAATACCGCCACTACAGCTTACCGATAAACTTTCCTATCTTGCTGTTAAGCGGTGAACGTTGGAAGATTTCTGATATTAAAAGTGAACATCTGCATTTCCATAATCATTTGGAGATTGGCATTTGCCATTCGGATAGCGGCATCATGGAGATCAAAGGAGAATCTGTGCCTTTTAAAGCCGGAGATGTGACCTTCATCCCTAGGTATCTCCCTCATACAACTTATAGTTCGCCGAATGAAGCCAGTCTGTGGTCTTATATCTTTTTTTCGCCTGAGGATCTTTTTCAGCAATCCTTCAAGAGCGCTTACAGCAACTTTGAGCCGAATCTGTGGGCAATAAAGGGAATAAACTGTATTTTGAACAAAGAGGAACATCCCAAGGTTTATACCCTTGCGACATCGGTCGTGGAGGAATTGAAACAAAAAAATCCTTACTATCAAGAAAGTGCCTACGGCTTATTGTTATCGCTTTATATAGAGCTCCTTAGAATTCATTCCCGGAATGAACCCTTGGTTGATCAAGACACAGAGCATAGCCTGAAGGGCGATTTTGTCATTTCACCTGTTCTGGAATACATCACTAAAAACTACATGATGCCAGTTACCATCGATTTTTTAGCTGATCTGTGCCACCTAAGTACCACTCATTTCCGCAGGAAATTCCATGAGATTATGGGGTCCGCACCTCTCGACTTCCTAAACAGTACCCGTATTGAAGAGGCCTGTAAGCAGTTAAAAAGTACGGATGATTCCATTCTCTCCATCTCTGAGCAAGTCGGTTTTCAGTCCATATCCAGCTTCAACCGATGTTTCTCCAAGCTTATGGGTGAGTCACCTAAACAATGGCGTAAAGGCGCACAATCCGAAGCACAATCCGCTAAAGCGTCTATATTGGAGTTTACGGGGTGGGTATGATCCATTGATCCATTGATCTATTCTAGATCATCTTTCTCCCGATTGTTTTATATAACATGGTTCTTATCTTCTTTAACTGCGCAAAGTTTTCTTCAAATGAAATGCTGTGGGTCAGTGCCAGCCCTTTTGAGAAATCTTTTTTATATAGAAAAATTGATTCCAAATACAAACCTATGACATGAATCTGGTTCCAAGTAGGATAACTTGAATGATGATAGAAGACAGTCAGCGTTTCTAATGCATAAAAATTATGACACCATCTCGCTTCCTCCATTACGTACTTCATTGCCGGTCCATTATTGTTAATCATTATGTCTCGGAATTCATCTAAATGATTAGGCTGAACATCGACATATTCAATTGCATAAAAGGGCTTTACATGCCGTTTTCGCGCGCCTTCCCCTGGTGTAGGGTACGTGCTGTTTGGTGTGGTTACAAGTAACTCCATACGGATTGTTTCGAGCACGAAAGGTATATTCACATTTTTTAAGTTAGGTAAAATGAATTCGGCATCTTCTTTTTCCTTGATCTGCATTAGGATAAGATAATCCCATATAATGAATTCTCCATGTTTTTCGGCTGTTTTGTTATGACTGTAAACTGAAATATCCTCCACAGCATTATTTTGAGTCATGGATCCTAGAACGTCTGTGAGTTGGCTCTTTATTTCTTTTTTCATATGCTTTTTATACTTCTTATCGACTCCGATACTCCAAGCAATATAATAAGTATCATTTTGTGGTGTCAGTTTTAGATTCTCTACGCTTATTTTCTTATCCATTTCTGTTTCCCTTTCTGTACAAGTCCCCAGCCATCGATGTATAATTCGTCTAAGATTTCTAATAGCTCGGAAGGGGTCTGAAGCAAGGCTGCTTATGGTTAATCGTAACGCTGCTTCCCAATAAACGCAAATAAGCCCCCCCCTCTGAACTGCCCCATCAAGCACAACAAAAAGGCATGCGTCCGGTACACTACCGAATTCATACCTAACAAGTCGCCTAATAAAATAAGCTGTTATGTGGTAAGGCTAGCCTTTACTTTACCTCACAAAATCTATTTAACAAGGGAATGATTTGTTCCTTGCTCATAGGGGCGTCGTGCCCCGGGATATACGTAGTAAATGAAAGAGTCGATAAAAGCTCAATATATTCTTTCATTTTTATCGGATCAATTTTACCTTCTCCATGATAATAATCCCCGCTATGTGCATCGCCTGCGAATAATACTCCCGCTTCTTTTATATATACAACACAAGAATCGTCTTCATGTGGCCCTCCTACCTTTATAATCTGGCAAGTGGTGCCCCCTAAATCCAGCGTTAAAGCATTCTCGAACATAATATTTCCTGTGCTAACCTTAATCTTATCAAACGTATCATATTCTTTTTTCATACAGTTATAGGCGAATTCTATTTCTTCTTTGGTCTCTAAGCGTTTTACAACAGCTTCTTCATCCCATTCCCATTCTTTCAGGCGCTTTAGTGCCTCATTCGTTGCTGAAGAGACTATAGTTTCCCCGTCAAAAGCATGCATACCAAAGGTATGATCCCAATGCCAGTGCGTGATCAAAGCATATTTGGGACGTGGCAGATTGTTATCATCTAAACACTTTATAAAGGTATCTAAATGCGATTTTGAATTACCACAATCAATCATAATTGAAAAGCTGTCACCTACAACATATCCCAAAACAGGTCTGTCTGTTTCTCTGACACTTTCCAAATAATAAATAGAGTCATTTATTTTTTTGAGTTCCATCCTATTTTCTCTCCTTTATGGATACAGGTAAAGATACGCTCTATGGGGGAGATGATTACCTATTTATAATGGATGAAGCAGGTGCCATTGAGCAAGGGAGAGTTTAGTTATATTCACAATGTACTACGACGTAGTTCATAAAAATATTGCACAATCGGATGCTTTAACTGCATCTTCTCGCTCATGTTTAAAATCCGCTTTTTCCCAACCCGTCTATCCACTAAAGCCAGAATATTCAATAAGATATCATCGCTCTCTATGCATTCCTCTATAGAAGTAGATAGAAACTTATTAGCTATAACGATAAAATTCGATTTACTTAATGAGGTCTGTGCTGACAAAAGCTCCTTTGCAACTTCTGATATCTTTCTGCTTCTTGCAATGACTATTAGACGATCCTCCGGGATGATCCCTTTACTATCTTTTCTAACCGCTTCAATGTCTTCAGGGTGGATTGGAATTTGGAGTTCTGAATCATTCTTAATCTCCTGCTCCGTCTGATACCATCTGATTGAGTTAGTTCTATCATTCATATTGAGTACGTTCTTTTTATCTACCGAAATATAACAGCTCCCTGATTTATCAGGTAAATAACGGTAGCTGCTTGCGCGATATTCAACCTTGCCGGATAACGCGGGACATAGAAAACTCTCCAGTTGTTGCTTTAATTTGCTCCAGGACATGTATCCTCCAACAAGACGATCTCTTCTCCTCGTCTTTGTCTTATTTTTATATTTTCTTTTCCCCAAGAACACATAACATCCACGATCTTATTGGCTGTAACGCCATATTCCGTGAGGCTGTATTCAACTTTTGGCGGCATCTGCTGGTACACGAATCTTTTGACAAGCCCATCCCTCTCAAGTTCACGAAGCTGCTGGATCAGAACCTTTTGTGAGATGCCTTGAATATTACGCTGTAATTCACTTGTTCTTTTGGCACCGGACATCAAAAAGCAAATGATCAAAGCTTTCCACTTTCCGCCGATGATTTCTAGTGTTGCCTCTATCCCTAAATGATATTGTTTCATAGAATAACACCTCGTTCATGCTGATCAAATTAAGCTTACTCAAAACTTCATTGTTGCATATATTTTTTTCGGAGTCCAGTACACACCTCGAAGTAACCATCTTACTTTATTGTGTGTATTTTCTTTTTTTACAACCTGCAAGATAATAATAATATTCATAAATAATATAGGCCTGAGAATGGAGATTCATCATGAAAACACTAGTGATTTTGGCGCATCCAAACCTTGAGAATTCGAGGGTCAACCAGCGCTGGAAAGAAGAACTGCTGTTATATCCCAACGATATTACCCTTCATGAGATTTATAAGGAGTACCCTGACTGGAATATTAATGTTCCTAGAGAGCAGAATCTAATGGAAACATATGACCATGTGATCTTTCAATTCCCGTTGTATTGGTACAGTTATCCGCCGCTATTAAAAAAATGGTTTGACGATGTGTTGGCTTACGGATGGGCTTATGGATCAAACGGGAACAAGCTTAACGGGAAAAAGTTAGGGCTGGCCCTGTCCATCGGTGATAAAAAAGAAAATTATCAGCCAGCGGGCTCTGTTTCTTTTACCGTAGACGAAGTGATCGCACCCTTTAAAGCCAGTGCCAAACATGTAGGCGCAGAAGCCCTACCGTACTTTGCTGTTTTTGGAGCTTCATTTCAAGCCAGCGATGAAGAAATTAATACTAGCGCAAAAGAATATATCGAATATATCTTTAATCACCGTATTTGATACAAAACAAATTGGGCTATCCTTAGTCTTGTTCAAAGACTTTAAGGATAGCCCATAGCATTGTTGAAGCAGTCTAAAGATTCTCTGTAGTAAGGGTGAAGCCTTCGATCACGGCATCTTCGTCAACCTCAATCAAAATGCAGCGTCTCCCATGATAATTCACTTGCTTCACATATTTTAAATCCTGCGGGCTGACCGAAATCGTAGCTACCTTTGTATCGATCTTAATCGATTTGGTAGTGAATTTCGGCATCACGCTGCTCGCCTTCATCTCATAATGCTTATCGTCAACGATCGTTTCAAACGCCCGTTCCACTTTTTCCATTGTCACGTTCTCTACGCCACTTACCGTCAGTACACGTTCCAGGTCTCTATAATCGAGCTTTGGAGGTTCTTCCTTATCGTCGTTGGTTTCGATGACCTGATGGATCTCCTCGTACACCTGTGCGAGAGTGGTTGCATCAAGCTGTTCGCCCGCCACTTCCTTCACGATGTCTTCGAATATAGCTCTCTCTTCCAGTGCTGTCATGGATCTTTCGGCATTCAAGACCTCTCCGACAAAATGCGGATCTGGAAAGTTCGATTTCCCCGTACAATACAGAATGCGGTTCACATCGGAATAATTGTCCGTCACGCTTGGGTAAAAGAAACCTTGCTCCGGCGTACTTAATTTGACTATCGGATCTACAATGACATTGTACTTGAACTCCCGCTCCACGTAATCAAACAAGAGAGCTTTCCGTTGTTTCTCCGTGGAATTCACGCTGCATAGGATAAAAGGATGCGCGAATAGTTCGTTTTTCTCACTTTCCTCGGCTTCATCGTTTCTATCTTTAGTCGGGCGGAAATACTGTCCGCGAACGAAAGTGATCACCGTATCCCGTTCATAATGAGTATCCGCCATCATTCTGTCCACCAACAGTAGCATCAGGTCCTGCCATTCATCCGGATCCCCTGTCACCAAAGCTTGATGAAGCATCACCTGCGCTGGCTCCTCCGCTTCCGCTTGAAACTTCAACTCGAACAATTTCTGATCTAGTTCACCGGTCAGGAGTTTTTTGAAATTGCCCATATACAGCTCCTGCTTCTCTCTGTCCACCATTCCAAATGGCTGGCGCTCCCAATGATAGATTTCGTTGCTTTCCTTCATAATATACACGTTGAGAATATCGTAAATACTCATTAAATCGTGATCCAGCTTAAATTGCTTGCGTATATGCGCGACTTCTTTCTTTATCATGATTCGTTAGACAACTCCTAGGAAGATTAATTGGTCTTTTCAGTATAAAGGATAAAAAAAAGCTTCGCTATACTAGTTGAACTTAAGATTTTTCTATTAAGGTAAGTTCGTGACTCCCGTGAATGTTTGGACTTCCGGCCGCTGTTGTCACCAGATTTCTCGAATATTACCATGTTTCATGGTTGAAATCCGGTGACAAAGGCGGACACTACGTTCCTACAGTTCCAAACTTATCGCATGCTCTAATGCATAGTCTTCAAGCTGAATATCTACCTGTTGATTCATGGCCAGCTTGGCTAGCTGTTCACCAAGAAAGGGCCCCATCGTTAATCCGGATGATCCTAGTCCATTAGCAACAATTAGTTTATTCCATCCTTGAACCCTGCCCAACACGGGAAGAAAATCTGCTGTAAATGGACGGAACCCTACTCTTATCTCATTTAGGCTACAATCCGCAAGACCGGAAGCCGTTTGCAGACCTTTATTTAGAATTTCTTGCATTCCTCCTGCGGTTACAGCAGTATCATAACCTACGACATCATTTTCGTGAGTAGCACCTACCACGATATTTTGATCCGCAAATGCGAGTATATATTGATCTGTAGGCGGCATTACCACCGGCCATTGCTCTGTACTCGCTTGTTGAGCAAGCTTCAAATGCATAATTTGAGCTTTTTGATAACGCACCTGAAGCATGATCCCAAGCGGATGAAGCAAAGCGTTAGACCAAGCCCCTGCGCACACAATCACTTCATCCGCTGTGAATGTCTGTTCTCCTACGCTAACCCCTTTAATTTCATGATCAGCATGCTCTAAAATAGCATCGCCCTCAATCATTTGCGCACCATTACGCTGAGCAGCCCTTAGCAAAGCATCACGTAATTCACGTCCGTTCACTCTTGCTGCACCGGATACATGCAGCGCATGGTAACCTTCCGACAATAATGGAAACTTCTCTTGCGCTTCAAGATCCGTCAGCATCGTAAGTTCCCCTATTTCAGGGGCGTCCTCTCTGCGCAGCTCCGCTCTTTCTTTCATCGCGAGTAACTTTTTCAAATCCTCATGGATACGTATCGCTCCAACTTTTGCGTATCCAGTCTCGGTTTGTCCAGCCTCTTCCAACTCTTGAATAAGTGCCGGATAAAAGCTTGCTCCCGCTTTAGCAAGACGATACCATGCTTTGTTTCTGCGTTGAGACAACCATGGACAAATAATCCCTGCTGCTGCATCCGTTGCTTGTCCAACATCCTTACGATCTATAATGATGACCTCAGCACCTAACTTACTTAGCTGATAAGCTGCTGAAGCCCCTAATATGCCTGCACCAATTACAATAACCTTGTTCATATTCGAAGTCCCTTCAGTTATTCATTTTTTTAATCATTCACTACTTACCCATTGTATCTTAAATTTGACATTTCTAATGAATTATCGTACTATAAATTTCACTCAGTTAAAAGTACTTTAATTGAAGTACTAAAATAAAAGTGTTATTCAGAAGAAAGAAGGAATACAGTTGAAGTTTTCACAGTTTTTGAAGTCCAAAGGGGCCATCGGTTCTATCTTTATGGGTGTGTTCTATGCCATTGCGATGCTTGGTATTTTCTTACCAGGGTATACAGCACTTCCAGGGAACATGGATGATTTAAAAATTGCTATTGTCAATGATGATGCAGGTCAATATGGGGCTCAGATTTCGAGTCAGTTCTCGGAGAGTTTACCATTCAAAACGATAAAAACCGATGTATCGAATAAAAAAGCGATGGATGAATTAGAACATAATAAGTTAGCTCTAGTTGTCCATATTCCAGAAGAATTTTCAGCCAACGTTCAAAGCGGTAAGGTATCCGCAAGTATTGATTTCACAGTCAACGAAGCTTCTGCCACCATGGTATCTTCAGCCATGTCTTCCGTTGTAGGAGAAATTAACAAACAATTAAGCGCGAACTTCTCAGAGCAAACCGCAAAAGGTGTGTTAATGAACTTTAACGTACCAGAAGAACAAGCCACCGCAATGGCTACACAAATTGAAAATAGTTATGTCGGGAATTATGTTGTCATCAATGATGTTCCGGACGGCATGCACAACAACATGTTACCTATGTTCTTAACTATGGCTGGTTATGTCGGGGCAATGATTGCCTCCATGCAATTAGTTGCTTCTTTTAAAGCGAACCGCGGGAAAGCAAGCAAGACAAAACTGTTTATGTTCGTTCAATTGACAGCTTTATTAATCGCTGTATTATCAACAGTCGTTGCTTTAACCATTGCCTTCTCTGTTGCAGATGTAGACCTATCTTTACTGTTACCAGTTGCTGCTCAGCAAATTCTAATGTATATGGCTGCATTTAACGTGTGTGCGATTATGGTCTTCCTAGTTGGCGAAGGCGGTATGGTCTTAAATATTCCAATCCTGCTCATGCAAACCATCGCCAATGGTGCTACCATGCCTCGTGATATGATGTATACACCATACGATTGGTTCGGCCGCATCACCCCGATGTATTATTCTGTGCAAGCTTATTTGGCACAAATGTTTGGTTCTATTAGTCCAGCACCCTTCTTATGGGGATTAGCAGGCGTATTTGCCGGGGCTATGATGATTAACATTGTAATCGTCCGGTTTGTTCATAAACCTGTACCTGTGACTAAAGAAACTATACTGCCCGTTGAAGTTAAAAATACAGCTGAAATAACCGCCTAGGTTTGGTAAGATAGAGTTTAGCCAACAATTAGGAGTGGGTTCTGTGATGTCAATTCAAATTTATATCTTAAGTAAGTTAATGGATGAAAATAATTATCCTTATAAATTAAAAAAAGAACTATCCACCCCTATTCCTTTTGATAAATTGCTCAATCTATCTGAAAGCAAACTATATTATCACTTTGAATCTCTTACGAAACAGGGCTTAGTTGAACAGGTAGAGATTATCAAAGAAGAACATCGTCCAGACAAACAGGTGTTTTCCATTACCGATAAAGGGCGCAAGCAGCTCCCGCTCAAAATTTATAAGGTAATAGAAGATGCAGAATCTATTTCAGATATGATTGTCGCTCTTGTGAATCTTCGTTTTGTAGAGACTGATAAAGTGATCCCGATTATCGAGAAGAAAATTGAACAGTCACTTATAAAAAAAGATCAATTAAATCAAATCTACCAGCAAATAGATGTAGATAGCTCCACTCGTGAAAGTGTAGATTTCATGGAAAGCTACTACGCTTCTCAACTTGAGCAATCTATACACTGGTGGAAAGTTCTTTTAGAAAAGCTGAAAACGAAAACGATATAAAAAAGAATGCCTTGGATTATTGCATAATCAAGGCATTCTTTTTTTATTTCCAGCATCAATCACACAATAGCTTTTTTCAGTTATTCACTTTTAATTAATAAATATAAAAAGTATGGAGCACCGATTAAAGCTACGATTACTCCTGCTGGTATTTCAGTATTGGCTACTACCATTTTACCAAGCGCATCTGCAATAACAACTAATCCGCCACCGATTAATAAACATGCGGGAATCATTATTTTATGGCCACGAAAGAGTCGTCTAACTAAATGTGGAACTACTAAACCTACGAATCCAATACTTCCACTAACGGCAACCGCTGGTGCCGCCAATAAGACACTACACACTAAAAACCAAACACGATACTTATTTAGAGATACCCCTAAACTAATGACTACAGGATCGTTAAGCCTTAGTACATCCAATATAAGATGATTCCGAATTAATAAAGGCACAATAAGAAGTAACCAAGGCAGCATAGCATACACGTGGCTCCAATTACTATTCCCTATGTTCCCTGCCAGCCACACCTTAATCATCTGATATTGCGAAGGATCTAGTACGAAGGTTAACACAATCATAAATGCACTAATCGCAGCCGCAACAGCAATACCAGTATAAATTAATCGAATGGGAATAATGCCTTGATTGCGATCATAGGAAAGCATAAATAATAGAGCGACAACGATAAATCCGCCCAATAAAGCATACAGTGGCTGAACATAAGTATGTAAGCCGGTTGAGCTATTTTGTAAGAGTAAAAATAACATCATGGATAATCCAGCACCAGCATTTATCCCCAGTATGCCCGGGTCGGCCAAAGCATTTCGGCTTATGGCTTGCAGCAGCATTCCTGCTATTGCCAACGCGCCACCTACTAGAAAACCCAAGATCATACGTGGAATACGGAACTGAAAAAGTACAAGCTCCTGCCTCGGTGTTCCATTTCCCAATACGGTTTGCCATAACTCTTGTAAGCTTAAGCTGCTTTGACCAGTAGATACACTATATATAAAGCCTAGCAGTAAAATGATTGCTATAATTATAAATTTCCATCTTAGCTTCACTATAGTTCCCGCCTTTCTTTACGTGCCAAATATAGAAAGAACGGAACACCAATAACCGCAATTACAGCACCTACAGGTATTTCATAAGGGGCATTTACGATACGTGCCACTAAATCAGCAAGCACAACAAGGATGGCTCCCAGAATTGCGGATAATGGAATAATATAACGATAATCCACACCCACTATGTAACGTACCAAATGAGGAGCAATTAAGCCCACAAAGCTTACAGATCCGGCTAAAGCACATGAGATCCCGGCTAACATAAATGCGGCTAAAAGCGAAAGATTTTTGATAAGTTTTATATTAACGCCTAACCCTTCCGCTGTCTCATCCCCTACAGAAAGTATAGTAATCGACTTTGAAATTACGATGGCAAGTAATAGCGCAAGAAGCATCCACGGCAACATTTGCTGTAGATGGGCCATGCTAATGCCACTTAAACCTCCTCCATACCAAAAAGCCACCTGCTGAGCCACTGAAAAAAAGATACTTATTCCTTCACTTAGGGCAGTTAGCATAGCAGAGATGGCAGCACCCGCCAATACAAGCCGAATAGGCGTCATGCCTCGTTTACTTAATAAACCAACACTAAAGACTAAACCCGCTCCCAATCCCGCACCTAGAATACAGAGCCAAAGTGTACCTGTGAATGAAATCGTCGGCAGGAAAACCATAGCAATAACTAGCGTGACACCCGCCCCAGCATTTAATCCAAGAATCCCCGAATCCGCTAAAGGATTGCGACTAATCCCTTGAATAATCGCTCCACTTACTGCAAATCCAGCGCCTGTTGCCATAGCGGCAAGTACCCGGGGTAAACGAATCGACTGGATCACCTGATGAGTAGACGCCTTATCATCAAAAGCGATGATCGACATGAATACATCTGCGAAGGGTATTTTTTTCGCGCCAAGGGCCATAGCAAGCACTAATACGCCTATTAATAGGAGGAGCATGAGGATTAGCAATAATAAAAAGGAGAACTTTTTTTCTCCTGCTAGTGATGATTTCTGAACATTTGCGGCCAATGTTTCCAACCCTTTCCCTTCACTTTACAAAAAGAGCCAGCCAAGGGCCAGCTCAGATGCAAACGAATATGATTTCTATCTAACTTAAGTCAGAGGATGTGGTAAGCAAAAATTTGACGGCCCGACTAATCGCACCCGAGATTACGCTCACATGCTCCTCTTGCTCAAGCAATGCCCAGCTTACTTCGAAGCTTGGAAGGTGTAAGGCCATCATGCTGTTACATAAATCCAAGCTATCCTTGACCATATAATCCAGCTCTTCTCCACCGGCAATCATAAGCGTTTTAGGTAACTGACTTAGCGTATTGCTGTGTAAATCAGCTTTAAAATTCTCATACTCCTTTAAAAGTGCGTAATCATTCCACCAGATGGAAGCACTACTCGCAATATAATGTGAGAACAACGTGGGTTGTGTAAACAAAGCATGCAGAACAAATAATCCGCCAAAGGAATGACCAAACAATGCTTGCTTCTGCTTATTGATAACGAACCGCTGGGCAATGGCTGGCATTAACTCTTTTTCAAAAAAAGCTAGCAGCTCATCTGCCCCGCCAAATTCAGGCCAAGGCTCCCCGTTGGGACGTTTCGGTAAATTCGCGAGCTCAGCTGGCATGGTTAAATCATAGGTTCGACGCACGGTATCAAACGCCTCACCTCCAGGATAACCAATGCCAACAACAATCGCGGGTGGATAGCCTTTAGGCTTACGCGTCAGCAATCGGGTGATTTCAGCAGCGGTTTCAAAAAGCCCATTGCCGTCAAGAACATAAATGGCGCCGTAGCCATCTTTTGCAGACTCATCCAACGGTTTTGCAATAAAGATTTCATAGTCCTTATGATTAGCTTTACTCGTGATCAGCATCGTTTCATAGTTTGGTTTTACGTACGGTTTGATAATCATGGCAGCAGGAACGCTACAATATCGTCCATCGTTTTTTGATAAGCAATTAATCCACTGGATCTCCAGTGATCGCCATCCACCTCGAACACTTTACCTGCTTGAACTGCAGGCAGCGCCTTCCATAAAGGACTAGCTTTAATGTCTGCCAGGAAAGCATCTCCCAGACCATCATTATCGTTAATAAAGATATAATCCGCGTCTAAATCAGACAACATTTCCAGCGAAATATCAGCGGACATTTCACCTTCTACAAGAGCACTTTGAGCAAAGCCTAGCTCACTCAGCACATAACCCCCGTAATGGAAGTTACCCACTAAAAAGATTGCACGGGCATTCGCATTAATATAAATTGCTTTTTTACCAGCAGAAACGCTGGCTAACTGTGCTTTAGTTGCTTCTAGCTTTGTATTGTAAGCAGCAATAGCTTCTGTTGCTTTATCCTCTAAACCTAGCAATTTCGCAATCGTTTCTGTGGCCTCCACTACATTGCCGAGTGCATTCTTAAACACGTAAGTTGGAGCAATTTGCGAGTAGTTTTCATAAACACCATTTTGTGCATAAAAAGCAGTGGGGAATATAATTAATTCCGGCTCCAAATCTACTACAGATTCTGGAGAGGGAACACCATTAGCGAAGCTGATTTCTTTTACACCACTTAACGTATCTTGTAGATACTGCTGCGGTCTTTCACCCGTGGACCATTGGGCTACTGGGGTTACACCAAGGGTAACTAAGTAATCCTCCAGACCAGGGGCATACACCTTTTGTACAGTCCCCGGAATGTTTACTGTATTGCCTACTTGGTCAGTTACTACAAACGCTTCTCTAGCCGCTACTTCCGGTTCTTGTACAGCGGGTTCCTCCGTTGCAGTTGCACTCGCTTCACTGGTTGTTACTGGAGTATCTGTTGCTTGCTGATCAGCTGTATTATTGCCGCCGCAAGCTGTCAGTAGAATGGATAATAAACCAACCATTACAACATAACTTATTGTTTTTGTATTAAACCCCTTCATGATAGACCTTCCCTCTTTCCTATATTCTCAATAATAATCATTCTCATTATTGAGTGTATAAGAGATAGGACGCATTGACCATGTAACATCTTATGATTAGACATGTACATTTTCAAGGTATCATCATTACTGCAACTTCCTCTAGCATCCGCTTTAAAGCTACAGGCGAATATTCAAACCAAGGATCGGAGTGAATAACATAGATTTGTTGCTGCTTAATAGCCTCTAACTGTCTGAACCCAACCTCTCTCTGCAAATGATGCCATGTTGCTCGTGACTCATCATCGGGGCAAATAATCGTAAACAGCTTATCTACCTTCAATTTACCTAATTCATCAAAAGTAATCTCAGTATTATATAGACCGGGCTGCTCATAACTAGATTCCGCTCCCAAATCCTGAAATAAAAGATGCTGAATGCCTGTATTACAATAAGCAAAGATTTGCTGCTGATAGATACGTATAACTAGAACTTTAGGTGGTGTAGAGTTCCAGCCTAATCCGCGACGAACGTCTTCCAATCTTGCCCTATACTGCGTGATCCACTGTTTCGCTTCTTCTTGTTTATTTAGTCGGGCAGCAAGTTCAGTTAAGGCTACTAAACAATCTTGCTTATCATCCAGCCAATAGATTGGAAAATGATCCTCTATCCGTTTTACCAGCTCTGACGACAAATCTTTGGGAGAAATAAGAAGATCAATTGGCAAATGCAATAGCTCATTGGGGCTGCAATAATTTTTGTTTTGCGTCAAGGTTACCTTATGCTCGATTTCTTGCGCCCACAAATTATAGTAGTACGGTGTCCATTTTGCACTTAAGGGTGCAGCAAACGGAATGACTCCTGCCGCATGTAAATACCCCATCATGTTCCCAGTTACAACACCGATATGAGATTTTTGCTGGCTGGAATACATCGTTGGCGAGATCCCTTCAACCTTTTTGAACACTCGGCTAAAATAAAACTCATCACTATATCCAACAGCCTCTGCTATAAACTTTAAGCGAACATCTTCCTTTTGCAATAATTGTTTAGCCTTTTGAATCCGCAGCTGGGTAACGAACTCCATTGGACTTTGTATATATTCCTGTTTGAACGCTGAGGAAAAATAACTGGAGCTAAGGCCAGAAAGATTAGCTAAATGTGCTAAAGACAAGTGCTTCGTGAAATTCTCTTCTATATATCTTCTAACCTCAGTTAAATCTGTCTTCTGCGATTGTTTTTGCATTCTGTCACCTCTTTACTGCTTATATACATGCACATAACTCTTTATTCATTCATTAATTGATAATCATTATCAATTATACTTTTGTTTTTGGGGGGTGGCAATGGTTGGGGAATGTTCTATAAAAGTGTGCTCAGAAAAGAAGACGCTCAGGGGACTAATCCCCTCGCGTCTTCCGTGTGTAACTATAGGCTGCTGCTGCCCGGAGTGAGTCTTTTATTCCGAATCTACAGCCGGAGCCGGAGCTGCAACCGCTGCTCCATTCTTTTGCAAGTTCTCCTTCACTTGACCTTGCTCTAAAGGCTGAACAGGCGCACCAATGTTAAAGCTATCAATGATTTTCCCTAGTGTAGCTTGGTCAAAATCTACTTGGGAATACAACTCTACTGTATAGCCATCCTGTTCCCATATCACAATTCCATTTGCATAATAAACCTTAGTCCCGTTGATTACTTCTGTCTTCACTTCTTCCGTAGTGCTGATCCCATTGTCCCCGCCCTTGGAGATTAGAAAATTCACAGCATTCTCACCGGAATTATACTGCACTTCAACCATGCTGGTCCCCTGAAGAACACAATTCACAAACTCATAGTCTCCCATCCAGTCGGGTGCCGGGAAGTTCATGCCAAGTGCTGCACGTGCTTCATCTAGGCTTAACTTAGCTGCAACCGGCAATTCAATGACCGCATTCTCCCCGCCTTGGGCATCTTCAGATGGAGTCATTGACTGTGCAGCCGATGGGATTTCCTTATCGTATTGTGTGATTTCGAGATTTCCCACTTCAAACTTTGCCATGATCGATTGGAACATATCCTGTGCATAGGAGGTTGCAGAGAATGCGCCACCCAGACAAATTACTGCACTGCCAATCACTATTGCATTTCTCCAGCTGCTTTTTTTCATCGTTATCCCGTCCTTTATCTCTGATTGGGGGCTAAGAGCCCCATGGTCCAATTTGTATATCAAGCGGTTATAGATTCTTTCTTTGGCGGTAGTGCTGCCCTGTTCGGCATTCTCAAGCAGTTCTATGGTTTTGCTGAATTTGGTGATATCATCTTTCTTATTCATTTTTGAACCCTCCTGCCTTTAAGGAAATATGCAGTTTTTTCAAGCTTCTATATACTACGACACCGATATTGGACTCACTAACTCCCATGATCTGTGCAATTTCGGAATTTTTCAGCCCAGCCCCATATTTCATTGCAATGATATTCCGCTCCTTCTCACGCAGCTTGGAGAGCGCCTTGAACAGTGCCTGATTATTATCCTCACGGATCGCCAGCTCCTCAGGAGACGGCTTGGGAAATATAAGTTCCAGCAACGAATCCAGTGAGCTATAGCTTCTTTTCTTCTGCGCCCGAAAATAATCCGTTACAGCGTTTCTTACAATGGCAAACAGCCACACCTCAAAATTGGATTTTTCTTGTGAAAAACTATAATACTTACACATCACAGTCTCAAACACCTGACTGCATATGTCCTCTGCCGCGTGGTGGTTATTAATCCGATAACAGATATATTTGTAAACACGTTGGTAGTACGTATCATACATCCGGGTAAATTCCTCTTTGGACATGATAGCTTCACGTGATCTTTCGGTATTCATGTAACGCTCCACTTTACCCTGGATAACCTCCATCTCCACCCTCCTTCCACTCACCTTCATCGAAAAGCTAAACAAATTGCGCAATTTGTTGTGAAGAAACTTACATATGTTAATACGGAGAAACGCCCAAACCATTAACAAATCTTTTGATGTAATCGTGGAATGGCAAGAAACCATCATACAACTTATAGTTCACCAAATGGAGACTAGGGACCTTTTTCAACGTTGGTTCATGAGATTAACAATCACAACACAAAAAACGCAACCCCGAAAGGCTGCGTTAATGTTAACCCCTAACTTCCTGTTCTCCCTAGTCTAATTAGTTATTTTTGCAGGTGCAAGCTTTAGTAATTCCACGGTTAGCCGCTGCTCCGCTTCCTCATCAATACGATACCCATCAGCTTCTAAACGTTCAATTTGCCGATCCAAGAAATAAACCGTATTTAAAATCTCAGTAGCACCCAGTACAGATAAGACGGGTTTTAATGCATATTCAATCGCTAGAAGATGGCCTAACGAACCCCCAATAGCAATAGGTACAATTCGCTTACCAACCAGCGCTTTTTGCGGAAGGAGATCTAAATAGGTGTTCAAGATTCCCGTATAGGAGGCTTTATAGATAGGCGTTAATACGGCGACAATATCCGCTTCTTCCACTAGCGCATTGGCCCGCAGAATCGCCTCACTGGCGAAATTGGCCGTAAGCAAATCGTCCGCTGGTAACTCATGTACATAGATCGAATGATGCCAAATCCCCTCTTGCGTTAGAAATCTTTCAACCTGCTGATGAATAGCTGTTAATCGAGATTTTCTAGTATTTCCTCCATTAATAATGACTGCTTTGCTCATTGCACATTCCCTCCTGTACTCGCACCGGTTAGTGCCTTTTCAAGTGTTGTTACAACAGGTACAGATAGCCCTAAATTTCCTCGAAGCGTATAACTCTCATATTCAGTACGGAATAAGCCTCTACGCTGTAATTCAGGAATCACTAATTCAACAATATCGTTAAAGCCCTCCGGGAAATGGGGAGGCATCACATTAAATCCATCTGCACCATCGTTTAAGAACCATTCTTCTAATTGATCTACGATTTGTTCAGGGGTTCCAACGATTTCCCGGTGTCCGCGTGCTCCAGCGATGCGCTCATAGATTGCACGAATAGATTGCAGATTCTCACGTTTGGCGATATCACGAATAATGTTGTAGCGGATCCGCGGATTGGTGTCATCTTCAATTGAACTGAATTCCGGAAGTGGTTCTTCGACATCATACCCTGACAGATCAATGTTAGTGAAAGACGACAAATACGATAATCCTACTTCAGGTAAAATATAGCTGTTTAATTGCTGCTGCTTCAACAAAGCTTCTTCCTCTGTTTTCGCTACAGTAATAAACACACCCGGCATGATCTTCAAGTCCTCCGGTTTACGTCCATATTTAGCCAACCGCCCTTTCACATCACGATAAAAGGTTTGCGCTTCTTCAAGCGTCTGCCATGCTGTAAAAATAACTTCTGCGGTCTTCGCAGCTAACTCTTTTCCAGATTCCGATGATCCAGCTTGAACAATCACGGGATGCCCTTGTGGTGTGGTTGAGGAATCCAGTGAACCCTGTACCTTAAACCAAGCTCCCTGATGATCAACAGGATGTACCTTTTCTACATCTAAATACCGACCTTGCTCCTTGTCGATGACCAGCGCCTCAGACTCAATAGACAACCAGAGTTGTTTAACAACCTCCACAAATTCCTCAGCACGTTCATAGCGGGACGCATGCTGCAAATGTTTATCCTTACCAAACAGGAGAGCTTCACCCTCATTGGCTGATGTTACTACATTCCAGGCGGCACGCCCCTTGGACAAATGATCAATCGCTGCGAATTTACGTGCTACATGGTATGGATCGTTATAGGTAGTAGTCAAGGTCGCCGTTAACCCGATATTCTTAGTCACTGCTGCAAGTGCTGAGATAATAATAACGGGATCTAGCTTTAATGATGATTGTGCATTTCCGGACAGCTTTTGACCTAATACATCTGCAAAAAATATCATATCGAACTTGCCACGCTCAGCCGTTTGTGCAATCTCCGTTAAATACTCCAAATCAAATGCCCGACTTGCCCCTGAAGCAGGATGACGCCAGCTTGCTACATGATGACCGGGTAGATTAATGAATACCCCTAATTTCATTTGTTTTTTTGTCATGTTAACCACTCCCTATTGTTTGATTTTCTATTAAGGAAATCCGTACACAAAGGCGGATGCTCACGCTCCTACAGTTCCAAACTTCCCCTCTGCCACTCTCCCTTTTTAGATTGTTTTAGATTCAACTCATATATAAAATTATTTAACAAAAGGATTAAATTCGTTCGTATATAACTCTTCCGGTTTCACTTGGCCTTCCTTTAGCTCCCCTTTTGCCACAAGCCAATCAATCCAGACATCGTATTCCGAGGGTGTGATCACACCGCCTTTTTCAGAGATGCCCGTACTCTTCCAAAACTTAAGATTATCTGTGGTTTCCTTGCGTTCACGCTTATTAATAATTTCCTCGAATCGTTTAATTACTTCCTCCCTAGGTGTCGTTCGGGCCCATTCAATCGCCTTAGCCACTCCATCTACAAATTGCCTGACGGTATTCGGATTATCCTTGATATACTGATCTGTAAAGAAATAATCACCCGCAGTAAACTCTGTGCCAAACACATCAATATCCTTAAAAATTTCTGCGACCCCTCCTGTTGTTAAAGCCCGATCCCGGGCAATCCCGCTTAACATAACCACATCGATCTGATGATTTCGCAGAATCTGTTCTGCACTAGAACTTGGAACTGTCACTAAGGTTACTTGTTCAATTTCCTTTTCGGTCAAGTTGCCTTGGCGTAAATAATCTTTAATGACGAATTCCGAATGGGCACCGAGAATATTCACCCCTACCTTTTTACCAATAAAATCTTTAGCCGACTTTATAGCTCCCCCCTCGAGGGCATATGCACCTACATACGTATTTTCATCACTGCCGTAGGAGCCAATGACCGACTTTATTTTTACGTTCTTGGCGTAAGATTTAATAATGGCTCCATTAAACGCTGCACCAAAGTCAATTTGTTTCGTCGCGGTTAACTGAATACTTTCCGGACCACCCACGCTGTCACCTATAGACTCTAACTTCAAATCTCCTAGGTAACCTAAATCGGCGGCCAGCTCTGGGAAAGAGACACTTCCAGGTGCAGACTGATATTGCAGGATCTGATCTTCTCCACTTTTGGCGGAGGAGTTCCCCTCTGAGCAGCCAGATAAAATACCACTAACCAAGCCTACAATTATAAGCAGTGCTACTGTTTTGTTCATCTCACTTCTCCTTTTCCAAATGAATTGTATTTTTCTGAGCTACAGTTCCAAACTTCCCTCCGCCACTCTTCCTTTTTAGATTGTTTTAAGTGTAATTAATTCAATTTGTTTAGTTGGTATTATCCCGAAAAAATATCATTCAAAATCATCCTTCTATTCATTCACCGGTTGCTTCCATTTAGAAAATTTACGCTCGAGCATGGTCAAGCCTTGGTTGATTAGCAAACCCAACAAAGCAATGGTTAATATACCGGCGTACATTTGAGGGATCTGAAAGTTATATTGAGAATAAGTGATTAAATAGCCTAAGCCTTCTTTTGCCCCTACCATTTCTGCCGCAATCAATACTAATATCGCCCCTGTTCCTGCCATTCGAATCCCTGTAAAAATAGTTGGCACGGATGCCGGCAAAATGACCTTCAGAAATAATTTGAACGACTTAATATTCATGGATTTAGCCGCTTTAATAAGTAAGGGATCGACGTTACCTACAGCAGCAATCGTGTTTAGAAGAATAGGCCATGTGCAAGCAAATAAGACGATTGTAATCTTAGAGGTTTCACCAATCCCTAACAGCAGCATAAATACCGGAAGTAAAGCGAGCGCAGCTGTATTTCGGAACAATTCCAACACTGGATTTAATAGCTCCCTAGCTAAGGGATACCAGCCAATTAATAAACCTAATGGGATTGCAATCACTAACGCTAATGCAAATCCACTGAACGAGCGAATGATACTCGCTAAGAAATGAGTGAATAGCTCACCTGAAGCTATCAAATTCCATAAGGCGGTGATTACCTCAGAAATAGGCGGGAAAAATGCTGCGTCAACTAAGCCGGTCCGTGGTGCGACTTCCCATAGTAAGAACAATAAGACTAAGACAATGGACTGTTTGAACACCTTAAGCACGCCGGAAAAAGAAATAGGATTTCGTTTCTTTAGCTGTAACGTTGAATGAACAGACTTAACGGATTCGATGGGAATCCCCCCCTTTATAGATTAAATATATGCACCTTTGTATTCAGGTTCATGCAAATAACCCCATACCTCATGTCGAGCCTTCACAAAATCAGGATGTGAGCGAATATCCGCATCTTCCAATCGTGATTGAAGCGGAATATCTACAATCTTCCTCACCGTCCCGGGTCCTGGTGTCAGGACGACTACCCGCTCCCCAAGATAAACGGCCTCATCAATGCCATGCGTAATAAATATGATGGTTTTTTGGGTCTTCTGCCAAATCCGTAAAAGCTCACTTTGCAGGGATTCACGTGTTTGGGCGTCCAGTGCGGCAAAAGGCTCATCCATTAACAAGACGTCCGGGTTAAAGGCAAGACTTCTGGCAATGGCTACACGCTGCTTCATCCCTCCGGAAAGCTCATGTGGATAACGGTCTCCGAAATCACTAAGCCCAACTAACGAAAGAAAATGTCCAACCTGTTCGCTACGTTCATGCTTCGGGATCCCCTTTGCTTCCAACCCAAATTCAATATTGCCACGCGCGGTCTTCCACGGAAATAAAGCATACTGCTGAAACACAATACCTCGATCAAGCCCTGGACCTGTTATTGGGTGACCATCTATTAAAATGCGACCCTGTGTGGGGGATGATAAACCACTAATCAAATCAAGCAAAGTTGACTTACCGCACCCGCTTGGCCCCACTATCGTTATGAATTCACCTTTTCTTACGGAAAAGTCCAACTCTTTTACCGCCGTGAATTGCTGCGTTCCCTCCTTTTGCTTAGAATCTCGGACACTGAACGTTTTGGTGACACTCTCAAATCTGATTTTTTCAGCAGCAGCCATTGACTTCACCTCTTTTAGTTATTATTACGGGAAAGTGATTGTTCACCAAAAAGGCTCAGATGACAACGACTAGCGTTTGTCCCCTGAGCCTCTGGTGGAACCAGTCAGCATATTCCGTTTCGTACTCACAATCACTAAAATTTAAACATCAATAATTTGCATTAATCTGATGGGATTACTATATTTTAATCCGCTGGGGTTGTCAACAATAAATTCATAATTATGGAATTAACTAAACAAACCTTACTTCATGTTCACTAACCTTAAATATTCCGAACTTCAACAACCTTTCCCAAGTCCACATACTGCTCATGATCCAACTTCACCTTCACTCTGCCCCTTCGGCGTTTCTCACGCCATTCACGAAGATCTCCCTCCGTTTCTAAGCGAAGCTCCGCGATTTCCAAGGCACGATCCAGAATATATTTACTCGTATAGAGCACCGTTTGTATTCTTTGACCACCTAGCATGATAGGAGACGTAATTGCTTTCCATTCCTCGACCGTAAATCGTACATACAGATCTTCTTCAGTACCCGGGCGACAAGGAACCTCTTTAATCTCATTACGCCGCAGCACCTTCCAATCCGCTACTTTCCCTACCCAGTGAATCCCCGTTTTTGCAGGATCAATGAACTTTTTGCGGGATTGGCACATCGCTACGTATTCAATTTGCGTTAGGATCTTCTGATTTGCAAGATTCCTTAACGGCATATGATAAAAAGCTTTCCCCAGCGCCACCTCCACTTGTTCGGGTCCCCGGACAGAACCAACAAGCACATTTTTACCCGCGAGTTGGTTGGCATAGTATTCTTTCGTGCCGCGTGGACGAGTCGAGCGTTCATAAGCTTTTTCCGGACTATCCTGAATAATCTCATCCAAGAATCGCTCCACTAGGCTTGTAGAATTCGGTAGGAATGGCAAAGCGCCAATATTCAATAGCTCGATGCTTTTGTAGAATCGGTGGGTCTTATACCGCTCCTCATCCGGGTAGGGGAATAAAACATAGGCGCCAAACATGCTTCGCTCATATTCTTCCGATCCCTTCTCCTGATACACAATGGCATCCCGATAACGGTGCATGGTGTTGATGTCATCCTCTTCAGGACCAGGCTGCCTATAAGTGCGGTGATAGGAAGTCCCTTCATAAGCCGGATTTAATCGGTATTTCGCATCAAAAACATACTTATACTCTTTGATTTTGCCAGCATCCTTCTTCTTCAGTGTCAGCACATTATCCGGACGCTGATTGAGCGTCGGTGCCTTATCCGAGCTAGGAATCGCATTATAATACAGGATGAACTGCTCTCCGTTAACTGGATTCTCGTACACCATCTTAGCGCTCTGCGAGCGGTCAAGTGTAACAAAAATACCATTCCGATTCACCTTAATAATATCCTGCTTCACCAGCTTATACTTCTGACCCAGAAGCTGATTCAACTTGAGGAAGCACCAGTATTCATAGAGCTGCGCGACATCCTTCATAGACAGGCGCAGCAGATCACCTTGGATCGACAAGCCTTTGAGCAGCATTAGATAACAGCGATAGACCTCGCGGTATCCAGGGGCCATCTGCAGCACCAGTGTAACGGACATCTGCCTCAGTACTCCAGCCTCACGCAAAAAATCCATCTTGAGCACCCGCTCTAGTTGAGTGAGCATGTTGTCTAACCTTTTTATAAGTAATGGATCTGGGGTTCGGTTTTTAATCTTCCAGCGACCCTTGAGCTCTTTCAGCTTTCCATGAATGCGTTCCAGCATCCAGCGGATGAACCTATTCTCATTAGTATCATAGGCGAGGCGTCTTCGTGTCTCCATTAAATGTGTGGCTGTGTAATTTCGGCTGCCGATGGTCAAGAATCCATGGTTCATGTCTTCTCTTAATCGTTCGGGATGCTTCGCGAGCTCGCGGATGTTCTCTCTTCCTGCCTTTTTGACCCGATTAGCATCCACTAGTCGGCGGTCCTGAAGCAGAGCGTAATGGGGAGTCTTGTTAATCCGCTCAACGGCATCCAAGAGCTGTCTAAACACATGCTGAAGAATGGTAAAAAACTCCGTCAAGCTCTGATGCTGCGTCTCCCGCAAGCCTGTTAGTTGGTAGGTTTTGCGCAAAAAATCAAAGGCCAAATTATAAATCTGCTCATTCACTTCATTTAAAATATTCTGGTAATCCAGCTTGTAATCCATTTTAGAGGGGAAGATCTCCATCTCTACCCGCAGCAAAGCCTGTCCCGAACTGCGGATCTCCCATTCCGTCAAACCGACCTCATTCCCAAAGTTCAGCACACCCGCAAGAATAGACTCACCTAGGGGCTTAATTGCCTGCCGAAGCAGCACATTGTCATGATAAAAAGAGAGGTTAGCAGCGGTCTTCCTCTGAATCACCAGCTCATACGACTGTGTCTCATAAAAACAAGGAAAGACCGACTCCCCCGGCTGCCAGTCCACCATCCCGTGAGCTTCAGGAGAAAACACTTTAATCTGAACATTACCAAGCCGTTCGGAGCATGTAATCCCAAACTGAGCATTTACCCACTCCTGACTAGAAGAACGATGAAGCTGCAAGGTCTCCACAGTAGGATGATATGGCCTTCCTTGAAGAAAAAGCGTAAAAAGCTCCGTTTCTACACGGAGCAATTCTACCGCCTGATTAAGAGAGCCAGTATGAGGTGAATCCATCTTCCTCCAGCCTCCTAAGCATAAAAGCCAATTTACGCGCACTTTGTGGATGTTGGGCTGTAGGGGGAGTTTGTCCAGCAGCCCATCTCAGGTAGAGTGGAGAATCATCATTGTCCATAAGATCTTCAATATTTACCGTCACACCAGATCCTGTACCAAGAGCCCCTTTCATCAAGTTCAACAATACCCGGCGAACCGAAGAATGGCTCCCTTGAATGCGCGGCAGTATCTTTTGCAGCAGTTGCCAGTCAAAAGCTTCTTCCTCACTCATCAGCTTGTACCGTTCGTTATAGATCATATAGAAGCAAATCGCATCGCGTACCCGGAAACCTACATGAGCATGGACATCCTCAAGCAGAGCATTGATCTTAACCAATCTCTCTGTCGTCCGGACAACTAGCTCTTTGTTGGCATCATAGGCATCCACTAGCTGCAAATAATCGGAGCGCAGAAAAAGATGGTTCAGTTCGGCAAGATCAGCGGGATCTTCCGTCTCTTCCTGCTCACTCATGTCCGGATACTGCTGCAGATTGATGTAATTGAACTCCAGTGTGTTAGCTCGGTCCAGTACCTTTTTGCTAAAAGGATGTGTCGTTTCGTCCATGTTCACAGTCCCGATCAAGAACACATTCTCCGGGACACCTAGGCTGCCAAACTTCACTTGATCCTCAGACGTATCCAGCATGGTAGAAGATATGAGATCCTGAGTCTGGATCTTCCCCTCCCGCCAGTCCTGCGTTTCCAGCACACTTAACAGGTCACTGAAGTAATGCTCTACCCGCGCCAGATTCATCTCATCCATACAGATAAAATATGGCTTATGTCTATTCTCCGGCTTCCGCGCCTCTACTAATACTTCCGTAAGCGGACCCGGTTTGAACCTGCCCGAAAGATCCTTGTACCCCAGCAGATCCGCAGGATCACTCCAATCCGTCCGCACTGGGATCAAGGTAAACTGTCCGTTATTCCCCGTTGCACCAAGAGCTTCTGCAAACAGCTTCACCAACCGAGTCTTCCCTGTTCCGGATATGCCTGCCAGAATGACAAAAGGCTTAGTCTTTAGCGAGAGGTAAAAATTCTCGATAAGGTGCTCAGGGAAGAAGAAACCTTTGCGACGGATGTGGGATTGGATTTGGTGGAGGATCCCTGTTACTTGTTCGTCCTTCAGCAGATCAGCTTCTTGTGTCACTACTTCCACTTCCTCATTATCAGCTACACTACCTGTAGAAGTCACAGTGTCCACATATAGACGGTAATCTTCGATCACATTCTCGAGATCTTGAATTAGTTGCTCGTCATTCGGAACGGCTCCTCTTTCATACTTGATGTAAGCGACAGTAGACACCTGATAATCTTGGCCTAGACCGCTGTCTACCAGGTGAATATTCTCATCCTTATTCATATGGGCAAGAGAAAGGAGCTCTCGAATCTCTTGTGTTCGGTTTCGTAGATAAGCATAGCCTTCTCTGCGCCCTTTATCTTGGATAGGTGTTGTTACTCCTTGGATAAACGTGAGGTACACAGCACTCATATCCGAAGCGAACAGATACACAATATACTCTCCACGTTGTGTCGTTTCCGTGATCCGTTTATCCAGAATTGCTAGCCAAGGAACCGTTGCCCAATTCCCTTGTCCAACCGAACCTTGAACTTTGTATTGCTCATCTATGAAAGGTAATACTTTAAGCTCGGAAGGAAGGGTCTGACGAAACAATGTACCCAGTGAATGGCCTGCGAAAGCTTCCTTTTTGGCAGAGCTGTAATCCGCCATGATTTTCTCCAAATAACCTTGCAAAGAGAAATGCTGCAAAGCGGCATTATAAGACTGGAGTTCGTCATTAGCTAGTCTCTCTAATTGCGATAGCTCCTCTTCCCCTAGCTGTCTTTGAATCTGGCTATGAAAACCTATGGTGTTATCCTCCGAGTTCACAAACAAAATATGCGAGAGCGCATTAATTGGACTGTTAATAATATCTTTCAGCTGGCTTTTGGGTGCATCACTCCATAGTTCTCGACCTGGTGGCAGATCTACCCGGTTTCCACTATCCTGTTCAGCTATAAAGTAGTTAAGAAACCGCTGCTTCACGTGATCGTACGATACGCGCTCCTGATGAAAGGCTCTCAGCTCTTCGATTAAGGATAGGATGAGGACCATTTTGTATGATTTTTGCTTACGCTTGAAAATCTGCGTGACTGATTCCGGTAATGGCATGTTGACCTCCAAGACTAGTTAACGATTTCTAGTAGTCATATTTTTTTACATGAAGTTTGCGAATCTTTGAGTCTGTAATATTTGCTTGGCTCAGTTGGTCATAGATCGATTTTACCTGTAATTGAGGCCTTAATATAGCCATAGTTTTGCTTTAGTGGATTATACATCTTGTAACGGTTACCTACTAACCATTGTTGATCCGTCCGCTTACCTTTAATTTCTCCATTGTAGTTTTTCGTCTTTCAATGACAAATAAGCAATACGGAGTCATCTGGATTTACAATATATTTGGTAGTTCGACAATATGGGAATGTATTCCTTCCAATCATGCATATAAGAAAAAGGACTGTCGCATGGACAGCCCCAACATATAGTTAACGTATACCTTTTAATTCCGTCTTAATCCGAGAGAACAGATGGAGCAAATGCATTAGCAAGCTGCATGCCATCCTTAAGCCCCTGTAGATATAAAAGTTCATAAACAACAGATTACTTTAAAGAAACTTTATCCTCCCAATTTTCAAACTCTGGCTTACGTGCAATATCCATGGAGACAAATAACGCTTGGAAGGCCTTGCTCTTCTTCAAAAGAATGTCTATATAGAAAAACATTCAAATTTATAACGGCCAATATATTTTTCTTAACGGTATTAATGTCCGTGTCTCTGAATCAAATTGATCATAGTATTGTGTTACTAACTCCGCGAGCAGATCCAAGTCTATTAACGATAAAGGAATATTCGATCTTTCCGCTTCATATTTTGCTTCCTTTGTGAATCCACCACTAGATACATAAATTCCCCGATCTCCTACTCTTAATCCTCCGGTAAAACTACGTATTTGATTAGATCCCATACTGCCTGAACGGTGCTTTACTTCCACTATAATTCTGGGTTCTTCAAGCCCTAGACCATCTGGGGATGCAAAAATATCTCTTCCCCGGTCCGGCCCTTTGGGTGATATTCGTGTCTTGTAGCCCATTCCTCTAAGGATGCCCGCAACAAGTTCCTGCATTTGCTCCCAGTCTAACTTAGCAATCTTATCTTTGATAAATTCATTGGACTTCTCAATGACGTCTTCCTTAATTAGCTCTAATTCTTCGGCTTCTTCCTCCGTCTCAGCTTGCACAGACTCTATGGGTTGACTTGGTTGATTACCATCGGTCTGTCCGATTACCATTTGTTTGAGCAATTCCTTCTGAACATCATTCGGGATAGATATAATAGTCATTATGGAACCAAGAGTATTCCGGGCGCTTGCCGTCAAAACATCTCTAGATACAGTCCCCTCCCAATCTATTCTGCGAATATGAGGCTTATCCGTAATATAATTTGGCTTAAATTCATAATTCGACTTGATTCTTCCTATGTAATAGAGTCGCTCTTCAGGATTATATGTGATTACTTGGTCGTCTATTTTAAATTCACTTACAAAACGAAAAATCTGACCAGCAGTAATATTGATCTTACCCTCTTTATATCCAGGATACCGTACCTTCAAAAGCCTCTTCATCTCTTGCAGTGTATTTACCCCACCGATATCTCCCAATGGAGCCCAACCAATCGCTACAGCTTGCTTATCTTTAAATTCATTAATAAGATATGCCCTTTCTCCTGCTCGAACAAGCCACATACTTTTCATAGTGGACCTCCCTTTATTCTCTGTACATGAAGTTTGCGAATCTCGGAATCGGTAACATTAGCCTGAGCCAAACGATCATATATGGTTTGGACCTGCGCCGCAGAAATAGGAGGTTCAGGGGTTCCCGTTTTTAAACTAATCAGCTTCCTAGAGATAAACTCACTTAGTTCCACATCATAGACAACCAGTTCGTCCGAGTGGATTTTCCGAAGATCCGGATCAATACTGAACCGACATCTCATAGTGAATGAAATCATAGAGATAAATTTCACTGCAGCTATACCTTGTATCAGGCTCTCGATGGCCTTGATATGTCCATAGTTTTGCTTCAGTGGATTATACATCTTGTAACGGTTGCTCACTGACCATTGTTGATCCGTTCGCCCACCTTTAATTTCTCCATTGTAGTTTTTCGTCTCAATGACAAATAAGCAATACGGGGAAATAATGATATGATCAATCTGGGTGTAACCTGTTCGAGACTTGGGATTAGGAAGCATTAGATCGCTTAATGATTTACACTCCTTAGGTAACTGATCGAGTTGAATATTGATTTTATGCTCACCTAACTCTCCAATTCGTGTGGAAGCAACCTTCGGTTTCGACTTGGGAGTTTGTGCCTTACGCACTGCCTGTGGTGGCTTAGTGTCGGATTTTTTAAAGAAGGACTTTAGCGCTTTAAACATAGCAAAACCTCGTCTGATATAGATTTACAATATGTATGGTTATTCGACAATATGGGAAGATATCCCTTTATTCATATCATAAATGGAGGTCTGCCCTCTTTTGAATGAACAGCATCTAAAAAACAAAAATTTCAAATATATATAAAGAAAAAAAGACTGTCGCATTGACAGTCCGAAAATAAGATATGCGTATATCCCCTTTGGTTCCGATACCTATGTGCTTCTCCGCTACCCGCAGGGCATGTCTTAGTCCGAGAGAACTGAAGGGGCAGTAAGGGCATGTTCAAGCTGCATGCCATCCTTTAGTCCTTGAAGATATAGACGTTCATAAAGAACGGCTTGCTTCGATTGAAGCTTATCCTCCCAGTGCTCAAACTCTGGCATACGTGCAATGTCCATGGAGTCAAACAACGCTTGAAAAGCTTTGCGCTCTTCTTCAAAAACATATCTAGGTTCGGATTGATGTTCAATTTGTGCGGTCACCTCATCCAATCGACCTTGAATCGTCTGTAAAAACCATGCCGGAAAGCCCACCATATCCCCTCCAAGATAGAAACTCAAACGAAACGACACTGTATGTCCGTTTTTTTCTTGGTACATCCGATTAATCAGTTCGTCAACCTTACGACTCTGGGCCTGAACCGCTTCATTGCTGCTTAACGGAATTCCCTGCTCCAGTGATTGCTGTCCGAGTTCATTCAGCTTGCGCTTTTCCTCCTCATATTTGCACATCAGATGTTGCATTGCACCCCCACCTTCCGGGAAAAGCTATATCTGTAGACGATGTATGGAAATTTTAATGCGTTTATCGGTTTATCTCATTTTAATTCGATATCCGCATTAAAACAACACTTACCTCGCATACAATTTGGTTAAATTGTGAGGTGACGCCAAAATGAGGCATCGCAAAGAGCCCCCGGGTGACAAAAACATTATCGGGACCCGAGTTATAGCTATTCGAAAAGCTAAGCGAATGAAGCAAAAGGATTTCCTTGCCAAGTTGCAAACCTTTGGCTTGGACATTAGCCCGACCAGTTTATCGCGATTGGAAGGTCAATATAGACTTGTGCAGGATTATGAGGTGGTTGCCATTGCGAAAGCATTGGAGGTTTCTGTTGGGGAGTTGTTGGGGGAGGGTTAGTGAAGTGATAGTGGGAGATAACTCTCTGTTCTTGGAAGAGATCGTTATTTTCATTTAAATAGATACTACATAAATCTGCAAATTTTTATGCAGAATCCCTGAGGGGATTTATTATTCAGACTTAGGCACGTACCTACGACGTCCAATAAAATGGAGGACTGAGGCAATATCTGACCCTCAGCTTTTTATCCTTCGGTCCGCTTTCAGGTAACATTCATCGTGCTATGTATGTAGACATCAAATAATACATAGCTATAACAACGATATACCAACCTATCGCACGGAATTCATTCCATAGATTCAGATTAAAAGACGATCAGTAATCTGCAATTTGCAGAAACTGATCGTCTCTCTTGTCATATAGTCCTTCTTCTCCGCACAAAAAAACCGAGAAAGGCACTTTATTTAAAAGTGTCTATTTCTCGGTTATAGTTTATTCGTCCGTTACGTTAACTAGTTAGATTGCCCTTCCATCGCTCTAATGGATTCATCAACCTTCACCATCATGGAACATTCGACTCTTTTGCGGAAGACGTCACAGCTGAAGTCATAGGTTCCGACCAGGGAACCCGTCGCGTGCAGCGCATTGGCAGGACAACCGCCGCTGCAGTAGAGTTTCGCCCAGCAGTCCTTGCATTCCGGCTTCGAGTAGCAGTTGCTCTCTTGGAATTGACATTGCAGCTCTGGTTTTGTGATGCCATCCCAGAGGTTTCCCATGCTGTACTCTTCATCCCCTACGAACTGGTGACAAGGAAAAAGCTCTCCCCAAGGGGTGACGGCAAGATATTCCGTCCCTGAACCACAGCCAGTGATTCTCTTCTGGATGCAAGGTCCTTCTGAGAGGTCAAGCATGTAGTGATAAAAGGTAAACCCCTTGCCTTGTTCACCGCGCCCGATCATTTCCTTGGCGAGAATTTCGTACTGGTTATATATCTCCGGCAGGTCCTCCTCGGTAAGTGCATAGGGCTCCTTTGGATCACAGATGACCGGTTCCATCGAGATTTTGTCAAAACCAAGATCTGCGATATGAAATATATCATTGGTGAAATCGACATTGTTACGAGTGTAAGTTCCCCGTACATAGTACTCTTGGTCTCCGCGCTTACGAACGAATTCCTGGAACTTCGGAAGAATATGATCGTAGCTGCCTTTTCCGTTAACCGTTTGGCGAAGCCGGTCATGAACCTCTTTTCTTCCATCCAGGCTTAATACGACATTGTACATTTCCTGATTTAAAAACTCGGTGACCTCATCGTTCAGCAGCATCCCGTTCGTCGTGAAGGTGAAGCGGAACTTCTTTTTGTATTCTTGTTCTTTGCTTCTTGCATAAGCTACGATCTGTTTAACCACTTTCCAAGCCAAGAGCGGTTCCCCGCCGAAAAAGTCGATGTCAAGATTACGATGATGACCCGAATTTTCAAGCAGGTAATCGATAGCTTTTTGTCCAACCTCATAGCTCATGATTGCCCTATCTCCGTTGTATTTCCCTTGGCTAGCGAAGCAATAATCGCATGACAAATTACAGGTATGCGCAACATTGAGGCAGAGTGCCTTGACATAAGTTTTCCGTTTTTTTAAATCGAGCGAGAGGTTCTCATACTCATCTTTTGTAAAAAGCTGTCCATCATTTATAAGCTCCTCGATATCCGCGATGGTTTCTCGAATGTCGCTCTCGGAAATGCTGGAATCATCTTTATATTTATCCAACATTGTTGTCACGATTTGATCGACAGAAGTTTTCTCATAATCCGCTATAATTTCATATGCTAGGTCATCAACAACATGCACCGAGCCACTATAGGTATCGAGCACGATATTGTATCCGTTTAGTTTATATTGATGAATCATACTTACTAATCAAGCTCCTTTTGCACACAAGTAGAAACGGCTTCGCCATCCTTTAGGGATAGTATCCATTTCTTAAAAATAGCCGCCCATCAGCAGAGCAATGGGCGGTAAAATTCCGAATCCTATCTGTTCATTGCATTTTCACACTTTTGGTTTGCAACGCCGCAGGAAGTTTTACAAGCGGACTGGCAAGAGGTCTGGCATGCGCCGCATCCGCCGTGTTTTGCGGTATCCATCAGTTTGCGGGTGCTCAGGGTTACGATTCTTTTCACGATAAATGACTCCTTCTGTAATTTCTTGTGATCACTTTCACTTAATTTCCATGGAACATCGTAGCAACATCACGCAAGTACGTCTATGATGCCCGTCACCTAACAGAGTAGAGAGGGCTTAAACATAAGTATCAACGTTAATTTTCGTGCAATCGTTCATGCTTGTGATCGTAGGATACGGTAGCCGGAACCAGAGTCAGGGCAATACTAAAAAAGTGAAACAAAAAAGAGACGGCAATGATGCCATCTCTTTAACAACATTTTTTCTCATACTTGTCCGTAAAGTCCAATAAATATAAGGATCTCATAGCACTGTATCCTTCCTTACCAGTAGAGCGACACTCTCCACATGCGTGGGTAGACAGTGTGAACAAACTTATATGAGGAGCCTAAGACACTCTTGACAGTTTATCTGCTCTTGACGCCTTAGTTCATAAAAATATTGCACAATTGGATGCTTTAACTTCATCTTCTCGCTCATGTTTAAAATCCAACCGTATTGATAGAAGGCGGCTCCGAGCATAGCATCTATGGCGTGCTGCAGAGGGACGAGAATGGCCCTCCTATCCATAACCGAACGGATGCTTTTTGTACTCTAAGGGGCTTGAACCGACTCTATTTTTGAACACACGACTAAAATAGTACTGGCTCTTATACCCTACCTTCACGGCCAGATCCCCGATTTTGATATTCGGCATTACGTCATCCAGAATCTCCTTCGCCTTCGATATCCGAAGCTCGGTGACATAGTCAAGGAATGAAGCACCGATTTCTTGCTTCATACGCTTGCTAAGATAGGTTTGGTTGATATGAAATAGTGCTGCTACTCGAGTAATAGACAGCTCCGGATCCTGATAATGACTGTCAATATACTCGGTCACTTTTTGGATAAGCACTGTTCCATCCCCTGTATACCCGGGAAGCTCCCGCTCCTTATCCACCCTGTCTTCATGTGAATGCAAAGGATATTTTACCTGAAGATGCTCATCGATCCGATGAAGCAGCTTGTTCAGATCACTCTTCGGCACAGGTTTCAATACATAATCGAATGCTTGCAGTTGCACGGCTTGACGCGCATATTCAAAGTTATCGTACCCGCTGATGATGACAACCAGAACCGACGGGCAGCGTTCGCGCAATATGTTCATCAGATCGAGCCCATTCATATTCGGCATGTTGATGTCCACAAGACATACATGTGGTGGGGCTTCCTCCACCATATTCAATGCTTCGTTTGCACTTTTCGCTTCTCCTGCAACCTCAAAAAGATACGGACTCTCCTCAATGTATTGTCGCAAGCCTTTGCGAATGATCGTTTCATCATCGACGATGACAATCTTCCACATCTTCATTCCACTCCCCGTCCAAAGGTATTCGAATGACCATAACGGTAATGCCATCATCGCTCTTCACTGCAAGGCCATATGGCACTCCGTAAGCTAGTCGAATGCGATGGTTTACACTGTATAGCCCAAAGCCTGTGGCAGAACGATCATATGTATCATCAAGAAGGGCTTGATTTATCTGCTCAAGCTTCTCTTCCGGAATCATAACCCCATTATTTTCAACCTTAATGACCAAGTAATCGGCCTGTTTATATGCTGTAATCGAAATTTTGCACTTTTGATCCCCAAGTGGCTTAATCCCGTGATAAATCGCATTTTCCACCAAAGGCTGCAGCATGAAGCGAACGACTTGGCACTGAGCAAGCTTTTCATCATATCGAAGCTCGTAGTCCAGAATCTCCTCATATCGCACACCTTGAATATGAAGATAACTCTCGACATGGTACAACTCCTGATCAAGAAGAATGTAGGGACTGCCTGTGCCAAGCCCTAATCGGAAATACGCGCTAAGCGCTTCCACCATCTCCACCACATTGTCTGCTCCATGTTCCGTTGCCATCCACTGGATCGTATCCAATGTGTTGTATAAAAAGTGCGGCTTGATCTGCTCATGAATCAGTCTGAGTTCCATCTCCTTTCGGTCCTGCTCCACAGCGTATAATTGAACAAGCATGTCATTGAAGCTTCGTCCAAGATCGCCGATCTCATCCGAGCGCGTAACATCTGCTCGTATGGTTTGGTTGCCGTTCTGCACATTTTCCATTACCTGGCGAAGCGACTGAATTGGACGAATAATGGAAGAAGCAAGCAGCACCAGAAAGACGATAAACGCACTACCGATAAGAACGCCTACCAGCAATGCAGTCCGCTGGGTTTTGATCACCGCTAACGCTAGACTTGAATTCGGTACTTTGAGTACTAACTTCCAGCCTTCCACATTTTGAATTGGAGCCTCAAATACACTCATGTTCTTCTTATCTGCTGTATCCTCCGCTCCATCTTCTTCACCCAGCTCTCTGCAATCGACGATAAGCTGGCCTGACTGGTCATATAGCATTACATCTTGAGCAATCTCCCTCATCTTCTTGACGGAGACGGCTGCGGCAATATAAGCTACCTCATCATTCACCGATGGATTCACGCGATAAAGAATGACGACGATTTCGGCTGCATTCGCTTTGGATACGATCGGATTGCTTACCACATAATTGGAATCTGAATTCAGCAGTTTTCGATAGTAGGGTCGGTTTAGTATCGAAAAAGGCTTGTCCCTTGCTGACCAGGAATTTCCGTGAATATCCACCACGCGTATGGATTCGTACTCTACTTTCTTCTTCGCCTCGAACTTATCGAACTCTTGCAGCAATTCATCTCGTGTCCACTGATGGTCCGAAGCTAGAGAAGCAAGCATGTCTATCTCTCCAATACGCTGATTAAACCAATAATCAATCTGGTCGCTGCGTGCAGTAACCACTTGCTGCGTTAAGTTCTTATTCAAAGGGACAACCGTATGGTTCATCTCCAAATATATTGTTACAAGCAATGCAACGAACAGCAGCAAGAAGCAGCCTCCTGCGATTAACGTAATTTTTAAGTGAATTGATTTCATTGTAATCATAGCCCTTCACAATATCTGTTTCTTACATGCCCGAAAAAGACAAAAAAACACTAATCTGTGCAAATACATAATGCTGTACTAAATCTATAATAGGTCTTGTGCATATTTTCACATGAAATAACATTCATGTCTAGGCTAGAGATAAAGGATTTGCCTAGCAGATCTTCCTCTCCCTAGTGTATGTAACCAATCCACAACAGAATGAAGGAGATATTATGCGAACTCACACGAAAAAGCTGTTATCTATTCTACTAGTCCTCAGTCTTATGTTCACGCTTGCTGCTTGCGGCAGTAAAGATGCAGAGCCCGCTGCAGATGCAAACGGAGTTCAAGTCTTTGAAGGAGTTGGGCAAGGTAAACATGGCGATATTAAAGTACAAGTCTCCTTATTAGATAACAAGATCACTGACATTAAAGTGACAGAGCATAAGGAAAATGAAGTACTTGCAGAACCTGTTTATACGCAGCTCAAGCAAGAGGTCATGGCAACTAACAGCGCAAAAGTTGATGCCATTAGCGGATCTACAGTTACAAGCAAAGGATATCTCGAAGCCATTCAAGATGCAATTACGAAGTCTGGACTTACCCTTGTCGCTGGCGCTGCAGTCAGTGGAAGCAAAGACAAAGAAGAAGTCGAGCAAACCTATGATGTTGTCGTCATCGGTGCCGGGGGTGCTGGCTTTAGTGCGGCTATCGAAGCGAAGAGCGCTGGAGCTAATGTAGTTCTGCTCGAGAAAATGCCTGCTGTTGGCGGCAACACATTGATTTCCGGTGGTGAGATGAATGCGCCTGACAACTGGGTTGAACGTGCTCTTGGCATCACAGATGACACGGCTGACTTGTTCTATAATGATACGATGAAAGGCGGAGACAACCTCGGGGATCCAAAGATGGTTCGTATTCTTGCCGACAATGCTCTAGCATCTGCCGAATGGCTGCGCGATGATATCAAGGTAGAGTTCTTACCTGATCATCTGTTCCAATTTGGTGGCCATTCCAGAAAACGTGCGTTGATTCCTGTAGGTCATACAGGTGTTGAATTGATTACTAAGTTAAAAGCCAAAACAGACGCTGATCAAATCACGATCAAAACGAATATGAAAGCCGAAACCTTGCTGAAGGACGAAAGCGGCAAAGTAACAGGTGTAACTGCGACTTCGGGTACTGGCGACAAGATCACATTCCATGCGAACAAAGGCGTCATCATCGCTACCGGTGGTTTTGGGTCCAATGTAGAGATGCGTAAGAAGTATAACCCTACAATGGATGAAAAATATATGACTACCGATACACCAGGATCTACAGGTGACGGTATCGTTATGGCAGAAACGATTGGCGCCAAACTGACAAACATGGAGAGTATTCAAACGTATCCAATCTGTAATCCTGAGACAGGTGTTATTTCCCTGGTTGCAGACTCCCGCTTCGATGGTGCGATCCTGATTAACCAAGAAGGCAAGCGCTTCGTTGAGGAATTAGAACGTCGTGACGTTATTTCTAAAGCAATTCTTGCCCAAACGGGTGGATATACGTATCAATTATGGAATCAAGGCATTGAGGATATTGGTAAAACGATCGAAGTTCATCAAGACGAATACGATCAACTCGTTAAACAAGGCTTGCTCTTTAAAGCCGATACGATTGAAGAGGCGGCTGATTTCTTTAAAATTGACGTGAACACTTTGAAAGAAACGATTAATAAAGTAAATGATTATGCGAAAACAGGTAAAGACCTTGATTTCAAACATCGCGGTGGATTGAAATCTCTTGAAAAAGGCCCTTACTACATCGAAAAAGCTGTACCCTCCGTTCACCATACAATGGGCGGCTTGGTGATCGACGAGAAGACTCGCGTTTTGAATGAAAAAGGCGAAGTCATCCCTGGGTTGTTCGCTGCAGGTGAAGTAACAGGGGTCATTCATGGTACAAACCGTCTTGGCGGTAATGCCATCGCTGATATCTTCACATTCGGCCGGATTGCAGGCAAACAAGTTGTAGCAGAGTAAACTTTTTTTTGTGTAACTGCTCTATTAATAAGTTAGCCTTAAAAACGTGCAAGATAATTTGTAGAGTGCCGGTTGACTGCTAACTTTCAAGCTACCCTCTATGACATAGCAAACCGCCCTGTTCGCAACATTGCGAACAGGGCGGTTTATTATGGTGGAGCCTAGAGGTTACTCTCGTCTAACTCGCTGCTCTTTTATCGTTCTCCGTTAGTGGAATTAATATTGCCCATTTCTTTTCTGGTACTATCATTAAAACTATAGCAATTATTTAGTGTCTACTTGACAAGGGTTCCTCACCAACAAAGCCACCGACTCCACATGTGACGAGTAGACAGTGAAAACAATTAACATTAATGTGTCCGTTGAATTGTGTGTTTGCTCTTAAGTCCTATTCTAAAGTATTATATGGCTCAATGTGGATGTGGACATGTGATATGCTATGGGTTTTAAAAACCCTTTTTTCAATATGTTCTGTGATTTCATGGCTTTCTGCAACATTCAAATGATGATCTACACCAATAGTCGCATCGACTAGAGTAGTATTACCGTGTATACGAGCCTTAATATCAATGACTGCTTTAACCCCAGGTGTCTCATTAATTGTTTTTTTTATCATTAAAAGTTCTGTATCATCAAAACCATCTGTAAGGGCATGAGATGAGTCATGAAATATCCCCCATGCTGTCTTACAAATAAGCCCTCCAACTACGCAGGCTGTAAAGGGGTCAAGCCACGGTAATCCAAATTGTGAACCGAGAATTCCGACAAAAGCACCAATGCTAACTAAAGCATCAGATCGGTTATCTTGAGCTGCTGCCATAAGTGCGTTACTATTTATCCTTCTTGCTAATTTAATATTGTATAAGTAGACGAAATAAATAACTATTGCGCAAAAGAGGGCTGTCCAGGCCGCAATCATATCAGGTGATTCGATTACTGGAACTTTAAACTTTAATATCGCTTGATATAGCACTTGTAATCCTACTACGAACATAATAATGGATGCAATTAATGCAGCAATTGTCTCAGCACGATAATGTCCATAGCGATGGTTATCATCGGGTGGCTTACGTGAAATTCTTAAACCTATCAATATTGCTAGAGATGTAATAATATCAGTGGAATTATTAAACCCGTCAGCTAGTAATGCTTCAGAATTTGTAATTTTACCTATCGTTAATTTTAAAACTGACAAACAAATGTATGCAATGATACTCAACCATGCACCTTTTTCGCCATCTTCTATGTCATTGTACATGTTGTTCACGTTAAACCCCCACACTCACTTTTCACAACTTAAAACAATCGTACACGATGTGACTTGAGTGGGTCTACAGAAACAGTTTTGCGCTTATTCTTAAAATTTACAAATAGCAAAGAATGTTTCTCTTGTGCAAAAAATATCTTTTTAATTTTGCATACCAAAACAGATGCGAAATTATATTCCGCACCTGCTTCAATTTAGTTAGCATTATTATGGAGATACATCACTTAGAGTTTTTTCGAAATTTTCAATCCATTCTTTCAAAGAAACATCGTAACTATTGATTACTAATATGTTATTCTCAGCTGAATTATCAAATAATTCCACTAAGTTATAATCAAGTTGAGTCCTAATTAATACCATCAATAGACAGCCTTTTGACTTACTTGACTTTATTAACTTTTGTTTAGCATCATCTAAAAGTTCATTTTGTTTTTGAATCCGGACTGATATAGGTTTTCCTAAATAATTCACTTTTAGAAAGCCATCTATGCCGCTATTCCGTTGTACCGGAAAAGCATCTATGCTCTTTAAGATAGCTATTTCATCATCAGTTCTGCCAATATATTTTTCTTCCCCTTTCTGAAGCAAGAGGGAGTCAGTTCTTACTGGTTGTTCCAGTCGTTGGTTTGTTAATGAAATAGCATCTGAAGAAATATCTATACCAATGAATTTTCTCTTTAAGATTTTCGCTGCTACCAAAGTAGTTCCACTTCCACAAAATGGGTCGAAAACCGTGTCATTTTCATCAGTAACAATTTTGATAATCTGTTCTAACAACAATATAGGCTTTTGAGTTGGATAGCCTGTTCTTTCCTTGGCTTTAGGGTTTAAGTAAGGGATGTTCCAAACATCAGTCAGAGGGACTCCCTTCTTTTCTTTCCCTTGAATTACTTGCCCCTCTTCATCTCTTTTGTACACCGATTTACCATTCTCATCTCTGACTCTGTCCTGCAAAATCTGATCGATGTTAGTAGTAGGAGAATAATCAGTGAATATCGTATTAAATTTAAAATCTTCCGTCTTGCTATAAAAGTAAATTGTTTGATGAGAACTTAACAATCCTTTTTTCGAGTTCGACCATCGCTTATAAGACCATATAATTTCACTCCGGAAATTATTCATATTAAACACTTCATCTAAGAGAACCCTCAAATAATGTGACGCTGTCTTATCACAGTGTAAAAAAATGCTACCTGTGGATTTTAAGACTCTATGACATTCCGCAAGACGTTTTTTGATAAAATCTAGGTAGTCCTTTAAGGAATCCCAAGTATCTTCAAAACTAAATTCCTTAGTATTATCTCGCGTTTTTAGTGTATGGGTTTTTTGTGTAAAAAACGGTGGGTCAAGATAAATTAAATCAACAGATTCTGTTCCTAACCCTTGCATTTTTTCATAACAATCTCCCATGATGACTGACATTTTAAATACCTCTTTCTCTCTGCTTTTTCTCTGCAATATTAGTTAATATTTGTTTCAAATCTACATCAGTCGTACTTCTAATGTACTCCCATGCCGCATCACCATAGATATACTCGCCATTGACACCTAAATATAAGGTCTCCAATGTCTTTTGAATTTTAATTGCTTGCCCTCTATTAGGGTAATAGAACATAATCCTAATAGGCTTATATCCATGACCTTGGATTACTTTTACCCTTGTATGTTCTTTAGTTATGTGATCACCGTCAGTTGTAGCATCTCTCCACTTAATTTCATAAGCGTTGTTGTCAACTAGACAGTCAATTTCAAACGTTCTTGGTCTACTTCCTAAAGTATTTTCAACTTTTTCTTTTCTTGCTAGAGGGAACTTATACTGAAAACATAATATTGCTGCTTCTTCCAAGAAAGAACCTGCATATTTATAAAGAAACCGACCTTTATTTTGATATAAATCAATTAATTTCCCTTCCTGATCGGTTATTCCTAGAACCTGATAAACTAAGTAGTGAGAGTTATCATCTCCCTGCATTTCTTCAACTCGCTCAACAGTCTTTGCATTTAACGCCTCAGCATATTTATCAGCTAGCTCTTCTATTGTTTGAATTAGATTTTTCAAGAGATTACCCCGTTTATATTAAATTTTTCAGCTTTCTTATTATACCACACCTATTTCATTAAAGTGCGAGTGTGTACGTACATTCAATGGTTGAAAAAATTGGTGCAGGGCAAACGAAGGTAAACTATAAATCATTGGCTGAAGTGATGTTGTTCGTCAGTGGGTGGCTCTATTTATAATGTAAGACAAGTACTTAGCGGCTCTCTTCTGCCTTAATGGGTTAGTAAAGGCTGACTGCCCTTCTTAGCTACTTGGTTGCTCACCGCTTTGCTTTCTCCGATTCAATTCCCGATAAAGTGACCCCTTACTAACGTCCGTCATTTCTTCAATTTGTGCTACTGTAAATTCTCCGCTCTCGTGTAGCTTGATTGCCTTGTCTAGCTTCTTCTTATCTGTCATGGGGCGACCGCCCTTGCGTCCACGTGCTCTAGCCGCTTCTAGCCCTGCTACAGTGCGTTCATGGATGATTGACTTCTCAAACTCCGCAAAAACAGCCATCATACCGAACATTGCCTTTCCTGCCGCCGTAGATGTATCAATGTTATCGGACAGGCTGACGAACTCAACGCCTTTCTTTTTTAATAGGTCAAGCGTTGCTATTAGCTTTAGTGTAGAACGTGCCAATCGGTCTAGTTTACAAACAATAAAGGTATCTCCTTCCCGAAGCATATCTAAAGCCTTTTCTAGTTCAGGTCTGTCATCTTTGCCGCCGCTTGCTTTCTCAGTGTATATTCGGTCAAATCCGAACTTTTCTAGTGCATCCAATTGTGAATAGAGTGACTGGTCGGCTGTCGAAACCCTTGCGTATGCTATTTTCATTTTTTATGTTCCCCTTTGTCATTTCGGTAACATTTTGTACCAAAAACGTACCATTTCGTAAATATGATTTTGAAACGAGTTTCGTACTAAATTTCATAGGTTTTTCTCATGAAAATAGTATTTTCAAGAATCGTTTCATAAACAATCGTTTTCGTACCACGCTTATGAATTAGGTAACTTGATTCTTATGATAGCTTTTTGTTAATATGAAATTAGTTACTTTAATCATAAGGAGAGAATACAAATGCCAAGGGGCGGAAGACGAGAAGGGGCAGGACGTAAAGCACAGGGGATAACACGCAAGGTATCACTAACACTAACAGAAGAACAATGGAATCAAATTGAAGCATCAAGAGAGCCTACGGTAGCGGCATACATACAGGGGCTAATGAATAAAGTTACATCAATCAGAAACGAAACTGATTCGATTTATGAAATTGGTAACCTAAAACATAATGAGCATCAAGTAGTAAACAGGAAGGATGTTGAAGAGTATTGGTCTATCTTTGCTTCCTTTGAGGAATCAGCCGCCCCCGAAGTATTAGAGAAGGCAAGAGAGTCTTTCTTACGTGTGCTGTTCCCAAAGGGCGGAGACTCTGCAAGAATAGAGGTAAAGCCTAACTTCGTATGTCCTTTTACCGGAAAACGCTTCGGCTCTGTAAAATCTATGATAAAAGCGGCTGTACCGCATTTGGTGAAATCACAAATTATGGGAAGTTGGATAAAGCATGAGGTAAAGTAAAGAAGTATTTCAAATCTGCTGACTTTACTTATAGCCAAAGAATTTCACCTGTCGTGCTGTACTACTTGTTCGCAGTTCTTTATTCTGTTCTTATAAGGTAAGTTCTTAGGGAAGTAAAATCCCTAGGTTTTACCTAGGGAAAATGAGCATGAGAGAGAAAAATATTTCCTTGAATATTCAAAATGAAGGAAAATAAATTCCATGTACAGGGCAATATTTTTCCTTACGTATGGAATTTATTTTCTTTTATAAGCCCCTTCTTGCCATGAGTTCTTCAATGGAAACTCCCATGTATTCCTGTTTGGCTTCTCGTGCTTGCTGTGCTTTATTTTCAGCTTGGCTCTTGCCTTTCCTGTCCTTGAATGACCGTTCTTCATACGGGGTATGTTTACTTCCAGTCTTTAAGTAATGTTGGACATTATAAAGTGCATCACAATCAGCCATTAGAAAAGCGGTTGGAGTGATTTTATCAGTCGGAGGATAGTTCACAAAGAACGCTTCGATGTGCTTCTTCATCGTTAGCTTAAGTGTGGCTCTTTCATCATCTCTGTAATGATGCTGTAAATCCTTGATACAATCCTAAACACTTTTACCAGTTATTTGGCTCTTTCTAGTGCTATGATTTTTTCCGGTAACCTTCCTGTATTCTTGGAGGAAGCAAGACGCGAAGTCAGCTAATGACCATAACTGAACATCATCAGGTAAAGCGGTCACAGTCGGTGAAGACTTGACGGTTTTGATAGTTTCAGGCTTAACTTTTCTAGTCGCTACGGTAGTTCCGTTAGATTGAAGTTTCTCACTAAGGTAACTACGGTACTCTACTAGAATTGTCTCACGTTCGCTCTCCGTGACGTTCTTTAGCCTAGCGGTATAATCGTTTTCTACGGCTTGAACGGCGGCTGTAAAAGCTTTTAGCAAGCTATCCGCTTCCTGTCCTACCTGTAATTCAGTGTTCGCAATTAATTCATTTTCGGTGCGGTTGAGAAGCACAAACGGATTGTTTTCAGGGCGGTCAGTAATACTGAAAACGAACTCGCCACTGTCCCCCTTCTGCATGGAGAAGGTTTCAATGAATCCATATTTTTTCAAACGTTCGGCGTAGTTTTTTACTGTCTTGTCAACGCTATTCCCAAATACATACTTTAGAAATAGTCTCGACATAGCAACTTTTGTTGGTACTTGTGACTGGGCAGTATTAATCCGATTCATAATCAGTCCAAGTAACTTTAATGAATCGCCTGTTAGTCGGTTGCAACATGCTACATCATTCGGAAGGGAGTAGAATCCAGTATGGTATAATATGAATCTGCCCGTCATTAATTCCGCCCCCTTCTGTGAATATACTCTGTAACGGCTGTGCGGCTTATCATGTAAGAGCAGGTCTTACCCTCACCAATCTTCTCAGCATTAAGCTGATGGCCTTTTATGGCTCTTAGAATTGTTCTAGGGCTGACTCCTACTACTTTTGCGGCTTCTATGCGACTCATTATTTCTTTCATTGTCCGTTCCCCCTTGGATGGAATAAGTTAATGACAGTAAAGGGCAAAAAAATAACCCTTACAAGATAGTTATCGTTGCATGTAGGGGGTAAGTTGCGAAAAGAAATGCCTATAATAAAGACACGTCCTTATTCTCCGCCCCTGCCATGACTCAGCAGGGGCTTTCTTGTGTCCAGTCGGGGCGGCTACTCATTATCGGGAAAGAACCTATCAACGTCATAACCCATGTCAGCTAGTACAACCTTTAATTGTGTTTCCTCAATCCAGTAGGGATATTTGCCTACTCCCCTGATATTGCCTGAGATGCGTTCGACTTGAAGCTTACCTTGTCTTACCCAACCGTAGACCGCATCTCACTAACCATGCGGCTTCGACTGTGTATAGAAAGCTTTTGTGCAATTTGTGAAATGGTATAGTACCTTCCCATGATTTAGCGTCTCCCTTCATTAATAGACAGTTCTACGAATGCTCTTAAATCGGCTTCGCGTACACGCCATAAAGAGCTTGCAAGCTTCATGCCTTTAATGCGTCCCTCTCCAAGCCACTTGTAGCAGGTGTTCATTTCAATGTTCAACAACTTTGCGACTTCATCGGCAGAATACAAGCGTCTTAAGTACGTTTTCATATCTTCCATTATTATTGCTGACCTCCTGTAGTGTTATTGAGTATGAAGTTCCTGAGACTTTCTTGAGGGATTCTTATACTCCCTCCAACCTTACAGCTTGGAAGTTGTCCGTTATGGCACATGCCATAAACTGTAGTGTACGATAGCCTTAAAATATCCATCGTCTCTTTAATAGTGAATAATCGTTCCATGAAGACCGCCCCTTTCGGTTGTGATTGTTTGACATACACAATATAAGGTAGCAATTTGCAAGAATAACAAGAGTGCGTAGAAATACCGAAAAATCCATAAGAATCCTTTAGAAACGTTGATTTTGTTTGGAGTGGGAGAGAGAGAACGAAGGTAACCTTTTTCAAAGAAAATCGGGGCATTAACGTAGATACATTCTGTGATAATAACTAGTTACCATCTGAACAAAACGTATCTCCTTTGTGAAATCAATAATGAAGAATTGGGGTATAAATTAAATCCCATCGCAACGAATCGCGGACATAGAACGACGATTACTTGTGAGGGGGTTGATAATTATGAAGGTAGTACGGACATTTAACGGAAGCAATAACTTAGAGGATATTCTGCTTTCGATTATTAAGGCTCACATTGACAAGCTGAACAAGCCTGAATACGATGAGAATATAGCAAACACCATTCCTTCAACGGACACTGAAGGGATGGCGAGTTAATATGAGTTTGAGAGTAGCGATTTATGCACGTGTAAGCACCACACGGGATGCTCAAAAAGACAGCATTGATAATCAGATTGCCTATGCTACGGATTGGATTACAAGCAAAGGATGGACGGTTGCAGGTACTTACATCGACAATGGTATTAGTGGGCTGAAAGTTAAGAATCGTGCCCAAATGCAACGATTGCTTGCAGATGCGAAAAAGAAGAAGTTTGATGCGGTTATAGCTAAATCCGTTTCTCGACTTGGGCGGAATTTAGTAGAAAACTTGCAGACGGCAGATATTATCGTTAGTTCCGGTGCTCGTTTGATTCTTCCTGAGGACAATTACGATTCTGCTACAAGCCAAAGTAAATTCAATTTCAATATTCGTGCTTTGTTAGCGGAAGAGGATAGTGCTACTTTCTCACGTCATTGCCTGCATATGGTTACAGACGGGATGAGAACGGAAACTTAGTCCCTGATGAAGTGACCACTCCAACTGTTCAAAGCATTTTTCACTGGTATCTACATGACAGTTGGGGGATGCAGAAGATTAGTAACTATTTGACTGAACATGGCTATTCTACGCCTAGAACAGTGTCTAATGCAGGTAATCAAGGTACTATCTGGCATCAGTCAAGTATTAAATGTATTCTGACCAACGTTACCTATACCGGAACCTTGTGCCAGCATCGTGAAGAAATCAGCAGCCACATATCTAAGGAACGTGTTAAAGTTCCCAAAGATAAGCAGATTATCTTTGAGAACGCCCACCCTGCTTTAATTTCTAAGGAAGATTATCAATCCGTACAAGAACTGATGAAATCCAAGGGGAAGAGCCACAGTAACGGTCAAGAAAGCCTTTTTGCTCATCTAATGTTGTGTCCTGATTGTGGACATGGAATGACATTCAGAAAAGACAGGCTAAAGAAACAGAATGGTGCTTACGTTTGCTGTGGCTACGTAAAGCGTGGAAAGGCTTTTTGTTCATCCCACATCATTGGATATGATAAGTTACTCGCAGCCGTGAAAAGTGACCTAAGGGAATTGATAGGCAATAATGTAAAATTGGACAGGCTTTTCGATGTTGTGAAAGGAAATGTAGGTCAAAAGCAATCTACTCTATTGAAAGAATTAAACAAGCTGAAAAAGCAACAGGAGCAGCTTGAGAAGAATGTTCAGGGACTTATAACTCTCTTCTCCAATCAGGCTCTTACCCTTGAACAGTTTACCGCCCAAAATCAACGGAATCAGGAAGAACAACAAGCCCTTGCAGAACGTAAAGCGGAATTGGAATCCGTTCTCGAAACACAAAAAGACACGGAAGAGCAATTCCGTGCCTTTCAGAAGAAAATTGCGTTGTTTGCTCAGCTTGACATTGATGACGAGCAAGTTCTAAAACAACTGCTTCATCAGGTCATTCAGAAAATAGAAGTTCATCAAGACGGTACTATCAAAATTCACTACAACATCGCCCACCCTCAAGGAATGGGTGATTTACTGCAAGGGGCTTAATCAGAAGCCCCTTTCCATTTAAGTAACACTGTACACTCCACATGCACCGTATGCGGGAACATATCCACCGGAGTGACCTCCACTGTCTTGTATCCGCCATCTTCGAGCACCCGCAAGTCTCTTGCCAGTGTCGATGGATTACACGACACATACACCACACGCTCCGGCTTCATCGCCAGAATCGTCTCTAACAACCGCGGATCGCAACCCTTACGCGGTGGATCGACAACGATAACATCTGCCGTAATCCCCTGCTCTTTCCAGTTAGGGATTACATCCTCAGAGGCACCAACCTCGAACACTACATTCTTCATCTCATTTAACTTCGCATTCGCCCGGGCATCCTCAATAGCTTCCGGTACAATTTCGACACCGTATACCTTAGCCGCATGCTGCGCCAGGAAAAGGGAGATCGTACCGATGCCGCAATAGGCATCGATAACCGTTTCGTTGCCAGTCAGTCCGGCATATTCAACGGTTTTACCGTACAACACCTCAGTCTGTGCCGGGTTCACTTGATAGAACGAACGTGCTGAGATAGCGAACTGTACATCGCCGATGTAGTCATAGATGACATCTCTGCCCCACAGGACGCGAGTTTCGCCACCGAAGATGACATTCGTGCGCTGAGTGTTGACGTTCTGGCATATGCTGACTACATCCCGCAGCTGTTCGCGGATGCTGCCAAGCCAGGCGTCCAGGTGTGGGATGTCGCGACCGTTGGTTACGAGGACGACCATCATTTCACCGGTGCGGAAAGCTTTCTTCACGACGACATGGCGCAGCAAGCCACGACTGGTTTCTTCACTATAAGCAGAGATGCCAAGTTCTCTGCCGATGTCTTTCACCTTGCGCACAACGTCATCATTATCCTCATGCTGGATTAAGCAGGTTTCCATATCGATGATACGGTGACTTCCGCGTGCGTAGAAGCCTCCTACAAGACCGCCTTCGGTTACACCAATTGGTACCTGAGCCTTGTTGCGGTAACGCCAAGGTTCGTCCATGCCGAGTGTAGGGCGAACAAGAATGCCATCTGTCTGAGCTACTCCAGCGCCATCAGTCGTACCATCCACGATGCCACCATCGTTAGCACTATCTATCTGACTCTCAACAGCTTCATTCTCTTTGCTCTTTCCGCTATCCCCGCCACCACTCACCCGAAGCTTCCCAATCCGCTCCAGGTTGTCCACCACCAGCTGCCGTTTCCACGCCAGCTGAGCAGTGTAGTCCATATGCTGCAGTTGGCAGCCGCCGCATTGGTCATAGATCTCGCAAGGCGCCGCGATGCGGGCGCTGCTCGCTTCTACTATATTCAGCAGTTTGGCGTAGCCATACTGCTTTTTGGTCTTGAGCACCCTTGCCCGGACTTTCTCTCCGGGAAGGGCTCCCTGCACAAAAAGGGTAAAGCCTTCTACGCGGCCTACCCCTTCACCTTCATGGGTCATGCCGATAATATCGAGCATAACCTCATCATTTTTATTCACAGGCAGTCCGGCGACAGGCGCCTTGCCGGCTGGGCGGCTGGTGCTGCGTCCACTGCGGTGTTTACTCATTATTTATTGTTCACTTCTTTCATTATCATCGCTGTATAATCCCACTCTTACTTTCAAACAGCCCTAATTATTCTGAGCAAAAATCCGCAGATGCTGCGGTAAAATCCGAAAACGACCCGGCAGCTCTCCGCCAAGTTCTCCATCCAAGTTCAATTGGACATGCCCTGGAGAGATTACATCCATTGCATCCGTACGGAAATACACAACCTTTTTATCCTGCAAATGCTCGCCACGAAGAGCCAATCTAACCAAACGGACAAACTCTGCCAGGTTGCATTTTTTAACCGCAATAACATCTAACAGACCGTCATCGATTCGAGCGCCGGGAGCAAGCTTTTCAAAGCCGCCGACAGAATTCGTATTTGCAATCAGGAACAGCATGAACTCATCATGAATAACCTCCTGCCCATTGGCACGAATGATTAGTTCCTGAGGAGATAGGCTGACCATTTTTTCAATACCTTTTAAATAGTACGCAAGCTGCCCTATCATGGTCTTCAGCTTACTGGGAACTTCATAGGTCAGTTCGGTTAGACTGCCACCGCCTGCTATATTAATAAAATAACGATCATTGGCTTTACCGATATCAATCGGACGCGACTCTTGACGAAGGATCAAATCAACGGAATCTTCCCAATTCTTCGGGATCCCCATCGCACGTGCAAAATCATTGGTAGTCCCAAGTGGCAATACGCCAAGCGGGGGGAGATTAGGTTTCTCCGCCATACCATTGATAACCTCATTTAAAGTGCCATCCCCACCGGCTGCTATGATTAGATCATAACCGCGCTCTACTGCATCCGCAGCAGCTAACATAGCATCGCCTTCTCCGGTCGTTGCATGGCAGGAGGCTTCAATGCCACCCGTATCCAGCCGGTCCAAAATGTCGGCGAGCCGCTTCTTCATTTCTTCCCGTCCAGAAGTGGGATTATAAATCAATCTCGCAGTTTTCATTACCGGAACGCCACCTGTTTTTTATAATAGAATAACCTAATTGATTATACCTAATTCGGACCACTACAATCAATGTCAGAGGACATTTATCGTAAATATTCCATTATACAACAATTCACGACACCTTATTAGGCAAAAACAACTATATATATGTCTATGCAGCAAATCCCGTATTATCCACGGAAATGGGCACTATTTTTCATGATTAAGTGGGCTAAAAAGGAAGCTTTTTAACTCTTTTTTCGAATCTGTCCGAGGAGTGTCTCTACCTGTCTCTCAATCCAATGCGGAAGAAGCGGGTGCGGCAAAAGCGTCTGGCCAGAATACTTATAGGTTAACCCTTTAAGTCTGTTCGGAACCACATGTTTAGTGAAATAACCTTCACTCAAAAAAAGCGGCGCCACCAATACCTCGTGACCCTGCTCCTGCCAATACTCCACTTTGCTTCTTACACTGTCCGGATTCAGCAGACCATAATCGGCCGCCGCTACGCCGCTCACCTCACGTACACGTCCTGCCAGTGAAGAGATGCCCTGCTGCCAACGCTGGCGGAAGCCATCATAAATGCTGCCGTGACCCACTAGCAGAATCGTCTCACGTTCAGGTTCCGTAGACAGCTTACGGAGCTTGTCCCAGATCATCACAGCGATGTCCGGGTCATCGTCGACAGGATAACCATAGTGAACCTTAGCCTTCACGTGGAACGGCTCTAAATCGGTCTCACGTTCAGGTGCAGGTTTAGCCCCTAGTGCATATTCTATTTCATCGACATGTGTGCTTCCCGAGGAAACGAACAATGGGATCACAATTATATCTGTGACCCCTGCATGTTCCAGTTCATTTATTCCATCTTGAATCAGACGGCCCTCTACCAGCTCTAAAAAAGAGACCACCACTGGCATCTCTTCATCTAGCGATAATTCGCTTACGGCCTCTTCCACGATCGACACCCAAACCTCGTCGCGGGAGCCGTGACTGATAATAAGTACGCCCGGTACCATAAATTAGCGTCCCAAACGTTCCAGCGTTAATTTATAACCATCATTTCCGTAGTTCAGGCAACGTTTTACACGGGAAATAGTAGCTGTACTTGCTCCTGTCTCTGCTTCGATCTGATTGTAGGTCGAACCTTTGCCAAGCATACGCGCTACTTCCAGTCGTTGCGACAGCGATTGAATCTCGTTCACGGTGCACAAATCATCAAAGAAAACATAACATTCTTCCATATTCTTTAATGTTAAAATGGCTTCAAATAATTGGTCTATACTTTTATCATTTAACTTCTTAAGTTGCATCAATTTTTCATCCCCTAAAAGTTCTATCAGCATTAGTTTCTCTGATTAAGCTCCGTACAAAACTAGCTCCGGAAACATCAACCTAATGTCACTATCCTGCCTTTACTATATTGCACTGGAGCGCATTTTTCAAGCATTAACGATTTCACGCTGTAAAGAACGAAAATGATGGACAAACGTCCACCCCACGCGCACACCATTTATGTACCCCAATACAAGTATTTTTCTCTACATAAGAATTATCGCCTACACTATAGTACTACAAAAGCGCCGAAAATCAAGCTCGTACACGGTTTCTTCACTACTTTAACCTGTTTATAGGCATACGCCCTTTTCCGCTCCTATCCCTATTACCCGGGCATTCGTCTATACCGTATGTTCGCCCATGACATACAGTATAGCAGACCACTAACAAAGGAATGTGATATTATGCCTGATCATTACTATAATCATTCCCGCCGGAATCAGCGTTCACTGAGCGATTCGTATAATGCCTCTGCCTATCCTGGCCTCAGCTCATATGCGCCCTCAGCTCTCCCAGGTGAGACCGGAATCCTTCCTGCTTTAGGAGCAGAAGCTGCCACCGAAACTGCGCTAGCGCTCCCTGCAGCTGAAGCTGCAACAAAGGCAAGCGGCGGGCTTGCCGGACTGCTCAGCGGCTTAGGCGGCGGTGGCGGAATTGGTGGGAATATGGAGCAAATCAAAGGCATCATCGATCGTATGGGCGGCATTGACGGGATCGTAAACTCTATGGGTAAAGTACAAAAGGTGATGTCCGGCTTCCAGCAGATGGCTCCAATGGTTAAGCTGTTCATGGGTAGCTTCGGTAAAAACAAAGGCGCAGCAGGCGCACTAGCCGCCGAAGAGGATGCCGCCCTGTACAGTCCTAATCGCCGCAAAAAAAAGCGTTCCACCTCACCCCGTCGCAAATCTACTACAACTACTCGCCGGCGCTCTACTTCTTCCACCGGAAAACGTCGCCGCAAATAGCGGTGACGTTTTCTAGCTATGTATCAGAAAAACAGCAATTCTCGCAGGAAAGAGATTTGCTGTTAGCGCTTCTGCTCTATTTTTACTTAAACCAGCCACTCCGTCGAAACCATCGGAACATCCCAAAACCAACTACCAGCATAAACAGCAGCACACCAAAATAACCATACTTCCACTCTAGTTCAGGCATCTTCACAAAGTTCATCCCGTAGATCCCGGCGATAAGCGTCAGCGGCATGAATACGGTGGTGATTACCGTTAGTGTTTTCATAATCGAATTCATCCGGTTGGAATTGAGTGAAATGTAGCTGTCACGCAAATCCGCTGTCATTTCCCGATCAGCCTCAATCATATCGGAGAGTTTTAGCAGATGGTCATAAATATCGCCAAAATAAATCCGTTCCTCGCCATTGCTCTGGACATGCTGTGAATTCACGATCCGGTACATCAAATCGCGCATTGGCACAATCGTCCGCCGCATTTTGAGGAGTCTTCCGCGCACGCCAAACACCTGGCTCATCAATTCCTCCACCGACTCACTGCTACCGCTGCTCTCCAGATCCGCAAGCTCGTCCTCTAAACTGTAGAGACATGGAAAATATTTATCCACCAACTTGTCCATTACCGTATATGCAGCTGCCATCGGCCCACCCGACCAGCCTTTTCGACTATGTATTTCGCTCTTCACCTGTTCCCACGCTTCATTCATCTCTGCTTTTTCCTGATGGTGATAGGAGACAAGAAAGTTCGCGCTTAAAAATAGGTCAACCTCCTCAGCATCCAACGTCCGCTCATTCAGCGCATGCAGCACAAAAAACTGCACATTCTCGTAATGATCCAGCTTCGGCCGCTGCAATACATGCATACAGTCCTCTATCGCCAAGGGGTGAAAATGAAAATATTGATCCAGCAAAAGCGTTTCTTCTGGCGTAGGCGTAGCAAAATCTGCCCATATCCAAGCATAATCCTCCAGCCGGATATTTTGCAGAGGGATCTCTGTCAGCACCTCACCTTTATGTGTGACAACAAGTGTACGTATCATAAATGTTCCTCCGCTTCATCTTCTTCCACGCCTCTATTGTACAGCAAGAAGACAAGTCTTCCAAAAAGCAAAAAACATAGCCAGCAGCACCGCTCAAGCTAGACTAAGAAACATTTGGTGCTTCGTCGTTCGTTAATGCTCGATTCATTTGTGTAAGGTTGGTTGCGCTGGGGGCGAGCTGTCCTTATTCTCTGCTGTCGGTATCGGGTTTATGAGTGAGATGAATTCATAGCTGTGAATTACTATCGCTATTTTTACTAATTAGTTGGTGAAAAAGTGCTCATTAGGAATGGTAAACAACCCTTCGATCGTAAGCAAGCTGAACTTGAATTCGTAAAAGGTTGAATCCATCGCTTCGCGTTCATTTACCGTAAGTAACATATGTTTTACTTTGGGCTGGTAGTGATTTGTGGGATTGGGATGCAATTCTTGCATCTTACCTGTAAAGTTCCGGGCAGAAAGGATAATGGAAATAAGGCGATATTCTTCGACGGCAGAAAAGCATGGAGAAAGGTAAGGGTTGGGTTGGGTTGGGTTGGGTTGGGTTGGGTTGGGTTGGGTTGGGTTGGGTTGGGTTGGGTTGGGTTGGGTTGGGTTGGGTTGGGTTGGGTTGGGTTGGGTTGGGTTGGGTTGGGTTGGGTTGGGTTGGGTTGGGTTGGGTTGGGTTGGGTTGGGTTGGGTTGGGTTGGGTTGGGTTGGGTTGGGTTGGGTTGGGTTGGGTTGGGTTGGGTTGGGTTGGGTTGGGTTGGGTTGGGTTGGGTTGGGTTGGGTTGGGTTGGGTTGGGTTGGGTTGGGTTGGGTTGGGTTGGGTTGGGTTGGGTTGGGTTGGGTTGTACTAGTTACTTTGCGCAAGATCGGACTGTGGTGCGGTGGATTCCGTTGGAATGTGTTACGTCGGACTGGGCTGAGTTAATTTGGGCTGGTCCACCTTCATTCAAGTCAGGTTACGTCATTCTAAGACATTTATGCCTTTATTTCTGCTTCTTCGACGTTAGTTCACCAATTCTAAGGCATTTATGCCTTTATTTCTGCTTCTTCGACGAAGTGTCTCCAATTCTAGGGCAATAATGCTCTTCTTTTTGTCACCATCCCCGAATTTGGTAAATTCAGCGGGATATATACCGTACATTCTCCCTCTATCGCCAAACTCCGTCGCTTCTACGGGATATATACCGTACATTCCCCCTCCAACGCTAAACTTCGTCATTTCTACGGGATTTATACCGTACATTCCCCCTCCAACGCCAAACTTCGTCATTTCTACGGGATTTATACCGTACATTCCCCCTCCATCGCCGATTTCCGCCATTTCTACGGGATTTATACCGTACATTCTTCACTCATCCTCCTGTCCAAACATCAAAAAAAGATGTCCGCAGCCCACTGGCTAACTGACATCTTCATTAAAGGGTGTTTAAAAAATGATTTTGAAAATCAGACCTGATAATACCGCACTGATTGGAATCGTGATGAACCAAGTGACCACAATACGTCCGGCTACTCCCCATTTCACTGCAGAGAAACGTTTGGCAGAGCCTACCCCAAGGATCGCTGATGTGATCGCATGCGTTGAGCTTACTGGCAAATGCAGCAGCGTTGCTGAGAAAATAACAGATGCCGCGGAAATATCAGCCGCGAAACCGTTAATAGGTTCGATTTTGAAAATCTTCGTACCCATAGTCTTAATAATCTTCCAACCACCGATGGAGGTACCGAGCGCCATAGCCGTAGCTGCAGCTATCTTAACCCACAAAGGGATAACATCCATAGTTTCTTGACGTCCTGAGGTAACGAGTGCAAAAGTAATGATCCCCATCGCTTTTTGCGCATCATTCGTACCATGTGTGAACGACTGTAACGCTGCCGTAAGGACCTGCATAGAGCGGAAGCCCTTGTTGACCGTATGTGGACTACGCTTAGCAAAGATCCATTTCAGGATGGTCATGATAATATAACCAATAACAAACGCAATGATTGGGGAGAAAATCAGTCCTTCGACAATTTCCACAAACCCGCCCCAATTGATGTGTGCTGAGCCTGCCCCCACGTATACTGCACCCGCTAAAGCGCCGATCAGTGCATGAGACGATGAGGATGGAATCCCGAGCCACCAAGTAATCAAATTCCAAATAATCGAAGCAATCAGCGTCGCTATTATGATATCCAACCCATTTTCAAGCAAGGTCGGGTCGGTGATACTTCCGCCGATTTTTTTGGCCACACCTGTAAACATCAAGGCCCCAACAAAGTTCATCAGTGCTGCCATAATAATTGCTGTTCGCGGTTTTAAGGCACGTGTTGAGACAGAGGTAGCAATTGCGTTGGCCGTATCATGGAATCCATTGATAAAGTCAAACGCAAGCGCGAGAAATATAACAATTCCAAGAATCCATATAGATGTTTCCATATTCTAGTACCCCTTATGAGTTGCGCATGATGATCGATTCCAACATGTTGGCTACATCTTCACATTTGTCTGTAGTGGTCTCGAGCCGCTCATACAGTTCCTTGCGTTTAATCAGCTCAATCGGGTCTTTTACAGTTTCGAACAGGACCTTAGTACAAATACGCAGCACTTCGTCCCCTTGATTCTCAAGGTCATTCAGACGGATTGTATATTCACGGATCGCCAACAATTTCTTCTGGGAGAGCAAATGAACCGCTTTTTGGATTTCATAAGCACACTGGCGAAGAATTTCGGCGAATTGCACAATGTATTCATCCGGGTCAAGAAGGTTGTACATATAGAAACGTGAGGCGGATGCCTCCAGACCATCGATGACATCATCCATGCTTGTGATCAAGTCCATAATGTCGTCACGTTCAAGCGGCGTAATAAACGTCTTGTTCAATTCTTTGATGACGGTGTGCGTGTAAGTATCACATTGGGATTCGTACTTTTTCATCTCTGCAGCGAAATTATCGACATTATTCCGGAGATCAGTGATATTCTGAGCAAAATAATCTGCAGCTTGGACAATAGTATCGGCCATATTTTCCAGCGTCTCAAAGAATATGTCCTTTTTTCTCAACTTCATTGTTTTAAACCCCTTTACATAAAATTACCGTGAATACAGAGCCACTCATATGTAAAAAGCATGAAAATGAATGACAACCCTTGTTATCTTATCATATCCGTTCAAGGTATAGAAGCTATAGAAATGAACTTTTTTACACTCTATTAACACATACCCATTATTCCGAACACAAATCTGTATAACACTGGATATTCCGACTTTCTTATGTTGTACCATCCGCCCCGCCATATACCACATGACTGCTAAATGAAGGCGCATTAGGGACCACCAAAATATGGGTAATTCCTGGATACATCAGCTCTTCTTTTCCATCCCTCACAAAACGGATCACATCCCCTGGTTCACGCGACCATCTGCCTTTGGTGACCTGTCCCCGCTGAAAAAGCAACGCTTCCCCGCCAAGCTCCACATCAATCTGAAGTCTTCCGACATCATCAAGCACTTTGTGATCGGCTCCTATAACCATCACATTGGCCGCTTCCACCGGATTATCGTTATTTAGATCCACATGAGGTTTGTCATTCACATAACGCTGATAGGTCTGACGTTTAGGATCATATTTATAGTCAACTTTATAACTTTTGAGCAGATAGTTTATGCTAAATTCAGCGGCTTTCTCTCCGTCCGCCGGTATGTAATCTGGATTGTTAAAAAGATACCCGGGCACCTTCACACTTTGCGCAAATCCAAGTTTCTCGGCACCTTCCCGCAGTTTGGCTGCATTGCTGTACAGGTTATGTGGTGCTTTTCGCGCTTTATCCCGCCAAAAATAAGCTCCGGCACGGCCGATCTCGTCCATATCTTCTTTTTTCTCTTTTTGCAAAATGGCATAAGCCGCCGGACTCCCTCCGGCATGCACCGTCACACCGCCGTAGCTCTCGCCAATATCCAGCAGATAGGGGCGGATGCTGCGAATCGGTCCGATTTTCACCACACCTGTATGGCTCTGAAAAATACCAATCAAACGTGTGATGCCACCTTCGGCAAGAATCTCATACAAAATATCTGCTTCACTAACCCCCGATTGCGGCCGGGCGGCAGGAGCATTATTTATCATTACGGCCAAGGGACGTGGAAGACTGTCTTCAGAAACTGGAAGACCTGTTAATCCGGATACGAGCTCAGCAGCGGGATCAATAGTAGGTGAGGGTTGAATCGTTTCGATAGGCGTGGGCTCTGCGGTAGGCTGCTGTGTCGGGGTGATCACATTATTTGCACTCTGTGTTCCGCAAGCGGAGAGCAATAGGGTGGTCAATACAATGGCAGATAACAGACGGGAAGAAGAGCAATTTACTTTCATAAGCTTGTAGTTCCTCCTAAACGTTTTATGAAACTCACTGATTCCTTCCATTTAATCACAGTCAGTCCCATTTGTCTTGATCACCTTCTCCCTTTTTTCATAGCAAGCATAAGGAAATTTTATAGCATGGAATAGATAAATTCTTATATTAAAAAAAGGGTACAGCCATTGCGGCTGCACCCTGCGGGTCTCTTATTCATTCAGTTAGTCTAGCTTCCAGCAATTAAGACTTAATGTCCCATACTGATAAGCCTGAAAAATCCGCTCTGCCTTCCTGCTGCCATCCGCTGTTCCCATCGCGTAAAAGAGAGGTGCAAAATGCTCTCTTCCATAAGAAGGAACCGCATCGCGTACATGTGGAGCTTTTTTCTCATACGCAAAAAGTGAAGGCAAATCCCAGGCTTCTAGTCCCTTGGCAATCCAGGCATCGAATTCAAGTGCCCAATCCTCAGGCTGCTCACTTTCACTTAGCATCCGCAAATTGTGAACAAGTCCACCGCTTCCAATCAGCAGTATGCCTTCGTCACGAAGCGGTGCTAACATCCGCCCGATATTGTACTGCTCCTTGGGAGAGCGCAGGGAATCGACGGATAAAGCAACTACCGGAATGTCGGCGTTGGGGAACATTTTTTTCAGTATCACCCAGACTCCATGATCGAGTCCTCGCCCCAGAACGGGCTGATGTGATAGATTGTTATCCTTGAAGAGCTCAGAAATCCGTCTTGTTAGGGCCGGATCGCCCGGGGCCGGATAGGTCAGCGTGTAAACTTCTTCAGGGAATCCGTAGAAGTCATGCTGTGTCTCGTGCAGTTCATCAACGGTAAGTAGCTGTTCAGGGCTATCCCAATGCGCTGAGAAAACTACTATACCGCGTGGCGCTTCAAGTTCTTGACCAAGCCGCTCCAGAAAACGGGTATAATCGTTATCCTCCAGTGCGAGGAGCGGAGAACCGTGCGCAATAAAAAATGACGGTAATTTCATAGGATGCCAACCTCCATAACCCAGTATATGGTGTGCATCTTTATTTTACCGCTTATTGCAAGTTAATGCGAATAAAAACCTTCTCCTAAATCATCCAATTCTGCCACTCTGTCTGCAGATGCTCTTGTTCGTTCATCCATTCTATAGTCCGCTTAAGCAGCTGCTGCTGCGCCGGTCCAGAAGAAAAGGTGTGATCCCCTTGAAAAATGATCTCTTTATCGCAACGTCCTTCGGGACGTGTCCAGAACAGCTTCTGGTAAAGAAAAGCGTAATCCACCGGAATGACATCATCAGAGGTGCCATGAATGACGAGTACATCGCCGCTAAATTTGCTCGCTTCTTGGAAGGGCTGAAAAGCCGCCAAAGAATTAAAATATACCGGAGTAAACGAGTAGCCCACATAATCGGCTGATCCATTCTTCACAGCACGATCATACGCCTCCCGCCCTACAATTTTCACAATATCATTGAAAGGATAACCAACAGAGGCCCATAACACGAGATTCTTCACGCGGCGATCGCGAATACTTGTCAGCAGCGCCACCGCGCCACCCAGGCTATGGCCAATCAGCGTCACGCGCTGTGGGTCCACATCAGCAGAGCTAATTCCGTAATCAAGCACCGCTCTAGTCTGAGCGATCATCGATTCCATGTCTTCGCCGCCATAATTCCCGCTGCTCTCGCCGCAGCCCACATAATCAAAACGAATAACCATATATCCCTCTTGTGCCAGCTCACGAGCAGCCTTCACAAAAATCCGGTCTACGCCAATCCGATTCCCCACAAATCCGTGGCAGATCACGGCTAATGGCAGTCTATCCTTGCAACGCGAAGAGGTTCCCTTCTCTTTGTTCGGGTAATGTATGCTCGCCGTCAATTCTTCTCCGTTATGCCGGATTACAATATTCCGTTCCATTGCCGCATCCTCCTATAATTATATTTATATTTATAATTTAATTTATTTTAATTTATTAGAATTCCGATTAACTTAGTATGAATTATAATCTAATTATAAAGATTTCGTTCATATTGTCAACAGCAAGGGGCAATTCTTAATAATCTGCGGGGAGTATTGGGCATTAGAGTCTGCACGACAAACAGGGTATCCCGTAAGATATGAACATGACTCTGGGGCTCCCACGTCGAGTGGATTGAAACCGCCAATCCGGGATTCAGCAGCTCTATCGGATTCAGTAGCTCCTTCGGACTCAGTAGCTCCAGCGGATTCAGTAGCTTCATCGGACTCAGCTGCTCCTTCGGACTCAGCGGCTTCATCGGACTCAGCAGCTTCATCGGACTCAGCAGTTCCTTCGGACTCAGCAGTTCCTTCGGACTCAGTAGCTTCATCGGACTCAGTAGCTCCAGCGGACTCAGTAGCTCCAGCGGACTCAGCGGCTTCATCGGACTCAGCGGCTTCATCGGACTCAGCGGCTTCATCGGACTCAGAAGACCCTATTCGCAGATTTAGCACACTTTTTGAATTCTATCGGACCCCATAGTCGCTATCACCCTGTAAAACAGCAAATAAGAGCTACTTTTCGAGCAATAGCGTCACTGGGGTCCGAAACTGTGCTGAAAAGGCGATAATTTGGCTAATAACGTCATCTGAGTCCGAAAGATGGTGGATGCTACGACAACCGGGGGTTTGGGGTGCTTGAGGTTTGGGTTTGGGTTTGGGTTTGGGTTTGAGAACCCCACCAAAAAACACACAGCAGCGATCCCAGTATCGGAGGATCGCTGCTCTATTGTTTTTTCGAGATGAATGACCAGGGTTGTTAATCAATCGTAGCTGTCGTTAAACATCTCATGGGTTTCATGGGTTCCATGGGTTTCATGGGTTCCATGGGTTCCATGCCAATCCTTAAGCAGGCCCTCGGGGGGATCTTCCGCGGAAATCCCGCTGCTGAATCCATCGGATTCAGCAGCTCTATAGGACTCAGAAGACCCTATTCGCAGATTTAGCACACTTTTTGAATTCTATCGGACCCCATAGCCGCTATCACCCTGTAAAACAGCAAATAAGAGCTACTTTTCGAGCAATAGCCTCACTGGGGTCCGAAACTGTGTTGAAAAGGCGATAATTTGGCTAATAACGTCATCTGAGTCCGAAAGATGGTGGATACTACGACAACCGGGGGTCTGGGAGCTCTGGGGTTCCCGGAGTTCCGGGGTTCCCGGGGTTCCGGGGTTCCGGGGTTCCGGGGTTCCGGGGTTCCGGGGTTCTGGGGTTCTGCGGTTCCGGGGTTCCGGGGTTCCGGGGTTCTGGGGTTCTGCGGTTCCGGGGTTCCGGGGTTCCCGGGGTTCCGGGGTCCGGGGTTCCCGGGGTTCCGGGGTTCCCGGGGTTCCCGGAGTTCCGGGGTTCCGGGGTTCCGGGGTTCCGGGGTTCCGGGGTTCCGGGGTTCCGGGGTTCCGGGGTTCCGGGGTTCCGGGGTTCCGGGGTTCCGGGGTTCCGGGGTTCCGGGGTTCCGGGGTTCCGGGGTTCCGGGGTTCCGGGGTTCCGGGGTTCCGGGGTTCCGGGGTTTCAGAACCCCACCAAAAAACAAAGAGCAGCGATCCCCAGTATCGGAGGATCGCTGCTCTATTGTTTTTTCGAGATGAATGACCAGGGTTGTTAATCAATCGTAGCTGTCGTTAAACATCTCATGGGTTTCATGGCTGCCTTCCCAATCCTTAAGCAAGCCCTCGGGAGCATCTTCTGCGGAATCCCACATGCTGAATCCATCGGAGCCGCCCCAATCCCCCATTGAATTATTGGGCGTAGGCTCGAAACCGTTGCCCATGGATCTTCCCTGTTCTTTCTTGTTCTCATGTTCCATAAAGCTCCCAACCTTTCCCAATGCTATATTGATCAAGCAACAACATTATCAGTGTTCACTCTTCTAAAAGGATTATGCATATCGCCATAGAAATGGTTGTCCTTGCGTAGACCTGTCATGCAAACGTATACTCTAGGTTAAAGACTATACCGATTAACAACACTGGAGGTTTACATCCAAATTATGAAAGTGAAAGATATGATTAAGGAAAATAACGCCCTGCGTGAGCAGTTGACGCCCTTCAATCGCTCCTATTTAGAAGATATGATTCTTGCGGTGCGGGCCAGTCGAATTGAACCCCTGCGCGGAGAAGAACTTTTGCTGGATGCGGCCAAGCTGCTGTTGAAGGAACAACGTAAAGGGAAAAATGCCAAGCAAGTATTCGGCGAGAATCCGCACGATTATTTTAAAGAAATCATAGACAGTGTTCCCGGGCGCCCGGTGCGCAGTAAATGGAACTATTACTTGATGATTCCCTGCGCAGCTCTGACCTGTCTTTTTGGGATATTGGCAATCGGTGGACTCTTCTTCCAATGGACTGACGATTCACCTGGAATGTTCGGACAGATCAGCCTTTTCACCCTGCTCGCTGTGGGAGTAGGCTCCATTATCTTAATTGAACTCATTATGAAATGGATGTCTTCCTTGTCGGAAAGCGATGCACCCAGTGCCAAACCTTTTGATATAAAAAGCCTTGGCATCTATATCGGCATTGCAGTAGCTGCTGTATTTATCGGTATGTTCCTCGATCGGTTATTTCCGGTCATTACAATATCCCCGTGGGTAAGCTTAATTCTGTGCATCATTGGGGGGTTGGGACTGAAGTTTATATTTTTCAAAAAATAGAGTTCTAGGCTGAAAATTTTATTCCATCCGATAGATAGGGGGAAACTTCCATGATTAAGAAGCATTATATTCTCTACTCCGTTCTAGCTATAGCCTTAGGGCTAGGCATAGTGCCCAGTGCTATTCACGCCGAAGGTGCTACCAGCCCTCCTAGGGAAGGCGCTAAGGCAATAACCCAAGCAGCTAGCAATAATCATGCAGAGGCTGTCTATAAAGCTGCGTTACCGCTGTTATCTACCTCTGACAAGTTACCCGAAGCCATAAAATATTTGAACTCCAATATGTATGCGGTAGGGTCGTATCGTGCAACAATGCTGACGCTGAAGCTTGAGAATCTGCATAAAGCTGCGCTGCAAGCCTGGGAGAGTAAATTCAGTACCAGCACTGTCCAGCGGAAGCTCACCGCCATTTATAAAGCAGGCGCCAGCATGTCTTCTCTTGCCGCTATTACCGATGATCTCCAGCTGCGTACACTGCTGAAAAGTGCCAGCGAAAGCGGATATAAGCTGGAGACAGCAGAGGGTACTTTTTTCCCGGTGATCGATTATGGGGCTTACCGCAAGTACAAGCTATACGTCACCAATGATATCAGCGCTTATATTACCATTATGGCCACCGAATCGGACCTGCCCTCTTCCAAGGACAACGGGCTAGTTATCGCCTGGACTGAGGTTGCAGCCAGAGCTTTATCTCAAGAGCAATTCATTCAAAATCATCCGAAATCAAACCGAATTTCTGCTGTAAAAGCCTTGTATACTAAGTACGTGAATAATACGTTTTACGGCCAGAATAACACTCCTCTCTTCCATTATGACAATCTGGAAATGGATTTGGAGGCGCAAAAGGCTTACTCCAGTATTCTGACCAAAAATAATGATAACAGCCCATTTCTACAAAAGCTGGATAGCTTCATGAAATTAATGAAAGACAATAGCTATAAATTGACCGATGAGGTCGAGCAATATCGTAAGACTTCGTTACCGCTCTAATAAAGAAATCACAAAAGCCCGTCCCTGAAATGAATAGGGACGGGCTTATTTATGTTCATTAACGTGATTATGAAGTGGATGCGAGAATTAAATAAGGATGTTAAAGAGATTAGAATCCTTATTGATCTCTACATAATCGACGCCCTTCTGCTGCATCCGTTCGATGAGAGGTTCGTAGGCATCCGTTGACAATAATTCAATGCCAACAAGCGCGGGACCATTTTCTTTATCATGCTTCTTGATATACTCGAAACGGGTAATATCATCGTGAGGTCCAAGGATTTCGCCCAAGAACTCACGCAGCGCACCTGCACGTTGCGGGAAGTTCACCATGAAATAGTGTTTTAAACCTTCGTAAATCAATGAACGCTCTTTGATCTCCTGCATCCGGTCAATATCGTTGTTGCCGCCGCTTATGATACAGACAACTGTTTTGCCGCGGATTTGATCACGATATTGATCAAGCGCTGCGATAGGCAGCGAACCTGCTGGCTCAACCACTATGGCATTCTCGTTATATAGTTCCAGAATCGTGGTACAAGCTTTACCTTCAGGCACCATCACGATGTCATCCAGATGACGGGAACAAATATCGTACGTCAATCCGCCAACACGTTTTACAGCCGCTCCGTCCACGAACTTATTAATTTCCTTTAGAGTCACCACTTCTCCAAGCTTAATCGCTTCCGTCATAGAAGCTGCTCCGAGTGGCTCCACACCAATCAACTTGGTAGAAGGACTAACTGTCTTCACATAGGTGGCTATGCCCGCTGCCAGGCCGCCTCCACCAATGGTTACGAACATAAAGTCTGCAGGGTTGTCCAGACTCTCCATCACTTCCATTGCAATGGTGCCGTTGCCCGCAATGATTCGTGGCTCATCAAAGGGATGGATCAACGTCATCCCATGATCTATACAAGCTTGCAGTGCTTCATCATAAGCGTCATCAAAGGTATCTCCCTTCAGAATGACCTCAACAAACTCACCGCCAAACCGCCGCACCTGCTTAACCTTCTGGTTAGGCGTAGTGCTTGGCATGTAGACCTTGCCTTTAATTCCAAGCGCCTTACAGGAATAGGCTACGCCTTGTGCATGGTTGCCCGCACTCGCACAGACAATGCCTTTCGCTCTATCTTCTGCTGACAAACTACGAATCATATTATAAGCTCCGCGGATTTTGAAAGAACGTACAATCTGCAAATCCTCGCGCTTCAAATACACATCACAATCATACTTGGCTGACAATACAGCATCACGTTGTAGGGGTGTCCGGATTATGACTTCACGCAGTACGTGATGAGCCCGCACAATATCTTCCATTCCTACGATTCGGTCTTCCTCTTCTCTCATAACCCTCTCGCCTCACTATCTATCTGTTATTCTACTTCTTGTAACATACTCTCCCGAGGACATTTTTTCAAGCATCCTAATCAGTGATAAAGAAAAAGAGACTAAAGGAACCCTATAGTCTCTTACTAGTATTTGCTATCCCTACGCTATGAAACCTACTAGTCCTGTTGCTTCAGCATCCACTTCACCAGGTCTGGTAAGCTTGTCCACAAACGTGAATGTACAATAACATATTCGATAGCCTCGTTAGCGTCACCCACGCCTACAAAATCAGGCAGGTTATGCGGTAATCTTTTGATACCTAACAGATAATCTGGCACATGCTTGTTCACATTCTTTGCCACGCGGTAGAGCATTTTGAGCTGGGAAGTAATCCCGTTCTTCTTATATTCTAAAACCATACGGTCATATGCTACTGTTGCTGCTGCATCCTTGCCGAACTTCTCCAGTACCTTCTCGGTCTTCTTAAGCTTATTAGTGTAAAGGTACGTTGCCGTTAGAAGGTAACGTGCACCTGTGTTATCTTCTGGGTTCAATTCTAGAATGTGCTCCAGCGTCTTTTGTGCTTCTTCTGCATTTCCGCTAAACCAGCAGGAGTCAGCGTAGCTTTTGCAGATTCGAATGTACGAACGTGTCTCGTAAAGACCCCAGAAATGTCCTTTGTTCTCAGTGAAAAAGGCTTCTCCAAGCTCACGCGCACCCGCTTCCATCCCTGCTTTCAGATAAGCACGGGCATCTGCTTCATTCTCGGCTTCCTCAGCCAAAATGAGATAGGCGTCCGGACTGTCCGGATAAACTTCCAATGCCGCTTCTGCTAGCTGTATCCGGCGATTGGATGCTTTAGTTTCCATTGCTTTTTGCAGCAAAGCCTGTTCCTGATCCTTCGGAGTGCCTGAAACGTTGAGCAAAAGTAATTCTTCCTCTGCCCCGCCCATGCCATACTGTTCGATATAATTAAGCATCTCTTTAACTTTTCTGGAGATGGTAGGTGCAGTAACCTCATGTTTGATCGCTAGATCAGCTTGAGTTTGAAGGAATCCATATTCCTCAGACAAGATAAACTCGATAGCTGCACAGAAGGAGCCCATTTTCTTCACTGCAGGCTTGATGTGACGGGAATAACCATTCCATAGAACCAGACCTTCCCAGATTAGCTCCCGGTCATAGCTGTCTCTCATGGTCTCAATAAGATGCAGAGCCAATTGCTCATGCGCCGGATGCTCCCATTTCAGATCACGTGACACCTTTTTTTTGAGCGTAGTTAGGGTAAGCTTAGCTTCAGGAATTGCTGCCGCTTCTGGTTTCTCGGCCACAGCCACAGTAGCAGCGGATTCTTCCGTTGTTACCAGTCGCATGATGGATTCCACTGCAGAAGTTTCTTTCCCTAGGCAGCATTTCTTATATTTTTTCCCGCTTCCGCAAGGACACATATCATTTCTTCCAATCTTACTCAAAACGAATTCCCCCTTAAATCTGTGAGTAGCCATTCGCCATAAGCGTATCGCTAGTATGCACTATAAGTATCAACATTTTCAGGCACGAGGCATCCTTTATAAGGTTACTGCACAAAGTCTGAAGGACTCCGATTTAAAAGGGCCTTCCCATGATCGGAAAGGCCCTTATCTGTATATATCCGCACATTTTCCCCCGTACGTGTAGTATTATAGCACTTCTTCTATCACTTGTCAGTCCTTTTTTAGGACTTAAAGCGCAAAAAATTGCTAGATACAGTGCTTTATCCTTATACCAGAGCCTTCATAGCGATGTCGCTGCGATTCTGTTTCCCGGAAAAAGAGATTCCTTCAGCCCTAGCATAGGCTGCTGAACGAGCTTCGGCAATCGTAGCACCCAGGCCTACCACGCCTAAGACCCGTCCGCCGTTCGTTACCCAGCTGCCATCTGCCCCCCGTGCTGTACCGGCATGGAAGATCAGCCCTCCTTGGCTGTCCTCAAGCCCTTCGATCGGCACTCCCTTAGGATAAGAGCCTGGATATCCTCCAGAAGCGAGAACCACGCACACCGCTGCTTCGTCGCTCCATTCAATATCGATATCCGCAAGTCTACCCTCGGTTACTGCCAAAAAGATTTCTAACAAGTCGCTCTTCAATCTAGGCAGCACGACCTGTGTCTCCGGATCCCCAAACCGGGCATTAAATTCGATGGTCTTTGGTTTACCTTCTGGAGAAATCATCAGCCCTGCGAACAAAACGCCGCTGAAAGAACGGCCTTCAGCTACCATAGCCTTTGCTGTTGGCTTAATGATGGTCTCAATCGCTTCTTGGATAATCGCCTCGTCGATATGCGGCAGAGGCGAATAGGTGCCCATTCCACCGGTATTAGGACCTTTATCTCCATCGTAAGCGGGCTTATGATCCTGAGCGGCAGCCATCGGACGAACTGTCTCTCCATCAACAAAAGCCAAAATCGACATTTCCTGACCCGCTAGGAACTCTTCAATGACAACCTGAGCGCCAGCCTCACCAAACACTTTGGTTACCATAATATCAGCTAGTGCCTGCTCTGCCTCTTCCCGTGAATAGGCAACGGTCACGCCTTTTCCTGCGGCAAGCCCATCTGCCTTGATTACGATCGGCAGCGGTTGCTCGCGTAAGTAAGCCAGTGCAGCTTCATAGCCATCAAATTTTTCATAGGCTGCTGTCGGAATATTATATTTGTGCAAAAGATCCTTCATAAAGGTTTTGCTGCCTTCGATCTCAGCTGCATTCTTACGTGGACCAAACACAGGAATAGCCTGTGCTTCAAAAGCATCCACAATGCCCCCTGCTAACGGATCATCCGGTCCGATTACGACAAGGCCAACTTCCTTCTCTTTGGCAAAAGCCGTCAGACGATCGAACTCGAACACACCGATAGGCACACATTCTGCTAGCTGCGCGATCCCGGCGTTGCCGGGTGCGCAATAGATTTTACCAACCTTGGGGCTTTGGGACAGGCTCCAAATAATCGCATGCTCCCGGCCGCCGCCGCCAACCACTAAAATATCCATTAGAATAAAATCCTCCCAGCGTTCTAGTGTTTGAAATGACGGACGCCTGTGAAGACCATAGCAATTCCATACTCATTCGCGACCTTGATCGATTCTTCGTCTTTAATGGAGCCGCCTGGCTGAATAACTGCGGTAATGCCTGCTTTAGCTGCCATTTCAAGTGTATCTCCCATTGGGAAGAAGGCGTCAGAGGCAAGAACTGATCCTTTGGACTTCTCGCCAGCTTGTTCAATCGCAATTTTTGCCGCGCCAACGCGGTTCATTTGCCCTGCACCTACGCCAACTGTCATATCATCCGCCGCTAATACAATCGCATTAGATTTCACATGCTTAACTACCTTCCAGCCGAACAACAGCTGTTTCAATTCTTCTTCGGTTGGCTTACGGTCCGTAACAACTTGCAGATCATCCGGGTTCACAGAATGCACATCGCTCTCCTGTACAACCATTCCTCCATCAATAGAGGTGACTACGAAGCTGCTCTTACGCGCGCTAGCCGTGCTAAGATTGCCGATTTTGAGCAAACGCAGGTTCTTTTTCTTCGTAAGGATTTCCAGTGCTTCATCCGTAAACCCTGGCGCCAATACGATTTCGAGGAAAATCTCTTTCAGCAGATTAGCAGTGTCTGCATCGATAATCCGGTTAGCGGCTACAATTCCGCCAAAGATAGAGGTTGGGTCTGCGTTGTAAGCTTTTTGATAAGCTTCGTATACACTTTCACCGACACCTACACCACAAGGATTCATATGTTTAATGGCTACGACAGCAGGTTCTTCAAATTCTTTCACGATTTGCAGCGCTGCGTTAGCATCGTTGATATTGTTGTAGGATAATTCTTTGCCATGCAATTGCTCAGCTGCTGTAAGAGTATCCCCCGCAGCCAAAGGCTTGCGATAGAAAGCCGCTTTTTGATGCGGATTCTCGCCATAGCGCAGATCCTGAATTTTCTCATAAGTCACGGTGTAGCGCTCAGGAAGCGGTTCGCCAGTAACATTAGCCAAATAATCGGAAATTAAGGCATCGTAAGCCGCCGTATGACGGAACACTTTTGCCGCAAGACGTTTGCGTGTTTCCAGCGTTGTATCTCCACCTGCGCGAACCTCTTCAAGCACTGTAGCATAGTCGTTAGCATCTACCACTACACTTACAAAAGCATGGTTCTTCGCCGCAGAACGCAGCATCGTCGGTCCGCCGATATCGATATTCTCGATGGCTTCTTCATACGATACATCCGGTTTAGCAATGGTTTCCGCGAACGGATACAAATTTACTACTACCAGATCAATGTAGTCCAGACCAAGCTCTTTCATTTGACGCGTGTGTTCCTCATTGTCACGAACCGCTAGCAATCCGCTGTGTACAGCCGGGTGCAAGGTTTTGACACGTCCATCCATGATTTCCGGGAATCCTGTAACATCGGAAATACCGATGACTGGAACACCTTCCTTAGCCAAAAGCGTGCTTGTTCCACCTGTGGAAATAATCTCTACGCCTAATACAGACAACTCGCGGCAAAAATCCACGATACCTTGTTTATCCGATACGCTAACTAGCGCTCTTTTGATACTCACTTTGAATAGTCCTCCTTCGGGTTGTACGTGCGATTTAATGTGATGACATCTAAAAGCTTGGGAAATTACTATAAGAAAGAATCTGACTCTATTACCTACTACACGACACATAATGCCGCTTATGCAATATTTCCCGAGAAATACCCTAAAATCTCTCCGCCTGTCACCAAATGTCGATCCAAAACTTCGAATGGCTACAGTGTGGCTTACTTTTCGCGGATAATCGTCTTTCTTCCACTCAGTTCCACTTTCCCGCTGGCAAAAGCGCCAACCACTTCAGGATACAACTCATACTCAACCTTATGAATCCGTTCCGCCAATGAATCTGCCGTGTCGTTATCCAACACAACTACGCTACGCTGAGCAATAACCGGCCCGGTATCCATACCTCCATCGACAAAATGCACAGTGACTCCCGTCAGCTTCACGCCATAATCCAGCGCTTGTCCGATCGCATCCTTTCCAGCAAAAGCAGGCAGCAGCGATGGGTGAATGTTAATAATCCGACCCGCATACGGCGTTAAAAGCACTGGTGTAATGAGGCGCATATACCCTGCCAACACAACCAGCCCGATTTCCCGCCGCTGAAGCTCTGCTACAATCTCTGCTTCGTAGAGTTCACGGCTGGCGAAGTCTTTTGGCCGCAGCAGGAGGGCGGGAATTCCCGCATCCTCCGCACGTTGTGCTACAGGCGCTTCCGGCTTGTCCGAGACAAGCAATTCAATCCTGCCGTCTCCAAGCAAACCTGCTTTCTGTGCCTCGATCAGTGCTGCAAAATTGCTGCCCTGCCCCGAAGCAAAAACAGCGATTCGACTTGATTGCATCACACTTCAGCTCCAGTAAAGGTTACTTTGCGTTCCCCTTCTGTTACTTTACCAATGATATACGCCTCTTCTCCGCTAGCTTTAAGCAGTTCAAGAGCGCGTTCTCCATCAGCAGCGCTAACTACCAGAACAAGACCAATTCCCATATTAAAAGTAGTGAACATATCACGGTTGCTTACGTTACCTTTGTTCTGCATCAACCCGAAAATTGGCAGAATCGGCCACGATCCGTAATTGATCTCCACATCTACATTATCAGGCAATACGCGTGGGATATTCTCGATGAATCCGCCACCCGTAATGTGAGCCATACCTTTTACCGGAAGCTGCTCCAGCAGTGCCAGCAAAGGCTTCACATAAATCTTAGTTGGTGCAAGGAGTACATCCGCAAGCGGAGCACCAAGCTCAGGAAGCACGTCATTCAGGCCATAACCCTCTTGCTCAAGCAAAAGCTTACGCACCAGCGAGAAGCCATTGCTGTGCACACCACTGGAAGCCAGACCAATCACTGTGTCTCCAGCAGCGATGTTAGCGCCTGTTACCAGCTTCGCTTTGTCAGCTACGCCCACTGTGAATCCAGCAATATCATATTCACCTGCTGAATACATACCCGGCATCTCAGCCGTTTCGCCGCCAATCAGTGCACAACCCGCTTGGTGACAGCCTTCAGCGATTCCGGCTACGATAGCCTCGATTTTCTCCGGCACCACTTTGTCGCAAGCCAGATAGTCGAGGAAAAAGAGTGGCTCTGCGCCTTGCACTACAATGTCGTTCACGCACATAGCTACAGCGTCGATGCCAATCGTGTCATGGCGATCTGCCGCGAACGCAATTTTGAGCTTTGTGCCTACACCATCGGTTCCCGATACAAGCACTGGCTCTTCATATTTATCTTTATTGAGGCCAAACAGCGCTCCGAACCCACCAAGATCCGTCATTACTTCTGGACGGTAAGTACGTTTTACGTGCTTTTTCATGCGTTCTACCGCTTCATTACCAGCCGCAATATCCACTCCGGCGTTTTTATAAGCTTCCGACACTATTGGACACCTCATCTTTTAATAGTTTAGAGCGCGTTTGGGCGCATTCGGCTTTTGGGTGATTGTAGGGGAGTTACTGCGAGGAATGTTTGGACTTCCGATCGCTGTTATGGTTGGATTTCCTGATTCGAACCGCTCTTCGCGGTAGAAATCCAACCATAAAGGCGAACGCTACGCTTCTACAGTTCCAAACTTCCTCTCCATAACTCCCTCCAAACACCGCTTTGTCCCTACTGCAAGCCGCAGTGCGCGCCTTGCACACGGACCTCAAGACCTCGGTGCATGAGCTGCGCCATGCACCTCCTTAAGCGAGACAAGCGGCCCTCGTATTTGCGAAGCAAACAGAGGGAAGCTTGGCAAGCCAGTCCCGGCGGCGGATGCAGCGGGGGGGTGGAGCCGTGTCCCGTCCGTGCAAAGCACACAGGGACAAAGCGAGCACTCGTACCCAAGTCTTCTTAGCAAGTTATAACCTAACTCCTACCGCCGAGCTTTCGGGTGGCCGGAGGGCAGAGCCCTTCGGAATCCCCCTTTGAAAGGGGGACTTAGGGGGAGGTCAACACGAGCAGCCATCTTTCTCTGCCCCGCCAAAATCCACCTGCGTCGGGTAATCATTATCAAAGCAAGAAAGGCAAAGTCCGCCTTTGTAGTCGTCTTTGTTGTGTCCACCAATGGAAGAGATTAAGCCTTCCGGCGACAAAAATGCCAAGGAATCGGCGTTGATCTCTTCGCACATTTCCTCAATGGTCTTGTAGGACGCGATGAGGTCGCGGCGGTCTGGTGTATCAATGCCGTAGAAGCAAGGATTCTTGAACGGTGGCGAAGTAATCCGCACATGCACTTCAACAGCTCCCGCTTCCCGAAGCAGATTGACGATTCGGCGTGAGGTCGTGCCACGAACGATGGAATCATCGATCATAACGACACGTTTGCCATCAACTACGCTGCGCACGGCGCTCAGCTTCATCTTCACACCTTGCTCACGCAGTTCTTGGCTCGGCTGGATGAAGGTCCGTCCAGTGTACTTATTCTTAATGAGCCCAAGCTCATAAGGAATTCCCGTTTGCTCGGCATACCCGATAGCTGCTGAAATACTGGAATCCGGCACACCGGTTACGAGATCAGCATCGACAAAAGCTTCCAGTGCCATGCGGCTACCCATCCGCTTACGGGCGGAGTGCAGGTTAGAGCCGTTCATATCACTGTCTGGGCGTGAGAAGTAAATATACTCCATCGCGCACAGCGCTTTACGTTTGGGTTCGGTAAAACGGTCCTCTAAGAGGCCGTTTTTGTCGAGGACAAGCAGTTCGCCCGGCTCAATATCTCGAACCAGCTGCGCCCCAATGACCTCTAATGCGCAGGACTCGGAAGCAAAAATATAAGCTTCACCAATCCGTCCCATCACTAGCGGACGCAAGCCATGGGAATCTGAAGCGACAATCAACTTGTCATTTGTCATAAGCAGAAAAGCAAACCCGCCAACGAGCTGCTGCAGCGCATCTTTTGCCGCTTCAACAAAATCCTTTGGCGAACGGGCAATTAAATGCGCCAGCACTTCTGTATCACTCGTAGTTTGAAAGATCGATCCGCTTTGCTCCAGCTGTTTGCGGATCAACGGTTCATTTACTATGTTGCCGTTCGTAGCAATCGCCAAATCGCCGTCACGATATTTAAATACCAGTGGCTGCGCATTGGTTAAGCGACTGTCTCCACTAGTGGAATAACGTACATGCCCAATGGACATGTCTCCAACCAATGAGGCTATTTTGTCCTTGTCGAATACTTCTTTTACTAACCCCATCCCGCGGTGATAGTTGAAATCGCGGCCGTCTGCTACGCAGATTCCCGCACTTTCTTCTCCACGATGTTGTAAGGCGTGTAAGCCGTAATAAGACATGGACGCCGCTTCCGGGTGTCCGAAGACCCCGAAAACGCCGCATTCCTCTTTTAATGTGTCAAAAATATCTCCCGAGCCCGTTCCTTCATTGTAAAAGTCACCAGTCCACAGGATAGGAGTCTCCTGCTCTTTCCCGGTCTTTATTTCATAAGACATGGAATAGCATCCTCCCAAACGAATTTCAATTCTGCTACAGCTTCATCTAGTGCGGACACGCCGTCCAGATTTACGCGCAGTCTGTCTCCACCTACAGTTCCGATGATTTCCACGGGAACACCGCTGGCTGCAATCGCTGCTTTCAGCTCTTCCGCACGTTCAGGAGCGGCTGTCAGCACAATGCGTGATTGGCTTTCGCTGAACAATGCTACATCAGATCTAAGACCGTTAGCTGAAAGTTCAACGTTCGCTCCGATTCCGCCGCTGATACAGCTCTCTGCAAGCGCTACGGCTAGTCCACCTTCGGACAAGTCATGAGCGGAACGCACCAGACCGCCACGAATTGAGGTAAGGACTGCGTTCAGCAGTTTTTTCTCAGTAGCCAAATCCAAAGCCGGAGGACGACCTTCGGTCACTCCATGAACAGCATATTGGAATTCACTGCCGCCCAGCTCAGCCTTGGTCACTCCCAGCAGAAGAATGGAATCGCCTTCTTGCTTGAACCCTTGAGTCGTAATATGATCCGTGTCCGCTACTAAACCAACCATGCCGACAACCGGCGTTGGATAGATGGAACCCGTAGTATTTTCGTTATAAAGACTGACATTACCACCGATAACCGGAGTATCCAGCACACGACATGCTTCAGCCATACCATCAACCGCACGCTCCATTTGCCAGAACACATCAGGCTTCTCAGGATTTCCAAAGTTCAGATTATCCGTAATAGCCAGCGGTTCAGCACCGGAACAAACGATGTTGCGTGCCGCTTCGCTGACTGCGATACGTCCGCCCACTTCAGGATCAAGATGAACATAACGGCCATTACAGTCTGTAGTCATCGCAAGTCCTTTACGAGTACCATGAATGGTAACTACAGCCGCGTCAGATCCAGGGCGTACAGCTGTGCTCGTCCGCACCATGTAATCGTATTGATTGTATACCCATGCTTTACTTGCTACGGTTGGTGATCCAAGTACTGTACGCAATGCACCGCCCAGATCCGTAACTTCCTCGTAACGAAGGGTATCTACCTTTTCATTCGCAATATAATAAGCAGGAACCTCAGAGGGTTTGTTATATACTGGGCACTCATCCACGAGCGCCGTTACTGGCATGTCACCAACAACCTCGCCGTGATGATACAATTTCAAGCGGCCATCATCCGTAACTTTACCGACTTTACAGCAGATAACACCCCAGCGGTCAAAAATTTCTTGTGCCTGGGCCTCATCCTTCGGCTCAACGACGAACAACATCCGTTCTTGTGATTCTGAAAGCATCATTTCGTAAGGCGTCATGCCCTCTTCACGTTGTGGCACCTGATCAAGATACAGCTCCAGACCGTTGCCTGCTTTACTTGCCATCTCCGCACTAGAGCAGGTAAGACCCGCTGCACCCATATCCTGAATCCCGATAACGATGCCGCTGTCGATCAGTTCTAGACAAGATTCCATTACGAGCTTTTCCATAAATGGATCGCCGACCTGTACAGCGGTACGTTTAGCTTCTGATTCCTCACTAAGCTCTACCGATGCAAAAGTAGCACCATGAATTCCATCACGTCCTGTAGGAGGGCCTACATAGAAGACAGGGTTGCCTACACCCTTAGCTACACCACGTTGGATTTTGTCATGATCAATTAGACCGACACACATTGCGTTAACAAGCGGGTTACCGTCATAGCTATCATCGAACATGATTTCGCCGCCAACCGTTGGAATCCCGATACAGTTACCATAACCGGCAATACCAGACACAACATGCTCGAACAAATACTTCACTCGATCACTTTCCAGCTTCCCGAAACGAAGTGAATTGAGGATTGCGATAGGTCTGGAGCCCATGGAGAAAATATCACGGATAATCCCGCCGACACCCGTTGCCGCACCTTGGAAAGGTTCTACCGCTGAAGGGTGGTTATGACTTTCGATTTTGAAAACAACCGCTTGGTTGTCACCGATATCTACAATCCCTGCACCCTCGCCAGGTCCCATCAGGACACGTGGTCCGGAAATTGGGAAACGTTTCAGGAGGGGTTTGGAGTTCTTATAGGCACAGTGCTCCGACCACATTACGCTGAATACGCCGATTTCAGTATAGTTCGGCAAACGTCCCATAAAAGACTTGATCAGCTCATATTCGCTGTCCGACACACCGAACTGGCTATAAATTTTCTGCTCCGCAATCTGTTCTGCGGTCGGTTCCTTAACGGATACTTGCTGCGTCATGACGATCCCTCCAAGTCTTCAGTATGGATGTAAACATTCTTTTGCCATCTTCTGAACCAAGTAAACTATTAGCCGCGCGCTCAGGGTGAGGCATCATGCCAACCACATTCCCTTGTATGTTACTAACACCCGCAATATCGGCTACGGAGCCATTAGGATTATCGCTATAGGTAAACACGATCTGATTGTTAGCTTTCAGCTCTGCCAAAGTCTCGTCATCACAGTAGTAGTTGCCTTCACCGTGTGCGATTGGGATGATGATTTCTTCATCTTTAGCATAGTCAATAGTAAATGGGGTTTCATTATTAACAACCTTAAGCACTGTATCGTGACAGCGGAACTTCATCGACATGTTGCGGCGAAGCGCACCTGGCAGCAAACCAGCCTCAGTAAGAATTTGGAACCCATTGCAAATGCCTAGCACGTATTTCCCTTGCTCTGCTGCTTTAGCAACTTCCGCCATAACAGGAGCAAATCTCGAAATCGCGCCACAGCGCAGGTAATCACCATATGAGAATCCGCCTGGAACCAAAATGCAATCATACGCCGACAAATCCGTCGCTGTATGCCACACATAGTCGACTGGTTCGCCGAGACTGTCCTCTACCGCCTTGTAGCAATCAATATCACAGTTGGAGCCTGGGAAGACAAGTACAGCAAATTTCATGTCGTTTAGTCCTCCAATTCGTAGCGGTAATCCTCGATCACCGTGTTGGCAAGTAGCTTTTCGCACATTTCCTTGAGACGAACTTCCGCTTCAGCACGGTTATCCGTATCCAGAGTCAGCTCCATATATTTCCCGATACGCAAGCTTTCAACTTCTTGGAAGCCTACCGAATGAAGTGCTCCTTGTACTGCTACCCCTTGTGGATCAAGAACGCTTTTCTTTATGGTGACATATACCGTCGCTTTTAACATATGCTTGTAGTTCCTCCTAAATTTTAATGAGCATACCCTCTGAAACTGAAATTCTACAATGAGTACATTTAGCTTCAAAAATATATACTGAATTTATTCCCATGAGTGCACACACTATGTTGAACTATAAAGACTTGCCAGTAAGACGATGATAAATGCCCAGATAACGCCGTGTAGTTTCTTCTACTACTTCCAGTGGGAGCGGATCAGGTTTACTATTCTTGTCCCAGGCAGATGCAGATAGATACGTACGAACAGGCTCTTTATCCATACTATCAATTTCAATATCAAGCGCGTATTTATCCTTAGCCCAGAAGCGGGAAGCATCCGGTGTAAAAATCTCATCGATCAGAATCACCTTACCGTCCAACAAGCCGAATTCGAATTTGCAGTCCGCAAGAATGATCCCACGCTCAGCACAATACTCTCTAGCAAAAGCGAACAGCTTTAAGCTCTTTTCCTGCAGCTCAAGCGCCAGATCAGCTCCGATTAATTCCTGCATTTTCTCAAACGGAATATCCTCATCGTGACCTACATCATTTTTAGCCGCAGGGGTAAAAATCGGTTCTGCCAGCAGCGCGTTTTTGCGGAGGTTAGCAGGAAGATCAATACCATTTACCTTGCCGGTTTCTTGATACTGTCTCCAGCCGCCGCCAGTGATGCATCCACGCACTACGCATTCGATATCAATACGCTCCGCTTTGCGTACCACCATGACACGGTTTCTGAGAGCCTCTTTGTCCTTAACTACGTCGCCGAGCAGATCCACATCGATATGAACGACATGATTCTCCATCAGCTCTTTAGTCTGTCCGAACCAGAACGCGCTCAGACGGTTAAGCACGTTGCCCTTTTCAGGGACTGCCGGGTCCAGCACATAGTCAAAAGCAGATATCCGATCTGTAACTACGATCAGTACATTTTCCCCTAAATCGTATAGCTCACGAACCTTCCCTTTGTAGAGCAGCGGCGCATTGATGAGTTCCACGGCTGTGGATACGGCCGATGATGTCATGACCTTTCCTCCCTTGAACTAATGATCTCCCTAATAACTATCTGGTCTCAAAGGCGTAACTCCGAGGAATGTTTGGACTTCCGATCGCTGTTATCCTCAGATTTCTTGATTTGAACCGCTTCTCGCGGTAGAAATCCGAGGATAAAGGCGAACGCTAACGCTTCTACAGTTCCAAAATTTCTCTCCGTTCCTTATCGACCAGTTGCATTTCAATTCTGCACAACCTTAACCGCTCGTACTATTCCTAGCTCCTTAGTTCACCATTAACGCATCTATTTTTTAGAGCAGTTCTAGCTTGCGGAAGATGGTATCCACATGCTTAAGGTGCCAAGAAGGGTTAAATGCATCTTCAATCTCTTCTGGGGTGAGGACATTAGTGATTTCAGGTGTAGCTTCCACGATATCACGGAACTGCTTTTGCTCTTCCCAAGCTTGCATCGCACGTGGTTGAACGGTATCGTACGCTTGCTCACGGCTGAAGCCTTTATCAATCAGCTTGGTTAAGATCCGGCCGGAGAAAGGGACGCCGAAGGTACGATTCATGTTACGCTTCATATTCTCTGGGAATACAGTCAGGTTCTTCACGATGTTTCCGAAACGGTTCAGCATGTAGTTCAGCAGCATCGTTGCATCCGGAAGGATGATACGCTCCACTGAAGAGTGCGAGATATCGCGTTCATGCCAGAGCGGCACGTTCTCGTAAGCTGTAACCATATGTCCGCGAATCACGCGGGACAGACCGGAAATATTCTCGCAGCCAATAGGATTCCGTTTATGCGGCATAGCAGATGAACCCTTTTGACCTTTGGCAAAAGCTTCTTCTACTTCGCGAATCTCACTCTTTTGCAGAGCGCGGATTTCGGTAGCGAATTTGTCTAGCGAGGTTGCTACCAGAGCAAGAGCTGCCATATATTCAGCGTGACGGTCGCGCTGTAGAGTTTGTGTCGAGATCGGTGCAGGGCTTGTACCCAGCTTACGGCAGACAAATTCTTCTACGAATGGATCGATGTTGGCATACGTACCAACGGCTCCGGAGATTTTGCCAAATTGCACACCGTTCGCAGCATGGCGGAAACGCTCCAGGTTACGTTTCATTTCTTCGTACCACAATGCCATTTTCAGACCAAAAGTAGTTGGCTCAGCATGAACCCCATGTGTACGGCCCATCATCGGTGTATCTTTATAAGCAATAGCTTTATCTTTAAGGATCTCAATGAAGTTAATAATATCCTTCTCTAGTATCTCATTCGCTTGACGCAACAAGTAACCCAGTGCTGTATCCACCACATCTGTGGAAGTAAGGCCGTAGTGTACCCATTTGCGTTCTGCGCCAAGGCTTTCGGAAACCGCACGAGTAAAGGCGATTACGTCATGACGTGTTTCCTGTTCGATTTCATCAATACGTGCGATGTCGAATTTAGCATCCTTACGCAGCTTAGCAGCGTCTTCATGTGGGATGACTCCCAGCTCCGCCCATGCTTCACAAGCGCATATTTCCACTTCCAGCCACGCTTTGAATTTATTCTCCTCAGTCCAAATGGCCCGCATCTCGGGTCTGCTGTAACGTTCGATCATATTCTTTAGTTCCTCCAAAGTTTAGATTGCTCCACCCAGGATAGGCCGTCTCCGGTATCCTTGCACAGCAGATTGATATGACCCATCTTACGACCAGTCTTACTCTCAGTCTTGCCATATATATGAAGCTTAGGTACAATACCCAGCTTATTATCTTTTTCCTCATGTGTACAGGTCGCTTTAATCGCACCATCCAAATGCTGACCTAATACATTTACCATAACTACAGGTGTCAAAAGCGTTGTATCGCCCAGCGGCAGATTACAAATCGCCCGGACATGCTGCTCGAACTGTGAGGTCACGCAAGCATCCATGGTGTAATGGCCGGAATTATGCGGTCTTGGTGCCAGCTCATTGACGAACAATTCACCGTCCGCTGTGACGAACATTTCCACGGCAAGCAGTCCAACCGCATTCAGGCCTGCGATTAAAGTCTCAGCCAGCTCGCAAGCTCTGCGCTGAATGTCCGCTGACACTCTTGCAGGCACAATGGACAGATGCAAAATATTGTTTACATGAATGTTCTCAGAAGGCGGAAAGCTTTTGACCTCCCCAGATGCACTACGTGCAGCAACAACGGATATTTCGCATTGAAAAGTTACAAACTTCTCAAGCACCAGCTCCGGAATCACCTCACCGGGTGCAACCTGCCGAAAAGCTTCTTCCAGCTCTTCTTCCTGACGAATCACAGCTTGACCCTTGCCGTCATAACCGCCTGTGGCTGTCTTGAGCACACAAGGTAGTCCAAGTTCAGCCGCCGCCTCTTTTAGCTCCGCAAGGCTGTCTACCTTCCGGTACGGGGCGACCGGAACGCCCGCCGCCTCGATGGCGGCTTTTTCGCGCAGCCGATGCTGCGTGGTATACAGCAGCGCGCTGCCCTGCGGCACGTACGATTCTTCCGCCAGCAGCGCTGCTACGCCCGCGTCGACGTTCTCGAACTCGTACGTGATGACGTCCGAGCGGCGGGCCAGCTCCCGCGCCGCGTCCCGGTCGTTATACGCCGCCATAATCTGCGGCGTAACTTGACCGCTAGGCGCATCCGGCGCAGGATCCAGCGCCACGAAGCGGTACCCCATGGCGCTGCCGGCCAGCGCCATCATGCGCCCGAGCTGCCCGCCGCCGAGCACGCCGACGGTCGAGCCGGGCAGCAGCGTCCGGACGGTGTCCGCACCGGACGCTTGTGCGGCTGGCGAAGCTGCGCCGCCAGCCTCCTGCAGCTTCAGCTCCTCCGGCCTCATAAGCTGTCGCTGCTTTCCAATACTTCATCGCGGATCGCATCCCGACGCAGCTGCACACGCTGCTGCACTTCGGGGTCGAACGCTCCGATGATCTGTGCGGCCAGCAGGCCTGCATTTACAGCGCCTGCTTTACCAATAGCTACTGTTGCTACCGGTATGCCTCCAGGCATCTGCACGATGGAGAGCAGCGAATCCAGCCCATTAAGTGCTTTCGACTGCACGGGCACTCCAATCACTGGCAGGATCGTCTTTGCAGCCACCATACCCGGTAAATGTGCGGCGCCGCCTGCTCCTGCAATAATCACACGAATACCGCGGCCAGCGGCTTCCTCCGCATAGCGGAACATCAAGTCCGGTGTACGGTGCGCGGATACTACCTTCTTCTCATAAGACAAACCCAGCTCTTCCAGCACCCCACAAGCGTGCTCCATCGTATCCCAATCCGACTTACTACCCATGATGACAGCTACCTGCACAGACATGATTCGACCTACCTTCCAATCACTAGTATGAGATATCTTTATCTTGTAAATCCGAACAAGCAGAGACTACATTCTCGTCCTTCAGGGATGACTATCGTTTTCCTTAATAATATAAGGTTGATGTATTACGTGTAACTTATTCCTTATATTAAAAAAGCCCGATGTCCAGACGCATTTTGCTGCGGGAGGATCGGACTAGTAAAGGAATTAGGAAAAAACACTCCCGCTTGCCTCTCACCAAACTGGCATTAAGCGCGGAAAGCTGCACAATGCATCACTCCATTATCTGGACTGCATTATCGCATTCTAGCATCCTATTTCCTCGTAGTCCGGTAATTTACGGTTCCCGGGTAGAAACTTCCGGGCCATATTCCCGGTTTTATACGAGCTCTTCATGACATCAGTTTAACAATCCCCTACACATGATGTCAACTCAAACACGAACATTGGTAAAATCACCATAATAAATGTTCGCTTTTGGGCGAATTTAAATTCTCAATAACCTTATATTTTGTGAAGAAGTACTTCTTTCCGTACGCTCCTACCTCTAGCGCTCTATGGTGTTTAAGCTCCAGATTAAGACCTGTACAGCCTTAAATTGAAAAAAAGGAACGCTATCAGCGTCCCTTTGAACTCTATATTATTTTACAACCAGCACTGGAATACGAGCGCTTTGTACTACATTATGGCTGACACTGCCCAGAACAAATTCACGTATACCGCCAAGCCCGCGGCTGCCGATAACTATGATGTCTATAGCATTTTCCTTAGCATATTTCAAAATCACTTCCGCAGGAGATCCTTGTAAAAGCTCAACCTCAGCATTCAGGCCTTCAGCCTCAAGGCGTCCCTTCACTTCCTCGGTTGTCTGCACTGCCAAATCATAATATTCTTTATTTACTGAAGCTGGTAGTGGTGCAAGAGCTTCTCCGATAAAAAATCTTGGGAATTCAAATGCGTGTACGACATGCAATATAGAACCTGGTGTGACTTTAGCGAGTTCAATTGCGCGCTCCAATGCTTGATTAGAAGCCTTTGAACCGTCATAGGCTAGCAAAATTTTAGAGAATAACATGTACGCCACCTCTTTTTCTAGTTTGTAATCCTAAAGACTATTATCTTAAAAAATAGCTGTACAAAAAGATATTCAGCAGCAGCAGAAGCGGAATTCCGATCCTGAAGGATGTATGACGCGTCTTGTGGCGCTTACGGTACATGGCAATCAGCACACCTAGTGCGCCGCCCATGGCTGCCAGCAGAAAAAGTGTTTTCTCAGGTACACGTTCCCGCCTTTTGCGGGCTTTGTTCTTGTCCTCGGACATCACTACATACCCGATAATATTAATTACCACAAACCACAACATTACAACCTTGACCATTCTCCCGGGCTCCTCCTCCTTGCTTCCTATCTCTATTATATTCCCCTTTTGCACAAAAAACCAATCATCCTTACACGCTCTGCCAAGTCTGTTAAGTTTCTTTTAGCTGCTTCTGCTTCGTATCCTTCATCCATACCCAGGATAAAATTGTAGCCAACGCCGCCGCAATCCCACCTAACCAGAATCCTCCGGTCAAGCCATATACAGAGCTCATCCAACCTGCTACGAATGGCCCTGCTGACATCCCTATCGCATAAACGGCCTGATAGAAACCCATAGCTGTAGCCCGTTTAAAAGGATCTATTTCTGATACGGATTTACTCAACAGCAGCGGAAAAATAAGTCCCTGCATAAAACCATTCCCCACCTGAGTCAGACAAAGCGCCGCTAACGTCGGCATAGAAGGAATGAGCAGCGTAAACAACGCGCTTCCCGCGAAGCCTAGCATAAGCTTCCCTCTATCACCCAGCAGCCCTCCAAACAGACGTGAGCCGTAGAGCGTTGCGATGGCATGCGGAATCATAAAAGCAAGTGTTAGCCAGCCCAAGCTTTCTTTGCTTGCTCCGATATTCAGCGCCTGGTTCGGAGTATATCCGAACATCGTTATAAATAGCACACAGTGTGCCAGCACAGACAACAGTGATACTTTTACCAGCAAAGGTTCCTTTACAACACCAGCCAGCTCCTTGATCTGTATGGCATTTTGCCGTTTTTCCTGCTTTTGTTCCGGTAACCGAAGCGCAAGTATTAGTGCCGCAATAGCTACAATTCCCCCAATCAGGAAGGGGGCATTCCAGCCCCAATGCTCTACCATATAGCCGCTGATCATCATGCTGGTCAATTGGGCGATTACTGTAGTGAATTGCAGCATGCCCATCGCTTTTCCAGCTTCCTCTTTTGGAAAATATCCTGCGAACATCACAGAGTACACAACCCATGCCGATGCTGCTATCCCGGATACCGCACGTGCTGCCAACGCCCAACCCGGCTGTGCTCCCCACATAAAAAGAAAACAGCTGACTCCACTCGCAATCAATCCCAGATAGATAAACGGCCGCCGCCTATTTAAATAATCTGAACCGATGCCAATGGGTATACGGAATAGGATCTGCATTAACCCATATATCCCAAGCACCATGCCCACCATAAAATACGATGCTCCCAAATGCTCAACATATGGTGAAAGCACCGGCACATAAATATAAGAAGAGAACCAAAACATAAATACAATAACCAAAAAGAAAAACCTGCTGCTTCCTTGCCCCTGTGGGCGATCTGCCGCTTTCAACGGATTCGCCTGCTGCTCAGCTGCCACCTAATCACCTGCTCCACTCATTTGCTTTCCATTCTAATTCAAAGCCTATCCGTAGACCACATAAACTTACTAGGATAGAAAAAAGACTGCTGAGCACACTCAGCAGCCTTCATTATTCTAATCATTCGTTTTAATTGAAGCTAACCATCCGATGATTCCTACTACTTATCCTTCTTTTGTCCTTCAAGCGCTGCTTTCAGCAGTTCCCCAAGGTTAGAACCAATGCTTTCCTGCTTACTGTATTGCTGCACCAGCTTTTGCTGTTCACGTTTATTAACATGCTTGTGATCCTTATCTAAGGTCTCTGTGATTCCACAGCCTAGACATTGTACGAACATGCCTGCTTTACCCTCTTTAAGCTCCATTTTCTTATGGCACTGTGGGCAGCGGCGATTCGATAGTCTTTTCTCACCTGCACGGGTGTAACCACAGTTATCTGCAGGACACACCAGCAGCTTCCCTCGTTTGCTCTTCTTCTCGAGCAGTCTTGTACCGCATTCCGGACAGTGGCTGTTAGAGACATTATGCGGCTTATATTCTGCTCCGCTAGTTTTCACACCTGTTACCAATTCCTGTGCCATACTGCGGATACCTTGTAAAAAGAGCTCCGGTTTGCCTTGACCACGCGCTATTTTCTCCAGCTCAGCTTCCCAACGTGCGGTTAGATCCGGGGTTCGTAGCTGAGTGGATACCAGCTCGATTAACTGCTTACCTTTTCCTGTCGGATGCAGGAGATTACCTTGCCGCTCAATCGTATCGGAGCTTACCAGCTTCTCAATAATATCCGCGCGTGTAGCCGGGGTTCCGAGGCCGTGCTTCTCCATTTGCGTCAACAGCGAAGCTTCATTATAACGCTTCGGTGCCTGTGTTCGGCCAGCACGCACCATACAGCGGCCAATCGTGACAGCAGCCCCTTCGCGCAGCTCAGGCAGCTTTACACTGCCCGCTGCCGGCTCGTCCGCAGATTCCTCCTCGTCATCACTACTCATATCTCCGCCGTATACTTCGCGCCAGCCGGCATCTTTTACTGTCGTCCCTTTGACATGGAAGCTTTCGCCTTCCACATTGACGGTTACAGCTACCGCATCATAACGAGCTGGCGGATAGAACAAGCTTACAAAACGCCGCACAATCAGATCATACAACTTACGTTCCTCAGTACTCAGACCATTTAACAATACGGTCTGTTCTGTAGGAATAATAGCGTGGTGATCACTGACTTTACTATCATCCACGATTCGCTTCGTAATCGGCAGCTGCTTGCGCAGCAATGGACGTGCTAACGCTGCATATGGACCGACCGCAACACTATCCAGTCTTTCCTTGAGTGTGCCCGTCATATCTGAAGTTAAGTAACGGCTGTCCGTACGCGGGTATGTGACAAGTTTATGCTGCTCATATAACCGCTGCAGCACACTGGAGGTCTGCTTCGCGGAGAAGCCGAACTTCCGGTTCGCATCACGCTGCAGTTCAGTCAGATCATAAGCCAGTGGATGAGGTTCACTTTTCTCACTCTTCTGTACCTTAATAATACGGCCGCTGCGTCCTGTAAGCTTATCCTTTAAGCTGGCTGTCTTATCCTTTTCGAATATTCGACCATCACCGTTACTGGCCCGCCATGCCGCTTGGAAATCCCCAAAATCAGCAGTCAGCGTCTCAAAATCGACGGAACGGAAACCCGTAATCTCCTGTTCACGATCCATGATCATCCCTAATGTCGGCGTTTGTACCCGTCCTGCTGAGAGCGGCGAACCGAACTTACAGGTCAAAGCTCTTGTGACATTCAGTCCAATCATCCAATCCGCCTCTGCGCGGCAACGTGCAGATTCATACAACCGATCAAATTCCCGGCCCGGACGGAGTTTTGCAAATCCCTCTTTAATTGCCTTATCAGTCTGCGAGGATATCCATAACCGCCGGAACGGCTTTTTCCACCCTGCCATATTCATAATCCAACGAGCCAGCAGCTCCCCTTCACGGGCAGCATCTGTAGCAACAATAAGCTCCTCAATGTCCTGACGCTTCATTAGATGCTGGACAGCTTTATATTGCTGGTTGGTCTCCCGCAGCACCTTCAGCTTGGTCTTCTCCGGCAAAATCGGCAGATCCTCCAAGGCCCAAGTTGCAAACTTTTTATTATAATCCTCTGGCTCTGCCAGGCCGACCAAATGACCCAGCGCCCAGGTAACCACATATTTTGGACCTTCAATATAACTCTTCTGTTTATTATTGCATCCCATGACCCGTGCAATCTCGCGTGCAACAGACGGCTTCTCCGCCAATACTAATGTCTTCATAATGCTCCCCTTTCCACATCAAATTTCATTATAGCATTAAATGAATGTTAGCAAATATCGTCAGGCTTTACCGTATGCCTCTGTTATACACTAGATCATATCTGATACCCGAAAGGAGTCATAGTCAATGAATGAACAAGAAAGCTATAATATATTATCTATAGGATCGGTTAGAGGTACAGCACATAATTTGCGGCTTGAAATCAACCCGGAATTCAGACCAGCGCTTAAAGGTTTATCTCAGTTTAGTCATTGCCAAGTACTTTGGTGGCTGCATGAGTTTGCAGAGGATCATTTCCGGCAGACTACACAGATTCAGCCTCCTTATGATGCGACCTTAACTGGAGTATTCGCTTCCCGTTCCCCTATTCGCCCTAATCCGATTGGGCTAAGTGTAGCAGCAATCCTGTCTGTCGATGTAGACTCTGGAATAGTGGAGGTGGCCGGGCTTGATGCCTATCCGGGCACACCGGTTCTCGACATCAAAGCCTATTTTCCTAGTGCAGATCGCGTAATGGAAGTGACAGTTCCCGATTGGGCTGCTGTTTGGGGCGACTGGACAGCAAATCATTGAAGTAATCGTGCTAGACACCATTTCTATTAACTGTTATGGGAGGACATCTCTTGAACAATCGCCAACTAATCATTCAAGCCTTAGATCTCATTGAGGATCGCTTAACTACGTTTCTTCCTGTAGCTGTCCTCTCCAAAGAAATGGGATACTCCCTTTATCATTTCACCCGTCTATTTCAAGCAGTCACTGGGGTAGCACCCGGCGACTATATAGCCAGACGCAAAATCACTGAAGCAGCCTTAGACATTCATCGAATGCCAGAACGTTCATTCCAGGACATCTCATTAGACTATAACTTTAGTAACTATGAGACCTTTACCCGTGCCTTCAAAAGAATGCTGCACACGACTCCCTCTCTTGTTCGAAAAAGACTTACTGAAACGAAACTCCCTTTGCTCCCTAGACTATATGAACAGGATCTACTTCAAGTCCTTTCTGATAGTGATCTCTCCCCCCAACTCGTTGATTTAGGAGAAATTATACTTCAAGGACCCGTAGTTAAAGTAGACCATGATTTCTCCGTCATTTCTGATACTTGGCCTTTGCTTTTCAATAAGGTAGCCACTATATCGGATAGAATACAGCCTGAAAAATATTATCAGCTTGGCTTCTGGCCAGATGACTATGAGAGTAATGGGTTTTCGATCATGTGTGCCTGCGAACTTAGTCCTATAAAAGCAGACCACAATCAGACTTTCCCCCTTCAGATCTTACCACCCATACGTTATCTGAAATTCATCCATAAAGGCCGCTCTTGTGATATCCCTTCTACCTATAAATATATCTACGGAATCTGGCTGCCGAAAACAGAATACAGGATGTCCATTCCATTTGAATTGGAATATTATGGTGAATTGTACCTTGGACCAGATAACGAAAACTCGGTGAGTGAAATCTACATTCCATTAGAATTTTTACAAGAAGAGACTACGTTGTCGTCTTTTATAGATGACAACCGTTACTCTTAGAAATATAAAGATATTATAGTTTTCTAGCTTATTAATTCTCATTTTTTAACAAAAAGCCCGTATCTGCTATGCAAACACGGGCTTTTTTTGCTTATGGGATTAATAGTTACTTTTGCTCCACCTGAATCGTTTGTTCAAGCTCCGGATAATAATGTTTAACTTGTTTTCCTTCTTCATCCCTTAATGCTTTATGATTTTCATCAATGGAGTAAGTAAACGGCTTAACTGTAATTGTCTTTGGTGTTTGCGCGAACGGTATGAAATCTTTATCTACCAAAGGATAGACTATAGCTGGCAAGTTAAATGACCCTCCCGATGAGAACGCATTACCTAGTTCATCAACAATTTCATAGAACATTTCAGAGGTTGTGTATCCATCCTTTTCTTTCACAGTTGGCGCTTTACCTTCTTCGCTGAGCTGTAATCTGCTTGTGGCTGGAGTTAATTCCAGCTTGGTAATCGTATAACTGAATTCTTCTGCCTCTTTTGTTTGGTTCAGATCAAGCTTGATAATTCCTTCCGTTACTTTTTTCACCGGCACCTTGATTACAAAAGGCTCTGCAATTTGTGTAACCGGCACACTGATGCTTAATTCAAATTCATCCCCCAAAGCCTCTATATTATTTAGATTTCTGTAATCGTATAAAATAGCATTCTTTTTTCCCTCAACATCACCAAAAGATGACATTTGGCTCTCCAGTTTTTTCCCATTCGGCAATTTCACTTCTGCTGAACCCAACAACCCTTTTTCGGACTGGTTCATTGTCACTTTCGCATGTTGTTCTGTTAGCGATGGATCGAACTCAATCGGTTCAATAATCATCTCAGCCATCATCTTATCATTATCAATGCCTTCCCGTTCAATCGCAAAAGCCAACCGCGAGCCGTCATAATAGGCATCGGTAACCTTTAAGGTCACTCCATCATGGGTAACGCTTTGGTTAGGGGCAGTAGATAATCCTTTTTCCTCAGCAGCATTTAGACCTTTATCGTCAATCCCCTTAAAAATACTTCCTACAACAGGAATCTGCTTCAATGTTTCTGCCATGACCGGGGATACAAATCCGCTACCGATTATCCCTGCACCCAACACTGCTGCTGCCGAGGCAGCCACCAATGATTTTTTCAGAAACTTATTTCCATTCTTTCTTGACGCTCGTTTTTCCATTCCCTCGTCTCCTATTCGCTTCATAATTGAATCACTGAAACTGTCTACCGGCATTTCATGATTTTGGAATGTTTGACGAATGTGCTCCATCTTCTGACTTTCAGTTCGATCTTGCCATTTCTCCATGAGGGCTGCCTCCTTCATTCATTCTTTGCCGGACTAACTTTTTGCGTAGACGTTCAAATTTCTTGCGTAAAGTAGCTGAATTACAATCCATAATCTGACCCATTTCTTCAAAGCTGTACTGCTCAACCACCTTAAGAATCAGGAGATTGCTCTCTTCGGCTGTCAGGTCATCCATAAATAACTTCTGCAATGGCTCCTCATCGTTAGGATTATAATAGGCTTTGGGCTGCTGCTCTTTATATAGCGACAACAGACGGTTTCTTCGCTTGCGTTTGCGAACCTGATCCAGACAATGATGATAGGCCACTTTATACAGCCATGCACTAAAAGAGACTCGTTTCTCATAACGTCTGAGTTCCTGATACACTTTTACAAATATATCTTGCACAGCATCCTCTGCTTCTTCATGACTTCTCAAAATATAATAGCAATACGTATAAATCTTTCTTTCATAGGCTTGTATTATAGTTCTATAGGCTTCGCGGTTACCCGCAAGAACCTGATCGATAGCCTCTTCAATTATTGTTTGATTCACTTGGACCCCGGGGCTGCGACGTTCCAAAGAATCACCTCCTTGTTATTGACTACAACTATATAACGAATGTGATCCCTTTAATTGTGACAGGCTCAAAAAGATTTTCCAAATATGTTAGAAACATCATCCGTTTTCAATAAAAAAAACGACTGCCCCGATTGATTTTCGGAGAAATCGCTTTTATAATAATATTCCATATTTATAAATTACTTACTTATTCGTACTATTTGACACTTTTTAACGCTATACATGCTTCAAAATATACAGTATCACTATTCTGACCGCGTACATATATACCATCATCCGTTACAGCTGAACGTAAAATAGTCAGTTCATCCCCAAACTTAGCTTCTTGTAGATAAGTAATCCGGAAGCGTGTGAACTCTGCATTATCCCATTCCGCTAAAGTGAGCGTATCACAACATAAATCCCCGTATCGGGCATTATTCAAATGTCCGTTGCTGTCCAGCCCACTATATCTTATCTGATACCGATAAGTTTCTTCCATAGTAATATCAGAAGGGATCGTTACCTTAACAGGCATATCGCCTACTGAATCGCCATTATAGTGCTTAACCTGAACTGGGAGAGCGTTCGGTCTAAGTATCTTTCTCTTCTCAATATCTACTAAAGCCCATATGGATCGTGCTGTGGCGATTTCTATATGATCTGCATCGAAAATACGATAATCCCGTTGCCACAGTGCCCCTTTAGTTCCTTTACTCCAGGTATGTACGCTGAGCACATCATTCGGGCGGGGAATACGTTTAAAATCAAGATCTAACGTGATCATCATCCAGCCCATTCCTGCATTCAGAATTTCTTCCACACTGATCCCCAAATTACCCACTGCGAAGTCTGCCGCACATTGCATGATATCCAGAATAAAGGATAACTTACCCTGCGAACGATAATCCGTGTCGCTCGCATGTACAGAAAAATCTTCTATCCACACAAGATTGCTACTGTTGTCCATTGTTTATCCTCCTGCCATGCAAAATATCCTTGCATTTACTTGAAGTATCCACATATACCACTGCTCTATCCACATAAATTGGGGACTACTTTCATTTTTGAATATATTTTATTATTTCATCCACATGTTAGTAACTTTTATAATTCCGTTAATTCCCCATAACTTATCCACATTATTTAAATTAAGTGATAAAGGGAACAAAAAAGCCATTGTTGATAAATCAACAATGGCTTCGTGTGCTTGGCAACGTCCTACTCTCCCAGGACCCTTCGGTCCAAGTACCATCGGCGCTGGAGGGCTTAACGGTCGTGTTCGGGATGGGTACGCGTGGAACCCCTCCGCTATCGCCACCAAACATGCATCTGTGAAACAGACGCTGCCGCGTGAAATTCGGTTCATCACCAGAAGTGACAATGAATTTCTAAGCGTGTTACAGGCTTGATGCCTGAAAACTGAATCCGAAACAAATCTGCATTCTACATATAGGATAAGCCCTCGACCGATTAGTATTGGTCAGCTCCATGCATTGCTGCACTTCCACCTCCAACCTATCTACCTCGTCGTCTTCAAGGGGTCTTACTAATTGGGAAATCTCATCTTGAGGGGGGCTTCACGCTTAGATGCTTTCAGCGCTTATCCCGTCCGTACGTAGCTACCCAGCCATGCTCCTGGCGGAACAACTGGTGCACCAGCGGTACGTCCATCCCGGTCCTCTCGTACTAAGGACAGCTCCTCTCAAATTTCCTGCGCCCACGACAGATAGGGACCGAACTGTCTCACGACGTTCTGAACCCAGCTCGCGTACCGCTTTAATGGGCGAACAGCCCAACCCTTGGGACCTACTTCAGCCCCAGGATGCGATGAGCCGACATCGAGGTGCCAAACCTCCCCGTCGATGTGGACTCTTGGGGGAGATAAGCCTGTTATCCCCAGGGTAGCTTTTATCCGTTGAGCGATGGCCCTTCCATGCGGTACCACCGGATCACTAAGTCCGACTTTCGTCCCTGCTCGACTTGTAGGTCTCGCAGTCAAGCTCCCTTATGCCTTTGCACTCTGCGAATGATTTCCAACCATTCTGAGGGAACCTTGGAACGCCTCCGTTACTCTTTAGGAGGCGACCGCCCCAGTCAAACTGCCCGCCTGACACGGTCCCCGTACCCGGTAAGGGTACTAGGTTAGAACCTAGATACGATCAGGGTGGTATCCCAACGGCGCCTCCACCGAAGCTTGCGCTCCGATTTCTACGGCTCCCACCTATCCTGTACAGATCGTACCCAAATTCAATATCAAGCTGCAGTAAAGCTCCATGGGGTCTTTCCGTCTTGTCGCGGGTAACCTGCATCTTCACAGGTATTAAAATTTCACCGGATCTCTCGTTGAGACAGCGCCCAAGTCGTTACGCCATTCGTGCGGGTCAGAATTTACCTGACAAGGAATTTCGCTACCTTAGGACCGTTATAGTTACGGCCGCCGTTTACTGGGGCTTCGGTTCATAGCTTCGGGTTACCCCTAACCACTCCCCTTAACCTTCCAGCACCGGGCAGGCGTCAGCCCGTATACTTCGCCTTGCGGCTTCGCACAGACCTGTGTTTTTGCTAAACAGTCGCTTGGGCCTTTTCACTGCGGCCCCCTCGTGCTATTCACACTACCGGGGCACCCCTTCTCCCGAAGTTACGGGGTCATTTTGCCGAGTTCCTTAACGAGAGTTCTTCCGCGCGCCTTAGAATTCTCTTCTCGCCTACCTGTGTCGGTTTGCGGTACGGGCACCTTCTCCTGGCTAGAGGCTTTTCTTGGCAGTGTGAGATCATGACCTTCGCTACTATAATTTTCGCTCCCCATCACAGCCCAGCCTTATCGATGTGCGGATTTGCCTACACATCAGCCTCACTGCTTAGACGGACATCCATCAGTCCGCGTCACTACCCTCCTGCGTCACCCCATCGCTCATAGCGGATTACGGTGGTACAGTAATTTCAAACTGTTGTCCTTCGACTACGCCTTTCGGCCTCGCCTTAGGTCCCGACTTACCCTGAGCGGACGAGCCTTCCTCAGGAAACCTTGGGCTTTCGGCGGATCAGATTCTCACTGATCTTTTCGTTACTCATACCGGCATTCTCACTTGTGTAGTGTCCAGCGCTCTTTTCAGTACACCTTCAACCCCTACACAACGCTCCCCTACCCCAGATGCAAAGCATCTAGCCATAGCTTCGGTGGTGTGTTTAGCCCCGTTACATTTTCGGCGCAGAGTCACTCGACCAGTGAGCTATTACGCACTCTTTCAATGGTGGCTGCTTCTAAGCCAACATCCTGGTTGTCTGTGCAACTCCACATCCTTTCCCACTTAACACACACTTGGGGACCTTAGCTGATGGTCTGGGCTGTTTCCCTTTTGACAATGGATCTTAGCACTCACTGTCTGACTCCCGGCAATAAGTATATGGCATTCGGAGTTTGACTGAGCTTGGTAATCCTTGCGGACCCCGCACCCAATCAGTGCTCTACCTCCACTACTCTTATACCGAGGCTAGCCCTAAAGCTATTTCGGGGAGAACCAGCTATCTCCGAGTTCGATTGGAATTTCTCCGCTACCCCCACCTCATCCCCGCACTTTTCAACGTACGTGGGTTCGGGCCTCCAGTGCGTGTTACCGCACCTTCACCCTGGACAGGGGTAGATCACACGGTTTCGGGTCTACGTCCACATACTAATTCGCCCTATTCAGACTCGCTTTCGCTGCGGCTCCACCTTCTCGGCTTAACCTTGCATGTTAAACGTAACTCGCCGGTTCATTCTACAAAAGGCACGCCATCACCCATTAATAGGGCTCTGACTTTTTGTAAGCACACGGTTTCAGGTTCTATTTCACTCCCCTTCCGGGGTGCTTTTCACCTTTCCCTCACGGTACTGTTTCACTATCGGTCGCCAGGTAGTATTTAGCCTTAGCAGATGGTCCTGCTGGATTCATACGGGGTTTCACGTGCCCCGCACTACTCGGGATCCGTCTCGGAGAGAATACAGTTTAGGTTACAGGGCTTTTACCTCTATCGCGGGCCTTTCCAGACCTCTTCACCTACCATATTCCTTTGTAACTCCATGTGAGACGTCCCACAACCCCTAAGAGCAAGCTCTTAGGTTTAGGCTGTTCCGCGTTCGCTCGCCGCTACTGACGGAATCACTATTGTTTTCTCTTCCTCAGGGTACTTAGATGTTTCAGTTCCCCTGGTCTGCCTCTACACACCCTATGTATTCAGGTATGAGTAACTGCGAATTACCACAGCTGGGTTTCCCCATTCGGACACCCCCGGATCAAAGCTTGCTTACAGCTCCCCGAGGCAGTTTCGTTGTTCGCCACGTCCTTCGTCGGCTCCTGGCGCCTAGGCATCCTCCGTGTGCTCTTATTAGCTTAACCTTGATTTTTCCGCAGGAAAATATCATACGATGACATTCTCTTTGGAATCATCTCACTAATAACATTTACTTGTTTACACAAGTTGCTAAAAGATGTTCTAAAACGCAAATTCGTTTCGGTATCCAGTTTTCAAGGATCAAGTCTTACTTGAGAGCTTAAACTCTCAAAACTGAGCAACGAGTGAGTAACAGGCCTAAACCTGAGTTTTGGAAGCTTAGCTTCCGATTTGAATGTCCTCATTGCAGAGAACGATTCTCCATAGAAAGGAGGTGATCCAGCCGCACCTTCCGATACGGCTACCTTGTTACGACTTCACCCCAATCATCTACCCCACCTTCGGCGGCTGGCTCCCTTGCGGGTTACCCCACCGACTTCGGGTGTTGTAAACTCTCGTGGTGTGACGGGCGGTGTGTACAAGACCCGGGAACGTATTCACCGCGGCATGCTGATCCGCGATTACTAGCAATTCCGACTTCATGCAGGCGAGTTGCAGCCTGCAATCCGAACTGAGACCGGCTTTGATGGGATTGGCTCCACCTCGCGGCTTCGCTTCCCGTTGTACCGGCCATTGTAGTACGTGTGTAGCCCAGGTCATAAGGGGCATGATGATTTGACGTCATCCCCACCTTCCTCCGGTTTGTCACCGGCAGTCACTCTAGAGTGCCCAGCATTACCTGCTGGCAACTAAAGTTAAGGGTTGCGCTCGTTGCGGGACTTAACCCAACATCTCACGACACGAGCTGACGACAACCATGCACCACCTGTCTCCTCTGTCCCGAAGGCCGCTGCTATCTCTAGCAGATTCAGAGGGATGTCAAGACCTGGTAAGGTTCTTCGCGTTGCTTCGAATTAAACCACATACTCCACTGCTTGTGCGGGTCCCCGTCAATTCCTTTGAGTTTCAGTCTTGCGACCGTACTCCCCAGGCGGAGTGCTTACTGTGTTAACTTCGGCACCAAGGGTATCGAAACCCCTAACACCTAGCACTCATCGTTTACGGCGTGGACTACCAGGGTATCTAATCCTGTTTGCTCCCCACGCTTTCGCGCCTCAGCGTCAGTTACAGCCCAGAAAGTCGCCTTCGCCACTGGTGTTCCTCCACATATCTACGCATTTCACCGCTACACGTGGAATTCCACTTTCCTCTTCTGTACTCAAGCCACCCAGTTTCCAGTGCGACCTCAGGTTGAGCCCAAGGTTTAAACACCAGACTTAAATAGCCGCCTGCGCGCGCTTTACGCCCAATAATTCCGGACAACGCTTGCCCCCTACGTATTACCGCGGCTGCTGGCACGTAGTTAGCCGGGGCTTTCTTCTCAGGTACCGTCACTCCGGTAGCAGTTACTCTACCGGACGTTCTTCCCTGGCAACAGAGCTTTACGATCCGAAAACCTTCATCACTCACGCGGCGTTGCTCCGTCAGGCTTTCGCCCATTGCGGAAGATTCCCTACTGCTGCCTCCCGTAGGAGTCTGGGCCGTGTCTCAGTCCCAGTGTGGCCGTTCACCCTCTCAGGTCGGCTACGCATCGTCGCCTTGGTGGGCCGTTACCCCACCAACTAGCTAATGCGCCGCAGGCCCATCCCTCAGTGACAGATTGCTCCGTCTTTCATTCTTCTCTCAGGAGAAAAAAGAAATTATCCGGTATTAGCTACCGTTTCCGGTAGTTATCCCAGTCTGAAGGGCAGGTTGCCTACGTGTTACTCACCCGTCCGCCGCTAAGTTATTTTGAAAGCAAGCTTTCAAAATAACTCCGCTCGACTTGCATGTATTAGGCACGCCGCCAGCGTTCGTCCTGAGCCAGGATCAAACTCTCCAATTAGTATTGAAAAGAGCGATATGCTCATTTTGAAACATCTGACGAGAAAATTAATTCTCTAATTTTGGATTTCACTTGCGTGATTTCCTACTCACTCGTTGTTCAGTTTTCAAAGATCAAGTTCTCGTTGGCGCCGTTTAATGTCTCAGCAGCAACTCTTATAATATATCATGTTATCTTCAGAAATGCAAGCTTTATTTTCGAAGCTTTTTATCAGCCTCGTCTATATCGCCTGTACGCTGTCTAACAACGCTTACCTATAATACCCCAACTATTAATAGAAAAGCAACCCCTAATATAAAAATAAACAACTAGCTTAATAATTAAGCTAGTTGTTTATTTAATAGAGTTATGTTTCTAGCGACGAACTTAATAGTATTTTGCCGCAGTATATTTGCTTGAGGCTTTAATTAAATCGGTTTTCTTATCACTCTTTGCAAGTCCTGCATCCACTGTAGTATCAATGGTAACCCACTTCCCATTAAGCAACACTTCGTTCCAGGCATGATATTGCGTAACGTAGCTTGTATTCCCCATTACCAACTTAGCAGGAACATCTACACTCCGCAGCATTGCGGCAAAAAGAGAAGCGTAATCATAGCAAATCCCTTTTTTAGTAGTCAATGTCTTATCGATGCTTGGAATATAATCAGTAGTTACACTATTAGCAAGAGAGTAATCATATTGTACATTCGCAACTACATAGTTATAGATCGCTTTAACTTTCTCTTCGTCTGTTGTTTTGCCTTGTACTAATTGTTTAGCTTTGACAATCGCTTTATCAGAAGAACTCCATTTCACATTCTGTACGGAGCCCAAATATACGGAATTCGAGTCACTCATGGTTACGTCTACTACTTCGGAATATAATGCTTTGTATTTATTGCCGGTTGTGTTCTCCAGAACAGAAACCTTATAAGTCCCATTTCCTTGTTGCAAAGGGAAGTCCTCAGCTTGTCCAGAAGCATACAAGTTATATGTATAGCTGCTGTTATCTTTGGTGATCATGAGTTTGATTCTTTTATCTTTCGGAATATCATAGTTAATACCAATAACACCTTGAGCCACTTTGGATGTAATCAACCAGCTGGCATCTGCACTTGCAGCTTGAGCTGTACTTACCGGAACTGAAGTCATTAGGACGAACAACGCCACCAGCATAAAATAAACCTTTTTCACGGATAAAACTCCTTTCGGTAGCTGGCTGCCATCCTTTCGGGAAGGCCCTTTAGCTTTGCGTCCCTACCTTTCGATAGGTTTGCCGTTATCGTATAAGCTCTATCTGTTCTAGCTTTACTAGATATAATTGATAGAATCCATTTGAAACAAACAAAAAAAGCCTCTTCATTCGGTAGCTGGCTGCCATCCTTTCGGGAAAAGGCCCTTTAGCTTTGCGTCCCTACCTTTCGGAAGGTTTGCCGTTATCGTGTTTAGCTTTCATAGTATAATACTATCATATTTATAGTTGTGAACAAGACCTAATTTACTAGATTACCCATTATTTTATAAATATCTCCCGGTATTTGTGTTTTCTTGTCATTCACTATTCTCATTTTGTTAATTTGGCATGAACAATCAGCCGATGCGTTGGATTCACTAGCGGATCACATGTAATCAGAGTAACAATCTTATCCTTGTCATTCCCGTCAAGAACGGAGACATCACTCGGATCTACAACAGAAATATCATACACCTCATAGTTAAACACCTGATCACTAGTCTTTACCGTGATAACATCCCCCACAACAACCTCATTCAATCTGTTAAACAAACGACCCGTAGTTCGAGCCCGATGCGCCGCGATTGCAGCATTCCCGATCTCTCCAAGGGGTGCCGTTTCTTTCATATGGGCTGCAGCATGTTTCATATTAGCTTTTGTAGCCCCTTCTAATACAGGCAGCTTCAAATCAATCTTATCGATTTCAATTAATGCGATTACTTTGCCACCGACTTCAATCTCCGGTTCAGGCTTTTCTGTCTCTTGGGGTTGGGGCTGTGCCTGAGCATCCAGAACCGATTCCTCTGCTAACAGCTGAGTAACTTCAGCATACCTGCTCTTCAGATCTGGCTGGGGAGTACTATCGGCAGTGCTTAGTTCAGCCGTTTCTAATAACTTCTCCTGCTGCCTGTCGTTGTACCACTCGTTAGCTGTCGGATATAACATGATAAGTATCCCAGCCAGTATGAGTAGATAGGAGAATTTACGCAATGTTATTCACCTCCGTATATTATTTCTATGGTTATATACAAATCAAGCAGAAACAGCTACTTGCCTTTAAGCATAGCAACTCCTTCTGCCTGAAATTAATGTTTAAAATACCCATTTACGACTTCCAAAGAAATTGATGATCACCGTGATAAAGGTAACCAGCACCTTGGAGATCAAGACTTGAATACCTAGTTTGTCTGTCAACAGATGCATTAACAACAGTGATATTCCGAGCACTACCAGATTCAGCACGATAAACTTGACCAGCTGTACGCGGTCGAAGCCTTCTTTATTCCCCCGGTTGCGATCACGAAAGGTAACTTTTTTATTCAAAATAAAGCTATTCGCCGTGCCTGCACTATAGGAGATCACCTGCGCCAATGCGTATACCATCCCTAGTGAATTCAACAATGTGAAAATCACAAAATCAATAAGCGTATTGAGCAAACCTACGGCATTAAATTTGAGGAACTGTATGAATGCAGCGCGCAAGTTCTTATCTGACATCATTGTGGTCCTTCCGGCGGTCCAGTTGTTCTTCGTTCTGGTAGCCTTTAGTCTCACTAACAATATATAGCGGTCTATCTTTAGACTCGTCATAAATCCGTCCGATATACTCCCCAATCACACCCAACAGCATCAGAACAATACCGTTAAAGAGCAGATTGACACCTACAATGGAAGCCCAGCCCGGAACCGTCCAGGAGGTGAAAAATATCCTTTGGAACAAGACGAAAAATAAATAGAGAAAGCTAGAAAATGAAAGAAAGAATCCAATATACGTAGCAATCTTAAGCGGCTTATGTGAAAAAGAGGTGATGCCATCTAACGCAAAACGAATCATTTTCTTCAGCGGATATTTGGTTTCTCCGGCAAAACGTTCTTCCCGTTCATATTCCACCATAGTCTGCTTGAAGCCAACCCAGCTCACCAAACCTCTGACATAGCGGTTCTTTTCTTTAAGTCCCCGCAGGACATCACATACCTTACGGTCAATAAGACGGAAATCGCCTGTATCCGTAGGAATATCTACACTTGTCATACTGCTGAGCAGGCGGTAAAAAAGCTTCGCGGTGACCTTTTTGAACATCGTTTCTCCGTGGCGCTTCAGGCGTTTCGCATATACAACGTCGTAGCCCTCTTTCCACTTCTCGATCATTTGCAGAATGACCTCCGGAGGATCCTGAAGATCAGCGTCAATAACAACAACCGCTTGACCTTCGGCATAGTCCATGCCAGCTGTAATCGCTACCTGATGTCCGAAATTACGCGAGAAGTCAATCAGCTTGACATGCTCGTCTCGTTCACAGATCTCCCGAATCATCTGGGCGGAACGATCACGACTGCCGTCATTGACGAAGACCAGCTCATAAGTATCGCCGCACTCGTCCATTACTTTTTTCAAACGTTCATAAGTATGGCTAATTACTTGCTCCTCATTGAACATGGGTACAATCACACTATATCTGGCTTTCACCTTTATTCCTCCTACAAGCTTTTTGGAGCGTTACATCCATCTACACTTCATAATAACGCTGCATGCATAAACTTATTTTATAGATTTTTATTAAATCCTAGAAAACCCAAGTAGGGAACCAACGCAGCATATCTTTCACGTAATCTCCACTGACCTGCATCCCTGACAGTACCGGGTAGAAAGCAATAAAGAGCAGCAAAGCAACAGCTACATAGACATACTGTACGTAACGGGCCTCAGGGAATTTAGTATCCAGCAACTTCATTATATATACAATACCAAGAATCATAAATGGCACCATAGCAAAATAATGGTAAATAAATGTTTCTCTTGGGACAAGCATCCACGGAACATATTGCGAGAAGAAGGCAATCCAAATCATGTAGAGATTCTTATCTTTACGTTTCAGCGTAATCCACAGTGTTGCCAGCATCGCAAAAATACCCGTCCACCAGATAAGAGGATTCCCCATAGTCACTATACTGCTGACCTGACCTTCCGGCAAACCTTCACCGCCGCTAAAGAACCAGACCGGTCTCTTCATAAACGGCCATTGCCACCATGAGGAAGCAAAGGGATGTGTAGCTACAAGCTGACTGTGGTAGTTGTACATATTCTTTTGGGAATCAATCAAACCTTTTATAGTGAAGCCCTCTGCTGATGCAGATAACCCCGGCACAAAAGATAAGCTATAAATAATTACTGGAATAATTACAAAGAACCCGATACAACTAGCCAACGTAATAATAGTCTTTTTCCAAAAAGAATCTACTGCTTCACGACAGGTGCCCAGCAATTCCTTGTCTTTAATCTTCCCCTCTGCCAGCAGGCGTCCGGAGGCTTGGTATTCTCTGTAGCGTTCAAAAAGGGAGATAGCCAGCATAATGGCCAGCCCTGCTCCTCCATAGAGCACAATCCATTTCGAAGCTACGCCGATTCCGAAGAATAAGCCAGACCAGAATAACGGAATTAATGTTTTTCTTAAAGGCTGCTTGTAGAAATTCATTGTGTAATACCGCTGCATAAAATAGAACATCAACATAATGAAGAATACTCCGTATACGTCAATCGTGGAGATTCTTGTCTGTGTGAAATGCATGAAATCCAGTGCAAACAATCCTGCCGCGAGGGCGGCGTATTTGCTTTTCTTAAACAAACGAAGCGCCATTACATATATGAGAGGTAACATGGCAACTCCGAACAATGTTCCGATAATACGCCAGCCGAATGGATTGACCCCGAACAGCTCCATACCTATGGCAATTAACAGCTTACCAAGCGGTGGATGCGTATTCTCGTAAGGCACAATCCCGTGCGTATATTCATAAGCTGTTCGCGCATGATAGATCTCGTCAAAATAAGTGCTATTCATAAAGTTAGAATATTCCGGAATGAGCGCCTGCTCGTCAAAAAGATTGGCCGCTGCTCCTCTTTTAGGTACAGCGTTAGCATCCGGTGTCACACCGGCAATAGGAAGGGGGATTCTTTCTCCCCCCTGCTCATAAAAGGCCATTTCGTTCAAAGTGAACCCTGGAGAGGTAACTGTTAACTTCACATATCTCGCTGTAACGTTCAGGGGTTGGCTTTTCCAGATGAAGACATTCCCGACATCCTCACTGACATCCATCGGACTGCTCCAGACCTCAGGATTGTCGCTGAATTCCAGCTTGAACTTCCCCGTGCCCACGCCTCCAAAGATATTGACCCGTTCCAATGGTTTACTCTGCCCCAAATCTACATAGAAGCTTTCACCACTGGCAGCAGGCTCCCATAAGGTCTCTGGAGATTTAGTAGAGCCAAGATTATATAAAGCAAGCGCTGCGTAAACGGCCGTAATAGCTATTATGCATATCCAATCTATACGCTTAAACTTCATCGTTAAATCGCCCTCCCTTCTGATGCGGTTTAATTTGCCCGACAACTCTCAAATCTTCTTCATATTGTTCTTCCGGTGTAATTGGTGCTGGAAGAGGTTTTATTCCCTTGCGGACATACAAATCGTATCCGATATTCAGCATATAAAGCAGCAATGCTAGATTAGCTATAGCAGTCACTAATACGATTCCGTCTGCACCCGGGCTAACATCTGCATTCAGGTGGGATAAGGTGTACGCCACATTGATGTATTGCGTTAAGCTGAATCCGAGAAATAGCGATAAAAAGCGGCGGTCCCGACTTTCTATATAAGTAAACAAACAAAGAATAAGAGCAGGGAACATATAACGTTCATGCATTTTGGTGCCAAGCACAAAGACCACTACTATAAGCACCATCCCGATAAAATAGGATTTGGTCAGATCCAAGCGATCCTTTTTAAAGGAATAAAATGCCGCAACAGCTACAGCCACTAAAATAAATATGAAGCCCCATACACGGTATGGAATGCCAAGCCAGGTTAGATCAAGGGATGACCACATCGGATCAGTCAGTGCATACAGATTAAATGCATTCACTGAAGAATACGGATAGGAAGATAACGTACTCTTGTAAAGATCAATAATCCCTACCAGACCTCCGTTATTCCAGAAAAACGGTGCCGCAAGCAATCCGAAGATCCCTAATCCATACAAAGCTCCGAATCCAAGCTGCTTCCAAGCGCGGTGATGATAAAAAGCAAACAACAATACCGGCGTGAATATCAACGCTTGCGGTTTAATTAGCGTCGCTAAGGCAAACAAAATTGCGGAGCGAACAAACTTTTTGTTCGCAGCGCCATGGATACTGAGCAGCAGGAAGATCAAAAAGAATGAATCTGCTTGTCCCCAAGCCGCTGAATTAATAAGTACCGCTGGATTAAACAGAAACAACAACATTAAGCCGAAAGCTATTCCTGTGCCGAGTTTTTTGCGTGACATTTGATAAATGAAGTAGCCGAGCACCAAATCAGAAAGGATCGCAGGGAGCTTGAAGAGCAAATTCTCTCCACCTGAGCCCTGAGTGAATCCTAAAACGCCACGAATGGCGCTAAGCACGTACAATATGTACAAATAGCCAGGAGGATAATCGGCAAAATAACCTTCTTCATAAAATTTGCCTGGACCTAAATCCACCATACGCTGTCCCCAAGAAATAAAGGTATTCATATCATTCTGATATCCTTGCGCGGTAAGACCAATCCATACTCTCAGGATAAAAGCAATTCCGATGGCAATGCTCAGCCATTTGGAATAAATATTCTCAGGCTGCTTCATAAGCTTCTCACTACGGAATGCCTTAGTATAAAGCACTGCAAAAAACACGCTAAACAGCGCTGAGATCAGCAACATCTTAGTTGGAGATACTTTATGTGGAGTGTCTGCCTTTTTGTCGCCGGCATCTGGACTAACCGCTGAACTATCCAGCGAAATAACGTTAGCCCCTTCGGGAGCCGCGTCTAATTTTTCTACAGCAAAATCATCAAAATAAGCCTTACCTTGAATCAAGCTAGAGTAGCCGCCCAGACTTGCGCCTATGCCAAATGACTTCTGCACCGGTCCTGTCTGGCCGATATATTCAAGATACTGCCATTCACCTGCCGTATCAGTTACGCTGGGATACCCCCCGCCTACTCCAACGGCAAGAATGTTGGCGCCCATTCCCTCGCCTGCTGTACTTACTACTTTGATCCATCCAGAGATTTTATAATAACTATTCGGCGTAGCCTCAATCGTCTGCACCCATTTCGAATGATTGGGCTCGATATTCTCAATGACTGCCGCCTTGCTGCCGGAATGAACTTCCTCCGATTGGATTGAAAGTAGAGCTGAGTTGTCTCCTGAAATCCACATATCCTTAGTCCAGTTAGAAGGCGCATCATCTCCCCCCTCCTCAAAGCCAGGGTTCTGCAATAGATTCCCCTCTGCATAAATGCTTGTTACAGGAAGCACAAACAATAACAGCATCAATACAGTCATTACGGCCGCACGTGTACTCTTGATCATCGTCCCAACCTCACCTCGTCCTATATTCATCTTAGTCCAGCCAAAAGCATATCCCTTCTGAAAAACAGCTCCCGAATTAGTGTATTTCACCGTTGCTAAGAAATCATTTGGATTGATTTTCTCATAAAAGAGCATATAAATATAGGGTATGTTAACCTTATCTGGATCGCAGACCCTTCCATCCACAATATTCCATTCCATAGGATCGCCCTAAGCCTCAAGGCTCTTATATAGACTCTTATATAGAATAGAAGAATCGCAGTGGCTAAAGCAAATACCGGAGCAAAAAAACAGGCCATTCTATCAGCATAAAGCGAGAGAACTAACAAAATGGTAAGACCATAGGACCACCTAGGGGTTTGAAGTATTTTCAGTACAAAATAAACAGAGATCAGGATCAAGGAGGGAACAAATTGGACTCTAACGCCAAGGCTGCCTCGTCCTGAACATCACCTCTTCAACAATATAATCTAAATCATAGATGATGAAAAGCTAGAAACATAGACTAGGCTGAATGGTTAAGTGCCAACAAAAATATAAAAAAAGGGCCCCCTCAGTTATGAAGGAGCCGTTGAATGCACATCTGTATGCTATATATGAGTTAGCCCGCACTACCAAGAAATACATAACGGAGAATAATCAGAATAGCAAGTACCCACATCATCCAGTGAATATCGTATTTTTTCTTGCCAGCAAGGTTAGCTACACAAGCAAGGATTACATAAGTTACGATACCAAAGGAAATACCATTAGCAATATTATAAGTGAAAGGCATGATTACTAGAGTAAGGAACGCTGGAATCGCAACAACCATATCTTGAAAATCAATTTCGCGAATCGATTGTGCCATGAGCACGCCTACGACAATCAATGCTGCGGCTGTAGCAGATCCAGGGATCAGAGCTACTATTGGTGCAAGGAACAACGCAAGCAAGAAGCACACACCCGTTGTTACAGCTGTAAGACCTGTACGTCCACCTTCAGCAACACCTGCCGCGCTTTCTACAAAAGCAGTAGTAGTGGAAGTACCCAATGCCGCACCACCAGCAACAGCAATGGCATCGACAAACATTGCATTACCTACACGTTTGTTACCTTCTTCAGGGTTGTCCATAATACCAGCGCGTTGAGCAGTACCTACAAGTGTACCAAATGTATCGAACAATTCTACAAAAGTGAATGTTGCGATTGCTGAAACAATACCGGTGTGCAGGATACCATCCCAGTCAAACTCGAAAAAGTTCAATTGCGTCAGGTCAGGCACCCAAGGGGTTGTCGGACTGGACAATGAGCCAAAATCAACTACACCCATCAGTATACCCGCGAGGGTTGTACCCAAGATACCGAATAAAATCGCACCTTTAACTTGCAGTACCATCAGGATGGAAATAAGAAGCAATCCGATAATTACCAATTGTACATCAGTGTTCTCTAGGCTACCCATATGAATAATTGTTTCAAAGGATAGGACATCTGTGAATGTATTGGCGGAAATATCTTTACCAGCTTCGACACCAATCGTCATCAAACCACTGTTCTTAAGCCCAAGGATTGTAATGAACATCCCGATACCTACGGTAATGGCATGCTTCAAGCTGTCAGGAATGGCTGTCAGTAAGATCTGCCGCACTCGGGTAACCGTGAGCAGGATGAAGATCAAACCGGAAATAAATACTGCGGTCAGACCCATTTGCCAAGTGAATGGATGTTCTGAGGTTGCAGAAGACAAAATTACGGAAGCAAAGTATGCATTAAGTCCCATACCTGGTGCCAATGCTACTGGAAAGTTTATAAACACGCCCATTGCAATGGTGAAAATACCTGCTGCCAGCGCAGTCGCTAGAAATACAGAGTACCAGCCCATATCGATGCGGCCAAATGCTGTTAATGTGCTCGGATTAACCGACAGGATGTAAGCCATAGCCATGAACGTAGTCAAGCCGGCCATTATCTCTGTACGTACTGTAGTGCCGTTCTCTTTCAACTTGAAAAACCGATTCAAATTGTTCTCCCCCTAAGGTATGTTGTGGCTGACAGCAACAAAAAGCCGGTATCTGATCGACACCGGCTCGAAAAAAAGAGTAGCACCCATGACTATAGCCCTAGATTCAGGACAATACGGGTTGCTCAGCTCTTCTTAATCGTAGCCAGGTCATTACGGTGACCTCGTAGAAACTTCCAGGCCTATTCCCGGAAATATACGAAAGAATTATGTTGTTGTGCTTTATCATTTTAGGGGGACATCACATAAGTTGTCAATGAAAAAAGCGAACATTTTCGACTTTATTTTTTCTATTGTTCGTAATTCATACATTTTTATCTTTAACTTCAACCCCAAAATCCTTTAAAACATGCAGCTTATTAACTATCAAAAGCCTTATCAAATGGGTATTTTTCCCTATAAAACAATTTCGGTGTTCCCTGGCTTATTGCCCTTTGGAATACTGATAGCTATGCCAAGAATTAGCAAAATGCCCTATAGCTAAACAAATCACTGCAATACCCAACCAGAAAGATCTGCCCCATATAGCCGCAAATCCAAATGCACAAACAGGGAGAACTGCCATGGGAATCGGAAGAAACAATAATGGAGCCCATAATAATCTGAATTGCTGTCCCTTAACCATATAACGAATCCATAAACCGTAATAAATCGTGATAAACACAAAGATAAGTGCAGCCCAGATCCCGAATTCTACATTTTCAAAGTCATCCTTTGAAATCGCAAGAATGGCTATACACCCCAACTGCCCTACTCTCTCCAAAAGAGTGTAAAAGATGCCGGCATCTTTTAAACCGCTGGGAACATGATCGGGCGGAAACTTAATCATCAGTAAACTTGGGGCAAGAATAACCATAGCTATTAGTGTTCCAATAAGTGAGAATCCCATTCTAATGGCTCCTGTAAGTTTATTTTTCCCAGTTTATCACATTCTCTAAAGTTGCTATATAGGGTCCGTCACAAGCTTCACGGTTAATAAAAAAACCTGCAGTCCCTTAATAAATAAGGAGCTGCAGGTTTCTTATTGCTATATGCTATTCCCACTCAATCGTTGCAGGTGGTTTCGAAGTAATGTCATACACTACCCGGTTTACATTCTCAACTTCGTTGACAATACGTACAGAGATTTTCTCAAGAACATCCCATGGGATACGTGCCCAGTCAGCGGTCATGCCATCGATGGAAGTTACTGCACGAACACCTACTGTGTAGGAATACGTACGAGCATCACCCATAACTCCGACACTCTTCATGTTAGGCAGGGCAGTGAAGTATTGCCAAATTTCACGGTCTAATCCCGCTTTAGCAATTTCTTCTTGCAGAATGTAGTCAGAATCACGAACGATGGTAAGCTTGTCCTCTGTTACTTCACCCAAGACACGAATAGCAAGACCTGGACCTGGGAAAGGCTGACGCCATACGATCGCACGTGGCATGCCAAGCTCTTCACCGAGTTTACGAACTTCGTCCTTAAACAAGGTGTTTAGCGGCTCGATCAAGCTGAATTTCATATCTTCTGGCAGGCCGCCCACATTGTGGTGGGATTTAATGGTTTGCGCTGTAGCTGTTCCACTCTCAACGATATCCGTATAAAGCGTACCTTGTGCAAGGAAAGAAAAATCTCCGAGCTTAGCTGACTCTTCGTCGAAGCAGTAGATAAACTCGTTACCAATGATTTTACGTTTTTGCTCAGGGTCTTCAACACCTGCAAGTTTGCTCATGAAGCGATCGCGTGCATCGATTTTCACTACATGAATATCGAATTTGCCTACGAAAGTCTCCATAACGCTTTCTGCTTCACCTTTACGCAGAAGGCCGTGGTCAATAAACATACAGGTCAATTGATCTCCGATTGCACGGTGGATAAGCATAGCCACAACGGAAGAATCCACTCCGCCACTAAGAGCGCAGAGTACTTTTTTATCTCCGACTTGATTGCGAATATCTTGAACGGCTTCATCGATAAACGATTCCATTGTCCATTTGCCGTCGCAACCACAAACTTGGTATAAGAAGTTCGAGATCATCTCGTTACCTTGAACGGAGTGACGTACTTCTGGGTGGAATTGCACAGCGAACAGTTTGCGCTCCGCGTTGCTCATTGCTGCAATTGGAGCACTTTCTGTACCTGCATCCAGCTTGAAGCCTGTTGGAAGCTCAACTACATGGTCACCGTGGCTCATCCATACAGTCTGGCGGTTCTCCAATCCTGCAACTAAAGCAGTTCCTTCTGCAAAGTCAACATCAGCTTTACCATATTCCCGTTTAGCCGAACGTTCTACTTTACCATCAAGCTGATGAGCCATCAGCTGCATCCCATAACAAATACCGAAGATCGGCACTCCTAGATCATAAATAGCCGGATCTACGTGTGGTGCATCTTCAGCGTATACACTGCTAGGTCCGCCGGAGAAGACAATTCCTTTAGGCGAAAGTGCTTTAATCTTGTCAACTGGCGTATTGTACGGCAAAAGTTCGCTGTATACTCCCAGGTCCCGAATTCTGCGCGCGATAAGTTGGTTGTATTGTCCCCCAAAATCGAGAACGACGATAATTTCATTTGGCTTGTTCATTACGTGCCTCCCTTGATTATTGGATTCATTATACTCATGGTTAATTCTCATCGTCAAGGAAAGGAGGACACGCCTCTCATAATCAGAGAGTGATAAAACTTCATGCAGAACCTTCCTTGCTATGGCATAAATTAGATAGCGGATCTAAGCGTTATTAGCCGTTTATGTTAAACGGAAGGTAATGAGCAGACATTCGCGAATAAACGCGGCCGCATCAGAAGCCGAAGGTTCGCCGCCAAGGGCGGGAGCGGAGTCTACGGGATTGTCGCGGGCAGAGATCACGGCTGTGGAGGCCGAAGCTGGCGCGTACGCCAGGGTCTCCCACTGGCGGACAAACTGCCGGACGGCCACGTCTAGTCCGGCATCGTAAATCCGCAGGGAGTCCACATACTCCCTGCCAGTAACGCCGGGCGGCGGCGGTCCAAACCGCTCCGCCAGCCCGTGCCAAGCCAGAGAGGCCGCGCGCAGCTGCCTCTCACGGCTCAAGCTGCTGCCGCGACGCGCGGCCAGCAGCAGAGCCAGGCTGCGCCGCCAGCGCCAAGCGGCGGCGGGAAGCAGCGCCGCGGCAGCGAGCGGCGCTGAAAAGGGCCCGCCCGCCAGCGGCAGGGCGGGCAGTTCCGCGCTGCGCGTTGCTTGCGGTGCGACTGCTGGGGCCGCAGGCCGTGCCGGCGCAGGGAAGCCAGCCGCAAGCGCAGGACCCGGCGTCGGATCGAAAGGAACCCAACCTGCGCCGGCAAAATAAACCTCTACCCAAGCATGCGCATCCCCTTGGGTGACTAAATACTTCGCCGGCATGGCTTCCTCCTGCTGGGTTCCAGGTCCATAACCTTGAACATACCGCGCTGGAATACCTGTGCTTCGCAGCAATACGGTCATCGCTGTGGCAAAATGCACACAGTAACCCTGTTTGGTCTCAAACAGGAAATGATCCACAAAATCAGCCCCAGCTGGCGGAACCATGGTATCCAGCGTGTAAGAATACCCGTTTTGCAAATAATCCCGAATGGCGGTTGCGGAATCATATCGGTTGCCCGAGGAAGCTGTGAGCTTCTCTGCCAGAGCTTTCACTCGCTCAGGTAATAAATCAGGCAGCTGCAAGTATTTATTCTTTATTTCTTGTGGATCAGCGTCACCCAACCCGCGCAGCAGTACTGGATTACTCTCGGGAAGTATAGAATCAACTATATACTCAGTGATCCGAGTTGACCCCACCGAATCTGGCAGACGAAAGGTATCCCTGTCCTTATTCGCCAGAACATAACCAAGCTGGCTGCCATTGGATAGTTGAACTGTCTCAACATCTGTTAGGGTACCCGCATTGAATACAGGAATTCCACCGGAAGAGGGAATAGCAAATTGTATCCGCTGTTGCAAAGTCCGCCCCCCATTAGTGGTGGTTACCGTCGCCGGAATCTGAGGCAGGCTGGACAAGTTAAGCGGAGTAAACTCCTCACCACCTCTGATCCAACGGCGACCGTCATAGTAGGCAATGCTCTCCCCGCGCCAATAGGTACGCTGACTGGTCAACGCTGTGAAGACTGGCTCGGTATTGCGTGATAATGGAGCACCCAGTTCTCCATCATTTGTACTATACCCTGTTGTTCCTGCAGGTATAGCCTCATTATCTTCGGGCATATGGCCCGAAGCCCATTCCTGCAGCTTTTCAAAGGTTGACTGGAGTGTAGTTTGGTTAGGCGGTCGTACTTCATATACCTGCCCACCAAACCATGCTGTCATCATGACGAATATAGCAGCCGCTAATGCCAAAACTCCCCATCGGGCATACGGCAGGTGAAAGCTGCCCACCCGTTCCCGCAGACGGAGCAAACCACTCATTGCTTGCATCCATACAATAAGCCCCACTGATATTACAACATCCGTTGTCGTATTAACGCCAAAGCCAATATCCAGAACTAATAGATAAATGAGGGTCACCGCTGTAAACAGCAGCGTACTACCTCTGAAAAGTGCAAGCTGCTGCACCGAAGATACCAGCAGCCCCCAGCCAACAATCAAAATCAAAAGTCTGCTGATCTCGCTTAGCTGAGAAACATGCCCGGAAAAGAGCAAAATCAGATCATTTGGAATTTCTACTGCATAAATGCCCAGCCATCCTGTCCCTACGCTCTCGCTGCATAGATATAGCCAAGCTGTTCCGATCATCAAACATTGGATACTTAGCAATAGCCACCCGGGAATCTGAAGGATTCCCCACATCAACAGCACGGCAGCAGAAATCATCAGAACCTGCAGCAATCTAGCAGTATCTTCCAATGAAGTCGTTCTATATAAAGGGAGCAGCCATTCTAAAAACAGCCCCAAAATAGCCAAAGAGAACAGCATGCGATAATACAGAGGTATCTTTCTCTGTTTACCGGCATGACTGTTCTCCAGTTTTTCCAAATGGAGCTGCTTTGGTTCCTTCCCACTGTGCTCATTCATAGAGAAGCTTGTGTCACCCGGTATCCGCTTACCGTAGCGTTGGTTTTCCGGATGATTCATGGTACTCTACCTCCCTGAGCCTGTAAGCTGGCAATGCATCATCCAGACAAAACATCCGTGCTCCCAGACGACCCAGACTATCCCCGACCGTTCCCCGCACAGGCTGGCGGATCTCCTGCAGCATTACCTCAGCAGGCAGCGGAGCTGGCTGATCCCAAGCATAATAGAGCTCAACTTTTACACCTTGCACTAAGAATTTAGCGATAACCTTAGCGGATTGTTCCTCTAATCTTCCGGTCACTATAGCAACGGTCATTCCCGGAATCCAGCCTCTAGAAGCATCCTCCAACAGCTCGGACAGGGTTCTTGTTCCATTCGGAGAAATATCAGTTAGAATATCCAGCACTCTCCCTGGGATTTTACCCAGTCCTTCATGCCTAGCCATTCCTTCCGGCCAGCCTCCGCTAAATAACTGGACATAAGCACCTGACTGCTCAGCAAAGTGCATCAGCCCCATCGCCGTTGACACCGCCTTCTCAAATACCGGAGGCTGCTCCTCCCGACTGCCACGAGGTGTAAGTGCATTGGCTGGAATCTCATAGCTTTTGAGATCATTAGCCAACACGATACAGCTCATTCTTGCCTTTTCACGCTCTGGAACTTTGCTCTGCAGATTTCCTAGCCGGGCGCTGTTCTTCCAATGAATTCGGCTAAGCGGATCACCGGGCTCATATTCCCGCGATTCCATGGTCTCATCATTGCTGCTTCTTCCCCTTCTGGAATAGAGCGAATCACCACTAATAAAGCCGCTGTCCGGGACTGCTCCGCCATAATATAGGGGGGCTGGCAGCACTTTAACGCTATGCTCTTCAGCAGGCTCAGATCGGCCTGTGAACCATCCGGGCAAATCTCCCCAGGTTACTCTACAGCCCTGCAAATGATGATGTCCCCGCGGCATGTTCTCAAGAAGGTAGGTGTATTCAAAAGAGCGTCTAAATCCCGGAAACAGTAGCTTGTGATGTCCTCTGTCCCCCCAAAAATCAGCGATAGTCAGCCATGGCAGTGGAAGCCGGGCAGAGAAATTCACCCGCACCTTCACAAGCAGTGTACTTCCAGCTATCGGTCTTACTGGAGTGATTGTCCGTTCAATCTTTATCGCCCGTGGACCTGAAAGTTGAACAATCAGTCCGCCAACCATGATAACGCCTACAGCGATCAGCAGAAATAAGAGTGATGCGCCTCCGCGCCATGCATATAAAACACCTATAATTCCAGCCACAGTCAGCATCCGCAGCCATTCAGCCAACGCACTACGGCTACGCGGATAGCTTCTAACTCTTTCAGTCTTGTTATTTAATTTGTGTTCTACTTTTTTTGAAGAGGACAATGGAACGAACACCCTTCCTTTGGGTCTAGACTTGTTCCCAGCTGAGGAACTTATTACTATCTATTCTTCCCATGAAAAAGGGTGCCCAGACATTGTTTTTTTCTTTTAAAAAAACTGCCTGAGCGCTAAATCTCAGAAGGCTATTACCCGGCGCTCACCTTCCGTCACGCTTATATTTAAAGGAGGATGATCGGCTGTCTCCAGCAGCTCACGCAGCGATACCCAGATAGAACCGCCAATCATCTCCACACTGGCACCGTTTATCTTTTGAACATGATCAGGAAGATTTAACAGGAGTTCCTTGTTCGCCACATCCGCGATGATATCTTTGCCGTTCCAGGCAATCTTCCCACTGCGACTGCCCGCATCCCAACTAATCTGCCCTCCCAACCGTTCGATCACAGCGCGAAGTGGCACCATATATTTCCCTTTTTGCAGAGCATATTCACCTGGCGCCAGCTTCGTCTCCAGCTTTCCAACCTCCAGCACCAAAGGTTTGCCGGGCGCAAACAGCTCTGCATTCGGTATGATATTCGAGGTGATCCAAGCTTCCGAAGGTTTCACTCTGCCCAAGCTATTTGCTTTTGAGGAGACTCTGAATTGTACAGGCTCCACCGTCTCATCTAAAAGGCCAAAGCTGTACCCAGCAGCCTTATAACGCGCAATAATATCAGGCAGTGCTTTAACACTCTCCTGATGGCCGCCGCCATCATGCAGCAGAAGAATAACCCGAGAGGACTTCAGATCTGCAGTTGACTCTTTTAAGATTTCTGACGCCGGTACCCCTTTGCGTTTAGAATCCCCGCTGTCCACCGTCCAATCCGTAACGATATAACCGGCTTGCTTCAACAAATTGAAGTAGGTATTATCAAAGTGATCAAAGGTTCCGCCCGGGGCGCGGATAAGTTGTGGGCGAACCCCTGTAATGCCCCGAACAATTTCTTCGGTCTTTTTAATCTGGCTCCAAAATTCAGTGAATCCACTATATAAATCATGGTAATTATGATTATAGGTATGATTGCCAATAGCATGTCCTTGTTCCCATATGGCATTAATTAGCTCTGGATGGCTTTTCGCTTGATTACCAAGGACAAAAAAGGTCGCCTTCACACCTTGCTGCTGTAAAATTTTTAGAACGTTGAAGGTATTGTCACTCGGTCCGTCGTCAAATGTAATATAGACCGTTTTTGAAGCTTTCTTTGCGGCCGTAATTGCTGAATATGTTGTCGACACTTTGGATACTTGTGCCGTACTGGAATTCAATTTAACTTCTGGAGAAGCAGTCACAATGGACTCTGCTTTAGGAGGCAATTCTTGCATCGCCACTAACGGGAGATTATTCTTAACAGAGACAGACTCCGCACTTGCGGACTGTAATGAACGATTCATCCAAGAATCTACACTCTCCCCTGCGTTCCATCCCAGCATTACGATGACGATTACAACCATAACAAGCAATCCGCTTATCAAGTTTCGGCGGCCGTGAGTGTTTTTGTTACCTTTCATCTTCTCTACCTCCAGCATTCTATTGGCTCAAAAGCCATTTGGTAGATTGTATGAAGACAAGCTTCAAAATAGAATAAGGCAACTGCCCCTTGGAGAGTGAGAATCTTATGGAAATGCTGAACTTTATACAAGAATTATTCAGCAAATATGGATATAGCGTATTGTTTTTTGGATTGCTGCTCGAATTCGTTGCCTTGCCGTTTCCCGGAGAAACTACCATGGCTTTTGCAGGTTTTCTTTCCTATACGGGAAGACTTGATTTCATAACGTTGATTCTAGTGGCGTTTGCTGGGACCACAGCCGGGATGACCCTCACCTATTTTGTCGGCTTAAAAGCCGGAATGCCCTTCATCCAGCGATACGGAAAGTGGTTGCTGTTCTCCCCTGCCAAGCTGGATAAAACGCAAAAATGGTTCGAGAAATACGGCAGTATCCTTATTTCCATCGGATATTTTATTCCAGGCGTTCGTCACTTTACCGGCTATTTTGCTGGTATAGTTGCGCTGCCCTTCCGTAAATTCGCCCTCTACGCTTATAGTGGAGCGTTATTCTGGGTAGTGCTGTTTCTTGGCATAGGACGGGTATTTGGTCCGCAGTGGATGGGTATTTTCCATTTATTCGAGTTATATGCACTATGGATTATCTCTGGCGGTGTAGCTATAGCTGCCCTTGTAATCCTGTATCGCTACCGCAAAAAGATAAGCATCCGCCTGTTCCCGCGCAAAGCTGCCATTAAGCTACAGACTCAGGTTAAAAAAACTTCCAAGGGACGGTGAAGCCACCGCCCTTTTTAAGTAAGTTTTTTCTTGCTGCGTACCCCCCGTATCCTGCGAGTAAAAGCGCAACTATGGCAAATCCCGCTCCCCCAGCAAACCCTACCATTCTTGGTTCTACCCCTTCTAATAGCCACCCGGCGAACAGCATAGATAATCCCAGCAGCGTATTTCCTACTGCAGACAGGAGTCCAAACACAAAGGGCTGCATAGCAGATGGGGTTTCCTGCATAACGAGCGTATCCAGACAGGCATTCCCCGTCCCCCCGGCAAATGACAGCAGGATGTATAACATAAATGCTGCCGCAAAATGATTGCTGACACTGATGCCCATCAGTAATACACCTTCTAGTAAAAGCCCTCCGATGGCTACAATCAGCAGCCCCTTTATTAAATAACGTGAGGTAAAAAAACTAAGGCTAAGACCGATGCCAAGCGCCGCATAAAATGCCCCCACTCCAATATCCCCCGCGTGAAATACCTGTATCGCATAGACACTGATCAGTACATTATCCAGACCATTTAGCAACGGCACCAACAGCTCATAACCGAAAATGACCTGCAACGTTAAGCTTCCGCCAATTACCATTCCCAGAGCACGCAGCCGACCGTATTGTGCTTCTTTATCGGACTTTTCTAAGTCCCCCTCAGGAGAATATGTAGCCTTCTTAGCCACCGTCGCCATTTCCGAATGTTGTGGAAAATCGATACCGTAAATGAACATCGCTGCGATTAAAAAAGACACTGCATTCATAATGAACGCTGCCTCCGGACCAAACCACATCGACACCACCCCTCCACTGAACGCTCCAAGGATCAGCACGCAGCCGCTCATTAACTGCTCTAGTCCGTTGACGGTCAGCAGAGAAGCTTTGGTGACGAGCAAGGGGATAGTGGACCTACGAACAGGGCTGTAAATGGCTTCACCCGCTGCCAGCAAAAAACTTGCCATATATAACAACCACAGCTTCTCCTCCCCATCCACCCATAAAAAGGCTAAGGCTACTGGGACCCTCAGCATATCTGTAGCTATCATGATATATTTGCGTGGAATTTTGCTGCTAAGTATGCCTCCAAGCGGGGCCAGAAATAAATAAGGAAACAGTCTCACACCTAACGAAATCCCTACCGCCATGCCTGATCCCGTCAACTGCAGAACCAGCGCCAGTACTGCAACGCTAGTAAAACGATCACCAATTCCATTGATCAAGCCGGCTGTGAACAATCGTGAATATCCCTTATGACTCCTAAACATCGCAACAGCTGAGTGATTATTCATAAAATAAACCTCATTTCATCTATTTATACATATATCTAATTAGATATTAATCGAATCATTAATTTATGACAATGCTTTATTTTCAAGGATTTGCTAAGATGAAATACAGCATTACTTCACGGAAATCTCCGGGAAAGAAGGAATTGTCTTTTGAAAATAGATCGATTGCTCTCTATCGTTATCCTGCTAATGAACCGCCGCCTAATTCAGGCGAAGGAGCTAGCCGATATGTTCGAGGTATCTGTGCGCACGATTTATCGTGATATTGAAAGCATTAATGGGGCCGGAATTCCTATCGTTACCTATCAGGGAGCGAACGGTGGGATCGGGCTTATGGAAGGATACCGGCTGGACCGCAATGTTTTGACGGATCGTGAGCTGGCGGATATTTTCACGGCTCTGCAGAGCGTCTCGTCTTATGGAGGAAATGAACATACTCTGCTCATGGAAAAGATCAGCAGCGTAATCCCGCCCTCCCAATCCGCCGCCTTCCGCAGCAAAACGACTCAGCTCATCATCGACTTCTCCCCATGGGGTCTTCAACGTATTCTGGAAGAAAAGCTTGCCACTCTAAAAGAAGCACTTGAGGAAAGCGTGACCGTAAACTTTGATTATGTGGATGCTGCGGGTCAGACAACCCAGCGTTCGGTAGAGCCCTATACTTTAGTGCTGAAGGGGCAAGCATGGTACTTATATGGATTTTGTCTCAATCGTCAGGATTTCCGTCTATTTAAGCTGTTGCGCATGAGAGAGCTCGTTAAGAATACCCAAGTTTTTATTGCAAAAGATGTGGATGCAAGCGAGCTGCCTTGGAGCAACGAGTATCAGAGATCAACCGTAACAACAGCAACACCCATCGTTTTGCAGTTTAAGGCTGAAAGCAAACATCTAGCGGAAGAGCGGTTTGATTCTACCGAGCTACTGCCCGACGGTAATGGAGGTTACAAGGTTACCATCAACTATCCTGAGGATGGATGGCTGTATGGATTCCTGCTAAGCTTCGGGATGCATGTAGAAATCTTAGAGCCACCGCATATTCGGCAAAAGCTGGGGCAGATTGCAGCAGGCATAGCAGCAAAATATATAACCTAACAATAAACCTGACGGAATGCCGTCAGGTTTATTGTTCTATACTGAACTTAAAGCGGGCGCTAGAGAGCTTGCATACCTTTAAAGGAGTGTTAAATATGGGACATGAACATGTAGAGCAAGGAGATCTTAAAATTTGTCAAAGCTGTGGGATGCCAATGCCTACGGCGGAATTGCTTGGAACGGACCAGAATGGCAACAAGATCGAAGATTACTGCGTGTACTGCTATGAGAATGGCGCATTCAAACAGCCTAACATCACGTTGCAAGAAATGGCTGACATTTGTACAGGCTATATGGTCGAAGAAAGAATGGATGAGAATGTTGCCCGTAAACTTCTCGCGGAGCAGCTGCCACATCTGAAACGTTGGAGCGATCCTGCAGCTGTGTCTCCAGCTAACTAATAGCATCACAACAAAAGAAGCGCCCTACGGAACCATAACAGTTCGTAGGACGCTCCTTTTTCCATTCTTTGTTAACCCAGTTTTTTATTGATTGTCCTGCTGTGGCTGCACTTCTTCCGTCTTCAGGAAGTCTGGCTGCGGTGAAGTCTTTTTAATAAAGAAAGCCAATACCAAAGCAACTACAGTGATCCAGGTAGCAATGTTAAAGGCATGCGTAACCCCGCTAATTGTAGCCTCTTGCGTAAGCTTAAGCATCGCTGCTTTATCGTTTAACGAAACCGTTCCGCTCATAAGTGTATCAGTGATTGTGCTCTTCGTCTTATTGGTCATTAGACTGACGAACAACGCCATTCCCAACGCGCCTCCGACCGTCCGCAACGTATTCGACATTGCTGTACCATGCGAGCTTAAACGCTGTGGAAGCTGGTTAAGTCCAGCCGTTACAATCGGCATCGATAACATCGACATGCCTAACATCCGAACCGTATAAGTAATAATCATATGCGTATACGTCGTACTGTCTGTAAGCTGGCTGAATTGCCAGGTCGTAATTACTGTAATAATCAGGCCTACCACAGACAGCCATCTTGCCCCGATTTTATCAAATATAATCCCCGTGATTGGAGACATAATTCCCATTAGAATGGCTCCCGGCAACAGCATAAGACCGGACTCCATTGGCGTAAAGCCACGGATCGTCTGCAAATAAATCGGCAGCAAAATCATACCCGAATATAAAGCCATCGTAATGATGATATTGATTAATGTCGTGAGTGAATACATATTGTATCTGAAAATCCGGAACTCAAGCAGTGGTGTCTCAGCCTTAAGCTCTCTCCATACGAATAAAGCCAGTGCAATCACACCCACAATGAGGCAGGTAATGACTGTTGCACTTCCCCAACCATCGGTTCCAGCATCACTAAAGCCGTACAACAATCCCCCAAAACCAATGGTAGACAGGATAACACCCGTTTTATCCAGCTTCGGAGAAGTTGTTTGCCCTACATTTTGCATTGTTTTCATACCTAGCAAGGTAGAAAGAATAGCCAGCGGAAGAACGATAAAGAACAATACGCGCCAAGAATAGTTCTGAACTACCCACCCTGACAACGTTGGACCTACAGCTGGAGCAAAAATCATGGCTACCGCCATTAGCCCCATCGCTTTTCCCCGCTCTTCAATTGGGAAGATGCGAAGAAACACAATATTCATTAACGGCATCAAAATCCCTGCGCCAACCGCCTGAATGACTCTGCCGACCATGATCATTTCAAAGCCTGTTCCGATTCCACAGACAAGTGTACCTAACGAAAAAAGTGACATCGCGGTGATGAATAGCTGGCGGGTCGTAAACTTTTCCACCAGAAACGCACTAATCGGTATCAGCACACCGTTCACGAGCATAAATCCCGTTGTTAGCCACTGTGCCGTATTCGTTGCGATTTTTAGATCGTCCATTATGCTCGGCAATGCCACATTAAGAAGTGTTTGGTTCAAAAGTGCGACAAATGCACCTATTAAGAGCGCTGCAATAATCGGTCCTCTACGTATTCCCTTAGTTGCCGCTGCAGCGTTACCTGTAATTGTACTCATAAATTCTGTTTGTCTCTCCCCTGCTCTAAGATCTGAATGATTTCGGTATGAATCCTAAGTAATTCGCCTGCATCCTCGGCAGGTATATTGGATAGTGGAAGTAAGTGTCTTCTGAGCGATTGCTTACTTCTTTCCCTGATCTCTCTGCCCTTTTCAGTAATCGCCAAGTTGTATATACGCCGATCTACCTCAGAGCGCTGTCTTGTGATCAAATCGGCTTTCACCATCCGGTCCACTACGCCGCTCGCTGCACTGTTCCCCAAATGTAATAGCTCGGCAAGATCTGTAATGCCAATATCGGGATTTGCAGATATTTTGCGGAGAACCATCAACTGTGTTGGTGTGATGTCCAGCTCTTCAGCATCCTTCCACAGCAGCTGCTGAAATGCATGGCTAATCCGGCGAAAAGAGGAGAAAATATCATCTAATTGCTGCTCCTTATCTTCCAAATCTTTACCTCCAAAGAATTAATTAGTTAGACCATCTAATAGTTCGCATGCGTACTATTTTACACCTTAACTAAATTTCGGTCAATATTTTGCTGTAACTTTCTGAAAGGTAATTTTATATTGCAGGAAAAACATGAAAATCATACATAAGTGCACAAAGCATAAAAAAAGCGAACCAAGGTAGATCCTTGGCCCGCTTTTTCGTCTGAACAATGCTCAGGTTAAGCTGTATGAACTTTCAGGTAAAGTCTGCTGCTGAGGCTTATCCTGCAGTTTTAAATTAGATGGCTTAGTCTCTTCCTGGCTGCTGGCAATTGACATCATCAGCTTAATCCGATTCGCTTGGTTGACTACGCTAACTCCAGCATCATAGTCAATCGCCACGATATTTGCACCCGGATATAATTCCTTAAGACCTTTAATCATCCCACGCCCGGTGATATGGTTGGGCAGGCACGCGAACGGTTGAATACAGGCGATGTTGTTCACACCATTATCCAACAAATCCATCATTTCTGCGGTTAAAAACCAGCCCTCACCCATCTGATTCCCTACGGACACCAGTCGGCTGGCCTTCTCGGCAAGACCATAAATATTCTCCCGTCCTTTAGCCAGCCCCGCATCCTCAAGGGCAACCTTAATCGGCTTACGGTAAATTTCCAGATAAGAGATCAGCATGGGATTGATATAGCCGAGCCGTTTGCTTTTGCCGAATTGCTCAGCTTTGTAGATCGGATTATATACACAATAGAAAATGAAATCCAGGAAATCCGGCATTACCGCTTCCCCGCCCTCTGCCTCGATCATCTCTATAATGCGGTTATTGGCATCCGGATGAAATTTGATCAGGATCTCACCGACAATGCCTACTCTTGGTTTAGTAACACCTGTAACGGGCAGCTTGCAGAACTCTGCAACAATCTCACGAATCAGGCGTTTGTATTCTCGGAATGAAAAGTTGGATAAGCTTGCCTTGCAACGCTCCATCCCTTTGCGGAATAGAATTTCAGCACTTCCTGGAACAACCTCATGCGGCCTAAAGTGATTTAACATCCGCATCATAAGATCACCGTAACAAGCGGCAGCTATCAACCGATTCGCCAGCTTAAGACTGATACGGAAACCCGGCTGATTCTCTATCCCCGAAGCATTGAGTGAAATCACCGGGATTTGTTCAAGGTCTGAATCCTTTAAGGCTTTGCGCAGCAAAGAAATATAATTCGTAGCCCGGCAGCCGCCACCCGTCTGTGACATAATCACAGCAGTACGATCCGGATCGTATTCCCCACTTTTCAGCGCCGACAGAATCTGGCCAATCGTCACAATTGCCGGATAACACGCATCATTATTAACGTATCTCAGACCTTCTTCTGTCTCTTCGGGTCCGGTCGTCTCAAGTATCTTCAGACGGTATCCGGCATCGCGAAACACCTGCTCAAACAATTCAAAATGAATAGGCGACATCTGTGGTGCAAGGATGGTATAGGTCTCTTTCATTTCCTTTGTAAATAACACATTAGCCTGCACTTTTGGCGGCTTTTGCGGCACTACCTTACCTTTTTCACGCTCACGCATTGCCGCCAGCAATGAACGAAGCCGAATGCGCGCTGCACCAAGATTGCTGATCTCATCGATTTTGATCAATGTATATACCTTGTTATGTCTTTCCATAATATCCTGTACGGCATCACAAGTGATCGCATCGATCCCACAGCCGAAGGAAGTCAATTGAACAAGCTCCAGATCCGAGCGGACTGCAGCAAGGCGGGCTGCACGGTACATCCGGGCATGGTAGGTCCACTGATTAACAACAGCCACATCCCCTTCGCTGTGGTCCAGATGGCAGACAGAATCTTCTGTCAGCACGGCGAGTCCCATCCCGGTTATCATATCCGCTATCCCGTGATTAATCTCAGGATCGGCATGATAAGGGTGCCCACAGAGCAGGATTCCTTTGGTTCCAGTATCAGCTAGGTACACAAGGGTCTCTTCCCCTTTGGTACGCACATCACCTTTGGCGATATCAGCCTCTGTAAGTCCCGCTTGCACCGCGGACGCAATCTCTTCTCGCGGAATGCTGGTAAATGTCTTCACCAGCCCTTTGGTCAGCGCAGAAATATCATCGAAGGTCAGGAATGGACTGACAAGCTTGATTCCATTGTCCTTTAACCCATCCATATTGTTGCGAATGACTTCGGGATAAGAGGCGACCACTGGACAATTGAAGTGATTATCCGCAGCTTCATCTTCTTTTTTCTCATACACCACCGCTGGATAAAAAATAAAATCGACACCTTTACCGATCAGGCTTTGCACATGTCCATGGGCCATTTTCGCAGGATAACATATCGATTCTGAAGGAATCGTATCCATGCCGCTTTCGAAGAGCTTCTTGCTTGATTTAGGGGAGAGAATCACCCTATAGCCCAGTTTGGTGAAAAAAGTGTGCCAGAACGGGTAATTCTCAAACATATTCATGGTACGCGGAATCCCGACGGTCCCCCGCCATGCCCCTGTTTCCGGTAAACTCTCGTACTCAAAAAACCGTTCATATTTATACTGCATCAGATTCGGCAGGACATTTTTCTCTTTTTTGACTCCTGCGCCGCGTTCGCAGCGATTGCCGGTCACATAAAAGCTCTTATCCGGAAAACGACTGATCGTCAGCGCACAGTTATTCCCACAGCGGCCACAGCGGCCTGAGGAGACCTCATATTTAAAGCTGGCAAGCTCCTCTGGTCCAAGCAGCGTACTGGATCCGTTAACCCCTGCTTGCTCACGCGCAATCAGTGCACAGCCGTAAGCTCCCATTACGCCAGCTATATCCGGTCTAACCACCGTCCGCCCCGTCAAGGACTCAAAGGCGCGCAATACAGCTTCATTATAGAAGGTACCGCCCTGAACGATGATATTTCGCCCTAAGTCCTCCGGATTGCGGATTTTAATTACCTTTTGCAGAGCATTCTTGATCACAGAGTAGGCAAGACCCGCCGATAAATCCGCTAATGATGCGCCCTCCTTCTGAACCTGCTTGACCTTAGAGTTCATGAACACCGTGCAGCGCGAGCCCAAATTAACAGGCTGAGTCGCTTCGAGTGCAGTTTTGGCAAATTCCTCGATCCCAAGTCCGAGGGCAGAGGCAAAGCTCTCCAGAAAAGAGCCACAACCGGCTGAACAAGCTTCATTGAGCATAAGGCTGTCGATAGCACCGCCACGGATTTTGATGCACTTCATGTCCTGACCACCGATATCCAGTATGAAATCTACTTCTGGCATGAACTTGGAAGCTGCCTTGTAGTGTGCAACAGTCTCTACTTCTCCGCCATCTGTCCGCAGAGCGGCCTTGATTAACCCCTCACCGTACCCTGTCACATATGATCCTGCGATATGGCAGCCTTCAGGCAGAACCCGGTAGATCTCCTTCAGTGCATCGCTGACCGAATGCAGCGGGTTGCCTTTGTTGCTGCCATAAAAGGTATAGAGAATTTCGTCAGCCGAACCGGTTAACACGAGTTTAGTTGTGGTTGATCCGGCATCAATTCCTAGATAACAAGGTCCACGATATAAGGCTAAATCTGATCTCGCTGCAGAGGCTTTGCCGTGACGAAGCCGAAATTCTGCAAGCTCAGCGGCATTCTCAAAAAGCGGAGGCAATTCAGCATCCGCAGCTCGATCCGCAGTAAAATCAACCGCCGCAATTCGCGTGATCCAGCTTGAAAGTGGCAATACGACTGGATCAGCTTCGGAGAGCGCAGCTCCAATCGCCACGAAATACTGTGAGCGTTCCGGGAACAGGATATCCTCCTCCGCCAGCTCCAGCGTTTCCGAAAAACGCTGCCGCAAGGCAGGCAGGAAGGTCAGCGGGCCGCCAAGAAAAGCCACCCGTCCTCGAATCGGACGTCCACAAGCAAGACCGCTAATCGTCTGATTAACGATACTCTGAAAGATCGAAGCCGCCACATCCTCCCGGCGCGCTCCTTCATTAAGCAGCGGCTGTACATCGCTTTTGGCAAATACACCACAGCGTGAAGCTATGGGATAGATTCGCTCATGCTTCTCCGCCAAAACATTTAAGCCTGCCGGATCGGTCTGCAGCAGCGCTGCCATCTGATCGATGAACGCTCCCGTTCCGCCCGCGCAGGCTGTATTCATACGCTGCTCAATGCCGCCCCGAAGATATATTATCTTAGCGTCCTCTCCACCCAGTTCAATCGCCGTGTCACATTCCGGGATCAGCGCACTGATCGCCTGCGTACAGGCAATCACCTCCTGAATAAAGGGAACTCCACCTAATTTGGATAAAGACAACCCCGAGGAACCGCTTACAGTAAGCCTAGCTCCCCTCTCTGGGAATCTGTCACGTACATCAGACAGAAGAGAGAGGGCCGCTTTTTTAATATCGCTATAATGTCTTACATAGTCTTGATAAACAATGATGTCCCGCTCTATGACAACTAATTTAGCAGTAGTTGATCCGATATCAAGCCCAATATGCAGCATTATCACTCCACCACCTCTTCTTGCTCCAAATTTGAAGCAATTATGAGGAAACTATATCATGACAACACCTTATATAAGCTGTTAAAAATGTAATAGACATCTATAAAAAGTAATTAGTAAAATTTATGATTCGCTTATTCCTGCTATCGTGTTTGCGACATGCCCTTTTACCCGTACCTTCCGCCATTCTTCCACTAATATCCCCTGCTCATCAATCAGAAAAGTAGATCGCACAATTCCCATAAATTCTTTGCCGTAAAGTTTCTTGAGCTGCCATACGCCGAACATTTCACTTACCTTATGATCCTCATCAGACAGCAGTGGAAAGGGCAAACTATGCTTCTCTGTAAATTTAGCGTGTGATGCCAAAGAGTCCGGACTAATGCCCAGAACAACCGCACCCACCGCCGTGATTTGATCAAAAGCATCACGAAATTCGCAGGCCTCCTGCGTGCAGGCTGGTGTCATATTTTTAGGGTAAAAATATAAGATGACCTTTCGGCCCAAGAAATCACTCAAACTAACCTCATACCCATTGGAAGAGGGAAGAGTGAAATTGGGTACTTTTTGTCCAATAGCTACTTCGATCAAGATATATCCACTCCTTCTTAAGATTGGGGAATTATTCCTAAATTGCACGTATCCCCAAAAGAAATTATAATGTAGTCAACGTGAATGCGAAAGGAAGAACGAGAAATGCCACCTAGAAAGAAAAGGCACGCAAAGACTGGTAAGTCAAAAAAGAAACCGCTGCTTTGGACGCTGGCCATTATACTCCTCCTTATTATCGGTGGGGCCATTTTCTACATTACAACCATTTACAATGAGCTTGGTAGCATGTCGAATACTGAAGATTCACCTTTTCAAAATGCAGAGACCGTTGATGTCGATACCCCTGAGCCTCCTAAGTGGGAGGGTACAGAGCCTGTTAATATCCTATTAATGGGTGTAGATGCCCGAGGTGTGAAGAAAGGGGAAATCCCCCGTTCAGATACAATGCTCGTCGCTTCTCTTGACCCTGTGAAGAAGAAAATCAGTGTATTTTCAATACTGAGAGATACGTACGTTCCGATTCCAGATCATGGCGAGAAACGTATTAATACAGCGATTATTTATGGACCTAATACTGCGATGCAGACCGTCAGCGATCTGCTCGGTATCCCAATTCAATATTATGTCTACACGGACTTCCAAGGATTCATCAAGCTGGTTGATGCCGTTGGGGGTGTGGATTATGAAGTCGAAAAAGATATGGTCTACAAAACCGTTGCAGACGGTCCGGAATATGATATTGATCTAAAAAAAGGATATCAGCATCTTGACGGCAACATGGCGCTACAATATGTTCGCTTTCGGCATGACGCTACCTCCGATTTCACTCGAACCGAGCGCCAACGCGGTTTTCTCAAGGCTGTGGCTGATAAGCTGATCAGCACCACCTCCATTGTCAAGCTGCCAAATATCCTGTCGCAGGTTACGCCTTATATTGAAACCAATATGTCAGTTAATGATATGTGGAAGCTGGCAAGCGTAGGGTATAATAGCAGTATGGGTGGCAGTGAGCAAATTCCGCCAATGGATCTGCTCACTGAGGAGACTACAAGTGACGGATCACAGGTTATCGGAATTCGTAGCGAAAAGAAGCTAAAAGAATTTATACAGGATACCATAAATGGTCCTGAGCCAACACCAACCCCTACACCGGAGAACACCTCCAATAGCAGTTCTGGCGGGACCCATTAAGGGCCTGACAAGCAAAGTTCACATGTACACAAAGCAGTGACTTGGTATAATACGGGCGGACAACGGAAAACACCGTTGTTCGCCCGTTCCCTTGAGCACCAACAATCGAAAGGATGATCACATTATGAATCGCTCCACATCTGAACAACTTTATCACGAAGCCCTCCAGCATATCGTTGGGGGTGTAAATAGCCCTTCCCGCTCCTTCAAAGCCGTTGGCGGCGGAGCACCTGTATTTATGAAACGTGCCAGTGGATCTCACTTCTGGGATGAAGACGGCAATGAATATATCGATTATCTCCAAGCCTATGGACCGATCATTACCGGCCATGCCCACCCTCATATTACCAAAGCAATTACGACAGCAGCAGAAAATGGTGTTCTTTACGGAACCCCAACCCAGCTCGAAATTAAACTTGCTAAAATGCTAAAAGAAGCCATTCCATCTATGGATAAAGTACGTTTCGTCAATTCTGGAACCGAAGCGGTTATGACAACGATCCGTGTAGCCCGTGCCTATACAAAACGCAGCAAAATCGTAAAATTCGCTGGCTGTTACCACGGCCACTCTGATCTGGTGCTTGTAGCAGCAGGATCAGGACCTTCTACACTTGGCATTCCAGATAGTGCCGGTGTTCCAAGCAGTATCGCCCAGGAGGTAATCACCGTTCCCTTTAATGATCTGGACAGCCTGAAAGAGGCGCTGGAGAAATGGGGCGAAGATGTCGCAGCTGTTATGGTTGAACCGATTGTGGGGAATTTCGGCATGGTGATGCCTAAGCCTGGTTTCCTCGAAGGACTTTGCAAGCTGGCTCACGATAATGGCTCCCTTGTTATTTATGACGAAGTCATTACTGCCTTCCGCTTCCATTATGGTTCTACACAAACCTATGCGGGGCTGGATAATCATGAGGACATTACTCCTGACCTTACTGCACTTGGTAAAATCATCGGTGGCGGCCTGCCTATCGGCGCTTACGGCGGCCGCAAGCATGTTATGGAACAGGTAGCTCCACTTGGACCGGCATATCAAGCCGGCACAATGGCGGGCAATCCTGCGTCTATCTCTGCAGGGATTGCTTGTTTAGAGGTTCTGAGTGCAGAGGGTGTATACGAAGAAATGGATCGGCTTGCAATCCGCCTCGCCGATGGACTTAAAGCATCTGCAGACCGTCATGGCATTCCACTGACAATCAACCGCATCCGTGGTTCGTTCTCCACTCATTTCTGTAATCATCCGGTTACGAATTATGACGAGGCTCAGGATACAGACGGCGAATTGTTCGCCAGCTTCTTCCGGCATATGCTGAACCGTGGCATTAACCTTGCCCCTTCGAAATACGAAGCTTGGTTCCTGACCACAGCACATACTGATGCAGATATTGATGCTACACTTATCGCAGCTGAAGAATCCTTCCGCGCTATGGCGACTGAGAAATAAGAATGGATTATGAAACGCAGTGCTCTATAAGCTGAATAATAGCTGCATAGATTAAGGGGCTGTCCCAGTCCCATAAACCGCAAATGTTAAAAGAGCAGCGATTCTCCTATATTGGAGGATCGCTGCTCTACATTTTTACTCATCCACGGTCCTAATTCTGTTCATTTACAGAGAATATAGGTTATTTTCAGGGAGTTTTCCCTAATAACTCTGTAGCTCACACCGCAAAAAGCAGAAACACACCGTATATAGTCTAGGGGTTAAACAAAGAATCGTTTTGTAAGAGTGTGAGCGATAGTGACCACCTTTATCTACGGATTTCATCCGCTAACAGCGTTTGGAAGTCCAAATATTCTACTGCTCTCATGTAAAATCCACCTGCTTGTCCAACGTAATCTCAGTCATTAACGGTCTTAACATTTGCTCGCTCCCAGGTACTAGTGAAAACTCTACACCCTCCAGATGCTCCGGCAGCGTTGGGGCGACCAAGAATTGCATTTGTGTATGCGCTCCACCTCCATGACCACCATGCGGCTGCACTTCATATTCATTCTCACCCGCCACTTCAAGCGTTAAAGCCGTTCGAAGATGGATATGTCCTACAGCTTCTTTTAAATATTTGATTTCCACAGTAACTATGCTGAAGGCTTCATACTGCATAGCATGCGTAAGTATATACTCGCATTCTTCAACGACCGTCCGCTTCACAATCGGAAGCACTCCCAGCAATAAACCAGGCTCTTCCCAATATTGTCTTCTGGGTACAGTTTCATTCATAAGGTGCAAATGCTGCACAATCTGAGTAGTATTCATCTCGAATCTAGTTGCCCATTCCTCAAGTAGCTTACTATCAGGGGATAATCGTTTCTTGCCTGTTATAGCTTTACGTTCCTGAATCAGACTCAAAATCTGCTCATCAATCTTTTTAACCTCATCATTGTATTCGTTGGCGAATCCTCTAATTGGCATTCTGCTCCAGTTCATTTAACGCCCTCCTCTTATTACTAATTTAAATCCATTAATTGTAAGGGTACATCCTTCCGATTGATTTGTAAAATATTTGAAATATTATAATCTTGCCGATAGGTAAAAAAAAAAAGCGACCATCAGCTTTACGCTGTAAGGTCGCCCGCTTTTTAATTCAGAGTTACTCTCCTACTCATATAAGTTCCGGATCTCCACGCCCTGAGGCAGCTTAAACGGATTCTCCTTGTTAATTCGGTCATAGAACATAATCCCATCGAGATGGTCTATTTCATGCTGGATGATGATAGCTTGGTAGCCCTTAAATTTAAGGACAACCTCCTTGCCCTCCAGATCATAACCCTTCACCTTCACGGTTTCATACCGAGGTACAAAGCCATGCACGGGACGATCAACGGACAGACAGCCCTCGCTTTCTGGTAAGTACACCATAGACAAGGAGTGGCTTATGATCTTAGGGTTAACCCAAGCATGCTCTACAGCCCGCCCTCTCTCGTCTGTAAGATACATCGCGAACATACGCTTCTCCAGTCCGATTTGATTCGCCGACAGACCTACGCCAGAGCGCAGCTTATATTCTTCGGAAATCTCCGGGTCCTGACTGTTCTTCAGAAATTGAAGCATACATTGCAAAGCCTCACGATCTTCCGCGTGTAATGGAAGCTCCACTGGTTGCGCTACGGTACGAAGTACGGGATGACCCTCCCGCACTATATCATCCATGGTGATGATATATTCAGCATTATATTTTGAACTAGACAATATTCCATCCACCTTTTCCTAACGGGCTTAATTTAATTTCTTATGATGTATAGTATGCAGCTTTATGGATTTATGAAAGCAGTTCGCAGTTTGCTGCTGTAATTAACATCGAATCCAAGTCCTGTCGCCAAAGCGGCAAGGGGTAAGTAGGTTTTGTCCTCCTTGCCTACCTTTTGCAGAAAAGCTGGAGTATCAATAGCCACGTTCTCTCCATTCACCTTAATAAATTTCGAGCCAATGGTGATCACAACGGTTCTTCCACCATACACGATGGTAGCGCTGGAGGTTTTGTTATCCCACTTCCCGCTTGCGCCCACGGCATTTAGAATATCTTTTAGCGCCAAAAAGTTCTGCCCATTTTTAAGGATAGGCTTATTGGGTGTATTCAACTCCACGCCCTTCACTACAATCGACATCGGTACCGATGCAGTAGCCATTGTAGCTACAGTAGGAACGCGATACTCTCCCCATTGTAACTCCGCAAAGACCTTAGCAATAGTCTCGTATCCAAGCTGCGTCGGGTGAAAATCAGTTTGCCCTGCTCCAATAATATGTGTCAGCGAGCCTTCTACCCCGGCAAACTTAGCCGCAACATGAGCTACAAGCACCTTCGCTCCCTCTTGGTTCACGCTTGCAGCTACACTATCCGCTGCTTCCGTAAATTTGCCCGCTGCCGTCATTAATCTGTTGTACATTTGACCAAGCGCAACCTTAGGGGCAGGCTGATATTGATCGGCCAGTATAATCGTCGTTTGCGGACTTACCGCACGAATATTCTCCAGCACTGCCTTCACATTTGTTTGATAATCCGCTAGCCGCTGGTCCAGCTGTGTTTGGAAATCCGCATCCGTCAGCTCCTTGAACTGCAAGAACAGACTGCTTACATCATTCCCACCAATCGTAATGGTAATCAGATCAGCCTCCTTAAGCTCTGCTGCGATCTGCGGAGTTAGCTTCACGAACTGCTCTATTCGTGGATCTGGGAGACCTGCCTGAACTCCTTCAGCAGTAATCACTGAACCATCCTTGATCGCTCCTGTGTAATTACGTAATCCGGCCGTAGTCAGCCCTAGAATACCATAATTAGTAAGTGCACTTCTGCCATGATACCAGCCCTGCTCAAGCAATCTCTCCGCATAGCCGTATGGCTTAGTATTCACGTCCGTCATTCCTGGCTCGTAGCCAGCAGTAATGGAATCACCTAGAGCTACGATGCGAAAGACATCTTGCCCAGAGTCTTGTATCGCAGTCGTGTCAGCCGCATTTGCCGTGCCTGCTCCTACGCTAATCAGCGCAGATAACAAAAGCAGGCTGCTTATGCCAGCTGCCCAAATTTTTTTCCAATTGCCTAGCATCGTATCCCTCCCAAATTGTTCTAATTCCATTCTACCATCCAGGATAGCAACGCAAAAGAGCGGCCTCCTATATTCAGGAAACCGCCCCTCGCAAATCACTGGCTATTATTGTCTGACTCTTCATCTGACTCTAACTTCTGCCCTGCACGCTCCAGATATTTATCATAACGGTCATCCAGCTCATATCCAATCTTACGATAACGTAATGTTTCTTCCACAATAGGATCGAGCGTAGTCTGAATACGAATTTCATATTTAGGTGAGATTTCCCGGATTTCCTTAGCCGTACGATCGCCTTGTTCCATCTCACCATCTACCAACATTTCGCTCAGCTTGCGTTCCAAATCATCCTTCTCACTCATGCTGTATCGTCCTCCCTAAAGCTTATATCCTGTTGCTTCAGCATTCTTCAGTGACGAAACCAAATATTCGTGAATGTGGCCATTACTTGCTACTACATGGCGTGTACCAATATCATATGAACGTCCTAGGGTATCCGTAATCTTGCCTCCTGATTCAAGTACAAGCAGTACTCCTGCTGCACAGTCCCAAGGGCTTAAGCCCACTTCCCAATAGCCATCTACACGGCCTGCCGCCACATAAGCTAAATGTAGAGCAGCCGCGCCTCCGGCACGAATACCACGAATCTGCGGAAGAATACTTTGCAGTCCGGCCATATTCACAGGTTGTGCAAACTCACGATCCGGAGGAAAGCCCATAGCAATCAGGCTGTCTCCAAAATCAGTCTCCGTAGAGACCGAGGTAGGGACACCGTGCATGTAAGCTCCCTTTCCTTTTTCAGCGACGAACATTTCATCACGAGTCGGATCATAAATAACGCCTACTGTTAGTTCACCGCGAATCACCAATGCTATGGAGACACAGTAAAAAGGAAATCCGTGTACGAAATTAGTCGTACCATCTACAGGATCTACAATCCACAAATATTCATGCTCACGAGCTTCTTCCAATGCAGCGGTAGCCGCTGCTGCTCCCGGCGAAACCCCCTCTTCCCCGAGAATGGCATGGTCGGGAAAATGTGTCAGGATCAGCCTGCGGATCATTTGCTCAACGCCTTTATCAACTTCCGTAACCAGATCTTGTGCTGAAGTTTTTGTATTCAGCTCCTTCACGAGACCCTGTCTGCTCTTTATCCATTCTCCTGCTTTGGCAGCCGCATTAATGGCCACCGCCGTATGTCCCTTGCTTGTTACTACATAGGGTTCACGTTCATTCTTACCCTCTGGATTTAAAGGACTCATATCTTCACTCCACTTTCTTGAACATAATCGCCAATGGCTTTAATTCTAAAGCAATCCTATTCACAATACCGTGCAATACGTCAAAACGTTCCCCAAGTTCCCAAAGTTCCGCCAAAAGAGGACCCAATTCTCATCTGCGAGCATAAATGCCCCAGGTCCATATAAAGACGATAAGCGATTAAAGTTTCATTCAACGTACCCTATTTCAAGTTACATATCAAGTCATGATAGGACCCGTATTCGGGACCTATCTCCTTATTTTCATTGTTTAAGGTTCAATATTCACGCTTGCCCCATTTAATAAGGAAATTCCGTTACCAGCCTCAGCCAGCTCCTTCATAGCCTCCATCAATCCAAATAACGCGCCATCTTTTAGTTTCGCCTCAATCATAACATCGACAGCAGGCGTATCTGCGGCAATACGTTTCAGAAAAGCCAGCAAAGGCGCAGGTTCCACGCCATCCGCATGGCTGCGCGGATCAGACGGGCTGCGCGGACTGGATACATGAATCTTAGGCGGCAAAAGCTCTCCAGAAGGAACGTCCTTCTGTGCTAGCTCGCTTCGCCATGTCTGCAAAATGTCAGGCCACAGCTCCCAAGGGAGCTCTCCTTCATTATTCACCCATTGGTGGTGAATATCCAGCACCATCGGTAATCCTACGCTCTGACTGACTGCCAGTGTCTCCGGAGCTGTAAATGTCTTATCGTCATTCTCTAGCGTTATACGCTCCTGCAGCGCTGCCGGCAGCGCGCGGAAATGCTCCTCGAATCGCTTCGCCGCTACAGGCTTGTCCCCATAAGCTCCGCCAATATGGATATTGTTCTTCGCCATGGCAGGAAGCCCCATAGCAACTAGCATGTCCACATGGTACTGCAAATCCCGTACGGAGTTTATCAGCACCTCCGGACGGGGTGTACTAAGTACTGTAAAGTGATCTGGATGAAAAGAAACACGCAGCCCGTGCTTTTTCACATATTGGCCCACTTCCGCAAATTCCTCGGCGAGCGCCGCAAACGGATTCCAGTCCTGCAAATCCGGATGCGTCGCCAGAGGAATGATTTTGGAAGTGAGGCGGTACACCATGATGTCCGAAGCCACATTATGCTTCATCAACCGCAGCGTATTATGCAGATTCATTCTAGCGATGTTCTCCAAACGCCGAAGTGCCGCTTCACGGTCATCCAGCTTCTTAAAAGAGGCCATCGTCATTGTCTTAGATGGGGAGCAGTCTTTGATAACGGTGGACATCGCTACATATCCGAAGCGGACAATCATCCCTGTGCTCCAAAAAACATTTCCTCAGCCAAAGCCGTCTGCACTCTGGACTCTTCTTCATTCAGCTTACGCACAAGCTCCATCTCTACCGCGGTAACCTCATGCCCTTGAAAATTAATCTCTGCAATCGAGGCTGAAATTTTGACAATGGCTACAGCTACGTTCTCAGGGGTGTAAGCAATAACCTTTTGACCCGTCGGATACACACGAAAGCCTTGCTTCACCATTTTGGTGCGCCCATATTCCAGCAGCTCGTACAGCTCTTGTTCACTCTTGAATTTGCAGACGGAGTTGAATTCTGTTTGAAAACCCATGTTTCTTCTCTCCTTCCAGTCGGGATCTTCCCGCTATAGCTTCTATTACTCGTTGTCGTACTTAAGGCCTTGTTTAAAATTATAGCGCTCCAAGGCTAACTCAATCATTCGGTCTAACAGAGCTCTATAAGATACACCCGTCTCACGCCACAATAGCGGATACATGCTGTAAGGAGTGAAACCAGGCATCGTGTTCACTTCGTTAATTAGAATTTTACCATCCGATTTTCGCAAGAAGAAGTCTGCCCGGGTAATTCCACTGCCCTCAATCGCTCGAAAAGCAACTATCGCGGACTCCCGTAAACGATCGGCCACTTCAGAATCCACTGGTGCAGGAATCATCATTTGCGATTTGCCGTCCGTATATTTGGCTGCGTAATCATAATATTCACCAGAAGAAACGATTTCACCCGGAACAGAGGCTTCTGGTTCATCATTTCCAAGCACGCCAACCTCTACCTCACGCGCATCCACAAACTCCTCAATAATAACTTTGGTATCATAGCGGAAAGCAAAATCAATAGCTTTTACAAGACTATCCTTATCGGCAGCCTTAGAAATACCTACACTTGAGCCTAGATTGGCAGGCTTCACGAATACCGGATACCCCAGTTTATCCTCTACACCAACAATCAACTCATGACGTTTTCTTTTCCAAGCGCTGATGTTGAAATAACAAAACTCGCATTGATCCAGACCGGCATCAGCGAACAGCTTCTTCATGACCACCTTATCCATACCTGCCGAAGAGGCAAGAACACCAGCACCGATGTAAGGAATATTCGCCATTTCGAACAACCCTTGAATCGTTCCGTCCTCACCATACGTGCCGTGCAGCAGCGGGAACATTACGTCCACTGTTTTGTCCGCACCGGATAATCCACTAAATACCACGTTCAGGGCTGTGCCCATATCTTCGGTCGCTTCTGCAAGCTTGAGCTGCTCCACTTGGCTGTAAGGCGCTGATAACTTCTCTCCAACCTTCCACAATCCCTGTTTTGAAATGTAAAAAGGTATAATCTCATATTTATCATAATCAAATGAGTTCATCACGGCAAAAGCCGTCTGTAGCGATACCTCATGTTCTCCTGATTTGCCCCCGTACACCAGCCCTACGGTTAGTTTTGCGTTCCCCATTCCCTTAACCTCTTTCTGTACTATAAGTAGTCGTTAATATGAAAAAAACGGTATTTCGTTTGATCAGTCCATGCGTAGGAATCACGATAATCCCAATAGCGATGACGGCTGCTAACGGTACGTGCATTCACAAGCGGCATGCCTCCTGCATCAAAAGCTGTGACGATTGTGCTGTGCTGATACTGCCCGTTGCCATCCCAGTCATATTGAATGATATCGCCCAGCATCAATTGCTCCGGCCGCTCCATGACTTCCGCACGCAAGCCACTGCTCCGACTTCCGCTCAAATAGCGTTGCAGACTGTCTGACACAGCCCAGCTATAGCTCCACCATTCTTGTTTGCCTTGGTAACCTTTGTACCACCAGCCCGTTTCTCTTTTACCAGTATAGTTGATAGGTGCTCCCCCTGCAAAGAGACATTGGGAGACATAATTTGTGCAATCCACCTCGAAGGTTTCGAACTCCGGATTGCCGTCTTTCCACCAGCGGTCGGCATACGCCACAGCTTCTTCACGGTTATACCGAACCTCTCGTGAACCTGCAATTTCTCCGAGAACATTCCGGTTTAGCAGGGGCTGTGATGGCAGCGGTGCCGGCAAAGCCTCTCCCCATTTGGATAGTCTGCCCGATAGCTCTACCTCTCCCCGATGAACCGTATTTCTTTCAGGGACACTTCGTTCCACACCAGCAATCTCCCAGCCCCCGCCGTCCCGTACAAAGGTCAGCCGCTCCAGCTCGATAATATCCTCGCGGTGGTTAACACCGCCTTTTTCATAATAAAGCGCACTATGCAGTGTAACCTCTGCTACTACCTCGGTCGGAGTCTGCCGGACGGTCCGCAAAGTCTTAACCCCTGTCTCTCCGCGCAAAGGAGTTATCCCACGTTCTTTATACCACTCCGCAAGACGTCTTGAACGCTCCCCTTGTTCTACCAGAAAACGCGGATCTTTAACGGATACGGAAACGGTATGCGATGATGACTTAGGCTCCACCCTGGCCTTATTCACTTGATCAACATATACATAAAGACTTTGCTTCCACTGTTGTTCCATTATACTCGCGCCCCTTCTTTCCCTTTTAACTGCTGTTCTATGTATATGAAAGGAAACAGGCCGCTATACAGATCGGTTGAATAGTTAAGGATGTTTCAAGCAAAAACTCTAACCCCAAGTCCGACATCTCAATCCAACATCGACAACGAGGACCCTATCACCTAATGACTGAGGAAGAGAAATTCAGTGTGTATTTTGCCTAATAATTAAGTAAAACCAAGGATTCCGGTGAATTCTTTCGTATTATCTCCTTTAAATGGCTCTTTTTGAGGTAAAAAGAATATCCCGAAACGATACAATGTAACAATGGAAGGGTAGCTTGGCATTTTCTCAGGCATAATTCGGGCTTTAGATGTAGGAAAAAAAACTTTACTCCCCACTTTGTAACCGTTATAATTAAGCTAGAAGCAATTTGAAATTGGGTTTCATTAGACGAAACAAGGAGGCGCATATATGCCAAGCAAGGATCATTTTTCATTGGCTCGGACCCTGGAATCAGGCGGCAAATCTTATCGCTATTATGATCTGAAGTCCCTTGAGGAACAAGGATTGGGCTCTATTTCTTCCCTGCCTTTTTCGATCAAAGTCCTACTAGAGGCTGCTGTACGTCAGTTTGACGGACGGGCAATTACTGAAGAACATGTGAAACAACTGGCCGATTGGTCAGGTGACATTGACCGTAATAAAGAAATTCCATTTATCCCTGCTCGTATCGTGCTTCAGGATTTCACCGGAGTTCCGGTAGTCGTGGATCTCGCAGCTATGCGTGATACTGTAAAAAAAGCCGGAGGAGATCCTAAACAGATCAATCCGCTTGTCCCGGTTGACCTTGTAATTGACCACTCTGTCATGGTTGATGCTTTCGGTACAGCAGACGCCTTGGAATACAATATGAACGTTGAGTTCGAACGCAACGAGGAGCGTTACCGTTTCCTTCGTTGGGCACAGACAGCTTTTAACAACTTCCGTGCAGTTCCACCAGCAACAGGTATCGTGCACCAGGTAAATCTAGAGTATTTAGCTTCCGTTGCCACTACTAAAACTATCGATGGTGAAACTGTCGTTTATCCAGATTCCCTTGTAGGAACGGATTCCCATACCACGATGATCAATGGTCTGGGTGTTGTGGGCTGGGGTGTAGGCGGTATTGAGGCTGAAGCAGGAATGCTTGGACAACCGCTCTATTTTGTTACACCTGATGTAGTGGGCTTCAAGCTTACAGGCAGCCTTATCGAAGGAGCTACAGCAACGGATTTGGCACTGACAGTAACTGAAATGTTGCGTAAAAAGGGTGTAGTCGGCAAATTCGTCGAATTCTACGGACCTGGCCTTGCTAACATCAGTCTGGCTGACCGGGCAACTGTTGCCAACATGGCGCCAGAATACGGAGCAACTATCGGTTTCTTCCCTGTAGATGACGAGACACTCGCTTATCTTCGCAGCACGGGCCGTCCGGATGATCTGGTGGCGTTGGTTGAATCTTATTACAAAGCACAAGGGATGTTCCGTACCTCGGATACGCCAGACCCTGAGTTCAGCGATGTGATTGAGCTTGACTTAGCTTCTGTCGTTCCTAGCTTGGCTGGACCAAAACGTCCACAAGACCGGATCGAACTTACGCATATGAAGGAAAATTTCGAAGGTATTATCCGTACACCTGTAGACAAAGGCGGTTATGGTCTCAGCGATGAGAAAATCGCTCAAGTCGTAGAAGTACAGCACAAAAATGATACTACCAGCAAGCTCAGCACAGGCGCAGTCGTAATCGCAGCTATTACTAGCTGTACGAATACTTCCAACCCTAGCGTTATGCTTGGAGCAGGTCTTTTGGCGAAAAAAGCTGTGGAACGTGGTCTGACCAAACCAGCTTATGTTAAGAGCAGCTTGACTCCAGGATCCTTGGTGGTTACTGAATACCTGCAAAAAGCAGACTTGCTGAAACCACTCGAAGCACTGGGCTTCTACTTGGCTGGTTATGGCTGTGCCACTTGTATCGGTAACTCCGGTCCATTGCCTGAAGAAGTTAGTCAAGCCATTACTGACAATGACATGACCGTAGCCGCAGTCATCTCCGGTAACCGGAACTTTGAAGGCCGCGTACATGCTCAGGTAAAAGCAAACTACTTGGCTTCACCGCCGCTCGTAGTTGCTTACGCCTTGGCTGGTACAGTAAATATCGATTTGCAAACTGAGCCACTTGGATTTGATCCGCAAGGTGAGCCAGTATTCCTGAAAGATATCTGGCCAACCACTGCTGAAATTCGTGAAGCCATTGGTCTCTCCCTTAGTCCGGAGATGTTCCGTAGCAAATACGAAAATGTATTCACCGCTAACGAACGTTGGAATTCGATTCCTGTTCCGCAAGGCGAGCTGTATGAGTGGGATGATAATTCCACGTACATCCAGAATCCGCCATTCTTCGAACATCTGGCAGACGGTCTGGGAGACATTAAGGATATCAAAGATGCACGCGTTCTAGCGCTGCTTGCTGATTCCGTAACAACCGACCATATCTCACCAGCGGGTAATATCTCTACCTCTGGTCCTGCTGGCGAATATTTGCGCGATCATGGTGTAGAACGTGCAGACTTCAACTCCTACGGCTCACGCCGCGGAAACCACGAAGTCATGATGCGCGGTACGTTCGCTAACATTCGGATTCGTAACGCAGTAGCTCCTGGTACAGAAGGCGGCGTTACTACCTTCTTGCCAAGCGACGAGGTTATGTCCATCTATGATGCTTCCATGCTCTATCAGGATGCTGGACAAAATCTGATCGTCATCGCTGGTAAGGAGTACGGTACAGGAAGCTCACGTGACTGGGCGGCTAAGGGTACGCTTCTACTTGGCGTTAAAGCAGTTATCGCTGAGAGCTTTGAGCGGATTCACCGCAGCAATCTGGTCGGTATGGGCGTACTCCCACTTCAATTCCAAGAAGGCCACGGCTGGAGCAGCTTGGGACTGACCGGACGCGAGACCTTCAATATTACTGGTCTCGATAACAACGTGGCACCAAGTCAAGAGCTAACTGTCACGGCTACCCGTGAAGACGGCACACAATTCGATTTCCCTGTCATTGCACGACTCGACAGTACAGTCGATATTGATTACTATCGCAACGGCGGTATCCTGCAGACTGTTCTTCGCCAGATGCTGGCAGATGCTACAGACTCTTCCGCGGTGTCGGTAGAATAGATTTAAAGTAACTTAAAAAGGGACTGTTTCACGGCCATGTGTGGCTGTGAGCAGTCCCTTTTTTATGGGGTGGTTTCAGTAGCCAATTTGCGGCGGGTAGGGTGCCTCTGTCTGTTGTCTTTGGAATCTTCACCATTACTGCGTGAGGCTCAGGGGACATTTAGGATTCCGCGCGCCTCAGGGGACGCCTAGGATTCCATGCTATCGGACTCAGATGACTCTAGTCGCTCGATTATCCGACTTTTGGCGTGCGATCGGACTCCATAGTCGCTATTGGCATAAAAAACACGCTGAATGAGCCCATTTCTGCCGAATAGCTGCACTGGGGTCCGAAACTCTGCCAAAAAGGCTTTAAATGGGCAAATAGCGTCCCCTGAGTCCGAAAGCCTCAGGGGACGCCTAGGATTCAATGCTATCGGACTCAGATGACTCTAGTCGCTCGATTATCCGACTTTTGGCGCGCGATCGGACTCCATAGTCGCTATTGGCATGAAAAACATACTAAAGGTTCCTGTTTTGGTCGAATAGCTGCACTGGAGTCCGAAACTATGCCAAACTGGCTGTCAATTCGCAAATAGCGTCCCCTGAGTCCGCACGCCCCAGGGGACGCTTAGGATTCCGCGCGATCGGACTCAGATGACTCTATACGCTCGATTATCCGACTTTTGGCGTGCGATCGGACTCCATAGTCGCTATTGGCATAAAAAACACGCTACAGGAGCCCATTTTTGCCGAATAGCTGCACTGGGGTCCGAAACTATGCCCAAAAGGCTTTAAATGGGCAAATAGCGTCTTCTAAGTCCGGAAGCCTCAGGGAATATCTAAATAACAACCCGAGATTACTTGTGTACGAGTTATGAGATACGTGGGTTCGTTGGTTCGTTGGCTTGTTGGCTCGTAGGTTCGTGGGTTCGTGGGTTCGTGGGCTCGTAGGTTCGTAGGTTCGTTGGCTCGTTGGCTCGTGGGTTCGTTGGCTTGTTGGCTCGTGGGTTCGTGGGCTCGTAGGTTCGTTGGCTCGTGGGTTCGTTGGCTTGTTGGCTCGTGGGTTCGTGGGCTCGTAGGTTCGTTGGCTCGTAGGTTCGTTGGCTCGTAGGTTCGTTGGCTCGTAGGTTCGTTGGCTCATAGGTTCATAGCGGGTTCTCTACCTTCCCGTCCTTCCATCCTCCCGCCCCTCCGTCCCTCTGCCTATCTAGACCCGGGGTTCAAACGCTCGAGCCTCAGATTACGAGTTACTGAGGCTTCCAAAGGAACGTATATTCACTGAAGCTCACCAAACCAACGCAAGGTAGGGGAGCCGTTAGCCATTAGCTAGCCGTCAGTTAGCTGTTGATTACCCATCAGTTAGCCGTTAATTACCCATCAGTCACTCATCAATTACCCTCAGTTACCCATCACCATCGTTTCCTGCCACTTACCCACAATCGACTAAGCATCTCTCCCCAAAAACAGCAAAGCAGCGATCCTCCAGTAACGGAGAGATCGCTGCTTTGCTGTTTAACAAGGTATGTCTCAGCCAGCGAATTAAGGAATCATCATGCCCATTTCACTAGCCGCTTCCTTCAGTACCGCGGCATATTCCACTAGCGTATCTCGGGATAAGCGACTAACTGGGCCGGACAGTGATAACGCCGCAATCACATTTCCACTGCGGCCCGTAACAGGCACCGCCACCGCGGCCGCACCGGGCTCGCGTTCCTCGAAACTAGTGGCATATCCGAGCCGGATAATGTCATTAAGCTGCTCTTGATAGACATCCTTCTCAACATAGTTCGGCCATCCCGAACTCTCCAGCAATTCTTTCAGCACCTCTGGAGGAGCATAGGCTGCCAGCACTTTGCTTGATGCCCCCACAGATAAAGGCAATCTCGCACCGATCTGCGCCACTCGCCGTATGGCCTGCTGGCTCTGAACCGCCTGAATCCGCACACGTTCTATGCCGTCGCGTAAGTATAAACTAACAGTCTCCCCTAGCCGATCCCGCAGCCGTTCCATTGACGGCAATAATACCGCGGCTGACTCATCAAAAGCAGGCAAATGCGTAGACAATTCCCAAATTCGTATACCCAAACTGTATTTCTCAGTGGCCGGATTACGAATGAGGAAGCCCTTTTCCTCCAAGGTTGCCAGCAGCCGATGGACGGTACTTTTATGTAAATCAATCTTTGAAGCGATCTCCGTCAACCCTAAATCTCTGTCCTGCGTAAAACAAAGCAATATATCAAGCGCACGTTCTACCGCACGCACTGTAAGCTTTCGGTCCTCCATGACAATCTCCCCCTCGTGTTTCATCAAATGAAACTCGGTTACATTATAACTAACTCTATCTTAGTGCAAAACTCTATGGAAAGTCCAGTATATTCACTCCGCCGGAGTTGTGCCAAAAATGTGCCGGAAAAGGTTGGGCCGCACTTTACAGTTACATTACAAAAGCATCTAATTCATTGACTTTGTAAGGGCTTTTTCATACGATTAACATATTAAATTATCTACTGATGCTTTAGAATCATTTTTACAAATTCTTCTAGGCACTAGTACTCACATCATTCTTAGGAGGGGACCATATGGATCTGGCAACTCGCCAAACCGGCACAACCGTCTCCCGTCGACCTAAACTACCTAAACAAGGCAGTTCATCCCGGCTATCGCTGCGGATGATTCGTGTGAAGCATATTATCGTTGCACTGCTATTATCTATTTTTTTCTTCTTAGCCTTCTGCTTTGTCTCACTTCATGGCTATATCGCCTGGGTATTATCTAATCCAACGGTCGCACCTCTGTATTCCAATCCCATGCAGGCCAAAGGTCTCGCATACGAGGATGTGACGTTTCCAGCTAAAGATGGAAGTCGGATGATGAGCGGCTGGTATATTCCCTCCGAAGGGGCTACCAAAACTATCGTGTTCAGCCATGGCTATGGCGCCAACCGGGAAGAATCTTGGGTACCTATGTACGATCTCGCTCACTATGCACACAGTCTGAATTTCAATGTCGTGATGTTTGATTACGGCTTTGCTGCCCAAGGCAACAAGGATATTGCAACCGGAGGTAAAAAAGAATCCCAGCAGCTTCTAGGCGCTATTGATTTTGCTAAGGAACGTGGAGCTGAGGAGTTAGTGGTATGGGGCTTCTCCATGGGAGCAGGCACAGCACTGCAAACAGGATTAGTATCAGAGGACATTGACGCGATGATTCTGGACAGCACCTTTTTGTTAGAGCCAGATACGCTGTATCATAATATTAAGCAAAATATTGATCTGCCCCGCCAGCCTTCCCTGGCGATTATGGAAATGCTGTTCCCAGTTCTGAACGGTACGGGGCTGAATCAAATTCCTTATGCGAAGGTCAAATCCGAAGATTATCCTTTCCCTATTCTACTCATGCATGGAACCGAAGATGATAAAGCTCCTTATCCTATTGCCGAAAAGCTGGCCGCGAACCAAAGCAATCCGTTCTCAGATTCCTGGGTCGTAGAGGGCAGCCATCATGAATTGCTATTCCGTGAGCACCCGCGTGAGTATTTGCGGCGAGTCTCTGCTTTCTTAGGAAATGTTCAACTAGCCAAAACCTACAATGGCAACCAGCCGGCGATGGCAAGTAACTAGTTAAGCACTACAATCCGCCTCTGTCCCCTGATGGGTCAGTTGCTTCAACCATTTACCACGGCGAAAACGCACGTAACCTATAACCAATCGAACAGCCTCTTCCAGGGACAGAAAGAAGTATACCCAGGGAAGAGGCTGTTTCCATCCCCATGACAACAGTAGCCCTAGAGGCACCCCAAGCAACCAAGTTGTCGAGCCTTCCATAATAAAGACGAATTTACTATCGCCACCACTCTGCAGGATCCCTCCCGCAATCATCATATTGCCCACCTTTATCCATAAAAAAAGAGCAAAAAAGCAGATAACGGAAGTGGCCATTCGGCGTTCTTCCAATGTTAAGTTAAAGGCTGAGACGTAGAGCGGGGCAAGAACAGCAATAAGCACACCAAGCAGCAATGAAATCCCTACTCCTATTCGAACAAAAAAACGAGCATACTGAAAAGCACCTGCATTATTATTTTCTCCCAGCTTATGTCCGACCATAATGCCAGCTGCACCAGAAAGCCCTGCCAGAAGTCCAATCGTCAACCCCTGCAGCGGAAAGGTCACTGTCATAGCGGTCATCTCCGCTGTGCCCATACGGCTATATATTACGGAATAACAAGCCTCCCCTAAGACCCAAACCAATTCCGTTAAAACAATAGGCGCTATCGTTCTTAAAAAAGGTATGCACAGCGCTTTCGAAAACGAACTGAGATCCTTAATACCTCCGGCACCCGGCAGCTTTCCACGATATACAGCTCCGACAATCAAGGCACTTTCGACTATACGTGAGATTAACGTTGCATATGCCGCACCTGCAAGTCCAAGCTCTGGAAATCCCCAATGCCCAAAAATAAGCGCATAGTTTAAAATAATATTCATTCCTACAGCAGCTATGCTAACAATCATTGGATACTTTACATGTCCTGAACTTCGTAGAACCGCCGAATAGAGCATCGTCAACATCGTTGGAATATAACTGAGGGCAACGATTTTCAGAAAAATGTACCCATTCTCCAACACTTCTTTATCCGTTGTAAAAATAGACAGACATAGCCGAGGGTTGAAAAAAACAAATATCGTAAATGAACCCGACAAGATCAGGCCAATTCCAAGACTTAATCCCAGTAGTGGTGTGATGCTCTTTCGGTCTTTACTCCCCCAATATTGAGCCGCGTATATAGCAAGACCCGTAGCAAGACCCGCCAGTACCACTGAAATCACGCTATAGATTTTACTAGCCATCCCAACCGAAGCGATTGCTACACCCCCAAGCTGCCCTACCATCAATTGATCTACTAAATACAGCACCGCCATGACTAGACTTTGGAGGGATATCGGTACCGCTAATTTTAAAAGCTGATTATAAAATTGCTTCTTCTCAAGCTTGTTCATACCCTCATCTCATTTCTCAAAGTTTTTCTACTACCCCATAGGATTTCATTAATCGGTCCACACGACAAAAAAAAGGTACACCCTCCTTTTCGCGAGGTTGTACCTTTCGGTATCATTGCCTTTATTTTCCTGTATTATTTCACCATATCAAACGGTTGTCAACGATATTATTATCGCGTTCTTATGCTCTTCATAAGCTATCATGAGCACACATATAATGGACTGATGAAGACATATCACGGGAGGTTTTCTTGGAATGTTATATGTATACGGGCCGATGCTGCCAGTACGTATTTTAGAAGAAATCGTATTCTGGAAAACACAAGAGAAAGAGCATACCGAGGTTATCAAAGCAATCGTACCTAACCTGGAGGAACCCTATGTTAAACTGCTGGATGAATGGGCAGTGGTCTTCGGTGCCACAGAGATGGCCGCTCAGCAGTTATTGAATTCTGCCCTCTCTGCTTCTCCACCAAGTCAGGCTGAACTCACTGCGGAAACAGAAAAGCTGCTGCATATCTCCTGTACCCAATCCCAAGAATTTGTTCGGCAGCTTTTTGCCATTATGGAAAGTAGCGCAGCCGTCAAAGCCGTCCCCCTTGCTACCACTGTGATCCTGCATATTATTCGCGAATCAGAGTATTTCCTTGCCGTACTGCACACTCTGAGCTCGCCCGGACAGCTCACGCAAATTATGAGAGATTATACAGCAGCCGACTATGTCGTTAGAACAGAAGAGGACAATGTCACGCGGAATGAGGGACTTATTCCTTCTACAGATACTATCCTTGATATTCGTGAAATGAGTGCTGTGCCAATTGGCGGACATACGCTGCCTCCATTGCCTTATGCTTATAATGCGCTGGAACCATACATCGATGAGAAAACCATGCGGATTCATCACGATAAACACCATCAAAGTTATGTAGATGGACTAAATAAAGCGGAGAACAAGCTAGCTGAGGCTCGCAAGAAAGGAGATTTCGATCTCGTTAAGCATTGGGAGCGGGAGCTAGCCTTTAATGGGGCAGGCCACTATCTCCATACAATCTTCTGGAACGTAATGTCTCCACAAGGTGGCGGGCGTCCAACTGGAGCCTTACTGGAAGCCATTGAACAAAGCTTTGGCAGCTATGACAACTTCAAGAAACAGTTCACAGAAGCTGCGAATAAGGTTGAAGGTGGCGGCTGGGCTATTCTCGTCTGGAGTCCACGCAGTCATAGACTGGAGATTTTGACTGCGGAGAAACATCAGAACCTGTCACAATGGGACGTGGTTCCGTTACTGGCTCTGGATGTATGGGAGCATGCCTATTACCTTAAACATCAGAATAATCGGGCCGATTATATTGAGGATTGGTGGAAGGTCGTTAACTGGCCTTACGTCTCAGAACGTTATGCTGCTGCCAGTAAACTGGCCTGGAAGCCTTTTTGATATTATTTCAATTCACAGTGAACATCACTCTTATTCCCACACCCTGACCAAAAAGGACCCATCATTCACATTACGTGAACGATGGGTCCTTCCAATTTCGAGGTATGCACCCCGATATTTATTCCTTAATCAAGCTTAGAAACTCCGCACGAGCGGCGGCATCCTCACGGAAGACCCCTCTAGTAGCCATAGTTACCGTTTTGCTGCCTGGCTTCTTCACTCCGCGTGCACACATACACAGATGTTCTCCCTCCACAACAACCATAACACCGTGGGGGCCTAGCACCTCCGTCATAATATCAGCAATTTGCGCCGTAATGCGTTCTTGAACCTGTAGACGCCGGCTTACTGCTTCAACAAGCCGAGCTAATTTGCTGAGTCCAGCAATACGTCCGCTCGGAATGTATCCTATATGCACTTTACCAAAGAAAGGAGCCATGTGGTGTTCACATTGGCTGTAATAGACGATATCCTTAACGATCACTAGCTCTTCATGAGACTCATCAAAAGTAACGCCGAGCGCCTCGCGGGGATCTATCGAATAACCGCCGAATATCTCCTCGTACATCCGCGTAACACGTGCCGGTGTTTCCAGCAGTCCCTCGCGGCCGGTATCTTCACCGATTAATTCTAATATTTTCTCAACGTGATACTCGATTTGCTCACGGTTCTCTGCAACTTTACCGTTCACATATTCCTTGATGTTCCCCATGATGTCTCCCCCTTCCGCACCCGTATACATGTTATCCGGACCCGGTTACTTACTTCTACGTTTATTCCCTTTAGCTGCTCCTGGGCGCGCACCTGGCTGTCCCTGAGTCTTCATCATTTGCTGGGCACGCTGCATTTGCTTCCCGTTCAGGTTATAACCCATTTGCTTTGCAACCTTTTGCAGCATTTCAGGATCATTCTGCATGTTTGTCATTTGTTTGCGCAGATAATATACACCGATGAAAAAACCACCGATGAGACCTACGACCAATGTAATAATAGGTAATGCGATACTCATCTAAAGCCCACCTCTACACTCTATTGTCTGCATCGCCATATGGCACGCGAATCTATCATAGCATTTCGGGAACTGGACAGCAATTGGCAATATGCAACCTGTCTATGAACTTTTTCCTCCATTAATATCGCTGTCCTCTCGTGCCTTCTTCCCAGTAAGGAGCACATCCTGCGCCCGGCTTAGCATTTCCCTCACCGTGCTATCCTCCTCGCGCTCTAAACCCGCTTCTACAGCCGCTAGAGCCTCATCACCGCCAATACGTCCAAGCGCCCAAGCAGCAGTGCCCCGCATCTCTGGCCGCGGCTCTTTCAGAACAATCTCTGATAGCTTTGGCACAGCCCCGGCTTCCTTAAAATTGCCTAGGGCAATGATCGCATTTCGCTGCATCGGCTTTTTGCCTCTCCAGGCTGCTGAGCTATTGCCGAATTTCTCTTTGAACTCACGATTGCTAAGATCAAGGATCGGCAGCAGCAGCGGCTTCACAATTTCAGGATCAGGTTGCATCTGAGGGCGATGATTCCAGTTCTTACCCCTATTCTTGGGACATACAATCTGGCAAGTATCACAGCCGTATAGACGATTGCCGATCTTGGTCATATACTCCTCGCTGAGGAACCCTTTAGTCTGCGTCAAAAAAGAAATACAAGCCTGTGCGTTAAGCTGACCCGGACCCACCAGCGCTCCGGTCGGACAAGCATCAATGCACTTAGTACACTCCCCGCAGCCTTCTTCAACAGGTTCATCCGGAGCAAAAGGAATGTTCGTAACCATTTCCCCAAGATAAATCCATGATCCCCATTTGGGCGAGATGATAGAACAGTTTTTGCCGCTGAAGCCTATTCCCGCTCTTTCCGCTACCGCTCTATCTACTAGAACACCAGTGTCCACCATACTTTCCAGCACAGCCTCCGGTACACGCTCGTGAATAAATTCCTCTAGCTTACTTAAGGCTTCCCTCAGCACATGGTGATAGTCCCTGCCCCAAGATGCCCGGGCGAGGATGCCTCTACGTGCACCCGGCTCAGATTTAGGAGGGTTCTCCATTTTAGAAGGGTAAGCCACTGCAATCGAAATAATAGATAACGGCTTGTCTCCAGAAGACAATGCTGGAACTGTCCTTTTATCCAGATCGGGTTCCTCGAAGCCAGATTCATATCCTTTGTCCCGGTGGTCTTGCAGTATATTTTTTAAATATAAAAAAGGTTCTGCTGTTGTAAATCCGATATCATCAATACCGAGTGATGTCGCAGCCTCCTGAATCTCTGCTTTAAGCTGTGCCCACTTGGAAGGCGGGGGAGCATACGATGACTGAAATGTATTGGTCATTTCCGCCTTCTCCTTTCATATCTTCGCTGACTTTCTTATAATCTATTCAGTTTTGACAGAGGCCACCATATATAATCAGCCCTGCCGACAATCATATCCTGTGAAATAGAGCCGAAGTAACGGCTGTCCTTGCTGGCTGAAGCATGACGGTTATCGCCCATTACAAAATAATTGCCACTTTCCACGGTTAACGCTGCAAAATCCGGATCTTCAATCTCAGTATCGATATAGGGCTCATTCACTATTTTTCCATTCACGTATAACTGATGATTCCGTACCTCTATGATATCTCCAGGTATGCCAATCACTCGCTTCACTAAATACTCCTTATGACTAGGTCCGGTACTTGGATCATGAAGAATGACAACATCACCATGTTTTGGATTTACGAAGAGCAATGAAATTTTATTAATGAAGAGCCTCTCACCCTCCCAGAGCGTTGGCTGCATAGACTGACCTTTAACCGTTGATATATTGAACACAAAAACATTAAGAACAGACATCACAGCAAAAACAATCACAGCTGTAAGCAGCCAATCCTTCATTTCCGAGACCAAACGACCGCCCAGGGTAGTCTTGGATCTGGAGGATCTATGTCTTTGTTTCCTATTTCTCGTGTAATCTACTTGGGGCTCCTGATTCAATATGTCACCTCTGTTCTCAATAATTGAAGTCTATACTTGCAGATATTATAACAATAAAAAAGCATATCTCCCAGCCATTAGCAATGGACTTCTGGAAAATACGCTCGAGTATGAATGAAACAGACTATATCGTCAGCTATAGTTCTTTTTTCTAGAAAATGTTTCCGCTTTCGCAGCTGAGTGATCAAAATTACCCAACAATGCTCAGCTTCCGGACAGATTTGAAGATTTGATTCTCGCTATATCCCATAGCTTCATACAACGGCAAAGCAAAAGAATTATGCTCATCGACGGCTACATAGATACCACTGACTTTACGAGCTTGAAACCTGGATTCCATAGCTGATACCAGACTTCTACCGACTCCTCTGCGGCGATAATCAGGATGTACAGCAATCCGGAAATAACAACCGTGGTTTTTCTCAATTGTACCAATCAGTGCTCCAACAATTTCTTCTTCATCTTCCGCAACTACAATGAGATCTGAATCCCAAGAAAGCTGCCTGGAGAAAGGCTCGATAGTGTTCTCGAAACACTCTTCCGATAATGCGGTTTGCAGCAAATCAGTCACAGGGCTAACGTCGCTTAATTGAAAGGAACGAACGTGCATTCTTTAAAATCTCCCTTGTCTATGGCTTATGAATTTAACAAAAAGAAGGGGTTCCCTTAACATAGAGAAAATAAAAAAAAGCATCAAATATCGAGGAATACCTGCTTTTAAATCTATTAAAGCACACTTTTCTCGTGATATCATCATTTTTCTTTTGAAAGCGCTTAATATCAAGCGTTTACATTTCGGGTGAGGTTCATTTCTTCATTAAAAGGGTATTAACAAGAATATATGTCTATAGGTTAGGGACTATTTATTTTAACATTCTAAATACAATTGTAAAACCCTTTCCCTCTCCAATTATACTTTATAAACATTTATGTTTGTTTAGTGTTGCATTATTGGTCTAGATACGGTTTAATTAAAGTATCCTATTGGGCGAAACCCTATAGTACATATTTACAATAAAGGATTTTGACGTTAGTTCGCCAGAATTCTTTATCTATAACAAAATTCTAATATAACTCAGGAGGGATTTTTCCATGGCATTTCAATTACCGGCACTTCCTTATCCGAACAACGCACTCGAACCACACATCGACGCATTGACGATGGAAATTCACCATGACAGACACCATAACACATATGTAACTAATCTGAATGCAGCTTTGGAAAAAGCACCTGAATTGCAAAGCAAAAGCATTGAAGAGCTTCTTACAGATCTGAACGCTGTACCTGAAGCTATCCGTACTGCTGTTCGCAACAATGGTGGCGGACACGCTAACCACACTTTGTTCTGGGAAGTTATCGGACCAAACGGCGGCGGCGCACCAACTGGCGCATTGGCTGAAGCTATCGATAAAGAACTGGGCGGATTCGAAAAATTCAAAGAAGATTTCGCAGCAGCAGCAACTACTCGTTTCGGCAGCGGCTGGGCTTGGCTAGTTGTTAAAGATGGCAAACTGGCAGTAACAAGCACACCTAACCAAGACAACCCAATCAGCGAAGGCGCTACTCCAATCCTCGGACTGGATGTATGGGAGCACGCTTACTACCTGAACTACCAAAACAAACGCCCTGATTACATCAAAGCGTTCTGGAACGTAGTAAACTGGGAAGAAGTTGGCAAACGTTACGAAAGCGCAAAATAAGAAATTCCATTTGGCTTATGCCATTTAACTAAAAAAGAAGGTATCTCAGAGCCGAATAGGCTAAGGGATACCTTCTTTGTTTAGGTTGGAGATATAGAGAGATAAAGATAAAGACAGAGATTGATTGATTGAGATCCTCCCAGACACCGCATTTCACGCCCCTTGCGTCGCTTAAATGGATGCACTGGATCGGTATAGATCAGAATAGATCGGTATAGATGAGAATAGATCGGAATAAATCGCAATAAATCTATACTCGGCTTACGAGAATCTGCGTTTGGAGTCGCTGAGCAATAGATTAGGGAATAACTCCCTAAAATTCTGCGATATACTCCATAAACACGAGTAATTAGGGAAATACTCCCTAAAAATTATCCGTTTTGGGCATAAAACCGATATTTTCCCAATTATTAGGGAGGTTTTCCCTAAAATGATCAATTACAAGCCAAATCGACCTATTTTTAGGGAAGAATTCCCCAATTAAATCTTTACCACTCTCGTAGCCATAGAACACCAGAAGAATTTAGTTGGAACAAGACTGAACTAATCTGAACCAAATAAACAAATATTTGCTACGAACAGACTGAAGCATACGACCCTACTTAGGTGCATATGACCATACTTAGGTGCATACTACTCTACTTAGGCGCATATGACCATACTTAGGTGCATACGACCCTACTTAGGTGCATACGACCATACCTAGGTGCATACGACCCTACTTAGGCGCATACGACCATACCTAGGTGCATACGACCCTACTTAGGTGCATACATCAAACTCAGGTTTTGTACATTTAGCACTTTAGCAACGCAACACGGCGAATCTCCTACTTCTCTAGCTTCGCCCGCTCTTCCTGCTCATCAAAATAAAGGTTCAGTAGCTTCAAAAAAACGTTAGGGAACGCATAGTTAGCCATGTCTTCGCGGCTGATCCAGCGCACAGCTCCGCCGTCCTCTGGACTAGCGGTCCCGTCCTCAAACCTCTCGATAGGCATGCTGCTGTCGATTCCTGAGAACAAGTCCGCTTCCGCGTTGTACACTGCCCGTCCTTCTGCCGCTATCGGCAGCGGAAGGGCGTCCTCTTCGCTGCAGCGGTACACCTGCAGCGTCCACACGATATGGCTGAAGATATGCTCAGCAGCCATCCAGTGCTTCTCAGGCCGGGCAGAGATCCCGGCCTCCCGCAGTGACCGGCGCAGCCGGTCCAGCGCCGCGACTTCCGGCAGCCGCGCGCCTTTGGCGCCGCCTTCCACAGGCGGCGCCGGCCAGTGCGGCAGCTCCCACATGCGGGCTAACAGCCCGCTTTGTGGCCGCTGCCGGATGAGCACTTGGCCCGCGTGGGCACCGCGGCCCTCAATCAAAGCCGCCAGCCGTTCCTCAGGGCGCGGCGGCTTGGCCTTGGTCTTGACGGGCAGCGAGGTCTCGCAGCCCGCCAGGCGCGCGGCGCAATGCTCCATCACCGGGCAGGTTAAACAGCGCGGTGATTTAGGAGTGCATACGAGCGCCCCAAGCTCCATCAGCGCCTGATTAAAAGATGCCGCTTCCCCCTCCGGGATCAGTTCAGCTGCCAGGCGCTCCATTTTTACGCGGGTGGGTCCCTTGGCGATATCATCCTCTATCAGGAAGTATCGGGACAACACCCGCATCACATTGCCGTCGACCGCTGGCTCCGGCCGATTGAACGCAATGCTAAGGATAGCCCCTGCCGTATAAGGTCCCACTCCCTTTAAACTGAACACAGCCTCGCGATCATTCGGCACCTGCCCGCCATACAGCTCTTTGACCTGTTTGGCCGCATGCTGTATATTGCGAGCACGAGAATAATAGCCTAAGCCTTCCCAGCACTTAAGCACGTCCTCTTCTGGTGCATCGGCGAGCGACTCCACGGTAGGAAACCTTTCGATAAACCGATTGAAATACGGGATTACCGTATCCACCCTTGTCTGCTGCAGCATTATTTCAGAAATCCAAATATAATAAGGATTGCGGTGCCGACGCCAAGGCAAATCCCGTTTCTGCCCTTGATACCACTCCAGCAAATGATAGCTGAAATATTGCTTAGCCTCCCGCAGCTCCTGTCCGTCTTGAACTTGTAGATCTTGTTGTGTCATTATAACGCTCCTTGCCCTTCTATAATCAGGGTTCAATTTATGAACCTGGCCCTTCCACGACAGCAAAAGCCGAAGCCAAATCACGGCCATGTGTTATCGTAAGATGAATGGTGTACCTCTGTCCATTTGGCAGATCTAGTCTGCTCCAAGCTTCACACGATAAAGTTACCTCTGGTTTTCCTTTAGCATCAGGCAATATCTCAATATCCTGAAACCCAACTACATTGCCGATGCCACAGCCTAAAGCCTTCACAACTGCTTCCTTGGCAGCAAAACGTCCGGCTACGAACTCAGCCAACCTCCCGCTTCGCTCTTCAGCAAGTTGATATTCTTGCTCTGTTAAGACCCGCTGGTTAAATTTCTTACCCAGTCCTCTATTTATTACCTCTGAGATTCGTTCAATTTCTAACACATCATGTCCGATTCCGTAAATCAACACTTCACGCTCCTTATGGACGTGTATCCCATTTTGCTTCAATAATGGTATGATCAATCATATGAAGTATTATTAAAAGTAATAGTCCTGCAAGATTCTTTCTGCTATCTTAAAAGAAAATGCGCTCTAAGTCTAATAAGACTATCCAGCGACTTCACGATAGACTAGCTGATTTACTTCATTTTTATATATGGAGAGGGGATTACCCTATGAATCATCGTAATTTTGAAATACCTGCCGGAGACGGAGCTGTTCTCCGCTGCTCACACTTCCCAGCCCAAGGCAAAGCCAAAAGCGTTATAGTTATAGCCCATGGCTACAAAGGTTTTAAAGATTGGGGAATGTTTCCTTACATAGCCACAACTCTCAGCCAAGAGCATGAAGTAATTACTTTTAACTTCTCTCATGCTGGCATCGGGGAAGATCTGCTGCATTTCACTGAACTTGAGAAGTTCGCCCGCAACACCTATCGCCGCAGCTTGAAGGACATGGAAATCCTGTTGTCCTATCTTAGTCAACACCCGAAATTCGGCAGCCTGCCGTTATTCCTTCTCGGCCACAGTCTCGGAGGGGGAATTTGTTTGGTCTACACGCTTGATCATCCCAATGAGATCAGCGGAGTAATCTCCTGGAACGGGGTTACGAAACTCGATTTGCTGACGGAAGAACAAAAGCAGCAGATGAAGGAAACAGGAAGAACCTATGTCCTTAATGGACGTACTGGCCAACAAATGCCGCTGGATGCTGTAATTTTAGAAGATATGGAGAACAACAAAGAACGCTATAACATCCTTGAACGCATACAGAAAGCGTCCTTCCCAGTTGTCCTTATTCAAGGCAGTCAAGATGGAGTACATCTCCGCCAAGGATCTGAGCATCTCATCAAACTTCGGCCAGATATTAGCTGGGTGCAGGTTCCTGAGGGTAATCATACGTTCAACACTGTGCATCCTTTTGCTGGCACGACTCCGCAATTAGAGTTCGCGATTGCTGCGACAACTAATTTTATCGATCAGACACTTACGCTTACAGAATAATTATTCTTCTTAGTCTATCCAGCTATCCAACTCACAAAAACCGCCACGAGCTCTGCTGCTACGCAGACCCGTGGCGATTTCCAGTTCAACCTATTCTAAATCCCCGGAATAACATTACGCTTATGTGCCGTTCTCCGGTAATAATTCTCAAGCTTCTCAGCTACTTCAGGGTTAACCTGTTTACCTTCCAGATAGTCGCTGTTATCGTCATAAGTAATGCCCAGCTCGGTTTCATCCGTCTGACCCGGCCATAAGCCCGCCGTAGGTGCTTTTGTGACAATATCCGCAGGCACACCGATATGTGCAGCCAATTGACGTACCTGACGTTTATTAAGTGTGGATAGTGGTGTAATATCTACAGCGCCATCGCCCCACTTCGTGTAGAAGCCGGTAATCGCTTCAGAAGCATGATCCGTTCCTACTACAATTAGATTGTTCTCAAAAGCGAGTGCATATTGCATAACCATACGTGTTCTGGCTTTAACATTTCCTTTGCCTTGATGCGTCATATGGCGGTGTTGGCCTATTGATTTCAGACCATGCTCAACTTCAAGGGCAATTTCATTTACCGCTTCCTCAATGTTGGTCTCCACAGTATGAGTCAGATTAAAAGCTTTGGCAACATCGTAGCTGTGCTGAATATCTTCCTGAACCCCATAAGGCTGGAATACGCCAAGCGTCATATACTCTGTGCCTTTTTCTGCCGACAGCTCGTCCGTAGCCTGTTTACAAAGACCCGCGGCTACCGCACTGTCCACTCCACCACTAATGGCGATCAATAATCCTTTAGCCCCTGCGTTCAGCACGTACGACTTTAAGAAATCAACCCGTTTTCGTGCCTCAACCTCTACATCAATCGTTGGCTTCACGCCAAGATCAGCAATAATTTCTTTCTGTAAACTCACCAAACACACCTCGTTCCATCAGAAATGGTTCCATATCCATCAAAATATCCACCCAAACGAAGCTCATGCTTCTAAGCATATTCTATCCCATTATTGCTCTTATATTTTGAAAAATCCCGCATGCAGCCGATTTGCCGGCTGATGCGAGATTATATGGAATAACTGTTTTTACTGGCACAAACGATTGAAGACTTCTTTCAATTCAGCAGCAATTTCAGCAGCCGAACGATCTTCTACACCATGACGTTCAATAAAGTGAACGAGTTCTCCATCCTTCATCAGTGCGATGGAAGGTGAGGATGGCGGATAAGGAGCAAAATATTCACGTGCTTTAGCAGTAGCTTCTTTCTCTTGACCTGCAAACACTGTGAACAAGTGATCCGGAGTGATTTCATTTTGCAAAGCCTGAGCTACACCTGGACGACATTGTCCAGCAGCACAACCACAGACCGAATTTACGACTACAAGCGATGTTCCTTTTGCGGTTGGAAGAGTTGCTTCCACCTCTTCTGGAGTCATAAGCTCCTGAAACCCGATACTTGTCAGGTCATCACGCATAGGCTGAATTGAATCTCTCATATATTGATTAAAAGACATGGACATTTCTCTGCACTCTCCTTCACTTTTCAACTGTTTGTCAGATAATATTACAGCAGTACTTACTAACTTTATTATACATTCATACTCTGTGAAAGCAAGAGATGCTGTAGAGGGTGATTCAATCTAAGAGCGAACCCCGCTGGGTTCCTCCTTATCCAATGGGAAGGAGATCGTAAAAACCGTGCCCTCTCCTTCTACAGACTCTACATTTATTTTACCGTTATGCCGCTCCACAATACTAAGACACAAGGATAAGCCTAGACCTGTTCCCTGAATTTTCGTCGTAAAAAAGGGTAAAAACAGCTTCTCGCGTTGACTTTCTGACATACCAACACCGCTATCGGTGACAATCAACTCCACTTTATCATGAGTACTGCGTGTCTCCAGCGTCAGCACCCCCTTGGGTCCCATAGCCTCCATACCATTACGTCCTAAATTGAGAATAAGCTGCTTGATTTCCCGGACATTTAGCTCCAATTCATGCAGTGATGGGCTCAGCTTCAGTTCCACACTTTGACCGCGAAGATTAGCATCAGCCCACAGCAATGGACTAACTTCTTCTATAATATGGTGCAGCAGCACCTTCTCTTTATCAGAAACCCGGCTCTGTGCCAAGGATAAAAAATCATTAATAATACTATTAGCGCGGTCCAGCTCTTCCATCACAATCTGATAATAAGAATCCAATTCTTGAGCACTCTTTTCTCTCATCAGCTGCAAAAAACCCCGAACTACCGCCATAGGATTACGAATCTCATGGGTAATTCCAGCAGCCATCTGCCCGACCAAGCTCAAACGTTCCACATGATCCAGCTCTACACGTAGTTTTTCCTCATTGGTCATATCCTGCACAATAATTACAGCACCACTTGTTACCCCTGAGCTCTTATGCATTAACGGCGCTGAATAAATCTGATAGATGCGCGACTCATGAATCATTTTTTCACTGGAACGCCGTTTAGAGCGGATATTATCACTTACCCGCATATAGGCCTGTGTATCCACTGAGCTGTGAAAAAACTTTTTTACCGGTTCGTCAATAATATCCTCTTTTCGCAAATTGGGATAATGAGTCCTCATCATTCCTAACATACAATCATTAAGATCAGTTACAACTCCGTGTTCATCCAGAGACATAATACTCAGAGGGACTACATTGGTAATCTGCTGCAGCTTCTCGGACTCCCACTGGAAACTTTCACTGATACTCTCCATTTGTACTTTATCCCGCAATCTACTTCTAACCATCTCAACAAAATATACAAAAACACCACCTAAAGCGATGGTGAAAAACAGATATACCGTAATCAGAAATGCTTGCACGGAATTTGATTCATATATATTTTCCCCGCCTATAATCGGGACTAACGCAATAAATAGCATGCTTGGACAAAGAATCATCCATAACATACCGATCTTCTCAACTACTGTACCTTTCTTAAAAGGTTTGGCCAGTCCAAACAGTAGCGGATATAATAAAACCCCTGAATTCAATATCACGTTACTGATTCCTGTAGGCTCCGCAATGATTACATTGCAGATAAGCAAAAAAATGGACAGTAAAATGCCCGAACGGGTAGTTCCATATAAAATACCAATATACGCAGGGATTAATCCTAAATTCAAATAGGCTACACCAAACAGAGTTGTCGAAAGAAGAGAGCACAGGATAAGACTAAACGTACACGCCAAAATTAAAAAGGTCTGATCATTTGGGAGCTTCCCCTTTTTCCGAGTCACAAATCTACGGTCCACCCACCATTGAAAAAGAAAAAGAAAGGAGCATGCTGCCGATATTTGCAATAAGATATCCTTAACCGCACCAATAATTACAATCACACCCCAAAATGGACAAATTACCCTACATGCTTAGATTAAAGCACAGGATTACTCTCCTGACAACGATAATCACCTAATGATTGGACAAGACTGGTTACATGTGAATCAGAATGGTATGATTCCGTTAGGAATACCCGCGGAAATCGCTTCCGTGTCTTAACATGTAAAGGAGTAAAATTTCATGAGCAATTACGATGTGATCGTCATTGGAGGCGGCCCTTCGGGTCTAATGGCAAGCGTGGCCGCTGCAGAACACGGGGCATCCGTTCTGCTAATCGACAAGGGAGCAAAACTAGGCCGAAAGCTCGGAATATCTGGTGGCGGACGCTGCAATGTTACCAACGTCAAGGAAAGAGACGAGCTAATCGCCCATATTCCAGGAAACGGGCGTTTTTTGTATAGTGCCTTCGACCATTTTAATAACCAGGATATCATCGCCTTTTTTGAAGGTTTAGGCATTGCATTAAAAGAAGAAGATAACGGGCGGATGTTTCCCGTTTCCGATAAGGCCTCTAGTGTCGTATCTGCCTTAATCAGCAAAGTACGGAGTCTAGGCGTGCAGATTATGACCGACAGTCCCGTCTCAAGAATAATCTATGACGAAGGGGCTGTTAAGGGAGTCCAGCTGAACTCAGGCAAGACGATCGCCTGCACTGCTGTTATCATCGCCACCGGAGGCAAGTCTGTACCACAGACCGGCTCCACTGGAGATGGCTACCCTTGGGCAGAAGCCGCAGGGCACACGATCACCGAGCTGTTTCCGACAGAGGTGCCGATTCTTTCACGGGAAGAATGGATTAAGTCCGGCGAGCTGCAAGGCCTGTCGCTACGTGATGTAGCCCTCACTGTGTGGAATCCTAAAGGGAAGAAGGTCATCTCTCATCGAGGAGATATGATATTCACCCATTTTGGATTATCAGGGCCCATTGCACTGCGGTGCAGCCAATTTCTGAGACAAGTCCAACGTAAATCCGGCACAGATACGGTGGAGATGTCCATTGATCTCTTCCCTGATCTGTACACACAGGAAGTAGAATCTATGTTGCAGGATAAGCTGGATCAGGAACCTAAGAAAGCGATCCGCAATTCGCTGAAAGGACTGTTGCCAGAACGTCTCATCCCCCTCTTGCTGACTAAAGCTGACTTAGATGGGGATACAACTGGCCATCACGTCTCCAAGAATGGGTTGCTTCTATTAGCTGGGATTTTGAAACGCATGCCGGTTTATGTGCATGGCACCCGTTCCCTATCCGAGGCCTTTGTTACCGGGGGCGGGGTAAACCTGAAGGAGATCGATCCCAAAAGAATGGAATCGAAGCTTATGCCGGGGTTATTCTTCTGCGGCGAGGTACTCGATATCCATGGCTATACAGGAGGCTACAATATAACAGCGGCCTTCTCAACAGGATATACAGCAGGCAAGCACGCTGCTGACATTCGACTGGGATAATCTCTAATGCAACGTGAATATCCTCCAAGCAGCTTACTACTTTGAAAATGGCGGTCTGCGCGATTCTCTCATTAATTGGAGAATCGCTCCTCTGTTTTGGGTTCCTCAGCTGCTATGTGGAGCGTCTGACCTAATCAGCTACTGCGGCTTCGGACCCAGATGACTTTATTGGCGAATTTATCACCTTATGGGCAGGGTTTCGGACTCCAACGACGCTATTCATTATAACGAGGCTCATATATGGTGTTTTTCATGGCAATAGCAACTATGGAGTCCGTTAGCATCCCAAAAGTGGAAAAATAGTATGTTTAGGGGCAGCTGTGTCCGATAGGCTAGCTAGGTACCTCGTACATACGTGCGTGCAATAGATCGAATCAAGACAAAAAAAGAAGAGTGCCCCAGCAGCCTTTTCACGGCTTATAGGGCACTCTTCCGTTCTATTTATATCTTTATTTCGCTAAGCGAAATGTTCCAAATATTCTAGAGCTAAACAGTGCAACGATATAACCTAGCGGGATGAACAGGATAATCCCAAACCATCCATATAAGGAAATACAGATCAGCGCAGAACAAATGATTGAAAAAGGAAGCAGTAAGATAGGGACCGCACGCAGCCCCACTTCGGCTTTTTGTTCCTTCGTAAACGGCAGAATTCCGATGTAATCATCTCCCACGAATAACGACCAGAACGACAACAGCCAATTGGTCATGAGAGAAACTAAAACTATAAAGCCCAGCCATTTGAACCCTGATGGAATGATAAATATCGCTAAAAGGGACACAGCAGTAAACGATAAGTAGAGCTTTAAATGAGCCGGATTCCGTACAAGTGCCTTAATCGCTGCCGCAGAGAAACGGCTCTCGGCAGTTTTTGATTTTAGCAAAGGCTGTGATTTCCGGAAAATCCACGGCTTATGGCGGGTCGGACGTGGCTTATCCAGTACGCCGCGGAGTAATAGGGCCGCTATTTTCATCCGCTGCTTATAATCTTCACGCACATCGTTCATGAACGTCCCACGCATCACTATACGCCGCTGAAGAGCGATTACCGCTACGACTGCAAAGAGTGCTGCAATCAGCAGCATAAAAACTGGACTGTTGTTCCAAAACGTAGCTGCACGGAAATAAATCCCACAAGGAACGGAGATGGCCAGAATCAGCCACAGCCAGCGCCGCCAGCCTTGCTTTTGTACTTTTACAATATGCCCAAGTAATTTAACGCACCAGCTACATGCCAGAGTCAGAGCGAACAGCGCCCATACCTCGGATGACAGCATTCCATATCCCCGAACCAGAAAAGGTAATAACAGCACAAAAGCTACACAGAACTTCAACGATGTTACGATCAGGCTATACAGCAACCCGCGAAACATAATCGTATTTATCCATCGCTGTCGTTGTCTTAGAAATAATAGATCGCCTTCCTGCAATAATAGCACCAGTCCCCCTCTACAGAGCAGGAGCACTAATAATGAAGGAATGAGCATAAACGGCAAATCTCCACTCCAAGCTGGCAATGCCTCGTTCCAGAACCCGTAATATAACCGTCCTCCCAGAAATCCCCCGGGAATCAGTATATATAACAGCACAGTCCAATCGGCAGCCGTACGAATAATAGCAGATTGCTCACGCCAATGAGAAAATAATCGCCGCCAGAATAGCTTTTTGGAGGTAGGAAAAGCAAACCCTCGCTGCTTCTGCTTACTCATGTCAGTTCGTCGAAGCAATCAAACAACGACGCCTCCGGCAGCCCAGCATAATCACGTATATCTTCGAGCGTTCCTGCAGCGGCAACCCTGCCACCCGAGATCAGCACAAAATCATCGCAAATTTTCTCAGCAGTATCCAATACATGCGTAGACATTAATACACCAGCTCCGCGCTGCCGCTCCGCTTCCAGCAGCCGCAGGAAATCTTTAGTGGCCCGAGGATCCAAGCCGATAAAAGGCTCGTCCACAATATAAACATCCGGCTGCACCAAAAAGCCAAGCATCAGCATCATTTTCTGTTTCATACCCTTAGAGAATCCAGCTGGAAGATCATCACGGACATGATTCATGCCGAACTGCTTCAGTAACCTCTCCGCCGTTTCTTGAAACTGCTCATATTTTAGTCCATAAGCAGCAGCAGCCAAATCTAAGTGCTCCCATAAGGTCAGGTCCTCATAAAACACCGGTTGCTCCGGTACATAAGCATAGGATTTATTAACTCCATTAAAGGAGACCTTAGCTTTGGTATTCTTAAGCAAACCGAGCAGTGTTTTGATTGTAGTACTTTTTCCTGCACCGTTTGGTCCGATCAGTCCGAGCAGCTGTCCACGCCGCACCTGAAATGAAATATCGAATATGCACGGGGCACCTGCTTCATAGCCTGCTTCATCGATCTCAACATCGAGTACAATCTCTTCGTCGCTCTCGGTATCCCCTGTTATTTCTACATTCTCCATATTCGCCAACTCCTAAATATTTCTAATGAATATTATTATCAAAATTCCAATCCAGAAAGATAGCTTCTCTAATCGTACTATATATACTTTCTCCAAGGAAGCAAACTGATTTTTTCACAGCTCAGAGAACTACTCTCCTATTTAAAAAAGAAACCTCCCTTTAAAGAGAGGTCTGTCCGAGAAGCTCTAGGTTATTTGTTGCTGAAATTTCTTCTTCACGTTTAATTGCCGCTTCATCTCTACGCTCGATTTTACCCCGCAGCATTAACAGTAACACTCCGAGCAGGGCTGTAAGCAAACCAGAGAGAATGAAAGCCGGGACAGGTCCTGACGCTGTAACTAAAGCCCCACCGGCTACAGGTCCCAAGATAACAGCCGCACTTGTTAGACTGCCTATAGTCCCAAATACACGGCCCGTGTATTCCGCAGGGGTCCGCTGTTGCAGCATTGAATTGAAGGGAATGAACGCAAGGCCTGCCCCCACACCAGCAAACATAAAAGAACCAAACAAAGCGATGTTCATCCATAATCCAGCCTGACCGTGGGCAGTTACAATTCCTGCACTTGAGAAAACAACCCCCATAATTACAGCTCCCAATCCCATGAAGACGAGCGTATGTTTACCACTGCCTATACGGCTTACAAGCAGGGCTGACAGTAAGGTGCCAAGACCACTGGCTGCCACACACCAACCCAGCAGATCACCGTTCACACCCGGAATTTCCCGGAATAACGTTACAATCTGCGAATCACCAATTTGCAGCATTAGCAGCACTAACACCAGCATAGCAATCCCGCAAAGTACTACAGGCATTCCCACGATCACCTGCAGACCCGCCGACATTTCTTGGCGAAAAGACTTCCGAGCACCATTCTCCCCTGTGTTATCCTCTGCTGCATCTTTCTTCAGTGCAGCCGCACGCGGCAGTCCTATTAAGATGACCGCCGATAAAATGAAGGTAGCCGAGTCAATCACATAACAAGCGGCAATACCAAATGCGGCAACCAGCAGTCCACCTAGAGCAGGACCTACAATTTTGGTTATTTGTTCGATAGATGAGCTAAGCGCCATGGCTTTATCCATCTGGGCCGCAGGGACAAGCTCCTTGAGCTTTCCGCTTTTGGCTGGTGAAAAGAGTACATCCATGATCCCTTTAGCCACCAGCAGGACATATACCTGCCAGAGAGAACCTGCAAATACCAAACAAACAACGATTCCGGCACGAGCTAGATCCGAACCAATCATCAGCGCCTTGCGGTTAAAACGATCACTTAAATAACCTGCGAACGGTCCTCCTAAGAGCAACGGCACAGCCATACATAAAGATATAGCCGTAATTTCCCACGGTGTCGCATTCCATTTAAAACCTACCATTGTCAGTAGCGCTAGGATATGCAACCAGTCTCCCACATTCGATACAAGCTGTGCGGCAATAAGCAGCATAAAGGGCTTATTCGCCGTTAGCTTTCCTTCTTTTGAATCATGAGCCAGTTGTTCCTCCATCTTACTTCACTCCCCGTTACTATTTCTCGATGAAGTAATAGTAAAATATTGGAGAACATCAATCATCCGTCTGGAGGCGTAAATAGCGCTTGAACCTAAGACTGAAATTCTTATCCTTTCAAAGACTGAAATCAAAAAAACCTTCGTTTTTATCGTATTCAAAAAATTGTTTGATTTTTAATAATTAAAAGTGTGCTCATTGTGACAAATCACATGTTCTTCATTCGCTCTTTCACGTATTCTAAGGTTATCTCAAGGTTCGTTGCACAGGTAACCCGTGCACTAATGACTATTGATTGCAAACTGTGCGATGAGTTCACACATGATTAACGATAGAGGGTGGAGAAGCATGATACAATCTTACGAACGTGATACGCAATTAACACTACATTTGTACCGGGTATTTGCCAAGTCTTTTAAGAGCATTAATGAACATGCTGTTACCGGCAGCAAAATTGAAGGTTTTAATCCGACTGCCTTTGCCGTTATGGAAGTGTTGTATTATAAGGGACCACAACCCATTCAACAAATTGGCGCCAAGCTGCTGCTGCAAAGCGGCAACGTTACTTACGTAATCGATAAGCTTGAGGAACGCGGCTATTTGCAGCGTAAGCCTTGTCCGAGCGACCGCCGTGTGATTTTTGCGGAGCTGACTACGGAAGGTGAACGTCTCATGAATGAGATGTATCCGAAATATTCAGAACGCCTGCATCTTGCTTTCAGCGGTCTGAATGATGATGAGAAGGAACAAATGATTGTTCTGCTCAAAAAGATGGGTCTACAAGCTGAGAAGCTATCCCCTCTTCCTCGTAAGTAAGAGTCGCTTATTTATGTGTTTTAGACAAGCTGTTATTGATTTCTGTTAATGGTAAAAAGAAAACCAATAGGCGATTCTCCGATTTATTTGAGAATCGCCTATTGGTTTTCTTTGTTCTGCGGCAGTTTACTTGAGCAGATGATATAAGTCCTTATGACCCCTCTGAGCAAAATTTGAGTGCCTTTTTACAGCCTCCGTTAGCCGAACATTAGTTGGGAACTGATCAGTTAGGGCAGTAAGTCGATGCCGAAGACGGACTTTGAGGTCCGCTTTTGGCAAACCTCGGATCATCATCATCCTTATTCGGCAGGACTTGCGTGCACGCTTCCGACTGGATTTGGCGTAGCACACTTCCGATTGGACTTGTCGTGCACGCTTCCGATTGGACTTGGCGAACACACTTCCGATTGGACTTGGCGTGCACGCTTCCGATTGGACTTGTCGTGCACGCTTCCGATTGGACTTGGCGAACACACTTCCGATTGGACTTGGCGTGCACGCTTCCGATTGGACTTGGCGAACACACTTCCGATTGGACTTGGCGTGCACGCTTCCGATTGGACTTGGCGTGCACGCTTCCGATTGGACTTGGCGTGCACGCTTCCGATTGGACTTGGCGAACACACTTCCGATTGGACGTCCCTTCTAGCTGACCGTAACTATCACTCTCAGTAAAACCCACTTTTGATATAACCCGCTATATTTTCAGCGCCCGATCTTGATGAACCTGAGCAGTAACTTAGGGAATAACTGCATTCTGTACAGCTATTTCGTATGCAAATCGGATTATTCTAACTTTAAGTGTATTCTGTACAATTAAAAACAGAAAAAGTACCCCTAGGCGAGTAAAACAAGAAAATAGGTGTACTAAATACAGTTATATCCATTGAAGAGTTAACGGCAGGATTATAGTTGTACAAAATACAACTAAATTTGCCTAACGATTGCTTCCACTGCTTCCATCGACGCTCTACTCTAGAGGTTACATCAATCTGGCGTGCCACCCATCCGTTATTCCATGTGTCATTCCATGTATCACTCCGTGCGTCACTCTGTGCGTCATTCCGTGCGTCACTCCATGCGTCTTTCCGTGCGTCTTTCCGTACGCCACTCCGTCCGTTAGTCCGTACGCCACTCCGTCCGTTATTCCATGCATCACTCCGTGCGTCACTCCGTACGCCACTCCAGGAAGTCAATTCGTATGGATCAAGCACATTTAAACGCTATCTACCTAATAAGTTATGCCTTTTTCAAGGACGATGAAGCATCCTCTACTGAAGGCACACCCTTGCGCAAACCCCAGGAAATTATCAGCGACAAAACAGCGAAAACTGCCATTACGATAAATAATGAATGAAGACCACCTTCAAGGGCATCACGCAGACTGTTTGATACTTCCCCAGACAGGTTGGTTCCTGCATGTGATCCAAGCAGCTTATTAATATCATCTCCTGAGATGTTCGAATCTGGTTTTTTTCTTAACAGCTTATCAATATTCAAGTTCAGCCAGGAACCAAAAATAGCCACCCCAACAGTCTGTCCTAAAGAACGCGTGAACGCATTAAGCGCTGTAGATGCTCCCCGTTGCTCATACGCAACAGAGGACTGCGCGATAATCGTAAAGACTGTAGAAGAATACCCAAAGCCAACTCCACAGACCAGCATCAAGCATAAGAGCAGCAGCTGTGAAGACTCCCCTGTTAAGAAAGCCAGACCAATAGCCCCGGCAGCGATCATAATCAACCCAAGCATTGCGGTTCGACGCGAACCTGCTTTTAGAATCATCCGCCCTCCGGCGATCGAACCAAACATCCAGCCTACCGACATCGGCGCCAGTAGCAAACCTGAGATGGCGGCGCTTTTTCCGGATACACCCTGCACCCATAATGGCACATACGTAGAAAGCCCAATAATTAATGTGCTTACCAGCAGGTTAGCGCCTGTAGATACTGCGATATTGCGGTTCGAGAATAGACCCAGCGGCAACATAGGTTCAGGAGCACGACGCTCCACAAAGAAAAATAAGACTAGCAGGATAACAGCCACACTTAGAGTTGCAATTAGCAGTGGGGATGTCCACTCCAGATTCTGTCCTCCTGTGGAGAGACCGAAGAGTAATGCGCCCATACCAGCAGCGAATAGCAGCACCCCTGCCACATCAATTTGTGCTTTCCGGCGTACCTTCTCTTCCTTCAAATAACGGGCAATAAATACCATTGCTAGTAAACCAAATGGCAGATTAAAGACAAATACCCAGCGCCAGCTTAGGTAATCTACAACATATCCTCCAAGAAGAGGGCCTACCAAAGAGGAAATCCCCCATACAGAGCTAAGTAATCCTTGTGTCTTCGCTCTCTCTTCAATACTGTAAATATCCCCGATAATGGTAAAGGTCATTGGAATGAGCGCACCCGCGCCAATCCCCTGTATTGCCCGGAACAGGATCAGCTGTTCCATACTTTGCGAAATACCGCATAATAATGAGCCTAATAAAAAAACAGCTGCCCCCCACATGAACACCGGCTTGCGTCCAAAGAGGTCACTGATTTTGCCGAAAATAGGAGTAGTAATAGCCATTGCCAGCAAATAAGAAGTGAAAATCCAGCTAAGCCACTGCATTCCCTGAAATTCACCTACGATAGCTGGACCCGCTGGTCCTGTTACCGTTCCTTCAATCGCAGCCAAAAAGGTAGCTAGCAGCACCCCTATCAGTATTAATTTACGTTCTAAATCCCCTGTTGACTTCAATGTTCCAAACCCTCTCTTTATGTAATAAAATCATTGCCATTCCCCACGCAGAAGCGCATGCAGAGTCACATCCTGAAAGCCGGAAGGTGTCTGACGATATTGACGCAGTATACCTTCCTTCTGAAAGCCGAGCGTTTGAACCAGCCTCTCCGCACGATTATTATCAGGATGACACAGCGCTTCTATCCGATTCAGCCCCATCCTATTGAAGCCGAAGTTGAGCACTAAACCAAGCGCTTCTTTCATATATCCAAGCCCCCATAAGGCAGGCGCCAGATCGCAGCCAATTTCCCCGCGGTAAGCTCCCTGTAACTGCCAATAGTTATACCCGCAGCTCCCTATAACTTCACCTCCGGGTCCTACAATACTCCAGCGTAAGCTGTCCTCTTCCTGAGCCATCTGTGATAAAAATGCAATCAGTTGCTCAGTCTCTTCGATAGAGGATAATGCTGGAACCCCCAGCCAGCGGGTGACCTCTGGATGAGACCAGATCTGATACAATGCTGAAGCATGTTCAGTAGTCATAGCACACAGCTTCACTCTACTGCCGACCAGTGTGGGTATCACTCCATTGCAGATGTACAAGTCTCTGCCCCCCTTCAACTTATCAATTATACATCATTCAAGAGTATATCCTTAAGATAAAAGTTCTAAATTCTTTAACATTGAAAAGAACAAATTCTACGCGTTAACGTAAAAAGACGTCTGCAACAGGGAGCAAACACTCCCTAAATACAGACGCTTTTTATTAAACTTAACTACAATGATTTCATTCCGCTTCATGAATAACTTCACTGCATAACACCTGAAGTTTGGCTCGAATATCCTTGAACTCTTCAATTCCAGTCCCCGTAATACTGTACCCTTCGGTATGGGCAGTCAGAAAGTTGTCCAGTGTCAGCTTTTCCAATTCCTGTTTCACTTCGCGTTCTCCTACACGATACCCCAGATCTTCAAGTCCGAGCAGCATCTCTGAGATCGTCACATCTTTATCCCGTGCACAATAAAGCATATGAATTCCTATGAACAAGTTCTGTACATCAGCGCGCATATTCCACCTCTTCCGGCTATATAGCCTTCGGTATTTATACTAGCATTACCCTCTGACCGATCCCCGGAAACATTATTGTGGCTGTTCCGCATTTCATGGACTTCAAGGAAGATTCCATATTGTTACAGATTGGTATTGTCGCTTGACGTATCATGTCTAGCTGTACTATGTTGATAATTACAGTTATGAGTTGATATTTGAATTTAAAGTACAGGAAGGTGATGCTTCATGTTTCAAGCTATGCCTTACGATGGAACACGCAACGAGCAGTTTGAAGCGGTTCTAATCCAACTAGAAGCATTAGTAAAGGACGAACCAAGTGCAACGGCCAACCTGGCCAATGCTTCGGCACTGCTTAAACACGCTATGCCGGATACGAATTGGGCCGGTTTTTATTTATTTGATGGCAAGGAGCTTGTGCTCGGGCCTTTCCAAGGTCTTCCTGCCTGCATCCGCATCCCGTTATCTCGTGGAGTCTGCGGAACGGCTGCTGCGGAACGACGCACGTTAGTAGTAGGAGATGTGCATGCATTCCCGGGACATATCGCCTGTGACGCCGCTTCAAACAGCGAAATTGTCGTCCCGCTGATCAAGGATGATCGTTTGCTTGGCGTACTCGATATCGACAGTCCGCTGAAAGATCGTTTTGATGATGAGGAACGCCGGTTCCTGGAGCGATTCGCAGCCCTGGTATCGGAAGTTATCTAAAGCAACTCTATAGAGCATAAGAAATAGGCTGTCTCATTTGTAGGAATCTCCTACTTATAAGACAGCCTATTCTTGTTGAGCCTATAGCCGTACCGGACTGATATTCCAAATCTCCGCCGCGTAGCGGCTAATCGTGTTATCACTTGAGAATTTACCGGAATGACCAATATTTATAATAGACTTTTTCAGCCACTCCTGACGGTTGCGGTATGCCCGGTCAATCTCGACATGAGTCTCGACATAACTTGCGAAATCCTTAAGCACAAAGAATTCATCGTTATTATCCAAAAGAGAATGGAAAATGGTCTCAAACTCCGCACCATGACAGCATATAGGTCCCGGATTAACCAACTGATCCAATACTTCCTTCACACGGCTATCCCCATTGTAGATATCACGTGCGTGATAGCCGCCATGCTGATAATAATCCATTACCTGCTCAGCACGAAGACCGAACAGGAACATATTGTTGTCCCCTACCATCTCATGCATTTCCACGTTAGCGCCGTCCATCGTACCTACGGTTAATGCACCGTTCATCATAAACTTCATATTCCCCGTACCGGAAGCCTCTTTACTCGCTGTAGAAATCTGTTCACTAATATCCGCAGCAGGAATGATCTTCTCGGCCAAAGATACCGAATAATTCTCAAGGAAAAAGATACGAATCTTGCCTTTAACATCCGGATCTTTGTTGACAGCCTCCGCCACAGTATTGATCAGCTTGATAATTCGTTTCGCCAAATGATAGCTTGGCGCCGCCTTTGCTCCGAATATAAACGTGCGCGGTACCATATCCATCGAAGGATTATCTTTGATTTGGTTGTACATATGCAGAATATGCAAAATATTTAGCAGCTGCCGCTTATAAGCATGCAGGCGCTTCACCTGAACATCAAAAATAGAGTCGGGGTCTACATGTACCGAATGCTTGCTGTAGATGTATTCAGCCAACTTGAGCTTATTCCGCCGTTTAATGCTGGCCACTTGTTCCTGGAAGGATGCATCCTCACAATATTTAATCAAGCCAATCATCTCTTGCGGATGGCTCATCCAGCGGGTTCCTATCGATTGATTGATAAGATTAGCCAGATCTGGATTGGCATGCATCAGCCAGCGCCGGTGAGTAATCCCATTCGTCTTATTATTGAAGCGGTGCGGGTACATTTCATTAAAGAGCCGCATTTCGCGTTTCATCAATATTTCTGTATGCAGCGCCGCTACCCCATTGACACTATGGCTCGCCACAATCGCCAGATGGGCCATGCGAACCTGATCGTCATGAATAATTGCCATCTGTGAAATCCGGTCCTGATCACCGGGATAACGACTCATCAGCTCGCCGCAGAAGCGGGCATTGATCTCTTCAATAATAAGAAAAATACGTGGAAGCAAGTCCCTGACCATTTGAATAGGCCATTTCTCCAGGGCTTCGCTCAAGATCGTATGATTTGTATAGGACACCATACGAGTTGTAATACTCCACGCTTCATCCCATCCTAATCCATGTACATCCATCAGAATCCGCAGCAATTCAGGAATTACAAGCGTCGGATGTGTATCATTGATATGAAGTGCAACCTTGTCGGGCAGCGATTGTATAGGGAGTCCAAGCTTTCCAAAGGTTCGCAGAATACTTTGCAGGCCAGCGCTGCAGAGGAAGTATTGCTGCTTCAACCGCAACAGCTTGCCTTCGTATTGAGAGTCATCCGGATACAGGAACTCCGAGATGGATTCTACGGAACGCTTATATTCCAGGAATTTATGATAGTCTGATCCGGCAAAAGAGCCAAAGGTTCTGGTAGGCTGGGTGATGGACTCCGCACTCCAGTTGCGCAGTGTATTCACATGCCGCCGATCTGCACCAATGATAGGCACATCATACGGAACTGCACGAACGGCCTCATATTGACTATGCTCAAAGATAAGCCGCCCGTTCTCCTCCCGAGTCTCAATCACGCCCCAGAACCTTACTTCTACCTGTTTGTCTTCACGACGCACTTCCCATACATTATCATTTTGCAGCCAGTAATCGGGCAGTTCCACCTGATACCCGTCAACGATTTTCTGCTCGAACAGGCCGTATTTATAACGTATACCGCAACCATGCCCCGCATATTGCAGGGAGGCCAGTGAATCCAAGAAACAAGCAGCTAGACGTCCAAGTCCTCCATTGCCAAGCCCAGCGTCGGCTTCTACCTCCTCAATATCCTGCAGCGAGAAACCAAGATCGGCCAATCCCTCACGCACGACCTCCAGCACGCCCATATTCAGCAGATTGTTCCCCAGAAGTCTTCCGATCAGAAACTCCATAGAAAAATAGTATACCTGCTTATCCTTATCCGTCTTGTACTTTTGATTGGTATCCGCCCAATTTTTCCCGGCATTCTCGCGAATCATGTTGCCTAATATTTTATAGACATCAGCATTCGAGGCTTCCTCCAAAGGTTTGCCCAATTTACTGATGAGCGTCTCGCGAAACACCTGTTTGAAAGTTTCTTTATCGTTAAACAACAGCAGGTTCCTCCTGACAAAAGCTTTTTTAGGGATGCATTAGACTATGCCTGTAGATCAGATAGGTTATACTGTTTCGTTTCATCTAATCCAGTTGGTTTATATTTTGCTGCTCTTGGCGATCACAAATGGACGTTTACTATCCCCGACGAGAATTCGATTCTTACTTAAATGTACGTCCTTATCCATGATCACATTCTCAATAACAGCATCTTCCTCTATAATGCACTTCTGCATAATTACAGAGTTGATGATCTTCGCTCCTTTACGTACCTGAACCCCACGAAAGATCACGCTGTTCTCCACCGTTCCAGCTATAATGCAGCCGTTAGCCACCAGTGAATTGCTGACATTTGCGCTCTCTAAATATCGGGTAGGAGCCTCATATTTAATCTTCGTCTGTACTGGGCTTTCTTTGAACAGACTAAAGTAATTCTCCTGCTGAAGCAGCTCCAGACTATTCTTATAATAGCTTTCCAATGAATTAATTACGGCATGATAGCCATGATACTCATAAGCAGCGATTTTGAATTTATGGCGGTTTTTCTGAATGACATCACGGAAAAAGTAACTCTCCCCATGTGCAATGCAATGTTCCACCTGCTCCAGGAACAGTTTTTTCTCCATAATGAAGATATCGAGATATAAATTGGGATGATCCTTCTCATGATGGATATTGGTCACATTATTCTCTTCGTCCACTTCAATACGCTGGCATAACTCATGCTCTGGCTGCAATTGCTCTATTTTTTTGTATACTACTGTAACATCGGCACCCTTCTCCAAATGGTAGCTGTACAAGTCCTGGAGATCGATAGTATTAATATGCTGGCTGCCGGAAAACACAATATATTTTGCAGATCCCCGTTTAAAAAGATCCAGATTATTATGATAATGCTGAAGGTCGCCAAGAGAAGTATCGGTGGGATCATTCCAGTCCGGAGGCAAAATAAATAGTCCCCCATGCTTGCGATTCATATCCCAAGATTTCCCGTCACCCAAATGGTCCATTAAAGAACGATATTTACGGCGAACAAACAGGCCCACGCTCTCCAGATCCGCACGCATCATATTGGAAAGCACGAAATCTATCAACCGATAACGACTGGCAAAAGGTACGGCTGCACCACAGCGGAAATAAGTGAGTTCATTTAGTTTATCGAGTTCATGATCCAGATTAATTACACCCATGAGTTGCTTCATCGGAATCCACCGTCCTCTTATAATTTATAAGAAAGTATAAGTTTCACTATATACTTTATCCTTATAAATCTCGCATAAACGCTTACCGTCCCTAGAAGGACGCCGAAGGCGTTTTAGCTTGATTATATGGTTTTGGCCACAGCTGATTTACGTTTTTTGCTTTTATTGTCGATCAGCAGAATTTCGTTCTCGTTCTCCCGCTCGATGCCTATTTCCATATAATCGTCGATTACCGTATTTTCACTAATAATCGCTTTATGAATGCGTACGTTCTTACCAATCTTAACCTTAGGCATAATTACGGAGTCCGTAATCACACTGCCTTCACCTACTTCTACGCCATAAAAAAGAACCGAGTGCTTCACTTCACCATGCACAATGCACCCTTCATTAATAATGCATCCTGACACTTTCGCCCCAGGTGCGACATATTGAGCAGGTTGATTCGGATTGCGTGTAAATATGCGCCAGTTGGGATCATTTAGATTAAGCGGTGGATTATCGCTCAGTAAATCCATGTTCGCTTCCCACAGGCTTGCTACCGTACCAACGTCTCTCCAATACCCTTCAAAAGGGTACGCAAATAAAGAGTTTCCGTCTTCCAGCATCAAAGGAATGATATCCTTACCAAAATCGTGAGATGACCCTATATTCTCTCCGTCCTCCAGTAAATGCTTGCGGAGAATTTCCCATTTAAAGATGTACACACCCATAGAAGCTAGCGTGCTTTTTGGCTGTGCAGGCTTCTCTTCAAATTCGTAAATTTTCAGATCGTCCTCCGTATTTAAGATTCCAAATCGACTTGCTTCCTCCAGCGGAACGTCAATCACAGAAATTGTGCAATCTGCATTTCTCTCCTTGTGGTATTGCAGCATAGCATGATAATCCATTTTATAAATGTGATCACCGGATAGAATAAGAACATGCTCAGGGTCGAACTGATCTACAAATTTAAGATTTCGATAAATCGCATCGGCTGTTCCCCGATACCAGCTGCTTCCATTCTCACGTTCATGCGGTGGCAATACGAATACTCCACCATTCTTACGGTTCAAATCCCAATCACTGCCTACTCCGATGTAAGAATGTAGTATAAGTGGCTCATACTGTGTCAATACACCGACAGTATCAATACCCGAGTTGGAGCAGTTACTTAAAGGAAAGTCGATGATCCGATAAGTGCCCCCAAAATAGACAGCGGGCTTGGCAAGCGATTTGGTTAAACCTTTCAATCTTTTGCCTTGGCCTCCAGCCAATAGCATGGCTACCATTTCTTTTTTCTTCATGGAAAAGCCTCCCTTGACTTATGGGTAATATAAAGTTCAGCAAACCTAGGATGAATGAACAGAATTCCAAAAAGAAGTGAATTAGAAAAGAAATACACCAGAAAGAAATGAGCCTTGATAGGAAGATGACAAAGTTGAAAAAACGAGGAAGGAAATTTTACACGTTCGGATGATCTAACCTAAAATAGGGAGAGCATTCTCCAAAATCAGGAGCCTGAATCAGGAGATTATCCTTATTGTAAAGTGTTCTATATTCTTCGTCAAAACCCTTTATCGCAATTCCGAAAATCCGGAATTTTTAACCCTGTTTGTCATTAAACACGTTAATATTCCTTATAACTAGATTAACCAATTTAAAGCCATGTGAAAGAAATTCACTCATTTATTCTAGAAAAAGAATCATTCGGTCTTCAGCAAACATTCAACCGGATATGGCATAATGAAGCTATCTATCACCGATTTGGAGGAACCTATAATGAAAGCAGTACAAGGAGTTCGACTTCTGCTCGTAGATGATGAGCCTCATATATTACAGTTCCTGGAGCTGGGTCTCCTTAACGAAGGTTTTGATGTACGAACCGCGTCGGACGGGCTAAGCGCCATTTCGATTGCAGCTGAATTCAAGCCCCATGTAGCTATCCTGGATGTTATGATGCCGGGTATGGATGGATTCGAGGTATGTCACTATCTGCGCTCAGAAGAGACAGAGGTAGCTGTCATCATGCTTACTGCAAAAGACGAAGTGGATGATCGCGTAAAAGGACTATCTATTGGTGCTGACGACTATATGGTCAAGCCCTTCAGCTTTGATGAATTACTAGCGCGGATCCAAGCGCGGCTGCGGAATCAGTTTCCGGGGCTGCTAGGTGAGGTCCGCTGCGGTCCTTTCCGAATTGACAGTCGGCGAAAGGAAATTCGCTTCAGGGAGGAAGTACTTGAACTCTCCCCTACGGAATACGAGTTATTACAGTATCTCGTTATCAATCACGGCCTTGTACTCAGCAAGCCTATGATTCTTGATAAAGTGTGGGGCTATGATTTTGGCGGTGAGGAAAATATTGTTGAGGTCTATATCCGTTCGCTTCGTGAGAAGCTCGGAGATAAGGAGCACCGTATTATCCGTACCCTGCGGGGCGCAGGCTACCGGGTGGATCTATGAGCACTCCCATCTTCAGATGGCTTCGCAGACTGCCTGCACCACGTTCCTTGCGTAAACAGCTGCTTGCCACATCGCTGCTTATTCTATCAGGATTGCTGCTGCTAATTGGAGTCTTACAATATATCCTTATGCGAGATTTTATATACAGCAATAGAGCCGAGTCTATGGAAGCGCAAATACGTTCTGTCCCCCGTGAGATGTTTTTTAACTTTTTTAATTCCTATGACGAGGACAGCACAGGTATAAATGACACGAACAACGAGTTTAACAGCAATTTCCCGTTGGAAAGAGAAGACATGAATAAAATGCCAAGTGGGCTGCGAACTGGCGAGAACCGGCGCCCGCTTCTGCTTGATGCCCATACAACTCTCGCCATGTACAGCTCGGATGGCACCTTCAGGGATTTACAGCAATTAACCCTCTCAGATATAGCAGCACCCAGGCTGACCAATGAGCAATACGATGCGCTGCTGATTCACACCACGGATAGGGCAACAGGAAATTACAAGCTCATCCAAGCTGAAGACGGAACTGAACATCTAGCTATATTCATGAATCTTTATAGACCTGGAAATACTAGATTGCTGCTGCAAATGAGTGTGAGCACGGGGCCATTGACGGATGTGATAATGCAGCAGCTGCTGATCTACGCAGGTTTGTCAGTGATTGCTTTATTGACTGGATTATTCCTATACTTACCGGCCCTGCGAAAGACGTTAGTTCCTCTATCTAATATGGGAGAATCGGCTGAGATCATTAATGCCGGTAATTTGGACATTCGGTTTCCAGTTGACCAAGGACAAGCCGAGATCGACAAGCTTGCTCATTCATTCAATGGTATGCTCGAACGTCTCGAAATATCCTTTCATAATGAACGGGAGGCCAAGGAGCAGATGCGCAGGTTCGCTGCCGATGCTTCCCACGAGCTTAGAACTCCGCTTACCTCAATACACGGTTTTCTTGAGGTCTTGCTGCGGGGCGCCGCCGATAATAAAGAACAGTTATATAACTCGTTGCGAAGCATGCATGGTGAATCGAAACGAATCAATAAGCTAGTCGAGGATCTGCTACTGCTCGCTCGAATGGATGGAGCTCCACAGCTGCAGATGACTGATCTGATTCTCAGCGAGGTGATTCACGAAATGAAGCCGCATCTGCTTTTGCTCGCAGATCAACGGAAAGTTACATTTGATATTTCCTATGGCATCCGTGGTAAATATGATCCCTATAAGCTCAAGCAGGTGATTCTGAATCTGTTCCACAATGCAGTTCAGCATACCAATGCCACGACAGGGAGCATTCATCTCTCTTTGCAAGCGGAAGGAAATCAAGCTCTATTAAGCGTGCGGGATAATGGCTACGGAATTCCCGGAGAGCACATCCCACATATCTTTGATCGATTCTACCGCAGTGACTCCTCTCGCACACGTAAATACGGCGGATCAGGGTTGGGTCTCTCCATCACAAAATCTATTGTCGAGGCACATCACGGCAAGATTAGTGTAAATAGCACCGTTGGCGAGGGGACAACGTTTACGGTTAGCCTGCCTTGCGAGGAAGGATTAGCCAAGGAAGAGTAACAACCGTTATAATTAAGAGGAACTGGAGCGTCGCTCCACAAAACTTAAGCGTATGCTTTCGAAGCGAGTTTTGCTCCACAAAACCAAGCGTATGCTTTCGTTACCAGTTTTGCTATGTAGTCCATTCTAAGGAGCATCGCTCCACAAAACTTTTAGGAGGTAAATACATGTACGAAATCGCCGTAATTGGCGCCGGTCCTGCCGGTGCAAGCGCAGCCCTGTTCGCCGCCAAGGCGGGCAAAAAAACGCTGCTGATCGACAACGATAAGGGCATGACCCGCAGAGGTTGGTTTGAGAACTTTTATGGAATTTCCGAAGTAGGTGGTCCTGAGCTGGTCGAAACCGGGCATAAGCAAGCCGTTAAATTTGGCGCTGAGCTGGTTTCCGAACAGGCTATCAACCTCACCTCCAGCGGCAATGGTTTTGTCATTGAAACTGAAGATGGAATTATCTATGAAGCAAAACATGTCATTCTCGCCACAGGCGCCCTTACAGATCTAGCTGCCAAAGCTGGCGTAGAGACTAAGGATGGTACAGAGCCAAGAATCAAAACTGTAGTAGCCGTAGATCCTGAAGGCAAAACGAATATCGCAGGCATTTGGGCTGCTGGTACTGTTGCTGGAGTAAGTGTACATGCCATTATTACCGCAGGCGATGGTGCGAAGGTAGCTATTAATGTAATTAGCGAGTTAAATGGTACGCGTTACGTTGATCATGATGTGCTGAAAGCTTAATCTATACTCAAAACATAAATCCGGAGGATGATTCTTAGGAATCGGTCTTTCGGATTTTTTCGTCACCCAGGAGAACCAAGTTACGAAATTTAAAAATAACTGCACTTGATGCAGCTATTTCATACAATAACACCCACACGGCTGTTTTAAGTGTATTTTATGCAACTAAAAACAAACTAAATGAGCATTCTAGTTAAAATGTGAAGATATAGATGTATCAAGTGCAACTAAATCGAGTTGCAGCTGTCCCCCATACTTTTAATTGTATAAAGTACACTTATTTGCTCGTCCCTCACCGTCCTTTGAACACCACACGCAAAAAAACTGCTTCAAAACCTCATCCCACCGCCGAAGCCGATGTTATGATCGTTTGAAACAGTTCCTCTCCCTCAACTGTGTATACTCCAATGCAAGGAATCCACTTCTTTTTCTCTTCCCTTAAGACTAGCAGCCAGCTCCTGCAAATACGGAACCAATAATGGGCGCAAATCCTCCCGCATCAAACCTACCTCCAGCGTGGCTTTAATGTAACCAAATTTATCACCAATATCATAACGTTTGCCGATTAAATCCAGCGCCAGCAATCCTTCTTGCCGGCATACCTCGTGCAAAGCATCCGTCAGTTGATATTCACCGCCCGCTCCACGTTTGAGGTTAGCCAGCACTGAGAATATCGAAGGCTCCAAAATGTATCGCCCCATAATGGCGTATTCTGAAGGAGCTGTTTCAGGCGAGGGCTTCTCTACCAATCCTTTTACTTCATGAACTCCATTTAGTGAGCCGCTGGAGGCTATAATCCCATATTTGTTAACCTCCTGCCGTGGCACCTGCTGCACACCGACGATAGTCTGCTCTTCTTGCTCATACAATCTCATCATCTGCAGCAGCGCCGGGTCCTCCGAAACCATAATATCGTCACCAAGCAAAACAGCAAAAGGTTCATCACCGATAAATTGTTCCGCACAAAGGATGGCATGGCCTAGTCCCAGCGGCTCTTTTTGCCTAATGTAGTGGATGCTCGCTAGCTCACTAATTAGCTGGACTTCACGAAGTAGTTCCTCTTTCCCTTTTTCCAAAAGCGTCTGCTCCAGCTCCACCGATTTATCAAAATGATCTTCAATCGACTTCTTATTGCGGCCGGTCACGATGATAATACTTTCAATACCAGAGCGGACGGCTTCTTCTACGATATATTGAATCGCTGGTTTATCCACAATGGGCAGCATTTCTTTTGGCTGAGCCTTAGTGGCAGGCAGGAAACGAGTGCCTAAGCCCGCGGCGGGAATGACAGCTTTTCTAATCTTCATCATGAATCCCTCCCTTGCAGTTTATTTACGGAGATGGGTCACAGGGTGCTCACGAATGTTCTTTTGCTGCCCCTTACCTTCATAGAACTCTTGGACAATATAAAGCGGACGTCCTTTAGTTTCGTCATAAATCCGGCCGACATATTCACCTAGTATTCCTAGCATAATGAGTACAAATCCGTTGAAGGTCAGCGTAATTCCAATCATCGAAGCCCAGCCCTTAACAACTGAGTCTGTAAAAATCACCAGGTACAAAACATACATAAGGTACAGAAAACCAGAAGCCGACAGCAGTGCGCCCAAATATCCTGCCAGCTTCAGCGGCTTATAGGAAAAGGAGGTAATTCCGTCCAAAGAGAGCTTGATCATACGTTTTAGTGGATATTTAGTTTCCCCCGCCAGACGTTCATCCCGTTCATATTCAATCGCCTTCTGACGGAAACCAACCCAGCTGACCAGTCCGCGCACGAAACGGTTTTTCTCCGGTAGACGTTTGAGCTCTTCGCAGACCCTACGATCTATGAGCCGAAAATCACCCGTATCCACAGGGATAGAAATATCGGTTGAATAACGCAGAATTCTATAAAAGAGGCTGGCCGTCCACTTTTTGAATAAGGATTCACCATTACGCTTCACCCGTTTAGCATATACAACTTCATACCCCTTCTTCCATTCCGCAATCATGTCCAAGATCAGCTCAGGCGGGTCTTGCAAATCAGCATCAATAATGACAACTGCATCCCCAAGGGCATAGTCCATTCCGGCAGTAATAGCGATCTGATGTCCAAAGTTACGTGACAAATCGATCAGCTTCACACTCTCATCCCAGTAGCTATATTCCTCGATCATCTGGGCACAGTTGTCGGTGCTGCCGTCATTCACGAAGATCAGCTCATACACTTCCTCCGTCATTGCCATCACTTTTTTAATACGGCGATACGTTTCCTGAATGACTGCCTCTTCATTAAACATCGGTATAATAATGGAATAGCGCACGTTGATGCTCATGAGCAGCTCCTCCTTTAATTTGAATGCTGAAGCGTGCCTGCAAATGTATTAGCACGCTTCGTACTCTAAAACACTGAACTAGTTAACTGTAACTTTGTATAACGTTCCGCTGTTACCAGCATCGTTTCCTGCCCAATCCGCGGCTGGAACCTCTGTACCATTGTCGGTAATCCAGGTAGATAGCGTAGAGTTCCCTCCACGTCCCCCCCCCATACCGCCGCTGCTCAGCAGGAAGTATTTCACCTTTCCACTCTTTACTAACGCCTCTAGGGTATCTGTGGTATATACTGTGTCCGAATTGGAAAACCCGTTCAGAATAACAACCGATGCCCCCTTATCGACGATATAAGGAGCTGCTGTGCCATAATCCAATACGGCAAACAGATAAGGCTCCCCAGTATTATTTTCCTCCAGATAGGACAACAGACTCTCATTTGCACTTGTAGCGCTATTACGTCCAAAGTTGCTAGAATTGCCGCCCATTCCTCCTCTGCCCTCACTGCTGCCTGGTCCTGCTTCAGGGGTTTGACTGTTCAGGCCATAAGTAATTGGGGTAGCTGCCCAGTAGAGCGGGCCAATTAACAATACTAGTACAGCAACAATACTTGCCGAGAAAACAAATGGCTTCTGTTTGCCTTTAAGAACGACCAGCACCAGAGAAACAACTATACCGGCAGCCAGAATGCCAATCGACCAGCCACTGCCAATCGTATCGTCATAAGGATGAATAATGTACCACTGAAAAGCTGCTGTAACCAGCGTTGCAACTGGCAATAGCCATGACAGCCAACCAGAGTGCTCGCGATACAGACTCCAGAGCTTTGACCAGCCTGCACCGACCAGCGCGGCTATCGGCGGAGCCATCATCACCAGATAATATTGATGGAAGAATCCCGCAATACTGAAGAATCCCATCACCGGCACCAGCCATGCTAACCAGAATAGAGCTTCTTTATGCCCTTGCGTAAAGTTCCTTCTCCGCAGATTAGCGAATAATCCAATGCAGCCAAACAATACAAAAGGCAGCAGCCAGCTTGCCTGACCTGACAGCTCTGATTGGAACAGGCGCAGTGGACCTGCGGTTCCAGTATTGAACATTCCACCTCCGCCGCCATTCATGCCGCCGCGTTGTCCTTGACCTCCACCTTCACCACCAAATTGCCGGTTTTGATTATCCGTTCCACCGCCGGGTGGTTGCCCTGGAGAACCTCCATCATCGGCGCCATTTTGACTGTCTGAGGTTGAATTTATACCTTGCCGACCCGAAAATGCTCCACGTCCGCTATCCGTACCATTTTCAGCATCTGCCCCGTTCATAGCGGGTCTTTCACCGTTCATAGCTGGCATCTCGCCATTCATGTTCGGCATCTCGCCATTCATGTTCGGCATCTCACCACCATTCATTGAAGGCATTCCACCTCCGCCACCACCTGTCCCCCGATCACCCGTCAATCGGGCGACACCATTATAACCAAAGGCAAGATTGAGCACGGAGTTAGTACCGCTGCTGCCGATATAAGGTCGTTTACTAGCGGGAATCGAATCCACTATCACTGCCCAGGATAACGAGACCACGAGTAATATAGCTGTCGAGGCCGCTAATACTCCGGTTTTCCGCTTCCAGTTCACTTTCGCAGCCAAGACATAAAAGAGATAAAAAGCCGGCAAAACCATATAAGCCTGCAGCATCTTCTCATTAAACCCAACACCGATTAAAGCAAATGCGGCAAGGAGACTGCCCAGCTTATTACTCTTCGTTCCTTTAAATAAAAACCAAACCGCCAACAGTAACGTGAATACTAACAGAGCATCAATGTTATTCGTCCGGCTAACAGCCGCCGCTACTGGAGTTGTTGCCATGGCCAGCGCTGCTAAACGTGCTGCTGCTTTACCAAAGGTAGGTTTTACCAGAAGGTATACGAGCAACACGGAGCCTACGCCCCCAAGCGCCTGAGGTAAAATCACACTCCAGCCATGCAGCCCGAAAATGAGTGCGCTAAGAGTCTGAATCCAAAAGGTGACTGGTGGTTTATCCACCGTGACTGAACCTGCAGAGTCGAGTGAAGCGAAGAAGAAATTATGAAAGTTTTGCAGCATACTTCCCACGGCAGTGGTGTAGTATGTATTCACATAGTGGTCATTCCAAACTCCATAACCGTACAAAAAAGCAGCGAGTATTAAAATGAGCCACAGTATAAGATCCGAGCTTATTTTTCTAGCAAAACTCATCTCCATTTCACTCCTATCCCTTGATCATTCTATATGCCGGCAGTTCTGTAACTCCGGCCCAAGCTTTCCGTAGGTGTATTATTTCATCCATACCTTAACTCTCAATGAGTGCAAGCTGAATGTTTGCTGAATAAATGAGGCTGCCGGCACGCAAAAAAGACCCCACAATGTGGAGCCTTTCGGTACCCTGTTCAATCCAAACTATGTTATTCCATCTTGCCTATGGCAACAAGCTTATTCACCGTGTTCCAGTTGCGTGCGGTAACGGGCATCCCGAGTATTTTGTCAAAAGGGACTTTAAAAAGCGACGATTGGCTCACACTGACCTCATATAATATATACATCTCTCTGCCGACAAAACGCACTTTATCCGGTCCATTCTCATAAGTGCGCAGTTTATCCAATGCTTCCGCTGAAGGCTCGGCTGGTAAAAAAGTAACATACCATCTTTTGAATTCCTCTGGCTCGGACAGCTGAAAGGGATCGTTAGCGATCACATTCTCCATTTCTGCTAAAGTACGGATAATAACAGAGACCTCGAATTCAAAAACCTCATGAATCTGACGTTCAATGACTCCGCTAAGCAGGCTCACCGAACCTTCATCACTCTCAAACACGACATTTCCGCTCTGAATATACGTTCGTACATTTGCAAATCCAAGAGACTGAAACATCGCCTTCAGGTCCAACATTTTAATAATTTTGTTCCCGCCCACGTTAATTCCACGCAGCAGCGCTATATAAGTAGTCATAGAATACACCTCCGTTTTTGTGCCATGATCAGCTTACCTCTGCGGCTAAGGTGTGTAGACGTTTACGAACTTCTTTTACCAGCAGCTCCTTCTCTGGAGGCGAAAGCCCCTCCACCAGACGTGCGGCAGCGATCGGCAAAATCCAGCGGTCTACGTCCTCATAAGTGTGTCCTGATAATCTGAGATACTCTTGAATGTATCCCTTAGTTAATCTTTTTCTTATAAAACCTAACATTAATTTGGAGAAGGCCGAAGCTCCCGGAGGCATAGCTCCCAAACTGAACATCACTACGGAACGCGCAGCATCTCCAGCAGGTTCTCCCACTACACCCGTCATCCAGTCGATCACCCAGAGCTGTTCATCCATAAGCACATTGTCGGGATGAAAATCCCCATGACATAAACGAGTACCTTCCGGCAGCTTCTCCAGATACTTTAAAATGACGGATTTTTCCTCTTCGCTTAGCATAGGGGCAACCATGATCTGACTTTTCAGCATATCCTTTTGCTGGCCGATTTCCTCTGTAGTTTCAAGCTTATGCAAATCACAATGAAGCCCCGCCATCAGCCTGGCATATTGGGTAACTTTCCAAGGCTTCTCACCCATCACCTTTAGTAAAGAGGGACCCTGAATTTGTTGAAAAACGATACCTTGTCGATTCTGTTCAGAAATAAGCTCAAAAGGCTGGGGGGTCCGAACACCCCGCGCATGTACAAACTGGCTGATTTTATATTCCCGGCTGACATGTTGCTCTGCTATATCCTCCCGGTACAATTTAAGAATCCTCTGATCGTCATGCTGCCAGATCTCCGCTGTTCTGCCTTCCCCAACAAGCTTCGCCTTCATTCGGCATCCTCCATTTAGTCCAGATTAATGCGGGTAAAATGCTCAACTACCGGAAATGGGTCGTAGTAATGGTGAAGGAGTGCTTTCCATTCCTGATATTGGCTGGATTCTCTAAATCCAACAGTGTGGTCTTCAAGCGTTCTCCACTTCACCAGCAACAGATACTTATGTTCATCCTCCAAGCAATGTTGTAATTCATGGCCCATATAACCTTCTATCGAGGAGATTAAGCTTGATGCCTCCTTGAAGCTTTGCTCAAATTCAGTAGTCAAACCAGGCTTCACTTGCAGCATCGCAGCTTCCAAAATCACACTCATCATCTCCTAAAGTTATGGATTTAAAGCATCCCGGAAAAATTCATGATAGAAATTAATGATGACCAGCAGTATTGCTAGTGACTCGTTGACACTGCCTACCTCCAGCGAATGATTGGCATCATCGATTCTATACACCTTCAAATGATTCAGCCCACTAATTTCACCCGAATGCTCTTCACCAAATAAGGGGTCACTGCCTCCATAAATTACAGTCCCCCGACTCCGCTGAATCAGCGGCACCGCCTCAGGCAACGGGGTGATATATAGATGAGACGTCTTCTTCTGTATTTCTAGCTCTTCAGCTATTCTACCTGCAATAACAGCTCCCATGCTTTTACTTATAAAAAGAAACCTCTTATAATCCGGCAGAGAAGCAATCACGGCTTTACATTCCTCAATGATAATACTCATTTCTTCACGCTTGAAATCCACCCTAGCACTCTGGTAACCATATTCTAAAAGCAGAACATCACAATTATGCTCCCGGGCAGCTTTAGCCGCATAATCCAGCAGAGAGCGATCAGCTGAATAATTTTTACCCGGAAAAATAACAGCCAGCGCTTTGGAACCTTGGGTGATATATTTATGTTTAACCTCTCTACCCCAATAAGAGGACATAATGATATTGCTAACGTTCATACATGTTTCCCCTCTTCTGCTCCTTAAACGGATTTAAAATATTTAAAGAAATCTATCGTTTCTTGCAAATCTGCCTCATCTTTATAGATACTCATTACTCGCCCAATTTCAAGCGCAAAATCTACATATCCATTCGGCTTAGCGGTGATGATTGTTCCATCGACAACGACGTTAGATACGCCGGATTCATTGTCCACATAAACCTTACCATCCAGTACTCCGGCAGCCTTAAGAATGGATACCCCACCGCAAATGCCCGCGATGACTTTGCCTGCTCGATTCAGGATTCTGATTAAATCTAATAGAGCCTCCTGCCCTATTAAATTATCTGTTTCCCCACCAGGGATAATCAATAAATCTATGGTGCTAACGTCCACATTTTCAACCAATACGGATGGATTCACAGAAAAACCCTCGCAGGAGATTAACGCCTTATCTTCCAAACCTAAGGTATAAACCTCACCCTTTGTTTTCATAAAATAAGCTGCCAATGTAACCTCAAACTGCACAAAGCTATCATATATAAGAATATATGTATTCAATGATGGATCAGCTCCCCTGTTCTCAAAAAAAGTAACCTCTATTCTATGTATCTATCATTATAGCATCATCGCCCTCTCCTGAAACTTACGGACTCAGAGGACGCTAATCAATAACAACTATGCGCTCCGCTAAGATTCCGAATGTGGGATTTCACCTAATTACTCATAACAAAAAGGACACAAGCATCCCAACAGCCACTTTTTATGGCTCACGAGACACCTGTATCCTCCTATTTAGAGCTATTGCTACGACTGCGGCGCTATCTGTTTATTTTTACCTCGGCTCACAACAATTTCAGCGCAAATCCATAATATCAACGGAATAATCACCTGGAAAGGAAAGGCGTATATTTTATAAATATGGTAAGAGAAATAGTACATTTCCATAATATCCTTGTACACAAAATCCGCAAAATAGATCATGAGTAGTCCCATCTGAAGCACAACGGAGCGGTAACTCTTGAGCTTGAATACTTTAGCTACTCCAATGCAAGATACGTAAAGGCATAAACTTCCTTTTATAAATGTTGTGATTACAAAAGCCACTGCCGATGACGCTTCAATTCGGGTCAAAAAATCTCCTACATTAATACGCCCTGCAGACACATAAGCCGGAAAATATAAACTAGACAAGACCTCAGGACCCAGCATCAATAGGTTCCGTAGTGTAGCCATAATAATAATTGCCCCAGCAATCGCTACGCCACCAAATAATACCTTATTCGCTGAGCTCTTCTTCGATAAATTACCGAATACCCCCAGAAAGACTACAACCTCTGCAAATGGAAAAGAAAATGTGCCCAGCGTATCGTTAAATAATGGCTTCCAGCCTTTATCCAACAGCGGAAGTAAGTGATGATATTCCATTTTGGAAAAAGCTAAGGTGACAATGACTAGATTAACAAATATTGCGAACAGTAATAGAAGCTTAGAACTTCTCCCCAGCACTTCAATCCCAGCCTTAACTATCCATATACACAACAGTCCAAGACATGCCATAGGTGCTATCATTGGTGTTTCGGTTAAAGTAACGGATCTACTGAATTCTCCAAAAACCCTAAGAATTAGTGTCCCTAGATGAAAGGTATACCAAATATAGAGACAAGAAATGATTCGACCCAAGACGCCTCCAAACACGGTAATCAACATATCAAATAGATCCTTGCCTGGTAATAGGATGTGTAGTCTGGCATATATCAGCAGCAGTGGGACCACCAGTACCATGGCTAATAATACGGCGATCCAGTTACTGTTACCGGATTCTCCCGGCACACCCATAAATATTGAAGTCCCCATAATAAACAAGACAGCAATACTAATAGCATGCCCTGTTGATACGATCTCTTTGTTCATACTCTATTCTCCCTTTAGGCTTGTCCCCTAAAATAGCATCTTAATCCAGTGTTCTAGGTATGGTGAAGGACTAGGGAGTGACCATCTCATTGCCAATGCAAAAGCAATACAGAATGATACCAGACATAGTGCGGAAGAAACATAAAAATCCCGCTTCATCCCCTGTTTCCATAGACCATAAGGATCACTCAAAACAATTACCGCATAGATAAATATGACCACAACAACCAATTTTATCACCTATTTTTGATGAATCTTGATAGACCTTGACGTTTGTGCACTGCTCTCGATAATCACCTTGGAATTCACTACTATCTCTACGTTGGAAAATTCCTTCCCCCAGTTTTTCTCGATTTTCTCCCAGGTCCGTGGCATTTTCTCATGAAGAAGCTCTCCAAATCCAAAAATATCTGCTTGGTAATCCTTCTGAACCTTATGAATAACGGAGAGAATCTGCTCCTCCAGTTCTTTTTCAGCCCACCTTTCTATAGTCTTCTTGCTGTCCAGATTATTGAATTCCCCCGAAGATTTGACCTCGTCCAGTCCTGCGTGTGTCAGTGTATTAAGCTTTATTTGGAGCTTACCGTTTATCCATACAGGTTTTATTTTTGTACGATTGGATAAAATTTCGAGGGAAAAGGCAGGTTCTCCACTTTCATCCTTTACGATTAACACACCTCCCTGGATTTGATTGTTGGCAAACAACATGTATTTCGTTTCTTCGCCACTGATCATACCGATCATTTTATCCATCCTGAAAATAGCTGTTCCGCTAACTCGTGCATTCTTCGTCTTATTTTGTTCATGAACATAAATTAATGGAGCGATGGCATATTCACCAGAAGCCTCGAGCTTATCTATGAAGTCCCAAATTTCCACAACCGGCGCTGTACTTACATTTTTCTCAGTCCTCATCTGCTGTGCAAGTGCATAGGACATAATACTCTCAGTCGAACTGCTGAGACTTATGATTTCTTGAGCCGACTTCTCTTTAGCGACGAAAATATACACATCCGATCGGGTTTCCGTATCCCTGTTGTACCAATCTATTACTTTGGTGACTCCCTCCCTTGCAATCTCCTCACTAAGGATAATCGCCTTAGAATGGCTCCAAAATAACTTTTTTCCAGTGATCGAGATCATTCCCCTCACAATATCAAACATGGTCTCGCCCGCGAGCGTGATCATTTTGAAGCCAGCCTGACTTGATTTCATTCCTTCCTTTGTATCTACAATCTCTGTTGTCACCAATAACTGACCGTCTTTTTTCCCCTTATCAATCGCGACCCCGGCAACAATCGACATATCGTCAATTTCAAAGTAGTTCCAGCAGCCTGTATTGCAGATCAGAAGCATCATGGATGTAACAATCAGAAGTATCCTTTTCAGCTTGCTCATGGTCTTCTCCTTATTTTATTGGAACCTTTTCTCCTCATATTTCGTGCCCCAATTAACGCCGGACGCAGATACATATGCCACCACGGCGCCCTGATCGCTGTATCTTTAATGTCCTGAGGACGGATTGAGCCTACTCTAAGCATGTATGGAACCCCAAAACTACGCAGACTCATCAAATGAACTACTAAACCAAGCATTCCAAGAAAATAACCGTATATCCCTAGAAAAAAACTCGCACCCAGCAGCAATGTTCTTACGATAATTAAAGGACCGGTCAACCTAGGGTTAAGTAGCGTCATGATTCCTGTTAAACCGACTACAATAATCATTGGAGCACTAACTATTCTAGCCTCCACTGCTGCTTGTCCTAACACGAGAGCGCCTACGATACTGATAGCCTGTCCTATATAGGTAGGTATCCGCTCACCCGCCTCTCTTAATATTTCAAATATAGTTAACATGAATAACGCTTCTATTATTGTAGGAAAAGGGACTGCTACTCTTGCTGTAGAAATACTGAGCAACAACATGGTTGGGATCATTTCCTGGCTATAGGTAACTAAAGCTACGTAAAGAGCAGGTATACTGATCGACAAAAAAGCTCCAAAAACTCTCAACATTCGATTGAAGGAACCAAAATAAAAGTTAATGTAATAATCCGAGCTGGCTTGAAAATTCTCTACAAATACATAGGGGACAGTCATTGCAAACGGGCTGCCTTCAATGAGCACGGCAACTCTGCCCTCCATCATGTTACTGACTACGGCATCCGGGCGCTCTGTACTTCCTGTCATTTCAAAGGGCGAATAGGGCTCGTCTCTAATTAATTCCGCCAGAGATGCCGTATCTAGAATAAGATCTATGTCAATCTGTTCCATTCGATTCTGTAATTCTTTGAGAATAGCCGGTGATGCTAACCCCTCCATGTAACAGATACATATCGGTGTTTTGGACCGTGTTCCCAGTGAACTAAAAACAAATTTCAACTCGGAATCTTGTACCCTGCGCCGAATAAGAGTGAGATTTACTAACAGTGATTCCGTAAATCCCTCCCTTGGACCTTTCACACTTTTTTCGGTAACCGGTTCCGCAAGAGCTTTCGTCTCCCAACCCTGTGCACCAATGTTCAGAACACCGGCATAACCGTCCATCAACAGTAAGGTCTTGCCAGCTATAATCGCATAGATCATTTCATCAAAATTCTCAGAGGCAACCACATCGCTAATACTAATGACCTGCGTCCGGATGTTCTCCATCAGCTCGGCTTTATTGCCACAATCCTTTTCGGTAAAATCAAATGCCATGACGGGCTTGATAATCCCCTCTTGGATCATATGTTTGTCAACCATTCCGTCAACATAGACTAATCCAAAGCGAAGACTATCACTAAACATGTTGCTAAACACTCTGATTCTAAGCGTTCCATCGTTCTTGAATATGTCTCTAAACAAAGTCATCATTTCATCCAGTGACGTACTCAGAGTCTGCTCAGATTTTGTGTTTTTTTGAGACGTATTGCTGTTCCCACCTGCTGGCCGTTCCTCCACAGTAGTCACTCCTGTCAGAATTAGGTTTCCTAGAAATTATCCCCCGTCTCTCCAAATCCTATCCGCCAAAATTATACTAAAAAGGGATCAACAAGAAAGAAAATGAGACTGCTCCATAGGCTGGGTTCCGCAGGTAAGTCACTAAATCAGCCCTTGGGGTCATGCCAATAGCGACTCACTGCATACATCCTCAGACACTTTCGGCTCAGGCACGCAACACCGCATACATCCTCAGACGCTTACGGACTCAGGAGGCGTTATTGGCTCATTTATCGCCTTTTGGGCACATTTTCGGACTCCAGTGCAGCTATCTCATCAAAAGTGGCTCTAATCGGGCTTTTTTTATACCAATAGCGACTATGGGGTCCGACAGCACGCCAAAAGTCGATAAATGCAACGTTTAGGGACTACTGGGTCCGTTACCGCCGCATCCCAGTCATCCCTTGGAACTTACCGACCTAGCACGATAACACCCAGTACATCTTCAAGTGCTTAAGGACTCAGGAGGCGTTATTGGCTCAATTACCTCCTTTTGGGCACATTTCCGGACTCCAGTACAGCTATTTCATCAAAAGTGGCTCTAATCGGGCGATTTTCATGCCAATAGCGACTATGGGGTCCGATAGCATGCCAAAAGTCGATAAATGCAACGTTTAGGGGCTACTGGGTCCGTTAGCGATCTCTTGCGTGCAAATTACATACCATGAAGCAATGTTTGTTTTAAGAGCGTAGTGGATACGAGCATGAGATTAGGCGTTTGGGGTTGGCAGCAAAAAAACACAGGTGCCCAGCAGTCATGATCATGACTACGGGACACCTGCGTCTTTTTTATATCTTGTATTGCTGCATGATTATTGAAGCTGCTCAAACAGGCGGAAGATCACGGCCGCTGCTTGCGCTCTTGTAGCCTTGCCGTTTGGTCCAAATTGGTTGGATGTCATACCGTTAATAATTCCACTAATACGCATCGCTTCTACAGCTTTGGCTGCATCCGCAGACAACTGGTTCACATCAGAGAATGCTTCACCAGAAGCCTTTGTTCCGTCGGTCAATGGGATATTAATCGTCTGAGCCAAACGATAAATCATGACCGCCATTTCCTGACGAGTAATCTCCTCGCTTGCACCAAAGTTGCCATCCGCTTGGCCTTTAACAATACCGAGCTTTTGAGCGCTCGCAATCGGACTGGCATACCATGTCCCATCCTTAACGTCTGTAAATGTGCTTACAGCCGTCTCATCTAGTAAATCAAAAGCGTTCATCAATATTTTGATGAATTCTGCACGGGTCACATTTCCACTTGGATTAAAGTGTTCAGCATCCATCCCTTGGATTGCGCCTCGTGCTGCGAGTGCTTCAATGCTGTTTACCGCCCAATTAGCTGTAGCGGTATCTTTGAATGAAACATTCGAGTGAACCACTACATAACTGCCAAGCTGTTGCAAATTTAACTCAAGCATCTGTGTTCCTGTATTAAATCTTCCGTTCTTAACGATCTCTAGTTGCTGATTACTGTTCAAGTAATAAACCACTACTTTATGTGCTTTCTCACCAGACTTCAGCGTATAAGGAAGTGCCAGCTTGATCCCCGATGTCTTCAGTACATCGCCTGGAATAATCACACCATCTACGCTAAGACTGATGTCTTTAATTGTACCTGCATTCAACTGACTGCTTACCGAAAGTGGCAATCCGGATATATCTCCAGTGCCCACAATAAGCTTAAGTTTGCCGTTCTTAGCATCTTTGTAAGTCTTCAGGAAATTTTCCGGCAGCATTATGCTTGCTGTTCCTGTATCAATCTTGAGGGATTTAACATTCCCCGCTGCTGCCAGTGACTGCAGTGGCAGCTCAACTACAATTTGTTTCGCGTTTCCGGTAGGATTCACGACAATGGACAGAATACCATCCTTTGCATCCTTTGCTGCCTTTTCAACATCTGTGGCAGCCAGTTCAGCCAATGCTTTTCCATCTGCTCCGATAACCATCTGGACAATGATTTTACCATTGCTTACAGCAGGGGCAGCTGTCGCAGACGCGCTAGGCGAAGGTTTTGCCGTGGCTACCGGCACATAAGTACCCGGTGCCTCTGTTGGTTTCGGCGTTGCCGTTGGCGTTGGTGTCGTTGTCGGTGCAGGTGTTGATGTTGGTGTTGATGTTGGCGTAGCTTCTGAAAGCAACTTCAGGCCCGCAACCGCCGCAGTAAGCTGACTTAATGCCTCATCAATGTCTGCCTGAGTAGCAGTTCCACTCTCCAGCAACATCACTGCACGTGCTACCTCTTTCTCAAGAGTATTCCAGCTCTCCTCTACATAAAGGCTCTTATCCAGAGCCTCTATTGCTCTAAGCTTCTCCTCCAAGGCTGCCGTTATGAGAGGTGGATTTACAGAAACTAATGTTAAGGTATACGTTCTGGTCGTTGTTTTATCCAGTGCCGTCACAATGACCTTGTAACCCGTTTGAATTTCTCCCGCAATAGTAATGCTATCGGGTTCATACACAGCGAAGGTAACCCCTACCGGAACAGTAAGTCCTTCCTTCAGCTCATCAAGTGTAGTCGTATCCGGTAAAATAATTTCTTTGGCTACCTGATCAATAGATCCGCCCGGAATTGTGATTCCGCTGATCGTTGCATCATGAGCTTCGACAGGCTGTAAGGCTTCAAAGGCATTTTTCAAATTGGAATATGCCACATTAATATCACCATCGGTAGCACCGTCATTTGCATAAGTGGCTTTAGCAGCCTCTAGTGCAATGCGTAGTGCCTCCCATTGCTCAGGCGTTCCGGTATAATTCTCTTCATTTATCGAAGGATCTTCCGCTGTATCAATGGCTGCTTTAAGTTTAGATTTATCGTACCTCACACTGATGCGGCAGCTGGCAGCAATATCGGTGCCCGCCACTTTACCAAATATAGTGAAGTCTGTAGCAATGGTGAGTTTGTTAAGGGGAATTTCCTCCCATACCACACTTGCCAAGCCTGTCGTTTTATCGGCGTAAGTTACCGTAACCTTAGCTGGAAGATTAGGCACGACGTTAACTGTCGTACTCACTGCAATCTGTTCAATGCTTACAATCGCACCATGGTCGCCGGGAGCAGGAACTTCTCCTTCTGGCTTAGACGAAATTGCCCGCCATTCCTTAACGCCTGTCCAAATACTAGTGGACTGCTTATTAAGAATCAAACGGAGTTTATCCGTCTTCACCTCGTCAAAGGTTACCTCGTTAAATGCATTTCTTGCTTTGCCTTTCTCGCTCAAGCCCGTTACCGGTACGTATTTTCCGGCATCCTTATCCCAATATTCGAAGCTGTAATCTCCCGGTACCTGTACACCGCCTTCATCATCATAGAAGTACACGGAGCTGCCTGACAAAGTCACGGGCTCTTTCCAGGTCAGTTGTAGCCAGTGGCTTTCACCGGGGCCGCCCCAGTTCCCATACTGAGTTTCTGCTTCGCTATTGTAAATACTTGCTGAAGTATAAGGGATATAACCATCATTAATGCCATACACAGACTCCCATGCCGAAGTGTAAGAGGCACTAGGGGTAGCCAAAAGGGCAGCATTTCTGTATCTAAGGTTATCCACCGCCATCCGCATTTGATCCGTTGCCACTTTGATCTCTTCCAGTGTATATTCTCCCTGAGCCAGCAATGCCTTGGCAGCAGTCAGTGCAGCTTGCAGCTCTTGCCATGTTGCCGCAGTAAAATCATCCTTGTTCCGGACAAGTCTGCCGGAATCCCGATCCGCAAACTTCGCGATCATCTCTGTCAGTTCTGCAGTAGCTACAAATACGGTGACTGGAACCTTCACGACAGTTTCAAGTTCCCCGTCGCTGACAGTCAGGCGGTATTCGTATTCACCAGTCGCCTTAAAGGTTGCTTGCAGCATGGCCTTATCAAGCCCTGTCTCCTCTACTTCTCCTTCACCTGAAATCTTCTCCCAGGTATAAGTCAGCTTGCCACTTGGCAATCCATCATCAACGATTTGTGGCATAATCGTCAGAGGCACATTTTGCTCAACCTTCAATGGTGTTTCTAGATAAACCTTTGGTGCCTGATTGGCAGCCGCCTTAACCTCCAGATTATTGTTGTAGATCTGAATCTCCTTGATGGCGGTCGCAAGTTCCAGCGAATGCGTCACATGAATGCGAATCGCTGCAGTGTTAACCTTTTGGAACTCTACATTGTTATAGTTGGAAGCAATATACTCCGGATAGCGGAATTGCCCCTCCACTGGTTTCCAGCTTCCATCAGCATCCTGATATTCGACACCGAATGTCTGTGGTGTACCATAACCGTTCAGAAGCCGGTCATTATAGAAATAGACTTTTACATTGTCCACAGCCTGGACTCCATCAAATTTGAACGTAACCGTATCGACGGAATTCGGCGAACCTCCGAATAAAGCTGTGTTTGAGGTATGATTAATCGATGCGATTGTCGAATTGTCCGCCAGGTTGCGGATGTTCGAACCGCTCTTGATATAAGTCGATTCAACAGTAGTGCCTGAAGCAACAGCCAGATTCGTACCGTCATTAACAATATCTACGCCTGCTTTATTAAACATATCGACAGTCTTCTCATTGCTAGCTAGGGATGTTTGATCTGCCGCAGCAAGTGTCGTAGCACTGCTTTTTTCATATAACACCTGTGTCTTCGAGTTGTCGCCAACAGCCCCAGTTACATCACCTGAAGGTTTTTCCACCTTACCAGTAGCTGTATCATAAATCAGATGGGACATTTCGTTAGTTGTCATTACGAGTTCATCATTAATGAAGAGTGAATAACCTGCTGGAATACCTTGATAATGAGGATTGTCACTGTATTTAGCAGGATCCTGCCATACGATAGTTAAGTTAGCATCATGATAACGCACGTTATCTACAGCAAAATAGTCATAATCAACATTAATTGGCCATAGCTCGATCTTGTCATCTGTCCGTGGCTGAATACCCGCCATATCTTCAACCACAGTGTAATTCATCATGCCAAGCGTATCGTGGTGAATCCATGCCCGTACCATATCTCCACTAGGGTTAGGAGGATTGTCTTTTGTCCATGGCGTGCCGAAGAAGTAATCCTCCAGCCAGAAAAATTCATTAGAGTCCAGGTGGTCCGTATTGCCCGGCTCCACTGTATGCAACCAAGCGCCCCAATCAAACAGTGTTTTGTAAACGTCACTATTGATGTTATCTATAGGATAATAGCGCAGAGAGGCACGAACGGTATTAATATAGTTGCCGAAGTTACACCATGCGAACTGGTCTGTACCGAAGGCATCCGTCTTGCCATTCTTGAAATCTTCCACCCGCTTCATAATGCTGTTCTGATCCGCTGTAAAGAAAGGAAAGATCGGATAATAATTCGGATCTGCGTAATCAGACAACTGGGATAAATATTTCGCCTCATATCCTTCTTCACCTTCAGTTGGTACTACACCAAAATTAAAGACAAACATGTTATTATCCCGCCAAGGGTTGAATACATCGGTACCGCCTACAACTTTTTTGTGCAAAAAGCTGCCTGTACCATTCGTATCTGCCACACCGTCACCATCAAAGTCAGCCTTGTCGTACCACATCTCATTCAGAATTGAATTCTTAATATTCTGCGCCACAGTGTTCATTTTAGCTGCACCCGCAGTATCTCCAAGCTGCTCGTACATCTTCGCTGTTGCCACTGCATTGGCGTAGGTAGTAGAAGAGCCATCCAGCCGGGCATAGTTACCACTGCCATTCCAGTGCATGGATACGGTATCTCCGTCATTACCTGTAATCGGACCATGGTTATAATAAACAAGATTTGGATTAGTGCCTTTAAAATGTTCAAGTGTGCCGGTAACATCAGTGGCGGAAAAATCAGCGAACTTCTTCAATATTTCCTGACCACCACCGTAAATCTTGTAAGCATCCCAGCCTACTTGCGACGTGTTCTGCATCATATCCCAAGTCCAGATGTTAGGACGTCCGGGATTATTTTTATAGTTCTTATTCTCGGAATATTCCCCTTGAGCCAGCCAGGTTCCATACAAGTAGGAAGGATCACGCAGCCATTTCAGATCCTGCATCGCCCAAGGTACACTGACCGTAATCCCGTTGTTGTAGCCGAGAACGCCCTCCATGTTCATCGGGAACTGCCAGTCATTGCCCGGAATGTTGGCATCCAGCAAATTAAAGCGGTTACACCACCAACGATAATAAAGTACCTTCTTCACATTCTCATCGGGAACATCGATATATGGAATATTCTCTGCCCACCACTCGTTGTACTCCCGCACCTGTGCGGAGAAGGCTGTATCATTGCTGTCAGCAGCCTTAAAGCGCTCATAATGCAGCTTTGAGCCTGGTATTTCATCCGCGAGCCAACCCATGACTACCTTTTGGTCAACGGAGCCACCGGCGGGCACTGTAATCTCTTTAACCAGTTCATTTCCGGAAGGACTCATGCCGTTTCCGCTCAGGTGAACATCCACGTAGGACATTGCTTCAACTACCTTTTGCCCGGCTTTGCCTATCATTAGCGGAGCAGCCACTCTGTAACCCACCAGCTCATCACCCTCAGCCGCTGAGACGAAAGGTGATTTAACCTTCATCGTCAACGTTATATCGCTGGCTGTAGGATTCTTCAATTGAAGCAGCGTTACAGCACTGTTATAGCTGGAAATAAATTTCCGCTGGTTAATCTCCAGGCCTCCGCTTGTGTAGGTCTGATTCTCATGACTCGGGTAGTTCTTCCGCACATTTTTCTGTTCCGCCAAGTCTCCTGTAGAAAGGGTGATGTTATACATCGTGTCCTTGTTCAAAGTATCCGCGTAATGCACCGTTCCCACAAAACCCAGCTTGGTATTATCCTGAGTCTTCATGTACAAAGCGCTTCCCCGGCTGAACAGAGTATTGGCGCTAACTTCGTCGTTGACATCATCCGGAATGACACCTTCGTTAACTAGCAAGGCGTCAAGCCAAGGCAAATCGGAATTATCTTTTGCAAAAGCCTCAAAATCAAAAGCTTCAATCGCTTGCATCATTTCTCCGACGGTGACATCGCTGAAATTAACGCCTTCCTTAACAATAGAATTATCCTTCCACTTCGCCTGCCCGTAATTGGTGCCTACACCTTCATGATAGAAATCAGTCGTGTAGTTAGCCGATACGGGAACAATCCCTGCATTTAATACCACAGCCGCGCATAATGCCGCTACAGAAGCTCTTCTGGGCCATTTATGACTTGTCATTTGGATGAATTCCTCCTTTTTATCCCTTGATTCCTGTTAATGTAATGCCCTCAACAAAATATTTGTTGCCGATCAAGAAAAATACTAGACAAGGAGCTGTAACGACGAGCGCCAGTGCCATGACCTGTTCATAGTTCGGAATGCGCATCCCGTTCACAATATACAAGCCCATAGGCAGCGTATAATCTGCTTCAGTCTTCAAATAAATCATGGTGTAGAAAAATTCATTCCAACAGTTGATAAAGCTGAACAACGCCACAACAATCATTGCGGGACGTATAAGCGGCAGCATGATGCGGGAGTAGATACGGAAGTAACCCGCACCGTCAATCTTGGCAGCTTCACTGAGTTCTAGTGGAATCGTCATGAAAAATTGCCGGAGCAAAAAGACAAAATACGCGTTGCCGCCTGCACAGAAAAAGGCCGGAATAATAAGAGCAGGTTTGCCAGCCAGTCCCAAAGAAGTGTAAAGAGAATATTGTGGCAGCAGGGTTACGGCACTAGGCAGCATCATCGTACTGATGACCAGCACGAACCACATCCCGCGCAGCGGAAAGTTCAGCTTAGCAAAGGCATACCCTGCAAAGCTTGTCGTCAGCACCGTCCCGATCACATAAGGAACTACAATCGAAACTGAATTCCAGAGCTGCCGCAGGAACTGAATACGTTCCAACCCAAGCCGAAAATTATCGACATTTAGTGACTCGGGGAAAAACACAGGCGGCCGCGCCAGTATTTCTGTATGGCTCACGAAGGCACCTCGCAGCAGCCAATAAAGCGGAAAAGCAAACACCACTGCGAGCAGACAGGAGAGCAGAATCAGCCCGGTATTGATGGCTTTAGCTCTTTTCTTTTTTTTCTGGATACTTGTATAATTCATAATTGCGGTAGCCGCCATTATCTCGCCTTCTTTCTTTTGCCCATCGAATCGTCCCTTTTAAATGCGCCCTGGAAGTAGAACAGCACACCAGTAATAGCCATAGTGATTAGGAAGACGACCCATGCCTCAGCAGACGCCAAACCGCGCATCCCTACCTGAACAAATGAATGGTCATAGATCATAACGTTGATAAAATAAGTCATCCGATCGGGTGCACCATTTCTGGACAACACCACACTTTGCGTATAAATCTGGATAGAGGTCATCATGCACATAATCAATTGGAAAAAGAGGACAGGCTTGATCGTCGGATAGGTTACTTTGAGGAACTTGTGCCAAGCATTTCCCCCGTCCATCTCGATAGCTTCCAGCAATTCTCCCGGAACATCCTGCAGCGTAGCGATGAACACAACAATCGTCCCACCACAGGTCCACAAGCTCATGATAAACAATGTCTCAAAAATACGGATGGGATCTGTCAGGAAATCAACAGGGGCTATTCCTATCTGCAATAAAATCCAGTTAAGCAATCCACCCTTGGCTTGGTTCTGTAGAAGCATCTGCCACACAATCGTTGTCGCCAGCATCGGAACTACAGACGGCAGAAAGAATATAGCCCGCATCAAGTTTCTGCCGATAAATTTACGGTTCAATAAGAGTGCAACAATCAGACAAAAGGTGATTACAAGCGCCACGTTAATGAAGGCATAAATCAAGGTTACCGTTATGGATTTCTTGAATTCGGAGCTGGTATTGGTGAATATGTACCGGAAATTATCCAGTCCAATCCACTCCATAACTTGGCTTCCGCTCATAATCGTTATTTTATGAAAGCTGTAAAACAAACTGGCCAACATCGGATAAAGCGTCAATACCAAAAATCCAATAATGGCCGGTGCTGCAAACAAATATCCAGCCACCGCCTCTTTGGTGACACCTCTGGCATGCTTTTTAACATAGACCGCAGCCGTTTCGGTTTTGCTCTCTGGGTTCATAAGCAATAGCCCTCTTTTCAAATATAAGCTCTAATTAGGAAACCTTGCCGCTCTCGAACAACTGCTTGATCGCTGGCATGATCGCGTCATAGACTTCTTTAACACTTTTCTTACCTGCCAACGCCTGATCAATAGATTTCTCATATTCAGTATTCATCTTGAGGTAGGCAGGAACGTAATATGCAGGCCATTGTGCGATAGAGTCTTTCGTTGTGGAATAACTAAGGATAGTTTCTTTTGCGCTTTCAGGAAGATCGGAGGTCCACTTTTCAACCAAGGTAGGATCGGTATACCAATCTGCCTGGTTCGGCAACCACGCACCACTCTTCAGCAGCTCCAGACTGTTCTCAGGGTTGACCATGTAAGCATAGAATTTCTTGGCTTCCTCAATGTGCTTCGATGTATTGTACACAACAAGCGGAGCACCACAGTTCATCGTTACTGCCTTTTCCATCTTAGGCAGAACGCCAACGCCGATATCTTCATTACCTTTGATATTAGCTAGATCCCAAGAGCCGCTGATTGCCATGGCATAACCACCACTCAAAGCGTCTACCGCAGAACCAATTCCGGAATTCCAAGTGTAATTGAAAGCGGATGCAACCTTGTCTTTGTTAACGAGATCAGCTAGCTTCTGGATGGCATCAACCGTTTTGGGAGAATCCCATTGAAACTCCTTTCCATCCGGGGAAACAATCCCGCCACCGTTGGCATAAGCTGCCCAGAAGTGGTGGAACTCCCGTCCCGCTGTCATACCAAGCCCGTAGTTCTCGGTCAGAGCAGCATCAAAGCCTTCATCTGCCGCTGTTTTTCCTTTAGTATCTGTCGTTAGCTTTTTCGCGTTTGTCACGAATGTATCCCAATCCCACGCATTTTCAACTTTGGAGGGTGGATATTCAAGACCTGCTGCATCAAATTTGGACTTGCTATAGTAAAGCAGCTCCAACTGGTTGGATAGGCCGACTCCAATCACTTTTTGCTCAGGTGAATGGATTGTAATCGCTGATAGTTTTTCAGGAATGCTTCCGTCCGCTAATAAATCGCTGATATCTTCGATAATTCCCATTTCATTGTACTTTTGGATATCGCCTTCACCCATATAACTGATATCTGGAAGTTCACCGGATTCGAGCCGGGTCTGAATAAATGTATCAAAGGAGCCATCTGCTGGAAGTACTTGTGCATTGATTTTCACTCCGGTGTCGGCTGTATATTTTTCTGCTGCCGCTTCTACCAGCTTTTTCTGTACATCATCACCCCAATACAATAATTCCAAGGTTACATCTTTATCAGGCGTAGTTTCTTTGTTGGCTGCTCCAGACCCTTCAGATGCCTTTGGAGCCGCGTTGTTGGAATCGCCCGAACAGCCTGCCAGTGCGGAAAAAACCATCATTGATGCTAAAGATAGAACTAGAGTACGTTTTCCAAACTTCATGTTTGTTGCCTCCCTTTTTTTCATATCTATTTATTTCAAGCCAAGCATTTAAAGCTTTAGCCTAAAATCATCATGGTTTGTCATTCTTAGCGATTACAGACAAGGGCTGAATATTCCTCCGCCTGCCAGTCTTACGCGAGACTCTAGTATCCCCTCAGTTGTGCGATATTCGAGCTTATCCTCAAGCAGCACATATCTTGACGGATATGCAGCGTAACTTGTTACGATCCAGCCCTCCGAGTCTTCTTCAATATAACCGTTAATACAGCGCATCTTTCCGCGTGGATCCCTGTACAAATATGTGGTTGTCCCGAAGCCCATTAGATAGGCCACTAGCTCCTCCCCCATATCCCAATCATCTCCTGTCACACCCGAGAACAGCGAAGCAAACAAGGAATCACTTGCCCCCACAAATACGGATTGCCCAAAACGGTTTCGCGACAATTCTGGCATGTTCAGGTTAGGAGCTGCCACACTATATGTAGAGGCTGCCTCTCCAGGCAACAAACGGCGTGGAGTAGAGCGTACATTCCAATCGTAACAATTGAATACTGCCATCGTAGAACGGTAAGCGGCTTCCAAATATTCAGGGTCTCCAAGGAATTCATAGGCAACCCGGGATGCTCCTGCTACCAATCCACCCCAAAGGGAATGAATCATATACGACAAAGCTTCCCACCAGCGATCCGGATTCTGCACTCTGTAATCATTGCTGAATCCGATATTTGCCAGAATTAGTTGCCCATAACGCTGAGCCTCCTCTTTATTTCCAAGGTGACACAATGTTTCACAGGTAGGACCAAATCCTGCATTATCGTAAAAATGCTCCGTTATAGCTCCCTCATACTGCTGTATCCCTGTCTCCAGATTTCTGCCAAATTGCTCCCATAAGGTAAGTAGACGTTTATACTCTTCCGAAAGACCGCTCTGCTTCAGTGCCTCTAATAAATCAAGAATATAGAGCACAAATATACCATTTAGACGGCTCTCATCCTGCTCACGCTGCCCACTATGCCGATCAGGGTCTAGGCGAAGGCACATGATTTCGGCAGCCCATTGTAGATATTCTCTAGGAGAATGAATTTTAAGTAATGAACCATCCATTCGTGACAATAGATAAAAGACATGCCCAATATAATCCAGATCATAAATGCGGTAGAATTCTCCATACAAGGGACGCGGATGATTGAAATCTCCGCCTTCAAACCAATGCTCCTTCACATCCAATACTGCGGCAATCTCGGCCTTAGCTACTTGTTCGGGGACAGCCTTGGCCATGCTATTCTTCATCAGAAGAAAAGCAACCTTACCCAGCGATTCTCCCTGATTCGATAGCGGACGGAAGGCATATGGCCTCTCGGCCTCACCTGTCCCTCCAAAGTTGTTATTTACCAACCACTCGGCTCTCTTTTCCAGAATCAGGTCAATCGACTCCAGTACATTCCAGACCAGGATATCGGTCCGTCCATCTTCTAGCCCCAGCTCCAGCTTATGTTCTCCCGGCTCCAAACGCTGTAAAGATATAGTGTAGCTGCTGCCTGACTCCAACCGTACAGCTTCGTTCGTAATATTCTCCTGGCGGATCAGCTCCGTTACCGGTGAAGTGCTATACAAACGCAGCTCACGTAGAGCCTGGCCCTGCGGCAGATCAACAACAGCTTCGAACCTTCCTCCCCGGGTTAATACAGGCGTATAGCTCCAGCGTGGATGTCCATAGGCCATACCCTGCCTATAGAAATCATCTCGATTCTGACAGGGATGGAATATGTATTCCCAGCTGGAGGTCTCTCCAGCGTCAAGATCCAGCGGACTGTAAGCGCCACCATATATCCAGTCGGCAGCTGCAGATTCGGTCATAGATGATCCGTCCTCCACCAACGATAGCCGATGATACAGCAGACCATCCAAAGAAGGGGAAACCTGCTCAAGAAAACGATTCTTATAACTACAATAAGTACCTACGGTTACTGTTCTGCCCTGAACACCATAAACACCCAGATGTGGTGCTTCGTTGTTCCGTCGAATGGCAGCAATTTTAGCGAAATCTCCACCAAGATGGGGGAATACTGCACAGGACTGACTCATATTGCGCTGCACATTTTCATCTCGGTACATGACATAAGCGAGCGAAAACCACACATGAAGTCCATTAATTCTTACAGACTGTGTTGAGCGGTTCGTAGCTTCAATAGTCCATCTTAGTCGCTCATCTTCCAAAGAATATGTAAGTCTGATTGCAATCGGCGCGCCTTCAAAATCCACAATTACACGGTGTTTTCCTTCTAGCGTGATATTGGGCAACAGATCAGTGCTTTTTATGATATTCCCGTCTAGCTCTATTGTCCATTCTCCGAATAGCTTATCTGTATCCGCATAACCTGCCTCTTCCAAATAAGACGGATCAACTACCCAGTTCATTTCACTAGGGTCGCCCTGTAATATCAGAGACTGAAGCGCTCCGCGGTCGCTTAACTCCATCCTGAAATTTTCGTTGCCTAGAATCGTCATTGCCTAGCACCTCTTCAATATTTTAAGTTAAACGTTTAGATTTATGAGGAAAAAGGAGCTGTGAAACTTATTTTTGTCTCACAGCATTTTTTAACGTAGCCACGGAATCACGTTCGATCAACCGGCACTCCGGCATGGTCAGTGAATCCATCTTCGTCCCCTTGATTAAATTGAACAACACCTCAATAGCTTGATAGCCCATCTCATGTAGCGGAAGTCCCATTGTTGTTATACGCGGGCGTAAGTAATCACTGAATTCACGATTATCAAAACCGACAACCGACAGATCATCCGGTATTTTAAACCCTTTTTCCTCTGCCGCCTGCAAAATACCTACAACCATTACATCATTCATGGAAAGAATCGCGGTTGGAGGCTCCGGCAAAGCGAGCAACTCGGAGGTAAGACGATACCCTGATTCCCTCTCCCAGTCTCCCATCTTAATTAACAGTGGATCGAATGGTAATTGATATTCAGTAACGGCCTTGTAATAACCGTTCAGTCTTAATCTGGAAGGGATTGAATCCATCAAACCACTGATTACAGCAATTCTGCTATGTCCTTGGTTAACCAAGTAGGACATGGCTTGGTAAGCAGCTTGCTCATCATTATACTGGATAGAGATATCGTCCTGTGTGTAAGAGTAGGTATACACAATAGGCTTACCTTCCGTATCGATTAAACCCGTTAAATCACGGGGATGAACACCGATATAAATAATCCCATCCACTTGATTACTGAGCAGTTCGGCAACCGCATTAGCGGCATACTTTCGATAGTCTTCCGTATTCGAGAAGTTACGGCCGATACGCTTGTCCAAACGAAGATTCACCAGTAAAATATGCAAATCATTACGATCTCCAAAATCATTAATTCCATCGATAATATCGGGGGTGTTAAATACCGTCACATCTTCTGCAATAACACCTATTGTATTCGTACGGTTGAGTTTGAGACTCTTCGCAATAGCATTCGGCTTATAATTCAACTCCTCAATGGCTGCAACAACTCGTTCCCTTGTATCGGAACGTACATTGCGGGTACCATTAAGCACATAGGAGACTGTAGCAATCGAAACATTAGCCTTTGCGGCTATGTCTTTAATGCTGGTTTTCCTCATTACACCTTCTCCTATCTTATTATGGAACTCTTTCAATCACGTTGTTAAACGTTTAGATTATTTTTACAGTTAAAATATACCACGCGTATTTATTGCTTTGCAACCCCTTTTTTGCTATTCTCAAAAAATCCTCCTGTTCGTCCCCCGTTTCGTTTAGAATTGATTTATCTGTTGTTCATTGGATAAAAATAAGATATAGGAGCTTGAGCTTGCTATGACACCATTTACTGAGAGAGTTATTCATATCATACAGTCTATACCAGAAGGTAAAGTGATGACTTACGGAGGAGTTGCCCGCGCGGCAGGCAGCCCAAGAGGAGCGAGGCAGGTCGTTCGCATCCTTCACTCCATGAGCAAAAAATATAAGCTGCCCTGGCATCGGGTCATTAATGCTAAGGGAATGATCGCACTAACTGAGGATGAGTCTAACTCCCTCCAGAGGCTCTATCTACAGGGAGAGGGAGTTAGTTTTAATGAAAAAGGTGTGGTAGATCTGAAGCAATTCCAGTTTGAGCCGGAGTGTGCCGATTAGTACCCTCTGGTAACTCTTCGTCTTTCTCCGGTGCCAAGAGCATTGAGTAGACAATACATCGTCGCGTAAATGACCAGCAGGACAAAGGCAATGAACAAGCTGAAAAATACGGACTGGAGATTCAGGCTATCCAGAACAAGTTGATACAACTGATGCCTGTCCGTCAGGACGTCCCAGCTATTGAGTCTGTAGACTCGGCCAAGCAGTACACCATATCCCCCGAGCATACATGCCGCAAGCACGAATACCCATGACCACAGCAGGTTGCTTTTGCGATAAATGACCGTCTGGAACTGATACAATGAGAAAAAACCGGTCAACCATCCACTCCAGGTGAACAATAAAAGAGTGACCAAGTCATACCAGTAGCGATTCTGAATGGCCCCCTCCACGATATATCTACTTTTTCTTACCGTTAAATGCACCAGGTCAGTCATGAGATAAGGCGCGTTGGGAAAGAACAGCAGCCACGCGACACCCAAAGGAAGAAGTAATAAACCGCCTATCTTCCTTTTGTCTAGCTCATAAGCAGCCATGGAAAATAAAAACGGAATCCAAGCTAAGAACAAATTCCAAATTAAAAAACCGTAAAACGAATCCGTCTGAAGTGACACTACACGATATACCGCCAATGTAGCGACAGACAATCCCGCCAAGAGCATAAACACCTTCGGATAATTCAATTCCTTCATGAGCTTATATTCTCCTTATCGATATTGATTACATTAAACTTATACCCAATTGTACAAATTCAGAATTCCGAAGTCCAATTTTAATACAAAAGCCCAGACGCAAGAATAGCGCCCAGGCCGACTTTATTTATTAAGCTCAAGTACCGCTGATTAGTTCAGAGGCAATGCTGGCTTCTTGCGTCCTGTCAGACCTCGTAGTCCACCTGCATCCTCCTGACAGGATAATGCCGTACACTCCCTAAACGCCGCATGACTGCATCCGATACATTTATTGTGATTAATACTGCTAAGAGCTTCATTGATCGCTTCACCGGTATGGTGATAAAACTGTGCCTCTCCTATTTTGTCATATAGCCCGGTTCTCTTAAGTAGCTCAAGCGGCTGCGGCTGAACACCGGAGATCATCAGTTTCCCTCCAACAGCATGGAGATGCCGCACCAGCTCCGCCAGATTGGATTCACCCGTAGTATCCATGAATGGCACTTTTCCCATCCGCATTAATATAATTTTCGGCTGATCTGAGCCATAACCCGGCATGGTGTCATCAAATCTATACGCAGCGCCAAAAAACAGCGGTCCTTCCACGGTATAAATCCCAATCTGCGGACAATCATGACTCTCCGTTACCATATGTGCTCCTACCTTGACGGAATTAGGATCAGGCAATACTTTGGATACCAGATGAACCTCTCCCATCCGTTTCACAAACAAAATCACCGCAAGAATCAATCCCACCTCTACGGCCAGCGTTAAATCTGCAAATATCGTCAACAAGAAAGTGATGAATAATACCAAAGAATCACCTGTTTTGATTTTAAGCAAATGAAGAAATTGTTTACGCTCACTCATATTCCAAGCCACTACCATCAAGATAGGAGCCATCGCTGCCAACGGAATACTAGAAGCATAGGGTGCAAACAACAGAAGAATTAGGAATACCACTACCCCATGAACGATCCCTGAGATCGGAGAAACTGCGCCGCTTTTGATATTTGTGGCGGTTCTGGCAATGGCACCCGTGGCTGGAATTCCTCCAAACAATGGAGCTGCAATATTGGCGATTCCCTGACCAATCAGTTCACGGTTGCTGTTATGGCGGCTGCCCGTCATCCCATCAGCTACGACAGCTGACAATAAGGATTCAATAGCACCCAACATCGCGATGATAAAGGCCGGACGAATCAGCAGTGTAATCCGCTCCCAGGTAATGGTCGGAAAACGGAAGCTTGGCAATGTATTAGGGATATTCCCATAGGCCAAACCAATCGTAGTCACCTTACCGCTAAAAAATAACGCTGCTATGACAGTTGCACAAAGAAGACCGACCAATGAACCCGGCACCTTCGGAGCGAAGCGAATCGCTAGGATAACAACAGCCAGACAAATCGCGGCGGTCAGGATACTATATCCATTGATCGTCGATAGATGAAGTCCAATTTCTTTCATGTTATCTACAAAGCTCTCGTGCCGTTCAATATCCCTTAACCCAAGGAAGTTAGCAATCTGTCCGGTGAAGATAATAACCGCTATGCCTGCTGTGAAACCAATCGTGACCGGCTTCGGAATAAATTTAATCAGTACACCCAGCCTTAACAATCCCATGAGGACTAAAATAACCCCCGCCATCATCCCCGCTAACAGCAGGTTCTCATAACCATACTGCATCCCAATAGCGAACAAGATAGGAATAAATGCACCTGTCGGTCCACCAATCTGAAATTTCGATCCCCCGAACAATGAAATACATATGCCCGCAACGATTGTCGTATAAATGCCATATTCCGGCTTTACACCAGAAGCAATAGCAAATGCCATCCCTAAAGGAATGGCAATAACCCCGACGATTGTCCCTGATATCAAATCCTTGCGAAAAGCGTTCATGTTGTAGCCTTTATAACGACCCCGCCCTGTCATGTTCAAACCTTCTTTTCTTTAAATATCTGATTATTTGAATATAAGAAGAACATTACTCTAGGACGCGACTGTTGTCAACGCCAAAATAACGTTAATCTATTCCATTTTCACTCGCCGCGCATGCCTTCCAGTAATGAAATGGTATTCACGAGATGGTTATCAAATATTTGTTTGGCCACGACCAGAAGGTCCTTGATCAGAGGATCACGTAAGGCATAAATGACTGTGGTGCCTTCTTTCACACTGGTTACTACATTTTTGGCGCGTAAAACAGCTAGCTGCTGGGATACAGCAGAACCTTCCGAGCCGAGAATAGCCTGCAGTTCATTCACATTCTTCTCACCTTCGCTAAGCAGCTCCAGAATACGAATACGCATCGGATGAGCCAGCGCCTTGAAGAATTCGGTCTTAAATTGCTGAATTTCGGTGTTCATAGCTTTCTACTCCTCATGCTTAACTTTCTGAATCTAATGTTATCTTTGTATGTTATCTTAGTCCCTAAGAAGCGTCAAATACTGAAGGGATAGATTCGCACATCACGGACCTGCAATTCTACGAACACACCCAGTGCCATAGGTTCACCGAGACACTCGAACATCACTAACCCTTCACCTATTCGTAAAAATCCTGTGCCATCTTCTTCAATATTCTCCAATACGCCCGTAAAAATAACCCTATCCTGTTCGAGCCTGATGTTGAACTCACCTGCAGGCACAGGATGGATATCCACCCACCTCATAAGCAGCTCCGAAAGCTCCAATTCCACATCCATTTCTGCCCCTGGATTCACAGGAGCACCACACCAGACTCCCCGGCCCTCCCCAAATTCTGTGAGAAAAAATACCTCGTCCTTTTTCAAACCACTTTTTGTAATTTTGATTTGCATAGCCCATACTCCACCCTAATGATTTATAACGATCATTATATCATGAGAATTAGCCCAATTTATCAAGTATAATTCTGGGTTGCCTTATTCAGATAAGTACTAGGGTGTAACCAAGGATGCTTAAAGAACTCACTTTTACTGGTAATCTTCCGCGAGACACTCAGGTCATAATCGATCATAGACTTTATCTGCTCTGCAAAGGCCTCCCCTTTTACCAGCATTCCCAGCTCAAAATCGTGGCAGGCACTTCTTTCGTTGATATTATATGAACCATGAAAAACGGCTTGTGATCTATGATCATAGGTAATTTTCCAATGGGAAAATCGACCGGTGGCACTGTAGTCATAGAAGGAAACACCGTTAATAAACGGCATATACATATTGCCTCTTACTGCCGCGCGATTTGTAGGATGATCATTAACCTCCAGCGGGTTACAAATGTTCAAATTACACGAGCATTCCGGACCAAGCAGCCCGAGCCGATCCCAAAAATCCTGATCAATCAAATAAGGATTCACGATGATAGTCTCTTCAGCCGCGTAAGTAATTAGATCCAGATAATATTGTTGAATCAGGTTAACCGGGTTACCTGGAAAGCTTGCTAACAGCGTACATTCTTCCTCACCAAAATGATAATCCACATCCGGATAATAAAAGACATCATTCACATCAAAATGATCTCCGCCTAGAAGCAGCCAGCGAGAATAGAACATCGCATTCAAAGGCTGCGCTGCTGCGCCGCGAATCCGGAAGCAGCCATCATGCCACTCAGCCTCTTTACTAGGAATCCCCTGTGGATGTCCATCTATACTCATTGCAGAGGATGCCTGCACTGGGGTCTCATACGTATATTGGTCACCAATATTTACACTGCCTATAATCGAGGTTACCCCATCTATGACCATAAACTTCCGATGATCGATGACATTCAGTCCTGTGACCTCAACATCCTCTTGCACTTTATCCTGCAGAAACAGGATACTTTCCGGCACTCCCTCTTGCTCCAGCGCCTTTCGTTTCACCCGCCATTCCATAGCTGAATAATACGAATTGAAGGTATTCAACAGCTTGGCGCCTGCATTCTCGAGCTGATCAGCAATCTTGGAGAACTGGCCGTACTCCAGATTATTTCCGTACCCCAATGCCGTCAATGTGTAATTGACCATAACCCTTACCTTAACGCCACGCTTAAGAGCATAAAACAGTTCATCTGCAACCAGATTGCCCGAGCGATCATTAAAAAAAAGCATGACAGACAGGTGGATATAATGCTGCGCTTTTCTGATCTCCTCTAATATCATTCCTAGACACTCCGGACCATTCACGTAAGGTGTTACTTGATTATTCCACGTAGTCTGCGGAGCCAGAACCTTTAGCTTGCCTGAGTCTAGTCTGCCCAATACTTCAGTAAGTTGTTCCAGTAAGCTTGGACTAAATCCAGGAAGCTGGAATAGCTGCTGACTTGTCGTAATGACTCCGCCAAGCGTCTGACGATAGGCTCTGGCAGCCTCTAGGTCTATCCCCTCAAGCTTACGCTCCACCTCTTCTCCTGCTACACCCATAATACGGGCAAGCGATCCGCCGGATAGATAATAATTCAAGAAATCAATCATATTTCTCTGTGTCTTCATATGTAAAGTCCCCCATCGTTTATATTGCATGCCTTTGAATCAAGGTAAGGATAGATACCCTAGATCTCCTTTTTATAAACGGGGTGAAATGCAAAATAGGGATGCCCCACAGCCTTTATGGCTATGGATCATCCCTGTTTAGGTTTAAATAGAATTCGCTAAGAATGGAGACAGCTTATTTTACCTGTTCTGCGCTAAATACTTTAACATCTAGAGGAGCAGCCAAGAATTCGCCAGCTTTAGCTGAGAAAGCAGTGAAATGAGCGCTCGTATTGTGGCTGGATACTGCTTCAGCATCACGCCATTGCTCAATCATAATAAATGAGTTGGCTTCTCCAGCATTCTCATATAGCTCATAAGAAAGGTTACCCTCTTCAGCATGAGTAGCAGCCAGTAATGCTTTAGACTCCGTCAAAAACTGTTCGCGACGCTCTGGATTAACTTTAAGTACAGCATGAATAATGATCATTGTATATTCCTCCTAAGATTAGTGTTTATGGTAGCGTGTTGGCTTACTAACTTTAATAATTATTTCCACTCAGCAACTTTATCGATAGGCAGACGAACAGAGGGGTAACCTGCATCAACAGCTTTACCAATGGAGAGCAGCATTACAGGAACATAACGATCTTTTTCCATACCAAACGCTTCAGCGATTTGGTCTTTTTCAAATCCACCAATTGGGTTTGTATCGTAACCATGTGCACGAGCAACCAGCATCAGCTGCATAGCAACAAGTGCGCCATCGATAAGCACGGTGTCTCTGTTAATTTCCCGTGGCAGGTTAGCGAAATGAGCGGATAATCTGGTTAATTGATTTTCTTTTACTTCAGCAGGCATAAGTCCACGTTCAACAGCCGTACCGTAAATTTCTTCAGCGTAATCGAAGTTGTTCAGATCACCAAAGATGGCAATCATAGCCGCAGAAGTCTCTACTTGTACGTTATTAAAACGAGCGAGAGGCGCTAAAGTAGCTTTAGCTTCGTCACTTTCAATGACCAGAAAACGCCAAGGCTGCATGTTCACTGAAGATGGAGCAAGTGTAGCTTCGGCAAGGATCTGTGTCATTTCTTCTTTGCTGATTTTAACGGATGGATCATATTTGCGGATAGAGCGGCGTCCTGTAATAATTTCTTGAAAATCATTTGTTTGTGTAGCGTTCATATGTTTAATTCTCCTTTTAGTGTGTTTTGTAAGTTACAACAGAATGATATTAGATTGCAGACGATTGAGCATATCAATGAGCACTGCTCGCTCCTGATCGTTAAAACCTGTTAGCAGAGTAGCGATAAACCGCCTTTTCTCTTCGCTATATTTAACCATTCTTTCCCGACCTTGATCGGTTAATGAGACCAATGTGACCCTGTTATCGGCTGGGTTATTGCGGCGAGCGATCATGCCACTCTCTTCCAATCCCTTCAGATGACGTGTGACGGCTGCCGCATCAATATCCATTTCCTTTTGCAGACTGATTTGGCTGACTTCATCTACCCGAAACAGTTCATGCAGGAGGCGAAGCCGTGTGGGACTGATCCCTGCACAACGTTCGAATTTTGGAGAGATTCCTTTGTTTAAGGCCTGCAGCAGTTCAAATATATGTTCTTCCTCAGGACAGTACTCCGTCAAAATATACCTCCTTTCTATATTTAATTGCATGCAATTGTTTTGTGTAAAATTATACTAACGCATAATCATTGACCCGTCAACTAATATATCAAATCATTTTTAAAAAATCAACATTGCTTATCCTCATCCGGTGCTATACGCTTGAACAAAAGAGGAGGATACCTATGAGAATATCCCTGATTCAGCTGGATATAGCATTTGGCAATCCCACTATGAATTATGCTGCTGTTGTCCAGAAAATAAAAGAAGCCGCTGTCGCTGCCCCCGATTGTCTGATTCTCCCTGAGCTATGGACCACTGGTTATGATCTAACTCGCTTAGAAGATATTGGCGATCCGGAAGGAGAAATTACCAAGACATTTATCTCCAGCTTGGCTAAACAATACAGCATCAATATCATCGCTGGTTCTGTCGCTAGCCGAAATGATACTGGTGTAACTAATCGTATGTATGTATTTAATCGATCAGGTGAGCTCGTCGGACAATACAGCAAGCTGCATTTGTTCCAGCTGATGGATGAACATTTGTATCTGCAGCCGGGAGAAGCCAAAGGACTATTCACATTAGACAATACGTTATGTGCAGGGCTAATCTGTTATGATATCCGGTTTCCGGAATGGGTTCGCGCCCATACCGCACAAGGGGCGGAAATCCTGTTCGTCTGCGCTGAATGGCCACTGCCCAGATTGTCCCACTGGCGGGCGCTGTTGATCAGCCGGGCCATCGAGAACCAATGTTTTGTTGTAGCCTGCAACCGTGCAGGCAGCGATCCTGCCAATATCTTTGCTGGGCATTCAATGATTATTGATCCTTGGGGAGATATTGTGTGTGAGGCTTCTGAAGAGGAAGAAATTCTAACCGGAGAGATCGATTTACATCAGGTGCGTGAGATTAGGAAACAAATTCCGATTTTTTCGGACAGACGTCCTGAGTTGTATAATTAATAGAGCGTCATTGTTGAATATTAAAAAAGACGTTACGTAGGCTGGCATTATCCAGCTTTCCGTTACGTCCTTTTTTAACAGACTCTAACCCATGCTCAGCCCTTAGGAATACCGCTCGCGCAGCACCCGCGTTGCATCGAGCACACGTGGATCATCATAGTCCAGGCTGTATCCTGTCTCTTGCTGCAAAATGCGGGATGCTCTAAGAGAGACTCCACGACGAATCAAAGCCTGAATAATCCCCTCCCCAAACACTTTCGCCACTTCAGGTCCACCGAGTTCACCCAGTCCAGCAATCGTCTCTGGACGAACCTGTGGATATGATAGTGAGGAGTCTCCTCCGGAGGCTTGCGCATAGAAATTACGAATTTGTTCACCGCGTTCTTGTCCCGAGCCAGAAACTACAACAAATGCATGTACAAAATAGGCATTGTTCTGCCTACGCTGAGCAATACCACAAAACTTCCGGCCACCAATGGCCAGATCGAAATCACCAGGGCAGTAAGAACCAACAATCTCACCAGCCTCAATTTGCGCCGCAGCCTGTGGATGACTAATAGCAACCGCTTCCGTGATCAAAGCAGCCAAGAGCTTAAAGTCATCATGAAAGTCCAGCTTTCCACGTCCTTTGGGCAGAACTAGAGAAACATTAATGATCCCTGCATCCAGAGGCACCGCAGCTCCGCCGGAATGCCTAACCGCTGTTCTAATCCCTTGCGCCTCAAGCGTAAGCATCGCCTGAGCTGCACACGGTAGCTTACTGTCCCGAAGTCCAAGTGCCACACCACCAGAATGACTCCACAGATGTAAGCTAGGAGGTATAAGTCCCGCTCCAACATCCCGGCATAAGGTTTCCTCAAAAGCGAACGGGACCAGCATATCCTCTAAGCTCCCTGCTTCTGTACCTTTGCTCTCATCCCTTGCACTCAGATGTTGAAAGAGCCCCATTTCTGAAGGAAGTTTACTAAATATTGAATCATACTCACGAGTATCCACCAAAGCCCCTCTTTCCCGAATATGAGCCACGAGACCTGCTATTCTCTACCAGCTAAAGATCCAAGCCTATCCGTATAAATAATGATAGTAATATTGTAACCGATCTGTCTCCATGCTGTGAGCAGAGAATTGAAATGAGGTTATGATAACGCTATTCTTATAGTAAATGGACTTACCCCAGAGCATAATAGGGGAAGCCCTAAATTCATGCTATCCCAAACGTTAAGGAGTGATGCTGCATGACAGGAGACAAGCTGACCAAAGAACGACAGCTAACCAAAACAAAGCAATGGGAACAAGCCCTTAACCACCTTTATATCAACTTTTGGGATTACAGCCATGACGCATTAAATAAATTCGCTGATGAAGATATCCACCAGGCAAGAGTGAACTGCCGTAAGCTGCTAAGTCTATTATCCATTCTTGATCCGCGGCACACTTCAGGCCTGTACCCTATTTTCAAAAAAGCGCAAAAGAGATTAGGTAAAGTGCGAGATGCAGATGTTCTAATAGAATCTTTCAAGAACAAGCGCAAGCAGGCGAAGGAGAACGGAGATTCCAAAACTGCAGACCTGTTAAAGGCAGTGATTGCGTACCAAAAGGACAAGCGCAAAACTTACCGCAAGAAGCTCGCTAAGGAGCTGCCTGAACTAATTAATGAAGACCTCGAGGAAAAGTGGAAGACCTTCCTAAGCGAGCAGCTTGAAGCCCTAGCCGCCAAAAAGAATGTTAACGTTGTTATGCGTGAGCTTGAGATCGCTTATGAGCAGAAGAAAAAAACCTGTAAAGCTATTTTCCATGAAGACAATGCCGAATCTAAAGAAGCCTTCGACGCTTTGCACCAGCTAAGAATCGCTGCTAAGGAACTGCGTTATACCGCGAGTGCAGCCGATTTTGCATTAAATCAGAAATTCCATGCGCATGAGGAGATCTATAAGGAGATTCAAGATCAACTTGGGCTGATTAACGACAAACGTCTATGGCTGGAAACACTGAATGCTATTGGACGTGAAGAGCTGGACATCGGTAAAAAAGCATGGAATGCCTTCACGTCGCAATTAAAGGATGAAGTGCTCGATGCACTGCATCATAATGATGTCATTCCTATCCAGACACAAACGAAGTAGCTCCATACAACATTGCAAATGGTCCTTTCTATTCAGCCGTTGTATCTGATGCACCATACTCTTCAATATTCAGTTTCACTTCATAGGTAATCGGAATCTCACTAAAGGTTTCATCCCAGTTATCCTCTACGCTCCGCCATACGGCTGGATGTTGAATACGCAAAGCGTTGCCGAAACCTGCAACCTCTGTATGCAGCTCCTTCTGCATTTTTTTCACAGTGACCTGAAGCATGTCTAAGACATGCTTCTCCAGCACTGCTTTATCCTCCTTTACAATGCCGTCATGTAACTTCTTTGCACTCTTGGCAAAAGCCTCACCATATCTCCCCGTAGATTCTATTTTCACATGAAAAGAGATCTTCCCATCCTTCACATTAGCTTTATACTTACTACCCAGAGATTTGATTTCATAGGTAATGAGCTTATTGTTAGACGGGTCGTATGCTTTGAGAGCACCCCCCTCTCCCTTTCCAGTCAGCCAGACCATACCTTCCAGCTCCGATGCATCTAAAAAACCAACGAGCTTTCCCGTTTTCCCTTTAATTACGCCTGCTCCATCCAGCTTTGTCTCCTTCTCTTTTTCTAAAGAAATCACATTCTGCAACATGAAACTTCTTTTACCATGCAAAGGACCCGCCACTTTAGCTATTGAAACCGGCTCCCATATCCTCGTGCTCCGACTTCTATTCACAAAAATCCCCTCTAATACAAATGAAGGGGTTTGGCCGGGCAGCGCATTTTCCAATACATCTCTGGCTTTTCCCTTGCTGACATATAGTAGAACACTGGGACGGATATCGTTATCCCTGCTAAAGAAATCAATTAACTCAGAAAACTTGGTGGAGCGTGCAAGCTTCTCACCGATCACAATGACCTTAAGGTGATGTCCGATTGGAGTACGTCTAGTACGCAGTGAAAGTGCCCGTAATGCTTCAAACATAGAATCACTTACTTCACTCATGTTATAGTAATTTCTGGTTGAGGATGAGGCCGCACCAGACTTCATACCTGACCCTCCCGAGCCTTGAGGAATCGCAAACTGATAAGTACTCATGATTTGTTTAGGCATGGGCTTCCCCCCACCTCCTTGCTGAGTAGCCTCTTCATTCTCGTTCTGCTCCGCACTGTCCAGGGCAACACCAATCTCCATACTTAACTCCTCAACAGGTGTACTGCTCCAGCAACCGGTCAACAGAATACATACTATAAGAAATGTAATCGACACTCTCCATTTTTTCATGAAGCCGCCCTCCGGAAATGTGCGATGATCAATAGCGGCAATGGAATTAATCCAAATAAAACGATCATCCAATTACCTACGACTGTCCCTAATGCAAATAGAGCATTCACATTTGGTGGCATTCTGGAAACTAGATAGGCTACTGGAAGTATAGCCAATAAGCAGCTATTAAATCGTTTATTAAATATTTGAGAAACTCCCAAAGCAGCAGCATAAATAGTGATGCAGAAGGTGCAGAAAATTTGCATAATCCAGATTACCAGCAGCAGCGATTCAAACCTCTCAAAAATAAGATAATTCACCTCAAAGCTTCTCACTAGATCAAGAAATGGCCAAGTTCTTGTGACCACTCCATCTATAGAAAACGCACCAATAGTCATTACAACAGCTAAAAGATAAAAGAACGTTGATATACATGATCCAGCAATAATTACCTTTACTGCTTTTTGTGGCTTATCCATAAAAGCAACAACGAACAGCATCGCTTCACCAGCAGTAAAAGTCAGAATGGTTGGCCTGATGCCCTTCCATACCGGTCCTAAACCATCTCCAAGGAAAGGCCGCAAATTATCGATATCGAAAACTTCAATACTAAGCAAGCATACTCCAACAAAAACTGTCCAAGTAATCGGAACAATCAACCTACACATGCTAGTGATAGCATTAAGTCCTCCTCTGCATAAATAGAAGGCTATCCAAATAAACACAGCAACAATAGCCCAAGGAGGGGTTCCCTCCAGCAGAAAAAAAGAGGTCACTTCCTGTACGGAACGTGCTTCAAAACTGGCTATACACAGAAAATAAACAATCACTAATATAGAGAGCATCACTCCAAGTGGCTTGCCAATGATTTTCCCGCTAAATTGAAAAATAGTTTGACCTGGAAACCGTTGGCTAAGTTTCACTATAATTAAACCCGTTAAAAAGGTAATTACTCCCCCTAAAAAAACGGAGATCCACACGTCTGGAGTTTCACTCGCCTCTACAATCGTCCGAGGAAGTGTAAGTATCCCTGCCGCAATAGTATAATTGGCTAATATGATCGTCGCTTGAACAGCAGTAATTCGGTCCTTCACCTCGGTACTCATATTCGCTTCCTCCTTTACTTCGATCTCTCACCCTTTGCGTCGGGGGTCCTTCGGCTTCAACAGCGTAGGGCGGCCTGTTAGAAATTGCAGCGGCATACGGAATATAAAATCTTTCCAATCCTTAATCTTATACGGGATAAACATGCCAAGATAAGGCATGCCAAAGCTTTTTAGCTTGATTAAATGGGCACTGATGAAAAGAAAGAATAACACCACTCCATATAATCCAAAGACTGCTGCAAAAAACATGGCTACAAAACGGAGCATACGCAGCGTCATTCCTGCACTATACATAGGGATGGTGAAAGAGGAAATCGCTGTAACTGAAACAACGATAACTAGAATAGGACTCACGATTCCTGCTTCTACCGCGGCTTGGCCGATGATCAGACCGCCTACAATCCCCATTGCAGGACCGATAGGTTTAGGTAGCCGGAGTCCAGCCTCCCGTAATATTTCAATCGAGGTCTCCATGATTAAGGCTTCGATTAATACTGTAAAAGGTACACCTTGGCGGGAGCTGATAATTGATATGGCCAGCTTAGTCGGAATTAATCCTGGCTGGAACGAGAGGAAGGAAATATATAGTGCCGGTGCAAACATTGATATCAATGCGGCGAGAAAACGCAGTAAGCGCACCAACGACCCCACCATCCACCGATCGTAATAATCCTCTGGGGATTGCAACAGCATCCCGAAGGACACGGGCATGATCAAGGCAAAGGGTGTGCCATCCAGCAGGATAGCTACTCTCCCTTCCAATAACGCTGCCATTACGCGGTCAGGTCTTTCCGTATTCTGAATCTGCTGGAATGGCGTGAAGCTATTATCTTCGATTAATTGCTCCACATAACCAGATTCTTGCACATCATCTATATCAATCGTCCTGATTCTTCTTTTGACTTCTTCGACCAGTTCATCATTCGCGATGTCCTTGATATAAGTTAGAACCAGATCCTTCTTCATCCTCTTGCCTACAGTAAAAGAAATCATGGCTAGCTCTGTGCTCTGCCCGTGTCGGCGCAGTAATGCCGTGTTATCACTTAACGTCTCATTAAATCCGCTTCGAGATCCCCGCAAGACAGCTTCTGATTCAGGCTCTTCTATCCCTCTTGTGTTCCCCTTCGGGGTGCTGAGCACAATAGCCTCCGGTATCCCTTCTACTAACAGCACTACAGAGCCGAACAACACCTTTTGAAGGGAGAGCTTCACATCATCTGTAAACTCAACTTCCGAAATAAGCACGATCTCATGAATGAGAATATCTTTTAGATCCTTTGCTTCCGGTATCGTATGGGGATCCTTAAAAACCTTATAGGCATTCATTAAAGGCTTCAGAATATTCCGATCCATTTTATCTTTATCTGTCAGTCCATCTACAAATATAAGGGCCGCTTGCAGCTTTATACCTCCGATACGTAACTCCCGAAAACTCACATCATGCATATCTGTGCTCATCTCTTTAAATCTTTGCAAATCCTCCCGAAATTGACCGCTATAGCTTGCTCCTGTAGAAGATTCTTCACTGATTCCAACAGAATCGTCCGCCTTAGCAACCTTTTTCGTATTGCTAGAACCTAGAGAGGCTTCTCCGTAAGGAACACCCCCGCCTATGCTGCCGGCAGCTTTTTTTGCTCTAGTACTTATCGTATCTTCCTTTACATTAGCCCAACTCATCATCCGGATTAGAATAAACGGAACGAAAAAGATCATAATAGCTTGGAAAATCACACTCCATTTAGGAATTATCTCTAGAATAATATTCCACACCCTCATCACCTCCTTTATAACTGTGTTCGTATTTTTTACCGAAGATGGGTAAATCATGCACGCAAAAAAGACCCCACAATATGGAGTCTCCCTAATTTCATCTTTAAAATTATCGCCTTATGCTTGAAGAACCTTGTTCAGTATGCCTTGGTAGGCTGCTTTCGGACGCAGACCGACCAGCTTTTCCACAGGCTGCCCCTCTTTATATACAATGACTGTAGGCATCCCCATAACACCCGCTTCTCCAGCCAAATCCGGCAGTTCATCACAATTCACCTTAACAATAGAAACATCGTCTCCATATTCCTGGTGAAGATCTTCCAGAACAGGCAGCAGCACCTTACAAGGGGGGCACCATGGCGCACCATAATCCACCAGTACCGTTCCTCCACCACGTATTTCTGACCGCACCCAATCCGCACTATCGGCATTTATAATAGACATTTGCCATTCCTCCTCATATTTTTCAACACCAGCAGTACTATTCCAAGTTCTCCAGTGGACACGTTCCCAACTTGCTCTCATCCTGCTCCTGCAGAATAGATGCCATTCGTTCTTCCAAATTTCTCTTGATCTGATTCAGCTCTACAAGCTGACGTTCAATATCTTCCAATTTACTGCGGTATAGTGGCATCACTTCTGCGCAGAAAGCTTCTTTGTTCTTCAAGACACAATGTAGAAAGCCCGCGATCTGCTCTGTCGACAGACCCAGGTTCAAATATAGTTTAATCGTTTCTACCGTCTCTACAGCAAGTGAAGAATACTCCCGATATCCGTTGGCCTGACGGATCGGCGAGATTAATCCTTGACTCTCATAGTAACGAAGTGAACGGACGCTTACGCCCGTCAGTTTAGCAAGCTCACCTATTTTCATAGCATTCTCCCCGGGGTTCATGAGAATTGTTCTACACCAGTATAAACCCTGACACCAATGTTAGAGTCAACAAAAAAAATCCAACCGCGGCTAACCCGCAGTTGGACTCGTGTTTTATTTTACAACAGGTATATCCGCTTATATCCTATAATAATCCTGCCGCCCAAAGTCCACCTCTAAGAATCATCTGGCGAAAGGGCTCTACGGAAAATGACGGCAAATGATGACCAGGCATTAAATAAACAACCCGGCCTAGACCAAATTCATGGCACCAAGCCGCCTGTCTCATTGCCCCATCATGAGGATATTCCATAAGCACAGTTGTTTCGAAATAGGGATGCTGCTCAAAATAATAAGGCTCATCATCGATCACAAATTCTTCGATCCCCTGCATAATGGGATGCTCCCGTGCCGGTATGGACATCTGGAGCGAAGTGAATTCTGGATGATGAGTGAAATGCGCTCCCAGCATAGCGCCTAGCTCCTGATTACGCTGTAAGGAGATTCCGTTATGTACCACTAGTAATCCACCACCGTTAGCCACATAGGAGAGCAATGCGCTGCTTTGTTCCGCCGGTATTTTATCATCGGAGAATTCGGTATAAGAGATCACCAGCTTGTAGTCAGATAATGTTTCTTTATTAAGCAGCCCATAATCCTCCGAGGAGAATACCTGCAGGTCATTGGCAAGGATCTGCTCAATCTCCCGGTCTACTCCCGCAAATGGGTGATATTTAACCTCCGAATAACTTCCGAGTGCCAGTGCTTTTAGTGTAGACATCCTATCATCGCCTTTCTTCGTGTAGTTTTTTTGATTACGGGAAGCCCATCTACCAAGGCCATGTATTTCCATCCACGTCAAGATAGGCCGGCTCATCCCCTAGATACTTTTTATACTCCATAACCTGACTTATAATCTGGTCTGCAGACACATCGGGTGAAATATCGGCTTGCTCATTTTTTTCGCCATGCATATAAGTCTTCATCCAGCCGGGGTGAAACACCATCACTTGACCCCCAAGCGTCTTTAGATGATTGTGCATCAGGGAGGATTGCATATTGAGAGCCGCCTTAGACATGCAGTAGCCGTACATGTTAATACGTTTATTTCTGCCAATGCTGCCCGCTTCCGAAGAAATATTAACAATCAATTTATCCTTACTTTGCAATAAAAGTCCCATAAGTGCATTGCTGACTCTCAACGCGCCTAGTGTATTCACATTATAAATCTCCGCCATGCCCTCATCATCCATATCCACCAGCATCGTAGCATCATCTGCGGAATGAATAATTCCGGCATTATTAATAAGAATATCAACATGCACAGTTCTGCTGGCGATAGCCCTTGCTGCCTGCTTTACACTGTCCTTACTACCAATATCGAGTGGAATAAGTTCCAGCTGTTCCGGATACTCCTCTTTAAGCGCTTTCAATTCATCTGTATCTCTCATGTATTGTCCAGCAAATACTGAGAACTGTTTCTCTAAAAGAGAGTGCACAAGAGACAATCCGAGACCCCGATCAGCTCCAGTCACACATGCGACTCTGTTCATTCTTATCAACACTCCTACCTAGTAAGGATTATTGAAGCAAGTTGTCTTCCTTTCACCTTAGCATGCCGTCCTCTTTTTTTCAACGCGCTAAAATGAGGGTTTAGTCATTCTTGGATTAGCTGCTCCAGAATCCTTTTTGTTTTAAATTTAATATATGTTACAATCATGATTACAGGTTGTTAACAACACAATGGTTAGTAAAATAACGATCCCAGGAGGGTGATATCTATGTCTATTCAACAACTTCATACATTGGAAGATCTTGAGCAGTATGTGGCTAAACCTGGCAAGAAGCTGCTGTTCAAACACAGCACTACCTGCCCGATTAGCGCCAAAGCTAATGAAGAATTCCAGGCTTATCTAAAGGATGCGGATACTGCAGCAGCAGTAGTTCTAGTCATCGAGGATCGTCCAGTTTCCAATCAAATTGCCGAGGATTTCGGGATTAAGCATGAATCTCCACAGCTCTTCCTGCTTGAGGATAATGAGGTCCGCTGGAACACTTCCCACTGGAAGATCACAAGAGATGCTATCAAAGAGGCTGTGAACCAATGAGCCAGCAAGTGATTGTTTATTCAACAGCAGGCTGCAGCGACTGTAATCTGGTCAAACAATATCTTACGGAGCAAGGTATCCCTTTTGAAGTAAGAGATGTTATGACTAGCACCGTCTATCAAGAGGAAGTCGAAAAGCTTGGTTTCATGGGTGTTCCTGTTACTGTAGCAGGGGATCACGCCACCAAAGGATTCAATCTTCCCGAGCTGAAAGCACTTCTCGAAGCTGCTCAGTAATTCATTCGTTTAATTATTTAGCACTTGATATATGCTTACAAAAAAGGGGATTCCAGCAGCCACTCGGCAAGGAATCCCTTTTTTTCATTGTTCTAAAGCTTAGGGTTCCTCACGCATAAGATTTGCCACGACCAGTACATCTACATTTCTGGCCGAACGCAAAATCTGTTTAGTGACATCCCCGCGTAGCCATTTGCGCACCCATGAGCGTTGGGACTGGCCGATAATAATCTGTGTGCTCTGTAAGGCTTGAGACCTTTCAAGCAGCAAGGAAGACACTCGTGCCGGGAGCACGTTAGGAATCATCTTAAACGTTCCACCCAGTCGTTCCGTCAATTCTTTCAAATCATTAATTCGTTTATCGTAAGAAGGCCCGCTCTGCTTATATTCCTGTACGTACGTAACATACCAGCAAGCTTTTAGACGATAGGCAATCCGAAAACCGCGCCGAATCAGACGTTCCGCATGATCTCCTAAGGTGATGCACACATAGATCACTTCCTGCCGCCGCCAAGGTCCCCGCAGCGACCCGACACGTTCCCAGGCCTCCAGACGTTCATCCACATCATCAGCAATTTCCCGCAGCGCCAGTTCACGGAGGGCGATTAGATTGCCGATTTTGAAAAAAGCACCCAGCGCCTGATCCACTTTGGTCATCGCATATATTTTTCCATCCTTCATCCGCTCTTGCAGTGTTTTGGGGGATACATCGATAAGTTCAACTTCGTCGGCCCGTTGCAGAATGCTGTCCGGGAAAGTCTCTCTAACTCTAACTCCGGTAATTTGTTCTACTGCATCATTCAAGCTTTCTAAATGCTGAACATTCACTGTGGAGATTACAGAGATCCCCGCATCCAATAACTCCATAACATCCATATACCGCTTCTTATGCTTGCTGCCCGGCATATTGGTATGTGCCAGTTCATCTACCAGTACGACCTCCGGATTACGCTTAATAATAGCTGCCGTATCCATTTCCTCAAGGACAGTCCCCCGATAGTCAATGCTCAGTCGCGGAAGGATCTCCAGATCACCGATCTGTTCAAGGGTTTCTTTACGTCCATGCGTTTCTAGTAGTCCAATAACAACATCGATCCCTCTCTTTAAGAGATCATTTCCTTCTCGCAGCATCTTATAAGTCTTGCCCACCCCGGGAGCAGCACCAATGTACACTTTAAATGTGCCCCCACGAATCGCATCGATTTTATCCTTTACTTCCTGAGTGCTTAATCTGTGATAGGCATCAGCTTTCCGCTCATTTCGGCTCTGCCGGGTAGGAAGAACACGTTCTCCCTCACGCTCAGCACGATCAGCCACGAAAAACACATCTACTCCGCGGATTTGCTTTAACAATGAGTTAGCAATCGAACCCTTCCACAGCTCCTGCCACGCCGTTTGCTTAGAGTGACCCATAACGATACGGGTAATATTATGCTGGATGGCGTATTTCACTAGAAGTCCCGGAATCTCCCTCTTCGAGCGAAAAGAAATCTCCTCCATCGAGGCCCCAATCTTCTCAGTCAGCTTCCATAGGGATCGCTTGAAGGTTGCTGCTTCCTTAGAGGGCGTCAGGCCCTGCTTCCAGAAGGATACCACCGCCAGATCTCCGTTTAACCGTTTAGCGATTTGCTGCCCACGGCGGATATGAATCGAGCCATTCCAATAATACTGTGCGGACACCAACACTTTTTCGGCAATCCCCGAAGCCCCCAGCAATCCTTGCTCCTCCCGATGCTTCTCCAGCGAACCATTAACATCCTCCGCAACCATTCTCAGCGCCAGCTCCCGCAGCTTGCTTAGATTCCCTTTGTTAAAAAGCGAAGTCCGCTGCTTCTTGCCCAAATGTCCTTCGGACAAACGTTGAAGTATCTTTTCCGGAGTCACATCAATTAGAACGATATCATCTGCAAGGGTGAGCACTTCCGCAGGCAAGGAATATTCCACCTCAATCCCCGTCCACTTCCGCGCAAGATCTGCTGCGCCTTCCAGCTCGTATACGTTTACAGTTGTGATGACACTAATTCCACAGCCCAATAAATATTTGATATCCTCCAGCCTAGTCGATCTCTCCGCACCCTCGCGATTATGATGAGCCAATCCATCGGTCAGTACAACCTCTGGATTACGCGCCACAATGGCCTCCACGTCCAGATCCTTCTTCTCGATCTCCTTCTGAAACCAATGAATACTTGGAATCCGTTCCAAGTCACCCAGCTGATCCCTTGTTTCTGGACTTTGGTTGGTTGAAACCGCACAGATTACAACATCGATGCCCTGAGCTTTCAGCGCCTGACCCTCACGCAGCATCTGATAGGTCTTGCCTGATCCACTGACCGGACCTATATAGATCTTCAGACGTCCACGATGCAGCTCATAAATAGAGAGCAGCAGTTCCTCCGGCGTCTTCCTCCGATATGTTCCCATCAAGACCACTCCTTAATAACCCGTTCATCCATTCACTCTTCTATGCCAGAAAGCAAGATATCCCTGACCCAGTTTGAACAATCGGGCAGGGATATTAGCTATATTTATTTGTTCGTTAATTTCTGCAGCTCCATGTTCAGCTTCAGAACATTTACCCGCTTTTCACCAAACAGCCCTAGATCGCGACCTTCGGTCTGCTTATTCACTAGCTCTTCCAGCTGCGCGGCTGGAATCCCAGTCAAATTACTGATCCGGGGAATCTGCACAATTGCCGACGCAGGAGTGATATGCGGATCAAGACCTGAACCCGAGTTGGTTACTAAATCAACCGGCAGCTTGTTTACAGGCACATCCGGATTATCAAGCTGCCACTGTGTGATGGAATCCTTCGTCCGCTGCAGCATATCCGGGTTGGATGGGCCGTAGTTATTGGAGCCTGAGGCTTCCGCTTTATAATCAATGCTGGATACACGGCCATGGAATAATGCCGGGTCCGTAAAGCTTTGCCCGATGAGTTCTGAGCCCACAACTACTCCAGCGTCATTCTTCAGCTGACTGCCGTTCGCTTGCGATGGCATCAGAACTTGAGCAATCGCTGTAGTAGTCAGAGGATAAATCACTCCGCAAAGAACAATAAACACTAGACATAGCCGTAATATAATAAAGAAATTAGCACCCTTCGATGATGACAACTGTTCTTCAGCGTCCGCAATCGATTTTCTGTTATTCACGATGCTCTCACCCTTTCAATGATTAGTCAATCCGTTGTTAAATCCATACACTTACGAGCAAATCAATAAGCTTGATGCCCGCAAAAGGAACGACTACTCCACCTAAACCATAGATAAAAATATTACGTCCCAGCAGCTTCGTAGAACTCATCGCTTTATACGAGACACCTTTCATAGCCAATGGGATCAGCAGCGGAATAATAATCGCATTAAATATTAATGCAGATATAATTGCCGAGCTAGGTGAACCCAATCCCATGACATTCAGGGCTTCCATTTCAGGAATGGCGAGCATGAACATTGCCGGAATAATTGCGAAGTATTTAGCGATATCATTCGCAATACTGAACGTTGTCAACGCGCCCCGCGTCATCAGTAGCTGTTTACCAATAGCTACAACCTCAATGATCTTCGAGGGATCGGAGTCCAGATCAACCATGTTTGCTGCTTCCTTAGCGGCTGTAGTCCCACTGTTCATCGCTAAGCCCACATCAGCTTGGGCAAGGGCAGGTGCGTCATTCGTACCATCACCAGTCATTGCCACCAGCTTGCCTTCGTTCTGCTCACGGCGGATAACCGCTATTTTATCCTCAGGTGTACTCTCTGCAATAAAATCATCTACCCCTGCTTCACGGGCAATAGTAGCTGCGGTCAGCGGATTGTCCCCTGTACACATGATAGTCTTGATTCCCATTTTTCGCAGCTCATCAAACCGCTCTTTCATGCCTGGCTTAACTGTATCCTTTAAGTAAATAAGTCCATAAATCCGGTTGTCTACCGCAACAGCAAGCGGGGTCCCCCCCATCCGAGCGATAGCATCGGAATTACTGTCGAGGTTCGCGGGAATGACTCCGCCCTTCGACTGTACCCATTTCTTCACGGAATCGACTGCCCCTTTACGAACAGATCGTCCATCACGCAGATCTATACCACTCATCCGGGTCTCAGCCTTAAACTCTACGAACTCTCCGCCTTCAGCAAGTTTGCTGTCATAGCTGCGTTCCAGCTTCTTAGCCAGCTCAATAACAGAACGTCCTTCCGGAGTCTCATCCTTTAGCGAACTAATAGCTGCCCAAGCCGTAAGCTCAGCTTCCGTTTCATCTCCAACTGGCACAAAATCACTCGCCATCCGGTTTCCGAAAGTAATCGTACCGGTCTTATCTAGAATCATTGTATTAATGTCGCCGGCAGCTTCAACGGCCTTCCCTGACATAGCAAGGACATTAAACTGTGTGACGCGGTCCATCCCTGCTATCCCGATAGCGGAGAGCAGACCCCCGATTGTGGTCGGGATCAGACAGACCAGCAAGGCGATCATAACAGGAATATCTAGATCAACGCCCAGATAAGTCGCAATTGGCCGCAAGGTCACTACTACAATCAGGAAAATCAACGTCAGACTGATCAAGAGTGTATTTAGTGCAATTTCATTGGGTGTCTTTTGACGTTTCGCCCCTTCAACGAGGGAGATCATCCGATCCAGGAATGACTCACCGGGGTCACTGGTAATTTTGACTTTAATCTCATCACTGACTACCCGGGTGCCGCCTGTGACTGAGCCAAAATCTCCGCCGGCTTCCTTAATAACAGGTGCAGATTCACCTGTTATTGCAGATTCATCTACGGAGGCCAGCCCTTCAATTACTTCACCATCGCCAGGGATAAGTTCTCCCTGACTGACGATGACAATATCTCCTTTACGAAGCTCGGAAGAAGAAACGGTCTTCACAGACCCTCCAACGAGTTTGTTAGCTGTGATATCCTGTTTCGTTTTCTTGAGTGAATCCGCCTGGGCTTTCCCGCGGCCTTCAGCCAGCGCTTCAGCGAAGTTGGCAAACAGCACTGTGAATAGCAGAATGAACAACACTGTGATATTGAAGCCTACCGATTTCTCTGCATTAAAATATCCGGGGGCCAGTACCATAAGCAATACAATAATCGTACCGATTTCGACTACGAACATGACCGGATTTTTGATTAACGTCACCGGGTTAAGCTTAATAAAGCTATCCTTTATAGCGCTTAGGAGTATGGGTCCCGTCAGCAGCTTTTTTCTTTTTACAGTACTCATCTTGTTCTCCCTCTTCCTACCGTAAGGTCAAATATTCTGCAATCGGGCCGAGCACAATGACCGGCAGAAACGTCAGCGCACCGATAATTACTACTGTACCAATCAGAATTCCGGTGAACAGACCATTGTCTGTGCGGAATGTGCCAATCGTCTCAGGAACTGGCTTCTTCTGGATCAGTGAGCCTGCAACTGCCAGCATCGCGATTATAGAGACATAACGGCCAAGCAGCATTACGATCCCGGTTGTAACATTCCAAAAGGTGGTGTTGTCCGCAAGCCCTTCAAATCCTGAACCATTGTTCGCGGCAGAAGAGACATATTCATATAACACTTGGCTAAGTCCATGGAATCCGGGATTCGTGATGGAACCGTTGCCCAAGTCCGTTAAGAACGCACCTGCTGTTGGTACAAGGATAATGAACGGATGCACAAGGATAGCAATCGCAATTAGCTTCATCTCCTTGGCTTCTATCTTTCGCCCGAGAAACTCTGGTGTTCTGCCAACCATTAGTCCACATAAGAAGACACCCATGATGGCATACATCAGCATATTGATTAGTCCGACACCTTTTCCCCCGAAGACATTGTTGAGCATCATTAGGGCCAGAGGGGTAATGCCACCCAGCGGTGTCAGCGTATCATGCATATTGTTAACACTACCTGTCGTAGCTGCCGTTGTTACCGAAGTGAACAACGAAGATTGCGGGATACCAAAACGTACCTCTTTACCTTCCATGCTACCTTGCGAAGACTCGATCCCCAGCGCATTGATAGCTGGATTGCCTTTGGTTTCCGCATAATAATTCAATCCCAGCAGTAGTACGAACAAGGTCATCATTGCTGTGAAAATCACCCAGCCCTGACGTTTGTTCTTAGCGAACAATCCGTACATATATGGCAGAGAGGCTGGCAGCATCCACATAGAGAGAATCTCCAGCACGTTCGTAAGTGGATTAGGGTTCTCGAAAGGATGCGCTGAATTGGCTCCGAAGAAGCCGCCACCATTCGTACCTAAGTGTTTAATTGATTCCAAAGAAGCGACTGGACCGATAGCGATTTGTTGTGTCTGCCCTTCGAGTGTAGTGACCTCAAGCGATGGCTTGAGCGTTTGTGGCACATGCAATCCTACCAGCACCAATGAAACTAGCAGAGCTAATGGAATGAATACACGAATATGTGCTTTTACGAAGTCCTCGAAAAAGTTCCCGACTGATTTCTGTCCTGTAATCCCTCTGACAAAAGCAACCGCAACAGAAAATCCGCTCGCTGCAGACGTGAACATCATCATCGTGATGACTGCCATTTGTGAAAAATACGATAGTCCCGTCTCCCCGCTATAATGCTGCAGGTTCGTATTGGTCATAAAGCTGATCACCGTATTGAATGAAAGCGTCTGTTCCATATCGGCAATTCCATTCGGGTTCAGCGGCAATCCCCGCTGTAATCTCAGAAAAATATAACTGAAAGCAACCAGTACGATATTAGTTAAAACAAAGCTGAGTGCATACTTCTTCCAGGACATTCCGTCCCGTTTTTTCAGGCCGATCAGCTTATAAATACCTTTCTCTGTGCCTGCAAACCAGCGATCCGTACGATTCGGTTCGTTAGAAAATACATGATATAAATACGTTCCCATCGGCTTGACCAGCAAGATGAGAATTACAATTACGACGACTATTTGCAAAATGCCCATGAATGCCCCTCCTTAAAATTTCTCAGGATGAATCAACGCGTAAACCAGATATAAAAACAACAGTAGGGTAACAGCGATTACTAGAATCACAGCTTATCCCTCCCCGTATCCTCAACTACACCTGCGCACCAGCGCATAAAGCCATAAAATAACCCGTAAATTACAGCTAACGAAGCCACCATATACAGATCCATCATATCTTCCGCACTCCTTCCATTATCCTTGATGAGGTGATCTATCGATTAGAAAATCAGCATCACCACTATGGGAATAGATTACATAGCTCGCACCAAGTCTTTTATAGACCAATCTAGGATTTATTGAACTTGTAATCACAAAAATCGGCTGTGTCGTCCAGGTACGGCACATCTGAATATAGCGGCAGCAAAGCGGAAAGCTGCTCTCAAACAGATATACCCTGCCTACCGGGAACGATGGGCGAAACCAAGTGCTCTGATGGCGGGTATCCACTAGAATAACCTGCTCAATCCCGAGCTCCTCAAGTAAAGCTTTCTCAGCCACATTGTTGGTTAATCCCGCCATCTTAATACCCCTGAACTTCAGAAGTTTAATGAAATGTTCTCCCGCCTTTGTAGGCGCACATACAAGCACATATTCATTCTGATCCGTCATCTTTTTTTCTCCTCCTGCTCATTTACAACAAGGAGGCAACGAAAATCTCCGAAAGGATGTTGACCTATCGTCATTTTCGGGCACAACCTAAAGCTCGGTTGTGTCACGTCATTAGACGCTGCCTTACAAATACCGCTAATGATGAATTTAGCGACCTCTTAGGGGAGGCCTCCATAAATGCTTTGCTTCTAAGAGCACAGCAAAAAGCCACAAAGGATCTCCTCTGTGGCTCGCTAGCGGTCACATTGCACTCATCCTCTCTCCATACGCTTACGAGGTTAGCTGTCGGATTCGGGCGGTGAGAGTCGCCCTACCTGTATAGATGCGAGCTCACTCACACCCTCTACAGGATTCACCCCATAATCTGCTTCCGACTCTCACATCGGCTGCCGATTGTTGGTTCCCCCGCTTTCCTTACCGGAAATTAAGCGGATCAAATATTCGATTGTCGTTGAAACAGGAGTAATCATACTCTTATGCACGAAGACTTGTAAAACCTGAATGATGCCAAAATAATGCAAATTAAAAACTATTTTCCCATTAGATAGCGCTTACTTGATATCTAATCTCTCTATATCTCTTGTTTACTCGAGTTTGGAGCGTTTAATCGCTATCTATAACCCATGTGATTTTATTCACCTTTTTAGAGCGAAAATACTGCAAATTCCCATTATAGGTAGAAACGCAAGAAGCTGAGGCTGAGCGAGAAAGAGGCGCGATAACACGCCATAAATACCTATTTACCTCGTTTTTCAGTCGTAGTCGGCAGGATATGGTTAAAATTGCTCTAAAAGAACATTTTCCGTTTTTTACAGAAAATCTTGAAAAGAGTATGATTCGGGTTGAATCTAATTCATGAAAAACAATCAACGCTGAGTTCCTGCATTCGCAGGGAACGGGGGAACCATCAGGCCACCTGGCCTACTTGGGGTGAATCCAAAGGAGACTGCATAAGTCTCAATAGGTAGGGCGACTCTCACCGTCCGAATCCGACAGCTAACCTCGTAAGCGTAAAGAGAGAGACCCTTGATCCGCCACGCTTTGGCCCAGGTATATCTGCCTGTAATCCAAAACCGCAGCAGAGGTCCTCCTCTTGCTGCGGTTTTTGCGTTACCTGAGCTTATTAGGTGATAGCACGCTGGATGGGGTGAATGTTTTGAAGCACTATTATTTAGGGATACATCAAGGGCTGCTTGAGCCGATAAGTCTAAATTACGTTTGTTTCGGGGCCTTGTGGTTCGAAGAACATAATCACAGGTACATTGTAGGCTATGCATTTGGCCAGAACCAGATCCAAGCCCTTCGCCAGTTCAGCACACCTTCTTCTTGTAAAGACTGTTTAGACTCTAAGATTGTATATGAGATATATAAAAAAATTCGAGAACAACAGCAGCAGCAGGATTGGTCATCGCACCAAAAGCTCCCGTGGTTTACAGCCTTCAAGGAGCCTTGGAAAGATGTAAGCGCCGGTTGGTATGTCTTGAGATCCCGCAGCACCTTTCCCTTACATCTATCTGTTATACGAAAAGAGAAGTTCCGACTATGGCTAGAGCATACCGCAGTCTGTGAGAATAAAATGGAAATGCTCGCTTGTGTAGAAAGGGCTAGTGTCACTCATCATGTAGACTTAAAGCTTTTGGAAATCTAAGGAGGAACCCTACTATGGACCAGCGCAGACTATCCCGCATTGAAGTATTTGTATTGGATGAACCCGAGCCTATTCACTATGGAATGGAAGGGGCTGAAGGCTGCCGTTATGGTATTCTGAAGCTCACCTGTAAGGGAGGCTGCAGTTGGGGGGCTTGTCTGATCTCTGCCAACACCAAAAATTTCGATCTCATTAAATGGAGTTCTTTTTTACGGGCCATCTGTCATTGCCGTCTTGAAGAAGCGCTGGATAAGGTCCGCCGCGAAGGTTCAGATTGGGAGCAGGTTAAGCTTGAGCTAGTTCAGGGTGCTTTGCAGGATTTAAAGGCCAAGCTCCAGGGTAAATCCTTGGCAGGGCATATTCAGCAAGGGCGTCTGTACAGTGTTGCAGCAGGGGGGAGCAATTCCAGAAGTGAACGGCTCTACTACAAGCCTTCAAAAGCTTTATCCACTGCCTCCCAGCAGAAACACAGTTGCCCGGAACCAGACACCGCCGATCTTATCAATAAATCCATCTCTTACTTTTCTATATTATAGATTCAAGCAAATCTCTCAATCTGAAAGGATCGTGTTCACCATGCCTGACCCCTTACCTCCCGAGTCCACCTACAGTACTAAATTTGCAGAGTGTGTTCAAAAGTATACTAATGAAGTCTACGTACTTAGTTCCATGTTGTTAGAACAATCTAATGAGGCAGACAAGATTACTATCCGCACCTTCACAGAGCTTCATAAAATATATCGTCAGGATGATTTTGATCCTCAGTTATTCTCTATCCACGCTTACCGCACTTGTATTCACCAGTGTGCTGATTCTTTTGCCCGGCGCTCCCTTCTATCGGCTAAGGCATTACCTTGGGAGGAACAGCTTGTGAAGGTCATGTGGTACGGCCTAAAGCTGCCTCTTTCTCAAATAAGCATTATTCTGCAAAAAAGTGTTCCCGCACTGAAAACACAGCTTAGAGCTCTACGGGAGCAGATGACCACCCAAACGGATATACTAACGAGCGCAAATCTTTCTATAATTTAGTCACTGACAAGAATTCAGACAATCTTTAAGCGCATGAAGCATCTAACGGACTCAGGAGCCTTTAATTGAAGCTTTTCCACAAATATAGCCGGCGTTCGGACTCCAGTAGAAATCCCGAGCAGTGAACGTCTCGGATCGTCTTAAAGCAAGCCCTAATCATCTTCCACCAAGGCTTACGGACCAAGATGACGTTATTTGCACGTTTATCGCCTTTTGAGCATAGTATCGGACTCCAGTGCAACTATTTGGTTAAAAGAGCTACTGATTCACCCTTTTTCATGCCAATAGCGACTATAGTGTCCGATATCTTGCCAAATCTCGATGATTGCTGCATTTAAGTGCTGCTGGGTCCGTTAGCTATATCAGCTCGTATACAAAGAGATTGCCAACTCAAAAACGGGGATATCCCAGCAACCATAAACGGCTGTTAGGATACCCCCGAAAACTCAGTGCTTACTATTACGCTTTACTCTTACGCGCCTTACCGTACATCCACAATCCCGCCAACATCCCCACTATAGCAACACCAGTCAATAGACCTTGAACAAAATCCATAAAAGTGGAGCCATCCGGAAGCATTCTACTAACCGTAGCCAGCGATACCGAACTCATTAAAAGCATAATGGTATATTGTTCGCTTGTAGACATCATTAGCACTCCTTAAAAGTTATATGAGGTCATCTTAGATCTTGTAAGCTTTCATTGCTTTTCTAATTTCTTTAATACTTGGGCGTTTGCCGTACATCAGTACGCCGGTACGATAGATCTTGGCTGCCAGCCATCCGAAGATGAAGGTAGTCACAAGCAGGATCAGCAGCGATACAATGACTTGCCAGATCGCCACCTCGCCGACACCAATTCGGAGCAGCATCGTCAATGGTGAGGTGAAGGGCACATAACTCGCTATCTTAACCACTAGAGTATCTGCATTGGAGATACTGAACAGTGGAACATAGAACGCTACGAAGCCTAACATCATGATTGGCATTACCGCCTGACCGAGATCCTCCGTACGGCTGACAATCGAACCTACAGCCGCATACATCAAGGCATAGAGGAAGTAACCTAATACGTACAAGACAAATCCATAGAGCAGCAAGTTAATATTGAGCTGGCCTAAATCGAGATCAAAATCAGCCAATACAGTCGCATTATGCGGGAGCGTCAAATTGACGACGATCGCTGCGACAAAGATCCCAATTTGCAATATTCCTACTAGGAAAACACCGATAACTTTACCGAACATTTGCGCTAAAGGTGAGGCACTTGTAATCAGAATCTCCATAATCCGCGAGCTTTTCTCAGAAGTTATCTCTGCGGCAATCATGTTGCCTGTCATCATAATGGACATAAAGAACAACATAAGCATGGCATATACGATAATGTAGTTAATGGCTGGAGTGTCCTCCTGAGAGCTTTCACTGCCACCGCCTGCGTTAAGCTGTTGTGTAGTAATCTGCACAGGCGTTGACATTGCAGCAATCTGTTCAGAGGTCAGCTTGTCGCCAACGATGAATTGTGTGTTTGCTTGCTGAAGTGCATTTTGGAGATAAACTTGCACATCTCCGTTTAGTTCCCCATCATTACTATGATAAGTAACGGGTGGAAGCCCTTCACCAGTAGGTTCCGCAAAAGTAACATAACCTTCTACGGTCTCTTCATCTAATGCTTTCTTTAACTCGGCATCCTCCGCAGAAGCATATTGTACTATCTTAGCCTGTGGCATGCCCTCTGGCGCAGTATAAGCCTTCAACAATTCTGCAACCTGATTTCCCTCTTCAGCAATCACAGCAATTTGAGTAACTTCACTTTTGGCCGAATCACCCTTAAACTGATCGATGATATAGGGAAGATTCATCCCTATGCTGAGCAATAATACTAGAATCAAAGTAGTAATCATAAATGATTTCGTTCTAACTTTATTTTTAAAGGTAAAGCCGATAATTGTCCCCATCTTATTCATTAGATTCACCCACCGCTCTGATAAAGATTTGGTTTAACGTAGGTTCCTTGATTTCAAAATGCTCCACTTCACCCTGTGCTATCGCCTGCTGTAAAATACGCTGTGCTGCACCGATCTCACTGATCGATAACAGATACCCACGCTCCAGCTGTTTAACTGCTGTAACACCTGCGATGGACTCCAAACCTTTTACCTCATTAGCTGTACGCAGCAATACTTCTTCCCGCGGGTAGCCATTCTTGATCGTGCGGATATCCCCTTGAACGACCGTATTGGATCGATCGAGAATCGTAATGTTACGGCATAGCTCTTCCACATGCTCCATCCGGTGCGTAGAGAAGAGGATACTTGTTCCCGAATCACGTAATTCTTTGACCGTATCTTTCAGCAGCTCCACGTTTACTGGGTCCAGCCCGCTGAAAGCTTCATCTAGAATCAGAATCTGCGGCTTATGAACGACAGCGGCGATAAAGCCCATTTTTTGCTGATTTCCTTTGGAAAGCTCTTCTATTTTTTTATTGTAATAATCCGGAACCTCGAATCGATCCAGCCAATAGCGCAAGCTCTTATCTGCATCACTAGCTGACATCCCACGCAGGCGGGCCAAGTAAACGATTTGATCGCTGATCTTCACCTTAGGATATAGTCCACGTTCTTCGGGCAGATAACCCATAAGTTGCTGCAGTTCACTGTTGAAAGGTTTTCCGTTATACAAAATCTTGCCCTCATCAGGGTAGATTAGGCCGAGCACCATACGCATCGTGGTTGTTTTTCCCGCGCCGTTCGCCCCCAGTAATCCGTAAATTTCCCCTTTACCTACGGTTAGGTTAATTCCGTTTACTGCGGTTTTTTCTCCATATTGCTTAACTACACTTTCCAGCTTTAAGGCTTCCATTTCTCTAGTCCCCTCTCTTGTGGTCAATTAGAATAGGACGATGACCCTGTGTCCATAAACTTAATATTTCGTCCAGTTCCAAACTGCGGCTCTTGATAACCTTTACGCCCAAGTCATGAATGCGTTTCTCGTTTTCAGAAAATTGTTCTATGATAAAAGAAGCTACACCCGGTGTATCCATGGTAAAGTGCAAGCCTCCTGGCAACTCAGCCGATAACTCCGCAAGCTCCTCTTCATCCGCAGCATTCACCCAAACCTCGGTCCAAGCACCGAACAGACTGTCTTTTTCAGCCATACCCAGCAGTTCTCCCCGATGCATAAGGACGATATAATCCGCCAGCCGTCGCACCTCATCCACAATGTGTGTGGAGATGATAATCGTTGCGTTGTGCTCATCCATATATTTACGAAGTGTCTCGATCATAATCTTCCAGGCAAAAGGATCAAGACCCGATGAAGGTTCATCCAATAGCAGCAGACTTGGCCGTGCCGCAAGTGCTGCAGCAATTTCGAATTTCCGGCGCTCCCCTTTAGACATCTTCGAAAGTCTCATATGATACGGAACCTCAAAGCGATCCATCAGCTCGTGAAAATACTGATCGTCCCAATTTGGATACCAATACTTCCGAAATCGAGCTGCCTCCGCTGCATTCCAGTGGTTCTCCTCAGTAATTGACGTTTCAGGAACATAGGCAATGGTCTGGCGAAGCTCCAGAGACAACCCGCTATCATACCTGTTCTCGAACCAATATATCTCGCCTTCCTCTGGATTAGTCAGCTGCATCAGCAGATTCAGCAGCGTGCTTTTGCCGGATCCATTCTGACCTACCAAAGCTGTAATATATCCTTTAGGCAGATTCAGGGTCAGTGGCCCTATCGTCTTGTTTCTCCGCCGTTTAAGTACATTCCGCAATTCTATAGCCATCTGTACCATATGAGTAAGCGCCCCCTCTCAATCCTTTTCTCTATACTTGCGTTCTACAATCTCCATAAAAATCTGTTCAAGTTCATCCTTGCTGCAATGTACCGATCGGGCGATATCCACTGCACTTTCAAGTGCTTTGCCAACCGTTTCACGTTTATATTCTTCCATGGCTCCGTCACCTACATGGGATACAAAGGTACCTGTTCCTTGTCGCGTTCGCAGCAAACCTTCGTTCTCCAGATCCTGATATACGCGCCGCACTGTAATTACACTGCATTTCAGATCTCCTGCGAACTCACGAATCGAGGGCAGCAGCGTACCTTCTGTAATGACTCCGCTAATGATTAATGATCTAAGCTGAGTCTCTATTTGATGATAGAGGGGCTCTGCACTATTTTCGTTGATTTGTACCGGTATCCACATTATTTACACCTCGCCTTCCACTCTAGCGTGCTAGAGCGCAGTCCTTGCCATTTCCGATTTTTTATATGAGATTGCGACTTTTCAGCCGATGTATAGTCCATTTAGAGAATAACTGCACAGATATTGTTCCCAGCAGTAGTGACCCCCACATGATCGGAGATAACAGCCCCCACTCCTTCGAATAGGAGATACTGTATAAGAACAAACTGCCTCCGCCCAGTGTAACTAAGAACGATGTTGCCCACGATAAAACTACGATAAGCAATGTTAGCCATAGATAAGCTTTGCCGCTAAAAAGATATTCAATAAAAATATATAGACCTGAGACCATGAATCCGAAGCCAAGCCAAGTAATCGCAAAAGCTATGTACGAAGGAACCGCCAGCTCTGCCCGGAAATTCTCTCCTAACAAGTAAATAATAACGAAGAATAACGTACCATTTAGAGTAAAGGAGCCCACACCCTGAAGTTTCCTCCGCGATAATATTACTGCAGCTGGAATCGGTAAAGTTCGTAAGTAAACCAACATTTTTGTGTAAGAATCTTCACTCCAATATTTCATGGAGCGGCGAGAGAATGTTAATCCCAATAAGGGGATAAAGGAGAGAAATAAGAAATCCGCTAGCATCGTCCGATCCTGCTCACCTAGTACATCATTTGCTATCAGGCTAGTCAGTCCACCAAGATAACTCATAAAAACAACTGTTATTACGAGGGTCCCTAATATTTTTAATTTATCTCCGCGAAAATCAGAGCGCAACATAAACCATGAATCTTTTAATGTTCTCATTAATGCTAACCTCGCTTTACAATGTCTTCAGCGTCTAGCAGAAGCAGGTGTTCATATCCCTGTGCTTACTGTATATATCTATATACACAGTATATGACCTTAATTTTACATTGTCAATCCTGTAACTGGAAATTATTCAAAAGAAATAGGAGGTTTAAGCAACCTCATACTTCAAGCTTATGAAGACACTCTCAGACGTTAGGTAAAGCTTATTTGTTAGGATTATCTACAACGAGGGGGAATTGAGGCAGAATGCTACGAGGCGAATATAACTGGGATAATTGAGTTTATTAGATAATTCATTCTGGAAATGAAGTAGTAAGAGCTCACTCTTGCTTCTATGTAACGCGTTGGTGTGAAGTGCGTTATGGAGGCGAGTGCCGGAGCGGATACTGGTTCGGGTTAGTATGCTGGTGCGGCTGTGGTGCTGGTTCGGGGGGATGATGCGTGCGCGGCGGATGGTGCAGTTCCGATTGTGTGATGCGTGAGCGGCGGATGGTACAGTTCCGATTGTGTGATGCGGGTATTGCGGATGGTGCGGTTTCGGGGGCGGGGTGCTGATTCGGCTGCTGACTGGTTCAGGTTTCAGGTGTGGAATGCTAGTTCGGCTGCTAGTGCAGTTTCAGGTATGGGATATGGGCGACTGCCGGACGGATTAACATTAGGGAAAAACTCCCCAAAATTTCAGCTATTACTCCGTTATTGAGCTAAATCCATTCACTTTCAGGAAGGATTTCCCTAATTATGGCCTTTTTAAGCTATTTTCGTTCATTTTCAGGGAGGTTTTCCCCAATTACATCTTTTTCGTGCTAACTTCGTTCATTTTCAGGACAGATCCCGAAGCTCTACAAACCAAAATAAGCCCATCACCCGCAATCCCTACTCAGGAACATGCAGATATATAGGCTTATTTCATAACTATTTACGGTTCTGCTACTTTAGTGCAGTTCATTCGCTCAACGCACTAAACTCTGTGCTCTATTCAAGCACTTATTTTACGCACCCAAAATAACTTCCCACACCGGCTTGGTATGTCCACCTGGATACAAAACATACAACAGCACGTACACCATAACGCCTGTAATCGCTGTGATAAACCAGATTATGGATGTCACTCTGCCCCACTTACGGTGCTTGGAGTACTTCGCCTTGAAACCAAGTGTTAACGTAGTAAGTCCGAATACCGCAGCTACGGTTGCCAGAACGATATGGAAGATCAAAAACACTTGATAAATTGTCTTCAGTTCATCCGGTCCACCCCATGAGGTATTTCCCACAAACAACGTTCTCGATACGTAAACAATAAAAAACAGCAGCGCAGCGATAGCGGCAGCAATCATCGTTTTCTTATGCGCCTCGCGTTTGCCCTTGATAATGAGCCACCAACCTATAGCCACCAGCACCGCGCTGATCACGATGAATGACGTACTAATAGTCGGAAACACTGTGAAAATATCCATGATTCTCCCCCTCGGCAGTCTACCAGTTATGCACGGTTCAAGTTGCTCTCCTGAAGTGTTGAGGATGGCGTCGACAATTCATCGTCGTCTTGTCCGTTCTCTTTTTTATACCAATGATAGAACACATAAGCAAGCATAGAGGCAAAAATAAATTCCTGAATGAACTTCATCGCGATGCCTCCCACCTGTTGGTCCACCTTAGGCGACATCATTTCAAAGAATGCAGGACCTCCAAAATTCTGAAGTAAAACAGAGGGGTCACCCGAGATACAATAGCCCATAGCACGCGCCCAAGTCTCTGGATCACTGTAAGTGGCGTAGAGCGGATGATCGGCAAATATAATCAGCCCGCAAGCCGGCGTCAGCAATACCATGTTCAGAAAAATAAATCCAATCTTCCCAAGCCCACTCGCCATACGATGTTCCGGCAGCGGATTAATCAGTGTCCACCACATTAAAGCAGAAGTCAGGAACAAAACAATGTAATAAATACGATGAACAGTAAAATGCAGCATCACATAATCATGAATAACAGGAATATGGTACAAGGAAAAAAGTCCGTTAAACAATAGAGCAGCTACTACCGGATGAGCTAAAAAAGATAACCGCCGAAGCGGATTCACCTTTAGTATCCTGCGCCATATAAAATCTGGAATTCCAAGCATAATCAGCGGCACCGCTACCAGATAAGACAAGGCCATACTGACCATGTGGAAGGAAAACATCATATGCCCCAAAAGGCTAATGGGTCCTCCTTGTGCCAGGTAAAGGGCAAGCATCCCACAGACAAATAACGCTCTACGCCAAAATGGCACCGTTATTGAATCGGCATAACGCCCAGCAATCGGACCAATCCACACAAAATAACCTGCTGTCAGCAGCAGCATTACCGCTAGAAAAAGCGGACTCCATAGTTCAGCAAAGCTAAAGTATTCTAATCCCAGCATAATCCCAACCTCCTAGCGCAGGAATTCATATATCTAAACATCAAAAAGAGGGGGCATCGCAGCCCACCTCTTTCATTATCGTCCGTTAATTCCACCAAACCCAATACAGCGACATAACAATACAGGTCCCAGCGATAAAGAAGCCACCCAGCATGAAGAGAATCGGCAGAAGATGCCCTTTATCTTTTAGATGCATCCAGAAGCCCATCTGCACAATGACCTGAAGAACAGCCATTACCAGCAGCAAAATAATCGCAAAGGTTGCATTTACGCCCCCAGCCGCAACAGCAGCGAAAGCAATCAATGTTAAGACAATGGAGAAAATAAAGACAACAATATGTTTCTGTGGTCCTTCATGCCGATGACGTTGCTTATACCCGCCGCTATCTGGCATATGCTGATCCGTCGTCATAGTGCCTAGCCCACCTTTCCGAGTAGGTATACAACCGTAAAGATGAAGACCCATACTACATCGATAAAATGCCAGTACATGGCTGACACATACACTTTTGGTGCAGTAACAACCGTTAACCCCTTGCGGGCGAGCTGCCCGATCAAGATGGAGATCCAAGCGATCCCGAAGGCTACGTGCGCACCATGAAATCCTACCAGTGTGTAGAATGCCGAGCTGAATGCACTTGTGGTCATTCCGAATTCTTCGTGTCTTACATATTGAGTAAACTCATAGATCTCCAAAACCAGGAAACCTAAACCTAAGCCTACAGTAACTAAAAGCCAATTCCGTAGCAGTGCCGGCCGATTTCTGTGCATCGCTTGAATAGCGAATACACTCGTCAGACTGCTTACCAGCAGGATGAATGTTGCAGCGGCAACAAGCGGCAGGTGAAACAGTTCATTCGCCGAAGGCCCCTCATTCGTCTGATTACGCAGTGCGAGAAAAGTAGCGAACAACGTGCCGAACAATACCGCTTCGCCGCCTAGAAACAACCAAAAGGCAAGAACCTTGTTGCGTCCTTCGAGCGTAGCTTTTTCCGGCTCGTGCGGAAAGGTATCCTTAGAAGCTTCTGCATGTGCCGTTGTCATGTCCGCTCACTTCCTTCCAGCTCTTCAGGTTCAATATGCCATCCGTGATCATCATACAGTGAACGCATCAGCATGGATCCAAATGTAATAATAAGACCGATGGCTGTAACGATATAATTATTAAACAGGAAGCTCATAAAAGCATTGCCGAATTCATCACGGCTAAACATAAAGCCAAGCCCAGCGATAAAAATTCCGATAGACATCGTAAACGGTAAAATCGTTGCTGACGGCATATGAATTGAGCCCACCGGCTCTGCTGGTGTCATGCCTTTATTCCCTGCTACTTTTTCTTTCCAGAAGGCATCAATCCCCCGAATAAGAGGTGTTTGCTTGAAGTTATATTCTGGCGGCGGTGAAGGAATGGTCCATTCCAATGTACGTCCATCCTCCCACGGATCATTGCCTGCATCCGCTGGTTTTCTGGAAGTCAGGAAGATGTTCACCAAGAAAATAATCATACCAACACCCATAAGTCCTGCACCAATGGTACTGACTAGATTTAGCAAATCAAATTGCTGATTTGGTAAATAAGTAAATACGCGGCGCTGCATCCCCATAAGCCCAAGGAAATGCTGTACAAAAAAGGTCAGATGGAATCCGATGATAAACGTCCAGAAAGTCCACTTGCCCAGCGTCTCACTCAGCATCCTTCCGAACATTTTTGGCCACCAGTAGTGCAGACCTGCGAACAGGCCAAGCACCAAACCACCTACAATAACATAGTGGAAATGCGCTACAACAAAATACGTATCATGGAACTGAAAGTCAGCAGGTGCGGACGCCAGCATCACTCCAGTAACTCCCCCCATAGTAAATGTAGGAATAAATCCTACAGCGAACAGGTTAGGGGTTGTGAAACGTACTTGCCCGCCCCACATCGTGAACAACCAGTTAAAAATTTTAATCCCGGTTGGAACCGCAATTAACATCGTTGATACGGAGAACAACGCGTTAGCTACAGGTCCAAGTCCAGTTGTGAACATGTGGTGAGCCCAAACCATAAAACCTAAGAAGGCGATCAAGATGGTTGCAAACACCATGGAGCTATATCCGAACAGTCTTTTACGCGAAAAGGTTGGGATGACCTCGGAAATAATCCCGAAGGCAGGCAGAATGAGAATATACACTTCCGGGTGACCAAATATCCAGAAGATATGCTGCCATAGCACTGGACTTCCTCCGGCTCCGACTTCGAAGAAATTGGCTCCTAGAATCCGGTCGAATGTCAGTAGTACTAAACCTACTGTTATTGCTGGAAAAGCAAACAAAATAATGGCGGAAGTAATAAATGTAGTCCAGGCGAACATCGGCATCCGCATATAGGTCATTCCCGGCGCACGCATCGTAATGATCGTGGCTAGAAAGTTAATCCCCCCGATGAGGGTCCCTAATCCGGCAATTTGCAAGCCGATCGTATAGAAGTCTACACCGTGTGTAGTGCTGTATGTACTCGTAGATAGTGGGGTGTAGGCGGTCCACCCGGCATCAGGAGCACCACCCATAACCCAGCTAAGATTCAGTAGAATCCCGCCGAACAGGAAGGTCCAGAAACCAAGTGCATTTAGAAAAGGAAAGGCTACGTCACGTGCACCGATCTGTAGCGGAATGACGGCATTCATGAGTGCGAAGATGACTGGCATGACGCCGAGGAAGATCATCGTCGTACCATGCATGGTTATGAGTTCATTAAACGTTTGTGCATCCAAAAAGTTATTCATCGGCTTGATGAGCTGCCAACGAATCAGAAGCGCTTCAATTCCCCCGATGCCAAAAAATAATCCTCCGGCCCATAGGTACAAAATCGCGATTTTTTTGTGATCGACGGTTGTTAGCCAATCCATAAGTCCTGTATGGCGCTTCACACTGTGGCCGTGCCCCAGAGGCTTGGATGAATTCAAGGTATGCGCTGCTTGAGCCAAAGTTCGTCCCCCCTTTTCGAAAGTTCCGCCCGCCTTTAGGCTAAGGCATTAGTCCAGCTTATAGTTGGCCAGATACTCTGCAATGCCATCAATCTCAGCATCACTCAGGCCCAGATCTTTGGGGTTAGGCATCAGATTGCCTGGTTTTACGGATTGCGGGTCGTGCAGCCAGGTTTTGAGATTCTCTTCAATCGGCGCACCATCTTCCCTCGTGTCGTCGTTGAGCAGAATTCCAGCAATCGATTCCCGAGAACCAATTCCGGTCAAGTTCGGCGCATTATTAATCCCTTGATCACCTACAGCGTGGCAAGTCAGACATGCCGCTTTGAACTTCTCAGCTAAAGCAGGATCCTCTGGCAGCACAGCTACAGGTGCTTTCATAGAATCAATCCACTTTTGAAACTCTTGTTCACTAACTGATTTCACCTTAAATTCCATCAATCCATGAGAAGGTCCACATAGCTCCGCACATTTCCCACGGTAAACGCCTTCATTAGGCGCACTAAAGCTAAAGCGGTTAATCGTTCCAGCTGGGTTGGTATCGATTTTACCGGAAAGAGAAGGGACCCAGAAGGAGTGCAGCACATCTTTAGTTTCCAGTTCAAAGGCGATATCTTTGCCCACCGGAATAATCAGGTCCTGCGCTGTAGTTACCTTATAGTCGGTATACTCAAACTCCCACCAGTATTGGTGGCCGGTTACTTTAACCTTGATCGCATTCTTGTCATTGGAATGATCATCTCCAGCGGCAAACACAGCTTTAACCGTTGGCACGGCCAGTACTACAACAAGAATGAGCGGAATGACTGTCCAGAGAATCTCAAGTTTCATACTGCCCTCAACCTGCTCAGGGATTTCATTCTGACCCGGTCTTCTGCGGAAGCGGATCAGTACATAAGCTGCAATCGTAAAGACAATCAGCAACACCACGATCATAATGCTGATCGACAGCTCCATTAATCCGTAAGATCTGTCTGCTGCAGGTCCCTGTGGTCTGAGTACTGACAAGTCCTCACGACCGCACCCGGCAAGAAAGAGTCCAAACATAGCGGTCATGGGAAGGAGTCGCTTTACAGCCTGCCACGTTTTCATCATTGATCTACCCCGCTTTTCCCGATTTCGTAGATTCCTGTTTTTTTCTGTCAATTATAACAATCACTATTAATATAAGTTTAAGGGAAAGTTTTGTCAATCGTTCACAACTAGTTCACATTGTAATTTTCGACACAATAAACCCTTGTCCCATCTGGATTTTATAGCATTTTATGAAAACGCAAACAAATAAAAAATAATAAAGAAAGCGTATTCAATTTAAAATGTGTCTATTAATTCATTTGACTATTCTATGAGGAAGACTTTTCCTTATTCGTAAATGCGCATACAAAAAAAACCGATTCCAGCAACAAAAGTTGCTCGGGCACGGTTTATAAGAATCCTCGTGGATGTTATTACTCAAAATGATGTCTAAAGTTAAGCAAGTGACAAACGTATCTGTTAGCTAGGAGACGGATGAATTCATCCGTACCAACTCGTGTTCCACGACCATGGTCAGTTCTTCTTCATAGCCTCCTGTAATCCGATACTTTCGGACGTACTCCTTTACGAATTTCTTGGGATCTTTGGGCCGGAAAATGCGTGTCATTTCCCGTAGACTTTCCTTGACTTCGTTATGACCTTTACTTGCCATGATCAGTTCCCTCCCAAAACATTGAAAATGAATGCTCCGTTGTAGAGAATGCATGATGAAAAGTACGCCGTAACCTCGAATGCAAGTGAAGTATCCATTACACATACGTGGCTTGCACTATCCGTCAAAACGTGGAATCTAAAGCTAAATCTAGCCTTTGAAACACCGCCTTGCCGGTGAAGCAGGTTCGTCGTGATTTGGGCTGAGAGTAAGGACGCCTGATGAACGATAGCTCCTTGACACTTTTATTACCCGAAGAGCCACTTACTGAATCACTCCTTTCGGGCCTTATCGTTATATTGTATCATATTCCGGATTAACTTCCACCTTTCCTTGTAAAATGTACTATTTGGAAAATATTATTTTTAACAGCTGTCTTCGTAAGTCAGATGTCTCCAAACTGGTTAAAATACAATAACCTATACAGCAAGCGAAATTGTATTTATCAACAAATGAGAAGGAGATCTTTATGGCCCAGCCTGTAATTCCCCTAATGACTACCGCAACGCCAGAAGACACCGATACACGCCGGGAGGGTCTTGAACAAGCCCATCAAGCTATCCTAAAAGAATACCCCAAGATGCATAGCATGCTTATTGTGCGTCATGGAAAACTTATCTTCGAACGTTATTATAACGACCATCATGCTGGAGCATTAAATGATCTCCGTTCTGCCACCAAAAGTTTTGTCAGTGTCCTTACGGGAATCGCTATCGGCCGTGGAGAGATGCCTGATCTCCATATTTCTGTGTCCGAGGTCCTTCGCAAGCATATTCCATACCTTCACTCCCCACATCTCTCAAAAATTACACTCCGTCATCTTCTTACCATGACTTCCGGTTTTAGCTGGATCACAGGGAAGAAGCTTGGTGAACCGCTTGTTCGGAACCTCCATCGCAGCCGCCGCTGGGGTTCCTTTGGCCTTAGCTTGAACATTATTCCAGAACAAATCGGCCAGTTCCAATATCGAAGCATCGACTCACATCTAATCTCGATAATGATTAGTGAATCTACAGGTCTTGATGCATTTTCCTATGCAGCACAGCATTTATTCACTCCACTCCGAATGGCTAATACCGCTTGGTTACCTAGCCCCGAAGGACATAGCATGGGTCATATCGGTTTGCACCTAACGTCTCGGGATATGGCTAAATTCGGAATCTGCCTGCTGAATAATGGAGTGTTTGCAGAGCAGCAAATCATCCCAGAACATTGGTTGCAGGATGCACTTACCGCTCAAGCAAAGGGATATCCAGCGTTTGGTGATTACGGATATCAGTTTTGGATCGGTACGATGAGCGGGCAGCCCTACAAGCTCGCCCACGGGCATGGCGGGCAGCAGATTCTGCTCTTTCCCAATCTGGATGCTGTAGTGGTCTTTACAGCAGAGAGCAAGACAAACAACTGGAAGAACCCTCGCAGGCTGCTTGAAAAGTATGTTCTCCCTTCAATGAGCTAAACATACTTTTTCCTGACAAGTCATAGGCTTGTAAGGAAGAAGGATTCGAACAATCAAGCCCCTTCTTCTCCAAGCAGAAGGAGAGTGAGCCCATTGTCCCCTTTTAAATCATCCACCGGATTGCCCGATAATATAGCGGGCGCGTTATGTTACTTTTTCCCTTTTCTCGGCGGCGTCGTCTTTCTCGCATTGGAGAAACGCAGCCGCTTTGTGCTGTTCCATTCGCTGCAATCACTGATTACCTTCGGGGTGCTGATGATCCTCCACGTTCTAACCGGATTGGTCCCATTCCTCGGTCCCTTGATGAGTGCCCTCGTCTCTCTTTGCAGCTTTGGGGTGTGGCTGTTAATGATCTACCATGCCTTAAGTGGCAGGTGGTATAAACTTCCTTGGGCAGGTGATATCGCAGAAAGTCAGATTCGCCATCTGTAATCCCCCAAAAAGCAGCCCCTCTGATCGCTGAAAAGTATTCCCTTTTGCCCATCCACTCCTTACAATGTAGAAAGGGCATCAATGGAATTCTACAGGCTGGAGGAAATCATATGTATCTATTTATCATAAACCCGCGTTCCGGCGGGGGAGCAGGCGGCCGGACCTGGCATACTGTAGAGGCGCTCATGAAGGAGCGTTCGCTGCCTTTCATGTCCTTGTTTACGCACAGCGTAGAGGGTGCAGAAGCCCTTGTTTTAAATACACTAAAGCATCGCGAGGATTGGAAAGCCGTGATTGTAATCGGCGGTGACGGCACGCTCCATAGCATTTTGGGTGCACTTTGCGGCAAAGATATCCCCATGGGCGTAATTCCTGCCGGCTCCGGCAACGACACCGCCCGGGGGTTCGGCATTCCACTTTCCATAGAAGCCGCGCTGGAGGCCGCCCTTAGCGAGCGGTATATCGAAGCAGACCTGCTTTCAGGAGCAAACGGACTGACCGTAACAGCCGTTGCCAATGGCTTTGATGCTCAAGTGGCCGAGAATGTGAATGCCAGCCGTTACAAACGGCTGTGCAATGCCATTGGAGCAGGCCAGCTGGCGTATATCATCGGCATATTGCATACGCTGATGACATTCAAGCCCTGCCGGGTAAGTGTAGTCTGCGACGGTACGGAGCACGCCTTCGAGAAGGCATGGCTGGTCTCGATCTGCAACCTGCCCAGCTACGGCGGCGGGCTTTTGATCTGCCCGCAGGCAAAGGCCGATGACGGCCAGCTTGACGTCTGCGTCGTGCATGGGTGCAGCCGCGGGCAGTTGCTGCGGTTGTTCCCCACGGTACTGAAGGGCAAGCATGTGGCGTTGCCCTTCGTGTCTATGCTGCGCGGACGCAGCGTAGCTGTGGGCTTTGCCGAGGCCCGGCCTGCAATCGGCGACGGCGAGAGCCTCGGCAAAGGGCCGCTGGCCGTTCGCTGCGAGCCGGGGGCGCTGCGGGTGCTATCGCCGCTGGCAGCGGACAGCGTACAGCTGCCCGCCGACACTGCAGCGGCATGCGGCAGTAACGGGTAACCCTGACCCGTGCATACCATACACACAAAAAACAGCAAGCGACTGGTTCATTACCAAGTCGCTTGCTGTTTTGTATATCCTATAGCTTTTGACTGAGAATTCATTCCAAAAGCCTCAAATAAGAGGCTCTTCCTCGTCTTCCACGAAAGTGACTCTTCCGTCCTCCAGTGAAGCAATACGCACAAGTGATTCTACGCGATATCCCGCTTCCTGCAGCAGCCGATTTCCTGGCTGGAACGCTTTTTCGATCACAATACCAATTCCAACCACACTTCCCCCCGCCTGCTCAACAATACGGGCAAGTCCGAAGGCGGCTTCACCATTCGCCAAGAAATCGTCAACAATCAGCACCCGTTCTCCGGGAGCAATGAATTTCTTCGAAACGGTAATTTCATTCGTTTCTTTCTTCGTGAAGGAGTAGACCTTCTCCACGTAAATGTCTTCTGTCAGCGTCAGCGATTTCTGCTTACGGGCAAAAATCAGCGGAACCTCCAGCTCTAATGCTGTCATAATCCCCGGAGCAATCCCCGAGGATTCTATAGTCAGCACCTTCGTAATTTCTTCGCCAGCGAACCGGCGGATAAACTCACGGCCAACCTCACGCATCAGGAAGGGGTCCATCTGATGATTCAGAAAAGAATCCACCTTGAGCACTCCTTGCCCGAGTACAATACCTTCTTTCAACACTTTTTGTCTCAACAGCTCCATAGTGCTCCTCCTTCTCCCATCATTGAATCCATTCTCCCCACATTACAGACCTGTCGGCTTCTGAGGCAATAAATTTCCAACGATCGATTTTAAATTATGATCATCCTTGCTCTTTTCCTGACCGTTATCATAACCCGTAATTCGAATCTCCAAGAAATCCCCCGGATTTACCGGTTTAAAAATCAATTTTTCGCGGTCTTCCAGTCTCACGTTAAAATTCATATCCTTAAACATTTCGACTAATTCTGCTTCTCCAGGAGATGCTCCCTTATCCAGAAACAACAGTCCACGCAATTTTTTAGGACCATCATTGTGCACCACTTCAAAATGAACGATACATTCCATGCTTCTCACCTCCCTATGATAATAACTACTGCGCCTGTTCTTCCCCATCATCGCCTTGATCATACATAACATATTTGCTATGAATTTTGCTGTAACGTTCTCCATAACGCTCTACTAATTCTGCGCCCATATCCTGCTCCAGCTCGAACAAGACCATTTCCTGTGTGAAATGATTCAACAGCAGCTCCACTAACACCGGGTGCTCTGTTACCACTGCTTGCGCCGACCCATCATCATAACGCATCCCCAGCATACACCAGCTCCGGTCAATCACAAATGAGAACTTCCGTCCATCCGCCCGCTGCGAATTTTTTCCGAATGACGGCCATACCGGGTAAGAGGCAGCAGCAGCATTGCCACCGTCAAAAGCCCATAAAAGCCTAACGCCACGCAGTTCGGCCTGTTCAAGTTCGCTCCGCAGAAGCGACGCTTCCTCGCGCCACATATCCACTACAATCTCCTGCTCTGCCATGTTAAGCTGGCGAATCAGCGCCCCCATTACATTGCGGTCGCCCTCTACATTATAAAAAGAAGGACTAACAGGCCCCCCGCGAGGCATCTCACTTTCCATATAAGCCAGCGAAGCTTGAACTCTTCCCGAGATCATCGTCGCCAGCTCCTCCGGATTGAGAACACTATACCGCGCAGGCTCTCCTTCACCACATCGTACATATCCCTGCTGTGTTAGGCGCTGAAGCGCCGCATACACATTTGATCTTGAAACTCCGAGCTGTTTGGCAACCTCATAGCCAGAAGCCTGACCTTTAGTCGCAAGCTCGACCATGATTTTGGACTCCATCTCCGTGAAGCCCAGATTGCGCAGATGCAGCAGCAGCTGTTCCATCTTGTTGTCCCCCTAAGCCCTAAGCTGACTGATATCTGTACTATATTTGCTCCGATCCACAACGCGGGCACCATAAGGAGCCCTTTGGCAATTCATTCCGACAGATTTGACACTTAATCATATCACGAACACCACTGTCCTGGGTGACTGCGGACTCGTCCTGATGTTCATTCGCGTTCCAATCGCGGATGCGACGATCCAGCTCAAGCTGTCTTTGTCTTTCCCGTTCCAGCTGATCAGCATGTCTGCGATCCCGTTCAATGTCATGTTCGTTCGCCGCATATTCCTCCAATGGCAGCTCATCATCCTCTGAAGGCAGGATCTCAGAATACACCACACTTTGCGGATGGAGCTTCATTGCAATCTCCTTCTCTTCATCCGTTAGCTCATCCGCACCATAGTATTGATCCTCATCCTCTTCGTCCTCATCCACAGTTTTGACGAATACCGGCGGTGACGGAATCTTTCTTGATGTGGTTAGCTCCTCCAGCTTACTTCCACACTTTGGACAAAAATTTGCATCGAGCGCCACAACATTGCCACAAGAACATAACCGTTCATTTTTCAGTTCAGCAATTCTTGCGCGTTGGACTTCAATTTTTTCCTGAAGCTTGGAACAGGTCCGTGCCAGTTCTACCATTTTGCCTTCAGCTACAGACATATCCTTAGAGCGATACCCTTCATAAAAAAGCCTGCCCATTTTCGTGAATTCCACTTCCATCTCACGTTCAATATCGGAAATAAGCCCGTTCAGCTTGCCGATCTCAACAGAGCTTTGTGCTTTTTCGGTAACCCGGCTCGCACTATCTTTGATTCGTTTCATAAAACTCATTACAGTTCCTCCCTCTCCAGCGATACGTGTTTCTATCATACCAAATGTATCGAACAGATTCATTAATGTGCTTTAATACGCGATTTAGCGGAGAATGTTCCTATAAATTCTTATTTTCCCTGATTTCAGACGTTATTTTGCGTCAGGGGTTCTACATCGGTTAAAATAGAATTAATCACAAATAACGAAATTGGGAGAGTTTCAGTGGAAGAACATGACAGCACACAGCTTACGCTAAAACAGATGCAGGTACACGTTAAGGATCTGCAACATTGGCAAGATAACGAGGATTTCACAAATCTTATCAATGAGTTCAAGTCTCTGCCAGCACTCTATCGCCATGCACTAAACGATCTTGAGAATAAAATCGATGTGATCAAAACGGAATGGCAGGTCCGTGACGGCTTCAGTCCCATCGAGCATGTTAAATGCCGAATTAAAGAACCCAAGAGCATCCTTCAAAAGATGGAGCGCAAAGGTTTCGAGTTCAACTTGGAAAATATGGAGCAGCACATTCACGATATTGCAGGTATGCGGATTGTATGTGCTTTTGTTAAAGATATTTACCGTCTGGTTGATCACCTCAGCACACGCGAAGACATTCGCGTATTGGAGATCAAAGATTATATAGCCCATCCCAAGCCGAATGGGTATCAAAGCCTGCATCTTATCGTCGCAATTCCGCTCGTCCTGCTGGAAGGAACACGCTGGGTCAAAGCCGAAATACAGCTGCGAACCCTAGCCATGGACTTCTGGGCAAGTATGGAACATATTCTGTATTATAAATTCGATAAGCAGCTTCCTTCGCATGTTGCGGAGGAATTGAAGGATGCCGCACGCGCCGCCGATGAACTGGATCAAAAAATGCTGCGCCTACGCCGCGAGATTCTGGAACTTGCAGAAGGGGAATCCCCTGCCGGCGGGCAGGTTTAAGCTTTCATATTTCTACATTTCTCAAAAATTAAGGGGATGTCTCATAAGCCATGACAATGGCTGCTGGGACACCCCCTTCTTTTTAATCGATTAGGCCGTTTGATCATTACCCTTCGCCGCCGAAGCAAGGTGCTATCGGACACAGCCGATCTTATTCGCAAAATAATCCTCCATTTTGCATACTAACGGACCCCAAAGTCGCTAACGGCATAAAAAACACCCGATCTGCGCCCTACTATATGAAATAGCTGCACTGGAGTCCGAAAACATGCTGGATAGGCGATAAATGTGTGAATAACGCCTCCTGAGTCCCTAAACCTCAACCAACGGCTAATCATGACCCGGCGTTCCGCTGTATTCAGCCTCAAGGCTTACTAACCAAAGGCTTCCATGTGACGCCGCCATCTGTAGTGGTCTGTAGAAATCCTGGACCCGCCAACCAGCCGTTTTTCGGCGTAACGAACTGAATGTTTTCTGCCTTCGCGAATAGCTGTGATGTCGCAATCAACCTCCAGCTTACACCCCCGTTGACAGTCGCCACCAGTTTGCCGCCCTCCTGCAAAGCCCAACCTTCACGAGCGTTCAGCCATGTTGTTCTCGCTGCCTCAGTACCGAGCAATTGAGGGCCAAGCTTCCATGTCCTGCCTCCGTTATCACTTGTGTAAAACACCATACTTCGAATCCCATCGTCAACGATCTCCAGCGGCAGGATGCCTTTCATATTGTCTTTGCCTGAGAATTTAGGCGGATAACTATTACTGTAAGTAAAGGCTGCCAGAGCAGCTGGCTTCTTTAATTGCTCCGGCTTCCAGCTCTTCCCGCCATCCGTAGTTCTGAATGTTAAAATGTATTCTTGCCCATGGTTGCTGGAGGTGATCCAGCCATTCTGAGAATCCTGAAAGGTTATCCCTGTTGGATAGGCTTTAATACTCCCCGTTAGATTTCCGATTCGCTTCCAGCTGTTCCCGCCATCAGCCGTGCGATACAAGGATTTCTCCATCATCCCGAGACCAGGTTCTGAATCCAGCAACACATACCCGTTATTCACATCGATAAAATGAATAAAACCGCCACTGTATCCTTGCTCCCAATCCTCCGTGACGGGGAGTTTTGTCTCCTTCCAGGTCTGGCCCTGATCAGAGGTATGATAGATCTGAATAGGTTGACCCATACCATGACTACTAATAATCCAGCCATTTGTGGCATTCAGGAAAAAGCTTGCTGCGGCAAAGATGCCTGTTTCTTGTGGAATAGGAACGATATTGCTGTCCGGATGGTACCAACTACTTCCTCCATCGTTCGTAGTCCATAATCCAGTCTCGTCTATTCCCCATCCATGCTTTATGTCATTCATGCGAAATTTAGCAGGATACCCCTGCAAAGAATTCATCTTCGTCTTCAGCTCAGCGGTATTTGTCCCCATACTCGAATCTAAACCAAGATTATCGTTTACCATGTAGGATTGCAGAAATAACCCAGCAATGATTATCGGGGCAAAAACGGCATATAGTCTCAAATGAAATCCTCCTTTTCCCATTTCCTTCTATTCTATAATCATAGACAGAGTTTAATGGTAAAAGGTTACAGAAGCATTACACAAAGAAGAAGCCGCCTCCTCAGATAGGATGCGGCTTCTCTAAACTCCACTGCTGTTTAATTACGCCTTACTTGCACGACGGGCAGCAGCTTCTGCTACTCGATTCATAATCAAAGTTAGGCCTTCTAGAGCCTTAGGTGTCTGAGGCAGCAAAGCTCCCCAGTCTTCCGTTACCGCTGCTACTACCGGCGATGAAGGAAATGGCCTAGCCGTAATCTCATGGAACTGCGGTCCCGGCTGGTGAAGCGAACCTTCAGCAGCCGCTTCTGCAAGCCATTCCCCAGAAGAAATTGCGGGGCCCTTGCGCTCTAGCCGTGCTAATTCTGTTGCAAGCTCACTAGCTGGGGCTGCCTCTGTCTCAGAATCATCGGCAGCTATATCAGTTTCAGCCCAAAGGGCAAATATTCCATCCAGGAGTTCTCCCTTAGTAAATCCTCTCAGAGAAAGCGCCAGCAGCGGCTCTTCAGCAAGTCGTTCTTTTATAAGCTGCAGAGTCTCCGCCTGGTTCTCTAACCCTTCCCCCTCAAAGAGGGCTTGCTCCAGCTCAGTATCTGTAGGCAGAAGCTCCAGTTCCGCCAGCCCACCCGTCAATCTCCCTTGCAGCAAAGCAAATACCTCATCCGGACTTAGCGCCAGACGCCGCAATATTTCTTTTCTACGGGCAGCATGCCATACTGGAACCTTCAGAGAGAGAGGTTGCTCCGTTCTTTGTCCCTGAGGAACAGCAGAAGTACCGACATTCCATTCACCTTTTGCCCGCGACCCTCCCGTCACTTTCCCGGGCGAAGCCGTCCATGCTGCTTTTACTAATCCAGGCACAACTTCCAGCCGCATCTCTAACAGTTCACTCATTGTTCGATCCCTCCGTATTGCTCATGTCTTTCTTTACATCCAATCCTGATCCTGCAGTTCAATAAGCTCCTTCAGTTCATGATTAGACATCTCGGTCAACCATGTTTCACCAGAACCAACAACCTGCTCCGAAAGGCTTTTCTTCCGCTCAATTAATTCGTCAATACGTTCCTCCAGCGTTCCTTGGCAAATCAGCTTATGAACTTGTACGTTCTTATCCTGCCCAATTCGGAAAGCCCGGTCTGTCGCCTGATTCTCCACTGCCGGATTCCACCAGCGATCGTAATGAATAACATGATTGGCCCGGGTTAGGTTCAAACCTACTCCGCCCGCTTTAAGAGATAACACGAAGAAGGCTGGACCCTTGCCCTCTTGAAAATCATGCACCATCTCGTCCCGCTCCCGTTTTGGAATCCCCCCATGAAGGAACAGCGGCGATGTACCATAACGCTTAGTAAGCTTGCTCACCAGCAGCTCACCCATCGCTACGTATTGCGTAAAGATCAACACAGATTCGCCAACTTCAGCGACACTGTCCAGCACCTCGAACATAACCTCCATTTTACCGGAATGTTCATTGCGTGGACTCCGTCCTTCTTCTTTCCGGAATAGCTGAGGATGATCGCAAATCTGCTTCAGCTTCGTCAGAGAGGATAACACCAGTCCACGGCGAGCCATACCACTGCTCTCCCCGATCACACCGAGCATTTCATCCACGACACCCTGATACAGGGCAGCTTGGGTCTCGGTCAGCGGGCAATAAGACTTCAGCTCCAGCTTCTCCGGTAAATCCTTAGAAATATCCGGGTCACTCTTCAGACGCCGCAACAGGAAGGGGGATACCAAGCGATGTAGCTCCCGCAGGCGTTCCCCACCTTCACCAGACACATAACGCTGCCGGAAGGAATGATAGGTTCCTAAATAGCCCGGGTTTAAAAAGTGGAAAATAGACCATAACTCGCCAAGTCTGTTCTCTACCGGAGTACCTGTCATAGCTATGCGATGCGGCGCTGATAACTTCATCACACTCTGCGCCTGCTTCGTACGGTGATTTTTAATATATTGAGCTTCATCCAGCACCACTGTTGACCACTGGACATTGGCTAAATCCTCACTGTCACGGCCTGCCAAATGATAGGTCGTCAGTACGATATCATGACTGGTTGCCAGTTCTAAGAAGCTATCTCCCCGAACACGGCGTCCACCATGATGTATGTGTACATTAAGCGAAGGTGCAAAGCGCTGCAGCTCCCGCTGCCAGTTGCCAAGAAGCGATGTTGGGCAGAGAATCAGTACAGGCTCCTGCTTCTCTTCAGGGGGAGCACTTAACGCCCGGTCCAGCAGGCAGGTGATAACCTGCACCGTTTTACCTAGACCCATATCATCGGCGAGGCATACCCCAAAACCCAGACCACTGAGCTCGGCCAGCCACTGATAACCCCGCTCCTGATAAGGTCTTAAAGTTCCATGCAGACCCTCAGGTACAGGACGCACCGGAAGATTACGTAATACATCTCCGCGCATAAGTGATGCCAACAGCCCGGATGTCTCCATTCCAGTGACGGACATTCCTTTCCAGAGCCGATCTTCACCATCCTCGGCTTCTAGACGCATCCAATCCGCGGCAGTCATTTCTCCGTTTTCATGGCGTTTCATATATCTAAGAACCTGGCGGATTTCTTTAGGATCTATCTCGATCCATTCCCCGCGGAAACGTACAAAAGGTACACCGGCCTCTACTAATGCATTTAATTCTTCCTCACTAATCGTACTATCTCCAAGCGAGGCCTCAATACGGAACGAGATCAGCTCTTCCATACCCAGAGCTGCGGGCGCAGGGCTATCGCCCCCGTTCACGCCTGGCTGCATTTTCATCTTCATGCCAATGCGGCGGCGTCCCTCACGGCTCCAGCGCGAAGGCATCTGCACCGTTATTCCCCGATCGCGCAGCTGCTGCACCGTCTCCTTCAAAAAGAAATAAAGACGCTCCGGTTCCAAATCCGCCCCCGTAGGCGCAGGCTTAGCAAGAGCGCGCTGAATATCCGGCGATATCTTCGCAGCCCGGCCCAGCGCTATAAGCAGCTGCTGCTGGATATTGCGATAGCGTTTACCCCATAACGTAAACTCTCGTTCTTTACTACTCCAGATCGATTTGGCGGGAAACCAGAATTCCCCTTCTTCCTTATTCTCCGCCCAGAAGGTTAACCGCCAGACTTCATTATTGTCTTCTGGCGGCTCCAGCCGTAACCCAAGACCCAGCTGCCCGCTCCGTGCTTCCTCTGGTTCTGAATGTGGCACATCGCTGCCAGCGGTCTCGTTCACAGTGACCAAAAGGTCTGTCACCTCTGCCGGAGTTCCTTGCACGGGTATATCTCGGCTTCCCGTGAGAAGGCTATTCCACCACAGTTCTGTTAAAGGGGAATAACCCCGGCGATAATTCGCTTTATAAGGGATTAACTCACTTTCAATGCCCGCAATTACTTTTTTTATCTCAGCAGTCATTACAGCCTGCATAAAGGAGTAAAGCACATATGCTCCAGCCTCATCACGAGAGGATAAATCCCCTGCCTCTGCGATATGCGTTCCTAGTGCAAGAACAGGCATGGATGCTGCCAGCTGCAGAAAGATCTCTTTGTCCTCCTGCTTTCGGAAAGCTGGCGACCAGCAGACCGTCGCCGCCTGTTCGCCGCCGCGGCGACGTGAGCCCACAGGGCGTGGTGGCAAGGCCCCCGGCGTAATCCCGCCCGTACCCATCAGCTCCAGCGCAAAACGTGCCGCTGCTGCCCAGTAACGCAGTTCGCCGCCTGGCTCCACTCCCTGATCTCGGCATAACGTCTCATCCCATGCCAGAAGCAGTTGAAATGCATCGCTAGGAACCAAGGCGAGCCCTTCGAACGTTCGTCCGGGCAATCCGCGCCGGGCTGGCTTCCCCTCTACAGGGGGAGCCGGATATTTCACTTCTGCCAGACGCAGAGCAGCAGTTGCAAAAGGACGCACTCCTCCCTGTAGCTCCATCCGCTTCACTACGCGAGTCCAAGCGTCAACCTTCGGCTCCGAAGTTTCGCCAGAGAAGCAAAATAAAACGTCCCCTAACCATATTGCATACAGATGCTTAGTCATCGGTGATCTCCTGTCTTTTAAGCAAGCAAAAAAAGAACCAGCCCCCTACCATCAGGAAGGGTAACTGCAACCTTTTCCGCGAGAAATAAATTTTGAAGCTATACAAGTAGAAGCCGCTTCTTCCTCTTTTAGAGAGGCGATGCGCTCCTGCGGTAAATATAAGGATAAAGAACTAGGACAAAACTTATATTTTCTTGAATCTTCATCTCTTCATCTTATACGAAAAAGCGCTGATTTAAAAACATTTCTGCATATTTTCTGTAGATTTTTATGAAATAAAGTTGAAGGATATAGAAACACCCAGTAATTTGATTCATTTAAAATACCCCGCACTACTGCCCTGCTATCCAAGAATGTTATGACTCACTAGTCACTTCTTTTCTTTTTATAGTCTTAATTAGGCCAAAAAGGGGTATATTCTAAATAAGCAACACCCTATTAAAAAAGCTAGGGAGTGAATTATTTGAGACGTTATAATCCTTATAAATGGTGGAACCTCGTATTCTTTGTGGGTGTAATTATCGTAAATGTGCTGGCGGTAACCTTGCCTTTGGGCGGAAACAGTACAGGAGAAATCTCTGACAAATATAAGACTTACATGACTCCTGCTGGCTACGCGTTCTCCATTTGGTCGCTGATCTACCTCTTGTTAGCCGGTTTCGTTATTTATCAATTCCGCTCCTATACAAGTTCTAGGGATTCTGTACGAGCTATTTCGTTCTGGTTTATCCTGAGCTGTGTTTTTAATATGAGCTGGCTTTTCCTCTGGCAGTATCTATACATCGAGCTTTCTTTGATTGCCATGGTGTTAATGTTAATTTCCATCATTGTTATCTATCGCCGAACGCGCCAGATTGCAAATCCTACTTCAGGTGAGAAATGGCTGATCAAGCTACCCTTTAGTATATACCTTGGCTGGATCTCTGTGGCGACTATCGTGAATGTTAGCGTTGTTCTGGAGAAAAATCATTGGGATGGGTTTGGACTTAGCGGGATAACCTGGGCCGTGATCATGCTCTGCGTGGGGACACTGCTTGCGGTGTTAGTCAGCTACCCTAACCGAGACAGCATCTATCCTCTGGTCTTCGTATGGGCTTTCATCGCGATCGCCTTGGAACATAGAGAAGCTAATGCAGTCTTTGTAACGGGCACAGTAACGGCAGGTCTTCTGCTGCTCTACAGCATTTGGCTATTGCTCACACCACGCCGCAGAAGATACAGCAGATACTGATTGTCCTCTTGATAATATAAAAGGCAGGCTAAGAAGGTGATCCTCCTTAACCTGCCTTTTTTTGTAGAATAATCTAGAAGTGCGAAATCATATTTATTTCTTACGTGCTACCGCTTCGATCTCAACAAGTCCGTCTTTGGGCAGCCGAGCAACCTCAATGGCACTGCGGGCAGGATAAGGTTCTTTAAAGAAAGTGCTGTAAACCTCGTTAACTGCTGCAAAATCATTCATATCTTTTAGGAATACGGTGGTCTTCACTACATGATCCAGTGATGCACCAGCTTCCTCAAGAATAGCTTGTACATTGCTAAGTGCTTGACGAGCTTGTTCCTGAACGCCTTCAGCCAAATTCCCTGTCTCGGGATTAAGGCCCAGTTGTCCTGAAGTGTATACCCAACTACCGGTGGTAATGGCTTGACTATAAGGACCAATGGCTCCTGGTGCTTTTGTAGTAGCTACTTGTTTTTTACTCATCTTGTTACCCCTCTCCATTAAACGCTGATCATTTATTGTCCATTGTAAGTCCTGTTCTCACCGTAATGCAAATTTATTAGCAGCCCGAAAAACTTAACGTTTTCCAATCACATGTATTACTTCATTCGTGTAGATATGCAGACCATGCGTGTCAGCAGAGGCAATATTAACCATAGCTCTCGCCACAGTTACACCAGGTATGGCACGATATTTAGCCGCTTTGCCAACCATCACAAACTCCAGTGCTTTCATCAATCTAGCCGCGACGCGTTCTCCCAGTCTGAATTCCTCACGATGACCCAGCAGCAAGGATGGCCGAAACAAATGCAGCCCTTGAAAACCGATTTTGCTTAACGCTTCCTCTGCTCTCCCCTTAGTCCGACTGTAGAAATTGCGCGATTTGGCATCTGCCCCCATGGATGAAACAACCAAGAACTGTTTAACACCGTGATCTCTCGCAATAGCAGCAGCTGCAAGCGGATAATCCAGATCGACACGTTCGAACTGCTCTTGTGAACCTGCCTTCTTGATCGTAGTCCCGAGGCAACAGAAGATGGAATGAACGCCTTCGAACGAATCGCTATACTCCGCCAGGCTCTCCCAATCCACAACGATTTGCTTAAGCTTAGGATGTTCTAAAGCTAATGGAGTCCGTACAAGCACTCTCACCTCACCCCAACCTTCACGATTCAGCAATTCCTCCGTAACCGCTTTCCCTACTAATCCAGTAGCCCCTAATACCAACGCAATCCTTAACATGGAATAGTCCCCTTTACTTCTATTCGTCCTTTAGAATACGACGGCCCAGCAGGAAGGCAAGAGCGATCATAAGCGTTCCCACTACCAACTGCATACCGTATACTTGGGTCCATTGCGGCCAGTGGGCAATTTTTTCATACAGCTGTCCCCCAATAAGCGGACCAAAAAAGGATGATAAACCCGTAAGCGCCGCATAGGTCGCCATATACATAGGCCGTTCTTTTTTCGGCGTGTCTCCAATAATAAAATTAAAGGCCAGCTGGTTGAAACCGCCTACACCTACACCAAAAACAATATGAGCGGCAAACAACACCAACAGCATCGGCAACACAGACAAGAGTCCCCACATCAACGAGGACAAGGCAATAATCGGCAACGTAAAGAACAACAGACGTTTATTGCTATATTTTGCATTTAGATTACCCCAAACGTAGAAACTAGCCATCATAAAAAGAGTCTGGGACACATTAAGCAGTGATAACGTTTCATAATTTATATGAAGTAACTGCAACATGACATACGAGTATAGCGGAACAGTTAAATTCTGCAGCAGCAACCAGGCGGCCAGAAACAAAGTAGACTTCATAAATAAAGTATCTTTAAGCGGTTTCTTAAACATCGGTAAAAATTTATGTTCTTCCGATTTCTCGAAAGGCACGTCGGGATAAAAAAAGAATACAACGACGTTAGAGATCGCGAAGATCCACACAACAATATAAAGAATCAAAAAGCCATGGCTCCCGGGATAACGATCCAAAACGATACCCCCACCATACATTACCAGACTACCGAGTGCATTCAGGAACGTATTACGAATCCCAAAATAGCGTCCACGCACACGTGCCGGAACAAGATCGCTGATCACAGAGCTCCACAGCACACCACCCGCCGTATTGGCAATAAAAGCAGTAGTATATAAGGCTATAAAAGCCATGACCCAATACTCTTTAGGAAAAATAAACGGAATTAGCCCCGTAGAACTCCAAAGTATCCTATGCAGGCCGATAAAAGTAACCATAGCCCATTTGCGGCTTGGCAGCTTCTGAATCAAAAAAGCTACCCCGATCTGCATCACGTTAACCAAAGTGGTAAGCGCTAGCACAAATCCAATTTGACTTGAAGTGGCTCCTAAATATAGCAGGAATCCTGTTAGAAACTGCCCTTGCAGCAGGACCTGGAAAATGGTCGATGGCACACCTTCCCAGGTAGCAATGCGCAAATTCCTGCGATGTACTGAGGTTTTACGGACACGCTTTGAACTAGTAACTGTGTGCTTAGTTTCCATGTTGTTCATAGAAAGGGGTAACACTCCTTTGATGCGGCATTTGCTTCATTCTACTCCGCATCAATCTACTGTCAATACGCCAAATTAACAAATAATATTGGAGCTTACTCTTCTATGAATTCGAGGGGTAAATAAAGCGAAAAACGACTCCCTTTACCCTCCTCACTTTCTAAAGTAATGAACCCTCCGAGCAGTCTGGCCAAATCATTACTAATAGAAAGTCCTAATCCTGTTCCGCCATATTTTCGACTAATTGTTCTATCCGCCTGTTGGAAGGCTTCAAAGATCATGGCATGCTTCTCTGGTGCAATACCTATCCCACTATCTTCTACCTCAAATACAATCCAATGCTTCACAATAGCTCCTTCCCCACGTTCCTCTTGGCGAATACGGAGTGCGACATGGCCAGACTTTGTAAATTTAAAAGCATTAGAGAGCAAATTACGCAGGATCTGCTGAATCCGCTGTGGATCAGAATGAATCATTTGCGGGATATTTTCTTCCATAGCAATAGTAAATTCCAATTCCTTTTGTTTAGCCGTGACAGCGAATTGCATAGCCAGGATCTCTGGGATCTCAATAACACTTAAATCTTCATTTATAATATCCAATCGACCTGCTTCCACTTTGGAGAGATCTAATATATCGCCAATTATCATCAATAATTCTTCACCAGAACGGCGAATAATGGCTGCATACTCACTCATTTCTGCTTCCGTAAGAGAATTATCATTGTCTTCAATTAATTGCGATAAATTAATGATGCTATTCAGTGGTGTTCGAAGCTCATGAGACATATTGGCCAGAAATTCGGATTTAAATTGCGAAGCCATCATTAACTGATCGGCACGTTCTTCAAGCGCTATCTTATTCTTATGCAGCTCCTCCGTCTGGGCGGACAGTTGTTCATTAGCACGCTGAATCTGCACATTCCGTAAGAGTCCTAATTGAAAGTCACGAATAATTAAGGAGAATAGAACACTTAGAATCAACCCTGCAGGGAAAGTAATCGGCATAATCTCTCTTATGTACTCTGGGGCGGGAATCACACCAAACACCATAATGTTGATTGCATTCATTACATTTACGACTAGAATCACGATCAAACCTTTGTTCACTATGCATAAGCTAGATCGTCTGACCCAGTAGCTAAGCGCAGCACAAACAAATCCTAGAATGGACAAATTAATTGTACCAGCCATTGCTGCCTCATTTACTCCAAAAGTTAACCGTGTAAGACCTGTTCCTATACCAATCAAAACAAGAATGAAAGGATGCGGATAAGCCAGCGTTGAAATAATAAGTGGCACAAAACGTAAATCAAAAATCACATGCTCATCCAGCCTATATCCAAAAAGAGTACTAATCCACCCGGCAAAGATGGCTAGTAATACCCAGCTTACTTTCTTTATTCTTACACTTGCATTTGAAATGGTGCTTTTATATATAAGATTAGCCAAATAGGCTACAGCTATTAGCATCGCGGTGTTTCCAAAAAATATTTTAAGATAACCCATAGATTCACTCCCACCTTGGCAAAATAAATTACAACTTTCATCTCATAATACTACCATACTAAAGCCCTATTCGATAACTAACCGCCCACGGACGCAGAAGAAGAGCGCAAATCAGATGCGATTTGCGCTCTTCTTCTGGAATTTTATTATAGACGTCATTAGTAACGAATTAATCGCGGTAGGATCGTCCCCAAGTTTGGTACTCTTTTTCCGCGTCTTCTTTCGTGTGTCCATAACGTTCTTGTAGTTTACCTACTAATTTATCCTTTTCACCATCAATTACGTCAAGATCATCATCTGTAAGCTTGCCCCATTGCTTCTTGGCCTCGCCTTTGAGCTGTTTCCATTTCCCTTTAAATACATTGTTGTCCATTATAAGCTCATCTCCTTAGCTGAATTAATTAGGGTAGGATCGTTATCCCGTGTTACCTTTACTTACCCTTCCCCATTCGCTATGAATCTTTCCGCCATTCATGGCATTAGCAAATTAAGTCGTATTCTGTCACATATATTTTTTAATTTATGTATTCAAATCTTTTAAAATTTGATATAATCCAGATATAAATTAAATATTTAATTTTTTAAGTGATTTATTTCACAAATGTTTTCCTAGTCCATGTGCTAGAATGCCATCGGAGATAAAACAACATCATTAAATTTTTTTCTAATCTATGCCGATATAAGTCATGATACTGTTACAAACGGGTAATGAGGTATGAGATTAAAGTGACAAATATCATTTATAAAGTGATTTTTATCACTTCGCTCGACTATTAAAATGTTTTACATTTTAATATATATATTTTAAACTATATTTTTGGAGGTCATTTGAAATGAAAAAAGCTTCTGTTATCTTGTCGAGCGCACTTATCCTTGGATTGCTCGCAGGTTGTGGTAACAACACAGACAACGCCGCAGCCCCTACTAACGCACCAGCTGAAACAACTGCTCCTGCAACAAATTCCGGTAACGCTGGAACTGAAGCTGGACAGTACAAAGACGGAGTTTACTACGGTACTGCTGACGTTGATGCTAAAACTGGCTGGCAATATTTCGCACTCTTAACTGTAGAAGGTGGAAAGATCACTAAAGCTGACTGGGATGCCTTTAACGTTAACACTGCAGGCGACCTGAAGAAAAAGGTTTCTGAAGATGGTAAATATGGCATGAAAGCTGGCGGTGCTTCTTCTGAATGGCACGAGCAAGCAGCTAAAGCTGAAGAATTCCTGATCGAAAAACAAGATCCAGCAGCTATAACTTTTGATGCTGAGGGGAAAACTGATGCCATCTCTGGTGTATCCGTACACGTATCTGACTTTGTAAAAGCTGCTCAAGCTGCTCTTGCTGCTGGTCCAGTAGAAGCTGGTCAATATAAAGACGGAGGCTACCATGCTGAAGGCGAAATGGACGCTGAATCCGGTTGGAAATCCACTGTTGACCTGACTGTTGCTAACGGTAATGTTGTAGCTGTTAAATTCAGTGGTTTGAATGCTGCTGGCGATGACAAGAAGCAATTCTCCGTTGATGGTAAATATGGTATGAAAGCTGGCGGCGCTTCTGCTGAATGGCATGAAGAAATCGCTTTGGCTGAAAAATACTTCCTTGAAAACAAAGGTACTGCTCCAACGCTTGATGCTGAAGGCAAAACTGATGCAATTTCCGGCGTGAGTATTCATGTTGGTGAATATTTTACACTTGCAGAAAAAGCACTCGAAGGCGCGAAATAATTTCGCAGGACCTTCTGCAGCTAATCAGACGAATGAGGTGAATTTCTCTTGAAGAAAATAGTCATTTTGGGCGGCGGCTACGGCGGCGTACTCACGGCTAAGAAACTGGCAAAGAAATTTAAGAAAAACAAAGATGTTGAAATTACACTGATCGACCGGAATCCATATCACACTCTATTGACTGAGCTGCATGAGGTTGCCGCGAACCGTGCTCCAGAGGATTCAATCAAGATCGATCTTAAGAAAATTTTTGCGGGCCTTAAAGTAGATGTTGTTCTTGATGAGATCAGCAATATCGATTTCAAAAGCAGAAAACTTAAGTCCGATAAAGCTACCTACGCTTACGATTACCTTGTAATCGGCACAGGTAGCAAACCAACCTTCTTCGGTATTCCAGGCGCAGAAGAAAACACCTTCTCCTTCTGGTCTTACGATGATGCGGTAGCATTGAAACGCCAAATCCGCGATATGTATACCAAAGCGGCTATGGAGAAAAATCCAGCTGTACGCCGTGCTATGCTGACCTTCGTTATTATCGGTGCCGGCTTTACTGGTGTCGAGCTGGTTGGTGAAATGGCTGAACAACGCGAGGAATTATGCAAGGAGTTCTTTATCGACCCATCCGAAGTAAGACTGATTGTGGCTGATATGGCTCCGAAGATTCTGCCTATCCTTCCAGATAAGCTGATTCAAAAAGCTGAAGCTCGCCTTCGTAAGCTGAACGTGGAAATCGTTACTGGCGCTAAAATCACCGAAGTAGGCAATGGTAGTGTTGCCCTTGGTGAGAAAAACGTCGTCGATTCCCAAACAATTGTTTGGACTGCTGGTGTTGAAGGCTCCGAAATCGTTGGTGGACTTGAAGTTCAACAACAAGGCCGCAAACGGATTGTTACGAATGAGAACCTGGAAAGTGTAGATCATAAGAACGTCTACGTAGTAGGGGACAACATTTTCTACATTCCTGAAGGTGAAACTCGTCCTGTACCACAAATGGTTGAGAACGCTGAACAAGCCGCTCCGATTGTTGCTGGCAACATTGCCGCCGACATTCAGAACACTGCTAAAAAAGCTTACAAACCAGGTTTCCACGGTACAATGGTCTCCATTGGTAGCCGCTACGGCGTAGCTAACGTTGGTCTGCCAGGTAAGTTCTTTATGCTTACTGGATTCATGGCAATGCTATCCAAACACTTTATTAATATGTTCTACCTGTCTCAGGTTGTCGGATTCAATAAAGTATGGACATATATGATGCATGAATTCTTCCATGTTGAGAACCGCAAGAGCTTCTTGGGTGGTCACTTCTCCAAACGTTCACCTAATTTCTGGCTCGTTCCACTTCGTGTTCTACTTGGGGGTATGTGGTTATACGAAGGTATTGAGAAGATCCAAAAGATTTGGAAAGATCCAGATAAGATTTTCTTGATTCCAGCTGCTCCTTTTGCAACGGATGCTTCATCAGCAGCCAGTGTTGCAGTAGATGCAGTTAAAGACACCGTAGATGCACAATCTGCAGCTTCAGCAGTATCCACTGCAAAAGAAGCAGTTGAAGCGTTGCCTGTACCTAACTTCGTATACAACATTACAAACTGGTTCATGGATTTGATGTTCTACAACAACGACGGAAGTTATACTTTCCTCGCGAAATGGTTCCAAATCGGTATGGTATGTGCAGAAATCGTCTTCGGTATTATGCTCATCGTTGGTCTCTTCACAGCACTTGCTTCTATAGCGACCGTAGGCATGTCGGTCATGATTTGGTCAACCAAAATGGCCTCGACAGAAATGTTATGGTACGTTGCTGCTGGTATTGCCTGCATCGGCGGATCGGGAAGCACACTTGGTCTAGACTACTATGTACTTCCTTGGCTTAAGAAACAGTGGAAGAGAATTCCGCTCGTCAGACGATGGTATCTATACACCGACTGATAATAAAACCCTGAATTTGTGTAATTTATCATATAGAACATATGTGCAAATTGTATTTTATTAGGGTTAAATATGGATATACTTCAGAGTAATGTGTCCCTAGGACACATTACTCTCCTTATTTACAAGAAGAAAATAACCTTCCTAATCCTAGGAAATGGTGGTTTTTTCTTGAATGAATGGTTTTGTAGGGATGATCGGGGTATGGTTTCTTCCGGCAAAACCGACAAGAAGGAGAGAATCTTGTGAACAAACAACTCATAGAAGATACCCTCCGGTTGTTGCATACTGAAATGTCACCTATTGCCGGAATTGAGCTTCAGCCCTCTCCGGCTGCATGTGAACAGCTAATCTCGGTACTGGAACGCCATGATCTGGAATACAGCCGCAAAGTCAATTTGCTGGGTATTTACACTATTCTCACTTTGGCAGCAGAGCGCCATATGGAATGTATCCCACATCATCCCGACCTTACACGCAACATTTTGGATGGAGATTATTTGTATAGCTTTTACCTGCAGTTTGCGGTGAAATGCCGTGAGCTCGACTTAGTTGCTTATCTAGCTCCTTCGATCAAAAAAATGCAGATTAGACGGTCAAATGGAGACTTCGCGGAACATGATCCAGCTACTGGAATCGAAGAGTTCTTGATTCAAGAGTGCAGACAGCGTAGTCGCACAAGCAAAGCCATTTGACAGGTGGGATCCATAAATGAAGCTGCATGAGGCCTTAAATATAGACATAAATGAAATCAACCGCGAAATCGTAAACCTTGTGACGCGTGATAAAGATGTACCTAAGAAATCTCAGCTCGCGCAAAGTGTTCTAGAGCTTATAAATTCCGGTGGTAAACGCCTTCGTCCCCTCATGGTCATTGTTGGCAGTCGGTTTGGCCGTAAGGATACCGGTCGCAGAGCGCTTCAATTAGCTGCTGCTGCTGAATTTATTCATGCCGCCTCATTAATTCATGATGATATCATTGACCGTTCTGAGTTACGGCGGGGCGTACCCGCCTTACATATTAAGACGGGGACATTGTCAGCAGTACATGTTGGTAATTACATGTCCGCTCGGGTCATCGAGCTGCTGAGCAAATATACAGGAGATAAAAACAGATACGTTCATGACTTATCCTCTGTAGCCACCGCTCAGCTGTGTCTGGGTGAATATCAGCAAATGGAACATGCTTTTGATTATGAAATTACAATGGATCAGTATTTGGAGAAATCCTTAAACAAAACCGCTCTTCTTATGGCAACCTGCTTACGGGTTGGTGCACTGTCCACTGAAAGCACCGAAGAAGTTGCCAATCTCCTTTATAATTTTGGAGAAGCCTTAGGGATGTCCTTTCAGATACAAGATGACCTGCTAGATTTCACACAGTCCGCCGATGTCCTAGGCAAACCTGCCGGTAGCGACCTGCGACATGGTCAGGTCACCCTGCCAGTGCTGTACGCCTTGCAGGACCCTAAGCTCTCGCCTGTGATCCGTGCAATCGGCCCGGATTCTTCCGACGCTGAAGTAGCACATGTGCTCACCCTAATTAACAATAGCGATGCCCTCGCTCGCGCTGAACGGGTCAGCCAGAACTATCTGGATAAAGCTGCAGCTATTGTGCAGCAGCTCTCCTCCTACCCGGCGCATGCTGATCTGGAAACGTTGCTGCAATATTTTGCGGACCGTGATCGCTAAAGCGTACGTTCTAATACAAATAAAAACGGATACCTCCCATTCACTTGGGGGTATCCGTTTTTTGCTTTAAACAAATCATTTCATTGATCTTGCCGCAAATTCAAACTGCTATTTTTCTGCTTCAACAAGACAAGCTAAACACGCAAACGCAGCGTAGCGCATATGAGCTAATTTAGTCATTCTACTCCATCGGATATAATTAGGGAAAACCTCCCTAAAATTAGCTAATAATCGTTCGAAAACCACGATATTAGGGAATTCCTCCCTAATAAAGTCCACTTTAGCATGCTTTTAAAAGTAACCAGCTATATTTCAGGGAGAAATTCCCTAAAACAGAGTCAAAGGATAAAAAAATCAATAAGATTAGGGAGGTTTTCCCTAATCTTTGCATTCAACTCGTAGCTTCCCCCTTGCAGAGCGGGGAACCGAGTCAACACAAAAAAGGAAAGCTAGCGTAGCCAGCTTTCCGATCCCCTTGCCTCCCCCTTTTGGGTAGGCTATTGTCTTTTGTTGTTAGTTTGAGGGCAATGTGCCAATGCTCAGCCAGCCGGCTCACCAAAGCCAGCTCCCTAACTAACATAGAAAAAATCAATCAGCGTACACAATAATATCACTATGCTGATTACCTGATTTAGATTATAAGAAGCCACCTTCATCAGCTTACGATTCGAAGGTTTTATAATCTTATGCTCGGTCATCAGGAGCACTGTAGCGATGCCAATCCCAACTAGATACACCCAGCCGAGATCCTGCCATACGTATAGAAATAATAGCAGCATAATCATAATGAAATGTAGACCTTTGGCGATACGCAGCGCATTCTCTAATCCAAAGAAGCTCGGAATAGACCATAACCCATGCCGCCGGTCAAATTCAATGTCCTGAGTGCCGTAGATAATATCAAATCCGGCAATCCAGAGCATAACTACCGTCCCGATCACAAACGGGGTAAATGCGATATTTCCGGTTACGGCAAACCATGCACCAATCGGTGCGGAAGCAATAACAAAGCCTAAATATAAATGGCTTAGAAAGGTAAAACGTTTTGTATAAGAATAAGTCGATATTAACACGATTGCTACCGGCGATAAGAGCAGGCAGAGCAAGTTCAGCATGCCTGAAGCCACAATAAAGATGGCATAATTGACAATAACAAAGACTACCACTTCTTTTTCTGCCAATAACCGTTGTGGCAAATGCCGATGTGCCGTACGAGGATTCTGTTCATCAAACGTACGGTCTGCCAGCCGATTGAATGCATTAGCGCCATTACGGGCACCGATCAATGCAATCAGACCCCAGATCATCACATGCCCTGATGGCCAGCCCCCAGCAGCCCACACCATCGAGATAATGGCAAACGGCAGTGAAAAAAGCGTATGAGAGAACATCACCAGTTCACTGAACATTTTAAGCTTTAGGCCTGCAGTTTTAAAAATGTTTAGAATAGCCATTCGTTTTCCTCTTTCTTCGCTACTTGAAATTCATTATATTAGTCATTAAGCTCCGCAAGGACTTCATTCAGGTTGTTAAGCAGCCCGTCGATATCCTCTTCCGTAATAATCATCGGCGGTTGAAAGGCTAGTACGTTGCGTCCTATGCCATTTTTGCCGATCAGGTATCCTCTGTCTTTCATCGCTTCCAGTACTTGATCTGTAAGCGCCGCAGAGCCTTCTGCATCCTCACCAGCAAGCTCCGCTCCCAACATAAGCCCAATTCCCCGTACATCCACAATAAGCGAAGGATAATGGTCTTGAAGGGTCTTTAGCCCTGCTTTCAATCGTTCTCCGAGCAGCACTGAGCGTTCAGGAAGCCGTTCATCGCGAATATAATCAAGCACAGCCAGCGCCGTTGCAGCAGATACCGGATTACCTCCAAAGGTGGAAGCCGACGGACGGTTCAGCGCGAGTGCAATCTCATCCGTTGTCGCAAAGGCTGCCACCGGAATTCCATTCCCCAGTGCCTTGGCCATACTAATAATATCGGGCACTACGTCAAAATGCTCCATAGCAAATATTTTGCCTGTACGACCAAATCCAGTTTGAATTTCATCAGCGATCAGAAGCACGCCGTATCTCTCCAGCAACATTTTGACCTCACTGAAATAGGTTGGCGTTGGCATAATCATACCACCATTGCCTTGGATTGGCTCTACGATCATTGCGGCGATAGTATTCCCCTTCTCCTCAAGCACTCGCTCCAGAGATTCCAAGGATAGTGCAGCGGCTTCCTCCAGAGATAGTTCTGGATGATATGGGCGAGGAATAAACTCAACGTCATGATCCAAGTATTTATCGGTACGCCACATCGGCAGACCTGTCACGCTCATAGTTAGATTGGTACGGCCGTGTAAACCACTTTCCAGTGCAATGAACCCCTTGCGTCCTGTATACATCCGGGCGAGCAGCAGTGCGCCTTCATTTGCCTCTGAGCCGCTGTTCACGAAAAAGGTTCGGCGTAGACCGCCTGGCATAACCTCTTCCAGACGTTCAGCCAAATCCACATTTGGCTGAGTTAAATAGATCGTAGACGTATGCTGCAGCTGCTGCAGTTGCTCAATCGTACGTCCAGTTATGGCTGGATTGCAGTGCCCACAGGCAACTACAGATACACCTGCGAAGAAATCTGTATATTGTTTGCCATGTTCATCATACACAAACTGCATCGAACCTCGCACAAGCTGAGGCGCATCGCGGTAAAAATGCTGTGTACACGGATAGAAATATTGCTTACGCTTTGCCGCTACGGCTTCTCTTCCGATGAATTCTTGTTGTTCCATGATTGATTCCCTCTCTTCTTGTGAAAATAGTAACTTATTCATAGAGTACTGTGCATTCTTCTTACTAGCAGACGGTATTTTACCCCAAAAAATAGAATTAGTTAAATTGCAGCGAACCTAGAGTATAACCCGCATAAATGGGCTCAAGACCACCTAGCATATCATCTTTCACTTCAGTACGATTCATAGCTTGTTGATAAGAAATTATAATTTCACGCAACTGCTGAGCGCTATATGTCGCTCCTTCAATACGGAAACTAGATATGCCTAGATCAATCATCTCACCAAGCAACGGTAAATAGCAGAGCTCTTTCGCGAACAAAAGATGGCAACGGCCGTGCTGATCACGATATACCGGATTTTCACCTTTGTCTGTTTTTAGAACCAATACATTATTGTGCACATATTGATTATCCTCTTCAGCGATAGGCTCCATTACTTCAGTATTCTCATAAAGATCATGTTCCATATACATTAGTGCAGGTGTACCATGTACAACAACTTCCAAAGGCGTGTCACAACGTGAGGCAAAGGTAGCAAAGTGACCCAGCGTCATTTCCGGTGAAACCGAAAGCTGAGTTAAACCTAATTTCGCATATAATTGGGCTGAAAGATGATTGTAGACATTTAAACTACCATCTCCAATTAACGGATAACCTGTAGAACTGTATCTGCGAATCGCTCCCAAATTAGTAACGATTAGACCGTCGATCGGCAAGCGTTCTCCACCAAGCAATTGATCATATTGATCGAAATGAAGCTCGGTCATCATGCGTGGCAACCCTAAATAGATTTTGCTATCGCCTTTTAGCTCACCAAGTTCCTTAATATCACGTTTTGTAAAAGGTCTATCCGGTTCAAATACATCCCCCGGCAAGTATAAACTATCCACACCCAGCTCCAATACTACGCGCGCCTGTTCCATATTATTCACACGTACAGCCAACTTAGCTTTTGTTGTCTTTGGTTTCTTTTCTTGTGCCAAACGTTCCCGCAATTCCTCTACACGTTTTTCAGATAGCTCACGTTCTGCGGTTGGTGTGCTAAATACTTTTCCAGTGCTATAGAATTTGCCCGTACCTTCATAACGACGGTTAATGTTAGCTAACCCTGGTTTACCAAAAGCATAAGCTGTCGAAAAGTCACGCTTGCGGTTGTTGTACAGCTCTTTAGTATCAACCGTACGATCAAAGCCAATCGGATCATCGATATATCGGTCAATGGCTTCGCCGTAGCTATTCGCCAGCATCACCATAAAATCCTTATCACGCATACGGCCTTCTATTTTGAAGGAAGTAATGCCTGATTCAATCAATTCCGGAAGATGCTCATACATAAACATATCTTTGACAGCCAGTGGATATTCAGCAGGATATACATATCCGTCTTTTTTAACCCGATAATCCCAGCGGCAAGGCTTCATACATTTTCCCCGGTTGCTGCTCATGCCAAAAACATGGGAACTGAAGTAACAATTTGCACCATGCACAGAGCACATATCCCCGTGAATAAAATATTCCAGCTCCATACCACTCCGCTGACCAAGCAGCTTAGCTGTCTGCAGGTCCATTTCCCGCGAGGTAACTACACGAGTTACACCCAGATCACGCAGCGCATAGATCATCTCCAGGTTGTGAACATTCATCATTACAGAAGAGTGAATAGGAAGGTTAAGCTCCATCTCCCGAATAAGCTCCAACACTGCCATATCCTGAACAATCAAGGCATCTGGCCGAGCACCATCAAGGAAACGCAAGTATTCTCTAGCTTCCTCCACATCTTCCTCACTAAAAAGATTATTCACAGTGATATACACTTTTTTGTCTAGACGGTGTGCGATATCAAGTGCCTCTATGATCTCTTCATGAGTAAGATTATAACCTTTACGCATCATTCTCATATTCAATACAGGTCCACCAAAATAAACTGCATCACACCGTGATTGGATCACTTCCTTGAAAATCTCAAACGTTCCTGCGGGTGCGAGTAATTCGACTTCTCTACCGTTAAAATAACGTGCCATTCAAGTTCCCTCCCAAGTTGATACTACTAATAGGGAATGAGTATTATAACAAAGCTACTGCAATTCCCATGACCACAAACATCCCAATAAAAACAGTATCGAATTTGCCCCACCTTAGGCGGTGATACCGACTGCGGGGAGCATCCATGCGAAAACCGCGGGCCTCCATGGAATACACCAGATCCTGAGCACGCCTAAAAGCACTGGCGATAATCGGGACCAGCAGGGAGACTAACATCCGTCCCTTTTCCTTCAAAGGCAGCTCTTTCAGATCGGCTCCCCTTGAGGCCTGCGCTTTCATTATGATCTGCGATTCATCTAGAATCGTAGGAATGAAACGAAGTGAAATGCTGATCATCAGCGTGATACGGTCAGGGGATAAGCCAAGCTTTTTGAAGGGTGTCAAGATCCCCTCCAGCCCTTGATTCAGCTTCCCCGGCGTTGTTGTGAAGGTCAGAAGCGCTGTAAAGGTGATAAGAAAGAACATGCGGATGACCGAAAATGCCCCTAATCTTAGCCCTCCCTCATAGATAGACCAGGAACCAAGAGTCAGCATTACCTCCCCTGTCTTTACAGACACCACCTGCACAATAAAGATAAACAACATTAAATAACGTAAAGGCTTAGCTGCTTTCAGGAAGTATTTAAGCGGAATCTTCGTTGAAGCCATAACGGCTATCGAAAAAATAGCCAGCACAGCCATGGCCATCCACGAACGTGAGAGCAGGATAACAGCTACGTATAATAGCATGCCAGTGATTTTGGCACGAGCATCCAGCTTGTGCACCCACGAACCGGTCTCAATACTCCGACCTAAGATCAGTTTCTCATTCATGGTCATCCCTCTTTCCATCGGGCTTACCAGTGCTTATTGATTCCGCTGGCAGCGAAGCTATAAGCTCTGCCAGACTCTCAGCCGTCAAGCGGGGGGCTTCATCCACAAGACCTAAATGATCAGCAACTGCACGCCAGTAACGAAGGGACTGTGGAACCGTCAAACCACACTGTTCCAGAATTGAAGGATCATCTGCAAGCGCCTTTACACTGCCCTGAAACGCCGTGCTGCCCTCTTTAAGTACAACCCAGCTGTCCGCATAGGGCAATAACTCATCCATCCGATGCGTGACGATAATGATCGTTCTGCCCTGCTCACGACATAATCTCTCCAGCAAGCTGATTAGCTCTGCACGGCTAATGGGATCAAGCGTTGCCGTGGGCTCATCCAGAACGATGACCTCAGGGTCCATAGCTAGCACGGAAGCGATAGCCGCCTTACGCATTTGTCCACCGCTCAATTGGAAAGGATTCCGCTCTAGCAGTGCGAGATCCAGCCCCATATCTGACATGGCCTGACGTGCACGTGACTTTGCCTCTTCGAGACTCATGCCGAAATTAAGGGGACCGAAAATGAGATCCTTCTCGACCGTATCTTCGAACATCTGCTGCTCCGGAAATTGAAATACCAATCCGACTCGGCGGCGCAGTGGCATTAGCTTAGGTGACTTCTCACCAGCCTGAATAGTTACATCAAGCACTTTTACCGTACCCTCGGTTGGTTTCAGTATCCCGTTAAACAATTGCAGCAGCGTCGATTTACCTGAGCCCGTCGCCCCCGCAATACCAACCATCGAGCCAATGGGTACACTGAGGTTAATGTCCCGGAGCGCCGTCAGCTTCCAGAGGCTTCGGTCAGCGTAGGTGTAACTTACTTGCTGTAATTCTATGGCCATAACGTGTCTATAAGCTCCTTTTCACTGGTCGGGACATCCACATGAATACCCTGGTTCTGCAGCTCGCGTGCAAGGCGCCAAGGATAAGGTTCACGCAGATGGCATTTTTCCAGAAGCTCCTCGTTCCGGAACAACTCCGCCGGTGTAACATCTGCAGCCAAACCACCTCCATGCAGCGCAAGCACCCGATCCGATGCCAAAATCTCATCTGCATCATGCGTAATCATGAGGATCGTGTACTTCCCTTCTGCCCGCATATCCTGCAGAATACCGAGAAGGTCATTTCTGCTTCCTTCATCCAACATAGAAGAGGCCTCGTCAAAAATGACGATGCCTGGTTCCATAGCAAGAATGGAAGCGATAGCAACACGCTGCTTTTGACCTCCCGACAGCTCACCCGGATGCTTGGACAACAGATGATTTATTCCTAGTCTCGTCGTATAGGAGTGCAAACGTTCAGCCATCTCTTCGTACGGCAAACAAAGCCCTTCCAGGCCGAATAGGATATCTTCCTCTACAGTGGCTCCAATAAACTGATTATCCGGATTTTGGAACACCATTCCGATACATTGCCGAATGCTTCCGATCGTTTCCTCACTAAGCAGCATGCCACTAACCACAATCTCACCAGCCCCCTTAGGCAGCAGAGCATTGAGCAGCTTGACCAACGTAGACTTCCCGCAGCCATTAGGACCAACCAAGCTGACCCATTGTCCTTGAGAGATAGATAACGTTATATTGTGAAGAATCGGATGCTCGGGATCATAGCCAAACGATACCCCATCCAGAGAGATGACTGCTTGTCCCTCTCCCTCTAAGTCTTGACCTTCGTATGATTCATTCATGTTAGTCATCCTTCCGCTGATGTGACTAATCAGTCCAAAAATTCTTCAAACAGCGATATTTTTGACAATGACGCCACCAAATAACGGACTGCATAGCCCACGGCAATTCCTGTTACTACCCCAGTGATCAGCAGCATGGGAAGATAATAAAAAATACTAAGTGATGCAAATACCATAGAAGCTGCCAGCAGCTGACCGATATTATGCGCAATCCCACCGGCTATACTAATTCCGATCAAGCTTATACTCTTACCTTTGCCACTAATCAGCATCAGCACAAACATAACAACAAAGCTAAAAAGTGAACCAAATAAACTAAACAGCAAGCTTGAGAAGGTACCTAGCAGAAATGCAGTAAGCAGTGTTTTGAGGATGACAAGCAGCAAAGCATCCCGTCCACGTAAAAAGTAAATACAAGTCAAAATCATAATGTTGGCCAGTCCGAGCTTAGCACCCGGCACCAGTCCCATCCCGGATAACGGAATCTGTGCCTCTATTAAACTTAACACTACTGCTACTGCGGCGAAAATCGCAATAATCACTGTTCTTTTTAAAGCTGTTGCAGATTCACTACTGGACATAGGCATCTATATCATCCTCCCCCGACGCACTGGTGATTTCGACTAATACTCTATGCGGTAGACAGACAATCGTCTGTTTGGGCAGGGTAATAAAACCAAAACCTAGGCAAACTTTATCAGCGCAATCGGCATCGTACATTTCAATCCCGTAATCATGCACCTTCAAAATGTTATAGCCGCGTTCCGTGCGGACCTCAATGGTTTGTTCTTCTTTTGTAAGCTTTACCGTTTTAAATAACTCACCGTCCACCGTTACATTGGCTATGAGATTTTTACCGGCCCCACCTTTGTCATCATTGTCCGAAAACCATCTCGGTACGAGAAAAGCGAGCGCAGCAATCAATACGATGGAAATCAGCCACACATCTGCGCGTTTCATAAAAATCTCCCTTATTTTTTAATTAAAATCCAGACTTATTAATTATAACGGTCTACCCTCAATCCTTCAATCAATGTTGGAGTTTATTGTCAGTTTTAGAGAGCTGTTCACAAAATAGGCACGCAAAATAACCCCAGCAGACACAACCCATTCGTCTCTGGCATTTTCAGTTGAAGTTTGTAGCGTTTGCAAAAAAATCCAACTTACATTTTAGCCCATTTGCACCGAGATCGCCCATCTCCTCTGGTTTACTAGCTTTTCCGGAATAATTCACAATTAACCCAATTTAAGTTACTTTCAAAATCTAAGCGCCCCTTATCGAGGTTTGTTCCTCTCTAGAATCAAATAAACCTTATCTTGGAATTCATTATTATATTTGCCTTTTAAACAATAGTGTGTTATATTTATATGGTATTTGTTTTTCGATATATTGAATATCCCCACCAAGAAGATGTCAGGCCGACTATTATACACATCGGCATTTTGGACAAAGAGGCTTTATGTTTTCTTGCAGTACTCTTCCTTTTTATGAGATTAAATTCGAAATATAGCATTCCGATTCACACTGGCGCGGTCAATGGAGCCGCAAGGGCAAAAGAGAGGTAGGGCTTTTGTCGTATTGGAAGGATTATTCTCGCCACACGGCTGCTGGAAATAACAAGGAATCAAGACACCCGTTACTCACGAACGGCGGGGGATGAATATAACGAGAAAGCATGACGGTACGATCCTTATTCAAGGACTACGTCATGTGTGGAAAAATATAGGCGCCCGATAACCGCTACCTAGCGGATATCGGGCGCTGTCTACGTTCAGGACTTATTTTACATATCGACTTATAAAAGCTGTTACTACATCTGTATACCCCGCCTTATCCGTATCATAAGACAATCCATGCCCCGCTTGCGGCACTATGAGCCTCTCTTTTGGACTCTGGCATGCCTCATACAATTCATTCATCATAGCAAAAGGTACAAAGTTATCCGCATCCCCATGAATAAAAAGAATCGGAGCCTTCGCTTTCCGCACTTGTTTTAATGCAGAGGCTTCACCAAAGCCATACCCCGCCTTCAAGCGGGTGATTAGACTTGCACTTTGAACGAAAGGGAAACTTGGCAAGCGATACATGCGTCGTAGTTGGTAAGATAATTGTGCTTTTACTGAGGTATAAGCGCAGTCCGCAACAATAGCTTTTACCTGCGGCGGAAGATCTTCCCCTGAGGTCATTAGCACTGTAGCACCACCCATAGAGACACCGTGAAGCACAATTTGAGCACTAGGCCCAGTCTTTTTAATCATGTATTCAATCCATTGCAAATAATCTTTTCGTTCCGGCCAACCAAAACCAATGTAATCCCCTGCGCTATCTCCATGCCCTCTTGCATCGGGAATTAGGATGTTAAAGCCTAAGTTCTCGTAGTAGATTTTGGCGTACGCCCCCATATCCTTTGCTTTACCTGAATAACCGTGGGCTAGAATGGCTGTGCGTCCCGCAGCACGATTAGATCGGAGTAAGTAACCTCTTAGTTTAAGTCCATCTGCAGATACGATCTCAATATTCTCGAAGCTCTGGCGAGAGACCCAATCCTTCCCCTCCCCCCAAGAAGCTCCGGCAACCGGAGGATCAGCCTTCAGATTAGGATTATTACTTAGAAATACCTTTGGCGCTCGTTTAATAGCAATACCATAGAAGAAAAATCCCACATAGATTAGAATCCCTATGATGATTACAGCGCTAATAATGAACCATATCAATTCGCCTTCGCCATCCCCTCTTCATTTCCTTTGCAACAAGAGTATACCATCTACTTAGAATGCACCAAACTATCGCAATCATGACATACAAATAGAGCCGCCATCGGAACACTCCCGAAAGCGACTCTATGTTGATCTACCCTTTATTATTTATTCTTTTTGGAGAACTTGGTTCTCATTAATAATCCGATAAGTGCAAAACCTAAACCTGCTACATAGTAAGGTGCAGGACTTGATTCACCCGTTTTTGGCAATTCCTTCACAGGTGGCTTTCCTAATGGGATCGTATCGTCCACTACGATGATTTCATCAGGTGTTGGTGTTGGCGTTGGTGTCACTGCCGGTACCGGACCTAATGGGATCTCATCATCATCAACAAGTACTTCTGTGCTATTCGACGGTGTTGGTACTGGCGCTGGTGTCGGCGAAGCTACAGGCCCAAGCGGCACAGGATCTTCTGCAAGAACTATAGTGCCAATTACGGATGATGGCGTTGGTGTCGGGAACACCGGAGTCTCTGGTGTCGACGTTGGTGTTGGTGTTGGTGTTGGTGTTGGTGTTGGTGTTGGTGTTGGTGTTGCTTCAGGCGTTACCGTCGGTGTTGGTGTTGCCTCAGGCGTTACCGTCGGTGTCGGTGTTGGCGTCGGCGTTGCCTCAGGTGTTACCGTCGGCGTTGGCGTCGGTGTTGGTGTCACTGTTGGCGTTGGTGTTGGCGTCACTGTCGGCGTTGGTGTCACTGTCGGCGTCGGCGTTGGTGTCACTGTCGGCGTTGGTGCCGGTGTTGGCGTCGGCGTTGGTGTTGGTGTCGGCGTCACTGTCGGCGTCGGTGTTGGTGTCGGCGTTGGCGTTGGTGTCGGCGTCGGCGTTGGCGTTGGTGTCACTGTCGGCGTTGGTGTTGGCGTTGGTGTCGGTGTTGGCGTCACTGTCGGCGTTGGTGTCACTGTTGGCGTTGGTGTTGGTGTCACTGTCGGCGTTGGTGTTGGTGTCACTGTCGGCGTTGGTGTCGGCGTTGGCGTCACTGTCGGCGTTGGTGTCGGTGTTGGCGTCACTGTCGGCGTTGGCGTCGGTGTCACTGTCGGCGTCGGTGTTGGCGTCGGTGTTGGTGTCGGCGTTGGTGTCACTGTCGGCGTCGGCGTTGGTGTTGGTGTTGGCGTTGGTGTTGGTGTCACTGTCGGCGTCGGCGTCACTGTCGGCGTTGGCGTTGGTGTCACTGTCGGCGTTGGCGTTGGCGTTGGCGTCGGTGTCGGCGTTGGCGTTGGTGTCACTGTCGGCGTTGGCGTTGGCGTCGGTGTCGGCGTTGGCGTCGGCGTTGGTGTTGGCGTCGGTGTTGGCGTCACTGTCGGCGTTGGTGTCGGTGTTGGCGTCACTGTCGGCGTTGGTGTCGGTGTTGGCGTCACTGTCGGCGTTGGTGTTGGCGTCGGACATGGTGTTGGCGTCGGTGTCGGCGTTGGTGTCGCTGTCGGTGTTGGTGTTGGTGTCACTGTCGGTGTTGGTGTCGGCGTTGGTGTCACTGTCGGCGTCGGCGTTGGTGTTGGCGTTGGTGTCACTGTCGGCGTTGGCGTTGGCGTCGGTGTCGGCGTTGGTGTCACTGTTGGCGTTGGTGTCGGTGTTGGCGTCACTGTCGGCGTTGGTGTCGGTGTTGGTCCAGGTTCATCACCATCGTATGGATAGTGGTGAAATTCACCACCACCAGTACCTTTGAGTGAAGCCGCCACTAAAGTACCGTTAATCTGACCATTAATAAAATCAACATGAGCATAGGGGGCAAGTATGCTTCCCATTACACCTATGCCTGCCATATCAAGATACGCAGCTTGGCTAAAGTTAAGCAAAATTTTCTTGCTGTTCAACACGTTATTAGGTAGAAATCCGAAGTTTTTCATTTTTACGTTAGAACCATCAATATTAATAATTGCAGTAGATCCTGAAGGAACATTTATTGTAATTCCGTAGGTATTAGAGACGTTATCTCCTGAAACATTAAAAACATTGACCGCAGGATCTGTACCTGTCAGGATAAGGCTGCCATATTGGTACACTGTTGTTCCATTCGCCGGCAATGCTGCAAGTTCTGCTGATTTGTCCTTCAAAGACTGACCTACTGCTGAAAAGTCAATCGTACTCCCCTGTCTTTTTGTACCACCCTTGAGGAGCGTTACATTCCCTGAAAAATCTCCCCCGTGCACGATATTCCCATAAACAGTACCTCCGTTGAAAGTAAGATTCCCTCCAACAACAAGTGTGTCAGTCAGGGAAACCTCTGCAGCGGTCAACCTATCTCCAACACTATAGTTGGTTAAGTTAACGTTACCTCCAGCAGCAAACCTTCCTTCCGTATCCGAAACTGTTGTTATATCCCCTAGAATAAACACGTTGTAGACCGCTGCAATTCCCAATGTAGAAGAACTACTTGCTCCAGCAACTCCAGCTCCCAATGAGGAAAGCCCACTACCTACCGTCAAAATCCCAGCTAATACAAGCGAGAGTAACGGTTTTATTCTTCTTTTCAAATGGCACACCTCCTAAAACTATGATTTATATTAATCAGAATAATTACCAGAAACTCTAAAGGACCTAACAACAAAAAAGACCGCCAAAAAGAAGTGAAATTCCCTTCTCATGGCAGTCGGACGGTCATTGTGCCTTTAAGACACTTTAGACTCCTGGACTTTGCGTCCCGCCCTTTCAGACGGTTTGCTATTATCATGACTATATATATGTATTACACTGCAAGTCCAGAACTGGTAGCTGAAGCATTCTATCCAATAACAGTCTATGACTTTTAATACTTTTGAATTAATAACAGTTTAGCGCCCGACACCCACAATTGTCAATCAATTCCTTTCGATAATTCCCCGCATTAGTACCACACAAAAAAAGCGCCTGAAGGCGCTTCGCATAAGGTTTTTCATTAAATTTTAAAGTAACTGTATATAGCCCAATATGGATATCCATAAGGGAATACTCAGAATTAAACCAAAAAACAATCCACGCTGGAGGCTGCCCTCTTTTTCCATCATAATTCTCCTTTATTTGCGTTCGATACATTAATTTTTATTATTACAATTTTTAATATAATTTATTCTTCGTTATTTAGTTGTGAATTTAATCACATTGGATAAGCTGTTTAGAAATACCATTGATTATTTTTGGAATATCGGGGTAGAATACGAATATACGTTCCTATTAGAGGTGATGAGATTCATGCATAGAGCAGAAAGCAGGGACAACATGCTGGTGAAATCTTATTTATTGCTTCCGATGATTTTATCAGCTTTCGAACGGGACTCCGCCATTTTATCTACACACTTACGAACACCCGCCCCTTATCTGGAGGTGCTTGGAACAGCTGCTGCAGTAGCTACAACAGATCTAAGGGATGTTCGTGCAGAAATGAGAAGACGGGGAATTAAGGTGTATGAGCAAAACAGACTTAATACTGGAATTGAAGCCAAGTATATATGTCGTGGCTATCATGAACGAATGCTGCTGTTGAATGACATTGTTGCGGCTCAAGCTGCCATCCATATGCGCAGATACCTAGGGCTGGATATTTCATCTTTTAAGAGTTACGAAGAACAGTACCAGATTAAGTAAAGCTGTATAGAAGCCGCTGCGCTCTCTCCCCCCAATCAATTAGTGAACAAAAAAATAGGCCTTACCATGGGAGTTGGCAAGACCTGAGAGAGATATACCACAAAACACTGGGGGGTGTTTGGTGTCTCTAATATATACCTCGAACCTGAAAAATAGCTGATAGGCACATAAAAATTACATTAAAAATATTGTTCGCCGTTCAGAAGTGATTAGAGTGCTCCCACAAGCTTAGCCGACCTTTAGCTGGAATTGGATGGCTTAATGGATGAACCCCTTCAAGCTTCCAGGCAAACCGTCCTTCACTATAGTCGCCAAAATCATATTCATTCCCATTGATCCATTCCCTTAAATCCACCTCTGGAGTAACCACATAACATCCCGCGAGCTGACCTGTAGCAATAATAGCTCCTGTCGGCAAATTATTCGCTGTATAGCCATGTTTCGCCAATACTGATTTGTAAGGTTCCTGTTCACAAATCTTTTTGTCAATCCTCATTCCGGCATGGATGCCTAACTCGCCGCGGTAGGCTGTTCTCCATGAACGAGTTTCAAACTCTTTTTCACCAAGAGCAATTAAGGTCGCCCAAGGCTGCCGTATTGTTATACACCGCATGATATTTATCCCCTTTGTTTATGTTGGACGTTTGTCACGGATGCCACGGATCTCGATCTCGCGTTGTGTAATCTTGTTCACCTTGACCTGATAAATAATCCCAACCGTTTGGTCGATACTCATTTCCATCATTGATCGCCTCTAAAATAAGAACATTTATTTTTATTATATACAAACAAAAGTTCTTATGAAAATATCAATACTACAGACATTCACCTGTAACTCCCCAGAATCAATAAAGGTCGTCATAATGGAAAGGCTGCTGTTTATTCTTATATTGGTAATGTACTAAATGCTATGCCTGTGCAACCGATTTTAAACTAATGTCGTAACCACTGGAGGGGAAGGTCCATGATTCAAAAACCACGTACTACTATTAAATGGACTCTTATTTTTGTTTTTTTGTTATTCGTCACCGCCTGTAGTAAGAATAATGAAGTTTTGAAAGGAATTGTACACACAATAGATGTAGAAAATAAAAGAATTTTAGTAATTTCTGAATTAAAAGAAGAAGACTTGAACAAGGAATACAAGGAGATTCTCGAATCTAATGAGTACTCTCAAGCCATTTGGGTAAATAAAGTTGCACCTTCTAAATATAAAAAAGGCGATGAGATTAAAGTATTTTTTGAAGTAAGTGATGATTCATTCCCTGCACAAGTTACCGCCAAAAAGATCACCAAAATCAAGAATTGAGCAAAAAGAATAGAATCTACTATAAAGAAGCGGCGTCTCCAAAAGGGACGGCGCTTCTTTATAGTAGATTTAAAGAGAAATCAGAGTATATAATATGGAATATTATATACTCTCAACATCTCTGTTACGGGAATTTCCGAAGCAGAAATACCCTTCCGAATATTTACTATGAATAATCTATCCCGGACTAAACATTTACATAATCTGAATATAATAATTCCGGGACATTCTGTAAACGAAAAAAAGCTCACCAGCCGAAGCCAGTGGGCATAATCCCAAGCATTTGGGAGTTCACTCTTTGTTGGAATTACTGAAACCTTACGATGTAACAACTATAGGAGCTTATAACTTCAGGCAATGTACTATCTCCACAACAAGTAAGCTTTCAACAAGATGCAACAGACAACTATACTCATAATGGTTTCCCAATTAATTCTCCCTGTTCAAAAAGCATCTCAATCTGGTGAAATACTAATAACATTCAGTAGATTGGAGGTTTACCATGACAGAAATTGATGAGAGAAAATGGGGGCAGCAGGATCCTATCAAAGAACCACAAGATCGTTATGAACAGTTTTTAAAAGTTGTATCACTAACCTTTGTGAGTGTCACATTCACTATTATTTTCACTGAGATAAAAATGGGCAACTTTCCCCTTAAGCTCATTTTCTTTATTATTGGACAATTCCTCATTTATGGATATGTGATGAAGAATCTGTCCAAGACCTCAGAAAAATTCAAAAATTCCTGCAAGAAATTAAAAATAAAGCTACCCATTCTCTACATTTTATATTTCTTGTTTCTCTTCTATATTGGGCAACCATATTTATAAAATTACTCTGTGCAAAAAAGTGACCCCACCAACTTCCGGCAGGGTCTAGATCTATATTATAAGGGGGTTATGTAATTACTATAATCCTCTTAGCTTAACTAAGTATGAAGCCCGTCTAAAGATTTGCTGAATTTTTATTATTTTTATCGAAACCGATCAAACAAGGTAACGTATCAATCTTAATTTCCAAATTACTACATATACAAAATGGAGGTGTGTATAAAGATGAAAATATTCAGTCTATTGCTTGTAGCATTGTCTTCCATTGGAGTAGTTGCCACATTCGGATTTTCAACATTCAGCTTCATCACAGGAATTATAGGAGGGCTTATTGCAGCATTTGCAATTTCAGGTTACTTGCAGTCTGTCAGAAGTGATTACCCCAATGAGAGCTATGTGAATAAGCAAGTTAAGTATCAATCGAACTATAATACTTGGTAACAAAAGCCCCACCTTAAACTGGTGGGGTTTTTCATATTCCCAAACACTTGTAAAATCACTTTGTAATATTAATGGTAGAAGAAACAAAAAAGCGCGACTCTCCAAATTTCAAGAATCCGCGCCACGTATGGTTTTTTGGGATGCTGGTGAAGGGAATTGAACCCCCGGCCTACGCATTACGAGTGCGTTGCTCTACCCCTGAGCTACACCAGCTTAACGCTGTTTTTCTGCCAAACAAAAAATATTATACAACTTTCAGCCAGAAACGCAAGCCTATTTCTCCCTGTTTTCCGCCCTCCTAAACTGCTAATCCACCTGTAGCTTACGCTCCACAGACTCTAACTTTCCACGGCTAGTAGAGGGTTTATCGCGGCGGTCGTCTATTTTAAGTGAGGTAGAGACACGTTCTGCACCTGCGGCAAAAGGAGACTCATGCAAAGCTTCTACCGCGGCAAAAATGCGTTGCAGAGGCCCTTCGATGATCGTACCCATAGACGTAAGTTCATAAGTAATCCCTTCTACTGTCTTCAGCACCCGCTGCATATCCGCAACATAGCTGCTAAGACTGGTACTGCCTGTTCCAATTGGAATAACTGTAACTTCAGCAATAGGCATGAGAATACCTCCTCGAAATTTTATAGTAGCTGTCTCCTTCCATTGTAACAATTCCACCGCTCTGTCACAAACTAAGCAATATTATCCTCCCTTATCTCTTCTATTTCTTCTGATTACTTCAAAATATGACTTTGGGCTAAGAGTATTTTCTCATGAGCAAATTCTAGGGTCATCTGCACTATATTTATGGACTCTTTGTGGCATCTTTTCGGACAATTTATGAATCATTTCGCATCTCCCTGTGGATCAATTGTGGATTACTTATGGACAGCCTGTGGATCATTTGTGGAGTACTTTTAAAGAACCCGCTCCCCGCGCGGGTTTTCTAAAAAACTGTTTACAAACACAACATCTTGGGTTATTTTTATCTAACGACAACAAAATATAGTGGAGACAGGCGCTTTGATCCTTAACCGGATTTAGAGCTTAATAGGGAAGCGCGGTGAGAATCCGCTGCGGTCCCGCCACTGTAACCGGATGGCCTTCTTAAGCTTCTGGGAAGCTTGAGAATCCACATCTCCCGGCAGATGCCACTGAGGGTTAGGAACACCCTTGGGAAGGCGCCGAGAGATCCCACGGAAGCCAGGAGACCTACCTGTTTCGACGACACCAACTATTGATGCCTGCGAGGAACAGGGATGGTGTCCGCATGCGGTCATCTACGTAGAGACCTCTGCAAATATCCGTGTGGATATTTACATAACGCATCGGGCATTTTCTGCCATCCTCGGGTAGGGGATGCTTTTTTTATGTAATCTGAACAAATATACGACTGCTTATAGCAGTCCAACTTCTTATGGATATATGGATTTGATGATAGATGTTTTTCTTTTATACTGAGAGGAGAGCTGTACAATGACGTTGTTGGAGAGACAATTTAATGGAGTAGAAAATGCACGGGAAGTTCTTTTAGAAGAGCTCATTGATTTAGGCCGGGATATTATCGACAGTCGGGATATGGACCTATTGCGCGAGAATGCCAATTTGAATGGAGAGAGTTTCTCCGGTAAAATGAGCAAGTTCGGCAGTGAATATTCAAAATGGTACGCCCGCAATTTTACGATGCCGCCACAGCTAGTGCAGGCTATTGATGACAATGTCGTCTATGTGCATGATCTGGATCAATACGCGATTGGAACGACGAACTGTATTTTTATCCCGTTTGATAAACTTCTCCGTGAAGGTTTCAATACCGGCAACGGCAGCGTTCGTCCTCCGAACTCAATAATGACAGCTATGTCTCTGGTAGCGATTATTTTCCAATCCCAGCAAAATGCTCAATATGGTGGTGTATCCGCCAATAAACTCGACTATGATCTGGCACCTTATGTAACCAAATCCTTCGCCAAGCTGTTCCGCAAGGGTCTGGATTATTTTGAAGAAGGACAAGCTGATGAATCTTTGGGCGAGATTACGATGAGCCGGACCGATCTGGCGGAGTCATATCCAAGAGCGTTCCGTTTTGCACTAAAGGAAACCGAAATCGAAACTCTGCAAGCGGCTGAAAGTATGGTACATAATCTGAATACCATGTCCAGCCGATCCGGTGGACAAATACCGTTTACCAGCATCAACTACGGTACTTGTACTTCACCAGAAGGTCAGCTTGTGATCAGTTCTCTGCTAACCGCAACTATGAACGGACTTGGCAGCGGAGAAACACCAGTGTTCCCGATTCAAATCTTCAAATGCAAGCAAGGAATCAATCAACAGCAAGGCGATCCTAACTATGAACTGTTCCTAAAAGCAGCTGAATGTTCTGCGCGCAGACTATATCCAAACTTCGCTAATCTGGACGCTCCGCTCAACTTGCAGTATTATGATTCAAGTGATCCTGATACGGAGTTCGCTACAATGGGCTGCCGAACCCGAGTGCTCGGTGACCGTTTTGGGCGTAATCATTGCTCTGGGAAGGGCAACCTTTCCTTTAATACACTAAATCTGGTTCGGCTAGGTCTGGCACACGGCACAGTAACAGGCAGACGTACCGTCGCAGACGAAGCTGGCTTCTATGAAGATCTAAATCATTATATGGATATTGCGCTGGAAGGACTTCTCCATCGCTTCCACATCCAAACCGCACAAAAAGCTAAAGCTTCCGATTTCATGATGCGAGAAGGCGTTTGGGAAGGCGGCGAACATCTTGCACCCGATGACACTGTAGGCGATCTGCTGAAGCATGGCAGTCTGTCTCTTGGCTTCATCGGTATGGCGGAATGTATGAAAGCTATGTACGGCAAACACCATGGCGAGGATATGGAAGTTCATGCCAAGGCGCTGGCTATCGTGCGTCATATGCGGGACTATTGCGATCGGAAAAGCGAGGAACTGGATCTTAACATCACCCTGTTCGCAACTCCAGCAGAAGGTTTGTCCGGTAAATTCACCAAAGTTGACCGCAAGGTACTGGGTTCCATTCCGGGCGTAACCGACCGTGAATATTATACGAACTCTTTTCACATCCCTGTATACTTCGATCTGGGTGCTGCTCAGAAGATCAGCTTGGAAGCTCCTTTCCATGAATACTGCAATGCCGGGGCTATTTCTTATGTCGAATTAAACGGCAATGCCCGCAACAACCCATCGGCTTTTATCAAAATCATTAAATATGCGCTCGAACAACAGGTCAGTTATTTCAGCATTAACCATCCGATTGACCGCTGCTCCAGCTGTGGATACGAAGGCGTAATTGGGACAAACTGTCCTTCCTGCAACGCAAATGAGAATGACGTGCACATCCGCCGTTTGCGCAGAGTTACAGGTTATTTAACCGGCGACTATCAGACCCGCTTTAATGCCGCCAAACAAGCTGAAGTTCGGGATCGCGTTAAGCATCTATGAATATTTGCGGTTACTATCCGGAGTCGATTAACGAGGGAGAGGGCATGCGGGCCGTCCTCTTTCTCAGCGGCTGCCGCCATCGTTGCCCGGGATGTTTTAATCCCGAGACATGGAACTTTAAATATGGAGAAGTCTTCACCTTAGAACGACAACATGAAATCATTGCAGAAATCGCCGCTAACCCTTTGCTGGATGGTCTGACACTGGCAGGCGGCGATCCTTTTTTCTCAGCAGAAGAGTTGCTGGGGTTCATTCATGAGCTTCGCACTGTACTGCCAGGGTTCTCAATCTGGATTTACAGTGGTTATACGTACGAAGAACTTACAGCCCTTCCCGGTACGCCGGAGTGGAATCTACTTAAACAGTGTCAGGTGTTAATAGATGGAAGATTTGTAGAAGAACTGAAAGATACTACGCTTCTCTACCGGGGAAGCTCCAACCAACGCATTATCGACATTCCGGCCAGCATGAACGGCTCGGAGGTCTTTCTGTGGCAGCCTGCTGCGCTATAATATATCAATTTTTGATATTGAAAATTAATTTGAAATAAGAAGGGATGAACTAACCATGCCGCAATTCGTAGTAAAACCGGATAATCGCCAACTGGCTTTTGATGAGAACCGTCTTTCCGTCTACGCTGACCGTATTCTGGAAGGTCTCGATCAACTAAATAAAGAAACTTTGCTGCGTGGAGTGAATTCCAAACTGCGTCGTGACTCGGTAAGCGGAGAAGAAATCAGCAATGCCTTCACCATGAGCGCTCTAGAGCTTGTAACAAAAGAAGAGCCTAACTGGAAGTTCGCAGCTGCCCGCGCCCTTCTGACTACCCTTTATAAAAAAGCTGCCGTTCATCGCCGCTACAAAGCTTATCCAGAAGAGCCTTACGGTGAATTGTATCCACTAATTACGGATCTCGTGAAAAAAGGAATCTATCGCGAAGAACTTCTAAGTCATTACACCAAAGAACAAATTATCGAACTAGGCGGGTGTATCGATTATACACGCGACCTTTTGTTTGACTATATCGGTCTGCTTACGCTATCCGACCGTTATTTAGCGCATGATTTTGACGGCCGTGTAATGGAGCTTCCACAAGAACGTTATATGATTATTGCTATGTACCTGATGCACCGTGAGCCAGCTGAGAAACGTCTTGAGCTTGTAAAAGAAGCTTATTGGGCTATGAGCAACATCTATATGACTGCTGCTACACCTACAATGTCCAATGCCGGCAAAAAGGTCGCTGGACAGCTATCCAGCTGCTTTATTGATACTGTAGACGATTCCCTAGAGGGTATCTTTGACTCCAATACAGACGTAGCACGTCTAAGCAAAATGGGCGGCGGCATCGGCGTTTACCTCGGAAAAGTACGGGCACGTGGTTCGGATATCCGTGGCCACAAGAACACAAGCTCCGGTGTAATCCCTTGGATTCGCCAGTTGAACAATACAGCAGTCAGTGTAGACCAGTTGGGCACACGTAAAGGTGCTGTAGCTGTTTATCTTGATGTATTCCATAAAGATATTCTCGCTTTCCTCGATCTTAAGCTGAACAACGGTGACGAGCGTATGCGTGCACATGACGTGTTCCATGGCGTCTCCCTGCCTGACCTGTTCATGGAAGCTGTAGAATCGCGCAGCCATTGGAACCTCTTCTGCCCTCATGAAGTGAAAAAGGTCATGGGCTGGACAGATAAAAACGGCCGTCCACTAGGATTGGAAGATTTCTACGATGAAGAGCTTGGCAAAGGTACTTTCCGTGAAAAATATGCTGAAGCTACAGCGAACCTGGAATTATCCCGGATCACTGTTCCTGCGATCGACATCATGAAACGGATTATGAAATCACAGCTAGAAACAGGTACACCGTACATGTTCTACCGCGATACCGTGAACCGGACCAACCCAAACCGTCATCAAGGTATGGTTTTCTCCTCCAACCTGTGTACAGAAATTATGCAGAATCAGTCTGCAACAGTTATTGAGCAAGAAGAATTAGTAACTAAAGATGGCCAGACCCGGATCGTTATTTCCAAAATCCCTGGCGACTTCGTAGTCTGCAATCTGAATTCGATTCACTTAGCACGGGCGATTCCAGCTGGCGTATTAGAAAGACTTGTTCCGATCCAAGTTCGTATGCTTGATAACGTAATCGACATTAATAACATTGAAGTTCTGCAGGCACAATACACGAACAGCCAGTACCGCGCAGTAGGTCTCGGCACATTCGGCCTGCATCACCTATTGGCACTCAAGGGCATTCGTTGGGAATCCGATGAAGCCGTAGAATATAACAATCATTTATATGAACATATCAACTACCTGTTGGTTCGTTCGAGCATGGAGCTTGCCCGTGAAAAAGGCCGTTATCCGAAATTTGCTGGATCCGATTGGGAGACTGGCGCATACTTCACTTCCCGCGGTTATGTTAGCGGTGAGCAAGAAGGTAAATATGTAACGACTGAGCAATGGCGCGAGCTGCAAGAAGAAGTAGCTAAGGACGGCGTACGTAACGCTTGGATGTTCGCCATTGCGCCGAATGGATCTACATCGATTATTGCCGGCTCCACCGCCAGCATTGATCCGCTGTATGAACTGCTTTCCTATGAAGAAAAAACAACTTATAAGATTGCTAACCCAGCACCGGATCTGTCCGACAAAACGATCTGGTACTATAAGACAGCATTTACGATTGACCAAAACTGGTCGATCCGCATGGCTTCTGCTCGCCAGCGTCACGTCGATCAAGGCCAAAGCTTCAACCTGTATGTCCGTCCTGACATCAAGGCTACCGAGTTCCTGGAACTGCATCTGAATGCCTGGAAGGGCGGCTTGAAATCAACTTATTATGTGCGTAGCCGTGCTTTGACTATAGAAGAGTGTGAATCTTGCGCTAGCTAATTATCTTAGTGCCCTGAATAGAAAAACGATGATGAATTTCGTAACTGCGAGGAATGTTTGGGCTTCCGGCCGCTGTTGTCATCAGAGGTCTAGATCTTTACCGCTATTAGCGGATGACATCCGATGACAGCATATGCTTTCGATGCGAGCTTTCCTACGGAAAGCTTTCGGGCGAACGCTAACGCTCCTACAGCTCCAAACTTCCTCTCCGTTACTCCATCACCGTCTTTCTATGAACAAGACACCAAAGAAAGATTACCAGCGCAAAAAATGGAGGGATAAGAAATGCAATTACAAAAGATTTTTAATACTGAAGCACCTAACCAATCCACACGCATTATCGACGGTGAATGCTCAGGTATTCTGAACTGGAATGATATTCGCATGCCTCATATGTACAAGCTGTATAAGGTACTGCTGCTTAATCACTGGATCGCGGATGAAATTCCAATGTCCAAGGATGCGCAACAATTCCCGATGCTGGATGCCGAGGAACAACGCGTATTTAAGATTAATATCTCCCTACTCGCTGTGCTGGATTCGATGCAGACGATGTTCGTGAGCGACGTGAAGCGTTATTTCACCGATTCCTCTTTGGAAGCTATCTCCGCTATTATCGGGCAGCAAGAAGTGGTGCATAACCAATCCTATTCCTATGTTCTATCCTCTATCGTGTCGGAGAGTGAGCAGAAGGAAATTTTTGAATATTGGAAAAAAGACCCTGTCCTGCTGGAACGCAATCAGTTTATCTCTGATATTTATCAAGAGTTCCGTGATAACCCTACGAGACAGACCTTTTTCCATGCGCTGGTAGCAGATCTCATCTTGGAAGGAATTTTCTTCTACAGCACTTTCGCCTTCTTCTACAATCTGGCCCGTGACCAGAAGATGATGGCAACCAGCCAAATGATCTCTTATATTCAACGTGACGAGAATCAGCACTGCTACTTCTTCGCAGAAGTATTTAAGCAGCTGCTCGTAGACTTCCCTGAGCTGAACACCAAAGAAAACATGGATTATGTATACCGTACCATCGACCGCGCGGTAGAGCTCGAAACCAACTGGGCTTATTACACACTTACTAACGTGCGTGGTATTGATCTTAACGAGCTTAGCGACTACATCAAATATACAGCGAACAAACGTCTGACTTTGATGGGTATGGAAAAAGCTTACCAAGGTGTTGACGTTAACTGTATGCCTTGGATCAAACCTTTCTCCGATGATGCGCTTAATGCTACCAAAACTGACTTCTTCGAAGCTAAGTCCCGCAACTATGGTAAGGTTGGCGACGATAACGGATTCGACGATTTGTAAGACCGGATATATAATAATCCCTATATAAAAAAGAGGCCATTCTCTACTTTCTTAGTGAGATGGCCTTTTTGCTATAGCTTATATAATGCAAAAAGCGCCCCTCCCCCCTGGTATCAGGGATGAAAGAGACGCTTATACGTTTGTTATTAGCACTAAGCACAGAAGGCTTGCTACTTAGTCTTATGCCTTGCGTTCCACACGATGTGTAGTTTCTTCTGCAAGCTCATCTAATGCATCGTTCAGGCGCAGCTTCAGCTCCTCAGCAAGCTCTACCACTCCTTGATCATTACGAACCACTTGAGAATCCACGGCATAGACGCCGCCAAGAATGTAACGCGCGCCCAGTACAGACAACACAGGTTTCAATGCGTAATCAATTGTGAGCAGATGTGCAAGACTGCCGCCCATGAAAAGCGGGAGTACAACTTTTCCGGCCAATCCCTTTTGTGGAACCAGATCTAAAAAGGTCTTCAACACGCCTGTATAAGAAGCTTTATAAACCGGGCTAACCACAATTACCGCATCAGCTTCCGCTACAAGGCCATTGGCTTTGACGATAGACTCACTTTCAAACTTAGTGTGAATCAAATCCTCCGCTGGTAGTTCTGCTACGTTAATACGCTCAACCTCGAAGCCCTGATTGGTTAAGCTGGCCTCCGCATATTCTATAGCTGCATTGATACGCGATACCAGGGAAGGCGTTCCATTAATCACAACAATTTTAGCCACTTCTCCACCTCTTCCATCCCACTTAAGCAGCTCACACTGCTTTATTTATTATCCCGACAAAATTACTTTAAATTAATACTAATCCTAACGTAGAATTGATATTTTTGTCAAACCATAACCACTTGCGCTCCTCCCACTCTTACGTTATACTAAGCAACAATATTAAATCCAACAATCAGGCCAATGATCGGCATCCAACCGTGAGGCGTCTGCGACCGGAGTCTACAACAACTCCCTAAGTTCACCGGGTTTCGCCCGTTACCGCGAAGACCAAAGAGGGTCGGATTGTTCCTGCAGTTAAGGAGATTCGATCAACCTGGGTGGCACCGCGAGCTGACGCTCCTCGTCCCATGGATGAGGGCGTTTTTTGCGTTTTTTTAACCAAAAAGGAGCGAAACGGTATGCTGGATATGAACTGGATCAAAGACAATCAGGAACTTGTAAGAAACATTACGGCTTGGAAAAGAGTCGACTTCCCACTGGATGAACTGCTGGAATGGGATGAGAAACGGCGCGAATTGCGCCAAGATACGGAACAGTTGAGAGCCCAGCGTAACGGGCTGACCAAAGAGGTTGAACGACTTTTACGACAGGGTGACAGCGTGGCAGGAGAAGCAGTTAAAGAACAAGTAAGAGAACTGAACAACCGCCTGAATCTCTATGAGGCAGAACTAACTGAGGCAGACCGCCGCTGTGGAGAACTCATGCTGCTCGCACCAAACCCTGTATCGCAGGATACACCGATTGGCCATGATGATAAAGATAATGTAGAACTGCGACGAACCGGAACGTTGCCGGAATTCGGCTTTAAACCGCGTGATCATGTAGAGCTAGGCGAGCTCCACAATATCATCGATATCCCCCGTGGCGTCAAAGCAGGCGGCCCACGCAGCTATGTGCTGAAGGGTGCAGGGTTGTTGTTACATCTCGCTGTACAAAGGCTGGCCATTGATGTACTAACTGCCCGCGGGTTCACGGTGATGGATGTTCCCGTGATTGTCCGTCCGGAAGCGCTGGAACGTACGGGCTTCTTCCCCGGCGGGATGGATCAGACCTATGAGCTAAACGGAGACAATCGCTGGCTGGTAGGCACATCGGAGGTGTCGCTTGTCTCGCTGTATAGCGATGAGATTGTCGAACTGGATTCGCCAATGCGACTCGCCGGAATGTCGGCCTGCTTCCGCCGTGAAGTAGGATCGGCGGGACGAGACGTGCGTGGCCTGTACCGTGTTCATCAATTCTCAAAAATCGAACAAGTTATCTTATGTCGGAATGATGAGGGCGTATCAGAGGGCATGCTGCAGGAGATTCTTGCGAATGCAGAGCATATTCTACAGCTCTTGGAACTTCCCTATCGGATCATGTCTGTCTGCACAGGAGATATGTCCCTGAAGACACATAAGCAGTATGACATCGAGACTTGGATGCCAAGCAGAGATGCATACGGAGAGACACACTCGGCTTCCAACCTGCTCGATTTCCAAGCTCGTCGTTCGGGCATTCGTTACCGGGATGCCGACGGTAAGCTGCAATACTGCCACACCCTAAACAACACCGCAGTGGCTACACCAAGGATCCTAATTCCGCTGCTGGAGAATCATCAACTGGAGGATGGATCCATTTACATTCCGCAGGCACTGCGTAAATATATGGATGGAATTGAACGGCTTGAGCTTCCGCACCAGCAGTGATGTGTTGTCCAAGTAGATTTAAAATCAATAATGCCCTTCCACTTCTGGATAAGAAGCTGGAGGGGTATTATTTTTGTTCCGATACATTCTATATAATTCTAATCACTATTGTTTTCCCTATGTAAAAATTAACAAAACTCTAGAATAAATTTGTCGCAATCCATAATAAATTCAACAATATATATAACATAAAATTAAAATATCGGTGATATCTATTAACCATAAAAATACTAAATTTATAATTAATATTGTATTTATGCACTGTTTTTATACTAAAATCACAACATTTCAATTTTTAGATTTAATTGATGCAAACTTTAATTTATATTCATGAAAGACAACCTTTCATTTTACATTTGAATGCTAAGATTTAATAGGTTGTAAATAAAAGATTCGAGGGGAGAATGACTTATCCAAATGATTATTTCTTCAAGAGTAAGGAAATGGTTCGCTACTGGACTGGCAATGTTAATGGTTGCCGGCAGTGTGTTACCAGCTGTCCAGACCGCCGAGGCAGCACCGGATAATAGCAATATTGTTATCTCGCAGGTCTATGGTGGTGGTGGAAACGGCGGAGCGGAATTTAAAAATGATTTTATTGAATTATACAATCCCACAAATCATCCAGTAGATTTGACTGGATGGAAAGTTCGCTATACCTCAGCGGCCGGAACCTTTAGTAGCGGAACAGACTTAAATGGAACCATCCCGGCAAATGGATACTTCCTTATTGAGGAGGCCGCTGGAACGGGAGGAACTACCGACTTGCCTACTCCTGATGTTAGCAAGGGAATCCTTGCTATGAGTGGTACAAACGGCAAAGTCGACCTCGTTGATAAATCAGGTACAACAATTGATTTAGTTGGCTACGGAACAGCTACAAATGTCGAGGGAAGTGCGACCGCTGCTCTCTCCAATACGACAGCCGCTATCCGTAAAGCTGCGGCTGGTGCACCGGCTGACAGCCGCGGTCTAGATACAGATAACAACTCTACGGATTTTGTTGTCCAAGCACCAAGTCCACGGAACAGCACCTACGGTACGTTCCCTGAATTACCGGAAACTGCTAGTTCCGCAGTAGCTTTACCAGCCCCTAATGCCTGGCCGGCTGGTACAGAAATATCTTTGAATTCTCCAACGGTTGGAGCATCCGTCTATGCAGCTGTTTATGGATCAGGTGGTTCAACTAATTTCCAACCTTACACAGGGCCTATTACCTTAACTGAGGACACTACGATTAAAGCGTATGCTTCAGAACCAAATATGCCAGACAGCCCTATATCGACTTTTGATTACACTATTCTGGCCAAAACAGATGTTGCAACAGCACGCCTTGCTAGTAAAGGTCAGAATATTTTAACAGAAGGTATCGTAACTCACATTAATGCAGCAAAAATGTATATTCAGGATGAATCCGGCGGGATCGTACTTTATGGTTTCCCAGAGTTCGCAAACGTTGGAGATCGTGTTAAAGTAAGCGGCACAATGGATATCTACAGCAACCTGCAAGAAATCAAATTCCAAAGTGGACTTCAATACAATGTAGCTGCACAAAATGTTGGGGTGCCTGCACCAAAATTGATTACAGCAACCGACTTGTCTGCCGCGAACGGCGAAAGCCACGAAGCTCAGCTGGTAACTATGAATAATGTGACCATAGACAATGTAAATGGCAGCACGGTGACTGCTAGCCAAGGTGGACAACAATTCACAATTTTTTCAACCCTGCCTAAACTAGTTAAGGGTAAAACCTTTGACAATATCACTGGGGTTATCGAGCAATATAGTACGACTTATCAATTCATTCCACTTAATGAAAATGCTTTGGTGGAAGAAACTTTTTCCGTTATGGCCAGCCCTGGCGCAGGTCGCATCATCAAAGGAAGTTCTGTGACCCTATCCAGCCCTACTCTTGGAGCACAGATTTACTACACGACCAACGGAACTGAACCAACAACAGCAAGTAAGCTTTATTCAGATCCGATTACAGTTAATCAAGATCTTACCATCCATGCAATTGTCGTAGCAGATGGCAAGACAAGTAAGGTTTATACCTTTGCATATAAAGCATCTGAACTCCCTCGTATACATGATATTCAAGGAGAATCTCATACTTCTGAGTATGCAGGTCAGAACGTTTCCGATGTAGAAGGCATCGTTACCCAATATGGGTACACCTTCGCCACTGGCGCTTATAGAGGTTTCTTTATGCAAGACCCTCAGCCAGACGATAATGTAAACACTTCGGAAGGTATTTTTGTATACAGCACTAATTCATCCCTTAAGCCTCAAATTGGAGATTTAGTCCAAGTTAGTGGAACTGTTTCCGAATACAACGAAGGTAACGCAAGTAATTTAACCTCTACTCAAATTACTATGACTTCAATAAAAGTAGACTCCTCTTCAAGTTATACTGTGCCAGAGCCTGTCGTACTTGGTAAAGGCGGGAGAGCCATTCCGTCTTCCATAATTGACAATGACGGCATGGCTGATTTTGAGCCTAATGAAGATGCAATTGATTTCTACGAATCGTTAGAAGGTATGCTCGTCAAGCTCCCTACCCCTACGATTATCAGTCCTTACTGGACAAGTGGTAGCGGAAATTCCATGCTGTATAACATCCCTACAAGAGTAGAAAATGAAACACCTGATGTCATCACACCAGCTGGTGGATTAGTTCTCAAAGAATACAACCAATACAATCCTCAGCGCCTCATCATTGCTTACGGAAATCCGGGTCAAGAAGTCATCACCGGAGATAAGTTCGCGGGAGATGTAACTGGCGTCATCGGATACAACAACGGTAACTTCAAAGTGATTCCGGAAAACGGTAAGCTTCCAGCCATCACTCCAAGTACCTTTAAGCAAGAAACAACTACTCTTGAAGTCAATGATAGTAAGTTGTTGATCGCATCGTACAACATTGAAAACTTCTACCCGGGTGTCGGAGCAACAAAAATCCAGAAACTAGCCGACTCCATCACAAACAATATGAAAAAACCTGACATTATCGGCGTTGTCGAAATGCAGGACAGCAATGGTGAAGCCAATAATGGTATCACTGAAGCAAGTGCAGCCGAATTGATTAAGGCTATTGAAACCGCTGGCGGTCCTGTATATAAATACACAGATATCGCTCCGGAGAACAATATGGATGGCGGTGCCCCAGGCGGAAACATTCGCGTAGGATTCCTGTACAATCCAGCAAGAGTACAGCTTGCGGACAGTGTGAACGGACAAAAAGGTACAGCTACACAATCCGTTGGATATAACGCAGCGGCAGATCAATTGACCTACAATCCAGGACGAATTGATCCAACAAACTCTGCCTTTGCAAGTTCACGTAAACCCCTTGCTGCACAGTTCGTATTCGGTGGCGAAACAGTAATTGTGATCGCTAACCATTTCAATTCAAAAGGCGGCGATACCGGTCCTTTCGGAAACGTTCAGCCCCCTGTATTGTCCAGTGAAACACAACGCCATAAAATCGCGGCGGTCGTAAACGGATTTGTCAAAGAGGTTCTGACTGCAAATCCTAAAGCCAACATCGTAGCTCTTGGCGATTTGAATGATTTCCAATTTACTAAAACTGCAACCCTCTTAAAAGGTACAGAACTAGACAATTTGATCGATACATTACCTTTAAATGAGCAGTATACGTACACCTATGACGGAAACTCTCAAGTGCTAGATCATATTCTTGTCAGTAAAAATCTAACGCCTTCTTCTAAAGTAGATGTCGTTCATCTAAATGCCGACTTCTCACCATCGAACGGTCGGGTATCCGATCATGATGCGGTTTTGGCACAGATTGATTTTAATACTGCTGAAGACTTCCCACTAACCATTCTGCACACCAATGATACACATGCAGGATTAGATACTGTCAGCTCGCCAAACAACATCTTGCGCCGTGTAACAGCAATCAAAGATGCCAAGGCGACTACAGAGAATCCTATTCTTGTAGACGCAGGTGATGTGTTCTCCGGAACGCTTTACTTCAATAAGTATCTGGGTCAAGCAGATCTGGCCTTTATGAATCTGGTTAAATATGATGCTATGACTTTCGGTAATCATGAGTTTGATAAAGATTCAGATGTACTGTCCAAATTCATCGGCAACGCAAAGTTCCCATTTGTCTCCTCCAATGTGAACTTCTCAGCGGATGATATTCTTAGCAAAATGTTCACCAATGAAATCGGCCGGTCAGGTAATGCTGGAACCATCTACCCTGCGCTGATCAAAGAAGTAGACGGCCAACAGGTCGGTATCATGGGTCTGACGACAGAAGATACGGCGAACATTGCTTCACCAGGTAAAGTGACCTTTGAGAATGCCTTCGCTAAAGCGGAAGCAACGGTCGCTATGCTTGAAAAAGAGAAAGTTAACAAGATCATTGTTCTCTCTCACCTTGGCTATGAAGAAGATCTCAAGCTAGCCAAAGCCGTTAACGGCATTGATATTATCGTTGGGGGTCACAGCCACACGCAACTGAATCAAGCCGTTGTTGATAACACCGATCCAAAAGCACCGAAGCTAATTGTACAAACTGGTGAAAAAGGTCTTTTCCTTGGCCAACTTGAAGTTAAATTTAACAAAGATGGCGTACTGACCGATTGGAAAGACCAATTAATCTCCATCGATGCTAAAAACGGTACTAACTACGTTATCGCAGAGGACCCTGAAGCTAAAAAGATCCTGGATACCGAGTATAAGCCGGGGATTCAAGAACTAACCAATGAGGTAGTAGGAAATTCAGAGGTTGTTCTAAACGGCGTTCGTGATAATGTGCGCACAAAGGAAACTAATCTTGGTAACCTGATTGCCGATGGCATGCTTTATGCAGCTCAAAAAGCGGGCACTAATGCCGTAATCGCCTTGCAAAACGGCGGCGGTATTCGCGAATCCATCAACGAAGGACCGATCACACAAGGCGAAGTACTCGGTGTACTTCCATTCAACAACGATCTGGTTACGATCACTTTGACTGGACAAGAAATTAAGGATGCTATGGAGAACGGGGTTTCCAAAACGCCGGCAGCAGACGGACGTTTCCCACACGTTGCAGGGTTGAAATTCTATTACGACTCTACGAAACCTGTGAACGAACGTGTATTGCGTATTGAAGTGAAAAACGGGGATAAATACGTTCCTCTAGATCTAAAAGCATCTTATGAAGTAGCTACTAATGCTTTCACAGCTAAGGGTGGAGATTTCTATACTTCACTTGAAAAGGCCTATAAAGAAGGCCGTGTGAATCTGCTGTACCTACCGGACTTTGATGTATTTACGAAGTATCTGCAGAAGGTTGGAACGGTCACTGCCAACACTTCCGCCGTTGAAGGCCGGATTGTTGATCTAAAAGGTGCACCACTGCCGGAGACAAATCCAACTCCGACACCAGACCCAACACCAGTACCAACACCAGATCCAACTTCAGTGCCTACATCAGTACCAACATCGGCTCCAACAGTACCAACCGCTACAGCTACACCATCACCAACTGTTGCTCCAACTGTGGCACCAATTGCTTCAGCACAAGTAACAACAATTAATGCTGCTGATCTAACTAAACAACTTGCTGAACTGCCAGCGGGTAGCCAAGAGCTGGTTATTCCGGTTAAAGCCACTACAGGCGGCGCTCAAGTAGTGCTTCCAGGCAGTGTGCTTGTAAAACAAGCAGCAGCACAACCTAACACAGTTCTTACCTTTACTACGGATGGTGCTTCTTATTCCTTGCCACTCCGTGTTGTAAACAGCGCAGCACTTGCCGCTCAATTAGGCACCAGCGACTTTACAATTACGGTATCCATTCTAGTAGCGAATTCGGGAACACTAAACAGCACAAACCAAGCTATCGCCTCACAGCTGGGTAATGCTACTTTAGCTGCTCCAGTAATCGAATTCAGCGTTTCAGCGCAAGCCGGAACTAAGAGTGTGCAGTTGAACAATTTCGGCAGCACTTACGTGAAGCGCACGATCAATGTACCTGCCGTCTTAAATTCAAATAACGCAACGGCAGTGGTCTTCGATCCTGCTTCAGGTAAGATCTCCTTCGTGCCTGCTATCTTTGTTCCTAAAGCAGATGGAACAACGGACGTTACGATTAAACGGAACAGCAACAGCTACTACACCGTTGTTAAGTCTTCCAAAACGTTCGCAGATATTAACGGACACTGGGCTAAATCATCTATTGATCTGTTAGCTTCCAAGCTGATCGTCAGCGGAACAAGCAACGATACGTTCTCTCCTTCACAGTCGATCACACGTGCTGAGTTCGCGGCATTAATTACGCGTTCTCTGGGACTTGCGACAGCTAATGGTGAGACCACATTTAAAGATGTAAACCCAAGTGCTTGGTATGCTGATGCTATTCGCACCGCAGCAGAAGCCGGATTGATTTCCGGTTATACCGATGGCAGCTTTAAGCCGGGTAGCCCAATCACTCGTCAGGAAATGGCCTCGGTATTAGCGAAAGCCATCAAGTACACAGGGAAAACCTTAAATGCCGATCCTGCAGCACTGGCTAAATTCAGTGACGCAGCAAGCATTCCAGCTTGGTCCCAAGCAGCAGTAGCAGAAATCGCTGCTGAGGGAATTATCCAAGGAGCAACAGATGGATCCTTTGCTCCACAGAAGCTGGCAACTCGTGCCGAAGCGGTTACGATGCTGGAGAAGACATTGAAATCTCTCCAGTTTATCAACTAGCAAAAGCTGATCTCCAGCTCTGAAGACAAAAAGGCGGTTTCCCGAGTGCGTAATGCACCCGAGGAACCGCCTTTTTTTATAAACCCAATCTGATCTGTAGGAAGTGTTATGATTCCATCCCAGCTTCACTCTCTTCGTAATGGCTCGTATCCCCATGCAGCAGGATTTCCGGCACACCATCCGTAAAATCAACCCTGCATAAGCAGGTCGGATAAATGTAAGGCAGATCCCAGAGCTTAGGCAGCGCTCTGCCCTCAAAATAGGCCATTAACAGCTTAATCACTACTGTATGTGTGACAATAAGAATGGTCTCACCTTGATGGTCAACGAGAATTTCCTGAAGCTTACCCAGCGCCCGTGCCTGCACCTCTGCGAAGGTCTCACTACCCTCCACTTTAAACTGCTCAGGGTCTTGCCAGAAATTGCGATGCTGCTCCGAATACTCGCTCTCCAGCTCAGTAGAATCACGGCCTTCCCACACCCCCATGCCAATCTCTTTGAACGCCTCAGAGGTCATAAACGGAGTACTCCGCTCTCCACGAATAATCTCAGCTGTGCGCAGCGCCCTTGGGCTGGGGCTTGCATAGATGACATCCAGCTGTTCAGTGCGCATTCCCCGGCTCAGCCATTCTGCCTGTTGCACACCAAGAGCCGTCAGTTCAGAATCCATATGTCCCTGCATCCGATGCTGCACGTTCCATTCCGTTTGACCATGCCGGGTTAAAAATATCGTTGTTGTACTCATGCCAGCTTCTCCTTCCGTTTCCCCTATCCAATGAGGTTTTACTTCCTGTTCTGTTCCATCCAGTTCACTGCATAATCAACGATTTCCCGTTGCGGAATCAATTGAGCGGTTGCGGAAGCAACCTGTCCATATGTAATAAGTCTCGTCTCTTGTCCAAACTGATCTGCCAGCTGAACGAAATCGTCAGAATCCCAATCCAGCTCCTTAAATTCCACCCACTGCCTAACTCCATCCACCATAATGGGCGCCCCGCCAAGGGTTTCCTTCTTGCCAGCATAAGATGCGCGGCATTCGGCAAGATGCAGGGAAGTATTATTAAGATTGCCAACACCCAGCAACAGTACATGTCCGCCCAAATCGTAAATACGAGCCAGCGGAGAATCTTCCCCCAGACCCGTTTCAAGCGAATGACCATACATAATTTCGTCTCTATGCTTGCCCCAAGCGGCAAACGAATGAATCGGATGGTCACTGCGTTTTACTCCTTTTTGTTTACGGAAGCAGTCCGGAATAACCCCCATTCCTCTAAGCTGGGTCAGGTCTGGATCATAAGCCGGCATCTGCTCGCGGATACTCTGCCACCACGCCTCCGGCACCGGTGGGTTGCTCCAGCCTGCGGGATCAGTCAGGTCACTGGAATGTGTGGGCATTACCAGCGTGCCAGATTCTCCGAGGACCTCCTCCAATGCCAAAATAACAGCGACCGGGCCCCCGGCTACCCATTGGCCTAACGATTTAAAAGAAGAATGCAATAAAATCGTCATGCCCGCCTTAACGCCCAGTCGACGAAAATCCGCTGCTAATGTCTGAACCGTAATCAAATTGCCTTGTATTTCTTCCACCCTTCATTCCTCCAATGAATCTTCTCAAATCCATTATATAGGAGGGCCGCTTCTAAATGCATCTTCAATAGCCTCAACACTCTTCGGATACTATTTTCGCTCTATAATCACCTGGGGAAATCCCTTCCAGCTCTTTAAAAACACGGGCAAATTGTTTACTGTTCTCGAAGCCTACCTCTTCTGAGACTGTTGCGAGTTTACTGCAGCCTTTTGCCAATAGCTCTTTAGCATGACGGATGCGGACCTTTTTTAAATAAATAACAAAATTCTCACTGGTATATGCCTTAAAGGCTTCGCTAAAATAAGAATAATTCAAAGATACATGATTGCTGACCATAGCCATATTCAGTGGACGGGCGTAGTTGGCTTCAATATAGCTCAGTGCCTCTTCCATATCCGCATGCTCGGTATGCGCGGACCTTACGCCTACAATGTATTCATTCACACTCAAGAGTAAGTTCTCCAGCGCACGATAATATTCGTGGAAATGACGATAGTTGTACATATTGCCTACCGTGCGATACAGCTTCAATACCTCTACCGAGGCTTCGCCATGTACCCGAAATACTTCATCCAACACCAGTTCGTTTACATTCTGTCCCACGGACTCCAGATAAGCTAGGTCCAGTTCCTTCAAATGCTCAGTTTGAAAAATCACAGATAGAAGATGCTTCATCTCCTTCTCGCGTTCTGTTCCCAGCATATTGAGCAGCTTGCGAAGCTCTTCCTTAGGTAACGGAAAGTTAGACCGTCCCTGACCAACATCCCCATAATCCAACAAACTCACTTGCGGATATAAAAAAGTATATTGCAGTGCCCGGCATGCTTCCTTATAACAGGAACGGAGGTCCTCAAGACTTCCTCCTTCGCTGCTAATCCCAATCGATAATCCCTTTATTTCCTTAGCTTCAGCTTGTCTGGACAGCTCTATAAAATCCTGTTTTCTGCTCCCGATCAAGACTAATTTGCCATCCCAATCCGTTGTGATTTCCGAGAAAAACTTTTCAAGCGGTCCGATCAATCGTTCCGCCAGTCCTTGAACATCCCCCGACTTCATTCTTGTTCCGTCATTGTAATAGTAATTCAACACACCAACTGTAAAAGGTGCTTGCAGATCACTTAGCCACTCTTGCTGCTCACGCTCCAGCGGAACCTCCTGCTGCATTAGCAGTCCCCGTAAACGACTGGACCGCAGTTCCCTGCGGAAGTGTTCCGTTTCCTGTTCCAGCTGCCTTGCGCTGAGATCCTGTTCTTCCTGTTCCTTATCGATATTCTTCAAAATTTCGAACAACTCATCTCGGCGAATCGGCTTCAGCAAGTAATCCTTTACGCGATAACGAATCGCGCTTTTGGCATATTCGAAATCATCATAACCGCTTAAGATGAGCACTGCTGGGCTTTTCTCACCACTTGTTAGCTTAGATATCTGCTCCAACAGTGTAATTCCATCCATCACTGGCATACGTATATCTGTAATAATAATATCTGCACCTTCGGTCTTAAATATCTCGAAACCCTCTGCGCCATTACTCGCCATTGTGATGGTATACACGGACGGAAATTCTCTTTCTATCATAGTCTTGAGACCGTAACGGATATTCTTTTCATCATCAATGATCAGTAGCTTCTTCATAGTTGTTTTTCTCCTGTCAAAAGAACTTTCGGCAAGGTCAGACGTACCATCGTCCAACTCCCTGCTTCACTCTGTACTACAAGCCCATATTCATCACCATAAAAGATTTGCAGTCGCTGATGTACATTTCTCAGTCCAATACCACCTGTTCGGCGGTCAACATCCCTCTGTTCTGAAGCACTCTCACAGCGCTCATCTTTCGCATAAATCGCCTCGTTCAAAGCAACCAAACGCTCTGGAGTTAAGCCGATGCCATTATCACGAAGCTCTATGCAAATATCACCTTCCGTTTCCGAAATATGAATATGAATGTTCGGGTCCTGTAAATTCTCTTTCTCGTCGCACCAAGCATGCTTAACACTGTTCTCTACAATAGGCTGCAGTGACATTTTCAGCACCTCCAGCTCCAAATATCGAGGTTCAATATGAAGCACTAACTTAACCGGATATTCAAAACGAATATTCATCACTTCAATGTAATTTTCAATGTGGCGGACTTCATCCCGCAGCTTCACATACTCTCCGGACCATTTAAAATTATAGCGCATCATCCCACCCAGCGAGGTCAGTGCGTCCGAGATCGTTCGCTGGTTCTCAATTTCAGCCAGCATTTTTATATTTTCCAGCGTATTATATAAAAAATGTGCGTCAATCTGGTTATGCAGCGTACGCAGTTCAGCCTCTTTAGACAACGCCTGCTTGCTCACTGCCTGAGCCACCAACGTATTGATGGTGTTCATCAGCTTGGAGAAATGATGGGCAAGCTCCCCGACTTCCCCTCCACCACGAATCATTATTCCAGTGTACGCTTCACCTCTACGCACTTTTTTCATCGTTTCGGTCAATCTACGCAGATTTTTTAGAATAAAGGCATTTGTCACATAAGCGATCAGCGTTAGTAAAGTAATAAAACCAACATTGGCTCCAATGATTAAGTTGCGCGTGCGGGAGATATCCTTCATCACTCCTTCCATTGACACTACATTTAACAAATAAGCATCAATTCGTTCTAGCGGAGTGTTAATTAACAAAAACGATTTACCATTCTCCGAGTAATTACTGTCCCATTCGCCAGTTTCCCGGAACTGCTTATACCGTTCTGCAATCATATCAGCCATCACTAGATTATCCTGCAAAAAAGAATTGTCCGGCCTGGTGAAAAGCTGCAGCTCACTATCCACAAGAAACATCTGGGTCTGATTATCCCGTACATCTGTATACGTCTTGGGTGTAAATCGACTAAGCAGCATATCCACCTGCACCATGCCGATATGATTGTCTGCAGGCCGACTCTTCTCACGCAGCAAAGAAACCTTTGGCAGACTCTCCGTCGGTGCTCCCAAGTATCTCTGCATCAAATCCGGATCATTTTTCTGAAAAGACCAGTATTCCTGCCCCTTCAATTGAAGCGCTTTCTGAAACCATGGGGTGGAAGAAACCCGCTCTTCGCGAAAGATAATCGGCCAAATTTCATGCACCTTATTACTTCTCGAATACAGTCTTAAATGCTCAATATTCGGATTATTAAATTGAATACGAGTCATATTCACATAAGCATTTGTATTAAAATCAACCAAATCTACTAGCTGCGGTTCGGTTTCATTCGCTAAGAATTTTTCTACTTCGGCATCAGAATAAGCCATTTGCGCCGCCCGTTCCATCGCTTCGATCTGATTATGAATATGCAGCTTCTCCATTTGCGACAAATAATCATTTTTCTCGACGGCATCGCGGAGATAGGTATTATTAATAGCTTTATAGGAGTAGACAGAAACCAGCATACACGGGCCTAAAACAATAAAAACATAAGCTGCAATTAAACGGCTCTGAAGTGATCTTCGCCCCCACCAATAACTAAAAGAATGCCATAATGCTCTGGTTCGATCTCGCCTATTCACTTTATACACTTCTGTCCTGTCCACCTCGCTAAAATAGTGAATATTCAAATACTTAATATCTATTCCTTATTATAATTCGAAAATAACCCAAAAGCCCGCAGTTAGCGGGCATTTTGGGTCATACTTTTTATTTTATGGACAGCTTCACTTTATTCTCTTCATATTTCTTTTGTTGGTAGGCATCAAATACATCTTCGCCTTCCTTCTTTCTCTTCTCTAAATACTCATTCCAAATCTTATCGAATTCCGCATCGGAGGAAGCCATGAGCAATTTCGGCATAGTTTTACCGCGCAGCTGTTTCAGCTTCGAAGCGATGATACCTTCAGGAGAGTTTCCTGTTGGTTCGATTTGTTGGAACTCCGAGGAGCCTATGGATTTACCTCTAGTCCAATCTTCCAATTGCTTAAATGGTTCTACCGATTTAGGAGCCCATTGGTCTGTGATATTCGTATTTTGCAGCATCCAGAATGTAAAGGAAGATCCGATTTGCTTATCAAACGTCGAACGGTCTTTATTCATCAAATCAAACACTTCTGGTTTAAATTGATCTTTTCCATCAATCGTATCGTAGCTGACACCTTTTTCGCCTAAGAACAAGTCTTTGTTGCCTTCTTCACTGTTCAAGTAGCTGAGGAAGCGGATAGCACGTGCTTTATCCTTAACATCTTTGGAGATCAGTGTTACCGTCCAACCGGAGATACCAGGGCCATCAAGGGTTGGTTTATCCAAGTTCGTATTGGAAGGTCCGTCAACAGCGATATACGTTTTAGTTGGATCCTGTTGGTAAATCGTTCCTAGTTGTGCTGCAAAGTCTGTACGTTGATACAGCATTGCGAAATAACGGCCTTGGGCAATTTTTTCTTCCATTTGTGGGCGTTTGTCGATAAAGATATCTTTAGCCAGCAGACCGTCTTGATTCGCTTGACGAAGTGCCTTCATCCAGCGGATATATTCAGGATCGGTTTCACGAGCATATACCTTGCCATCTTTTTCTCTTGGGATTGCCAAGAAGTTCTGCAGGTAACCTTCCAAAGAATCGTTACCGTTCTCGGTAAATTCATGCAAACCAAGTGGAATAAGCGGCTGTCCATTTACGTCAGGGAATTTCTCTTTCGCTAATTTAAGCGCATTCAAGAAACCTTCTGGTGTGCGCATATCTGGACTTCCAATAGCTTCATACATATCCTTGCGGACAGCGAATACTTGGTTGGATACGTAATTTTCTCCATATTTCTCATAGTCGGCAGGAGAGGAAGAAGAGTTAGGATAGCCATACACATTGCCGTCTTCTTGTGTATACCAGCCCAGCTTATCAGCATCGGATACTTTAAAGAAGTACGGATCATATTCATCAGCAAGTTTGTTCAATGGAAGAACAAGTTCACCTTCGACCATTTTCTTAATCGCATCTTCCCAGAAGCCCAAAGTGATGAAATCAGGCAATTTACCGGATGCAATCAGCGTGTTAAGCTTCTCATTCTCGTTACCAGCCGGAACGATGAAATTAATATCAACTCCGGTCTTCTTAGTTACATATTGGGAGGTTGGGTCCACGCCCCATTTATTAGGGAACCATGAGAAGTTCAGGTACCAGTCAAATGTAATGGGTGAAGTATCAATCTTCCATCCCGGTTCATCTGCTGATAATGCAGCAGCAGTCGGTTCAGCACTTGCCTCCGTATTAGTAGCTTTAGCGCTGTTAGCATTACCTTCGGCATTCTTGCCAGCATTATTCCCGCTGGAGCAGCCTGCGGCTGACAATGACATCATTATTGCGAGAAGCAGAACTCCCATTGCTTTTGGCTTACGTTTCATGCCCATGCTTGTTTACCCCTTTTCTATGAATGTTAATTATAAGCTCAACCCCAGTGCCTACAGCTGTAGGCAACCGGAGGAGTTATCACTGCTAGACATCAGCCCTTAATGGAGCCGATCATCATCCCTTTAACGAAATAACGCTGCAGGAACGGATACACGAATACTATCGGCAGTGTGGTCACTACCATCGTCGCCAGCTTAATGGACTGTGACGTTACGCTTCTCGTAACGCTGCTGCCTTGTACAGCGACCATCATTTGACTAGAGCTCGATTGTGCGACGACCCGGAACAAATACGTCTGAATCGGCTGCAGATCAGTATTATTGATATAGATCATACCCGTGAAGTAATCATTCCACTGATACACGCCATGGAACAGCGCAATGGTAGCAATTACAGGCATGGATACTGGAAGTACGATTCTTAGAAAGATGGACCAATCATTAGCACCGTCAATACGTGCCGCTTCTTCCAGCCCATCGGGAATCTCCCGGAAGAAGGTCATGAAGATAATAAGATCAAAGAAGCTAAACATAACCGGAATAATATAGACTAGGAAATTCTCCAATAGGTGAAGGTCCTTCATCAGCAGGAAGGTAGGAATGAGTCCCCCGCCAAAAAAGAGAGTCACTGTACCCATCAGCATGTAGAACTTACCGCCAATGAGGTTTTTTCTGGAGAATGCATAAGCTACCATCGCTGTGAAAAATACATGCAGTACAGTACCCAAAAGTGTTTTGGCGACAGTAACCCACATCGCCTGCATGATGCCGGGGCTGGCAAACACGGCCTCGAAATTCTCAAAGCTGAACATCCGCGGCCACCAGTAGATTCCTCCCCGCATGGCGTCATTACCGTTATTGAAGGCGTTAACCAATACGTACCAGATCGGGTAAAGCGTTATGAAGCAGATACATAACATGATGAGGTTATTGATGATATCGAACAGGGCCTCGCCCTTGGTTTTACGCTTAAGTGCAAACATATATGGTCCTCCTTATCCTAGAACAACGATGTATCGTTGATTTTTTTAGATACTTGGTTGGCAATCAGCAGCAATATTAGAGCGATAACCGATTTTAACAATCCAACTGCAGTTGAGTAAGAGAAGCGGCCTGAGAGAATCCCTGTATAGTACACATAGTAATCAATTACATTACTTGCACTATCATTCAGTGAGTTGCGCAGGACCAGAATCTGATCAAAGTTGGAGTTCAGCACTCCGCTGACCGCGAGAATGAAGAGAATGCTGATTGTCGATTTAATCGCCGGCAAGGTAACATACCACATCTTCTGAAATCTGCCCGCGCCGTCGATTGTCGCCGCCTCGTACATTTCAGGAGATACACCGGAAATTGCTGCTAAATAGATAATCGCTGACCATCCAAGTTCTTTCCAGATATCAGAGGAGATAATAATTGTCCAGAAGTAACCAGGCTCAGCCAAGTATGTAATTGGCTGATCAATCAGATGAAGCGCTAGCAAAATGTTATTGATAATTCCTACATCAGCAAGCCATGTAGCCAAAATCCCTCCGAGTACCACCCATGAGAGAAAGTGGGGCAAATACGAAATCGTCTGTATGGTCTTCTTGAATTTCATTGAACGAACTTCATTCAGAAATAGAGCAAATATTATTGGCAATGGAAATCCGATAATTAGCTTAAACAAGCTGATGCCGAGCGTATTTTTAATTACATTCGAGAGATTGTCATCATCCATGAACTCTTTGAAATGTGTAAGTCCCACCCATGGGGCTTCTGCAATCGTTTTAACGATGTTGTAATCTTTAAAAGCAATGATAATTCCATACATGGGAATGTAGTTAAAGATTATCATCCACGCAATGCCGAGTAGAGCCATTGTCTGCAAATGACGCTGGGCAATGAACCTCTTCCAAAGCGGGCTCCGATTTACTTTACCGGTTTCGAAATTGCCAGGAATTAACGGCTTCATCGCTGAGCTTACTTCCATGCTTTTTTTGTTCTCCATCCTTTGGACCTCCAGGCTCTATATCTGTATTTAATCTAAAGCGCTTACAATGTTTATGTATCCATTGTATTTGCTTTTGCCTGTCTCCGTAAGGCTTTGAATTTCGGATTATAGGTACCATTTTTCGGATTGAGTGAAAATTTAAGGGCGAGCCGCAGCTCGCCCCTCTATTTTTATGCTAATACTGCTTGAATTTGTGCAATTTCTCCACGCCGCAGAGCCTCTGCCTCTTCACCGCGCACGAACGCTCCAGATATTTTAGTCACAGTTCCATTACGGTATACAAGCATCAAAGATTGAATGCTGACCTTCTTCTCGCCAAAGGTATTTTTACGTTTTGGGTTAGAATAGATTACCTCCGTATTCCCTAGGAAAGTGAAAGACAGTTTGCCCTCTTCATCAAACAGCCATCCTGGCAATACCGGATCGAGAGACAGCGTAAGCGCTCCATCCTCCATTCTGAAAACATGGCTTCCAGCCATCATTGTTCTCCACATGCTTAAGAATTCCGCGGTCGATCCACTAAGTCTCGCTACGAACCCCCTACCATGGTTATTTGGATCAGGATTGCCTCCAGTTGCGATAAATGATGAATTCTCCAGTGTACTGCGTCCATAAACAGCAGGATCAAGGAATGGCACCAGCGACGTCTTCAGCTCGCCGTAGAATTCCTCATACAGCCCGCCCTTCAGCAGCTCAAGCAAATACTTATAGGACATGTGCAGGAAGTTAGACTCCCGTTCTAGCCAGCCTGGTGTGAAGGCTCTCATCCGTCCGATTTCATGCGATTCACCATCTAGACTAACAGAGGTCTGATACATAGATGTTGCCTGATCATACAGCTCTGTTTGCTTAATCAGATTATAGATTTCTTTTGCCTGCACCGGATTCTTCATCGTCTTCAACCAGCGGGTAGGTCCTTCAAGGAAATAAGGCAAGGCATAAGCCTTAAACTCCTCTACCACAGCCTTTGGCAATCCGTATCCGCTAATGACTGGCTGACCCTCAGCATCTGTTACCTGATGGAATTTCTCCGCTTCAAAACGGAAATAGGTTGGGGTAAGTCCATTGCCCATTTCTACCGCCTTGTTGATCCCCTCATCAATTTTAACCAGGAACTTGGAAAGGGCTTCGCGGATGTGTTCCAAGGTTACTTCAGTTTCAGCACCAGTAATGCCAAACCGGATACTTGCTCTATAAGCTTCACGGGCTGAAGCTACTGTATCCCAATAGTTGAATTGTTCCACTTCTCCTGCTAGGACAGCAGTTACCGCGTGATATACCGCTTCAAGCAGCTCCGCGATTTCTTCTGGCAGCTTTACAGCTCCCTGTACATTCTCAGCACCATTCAGCACATCCAGCAAAAAGACTACAGTACGCTTCAGCTCAAAAGTCTCACTCATTCCGGAGCCAAACAATCCCGGCAGACCGTTCATAGCATCGTTCCAGCCCGGCTTGTTGCCTTCCATCTCCACACCCATGCCGTAAGGGTCAAGCGTAGCAAATTTATTCAAAGCAAGAGACAACATCTTCACGAACAGATTGGTGTGGTAAATAGCACCTTGCCCACCTTTGGTACGCAGCCAATGGGTATCTCCAGCTTTCCATTTCAGCTTATGCAGCTTCTCCTCATCCTCAAGGAGGGCGCCATATTGCCGGGCTTTTCCGTCACTAATTACATACTTCTCACTACGGGGCAGCACATATGCTGGGCTGTCATAGAACGCATAAGTACTATCCCCAAATAAAAGCTCCTGCTTCTTGTCAGGGAAAATGTCCAAATAACCTACTACGAGATCCAAATTATATGTCCAGTGATCAGACCAGAAGCCTTCGCCAAAAGCAGCCTCAATGTTTTGCTGTGAAAGAGCCAGCAGACCCGACAGAAACTCCTGCTCACTAACCTTCAGCGTAACGTTTTGATCCGCAATGTAATTGATCAGGCTGCCTGGGGTGAACCGGCTGTTGCATAGCTTAACAAGCTCAGCTTGATGATCCGCAGCCGCTTCTCCGATCCATTCCGCAGCCTTCGCTTTGCTGTCTGGCTTCACTTCAAAGGTTGTTCCTTGAACACTTAGTGGGTTGTAGCCATCTGCTTGAATCAAGCTATAGAACATTTTGATGTTGAAGCTGCCCACCTTCGGATTAAAAAACACATCATTCCGGCGGTTCTGATTCATGTCGCGGAAGTTACCGTTCCCCTGTGAATAGTATTCTGGGGCAAGTGAGAAGAAGTTATAGTCGCGCTCCAAATCGCCATGCTTGCGGGAATATAAATGAACTACAAAGCCATCTCCGCCATTGTCAAAAATAAAAGGATAGCCTCCGCGCAGGAAGTTATCGAGATAGGACTGACGGCAATAAGCATCAAATACAGCCGATGAAGTGTGCGTGGCAATGTCTTCTGTTAATTCCTCTGTCAGACCTGCGGCTTCCTTGGATTTGGACAGGATATATTCATCCCTGCATAACTGCTCCGCCTTTTTATTGATTTTGTCGATGTCATTTACATGCCCAACCAAAGTATTCAGGGTCAAGCTGCTGCCGGGTGCCAAACGTCTAGCCACACCACTGAAGCCGCAAGGAACCTTATTGACTGGATATTGTGGAAGCTCACTCAGCTCCGAAAGCGTTAATCCCGCAAAGCGGTCTGGGTAAGTAAGAGAGGTATTGCCGCCGAAAATAAGTTCGAAATCAACGATTGGCGCGACTTTTTCTCCATCTCCAGTAAACGACAGATAGAAATGTCCATTTGTGATTTCGCTAACCTGTGCACTATCATTGGTGCTGGAACGCAGCTTATAGAACGGAATACCGTTCTCCAGATTGTATACGTCCATCCAGCTGCGCAGCAGGTTACCAATCTCCTTGTAGCCGCTGTTTTCTACTCCGTAAGGCAAAATCTCAGGCAGACCATCCATCAGCTCCAGCTCAATCTCTTTGCCACCGATATTCTCAATCTCCACCCGACGTACCAACGCGGCATAATCATCATTAGGCAGATTGAAATAGTGTACAGTCGTCTTCAGCCCATGCCCGGCATGGCTTTCTTCAAGGGTCAGTCCGTTAGGCAAAATGGTCATGATCCGCTTGGCGGCAGAATCTGGACGTGCCGATTGAAATGGCTCATAAATCTCTTGCTCGCCTTTTATTTTAATAAAGGTTCGGAATCCGGTGGTTCCTACGTCTTTATAAGAGATATTTGCTGGAGAGAATTCCATGATTGGCGAGTTCTTGTCGCGTACCCCAAAGCTGCAAATCGCTTGCCCCCGGTTTACATAAAAAGTCCACATTGGAATTCCCTTAAGACCTGCAAGACCTGGCAGGAAACTAGAGAAAGGCTTTCCTGTATCAAACTGCTCCATTACAAAGTTACCTGATTGGAAATAATAATTACTCACGTTAATGTCCTCCTAAACTGTTACTTATTTATGAAATCAGATGCGTTACGATAGAATGAGGGGATAGCTCGCAGTTGGCAATCTCATCGCCAAGCCCCAGGGTTACTGTGCGAACTTCTTCGCTCTCATTCATCAATATGACAGCAATGCTGCCGTCCGGATTACGGAATGCTGTGGATAGGATTCCTTCCGCTTCAGAAGTAAAGCCAATCCGTACCGCACCTGGCGCGATAAATTTACTGAAATGCCCGATATAATAATAAGAGCTGTTATAGTGCAATTCGTCTGTTGTTGTATCTGCAATAATTGGGGCATCACAGAGATTCCCTACATGATTGGGCCCGCCGGTCTCATCCAGTACCAGGTTCCAGTCCAGGTACCCTTCTGTCCATGCATTGAGATCCCCAATCATATTTCTGCCGTAACGTTCACCTGTAAACCATTCGCCAAGCTTGACGCCGCCCTCTTGACAGCCCTCAGTGAACAATAGATGTTTGTCAGGAAATAGATCATGTACCTTCTCTACCTTGTCGAACTCCTCACCACCATACCAGTGGATGCCTGTACCCCACACATATTGTGCAGCTTCAGGATCAGACAACACGACCGAAGCACGTTCGACCATAATATCGCGGTTATGATCCCAGATGACAATGTTCACATCGGAATGGCCTGCCTGCTGCATCACTGGACCGAGATGATTTTTAACAAAATCGCGTTCCTCTTCCGCACTATAAATGCAAGAATCCCAGACTTGAACAGCAGCCGGCTCATTTTGCACGGAAACCGCCCAAATAGGTACGCCTTCCTTCCCATAAGCTTCGATAAATTTGGTATAATAGCGTGCCCAAACTTCAGCGTATTCTGGCTTGAGTGATCCTCCATTATTCATTTCACCATTTGTTTTCATCCATGCCGGAGGGCTCCAAGGAGACGCCAACATCGTGAACGGTCCGCCTTTTACCTGCATTGCATCCTTAATCAGCGGAAGCACCCACTTATGATCATGAGAGATATCAAAGGTAGCCAGCTCCGTATCATGATCAGCGACATAAGTATAATTTCCAAGAGCAAAGTCACAGCTATGGATATGAACACGACCCATGTTATAGCCTAATCCCTCTACCGGATGAAAATAGCGGTGAATAACCTCTGCCCGGTTCTCAGGACTGAGCCGTGACAACGTATAGGCCGCAGCTTCTGTGAAAGCGCCGCCAAATCCGATCATCTTTTGGAACTCCTGCTCTGGCCTAAGCTCTACATCGGCAGATCCAGAATCTACTCTTGTGCTAAAAACAATTGCCTCTTTCGGAGTTAAGCGTTCCCCTGTATCTTTTGCAGTTACTACAGTTTGGACTTTTGCCATTTCATCCATCTCCTCTAATTGTTTTGTTACTAACAACAAGCACTGTCTTTACTGGATCACCATCCGATGTTAGGGTTCGGAGCGATGGGCCACTGAAACGTTTGAGAAAATTCAAGGAAACCCTCGGTAAACTTTGATTTCATTCTCAATTCGAAACCTATAATCGAAACCGGTTTCGATTATAATGAAAAAAAATGATCTAACGAGAGCAGGTAAAAAGCGGCATAACAATATGCCCATTATAGCCCTATTCCTCTGAATACGCTGTAGCAAATACCGCATAGAAAAAATTCAAGCTATGATGTCCTCTACTTTATCAGGACTCTTTTCTCTACGTCAAGATTTATCCTGTGGATAGCAGCCCGCTCTCTGTAGTTATGGAATTTGATACAGCCCTAATTCCCGCTAGCCGGAGGTGCACAGGATTCCCGTTCGATCACTTCTACCGGAACTAAAACCGCTTCCTTATCCAACTTTTTCCCTTCAATCGATGCTAAAAGAATGTCCGCTGCCCGGCTTCCTAAAAGTGCTGTATCCTGACGAATGGTTGTCAATGCAGGTGTAACATACTCAGCTAGATCAATATCATCGTATCCCACAACTGAAAGGTCCAGCGGGACGGAAAGTCCACTATCTTTTGCTGCCATAATAGCCCCTAAAGCTAACATGTCACCCGAAGCAAAAACAGCGGTTGGCCGATCAGGTAGCTTAAGAAGCTCCAGCATCGCGTTATAACCACTTTCACGAGAATAAAAAGCTCCATTCACAACATAGGACTCCGGCACTTCAAGCCCCTGCCGCTTCATAGCGTTCTTATACCCTAACTCCCGAGTTTTACCGGGAAAAGTGTTCATCCCCCCGGAAATATGAGCAATCTTGCGATGACCCAAAGAAACTAAATACTCTATCGCAAGCTGAGCTCCAGCCGTATTATCCGAACATACCGTATGCGACTGGTTAGTCTCAAAATCCAGAATCACAGTAGGAATATCACTCTCTAGCAGCTCACGGAAATAGGGGTCCTCGTAATCAGACAAGAAAACGACAACACCATCTACACCACGGATTCGGCAATTCTCCAAATACCCACTTTGTTTACCCCCAACATCCTTGGAAATAAACATGAGGGCATACCCCTTATCCACAGCAACCTTCTTAAAGCTCTCGATCACAGCGCTAAAAAAGGGATGGCGAATACCAAATCCCGTATTCTCTACAAATAATACACCGATGGTCCATGATTTCTTAGTAGTCAGTGTACGGGCATGGGAATTCGGCAAATATCCCATTTCTTGGGCAACCCGGAAAATTTCCTGGCGAGTCTTCTCCCGTACATCGGAATAATTATTAAACGCCTTGGATACCGTTGTAGGAGAGTAACCGGTTCTTTTGGCAATATCGTATATAGTTGTCAATCCGGTTCACTCCTTGCCCAGACTAATGAAATACCTTCTGTTCACTGCAATTTTAACGTCTTTCGGTACCGCCGTCCAGCAAAAAGTAACTTTGTACGGAAGGAAGCAGCGTAACAGCTTGGATCAAAAGCCCTAGACTCATATAGACCAGATGTATGATTACCACACTGTCGAGCATATACGTCTGTACCATAATCCAAATAATTAGACCAAAGCCGATATATAGGGACAATGCCCAGAAGCTATATAATTTCTTAAAGGGATTCAAAGTATTCACCCAATGCCATTCTGGTCTCTTGATCAACCCATATAACACGAGCATGGGCAGGATACCAAATACGATGAATAGCAAAATACCCGGAATTAAAAAATCTGAAAATGGCGATCTTTCCAGCATAGATGTGGGTATGTGTATCAGATCACCACTAGGATCTATGACCATTGACCCGCCTCCTGCTAACGCTCCAACCCCCAAAAATATATGAAAAATATAAAGCAATGTTACCGTAAACGGCCTTCTTTTGGTTGGCTTCATTTCAGTACCCCTTCCCATGTTTAAAAAGTAGAGCATTCCTTACAGCTCTTTTCGATTTTACATGTTTTTCCTGAATGTCACCAAGACAGATATCACACAAAAAGCCGTATTTAAGCTTTTTTTGAGTGCGATGTGAACGATTGTATTTTACGCTATACTAAGATTAGAACGAAATGTTAACCCTGCCGACTGAATCTAATAAATAAAATACATTGGATCCTAAAAAACAAGGAGACAGGACGGGCGCTAAGTTGCGCTGAACCTAACATATCTATGAACGATACCCATCTTTTATCCACCAAACAATGTACCTATTGCCAGCAACAGAAGCCGCTCTCTGAATTTCGTAAACGTACCGGCAAACGTTCCAAAGGTCAGTCTCGCCGTGGCGCTTGTCGGGAGTGCCGCAATCAACGACAAAACATAGATCTCACTCTTGCAGCAGGTCCCATTCCAGTACAAACTGATACCATTCAATCCCCTTCTTTGGCTGTCAAGGAACGCTCCAAACAAGGAAAGCCTACGGTTGCTTCTTCACCGCAATCCAACCCAAATCAGCGCATACAGGGCTTGGAACAACGAAGGAAACATTCTCATTCTCAAGGCGCGAAACTGAGTCCCGAAGATCCAACGCAATTGATTCCCTCTGCCAAAGGGAAAATTCTAATGCGTGGCCACAGTGATAAAGGACGGCGCTGGCATCAGGAAATTGACTACGAGCTTGCAGTTACTCTAGTCAGAGAACATGCCGCTATCGTAGTGAATCGCCGAACCATCCGCCGGATTTACAGCAATAAGGATTTCCGTGCTTATATATTGACCAGAGACAACTATACTTGCTACTTCTGTGGCTCCTATGGAGACACTATAGATCACTTGCTCCCCCGTGCTAAAGGTGGCCATACTACTCCGGATAATTGCGTTTGCGCTTGTACGTTATGTAATCAGACCAAAGCCGATCAGTCCGTTGAGGATTTTATGAGCAGATAAAAAAGAAAAGCGCCCCAATCTCTGTTGATTAGGGGCGCTTTTTTATAAAAATCAAAGGTAAAGTTTATTGTTGTTAGTTAGCAACAATATTCTTAACTCGTCCTACCTGTCCACTGGTTAAACGCACCTTGATGCCATGCGGATGTCGAGGTGAGTTCGTGAGAATATCCTTTACCGTTCCATGTGTTAGCTTACCCGTCGGCTGATCCTGCTTAAGCACAATATCCACTTCAAGCCCAGGACGAATATCGGCTCTTACCTGTCCGTTCATGATGTAATCCCCTTTCAATGGGTTATAATGTTGTCAACTATACTACATAAGGAGGAGACGTAATGGCCTTCGGCATCAACAGAGAAGAATTAACCCGCTGGAAAAAGGCTGTCTCCGCAGGAGAGATCGCTTTCTTAACCCATTACTGGCTAGACCCGCGTTTTCCCGGCATGACTACTGTCACCAAGGTCGGCTGTAGTGACCTGACCAGACTAACATATTGGTGTGAGGAAAATGGACTGCCGGCTAAATATATTCATAATCGTTCGCCATTCCCCCACTTTGACCTTTTGGGACCCAAACAAGCAGAAATCCTTCGGAAGGAAGGATTATGGGAACAGTTGGAACGTTTCAAAATGCTCTAAAATCACTTCTTTTTACGTAAATCCTGCATGATCTTGCGGCCGGTAGGTGTCTGTGCTAATCCGCCACCTGCGGTCTCGCGGTGTTTTTCTGGCATAGCTGAGCCTACCTCAAGCATGACCTTGATTACTTCATCTGAAGGAATCACGCTACGTACGCCAGCCAGTGCCATATCGGCGGCGGCGAGCGCGGTCACTGCACCGAATCCGTTTCTAACGATACAAGGAATCTCTACAAGTCCTCCCACCGGATCACAAATCAGTCCTAAGGTGTTCTTAAGCGCCAGTCCAACAGCATGCACTGCTTGTGCAGGCGTTCCTCCACGCAGTTCGGTTAAAGCTCCTGCCGCCATCCCGATGGCCGACCCGACCTCCGCCTGACAGCCACCCTCTGCACCAGATACAAACGAATTGTTGGCAATGACATAACCGATCGCTCCTGCAGCGAACAAACCGGTAACCATATAGTCATCATCCCAGCCAAACCGTTCCTGGCAGCTGAGAAATACACCCGGAATAATTCCGCATGAACCTGCGGTAGGTGTAGCAATTATGCGGCCCATTGAGGCATTAACCTCGGACACAGCCAAGGCATAGGCCATTGCTTGACCAGCGGGTCCACCTAGGCATGGTTCATCTGCTGCGTTATAGGCTCCTACACGCTGGGCATCCATTCCCGTAAGACCGCTGCGCGAAGTGGTATCTTCATGCATCCCACGATGAACAGCCTCTTTCATCACCCCATAATATTCACGCATAGTGGCAAATTCCTGTTCACTGGAACGTCCCGATTCCGCGCTTTGCTCTTCAAGCATAAGGGCTCCAATGGTAAGACCACGTTCCTCACATAATACAGCCAGTTGACTAAGTGTTTGAAAATTCATGTTAAGCTTTCCTTCCCCTTCTCATCTTGCTTACCCTCGTTTAAATTAACCAATTTCACCGATTTCACCGCAGTGAGCGCTTTAAGCGCTTCAATAAGCTCTGGAGTAGCAGCTTCATCCAGCTCCAGTACCGTTAAGGCTGCACCGCTGCGATTCTTCCGATCCAGAGACATATGCCCTATATTAAATTGTCCGTTACGCATCACTTCTGTAACACTCGCCAGAACACCTAAATAATCCATATGATGAATCAATACCGTCGGATACATTCCCGTAAGCTTTACTCCAAAACCATCCACATCGACGATCTCAATGTTTCCACCACCGATGGATGTCCCCGTTAAAGTCAGCTCACTTCCTGTCTCTTGTCCGATAAGATGCAGTTTAACTGTGTTAGGATGAGGAAACAATCCCGTTCCTTGCTCAAAAGATACGTCCATCCCAGCTTCAGCCGCTAACTCCAGAGAGTCGGGTAACCGATGATCATCGGTAGCGTAATCCAAAAGTCCTCCGACAATAGCCCTGTCTGTGCCATGGCCCTGATAAGTAGCTGCAAAAGAACCAAAAAACGTCACTTCTGCCACACGCGGAACTTCACCCAGCACCTGCCTTGCAGCCCTTCCGATCCGTGCCGCACCGGCTGTATGCGAGCTTGAAGGCCCGACCATGGCCGGACCAATAATTGAAAACACATCTTTAAAACGCATAAAAGACCTCCTGCCTGCAAAATAGGCAATTATCAAACTCATATATAGTATACTGCACTGGCAGTCGGAGTTCACCGTTACATTTGCTGTGATATATCCACTTCTAATCTAATGATATTTTACTTAGATAGTATTTTCATTTCGCATCTTATGTATCACAAGATATCCTGGGAGTATAACATAATTCCACCTCTATACTGCCAGCCTATCCCTTCCCAGAATCCTCTTCCTTGTTCATTGGTTCCAATCACCATCAGATGACATTTTGCGATACCAGCTGCATGTAAATTACCGAGACAACGCTTTACAAGCTCACGCCCGATGCCCATGCCTCGGCAGTCATTACTAACTGCAACATGATACATATAACCTCTTCGCCCATCATGTCCACACAATGCAGTTCCTACAATCCGGCCGTCTTCATTCTCGCAGATCTGGCTGAAGCCAGCATTACGCTCCAGATAACACGTAATCTCCAGTCTCGAATCCGCTTCACTAAGTCCCATTCCCTCTGTATTTCCCCATAGCTGGTAGGCAGCTTCATAATCATCCGCAATCATCTCTCGATAATTCATGTCTATCCCCTCGCTTGTATAGAATGACAAAGAGCATAAAGAGCACTCCGCGGAAGCTTTTCCAGCATCAGCAGCGCTTCATAAGGGTCACCTTCCAGGCCCAGCACTTGCGCGAAGGCAGGTTCGGTCTTCCACCCGTTTGTTTTCATTGTAATGATCTGCTGGCGAAAATCATTATCCAGCTGAGCTAGAATTTCCGCTTCAATGATCATATGTAAGTAACCATTCTGCAGAGCTGTGGGTCGCGGCTGCCCAAACAGTTCTATAGGCCAGCCACCGGCCATAAAGTTAATTTTCGTTCGTGGGACCCCATCAACCACACGCGATACACTAGTAAACTCATCCATGGTTCCGAAATATCGACTAACAATGTCCGTAAACTTTACGGAATCATGCACCTCACAAATAATATCCAGATCGCTGCCCTTCACCTGAATTCCAAGCGGCACTGTGCCAACCAGCACCGGGTTATAGTCGGCCAGCAAACTCATAATATTTAATTTTCTTAACAGGGTATAGACCTCTTTTTGCACTGGAGTTCCACGATTCAGATAATCTATGTTTCGCCAATCATTCATCTCTGACAAACGCTCCCTCGAACTAGGTTATAAACACAGGCAGGACCGGATAACAGCGCACGCTTTTCTAGGCGCATGCATAGAAATATACGGAAGATAGAAGGCAAGGAGGAGTGTATGTAAAAATGAACCCCACCTACCCCTATTATGGGGAACAAACGATATGTAAGGAACAGCCTATTGCTTTTCCCCCACAGCACCAAGACCGTCAGCCTGGTCTAGAGAGTCTAATGAATCCTCGCCCCATCAGTGAAAATCCGGAGATCACCGGCAGCGGAAAGCTAAAAGGAAAAATTGCGCTCATCACCGGAGGCGACAGCGGAATTGGTAAAGCGGCAGCCATTGCTTTTGCAAAGGAAGGCGCAGATGTTGCTATAGCTTATTTATACGAAGCTTCAGATGCAGAGGTCACTCAGCGGCGAATTGAAGAATTAGGGCAACGTTGTTTGCGGATCGAAGTTGATTTACGCCATAAGGAAAACTGCTTCAAGGCTGTGGAGCATACCCTTCGCACTTTTGGCAAGCTGGACATCCTCGTCAACAATCATGGCGTCCAGTATCCGCAAAAAAGTATTCTGGATATCACGGAAGCACAGCTCTACCAAACGTTTCAGACGAATATATTTCCATTCTTTTACCTGACACAAGCTGCACTTCCACATCTAAAAAAAGGCGCAGCCATCATCAACACTGCTTCCATTACTGCCTATCAAGGAAATAAAGAGCTTATAGATTATTCCTCAACTAAAGGCGCGATCGTCTCCTTTACCCGCTCTTTAGCCTTATCACTCGTAGACTCTGGCATTCGTGTCAATAGCGTAGCTCCCGGACCTGTATGGACACCACTAATTCCCTCCAGCTACTCTGCAGATGAGGTTAGTGTATTTGGGACGGATACACCCTTTAAACGTGCCGCACAGCCATATGAGTTAGCAGGAGCCTATCTTTATTTAGCGGGACCGGATTCTTCGTATGTTACCGGGACATGTATTCATGTCAATGGTGGAGACATGGTCACCAGCTGATGCATTACACCACGAGAGGAATGTATATCAAATGAATAAGATAAATGATTATGATATCTCTTCTGTCCGCCTAAGCAGTGGCATGTACGCATTAACCAAATTAGCCTGCGCAGGGCTAACTTACGTCCTTATTACCTTACTTATGCTTGGATTTCCACAATCCGATGGAATTCCTGAAGGCTGGCCACTATCGATTCCTTATGCCATTTATGCTTATGGATTGCCTGCGGCGTTAGTAGCAGATGTACTGCTGCGTATTCTGCGCTCCAAATCCCCTATCCTGCCCCTTGCTGTATATGTCGTCACGGGTTTTGGTGCAGGTCTATGGCTGGCAGCGGAACAAGGTGCAGAGTATCTGCTATGGGGTCTGGGTGGAGTCCTGGGACTACTCCTTCTCAGAGTGACCCAGCTTGGTGTAGAAAGGTTTCCTCTGTTGCTGCCAGTATTCGCCCTATTTCTGCCACTGCTCTGCTTACTGCTGTCATAAGCTTTATTAGGGATACTCAAAGCGCTTCAATGATATCTCCGGCAATAATAGCCGCCGGATTATTCCGCTGACGGGCTGCTTCCTCTCCTGCTAATCCGTGCAGGTATACCCCAAAAGCTGCTGCCTGCGTAGCATGAAGTCCCTGAGCCAGCAGGCTGGAAATCATGCCCGTTAGCACATCACCAGCTCCACCAGTGCCCATGCCGGGATGGCCTGTGGTATTTACATAAGCTTGCCCTTCAGGAGTTGCTATCACGGTATGTGCTCCTTTTAACACAAGCGTAACCCCATGCTCCTTGGCATAGTCCATAGCCAGACCGATTCGGTCACGTTGGACCTCAGCCGTAGTTAGGTTAGCCAGGCGAGCCATTTCGCCTGGGTGAGGTGTCAGAATTACAGAATGACGGCGCCGCGCCCAACTCTTATAATCGGAGTCAGCCAGAATATTTAAAGCATCCGCATCGATAACCAGCGGGCAATCACTGCCTTCCCAAAGACTGCGAAGCCAATCTGTATCACCCGGGAACCGTCCAAGACCTGGTCCCACAGCGATTACATCTCGCTCTTCGCTTAACTTCAGTAGCTCGGGCGCGGTCTCAGCCTCCCAGTTTCCCTCTTCACTGCCACCTACATCAGCCAGCATGAGTTCAGGAACAACACCGATGACGGAAGGTAACAGCTTCTTAGGAAGCGCCCACGTCACCAGTCCGCAGCCCGTGCGCAGCGCAGCACGGGCTGCCAGTAGTCCGGCGCCGCTCATCCGTAAGGTGCCGGCAGCAAGGAGTACATGCCCATAAGTTCCCTTATGGCCTTCTGGCGACCGCCGCCGGGCCAGATCGACACCCAAATGGGCATGCAGCACTTCCGGTGTCAGCAGATGAGTCTGCACACCGCTGTTAAGAGCCAGAGCAGTCGGAATGCCGATGGCCCGTACCTTGACATGCCCCGCTGCGCCTGCACCGGGGTATTGCAGGAGGCCTCGCTTGAGAAACGCGAGGCATACCGTCACTGACGCATGAATGCAAGGCTCATGCGTCTCTCCTGTGTCCGCGTTCAGACCACTGGGGATGTCCGCGGACACAATGACCTTGCCGCTGCTGTTCGCTGCGGCAATCAGCTCCGCATAGGCGCCGCGCGGGGCTCCCGCGCCGCCGGTGCCGAGCAGCGCATCCAGGATGCCGCTGCACTCGGCAAGGTCCAGCCGATCCCTGCCGTATACTACGGCAGGCAGGCCCATGGCTGCAGCCGCATCGCGCTGCAGGGCGGCCTCGCCGGAGAGCAACTCCGGCGGCACCGCATAGACGAGCGTGACGGCGATGCCGGTCTCGCGAAGGTACCGTGCGGCGGCGAGGCCATCGCCGCCGTTGTTGCCTTTGCCGACGAGGATGAACCATCGCTCGGCGGCGGCAGAGGCAAGCGTCAGCGCATGATCTGCGCTGACCTTAAATGCCTTGCCTGGGTCACCCAGCGCGGCCTCCTTTAGCCCGATCGTTCCCTTTGGCTGCATTCCTGCAGCCTGCCCCGCCTCTCTCCCGGCAAAGCGCGATGATCTCCTCTGCGATAACTCTTCCCGCATTCTCCATCAGCGCAATCGCTGGAATCCCCAGCTGCTGGATCGTTTCGCTGTCCAGCTGCCTCATTTGCTCAGCAGTTACCAGATACATGATTTAGCCCCTTTCCGCTATCTACCGTTCCAAAGCTTCACACGCAATTCCAAGTACAAGTCCGAGCGCAAGTCCGGCGCAAGTCTGATATCAGTAAGCGACAGTAAATCTGGCCCGACTAAAATTCCCTTCCTCCAGCTCGTCCACCATAGCTACAGCGAAATCCTCCACACTAATCTTGCTTTCACCATTCTCATCTAGAATAAGACGGTCCAATCCGATGCGGAAATGACCTGTACGACGACCTGGATGAACTACCGCAGCAGGACTGAGATACGTATAATCCAATTCTGTATTTTTGTAAATCTCATAAGCCTGCGCATGCGCCTCTGCAACTGGTTTAAACTCTTCAGGAAAATCCGGTGTATTCATCAGCAGCTCTCCAGTTTCAGTCTTTAAGCTACCTGCACCTCCAACAACCAACAGCCGATTTAACCCTGCCGTCTGCATACCCTCCACCAACGCTTTTGCCGCCGTAATCAGATCCTGCTCGTGGCCCGCTCCTGGTCCATAAGCACTGATTACCTCTTCATGGCCACGGACCGCAGCCGCTACTGAAGCCGGATCAAGAATATCCACCGTTGTTACATGTAAACGCTCGTGTTCGAGAGTTACTGACTCTGGATTGCGTACCGCAGCTGTTACTTCGTGTTTTCTTTTTAATGCCTCCTGTACAATTGCCTTTCCAATCGTTCCTGAAGCGCCCAATATTACAACATCCATCTTGTTGTTCCTCACATTCTACGAGCAAGGCCATTATCGTGCAGCCTTCCTGCTCTATTATTTTTTTGATGCTCATCTGAATAGCTTTTCCCTTACAGCCTTTAAACATTATTTATCCGCTCAAATCCGATCGAAACCAGATCGCGCCTACTACTCCACTTCCAGACCAAAAACCCCTTAACCAATACAAGGGGCACTCTCTACTAAAAAAGCAGCATGAATTCGCCTTAGCTTAGCGACGCAAAAACATTCCCTGAGAATGTGGCATAACCGATTCAAATCCATATTGTGCATAGAGCTTCGAGGCTTCTCCATCTGCAATCAGACTTACATACGCCTTGTCCGGTACAGTAGTAAGGAACTTCCTGATTTCCTGCATGATCAGCTTTCCCAAACCTCGTCCTTGATGTGAAGGCTTGACCGCGATATCCGTGACCTGAAAAAAGCATCCCCCATCGCCAATCACCCGTCCCATCCCGATTAGGTTATTCTCCTCATACAAAGTTACCGCAAAATTAGAACGAGGCAAACCGATCGTTGCACCTTCCACACTCATTTCACTCAGCCCAGCTTCTTTTCTCAGTGCCAAATACTGTTCCACTGAAGGCTGTTCATGGCGTATATCAAGCTTACTTGTTGTTTCCATCCGCACTCCTCCGTTCAGCATTGCTGTTCCCACTATATACGACTGCATGGTTCACAGGCAAGGCTCACTGCTAGGGATGTTTTTGAAACTGAGGGATAAGCATTATATTCTTGAATTCCTTTACTGACTGTGTGGAATAGTATCTGTAACAATATTTTTAAAAGGGTGGGTGAAGCATTATGTCTCCTGTAGCCAAGCTGTTTAAATGGGGAACATGCCTTTATGAAGCTTTTCTGGCTCTGCCGTTGATTGGCGGACTCTTTATCATTGCTAATGGTTGGGTCCCTTTGGCCATTGCCTTTTTGCTTCATGCTGTAGCCGTTGTTGTGCTGCAAAGAGAACATAAACCATTCATGGGGAACGTTCTGGGCATTATCACCTCGATTTTAGCTTTTGTTCCGATCGTTGGTTGGATTATGCACGCCATTACTGCGTTCATCCTGTTGATGGAGGGCGTATCCGCCTCACGCCAAGCCCCTCGTTATTAACAAACGTACTGCGTCATCAAAATATGTAGCTGCCCTACGGGCTGATCATTTGTATATGTCGTAAAGAGACAGATCATCCTCTGCGACCTATGGACCCGGATGACGTATTGCTGTGTTCTTACTGGTGGGCGGTCTGCTTCAACACTCATCATTCCTGCGACTTACGGACCCAGATGACGTATTGTATGTTCTTACTAATGAGCGGTCTGCTTCAACACTCATCATTCCCAGCGACTTACGGACCCAGATGACATATTGCTGTGTTCTTACTCATGAGCGGTCTGCTTCAACACTCATCATTTCCGGCGACCTACGAACCCGGATGACATCTTGCTGTGTTCTTACTGTTAGGCGGTCTGCTTCAACACTCATCATTCCTGCGACCTAGGGACCCAGATGACGTTATTTGCACCTTTTCAGCTTTTTAAGCGTGGTTTCGGACTCCAGGGACGTTATTGCTTAGAATCAGGTCCATATGTGGTGTTTTTTATGCCAATAGCGGCTATGCGGTCCGTTAGCGGGGCAAATGTGGCATAATACTGTGTTTAGCGTCAACTGAGTCCGATAGGGTGCGTCATATGGTGCGTCATACGTGCCAAATATCAAGCATACGAAGAAAAAGGAGTTGCCCCAACAGCCATTTCGTGGCTTATGTGACAACTCCATAATCTTTTATCCAAAAAGATGATATATACCTTTATGATTGCCCAGAGATTGAATCAACGTCCCGCCGATTGAGAATCGGCCCGCCGGCTGCCGCTTTCACCAATATAACGTCCATTTGCGTTGCCACTGCTATTCTCAAACCGTTTGCGTTCCGTACGCTCCATCTGAACAATCTGACCTTCATGAACCACAATATGCAATGAGCCAAATTCCATATCATCCAGAAGTCCTGCAATCCGCGTAAGCCATAAATCGTCCACTTTCAGCGGTTTAGCCATTCTCTAGCCTCCCTTTCTCACCAAAGGATTATATCCGCCTAAATTCCTTTTTTCTTCAATTCCGTTATTACCAACCAGTATACTATGAATTAACTTAGCATGGAACTAAAAGTCATGTCAATGGGCATTTTTTCGCGACAACCAGCTTTTAATAATCATCGTTACCAAAGCCAATAACAGGAGCAAAGAAGCTACTGCAAAAGATGCTGAAAATTGATATTCGTTGTACAAAATCTCAACATGCAGCGGCAGCGTATTCGTCTCCCCACGGATGTGCCCGGACACCACAGAAACCGCACCAAACTCACCCATGGCCCGCGCATTACACAAAATAATGCCGTATAGTAACCCCCATTTAATATTAGGCAGCGTGACTCTGAAAAAGATTTGCCACCCATGTGCGCCGAGTGTAATTGCCGCTTCTTCCTCCTGTGTACCCTGATCCTCCATCAGCGGGATTAACTCACGCGCTACAAAAGGAAACGTCACAAACAACGTGGCTAGCACGATACCCGGAAGCGCAAATACGATCTTAATATCATGGGCGCTCAGCCAAGGGCCAAACCATCCGTTTGCTCCGAAGACGAGTACAAAGATTAGGCCGCCGATGACTGGCGAGACTGCAAAAGGGAGATCAATCAAGGTGATCAGAAACCCTTTGCCGCGGAAACGGAACTTGGTTACAGCCCACGCCGCTGTTACACCAAAAAAGGTATTCAGAGGCACAGTTATCGCCGCAACAAGCAGCGTCAATCGCAGCGCTGAGCGGGCATCCGGATCAGTCAGGGCAGCAATATATACGTCCCAGCCCTTCTTAAGTGCCTCGGTTAACACAACAACTAATGGCAGAGCAATCAGCCAAAAAAGGACTAGCCCAGCCGCTCCGATCAACACCCATTTTACAATTGGGGTTTCCGTTGTCGCGGACGAGGACGCATTCTTTTGTAGCCGGGGGGTATGGAGAGGGACGGTACCGGCCAAAATTATTCCTCCTTTAAAGGGTTTTACGAAGACAAGATAGCTTGGAATATTCAATATCAACGGCAGATATCGAGTGTCTCCGAGTAAGTTTGAACATGTTCGGACGTCTGCTGTCACGGCGATTACCCTCAACGAGAAGTCTTACGAACCCAGCGCTGAAGTGTATTAATAACAAGTAACATTAAGAAAGAGATGAGGAGCAATAGCAGGGCAACGGCGGTAGCTCCGGCATAATCATATTGCTCCAGTTTAGACATAATAAGCAGCGGAGCAATCTCCGTCCTCATCGGCATGTTACCGGAGATGAACACGACGGAGCCGAATTCACCGATGCCCCGAGCAAAAGCTAGAGCAAAACCTGTTAGCAGTGGCGGAAACAGCTCAGGCAGAACTACTGAACGAAAGGTTCTCCAGCGGCCTGCGCCAAGGGTTGCCGAAGCCTCCTCCATATCTCTGTCCAAATCCTCCAGCACCGGCTGCACCGTCCGGACAACGAACGGTATGCCGATGAACATCAAAGCCAAGGTAATCCCGAGCGGAGTGAATGCCACCTTTAATCCCAGCGGCTCAAGCCAAGACCCAATCCAGCCATTGCCTGCATAGAGCGCCGTCAAGGAGACACCAGCTACAGCTGTCGGCAAGGCAAACGGGAGATCGATCAGCGCATCAAATATTCTTTTGCCCGGAAATTCATAACGTACCAGTACCCACGCCAGCAAAAGACCTAGAATTGCATCTACAAAAGCAGCCGCAGCAGCTGTCGACAGGCTCACACGATACGAAGCTAATACCCGCGGGTCCGTAGCTACATCCCAGAATTTCGCCCAGCTCAGACCTGTAGAATTGAACAGTAGCGCCGAAAGTGGCAGTAGAACCACTAGACTCAGGTATAAAACACTGTAGCCCATCGTCAGCCCGAAGCCGGGCAGTATTTTGCGCCGCGTTGCTGCTGGTGCAGCCGTAGTGGTGACATTCATCCCCTATTCATCCTTTCTCGCCTTCGGCCTTTTAGCCGATCAGCCCCTACCGGGACAAATCTCAATAATCATATCCTGCATTTCATTCATCTGTTATTTGGCACCCGGCACATAAATCTTGTCAAAGATCCCGCCATCATTAAAATGCTTCTCTTGCGTTTCTTTCCAGGTTCCGAATTTGTCAGCCAATGTGAACAGCTTGATTTCCGGGAACTTATCTTTGTATTCTTCTTTCACACTATCTAATGTAGGACGGTAATAGTTCTCAGCCGCGATTTTTTGTCCCTCTTCACTATAGAGATACTTCAGGTACGCCTCGGATACCTCACGCGTGTCTCTTTTGTCCACAACCTTATCTACTATAGCTACTGGCGGTTCAGCCAGAATGCTCTCCGAAGGATTCACGATATCAAATTTGTCCGGTCCAAGCTCTTCCACGGATAAATAGGCTTCATTCTCCCATGCGATCAGCACATCACCAATTCCACGCTCCACAAACGTTGTCGTAGATCCACGCGCGCCGGTATCCAGCACTGGCACATGCTTGAACAGTTCTTTTACAAATTCCTCAGCCTTAGCCTCATCGTTATTGTTCTGGTCTAGTGCATAACCCCAAGCCGCCAAGTAGTTCCAGCGTGCTCCACCTGATGTTTTCGGGTTTGGTGTAATAACCTCTACGCCCTCTTTGAGCAGATCTGGCCAATCCTTGATTCCTTTCGGATTCCCTTTGCGTACAAGGAACACGATAGTCGAGGTGTAAGGCGAGCTGTTATGATCGAATTTACTTTGCCAGCCCTCGTTGATCAGTCCCTTTTCCTGCAAGGCATCAATATCATAACCAAGTGCTAATGTCACAACATCCGCTTCCAGGCCATCAAGCACAGCACGGCTTTGTTTCCCCGATCCACCGTGGGATTGTTTAATGGTGACCTTCTGTCCTGTTTCTTTCTCCCAATAGGCAGCAAAAGCTTTATTATAATTCTCGTACAATTCGCGAGTAGGGTCATAAGATACGTTCAGTAGTTCTACTGGATCTTTAGATGGAGTTTTGGTGGCTTCAGCCGCATTTGTGGCCTCCGCTGAATTGGTTGTTGCTGGTGCGTCTGTTGCCGGACTAGCACTATTGCCGTTATTGTTATTGCTGCCGCAAGCAGCAGTAAGCCCTGCCGTCAGCAACAAGCTAAACCCTACAAGAAGCCCTTTATTCATCTTTTTCTTCATCTTTTCCACTCCCCCATGTTTTTTCGTACCAGACAAACCCTTGGGTAACACAAAAAGAACGGAGGAAAGCCTACGTATGGCAGGTCAAACCGGTCCTAAGACCGTGTCTGCGAGCCTAATGCAGGCGTTCCTCCGTTCGTACGGTAAGAACTTTCTTCAATTATTCCTATCTACTTAGTTGGTTTATATGGATATAATACTGAAACCCTTTAACTGTGTCAAACCTTTTTTTCCAGCCTATGTCAAAGAAAACTCACACACACCACACCATACAAGCTATGGGGTCGGTTCCTGTAAGATCCACTTGTTATTGATGCTATAAAGTAATATTATTGCTACAGCTTATGGGTTAAGAGAAATTACCGCTTTATGTCAGGGGAGAGAGTCATGGGTATGGATTTAGAGTACGTCCCTGCGCCGTTGAAACCGCGGCTCCACAGACGTATGGCTCAAGAAATTGGACGAAGAATTAGGGGAACCTACCGTTACGATACAGCAGTTTGGAGAACAGCTATAGCCGGTCTGTGGATAGTATGCTTTTTAGCCTTTAGTACTGCCGTGTTAGGCATTCCTACTGGATTAGGTAAACCTACCGATATCGCTCTTGCTGCAGGTGCAGGCACTGTCCTGCTGGCGATTTCCGGCAATATCTTGGCTGTTCTGCTAGCGTTGACCGGACTGCGTATCCCAAGATTATTCGCAGGCTGTGTATTGAGTGATTTTGGAGCTATTCTACTAATCTTATATTATGCAGATTTTGAAATTGAGGCTGCGGTTGTCATTGCGGTCGTGCTTGCACTGCTAGGAGCACTAGGCGGATTAGCCATTGGCCTGCTCCGCAGCAAAAGAATAACATTAGGACTTCTGCTAACAGTGGCAGTGACTTTTTCCCCACTTGCGCTGGCAAGCGGAGTGCAAGAACTGCCTATTTCAGAGTCGGTCGACATCAACGATACGGAAGTTGTTCCACTTACAGCCTCCGATCCTGGAAAACCAGGTAATCTAGCTTATCAGACCTTCACCTATGCCAGTGGTACCGATCTACATCGTGCCGAATACGGTAAGGATACAAGCTTGATATCCTCTACGGCCGATGCTTCTGCTTATATTAAGGATTGGTCAAAGCTGCGCACTTTATTCTGGGGTTTCGATTATAAGGCACTTCCCTTGAATGGTCGCGTATGGATGCCAGAAGGCGAAGGTCCATATCCAGTAGTACTGATGGTGCACGGCAATCATATGATGGAGGATTACTCTGATGGCGGGTACGCTTATCTCGGCGAACTATTGGCAAGCCGGGGATTTATCGCGATCTCGCTCGATGAGAATTTCCTGAATTATTCTGCTTGGTCCGGTATTCCGGACAATGATTTTAAAGTACGGACTTGGACCCTACTGAAACATTTAGAGCAGCTAGCAGACTTTTCAGATGATCCGGGCAGTCCTTTTTATCAGAAAATAGATTTCACAAAAACCGCCCTGCTCGGCCATAGCCGCGGAGGACAAGCCGTAGCTATGGCCGCGGATGCCACTCGTTGGTTCAAGGATGATCCGGTGATGGCGGCAGTTAATCGCTTTAATATAACCTCTGTAATCGCGCTTGCACCAACGGACAAAACGATAGATGACCAGCAAGCCCGTCTCAAAGACATCAATTATTTGACCCTCCAGGGAGCCCGCGATGGAGATGTACATGATTTCTATGGTGATCGGCAGTATATACGTACCTCCTATTCCCAAGGATCGTCTGCTTTCAAAAGCTCGCTGTATATTGCGGACGCCAATCACAGTCAATTCAACAGCGATTGGGGCGGGTATGATCAGACCTTGCCAGCTGGACTCTTTTTAAATCGGGCACAAATCATGGATGCAGACAAACAACGGCAAATCGCTAAGGTCTATGTATCAGCTTTCTTGGAGACCACCTTGCATGAAAAAGAGGAATACCAAAGCTTGTTCCGGGATTATCGCAGCGGGCTGAAGTGGTTACCAGATACCGCCTACTACAATCGATTCCAAAGCGGGGGATATCGTCCTGTAGCCACATTCGACGATGACCGTAACAAAAACACAGTAGAACTGGGAACAGCAGAAGCATCGGGTGTTTCTTGGTCAGAAGAGCTGGCTAAAGACCGGGAGTCGAAAAGCAAAGCGACCTATGGTGTTGTCCTTGAACGCACAGCCAGCAAAAACGAAGAAGCTTATTACAACATTAAGCTTAACGGCAGTGTCCGTACTGAAACTGCTCTTTTAGGGGCAGATGGCCTTACGTTCTCTATGGCAAATCTGAATGGTGACATTAGTGAAGAAATGGATGTTCCACTACCTCCAAAGGTTGAGGTGGAGTTAACTGACCATAATGATACCTCAGCCCGCTTGACGTTGGATGAAGTAATGGACATACTGCCGCTTCCACAAACTCAGTTCACGTTATTCCCATGGCTTGAAGAGCGGATAAACGATGGCAAATACGGTGACCTTTCCGAAGCTGTATTTCAAACCTACGAGATGCCGTTCGAACAATTTCAAGAGGAAGAACCAGAGCTGGATCCTGATAACCTGACAGAAATCACCTTCTATCTTGATGAAGAAGGCGACCGGATCATGCTGGATGACATCGGTTTTTACGATTTAGGTATCCGAAATACATTTTAAAAATCACTTGCTATTATCCTTAGGACTTCATTTGCAAAATAGGGCTATTCCCAACCTCCACTCACGAAAAAATGAATGGATACGGGAATAGCCCTTATTTTTACGACATACAATAACCTAGTCTCAGCCTACAACGCTTGCACACAAACAGGTGACTTCATTTCCAATTCATTTCCTGTAGGGATTAATCTGCCACTCTCACTATCGATAGAGAACGAGGTAATATTATCACTATTCTGATTAGCAGCAAGCAGCTTATCCCCAATAATTGCAAAGTTACGCGGAGTACGCCCGCCGGTACCCTGCCAATCCACTGCTTCAAGCAGACCCGTTAATTCATCGATATGGAACAGGGCGATACTGTCTTGTCCCCGATTGGAGACATACAGGAATCTGCCACAAGGGGAGACATGAATATCGGAAGCTGTATCGTCACTACCGGCAGTATAATTTTCAGGAAGCGTGCTAAGATGCTGTAAAACATTTAGATTTGCATCCTGTTCATCATTAGCAAATGCCGTTACTGTACAATTCAGTTCATTCGCCAGGTAGATCCATTGTCCAGAGGGATGCACCGCCAGATGACGTGGACCTGAACCAGGTGGCAGATTAAGCTCACGATGTTTTACCAGTTTGCCCTCTTCAGGGCGATAGATCACAATTTGATCCAGTCCCAAATCGCACACCAGCACATGTCTACCACTTGCGTCCGGAATGACAGAGTGCGGATGCGGAGCCTCCTGACGGTCTTCACGAATGCCTGAACCCACATGTTTTACTTGGTCGGACATCTCTTGAAGCGAACCATCTTCATTTACAGGAAAAGCATTAACATTGCCTCCTGAGTAATTGGAGACGAATATGTAATCTTCCTTAGGACTAATGGAGACATAACAAGGAGCGCCACCTTCCGTAGGACGACTTCCAAGTGATTTCAACGCTTTAGTTGCGGGATCAATTGCATATGCGTAAACCTCACCTTGATCCTTCTCACTAACTGCATACAACACGCTGCCTGCTTTATTCACAGCTAAAAACGATGGATTCTCAATTCCCTCGGTACCCTCAAGAATTCTCATTTCCCCCGACAAAAGACTAAGCGCACATAACTGAATCGCCTTCTCGTTCTCAGAGTTATACGTTCCTGCATAAAACAATGCCTCATTAGCCCGTTCCATAATAGTGGCTCCTTTATCTTTTATGTATTGTATTACTTCTTACTTACCCTTTACTAATAGGGGTTTACTCATAATTTTATAATATTTTTTCACTATAGCATGTTTATAGTTGTAATACATTATCGAAACTGCATTTAGAGCCTACTTCCTAACCATTCCGGAAGAAGTAAGTTTTTCCATGTGGTTTAAAGATGGTCACAAAGGTTAATAGTAGACATCGCAAACAACAAAACGAAGGAGTTGAAGTAACATGAGTTTTCTATGGATGTTAATCGTTGGTGGGGTTATTGGTTGGTTGGCTGGTCTGATTATGGGCAGAGATATTCCTGGTGGTGTTATCGGTAATATCATCGCTGGTATTATCGGTTCATGGCTGGGTGGCGTGCTTCTGGGAAGCTGGGGACCTAAAGTAAGTGATTTCTACTTCTTCCCTTCTTTGATCGGTGCCGTTGTGCTGATCTTTATCGTGAGCCTTATTCTTCGCTCGACAAGTGGACGCAGCCGTTCGTAAGTCTGGGCTGAGATAATAATATTCACATCAATAAATCCTCGTCAGAGTATGCTCTGGCGGGGATTTTTGTATGTATCGTTCCTTTAAGAAAAAATTCCTCTGCTGGAATTGTTGCGGGGATGGAGCCAATACACTTCAATGTTTTGCCATCGTTTTTCTGTTATAATGAAGATACAAGTGACTGAAATCATAGAGAGGTCGTGTATCATGGGTAACATAAACCCCTCGCTTCTACATATTGGCTCCACATTAGGGGCTTTGTTCATGGCGCTGATGGTTATTTTCATTCGTCTAAAAGCAAGCGCACGTCCGGTTACTATTCGAAAAATATGGATTCCACCTCTCGGTATGTCGACGGGTTTTGCCATGTTTGTGGCACCTGCGGTCAGATTCCCATTATGGTGGGCGGCAGTCGCCTTTTTGATTGGCTGGTTCATCTTCGCGTATCCTCTTATACGCAGCACCCACTTTGAACAACGTGATGGACAAATTTACGCTCAACGCTCCAAGAGCTTTGCGTTTATCCTGCTCGGACTTCTTCTAGTCCGCACTTTACTCCATGAATTTATTAACCGTTATGTGTCTATTCCACAGTCCGGTGGTTTGTTCTTTATTTTAGCCTTCGGCATGATTGTTCATTGGAGATTTTTTATGTTCAAGCGTTATAAGGCTATGACCTCCTCGGGGAGTCTGCTGCCGCAGCCATGATTATCAATAATAATCCTAAGAAGCCATCTCAGGGTTCTTACCCGATATCCTTGAGATGACTTCTTACCTCTTGTAACTCAAGCTTATGTTCTCCTCTGCTTTTTTCTACTTTTCACCCTTTTCTGACATCAATTAGCCATCCTCTTATTACATCCTCTTTAAGCACTTTACATACACTATAGGGATAGATCTCCTGAAATAACTAACTTATCATGTCACCTATTCAGCATTAAACAGAAAAAATATAATCTTTGCAAGTCCGATGTCAGGTAACTTGCGAAGGGATACGTTAAACTATAAGCATACCTAACGATAAGCTTCCAAAAGACCTTAATGCTGAAATAAATATCATTTGGAAGCCTATACTGCGTATAACTTTTAGAGAGTGAGGACAAGGCAATTGAAAAGTAAATCGAGAAAAGTAGCCATCGTCGGGGCCGGAATGGTGGGTTCAAGCTGTGCTTACTCCATGGTTAATCAGGCCATTTGCGACGAAATTATGATGATCGACCGCACCTATGATCGGGCTATGGCACAAGCACTTGATCTCTCGCACTGTATGGATTTCACAAGCACACGCACAAAGGTGTATGCCGGAACCTATAGCGATTGTGCAAAAATGGATGTCGTTATCTTAACCGCTGGCGCTAATCCAACAGCCGGGCAGACCCGACTTGACGTATTGGAAGCCTCTGCGGTTATTACTCGAGAAATCATTACCAACATCATGGCTGGGGGATTTGATGGAATTTTCGTAGTCGCCGCTAATCCGGTCGATATTGTCACTTATATGGTCTGGAAAATATCAGGTCTGCCTCGCCACAGAATTATTGGTACCGGGACCTCCATTGACTCGTCGCGCCTAAAAACCCTGCTCTCCGATGTGTTCTCCATTGACCCGCGTAGTGTTAATGGCTACGCCTTAGGTGAACATGGTGAATCCCAATTTGTAGCTTGGTCCCATGTAACAATTGGCGGCAAGCCTATTCTGCAAATTTTAGATCAGCATCGCGAGCGGTTCCCGCATTTGGATCTGGAGGATATCTCCCGCAAGACAAAAGATGCCGGCTGGGAAATTTTCACCCGTAAAGGCTCCACACATTTCGGGATTGGCAGCGCACTTGCCTACATTACCCGTTCGATCCTGAATGATGAGCACAAAATTATCGCCGTATCCGCCATTCTGGATGGAGAGTACGGACATAGCGGTGTATGCACGGGCGTGCCCGCCATCATAGGCAACACTGGGATTCAAGAGCTGCTGGAGCTTAATTTAAATACAGAGGAAACCCAGAAATTGAACCACTCCTGCAACATTGTACGTGCAGGCATCGAGAGCCTACAGCTGGAAGACAGCGTTTAATTCATAAAAAAATCGCTACTTTGGGAATGGGTGAGATCACCCGCCAGCTCCCAGAGAGCGATTTTTTGTATTATTAGGAGATGAATCTCAGTTTATCTCCTACTTTTTAAACTTTTCGATTTCTTCTTTCAGCACAGACATCACTTCATTAAGTGATTCCGCGGAGGACACGACATCCTTCATAATCTCTGTCTGCTCCCCTGAAGCTAAGGAGACCGCCTGAGCATTCTCAGCAGATTCTTTAGCTATTCCGAGCATATCGGATATAGAAGCCGTTATTTCTTCCGTGCCGGCTGACATCTCTTCATTAATTGCTGACACATCCTGTATTTGCGACGATACTTCACGGATCGAAGAACGGATATGATCAAAGGAAACACCGACGTTTTGCATTTTCCCCATTCCATCGCCAATTTCCTCAATACTCTTCTTCATGGAATCCGCTGCACTTGTTGTTGAAGACTGAATGCCGCCGATTAGCTCCACTATACTAATGATGGAACTGTTCGTCCGCTCTGCTAACTTTTTCACCTCATTCGCAACTACACCGAAGCCACGACCATGTTCTCCAGCTCTGGCAGCCTCAATAGAAGCATTCAAAGATAATAAGCTTGTCTGATTGGATATCTCAGAAATTACATCCACAATTTGTCCGATTTGTTCCGATTGCTCACTTAATTTCCCAATCATCTCGGCAGTCTGATTAGCTGTGGAACTGATAACAGCCATCTGTTGCAGTGTAGATTGAATTTCCAAATAGCCACTCTCTACTTCTGAGTTGACTGTCTCAGCCTGATCTGATACCGCTGCAGAGGACTCAGCAATACGTTGCAAACCTACAGCCATCTCTTCCGTTGCTCTTGCGGATTGCTCGGAGCCTCTAAATTGCTCTTCCATTCCTTGAGCTACTTCTTGGATAACTGTAGCAACCTCTGCTGAAGTATAGGACGAACGTTGAGCCGATTTCAGCATTCCTTCTGAGGAATAAGCAACCTCCACTACTGTTGTATCAATCTTGTTGACAATACCGGAGAGTGTCTCAATCATATCATTGATATTTTGACTCATCTCGCCGATCTCATCTCCGGACTGCACTTTAACCCTCTCATTCAGATGACCCTCTGCCACCTTTTTCATAGTCGAGGAAATAGCTTTAATGGGTCTAACGATAAGACGAGTAAGGTACAGTGAAACAAAAATTATGACAAGTATAACTGCCAGTAAGATGAACATTGCTGTTCTTTGTGCAGAGGTCACTTTGGCAAAAACCTCTTTCTCCGGCACTGTTACAAGAAGCTTCAGATCAGTATCTGGAATTGTCTTAAAGTATGTAATGACTTTCTTACCATCTTCGCCCTTATAAGTTTCGGACCCCTCTTTGTTGCTCAAAATCTTGTCAACGACCTTCTGAAGAGCCGGCTCTTTAGCGTAATCGGTAATTTTTTTGCCCATACGACTGACGTCTGGATAAGTATAATACATGCCATCATTTGAGATTACGTATCCAAATCCGGTATCCGCCATAGTAATTTCATTACTCATTTGGGCAAGAACTTCAGGAGTAATCGAGAAGACAATACCTCCCATAAATTGCTTATCCTTATCCATGACAGGAACTACGATTGGAATGATATATTTATCAAGCTGCTCCAGATAGGACATTTCCCCCAACACAGGCGCATGTGTTTCTTTCGCTTTCAAGAAATAGCTCGCATCTGCTACATTCGCGGTCATGTTCATCATATTGGTTAACTGGCCGTCTTTACTAATGACACTGTAACCTTCTGTCTCACTGTCACTTTCCTCCAGCACTTCTATCACAGGGAAGATACTTGCCGGATTTGTAAAATCGAACTCAGGATGCTGGGACACCAGATCCTTTACGGACGAGGTTTTGTTGGATAGCCACTCATCCATCCGGAATGTGTTCGTATTAATGGTGTCCTGCGCCATTTGCTCACTGTCTGTGCGTGTGACATTGCCGAAATAATCAAGTAAAAATATGGTCGCTACCATGAGCGGCACGATTGCAATAGCTAATATAACAGATGACCACTTAAGTTGAATTGACGTCGCTTTTCTCTTCGTTACATTTTTTCTCATTTTTTTCATCTTGTTTCCTTTCATTTCATTTTCATTCACGATGAAATAGCCTCCTCACTCCATTTGTTATAATATCTCCTGATGTGGATATATCTTCTATATCGGCAAAAATAGACAAATTCTTTGCTGGAGAATAAAAAAAATAAGCCCTAAGACCCCTAAAACCGGAATCCTAAAGCTTACTTTTGTTGAGTTCATTTATTTAATACACCAAAGATTCTTAACCCTCGTCTTGCACTTTTAAAGCTCGAATACTGTTCAGTACGGCAAGTACGGTTACCCCTACATCTGAGAATACAGCCTCCCACATCGTGGCAATCCCAAATGCACCGAGCAGAAGGAATATAGCTTTTACACCTAAAGCAAAAATAATATTTTGCCATACGATGGCTCGAGTACGCTTGGCAATTCCGATAGCTACAGCAATCTTCGAAGGCTCATCGGTCATAATTACAATATCTGCTGCTTCAATGGCAGCGTCGGAACCAAGTCCTCCCATAGCGATGCCGACATCGGCTCTAGCCAGTACAGGAGTATCATTAATTCCGTCTCCGACAAAAATAATCTTCTCGCGTGGAGACTTATCACGATCCAGCTTCTCGATGGCCTCTACCTTATGCTGTGGTAAAAGCTCTGCGTGTACCTCATCTACCCCTAACTGCTTCCCTACATCTTCAGCTACGGCGGAAGCATCACCTGTCAGCATCACCGTCTTGCGTATTCCCAGCTTTTTGAGGCGCTGAATGGCCTGCAGTGAGTCCTCCTTCACTTCATCAGCGATCACCAGATAACCTTCATATTGATGATCTACCGCTATGTGAACAACTGTACCGCTCTGCTCTGGGACCTCATAAGCAATTCCCTCACGCTCCATCAGACGTGCGTTACCTGCAAATACGGTCTTGCCTTCGATAGTTACTTCGATACCATGACCAGAGATTTCATTGTAATTCGAGATAGCTTCCTTAGAAATCTGTTCACCATAAGCCGTCCGAATCGACTCAGCGATCGGGTGATTGGAATGGCTCTCCGCATAAGCGGCTGTCCGCAGTAATTCATCCTTAGATTTGCCACCCGACGGATAAATTCCTGTCACCTTAAACTGTCCCTTGGTCAACGTTCCCGTTTTATCAAAGACAACTACCTTCACATCATTTAGGGCTTCCAGGTAGTTACTTCCCTTAATCAGAATACCGCTGCGTGAAGCTGCACCAATCCCTCCGAAGAATCCCAGTGGAATCGAGACCACAAGCGCACAAGGACAAGAGATTACGAGGAATACAAGTGCACGGTAAATCCAATCCGAAAAAGTTGCACCACTGATCAGCAGTGGAGGAACGACGGCCAGCAGGACTGCTGTGATCACTACTACAGGCGTGTAGGCACGTGCAAATTTAGTAATAAAGTTCTCCGTTTTAGCTTTGTTGCTTGACGCATTCTGCACTAGCTCCAGTATTTTGGATACGGCCGATTCTCCAAAGGTCTGAGTAACTTGCACAGTAATTACGCCGTTCCGGTTAATAAAACCACTTAACACCGCACTTCCTGGACCAGCTGATCGTGGTACCGACTCTCCAGTAAGTGCAGATGTGTCCATCATGGCGTTACCTTCAAGTATTGTTCCGTCAAGGGGTACCTTCTCACCGGGTTTAACAACAATCAAATCTCCGATGGCTACTTCCTCTGGTGAGACCTTCTTCAGATCATTTCCAAGCTTGAGATAGGCAAACTCGGGGCGAATATCCATAAGTGCCGTAATAGATCGGCGTGAACGATTCACAGCCAGACCTTGAAACAGTTCTCCAATCTGGTAAAACAGCATTACAGCCACACCCTCTGGATACTCACCAATCGCAAATGCACCGATAGTTGCCAGAGCCATCAGGAAATTCTCATCAAACACCTGGCCACGGATGATGTTCTTAACCGCCTGCCAGACAACTTCACCACCCACGATAAGATAGGCTGCCAAAAAGATCAGCAATTCAACTACTCCATTCACGGGCAGGAATATCCCAGCTAGAGCAAGAATTCCACCAGCGCCTAACCGCAGCAATATTTTGCGTGTATCACCTTCCCCGTGCTCGTGCGTATGACCATGACCTTCAGCATCCTCATGACCATGATGATGTCCAGCAGCTTGATGGCCGTGCTCATGACCATGCTCGTGATTATGCGTATGTTCATGAGCGCCACTATTGCGCGCCTTGTGATTGCCCCCAACCTTCTCTTTCACATTTACGTGGGGCTCAAGTGCCTTCACCGTTTTCTTCGCTTCTACAATCGCTGACTCCTCATACCCTGCGGCAGTTTCCAACGTCATTGTTTTTGTTACAAAATTAACGGAACAAGACGATACACCTTCAATCTTCTTCACCTTATCTTCAATTTTCATCGCGCAATTGGCGCAATCCAAGCCTTCTAATTCCCACTGACGTTTTAATTTTCCTTGCATTGTATCCATACGGCACATCTCCTCAAATAAAAACCATATATGAGCACTTGTTCATATGTTATCTTAGCCCTATTATATTCCCTTTATATTTCAAGGTCAATACGCGATATACACCATTTTTCTACATTATCTTAAAAATTAAATCAATTGACCTTTACGTGAAAATATGTAAAATCATGTATGACCCAAAGTAAGTTTCTTACATACGAATGACCCCATTATCAATGAAGCTCGATGGGCAAATGATTTACACAGAAGGGATGAATTTAGAACATGTCAAAGCTAGCCAAAACGTCTTCTTTTTCACAGAAACACCCTATTTGGAGCGTAGTTATTATCGAAGTGTTATTACTTGTAGCCGTAACTGCCGCCGGGGCTTACGCAACAATTAAGGAACTTGCGTACACCGCCCCTGTACTTATCTCCTTCATCCCAATCGCGCTTGTACTCATCATCTACTTTACAGTTAAGCGCAAATGGAGCACGCTTGGCTTCCGACCTCTAAACACCATATCCTCGGGCAACTGGATCTATTATGCCCCGCTAGTAGTGGTCCTGATTACCATATCCTTTAAGGGATTTCGTGAGATCAGTGCATCTGAGGTACTGTTCTTTATCTTCTTCACCCTGCTGGTCGCTTTTGTGGAGGAAAGTATCTATCGCGGTTTGATTTTAAAGACCTTGCTTCCTAAAGGGGCTAAAACAGCAGTGATCACTTCAAGTATTCTTTTCTCTATTACCCACTTACTTAATGCATTATCCAGCACAGATATCACACAAATTCTTCTACAACTCGTATATGCGCTTCTGATCGGTTTTGCGCTAGCCTTGTTGATGCTAAAAAATAATAATATTCTTCCGCTGATATCCTTTCACTTTATACATAATTTAATTCAGTTTGTGGGCAACGATAATACGAGTGAATACATGGGAATTGATCTATTTATCCTGCTAGTGCTTGCTGTGCAATGTGTCTGGCTAGTGTTGTCCTTTAGAAAACCAAACCTAACGAAGAACCTAAATCAAGCCAGCTAATAAGCTAAATCCTTACTTCAAAATACAAGGCTTCAGTGGATTTAAACGCATTGGTTAACCCCGACGCAGCCTGGTTTAATTGGGATGCTACTTAGTTTAGTTGAGATGTTACTTAGTTAAGCTGAGATGCCACTTAGCTTCATTAGAGCAATATTTGTCGCAAACCACACAGCTAACGGACCCAATTGACACTAAAAGCAGTATTATCCCCGGTTTAGCATATTATCGGACCCCATAGGCGCTATTGGCATGAAAAAGAGCAAAATAAGACCTCTTTCTAAAGAATAACTGCACTGAGGTCCGCAACTCTGCTCAAAAAGCGATTATTGTGCAAATAACGTCAGCTGGGTCCGTAAGCCGTAGTGGATGGTTGGGACTCGTCGGCATAATAAAAAGAGGGACTCCCAAAAGCCATTCAATGGCTGCTGGAGTCCCTCTTTTTTTGCAACTAGCTATTCGTGTCGGACATGCTCGTGGGTCTGCAAAAAGATCTGCTCCACATGCGCATCGTTCAGCGAATAGAATACCGTTTTCCCCTCTTTACGCCGCTTCACGATCCGTAGATTCCGTAAATAACGGAGCTGATGGGATATCGCAGATTGGCCCATATCAAGGATCACGGACAAATCATGTACACATAATTCTTGCTGTGACAAAGCGTAAATGAGCCGCACTCGTGTTGGATCACCCAACGCTTTGAACATTTCTGCCATTTTATCAGTAATCCCACGGTCTGGCAGGATCAATGCAATGGATTCCGGTTCAAGCTCTGAACCCTTGCATGTATTGTCGCAGTCCTCTAATGCCGTTGGCTCCATGCTCTCGCCCTCCTCCATCTTAGCTAATTATATTCTTTAATTATAAGAAAAACAGCACGGGATGTCCATTGAGGAGGAGTTTATAGCCTCTGATTGTGAATTAGACTGCTTTACGATAAAAGGAGATTAGTCCTGCGGCAAAAAAGACAATCAAGCTTCCTCCCACTATCATCATCAGTGTCTCTAAAGGCAGATTAAAGGCACCAAATCCGTCATCACCATAATGACTCATGGCCAACAACGGCTGTACCCAAGGATAATAGGGGCCGTAGGTTGAAGAATTAGCGATCAGTATATTGGGAATGGTCAGACTCACATTCAGCGCCAGCGGTGCGCCGAAGCTGCTCCAGCTTTGCGAGATCGCCAGCTGCAATGCGGCGAGAGGTAGACAGGCTACAAAGCCGCCAAATACTGATTTTAGCAGCTGCGCCCAAGGGATTGGATCTGGAGCCCCTCGGAACAAGCCCATTCCCAGCACCATAATGAGGAACGTTACTTGCACAGCAGCCAGCAATCCGATGATCATCACATATTTTGAGAGATACACCGACAACCGGGTTACAGGCAGAGACAACAATAGCTTCCAACCACCGTCATGATGCTCATAACGACAGATCAGGGCCGCAAAAATGCCTGAAAGCACAGGCAGAAACAGCAAAGCATGCATCATTGACATCACACTTAACAGCAGCTCCCAAGACATCTTCTCACCTTGATTATCCGATAACAATCCGGGAACCAGTGATAAAACCGGACTTCCTATGACTAAAAGCCAAACATATGATTTAGACATTTTTAATCGCTCTGAGGACAATACTCTCCAAAATGACATCATCTTAATCCACATCCTTTCGAGCGAAATGCGCTGCACCCGGCAAAAACACCAGCATTCCCAGCAGCAGACCCGCACCGCTGAACAAAAGGCGATTAGAGGAGTCCCACGCCAAATATGGCCATGTTAAAGGCACCCACTCCGAAAGGAACATGGAGAAAAATGACGTCAAAGATAATGTGATCCCCAGGGCAACTGGCAGTGTCTGATTACGATTAGCCAGGGAAAGCCACAGCTGTAGCGCGATGACCGGCAGAGCCGCAATATAGGACATAAAGCCAATCCGCACTACATCCACATAAGGAATAAGATCCGCTTTGAAGCCCAAAATAAGCCCTAAAACAACTATCCCCACTGAGAGCAACAAGCAGGAAACTGCCACTAGCAGCAGACAGAGCATTAACTTAGCCATAAACACTGAGGTACGAGAGATAGGCAGTGCCAAGAGCTGCTTCCATGAACTCATCTGATGTTCGACATTTGCAATCAACGAGCATACTAAAGTGCCCCCCAGAAAAAGAGCTGTGGGCACAAACCCGGACACATTATCCAGAAGTCCTCCCCATAAATCCGCGCTATACTGCTGACGCAGATAATCATAACGAAGGCCAAAGTTAAGGCCCTGCATGGCTACCAGACCAATCGGTCCTAGAAACACTAGAAACCAAATTCCTTTGCCGCGGATTTTAAGCCAATCCGCTGACAACGCCCGCCACATCATGATTCCCCGCCTCCCACAACCTGTAGGAAGAAGTCCTCAAGCGATTGTCTCCGCTCCTCTACACGATAGACAGCGTGCCCATTCTCTACCAAAGCCTTGACTAGCAGCGCTACTCTTGCATCGTTCATTCTTGAAAAAATCAGTTTTTGCTCTTGTAGTGTCCCTTCATACCCCCGGCCTCCAGCGAGACGTAACGCAGACTCTGGTTCCGAAACCGCAAGGCGTATCTCTCCAGCAGCCTGTTGTTGCAGATTAGCTATTGTATCTTGGTATACCATTTGCCCTTGGCGAATAATACCCACGGTATCTGCCATTTGTTCAATTTCACTAAGCAGGTGACTGGATACTACAACCGTAATTCCTTGTTCCTGTGGCAAACGTTTGATAAGCCCACGAATTTCCTGAATCCCTGACGGGTCGAGTCCGTTCGTTGGCTCGTCCAGAATAAGCAGCTCTGGATTCCCTAGCAAGGCAGCTGCGATACCGAGTCTCTGCTTCATCCCGAGGGAGAACCCTTTGACCGGACGTCTCTCTTCCCCGGTTAGAGAAACAATATCTAGCACTTCAGCGATTCGTGACTTCGGAACATCCAGAATGCGGCGGATCGCTTCGAGATTGTCCACAGCACTCAGATGCCCATAATACGAGGGGGATTCGACAAGCGACCCTACCTTCCGTAAAATTTGCATCTTATTCTTCCGAAGATCCTGGCCGAACACTTCAATTTTTCCAGATGTCGGTGTAATTAGGCCAAGCAGCATACGGATTGTTGTAGTTTTCCCAGCTCCGTTAGGACCCAGAAAACCATAAATCTCTCCCTTACGGATATTTAAATTCAAATTTTCTACCGCAGCCCGGCCACGATATTTTTTCAATAAATCCTTAGTTTTAATCACTGTTTCTTCCATGTTCTTCACCTCGGTATACAGCATAACGTCCCAAGGTTAAGAACAAGGAAGTGCCAGTTTAAGTTTTGTTTAAATTTCACGACGCGGATCAAAGATTACAATAGAAGTGCCTTTGCCTGTGCTCTCCACAACCCATTCCAGCTCCATATGCTTCATCAAAAGATCGACGATAGACAATCCCAAACCTGCCCCCTTGTAATCGGATGGACTCTGAATGCCTCGACCATGATCCGCAATAATTATGGCATGTTGTTCATTACGTTGCTCCGTTGAGATCCCGACATAATGCCCGCTGCTGGCATGTCGTACAATGTTTTGATACAAATTATCGAGAATACGGCGGAACCAGACCTCATCCACCCTCCAGAATAGCGGTTCGGCTTCCAGGTTAATATCAATATCGAAGCCCTCTTTTTCCCATACGGGGTACCAAGCAGCCGCACTTTCCCGTAACAAGCGTAGAACATCTTTACGTTCCAGCTTTAAGGTTACCCGTCCACTATTGAGCAAATTGTAAGATAAAAGATTCTCGATCAGGACGCTAAGATCCGCAATACGCTCATCCATAAGCTGTAAGGACTGCTTACCTTTTGAGGTCAGATCCTCTTTGGTCATAACATGGATATGGCTGCGAATGACGGTTAGGGGTGTGCGTAAATCGTGAGATAAATTCGAGACTAGACGCTTACGCAACTCTTCCTCTTCTATTTCCCTGCGTCGGCTTTCATCCAGTTTAGTTACCATCGTATTAAAAGCTTCCTCCAAGCGACCGATCTCGTCCAGTTTTCCTGTCACTATAGACTTAGGCATTCTATCCGGGCCTGTGATCGTCATCGCGGTTTGCAGTTGCAGCAGCCGTTTGCGAATTTTTCTAAAGAACATCCATGAAACCAGAGCGAACCCTCCAAAAAGGGTAAATAACACAAAGTTATACCAAGCCCAAGCCCCTAATCCCCCATAAGCCCCTTTGTTCAGCAGCTTGCTTGGAATTTGCATCACCATAAATCCCTTGTCTGCCTCCACTTTGTCCCCCACGAAAGCAACGATGGCTAAAGGATCACGATTCGTACTTTCTTTCATAAATGAAATAGCCTCAGCCGCAGTCCACTGATCAGGAACTTCAGGGTAAATCTTATCCTTATCCCCTTCTTCAGGCGTGAGAATCAACTGGGTTTTTCCCTGCCCGTCTACCCAAAACATAGTAGCCTCAGTGTATTTTCGACTCAATTCATGCAGCCGCTGATTTATGGCTTCCGAAGAGGCACTTTCTAAGTGAAGTGCCTCTTTATGCCACATAGTCTCCAGCGGTGCAATATTCGAATACAGGGATGTATCTACAGGCGGGGCACCTTTGGTCACTTCGTTAAGGATATTGTAGCCAACAAAAGACAACGGAAGGACCACAGGGATAAATAGCAGTGCAGATACGATAATTAGCAAATACCCTGATAACAAAGAGGAATTACGTTTCTTGCGAATGCGCTCTAATCCTCTCATGCTCTTACCCGGTAGCCGATCCCACGGACAGTTTCGATAATTTCCGGATTACCCGGATCAAGCTCCAGCTTTTCACGCAAATAACGAATATGTACCATCAGAGTTTTATCTCCTTCGATATAAGCCTCACCCCACACGGCCTCGTAGATCTGCTCCTTCGTCATAATTTGGTTAAGATGACGCAGCAAATAGGAAAAAATCTGAAATTGCTTACCTGTAAGCATGATTTCTTCCTGAGTCTGAGCATTCATCACGCGGTTATCCCCTTCATATACGACTAGATGTTTAAGTGTGAGTGAATCCTGAACCGATGCCCCATTCCTTCGGATCAGCACCTCGATTCGAGCGGCCAATTCATCCGGATGAAAGGGCTTGGTCAAATAATCATCTGCGAACTCCAAACCTTGCAGCTTATCATCAATCGAGGTCCGGGCGGAGAGCATCAAAATGGGCAGCTTAGGGTAAGAACGTTTCAAACGTTGCCCGATCGTAAACCCGTCCAGACCTGGTAGCATAACATCGAGAATAGCCAGTTGGCAGGCGCCGGCTTCTTCCATCGCTCCTTCGCCGCTCCGTAACCAGCGGACACTATATCCTCTTTCGCTTAAATCAGCAGACACTACACTGCCAATTTCACGATCATCTTCAATATATAACAGAGTAACGCTCATGTAGCTTTAGCTCCTCCCTGATATGAATACCTAAAAAGTTGAAGTCATTATAACACATCAAACAGCCCTCCTACCCCATATGGGATAGGAGGGCTGTTTGATCAATTCAACGCTATAGCTTACGGCTGCCATACTCCATGCTCTTTATTGCTGCCTACATACTCAATACGTGTTGGAGTAAGCTCCAGAATTACATAATTAGGATCATCAGGTCCTGTAAACCATGGCTCCAGCTCTTTATTCCATACCTTGGAGCGCAAGCCTTCATCCTTGGAGACGGTAGCAGTTGCTTCAATCTCCAGCACATCTTTGCTTCCGCCTGCCTCATAGCCAAGCAGTACAAAAGCATTCGGATTATCGGATAACTCCTCCACTTTATGAGTTTTGCGATTTGTAGCCAAATAAATCTTCAAACCCTCATGGAAAATGGCCATATAACGTACTTTCGGCTTATTTCCTTCTTCGATTGTACCAAAGGAACCGAACTTGTTGTCATCCAATGCTTTAATAATGAGTTGCTCCAGTTGTTTGTTATCCATTACGTAAATCTCTCCCTTCAAGCATGTAAATAAAAGTTTATATATCCAAGCTCACCGTTTGGATTTATCATAACAATGGTGCTTATTATAATGTACCCTTCAGGTTCACATTGAATCCGACCTTACCTCATAAACTACTTCAAGATAAGGAGCTTACTTCGTGAAAAAACTGATTTGGATCGGCTGTCTTTCCTACTTCGTTATCGGTCTGGCACATGTTGTGCTGGGATCTATTCTGCCCGTTCTACTGCAACATTATGACCAAAATTATAGTGCTGGCGGTGAATTAATCTTTAGTCAATTCGCTGGTTTTTTAGCAGGTGTGTTGGTCTCTCCCCTGCTTAATCGCCGCTTCGGTAAACGTGGAGGCATCCTCATTGCCACCAGTCTTCTACTAGTTGCAGAAATTGCCTACGCCTTTCTACCGCCTTGGGGCTGGATGTATGTTATCGCTGTTGCCGCAGGTTTTGGTTTCGGGATGATCGAAGCGGTTATCGGCACCATTATTATTGGTGCTGTAACCGAAGGAACTGCTATTGCAATGAGCCGGCTTGAAGTGCTATTCGGGATAGGCGCACTCGTAATGCCGCTTATCGCCAGTCCACTCATTGCTGCCGGAGCGTGGAGATTGGCCTTTCTAATCGTCGCTGCCTTCTCCTTAATTTCTCTTATCCTCTGGACAAGAGGGCACTTCGGTAATCTACAACGAATGCTGGATGAACGTGCCTCTGTCCAAGGAGCAGACAATTCGCAATCCTCAAGCTCACGTTCTAACAAAAAATTTCCGTATAAAGGTAAGCAATGGATTCTGTTAGGGATCTTCATCGTTTTCTTTTTTCTTTATGTAGGCACAGAGATGAGTTTAGTCAACTTTATGCCGGCTATCTTTATTGCCAAGCTAGGGATGACGGAGTCTGCCGCAGCACTGACAGTCACTTTCTTTTGGCTGGCGATGTCTACAGGAAGATTGTTTGCGGGTGTAATTGCCGAAAAAATATCTTATCGCGTGTACATTCTCAGCAGCTGTTTACTAACCTTGTTACTGCTGACACTCTTTCCGTTCACTGACAATCGAATGGCTGCTTTCATTGTAATTCTGCTGCTGGGGCTGTTTATGTCCGGTATTTTCTCCATTGCTTTAGTCTTCTCCAGCAAAATGCTGCCTGGCACCGAAGAGTCAACACCCAGCATTATGATTGCTTCCGGAGGTGTTGGCGGTGCTTTGCTACCTCTGTTTATGGGCTGGTCTATGGACCATTTAGAAGTGGCACAAACAGCCGGATTACTCGCCGCTTTTGCCGCCTTCTTGTTTCTGCTAAGCATTGCCGCATGGAGGTTCCAGTCCATGCAAGCGGTGAAAGGAAAGAGTTCCCGTATTTAGAACAGTATCAACGTTATCCTTTTAGGGTAATGTGATCTATAAGCATATTCTGAGCACAAGGATGGACGATGAATGAATGAGTCTTCAACTGAGCCTTTGTTACATACTGCGCTCATGCAGTTTATATTTCCCTTTTCTATAAAAAAGGGCGATTCTAAGCAGCTTATCCAGCAATTACAGGACGACGGCTTCACACGTTTTTTTCTGGATAATAAAGAGCTTGAAGCTGCCTACTACGGAGATGGCTACTGTGTTTCCCATGAACGAATGGAGCGCACCTATTTACCGTTTGCTGCACATGTCCTTTTTCCACGCAGGAAGGATGCCGACTCGTTTCGCCGTTTTTCCAGAGTAAATAATCTCGACTGCATTCTGGAGATTCCGCAGCAATCTATATTTTTCAAAATTCTCTCGACGGATATATTCATATGTCCTTTTCAGCTTGGATTCGTGACGATACGTGTCCAGCTGGAGGGGGATTCAATTCCCTTTAGTATTGCCCTAGAATTCGCAGATCGTTTCCGTGCGCTAGAGAATACCTTCATACAGGATGATTACACTTATATTCATTGCGGGGAACAGACCTATGAGATGGTAGAGGATTTTGTCTTCCGAAATTTGGTGGATGGACTGGAGCCATATCTGGATCAATCGGATATCAATGGGGCTTATTTCGAGACCCTTCCTTTTTTCGTAGATGAAAGAATGCAGGTGCAAGCTTTTTATGGCTTTCAGAATGAAGAAAGCTCTGATGAGATTAGTGTAAATCTGCGCTATCGTGCCTCACAGCTTGATGGAATTGATCTAAACGGAAAGCCCTATGCCAGTGCCAGCGATCCAGCGTATATTGCGAACTATTGTCATGAACACTCCTATAATCGCTGGGGTCCAGACACGTATTATATGATGAATGAGCAGACTTTTTGCTGCATGACCCGCGCTGAACAGGAGATTGCTGTTAGTCTAGCCAACCAGATGTACGGGCAATATTATTACGGATTTTTACTCAATATTTTCCACAAAATCGTTCTGCTAAAGCTCGCCAATATGCACTCCCGACTTCGGATTAATCATGATTATGAGGAAATAGACAATCTAATCTACTCCATCAATAAGTTCTCGGCTAAGTTCTACTTCTTGGAGTTGATTTCCCAGTCGCAGGGCCGGGAGATATTTCTTCAGCTGCGTAAAGTATACGGAAACGATGCTTTGTTCGAGGAAGTGAAAGAAACCTTAAATGACCTGTTTCAGTATCAGGATAAGTTTCAGTCCAAGCGACGGGATAATCTGCTGATGATTCTCACTGTATTTACGGTAGTAAGCGGGATTTACGGCATGAATCAGGTCATTGACGATTTGGATGGAAAGATTCAATGGAGTAAAATGATTGGTTATTCTCCCTTTGAATTTCTTGCCCTCTTCGTGATCATGAGCGGGATTCTGATCAGCGTTGTCCTCACGCTAGGGGCACTGGTTAGTGAGCTTAAACGGCGTCACCGCAAGAAATATAAAGACCTAGACTAGCAAAAAAGAAACTACTGGATTGGAAAAATTCAGGAGTGCACTACTAGACATTCCGAGTACAGCCGTCTATAATACACCGTATGCGAGAAATATAAGATATAAAGTATGGGTACAAAACTTATGCTTACTTATATTGCACATAGAAATACCCGTTAACTTCATAGAACCAGGGGTGCTGGAATTGGCCGGCTGAGATTGTATCCCACAAGATACTGACCCTTATACCTGATCTGGATAATGCCAGCGTAGGAATCGCCAATTGGTTCTGGTCCCTGTGACCTTAACTAACCTTGCGCCAAGCCAGCGTCCCGATCACTCGGGGCGCTTTTTTTGTAAGATCACTAAAAGATGTAGAAAAACGTACATACTACACTTTACGGTTCATGTTGTGAAGACGGGATTCTTGTAACCTTAAAGGAGAGAAGAAGACATGCACCTTAAAAAAGCACTTACGTTGTGCCTCACCTGTGTACTCATTCTTGCCATTGCCGGATGCGGCAGCAACAATGGGAATACAGCCGGAAACAAAGCAAATGCTACTGATCCAACTGCTGCGGCTGGGACGGATGCTCCAAAAGAGCTCACCAAAGTTAAAGTCGCACTCGACTGGACACCGAACACAAATCATACCGGTCTATACGTAGCTAAGGATCTTGGTTACTACGCTGAAGAAGGTCTGGACGTCGAGATCGTTCAGCCAGGCGCAGCGGGTTCTGATACTATGGTTACTTCTGGCGAAGCCGCATTTGGCATCAGCGCCCAAGAAGGATTAACACTAGCCCGTCTACAAGGCGTACCCCTTGTCTCGATAGCAGCTATTATTCAGCATAATACGTCGGGATTCGCCGCTCCAGTAGATCGCAATATTAAATCACCAAAGGATTTTGAAGGTAAAACCTACGGAGGCTGGGGCTCACCGGCCGAAGAAGCAGCCATGAAAGCTATCATGGATCCTGAAGGTGGCGATGTGAAAAAGGTGAAGCTGATCAGTATCGGTGAAGCTGATTATTTTACCGCCGTCAAACGTGACATTGATTTCGCCTGGATTTTCTACGCTTGGACTGGTGTTGAGGCTGAGTTACGTGGCGAGCCATTGGATATGCTGTACTTAAAGGATTATGCGCCGCAGCTCGATTATTACACGCCTGTACTGACGACGAGTGAGAAGCAAATTGCAGATCATCCTGATCTGGTGAAGGCCTTCATGAAAGCCACATCAAAAGGTTATCAATATGCCATAGATCATCCGGAAGAGGCTGCCGGTATGTTATCGAAGGCCGTTCCTGACCTGGACGCCGACCTTGTCCTAGCTAGCCAAAAATGGCTTAGCCCAAAATACAAGGACGATGCTGCCCGCTGGGGCGAGCAAAAAACCGAGGTCTGGCAAAATTACGGCGACTGGATGTATGATCTGAAGTTGCTGGATAAACCGCTGGATGCTGCTAGTGCATTCAGTAATGATTTTTTACCGGCGGAGTAAACAACAATTGTAATGAATTACTTCGTTATCAAAGTTGGCTTTTTGAACTTACCTTATAAAATGAGAGGATTGATTATTGTGGCTAACACCCTACTAAGCATTCAAGTAATTCCAAAAACTCCGAACAATGAGGATTCCATCCCATACGTAGATAAAGCGATTGAGGTCATTCAGAAATCCGGTGTTAAACATCAAGTGAATCCACTGGAAACCACAATGGAAGGTGAGCTTAGCGAGCTGCTGGAGGTCGTGCGTCAGATGCAGGAGGCGTTGATCGAAGCAGGCAGTCCAAGCGTAATTTCGCAGATCAAAATCGCTCATAATCCTAACGGAATCAGCATGGATAAATTGACGGAGAAATATCGGCCGTGAGATCGACCTGGAAGCTAATATGGCCGCCCCTTGTGGCGGTCGTCTTCTTTTTAACCGTATGGCAGCTATCTGTATCTGTATTTCATATTGAATCCTGGATTCTGCCGAGTCCTGCTGATATTGCCCGTGAATCCACCAGAAACGCTTCTGGTCTTTGGGCTCATACGATGGCTACGCTGCGGCTCACTTTAATTGGTTTTCCCATTGGTACGGGGGTAGGCCTGATCGTTGCTTTGCTTTTGCATCTTTTGCCTTGGGCTAGACGGGCTTTTTATCCACTTATTATTCTGAGTCAAAATGTTCCCTCCATCGCGCTCGGACCCCTTCTCATTATCTGGTTCGGCTTTGGTCTTTTGCCCAAAATCGTGCTGATTACACTAGTATGTTTCTTCCCGGTAGCTGTCGCTGCGATGGGCGGTCTGGCCCAAAGTGATCAGGTCATGATGAATTATATGAAAATGGCTGGCGCAAGCAAGTGGCAAATCTTCACCAAGCTGGAGCTGCCCTCTTCTATCCCGGCACTATTTTCCGGCGTAAAAATATCTGCTACTTATGCGGTTATGGGCGCCGTGGTCGCTGAATGGATTGGCGCGGATAAAGGTATTGGCTATTATATGCTTCTGCAGAAATCCGCATATCGTACGGATCGGATGTTTGTTGCTATTGTTATTATTGTACTTTTAAGTCTTGTACTCTTTGCTATTATTGCATTGCTGGAAAAATGGCTGGTTCGCTGGAAGCCGCGCCGTAACTCATAGAAAGGAAGATGCCTGTATGTCTCAAGCGACGCAAATGCAACACAGAACAACAGAAGTCATAAGCTCTCCTGAAGCTCATACCGTGGCACCCGCCCTTGAAGTGAGCGGCATCTCCAAATCTTTTTCCCATCGTCGCCGTGAGACGAAAGTTCTGAATAATGTCTCTCTCAAGGTAGAGCAACAAGAGTTCGTTTCGATCGTTGGTCCTTCCGGCTGCGGAAAAAGCACCTTATTCCATATGATTGGCGGCCTTGTGAAACCCGATGCAGGCACGATCCTCATGAACGGTAAGGCCGTTACAGGTCAACGCGGTGAAATTAGTTATATGCCGCAGCAGCCTGCGCTTTTTCCTTGGCGTACGATTGAGGATAATGTGCTGCTTGCTGGGGAGATCAAGGGCGCACTGCGGGATGGAGCCCGCGAGGAAGCGCGCCAGTGGCTTGCCAAGGTTGGGTTAAGCGGTTTCGAACATGCTTATCCGCATATGTTGTCTGGCGGGATGCAGCAGCGTGCAGCTTTTCTCAGAGCATTGCTCGCTCCCCAGGAGCTAATGTTGCTGGATGAACCTTTCAGCGCACTCGATGCACTAACTCGCAGTGAAATGCAGCGCTGGCTGCTTGAGCTGTGGGAAGAGAATCGCCGCTCTGTGCTGTTCATTACTCACAACATCGAAGAAGCGTTGCTGCTCTCTAATCGTATCTATGTATTTTCCGGCCGCCCCGGCTCCATTCTGCATACAGTCGATGTGCCGTTTCCGCGGCCACGCCGTGATGAGATTACGGACTCTCCCGAGTTCCTTAAGCTCAAACGCCAGTTGTCACAGTGGATGCGAGAGGAACAAGCTAAAAATAGGCAGCCGCTAGCTTAATCGCTAAGCACTGTAAACTGATATCGCTGGTATAGCGGTGTCAGTTTTTTATTTTGTAGCGATAAACTCCTACCCTATTTTCAATTAACGCGGATGTATCTGCTCAATTAAACAAATTCCACTCATCATAGTAGGGATCACATTAAATGTGTGGCGAAAACCGCCCCCCTGTTGGTAATAGATAGTAACCGGGCGGGTTTGGGACATTCTGCGGGATTTATACCGCTGATTTGCTGCTTCAGGCCGGACTCGGCTCATTCTGCGGGATTTATACCGTTAATTTGCTTCGTCGGGCCGGATTCGGCTCAGTCTACGGGATTTATACCGTTGATTTGCTTCGTCGGGCCGGATTTGGCTCATTCTGCGGGATTTATACCGTTGATTTGCTTCGTCAGGCCGGGTTGGGGACATTCTGCGGGATTTATACCGTTGATTTGCTTCGTCGGGCCGGGTTGGGGACATTCTACGGGATTTATACCGTTGATTCACTTCGTCGGGCCGGATTTGGCTCATTCTGCGGGATTTATACCGTTGATTTGCCTCTTCGGGCCGGATTCGGCTCAGTCTACGGGATTTATACCGTTGATTCACTTCGTCGGGCCGGTTTCGGCTCAGTCTACGGGATTTATACCGTTGATTTGCTGCTTCAGGCCGGACTCGGCTCAGTCTACGGGATTTATACCGTTGATTCACTTCGTCGGGCCGGATTCGGCTCAGTCTACGGGATTTATACCGTTGATTTGCCTCTTCGGGCTGTATTGCACCCGATCTAGGGCATTTTTGCCTTTCTTTTGCCACTTCGGGCTGTATTGCACCGATTCTAGGGCATTTTTGCCTTTCTTTTGCCACTTCGGGTTGTATTGCACCCGATCCAGGGTATTTTTGCCTTCTATTTCCCACTTCGGCGGAATTCCAGTGACTCAGGGGCATTTTTGCCCTTATTGTTCCTCTTTAGCTTTTAGTTTGAATTAAATACGAGACTATGGCATCAACCAGAATCGGTGTTGTTTATTATTATTAATTTGTTTAAAGGTCACAGCTATAGTCGCACTTACATTCTACTCACTACTCTTACACATACTCCCACTACTCACTTTCACTCCTACTCCTTACCTCAATCCCACTACTCACTTTTACTCCTACTCCTTACCTCAATCCCACTACTGACTACTCACTCTTGCTCATACTCCTCACCTTACTCCCACTAATCTCTCTTACTCTTCCCCCTACTCCTTACTTCCAACTCTCACACCTGCCCCCTCCTCCTCTCCCACCAACCGAACCTAAAAAAGGCCCCATAAACGAGGCCTTTTCTTCATTTCCTAATCATAGCTCGGAACACGAATTTGGGCAGCACTGCCTGTCTGCGCCATCGCGACTTTTGTCCCTTCGCAACGGGAGCGAACAAAAGTCGATGCAACCACTCCAGATTGAGTTTTTTCCATAGCGCTGGTGCAGGAGTAACTTTTCCCGCTATTACATCTAAGCTGCCCCCCACGCCAAAAACAACTTTTACCTGCGTAAGCTCCTGTTTGTGCTTATATACCCATTTGTCAGAGTATGGCGCACCCATCGCAACGATCAGGAAATCTGGCTGTGCGCGCTGTATTTCTGCTACAATGGCAGGCTCCTCTTCCTTGGTAAGAAAACCATTATGTCTTCCTGCAATCTTCACATTCGGATATAACTCCGTGATCTTTTCGACCGCTTTACAGCTGGTAAGCTCATCTGTTCCCAAGAAATAAAAACTCCATCCCAAGCTATTTCCTTGCTCCAAAAGCTCAAGAAGCAGCTCATATCCAGTTACCCTCTCAGCAATAGGATCGCCTTTTCTTTTTGATGCCAACACAATGCCAATCCCGTCAGGAGTGATTAAATCCGCTTCTTGAAGTATGGTTCGTAGCAGCTCGTCCGATTGACTTGTTATCGTAATTTCCGGGTTAGCCGTGATCAAATGGAAAAGTTTCGATTCCCCAGATTGAATATGTTTTGTTAGATGAAGTGTTGTCTCATGTAGTGTTAGTTTTGAAAAGGGAACTCATAATATTGAAACTGTCCCGTCCATATAATCACCTCTCACTAAAATTCCACTTCAATATACCTTACCATAATCAAGAGGAGGAAGGGGAGTCATTTAAATTACTTAATCACCACAGCTACTCTACTCACCCAAACACCCTATAGCTCCACTCACTCCTCCATAAACTTCCACCACTCTACTAACCAAGGTTCATCGATCCCCCGCATGCGGAATTCCTCTACAAGTATCTTCCGGAATCGTTTTTCCATTTTGACAAAGTTATTATCCTCTTGGTACATAGGGGCAAAGGATTCATCATCTCTAATAAAAATCCAAAAATCGCCCGCACACTCCAAAATCTTTCGGCCGACAGCCGTTTGTTTGGCTACAGGTACCAGCCATTTGTCATAGGGGTAGGGGTAACCTTCAATAGTAATGGCACAGCGTAATGCTTCTTTATAAAGAGAAACCGCTAAAAATAAAATAGGAAAGGCGTCGCCACGCACTACCGGATTATCTAAGCTTTTGGCATAACTTCGTAACTGTATGTATGAATTCTTACGAAATCTCATTAGGACTCCAGGTTGGAGGGGCACATAGGCATCAAAAAGTGACTTTACATCCAATCGGTCATAGTAGATATAAGAAATAGAAGCATTCCACAGCCATTCCATATTTCCGCTCATTAACGCCGCTTTGATTTCTGATATTTTATGCAGTGTGTAATGTCCGGTCTTGCCGCTGGGAAGTCGTAAATCCATAAAAAAACTACTTTGCTCCGGGATCAGCCCCGCTTGCTCGAACCGATGATTAATGCTGCTATAATACTCATCCTGACAAATAATGATTACATCCACATCCGACTGCTCATCCACTACACCAAGTGCGGTCGATCCATCAAGGAGAATACTTACCCGCTGACTCTCCTCTTTCATTAACGGATGATTTAGAATTTCTTGTGTGATATACTGCCCAATTTCCTCTAATAATTCGCTATGAACCTGCATCTTATCAGGTGTTAATAAAATATCCGACAACACTGATTTCACCATCTCAACCCCAACCTCCAATCAATCTCAATTTCTCAAAAAATAAAACGCTTACATCTAACTTAATATTTGGATAATGGAGTACCATTCTACACTCCTAATATATATCTTGCAAGGATAAATGAAGTACCCTTTTGCCTAAGCCTAAATATAATGAAGTATCTATTTACTTGGAAAGGGGTAAAAGCATGGCGCAGCCAAAAGTGATTGCTACAGTCCGCTCTGCCGGACCGATCGGAGATATAAAAGTAAATGTCGTCACGAATCGAGTATACTTTGTAAACCCAGACACCGAGGCTGGAACTATCGGGGTATTGGAGGGCAGAACTAATCGCATTATCGCTCGGATCCCTGTAGGAAGACTGCCGTCTCAGCTCGGAATCAACCCCCAAACCAACCGGATTTATGTACCTAACTTCCGTGACGAAAACGTATCTGTCATAAACGGGCGGACAAACCAGGTAATCAAAACTGTCAAAGTAGGCCGATTCCCAGACAATATCGGAGTAAATGTTCGAACCAATCTGATTTATGTAACTAGCGCATTCGGAACCCTATTCGTCATAGACGGGAAAACAAATCAGGTCCGTAAAAAGATTGAAATCGGTGGACGCCCCTCCAGAATTGTTATCAATGAGCTTACCAACCGTGTCTATGTGACCAATACAGTAAATGATAGCGTCACCGTCATTAACGGAACTACACAGGCGATCATTGCGACAATAAAAGTCGGAAGTAACCCCGTGATAGCGCCAGCACTTAATAAAATTACCAATCGTATTTATGTCGCTAATAACTTGAGCCGGTTTCTTTCTGTGATCAATGGCCGAACCAATAAATTGTTGCGTAATGTACAGCTGGGACGTTTGCAAAGTGAGGTCGTTATAAATCCGCTGACGAATCGTATTTATGTCTCAAGTGCACAAGTGGAGGGTAAGGGCAGGCTGTTTGTCATAGATGGGCGCAACAACAAAATTATAACCACAAAGGTGTTGCCTACCTCCTCCAACACGATTATCAACCCGAATACAAATCATTTATTTGTTGGTAATTTTGATAAGAATCATATGTCCGTTTATAACGCCACCACGTTTAAACGGCTCGCAAGATTCTCCTCCGTATCAGGCAGCACTGTGCTAAACCCGCTCACAAATAGAATTTATGTAGGTGGAAACGACTCCATAACGGTCATTCAGGATGGACCAAGACTCACTCAGAGTTCTATTTTTAATTAAGACAAAAAGACGCCCACCATAGGTGGGCGTCTTTCTACATATCAAATTACATCGATCTAGCGGATGAAACTTGTTTAACAGCCACTTTTTCCTCGACTGTTTCTGTATCCTTAGGCTGTATCCCTCTTTTTATGAAGAAAGCTAGGATAAAAGCAATAATGGCAACGCCTACTGACACTAAGAACGCATCATTAATTCCTTCGATCGTTGCTTTTGCGATGACTTGGTTTTGAATGCCAAGCAATTGCTCTGCAGAAGGCTTAGCCGTTAATTTACTCACAGCCTCAGCTACCATATCTTTGACATGTGATGTGGTACTGTTAGACATAATCGTTACAAGCAGCGCCCCGCCAATCGCCCCGGAGACTTGCTGAATCGTACTGTTCATGGCTGTACCATGTGGTGTATATTTAGCCGGGATGGAGTTCAGACCATTGGTCATCACAGGCATCATAACCATTGAAATCCCGAACATTCTCACAGAATACAAAATCATTAGTGTCGAATATTTCGTTGTCTCAGTTAGATCACTAAAGAAATACGTACTGATCACTACGATAGCCAGACCGATTAACGCTAAGACTTTGCCGCCGAATTTATCGAACAATTTACCTGTGATTGGAGACATAACCCCCATAATCAAAGCACCAGGCAACATTAGGAGTCCCGAATCCAAAGGTGAAATGCCTCTAATATTTTGCAGATAAATCGGCATTAACATCATGGCTGAGAACATCGCCATATTCAGTGTAATCGAAATCGCTGAGGATAAAGCGAACATCGGATATTTGTACACTCTGAAGTTAAGCATAGGCTCCTTCATCTTCATCTGGCGCATAATGAATATCACTAAACCAATAACCCCGATAATAAGGGTGGAGTAGACCATTGGATCATCCCATCCTTTATTCCCAGCGGAACTGAAGCCGTATAGAAGACCCCCGAACCCAATCGCTGATAGAACTACGGATAGAATATCAATTTTAATAGCCACATCTTTTTTAGGATCATGCAGTTTGAAGAAGGCAAGAAGGAACACCAATACGGCGATCGGTGCAATCATAAAGAACAGCACAGGCCATTCATAATGCTGAATAATCCATCCTGAGAGTGTAGGACCAATGGCTGGTGCAAAAATCATAACCAAACCAAACATCCCCATGGCCGAGCCACGTTTTTCAGGTGGAAATGTGGTGAACAATACATTCATTAATAATGGCATCATAATCGCGGCCCCTGAGGCTTGGACCATTCTCGCAATCAATAATACAGGGAAACTTGGAGCAAAGCCTCCAATGAAGGTCCCTATTGCAAATAATCCAATGGCGATTAGGAATAATCGTCTGGCTGTATACTTTTGAATTAAAAAGGCCGTTGAAGGAATCATGATCCCGTTCACTAGCATATAACCCGTCGATAACCACTGTACCGTTGAGGCACTGACATCAAAATCCTTCATAATCGATGGTAAAGCTATATTGAGCAAGGTATTACTCAGTAAAGCAACAAATGCACCAATCATAAGGATTGCCAAAATCCCATAGGAAGCTTTACTTTCTTTCGTTTTCATTTTGGAATCCTCCATTCTATAATCATACCGTCGGTTCAATTTTGAACTTATGTTACAATGTAGAATATATTACTCTTATATTTACTGCTTGGCAAGTCAGAATTCATTTAAAAACTAAATTGTATTAAGTGGAAATATAAGCTAGTCTATTCTACGTGAAGTGTTTTTTTGCACAAAAGAGTCCAGCTTAAAGGGGCACCTAAGATGATAAATAAACGGAAAGAGCAAGTGATTCAAAAAGCACATGAATTATTTATTGAAAAAGGCTACCACGCCACATCCATACAGGACATTCTGAATCACAGCCGGATCTCCAAAGGATCTTTTTATAATTATTTCCCTTCCAAGGGGGATCTCTTTAAAGCTGTATTCACCTCTATTCATGACCAGCTGGAAGAAGGCAGAAATGGCCTGCTCATTGGCCAGGACCCCTCTGACATTGATATATTCGCTAAACAAGTTCAACTGGTTATGAAAATCAATAAAAAAAATAAATTGTTGCAGCTGGTTGAAGATGCCCTGGTCTCCAATGATCCGGATTTAATTACGTTCATCAAAAAAACTAAATTCACCTTATTAACCTGGGTGCATGAACGTTTCCTGCATATATTTTCTGAAGATAAGAAGCCCTATCTACTGGATGGAGCCATCATTTTTACAGGCATCTTGCAAAATATGCTGCAAATTAACAGTGCCATGAACGAAGTCATTACCTCTCAACAAATCATTAATTATTGCACTACTCTTATCCAGACGATTGTTGAGGATGTAAGCGAAAAAGGAATCCAGCTTATCTCCCCCGATCATGTAGGGAAACTATTGCCTGTTGCTGAATACACTGATTTTTTTAATAATGATTTATCGTTTGCGACTGTAAGCTTAAAAAAAATCATAGATAAATCATTCGCCGCCGATGATCCCAGCCTGTCCAATGCACTGAAGCTGTTATATTTTATCCAAGAAGAGATCATGAACAATAAGGAACCAAGAGAGTTCTTAATCGAAAGCGCCCTGCTCTCCTTGAAAATGTGCCCTCAGTTTAATGAAACGAAGGAATTTGCACATTATCAGACAGTGTTATCTGCAATGCTCTAAGCACAATCAAAGTATGGCTTCAATCATTTAAGCGTATTCTAAACGCAAGGCACGAAACTAAAAGTGTGGTGACCGATTTGTTCAAGCTTTTATTAATAGAAGATGATACAACGCTGTTTAATGAGATCAAAGAACGGCTTACGCAGTGGTCTTATGATGTATATGGCATTCAAGATTTCAACAATGTTACGCAGGAATTCACGGAAATCAAACCTGATTTAGTGATAATTGATATCCAATTACCCAAATTCGATGGATTTCATTGGTGCAGAATGATTCGCTCTCACTCTAATCTGCCGATTATCTTCTTATCCTCTCGGGATCATCCGACAGATATGGTGATGTCCATGCAGCTGGGAGCCGATGATTATATCCAAAAGCCCTTCCATTTCGATGTACTCATTGCCAAGGTGCAAGCCATTCTCCGGCGGGTGTACAATTACAATACGGATAACATTGAACTCAAAACGTGGTGCGGAGCTACCGTCGATTATGAGCGGAATTCAGTGACCAACGACACGGGAACGATTGAGCTTACCAAAAATGAGATTTTCATATTGAAATTGCTCATTGAGAAAAAGAATAAAATTGTCACCCGCGAGGAATTAATTAATAGCTTATGGGACGATAAGCGCTTTATTAGCGATAACACCCTTACCGTCAACGTAAATCGGCTGCGCAAAAAGCTCGACGAGCTTGAATTAGGGGCATTTATTGAGACGAAGGTTGGACAAGGCTACGTAGCCATTGAAGAGGATTCTCTATGATTAAAAAGTACCTGCTCGAAAGACTCGGTTGGATTTTTCTTTTTCTCTTTGTACATCTATTTATGCTCTTTATCACCTTTATGGACCCGACCATCCCCCTGTCTTCAGTGCTCTATCTGGTCTCTTTATCGATGATTTTTTTCGTAATTTTCCTAGTCATTCGCTATCCTAAGGAAACCAGATTTTATAAAAGCTTAAATGAGCGCGACGATGATCTCGATCTGACAAGCATCGCTCTTGCCGAAAGTCCTTTTGAGAAAATCATCGAAGAGAGCATCACCAACCAAGTGAGACTGTTAAAGCAGACTGCTTCAGACAATTTAATGAATTTGGAGCAAGAGAAGGATGAGCTGTTATCCTGGATTCATGAAGTAAAGACTCCACTGACCGCAATGCATCTAATGATTGAGCGTATAGAAGATGATGTTATGAAGGGGCACTTGACCTATGAGTGGCTGCGTATTCACCTGCTGCTGGATCAGCAGCTCCATCAAAGACGGATACCATTTATTGAAAACGATCTGTATATGGAGCAAATTGATATAGAAACGCTTATTTTTAGTGAGATTAAGACGTTACAGTCTTGGTGTATTCAGAAGGGAATCGGCTTTGAGTTGAACTTAGAAGCTGCCGAAGTGCTTAGTGATGCTAAATGGTTGGCTTTTATCCTCAGACAACTCCTAACCAACGCCGTAAAATATAGTGAAGCTTCTGATATTACAGTGAATAGCTACCAGCAAGCTGAACATATCGTTCTTGAGGTGAAGGATTGCGGGCGCGGGATAGATCCGAAGGACCTGCCGCGCATCTTCGACAGAGGGTTTACTTCCACTACTGTACATCGCGACAATGCCGCCACAGGCATGGGCTTATATTTAGCTCAGAAAGCAGCTCAATCCTTACTCATCATCATCGGGGTTCAATCCAAGCTCGGAGCGGGATCAACATTTACGCTAACCTTCCCACTCAAAAATGAATTCGTTAAAATCTCAAGCATGTGACAACAATGTCACATGCTTTTATATTTTGTTCGGGCAATCGCAGGATAAGAACATTAAACTTTTTTATAATAAAGCTATACAAGAAGAAACGAAGGAGTGAATCATTATGGCAATTCTAGAAGCTACTAAAATTCATAAAAGCTATGGCAATAAATTAAACAAACAATCCGTGTTAAGCGGACTCGATATTCGTATAGAAGAAGGCGAATTCGTTGGCATCATGGGGCCTTCCGGTTCAGGTAAAACCACCCTACTCAACGTACTCTCGTCGATCGACAAAATCAGTAACGGATCTATTACCATCGAGGGCAATGAAATTTCCAATATGAAAGAGAAGCAGCTTGCTGAATTTCGCAAGAATCATTTAGGTTTTATTTTTCAAGAATATAATCTCTTGGACACCCTGACGGTAAAGGAGAACATCCTGCTGCCACTATCCATTACCAATACACCCAAGAAAGCCGCCAATCAGAAATTCGAAAGTCTCGCAAAGGAATTGGGGATTTTGGAATTAAAAAATAAGTACCCCAATGAAATCTCTGGCGGTCAAAAACAACGTACCTCAGCAGCTCGTGCCTTCATTCATGATCCAAGTATTATTTTTGCTGATGAGCCTACCGGGGCGCTGGATTCTAAATCCGCTTCTGATTTATTAAATAAGCTAAGTGAACTCAATCAAAAACGAAAAGCAACTATCGTTATGGTTACACATGATCCAGTGGCTGCCAGTTATTGCAGTAGAGTTATTTTTATAAAAGATGGAAAAATCTATACGCAACTAAATAAAGGAGAACAATCAAGACAAGTTTTCTTCAACGACATTATAAAAACACAGGGTGTATTAGGCGGTGTGCAGAATGAGCATTAATGTATTAATGATTCGAAATCTGCGAAAAAACATCCGAAATTACTACCTATACGTGTTTGCGCTAGTTTTTAGTGTGGCCTTATATTTCGCCTTTGTCACCTTGCAATATGATCCCTCGATGGATGAGCTGGAAAGCTCTATCAAAGGGGGCGCGGCCATCACGGCTGCCTCGGTTTTACTAGTCGTAATTGTCTCTATTTTCCTGTTGTATGCTAATACGATCTTTATCAAACGACGCGGCAAAGAAATTGGCTTATTTCAGTTAATTGGAATGACCAAAAATAAAATTTTCCGCATTCTTTCGGCAGAAAACTTTATCCTATATTTCGGTTCCCTGATCCTAGGGATATTAGTAGGCTTTTCTATCTCAAAATTGATCCTCATGATCTTATTTAAAATAATGGGGGTCGATGCTATAGCCTCCCTTCATTTCTCTATCGAAGCTTTGATTCAGACGTTGATCGTATTTTGTGTGATTTATCTTTTGATCATGCTGATGAATTATGGATTTATTAAAAGACAAAGTATCTTATCCTTGTTCCGGGTAACCTCAACAACAGAAGGTACAGTGAAAAAGTTATCCTTCTTTGAAATGATCATAGGGATTGTCGGAATTGGCCTAATCCTACTGGGCTATGTGCTCTCCTCTAAATTACTTACCGAAGACGTAACCTCAATGAATCAATTGGCTATATCCATGATTACTATTTTGGGATCCGTCATTATTGGGACCTATCTATTTTATAAAGGCTCGGTAAGTTTTATTTTTCATATCATTCGTAAGCGGAAAAACGGCTATCTGAACATTAGAGAGGTTCTATCTCTTTCCTCCATTATGTTTCGCATGAAATCCAATGCCGTATTATTAACCATCATTACAACGGTATCGGCACTAGCCCTGGGTTTATTATCCCTTAGCTACATTTCCTTTTACTCTGCTGAGAAAACTTCCAAGCAATATGTCCCAACGGATTTTGTATTCACGAATGCCCAAGAGGCTGAACAATTTACAAAGATCCTAACGGCAAATGATTTAGTATTTACAGAAAGAAGGACCCAAGTCCTTCAGGTCGATGTAGATGTTGAAGAGATTCTTGTTAAAAAACCGGACGGAGACAATATGTTTTCAAATATTATGACCCTGGCGGTCATAAGTGAAAATGCACTTGAAGACGTTGATCTAACTCCAGATAAAGCTTATTTTACGAAATCAAGCAGTGCACTGGATAATTTTGTTACTATGAAAGATAAAGGTGCGATTGAACTCAAAGGGTTACATGAGGTTTTTCCACAGGATTATAAAAGATTAGATATCGAAAGTCCCATTTCAGGGTATTACACAGGTGGTGGCTTACCGGTTGCGGTTGTAGACGAATCGATCTTTAAGCGCTTAAAGAAGGATTTAGATCCTGCCCTTCAAAGGGGATCCTCCCTTAATATCGGGATTGATATGAAAGTCCGGGCCAGCGTTGAACAGGCAAATGAACTTTTCAAGACCTTGAAATTTGATGAGAAAAACAAACAAGACTCTCAATTAGAGTCGATAAAAGGTCAAAAACAAAATATGGGACTCATTATGTTTATCGTTGCTTTTCTGGGGTTAACCTTCTTGATTACCTCCGGATGTATTCTATACTTTAAACAAATGGATGAAAGTGAAAATGAAAAACCTAACTACACTATTCTGAGAAAGCTTGGATTCACGCAAGGCGATCTGCTCAGAGGTATACAGATGAAACAATTGTTCAACTTCGGTATTCCATTAGTCATAGGTCTGCTTCACAGCTACTTCGCCGTTAAATCCGGCTGGTTCTTATTCGGCACAGAGCTTTGGACACCGATGATTCTGGTGATGCTGTTATACACTGCTTTGTATTCGATCTTTGCAATATTGTCCGTCTTCTATTACAAAAAGGTGATTAAAGAGGCGCTTTAAAATAACGAAGGTGTTCCTAAAGCCATCATGGCTTAGGGACACCTTTGTTTGATTTGATATCATTTACAGGTAGGAGGCACCGGCATCTATCGGACACAGATGAACCTCTTTCTAAGTAATAGCGCCACTGGAGTCCGAAACCCTGCTCTATAGGCTAAAAATTCGCAAATAACGCCAACGGGGTCGTAACGCTCAGAGGATCTGTCGAATCCCTCAGCTATTCACAATCCCCAATACAAATCCATCATAACCTTTGCTTCCCACCGTCTGAATGGCAGTAGCCGAAATTCTAGGCTCTTCAGCCAACAGATCATAGAATTCCCGTACGCCTACTACACGAGCGTCTTCGCTATTCTCATTAATGACCTCCCCTTCACGAATCACATTATCTCCAAGGATCACCGTTCCGGGCTGGGAGAATTGCAGCGCCCACTTTAAATAGTTAGGATTATTCGGTTTATCGGCATCTATAAAAATAAAGTCGAAGGGTTCAACGCCCTCTTGTTTCATCTGAGACAGTTGCTCTAATGCATCCCCTACACGAAGCTCTACCAGATGATCCACCTCGGCAAGCGAAAGATTAGCTTTAGCTACCTGCGCATGAATAGGATCCAGCTCCAAGGTAACTATCTGTCCGTCAGACGGCAGGGCTCTTGCCATCCAAATCGTACTGTACCCGCCCAAGGTGCCAATCTCCAAAATCCGGCGTGCACCTTTCATTTGCACCAGTAGATTGAGGAATTTCCCCTGACTAGGCGAAACATCAAAGGGCGGCAACCCTGCCTGTTGATTGGTGACCAATACTTCTTCCAACACAGCGTCCTGTGGAATCAGGCGCTCTGTAATATACTGATCGACTTTATCCCAAGTAGTCGTTTGATTCATATTTATCACTTCTCCTTTAGTATTGATTTTGGTTTAGATGAACTTATAAATTCCACATTTAGGGATCGTTCGTAACTACGAGGAGTGTTTGGACTTCCGGTCGCTGTTGTCTCCAGATTTCTTCAATTTAAACACTGTTCATGGTTGAAATCCGGAGACAAAGGCGATCGCTACGCTCCTACAGTTCCAAACCTCCTCTCCATTATTCCTTTCCCTAATCTCATCTTTCCAAGTTCATCTTTATATCTGTATTGTAAATCAGTTATAATCATAAATATAATATATCTTTAAATTTAATTTATATATTTAATATATGAATTGAAGGATGGGAGTTTAACCATGAACCTACATGCCTTACGCTTATTCCATGTAATCGCATCGGCAGGCAGTGTGACACGCGCTTCAGAAATTTTAAATATAAGTCAGCCTGCCATCACTGCGCAGATTAAGAAGTTCGAAAAGGAACTGTCCTTTGCCCTATTTAAACCTCAAGGCAGAGGAATTGCTTTAACGGATGCAGGGGAAGAGCTTACTATACTCGCCAAACGACTGTTCGCCGTAGAACAACAAATTGAGCAATTCGCTCAAGATTATGTTAACGGCAGTAACGGAAGTATCCGTCTAGCCGCAACGTATTTGCCTGCTCACTTTCTCATTCCTACCTGGATTGCAAAGTTTAAGCAGCAATATGAACAAGTGGAGATGATGATCACCACTACCAACTCAAGTGATGCCCTCAAGCAGCTGTTAAATGTAGATGTGGATATAGCTATTTATGGAGGAATCGCCGAGGCTTATCCAGATACAATCCAGACAGAGGAGTTATTTCAGGACGAGTTATGGTTTGTAGTCGCACCCGATCATCGTTATGCCAATCAGCAAGTTTCTCTAATCGAAATGATGAAGGAACCCTTCGTTATGCGTGAAGAAGGGAGTTCCACGCGGGAGCGATTATTATCTTTATGCCGCACATACAACACACCCGCTCCTATCATCTCTTTGCAATTTAATGGACTACATGAAGCCATCAAAGCCGTTATCGCCGGATATGGCGCAAACTTCGTTTCTTCATTAGTCGTACGCAAATATGTAGAGCGTGGAGAATTGTGCCGAGTATATGTAGAAGGCGTCCATCTGAAAAATACCATTGCGATCTGTACACGTAAAAATGAGCCCTTATCAGCAGCCGCAGTGAATTTAATTGAGATGATTCGTCACAATCCTTATACGATATAGCGGAATGATTGCTCATTCCCAACAAAAGAGGCCTTCCCTTTCGGGAAAGCCTCAAAGCTTCTTTTTTTACACCGTCCGATCCAATTTAACTTCAAACGCACCTCCAGTTACATAATCCATGTACCTAGTATTTCCGTCGAAATCCAAATAAGCTTGATAGCGGGTACGATTAGCCGCTGCAGAAATCAGATCCAGCACCTTCTCCTTGGCTACCCACATCACTTCAGATGTTTCCTCCGAAGTACTTAATTCTCCACCCACGGGCTTGCAGATAAAGTCTAACATGACCTTGGTAGGAACATCCGTCTCACCGTCATACCATTTATGCATACCTGTATTCGAATACACGCCAATCAATTGAGAAACAACAACATCTATTCCACTTTCCTCTTTAATCTCGCGAATTAGTGCATCCATTAGGTTTTCTCCAACTTCCACTTGTCCTCCAGGAAATACCCAGCCACCATGATGTGTTTTTACTAAAAGAATATCTCCCTCTTCATTTATTGCAATTCCACCCACCGCTACAATATGTGTTGGCCAAGCCATAGATAGCACCTCTTTTTTTAGAAGAGTCTAGCAATTTATCGATAATCTGTAAACGATATTTTTCTATTCCATAACGCTTTAAAAGCTTCGCACTGTTCTATTAAATCATCAAACTTCCCTTCCCCAACAATTGATCCTTGATCCACTACCAATATCTTATCAACGTCTTTTATAAAATTAAGCCTGTGGGCCACAATGATGATAGTTTTATCCTTAAATTCATTCAAAATCGTCTCCATAAGACTTTGCTCAGTGATATTATCAAGCGCTGACACGGGCTCATCCAGAATTAGAATATTTCTTTTTTGGGCAATGACTCTGGCAAACGCTAATCGCTGTCTTTCGCCTCCTGATAATTTGAGACCTTTTTCGCCCACCAAAGTATCTAAGCGATCCGGTAAATGGCTTACTTTTTCCTGCAAATGAACTTTTCCCAGAATCTCATATAGCTCTTCATCCGACAGAGTATCCTCATCAAATACAATATTATCCCTTATCGTAGCATCAAAAATCGGCGTATCTTGGGATAGATAGGAAATATGATCATAGTAGCTATTCAAACGAATCTCATCGATATCCTTACCGTCCAGTAAGAGTTCACCTTCGCCCTTTTTTAATAACCCCACAATCAATTTAATCAGCGTAGATTTCCCGCCTCCACTTAATCCGACAATAGCAACAGAAGTTCCTCGCGTAAGCGAAAAAGACAGGTTGTTCAGTATCTGCACATTCCCATAAGTAAAGGACACCTCCCTAAACTCAATATTGCCTTGGAGCTCAGTGATGGCTTCTCCGGATTCCAAGTTCTTATCTTCTGGGGCAGCAATAAATTCCTCGAATCTTCTGTAGGTCACTTTATTCAGTCTGTAATCTACAAATAAAACATTAAAGATGGCAACTGGGGTATAAATTTTATCGATGAACATAAACAATGCGACCACAATACCAAGGGAGGTCTCGCCTGCGACAATGCTTTTCACACCATAAATCAGGACAACAACTTTAATGATCGTGACAAATAACTCGAATATAGCAAAAAAAGCTTCATGGATCATTTTTAGCTGAGCATTTTTATGAATGATAGTGCGTGCAGTCTGGCTTAATTTATCGATCTCTTTCTCATATCTCTTGTTGGTTCTAAAGACGACCAATTCCATAAACCCGCGGATAGAGAATCTGGACATCTTTTCTTGCTCTTGGAGAATGGCAGCCTTCATGGCATACAGAAATTTCAACAACAGATTTGTTATCAGAAAGACAACCACGTAGCCAGCTGCAATCACTAACATGATCCTTAGATCATAGAAGCTGATAAAGACTAGACTGAATAGAAGAGTAGGTAACAACTCATGTAATGTTTTGAGAAAAAAAGAAAAAATAATGCTGTTTCCAGCCGCTGCCCCGTTCTCGATCACCTTAATCATCTGCCCTGTTCCCATATCCTGATACGCTTGATAATCCATTTTTGATATTTTGGACAGTGCAAGAATCTTTAACCGCTCCGTGATGCTGTTCGATAAAAACACACTCGGGTATTCGTCTATATAATTCAGGATCGCCACCCCAGCTAGCAGAAACCCATACACCATAATTAATGTGGATATTTCACCAAAACTGTTGATTACCGTGGCCTTATCTAATATTTTTTGAAAGACAACAACCCCTAAACTACTTAACAGCTGAATGGCAAAACCCAATAAAATATAACCACATACCCACCACTTTAGGTGAGCTAGACTCTTTTTTAACATATCGTTTATCCCCTCTTTTAATTGAATGCAAAAAAGCCAGACGCTCCTATCCCACTGTAAAAAACCATCCACAAATAAACGGTTCTCTAAGTTAAATAGGTTAAGTGCCTGGCTCTACAAAAATAGCTGCCTATGGCACCGTTCAAAGCTCTAGTTAGTTGTAATCAAAAGGGTAGACTCCCCCCTTGATAGCTGGTACGCGTTTCACCCAGCCCGATAACTAGTTCCTTGTAACGGTACGGAAAGACATCCATTTCACCTCAATTAAAAGAATTGTTCCTATTATAATTCTGTAAGCCTTTTTATTCAAGAGTTCCGTTTAACGATACGTAGTCCGGCCACTTGGCCAACCTTATGTCCTTCATGAGAAGCAAACTTGATCGTAACTGCTGATTTGCCGCTCGTGATCGGCTGCGGGAGTTCATAGCGAATCGTCTCCAGCTTATTCATCTCCTCAGACTCAAGAGTGCCTACACCAAGTTGCTCCCCATCCGCCAAAATATCAAATGCCAGCGAAGTATCGTTCGACTTCAGATACGTGACCACCAGATCCACTTGCTCATCCGGCAAAACTTCCATCGTGAAGGAGAACCAGCCATTGATCCAGCTGTCCCGATACTTGCGATTGTGGATTTTACCTAAGCCTACAAATTCACCTGTGAAATTATGATCGCGTTCAGGCTGCATTTCAGCAGGTTGTACCGAATCGACAGTTAACTGCTCAAGCAGCAAGTTATTCTCCACGGCTTCGCGATATTCAGCCTCTGCCAGCTTCCACTCTTCCGGTGTAAATAAATCCCAATACACGGAATAACGATGATCATGCATAGGGTAGAACGGACGAAGCTCATGATCCCCTGTATACCCTAAACCTTTCATCCGGAACACATTTTTGCTCACATTAGATTGGATGAGGTTGTTCGTCAGTGTGTCCCGATCTCCGATTAATACGGAAGCAAGGGCGCGATCGCTATTGGCCTCTGCATTTATAGGCCCAAAATCACCTGCGAGCACAAGTGGCCCGTAAAGGAATGCAACTCGGTTCGGATTATCCGGCATCGTCTCGATTCTCACCGACATCGGAATATCGTATTCGACAACGTCTCCATCCTGCCACTCTCTATCCAAAGTAAAGTAGTTAGATTTGCCTACATTTACTTGAACATCTTCACCATTTACGCTAACACTCATCCCTTGCTCAGCCCAGTAAGGATATCTTAGCTTTAATGTGAATTTCGTTGGCTGTGCTGCACTGATCCGCAGTACACCTTGTCCCTCTGCCGGGAACTTGGTCTCTTGCTGCAAGCTAATGCCTTGCTCTTTCCAAGCCACTGTAGAAGGTACGTACTGATTGACATAAAGCTCATCTGCACTATGGAAGTATATCGCCGAGCCATACATAGAATGGCTTTCCATTCCCGAACCTACACAACACGTAAAGCTTTCGAACTGCGAATTAAACGATTTATGTCCACCCATCTCGAGAGATACGAAGTAACATACCCGGCCATCTACCGGCTCCTGAGAGGCTAAGATGTGGTTATACATCGCACGTTCGTAGTAATCTGCATACGCTGCATACGCATCCCATTGGAACATATGCTTAGTCAGCTTCAGCATATTGTACGTGTTGCATGTCTCACAGGAACCTTCACCCAATCGATCATTTAACTTATCCGGTTCACCAAAATGCTCATTATAGCTGTTGCCGCCGATCACATAAGAATGATGATTCACGACCCGATCCCAGAAGAAGCGGGAAATACCTGCATAATGCTCCTGCCCTGTTACCTCATATTGTCTAGCAGCTCCGATGATTTTTGGAATCTGTGTATTAGCATGTCTTCCAGCTAGGGTATCTTTTTCTACGGCCAGATCATTAAGCACTTCCCCATGATAAAAGCTTTCCGCTAACGCGAGGAAACGATCTTCTCCGGAATCCTCTGCCAAATCCGTCAGCGCTTCATTCATGCCGCCAAACTCACAACGCAGCACCTCTTGGATCTGATCTTTACTCAGCCCTGCAAAAATATCCTCAAGCCACAGCCCCAGCTTCGTTTCAATAACGAGCGCCTTCTGATTGCCGGCCAATCGATAAGCATCGCGAAGACCTGCAAACAGCTTATGCATCGTGTAAAGCGGCACCCAACCTCCGTTGAGGTCAAAGCCCTGTGAGCGAATGTCGCCTGCCTTCACTTCCTCAAATAACTCCTTGCCACGAGGAATGCCGGAAATAAAGCCATTGCCATGCGCATCCTGACATTGCTCTAATTCATCTACTACATAATTCACGCGTTGTAGCAGCTCTTCATTTCCCGTAGAGGCATACATTAACGCACATCCAGAAATATAATGGCCTAACGTATGGCCGCTAATACCCTGAGATTCCCAGCCCTCGTAGTGAGCAGCCTTAGGCTCTAAGCCAGCATATTCGCGAAAACGCGACAGAAGCCGATCTGCCTCAAGCTTAAGTAAATAATCAGTATTTAACTCCATCGCATGGAGAAGTGGACCTGAATCAATTCGTACGTTCTGTAGATCAAAAGCTTGCGTCTTCAATGAAATCGCTCCCTCGCAATCTTGTCAGGGTTAGATGACAAGTGTATATTTGTATCCATAAGATAACACCGGAACGTTGATTTGTCGGTAGATCAGTCGTACAAATAGTGGACAAACCCGACTTATTGAATACTAGGAGGACCGCATGAGCTATTTAAAAATAAATGCAGATGCACCTGTTCATTTTACAGCGGCAGGTGAATTTATCTCAGAAACACCATGGAAGCATGTAGAGCGTGTTATGGGGAACTACGAACTAATCATTGGCGTGAACGAAACGGTATATTTGAGTGAGGAGAACAAACAATTTGAAGTAGGCCCTGACGAAGCTCTTCTGCTCATGCCTAATCGCACACATGTCGGCTATAGAGAGTCACGACCCGGGGTTAGGTTTTATTGGTTTCATTTCGAACTGACAACCGAGGGGTTATTACTGAGTGAGGAGGAAATGAAGCCTGAGGCAGAAGAAATCTTTTCGCGCACACAGCGCTTATGGTCCGTACATGATCTATATCTGCCCCAAATCATAAAAATCCAACATAGTGACCGGATTCATATTCTGGCGAATCAAATCCTTCATGTGGCCAACTCGGGGTATTTAACCTATTCCAGCGTTAATTATTTGCTGACCTCGCTTTTAATTGAGCTGTCTGAGCATGCACTTCAGCCGTTCGCCAGTAAGCTGATCCGCGCACAGCAAGATGTCACCTTCGTCAAAATAGCTGAGTGGACAAGGATACATGCAAGCGAACCGCTTACCGTGGCCATCATCGCGGATAAATTCAATTACAACAAGGACTATTTAGCTCGGCTATTTAAACAGCATACCTCCATGGGGCCATTGGAATATATCCATTCAGTACGTGTGACTAAAGCGAAGGAGCTACTAACCAGAACCGCATTAAGCGTGAGGGACATCGCGACAGAGACGGGATTCACCGACGATAAATATTTCATGCGCCTCTTCCGAAAATACGAAAACATGACGCCCACCCAATATCGTAACGCTTATCATAAGACGTTTATGAATAATGACTGAAGTAAAGCCACCCCTAAATATGGAGTGGCTTCTTGTTTGGGTATTGTCTATTGGATAGAATGAACTTCACACCAATTACGTAGGAATTGCAGATTAGTATTGAAGTAATGATCGTTTTGCCACCCACAACTCCAAACCTGTGCGTTCCCTGTGTGCAGACCCATCAACCATATCTCCCGGATAGCAACAAATATAGGGATTGCCTTTAAATCGTTCTCAGATAATACTTTATGCTTTTGGTATGAATCCAGGAAAACAGTCCATTGTTCATTGTCAAAATGCTCTCGTTCTTTCCCTCTAACCCTTGACCACAAAAACACGGAAACATCATAGGCCCTCCAGCCAAAGCCTCCGCAATCAAAGTCGAAATGAGTCAGGGTATCCTCGTAGAAATGTACGTTCGCTCCATGAAGATCACCATGACATGCCCCCCAATCCAGCTCTGATGAGATTTCAGCTATGCTATTTGCCAATACTTCCGACAAAGATTCTAGATAATCGATATCCTCTTGCCTGTGGGATAAAGGCTTGCGAATCGATTGAAGCGGTTCTTTAAGCAGATGATCCAGATTAAGCGTAAATCTTTGCTGCCCACATTCGAAATCATCCATAGCCAGATGCATCTTAGCCACTTGTTCACCGTATAATTCACAGCTAGCTTTTCCATCGGAATAATTGCCTTTTGCAAAAGTAAACAGAACTGCGTAACGTGTTCCTTCAGGAGCCTCCAGCTCAATTAGGTAACCACCCTCCCTGCTGATTACCGGAGCCGATACCGGGATATTCTTCTTATTTAAGTGATTCAATAACTCCAGTTCAAAATCAATCTCATGTTTATTTCGCCAATGAGCTTTATAGATCCTAAGAATGTATTTATCAATAGAGGTCTTTAGTAAATAGGTATCATTAAGTCCGTTCTCATAAAAACCACACTCCAGAACATCCCCGATTTCATAAAGATCATTAATTACGGGTACTATGGCATGGGAAGAAATTACGGAATGATACACCGGTAGTTTCAGCATATAAATCACCCTTCAACGTTAATTGCTACTCACTATTTATTTTCACGTTTGGCCCGTATAAAGGCGAGGGATTTATTAAATATAGTTAAACTTTCCGCATCGTTAATTTAATTGCTCTATAATGCTCTGCTTCGATATTGATCGTCTAACAAACTGAACCATACCAGTCTGGACAAGTAAAATAACCAAGAAATACAGGAAAATAGCACTCCAAGGGAATTGGTATTGAATGTAGGAAAGCCCCCCCATATTCCCTGCACTCTTACTTATCATGTATCCCATTAGATTGCCCGTAAAAAGAGCCATCGTAAAGCTTCCAACCACTAAAAATCCTGTTTCATAGGTTAACATAGCCATTAATTGTTTTCGGCTCATTCCTATGGCTTGCATAAGGCCTAGCTCCCCTTTTCTTGCAGAAATAGTGGTGATTATGGTGTTCAAGAGATTGATCATACTGAATACTGCTATAAAAACCATAAAACTATACACTGAAATAGTGATAGTTCTAAAAGCAATTCTATTGGATTCCACAACTTCGGAAAAAGACAATAATTTGAGTGTATCCTCATTGAGAATCACACCCTCTAACTCACTCTTTATTAACTCTTCATTCGATTTATCCATAGTAATAACTTCGTAGCTCTTATTGCTATTAAAAGGGGCTACAGTTTGCATTACTTTGGGTGGAAGATAAAATGAAGTTCCTGAATTCTTATCCGTAATATCTCCAATGATCTCAAAATCATGTTTAACCTTCTCCTGATCATTAGCAATTATGAATGAAATATGATCACCGACAGCGTAATGAGCCCCGTAATAATCTAAGTCACTACTGGCGCTGTTAAGGAGAATGTAGGATGCATCCGACGAATCAACATCCGGGATCTTCCCCTCAGCCAAATGACTACTCCATCTTTCGTTGTTTAACGTAGGGATATTCTCAATACTGACTATCGCGGCCCCGTCATCCGTTTTTATTCCTTCGATAGCAGCTTCAATATACTGATGTTCGATTACGTCCTCAACTTCATTTATAGCTAGGATTTTATTTTTTAAAGAAGTAGATAGTTGCCCTTCCGTCTGAAGATCACTTAATGAGGTTGCTTCAGAATACAACTCATTATTAATTTGAATATCAAACCGACCATGATTCGGAAAATATTTCTCTGCTTTTGAGATTGGATCGACCGAGTTTAACAATGTCCCCAAGGAAACAAATAGCGTTCCGCTTAAAAAAAGAGACAGCAAAGTTAACACCGTCTTTTTCCTGCTTCTTGATAAGTTCAATGCAGCTAAAGAAAATGGTGTGAGTCTTTTCGAGTTTCTTTTCTCCTTTTTTGTATTAACATCGGCATCTACATGTCTAATCGCTGTTATAGGAGAGATTCTTGATGCGAATTTAGATGGTGCGTTTAATGAAGCTCTAACTGTTACTTTGGTGAGCAAACCGGCTAAAAAGGCAAGTGAAAAACTTGGAACTGCATTCCAGTGAAAGCCACTTAAAATCCAGCTCATTAAACATCCAAAAATAACTCCAATAGGGATATATTTTCTTGAAAGATTTTTCCCTTCATATAGAACTAGCTGTTTTATCTGCCTTTTTGTTGCACCGATTGCTCTAAGTTGTCCGTATTGTTTAATTCGCTTAGTAATTGAAATATAAAAGATATTGTAGATGACAAGCCAACAAGCCAGTGCGATAATCAGCATGATAGACAAGATGGATATCACAGTGCTTCCTGACAGATTATTACTGTCCACATTCACATTATTGATCTAAACATTTCTCTCAGAGATACCCATTCGCTGCCCTATTTCTTTGATTTTTGACTTCAGTTCCTCGTTGGAATAACTGCTGCTGTTGTTGATGCTAATTGCCGCGGAGTAATCCTCTTTGGAAAGAAACGGATCTGCCTCAACGAACGCGCTTGATACCAGAGCATTGTAGCCGATTCGATTCTCGTTACCTGATGCGGTTGTTTGCAGAATTCCAGAAATCACAAATTGGCTGGTTTGAAATTCTTTGCTGGCATTGTTTCTAAATTGCAAAGAAATAGAATCGCCAAGCCCCAGGCTTCGATCATCAGATAACTGAAAGTCTTTTTCTATTGCAATTTCATTTTCTTTTGTAGGGAACTTCCCCAGAACGATATTGGCATTTGATAAATCCATCATGGCTTGATCCGTGTAGAGAATGGACAATAAGCGTTCTTCTTTTTTCTCTCTGCCTATTTCCTTATAGAGTCCGATTTTATTAATTCCCTCTATTTCTTTCAATCGTGAGATTTCATTGTTATTGAGATTATAGAATAAAGCCTGGAAATTCGACTCATGTTGTAGGTTAGTAAAAGAATTATAACCAAAGGTCATTACAACAGTTAATAAAAACGCAGCTAAAGCTATCACACTGCCTACAAAGTAATTTTTGGTTTTTTCCGCTTTTAAATTTGCTTTTGCAATTCTTATCATTGCTGTTTTATTCTGTATGGACATTGATACATCATCCTCCTATCGTATAACGAATATTCCTCCCTTTGCATCATCAAGTGAATACTTTCACTATTTATTCTATAGATAATATTCTCCAACAAAGATCAATCACCCTTTAAATAGATGATATATACTATATTTACTATTCATATAATATATGGATACAACAAAAAAGACTTCCCCCTCTGGAGCGTTTGAGTATCTCCAAGTTAGCGGAAGTCTTTTTATGCTCAATATGCCTTGGGTAGCAAACATTTAGATTAATAAATTACGCCTCGGCACTTCTCTCCTGAAGCGCACCGACCAACGGATTCCACCGCCAGCGCGGAGTCAATCCTTGCAGATGTACACCTCCAAACCACTCATCGCTGCCATTCTTCTGCACCCAGTCTTCGTTTCCAGCTATTACACTCTTACCTAGCTCTGTTAATACAAGCTCACAGTCTTTAAATTGCATTACTGAATCGTTATAAACAGGGAACTCATTGCATCCATGGGTTTGTAGCAAAGGGTACGTGCCTTGTACCATCTTTCTTAGGATATGCCAATATTGCAGGTCGCCCATTCCTAAGATGTTAAGCTTATCACCCACATTTTTGAACAGCTCATAGGGTGATTTTATTCCCTCACGGATCATCTCCAGCGTGATTTGTTCTACGATGCCAAGTCCGTTTGTAGTAGAAGGAAAGCGCGATAAATGCGCCCGGAAGGCGTCATGTGCAAAGGGTAAAGCCGATGTATCTGTAGTTAATCGTTGTTGCAGCAATTCTGGATTCGGTGATACATAGGCTTCCCAGAGTGCTTGACCTGCTTCTAATTCTTTGGCTCCGATTAGCTTCCATGTGCCTGATAATGTTTCCATCTGCTCTATAGAAAGTTGTCCAAGTCCTCGAAATAACTTTATTCCCGGATACTCTCCAATGCATAGTAAGCTTAGCTTGGTGGTTAACATTTTCTGCTTCGAGAACCAATGGAGTAAATAACTGAGCATCGTCTGATCGAAAAGGTCATGCTCGAACCATAACACCACTTCTTCATATTTATGGAAATCAGCTAAAATCTTCTCTTGCCTCTCACTATTGGCGATAAATTCCCTCTGCGGAATCCCCATCGTTTGTTCCAAATATTGCGCTCGAACAGCGCGGTTATCTCCATCGGCAGGATCCAAAAATACCGGCCCATGCGAATATACCTCTCTCCACACTAGTACATCACCTTTCACGATTCCTTGCCGCAGCTTCTCTCCCACTACATCTCCATTTACAATGTGAAGCACAGCTTTTCCCCCTTCGTACAAATGGTTGAATACGGAAAGAACATCTGCCACAGGCAATGCACCTTTCAGCTTGCGGCGGGCATCAAAAAGTCGCTTCTTCAACACCGAAACCGAAGTCCCCAGAAAGTCAGCAATCTCTTGTAGTGAGTAGCCTTGAAAATAATATAATTGAACGGCAATCCGCATATTGGAAGTTAATGCAGCTATAGACTCGTGAACCAGCCGCTGGGTTTCCTTTTTTTCAATAATATCTGCTATAGAAAATGAAGATTCTGTCGCTTGCGCAGCTTCCTCGTAGGGTAATGCAGGATGCTGCTTTCTTCGCAAGATGCGATAACATTGCCGCACCACAATAGCTTTAAACCAGCCCGGGAATGCCTCTACTGCTCGTAATTTATTCAAATGCAAAAAGGCTTCTGTGAAAGCTTCCTGCACAGCATCTTCCGCTAATTGATAGTCACGCAGCTTTTCGAACGCAACTGCATTGGCCATCGGTGTAAAGTGCTTAACAATCTGTTCAAAAGCTTGTCGGTCTCCTTGTTTAGCCTCTTCTATATACTGAAGCATCTGTCCTCCGCTCCCTTCTTCCGTATTATATACAAGTGCCAATGAAGTTTCTAAAGGTTACGGATGGGATTGAAAAGTCAGACGTTATTTATTTTTTCCTATTACATCCTTTGCAACCTCTAGAGCTGAAGAGGCTCGCGGCCAACCTACATAAAAAGAAAGGTGGGTGATGGCCTCCACGATTTCTTCAAGTTGTAAGCCGTTCTCTAAAGCCAAGTGCAGATGATAGGGGAGTTGTTCCGTCATGCCCCCCATCACCAAAGCAGAAATCGTAATCATGCTACGATCCCGAAGTGATAATTGCTCACGTCTCCATAAGTCCCCAAATAACACATTTTCCGAGTAGTCGACGAATGCCGGAGCGAACTCCCCTAACGATTCCCGTACATTTGTGACGATTTTCTGATGCGCCATATTACACCTCCCTAACCGGAGGTTGTAGCATTTGAGCAACACCGTTACCAAACGACCAATCTTCGAATTCCGTATCGACGAGCACAATGAATATATCTTCTTTTCTGATGTTTAGCGTCATCGATAATTCCTCGGCTAGCCTCGCGTAAAAGCTTTTCTTCTGTTCCGTTGATCTTCCGGATTTTAGCGTAACTTGGATATATATCAGTCCGTCGCTTCGTTCAATATTTAAATAATCTTTACTATAAAAAAATTCCCCCGCTTTATGCGCATGAAAAACCTGAAACATATCATCCTCCGGTACATGGAAATGCTGAATTAACGCGCTCATAATCGCTCTGCATATTCCTTCTAGCTGATGAATGTCGTATTGTTGCTCCAGATAACTGACTCTAATGAATGGCATTTTAATTCACTCCTTCTTTGAATTCTTTTATTGTACTCTCAGTATTTTGATTTATATAATTGAATAAGATAATAATCTTAATCAATTATACCGATAGGGGTGACAATCGATGGATCTAAAAGAACTGATGGCTTTTAAGACCATTCTTCAAGAAGGCACTTTCTCACGCGCTGCCGAGAAGTTGAATTATGCGCAGTCTACCATTACCAACCAAATTCAACGACTTGAAAAGGAACTGGGCATACAACTCTTTCACAGAGGCTGGGAAGTAGAACTGACAAGTGCCGGGCAAGTTTTTGCAGCGGAAATCGATAACCTTATTCAACATTGGAACTATGTAACAGAACTCACCAAAGCTTTACAGCATGACGAAATTGGCACACTTCATATCGGAGGCATTGAATCCATGATGGAATCCGTCCTACCGAACGCCTTGCGAAAGTTTCAGGAGCAAAAACCAAAGATGGCATGTAACTTCATTCAGGGTAACACTGATTCCCTCTCACAACTTGTTCTACAAAGAGAACTGGATTTCGCCATCTGCGGTGAGCCGTCCGACCTGTCTTTCTTTTATTTCGAACCGCTTTATCACGAGAAAATCGCTTTTATAGTAGATGAAAATCATCCTTTAAACGGACGAGACGATATTTCATTTCGAGAAATTCTTAAATATCCAATTATAGCTGGAGGACGCACCTGCTTATATTACCTTCGGTTAGCTAAGCAATTTTCGAGATTCGAATCAAAGCCCACTTTATCCACCATAAGCCAAATTTCTGCTATTCCTCATTTTGTAAGAAAGAACCTTGGGGTGGGGGTAGTGCTTGATTCGACAGCTTTAATGACAGATATCGTAAAAATAGATGTTGAACTAAGCGAGCCGTTCATTCAAGTGGGTATATTGCAGCGGCGCAACCGAGAATATCTAGCAACATCATCTAAAAAACTAATCCTACAAATCATAAAAGAAGAAATTGAGAGGATTAGTAACGCTAATCCTACGCTCCACATTTGAACCTCAAGCTAGTTCCATATATGATAGCTTTATCATCGTTATCAGGGGAGGATTCATAGAAGTGGCAGTATTAATCAATGAACAAATCAGAGCATCCGAAGTAGTTCTTACAGGACTTAGGGGTGAGAAGCTGGGTATCGTCTCACGGGAAGAGGCGCTGGCCATGGCCAGATCAGCGGGAGCTGATCTGGTATGCACCTCGCTAATGAGCAGCCCACCGCCCTGCAGCCTAACTGCAAAGGGCAAAGCAAAAGCGGCCGCGCAGAAAGAAGCAGCCTCAGCACGCAAGGCCAGTGGTGGCTCAGCTGCAAAGGGCGGCAGCAAGGAGAAGGTCAAAGAGCTCCGCTTCACTGCTCATATTGAAGAGCACGACTACGATACCAAGCTCCGTCAGGCTGAGAAGCATCTCCGCTCCGGCAAGCCGGTGCAATTAGTTGTCAAAGTATCCGGTGCGAAGGAAGCTGCTGCCGCAAAGACGGTACTAGAACGCCTCGTAGCTGACCTCAAGGAAGTCGGAGTCAAAGATACCGGCATCCAGACAGGCGGCAAAGGTTCACAGGTGAAATTAAATCCACGGTGAAGAGTGGAATTTCAGATAATTTAGGCTCAAAACCAAAATTAGTAGACCATTTCATGAAAAAGCTGCTGCTATCAGCAAATGTAGCTTTATTGCGAGCAGAATTCAGAATTGCGTTTGGACACCACAGCCCTTATTCGTAACTATTTCGCTGTTCTGGGATGCTAACGGACTTCAGAGACTTTATATCACTAAAATAGCACGATATTCCCTCCATTTATGGAAAATAAGATCTCTCGAGTCCGCAACTTCCTCCAAAAGGCTTAAAATGTACAAATAGCTGCATCTAAGTCCGTTAGCACAATAGCAAGTGGAAATCAGGAACTGGGCAAGGGGCATGATTCTTATATGCAAGCAAAAGCGCCTTCGGTGCCCCTAAAGGACGGTAAGCGTTTATGCGAGAAATAGAAGGATAATGTCTCGTGCCAAACTTATACTTTCTTGTATTATTAAAAAAGGCCATCCTCTGCGGGATGGCCTTTCACTTCATAGACAATGTTCTTGCTCGCTCTTAATCAGTCACCTTAAACATGATTACCCATTAATCCCCTTGGGCGATAGTTCATACCCCCAGCATAGAGGTGGGAGACATCTCCCAATCCAATACATCTGGGAACTGCATAGTGCTCGCTGCGCTCTTCAAACAAGATCGTCGTTACCGAGCTTGGAGCAAGCCAAAATACGGACCAAGCCAAGGCTAAAGGAATCTGCAATAAATGGGCTAGCCATGCAAGGCCAAAGCCACCGTGACACACAACTCCAATCTTCTTGGTAGAAGGCTCGAGGATACGATATAGGCCATCTTCTCTTTTATAGTGGTGGCGAAGCAAGAATTGATCTGAAGCCGCTTGTAGTTCGCTAAACCGCAATCTGTATTCCTCTTGTTTTAACCAATGATCTGTTTGATCAGACCATTCTCTTTTTCCACTCGATAGTTCACTAATATGTTCTCCGGGACTATCCCATATAGGCGCCATTTGTCCATCCAACATAACCCCTGTCCAATCCAATTCACAAGTCCAAGGTTCTGTCTGAATTACAAGTCCCGTCTCTTTGGCCACATAACTTGCTGTTGTCTGTGCTCTACCCAATGGTGAAGCATATAATTCATCCAGTCCGATAGATCCCATGCGTTTTCCCAATGCCGCTGCTTCCTGATGCCCGAATTCCGTTAGATCATCTATGGAATAGTCCGGATCACCATGACGAATCAGAAATATTTGCATAACAATGCCCTCCTCCCCTCAAATCCAGCCTTTTTCTTCCGCCAGCCGTACCGCCTCAATCCGGCTTTTCACTTCCAGCTTATTGAGTATTTCAGAGATGTAATTGCGGACAGTGCCATAAGAGAGATGCAGCGAAAAGGCTATCTCGCTCGCGGTTTGCCCTTCTCCAGCCAGTTTTAAAATCTCGCGCTCCCGTGCTGTTAATGGATTCTCCTCCCGCAGACTGCCGAAGACTAACTCAGGAGATACCTCCCGATGTCCAGCCATGACACGACGAATAGATTCAGCTAGCTTATCTACAGGCTCGTCCTTCAACAAATACCCTTGAATACCAGCCTTTACTCCACGCTCAAAATACCCTGGACGGGCAAAGGTGGTCAAAATAATAATTCGGGTCGGACAACCCTTACTCCGCAATATTTCTGCAACCTCCAGCCCGCTCTTGAACGGCATTTCAATGTCCATGAGACAGACATCTGGCTGAAGCTTGTCGATTAAAGCTAACGCCTCCGCCCCATCACAAGCTTCTCCGACTACTTCGATATCGTCTTCAAGATCCAGCAAAGAAGCCATCGCTCCCCGAAGCAGACGTTGGTCCTCCGCTATAACAATGCTTATCATGCAGTCTCACCCCCTTGTGCATCTTTTACGATTAGCGGGATGGTAACGATCAGCGTAGCTCCCTGACCCTCAGCTGAGCTTAGCGACAGGGAGCCATCAATCAGGGATAGACGCTCTGCCATTCCCTTCATGCCATTTCCATCGCTAAGCCCACCATTCCCTCTCTCCCCATGCTGTAGACCAATGCCGTTATCCTTAACGGTAATTCGCACTTCTCCAGCCAGCTTTGCCACTCCTATGAAGCATTTGTCCGCTCTACTATGCTTTACGATATTAGTCACTGCTTCTTTGATACAGAGGCTAAGGATATTTTGCGTCAGGTCGGATACCCCCTCCAGAGAGATATCCCCTTCCACTTCTAAGGCGATCTCTGCCGTTCGCAGCATCTCTCCAGCTTCAGCCAGTTCCTCTGCTACTGAGACCGCACGCATTTCCGACACTAGCTCACGTACTTGACGGAGCGCAGCCCGTGAAGTGCGCTGAATTTCCCGCGCCTCCTCTTGGGCTCGCTCCGTATTTTTCGTCACCAGCTTCTCTACGAGTTGGCTCTTTAACGTAATCAAGGACAAGGTATGACCAAGGGTATCATGCAGGTCACGGGCGATTCGCATTCGTTCCTCACGCTTCACCAGCTCTTTAATCACCTCATTGGCTTGATCCAGCTCTTTCTCCAGCTTCTGATTCCGATTCATGGACCTCACTCCGAACGGACTAATCAACATAATAATAATAAACGGAGCTAAAAACATCACGCTACCCCACTCCATCTCACGACCCACTAAGACCAGCACCGAAAGGATCATGATCACAAAAGAAGCAAATGCAATTTTGAACCCTTTATTCTCCGTATAATATGCGATAAAATTTGCGGTAAAAAAGCCCATGTACAGATTATAGGGGGTATAGAACACACTAAGCACCACGATGATTAACATTTGAATAAATAACCAAACATTAAACACTCCACCCCGCACCCAATACAGCTGGCGATAGCTGATGGCAAACACCGCTATCATAATCCCGCCCAGGATGAGCTTCATTCCAGTCTCCCCGCGCAAATTCAGGATGGGCAAAACCAGATAAACAGCCCATACAAAAGGGAAAAAACCCTGTTTTTGTGGAAATAACCGGAACTTCGCACGCTCAGACATTCATTCACACCGCTTCCTGTTTTTTTCGAATATAGACCGATAGTAACATAAAAACTACCAAATATCCGAGTAAAATCAAGACATTACTCCATGTCGGAGCTGAGCCACGAACGATTTCCCAGGCTCCATTCCCATAGTTATAGGAAGGCAACCAATGACCAATCCGCTGCATTAATCGTGGCAGTATCTCAATCGGCATCCACATGCCTCCTGCTACAGCAAGAGCCATATAAATCACGTTGCTGACTCCACTGGCTGTATCCACCCGTTTCATAGCACCTACAAGCGTACCAATCGCTAAAAATGGTAGAGAACCGATCAGGATCCACAGCCCGCTAAGCACCCATTGACCTGCGGATAAAGAGACGCCATTGATTAAATAGCCTGCGATAAAAATACAAATGACCGAAAACAGATGCATCATCGTCTGTCCGAACATTTTTCCGAAAAAATAGATCGATCCCGGCAGCGGTGTAATCCGAATAAAGGTGGTCCAGCCTTGTGTTCGTTCTTGCACCAACCGGATGCCAAGCGTCATAATGGCTGAGCCCATTACACTGAAGGTCGCCATAGACATTAAATAATGAGCACGCCACGTTAGGTCATCGCTACCTGTATTGACCACCCGGGTGAAGATGAAATAAAACATGATGGGCATGAGCAAAGACCAGAACACATAATAGGGATTACGGATGATCCGCAGCATTTCCGCTTTACACTGTACAGTAATTAGTCTCATGGTTAGACAGCCTCCTCTTGGTTCATGGTCAATTGTTCAAAAGCCTCATCCAAACGTCCCTGATCAATTCGAACATCTTTCACAGGAAGTCCAGCCACAAAAATCGCTTTAAGCGCCTCATCTGTATCCTCTGTGGTCACGTGAATGCGGCCATCTTTTTCATAACAATCCTCTATAGCAGCTAGGTCTAGCAGGTTTCTGCGCAATTGCGAGCGATCACCCACAGGCAGGAAGGACACGGAACGCTTCACAATCCGCGATTTAATCTCATCTGGACTTCCGTCCGCAACTAAGTGTCCTTTACTGAATAATAGAATACGATCCGCGATATCTTCTGCTTCCTGCAAATAATGGGTCGTGAACACAATCGTTTTTCCTTGCTCTGCAAGTCCACGAACCGTTTCCCAGAACCGCCGCCGGGAAGTAATATCAAGTCCGACTGTAGGTTCATCGAAAAAGATCAGCTCCGGATTACCCGCGAGGGCTAGCGCAAAGCCCAAACTACGCTTTTGACCGCCCGAGAGCTTCTCGGCGTATCTATTCAAATCGGCTGGCGCAAGTCCAGTAGCCTTAATTAGAAACTCCATATCCATAGGCTTTGGATAATAGCTGCGGATCAGATCAATGATCTCCCGCACCTTTAGCCGATCCATTACACTTACCTCCTGCAGCATCGCTCCAGTCTTTTCACGTACTGCTTTATCCTTCGGATGATGACCGAACAACTCCACTGTACCCTCGGTAGGCTCTATTAGCCCCAGCAGCATGCCTAATGCCGTTGTTTTCCCCGCTCCGTTCGGTCCCAGAATAGCTGTAATCGAACCTTTAGCAATGTTAAAGCTGATATTATCTACGGCCTTTTTATCCTTATATATTTTGCTGACCCCGTGCATTTCTATAATATTATCCATAACGTAATCCCTCCGCTTCCGAATGCGTTTGATCTATTTCAATCATATGGAAAAAGAAGACATGACATTAGTATGGACTGTCATTTCTTTAAGATGACAACTGTCACCTTCCTGGCTTCGAATAAAAAAAAGAGGCTGCCCTATCAGTAGAATAAACTACTAATAAGGCAGCCTCTTTAGGTGAAGAAAGTTTAGTTACCTCCGAAGGAATCCTTTTTCCAGCAGAAACTCCTTCATATGCAGCCGTGCTGGCTGTGACAATCGCTCCGCCATAATGGCCGACCAAGGGGTGTCTTTGGCGCCGTGGGTCCGCTCACGCATATAGTCTGAGGAGACTTTATCGTACGTTTTGACCTGCTCCACAGTGGTTTCCGCATTATAGCGATTACGATGCAGAACAGCCTCTAGTGGAAGCCGCGGACGCAGGCCCGAAGCTCCGTCAGGATAACCTACACACATCCCGAATATCGGATAGACCAATTCAGGCAGTCCCAGCAATTCCGATACCTCCGCGATCCGGTTACGGATTCCACCGATATATACAATTCCAAGTCCTAGTGATTCCGCAGCCACTGCAGCATTCTGTGCAGCAAGCGCAACATCAACGGTAGCTACAATCAGGTTCTCAGCAGAATCTTCATAAGAAGTCTCTCCCTGCAAATGAGGTTTCGTCACCTCGCGCAGCCGATACAGATCAGCGCACCAGACCAAAAATACTGGGCATTGTTCTATATAAGCCTGATTGCCCGCTAGTCCCGCAAGCTCCGTCTTTAGTGCCGGGTCAGTAACTGCAATAACACTATAAGCCTGAACATTGCTTGAGGTTGAAGCCATCTGAGCTGCTCCAATAATAGCGCTAAGCTGATCTTCACTTACTGGCTTATCCTGAAACTTGCGGACAGATGCATGTTTCATTAACAGAGAAATTGTATCGTTATTTACTTGCACTGTGGCCACTCCCTAAATAGTGATAGTGATATTACAGCTTTACCCGCTGTAGCCGAAGTGCATTCAAAACAACAGACACGGAGCTAAATGCCATCGCAGCTCCTGCCAGCCATGGGGCTAGAAACCCAAGTGCAGCAATCGGTATTCCTATTGTATTGTAAGCAAGCGCCCAGAACAAATTTTGTTTAATATTTCTCATCGTTTTGCGGCTCATCATAATCGCATCAGGAATACTCTTCAAATCCCCGCGCATCAGCGTAATATCTGCTGCTTCCATAGCTATATCCGTTCCTGTCCCAATCGCCATACCCGTATCGGCAGTAGCCAGTGCCGGAGCATCGTTGATCCCATCCCCAACCATGGCAACCTTAGTCCCATTCTGTTGGAGCTTGCGAACCTCTTCGGCTTTGCCCTCTGGCAGAACCTCTGCTAACACTTTCTCGATCCCTGCCTGCTTCGCAATAGCCTCAGCTGTAATTTTATTGTCACCAGTGATCATTACGACTTCAATACCCATATCATGGAGCGCGGCTACAGCCGCTTTTGAGGTCGGTTTAATCGTATCAGCAACGGCCACAATCCCAGCGATTTCACTCTCTACCGCTACTAGCATAGCTGTCTTTCCCGACTCCTCCAGCTTCTTCATAATTGGAGTCCATTCTGTGATATCAAGCTGATGATCTTCCATCATCCGCCGCGTGCCTACCATAACCTGCTGATCGGAGACAACGGCCATAATTCCACGTCCGGGCACATTATCAAACTGCTCAGCAGTAGGCAAAGCCAAACCTCTATCAGCAGCGCCAGCAACAATAGCTTCCGCAAGTGGATGCTCAGATAGCTTTTCAGCAGCTGCAGTTAAAGCTAACAATCGGTTTTCCGCGTTTTCTTTTCCATAAGCTGCAATTCCAGTAGTAGTCACAACATCGGTAAGCACGGGTTTACCATTCGTCACTGTACCTGTTTTATCTAGCACAACGGTCTGAATCCCTTGCGCTCCCTCTAAATGCTCCCCACCCTTGAAGAGAATTCCAAGCTCTGCTGCCCGGCCCGATCCTGCCATAATGGAGGTTGGCGTTGCCAGACCTAGCGCACATGGACAAGCGATTACGAGCACTGCAATGGCTTTTTCGAGGGCATCAGCGAACTGGCCAGGGGCTGCCCAGAAATACCAGATCAGAAAAGTTATTACGGCAATACCCACAACAATCGGCACAAAAATCCCTGAGATTACATCGGCAATCCGCTGAATCGGAGCTTTGGAGCCTTGAGCTTCCTCCACTACTCGGATAATTTGAGCCAGCGCAGTGTCGCGACCCACTTTATTGGCTTTGATTCTCAAGATACCGTTCTTATTCATAGTGGCACCGATCACGGTATCCCCTGGTTTTTTCTCCACAGGAATACTTTCTCCGGTCAACATCGACTCATCCACAGAAGAAGACCCCTCGACAACTTCGCCATCCACAGGTACCTTTGTTCCGGGCTTCACCAATACAATATCACCAGGAATAACTTCATCTGTCGGGATATTCATTTCTTGCCCATCCCGAATTACGAGGGCGGTTTTTGCCTGAAGACCCATTAAGCTTTTGATTGCGTCAGAGGAACGGCCTTTCGCCAGCGCCTCAAACCATTTACCGACAAGGATAAGTGTAATGAGTACAGCACTCGTCTCATAATACATTTCTACAGTATGATTCATTCCCTTCATGCTTAAGGAATCAATGGTCAGATAAAGACTGTAGAAATAAGCTGCCGACGTCCCTAATACGACCAACACATCCATATTGGCACTCCGGTTACGAAGGGCTTTATAAGCACCGACGTAGAACTGCCAACCGATGATAAATTGCACAGGGGTAGCCAGTACAAGCTGGAACCAAGGATTCATAAATATATCCGGTGTTGGAATCCAGCCGGTGAAGGAGAAATGACCAGCCATCGCCCATAACAATGGGAACGAAAGAATTGCAGAAATGATCCATTTCCACTTTTTATGCTGAATTTCTTTTCCACGACGATCCACATGATCCTTGCGGTCTTCTTTAAGAGAAGCTTTATATCCGATACTGCTTACCTTCTCCATGATCTCCCTTGGACTGATATTACCGGGTGTATATTCTACATGTGCTGTTTCCAGCGCTAAATTCACATTAACTGCTGCTATACCCGGTGTACGGCTCAACACTTTTTCAATCCGTGAGGAACACGCAGCACAGGTCATCCCCGATATATCAAAATCCGCAGATTCTTTAATAGTGTCATAACCAAGAGAACGGATTTTATCCTCAATTTGTGGCAACCCTGATACTGTCGGATCAAATCCAACTGTAGCCTGTTCCAAGGCTAGATTCACATTCGCACGAGATACGCCGTCCATCCGGGACAAACCCTTCTCAATTCGGGTTGCACAAGCGGAACAGGTCATGCCTGTAATCTGTACAGTTGCCTGCTGTTCGTTTGGTGAAGCTGTTGTTTTGGTTTTATCCATGATTTCCACGCCTCCACATACCCCTATAGGGTATGATAATTTCTAAAAGAAAAGGCATTGGAGCTTTGGGTAGCTTCCCCATATCACTCCAAGCCTTATTACTGTGCTTCAAATTAAACTACGTCATACCCTTGATCTACAATTGCTTCTTTAATCGCACCAAGGCTTACTTTGTTCTCATCATACTCGACGGAAACTTTCTTAGCAGCAAGATCAACTTTAGCTGTGGCTCCAAGATTGCCTACGGCTTTCTCTACGGAGTTAACACAGTGACCACAAGACATTCCTTCAACGTTTAATGTAGCGTTTGACATTAATATAACCTCCAATAAATGTTGTGAAGCTATGCTCTAGAAGCATTAGCTTATTATTTCATTAATTTGTTAACCGTAATTAGGAGCTCGTCGATAACCTCATGTTCGCCAGCTTCGATTCGCTCAACAATGCAACTTTTCATATGTCCTTCTAACAGCATCTTACCGACACCATTTAACGCCGCCTGTACCGCTGCGAGCTGGTTGAGTACATCATCACAATAGGTATCCCGTTCAATCATACCCTTTACCCCGCGGATCTGGCCTTCAATCCGGTTGAGGCGCGTATTCAAGTTATTCTTGAATTCTGCCGAATGATGACTTTTTCGTTCTCCTGATGATGAAGAATGACAATTTATGTCGCAGGATTCTGCAGCTTGCTCTTTCTTGGCAGTAGACATAAGAATCAGCCTCCTTGGTTATAATATAATATACCCCCGTAGGGTATGTCAAGAGGCATTCCTAATTCATCCACAGATGATCTCCACGGGTAGTTTGTCCCTATATTACCGCCGTATTCTTCTACGGTTGGCTATACATCTCTATTTTTTCAAAAAAACTATTGCCTCCCTATTCAAATTTGAATATAATAAATTTTGCTTCTAATTATGAACATTTTCCGAACAGAACTATCACTATCACTATTAAGAAAAAGGAGCTGCGAAGCATGCATACTAAAGAAAGTAATCTTAAACTCGTAGTGGTTGGCCTGCTGCTTGGTATTCTTATGTCCGCAATGGACAATACCATTGTAGCTTCAGCTATGGGAACGATAGTCTCAGATCTTGGCGGTCTGGATAAAATCGTATGGGTAACCTCCGCTTACATGGTAATGGTAATGGCCGGAACCCCTATCTTCGGCAAGCTCTCTGATATGTATGGACGTAAACGTTTCTTCATTTTCGGATTGATTGTATTCCTGATTGGCTCGGCTTTGTGCGGTACTGCCACCAGTATCACACAGCTCAGTATTTACCGTGCCATTCAAGGGATCGGCGGCGGTGCACTAATGCCAATCGCCTTCACCATCGTTTTCGACATTTACCCGCCTGAAAAAAGAGGAAAATTGACCGGTCTCTTTGGAGCCGTCTTCGGAATCTCCAGTGTACTTGGACCTTTACTCGGTGCCTATATTACCGACTATGTTGGTTGGCAGTGGGTATTCTACATTAACCTGCCGCTAGGAATTATTGCACTGTTCCTGATTGCAACTTCTTATAAGGAGTCGATCTCCCACGCTAAACAGCGCATTGACTGGGGTGGAGCCTTCACTCTGGTTGGCGCGATTATCTGCCTAATGTTCGCTCTGGAACTTGGTGGTAATCAATATGCTTGGGATTCCAGTGCCATCCTTGGCTTATTCGTAGGTTTTGCTGTTCTCTTGCTGGCGTTTATCCTTATTGAGAGAGTAGCTGCTGAACCTGTGATCTCGTTCGCTATGTTCCGCAAACGGTTGTTTGCAACAAGCAGTGTGACCAGCCTATTTTATGGCTCTGCTTTTATCGTAGCTACTATTTACATTCCTATCTTTGTGCAGGGTGTATTTGGCGGCTCAGCTACGAACTCAGGGCTGATCCTTATGCCGATGATGATCGGTACGGTCGTTGGCAGTCAGACCGGGGGGCTGCTTACAACAAAAACCAGCTTCCGCAACATTATGATCCTATCCGCAGTCTGCTTTGTCGCAGGGGTCTACAGCCTAAGCACTTTATCACCAGATACCTCCCGCCTCATGCTTAATGTATTTATGGCTCTGACTGGGTTCGGCGTAGGCTTTTCCTTCTCCGTGCTGAGTATGGCAGCTATCCATAATTTCGATATGCGCCAACGGGGGTCGGCAACATCGACCAGTACCTTCATGCGCTCCCTTGGAATGACGCTGGGAATTACGATCTTCGGGATTATTCAGCGGAATAGCTTTACTAACAGTCTAAGCGATGCTTTTGGCGGTAGTGAACAGTCAGCAGCTTTCGGAGATCCACGCGCTGCGTTAACACCTGAAGCAAGAGCAAAGATCCCTGCTGAAATATTAGAAAAAATATCAAGTGCGTTATCCACCTCTATTGCACAAACCTTTATGTGGGCTTTGATTCCTGCAGTGCTCGGTCTAGTCTTTGTACTGCTCATGCCAAAAGACCGTCTTACCATTCCTGCTAAAGCTGTTCAGGCGTCAGAGGGCAAAAGGTAACCATTATGTCCATGAAATTAGCCATTTTAGGTTTACTGCTGGAGCGGAACATGCATCCCTATGAAATCACATTAGTGATGAAGGAACGTTCCATGGACCGGATCACGAAGCTGCAGATGGGATCACTCTATTATGCTGTGGATAAGCTTGCACAAGATGGTTATATAGAAGCTTTAGAGGTCATCCGCAGCAGTGATCGGCCGGACAAAACAATCTATGCCATAACGGAGCAAGGTAAAGCTTTATTCGAACAGCTTATCCTGCAACAAATTAAGAAAAACGAACCCTTCTATCATCCGATGTATATGGCCCTGGCTATGTCCCGTCATATCGATCAGAGCAAGGTTGAGAAGCTGCTCGAGGAACGCCTCCGGGAAACAGAACATCAGGTTAATCTGGCTTATCAGGTATACGAGGAGCATATCTCCATCGTGCCTCGTTCTGCCCTGCATCTAATGTACGGTACATATGAGCACACCCTGACTGAGCTGAAATGGCTGCAGCGCCTATACGATGATGTTGTAGCACGCAAGCTAAAAGACATAGGGACACCGTTGAATTTAGAGGCCTAATGGCCTCTTTTTTCTGTTTAAGGGAGTCAAAATACGTTTATTAACGAGCACAATAGCCATTAAATCTCAAAGAAAGGCGAGGCGGTAAAAATGACTCAAGAAAAACATCAGCTGAATAGTGACAAACGGGATCACCCGGAACAATATCCAACAGAAAAAGAAAGTCTATTCGATCTTCATGAAAGTGAGCAGAATGTAGACCCGATTCCGATGGAAGATTTGACGCTGGAAAAGCAAGAAGAAAAGAATAAAGAAGAGACCAAACACCGCTCTTCCAGCGACAAAAAATACCATACGGGCTTCTGAGAGTGTACAATATCTACAAGTACGCAATCATAATTTCCAAGGAGGAATCACATTGTTGAAAGCGTTACCTTTAAACAAGCGCGGGATTCCCGCAAGCCGCATTGCTTTAGGCTGCATGGGGCTAGGCGGTGACTGGGACCATGAGCCGATTACTGCGGAGAATGTTAAACAGGGACATGAAGCGGTTGATGCCGCCCTTTCTATCGGCATCAACATGTTTGATCATGCAGATATCTATACTCGTGGGAAGGCGGAGAAGGTATTCGGTCAGATTTTTAAGGATCGTCCAAGACTACGTGAAGAAATCATAATTCAATCTAAATGTGGAATTAAGCTAATGGAGCCTGGAGACAGCACTAATACGTTTGATTTCTCTGGCCAACATATTCTGAACAGTGTAGATGGAATATTGTCACGACTTGGGACCGAATACATTGATATTCTTCTACTGCATAGACCTGATCCCTTAATGGATCCCGAGGAAGTAGCCTCCGCATTACATCAACTGAAGGCCGCTGGTAAGGTTCGTCATTTCGGGGTTTCCAATATGAGCGCCGCTCAGATCAAGCTGCTGCAGACTTATTGCGATGAACCTTTTATCGTAAACCAGCTGCATATGAGCTTGGCTAAGATCAGCTGGGTGGATGCTGGAATCAGTGTAAATCGTGAACCCTGGAAGGATATTATCTTCCCTGAGGGAACCCTTGAACATTGTCGAATGGAGAACATTCAGCTTCAAGCTTGGGGGCCACTCGCCCAAGGTCTATTTAGCGGGCGTTCATTAGAGGATCAACCGGAGAATATCGTCCAAACAGCAGCTATGGTCCAACAGCTCGCAGATGAAAAAGGAACAACACCCGAAGCCATTGTACTGGCTTGGCTAATGACACATCCAGCTGCCATTCAGCCTGTTATTGGAACTGTGAATCCGAAGCGTATTACTGCCTGTGCCGATGCGGACAAGCTGGAGCTTAGCCGTAAGGAATGGTATGACCTGTATGTTAGTTCACGCGGTTCAAAACTTCCGTAACATATACATTTATATTCTCAATTTCATTACTCCGCTTATGCCCGGCTCGCGTTACTACTGCGAGCCGGGTATTTTTTTGCGAATCACTCTAACTTACCGTTCTTTATTGAGAATATATTTAGTAATCGAGCGATATATGGAGTTATTTAGAGATAAATTATCATTTTCGTTCTTTATAGAGTACAAATGCGCGTTATTGGCAGTTTTCTTTTTGATTTATTCCATGTATGATTCATTACAGAAGTTGTTCTTAATAAAGAACGATAATAACGAACCAAAGAAACAGACATTGAGGGGAGGTATTCCTCTGAGACCCAGATCAGCAAGGAGAAGACCCAGATCAGCAAGGAGAAGACCTAGAAGAAACAGGAAAATCGGATTACGTATACTGCAATCAGGAATGGCTGTCTCCGTCTTATTTCTATATACCTCGCAGCAAGTTGGTGGTACCTATGGAGGCTTTGGAGCCGCTACGCAAACCACTAGCACGATTAGCTTTTGCGAAGTATTTCCGAATTCGATCAAGGCACTGCTTACAGAGTTCAAAGAGCATGTTAATCGAGCGCTCACTTTAAAAGAATCACTACAGCCCTTTTCCTCATCAGCTAACTACTCGGACGTTTCGGGAATAGAAGGGATGTCGCTGGAAGAGCTTGATGTCGCTGCAGAAGAGATTTCTTCGCAAATAGCGGCGCTTCAATCCCAAATAGATAGCGTTAACGAGCAACTGGCGGCTAACAGCCAAATTTGGAATCAAATCCACAATGAGCTAAGTGCAGCAGCAGCCTTACTCTTCCAGATAGGAGGATATATGACTTCTCTAGATTCCAACTGTCTAGAAATCAAGGACGAGCAATTTTTCAGAGATTTACAAAGCAGCCTGAATCAAAGCGGTGTGATCTCGGAATCCTTGAATGCTTCCTTAAATGGAGTTATTAGTTACCTAACCTCCATACACGATGTCGGTCTTCCATTCGCTTCGGTAGTTACCAGTGATGTTTATGGACAACTTGAATTACGCGAAGGAGAGTTCCCACAGCCACTGCCATTCCTGATTACCTTCACTCAACCAGACGGCGTGATCTCTAGCGACCTCACCTCATCTTATGAAGCTCTAAATACCGAATTGACTAACCATAAAGAATCGGCAACCTCAGGTATCACTACCCTTCAAGATAAACTCCAATTGATCAGTCAGACTCGCGAGCAAAAACTAGAAGAGCTTGAAAAAGCTCGGCTAGAAGAAGAGCAAGCAAAGAAAGAAGAAGAAGCGAAAAAAGAAGAAGAACGTTTGGCTGAGGAGAAAAAGCAACAAGAAGCCGAGGATAAAGCGAAAGCTGAGGCAACCCCTCCAACATCAGGCGAAACTGCTCCGGAAGCCCCAAATAAAGAACAACCTGAAGCCCCAGCCACTGACCCGGTAAAGCCGGAAATTGACGAAGAGCTCACAATTCCAAAAGATGTCCCTCAGCAAGAGGCTCCACAAGAGACGCCAAAGGCGGAAGACAGTACGACTACCCCGCCGGTAGCAACCCAAGCTCCTTCGGACCCTCAACCTGAGAAAGGTGGAGAATAAGATGCGAATTAAAAAAATTATCAATAATACCCTATCGAGCTTAATGCTTGTGATCTTTATTCTGCTGGTGGCAGCCGTAGTGTTATCCAAGGCCTCCGGCGGTGAACCTGCTTTCTTCGGATATGAGATCAAAACCGTACTCTCAGGATCGATGGAACCAGGAATTCAGACAGGCTCAATTGTCGCATTAAAACCCGGAGGGGATATGAATCGTTTCAAACCAGGCGATGTCATCACCTTTAGGAATGAAGATAATCTGCTCATTACTCACCGGATTGTAGAAGCGACCGTCAATAACGCTACTGGTGAAGCTGTTTATCGCACTAAAGGCGATAACAACGACGCGCCCGACATGAACCCTACCAGTTCTGTGAATGTTGTAGCTCAGTATACCGGGGTCACTGTACCCTATGTCGGTTACGCTATGAATTTCGCGGTTTCCAAAGCTGGAAGTGTAGTCCTCATGATCGTGCCTGGCTTGATGCTTCTGCTCTATGCTCTGTATACCTCTTGGAAGGCTGTAGCTGCATTAGAAAAGAAAAATGCTGCCCTACTGCCAGCGTCACCGCCCCCAACAGAAACACAGCCCTAAGTTGATTGTCCACTTCCGCTTACGAACCGGAAGATACAATATATAAATTTTATAAAAAATTCAAACACAAATTTGAGGAGGAATTTTATTATGGGTATCAAGAAAACATTGGGTCTTGGCGTAGCATCTGCAGCACTGGGTTTATCATTAATCGGCGGAGGAACCTTCGCATACTTTAGCGACACTGCGCAAAGCACAGCTACATTCGCAGCGGGCACGCTCGATCTGAACTCCGACCCTTCTGTCATCGTTAATATTCCTAACCTGAAACCAGGTGATACGGTAACTAAATCCTTCAAATTGAAAAACGATGGTTCGCTCGATATCGGATCTATTATTCTGAATACATCGACTCAAATCACGGATGCTAAAGGAGATAACTACCTGGATTTAGCCGAGTTCATTAAAGTTAAATTCCTTAGAAATAATGATAAAGGAGTACCTATCGTCTCTCCTGAAAATGTAGTTTATGAGACTACACTTGCTGCTTTAAAAAGTCAGCATCCGGATCTCGTAAAAAATACAGGTTGGGATCAACTCTTTACCGAAGCATCCGGTATTAAAGCCGGTACCAACGACAGCTTCTCCGTCCAATTCGAATTTGTGGAAAATAACCAAGATCAAAATATTTTCCAAGGCGATAGCTTAACACTGACTTGGGATTTCGTAGCTAAACAAGGTGCGAAAAAAGACTACTAAGATCAATAAAGTAATTTAATAAAATACTCGAAGAGCAGCAGATCCTGAATCCGGCCACGGATAAGCAGATTGCTGCTCTTCTCTTTACAATAAACTTTGTCCGATTTATTGATATTTGCTATACTAATAACAAAAATTACGGAGGGGCGTCAGCATAGTGCCACAGAATATGGGCCAACGTATCCAGCAGCTCCGCCTAGACAAGGGTTTCTCCCTATCTGAGCTTGCGGACAGAGCAGATGTGGCTAAGTCGTATCTTAGCAACGTGGAGAGAAACATCCAATCCAATCCATCCATCCAGTTTATCGAAAAAATCGCTGACGCGCTTCAGGTATCCATTCATGCCCTACTCTATGGAGAACCCAATGATGCAGAGGAATCACATTTAGATTCGGAATGGTTCCGATTGGTGCAGGAAGCTATGGACTCAGGCATTAGCAAACGCGAATTCAAAGAATTTCTGGACTATCAGAAATGGAAGCTCGATCAAAAGGATTAATACTTCCTACTAATCTGGTACGATCCTCTCTTCTACTAAATCATACCGAAAAAGGACACAGCGAAGAACCGCTGTGCCCTTTTTCGATATGTAACCCCTCTAATGTATTACTGCACGATCTGCACAGTTTTCTCATGAAAGAACTGGCGGATTTCATCTGCCTTAATGCCAGCCTTCTTAGCTGCTAATAATAAATGTACCCACTCTTGATCCAGATCAATAAACTGCTGTTCTCTGTTGCTACCCTGGTTGGACTTTTCCAAAAAATCTCCCCCTAAGATTTTACGTCCCCAGGCAATCCGGCTGTCATAGTATCTCTACCTTAGACCCGCGACTTTGTGCCCCTGCCTTTCGGCAAGTTTACCTTTTACTGGACCCTTTTCACGAAAGGATCTACTTAAAAAACTATAAAATTACTATCTGCAATAACATTATACAAAAAGAAAGCGGAAAAGTGTGTCGATTCCTGGTTACTTTCTATTTTAAAAACGAAAAATAAAAGATTTTTTTTCAAAGATCTTGTCCGATTATCACGATACTCGTCCGTTACATAAAATAAATTGTACTAGCAAAATAAATATTTACTGACCTAATAGTTAAAAATAAGGATAATAGAATCATTTTAATAGGCCTTTAGAATGGGTAATGAGAAGAAACACCCTTCTTTTCATTAGAACAAGCTAACCCATACCATTTTGCGAACGTATTGGACGAAAGAATGAATTGATTACAGTGGCCGAAAGTAGCACAATAAGATGAGAAATGAAACCGCAATCATCACAGCTCCAGTAAGCGTTGACACAAAATGTCACGTATGGAGTTCATCCGTTAAGGAGGATGTATTCATGGCAGCCAAAGAGCCCTATAACGAATCCATTTGGAGTAAGTATTACGGACCCAATTTAGGCTACATTCAAGAAAGATATGAACAGTTTGTGAAAGATCCCTCCACCGTAGAAAATAATTATCGCGAGCTTTTTACAAATTCGGGACCTCCTCCCCTAACTCCGGATAGCGAACCGGCTCCTCAGCCGCGCATCTCGGGAGACACCGAATGGCTTAGAAAAGCAGTAAGAGCTTCCAAGCTAATCGCCAATATTCGTATATATGGCCATATGGCCGCTGAAATTGATCCGCTGGTACGCGATCAGAATCCCATGGCAAAATATCTTGAGCTTGAAACCTATGGGCTGACCCGCGAAGACCTGATCGCACTGCCTGCCACGCTTATATGGGAAAATGCGCCGAATGATGTGCATACCGGATGGGATGCCGTGCAACGTATGCGTCAGGCATACACCAAGACTATCGCCTATGAATTCGGGCATGTGCATGAAGAAAAAGAACTGCAATGGCTAAATAGGCAGGCAGAATCCACCAGCTCACCAGCACCCCTAAATAATACAGAACGCAAAGAGCTCCTGAACCGCCTGATTCAGGTAGAGCAATTTGAAACCTTCCTCCACAAGACTTTTGTAGGTCAGAAGCGTTTCAGTCTTGAAGGCAATGATGCTCTTGTGCCGATGTTAGATGAAATCGTACGTGCTGCTGCACATGACGGTGCGGAGCATATTTTGATGGGCATGGCGCATCGCGGCCGCCTCAACGTTCTTGCACATATTTTGGGCAAACCTTATGATATCATATTTTCAGAGTTTCATCATTCTCCGAACAAGGAGCTTTTCCCTTCCGAAGGCTCCACAGGCATTAACTATGGTTGGACAGGTGATGTGAAATACCATCTCGGTGCAGACCGTGCTGTCCGTGAAGGAGAAACCGTACGCACAAGAATAACACTAGCGAATAACCCAAGTCACTTGGAATTCGTCAATCCTGTTGTGGAAGGTTTCACTCGTGCCGCACAAGAAGATCGGAGCACTGCAGGACTGCCGAAGATTGATACCAGTAAAGCTATGGCGGTGCTGATGCATGGCGATGCTGCTTTTCCAGGTGAAGGCATTGTTGCAGAAACGCTTAATATCGGCAAACTTCAAGGTTATCAAAATGGTGGGACGATCCATATCATTGTTAATAACCGAATTGGTTTTACGACTGAAAGTGAAGATTCCCGTTCTACGCATTATGCGAGTGACATCGCCAAAGGGTATGAAATCCCAATAGTCCATGTCAACGCTGATGACCCAGAAGCCTGCGTAGCAGCTGTACGTTTAGCTAGCGCATACCGCCATCAATTCAAAAAAGATTTCGTAATTGATCTCATCGGCTACCGCCGTCATGGTCACAACGAAATGGATGATCCTGAAACCACACAACCTATTGTCTACGGTAAGGTTCGCAATCATCCAACCGTCTACAAGGTCTATGCAGAGAGACTGAAAAACGAAAAGGTTCTTACCGCCGAAGACGTACAAAGGATGAATGCTGAAGCAGAAAGCGTATTGCAGCGTGCGTACGATACTATGAAGGAAGGCAATCATAAGAAAAAAGAACCCAAAGCCTTCATTCCTCTACAAACGGACCGCGCAGCGGCAAACACTACAGCGGTATCCATCTCCAGCCTGCAGGAGATCAATCGTGAACTGTTGACGGTTCCTGCTGGATTCCAGGTTTATCCGAAGCTGGAGCGCATTTTACAACGTCGTAAAGATGCACTGAATGAGGGTGAAAAGGTCGACTGGGCACTGGCTGAAACATTAGCCTTCGCTACCATTCTGAAAAATGGAACGCCCATCCGACTGAGCGGTCAAGATGCCCAGCGCGGAACCTTCGCACATCGCCATCTGGTGCTGCACGACAGTAAAACAGGAGATTTATTCTCTCCTCTGCATCAGCTAAGCGATTCCCGTGCCTCCTTTGGCGTATACAACAGTCCATTGTCAGAGGCATCAGTATTAGGCTTTGAATATGGTTATAATGTGTTTGCACCGGAAACCTTCGTAATCTGGGAAGCACAGTATGGTGATTTCGCCAATGCGGGTCAGGTTATTTTTGACCAGTTCATTGCCGCTGGACGCGCCAAATGGACACAGCGCAGCAATCTCGTCATCATGCTGCCGCATGGCTACGAAGGACAGGGACCTGAGCACTCCAGCGGTAGGCTGGAACGGTTCTTGCAGCTATCCGCTGAGGAGAACTGGACGGTCGCTAACCTGACTACCGCTTCGCAATATTTCCATCTGCTGCGGCGCCAAGCAGCGTTATGCGGGCAGGAAGATGCTAGACCGCTAGTCATTATGACGCCGAAAAGTCTCATTCGGAATACGCGCAGCACTTCTGCCGGAACCGAGCTGGCTTCAGGACAATTCAAGCCTGTATTAGCTGAATCTTTGCTTGGCCAGAAACCAAGTGAAGTTAAACGGCTCGTAGTCTGCAGCGGTAAAGTCGCTATCGACATCCAAACAGAACTGGAAGCAGCACCGGATAAGGATTGGTCATGGCTGCATGTTCTTCGCCTAGAGCAGCTTTATCCGTTCCCGGAACAAGAGTTAAGCGAACATTTAAACTCCTTCAGCTCCCTTCAGGAAATTGTCTGGGTGCAAGAAGAGCCGAAAAATATGGGCGGCTGGAGCTATAGTGAGCCTCGGTTACGCGCCATCGCACCGAAAAATGCCGGCGTAAGATATATCGGCCGTCCGGAACGTTCCAGCCCGGCCAGTGGTTATGCAGATGTGCATAGCTTCGAACAACGTAGAATTGTAACAGAAGCCCTAAAATCAAATTCGAACGTACAAGCGGCTGTACCGTCCTCTTAAGAGGACGGTATCACAATAGCGTAAACCATTATGTTTGGGGAGGAAACGGCCTGTGTCAGAAATCTTAGTACCCGATCTGGGAGAATCCATATCCGAAGGAACCATCTACAAATGGCTGGTTAAAGAAGGCGACACGGTAGGTCAAGGCGATGTGCTTGCTGAGCTGGAAACGGATAAAGTCAATCTGGAAATTAGTGCAGAGGTGGAGGGTGTCATCTCCACCATCCTGCGTCAAGCGGGCGAGAACGTAGCCGTTGGCGAAGCCATCGGTATCATTGGAGCCGCAAGCGGCAGTACGCCACGGGCCGCTGAAAGCGAAGCCGAAGCGCCTAAAGCGGCTCCGGCAGGCGGCAACGCAGTTGCAGCCGCCGCGCCTGTAGCTGCGCCCGAAGTGCCTGCAGCAGGTGGCGACAGCCATGCTGCCTTGGCATCGCCGGGCGCACGCAAGCTGGCACGGGAGCGCGGCATCGACCTCGGCGAGGTTAGCGCCCGTGATCCTATCGGCCGGATTGGTCAGGCCGATGTGTCCGGTCATGGTGCAGCAGCGCCGCAGGCCGCTGCACCGGTAGCTCCGGCGCCGCAAGGCAAGCCGGAACCAGCGAAGCCGGCAGCGGGCAAAGCCACGCCGGACGAGGGCAAAAACGTGGAGCGCAAGCGCATGTCACGCAGACGGCTCACGATTGCCAGCCGCTTGGTCGAAGCGCAGCAGACCGCGGCCATGCTTACCACCTTCAACGAGGTGGACATGACAGCGATCCTCGACATCCGCAAGCGCCGCAAGGATGCATTTAAAGAAAAACATGAAGTTGGACTAGGCTTCATGTCCTTCTTCACCAAAGCCGTGATCGGTGCGCTTAAAACCTATCCACTGCTGAACGCCGAAATCGACGGTGAAGATCTGGTCGTTAAGAAATTCTACGACATCGGTATTGCTGTTGCAGCGAAAGAAGGACTTGTAGTTCCCGTAGTCCGTGATGCGGATCGGCTCAGCTTCCCGGAAATCGAGCGCCAGATTGGCGAGCTCGCTTCCAAAGCACGTGCCAATACGCTCAGCCTCTCCGAGCTGCAAGGCGGAACATTCACCATCACCAACGGTGGCGTATTCGGCTCCTTGTTATCGACACCGATTCTGAATACACCACAGGTGGGTATTCTAGGGATGCATAAGATCCAACTGCGTCCGATCGCGCTGGACGAAGAAAGAACCGTAAACCGTCCAATGATGTACATCGCCCTTTCCTATGATCACCGGATCGTTGACGGCTCTGAAGCGGTAAGCTTCCTGGTCAAAGTGAAGGAATTGCTGGAAGATCCGGAAGCACTACTGCTAGAAGGCTAACGCTCTTCGAATTTTCGAAGATATAAGAATATTAAGAAGGTATCCCTACAGCTCTCGCTTTGGGGATACCTTTTTTTATATCTGGATCCAATTTCAGCCTTCCCTGCATACGATTTAACTGTATTTTATACACTTATTTATTTCTGATCCGCTCATAGCCTCTTCTCTAATTGCATTCTCTACAACTAAAATCCGTAAAAACGTCTATTTCCACTAATTTAACCAGTAATAGCTGCATCAAATACAACTAAAGGGCCTATATACAGCTATTGGTGAACTTTAATTGCACATAATACAACTAACTTAGCGCATGCACATGCACCTACTAACATCAAACATCAAACATCAAACTACACACTACTAACTTCAAACTTCTAACTTCAAACTTCAAACTTCAAAACTCTACTTCAATAGCTCCTCAGCCAGCTGTAAAAATTGCTCCTGGGTCAAAATCTTATCTCCATAGCTGGTGAGTGTATAATACGCATCCTGCTTCTCGTTATACCAGTTCAGATAATCATAGCAGACTTCTTCCCTTACCACCTTGTTATAGATAACTTCTGTCCCTGCAACTGTGAGCTTATTAGCTTGATTCTCAGGCGTTTGTTCCACGAAAACCTTGCCGCCATGCATGAGCGTTGCTGAGATCCCTATAAAAGCATTGTTCTTCGAATATGTTACACTTAGCCCCCCTGGCTCGGACCACGGTATAGCCTTCATAAACAAATTGCGGGTCCCCTTGTCCTTATTTGCCTGAGCGGTAAGATCATTTAATGTTTCCTTATACAGAGAACCTGGCTTAGCTGTATCCGTAGTCGGAGAATTAGGATGGATTACACCATATTTAAAAGCGTACCCCGCTGCCGTTTCGGGAAGCATTGGCGCCCCTGTTCTTTTGATTTCTTTTAAAAAATCAGAATACGCATCTATCCGCTGCTCTTTATACTTAAACTGCAATTCTGTCGCCAAGCCTGCTGCACCTGCTTTATTTTTCACAAGATAAGCGATCAATTCACCCGGTTTAGCGAACTCTTCTGCTTGCTGCGCATATTTATCATAAGAAGCCCTTTCTGCAGATTCAGTCGGCGCAACATGTTGGACCTTCACTACTCCTTCACTATTGCGGATTTGGATATATTCAGACGCAGCATACGCAGTCACAGAAATCAGCAGAAACAGCGTTAACATACTGGCCACTGCCGTTGTTTTATTCATCACCCTCAGCGAGAACGATCGCTTTCGACCTGTTATGCCAGTAATACGCCCCATGACCTTATCTTCTACATCTACCTCATCCAAAAGTTCATTGCCCGCCGAGGCATAAATTATATCTTGGTATTCATTGCTGATTTTGTTTCTTTCCATGTGATCTCCTCCTCTGACTTCATAGCTTCCTGAACCTTTAGCTTGATCCGATTCATTCTTTTAGTTAGCGCATTGGGACTGACCCCTAGAATCTCACTTATCTCTGCATAAGTTTGTTCTTCAAACACCCGCAGAATAAGCATGTTTCTCTCCTCAAGCGACAATCCCGCTAAAGCCGCAGACAATGAAGGACTATACAACCGAGCATCCAGCTCCTGTTCAGGACTTGCAGACAGTACTTCCGGACGAAAAATACGCATGACTTGCTTATGCAGACGACGCCTGCGCAGCAGATTTAAGCAATGATGATATGCGATACGATAGAGCCATGCCGAGAAATGCATTTGCGATTTGTATTGCCGGATAGATTGATAACCCTTTACCAAAATATCCTGAACCGCGTCCTCCGCATCCTGCTTGTTTTCTAACAAACGATAGCAATATCGATAGATCGGCTTTTGGAATGACCTGACAATTAAAGCATACTGCTCGGAATCTCCCTTTTGAATCCTAACGATTAGCTCTTCCAACTCTGTCGAGTCTAGCGAATCCTGTGGCGATGTAAGCACCTCCTTAACCCTTATATCTCTATAACACTTGACCACCGAAAAAAGTGCCTATGTAAACCAAACTAAAGGAAATTTTATAAAAGCTGACAGTCACGGCTTCGGAGAATGTTTGAATCACTGACGGCTGGTGTCCCCGGATTTCTTACTTATACCATTATGCACGGTTAAAATCTGGTGAGTCTATGCTTAGCAGATGCATAACAAAACCTCCCATTAGACCTGATAACTCCAGGTTTGCTTCTAATGGAAGGTTTTTTAATAAGGCTTATTATTCTAAGACTGAGGTGTAACGTCAACGTCTGCTAAATTGTAAATTGTTGCAAAGGTTACTCTCTTATCATGGAAGGAGATAGAGTGATCGTAATCGTCTTATCGAACGGGGTCATAAAATTGACCAACACCGCCTTGCAGTTATCCTGTAGCTTCGCCTCACGCACCGTAGCCGCCAGATGGCCAAGCTCGCCCCCTGTCAGTTCAATCCAGTCCTCTTCACAACTATAGCGGAGGTTACCGCCGTTCCAGAGATAATGGTCCTCTCCGACAGCCTGCAATTCACCCGATGTGAAACATCCTTCCCGTCCAAAAATAAAAGACAGCTGTGTCATAACCTCTGTAGGTTCCTCAGCATGCAACCGGAGGGTCCACCCTCTGTCCGTGCGTTGAACCTCCGTCTCCACACGGAATGTCTGTTCATGCGTAAGTGCGCGGCTCTGATGCGGTAGCAGATACCAAGGGCTTACTGGCTCCCCAGATGTTGGTGGAAGCAGTTCACCTTCTACAGGACCGTAATAACCCTTCTTTTGTTCTCCTGACAGGTGGTATCCGTCAGGTAGTTTGATCATTTTCTGCATCGGGATATAGCCCGGATTAAAGTAAGAAGCCAGTTGCACTGCAAGCAGCCTGACGGCACCGTGACGGAGTGCAAAAAAAGACGGCGTCTCCGTGATTAAGGTCACGCTAGTGTTCCCGTCCCTGTAGCGCACAACCGGTGCTCCGAAATCAGTATGCAGCCGGCTGTGGTAAATTCGCCCTTGATGGCCGGACTTCTCCATATCCTGCAGATAGCCGTGTCGCGGAAAATCGCCGTTCAGTATTTTCTCATATTTTACAGGCAGAGCTGCCGAATCTTCAAAAGGTTGCTGAAGCTCCGGCTCCAGCAGCATACGTACAAGTACGTTAACAGAGCAGACCCCCGGATTTTCCAGTGCTCTGCCTGCCCATTCGGCCATCCCCGCAAACAATGGCTCCTTATCGGAACGGGCCAGAATAGCGTACGGTAAATAATATGGAGACAGGTCGTGAAAGCTCCCCAGATCCTGGCGTCCAGAATAATCGGTCACAACTTCGCCCTTAGGATGCACCAAATAGACCATCATGTGTAAATTCAGACGAACTGGCTCCAGCAACTGCGGCCGATCCAGCAGACGAGCGGCATGAATCAGCATGATGTCGCTGACCGCACTATAAATACCGTTACTGCGCTCCGTCCATTCTCCATCAGGTGTAATATCCATCCCTTCAGCCAACCACTGATCCGCCCGTTGGACAGCCTCCTCCAGTCCGAACAGTTCATGCAGAAACCCCAGTGCTGCACACAATACCCAACGGTGATTCGGCGTGTGACAGCCCCCTGTAAGCATGACGGGAATAGTTCGCTTAAGAAACAAGAGCATATTATCAAGCACCTGTTGCAGTGGCGCCCAATCCTGCGACGCCAACAGTTGGTATAGCTGAGCATAGCCGACGATGACAAAGGCTGTATCCGGGGGAGAATGATAGTTCGTCCAGCCCGGAGAGATCGAGCCATCCTCATGTTGTGAACGCAGCACGAACTCCGTCGCCAGCAGCAGGCGGGCCAGCAGCAGCTCATCACGGTAGAATGCGGAATCCGGGTTAACCAGAGCCGCTCCCCAATAACACATATCGGTTGGTGTGCCGGTCGTATGATTAACCCAGGCAACGCCAGTACCCGGATCTATTGTCCCTCCATAATAGCGGCTCGTCGGATCAAGCACCTGCCGGGATAATCCCTCCACTGCCGCTCTATCATTACTGGCTACCAGTTGCTTGTACATTATACTTCCCTCCATGTTAACAATCTGCTCAATGTCTGGGTGGTAACATGAGCTGAAGCCGCGCCAGCTCTCGTCGGATACGTTCAGGAATTTCCGTGAACAGTTGATTCCAAGAAACGAACAATTCCTCCCGGTCCGCATATTCCCAGCACGAATAGGACAGGGAAGGCGTGAACCGGCAGGTTTTCAGATAACGGTGGACAAGACGGTCAGTTTCTCCATCGGACGCCAGAATGCCGTGAAAAAAGTCGCCATAAATCAGACCCTCCGCACCTGCTCCATCCTGTGTACTGGATGCGAATCCCGGTAACAGCTCAAAGACTTCAGGGAACGGGGCAAGAGCATGCTTGCCGGGTTGGACATAGAGGTCCACCCGTGTCCCGCTTAGATTGCTGCCCCCGCGCAGCAGCGCTTTAAGGAATTTCCCGTGAAAGCTCGCTTCGGCATCCACCACTTCCCCGTCTCTACCGATGTAAACCCACACATGCTCCAGATCATATAAATGCTGAATATCATAATCGTAATAAATCGCGTATTCCACAACGGCCAGCACATCCGGACGGTTCACAGCTAGACGGCGCCGGAAGGAAGGAGACTCTTCCTCCTGCCGCATCACCGTTATACCGAGACGTACCGGAAAAAATGGCTCGTTCTGATCGAATAATAAGCGCGGAGCATACTTCATAGCTAACCTACGGTCTTCATCGTTCAACATCAGACCTGTCCTCTACGCGCCAACTTGGCCATAAGCAGCTGATGACTTTCATCAATTTCTTCCGGCTGGCAAGCTGCCTTCAACTCATACACCTTGACCCGCGCCCGTTCAATCATCGGCAGATAAGCATCATAGAATTTCATATTCCCGCTGTTTACATAAGGGCACCAGTGATCAGACAGACCGATAGTCTCATGAATGTGAACACCTACAATATCATCCATCAGACCTTCCATTTCCCCCACACTGTCGTACAAACCCAAACGGTCCATCATAATGGCATGCCCGGTGTCATACCATATGCCCACAGGCGCTCCTTTTAGCGCCTTAATAATCATTTTGGCTTCCGCAAGCGTCGGAATCTGCTGCGGTTTGGAACGTGTTTCGATACCAAAGCGTACGTTTATCCCCTCAGAAACTGCCCGGTTACATACTTCATCTAGGCTTTCAATAATTTTCTGCACATAGCCGGCGCTATAGGCTTCCCGCCGCTCCATCAGTTCCGCCCATTTGCTGCGATAAGCGTTAGAATCTCTACCCTCTCCGTTATAAATCTGCTCCAGCTCTTTGCTGATATCATTTGGAAAGGGTACCTCACCGGGATGCACAACAACAGCTTCTCCTCCGTAACGCTGAGCATACTTAGCCGAGCCAATCAGCAGCTCAATCGCCCGCTGCCGCTTCTCCTCATCCTCAAAACCCAGCAGCACGGAATCTGTGCCATAATCGGAGTCCTGCACATGCGGGAAGGTGTTGTGGACACTGGAGATCCCCACCTCCCCCCGCTCAAGCATCGGCTCGATCGTTTCCAGCATTTCCTTAGTCACATTATAGTTCAGCTCCACTCGCTGAAAGCCCAGATCGCGGATTTCCCGCAGCATTTCACTGCCGATGGAATGACGCTTAATATTCCAGCAAGTTGAGAACGAAAACATGCCTTTGTCCTCCATAATTATTTTCTCCTCCCTTGTTACAGCTTACGGTTCAACCTTTTACGGCACCAAGCATTACACCGCTGACAAAATATTTCTGCAGCCATGGATATACGGCAAGGATCGGTACTGTTGCAAAGATAACGGTGGCCGCTTTTAGGCTCTCTGGTGTCAGTGGGGTCCGGTTGGCACCTTCCATTTGTGTCAGTTCGGATACCATGTTGTTCTGCACCATCTGGAACAGCTTGAGCTGGAGCGGATACAAATCCGGATTATTGATATACATCAAAGAATCCTGAAAGCCGTTCCACCTTCCCACTGCGTAGAAAAGCGCCAATGTGGCCATAACCGGCATGGATAGCGGCAATATAATACTCATCAGGGTACGAAGATGGGAACTGCCATCGATTTCGGCCGATTCCTCCAGGCTGGCAGGAATGTTATTGAAAAAGGAGATCAGGATAATCAGGTTAAAGGGGCTGACCAGACCTGGCAGGATAAGCGACCAGACCGAATTAATCAAATGCAAATCACGGATCAACAAATATTCAGGAATAATACCGCCGCTGAAAAACATAGTGATAACGATCAGATACATAAAAAATTTACGGCCCTTCAATTTTCTTTTGGTCAGCGGATAAGCTGCTGCCACAGTGAAAAGCATACACAGCACCGTTGTGGCAAACGTCAGAATAACCGTAAAGACAAGAGAGCGGATCATCGCATTATTGGAAAAAACATTAATGTATGCATTCCAGTTCAATTCAATGGGGAAAATCGTTACTTCTCCAGAAGTAATTGCCCGGTTGGAACTAAGCGACACGGCAATCACATGCAAAAACGGAGCCAAGCAGAACAAAACGAACAAGGCAACAAACGTTATATTGACGATATCGAATATCCGGTTTGAGGTACGTTCACTCATAGCACTCCGCCTCCTTCTTTCTTTATCATAAAATACCGTCTCCGGTCACTTTTTTCGAAATATAGTTGGAGCCAAAAATAAACACCAGTCCCACCACGGCCTGGAACAATCCGACTACAGTAGCCAACGTATATTGTCCGGATTCTAGACCCACCCGGTACACAAAGGTACTGAGCACATCAGAATACTCACGCACAGCAGTGTTACCGATAATGTAAGGGCGGTCAAAGCCGATGCTGACCATCTTTCCCAGATTGAGGATAAGCAGCGTCACGATGGTTGGTTTTATGCTAGGAAGCGTAATGTAGCGGATTTTCTTCAGCCTTGTCGCTCCATCCACTTCAGCAGCTTCAAACAGCTCTCGGTTGACACCGGTTAACGCCGCCAGATAAAGGATAGTCCCCCAACCGGCACTTTGCCAGACGCCTGTGAATAAATAAGTGATCAGCCACGGATTTTTTTCAGTCAGAAACGGGATGGGAGTAAGGCCTAAGCTCTCCAGCACACCGTTCACCATACCGGACTGGTTGCCGAACAATTGATATACGATCCCCCCGATGATCACCCAGGAAATAAAGTGGGGGATATACAAAATTGTCTGCGATATTTTTTTGAACCACACCGAACGAATTTCGAACAGCATAATCGCCAGGATAATCGGAGCCGGAAAAGAGACAAGTAAATCCAGAAAATTCAGCATAAAGGTATTGCGCAAGGTGGTGTAGAACTCTCTCATTCCAAAAACCTCGCGGAACGCATCAAAGCCAATCCACTCGCTGCCTCCAATCCCCTGAAACAAATTGAAATCCTTAAAAGCAATCTGCACACCATACATCGGACCATAGCGGAAGATCAGGAAATAAATAATAGGCAGCGAAAGCAGCGCGTACAATTGCCAATACCGTCTAAAGTATGTCGCTTTGCTCAAGTCGTTTTCCTCCTAAGGAGAAAAACCGGGTGGAGCGCAGCACCATCTCCCCCCGGTTTTCACTATATATTTGTTTATTGAGCCGAAAGTTCCTTAAACGACTTCTCCAGTTCCTCTTTCAGCTTGGTTCCGCCCAAAGTCATGTAATCTTTCATTTCCTGCTCGTAAACCGCTTCAAACTGCTCTGGTTTGGCCATTGCCGTCTTTACAATAATTACGTTGAGCTTATCTTTGAGCGTTGTGCCATATTGCGATTCCGCTTCTATCGGCTTGCCGAAGACGAGCGGCCCCACCGTGTCAGCGTTGGCGATAGCGATAGATTGAGTCAGCATCTCCCGGTTACGTTCCGGAAAGCCCAGCGCCCATGCTTTTTCATTAGTGGCCTGATCACCGATGTTTTTGCCGTTGGAGATAATGGCCATGTCGCCAGCATTAAATAGACGATCGGCGAACTCCTGGGAAACATCTGTTTTGGCCACTGGAATACCGTCTACCAGGTCGTAGTTTTCACCTTCAACGCCATTTTGGATATCAATCAGATTATTATCCGAAGCCATCCAATCGAGATACTTAACGGCTTCCACGGCGCGTTTACTACTCTTCGGAATCATGATGTACATGCCGTTGGAGGCATACCGGGATTTAATGTGCTTGTTATCAACGTTGGCGTTGGTTAAGACGTCTACCGGCAGCACCTTGCTTCCCTCTACATTTTTGTAGAGATTATCCAGGGTACCATCGGCATAGAACAAGACATCCACATCCTCCGACCAGTAGCCTACATTGCCGTTCTGGATATCCTTGGCCAACTGTGTTTTATCCTCGTCCAGACTGAAGTCCTTACTGATCATCCCTTCATTGTAGAGCTTATTAAGAAATTGCAGGGCATCCTTAAAGCCCTCATGCAGCGGCAGCTCATAACGTTGGCTGTAGGTCAGATCGCCGCTGATCGGCTTCATGAAAGAGAAAATCAACGTCTCGAATTGGGCTGGTGCCAGTGCCATGCCCATCGGGATGTTTTTGCTGCCGAGATTGCCCGGATCCTTTTCTTTAAACGCTTTCAAAGTAGTGTACAGCTCATCGGTCGTCGTTGGCACAGGCAGTCCTAATTTATCTAACCAATCCTGACGGATGTAGGAGCTATAACGGCCTGTGATCGCCCGTTTACCAGGGATCGCATACTGCTGACCTTCAAGCTGGCCGAACGCCAGCGTATCCTCGCCAATAAACTTTTTCAGATTCGGGCCATATTCATCGAGAATTTCTCCGACATCAGTCAAGCCACCTTGCTGGGCATACCGATAAAACACACTGGAATCATACGTAAATACGATATCGGGCACATCCGTATTGCTCGCCATCAAAACATTCAGCTTGGTAACTTCCTCAGAACGCTGGATAGGTACAAATTCTACATCAATGTTATTCGGATCTCCGAACTTTTCCTGCACTAGTTTAGTTAAGTAGTTATTGGTAATGGTATGAGGGGCTGGGCTGTTGCCGCGGTCAAACACTTCCACCTTTAATGTAACGCGCTTGGCACTTTCGCCGGCTGGGGCACCCTCGGATGCTGTGTTGTTTTTAGAATCATTGGAACAGCCTGCTAGCAGAGAAACGCCCATTATTGCGGTTAATCCGATCCCGATTGCTTTCTTCAGAACTCCTTGATGTACGTTCACTGTCATTTTTCCATCCCCTTCGCCCTTGCAGGCTTTAATGGTGTATTTATGATCCCCTAGCCTTAACTCTATCCATCCCCAGCGGAATCCATATCACGTGATGCTTTTTACTGCCGTGCTACTGGGTCGCTTGTTGTTCTGGATGCCCACAGTATTTCATGAATTTCGGCAGTCTGACAATAAACCTCTTTCGGATGCTCATATCCCAGCAAAATCGGACTTCCGGTTTATCCATACAACCATTTTCGTAGAATAAACCGCTTTCAAAAGTGTGAAAATAAAGACCGCATCGGTGTTCGCGCCCTCATCATAGAGGTTGGCGTGCACAGATGCGGTTATAAAAACTATTGTTCACGTGCTATTGGATTAATAAAGTCGGCAGCTATAGTCTGGAGGTCCCGCGCCCGCGCTTTAAAGAACGGTAGTCACCCGGCGTGATTCCTAATACTCGTTTGAATACCCTGCCGAATGTAATTGCATTCGCATACCCCACCTGAAGTGCGATATCCTGCAGCGAACATTCCGTTTCCACTAAAAGCTTTTCGGCTTCCTTCATGCGTAGCTCTGTAAGAAAATCAACAAATTTCATTTTAAATTCTGTTTTAAATAGATAGCTGGCATATTTGCCGGATACCTGAAACCGGTCGCTCAAATGCTTTAGGGAAAGATCGGGATTTGTAAAATTCTCTTCAATATAATTCTTCATCTCGGTTACCATCGCCCGGTAGCTTTTAGTTTCACTGACAGAAACATAAGTGCGGAATAAATCAGTCAAATACTCAAACAAAATCTCCTTCATTTCATCTATGGATTCTGCCTCTTCCAGCCGCTTCAGCTGCTTCTCCGCATTTTCTGCTGACAGCTCATCCTGCAGCTGCTCAGACATGACAGCCACTTCCCGGCTCAGCATCTGTAGCATGGCCTGAATTAGAGAGCGAATATCATCATCTTGTAAATAATCCTGTTTAAAACCATCAAAAACACCTTCCAGCAGTTCCCGCCATTGGCCGCTCGACATCCGGAACTGCTTAACAAACTCGGCAATCATTTGTAGATACTTGAATGTCTCAAGAAGCGGCTGGCGCGTTTCTCCAAATTCCGTTAAAGCAATGTCTTCGTGCATTAAAAGCTTGTGCTGCATCACATTCTCCGCTGCCGCATAGGAATCCCGGATCTCCCCTGGCCCAGCCGCCACTGGCCCGATAGCGAAGCTTAAGGAGAGGCGCAAGTTCTGCTCCACCCAGGTGTGGCAGTCCTCAGCGAATACACGGATTTTCTCTGCCATCTCTTCATCACTTCCTGTGGTCAGGAAGAGAATTGCCGCCCGGTCAGTCCCTATCCACTCCGCCCAAGCTTGCAATTCCGCACTCCGCGCCAATTCTTGAAAGACATTCATCAGGGCAAATTTAAGCGTGTTCTGATCTCCCCTTGTATACCGATCTTGAAAAACCTTGTCGTAGCGGTTGATTTCGCTTAGCACAACCATAAAGCGGGTTGTGGAATGAGCTCCGGAGAGCGGCGACAGCTCTTCCATCCGCTGGACGACATTGTCCAACCGCTCACTTTGCAAGAGATCGTTGAAAAGCTTGCTGCGCTGTAACAGCAAATTCTCTCTGCTTTTCTTATCATAATCCGTCATATGGTTGATTAGATCTTCCAGCACCCCGTCAATGAGCATCATTTCGTCCGGTCTGTCGCTGGATTGGTCCAGCTTGCGAATTTGATGACCTTCAATCCGGTTCATAATCACCTGAATTGGCTTATAGTTCCGCCGCGTAACATAGATCAGGTAAAAAATCGCGCACACAACCGTACCTAAGGCAATAGCTACCCAAAGGTAAGAAATCACTGACACCCAGCTGAATAGACTGCCCGTTTTGATCCCGCTGGTAAACGTCCAGCCAAGCCTTTCCATATATAAAGTGTTCAACTGCTTCCCATTCTTGGCACCTTCACTGTCCGAATGCGCCTGATAGACCACCTGTCCATCTGCACCAAATATGGTCAGAAAGGACAACTGTTCATTGACCATACCGTCAACGATCTGTTCCATTCCGCTCATTTTGAGATTAATTACGAGCACTCCCTCCGAGCCGAAGGGCAGCGGCATACCTTTATTTATGGTAAGCACACGTATAGACGTACGCTGAAATTCATCTTTGTATTCCCTAACAGGCTGCCAGCCTTCCGATAAAGAGCCGGAGGTGATGCGGCCAATCCAATCCTCGTCTACAAATCCTGAAAGGTCCTTTAATCCAGTTTCTGTTAAAACGCTTTCATTTCTCTTGTCATAAAGATAGATGGACTGAATATAGGGCGATTCACGCGTCAGGTTGCGTAGATTCTGGGCAACAGCGTAGACGGTCGCCATATCAATCTGGCCATGATTGTTAAAATAACGTTTATAAGCATCGCTGCGTTCAGCAGCCTCCAGCACTGACAGTTCAGCTTCCTTGATCGTTCGGTCCACATTATCCATAAGATAACTGGCGGTGATACGGTCCGCTTTTTTAGTTTCCATTCGTGAAATATCATTAATAAATACAAAAGAGGCAAAAATCAGTATCGTCACAGTAAGCAAAAAAATAGGAAAGTAGGACAGCAGCAATCGGCGATACCAGGAACGGAACAATAGATAACCCCCTCTGTACAACCGTTAGGATACCCGGCCACGGTTCAGCCGTTAATGCACGAGTAGTTCATAGATATTTGGCTGCACCATCATGGAAATGGAAACTCTTCCGCCTAATTTGCTGCCATTATAACACATACAACATGAACCCGACCAACGAAGCCATTCGTATTTTACACCTGCTCATTAAAAAGGCGAGGTGCGCACAGCCATAGCCGTGAACCCCCGCATATAAATCTGTCCGAGCAGCCGCCAAGCACCTAGTGGTAGTCCTCCTCGGCCTATAAACCACTCAGATCTCTGATATAACGGCGCGCCTTGATCGCATATTCCAGCGGATCGGCAAGTGCCGGATCCTGCTCCGCTTCCACTACAAACCATCCCGTATAAGAGTAACTTGCCAATTCGCTGAAAATCTCCGCAAAGGATATACATCCATCGCCAGGTACGGTGAATGCGCCCGCTTTTACAGCCTGGAGAAAACTGAGCTGATCCCGCAGCACACGCTGAACAACCTCCGGACGTATATCCTTTAAATGGACATGTTTAATCCGAGGTAAGTGGATGCGCAACACCTCTAAGGGATTCTCACCGGCAAAAGCTAGATGACCGGTATCGAACAGCAGAGACACCTCTTCCGGTTCCGTGAGCTCCATTAACTTAGCAATTTCGGCCCCAGTCTGCACCCCTGTCCCCATATGATGATGGTATACAAGCGCCATACCTTTTTCAGCAGCCAGCCGGCCAAGCCCACCCAGTCCATCGGCAAGTGCGGCCCACTCCGCTTCTGTGAATACAGGTTTATTAGCAAATAGCGGCGTATCCATTTGTCCCTGAATACTCCGCCCTTGCTCTGAGACGACAATCACCTTCGCACCCATCTCATATAAAAAATCACGATGCGCGCAAAAAGCCTCCACTGTCTCCTCATATGGCCGCACAGTTAGATATGCGCTGAACCAAGCGCTGGCAATCTCAAGTCCACGAAGCTCCAGTGCCCGGTGCAGCCGTTCCGGAGAGCGTGGATACTTGTTGCCCACCTCGCTTCCCTGAAACCCGGCAAGCGCCATTTCGCTAATGCACTGTTCAAAGGTATTGTCTTTTCCCAGTTCAGGCATATCATCATTAGTCCAAGCGATAGGAGCAATCGCCAGCTTGACCGCATGTTCTTTGAACATCATCGATTCTACCCCTTCCGTTTCACAGTATTACTAATACTAATAACTGCGGGCCTTTCCAAGCTGTTCAAGCTTCTGCTCGTGGGCAGCCCGAACGGCTTCACTGCCGGATACTTCTGGAACACCAACATTCCACCATGCTCCGTAACCATGTGTCATTGTCTTGGGCAGCACCTTAATGTCAATTAGGGTGGAACGATCCTGCAGCTGAGCCTCCCTCAAAGCGTCACGCAGCTGCTCAACCGTTGACGCACGAAAGGTCTTCACTCCATATCCCGCGGCACTTGCTGCATAATCTATGCCTATCAGTTCGCCGCTCAGCTGACCTTCCGGGCCCCGGTAGCGGAATTCAGTCGCCATGCTATCCAGTCCTTGCTCCATCTGCAGGTTGTTGATGCAGCCGAACCCCATGTTATCCAGCAGAATGACGTTGATCTTCTTGTTCTCCTGAAGGCTCGTCACTAGTTCCGAATGCAGCATTTGATAGCTGCCATCGCCCACCAATGCATATACCTCCCGGTCCGGCTCCGCCAATTTCACACCGAGTGCACCGGAGATTTCATACCCCATACACGAAAAGCCATATTCCATATGGTAAGTATCCGGCACAGTGGAATTCCACATCCGCTGCATGTCGCCCGGTAAGCTGCCTGCGGCTCCTATCACAATGGCGTCTTTCGGAAGATATTCATTGAGGATCCCTAGTACCTGTGTTTGCGCCAGCGAAGTGTTCAACTTCGCCGCATATTCAGATAGCTTCTCATCAAGATGTCCGGCAACTTCCGGCACGAAGGAAACTGAAGAACGATCTGGACGATCTGCCTCCTGATTCACCGTATACTCCACGTCAGATAGACGCTTTCTTTCCACTTCCCATGCCTTTTTTGCCACTACAATTTCATCTGTATAAGCGGTGCGGTAACCGCGCTTCTCCAACGTAGCAGACAGCGCCCTAAGACCTTCGGCAGCATCACAGACCACAGCCAGCGCATCCAGCTTGGAGGCATGGTAAAGGGAAGCGTTAATTGTCAGGAACTCCACCTCGGGATGGGCGAACAAACTCTTCGAACCTGTCGTGAAGTCCGTAAACCGGGTACCCACACCGATCACCAGATCCGCTTCTGTGGCCAGCGCATTGGCACAGCCATTCCCGGTAACTCCTATGCCACCGAGATTGTAGGCACAGTCGCTTGCCACGGCGCTTTTTCCAGCTTGCGTCTCACCGAATGGGATGGCGAATTTCTCCGCAAACGCACGTAATTCCATTCCTGCATCCGCATACCGGACTCCACCCCCACAGACCAGCAGAGGTCGCTGTTTGCTGGCAATAAGATCAGCTGCCGCAGCAAGCTCATCCGGATGCGGAGTACGGGAAACGATCCGGTGGATGCGCTTGCGGAAGAACTCAAGTGGGTAGTCCCAGGCCTCCCCTTGCACATCCTGCGGCAGCGCAATCGTAACTGCCCCGGTATCTGCCTGATCAGTCAGCACACGCATCGCGTTCAGCAATGCCGTCATCAGCTGCTCTGGCCGATAAATCCGGTCCCAATATTTGCTCACCGCTTTGAAGGCATCGTTGACCGTTATCGACAGATTGTAGGTGTGCTCCATTTGCTGAAGTACCGGATCCGGTTGACGGGTGGCAAAGGTATCGCCGGGGAGCAGCAGCACGGGAATCTGATTCGCCGTCGCAGTGGCAGCGGCTGTCAGCATATTAGCTGAACCCGGTCCTACCGAAGCGGTGCAGGCCATGATTCGCCGTCTGCGGCTCTGCTTGGCAAAGGCAGTCGCCGCATGCACCATTCCTTGCTCATTCCTCCCCTGATAGACCGTCATCTCACCCGGCGCTTCCTGAAGTGCCTGCCCCAGTCCAAGTACATTGCCATGGCCGAAAACGGTGAATATACCGTGTACAAAACGCTCCGGTCCATTGCCAAAGTCCACATATTGCTGGTTCAGAAATTTCACCAGCGCCTGCGCCGTCGTTAATCTAATCGTATCCACGTGAAACCTCCCTTTCGCCGTTTTTGTTACTGCCAGCGGGCAGTGACGACTTTTTTGCGTGTATAAAATTCAACCCCGTCGCTTCCATTCGCATGCAGATCGCCATAGAAGGAATCCTTCCAGCCGGAGAAAGGGAAAAAGGCCATCGGGGCTGGCACTCCGACATTGACACCCAACATGCCTGACTCGATATTTTCCCGGAAATAGCGCACTTTCCCGCCGTCATTCGTAAAAATACAAGCCCCGTTGGCAAAACGAGAGGTATTGGCAATTTCAATCGCCTCTTCTACATCCTTGACACGGATCACTGCCAGGACAGGCGCGAAAATTTCCTCCTGCCAGATTTTCATTTCCCGGGTCACTCCATCAAACAACGTTGGGCCGATAAAATAACCCTGTCCCTGCACCGCAGCATCCGCCCGGCCGTCTCTTAGCAACTTAGCACCCTCGGCCATGCCTTGTTCAATATAAGCGACCGTTTTGTCTTTATGACTTTGGCGGATAACCGGCCCAAGAAACGTGTCGTCGTCCAAACCATCGCCGATGTTCATCTGCTCACATTCACGCAGGAGGATGGAGATCAGCTCATCAGCAACCTCTTCCTGCACCGTTACCACGGAGCAAGCCATACAGCGCTCTCCCGCCGAGCCGAAGGCTGCGTTGACAATCTGTGTTGCTGAAGCCTCAAGGTTCGCGTCTGCCAACACAATAGAATGATTTTTCGCCCCTGCCAACGCCTGAACCCGCTTCAAACACGCCGTTCCCTTCTTGTAGACATATTCGGCCACTGGCTGTGAGCCAACGAAGGAAATCGCCTTCACATCAGGATGCTCCAGCAGGCCGTTTACCACCTCATGCGCACCGTTAACCAGATTGAGCACACCTTTCGGAAGCCCGGCTTCCTCTAACAATTCGACCAAACGTGCTGCCAGCAGCGGTGTGCGTTCGGAGGGCTTCAGCACAAAGGTATTCCCACAGGCGATGGCCAACGGGAACATCCAGCAAGGCACCATCATTGGAAAATTAAACGGTGTGATCCCGCCTACTACACCGATGGGATAGCGATACATCCCAGACTCGATGCCTGTCGCGATGTCGGGCAACTGCCGGCCCATCATCAGCGTCGGCGCACCTGCCGCAAATTCCACACACTCAATGCCGCGCTGCACCTCTCCGTAGGCCTCTTTGAAGCTTTTTCCATTCTCCAGCGTGATCGTCTTCGCCAGTTCATCCCAATGGTCCACCAGCAGCTGCTGATATTTGAACAAGATCCGCGCTCTGCGCGGCACCGGTGTCTTGGACCAGCCTGCAAAAGCCGCCTTTGCCGCCGCCACCGCCCGATCAACATCGACTCTGCTGGACAGCGGAACCCTTGCCATCTCCTCTCCAGACGCTGGATTGTATACCGTTTCTGAGTGCTCCGTAGCCGCCTCTACCCACTGCCCGTCAATATAGTTGTTCAGCACTTGCACGGTTTGCTGTGCCATTCTACTCACTCCTTCATCTCTATTAATGCGATCCCGCGAATCTAATCTAATCTAATCTAATCTAATCTAATCTTGCATAGCTATTCGATCTGGGGTTGTTTGAGTTGTGTCCTCTCCAACCTCTGCCTACTTACTCTGCACCTGAAGTGATTTCCTCGTTAGACAATAAAAACGCTTCCAATTCGTCCGAGGTTGGCATGGCATCCGAACAGCTGTGGCGGGAGATGACAATGGATGCCGACGCGCTGCCGCGGCGCATGGCCTCACCGACGCTTTCTCCCCGCATTAGACTGTGAATGAAGGCTGAGGCGTAAGAATCTCCGGCTCCAAATGTCTTCAATACTTTAGCGGGAAAAATACCGCTCCGATGCTTCTGCCCATCCGCCGTGTAGGAGATTGAACCACTCCCGCCATGCTTGATAACGACCAGCTTTGCTTGGTGCGAGAACCAGCGGTTAACTGTTGCTTCGTCATCTGCATCTGTCACATTGTACAGGCTCTCCATCATATTAAATTCCTCACGGGTACCGATGATACAATCGCATTTCTCAGCTGCTAGATTATAATAGACCGCTGTTTCTGCGGCTGACTTCCAAGTATAGGGGCGATAATCCAGATCAAAAAATACAGTGACATTGTGCTTGCGGGCGAACTCCAAAGCGACAAACACAGCCTCACGGGACGGACTTTGTGCCAGTGCAGTACCTGAGATCAGCAGTGCCTTGGACTTCCGAATATACTCTTCCGAGATCTCCTCCGTACTCAGCAGCAAATCAGCCACATGATCCCGGTACATCAGAATGCTGCACTCCTGAGGACTCTTTATTTCAGTAAAAGCAAGCCCAGTCACTGCACCGGTCTGGTCAACACTCACCTGGCTATCGTCAATGCCATTCCTTTGCAGATAAGTTCGGATAAAACGGCCCATCTGATCATCGGATATCTTACCGATAAAGCCAGTGCGCATCCCTAGCCGTGCTGCTCCAATTACGATATTGGCGGGAGAGCCGCCGACATATTTGGTAAACGTCAGTGTCTCTTCCATTGGTCTTCCGGTTTCATTAGCGTTTAAGTCAATACAGAGCCGACCGACAGCGATTAAATCCAGCGGTCGTGCAGGATCGAACTGTAAACCGTTCATTATGAGGCCTCCTTGAGAAAACTTCAGTAAAATGGATTAATGAGATACAACAATCATCGGGGAATGGGTTAAGCGCTTAACCTAATTTCCATTAGTATAGTTTAGAAATTGGAGTTTGGCAATCCTGAACTTATGTACCAGAAAAAAACAAAGAAAAGACCTGTACCTCGCCGCTAAGCGAGGTACAGGTCTTCAGATAGGAGTCGGCGTTCTTACTCCGTTTGTAGAGTTTGTGTCTTCCTAATTCGGTGCCGGTCCGGTGGAATGGCGGACTATCAGTTCCGGCATCAGCATGATCTTGCGCTTAGGACTATCGGGATTGTCGATAGATTGGTTCAGCAGAATCATCGCCTGTTCCGTCATCTCACGCAGAGGCTGAGCAATGCTGGTCAAGGTGGGATGGCAAATTTCAGCCAGCATTGTATTGTCAAAACCCACTACGGACAGATCACGGGGAATTGACAAGCCTGCGCTGCGCGCCTCCTTCAATATCCCAATCGCGAGCAGATCATTGCAGGCGAATATGGCGGTCGGCCGGTCTTCCTGCGCCTGAGCCAGCATCGCGGCAGCCGCTTTGCGGCCGTTCTCCAGTGTGGCTGAGGTATGCGTGAGATTAGCCGGATTGTCAAAGCCAACACCCGCTGCCTTGAGCGCATCCATAAAGCCTTCCACGCGCAGCTTACTCCCCGGTAAATTGTCAGAGATAATGCCGAGCCTGCGATGGCCCAAGGACAACAGATATTCTGTCGCCTGATAGCCTCCCTTATAGTCATCCACCGTGACGCTGTTGCTCTCCATCCTCCGGATATCAGCCGAAAATAACACAAGCGGTACGTGATCAGCCAGCAGGCGGCGGACCATATCCGGATTCCCTGTATGAGAAGCAATGATTATACCGTCCACCCGTTTACGCAGGAGCAGTGAGATATACCGGGCCGCCTTCTCATCATCCCGGTCAGTACTGCATACAATCAAGTCGCTTCCCTGCTCCTGAGCATAATCCTCAATACCTCGGGCCGCCTCAGCAAAAAAAGGGTTGGAAATATCGGGAATCATCAGCCCGATCGTTCCCGTTCGGCGACTCGTCAGCGCAGAGGCCACCAGACTCGGCTGGTAATTCAGCTCCTCCATGATCCGATGAACCTTCTCCCGTGTCTTATCGCTAATTCTCCCATTCTTGTTCAACACCTTGGACACCGTAGCGATGGAGACTCCCGCTTCCCGTGCCACATCATATATCGTAGGTTTCATCGTTAGTGAGCCCGCCTTTACGTTCGTACAATCCTATACCTAGATTATAAGGAACTCTTCTGACAGTGTCTATTCAGCGGTGCAAGAGACTCTGTTACTGTGGCGAGCATTTGGTCAATACATCGACACAAAGAAGGAGCCTCCGCCTTGCGGAAGCCCCCTTTTCGTGCGTGCTGCTACACTATTTCTTCTTATCCTTCTGGTGTTGCTGCATCTCGAACAGCCATTCATGTTCCGGATCATTATGAAAAACCCATGTGCGGACCGGACCTGCCATCACATTGAGATAATAAGAATCATAACCCGGCGGTGCCGATACAGGATGATAGCCCTCCGGAACCAATACAATACTGCGGTCAGACACGGCCATCGTCTCATCAAGGCTGCGATCGTCATTATACACCCGCTGCACTACAAAACCATGAGCCGGGTTAACCCGGTGGTAGTATGTCTCTTCCAGGTAAGACTCAGCAGGTAGATTGTCACAGTCATGCTTGTGCGGAGGATAGCTGGACCAATTGCCGCCACCCGTACGTACTTCCACGACCAGCAGGCTCTCGGCTTCACTCTGCTCAGGCAAAATGTTGACCACTCGCCGTGACATACTGCCAGAACCGCGTGCTTCGGCCACAGTATCGCACGGAGCGATCAAACGCGGCGCATATTTACCCGTTCCTGGTGCAAGGCAAACCGCAAGTTCCAGCTCCGTCAAGGCCGTAACTTCATAATGCCCTCCCGCCGGAATATACACCGCATACGGCGGCAAATCCTCAAATACAGACATACGTTCACCGATCCCGGCGAACAACTGGGCGCCTGCTCTCACATCCGCCTTGCCCGCCAGCAGCACCAGACAGATTTCATTCCCTTCCGCGCTGCGGCTCAGCGTATCCCCAACCTGCAGCTGGTACACTTCAAAACCTACATACTCCCATCCAGCGCTCTCCTTGCTAACTGCCGCTACAAGTCCATCTTTGCCGGGTGCTCCGGCTTTTATGATTAGATTGGACATCTTCACAGACCTCACCCATCTTCCTTCAGCATCTGCATCCGCTTACAAAGCTTGTGTCGCCGATATTCCCTCTCCGGCACAAGAAGACAACTTGACCGGAAGCCCGGTAAGATAGGATTCCTTAGCGGCTTCGGCAATCCGTTCCGCCTGTCGCCCGTCAAGCCCGCTGCAAATGATAGGCTCCTGCAGGCGGATTGCCCGGGCAAATGCGGCAACCTCTTCCACGAAAGCCTGGTTATACCGCTCGAGAAAGAAATGAAGCGGTTGATCGCGTGTGACCGAAGCAGCGGTTGAAACTTCTACAGTTGTTGGACGGCAGTTATCGGCGGTGGCTGAGCCGCAGGAACCGAACACCTCCACGCGTTGATCATAACCATATACAGCCTTACGGCTGTTATCAATGACGCAGATTGCGCCACTGGCAAAGGTCAGCGTGATGACAGCTGTATCCACATCATCGCAGCGCCCAAACATCGGATCAACGAGATTGGCACCTCGGGTATAAACTTCTGTTACTTCCTCACCCATCAGATAACGGGCCATATCAAAATCGTGAATCGTCATATCCATAAACATCCCGCCGGAAGACCGCACATAAGCCTCACCCGGAGGCTGCGGATCACGTGATGTGATCTTCACAATATGTGGACTGCCTAGCTCTCCTGATTGAACCAGTTGCTTAAGTTTGCGGAAGCTAGGGTCCATTCGCCGGTTGAAGCCGACCTGTAGCAATACACCCTCATCCTCCACTATCTTCAGTGCCTGGTGGGTAAACTCTGACGACAGGCTGATCGGCTTTTCACAGAAAATATGTTTTCCAGCCCGGGCCGCTAGCTCAATCCAAGAGGCGTGGGTATCCGTAGGTGTGCAGATAAACACAGCCTCAATCTCAGGGTCATTCAGAATGTCTTGCCCATTCACAAATGCAGAGCCAAGATTCCGGCTCTCTGCCCAGACCAGCAATTCCTCACTTACCACAGCCTCCGCAATGGATTTCAACTTAAACGACGGCATCACACGCAGATTATCTGCATGAAGCCGGCCAATTCTGCCTGCCCCAATAATGCCAACTACGATCGGATTTACCATGTTTGCTTATCCTCCTTCAAGGTAAGCGCTTAACCATTCCGAAAATAGTATACTCCAAGCACAAGTGAAGTTACAAGCAAATATTTCTCCAGCTTTTTTAACTCTCTCCTTAGCTATCTACTCCTCCTCAACAGTAATGTAACGCTTCACCTAGTGCGACTAAAACCATGGCCTGCCCGTAGGCCATAGGGGCAATAATGATTTCCTTATAATCTTCTTTTGCAGCACCAATCGGAGTGCCGCCGGATACACCAAGCACCGTGCCTTCATCGTCAATTCTGTCCAGCACCGCCCGGATCGCTTTCAGGGCATGATCTGCATACGATTCCGGCAACAACCCCCTGCGTACGCTACGCAAAATACCCGCTGCGATAGCTGCTGAGCCTGACGTTTCAGTATAACTGTTAGAGTCGTCCAGCAGCGTATGCCATAATCCGTCTCCGCTCTGGCAGGCTAATAAAGCTGTTGCCTGTGCGTTCAGGATCTGTTGAAGATATTCAAACACTCCACTGTCCAGATACGGCCCCATCAACTCCAGGTATTCAGGCAGGCCGAGTGTAAACCAGCTATTGCCCCGGCACCAGAAGGCTTCGCTGAAATTATGCCGGCCGCCAAAATGCCAGCCATGAAAAAACAGCCCCGTCTTTTTATCATACAGGTATTTGATATGCAGCAGCAGTTGGTAAAGCGACGCTTGCCGCCATGCGGAATTATCGTATTTGACACCCATTTTTGCCGTGAACAAAATAGCCATAAATAACGTATCAATCCAGATTTCATTATCATTGAGCGTAACTTCATCCTTGCTCGCTCCTGTTGTAACATGCTGATAACCAGACTCCTCCGTCCGCGGCAGGCCATGCATCAACCACTGTACCCATTCCAGGCTTAATTCCTCCGCTTCCTTCAGTTCCATTAATGACAGCAACGGTGCTGTTGTATTGATATTCCGGCTCGGCAGTCCCTTGCCCAATTGCTTGCTCATCCAAAGCTTGGCATATTCTTGATAACGCTCATCCTTGAAATGCTGCTCAAGCTTTTGAAGTCCGTAAAGCCCCACTCCCTGCGGCCAATCCCATTCCTCCATGCCAAAATCACGGGCAAAATACCCCCTTCGTCCCGCATCCTCCCCTAAATTTTGCAGTTCGGCTTCGTTTTCCGGCCGCTCCAGCTTCAGCAGCTTATCCGTCACGCGGTTCAGCTTTTCAATGATCTCAACTTTACTAATCCGGCTGTTGTTCATCTGTTTTGCGCCCCTTCGCCTGCCATTTTGGGTCTTCCCTCATGTTGGGTAGTTCCATTCACCCGTAATATATCAAACCATTCCATACAAAAACTACTTTATATTTGCTGTAATAACCCTCATATATTGCAAATCTTGCTTTTCTGAACCTATAATAAGTGCATATTACAGAATAAGGCGGTGAGAGCATTTGCTTGAAAGCGACTTACTGTACGAACAAGGGTATAGCGTACGTATCAACACGCCCGTAGATCCCCTTTTTTATTATTTTGATTATGACCAGCGTTCTCACGATATCAATATGGAGTTTCAGCATTTTCATGATTTTTACGAGATTCATATCTTGATGGATTCCCGAGCCACTCATATTATCGATGGGAATGTCTGCGCCCTCCAGCAGTATGACATCGTGCTCCTGCGTCCTTATCGGTTGCATAAGACACAATATCCGGAAGGGCCGCCGTTTAAGCGGCTGATCATAAACTTCGCCATGCCCAAGGATATACCCGGTTTAGATAACGCTTACAAAAGTATGTTTCTCTCATTTTGGGAAGAAATACCGATCTACCGTTTGCCAAAAGAGTTGCGCAAAGCCGTGTTTGATCCTCTTAACGCTATCTTCACCTTGTCACACAGCACTTCACCGTTAAATCCAGTACTGATTCACAGCCTTTTCCAACAGTTCCTCTGTGCTTTATACCAGCGTAGAGACCAGAACAGCTATGTCCCAGAGGAGATTGGAAATGCCATTATGCAAAAAATCTACTCGATCACCGCATACATCCATAGCCATTACAGCAGCGAGTTGTCCCTTGATTTCCTCGCTAAAGAGTTCTTTATCAGCTCCTATTACTTATCACACCAATTTAAGTTAATTACCGGCTCCACGCTGACAGAATATATTCAGATGACCCGGGTCCGTAATGCCCAGCAATTGCTGATCTACACCCGCCTGAAGATTTCCGAGATCGCCGGGCAATGCGGATTCAACAGCTTCTCCCAGTTCAACCGCATATTCAATAAACTTAGCGGGATGTCCCCATCCGAGTTCCGCAAGAACCAGGTCATATCCAACACTGCTTCAACCACATTTTCCTATTGATGTACTTGCTTACCTAGTTACAAAAAATCCGCTGTGCGTCCGACAAATCTATCTACCCTCTAAGTAACTATATTGAGCAGTAACAGAGGCAATGTTTAGACGCAAAAGAGAGACGAAGGGATAGCAAAAGTGATGGTGCAGGCACACACATGTTGGTATAGATGCAGGTACTGGTGCTGGTGCTGGTGCTGGTGCTGGTGCTGGTGCTGGTGCTGGTGCTGGTGCTGGTGCTGGTGCTGGTGCTGGTGCTGGTGCTGGTGCTGGTGCTGGTGCTGGTGCTGGTGCTGGTGCTGGTGCTGGTGCTGGTGCTGGTGCTGGTGCTGGTGCTGGTGCTGGTGCTGGTGCTGGTGCTGGTGCTGGTGCTGGTGCTGGTGCTGGTGCTGGTGCTGGTGCTGGTGCTGGTGCTGGTGCTGGTGCTGGTGCTGGTGCTGGTGCTGGTGCTGGTGCTGGTGCTGGTGCTGGTGCTGGTGCTGGTGCTGGTGCTGGTGCTGGTGCTGGTGCTGGTGCTGGTGCTGGTGCTGGTGCTGGTGCTGGTGCTGGTGCTGGTGCTGGTGCTGGTGCTGGTGCTGGTGCTGGTGCTGGTGCTGGTGCTGGTGCAAGGGTAGTCACGTTTAACTGTATTTCATACAACTATTTTTTCACGCATCACGCCACCATTAGATATAGCTGTATTTGGTGCAACTATTTCCTTGGTTTTTTCGCCTATAAGCTACATCTCGAGTTTTTAGTTGTACAGAATACAACTAAAATCCGAAGATTCACTATTTCATACGGAATAGTTGCACTGAATGCAGTTACTTCTCAGATCCCATCAAAACTCCTTCTCCCAATTGAAGATAATCCGCCCAAACAAGTCACAGCTCAGCAAGCCACCACAAATCAAAAAAACCAGGCAGCGATTCTCCACTAACGGGAGAATCACTGCCTGGTTCTAACTTCAATTACATCTTAAGCCGTACGTTCCGTTGCTTTGAGACGCAGCGCTTTTTTCTCTTTCGACTTCGCCACTGGCGGTTTCAGAGAAATCGCGATGATGCAGGCCAGCAGGCACAAGAGGCCAAAGATAACAAAGGTTGGTTTAAATCCGCCTAGGAAGACGGCGATAAACGAACCGGAAAGGGCACCAATACCAAAACCTTGGTAAACGATTCCGTAGTTCTTACTGTGATTTTTCAGTCCGAAGAAGTCGCTGACAATGGCGGGGAACACCGTGATATTCCCGCCAAAGCAGAACGCAATGGCTGCTACACAAGTGAAGAAAAGTCCGAAATTCAGGGTCGCGTAGCTGAGGGTCAGCATAGCCGCCGCAGTTACAGCAAGCGATGCGCCTACCAGCTTCAAGCGACTCATTTTGTCAGATAAAGCACCCAGAATTAAACGTCCCGCTGTATTAAAGATCGCAATCATAGCCACCGCACTAGCTGCTGTCTGTACATCAAGTCCAGCCAGCTGCACGCCGATATCTTTTACAATACCGATCAAATACAGACCACACATACAAGCGGTGAAAAAGATGATAAATAGCAGATAAGCTTCTTTTGTCCGCAGCATTTCTTTGACCGTATAGTCTTTCGGTGAACTCATTACTGTAGCTGTCGTTGAACCCGCTGGTGCTGGGGCCGCTTGAACCGGAGCTTCTCTTACGAGCAAGGAACCGATTACAATCATGCCCATAACAATCAAACCCCAATACATAAATGTATTAGACACACCCACTGAGTCAATCAACCCGCCGTTAATATATTTAAAGATCAAACTCCCCGTTCCATAAGCACCAACGGACACGCCGGAGATTAAACCTTTATTATTCGGAAACCATTTAATTAAATTAGATAATGAAGTGATATAAGCTGTCCCATCCGCAAAACCAACGATCACCCCAACCAATAAATAGAACATGAAGAGTGAATTGGCTTGAGAGCTAAGAATCAACCCTAGTCCGAGCACAATCCCAGCAGTAGCAGTCAAACGGCGAAGCCCGAAACGATCCTGCAGCTTCCCTGCGAACAAAGTCGCGAAAGCGAGTGCAAAGCTCGTTATAGAAAAAGTAATCGAAACGGAGTTAAGCTCCCAGCCAAATTTTGTTACCAGATGCGCATTAAATAAACTCCATGTATAGATGGTACCTAGGCCCATTTGCATAATTACTGTACCTAATACGATTAGCCACCGTTTGGTGCTTTTGCTGTCCATTGTCGTAGTCATGGTCTTTTCCTTCTTTCTCTCTCGTTGTCTGCTACAAGAGCTTCTATCGCCTCTTTATTGTAGCTAAACCAGCCGATGTTGAGAGAAATCCGGCATGAGATGACGGAAATGAAGAATGAATTGCATTTATAAGCGCATAATCTGCCTGAATTCCTTTACCTTACTACGACTTACCGGCACTTCAAAACCTAAATCATGCAGGCGCAGCAAATACGTATTGTTGAACCACGGGATGATTTCCTTGATCTTGGACAGGTTAACAATATAGGAACGATGGCAGCGAAAAAAACGATCCTGCGGCAGCCGCTGAAAGAAATCGCTAATACTAAGTGCCATGCTGTATTCCTCACCTTTAGTCATCACACTTGTACTTTTTTCCTGCGCGGAGGCGTAATAAATATCGTCGGCATTCACTACGATAATCTTTTCATTTTTCCACAGATTAACCTTGTCACTGACCGGATTACGCTCTTCTTCCCCCTGTCGTCCACGGCTGGCAAACGCATTTTCCAGCTTGTGCAGCATGGCTTTGATGCGTACCTCGCTATAAGGCTTAAGAATATAGTCAAAAGCTTCAATCTCAAACGCCTCAGCGGCATGCTCCTTATACGCAGTGATGAACACTATGTAGGGTTTTACCGAGAATCTACTGATATTTTGTGCCAAAAGCACCCCATCGATGGAAGGAATATTAATATCCAGAAAAATCACATCTACCGTATCACTCTGCAAAAATTTAAGCGCGTCCAGCCCATCTTCAAACTGTGCCGTTATATCGATCCCGCTGTGCGTCTCTATTAAATAAGCCAGCTCCTGTCTTGCCAGCTCTTCATCTTCTACAATGATCGCTCTCATTGGTCCTCCTTTTTAACATCAAAAAAGATGTTCGTCCCTTTATCCAATCTCTGAATGGTAAGTCCAGTCCCATAGATCAGCTTTACCCGTTGGTGTACATTAAACAGCCCGATTTTATTCTCCGGCATATCGCCAGTATAGACCTTCTCTATCGTTTCCTCGCTGATGCCAGCTCCGGTATCGCGAATGCCCACCCGTACGGTATCCCCTTGGTCTTTTACAGAAATCGTTACTGTTCCTGTCCCTCTTACCTTCAGTATGCCATGTATAATCGCATTTTCTACAAGCGGCTGAATGATCAGACTCGGAATCCGAACCTGAACCTCATCAATATCATAAAGCACGTTAAGCCGGCTTCCAAAACGCGCCTTTTCGATCTCTACGTATTGCTGGACCTGCTGTAGCTCTCGTTTGATATCAATGAATTCATCGGTAAGCTCCAGATTGTATCTCATATAACCGGACAGATTCACAATCAGCTCGCGTGCCTTATCCGGATTAATTCGAATCGAGGACGCAATCGCATTCAGTGCATTGAACAAAAAATGCGGGTTAATGCTGGTCTGCAGTGCCTTCAGCTCCGCTTTGTTCGCCATTTCCTTAATGCCTTCCACCCGCGACACTTCCATCAAGGTAGAGATCATTTGCGACAGACCCACGGCCATAGCTTGAAGCGAATAGGTAATCTTGTGGGCTTTGGTGTAATAGATTTTGAGCGCTCCCGTCACCTCACCCTTTTCCTTCAAAGGAATAATGATCAGCGACTTGATCTGCGGATTCACGTAATCACTATCATCGTTACGGATGGTAATTTCACCACTGGACAACGTTACTTTAGTTTCCTCACTGATAATATCGTTAGTTGTCTCATAATCCTCCTCACCCACGCCAACATAGGCACGAATAAACCGAGTATCGGTAATGGCTACAGCGTCTGCACCGATATCCTCTTTGATGATCTGGCAGATGGTGTGCAGCGACTCCTGATTAATATTGCGAAAATACGGCAAGGTCTTATTGGCAATATCAAGCGCCAGCTTGGACTGCTTAGCCGCGATCCGTTCCTTCTCACCTTCCACGCTCTGCACTAGCACAACAATCAGGCCGACACTAATCTGGCTCATAATCATCGGAAAAGCGATCTTGGACACGATATCCACACCCAGCGACATCGGCTGAGCCATCGCTAGAATGAGCAGCATCGTCAGTGCCTCACAGGCCATTCCCGCCAAAATCCCTGCTATCCAGCGACGTTCACCAGAGGTGCGGCGATAGATTATCCCAGACACTATGCCTGCGGTGATACTCGTAATCAGACAAGGAAGAGAGGTTACCCCTCCGATATCAATCAGAAAACGGTGAACCCCTGAGATGATGCCTGTTATAAGTCCAACCCATGGTCCGAACAAAATCCCGCCAGATACGATGGCGATAATTCGCACATTCACAAGCGAACCTTCCACATTAATCCCGCTATAAGTGCCGAAAATGGCAAATAAGCTGAAGATCATCGTTGCAATAGCAAGCTCTTGCGGAGCGTAACTCCCTTTTTGAAAAACCTCTTTAAACCGCGGCAGACGAGTCAATACAAACAGACACATCAGCAATAACGCAGCTCTTTCCAACAATTGCAGTAATATAGTAAACGTATATTGCACGGTCACCGCCTCCAAAGGTCTCGATGTCGATTCATTATAAAGATAGTTCATGCCTCTGTCCATTCAGCCTGTCCCTTTATACCTCTATTGAAACTCTTGTTGTATGATATTAACAGATTGGAAGCATGAATATTCGGAGGTGGCAGTTTGCACAAGATAGAACTCGAGGCAGATATCATTCAGCTTGTACATAATGATCCCTGGATGATGGATATTTTAGAAAATGCCAGATCGCTACAGTTACCTGACTGGTGGGTTTGTGCTGGGTTTGTACGTTCAAAAATCTGGGATACCTTACATGGCTTTGAAGAGCGGACCCCTTTGCCAGATATTGATGTTATTTATTATGACGGCAGCAATCTTCATGAGGAAGTGGAAAAGCAATGGGAGGCAAAACTAAGAAATTTAAATCCCCATGTGCCATGGTCCGTTAAGAATGAAGCAAGAATGCATACCATTAACAACCTTGCGCCCTATACGTCATCTGTAGATGCCATCTCCAAGTTTCCGGAAACAGCTACAGCGCTTGGGCTTTCCTTAGATGAATACGGTAAGGTTATCCTAACCGCTCCGCATGGGATTGCAGATGTTATTAATGTAGTGTTACGGGCTACCCCTCATTTCAACAATAATCCGAACTTACTCCCTATTTATGAAAAACGAATGGCACAAAAAAACTGGCAGGCAACGTGGAAGCAATTGCAGGTCAGCGCTACCTAAAGCTAAGTTGTGTTAGCATCGGAATAAAAAAGACAGCAAGCCTCTGCTACAGAAGGGCTTGCTGCTGTTGTTTTATTACACCGCTAAATCAATACCAACCACGCCTACTACATCTCCCTGACGATTCCGGATTGCTCTAGATAATGTAATACAAGAACGTTTCGTAATCGCGGATACATAAGGTTTAGAGACATATTCACCCTCATTCATGGCCCCATTCCACCAATCACGCCGCTTAGCATTCAACAGGCCAGCCGCTGGCTCGGAGTAGATAAAGGTTCCATCCGTCCGATTGGACCAAATGGCTTGTACATCTGGAATTTTCTTAATGTAAGCTTTCAAAACACCTTGATGAACTTCAGTATCTGGAGCGTAAAGTTCTTCCTTGGCGGAAATCGTCTCCAAGAGACTCTGCATTTCCTGAAGTCGGGCTGCATATTGGCTCATCTCAATTTCCGCTCTGCCCGCAATGCTAGTAACCGATTGCTGCAAGGATTGCGACTCCGCTAACAGATTGGCGCTGACTTCGTTCAGCTGCCCAATTTGATCCCGCTGCCGTGTCACCTGCTCCAGCGTAAGGTCTACATTGGCAATCGTCTCATTCACGATAGCCACCGCACCGCTCAGCTCCGTTGTCACTTCTACAATCAGCTTGCCCTGCTTCGCGGCAGCATCGATTGTTTCCGTCACGGCGCTGCCTACTTCATCTACTCTCGACGCGATATCATCGAGTCGAAGCTTAACCGTGCCGACCTCGTTCACCCCACGCTCCACTGAGACTTGCTCTTTCGTAACGGATTCCAGCACCTGCTGTACTCCATTATTAATGTCTAGCAAGATGCCTGAGGAGCGGTCTACCGAGCTCTTGCTTTGATCAGCCAGCTGCCGAATCCGGCTGGCCACTACTGCAAATCCGCGGCCCTGTTCACCGGCCCGGGCCGCTTCAATAGAAGCATTCAGCGCGAGCAACGAGGTCTCATTCACAATGGAGTTAATCAATGTATTGATCTCCTCTACCATCGCAATATGATTACTCAGGGTAGTAAACTTAGCTAACATGTCCCCACTCTGTGTTTGCAGATCCTTCATCACCACATCTGCAATGCTCAGGGAATCTACCATTGCTGTCATTCCTTGCCGAGCATATTGCATATTCGAGCCTAGTTTTTCCGTCAATTCTTCGATATGTGCTGTAACTGAGGCTACACCGCCCATCGTCTGATAAGCCCCTTCAATATTGGCTTTAGCTTCGTTGCTGCGAATCCTTAAATCCGTTTCATACGCGTGTGAATAATCTGTCGTCTGCTGCAGCTGCTCTGTATGGCGGCTGATTTCTTCAAGCGCACCATGCAGCCGATCCGAGGTAACTACAATCTCATTGCCAAGAAGCTCCACTTTGTTCTGTGAATCCTTCAGCAGCGTTTCTTTGCGATAACCGTAGCGGGATGTATTCAGCGAGAACCATCCTAGAGAACCCATAAGCAGAATAATCACCAGCTTATGCATCCAGAGCATATCAATCAATAAGCTGTACACACTGACAAGAAGCAACAGGACGACTACGAAAATCTGGTTTCGACGGATCTGCATCTTTACTTCCACTCCACTCGATTGATGTTATGTATTCTAACATTATATCAGCAGAGTTAATTAAAGGAAATACTTTCTATAGTATTCCTTTTCGATCAATCATTCCCCGGGCCAGGCAATCTCCCCTTATAAAGATGCTTGTTGATCTCCCGCTTCCAAGAAAGCCATCAAGAGGAAACCTGAGCTTATTGTCGAATATATAAGCATATTGCCACTGGAAAAGAGGATCACATTATGCGCGCCACACCTCAAACTCCTCGTCAGACCTATTGGAATCGTGTGCTTCTCAATTCATTCTGGATCATCCTGATTGTGTATTTAAGTATTCAGTTCATTGTTTCTCTATCCTTATGGAGCCAGCGTCCGGAAACCCCAACCAGGAACGATTATATTGAGCACTCGTTGATTTCTGATTCCATCATAGTGAGTTTGATCATTATTCTAGAAGTAATCTATAGATGGAGGCCTCTGTGGGCCCAACTCGCCATTACGGTTGCAAGCCATCTATTTGCGGTTTTGATTATCGTCAATCTCAGCGATGAGTTGCATGTTAAATCATTAATTATGCTGTTCCCGCTACTAGTCTCGATGATCTATCTGAAGAGCAGTTATATGATAGCCACTTCTGCTATTTCTCTACTGTACACGATCATTTTATTCACCAAGACATCCATTCACGAGTACTTCCCGATCACCCAAACAATCATTATCGCTCTTATTTTTGCAGGCACTGCTTTGGCAGGTTTTGCAGTAATCGTTCGTGGACGTGATTTGATGCAATCCCTGCAGAACTCCGTCAAGTCAGAACAGGAATTACGCATTCAGAATATAATCATGGATCGTCTATCTAAGATAGATCCCCTGACTGATCTGTATAATCACAAGACTTTTCACGAATATTTGGGTTGGCTAATCGAGCATCAGCAGAGTAATCCATTCTCCATGCAGCTTGCCGTTATGGATATCGATAATTTCAAAAAAGTAAATGATTGCTATGGACACTCCGTTGGAGATATCGTATTACAAAAAGTCGCAGCGATCCTGCTCGAGTATATCGGTCCTGATGATTTCGCCGCGCGGTACGGGGGCGAGGAATTCATTGTCATTCTGACAACCAAAACCTTTGAGCAATCCTATGAAATCATGCAACAGATTCTAGCCAAAGTCGCCGATACCCCTTTTGCCGAAATGGAAGGGAAAAGCATAACCGTCAGTATCGGGATGCATGATTACACAGGTGCAGACTCCAAAAATTCTACTTTTCAGCAGGCTGATGATGCACTTTACGAAGCTAAAAACACCGGGAAGAACAAAATTGTCATCAGCTAGTGACAAGCTCCACAGACACTGTTTATCTGTCGGAGCTTGTTTTTTTTGCAAAGCCTTAATTTCAGAAGCATTTCATACCAAAAACCCCCACCTTGAGATGAGGGCTGTGTATCCACTGCTATATTCCGTAACGCTTCTGCGGTTCCAAAAGCTCCACCACTTCCTGCTTCGGAACAGGTCTGCTAACCAGATATCCCTGTACCTTATCGCAGCCCGATTTTCTGAGGAAATCCAGCTGGCTGATCTCTTCCACTCCCTCCGCAACGACCTCCAGCCCCATATTGTGGCCCAGCTGTATAATGGTCTGCACAAAAGACTGGCTGTAAGCTTTTTCCGAAAGCGAATCGATAAAGGTTTTATCCATTTTAAGCGTAGAAATCGGCAATTGCTGCAAATAACTAAGAGATGAGTATCCCGTTCCGAAATCATCCAGCGCAATACGAATGCCTTGGGATTTGAGGAATTGAAGCTTATTCACGATACTCTCAAACGATTCCATAAAAATAGACTCGGTGATTTCCAGTTCAAGACAACTAGGCTTTAGCCCACTTTCAGCCAGACTTTCCTGCACCATCTCGACGAAATCATCCTGCAATAGTTGAATAATGGAAATGTTAACTGATATCTTGTAAGGAATGCCCATACGATCTTGAATGCCCTTCATAAAGATGCACGATTCCCTAAGCACCCATTCTCCAATATAAATAATCAGCCTGGAATCCTCGGCGATTTTGATAAAGGAAAGTGGAGATACAAAGCCCAGCGTTGGACTATTCCAGCGAATTAAAGCCTCAAAACCAGAGATTAATCCAGACTGGATATCCACCTGCGGTTGATAATATAACTCAAACTCATTATTATTCATGGCACTGCGCAAATGTTTCTCTATATTCATCCGTTCATTAAACGCAGTATGCATAGATTTGTCATATACCACATAAGTCCCCTTACCATCCTCTTTTGCCCGGTACATAGCGACATCCGCATTTTTTAAGATTTGCTCGGTGGTCTCCCCATCTTCCGGATAAAAGGAAATTCCGATGCTTACGGAAACGTACAAATAACTCTCTCCGATTAAAAAGGACTGCCTGAACGCTCTCATGATCCGCTCCGCCAGGTCTAACACATCCTCGTGGTTTTCTATATCCTTAATAAAAATCACGAATTCATCCCCGCCGAGCCGAGAGAGCATATCTCCTTCCCGCACCACCGACTGCAGCCTTTTGCTAGCCTTCTGAATAAGAACATCACCGGATTTATGCCCTAAGGTATCATTGATGTATTTAAAATTATCGGTATCTACGAACAACAGCGCCGCCTTGCCACCTGAACATTGCAGATATTTCTCCATAGATTCCAGTAGACATACACGGTTGGGTAGATTACTAAGCTCATCCACATAAGCTAGACGATGCATGTGTTTTTGATTCTCCACCAGCATATCGTATTGCTCTACAAGCTCCTGCTGTGTGGCTGTAAGCTGTTCATAGGTTGCCTCAAGCTCCTGATAACTGTTGCTCAGCTTTAGCTCTACCTGCTTCCGCTTACTAATATCAATCAGCGAACCGATAAATAACACAACTTCATTCTTTGGATCAACGATAGCTTTACCACTTATCTCAAACCAGACGAACTGATTATCTTTGGTCCGCATGCGGTATTCCGTCTCGTAGATAGGTGTTAAACCTGCCAGATGATCATGTCTTGCCTTTTGGGATGATGGCTGGTCATCGGGATGAATAATACTAAGCACCCCATTTTCGAAAGAATTGATTTCATCCTCCGTATAGCCCATGAGCTTGTACCAGCGATCCGATAGATTATACAGTCCTGTCTCCCAATCAAGCTCCCACATGTATGCACCAGAACCCTCTGTCGCGAGACTGAACCGTCGTTCACCTACTTGCAGCTTAGCAAATTGCTCCTGTAGCTCGACCTCTGTCGCTGACAGCTCTTCGTAAGTAGCTTCCAGTTCCTCATAACTTTGCTGAAGCCTTAGCTCATTTTGTTTGCGCTCATCGATATCCACTCCTACAAGCACAAAAATATCAGCTGCCTGCTTATCCAATCCTTTCAACAAGGTGGTCCGAAATGAAAAATACCGCGCTGCTGGCGAATTGTCCGGAAGTTTATGCTCGATATTATCAACATAGTCAAGCTGTACGGCCCTTTCCAGCAGATTCCGAATAGCCGCCGTACTGCCTGTCAGCCCCTCTATATCCTCAATGTTTTTGCCCACTACTTCATTCTCGCATAGGCCCGTCATTCGCTCAGCGTAATTGTTAAACCGAACTACCTTTTTATCCGCCTGCACAGCCCAAACCACCATACCGCTATGCTCTATTACATCCTCAAAAAATTGCTGTTCCGAATAAACCGCCCGCCGTAAGTGATTAATATACATTTTTAGCAAAACCGCACTAATGATCAGAAGGCCGAGCAGAATAATGGCTCCCACAATAAATCTATTGCGCATCATAACTTTATAATAATCCGAATGAACGAAGAAATAGTGCTGATACAGCTCTTCAAAAGCACCTGAACGATGCAGGCGATCCAATCTCTCGTTAACATAAGTCACTAGCTCCGGAGAGGATTTACTTATTGCAAAAGCGACATCCCTAGGGTAGAGATTGCTCATTTTTTTGATAATACTCCCCTTCAATTTCTGCTCTGCAATCAGATAATCAATCACTTCCTGATTCTCAAATAGAAGGTCGATTTCCCCCTTTTCTAAAGCCTTCAAAGCTTCAGGAGTCGTTGCATATTCTATGTAATTTGTAATCCCCACCTTGCTGTTCAGCACGGTTGCAGAATACTGTCCATTCCCTAACCCAATCTTATAACTTCCCAACGTCTTTAAATCGATCTCATCCTCAAGCTCTCGCCTTGCATAGATGGAAATATAATTCTTAATAACTGGATCTGAAAATAACACCTCTTGGTTACGCGACTCCGTAATTGCCATAAGACCTGCTATCTCAATATCTCCTTGAATCAGCCGACTGTAAACTTCATCCCATTGCCCAGTACTGTAGTGAATAAGGTAATCCTGCTTCTCAAAAATCATCGTGCTCAAATTAATATCAAACCCGGTCAAATACCCGTTTTCTACATATTTATAAGGTGGATATTCCAGTTCTACTTGGTACCTTATATCCTCTCTTTCGGCGTGAGCGGCTGTAGGAGGTACGAGCAAAAGCAGAAAAATAATCAGAAGCAACATTGTGCACCGCTTCATTGCCCAATTCCCCTTTTTGCTAAAATTTAGAATTTAAAGCATTATTCTAAAAAGTATTCGACAAAATATGGTAAGATTCCTGCTAATTCTTTCCTAAAACCACACATTATACGCAAATCCCCATCTTTCGATGGACTCTTTTATTTGTAAATGATAAAAGTTACGAAGTCTTGATTTTTATATTGCTTTTTACATAGAAAATGTGGATAATAGCAATAACGACAAACGATGATAATGATTATCATTATTATAAGCGTTAATAATTTCAATTTACTATATTTAAGTTAAAAGGAGACTGATCACCCATGAACGTTACCTCTACCCGAACAACATTACAGGTTGACGATTATCTGGATCTGCTCAATCTTGCCGTTAAAGTTGGAGATTTGAAATGGCAAAAAGAAATTAAATCCAGATTGCAATACATTCTCTGTCTGCCGACAAGATAATGCTTCCGATTATACGCCATGTTCCCTTATTTAGGGGCATGGCTTTTTTTGTTGGTATGCAGACATAACTATATAATAATTGGAGTATCTCCAGGTCACCTGATGGTTAATGATATAGTATAATTATCAGCATAATACATTGAATAAAAAGTCCTTCAGATCGGAGCGTGTCAGCTTGAAAAAGTATATAGCTTTATTCTTAATGCTCAGCCTGTTATGGGTACCTGGTGCATACGCCGCTGGAATTCCTGCACAGCAGGGATTTGTTACCGATAACGCTGAAATGTTCAGTTCCGCAGAAGCCGCGTCTATTTCTGCTACCGCCACTGGAGAACTCATGACCATCCATGTACTCACTGTAGATTCCACAGACGGTACTCCAGCTGATAAGTATGCAGACAAGGTTTACGACTCGTGGAAACTGTCCACGCGGGATCTTCTACTGCTGATCTCCGCTGGTGACCAGTCCATTGAGCTAAATTTCTTAAATCCAGGCTTTCAAAGCTCGTTAAATACTTGGTCTAAGAATCAGGGAGGGTCCTCGGGAAGTTCAGCCATCCAAAAACTGCTCGACACCTATTTCATTCCTTATGCCCAAAAAGGGGACTTCGCTGGCGGGACAAAGGCTTTGATTAATGCCATCCATTCCATCGGAGATCGTGCCGGCAATACTGGAGGAACCGCAGGAAGCGGGAGCGCAGCCGGGGTCGGGAATGATGTAAACCGCTCCAGCAGCTCCATGTTTATGATTGCAGCGATTCTTATCGGAGCCCTTCTAATCCTCCTTCTACTCTTTGTAATGGTTACAGGTCTGCGTCGACGCAAGCAGCTTAGCGAGCAACAGAAACAGTTATCTAATTTAATGGTCCAGGCAAATCGGGCACTGGAATCGCTAAACCCTTTTCAAGGGATCGTTCAAGGGAAGACGGGAGAGCTAGTCGAAGGTATTTCCAAGCGGCTGTCCGCCAAGCTCGTTGAAATCTCCGCACTACAAAGCGAAGGTCAAGGCGTTCAGCCAGCATTTTATCGTTTGGCTGCCCTCAAGACAGCCGTGAAACAATTGCAGCAGACCGAAGCTGCCTTCCGCACAGCGCTTGAAGAGGAAGAGAAACACATTGCTGTCATTAGCGAAGCTGACCGCAATGTCAAACAGCGTATTACAGAGCTGAAAGAGGATACGCCAGAGCTTGAAGAACAGCTGCAAGGTGCAGTTAAAGAAACCGGATATGAGCTTCAAGAAATTGTAGAGGAACTTAAGGAGCTTGCGGAGGAAACTGCTAAGGCAGACCAATTGGAGCTTTTTGATCCCATTGCTGCACAAGAGGTTACCGAGGATGCACAGGAACGTCAGGAAAAAATCGAACAGGATCTGAAGGATGTTGATCTCTATGATGATAAGCTAAACAAATTTCCTACGGTATTAGCTGCGGCACGTGCCAAAATCACCGGGATCATTGAACAGAATTCACTGCACAATATGAAGGTTAAGCCATATGACCACCTGGAGCAGGCCCGCGTAGAATCGTTGACTCTTGAAGCACCGCTGCGTATAGGAGATATGGATGAGGTGCGCAGAATCGGCGCCAGTCTAGATCTGCTTCTGGATGAAGCTGTTGCTATGACAGAGCAGCAAGCACTGCTGCGGCAGAATAACCGCAGAGATCTAGAAACATTCCGCACCACATGGAGCCATTTGAAGCAGCGGCGAGACGAGCTGCAGGCCCGATTTACAGAAGCACGTGTACATTTCGAAGAACAGCATATAGTTAGCGTAGAGAACATTCTGACGGAGTGGAGCACACGTCTTCGGGAAGGCGCAGGTGAAGTGGCGCAAATTGAGAACTGGACCAGTGATGAACGGGGCGAATATGACAAGGCCCACGATGCGCTGGAGCGCTTGCTGTCCTTGCAGGATGAAGCTGGCCGGCAATATGACGGCGTCTCTGAAAGTCTAAATGCATTAAATGAAAGACTGGATAAAGTACAACGTCTCTTCTCCGAAGGACAAAGTCGGGTAGAGACGACCCAGCGAATGCTGCACAGCAGAGGCTTATCTTCCAGAATCCGCTTTGAGTTATCCTTACTGCCGGAATATAGCCAGTTGGAGCAACGGTTGTCATCCCGGCCTTACAACCTGGAGGAACTGGAATCGATTGGCCGCGCTTATGACGCTCAGATCACTTCCTTTGTGAATGAAGCGAACCGAATCGTTCGCCAAAAAGAAGAGGAAGAACGGCTTGCCCAGCTAGCCATGATGAGAGAGCAACAGCGGCGTGCGCAAGCCCGTAAACGGATGTCCTCCGGTCCTCCTTCTTCAGGCGGATTCGGTGGGGGACGTTCCTCCGGCGGCTCTTCCTGGGGTGGTGGCGGCAGTGGCGGCAAATCCTCCGGCGGCTCTTCTTGGGGCGGTGGCGGCGGCAAATCCGGTGGAAATTCATCGGGTGGCTCTAAGTGGTAATTCCTCACCATTAGATGCAAATGGATTTACAAAAAGACTCTTTCGCTTATATAGGCGGAAGAGTCTTTTTAATTATGAATTATTATTGCTGTTTCATTTGTGGTATGAATGTGCCATTGGAAGATAAATTGTAACGGCCGTGCCCACTCCCTCTTCACTAGCTATTGCCACATATCCTCTGTGGGCAGTCACGATTTTTTTGACAATCATGAAGCCAAGTCCATTCCCATCGCCTCTGGTCGTGTGAAAAGGCTCTCCTAATTTATCCAGAACTTCCTTATTCATCCCCTCTCCATTATCGGTGAAGGTAATCACCTGAAATTCATCCTTCACATCAAGAGTCACTGTAATGCTCCCGCCAAAAGGCAAAGCTTCCATTGAATTTCTTAGGATATTGAGGAAAATCTGCTTAATCTGATTGCGGTCACATTCGATCTCAGCATCATAATGGATCTTTGTATTTAACACTATATTATTCATTTCCACCTGAATCGCGAAGATATTCAATACTTCCAGCAGGATCGTGCTACATTGTTCAGTCATATAATGCGCAGCCTGCGGTTTACCCAGAATAAGAAACTCGCTCACAATAAGATTCATTCTTTCCACTTCAGACATAATGAGATCATAATGCAGCAGTCGTGAATCTTTATTAGCCAGTTGAAGCATCCCTTTCACCGTAGTCAGGGGATTGCGGATCTCATGTGCAATGCTCATAGCCAGTTGTCCTGCGACCACTAGCTTTTCTGTATTGCGCAGCACTTCTTCTGTTCTTTTCATCTCCGTGATGTTGCGCAAACTTCCAATCACACGCGCTAAGTAACCATTCGCATCGTAAACGGGTAGTACATCTAACATATAATGCTCGAACAACCCGTTTTTCTCCTGAATCACTTCTAACCCGGCACATGCGACATGATGTATGATGACATGTTGAAAGTATGCGCCCACATTCCTAATTTCAAAGACACTAGTTCCAACCACAGAGTTTTGATGCTCACCACCCAAATGAAGCATAGCTAAACCGTTCTCATTTATATTCACGACTGTTCCGAATTGATCTGTTATGATTACCCCTAAGTAATTGGTCTCTAGCAAAATCCGATTTAATAATTGCAGCTGAGAATTCCCTCTCCGCAACAAAATCTCACGTTCAATCGAGTCAGCCATCGTACAGAGCAGAGGCAGCAGATGGGGATGGGCTACATCTATATCTGCCATAAATGAAATTGTACCTAAAATCTCTTGCCCATTTTCTTTATAAAATGGAGCCGTACAGCATACTAAATGATGCAAAATATGATGGAAATGGTCTCGTCCTGTCAGCTGGAATGGCCTCTGATATTCAAGGGCTAAAGCGATTGAATTGGTACCCACCTCTTTGTTCATCTGCACGCCTTCTTTGATGCCTACCTGTCCTACGAGATCAATAATCGTCGCATCTCCTTGGAACGCCAATAGATAACCTGCATCATCCGAAATCGTAACTAGGATCGGGTTCCCTTTGACTGAGGAAAGAAATTTTTTGACAAAAAATTCGATAACCTCAATCACTTCACTATATGCGCTAAGCTGTGCCCCCAATTCATCAGTAGAATATCCCTTTGCAAAGACAGGCGGTTGCTCAGGATCAATTCCCTGGTCAATACAATGCTGATTGGAAGCCTTAATAATGGTCTCATCCGTCAGTATCCCTGTTGTCTCATCCAAAGCCCTTACCCCATTCTGTATGAATCTTCAATTTTGCATTGCATAATTATGTATTCTACCTCTCTCCCTCTAATCCTTTTCAATCCTTAAAAATCAAATAATCCCAATGTTAAAAAATAACTTTCTGCACAAAAAAACTCCACCCCTATACAAGAGCGAAGTTTTGGAGAATTATTATTTTCTATTTTTCAGTTAATGCTTAGTATCATCCAAAAAAGGTTTATTCACATAATAATACATTACCCCCATCAGTACGCCACCGCCAATTAAATTGCCGATCGTAACGGGGACAAGGTTATGCACCACGCCATACCACGATACCGTTCCGGGATGATCAAGTACTAGCGCAATCGCAAAGGTACACATATTGGCAATACTATGTTCATAGCCGGAGATGAAAAAACAGAATACGAATAAGACCATGGCGAACATTTTGGCCCCATCGCCTTTCATATTCATCGGTATAAAAAAAGCCATACAAACGAGCCAGTTACAAAGAATAGCCCGAAAGAAAAGCTGACCTGCCGGGGCTTCCATCTTATGCTCCACTACATATAGCAAAAAACCGTTTACATCTGAGCTATAGAACAGTCCTGTCAAAAAAATCAGCAAGGCAAAAACGGCAGCCCCAAGAATATTACCGATATAACTCATGATCCACATGCGGACAACCTCAGACCATTTCATTTTCCGTCTTAGTGCCGTGTATGTGTAATAAAAAGTATCTCCGGTGAATAAATCCCCACCACCAAAAGAAATTAGAATAATAGCCGCTCCGAAAGTAATCGCAGCCATTGGATATGCAAAGGGGGATTGCTCCATAAAGAAATAGTTGCCTGTCTTAAATGCTACAATTACACCGAATCCGATAAACATACTGGCCAGCATGGCTCTGGCAATATAGCGCATTACGCTTTGCCGGAATATCTTCTGTTTCTTAAGTGCTAATTGTTCAACCTGAAGCAGTGCCTCGTTCTCCATGTGACCTCCTTAGGGATTTTGGTATTTCCAGCTGATTATGGGCTAATCGACAGCCTTGCGTTATTATACCCAATAACCCGCTGGAAATTACTTGAACCAACTCGCGGCAAAAAATCCCTGAATACTTACGGGGAAGCGAAGCTACCTCTTGCTAATTTTCTTCATTCATTTTAGCAATGGCTTCTGCTTTTTCACTGCTGGCGACGATGATAAGCACGAGTATCAAACAGCCTAAAACCATAGCCTATCCCCACTTCCTCCACATGTAGTCTTGTGACAACTTATGTATGTGGATAGGGCTTTATGTTTGGCTACAGCAAACTTCATTTGATTAGATCACGTTTACGCCTATGCAGTAGTTGAAGCAAGCTACTTCATATCCAAAAAAAGCAGAGCAGCGAACCCCCAGAAATGAAGGCTCACTGCTCTGCTATATTTTTACGGACTTTTTTAAAAATAATTAGTTCAAGAAGCTGCTCAGTTGGCTCTCTGCTTCACCTTGTTTCAGCGCCTCAGGCTTGTCCGCTTCATTGAGTCCTAGACGATTGCCCAGTTGGGTATTGATCGTCGTCATTTTGGATGTATAATCCTGGCAGCTTTCGATAATACGACGGTTTGACTGTTCCGAAGTATCCAATGCGCTAAGCAGATCGCCGATCGCTTGATTCACGGCTTCCATAGACATGGAAGGTTTGGATAGAAGCTCGGTCGTTTTTTCTGTAGTCGTACGCAGCAAGCGTGCATTTTCTTTAAACTGATCTTCAATCGTCTTATTTGTTGCTTCTACAGCGTTGATAACATTCTCCTGATCGGCCAGCGACATCGCAATCATTGCCGACACTGTAATCAGATTAGAAGTTTTATCAATCGCATTATTTACGGAATCGATCAGTTTATCATTATTGTCATTGATGATATCTGTAGCAGCAATCGCTTGATTGTAAAGCAGAATCATCTCTGTCATGGACTGAATACGAACCATCACTTTACGCAGACCACGCTCCAGATAAGCTTTACGGAACTCATTCTCAGGCTTCGCAATCTCCACCTCGAACAGCTCTTTTAGCTTATTGCCGAAGGCAATTTTGGTTTGAAGGTTATAGATCTCCTCCATAGAGGTACGTTTCAGCTGGCGCATATTTACAATACTCTCTTCGAGGGTATCTCTGCCGTCGCGTAGACCAGTAACAATCGCATCAATATTTGTGCGGACAGACTGATATTTGTACACATAGTTCTTCATCGGACTCTTCCGCAGCATTTTGCCGAAAAAGCTAACATTCTTACTCTGTTGCAGATTTTCACACTCATTCCGCAGCTTCATAATCATGTTAGGCACTTCAACACGCTTACCGGACATCAGGTCATTTACCGGACGATCCAGCAGCTTGAGCGTTTGGCCTGCTTTTTCCTGCGTCTTCACCCCAAGCTTCCCGATATCATCCATTAAAGAATCCAACGTGACTGTATCTGTCTGGGATACCTTCTCGATCAATTGTGCGGCTTCTTCGACTACCTTTTGTTCATCTTCTTTTTTTAATTGGATCAACTGCGTGGACATGGGTTTCCCTCCTATAATTCGGAACTGCTATACCGCTGATGAATCAGTTCCGCCTTCGTCTGAAGTTCCATCAGGTCTTTATGTTCGATCGTCGAAGCAATATCCGATATTTTGGAATCAACATCTCTTAGACCGTTCAGCAGCGTTCTCCGATTCTTCGTCTTTGCTTCACCACTTAGGCGCAAAAATGGGTTAATCACACCATTCAAATCCTTCAGAATCAATCTGCGGACCGTATGATTAATATCGCCATTATTGAGCTCCTGCAGCAGCGGAATTACACGTTGAAGTCTCGCAAAAAGCGCCAGTGATTTCTCGACAATTTCATTGTCCAGTGTATCCTTCTGCCCCTCGGAGATAATCATATCTTCCAGAATGCTAAGGTACTCAACTACTGGAGCAAATTCCGGTCCAATCTTCGTTGGTTCGGCCTCAGTTCTACCACTATTGCCCGGATTACCTGGTGCAGCATTATTTGCCGCACTAGGTAATTGCGGAGCATTTGCAGAGGGAGCTGGAGCAACAGGCACCGTCTCTGGACCTGCTGGCAGCACCTCAGCCGGAAGGTTGGTTCTTGGACTTCTCGTTGCAAGAACCCCTACCGCTGCACCCGCTACAGGCAACAGCAAGGAGAGTAACTCAGGCAAAAAAGAACTCGTTAATACAGCGACAACATAGCCAATACCGGCATACAGCAATACTTTCGATTTAAATTTAATTTTTCTCACCTCTTGTGAGCGAGATTGCGAACGCTCAATTCACGGGATCCGGAATTACGGATTCGCCGTTTATTTTCATAATTAGCGGCTGCTCTACATGGCTGGCAAGCACATTATCGCCGAACTCCGCAGGCTGGACCTCTCCGCCGAGTGCACTTTTGACAGCCAGGTATGGAAAGTTAATTCCAGACAGACAAGAAATATGAAGACCTCCAGACATCCGGGGGTTAATCTCCAGCAGTTTAGGAATTCCACCACTATACTTCATTTGAATATTGAAATTGAAAGGTATTTTATATACCTCTGCTACCCGGGAAGCGATCTCCTCCAGCTCCGGAATATGCTCCATCAGCCGCAGACGACCGCCAGCTTTACGACGGGGTACAGCCGCTAACAGCCTGCCATTCTCATCTGACAAGCAATCTATACTGTATTCATAACCTTCCAGCAATTCCATCACCATAAGTTCAGGGAATGTAGGTTCACTTCCCAGAATACGATAGGCCTCATCGAAGGATATCAGCGGAGTTACATGACCAAACAGCTCCTGTAAAGGACTACGTGTGTTATCAATGATACGGAAGCCAAGGCCTCCCTCTGTCTCCGTGGGTTTAAAGCATACGTGGTGTCCTTTGGCTACAAGATCATGATAAGCCTCTTTGAACTGCTCTGCTGTACTCACCACATGATAATCAGGAATTGTCATAATCCCTGTTTCCTTAACACTTTCGTAGAACTTCCCCTTATCCATGATGGTCTCCAATAAGTCCAAATCTCTACAGACTAGAACCTTGGTGCCAATCGCATCAAACATAGCAGCATGCAAAGCTATATCCAGCATATGTAACCGTGGAATGAAGATATCGATCTCATTGCGGCGACAGAAATCCACGCAGAATTGAACATATTCTATTCCAGTCAGTGCTGGTTCAGTCCCAGCAACATCAGCACCTTGAAGGGACATATGGTGAATATCAGGATGCGTGGCGAAGATTTGTACAGGAACGCCATCCTCATTATTGCGAATGAGATTCATATAATGGTAAGCGACGGAAAACCAGCGATTGAAATAAATGTTTACCTTTTTCATAGTGGCCCAACTCCCAATACGGTTAAGTTATTATAGATCATGTTTACATACTGTAGAATTTCATCACCAGCAAAAACACCCGCTTGCTTCGTAAAGGGATACCTTGATTTTACAAGACCACTCTGCTGCTCTGCAAATATTTCTCCATGACAAGGAGCAATCGCATAGTCCGCACTTTCTAGTAAACTCTTATCCAACAAGGAATCTCCCGATGCTACCATCGGTTCTGAACGAACCGTCCGGCGCACATGAACAATCGCATCACTTTTATTCACAGCGGCAGGAACGACATATAGCTTGCGTCCTTGTAAGGATACCCGCCAGCCCAAATCGTATAATCGCTCTGCCAGATTCGTGATCTCATCCATAGGTAATAAATCACGCACTACTACAAAAGTATAAAATAAATCATCACAATACCGCTCACTAATGATCCATTCCTCGTGCACTACAGACCTAACGTGCATTCTAACTTCTTCTGCTGCAGCCGATTCGTTTTGAACAAGCCTGCCCACCGAAGCTCTCCAGCTCTTATCTACTTCGCCACCAATCAGAATATTCCCGCCATTACTAGTAATCGCGTAGTCTGGAATAATCGTGTCTTGAAACAGATTAATACGCTTATACTGCGCTATGGTACGTGTTGTAACGGGCATAAAGATAATACGGGAAGTAAGCTCCATCAGATCAGCTAATGCTTTTTGGGAAATGTATGAAACCGTCTTGCCATCCACAACCTCCGCAGGAACCAGGCCCGGAGTATTCTCCGGGACGCCGATTGCATTTAGGGAATAGATTAACGTTCGGTCCAAATCACTGGCATAGATCATTCCGTCTCACCTCTCAGCGGCTTAATAATCCCGCAACAGGAGTAGGTGAGTCCAGGGAATACCTCTACTGGAACCCCTCTATCCTCTGCTAAGAGAATAATATGACGAAGATTTGGATTATCCATAGTATCGACAAGAATCTTCCACGGTACTCTGCGCAGCAGCACTCGGGTAGTTTCTCCGACTCCGGGCTTGACCAAATTGATGTTATCTATGCCGAACACTTCTTGAATACTCTGAATATCACGCAGGCCCTGCCATGTAATTTCTGGCGGGGATTGCTGCATCTGTTCAGCAATCGCTTGCGCTTCTTCCGCAACGGAGGAGAAATACGGGCAGATCGCCGCAATGAATACATTAGATACATCCGTATCGAGCCATTCCTTGTAGAATTTAGCCCCATGGAATTCTTCCGGACCGATTAAATCATCGCGCAGCACTGTCCGGCTCATCAATCCTGACACCGTAGAATTGAGGCATGCACTAGGAATAAGATAATCCTCTCTAGTCCCGAACGTGCCTGAACAGTTCCCGGGATCAGCCAATACGGCCAGGTCATCATTTAGCCGAATGCCATATTTCTCATATAGGCTGTTGCACGCCTCAATCAATACCTGGCGAATAGCCCCTTTCCCCGTCCATCCGTCGACAAACTGCAAATCAGCGTCAAGCCCATGCTTTTGCAGAATATAGAGGATTGCGTTCTCATCAATCCCCTTGCCCCGAATGATAGAGATACTATAATGCGGCAGATCAGCACCATATCGCTCTTGGATATAACGCTTAATCAGTACACCAATTGGTGTTCCCGCTCTTGCCAAAGAGACTAACACCGTATCAAGTCCCCTTTGAGCGACAATCATCTCAGAGACTACCGCTACTGCTAGAGCGACCTTCTCCGCAGATTGCTCCAGCGTCTCGTGAAATAACTCAATATACTGCTCAGTAGGCTGATATTCCACGGGCAGCATCTCAGAGTAGTGTACGCCTGATTGAATGGCGGCCTCTCTTTCGTCAGTCGCCCGCTCCAGTGAAACATCGCTCAGATCCTTAAGCAAAAATATAACATCTGACGGAGAATAGCTGCCTAGCGGAACCGGTTCGGCTATACTTCTGTTTAGAATTTCTTCAGTTACTGTTCCCTTCATAGGTAGGGCCTCCACTTCTTCTTTCCGAGGTCAGTACAATAAGATGCACTTTATGGCGGGCCAGTTTCTTCAGTATATCAAGCATAGGTTTCATACGCTCATGCGGTACATCACGCTCAATCAGCACAAATATATCATCGTATTGACCAGGAGCTATATTATAAATAAAGTTTGTGATTTCCGGGTCACCAGCTGAAGGATACGCAGCAGCACTATGTACCCCATAATCCGGCCGACGCTCAGGGTGGATTGGACTTCTAGTGGAAGACTGGTAAGCAATCCCTTCCCCCATTTCCGCCGCCACTCTCATCGGAAGATACATAAATTCTCCTACACCCATTACCAAGGCTTTCGGTCCTCTACGCAATTGCCGCAGCTGCTCAGCTATTCGTTTCACACCCTGATCAAGCTCCAGATTATCCTGTGACTCCATTCCGAACCGTCCACTATATTTCATATATGGCGCTGTGTTGATCTCACCATAGGAATCGATAGAGGATACCTCCAGTCGTTCCATTCCATCTTGAGCATAAGTAGTTACAACCTCACACTCAAAAATGGCCTCTCTATCCAGCTGCTCAGTATCCTTATTAAACACCGGTGAACCTATCACTTCAATATTCCCTTGCAGCAGACATAACGACTTAATGCGAATCCCCAGCTCCTGCTCAAGCTCACTATAGTGTTGAAGATTGCTGCCGCTTCTCCAATCCAGAAGAGAGACTACCACATATTCCTCCCGCGGGAATTTTGACTGAATATCTCGAATCGTATTGATCGCGGTTTTCCCGGTCGTAATCTCGTCATCTACCAATATAATGGGCTCTGTCCCAGATAAGAGTTCGGTATCCAAGGCATAACATAGATGATCAACTGCATGGGAATGCTCTTCTACAAAACTTACAACAGACTCCAAATCAGGAATATGCTCACGCGTAGTATGAATATAGGATGCCTGCTCAGCAAAGATGTTGTACACACTGTGACCCAGTGCAGTTGCCGTTTCTGCGAATCCAATAAAAACCACAGGCTTGGGCAAAACCAGCCGGGCCGCTAGTAAATGTTGATAGGCTTCCTTAGCAAATTCAGGATGAATCAGCCCATGAACCGCCATATCCAATAACTTTGTCATACGATCACTATCCACGGAATCGCCGTTCATCTCCTGATATAACAGCAGCGCCAACGCTGCTCCGCTTAGAAGTGAAGTATACGGATCGACGGGGATATGCTTGCCAAGCACCTTACTGACAAACAGAAAAGTTCGTTTTTTATTAATTCGCGCCGCCATAGAAAATAAAGAATCCAGAGGCATATGAAAGGGGTTAAAGGTTTCGGTTACATTCACTTGCAGGTTCTCGACTATGTTATACGTGCGTAAATTCGTTTTCGGGTAATAATCCGACAAAATGCTGTTGTTCATGTAACACCCCGTATATTTGAGATCGTAGTAAAATTCGTCTTGCCCAATTCAGATGGGGCTTAATTTCGTTCATTTTATTAAAATATTGACTCTTAAACACGCCCAGACTGCCATCATTACTTTCTACAATGCTTAAAGCGTCGACGTATTCCTCATGCATCACTGTATACATCGCCTGAACAGGTCTGAGATGAGAAGGATGGATAATCGTCTTACCCACAATTCCATTCTCTTTATCCAAAATAACCTCACGAATTAGCCCGTCCACACTGCTCGAGATATAGCTATTCCGCATATCACGGCCGTTTTTGCCGTAAGTATCCTCAAATGGCGTCTGCCGCAGCTGCGGCCGGAGAACTCGATGACCTTTATTCGCAAAATACTCCCAGACAGGTCCTGAGATCACATATCCCTCTTCAACCCGCCCAAACACATTGATAATGTCCGAGATACAGTCACGGATAGGAGTAAGATCATAAATACTAACATCAGGACTGCGACGCAGTCCGAACAGGCTGGAGAAATCCGTTGCCCCAATTCTGACGTTTAGGACAAGCTCACGGTAATTACGGAGTAAATCACGGATAGATAGCAGACTGTCCACTCGACTTTCCCGATAAATAATAGGTGCAGTTTCCAAGATTGGCATCCCGTAAAGCACAGGATCATTATAACCACGCGTATTGTTGTACTCAGCTAACGTTTCAAAATATTGAATTCCATTGTCCACAGAGAACTTAGGAAATACAAACCCTGTTAACATCGTTACCAAGGATCCCAAGCGGAAAATCATTTGCCGGAGTTGGTCCGGGTTACGTACTCGTATAAAAAGAAGCGGGAGGCTGTTCGATGAATCCAGCTCATTTTCTGCGTAAGCAGCTAGGTAAATAAGATGCTGGATAATAGATTCCTCTGCATTGTCAACCTGGTCATCTCCGATTGCGTCCTCCAGATCTATAATAACCGTCACTAGACCTGCATTCTTGAGCTTAATGATGTCTTCTGCAACACTTGCACGGGTAGCCGGCATATAGAGGGCAGCGCCGACAGCGTAGGCTAACAGTTCCTTGTTCGTGGTATGATCAAATGAGATAGGCGGAGTGTAAAACAAAGAGATTTCTTGTTCTTTCGTCAGGTAATCGAAGTATCTCAAATCGGTTCCCCCTTATAGTTTTGCGAAGCCAAGCAAAACAAGCGTAGACCTCTCCTCATAGAGAGTGTCAGAACCGGCAATACTCTCCCTTGGGGATGGCATCTTGGCTCTCTCAAATATAAGTGAAGGCCTACGCTATAACATATACGATTACCTGAAAGAAGCAGGCGTTTCTATTCTTGCATGATCGGCTCCGACTTCTCTATGGTGCAATTACTTTTTTAATCATGCACTTTTATGGGCATCTTTTTTCTTACGTCTAGCACTATAGAGGATCGTACCCACGAATACCGCTATAAGGATTGTAAAGAATACGACATGCGGCAATTCAAAACCAAAAGCACCCGCTAGCATCTTACCCGCAATAATGGCGATAAGCAGGAACGCTGCCTGTTCCAATTCAGGGAATTTATCAATAAGCTTCAAGAATACCTGCGCCACTCCGCGCATCATCAGAACCCCTAAGATACCACCCATAAAGAGAACCCAAACCTGATCGCTAAGTCCAAATGCTGCAATAACACTGTCAATACTGAAAGCAATATCCATTAATTCAACAAGGAGAACCGTCTTCCAAAAAGAAGTGCCTTTATTCTCCGTATGCTCTTCGCCACTACCTTTAAATAAACCTTTATATGCGATATAAAAGAGATACAGTGCACCAAGAACCTTAACCAAAGTAAACTTAATAAGAAATGTCCCTAGTCCAATGGCCAGGAATCTGAACAAATAAGCCCCTAAGATACCGTAGAAAAGCGCCTTTTTCTGCTGCTCCTTAGGTAGATGCTTAACCATAACGGCAAGCACAAGCGCATTATCTGCAGAGAGCAAACCTTCTAGTAGAATTAAGCTCCCGATAATCCCCCAGCTCACAGGATCAGAGAGTGTACCTACTACATCACTCCATGAGAAAAAATGCCCGTAATTCTCACTAATATTTCTAAAAAAATCTGCGAACCAATCCATTACACTTTGCGCCTCCGGTAAAATCGATTATTTGCTGCCCGCAACCCAGCGCAGCCCCCAGCCATAGGCTTCATCCATCTCACGATGACCACTGTAATATTGCACCAGCCGTTCAACACTAAATGTTTCATTGCTTACATTCCGGAATAACGCAATGGCACACATCCCTTTTCGGTTGTTATGCTCGTCCAAATTTACAATGATATCAGGTCCTCCGCCTTGTTTGATGGTGACAACCCCATCGGCCTCCGACCAGTTGGTTACCCCTTTATAAATAAAGGAAAACACTAGAATGCGTTCAATCTCGGAAATTTTGATACCATTTATACGCAAATTCTCACCAGTAGTTACGGAGCCTGTCCGATCATCCCCATCAAGCATGACATAAGGAGGTTGATTCAATGAGCCAAAGGCATTGCCCAACGCTTGTACCACTCCTTTACTGCCATTCTTCAGTTCATACAGACAAGCAAGATCTAGATCTACGCCATTTTTACGACTAAAGAGTCCGCCCTGTTTCTGGTTCCAGTTGAGATTAATCAACACTTCCCCTAGATCACCACTGGCTGATTTTTTTAAATTAATGGAATCGCCTTTTTTCTTCAGCTCGATTTTCTTCAAGTTGAGATTCATTGGCGAAGGCGGAGGTGTGGGTGGAGAGCTTTCTTCACGTTTCACTGGCTGCGCAGGCGGCGTTGCGAAGATTTGTGGTGGAATCTGCGGCTTAACCTCCGGCTGTGGAGCAGCAGGAGCAGGCTCCTCATTCGCTTCAATACCGAAGTTACTGCATATCTCTTTCAAACCTCCGGCAAACCCCGCTGCAATGGCACTGAACTTCCATTCACTGTTATATCTATATAATTCCCCTACCACAATGGCCGTTTCCACGGAGAAAAGATTCTCGAGATCACATCGGAGCAGTTCCGCACCTGTCACTTGATTGAGAATCCGAAAATAGGCCTGACTAACTTGCCCAAAACTTTGACCCCTTTTCTCCCCATCATAAATGGTAAGCGTAAAGGCAATCTTCATCACATCGGAAGGAATCTTATCCAATTGAACTTCGAATTGCTTGCGGTCATTGAATCCTGGCACATCCTTATACCTAATATACGATGTGGCTGGATTATTATAAAATATTAAATCCTCGTCTTTACTTACTTTACCCTCTGATCCAAGCAGGAAAGCAGAGCTATCAATCTCCAGAGCAGCCGGAGCATTCCAGCCGATCTCTACGATTATAGAATGAAGTCCAGCATTGCCTTTGGTCAGATCAGCTTTTTGCCCTTTGACTACGTTAACACTCATTCTTACGCCACCTTTATAAATGGAGTAAACCAACTAATAATTTTGTAAAAAAGAACCCCACAAAGTGGAGTCTGTACTGCTCTAAATATTTATAAAAAGGGCAGGATCGGTAATGACCCCGCCCACTTGGATGTTATTGCGCGTCCAGTCCATAGTTTCTGCATAAAGCGCTTAGACCGCCGGCAAAGCCACTTCCAATCGCCTGGAACTTCCAATCCGCACCATTGCGGTAGAACTCACAGAATACAACAGCTGTTTCAGTTGAAAAGTCTTCACCTAAATCGAAGCGAAGCACTTCACGATCATTAGAAGCATCTACTACACGTACAAAAGCATTGGAAACCTGTCCAAAGTTTTGTGCCCGAGTTTCATAATCATAGATCGTTACCGTTATTCCGATGCGCTGAATATGAGCAGGGATTTTGCTGAAATCAACAACAATCTGCTCGTCATCTCCATCACCCTCACCCGTACGGTTATCACCTGTATGAGTCAGGGAGCCATTTCCACCCGATGGATTATTGTAGAATACAAAATCATCAGAGCCCTTGGCCTTGCCATCTTCATGCAGTAGAAAGGCTGAAGCATCAAGGTCAAAATCTTGGCCGCCGCTATACTTATTAGTATCCCAGCCCAATCCTACCACTACCTTCGTCAAACCCGGATTAGTCTTGGTAAGATCAATCCGTTGCCCTTTAGAGAGACTGATCGTCACTGACAAAACCTTCTTTCATTTATGAATTCAATTCAACTTTAGCATGCAGAACGAAATTTATTGCAGGCCGTAGTCGCGAGTCAAACCGCTCAAGCCGTCTTTGTAGCCACTGCCGATAGCATTGAACTTCCATTCTGCACCGTTACGATACAATTCGCCTACAACAACACCAGTTTCAATAGAGAAATCCTCACCGAGGTCGAAACGAATCAATTCTTCATTGTTCAGATCGTTTACGATACGTACGTAGGAACGGGAGACTTGTCCAAAGTTTTGGCTTCTTGCTTCAGCATCATAAATTGTGATAGTAAAAGCTACTTTGTCCACATCAGCAGGGATGTTCTGAAGATCCACTTGAACCTGCTCATCATCACCATCGCCTTCACCTGTACGGTTATCTCCGGTATGAACAACAGAAGCATTCTCATTTTGCTTGTTATTGAAGAAAATGAAGTTGGTTTCTTTATCAACTTTACCACTAGCATTGGTCAAAAAGACGGATACGTCCAAATCGAAATCTTTTCCGCCGTCGTATTTATTAGTGTCCCAGCCAAGACCTACAGTGATTTTGGATAGACCTGGGTTGCCTTTTGTTAAATCGATCTTTTGACCTTTGGATAAATTAATTGCCATGATTACATACCTCTTTTCTTATATTTGGATTATACGTAGCGTTCTGCAAGTTGATTGATATGAGCGGCGTGGCTGCCTTCACCAATTGCAGCGAACTTCCATTCTCCACCTTGGCGGTAAAGCTCTCCACAAATAAGTGCCGTAAAACCTGTGTAGTTGTCTGACAAGTTGAATTTAATCAACTCACTATTCCCGGCAGCATTTATTACCCGAATATACGCTGATTTGATCATTCCAAAATCCTGTTTGCGATTCACCGCATCGTAAATGTTAACGACAACCAGAACCTTATGAACATCGGCAGGAATAGCTTTCAAATTAACCATGATTTGCTCGTCATCTCCGTCGCCTTCACCCGTCAGATTATCTCCGGAATGAATGACCGAGTTGCAAGGACTTTGCTTGTTGTGGAAGCAGATCAGGTTACCCTTCTTAGTTAGCTTGCCATCCTCATTCAGCAGCAAAGCTGAAGCATCACAATCAATGTTAGCCTGCTTTTTGACACCGAAAAATCCCTTTTTAGCCTCTACCGGATCCCAGCCTAAGCCAACTATTACATTGGACAAGCCCGCATTACCTTTAGTCAGATCAATCTTTTGACCTTTTACCAGATTAATTCCAGCCAAATCAACGTACCTCCGTTTCCGATAAAACTATTATCTGTTAGTCTAGCTTTTAGGTGTTATATCAGTGATACGATAAAGAATAAATTACGTTTCAACGAACTTTCATCTATGACTTCACCTAATTTATAAACTGAATTCGCTAGGGTTTAATCCTAAGACACCACAAATATTCCGCACAACTGCTTTTTCATAATCATCAAAATCACCATCAGCTGATCCAATTGCCGAGCATACGCCCACGATCAGACGGCCCGCTTCTGGTTTGCCGCTAAACTTAGCGATCGCTTTCAAAGCCTCTTGTTTCCCTATTTCCGGAGAGAACTCGAAGTTACTAACATAATGGTTGAATTGAGCAATGACATCTCTCATGTCAAATACCTTCAATTCATTACTTAGATTTATATAGCCGACCATTTTATTCTTCTCTGCATCTTCTATTTTACCGTCAGCCGCAGCAACCAAAGCGCAGCCTGCAACTATCGCGTTCATGAAGTCTTTATTTTTGAATTTTTTCACTTGATCTGTTAGTCCGTTTTTGGTTGTGTTTAACCAGTTTTTAAATGTGCTCATCGTATTTCTCCCTCTATCACTGCAAGATTATGATAACAAAAGATATCCCCAGAGCCTCCTCTCCACGTTCCGACAGATTTTGCATATAAATCCCTGAATTAACCGTTACTCTTCTAATATACCTGATAAAATAACAAGATTCTACTTTCCACTAAATTACAGCACCTTTGATAGAAAGGATCGTGTCCGTTCTTGCTTAGGATTTCCGAACAGCTGCTCCGGACTTCCTTCTTCCACAATCTCACCTTGTTCCATGAACAGCACCCGATCCCCCACCTCACGCGCAAAGCCCATTTCATGTGTCACCACGACCATCGTCATCCCCTCACGGGCCAGTTCCTTCATCACCGCCAGCACTTCCCCCACCATCTCCGGGTCAAGCGCTGAGGTTGGTTCGTCAAAGAGCATAATTTGGGGCTCCATAGCCAGCGCCCTTGCAATCGCTACCCGCTGAGCCTGCCCCCCAGACAATGAGGCTGGATACATCTCTGCTTTTTCACTTAGACCTACTTTTTGCAGCAGCTCAAGCGCTTTTTGCCGCGCTTTATCCGGAGACCATTTACGCACCTGAACCGGCGCCAGCATAATGTTTTCTATAACCTTCATATGAGGAAATAGATTAAACTGCTGAAACACCATCCCAAGCTCTGTACGGATATCGTTAATCTTCGTACTCGCCGCCATCAAAGAAGTGCCTTCAATTACAATCTCGCCCCCCTGCGGCTGCTCCAGTAAATTAAGGCAACGCAAAAAGGTGGATTTACCCGATCCGGACGGCCCAATAACCACCACTACCTCCTGACTGAAAATATCGATACTTATGTCGGCCAGCACCGTATTTGTTCCAAATGATTTATGTAAGTTCCGTACTGAAATCATAGGCTCCATCCTATTTCAGCCTCCGTTCAACGTAATTCAGCAGCTTGCTAAGAGAATAGGTAAGAATGAAATAAATAAGTGCCGCTGTCAAATAAGGCTCCCATATCCGCAAATATTGCCCTTTCATCGTGTTGGTCCAATACATTATTTCCGGTGCAGCCACCAAAGCCAGAAGAGAGGAGTCTTTCACAAGCACAATAAACTCGTTACCAAAAGCCGGAACCATCCGTTTGATCGCTTGCGGTAAAATAATAAATCTCATCGCTTGCCGACTAGTCATCCCCAGTGAAATAGCCGCTTCCCGTTGCCCACGATCAACCGACTGAATGCCTGCCCGAAAAATCTCAGCCGAATAAGCAGCCGAATTAAGCGACAGAGCAACAAACGCAGTAATTAGAGCATTGGTTTTGCCGTAAAGCGGGGGAATCACTCCAAAGTGAACAATCAGAATCTGCACATACAATGGTGTTCCTCGAAAAAAATTGATATATGAATGAAAAGGCCAGCGCAAATACCATTTTGGGGCCATTTTGCCAAATCCGATCCCCAGTCCCAAAATAGAGCCAAATAAAATAGAAACTACAGAAATACCGATAGTCAGCAGTGTCCCTTTTAAAAGGACGGGCAAATAATGAATAATAATGTCCATTCTAAAATCCATAGGACTCTCCCCTTCTCTTCTTTATGTCATCTCTCTTTAAAAAAATAAGCATGCGCAATAGCTATCATTACGCATGCTTATTAGGTTTTTTCCTTATTTTGCGTTCAATAAGCTATCCAGGTTAGGTTCTTCGCCGAACCAAGTTTTGTAGATTTCCGCGTACTTTCCGTTTTCCAATACCTTCTTAATAGCCGGATCCAGTTTCGCTTTTAACTCACTGCCCTTAGGGTAAAGAATGCCGTAATATTCCGCTCCGAAGTTCTCTGTGTCTACAATCCCCACCAGCTTCTGCTTAGGATTGTTTTTCATGTACTCACGTACAATGGCAATATCCGCTACAACCGCATCGGCTCCGCCGCCATTCAGTTCCATCAATGCCACCGCATTGCTGTCAAAACGTTTCAAGTTAGGGTTGTCGACACCCATTATTCCGCTCATCAGGTCATCTGCAGTTGTGGCCCCTTGTATTGCAACTACTTTATCTTTAAGATCAAGTGCGTTTTTGATGTCGCTGCCTTCTTTAACCATAATCATATTGGTAGATTCGAAATAAGGGATGGAATAGTCATAGGTTTCTTTACGTTCATCCGTAATCGATACTGAAGATAGCCCTGCTTGATACTCCGTTCCCTGCTTCACACTTTGCAGCATCGTTTCCCAGCCTGTGTTCGTTACGTCATAGTCTATTCCCGCTTCTTCCATAACTGCCTTAATGAAATCGATGTCGAATCCTTTGATTTTATCCGTGTCCATATACTCCATAGGAGCGTAGCTGGCATCACTGGCAAACTTAATTTTCTCCGCTGAGGATTCGTTACCAGCTTTACTGTTATTTGCTCCACAACCTACCAATGCAACCACCACAAATGATATAAAAACTGACATTAAAACACGACTTTTTATTTTCATATCCCCATTCCCCCTATTTTCGAAAATAACTTAAAGAGATTTTAACAGATTAAAGGATTCATGACAATTAACTTTTCTAAATTATGTAAGGTTTTATAACACAATATTATTATTTTATACGTTTTATGCGTACATCACTCTCAAAAAAATTCATCAAACACAAAAAGGCACTGCCAGAGATTGTATTCTCTCTAGCAATGCCTTTAGCATATTTAACTTTAAACCTATTAAAGTGTGATATCTCCATCATAAGAACCGATCAATTTATACAGATCCGGCCGGCGGTCACGGAAGATTCCCCACTCGATCCGGCCAACTTCCAAAGCATCCAGATCGAATTCGCTTACCAGCACGGTTTGCTCATCACGTCCAGCCTCAACGATTTTATTGCCCTGAGGACCTGCAATGAACGATGAGCCGTAGAAATTAATGCTCGAATCCTCATCAATTTCCTCACCAATACGGTTGGAAGCCACGACTGGAATAAGATTCGCAGCCGCATGTCCAAGCATACAGGTCTGCCAATGATCCTTGGAATCGATCGATCCATCCTGCGGTTCAGACCCAATAGCCGTTGGATAGAACAGAATTTCTGCTCCCATCAGGCTCATTACTCTAGCCGCTTCTGGATACCATTGATCCCAGCAGATGCCTACACCAATCTTGGCATAACGAGTGTTCCATACCTTAAAGCCAGTATCTCCCGGATTAAAGTAGAACTTCTCTTCATAACCTGGGCCATCTGGAATATGACTCTTGCGGTATTTGCCCAGCACCGTTCCATCAGCATCAATTACAGCAAGTGAGTTGTAACGCGCGTAATTCTTTTTCTCATAAAAACTAATCGGCAGTACCACTTGCAGCTCCTTGGCTACTGCTTTGAAATGATTAATCGCCTTGTTATGCTCAAGCTCTGTTGCGTATGCGTAATAATCAGCTTTCTCTTTTTGACAGAAATACGGAGTCTCAAACAGCTCCTGCAGCAAAATAATTTGCGCACCCTGTGCTGCCGCTTCTCTGACCAATGTCTCGGCTTTGCTGATATTCTCCTCAATATTGCTGGAACAACTCATTTGTGTCGCAGCTACTTTTACATTTCTCAAGTATCTGTCCTCCTTGTATATAAATGTCCCTTTGGACGTTTAGTTTTCCTTCAAATTATTGCTGTGCAGGCATTTGCTGCGTAGTGCAGTGTACATTCCCGCCTTCGGTGATAACGGCCATTCCGTTAACTGTACGAATCTTGCGATCCGGGAACAAACCAGCCAGCACTTTCTCAGCAAGTGTATCCGTTTCTGTCGCGGTGCCGCCAAACACAGGCAATATAATTCCGCCGTTCACGAAATAAAAGTTCAAATAACTGAGCGTCAGACGACTGCCGTCATAATCGACCCGTGGTGGCTGCTGAATCTTGATAATCTCCAGCTTACGCCCTTTGGCATCTGTAGCGTTCTCCAGAATACGCAGATTCTCTTGCGTAATCTCATAGTTCTCATCCTGCGGGTCCTCACAGACCTGGATAATAACTTTGCCTGGTGCAGCAAAACAAGCAATATTATCGACATGACCATCGGTTTCATCGCCACTAAGGCCACGTCTCAGCCAGATAATAGCTTCTGTACCTGTATAGTTCCGCACGTACTCTTCGATCTCTTCGCGCTTCAGCTCCGGGTTGCGGTTTAGGTTAAGCAGACACTCTTCTGTAGTAAGCAAAGTGCCTTCTCCATCCGTATGAATCGAGCCACCCTCCATCACAAGCGGTGCATCAAAACGGGTGATCTGCGCATGCTCCAGAATCTGCGGAGCCACTTCGTCATCCAGATCCCAAGGTGAATATTTACCGCCCCAAGCATTAAACTTCCAGTTCACACCTGCCATTTGTCCTTCTTTATTAACAATAAAGGTAGGTCCGTTATCACGCAGCCAAGCATCGCTATGCGCAATAGGCAGCAGCGTTACATTCGGTCCGCCGACCAAATGCTCTACCCGCTCCACATCCTCCGGGTTCACAATGACCGTGATTGGTTCAAACTCGGCGATGGCTGTGATAATGTCAGCATAACCTTGGCACACTGACTCGTGGTTATCCGGGAAACACATAGATTCCTGCACCGGCCAGGAGATAAAAGTACGTTCATGCTTGCCCCATTCCGGTGGCATTGTATAGTTCAAATCTTTAGGATTCATGTGTTAACTACCTTTACTAATATATTTGGAGCCAGTCCTACCCTTAAAACTCCTTCCTCATCATACAATAATATGTTCTAGTGCTCAATTCCCTGGGACATTAATAATGTTGGAAGGAATTTTTTTGTTCGCAGCCCCCATTTTACAGTTAAAAAATTTAAGTTTTCATCCGTTACAACGAAGCTAAATTAAATTATTTTAATATAAATCAGGATATCATTTAATAATTTTACTTATTATAGTGATTCCATTTTCATTTCTAATGGATTTTATATAATTAGCTTAAAGGAGTGAGTTGCAATGGATGACATCGATCTTCAAATCTTGGAATTACTGAAAAGCAACGGCCGCATGACCAGTTCGGCATCTGGCGTCCTTCTGTCTCATAGCAGCTCCAATATGCCGTTTCTAGTTAGCGGCGTCTTTCTGGGTTCCGCATTATGGTGGATGGGTTTGACAGGGAGCACCGCTTTGTTCAGAAACAACATAATGTCAGGACGTTCGAAACAGCTCATGTTCAACAAACTGTCCGGATTGGTAATGTTGTCTTTCGGCGTTGTCTCCCTTATTCAATCTCTCAATCTTCAGGAGTTCCTTTAAACGATATCTCTCACTATACGGTAATCTTTTTTACCACATTGCCTTCAAAATCCTTAACGATAAATTCCCCGCCCTCTAGAATAGCATAGGAATTCGGATTATTCTCTTTAGGCAGCGATATGGAGCCGGGATTCAGCACATACACTCCCTCTTTTACATCGGCAACTGGTATATGGGTATGTCCCTGAATAAAAATATCCTTCTCGGAAAGCGCCGGCAAATGCTCAATGCTAAAGCCATGACCATGTGTAGCGTAAATCCGTCTGCCTTCGTGCAAAAGCATAACATAATCGCCCATCATCGGGAATTCCAGCAGCATTTGGTCTACCTCGGCGTCACAGTTTCCACGTACTGCGGTTATCGGCTTGTTTTTGTTATATGCATTAAGCTTATTAGCAACCTCTTGTGGGTTATAGTCCTTCGGCAGCGGATTTCTTGGACCATGATATAAAAAGTCTCCTAGAATAATAAGACTGTCCGGCTGCTCTTCTTCCACCTTTTCCAAAGCCCGTTCCAGCCAAAATAAAGATCCGTGAATGTCGGAAATAAACATTAACTTCATCATGTATTCTCCTTTTCAACTTAACTTAATTAAATATGCGCTTAGACAATAATCTTAACCTTGAACATACCACAACGCAAAGCGGACGTTCCCAAAGGAACGCCCTGTTTGCTATATCTTAACACTCACGGTAAATTCGAGGATCCCATCAAAAAGCGGTCTACTTCGCGCGCAGTCTGACGCCCTTCGTCAATAGCCCAGACTACAAGGCTTTGCCCGCGCCGCATATCGCCTGCTGTGAACACACCTTCTACATTGGTTACTTGTGCTCCGAACTCTGCTTTGGCGTTCCCCCGCTCATCGCGTTCCACCCCAAGCTCGCCCAGTATAGTTTCTTCGGGTCCTGTGAATCCCAAAGCCAGTAATACCAGCTGCGCTTGCAGGGTCTCCTCACTGCCCGGCACTTCGACCGGTACCCTTCGTCCCTGTTCATTATGAGTCCATTCAATGCGCACTGTACGCAGCTCCTGCACTTGCCCACCCTCATCGCCGACAAACCGTTTCGTCGAAACCAGATAACGGCGCGGATCTTCTTGATACAGTGAAGCGGCCTCCTGCTGACCATAGTCCACTTTAAGCACCTTTGGCCATTCCGGCCAAGGATTGTTAGACTGACGTGTCAGCGGCGCCTGTGGCATAATCTCAAGCTGAGTCACACTGCGGCAGCCGTGACGGATCGAAGTGGCTACACAGTCTGTTCCAGTATCCCCACCGCCGATTACAACTACATCCTTACCTGCTGCTGATAAAAATTCCCCATCGGCAAGCCCTGAATCCAGTAGGCTCTTTGTATTCAGCGTTAAAAACTCCATAGCTTGATGAATCCCACGCAAATCGCGTCCTTCTATCGGCAGATCACGTGCCTGTGTAGATCCACCACACAGTACTACAGCGTCATGCTCTGCCTTGAGCTGTGATGCCGGGAGATCTCGGCCGATCTCTGTTCGAGTTACGAAGGTAATGCCCTCAGCTGCAAGCAGATCCACCCGGCGCTGTACAGTCTTTTTATCCAGCTTCATGTTGGGAATACCATAGGTAAGCAGACCGCCAATCCGGTCCGCCCGTTCATACACAGTCACCGTATGTCCTGCCTTATTAAGCTGTGCCGCACAGGCAAGCCCCGCCGGACCTGAACCCACTACAGCTACCTTTTTACCCGTGCGATGAAGCGGCGGCTCAGGCACAATCCAGCCTTCTGCAAAACCTCTATCTACAATCGACTTCTCAATAGATTTAATGGTGACAGGTTTGCCATTCATCCCTACCGTACAAGAGCCTTCGCAAGGAGCGGGACAGACACGGCCTGTAAATTCAGGAAAGTTGTTAGTCTTATGCAGACGTTTCAGCGCTATCTCCCAATTTCCACGATAGACCATATCGTTCCATTCAGGAATCAAGTTGTGCAAAGGGCAGCCGGAAGCCATACCAGACAACAGGCGTCCTACATGACAAAATGGCGTACCGCAATCCATACAACGCGCCCCTTGCTCGCGCAGCTTTTCTTCATCCATAGGTATCGAGAATTCATTCCAATTCTTAATTCGCTCCAATGCCTCACACTCGGAGGGTGTCTGTCGTTCAAACTCTAAAAATCCGGTTGCTTTCCCCATCTCTTTCATCCTCTCTACCAAAGAAAAGTACTCTCTGTCACTTTCTGCTGTTATGCCACTCTAAAGCGCCAAAGTAAATGCCTTAATATTAGCACCCTAGATCTTTAACGAAAATGAGTAATGTCACCTTTTTATGTAAAATAAGAGCATCCATTCAAAAGAAAGTTCCACACAAAAAAGCACGCGGAGTACTGTACTCATTGAGCACAATACTCTGCATGCTTTTAAAGAATTCTCTGTAAAAAAACATCTAGTTCACCGTCAGTACTACCATTCCAATCCCGCTTACAGTTAGCTTATTACCCGTCAGATTCTGCGCAAGATCGGCTCCAAAAACTGTTTTCCATGCACCAAGCTGTGGCAGAACCAAAGCCGTCTGTTCTACATTAGCATTAAAAAGCACATAGATATGCTTCGCCGCATCGCCTCCAGCATGGCCACGCAATGTATACGCTACCGAACTTACCGGTGCTTTTTCAAATACTAGATGATTCCGAATGTCATCTGCCGTTCGCATACGGAAAGCCGGATGTGCTTTACGCAAGGCAATTAGCTGCTTCAGATAAACCACATCATCTTGATGAGCAGCGCACAGTTCCCAATCCAATTGGTTGATCTTCACCGAGGATTTATAGCTGTTCTCTACCCCGTTTTTCGTGCGCATAAATTCCTGACCCGCATGGACAAAGGGGATTCCCTGACTCATGAACACTATCGCAGAAGCTAACCTATGCATAGATTGGCGCTGTTTGTCCGTCTGCCCTTGTGTGGACAGTAATATTTTATCCCATAACGTATGATTATCATGACATTCCACATAATTGACGGTTTGCTGAGGCTCCACGGCAAATTGCCCAATGCCTGGGGCATAAGCAATGCCTCCCGCGACCCCTGCCTTTATCGCAAGCTCCAGTCCCATCATTCCGCTGATGAAGCCCGGTTGATCATGCAGAAAAATATTCCCTTTAATGGCATCCCGGAAATCATCATTAAAATGTCCGATTCCCGGCAGAAGTGCAGCATTCTTCTGATGAGCGAGCCGCTCCATCGGCAACTCTGTCCCCATCATCCAACCTTCACCAATCGTCATGATGGACGGGTCAATCCCATCCAGACGACGCCGGATTTCATCCATCGTGTTGAGGTCAATCAAGCCCATCAGGTCAAAACGAAAACCATCGATATGGTATTCTTTGGCCCAATAAACTACGGATTCCACGATGAAGCTGGACATCATCAAGCGTTCTGAAGCCACGTCATTCCCGCAGCCAGAGCCATCCGACAGGCTTCCGTCTTGCTTGTAACGCAAATAATAGCCGGGAACCAGCTTGGTGAAATTCACGCGATAGCCATCGTACACATGGTTGTAAACCACATCCATAATGACGCGGAGACCGCGATCATGAAGTGCTTGAATCATTGTTTTTAGTTCCCGGATACGCAGTCCAGGCACATATGGATCTGTAGCATAGGAGCCTTCTGGCACATTATAATTCTTCGGATCATAACCCCAGTTATAATGCGGTTCATCCAGCCTCGTCTCATCTACACTCTCTGTAGAATAATCATAGACAGGCAATAGCTGCACATGGGTTACACCGAGGTTCGCGATATGATCGAGTCCAGTGAGAATACCCTCCGGTCCGCGGGTTCCTTCTTCCGCCAAAGCAAGATATTGTCCTTTATGGGTCATACCGCTTGCTGGATGAATGGATAAGTCTCGCAAATGAAGCTCATAAATGATGGCATCCACAGGATCATCCAAGGGTGGCTTATCTTCCGTCCACCGTTCCGGATCTGTTTTGCGTAAATCTAAAATAGCTCCCCTATCACCGTTCACTCCTACAGCACGTGCATAAGGATCAACCGCCTCATTCCACTGTTCTCCAAGACGTACTCGGTAGGTATAGAACTTGCCATCTAAATCACCGTCAACTGTAATTCTCCACGTTCCCCGGACATCACGGATCATAGAATACTTACACTCTGCTGCTCCCTGCCATGAATTATAGAGTACCAGCTCCGCTTCTTGAGCGGTGGGCGCCCATAAACAAAAAGCTGAACTCCCCGGTGAGTACGTTAGGCCAAGATCGTCCCCATCATAGCTGAATAACTGATCAAACTCCTGAGCAAACACGGAAATCCCTCTAGTAGCCGCAGGATCCCCATAATAAATGGGTTCCTTCATTTCCCTTTGTACGGACAAAGCACCTATCCCCTTTTCCAGTTATTAACTGGATTATAGTATGATCGTCTAAGTAGTGCAAACGTTTGGACTCAAATTTTTCAAGCTATTTTGTCAGGACAATCCCTCTACCTCGATGCATCTGCAATATCTAGCCCGACCATCGTAATAATGTCTTTATTCGCAAAATACGGAATACGCCGTTCTTTTCCTAGAGTGACTCTACCGTCCTTGTACCGCACACCATTATCGTGGACAATCAGGGTAGCACGCTCTCCGTCCTCAAATCCCTCATATCCTATACCTAGTACCCAATGGTAATCGTAAGTAAACTCACCTCTCCACCGCAGACGAAACCACTTATCAAATTTAACAGCCACAGGCCGGCCGGCATCAATTTCTGTTTTATATACTTCAAAATCATTAAACGTAGTAATATGTAACTTTTGCTGATCCTTAGGTAAAGTCACTGAATGGATATAGTTCTTCAGTCCTTTGGTAAAACGGCGCACACTCATCCCCCAAGGTCTTCCACCGTGATGGCTGTATATGTAATTAATATGAGCGGCTTTGGAAGGAAAATGACCTTTGCCCCGAATAAAGTCCGCTCCTAAATGGGTGTTCCAATACTCCGCTAACGCTGCCATCGTAGCTGGGCCACATGCAGAGGACGGGGATTCGACCCCAACCTCCCACTGTGTATATGGCTCCGCAGGCAGTTTCTTGCTAATCCGAGGCTGTCCATGCTTCATTCGGATAGATCCCCTCTTAAAGGGCTAGACTTAGGAGCACAATGTGGAGTTGCCTCCGGAAGTAGAATTACATTTGCACCGGCATCCAATTCTCCTTCTGCAGCTGCTGCCCCTTCCATTGTTGTCTCCCGTTCTTCTATCTGCACTGTATCTTCCACATTTATCTCAGATTTACTACTATCAGGATTAATCTGCAGCGTGAAATAGAAATTAGAGCCCTCTCCTTCACTGCTCTCTACTGCGATAGCTCCGCCCATCAGCTCAACGAGCTTTTTACAAATCGCCAGCCCCAATCCGGTCCCGCCATATTTGCGATTAAACGAGGAATGCAGCTGATAAAAGGACTGAAACAGCCGATGCTGCTTCTCTAGAGGAATGCCAATCCCCGTATCCCTAACATTAAATTTCAAAGTTAATTTCTTTTGATCTGCGGACAGCTTCTGCTCTACGTAAATACTGATACTGCCCCGATCTGTAAACTTGATTGCATTGCTGACCAGATTGACCAATATCTGACGCAACCGCCCGGCATCGCCCATAATCAGTGGCGGGACTCCAGGTGCCATGCTGCATGATAACTGAATATTTTTCTCCAAAGCCTTAGCTGTAAATAGATCGATTACGCTGTCCAATACGGCTTGAAGCTGCACGGGCTCATTTACAATCATCATTTTTCCGGCTTCAATTTTGCTGTAATCCAGTATTTCATTCAAAATAGATAGGAGCGAGCTGCTGCTCTCCTTAATAATGTCAGTATATCCAAGCTGTTCTTCATCAAGCTCCGTCTCCGCCAGGAGATCCGTCATCCCTACAATTCCGTTCATCGGCGTACGGATTTCATGGCTCATAATAGCTAAGAACTCAGACTTAGCCTGGTCTGCTTTTTCTGCGGATTCCTTCGCCCGAATGATTTCCTTCTCATCCGTGATGTCCCGGAACACTACAACAACACCCTTCGGCTCCCCTTTATCAAATAGAGGGGTTACCTGGTACTCCGCAAGAAAGCTAGAACCGTCCTTACGCCACAAGACCGCATCTTTACTCTGATAAGATACACCTGACTTAATAGCCTTCATCAGTGGAGATTCCTGCGGCCGATAATGGCTCCCATCAAGCGCTATTTGCTGAATATGATCCAAATAAGGATGGCCCATAATTTCATCATGTTCATAGTCCAGCATTTGCAAACCTGCAGGGTTAATGAACGTCACCTTCTCCTCCATATCGAGTCCAAAGATGCCTTCTGAAACCGCATTTAAAATAAGGGTATACTCATTGCTAAGCTTCTCAATTTGTTCTGTATAACGGATGCGCTCTGTAATATCACGGGAAATCCCATACACACCCACTACTTGGTCATCTACAATGATCGGAATATTGGTAGTATTAATTTCTACAAAGTGTCCGTCTTTATGAATAAGTGTTAGATCATAGCTTTGAGGATAACCCTGGGCGGCTAAGTTAAAATGATACAACGTCTTCTCTATGTCCTTCTCATGCACAATGGGGCCAAAGTACATTCCGATCAGTTCCTCCAGCGAATACCCGGTCAACTTCTCCAAATTCGCATTGGCAGTCAAATAGTCTCCATGCAAATTCATAGAGTACACAGCAGATGGATTGTATTCAAACAATGATTTATACCGTTGCTCGCTCTCCTTAAGCTTGAACTCGAACTGCTTGCGCTCCGTAATTTCCCGCCCAATCGCTATAATCTCCATGACATTTCCCTCATCATCATAGGTATAACGACTGCTCGACTCGAACCAGACATAGGTGCCATTCTTATGGCGGTAGCGGTAAGCTACAGCCGGAATAACGCCAGAGCTGCGGCTCTGCTCCATTAAACCTTGCATCATAACTAGATCATCGGGGTGAAGATAATTATAGGCGCTTGTCCCAACCATCTCTTCAGGTTCATAACCAAGCAGGGTACGGCTAGCCGAAGAACAATATAAGAAAACACTGTCTTTGACCGCATGACGCGAGATTAAATCCAGCGAATTCTCAGACATCAATCTATAATTGCGTTCACTTTGGCGAATTTGTTCTTCCATTTGCTGCTGCTGATCCCGATGATCCACCGTTTCCTGAGCTGCGATCTTTAGTTCCGTAATATCCTCGGCGTATACTATAATATACGAAGGGGCTTGTCCTTCTTCTGCTCCTAATCCAGAGAACATGAGAGACAGGCAAACGGGTTGACCTTCTTTGTTTAAAAAACAATGTTCCTTCTTCCAGCTGCCCGCTGGCGATTTCTGAAGCTCGTCCATTACTAATCTATAGGAGAGCTCTTTTGAATGTGCCTCTCTATTTTCCGATTCTGTAAAAAGAGCCCCGGCAAGAAACTCGGCCTCCGTAAAGCCAAGTAGATTGCAAAAAGCCGGATTGACTTTTATCCAGTTGAAATCGCCGTTATTCGAAAACAGTACGGCCATTCCTTCTGGAGACCTCATAAATGCATGATCCAGAATTGCGTTAAATTCTACCGAGCTGCCCATTTAAGCCAGACCTCCTTTGTTGCTAGTGCTAAAGCTCTCATACCTTCTTATGTCAGTATACGATAAGAGAACTGGGGAAAGAAATGTCTAGCGCATTATTTTAAATTGGAAATATTTAAATTTAAATTATTGACGCAAGCAAATAAACAACTTATATTTAAGAATAAATATATCGTTCGTGACCTATTACGATGGAAGCACCCGTAATAAAGGCTTTTGCCTTTGCTACGGGTGCTTTTTTGTTGTCTTCAGGGATACGGACAAAAGGAGGAGCGAATTAATGAACGCACTAAAGTCATTCCCCTTACTACTACTGGTGATCCTGCTATCGTTAAGCACATCAACGGAAGCTTTTGCTGCAGCAACGACTGAATTAACACCCTCTATTCAAGCGGCTTTTGATCTAACAGCTGCGACTGCCGACGGTCCTACAAGGATAAAGATGACTAATCTGTACAATGATTTATCTACTTTAAAGATGCAATACAATAATCGTGAGGAGCAGATCCGAACCCTTCACTATAATAATGAGCAAACACTGATTGCAGTACGTAAGCAAATTAAAGAGATTGATTTAGAAACCGTAGCTCAACTGGAGGCTACCGTTAAGAGCTGCAAACAGCACTATCAGCCCTTATTCGACCAGTACAATGCGCTTAATAAGCGTATCAAGATCGCCAAGGGTCTTAAAAACAAGACTTTGAATACCGTATTACAAGCCCAAGGTGATGCTATGAAGATCCTGGTTCAGTTGGCACGCAAAGAAATTAGCGACAGACAGAATCAGTTGAATGCAGCGAAACAGACACGTACCCGAAAGATAACCTATGCCCGCAATACCTTGTCTGGCATTGATAGTCCACAGGTCTCAATTAAATCAAACAAAAGCGTAGTCACCTCATTGAATAAACGGATTTCCGCAGATTGGAGTGACTTCAAAGCAGCGATTCGCAAGCAAAACCTTACATTAACCACTCAGTCTCTGTCCTCACTCGTCTCCGGTTACCGCCAAATCGCAACACACAAGCAAAAAATCATAGAATTAGAACAAAAGATTTCTGCTGTCATTGCAAATACGAGGAAACAGATCATTTAACGGACTTTTTCTTCTCATTCGCTCTGCGGTAAGCCATTACTTTGCGGTACATGCTTTTATCAGAAAGATGTTTAAAAATATACGGGTCCGGACTAGTATTCACTTCAATAATCCAAGGCGTCATGGATCTATCCAATCCTACATCGACACCAATCTGTCTAAACCCAGGATATTTCTTATGGTAGAAACGTCCGGTATCTTCTCCTAGCTTTCTCAGGATCTTAAGCATTTGCGCTTGCTGAGCTTCGTTCAGATAAGGAGACAGCAGCTTTTCCATAGCAGTTAGTTTGCCGCCGCTATGATAGTTGGTAACAATCTTACCTTTCTCAGCTACCCGACCGATCAGACCGGTAGTTTCCCATTTGCCCTGCGGGCTGAGCTGGACCATCACACGGATATCAAAGCGGTGTTTCCCGTGCTTTAGCAAAACTATTCCTCTCTGGATCAGGTAACTACGTCCACGCGTCGCTTTCTTTAAAGATAAATGGAAGGCGTCGAAGGTTCTAAAGGTTTTGAGTCTTGTTCCACTTTGGTACTTATATTCTGTTCCATGAGCCTCTCTACTCTGCTCAACCTTCATCACACCATTGCCGTAGGTACCGTATTCCGGTTTAACATAAACCATTCCATATTTCAGCAGCATAGCTTTCAGATTGACTTTACTGAATTTTATCGTTTCGGGAATCAACGGTGAAATTTCAGCGCTTCGCATGAGCACCTTGGTTTTAATCCATTTGCTGGTCAATGCAGACTTTAACTTCTTTCCCAACTGTCCTCTCCCCTGTCCCTCAAAAAATAATCACGGCCTTAGTAAGCCTTAGTATTTTATGCTGCAACTGTACAAATGGCATGAGTGAAACGCCCTCTCCGCTTTCGGATGTATCTACTGTTTACTGTGTTGCATATGGTGGAAGAGGATATCCATTAGCGGATAAAAGGAGGCGTGAACCATGCATATTTGTATCATTGCACCGGAGCAGTTCCCAGTTCCGGGAGACGGTTCTGTAGAAATCTGCATTTGGGCCATTGCCAGAAGACTGGCGGAGAGACATAAGGTAACCATTGTTAGTCGGAAGGTACCTGGACTACCTGCTGCCATTATATTGGAGCAGGTCAGAATTATCCGATTGCCTGCAAGCACCCCAGCCCATTATCTTACTTCGGTATTAGAATACATTCAGAAAGAATCCTTTGACATCATTCAGGTTGATAATCGCCCCCATCTTATGTCTGCTGTAAAGAAGCAGCTTCCTCATATCCCGGTATTTCTGTTCCTGCACTCGCTTACCTTCACACCGGGTACAGATAAAGTGGCAAATGCCTTAGCAAAAGCAGATCTGATCATTGCCAACAGCCATTCCTTACAGCGAAGATTGGATCGCCGCTTCCCGCAACTGACCACAGGGATTCATATTGTCTTATTGGGAGCTGATCTTGACCGGTTTACCCCTGTGCAGATATCTGAAAAACAACAGCTTCGTAGTTTCTACAAACTCCCGCAGACCTTCACAGTTTTGTTCGTGGGTCGGGTTATACCCCGCAAAGGGGTGCCTATATTAATACGTGCTATGTCGCATTTAAACAAACACCTCCCCGCTCATCTGGTCATCGCCGGCAAAGGCAAACCGTCGTACATACGGCAGTTGAAGCTCCTTGCACGGCGGCTGAGAGTGTCTGTTACTTTTCTAGGAAATGTGGCTCATGAGAATATACACACCCTTTATCAGGCGGCAGACTGCTTTGTATGCCCTTCCCAGAATCATGAATCCTTCGGCCTTGTTAATGTAGAAGCTATGGCCTCCGGTCTACCTGTTATCGCTTCTAATAATGGGGGCATCCGAGAGATTGTCGCCTCTGGCCATAACGGTTATCTGGTAGAACGATATCGCGAGGCTTTACCCTTTGCCCGGCATTTGCTGCGGATAGCCCGCCATCCACAATTGGCAGTTACCATCGGATCACAAGGGAGAGCAGATGCGCTTGAAGCCTTCAATTGGCAGCGAACCGCAAACCATTTAGAACAGCTGTATCAAGCTTCTGCAACACCACAGCAAGGGTACAGAACTCTTGCAGATGGAATGCAATTGTAGACTCACCCAAAGTAGGGGCCTCCTAAGCCATCAACTGGCTGCTGGCTCCCTTTCTTTTTGGAGCTTGCTTGAGCTAAACACCAATCTCCGAATGAATTAGGTAACATATGCGCATACAAGGTAGCTATCGGACACAGCTGACCCCAAACGCAGCTTTATCCCTCATTTGCAATGCTAAGGACCCTATAACCCCTATTGGCATGAAAAATGTCCCATATGAACGTCATCCATAGGAATAACGCCAGTGGAGTCCGCAAACATGTTCCAAGAGCCAAGAACTAACAAATAACGTCATATCGGTCCATAAGCCTCAGAGGAGGATTATTACTCCACGATGCAGACAGGCCATGAGCAACAACAAAAAGCAGCGATCCTCCCTCACGGGAGAATCGCTGCTCTGCTTTTTTTCCGGATTTTACAATAAATAGGTAAGTTTCATTCAAATCAATTGAATAACTGTAAGCACAAGCCCTACGACAAACCCGCATAAAGCTCCGTTCACACGAATCCATTGCAGATCTTTACCCACTTTATCTTCCAGCATATTCACTAGACTAGCGTCATCCATGCTGTCCAGATTCTCTTTTACCAAAAGACCTATTCTGTAGTGGTTAGCCTCTACAAAGGCAATTAGCGAAGCGCGAATCCGCTCTTCCCAGCTGCTGATCCATTCTTGTTCCTTGCCAATACGACGTACAAGCAGGGTATATAACGTGAACAGCTTGCGTCCGCCAGCCGCCCGATCTTCCTCCAACAGGGAAACTGCTTTGCTGCGAATGTTCTCCAATTGCGCATGCAGGAATTCGGTTGCTGCTTCGCCTTCAAGCTCATTCAGTGCCCATTCTTTTAATGAAGCCAGTCTAGCCTCGTCATTAACAATCTGGAACAGGGCCACTCGAATCTCGCGGATAATCTCTTCACGGTATGGGCTATCCTCTTCCCGAAAATCGCGGATACCGGACTGCAACATACCTTGCAGCATTTCACCAAGCATATCTGCATCCATAAACCCGACAAAAGCCTGAAAAGCCATACCTTTAAGTCCGCCAAGCTTCACTTCAGCTAATTTCTCGCTGGCAATCTTGCCCAGCATAGCCTTCGTTTCAGGACGTCCGCTCCAAGTAGACACCCCTTCCAGCGCATAGTCTAGAGCAGCTACATCTTTACCGTCATTCATTAACTTAGTAACTATTTTATCAGCCGCAACGCCAAGCTCAGCTTCACGAACATATTCGGAGGCTGCCTTTTGCAGAAACGGTACTGCCTTCTCTACCGGAAGACGAGACACGAATTCGCCAAGCTGCTCCAATATTTGTACTCTTGCCTTCTTTTTACTAAAGAACTTTGTCAGTAGCTTGGAGCCCATTGATATAAAGCCAAACTTACGCAGCTTGTTCTCAATGCTTTCCTTGTTAAGAAGCTCAGTCTCCATCGCGGTGATTAGTGATTGGATGATCTTATCGCGATTCTTGAGCAGTAGTGAGGTGTGTGGAATACGTAGCCCCATCGGATGGCGGAACAGCGCCGTTACCGCGAACCAGTCGGCAATCCCCCCTACCAAACCGGCTTCGAAACCACCTCTCAGTAGAATCACGGCTAGGTTTTCAGGTAGAAACAGTGTAATCAGAAACCCACATGCCATAAAGGCGAGTGACATGGTGGCTAAGTTTTTGGATCTCATAAATAGTCCCCTTTACATAAGCAGCTGCCGATGTCCTTACACAGGAAAAATACCGTCGGTCACGTTCCACGAACATAAGCTGACGATAGATTCGGCTAGTCGGTTAGTTTGATAACTATTGTACCACGACTGAACTATTATCTAAAAATATACTGTAAAAACCTCTTATCTCTTGTTGGACGTTCATTATTGTACAGTTGCATGAAAATGGTTTTTGGTTTTCAGAATATTAATGATAAGATACAAGTAACGTTTCAATACCCCTTAAAAAGTACCACTTTACCTGGAAAAGGAGCTCATACAATATGCTGATTGCTTTAGATATGGATGGAACATTACTGAACGAAGAAGGAAACATCAGTCCAAAAAACCGCGAAGCTATTATAAAAGCTCAGAAACTAGGTCACATTGTTATCATTGCCACAGGCCGCTCTTTTATGGATGCAGAACGTCAGCTTCGGCTAGCGGATCTGGAATGTCCTGTAGTCAGTCTAAATGGCGCAGTCGTCACATTATCTGATCGCACCCTCGCGGCAAGCACGCCGCTGAATAAAGCAGACATCATTCCCGCTCTACGCTGGATGAACGAAATTCCGGACTTGTATTACGAGGTATACACTGAGGATAACGTTTATGTAGAGCTGAACAAACGTGTACGGTTAGAGAAATTATCTGCACTAAGCGATGAAGAAGTTCCTGAAGAAGTCAGCTGGCTGCTGAAAGCAATGATCGATCAACAGTTTCAACAAGCAGCAGTTACCTATGTGGAGAGTATGGAAGAGGTGTGGAGCAAGGAGGAAAATGTTATTTATAAAACATTGGCTTTTTCTCTAAACCGAGAGCTGCTCAAGGAAGCTTCCACCCGCTTCGCAGCTATTCCGGGCTTAATTATTACCGCCTCCCATGTAAATAATATCGAGATTAACCATGAGGAGGCCAACAAAGGCTCCGGTGTAACCATGCTTGCTGACCATTATGGTATCCCGCTAGCGGATGTAGCTGTCATGGGCGACAGTTATAACGATCAGCCGATGTTCGAGAAGGCCGGCTACCGGATTGCTATGGCTAACGCAGCGCCAATTCTTAAGGAAATGGCGGAATTCATCACCACCAGTAATGAGAAAGACGGAGTCGCGGCAGGAATTGAGCATCTTTTGAAAAGAAATTCTAAAGAATAATTTCTGCATAAAGCAGTGAATGCACAAATAGCACCGTGGGCGTTCTGCTCACGGTGCTATTTGTGGGTTTATTTTTGCTAGGTAGGGGTCTCTCATTTACACTTTAGGTTTAGGTTATGGCGTGCCTATAGCTTACTGTGGCTTGCCTATAGCTTACTGTGGCTTACCTATTGCTTACTTATCGCTTTCCTGTAGCTTACTGTGGCTTGCCTATTGCATCCCCCGTCCCTCTCAAGAATTAGTTGTACTTCGTACAGTTAAATGCCCTCTTTTAGGCGCTAATTCGGATTTAATTGCACTCTGTACACTTATATTCAGCAAATCTATTCAAAACGCAAAAATTCGCGATTTTTAACTGTACAAACTACATCTAAATCGCAAGGGATTCGCTACTCCACGAAATAGTTGCACTGAATACATCTATTTCACTTCAGCCGGTCAATCTCCCCATGTCTACAACTGCCTCCGGGTTAAAGCGAACTACCTTTCCATTCATCCCAAATCATCAAGGAAGCTTCCCTCCCCCTCCCATTCGGCAGACACTCGTACGTAGTCATCAATTTCAGGAAATTCCAACAGTTCAATGATAATCAATTCGAGCGCTGTAATGGCCCGCAGCCCATGCTTCGTACCAGCAGGAATCGTGACCGTGTCCCCGGCGGCAACCGCATGAAGATGGCCATTCATCCGGTATTCTCCATTTCCAGAAAGAAAAGACCAAACTTCTTTAGTATGCCGATGAAAATGGTAGCTGGTGTGCTCGCCTGCCAAAATGGTTATTTTAGAGGTCGTAACCTCAATACCTGCCGCCGTACGAGAGAAGTCCAAAATGCGTGAGGTGCCCCAGCGTTTTTCTTCAATCATCGGCTTCGCCGCATGGCCCTCCAGCTTCTGCTTAATTCGTTTTGCCTGCTCTATCCCAGCAACCAAAATGCCATCTGGACCCGACGCCACGATTAAACCAGGAGCGCCGATGATATGCACAGGACAAGAGAGTTCGTTGATCAAATGGGTACCTTTTGAATCCTCAGAAATACTCCCACTGCCAATTACTCTTCCTTGCAAATGGGGAACAAGTGCATCCCAGCTGCCGATATCCGCCCACACCCCAATATAGGGGATGACAACCGCTCGCCGCGTGTGTTCTAGCACCTCATAGTCAAAGCTTCGTTCTGGCAATTGATCATAATGCTCCATAAACTCCATGTAATCTACTGGAAGATCCCGTTCGACCATACTTGAGAGCAAGTACCCTAATGAGCAGGAAAACACGCCGCAATTCCACAGTCCTCCCTGAGAAATGAACTCGGCGGCTGTCGATTCGTTCGGTTTCTCCGCAAACTGCTTAACATTTAAAAAAGACGTCCCCCCTACCCCAGACCCTTCACCCGGCAGAATATAACCGAACTGTGTAGAAGGAAATTCAGGTAAAACACCAATCAAAGCAATGTCCGCTTGTGATTCGGCAAGCACACTTGGAAATTGATGAAGCTGTTTAAAAAAAGAAGTCTCCACATACGAATCCACCGGAATGACCACTACGATCTCTTTTGAGTCCATACCCTTCACAGAATGCAGATAACTTGCCGCCAGAGCTACTGCAGTAAAAGTCCCCCGTTTCTGCGGCTCCGCTAATAAAGGGACTTGAGCACCAACGGATTTGCGAGTAATCTCCACCTGACTGCGATGAGTCACTATGCAGCTTGAATCCAACAAATCTACCTCTTCCAGCCCTCTGCATACCCGCTCGATCATCGACTCCATACCGCCAGCTTCTGTTGGAAGCAGCCTTAAAAAAGCTTTTGACCTGATCTCATTTGATAGCGGCCACAACCGCTTCCCCGATCCCCCTGAAAGGAGTACGATCTGCAACCCTATCGCCCCCCTGCCCTGGATTTAGCCCCCGGTGTTCTCACATACCCCTTTCGTTTATGAAAAGACAATGATCTATACTTCTCAGCCAGCTGATTCACTTTCTGCTTGGATAGCTGTCCTGCATTCATATGGAGACCTTTATTACGCGCTTTTTGAATCTTCATTCCCTCGCGATTCTTCGAATACAGGTAATTGGCATAGGTTTCGAATTCGGAAAAGGCAAATTGCTTGGAGCGGTTCATACTGTGTAAAATAGCTCGATACCAGGGCATTTGGTGTTTTGCTTCTATCTCTCTTTTCATTTGAGCCAATTGACTGCGTTCAAACAGCATATAATGGGTCACAAATGATGATTTTGCGGTCACCTTGCGGCCCATGAGTTTCCTATAGGTTACAAAATACTGTGGTTGGCTCCAGTTCCGGCTGTAAAAGAGTGTCTTGCCATTCGCCCGAAAATGGTGGGGGGTGATCAGAACGGTATCGGCATCAATGACCAAAAAATAATCCGCTGTGCAGAGCTTGTCGCCATTCAGCTTCAGCAGCTGTTGGAATAGCCAGCCGGAACGTTCCCAGGTGCGTGAGCGGTAATGAATGTCTTTTTTCGTAATCGGCAGCACCGTATTCTCGTCAATAAAGGTACAGCCTTTTGTGCGGCAGAACTCAATCATCCGTTTCTTTTTGGGAGCAACAATTAATATCCGGCCGATGGGATGCTTAACCTGCTTTCTAACAGCGTCAATCACATGGGGAAGGGTCTGTAAATCTTTTTCAATCGCGGGAATCAGTACATCTATAGTAACGGCATGTCTGATGCGGGCCTTACTGGGCGAGGGCATAGGGTCATCTCCATATCATGTTTTTGCTTTAGGATATGAGCATGATAGGAAAAGGGAATGGGCATCACAGAATTGTTCAGGAGAGTGGCAAATGTGCGCTGGACAAGCCTGCGATGCGCGGGCAGAAATTTTTATATTATAAAAATAGAAATAGACCTGCACCCGGCGCCCTTTACTGGGGCAAATATGCCCATTTTTTCGCTTATGGAGGTGGATTGGCCCTCGTCTAGGGCATTTTTGCCTCTCTTCCACGTCCCAGCTCCTCTTCTGCTTCTTTCTAGGGCATAAATGCCTCTCTTTTCGCTTACGGAGGCGGATTCGCCCTTATTTAGGGCATTTTTGCCTCTCATTCCGCCCACCCAGTCATATTCCAGTTAATCTACGGGATTTATACCGTACATTCCACCCACGCAGCCACATTCCAGCTAATCTACGGGATTTATACCGTACATTCCGCCCACGTAGTCACTTTCCATCCAATCTACGGGATTTATACCGTACATTCCGCCCACGCAGCCACTTTCCATCCAATCTACGGGATTTATACCGTACATTCCGTCCACGTAGCCACATTCCAGCTAATCTACGGGATTTATACCGTACATTCCGTCCACCCAGTCACATTCCAGCTAATCTGCGGGATTTATACCGTACATTCCGTCCACGCAGCCACATTCCAGCTAATCTACGGGATTTATACCGTACATTCCGTCCACCCAGTCACATTCCAACTAATCTGCGGGATTTATACCGTACATTCCGTCCACGCAGCCACATTCCAGCTAATCTACGGGATTTATACCGTACATTCCGTCCACCCAGTCACATTCCAGCTAATCTGCGGGATTTATACCGTACATTCCGTCCACGTAGCCACATTCCAGCTAATCTACGGGATTTATGCCTCACATTCCGCCCACTCAGTCACATTCCACCCAATCTGCGGGATTTATACCGTACATTCCGCCCACGCAGCCACTTTCCACCCAATCTGCGGGATTTATACCACCGTTGTGTCCCACTCCCACACCAATCCCCAGATTTTTACTGGCTCAATATCCAACACTTTTCCTGTGCAGTAAAAAGCCTGGGATGGTATATTGTAGATTGGCTAAATTTTCGGCACATTTTAAGATGAACTCAAACATCATAGAACTAGATTTGTTGAGACCACTCTATACAGAAATAATGAAGGTGAATCTATTGAATAAGCTTTTATTTCATAATATCCCGCTGGGAGCTACTGGTGAGCGGATCCCGCAAGCGGCTGTTGCCTCAGCGCAGACAAGCCAAGAACTGGTGAAGCGGGAGGATGAGGACTCCGCTTATTTTCGCAGGCTGGAAGAAGGCGGCATCCTGCTCAACCGTCCGCAGATTTCTGCGGTACGGCATCATAAAGGGCCGCTTCTAACACTGGCCGGCGCAGGCTCCGGCAAAACCTCGGTTCTGATCTGCCGAACCGGTTATTTGTTGTCCGTGCGCGGTGTCTCGCCAAGTCAGCTGCTATTGCTGACTTTTTCGAGTAAAGCTGCGGCGGAAATGCGCGAACGGATCGCCCTATTACCAGGAGTAGGCCCAGCGGACGTCGCGCGGCTGCAGGCCCGCACGTTTCATTCCTTTTTCTTATTTTTCTTGCGCAGACAAGGATTGCAGCAAGAGATTTTCAGTGAGACGCGGCGCCAGCACATCCTGTTGAAACAAATCATGCGTGAGCTAGGGCTACCTAAAGATGCCTATCCACCGGAAACGCTACTCTCCCTGCTCTCTTCCTGCAAGATGAACATGGGTACCGCAGAAGGCTTGCCTGAAGGAACCACCGCTGAAAAAGAAATGAAATCCATTCTGGAAATCTACGAACAATGGAAACTAGACAATTTTAAAATCGACTTCGACGATGTCCTCTTAATCGCCTATCGGATGCTGAAGGAGCGTCCTACGCTTTTACAGGAATTGCAGATGAGATATCTATACGTGATGGTGGATGAGTTTCAGGATACCAATGCCCTGCAGTACGAGTTAGTCAAAATGATTGCTCACCCGCAGCATAATCTGATGGTCGTTGGCGACGATGACCAGACGATTTATTCCTTCAACGGGGCACGCAGTGAATTCATTCTGGAATTCGAGAAGCTGTACCCGGGAGCAAGGGTTATTACACTTGATATTAATTACCGTTCTGGTCCAGCTATAGTCGGACTCGGCAACGGTATTATCCGGCACAATACGCGCCGGCGTTCCAAAACCCTGCAAGCTGCCAAAGGCAGCGGGAGTCAGCCCCGGTATATGCGTCCCCAGACAGCAGACGAGGAAGCCGAGCAGATGGTTGAGCATATTTTAAACGAGGTTTCGAGCGGCAAAAGAGAATATAGCGACTTCGCCATGTTATATAGAGCGTCCAGCAGCAACCGGGCCGTTCTGGAATTACTTCTTTTACGCGATATTCCCTATATTGATTATGGAGAAGGGCAATTACTGTACGAACACTGGCTAATTTCCCCGGTCGTGGATCATATGCGTCTCTCCGTGAATCGGCGGAATTTTGCGGCTATGGAGAACATCCTGCCTACTCTTTATATGAACCGTGAAAAAGGTATGAATCACATCCGGCAGATGGAAGCCAGACAACCAAAGCAAGGCCCACTAATCCATCTGTTGTCCATGCCCGGCATGGAGGATTTCAAGGGCACTAAGCTTAGAGAGCGGCTGGATCTAATTCGCAATATGCGCGAGTTAACCCCAGTCCAAGCGATCCGCCAGGTCCGCACGCAATTCTATGATTATTTCATCGAAGCGAATGAGCGGCATCAAGCAACCTTGCATCGCGAAACGTTAAAAGAAATGCTAGATGAACTAGAATCGTCTGCAGAGCGATTTGATAGTATTCCTGCCTTTCTGGATTTCATAGATAATGTTACGGAACGTAATGAACATAATCGTCAGCCAAGCACCAAAGAACAAGGGAATCGGATCGCGCTTATGACCATTCACAAATCCAAAGGATTAGAGTTTCCTGTGGTCTTTTTGATTGGAGCCTCTGAAGGAATTCTCCCGCATAGCTCCGCCCTGGAGGGCGACCGGCTCAAGGACCGCAAGCTGGCCGCTGCAAATAGTGGGAGTTCAAGCTTGGCTGCCCTGGAAGAGGAGCGAAGACTAGCTTACGTAGCTGTTACTAGAGCCCGGGAAGAGCTATTTATCAGTTCACCTGCGAGGCATCGAGGCAAAAAAGCAGAGGTCTCCCGCTTCATGTTATCAGCCTTCCGCTCTGCCGTTTCTTCCACAGCAACGACTACGGTGAGCAGAACAGTGACAACAAGATCCTTACCTACCAGCCGGACAACTGCGACAAGAACCCATGTCGTTCCGGTATGGAATTGTACCAGCAGTACCTGTCCTGGCTGGACACGCATGAAAGCGGGCGGAGCTGAGGATCATTTAACCTCAAAGCCCTGCCCGTTATGTAGTTCCCCTATGGCAAAGGACCAACGAGAAGTTCCTGTATGATTCAACGCAAAAAAAGCAAGTTTCCTCTTCCCTGGAAACTTGCCTTTTTTATAAAAATATAGGTTTAAGCTGGAGTTACTACTGCTTCTTCTTCCTCTTCTTCATGCACGGTCTTGATCTGGATCATTACGGTTGACGGTTCGGTCAACACTTCAATACCGTCCTTGAAGATCAGATCAGAGACTAGCAACTGGTCGCCAATATCCAGTCCGCTGATATCGACTTCCATGGAGGTAGGCAGATCTTCAGGCATACAGCGAACTTCCACTTCATAAATTTCAACCTGAAGCGTACCGCCTGCTTTAATCCCTACGGCTTCACCTGCAAAATGAATAGTCACCTTGCTGTCCATGCTCTTTTTCATATTTACATGTTGGAAATCAATATGCAGAATTTTGCCGGACAGGGTATCCTTCTGAATGTTCTGAACCACGACCGGAACCTCTAGCTCTTCCGATACCTTACCTTGCAGAATTGCGCGCGGATTCTTTTTGAGAATGTCCAGAAGTTCTTTTTCATTCACTTCCAACGTCAGAGTCTCTTTACCAATACCATATAATACAGCCGGAATACGTCCTTGCTTACGCGCCTGATTGATGTTGGACTTGGTGTCAGTCTTACGTGTGTTGAATTGAATAAACTTATTCATTGGGTTTCCCGCTCTCTTTGACCATAAATTCTTGTCACACTAAGTGTAACATGACCATATAATCTAGTCAAACCAACTGGAAGAATGCTAGGATTCGTATTCGTCAAAAGGGTCCGCGATCTCAATCTCATATGCTTCAGCATCACTCACCCCTACAGATAATACCGCCCGGCCTCCTCCAAGACGTTTCAAGCCACCGCTAAAGATGACATCCTCCAGTTCCTTGCGCTTGCCCGGGCCCGCCGGAAAATCACTGCGGACTGCAATTATTTTGACCGGAGTTGCTTTATAAGTCTCAGGATTCAGCGAAAAAGCCATGGCATAATAGTGTTTGTTTCCGGCGCTATCGAAGCAAGCAATGTGGCCCAATACGCCCACCATTCCACCCCGCAGCAGATGAGCTTCATTGGCTCCCCCCCACTCTTCGGGCACGAATTGATCCTGAAGCACCTCGGCATCAATAAAGGTCTGCTCATTCAGTTCGTCCAGCGAAGGAATCACTGTGAACCCAATCTGTCCTCGCCCACCCCGTTCGCCCTGTGGCCGGGTAAATACGCCTACACTGCCATTATCAAGCTCGATAAGCCGGATATCCTTCATCGTGCCGGGACCTGAAGAAAAGTGGGTTAAAGAATCGATGTGATACCCCCGGTAGAATTGGGTCACCCAGGAGGTAATCCGGTGCGGATCATCCGCTGCCGTAATCACTTCCACCCCGCCCACAATAAGTTCCCCCCTGATCCGGGTCCAGCACGGGTCCTGTAAATTGTACGTATGCGTATGCGCACGAGGCCTCCAGACTCCATCATGGCATGTAAAAAAGAAGACTTGAGAGAACTCACTGTCCCGTTCCTCAACTCTTCCCATTAGTACTTCCTCCCCGTTATACATAAACGGGGCGGTTATATTATAGACATCCCGGTGCCCGACACCGGTGAACGTCAGTTTATTTACTATGGTTGTACCGCGTCCGGCATGATATGTGTCCAGAAGCTGCTTACAGGTGGCTGTCCGTGCCGGGTTCCTTGTCATCATCGTCCTCCTCATAATCATTTGAACGATCGATTACCCAATCGTTGTCTTCCGCATCCATGGCGATCAGCTCGCCGGGCTGGACATTAAAGTATACACATAATTTTAGCAGCAGATCCCTTGGATACTGCACCATCTCATTCTTGTACATTCGGCGTACTGAATCAAAGTGGTAATTGATCTCTTTGGCAAGCTTACGGATCGATAATTTCGGATCATGCCTCAGCATGACCTCGCTCAGTTTACTGCGTATGACTGGCATTCATCCACCTCCTCCAATAATATATCCGCACTCACCCAAGGAGTCAATTAAATTGACAAGATTAAATGGTCATGTTACAGTGGGATTAGGAAATAATTTGCAACATTTCTAATTTCAGAAAAAACAAATACCTTTCCCTATTCAGAAAATAAAGTCTTCTTTATTTTCTTTTTTTGTATCCAGACCAATCGCAAGACCATTAGGGAGGCTCTTTGAATGAAAAATACAGTCCGTAATCACAACATCGTGTTCCTGGGAACCAGTCTGCCGCGAGAGTGCGGTATCGCCACGTTCACACAGGATCTGCTAGATGAACTTATCCACCTTCCCGGCTTCAACCCGCCCCGGATTATTGCCATAAACAACAATGAAACCTACGCTTACGATCAGCAGGTAATACGGCAGATCGACCAGCATAATTACGCAGATTATATAGATACGGCCGATTTCCTCAACAATTCTGATACCGATTTGTTGGTCATCCAACATGAATTTGGCATCTACGGCGGAGAAAGCGGTGAATACCTGCTGCCCTTTGTCGAACGTTTGAACATTCCGTATGTTGTTGTTTTTCACACAGTGTTGACCAAGCCCTCCCCTAAGCAGCATCAGATCATCCGATGTCTGGCCGAGCGTAGCGTGCAGGTCGTGACGATGGCGGAATCAACCCTTACTGATTTATCTACTATTTATGAGATCCCAGTTTCCAAAATTACATTCATCCATCACGGTGTCCCTCAAGTGAGCACAGCTTCACGCTCCAGCCTCAAAGCACAATACGGTTATCCAGACCGCAAAATCCTCTCCACCTTCGGCTTCCTCAGTCCCGGCAAAGGGATTGAATACAGCATCGAAGCTATGCGCGGCGTGGTCAAGCGACATCCCGAAGCACTTTACATTGTCTGGGGCAAGACCCATCCGGTCGTCAAGCTGGAATCCGGCGAAGTTTACCGCCAGAAACTGACGGACCTCGTAGAAATGTTTGACCTGCAGGACAATGTCCAATTCGTCGATAAGTTGCTGACCCAAGAAGAAGTAATAGAGTCCTTGGTCATGTCAGATATCTATGTGACTCCTTATCTGGGTAAGGATCAGGCCGTCAGCGGCACCCTGGCCTACGGAGTCGGTTATGGCCGGGTCATCGTGTCGACCCCTTACCGCTACGCCCAGGAAATGTTGGCAGAAGGCCGCGGTCTACTGGCTGATTTTCATGATTCTGCTTCCTTGGAAGCCTGCATTTTGCGCTTGCTGAATAGCCCCGCCCTGGTGCAAACGATGGAAGACCGTACGTTGAAGCTCGGGCTCACTATGCGCTGGAACGAAATCGCCAAAATCTATGCCGCCTTGTTCCACAGCCATATCCAGAGCTCGGCGTCAGCTGATCGGAGCGTGATTTAATGGAAACCTCCACCACAGTACAGGCTAAACCAGGCTATCTCCGCAGAATCACGGACGATACAGGAATCTTTCAGCATACCAAGTTTGGGGTTCCGGACCGTTCCAAGGGCTACACTACCGATGATAACGCCCGCGCTCTGATTGCTGCGGTCTTAATGTACGAGAATTCCCGGGATGCCGTGGCACTCGATCTCATTCATACGTATATCTCTTTTATCTATCATTCCCAGACAGCGGACGGCAATTTTCGCAATTTCATGGATTATAACCGCTCCTTTATAGAGGATAAAGGTTCTGAAGATTGTCAGGGACGTACCTTGTGGGCACTCGGGTTCGCCCTGTCGCATGCTGCTTCCCTGCCCGATAACCTGATGAATACCTGCCGGTATTTGATCAATCAGGCACTGCCGCATCTGGAAGCCTTGGGCTCACCTCGGGCCGGAGCCTATGCCATCATCGGCCTAAGTTATCTTACCGAAGCACCGGGCTCATTAGGTTATGCTTTTCCATACCCGCATACTGAAAACACGACCGAAGAAGCCGCCTTTCTTCCAAGGGCAACCATTGAGAGTCTGATCGAAAATATTGCGGTTCGGCTGCATAATCAATATACCCGCTATAAGGGGCACGGCTGGAATTGGTTCGAGGACAGCATCACTTATGGCAATTCCATGCTGCCCTGGGCTCTGCTTCGGGCCTTCCTGATCTCCGGGAATAAAGACCTGCGGGAGACCGCCAAGGAAAGCCTGGATTTCCTAGCTTCCACCACCTTCTCCAGCAAAGGTTACTATAAACCGATCGGCAGCCATGGCTGGCTGCTGCGTGATGGGCTGGCTGCACCCTATGATGAACAGCCCATTGAAGCCTGCGAGATGCTGCTGGCCTGCCGGGAAGCAGCTGTTGTTCTTGAGGACCCCGCCTATCTTACGCAAGCAGAATTATGCTACAACTGGTATCTAGGGCATAATTCCTTGGGAATCCCTCTGATCGATCCGCAGACTGGTGCTTGTTATGACGGCATCCATGCCGCGGGGCTCAACCTGAACCAAGGCTCGGAGAGCATTATATCCTTCACAATTGCCCGGTTGGTGATGCATCATGAATAAATATGCTACGATCCTAGCCGGCGGGGGCGGAACACGGTTTTGGCCCCTGTCCAGACAAGAAATCCCAAAGCAGCTGCTGAATATTAGTGGCAACGACATTATGCTAAACGATACGATTGAACGCTTCAAAGGGATTATTCCTCAGGAGAATACAGTTATCGTTACTAATCGTACCCAAGCAGTATTGTTGGAGAGTATTATGCACAGCAGCGTTCTCAAAGCTAATATTCTAATTGAACCTGTGGCGCGAAATACAGCCGCTAGCATTCTTTTTGCAGCATTATCTATAGAGAAATCTCATGGCAATTCCTTAATGGTCGTCCTGCCTTCCGATCACTATATAACGGATGAGGAACAATTCCGTCTTACACTAGACGAAGCCTGTACTGTTGCCATGGAGTCAGACAAAATAGTAACCATCGGAATCAAGCCTACTTTCCCATCTACTGGCTACGGCTATATTGCCTTTGATAAGACGCCGATTGCGACAAGCCCAGTGGCTGTATATGATGTAGATGAATTTGTAGAGAAACCAAACTTTCAGAATGCACAGAGTTATCTGGCATCCGGTAATTATCTATGGAATAGTGGGATTTTTATTTGGCAGACCTCTGTCATTATTGATAATTTCAAACGTTATCTACCTCGACTCTACAAAACCATGCTGCCCATCAGTGATTATTTGGGTACAGATCAGGAAGAGGAAGTTATTAACGCCATCTATCCAACGCTTCAGAATATTTCAATTGATTACGGCATTTTAGAACGCTCTGATGAAGTTGTCGTGCTTTCCGGGCAGTTTGGCTGGAATGATATTGGCAGCTGGGATGCACTGGGTTCAATCTTCCCTCCGGATGATGCAGGCAACATTATAAAAGCAAATCATGTGGGGATAGATACCCATAATTCAATCATCTATGGAAATGGCAGACTGATCACGACCATTGGTGTAGACGGGTTCATCATTGCGGATACTGGGGATGCACTATTAATCTGTCCCAAGGACAAAGCGCAGTCAGTCAAAGATATCGTGGAGCTTCTAAAGGAACAGGGAATGACAGAATATATCTAACAAAAAGGAATGCAAAAAGACGGGCCATTGCAGTACATGCATGGTCCGTTTTTCATCTCATTATATAAGTTGAACAGTTTATAAATTTTTTTTAAGCGCGAAACCTAGGTCCAAGCCCACAAGAACCCGTCTCGATCCCAAGCAATTCTCCCGCCATGGAGTTTCCGGAAAGCTTTCTTCACTTCTTTGGAGAGTGAGGCATTGCCGTTCTCATTCACAAATACAAATTCTTCTCCAAAATTCTCTTTCACATATTCAATCGCCGCCGTCTGATGCAAGGTACCCGTAAAACGAATCTCCTTCACCATCCATTCTGCTACTTCTTGTGCGGTTATTTCCATATGGATGCGCCTCCTCTCTGTGCTTACTGCTAAAATGTGCCCTCATTATAACATGAATACAGCCCAACCGGACAAACGTCCGAATTGGGCTGTATTGAAGTCATTTTACATCATTGTGGATAGATATGGTTCGACGGATAACGGGACTTCTGTCCTCCACTCACCATCAACAGAATCCCAGTAATTAAGTGCAAGAACCAGCCCACAAAAGGAATCCATGCCAATAAAGAAGTTATAATTCCTAGCACTGAACCGTAGATAGACTCACGGTCTCTTGAAGATAAAATCAATGTAATCACATGTAGAATAAACATCAATCCCAGAACGGAATACCCCGTGCCAATAACAATAGCAGCACCCAGAATTGGAATTGCCAAAATAATTTCGCAGGAACCCGTAATCCATTTCATAGCTTTAGAAGCGCTCAATAGACAACCTCCTAATTGGGTAAAATATATGATTTTTCTCGTGCTAATTATTTTATTTCATACCAACGGCAAAGGTTCTTCCACTTTGTCATGAGATTGCTTCTGCACAAGTGGAGGCAAGCCCTCCTTACTCATTGCTGCCGAAGGGGCCAGCCCCAAACAGTGGCACATTAAAGGAGCCATTCGCAGCTGTGGCAGCATTTCTTCCTCTTTTTCTGAAGATAATACATCTACCCCAAACGTATATAATGGCACATTTCGCTCGGAAGGGGTTATCCCGCCGTGGTACCCATTTGCGCTCATTCCGTGATCTGCCGTAATCATAATCTTATAGCCCTGTTCCATCCAAATAGGCAAAACAGTGGCCAGCAGACCGTCGGCATTACGCACTGAAAGCTCATATTCTTTACTCTCGCCGCCATAACGATGCCCGGCGTCATCTATATTCATGGAGTGAATGTATAGGAAATGCGGATCATAGGCACTCCGTAAATACACCGCGTCGGCAAACACATGACTGTCGGGATAGTGATCCTCGAAATAAAAGCTGCCATGCTGAATGGGCTTCATCACATTGTGCTGATGGCGATCAGCCAGCGGATCAAAAGGGGCCGAATTATAAAGTTCACTGACCCAATGATAGGCGACAGCAGCTGTGCGCAAATTAGCGGCCACTGCCAGATGGAATACGCTCTCTTCATGGCTTGGTCTCACAATATGGTTAGCCGTAATTCCATTTTTGGTCACAGGTGTCCCCGTCAAGAGTACTTCATAAAGCGGGCGTGACAGACTAGGCAATTCCGACTTCACTCGGTGACATGATATTTTCCCCTGCTCCACCAAATGCTCCATATACCCCATATATTCACGTGCGGCCTCATATCTAAGTCCGTCCAACACTACCACAATAAGTTTATTGTTCATTTCAGTCATCTTATTACGCTCCCTCTCGTTCCAGATGCAGCAGCTCAGAAGGGTTCAGAGCCAAGGTGACGTTAGCCCCTTCCACCAGCCTCAGCCAGCGTCCGTCATTTAAAAGATCAACCGTTAAGCAAATGTCTTCTACCTCTACCGTACACCTAATAATATTGCCCAACACGGAGACAGATTTAATGATGCCATCCACCAGTTGCACTCCGGCAGCAACCTCGTGAAGTCCCGCGCCCTCATGCAGCAGCGTAACCGCCTCAGGCCGAATAGCAAAGCGGTCCTGCGTGCTATCTATCCCCCGGAACAACGTCATCACTTCTGATCGGGTCAATACATTGTAACTGCCCATAAACCGGGCAACGAACTCTGTTCGTGGTGCGGAGTACAACCCCTCAGGTGTGCCATCCTGCACAATCCGGCCACCGTTCATAATACAGATGCGGTCAGAAAGAATCAGCGCTTCCTCCTGATCATGTGTCACGAATAGTGTCGTCATGTTAAACCTTTTTTGGATATCACGAATTTCTGCACGTAAATTCTTGCGTATCTTAGCATCTAGTGCGCTTAAGGGTTCATCCAGCAGCAATACTTTGGGCTGCACCGCTAGAGAACGAGCCAGCGCTACCCGCTGCTGCTGTCCACCGGAGAGGGACTGCGGATATACATCCCGTTTATCCTCCAGATCGACCAATGCCAGCAATTCCGCGCAGCGATGATGGCGGGCTGATTTCGATAATCCACGCATTTTCATTCCATACTCGATATTTTGGCTCACCGTCAGATTGGGGAACAAGGCATAAGACTGAAACACCATTCCTACCTCGCGCTTACGGGGCGGCAAACTTCCCAGATCTTTATTTTCCAAAAGAATTCTGCCGCCATCCAGCTCTGAAAGACCGGCTATGCAGCGTAGCAATGTGCTTTTTCCACAACCGGAGGGGCCTAGCAGTGTTACAAGTTCACCTTCGCGGATCTCCAAATCAACATTGTCTAACACACAGGTATTCCCAAACATTTTGCGTACACCCTGCAGCTTTAGATAATCATTCATCCCTTAACGCCCCCTCCCATCTTTTTACCGAGCTTCATGAGTACCATCGAAAGAATTAGAATAAACAGAAAATAAGAGATCGCAATCGCGCTGGCTAAATGTCCACTTTCACCAACCCTTTGATATAGATATACCTGAATCGTCTGAATATGTCCGCCAACTAACATGTTCGTAAGGACAAATTCGCCGAATAGAACTGAAAATGATAACAGTGTAGAGACGATAACCCCAGGCCATATATTAGGCAAAATCACATTCACGAAGGCCGTTCTTCGGCGGGCACCAAGCAGCTCCGCAGCATGCAGCAGTTCAACGGCATTAACCGTTAACAGACTATTGCGAATACCCTGATACATATAGGGAAGGATGACCACAAAATATGCCCCCACTAATAAATACGCTGTTCCAGCGATATCAAAGGGACCAGAGGAATAGGTACGAATAAGACCTACCGCAGCCACAACACCAGGCACCGCATAAGGCAAAACAACAATACCTTTCATAAAGCTCTCCCAACGCGGAAAATAGAGGGTGATGACAAAAACAGCTGGCAGCATCACGGCCAGACTCAGCACCACGCTGATCAGGCATAAATAAAGCGAGGTCCAAAGCGCCTCCAGAAAGCGAATATCCTCAAACATTTCCCCAAACCAATTCAGCGTCCAAGCTCGGGGCAGCAAGGTATTCTGCCAATCTTGTGCAAAAGCATAAATGCCCGTTGCCAAAAGTGGAAGCAGCAAATACACCATGAGCAGCAGCATGAAGGTGCGTGGAGCAAAGCCTGCTTTACGTATATTCATTGCCCTGCCTCCTCACGAGCTGTCCATAAACGCCGGGAAGCTTTGATTTTCACATCCGGTTTACTGAGTGCTTTCGTTCCGAACCTCTCCGCACGCCGCACCATTAAATGGTTCAGATAAACCGCCAAAATCGTAGTCAGACCAAGCAGAACAGCAAGCGTACTCCCCATTTGTGGCTGTGTAACCACATCTCCGGCAACAAGTGAACCGATACGTACCGCCAACAGATTGTAATTTCCGCCAACCAATGCGTAAGCCGTGGCATAAGCCCCCATTGCATTAGCAAAAAGAATTCCAAGTGTGCCGAAGATCGCCGGAGTTAGAATAGGCAGGCCTATCGTCTTCCAGAACTGCCAAGGCCCAGCCCCCAGTAAGGAAGCTGCCTCTCTCCACTGCTCACGAATTCCGTAAAAGGACGGGTACAAGAGCAGTAAGGCTAACGGAACCTGAAAGTATACATACACCAGTATTAGACCTGACCAGCTATATAGATCAAAATCGGCAAAAACACTCCAGCCCCACTGTTTAAATAAGAGTGTAAACACCCCATTATTTCCGAGCAAAATGATATAAGCAAAAGCCAGCGGAACACCTGCGAAGTTAGAGGTCATATTCGACAGCATCAGAAGTCTATCGCGTACTCTCGGGGTAAACCGGGTAATGCAATAAGCACAAAAAAGCCCGACAATGATCCCTATCAGACTTGAGGCTATGGAGATTAGCAGACTGTTCTTAATCGCCTGCATGTAATAGGCACTTTGCAACGCATGCAGATAATTGCCTAACGTAAATCCCGTTCCGTCCGCTGTGCGAAAGCTTCCCGTCAGCATGGATAGTATAGGTACCAGTTGAAAGGCTAACACCATTAGTGCAAATGGAATAAGTGCCAGGATCACACCGCGGCTTCTTTGTTTCATCTTACTCGCTCCTTGTCGCGGGAATAGAACAAAGGCGCCTTACGGCATCGTGACGAAGGCGCCCTGCTTCTTTTTTGGGGAGAACTAGTTCAAATGCACAAGCACACGTTCCTGCCACAATTGAGGAATGATTTTTGCCGTCTCTTCCCATACCTTGTAATCACCAACAGGCTTAGCGTTGACGTATTCTTCTTTTGGCAACAGCTTAGCTGCAACATCATCCGGCAATGTTACACTGTCACGGATCGGACGAGCGTAACCTTTGGCAAGATTAATCTGTCCTTCATCGCTAATGATGTATTGACGTGTAAGCTTCGCCGCGTTAGGATGCGGCGCATATTTGTTGATGATCGTGGCATACCCGCTCACGACACTGCCTTCCTGGGGAATGGCTACTGCGAAACCATCTTTGTTGATCTGATCTCTATAGTTCAAAGCGTTGAAATCCCACAGCAGGGTAACTTCTACTTCCCCTTTTTCGATGTTGGCAAGGGAAGCTTCTGCATTGGAGAGACGTCCGTTTTTTGCTAAATCCTCGAAAAAAGCAATCCCCGGTTCAATGTTCGACTCGTCGCCACCAAAGGCCATCGCTGCGGCCAATACAGCCATCTGTGCTTGAGCAGCCTTGGTTACATCACCAACGATGATTTTGTAGTTACCGTTCTTCAGATCTTCCCAGCTCTTCGGTGGATTCGCCACGAGCTTAGTGTTAGTCAGAAAAGAAATGGTGCCTTGATAGCCGACGATCCAATTCCCGTCCTTATCCTTAGCCCAATCGGGGATTTCATCCCAGTAGGATGTTTTATAAGGCTGGGTTACCCCTTTATCCACGGCAACCGAGCCAAACGCAATCCCCACATCTCCGATATCGGCCGTTGGTTTATCTTTTTCCGCATCAAACTTGGCAATTTCCTCCGCGCTCGACATATCGGTATCCGAATGTGTAAGACCATACTTACTGTTCATATCACTCCATGTATCTTTCCAGTTCGCCCAGGAATCCGGCATTCCTACACTGACGATACTGCCCTCTTCTTTAGCTTTACTCTCGATCTCAGTCAGACTTAATTCTTTGGTGCCAGCCTTTCCATTCGTTGTTTCTTCAGCCTTGGCTGAATTTCCACAAGCAGCAAGCAACAGGACGAGCAAGGATAACATTAGACCCATCGATAATTGATTTTTGATCCCTTTTTTCATGATTTCCCCTTCACTCCTATTTCTTATTTGCGGGCTTCTTTATGTCCAACTGTTAGGCACCCAATTGCAGTATAGGCGTGTACTATTTTCGCGGCATTAAAGAGAATAGGAATATTTGTAAATAAAAAGAAACGACCTGTCGTCTTTTTTAGATGACCGCCGTTTCCCTTAGAAATGTTTTTATGAAAATAATTACATTAATTACACTAAAATAGAACTTTACTGATGTATAGTAGTATTTATTCATAATAAGAAATGACCCTCAGAGGAGCTTGAAAAATGCCGTTTACAAAAATTCAGATGGTAACAGGTTTATTTCTATGTACTTTGCTTATCTCAGCTTGCAACAATGCAGCTACTCCTCCTAAAAATAACACGCCAGATACAAGTAATAAAATCATTCAAATAAACAGTGATCTTTACACCCTCCCATTACGTGATCAGAATACAGAACAATACAACTACGCTGTCAATACCTCTGCCGGTATCGTATGGTTGCCAGCCCCAAAAATGAACATTGCCCCTGGAACAGAAGCAAATCCATTTTATTTTCCAACAGAGCCATTCACTTTCTATTTAAGTTCTCCTAATGAAAAAACACTAGCTGTAGAAAAGTCCAAGAAGCTATTGACGTTACCTTTAAATGATGGCGATGCTGTTCTGGTGGTTAGCGGCGTTTTTGGATTAGATGATTATATCCTCTATCATACCTTTTCCATTTTCACTGATGGAGCTCAGCCGATACGAGAACAAGCTTGGGTGATGAAAGTAGACGATCCAACATCTAATAAAGAAATTGCTCAATTCCATTCATCTGGAGGTAAATTTTATAGTTATGCAGTTGATGAAAAAGAAAAACTTTATCTATCGGTTTCCATACTTCCTGGAAATGCAGATGGTAGCTATAGTTACGAAGTTTATATTTATAATCTTCTGACTGGCAACAAAGAAAAAATAAATGATTATTCTCTTAATCCCTCATCACTGGATTCCATCCAATTTAATTACAATGACAAAAAATATTCGTATAAACTTCAGTCCAAGTAAAAAACTGCCCGACATTTCCAGGCAGTTTTACATGTATGAATATAACTACCGTCTACGCGCTGCCACACTGACAACACCGTATCTGTAAAGCACCTTCTTACCGAACCAGCCAAAAAGACGATCCGTAAAGAAGCCCATAAAGCCAAGGCAGAACAACCCGACAAAGATCCAATCCGTACGGAAAAACAACCGGGAATTCCAGATCAGATAACCTACACCTTCGTTCGAAGCAATCATTTCCGCGCCGATAATCGCCATATATGAGGTGCCCATCGCTAACCGGATACCCGTAAAAATATAAGGGATCGTCGCCGGAACAACCACATGAACCAGAATTTGCCACTCACTGGCGCCCATACTGCGGGCTGAGCGGATTTTGTCCTCTTCCACGGACATCACACCGGTTAAAGTATTCAGCACCACGATAAAAAAGGTGGCGTACATAATTAACGCAATCTTCGACTGCTCCCCAATACCAAACCATACTAGGAACAATGTAATAAATGCAATCGGCGGGATAAAACGGATAAAGTTCAGGAAAGGCTCCGCAAAAATACGGATCAAGTTCACCTTCCCAATGATTAGCCCTACGGGAATCGCCAGTAAACTGCCGAGTACCCAACCAATGAGCACCCGGTAAAAGCTAATCCCGATATATTGCAGCAAGGTTCCGTCTTCCAGCAGCTCCCGTCCGCCCTTAAGTGTACTCCATGGTCCGGGGATCACATCGGGGCCATAGATTACAGCTCCAAGCTGCCAGACGCAGAACGTGGTAATCCATAGAAGGGTTACGGAAACCCACTTCTTCTCCACCCATTTTCTCATCTGTCTCACCCTATCCTATTCTTCGAAATGACCTTGAATTTGATTGTATAACGAGTAGAATTCCGGTGAGGTTACGTCCCGCGGATACGGCAGTGTATTGTCATAAATATCCGTAATATTAGAAGACGGTCCTACGGACATAATGCCAATTCGTTCCCCCAGCAATAACGCCTCCTGAATATCATGAGTTACAAAAATCACCGTCTTATGTGTCTGGCGCCAAATGTTGACCAATTCCTTCTGCATCGTTCGGCGCGTCATCGCATCCAGCGCACCAAATGGCTCATCCATCAGCAGAATCGCTGGATCATTCGCCAGCACCCGAGCCAGCTGAACACGCTGCTTCATACCCCCAGACAGCTCCTTCGGGAACTTCTCCTCATGCCCGTTCAGCCCAACAAGCCCGATGAACCTATCCGATATTGTGTGCCGTTCCGCCTTTGCGATTTTCTTCATCCGCAATCCGAACTCCACATTCTGACGGACGGTTAACCAAGGGAATAAGGAGGAATCCGCCTGCTGGAACACCACCGCCCGATCTCTGCCAGGCTTATTCACCTCTACATTATCCACCCGTAGATGCCCACCGGATTTGGAGACAAACCCGGCGATCATATTCAGCAGTGTTGATTTCCCGCAACCACTCGGCCCGAGTAGAACGAAGAATTGCCCACCTTTAATTACGAGATCTACATCTTTTATAATGTAGTGAACGTCCCCAGCAGTCGGTTCGCTGTAGCTTTTACGGAGCTGCTCAATATGAATGGTATGCTGCTTAGCAGGTAATGACATGCTGAACCCCCCTATTTCTTGTACGTAACCTCTTCTGGCAATGCCTTCGCCAGCGGCTCGAGATTCAGTTTACTATCCAGATCGAAATCCTTCTCAATGATTCCGTTGTCGACCATATATGTCTTCTGCTTGGTCAAACTGTCATACGCTGCTTGAGTAAATCCTAGTGCCCACGGATTATTCGGCAGATCTTTTATCGTTGATTCCTTAGGCTGCTTCACTTCCTTATACATCAGATCAGCAACCTCATCTGGGTGAGCCTGAGCATAGGCTCCGGCTTCATCCACCGCTGCTAGGAAATTCGCTATACCTTGCGGATTCTTAGCCGCAAAATCATTTCCCGTTACAATCCCCATCCCCAATCGAACCGTGGTTTTAGACATATCCGTCAGTTCATGAACACCTTTAAGTGCATAGAGCTTATCATTCAGAACCGAACCATAAAACCATGCTCCATCCACAGCACCTTGCTTCAAAGCGATATAAGCTTCATCAAAGGCACCCTGTCCTATTAACTCCACATCACCGAGAGCAGCATTATGCTCTTTCAAATATTCATCCCAAAGGTACGGAATGAAGGTGCCGCGTATGAAACTCAGCTTTTTCCCTTTCAAATCTTCAGCCTTCTGAATATCATCCTGTACGAACAATTTCCATTCAGTGGACGCTTCATCAGTCGCTAATCCCGCCGAGGCGATAATAGCATAATCGCCCTTCGCCACTGCGTTCAGCAAGGGGAAGTCTGCCCCGAAAGCCACATCCACCTGTTTAATAAAAAGGGCATTTACACCTTCCGCAGGGGAACCAAAGTTGACCAGTTCAGCGTCAATCCCGTGTTTGGCAAAGATGCCTTTATCTAGTGCCACCCGAAAAGTGGGATTCGTATTGATGTCAGCAATTTTTATCTTTAATGTCTCTGCTTTGCTATTCGCCGCTCCCTCTTTAGCGGCATTAGAGGCAGCCGCGTCGCCCTTGGAGCTGCAGCCCGATAAAAGGATAACCACTGATAAAGATAAGAGCAGAAAGCTTGAGCTGATCCATGATTTTTTCAACCGACCCATCTCCTCAAATTTGTTAATTTACCTTGCGGCTGCTGCCTTCATCCGTCGTCGCTACACAAGCAGCTCCTTCAACAAATGGCAGGGTTGTCGCCACACTTACCACAGAATCCGATCCTTTAGGTGCAGACCCCGGGACTCTGAACTGCGTTACGTCTATTGGCTCAATCGCTTGTTCAACTGGCGTTTCCAGCTGTGGTACCCATGCATAAGGCACACGGTAGGAACGATAGACCATATTGGTATTTCTGGAGTCCGTAAATGGCGAAATATATTCCCATACCAGTTCATGTTCTGGCGTAACTTCAAAGAGTCTGCCGTTAGAACCTTCTGTAATTAAGGTGTTGCCATTCGGAAGCCGTTGAGCGGAGCTGATATATGGACTGTAGAATTTATAAGAATCGGTTGGGACAGAGAAACCTGCTTCTGCCGCTGTATATTGCCACTCTATCTCAAAAGTCACGGGATTAATCTCCAGAATTCGCGAGTGGTCGCGGAGTGCATTTTTTTGCCCAAAAGGAGAAGATGGATTTGGAAGACCATAACCGCCCCAGCCCCCGTTATCGAATACAAGTAAGTTGCCTTCTCCCGGCAAACCTTTCGGAATGATGTGCGCATGATGCTGGCCAATGATCCAGTCGATATGCTTCACTTCTGGCAGCGAGTAATCCGGACCGATTCTCCAAACGATGGCTCCGGTACGCTTATCCGTGATCGCAATAATATTTGCTTCACGCGCATCCCAGATCACGTTATCCGGATGGAAACGCTCATCCCCTGCATCGTAAAACTTATTGGGTCCTACATAAGAAGCCGAATTGATATGCAGCCAGTCTCCAACACCACCACCTAGATTTCCGAAAGAGCGTGAGTTAGGATCACGAAATAGTACATTTTTGGCCGCTTCATCAAAGCCTAGCTCATCAAAATGTTCATTTGGAGCCCACTCCCAGACGATATTCCCCTCCCAGTCCACCTCAAGGATCGTGTCATCAAGCAATTGTTTGTCGGAGATTTGAGGATTGTAGATGTTTTTATGAGCAAGAATTAGCGTTTTTCCACTGTCTACCTTGGGTTCAAGCCCCGGTGCAAAATATCCGACCGGATTGCCTTCGCGCTGATAGTCATGATGCTGGCGGGCATACCAGAGGGGTTCATAACCCGGATCTTCTATATGTTCATAGCTGTTATATTTCCACACGATGTTCCCATCCCAGTCCACCTGTACCAGATCTACATTATCCTGTATTCCGAATTTAGGATCTCTTCTTCCTGTGCTGCCCAGCACATAACCACCCGGGAAGATTTTAGCCGGAAATCCAAGCAGCCCCTTCCACAAATGCACCTCTTTACCGTTCATATCAATCAGTACAACACCTTCTTCACCAGCTTGAAATACGGTATAGCCACTCCAGGCTTTCTTCGGGTTATATACGGTTGCTCCAGTTGGATAAATGGTTGAATGTCCCATCGTTCATCTCTCCTACGTTCAATTTTTTTAGTAGCTAAGATAATTACTCTTTTTGGTGGTTGTTCGTGGCTTCTGTTCAAGGGCTGGAGAGGTCTCTGCATTCTCCTTGGCGAGCTTCAGCAGGATATCCGAGAATCCTTCCAAATTGCTAATGATCCGCTGATAAAAGTCATTTTGCTGCGCCAATTCCTCCTCCGTAAACCCCTCAAACAAAAGCGAAATACATCGTTCTCCGATGTTGCTGTTCTGCTCCGCCAGCTTGCGGCCTTTATCCGTAATATCCAGCATTACCGTTCTACGGTCGCCTTCTTTACGTCTGCGCACGGTATATCCACCCGCCTCAAGCTTATCGCTCAATGCGGTAATCGCACCTGAGGTGAAGTCTAGTTCATCCGCTAAGTCTCCTAGCCTTTGTTCACCATCGCGAATGATTTTGTGCAGAATCAGCATGCCTGGTAAGGAGATGCCTGCTACGGCGACCTTATCCCGCTCTTTCACGAATCTGCGAACCGCCTTGCGAAATGCCCAATCTGTCTCCTCCAGCTGTCTCCAATATTGTTCGTTCATGGCTTACTTACCTCTGCTTTCTCCCAATCAGCCCATAAAAAAAGACTCCCAGCACCTACCCCTGACAAGGGAAAAGTACGGGAGCCTTTGGTGGTCCAATCAGCTCAGTTGAATTATTTCACTGTTCATTTAATTACTGTTTAAGTATTGGTGATATCATATACCCCTTTATTCCTACCTGTCAAGTAAGTGTTTTATATATTCAAAAAAAGAACACCTTCAAAGGTGTCCTCCAACTCGGAAGCTTATAGACCACTTTCCAGCACAATTGCGAGACTGTCCTCATCGTATACCTGCATAAAAGATGAAATGGTCGGCAGATAATCGGCTGCCACGTATAAAGTACCTTTTAGGATCTGTACCTTCTGACTTGCGTCAGGCTTAAGGGAAAGTGTCCAATCCCCCTTGCTAATCACGGTTTCCTTGTTGACCGCGTTCCAGCTAATGTCCGCTCCCCATGAGCTAAATAACGCTCTAACTGGTAAATATATTTTACCCGACTCCTGAAGTGGCAGATTAGAGGTATTTAATTTCACTTGCACTCCGTCCAACCATACTTGCATGTTTTTACCTGCTGGCAGCAGCGGAACGGCATCCAGCAGATCAGCTTCACTACGCAGTGGCTTAAGGGCCTGTACATCGAGATCTAATACCTTCAATTTGTTATTTAACGTGTCCGTCACATACAGCTTCCCGGACACAAGAGCGATACCGGAAGGTTGATTAAACATTACATCGTCCAAAGCTCCGACCCGATCTCCCGCGGTACTTTGTCCTGCGACTGTAATGACCTTGCCGTCCTTCTGAATAGCCCGAACCCGATGATTCAGACTATCAGCAATCAGCAGTACTCCATCAGCATAAGCCAGTCCCCGTGGACGATTGAATAGAGCAGACAGTCGGTCTCCATTCTGGAATCCTCCAGCCATATAGCCAGTCACAGGGTCAACTGTGGTTGATTTGCCTGCAAAGGTCTCAACCTTACTGCCTTTAATCAACCGGATCATCTGATTTCCGCTATCAGCTACATAGAGATTACCGGACTCATCAAACGTAAGACCCACTGGCTCATTGAATTTTGCCGAAGCTACCGCTCCATCCAGATAAGCACCATCATTCCCCTGCTGACCCGCAAATGTAGTAACGACCCCTTCTGGAGTAACTTTACGAATCACATGATTAAGTGTGTCCGCTACATATAAGTTATTATTGCTGTCTATGGCTAGGCCACCCGGAGAGCTAAACTGCGCCGCATTGGGTTGTCCATCCTTGTACCCGGCGACTCCCGTTCCTGCAAGGGTGTAGACTGTGCCTCCCTCTATTTTGCGGATCACATGGTTGTCGGTATCACTGATATAGATATTACCTTTACTGTCAGCGGCGGTGTACGTCGGATGATTAAACAAAGCCTCTGCTGACTGCCCATCACTATACCCAGTATTACCTTTTCCGGCTATCGTCTGTAGGGTTCCGTTACTCCACTTGCTAATTGTGCCGCTTGCTGACTGCACAATAATGAGGTCATTGCTGCCAGGCACTGCTGCCACTCCCAACGGTTGCTTAAGAGAGAGTCCAACATTAGACGAAACATTCTGGACTATACTCCCTTGAATGTCACCACTTATAGGCTGCAATACCTCTGCGGCTACGATATTAGGTAGGGCTGCGCTTATAAGCATAATTCCGCAAGCGATGGAGATGAGTTCTTTTTTCATAACGTTATTTTCTCCTCCCGAAGGTTATTGCGCCTTTAAAATAACAAAGATAAGCTGATCTTAAGCGTGTCTACTATTACCTGTACAGGGCCGTCTTCAGTATCTTCAATCCTCACCAGAGGAATGATAACGTTATAAGGTTCGGGAGTTAGTCTATTCAAAAATTCTGGAGTAAGTTTAAGCACAAAGGTATTCTCATCATTCCGATCCAGTACATAATCCGTATCTTCTAGCGGTAACGGATCTCCAAGATCATATTCATAACGATATCTAATCTCCCCTACATCATAACCTAGCGAATGGATGATAAATTCCGGTGCTTCATCTTCACCTATAGGACCCGTATGATTAAAATAACTCGGAGTGATCTCTCCTTCAAAGTAAAACCCGCCGTCTGCTATCTGTTGATCCTCTTCCTGTACCTGCCCCCCGGTAAGGGCATTCTTTAACAAACCACCGTTAACCTTGATTTGAACGAATGACTTATAAGGAAGTGATCCCCGCAGTTGAATGATAAGCTCATTCTCTCGAATGTATACCTCTCCTAAATCGAGCTTGTCCGCACTCTGATTCAAAGTAACACTCACCCCATCCCTCGCAGCATTAGGATTAGAGTCATCTGCGATATTAAAGGCTAAAGGTGCCGTAAACGGCAAAGCAATCTCATTATTACGGACGAGATAGTCATAGATATGTTCTCTAAATTCCTGCTGGTTCAGCTCAGGCGCGTCAAGCGGATTGGGCGTCGGCGTTGCTGTCGGCTCCGGTGTTGGCGTCTGTTCCGGCGTCGGTGTTGCCGTTGGTTCCGGTGTCGGCGTTGCTGTCGGCTCCGGCGTCGGCGTTGCTGTTGGTTCCGGTGTTGGCGTTGCTGTTGGTTCCGGTGTTGGCGTCGGTTTCGGTGTTGACGTCGGCTCCGGTGTCGGCGTTGGTCTCGTCGGTGGTGTTGGTTTCGTTATATCTAAGGGAGCCCGACTAGATAGATCATAGTTAATCTTAGGTGGAATTGATGGTATAGGTGGGTGGACAGGCATAGTAGCTTTTATTTGCTCAAATAGTCGATCGAACTGATCTTTTATTGCTTCGGTTAATTTCCCTTCTTCGTTCAGATATTCCAAATGCTGCTCTAACGCAAATTGCGGCAATACATTCAGGGACAAGTGCCCCTGTATCCATTGTTGATTCTCTATAATAAGCTGTTGGGAGGCTCCTATTAATTGAGAAAGAGTAGCATCTACAGGCGAAACTACATGAACTGTTCCTTCCAGAACTCCCAAATAATCGCCGTTAATTCCTGCCCCACCATTAAGGACTACATTGCCTTGGCTATTAACGCTAACAAAAAACTCTGTGCCCATAACGCCCATAATAGCCGTCGGGGTCTCAATCTCAAACCGGGAGTCACCCTCCAGCTTCTTTTTCACCTTGATCAGGACCTGCCCATTTTGAAGCTTCAGACTTGTCTTACCGCCCAGCGCTTTGGCACTTTCGACTAGTTGGCTGATGGTAAGCGTAGTGTTTGCTCCGATCGTAACTTCTTTGTTGGCATCAAGGTCGAGGCTGATTTGTCCGTCCGAGCCTGTTATAATCGTATCGCCTTGCGTAATCGCCATCCCTTTGAAAGCATTAAATTTCTTGGTTCCTCCGCTTTTCTTCACCTCTGACTTGCCTGAGACCGCAGTTATTTTCCCCACTTTGACGCTATCCTTCGCCTCTGTGACAACCGCTGGCCAAAGAATACTGAACAAAAGAACAAATGCCAGTGTAAGCTTTAACGACTTCATCTCAATCCCTCCAATTCATAGACACTGATTCCCTGCTCCTTGCCCTTTACCTTGATCTCTCCTAATGAAACAGCTGATACTCTATCTTTTACAAAAGCGTAGGTAGCTTCACTAATGAGGATTTGTCCAGGCTTCGCATTGCTTTCCAGACGGGCCGCCGTGTTGACGGTGTCTCCAATCGCTGTATAATCCATCCGTGTCTTCGAGCCAATATTCCCGAATACAGCTGGGCCAGTGTGCACCCCAATGCCGAATTTCACGACTAAGCCAAAACGCTCGAACAGCTTTTGTTCCACTGCAGACGAGCCTTCCTTCATCGCCCACGCCGCCTTCACCGCTTGCATCGGATGATCCTCCAGCAGCAATGGAGCATTAAAAATCGCCATCGTGGCATCCCCGATAAACTTGTCCAATGTGCCATCATACTTAAAAATACAACCTGCGGTGAGATCCAGATACTCATTCAAAATCTCTACAATCTCCTCAGGCTCAGCAGCCTCCGACAACGGAGTAAACCCGCGAATATCCACGAACAACAAGGTTAGCTCTCTGCGGCTCCCCCCCAGCTTCAATCCTTCTTGACCCTTCTTAAGAATTTGATCCACAACTTGCGGGGCAACATATCGGCCAAAGATATCCGTAACCCTACGTTTCTCCATCAGTTCTTCTAAATATTGAAACCCTATCACGACAATGCAGCTAATAATTAGAAACGGAATCACATAACCTAGTGAAATCACCATTCCCTGATCATAGAAATAACGACCTGCAAAAATAAGGAGTGCAATAATGACCGCAATGACAGCGTAGGAATATAGCATCTTCACTTTACGGAATAGTAGATATGCCAGGAGTGCAGCTAGTAACAAAACTACTTCGTTCCACTTCCAATCCAGCACGCGTTTATAATTATTGTCCAGCAGCGATTGAATAATATTCGCATGTATTTCCACGCCGTATAACGTGTTTTTACCGCTGATCGGGGTTAGAAAGTCATCCTTAAACCCTGTAGCATACGGCCCGATAAGCACAATTCTATTCTCAAAATAGGATGGAGAAACCTCCCCGTTAAGCACCTCCGAATAGGGAATCTCTTCAAAATCACCCTTGCCGCCTGAATAGGGGATATAGAAGCGCCCAAACTTATCTAAAGGTAGCTTCTGCGGATCCGCAGTCCCCCCCATCGCCTCTCGATATTTCTGATAGAGTGTCCATGACAAGCTGTTAATAGGTTTACCTTCATAGTCAAAAGAAAAAAGAGCTTTACGCACCACATGGTCCATGTCGGTAATGGTATTGATATGGGCGGTCGCAGCCGCTGCCTCTCTTAAAGCCTCAAACGGCTGGGATAACTCCAACGCTTCGATCTTCCCCTGCTCAGTATTTGGGGCAAACGTGCCATATACAGGCAGGACTACATTCCCCGCTCGTGCGACAGCCGCAGCGAATTCGGCATCTGCCTCCGGATCCTCCGAGCCCACTGGGAATGTGAGGTCAAAGCCGATCACTGCAGGATGGCCCTCGGAGAGTGTATCCAAGAGCTGGGCATGAACATTTCTGCTCCATGGCCAGCTGCCGAAGTCCTCCAAGCTCTGATCGTCAATCCCGATGATAGCAATCGTAGTATCCACATCTCTCTCGTGCTGCATCACACGATCTTGTAACTGCTGATCGATGGAATCAAGGCTTCCCCGATACAGAAGGAACGCAAAAACCGCAGTAAGCAAAAGGAGGATATGTGCTAACTTCATTCTCAAAGTCGGTATCTCCAATCTATGTATTATGGAATGAGTCCAAACCAGCGGTCAGTATGTTGGATATTGATACGTAAAGAAGAAGGGGTCGGTGAATAACAGGATGAGGAGTACAAGCACCCATAAATGAATGCCAAGCCCTGCGCCAAGCGGAAGAAGTGCCGTAAAGAGCTGAATTACTGCTAACAAAAACGGTACTAGAGAAGAGACAATGCCAGCTTCCCTTGCAATTTACTTTTATTTTGAAAGATTCTGAAAATTTAAAATTAATTCAAAAATATTATATATGAAAAATCATATGAATAGTGGAAATTTCCTTTTTACATAGAAGAAAAAGGAGACTACACGCAAAAAAGACAAAAAGCAGGCCAGAGTCTCCTCTGCCTGCCTTTGCCAACCTATCTTATAATTTGATTATTCCATATAACAGTTTTGCGATTTCAGCACGGGTCACTTTGCCACGAGGGTCAAAGTTATTGTCGCCCTTGCCGTCAAGGATTCCCTTTGCTTGCAAATCAATTACCGCTTGCTTCGCCCACTCAGATACACTATTCATATCCTTAAAGCTTGCAGCAGCAGCAACGGAAGCTTGCAATCCTGCTTTATACTGCATCAGTTTCTGCAGGACAACTGCCGCCTCCTCACGAGTAATCGCATCTTTAGGTCGGAACTTGCCATCACTGCCTTGGATCAATCCAAGCTGGACAGCTTTGTCTATCGACTGTGCATAATAAGCATCTTTAGATACATCTGCAAAAGCACTCTGTACGATAGCCCCATTTGCTTCATCCAATCCGAGAGAACGAACGGCCAGTGTAACAAAATCTGCACGGGTTACATTCGCCTGTGGTCCATAATGCGTATCGTCGATCCCTTTAATCACATGCTTAGCCGTCAGCTTGGAAATATACGACTCTGCCCAGTGACCAGCAGTATCCCTAAATTGCTTATGGTATTCCAGTACCGCAAAGGAGGAAAAGTGATTTGTTGTGAAGGTAACAGTATTATCCTTAAACACTCCACCCAAATATTCCAACGTGCTGCCATTTACATAATAGACACCCGCAAAATCTGTATCAAGCTTAGCAAGCTGTTCCTTAGTCAGCGTCAAGGTAATCGTAACAGCACCTTTAAGCTGGTGGATAGCCGTTTCTTTGCCTCCTGCAGATGTACTGAGGTTCAGCGTAACGTTAGCTCTGAATGGACTCATTCCAGCGTCATTGGCCTGTACAGATATCATACTCGTATCAATGCTTAGTAGCAGCATATCACTGCCTGCCGGAATAGCTGGTAAGGAGCTTGTTGGTACGCTCAAGGTAACGTTAGATGAAACAATATTCAAATTCAACTTCTTATCGACAGCCTGTTGAACAGCGGCTGCATCAAGAGCAATTCTAATCTGATCTTGAGCCGAGGTTGCTCCGCCTGCGCTAATCTTTAGGCTTCCCCCTGTAGCAGCTTCCTCTATCAGTTTCTTCAAGGCTGACGGATCAGCTGTATACGTCCCATTACTTCCTAATGCCAGTTCAATGTTTCCTTTTCCCGCTCCAGGTGTGGCTGTAGGCGTTGGAGTCACTGTTGGCACTGGTAAAACTACCGGAGGTGCCGTTGTCACCTCTGGTGCTGGTGTCGGCGTCACTTCTGGCGATGGCGATACCTCTGGTGTCGGTGTTGGTGTTGGTGTCACCTCTGGTGTCGGCATCACATCCTCTTTTCCAGTGTAAAAGCCCCAGATATCTGAAAGCTCACTACCGGAGTGATCATCCTCAACCTTTGTATACCATTGGTAGTAGCTATCCGGATTCAGCTTACGCCAAGTGACCTGAGTCTCCGCGCCACTCTCTACTTGTGGATTGGCCGCAATTTCCTGGTCGCTGTAAACCTTGACTCCGATATAGTCGGTAGCCACACGTTTAGTCACAGGCTGTAAATCCAGATCCAGAACGAACTCATCTTTGCCTGGATATTCGTCTTCATCATAGTAGTTATAATCATCCAAATAAGGCGAATAAGTCTTCACGCGAAGTTTGTTATTAGCCACATCGAACTGAAGCAGACGGATATAGCCGAGACCCCCTTCTTCAGCGCCTTGATAATCTGCCAGCATTTGATAGACACTGCGGTCTGGAATACCGTCACCGTTATCATCCAGCTCGTCTACCTTAAGCTCAGCATCATGATAATGGCCGGACAGTGCTGCGATTACGTTTTTGTTAGGTTTCACAACCATCTCAAAAATCTTATCTGCAATAGGCGCACGGTTATTAGAAACCAGCAAGTATTCATGGAGACAAAGAATCGCTTTACGCTCTGGATAACGGGCAACGATCTCATTCATCCATTCGATTTCTTCCTCAGCCAATCCCCAGCCCATGTATACAATAACAAAATCATTTCCGTTCGCAGACACTAAATCGTAATGGCCCCTGTTGTTGTCATAAGAGCCACCGAAGGTCGGCATATTCTTGAATCTCCACTCTCCAAAATACTCCCAGAATTTCGTGTAATCCCCGGTTTGATGGCCTACGTCATGATTACCCGCAAGAACACCATAAGGAATGTTAGCTTCCTCCAGAACCTTCATGTCCCGGTCAGCTTCCTTCCACTCATACTCCTGATAGGATTTATCCACGATATCTCCTGTATGAATAACATACTTCAGGTTCAAGCTCTCTTTGTTGTCAGCTATCCATTCTACATTTTTACGGTAAATGTAAGGGTAGCTCTGTGAATAATATTGTGTATCAGACATCCATACAAAAGAAAAGTCATACGTATCTTGTGTTACTGTTGGTGCTGTCTTAGCCACCGAAGCAATTTCGTCCTGAACCATTACTGCAATGCTATTTCCATTAGCATATTCTCCAGCTGTAACCGTGGATTTCAGCTCAAAATCCTCTGTTCCAGCGATTAAATGATCCAGCTGTACCCATTTTTGTTGAGTTGGACTCCATGCGTAGAGACTTACTTTACGTCCCGGCAACGAATTCCCTTTCCATTCAATATCTACACGATCTGACGCCTTAACCGACTCATCCAGCTTAATTTCATAACGCTGATAAGGGAATTGATTGACAGCATCATTAATTAAATATTGTCCGTCCACCGCACTTATTTTACTGTAGTCATCACTGCTAAGCGCTTGTTCGCCCGCAGGTACGGATTGTTTCGGCGGCTCTGTATCGGATGCATTTATAAACCCAGCAAAGCCTTGCTCCGGATGGTTAGCATCGTACTTAAATCCTCTAAAGAAGGTAACGTTTATCTTATCCTGATTAGGATCTTCAACCTTAACCTTTAAAGTCGGATTAGTACCTACAGCGGTCTCCCAGTTTGTAGGAGAAATAAGCAGTGGCGCAAATGGATTCTCATTCGGTACATGGAATGTAATGACCTTTTCTGCCTGATTGCCAATCCTATCTAAGGCTGTGATAGAAAGCGTATGCTCCCCAGCCGATAACTTCCCGGATGAAGTAGCATAGGGCAGTTCAATAACATTACCATCCAGCTTCACGCTGACCTTATCTACACCCGCATAAGTATCCTTAACTTCAGCAGCAATTTCAAAATTGCCACGGTAAGTTTGTCCTTCTTCTATGGATGCTTTGATGGATGGTGGCGTGTTGTCGACAATTACGTTTGATGATACTTTCGTTACACCTTCGGTAAGCGTTACTTTATGTTCTCCGTCAGTTGCTTCCTTAGTATTCCAGTTGTACGCCTTTGAACGGAACAAATCCGCTTTTAGATCAAACTGGAAGCCGAGGGATTCATGCTTACCTGCGCTGTCCCCCATCTTGATTTCCTTATCACGTTCTGCATAAGCCGGGTCCCAAATTTCGGTACCATCTGCCAGCAGGAGACGAACATTTTTCACTTCAAAATCATCCTTATTCTCCTCAGGACGAGGATCAAATGGAGATGATTTAGAGCCCGCCCGAATGTAAATCACATTATCCGTACCCTTTTTTAAAGCGGCAGAAGAAATAGGAAAAGTCAATGTAGTATACGTAGTAATCGGGTCCATAAAGGTATACAGAATACTGGCATCTCCTAGTTCTTCCGGTCCCATCGTGATCGCATTTTTAAAATAATAGTCCACATTTTTAGCTTCAAATACAAAGTAGGCATCATTCTCCAGTGCATTATATGTCTCGTTATTGCCCAGTAACTTACTGTCAATGCTCAAGCCTAAGACATCAGCCTTAGCGGTGGCAGAGGTTCCCTTTACGGTCACGGAGCCATTGATCAACTGCCCTTCCTTCACATTCAAACGAAGGGGTGATTGATCCTGTCCTCCTGTAACTTTTACTTTCATTACTGGAGATTGTGTTTCATTCGTTCCATCAGAAACAACAAAGTAATACTGGATTTCATTTCTGCCAATCAAATCCGCAGAGGTCAATTTGAAGTGATACAAGCTGTCGTTGAAGTCTTGGGATAGATTGTGGCTAACAGCCTCCGGCTGCTTGTCCGAAGACACTCTAACTTCCACAGAAGTAACAGCTTTATTGTCATCAGCAAAAGCCTTCAAATCGAGACCCAGCGACTGATCAATCTCCGTTACGCCCGTCAGATCTTCTACTGTTGGTTTCTCTGTATCCGGCTCCACATGGATCGGTGTGCTTGGAAGTTGTGTTACATCCGTCTGGCCTGGTGACGGAACGGCTGACCCCGTACTGATCTTGAGCATTTTGCTCAGCCCATTCACAGGATACTTATATAGAAGGGCTTTATTCTCTTTGGTGTCATCACCTTTAGCTCCACCATCGTAGGTGAGGTCAGCATCATAATACGCGGAGGAAATTTCTTTTTCCGTGTTACTTTTGATTACGACTGCCCGGCGGCCAGAGTTCGCCATACCATCGCTTTTGATCAAAAAGAGATTGGTGCCTTCAATTAAGTTTGTGTTGAATTCTGTATTGAAATCATTAGCAGTGTAAGTACTATTGGCACTATTAATAACCCAGAACACCACGGACTGCTGTGCAGGAATCAGAAAGTTCTCTGGCGTCGAAGGCCACTTCACATCGGAAGCGTTACCTTTATCAGGATAACGATAATAGACCTTGTAGTCCTTGAAATTAACAGGTGCATCAGTATTGTTATAGATCTCAATGAATTCAAAAGCGTCGCTGCTCGTTCCTTTTACATTCGTCGAATTCGGCAGCAGCTCTGTGATTAACAACGGCGGCACATTATTCGAATCAAACGCCGGCAGGTTCACATGAACAGAATAACTCTCTGTCACATTATTAACGCGGATGCTGTAATGCAGCTCCGGCTCTTCCAGCGCAGCTGCAGGAATCATTGCCGCATATTCATCCCCACCTTTTGAGGTCATGGTGATTACCGTATCTTTCGCCTGAGAAGGAGAGCCATACTGTAGCTTCACTACAGGTAGTGATCCATCTGCCCCGCTTTCCAGATTAGTAATCTTCGCACTGATAGGGAGATCGGCTGGATCGACACTACTCTGTGCAATATGTTTAATCACTGGCTGCTTGTTCCCAGGAACTAGCTCAGGCACTTGTTCTGCCTCTACGGTTCCAGGCGTAGCCACAACCGTTCCCGAATTCACCATGAGGTTCATAACGGAGCTATCTGCTTGCAAGTATTGATAGAAGATCCCGTTATTCTCCTTCACCTGTTCTTTTCCATAGGAAGCAGAAACAATTAGCGTATCTCCTGCTTTGCTTTTAATTTGTAAATTACGCGCAGAAGTGTTAGCCATCCCCCCGCCACCGTTGATCCGGAACAGATTCACTCCTTCCTGCAAAGCTGCAGAAGGATTAAAGTTTTTGATGAAATCCTCCGTAGGAACATTCAGATTATTGCCGTTCATAATCCAGAAAACAATATTTCCATGCGCCGGTATTACAGCATCACCATTAGGTGCCCATGAATCTTTGTCATTATAAAAGAAATAATAATCCTTAAAATTAACCGGCTTGTCCGTATTATTGTAGACCTCAACAAACTCGTAACCATCTACAGAGGTTCCATCTGTCCCTTTTACATTTTTAGTATCCGGAACAACCTCTGTAATCAGTAGCGCTCCTGGATTATTAGGTACCGCGTACACCTCTGCCATTACAGTCGGTTGACTTAAAAGCGTGTCGAGCTCAACCTGTTCATCAAAATGCGCCTCTAATTCGGAAGATGTCTGCTCCGTCTCCAGCTGCTGCTCTTCGGCATATCCTGCTGGAGCCATGATTCCCAACATCAAACTGCTGGCAATTATGCTGGAAAATAAACGTTTAGCTTTTGCTGTTATTCTCAAAACTCCGAACACTCCCCATTTGTTTGATTGTGATTCAATGCATAAATATGCAATGAATCTCATCTGGAAAGTATACCTGCGGTGTATTATCGCTATATCATAGCCGTGTTAAATCTTTAGGTTATTTTTAATATTGCTTAAGCTTCAGTTCAGCTTCGCGGGTTACAATATAACTAGTTAGAACCCATTTTAAACGATACTTTAGACGGATGCTTAAGCAAGATAAGTTATTGCAGAACAAGAAAAGAGGACTCTAATGGATATAAAAAGAGTGATCATAGTCGGAACGGTAGTTGTAGTGATGTCTTTCGGAAATGCTTGGACTAGTCTTACCGCTAATGCAAGTTCGCCTGTAAAATGGTCCACGGCAGAGGTCGCGGATCAAGACGAATTATTGGAGGTACTTAACCAGCCAACGGACGAGGATCTATACGAGGCCATATATGACGGTAAGTCACTTCAAGATATTGCATCAGAACAAGGCCAAGATATTGAAGCTGTAATCGATCTACAGGTTGCCCAGCTAACGGATCAATTGGATTCACGGTTAGCCGCTGGAAGCATAACAACCGAGCAGTATGCGGCATATAAAGCGGAGCTGAGGGACATCGTTTCAGATAGTGTCCATACTTCCTTCGGTTAAGGGAATACATACAGCGACGCTGTAACATACACAAAAAAAACCCGGCTAAATGGATCTTCCATTTAGCCGGGTTTTGTATATTTAATACTTATTTTATAACAGAATCCCTAAGTCCCTATCTTGTTCTCTCTGTTAATCTCCAGAATATCAAGGAAGAATACAAAGATCGGAATCCCCAGAATCAGACCCCAAACCCCGAGATAATGCTCAGAGAATAACAACACGATAAACGTATAGAACATAGGCAAATTCATTTTGGATGACATCAGTTTAGGATTTAGGAAGTAGCCTTCTACAAAATGAAGCACGGCAATCATTGCCAGTACATAGATAGTCATGACTAGGCCACCAATATTGTAACCAATAATACAAAGTGGGATTAGCGAGATAACAAAACCTACAACCGGAATTAAACTAAGCAAGAAGATCATAATGGATAATGCGAAAAGGTAAGGAAAACCTAAAATCCAGAGCCCGATCACCGTAAAGCATGTATTAAACAACGCGATCAGAATTTGTGCTTCGATCACTTTTCCGAAAGAGGAGATAAATTTTCTGCCAAAATACTCAAGCTCTACATAGAACCAAGAGATTTTGCTCTCTTTAAGGCGGGAAGTGAAACTAACGATCCTGTTCTTCTCAAGTATAAATACAAAGCTCAAAATAGTTGATAAAACAAAGCTGGTGCCCCAATTGCTTATTTTCAAGACATATTCAATACCGTCTTTCATGTACGACTGATAGTTCAAATCCTTAAGCTGGGCGAATATATACTGCACTATATCATTCTGCGGGATGTTCTCAGGGGTCAAATTGGTCAAAAAATTCGTTAACTGTTTAATCTGTATGAAAACCTTAGGCAGATAATTAACGAGGGTTATGACAATTACAGCGATTAAGGCAAGGTATAGAATAACAATAATCACTTTGCTGTTAACTGCTACATATTTGTTAATGCGCTTCGTTAGCAGCACTTGAAAGCTATTCATTACATACGCAATCAAAAACGTCAACAGTACCAAATTAAGCATATCTCTAATACTGAATAGCAGTAGAGCAACCAATCCTAAAATCAAAAAACGCCGGACCGTTAAATTTGCGTAATAACGCTTAAACAATTCCATCAGTTCTCTCCATTCGCTTACCAATTAGTACTCTGTTTATAGTCTACAGTAAGGAATTCACTTATAGCAACTAGTGATTCGCCTAAAATGACGAATTTACTCACTTTTTGTAATCTCATCATCTATAAAAGTGACACTTTTCATGCTCCTGCATCCATATGAATCAATTCAACGATTCGGCGTTTCGGATCATATTTCATATCTATATGCAGATCTTTGCATAATTGATGAAATGGAACCATCAAGGTTCCCTTCCTCATTTCAGGAGAATTCCTTACCATATTCACCTTTTGGTTGTTCAAGGTCAATTCCATAGGCAAATCGATATGCTTCATCTGATCAAGCGTCAACGCAGCGGTAAGTGTCTCACTTCCCCCGTTAATTCGTGCGGCATTCCGATCCGCTCTGGTGTTAATCCCATCCTCAATTTTGAAGGTCAGCGAAATCCCCAGCGAATCACAAACAGCCAGCAATCTGTCATTGTAGGACCCATAAGGAAAAGCTATCGCCGAATCCGTATTGCCCAATTCTTCCTTCAGCCTTTGCTCCGCCTTAGCCAGATCACGTGTAACTCTGCTGTAGTATTCGACATTCATCTCATTCCTGTTCTCATCATCAACATATAACAAGGCACTTGCAGCTGGCCGCTGCCCGCCCTCGGCATCGACAACCCCATAATGGTGCAAATCATAGGTATGACTATAAAATCCCATCCCAGCATGCTTCATTTCCCGCATTTGCTCCCAAGTGAGCTTCGGTACGCTATTCGGATCTGGGTGATCTATTGTAGATACGATAACAAAATTAACGGCTGTATATCCGTATTTTTGCAAAACGGGGAACGCCAATTTATAGAAACTCTCATATCCATCATCAAAGGTCAGCAGCACTGCATTGTCCGGAACTGCGCCGTTATTCAGCATAAATTCACGGTATTCCGCCATGTTGATCACATGAAAACCTTCCTGCTTCAGCAGATTCATTTGATCATCAAACCGATCAACCGATAACACCCAAGGAAACTGTGGCATGGGCTTCTCAGAAAGATGATGATACATCAGCACAGCCACCTGATCTCTGTAGTAAATACCTTTTGGAAGAGGTCCGGATTTCTGCCAGCCGATTTGTGTATTTAGTGCCTGTTCAGCTACCGCCTTCGGGATCATAAGATCATCAGGCGAGGCTGGGTTGGCAGCTATCGTCTTTATCATTTGACCATTTACGTTAATAATAATTGTTGAAGGTTCACGTTGTGTATTCAAAATAGCAGCAAGGCTCAGCAGTAGAACTATGACAACAAGCAGCATATATTTTTTTGTTTTCAATCTCAGAATCTCCTTAACAACATTTCTTGTCCCTATGTAACTATATATTTTATGGAAGTTCCACCTGCTATTGGTTACATTTTCTTCTTATTTTTGTTTCTTTATCATAAAAAAGAGGGCGAACCTCAAGCCTGAACCGGCTTAAGGAACACCCCGCAAAAATGGAGATCTATATACAATTATGTACATCTATATGTGATTGTAGACGGTCTAGGACCTTCTCTTATCTGCGAAGTAATTCTCTTCCCCAAGCTCGTCCACGAACTGCTGCAGCCAATGATAATATTGAACGGCATGCTCCAGCTTCTCCAGATCCTTCAGGCAGAATTGCCGCTCCTCCTCAGACGTATCCACGGCTTGAACCAATCCCTCCAGCTCAGGAATGACAACGTCTAAAGCGTGCTTCATGACATCAATCTCCCGCTGTAGCTTCATCCCAAAAAAGTTCTTAAAGGTCTGAAAGAAATCTGTTTCCACTGCATACAGATCCTTTCGGTCCCGCTTCTCCTCCAGCTTAGTGACCATCTTGGAGGCCATCAAAGAACGGACTCCATAGCTCATATTACTCTTGCTCATATTCATCACATTCTTCATCTCTTCAAGCGTCATCGGACGGTCTTCAAAGAACATAATTCCATACAGCTGCCCGAATGAATAATTCGCACCATATAGGTCCATCGTCTGAGCAATCGCATCGATCATCGGACGCAGCAGCTGCTCGCGTGGAGATAAGTCTTTATTCTCTTCACCAAAGGCTACCTGTTTCATAGCTGCACCTTCATTCCACTTAGAATCTACCCTTCTATTTTACACAAAATAGCAACTACCTGCGCTAATCTCTTAATTTTTTACATAATCTCGCATCGATCTTTACGTCCACTTGACCACGCAGCCGCCCGATGAGTGTACAATTTTTTTTGAACGGAAGAGCTTTCCTCAGAATTATACCGCAAAAAACAGAAGATGGAATGGGGTATCGACAGAATAATGAAACGTTCGAGATTTATAGGGGAGTTGAAACCGGTGCTCTTCACCTTGCCGGCAATGATTCCATTCGTTGTATTTTGGCTAGCGCCATTACTTTATGTATTTTATCTCAGCTTTACCGAATGGGACTTCATGAGCCCTGAGAAAACCTTTGTCGGACTAACCAACTATCTGGATCTGTTCAGCAATCCTGCCTTCTATAAAGCACTTAGAGTGACTCTGTTATTCTGTGCCGGAAGTGTGCTGCCCGTTATTCTGATCGGACTTGGACTAGCACTCCTGATGAACGGGAAGCTGAAAGGGTCCACCCTCTATCAGGTATTGCTGTTCTCCCCTTGGGTCACGCCGACCGTGGCTGTATCCATTGTCTGGTCCTGGATCTATGAACCCGAAATCGGCCTTGCCAATACTGTACTTGACCTCTTAGGTCTAGAAAAAATCGGTTGGCTTCAAGACCCTAAATGGGCGCTGCTTGGCGTTCTGCTCGTGACAATATGGAAATCGGTAGGCTGGGCGATGATTTTTTACTTGGTGGCACTACGCAATGTCCCTACGGATCTGCTGGAAGCAGCTCAACTGGATGGAGCAAATGCTGTTCAAAAATTCAGCCGTATTACTTTACCGCTAATCTCGCCAACGACACTGTTTCTGTTCATCGTACAGATCATCGGGGCGTTACAGGCTTACGACCAGATTAACGTACTTACACAAGGTGGACCCTCAGGATCAACACGTACCTTGCTCTACATGTATTATCAGTCTGCCTTTGAAGCCTTTCAGATTGGAGAAGCCTCTAGTGTCGCAATGGTTCTGGTATTTATATGTATGCTGCTATCCGTAGTCTCGCTAGAGGTTAGTAAACGGACAACCCATTATCAATAACAACTGCTGTAAAGGAGAACGACTGATGAATGCAACGATCGTACGCGTGGGCAAGCTGACCCGCCATCTATTTTTTACAGCTATTGCACTGATCATGGCCTTCCCCTTCTATTGGATGGTCACCAGCGCCTTAAAAACCAATGATGAAATCTGGCAGTCTCCGCCCACAATCTGGCCTAAGGATGCGCTGTGGAGTAATTTTTCAGCCGCCTGGCACGAAGCCCCTTTCTTCAGATATATGGGCAATAGCATATTTGTCGCTGTGTCGATTGTTATTCTGCAGGTCATAAATTCCGGGATGATGGCCTATGCGCTTACGCATATGAAATTCCGCTTCAGAGGGCTGTTCTCAGGCGTTATTCTTTTCGGCTATATGGTTCCAGCCACCGCAGTTTATCTTCCCGGATATTTGGTATTGTCCCAGCTCCATCTACTGGATTCATATGCCGGATTAATTCTATCCAACTGTGTAAGTGTCTTCTCCATCTTTCTAATTCGCCAGGCCTTCCTTCAGGTTCCCCATGAGCTGGTGGAGGCTGGAGAAGTGGACGGTTCCTCACATATGCGGATTCTGTGGACCATTCTTGTCCCCATTACACGTTCTTCCTTTGCTGTGCTAGCCCTGATCACCTTCATTGATCAGTACAATAACTATTTCTGGCCGATGCTCATCACCAAAGATCCTAATCTACAGCTAGTCTCGGCGGGTCTGCGTAGTTTCTTTACTCAAGGAGGTGCTTACGGATTAAAATGGCCGCTGATCATGGCCGCTAGCGCATTCACCATCACCCCGTTGCTGCTAGTATTTCTACTAGCTCAGAAAACGATCATGCAAAGTGTCAATATGACCGCTGGTTCCAGCAAAGGATAAGCTAACAATTCTATTTTAATAAGAGGAGAATGATGATGAACGTATTGAAGAGACTGTCCACCCTGTCTTTAGTTGCCGGATTTACAATGTTAACAGCTTGCGGAGGAAATGCGAATACAGGCAATGTTACAGCGGCGAATGGAGCTTCTTCCTCCCCCTCCACAGAGGCTGCGCCCACACAAAATGCACCGGTAACAATTGAATTCTGGTATGGTCTCGGCGGCAAGCTTGGTGAGAATATGGAGGCACTGATTCAGAAATTTAATACCTCTCAGCAAGAGGTCATCGTCAAAGGTATCGCGCAGGCAGACTACACGGAAACCGAACAGAAGCTGCAAGCAGCTATCGCTACAGGAAAAGTACCTGCGGCTGCTCTCTCCTCCAATGTAGATTGGGCCCGTAAAGGATATTTCGCTCCGATAGACGAGCTTATGGCACTGCAGCCAGATTTTAATAAAGAGGATTTTGTCCAAACCTTTCTAAATCAGGGCCAGGTTGATGGTAAGCAATACTTCCTGCCGATGTATGGAACAACGCAGGTCATGTACTACCGCAAAGATGTTTTTGAGAAGAATGGAATTGATGCGAGCACACTAAAGACTTGGGAAGATCTGGCTGCCGCAGCTGCGAAAATGACAGTGAAGGACGGCGGTAAAACCACCCTTTATGGTTGGGAGCCTATGTGGGGTTCAGGGAACATGATTGATGCCGTACTCAGCAAAGGAGGCACTATCCTTAGTGAGGATGGAAAACAAGTTATGGTTGACTCTAAAGAGTGGATTGAAACCTGGGATTTGTTCCGCAAGTGGATTCACGAGGATAAGATCATGCGGATTCATTCCGGCGGTCAAGGCTGGGAGTATTGGTACAAGACGATTGACGATGTAATGAAGGGTCAAGCCGCAGGCTACACCGGCTCCAGCGGCGATCAGGGCGACTTGGACTTCAGCATTGTTTCGGCTATGGAGCAGCCAGGCTGGGCAGGGATCGGTGAGGGCAAACCCGTAGCCCAAGCCCTTATGGCCGGCATTCTATCCAAAGCCAGCGACAGTGAAAAGGAAGCAGCTATGAAATGGCTAACCTACTTCACGAATGCTGAGAATACTGCGTCCTGGTCCATTAATACGGGATATATTTCGGTGCGCCAATCCGCATTGCAAGACCCGGCGTTTGTGTCATTCAGCGAAAGCAATCCACAGATTAAGGTTCCATTGATGCAAGCTTCTCATGGTTCTGCACCTTTCCAAGACCCAACTGGCGGCAAAATTAACGATGCGTTGACAATCGCCGCAGATAAGCTGCAGATTGAGAATATCCCAGCAGCACAAGCACTTAAGGAAGCACAAGAAACGGCACAAGCAGCGCTTGATAAATTAAAATAAAGGGCGGTGGACTTCATGTCTGAGCTCATCACTCCACAAGGCAGATATGCTGTAGCAGCTATTCTATTCGATAAGGATGGTACGCTGCTCCAGTTCGTATCCCTCTGGGGCAGCTGGGGCGAATGTTTTTTAGAGAGATTCACGAAGTATATGAAGGAAAAAGGACTACAGATTGCAGGAGAGCAGCTCCCTGCATTAATGGGAACTGTACACAATGCCCAGGGGAGCATTACCGATTATGATCGCAACGGACCGCTGGCTATGGGGACTATGAGTGATCTTTATGCCATTCTGTCATGGCAGGGTTATCTGCAAGGTTTATCTTGGGCGGAGTCCATGGAGCTTGTCCATCAATGCCGTCTCGAAGCGGATGTTAGGTTAGAAGAGAAACGCCCCGTTCACTCCCTTCCGGGACTTCATCGTTTTCTTGATGAGTGTGTGAGTGCAGGCATTCCTCTCGCCGTGGTGACCGCAGATGAAACAGAGGCCGCAGACAAACATCTCCAATGGCTGGGCATACGGCATTATTTCTCCGAGGTAATTGGAACAGATCTTGTGGATCAGGGTAAACCTTTCCCCGACATGGTGCAGCTTGCCTGCAAAAGGTTAGCCGTGGAACCCGCGTACACAGCGGTTATCGGCGATACTAACGGGGATATGCGAATGGCTAAAGCAGCGGGTGTACAGGTAGCTATCGGCCTAGCAGAAAGCGACGGTACTAGTGCTTCAACACATATTCTCCCGGATGCAGATCTCATTGTACAATCTTATGCTGAGCTCAGAATTGAGGTTACTTCCCTGTGAGAATAGAAGGAATATGGGCATGGATGTTTCTGGCGCTGGCTATTGTGTTCGAACTCTCAGGGACCCTCTCAATGAAAATATCTCAAGGGTTCACCCAGCTCTGGCCTTCCGTGCTTATGTTCCTGTTCTATGGAGCCAGCTTCACCTCCCTGAATTATGCTCTCACCTCTATTAAGGTAGGCGTAGCTTATGCGATATGGTCAGGAGCGGGAATCATCCTGATTTCCTTCATAGGAACCCTGTTCTTTGAAGAAAAGCTAACCCTATCCTCACTACTTTGGATAGCCGTCATCATTGTCGGGATCATAGGACTGAATATTAGCGGCAAGACGCATTAGCGAACAGCAACAGTATTGGATAGGTTCATAGATGAAGGAGGATGCCCAAACATGAGTACGAACACATCACCTGAAGATAAACCAGTTATCACCTTTCAGATCATTACGGATACCCATGTCACTGCTGACCGCAATCATGAGTACAATCTTAACTTCGAGCTGGCTCTCCGTGATATAGCAGCGCATGGGGAAGGCAGCAGCGGGATTATGCATATCGGTGATGTCACAGACCACGGCTTCCCTGCTGAATACGAAGAAATGCTTCGTATCCTCAAACAATACAAAACCGAACTGCCCGGGATTACCTTTACCTTAGGCAATCATGATGTGGGCCTCGGAAATTGGGAATCACGTTTAGGAATGTATACGTCACAGACCGGAATGTCCGGACCCTATCATGATCACTGGGTCAATGGCTATCATTTTATTATGCTAGGGACAGAACAAGGATTGCCCAAATTCTGTGATCTTTCTTCTGAACAGCTTGATTGGCTGGAGCATAAGCTTGGAGAACAAGCTTCACCAGATCAGCCTATCTTTCTCTTCCTGCATCAACCGCTTAAAGACACCGTAGCCGGATCGCTGGAATCGCAAGATTGGTATGGTGTCACACAAGATAAGGAATTAAAAGAAATCCTGTCGAGATACCCTCAGACCTTGTTATTCACTGGACATACCCATTGGGAGCTGGAGGTAGACAACACTATGTTCCCTGGCGATGGAGAGATCGCAACGATGTTTAATGCTGCTTCTGTCGCCTATCTTTGGACTAATGAAGATAAACATAAAGAGGGCAGCCAAGGCTTCTATGTAGAAGTGTATAGCGATAAAGTGCTTGTCCGGGGCAGAGATTTTAAGACAGGAAGCTGGATTGAGGCTGCACACTATGAGGTATTTTACCCAGCGGTAAGCGTATATTAAAGATAAGCATTTAAGCGAGAAATATAACAAAAAAACGATTGTGCACAGGGAGTCCTTCCCCGCAACAATCGTTTTTTACTGTAGCTATTCAGCTTAACGTCCAATCGGTGCAATCCGGTAGACAGCTGTATCTCCAACCGCTGCCTTCGTATCGCTCTCGATCTGCCAACCGAAGGATAACACAGAAGCCAAACGTTCCTTCTCGGCCAAGGTTAAAGCCACCTCAGCGGCTTCCTTACCTTCCTCAAGCTCCAGAGCCGCTTCTTTGCCCAGAGCTACCCATATCCAGCTGCGAATCCCACGAATCGTGTTGTATTTAATCTGATAGCCTGTCTTCACCGCTTGCCCGAACAACTCCGGCTGCTCTGACTGCAACGTAGTCAGCTGCTTATAATCAAATTGGTATTCGCTCTTGTCAACGGGCAAATCGCCCTCTGCCACTTTACGAAGAATATCCTCATCAGACCACCCCAAGGAGCGGAGTGATTCCACCAATAACGCATCCCACTGGGATAACTTTACCCGGTTTAAGTTCTCTGACATTCTGATCCCTCCCAATCTATATATAGAGTCTAATCATACCGTAAAATCATAAGCAACATAATGGCCCGGACTTACTTCCTGTAGTGTGGAAGTCTCAGCTCTGCCATACTCTTGCGAATATCCGTCTAAAATAATTCTCTGATTGGCCCGCCGGGGATCCGTCTCCAAGATGGAAGACAGCAGCGCCTTTGTATAAGGATGAATAGGATTCTCGTACAGCTCATCACTTTCGGCTACCTCCACTAGACGACCGCCATACATCACGCCGATCCGGTCAGAAATATGCCGTACCATCGACAGATCATGTGCGACAAAGAGATAGGTCAAGCCGAATTCGGACTGCAAATCCTCCAGCATGTTCACTACCTGAGCCTGGACAGACACGTCCAGCGCTGAGATCGGTTCATCACACACGACAAACTCAGGTCTTACGGACAATGCTCTGGCAATCGAAATCCGCTGGCGTTGGCCACCGCTGAATTCATGCGGGAAGCGGTAGAGATGTTCTCTTTTTAAACCTACCTTTTCCAGCAATGCCGCAACAGCTTCTTTGCGTTCTTCACCTTCGTGGATACCGTGGATTTTCATCGGCTCACTGATCAGATCAAGCACACTTAAGCTTGGATTAAGTGATGAATAGGGATCTTGGAAGATCGACTGAATGCGTCTGCGAAAAGGTTTTAGCTGCTTCTCTCCAAGCTTGCTCAGCGGCTGCCCGTCAAAAGACACTTCACCGTCTGTGTAGTCATATAAGCGCAGCAAGCAGCGTCCAACCGTGGACTTGCCGCTTCCCGACTCTCCAACCAGCCCAAAGGTCTCTCCCTGACGAATCTGAAAGCTTACGCCATCTACTGCCTTAAGCACCGATGTATCGCGTCCCCACATATCCTTGCCTTTGGAGAAATGTTTTTTGAGATTATTTACGTCCACTAGAATCTTATTGTCACTCAACCGAACCGCTCCCTTCAACGCCAGCTACGGCTGGAGTCTCCTGCACGCCATCTGCTAACCAGCACATCGAACGGTGACCGGGCGATAATTCGATTACCGGAGGACGTTCGCTGCAACGGGCAAAAGCATTAGGGCAACGTTCCATAAAGGGACAGCCAGAAGGAGGATTCAACAAATCCGGAGGTGTGCCTTCGATTGGAATTAGACGTTCACGCGATTTGCCGTCACGTTTCGGAATGGAGCGAAGCAGACCTTTCGTGTAAGGATGCTGTGGGCGATAAAAAATATCCTCCACCGTACCTTCCTCCATCACTAGTCCACCATACATTACGATAACCCGTGTACATACCTGAGCCACCACACCCAAATCATGGGTGATCAGCGCTATAGCTGTACTGGTATTATTTTTTAGCTCTTTAAAAAGATCAAGAATTTGGGCCTGTATTGTTACATCAAGCGCAGTTGTCGGCTCATCCGCAATCAATAGCTCTGGCTGGCAGGAAAGAGCCATAGCGATCATGACCCGCTGCCGCATCCCGCCGCTGAATTCATGCGGATACTGCTGCAGCCGCTGCTCAGGATTATTAATGCCCACCTGCCGCAGGATACTTGCTGCCTCTTTAAACGCTGCTTCCTTATTTAAGCCGCGATGCCGCCGGATGACCTCCGTAAGCTGCTGGCCGATTTTTTTCACAGGATTAAGAGAAGTCATGGGGTCCTGAAACACCATCGCTATGCGGTTACCGCGCAGTTTTCTCCACTCTTTTTCCGAAAGGTTAGATAAATTGTCACCACGAAAATTAATATTTCCAGCGATAATTTTACCCGGAGGTGTAATCAACGACATAATCGCCTTCGCAGTTACACTTTTCCCGCTTCCGGATTCACCAACAATCCCTACCGTTTCTCCAGCATCTATATGAAAGCTAACGCCACGAACTGCCTGATTCTCTCCATCCCGAGTTTGGAAGGAAACCTTCAAATTCTCAACAGACAATAGCCGTTCCGTCATGATGTCTTCACACTCCTATCTTCGGATCAGCTTCGGTTCAAAGCCAACCCGCAAAATATCGCCCAGAACATTAAAGCTCAGAACCGTTAATAGTATCAATAACCCCGGGAACAATGCCAAATAAGGTGCCTGAGCGATATATCCCTGCGCATTGTTAAGCATACTGCCCCAAGTGGCATTCGGAGGTTGTACCCCGAACCCAAGGAAGCTTAGGGACGACTCCATCATAATCGCGGAAGCGATATTATTCGTCGCACCTACAATCACAACAGGTACTAGCCCCGGAAGAATATGACGCCAAATAATTCCGAAGTTGCTCTGGCCGGAAGCTTTTGCATACAGTACATATTCCCGTTCTTTAATCGTCATCGTCTCCGCACGAATCACACGGGCAATGTTCATCCACATTAATAGAGCAATAATTAAAATGATGTTTCCTACACTCGGCTTCAGAAATACGCTGAGCAGCAGCAGCACAAGGAAAGATGGAATGGACATCACTACATCAAGCATCCGCATCAATAGATTATCAATCCATCCGCCAAAATATCCACTGATTACGCCCACCGTCACACCTATACCCGTGGCGATGATCATTGAAGCAAAACCAACTAGCAAAGATACCCGGCCACCATACAAAGCTCGGGCAAAATAATCCCGGCCGTAATCATCCGTACCAAACCAATGATCCGCCCCGGGTGCTTTCAAACGTGCCAAAACATCCATTGCATTCGGATCATGTCCGGATAAAAAAGCAAATATAGAGCCTAGTGTGAAGACGATTAAAGTAATGAGGGCTGCGACACCCAATTTATTCGTAAATAGCTCATCTCCAACACTTTTCCATTTACTGCGATTCATGAGGTCACCTCGTTAATTTAATTCGTGGGTCCACGAAGCTATATAGAATATCCGCGACCAGATTGCCGATGATCAGCATTAAAGAAGAGAACAAAGTTATTCCCATAATTACGGGATAATCCATCCCTTTAACCGCAGTCATCCCTAAAGAGCCAATACCCGGCCATGAAAATACCGTCTCCGTTACAATTGCACCCGCCACCAGATCACCCATCGACATCCCGAGCAATGTAATTACTGGCAACAGTACATGCTTAAGCACGTGACGGAACAGAATCGTTGTCTTGCTGGATCCAAAAGCATATTGAATCTGCACATATTCTTCTTTTAGCTGTCCAATCGTACTAGAGCGGATGTATCGTACGTAACCGGCCAGAAATCCAAACGCCAATACAGTGCAAGGCAAAATACCATGCTTCAATACATCAACCGCTGATTCCACACCAATGGTTCGCATCCCCATTATAGGCAGCAGGTGCAGCTTAATTGCGAATAAGTACATAAGTAAGATGGCCAGCCAAAATAAAGGCACTGAAATTCCTATATAGGATAAAAAATTAATTAGTTTATCCACCCAGCGGTTCCGGTTAGCTCCAGCAAGCAGACCCATCGGGATCGCCAACAGAACGGCTAAGCCGATTGCACTGCCCATCAAACCTGCTGTTGCAGGTAAACGTTCTAGAATTTGCTCCAATACAGGCTGATGATTCACAAGGGAATAACCGAAATTGCCCTGCAGTACTTCTTTGATCCATATAAAATATTGAATGTAGGCTGGCTTATCCAGCCCAAGGTTATGCCGGATGCGCTCAATATCATCCGCGTGCATATTCGGCGTAACGAAGGATAGTACCGGATCCCCCGGAGCCAGCTTAATCATCGCAAAGCACACAACCGAGACAAAAAACAGCATCGGCAGGGTTTGCAGTAATCTTCGGACGATAAGTTGTCTCATACGTATATTCTCCCAGTTCTATATCGGTAAAAAAATAAGCTGGATTGACCAGCTTATTTTTTCCCGTTCTTATTTAAGGTAGATTTTCGATAAATCTTCAAAAATAACGACAGGCTTCAAGACTGCTTCTTCTAGACCGCCGTAGTTCTTGGAGACAGCTACGATAGTCTTAGTATTAGCAATTGGATAAATCGGTGCATCGTCAGCAATGATCTCTTGGATCTTCTTATAGATCTCACCACGTTTAGTTACATCTGCTTCTCCTGCACCATCATTGAACAACTTATCGACTTCAGCATTATTATAATGCGAGTAGTTAGAGTCTGCAGTAGAAGTATACAAAATTCTGTAAGCATCAGGATCGTAACCCATAATATAACCTGCAATCGCAAGTTCAAAATCTGTTGAATTCATATCACTGAATTTCTGGCCATATGCCGAGGCATCCATATTTTGCAGTTCAACTTCAGCGCCAATGGCCTTTAGCTTTTGCTGCACGTATAGTGAAATGGCTTCCTGAGCTTTATTACCGCTCGATACAATCAATCTCAATTTCAGATCGCTAGCCCCTGCCGATTGCAGAAGCTCTTTGGCTTTTTCTACATCATTATCAAAAGAAGGTACGTCATTAGTATAGAACAATGCATCCGGAGTCAAAAAGGACTTCGCCGGGTCTGCATACTCGTTAGAAGTATAAGCAGCCTGAATGATTTCATCACGATTTAGGGCTAAAGACAAGGCTTGACGAACTTCTTTTTTAGCAAGAGCACCTCTATCACTGTTTGCATTGAACAACAGGTAGGACAATCGGCCTTCACTATAAGGCAGGATTTCGAAATTGTTCGAAGCCTCAATCGTTCCAACATCCTGTGGATCTAGATACTTAATGTTGATCTCACCATTCTGAAGTGCGAGATTCGCAGCATTCGTATCTTTAGCAATCCGGTACGTTATAGAATCAAGATGTGGTTTGCCGCCAAAGTAGTTGTCAAATCTCTCGAGTGTAACATATTCGCCTGCTTTGTATTCTTTAAATTTAAATGGGCCAGATCCAACCGGAGCAGCATTCTTGGTGCTTTTCTCTAGATCCGTCTCATTCTCAAAAATATGCTTTGGAATCGGAAATACTTGCACTAGTGTAGCTTCAAAAGCTGGGCTGACCTGCGGAAGCTTGAACTCTACAGTCAGATCATCCACCTTAACTGCCTTAACGGGTTTATCACCGATGAATAAGTTCGCTCTCAGCATGCTGTTTTGCTTCTCATCGAGGATGCTATCAATCGTGAACACGACATCGTCAGCTGTAAGCTTTTCTCCGTCATGCCAAGTTAGTCCACTTTTCAGTTTCAATGTATAAGTCAGGTTATCTTCGGAAAGTGTCAGGCTGTCTGCCAAGTAGAAGGTCTTCTCTCCGTTATTCACTTGGAACAATGGCGCGTAGAGCGCTTGGTCAATCGTCAGACTGACACGATCACCTGCATAGTTCGGATTTAGAATGACAGGATCTGCAGCGACCCCAATAATTAAGTTGCCGCCATCTTTTGGTTCAGTGCTTGCTGTCGATCCTTCAGTAGCCGTAGGCGTCTGATTTGTATTTGTCGAAGCGGCGTTATTTCCCCCGGAGCACGCGCTAATCAAAAATGTTAACAAAACCAAAGTAATAACTCCAGATAATCCTCTACGCATAAGTTTCTCCCCCGTGTCTATATTGTCTTTGTTTGTTTTTATATTGTATATCGGGATACTAGGAATTACAATGGATAGCATTTCACATTAATGTAATATTGAGGGAACTGATAGTTTCAACCTTTTTCATGACATCCCCACGCCTTAAAGTATCCACAGGGTCCATACCTGAAATGACTCTTCCGAATACAGTATGCCAAGGGTCGCAATAATCAAACTCTGTTCAGCCACCAATATGAGCTTCAGTCTTCGCTGTCTCTTCCGGTGCAATCAATTTCCTCAGCATCCTCATTCAGCAGAGGTCGGTATTCACCCTTTCCATCATCCCAGAACACATCCGCACGAGGATTCATGGCCAGTAACAGATTGATTAACTACTGAACTTTTAGTGGTGATTTATCCATAGTCTCATTCCTGTGCTCATCTGGCTGCATTCTTATCTAATTATCCGGTAATTGTACAGCAGATTCATCAAAATTAATATATCTAAAAAGTTCAATTTATCCAACTCTCATTTCTAATTTACTATAAGAACTTTGCGAAATAAGGATTATTACTCTCTCACTGTAAATATATTGAGAACATACCTATACCTCTCGGAAGAAAGGGAGAGTCCCCCAAGGAGGCCGCAATGAATAAGACACGCGTATTAATCGGCAGCCCGATCCATCAAAAGCCCAATGTATTACGGGAATTTCTGAATTCCCTGCTGCGCTTGAATATCGAGCAAATCGAACTGGATTTCCATCTGATTGATGACAATGATGATGAGGAATCCAGCCGGCTGCTCCAGGAATTTAAAAGCAAGGGCGAGCATATTTTTATTCAAAGCTCCGGCTTTAACGATGCGTACATTCGCAATGATACGACTCACTATTGGAATTCTGATTTAGTCTGGAAAGTCGCCAACTTCAAAAACCTCATGATTAACCGAGCGCAAACCCTGAACTACGACTACCTGTTTCTGATCGACTCAGACCTCATCCTCCACCCCGATACGCTAAGACATCTAATAGGGACGAACAAAGATATTATTTCAGAGGTATTTTGGACACAGTGGCAGCCAGATACCATGTTTCAGCCGCAGGTCTGGATGCATGACGAATATAATCAGTGGGAGATACTTCCCGGCGAAAAACTGCAACCCGAGGAGATCAACCGCAGATTTCATGAATTCATAACCAAACTCCGCAATCCTGGAATCTATGAAGTGGGGGGTCTCGGCGCTTGTACATTGATTAGCCAGCATGCGATAAAAGCCGGGGTGAGCTACAATCAGATCCGGAACATATCATACTGGGGCGAGGATCGCCATTTCTGCATTCGTGCCGCGGCCCTTGGCATTCCGCTATTTGTTGACACCCATTATCCTGCCCTTCATTTGTACAGAGATAGTGATTTGAACAAAGTTGAAGATTTCATCAGAGAAACAACAGGGGTAAAAGCTGAATCGGCACCCACACCCATCGAGGAAAATTCCAATGAGGCTGCAGCTGCTCCTATAACCAAAAAGCGTCCCAAGCTAACCCTTACCATGGTTGTAAAAAATGAAAGCGGGCGCTTCCTGCGACAGGTTCTGGAGGAACACCGCAAATATATCGATGAGGCTGTCATTATTGATGACGGCAGCACCGACAATACAGCAGCTGTCTGTCTGGAAGCACTTGAAGGCATTCCCGTTCGTCTCGTGCATAATACCGAATCCAAGTTCAGCAATGAAATTGAGCTGCGAAAACAGCAGTGGGAGGAAGTCCTAAAGACAAATCCCGAGTGGATTCTGAGTCTGGACGCGGATGAGATCTTTGAAGCCAGCTTTGCAGAAAATATAGATTCCTTGCTGTATGCAGATGGGGTCGATCTGTTCTGCTTCCGCCTTTACGATTTATGGAACGCGAACCATTACAGGGAGGATACCTACTGGCGCTCTCATCTGAACTACCGCCCTTTTTTGCTTCGCTATAAAGAAGACTTCAACTATGTATGGAATGAATCCCCACAGCACTGTGGGCGGTTCCCGGAAAATATTTTCGAGCTGTCTCATCAGCTAAGCAATCTGCGGCTCAAGCATCTCGGTTGGTCCAAAGCCGAGTTCCGGCTGGAAAAATATCTGCGTTATATGCTCCTCGACCCCGACGGCAAATACGGCTGGAAAGAGCAGTACATGTCCATCTTGGATGAACAGCCTCATCTAATCCCTTGGGTGGAATGAGGCTTACAATAAAAAGGGCGTTCACAAAACCATTAGGGTTTTGTGAACGCCCTTTTTTTATTCAGAACTCAATTCAGAACTCTCTGGTCCATCGACTTCTGGCTTCAGAATGGTTACTGTCAGCTCGTTGCCGGATTCATCCACCTGAATAACTGATCCCTCTGCGGCTTCACCAGCAATAATCGCACGCGCCACACGTGTCTCCAAGCTGCGCTGGATAAATCTTTTCAACGGTCTTGCCCCATACACAGGATCAAAACCTTCCTTAGCGATAAAACGCACCGCCGATTCAGTTAATGCCAGCCCGATCTCCCGTTCTGCCAGACGTAGACGCAATCCATCCACCAGTTTGTCCACAATTTTCTCGATCTCACCCAGTGTCAGCGGCTTGAACATTACAATGTCATCCACCCGGTTCAGGAACTCTGGACGGAAATGACCACTCAGTTCCTTCATCACTCTATCCTTTGCAGCTTCCGTGAGCTGACCTTTTTCATCGGTGCCTTGAATCAGATGAGGTGAACCGATATTGGAAGTCATAATGATGATTGTATTCTTGAAGTCAACCATTCGGCCCTGTGAATCAGTCAGCCGTCCATCATCAAGCAGCTGCAACAGAATGTTAAACACATCGGGATGCGCCTTCTCCACTTCATCGAGCAGCACTACAGTATAAGGCTGACGCCGCACAGCTTCCGTGAGCTGCCCGCCTTCCTCATATCCAACATATCCTGGAGGTGCACCGACTAGGCGGGAGACACTATGCTTTTCCATATACTCCGACATATCTATACGGATCATGCCATCTTCGCGGTCAAAAAGAGATACCGCAAGCGACTTAGCCAGCTCAGTCTTCCCTACACCCGTCGGGCCAAGGAACAGGAATGAGCCAATCGGGCGATTCGGATCTTTGATTCCCGCTCTTGCCCGAAGCACTGCATCGGCCACCAAGCTGACAGCTTCGTCTTGACCCACTACCCGTTCATGCAGCGTATCCTCCAGACGCAGGAGCTTATCCCGCTCGCCTTCTACCAGTCGGCTAACCGGAACGCCGGTCCAGCGGGAGACAATATCTGCAATTTCCTCTTCAGTAACAGCCTCACGTAGCAATCTTGTATCCTGATCCTGCTGTGCCGCTTCTTCCGCTGTTTTCAGCTGACGCTCCAGATCAGGAATAATGCCGTAGCTCAGTTCGGCTGACTTATTAAGATCATATTCCTCCTGTGCATCAACCAGATCCTTACGTGCTTGCTCCAGCCGTTTTTTGAGGTCGCGAATCCCTTGGATGGCCGACTTCTCTTTCTCCCAGCGCGCCGTCATTCCTAGCTGCTTCTCCTTCAGGTCAGCGAGCTCGCGCTGTAATATTTCGAGACGGCGTTTGCTGGCGTCATCGGTTTCTTTTTTAAGCGCTGCTTCTTCAATCTCCATCTGCATCAGGCGGCGGGTCACTTCATCCATCTCACCCGGCATGGAGTCTATCTCTGTGCGGATCATGGCGCAAGCCTCGTCCACTAGGTCAATCGCCTTATCCGGTAAAAATCGATCCGTAATATAACGATTGGACAATACCCCTGCGGCTACCAGTGCGCTGTCATGGATTTTGACCCCGTGGTGAACTTCAAACCGCTCCTTCAGACCACGCAAAATGGAGATCGTATCCTCTACATCGGGTTCGCTCACGAGCACCTGTTGGAAACGGCGCTCCAGCGCAGGGTCCTTCTCTATATATTTGCGATATTCATCGAGCGTTGTGGCACCAATACAGTGCAGCTCACCCCGGGCCAACATCGGCTTCAGCATATTGCCCGCATCCATCGAGCCTTCGGTTTTACCTGCTCCCACAATCGTATGCAGCTCATCAATAAAAAGAATAATGCGGCCGTTACTTTCGCGAACCTCCCTCAATACCGCCTGCAGGCGTTCTTCGAATTCACCACGGAACTTCGCGCCTGCCACAAGTGAACTCATATCCAGTGAAAAAATCGTCTTATCCTTCAGCCCCTCTGGTACGTCTTTGCGCACGATCCGGTGGGCTAAGCCTTCCACAATGGCTGTTTTCCCTACACCTGGTTCACCGATCAGCACAGGGTTATTTTTCGTTTTACGGGACAAAATCCGGATTACCCGGCGGATCTCGCCATCACGACCAATGACTGGATCAATCTTGCCCGCGCGAACCTCTGCTACAAGATCACGGCCGTATTTCTCCAGCACCTCATAAGTAGCTTCTGGCTCCCGGCTGGTTACCCGCTGATGTCCACGAATCTCAGCAAGCACCGACATCAGCTTCTCACGGGTCAGCCCACGGCGGACAAAAAGATCCCTTAGCTCACGATTCTCCCCGCTCGAATCCGACACCATGGCCAGCACCGCATGCTCCACAGAAACAAACTCATCCTGCATCTTCGCCGCTTCCTTCTCCGCCTGCTCCAGCAGATGAATCAGCGATTGCGAGGCGTAACGCCGTACCGTGCTTGCTCCTGACCCGCTGATGCTCGGCTTGCGTTGAAGTAGTTCATCTGTGCTGCGCATCAGCTCAGCCACAGGGATATTCATCTTTTGCAGCAATCTTGGCAGCAATCCTTCTTGCTGCTGAAGCAACGCTTTTAACAGATGGAGATTATCGATCTCCTGATGACCGCTGTCTGATGCCAGCGACTGCGCCGCAGCTACTGCTTCCTGCAGCTTTTGAGTTAATTTATTGAAATCCATAGCTCTCTCACCTTTCTATTTAGGAGTGATTATATTAAATCGGCCTTTTGGGCCGGGGATAGGTTAATTTAGTGGGATTTATCCCGCTTATTTCGAGTAACTGGCTGGTTTGCACTCATTCTGCGGGATTTATACTGTTCTTTTCGAGTAACTAGTTGGTTTGCGCTCATTCTGCGGGATTTTTACCGTTCTTTTCGAGTAACTAGTTGGTTTGCGCTCATTCTGCGGGATTTTTACCGTTCTTTTCGAGTAACTAGTTGGTTTGCACTCATTCTACGGGATTTTTACCGTTCTTTTCGAGTAACTAACTGGTTTGCGCTCATTCTACGGGATTTTTGCCGCTCTTTTCGAGTAACTAGCTGGTTTGCGCTCATTCTACGGGATTTATCCCGCTTATTTCGAGTAACTGGCTGGTTTGCGCTCATTCTACGGGATTTTTACCGTTCTTTTCGAGTAACTAGTTGGTTTGCACTCATTCTACGGGATTTATCCCGTTCTTTTCGAGTAACTAGTTGGTTTGCACTCATTCTGCGGGATTTTTACCGTTCTTTTCGAACAACGAGCCCAATTCGGCACTTTCTAAGGCACTTTTGCCTCTCTTTTCGACCAATGAGCCCTCGCCAGTACTTTCTAAGGCATTTTTGCTTCTTTTTTCGCACATCGAGCCTAATTCGGCACTTTCGAAGGCATTTTTGCCTTTCTTTTCGACCATCGAGCTTAATTCAGCGCTTTCTAAGGCATTTTTGCCTTTCTTTTCGACCATCGATCCCAGTTTGGCACTTTCGAAGGCACTTTCGAAAGCACTTTTGGCACTTTTTTCCCACCATAGTGCCGACTTTCACCGTTTGAGCGAAACGTTCATTTATAGTTAGTGGCTAAATAAGTTACTGTTCTGCAATTAGCATTCAAATCACCTTATTCACCAACCAGAGTTGATCACAAACGAGTGTAATTACCTCACCTCTACCTCTTCTACCTATCTATTAATTACCCACTTTCGCCTTCTGCCGCTGGGTGCCAGTGCTTTGACGTTTAGCTCTGGCTTCGAAAGGGCTGGAGTCTGCCAGCTTTCGGTAGAGATTTTTCTCCGCTTCGCTGATAGGTTCAGGGATAACAATCTCAATTCCAAATAAAATATCGCCATTCGCACCATTCTCACGTTTTAAGCCCTTGCCGGGGATACGTAGCGTTTTGCCGCTCTGAATTCCTGCTGGAATCTTCAATTTCACGGCGCCGCCCCCCGGTAATGGAACCTTTACTTCTCCACCCAATACCGCTTGCCAAGGAGCGATTTCAACCATGCCATATAAGTCGCCATCGCGAATCTCATAAATATCATGAGGAAGAATATGAAGTGCCAGCAACACGTCGCCACCCGGAGTGTTTCCCGCGATTTTAATAATTGTACCCTCATAGGATCTAGGCGGAATGTTCACATCCACCGTTTTGTCACTGACCTGTACTCTTACAGTGGCGCCTTTATAAGCCTGCTCCAAGGTAATATCCAGCTGCGCCTGCATGGTACTGCGGGCCTCTCCCCACGGATTGCTATTCGCACGCCCCGTTCCACTTCCCGAGAAAAAATCAAAGCCAGCCCGATCCGCCGAGCCCCGATTCCCAAAAAACATCCCGAATAAATCTTCCTCCGAAATACCAGAACCTCCTGTTGAATAAGTTCCACCTTTCCAGCTTCCACTTCCACCAAAGTTTGAATCCCAAGAGGAGGCTCCACTCGCCGCCCCTCCACTAGCTCTGCCACGTTGAGCTCCATAAAGCAGCTCTTCATCATAGAGTTTCCGTTTATCCTCATTACCAAGCACTTCATAGGCTTCAGCTGCTTCTTTGAATTTCGCCTCTGCCTCAGGGGCTTTGTTAACATCGGGATGCCACTTCTTGGCAAGCTTCTGATAAGCCTTTTTAATTTCCTGTTTAGTAGCTTTTTTGCTCACACCCAAAGCATCATAATAGCTTTTACTAGCCACTCGCGCTTCCTCCTTTCCATCCCTATTCTCATATTGACCACCATTGCACTCCGAGAAAAGACGCACCATAGCCGGAATCCTCCACTACAATGCGCCTTCTATTCATAACACTATATTAAAAGCCCGCTGCCATCTCTAAAAGACTGAGCGGAAGTTCATTCCGCTTAATTTATGCTTATTCAGACTGCGAACCCGTAGAATTAGAATCTCCGTCTTGAATCTCGATGCGTTTACCTTGCATTTTTTGCCGTTTGGGAACTTCCAGCTTCAGCACTCCATCTTTCAAAGACGCGCGAATTTCTTCCTCGGCAATATCTTGAACATAGAATCTGCGCACATATTCACCATATCGGCGTTCTCTGCGTACAATCTGATGTTCCTTGTTCTCCTCGGCATTTTCTTCCTTACGTACCGCTTTAATCGTCAAATAAGGACTGGCATAATCAATGTCGATTTCTTCTTTTTTCAAACCAGGAAGTTCAGCTTCAATCAGGTAAGCCTGCTCACTCTCACGAATATCTGTTCTGAAGGACATCGTGGAGCTCTTAATCGGTGCAAAAAAATCATCATTAAAAACATCATTCAAGGACTTAGCCAGCACACCAAAAGCATCATCTCTACGTTTACCAAAAGGAACCATATCAAACATTATCCATTCTCCTCTCATTGACTTTGACTTTATTTGACCTATGACCTTATTATAGTCCCCTACCCGAGGAATAACAAAACCGATTTAAGCCGATTATCGCTCAAATTCAGGCGAATTAGCTGATTTTCCACAACGAAATTAGTTCTTTTTATTTATTTGACCAATTTTGACCTTTGTTTGATCTTTCGTAAATGACACCTATTTAATCATGATCCAACTTGCAGTACGATTATTATATGTTCAGACCTTCCGTTCAATACAAGCCATTAGCTTCTAATCATCTTCACGCCAGCTTTTACACAGAGTTTTCTTACGATCTATCAAAATTTAACGATTTAAAGATGAAGCCAGCAGAAGTGATATAATGAAAGACAACTAAAGACCATTTTCGTTACAGGAGACCAATTGTATGCAACCAACCTATCCTATGGATGATACGCAGTGGAGTAAGCTCATCCAAAATGTCGCCTATTATTTCGATGATCTTACCCTCAAGCGGGGGTTCCAATATTATAAACAAAATCGAGTGCAGCCGTTTACCATGACGGAGCCTCGTAAGATTAACGCTCTAGTTGAAGGTAGAGAGGATTACCGCGTCACCATTGATCTCGACGGCTTCACCAATTGTCATTGTAATTGTCCAGTATCAGGTCATTGCAAGCATATGGCTGCCGTGCTGTTGAATTATGCCGAACAACAAAATAGATCTGTACAGGTTTTGGCTAACGCTAAAGCTGCTTCCTTTTTGCCCAAAATATCAAGTACAGCAACAAGTACTTCTATTGGAGCCGATGCAACTCGTCAGCAGCAAATGAAAGAGATGGCTAACCACATCGCTAGCGGGAAAATAACGGAGTGGCGGGAGTATTTTGAATTCTGTGTCTCCCCTCTAGCCCATACCACCCGAAATCCTGAATATGTGAGTCGGGCCTTGTCTGCAATTAATAAATTCAAACCAAAGATGCTTCCGGAAACGGAGAAGCTGTTCACTCTGCATGCTCATCTTTATCTGTTGGAAAAGCTCGCTAAGCCTTCCACGCAATCCGTCGGTCAGGCCGCTTACGCCCCTTCTCTTGGTTATTACACACAGGTAGCAGTCTCAGAGCTACAGGAAGTAATCACAGGTCTTTTAAAAAAGACACTTCCGCTGTCCCCCGAGCAAGAGCAGGATCTATGGCCATACGTCATCGATACTCTATCTTATCTGCGGCGCGAGATGTTGACGGAGTCACGGGATCGCTCACGGGATCAACCCTCTTTTTCTCTTAGCTATGATCTGCTGTGGAGAAATTGGATTTATCCGAATACAGGTGGAACTAAGCTTTACCTGAATGAAATCGAACAGCTGCAGCAAGCAGAAGGTGAATTAGGCGCTTCCCTGTCACAACATGCGTGGCTGTTAGCTCAGAGCCGCATGTATTACTATCTGATGGATGACCAGAAAGCTTGGGACTTACTGAATAAGGCTGCCGAACGCCCGGGTCTCCATCCCGATGAGCTCATGAGCTTCACCTCTCCGCTGCTGGATGCAGGGGATTGGTCCCGGTTGGTGGGTTGGCTTGTTCAGATCGGTCCACTGCTGAGCAGCAGACTCTATAATCTCAATAGCTATTCAACCAGTTGGGAAGAAGCTGTTCGCCACCTGCCTGAAGCTGAGCTGCAAATGTGGGACACACTAGCCACCATGTTACCTATCTCTGGCGAAGTCTATGAAGAGAAGCTAATCACCTATGAGAAATGGCAGACCTGGATGGATTATCAGCTGTCCATCGGTAAACAGCCCTCCGAATTTCGTGTCAAAGACCTCCAACCGGTGGAAAAGAATGCACCTGAGGTTCTGCTGCCCTTTTACCATCAGGCCGCCGAAAGATTCGTGCTGGATAAGAACAGACATAGCTACAAAGCGGCTGTGAAATTGTTGAAACGATTATCCAAGCTGTATAAAAAGCTGAAACAAGAAGAACGCTGGGAAGAGTTCCTCACTGCCTTCGCCATTAGGCATAGCAGGCTCCGTGCGCTGCAAGAGGAGCTTCGGAAAGGAAAGCTAATACCATGAACATGCATTTACGCACGCTAACCATCCGGCTTGCATTAAGCCAGTATGGCGATGCTTTAATATTTGGAATGAATGAGCGCGAAGATCTCGTGCCGGGCTTGCAGCTTAAGCAGCGGCTTTTCGCCTGGCATGAGGCGTCTTTTTATGGTACGGAGTTAACCGTGCAGCCCGCTGGCGAAGGCGTGGAGCTAGTGATTCTTCCTGCTGAGCAGGTCATCCCCTTCTTTGCCGAGCAGAAGCTTTTGGCGCATATCGAATGGAGCTGGGAGGGCGATGCCGCCCACCTCACAGAACTGGCGCCACTTCTGGCTATATGTCTGGAGCACAAACAGTATATTCCCGACATCTCCGCCTACCGCGCCGGGAGGCTGCAATGGACTTGGGACGAGGGGGCTCTTGCGCAGGTGGCAGTGGACAGTGACACTGCTAAGGGAGCCCTTGAGGCGCTAAATGGCGGCAGCGAATTTAGCCGTGGATTACGTGCGGCGTTCTCTGCCGCCGTATCGCAGCGCTATTACAGCACGGAGGCCGAGGCCAGCGACCTCCGCAGCGAATTCCCGCTTCTCTTCGATAGAAGCGGAGCACTTGCAGCGGGCATGGATACCGCCGCGTGGCTTATCGCCATTGGCTGGAAGGCGGACTCCGCGCCTTTCCGGCCCGCTCTACAGCTGCTGGAGCCCGATGAGGATGAATCCTATTGGCGGCTGCAGCTGATCCTTCAGGACAAGCGCGATGAATCCGCGCTTGTTCCCATCAGGCTCGCCGATAACGGCGAGCCGTACGGCTTGTGGCCGACCGCGTGGTCGGCTCACGTGCATGAACGGGCCGCGGGATGGCTGGAGCGCCTCCGCGGCAGTCTGCCGCCCGAGCGCTTCGCGGCGGGCGGCGATGTGCTGGCCGAACCGCTGAGCGATGCCATCGCCTGGCGGTTCTTGACGGCCGAGAGCCAGCGGCTGCTGGAAGCAGGCTGGCAAGTGCTGCTGCCGGCGTGGTGGGAAGCCGCCAGCCGGAAAAAGCCGCGCCTGCGCGCAAAGATCAGCTCCGGCGAAGACAAACGCAGCGGTGGCGAGTCGCTGTTTGGTCTCGATTCGATCATCGATTTCGATTGGCGAATCTCCATCGGCGATGCGGATCTCACTGAAGCCGAATTTGCCGAGCTGGTCGCAAGAGGGGAACGGCTCGTCCGCTTCAAGGGCAAATGGGTCTCACTCGATCCGGCTCTGCTGGCGCAAATCCAAAGAGCCATGGCGGGAATGGACAAGTCGCAAGGCTTGTCCTTCCAAGACGTGCTTCAGCTCCACTTGCTAGGAGCTGGTGAAGAGGCAGACGCTGATGCTACGGAAGAGCAGCTGCAAGAGGATGCCGCGCGTCTGCGTCTGGAGGTAGAGCTGAACGAGCATTTGATCAGCCTTATCGGTCAGCTGGGCCAGCGCTCAGAATGGCCTAAGCCGCCCGTACCCGCAGGCCTTAAAGCGGAGCTGCGCACCTATCAGCATGAAGGATTCGCCTGGCTGACCTTTCTGCGCCGCTTTGGGCTGGGGGCCTGTCTAGCCGATGATATGGGACTAGGCAAAACAGTACAGCTCATCGCCTATCTGCTAGACATCCAAGAAAACACGGATGCAAGCTCAGCCCGGCGGCAGACCGACCCACCAGGCTGGCCTTCATTGATCATCTGCCCGACCTCCGTGTTAGGCAATTGGCAGAAAGAGCTGGAACGCTTCGCGCCTTCGTTGAATGTTATGCTTCATTACGGAAGCCGCCGTCTGGACGCAGGATTCTTCTATGGCGCAGCTTCGCAAGCCGATGTGGTACTGACCTCTTATGCGACTGCTGCGCTTGACCAAGAGCTGCTAAAGGAATTCACTTGGGCGACGATCTGCCTGGATGAAGCTCAAAATATCAAAAATGCCCAAACCAAACAATCCGCAGCTGTACGTAGTTTTCCAGCTCTACACCGGGTCGCCTTAACAGGGACGCCGATAGAGAACAGATTATCCGAGCTGTGGTCCATTTATGATTTTATAACCCCAGGTTATCTGGGCAGCGCCAAGTCTTTTAATGACCGATTCACGAATGCTATTGAAAAGGAACGCGACGCGAAACGTACAGCGGACCTACAAAATCTAGTAAAACCATTCATGCTGCGCCGCAAGAAAAAAGACCCTAATATACAGCTCGATCTACCTGATAAAAATGAAATGAAAACCTATGTTCATCTGACAGCCGAACAAGCGGCGCTTTACGATCAAACCGTAAACGGACTGTTGGAACGGATGAAGAAGCTGGAAGGCATTGAGCGCAAAGGGGCAATTCTCGGGGCTCTGACCGGGCTTAAGCAGCTATGCGATCACCCGATGCTTGTGACAAAAGAAGCTATCCCTGAGCTTGATACGGACAATAAACTGGATACCAGCTTTCTTATTAACCGTTCCTCCAAACTGGAAAGACTGCTGGACATGGTTAAGGAGCTGCGCGCGGAAGACGAGCGCTGCCTGATTTTTACTCAATATGTGGGTATGGGAAAAATGCTTCAGGCTGTTCTCCAGCAGGAGCTGGGCGAACCCGTCCTTTATTTGAACGGAAGTACCTCCAAACAGGCGCGCGACCGCATGATCGAGCGGTTTCAGACACCAGCCCCTTCGGCGGAAGATGGGTCTACACGCCCAGACACATCGCCGTCTGATCAGCCGAATGTATTCATCCTTTCACTCAAGGCTGGGGGAGTTGGCCTGAACTTAACTGCAGCCAATCACGTATTCCACTTCGACCGCTGGTGGAATCCAGCGGTGGAGAATCAAGCAACTGACCGCGCTTACCGCATGGGCCAGACTCGTGATGTGCAGGTGCATAAATTCATCGCCCTGGGCACACTCGAAGAACGGATTGATGAGATGCTGGAGAACAAACAGCAGCTCAGCGATAATGTGATCTCCAGCTCGGAAGGCTGGATTACCGAGCTGTCCACAGAGGCTCTGAAAGATCTCTTCACCTTGCGTCGTGACTTAAATGACTAGCAAAAAGGAACATTCGCGTAAATGCGAATGTTCCTTTTTCACAAGAATAATTACCATTGCTCGGACATTTTAAAGGTAACTGCGAGATCGTCCCCGCCCGAGAGGGAGTTTACCACCAATGTGACAGGTTCATCATGGAACTCGTATGAGAGTCGCTCATTAAGTAAATTGACCGCCAGATTCGCATACGCCCCAGAAATCCCTGATCCTGTACCTTGCATAATAACTTTTCCACCCGTGACCGTAGTGCAGGTATAGTTCACTAGCAGCGCCGTGTCCGTGACAGGAATATTTGTAGTCGGTGTAGGATAATTCTCGAAGGCCCCATCAAGGGTCCCGCCTGCAACGACCATATATCGCACAGGTCTTTTGGACATAACATCTAAAGCTGCCGGTCGAATCTCAGCCGCAAGACCTTGTGGAATAGCAAAGCCAGGACGTCTCATAAAGCTGATCGCTGCGAAGTCAGTCGATGTAACGGTCACGTTATCACGTATTTCCGAGGTTATTCGGCTCACTTGAAACACTTCAAGATCAACGGCCGTCCATACACCGTCCACATCAACAAGGAAAACCTGAATCTTCATCTGCTCCTGCGAATATACAAAATTAAATTGGAATAAATCCTCTACCATGACATAGGTCTTGCTTAAGGTCTCCTGATATTGCAGCTCAAATAACTCTTCAACAAAAATGGCCTGGGGACTGACACTATTGGATAAGCCCGTAATATAACAAAACGCGCCAGCCGATCCATTGTTGACAACTTTGATCACTACTTGATCTATTGGCCGAGTACCGTCGACTGGTAAATTAATAATGGTGTTTGTGGACAGAACAGGCAATGTCATCACACCTCCTATATATCAATTCATATATGATATGTAAACATTGTTTAGAATTATTGGGTGTAATTAAAATACAAGAGATGTTCCAGAGCATAAATAGAGATTTGCCACTAAATAACGAATGTGGTAAACTCGACTTAACTTTTTATGAACGGAGGGTTACGTGTGATAGACTTTATCCGAGTTAGAACTTTGCGCGGCTAATTGAATAGCGCTAAAGCTCTGCCCATGTGCAGAGGACTCAGGATTGGTCTACCCATTTTTAAAGGTAACCCGATAATTTAACAACAGCGTGTAGGGAGGATTCTCTTCACCTCCATTCCTTTAAGAATTGAACATCCATAGAAGCCGATTAGCCAACTGCTGCTCGCAAGGGATCAAAGTGACTCTTCCCTGCGACTGGACTGTTGTTTAATTCATTCTACCTATGGAAGGCCCTAACTCTGACGTCCTCTAACGAACCGTAAGCACAGGCAGATTGCCTGTGTTTTTTTGCGTTTATTATTTACTATTGGAGGATGAATAAATATATGGAACAAATACGAGAAAAAGCAATTATAGTCGGTGTCCAGCTTCAGAACGAAACGAATTTTGCCTATTCGATGGAAGAGCTGAGCAATCTGGCAGTTGCCTGTGACCTTGAAGTCGTAGGAGAGCTTAGTCAAAAGGCAAGTCGAATTAACCCCTCCCATTATATCGGGACAGGTAAAATCGAGGAATTATCGGCACTTTTAGAGGCACACGATGCTCCTATTGTTATTTTTAACGACGAACTGTCACCTTCACAGATCCGCAATTTGGAGTCCGCACTGGATCGTCAGGTCATTGATCGGACCATTCTGATCTTGAATATTTTTGCGGAAAGAGCGAAGACCAAGGAAGCCCAGCTGCAAGTTGAAGTAGCCAAGCTGCAATATATGCTGCCGCGCCTCACAGGTCTTCGTGAGTCGCTGGGCAGACAAGGTGGCGGAGCTGGACTTAAAAACAGAGGTGCTGGTGAAACCAAGCTAGAGCTGGACCGCAGAAGAATTGAAGAGCGGATTACTGCTTTACAGGTTGAACTGCAACAACAAGTAGCAAGACGCCAAATCCAGCGGAAACAACGGCATAAAAATGAAGTTCCCGTCGTCTGCCTGGTAGGCTATACGAACACCGGAAAATCCAGCTTAATGAATGTCATGGTAGAGACTTACCATCCGGGTTCCCATAAACAAGTATTCGCCAAGGATATGCTGTTCGCTACACTAGAGACATCGGTTCGCAGCATTGAGCTGCCTGATCACAAAACCTTTTTATTAACAGATACTGTCGGATTCGTCAGCCAGCTTCCCCATCATCTGGTCAAAGCGTTCCGCTCCACTCTTGAAGAGGTTACCGAAGCGGACTTATTGATTCATGTAGTCGATATTTCCGATCCGCAGCATCAACAGCATATGGCGGTTACAGATGAGACGCTCAAAGCACTCGGCGCTGACCAGCTTCCAACGATCTATGCCTATAATAAAGCTGATCTGACTGATTTGCCTTACCCGCAAATTGAAGGTGACAATGTCTACCTTTCCGCCAAGCAAAATAGTGGAATGGCTGAACTTACCGCTCTGATCCGCAGCCATGTTTTTACGGACTATGTCCAGTGTGAGATTCTGGTTCCATTTGATCGGGGTAATGTAGTCTCTTATTTCAATGAACACGCCCATGTTCAATCTACTAGCTATGAAGAAACAGGCACACGCCTTGAGCTGGAATGCAGAAAATCTGATTTTGAGAAATTCCGCAACGATTTTATTGAGCTATAACAAATTAGGAACGACGTGGTAATCCTTAATTAAAAAAGAGGGATAGAGTTTTCAGAGTTATCTGAAGCTCTATCCCTTTCTTTTGTGAATAAAAAAATGAACAATACAAAAGAGCCCTCTCTTTGCATTGCTCAGTAAGTATAAAATAGGCAGACGCTAGATCTTATAAATATAGTTTCTAGACCCTATTCTTGAACATACAGTGTATCGGAAGCTTCTATTGTTGGCTGCCGGTAAAACCGTTCCTGCAGATAACCGCTGTAAGTAATTAAAGTCTGGATGCACCGATTCATCCGTTAAATAGGCCGAGATATCACTCCCATATACTCTTTCCTGATTCAGAGAGTCTATGATAATCTCTCCAGTAGTAATCCCTATGCCATGGCCGTAGAACAGATCATTTTCGAGTTTAATTGCATTCTCGCCCTGCCATTCTGGCTTGCTCGGAGCATGATCGGGATTCTTGAAATATACAACGTCTCCCCGCTGCGTTAGTTCCTTGTTGTAGTTCGTGATTAAGCGTAAATTCTCGTCATAATTCCAGTCCCATAAGAACAAGTCCTTGAAATACTTATTAAACGCTTCTTCACCTATAGCTTCAATCGTCGCCCGATACATAACAATGACCATGGCTGTCGCGCATTCAAAGGCATATAAATGACCATTCCGAAAAATATCTTTAATCCCCACTGTGGGTTCCACGCCAGCGTTCAGCTGAAGCCCACCAATCTCTGTACGTGTCCAAAACTGCGGATTGCAGCGGGAATCATCAAATGTTGCAAAATCCACTCCACTTTCATTTAAAGCTTCAGCCGATTCCACGATGCTTTCTCTCATTTTGCGCTCAAAGTCAAGGGCATCGGGTGAACGAACTTCCTTCACCATGCTTAGTCCCTCCAATGTTATAGGTTCTAAATATAGGTTATTGTACGTGTTCGTCACCGGGTTGGTGCTTAATTCTCATGATTCCCTGGCATCCACGAACCACTGGTTAAGCTGCCGTGTCTCTTCCGTCAAAATATCCAGGAAAATAGAAGTGCGATAACCCGTATCCTTCAAGCTTTTGCCCGTAATCTCTGCAATTCGGTTTAATCTATAAAGCAATGTATTAGTGTGTATATGTAAAAAAGCCGCGGATTCCTTTAAATTGCCGCTTAATGATAAATAGACAGCGATCGTTTTGAGAAAATCACTTTTATGCTCGCGATCATGTTCTTTTAGCGGATATAGCAACGGGCTTTTACGAATTCGACTGCGCTTTTGCTCCATAATAGCCGGTATATAAGCCCAAAATCCAATCTCCTCGTACAATAGCAGCTCCCGCCCATGAAAAGGCAGCAGCTTTTTGATCTCCACAATGGATACCGCTTCCCAATAGGCAATAGCCGCGGACATATATTCAGTGTAATCGAGACTACAGCCAGCAGCCAGTGTGCAGCCTTCACTCTTATACATATCCTCCATTGTTTTATGCAGGAATGAAGATAATCCACCCGCCCCTTCGATCACAAAGCTGAAGGAAAACAAAATAATCAGCCGATTATGCTCAGCCGTCAGAAATAGTAATTGCAGACCGGAATAAGATGCCATAACCTGCCGAAACCGGAGTATTAAATGATCATCGATTACCTTGTCACTTTCAAACACGCTAATATAATATTTTTCCGGCAAAAGAATGGACCAAAATTCCGCATCCTTTTTAATATTTGCTTCGTTGTCGTAGTGGGAGGTAATCAGCTTCCAGAAAAAGTCCTCATGCGTTTTGTCCTGCTTCGTTTTCCAGCCTCGCTGCTTAAGTAAATAACGGCCTACGATACCTGCCGCCTTCTCAACGATATTTTCGGCATGCCCTTCTACCAGGTTGCCTGTATCTACTACCCATATGTACCCGAGAATTTCCTTTTGATGTTTAATACAAATGGCCAGCCGGGGACCAAGTCCCACCTCCAGCACTGCAGGAATTCGAATGGGATGTGCCGCGCTCTCCAGCTGCTGCATAATCCCTTTTTTGCGCAAGCCAATAATCACAGCGTTAGGTACACGCTTCCCGATAATCGTTGAAATCCGCGCGGAGTCACTCTCAAATTCATGCGAGCTGTAGCCAATCACATGATGATTGCTGTCCTCGATGGTAACTTGAGACTGTAGCGATTCACTTATCGTATCCGCCAATGATTCCATACTGTCGAAGAAACGATCAAATAATGGATCCTTATCTGTCACTAGCTTCACTCCCACCTGAAGAATAACCAAATCCTGTACTCTAGAGTGATTTCATTATAGTATGCATCCCCCTAGCTGACTATAAGATAAATAGCTGGTGTAGGTGAGGGGCGAGATCGGCTTGTTGAGGAAGGTGTTTGGGACGGGGATGATTGGTGGGGGGTGTGGGGAGTTTTGTCGGGGTATTTGGGAAGGTTTAATAGTTGTTGGTGTTTACCAAATGTTATAAGTGGTTTTTAGGGAATAACCCCCGGAAATCTCCATCAAAGCTTTCACCCGATCCATCCAACTTCACTACTTAATCTATCCACCATAGCACCGTACGAGCAAACAACTACTGTATCTAATTACACTGAAACGCAATCTATTTACTTTAACGCCGTACTGACCAACTTCCACCCGGTCTCCACCGCAAGAAACGCCAAACAGCAAGCTCCCCGCAGAGAGCTTGCTGTTTGGCTCATTCCATTATGGAACGTGTCTATTTTAGATCAATGTGAATGTCTGCTCCATGGCTTGCTCAACCGTATAAGGTGTCTCACCCGACGCTTCGGCAACAGCTTGGCAGGTGATTCTGCCATTGGCTACATTCACGCCGCTTCTTAGGCCGTCATTATCCTGAATCGCCTTGATCACACCTTTATTGGCAATTTGCAGGGCATATGGAACTGTAACATTTGTTAAGGCAATAGTTGAGGTCTTAGGAACAGCGCCTGGCATATTAGCCACGGAATAATGCAGCACGCCGTGTTTCACAAACACGGGATTATCATGTGTCGTCACTCTGTCGATGGTTTCTACAATACCACCTTGGTCAATGGCCACGTCAACGATCACTGATCCCGGCTTCATGGTCTTGACCATTTCTTCTGTAACCAGCTTCGGTGCTTTAGCACCCGGAATTAACACGGCACCTACCAGCAGATCCGCTTCAGCCACTGCTCTGGCAATATTATAAGGGTTAGAGATCAACGTATTGATCTGTGCTCCAAAAATATCATCTAATTGACGTAGTCTCTCCGCACTGAGGTCAACTATCGTAACATCTGCGCCTAAACCAATAGCCATCTTAGCTGCATTAGTACCTACTACACCGCCGCCAATGATACTCACTTTACCTCGGCTAACGCCAGGAACTCCGGAAAGAAGAATACCTTGTCCGCCGTAGTTCTTTTGCAGGAACTGCGCGCCCAATTGGACGGACATCCGGCCAGCTACTTCGCTCATCGGTGTTAACAGCGGCAAGGTGCGTCCATGAACAACCGTCTCATATCCGATCGCAAAGACGCCTTTGTCTTTTAGCGCAGCAGCCAAAGCAGGCTCTGGAGCAAGATGAAGATACGTAAATAGAATAAGGCCTGGACGGAAATAGGGGTACTCAGTTGCTAATGGTTCTTTTACCTTCATCACCATTTCAGCAGAGCTCCAGACCTTTGCTGCATCCTCAATCAATTGTGCTCCGGCAGAGACATACTCTTCGTTAGGAAATCCGCTGCCCACACCGGCTCCAGCTTCTACGAGCACTTGATGACCTTCAGTAATTAAACTAACTACACCCGCAGGGGTTATGGCAACACGATTTTCATTGTTTTTAATTTCTTTAGGTACTCCGATAATCATCATTCATCTCTCCCATCTAATGTAGATCCCTTATGTAAAGAATGATAACATATGATTAGCATTCCCATTTTGTTAAAAAATTAAAATATTATCTACCATGATTGTGTTTTTACACAAAGGATCAGACTTAACTGCCCATTAACCTTTAACCATTTTGGTACTCAACACAACCATCTTTATTATCTCATAAAAAAAGACACCCTATAGAGTGCCTTTTTGACGATTTTGTATGAAATTAAAGCGACTACCTTATCGCATGATGTTACATTAAGTGACATTACCTATCTTGATAATAACAACATCACTGTTTCTAACACTACATTTACCCCTTTTTCGCAGTCTTCATAAGAGGTTAGTTCCTCTTCACAATGGCTTTTACCCTTCACGCTAGGCACGAACACCATTGCGGATGGCAGAAAGCTGGCTACGAATTGTGCGTCATGCCCTGCACCACTTGCGATCTTTCGACTGGAATAACCCAAGGTTTGAGCCGCTTGCTCCACCAAACCACACACATTCTGATCAAACCACACCGTATCTCGGCCCCAAAGCTTAGTCTTGCTTACTTCACAATCCAGCAGTTGCTCTGGCAAACCGTTGATAATGGCTTCCACTTCACGCACAATCTCCATCTCTTTATGTCTGGCTTCAATGGTGAAAATCACTTTATTGGGAATGACGGTATGGATATTAGGAAGCACATTCATTCTGCCCATGGTATACACAAGCTCGGAATCGAGCGCCCCCAGCTTGCTCCGCAGCTCAATAATCAGATCTGTGGCAGCAAACAAAGCATCTTTGCGCATCGCCATAGGGGTTGTGCCCGCATGATCGGATTCTCCCGTCACCTCAATCTCGTAACAGGCCATACCAACTACACAGTCAACCAGCCCAATCGTCAGCTCCTCTTTTTCAAGAACAGGCCCTTGCTCGATATGAAGCTCCAAATAAGCGGTGGCTTCGGTGATACGATTGCTCATTTCTCCCTTATATCCACTCTTCTCCAGCGCTTCACCAAAGGTGATGCCTGCCGGATCTTTTTTGTTCAACATAACACTTTTATCAAACTTTCCGGACAGCACACCAGAGGCCATCATCGATGGCTCAAAACGCGCCCCCTCTTCATTCGTAAAATTCATAATCGTCACCGGAAACTTCGGCTTAATCCCGTAATCTACAAGCGTCCGCACCACCTCTAGACCCGCGATAACCCCTAGGACGCCATCGAATCTGCCCCCTTTTTTCACAGTATCCATATGCGAGCCAATCACAATCGGAGGCCCGGAAGTTTCGCCTGCCAGTGTGGCATACATCGTCCCCATATCATCCATCTTCACAGACATTCCGAGCTCTTCACAACAGGCACGAAAATAATCCCGAACTTTAAGATCCTCTTCCGTCAGCGATAATCGGGTCACGCCATTTTTATCTGTACGCCCATGATCGGCAAATGCCTCGATTGTATTCTTCAGTCTCTCACCGTTCACGAATATTTTTTGCAGCTGCATCCCAGATCCCTCCGCTTCGAGCATTTTATTGGCTTTCTATCTATGTTAAACCAAACCATAATATTTTCATTTTACATATTGTAATAACTATTATTCACATGATGCTACAACGAGTAGAGCCAGCAATAAGTAAACTAAAGTAGTATATACAATCTTTTCATACGAGGGGTAAGCTTAAGATAGCTTATCATCCAGTTTTCCACAGGAAAGGAGCGAGCCCATGAATCTAAGCCTTGTGATCCCGGTATACAATATAGAGCAGTATATAACCCCTATGTTTAATTCACTGCTTGACCAAAGCGATCCGCATTTCGAAGTCATCATCGTAGATGATGGTTCTACGGATAACACTTACAACGTTATAGAAAAGATTCTTTCGCGTAATCCCGCCCTTTTCTGTAAAGTCATTCGAACGGAGAATCATGGAGTAAGCGCGGCTAGAAATAGGGGATTAGCTGAAGCCACAGGTAATTATGTTCTTTTTGTCGATGGAGATGATTATGTCTCCGCAGACTTGGTCTCAACCCTTCATTCTTATACTCAAGATGAACAACCCGAGATTATTTGCTGGGGTTATAATCATGTCTCAGAAGGCAGAGAAACTCTATTAAGCTGTACCTCTGATTTCAGCGACGTGACGGGAAGCGAAGCACTGGCGCGGATTTTCGTGAACAAAAGCTTGCGAATATGGACAGGGAGTATCGCTTATAAGCGAGAATTCTTACTTCTCCACGGGTTAGGTTATACAGAACGCTGTGTGAATGGAGAGGATCAAGAGTTCATCTACAAAGCCTTGTCCAGAGCGGCTAGAGTCATCTCAATCCCGGATATACTATCATTTTATTTACAGAGAAACTCCTCCATCTCCAACAGCTATAACGTGAATAAATTCGATGTAGTGGATGCTTTCAAAAGGGTGGATGAATATTTCAAAACCTATCCCTTTGCTGAACTAGATACGATCTCACCTTTGTTAATGAACCGGGAGCTGATCGAGAACTACTTTTTCAACCTCAAAACCTGTCTAAATGGTACGGAAGGGGTAAGTATTCAGGAATTACTTCGTGACATCAACCATACCTATCCCAAGCTCAATCAAGAAATGGATGAACTCATAAGACGTTATAGAGGAGATAATCGCAGATTAACCCTTTATATCAGAACATTTTTAATCTCCCCGCTTCTATATCACAGATTCATCTCTGTGGAGAGAGGCTTATCCAGGTTCAAGCGAAACCTACTTAAAGGGAACGGAACCCGAAAGGAATCTAGAATATGAAAAAGATGCTGATATACGCCTATACCGAATTTAATCTGGGCGATGATCTATTCATTAAGGTGCTGTGCGAAAGATATCCGGATACCAAATTCAGAATTTGCGCACCACGCCTCTATAAACAATGTTTCAAAGAGCTCCCTAACCTCAAAGTGTATCCTTCCGATTCCCTTCTTCTAAGAGGCATTGGCTATATTTGCAGGAAGCTAAAGATACATAATGTGGCTCACAAATATCTGGCAGATCACTCAGATGGCGTCGTTCATATCGGCGGCTCAATTTTCATGGAAGCAGACCACTGGGCAGAGCATTTCAAGAATGCAGAAGTCATTCGTAATCAAAATAAGCCTTACTATCTGTTAGGATCTAATTTTGGCCCTTTTACAAATCAAGAATACTATGATGAGCACAAGCGGATTTTCAAGGATTATACAGATATATGTTTCAGAGAACAGTACTCTTATGATTTATTTAAGGATCTGGATAATGTCCGCTTAGCCCCAGATATTATTTTTCAGCTAGACCCGCCAGATATTCCAAACGAACCGGAGGATTACATCGTCTTATCCGTTATTAAACCTTCTGCGAAAGGTCTGAACGGTTTTGACAACCTCTATTATGAAAAAATGAAAGAACTCGCAATTTATTTCATTGAAAAAGGTTACGCGGTTCATTTCATGTCATTTTGCGAACACGAAGGCGATCAACTGGCAATTGAAGAGATTCAGCGCCTTATCGGTCCCTCCTACAACGATGCTATTCAAGTGCATTTATATAAAACGAACATGGAAGAAGTGTTGTCCGTGTTAGCTAATGCCAGTTCTATTGTGGCTTCAAGATTCCATGCAATGATTCTGGGCTGGGTATTTAATAAACCGGTGTTCCCCGTAGCCTACAGCAAAAAAATGATCAATGTAATGGAAGATGTTGGGTTCATAGGTCTGTATGCCGATTTCAACACGCTGGAACAGGTCCAGCCTGCACAGATTTTTGAAAGTATGATCAACCACTCTATGGATGTCACACTGCAAGCAAAACAAGCCGAAAGACATTTCGAGCATCTAGATACGTATTTACCGCTTTACGAAAGGGGGATTCGTTATGAAAGCCAAGCGGAGCATTCTTAACTTATCCTTTGGACTGGGAAGTCAACTCATCACGATTATCCTCGGTTTTTTTATACCCAGACTGATAATGGTCAACTATGGCTCTGAGGCCAATGGGTTGATCGCTTCGATTGTGCAGATTATTAGTTATTTGGCGCTGCTGGAAGCAGGTGTTGGGGCTGCCTCGATCCAAGCACTTTACAAGCCGGTAGCTTCGGATAATAAAAACAATATCAACTCTATTCTGGCTGCCACCTCCAGCTATTATAAAAAAACAGGTATTTACTATTTCTTCGCCGTACTGCTACTCGCCATCGTGTACCCGCTAGTGATCTCATCTGAGATCGATAAATTATCGATTATGGTCATTATTTTGCTTACGGGGATGGGCGGAGCAATCAATTATTATTTTCAGGGGAAATTCAAGGTCCTGCTCGCTGCGGAGGGAAAAAGCTATGTAGAGACTTCTATTGTCACTGTGGCTAATATTATGAACAGCCTGATCCGGATTCTGTTATTACTGCAAGGTGTGGACATTATTGCGGTTCAAGCTTCCTATTTTATCTTAACTTTACTTCAAATCATCGCTTTCTATATTTATATGAATAAGAATTACAAGTGGATCAACCTGAATCTCAAACCAGACTATGAAGCCATTGGTCAAAAGAATTCCGTATTAGTCCATGAAATCTCCTATTTGGTGTTTAGAAATACGGACGTACTTATATTAACCATCTTTACGAATCTAAAAATCGTCAGTATCTATGTTATGTACAATATGATTTTTACGATCGTGGATAATATCGTCCAGACCATAAACGGAAGTGTGAAGGCTGCCCTCGGGCAAAGCTACCATGAGAGTAAAGAAGCATTTATTAAATTTTATGATGCTTACGAAGTGTATTTTATGGGGCTTATCTTCTCGATTCTAACGGTGGCTTACATTTTGATATTACCCTTTATGAAATTGTATACCGCTGGGGTAAACGACGTGAATTACATTGATATGTGGCTGCCGGTCTTGTTCGTAGTCATCAAATTATTAACCAATGCCAGAACGTCTTCCAATAATGTGATTACCATCGCTGGACATTTCAAAAAAACACAAAACCGTTCCATTCTGGAATCCGCCATTAATCTGGTGGCTTCTGTTGTCTTCGTAATCTTCATGGGAATTTACGGTGTACTGATGGGAACGATAGTTGCCCTCCTATACCGCTCCATAGATATTGTGATTTATGCCAGCAAACATTTGCTGGACCGCAGTCCTTGGGTCACTTTTAGAAGATGGCTTACGAATGCAGTAGTTTTTGTAGGTATTATTCTAATCACCACCGCCATCGACATCCCAATCCATTCCTATCTGGGGCTTATGATCTGGGGTGTGCTTCTAGGGCTAGTGATCTTGCCTGTATATTTTGTAATCGGCTCTTTAATGGAACGGGAAGTCTTCCTCTATACATGGGAACATCTCAAAAAGTATCGATACAAACTCAAAAATAAAATTAACGCTCAGCCTGAGGTAAGTGGTTTATCCAAATAACACAACAGGAGGACTGGAAATGGATCATAGCGAGGTTTTGCAGCAAGCCTGTTACGTCTTTCTAAACGACCTAAATGACGAAATAAACCATTCACCTACCATCCAAATAGAGGATACAGAACTATTGCAAAGATGCCGCCAGATCATAGATCAAGAACAAAATGTACAAATCAAACCTTATCTGGAAACCTTATCTGAGGTTATTCATGCCTTTCTGACGGGGAGGGCTTCAGAGGATACTTTGAAATTCTATCTGTCTGAACAATTCAACATTGTTGCCAGTGATATCGCAGGTTTAATTCAGGGGTTGGTTAAAATGGAAAGCCGCATTTCGGATACGGAAATTTCCTACCCAACAGTCCAATCCTTATCCGATTCTCCCAAGATCAGTGTCATTATCACCACCTATAATAGAAAAGAATTCCTATATCAAGCGATCCAAAGTATCTTAATGCAGGACTATCCCAATAAAGAGATTACAGTGATTGATGATTGTTCTACAGATGGCACGAAAGAGTTAATGCAGCAACACTTTGGGGCGGAGCCACGGGTCATTTACATGCGCAATGCTACCAATAGCGGACCTGGAAATAATCGCCGAAAAGCTTTTGCTGCACATGGTGATGGGGAATATGTTCTTTTTCTCGATGATGATGATTATCTGATCGACATGAATTATTTCAGTAAAGCAGTCCGCTTCCACCTCCTTCATCCCGAAATTTCATTTGTAGCTGCGAATGTGTTCCTGGAGTATTCCAAAGCCAAACAACTAAAAATCTCCAATCTGCAGCTTAGCAGCATTATTAAGAAACGCGATTATTTCATGAATTTCGAGAAAAAAGGATATCCAAAACCCGCCTCTACTTTAACTACTGTCTTTAAACGAGAGGCCTTAATGGCTATGGATATCCTAGATATGAATATGGTCAACGATGCTTCCATCTATTTGCGTTCCCTGCTGGTAGGTGATGCGGGCTTCATTGATGTGATTGCCGGCGTGTACAGAATACACGGGAACAATATCACCTTTAATCTGAGCCAAGGATTTTTAATTGAGAATCTGGAAGAAAAGAAACTCATTAAGAATATGGCCGTGCAGAAATATGGATATAACGCACAGGAAATGACGGAATGGTTCAACCACAATGCTTACGATACGATCTCATACTATTTATTAAATTCTGCAAAAGACGCTACAGACTTTAAATTCATGTACCATTGGGCGCTTAACCATTGCCCGCTGATCTACAATCAATTAAAAAATGAGTTTCGCATGAAGCTTATTAAAAAACAACTATTACGAATCTCCTTACTCCGCACGCTACTCGGCAGATGATTCGCTCATTAGCTTATCGAGCAGCAGAAAAAACTCTTTAAGCTTTTCTTTTGGGATGTCGGCATACTTGTCTCCAATGCTGATCTCACAATAAGAAGCATGTTCCCCGGTAGCTCTTATACCCGCGCTTAAACCGATTCCTGTCGCTTCATACACCGCTGACAGAATCGGTTCAATTTGTTCCTTAGACATTTGAAAATGCATGTGAAACATATTGGAGACAGGTTGAGCGGGCAGAGTGGTTACGTCGTGACATTGATTAACCCAAGCAGCAAGCTCCTTTGCACCTTCATAATACTGCTGCATGTTGCCTTCTCTTTGCTGGTAATAATAATCAGAAGAAATGATGTAAGGATATAAGCTGATTAAGTCTCCACCATGCCGCCGTTTCCATATCTTTGATTGCTTCGTAAAATCTTCACTGCCTGCAAGAATTGCCCCAGCGATTCCTCCAATTCCTTTATAAAAGGATATATACACACTATCAAAGAGTGCAGAGATTTCAGCTGCTGACTTCCCGTAATACGGGAGGATCTCAAATAATCTTGCCCCATCCAAATGCAATTTAATGCCGCGTGCACGGCAATGAGCAGAAATAGCTTCAAGCTCCGTGTACTCTGGCAGCTGACCACCAATCTCGCGCTGGGGTAATTCCAGCAACAGACAGGCGATATCCTCCTTTAGGTTCGCCACATCCTCCAAAGTGATTAATCGGTTCTTGTCCGCAAGCAAGATAGGCTCAATATGATGTAATTCCTTCAGGCCATCCTGCTCATGGATCTCCAAGTGACATAAGGGATGATAGGCTACTTTTTTCACCTCTTTTTCATCGCACCAAATTCTTAAAGCGATTTGCTGCGCCATCGTTCCGCTCGGAAAGAAAACCGCGGTTTCTTTGCCCAGGATATTCGCCATTTTCGTCTGGAAATCTTCAATCACTTCGCCCGTTCCATAAATATCAGATGCCGTACTGTTCTCTACGGCTGCCAAGGCTTCCTTCAACACTTGCACATCTCTATTCCCATTCCCTGCGATTCGATAGGCCGTTTCATTAAAAGCCTCTTGTACGGTTTTTTTTCCGTTCATTCGTTGGATAACCCCTTCCGGATTTGCCTTGTCCCTAATATAGACGAATTTCCAAAAATCCCATCTTAATTTTACCCGATCTAAGGTGAAAAAACATGAGCGCTGTGCTACAATATTGGAATTGCAACGGCAATCTTAGGGAGGGTTATTGAATCACATGCTCATTATTGGTATCGCCGGCGGCACCGGCTCGGGAAAAACAACCGTAGCCCGCTCCGTCATTGACCGTCTTGGAACGGGAAAGGTAACTTTCATATCTCAAGATAACTACTATAAGGATCACTCACATCTCAGCTTTGCTGAACGTGAATCCATTAATTACGATCATCCTTTCGCTTTCGATAACGAGCTGCTCATTGAGCATCTTAAATCTCTGCGCGAAGAACAGACCGCATTCGCTCCCGTGTATGACTTTACAGTCCATGCCCGCTCCACTACAGAGACGGTAGAACTGAAGCCAAACAATATTGTAATCATTGAGGGACTCCACGTCCTTTCTGACGAGAATCTCCGTGAAATGCTCGACATCAAGGTATTCGTGGATGCCGATCCTGATGTACGTATTCTCCGCCGGGTCCTTAGAGATATTGAAGAACGTGGACGGAGCATCCAGTCGATCCATCATCAATATTTGAGTACAGTTAAACCCATGCATGAAGCTTTTATCGAACCATCCAAAAAATACGCTGACCTGATCATCCCTGAAGGTGGCCATAATGAGGTTGGTATTCAGTTGTTGTCCATCCTAACGGAGAAGCATCTATATAACGATTGGACGTCTTAAAGTCTTAATTAAGCGCTTCTAGCTAGCTGCAGAGAATCTCTCTGCGGCTTTTTTTGATATGCGTTGACCCATCCGTGGTTCAGAATAATCCCACCTCATTATGGTAATAGCTATATTTACAGCACCAGCGGAAGAGGGATAACAACTATGGGATTTCTGAACAGAACAATAACAAAAGTTTTTAAGAACCCTTCATTAGGGCACCCTAACCCCACTAAAGAATTACCCAAGGAACCTATTAAAGAAAAACTTCAAGATAATATTCAATATATAAAAACAACACTCGGCAATAGTACAGATCTCGTGATTAGAGAATTCTTTATTGGTTCCAAACACCAGATTAAAGCAGCTATTTTCTATACAGATGGATTGGCGGATAGTAAAGCTATTCAGGATTTCATTCTGGAATCACTAATCTTAGAACTTCCAGATCCAAGTCTTGATACACAAACAACCAACTATCAATTATTAAAAGATCACATGCTCACTGTAGGGGATATTAAAGATACGACGGAGTTCAATTCTTTATTCACCTCTCTATTATCCGGAGATGTGATCCTCTTACTCAATGGATATACCAAAGGGTTCACCATAGGCATGCGTGACTGGAAAGACCGTGGCGTAACGGAAAGTGCCACTGAAACGGTGATTCGTGGACCTAAGGAAGCCTTCACAGAAAGCTTACGCACGAATACCGCATTAATCCGGCGGAAAATAAAAGACCCCAATCTCTGGTTAGAAACACAGCAAATTGGACGTGTAACACAGACAGACGTAGCCCTCATGTATATCAATGGCATTGTTAGTGATGAGATTCTGCAAGAAGTCCACTCACGTTTAGATCGGATCGACATTGACGGTATCCTGGAAAGTGGCTATATCGAAGAATTAATCGAGGATGAAACCTATACCCCATTTCCAACCATCCATCATACGGAACGCCCTGACGTTATAGCAGCTGCTCTTATGGAAGGAAAAGTAGCCATATTAGTAGATGGGACTCCTATAGTAATGACGGTGCCTACCTTATTTGTTTCCTTCATGCAGACGGCGGAAGATTATTATCAACGTGCCGATGTTAGCACCTTAGTACGAATGCTTCGATACTTCAGTATTTTCATTTCACTACTTGCCCCATCTTTGTATGTAGCTATTACTACCTTTCATCAGGAGATGCTGCCCACAACCCTGCTGATCAGTCTAGCCGCACAACGGGAGGGCGTGCCGCTTCCAGCATTTATTGAAGCACTCTTAATGGAGCTTGCCTTTGAGATTATACGAGAAGCGAGTGTACGAATGCCTCAAACCATAGCCCAATCTGTATCCATTGTAGGCACCCTAGTGATTGGGACTGCGGCAGTTGATGCCGGCATTGTTTCTGCTGCCATGCTTATTGTCGTCGCTATTACTGCTATCTCCAGCTTTGTGCTGCCATCCTTCGATCTTGCCCTGACCATCAGAATGCTCCGTTTCCCAATGATGTTCCTTGCTGCATCCTTTGGATTGTTTGGGATCATTATCGGCGTTATTGCGATAGTTCTTCACATGTGCAGCTTACGTTCCTTTGGAATTCCTTATTTGAGCCCGTTTGCTCCCTATAATCTCGCCGATCAAAAGGACACCTTTTTCCGAATGCCGCATTGGGCTATGTTTACCCGCCCTAGACTTATCAATAAAAAAAATATCGTTCGGGAAAAGAGTTCACCACCGGAGAAACCGGGAGATCTCACGGAGGAATAATTCATGAAACGAAGATCGCTTCTGATTTGTGTTCTTATTCTCATGCAAATATTTTTAACAGGTTGCTGGAGCCGCCGAGAATTAAATGATCTTGCGATTGCTGTAGGAATAGGTATCGATAAAATCGGAGATCAATATCAAGTTTCTGCGCAAGTGGTCTTACCCAGTCAAATCGCTGGCTCAAAGGGGGGCTCTCCTCAGGCACCAGTCAACCTTTATAAAGCGACGGGAAATACCGTATATGAAGCCCTTAGAAAAATCACAACCGTTAGTCCACGTAAAATTTATATCTCTCATTTACGAATCCTAGTCCTTGGCGAGGATTTGGCTAAAGAGGGAATCAGCGATGTTCTTGATTTCATGTCAAGAGACAACGATACGCGAAATGATTATTTTATAGTGGTAGCAAAGGATGCGAGGGCAGAAGATGCGTTGAAAATATTAACCAGTCTTGAAAAGATTCCTGCCGTGCGATTGTTTTCCAGTCTGGAAACCTCTGAGAAAAATTGGGCACCTACATCTACTGTGACATTAGGAACCCTAATTACAGAACTTGTGAGTAAAGGTAAAAATCCAGTCTTAACAGGTGTTGTCATCGATGGAAGTGTAGATGAAGGAGAAACTCCGAAGAATGTTGAAACGGTAGACTCTCCAACGGAATTGAAATACTCCGGATTGGCCATATTCAAGGAGGACAAATTGATTGGTTGGCTAAATCCAGAGGAATCAAAAGTGTATAACTATTTAACCAATAAAGTAAGGAGCACTGTTTTCTATATCCAATGTCCCGAAGGTAAAAAGGTTTCACTTGATGTATTTGAAGCCCGTTCCAAAATGAAAGGCAGCATCCATAGTGGCAAACCAGAAATCACTATTGAGCAGCATTTAGAATCAGATTTAGGAGAGGTACAATGCAGAAATCTTGATCTAAGGGACCCAAAGACCATCACTCAATTAGAACAAATCGCCAATAAAAAAGTAATAAATCTATTCGAAGCTACAATTAAAAAGGTACAAACTGAATACAAAAGTGATATTTTTGGATTCGGCGAAATCATCCATCGTTCTAACCCGCAGGCGTGGAAGAAACTGCGAAACAATTGGGATGAGACCTTTGTTAACCTTCCAGTAAGCGTAAAGATGGATATTAAGATTCGCCTGTTAGGGAAAGTGACTAACTCTTTCCTAGAAGAGGCGAAGTGATGAATTGGAGTGAACAAAACCATGTTGGAAAAGGGAAAAATAAGTACTCGCCAGCTAACCTTACTGGTTATGCTCCTTACTATTGGGGATTCCATCCTTATAATCCCTTCTTCATCCACACACTACGCCACACAAAACGCCTGGATTTCAGCTTTAATTGGAATGGCATTAGGTTTGCTGGCCAACTATATGTACAGCAAGTTCGCAAAGTTATATCCCAAATTAACGCTTATTGAGGCAATTCAAAAGGTCTTCGGAAAATGGCTTGGGACTATTCTATCGCTTATGACTTTATTGTTTTTTCTTATAGTTATCGCTGGAAGTATGAGGGAGATCAGTGATTTTGTGATTTCAGAAATGTTGCCTGGAACTCCTATCCCGGCCATTCTGCTCTTATTTATACTTATCGTAATTATGGCAACGCGGCTCGGTATTGAGGTTATCGGACGAGCGGGAGAGATCTTCACTCCAATGGTCGTTATCCTATTTCTGATCCTGACGGTCGCAATTGTTCCTCAGATGGAAATTATCAGAATATTCCCCATTCTGGAAGATGGAATAAAGCCAGTATTGAGAGGGACTATTCCCATTACGGCCTACACCTTTTTAGAACCAGTCGTCTTTCTAATGATACTTCCTTATGTAGATAAACAACAAAAGATAACAAGGAGTTTTTTACAAGGCACCCTCCTAGGGGGGACTGTAATTTTCATAACGCTCATCGTCTCCATACTGGTCTTAGGTCCGGATCTGACGGCCAGAGATATATATCCCAGCTATAACATCGCAAGGCGCATATCTGTTGGTGGAATCTTTGAGCGGGTGGAAGCCATGATAGCTCTACAGTGGATGTTAACTTTCTTTATAAAAGTAACTTTGTATTTCTATGCTTTTATTCTGGGGTTGTCCCAATTATTAAAATTGAAGGAGTATCGAGTGTTATCCTTACCGACAGGGTTGATTTTGGTCGCACTAGCACCTCTTATAGCCCCAAATTACACTTATTACGGGGAAATTTTTGATAATTATTGGGTGTATTATGTTATAACCTTTGGGTTATTTCTACCCCTGGTTTTGTTAAGCGTAGTAATGTTCAGAAGAGCACTGAGCAAAGACTTAATATCTCGAAACTAGATGGTTTGGGAGGTTGTGAATATTGGGTATAGTAGTGATTCTCATAGTTGTAGCCGTTATAGCAGCCATTGAAGTTCCCCTGATGTGGAGGAAAAAATTAATCAAGGAGATGTGGGTTTTCTCATTTCTTCTGTTGCTGGGAACTTTCTTCAGTCTTATTAATGCGTTACATATTTCGGTCTCTAACCCATTGGGATGGATGATATTTATCTATAAACCCGTCTCCGATATGGTAAATGCCTGGTTATCCTAAAATGGGACTGAACCATTCCCTTGAGATGGCTTAGTCCCCATGATTAAACGACATTGCCAAATCAGCAAGCGCCCTAAAGTTTGTTGCTAGCCGTTCACGCGCCAGCCAGTAATAGACTTCCTGGCCTCTCTTTTTACGGTCAACAATGCGGGCATCCCGTAGGATTTTAAGATGATGTGAAATCGCTGGCCTGCTTATTTCGAATTCACCTGCAATTTCCCCAACATTCAGCCGACCTTTATTCCCTAATAACGTAACAATCCGAATCCGAGTAGGATCACCAAATGCGGTGAGAAACCGTGTGATGCTGTTGATATCGTTAGGTTTAATCTCTTGCGGTTCTATCTCCCCACCCCGATTCGTAAATAAACTTAAACATACTCACTTGTTGAAACTACAATAAAGACCTTGTAGATTCTCTAACTATTAATTCAGCCGGGAAAATCTGATGCGCATGCTTAACCTTCTTATTGATGAGATCAAAAAGAATCTTAATCGTCGCTTCCGCAATCTCCACTACCGGCTGTTTGATGGTAGTAATAGAAGGATTATAATAGAAGGAAATATCCAATCCGTCATAACCAGCCACAGAGTAATCTTCCGGGACTTGCTTGCCCGCTTCAAATATTGCCTTACAGGCGCCGATAGCCATACTATCTGATAAGGTAAAAATAGCGGTGAACTCTTCACCTAACTCTAGCAATTCTTTTGTAACCGCATACCCATTTTCCATACTGTAACTGTCGATATCCTCTTTCATCCGCCGCACTAGCCGTTCATTATAAGCGATTCCATGATCAGCTAAAGCCCTTTTATAACCTTCATATCTTAACTTACCGATACTTACATCTTCTTCTGGTGCAGTAATGACTGCGATTTTCTCATGCCCCAGATTACATAAATAGTCCACAATCTTATAGCTCTCATTAAAGTCATCTACAGATACAGAAGAATAGTCGCTCAAATCAAACTCTTCCGTCATCCCAATCGTACTAAGGACAAATGGAACCGTTAATTGCTGTAATTTCTCTTGAGAGTGTGAGAATAAACCTCCTAAAAAGACAATTCCCTTCAGCCTTTTTTCTTTCTCCAGCTCAATCGCCACTTCGATCTCATCTTGATTCTCATCAACTCGTTGTAGGATGAAGGAGTATTTCTTGCGTTGAATCTCTTTTTCGAACACTTTGATCATCGGGCTAAAAAATGGATTGGATATCCCTTTAATCAATACTGCAATCGTTTTCGAATCAGAACGTTTTAAATTTCTTGCACTGTTGTTCGGGACATAATGATTTTCTTTGATAACCCTCATAACCATCGCTTTTGTTTCTTCATTAATATCCGGATGATTGTTAATAGCCCTTGATACAGTAGTCACGCCAACACCGCATAATTTGGCGATGTCTATAATAGTCAGTCTCTCCATTTCTATCTATCCTTTACTTGTTAGTATCTATCAAACTCCTTAATCCTTATTCAACTTCATAGTCAAAATAAGAAAGCAGGGGATTCCTGATGGTCACCCACCAAGAAAAACACCCTACTCGCTTCTTACATGAATATTAATTTATTTAACGAGGTAGATCAAGCTTAACCCTTAACCGCACCTGCAACGACACCTTCGATGATGTACTTTTGACAAGTCAGGTAGAAAATGATGATTGGCACAATAGCTAAGACCAGCATCGCCATCATAGCTCCCATGTCAATCGATCCGTATCCACCTTTTAGGTACTGGATCGCAATAGGAATCGTTTTATATTCTGTACCAATCAGCAGGTCTGGCAATAGGAAGTCGTTCCATACCCACATTACATTAAGGATAGCTACAGTTACAGCAATAGGTTTCAGGATGGGCAATACCACTTTAAAGAAGGCCTGAGGTGGATTACAGCCATCAATCATTACCGCTTCTTCAACCTCAAGCGGGATAGACTTCACAAATCCGCTAAACATAAACACAGACAGCCCTGATCCAAACCCTAAATAGATTAAGATAATCCCAATCGGATTGTCGAGATGCAGCACGTTTGCAGTCTTAGTCATTGTGAACATAACCATTTGGAAAGGCACGATCATCGAGAATACAAACGCATAATACATCATGCCTGTGAATTTGGACTTCACCCGGGTAATGTACCATGCAGTCATGGAAGTAAATAACACGATCACAGCCACCGAGCATACCGTAATAAACAAGGACATTCCGAAGGCACTGAAGAAATCAATCTTTGCTACACCACTAGTATAGTTCTTTAAACCAACAAACGTAGTCTCATTAGGGAATAAGAACGGCGTATCACTAATGTAGAACTTACCCTTGAAGGAGTTCATCAGAACAATAAAAATAGGAGATAAGAACGCAATGGCCAAGACCAACAAAATGGTGAATATAGAGTAATCTTTTGCTCTAGTCTTTTGCATTAGTTCTCAACCTCCTTTCTTCTAGTAATGACAAGTTGTATTAAGGCGATTAAGGCTACTAAAGCAAAGAATACGACGGCTTTCGCTTGACCGACACCTTCCCATCCTGATTTTCCGTAGAATGTATTGTAGATGTCCAGTGCTAACATGGAGGTCTGCTTAGAAGGAGCACCAGCGGTCAACGCTAAGTTCTGGTCAAACAATTTAAATGAATTGGATAAGGTTAAGAATAAACAAATAGTAATGGACGGCATTACGAGTGGAATAGTCACATTACGCAAAATCTTAGAACGTGAAGCTCCGTCAATTCTTGCGGCTTCTACTATATCTTTAGGAACATTCTGAATACCTGCAACATAGATAATCATCATGTACCCTATCAATTGCCAATTCATAAGAACGATTAGTCCCCAAAATCCATACGTTGCATCAGAGGTCAAAGTGACACCAAATTTGTACAAAATCCCATTAAAAATCAGCTGCCAGATGTATCCTAATACGATACCGCCTATCAAGTTAGGCATAAAGAAGATCGTTCTAAATACGTTGGTACCTTTTAGCTTTCTAGTTAATAACATCGCCAAGATGAAGGCGAACACATTAATAGTAAGAACAGATAAAACTGTGAATTTAACGGTGAAACCTAATGCATTTAGAAACTCTTGATTCGAAAAAGCTTTAGCGTAATTGCCAAACCCTATCCATGTTGCATCATTGACTGTAGTAAACTCTGTAAAAGACAAATATATACCCAAAAGAAAAGGGATCACAAAGGCAATTCCAAAGGCTATTATGGTCGGTAATGCAAAAAGAGCAAAATATTTTTTTATCGATTTTTCCATGGAGTCTTCTCCTATCTCAGTATGGAAAATGATGAAACAGATGTAGCAAGATCCACTCCAATTGTTGCTTAGTGCCACTGAATCCCGAGGGAGCCCAGTGGCACTAAGCTTTTATCTGTATGACAACTGAGAGTTATTCAAGCATCTTTCCATGCATTTATTATTTTGCTTTTTCAGCCTTCCAAGTGTCCTTGAAGATGGTTACAACTTCATCCCAAGTTTTGTTTCCTTGAGCGTATTGCAAGAGGGCATCACCAAAGACGTTTTTGAATTCTTCACTTGGGAATGCTGCGAATGTCCAAGCTACAGAAGTAAGATCTTTTTCCATCCAAGCAGATACTTCTTTAGCAAGTGGATCTGCTGGTTTTTCGCTGTCTTCAAAGGTATTGAATGGTGCGATGAAACCTAGATCGTTAGTTACATAAGCTTTACCTTTTTCACTGGAGAACAACCATTCCAGGAAAGCGATAGAAGCTTGTTGGTTCTCAGCAGATACTTTGCTGTTGATTGCGAAATAGTTTTCTGTACCTACAGCCAAACCTTGTTTTTCTTCGCCTTCCATACCTGTGTAGATAGGCAAGAATTTGATTTCTTCAGCTTTAACTACGTTACCGTCAACATCGTTGATTTGTGACCATGCCCAGTTACCATTTTGAACCATAGCTGCGTTACCAAGTGCAAATTCAGCCATGGAGTCAGCTACGGATTTACTACCCAGCAAGGATTCTTTAGTTACAGAGTTCTTGATGTACAGATCGAAGATGTTTTTAAATTTATCGTTGTATTTGAATTCAACTTCTTTAGAAGCTAGACCCGCAAGAACGGTGTTGTCAAACTCAGTATTGTCTTTGAATTCATAGTACAGCGGCAAGTTTGCAAGGTGAGTCTGCCATCTCCATTGCTCACCAGCAGCGAGGGAAGTGGAGGCGAATACACCTTTAATGCCCAGTTGGTCTTTTTTAGCCGTCATATCTTCTACTACTGCTTTCAAAGTGTCGAAGTTATTGATCTCAGTTGTGGAGGAGATCGATACCGCTTTATCAGCCAAAGCGAAGTATTTCTTCATAATTGCGTCGTTGTAGATGATGCCGTATCCTTCAACTACGTAAGGGATACCATACACGCCTTCACCTTCAGTTACAGCCAAGCTTTTGTCGGACAGATAGCTGTAAAGCTTAGTATCTTTCAAATCCAAGGTGTAATCTTTCCAGGATTGAAAACCAACAGGTCCGTTAATTTGGAAAATAGTTGGCGCTTCAGACTTGGAGATTTCGGATTTCAATTTAGTTTCGTAAGTACCCGCAGCAGCCGTTACGACTTTTACCTTAACTCCTGTTTCTGCTTCGTAATCCTTAGCGATCTTTTCATATATTTCTGCAATCTCAGGTTTGAAGTTCAAGAAATAAACTGACCCTTTTTTACCAGATGTAGCGTTTCCATCATTGGATGCAGAATTATTTTCTTTATTCCCACATCCTGCCGCTAAGACAACAACCATAGACATTACTAACATGAGCCCTAAATATTTTTTGATATTCTTCATTCTTCTTCCCCCTCGTACTTTTTATTAGATTACTTCGCATGAAGACGTTCCGATGCTGTTAGTGAAAATTATGTCAGCGTTTTCATTTGCTTAAGTAATCCCCAGCCTACTTTTTGGTATCCTTCTCGGTATCCTTATCGGTAACGTTTTCAATTGAAATATTAGCACACCATTTTGAACTTTTCAATAGCCAATCTTTTAGAATCATTTTATGGAAAAACTGCCCACGGCAAACCTTGCAAGCGTTATAATAGATTCATCCTTATTCATGAATGGTGAATGCTTAGGACATACTAATGGTTAACGACCCATTAAATAACTATGAATAGGTGATTGCATATTTTATCTCTGATCGAACAGTATGAGCTACAATTCTCCAATAATAATTATTTTGGCGATATCGGGGTAGATCCCTCTTACTCCATTGTAGAAGGCTCCCTTCCTGTACTAGTCTCAGCTCCACATGCCATTAATCATTTTCGAGAACATGCTGTAAAACCAGCTGACATGTATACAGGCTCCCTTGCCCTCTTGTTACAAAAGCTCACCAATTGCTACTGTATTTATTCGAATAGCTTTTCCAAAGAAGACCCAAATTACATCTTAGGTGGAGAATATAAGGCTGCGCTACGAGCGCTTGTCAAAGAACATCGCATTCAGTTTGTGATCGATCTGCACGGAGCTTCCAAACTTCGAGAGTTTGATATTGACCTAGGGACACTGTACGGAACCTCTATACGAGAGAATAATTTAAATGACGTCATAGGCATCTTTAACAATAATGGTATTACCAATGTTAGACAAAATCATACATTTTCTGCATCCCATCCTGGAACAATTACTTCATATTGCGCTAAGGAATTGTTAGTTCAAAGTATTCAAATTGAAATTAATCGAAATTATCGTAACCCGAATGCGTTTGATTTATTCCAAAAAACCATTCATTCCCTTGAACAAATCATTAAACTATTGGGCGGTGTCTGACATTATTATCGAGCAAACCTTTACTATTCTAGACAAACAAAGCCTTCAACCTCGTGAAGAAATCACAATGAACTCCGAAGAGTTAAAGGAATTAGGTTTAGTCCAGCATATCTTCGTTGATCTTACAGCAGAGAATGGTGTCAAAGTCAGCTGTTTAATTTTATCGGCAGATGAGGTACCAAGAGGTACAATCCAATTATCCAAGCGGGCAAAGGACAAGCTCGGGGACTGCCTGACTACAGGATTAACAATAACGAAGCCAGAATACGACACAGTTCTTCGGGGAATTCCTAAAGTGGACGAGATTGCCAAACCCTATGTAAAAGCCTGTCCAGCACTCGTCCGTAAATATACGAATCAAGTAGAACTTATCAATCCCAAAAATGGCTTCCGGGTAAACCTAACTTTACGAGAAGATAGCACAGCCAAACCGAATACCCTTTACTTCAACAGATACATCATGTTATTGCTTGAAACCCATTCCGAGGGGCATGATCCATTAATCATTACTCGCGCTAGGACGCGTTTTCAACCCAAGCCAGGCATACATAAACTTATAAATCAACTGATCCAACGGCCCTTAAGTGCATTAGGGAACTTTTTTATTGGCAAAAGAGAGCTCACCCTCAGAGTGGGTCATCCTTACCCTTTTGATGAGCACCAGAATTTATGCAGAATTCATCCGAATGTTAGAAAACTGCTAGGCATGGAAGAAACAGATCAGATCGTGATCTCCTATAATTCCAAACAAATCACCATCCCCATCTTAGACATCGATACGGAGCATATTGCCCAGTCAGTCAAGCTTTATGCGGATAATGAGCAGCTTAAATTTATCGACAGCCACTTATTTATCGGGATCACCGCCTTATCGCGTAACGAGTTAGAAATCCCAAGCATCGGCACATCAGTTACCGTAAAAAGAAGTATGTACTCCTTATTCCTAAAGCACTTAAATAAACTAGTCTTACCTGTTATCGCTTTGTTGTTCACCATAGTACAGCTATATAAGGATTTGAACTGGAGCATCGCTCTGACCGTCATCATTTCTCTTGTGTTACTTCCGATTATCATCTACACAACACTATCTGAGGAACGCGCCAAAATTAATTAAATGGAGGGATTTCCGTGGAATTCACTTCACAATCCCAAGTAGAAGATATGATCTACAGCTCTTACCTAAGGGCCATTAACAACATTACAGAAACTTTGGATGAAGAAGTTAGAAAACCGGAGTTAACCAGAGCATTACTGGATGCAGTTGGAAGTCCGGATCGCAATCAAAAATACATACTGGTCACAGGCAGTAAAGGTAAGGGCTCCACCTCTAGATTTATTTCCTCTCTGTTAAGTCACTTGGGATATAAAGTGGGGTTATTCACCTCCCCTCACCTGGTAGATTTCAACGAAAGAATCCGGATTAATGGGCAGGCAATAGCCACAGAAGATTTTATACGATTAGGTAATGTAATTCGCGGGGGCTTCCACCAGATCGAAGAGCAGCTTGCTGCTGATGAATATCAAGGTCCGGTTGGGGTTGCTTTGGCTATTGCGGCTTTGTACTTTAAGGAGAAGGGTACAGATATCAATGTGATTGAATGCGGTAGAGGAGGAAGGTTTGATGACACCAATGTCCTGAGCAATGACTGGGCTGTCATTACCCCGATTATGGAAGAGCATGTAGCCCATTTGGGACCTGATCTGAACAGCATTACACTGCACAAGCTGGGGATTGTCAAAAACAACATAACAAACGTCTATGTTAGCAAACAGAAATCCGACGTTCTTGCGATCATGAAGGACAACCTCTCCTCCAACCTTGTGCAATATTATGAAGAACAGTTTTTAGCTGAATCTATCACAACCACTTCTGTCGGAACTACTTTTGATGTCCGGACGAAGCCAGCCGTTTATCCAGCCTTGACCCTTCCGCTATTGGGACAGTTTCAAGCGGTCAATGCTGCCAGCGCAGTCGCACTTTGTGAAGAGATTACAGGGGGACCCCTTGATCAGGAGATCGTACATCACTGTTTTGAACAATTACAATGGCCGGGACGTTGTGAAGTTATCTGTCATGACCCACTGACGATTATTGACGGAGCTATTCATAGAGATTCTGCAAGCTATCTGGCTGAACTTATTCAATTAGTGAATCCTGAGCGCAGCCGTAGCGTCACATCCATCATCGGTGTCCCTAAGGATAAAGATTACACAGGGGTCATCGAAGTCATGAGTACAGTCTCGGATCAACTAATCGTAACCAAACCCGATATAAGCCATCTAATTTTCCCTACGGATGCTCCGCTTATCGCTAAAAGTTTTCTCGAAAAAAGTTCCGAATTCCCTTATTTAGAGGACGCTCTCACGTATGTTAAAGAACAATCACCTTCCGAGATTATTGTAATCGTGGGTACGCAAACTCTAATCGGAAATGCCAAAAGATTATTCGGGCAATCGCTGCTGAATATCGGCTTATAACTGATTCATACGCTGAAGAATAACTTCCCTGTAAAGGTCTGAGAGGCCAGGTACTTCACTTGGATTTTGCTTGCAATATTCATCTAACATTACCTTATGATTGACTTCGATCACCAACAAGCCTTGATTTGTCTCTAAGATATCTACTGAGCAGAAATCAAGGCCCAGCGCTTTAGAGGTCCGGGAGGCAAGCTCCGCCAGCGCCTCTTGTTTGACCTGATCTTTCACCTCAATCGTAACAGCTCCGTTAATCAAATTGTGCTTCCACGAACGAACTCTTTTTTTGCCAAGGAATACACGCGCCTGATGATTAAAAGTTACAATTCTATACTCAATCTCCGCTTCATAATAAGGACCTATTGCCCCATTAAGCTGTAAAGAAAATAATAAATCCAGCTTTTCGTGCAGATCGGCTATCTCATTGATTTTGTACACATGATTTCCCTGCGCCCCGTTATCCTGCTTCATAATTACCTCCCCATTGCATGCTTGGAAATAACGCTCAGCCAATGGATAAGGATTCAAATTGCTAAATTTGGAGTCAGGATGCGGCAAATAAATATGTTCTACAGCTGGGATATTCGCCTTATGCAAAACATCATAAGTTAGAGATTTACTCATGGCAATGATCGTAGAAGCACTGTTGTTTAGTCCGATCTCAGCGTCTACCATCACAAATGATTTCACTCCATCTGTCGCTCTATATACGAAATTCGGTGTAATTTCCTCAAAGCTAATCCCTGAGGCTGTAACAGAATGCTGGATCATTTTTAAGTAAGGTCTAGTCGTCATTCAGTTTCCTCATTTCTAACAAAATATGACCAAACCTAATCATAGCATGAGGAATATTAATAAAAAATAATAAAATTGCGTTATAATAGTTAACACAATAATCTCCCGAATCTTATTTCAGGTCCCTTTTTCACAAAAATGACAGACTGTATGTTACGTTTAATGACTGACAGCGCTTTTATAGTTAAAATAAGTGTTGATTATTTAGTGATCATCCTCTATGATAAGCTTATTAAAGCGAATCAAAAAGTTAAAGCGATTAAACTTTAATCTCTATGTACCTAGTATTATTACTAATTAATAGTGTTAGTATGATCAAAAGTTAAAGCGCTTATACTTTTAAAACGAGAGGTTGGTGTGTCATGATCAATCGCGAGAACAGGCGGCAGACGTTCTATATGTATCTGTTCATTTCTCCTTGGATTATCGGCTTCCTAGTATTCGCCCTTTATCCTATCTTATCATCGCTTTACTTCAGCTTTACTGATTATGACATCATACACCCACCTAAATTTATCGGGCTCGCTAACTACACAGAGATGTTTCACAATGACCTGTTCTGGAAATCGGTGGTTGTCACGCTGAGATATACCTTCATCGGTGTACCTATCCAGCTTGCACTCGGTCTTGGCTTTGCGCTATTGCTCCACCAGACCATTCCTTTGCGCGGCTTTTTCAGAACAGCAATGTATTTCCCAAGCATGGTATCCGGCGTGGCCATGTCCCTGCTGTGGTACTGGATCTTCAACCCGCAGATCGGGCTCTTCAATTACATCCTTTCCTGGTTCGGCATTCATGGACCAGCTTGGCTGATGAACCCAGACACTGCTCTATATGCCTTAATCATCATGACCTTCTGGACAGCAGGCTCAGGAATGATTTTATTCCTCGCAGGTCTGCAAGGCGTACCGGCTAGCTTGATCGAAGCCGCTAACCTTGACGGTGCCGGGCGCTTCAGAATCTTCCTGAACATTACCTTACCGATGATCTCTCCCGTGCTGCTCTTCCAACTGATCATGGGACTAATTGATTCCTTCCAAGTCTTTACCCAAGCTTTTGTCATGACTCAAGGGGGGCCGAATTACTCTACCTGGTTCTATGTCTATAATCTCTACACCAGCGCTTTCAAAGAATATCGTGCCGGTTATTCCTCAGCCTTGGCATGGGTGCTCCTTATCGTAGTTATGCTCTGCACTGCACTAATTATGAAATTGTCTAACCGTTATGTTCACTATGAAGGAGGCGGACGCAAATGAGTACAGTCAGAGCGCTAAGCCCCCGGACTAAAGGAACAAAACGCCGCCGGAAAGCGGAGCCTGTTAAGATTTTCAGCTTTATTACTCTAGTAGTTACAACATTTCTGATGCTGCTTCCTTTGTTCTTCATGGTCTCCACTTCACTTAAGTCCAAACGCGAGATGCTGAAGTTCCCACCCACCTTTCTTCCGGAGAGCTGGCAGTGGAGCAATTACACAGAAATATTTGATACCCTGCAGTTCGGTACACTTTATAAAAACAGTCTGATTATCGCCGGCTTTAGTGTTGTGGGAACCTTGATTTCTTCGGCGCTGGTTGCCTATGGATTCGCCAGATTCAGAGGTACAGGTAATCAGGTGTGGTTCATCCTGCTGCTGAGCACCATGATGTTACCCTATCCGGCCATTATGATTCCGCAATTTGTACTCTTTTCGCAAATGAACTGGATAGATACCTTTTTACCCCTGATCGTGCCTGCTTTCTTCGGCTCAGCCTATAATATTTTTCTGCTGCGCCAATTCTTCTCCACATTGCCTGAAGAGCTGTTTGATGCCGGACGCATTGATGGCTGTGGTGAAATACGGATGTGGGCTACCATAGCAATCCCACTCTCCAAACCTGCACTTGCGACCGTAGCTATCTTTGCTTTTATCTACAACTGGAATGATCTGCTTACGCCAGTGCTTTACTTAAGCTCATCAGATAAGTTCACGCTACCCGTCGGGATGGCTTCTCTTACCTCATCGAGGTTCCGCATTCCACCTTGGCATCTGCTAATGGTTGCTTCGGTTCTAGCTATGGTCCCAATCGTTACGCTGTTTGCTGTAGCCCAGAAACAGTTCGTCGAAGGGATTGTACTTACAGGGATTAAGTAATAATCCGCCATCCGGCGGCCAAATATACTTGAAATCATGGAGGGTTTAGCTAATGAACAAGAACAGGAAAAGTATTGCGCTTTTACTTGCAGCTACCATGCTCGTTGTTCTAGCCTTATCAGGCTGTAGCGGCGGCAAATCGGTGGGTAACGCCCTATCTGGAGGAAACGGTGACTCTACTAATTCTGGAGGCAAAGCAGAAACGGTAACGATTACCCATTACACAATAGATTCAGAAGACCGCACATTTGTCGAAAAATTAATCCCTGATTTCGAGAAGCAGCATCCGAATATTAAAGTGAAAGTGGAAAAAGCGCCTTATGAGCAGTTCGACAGCAAGCTGCAAACGCTAATTGCCGGCGGCAAATCGCCCGACGTGACAAGTCACTGGGGGTATGGAGGTTTCGCAGAATACTACAATAAGGGTATGTTGTTCGATATGACCGACCTTATGAAAGAGGATGGTTTCAAGGCAGAGGATTATAGTATCCCAGAGAATCTAATGGGTATCTACAAGGTTAAAGATCACACTTACGGCATCCCGGTCAATATGTATGTCACCTTAATGCTCTATAACAAAGACATGTTTGATGCTGCCAAACTGACTTATCCAACAAGCAATTATGAAGATAAGAGCTGGACGTTTGAAAAAATGGTCGACGAAGCTAAACAAATGACGCTTGTATCCGATGATATCGCCAAAACTCAATATGGCGTAGACTTCACTTGGTCCGAACGCGATATGCGGCCGTTATATTTTGGAGCGGAGCCTTACTCAGAAGATACATGGACTAATGGCGGCGTGCCTTCCGAGACTTATTTTGACTCCCCTGAAGTGATCGCTGCCTACAACAAGCTATTTGATCTTGTCTTTAAGGATAAAGTCTCTCCTTCTTCCGAATGGAGCAAAAGTGTAGCTGGACAGAACGGCGATCCCTTTGTTGCTGGTAAAATCGGCATGTCTATCGGAGGCTCATGGAACCTTGCAGGTGCAAATGACTTCCCCTTCAAAATTGGCGTAGCCGCTGTGCCATGGGGAGGAAACGAAAAGGTACGCAGCACCCTTTATGTCGATCCGCTGCTGATCTTGAAGGACTCCAAACATCCGAAGGAAGCTTTTGAATGGATCAAATACCTGATCACAAGCGAAGTGCAAGAGAAATCCATTGAGCTTAGTGGCGGTAACCCACCAGTCAACACCGAAGCTGCAGAAGCTTACTATAAACATTTTGAAGGTATCGATCCACAGGATATCAAAAATGTCTACGAGGGTGCTGTTAACTACGGCTTCGAATCCTATAACCACTTAATCACCAACTACTCGCAAATTAATGACATGTTCATTAATGAATTGCAGCCAGTAGAAACTGGACATAAGACGGTTGAAGAGGTGATGGCGACGATTCAGAAGAAGGTTACAGAGATCATTCAGCGATAACTGTTTGGCAGGTATACCGCCCCCTTTAGGGACGGTATACCTGCGTGAAATCATACGTTTAGCGGACAGTCTGCCAACCCTGTATACTGAAAGTAGAAAACAGGATCGGAAAATCTGCCGTGAGGAGAATTAAAGATGAAAGTTAGTATTTTTGATGTAGCCAAAAAATCCGGATTATCCGTTGTAACCGTATCCCGGGTGTTAAATGGGGCCGAATCGGTACGCGAGAATAATCGACAAAAGGTGCTGGAGGCAATTAAAGAGCTGGATTACCGCCCTAATGCTGCGGCACGCAGTCTGGCAAGCGGTAAGACGGGAATTATCGGCATTATTGTCACTACCCTGCAAGATTCCTTTTTTGACGCAGTGGTCAAAGAGCTGAATGAAATATTAGCGATGCATGGTTATTTTTTAGCCATATCCATCTCAACAGGCATCGAATCGGATGATAGCCATTATTTAATTCAGGAGGATCGTGTAGACGGTTTAATTCTGCTCTCTCCGATGGAAGAGGACAATTATATTGTGGAGTTAAAACGGCGGGGTATTCCTTATGTGCTGATAGATAATCAGAAGCCCGAAAATGATACCTACTCCATCACGATCGACAACTTCAAGGGGGGATACGCAGCTACGCGTCATCTGCTGGAGCTGGGACACACTTCAATCGCTCATCTCTGCGGTCAGGAAATGTTCCGGAGTACGCGGGAGCGGCGCAGTGGATTTCTACAGGCGCTTCAGGAACAAGGACTGGCCCCCTTTGAGATCGTACCTGGTGATTTCGATATTGGGATGGGATACGATACCTGCAAACGTTGGCTGAAGGAAGGAAAGCTGCCCACCGCCGTATTTGCCGGGGATGACAATATCGCGCTTGGAGTCATCAATGCCCTGATGGAAGCGGGCATTCAGGTACCCGAAGAGGTGGCAGTGGTCGGCTATGACGATCATTATATTGCTTCACAGCTTCATCCACATCTGACAACAATACGTCAGCCTGCAGACAAAATCGGGCTGGCAGCCGCGGATATGCTGCTCAAACGCATCTCCGGAAAGATGAAACGTGGAGCCGGGATGCGGATTGATCCTGAACTTATCGTACGTGAATCTACCGGAGCTGAGTAGATTAAATTTATACACTAGGAGTGACGACCATTGACTTACTACTTGGGGATCGATGGGGGAGGCACGAAAACCTATGCTCTGCTAAGCGATGAACATGGCAATGTTCTTGGCAAAGGCAAGAGTGGTAACGGCAACCACCAGACAGGCGCCCTTGAGGCCGCCAACAGTATTCAAGAGGCCACATTCGGGGCGCTGGCTGAAGCCGGACTCCGGTTGGAAGACATCCAGCATACCTATCTCGGACTTGCCGGTGCTGATCGCGAGGCCGACTATGCTATTCTCCATCCGATGATACGCCAGATAGGATTCACCAAATACACCATTAACTGTGACACTATGATCGGTCTACGCGCCGGAACGAATCGCCCATATGGTGTCGCGCTCATCTGCGGCACCGGCACCAATTCAGCAGGCAGAAACCTGCAGGGAGAGCATTATCAATGCGGCGGCTTTGACTATATGTACGGTGATTTTGGCGGGGGTGGCGCACTCAATATTGAGGTGTTTCGTTCCGTTATCCGAGCTTGGGACGGCCGGGAACAGCCCACCCTATTAACAGGCTTACTGCTAAAAATGTTAGGTTATGAGGAAGTTGGGCATATGTTTCACGATTTCCTTGATCATTGGAAAAAAGTCCCCGTAAATGTTGCTCGCCTGCTCTTTGAAGCAGCAGCTGAAGGAGATGCCGTAGCATTGGAGATTTTACATCGGCAAGGGGTTGAACTAGGTAAGTCTGCGGCAGCTATCATTCACAAGCTAGGCATGGAGCAGGAGACCTTCGATGTGGTGCTGGCAGGAAGTCTGCTAACCCGAGGGGATCGCGGTTGGATTCGCCAGCCTATCGAGAAAGCTGTACGCGCTGCAGCCCCTCAGGCAACCGTGGTTACCCTTGCCACAGAGCCTGTAGTCGGTGCAGTATGGTCAGCTATGGATCAAGATGGGTTGACCATTAGTAGTGAAGTGTATGAGAAAATGCGGAAATTTCAGGATTATGAATCGATCAAACAAACTACAAGACAGGAGTGATTAATCTTGGCAGCTAACCAAGGATTAAAGATTGCAGTTATCGGTGGAGGTTCTTCGTATACCCCAGAATTAGTAGAGGGATTCATTCTTCACTATAAAGAACTTCCCGTGCGCGAATTATGGCTTGTAGATATTGAGCCTGGTCTTCGCAAGCTGAATATTGTAGGTAACTTGGCAAAACGTATGGTGGAGAAATCCGGCCTTCCGATTGAGGTTCATCTGACAACAGACCGCCGTAAAGCGATCGAAGGCGCCGACTTCGTCAGCACTCAGATGCGTGTCGGCATGCTTGATGCCCGTGCTCGTGATGAGTCGATTCCGCTCAAATATGGCGTTATTGGCCAAGAAACAACAGGTCCTGGGGGAATGATGAAAGCACTGCGCACCATCCCTGTTATTCTGGATGTATGCCGTGATATCGAGGAACTGGCTCCCAACGCATGGCTGCTCAATTTCACTAACCCTGCTGGGATGGTCACCGAAGCCGTTCTGAAATATTCTAAGGTAAAAAGTATTGGCCTGTGCAACGCACCTATCGGCCTGATCAAGCAAGTCTCTGCCAAATATAATGTAGCAGCAGACCGTGTATATGCCGAATTTGTGGGCCTCAACCACTTGCACTGGATTACTCGTATCGATGTTGAAGGTGAAGACAAGCTGGATGATATGCTTGCAGATACAACCAGCTACAGCGCTAAGAACGTACCGGCAAGAGAATGGAACCCGGAATTCCTGCAATCCCTTCATGCACTGCCCTCATACTATTTAAAATATTTCTATATGACCGATGCCATGCTCGAAGAGCAGATGGACTCCCATAAGCAAGGCATTAACCGTGCTGAAGTCGTCAAACGTGTAGAAGAAGAGCTCTTCGAGCTTTATGGCAATCTAGAGCTAAGCGAGAAGCCGAAGCAGCTGGAACAGCGCGGCGGTGCTTTTTACTCAGAAGCAGCTGTTAATCTCATGAGATCGCTTCATAACGGATCAAACGACATTCAGACCCTAAATGTCGCTAACCATGGCATATTGGACTTCCTGCCAGATGACGCCAGCATTGAAGTGAACTGCGTGGTCACCAAAAACGGCCCGCTACCTCTGCCACTGACCAAAATTCCAACCATGGCTAAAGGACTCATTCATGCTGTCAAAACCTATGAACAGCTGGCGATTGACGCCGCTGTCACCGGAGACCGCGCCCTTGCCCTTCAGGCGCTCGCACATCACCCGCTTGTTCCGTCCGTGGACGTAGCGATTCGGATGCTGGACGAAATGCTGGAAGCTAATAAAGAGTTCCTGCCGAACTTTTTTGCGAATTAATTCATACCTCCTATCGAGAAATAACTAAAAGAGACCGAACCCGGTCTCTTTTTTTGCGCTTGTTGCTGATACTCGCTACCGAAGCAAAAATGAATAAAGCATCTTGGTAATTTGCACTTAGCGAATTCGCTATCCGACACAGCTGACCTTAAAAGCGGCTTTTTCACATTTTTAGAGTGCTAGCGGACCCCATAGCCGTTATTAGCATGAAAACCACCCAATATAACCCCTTTCTAATTGAATAGCGGCGCTGGTGTCCGAAAACCTGCTTCAAAGGCTAAAAACTAGCAAATAACGTTATCTGGGTCCGCATGACTCGGCCGAAGATTGCACAGAAAATGTGTTCGGATATTTATAGAAGAACCAGAGATTACTGCGAGTTGTACCGATAATGAGATCTGCTGTCCATCAGTTCACTGCTGCCAGATTTGCCGACGACCCACAACGCAAAAAAACGATCCCTGTTACTGGAGGAACGCTTTTTTGTTTCTACTCCAATGGGCTCCCAGCATTTCCACCATTATCATCCACTCATTTATTGCTGCGCTCTCAGCGTATTTCTTGCATTACCTGTTCAATGCCAGAGCGAATATCCGGCTCTTTTACACTGGATACATTGAGCTTTAGAATCTTCTCTTTATTAAAAGAGGGCAGATACCCGCTGTCCGCCATTTCGATGCGAATGAACTTTTTTTGCAGACGTTTGATCATCTGTTCTGTCTTTACGCTGTCACTAAGCTTCAGATACGTATGCACACCAAGCTGGCCGGTTGGATGGTAGGAATAATGTTGTGCTGTCGCTGTATCTAACTCTCTCATAATCGATTCATGGAGCAGCGTGGATCTTTTTTCGTAGCAGGAACGCATCTTTTTTCGGTGGCGCTCGAACATTCCGCTTTTCAGATACAACTCCAGGGCAGCCTGAGACAGCATAGAGCTATCTATATCCATCAGTCTTTTGAATCGGTTAAAAGAGTCACACAGGACCTCTGGCAGTACAGCGACACCGACACGCAGACCCGGAAATATAATTTTGGAAAAGCTTTTCAAATAGATCACATGGGAAGCATCGTCATAAGCGTAGATCGGATCCTCTTTTGCATCCTGCTCCAAGTCCGCCATGTAGTCATCTTCAACGATATACACATCGTATTTAGCTGCTAGCTGAGCAATCGCCTTCTTCTGGGTACGGGTATAGGAGACGCCGAGCGGATTATGAAATCGCGGGACGGTATAAAAGAACTTGAACTGGCCTGTCTTAAATAACCGCTCTAATTCATTCAAGTCCACCCCAGCATCCGAACGCTTTATCCCCTCTGTCTCAATGCCATACGTCTTCAGATATTCCATAAAAAGCGGATAACCCGGCTGCTCAATCAGCACTCGCTGCCTGCCATTCGGAAAAGGAATTCGGGTCAATACGCCAAGCGCCTGCTGCACACCTGAGGTAATAAAAATCTGATCCGGATTGGCAAATACCTGATAAGAAGCCAGATGCCGCTGCATTTCACGAATAAGAGAAGGAAGCCCCTGCGGCGTTCCATAGATGAACAAGTCATTGCGGTACATATCAATCGCTTTATTAATACAATGTTGGAAATCCAGATACGGAAAAATATCCGGGTCGGGTGCAGACACCGTAAAATCGATCCAATGTGCACCTTCGTCTTTTCGCTGTCCGCTTCGTTTCATGACATAATAACCACTTTTTGAGGCGGCATAGATTAAATGTTTGTCCTGAAGATCCTGTAACGCGCGAATAACCGTACTTTTACTACATCCATAACGTAAGGACAACTCCCGGATAGACGGTAATTTATCTCCCTCACGATACGCATCCTCGGCAATTTGCGCTTCTAGCTCGTTGATTAACTCCGAATACTTATACATCCCTTTCACCTTCCTCCAAGCTTATTCTGTACCGGTACAGATGAATAATAATTACATTGTAGCACAGCTACTCTAGCCTTAGAATAAAGAGCAGAACAGGACCGGTACCTAAATGCGCGCAACACTTTGGAGGTCTTTACTAATGAATACATCTTCTACTCAAAAAGCGATAGCAGCAGCTGTCATGAATGCTATTATCGTCGGGTTTTCCTTTATATTTGTAAAAATGGCCCTAACCGTCTCGGATCCTTTTGATACGCTAGCTCATCGCTTCACGTTATCTTTCCTTGCCGCTTCTTTATTTACTTTTCCAGGGTGGGGGCGGGTGAAGTTTGGAATATCCAAGGCCGCAGTGATAATCCCACTGGCTTTAATGTATCCAGCGTTATATTTCACCCTTCAGGCGTATGGACTTTTGTATACAACTTCCGCTGTAGCGGGTATTATTCAGGCGACAATGCCCATCTTCACCATCCTTTTGGCGGCGATGTTCTTGAAGGAAACCACGAGCAGCTTCCAAAAGATCTCTACATTAATCTCAGTTGCAGGCATTATTCTTATCTTTGCCATTCCAGGTTTGAGTATCTCTTCTTCTAGTCTTTGGGGCGTCTTACTTATCCTAATCTCAGCTTTATCCCTTGCCGGTTATAATGTTGCAGCTCGAAAGCTGACACGTACCTGGAGTCCCAAAGAACTTACCTATATGATTACTTTGTTCGGATTTATATTTTTTAATGGACTGTCGATCATTAAGCATGGTTCGGCAGGAACCTTGAGTCAGTATTTCACACCTTTTCAAGAGCCAAAATTTATATTCTCCATGCTTTATCTCGGCGTACTCTCCTCCCTCGTAACCTCCTTCCTCTCCAACTATGCTTTATCACGGATGGAAGCTTCACGCGTGAGCATTTTCGGCAGTCTTTCAACAGTTGTCTCTATTCTCGGTGGTGTACTTCTGCTGAATGAGCAACTGGAATGGTACCATTGGACCGGTACAGTGATGATCATCGCCGGGGTGATCGGTGTGAACTGGCGGAAGCAAGTAAGGGCCACAGGCAAAGCGTGAAGATTGATATGCATACAAAAAAGACACCCCGCGAGGTGTCTTTTATCTTTACCCTTTTCAGTATCTCTATTCTGTAGCAAGCCTCGCTAATCGCTGTTATTTGGCTGTTTCAAGCTCCTTGATTTTCTCTTTATATTGATCCAGCAGATTAGCTAAAGCTTCCTTGATCACAGTCGCATCTTTGGATTTAGCGGCACTATTCAGATCATCTTGGGCTTTGAAAAAAGCTTTATCCGCGTCGCTAAGATCTGGAATGGAAATAGCAATTGAAGTCGCGTCTACAGCTTTAATTGAAGTAGTGATATTGCTATCTACCTGCATATCATCGACTACAGGTATTACTTCAAGGTTACGACCAGCTTCAATATATCCTGCAGGTAGAGCTTCGGTGGATAGTATTTCTTTAGATAATTGAACTCCCTCCACCAGTTCCGCAGGCACAAGCTCGGCAAGTGCGGTTATACTAAATCCAGCAACCTTATAATACTGATCCAAGGTGTTCTTCCAATCTTCTTGGGTATTAGGTGCGTAGGTCTTAGCCAACTCTAGGGGATTTACCCAATCAATAGTGGTTACTTTAGTGGCAATTGTTCCTTTAGAGGCAGCAGTAACCACGGCTGCAGCCGTTGTTTTCGTGTTTCCGTCTTGCGCTCCACTTGCTGCGTTCGTTGCAGATGGTGCAGCAACGGCGGACACTAGCAGGGCGGACAGCGCTAACTTTTTAAATAACATCTGTTGATTCATAAATACAACACTCCTCGTCGATTCGAATGATCTTACAAGACCAAGCTTACATAATGGGTGTGGCAGAACATTGGTTAATTTGTGGAAAAACGATGGCAGCCGCCCTTACCCACCTCTGGATTGATATACTTGTAGGAGAATAATTTGGAGGTAACCCGAAATGAATAATCCATATCTCATTGCCGTAGTCGACGATGATGAACATATACGCAATCTTGTTGAAGCTTATTTACAAAAAGAAAATTACCACACCATCGGCCTTGGCAGCGCTGAGGAAGCATGGACCTTGTGGCAGACAAGCCCCCCGGATATGTGGGTACTTGATGTTATGCTCCCCGGCATGGATGGTTATGAGTTCTGTAAAAGGATTCGTAACGAAGCCGAAGTACCGATCATTATGATCTCCGCAAGAGATAATGAAGTGGATAAAATATTAGGATTGGAGCTTGGCAGTGACGATTATCTAGTCAAGCCGTTCAGCCCTCGTGAATTAGTCGCCCGGATCAAACGGCAGCTTCAACGCTGGTACAAAATGAGTAATCAGGCCGAAAAATTGAATAGTCAGACCACTTCCACCCGTCTTGAAATCGACCAGCTTCTACTATTGCCGGAAGAAAGACGTGTATTCTGGTGTGGTGAAGAGGTAGACTTGACCAGCAAGGAATTCACCATGCTAAAAGTATTCGCTGATGCCCCTAACCGGGCATTTACAAGAGATGAGCTGCTGAGCTATGTGTGGGGAGACGACTATTTTGGAAGTGATCGCGCCGTGGATCATCTCATTAAACGGATGCGCAAAAAACTGGAGCATTTGCCCATTGAGGCTGTATGGGGACACGGATACCGCATGAGAACAGATGGGGGTGAGCATACGAATGAAACTAGCACATCAGATTAATTTAGCCTTTAGTATTGCATTGGTATTGCTACTATCTATTACTGCAGTCGTGATCCATTTTGTACTACTCAACCATTTTGTCGGAACACAAAAAGAGGATTTAAGAACCATTGGTGCGGCGATGTCAGTTACATTGACTGAAGAAAGTAAATACATCGGGGAGATTGGCACTCAGCTGGAAGCTCTGCCGGTGACCTTACCTTCTCTAAGCACTGCAGGCGTCGAAGCCATTCTTAGCGATGAGACAGGAAAAGTCTTGTCCACATCATCAGAGATGAGTTCAATTGCAATAAACTATGATGCCAAGAGTGTCACAGGCCAAGCCACTGAGCTCCAGAACATTTGGAATGGAACAGATACACGGTATATTACTGAAGTGAAGGCTACACCTATAGGCACGCTAACTCTACTAACCCCTATGAGCGCAGTCACTGCTATTGAACAAGCTTTGCTCAAAAGACTGCTGATCGTTTTCAGCGCAGCGGGAGCATTTATGTTCCTATTTGGCCTATTTATCACCAAGAAGCTGATTCAACCTCTAATGAGGCTGCAACAAGAACTCCGCAAAGTCAAAGAACGGCACTTCTCAGATGTTAAATTAATTAAAGCTGGTGGAGAGCTTGGATCTGTCGCTCAATCGGTATATGACATGGCAGATGAATTAAATCGTTTCAACCATGTGCAGAAACAATTTTTCCAGAATGCGTCTCATGAATTAAAAACTCCCTTAATGTCCATTTCCGGCTACGCTGAAGGGATTAAGGATGGTGTTTTTGAAGGTGAGAATGTAGTAAAAGGGCTAGACATTATCATGAGCGAAAGCAGCCGCTTGAAGAAGCTCGTGTCCGAAATGACTTTACTTGCGAAGCTGGACAGCGAGGAAGATATATTCAAGCCTACGGTTATTTGTTTAAAAGATCTACTGACAGAAACCATCGAACGAATGAACCCTCTATTAATGAAAAAAGAATTAACCCTCCATATCTCCCACGATCATCAAGATTCTCTTACGATCCGTGCGGATAGGGATAAGCTGCTACAGGCGCTTCTTAATGTAGTTTCCAATGCAGCACGTTATGCTAATCAACATATCTATATCCATGTTTCGGTCAAGGAGGGCCGGGCTCTGTTATCCGTAAGTGACGATGGCCCTGGAATTTCGGACGATCTGCTTCCCTATCTCTTCCATCGTTTTGTAAAAGGAAAAGACGGAGAATCCGGACTTGGACTGGCTATTTCCCGCGCAATCATCGAGCGTTGTGGAGGTCAGATCAGCGCAGGCAACCGAACAAATGGTGGTGCGGTAATCTCGATGGGGTTTCCTTTATAAATATCCATAAGAGGCTGTCTCAAAAGTAGTGAACTCTACTTGGGGCAGCTTCTTTTTTATGGAATAGAAAAGTAATGGATTTTACTGTGCCATATGACTATATACCACGGGTAGCGTTCTCTGATATTGGGTTGGGTGGTTGGACGGTGGGCGGTTGGGCGGTGAGCGGTGGGTGTAGGCAGTGGGCGGTGGGCGACTTGCTAGGTGAGTTTTTCATACGGTTTGCGGTAGGGTTTAAACTAATTAGGGAAAAACTCCCTGAAAATAGCCGATATTCACTCTAAATACACGAAATCAGGGAATTCCTCCCTAATAATTAGGGGGATTTCTTAATTAGTTACTAAATCGGCCGAAAATCAGGTAAGTTTTCCCTAATTACTCTATAAATACTTCACTTATTGCATCACTTGCAGCATCACTTGGTGCGACACATGAATCATCAATTGCTCATCACTTGGTGCGCCGCTTAATTCAATCGCTCAACATGTACATAAGAGCTGGAACAGGCCTCATCAGCTACTTGAACATTCATCGTCGGTCACCATCTATATTTTTACTGGTAAATGATGCCGTTTCTACTTCATGGTAAATATAGCTACTATTTTGGGTAATATATAGTCGAAGTAACAATTACACCTTACCTCTGATAAGAGTTAGATACTACATTTTTTTCACAAAAAGGAGATACCAACATGAGCAGACTTGCAGGAAAAGTAGCTATTATTACTGGTGGAGCAGGCGGTATTGGTAAAGGGATGGCCCTGGCTTTTGTTAAAGAAGGCGCTAAGGTAGCTATTATTGACCTCAATGAAGAAACCGGCAAAGAAACAATTAAAGAATTACAAGAATATCAACCTGAATCTATCTTTATTCAAGCGAACCTCAAGGAACACGATAAAATAGCTCACCTTGTTAAACAAGTAGCTGATAAATTCGGAAAAATAGATATTTTAGTAAACAATGCCCACGCATCCAGAATGAAATCTATCGAAGAAACTACACAGGCTGATTTCGATTTATCTTTTGATACAGGCTTCTATCCAACCTTCTATTTCATGCAAGCAGCACTACCGTATTTAAAAGAAGCACAAGGTAAAATTATTAATTTTGCATCGGGCGCTGGCCTCAACGGGGATACCAATCAAGGAACATATGCTGCCGCAAAAGAAGCCATCCGTGGAATTACCCGGGTAGCCGCTAATGAATTTGGTCCATTTGGAATCAACGTAAACATCATTGCTCCAATTGCTAATTCCCCTGGCATGATTGAATGGGCAGAAGCAAACCCTGAGTATTACCAAAACATGATTTCCAAAATCCCTTTGAGAAGATTGGGTGAACTGGAAAGTGATATCGGGCGTGTTGCGGTATTCCTAGCGAGTGAAGATTCCGATTATATTACGGGCCAGACTATCATGGTAGATGGCGGGTCTATTAAGCTTCGTTAATTTCAAGCAGATACTCGACTTAAAATGAATAAATATGATGCTAAATAAATAAGCCGGAAGTGAACATCGTAAAATGTTCGCTTCCGGCTTTACTACTTTCTATTTAATCGTGATTTCGTCCACATATACGGTAGCACTACCTACTGGATCAGTTGCTGTGGTCATGACTTGAACGCCAATCGCTTGGGTCAAATTACGATCCGCTACCTTGCTGATATCCAGTGTTATTGTAGTAAATCCATTGGCATCTACTGGTGTAGCCGTAGAAGCAGTCCATGTTCCCCAGCTTGAGCCACTTTGGGTAAACAGCTGAGCCATTACACCGCTAACATCGCTTGCATCAATAGGTACAACCTTGATTTTAAGCGTAATTGTTGATGCATTCGCTAAGTTGGTAACCACCATACGACGCAGCTGGAATTGCCCTCCATTCAATGTTAAGTCCGCTTGCATCGAATGAGTTCCCTCAGCATACACAGCATTGCTCACCGATAGATTCTGAGCCAGCGCTGTATTATATTTATTATTTTCATCCACATTGATGCTGAAGCCTTGCAGTGTATTGTCCTCGAAGCCATAGACGACAGCTTCAGGTGCGGTACCATTCTTCAGGGTCCGAACATCATCCAGATACAGCGTAGAAGTTCCCGTACCACTGAATCCCTCGAGCTTGATACCTATGGCTTTTACACTATTAAGATCTGCAATACCTGCCAAGTTGAGCGAAACCGTAGTAAATCCGCTCGAATCTACTTTCACAGCTCCACTGTCAGCCCAAGACCAGGTTGATCCCGTCTTAATATACAAACGTGCATCCGCTGTTCCGTTCGACAGTTTAATTTGTGCGCTTAATTTATCAACCGCGCTCAGATCCAGACTGCCATTTTTGCTGAGCTCAAAAGCTCCATCTGAATCGAGTGAGAACAAGGTGCTTAACGAATGAGTTCCCTCAGCAGCCTCATCAGTCGAGATCACTGCCGCGCTTGCACTCGCATTATTTTGCTCTACTGTCCAGTCCTGAGTATCTTTTTCGAAACCATACAACAGCTTCGCCTGTTCTGGCGTGCTGCCAGGGCCTTCGCCCCCGTTAGGAACGCCACCCGTTCCATCATTAAACGCTGCAATATCGTCGAAGTACAGCGTACCAGACGTACTTGCTACTATGTCCTTTTTATTTACGTAGATAGACACTGCCCGAATGTCCTTAAGGTTCTCTTTAGTGATTACTTTACCGGCATTTCCTGTATCCCATGGCGCTGGAGCGAACTGGCTGAATGGAATTTCCACCAAGCCAGGTGTCGTACCTGCCAGTGAAGGATAAGCTTCAAAAGAAATGCCGCTTGCATTGACCTGAATAACAAGCTTGTGGTCGCTGCCATCAGGTGCAATCCAGAGCTTCAATTTGTTGGCGTCCGACCAGTCGGCATTATTCATGTTTTTGGTACGACCTGTATAACCTTGGCCATCCACATTATAATCGAATCTCAGGCCATACTTGCCATCATTTTTATGGTCCGCATCAAGTGAGATCGTATTTAGATCACCCGCAGGACTTAATGCCGCACGAAGTAATTCATCATTCCCTTTGTAATTCTCAAAAGTATCTACAATCAATGGGTCCCCATTGCCCTCTACGTCACTTACAAAGATTTGGATCGTTTGTGAAAGTACAGAACCATCCTTTGCATAGGACTTAACAGTAAGCATCACGCCAGTTTCGTCGAAGGCTATACCTGGTGTCCAATCTGCCAAGTAATAGAAACCTTCTGCGTCAGCTGCCATGCTGTACTCTGTTGTGTCATCCCCAATCAGGTAGGTTACTTTATCCACATCCTGATTCAACACACGAACACGAAGGGTCGATGTTTTTGTCGTGGGCACTGTTTGGTTTGCCGTTGGTGAGGCAATGTGTAAAAAAGGTTGCTCGGTTTCTGTAGTTACCTGTTTCGAATACGCATCCGCAATAGCCACTTCATGGCTGAAGCTTGTATACGGATCATTATAATAGTCTACAAAATCAGGGAGCAGTTCATGATCCCCTAGCCCGTTTGGAGCATTTCTATAAGGGACAAAGATAGAATCTGTATTGAAATTCGCCCAAGTCTGCATGTACGCCATCCGTTTAGCATCCGGATCAGACTGCAGTGCAGCGATTAGCTTGGTAAAGAATTTCAGGTCCTTCGTTCCAGTTGGCTTCACACCCGAATAACCGAACTCAGTAAATGCTGCGATTTTCCCCTTATCATCCGCCAGCTTCGAGATCAGCTTAGCATCCTTCACGACTGAATCAAACCAACCCTCAGTGGTTCCGTCATAATAATTATCGAAGCCAAGGATATCGACATAGTCATCTCCCGGATACGTCTCAAGGAATGTCGCATCTGTGCCGTTAAATGGACTTCCCGGTGAGAACGCATATAAGAAGTTATGCACATCTTTTTTGTCCCTTAAGTATTCAACGGTATAACGATAAATTTCAGCATACTGCTCCTTCGTACGGTAAGGCGCACCCCACCAGAACCAGCCACCATTTTGCTCGTGGAATGGACGGAAAATGACTGGAATAGCTTTACCATCATCATCTTTTAAGTTATTTGCAAAGTCCGCAATCATATCCAGGAATGCATTAAATTCCGCATGTTTGTCACCGCCGGATAATATATGCGTAAGCACATTCCCTTTGGTGTCATAAAAGTCCTTTCCTGTGACGAAGTTCGGCATATGCGAGCTTAATGTAAGCACGCCGCCTTTTTCATAAGCAGATTTCATCACGCCGATTAATTTATCACGATTCTCCAGCTGGGTTGCGCCTAGATCGCCTGGTTTCTCAAAACCTTCAAGACTAAGCGTATCCCAGCCGAACAGCCCCGGAAGGTCGCCTACTGCATTCTCGACCTCAGACTGCGTTCCGTCCTTTTCAGTAATAGAAAGTCCTTCTGTAGTAGCATGCTGATGTCCAAACAAGATCTCACTGCCGCGGATATCCTGTAAATAGGCGAATAGCGATCTAGTCTCACTACTTGCATCAACATCCGCTAAATTCTCGATACGTCCCACAGGACCCGTCGGGTCTGTCGGTGTCGGTGTTGCTGTCGGTGTCGCTGTTGGTGTCGGTGTTTCCGTTGGTATTGGTGTCGCTGTAGGTGCCGCGGTTGGATTAGTCGGACCTGCCGGCGTTGTTGATGAGCCTGATGCCGAGGTAGGCGCTGGGGTAGTCGTTGCTACAGGACCTTGATTGCCTTTGATAATGACAATTGTGCCAGGAGCAATGGGCTTACCGTTCAACGTTACTCCTGTTGCTTTAACGTCCGCTTTTGCAATGTCGCCCTGACCGGAAAGAGTGGTTCCAGTCGCTTTGACAGCTACGTTTAGATTAGCAATCGATGCGCCTTCACCTAGGATCAGCCCCACAGTGCTATTTAGAATTCCCGTGGTGATCATCGTCCCAGTTCCAAACTCCAGTCTTGCTAGACTATCTACCGTTAGCTGAGAAATTTGGGTTGTACCACTCGTGAGGACACGAACCTCACCCTCTTTACGATTTATATTTACTTTGCCTAATGAGCTATTCTTAATAAGAATGGAGTTTATCCCGCCACCTGCAATAAATGTGGTGCCCGTAACCTTAATACCCTCAAGGGTCACTTCGCCGTTACCGATCCCAGCAGTTAGATACAGGTTTCCGTTTATCGTTGCATTTTTTAACACAACACCATCCTGATTAACGACTACATTCCCAGAAACTATTCCTCCTTCAAAGCTTCCAGATTGCGAGTAATAACTCTTCACTATTTTATTAATTAACGTTATAACTTCGGCACGGGTGATCCTTCCAAGCGGCTTAAAGGTTCCATCCTCATACCCTGTAATCAAACCTGAGAGCGCATGAACTGCATCCTTAGCATAAGCCTGAATCTGAGCGGAATCACTAAATCCACTCATCGATGAAGCGCTTTCAGTAGCTTGAAGAGTAAATATCCGAGCCAACATCGTCACCGCATCCTGACGCGTTATATAATCAGTAGCTTGTGCTTTATTCTCTGAGTATCCTTCATAATACCCAGCATATCGTGCCAACGAAAGCTGATCTGCATACCAATCGGTCGCTTTTACATCGGAAAAAGATTGATCTGGCTTCATATAGAAACCAAATACCTTATTCAAGATCGTAGCAAACTCAGCTCTTGTAATTCCTTCATTGGGATGAAAAGAACCATCCTGATACCCGTTTAATACGCCATTTTCTACCCACTTCGCAATATTTTGTTGTGCCCAGTGACCCTGTGTATCACCGAATCCCACAGTCGATGGCGCTGCTGCTGCAGAAATTACAGAGGGGAAAGGAGACATTATCATTGCACAGGCAAGTATACTCCCCAGCCACTTTTTCGCTTTTTTCATTCCTAATTCTCCTTCGAAAATGAATGGATTTGATAATAAGAATAGCCAACCAGCTGTTATGAACCCAATAACTATCTGTCCTTATAGAAGACAATTACAGACCTACTCGCTAACTATTCACCTCCACATATTCAGCTTCGTTATTAATAACAAACACTAACAAAATACTTTAATTTCGTTAGATATTTCGGTATATGCAAGATTATAGCGGTTACATTGGCATAAAACAATCTAAATATTCCCTTTTGTTATAATTATTTTATTATTTAAGTTAGTATTAATGTTAGTTATTCCGAAAATAAATAACAAAATTCAATTTAACATAACAAAAACAGACACCCCGCAGGAGTGCCTCCCAATAATCATATAGATGAGATCCGATTCATTTATCAATAAGATTGCCCACTTGAATCCTCGAGCACTACCTGATAACCCGACCCTCCAAATAAGGGTTTGCAAATCGTTGCAACTCTCAGCGACGCACTTTCCGTGTACTCTTTGCGCACATAATCCATTCCAAGGCTTCCTGCTGCCTGCTTGTTCTGACGCTCCGAATTTCCGTGAATTACTGCTATTATTACCGCTCCAATAATTATGATAATAAGGACTAGATAACCTAAATGTTTTTTTCTCATCTTTCCTCCTTATTACATAGAGTGATATTGGCACAGCAACGGGGCAATTAGCAATAATCTCGTTTCCGTAGGCACCCTATCCCGTGATTAAGTATGCCGAAGCCGATACCTATAAGCATAATTTTACCCCTACTCTACTTCAACAGCTTAACCTATATAAAAACAAAAGGCACCCCCAAGGGCGCCTTCATTATCACTACATATTAGTTGTGCTAGTTATTTATAAGACTCTGCCAGCGAGTTCGCCACCACTATCGCATTGTACACATCTTCCGGAGTAACCGGGAACGGCATATTGCCCATTGTGTCTCCTTCTGCACAAGCAGCTTCAGCAACTTGGCGCCATTCGGATTCGATAAATTCCGTGCACCCCAGATCGGCGAGGGTTAGCGGAAGATCTACATCCTTGATAAGCTCAATGACAGTTTCCAGCTCCTCATTTGAGGCATTTTCCAGTACTAACTGGGCTAAAAGACCAAACGTAACCTTTTCACCATGCTGAGCTTTGTGTAGTGAAGGAACGGCTGTCATCCCATTATGGATAGCATGCGCGGCAGCCAGACCACCAGATTCAGCACCCACACCACTTAGATAAATTGTCGCTTCAATGGTCTCCTCCACCGCGCGTGTATAGAGCTTCTGATCGACCGCACGTTTAGCTTTTACCGCATTCTTAAGTAGAGCTTCATAACAAAGTCTTGATATACCTAGACCCGTTGTAGAAGGTTTCATGAGTACGAGATTGTCGCCATTAGAGGCATAACAAGCACGGGCTTCAAAATAAGTAGCCAGTGCGTCGCCAATTCCAGCTGCGAAAAAACGGGAAGGCGCTGAAGCTAAAATCGCTGTATCCGCCAAGACCACATCCGGATTACTTGGGAGGAATAAGTATTGATCAAATGAACCATCTTTATTATAAATGACAGCCAGCGCTGTACATGGTGCATCAGTAGATGCAATCGTCGGAAAAATAACTACAGGCAGCTTCTCATAATACGCAGTAGCTTTGGCGGTGTCCAGTGTTTTACCTCCACCGATACCGACGATGATATTCGCCCCAGCTTTACGGGCAAGTTCCCGATTACGATTAATCTCTTCCTGAGTACATTCATAATTGAATTTTTCAAAAGTAGCCTTATTCCCCGCACCTTCGATGGAACTCCCCGCCTCTTTCTTAGCACGTTCCAAAATGAACTCATCACAGATCACATAGGCATGATCGCCAAACGCCTTAATATACTCATTCAGATCTGACAGTAAGTTATGGCCGGAGATAAATTTCTTTGGTGAAGTAACGGATCTAACGAAATGTGACATTGTGCAAGACTCCTTGTTGTGTGTTTTAGTAAGCATAAAGACGCAATTCCTACATATTATTACCCCGCTACCCAAGAAATACTCAAGCTGCATTCTCCAAAGGCACTCATCAGAGCATGCAAAAAAAGACACCCCTCAGGGCGTCCTTTGATTTTTTTATATCTATTAAATAACACGATGCTGAACCCATTTCTTGCCCATAAATCGCCGCAGGAAAATCAAACCTCTGATCCCCCACTCACAATTCATCGCCAGCCAAACGCCGAGTATACCAAAGTTCAGAACAATACCTAAGATGTATCCGAGCACTACACGGAACAGCCACATCGTAAGCATCGAAACCATGGAGGTGAATTTGGAATCCCCTGCCGCTCTAAGCGCCGAAGGCGTAATAAAGCTTATAGACCATAACGGAATTTGCGCAATCGTATTGATGAGCACAATCAGGAAGATATCGCCCACAATCTCAGCAGGAGGATGGAACATTGACACTAATGGATTGAAAAAAGGCATAATCAGCAACCCCATCACCACCAGGGAAAGAGAAGAGGCGACAAGGAATGATTTAATAAATTTTCGAGCATCCTTAACATTATTGCTTCCCATACATTGTCCCACCACTGTAATAATCGTCAAGGACAACGCATTCCCCGGGATTTGCATAATCCCTGCAAAGGAGGAGGCAATCGCATTAGTCGCAAGTGCATACGTACCCAGACTAACGATGAAGATCTGAGTCAGAATTTTACCACCATTAAAGAACATCTGCTCTGCCGCAAACGGCATCCCGATGAACATTATTTTTTTCAGCATAGACAGCTTAACCGCTACAAGATCGCGAATACGGATATGCAGATCGTTGTCCAATCGGAATAGATAATAAAGTGCGCAGAACGCCCCCAGGTATCTAGCTATATTTATAGAAATGGTCATCCCCAGAACACCCATATGCAACAGGTTAATAAAGACGAGATTCAATAAGACATAAGTTAAATTCATAATTAGCGAAAGTACAAGCGAGGCCCTCGTTCTACCAATTCCACGAAGAGCACCACATACCGCTTCCACAACAGCTATACCAAGATAAGAGATACAACTCCCGATTAAATATATTCGGGCGTTCTCCATAACCTCCGGTGAGGCCGCTCCAAATAGTAAATTCAACAGCGGATTGTGAAAAAGAATTCCGAACATCCCAATAGCAAATGCCATCAGCGAAACAGATGACGTAGCACCTGCCGTAGCTTTTGACACCATGAGGTCATTGCCGCTCCCTTTATACTGCGCAACAACAACCGTCCCACCTGTTGAGACGGCAATAAACACACTAATGAGAAAAATATTAAGAGAATCTATCATATTGACCGCACTGATAGCTGCCACACCAGACGAGCTTATCATAGCTGTATTCACTAGATTAAGACCCACCACAAAGGCCTGATCCACTAGGATAGGGATGAATAAAGCAATCATCTGACGATAATCTATCGACTCCCCAGAAAAATACTTTTCCAGAAACCGCACACTTTGCTTCGTATTTACACCTACATTAGGCTCCATCTTTGCTTCACTTCTTTTACATAGAGTTTGTCAAATTGAATTATGCGTATAAATAGAAAAAGGCTCTTCAGGTTGAAGAGCGATTCAAAAGTATTGCCTGTTTATATGCACTTAGGTATGCGGTCGAGAGGACTCGAACCTCCACGGGGGTTAGCCCACACGGACCTGAACCGTGCGCGTCTGCCAATTCCGCCACGACCGCACAAGATATAAAAAAATACAGTGCAGAATATAAGTTAACATGATTTCACAGAAAGAGCAACAACAAATTTAACAAGTAAAAGCGTCTTCGGTGTCCTTGTAAGGGCAGTAAGCGTTTAAGGGAAGACTATAAGAGTATTGGTGTCACTTATACTTTCTTATATTTTAAAAAAGTGTATCGATGCCCTCAAGAGGATCATCGATACACTTTTAGTTAGAACAATAGAATTATGATGCTTGTCCAAGCATGCGATAGATGATAACCGCTGCTTGAGCGCGATTAGCTATACCCTTAGGTGCAAATTTCCCACCATCAACACCGTTGACGATTCCCAATTGAGTTAGCTGTGCGATAGCCTCTTGTGCATAAGGAGCAATACTGGATTTGTCTGCAAACTTACCCAATGCTGCATTTTTATCAATCGGCTGTAGTTTGTCTTTCAGTGCGTTAGCAACCATAATGGCCATCTCTTCACGAGTCACTTCACGACCCGGTTCAAATTTGCCATTTCCAGAGCCTTGTACAAGTCCAGCCTTCACCGCAAGGGCGATAGAATCCGTGTACCAAACTCCTTGTTTAACATCATTGAATGAACTGGTTGTTGCTGAACCCGTAAGATTCAGTGCGCGTACCAGCATCGTAACGAACTCTGCTCTAGTCACTGTTTTGGTTGGCGCAAAAGTATTTGCATCCAGACCTTTCAGAATGCCCTTAGCAGCCAATGCTTCAATAGCTTCTTGCGCCCAAGCTACCTTGCCCAGATCCTTGAAGTTTGCTGCTGGCGCAGTAGTTGGTGCAGGTGTTGCCGTTGGCGCTGTTGATGGTGCTGGTGTTGCTGTTGGTTTCGCGGTTGGAGTAGGCGTTGGAGTTACACCGGTAGAACCGCCTCCGCTGCCACTGCCTGATCCCGAATCAGCCTTTAATTTATTAATAATACGACCTTCAATGGCTGCTTTAATCTCTTTGCCATTAAACGTTTTTACAATGTAGTCGTAGAACACGTCCAAATCAATAGGTCCAGCCAATGAATCACTAGCTTGAGTCAGAACCTTGTAGTTATCTCCACCCGCAGCCATAAAGTTATTTACTACTGCTGTATATTTCTGCGTAGGATTAATTGGTGTTCCATCAGTTAGTGTGAGGCTCGCAATACGATCGGCTACTGGCAGATACATATTCGCTGTATATTTCAGTCCGGAAATTTGCAGCGTTTTGATATCTGGTGTTCCATCAGCTTTTAAATTCCATTGCTGTTGCAGCAATGTTTTGATTTGCGCTCCGGTTAGTGTCAGCTTCACAAGCGTGTTGCCGAATGGCTGAATTTTAGCCAGATCGCCGAAGGTTACAGGACCTTTCGGAAGGTCCGCACGGATACCGCCTGGATTCATAAAGGCGAAATCGGCAGCTTTTGCACCATCGCCGAAGTCAGCATTACGCATAGAGTCAGCAATCAGATTACCAAGTGCAGCCTCATTATTGTAAGCATCGGTACGAGTGATAGTTCCGTCCGTTGTACCCACTGGTTGAGTGAGCTCAGGATGCTTCTCAAGGTAAGCATTAACCAGTGCCACACTTTCCGGATCTGGGGTTACCCCATCATGGAAGGTGGAAGTTACCACAGCAGACTTGTCCTTCACATCACCTGTTTTAGGATCAATGATCAACTTGATATCCTCAAATGCTGTACCGTAAGAATAAGCTTGTACAATCAGCTTGCCGTTTACTGTTCCATTTGCAAGTGCATGGTTATCACCAGCAACGATAACATCAACAGGGGATTCCGCAGGAAGCGCATTGGCTAGATCAGCCGCTTCACCTGTAGTCACACCATCTTTGGTTGTTGCAGGATCATGTGCAAGCACGATAATCGTCTCAACACCTTTAGATTGAAGTTCCTTAGCGTATTTCTCAACAGCCGCCACTTCCTCATCAGGCGTAAGGAAATGCACGCCAGCCGTACCGGAAGGTGCTACCTTGCTTGGTGTGGATTTCGTTACCAGACCAATAAAGCCGATCTTCACACCGCCTACTTCTTTGATTACATAAGGATTAATAATTGGCTCGCCAGTTTTGGCATCCACTGCATTCGCATTAACATAATCAAAATCAGATCCAGCATGGTTAACTTTATTATCCTTAGGGTCGACACCGCCATAAAGCTGTGTCATCAGTGCATCAACACCTTGGTCAAATTCGTGATTACCAAGAGAACCCACATCAAATTTCATCATGTTCATCCAAGCATGAGTCGGCTCATCGCGCTCAAGGGATGAAACTGGAGCGGATGCTCCAACGGAGTCACCATTATGGAAGAGTAATGAGTTCTCATATTTTGCACGAGTTGCTTTCAAATAAGTCGCGAGATAGGCTGCTGTGCCTACAGACTTATTGTTCACTGTAGAAACAGTGTCGAGTTGACCGTGGAAGTCATTAATTCCAAGAAGGTGAACCTCCACATCTTCCGTCGGTGCAGGTGTCTTCACATTTAGATCTAGCTTGAAAATTCCAAAGCCCTTATTATCTTGCTGTCCAGTATCGGAAATGTTCGCTGGGAGTACATTTGCCGCTTTAGGTGTTGTTGTAAATGTAACATTCACATTGCCTTTGATGGGTGCCAAGGACCAGTTACCATCAGCAGTTGGATCAATCGTACCAGCTTCACTGATGTAGTCCATCAGAACCTGACGATTCTCATCTTGAGAGTCTACAACCAGCTCTGCACCTTTAACACCTGGGAAGTTCCCGCCACCACTTGCGCGGTAATTATTAGTAACAACAATGAAATCCTGATCTAGATCTAAAGGTTGATCATTGTAAGTGACATCCGTTACACGACTCGAAGAAGCATCATTAATCGTACCATCCGGATTGTACTTCGCGTTTTTCGTCACATCAATTTTATATTGAACCCCATCGATTACATCGAAGTTAAAAACTGAAAATTTCGTATTCAACAGAGACTGCGGAGTCGAGATCCCTGGTTTGATGCGGTTAAATGCGCCCGCACTCATTTCCAGCCATTCTTTTACAACAGAACCCTTAACCTTGATTGCTTTAAGCGTGTTGTCATATAGATAAAGGTCGCTTGCGCTACGAATAGTCAAGTTCCCTTCATCAATACTAGTGTATTCTTCTGGACCGTTACGCCCTGCTTTAAAAGGAGCACCCACGCTTAGAATTGGCAGATCTTTATATTGAGGAACATTGACATCAATATAGTTCTGTACGTACCATTTCTGTGCGTACGTAACAAGTTGGACGGTAGGATCATCTTGAACCATTGCGAAGTAACTGTTCATTGGAGCCGTCGTAACGCCCAGTTTTTGTTCAGTATAAGCAATAGTAGCATTATGCGCTGCTGCAACCACAGCATCTACAGTCGGGTCAGGCTCAACAGTAGGAATGTTAACCTTGTTCACCGTCTTGTAAATGGAAAGTGCTGAAGCTTTTGAGCTTTCCTTATCTACCGTCCAGCCTTTATCACCTTGTACAATATCCAGATCAATTAGACCCAAATAAGCACCGCCGTAACCAGCTTGTACAGCAGGCGTACCGTTAATGTGGCCATTCACATTATCAATTACTGCTTTCTCGTTATTATATGGCTTGTCAGTAACAGGGTCCTTGAACAAACCATCCAGGGTATCGTCTTTTCCAGTCGGGAATACCTTATGCGTATGAGAGAACGTGATTGCATCAATACCTGCAACCTTACTCAGCGCATTAATGTCGTTCTCAGAGCCATCACCCTCAACAGCATTGATGTCAAACCCAGTATGGGCCATAGCGACAATGACATCTGCTCCTTCAGCTTTCATTTCTGGGACAAACTTCGTAGCCGTTGCTGCAATATCTTCAACGGTAACTTTGCCTTCCAGATTAACCTTGTCCCACTCCATAATCTGTGGAGTAACCAGGCCTATCAGGCCGACTTTAATCGTATGTTCTTGACCATTACTATCCTTTAATTTCTCATTGAGAATGACATAAGGAGTAAAGGCATTCGAGCCATCTTTTTTATATATATTTGCATTCACATAATCAAAATTTGCACCTGTTGTATCCTCATGTCCATCACTACCATTTATAGTACGATCTAAAAATTCCAATCCATAATTGAATTCATGATTCCCAAAAGTCGCAGCGTCATATCCTATAGCATTCATGGCCGCAATCATCGGATGAATCTCAGTTGGATCTTTAAGTTCCGATTTTTTCGCCACGTAAGTACCTAACGGAGTTCCTTGAATCAGATCCCCATTGTCAAGCAGGAGGGTATTGGATTTTTCGCTTCTAGCTTTCTTCACCAAGCTTGCTGTGCGGTCAAGACCGACAGTTACCGATGCCGCATTCTTAAAATAATCCCAGCCATACACATTGGTGTGTACGTCTGTTGTGCTCATTAACCGGAGCTCAACCTTTGCTCCAGATGCGGGTGAAGCAGCTACCTTGTCTGGACTCCAAACTGTGCCCAGAACGACTCCGCCTATTACCTGCGCTGATAGCACAGCAGTTGCCAGCACGGACGCAAGCGGCTTATTCCATCGTGTCTTCCATCCCATAATAATATTAGTCCTCCCTATCATTTTCACATAATTTCTGTGATATTATATCACACAAACATAACCAATTATCATATAATTGTAAAAATAATATAAAACAATGTTAAATATAATAACATAAGAAGAAAGACCTAGACTTATGAATCCGTTTTTATAGGTCAAGAGTCAATAGATGCAAAAAGAACACATCTTCACCAGATGTGTCCTAAAAACAATCCTATATAAAGTCTAGAAAAGTCGAATCTATGTCCGGCACTACTTTTTACCCATTCATAGCAGTAATCCCAAAACAGATTGCAGTTATTAAAGATAAGGGTGTCATCACAAGTTTTTCTTTCATGCTCCTCGACAATAAGTTCATTATAGTATTAAGCATTAAATAGACGGCAAAAAAATAACATACCCTTCTATCAAAAGGTAATCCAATAGAGATCACATTCCCTGCCTGCAATAAGTACAGGATGGCAACTAGCTGTATCACTACTGAAACTCCACACGCGACTCTCATTTGTGAAGGCATAATTCTATGTCTTCCTCCCATTGCAAATTCCCCATAAGGCAATCCCAGAGACAGCAGTATATAAAGAATCACTGCTCCCAAAAAAGTAATACTCCCAATCCATGCTGATATCAAGTTTTCACCCCTCCATAATTTATTTATCGCACATTAAATTATATGAGTGTAATGAATTATTATGGGCATCAACACAAGTGGTAGCTCTTTCACCCAAATATTTTTTTATGATGAACTAGCACAAGCAACACAAAAATATCTGAGTAATATAGAAGTAAATAGACCAATGAGGTGATCCACAAATGGCAAATACAACGAAGATTCGCAAACGTGCTGAACAGCTGAAAGGTAGACCCGTGTGCATTACGTTACATGATGGACGTACGTATATAGGATGGATAACCGGCCTCGATAAGAATGGACTGACCCTTTCCAAACCACGTAAAAACAAACACAGAAAATCAAAAAAACACTCTTCTTCCCGCTCCCGGAAAGCAAACGTATCAGGATTAATGCCCTTATTCGGCTCACTTTTCGGAATGGGTGGAGGCGCTCTAGGCTCCGCAGGAGCAGGGGCTGCCAGTTCTGGAGGCGGTGGTTTTGGCGGATTTGGCGGGTTCGGGGGAATCGGCAACTTTATTGGAATGGTACAAAAAACTATGCCGGTTATGAAGATGGGCTACAATATGATTAAATCTATTTCCCCCTTCCTTAACGGGCTAAAAGGATTAATGGGATAATCAAAAGACACCCCTCAAGGTGTCTTTTATTTTTGCTCATAATCTTATCAGGTTCTTTAACAATCTGGCTGCAGATCTTAACCGTGGATGTTTTAGATGCTCCTGTACATAACGATAATTGGTCAATTCAACCTTAGCATCACTGAGGGCATAGGTAAAATCATCATCAAAGGGCAACTTATACTCCCAAACTCGCTTACTCCAGTGCGGAATATTTGCTTGCATCCATGGATCGTCTATCCCGGGATGAATATAGGTCTCACTAACGCCATCCGGCAACGAATACAGCTTAGCAATAATAGATCTTTTAAAACTTTCATACGTCTCGCCTTCCTCTACACCAAAAGGATGCGATAGCAAATAGTCGGGAATCGGCACCCCAAACGTATCCGCCAGCCCTGCTCCAAGGGCAACTGGTCGTTCAATATTTTTCAGCGATGCCAAAAGCGGATCCTCAGCATGGATGTATCTGAAGAATCGTGAGGGCAATCCCCAGCGCGAAATTTTCCACAACGTCTGCGGTAGCAAGCTGCGTCCTGTTTCCACTCCGTATAAACTACCCATGTGGTTGTCTACATGGCTAATCACTATTCCCGACTGTTTTACTCGCTCGTACTGCGCATCTATCTCCTTTAGTACGGCTTTTGTCTGCGCCCCCTGTTCGAACTCTTTTACCGTCCTATATTGATGTCCGCTCTCGTCATGAAGAGAAGTCTCTCCCGTCAGGCTCGCCCAGCGCAAAGCCTCAAATTCACTAGTCATCGTCAAGTGAAGTCCCACATTCCGTTGTTGCCTGCGACTACACCATGCAGCGGCCTCCTCAAACCCAGGGGCCACCGCCATAATCGTTGCTGAGGATACCTTTTCCTCTTCCAGCAGATGTTTAATCGCCTGATTCATGGGGGGACTTTGCCCAAAATCATCACAATTGATGATTAATTTTTTGTTCATAGTCAGCCTCACCTCTCAAAGAGTCCATAAATGTAAATTTCATTGTGAAGGATATGACAACAGCTATGGCCAACAGACATAATGGCACCACACTTATTAAATACCTAAATGTCGCTTCAGGAACGGACCCTGGATCATCGCCGCCTTGATAGCCAAAGATCATACCTACAATGAAAAAAGCTAACGCAGAGATTAACCCGCTTGAACGAGTAATGAATCCGCTTACAGACGTGTAGATTCCTTCTCTTCTCAGACCTGTTTTTTCCGCATCCTCATCAATAATCTTGCCACCTACTATTGCTGGGGTCACTAGAAATCCGGCTAATCCGAAACCGACAACTACGCCAGCAGCCACACCACTTAAGAGATCATAACCAAACCATAACGGAATTACCGATAACGCATATAAGATCAGTGATAACCGCCACGCCTTAACCCCGTCCATCTTACGAATCATCCAGTACCACACGAATACTAATGGAATGACCGAAACAAAAACAGCTGCAAGTAAAATCGATACCTGAGCCTCTGAGATATGAAGTACATATTTTGCATAAAAAGGAATCATCGAGCTTACAAGTCCATTCACCGTTTGGGCAAAAGAGTTCGAAATATTAAACACCCAAAACTTTTTATTCCGAATGGTCTCCCGAAAAGCCGGAATCAACTTCAAGGGTTCCTGCTCTGTGGGCTCCTTCTTTTCTTGGACATTCATCATACATAAAAACATAAACACTCCAAAGAGACAGGCATACACTATAGCCATATTAGAGAAACCAATAGCTGCAAAAATAATTGGGGTTAAGGCAGTACCGATTAACAAAGCTACAACTTGATAACCTTGCTGAATCGCGGAGGCTTTTGCCCGAATACGGTCTCCACGGAAGAGCTCCGGGAGTAACGCTCCATAATTCACCCACAACACAGTGGCGACAGCCTCATAGAAAATAAGTGTGACTAGAAACCAAGTGAACAATCCATTTTCAGATAATCCGCCGGGAGGGGAGAAAACCAGTACAAATGCCAGCATGAATAACGGAATTGAGCCAAACACCCATGGTCTGCGTCGACCCAAACGAGTATCTGTGCGATCTGACCAATAGCCGAATAACGGATTGTTTACCGCATCCCAGATCAGAAAGATGGTTCTGGCTAATGTAGCAAGTCCAATGCCCAATCCTAATTTTTCAACATAAAAGTAACTGTAAAATGAACTAAATGCCTGACTGGGAACCATCATCGCAAACATCCCTAAAGCAAAGGTGTACGGCGAATTGATCCATTTATGCTTCACTCACATACCTCCCCTATGGTAAAGATCCGGTTGTAATATATTACCATACCGAAGAGAGAACGCCATCAAATTTTTCCTTAGCAGAAACTACGGATAAAAAAAGAGGCCCCGCAGACCATCAACAAATGGCTGCGGAGCTTTTACATAACTAGACTATAAAACATCCTTCAGCTTGTTTCGGCTCTGAACATCCAGGGCTAGATAATCACGGATTTCGCATCTTTTTCCATTGATATCCGTAAGAATGATTCGTTTATGACTTGGATACTGCATATGCTCGTGCAGGTTCCGCATAACGATCCGGGTCTGGCCCAGATTCGTTTGCAGCTCCCAAATCCACATATCCGCTTTTTGCTTAATAGAATCAATGCGGGTTACAACCGGAAGAAAATACCGCAGCCGGAGCTCTGTGTCCACTTCCACCCGACTTTCTTCATCGAGCTGATCAATGTCACGAATGACCCCGATCTCCTCACTCTTGGAGTTACGAACTGAAATATACTCCGTGGTATATTGGAATGGAAATATACGAAAAAGAATTAATTCCTCATAGACTTGACCCTCCACTACTCCTTGAAACACGCCACCTTGACTGCGGCTAAAAGAGATTGCACCCGGTTCAAGAATGTTAATCTCATAGGGATCTTTAGGATTCAATTCCCCGTTAACAAGATTCGGATCACTCATGCATCTCAACCCCCTTAATCTGCGACATTTCCTTCTGTGCCTCAACTAGCTTGAAGTAAGCACCTTCTGCAGCAAGCAATTCCTCATGTGTACCCACTTCAATGATCTTCCCGCGTTCAAGCACTACAAGACGGTTCGCATTTCTTAGCGTGGATAATCGATGGGCAATCGCGAATGTCGTTCTGCCTTTTACCAGTCGCGAGATCGCTTCTTGAATTTGCCGCTCGGTCACTGTATCTACAGAAGCTGTTGCTTCATCTAGGATTAGAATTCGCGGATCGTGAATTATTGCTCGGGCAATAGACACTCGCTGCTTCTCTCCACCGGACAATTTATGCCCACGTTCCCCAACTCTTGTATCATAGCCATCCGGCAATTGAACGATAAAATCATGGGCGTTGGCAATTTTTGCAGCGCGCATGATTTCTAATTCCGTAGCGTCCGGTTTAGAATAGGCAATATTCTCAGCAATCGTTCCGTCGAATAGAAACGTCTCCTGCAGCACTACACCGATCTGACTACGCAGATCTGACTGGCTGATATTTCGGATGTCCACACCATCGATGGTAATGGTTCCCTCATCTGTGTCATAGAAGCGACAGATCATATTAATGAATGTCGACTTACCGGCACCTGAATGTCCGACCAGACCAATCATCTCGCCCGCACCCACTTTTAAATTCACATTCTTGAGCACAGGATGATGTTTTTCGTATCCATAAGTAACCCGCTTAAACTCAACCTCACCGTTTACGCGGCCGATGGCTGCTGGATTCACAGTATCAGGCACATCTGACGGTGTATCCATAATTTCAAAGACCCGATCTGCTGCTGAAATCGCATGGCTGGCCCAGTTGATCATTTGGCTCACCCACTGCAAAGGTCCGAGAAGCATCCCAAGGTAGGTCACCAAAGCGATTAGCGTACCGATGGATAATTGGCCCTGTAGCACCGTTTTCCCGCCATAAAACCAAATTAATAACGTACCTACACCAGCAACCAACGCAAAAGCAGGAAACATCCCCTGCCATAAGCCTTCGATCCGAATATTATGCCGAACCAGCTCCTTATTGGCGACTGTATAACGTGACATCTCTGTTGTTTCCTGACCGAATGCTTTGACTACACGAATCCCCTGCAAAGAATCGCCAACCAAAGCGTTTAATCTAAAAATAGATCTCCACTGCTGGTACCAACGTCTGCCAATCATCGGCCATAACACTGTCGACAGCACCACCATAAGCGGCATAGGCAGCATAGCAAGCAGCGTTAGCTTCCAATCCATACTGAACATAATAGTGAAAATAGCGATTACCCGCAGCAATTCACCCGAGACCCAGATTACACCGTCAGTCATAAATTGCCGCATCGCCTCTGAATCATTATTCACCCGTCCAATAAATTGCGAAGATTGTCTTCGGTCGAAAAAAGATAAAGATAATTTCATCAAGGAATGATACACATCATGACGAAGATCACCCATGATTTTGGAACCAATCCATACCCCTATAAGTCCACGTACAGTCTGCATTAAAGTAATTACTAGGGATGTGGCTGCTAGCCCGATCACAATCCATAGAAGCGTTGAGCCCATATCCTTTTCTGTCAACACATTATCAACGATCATCTTCGTCAAAAAAGGTGGAACAAGCTCTACCAATGTAGTAAAAATCAACATAATCGCCGCAGCGATCATTTGGATCTTATAAGGCTTGGCATAGCTCAGCATCCGAAATAGAACCTTGCCGTTACTCTTGCACACCGGACAAGCTTGCGAATCTTCCGGCAGTGGATTGCGGCATTTTGGACAATTCCTTGGAAACTCTTTTTCAGAAGCGGTTGGCCGTTCCTCGCCTTTAGCTACAGCGCCAATTAATTTAGAAGCAAAACCAAATATAGAGGTAAGTGATGCTGTATAACGTATAAGTATAATAGGCCCCTCTTGGGTATCCACAAGCAACGATCCGCCGCCTACCCCGCCTACTACCCGGGCATCAGTAATATTCGAGACTAGAAGCTTTGAGACCAGTTTCCCGTCCGTTCCCCAAACGGAAATCTCCTTCTCAGTCAATACAAGCCACTGCTCACCGAATTGCCCATCTTTCATTAAATCGGATACAGAGTGAAATAAAGGTTGTTCTGTAAGCTGTATTTCTATAGACTTGGGAAGTTTATCAATAGATGTCATACATTTCTCCCCTTTCTTTACCCACCTATTTACTCACATATATTTACAGTGGTAAAGATGAAAAAATGATTATAATTGTTTTGTATGGTTATTTAAACAAATAAAAAGACACCTCTAAAGGTGTCTTTTTGTATTACTTCCTATGGTACTGGCTATACGCTTATTTCAAAGCTTTCCATACCCAGTTCTCTACTTCTGGCAAATCAATACCCTCTTCACGAATGAATTGGTGATGTTTCTTAACGATAGCATCCATTTCATCTGCGATCGCTTTATAGTCGTTAGCATTAGGCAAGCTCAGAACAGCTTCCTTCGCCAAGTCAAAGCGGTCCATTTGATTCAATACGCGCATATCGAATGGTGTTGTGATATCGCCATTCTCGCGGTATCCGTGTACGTGCAGGTTATGGTTATGGCGATCAAAGAACAAGTCTTTAATCAGACCTTCATATCCATGGAAAGCGAAGATAACTGGTTTATCTTTTGTGAAAAATTGATCAAACTCTTCGTCAGATAAGCCACGCGGATCTAATTTTTGACTTCTCAGTTTCAACAAGTCTACCACGTTGATATATCTAATTTTAAGGTTCGGCAGTTTTTCATGCAGGATAGAGATGGCAGCCAAGCTTTCGATAGTTGGTTCTGTACCTGCAGAAGCAAAGACAACATCAGGCTCTCCACCTTGATCGGTGCTTGCCCAGTCAATAATCTTCAGTCCTTTATCCACCAGCTCTTGTGCTTCATCCGCACTGAACCATTGTGGACGAGGATGTTTGGAAGAAACAATCAAGTTAATTTTTTGACGGTCATTTAAGACGGTGTCAAAAACAGCCAGCAAGGAGTTGGCATCAGCCGGCAAATACTCACGGATAAATTCTGGTTTTTTATCAGCCAAGTGACCTAGCAAACCTGGATCTTGGTGAGTGTAACCATTGTGGTCTTGTTGGAATACAGTTGAAGTTGCTACCACATTCAATGATGGAATATCAGCACGCCAGCTTTGATCTGTTGCTTTACGCAGCCATTTGAAATGCTGAGTAATCATCGAATCCACGACACGCAAGAAAGCTTCATAGCTTGCAAAGAAACCATGGCGACCTGTCAATACGTAACCTTCAAGCAAACCTTCTGCCTGATGTTCAGACAATTGGGAATCGATAACACGGCCATAAGAAGCTAGGAATTCGTCATTCGGCTCAATCACTTGATCCAACCATTGACGTTTCGTCACTTCAAAGACAGGTCCCAGACGATTGGACATTGTTTCATCCGGTCCGAAAATTCTGAAATTGCGGTTCTCTTCGTTCAGAGAGATAACATCTTTCATGTATTTACCCAGAACGGCCATATCTTGTGCTATTACTTCACCTGGTTTGGAATTATCAAGTGCGAACTTACGGAAATTCGGTAAGTTTAGATCTTTAATTTGGTTGCCAGCATTAGTAACTGGGTTCATTCCCATACGTCTGTCGCCAGTTGGCAGAATCTCAGCAAGTTCAGCGTTCAGACGACCATTGTCATCAAATAATTCTTCTGGTCTATAGCTGTTCATCCACTCCAATAACGCCGGAGCATGCTTCATATTTTTTTGATCCACTGGAATCGGCACCTGATGGGCACGGAAAGAGTTCTCATTCGGAACACCATCCCATTGCTTTGGACCCGTCCAGCCCTTAGGAGAACGGAAGACCAACATTGGCCAAACCGGACGCGTCAGGTCATTGTTGTCACGTGCATTCTTTTGAATCGCTTCAATTCTTTCAACGATGGTATCAAGCACCTTAGCCATTTCCGGATGCATTAGATCAGGATTTTCGCCTTCAACGAAGAACGGTTCCCAACCCATACCTTTAAAGTATGCAGTAATTTCTTCTTTGGATTGACGAGACAGAATCGTTGGGTTACTGATTTTGAAACCATTTAAGTGCAAGATCGGCAGAACTGCACCATCAGTAACTGGATTGATGAACCGGTTGGAGAACCATGAAGCCGCTAATGGGCCAGTTTCAGCCTCTCCATCACCAATAACAACAGCGGAGATCAAATCTGGATTATCCAGAATTGCACCTACACCATGGGATAGAGAATAACCTAATTCGCCACCTTCGTGGATCGATCCAGGTGTTTCAGGGGCAGCATGGGAAGCAACTCCACCTGGGAAAGAGAATTGTTTGAACAATTTCTTCAGGCCTGGGATATCTTGTGTGATTTCCGGATAAATTTCAGTATAGCTACCATCGAGATAGGAGTTCGAAACCATAACCTGACCGCCATGACCAGGGCCCTCGATGTAGAACATATTCAAATCATATTTAGTAATGACCCGATTCAAATGGGCATAAATAAAGTTCTGGCCTGGAATAGTTCCCCAGTGTCCAATGGGCTTAATCTTTACGTCTGCTTCTTTCAGCGGTTCTCTTAACAACGGATTATCTTTCAAATACAGTTGACCTACAGAGATGTAGTTAGTTGCGCGCCAGTATGCATCAAGCTTCTCTAAATAAGTTTTTGATGAGTAATCAACATCCATGGATAATACCATTTCTTCCACTCCCCAAAATTTTTTCTGTGTCTACATTGCCGTAATTTCTTCCACAAGTACATCATACCGCCGCGAAAAATTAATTCAACCTTTTCAACAAATGATACGGTCCAATTTTGTGAAAATATGAACATAGTATGAAAAACAGTGTCAATTGTCTGTAAAAATACGTCAATATTAATATATATGTAAAAATATGGACTGAAGTTTGCGGGGGTATTTGCTACTTGTCCTTCTTCTATTTTGCGCAAAATAAAAAAAATAAGACCGAGAAAAATTCCCCAGTCTTACTTTTAATGAACGGACACAAAGGTATTAAATTTTAAGTATTTATAGTGGAAGCGCATATGGGAGAATTCAAATGGCGTGCCATTATCTAAAAAGAAAATCCCTTCCATAATGCTTACTGGCTCATTTGCCTGCAAATGCAGCAGCTCTTGATCCGTAGCCTCAGAGGGTTCTGCGGATATCGATAAAAAGGATTTGGTTACCGCCAGATTTCGTGAATCCTCCAAATAATTAAAGATAGATCCTTCAATAATGGTCTGATTTAAATTCTGCACGATTTTGATTGGGATATAACCCGTTTCAATCATAAAGGGTTCATCATCAAAAAGACGTAAGCGAATGATTTTGTAAACAAAATCATGAGGGCCTAAAAACAGATCCCGCTGTAGTTCTTCCGTTGGTGGAATGACCTCAAATTTCAAAACTTTAATCTTTGGCTTCTTCCCATTCATTTGAAAATTGTCGGTGACACCTAAATTAGAGCCTTCGTAGTTAAAAATAGATTCATTTTTTATGTATAAAGGATTTATAAATGTCCCTGAGCCACGCTTTTTAAAAATAATGCCGGCATTTGCCATTTTAGTCAGAGCACTTTTAATAGAACTACGACTCACTTGATAAGTTTCACTAAGCGTTCGTTCATCCGGTAATTTCATATCGGGAAACTGCCCAGCAAAAATTTTCATTTTTAAGTCATCAATAATTTGTTTGTAGACAAACTGTGTCATGAAGTACTCCTTTTCAGGTCGATACAAGTTTTATTTCAATCTTTACTATAACATAATAACCAGACGTTTATAATCTATCCGGCCAGCTTATTTACGTCGGCGATTTGTCATGCGATTGTACATCACTAAACCGGCAATGACCATGCCCAGCGTCCCCATACTACTTGCTGATTCAGCCTGCATACCAAACAAAATGCATAGGTTAGTGACCAAGCTTTTTGTAAGTACAGCAACAATAATTAACATCAACGGGCGCCAAATGTTGTATCTTCTCATCCAGGCAACACTCCTAATCCAATTTTCTCAAACTATTGATCGATTTCATCTATTATATCACAAGATAGTAACCGCATTCATTTCCTATAACCGTAAAGAAATCGAAGCCGATCAGCATTTTTTACTTCCCTCTATCTTTTTCTGTATTCTAGCCTAGCGAACGTGACGTCTATGCGTCATATTCGCTTTCAATTCCTCAGCTCCTCCTATCTGTCAATTACGCCTTTATTCGACTTTTGGTCTGGACTTATCCTTTTTCACGGATTATAATAACGAATGCACACCAAAAGACGAACATTAAGGCGGAAATCATGAGAAATTATATGCGAATATTCCTAGGCACTTCATTTTCTAGCCTATCCCCAAAAGAAATTCAAATTTTAAAGGATCATCTCTTCTGTATCAATTCGGATGGGATGATAGAAATGATCGTTGCACCGGAGCACGCCGACTATCAACCCTTGCTTGATGCTTATCAAGGTCAGGACAATTTTCATGTATTAGCCGAGGGCCAGTATTTTTTGCCCGGCTTTATCGATCTGCATGTCCACGCGCCACAATGGGCTCAATCTGGAACTGCATTAGATATCCCGCTCTATGATTGGCTAAATACTTATACCTTCCCACTGGAGTCTAAATTCTCGGACCTGGCTTTTGCAAAAAAAGTCTACGATGACGTGGTTGGTACTTTGCTCGCAAACGGAACCACTACAGCACTTTATTTTGCAACGGTGCATAAAGAGGCCAGTCTATTATTGGCTAAAATATGTGCGGAAAAAGGACAACGTGGACTCGTTGGAAAAGTGGTTATGGACGATCCGCAGGGAAATCCTGAGAATTACCGCGACTCCGACACCCACACCGCACTAGTGGATACGGAAGAATTTATACTAGCTGTACAAGAACTCGCTAAATCTACTAAACAAGGCGTTTATCCAGTAGTGACACCAAGGTTCATTCCAAGCTGCACTAATGAGGCTTTACAAGGCTTGGGAGAACTTGCCGCTAAATATGATACGTATGTGCAATCGCACTGTAGTGAAAGTGATTGGGCACATGGTTATGTGCAAGAACGGTTCCAGAAGAACGATGCTTTTGCCTTGCATGATTTTGGTCTGCTCAGTGATAAATCTGTCATGGCTCATTGTAATTTTTTAGATGAAAATGATGTGAATTTGTTTGCAGAGACAGGAACAGCTATTGCGCATTGTCCGATATCCAATGCGTATTTTGCCAATAGTGTCATTCCGATCGCTGACTTCCATGCCAAAGGCGTTGAGATTGGTTTAGGCTCTGATATTTCCGGAGGTTTTTCACCTAGTCTCTTCGACAACATTAGACAAGCCGTAATGTCTTCAAGAATGCTGGAGGATGGTGTGAATCCCTCACTTTCTGCACAAAACCGCGGAGTACCGGGATCACGAATTACGATCCATGAATCCTTTTATCTTGCTACCGCTGGCGGCGGAGAAAGCTTAAGCTTACCTATCGGCCGGTTACTAGAAGGTTATGCATGGGATGTTCAAATAATCGATACGAAAGTACACTCGGCGAAATTGCCCGTCTTTGATGAGAATGAAGATTTGCAAGATATTTTTCAAAAGATAATGTATCTGGCTAGACCTGAAAATATCCGTGAAGTCTGGGTACAGGGTGAAAAAGTTCATTCGCGTTAAAGATTAATTAAACTAGAAAACTTAAGGTGGGCATCGGAGTGAAAACACAAGCAAACGTACAAGAGCAAGCACATTTGGAATCACAGCTACTAACTGTCCTACCCGATGAAAAAGTTTCATTTAGTAAATCCGTCATTCTCGGCTTTCAACATGTATTGGCTATGGATGTCTATGTAGTGCCATTCCTGATTGCGATGTTAATCGGCTTACAGCCCAATCAGTCCAGCGCGTTAATCCAATCCACCTTTATTGCCGCAGGACTTGCAACGATTGTGCAAACCTATTTCTGTATGAAGCTGCCTATCGCTCAAGGTCCTTCTTATGTTCCACTGGGTGCGATCGTCAGTATTTATGCAGCTAGTGGTGGCGGGGAGCTCGGTTGGAGCTCCGTGTTAGGTGCCAGTTTAATCGGGGCCATCCTGGTTATTATTTTGGGTTATGCGGGGATTTTTAATAAAATCGTTAAAAACTTTATCCCGCCTATCGTAGGTGGCACAATCATTTTCATTGTAGGTCTATCTTTATTGCCTGTTGCGATCAGAGATAATATCTACGGAGCCTCCGGGGCTTCAATTAATCAAAATGTATTATTAGCCCTTATTTCAGGTGCTACACTGCTTATTTTTGTGGTTCTCGGTACTTTGTTCCGTAATAAAGGATCTGTCTTCCGAATTCTTTCCGTAATGATGGCGTTAGTAGTTGGATGTATTTCGGCTAATATTATGGGCGTTTTAGATTTCTCAGCCATAAGTAGTGCCAAGTGGTTTAGCATGCCGCGGATCGCTTTTGTTGATTTCGGCTTTTCCTTCAATTTTTCAGCTATTATCACCATGGTTATTATTTATATCGTGCTGCTGGCTGAAACAACTGGCACCTGGTTTGCGGTCAGCAATGTAATCAATAAACCTTTGACAGACAAAAATATTAACCGCGGCGTAATTGGAGAAGGAATTGGCTGTCTTATTGCTTCTGTGCTCGGTTCGACTCCTGTTACAGGTTATTCAACTAATGCAGGGATCATCTCCATTACAGGTGTTGCCAGCCGCCGGGTTTTTCTCGCTGTAGGAGGATGGTTTGTCCTCTTTGGTTGTTCCGGTAAACTCGCCGCTTTGATCTCTTCCATTCCATCCGCTGTAATCGGCGGCGTCTTCGCCATCATCTGCGGCATCATCGCAATTAATGGTGTGCAAGTAATGAAGAATGTAACCATCGGCGAAAAAGAAATGTACATTATTGCCTTACCTATGATCATCACCTTGGCGTTGGTACTCATTCCTGGTGACTACTTGAACTCTTTACCTACATTCGTGCAGTATTTATTAGGCTCACCTATCCTAGCTGCTTCATTGGCAGCAATATTATTGAATAAATTATTACCTAGTGGAAAATAGAACATAAAAAAGAGCAGCCTCTTATTGATCCTTTTTTATCCCCGCGAATAAGCCGAGCTTTGTATGCTACTTTCTGGAATTCCTTAAACAAAAGACACCCATCGAGGTGTCTTTTGTTTAAGGACATGATTATTTTTTACTTGAGTTCATCCATAAAACCGCCTTACCATATGACCTCACAATTTTAATACAAATATCCATATGTCCCTTGATTATATTTAATAAACTAGGATTCCTCCAAAATAACGGAGATTATCAACGCATTGAATTATTCCCTGAAATATATTATGATACGTTTAAACAATTAAACATTATAACGGAGGGAGTTATGAACGAATCTAATAGTAATCAGAAGGCGATTCATATTTTCGAGAATTTAAGCCCCTATTTCCAAGGCTTGGGAGATCCTATTCGTCAGCAAATCATTGCATTGCTGATCGACAAAGAGAGTATGAATGTGAGCCAAATTGCAGAGCATATCCCCATGTCCCGGCCTACAGTCTCTCATCATCTGAAAATATTACGGCAAGCAGGGCTGCTTAAGGTTCAGAAGAAGGGCACGGAAATGTTCTACAGACTTGAGTTTGACGAAGCGATAGCGCTTATGAAACAACTTGTCCATTTCGTTGAAGAGGAATGCCAGTGCTAATTAATGCCATTAACCTGACTAGCACTTGTCATTCCTATTTTTTTAAGCAATATGTTAAATAACTTAAACATATAAACATTTAAACGGAGGTTGCAGATATGCATAGGAAAAAGGTACTTATTGTAGGAGGATACGGTGCCGTCGGCAGACAAATTGCTCAAATATTACACGATCGACATCCCGATCTCGAGATTATATTGGGAGGAAGGTCACCGCAAAAAGCAGCACCTTTTGAGTCCACACGGGTACAAACAGTCGTAGTTGATAATAATGCGGATGATCCACTGCTTTATGCAGGCGATAATGTATCGCTAATCATCAATTCCGTCAACGATCTGCAGGATCGGCTACTTATGTCTGCAGTTAGAAGAAAAATCCCACTGATCGATCTTACTCGCTGGACAGAGATATTCCAACAATCAATCACAAAGTTAGAAAAAGCAGACCTCTATGCTCCTATCGTGCTTTCTTCGGGATGGATGGCGGGAACTGCTTCGCTGTTCGCCATGCTGCACTCGGCCACACTTCAAAACGTCGCCGTTGATATTCACGCGTTGTACTCTCTACGTGACAAAGCAGGACCCGACTCCGCGGCGTACATGGATCGTATGACCATTCCATTCCATATTACAGAACGGGGGGAAAAACGTCTTGTATTTCCAATGACTGACCCTATCAAAGTCCAATTTCCAGATGGATATACAGCAAAATGCTATCGGCTTGACACCCCAGATCATGTCACCTTGCCAACAGCTGAGCATATCGACTCCGCCAGCTTCCGCATCTCCTTCGACAGCAAAGCCTCCACCTCCATCCTTGTCGGACTAGTTAACAGCGGAATATGGAAGATGATCAGCGGGGACCGATTCCGTTCGCTTAGACGAAGACTGCTCTACAATCCTGGTACTGGCAGCGCACATCATATCCTTATTCATCTAAAGGGCCTGGATCATAATGGGCACTGGGTTGAACGGACAATAGCGATTTCTGACCCGCTTGGTCAGACTCATCTTACCGCTTTGGGAGCTGCTGTCCAAGCAGAAAAGCTATTGCGGATATCAAAGGAAGAACCATTGGTCCCAGGCATTTATTATCCAGAAGATCTGCCTGATGAACGGATGGACATCTCTGAAATCACCAACTTTTTTAAACAATATGGGGTTCTTATATCTCACTAATAGCACTTCACATATACCGAGCATTCTGTCTACTACAATTAAGTGCACAGACAGTAAAGAACCCGCTAATATAGCGGGTTCTTTACAATAGAGATGAGACGGAGCTAGGTAAGTTCACAAAAAGATAAAATCTTTGATTCGTGCTAAACCCTGTCCCCTGCCTATTTCCACCCTTAAAGGCGTTTGACTAGACCAGGCTAAAGTCCCTGAATATATTGTTATTATTTATCCTATTCAAGGACTTTTATTAAATGGTGGGGGTGATCATTCTGGCTATCCGTTACAGCATCATAATTCCAACCTATAACCGACTTCAGCAGCTGCTACTTACACTCACTTCATTCGAGACACAGACCTATCCGAAGGATCGGTTCGAGGTGATCGTCACAGATGACGGTTCTACAGATGGTACTAAGGAAATGGTCGAAAGCTTTCAAACTTCTTATCCGCTTATTTATGTCGCTCAGCAGGAACAACGCGGCCGTTCTGCCGTAAGAAATCTGGGGCTGAGTCAGGCAAAAGGGAAATACGTCATCTTCTGCGATGCTGATTTTCTGGTATTCCCTGAATTCATTAGGATCGTAAACCAGTATCACCGTAAATATCCTAAGTCGATAATTTCAGGTATTCCACACTCATGGGATGACGCTTATACCCACTACTACCCAGACTTTTCTCCTGAAGAAAAAGAACATTGCCGCAATACACTTTCGCCTTCTAACTTATGGAATCCTGACTTCGAATCAGCGACTGAAATTATCCCAATAATCACACCCAATGATATCCTTCAGCAGACGGAGACGTTATCAAAAGTCACCTTTGCCTCAAGAGTTCCTCCAAATACTAAAAAGCAATTTGCCAGCACAGATGTAGCCCCTTGGATGTTACTCGTCACACGTTGTGTGTCCATAAGACGCAGCCAATTAACACGGGCTGGAGGTTTTAATGAACAGTTTATCCTCTATGGACTCGAAGATTGGGATCTTGGGTATCGACTGCATCGATTAAAAATCCCTTTTCACAGCATCAAAGAAGTTGTCGGCGTTCACCAAGAACATCCAACCCACTTCAGAGGAAATCTCATAAATATTGAGAATCTAAAAATCATGTTCAAAAGCTACGGGTTCAATGACTCTTCCCTAAATCTGTTCGCCCTTGTTCCTCCAAACGAAGACCTGGAGAAATACAAACATACTATACGGGTCTTGCGCAGAGGATACCGAACGAAGTCAACACGTTCATCAGCAATATTAATGAGAAGGACGTTACGGATTGCCGCCAAACAGCTCTATGAACCCAATGATACCGCCCTATACCAAGAGTCGTTAAGACGGATAAGTGTAAAAGTAAAGAGAAGAAAAAGCCGGGTTGCCCGTGTTTTGCGAGAGATTTTGGTGAAGGCTGAAAAGCTGGGAGAATAATACCTAAAAATACATTAAACCGGGCATCAAATGATGTCCGGTTTTTACTTATTTTCTCAATTTATTAGGTAGCGGAATATGCCTAATCGACTCAATGGGGTGATAGAGCAGCATCCACGGACCAGAAAAACGCATAACCCCTTTAATTCTTTGGCGATAATCCGGTTTGTAACAATGAACAGGACATTTGGCACAAGCTGGTTTCTCTTCACCAAACTTACAATAGGCTAACCTCTTCAGCGCATACTCGTTTAATTCCTGACATTCCTCACAAAAGCCTTTATGATGATGTTTTTTCTTACAATATATACGAATCATTTTGGTAACAAGCTCTTGTTCTTTTTGAATTTTAGGACCCTCATTTAACTGCCGGTTTACCTTTGTTATCATATATGAACCCCCTTGTAACTTGTACAATAAGATCTCATGTAATTATAAAGGGTAAACCAACTGTGAAACCAGCCTTAACGCTAAACCTCCTTAATTCCCTCACATACCGGGGTTGAAAGCGATTATTTTATAAATCAAATTTATTTAAAAAAACTTGTAACGTTTATAGCTTTTTACGGATATATAACTTGAGGAGGTGAATGGATGCAGGACAACGAGCAATTATACAGGGAATATTCAACCCAAGTATATAAATTCGTATTTAGCTTTTGTCATAATCACTTGCTGGCAGAAGAAATCACCCAAGAAACTTTTTATAGAGCTATAAAATCGATAGATAAATACGATGGGACCTGCAAAGTATACGTTTGGCTTTGTCAAATTGCTAAACATGTGTGGTATCAGGAGCTGGACAAGCAGCGCAAGCGGAAGTCTGAGGAATTAGAAGACGCTCCTTTGGCTAACGCAAATTCAACAGAATCCCAGTTCATTTTTGCTCAGGACAAAATGGATTTATTTAAACAACTTCATTTACTTGATCCAAACACCAAAGAAGTATTATATCTGCGTTTGACCGGAGAATTCAGTTTTCGGGAAATTGGCGAAATTCTTGGCAGAGATGAGACCTGGGCAAGAGTTACCTTTTACCGTGGAAAACAAAAATTAATGAAAGGAAGATCTTCATGAAATGCGAGATCGTTCAGGATTTATTACCTTCCTATATTGAAAAGCTAACCTCTGTACATAGTAACGAAGAAATCGAAAAACACCTGCAATCCTGTGAAAGCTGCCTTCAATTCTATAATGAAATGACCGCCACAGCAAATCTAAGTGTGCCTATTATTGATAAAGAGGAAGTTAACAAACTCAATTATTTTAAAAAAGTGAAAAAAAAGAATATAAAAACTCTCATTTTTTCCGTCTTATCGGTACTCATACTGGCTACAGCCCTTATTGGACTTTTTGTTATCGGTTTCCCTGTATCCTCTAAAGATGTAGTTATAGATTATCAGAAGACAAAGGATCGTTTGGAAGTTCATCTAACTTTGGAAAATGGCAAGGACCTCGTGTTCTCAGGAAAAACCAAATTTATCCGCGATGAGAATAATAATGTAATCGGTTCTGAAACTAGGTATACGCCTAGAGGTTTACTTCATAATCCCTTTGATGATGTAGGCAAAAAAGTTATGTTGGGGACGGAGATTCATACCGATCTAGATTTTCCAAACAAGTTTATTCTTGAATTCAAAGATAAAACTATGACGTTTGTTAATGGTGTTTTAGTGGAGTAGACATTGCCGCTAAAATAAATAAAGACACCTTTTTAGGTGTCTTTCGCTTTGCACCCTACTAAAAAAGTTAGCATTTTTGTTCGTTTTTTCGCTAAAATATAGGGTTATCGATTTACTGAAAGTATCTTATAATAAAATTACACATGGATATTTCACCTCTTTGTGAACGCGCGTTTATAGATCGGCCCATTAACCACTTAATAGGAGGAATGGTCATGCAATATGGTTATTTTGATGGAAAAAACAAGGAATATCTCATTACCAAGCCGAATACGCCTGCCCCTTGGGCGAATTACCTCGGCTCGCCGGAATACGGTGCGATCATCTCAGGTAACGCAGGCGGCTATAGCTTTGTAAAGTCTGGCGCAAATGGGCGGCATATCCGCTACCACTTCAACTCTAAGGACGAGCCCGGACGCTATATTTACGTGAGAGATTTGGAGAACGGGGATTATTGGTCCGGCTCTTGGCAGCCAGTGGGTAAAGATCTGGAGCAATATAAGTCGGTATGCCATCATGGAACCGGATACACGAGCATCGTCTCGGACTACGATAACATCCATACAGAATCATTATATTATGTACCACTGAACAAAACCTATGAGGTGTGGCGCATGAAGGTGCGCAATGATGGCTCCAAAGCACGCAAGCTGGCTCTCTTCGGATTTGTTGAATTAACCAACAATAACAACTATGAGCAGGATACCGTCAACCTTCAGTACACTCTGTTTATTTCACGGACCTACTATAAAAATAATATGATCCTTCAAGTCATCAATGAAAACACCCCCGAAGAACAAACCTGGAGATTCTTCGGGGCTGCAGGTGCAGAAGTTACCGCTTATGACGGTGACCGGGATACGTTCCTAGGCGATTACCGCAGTTATGGCAATCCGGCCTCTGTTGAGAACGGCCAATGCTCCAATTCATTAAACTACAATACTAACTCCTGCGGGGCCCTGCAGATTAACGTAGATTTACAGCCGGGAGAAGAGAAAGAAATCGTATTTCTACTGGGACAGTATGATGAGAAAGGCGCTTCCGAGATTCTCAGCCATTATAAGGACTTGTCCGTGGTAAATAAAGAACTCGAAGAGTTAAAAGCATTCTGGCACAGCAAGCTTAACCGCTTCCAGGTCCAGACACCAAGCGATAACCTGAACAACATGATCAACACTTGGAATGCATATCAATGCTTTATCACTTTCATCTGGTCACGTGCAGCCTCCTTCCAATACTCCGGTCTTCGTAATGGACTCGGATATCGGGATACCGTGCAGGATATTCAAGGCATCATTCATCTGGATCATGAGATGGCCCTTGAACGTCTAAGACTGATGATATCCGCCCAGGTTTCCAACGGCGGTGGACTTCCGTTGGTGAAATTTGACCACAACCCTGGACATGAGGGCACACCGGATGATCCAGAATACGTGCGGGAAACCGGTCACCCCCATTATCGGGCTGATGACGCTTTATGGCTGTTCCCCACCGTCATTAAATACTTGAATGAAAGTGGCAACTGGGATTTCACAGATGAAATAATCCCTTATTCGGATAAAGGCGAGGGCACAGTGTACGAGCATTTGCGCCAGGCACTTCAGTTCAGTCTGGATCGTATGGGCGCACACGGCATGCCGGTTGGGCTTCATGCCGACTGGAACGATTGCCTACGGCTTGGAGCCAAGGGTGAGTCGTTGTTCGTCGCATTCCAGCTGTATATGGCATTCAAGGTATTCATGGAAATCGCACAAAATAAGAACAAGCCTGAAGATATTCAATGGGCGCAGGGCCTGCTTGATGAGCTGGACGATAACATTCAAAGGCACGCTTGGGAGAACGATCAATTTGTCCGCGGATTTACCGAAGACAACTATACCATCGGCTCCTGGGAGAATGATGAAGCCAAGATCTGGCTCAATCCGCAAAGCTGGGCCGTATTAAGCGGTGCAGCCCGCCCGGATCAGGCGAAGCTCGCCATGGACAAAGTGTATGAGAATCTGCGGACCGATTACGGCACTATGTTATTCTACCCTCCGTTCCGTGAATACGGTTTGCCAGTAGCGTTGATGGCTCTTTTCAACGCCTCAACTAAGGAAAACGGCGGCATCTTCAGCCAGCCGCAGGGATGGCTCATTCTGGCGGAAACCATGATCGGCAACGGTGGGCGCGCGTTCGAATACTTCCTGAATTGCAGTCCGGCCAGCATGAACGATAAGGCTGAAATCCGTAAACTCGAGCCTTATGTACATGGCCAGTTTGTCGAGTCCAAGGACAGCCCATATCAAGGCCGGGCGCATGTCCACTGGCTGACCGGCACCGCTTCAACCGTGATGGTCTCCTTGGTGGAAGGCATTATGGGGGTTCAACCGCAATTTGATGGCCTTCGCCTCAACCCGTGTGTTCCTTCCGACTGGACAGACTTTTCCATGGTCCGGGAATTCCGTGGGAAGAAGCTGAACATCCAGGTGGAGAACAAGAAGGGTGTACAAAAAGGGGTTACCCATATCGTTATTAACGGTGAAGAAATTCAAGGCAACCTGATCCCGGTGGCCAAAATGGCGCCAGAAAACAACGTGCTCGTTATTATGGGTTAAGGCGTATTTATGAGGAATAGATAGGAGGACGGACCCGATAAGGTGCGTCCTCCTGTTTTTACAATTAGAACGAGGCTTGTACACTTGCCTTCCGGCTCTATGACCGCGATTGAGCTGGATTCAAATGACGAAAAAAAGACTGCCGGGACCTTCCCGACAGCCTGAACTCATTCTCATAATTGGCAAACCAAGTTTCTTCGCCTGTAACAATCCTCTACAACCTCGGGTCAATCTCTTTCTCTTTCGTTACCTCGAATAACAGGTTTGCTGCAATTTGCTTGTAGTCCTCGTTGTCAGACGAGATCTCATCCAGCTTCACTTCTAGCATTTGTCTGCCCAGCCGGTGTTCGATTAAGGACGTCCGAAGCTTAGGAGCGATATTCTTCTGTTTCATCAGCTTGGCATACTTATGTGGAAACTTGTAGTCGTACCCGTAGATGATCGACAGGTAGCCCGGATTGCGGACCTTCATGTATGGGACTACCCCCTGCTGTTCTTGCTCCGGTTTGATTACAATTCCCTCCATATGTTTCTCTACCGTTATCTTTGCGAAATACTCCTCTGCTCTGATGTAGGCATCAGGCTCTTTCAAGTCCAAAACCAGAGATTCATCATCATTTAAGAACCTGTATAATTCGGAGGTTTTACCGTCAGGTACCCGTTCAGCACCATTCTCCAGTACTTCCTTCAGGGTTGCAAAAGGTTTGTACGCTAATTCTGCATCACCCGCATACAACTCCAGTTGCTGCTTGTATACTCTGTAAGCTTCCTCACGCTGGTCAAGATCAACATACGATTCTCTTATGTCACGGACATACTTAAAAGTCTGGTAAACATGAGGCCCATAGTTGTTGTTAAGCGCCTCTTTCGACATATGGTGCTGGTCTTGTTCAAACCCGCTTGCTTCAAAATCCTGTATCAGTTTACCCAGTGACTCCTCAAATCCATTTTGTCTTAAGAAATCCAGCTCTGTCTCCAGCGCCCTGCTAATCGGCCGGAACTGACGCTCAATTAACCCATCCCCAAGCGCTTTCCAAGGCAGCAGCTCGCCATCCAGTAAAAGCACACGGATCCCCTGCTCAGCCATATAGGTTCCGAATCTATGCAGCAGTTGTTCGTAGATAGGCGTCAGATCGACCGCCTTAACCTTGTAGCCGTTCCGGCTAATTGCGTAACACTGCTCTATATCCCGGTAAAGGTACACACTACAGCGTGATCCCATATATTTAGGCTGCAGGACGACTTCAGATATACGACGCTCGGCAAAATAATCCAACCCTTTTCGCAGAGACTCAAGCTCACCGGCAGCCATATCCTTATCCGCAGGTGACATCGTCCCGGAGATGAAGTTGACCCGGTTCTGCGAGGAATACTGCAGTCTGCGCACAGACTCGTAATCAAGCTCTAACAAGGATACGGTTTGCTTTTCCCGGAACAGGATAGGTAGCTCTTCGTGCACCGTAGTCACACGCGATTTTTGACTTTTATAGAAAGGTTTAAACGACATGCGAACAGAAGTTAGTTCATTACCCTGCGCACTCCCTGTGTCGAGGTGGAGTTTGTTTTTGATCCGAAAAGTCTGCTTGGCTGCAATATGTCCGAAGAGATGAAAGGGGTGATTACTCACAGCCTCTTGCTTTAGGAAATCAAGCTGTTCCTCAAAGGAAACCTCACGATCCAGCCGAAAGTTACGCTGATGGCGTAGTGAATTCGTATCCAGCTTACCAATGTACTTATTACGGCAAGGAGCATGAGTAACATAAAAAGAAGGACCTTGCATACCTATATAGCGGTAAAAGGGCTGAGATTGCTCCACTAAAGCCGAAAATTTACTAAAAAGCGCGGTATCCTCCTTAAGCACTTGGGTGGAATCAAAGTACGTTCTTAGCAGTTCCGGATCGGTTCCTTGAATCTCACCCTTTACGTACTTGTATACAAAGTTCTCGTGATTGCCCATAACAAATAGGAAATGCTCGCGGTTATCAAATAAGAACTCAATCGTCTCCCGTGTCTTTTTGCCCTTATCAATCCAGTCACCAGCAAGAATGACTCGTGTGTTACTGAGCTTATCTGTTGCACTTAACTTACCTTCGTGCACCCTGTAGCCGTAATTACGTAATAGTCCCTGAAGCTCTTCGACGCACTCATGAACATCCCCAACCACAATATACTCTTGTGCTTGTAGAAGTACCGTAGATGCGTAAGTATCCCAATCCTGTATAATCACCCGGTAGTCCGGGTTAGGTATCCCTTCACCCTCGAGAATAAAATCTTTAGCACGCACTTTATGAATCTTGTTGTAACCTTCCCGTGACAGAACAGGCAGGACTTCTTTTCTCAGCCGGTTTAAATGATTGGAGATCAGCTTCTTCGAGCGCTCCGAGACGTAGTAATCCTCCCGTTTACGGTAATCAAACAGAATAACCTCCAGATTATAATTATTTTGCCCGGCGATCTCACGGACTTTACTACGGTAATCTTCGGATAGCCCAATGGTATCCATCACCACAAACTCCGAATTAATCGGAAAAGAAGTGACTAACTTCAATCTCTCAAACAATAATTGAAAGGTATGCGAACTCGCCTCCAGCATAACCTGATCATACTTATCATAGTCGTAGCCCAATATCTCCTGGCGGATACTATCCGAGGATAAATACTGCACATTCGTACGTAAACCTTTGGAGGCATCCTCTAGTTTTAACTGCGGGATCAGAACTTCTTTAGCAAAAGTTGATTTCCCGCATTCCGTTGCTCCTACAAGCAGAAATATGGTATGTACACGCGTTTGAATTTCCACTGTCTACTCCTCCTTTCTTCGCACAATAGCGCATTGCGTCGTACGGATCTCGCCAACCCGGTCACCAACCATCAAATATTCAACCTCGACTGCTAAACCTTGAACCGTATCCAAAACCCATTGCACGAACGCTTCCTGTCCCATTTCCCACTTGTGATCTTCATGCCGGAATCCTTCCAGCTCATAGTAACGATTGAAATCAGCATTTGGTGTCGTCACAATAAGCTGTTGAAAATTCACATTACCGATTATTTGCTGAATAAGCTCTGCCGCTTCACCCTCACTCATGTGCTCTACAACTTCTGTTAGAATCACATCAACCTGCTCCCCATTGTACGACTCCAGAAAATGGTCCAGTGAGCCAAAGGTTGCAATGTTATCAATGCCCTTAGCTTTCGCTTTCCGATTCACAACCTCCAGCAACGCCTCGGCTATATCTACCGCATAATAGGTGCTCTCTATTTTTCCGGCAAACGGAATTGCATAGAAACCTTCTCCGCAGCCGATGTCCAGAATCGGCTTATTGAATGGAAGCACACTCGAAATAAAAGTACGCCGCTGCATCGCAGTACCGCCATACTCCAGCCCAATAGAATACTGGTCTGTTTGTTCGATGGAGGCTTTATATCGCTTGAACCGTTCCTTAGAGGTAAGGAAATTCCTTGCAAATAGACTTCTTATATAAAAAGGTGCATCAATGACGTTAAGGCTGCGGATATATTTATCCAAAATAGCATCCGAAATATCTATGTACTCATCCCCAAATATGGATAAGAACAAGGACAGCACACCAACAACATGTAAGAGGTGATACAAGCTTTTATGTGTGGTAATCGTCAGCGAATAGCTCTTATGTGCCTGATGCTGCAAGGAGAAGGTATAGCCCTTTAAATGCTTTTGGAAAAATTCAACATAGTGTATCCGCTCAACCTGAACCATATTGATGAAAAAAGAATGCTCATATCCTTCCGCATCCCGTTCATCCTGGGCTTTGAAGGGTGTAGAGAAAAACTCATTGACCGCATTAAGCGGAAATAGAGGTGTGTTAAACCGGGAGACATTTAGATACTCAAAGCCCTCGCTTCCATTCTGCTTGTAGGATATATCGTTATCTGCGTCCTTAAAATAAACGTTATAAGTTGCCTCATCAGAATACCATCCATACGCCACTCCCTGACGAACCGGACGAAGCTGCATACCTGTCACTGGATTTTTTTTAATTAAAAAAGTGAATTTTGGATTCGTAGATTTCAGTTGTACAATAGCCACTACCATCTTCCTCCTATCAATCTTTCTATAGGGCCCGTCCCCATACTCCCTGTAAAGCTTCTCGAAATAGAGCATCCAGCTGATGATCCTTGTTGTTCTCCTTAGCATTCAAGGACGCCGCCACCTTATCCAACACTTGGAACTGTTCTTCTAAATAATCGTTAATCGCGGTTAGCTGCGGCTCGCAGTCTAGTTCCTCACCGGATTTTTTTCGTGCCAGCAATTGCTGAATCACCTGCCACAGCTCTTCATCCTGCGGAATAAGCCGCTCTACCAGTACATCGAACTCCATCGGCGGCATCTCTCCATATCAGTGAGTCCATTCACAGGCTAGAACGGGACGAAGTACATAAAAGTACTTTTTGATCTTGACCTGTTCGCCTTGCAAATAATCACGGTAGTTCCCTCTTGCCATGTTTAAGTAATGGTACATACAAGACTTCGGCGAAAATGTGTACGGGGAGATGCTTCTAAGCTTCTCTGCTGTACTGTACTTTTCTGCATATTGAATGGGTGATTGCAGCCACTCCAGCAGCGGTGGATTAGACTTCCGAAATAAATTCAGTGCTTTCCGCAAATCCCAGCCATTGATATCAAGCATATTGTTAATAGGACGCTCGATCACATCCCGCTTATCAAAAATAGATAGATACCATTCCGGTTTATGCAGATAAATAAATCTCACATCATAATCGCTGTCCTGCGATGGGAATCCCCACGCCCGGCTGCCTGATTCGCAGGCATACAATATTGTAACTTGCTCCTCCTGTTCAATCTGTTCCAGCTGCTCACGGATAAGCTTGTTTATAGGATCCATCTTCATCCCTCCAGATCGGTTACTTCCCTATTCTCTACCCTTGTTACTATTCGAACGCCTCATCAGAATTGCTTTGGCTTCATGGATCTATCTTCGCTCATCTTCCCTGTAACGAACAGGGCGGAAGTATGGCGGCGGCCAAAAACACTTCCATTTTATTCAACTCTGGTGCTTAATATAATGAGTACTACTATTTCTTATGGATTCGCTACAGGCTGGAGGGATACAAATGGCCCGGGAAAGTTTTGACAAGGAGATTCAATTTCTTCGCATGCTCTCTTTAGCGGGGGGAGCTTACAGCAGACAACAATTCGCCGATCGTCTCGGCATTTCTGTACATACCTATGACAAAACGCTGCGCAACCTGAAGGGCATGGTAACCGTCTTACAACAGGATCTGCCTACAGAACAAGGAACAGAACTCTCTGAGTGGCTCCGCTATAACTACTATGAATCTGCCGACCCGCTGCTCCTGTTCTTGTTCCGGGCGAAGTCGCTTAAGGAAACGGAGAGCATCCGGCTTACTCTACTATTAACTGCGCTCCAGACTCAGGAGCTAACGGCTAAAGATCTACAGGATGTCTGCAGTGAGCAAATGCCAACCGATTATCCAATGCCCGATGAGAAAACCATCCGTGGAGATCTGAAATACCTTGAGGAAGTTGGCGTTATTCTTCGTGTAAACGAAGGTCGGCCTTATCGATACAAGGCTGCTAACGATCTGATTGATCAATTATCCGGCGATCAGCTCTTGGATCTTTACGACTATGTTGATGTCATCGCCAACACGCAGACTCCGTCTGTACAAGGTTACCTGCTGCGCGACACCTTAAAAAAGGTCCTGCGGAAGCGGGGTTATACCCTCGAAGCTACGGAAACCCATAGATACAAATATAATTATCATTCACGTATTCTTGATGAGGCACACCTATATACGATATTTGCAGCCATTCAGCAGCGAAAAAAAATCAAGTTTCTATATCTATCCCCTAAAAAGGGCAAAAACTACGCCTCTCAGAATACCAATCCTCTCTTTGAGCGGGAAACAAGGGGCGTCACAGAAACTGTTCTTCCGCTCCGCGTCATCTATGACCATCAATATGGGCGCTGGTATTTAATCGGACATAATTCACGTATGGGCATCATGAAATTCCGAATGGAGGGCCTTACTCAAATTGAGGAGGGCGACACTGTGGAAGAAGCAGAGTTTGCTCAGAAACTCAGCAATCTGGAAGAACAGATGACAACCAGCTGGGTTATAGATACCACCCGTGCAATTAAAGTGGTGGCGAGATTTTATAACCCCAATCGCCCAGGTGTTAATTTTATTCGGGAGCGGGTTGAAGCGCAGGGACAGTGGGGAGAAATTACGGAAGAGTCCGATTCTACATTCCTTTATGAGATCATAGTGAATGGTATTTATGAAATTAAGCCGTGGTTACGAAGCTTTGGCTCGAGCTGCGAGGTATTAGAACCCCCTTGGCTGCGTAAGCAATTTATCGCGGAGTGGAAGGAGATTCACAGCTATTATGAATCCATTTGAGAAAATATTTAACTTCCAAATCATTTCACGCCTCGACGAAGTGGGTTCATTAGCGCTGACCTCTCAGGAACGTTCCTGGCTGAAAACCATGTTAATGCACCCGGCCTCAGAAGCAGCTTTTACACTGGATACCTTAAGTAAATTGAACGCCATATTGGAGGCAGAAGCGTCCACAGAAGTGCGGCAAATTATTATGGAGAAAGCTAAAAGCAAAGAGCGGCAGGTCTATCATCCAATGCTTCGTACACTCCGCCGTATAATCATGCAGAATCAAGCGATCCTTATTACTTTCCATATTAAGCATGGAGGCCAACGAACTGACCAAGCCGGGTTCCCTCACAAGCTGGAATACAACATGTATAAGCGGGAGTGGTATCTGCAATGGTACAGCACCCGGCAACGTTCTCTTATGTCCACTAAACTAAAAAACATTATTTCTGTTGAAGTAGCTCCCTTCCCTGCCAAACGGATTAATGATTTAAAAGCAAGGATAATGCGATTATTAGAGGATCAGAAGGAATGTGCATGTATTCAAGTCATCCCCACCTTTAATGCTGAGCTATCACGAATTCTGTACGCCTTTTCCTGTTTTGATAAATCCGTGTCCTTTGATGAAAATTCGGGTATCTATCGAATCAAAGTCATCTACATGAGAGACGATAGCGAATTCCTATTGTCCAAAATCCGTTTTCTTGGCCTCCGCGTAAAAATCGTCGAGGGTGAGCATCTTAAGCGGCGCATGCTGAAATCCGCAGCTATGGCGATTGACCGGTATGGGGAATAACCGAGAATTAGTATAAGCTGGTCAACTATCCTGAAGTGTTGAAACGTGCTTATATAGTAAAGTAAAAGACACGGTTAAGATGTCTTTTACTTTACTTACAGCAGCTTTCTTAAAAACTGAGAGGTTTATTCTCATGAAAAGAAAATCCGTCTTATGCATATAGTCAAGATGAAAACTCAGAGTTAGTGAGGGGATTAGAAGTGGGAAAGAGAGTTATAGTAAAAATATCAGAATTGACCAAAAAACATAAGATTTCCCTACGACAATTGTCCAGAATATCCGATGTCCGACATGCCGCATTAAGTGAGTTAGCTAATGGAAAAAGGGAGAATATTAACTTTAGTCATATAGGCAAAATTGCAGAAGCTTTAAATATTGAGGATATTCGTGAGATTATTGATTTGGTTGATGATAAAGATTAATCAAATCAACACAAAATTAATAGTTTTTGAATCGACAATAACTCAAGTAATAAGATCATAAGAAAAAGCAAAGAAAAGCGACCCCTACAGGTCGCTTTTCTGCGTTTCTGATACTCCATATTAAAGTAGAGGCAGCCATTCCCCTATTCCAGCTTCATATAGTATAGATTCGCCGTACTATCTTTTGTAATGGTATGTGCACCTGCGGCTAGAGAGACAGTGGCAATGCCATTGGTTATAGGATAACTTGTTCCATCCACTTTGATTTTCGATCCCTCTGTGTTGAACACTAGGGTTAGCGTTGAAGCTTTAGCAGCAGTGAATTGAATGCTGGTAACACTCTCGATTTTTAGACATTGGGTTAGGGTTAAACCCTGATAGGCCACAGTTCCCTTACTTGTTGAGAGATTGCCTTGAATATTGAAGAAGCTGCTTGTTGTTCCATCCGTAGTAAAGTTGTGAACGGTTGCTCCCGCTGTCGGCACTGGCGTTGTCGTCGGTGCTGGAGTCGCTGTTGGAGCTGGGGTCGCTGTTGGCACAGGAGTTACTGTTGGCGTAGGTGTTACTGATGGAGTCGGAGTCGGGTTCGTTGGGTTTGAATTCCCCCCTACAGAGACAAGTCCCGTTGTGTAGCTTCTGATTGCAGACATCAGCGCTGTATTCAACGCATACGAAACGTCATCCACTGAATCATTAAATTCCCATGTGAAGTCTCCGCCATTCAGACGTCCGGCTTTTGCCATAACAATCTGTTCAACATTGCTTACGTTATCAATATTAGATACGTTCACTCCTGTATTTACGCTCGTGTCGAAGTTGTTATAGGCTGTTCCGCCTTTTAATGCTTTGTATGAGCTTGGGACGGTTTCATTTCTTGACGAAGCTAAGTAAGCATCAAATGAGGTAACATTAGCAGGAGCTGTCCCTGTGTTTGAATTCGCATAGATGAGACTTGAAGCCTCTACAATAAGATTGTTATAGGCTTTAATCACACCTCCATTTTCGCCTGAGAATGTGCCCTCCCCTAAAGCATCTGTACCTTGTAAAGAGATCATCATTGGAAACTTAGCATGTCTAAAATAATTAGATTCTACAAAAGCTGAAGCACCTGTAGTAACACCCACACCGTATTTGGAGATACCATCGAAAAAGTTGTTATAGATATGGACGGATGCCACTCTAATCCGCGGATGACGGGAGTCCGAATGGTCAAACCAGTTGTGGTGGAAGGTAACAAAAAATTCAGCCGGCTCACTCAAACCAACTAGCGAAGATTTTCCGGAATCCCAGTAATGGTTGTAAGAGATTGTAATATAGTTGGATCCATTTTTAAGGTCTGTGGAACCGTCGCCCTTGGCTTGGTCTGCATCGCCTCCAGCAGCTCCATAAAAAATATCATTATTATGCACCCAGACATTCATATTGCCAGAATCCATTGAAATGCCATCGTCGGGGAATAACATTACACCCAGGTTTCTTACTTCCACATTACCTACATATCTTAGAAGCATTCCCCAGCCGTATGCGTAAGCATCATTTCCGATACCTTCAATAGTAATATTCATTTCCGAATAATTGTTTTTACCTTTGACTTCAAGATACCCACTGCTGTTAAGCTGTCCACTCAGATCAGCAGCTGTAACTTTTCCGATAATTCGAATCGCAAGTGGAGTGGTATCATAGCCTTTTTGTCTCAGTGCCAAAATACCGCCCAGGCCAACCCCTGTTTGTACAGCGCCGGAGCTGTTGATTTTCACACCAAGGGTTATGGTTTGCGCAGTCTGAGATGTTATATAAAGCACTTGAGCACCATTCTTGAGGGTTCCATTCTCATTATAAGCCCCTGATCCTGTACCATATTGCGAACTAGTCGAAAAAGCAAATCCTGAGCGGTCATATGACGTTACGGATAGTGGATTTGAAACCGCACTTACCGTCCCACCCCCTGACAAAGTAGCTTCAACTTTCATCACATAATTTCCGGCTGCAAGCCCTACAGCATCTGCTCTCCAGTAGGAAGGATATTTGCGGATTAACTCATTATTAATTTGTTGATACCCAGAATCCGCTGCACTTGCCAATTTAACATAAACGTTATACCCTGTCGCATTGCTTACAGGTGACCATTCCACGTATGCCGTTTCATTCCAGCCTCCACTGCCTGTTACCGCAAGACCAGCAGCATGCACCACCGTATTTGTCCATCCACCTACTATTAAAGAAAGAGCAAGAGAAAACAACACAACAATACTGGTTACCTTTGCAACTCTTTTTTTCATTTTATTTCCTCCCTATTTTAATTTGTTGCAGACATCCTTGTAACCGCTTGCAAAAGAATGAAGTTTCTCTTTTCACCTCCTAAATATTTAGAAAGAGATCCTGCATCTAACCCCTGTATCCCTTCGAAAATAATACAAATTCTGGAACCATAACACGTTCAACATATCAAAACTAAAAAAGGTTCCGAAACAATCATTTACTCATATCTCCCCTATCTAACCGTGTTCTGAGCTAATGATTATAGGACAGCGAATGGATTGTGATCATACAACACGAATAGCCACACAGTAGCCAGCACATAATAAAATTCACAACCATTAGGTAATCAAGGAGGAATTTTCAATTGAGCGCAAGTAAACCAGACAAGAATCTGATCAACACTGTAAAAGATTTGGAAGCCACGCCCGTAAACAGCCTGGAAGCCCAACAGCAGCAACAAGCCCGTAATGATCGCCGCAAGCAATCCCAGCATGACAGCGACGGCAAATTCACGGAAAATGAAACCGGGAACTTTCATTAAAGTCAGGGATAATGTTGGCATCTTTTTTTCGAGCTGCAATAACGTAAAAAGACACCCTTCAAGGTGTCTTTTCTTTTACTACCTATGGAGCCGTATCAAATCATTTAATCCTTAGTGCCTGGCTACAACGTGTGCAATAACGTGTACCCGGCGGAGACATTGACCCGCAGCCTTCACAATAAAGCTCCTGCGTCATAGGCTTCACTTGTTCGTCATGTCGGATCGCCTCATTCATTGTTGGATTTAACATATTCAAGGCATGGAACTCCTCTCTTCTTCCCCTACGAATGAGTAAGAACAATAAAAAGAGACCCATAATCCCGACTACGGCCATAACACCGGCCTTCATCAGCCCCGGTTCAAAGTGATAATTCCATAATGCATGCATCACAACTACTACTAAAAACATTTCAATTGCGCGTCGCCATCTTGTCCATGGCTTGACGTCCCCCAAGCTCGAATTCTTATGCATGCTACTTGCATACCATATCCCCACAGTGGCAATCGCAGTCCATGTTCCATGACCGAAGGGCGATAATAATGCTCTCATCCATAGGACGGTAAGCATCCCTATTGACGATGCCTCGTCTAGATGAACCCATCCATAAATAATACTTTCCACTGCTGCGAATCCCATGCCTGCTGCCGCACCAAACACCACTGCATCCATTAGAAATTGGATTTTCCGCGTTCGAACGAGCATCACACAAATTAATAATTTCGCTGTTTCTTCTATTAGGGCTACAGACAAAGGTACGTAAAGCTGTGAAAAATCAGAAGAATTTGCTTTTACTTCAAAAAGCCATATCCGCTCTAAATACCAAGCCAGAGGGATAGCCACAACCGCGGTAGATACAAAAACTAAAACAAGTCTCCGCTGACGGAAGCCTATTAACTGCTGACTTCTCACAAAAGCTACGAAGGCTGCGGGACCCACCACTCCTCCAACAATCAAGGTGGCGATCTTCCACCATTGGCTATGAAGGAATAGTGCCAAGAAGGAGACTACAAGAAATCCACCTACCAGCCATAACAGCTGGTCAATCCACTTGTCTTTGGTTTTAGGTAGAGATTCCTTATCCTCGGCAATAGACTCCTCGCCGATGGCAATTGTAACTTTCTCCAGCAGATGGGGTGTTCGTATGTTTAGAACCTTAATGAGTTGTTGACGAACCGGAGCGTAATAGTCGAGTATAGTTATGAACTCTAACTTGCCCATGATAAGTAATTCACTATCTTCTACCGCGATCAACGTGTGTGAGGCAGCCGTGTCTGTTAGTAACTCTGTCTCTCCATAAAAATCTCCTTCTCGAAGAACAGTCTTACGCCGCTTTTGGCCACGAAGCTCGATACTCCCGCTGTTAATCATGAAAAAATGATCAATTACCGCACCTTCCACGATAATCTCTTCACCCTTCGTGACTTTCTTGAACATTGTAATCTCTGCAAGACCCCGAAGCTCAGCATCAGGTATGACCGACCAGATTGTAGCTTTACGAAGCATACTATGGATCATTCGGATCCGTATGTTCACAAGCACACTCTCGTAAAATAATGGACTTAGGTTCGCCAAATATTCGAAGGATGGACGGTCTAGACGCAACGCCTTTACTGGCCCGATTGCCGTAACACTAGCTGATCTTTGTTCGTTCCGAATAAGACCCATCTCTCCCACTAACTCTCCCGGTCCAAGTTCAGCTAAGAGCAGTGTTTTCCCAACTAAGTTAACTGAGGTTACTTGCACCTTCCCTTGCCATAAAATGAAACAGTCCTTAGAGGTGGACGCTTCCATAAGAAGTCGTTGTCCATCCTCTAAAGACACAAGTGTTATAGCGTTAATTACATTTTGTAGCTCATCATCAGGAATACCTCGTAAAAACGGATGATCTCGTAGAAAATCAACTGCAGCTTTGGATATCATAGTTTTAACTCATCACCGCATATTCCCTATAATACTACTTCTGGAATCTTGCATTTTTTTAATAAAATTCGTCATTACATCGAAGGCTTCGTTACGTTTATTCGTTAAACTTTGCAGGCGCAGCATGTCCATTTGCTGGCTATTACTTGCACTATCAATCTGTGACTTGATTTGCCCTAACAGCTTCTCAAGTTCCCCTTTGGTTTGCGGTATAGCCATGCCCATAGCAGTAAACATAGCACCCTTGTCATCTACCAGCTCCACAGCAGAGCCGGCCTCAGCACCAGAAGGAAGCTTCCCTAGCTCTTCATTAATAACTCCCAACAATTGATTCAGTTTTGCGATTGTTTCATTCTGGGCTTGTACAGCTGTGATTTGATCTTTTAACTGACTCTCTAACATATTAGTACGATTCTCCTGCACAGCCATCATTGCGGTTTCAAGATCCATGCCCTGAATGTTAACCTGTGTCATCCCCTCCAAATTAACGCTACCTACCGAGTTTTGCGTGGCATTTCCATTCAGGGCATCCTTAACAGAGTTATAAACCGAATTGTTATATAACAAGGCCCCTCCTACAATGATCCCCAGTAAAAAAGTACCTGACATAGATAAAACCAATTTTTTTACGCTCATTTCATTTCCCCTTTTCATTTATGGATGATCATTGTGTCATCACGATTAATAAAGCAAAATGTACGCGTTCTTTGTTAATATTGTTATATCATTTAGGGTGATTTATGGTCTGTAACCCCAATTACAAATTCAAACATTTGAACTCACTCAGATTACGTCAAGTATATTTCTAAGTCTATCTATGTTACACACAAGTATTTTCCTCTGATCAATACGTATCAACTGCTCATCCTGTAATCCAAGCAATGATTTTGTCACGGTCTCACGCGCCGTTCCTGTCATATCCGCCAGGTGTTGATGCGTTAATTTCAAATCGATTAGAACACCTTCATCAGAGGGCACTCCGTGCTGTTCTGTTAGACGCAACAACACGCGAGCAATACGCGTACGCACGTCGATAACGGTTAAGTCTGTTATTAATTTATTGGCATCCCGCAGACGATCTAATGCTGTTTCCAAAATGCCGATTAGTATTTCCGGATTACTTTTTAGTAAAGGAATGAACTCACGTTTTTTCAAAATACATAAGGTAGACTTCTCAATGGTCCTTGCAGAAGCAGAGCGCGCTCTTTCGTTTTGCAACAAAGCCATCTCTCCAAAGAAATCACCTTCTCTAAAAATAGAAAGAATTACATCCCTAGAGTGGTTATCTTGATAGATTTGAACAACTCCAGAGAGAACCAGATAAAGCTCCTCTCCCTCTTCACCCTCAAAAAAAATGGACTCTCCTTTTATATAAGTACGCTCGTTACATACCTTAGCAATTTCAGCTAAATATTCATCATCAAGATGTTCAAAGAACGGAAAATCCCGTAACAGTTGTGGGTTCATCTTCTAGAGGTTCCTCCAGTATAAGTAATAAATTTTTTAGGATTGAATCGCGAAACCTATCCTATATTGTAATGCTTTTAATTTAAGATAAATAGTGACAGCAGTCATTAAATTATGATGTGACATTTTTACATTTTATGGGTTTGTGATTGAGTATATTTCACAAATTTTCCAAATGCATCATCGTAAAATGGAAGGTTTTGGTTGTTTAGGACAAGAATAAAGTTAAGATTCTAAATTCCGAGAAGTGAGTTGATGAACATGAGTGATAAGATGGTGACTGTTTTTAGAAGACAGTTTGATCCAACCGTAGAAATGTTGAAGAATCTTATCGAAGTATGTCCTGATCATTTTTGGAAGGATGCCAAGCATAAATACTGGAAGCATATATTCCATGCTACAACCAGCATGAAATTTTGGTTTAGGCAGCAGAAGGATGAAGAATTCACGATACCTGACTTCGGTAAAGATATAACAGAAGACTTAGATAAGGGGTGCTCTGACTACCCTACTAAGGAGGAAATGACGGAGTACGTAGAGGAGATAATGAGTGTGGCTCGTAATTTTTTTGCTGAACTTACCGACGGCAGATTATTGGAACCATGTGTACTATACGAAGAAATAACTAAAACTGATGTTATCCTCATGCAGATAAGGCATGTTCAACATCATATAGGTTATTGCAACAGCATATTGAATTCGAATCACCTACAAACAGCAAAGTGGCTATGATAAAATTAGTGACCGAAATCAGCTTCTTTACCACGAGGAGTGTTATTTAATATGGTTTATGAATTTGATAGTGAGATATTCAATACTAATGGTAAAGTACCTATTCAAATCTCTGTTGACGGGTACGAATTTGACCATACTTTATTGCCGTCAAAGAATGGGCATTATTTTGTTTATAACGAATTTATTCGAAGAGCAGTACAAAAAGAGCTCGGTGATACATTACATATAATACTTAAGAAATGCGAGGAAAATCGTAAACTGATTGTTCCAGATTACATTACTACAAACCTTGAAGAGTACCACATGCTGAATACATTTCTAAACCAGCCTGATTACATTAAACGAGAGCAGATTAATTATATTGAGCTTGCTAAAAAGGAAGACACAAAAAATAGACGAATACCAACTCTAATTGATAAACTTAAGGATTAATAAAGGGACGACAATAAAGTTGAGGTAAAATAAAGACATCAGAGTTAAGCAACGAATAAAATGAGCACCAAACTTTAAAAAATCACAAAAAAGCGATGAGAAACAATCCTCATCGCTTTCACATTACTAAAACCAGACTTGTTACAGCAACCCTCTGTCCCCTTACGTGGTGCTGGCACGTCGCTTAGCAAGCGCCATAGCAGCGGCGTAGCCGGAGCTCCAAGCCCATTGCAGGTTATAGCCGCCGCAATCTCCATCCACATCCATCACTTCACCTGCCAAATACAGCCCAGGGACTAACTTAGATTCTAACGTTCCTTCGATTAGCTCCGTCGTATCGATGCCACCGGCTGTTGTTTGTGCATTCGTGAAGCTATTGGTATCGGTCACTTTAAATTCCCAACGTTTCAAGATTCGATAAAATATTTTCTTGGTTTTCCATGATAAATCCATACAAAGCAAGTGCGGCTGTTGATCAATTCCAGCCTCCTTCAGCAGAACTGGAATCAGTTTCTTGCTGACGATGCCCACAAAAGAATCGGCAACCGTCCGGTGTCCGAAGATCCCCCAGTGGATCTCCAGAAAATCAATTAACTCTTCCTCCGTGCGCTCCGGCATTAAATCAACCGACAATGTCACCGATTCTCCTATTCCGAGATTATACGCAGCCTTTCTGCTGAGCTGAAGTATGGGCGGGCCCGAGATACCATAGTCCGTAAAAAGAATCTCACCAGACTCAGTGCGGATGACTTCATTGTTTACGATAACATGGGCCTCTCCCTCAAATTTGATGCCCGATAGTTCCTTCAAATACGGATAATCCAGCTTCAATTGTACAATGCCTGGCACCGGGTTGATCAGGGTGTGCCCCAGGCGTTGGACAAGCGTATAACCGGAGCCGTCCGTTCCCGTTTTGGGAGCGGTAAGGCCGCCTGCACATAGAAAAAGATAGTCGCTGGTATACACAACCTGTTCCTCTGTCTCCGTCTGGCAGGTTATCGCGAACCGCGGATGTCCTGCCGAAACGGTAACATCCAACACTTTATGTTTATAATATACGGGAACATTCCGATCCTCCAGCGCCAGCTTAAATACACCCGGCACCGAAGCCGCCTGCAGCGACATCGGATACATCCGGCCATTCTCCAAGCTTACAAAAGGAAGCCCGAGTGAGGAGAAAAATTCGATCGTTTGGCGGACACCGAATTGCCGCAATACATGTATTGGGAATCCTTCCTGATTACTGTGATACTTGCGTGATAAAGCGGCCGCTTCATCCGTACCGGTGGCGGTGGATTGGTTCGTAATGTTGCAACGCCCGTTACCCGTCGTTATTATTTTCTTCCCAAGCCGGTCATTGCTTTCAATAATTGCTGTATCAATACCTTGATCCCTCGCTGTAACTGCAGCCATTAGACCTGCAGCACCCCCACCGATAATGAACAGCTCGTGGTGCTTAGAAGTCTGATCCTTATACATGTTAATTGATGCATCCCTTTTCCTAATAAATTTATTGAATTGACTTAGCTAGCGCCATGGCGGCCACATATCCGGAACTCCAGGCCCATTGCAGGTTATAGCCGCCGAAATCTCCGTCGACATCCATCACTTCGCCAGCCAAATACAGCCCAGGCACCAGCTTGGATTCCAGCGTTCCTTCGATGAGTTCCGACGTATCAATGCCGCCGGCTGTCACTTGCGCATTCGTAAAGCCATTGGTATCCGTCACTTTAAATTCCCAACGCTTCAAGATTCGATAAAATTTCCCCTTGGTTTTCATCGATAGATCCTGGCAAAGCAGCTCTGGCTGTTGATCTAAGCCAGTCTCTTTTAGTAGGACAGAAACAAGCTTCTTATTGAAGATGCCAACAAGGCAATCCGCCACAGTCCGGTGTCCAAAGGTCTCCCAGAGCCTTTCTAAAAACTCAACTAACTCTTCCTCCGTGCGGCCCGGCATCAGATCAACCGACAATGTTACCTGTTCTCCTCTTGCAAGATGATACGCAGCCTTCCTGCTTAGCTGAAGAATCGGCGGGCCGGTAATACCATAATCCGTGAAGGCAATTTCACCCTGTTCACTGCAGATGACTTTACCGTTCACAATGATATGGGCTTGTCCCTGAGATTTGATAGTGGACAGTGCCCTCATATTCGGATATTGCAGCTTCAATTGCACAATGGCCGGCAAAGGCTCAATCAGGGTGTGCCCCAGACGTTCGGCAAGTGTATACCCAGGAGGTTCTTTTCCCGCATTTGGACCGGCAAGGCCACCCGCAGATAGAAGTAGATAGTCGCTAGTATAAACAACCTCCTCCTCTGTCTCCGTTTGGCATTTTATCTTGAAGCGCGGATGATTCTTCGAAACAGTAACATCCAACACTTTGTTATTGAGGTATACCGGAACATTCCGATCCTCCAGCGCAAGCTGGAAAATATCCAGCACCGCTGCTGCCTGCAGCGACATTGGATACATCAAGCCCTCCTTCAATCTTGTAAGTGGAAGCCCGAGAAAGGAGAAAAAATCTATAGTCTGACGGATGCCAAATTGCTGCAATACCGCAAGTGGAAATCCGGCCTGATTACTGTGATACTTGTGCGATAAAACAATTGCTTCATCCGTACCCGTCGCAGTGGATTCATTCGTAATGTTACAGCGGCCATCACCTGTCATTAATATCTTCTTTCCAATCCGGTCGTTACCCTCCAGAATGGCCGTATCGATACCCATATCCCGCGCAGTAACAGCGGCCATTAATCCAGCAGCACCTGCGCCGATAATAAACAGCTTGTGGTGCATAGAAGTCTGATTCTCATACATGGTTGGTCAATGCATCCTTTATCCAATTTTTCTAAAACACAGAGTCACTTTATTAAATTATAGCATAAGTATACTGGTTTTCATTTATATCTCCCTATTAACTCTTCCTATCCTAGGTTTGTCTTTTTTATCCCTATATAGAACCTTAAATTTATCTTTACACCTTCTTCACTGCAATCTTTAATTCCACATACGAAAGATACTGGATCTAGCAAGATACTCATTTTTTTGAACCGCCACGCATAGTCCAGATCATATTCTGAAAATATGAAAAAAGACACCTTTCATGGTGTCTTCAATAGTACTCCATATGGAGCCGGGGGAGGCGAACCCCTGTCCGAAGATAACGGCACATAAGCTTCTACAAGTGTAATTACAGTTTTGATGACCCCTAGAAGCATTCTAACCAATATTTGATGAGTCATTCTGATTAAGGAGACTGATCATAGGAATAACTCCTTAGTATAGTGATGCAATTATATAAGTTAATCGTGAATATATCGGTTTTTCACAGTGCTTCTTCGATACGCAGAAAGTACCTTTGGCGCTACAGATGATGGCTGGATCCAAGCAACAATTATGATCACCGACCTCAACGTTGAATGAAGAACGATGAACCTTCTGTATACTACCAGAAGGTTTACTAAAGTTTTTTAAAAATTGCTAATTCCCTGCGGAATCAAGATACGCTTCAGCTTCTTCTATTGATTCGTACAAGTTTGCAATATCTTTAAACATACGATTCATTTGCGTTTTGTAGAACGCCGTAGGCGCAACATACACCCATTTGTGTTTTGTGGACATTCCAGCTTTGACAGCATCTTCACCAGTTGGAGCAAGAATTGCCATCACCTCTTGCTTAAATACCAGACCACCAGTGATTACAGTCATACCTGTAAACCCTCGCTTAGTTTTCTTCAGTATCTTCGGAAATTGTTCTGCGTACGCAAAGGCATCCTCAACTTCCATACCGTCCGATGTTACAATAATTCTGTTTTTATTTTTAACATAATCAATAGTAAAACTCATAATAGTAATTCCTCCGAATGTTTTTGCTTTTGAATGCTTATGCCATAATCTTATATCAGTTCGAGCTCTTATAGATGTAGTTTCGGAAAATGTGTCACGAATTATTAACTTCAAAGTGAATGATCTAATTTTAGGTGTAGACAACATGTCTACAAAAATAAATACATTTAGTTCCCCATAATTCCTTGCCTGCATTCGTCTACAATTCAATCACTAAACAGCAAAAAAACCGCTATTTCAGCGGGTTTTCTTATGGGGCTGAGGGGAGTCGAACCCTGACCGAAGATAACGGTACATAAGCTTCTATGAGTGTAATTACAGTTTTGATGTCACAAAATTCATGACTCCCGCCAGAAGATTGTTTTACGGTGTAGTTGTAATTCTAAACTCAAAACTGTGCTATAGCGAAAAATCGGTATCACCCTTTTTATAGGAAAATTTAAGCCTATATGTTTCTTCTTCTTTTCCATAGGGCATTGTAGCAATTTTTATACGAGTATAATCAAGCCTGCTATCTTTTAAAACTCTCTTTATCAAGGCTATACTCCGTTCTTCTTCCGTAATGATACAAAATATATTAAGAGCATACTTTTTCGGGTCGGAAGTGCATTTACCCATATCAAAGCCATCAACACAACCTAAGTTAGTATCTACTAGAGATGTGTCCAGGTATTCTATTACTTTATCTCTTAACCAGTTATCACGTTGGCTTCCTTTTTCACTTTTCAGAGGATACTGTACTACTAACCAAAATCTTTCACTCATTCATAATCACCAGCCAATAAAGAGATTATTATAATAATTATAACAAAGAAACTTTGCAAAAGGGTACAGTTAACAATAGTATGGGAACCATCCTCATGCGGACGGTATTCGTGATGGTAGAGAAATCTTTTGCAGTTTAAAAATATGCATACCAAACATTCCGAGACCTCATAGTAGACATGATAAACCACAAGTACACATTTGAGGAATTGGCTGAAATCATTAAAAAGCAATCTGGAACCTTTCGTAAAACGAACAAACCAACTTTGAACAGAGGGTCCCTGACTAACCATTTTCTTGAGAAAACTTTTACTCACTGGTTTAAAATCGCAGAGCCTTCCAAAGCACAGATTCGGATAAACAGGGAGATTGTGCAACTGAATTTTTATGTGGTAGAATCTGCTAACGTTAGCGGTTAAGGAGGAGATAAAATGGATACGGAAGTTTTGTTTGAGCTAGGAGAAATAGTAGTAACACCAAAAGCCCTACAGATGATCCGTCACGCAGGTTCTATTTTCCCACTAAATTGTCACGCATATGGTAAACGGGGAGACATCAGCGAGGCTGACTGGAAACTCAACGATTGGGCAATTAGCCATGGGGAACGACTAGTCAGTTCTTACTCTGAAATTTGACAAAAAAAGATATGTTTGTTGTAACCGAAAGGGATGGGAGTATTACAACGGTGCTACTGTGTGAGAAATACCGAGAACAGCAAACAACCATGAACTTGAGAACGAGAACATACCAAAAAATAAAAAAATGTAAAACATCGAAACCATTGTGAAGGACAACGTTATAGAAGACCTAAAATCCAGAACAAATGCTCTATAAGAGACCTTCAAGCAAGAACAAGAAGTTCTCTTCTCATGCTTATTTTTTCAGATGATCTTAGATGATTTACTTAGTTGTAAAGGTGGACCACAAAATTATTTAATTTCTTCTATTTCTTCTATTTTTAATTCCTCTCGATTTAGAATAATTTCCTTAATTTTTTTTCTTTGACTAAAAAAACTTTCTCAAAAGTATGATCAGATGCTATAGGATTTACTTTTATACTTAATTTCTGATCTTGGTAATCTATGTTTACCATCGATACTGTATATTTTTCATTATTCTCTTCATTTTTATAATTTAAATATACGTATATGTTATTTTCATTTTTAATTCTGCCTAGGTAGATACCGTTATTTTTATCTTTACTATCTATCCATTTACTCACTACACCTTCAGTTTCATTCGTATCTAGATACTGTATATTTATTGTGCTACGATTCATGCACCCAGTGACTATTGCCATTAAAGAAACCAAAAGGAGTAATAGAAACTTTCTTTTCATCATTTAACCTCTTTTATATACGGTGTATTTTTATAGACAAACTTAATCGCCTCGCTTATGAATTATTTTAGTTACAGAGCGGAGTAAACATAATTTTCAGCTTCTTTACTTACTTGGTATGAAAATGTTACTGCTAATCCGCCTGGGTAAGTCACTGTCGGCGAACCTACAGACAAAAAAGTATGTCCATATGCTGGTTGGATTGCGACTTCAGTTACTTTGCTATTTTTAGTTAATCTATAATTGAAATTACCTGATTTTGCATAGGCTTCAGTACCATTGATTGCATAACCAAGACCAAACTTAATAGATGCACCTGTATTTATGTTTGGTACTACTGTTGGATTAGCTGTTTTAATAAACGCCCCTGTTGTTAGATCAACGTAAGAAATAGTAGCATTGCTATTTGAATTATCTAAATACATTCCTTCTGACCAAGGTACTGCCACAATGTCAGTAAGAAGGAAGTTCGGCGCACTAGACCAATTGTAGTAAGTTGAGAAAGTAATAGAACTGAATGTACTTGAACTCGAAGAACCGTTTCTATAAGTAGATAATGATAACGTAGCAGATGCACGAGCTAACTGTTCTTCTGTGCCACTATAATTTTGGATAGTGGTTATTTGTTTTTCATCGTATCCTGCATTCTCTAGCAAGGACTCATCTAGTTTTTGTAACTTATTCACTTTCACTTGCATACTCGCTTCGTAATCGAAATTCTTAATATACTCAATATCTTCTTCAGTATAACCCATTGCTTTTAAATCCTCAAAAGATGTACTCTGAATTTTTTTGAAAGAGTCATACTCATTAGAAACTGTTTGACTTACTAGAATCCCTTTACCTCCCTCTGCAGGATCAACAGGATTTGCTGATGCAGTGTTAAAAAGAGCACCGAAAGAAAGTACGCAAACCAATAAATATTTTGGAATAATTTCCAGTCTATACATGAGGACTTTTTACCCATCACTTTGAAGTTACAGAACATCTAGAGACATTGATTCGTATAACAGTGGGAGCACTGTTCAAATAGTTCCTTCGTAATCAACGCTGGATGAGCATTCTTGGTGATGATTTTGCTTCCGATATACGATTCATTAAAAATAATTGCGCAGATGGTACTGACTGACCATGTTCCAACTTTTTCCGTAGACACTTGCTGTTGATTCAATTCAGATACGATTTTATGGTAGCCTTTGTTTTCAAAAGCATACTGATTAAATACCCACCCGATAATATCTATCTCTTCACGCGGCCCCGGCACTCACACCGACTTCGTATTCTGATGTCCCAAAGCAATGTGTTCCGTCCGATATCCGTATGGCGGCGTTCCACCATTGTCGTAACCCAGTTTGACCTTTTGAGTCATTCCTTTCCACACCTCTACAGCAAGATTGGCATTGAAGAAATCAGAAATAATTTCAAGCATTCCCTCCAGCAGCATATTTTGCAGCGTCTCCCCTTCCATCTTCTCCATAATTAAAATGACCTTCACCCCAAATTGATTAAGCAGCACCTTGCAAAAAGGTGATTGGAGCGTTTGGCTAAAGCGATCATCTTTTGAAATTCCGGACGATCATCCGTTTTGACAGATTTCCCTTTTTCAATAAACTCACCGACGATACTCCACCCCTTCTCCAAACAATATTGTTGGGGCTTAATGAGCAGGAATAGACAACTCTTTCTCTGCTTGACGCTCAGATGACACACGGACATAATATGTTCATAATTACACTTTCCTTTCGTATATGATTTTTGGGCATAAAAAAGCAGGCACACCCATGAGGGCATACCTGCTGATAAATGAGGCCAATATTACCTGGACTGTCTGCGACTCAATAAGAAGCCTGATCGGTATTCCACAGTTCCATGTCAATAATCGCAGGTTGAGCATCTTCGGTCACGATTAAATCATTTCAGCACGATAACGTAAAAAAGACACCCCTAAAGGTGTCTTTTACTTTACTCCATATGGAGCCGAGGGGAGTCGAACCCCTGTCCGAAGATAACGGCACATAAGCTTCTACGAGTGTAGTCACAGTTTTGATGTCACCGGAGTATCGCCCCGTAACCGGCTATACGTTGGGTCAGCCTGATTGTCTTCTTCAGCTCACCGCAGGCGGAGATGAGACAGCGTATCCCACTATTTGTTAGCCCCTATCCCTGTCACATGGGCGATGCAGAGTAGAAGCACGCGCACAGTTTCTTAGGCTGCGAAAGCGTAGTTGTTTTGTTGTTTGCCGTTTAATAGGCTTTAGCGTTGATGAAGCGGACGCGTCCCCACTACTCGCTACTCATGCTCGAACTATCCCCGTCGAATCCAAGAACGGCCCCTCATTAAAAAGGGCGCTTCGGATCAAGCGGATCTTCCAAGCAAGAGAGATCCAATCTACAGCTTCTTATTCAAGAAAACTGTAACGAAGCAATAACTAACTTACTTACTCAGTATAGCACATTTATCAACACTTTAACACGTGGGTTAAAGGAATTGAAGGTTGAAACTGGAACTCCTTTGAATCGTCTAGTTCTCCCAGATTATCTGGCGATCTTTTGCTTATCACGCAGTACACGCTGGATATCACGTTGAGCATCTCGCTTGGCAGCCGAGTCACGTTTGTCATACTCTTTTTTACCTTTACCAAGACCAATCAGCAGCTTCGCATAGCCATTCCGCACATAAATCTTGAGTGGCACAATCGTAAACCCATCTCGCTTGGACAAGCCCAGCAGTTTATGAATTTGCTCCTTATGCATTAACAATTTACGTGTGCGTGTCGGATCAGTAGGATTGGCACGGTTACCTTGTTCAAAAGGGCTGATATGCATGTTGTGAATCTGAATCTCACCATTGCGGATCGTAGCAAAAGCATCTCCAATATTAGCGCGGCCATTACGCAGCGACTTGATCTCTGTACCCGTCAGCACCAAGCCAGCTTCATAAGTATCCTCGATAAAATAATCATGGGAAGCTTTCTTGTTCTGGGCGAGTACTTTCCCGTCTGCTTTTTTACCCATGAGAATCACTCCTTGAATCATATTCATAAGTTAAAGTAACCATGTCTGTCTAATCTTAAACGACACAGCCATCGAACGTCTGATCTATATTGTAACAAATGGAATCAAGTGAGCGCAAGGAACCTTCAACCAAATATACCTCACCTAATTTGTCATATAGTTGTCAGTAACATTACCCAATATCTAGCATTTGTTACAAAAAAACATTAAGCTGAGTTGATCTGGATTTTTTAGAAAATAGCGAGGTTAGCCTTTTGCTTGTGCGCCTTAATTAACAGATAGTTATCCACTAATCTCTTACATATCTATATCCATCTACCCTATTTACTTATTACCTATTGTTCTCAATTATCCGCTTCCCCCTACTTGGATATACATCTATTCGACGCCTATTCAAATAGTGCCGCTTTTACCTATACTGTGCCTATCGTATACTGTACCTATCCTCTACCTATCCACTTTGCTATCACCTACGTTTTTCTATATAAATGTATTTCGTGCAACTATTTAAGCCTTATCACCGCCAAAAAACTAATTAGTTGCACTTTCTGCAGCTAAAAAAGCGAAATCAGACCAATTAGAGGTAACTCATCAGATTTAGATGTACAAAATGCAACTAACTGCCACTTTTACTACATAACCCAAATTTAACTGCACATAATGCAATTAACCAAGCCTGTTATGAGTTAAAAAGCACCGCCCCCAGGAGGGACGGTGCTTAGTAACATTATAGAGTTACGCAACGCATAACCGTCATTTATTTCTTTTTACGCTTACGTGGTGCTCCTTCTGGAGCGCCGCCATTATTGTCACTTCGTTTAGAAGTAACTTGCTCAAACGTCTCTACGTTGCCTGGTGTCACGGACTGGCCGATGAACACGCCGCCTTTGGTTTTCTTTTTGCGGCGGCCTTTGCCTGTAGGAGCGCCGTTACGGCCTTCTCCACCGCCAAAGTTCCCCCCGCGATCCTCGCGGCTGCGGAACTTCGTGCTGCCGTCCACGCCCCGCGCTTCGCCGCCGGAGGCGTCGGACGCAGGAGCGCCGTATCCGCCTTTGCCTGATCCAAAGCCGAAGCTGATGCCGCGTCCACCACCGGCACCGCCGGTGTCTCCGCCGCGGCCTCGCCCGCCGCTGCGCTCACGCGGCGCGCCTGCGTTGCCGCCGGCTTCGCCTCCGCGCTCTGCGCCCGGCGCAGCAACTACCCGGCTCGCATCCTCGCCGGCCTCGCGGCCGCGCTTCCGCTTACCGCGTCCGCCCGCTGCGCCAACACCGGCCGCTTCGCGCGGCCCTTCACCGGCGCGCACAGCTGCGCCCGGCTTGCCCTTGCCCGCGCCTGCAGCAGCGCCGCCGGGCTTGCCTTTACCGCCGCGTCCCTTGCCCGCGGCGCCTTTGCCCCCGGCCGGCTTAATGAAGCCGCCACCCGAACGGCCGCCCTTGCCTCCGCGGCCGCCTGCAAAGCCACCGCCGCGGTGCTCACCTGGCGCGCGTGGCTTCATGTCGACCAACTCGAAATCGATCGTGTGGTCATCCATATTTACTTTGGCAACTCGGATCTTCACCTCGTCACCAATGCGGAACACACGCGATGTGCGCTCGCCAATAAGCGCCATATGACCTTCGTCGAAGTGATAATAATCGTCGCTCATTGCACTGAGACGAATAAGACCTTCGACGGTATTATCCAGCTCGATGAACATTCCGAAGCTGGTCACACTGCTGACCATAGCCTCGAATTCCTCGCCTACTTTATCCTGCATGTATTCTGCTTTCTTCAGTTGCTCCGTATCGCGTTCAGCTTCTACCGCCACACGCTCGCGTTCCGAGGACTGCTGAGCAATGTCAGGCATCCGGCTAGACAAATAATCATGCCGTTTCTGGGTCAGTGCCCCTCCATTCTCAATCACTTCACGCATTACGCGGTGAATGACCAGATCGGGGTACCGGCGAATTGGAGAAGTAAAGTGAGAATAGTATTCCGCAGCCAGTCCGAAATGGCCCGTGCTCTCCGCATCATACTTTGCCTGCTTCATGGAACGCAGCATCATCGTACTGATGACCGTCTGTTCCTTCGTGCCTTGGATTTGCTCCAACAGATCCTGCAAAGCACGTGGATGAACCGAATTGCCACGGCCCTTGACGTGATATCCGAAATTGGCCGCAAAAGCCATGAAATTCTGCAGCTTCTCTGGATCTGGATCTTCGTGAATCCGGTAAAGGAACGGAACCTTCAACCAGTGGAAATGCTCAGCAACCGTTTCATTTGCCGCCAGCATAAACTCCTCGATAATCTGCTCCGCTACAGAACGTTCGCGCTTCACGATATCTACAGCCTTGCCGTTCTCGTCAACGATGATTTTGCTCTCTTCAAAATCAAAATCAACCGCACCCCGGCGCATCCGCGCATCGCGCAGCTTCATCGCCAATTCTTTCATGAGGCGGAAATCATCAATTAGTGGACTATAACGTTCCAGCAGCTCTGGATCTTCATCTTCGAGAATTTTACGAACATTGGAGTAAGTCATTCTCTCTTTGGTGCGAATCACGCTCGTAAAGACATCGTGCTTCACAACCTTCATTTGCTCGTTAAATTCCATTTCACAGGACATTGTTAACCGGTCTACCTGTGGATTCAAGCTGCAAATCCCGTTCGATAGACGGTGCGGCAACATCGGAATAACCCGGTCTACCAAATACACACTACAACCGCGGTCATAGGCTTCTTTATCCAGCTCAGAGCCTTCACGCACATAATAACCTACGTCTGCTATATGGACGCCCAGCTTGTAATGTCCATTCTCCAAGCGCTGTACGTTTACCGCATCATCCAAATCCTTAGCATCTTCGCCATCAATCGTAACAATGTTCAGCCCTCGCAGGTCGCGTCTTCCTTGCTCCGCAATCTCCTCTTCTGTAATTGAATCAGGAGCACTATCGGCTTCATCCATCACTTCAGCTGGAAATGCTTCAGGCAATTGATGTTTGCGGATAATGGAAAGAATATCAACACCCGGATCATCCTTATGTCCGAGAATTTCAATAATTTCACCCTCTGCCGCTGCTCGGCCTTCCGGATAACTCACAATACGCACAACGACCTTTTGACCATCTACAGCACCTTTAAAGGATTGCTTCGGAATGAAAATATCACGATTAATCCGCTTATCATCAGGCAGCACAAAGCCATAGGTCTCCAGGTTTTGAAAAACACCTACCGTCTGCAACACGCCACGTTTTACAATACGTACTACTTCGCCTTCCATACGTCCGCCGGACGGACTTTTAGAGGTAATACGAATCAGAACGATATCGCCATTCATAGCTCCCTTAAGATCATTTGCATGGATATATACGTCAGGATGATCACGATCATCCGGGATTAAAAAAGCAAAACCCTTCGCATGTGCTTGTAAACGTCCACGCAGCAAATCCATCCGTTCCGGCACGCCATAACGTGCAGTACGGGTCAATACAATTCTTCCATCCTGCTCTAATTCAATCAGCAGCTCCTCGAACTTTTTAAACCCTTCACTATCCTCTAGAGCAAAATGACTCACCAGCTCTTCATAAGTCATTGGTTTATATGCAGTTTCCCGCATGAAATCGAGTAATATTTCTTGTGTTATCATGTTCGTCACCCCAGCCCTCCGCGGCTTCAAGCCGCTGGCAAATATGTATATCTTGTCCTGCCCTGCAGTAATGCCAAGTAAATTTTACCTTTACTACTTCATACCCTAGTATACACGAAATCAATCCTGCGCATCCCTGTTACTGTCATCCAAAGGTTAACACAGTACAAAATTTCCTTTAACTGCTGAAATACATCCATGCCAATTTCAGATTTACTTCCTATCGATCCAGCCTTTTTCTTTGCGAATATGAAAAGAAAAGCACCCTTAGGTGCTTTTTAACTCCTTTTAATATAACAAAAAAGCCTCCGCTCTATTCCATTTAGAACAGAGCGAGGGCTTACGGTAGATCTTTTAGTCGATTAGAATAGCAGCTAGAATCGCCATGATGAAGAAACCAGCAGCAAGTCCAACAGTTACACGTTGTAGTACAAGCTCCATACCACGAGCTTTTGTTTTACCAAAGAGATGCTCAGCACCGCCAGAGATGGCACCGGAAAGACCCGCGCTTTTCCCCTTTTGCAGAAGAACGACCGCAATAAGACCGACGGAAAAAATCAGGAGCACAACTTTCAAAAAGATATCCATTCACTTCCACCTCCTACGCCTAAGCATCACTATCTATGGTAATTTAGGTTATCACGATACATAAACAGTATTCTTATTTTATCATAGCGCTGTCGGTAATACAACAGCTTAGACTGTTAAGTCGTAGCTTTTCTTGCAAGATAAGGATAAACCTATTAAAGTCTATCTTCTTCAAATCATAAAAAAGACCCGCCATAACGGCGGGTCTTCGAAGTCTGCTATAAAAGCAGATTATCTTTTAAGGTTGTAGAAGGATTTCAGGCCGTTGTATTGAGCCAATTCACCCAACTCATCTTCGATGCGAAGCAATTGGTTGTATTTAGCAACACGGTCTGTACGGGAAGGAGCACCTGTTTTGATTTGACCAGCATTAGTCGCAACAGCGATGTCAGCGATTGTGCTATCTTCGGATTCACCGGAACGGTGGGAGATAACTGCTGTGTAACCAGCACGTTTAGCCATTTCGATAGCATCAAAAGTTTCAGTCAATGTACCAATTTGGTTAACCTTAACCAAGATGGAGTTACCGATACCTTTTTCGATACCTGTTGCAAGACGCTCAGTGTTAGTAACGAACAAGTCGTCACCAACCAATTGGACTTTATCGCCCAATTTTTCAGTAAGCAATTTCCAGCCATCCCAGTCGTCTTCGGACATACCGTCTTCGATTGTGATGATAGGATATTTTTCAACCCATGAAGCAAGAAGGTCAACATACTCAGCGGAAGTGTAAGATTTACCTTCGCCAGCAAGGGTGTATTTACCGTCTTTGTAGAACTCAGTGGAAGCAACGTCCATACCCAAGAATACGTCAACACCTGGTTTGTAACCAGCTTTTTCAATAGCTTCGATGATTGTAGTGATTGCTTCTTCATTCGAACCAAGGTTCGGTGCGAAACCACCTTCGTCACCTACAGCTGTGTTCAGGCCTTTGGATTGAAGTACGGATTTCAAGTTGTGGAAGATTTCAGCACCTGTGCGAAGAGCTTCTTTGAAGCTTGGAGCTCCTACAGGAAGAACCATGAACTCTTGAACGTCGATGTTGTTGTCCGCATGCTCACCACCATTGATGATGTTCATCATTGGTACTGGAAGAGTTTTAGCGTTGAATCCGCCCAGGTATACGTACAAAGGAATATCCAAAGCTGCTGCAGCTGCACGAGCTACTGCCATGGATACAGCTAGGATTGCGTTAGCGCCCAATTTGCCTTTGTTAGGAGTTCCGTCCAAAGTAATCATCAATTTGTCGATGCCCACTTGGTCAAGAGCGTCCATACCGATAACTTCTGGAGCGATGATTTCATTTACGTTCTCAACAGCTTTCAGAACGCCTTTACCCATGTAACGGGATTTGTCGCCATCACGAAGTTCTACAGCTTCGTGAGCACCAGTGGAAGCGCCGGAAGGAACGATAGCGCGGCCTTTAGCACCGGATTCCAGATAAACGTCAACCTCTACAGTAGGGTTACCACGGGAGTCAAGGACTTCGCGAGCATATACATCAGAAATAATAGTCATGTAAGTTAATCTCCTTTTAACATTGTTTTGGTCTTACTTGTATAGCTTAAAATCAAAGGCGTTATACCTTACCTTACTTACGGCTAGCAATCATGGATTGTCCGGTCATTTCCGCAGGTTGCGGAAGTCCCATCAAATCTAGGATTGTTGGTGCTACGTCTGCAAGAATACCGGATTCACGTAATACAACATTCTCAGTAGTCACGATGAACGGAACAGGATTGGTTGTATGAGCTGTGAACGGGCGACCGTTCTCGTCAAATACCATATCTGCATTACCATGGTCAGCGATAATAATGGCAACGCCACCTTTGGCAACAACCGCATCCACTACTTTACCTACACACTCATCCGTCACTTCTACAGCCTTGATTGTTGGTTCCAGCATGCCGGAGTGTCCAACCATATCAGGATTGGCAAAGTTAAGAATGATAGCATCCTGTCTTTCCGCTTCGATTTCCGCTACGCAGGCTGCAGCCACTTCGTATGCGCTCATCTCAGGTTGAAGATCATAGGTCGCCACTTTAGGAGAGTTGATTAAGATCCGAGTTTCACCAGGAAGCTCCTCGTCACGTCCACCGCTGAAGAAGAAGGTTACATGCGGATATTTCTCAGTTTCCGCGATGCGCAGTTGCTTCTTGTTTTGTTGAACAAGCACTTCACCCAATGTGTTATCCAGGTTCTTCGGTGAATAGGCTACATAACCTTGTACCGTTTCGCTGAAAGTAGTTAGGCATACGAAGTGCAGGTTTTGCGGGAACAAAGGACCACGATCGAAACCGCGGAAATCTTGATTCGTGAACACTTGTGACAATTGAATAGCACGGTCAGGACGGAAGTTGAGGAATACGACGGAATCGCCGCTCTCTACTGCCGTTACAGGTTTGCCTTCACTGTTTACAATTACACTAGGTTCAACGAATTCATCAAATACCGAGTTTTCATAAGATGAAGTGATGGCTTGCACAGCATCCGTGTATTTAGGGCCTTCACCATAAACCATAGCACGGTAGGCTTTCTCTACACGTTCCCAACGTTTATCACGATCCATTGCGTAATAACGTCCGGACACCGTTGCAATTGTACCCACGCCAACCTCTTCGATTTTAGCTACTAGATCTTGGACAAACTTCTTCCCACTATCAGGAGCTACGTCACGACCGTCCATAAAAGCATGGATATACACTTCATGCATATCTTCTTTTTTAGCAAGGTCAAGCATAGCAAACAAGTGGTTAATATGGCTATGTACCCCTCCGTCGGATACAAGCGCGTAAAGGTGAAGCTTTTTGCCACTGTTCTTAGCATTTCTAACTGCGCTAACCAGGGTTTCGTTATCGAAGAACTCACCTTCGCGAATCGATTTATCGATACGAGTCAAATCCTGATAAACGATCCGGCCTGCACCAATATTCAAATGCCCTACTTCGGAGTTGCCCATTTGCCCTTCCGGAAGGCCTACAGCTTCACCGCAAGCAGTGAGTGTAGTGTTAGGATATTGTTTCAGGTAACGGTCATAGTTAGGTTTGTTGGCTTGAGCAACGGCATTACCTTCTGTCGTTCCACGCAAACCAAAACCATCCATGATAATCAAAGCTACGGGTTTTGGAGCTGACATCTTACTTCGCCCCCTCAACCAATTGAACGAAGGAATCCGGTTGTAAGCTGGCACCGCCAACAAGCGCACCATCGATGTCGCTTTGGCCCATGTACTCAGTTACATTCTCAGGCTTCACGCTGCCGCCGTATTGAATACGAACAGCTTCAGCTGTTGCTGCATCATACAGATCTTTTACAAGACTGCGGATGTAAGCAATAACTTCGTTAGCATCTTGGGAAGTGGAAGATTTACCTGTGCCAATAGCCCAGATAGGTTCGTATGCAATAACAACTTTTGCTGCTTGCTCGGCACTAAGACCTTGGAATGCAGCTTCAGTTTGTACTTTACATACTGCTTTAGTTTGATCAGCTTCACGCTCTTCGAGCTTTTCGCCAACACATACGATAGGAGTAATTCCGTGACGGAATGCAGCATGCATTTTCTTATTCACGATTTCATCCGTTTCGCCAAAATAAGCACGACGCTCAGAGTGGCCAATGATAACATAGTCCACACCAAGATCACTTAGCATTACACCACTGATCTCGCCTGTGTAAGCACCGTTATCTTCAAAGTGTAGGTTTTGTGCACCAATCTTGATGTCAGTACCTTTTGCAGCTGCTACAAGTGCAGGCAGGTTAGTAAATGGAGCGCAGATTACAGTCTCAACGCCTTCTACTTCTGCTTTGCCTTTAATTTCAGCAATAAAGCTTTCTGCTTCAGGAACTGTTTTGAACATTTTCCAGTTACCTGCAATAATAGGTGTTCTCATGACTTATGTTGCCTCCTTCTTAGGTCTTACTTATCGTTCAGTGCTTCTACGCCAGGAAGCGCCTTGCCTTCCATGAACTCAAGGGATGCACCGCCACCAGTGGAGATATGATCCATTTGATCAGCCAGGTGGAATTTCTCTGCTGCTGCTGCGGAATCTCCGCCACCAATAACAGTGTAACCTTCAGTAGTTGCACAAGCTTTTGCTACTGCAAGTGTACCTTCAGCGAATTTATCGATTTCGAATACGCCCATAGGTCCATTCCAGACAACCAGCTTGGAGTTCTTGATAATATCGGCATAAAGTTCACGAGTCTTAGGTCCGATATCAAGTCCTTCCCAACCTTCTGGGATTTCATTGTAATCAACGATCTTAGTGTTAGCGTCAGCACCAAATTTATCAGCAACAACAACATCAACAGGAAGCATGAAGTTTTTACCAAGTGCTTTTGCTTTTTCGATGAATCCAAGAGCAACGTCAAGTTTGTCGTTGTCTACTAGTGATTTACCGATTTCAAAGCCTTGTGCTTTAGTGAATGTATAAGACAATCCACCGCCGATCAGGACGTTATCAGCCAAAGACAACAAGTTATCAATAACATCAATCTTGTCTTTAACTTTCGAACCACCGATGATCGCAGTGAAAGGACGTTCTGGGTTAGAAAGAGCTTTACCAAGAACGGACAATTCTTTCTCCATCAAAAGACCGGATACAGCTGGTAAGAAATGAGCGATACCTTCTGTCGATGCATGTGCACGGTGAGCCGCACCAAACGCATCATTAACAAACAAATCAGCCAATTCAGCGAATTGTTTAGCCAGTTCAGGATCGTTTTTCTCTTCACCTGGGTAGAAGCGAACATTCTCAAGTACAAGTACGTCGCCTTCGCCTAGCTCAGCGATTTTTGCTTTTACAGCTTCGCCAATTGCTTCGTCAGCTTTAGCTACTGGTTTGCCAAGGAGCTCGGACAGACGTTCAGCAGCAGTAGTCAAACGCATGGAATCTACGAATTCGCCTTTAGGACGACCCATATGACTCGCAAGAATGATCTTTGCACCGTTCCCGATCAAATATTTAATGGTTGGAAGTGTTTCGCGAATACGAGTATCATCAGTAATTTTACCGTCTTCTACAGGTACGTTGAAATCCACGCGTACAAATACGCGCTTACCCTTTACTTCTACATCACGGACGCTTTTTTTGTTCATGATTAATTCCTCCACACCCAAAATTGTTTCTAGCAGGAAACAAGAAATACATTTAGAAAGAGCGGAAACAAGGAATTTCTGTTTCCGCTCTATAGATGTTGCTTATATCAAGTCAATTACTTAGCGATTTTAGCGAATTTCTCCAAAGTACGAACCAATTGTGCAGTGTAGGACATTTCATTGTCATACCAAGCAACAGTTTTAACCAGTTGTTTGTCGCCAACAGTCAATACTTTAGTTTGTGTAGCATCGAACAGGGATCCGAAAGTCATACCTTTGATGTCGGAAGATACGATTTCATCTTCAGTGTAACCATAAGTGTCTGGATCGGAAGCTGCTTTCATTGCTGCGTTGATTTCTTCAACAGTAACGCTCTTATCAAGAACAGTTACAAGTTCAGTCAGGGAACCAGTTGCAACTGGAACACGTTGAGCTGCACCATCCAATTTACCTTTAAGTTCTGGAATAACCAGACCGATTGCTTTAGCAGCACCAGTAGTGTTAGGAATGATGTTCTCAGCTGCTGCACGAGCGCGTCTGAAGTCACCTTTAGCATGTGGAGCATCCAAAGTGTTTTGGTCGCCAGTGTAAGCATGAATTGTAGTCATCAAGCCTTCAACGATACCGAACTTGTCGTTCAGTACTTTTGCCATTGGAGCTAGGCAGTTAGTTGTGCAAGATGCGCCGGAAATAACAGTCTCAGTACCATCAAGAATGTCATCGTTAACGTTGTAAACGACAGTTTTCATGTCGCCAGTAGCTGGAGCGGAGATAACTACTTTCTTAGCTCCACCTTTCAAGTGTTTTTCAGCTGCTTCTTTAGTTGTGAAGAAACCTGTGCACTCAAGTACGATATCAACGCCTAGGTCGCCCCATGGCAATTCTTCAGGGTTGCGGTTAGCAAGAACCTTAACTTCTTTACCATTGACTTTGAAGAAGCCATCATGCACTTCAACATCACCTTGGAATTTACCTTGAGTTGTATCATATTTAAGCAAATGAGCAAGCATCTTAGCGTCAGTCAAGTCGTTGATTGCTACCACTTCGATACCTTCTACATTTTGAATACGGCGGAAAGCAAGGCGTCCAATACGTCCAAAACCGTTAATTCCAACTTTTACACTCATTGAATAGTTCCTCCTAGAATTCGTTTTATTTATTCAAAACAGACGGTGAGGTCTGTCATGACAACAATGTTAAGTATGATGCAAGAAGTATGTTATTGCCTGCAATCTAAAAACTACGAAGATAGCTGTAGTTGATTGTCAATTTCCTTGCCTATTTCTACTGCAGCAGCCTCGTCCGTGACGAGAATATTCTCCTGCCCGAAACGCAGCATGGCATGAATGGCTTTGGCCTTGGGTTTGCCTCCTGCAATACCGATGACTTTCTCTGTCCGAATAATATCTTCTAGACGTAGACCCATCGTAAGCATGGTATGGACAACCTGACCCTCTTCATTGAAATAATAGCCAAAAGATTCGGCCACTGCCCCTTCACCCTGGATTTCCGAGACTGTAGCCTCGTCCAGTTTGCGGCGGCGGGTCATTTCAATGGCATCCCCAATCCCATGTACAATAATACGCGAACTACGGATGGTTTGTACAATCTCTCCAATATTAGAGTCAAGTGCCAGCGATTGGTATGCATCCCCGCTAAGCAAATCAGGGACATGCAACAACCGGTAGTTGGCTCCAACCCGCTTTGCCATGGTTGAGGCAATCGTGTTGGCTTGAATCTCCATACTCTCTCCTAATCCTCCACGCGCCGGAACAAACCAAGCGTTCTTATAGGAAAGGGACAACGGCGGTGCCAGTTGATCAGCCATATCGGCAAGCGTCGATCCACCTGTGACGGCAACTGTATCATCTGCGCGAAGTATACTCAGCAGCGCTTTCGCACCCGCTCGGCCAAGCTCTCGTTTGGTGAACGGCGATGACTCACAATCACCCGGTACTACAATAACTTTATCCAGACCATACGTTGCTCGAATTTTCTCTTCCAGCTCATCCAGACCAAATAGGCTCTTAACAACCGGCTCTAGCAAATCAAGCAGTCTACGTCCAGCAGCGCTAATGCGCATGCCAACACTCTCGATCTCAATAAGCCCTTGCGATTTCAGAAGATCCGTCTCGGCACGCAGTACCCGCTCAGTCATATCTAGCGAAGCGGCTAGCGTTCTGCGCCCAATAATATCGGACAGCATGATCTGATGAAGAATCGTGTACCGTCTCTTAAGGGTTTCCATGAGATCAGGCAGAAGCTGCTTTTGGATATCTAATAAATTACGCATACTTTCACTCCTGCAACTTCGTCTTCCTCTATTCCCTTGTTCATGGTCTCAAAACGTCCCGGGTAAACTTTTTAAGTCCCACCCATATTCTAACCAAATATTGCTCGAAGCGCAAGTCTTCCGAGAGTAGAATTCTCAAGCGCTTGTCTTCTTATACATTAATAAGGTCAGAAAAAGATATAGCGCCAGATGCCTGTCCCTAGAGCGCTTGTCCAGTATTAATATTACATTGCAATTGTGTAAAAATTGTATTATAATCATTTTTGTTGCGCCCGTGGTCCAATGGATATGACGTAGGCCTCCGAAGCCTGAGATCCAAGTTCGATTCTTGGCGGGCGCGCCATTAATTTCATTTTTGCACATAATTTAGTAGTGCCTATACTACTACTTAACCAAAGAGCCGCTTGTCGGCTCTTTTTTTTGAATATAAGTTTGACTTTCTTTGACTTTTTGTTTGAATTTGTTTATCATGTGGGTAATACGGCAAGAGTAAAAATGAATACATTTAAAGAACCAATATCAAGGAGGTTTTCCACGTGAGTTATATTCCTATGGTAGTAGAACAGAGCAACCGCGGCGAGCGCGCTTATGACATCTATTCCCGCCTGCTGAAGGACCGCATCATTTTCCTTGGAACGGAGGTTAATGACGTGGTAGCCAATTCTATCATCGCACAAATGCTGTTCTTAGCTGCCGAAGATCCTGACAAGGACATTCACCTCTACGTGAATAGTCCAGGCGGTTCCATTACTGCAGGTATGGCTATTTTTGATACAATGCAGTACATTAAACCAGACGTTTCCACCATTTGTGTGGGTATGGCAGCTTCCATGGGAGCTTTCCTGCTAAACGCTGGCGCCAAAGGCAAACGCTTCGCACTGCCTAACAGCGAGATTATGATCCACCAGCCTCTGGGTGGTGCTCAAGGTCAAGCAACGGACATTGAAATCCGTGCCCGCCGCATCCTCAAATTGCGCGATAAGCTGAACCGTATTCTAGCAGAACGTACGGGTCAACCTCTAGAACGTATTGAGAAGGATACAGATCGCGACTACTTCATGACTGCTGCAGACGCGGCTGAATACGGTATCGTAGATAAAGTAATCGAGAAGACATTGCCTAGCGGTGTGTAAGCTATAAAGTAAAAATATAAAGAGGCTGTGCTCTATCCGTTATGGTTAGAGCACAGCCTCTTTATATTTTATAGAAGACCTAAATCCAATTAAGCCAGCCCGCCATAACCTAGCGCATCCAGCTTCTCGGCAATTACGCGATAACCCCGGCCATTCGGATGCAAATGATCAATGGATAACAGCCCTCTCTCATTTCCTGCGAACTCACTGTAAATCGAAGCAAATCCACATACTCGGCTGCTGTACTGTGCTGCGTATTGATTAAACTGCCTGACCCACTCTGTCGCACCAACCACCTGAGGATAGGGGTTATATAATCCCACAATTCTAATGATAAAAGGTCTACGCGTCCTCGCCTTCAATTGTATAAGGATATTCATAATTGCAGAGAAATTTTGTTTGCATTCCTGAAGCGATCTGCGCAGTTCTGCGGATAAGTTGCCTTGCTGTCTTGCTGCTGATTTGGCCGCGTGAATCAAATCATTACCACCGATAGACACAGTGATGATATCGGCTACTCGAACGGCCTCACGCATCATGGAATTTCCGCGCAGCCGCTGCTCCAGCTCTGAAGTAGTCATTCCGTTCACGCCTAAATTCGTAGAGGCTACAGTAGTCCGCAGTCTCCCTTCTGCCATTCTACGGTACACCGGTACAAAACCGTTACCTGGCAGAGCACCAAATCCAGTCGTCAAGGAATCGCCAATTGCAGTATATTGGTAGCCCATAGCTCTCCCCCGTTCATAAACTAGTTACTCCCTTTAGCATATGAACAAGAGACAACTCTGGTAAGGGGGAGATGTCTTGTGCCGACATTAGCGGAGACGACGCATTTCCATTTATTTCATGCCAGCAAACGGGCTACTGCCATCCGGCAAAAGCTCTTTGAAACTAAAAGTATACTCAGGGAAGCCTGCAGCATACGCTGTGTACTCATATAATTGGAAGAACAGAACAACCTTGTCGTCCTTCAGATAGAAATATTTCTCCGTATTCAATCCGTTGAATCCTCCCAAATAACTATCCTCTGCCTTCAGCAGCTTGCTCAGCTTTGCATTCAGCTGTTTTTTGTAGTTTGGATTAGCTCCAAACAGGTCGCCCAACAGTAGACGTTTACCATCCTTAAGCGAGAAGGTGAAGGCTTCACGGTTAGTCATTCCATGGGCGCCGCCCGTATCACTATACTGATGCATCACTATGCTGATCACACCATTCTGATTGTAGGTCACTACATAACCTGAATCATAGGTGTATTTGGGCTCTGCTCCATCTCGATCGGAGATATCCTGTTCTGCACCCGCCGCGAATTTCATAACACTTTCCTTCAAAGTATTATTAATAGCTTGTTGCGCACTGGAGTTGCCCAATCCACTGATCTTCGGATAATCAAGCTGAATAAAAGCTTCTGCCCGATCTTTAGCATAAGTTTCCGTGGTTACCGTCAGCGCGTTCTGCGGTCTGTTCACCACATTCAGCCTACTGGCGGCCCGACTCCAATCTACCTTATAACCCATATAATCATTTAACAATCCTGATGGAACATAGAGGCGATTATTAATTAACTTCCCTTCATACTCTCGAATGAAATAGTTGTTCACCCACACAGAAGTACCGTAGCTGGATAACATCAACTTGGCCTTGGCCGATCCTTTTCCAATCATGTACGCATTTTCCTTCTTATCATACACAAGCGGTAATCCCAACACATCTCGCATAAAAGTTATGGGAATCCAGGCCAGTCCTTCCTTCAAAATACCTTCCTGCAACGAATTTATCCCGTTTGCCTTTAAAACGATACGCGAATCAATAGCTTTATTCTCCGTTTTACTAGCTGCTGCATAACCCGTTTCGCTGGGCAGCAGGCCTCCAACAAACAATAAACCTGCTGACATCAGACCTATGCCCCATTTGCGCGCTGATTCTTTTGAAATAATATTCATCATCTTATTTTTCCTCTCCTTTCCAATTTATTAAACAGAATCGTAGAGAACTTACACAAAAAAAGAGGCGCCCCCCACTATTACTAGTGGAAGATCACCTCTCCTCTCTGCATTCACCTTGTTCTGATACTATTTCAATTCATACATTACGCTCAGCTGAGTTGTAACTTTAACTACTCCGGGTTGCACGGATGTACTTGCACCAGCATCTGCTGCAGCCATATTCATTTTTAGATTCTGTTCAAAATAAACCGGAGTGATATCGCCATCATTTTGGCTGACCGTGATCACTTGACCCAAGCTGCGTTTAGCTGCCTTAGCAATAGCCCCTGCTTTAACATCTGCATTCGCCATCGCTTTTTCAATCACCTGAGCTTCAAATGCAGAAGTATCTTCCACAGAAAAACGTGCATTTCCGATATTATTCGCCCCTGCCGCAGATGCAGCGTCCAGCAATTCACCAACCTTGGTCAGATCTCTATAAGACACTAACAGCGTATGATTGGCGTTGTACCCCTTCACTTGCTGTCCTTCTTTTTCGCTGTAACTATAATTGGGTTGCACATAAAACTGCGTGCTTTGAATATCTTTATCTGCAATTTTCCAAGTATTCTTCAGTAAAGTCATAATCTTCTGAATTTTAGCGGCATTGGTCTTCTGCGCTTCTTGCGCAGTTGTGGCCGTAGTATCCACACCGATGGACAAGTATACGATATCCGGCTTGAGGGACAATTCGCCTTTACCTACTACACTAACGACATTTTTCTGCACTTCATCTGCGTAAGCCTTTGCAGGACCTTGGAAAACACCACTCATGCTGATCCCTCCAATTAACAAACTCCCTACGATCATCACTGAACCAATTTTCTTCAATAAACCTTTCATATTTGCCAGCCCCTTTCATTTCTTGTGATTTGTTATTATCCTCTAGACGAGTCATTTTGGTAAATGTTGCACGTTCTCCATCTATTTTTTGGTATTAAAAAAAGCCCCGAAGGGCTTTTGGTCATGCGATAAATAAAGTCTTCCTAGCAGAAACGATGTTGTCTTCCTATTATTGGTTCTCAAGCTCTTCTTTGCTGACCAGACTTGTCAAAGCGTTTACAGCTTGATCGGCATCCGCACCGTCCGCGCTAATGTAAATCTCCGTGCCGGAACTGATAGCGAGGCTCATAATCCCCATAATACTTTTAGCATTTACTTTTTTATCATCTTTTTCCACGAAAATCTCCGACGAAAACTTGTTAGCTTCTTGCACAAACAATGCTGCCGGTCGGGCATGAAGCCCTGTCTTCAACCGAACAACTACCGGGTGCTTTGTCATGAAACGCTTACCCCCTAATTGAGTTCTCCCCAAAAGTTTCACATTAATTTTATATTATTATATCATTATAACGTAAACCACACTAGAAAAAAAGTAATTAGCCGCCTCGAACCTTGTCCGCCAGCTCATCAATCTTACGAAGCCGATGATTTACTCCCGACTTACTGACTGTACCTTTGAGCATTTCACCAACCTCCTTGAGGTTGATATCTGGATGCGCCATTCGAATTTCTGCTACTTCACGCAGTTTATCCGGCAAATTCTCCAGTCCCATTTCTCGCTGCAACAGCTTGATATTTTCAATCTGCCGCACCGCAGCACTTATAGTTTTGTTGAGATTTGCGGTCTCGCAGTTCACGATCCGATTCACGGAATTACGCATATCGCGCATAATTCTTACATCCTCAAATTTGAACAGCGCCTGATGCGCTCCAATCAAACTTAAGAATTCAATAATCTTCTCGCCTTCTTTAATGTAAAGAATGAACCCTTTTTTACGTTCAATACAGCGTGCGTTTAGGTGGAATTCCCCAGCCAGATCCACTAATGCTTTACAATGTTCCTCATACATCGAGGAAATCTCCAAATGGTAGGAGGAGCCTTCCGGATTATTAACCGATCCGCCAGCCAGAAAGGCACCGCGCAAATAAGCACGCTTGCAGCAGTTATTCCCAACAATCTCATCATCAATACCATCGGTAAAAATAAATCCTTCCGACACAATTCTAAGATCCTTTAGGATCTCTTGTACACGGTTTGGGATTCTGACGATATAGACGTTATTTTTCTTCAAACGCATTTTTTTACGCACGAGTAGCTCAATATGGACCTGGTAATATTTCTTAAGTAAAGAATATACCCGCCTTGCAATCGCGGCGTTCTCCGTCGAAATGTCGAGAATAACCTTTTTGCTTGAAAGCTGCACAGATCCATTCATACGGATAAGCGCTGACATTTCCGCCTTCTCGCAGCAGGGTTCACTCTCCACCATCGTCAGCTCTTTTTTGGTAAGGGCCGCAAAAGACAAGGGTCTCACCTCTTTCTTGATAAGTACTTCGTTCTCATCTATAAGTTATACCCTAGGGTTTCTGTTTATCCAATCCTGCACAAGCTGATAAATGTGATGGCTAAGCTTATCGGTATCATGTCTCAAATAAGTTCGGAATAAAACCAGTTTATCGGCTATAACCTTGTATCCATTGCCATCCAGCGCTTCTTTATCAAGCTGCACCGGGCGCGCGCCCTTCTCGGCGTACTTCGTCTGGACCTGTTCCGGAATCTCACCGTCATTAACAATAACATAATCGAATAAATCGATCCCGATATGATCATATACAGCTTGAAGATGATCGCTGACGGTATAGTTATCCGTTTCACCCGGCTGAGTCATTACGTTGCAGACGAAAATTTTGATAGCATTCGAAGATACAACCGCTTCTGCCAGTTTCGGAACAAGCAGGTTGGGAAGAATGCTCGTATACAGACTGCCAGGACCCAGCAGGATCGCATCTGCATTCCGAATCGCCTCAAGCGCTTCGGGCAACGGTTCTACATCTGGCGGCTCCAAGGACACTCGTCTGATGATCCCGCCAGCTTCAGGGATTTTGGACTCCCCCGTGATAATCGTGCCGTCCGACATTTCTGCATGCAGGATTACAGCCTCACCGGCCGCAGGCAATACCCGGCCGCGAACAGCGAATAATCGACTGAGCTCCCGTACAGCTGTAACGAAATCGCCGGATATATCCGTGAGCGCAGCAAGAATCAAGTTGCCGAGACTATGACCAGCTAGTCCCTCACCCGTGTTGAAACGGTATCTCATAATCTCTGCCATGAGCGGCTCAACATCAGCCATAGCTGTCAATACGTTGCGGATGTCCCCAGGAGGAGGCATTTGCAGTTCACTGCGCAAAATACCTGAGCTTCCCCCATCATCGGCAACGGTAACAATAGCAGTAATATCTAATGGCTTCTCTTTTAAACCACGAAGCATAACAGATAACCCCGTGCCACCGCCCATAACGACGATACGTGGACGCTGTCTTTGTTCTTCAGCCACTATGACCCCTTCTCTCTAGTGCCGATCACGCTCGGAATCCCGATGACTAACGGTTACGGATTCCGTCTCGCTAACGCCCAGCATTTTACCCAAATACTCAGATATGGCTACGGAACGGTGTTTACCTCCCGTACAGCCAATGCCAATGATAATCTGGGACTTACCTTCCTTGCGATATTGCGGAATTAGAAAATGAAGCATATCGAGCAGTTTGGTCAGGAACACCTGTGTTTCAGGCCACTTCATTACATAATCGTAGACTTCACTGTCCTGGCCGGTTTTAGGCCGCAGATGGTCCACATAATGTGGGTTAGGCAAGAAGCGGACATCAAAGACAAGATCTGCATCAATAGGGATACCGTACTTAAATCCGAAGGATGTAATATTGACGGAAAGCGTACTTTTTCCTAGATGCGAAAACCGTGAAACGATCTTCTCCTTAAGCTGCACGGGCTTCATACTGCTGGTATCTAAACATAACGTAGCTGAATTTTTCAATTCTTCAAGCATTTTACGTTCTAGCTTGATACCATCAAGCGGCAGCCCCTTAGGTGCTAATGGATGATGACGTCGACTTTCCTTGTAACGCTGAACAAGTACTGAATCTGTAGCATCCAAAAACAAGATCTCACAGCCAATGGTTGACTCATCCTTGATATAGGCAAGAGACTCAGACAAAGCAGTGAAGAATTCTCGACCACGCAGGTCAATTACAAGGGCTACCTTGGCAATCTTACCCTTCGACTGTTCAATTAGCTCTGCGAACTTGGGAATCAGCACCGGTGGTAAATTATCGACACAGAAGAACCCTAGGTCTTCCAGACTCTGTACAGCAATTGTCTTCCCCGCACCTGACATTCCCGTAATAATAATCAGGGTGGCTCCAGCCGTTGGGGTATTGTCCAATTCGGTCATAAAAGCGTCCCCTCCCTAGATTTAGTATATGAATACTTCCCGTCTTTTAAGAACGCAGCAAAAGGCCGGCAGCCCCAACAATACCTGCGTCATTACCAAGCTCAGCTGGAATAATCGAAACACCAGTTTGAAGCGGAGCCGGTGTCAATTTCGCAAACACACGACGAACCTCATCAAATAGAATATCTCCAGCCTTAGACACACCGCCGCCAACGATAAATACTTCAGGGTTAAGCACAGCCGCAACAGAAGCCATGGATTTACCCAGATAGTACGCTGCACGATTCACTATACGGATAGCTACTTCATCGCCAGCCTTAGCCGCATCAAAGACTTCTTTCGCAGCAATCTTCTCTACCATAGAGAGGGAAGTACGATCGCCACGAGCTACTGCATCATTAGCCATGCGGATAATACCTGTGGCGGAGGAAACGGTTTCCAGACAGCCCATGTTGCCACAGCCGCATTGAATAGCTTCCAGATCCGGCACTACTGTGATATGACCAAGCTCACCAGCTAATCCCGCAAAGCCTTGATAAATCTTTCCATTAATAATAATTCCGCCACCGACACCTGTTCCAAGCGTATAGCAGACACAGTTATCAACGCCACGTCCCGCACCACTCCAAGCTTCGCCCAGTGCAGCCACATTCGCATCATTGTCTATTTTGACAGGCTTGTTCCAACGATCTTCCAAAATGGAACGGATCGGCACATCTCTAAATCCTATGTTAGGCGCAAGGATGATGATTCCTTCACGAATATTTGTGAACCCGGCTACACCCGCTCCTACACCTGCAAGCTGATCCCAAGAGTACGGGGAATCCTCCACAATTTGGCGTACATACTTCTCGATATTATCGATAACAGTATCGACACCCTCTGCAGTTCCTGTAGGTCCCTCATAAGTATGTAGCAGGGTACCTTCAGCATTACAGATTCCAACCTTAATTGCAGTTCCACCCAAATCCACGCCAACGTAGATATTCTCAGACATGTAACAAGCCACCTTTTTTTATACTAAAATAGTTAATCCTAAGTACCAACTATAATAGAAGCCCTCTCTGTGGTCAAGGAAAGACAACACACCCGGGAATTCCTTATTTTAAGAGTATACTCTATTATATTCTAAAAAGACCCCCTTACGCCTAAGTAAGAGAGTCTTGTACCTATATTATTATCTGGAAAATAACCCAACGCACCGATTTATTCTGATAAAATGCGCTTTTGGCCCTCTAATGCTCGGATTGGAGCGATATTCTGTGTGAACTCTAGCGTGCCCATATATTGGCCTGACTCGTCTCGTACAGCGAAGTAACGGATGTAGATAAACTTATCCTTGATATTGATCCAGAAGTCCTCAGCATCCTTACGGCCTGCCTTAAAGTCTTCCAAAAGCTTCTCTACCACATGAACACTTTGCGGGGGATGACAGTTCTGTACTGTACGGCCGATAACCGCTTTAGTTCGGGCAAAGATACGTTCCTTCCCGTGTGAAAAATATCGGACAACATCATTCTCATCAATGAAGGTTAGATCTACAGGAAGATGGTTGAGTACGGTCTCCAGCTGATGCAGTGACAACAACCCTGTCTCAAAACGGATAAACCCGCCTTGCGGCGTAGCTCCTTCTGTTTCTTCCAGCACTGCGCCGTCCGGCTCAGCGGCCCGCTCAGGGATCCACTCCTGCTCCGGTGCGGTTAGGCAGAACCCGATCTCATCACTCTCCCGGGCGATTTTGACCCATTCATCTTCCGTCAGTTTGTCCAGGGCCATGGGCAATAGAATATTTTCTTCCTTAAAGATCATTTCATTAACTTCCTTGATGATCTCCTCAAGCTGAATGCCTATTTCTGTTGCGTTTCCGCTATAAGTGCTGAGCGCAGCTTTTGCCTCTTTAATCATACGGCGGATATTATCATCCACTCCCCACATTACCTTGGTTGGGCCATAAATGCCGTATTTTTCGAGGTATGGGAACAGCAGATTTTCTTTTCGGCTATAGTGTTTATCAAGATCCAGCAGCAAGCTAAGATCCTCCAACAATTTGAAGATCAGTTCCTCACTATCATTCTTTTGAAACTTTGTTGCGTGCAGATCCATGCGGAAGTTAACAAGTTTTTCGATCTCACGGTTCTCCAATTTGAAGGTGTGTACTGGATGGCCTGGCTGCTCCTCGGGCTGGGACGAGCGGTGAATTTGCTCAATAGAGCCTTTAAAGATGGCTGTATGCACCGAACAAAGACGTTGGACCTCGGATACCGGAATTCCTTCTTCGGTCATTAATGAATGCTCCATCGCGGAAATCTCCGCTACGGTAACATCACCCACAGCTTCGGCGAACCGCGCCTTAACCTCTTGTACACTTTTGCCTGCATGCAGCTCTTTAATAATCTCCTTAAGCATAGCCTGGCGACGAGTCTGTTCCGGCACATCAACTTCACGGTTGTTAATCAGTTCGCTCATATTAACACTCCTTTATTAAATAATCCCGAAACCATGACGTTCAAAAGTTTGCTTCACGTGCTCGAGATCCATTTTTTTCAGCTTAATTCCTTTGGATAAGGTCATGAAACGGCCAGCAGTCTGCAGCATGCCAGGCTTGGCAATATCCTTAAAGCCCAGCTCTACCATAATCTCGATGACCTCCGGATGCCGTGATACCATCTCGAATATAGATTCATCCAAACTCAGCACTTTTTCCATCTGACTCTTCTCCTTTATGTGAGAACTATTCTCAATAAAAGATTAGCACAGGCCGTACAGGACCATTGTGATTGCAATCACTAATTCAAAAGAAAGCAATTATCGTTCTTTTTAAGACGGATTATGTATGCTGTGAACCTAAAAAAACTGCCCCCTACGCTTAAAAAGCATAAGAGACAGCCTGATTTGTCATTAATTAATGATTTATTATAGCGTTACTCCTGTTTTGAATATGGAGATCTCACGGAAATTATTCTTTTCATTATTAACCCATTCACCGCTGGCCACCGCAATAATATAGTTTATGAAGCTGCGCAGGACCTCATCTGGAGAACCATCTTCCACCAACACACCTGCATTAAAATCGATCCAATGACGTTTGCCTTCATACAATGGGGTATTGGTAGATACCTTCATCGTAGGCACGAATGTACCAAATGGTGTTCCCCGCCCGGTCGTAAAGATCACCAATTGGCAGCCAGCAGCAGCCAGTGCAGAGGAAGCCACAAGATCATTGCCAGGTGCGTTAAGGAGATTTAAGCCTTTATTAGTGATAAGCTCCCCGTACTTGAGGACATCCATAACTGTAGCGTTCCCCGATTTTTGAGTACAACCCAATGATTTATCCTCAAGCGTAGTAATTCCTCCGGCTTTATTCCCTGGAGAAGGATTTTCATATACCGGCTGTTTATAGTCCATAAAATACTGCTTAAAGTCATTAATGAGATCGACAATTTTGTTGAAAATAGTTTCGTCCGCAGCACGTTCCATTAGAATTTTTTCGGCACCAAACATTTCAGGCACTTCTGTCAGTACAGTGGTCCCGCCTTGAGCAGCCATATAATCAGACAGACGTCCAAGGAGCGGATTCGCAGTAATACCGGATAACCCGTCGGAGCCTCCACATTTCAGACCGATCTTCAGCTCGGAGAGTGATACCTCTTCCCGTTGATCACCTTGTACATTATTGTAGATTTCCTTCAGCAGCTTCACGCCTTCTTCAATCTCATTCCCAACCTCCTGGGAGACAAGGAAACGCACACGATCCACATCATAGCTGCCCAGCATGTCTTTAAAAATATGCAAATTGTTATTCTCACAGCCCAATCCGAGCACAAGCACGCCGCCCGCATTCGGGTGTTTAACCGCGTTAGCCAGAATCGTACGTGTATTGTCATGATCATCGCCCAGCTGGGAGCAACCGTAGTTATGCTTAAGCACGAGCACGTTATCGAAAGGTGCGATATCTCCAACCTCTGCTTTGAAAATATTGATGATCTGCTCCGCCACTCCATTCACACAACCAACAGTAGGGACGATCCACAGCTCATTGCGGATACCTACAGATCCATCAAAGCGGCGATACCCCTTAAAGGTCAAATTCTCCGCTGCAAAAGGATTCGGCGTCAGCTTCTGCTCAAAGGTATATTCCTCTACCCCTGTTAGGTTTGTCTTAGTGTTATGGGTATGCACCCACTGCCCCGGCGCGATAGACGCTATAGCATGACCAATGGGGTAACCATATTTCAATACGTTTTCACCTTCGCTAATGCTGGATAGTGCAATTTTATGGCCTCTAGCGATATCTTCAGTAATTTTAATCTCTTTTGAACCAATCACAATGGTGTCGCCTGCTTTATAGTCTTTAAGTGCAACAGCGACATTATCAGCCTCATTAATCTGCAATACTTCTTTCATCGTCTTGATCATATATTTGTCACCTCCAGGGTATTAGTTGTGTGCCGGTCTCTTCACGAACGCTTTTAAGGCTTGCTTCATGCCATTTTTCTCAATCGCAATCAGTCCTTCTGTCACCTTGTCAGTAAGTCCAGCCACTTCATTCAGATCACAGCCCCAGCGATTGGTTGCGGCAAGTACTTCGACGGCCAGTGCGCGCAGCCCGGTGTCTGTGCCATCCCATCCTCCCCATAAGGAGGCGAACCATTCCAAAATATCCGTATCATCAGCCAGTTGAATGTTTTCTTCCCCTCTGCGTCCTCTATAGAAGGCAATTAATGCGCTCAATGAGAAGACAAGCTTTTCAGGCAATTGTCCTTTGGCCTCTACATATTGCAGTAAAGAAGGCAGATCTCTTGTCTTAAACTTCGATATAGAATTAAGGGAAATGCTCATCAAGTAATGCTGCACATAAGGGTTCAGGAATCTTTCTAATACCGCGTCTGCAAAAGAATTCAATTCCTCTGCCGGCAGATCCAGCGTTGGAATAATCTCATCATAGATTAAGGACTTCACGTACGCTCCAACCTCTTCGTGCTCAATGGCCTCAGCAACCGTATCAATACCGTACAAATACGCTACGGGTGTCATAGCTGTATGAGCTCCGTTTAAAATCCTCACTTTACGAGTCCGATAAGGGGCCATATCATCCACCACCAGCACATTAAGACCTGCTAGTTCAGCCGGGAACTCCTTTTTAATCCACTGTGGCCCTTCAATCACCCAAAGATGGAATTGCTCGCCGACAACGACCAGCTTATCCTCATAACCCAGCTCTTCTGTAATCTCGGCAATGCTGTCTCTTGGATAACCGGGAACAATGCGGTCCACCAGACTGCAGCAGAAGGTATTAGCTTCATTCAACCAGTTCACAAAACCTTCTCCAAGATTCCACAGCTCAGCATATTTCAAAATAACCTTTTTGAGCTCATCACCATTCCGGTCAATCAGCTCGCATGGAATGATGATAAAACCTTTAGAAGCCTCCCCATTAAAAGTTTGATAACGTTTGTACAATAAGGCCGTCAGCTTGCCTGGGAAACTACTCTGCGGCGTATCGGTTAACTTGTCGCCAGCTTCAAAAGCAATTCCCGCTTCAGTAGTATTAGACACGATAAAGCGCAGCTCAGGGTTCTCAGCCAGCTTCATATACTCCTCATGCTGTGAATAGGGATTAAGCGTCCGCGTAATACAATTAATTACCTCGTGTTCTTTTACAGCCGCTCCGTCTTTAATGCCTTGCAGATAAAGGGTATACAGCCCATCCTGATCATTCAGCATTTCTGCCAGTCCGTTAGCCAATGGCTGTACAACAACCACTCCACCATTGAAATCCGTTTTTTGATTCATGGTATGAATCTGCCAATCTACAAAGGCGCGCATGAAATTGCCTTCGCCAAATTGTAGAACCTTCTCAGGATACTGCTTGTAAGCTGTCCAATTATCACTATTTAATCTTTTCATATTAACGCCTCCTAATAGTAAATGCACACGATAAACTTATTAAATAAACTATATAAAATCATATTTATATTACTAATCAATTAAATATATGCACACGTGAAAATTTTAGATAGCAACCCTTTACGAAGGTAAAGGATTAGGCTGCTATGCGCAGCCTCTACTTCTGCAACTTCCTGACTGATTCTCTGGCAATAAGCTCTGTCTCGATCGAGATTCGCCCGTCTTTTTCTGAGGGTTCCTTGACCAAGCTTAACAGCTGGCGAGCGCCTTGCTCACTAATCTTCTCAATAGGACGTTTGACCGTGGTGAGTGAAGGATTGGCAAAAAGTGAAAACCCAATGTCGTCAAAACCAACAACAGAGATATCATTTGGCACCTGCAGCCCTCGCTCAAACACGCCTTTCATAGCCCCGATCGCCATATCATCATTAGAGCAAAATACAGCAGTCGGTGGCTTCTCGAGATCCAGCAGCTTGCCCATCGCCTCATATCCACTTTGCATATCATAACTACCGCTTATCATGTAGTCATTACGAACAGGGATATTATGGTCAATCAAAGCTTTTATAAAGCCATCTCTACGTTCCTGTGTGGATTTAAAGCCCTCGACACCTTCAATAATTGCAATGTCTTGATGCCCGTTTTCGATCAGGTATTTGCCTGCATTATAAGCACCTTCCCGGTCGTTCGAGATGATGTTGATAATGGAACGGTCATCAATTTCCCGGTTCAGCACAACGATTGGAATGCCTTGCTGGACAACATGGTAAATGAATTTATTATCTGCTTCACTCTGGCTCATTAGAATAATTCCATCAAAACGTTTGCGATGAATAGAGGAGTAATCCGCATAATCGTCGATCCCACGGATGAACAGATTGTACTCTACATCTATGACCCTATTTACACCACGAATCGTATCAGAGAAGAAACCAGAAGTTGTGCCGTTGGCAATACTCGTGAAGAACAGACCAATGGTATAGGATCGCTGCATCACAAGGCTTTTGGCATTGTAATTAGGGACGTAACCCACTTGCGCAGCGATCTCGGCAATTTTTTTACGTGTGACCTCTTTAATTAGTGGACTATTGTTAAGTGCTCTCGATACAGTTGTATGCGATACATTCGCCAACTTGGCGATATCCTTGATTGTAGGTGCCATGGGTCAACCTTCCTTATTAAACGGGTTTGGCTCTTCCATGTAAGGATATCATAACGATTACCTAGTCACCAATGCCTGTTTCGAGAAATTAAAATAATGATCAGCGTTATTGTAACAGATGTTCTCAATCATACTGCCCAGTAACTCCATATCATCCGGGGCTTCTCCAGCTTCTACCCAAGAGCCTACTAGATCACACAAGATTCTTCTAAAGTACTCATGTCTGGTATACGATAAAAAACTTCTGGAGTCTGTTAACATCCCAACAAATTGGCTAAGTACGCCTAGATTAGCAAGTGTCTTCATCTGTTCCAGCATGCCGTCTTTATTATCGTTGTACCACCATGCGGTTCCGAATTGAATCTTCCCTGGAATACCGCCGCCCTGGAAGCTGCCCATTAGACTGGCAATAACATGATTATCATTAGGGTTCAATGAGTACAAAATGGTCTTAGGCAACGCATTCTCACGATCCAGCGCATCGAGCAGACCCGCCAAAGGCTTAGCAATCACGCCGTCATTGATAGAATCATAACCCGTGTCAGGTCCGAGACGTCCGAACATTACGCTGTTGTTATTCCGTAGCGCATGAATATGGAATTGCATCGCCCAATCCAGCTCGTTATACAATTTGCCGAGGAATACTAGCGTGAATCCTTTATATTTCTTTTCTTCACTCTCACTTACAGTGCCTTCATAAAGTGCTTTAGCGAATATAGCTGTAGCTTCCTCCAAGGTAGTAGGCTCAAACATTACCGCATCCAAAGCATGGTCAGATACACGGCCGGCTCTGGCGTGGAAGAATCTCACTCTGCTCTCCAATGCTGCAAGAAACTGTCCGTAATTCTTAACAGCCATTCCCGAAACTTCGCTTAGCTGAGCTACCCAAGGCTGGAAGGTAGGACGGTTGATTTCAAGCGCTTTGTCTGGTCTGAATCCCGGCACAACGCTAGCATTGAACCCACTCAGATTACTGATTTTCTCATGATATTCCAGATTATCTACAGGATCATCGGTAGTACAAACCGTAGTTACCTTCGATTTAATGATCAAATCTCTTGCTCCGTATCCTTCACCCTGTAACTGTCTATTCACTTCATCCCAGATTTTTGGTGCGTTAGCTTCATTCAGCAACTCATATACACCGAAGAAACGTTGCAGCTCCAGATGCGTCCAATGGTATAGCGGATTCCCGATAATCATCGGAACCGTTCTAGCCCAGGCTAAAAATTTATCATAATCACTGGCATCGCCAGTAATAAATTTCTCTTCTATACCGTTAGCGCGCATCACTCTCCATTTATAATGGTCGCCATACAGCCAAGCTTCGGTGATATTGTTGAACGTTTTGTTCTCATAAATTTCTTTTGGACTGAGGTGGCAATGATAATCGATAATGGGCATGTCTTTCGCATGATGATGAAACAGCTTAATTGCGGTCTCGCTCGACAATAAGAAGTTCTCATCCATGAATTTTTTACTCATGAGGTTTGCTGCTCTCCTTTAAGTTCGAATGGGAGTTACACAAAGTTTAACGTGAACATTTATTCAATCGGTCGATTTCTTAATAAATATTTTAAACTTAAAATTATTGCTTATAATAGGGTTTGTGTAAATTGTTCACGTTAACATTATATCTTCATTGTAAACGTATTTTTAAAATGCGCAAGTCTTTTTATAAAGACATTGTTACAGTTATTTTAACTTCCGAGCGGTAATAAATAAACAACATATTTAATATCTGGACACGGCCCCGCCAATATTGAAAAAAGCAGGCAACCCTTTAGAAAAAGGATAACCTGCTTATATGTCATCGACTACGATTTCTCGCAAAATTAACTATCCAGTGTTTCGCTCCAGTCATGCACCATCGTGCCCTCTAGGTACTTCTCAGCATCCATTGCTGCCATACAGCCAGATCCCGCTGCGGAAATTGCCTGACGATAACGGGTATCCTGCACGTCGCCACAAGCGAATACGCCCGGGATGTTCGTTTCTGTCGTTCCAGGGTTGACCACAATGTAGCCGTTGGTATCGGTCGTAATTTGCCCCCCTAAAAATCCGGTGTTCGGCGTGTGCCCAATCGCGACAAACACTCCGTCCGCTTCGATGAGTTCATCAATTCCCGTCTCATTGTTGCGAACCGTCAGTCCCTTAACGCCAGACTCGTCGGTTGTAACCTCAAGCGGTGTACGGTTAAGAGCCCACGATACCTTACTGTTATCCCGTGCGCGAGCCTGCATAATCTTCGAAGCCCTAAGCTCATCACGACGGTGAACCAATGTTACATTAGAAGCGAACCGGGTTAAAAAGCTGGCTTCCTCCATCGCTGAATCTCCACCACCGACGACAATAATCTTTTTGCCACGGAAAAAGAATCCGTCACAAGTAGCACAAGTGCTGACCCCACGGCCCACATTCTCCTGCTCCCCGGGGATTCCTAAATATCTGGCAGATGCGCCGGTTGAGATGATCACTGACTCCGCCTCTAATACTCCCAATCCATCTACAGTCACTTTAAATGGACGCTGTGAAAAATCAACTGAATCCACCCAACCATTCTTAAATTCAGCCCCAAAACGTTCAGCCTGCTTGCGCATGTTGTCCATTAAATCCGGGCCTAGAATTCCTTCAGGAAAGCCTGGGAAGTTCTCGACTTCTGTCGTCGTTGTCAGTTGTCCACCTGGTTGCATACCTTCAATCACAAGTGGGTTTAGGTTAGCACGTGCCAAATAAATTGCAGCAGTAAGCCCGGCTGGGCCTGTTCCGATTACAATCGTTTTGTACATAACAGTGGCCTCCTCACAATAGGGTTTATTTAGAAGAAACGGGCCCTTTTTTGGCGAGCATAGACGCCTTCGATGTCCCTATAAGGAACATTAGCGTTACGCAAGACATATAAAAAGGGCTCCGTTTCTACGAAATACTACATGATCGATTTAGATATTCTCGGTAAATGGCGGAAGGCTGTCGCTCACACTTCCCTCGAAACTACATTCCTCATCTATGCGCCGAGCATAACGACTGACCATAGAAACGGAAACATTGTAACGCTGGGCTACTTCACGGTAGGTGACCGGCAGGTTATGCGTTTTAGCGATTAGATATTCTAAGGCAGCACACCAGCCATTCGCATGACGGATAAACGGAACATCCGGATAAAGGCTGCTCAGAAATTGCTTCCACAGTAATTCAGCATCTTTTTTGTGGATTGCATCATATCTTCGATCCATCATACTAAGGGTCTGGTCGATAACTTTCTGCCAATCCTCTCTCCATTCCGGCAGTCCCTTCAGACGCGGGGAAGAGGTTTCTTTGACTTCCTGAAGCACATTCTCTTCAGGAACACTTCCAATCAGCCGCTGCAGACTAAGAAGTGCCGCTTCTTGCAGCTTTTCTTCCTGCAAGGGCTGCTGCTTTAGAAGTCCTTGCAGAATTTCGGACATCTCTTCATCTTCGATCCACCGCAGAGCTTCTGTAACCTGAAGCTTCGTATTGGCATCCCCGTAGCGGAGCGCCCAGAAGAAGGAAGAGCGAAGCAGCGGATTGTTCCGTACCTCTTCGGTAAAGCTGCCCTTGTTGTCCTTCCACAGCTTCAGCTGCTCCTGAAAAGGAAGCTGATAGTTGTAGCTGACCAGCGACAGCGTTTTACCTTCCCCCTGCGCCTGCTGCAGCTGAGCAAGAAAAAATCTCGGCACAGCCGATTCCGGATCGAGCTTAGCCGCCTTCTGCCAGCAGCGCTGGGCTTCTGTATACAGGCCACTATTGCTGGCAGCTGCCGCACAGTAATGATAGAGACTGGCGTCGCCACCGACCTCTTCATCCTTCAACAGACGTCTAAAATGGCCATAGGCGGTTCTATGGCGTCCCAGAATCCCCATGGTGGTGGCCATTTTGAACAGATGCTCCTGATGAAACGGAATGGTGGTCTCCAGAAGGTGTAACAATCCATCCAGTTGCCCGCGGTCACCTTCATACTGAAGGAAGATCGCTAAGTTACAGAGTGCATGCAAATTCCCGGAATCCAGCTCCAGCACCCGCATAATACATTCCTTAGCTTTGGTAAAACGACCCATGTAAAAATACGCTAGGGCTAGGTTGTTATGTGCCGCCAGGAAGTCAGGCGTATTGCTCACAATCTCTTCAAGCAAAGTGACGGCTTGTGTAAACTTGCCCTCCTCCAACAGTGCTCGGGCTCGCTCATGCTCTATTACACCTTCCCGGCTTCTAATCCGGATAAGTGGAGCAGGACGGTCCAGCTCATATTGCAGCAGCTCCATCAATTCTTCCGATTCGGCCAGAAATTCACCGTTCACATCTTCTTCGAGATAAGTGACGAGTGAGCGTTCTGCCTCCTCATAGCTTTCCATATTGGCGAAGTTGTTAGCCATATAGAAATAACATTCCGTCATTGCCGGATCAATATTCTCCAGTACATGGGTTAAAATGTCGTTGGACGCTTCATAATTACCCATTTCTGATAATACGCCAGCCACGTTGCAATGATTGACCGGATTCTCCGGCTCGTACTCTACAGCTTTGCGAAAATTCTTTAATGCCTTATCATATTGAAAGCGATCCAAGGACCGAACGGCTCTTTCAAAGAAAAAATTGGCATTCAGAGTTACAGGAATCACATTATCATTCCCCAGTTCATACTCTGAAGTTCTCTCAATCATGGAAGCAAGGCACCTCCCTTATAAGAAGCTTCCTTATACTAACGAAAAATAGGAGGGCGGCGCCCTATGGGGTATGCCGGAGCTCCATCCTTAATCGCTATTCCGTTCCCTTATTGGGCGCGGGTATCTCCACACAGTATACCACATGTGACAGCGAGAATCTCAAGTTGAGAAAGACTCTACCACTCTGCTTACAACATCTTTTTTGACAAAAAATAAAAAAGACGGGGAATTAAATTCCCGCATCTCTAAATAGCTTATCGATTGAACCACCCTCAAGGATGATGTGCGTAGCCTGGGCAAGCATCGGTGCAACAGACAATACCGTAAACCGACTTGAATGGTCATCAGGCAGTGCAATAGAATCTGTCGTAACCACTTCCTGAATAGAAGGATGGTCAAGCCGCTGTAGCGCGGGCCCTGAGAATAATCCGTGCGTCGCGCAGACAATACTGTCCTTCGCACCTCTCTCCTTCAGACCTTCTACCACATTCACAATGGTCGTCCCAGTATCGATCAGATCCTCAATAATGATAGGTGTCCGTCCCTCGACATCACCAATGACATGAGTGATTACCGATTCATTATGGGCTGGGCGCTTCTTGATCATAATGGCAAAAGGTGAATCCAGCTTATTCGCCAGCTTCTCAGCCATAGACGCACGCCCTGCATCCGGGGAAACAATGACCAGATCAGACATTGCCTTGGCTTTCAAATGGCTGCTGATCAAATCGAGTGCAGTCAGATGATCGACCGGAATGTTGAAAAAGCCTTGAATCGCCGCTGCGTGCAAATCGATGGTGATTACGCGGGTTGCTCCAGCGGTCGTGAGCACATCAGCCACCATCTTAGCCGAGATCGGTTCACGAGGTGCGGACTTCCGCTCCTGCCGAGCATATCCATAATACGGCACAATAATGTTCACTGTACGAGCTGAAGCCCGTTTGGCAGCATCTATCATCACCAGCAGCTCCACGAACATCTCATTAATGGGATGCGAAAGGGATTGCACCAAAAATACGTCGCAGTTCCGGATGCTTTCTTCGTAATGCACGTAAATCTCGCCGCTCATGAAGCGGGTCAGCTTTATCTGCCCCAATTCAACACCAAGTCGCTCCGCAATATCAGCCGCTAACTTTGGATTCGACGAACCGGAAAAAATACGTAATTGTTGATGATGCATAATACCCTCCTGCGGATTATAAATTATTATAGTTTGAACTGAACAGTGGTACGGCGGCGTCCCTCAAATACAGCCAGCTCACGAAAACCAGTCTGCCAAAGCATACTACGCGCCTCTTGCAGCCCGTCCCCCAGCTTGGCAGGATCATGTGCATCGGAGCCTAATGTCAGCGGTATGCCGAGCTTTAGGGCCTCCTGTAGCAGATGCTCGGCCGGGAACATCTCAGCGCAAGGCTTCGTAAGTCCGGATGCATTCAGCTCCATGGCGATTCCGCTATCCGCTATAACCTTTAAGGTCTCTAGCTCCAGCGCCCTTACCTCAGCCGTGCCCTCCGGTGTTTGTGGGCCATAACCGAACCGTTTAATAACATCCATATGTCCTATAATATCATATAATCCCGATAACGCCGACTTCTTTACCGCATCGTAATAAAGACGATATACCTCTAGCGCATCTTTGCCTTCCCAACCATGAACCTGGCGGTGATCCGTAATATCCCACTCCCCAAGAAAATGTACAGAACCTATAAGATAATCCCATGGATACGGCGACAAAATCTCGCGGATTTGCTCTTCATAACCTTCGATATAATCGGCTTCCAGCCCCACCCGCAGATCTATGACTCCACGGTAACGCTCCTTTAAGGTTAGACATTCCTCCACATAACGAGGCAGTTCAGCCATTGGCATAGCCATTTCAGGATAATAGCTGGCGGGATCTACGTGGATGAGCGGCAAGTGGTCGGATAATCCCAGCTGCTGAAGTCCAAGCTCTATCCCGCGCTGTACATACTCCTCAAGCTTACCCACGGCATGGCCACAGCGTTCATGATGCGTGTGGTAATCAATGTGCATCACTCAGTCCTCCCTTAGTACTGATCCCGGCGTGGGCGTTCGTGACGGGTACTCAACTCTTCCATAATCTCATCCAGTGGAAGCTTGCGCTCTTGCAGCAATACCAACAGATGATAGATCAGATCACTGACCTCAAGGCGCAGCTCGGCGTTATCTTTATTTTTGGCGGCAATTATGGTCTCGGAAGCTTCCTCGCCTACCTTTTTGAGGATCTTATCCACGCCTTTATCAAACAGATAAGTGGTATACGCGCCTTCCGGGCGTTCCACTTCCCGTTCAGCAATCACACGCTCCAGCTCACCAAGAACAGCAAAACGCTCACCATCCGTCAGACTAGACACTGATTTCGAAGCATCCGTTGTTGGGTTATTCAAAGGAATCTCACGGAAAAAGCATGACGTAGCTCCAGTATGGCAAGCTGGTCCTTCAGGCACAACCTTCACGAGTAGTGTGTCGCTATCACAATCATAGGATATGGAGATAATAGCTTGTGTGTTGCCTGAGGTTCCGCCTTTATGCCAAAGTTCGCTGCGTGAACGGCTCCAAAACCAAGTCTGACCACTCTCCAGTGAGAGCTGTAACGATTCGGAGTTCATATAAGCAACCATAAGTACCTCTAAACTGCTAGCATCCTGAACAACGGCAGGCACCAGACCCGCTTCATTCCAGCGAATGCCTGCCAGAGCTTCTTTTTGGCTTAATGTGGTATTGTTTTGTGTTTCGCTCATCGGATTTCTACCCCTTTTTGCTTCAAATCTGCCTTTAAATCATTAATTGCAATCTCTTTATAGTGAAAAATGGTCGCCGCAAGTCCCGCATCGGCTTTCCCTTCCGTAAATACATCGTAAAAATGCTCCTTCTTCCCAGCGCCGCCAGAAGCAATCACAGGAATACTGAGCAAATCGCATACTGCCGAGGTTAGCTTCAGGTCGAAGCCGTCTTTTGTGCCATCTGCATCCATGCTAGTGAGCAAAATCTCGCCTGCGCCCAGCTTCTCAGCTTCTTTAGCCCAAGCCAGAGCACGGATGCCGGTGGGCTTACGCCCGCCATGAGTGTACACTTCCCATTCACCAAAAGCCTCATTATATTTAGCATCTATCGCTACTACAATACACTGGGAGCCAAATCGGCGAGCACCGTCCAAAATTAACTGAGGATTAGTGATGGCTGCCGTATTAATGCCGATTTTGTCTGCGCCTGCACGAAGAATTCTTTTCATATCATCAGTTGTAGAGATCCCTCCACCCACTGTAAAAGGAATAGCAATCTCACCAGCGGTCTGCCGCACAACCTCGATCATCGTTGCTCTACCTTCTACGGAAGCCGATATATCGAGAAACACAAGCTCATCTGCGCCCTCGCGGTCATACAGCGCCGCTAGCTCTACCGGATCTCCAGCATCACGCAGATTCACAAAGTTAACGCCTTTGACTACCCGTCCATCCTTAACGTCAAGACAGGGGATGATACGTTTTGCTAACATTATGAAATCCCCCTTTCTTTAAAAAGCGTTTCAAGCACCTAAAGTGTGTCCGTCCCCCTAAAGCCCTCTTAGCCCCCAGGGGGAGCCCAAGGGCCCCTGCGCTTTGGAAACCTTCATTGTTGGCATGGCGGATCATAGCCCATCCGGCTGAACCATAGCCCACACGGCTGAACATGTGCTATGATCGCTAACCCCTTCGTAGCCAGCTTCCTTGACCCATAACACCTTCATGTTCCGCGGTTTTGGCCCTTATGTGGTCGGAAGGGCTCACGCCACCTGCAAGCCCACGAGTATTTAATTGCACAACGTGCAGTTATTTTATCACCCTTTTTGCAAGCTACTCTTTTAACTGCATTTCGTACAACTAAATCTGGGGATGAGCTTATAAATCAACTCATCTCTGAGTTATAGCTGCACGAAATACAACTAAATTAGCTAATCAGCTCTAAATGTGAAAAATAGCTGTATAAAGTACACTTAAATCATCATCCGAGGAAAAATACCCTTCCCGCCGCCTCATTACGCCTATTGTAGCAGATTGTGCAGCGGGTTTTAGCTAGCGGGTAACCTCATCTTCACAGGTATTAAAATTTCACCGGATCCCTCGTTGAAACAGCGCCCAAGTCGTTACGCCATTCGTAATGAGATGAGATTTTTGCAAAGTGAAAACACATTAGCTAGTTGGGTTTGTTGCTTTATTGGCCAGCTGGTTTGTTTTAGCTCTTTTGTTGGTTTATTGGTTTGTTGCTTTGTTATTAAGCCCTTTTGCTGGTTTGTTCGTTTAACTTTTGCTGGTTTGTTCGTTTAACTTTTGCTAGTTTGCTTCTCTGTGCGTTCATTTAATTATTATTAGTTACTCATTTACTGTTACGTCTATTTCTTTTATCCACTGCTCATGGCTTGCTCAACTGTTGTCTTTTTGTTCATTCGCTCGTTTATTAATTAGTTTGGTGATTTAGTGATTTTTGTTCACTACGTTACTGTTAAGTCTAATTCTTTAACCCACTGTTGGTTCTGTCTGTTTCATTGATCCACTATTCCTTGGCTAGCTCATGTCGTCTTTTTGTTCATCCGCTCATCAATTAGCGCGCTCGCCCAACGCTATTTCTGCCCAAGCGCTCGCAAAGCTCCAGAAAGATCAATATTGCCCGTATATAACGCCTTGCCAACAATAGCTCCGCCTACACCGCTGCCGCTGTGCACGTTCAGACGCAACAGATCATCAAGACTGGTGACTCCGCCGGACGCGATCACAGTTTTACCGCTGGCCTGCGCCATGGACAGGATACCGTCCACGTTCGGTCCCTGCATCATCCCGTCGCGGGAGATGTCGGTGTAAATGAATGTCTCGGCTCCTTTTGCCGCCAATTCCTTGGCAAGAGCTTCAGCACGTACTTCAGAGGTGTTCAGCCAGCCGTGTGTCGCAACATAACCGTTGCGCGCATCAATGCCGATCGCGACTTTATCGCCGTATTTTGCCAATACCTCTTCGGTAAACGCATGATCATTAATCGCAGCAGTACCGATAATAACGCGGCTAACGCCAAGTCCGAGCAATTTCTCTACGTCCGCAAGATTGCGAAGACCGCCACCCACCTGCACAGGAACGTTAGCATTAGCAGCAATAGCACCGATAATCGCATCGTTCACAGGATGACCCGCTTTCGCACCATCTAAGTCCACCAAATGAATGAACTTTCCACCTTGCTCTTCCCATGATTTTGCCACCTTTAGTGGACTATCATTGTATATCGTTTCCTGATTGTAATCCCCCTGCTGCAGCCTGACGCATTTTCCATCCCGGATATCAATCGCCGGATATACAATAAAAGAAGACATTTGGCGCTCCCCACTTTCGTTACATTATATTTATAGCGTGACTTACGCCCGCTCTCTCTTAATCTTTAAAAAATTACCCAGCAGCTTGATTCCCAGCTCTCCGCTTTTTTCCGGATGGAACTGCATACCGAACACATTATCTTGCCCGACAATAGCTGTAACTGGGTAACCATAATCTGTGACGGCCAGCAGATCACTCTCTTTTGCTACAAGCGCGTGATAAGAGTGGACAAAATACACATGCCCCTCCTCAAGGCTAACAAAAAGCGGATTCTCCGGCTGTCTAAAGCTAAGCTTGTTCCACCCCATATGCGGCACCTTATAGCCATCTCTAGGAGCGAACCGCACCACTGAACCCGAGAGAATATCTAGCCCCTCATGGCTGCCATGCTCTTCACCGGTGCTAAACAACAGCTGCATACCAAGACAGATCCCAAGCAGAGGCTGCTCACCAGCGGCTACCTGTTTGACGACAAGATCCAAACCATTCTCCCGCAGATGCCCCATCGCATCGCCAAATGCACCGACACCTGGCAGAATGACACTATCAGCAGCGAGAATTTGCTCGGCATCACCCGTCACTACACACTCATAACCGAGACGTTCTACCGCCTTACTCACACTGTGCAGGTTGCCCATGCCATAATCGACGATTGCAACAGTCATCCTACAGCACTCCCTTCGTAGAAGGCACACCCTTCACACGGGGATCAATCAAAGTTGCCTCATCCAGCGCCCGTCCAAGCGCTTTGAATACAGCCTCAATCATGTGGTGTGTGTTAGAACCGTAGTGTACGATAACATGTAACGTAATCCGTGCTTCGAGCGCGAACTTCCACAGGAACTCCTGAACAAGCTCCGTCGAAAAGCTGCCCACCTGCTGTGAAGGATAGGTTGCACGATATTCAAAGTGCGGGCGATTGCTGATATCGATCACAACCTGCGCCAACGCCTCATCCATCGGTACAAAAACACTCGCATAACGTTTGATTCCTTTTTTATCACCCAGTGCTTCGTGCAGTGCCTGCCCTAGGCAGATCCCAATGTCTTCAACCGTGTGGTGGTCATCAATCTCGATGTCTCCACGTGCCTGTACAGACAGGTCAAATTGTCCGTGCTTCGTGAACAGATCCAACATATGATTCAGAAAAGGAACATCCGTCTCCAGCTCTGAAACTCCACTTCCATCTACGTTAAGAGACAACTTTATATCCGTCTCGTTTGTTTTACGGCTTAATCCAGCTTGGCGCAGGGCCTGTTCGTTATTGTTCTCCATATCCGTCTCCACCTTTTCCTTCGTTCTTGAGTCGAATCTCAATGGCTCGTGCGTGGCCTTCTAAGCCTTCGCGACGTGCCAGCTCTATAATGGTCTTCCCATCACGCAAGAGTGCTTCCTTACTGTAATAGATCAGACTTGATTTTTTAATAAAATCATCCACATCCACTGGTGACGAGAAACGTGCGGTCCCATTGGTTGGGATAATATGATTTGGCCCGGCAAAATAATCACCCACGGGCTCGGAGCTATACGCTCCCAGGAAGATGGCTCCAGCATTCTCAATGCTGCCTACGAGGCCCATAGGATCTTCGACAACAATCTCCAGATGCTCTGGTGCCAGTCTATTCACTACGGAGATCCCTTCCTCCATAGATTCCACAACAATGATCGCGCCGTAATTCTCTACCGAAGAACGGGCGATCGCCTGACGCGGCAGCTCTTGCAGCTGACGCTCCACTTCGGCCGCCACGTTATCCGCCAGGCTCTGCGATGGCGTGACCAGAATCGCCGAGGCCATCTCGTCATGCTCGGCCTGCGAAAGTAGATCCGCTGCGACATAAGCCGGCTCAGCGGTCTCATCTGCCAGCACGACAATTTCGCTTGGACCCGCGATACTGTCGATATCCACGGCGCCATATACCTCGCGTTTAGCCAGCGCAACGTATATGTTGCCGGGCCCACATATTTTATCTACCGGCGCTATGCTCTCCGTACCAAAAGCCAAAGCAGCTACCGCTTGTGCTCCGCCCACACGGTAGATTTCATTCACACCTGCTTCTGCGGCAGCAACCAGGATATAAGGGTCAATCCCTTCCTTGCCGCCGGTGGATGGCGGAGTCACCATGACGATCTCCGGCACACCCGCGATCTGTGCTGGGATCACGTTCATCAGCACCGAGGAGGGATAAGCTGCTTTGCCACCAGGTACATATACCCCTACCCGCTTCAGCGGACGAATAATCTGCCCCAGAATCGTGCCATCCGGCTGCAAATCCATCCATGAATTCCGTTTCTGTCTGGCATGGAACGCCCGGATATTGGCTGCAGCTGCTTGAATGGCAGATACGAAAGATTGCTCTACTCGGCCATACGCTGCCTGAAGCTCTTCCGGCGTTACCCGCAGTTGATTCGGCGTAAGTGCAACCCGGTCAAATTGCTCCGTATAGCGAAGAAGCGCTGTGTCTCCTTCTTTTTTAATGGCGGCCACAATTTCCTTTACCGCCTGATTTTGCTCTGGCGTACCATACTCCACTTCCCGCTCTAGCTTAAAGTCCTTGCTCGACACAACCTTCATCGCTGGTTCCTCCCTTTACCCCTAACATCTGTTGCCGCCTACCGCAAATTAGGTTGCCCTATAACTGCCTGTAGTCGGTCACACAGTTGCTGTATCTCTTCATTTTTCATCCGATAGCTCACACGATTTGCCACCAGGCGGCTTGTAATTTCGAATATACTCTTCATTTCGATTAATCCGTTGTCCCGCAGCGTTTGCCCGGTCTCTACCATATCCACAATACGATCGGCCAGACCAATCAGTGGTGCAAGCTCGATGGATCCATTTAGCTTCACTACCTCGACCTGTTGCCCCTGCTCCCTAAAATACCTTGAAGCTACATTCGGATATTTCGTCGCTACACGCTGCTGAATTCCCGGCTGCCAGTTCGGCAATCCGATGATCGACATCCGGCAGCGGGCAATGCCAAGATCAAGCAGCTCGTATACATCACGATCTTCCTCCAGCAAAACATCCTTGCCCACGATCCCAATATCCGCCACGCCATATTCTACATATGTAGGTACATCTACTGGTTTCGCCAATATAAACTCCATCCCTGCCTCAGGCAGCGGAATAACAAGCTTGCGTGATGCCTCACCGTCCGGTGGAATCGGAAGACCTGCCTGGCGGAACAGCTCAGCAGCCTTTTCGTAAATCCGGCCTTTTGGCATAGCCACCTTCAATATCTGTGCCATTGTTAAGTTGCCTCCTTTTCCATCTCCATGCAAAATTTATGTTAATCGCTTTTTGTACTAGCGATATCCTCAGCCATGCTCACTTACAAAAGATACGAATGTATAGATCTCACCGTACCGTACACCCTCTGCTTCAACCGTGTCCGTATCCAAACGCTTCACCGTTTCAAGCTCTTCTGGACCTGCAGCAAGTCTAGTAACGACTGCATGACCCTCTGACCGCAGGCGTGTTGCCTCTTCCAAGCCTTCTTTTCTGCGAATCGCATCATATTGGATCAAAATAGGCAGCTCTCCCTCTTCGGCCACTCCAGTTACACCATCCAGGATGCGATTCGTTTTTAAGGAAAATCCTGTGGATGGGATCGGACGCCCAAACTGTTGCAGCAGATTGTCATATCTACCACCACTGCATACCGGAAATCCTAACTCCGCTGCATAACCTTCAAAAGTCATGCCTGTATAATAGGAAAAGTCCCCGATCATCGTCAGATCAATCAGTACATGCTGTGATACGCCGTAAGAGACCAGCACCTCCCACACCTTGCACAAATGATCAATCGAATGACGCGCGAGCGGATGATTGCTCAGCTCTAGCGCCTGTCCACAAATCTCCTTGCCTCCGCGCAGACGCAGCAGCCCATCCAGTTCGTTCTTCTGCGCTTCTGTAAGATCCAGCCGCCGTAAAGTCTCCCGGAAAGAAACATAGTCACGGCCCAGCAAATGACTTTTCAGCTCCTCTTGAGCCTCAGGCAGTTCAGGAAGTGCCTCTTGAAATAACCCATTCAGAAAGCCTACATGCCCCATAGCGATCTTAAAAGACTTCACACCCGCGGCTTGCAGCGAAGAAATAGCAAGCGCAACTACCTCCGCATCGGCTTCAGGTGAATCATCACCTACCAGCTCTACACCTGTCTGGAAGAACTCCGCTTCCCGCCCCGCTTCTTCCTCAATGGCACGGAATACATTCGCGTGATATGACAGACGCAATGGCAGTGGCTCATCCTTCAATAGAGAGGCAACAACACGGGCAACCGGGGCAGTCATTTCTGATCGAAGCACCAAAGCCTGACCACGATTGTTAAGTAATTTATAGAGCTTCTGGTCCGACGTAGAGCTAGCCACGCCAACTGTATCGTAATATTCCAACGTTGGAGTCATCATTTGCTGATATCCCCAGCGACTCATGCAATGCAGTACATCGTTCTCAATTTTGCGCAATTTCGTTACGGCCCGGGGCAGATAGTCCCGAACGCCCGACGGCTTCTCAAATCCCTTTGGTTTGGACATCTTCATTGTTCACCTCGTCAGTTATCATTAGATACTGTTTATGTTTACTTTACTATGGTAAAGTGGTAGCAAATTAAAGTATTTTCAATATCGTATCATGTTCACTGCTTTTTCGTCAATCAAACCCTTAGTCGAGCGTTTGGCATTTTCTTTATTTTTGCCTCCCCGCTTATCGAATACTATAATGAGCTAATACGATTGTACTTCATAATTTTGTAATTGGTGTTCTAAAAATATACTTTCAACTAGAAAGAAGGGCTAACGCTTGACTAAATCCTATATGATTGGCGTTGATATTGGTACTACAAGTACAAAGGCAGTTCTCTTCGAGGAGAATGGAGCCATAGTTGCACAAGCGAATATGGGTTATCCCTTGCATCAACCCTCCCCTTCTATAGCGGAGCAGGACCCAGAGCAAATCCTACGTGCAGTCTTTCATACCCTCTCTAATGTCATGCGGCAAAGCGCCGTAACTCCAGATAAGATCCTATTCGTCTCATTCAGTTCAGCCATGCACAGTGTCATTGCAATTGATCAGCTGGGTAAACCACTTACTGCCTGCATCACTTGGGCTGACAACCGTAGTGCCGGATCTGCACTTCGCCTGAAGAACGAGTTCAACGGACATGAGTTGTATTTGCGCACAGGAACGCCTATTCATCCTATGTCACCGATTACCAAGCTAATGTGGCTTCGGGAAGAGCAGCCTCAGTTGTTTCAACAAACCTATAAATTCATTTCTATAAAAGAATACATATTCGCTCGGCTGTTCGGCGAATACATCATCGATCATTCCATTGCCTCTTCTACAGGCATGCTCAACCTTGAACTTTTGGAGTGGGATCAAGAGGCCCTGGAGATAGCCCATATTTCACCAGGTCAACTCTCACGGCTTGTTCCCACCACAGAGATCATGCAAGGCCTGCTTCCCGGTCTAGCAGAGGAGCTACTACTGCTCCCGACGACACCTTTTGTCGTAGGAGCCAGTGATGGCGTCTTGTCCAACCTTGGCGTAGGCGCGATTAAACCCGGTGTAGTGGCCGCAACGATTGGAACAAGCGGAGCGATTCGCACCGTAGTGGATCACCCGCTTACCGACCCTAAAGGACGGACCTTCTGTTATAACTTAACCCCAAAACATTGGGTGATCGGAGGGCCCGTTAATAACGGTGGTATGCTGTTCCGCTGGGTACGGGATGAGTTCGCTGCTTCTGAAGTCGAAACCGCCAAACGTCTTGGCATTGACCCTTACGAGGTTCTAACGCGCATCGCGGAACAAGTTCCGGCAGGTAGCGGTGGTCTTCTATTCCATCCTTACTTAACTGGTGAACGGGCACCGCTGTGGAATCCTGATGCTCGTGGCTCCTTCTTCGGCCTTTCTATGAATCACCATAAGGAGCATATGATTCGCTCGGTACTAGAAGGCGTAATCTTCAATATGTATATGGTTCTGCTGGCTATGGAAGAGCAAATCGGGCGTCCTAGCAAAATTCTGGCTACAGGCGGCTTCGCCCGTTCCTCAATCTGGCGGCAGATGATGTCTGATATTTTTGATCAAGAGGTCATCATTCCGGAGAGTATCGAAAGCTCCTGCCTCGGAGCAGTAGTGCTTGGTCTATACGCAACGGGCCGTGTGGACTCCTTCGATGTTGTATTCGACATGATCGGTTCAACTTACCAGCATGATCCGATTGATGAACATACCAAAGTGTACAAGCAGCTGCTGCCGATTTATATTTCCGTCTACCGTAGTCTGGAAAGCCAGTATCAAGCTATTGCGGAGTTTCAGCGGGAACAAGCTGGAGAATAGACAAAAAATAAAAGCGCCGGTCAACCCGCATATACGGGAGACCGGCGCTTTTATATTACCTAGCAGTAGACTATGTGCTTATGGAGCCTGTTTTTGCTTTCTTTTGTGCGCCTGATCCGAAAATAATCCAAGACGCAGGCACATACCGGAAGACGAGAGCCACTGCCAGCCATGAAACCAGCAGCGCAACAAGCCATCCTCCTACAATCGCTGCGATGTACGCAAGAGAACCCCCGTGAAATGGTAATTTTCTATAGAAATACAGCAGCATAGGGTGCAATAGATAAATTCCGAAGGAGCATGCTCCCACAGATACCAAAAGTCTTGTCAGCAAGCTACGACCCGCCCCATAGAGCAAGAAGGAGATTTGCAACAGCACCACACAAGAGAGCAGCGCATGTAGATTAGAGAAACCCTCATACCATAAGCTGTTGATGACAGTTTTTTCCGTGTAATTGTTAAACCATAGCTCAACATGAACAACCCCTGCTACAATCCATAACAACCACAACGTAATCCAAACCGGACCTTTACCGGCGCGCCAGCCTTCACGTGAAGGCACTAACCATTTTTTCAAAGAAGAGTAATACACTGCAATCCCAGCACCCAGCAGGAAATACGAGAAATAAGTGATCGCCAGACTCCCCTTGGATAACTGCCAATACCCGTGATTGGTCATGTATTTATTCAGCAACACAAAACCCCACTGTAGTAATAACCCGATCAGCGGCGCCCAAGCCGCCAGATGACGAACCTTTTGCAAACACCACAAAATGAGCGGAAATAACACGTAAAACTGAATAATGATAATAATATAATACAGATGCGTATATGCCGTTCCTGTCCATAAATACTTCCATAGCTTAGAAGCCATCTCCCCCGGAGGTAAGCCCCAAGTATTCCCGGCATTCATTTTTAACGCAAAATACAGCAGTGAAAATACTACATAAGGCACAATAATATAAAGCAGCCTTCTAGTGTAGAACTTTCCTAGCGTTTTGCCACCCAGCGGACGGTCAATATAGTTATAGAAGAGCACGAACCCACTCAAAAATATGAATGAAGGTACGGCGAACTGGCTGAATTTATTAATAAATAAGAACGGATGAAACATGTTTGTACCTAGTGTCTCCGCCAACGTTCGTGAAGTAGCATGAATAGCCAGCACTGCAAAAATAGCAATCGCCCGAAAAATATCCAGCTGCGGAATTCTTTCTTTTTGTCTCATAATCTTTCCTCCTGTTAAGCTCCGCATCGAAATGATGCCTTTTTAATCAAATATTATGAAGGCTACTTCCCCACGTTTAAGCGTGTGCGTGTATCAGACCTTCTTCTAACGCTATTTCTCCTGCTGCACGAACCCCTTTGCCCGTTCCTCAGAGATATAACCTGACTTTTCCTGCGGATTGGATTCCAAAGAGCGAGGCACGCTTCCAAAAATAATCCATGAACCCGGAACTCGCCGGAAAGCAAACTGCACAATAAGCCAGCTCCCTCCCAGTGCGACCACAAGCCCTCCGTAGATGAACAAAACATATGTTAGCGACTCTAGGGGAATCTGATATCGGAACCTGCGATATACCGCCAGCAATAGCGGATGAATCAAATATATCGCAAATGAGAGTTCACCCAAACGTGTTAAAAAAGCAACAATCCCGCGAGAGGCCTTACGGTAGATCAGGAATGTAGCATACAACAGAACCAATGCTGATAACATCGTATGGACATTCCATAATAGCTCGTACCACAGCGAATCCGTCCACACCCCAAAATGGCGGGCCACATACCAAAGCTGCACATGGATAAAGGCTGCAATTAACCACCCGCTCACTAACAGGGCAGTCCATCCCTTTTGCTTGGCAGTTAGCTCCCTCCATGGCTTCATCAGCCACGTCTTCACCTTCTCAAAGTGAATCGCGATATAAGCACCCATCATATAATAAGCCAGATAAGAGATCGCCAGGCTCCCTTTTTCAACAATGTGCAGTTCGTATTTATTCCAGAAAATAAACCCCCACTGAAGTGCCAATCCGAGCGGAACCGCCCATTTAATTAAAAAGCGGGAACTCTGGAGTAGCTTAAGCAGTACTGGAAAAAGCAAATAAAACTGAATGCTGATAAATACAAAATACAAATGCGCATATGCGGAACCTGAGAATAACGCTCTAATAAAGCTGTACAGGTTGCCACCGAGGTTCTGGGTCAATCGTCCGTTCACATATAAGGTTAGTGCATAATAGCCCATAGAGGCTAGCAGATAAGGTAATAAAATATACTTTAATCGACGACGGTAGAAATTAATAATCAAGCTGCGTGTCACAGGACGCCCATAATAATTATAAAACAATACGAAGCTGCTCAGAAAAATAAATGAGGGCGTACCGAATTTAAAGAAAATGTTGATCCAGTTCAGCCAGTAATAATAAGGGGAATGCAGTGCCTGCTCTCCAGCCGCAAAAGATGAGGAATGCACATGCAATACGCCTAAGATCGCTAATGCTCTGAAAATATCCAGCTGGGGCAGCCTTTCCTGTCTCGCAGTGTTCATATTATATTCCTCTTCTCTACTATGATGGTTGTTCATAGAGACGCTAAGCGGAATGTGGAAACTGAAAATACCAGGAAGCCTGCACCTGCTGATTTTACATTCTGATATTTGAAGCTGAATGCCTAGCGTGGGATTCGCCTTATCACTAACGCTAATTATATCGAATGTATCTGTTCTAAAAACTTAAGAAGAACTTAAAGTTTCCTTAATAATCTTCTCTAAGACGCAAGAAACCCTGCAGAACCTGCGCTAAAAAAACGCAATATGTAACTGCAGGGTTAAAAAAGCATCGTTTACACTTGTTCCGCATGTTCTTCCGTTGAAGAGGGGCGCAGCTCTCGCAGAGGATTGCCTCCGACAAAAGAGCCAGCCGCCACATTTTTGTGCACCACGGAGCCAGCAGCTATAACTGCCCAATCTCCAATGGTTACACCGGGAAGAATCGTTGTATTCGCGCCGATCAATACATTTTCACCGATCACCACTTCGCCCAGGCGATATTCCTTGATCAGATACTCATGCGCCAGAATCGTCGTGTTATAACCAATAATAGAATTCTCACCTACCGTTATTTTCTCCGGAAAAAACACATCCACCATTGCCATAAGACCAAAAGCCGTGTGTTTACCAACCTTCATCCCCAGCATCCGTCGATAGATCCAATTCTTTAACGGTAGAATCGGACAATAGCGGGCAATCTGAATAAAAATAAAGTTGCGGACACCCTTCCAAGGGCTGACCGTACGGTAAATATACCAAAGTGAGTTATGACCTTCTACTGGATAACGGGTTACGTTTCTCACGATTCATTCGTTCCTCGCTCCATAATTTCTATAATATCCTTCATGTTATGGATGATAAAGTCCGGATCATACTTGCGGAGCGTATCCTCGCCCTTCAAAGACCAAGATACTCCAGCAGCGTATACACCGGCAGCTTTGGCTGATTGAATATCAACTGCACTGTCACCTATCATTAAGGTTTTGCGAGGATCAACACCAAGATTGTGGACCGCTGTCAGAACGGGCTCCGGATGTGGCTTTGGTTCAGTAACATCGTTCACAGTCACAATCGTATCCATGTACTTAAGCAAATCGAACCTTTCCAGGGTCTTGATCGTTGTTGGACGGATCTTAGTAGTTACAATCCCAAGTTTGATCCCACGACGCGAGAGCTCCTCAATAGTCTCCTTTACAAGCGGGAAAGAACGCACTAACTCATCATGATGCTCATTATTATAAGAACGATAGGACTTTTCTAACGTACCATTTACATCCTCTAGTCCAGAGAATACTCTCATCTGTTGCTGAAGGGTTGTTCCCATATGCGGAATTATCTCTTCTCTGGTCAGTGGAGCCAGACCATTGTCCTTCAGCGCGTACATAAATGAACTAATGATTAGCTCATTCGTATCGACAATCGTTCCATCCAGATCAAAAAGAACGCATTCTATCATAAGTTTTACTGCTCCTTCTTATCTCCATCCGCTGGCTGTCCTTGCTCAGGTTGTGTTCCTTGACGAGTTTTCTGCGGTGTATTTACTGCGCTTTCTGGCACTACAGTATCTGCTTGGATCGGTTTAGTACATACGATAGGGTCAGAATAATGTGCTTTAGGCTCTCCGGTTACTCTGCGAATAACGATCAGCAATATAGCTGCCACAATAATCAGTAGAGAAAGCAGCTGAGAAATACGAATATTACCATAGGCAGGATCCAAATATCCTTGTTCAAAACCTAACCATTCCATCGGACTCCATAAGCCGTTTATAAACGAAGCCAGTCCTGCACTTCCGTTAAACGCTAAACTGTCAGTACGCACAGCCTCGATGAAGAACCGACCGATGGAATACCATATAAAGTAAGACATGAAGATTTCTCCAGCACGTACAAACTTCTGACGACGGAGAACCATCAATAACGCAATCCCTAGTAAGCTCCAAAGAGATTCATACAGGAAGGTCGGATGATGAAAAGCATCCCCTATGTACATTTGATTAACGATGAAGTCAGGCAAATGCAGTTTATCCCGTAAAAAAGATTCCTCAACTACGCTGCCGTATGCCTCTTGGTTGACAAAGTTTCCCCAGCGGCCAATCATTTGACCCGCCAGTAGTCCAGGTGCGCAAATATCAACAATACGCCAGAAAGGGTAACCCTTATAACGGAAATAAATAATTCCGCAAATAATCGCTCCTATTAATGCGCCGTAAATGGCGATGCCGCCATTCCAGATCTTAAAGACGTCTATCAGATTATGCTTATAATCGTCCCATTTAAAAGCTACAAAATAAATCCGTGCCCCTATAATTGCCGAGGGTACACCCAGTAGCAGCATATCCATAAAGAATTCTTGCGGGATTCCGAACCGTTTGCCCTCGCGGATCGCAAGAAATAATCCCGCGAGTGCACCGACCCCTAGTATTAACCCGTACCAGTGTACAGGTAGTGATCCAATTGAGAATACAATAGGATCTATTGCTAATGGGAACATTGTCTCACACTCCTAATCGAGATCGTCCATATCCTCAGATATGGTCGCAGTTAACTTATTCGTAAACTGCAGGGCTGCATTAAAGCCCATTTGCTTCAGGCGATAGTTCATCGCAGCAACCTCAATAATAACGGCAAGGTTACGTCCTGGACGTACAGGAATGGTTACAAGTGGAACATCGGTATCAATAATCCGCGTTGTTTCCTCATCAAGTCCAAGCCGGTCATACTGCTTGTCTTGCTGCCAAGCCTCTAATCTAACGACAAGTGTAATCCGTTTATGATTACGGATAGCACCCGCACCAAAAAGTGTCATTACGTTAATGATACCTACTCCGCGAATTTCCAACAAGTGACGGATCAACTCAGGGGCTGTACCATGCAGCTGGTTATCTGAAGTCTGGCGGATTTCCACGGCATCATCAGCGATCAGTCTATGTCCACGTTTTACAAGTTCAAGGGCTGTCTCACTCTTACCAATACCACTACTACCAGTAATCAGCATACCTACACCATATACATCACAGAGCACACCATGAATCGTTGCTGTAGGGGCTAATCTCCCTTCTAAGAAGCTCGTCAAACGGCTGGAGAAAATAGTCGTAGCCATCGAGCTACGAAGCACAGGAAGTCCCTTTTCATTACTTATATCAATTAACTCCTGTGGCACATCCAAACTACGGGTAATTACGATACAAGGGGTATTGTCATTACAGATTCCACGAAGCCTACTTTTACGTTCAGCTTCAGGCAGCATGGAGAAGAATGCGAGTTCTGTCTTACCTAATAGTTGAACACGTTCTTCCGGATAATATTCGAAATAACCAGCAATCTCTAGTCCAGGGCGATTCAGGTCATCGACCGTAATAGGTCGTTTTAGACCTTCCTGGCCGGAAATAACCTCTAATTGAAAATGTTGTACCAATTCAGATACTTTTACTTTCTTAGCCATGTAAATTCGTCCTTTCGTCACCTGCGGTATATGTCCGCTTACTGCGTCCGGTTGACAGCGATCTCATTACAATTCCGGAGGTAATTCTCCTGCTATCTTAATTGATAACGCTTGTGAATGCAATCTTAACGCCTATCCATTACGACCCTAATTAAACAATAAAGCCACCCTTTCGGGTGGCTTTATCAAGAGAGAAAAGATCCTGCGATCTTATCCCAACAGAATGTTAACTTCGGATTCTTTATCGAAGAAGTGAACTTTGTTCATATCGATAGCCAATTTTGGCTTGCTGCCTTCGCGAGTAGTGGAACGTCCATCTACACGAGCGATTACAGTAGATTTACCAAGGCCGCTCAAGTAAAGGAGCATTTCGTGACCAAGGTTTTCAGTTACATCAACCAATGAAGTAAAGATTGTGTTCGGGGAAGCTTCCAAGAATACTGGCTCTTCATGGATATCTTCTGGACGAACGCCCATAATTACTTCTTTGCCAATGTAGCCTTTGCTGCGGATGATTTGAGCTTTTCCGCCTGGTACTTCAACATCAAGGTTCTCAGCGCGGAAACGGATAGAACCGTTTGCTTCGGACAAAGTACCATTGATAAAGTTCATTGTAGGGGATCCGATAAATCCAGCTACGAACAGGTTAGTTGGTTCATTGTACAACTCTTCAGGGGAAGCAGCTTGTTGAATGATACCATCATACATAACTACGATACGGTCACCCATTGTCATAGCTTCTGTTTGGTCATGCGTTACGTAGATACAAGTGGTTTCAAGGCGTTTAACCAGTTTAGTGATTTCAGCGCGCATTTGACCACGAAGTTTAGCATCCAAGTTGGAAAGAGGCTCATCCATCAAGAAGACTTGTGGATCACGTACGATAGCGCGTCCCAAAGCGACACGTTGGCGTTGACCACCGGAAAGTGCTTTTGGTTTACGATCTAGCAAATGCTCGATATCGAGAATTCTAGCAGCTTCACGTACTTTCTTGTCGATTTCATCTTTCTTCACTTTACGAAGTTTCAAACCGAAAGCCATGTTTTGGTATACGCTCATATGCGGATACAGGGCGTAGGATTGGAATACCATCGCGATATCGCGGTCTTTAGGTGCAACGTCGTTGACTACACGATCGCCAATGTACATTTTACCTTCGGAGATTTCTTCCAGACCAGCGATCATACGCAAAGTTGTGGATTTACCGCAACCGGATGGTCCAACCAATACTAGAAATTCCTTATCTTTAATATCAAGATTGATATCCATTACTGTTGCTTTATCTGAACCCGGGTATTTTTTGAAAATATGCTCTAAACGTACGCCTGCCATTGTATTTCCCCCTCGAGTTAATTATTGATTAATTGAAAAATTCTTTTTTCCTTGTACATTTATATTACCCTAGACGGGACACGGTGGCTATTTGTAACGTTCACAAAAAACCTATTTCCTTTTCGTCACTTTATACAAAAGCATAGTAAGCTTCACAATAGCAGCGTCCCCAAAGCTACGCACATCGGCACCCGTCTCCTGTTTTATCTTGTCCAGACGGTATAAAAGCGTGTTGCGATGAATATATAGCTTCTTGGCTGTTTCACTTACATTACAATCCATCTCAAAAAACGTCTCCAGGGTCATCAGCATCTCTTTATCCGATAATACGGAAGAATAGTCGCCAATCTGTCCAAGTAACTGTTTACGCCGTGCATCAGGAATGCTGTTAACCAAACGTTCCAAATGCAGCTCCCAAGGTAAATGAATATATTCACCCACTTGGAAAATACGTCCGAGTACAATGGTCTCCCTCAGCAAGGCCACGGATCCCGTCAATCCCTTAACAGGGACTATAGCCGGAGCTACAGCCAAATGGAATACACCTACCCATTCGCTGGCTATCAGTTCGTGTAAGCCCATACTGGTCTGAGCCAGAATTTCATCTACACTCTCTTCTTCCTCATCCTTATCATCTCCGCCCGTGAGTAGTTCCTTCCGGGCCAATATTAACCATTCTTTTTCTTGAAGAGGTATAAGCAGAATTTCATTCTCAAAATAGCTGCGCAGCAGCTTCATTAAGGAACGATAAGTGATCTGCGGGCTATGTGCATTCTCACTGCTAAGTAGGAATGGAACCATATCTCCGAATAAACGTCCCTTTAGAGCCATCTCATCGGGTATCTCAGAGTCATTTTTCTCTTGCTCCAGTTCGGTGTTCAACCAGATACCCAGCTGCCGAGCCTCCGCTTCCCCTTCTTCTCTAACCCCAGTAGCTTTTAGTGCAATTGCAAAGTTTCGAACTGCATAATTCACTAATTGTATTTCCAAAGAGTTAAGTCCATCCAATTCCACCCAGACAGCGGTTACACGTCCATCAGTCTCATATAATGGTGCCCAAAGATGACCCTCATGGATTACCGGCTGTTCCTGTGCTTCCAATCCCATACTAAAAAGAGAAGCTGAATGTTGCCTACCTAACTGCTTGATTCCGGTTTTCTTTCCGGTGAGCTGCTCTAACTTTTTCCGCAATGTTTCGCTATCCATAGTCACCATACTCCACCACTTTTGCTCTTTTCGCCTATTTTAGCATATTCTCTAATATTATGTTAATCACTACAGCAGCGCGCTACTATAATACGACATAAAAACACAAAAAAAGCCACCACCCTAAGGTGATGACTTTCTGTTTGGGATGAGCCATGAAGGACTCGAACCTTCGACACCCTGATTAAAAGTCAGGTGCTCTACCAACTGAGCTAATGGCTCATAAATGGTGGGGGATGATGGATTCGAACCACCGAACACGTACGTGAGCAGATTTACAGTCTGATGCGTTTGGCCACTTCGCTAATCCCCCAAAAAAGGTGGCTCGGGACGGAATCGAACCGCCGACACGAGGATTTTCAGTCCTCTGCTCTACCGACTGAGCTACCGAGCCATAAGATTACATGACAATTAAGCGGAAAAGTCTTACACTTCCCACTCATTTTGTGGAAAAAATGGCGGAACCGACGGGATTCGAACCCGCGGTCTCCTGCGTGACAGGCAGGCATGTTAGGCCAACTACACCACGGTTCCGCATTAATAAAAAATGGTGCCGGCGAGAGGACTTGAACCCCCAACCTACTGATTACAAGTCAGTTGCTCTACCAGTTGAGCTACACCGGCACGGTGTAAAAGAAATTCTTAAAAGATGAAAATGGTGGAGGCTGAGGGGATCGAACCCCCGACCCTCTGCTTGTAAGGCAGATGCTCTCCCAGCTGAGCTAAGCCTCCAGGTATTATGGTAGCGGCGAAGGGGATCGAACCCCCGACCTCACGGGTATGAACCGTACGCTCTAGCCAGCTGAGCTACACCGCCACAATAATTAGTATTGCTATGGATTGAAAATGGCGGAGAGAGTGGGATTCGAACCCACGCACCGCTTACGCAGTCTAACCCCTTAGCAGAGGGTCCCCTTATAGCCACTTGGGTATCTCTCCAAACGATATCAGTACCACAGCAATCCAAACAGGAATTTGACTCCCTGAAAACTGAATCCGAAACGAATCTGCATTCTACATATAGGATAAGCCCTCGACCGATTAGTATTGGTCAGCTCCATGCATTGCTGCACTTCCACCTCCAACCTATCTACCTCGTCGTCTTCAAGGGGTCTTACTAATTGGGAAATCTCATCTTGAGGGGGGCTTCACGCTTAGATGCTTTCAGCGCTTATCCCGTCCGTACGTAGCTACCCAGCCATGCTCCTGGCGGAACAACTGGTGCACCAGCGGTACGTCCATCCCGGTCCTCTCGTACTAAGGACAGCTCCTCTCAAATTTCCTGCGCCCACGACAGATAGGGACCGAACTGTCTCACGACGTTCTGAACCCAGCTCGCGTACCGCTTTAATGGGCGAACAGCCCAACCCTTGGGACCTACTTCAGCCCCAGGATGCGATGAGCCGACATCGAGGTGCCAAACCTCCCCGTCGATGTGGACTCTTGGGGGAGATAAGCCTGTTATCCCCAGGGTAGCTTTTATCCGTTGAGCGATGGCCCTTCCATGCGGTACCACCGGATCACTAAGTCCGACTTTCGTCCCTGCTCGACTTGTAGGTCTCGCAGTCAAGCTCCCTTATGCCTTTGCACTCTGCGAATGATTTCCAACCATTCTGAGGGAACCTTGGAACGCCTCCGTTACTCTTTAGGAGGCGACCGCCCCAGTCAAACTGCCCGCCTGACACGGTCCCCGTACCCGATAAGGGTACTAGGTTAGAACCTAGATACGATCAGGGTGGTATCCCAACGGCGCCTCCACCGAAGCTTGCGCTCCGATTTCTACGGCTCCCACCTATCCTGTACAGATCGTACCCAAATTCAATATCAAGCTGCAGTAAAGCTCCATGGGGTCTTTCCGTCTTGTCGCGGGTAACCTGCATCTTCACAGGTATTAAAATTTCACCGGATCTCTCGTTGAGACAGCGCCCAAGTCGTTACGCCATTCGTGCGGGTCAGAATTTACCTGACAAGGAATTTCGCTACCTTAGGACCGTTATAGTTACGGCCGCCGTTTACTGGGGCTTCGGTTCATAGCTTCGGGTTACCCCTAACCACTCCCCTTAACCTTCCAGCACCGGGCAGGCGTCAGCCCGTATACTTCGCCTTGCGGCTTCGCACAGACCTGTGTTTTTGCTAAACAGTCGCTTGGGCCTTTTCACTGCGGCCCCCTCGTGCTATTCACACTACCGGGGCACCCCTTCTCCCGAAGTTACGGGGTCATTTTGCCGAGTTCCTTAACGAGAGTTCTTCCGCGCGCCTTAGAATTCTCTTCTCGCCTACCTGTGTCGGTTTGCGGTACGGGCACCTTCTCCTGGCTAGAGGCTTTTCTTGGCAGTGTGAGATCATGACCTTCGCTACTATAATTTTCGCTCCCCATCACAGCCCAGCCTTATCGATGTGCGGATTTGCCTACACATCAGCCTCACTGCTTAGACGGACATCCATCAGTCCGCGTCACTACCCTCCTGCGTCACCCCATCGCTCATAGCGGATTACGGTGGTACAGTAATTTCAAACTGTTGTCCTTCGACTACGCCTTTCGGCCTCGCCTTAGGTCCCGACTTACCCTGAGCGGACGAGCCTTCCTCAGGAAACCTTGGGCTTTCGGCGGATCAGATTCTCACTGATCTTTTCGTTACTCATACCGGCATTCTCACTTGTGTAGTGTCCAGCGCTCTTTTCAGTACACCTTCAACCCCTACACAACGCTCCCCTACCCCAGATGCAAAGCATCTAGCCATAGCTTCGGTGGTGTGTTTAGCCCCGTTACATTTTCGGCGCAGAGTCACTCGACCAGTGAGCTATTACGCACTCTTTCAATGGTGGCTGCTTCTAAGCCAACATCCTGGTTGTCTGTGCAACTCCACATCCTTTCCCACTTAACACACACTTGGGGACCTTAGCTGATGGTCTGGGCTGTTTCCCTTTTGACAATGGATCTTAGCACTCACTGTCTGACTCCCGGCAATAAGTATATGGCATTCGGAGTTTGACTGAGCTTGGTAATCCTTGCGGACCCCGCACCCAATCAGTGCTCTACCTCCACTACTCTTATACCGAGGCTAGCCCTAAAGCTATTTCGGGGAGAACCAGCTATCTCCGAGTTCGATTGGAATTTCTCCGCTACCCCCACCTCATCCCCGCACTTTTCAACGTACGTGGGTTCGGGCCTCCAGTGCGTGTTACCGCACCTTCACCCTGGACAGGGGTAGATCACACGGTTTCGGGTCTACGTCCACATACTAATTCGCCCTATTCAGACTCGCTTTCGCTGCGGCTCCACCTTCTCGGCTTAACCTTGCATGTTAAACGTAACTCGCCGGTTCATTCTACAAAAGGCACGCCATCACCCATTAATAGGGCTCTGACTTTTTGTAAGCACACGGTTTCAGGTTCTATTTCACTCCCCTTCCGGGGTGCTTTTCACCTTTCCCTCACGGTACTGTTTCACTATCGGTCGCCAGGTAGTATTTAGCCTTAGCAGATGGTCCTGCTGGATTCATACGGGGTTTCACGTGCCCCGCACTACTCGGGATCCGTCTCGGAGAGAATACAGTTTAGGTTACAGGGCTTTTACCTCTATCGCGGGCCTTTCCAGACCTCTTCACCTACCATATTCCTTTGTAACTCCATGTGAGACGTCCCACAACCCCTAAGAGCAAGCTCTTAGGTTTAGGCTGTTCCGCGTTCGCTCGCCGCTACTGACGGAATCACTATTGTTTTCTCTTCCTCAGGGTACTTAGATGTTTCAGTTCCCCTGGTCTGCCTCTACACACCCTATGTATTCAGGTATGAGTAACTGCGAATTACCACAGCTGGGTTTCCCCATTCGGACACCCCCGGATCAAAGCTTGCTTACAGCTCCCCGAGGCAGTTTCGTTGTTCGCCACGTCCTTCGTCGGCTCCTGGCGCCTAGGCATCCTCCGTGTGCTCTTATTAGCTTAACCTTGATTTTTCCGCAGGAAAATATCATACGATGACATTCTCTTTGGAATCATCTCACTAATAACATTTACTTGTTTGCACAAGTTGCTAAAAGATGTTCTAAAACGCAAATTCGTTTCGGTATCCAGTTTTCAAGGATCAAGTTTAAAAAGTTATTCATTTAAAAATTTATGGTGGAGCCAAGCGGGATCGAACCGCTGACCTCCTGCTTGCAAGGCAGGCGCTCTCCCAGCTGAGCTATGGCCCCATAAAATTACTCTATAATGTTATATGGTGGGCCTTGGTGGACTCGAACCACCGACCTCACCCTTATCAGAGGTGCGCTCTAACCAACTGAGCTAAAAGCCCATATAACATATATAACATTGTGAATCAACCAATGAATTGGTTGTCCGCTTGGCAACGTCCTACTCTCCCAGGACCCTTCGGTCCAAGTACCATCGGCGCTGGAGGGCTTAACGGTCGTGTTCGGGATGGGTACGTGTGGAACCCCTCCGCTATCGCCACCAAACGCATACGAAAGAGACTTGCTCTTTCAAAACTGAACACGAGTGAGTGTTCGAACCCCAGGGTTCTATTGTGGAAGCTGAGCTTCCGATTTGAATGTCCTCATTGCAGAGAACGATTCTCCATAGAAAGGAGGTGATCCAGCCGCACCTTCCGATACGGCTACCTTGTTACGACTTCACCCCAATCATCTACCCCACCTTCGGCGGCTGGCTCCCTTGCGGGTTACCCCACCGACTTCGGGTGTTGTAAACTCTCGTGGTGTGACGGGCGGTGTGTACAAGACCCGGGAACGTATTCACCGCGGCATGCTGATCCGCGATTACTAGCAATTCCGACTTCATGCAGGCGAGTTGCAGCCTGCAATCCGAACTGAGACCGGCTTTGATGGGATTGGCTCCACCTCGCGGCTTCGCTTCCCGTTGTACCGGCCATTGTAGTACGTGTGTAGCCCAGGTCATAAGGGGCATGATGATTTGACGTCATCCCCACCTTCCTCCGGTTTGTCACCGGCAGTCACTCTAGAGTGCCCAGCATTACCTGCTGGCAACTAAAGTTAAGGGTTGCGCTCGTTGCGGGACTTAACCCAACATCTCACGACACGAGCTGACGACAACCATGCACCACCTGTCTCCTCTGTCCCGAAGGCCGCTGCTATCTCTAGCAGATTCAGAGGGATGTCAAGACCTGGTAAGGTTCTTCGCGTTGCTTCGAATTAAACCACATACTCCACTGCTTGTGCGGGTCCCCGTCAATTCCTTTGAGTTTCAGTCTTGCGACCGTACTCCCCAGGCGGAGTGCTTACTGTGTTAACTTCGGCACCAAGGGTATCGAAACCCCTAACACCTAGCACTCATCGTTTACGGCGTGGACTACCAGGGTATCTAATCCTGTTTGCTCCCCACGCTTTCGCGCCTCAGCGTCAGTTACAGCCCAGAAAGTCGCCTTCGCCACTGGTGTTCCTCCACATATCTACGCATTTCACCGCTACACGTGGAATTCCACTTTCCTCTTCTGTACTCAAGCCACCCAGTTTCCAGTGCGACCTCAGGTTGAGCCCAAGGTTTAAACACCAGACTTAAATAGCCGCCTGCGCGCGCTTTACGCCCAATAATTCCGGACAACGCTTGCCCCCTACGTATTACCGCGGCTGCTGGCACGTAGTTAGCCGGGGCTTTCTTCTCAGGTACCGTCACTCCGGTAGCAGTTACTCTACCGGACGTTCTTCCCTGGCAACAGAGCTTTACGATCCGAAAACCTTCATCACTCACGCGGCGTTGCTCCGTCAGGCTTTCGCCCATTGCGGAAGATTCCCTACTGCTGCCTCCCGTAGGAGTCTGGGCCGTGTCTCAGTCCCAGTGTGGCCGTTCACCCTCTCAGGTCGGCTACGCATCGTCGCCTTGGTGGGCCGTTACCCCACCAACTAGCTAATGCGCCGCAGGCCCATCCCTCAGTGACAGATTGCTCCGTCTTTCATTCTTCTCTCAGGAGAAAAAAGAAATTATCCGGTATTAGCTACCGTTTCCGGTAGTTATCCCAGTCTGAAGGGCAGGTTGCCTACGTGTTACTCACCCGTCCGCCGCTAAGTCATTTTGAAAGCAAGCTTTCAAAATGACTCCGCTCGACTTGCATGTATTAGGCACGCCGCCAGCGTTCGTCCTGAGCCAGGATCAAACTCTCCAATTAGTATTGAAAAGAGCGATATGCTCATTTTGAAACATCTGACGAGAAAATTAATTCTCTAATTTTGGATTTCACTTACGTGATTTCCCACTCACTCGTTGTTCAGTTTTCAAAGATCAATGTCTCATCTTTCGTCGTCGTTGCTTGTCAGCAGCGACCTTTATAATATATCACAGCGCCTTTGTTTTCGTCAAGCATTTTTTTAATTTCTTTTTTTGCTTGACCATTTCAGCAAGTTGTTAATCAACAGCTTGTCCAAACGGGCGAGACTTAATGTATCATATTTTTCAAAGCCACGTCAAGCATTAAAATAAAATTATTCTTAATCCGAGTAACATAACCACGCCAGGAAGCCCAAGAACCGTTACTGCGCCTATAGTTGCAGGGTTCAAAGGGATATACACCTGCGTGAGCAAACCTGAGAAGTTCACTACATATATCCCGAGTGCAGCCAATACCAAATGAACCCCAAATAAACTTAGCCACCCAAAACCCAGCTTTTTTCTAAATACAACTAAACCTAATAAGATAACGGATAATATCAATACGCCCATAGCTATCATTCTAAGCATGTAGATCCCCCTTATACAATTATTTATAAGCCCTTATATTTGACTGCTGTTCAACCCCAAGCTTTTTGCATGTTTGAGATGTATCTGATATTTACGTTCTGCAGCCTCCAAAATATATATCGCGTAATCTATCTGATCCTGTCCCAACGCCTCGTCGAACATCAGGTACGCCCTCTCCCACTCTGAATGCGCCTTACGGACCTCTAAGAGGGTTTCCCATCCCTCACTTTCCTTTTTGCCTTGTTCCTTATCCACTCCCCACCACAGCTCTCTCCACCATCCCATTTTAATTCCTCCTCAGAATAATTTTGATCCAAAATACACATCTCGTTATTCTCATTCATATCGGGATAGGGACAAACTTAGAACAAAAAAAAGGAAACCCGAGGGCTTCCTTTTTAAAAAATACCACTATAGAGCTGCTAGAATAGCTCGCGACGGCCTTCCAACGCTTTGGACAAGGTAACTTCATCAGCGTATTCAAGATCGCCACCTACAGGCAAGCCATGAGCTATCCTGGTGATTTTAATCTCAAACGGCCGAACAAGACGAGAAATGTACATCGCCGTTGCTTCTCCCTCAATGTTGGGGTTAGTCGCCATTATAAGCTCGCTTACTCTCTCATCACTCAGACGGGTCAATAATTCTTTCAGGCGAATATCATCAGGGCCGATACCTTCCATAGGTGAAATAGCACCCTGAAGAACATGGTAATATCCATTAAACTCCTTGGTTCGTTCTATAGCCACCAAATCCTTAGAGTCTTGAATCACACATATCACTGAAGGATCTCTAGTTTTGTCCTGACATATCTTACATGGGTCCGTATCCGTAATATTACAGCAGACCGAGCAATAGTGAAGATTGCGTTTGACGCTTACTAGCGCTTTTGCAAAATCAATGACTTCATCCTCTTTCATGTTAAGCACATGAAAAGCTAACCGGGCGGCTGTCTTCGGTCCAATCCCGGGCAAACGCGTAAAAGCATCGATCAGCTTAGCTAGCGGTTCGGGATAATACAAATTAATAATTCTCCTTTAGACTGAAGTGGAGTGGGCTATTAGAACAAGCCTGGGATCTTCATTCCACCAGTGAATTTACCCATGTCATTGTTAGCAAGCTCTTCAGCTTGAGTCAATGCATCATTTACAGCAGTGATTACAAGATCTTGCAGCATTTCAACATCTTCCGGATCAACGGCTTCCGGTTTAATTTGAATAGACAGCAATTTTTTGTGGCCGTTTACTTGAACAGTAACTACGCCGCCACCTGATGAACCCTCAATAACCTTGCCTCCGAGTTCCTCTTGAGCTTTAAGCATTTGCTCCTGCATTTTCTTAACTTGCTTCATCATTTGGTTCATATTATTCATACATCGTCTCTCCTTTGGAATGCGCAATTAGCGCTAGTAAGTTTATATTACTCTTTTATGACAACAAGGTCTTCTCCAAAAAGCTGGATAGCCTCATCAATCCAAGGTTCAGGTTTAGCTTCTGCAGTATCGTGTTCATGCTCCAGCTGCAGTTCTTCTTTGCCAGTCTGTCCCACAGACTTCTGGGCAGCTTCATTCCAGTCACGAAGCATCATGGTTACAAGTCTATAAGGTTTGCCTAGACGAGCTGCAAGCACACTCTCAATAACCTGTCTGTTTGCCGGCTTCTCAGTAGTATCGCGGTGAATCGTGTTCTTGAATGCAACAAGTACCGCATCCTCCATAATCGATACTGGCTCACCGTCTACAAACCATGCATGAACCGTTACCTTTTCCTCTTTTACTCCCTGCAGGACAAGGCTCCACTGTTTATAGATAGCTGCAAAATCGGGACTATCCTTACCAGCAATAAACTTATCTACGTTAGGAGGCATTTTCGAGGCTGAAGAAACCCGCGGTGTTGGAACCGCGTGCGATTTCGGTGCAGGAGCACCATCACGCCCTCCTCCGGAAATACCACCGGATTGCATTGCCTGTTCCAGCTTCTTCTCCAGTGCTGCGATCTGTCTTTTGAGAAGATCGAGTTCACCAGAGTCAACGCTCGAATGATTCGCGCTTACTCCGGCATTTGTTTCACCTAACGGAGCAAATGCGGCGCTCTGACTTACCTCTTGCTGCAAGCTGCAAAGCTTCATCAGCGCCACTTCAAACAGTGTCTGAGGATGTGTTGCGTATTTCATTTCACCTAGGTATTTATTGATTGTATCTACAATCTGAAATAGACGCTCCCGAGAAAATGCGGTGGCCATATCTTTAAATTCAGCAGGATTCAGCACCCTCTCTGTTAATTGATCGGCCTCGGGTACCATCTTAATCATCAATAAATCACGGAAATAATACATGAGATTCTCTAGGCATTTATCTGCACTTTTACCTTCATGCATAAGCTGCTCAACGAGCTCCAGAAGAAGACCCATATCACCTTCTAATATGGCAGTGGCAAGACGTGCAAATTGCTCGGAGGGAATTCCCCCTGTCATTCCTAACACTTGCTCGTACGTAACATTACCATCTGTAAAGGATGAAATCTGATCCAGCAAGCTCAATGCATCACGCATACCCCCATCAGATAGACGGGCAATATACTGCAATGCGTTGTTATCCGCTGTAATCCCTTCCTTCTCACAAATAGCAGTCAGATGGGCGGTCTGTTCTTCTAACGCCACTCTACGGAAGTCAAAACGCTGACAACGGGAAATTATTGTCGCCGGCAATTTGTGAGGTTCCGTTGTCGCAAGAATAAACATCGCATGTGACGGCGGTTCCTCCAAAGTCTTTAATAGAGCATTAAAAGCTTCTGTCGTCAGCATATGCACTTCATCAATGATATACACTTTACGGCGCACCTCGGTAGGTGCATACTTCACCTTCTCACGCAGATCACGAATCTCCTCTACGCCCCGGTTTGATGCCGCATCTATTTCCTGCACATCCATTACATTACCCGCAGCGATTCGCAAGCAGGATGGACATTCGTTACAAGGTTCCGGACCTGGCCCACGTTCACAGTTAACCGCTTTAGCTAAGACTTTAGCAGCACTTGTCTTACCAGTTCCCCGCGGACCGCTGAACAGATAGGCATGCGAAACCCGCTGTTCACGAATTGCGTTCTGCAGCGTTTGGATAATGTGCTGTTGTCCAACCATGTCTTGAAACGACTGCGGCCGCCAAGCACGGTACAGCGCGATATGTTCCACTATGCATTACCCTCTCTTAAGCTGCCGCTTTCCCGGCATTTGTCGCAAATTTATTATACTATATTCATCGGCTATTGACCAAAAACAAAAAGCATCTTTGCTTGTGGCAAAGATGCTATGATAAACAGAATTATAAACCGTGCACCTGTTATTGATGGCTACGATCCAAGCGGCAACCCTACATGACTGCTCGAGTTAGGCCACCCTCCGGCACAAGAGTAATCTTACTTATGGCTGCTTCCTTCCGGACCTGACCAGGTTCATAAGCACTCATTGCGGAGGACCCAACTGTCAACACAGCCCGTAGGAACCAAGGCCTCACATCGATAGCACCTCTAACAGGAATTCAACCTCGCTACAGCGGATTGCGAGTTACAGGGCACCGCTACCTCCCCGTCTAGCACGGCGAAGATAAGTATAGCTCACGCTCGGACAAAAATCAACTCTAAGACATAAAATGAGCCCCTCAGCTATACAGCTGGGGGCTCAATCTAACTGTTAAGCCGCAAAGCGACTGTTCAAATTAGATACCATATTTCTTCTTAAATTTATCAACGCGACCGCCGGCATCCAAGAACTTCTGCTTGCCAGTGAAGAACGGATGGCAGTTGGAGCAAATTTCGACACGAAGCTCTTGTTTAACAGAGCCAGCTTCGAAAGTGTTGCCACATGCGCAGGTTACCTTAGTTACATTATACTTTGGTTGAATTGCTTCTTGCATTTTGAATTTCACCTCTCATGCCCTAAGCCTCATGCGGACCCAGAGTTATATGATTACACTGTGGTATTTTAGCACGAAATATCAAATTGGGCAATATGTTTCATTTTTACATTTTAGCTGCTTAAATATTGATTCCCCGCCGCTTAGCCCGCGCCATATCTGCTGGTGGCACATGTGTATAAGAGCCTATAACTACATCCGGCAGTTCATCGCGGAAAATATCAAGCATCGTCTTCATCCCAAGGATTTCACCCTGGGCAGGAGGAATCAACTCTAAATAACTCTCCGGGTCAATGTTTAGATTGCGCATCTGAATAAGCTTCAGATCAGTACGTCTTACAAACTCCAGCATCGCTTCAATCTCTTCTTCGCGATCAGTCACTCCAGGGAAGATCAGATAATTGATCGATGTGTAAACGCCCTGCGAAGCAGCGTATTTCAAAGATTTCTCTACATTGGCCAATGTATAACCGCGTGGTTTGTAATAAGCATTATAATGGTCATCAAGGGCACTGATTGTGCTGACACGCATCAAATCGAGCCCAGCATCAACGATTCCTCGCATATGATCGCTTAATCCCGCATTGGTGTTGATATTGATATAGCCCATATCAGTAATCGAGCGCACTTCACGAATAGCTTCTATAATAAGTTTTGCCTGCGTGGAAGGTTCCCCTTCACAACCTTGTCCAAAGCTGATAATCGATTCAGGCGTCTTTAAATGCTCCAACATAACTTGTGAAATTTCGTTGACCGTAGGCCGGAAATTCATCCGAGTCTGCGGAGATACAAAGCCGCTATCATCAGGTTGCTCAGAAATACAGCCAAAACATCCAGCATTACATGAATAAGAGACGGGTACACCGCCCTCCCAACGCCCTAAAAAGGTATTGGAGGAAGTCAGGCATTCATAGCCAAGCGCACAGTTAGAAAGATGCTCATAGAGGCGGTTATCAGGATATTTGGCTGTCATCTCACCAACACTGACTTCAAGATCTTCTTTGTCACAATTAAGTGGATTCCATTTCTCTGGATTATCGGTAGGGTCTGCCGCAACATAGAACCCGCCATCCTTCCACACTACAGCCGAATACCCAAACAGAGGAAGCTTATAAGACTTATCTGTCTTCACATAACCAGGAAGACATAGACGAGTGTAGCCTTGCGGCAGCAGCGCTCCGACAGCCTGCGAACCTTCCGGCAAAGACATCATTTCACCCGTCTCAGGATTCATACCCACAGCACGTGTACTAGGCAAGCCCACGAGCGTAGCACCTTCTGGTAATGGAATTAATTCTTCCTCCAGCATTTCAACAATCATATCCCCACTACGGGCTAGCCCGTACAGTTCGGGATGATCATATACGTTTCCTTGCCCGTCGGCATATACCAAATACATGTTAGTCTCCTCTTATTATCAATTCTCAAGTTGTAGGTACTGAAGGTGTCTTCGCCCGTGTGGTACGACGAGCAGCTGTACCGCTGTTGGAGGTGCCTCCGTTACTTGCAGTCCCGTTTGGTGTTGTTTTTGCCCCAGCAACGTCAAAGGATGCCAAGAACTCAGCATTAGTCTTCGTATCACGCAGCTTTTTGATGAATCCCTCCACAAAATCGTAGGACTCGTTCATATTTTTGCGAATCGCCCAAATCGTATCCAGTTCTTCTTTGCTCAAGAGCACTTCTTCGCGACGTGTACCTGAACGACGAATATCGATAGCTGGGAATATCCGGCGTTCCGCCAATTTGCGGTCCAAATGAAGCTCCATATTACCGGTACCCTTAAATTCTTCATATATAATATCATCCATACGCGAGCCAGTATCTATTAATGCTGTTGCCAAAATAGTTAATGAGCCGCCTTCTTCCACATTCCGTGCAGAACCAAAAAACCGCTTCGGCCGGTGAAAAGCCGCCGGGTCAATCCCCCCGCTAAGTGTACGTCCAGATGGTGGAACCACCAGATTATAAGCACGCGCCAGACGCGTAATGCTATCCAAAAGAATAACTACATCCTTCTTGTGCTCAACTAAACGAAGTGCCCTTTGCAACACAAGCTCAGCCACTTTAATATGATTCTCTGGAAGCTCATCAAACGTCGATGCAACCACTTCGCCTTTTACAGAACGCTGCATATCGGTTACTTCTTCAGGACGTTCATCAATCAGCAATACAAAGAGCTCAATCTCAGGATTATTAGTGGAAATACTATTGGCAATTTCTTTTAAGAGGAGCGTTTTTCCTGCTTTTGGAGGTGCTACAATCAAACCCCGCTGCCCCAAACCTACAGGAGCGAGCAAATCCATTATTCGGGTAGACAAATGAGTAGGGGATGTTTCAAGCGGTAGCTTGTCTTGCGGATAAAGTGGTGTTAATGCTGGAAAATGAAGACGCTCCGCTGCACTAGCAGGGTTCTCGCCATTAACGGCATTGACTTGAAGCAGGCCAAAATATCGTTCATTTTCTTTTGGTGTCCGACATTTACCAGACACAAGATCTCCGCTTCTGAGATCAAACTTACGAATTTGTGAAGCTGAGATGTAAATATCTTCAGCACTGGGCAAATAGTTAATCGGCCTAAGAAATCCATAGCCCTCAGGCAAAATTTCTAGTACGCCTTCCATAAACATGAGACCGCTCTGCTCTGCCTGTGCCCGAAGGATCGCAAAGATCAGTTCCCGTTTCTTCAGCTGTCCGTAATAAGGAATCTGGTATTTCTTGGCCAGCTTATATAACTCGGTCAGCTTCATTTCTTCCAGATCGGAAATTTGAAGATCCATGTAATAACCACCTATTCAATTTTTAAATGAGTTCTTCCTAGTCTATCTACTAGGCAAAAATATGATTCTATTAAAATGCTCATTAGGTTAGTATTACCCCAAATGGAAGGAAATATGCGGTTTAACCGCAAATTAATACTCCTTCCAAGCGGGATATCCTAATATTATTCATTCTCACGCCAAACATGAGCACCAAGTTGCCGAAGGTTGCTCACTAAATTATCATAACCACGATCAATATACTCTACGCCGGTCACTTCAGTAATACCATCCTCTACTGTTAACCCGGCAATGACAAGGGCTGCACCCGCACGCAGATCAGCTGCCTTTACTTTAGCAGCATTAAGTTTACTGCCCTCAATAATTGCAGATCGGCCTTCAACACGAATCTTTGCGCCCATTCTTACCAACTCTGGCACATGCTTGAAGCGGTTGCTGTAGACGAAATCGCTAAGCACACTAACCCCTTCTGCCTGTGTCAGCATACTTGTCATAGGAGATTGTAAATCTGTAGGAAATCCAGGATAGGTCAGTGCTTTAACATCTGCATGTTCATAATTAGCTCTACCTATAACTCGGATACTTTCATCAAGCTCTTCAATATCCACGCCCATCTCTAAAAGCTTGGCTGTTAAGGCTTCCAAGTGCTTAGGAATAACATTATCTATCAACACATTACCGCGCGTAGCCGCAGCGGCAATCATATAAGTTCCTGCTTGAATCCGATCGGGAATAATGGAATGACGGCAACCGTGCATTTCCGAGACCCCTTCGATCCGGATGGTTTCTGTACCAGCGCCTTTAATAACAGCGCCCATAGAGTTCAATAGGGTAGCTACATCTATAATCTCAGGCTCTTTAGCCGCATTTTCAATAATTGTAGAGCCTTTGGCTCGTGAAGCCGCCAGCATGATGTTTATAGTGGCACCTACGCTTGATACGTCCAGATAAATCTTCGCACCGCGTAGCTCTTTTGCATATAAGTGGATAGAACCATGTTCGTTGGTAACTGTGGCTCCCAAAGCCTCGAATCCCTTGATATGTTGATCAATTGGACGAGGTTCAAAATTACAGCCACCAGGAAGACCTATTGTCGCTTCTTTGAATCTTCCAAGCAGAGCTCCCATCATATAATACGAAGCTCTAAGTTTCTTAACCGGCCCATTGGGCATTGGAATAGATACAATACGTGAAGGGTCAATTCTCATCTGATTGCCTGACCAGGATACATTAGCGCCAAGCTCTTGCAAGATTTCGGAGTATACGGCTACATCACTAAGGGACGGTAAATTATCCAGAACAACTTCAGATTCGGCCAAAATTGCCGCAGGAATAAGCGCGATGGCACTATTCTTTGCTCCACTGATGGTTACAACGCCCTCTAGCGGACGTCCACCGCCAATCATTAATTTTTCCATAGATTTATCAATTTCCCCCTACGTGTATTGCAGCTGGGTGGGCAATACGTGCTGTGGACTTTTAGTGATGAAAATGGAAAGACACCGGCTAAGCGGTGTGCTTTCCTCATCAAACTATTAAACTGGACAGAGTAATAGCCCTATCCTTTAACAAATTGCTTGTCCACCTGAGGCGGAAGCTACAATGATTAGGCTTTGTTGTTGGATCCAAATTCGCGAATTTTACCAATAACGGTTTCTTTGATTGCATCGCGACCTGGTGCGATGAATGTACGTGGATCATAAGCATCAGGTTTAGCAGCTAGAACTTCGCGAACCACTTTTGCGAACACGATTTGGTTCTCAGTGTTCACGTTGATTTTGGAAGTACCCAGGGAGATGGCTTTCTTGATGTCATGTTCAGGAATACCTGTACCACCATGAAGAACCATTGGGATGTTAGTAGCGTCACGGATTTCTTCCATTTCTTTGAATCCGAGGTTAGGCTCGCCATGGTAAGGTCCATGAACGGAACCAAGTGCAGGAGCCAGGGTGTCGATACCTGTTTCTTTCACAATACGTACGCACTCATCAAGCTTAGCATACATGATGCCGCCGATAACGTCGTCTTCTTGTCCACCAACAGTACCTACTTCAGCTTCTACAGAAACGCCTTTAGCGTGAGCATATTCAACGACTTTTTTAGTCATATCGATGTTCTCATCGATTGGGTGATGGGAACCGTCGATCATTACGGATGTAAATCCAGCATCAATTGCTGCTTTACATTTATCAAAGCTAGATCCATGGTCAAGGTGGATAGCTACAGGAACAGTGATATTCATGTCAATAATTAGACCTTCAACCATTTTAACAACAGTAGTGAAGCCGCCCATGTGGCGTGCTGCGCCTTCAGATACACCAAGGATTACTGGTGATTTTTCTTGTTCAGCGGCACCAAGAATAGCTTGAGTCCACTCCAAGTTGTTAATGTTGTACTGACCTACTGCATATTTTCCTTCAAGTGCTTTGTTCAACATGTCTGTCATAGATACTAATGGCATGGTTTCATCCTCCTAAGAATGTTGGTTGGCTATGTTTTTAAACCGACATCACATACAGGCTTATTATAGCACATCCTGTGTCAAATACTAAATAGGGTAAACAAAAAAATGTCCCGGTGGGACGATTTTTATCCAGCCCATATAACAATTACACTCATCCTCTTCGGAGTCACCACGCGAAATAGGACCGATACAGAAATCACCGTTCTAACTGCATTGATCCACAGACTTGTTATGAAGATGCATGTTTACCGCTACGCGCATTTCGTCTATGTCGAACGGCTTTGTAAAATGCATTAACGCCCCTAGCTTGGTCGCCTCCTTAATCATGTCCAGTTCACCATATGCCGTCATCATAATGACCTTAATGGACGGATTGATCTCCTTTAGATGCTTCAAAATCTCGAGTCCATCCATTCCCGGTATTTTCATATCGAGTAAGACCAAATCGGGTGACTCGCTGCGAACAATGTCTAATGCCAATTTTCCGTTAGCCGCTTGAAATGTTGTATATCCCTCACTATTGAACACTTCCATAAGAAGAATCCGGATCCCATTCTGATCATCGACAATTAATACTTTCTTCTTTTCCATACGATACCCTCCCAGAAATTAAGGCAGATTGACTATACCGCGCTCTCCACAGCGACCGGCCCCTTTAGAAACTACTCCATACGAAACCTATTATTCGTGCTTTACTGTCCAAATCCTGCTAATTGGATAAAATGGGTAAATAAAGAGTCTAAAATGAAATAAATGTCAGTTACAATATTTCTATTAAAGGGTAATACAAAAAGAGAGCCTTCGGATGAAGGCTCTCTTCGACTATTTAAGAACCGAGGGTTCTTTCTGTCTGTGTATAAATTATTGCTGCTCGGAATGCGTCAAAGAGGCTTTGACAAATTCACGGAATAGCGGTTGCGGGCGGTTCGGACGTGAAGTGAATTCCGGGTGGAATTGAACCGAGAGGAACCACGGATGCTCTGGAAGCTCTACGATCTCAACTAGACGGCCATCCGGAGAAGTTCCGGAGATAACCAGTCCTGCTTTTTCAATTTCGTCACGGTAAGCATTGTTGAACTCATACCGGTGACGGTGACGCTCATATACCAGTTCATCATCATAGCAAGACATTGCCAGAGAGTCCGGAATAATCTTACAAGGATACAACCCAAGACGCATAGTGCCGCCCATATCTTCAATATCTTTTTGCTCAGGAAGCAAATCAATCAATGGATATTGTGTATTTGGATCGATTTCGGAGCTGTTTGCACCTTGTAGTCCAAGAACAGAACGGCCATATTCAATTACAGAAACCTGCATTCCAAGGCAAATGCCAAAGAAAGGTATCAATTGCTCACGGGCATAACGAATAGCGGAGATTTTACCTTCGATTCCCCGATCACCGAAACCACCAGGAACAAGAATACCGCCAATACCACGCAGCATTTCGTCCACGTTCTCATCCGTAATTTCCTCTGCATTCACCCAGCGGATCTTAACCTCTGCATTCGCAGCAAAACCTGCGTGTGAAAGTGATTCAACAACGCTCAAATAAGCGTCATGCAGTGCTACGTACTTACCTACAATTGCGATTTCTACTGTCTTCTCTAATTTCTGAATCCGGCTAAGCATACTTTCCCATTCGCGCATATCTGGCGCAGGTGTTGTAAGCTTCAAATGATTAACAACAATCTCGTCCAATCCTTCATCACGAAGGTTCAATGGAACTTCATATAACGTCGAAGCATCGCGGCATTCCACAACAGCATTAGCATCAATATCGCAAAAGAGTGCGATTTTGGCTTTCATATCTGCGGAAAGCTCATATTCCGTACGGCACACGATGACATTCGGTTGAATACCGATACTGCGCAGCTCTTTAACGCTATGCTGTGTCGGCTTCGTCTTCACTTCTCCAGCAGCCTTGATATAAGGAATCAAGGTTACGTGGATATACATCACATTTTCCCGGCCAATATCACTCTTGATTTGACGAATCGCTTCCAGGAACGGAAGACTTTCAATATCCCCTACAGTACCGCCGATCTCTGTGATAACAACATCAGAGTTGGTCTCGCGGCCCGCGCGGAACACGCGTTCTTTGATCTCATTCGTAATATGCGGGATAACTTGTACAGTTCCACCCAAGTACTCTCCACGACGTTCCTTGCTGATTACGGATGAATAGATCTTACCTGTCGTCACATTGCTGTTCTTCGACAGATTGATATCAATAAACCGTTCATAGTGCCCAAGGTCAAGGTCAGTCTCTGCACCGTCATCCGTTACGAAGACTTCTCCGTGCTGGTAAGGGCTCATTGTTCCAGGGTCTACGTTAAGATACGGATCAAATTTCTGAATCGTTACCTTTAGACCTCTGTTCTTGAGCAGCCTGCCCAGCGAAGCGGCGGTAATGCCTTTACCCAGGGAAGACACAACGCCACCCGTTACAAAAATATACTTTGTCACTGTAAAACCCTCCTAAATAAAGTCCAAACATAAAAGCGGCACATGGTGTTTATCGTAACCCGTTTTACTATCATCAAAACAGGGGAAATCAAAAGTTTAATTCACCGGGGAAAACATAAACCGTCATCCCTCAAATTCCATTAATCTACAGCTACTTTGCATCTAAAAAAACAAAAAAGTGACACCCGTAGAACCGGGGCACTTTTTATTTTAGAAAACACGTTTATTAACTTACATGATAAGCCCATGCAATAGTTTACTCTGACGATCCCCCACTGTCAAGGGAGGAATTATGCCACAGACAAGACTCTTCTGATTATTGATCTTACTTGTCATCCTCGGAATCTTCATCGTCGCCATCTTCTGCATCGTCTTCGTCCGTATCGTCTTCGTCTATGTCATCTTCATCGATCACGACATCTTCGTCGACTTCTTCTTCGCTGTCGTCGTCAGAATAGAGGTCGTCGCGATCTTCATCGATAGCGTCGAAATCCTCTTCTTCAGCTGTGTAGTTTTCTTCTTCATCAGCAAAATCGTCATCTTCCAAATCATCGTCTTCATCGTTGATGATGCGCACCCGTTTAGTGTTACCAACCGGATCATCGGAGCGCTCAAGAGGATACCAGCGTTTCAGTCCCCAAAGGTTGGTTCCGACACAGGCAAAACGCCCGTCAATGTTAATCTCGGTATATAACTGGGCAATAGTATCTTGGCTTTCTTGATCGGTCATGCCGCGTAACTTGGCTACCTCGACCATCAGATCACGGTAATAATACGGTGTATTGGCTGCTTTAAGCACCAGAAAGGCAAGATCCACCATTGGCATTTCTTTAACTTTCTCAGGGTCTAGCTTTAAATTGAGTGGCGTACTCACTAAAGGACACTTCCTCTCACGCATTGTTCACATTACGGTTTATTTCAATAATATCCATTAACAAAACTAAGTAAAACCTATTTAACAACAAAATGCAAGTCAAATGCAAGAACCGCCCAACAGAAAAAGCCTCCTGCTTATTATCCATACAGGAAACCTGTCTTCATCAAGAAGAGTTGATATGTAATTGTAGCAAGGTTCGCCGCACCCAAAGTTTTTAGAAATGGGATTTAAAAAGGCGGAGGAAGACCTCCGCGCATGACTGTATCCACGCCAAGGATCGGCTCCTTACGGGATGTTACAAAGAGAGTTTTAATCTCTTCTGTTTATTTTATGTAAAGCGCCGTCTTTTGACACGCTGGGCAGCCCATTTCCTTAAAAAAGGGCAAGTTCCCATTCGGACCCCTCCCTCCGCTCATACAATATGGCAGCAGGGCACCGAGGAGGGACAGCGAAACCTATGGACTATTACAAATTTTGGAACATGCTTCTTGAAGAAATATCGGTTGCCCCCAAAAATGGTGAGCGGCGTATTCTTACCTTCAACGATCCCCGCCAGTATGCCGGAGCTTTCTCCCAATGGAAGGCTCTAAAAGCAAAGCAGCCCGAGCTGCGGCAAGTACAGGTATCTCCGCTGATTCGGGCCTTCTTCGTGCCCGCTGCCGCCGGAAAGCTGATGAACCGATTTGCAGACCTTCTAAATGTCGAAGACGATCTGCAAATCCAAATCCATTCCATAGCTAACGAAAAAAGCGGAATCGCAGCGCTCCCATGGGGGGTGAAAGCGATTCATGCTCCTCAGGCATGGTCTAAATCAACCGGAGTTCACGTCAAAATCGGCGTCATTGACACCGGCGCGGATTACCGTCATCCCGATCTGAAGCATTCATTAGCCACTGGAGTCAACCTACTACACCGCGGAATGCTGCCGCTGGATGATAATGGGCACGGAACTCATATCGCCGGAACCTTAGCGGCAGCAGGGGGGAATCGCGGAATGATGGGAGTGGCGCCGCGAGCGCTGCTATATCCAGTCAAGGCTTTTGATCATAGTGGATCAGCCTATGTATCCGATATTGTGCTAGGTATTGATTGGTGTGTGCAGAACCGAATCGACGTCATTAATATGAGCTTTGGAATGAAGACTAGAAGCAAGGCGCTCCACAATGTGGTTATAAAAGCGTATCGGGCCGGAATCGCCGTCATTGCCTCCTCTGGGAATGACGGCAAACGTGGCGGGGACTATCCCGCACGTTATCCCGAGACGATAGCCGTGGGCGCCATCGATAAAAGACACCGGGTTGCCGGCTTCAGCAATCGCGGTTCATATATCGATGTATACGCGCCCGGCGAAGGCGTGCCCTCCTGCTGGCTGAAGGAGGGCTACAAAGAAATGAGCGGCACCTCCATGGCGACCTCGCATGTCACGGGAGCCGCCGCACTGCTGCTCGCACTGCGACCGGGCCTCACGCCAAGGGAGCTGAAGCTGCTCTTGCGCCGCACCGCGTCCCCGGTGCGGCTGCGTAAGGGGCAGCGCCGCGCATCCCTAGGCGGCGGCTCTGCCGATGCCCTACGCCTGCTGAGAGCAGGAGTAAGGGCGAAGCGTTCGGTCTCCGCGAACGTGTAGACCCCGCCCGGGCACCGGGTGGGTCACTCTGACGTTAGCACAGCTGATGCCGGTGCGAAGAACGGCAGCAAAGAAAAATCCGCCCCCCAGGAAACCGGAAGGCGGATTTTTTGTCGTTTGCTGTTGATTTACATGCGATCCGGTGCAGAAACTCCGACAAGACGCAGTACATTGGCAATAGTAGTACGTGTTGCGCCCAGCAGAGCAAGACGCGCCACGGTTTGAGCAGCATCCTCAGTAATTACACGTTCAGCTTTGTAATAACTGTGGAACATCGCAGCCAGCTCATATACATAACGAATGAGGCGATGTGGAGCATAACCTTCAGCCGCAACAGCGATTTCTGCCGGGAGCTCACCAATTTTGCGCAGCAGGTCATATTCATGCACTGCTGTCAGCTTGGAGAAGTCAATTTCAGCGTAATCAGGGATAGAAATCCCTTGCTCCTCTGCCTGACGGAAAATACTGCAAATACGCGCATGCGCATATTGAACATAGAATACAGGATTTTCATTAGAAGTAGAGATCGCCAAATCCATATCGAAATCAAGATGAGAATCCATGCTGCGCATGGTGAAGAAATAACGAATCGCATCGATCCCTACTTCCTCCATCAAATCTTCCATCGTAACCGCTTTGCCGGTACGTTTGGACATTTTGACCTTTTCACCATTCTGGAACAGGCTGACCATCTGAGCAATCAGAACCACTAGCTTCTCAGGATCATTGCCAAGGGCTGACATTGCCGCCTTCATCCGAGGAATATAACCATGGTGATCAGCGCCCCAAATGTTAATCATTTTATCGTAACCGCGGCCATACTTATCGCTGTGATAAGCAATATCCGGGGTAAGGTAGGTATATGTGCCATCATTTTTGATCAAGACACGGTCTTTATCATCCCCGTATTTTGTCGTTTGCAGCCAGGTTGCCCCATCTTGCTCATACACTTCTCCACGATCACGGAGCTCGTCCAGCGAGCGCAGTACTTCTCCGTTCTCATACAGCGAGGTTTCACTGAACCAGATATCGAAGTTTACACGGAAAAGACCTAGATCACGTTTGATTTTATCCAACTCTTTATTAAGTCCATAGGTCCGGAAAAAAGCAGCGCGCTCACTAGGGCTCATCTCGAGCAAGGTATCGCCCTTTTCTGCCACAAGCTCCTTCGCAAAACCCTTAATATCCTCACCATGGTAACCATCTTCCGGCATTTCTGCCTCTTGTCCCAGCTCCTGAAGGTATCTGGTTTCAATGGATTTACACAGATTAGCCACTTGGTTACCGGCATCATTAATATAATATTCCCGGGTCACTTCATAACCTGCATAATCAAGCACATTACACAGCGCATCACCGACAGCAGCGCCACGGGCATGCCCTAAATGTAGGCTACCCGTTGGATTGGCACTGACGAACTCCATTTCAACCTTCTGACCTTGACCCAGATTAATACGGCCATAGTCATCCCCCTGCTCAGCAACAAGGCTGATGATTGGGTACAAGTAATTCTTAGACAGGGTAAAGTTAATAAAGCCTGGTCCTGCAATCTCCGCTTTCTCAATAGAAGCTCGGCTCGTATCCAAATGCTCAATAATAGCTTCAGCAATCTGGCGTGGATTACGTTTAGCAATTTTGGTCAGCTGCATAGCAGCGTTCGTAGCCAAATCACCATGCGCCTTATCTCTTGGTACTTCAAGTACAATATCCGGAACCTCTTCCGGTGCAACCAGCCCAGCATTCACAATCGCATCGGCGATGGCTTCTTTTACCCGTTCATTTACAAGCTCTAACGGATTCTTACTATGTGTCATAATTTCGGTTCCTCCTGTATATGCAAACTAATAGCGAACTTTCCTGTCAATTCCTCGTAAACGTACAAATCATATTCCCAGGCAACCGTTAAAGAACGCCCTTCGCGCACAACTTCCAGCTTGTTCGTTTCCGTAGAAAGATTGAACTGAGTATATGGCGAGCGGTAGAATCCTGGCAGACGCCGTCCAGCTTCAAAGCTCTGCTCCGACTGAATCCCGCCATGGCGGATTAGCTTCAGTTGATTGCCTGCAATCTTTATCGTTGTACGAACAGAAACTTCCTCTCCGCGAGGACCCTGCTCTAATTCTTCATATTGAATATATAGATGCGGTCCCTTGGATGTTACTTCTCCATTCGCTTCCATAACATTTCGCTGACCATCTTGAAGGCTCACGAGCGTTATAGAGACATCATATTTGTCAGACTGTATTTCAGGCATCACACGTTCCTCCATTCTGCAAGCCTCTGCATTCTGCATAAGAAAAACGTCTAATGGCAAAGCTTAAACATTTTTATATTAATCAAAGGCCTATTTCGCTTTCCCATTGTACACTATAATCCAGTTCAAAGAAGCATTTCAATACAGAATCAAGCATATCTTCATAAGCACATAAAATATTACCATATTGATGATTAAAAGCACACTTTGAACGTCCATTCTCTATGTATATCATTTACTTCGATAATATTTGCACCTACCAAGCACCTATCGGACATAGATGACCCTAAACGCAGGATGATTCCATATTCGGTGTGATAACGGACCCCTTAGTCGCTATTGGCATAAAAAACAACCCATTTGAACCTCTTTCTAGGGAATAGTGTTACTGGAGTCCGAAACCCTATCCCAAAGGCCGAAAATTTGCAAATAACGTCAACTGGGTCCGTACCCCTCCGAGGATGAGGGATCTGATAAGGCCACTGATAAGGGTACTATTCAAGCAAGCAACCAAGGATAAAAAATACAGAGCAGCGATTCTCCAAGTATCCGGAGAATCGCTGCTCTGCTGCCTATTTGCGATGTTTACAATACTTCGGACCCTTATATTTTTTATTGAAGAGAATTATTGGGTCATCACTTTTAAAGAAAACCTGCGTTCCCATGAAGCTCCGCCGTCTTTGGTCACATACAAGGAAGAGTAATCAAGCTCATGGATGGCGAGCCAGCCCTCTTTATTACTAGTAAAGGAAGTTACCCCGTCATAACCAGCGAGCTCCGGAAGATTAGCCCATTGCTTACCGCCGTTATAAGAGCGTCCAACTGCCACTTTCTCTGCTGCTGGGGAAAATCCCACTAAAAAAGATGTGCTGTTTCCCACAAGCTGCAGATTCCCGGGTTTGCCAGCGGCTGGCCCTTTATTGAATTCAGCCTTGCCACTGCCTGGCGCAGGTCCGCCGCCGGCAGTTTCCTGAGCGATCACACGATTCCAACTTTTCCCCCTGTTCGCACTTTCATACAGCGAGTAAGAGGTCTGACTCATCCCCGTACCGCCATAGAGCAATACAGCGACCTGATCTCCCTTAGCGGAGATTTGTCCAAACTCGGGCTCGGCAAAAGCCGCCTTCAATGAAAGGCTCCAAGTTCCCCCTCCATCTGTGGTCTTCATTACCCGATATCCGCTTCCCGGCACGATTACAACCGCCCAGCCGGTATTCCGGTCACTAAAATAAGCGCCTCGTGTATTGGGTGGGGTGGAAATTTTACTCCAGCTCAGCCCCCCGTCTTTGGTGTAAAACGTGGCGGCTCTCTCATAAGCAAAACCTTTCTTACTATCGATAAAATTTATTCTTTCAAAGCTGACGGCATTGTTCGAAAGTCTCTTCCACTCCGAGCCACCGTTAGAGGTACCAATTAAATATTGAGCCTGCCCCTCCTCTACAGAAGCAAGAGCAAAGCCATGTACATTATCGGGAAAATCGAATTGTTTGAAGCTCCATTGGCCTTGATAGATCTCTTGAAAATGGCAACCTCCGTCAGAGGTACCAATCATAAATCCATTACCTGCTGCCCGTCCAATATTCCCATTCAAAAACTGAACATCAGAAAAGCTAAGCGGTGTGGATACATCGCCTGAATGCTTGTTTTGCAGGGCCTGTAGCAAGCCGTGATCTCCCGTGCCGCAAGTCGCTGGTGCAGCATGTACAGAAGTTACAGGTGCACTCCAGCCTGAAACCATAATAAGCGTCGCCGAGAGGGCGGTTATTGTCGTCTTATGAATCCTTTTCGTCCATTTCATGATGACACCTCCTAATATGTATATACCCTTACTCACAATCCCTACTCTGTTATACCGCCAGAGAGGATACCCTATCTACCTTAAACAATCACAAAATAGAAACAATTTGTTACCCTCCATATCCCTAATGAATATCCTTCCAGATCCTTCCCCATAATATGAAAGAAAGGAGTCTGGTGCCATGACACGCGAATCAACGAATCCACCGAAACGAAAAAGCCGCTTCCGGCGTTTATTTCGGCTGCTGGCAGCCTTGATCATATTATTTGTATTAACCACCGGAGCTCTGCTCGGTTATCTATATCAAAAAGATCTTCCACCGATTAGCGATGATGTGCGCTCCAAGCTGTTTGACTCCCGGGGCAATGTTCTTGCCACCTTTACCTCAGACGGCCGCAGCCGTGAACCCGTCAAATTAAGTCAAATTTCTCCCCTGCTCATTGAAGCTACACTAGCAGTCGAGGATCGTAAATTTTATGAGCATTCCGGATTTGATCTGAAAGGGATGGCACGAGCTGTTCTTGTCAATCTGGAAGAGGGGAACCGGTCGCAGGGTGCTAGTACGCTAACTCAACAGCTCGCACGTAACCTCTACCTATCCCATGAAAAAACGTGGACGCGCAAGGCTAAAGAAGCTGTCTATACGATGCAGCTGGAGATGAAATACAGCAAAGATGAAATCCTGAACATGTATTTAAATAATATCTATTATGGCCACGGTGCTTACGGCATTGAAGCAGCCTCACGGATGTATTTTGGTAAATCTGCAGCTGATTTAGACCTGGCAGAGAGTACCATGCTGGCTGGAATTCCAAAGGGACCTACCTATTATTCACCATACAACCACATGGACAATGCTAAAAAGCGCCAGAGAATCATCCTGACCGTCATGGCGAATTTAGGTAATATCACTCAGGAAGAAGCCGGACAAGCTGTCCAAGAGAACTTAAACTTCAAGCCGCAAGGACAAAAGGATACGCTTGTAGCTGCGCCTTATTTCCGGGATTATATCCGCAATTTGGCTATAGAATCGCTCCACATCAGTAATGATGAGCTGGAGCAAGGCGGACTAAATGTCTATACCACCCTTGACCCTGACATGCAGCATGCCGCAGAAAATGCCGTTGATAAAGAGATGGATCAAACTAGTGATCTGGAGACTGCGCTTGTATCCATCGATCCTCGCACCGGTTACATCAAAGCAATGGTCGGCGGAAAAAATTATCGTACCAACCAGTACAATCATGCTTTGGCCACCACACGCCAGCCGGGTTCTTCCTTTAAGCCGATTATGTATTTGGCCGCACTCTCTTCCAAAGAGATGACAGGACTTTCGGTCTTCAATAGTCAGCCAACGATGTTTCATTATGATAACAACCGCAAAACGTATCAGCCCCGAAACTTTGGGGATAAGTATCTGGGTGAAATTAATATGCGGCAAGCTATCGCAGCATCGGACAATATCTATGCTGTTAATACAATTATGAAGATCGGCGCGGATAAAGTGAGCGAAATGGCTGCGAAGATGGGCATTGACAGTCCACTTCAAAGCGTACCTTCGCTGGCACTAGGCACTTCACCGATCAGTCCGCTTGAAATGGCTGCGGCTTTTGCTGTAATTGGAAACAGCGGTCAGAAAATGCCGACCACAGCCATTCTAAAAATAACCGATTCGAATGGCATGGTCCTGTATGAAGCACCTCAACCCAAAGGAGTAACCGTCGTAGAACCTTCAGCTGCCTATGTCCTGACTCGTTTAATGGAGGGGGTATTCGAGACTGGGGGGACGGGTAATCGTGTGGCTTCCATAATCAAACGTCCGGTAGCCGGCAAGACCGGCACTACGGATACAGATGGCTGGATGGTAGGATTCACCCCGGAGCTATCCACGGCAGTCTGGGTTGGATACGACAAGGGGCGCGACATCGCAACTACCGACGGACGGCGTGCGGCTCCCATTTTCGCCCAATTTACTGAAAAAGCGCTGGAAAATGTCCCTCCAAAAATTTTCCCCATTCCAGATGGAGTGGTCAGCGTATACGTCAATCCACAATCCGGTAAACTTGCTACAGCAGCATGTCCCGACAAAGAACTGGAAACCTTTATTAGTGGAACTGAGCCCACCGAATACTGCGAATTGCATGGAACTGGCGCCGCTCCTGCTGTCGATGACACACAAAGCAAGGTTGATCCTGCGGAAGAGAACCGTTCCCTATGGAAGAACATTAAACGCTGGTGGTTGAATTAGCCTCTTCATTTATATTGAAGGGGTTTTTCTTTTTTATAAGTTATATATTGTAGTAACAACAGAATTTCCAAATTCAAATATCACTTATCACATAAGGGATGTAACCGTTTTATTTATTATGCTTACCCCATTCTCTTAACTCTCAATTACTGCTATAATAGTTATTAGAAACCAAAATAAATTGATGTAAATGAGGGACATGGGATGAAGGATACAGGCATGATCCGGAGTTTAGACAGTCTTGGGAGAATTGTGGTTCCCGCAGAAATCCGTATGACGCGTAATATCGACATTGGTGATCCTATCGAATTTTTTGTTTTAGACGAAAAAATCATCGTCCTTAGGAAGTACACCTCGACAGAGTGTACATTTTGCAGAAGCCACGACCATGTCACCTACTATAAAGAGCAGTTTATTTGTAGCAGCTGTCTAAAAGAAATTGTCGATCCTGAACGCATGTCTCAATTGCCAGAGTCACGTGAGGATTTTGTTGTTGAGGCACCAGAGCACAACACCAGCATCCGAAAGTCGAAGACAGAGGAAATGTGCCAACGTCTGGAACAAGCTATTGAAGATCATCCCTATGCCAACCAAAAAGAACTTGCAGAAATCCTCGGGATTAGCCAAGCCAGAGTGAGTCAGCTCAAACGCAAGCTTAGCAGTACAAGCAAATCATAAATTAAAAAAGCTTCGACGCTCCTATTTCCGGAGGTCGAAGCTTTTTTTATATCGGATAACCCTTCTGGAGGCTCCTATACTATTCAGTCAGTGCAGCTTTAAGCTCATCTGAGGATGCATTCCACCATGCTTCATTATGAGAGATCAGAAGGGATTTGAGCGCCGACTTCTCAATGGCTCCAAGCCCTGCCACATCGATCTTGCGTTTAAGAGCTGCATCCAGCTTATTGACATGCTCGGCAAGAATTTTCCATCCGCGGCGCGCTTCTGTATCAATCCACATTTCACAGGCTGTGATTCCACCATAAAATTGAGCTTCCAATGTACGGTCTACCGCTACCCATACCACCCAAACCTGTCTTCCATTCGGTACATCTTCACGATTCATGGAAAATTTAATTCCTTTTTCCACCTTGCTCTTGGCATGCATGGCACCGATATCAATAACCGCCACATCACCATCAATAATGACAGGTGAAACGTTGTTGAGATCTATAGAGCCTGCTCCAAAGCCTTTATGTTTACTTTTAGCGTTCACAATATTTAAGGCAATCTGTTTCTTGCCCTCCGGTTGTATGTTGTCCACGAGTGCACACCCTTCCTCTTACGAATAATTTAATTTTAGCTAATAATGCGGCGATTGCAAACATATACATCCCGTAGATGCTTGTCACGGGAGGAATCACACTATGAAGTCACTGTCATTAAAGTACATCATCTTTGCGACCCTGGCCATCCTCGCGCTGCTGGGAGGAGGAATATGGGCCTTTTCAGGAGATAGCTCAACAGCTTCTGTTACTAGCTTTGCTTCAAAAGAGGCCAAGTCCTCCAGCGGCACAGCGCCTGCAGCCGTACCACAGCAGGTATTGCCTGAGAGCGCACCCGTCCCGGCAGAGGAGGCTTTAAGCCAGCGGGTAGTCGAGTATCACATTGATGTCCAGCTTGTTCCTGACACAGAAACCTTAAAAGCTTCTGAGACAGTAACCTGGACACACCCCGGAGTAAAGCCAGTAAGTGATTTATATTTTCACATGTATCCAAATGCATTTGCCTCATCAGATACCACCTTTATGAAGGAATCCGGGGGGACGCTCAGAGGCGACAGCATGCCTGAGAACGGCTTCGGAAATATGACGCTGACCGATCTGCGCACGACAGAAGGAACTTCGCTAATGCAAAGAGTGCAATATGTCCAACCTGATGACGGCAATATCAACGATAAGACACTCCTAAAGGTACATCTTCCTCAGCCTGTTAATGGTGGGGAAAGTGTAACACTTAAGCTTCAGTATGAAGTCCAGCTGCCCAAAATCTTTGCTCGCATGGGTGCTTCAGGTAACTTCGTTATGGCTGGGCAATGGTTTCCTAAGCTTAGTGTATACGAGCCTAAGGGCACGCGCGGAGTTAAAGAAGAAGGCTGGGACCTGCATCAGTATCACGGAACTTCTGAGTTTTACAGTGATTTTGGCATCTTTAATGTAACGATTTCCGTTCCTTCCAACTATACGGTGGCAGCGACCGGATTTCCTGTAAAAAATGCCAAGCTCAAACAAGATCAGAAAATATATCAGTTCTACGCCGATGATGTCCACGATTTCGCTTGGGCTGCATCCCCTGATTTTACAGTAGCAGAGGAAGCTTTCTCTACGCCGGAGGTGCCTGGAGTGCGAATTAAGGTGTATCTCGACCCTCTGCACAAAGACTTACAAGAGCGTTACCTTCAAGCTGCCAAGGCTGCCCTGACCTACTTCAGCAAATGGTATGGCCCTTATCCCTACTCTACGCTGTCTATTATCGTCCCACCTAAGGAGGGAAACGGCGCGGGAGGAATGGAATATCCTACCCTTATTACAGCCTTTGGGGCCGCGGATTCTTCTCCAGATACCTCACTTGAAAGAACCGTCATTCATGAGATCGGCCATCAATACTTCTACGGTATGGTAGCCAGCAATGAATTCGAGGAGGCTTGGCTGGATGAAAGCTTTACTTCCTATGCCGAAGACAGACTTATGGAACAAGAATACGGTATCAAGTCTAATTTGCCTTTACAGGCCAGCCTGGTAACTATACCTGAGCCGTTAAATCTGGAAACGTGGAAATATGCAGGGGCGGATTCCTATAGCCGAAATGTTTATATCCGCGGCAAGCTTGTACTTAAAGATATCGAACGCCAGGTAGGTACCAAAGCAATGAACAACATCATGTCCTCCTACGCTCGTAAGTTCCGTTTCCAGCATCCCGCTACGGCAGATTTTCAGAAAGTGGTTGAGAAGGTAACCAAAAAATCATGGCAGGCATATTTCGATGATTACATTTATGGCGATGGGGCGCCTGACTTCTCAGTAGATACGATTACTTTTAAAAAAAATAACAGCGGCGATGCTCAAAGCTACGAATCATTAGTGAAGATTTCAAATAAAGGGAGCCATTACGTTGATGTTCCCGTGAAATTCACATTCGCCGACAGCTCTTCGGTGCAGCGGGTCTGGAACGGTGAAGGAGCAGAGACTACGTTTCAATTGTTAAGCGATAAGCCTCTTCTCTCTGCTGAGATTGACCCTGAGCATTCCATCTTATTGGAGAGCAAACATTTAAACAACTTTAGGCTGGCGGAAATAGAGCACAAGACGCTCTCTCGCTGGACGTTAAGTGTAACTAAACTACTTGAAACCGTGCTCGGAACTCTTGTCTGGTGAGGTGAATGATTGTGAGAACATCGATAACCCGCGGCTGGCAAAGCATGAAGGAGCAATTTTATATTTTAATTCTGCTCTTCATCTACCGACTGCTCTGGGGCTACTTTATGTATGGTTTCATCCGATCTGCTATTATTCCAATTCTACTGCGCTATCCAGATAAAGACGCCGGCGGCAGCGGTATGGGCAGACTGTTGTATTATATCGAGGGACAGTTCAGCTTGAATACTGACCCTGCGATACGCACTTGGTTATGGATGCTTCTAGGACTTGTTGTCTTGCGACTTCTGCTTTCTCCTTTCATAAGGGCAGGATTGCTGCATGAGCTCCACCAGGAGCGAAGGGGCGAGCGCGGACTGTTCTTTTTCCCCGGCATGAAGATCTATGGACTACCTGTCTTAGTCTTTAGCCTAATCGAATGGGTTCTGACCCTGCTGCCGCTTTACTGGCTTGCTCCAAAAATGTACGGGCTGTTCTTATCCTCTTTGTTTAACTACACTTTGTTACTTCATTTAGTACCATACGTATTGGCATGGCTTATATATATTTTTATCGTGCGCCTGTTTCTTCTATATATGCAGTTTGGTTACACCGGCGGTACAGGAATGTTCTCCTCACTGTTCATCTGCTTGCGGTCACTGATTCCTGCTATAGGTGTTTCCATTGTACTTGGTGCGGGAGGCTTGCTCTTACTGCTAGTGTGCGGACTGACGGGTCTGTTCTGTCCCGGCCTGCCGGCACTTATAATACGGCAAATCTCACCACTACCTTCTACGCTCTTAAAAATGTGGGGAATCTCTGCACAATATCATCTATGGTGTAGCAAAGCATTTCCACAATAAATTAACCTTATTTGACATAATAAAAAGGTCCCAATTCCTGTATTCAGGAGCTGGGACTTTTTCTCATTACGGATAACTGAAGAGTATTTGCAAAATCATAAAAGCTCTGTTACAATAAGTCCTGTGCTATTAGTAACAATTTTGTAATCAATTGAAACGATTCCTACATAACTAAATGTATTTATCGTAAGTGTAACTGTCGAAACGTCATTCTCTTGGTGCTTAACACGCCTAATTCCTTTGCACCGGGAAGTGGGGGAACCATATTTTGGGTGAATTGATCTCGCTTTACAGGGATCATAGGGAATCTTCTACCGAACCCTTAAGCTAACCTCGCAGGCCTTGGAAGGAGTACATCTTTTGAAAAGACATAATTTAAGAAAAAAATGCGTCGCTGCGGCGCTAGGACTTGTAATGGCATTATCTATTGGTGGAGGAAGCGCCTTTGCCGACTCTAAGATGGACACTGTAATCTCAAAGACTATTGGAGTTGCCTATAAAACCGGAGGTACAAGCACTGCCGGATTTGATTGCTCTGGATTTACAAAATATGTATTCAAGAATGTAGGTCTTACTTTACCTCGTACATCAAAAGCTCAATATAGCGTTGGAACTGCTGTATCCAAAAGCAATCTGCGTTCTGGTGATCTAGTGTTCTTTAACACACTTGGCAATGGAGTATCCCATGTCGGCATTTATGTTGGAAACGGAAAATTCGCACAATCGTCCTCTTCGCGTGGAGTAACCATCACTTCACTCAGTCAGGCCTACTGGGCCAATCGTTATGTTGGCGCTAAAAGAGTAATGAGTACTTCAGCTTATCAAGCTGTAGCCTTCGATTGAAACCTTCCTCACAACTATAACCTCATAATTACAACTATATGAACCTGAATCTGATTATGCCCGTAATCAAATTCGGGTTTTTCTTTTTTCCATAATATATTTTTACACTATTAGAGCCCAATTGAAACACGTTTATTTGATAAAAATTGCAATTATATTAAAAATTAGGTCATTATTAACGCTTACATATGCCTTTCTACCGTAAAAATGCCAATTTTTCTGCATTAATATGTTAAAAACGATTGCCAAGCGGCTTTCTGTTTGTTACAATTAGCGCAGTGAGATTTTAGTAACATTTTTGTAATCATTAAGTTGTTATTTACAAAGGTTTTGTCATGTATTGATTACAAGCTAATCCTAATCAACAGTATGAGCCGAGTTTCCTAACTATTAGGAAAACGGGGGAACCAACTTTGGGTGAATTGACCTCCATTATATAGAGGGGTCATAGGGGACCTTCAACCGAACCCTTAAGCTAACCTCGTAGGCATTTGGAAGGGGTATACACTTTTGAAGAAGAAGTTAGCAGCAGCAGTACTAAGCTTTTCCATCATCCTCACCATCGGAGCAGGAAGCGCTTTCGCAGATTCCAAAATGGATAAAGTGATTGACAAGGCCATCGGTACTAAATACGTATCCGGCGGTATATCCACTAACGGATTTGATTGCTCCGGATTTACAATGTATGTGTTTGATAAGATTGGCATTAACCTTCCACACCAATCAGGTTCCCAATATCAAATGGGCACAGCAATCTCCCGTGATGATATAAGAGCCGGAGATCTTGTATTCTTCAATACAAGTGGCAAAGGTGTCTCCCATGTCGGCATTTATGTCGGTGAAGGTAAGTTCGCACACGCTTCTACCTCACGCGGTGTTACCATTAGCTCTCTGAGTGATAGCTACTACGTGAAACGCTACGTTGGTGCCAAGCGCATTATGAGCACAGATGCTTACAAATCGGTTGCTGCTGAATCGGAAGACAATGATGATGTGCAATAAATAACGTACATAGGCTCTTTTCCAAGGTAATTCTTGGAGGAGAGCTTGTTTTTTTGTCTTATTACTTATTTACCCCTCTCATAATTTGTAAAACATTCCCCTCATATAAATTTTCTGAGTCGAACCTCCCCCATTTTGTATATAATTAGTAATATAGCAATGTCCTCGTGAAAGGAGATCGTTGACCTTATGATAAATCCCTCGGTAACTTTTCATGTAGTTCCTATGGAGGCAATTCACGGAGAAGCTATTTGTAAGTGGAGCTATACGCCTCCATATAATATTTATGGCTGGATGCCGTGGGAGCAGATGCAGGCCCTTGGCATCGAGTTTGGCGATCCGCAGCTCCGGGAGGAACAATATATCTCCATATTAAATGAACATGAGGTTTTATGCGGATTCGCACAGTTGTTCCCTATGGAAGGAGTCGTCCGTTTAGGGGTTGGGATGCGCCCCGATCTATGCGGCCATGGTTTAGGCAAACTATTCGTGGATGCCATCGTCCAGACAGCCTTGAATCGTTATCCTGATCGTGAGATAGATCTCGAAGTCCTGACCTGGAACCAACGCGCCATTCGAACTTATCAAAAATGTGGATTTACGATTACAGATACGTATGAACGCCGCACACCTACAGGAGACAAACCTTTTTATTGCATGGTCTATGACAAATGATATTAAATACCAGAAATTTCATAAGAATGATTGTATTCTCGTTCATTTTTTTGTCACAAACCCTATGATAACGCTTCACCATAAGCTATAATGTAGGGAGCAGCTTACATAGAAGGGACGAATTGGGATGCAGAAATGGATCATGAGCGGTTTGTTTTTTGCCGCCTGTGCCTTTGCGGTAGTACTCATGTTTACACTTCCGGGTAAAGAAGAGGTAGCGGAAGAAAATAAGCCCACGATGCCGGTAGTTCAACTGGACGCAGCAAAGGCAGAAGCAACCGTGAAAGCCAGCTGTATCACCTGTCACGGCGATCAGCTTCAAGGTGGAGTTGGACCAAGTCTTCAGAATGAAGGCGGCCAGCATGACGCTGAGGAAATCTACAGCATCGTCACCAAAGGACGTGGTCAAATGCCTTCCTTTAAGGAGAAGCTAGCCCCTGAAGAGATCGCCAACGTCGCACTCTGGCTCTCAGAGAAAAAGTAACCCATCAAGCAACTAAAAACGCCCGTGTATGAGATAGGTGACTATCTATGCACGGGCGTTTATTTTATGATTTTGGCTAAACTAATGATTTTTTTCAAAGGCTTCATTAAATTCATGCGCCGCTCGAAGATCTAGAGCCGTAATCCCATCTTCTTCATTAGATTCAAGTCGCAGGGTAACTGTTTTATAATCAATCGTAATATGTGGATGATGATCGAAGGCTTCTGAAATCGTGGCTACTTCATCAACGAACGCAATGCCCTTCATATATTGGCTGAACATATATTTTCGCACCATAACATTATTATCCAGCTTCCAGCCCTCCAGCTTGGTGATCTCCTCACGCAGTTCCTCTTCCGTAAATAACAATTCGTTTCCTCCCTTACAAAAAATTGCAGTAAAGTGCGCAGTTCCCTTTACTTGACTTAGGCGTTAAACAAAACATCCCTTAGCTTCTGAGGTCCAAGGGATGTGCCAGGATAAAGGCGATATTTTCGATTTAATGTATTCACAAATCCCAGCGATTATAACTCGGCTTTATCAATTTTAACACGGGCTACTAACTACGGGCAAATTACGTCCAGACGTCTCCTCTGCCTAAATCAAAACTACTGAAGCCAAATCCTCTTCGCCAACTAAAATATTAATGCGGTGCGTGTCCTTATCGTAAATAATTACGCCGCTCCCCACTTCAATCATAGGTTCATTACCCAGCGCGAAGAAAAGATCCTCAGCCAATGCTTCCCATACCTCCAGCTTTGATTCTTGGGGTAGTTCCTGCCACTCGTCCGGATCCATCTCAAAAAATAAATATCCATCGGAAATTCGTCCGACGGCTTCGGTCAAATCTGTTAGAATTTCACCGTAATCTCTACCATGCTTTACACCCACGTATATCACTCCGTTTTCTTCACAGATGAATAATTACTTACCTTATCCATTATAGCCGAAAAAATGACTTCACAAAAAACCGAATGATGTCGATAAATAAGAATATACGTTAATTCGGTTTCGCACAGAGTGCCCTGCCGCTGTTTCAAGGATGATATACGCGGCATTGTCGGAACACATCTTAAATCTCACGGACGAGGTGCAAAATGGAAATTTCAACAATAATTGGTTTAATTTTTGGTTTGGTTGCTGTAATCTGGGGCATGATCCTCAAGCACGCTCCACTTCATGCTTTGGCCACACCTGCTGCTTACGTTATTATCTTGGTGGGTACGGCAGCGTCTATTTTCATGGCCTTTCCTTTCAACGAGGTCAAAAAGATTCCAAGTCTGTTCAAAATGATTTTTATCAAAAAGAAATTAATCAGTAAACCCGAATTAATCACTATGTTCATGGAATGGGCTTCTATCACACGGCGTGAAGGTCTGTTGGCTCTAGAATCAAAGGTCGATGAAATAGAAGATAACTTCCTCAGGAATGGCATGCGGATGATCATTGATGGAAATGATCAGGATTTTGTCCGTGATGTCCTCATGGAGGATATCCACGCCACAGAGGATAGACATAAAGCAGGAGCGCTCATTTTCTCACAGGCAGGTATGTATGCTCCTACCCTTGGGGTGCTCGGGGCGGTTATCGGCCTCATCGCCGCTCTGGCTGATATGAGTGATATGAACAAATTGGCTGCGGCAATCGGGGCTGCCTTCATCGCCACTTTGCTTGGTATCTTTACAGGTTACGTATTATGGCATCCTATTGCTAATAAGCTGAAACGTCTCTCCAAACAAGAAATCGAAGTTCGAATGATGATGGTCGAAGGTCTTTTGTCCATACAGTCCGGTGTATCTACTATTGCCATCAATCAGAAGCTTGCTGTATTCCTAACACCTTCGCAACGCGTTAAGTTAAATGAGAAGGACGGTGGATCAGGTGAGCAAAAAGACTAGACACGAAGAGCATGAAGAACATGCCGATGAATCGTGGCTGTTACCTTATTCCGACCTCATGACTCTTCTGGTGGCTCTGTTCATCGTTATGTATTCTATGAGCGCAACGGATGCCAAGAAATTTGAAGAGATGAGTCAAGCCTTCAGTTCCGCACTTAATGGCGGTACAGGTATTCTTGAAGAGCGGGCAGCAATGCCTAGTAAGACTCAAGAAGATCTGGGCAAAAATGATAAGATGGGTAGCTCTACCTCCAAGAAAGCTGAAGAAGCAGAAATGGCAAAGCTACGACAAAAGGAACAAGAGGATTTAGAGAAGCTTAAGAAACAATTCGATCAATATATTAAGAGCAACGGCCTAACTGATCTGCTCAGTACGAAGCTTAATCAATCTCAGCTAATGATTACGATCAGTGATAACGCATTGTTCGCCTCTGGCCAAGCCATTGTTAAGGATGATTCGCGGCAATTAGCTAAATCCATCTCAACGATGCTGCAGCAATTCCCGGATTATGATGTAGTAGTGCAAGGGCACACCGACGATATTCCGATTTCCAATAGCAACTATTCATCCAACTGGGATCTGAGTGCGGATCGGGCACTTCAGTTCATGAAGATTTTGCTGCAGAACACAAATCTAAATCCGCGCAAATTTAGTGCGATTGGATACGGCGAATATCATCCTATTTCGGATAATGACACAGCTACCGGCCGAAGCAAGAATCGCCGGGTAGAGGTTTCCATCATTCGCAAATATCAAGAATCCAAAGAGTTCACAGGGATTGTTCCCTCTGCTGAATAAGTGATTTCGTAAGGTAATAAAAAGAGCTGTCCAAAGGTCTTAGACCCCGGACAGCTCTTTTTTTGTTGCGAGTACTACATTCTATATGGACCTGTAACATTGTAATAACATTCCTACAGTAACTCGTAGTTCAGCGTAGCTCCAAGCTCTTTCTTCTCATCAGCAGACAGCTCCCGCCATTCTCCCGTTTGCAATGCCCCCAGGCGAATATTCATAATCCGAATGCGTTGCAGCTTTCGCACCTCATAGCCAAAAGCGCTGCACATACGACGAATCTGGCGATTTTTGCCCTCTGTCAAAATAATACGGAAGACACGCTCCGTAATACGCGTGACCTCACAGGGCAGCGTCTTCTCACCTAATATTTTCACACCGCTCGACATGCCGGTAATAAATGAAGGCGTAATGGGTCTGTCCACGGTAACCACATATTCTTTTTCATGCCGGCCTTCCGCCCGCAAAATTTTATTAACGATATCACCATCATTAGTAAGCAAGATTAATCCTTCCGAATCCTTATCGAGACGACCAATCGGGAATATACGCTCATGATGACCTACAAAATCGACAATATTCCCCTTGATATGCTGTTCTGTGGTTGATGTAATCCCAACCGGCTTGTTTAGAGCAATGTAGACCGTCTGGCTTGAGGTTTCAAGCGCTATACCATCTATTCGCACATCATCGCCCGGAACAGCCTGACTGCCCAGCACAGCAGGCTCTCCGTTGATCGTAACTCTGCCGGCATCCACAAGCTTGTCTGCTTCTCGGCGTGAACAGTATCCTGTCTCACTGATGAATTTATTAATTCTCACGTTGTTCTTCACTCCGTTCATCCTTAATGTTAAGCCAAGGTGTAACCCCTCCAGCTGCAGGCAGCTTAATCATAACGGTTGTCCCCCGGCCAACTTCACTTTGTATTTCCAAATGACCCTTATGAGCCTGAATAATACGCTGGCTAATCATTAACCCAAGACCAGTCCCCGATTCCTTATTCGTGAAGAACGGTTCACCCAGCTTAGGCAGCACGTCCTCTGGAATCCCTTCACCCTGATCTTTGATTACAATAAAGACGCAATCCACAGAGTTCCACAGTTCCATTGAAATGACGCCACCCTCAGGCATAGCCTCAATTGCATTTTTAACAATATTAATAAATACCTGCTTCAGCTGGTTCTCTTCACAATGTACAGTAGCAGGTTGTTCAGAGAATTTCGTACTAAATTGAATATCATGTAGATGAGCCTGACTGTCCAATAGAGAAACTACATCACCTAATATGTAGCGAAGATCTTTCTCCTGAAAATGAACGGCTTGCGGCTTAGCCAAGATTAAAAATTCACTGACGATAAGATTAATCCGCTCCAGCTCGGATAACATCAGCTCTACATGAAGCGGAACCAAGAGCTCCTTCTCCTGTTGAAGCTGTAGAAATCCTTTTAACGTGGTAAGAGGGTTACGAATCTCATGAGCTACTCCTGCGGCTAATTGGCCGACTGTAGTTAGTTTCTCAGAGCGTCTAAGCAGCTCCTCCATTCGATTGCGTTCCGTCATATCACGAGAAACGTGAATAAAGGAATGGGGATAACCCTCTTCATCTCGAATTATCGAGGTACTAACGCTAACTTCAACTAATGATCCGTCCCGTTTAAGTCTCACTGTCTCGATCGGCGGCAGAACTGCACCATTTCTTAACGCGTCAAGCCGCTCTTCCTCTTGCTTAAGCGCTGTTGCGGGTACAAGATATGGCATATTGCCTATCACTTCTGTTGCACTCCATCCGTACAGCTCCTCAAAGGCTCTGTTAGTGCTAGTGATTCGTCCCTCCATATCCAACGTATGAATCGCATCCGACGTACCGTTAATTACGGATTCCAAATGCTCCTTAACCGCCCGGTTCTCTTCCAGCGTCTGCTTAAGACGATTGGTGCGTTGCATAAGATGAGAAGTCATAGCGTTAATCCGCAAGGCTAATTGACCTAGCTCATCACGAGAGGTTACGCTTAATGGAGGTTCGAACTTACCTCGCGCTACATCATTGACTTTAGCAAGTATAGCCTGAATTGGACGGGTAACAAAACCTGAAAGTATGTAACTACATAGCAAAAATAATGCCAGCAACAACAGAGACGTAGTCAAATAATTAGTTAATTGTTCATGAACTACGGATGAAATCACAGAGTAATCCAAAACTACACCGATTACATAAGGTTCCATTTTAGCAGTCTGGATAGGAATGAAGCTTTTGAGTACTCTTTTTCCATGTACTCTCGTCTCCAGTGTAACTGGCTTCTGCTTCTGCTGAGCTAATAGAATGGCCGCTTTATCTTGCTCCACATTACCATAAGTATAGGTACCGAACTTAATTGGGCGGTTGCCAAGTTTCTTTTTAAATGCATCGCTTCCGTCACCCGCCATACTCGCTAAACCAAATGTTGTTGGATTAAATCCTGTAAGCTCTAAAATCCCAGGATTAACTTCTTTGGTTCGTTCTACAATTTGATCGGGATTGGTGATTTTGACATATTCACTAGCCGCAGTATTGAGAATAACAGGATTTATGATGTAGTTGCTCTCTTCATCATGATAATAACCCCACTTCTCAATGAAATCGGGATTGTAGGTTGAATATTCAAATGGGCCTGACCAAAAATGATCCAATGCCTGACCTTGTCCCACAGTGACTTCCTGATTATCAAATAACTCCAAAAGGGCAAGGTACCAGTACCCCCAACCTTGAGTGGACATTCCAATATCAATAGGATTTGATGCCTTTGTCACCACGATATCATTATCAGTCTTTACCAGAATTGAAATATTAGACACGCCCAACTTGGAAGTTAGGGCCTTAAGTTGAGCATTGGTTATATTCTTATAATCCGGACCCAATTCCTTAGAGGCAAAGATGGCAGCCATTCTTAAGTTATGCGCAATTTGATATTCTACATAGTTAGAGCTATAGTTACTTTGTTCTACAGAAACAGCCATTTGCATAGCGGTGATCTGCATATTATTTGCGTTTTCATTTCTTAGATTATTCTGAGCGGCATAAAGGTTAAATGTCAGGTTTAATGCTAAAATTAGCAGTACCGCTCCAAAAATAATAGCAGATAGTTTTGTCTTTATGGACAAACTGTTATTCACCTCTTATCCACTGGTAAATCCTTGCGGAGCCTATAATAAACATCATACCTTTTGCCCCCTCATTTGAAAAGGACATTTAAAACAAGCCTATTAATTCACGAAATATTGAAATTCAAAAGGTGTTTCTCTACAATATATAAGAAACCATCCACATCTTATGCACATATAAACAAATTATTAAAGTCCGATGTGTACAAAAATGTGTATAAGTAGGCTGTTATCCACAGAGTTATGCACATTTTGTTAAGAACGAATATTTGTTCGTTGTACAATGGTTACAGAAGAAGGGAAGATGATCTTGAATATTAAAGCCGATGAATCGCCAGAAGATATACAAGCGGTTCATGAATATTGGATGAGGCAGGCGATCGCAGAAGCACGTAAAGCTGAGGCATTAGGTGAGGTTCCTATTGGCGCTGTCATTGTTCGACATGGTGAAATTATAGGACGTGGATACAATTTACGAGAAACGACAATGGATTCGACAGCCCATGCAGAGATGGTAGCCATTCGCGAGGCCAGCAATGTCCTGAATTCTTGGCGTCTGCTGGATTGCCAGCTGTACGTCACCCTAGAACCTTGTCCGATGTGTGCAGGAGCAATAGTGCAGTCCAGAGTGCCTCTCACGGTATATGGAACGCCTGACCCTAAAGCTGGATGTGCCGGGACCCTCATGAACTTGCTTGAAGAGCCGCGATTTAATCATAGAACTGAGGTAATACAGGATGTTTTACAAGAAGAATGTGCAGATCTACTCACCTCCTTCTTTCGCCGTTTACGTAAAAAGCCAATTAAACAAAAGGAGGACTCCTAAATGACCCTTACTCTATATCATACCTCTCAAGGGATCTATATTTCTCCACTTGAGCTTAAGGATGCACAGCGCCTGCTGGAGCTTCGTTTAAATAACCGGGTAACCCACGAACCGTTTGAGCCAAAACGTGATGAGCACTTCTTTACCCTGGAGAGTCAGCAACAGATCATCAATCAGCGTATTGAGGACGCCCTACAGGACAGAGCTTATATGTTCGGCATTTATCTGCTGGATGGACAGCTAATCGGTCAGATCACATTGTCCAACGTCTCACGAGGTGTAGCACAATATGCTGATTTAGGATATTTAATGGATCATCGGATGCAAGGACAAGGTTATATGACAGCAGCGGTCGGATTAGTCCTTGGCTATGCTTTCCGAGCCTTAGGTCTACATAGAGTTCAGGCAGCTATTTTATTGCATAATGAAGCTTCCCGAAGAGTCCTGGAGAAGAGTGGGTTTAAACCTGAAGGGGTTGCCCGTCAGTATCTTAAAATAAATGGACAGTGGCAGGATCACCAAACCTACGCAATCTTAACTGAAGATGTGCTGACAGAGGAACAGAAATAGGATTCTGCATTGTCGCAGGAATCAGTCTACTTTTTTTCCTGAAAAAAGACCCGCATGGGCGTATAATATACGCCTCATGCGGGTCTTTATCTTGCGAACTGGGATTAATAAGTTCCCAAACCACCGAATTCTTCTCCAAGTTGATCCATTGTAATTACATCATCACCTTGAGGGATACCAATCTTGAATACCGGCTTTTCGTTGATCTTGCTGTATTGGCCCGTTCCATTTACTGAGAAGGCCACTTTTGTGCCATCTTCCGGATCATTTACTTTAACATCCATCAATAAATCCTGATACACAGCGTATCCGTCCTTATTGATCGCAGTATTATAGTGGAACTGGTTGATGGTAAGGTACTTATCAAGATCAGCTAAGCCCTTATCCAATTCAGTTCTAGCTTCACCTGATGTCAGTTCTTCTTTAGCCTTAGCTAGATCTGCATCTTTAATCTGCAGCATATCCTTGTATTCTTCCTTGCTTACGATATCAATGATTTTTGGCAGGGCATTATTCACCAAGATAGTGATTGCTTCTTTAACATTATCGTTAGTCACTTGGAACTGAACGACTTGTTTAGCTTCCACACCTTCTGGTAAATTAGCATCTTTGGGATCAATCTCGTTAAAATATTTTTCTTCGTCATATTCAGCTAGGACAGTGTCCACCACTTCATTAGACAGCTTCTGCATTTTTTGAGTATCCATCGTACTTGGGTTAAATTCTGCACCCTCCTGCTCTGCCAACGCCTTCAGATCAACCTCTACAAACTTATTGAGGATTGTCTCAGGAATCGGTACGAAAGGAATAGATGGAATCTTAACATACAACTTCTCAGCAGTCATTACCATAGGAACATTAAAGCTCATGCTCATATCGCCTTTCAGATTCAGAACCATAGTTAGTTCTGTCTGCATTGGCTCTGCTTGATATACCCCATCAATGGTAATATCAGCATTCTTAAGCATACTAAGTACCTGTGTAGTCATTGCAGCAGATTCAGCGTCAGAAGTCTCGATCGTAAGATCGTTGATCGTGAATTTACTCTTCATCTCATAAGATGACATTGTAGTCGCTTTAGTAGCGGCTGATTTTAAGGCCTCTTTTGGCGCCTCCTGTTTACTTGCACATCCCGGCAGAATTACTGCTGCTGTAAGCAGCAATGCAGCGGCCGACAAACCCCACTTTTTGTTCATTATTGTTCTCCTCTCCCATTGTAAAAGAAATCTCTCCCCCTCCTATGATAAACCATTTGTAAAAATCAAGAAACACTTCTTTAAAATTCTTAACGTTTTTATTTGTTAACCTTGTGGATTATGGTGGTCAACATGGTTCGCTTGTTTCACCTTTTTAGAACCTGAAAGTGGTTCTGGACCTGAAGGAGTATGGTCTTTTCTCCGCTCACCACTTGTTGGCTCTGCCCCAGGAACAGGGATACTTTTTGGTTTCGACATTTTCATTCCTCCTAAGGATTGGTCAAGTTCTGAAGAGCCTGAGCACATTCATGAATTTGCCGTGAGTATTGCTGTGCTAGCTGCTGTACGGCATCACTACGCTCATCAATATGGAGACCGCTCTGTTCCACATCCAACAGATCCACTGCCACTTCTCTGCTATCTACATACTTGCAGCGAAAATCCAGTGAATAGCCTTGATGACCTGCCGCATTAAAATGAATCAGCAAGCTATTGGGATCCCCATTATCCGCCAGCACACTGAAACTATCCCCATCATCCATCAACGCCGGCAAACGCTCCTGCCAGGCTGAGACAAGCTTATGCTGATCAACTTCTAATGATCTATCCATGATTATGATCATCCTCCTTCTCTAATACATTGCGGAGAAATGAAGCTTTTTATTCTCAATAGAACTAGGTCTACCAAACAAAACAAAAAACCGTCCCCCAGAGGGAACGGTTTCTATCTAATTATTCTTTAAGTTCATAAAGGAATGGCGGAGAGGATGGGATTCGAACCCATGTGGGCTTGCACCCTAACGGTTTTCAAGACCGCCCCGTTATGACCGCTTCGGTACCTCTCCAAATGCATTTAAATTTCACATGCATTAGGATTGTACCATACAATGCAAAGAAAAAGCAACTATATCTTTAAATAGTTTTTGGTTGTATCGATTTTACATTGCGCATATAAGGTTGTAGGCATTCTGGAATCAGAACACTGCCATCCTCTTGCTGATAATTCTCAAGAATTGCTGCAACCGTACGTCCAACAGCCAAAGCAGAGCCGTTCAGCGTATGAACAAATTCAGGCTTCGATTTTGGATCCTTACGGAAACGAATATTTGCCCGGCGTGCTTGGAAATCTTCTGTATTTGAGCAAGAGGAGATCTCACGGTACATCCCACTCTCAGGCAACCACACTTCCAAATCGTACGTCTTAGCCGATGTAAAGCCCATATCAGCCGTACATAACCCAAGTACACGATAAGGCAGTCCTAACAGCTGCAGCACACTTTCAGCATCTGCTGTCATTTTTTCTAATTCCTCATAAGAGGATTCAGGGGTGGTGAGCTTCACCAACTCTACCTTGTTGAATTGATGCTGGCGAATCAAACCGCGAGTATCACGGCCCGCCGAGCCCGCCTCAGAACGGAAACAAGAGCTGTAAGCTACATGGTATTTAGGCAGGTCAGCTGCCGTCAAAATCTCTTCACGATAGTAGTTCGTTACCGGTACTTCAGCTGTAGGAATCAAATAGTATTCGGTATCCCGTAGCTTGAACAGATCCTCTTCGAATTTAGGCAGTTGTCCTGTACCATACAAGCTGTCTTTGTTTACAATGTAAGGCGGCAGCATTTCCTCATAGTTATGCTCACCACTGTGAAGATCCATCATAAAGTTAATCAGCGCCCGTTCTAGACGTGCTCCGAGTCCTTTATAGAAAACAAACCGGGATCCTGTAACCTTTGCTGCAGCTTCAAAATCAATAATATCAAGCTGCTGCGCAAGCTCCCAATGTGATTTCGGAGTGAATCCGAACTCTTTAGGCTCCGACCAACGGCGTAATTCAACGTTATCATCCTCGGATTTCCCTACTGGAACTGAATCATGAGGAATATTAGGGATATTCATAGTAAGATCAGCAATCTGTGCTTCCAGTTCACGTACTTCATCATCAAGCTCTTTAATTCGGTCAGATACTGTACGCATTTCTGTAATTAGATCATCTGCTGGCTCGCCGTTCTTTTTCTTTTTTGCTACTTCACCTGAAACTGTATTACGACGGTTCTTAAGACCTTCGGTTTCTTGCAGTAATTCACGTCGACGCAAATCAAGTTGTGGAAAATCAGCAATTAAGTCCAGTGATTTGCCCCGTTTTTCTAAAGCCTCTTCCACTCTTGCGTAATCACTACGTAGTATTTTTACATCTAACACAAAGTTTCCCTCCTGAAAACAGCCTAAACTCTTTCAAAATGCTGATTACAGCTTTGAAAGAGTCAGGATGTTCTTTATATGCGATTTTGTTGTTGGACTTCCCTATTCGCCTCTACCATATCGGCAAAATATTGGTGCAGTCTGAAATCATCGGTCAGTTCTGGATGAAAAGAACACACCAGCAAGTTGCCTTCGCGCGCGGTTACAATCTCATCATTATAGACTGTAAGCACATCAACTCCCGGTCCTACCTCGTTGATAAGCGGTGCACGTATAAACACAGCACGAACCGGCTCATCAATGCCTTTAACCTCCAGATCACATTCAAAGCTTTCCCGTTGGCGGCCGAATGCATTCCGGGCTACGATAATATCCATCAGCTCCAAATGCCCCGGTTCACCACCGGCAATTTTTTTGGCCAGCACGATCATACCCGCACATGTGCCAAAAATAGGCTTACCCTGATCAGAAAAATCACGGATGGCTTCTATGAAGCCATATTTCCTCATTAGCTTTCCAATCGTTGTACTTTCTCCGCCGGGGATAATCAGGCCTTCAACTTCTTCTAGCTGCTCCACACGCTTGATAGGCACGCCTTCTGCACCGGTCTTCTCTATACTAACAATATGCTCCGTAACAGCGCCTTGCAGCGCCAATACTCCTATCTTCATCCTACAACCTTCTCTCTATTAACGGCCACGCTCCGACATACGTTCAGCCGGGGTGAGAGTTGCAATATCAATCCCCTTCATTGGTGCACCAAGGTTCTTGGATACTTCAGCAATCAGTTTGTAATCAGTATAGTGTGTAGTGGCTTCAACAATCGCACGCGCAAATTTCTCAGGATTGTCCGATTTAAAAATACCCGAGCCTACGAATACACCATCAGCACCCAAATGCATCATAAGAGCAGCATCGGCAGGAGTAGCTACACCCCCAGCGGCAAAGTTAACAACCGGCAGTTTTCCAAGCTCATGTACTTCGAGCAACAGCTCGTAGGAAACTCCCAGGTTCTTTGCTTCATTATATAGCTCGTCCTTGGACAAATTCGTTACTTTACGGATTTGACTGTTGATAAAGCGCATGTGACGCACGGCCTCAACAATGTTGCCTGTTCCTGGTTCACCTTTTGTACGGATCATGGATGCACCTTCGTTAATACGTCTCAGTGCTTCTCCCAGATCCTTCGCTCCACATACAAAAGGAACGGTGAACTCACGTTTATCAATATGGAATACTTCATCAGCAGGAGTAAGAACTTCACTCTCATCCAAGTAATCAACACCCAAAGATTCTAGAACTTTCGCTTCTACATAATGGCCAATACGAGCCTTAGCCATAACAGGGATACTTACCACCTTGAGAACCTCTTCTACAATTGTAGGATCGGCCATCCGTGCTACACCGCCAGCTGCACGAATGTCAGAAGGTACGCGTTCCAGAGCCATAACAGCAACTGCACCAGCAGCCTCAGCAATTTTTGCTTGTTCTGCATTCATGACGTCCATAATGACGCCGCCTTTTTGCATTTCTGCCATGCCTCTTTTAACTCGCGATGTACCTGTTTCCATGTCCTAACCCCCCGAATGATCTATCTTAATCTAACTTGTAATTTTACCCCAATGAAGGGAAATCTACAACCCATTTACTCGGATTTACTGCTGATTTCGACACCAAACTGCATTAGAACAAGTTCTTGATCCCTGAAAATAAATCACCGAAGAAATCACCAATCGCTCTAAGGAACAACTTGAACCAGCCAGCTTTCTCAGCTTCCTCTACAGTGATCAGATTAACTGTTTTCTCCTGTGCTGCTTGCATGCCTTCAGCCTTGTAGGAATAGGTAACTTTACCTACTTTAGAGGATTGAGCTATAGGAGCAACCAAAGTTGCAGGGTCATTTGTTACAACAGTTGTAGTAACTTCAGGAGAAACCGTTCCCTTAGGAACAATGAAAGAAACTCCTTCATCAGTAACTATAGAAACATCTTTATTCTTGCCTTTCAGTACCGGAACTGTTTCCGTGCCAGCAATAACAGCCTTCGGAGCTACAACCTGTTTGATTTCAAAGTTGTTAAATCCGTAGTCTAGCACTTTTTTAGTTTCTGTGAATCGATGTGCCTCCGAGTTAGCACCCATAACAACACTGATTAGACGCATTCCATCACGCACAGCAGTACCGGTAAAGCAGTTACCTGCATTTGTGGTATGGCCAGTCTTCAGTCCATCTAGACCTGGATAAGCATATGCCTTAAAGTTGGGGATACTTTTGTTAGCTTCCAGCATCCAGTTGTAGTTAATGATCGGCGCTGTATCCCGATCACGGAATTTATAAGACTGAATCGTTGTAAATTCAGTGAAGTCCGGGTGGTCTGTAACTATAAATTTAGCAAGAGTAGCTGCATCTCTAGCTGACATCACAGTCTCTTTATCAAGATCAGGACGGAATTTCTTCGGCATGTCTGCCCGATCAAGTCCAGTTGAGTTAATAAAATAGGTATTTTTCATGCCCATCTTCTGTGCAGTCTGATTCATTAGTTCTACGAATTGTTCTTCTGAACCCGATACCAATTCTGCCAAAGCAACTGTGGCATCATTCGCCGATCCTACGGCCATCGCTATGTATAGCTCTTTAACCGTATGTTCATCTCCAGCTGCCAGAAAAATTCGTGATCCGACCTGTTTGGAAGCATTCTCTTGAATGATAACTTTCTGATCCCAAGAGATGTCTCCTTTTTTCACGGCATCAGATACAAGATATTCAGTCATCATCTTGGTCATACTCGCAGGTGGGAGTGGTGTATCTGGATTTAGAGCCATAAGTACTTGGCCTGTAGTTGGTTCTATTAGAATAGCAGAACTCAATTCCAAGTTAAGAGATTCCACAGAAGGGATCTTAACTGCGTTGGTCTTGGGTGCAGTTTCAGTAGTAGTTGCGGCACCTTCAGTTGTAACCGGAGTTTTGCCCGCTTCAGCCAATGCTGGAATTACTGGGTTCATTAACATATTTAAAAGCAGACCTACAGTCGCTGTCTTAATTACAATTTGCTTACCATTAAATTTTCGTTTGTGCTTCAATGATTACGACTCTCCTTTAAATCTCATATCAATAGCTTGTTCTATTCTAACACAGGGGTACCCGCAAAAAAAGACAGACAGGACGAAATAGTCCTGTCTGTCCAAAAAATAATACGGTTAGTTCATTATACGGAATAGTTTGGCGCTTCTTTTGTAATTTGCACATCATGCGGGTGGCTCTCACGAAGTCCAGCACTTGTGATACGAATGAAAGAAGTATCGTTACGCAGTTCTTCCAATGACTTTGTACCGCAATAGCCCATACCTGAGCGCAATCCGCCGATCAATTGATGAACAGTGTCAGAAAGAGGCCCTTTAAAAGCAATACGTCCCTCAATTCCTTCAGGAACGAGCTTTTTATCATCATCTTGGAAATAACGGTCTTTACTGCCTTGTTTCATGGCACTCATACTGCCCATACCACGATATACTTTAAATTTACGGCCTTGATAAAGCTCGGATTCCCCCGGGCTTTCTTCTGTACCTGCAAACATACTTCCCATCATTACAGCATGAGCACCAGCTGCGATAGCCTTAGTGATCTCCCCAGAATACTTAATACCGCCATCAGCGATAATAGGAATTCCGTACTCGCGAGCAACTGTCGCACAATCATAAATGGCTGTAACCTGAGGTACGCCGATACCAGCGATAACGCGTGTTGTACAGATCGATCCTGGTCCAATACCTACTTTAACTACAGATGCACCAGCTTCAATAAGTTCACGGGTTGCTTCGCCTGTAGCTACGTTACCAGCAACAATCGTAAGATCAGGATACAGCTCACGAATTTGGCGAACCGCTTCAATAATATTAATGTGGTGACCATGTGCAGAATCGACGACGATCAAGTCCACACCAGCTTTTACTAATGCTGCAGTACGTTCGAAGGTGTCTTTAGAGATACCAACAGCTGCTCCAACAAGTAGACGGCCATGTGCATCTTTGGCTCCGTTAGGGAATTGAATAGCTTTTTCAATATCCTTAATGGTGATGAGGCCCTTAAGAATATTATTCTCGTCCACAAGGGGAAGCTTCTCGATCTTATGACGTTGCAGGATACCTTCTGCTTCCTGAAGGGTTGTACCCACAGCAGCTGTTACAAGATTCTCATGTGTCATAACTTCTTTAATCTGAATATTGAAATCATGAATAAAGCGTAAGTCTCTATTAGTTAGAATACCGACAAGTTTATTGTCACTGTCTACAATCGGTACTCCGGAAATGCGATATTTACCCATTAAAAGCTCTGCATCAGATACCATGTGTTCTGCCGTAAGTGAGAATGGATTCGTAATAACTCCGCTCTCGGAACGCTTCACACGATCTACTTCTTCCGCTTGCTGCTCCACAGGCATATTCTTGTGTATAATCCCGATGCCACCCTCACGAGCAATTGCAATGGCCATGGCTGCTTCTGTGACTGTGTCCATACCTGCACTCATAAGTGGAATATTCAACTTCACATTCTTACTTAGAACTGTGGTCAAATCCACTTCTTTAGGCAGTACCTCAGATTTACGCGGAACCAGCAGCACATCATCAAAAGTTAGACCTTCTTTTCCAAACTTATCTTTCCACACCTGGGTCATTCCTCCTCGGTTGTTTTAAATTATACCCGCCTACAAACTTTATGAAAGAAGAACCTTTGACTCCAGTCCATTCACGACAGACAATTCTGTACATCTGGGGGCTGAACAAGTGTAGATCTTCAATTAAGGTTTGAGATGCTTATCCAAAAATATATTATTGCCATCTTAGCAAAGGGCATTTGGACTGTCAAGAACATTACATCATCAGAGTAGGTATTCAAAAAACGGCCGCCGAGTAAGCGAATTATTGGACGTTAGTCCGTGCTGAGAGGACAATTTAGTGTGTTAAAAATTTACAGTTTGCCTCTGTTCACCTTTTAAACCACGCTTATCTCCATCTTAGTATCTCAAAATATAGCCCAATGAATTCTTTATTTACTTAACAAAAAGACCACTGTCGATTACTCAACAGTGGTCTTGCGTGCTTGGCAACGTCCTACTCTCCCAGGACCCTTCGGTCCAAGTACCATCGGCGCTGGAGGGCTTAACGGTCGTGTTCGGGATGGGTACGCGTGGAACCCCTCCGCTATCGCCACCAAACGGGCATTTACAGCGTAAATGCTCAGGCTTAATCGCCTGAAAACTGAATCCGAAACAAATCTGCATTCTACATATAGGATAAGCCCTCGACCGATTAGTATTGGTCAGCTCCATGCATTGCTGCACTTCCACCTCCAACCTATCTACCTCGTCGTCTTCAAGGGGTCTTACTAATTGGGAAATCTCATCTTGAGGGGGGCTTCACGCTTAGATGCTTTCAGCGCTTATCCCGTCCGTACGTAGCTACCCAGCCATGCTCCTGGCGGAACAACTGGTGCACCAGCGGTACGTCCATCCCGGTCCTCTCGTACTAAGGACAGCTCCTCTCAAATTTCCTGCGCCCACGACAGATAGGGACCGAACTGTCTCACGACGTTCTGAACCCAGCTCGCGTACCGCTTTAATGGGCGAACAGCCCAACCCTTGGGACCTACTTCAGCCCCAGGATGCGATGAGCCGACATCGAGGTGCCAAACCTCCCCGTCGATGTGGACTCTTGGGGGAGATAAGCCTGTTATCCCCAGGGTAGCTTTTATCCGTTGAGCGATGGCCCTTCCATGCGGTACCACCGGATCACTAAGTCCGACTTTCGTCCCTGCTCGACTTGTAGGTCTCGCAGTCAAGCTCCCTTATGCCTTTGCACTCTGCGAATGATTTCCAACCATTCTGAGGGAACCTTGGAACGCCTCCGTTACTCTTTAGGAGGCGACCGCCCCAGTCAAACTGCCCGCCTGACACGGTCCCCGTACCCGGTAAGGGTACTAGGTTAGAACCTAGATACGATCAGGGTGGTATCCCAACGGCGCCTCCACCGAAGCTTGCGCTCCGATTTCTACGGCTCCCACCTATCCTGTACAGATCGTACCCAAATTCAATATCAAGCTGCAGTAAAGCTCCATGGGGTCTTTCCGTCTTGTCGCGGGTAACCTGCATCTTCACAGGTATTAAAATTTCACCGGATCTCTCGTTGAGACAGCGCCCAAGTCGTTACGCCATTCGTGCGGGTCAGAATTTACCTGACAAGGAATTTCGCTACCTTAGGACCGTTATAGTTACGGCCGCCGTTTACTGGGGCTTCGGTTCATAGCTTCGGGTTACCCCTAACCACTCCCCTTAACCTTCCAGCACCGGGCAGGCGTCAGCCCGTATACTTCGCCTTGCGGCTTCGCACAGACCTGTGTTTTTGCTAAACAGTCGCTTGGGCCTTTTCACTGCGGCCCCCTCGTGCTATTCACACTACCGGGGCACCCCTTCTCCCGAAGTTACGGGGTCATTTTGCCGAGTTCCTTAACGAGAGTTCTTCCGCGCGCCTTAGAATTCTCTTCTCGCCTACCTGTGTCGGTTTGCGGTACGGGCACCTTCTCCTGGCTAGAGGCTTTTCTTGGCAGTGTGAGATCATGACCTTCGCTACTACAATTTTCGCTCCCCATCACAGCCCAGCCTTAATGATGTGCGGATTTGCCTACACATCAGCCTCACTGCTTAGACGGACATCCATCAGTCCGCGTCACTACCCTCCTGCGTCACCCCATCGCTCATAGCGGATTACGGTGGTACAGTAATTTCAAACTGTTGTCCTTCGACTACGCCTTTCGGCCTCGCCTTAGGTCCCGACTTACCCTGAGCGGACGAGCCTTCCTCAGGAAACCTTGGGCTTTCGGCGGATCAGATTCTCACTGATCTTTTCGTTACTCATACCGGCATTCTCACTTGTGTAGTGTCCAGCGCTCTTTTCAGTACACCTTCAACCCCTACACAACGCTCCCCTACCCCAGATGCAAAGCATCTAGCCATAGCTTCGGTGGTGTGTTTAGCCCCGTTACATTTTCGGCGCAGAGTCACTCGACCAGTGAGCTATTACGCACTCTTTCAATGGTGGCTGCTTCTAAGCCAACATCCTGGTTGTCTGTGCAACTCCACATCCTTTCCCACTTAACACACACTTGGGGACCTTAGCTGATGGTCTGGGCTGTTTCCCTTTTGACAATGGATCTTAGCACTCACTGTCTGACTCCCGGCAATAAGTATATGGCATTCGGAGTTTGACTGAGCTTGGTAATCCTTGCGGACCCCGCACCCAATCAGTGCTCTACCTCCACTACTCTTATACCGAGGCTAGCCCTAAAGCTATTTCGGGGAGAACCAGCTATCTCCGAGTTCGATTGGAATTTCTCCGCTACCCCCACCTCATCCCCGCACTTTTCAACGTACGTGGGTTCGGGCCTCCAGTGCGTGTTACCGCACCTTCACCCTGGACAGGGGTAGATCACACGGTTTCGGGTCTACGTCCACATACTCAATCGCCCTATTCAGACTCGCTTTCGCTGCGGCTCCACCTTCTCGGCTTAACCTTGCATGTTAAACGTAACTCGCCGGTTCATTCTACAAAAGGCACGCCATCACCCATTAATAGGGCTCTGACTTTTTGTAAGCACACGGTTTCAGGTTCTATTTCACTCCCCTTCCGGGGTGCTTTTCACCTTTCCCTCACGGTACTGTTTCACTATCGGTCGCCAGGTAGTATTTAGCCTTAGCAGATGGTCCTGCTGGATTCATACGGGGTTTCACGTGCCCCGCACTACTCGGGATCCGTCTCGGAGAGAATACAGTTTAGGTTACAGGGCTTTTACCTCTATCGCGGGCCTTTCCAGACCTCTTCACCTACCATATTCCTTTGTAACTCCATGTGAGACGTCCCACAACCCCTAAGAGCAAGCTCTTAGGTTTAGGCTGTTCCGCGTTCGCTCGCCGCTACTGACGGAATCACTATTGTTTTCTCTTCCTCAGGGTACTTAGATGTTTCAGTTCCCCTGGTCTGCCTCTACACACCCTATGTATTCAGGTATGAGTAACTGCGAATTACCACAGCTGGGTTTCCCCATTCGGACACCCCCGGATCAAAGCTTGCTTACAGCTCCCCGAGGCAGTTTCGTTGTTCGCCACGTCCTTCGTCGGCTCCTGGCGCCTAGGCATCCTCCGTGTGCTCTTATTAGCTTAACCTTGATTCTTCCGAAGAAAAATCTCACTAATAACATTTACTTGTTTGCACAAGTTGCTAAAAGATGTTCTAAAACGCAAATTCGTTTCGGTATCCAGTTTTCAAGGATCAAGTCTTACTTGAGAGCTTAAACTCTCAAAACTGAGCAACGAGTGAGTAACAGGCCTAAACCTGAGTTTTGGAAGCTTAGCTTCCGATTTGAATGTCCTCATTGCAGAGAACGATTCTCCATAGAAAGGAGGTGATCCAGCCGCACCTTCCGATACGGCTACCTTGTTACGACTTCACCCCAATCATCTACCCCACCTTCGGCGGCTGGCTCCCTTGCGGGTTACCCCACCGACTTCGGGTGTTGTAAACTCTCGTGGTGTGACGGGCGGTGTGTACAAGACCCGGGAACGTATTCACCGCGGCATGCTGATCCGCGATTACTAGCAATTCCGACTTCATGCAGGCGAGTTGCAGCCTGCAATCCGAACTGAGACCGGCTTTGATGGGATTGGCTCCACCTCGCGGCTTCGCTTCCCGTTGTACCGGCCATTGTAGTACGTGTGTAGCCCAGGTCATAAGGGGCATGATGATTTGACGTCATCCCCACCTTCCTCCGGTTTGTCACCGGCAGTCACTCTAGAGTGCCCAGCATTACCTGCTGGCAACTAAAGTTAAGGGTTGCGCTCGTTGCGGGACTTAACCCAACATCTCACGACACGAGCTGACGACAACCATGCACCACCTGTCTCCTCTGTCCCGAAGGCCGCTGCTATCTCTAGCAGATTCAGAGGGATGTCAAGACCTGGTAAGGTTCTTCGCGTTGCTTCGAATTAAACCACATACTCCACTGCTTGTGCGGGTCCCCGTCAATTCCTTTGAGTTTCAGTCTTGCGACCGTACTCCCCAGGCGGAGTGCTTACTGTGTTAACTTCGGCACCAAGGGTATCGAAACCCCTAACACCTAGCACTCATCGTTTACGGCGTGGACTACCAGGGTATCTAATCCTGTTTGCTCCCCACGCTTTCGCGCCTCAGCGTCAGTTACAGCCCAGAAAGTCGCCTTCGCCACTGGTGTTCCTCCACATATCTACGCATTTCACCGCTACACGTGGAATTCCACTTTCCTCTTCTGTACTCAAGCCACCCAGTTTCCAGTGCGACCTCAGGTTGAGCCCAAGGTTTAAACACCAGACTTAAATAGCCGCCTGCGCGCGCTTTACGCCCAATAATTCCGGACAACGCTTGCCCCCTACGTATTACCGCGGCTGCTGGCACGTAGTTAGCCGGGGCTTTCTTCTCAGGTACCGTCACTCCGGTAGCAGTTACTCTACCGGACGTTCTTCCCTGGCAACAGAGCTTTACGATCCGAAAACCTTCATCACTCACGCGGCGTTGCTCCGTCAGGCTTTCGCCCATTGCGGAAGATTCCCTACTGCTGCCTCCCGTAGGAGTCTGGGCCGTGTCTCAGTCCCAGTGTGGCCGTTCACCCTCTCAGGTCGGCTACGCATCGTCGCCTTGGTGGGCCGTTACCCCACCAACTAGCTAATGCGCCGCAGGCCCATCCCTCAGTGACAGATTGCTCCGTCTTTCATTCTTCTCTCAGGAGAAAAAAGAAATTATCCGGTATTAGCTACCGTTTCCGGTAGTTATCCCAGTCTGAAGGGCAGGTTGCCTACGTGTTACTCACCCGTCCGCCGCTAAGTCATTTTGAAAGCAAGCTTTCAAAATGACTCCGCTCGACTTGCATGTATTAGGCACGCCGCCAGCGTTCGTCCTGAGCCAGGATCAAACTCTCCAATTAGTATTGAAAAGAGCGATATGCTCATTTTGAAACATCTGACGAGAAAATTAATTCTCTAATTTTGGATTTCACTTACGTGATTTCCTACTCACTCGTTGTTCAGTTTTCAAAGATCAAGTTCTCGTTGGCGCCGTTTAATGTCTCAGCAGCAACTCTTATACTATATCATGTTCGGCTATTTAATGTCAAGCTCTTTTTTTAACTTCTTTTTCGAGCTCGGCATGTGTACTTCTTGGCCGGACTTAGAATATATCATGTATGAAGATGCATTGCAAGAGTTTTTTGAAACTAATATTAAATCTCTACATTCTATAGGAGCGATGAAGTGAAAGCACTGCTTCTAATCAACAGTAGCTGAGAGAACTGCCCTTAGACAGCTCCCTTAAGCCCCGTGTTCTATAGATACTATTCAGTACGGTTACGCATATGTGGAAACAGCAATACATCGCGAATCGATGCAGAATTGGTAAGCAGCATGATCAAACGGTCTACGCCGATTCCCAGTCCGCCAGTAGGTGGCATACCATATTCCAGGGCGCGGATGAAATCATCATCCATCTCATGAGCTTCGTCATTACCTTGCTCTTTCTCCTGGATCTGTGCCTCAAAGCGTTGACGTTGGTCAATCGGATCATTCAATTCACTAAATGCATTAGCGTGCTCACGACCCACAATAAACAGCTCAAAACGATCGGTAAAGCGTGGATCCTCATCGTTTTTCTTCGCAAGTGGTGAAATCTCAACAGGGTGTCCCATTACAAAGGTTGGCTGAATTAGAGTTTCCTCTACAAATTGCTCGAAGAAAGCGTTAAGGATATGACCGAACGTCATATGTTTCTCAACAGGCACACGATGTTCTTTTGCCAAAGCTTGTGCTTCGTCATCTGTCATGTGAACGCTGAAATCAACACCGGTTACTTCTTTAACAGCATCAACCATAGTTACACGACGCCATCCTGGAGACAGATTTACCTCTTTGCCTTGGTAATCCAGCAGTTGTGTACCTAATACCTCTTGGGCAATATGTGCAATCATATTCTCCGTGAGATTCATGATGTCCTTGTAGTCGGCATATGCTTCGTACAACTCAATCATAGTGAACTCTGGATTATGACGAGTCGACATTCCCTCGTTACGATAGACACGACCGATTTCGTACACTTTTTCCAAACCGCCAACGATAAGGCGTTTCAAGTGAAGCTCGATAGCAATCCTCATATACAGCTGCATTTCAAGTGTGTTGTGGTAAGTAATAAACGGACGCGCAGCTGCTCCGCCGGCGATCGTATGAAGTGTAGGTGTTTCAACTTCAAGATAACCAAGTGAATCCAAATAGCGACGCATCGATTGAATAATTCTTGAACGGGCAATAAAGGTCTGTTGAACTTCCGGATTAATAATCAAATCAACATAGCGCTGGCGATAACGCAGTTCTACATCTTTAAGACCATGATATTTTTCAGGAAGTGGCAGCAGGGATTTGGACAAGACTTCAAGATTATGCACTTTGATGGAGGTCTCGCCTGTTTTGGTTTTGAATACTGTTCCACGAACGCCGATAATATCTCCCAGATCGAGAACATTAAACGCCGTGTATTGAGTTTCAGGAATGCTGTCTTGACGAACATAAAGCTGAATTCTTCCGCTAAGGTCCTGGATATGTGCAAAGCTGGCTTTACCCATAACGCGTTTTGCCATAATACGCCCAGCAATGCTCACTTCAACAGAAAGCTCGTCCAATTCCTCTTTGGAAAGTCCATCATACTTAGCTACGATATCGCCAGCGTTAGCTGTGCGCTCGTATTTTTTGCCAAAAGGATCAATACCAAGCCCTCTTAGCTCGTCCAGTTTGGCACGGCGGATCTGCAAAAGCTCACTAAGTTCGTTCTCTGCATTGTCCACATTGTTCATTTCCTCGGTCATGCGATTCATCCCCTTATAACTCAGTAATATCATATACACAAGAAGAAACGGCTCCGTCTCCATAGTTAGAGGACAGTCCCGTTCCAGCTCAAAATATAAGCAGTTTGTTTACCTATCGTTTCTGGATGATTTGAAAAAAGCTTCCCTAAGGAAGCTTTCCCAAACATGTTCCCTTATCTACCTATGTACAGTGAAATGACTAATACATATGGCAGCACATCTATTTACAGACATTAAGGTCTGTATATTACTTCATTCTGATATCGAGAATTTTATATTGAATAACTCCTGCAGGTGTAGAAACATCAACTACCGTACCTATTTTTTTTCCGATAATAGCTTTGCCTACCGGACTTTCGTTGGAAATCTTGTTATTCAGTGGATCAGATTCTGCTGTACCTACGATCGTATACTCCATAGTGTCCCCATATTCCAAATCCTCGACACTTACAGTAACACCAATACTTACTACGTCAGTAACGATCTCGTCGCTATTGATGATACGCGCGTTGCGAAGCATCTTCTCCAAAGTGAGAACGCGTCCTTCGATAAAAGCTTGCTCATTCTTCGCGTCTTCATACTCCGAGTTCTCACTGATATCTCCGTAGCCAATCGCTACCTTAATCCGTTCAGCAACCTCACGGCGTTTTACGGATTTGAGGGTCTCCAGCTCATCTTCCAGACGTTTTAGCCCGTCCGGCGTAAGGATGACTTCTTTATCGCTCATCTCAACCGATTCTCCTGTCGTATACAATTATTGAAAACACCATACTATATGCTAATCTAGAAGGATAAGAACCCTCCCTGCTGCATTGCTCTTACTGTAACGGCGATTTTATACTGTGAAATTATATTGGAACCGCTACAAAATGTCAATGACACCACATATAAAGTCAGATGTGTTCAAATATCAGCAGAAAAAAGGCGATTATACAGCAGAAGAAGACATTTCAATGCCCTTGCTCTCTTCTTCATGCTTTAATTGAACGACAAAATCATTCAATATCCTCACCATTCCATCGCGTTTTGTTTCTGTCATAAGAACATCCTTCACTCTAGCGGCAGCCTTCAAGCCTTTTAAGTACCAAGCCATATGCTTACGCATCTCACGGACAGCTACAGCTTCTCCCTTAAGAGCTACCAGACGATCCATATGAAGAATAGCAACCTTAATCTTCTCATCCAAGCCAGGTTCAGGCATAAGCTCGCCGGTGCTCAAATATTGAATGGTACGATACAACATCCAAGGATTACCGAGTGCTCCACGCCCGATCATTACACCATCGCAGCCAGTCTGATCCAACATAGCCCGAGCATCTTCAGGTGTATTAACATCTCCGTTGCCGATAACGGGAATGGAAACTGCTTCTTTTGCCATCTTGATGTAGTTCCAGTCCGCATGGCCTGTGTAAAGCTGCTCCCGGGTACGACCGTGTACGCTGACAGCCTTACCCCCGGCACGTTCAACCGCACGCGCATTATCTTCGACAAAAATATGCTCACTGTCCCAGCCAATCCGCATTTTCACGGTTACCGGTTTATCGACAACATCGACAACCGCAGAGACCATTTCATAGATTTTGTCGGGATTCAAAAGCCAGCGGGCTCCCGCATCACATTTAGTCACTTTTGGCACTGGGCATCCCATATTGATATCGATAATATCAGCATTGGTTTCTTTATCAACGACTTTAGCTGCTTGCACCAGTGACGCTCTATCCCCGCCAAAAATCTGCAAACTAAGCGGTTTCTCCCGTTCATCTACAAACAACATTTCGCGAGTACGTGTATTTCCGTGAATAATGGCCTTATCGCTTACCATTTCCGCACAGACCAGACCTGTACCAAATTCCTTAGCGATCAGACGAAAAGCCGGATTGCACACGCCAGCCATAGGTGCCAGAACAACCTGATTTTTCATCTCAATATCGCCAATCTTCAGCATTCGTATCACTTCCTGCCTTTTAATTCTTGGAAATTATGAGTTGGGATCCACAAGCTCTTCTGTTGTAACCCCTAGAACATTCGCAATTTTATCTAAAATTTGATCTTCTAATCGTCTGTTACCCCTCTCGACTGCACCAAGCACAGCCAAGGAAATTCCGGCAAGATCCGCAAGATCCTGTTGAGTATACCCTTTTAGCTTACGGAATGCCCTGACCCTCCGTCCCAAACGCTTGTTGTCCACAACCGAATTCCTTCCTTCCCGTCTATGTCTTGAAGCGCTGCTGTAATCAGCTTGCGAAGTCCGGAAGATTGTTCATTCTGTGGAACGATGTCACTGAGCGGAAACAATACAAAAGCACGCTCTAACATGCGTGGATGCGGTAACGTTAAATGTGGTGTATCGAGTACCTGACCCTCAACCCACAACAAATCCAAATCTACCGTTCTCGGTCCATAGCGGATATCCCGGATACGACCCAGCTGCGTTTCAATCCCCAACATCACTTCCAGCAAGGACTCGGGCGCAAGTGTCGTTCGCAAAGCTGCTGCCATATTGAGAAACTGCGGCTGATCTAAATAACCTACTGGCTCTGTCTCGTAAACTTTGGAGCAGCGGACCACCGATATTTCATCATGAGCGTCCAGTCTGTTCAAAGCCTCTGACAGTGTGCCCTCGCGGTCACCCAAATTAGCCCCTAAAGCAATATAAGCCTCTGATTCTTCAGAGGTGGAATGTATATTCATGGACCTTGTTCTCACTTTCTAGTTCTGCGCAGCTCTACAGTCACTCCCTGAAAATGAATGTCGAAAGGCGGATGAGGTTTAGTTACCTTAACCGTTACTGCATTGATAACAGTATAAGTGTCCAGTACGGAGGATGCAATATATTCTGCCAAAGCTTCGATCAACTTAAAAGACTTTATTTCGACAATGTTTTTGACTAATTCATGAACTTCAGCATAATTCACAGTTTGACTCAAATCATCATTCAAGCCCGCACCCTGCAAATCAAGCTCTAGCTCTAAATCAATGTAAAAACGTTGTCCCAGCTTACGCTCTTCCTCAAATACACCGTGGTATCCGTAATATTCCATGCGATGCATTGTCATTTTATCCATGATTAATCCGCCCTTTTTCGTAAAATATAGCTATTCACACACCACTGGAGGTGCAGCATACAACATCGCATCACACATCTTAACCGTTCGATTAATTAGAGATACATCATGTACACGGACGATCTGGCAACCCTGAGCAATGCCAAAAGCTACTGTAGCTGCGGTGCCTTCCACAACATCATCAGACGGCAAATCAAGTACCGTGCGGATGAATTTTTTGCGGGATGTCGCCAGTAACAACGGATAGCCTAACTCAGTCAACCCGTCTAAAAGCATCATTGCCTGCAGGTTTTCATTATAATCCTTAGCAAAGCCGATACCTGGATCCAATATAATATTGGCCGGCTTAACACCTGCGGCTAACGCAAGATCAATACTTTCCTTAAGATCAGCCGACATATCCGCACTCAGATTCGTATAATTACGGTCCTGCCGGTTATGCATCAAAATAATAGGACAGTCAGCAGCAGCGGCCACTGCCGCCATTTCCGGATCGGCCTTACAACCCCATATGTCATTAATGATATGAGCACCCGCAGCTAAAGCTTGGCGGGCTACCTCAGCTTTATAGGTATCGATGGATAACGGAAGATGAGGTGCCGCCTTATGAATACTCTCAATCACAGGCAATACACGGGCTAACTCCTCTTCAAGTCCCACCGGTTGATGACCAGGACGAGTAGATTCACCGCCGATATCAATAATATCAGCACCCTCTGCAGCCATACGCAGCGCATGCTCAACGGCTTTGTCCGGATGATCCCAAAGTCCTCCATCTGAAAAAGAATCAGGGGTAACATTAAGGATGCCCATAATCAATGTTCGATTTCCTAACTCCAAGTCTGTATTTCCACAACGGTATGTCCGCTTAAAGAGGACTGGTCTCATTTCGCAATCGCCGTCCTATCTCTATATAATGAAATCAAGCCAGCAGTAATTGTTCCACACTGGCCAGTACCTATAGTAAATCTTGCATCTCCGTGCCACACCCCGGTAACAGGAACAATTTCTTGTACGGAATTGGTAAGAAACACTTCATCAGCAGCTTTCAACTGCTCCCAGTGATATGTTCCTTCTTCAACACTAAGGCCTGCACTAAGAGCCAGCTCCAGCACCATTTCCCGGGTAATTCCCGGAAGAATGCCTGTGGTGAGATCTGGGGTATAGAGCCTGTTGTTTTTAATAAAAAAGATGTTGCTGACAATGCCCTCCGCAATAAATTCTTCTGCCGACAGCATTAGTCCTTCAGCACCATTTGCCGCAGAAGCATACCCTCTAAGCTCACGCTTAGCCAGAATGTTATTCATATAATGCAGCGACTTGAGTCGCACTGTTCCCTCAGGAGTATTACGGCGCAAGGACAACAGCTGCAGCTCTTTGCCTTCACTGTAAAGCTTATCTGGTACTTTCGGCAGCGCTTTGATGTACAACAAATGATTGGGCTTTTGATAATCACCAGCAGGTAATCCGAGAATATCCTCACCGGCTGTTACGGTATAGCGTATATAAGCTTCTTTTAATTCATTTTTGTCCATCACGCGCTTAATCCAGTCAAGTAGATGTGCCGCTTCTGCCTCAAATGGAATGCCCAGTTCCTTGCACCCCTCTGCCATACGCTTCAAATGACGCTCCAGCAAAAAGGGAACTCCCCCATAGGTCCGAAAGGTTTCGAACAAGCCAATGCCGTACAAAAAGCCGTGATCCAAGGCAGAAACCACGGCTTCTCGGGCGTCAATGACACCATTGTTAAATCCTATATATTTCATGCCGTTTCTCCGGCTCTCCGTTTCAAGAAATTACGCAGCATCGTATGACCATGATCCGTAATAATAGATTCCGGGTGGAACTGCACACCTTCAATAGGATATTCTTTATGGCGCAATGCCATAATCTCCCCCTCTTCAGTCTCAGCCGTAATCTCCAAGCAATCTGGGAGACTCTCCCGCTCTACAATCAGTGAATGATATCGGGTAGCTGTAAATGGAGACTCCAGACCTTCAAAAACTGAGGTCCCGTTATGGTAAATAGGCGATGTCTTCCCATGCATCAAACGCTCAGCACGGATGACATTGCCACCAAATGCTTGTCCAATCGCTTGATGTCCAAGGCATACGCCGAAGATCGGAATGATCCCCTTGAAATGATGCAACAATTCCAGACTAATTCCCGCTTCATTTGGCGTACATGGGCCTGGTGAAATTAGAATATGGTCAGGGGCCAGCTTTTCAATCTCTTCGATAGTAATTTCATCGTTGCGGTGCACTTTAACCTCTTCTCCAAGCTCACCTAAATACTGTACGAGGTTATACGTAAAGGAATCATAATTATCGATGACCAAGATCACAGTGCTACTCCCCCTTCGGCTCCGCTGGTAGCTGGCAGTTCCTGCTGCAGTTCACTACAGAGTACTGCCTTCACTACCGCTTTGGCTTTATTATGGCATTCACGGTATTCACGGTAGGGATCGGAATCGATCACTATGCCGGCACCTGTCTGAATATATCCGACCCCGTCTTTTACAGCCAGCGTTCTTATAATAATATTTAATTCCATATTGCCGTTATAGTCAATAAAACCCATCGAACCTGTATAGGGTCCACGTCGAACCGGCTCCAGTTCTTCGATAATCTCCATTGTCCTTACCTTGGGAGCCCCCGTGATGGTTCCCCCCGGGAATAAAGCTGCGATAACCGCATAAGCGTCTTTATCCGGCGCAATCTGGCCCTCTACCTGCGAAACGAGATGCATCACATGAGAGTAGCGCTCCACCGTCATCAGCTCCGGCACGCTGACGGAACCGTATGCAGCGACACGTCCGATGTCGTTGCGTTCCAGATCGACAAGCATAATATGCTCGGCGATCTCTTTTTCGCTCCCGCGAAGCTCCGCCTCCATGGCGGCATCCTCCGCGGGAGTGAGTCCCCGGCGCCGGGTGCCGGCGATGGGCCGGGCGCTCACTTTGTCCCCGTGCAGCTTGACGAGCAGCTCCGGTGAAGCGCTGGACAGCGCGAAGCCGGGCGACCGCAAGAGCCCCATGTACGGGGACGGGTTGAGCTTGCGCAGCCACTCGTAAACATCCTCCGGCGAGGACTTCAGCTGCGCCTCCTGGCGCAGCGAGAGGTTCACTTGGAAGACATCGCCTTGGCGGATGTATTCCTGAACGTCCACCACTGCCTGCTGAAACTTCTCAGGCGAAAAAGCCGAGGCCATGCCCGGCCACTCTCCTGATGAAACTGTAAGGGCCTCAATGCTGCCCACAGCCTCATCATCCAATCCTGCAGCTGAAGATATCAGCTGCCACTGCTCTACCATTTGTCCAGCCTGTTCTATACTGCCAAGATAGAGATTTTGCAGATCCTCCAGCCCACAGTCTGCTGGAACTGGAACGTGGACAGCACAATACAGCACATGCTCTTCGTGATCATAAATCCATATCTCGTCAAACCTCATAAAAAGATAATCAGGAAAACCAGGATCATCTTGGGCAAAAGAAGGCAACCGTTCCAAAGAACGAACCACATCATAACCAAGGAATCCAATACATCCACCAGAGAAAGGAGGAACATCTTCATCCTTTAACTTAGGCGACGTAAAATCCGACATCCATTGCTGCAGTAGCTCCAGCGGTTGTCCATGCAGTGTTGTTGCCTCAGGTGTCCTCTCCTCGTTCACTGATGCTGATTCCAAAGATTCAGTAGGGAAGCTAAATACTTCCGCGTTATCCTCCTTGCCTTTCAATATCGAAACAGGATTTAAGCCCAAGTACGTATAACGGCCACCCTTACCACTTTCTAAAACTACAGAATACTGGGAAGCTAACTCCCAGGCTTTCTCCCAGGACGCGGGTAATTCGTTGGTGCACCGGGGGGATTTTATAATCAAGGGAAACATGCTCCAGTCTTCAGCAGCCCATTGTTCCCACTCGTTCCAGGTTGTTATGATTTCCAAAGCCATCCTCCTAAAAGTTTTGTCTAGCATCATCTTACAGTTTAATCATCGAGACAAAACTCGCTTCGTAAGCATTTGCTTAGTTTTGTCCAATCGTCAGTAGTATATTGCCTGTCAGTATACTGTACTTAAGGCATTATTGAAAAGCCCTCAGCGATAGGAAATTATTATGATTTTTTCGTTTTCTGCAAAAACCAGAGCTTTTTTCAACAATAATAAAATTACCACGTCTAGCCTGCCATATATGCAAAGTACCAAATGCCTTTTAAATCAACGAAAAGAGTCTCCATCACCACCAAAAAAGTGGTATGAAGACTCTTATAGATTTACGTTATTGCAAACAATTACGCTTCGAAATTGTAAAGTGGTGTGCTCAGGTAACGTTCGCCGTTACTTGGGATAATGACTACTACTTTTTTGCCAGGGCCTAAATCTTTAGCTACTTTAAGAGCGGCAAATACAGCAGCACCTGAAGAAATACCAGACAAGACGCCTTCTTCTTTAGCTACACGACGTGCAGTTTCGAAAGCTTCATCATTCTCAACGTGGATGATTTCATCATAGATATCTTGGTTCAAAATCTCAGGGATGAAGTTAGCTCCGATACCCTGGATTTTGTGAGGGCCTGGTTTGCCTCCAGCCAAGATTGGGGAAGCAGCAGGTTCTACAGCATAGATCTTAATATCAGGATATTGGCTTTTCAGCACTTCACCCGCACCAGTGATCGTTCCGCCTGTTCCGATACCTGCAATAAAAGCATCCAAAGGACCGCCGATGGATTCAATAGCGTCAATAATTTCAGGTCCAGTAGTCTCACGGTGAATCTTCACGTTCGCTTTATTCTTGAATTGCTCGGATGGGAAATAGCTTGGGTTTTCTTTCAGAATTTCGTCTGCTTTCTTAACCGCACCATTCATACCTTCCGATCCTGGGGTCAGCACCAATTCCGCTCCATATGCGCGAAGGAGATTACGGCGCTCCAAGCTCATTGTTTCCGGCATTACGATAACTGCTTTATAACCTTTAGCAGCAGCTACAAGTGCCAGGCCGATACCAGTGTTACCACTAGTAGCTTCTACAATCGTACCTCCCGGTTTCAGTAGACCTTCACGCTCAGCTTCTTCCACGATGCTGATTGCAATCCGGTCTTTTACGCTTGATCCCGGGTTCTGATATTCCAATTTCAAATAAATATCTGCGGAGCCTTCCTGTGCCAGACGATTCAAACGAACGAGCGGAGTACCTCCGATCAATTCTGTTACGTTGTTAACGACTTTAGCCATGAGCAAAAACCTCCTTAGAATGATAAATGCGATATAAGAACGTAAATTATGACTTTATGCTTCTGTGTATGGAGTTTAAATTGTTGACCACCGTCAGTTATTTCCGACTAAAACGGTAGGGTTTACGTTAATATCATATTATCAATCTTGCAGGCTGTTGTCAATATTTATTGATACCTCATATTTATTGCGTAAATCGCTTTCCACCTGCTGCAAGGGAGGGGCTTGCTCCAAAGCCAGCTCTTGACGTACAAGCGCCCGAATTTCTTTCTGATCCGGCATTTCTGGAGAGTGAATACTCTCCAAGCGGATAATGGCGAAGTCTTCCCCTGTCTCGATCGGACCGGCTATATCACCCACATCCAATCCAGCGGCAGTCTTTAACATTCCCTCTGGCCAAAAAGGGTCGTCTTCCTCTACTTTACCTAAGCTGCCTCCGTGCTGCCGACTCTCATCATCAATAGACACTTCCCTAGCCAAATCAGCGAAATCCTCACCCTGTTCCAAGCGATCCATTACCTGCTGGCCTTCCTCATAGGATGAGACCTTGATCATAGAAAGCTGCATTTCCTTTTTTGGAATGAAGCGCTCGGCATTTTGCTCTAAATAAGCATCTATATCGGCATCACTGATTGTAATGCCCACCGTGGCTATCGCTTGTAAGGACAGACGATAAGCTGTCTCTGCGAACACTTCCTGACGAGATAATCCGAGCTGAGATTGCATTTGAGCATAATATTGCGCTTCTGATTCGTACCCAACTATAGTGCGTGCCAGTTCCTGCTTAACCTCATCGTCTGTCACGGTAATTCCTAATGCCTTAGCTTCCATGTTCACGACAATATGGTTAAGCATACTGATTAACACTTCTTCTCCATGCTTTTTTTTGAGCTCATCCATCCACTGCTGATCCGTTATCGGTTGTCCGCCTGCAGTCGCTACATCCGGTGATTCATTGTCTGTTGTATCTCCTTTAAGAAGGGCCATGGCGCGCAAACTCCAGAATAATAGACCCCCGAGCATTAAAGTTGCAACAGCTAGAATAATAACCGTATTGCGAAGTGCACGTTCCTGTCTCGTCATCATCCCAATACCCTACGAATTCGCTTGTTCTAAAATGACCTGTAAATCGTCCTTATTGAAAACATAAGCCTCATTGCAAAAATGGCATACGACTTCAGCCTGTTCATCTTCTGCAATTAATCTCTCCAGTTCATCCCGTCCTAAGCTAACCAATGTCTGCTCTACCCGCTCACGCGAACACTGACAAGCAAAGTTAATATCCAGTTCATCCATAACCACTGCATCCGGCAACAGGTAGCGCAGCATTTCTTCTGGCTCCAGCCCCTGATCGAGAAGCGCTGTTACAGAAGGCATCGCCCCTACAGCTTTTTCAATCTCTGTGATCTCCGCATCAGTCAGACCAGGAAGAAGCTGAACAATAAATCCTCCAGCCACAATTACTGACTCATCGGTATCTACCAGTACACCTAGGCCGACCGCAGCTGGAGTTTGCTCAGAAACCGCAAAATAATAGGTGAAATCATCGCCAAGCTCCCCGGAGATAATAGGAATACTACCTCTGTACGGCTCTTTCATACCTAAATCTTTTATAACATCAATGAACCCTTCAGTTCCCACCGCTCCAGCTACATCCAGCTTCCCCATGCTATTGCTCGGTAAATGAATGTGAGGATTATGCACATAACCACGCACTTCTCCCAATGCATTGGATTCTGCAACGATTTGTCCGATCGGTCCATTCCCTTTAACCATAATACTCAGCTTCTCACTACCCTTGAGCATAGCGCCCATCATGGCTGCAGCGGTAACTGTACGTCCCATTGCGGCTGTAGCCGTTGGATACGTATCGTGTCTGCGTCTTAGTTCTTCAACCAATTCAGTTGTGCGGACAGCAAACGCTCTCACTTTACCATTAAGAGCCGTGCCGCGGATTAGTCGATCCTTCTTTTTTTCCATTGGGTGCATAGCCCTCCTATCTCTTCGCCTTTTAGGCTTCTTTATCTTTATTGGTTACGATCGTAAATAATTCTTAATCCTTCTAGCGTTAACATAGGATTTACTTCATCGATACAGTCCGTTTCACCCGCAATTAGCGAGGCAAGGCCTCCGGTCGAAATAACCTTCAGTTCGGGAGCGTTCATCTCGACTTTAATTCGTTTAACAATGCCCTCAACCTGACCCGCATAGCCAAAAATAATCCCGGCCTGCATCGCGTGCACCGTATTACGCCCGATGACCTTTTTAGGCTTCTCCAATTCAATTCGCGGCAGCTTAGATGCCCGCTGGTATAATGCCTCCGTTGAAATGCCTAGACCGGGGACAATCGCGCCACCAAGATAATTAGCACCTGCATCAATGCAATCAAAAGTCGTAGCCGTACCAAAATCAACAACGACAAGTGGACATTTGTATTGTTCAATCGCAGCAACTGCATTAACAATCCGGTCTGCGCCAATTTCACGCGGATTCTCATAACGTAAGTTAAGCCCCGTCTTAATCCCTGGTCCAACAATCAATGGGTCTTTCCCTATATATTTAATACACATATCCTCAATAGTCTTAACTAGTGGCGGAACAACCGAAGATATAATTACACCTTCAACGTCTTTGACAGATATACCTGACATGTGAAAAAGATTGTGTATCATTACTCCATATTCATCCACGGTCGATTGACGCGCAGTACTTAGCCGAAAATGATGCAGCAATTCGCGTTTTCTATATACACCGAGAACAATATTGGTATTACCGATATCGACAGCAAGCATCATGACAAAGGCCCTTCCTTCTTGGCATTAAGGTCTAGACTGATATCCAGACTGGAGAAGGAGTACGTAAGGCGCCCGACAGAAATCACATCCACACCCGTTTCAGCAATCCCGCGTAAGGTTTCTAACGATACATTGCCAGAAGCCTCTGTCTTAACATGCGGAGCTTTCGATTTAATCCTAGCCACGGCTTGCTTCATCATATTGTTAGACATGTTATCGAGCATTATAATATCAGCACCTGCTGCCAGCGCCTCTTCGACTTGCTCTAAATTCTCGGTCTCCACTTCGATGCTCATCGTATGCGGGATGTTCTTCCGGGCACGACCTACAGCCTGCCGAATACCACCTGCGCCTTTGATATGATTATCCTTGATCATAACTGCATCATATAACCCAAAACGGTGATTAAAGCCTCCACCAATACGAACAGCATATTTCTCCAGCATCCGGTGACCTGGTGTTGTCTTACGTGTGTCCACTAGACGAGTTGGTAATCCCTCCAACACCTGCACGAAAGAAGCTGTACGTGATGCCACACCCGAAAGACGCTGCATCAAGTTAAGCGCAAGCCGCTCACCTGTTAGAATCGCATGTGTGCTGCCCTCAACCTCAATAATTACTGTCCCTTTAGTTACAGCTTGGCCTTCTTCGACAAGGGCTGTAAAACTAAGTGCCGGATCCACAATTTCAAAGACCAGCTCTGCAATTGGAATGCCACAAATTATACCGTCTTCCTTGGCATGAATAATCCCTTTGGACTCATGGCCCACTGGAATCGTCATCTGCGTGGTTACATCTCCGGAACCAACATCTTCCCGCAACCAGGCCTTGATGGATTGTACTAGCTCTTCATTGTAACCATTAAACATCATCGCTTAATTCCTCCACTATTCCCAGTTCGCGAATTTGAAGCAGGTGCTTACGCCACTGATCATCATCCCGCTGCGGATAATCCTCACGGTAATGCGCCCCACGGCTCTCTTCCCGTGCCAGAGCAGACTCTGTCACAAGCAAACAGCAGGTCAGCATATTAGCAAATTCATATTCCTCACGTTTGGACAATGCTGATCCAAAGATTGGCAGCTGTCGTTTTAATTCATCTAGTCCTTTAAGTAACATCTCTTCGTTACGACGTAGTCCGGCATATCGAACCATTACCTTCTGTAGCTTCAAACGACGTTCCACAATAGCTTGAGTTGGCGAATCTACACGTCCCTCGTTACTCTTAACCGATAAAACATCACGGTCCAGCGGGGAAAGCTCATGAATCCGATCAATAATACGCTGTCCGAATACAATGGCCTCAGATAATGAATTACTAGCTAAACGGTTAGCGCCATGCAGGCCTGTGGAGGAAACCTCTCCGCAAGCAAACAGACGTGGGATGGTGCTCTCTCCATTCAGATCGGTCTTAATCCCCCCCATCATATAATGCGCAGCGGGAGCCACTGGAATCCAATCACTTGTAATATCCAGTCCATAGCCCATACATGTCTCATATATTGTGGGAAACCGATGCTTCACCATCTCTGGAGATTCATGTGTAATATCCAAATAAACGAACGTTGATTTAGTATGTTCCATTTCACTTACAATAGCTCGTGCTACAATATCCCGCGGAGCTAGCTCAAGCAGGTCATGATAACGTTCCATGAACCGTTCTCCATTAATATTGCGCAAGACTGCTCCTTCCCCACGCACAGCTTCGGAGATTAAAAATCTAGGAGCTCCCGGGTAACTAAGTGCTGTAGGATGAAATTGAATAAATTCCATATCTCGTATATGAGCCCCAGCGCGATAGGCGATCGCTACACCATCTCCTGTAGCTACTTCTGGGTTGGTAGTGTATCGATATAATTGTCCTGCTCCACCAGAGCACAAAATGGTCGCATCCCCTTGCAGGAACAACCTTCCACCACCGGGCCGTTGCAATAATGCGCCTACACATTCTCCACCTTCAGTGATGAGATCGATAACATAATGATCATCCCAGACCTCAATATTCTCATGTTCGGCTACCTGTTCCGCCAATGCACGAACAATCTCATAACCTGTAGCATCCCCATTAGCATGCAAAATACGGCGGTGGCTGTGTGCACCTTCCTGAGTCAAAGCCAGTACCCCATCTTCCTTATCAAACAGAGTTCCTAAGCGAATTAACTCATGAACGCCTTCCGGCCCTTCATTAACAAGTGCATCGACAGCTGTTGAGGAGCAAAGACCTGCTCCGGCCATTAAGGTATCCTGCCGGTGGTAAGCAGGGGAATCATCCTCAGCTATAACAGCTGCGATCCCCCCCTGTGCATAGCGAGTATTACTTTCCATTACTGATTTCTTTGTGATCATTATGACACGCCGATCTTCACTGGCTTTAATAGCTGTGAATAACCCGGCAATCCCTGAACCAATAACAATACAATCTGTCTTTACCGTAGGAATATCCCGAAGATCAAAATCAACCAAATATTGTGGAATCATGACCGCTTTTCACCTGTTTCAACGAAAGAGTAGCGCATGCTACCGGACTTGTAGCATGCGCTCTAGGGATGTTCTGGCTTTGTCGGCGACAGCAGGCGGTACATAGATTTGTGGCTTCATCGTCTCCAGGCATTTCACCAGTTTTTTTAGATTATTAACTTTCATATTAGGACAAACAAGAAATTTGGTAGCAAAATGGAATTCTTTATCTGGACTATCCTTACGAAGCTGATATCCGGTACCATCTTCCGTTCCAACGATAAATTGCTTACGATCCGATTTCCGGCAATACTCCAGAATTGATGTAGTGCTGCCTACATAGTCACCCATGGCGACTACTTCAGGACGACACTCTGGATGAACTACAAATTCCGCATCTGGATATTTTGCTCTCATTTCTACTACATCTTTGACGGTCAACATGTCGTGAGTGTTGCAATAGCCTTCCCAAATAATCAGCTTCTTGCCCGTCTGATCTTGTACATATTGACCAAGATTCTTATCTGGGACCCAAATAATCTCTTCGGCGTCAAGGGATTCGATTACTTTCACAGCATTAGCAGAGGTACAACAAATATCGGTTTCTGCTTTAATCTCGGCGGACGAGTTGATATAAGTGACTACTTTAGCATTTGGATGTTGAGCTTTTAGCTTACGCAAACCGTCTACATTGACCATATCTGCCATTGGACAGCCTGCACGTTCATCAGGAATAAGGACGGTTTTGTTCGGGGCTAGAATTTTTGCACTTTCCCCCATGAAATGAACACCGCAGAATACAATAACTTCTGCATCTGTCTCTGCAGCCTTCTGAGCGAGTAAAAAAGAGTCGCCCCGGAAATCGGCAACCTCCTGAATTTCATCACGTTGATAATAATGAGCTAAAATGATTGCGTTTCGTTCCTTTTTAAGCTGTTCAAGACGTATACGAAGTTCTCGATTCTGTTCCTGCTTGCGCTCAAGCGCCAGAGCTTCCACCGATTGTTCTCCCCCTTAAATCCTCGCGGCTTTTCGCCGACATGATGTTATCAAATGGCATGCGCCATCATGGTGAAAAAATGAACATGCTGATATAAATAGTAAGTAATATTAATCACTAATGTACACAACGTTCCAGCCTCTGTCAATGTAACTGGACAGGCTTTAAGGCATAGAATCCCTTAAAAATTAAAATAAAAAATCCGGAGAACAGTTACGTTCTCCGGATAAATTTACATCATATGAATGGTGGACCCAATTAGGTAAGGCTAGTGCCCCCACCTTTGTTGTCATCACCGGAACCGTCATTACCCTCAGAATCAGGGTTATTCGGGATATCCTTCGACAGGTCAGGAAGTGTGGACTGTTCATCCTCAGGCTTGCCTTGAATGCGAACTCGCACATCACCGATATTGTCGATGACAGGCTCGCCAACTTCATGGGCAACACCTTCGCCACCCTCTGGTTTACCATCCTCGGAAAGGAATCCTTGTTCAATCAGTTGTGTGATCTGATCAAGCTCAAGTGTTTCTTTCTCAAGTAATGTATTGGCAATCAAGTGCATTTCTTTGGAGTGTTTGATCAACAGATCTTTACAACGTTCGTAACTCGAAGTAATAAAGTTCTGCATTTCCTGATCAATCTCATAAGCAATGGAGTCACTGTAATTCTGTTCATGCCCAATATCACGACCCAAGAATACTTGACCTTGAGAAGATCCGAACTGCATAGGTCCAAGCTTATCGCTCATACCGTACTCCATAATCATGGCACGCACGATGCGCGTAGCCTGTTGGAAGTCACTGTATGCACCCGTACCGATCTCACCAATAAACAATTCTTCAGCAACACGTCCACCAAGTAATCCAGTAACCTTATCCAAAAGCTCCTGCTTGGTAACGATCATCCGATCTTCCTTCGGAAGCATAATAACATATCCGCCTGCACGTCCGCGTGGGATAATAGTAACTTTATGCACCATATCGGCGTGCTCAAGGAAGTAACCTGCAATAGTATGGCCTGCTTCATGATAAGCTACAATACGTTTCTCGCGGTCACTGATCACACGGCTGCGTTTCTCAGTACCTACGATAACACGGTCAATAGCTTCATCCACTTCAATCATGGAAATATCTTTACGGTTACGACGTGCAGCTAGCAAAGCTGCCTCATTCAGCAGATTCTCCAGATCAGCACCTGTGAATCCGGTTGTGCGTTTAGCAACAACATCCAGTCTTACATCTTTCGTAAGCGGTTTGTTACGAGCGTGAACCTTAAGTACAGCTTCACGGCCTTTCACATCAGGACGGTCAACCGTAATTTGACGGTCAAAACGTCCTGGACGAAGCAATGCCGGATCAAGTATATCAGCGCGGTTAGTCGCCGCTACAATAATAATGCCTTCGTTACCACCGAATCCATCCATCTCAACCAGCAATTGGTTAAGCGTCTGTTCACGCTCGTCATGTCCGCCACCAAGACCGGCGCCACGCTGACGACCCACAGCATCAATTTCATCAATGAAGATAATACATGGAGCATTCTTCTTAGCATTCTCGAACAAATCACGTACCCGAGAAGCACCGACACCCACGAACATTTCCACAAAGTCAGAACCGGAAATACTAAAGAAAGGAACGCCAGCTTCCCCTGCTACCGCACGGGCAAGCAATGTTTTACCTGTTCCCGGAGGACCTACAAGCAATACGCCCTTAGGAATACGTGCGCCAACAGCTGCAAATTTGCGTGGATCTTTTAGGAACTCAACGACTTCGACAAGCTCTTGCTTCTCTTCGTCCGCCCCTGCTACATCCTCAAAGCTGATTTTCTTCTTCTCTTCATTATATAACCGAGCCTTGCTCTTGCCGAAATTCATGACTTTACCGCCGCCACCTTGCGCCTGGTTAAACAGGAAGAAGAACAAGATGAACATAATTACCAGTGGGATAATTGAAGAAAGGAATGTCAGCCAAATGCTGGTACCTTCCATTTTCTTCTGAGTTAATTCAATCCCATTAACATCACTGGCTTGAATCAGTTCATTGATAGCGGCATCTGTAGGAGGAATATATGTGGAGAAGCTTTTCGATTTAGTATCGGCAGGCAGCTCTCTATACTCGCCTGTGACCAGAAAGGCATTACCCTCAAACTGAACCGTCAAATCCTTCACATTGTTGTTCTTGATCTCCTGCCGTAACTCGTCGTATCTAGGGAAATCGGCGGCTTCATTTCCATTGCTCACAAACTGGACAATACCCACCACGACTAAAAATAAAATCAAATAAAAACCAGAATTCCGGATGAACCGATTCATCCCCTACCTCCTCTCACAACACTCAAGTTATTGTACCATAGCCTCTTGGGACACCTCAAATAAAGGAAGTTGTGGGTATCCGATCCGTATGATCGAGGCAGTCCTTAGTTCAATTGGAATAAATCTCAGGTTTCAGTACTCCAACATATGGGAGGTTCCGATACCGCTCGGCATAATCCAATCCGTAACCTACTACAAATTCGTCAGGTAACACGAAGCCTGTGTAGCTGGCTTCAAGATTAACAGTGCGGCCTGATGGTTTATCAAACAAGGTAACCACAGAGATAGTAGCAGCATTCCGGTTGCGGAGCAACTCAATTAAATAGCTGAGTGTAAGACCACTGTCAATAATATCTTCAACGATCAAGATATCGCGGCCTTCTACCGATACATCCAAATCCTTAATAATTTTGACTACTCCAGAGGACTTGGTGGATGCTCCATAGCTGGACACTGCCATGAAATCCATCTCAACAGGTACTGTAATGGCTTTAACCAAATCTGCCATAAATATAAACGCACCTTTTAGTACACAAATTACTAAAGGGGTACGACCTGCGTATTCTTCGCTCAGTGTTCGACCGAGCTCCTTAATTTTCTGCTGAAGTTCCTCTTCGGTGATTAATACTTCTTGAATATCGTTTTGCAACTTGCGAAACCTCCTAAGTTATACTATGAAAGACTTACTTCGACCATTACGTGACTTCGTGGTCATCCAGCTCTGCCAGAGACAATAGAAGTACGGAGGTCGTGTGCCGCCCTACTGCGGCATGCATCGAGCGTCTTACGCCCGGAATCCAGACGATATTGCCCAAACCATCACAAACGAGGGGAATCAATGACCGTTCGGAAGCAGGTATTTTATCATCAATATAAATATCTTTTACCTTTTTGCTTCCGTTTAATCCCATGATCCTTATGGTATCTCCAGGCAATCGGGATCGTATCGTCAGTGGAAAGACCAGTTCATCACGGTCAAACCAAGCCGACATCTTCCCATAATCCTCCCCCTGTACAAAAAAGTTTTCTCTCTCCAGTACCGCCATCGACATCACCTTACCTATTTCCTCCAATTTAAGCTCAGAGTCCGGTAAAAACAGACGATATGTATAGCTTGCCTGTGGCGTCGTGGGCTTGGACGAGAACAAGATACTATCATATTGCCGCATACAAGTCAGGCCTCCACCCAAATCCAAGCTCCAGGTGGTGGGATAGCTCTGCAGCGTTCCCCGACGTACAGCTTCAATCTTGGGGAAATCAAGGGCAGATAAATCCGCCGACAGATAATTTAATATTAGTTTAATCAAACGCCGTTGTAAAGCGGAGGGTATGGCAGCAAATGAAGCTCTGTTAAAGGTGTATTTCCCATCCCCTTCCGAAACTAGCTCTTCAAAGCATTTTGCCGCAGACGTCTCCATATACTCATCTTCAGCTCCCGCAATTTCCGCAAGCTGTACGAGGGATTGCCTCACTCTGCCATTATACTTTTCCAGAAAAGGAAGAACTTCCAAACGAATGGCATTCCGCTTGTATTTCGTCAGCAGATTGGTGGCATCCTCAGCATAAGTAAAACCTTCATTTTGGCATAACCCTAAAAGTGCTGTTTTGTTAATACGTAGGAATGGGCGAATGAGTTCCACCTTTTTTTCTGTTCTTTTCCACTTGATACCCGACAGTCCAGATAAGCCACTTCCGCGTAATAGACGCATAATTACAGTTTCTGCCTGATCATCAGCATGATGAGCCAGAGCAACAGAACGCGCCCCATATCGGTGTGCCGTATCAATCAGAAATTCATACCGCTTCTCACGTGCAGTACCCTCAGGACCAAGTCCACTCTCTTTAGCCAAGGAGGGAATATCGAATTCCGCAAACTCAAAGGGCAATCCCAATTCTTCAGCCATACCACGTACGAGCTCTGCCTCTTCCTTCGACTCCGGCCTAAATCCATGATTCACATGAGCACATATTAAGGTAAGCGGTATAAATTTTAAAGATATTTCATGTAAAACATGCAAAAGAGCCACAGAATCCGGGCCGCCGGAAACTGCGACTACAATGGTGTCATGGGGCGCCCACAGCTCATGCTCGGCTGCTGACTCCAATACAGACTCCACCAGTCCATTCATTTGCTCCATATGCGCCCCCCTCTCTCTCCAACTATATGTATGAGTTCAAAAACGGAATACCCAATAAATCGTAAAGGCGAGCAAAAACAAAGACAATGCGAATGCATTTTTTAACCACCGCGGGGTGTCCATACTATCCGGGCGCTTTCTGCGCGAGTTATAAATATGGTTTCGCCAGACCTCAGTAGCATCCGCAGAGCCTGAGAACCCCCCTTTTAACGCCATACAAATCCAGGAGGATAGTTTCTTGTTGGGTAAATTTCTAGCCAGCTTAAATAATTCGTCCACACTTCTCGTCTGCGGCAGCTGTAAGGCTGCCTTTTTGAGCCCTTCTTCATTGAGCAAACGAAGACACAGCACAGCAAATGCGAAAAGATCGTAACCCTCATCGCTGATTCGACTGCCCGCATTCCAGAAACCACGATCATGCCATTCGGTAAACTGCTTCACGCTACGACCAATAGGGCTTGTGCCCCCAAAGTCGATCAGCTCGACTTCGCCGTACTTTGATACCATGACGTTCTCGGGCTTCAAATCACCGAACACAAATCCACATTCATGCAGTGTGCGCAGCTTTTCAAGCAGACCAAGACCTACCAGGCCTAACCAATCGGGACCGTTTTTCGATAAAAAATGATGCAGCGGTTTGCCTTCAACATACCTCATCACATAGAAGGGGATATTATCCCCATTCGCAAAATCATCCGCTTCCAAAAAATAAGAAGACAATGGATTCTCACGACGAGCCCGATGTTCATTCCGCTTTCGTCGCGATTGCAGCGAGGTCAGTACATTGATCTCCGATTGAAGTTCAAGTGTATCGTATCCGATTTTTAGCGCGTACCTTTCCCGTCTGCCTTCTCTTTGCACAAGATATACGGTTCCGTTCGCGCCCCTTCCCAGCATCCGCTCAACGACATAACGGTTACCCCGCCATTTGCCGTTAATTAAGGTACCAGTAGGATAGGACGGATTAGACGACATACCCACCAATCATCCCTTCTCTTTCGTCGTGGTCATCGCTTAGTCGGCGTCCACGATGTTCATCCAGTGTATCATAACGATAATGTTCAAGCACCTTGAAAATAGCTGGGCCAGTCGGTGTTGCGCCTCTCATGTGTAATTTAGAGAATAGCGTACGAATACCTGACATGTCATGCGTCCAATCCAGGTCAAGCTTGGCATCTTCACTGCTGTTATTTCCGGGAAAATGAAACACAGCGATCTCACTCTTGCCTTCCCGTGCTTCTAAACTGAGTGCCAAATCGCGGATTGCATCTTCCACAGCACCCAGTTTAGGCTTCATACTGGCACTGGCATCGATAAGAAGTGCAATGCGCAGAGGCGTTGTTTCTGTCAGTTCATCTACAACTGTAACAACCTGTGAACGTTGAACAGGAGGCAGCTGATCCAGTGAGCCGTCGCCTAGTATCTTTTTTACCTCTTTATTAACCGCCTGCTGGATCGTCTGAACCACGGTCTTGCGTGTCATCATCTGAATCGTCTGCGCCAGTTGTGGTGTTCCGACTATTCGGCTAAGGCCTCCCCCGGCCTTGGCAATGTCAGCAATCTCCCGGCTGCCGATTTCACCGATCGTTCCATAATCAACTACACCGACCACATTTACGGTGATTCCCTCCTGCAGGGCATGCGCCGCTGCCAACACCGGACTTTCTCCTACATTCGAACAACCGTCAGTAATGAGCATAATTTGCTTCATAACCCTCAACTCCCCCTTTGTTTGAACCTCTGTTTCTAGCATATCCAGAAATGAGAGATTTCAAACGGTCGATATTAAGTGTGGGAATTTCGATCAAATAGGGGGTAGTGAATAGGGGAACTGCGAGAAATGTTTGGGCTTTCGATCGCTGTTGTCCTCAGATTCCTTGATTAGAACCGCCTCTCGCGGTTGGAATCCGAGGACAAAGGCGAACGCTCCGCTTCTACAGCTCCAAACTTTCTCTCCGTTCCATACCTTCACTAGTAAACAGTTTAGATCTACAGATTCCGTCCCAAGTCAGCCGACCATTGAAACGAGAATAGTAGAGGCCGGCGAGTTACACATCACGGACTCGCCTCGACTGCCTCCATTAGCACGACGCCTTACGCGTGCTACAAACTCACAAGAAACACGACGCTTCGCGCGTGCCCCCAAGCAGCACTATATCTTGCGCGTGCCTTAAACTATACAAGCAACACGACGCTTCGCGCGTGCCCAACATTAAAACCTACTAAACCTAAAATAACTAACTTACCGTACGCGGGCGCTCCATACGACCGATGCCCGGCATATGCAGGCTGGACCATTCCGGATGGAAATGATCAAGACGGCTGACGACAATAGTCATGTCATCAAGGATCTCATTGCCCTGATAACGGATTACTTTCTCCAACAGGCTATCCGCTAAATCTTGAGGATCATCACCCTCAAGCTCTTGGATCATCCGTTTCATCCATATCTCCTTATTAACGGCATATCCAGGCGCATCATAAATACCATCGGTCATCATAATTAAAATATCGCCGGGGCGAAGCTGCATACTGATTAGATCCACATCAATATCTTTAATGATTCCTATAGGCAGATTGCTAGAGGTTATTGGAATGACCTCACTCCCCCTCCGGATGAAGCTTGGTGCTGAAGCAATCTTCATAAACGTTGTCTGCGCAGAATATTGATCGATTAAAGCCATGTCGACAGTAGCATAGAATTCATCAGGGGAGCGTAATAAAAGAATTGAGTTGACCGACTTTACAGCCAGCTTCTCATCCATTCCGGATTGCAGCAGCTTTTCTAACATGCCGAGTGCGGCACTGCTCTCCATCCTTGCCCGTTCACCATTCCCCATACCATCACTAATGGATACTGCAAAAGTGCCATTTCCAAGCTCTACGGTGCTGAAGCTATCGCCAGACAGCATATCCCCACCTTTTGAAACAACTGCCACACCCGTGTTTACCTCAAAGGCTTTGGCTGAACCAAAGGTAACCATTGAGAGTCCTTCCCGGGGATGAACCGCCGTCTCACTCATGACAGCAATATTCTCATCCAGAATGTCGGAGAGGAGTGGGGCAATCATTTTACGGCATTCATCAAAACCGCGATTATAAGCGTGCACTACTTCTATTTCTACGCGTCCTGGGTCCAGACTTAAAATTTCAATGCCATGAATAGACAGTCCCAATTTCTCAAGAGCCTCGCGGATTTGCGCTTCCTGCCGATACATGGCCTGTCCCTCGCGCTTAATTTCCTTGGCCAAGTCTTCCATAACCTGTGACACGCCTGACAACTGCTCGGCAACAAATTGGCGACTATCGTATATTTGTCTTTTCCACCGCATATCATGTTGGTAGAGATCATATTGTCCCTTCATGACCTCAAGCACTTCTCCGGTTTTGCCACAAATACGGCTCCATTCCGGTGGCAGCTGAGCAGCCGTAATATCAGGGCATTCCTCAACAGTTGTCATCATATCTGTCATGTATCTATATGTCTGATAGAATTTTGCATCCCAGCAGTGGGTACGGCGAATGCAGCCAGCGCAGGCGCCTTCTGTGACCGTATTCATAAAATCTTCCATTTCACGATCCGATTTGCCCACTTCTCCGGCACGTGGAATCTGACCAAAGCTACTGGAGAGCTGTTGGAATACCTGTGAGAATTGAGTGACCCGTTCTGCAGTCAGATCCCTGACCCTGCGGGCATATTCATGTTGAGATCGGCTATGATCTGACGTGCCCGGTACATATTTTGCAATCGCTGATATCATCGCCTTAGGCGTTAATAGAAACAGCACTACTGCTGCGCAGGTCTCCCATGTTGAGGCCATCATATCACCCGGACCCGTAAAATAGACGGAAAGGATCGTTGATCCCAGCAGCATGCCGATAGATACCGCACCCTTTCGCCCACCCTGCATCATTCCCGCTAGCATTCCGGAAAAAGCAAGCAGGCTCATCTGATAGATAGCACTGATATCAGCCAAACTGAGGATCAACCCCGTCACTACCCCAACAGCTGCACCGAGCGGAGCGCCTCCTGCCATAGCAAAGAGCAAAATTAAATAACGAGACAATATATGTTCTAATGACCAACCATTAAGTGTCCAGCCCACAAGGCCTGTCATTACGGAGGCTAACAGAATAATAAGGCATAAAATCTCCTCGTTCCTCAGCGATCTGCTCTTTTGTTTGTAAGTTAGTAGAGGAAGTGCCTGAATGAACACAAGCGTAAGTACAAACCCGAGTAAAGCATCTAAAGTAGTCATCATAAAAGGGTACCAGGAAAGAGACGGTCCGAGAACAATCTTGAACAGGCCAACCATAAACGAAGATACGAAGACCATAAGGGGTGCATAGGACAAATCTATTCGTTCGAAACTTTCAAGCCCTCTATAAACAAGAAAAAAGATAATCAGTTCAGCCGTAGTAACCAAGGCGCCCGGAAACGGAGTGAAGAGACTTCCAGCTATAATAGCACCCGCTACAGGTAACATAGAGTCTCGACGCATAAACACAATGACGGCAAAATATGCGACAGCAAAAGGGGACAGCTCGTCCAGAATCATAGCTCTACCTAGCAGAAACCCCATAAAGCTTAACAGAAGCATCCACTTCTTCGCTGTAATAAGCTGAATATATCGCTGCTTCTGACCCCAAGCTATAATACGCGTGCCTAAGGCTTGTCTCTGCTTCTTATCTTCGCTTCCCACTCTTGTCCACTCTGGCAAATTCACCACATTGCTTTTACTCATTTCCCTACACCACCCGTTTAAGAATTTATGGTTCTCATTATATAGCGGGTCATTTGAGAAAGTTTGTCAGAAATGGAGGGACAGTCATAAGAAATTTCCGACAAAAAAGCCTTTGTTCATTATTCCTAAAAAAATAGATCGATCCCTTGCGGCGCAGTAGGTTGCTTCTCCTTAAGCTTGTTTCCAGTGCAGTTTTAGGCGCAAGCCTGGCGGTCATTCGCCAGCGATTGCCCTAGAGTTATGTGAGAATGACATGGATGCTGTCGGCAAGTTTATATGACACGACAAAAAAACCGCAAGGGCGAAATGCCCTTGCGGTTATTTATGATGTACAGGTATTGGATTATACGCGTTTGGCTCCACGGCCTCCGCGCTTTCCTTCTGTGTTCTTCTTAATCGAAGATATCCGTTCTTCGCTGTCTTTCAGGAATCGCGACATTTTATCCTCGAATGAAGGTTTACCGGCTGCAGGCTTAAATGGACGCCCACCCCGTTCACGATTGAATCCACCGCCGCCTCCACCACTGCCGCCACCGCCGCCGAAACGGTCTCCGCCGCTAGGACGTTCTGGTCTTGGAGCTCTAGGCGGACGTACTTCCGATGCTGGCTTGTCAACAGCCTGCTTGATGGAAAGTCCGATCTTGCCGTCCTTATCGACGTTGATCACCTTGACGGTTACTACATCACTAATCTTCAGATGATCGTTAACATCCTTGACGTAATTATCGGCGATTTCCGAGATGTGAACGAGACCTGTGACACCTCCTGACAGATCCACAAATGCTCCGAAATGCGTGATGCCTGTCACTTTGCCTTCTAACTTGGTGCCCACTTCAATTGCCATAGAATAAAATGATCCTCCCTTAAAAATATACAGACGAATATTAAGGTCATCCTGTCTGCGGTGATTTGATTATACAGTAAAGAGCAAAGCAAGGCAACAGAGTAAAAGCCTCTTTTAGCCAGTATTATTGCTCTGATTGCTCTGTTCGAATAGGAGTTTCCCCTTGAGGATAGATATTGTACCATTTACGCGCTAATTGGCCAATATACTCATCATCATTAAGTCTGGACACTTCATATTTCAGTTGATTCAAAGATGCTGTGACACTCTCACTAGTCTTTTGTTTCTTGGCGAGTTGCTCGCCCTTGTCCGTAATTGCCGCACTTTGATTGAAGTAAGTATAACCCGCCCAGCCAAAAAATACTGCCACAAAGAGAATCCACATAACTCTTCTTCTCTTCGCGCCTGCGGCCGAATTTTTGCTGGGATTACTTTTCTCTTCCGCAGTGAATCTGTTCATGCAGCGTACCCCCTAATTCAAAGGTCAGCGTTTCCGCCATTTGGTAATCCATCCAGTAATCTTCACGATCCAGGCGCTATGCTTAAGCCGAGATAACCATGGAGAAATCCACCTTACTGGTAATACCCAAATTGGCTTCGTTAGACGCAGCAGAAGCTTAAGGATGAATAATAGAATACGACCTAGCAGCAATAGCAACCCTATAATAAGGCGCCAAAGCCAGCGAAGAGGTTTACCTATTAGAATCTCCACAAGTCTCCATAGCAATCTGCACATATACTGAACCGATTGAATTAACATTAACACAAAACGCCGCACCGTAACACTGAAGATCAAAAAATAGATCCATATTCCTAGAAATAAACCTAAAAAGACATAAAATCGCAATTGCCCCTGATTTCCGGCATAGAGCATTCTAAAAACAAACAAAGCAGCACAAAGCCAATACAGCAGGTCAAGCATGGCATTCAGCCATTTGGGAAAATTGAACTTGAGCGACAGCACCCGGTAGCTGTCATAGGCCAGTCCCATTGTCACCCCGGCCAATATCATGTAGAACAGCGTCAGCCACTGAACTGCAGGATTCATTTAAATAGCTTACCGAGTAGACCTTTATTTTTGCCCTGCGATCCGGGATCTAGATAAATCAGGGAATGTACATTGCCCTCCAAGGACAACAGTCCATTCTCCAGACTTAAATTTTTGATATGTAAATGATTCCCGCGAATGGTGAGATGGCCGAGTTCTGTACGAAGCAAAAATTCCTCGCTATCAAAGCTCTCCACATTTTGCACGCCCGTCAACTCTAGCTGTTTACGACTGCGCATGTGCAGATCATGCTGTTTATTTACCTTTCCTGGCTCGATCATAGCATGTACCCCTCCTTCTTACCTCTAATCTATGGCAGTAGAAGAAGTTATAGAACATTCCAATCCACTAAAATAAGAGAGATAAAAAAAGAAAAAAGAAGGCACAACTCTACAATATGTAAAGTTATTCCTTCTTATTTACTATTAACTATGTTACTCCTACCAGTCCAAGCCGGTGCTTTTGGCAACAGGCTCTTCCCGAAGTAGAGTATACATACCAGCGGCTTCGTCCTTGCGTGTCGTTTCGACTAGCTTTTCGACTTTGACCGTTACAAGCTTTTGTCCAAATTGCACAGTAATCTCGTCACCGATCTTAACTGCACTACTTGGCTTAGATTCCCGCCCGTTAATCAGCACCCGGCCTTGTTCGGACACATCCTTGGCCACTGTACGGCGCTTGATTAATCGGGACACTTTCAGGAATTTGTCAAGACGCATTAGTTAACGGCTTCTTTAAGCTTGTTACCAGCTTTAAATGCCGGTACAGTTGATTCTGGAATTTCAATCGTTGTGCCCGTTTGCGGGTTGCGACCAGTACGTCCTGCACGTTTACGAGTTTCGAATGTACCGAAACCGATCAGTTGAACTTTATCGCCTTTTGCCAAAGCTTCTGTGATCTCACCCAAGAATCCGTTCAATACTGCTTCTACATCTTTTTTTGCCAATCCGTTTTTCTCGGAAATGTTGTTTACCAAATCTGTCTTGTTCATAATTTAAAGTTCCTCCTAGGATACGAAAAAATAAATGAAACGAGATTCACCGCCATATTATGGGGCAAGCCGTCATTTCGTCTTTATGATATTCTTGATGTCATCTTAAAATCCTGCCACGAATCGTCGTTTTTTAAAAAAAGAAACAGTTATTTCTCAGAAATCGTCGCAGAATCTATTCTATAGCACTATTAAACTACTCGCCATAATCTAAATCAGAGATGAATGCTACTTTCACAGCATTGCCTCATCTTAAGGTCCGTATACCGTACATAGTCTGAGAAAATTACTATACTTTTCGTTCCTCAGTCTTTGCCTCCTGCCACAACTCTTCCATCTCTTCCAAGCTGCTATCTTCTACACTCATACCCTTGGCTCGCAGACTTTGCTCGATATACTGAAACCGACGCACAAATTTGCGGTTGGTCCGGGTTAAAGCTTCTTCCGGATCTGCGCCAATAAATCGGGCAACATTGGTAACAGCAAATAATAGATCGCCCAGCTCCAGGATTTGATCCTCGGCGGCTGCATCAGTATCGATGGCTTCTTGCAGCTCTTCTACTTCTTCACGAACCTTAGCTAAGCAATCCGTAGCGTTGTCCCAATCAAAGCCCACCTTGGATGCTTTTTTCTGAAGCTTGTACGCCTTCATAAGAGCGGGCAAATCACGCGGAACCCCACTGAGGGCGGATAATTCCTCTGGCTTCACGCCTTTACGCCGCTTCTCCTCTGCCTTCATGCCCTCCCAATTGATCAGAGCTTCTTCAGCGTCATTCGCATTCTTGTCACCAAATACATGGGGATGGCGGAAGATAAGCTTATCATTCAGTCCTTCTATGACGTCAAATACGTTAAACGTGCCCAGCTCCTCTTCCATTTGGGAGTGCAGCATGATCTGCAGCAAAAGGTCGCCCAGCTCCTCTTTCATATGGTCTGGGTCATCCTCATCAATCGTCTCAAGCACTTCGTAGGTTTCTTCGATTAGATTTTTACGCAAAGATTCATGAGTCTGCTCCCGATCCCACGGACAACCGTCCGGACTGCGCAAAATATCGACAATCTCATGCAAGCGAGCGAAAGTACGATTTCTTAGCTTCTCCTCACGATTCGCAGGTACATAGACCAGAGACAAATTGCCATAACCCTCAAGCCGGTCCAATTCGTATAGAGGAACAGTCACAATGTTTTCTTCGTTCTCCACGCCAAGGGCATGACCCACCACCACTTCATATTCGGGCGGATACAGCTCCATCAGACATAACTTTGTCTCCGAAGCTGTAAAGCTGTCATAAACCTGGCCAATCAGAGTATGCAATTCAGGTTGAAGCTGAGCGCTGCGAATGCCTGAAGCATCTAATAACTGGAAGCCTTCAATAGGGTCGAACCCCAGTCGCACAAACGCCTCGTCCAGAAAACTCTCCCCGCCTAATATTTGCAGTTCTATTCCTTCTTCCGGGCAACGCTGACGCAGCTGTGAAACAGCTGACTCTGCAACCATGGGGTGCCCCGGAACCGCATAGACAATATCTGTACCGTCTGCGGCGGAGCGAGCCTCTTCAATCAATTTTGAAGTAATTGCAGCATAAACCTCAGGAAACGAAGCTAATGTTTCATACAGTCCATCAAAGGATTGCGTGGCGATTTCAAGCTCGGTGAGAGCAGCCATGACTGGATGCTCTTGGGTACGAACGTAGACAACGGATGCTGCCTTCAGTTTTTTTATAATTCCTAGTGTCAGCCGATCGGGATTACCTGACCCGAGACCGACAACTGTTAATGTTGCACTCATATCTGTTCCTCCTTTTAAGCGGGTTAATTATGGAAATAATCGCAGCTTTTTGAACTTGTCCGCCAGAGACGGGCCGATGCCCGGAAGCTGGCGAAGCTCGCTTTCGCTGAGCAGCCGCAGCACCACCGCGCCTACGGCAAAGACAACGCAGCCTGCGAGCACCCCGAGCAGGCTCTGCGCCAAGCTGGCGGTGCGTCCGCCGCCGATGCCAGCGGCCGTAGCCGCGGCGCCAGTGCCCCAGCTGGCAGCTGCGGCGGCAAGAGCCAGGCCCGCTGTGAGCAGCGCGGGCCGTGCCAGGGCATCTGCGAGGCGAAGCCGCAGATGGCCCTGGCGGTACAGCAGCAGCACGTTAAGCGCTGCTGCGAACGAATGCGCAGCCACGCCAGCGATGGCCGCGCCGGTAATGCCCTGCTGCGGAACCAGCAGCAGGTTCAGGGCCGCCTTGAGCAGCGCGGCGGCCAAAAGGTGCAGGGCCGGGGCGCGCACGTAGCCGAGGCCCTGCAGGAGCGCAGCAGAGATGATGCTGACTGTACCGCCAACAGCGGTAAAAGCCAGCCAAGTCATTGTGCTGCTGCCAGCGGTATCGCCGTAAAGAGCCATATTAATCGGCTCAGCAAGCACTGCAAGGCCCGCTGAGGCCGCTAGACCTAACAGCCAGAACCAACGCAGCGACAAGCTGCAGCGGGTCTCAATCAGCTTCATATCTCCCTTGTACTTCGCTTCCGCCAAAGCTGGAATGAACACAACAGACAGTGAGGTGGCAATCATCGTTATAATCTGCACAAGTGGCAAACCCCGATTGTACACACCAAACTGGGCCATCGCAGCTACTTCACTTCCGTCAGACGACAGCAGTCGAGGCACAGTGAATACATCTACAAGACCGATAAGAGGCATAGCCAGTGCACCTAGCATTACGGGAATTCCATAAGCCAGCAGTGTACCTGCTTTAATGCCCATAAACCCTTGCTTGGAACCTAGCCCATGTCCTGCATCCAGCGCTCTTACACGCTGACTTTCGACAGCAGCAGCTTCCTGTTTTACCCTCCGGTGGTGACGTCTCAAGTACAGCAGCATAATTACAAGCCCTGCAGCTCCCCCTCCGGCAGAACCAAGCAGCGCGCCAGCAGCGATGCTCTCAGCTCCTGCTCCCTGCGAAGTGAGATATAAAAGAAGAACAATCATCACTGTAACCCGTACAGACTGCTCTACAATCTGTGACACGGCAGTAGGAACCATATTATGCAGCCCCTGAAAATACCCGCGTATGGCTGACATGACAGGGACAACTGCCAAACCCCAGGCGCTTGTCCGCAAGGCAGGCATTACATGTGAGTTACCTACCCATTCGGCAATGATGGGTGCACCTGCATAGGTGATGGCGCCGATAATCAAGCCGCTGATGCCTGTAATTAGCGCGGATAATAGTAGAATCCGGCGGCCTTCTTCATCGCGTCTCCCAGCCGAAGCTTCGGCGACAAATTTGGAGATCGCCGCAGGCAGACCTAGCATAGCTACCGTTAACAGCATTGTATACAAGGGATACACTGTGTTGTATATACCAAATACAGCATCTCCGCCTAGATTTTGCAGCGGAATTTTTTGAAGTGTGCCAATAAGCTTTGAGATAATGGCCGCGGCACTAAGGATAAATGCGCCTTGCAGCAATCGTGATGTTTGTGTATTAGATTTCATATAATACCTGCTTCTACAACTTTGATGGGATGAATTTCTATATTATAACGTATGTATGCCCACAAGTAGAAACGGTTTTGTGTAAACGACAAAACCCCGTTTGCCCTTTGTATATCTTACCAAAAGGAAAGCGGGGTCTAAATTAAGATTACTGCTCCATTTGTTTGCCCAGGAAAGCGGCAGCCGTTTCGGCCATTTTTATTTCCATTTGCGCCATCTTCGCCGAATCATCCTTGCTCACCATCACTACACAACCAATAGGATCTCCACCGGAAATGATCGGTGAGGCTACATATGAGGACACCAAATCCGGATGATCTTTAGCAATTTCATAACTGCCTTCATTGGTTTCTAACACAGTCTTACGGCTGTCCATGACTTTCTCCAGCAGCACTCCTACCTGTTTCTCCAAATAATCTTTTTTGGAGCCGCCTGCAAGGGCAATGAAGGTGTCACGATCAGCAATCATCGTAATGTGTCCAGTACCTTCGAACAATGACTCCGCGTACTCTTTTGCAAAGTCACCCAACTCACCAATCGGAGAATATTTCTTGAGGATGACTTCACCGTCCCGATCGACGAATATTTCCAGTGGGTCTCCTTCTCTAATACGAAGAGTACGTCTAATTTCTTTGGGAATAACCACGCGTCCGAGGTCATCAATACGGCGAACAATTCCAGTAGCTTTCATTTCACATGTGCCCCGCTTTCTTAAGAAGTATGGTCTTACTACTGTCCATTATGGGAAAGGATAATCCCAGTGATTTATCGTAATATCTGACCATAGTATTCATCTCTTCCCAGATCCTTATACATAAGCTGACATGTATTAATATCTGCATCAAGATAAAGGTAGTTCTACAACCGTTTCTGCGAAATAAAAAGCCATCTTCACTTTAAGTGAAGATGGCTTTTCTAAGGTAAGCTTGTCCATATTTACCGATGTTTATTCAGCCGCATCTGTAGCACTTGGAGAAGCACTTGGGGATGCGCTTGGAGCTGTAGTGGCTTCTGTTCCACTATTTGTTCCGGTTTCATCTGCGGCAGCAGAGCTTTTTGGCAGATTGATGTTCTCAATAATGGCTTCCAGATCCTTTTCCATGAACGTTTCTAGGTTCTTGGATACAATTGAGCTCTTAATGCCTTCTTTTTGCTCATCCGTTAACTGGTCGAAAGTCTTGTCTGTACGGGACTCCACCTTGATGATGTGGTAACCGTAAGAAGTTTCTACAGGATCACTGATGGTATTTAGAGGCAAGGTCTGTGCAGCCTTCTTAAACTCCTCCACATAAGTGCCTACAGCTTTATCTTTATATTCCCCGCCTGCCTCTTTAGAGCCAGTATCGTCAGAATATTCCTTAGCGATGGCTGCGAAATCAGCACCGCCATCCAGCTTCGCCTTAACTTCTTTCGCTATTTTAAGCGCTTCTTCGCTGGTACGCTCTTTGTTGTCTGCATCTGTCAGACCAATTAGCACATGACGCAGTGTGGCAACCGTAAAGTCGCCTTTAGTCGCTTCGAATTCTTTGACAACTTGATCATCAGTCACTTTAAGCAGCATATCCTGATAAACTGTCAGCACACGCTCCATATAAGTACGAATATCTTTCTCTGTAACGTCAGCATCTTTCAGTGTCTTCTTATAGGTATCGCCCAATTGTTCCTTAATGCTTGCAATTTGAGTATCGGCTTCTTTTTCCGCTTGCTTTTTCGCTTCATCCGTTGCTTGGGAAGCCAAATATTCAAAGCCCACTTCTTGCTTCAGAATGGACTCCTTAAACGCATCAATCTCTAAATATTGCGCTTGTTGTGGAGAAAGGAATTTCATGATTTTTTGATCCATTGCAAATTCCTTTTGTGTAATCGTTCCACCTTTATAAGTGGCCACAGCTTGATTATCATCCGCACTATTTCCACATGCTGCTAGCATAGAAAAGGAAACTGCCGCTGCCAATGAAACGAGCAGCACTTTCCATGATTTTGTTTTATTTAACGACATTGTGTAGTTCTCCCTTCGATTTAAAAGACTGTTTAGCTTCCTTAAGAAACTGTTCAAGCAAGTCAAGCAGCTGTTTATCACTTAAATCTTTCGATTTGACCCGGATACTGGCTTTCGCATCCCTATCAAATTGTACACGTCTTTCGAAGCTATTTCCAACTTTGGCGAGTTTCGCTGTGTCTAAAGCGCCGAGACTTCCCTCATAGAAATTCAAGGTAACATCATCTCCGCGTCTAATCATGGAATCAATGCCATACATTTTTCCATACACTTTCAGACGAGCGACCGATAGTAGATTTACCACGGCTTCAGGTAACTCACCGAACCGATCCAAGAGCTCATCTTCAAGCTCGGAAGCATCATCAAAGGAGGTTACTGCCGCCACTTTTTTATAAATTTCAATTTTTTGGATACTGTCGTAAATATACTCTGACGGCAGATACGCGTCAATCGACAAATCAATGACTGTATTGCCTTCTTTCAGGGATGTATCTTCCTCCCCAAGCACAGTAACCTTACGCTTACGAATTTCCTCCGCCAGCATTTGTGAGTACAGATCAAACCCCACGGATGCGATAAAGCCATGCTGCTCTGCACCCAGCAAGTTACCTGCACCGCGAATAGACAGATCTCGCATCGCTATTTTGAAACCAGAGCCCAGCTCCGTAAATTCCTTAATAGACTGCAGACGTTTCTCTGCAACCTCTGTCAGCACCTTGTCCCGTTGATACGTGAAATAAGCGTAAGCGATCCGATTGGACCGGCCTACACGTCCACGCAGCTGATAGAGCTGAGACAAGCCCATTTTATCCGCATCATGCACAATAAGTGTATTAACGTTCGGAATATCTACGCCCGTCTCAATAATACTTGTGCTGACGAGCACATCGTATTCTCCGTCAAGGAAATCGAGAATGGTCTTCTCGAGCTCAGATTCCGACATTTGACCATGTCCGATGCCAACTCTAGCCTCAGGAACAAGCATAGAGATTTGAGCGGCCATTTCTTGAATGCCCTGCACACGATTATAGAGATAATAGACTTGACCACCACGAGCTAATTCCCGCTCTACAGCTTCCCGCGTAAGGGTCTGGCTATGCTCCACTACATACGTTTGCACAGGGAATCTGTTCTCTGGTGGGGTCTCAATGACAGACAAATCCCGCACTCCGAGCATCGACATATGTAGCGTACGAGGAATTGGAGTTGCAGTCAGCGTAAGAACGTCTACATTTGTTTTCAGTTTTTTCAGCTTTTCTTTATGAGTCACGCCGAAACGCTGTTCTTCATCCACAATTAATAACCCCAGATCCTTGAATACAAGGTCCTGAGATAACAGACGATGTGTACCGATAACTACGTCGACAGTTCCTGCCCTAACGCCTTTAATCGTCTCGTTCTGCTCTTTACGGCTGCGGAAACGACTTAAGACCTGAATATTAAGCGGGTAATTAGCGAAACGTTCCCGGAAGGTCTCATAATGCTGCTGAGCCAAAATCGTTGTCGGGACTAGCACCGCCACCTGTTTACCTTCAATCGCTGATTTAAAAGCCGCCCGAATAGCCACTTCAGTCTTACCATACCCAACATCACCGCAAAGCAATCGGTCCATTGGCCGGTTTTGTTCCATATCCTTCTTAATCTCTTCGATAGCCCGAAGCTGATCTCGGGTCTCCTCGTAAGGGAACATTTCTTCAAATTCATGCTGTTCCTGTGTATCCTTTTCAAAACCATATCCTGCGGCACTTTGGCGCTCAGCATATAGCTTTATCAAATCATCAGCAATATTCTGAACGGAGGAACGAACCTTATTGGTCACTCGTGTCCATTCATTGCCGCCTAGTTTATATACTTTCGGCTCTTTATCTTCGGAACCGACATATTTCTGAATCAGGTCAATCTGCTCAATCGGAACTGAGAGCTTATCGCCGCCAGCATATAAAATATGCATGTAATCACGGTGAATACCGCTGACCTCAAGCGTGCCGATTCCCATATATTTTCCGATACCATGGTTCTGATGGACGACATAATCACCTATTTTCAGCTCTGTGTAACTCTTGATCCGTTCTGCATTATCTATTCCTTTGGAGATCTTCCGTGCCTTCCGCTGCTTCTGAGAGAACATTTCTCCCTCAGTTATAACAGCTAGATGAATAGAGGGCAGCTCAAAACCAGAACCCAGATTTCCTTGTACAATCATCGGCTCGTTAATGCCGTAATCATAAAGAACTCTGCGCACTCGTTCAATCCGTTCCTCACTGCTCGCAAGCATCATTACCTTAACACCGGACTTCTGCCAACGCTCCATTTCCGATTTCAACACATTCATCTGGCCATGGAAATCCTGCATTCCACGACTGATAAATCCAAGAATGTTCTGAGGCTGAATATGCGGAACCTGACGTAAAAAGATTGACATAAACAGGCTTTGGAACGGGCGCTGATACATAACAACATCCGTATCGACAGAGAGATCTAGATCCGGCAATGATTTGCCGTTTTGCAGCAAATGCAGGTTCCATTCCGATTCATCCCGTTCAAGCTGTCTCGCCGTTTCGAGCAGTCTTGTCGGCTCATCTAGAATAAGAATGGTATCCTGGGCCATGTAATCAAATAAATGAGAGCGTTCAGGATATAAAAGACTGATATATTTATAGATCTCCGGGAAATAAGTACCTTCCCGCAGCATTTCCAGCTCACGGCCAATTTCTTCCCGCAGCCTGAGCTTCGCCTGGCGATCCGCCATCTTCTCCAACTGTCGCTCCATCATAGCTGAGGCTTCAGCAGAAGCAGATTCCTGGCGCAATCTACTAGCTATAATCTCTTTAGCCGGTGTAATCTTCACACTACGTACCTTATCAATAGAACGCTGATCCACTGGATCAAAAGTTCTTATGGAATCAACCTCATCGTCAAATAACTCAACCCGATAAGCCAAAGGAGATGTCATTGGATAAAAATCAATTATTCCACCCCGTACGCTCAGTTCACCACGATTTTCAACCCGCTCTACTCTTTCATAGCCCATTTCAATCATGGACATCAAAAATTCATCCAGAGCAAGCGTTCCATCTTGGGAAACGGTGACTTGCGCCTCTGCCATAACCTCTGGGGCTGGCAGCAATCTACGCACTCCTGAGTAAGGAACTACAACAATACCACGGAAGCCCTGAGCGCATTTGGTCAGCACATCTATACGCTGAGCCAGTGTCTCTGGGCTTGATACAGCCGCTTCTGCAGCCACTAGTTCATTGGCGGGATAGAGCAGAACCCGGTCAGGAGAAAGCGCTTCCTGCAAATCATCGGCCATCTTCTGGGCCGAAAACATATTATGAGTCACTACAAGTAAGGGACGAGTTGTCTCTTCATGTAATGCTGCAAGCATAATCTGTCTAGCAGAACCTGTAAGCCCCGAAATGAGCTGCTCTTTCATACCTGCAGCAACACCATGGGTGATAGACTGGAAATCGGGATCCTTGGAAAAAGCTTCTATAAGACCTTGTAACAACAGGCGCACCTCTCTTACTAAACAGGCTAACGGTGGCATAGCCACCGTCACCTATTATGATTGGAATCGAAAAGAAGCCTCAGCTGTAACGCCAAGGCTTGCGGATGACGATAGAGACAGGCGCTTCCACCTTACTGAAGCGGACTTGTCAGCAGGCTAAGCTCCGGATTGTTCTCTAAAGCCTCCTTGCAATAGTCGCAAGTAACCTTTACCGTGATTTCACCTTCTGAATTATACGCTATTATATCTCTGCGCTCCGCAGGGGTCAAGGAATGAAGGCCCAACTGCATTTCTGTAACATCACTTCTATTAATACTGCCTAGAGATGTCTTACAGTGCCTACAAACATAGTTTATTGCCATCTATATGCCTCCTGAAGGTACTATATACCTTCAGTATGTCCGGGCAGCTTCATCTTTAGCCTTAAAAACAACAGGGTTTACAGATTAACCATTGAACTTAGCCATCGTCTGCTCGAATGAATGCTGTAAGCTGTATTCCAGTGCATCACAAGTATTAAGGATCATTTGCTTAAGCGGATCGCTTTCCTTCTTAGGAAAAGTAGAAAGAACATAATCGACAATAGCAAAACCTGGCTCAGGACGAGAAATACCCATTCGTACCCGATTGAAATTTTGTGTTCCTACATGCTGTATGATGGATTTAATTCCATTATGTCCACCAGCGCTTCCTTGATAACGCAAGCGGATTTTTCCGATTTCTGTATCCAAATCATCATAAACGACGATCATATCTTCAAGTTGAACTTTGTAATAATCCATATAAGCGCGAACGGCCTCACCGGACAAGTTCATAAAGGTCATGGGCTTAATCAATACGGTTTTGACGCCACCAATGACCCCTTCACCGAAGACGGATTTACATTTGCTCTGGTTGAAGGCAATTCCGTTCTGGGCAGCAAGCTCATCCAAAGCCATAAAGCCAACATTATGCCTTGTTTTCGCGTACTGTGTTCCGGGATTTCCCAATCCGACAATCCATTTCATTATCGAACCTTTCCTTTCCGTTCGGGCTCTCCGGCAAGAGGAGTCCGTTTTTGGTACAATAGATCTAATCTACATATCTCTGTGCAACCAGAGCGAAATTATACTCCGAAGACAGGTGATAACCCATGCCGCACAAAGGCGAATTATTGACACATCAACGCCATTTTCAGTACCACATCCAATATGCTGTGCCCGTGGAAATATACAAGGGCGACGTGCATATTGATATCGGTGTATTAACAGCGGTAGACGAAGCTTTCGTGGAGCTACAAGGGACACTATATAACCGCAGTTTATTCACCTTTGTCTCCCGTCCCGGATATTAAATCCAGTAGTTCTACCTGTAGCACGCCGATAAGGGTTACATCTCCGAGAACGGAGGTGTAACCCTTTTGTACTATTCATTCGTTATATTTATTCAATCTCGAACAATTTACTAATCGACAACTCTTCATGAACGCGGATAATTGCCTCACCCATAAGTGGAGCCACGGACAACACCTTGAGCTTAGAGGTTGGATTCGCGCTACGAATTGGAATGGTATCCGTCACGATAATTTCTTTGATTGGAGAATTCTCCAGACGCTCGTGTGCAGGACCAGACAATACTGGGTGTGTACAGCATGCGTATACTTCCTTCACGCCGCCTTCCATCAAAGCATTAGCACCAAGTACGATCGTTCCAGCGGTATCGATGATATCATCGATCAGGATGGCTGTTTTGCCTTCGATATTACCGATGATGTTCATAACTTCGCTGACGTTAGGTTCTGGACGACGCTTGTCTATAATAGCCAGTGGAGCGTTCAGGAAATCAGCAAGCTTTCTTGCACGTACTACACCGCCATGGTCCGGCGATACGACAACTGGGTTCTCGATTTGCTTGGAACGGAAATACTGAGCCAGAATCGGTACACCAAGCAAGTGATCCACTGGAATATCGAAGAATCCTTGAATCTGCATGGCATGCAGATCCATCGTGATTACACGGTGAGCGCCAGCCTTTTCAATTAGATTGGCTACCAGCTTAGCGGTAATGGGGTCACGGGAACGGGCTTTACGATCTTGACGGGCATATCCGTAGTAAGGGATAACCACGTTGATGCTTTTTGCGGAGGCACGTTTAAGCGCATCTACCATAACCAAAAGCTCCATCAGGTTATCATTTACAGGGCCACAAGTGGATTGAACAATATAAACATGGCATCCCCGAACGCTTTCTGACAGCTTGACCTGAATTTCTCCATCGCTGAAACTTGTGGTGTGTGATTCACCCATCGGAATCCCGATGTAATCAGCAATTTGACTAGCTAGCTTAGGATTGGAGTTACAGGTGAAAATCTTTAACTTGGAATCACAATAAGTCATAAAATATAAACCCTCCGTGACGGAATTTAGCTTTCCAAAGGCGCCGGCGCGGAAATATAAGTCCGTCCGGCGCTTCTTAGCAACGCTTTACGATGGACTCGAGTGGTCTTTCTTCGCTTTAGCACGGGAACGGATCTTCTCTGCATATCCCGGTTTGTTCTCTTGTCTTACTCTAGCTACAGCCAGATCGTTCTCGGAAACGGAACGTGTAATTGTCGAACCTGCTACAACAAAAGCCCCTTTGCCCACAGTAACTGGAGCAATAAGGTTAACATTACTGCCAATAAAGGCATCGTCTGCGATTGTTGTCTTGAATTTATTATACCCGTCGTAGTTAACGGTAATCGCACCGCACCCGACGTTTACATTCTTACCTACAGATGCGTCGCCAACATAACTAAGATGTGACACTTTTGAACCGTCACCAATCGTAGCATTCTTGATCTCGACGAAATCTCCAACCTTAACTTCTTCTCCAAGCACAGAGCCTGGACGCAAATAGGCAAAAGGCCCAACGGTTGTCCGTGCGCCAACTTGAGCTTGATTCAATACGGACTGCTTAATCGTTGCATCTTCCATAATCTGACAGTCTTCGATTTCACTAGCCGGTCCGATCACACAATTGTCCCCGATTACAGTCTTCCCTTTCAGGATAGTTCCTGGATAAAGCGTAGTATCTGATCCGATAACTACATCTGCTCCGATATAAGTCGAGGCTGGATCAATGATGGTCACACCGCCTAGCATGTGTTTACGATTAATACGTTGACGCATAAAGGCTTCCGCTTCGGACAAAGCTAAACGATCATTAACGCCGATAGACTCAGCTGCGTCATGGGTCTGATATCCTAGTACGGTATCCCCTTGTGAACGAAGAATCCCAATCACATCAGTCAAATAATACTCCTGCTGGTTATTACTGTTCGTTACCTTCTCGAGTGCAGCAAATAATTTAGCATTATCAAAACAATAAGTGCCTGTATTGATTTCTTGAACCGCATCTTCTTCAGTAGTGCAATCCTTCTGCTCTACAATCTTCAGAACGCCGCCATCTTCACCACGAATAATTCTTCCGTAGCCTGTAGGTTTTTCCATAACAGCTGTCAATACGGTTGCAGCCGCATTACGCTGTTCATGAAGCGCCATTAGTCCTTCCAGGGTCTCCGTGGTTACGAGTGGTGTGTCTCCACAAATAACTATAGTTGTTCCTTCTTCGCCAGCAAGTAAATCCTTTGCTTGTTTGACAGCATGGCCAGTGCCGAGCTGAGTTTCCTGCAGAACGTATTCCGCTCCTTCACCTACATAGGCCTTAACTTTCTCTGCGCCATGCCCAACAACAACAACGGTGCGCTGGCATCCGGTCGCTTTTACTGTATCAAGCACGTGCCCTACCATCGGCTTACCGCAAACGGGGTGCAGCACCTTATATAATTTAGATTTCATTCGCTTGCCTTGACCTGCGGCAAGTACTACAGCCATTCTTTTCAAGAATGCCAACCTCCTACTCTTGAACTCACTACTGAATATATCTCATTCCGGGCAAAAAGAAAAGAGAACCATGAAGTCATGGTTCTCTTTTCTATAAACCCCAAGTTAGAAAAGCATTTATCGCTGCCTTTCGAAGATGTCGTCAAATCCTTCACCAGCAATAGCTTTTCTTGCAAGATCAGGCTGCTAATTCATGAAGTGTATGTCGGTGTGATCTTATCAAAAACGGCGGATCCTACGCCACCCAAAAGGTAGCAGTCTTCCGAGGAAGCCTAAGCTCCCTCTTCAATAACTTCTTCTTCTTCCGTAGCGGCGCGATCGTACTCGGCCAGAACCGCGGATTGAATCTTCTCGCGTGTTCCCGAAGAGATCGGGTGCGCGATATCGCGGAATTCGCCGTCCGGTGTACGCTTGCTGGGCATTGCAACAAACATCCCATTATTGCCATCGATGACGCGAATGTCATGAACAACAAACTCGTTATCGATGGTAATGGATGCGATTGCTTTCATTCTCCCCTCAGAGTTAACGCGGCGGAGTCTGACATCCGTAATTTGCATGTGTGTGTTCACCACCTTTTTCCATCAGAGACTTGGTGTATAATTCCACACAGCAAAGCGAATTCCTTCTTTTTGATTCCATAAAATACCTAAAAAAGAAATATATTTTTTGGGATATGTTGTTTTCGACATACATCGAGTAGTTTTCTTAATATTCCTTACGTTTTCGACAATTTCCACGCTTTTTGAAAATGTAAGAGAATGGCTAATCAAGAGGAAAAGTAGTTGCCCGGATGCGCCGAAATTCTCCGCTCTTTCGAGTCTACTTCACTTAGTTTTACCAAGGACACGTAATCGTGCAACAGACGCTCTTCCGTCTCTACAGCGCCTGATTCCACTAAAACGCCTACCCCAGCAACCTCGGCATTAAATTCACCGAGCAGATCGACCATACCACGTACAGTCCCTCCCGCCTTCATGAAGTCATCTACGATAAGTACTCGCGATTTCTCCTTGAGTGCACGTCTGGAGAGAGACATTGTGTGTATGCTTTTATGAGATCCTGATACGTAGTTAATACTTACTGCTGATCCCTCTGTAACCTGATGGTCACGTCGCACAAGCACTACCGGCAAGCCTAGCTGCGCTGCTGTTGCATAGGCTAGTGGAATGCCTTTCGTTTCAACGGTCATCACCACATCGATTTCCGATCCGTAAAAGGCCGTTGCGATGATCTTACCCGCCTGTTCCATCAAAGACGGCAACCCAAGTAGATCCGACATATACAAATAACCGCCAGGCAATATCCGGTCAGTCTGCTCTAGCTGCACACATAAGCGCTGCACAAAGGTAAGCGCCATATCTTTAGGCATAACCGGGATATAACGTACTCCACCCGCTGCACCAGCTAAAGTCTGCAGCTCTCCGATGCCTTCACCTTCAAATACTTCTTTTATGATTGCCAAATCTTCACTGATGGAGGATTTAGCCGCTCCATAGCGATCGGCAAATATAGACAGCGGCAGTAGTTCATGCGGCCGCTCAAGTAAAAACTGAGTCATGTCTACCAAACGTTGGCTTCTTTTTAATTTCTTCACGGAATGCTCCTCGCCAAAACCGAATATTTTAGAAAAATATATCACTTTTGTACGGGTTTACACAAGAGAAGCAGACTAATTCAGTGATCTCACTGCGTAGACTTCCTTGCAGAACCCTCGCAGCCCGTTGTAAATCCTTGCTACTTTAGACTGCTTGGACACTAATCCGAATACGGTAGGTCCACTGCCTGACATCAGTACGCCATCTGCTCCAAGCTTTATCATCGCTTCCTTAAGCTGCTGAACTTCTGGATGCAGCTTTAGGGTAACATCTTCAAGCACGTTGCCCAGATGGTTGCACACGCCCCCAAAGTCTCCAGCTTCTATCGCTTGCTGCATCTTTCGAGCAGAAGGATGAACCGCTATATTATTGCTCCGAACGCGTCCATACACTTCTGCAGTCGATACATTGATCGGTGGTTTCGCCAACACAACCCAGCATTGTGGCGGGTTATTGATTGGTGTCAGCTTTTCGCCTCGTCCTGTAGCCAAGGCTGTGCCGCCTGTGACGCAGAAAGGTACATCAGAACCCAGCTCAGCGCCAAGCTCCTGTAGCTCCTGCGCAGGAATACCCAGACGCCACAGACGGTTTAGACCGCGTAGCGTAGCTGCGGCATCACTGCTGCCGCCAGCCAGGCCAGCCGCAACCGGAATTCTTTTATCCAGATGGATATGTACCCCACTCTTCACGTTATAACGGTCTTTAATAAGCCTTGCCGCCTGGAAAGCTAAATTTTTCTCGTCCAGGGGAATATAACCAGCCTGACTTGATATTATAATAGTATCCCTTGGCAGCTCAGACAGCTCTAAGCGGTCTGCTAAATCTACCATGGTCATAATCATTTCCACCTCATGAAAACCGTCAGCACGTTTGTGCAGCACATCCAGCATCAAATTAATTTTAGCTGGTGCCTTTTCATACATTTTCAAGGCGTTCACCCACCTTCAGCTTTTCCCGTAAAAACAACTTAACATATTATATGAGAAACTTCTAATGAAGTCCAATAATAAAAGGGTGTCGCCATTTAGACGCACCCTTTTTCAGTAATATTCAATTTATAGCCTAAAATTTAAGATTTCCGCGCAGCCTGTTCAGCAAGCTGTATCGCTTTTTTCACCATGTTGCCAGCGTCTTGAGTTGTAATTCCACCCCAGCCCTCACGTTCCACGGTTTCATAAAAACCCAGCTCCTTGGCTAACTCTGTCTTCAGTTCCTCCGACATCATGCCTCGTTTTCTGCGGCTCATTACGGAATTCCTCCCTTATGAAAATAAATGATTAACCCGTTGCCCAATTAGTATGCTTGCTTAGCACACGGATCATGCACCAAATATTTGTCCCAAAAAACGCAAACAAAAAACAGCCTCCAAGGGAGACTGTTCGTGAAACATTAAGCTTTAATATACATAATCCGCATCTGCCCATCGTCTTCACAAACTGTGATTTCCACAGATTCAGTAAGTATATCGGCATAGCTATAGGAGACTCGCTTAAAAGTTTGCTGCTCCTGATCCAGTTTGACAATAAATACAGAAGGGTACGTTTCTTCCAGGACACCTGTGCGTTCAACGGTTTTACGACGACCTCCGTTTGCACGCAATGTGATCTTATGACCGACGTGAGCTTCAAGACTGCGTTTGATTTCCAACAGCGCGTTATTAGCCATTACCTGACGACCACCTCTTTTCTTGTCCATTATACAACTTTTTCAGGACAATGTCAAAGCAAATAAATAATTAATTATAGTTGATGCATATTTCGTTGTCAACGGAATTTTTTTGCGAGAAATCAGCGCCGGACTAATATCCTTGTTATCTGTAATATAGGCATTACAAAGAAAAAAAGAAAGGGTTAAGCTCAGCGCTCACCCTTTCTTTCGGATATTCTATTCAGCCCATTCAAATTACCTATATTCCTGACACCATAGACCTATCTCTGCCGCTTAAATGGCTGATGGTGTCACTTTTAGCGCCGACAGATTCTGCAGTCGCGGCATTCCGATGCGGAAGCTGCCACGGGTCTCAACACCACCAATACCCTGATTTCCGCTGATGGTATTATTCAGAACATCGCTAAGATTTACAGTATCCCTGATGGAAGTAAAGGATGATTTTGCTGCTACATACACGGGATCCAGAGCATGGATCAAAATTCGACCAGGTGAACTGGCAAAATTAGCTCCAGCTCCAAGTAATGCCTCGAAATGAGATTGACAAGCACCGGCAACAATAGTCAACGCATCAAAATTCCGCTCATACTCCCTAGCTACCCTAATAGCAGCTATAAAGTTTTGCGAATTTTTATAGCTATTCAGACTATACAGATCGTAAGTATGCTGTTGCTTCAGTACCCCATCATGACCAGTGATCACTACAATATCTGGGCGTACACGGGGCAACAGCCGGTATAACGTATCAGCCATTGCAGATTCATGAACATGATGCCCTTCAGCGGGAATCCGCAGCTGCTCGTATAAGCTAAGGCTCTTATTCAAATATGCCGGATCGCCATCCAGATGCAGTACTTTACCTGGCACTTCAAAATAAGGAGCTTCCTTGGACGGTGGAGCCCATGTCCCCTCTGTTAGGGTTCCCCCGCTCCGCTGACTTTGCTCCTGACGGTCCTTCCGCAGCTGTGTCAGTGATTCCTTCGCTTTGATCTGTGCTTGCTGTCCCCGTTCCGTTATTCGGGTAGGAGGCACTTGAACCAGGTCATCCAGAGGAGAATCCGCCAACAGGCGGAAATCTGTGCCTTTAATGACGGCTCTATCCTGCACAATATTATCTACACGAAATGTTAAATCACCGCCATAAGATTTGCGAACGACCAAGTCTCCTAAATTCATTACAACCACCACCTCTACCCCATCGTATGGGCAAAGGCCTCAGTTGGTTCATAACTCAACATATTTTTAAAATATAAGAATGTATAATGCTCCACCAGAATAACATCCTTATATTTCTACGAGAAACGGTTGTCGTCCTTAAGACAACAACCGTTTCCTATTGCTTATTCAATTCCAGCGGCTAGCAAAACACCGCTTAAGCGGGCGTATTCTTCAAGACTGAGTGTTTCTCCGCGACGGGTCGGTTCAATACCCGCTTCTGCGAGTAAAGCCTCCAGCTGCTCACGTCCTTGTTCAGGGAAGTAGCGAGCCTTCAGATTGTTAGCAATCGTCTTGCGGCGCTGTGTGAAAGAAGCGTGAACCACTTCAAAGAAATGCTTCTCACTCTCCACCTTTACCGGAGGATGCTCTCTAACCTTCAGACGAATAACAGCAGACTCCACATTAGGTTGAGGGATGAATACCGTACGTGGCACGATACAGACGAGCTCAGGCTCGCTGTAGTACTGCACGGCAATGCTAAGACTTCCGTATTCCTTTCCACCTGGAGATGCAGCCATACGCTCCGCAACCTCCTTCTGAATCATTACAACGATGTTATCAAGGGGAAGCTTCTCTTCGAGCAGCTTCATCAGAATCGGAGTAGTCACATAATAAGGCAGGTTAGCAACCACACTGACCTTGTTCACAGTGGTGAAATCTTCCTTGAACATTTCCTGCAAGTTCACATTGAGGACATCATCGTTACGAACCTTAACATGGGGATAGGGGGAAAGTACGTCTTTTAATATTGGAATCAGTCTACGGTCAATCTCTACGGCAGTTACAGCACCCGCTGTTAGTGCCAGACGCTCCGTCAGCGCTCCAATTCCCGGCCCGATCTCCAGCGCCCCAGAATCGCTATCTAGTCCAGCAGCGTCTACAATCTTGTCCAAAATATTTTGATCAATCAAAAAATTTTGTCCCAGGCTTTTCTTGAACTTGAATCCATAACGTTGAATAATCTCTTTGGTCCGTTTTGGAGTCGAAATTTCCTCTCTACCACTCATGAAGTAATGCCTCCCTGATCAATTTGGGCGAGAGCCCCGGCAAATTCCTCCCGCGTAATCCCAAACATCGCCAGCCGCTTGTACAGCTGTTTGCCGTTACAATATCCGATTCCAAGCAAATTACCAAGCGCCATACGTCTTTCAGCAGCCCGAGGGTGTACAAGCATTCCAGCGGCCATAAGATCATCAATACCAATCAAAGCAGGTGCTCCTTCAAAAGAGGTATGTACATTACGCAGCGCATGACGAATCGCCTCTGGCGATGCATTCTCTACACCGATATCCCCTTTTCGAGTTGCGTCCTTCTCTGGAATAAAAGCATGCTTGCAGCCCGGCACCTTCGCTGAAACGATTTTACGAATTCGCTCCCCAGCATGGTCCGGGTCCGTAAGAATAATAACCCCTCTACGTTCCATAGCAAGCGCGATCTTAGCAATTACAGTCCGGTTTACAGCAGAGCCGCCTGTCTCAATGGTATCCGCTTCTACAGCACGCTTAATGGCTACGGTATCGCTTTTGCCTTCAACGACGATTAATTCCTTAATCATATTTCTTGACTCCTTCCAAAAAAAGCAAAAAGAAGAGGATTCGCTCCTCTTCTTTTGGTTAAAGAATGTATAAGTGATGAGCGGTTGCTCTGCGATCAACGAAATGATCATCCAGCGTTCCTTAACGGTTATCATCACTATAGCTTATCAAAGGATTTTTTGCAAAAGCTTCAGTTCTAGTTAAGCTCAGGTTTCACAGGTCCAATCACATAAACGGTACGTGATTTACGGCCGAAATTACGAGCATGGCTCAGGGAATCATAATAGACATCCACTTTATTGCCTTTAATGGCACCGCCAGTATCCTCTGCACGGCGGAATCCAAGCCCATCGATATAAACCCACCAGCCAATAGGAATTACATTCGGATCTACTGCAATTGTACGACCTTCCGTTACGCGTGTTCCGGAGGCAGTTTTAGTACCTATCCCTGGCTCTTCTGACGAATAAGCTGTCATGGAGACGTTCTTAATCATCTTCTTGTACTCAAAGTCTACGCCAGCCTTGCTTGTGACGTTCTTAGTCTTAGCGCTAACTTTAGTCGTTTTGGAGGTAGTGCTTGATTTGGAAGTTGTTGTAGCTTTAGCAACTACAGTAGGCTTAGGAAGTGCTTTAGTACCAACGGCAATGATCTTATCTTTTGTTACCGTTTGTACTTCCTTGCCGATCATGCGCATAGAGGCCAGTTCTCCGTCTTGATAGATCTTTTCAATATGCTGAACCATGACGCCTGGTTTGCCTGCCTGTGCCACTCTAACTGTTCCCACAGTAAGGGAGGGATCTGCTGTCTTAATAACACGGAAAGGTAAGTTAGTTGTTCGCTGTACCGTTTGCTTGTTGATACGAACGATCTTAATCTCCATGTCAGCAGAGATGGTGGTGTCTAACGAAGGAAAAATCTTATCATAGCCTTCTAGGTTGATACCCAGTTTGTCAATCGCTTGACCGATAGTGTCTTCGGTCGTATATAACGTTTTTGTTGCTCCGTCCGCAGTAAGGCTAAATTTCTGCGCACGATTGATAACGACACGGTCACCGTCTTTTATTTCATCACTCAGACCTAAAGATAATTCATCATGCGGCTGCAGCGAAATTTGCTCTTTCTCCAACACATCACCAAGAAGTGCTTCTCGCGTTTCAAGTGTCTGTGTTTGCCCGTCTATTACTAAAACTAATTGTTTATTACTTTGACCGTGTACGTACAGCAGAATTAACAGCGCGATTGCGATTGAAATCACACCTGCAAGTAAAAGTACGCGAGTATTTACTTGCTCCCACCGTAATGCGAAAGACCTGCTGGATGACTGCGAATCATGGGATACCTCTGGTTGGAATAAGCCCATTCTCTCCATCCTCCTTACATAGCCTCGTCGTCAATTTGTATATCATGAGGACTGAATTTCTTTGACGAAACTATTTGAGATTGTCACAGGATACGCACGTATTAACTTAGCGTCTCCTGCTCATGGATCGCCTGCTCGGCACAGCTACTCCCACACCTGTTATATAACAGTATGCGGGCAACATTCAGTTTATTCAAAAATAAAGAAGCCTAAAAAGAGTTCTCTTGAGGACTCTTTCGTGGCTTCTCCGATGTCAGAATACGCGGGAATGTTTGTGCACGAGGTTGCCTCTCTTACTTGCGCTTACGGGGTTAGCTGTCGGGTTCGGACGAAAGAGAGACGCCCTATTTCAGGTCACCCGCTCACGGCGGTTGCCCTTAAATTCACCCCAAAGACCACGTGAAGAAATCAAATATTGTTCTGCGGCAATTCCTAGTCGTATTCAAGATACAGGCATGCGGCAGTTCAATATTGGTTCCCCCGTTCTCCATACGGAGACTCAGCGAGACGATCCATGAATCAATGGCTGTCACAATAACAACAGCTCACATCACTGAAAAGATGATATCCTGTTTTGATGCATGTTGTAAAGGACGATTCAACCACGTTTACGCAAATATATGGTTAAAATATTGTAATAATCAGCCGTTTTTATATTAAAAAAGTTTAATATATCGGCCATTCTCTATTTTTCACCCGTTTTACTCCTGTTTTCAGACAATCCCAAATCGTTCCAGTGCGTTCGCATACGTAATTTTAGCCAATTCTTCCCATGTTAACCCTTTAATTTCAGCCGCAGCCTCTGCTACTAACTTCACATGAGCACTCTCATTTCGCTTGCCTCGGAAGGGGTGTGGAGTCAAATATGGAGCGTCTGTTTCGATCAATAATCTGTCCAATGGCGTCTGTGCAAGCACCTCTTTAGGCACTCTGGCATTTTTGAACGTGATCGGTCCTCCAAATGACAAATGAAATCCTAGATCTAGACACATTTTTGCGGTTTCCCAGCTGCCTGAGAAAGAATGCATTACGCCACCAATTTCATTTGCTTTTTCCTCCCGTAAAATCCGTACGACATCTTCATGGGCATCACGGTCATGTATACAGATTGGCATTTTTAGTTCACGGGCTAGTCCAATTTGTTTGCGGAAGACCTCCTGCTGCACATCCTTGGGAGAGGTATCCCAATAATAATCCAACCCAATCTCTCCGATGGCCACCACTTTCTCATGGCTGCAAAGAGAGGCGATCCAATCGAGGTCCCCCTCTTTCATATCAATCGCATCCTGTGGATGCCAGCCCACCGCTGCATAAATATAATCATAAGATTCAGCCAGCTTCATCGTTGAAGGGATCGTTTCCCGATTAAATCCAATATTGATCATCTTGCTAACTCCGGCCTCTACTGCACGAGCTATAACTTCCTCGCGATCCTCGTCGAATTGAGGCGCATCTAAATGTGTATGTGTGTCGAACAGATACATTTTAAAGCTCACTCCTTGTTGTTTTTATCAATAGTTCCATAAATATTTGTATTATTTTGCAAAAATCTCTGCTACAGAAGAGGGCAACCGTGTAAGGGCTTTTTTCAGCTTATCCTGTGGGAAATATAGGTGATATCTGCCACGATGAATCCCGCTTATTGAGCGTACAATATCCGATACCTCTGAAATTTCCCGCAATTGCTCATTGCGGTCAAGCAGTAAAATTTGATTATTGTCGAAGGCTGCTCCTGGACGGAACACATCATAAGGCAAATCTGTCGGATAATCAATCTCTAAGTCATATTCTGGGTTAAGTCCCGCTCCCGCAAAACTGCTGCGGATTTCCGTAATCATATCTGTATCCAAATTCTCGATCTCTACATATTTATACAGTTTACGATGAATAAAACGGGTACACAAGTCGCTTAATAACTCATCTTCTTCAAGGGTCCATTGCATAAAGGCAGTCTGTACCAGTGCCTCATCAAGCATTAAATATTGCTTCACTGTTACTTCTCCTCGAAAGAGATCTTCCAGCGGAGCGATCATAAAGCGAAATTTGTACTCCTCTTGGAACAATTCTTTAGCTCTACGGAAGATTTGACGCAAAATAATTTCAGAGCTGCGCGTCACCGGATGAAAATATACCTGCCAGTACATTTGATAACGCGACATTAAATAATCTTCAATGGCATGCATACCTGATTCTTTTACTACAATCCGCCCATTATAAGGACGAAGCATTCTCAAAATCCGATCAATATCGATGGTTCCATAGTTTACACCTGTATAGTACGCATCACGCAGCAAATAATCCATACGATCAGCATCCAGCGGACTGGAAACCAAATTGACAACAATTTCATGCTCATATGTCTTAGAGATAACTGAGGCTACTTTACGAGGAAAATCTTCCTCCACATCACGCAATATTTCGGTGATCTCCGTGTCCTCCAAAATAATTCGGCAGGTCCAATCCTCATGGTTCATTTCAAAAGCTTCTTCTATAGAATGTGAAAATGGACCATGCCCTAAATCATGCAGCAAAGCCGCACACAAAGTAAGCAAACTTTCTTCAGGAATCCAATCCTTATACCCGCTGCGCTCAAATTGCGAAATGATTCGGCGTGTAATTTCATATACTCCTAAAGAATGAGAAAAACGACTATGCTCTGCACCATGAAAAGTGAGATATGAGGTACCTAACTGGCGAATCCGGCGTAAACGCTGAAATTCTTTTGTATTAATTAGTCGCCAAATAATCGTATCCTGTACGTGAATATAATTATGAACGGGATCCTTGAAAACTTTTTCTTCCGTGAGCGGCTGCTTCATGAGATCAACTCCTTCTAATAATTTAATATGATTTTAACTAATATCAGTATATAATAAGTAATTATGTCGTACTTTGTCGAAAAGTATCATTTTTGGTCTTGGTAAATCGACAAAATGCTTTCAGGGTAATTCTTAATTTTTATAGGGACATTCAAAGTTCTTATGGAAATTTTCTTATTCGGCCTATGAAAAAAGGTTGACTGATTTGGGAATCGTTGGTATTATAAGTATCATAAAACAGTGAACAATGTCGAATAATGACGTTTTTGGAACATTGAGAGGAGTAACGATTGTTATGATGAAATCAACAGGAATTGTAAGAAAAGTAGACGAACTTGGACGGGTTGTTATTCCTATTGAATTACGCCGTACACTTGGCATTGGCGAAAAGGACGCACTGGAAATTTACGTTGATGGCGAACGGATTATGCTTAAAAAGTATGAGCCTGCCTGCATTTTCTGTGGCAACGCTGAGAACGTAACTTACTTTAAAGGAAAAATAGTTTGTCATGAATGCATATCTTCCATCCCTACCCCTGTGACAAACTAAATTAAATAGTATATAATAGAACTAATCAAATTGTTAATTCTAACCTTTTCATATCTCCTTGACCTCCCGTGACCGCGGGAGGTATTTTTTATGTCTGGATTTGCCCTCCTGGTTATCCCCTTCCTAAGGGCAATGTGCTTCAAGACGGAACTAGTAATACTTAGTTGTATTTCTTACAGTTATTTTAAATGCTTTTTACCATTAAACGAATTAATTGTATTTTGTACACTTATATTTCCTATATCTCCGTGAAATCAATCCTTTCCACCTTTATAACTGTATGAAGTACAACTAAACGAACAAATACATAAAAAAATTCAAAAATAACTGTACAAAATACATTTAACCCGCAGATAAATCATTCAAGCTCGGGCAGGCCGTTTCCGACAACCCTTAGTTATTCTAAGAATTCGTCTACAACACTTACTCTTCTGCTCTATCAAGCAACGCATTATAAATATCCCGTTTGGCTACACCCCGGTCTGATGCCGCTTTTTTCATAGCCTCTTTCCGTGGTACATCCTGTGCTTCGTAATGAGCTACATGATCTTCAATGCTTAACTGACGCCACCACGCCGATTCTGCGATTTCTGCATCTTCCTTGCTCTCCCCTTCTACGACAATAACATATTCGCCTAGCGGAGGATGTTCAGCCAGCCATAGTGTACATTCCTCAATCGAACCGCGTAGAAACTCCTCATATCTTTTCGTTAATTCACGTGCCAACACAATCTGGCGATTACCGAATGCTTCTTGAAGATGAGCAAGTGTCTTAACTACGCGATGGGGAGATTCGTAGAACAACAAAGTGCCTTGAGCCGAACGAAGTGGACTTAATACTGCTCGGATGTCCTTACGCTCTCGGGGAAGAAAGCCGATAAAGGTGAACGTATTCGTAGATAGACCAGAAGCGATCAAAGCTGACAACGCTGCGTTAGCTCCAGGGATAGGAATCACCGGAATTCCATGACTTATAGCAAGGGCTACAAGATCCGCTCCAGGGTCAGAAATCGCTGGTAAACCGGCATCGCTGACGAGTGCCAAATTTTTTCCTTCTATTATATAGCGTACAAGCTCAGGTCCACTGGCGGCCTTATTATGCTCATGATAACTAAACAACATCGAAGGTGAAATCTCAAAGTGGCTGAGTAATTTTCGGGTCTGTCTCGTATCCTCCGCGGCAATAATATCACATTCCTGTAATGTGCGGACTGCGCGATAGGTCATATCCTCCAGATTACCGATAGGTGTAGCCACCAGAAAAAGCGACCCTATTGTCTCCTGAGTACTGGTATTAGTCTTGTTTTGAAAACTGCTTTGGCATGATATCGTCATGATTTACCCTCTTTAGCACCATAGTAGATGTCCATAATCTCTGGACAGTATTGATTGTCCTCATTATATACGATGAGCGGTGGTTGTAAACGAACCTCAGGCTTTCCATCACGTGCGGCTTCGATTAATACCATATTTGCCTCCAGATGGGCACGTGGATGTACAAACCGAATAATCTTTGGCTCGAGTCTATATTGTCTCATAAGACTGATAATATCAACCAACCGTTGTGGTTTATGAACCATACTTACCTTTCCGCCCGTCCGAACCAATCGCACACAAGCCTGAATGACCTCCTCCAGTGTACAGCCTATCTCATGGCGAGCCATAGCCTGATGGTTGTTCAGCTTCAGATCACTGCCATTAAGCGGCATATAAGGAGGGTTCACCGTTATTGCATCATACACCCCATGTCCTGCGGTAGTATATAACTCGCGCAAATCACCTTCATGAATTACAACCTGATCCTGAAGGCCATTTAGAGCCACGCTACGACGAGCCATATCAGCTAAACGAGGTTGTATTTCAATACCTTCTATAGAAGCTTTTGTCCGGGTAGTCATTAAAATCGGTATTACACCATTTCCCGTACAAAGATCTAGAACTCTTCCACGTGGCGGAACACTGGCGAAACGAGCAAGCAATACAGCATCCATAGAAAAACTAAATACTTCATCACTTTGAATAATGCGCAGATCATGTGTTAGTAAATCATCCACCCGCTCCGTCGGTAACAAGGGGACAGATATATCATTAAAAGAATTCGTCATGTAATAATCTCCTAAAGGTTTTGTTGAGAAAAACTTGCTTCAAAGCCATATGCCTATGGGCTAAAATTCAAAAAAAACCGTAGGATTAATCTCCTACGGCTGGATATCCTCATTTATTAAGAAAAGAAAGACAGAACAGACAGTCACCTTCCGTGCGTAAATGTCCAAAATAAACATTACAGATGTGAAAGCCTTCGTGGTAAAGTCGAGCCAAGTTGTCATAACCTTCCCCGACAACCTCTTCTGTTCCCTCTCCGGTAGCTAAAAGAGCTTCCGCCTCCGCAGAATCTACGGTAGGATCCAAAGGTGCATCCCGCTTTAAAATTTTGCGAAGCTGTTCATTCTCCAGAGTTAACCTCTGGTTAGCTTCCATCAGTTCTTTTACCGTCTGTTTCCATTCTCCAAGATTGGCGCGCATCGTTTCCATCTGCGCTTCCATATCCTGCATGTGTGCAAATATATTTTTCTTCTCCAAGTTTCCACCCCGAAAGTAACCTTATATGGTTTACTTGACGACAACATCATCCATTGGAAGTTCCTTAACTTTGCCCACTTCAAACAACTGTACATGAACCGTACGGTTTCCGGCATTGATCCCTACTACTTTGCCATCCCCCAATGAGGTCACGACAATCTTGCCGACCGCTGGCATTTCTTCCTTTACACTCTCATAATTGTCATGCTCAAATTTCAAACAACACATCAGACGTCCACAAAGTCCGGAAATCTTCGTCGGATTAAGTGAAAGGTTCTGATCCTTGGCCATTTTTATGGATACGGGTTCAAAATCCCCTAACCAAGAGGAGCAGCAAAGCACTCGTCCACAAGGTCCAAGTCCACCTAGCATCTTAGCTTCATCACGTACCCCAATTTGCCGAAGCTCAATGCGGGTCCGAAAAATACTTGCCAGATCCTTAACCAATTCTCTAAAGTCAACGCGTCCTTCGGCCGTAAAGTAAAATATAATCTTATTACGGTCAAAAGTAAACTCTACATCTACGAGCTTCATTTTGAGACCGTGGTCGCGTATTTTATTTAAACAGGTGGTAAAAGCCTCCTTAGCGGCGCTTTTGTTCTCCTCAACAACGCGTGCGTCGGTTTCTCCGGCAATACGCATCACTTTTTTGAGGGGTAGTACAACATCGGACTCCTCCACCTCTTTTTTGCCTACGACAACCTTACCGTATTCCACCCCACGTGCTGTCTCAACAATAACACATTGATCTCGTTCAATCGGAAAATCAAGTGGATCAAAATAATATATTTTACCCGCTTTTTTAAAACGGACACCTACTACGCTGTACAAAAATTAACCCCCTTGTTTGCCGGTAAAAGGAACCTATGGGCATGTCCGCTCCCTGATGATCCATGCTTGTCCTTCCTCGTCTGTTAAAACGATACTTCCAGGTAAAGCGACATCCGGAGGATATATCATTGCTAATCCTTTAACTTTCCAGTCGGATTAAGAACTGCTCCAGACACAACTGGGCATTGGCATTGGAACGCAGCTTCTTAGTACTCTCTGCAGCATATCCCATATAAGCCACCCATTGTTCCGCACTGCGCCCACGGGCATGCCTGGAAATAAAGTCTAACTGATCTATAAAAACGATACTTTCGTGCTTACGGTACAGGAAGTAGAGCATATCTTTAAACCATAGATGGAACATGCTGAAAAGGATATCCAAATGTTCAGCGAGCCCAGTCTTGAACAGCTTCTGCCCGGCAGTTGCTACCGTGGAGCTGCCCTTGCTTAAGGACTCCTTAGCTAATTGTAACACTAGATTTCTCATTTCTGCAAACCAATTCTGTTCCAAAAGTTCCCTGCAACCATCAAGTCCCGAACTAAGTGATACTGCACATCGAGCTAAGGGGATCGGCACACCCTCACTTGCTAGCGCTTGAAGCATAATATCCGGATTTAACGGACTAAATGGGATCCGCTGAGTCCGTGACTGAATCGTCGGCAATAAAGAACGACTATTATCAGATATTAGGATTCCTACTGCCGGAGCTGGCGGTTCTTCCAGAAACTTCAACAAACTATTGGCAGCTTGTACCGTCATTTTGTCTGCCCCATCTATAATATAAACCTTTGGATTCACACCCTCAGATCGATAGGAAAAGACACGCTGCAGCTCACGGATCTGGTCTATTTTTATGCTTGCACCGTCGGGCTGCAGCAATGACAAATCAGGATGGTTTCCATGCTCAACCTTTCGGCACTCTAGACATTCGCCACAGGCGTCATCCTTGCTTTCCGTGCAAAAAATTGCTTGGGCAAACATCAGCGCCGTCTTCATTTGTCCACTGCCTGCTGGTCCTGTAAATAAATAAGCATGGCTCACAGCATCCTTGCGCAAGGCATTTTGGAGTAGCCGTTTAGCATGCTCCTGGCCTACTATATCATGAAAAGGCATAATTTCCTCCCAAAACTTTAAAAAGAAAGGTTGATTAACAACCCACGAATTTCTCCAACACGTCCCAACAGATCTATTCGGCCCTGCTCACTATTCAGCAGATCGTCTGCCATAGATAGCAAAGCCGCATCAATTTCCTCAAGCAGCTTGTAACGCTTACCCCGCCCACGTCTATCCCATCCACGTGTCTCTTTCAGTATAACGCCTCTACGAGCGGTTTCTTCCAGAAACCTTTTGATCATCATCCGGTAAATGGTGAGTTCACGAATGGTCATAGACTTAGATAAACGGTCGCCTTGTGACTGTATTTCTTTGATCTGGCGGTTTAGTTCATCTTTGGTTTTCTGTTCACCTTGCTGCTGAAAAACGTCAGAGAACGATTTCTGCTGAACAGGCTTATTAGCCCCTTCTGCATTTGGAAGCTCACTCTTTAAGGGCCTATATCCCGGATTGATCTTCAAAGGTTATCTACCGCCCCTTTTTTGTAAATGACTTGCTCATTTATATTATACTTAATAATGTTCGAAACGATCTACAGGAAGCACGAATACAGTAGCGCCACCGACCTGTACTTCAACAGGGAGCGGTAAATAGGAATCCGTCGTGCCACTCATCGGAGTTACTGGAGTGACTAGTTGTTCACGCACTTTACAGCTGTTACGGATAACGTTCAATACAGCTTCGATCTGACTGTCTTCTACCCCAATCATAAATGTCGTATTTCCCGCCCGCAGAAATCCACCTGTACTTGCGAGTTTGGTAGCACGGAAATTGGCTTTTACTAGCTCACTGGATAACCGGTTACTGTCTTTATCCTGGATAATTGCAATGATCAACTTCATCTTCGCATTCCCTCCCAAAAAAGTTTTATGGAGTATTACTACTTAATGTGTTCTTAGTAGTAACCTCACTTCATAAGCAAACGCTTAGTTATATGCCACTTCTCTTATTATATTAGACAAAACACCCTAAAAACCCTTTAATACTCTCTCTTCAAGAGTTCTCACGATATCTTGTTCTACCAGATGAATAGGGCGGTTTGCATCAAGAACTACTATTCTCTCCGGATTCGCCTTAATTAATAAATGATAACCTTCACGAACCTTCTGATGAAAGGCAAGACTCTCCATATCCAGACGATTGACTTCGCGATCTTGATTGGCCGCAATCCGTGATAATCCAATCTCAGGCTCTACATCCAGATAAAAGGTTAGATCGGGCATGCGATTTCCAATAGCAAAACGGTTAATACTCCACACCTCTTCCATACCTAATCCTCTTGCATGTCCTTGATAAACGAGACTGCTGTCTACAAAGCGGTCACAGAGGACTGTAAGCCCTTCTCTAAGAGCTGGCTCTACTACTTCAGCGAGATGTTGGCTTCTTGATGCAGCGTACAGCAATGCCTCTGTACGTGCATCCATTGCAGTATGGGCAGGATCCAGAATAATAGAGCGAATTTTTTCGGCGATTTCTATGCCTCCAGGTTCACGTGTAATTCGATAGGGCATGGACCGATTCTGCAAATATGCTGCTACTCTTCCCAGAACCGTTGTTTTTCCGGAGCCTTCGCCCCCTTCTAATGTTATAAAGAAACCTTCTTTGCCCACTTATACTTCTCCGCCCTTCTGAATGTTGTATACCTTAATACGCTGTAAGACCGGATCAGCACAAGCCTGGAACTTCGCGCCTCCATAAGCTAAACCAGTCAGTCTTTGCTGTATCTGATCTGTGATGACCTCACCCGGATATAATAATGGAATGCCTGGTGGATAGGGAATTACCATTTCTGCAGCTACTCTCCCCACGCTGTGTTCAAGATTAATACTTTCTACCTCATTGGCTGACACCGGCTTCAAAGAGAAGGGAACAGGTGCTGAGATTTGTAAAACATTCAAATTGTTCCACGTGGAAATATTTCGAGATTCTGAAATGCCTGCGGTGTACGGTGATTCGGATGTAACCTCCGAATCTATTTCCTGCAGCGCCTGCAATAACCTTGCTGCATCTTCAGCCTTCGAACCGAGGCTGAACAGCAGCACTACGTGCCGGTCGTCACTCATCTCCGGCACACAGCCCTTAGCCTCGAGCCTGCGCTGCAGCTCGAAACCGCCTAGGACCCCGGTGGCGTCATAAATGACGACTTTGAAGGGGTCCTGCGTCTCGTACGCCGCCCTATGCAGCGGCGTACCGTCGTGCAGCGGCTCTGCCGGCTGCACCAATCCATAGCGCGGCAGCTCGGCAAGGCCGCGCCGCAGGACATCCACGGCGGCCAGCCCCGCCGTGAAAGCCTCGCTGCCCCGGCTGTGCAGCAGCCGCCGGGCAAGATCAAGCGACGCCATCATAGGATATGATGGGCTGGAGCTCTGCACCATGGCGAGCCGCTGCGAGAGCAGGGCGCGGTCGAGCCGCTGCCCTTGAACATGCAGCATAGCGCCCATGGTCATCGCAGTGAGCATCTTGTGCGTGGACTGCACTACGCCGTCTGCGCCACAAGCAAGCGCCCCGGCAGGCAGTGCCGGGTGCTGCCCGTAATGCGCCCCATGCGCTTCATCGACAAGCAGCGGTACACCGCTGTCGTGGCAAATACGCGCGAGGGGCGCAAGATCACTGCCCATGCCGTAGTAATTGGGCATGGTGACAAATACAGCGGCGGCTTCCGGATAGGCTGCAAGTGCAGCCTCAACAGCTTCTGCCGCCGGCGCTACTGCCAAGCCGCTGAGTGGATCAATTAGCGGCTCGACGAAAACAGCCCTCACTCCAGCTAACATAAGACCATGAATCACTGATTTATGCACATTTCGTTGAAGAATCAGAATCATTCCTGGCTCGGGGCAAGCCGTTAGAATCAGCGCCAGGTTACCCGCCGTACTTCCGCCAACTAGAAAAAAACTCTCCTCTGCTCCAAAGCAATCCGCAGCCAACTCCTGTGCTTCCTTAATGACTCCCTCAGGATGATGAAGATCATCCGTGCCGGTAATCTCCGTGACATCGTACTTCATGACCTCATCTAGAAACCCAGCGCCTTCTACGCCGTCATATGCCGCTCCATTTTTATGTCCCGGCACATGATAAGATATATTACCCACAATTCTATATTGCTCCAGCATTTCGTATACAGGTGCCCTACATCGTTGTAATTTATTCATATTAAATTCCTTCCCATAGGGTTCCTTCTATTTTAACGTAAATATTCAGAAACTCCTATGTTTCCTCATAAAAGCATCTGACTGAACAGCAAAACGGCTCCCCCCGCTTAAACAACGAGGAAGCCGTATATGAATATCTCTAATGCAGCCCTTATATCTTTCATCCAGACTGCTCTCTTATCCGCATCACTTAACAGAGTTACTCTACTTAAGCGTTCTTTTGCAATCCGATCTTCTTCATCTGGCCAATAAAAAAACGGTACTTAGCATCTTCTGCCTCGGTACGGATCATTTCCGCCTCACAATCCTCACAAATAAAATGCGAGACAATCACAATACCTTCTTCTTTTTCCTGCCCACAAATGATACAAGCTTGCCCGGTTTGCTGTTCCATAACCATCCCACCTTGACTCTTTTAAGAACAGTATGATACACCTTCTATCATTTTAAACCTTTTCATAGTTTTTTCATATCCTTCGTTTCGTGTATTATATATATTCCGCTGCCCCTATATCGGTGAATATTCGCCCATAGTTTAATAAAATGCTTTCATTCGCCGATATTAAGAACATATGAATCTGTGAGGAGGTTAGTCTATTTTATATGGAACCCAACACCAAAGGCGCTGCTACATTCTATCAATATAAATTAATCAAAAAAATTAATCTAACGGCACCTCTGCTGCGTGTTTATATTTTGCTCCCTCTTTTGGTCCTTGTGCTCGAGACAGTCTTTCTTTCTTGGTGGAGTATTCTCTACTTAATTATAGCTGCTCCGGTTATGTTCTGGGTTCAATATGTTATTTCACGCTCAGTACTTCTAATCTCCGGGCATCCTATTTCAAAAAGATGGTCCATCTCATTTAAAATCCCGTGGCTTGGCTTCATGCCAGATCAACACATTAGTTACCGCATTTTCCGTAAAGTACAGTTACATAATTTTTATATTGGTCTTTGTATTGCAGCTCTCTTTATTTTTTGGTCTCCACCGGCATTTACAGTATCCCTGATTATTTGCCACTTGTGGCTTTTACTGCCCCGTCTCTATACACTGTTCAAAATAAATCAACGCAACAAGGAAGGCATGCTGAAGTTTAATCCATCCGATGCCTCCTATTACTCTCAATAGAGTACAGTTAACCTATGTTCGCATATAAATAAATAATCGCCATCCATAAAGGACGGCGATTATTTATTTTGTCTTAAGACCTTTAATTAAGGCCTTCTTTTCTTTAGGAATCATAACTATAAAATAATCATCATGCACTGTTAAATGAACCGTTACTCCATCCTTCTGAAAAACACCAGATGAATCGGTATTCTCCTCTTCCTGTTCAACCCATCCCCAGGCCTTAATAGTATCCATATACTCCTCTGGGATGCCGTTCTTCTCCTTTAATCCAGGTAAAGAATAACGCACATAATCCATAGCAACGTTTGTCGTAGTCTGGTCTGGTGAGTACGCCTCTTGGGGCACAGGGAAATTTTTCTCGTTTAGCGCACCCTCAAAAGCATCCCAGCTGGGCGCTTTCGTACCGCAGCCTGCCAGTATTAAAGCTACTATACACGAAAAAATTAATATCTTAATAATTCTTGTTTGTTTCATGCCTTAAATCCTCCTTACCTCCACAATGCATCTAAAGACACAAGAAAATTCAAAGTTAGAATTTATGAGTAGTTCCTTCGTATTAGAGATGTTGCTTATTATTTGCACTTATCTATTATACTTGTATCGACCTCAGCGTCGGTAACAAAAATGTCACTCAATTACAGCCCCTTCAGATGTTGTACTCCCCTTCAAATAACACTCTTGTCCAAAAAAAACAAAAAAGCCACTGCTGATAAATCAACAATGGCTTAATGTGCTTGGCAACGTCCTACTCTCCCAGGACCCTTCGGTCCAAGTACCATCGGCGCTGGAGGGCTTAACGGTCGTGTTCGGGATGGGTACGCGTGGAACCCCTCCGCTATCGCCACCAAACATGCGTCTGTGAAACAGACGCTGCCGCGTGAAATTCGGTTCTTCACCAGAAGTGAGAATGAATTTCTAAGCGTATTTCAGGCTTGATGCCTGAAAACTGAATCCGAAACGAATCTGCATTCTACGTATAGGATAAGCCCTCGACCGATTAGTATTGGTCAGCTCCATGCATTGCTGCACTTCCACCTCCAACCTATCTACCTCGTCGTCTTCAAGGGGTCTTACTAATTGGGAAATCTCATCTTGAGGGGGGCTTCACGCTTAGATGCTTTCAGCGCTTATCCCGTCCGTACGTAGCTACCCAGCCATGCTCCTGGCGGAACAACTGGTGCACCAGCGGTACGTCCATCCCGGTCCTCTCGTACTAAGGACAGCTCCTCTCAAATTTCCTGCGCCCACGACAGATAGGGACCGAACTGTCTCACGACGTTCTGAACCCAGCTCGCGTACCGCTTTAATGGGCGAACAGCCCAACCCTTGGGACCTACTTCAGCCCCAGGATGCGATGAGCCGACATCGAGGTGCCAAACCTCCCCGTCGATGTGGACTCTTGGGGGAGATAAGCCTGTTATCCCCAGGGTAGCTTTTATCCGTTGAGCGATGGCCCTTCCATGCGGTACCACCGGATCACTAAGTCCGACTTTCGTCCCTGCTCGACTTGTAGGTCTCGCAGTCAAGCTCCCTTATGCCTTTGCACTCTGCGAATGATTTCCAACCATTCTGAGGGAACCTTGGAACGCCTCCGTTACTCTTTAGGAGGCGACCGCCCCAGTCAAACTGCCCGCCTGACACGGTCCCCGTACCCGGTAAGGGTACTAGGTTAGAACCTAGATACGATCAGGGTGGTATCCCAACGGCGCCTCCACCGAAGCTTGCGCTCCGATTTCTACGGCTCCCACCTATCCTGTACAGATCGTACCCAAATTCAATATCAAGCTGCAGTAAAGCTCCATGGGGTCTTTCCGTCTTGTCGCGGGTAACCTGCATCTTCACAGGTATTAAAATTTCACCGGATCTCTCGTTGAGACAGCGCCCAAGTCGTTACGCCATTCGTGCGGGTCAGAATTTACCTGACAAGGAATTTCGCTACCTTAGGACCGTTATAGTTACGGCCGCCGTTTACTGGGGCTTCGGTTCATAGCTTCGGGTTACCCCTAACCACTCCCCTTAACCTTCCAGCACCGGGCAGGCGTCAGCCCGTATACTTCGCCTTGCGGCTTCGCACAGACCTGTGTTTTTGCTAAACAGTCGCTTGGGCCTTTTCACTGCGGCCCCCTCGTGCTATTCACACTACCGGGGCACCCCTTCTCCCGAAGTTACGGGGTCATTTTGCCGAGTTCCTTAACGAGAGTTCTTCCGCGCGCCTTAGAATTCTCTTCTCGCCTACCTGTGTCGGTTTGCGGTACGGGCACCTTCTCCTGGCTAGAGGCTTTTCTTGGCAGTGTGAGATCATGACCTTCGCTACTACAATTTTCGCTCCCCATCACAGCCCAGCCTTAACGATGTGCGGATTTGCCTACACATCAGCCTCACTGCTTAGACGGACATCCATCAGTCCGCGTCACTACCCTCCTGCGTCACCCCATCGCTCATAGCGGATTACGGTGGTACAGTAATTTCAAACTGTTGTCCTTCGACTACGCCTTTCGGCCTCGCCTTAGGTCCCGACTTACCCTGAGCGGACGAGCCTTCCTCAGGAAACCTTGGGCTTTCGGCGGATCAGATTCTCACTGATCTTTTCGTTACTCATACCGGCATTCTCACTTGTGTAGTGTCCAGCGCTCTTTTCAGTACACCTTCAACCCCTACACAACGCTCCCCTACCCCAGATGCAAAGCATCTAGCCATAGCTTCGGTGGTGTGTTTAGCCCCGTTACATTTTCGGCGCAGAGTCACTCGACCAGTGAGCTATTACGCACTCTTTCAATGGTGGCTGCTTCTAAGCCAACATCCTGGTTGTCTGTGCAACTCCACATCCTTTCCCACTTAACACACACTTGGGGACCTTAGCTGATGGTCTGGGCTGTTTCCCTTTTGACAATGGATCTTAGCACTCACTGTCTGACTCCCGGCAATAAGTATATGGCATTCGGAGTTTGACTGAGCTTGGTAATCCTTGCGGACCCCGCACCCAATCAGTGCTCTACCTCCACTACTCTTATACCGAGGCTAGCCCTAAAGCTATTTCGGGGAGAACCAGCTATCTCCGAGTTCGATTGGAATTTCTCCGCTACCCCCACCTCATCCCCGCACTTTTCAACGTACGTGGGTTCGGGCCTCCAGTGCGTGTTACCGCACCTTCACCCTGGACAGGGGTAGATCACACGGTTTCGGGTCTACGTCCACATACTAATTCGCCCTATTCAGACTCGCTTTCGCTGCGGCTCCACCTTCTCGGCTTAACCTTGCATGTTAAACGTAACTCGCCGGTTCATTCTACAAAAGGCACGCCATCACCCATTAATAGGGCTCTGACTTTTTGTAAGCACACGGTTTCAGGTTCTATTTCACTCCCCTTCCGGGGTGCTTTTCACCTTTCCCTCACGGTACTGTTTCACTATCGGTCGCCAGGTAGTATTTAGCCTTAGCAGATGGTCCTGCTGGATTCATACGGGGTTTCACGTGCCCCGCACTACTCGGGATCCGTCTCGGAGAGAATACAGTTTAGGTTACAGGGCTTTTACCTCTATCGCGGGCCTTTCCAGACCTCTTCACCTACCATATTCCTTTGTAACTCCATGTGAGACGTCCCACAACCCCTAAGAGCAAGCTCTTAGGTTTAGGCTGTTCCGCGTTCGCTCGCCGCTACTGACGGAATCACTATTGTTTTCTCTTCCTCAGGGTACTTAGATGTTTCAGTTCCCCTGGTCTGCCTCTACACACCCTATGTATTCAGGTATGAGTAACTGCGAATTACCACAGCTGGGTTTCCCCATTCGGACACCCCCGGATCAAAGCTTGCTTACAGCTCCCCGAGGCAGTTTCGTTGTTCGCCACGTCCTTCGTCGGCTCCTGGCGCCTAGGCATCCTCCGTGTGCTCTTATTAGCTTAACCTTGATTTTTCCGCAGGAAAATATCATACGATGACATTCTCTTTGGAATCATCTCACTAATAACATTTACTTGTTTGCACAAGTTGCTAAAAGATGTTCTAAAACGCAAATTCGTTTCGGTATCCAGTTTTCAAGGATCAAGTCTTACTTGAGAGCTTAAACTCTCAAAACTGAGCAACGAGTGAGTAACAGGCCTAAACCTGAGTTTTGGAAGCTTAGCTTCCGATTTGAATGTCCTCATTGCAGAGAACGATTCTCCATAGAAAGGAGGTGATCCAGCCGCACCTTCCGATACGGCTACCTTGTTACGACTTCACCCCAATCATCTACCCCACCTTCGGCGGCTGGCTCCCTTGCGGGTTACCCCACCGACTTCGGGTGTTGTAAACTCTCGTGGTGTGACGGGCGGTGTGTACAAGACCCGGGAACGTATTCACCGCGGCATGCTGATCCGCGATTACTAGCAATTCCGACTTCATGCAGGCGAGTTGCAGCCTGCAATCCGAACTGAGACCGGCTTTGATGGGATTGGCTCCACCTCGCGGCTTCGCTTCCCGTTGTACCGGCCATTGTAGTACGTGTGTAGCCCAGGTCATAAGGGGCATGATGATTTGACGTCATCCCCACCTTCCTCCGGTTTGTCACCGGCAGTCACTCTAGAGTGCCCAGCTTAACCTGCTGGCAACTAAAGTTAAGGGTTGCGCTCGTTGCGGGACTTAACCCAACATCTCACGACACGAGCTGACGACAACCATGCACCACCTGTCTCCTCTGTCCCGAAGGCCGCTGCTATCTCTAGCAGATTCAGAGGGATGTCAAGACCTGGTAAGGTTCTTCGCGTTGCTTCGAATTAAACCACATACTCCACTGCTTGTGCGGGTCCCCGTCAATTCCTTTGAGTTTCAGTCTTGCGACCGTACTCCCCAGGCGGAGTGCTTACTGTGTTAACTTCGGCACCAAGGGTATCGAAACCCCTAACACCTAGCACTCATCGTTTACGGCGTGGACTACCAGGGTATCTAATCCTGTTTGCTCCCCACGCTTTCGCGCCTCAGCGTCAGTTACAGCCCAGAAAGTCGCCTTCGCCACTGGTGTTCCTCCACATATCTACGCATTTCACCGCTACACGTGGAATTCCACTTTCCTCTTCTGTACTCAAGCCACCCAGTTTCCAGTGCGACCTCAGGTTGAGCCCAAGGTTTAAACACCAGACTTAAATAGCCGCCTGCGCGCGCTTTACGCCCAATAATTCCGGACAACGCTTGCCCCCTACGTATTACCGCGGCTGCTGGCACGTAGTTAGCCGGGGCTTTCTTCTCAGGTACCGTCACTCCGGTAGCAGTTACTCTACCGGACGTTCTTCCCTGGCAACAGAGCTTTACGATCCGAAAACCTTCATCACTCACGCGGCGTTGCTCCGTCAGGCTTTCGCCCATTGCGGAAGATTCCCTACTGCTGCCTCCCGTAGGAGTCTGGGCCGTGTCTCAGTCCCAGTGTGGCCGTTCACCCTCTCAGGTCGGCTACGCATCGTCGCCTTGGTGGGCCGTTACCCCACCAACTAGCTAATGCGCCGCAGGCCCATCCCTCAGTGACAGATTGCTCCGTCTTTCATTCTTCTCTCAGGAGAAAAAAGAAATTATCCGGTATTAGCTACCGTTTCCGGTAGTTATCCCAGTCTGAAGGGCAGGTTGCCTACGTGTTACTCACCCGTCCGCCGCTAAGTTACTTTGAAAGCAAGCTTTCAAAGTAACTCCGCTCGACTTGCATGTATTAGGCACGCCGCCAGCGTTCGTCCTGAGCCAGGATCAAACTCTCCAATTAGTATTGAAAAGAGCGATATGCTCATTTTGAAACATCTGACGAGAAAATTAATTCTCTAATTTTGGATTTCACTTACGTGATTTCCTACTCACTCGTTGTTCAGTTTTCAAAGATCAAGTTCTCGTTGGCGCCGTTTAATGTCTCAGCAGCAACTCTTATACTATATCATGTTCGGCTATTTAATGTCAAGCTCTTTTTTTAACTTCTTTTTCGAGCTCGGCATGTGTACTTCTTGGCCGGACTTAGAATATATCATGTATGGAGATGCATTGCAAGAGTTTTTTTATATATAATCAAATGCATAAAACATCATCTATGTATTATCGTATTATAATAACTACCTCCCCTTATCATCTAATTATCTAGAAAGTAAAAAAACAACTGCAGAAGATAACAGTTGTTTTTTAGAAGAAGCTTAGACGATTCTAGATTAATTCCGCTTCCTTCGCTCCAGTAATTACGGCAATGATATTGCTTCGAAGTGCCTCCGCATTGTGCGCTTCATATGGATCCACTTTGAAAACAACAGCATCTGCAATAAAACCTTCTGCAATTTGTCCCAGCTCGTTACCGCTCCCCAGAATATCTGCAGCACTTTTAGTCGCAGCCTGCCACGCTTCTCTCCGAGTTAAGCCATAATCAATCAATGTATCCAGTTCTTGAAGGTTATAGCCATGTAGTGCAGGTGTGGCATAATCTGTACCGAATCCAATACGAACGCCTTCTCTTTTTGCATAATGAATGGCCTTGGAATGACATTCGGCAGCGCGGGCAGCTCGGTCGCAAATGATCGGGTTCAACGCTAGAACGCCTTTTGGGTCTGCAGCAATACGATAAATTGATGTGGTGGGTACAAACGCTACCCGCGAGTTAGCAAGTCTTCCTGCCTGATCCTCAGTTAGAAACATCCCATGCTCTATTGATTCCACGCCGGCCTGGATGGACCAGTCTATCGTCACTCCGCCCCAGGTATGAACCAGTACCTTCTTATCATGGGCATGTGCATTACGAACAATGAACGAGAACTCTTCTTCGGAAAAGATCGGGTCAACGACTTTCTCGGTAGGTGCTCCAAGCCCGCCTGTGGCCATGATTTTTATCCAACCCGCTCCTGTAGCAAAGATTTCCGCCATGCGTTGTTCTAAATGCTTGAGACCACGGGCATCTGCTGCTCCAATCATATCGCTACTGGTCTGCACTCTTAATGGATGCTGATATTGCTGAACAAGATGCTGCACTGTGCTCGGCAGAATCCCACCTGCATCACGGGCAGTCGTTACACCCGTTCTAAGAGTAGCTTCAAAAGCTTGTGCCTGCATAATTTCGATCTCGTTGGCATCGCGCTTCAATTGATCAAAGTGGTCAAAATCTGTCCAAGCTAAATGCGTATGTAGATCAATAATACCCGGACTTAGCCACAGATCTGTTCCTGCAAGATTTGACTCTACTTGATGCGGCTCCGCTTCAGTAATGGATGAAAAACGACCATCCTTTATCACGACATCAAAACGTCTGCCTTCGATACCTGCTATAAAAATATCATTGAACGTCTGCAGCTCTGGATGCTTATGAATCATCTTCATTCCCCCCATGCCAGCCGAACAGCTGCTAATGCCTGAACTGGGTCTTGTTTCAACAGTTCGGCAAGCGTGGATATAGCCTTCTCCACACTTTGCCGCTCAGCATTCGTTCCAAAATGGTTGATCCGTAGAAGATGGCCAAATAATTCTCCGTCTCCGGGAGCCACAATGCCTATAGGCTGCTCAATCCGCAACTCTTGCTTTCCAGAAATCCGCACCGTTGTAGTCAGCGTAGAATAATGTCTGCTGTCCTTTTGCCAAGGCTCAAGCCCCAAGGATTTAATACCAGCTACAGCAGCTGCTGCGGCTCGCTCATGGCGTTTGATTACTTGATCCAATCCTTCTTCTTCAATTCGTGTCAAAGCTTGAGTCAAGGCTCTAGCCTCCAGCGTAGGAATGTTTGGGGCAACCCGCAATGGCGCGGCGTCTCCCAGTGATGGCTTCAGATCCAGCAAGGATAAAATAGAATTGCGTGGAGCATTTTCATTCGACTCAAGAAATTCCCAGCCACGTGGAGAAATACTTACGGCACTAACACCGTTGGGTCCAGCTAAGGCTTTTTGCGCACCTATAACTGCAAAATCAACGGACCATTCATCCACCAGCAGGGCCTCTCCCCCAACCGCAGATACGGAGTCCGACACAGTAATTAGATTGAATTCTTTTGCAATTTCAAATATTTCTTTAGCAGGATTAGAGCCTCCAGTAACCACTTCAGCTTGAACAAAAGAAAGGGCACAAGGTTTAAACTCCTTAATCGCAGAAGCAACTTGGTCGCTAGTGACCACTTCATCAAAAGGAACCTTTACTTCAACAACCGTTGCTCCACCCCGCTCAAGCCATTTTCCAAATAAACTTCCATAAGGACCTGTTACTATATTTACAATGGTTCGACCGGGTGCAGCTATTCCGGCGGCTACCGCCTCGATTCCAAGGATTGCCTCAGCCGGAATGATAACTGGAGGGTGCTCAGTAAACAAGACTTTGGAAATTAAATGTGTTAGCTTATTGTACTCAGCCAGTGAAAGTGGCACGTATCCTTTATGTTCTCGGTTCATAAAAAAACCTCCTGATGTACTTTATTTTGGCATTTTCGGAACCGCCGACAACAGCTCATAACTGTATTCATGTTTAGGACGGATGAAGAATTGATCCCGCGGACTCTGCTCCACGAGCTTTCCTTGCCGCATAACTGCTACCGTATCGCTAATTGCATTGATTACTCCTAGATCATGAGAAATAAAAAGCATGGTGAGATTAAGCTCAGCCTTCAGCGTATTGAACAGTTCGAGCACACTAAGCTGCACAGATACATCCAACGCACTTGTAGGTTCATCCGCGATCAGGATGTTTGGCTCAACACTTAATGCACGAGCGATCGCTATCCGTTGACGCTGGCCGCCGGAAAATTCATGTGGGAATTTGTCTAACGCCTTTTGTTCTAAATGAACTTGATTCAAAAGCTCTTTGCATCTTTGTTCAACATCTGTACGCCCCACTATTTTATGAAACAATAAGGGCTCGGAAAGAATTTGCCTAATCGAATGTTTAGGATTTAGCGAAGCATCTGGATTTTGGAAAATCATCTGGATTGTTTTGTGCTGCTCACGGCTTCTTTTCTTTTTTAATTCTTGGGTACCCAACAGAATCTGTCCCTCATTTGGGGCAATCAGTCCAGCAATTACTCGCGCCAGCGTAGATTTCCCTGATCCGGATTCTCCAACAAGCCCAAGGGTGGTGTGCTGCTCAAGATTCAGATTGATACGATCCAGTGCAGTAAAGCCGCCATAATGAACAGTTAAATCTTTTATTTGCAAGGCTAATTCCATGAGTCTCTACTCCCTTCAAGCTCTGGCAAAGGAAGCACCGAATCAATCAGCATCTGTGTGTAAGGGTCTTTCGGATTTTGCAAAATATCAAGAGTATTGCCCTGCTCAACAATCTGCCCCTGTTTCATTACACATAGCCGTGAACACAAGTTTGCTGCAATCGCTAGGTTATGCGTAACAAATACCATGGCAAAACTGAGCTCATGCTGGAGGCTCGTGATCGTCTCAATAATTTGCCGTTGAACCGTGACGTCAAGTGCCGTTGTCGGCTCATCACAGAGAAGTACGCCTGGCTTACACGCCAGTGCCAGAGCGATGACTACCCGTTGACACTGACCGCCTGACAGCTGACTCGGATACCGGTCCTTTTTCTTCAATGACTCGGGGAGACCAAGCCTTTCGAGCAGTTCCAGTGCAATTACCCGCGAAGTCTTACGGCTTACTTTCTGTCTGTAATACACAACTTCAGCCAGTTGTTTGACAACCGTACAGAGCGGATCAAGCGCACCTCTTGGATCTTGAAATACCATCGCACTGCTTACGTCACTTTTAATGGTGCCACCAGTCTGTTCAACACCATTTGGAAGCAAGCCTAAAATTGCACGCAGCGTAAGCGATTTTCCTGATCCCGATTCACCTACTAATCCCAGACTCTCCCCTTTACTCAGCGAAAAACTAACATTATTGACCAATCTCTCATTTGACTTAGCTGCCAGCGATAGCGCCTCTATTTCTAAAATGGGTTGTATAGACATTATTTTTTCCTCCATATGTCTGCCAAACCATCACCTAGGAGCGACAAAGCTATCCCCGTATACACCACTGCAAATCCCGGAACGGCCGAGAGCCACCAAGCTGTAGTGATGAAGGGCTGTCCATCTGAAATCATTGTCCCCCAGTCAGGAGTTGGCGGTGTAATGCCGATACCAAGATACCCGAGTGTAACAATGGCAACAAGCAATCCAATCATATCTGTCATAAGGACGACCACGGCTTGCGGAAGTACATTCGGCAGGAGATGACGCAAAATAATTTTCACTCCTGGTAGCCCTAAGGTTTGAGCGGACGCCACCCATTCCTGATTACGAAAAGAAGCACTAAGACCTCTGACGACACGGGCAAAGACAATCCATCCTACAAAGATAAAAGTAATATAAATGCCTCGTTCTCCTGCTCCACTGGCAAAAGCCACGATAATAACGATCAGATAAAAAGGAAAGGCGATGAATGTATCTGACAACAGCGTAATAACTGTATCGATCCATTTGCCGTAATATCCTGCCAGCATTCCTAGAAATACACCTGTGCAAAAGGGAATGATTTCTGCCAAGACCATGATTTTCAAATCAGTCCTCGCTGCATAAACCAGTCTGGTAAACAGATCACGCCCTAATTGATCAGTTCCCAACCAATGTTCGGCTGACGGAGGCTGTAAAAAGGCACTCAAATTTTGCTCAGAGGGGTCATAAGGACTTATATAAGGTATAAACACAGTCAAGAGAATAAGAGCTGCAAACATAATAATTCCCACTAGAAGTGATGGGGTATTCCAAATTCGCTTTAAGCCGCTTGTTATCTTACCGTCTTCATACAATCGCGAGTCTAGTCTTATAGTTTTCATTGTTTTCCTTTCGTTCTGGGATCAAGCCACCAGGAAATGATTTCAATCAAGAGACTGATGATCACAACAGATAGCGCACAGTAAAGTGCTATTCCTTGAATAACCGGAAAGTCCCGTTTCGAAATTGAAGTGAACAATAAGCTGCCAATTCCCTTAATTCCAAATACCTGCTCAACGACCAAGGTGCCTCCGATTAAATAAGAAATATTCACACCCAGCAGCATTAACGTAGGAAGAGCAGAGTTGCGCAGCACATGTTTAAATAAAATAACCCTGTTTGGTATGCCCGCAGCCTTAAGGGTGACTACAAAATCCGATTCTAACACTTCAAGCATCTGCGCTCTTAATGAACGAACAAGCGTAGGAACCTGTGAAAAAGCAACAGTGATTGCTGGAAGTGCAAGACTATGCAAGGTTCCGACCCACCCTTCACTTACTCCCCCAACAGGGAACCAGCCAAGCCGGACACTAAAGAGCAAAATTAAAAGTAAGCCAACCCAGAAGATTGGCATACCTAGAGTAATTGTAGGAAAAATACGTATCAAATGGTCCAGCAGTTTATCCTTATGCGTAGCGGCTACCGTAGCGAGCAGAAGGGATACGAAAATCGCCAACACACAAGCCATCACGATGAGCAGCAAAGTAACAGGGGCCCGTTGTGTAATCAACTCTCTTGTTGATGTCCCCATAATAATGGAGTTTCCAGTATCTCCTTGAGTAAACAGCGTCTTCACAAATCGGATGAATTGCTCCCATAAAGGGAGGTCCAGCCCAAGAGTATGATGCATACTCTTGAGCGCCTCAGGGGTGCTGTATTCTCCCAAAATCATTTTTGCTGGATCTCCCGGCACGATTCGAATGATGAAAAAGACCGCTATCATTACGCAGAAGATCACTGCCAATGCTTTTATAAGAGATATCAAAAGCCAGTTGTAAGAACCCTTGCTTCCTTTCGGTTGATTTAACACCTGCTTAGGATTCATCATTGGCTGATGCGGACATCTTCGAAACGGGCACTGCCGTTTGGTAGAACAACGAGACCGTCAACTGAAGAACGAATACCTTTTAAAACATCTGGATAGTAAAGCGGAATATAAGGAACTTCATCAGCAAGGGTCTGCAGCAGCTTAGTATAGATTTGTGCACGTTCATCTCCATCCGCAGTTTTTTGTCCCTCATATAGAAGCTTCGTTACTTCATCATTTGTATAATGCGTCCAATATGATTTGCTGAAGCCTTCCGGATCGGTCTGGAAAGCAATAATTGAGTTCGCTTCAGGGGAATCCGCTTGGCCACTGTTCAGCATTGCCGCAAAATCATATGCGAAGAAACGTTCACGGAAAGTGGCAAGTTCAATCGATTCAATCTCAATCTTAATCCCGATCGTTTGGCCCGCTGCCTGAATAATTTGTGCCTCTTGAGCTCTTGTGCTATTACCGGATGCTACAAGTAATTTGGTAGTGAAGCCATTAGGGAAGGCAGATTTGGCAAGCTCCTCCTTGGCTGCTTCGATATTAAAGTTCAGTGCTTTGATTGTATCATTTGCGTTATAAGGAATCGTTGTTGGCAGCAATGAGTTTGCTGTTTGTGCATAACCAAAGGTTAGCGCCTTGGTCAAGCCCTCACGATCAAGCGCCAGCGCCAGAGCGCGACGGACATGCACATCAGAAAAATGTTCATCCAACGTATTAAAGAACAATTGCTCTGTCACCCAACTACCGTTAGTGACTACTTTAGTGTCAGCCCCATCTTTAATCTCATTGGCATTTTGCAGAGCCAAAGATTCAATAGCATTAACTTCTCCAGCCTTCAGCTGGTTAATCGCTTGGCTGTCATCTTCAATCAGCTTATAAACGAGCTTATCAATATAAGGTTTACCTTCTTGCCAGTAGAATGTATTCTTAGTGAAGGTCAGATCACCAGCAGTGTCCCATGTTTCAACAACAAAAGGTCCCGTACCGATCGGTTTCTTGAAGAATTCTTCTTCGGATACTCCGCCGAAATTGTTAGGAAGGATACCATTTGAGAAATTAGATAGCTCCGAGATAAATGGTGTATAAGGCTCTTTAAGTGTAATAACAAGCGTTTTGTTATCTTGCGCTTTGATTGTGTCGACCTTTGCGGATATTGCCAGCGGGCCGCCTACCTTCAAGTGCCGCTCAAGAGAGAATACAGCATCTTCTGCGGTCACATCCGTACCATTGGAAAACTTCAACCCATCACGAAGCTCGAATGTATACGTCAGACCATCTTCACTGATATTATGTGACTTAGCAAGCCAATCTACAATTTCACCTTTGCTGTCAAAAGCGACTAATGATTCAAAAACTTTGTCGATTGCAAAAGCATTGTTGGACGTAATCTGATTATGCAAATCCAGCGAAGTTACAGAAGCAGGTCGTCCATAGACGAAAGTCCCTCCCGTTGCAGGTTCTGCAGTTTGAGGACTTTGAGTTGCCGGACTCGCACTTTCCTGTGCCTCTTTATTTGAATCAGCCTTATTATTAGACCCCGAGCACCCTGCAATTAACATCAATAGCAAAACTGCTATTGCCCCCAACAGAATCGGTTTCTTAATAGATACACTAAAGTACGACATAATTCGCTCCCCCTATAATTCTTATATGTTTAGTATGAATTGTATTATGGGTTAAACACTCTAGTCTGTCAAACATAATTTAATTTGCAACAATCCTTAAGTAAATATACATAACAAAAAGACCACTGTCGATTACTCAACAGTGGTCTTGCGTGCTTGGCAACGTCCTACTCTCCCAGGACCCTTCGGTCCAAGTACCATCGGCGCTGGAGGGCTTAACGGTCGTGTTCGGGATGGGTACGCGTGGAACCCCTCCGCTATCGCCACCAAACATACATCTGTGAAACAGACGCTGCCCGTGAAATTCGGTTCTTCACCAGAAGTGAGAATGAATTTCTAAGCGTGTTACAGGCTTGATGCCTGAAAACTGAATCCGAAACGAATCTGCATTCTACATATAGGATAAGCCCTCGACCGATTAGTATTGGTCAGCTCCATGCATTGCTGCACTTCCACCTCCAACCTATCTACCTCGTCGTCTTCAAGGGGTCTTACTAATTGGGAAATCTCATCTTGAGGGGGGCTTCACGCTTAGATGCTTTCAGCGCTTATCCCGTCCGTACGTAGCTACCCAGCCATGCTCCTGGCGGAACAACTGGTGCACCAGCGGTACGTCCATCCCGGTCCTCTCGTACTAAGGACAGCTCCTCTCAAATTTCCTGCGCCCACGACAGATAGGGACCGAACTGTCTCACGACGTTCTGAACCCAGCTCGCGTACCGCTTTAATGGGCGAACAGCCCAACCCTTGGGACCTACTTCAGCCCCAGGATGCGATGAGCCGACATCGAGGTGCCAAACCTCCCCGTCGATGTGGACTCTTGGGGGAGATAAGCCTGTTATCCCCAGGGTAGCTTTTATCCGTTGAGCGATGGCCCTTCCATGCGGTACCACCGGATCACTAAGTCCGACTTTCGTCCCTGCTCGACTTGTAGGTCTCGCAGTCAAGCTCCCTTATGCCTTTGCACTCTGCGAATGATTTCCAACCATTCTGAGGGAACCTTGGAACGCCTCCGTTACTCTTTAGGAGGCGACCGCCCCAGTCAAACTGCCCGCCTGACACGGTCCCCGTACCCGGTAAGGGTACTAGGTTAGAACCTAGATACGATCAGGGTGGTATCCCAACGGCGCCTCCACCGAAGCTTGCGCTCCGATTTCTACGGCTCCCACCTATCCTGTACAGATCGTACCCAAATTCAATATCAAGCTGCAGTAAAGCTCCATGGGGTCTTTCCGTCTTGTCGCGGGTAACCTGCATCTTCACAGGTATTAAAATTTCACCGGATCTCTCGTTGAGACAGCGCCCAAGTCGTTACGCCATTCGTGCGGGTCAGAATTTACCTGACAAGGAATTTCGCTACCTTAGGACCGTTATAGTTACGGCCGCCGTTTACTGGGGCTTCGGTTCATAGCTTCGGGTTACCCCTAACCACTCCCCTTAACCTTCCAGCACCGGGCAGGCGTCAGCCCGTATACTTCGCCTTGCGGCTTCGCACAGACCTGTGTTTTTGCTAAACAGTCGCTTGGGCCTTTTCACTGCGGCCCCCTCGTGCTATTCACACTACCGGGGCACCCCTTCTCCCGAAGTTACGGGGTCATTTTGCCGAGTTCCTTAACGAGAGTTCTTCCGCGCGCCTTAGAATTCTCTTCTCGCCTACCTGTGTCGGTTTGCGGTACGGGCACCTTCTCCTGGCTAGAGGCTTTTCTTGGCAGTGTGAGATCATGACCTTCGCTACTACAATTTTCGCTCCCCATCACAGCCCAGCCTTAATGATGTGCGGATTTGCCTACACATCAGCCTCACTGCTTAGACGGACATCCATCAGTCCGCGTCACTACCCTCCTGCGTCACCCCATCGCTCATAGCGGATTACGGTGGTACAGTAATTTCAAACTGTTGTCCTTCGACTACGCCTTTCGGCCTCGCCTTAGGTCCCGACTTACCCTGAGCGGACGAGCCTTCCTCAGGAAACCTTGGGCTTTCGGCGGATCAGATTCTCACTGATCTTTTCGTTACTCATACCGGCATTCTCACTTGTGTAGTGTCCAGCGCTCTTTTCAGTACACCTTCAACCCCTACACAACGCTCCCCTACCCCAGATGCAAAGCATCTAGCCATAGCTTCGGTGGTGTGTTTAGCCCCGTTACATTTTCGGCGCAGAGTCACTCGACCAGTGAGCTATTACGCACTCTTTCAATGGTGGCTGCTTCTAAGCCAACATCCTGGTTGTCTGTGCAACTCCACATCCTTTCCCACTTAACACACACTTGGGGACCTTAGCTGATGGTCTGGGCTGTTTCCCTTTTGACAATGGATCTTAGCACTCACTGTCTGACTCCCGGCAATAAGTATATGGCATTCGGAGTTTGACTGAGCTTGGTAATCCTTGCGGACCCCGCACCCAATCAGTGCTCTACCTCCACTACTCTTATACCGAGGCTAGCCCTAAAGCTATTTCGGGGAGAACCAGCTATCTCCGAGTTCGATTGGAATTTCTCCGCTACCCCCACCTCATCCCCGCACTTTTCAACGTACGTGGGTTCGGGCCTCCAGTGCGTGTTACCGCACCTTCACCCTGGACAGGGGTAGATCACACGGTTTCGGGTCTACGTCCACATACTCAATCGCCCTATTCAGACTCGCTTTCGCTGCGGCTCCACCTTCTCGGCTTAACCTTGCATGTTAAACGTAACTCGCCGGTTCATTCTACAAAAGGCACGCCATCACCCATTAATAGGGCTCTGACTTTTTGTAAGCACACGGTTTCAGGTTCTATTTCACTCCCCTTCCGGGGTGCTTTTCACCTTTCCCTCACGGTACTGTTTCACTATCGGTCGCCAGGTAGTATTTAGCCTTAGCAGATGGTCCTGCTGGATTCATACGGGGTTTCACGTGCCCCGCACTACTCGGGATCCGTCTCGGAGAGAATACAGTTTAGGTTACAGGGCTTTTACCTCTATCGCGGGCCTTTCCAGACCTCTTCACCTACCATATTCCTTTGTAACTCCATGTGAGACGTCCCACAACCCCTAAGAGCAAGCTCTTAGGTTTAGGCTGTTCCGCGTTCGCTCGCCGCTACTGACGGAATCACTATTGTTTTCTCTTCCTCAGGGTACTTAGATGTTTCAGTTCCCCTGGTCTGCCTCTACACACCCTATGTATTCAGGTATGAGTAACTGCGAATTACCACAGCTGGGTTTCCCCATTCGGACACCCCCGGATCAAAGCTTGCTTACAGCTCCCCGAGGCAGTTTCGTTGTTCGCCACGTCCTTCGTCGGCTCCTGGCGCCTAGGCATCCTCCGTGTGCTCTTATTAGCTTAACCTTGATTCTTCCGAAGAAAAATCTCACTAATAACATTTACTTGTTTGCACAAGTTGCTAAAAGATGTTCTAAAACGCAAATTCGTTTCGGTATCCAGTTTTCAAGGATCAAGTCTTACTTGAGAGCTTAAACTCTCAAAACTGAGCAACGAGTGAGTAACAGGCCTAAACCTGAGTTTTGGAAGCTTAGCTTCCGATTTGAATGTCCTCATTGCAGAGAACGATTCTCCATAGAAAGGAGGTGATCCAGCCGCACCTTCCGATACGGCTACCTTGTTACGACTTCACCCCAATCATCTACCCCACCTTCGGCGGCTGGCTCCCTTGCGGGTTACCCCACCGACTTCGGGTGTTGTAAACTCTCGTGGTGTGACGGGCGGTGTGTACAAGACCCGGGAACGTATTCACCGCGGCATGCTGATCCGCGATTACTAGCAATTCCGACTTCATGCAGGCGAGTTGCAGCCTGCAATCCGAACTGAGACCGGCTTTGATGGGATTGGCTCCACCTCGCGGCTTCGCTTCCCGTTGTACCGGCCATTGTAGTACGTGTGTAGCCCAGGTCATAAGGGGCATGATGATTTGACGTCATCCCCACCTTCCTCCGGTTTGTCACCGGCAGTCACTCTAGAGTGCCCAGCATTACCTGCTGGCAACTAAAGTTAAGGGTTGCGCTCGTTGCGGGACTTAACCCAACATCTCACGACACGAGCTGACGACAACCATGCACCACCTGTCTCCTCTGTCCCGAAGGCCGCTGCTATCTCTAGCAGATTCAGAGGGATGTCAAGACCTGGTAAGGTTCTTCGCGTTGCTTCGAATTAAACCACATACTCCACTGCTTGTGCGGGTCCCCGTCAATTCCTTTGAGTTTCAGTCTTGCGACCGTACTCCCCAGGCGGAGTGCTTACTGTGTTAACTTCGGCACCAAGGGTATCGAAACCCCTAACACCTAGCACTCATCGTTTACGGCGTGGACTACCAGGGTATCTAATCCTGTTTGCTCCCCACGCTTTCGCGCCTCAGCGTCAGTTACAGCCCAGAAAGTCGCCTTCGCCACTGGTGTTCCTCCACATATCTACGCATTTCACCGCTACACGTGGAATTCCACTTTCCTCTTCTGTACTCAAGCCACCCAGTTTCCAGTGCGACCTCAGGTTGAGCCCAAGGTTTAAACACCAGACTTAAATAGCCGCCTGCGCGCGCTTTACGCCCAATAATTCCGGACAACGCTTGCCCCCTACGTATTACCGCGGCTGCTGGCACGTAGTTAGCCGGGGCTTTCTTCTCAGGTACCGTCACTCCGGTAGCAGTTACTCTACCGGACGTTCTTCCCTGGCAACAGAGCTTTACGATCCGAAAACCTTCATCACTCACGCGGCGTTGCTCCGTCAGGCTTTCGCCCATTGCGGAAGATTCCCTACTGCTGCCTCCCGTAGGAGTCTGGGCCGTGTCTCAGTCCCAGTGTGGCCGTTCACCCTCTCAGGTCGGCTACGCATCGTCGCCTTGGTGGGCCGTTACCCCACCAACTAGCTAATGCGCCGCAGGCCCATCCCTCAGTGACAGATTGCTCCGTCTTTCATTCTTCTCTCAGGAGAAAAAAGAAATTATCCGGTATTAGCTACCGTTTCCGGTAGTTATCCCAGTCTGAAGGGCAGGTTGCCTACGTGTTACTCACCCGTCCGCCGCTAAGTCATTTTGAAAGCAAGCTTTCAAAATGACTCCGCTCGACTTGCATGTATTAGGCACGCCGCCAGCGTTCGTCCTGAGCCAGGATCAAACTCTCCAATTAGTATTGAAAAGAGCGATATGCTCATTTTGAAACATCTGACGAGAAAATTAATTCTCTAATTTTGGATTTCACTTACGTGATTTCCTACTCACTCGTTGTTCAGTTTTCAAAGATCAAGTTCTCGTTGGCGCCGTTTAATGTCTCAGCAGCAACTCTTATACTATATCATGTTCGGCTATTTAATGTCAAGCTCTTTTTTAACTTCTTTTTCGAGCTCGGCATGTGTACTTCTTGGCCGGACTTAGAATATATCATGTATGGAGATGCATTGCAAGAGTTTTTTTGAAATATAATAGATAAATGAGAGACTGTGCTGCCAAAAGCCTCAATACTGCAATATATAATGGCTAGCACAGCCTTATTCCTTTGTACCTACGCCCTAAGCAATGATTTCTTGAATATACAATTCACGTTCCAACATCAAGTTAACTATTGTTTCCTCTATCTTAACCATCGGACGTGTAGGGTTTGCGCGATCAGTGAAGATAATCTCCCCATGACGGCCATCACTTAATTTGATTCTAGTGCCATTAAAGAGATCAGTACTCTTCTGTATAAACGTCTGCACAATCACTGGATCAAGCTTACCGAAGCTTTCTGTCAGAATCTGCTCTAGTACCAAATAAGGAGACTGTGCTCTTCTGTAGGCTCTTTCTAAGGTCATAGCATGGAATATATCTGCTACTGCGACTACTTTAGCGTAGAAATGAATCTGACTGCCGTCCAGCTTCAATGGATAACCAGAGCCATCAATCTTCTCATGATGCTGCAAGGCGGCAAGTCTTACCCCTTCATTAATCGCTGTAACATTGCGTAATAATTGATAACCATATGTAGTGTGTCGGCGAACCTCTTCTATTTCACTATTGTTAAGTGACTCCGGTTTCTGTAAAAGTGAGCTGTCTACTTTAGCATTACCGATATCATGTAATAATCCTGCAAAAGCAATCTGCATCCAATCCTTTTGTGGGTACCCACACCACTGAGCGATTTTATAGGAGGTCAACGCGGACAACACAGCATTGTGATAGTTGTAATCCTCATATTTTAAAGTGCGCGGTGTAAACTTCAAGACATGATAATCCTTCAAATAACCTATTAATGTCTCTAACTGACTGCGAAGCTCAAAAATAGGAAGTGAAGCTGCCGTTACCGATCGATAGCTGTTCTTAATAAGAGTGAGCATTTTATCGTATTCATCATGTAGAGGAGAATTAGTCTTGGCCAACATCGATTCGTTGATAATGGCTCCAGCTTTAGGGGAAGCTTGCTTAGCTGTTGTTTTGGCTCCATCCGAACTCGCCTCACCTTGGTCACCTTCGATTTCCACTTGCCCAATCAAAAAAGCCTGTAAAATATCTAGATCACGAGGGAGCAATATTTTTCCCTTAGTGAATAAAGTCCCCCCTAAAGGTGTAATTACATCCTTTATTATCTTTGAGCCTGCTTTAACTTCTCCAACCAATATATTTGGCATATACTCAGCCCCTTAATTTCTATAAGCCGTACACCCAGCATTACCTCACATTGATAAGACAGATAATTTCTGAGAAATTAGTACTTTATAGGATTCTATTGGCTAATTATAGTACGGATAAATGGAAGACACTAGTGCAGTGAAAACTATTCTTTCAAAATATTTATTTTATTTTTTGAAGCATCGGTCATTCAAAAAGCAACAAAAAGAGCAAGAACTTCTGTAATAGAAGCCCTTGCTCTTTTTTAAAATCAACCTATTCTAAGTCAGTGTCTTCGTCCTCAGTCAGGATCTCAGGCTGATCAATATCGCCAGATTCCTCGACTGTATCTTGCCCTTCCAAGCCTTCCAGACCTTCCACTTCCTCAGATTCATCCTCTTCGTTCTTGTCAGCTCTACATAGAGTAGCTACTGCGTCATCCTCACGGATGTTAATCAGCTTAACCCCTTGAGCATAACGGCCCATAGTAGAAATTCCATCCATGCTGGTACGAATCAGGGTACCGCTAGTCGTAATGATCATTAAGTCTTCATCCTTCTTAACGACCTTAAGACCCACTACAGGACCATTCTTATCGGTGAGATTAATGGTCTTGATCCCTTTACCGCCACGAGTCTGGGAACGATAATCACCGGCTGGTGTCCGTTTACCATAGCCCTTGGTAGTAACAATCAGAACCTCAAGCTCCTTATCGACACAGTCCATACCAATGACATGGTCATTACCGTCAAGCGTAATGCCCTTAACGCCAGTCGCGCTACGTCCCATAGAACGCACATCATTCTCTGAGAACGTAATCGACATTCCGCGAGCTGTACCGATAATGAGATTTTGCTGTCCATCAGTCAGCTTAACCTCGATTAGGGAATCTTCTTCACGAAGATTAATAGCAATAAGACCGCCTTTACGGATGTTGTTATAATCCCCAAGAGGCGTCTTCTTCACGATACCCTCGCGGGTAGCAAAGAATAAATATTTGTCGCTATCGCCATCTTCCACTTGGATTACCGCACTAATCTTCTCACCTTGTTCGATTTGAATCAGGTTGATGATTGGCGTCCCCCGGGCTGTACGGCCCAATTCTGGGATCTCATAAGCTTTAATCCGGTAAACTTTACCCTTATCGGTAAAGAACATCAGATAGTTATGAGAGTTACTCACGAAGAGATGCTCCACGAAATCCTGGTCCTTGGTGTCCATCCCCATGACTCCGCGACCTCCGCGCTTCTGACTGCGGTAGGTGCTGACAGGTAGACGTTTGATATATCCTGTATGTGTAATAGTGATAACAACCTCTTCACGTGGAATAAGGTCTTCATCCAGGATACTTTCTTCACCAACCGTAATCTCTGTCCGGCGTTCATCAGAATATCTATCGCGGATATCCTGCAGCTCGTTGCTGATGATTTCCAGTACAAGATGCTCGTTAGCCAGAATTTCACGGTACTCTGCAATTTTAACGATCAATTCGTTATATTCATTCTCGATCTTTTCCCGTTCCAGACCGGTCAGACGTTGCATCCGCATATCGAGGATAGCCTGAGCCTGCTCTAAACTGAGGCTAAAGGTGCTCATTAATCCTTCGCGGGCTATATCAGTTGTCCGTGAAGCACGGATTAACGCAATCACTTCATCCAGATGATCAAGCGCAATGCGCAGACCTTCTAAGATATGAGCGCGTGCTTCAGCTTTTTTAAGATCAAATATAGTACGACGACGAATAACTTCAATCTGGTGCTGCAAATAATGATAAAGTACATCACGCAGATTAAGAATTTTCGGCTCGTTATTTACGATGGCAAGCATGTTGATCCCAAATGTGGATTGCATAGAAGTATGTTTATATAGATTGTTTAATACTACATTTGGATTAACATCGCGTCTCATCTCAACAACTACACGCATACCGTTACGGTCAGACTCATCTCGAAGATCCGTTATACCTTCGATCCGTTTCTCACGTACTAATTCTGCGATTTTTTCAACCAATCTTGCTTTGTTAACCTGGTATGGAAGCTCATGCACAATGATGCGAGCCTTGCCGTTGTTCTCTTCGATCGTTGCCTTCGCACGCATGGTTACTGAACCACGCCCCGTACGATAAGCCTGACGAATGCCCTCACGACCCAAAATATATCCAGCCGTAGGGAAATCCGGACCTTGGATAAACTCCATCAATTCCATTGGCGTGATATCAGGATTCTTAATCATCGCCTGCACACCATCGATAACTTCACCAAGGTTATGCGGTGGAATATTAGTAGCCATACCTACAGCAATACCAGATACCCCATTTACGAGCAGATTCGGATAACGGGCTGGCAATACAACCGGCTCATTCTCTTCACCATCATAGTTGGGTGCGAAGTCAACTGTCTCTTTGTTCAAATCACGAAGCATTTCGCCTGCAATCTTGGAGAGACGGGCTTCTGTGTACCGCATCGCCGCGGCCATATCACCATCGATCGAACCAAAGTTCCCGTGACCGTCTACAAGCATATAGCGCATCGAGAAATCCTGAGCCATCCGTACCATTGTTTCATAGACAGCTGAGTCACCGTGAGGGTGGTACTTACCGATAACCTCACCGACGATTCTTGCAGATTTCTTATGAGGCTTATCCGCAGACATTCCAAGCTCCGACATCGCAAACAAAATGCGTCGGTGAACCGGCTTGAGTCCGTCCCGCACATCTGGCAAAGCCCGGCTAACAATGATGCTCATTGCGTAATCCATAAAGGATTCACGCATTTCCACGCCAATGTCCCGATCTTTGACTTGTGGGTTATTTTGTTCAGCCATGAGTTGCTGGACCTCCTTCAGTTAAAAAACCGCTACCCTTAATTATATTACTTTCACAAAAGTAGCACAATTAAACATGATAGCCTTTTATCTTCTAATATTGATTTCTTTTTGCGCTTATCAGGGTATTTGCCCTTTCCGCAAATATCTTTACTACATAGACTGTAAAGACAAGAAACACGGTTTTATTATCCTAATATCGTTCGATAAGGCATAACCCCATATCCTTATATTATACCATTGTTTAGGTAGCTTGTCCTGATTTTCAGCTGTCAAAGATTATGCTGCCACTGCATTTTTTACAACAAGGAACCCAAAGGACCTATTCCTGCACAAAACTCATAAGGAGGAAGATAATGAAGATTCAACGCGTCCCAAGCAAATGGGCTAAAACGAAAGTCATCCTTCAAAATCACTCTCTATTGCAATATGTGCCTGATACCCGTAAATTCGATGTCAATGCTCTTAAGGAGATGCTTGCGTTATATACAATGGTCTATATTAAGCCAGATCGAGGAAGTTATGGTATCGGTGTAATGAGAGCTGAGCAGCGTACTGTAACTCTTAGCACTAGCAAACAGAAAGCTGAACACGGTACCGACCTCGATAACGTTAATAAAGAAGAGCCCGAAGAACAGATCTTGTATATTTTAAGATATGGGAAGACTGCAGAAGTGTTTTTCTCACCAGAAGAGCTGTATGAGAACTTACAGAAACGAATTCAGAATCGAACCTATTTGATTCAAAAAGGGATTGACCTTCTGCGTCATCAAGACCGCCCTTTTGATCTTCGGGTTCTTACCCAAAAGACACCATCAGGAGTATGGGAAACAACAGGAATGCTTGGAAGAGTAGCTGCCCCTCAAAAAATCGTCACCAATTATCACAGTGGAGGCAGTATCCTTTCCGTAAGTACTCTACTAAAAAATTATATGCCGCCCTCTGAAGTCCTAGTTACGATCAATCACTTAAAAGCATTGGGTATACAAATCGCGGCACAGCTTCAATCTGCCTATCCGGGAATCAAAGAGATTGGTCTGGATATTGCCATGGATCAACATCTGGATATGTGGCTGCTGGAAGTCAACACTCTTCCGTCCATTGCTGTATTCAAATTATTTCCTGATAAATCAATCTATCGTAAAATACATCGCTATGCCGTAGCCTATGGACGTGTAAAAGCAAGAAAATCCCCTTATTCGACCCGCAATAAACAATCCACAAGAGCCTAAAAAAAGCTTGAAATCAAAGAACCTCCAGCGTTCTCATTCCGTTAGGAATAGAAGCCGGAGGTTGTATTAAATATTGTTCTTACACATCAAGGTATCTAACGTTCTTGGCATGCTCATGGATAAAGTCACGTCTTGGTTCAACATTGTCACCCATAAGTGTATCAAAAATACTATCTGCCAGCATCGCATCTTCAATCGTAACCTGGAGCATCATACGGGTCTCAGGGTCCATCGTTGTGTCCCAAAGTTGGGTTGCATTCATCTCTCCCAAACCTTTGTAACGTTGGACGTTAACCTTAGCATTTTCTCCAAAAGAAGCGATAATATCATCGCGTTCCTTCTCGCTGCCTGCGTAGCGGATAACCTTATTGCGCTCAATCTTAAAGAGAGGAGGCTGTGCAATATAGATATAACCCGCGTCTACTAGCTTCCGCATGTAACGATAGAAGAACGTTAATAATAGCGTTCTAATATGGGCTCCATCGACGTCGGCATCGGTCATAATAACGACTTTATGGTAGCGAGCCTTCGATAAGTCAAAGTCATCGCTGATCCCTGTGCCCAAAGCCGTAATGATGGCGCGGATCTCCGCGTTAGATAAAATACGGTCAAGGCGAGCTTTTTCAACGTTTAGGATCTTACCACGCAACGGTAGAATCGCTTGGAAATGGCGATCCCGTCCTTGCTTAGCCGATCCACCCGCTGAGTCACCTTCGACGATGTATAGTTCGCTGATCGAGGCATCCTTGGATGAACAGTCGGCGAGTTTACCAGGCAGAGCACTGACTTCAAGCGCACTCTTCCGACGGGTTAACTCACGTGCCTTACGAGCAGCTTCTCGCGCGCGTGAAGCGGAAAGTGACTTTTCAAGAACGCGACGTGATACTGCTGGGTTTTCTTCCAGGAACTCTTGTAATTTCTCTCCGAACAGTGATTCTACGATACCCCGCACTTCACTATTTCCGAGCTTAGTTTTCGTTTGACCTTCAAATTGTGGATCTGGAATTTTGACAGAAATAATGGCTGTCAATCCTTCACGCACGTCATCACCAGTCAGATTCGAATTGCTATCCTTCAGTACTCCCGCTTTACGAGCATAATCGTTGATGATACGGGTCAGCGCACTTTTAAAGCCGGATTCATGCGTTCCACCCTCATGCGTATTAATATTATTCGCAAAAGAGTAGATGTTCTCAGTATACGAATCGTTATATTGGAGAGCCACTTCAACTTGGATCATATCGCGTGAGCCTTCCACGTAGATCGGATCCTCATGTAGTGCTTCTTTTTTCTCATTCAAATATTTCACATATTCAACGATACCACCCTCGTATTTGAACACGTTGGTGACATCCGTCCGCTCATCATGAAGTGAAAGCTCGATTCCTTTGTTAAGAAAAGCCAGCTCCCGAATACGAGTAAGCAGTGTCGAATATTCAAAAACTGTGGTTTCCGTAAATATTTCAGGATCCGGATGAAAGGTTGTAGTCGTTCCTGTCTCATCTGAATCGCCAACGATTTTGATATCATACTGCGGTGCACCACGTCTATATTCCTGTTGGTAGATATGACCGTCACGTTTGACCTTAACAAGGACCTTTTCAGACAAGGCATTCACTACAGAGATACCCACGCCATGCAAACCACCGGAAACTTTATATCCGCCACCGCCGAATTTACCGCCTGCATGCAGCACGGTCATTACGACTTCAAGCGTCGACTTCTTAAGCTTTACATTCTCACCTACAGGTATGCCACGTCCATTATCGATAACAGTGATCGCGTTATCCTCATGTATAATCACTTGAATCCGGTCACAATAACCTGCGAGTGCCTCATCGATACTATTATCGACGACCTCCCATACCAAGTGATGGAGACCTTTAGAACTAGTCGAACCAATATACATGCCCGGACGTTTCCGAACCGCTTCCAGCCCTTCCAGTACCTGAATCTGGCTCTCATCATATGTCGGTTGATTCATTGACATGCCTTCACCTACTTCTTTCTGATTATCTCTTTGTTACCCAATGCAAGTTATATTTCGAGCAAAATTTTGGCTCTTTTTTTAAGAGTGGAGGAGGAAATGGGGGAGTAATACACGATATTTTTAGTTACGACAATAGATTTTGCTTCCTCTTCGCCAATCCGCTCAAGCTTCTTATCCTGCTCAGAGTGAATAACGAATTGCTTAGATACCTTGGAAGATTTCTCAATCGAAATATCAAATATAGCAATTAACTCCGAAGACCTAATGATCTTCTCCCCGCCCAAATGAATATACATGATCGTCCTCCGCTCTTTTATAACTCAACTTTTCCATCATGAACATGAAATAGGCTGGCGCCCTTTAATTTATCGGCATTCAGACCCTCAATTCCGGTAGCGGTAATGAATGTCTGTACCTTGCTTTGAAAGGTTTCAATAAGCTGGGTCTGGCGGTAAGGATCAAGCTCGGATAAAACATCATCAAGAAGCAGCACAGGATATTCTCCGATTTCCTCATGGATCAGCTCGATTTCCGCCAGCTTAAGCGATAAAGCCGTGGTACGCTGCTGTCCTTGAGAACCGTAGACCTGAGCTTCCCTTCCGTTGATAAAAAAGGACAGGTCATCCCGATGGGGACCCGTCAGCGTCATGCCGCGCCTGATTTCTTGTTCTCTCGTTTGTGATAACTTTAACATAAAATTGTCTAATAAGACAGCTTCATCTTCCTCATCCCGATCGCCGAAAGAGGGGACATAGAGCAATTTCAGTTCTTCTCCGCCGTTCGTAATCCCCCGGTGAATGCTTTCAGCCCATATTTGCAGCTTCTTTATGAATTGTTTCCTTTTTTTGACGATTTTAACACCATGCTCTACAAGTTGAGCATCCCAGATTTCCAGAAGCTCTTTCCCTGCAGCCTCTTTTCCCCATAATTGCTTTAAGAGATTACCTCTTTGCAAGAGAATTTTTTGATACTGCTGTAGGTGAAATAGATAACTAGGCTGGACTTGGCCGATCTCCATATCAAGAAAACGCCGTCTGATACCAGGGGTCCCTTTTACAATCTCTAAATCTTCCGGTGCAAACATGACCACATTCAGAGATCCAACAAACTCACTAAGGCGCCGCTGCTCCAAACCATTGATCTTGGCTTTTTTACCTTTGGCAGATAGGGTGAGCTCCAGCTTGAGATCGCCATACTTGCGTTCCACCTCGGCAACGATCTGAGCTGCATCTCCGGGGGCGTCGAAGGAGATAAGTTCGCGGTCCTTAGAGGTGCGGTGGCTTTTGGTCATCGCCAGGACGAACAATGCCTCCATGAGGTTTGTTTTGCCTTGGGCGTTCTGACCCAGAATCAGATTCACATCGCCCAGGCTCTCCAGACGCAGCAGCCCGTAATTCCGATAATGCTGCAGACCGATATTTTTAACAAACACGAAATGGTTCCTCCCCTAGCGTACTACTCTTTTACTCCTCCGCCTTCAACCTCAAAGGTACCGTTATCCTGCACTTCGATTTTGTCACCCGGATAAAGTTTTCTGCCGCGCCGTTCCTCTACCTCTCCGTTGACCAATACGTGACCTTCCTGCAATAAAGCTTTGGCCATTCCACCTGTGGATACACAATCTGCGAGTTTCAGAAATTGGTCCAGCTTAATGTATCCACTGTGGATAAGTATTTTTTTCATGGTTTTTATCCTTTCAGCCACTTATCCACATGTTCATGAATGTTGGCATTAATTTGTTGTACGGTAAGGCAAAATGATATACAAGCTATTGGTTTGGTCAAGTGGTTTCAAAATGATCGGACTCATCATCCCTGTAAATGCAATAACGAGCTGTTCACTCTCTATGACCTTTAATACATCAAGCATATATTTCGAGTTGAAAGATATTTTGAGAGGTTCACCTTTGAAATCGATGACTTCAAGTTCCTCGCGAACCTTACCCAGCTCTGATGAGCTTGAAGAAATTTCAATACCGCCTTGATCAAGCGTCTGCATACGAACAATATTTGTTTTTTCTTCCCGGGACAGCAAATAAGCACGATCAATCGATTCACTTAATTTTTTTGTATCTAAAGTTAGTTCTGTTTTGTAGGTTGTTGGAATAATTCTAGAAGTATCAGGATAAATCCCATCTAGGATCCGTGAATAAAACAGTACTTTGTCGATTTTGAAGAGAACTTGATTATCCGCAACGACAATATCAACCAGCATATTTTGGTCAGGGATAATTTTGCTGAGCTCATTAAGGGTTTTACCGGCAATAACAATATTTCCGAAATTGACATTTTCCGTGCCTTCAAGTTTAGCAGCTCTTGTTGCCAAGCGGTGACGGTCAGTCGCTGTAAACTTAAACTCATTGTCGCTCAGATTCCATAGTATACCCGTTAATATCGGAGTTGTCTCTTGGGTAGAAATAGAAAAGGCTGTTTGTTTAATCATATTTTTCAGCAAATCACCTGGTAGAGAGATCGTGTCATTCTCTTCAATGCTCGGTAACACTGGGAATTCTTCAGGGTCTAAACCTACCATCTGAATCTCAGTGGATCCGGAAGAAATGTACGTTTGGAATCCTTCTTTTACTTCCATGTGGATTTCTTTGGAGGGCAGCTTCTTAATAATCTCGACGAAAAATTTAGCGGGAAGGACAACACTTCCTGGCTGATCTATCTTCACGATGGTGTGGCTGTCATTCTCTGCTGGAATAAACGATTGAATAGAAATATCGGTATCACTTGCAGTTAATGTGACGCCTTGATGGCTAACTTCCAGTTTAATACCGGTCAAAATAGGGATTGTTGTTCTGCTGGATATAGCTTTGGATACGTGTTGAATGGATTCGTTGAGCTCATTTTTAAGAATGCTTATTTTCATGATTTCACTCCTAGCTGAAAAATTGGGAATTTCGATGGATTTGAGTCTGTTAATTACGCGTCTTTACATGATGAATTATTATAGTTATTTAATAGTATTAGTAGTAGGGGCGACGAATATGTGGATAACCCCACCAAACAGCATAAAATTAAGCCTACCCACATGTGTATAGATTGTGTATAGGCTCTTTGTTCCTCTTAGGAAGGATTTTTAATTTTCTCCGCAAGATTATTTACCACTTTGTACAACTCCTGATCGACCTTTAATGCCTGTGTAATTTTATCGTGCGCATGAATTACGGTCGTATGGTCACGTCCTCCGAAAGCCTCACCAATCTTAGGCAGCGAATAATCCGTTAGTTCACGGGATAGATACATTGCGATTTGACGTGGAAACGCTACGGCTTTGGTTCTTTTGCGTGCTTTGAAGTCTTCAAGGCGCAAATTGTAGTATTCTCCGACTTTTTGCTGAATATCAGCGATGGTGATCATCTTGGGACGACTGGAAGGAATAATATCCTTGAGCGCTTCAGCTGCCAAATGAGTGGTTACATCCTGGTTGGTAAGCGAAGAATAAGCAACTACCCGGATTAATGCACCCTCAAGCTCACGAATATTGGTGTCAATCTGGTTGGCAATATACATCATGGCCTCATTAGGGATATCAAGGTTCTCTGCCTTAGCCTTTTTGCGTAAAATCGCAATCCGGGTCTCCAGATCTGGTGGTTGAATATCCGTAATCAAGCCCCATTCGAACCGGGAACGCAGCCGTTCTTCCAGTGTGGGAATTTCCTTTGGTGGTCGGTCGCTGGAGATGATAATTTGCTTGCGTTCTTCGTGGAGCGCATTGAAAGTATGGAAAAACTCCTCCTGTGTAGACTCTTTTCCAGCGAGGAATTGAATGTCGTCGATAAGCAAAATGTCAACATTACGATACTTGTTACGGAAGCTTTCACCGCGGTTATCACGGATCGAATTGATAAATTCATTCGTGAATTTCTCAGACGAGATGTAAATTACCTTGTTATTTGGGTTATGTTCCAGGACATAGTGCCCAATTGCGTGCATCAAATGGGTTTTGCCCAGACCTACACCACCGTATAAAAACAAGGGATTGTATGCTTTGGCTGGTGCTTCGGCTACTGCCAGTGAGGCTGCATGCGCAAAGCGGTTCCCAGAGCCGATTACAAAGGTGTCAAAAGTGTACTTTGGATTGAGCAGATGCGTTTGTGCTTCTTCTCTTGATACTACGGGAGTCGGAGCGGATTGTTGAACCACAAGCTCAGGCGGCTTGCTTTCTTCAATCACGAATTTTACATCCACTTGTTTCCCTGTGACTTCGTAGACGGTTGCTCCTACCAGTTTGGTGTAACGACTTTCCAGCCATTCTACTGCAAACGTTGTAGGTGCCGAGATAATGAGAACCTGGGAGTTGAAGGTTATCGCTTTAGTAGCCTTAAACCAGGTATCAAAGCTCGGCTTGCTTAATTTGGTTTGAATAATCGATAAAATTTGCTGCCATAATTCGGAAGTATGGCTGTCCAC